>NZ_CM173491.1:0-7500 GCF_057784645.1 Bacillus sp. LQ16
TTAAAATACGTTTCGTATAAATATACATTTTATATTTATTAGGTTGTACATTTGTTGCGCAACCTTATTCTTTTACCATCTTAGTAAAGGAGGGACACCTTTGGAAAATATCTCTGATTTATGGAATAGTGCCTTAAAAGAATTAGAAAAAAAGGTAAGCAAGCCTAGTTATGAAACATGGTTAAAATCAACAACGGCTCATAACTTGAAGAAAGACGTATTAACGATTACAGCTCCAAATGAATTTGCTCGTGACTGGCTAGAATCTCATTACTCAGAACTTATTTCGGAAACACTATACGATTTAACAGGGGCAAAATTAGCAATTCGCTTTATTATTCCCCAAAGTCAATCGGAAGAGGACATTGATCTTCCTCCAGTTAAGCGGAATCCCGCACAAGATGATTCAGCTCATTTACCACAGAGCATGTTAAATCCAAAATATACATTTGATACATTTGTTATCGGCTCTGGTAACCGTTTTGCCCATGCAGCTTCATTAGCTGTAGCCGAGGCGCCAGCTAAAGCGTATAATCCACTCTTTATTTACGGGGGAGTTGGGCTTGGAAAGACGCATTTAATGCACGCAATTGGTCATTATGTAATTGAACATAATCCAAATGCAAAAGTTGTATATTTATCATCAGAAAAATTCACGAATGAATTTATTAACTCTATTCGTGATAATAAAGCTGTTGATTTTCGTAATAAATATCGCAACGTAGATGTTTTATTGATAGATGATATTCAATTTCTTGCTGGAAAAGAACAAACTCAAGAAGAGTTTTTCCATACATTTAATGCATTACACGAAGAAAGTAAACAAATTGTAATTTCTAGTGATCGACCACCAAAAGAAATTCCAACTTTAGAAGATCGTCTTCGTTCTCGCTTTGAATGGGGACTTATTACAGATATTACGCCGCCAGATTTAGAGACACGAATTGCAATTTTACGCAAAAAGGCAAAAGCTGAAGGGCTTGATATACCAAATGAAGTTATGCTTTATATCGCAAATCAAATTGATTCAAATATTCGTGAATTAGAAGGTGCACTTATCCGAGTTGTAGCTTATTCATCTTTAATTAATAAAGATATTAATGCTGATTTAGCAGCTGAAGCACTTAAAGATATTATTCCAAATTCTAAGCCAAAAATTATCTCTATTTATGATATTCAAAAAGCTGTCGGAGACGTTTATCAAGTAAAATTAGAAGATTTTAAAGCGAAAAAACGCACAAAATCAGTTGCGTTTCCTCGCCAAATTGCAATGTATTTATCACGCGAACTTACGGATTCCTCTTTACCAAAAATAGGTGAAGAATTTGGTGGACGTGATCATACAACAGTTATCCATGCCCATGAAAAAATTTCTAAACTACTAAAAACCGATACGCAATTACAAAAGCAAGTTGAAGAAATTAATGGTATTTTAAAGTAGTAGCTGAATAGTGTGAATAACTTACCTTGTTTTACGCACAGTCTATCCACATGTAGATAGACTGTTTTTACATCCTTCAAAGGGGTTATCCACATATCCACAAGCCCTATTACTATTACTACTATTTTTTATCTTTATTAATTAAATAAAATCTTATACTTACCGGAGGTTTTTCTTTATGCGTTTTACAATACAAAAAGACTATCTTGTAAGAGGTGTACAAGATGTAATGAAGGCAGTTTCTTCTCGTACAACAATCCCTATCCTTACGGGAATTAAAGTTGTAGCTACTGAAGAAGGGGTTACATTAACAGGAAGCGATGCTGATATTTCTATTGAATCGTTTATTCCAGTCGAAGAAAATGGAAAAGAAATCGTGGAAATAGCTCAATCAGGAAGCATTGTTTTACAAGCAAAATATTTTAGTGAGATTGTAAAAAAACTACCTAAAGATACTGTCGAAATTTCTGTGGAAAATCATTTTATGACAAAAATAAAATCTGGAAAATCAGAATTTAACTTAAATGGTTTAGATTCTGCAGAATATCCGTTATTACCACAGATTGAAGAACATCATGTATTTAAGATACCAACAGATTTACTTAAGCATATGATCAGACAAACTGTATTTGCAGTTTCTACTTCTGAAACAAGACCAATCTTGACAGGTGTAAACTGGAAGGTATATAACAGCGAGTTAACTTGTATTGCAACAGATAGTCATAGACTAGCACTTCGAAAAGCGAAAATCGAAGGACATAATATTGCAGATGAATTTCAAGCTAATGTTGTTATCCCAGGTAAGAGCTTAAATGAATTAAGTAAGATTCTAGATGAGTCTGAAGAAATGGTGGATATCGTTATTACGGAGTATCAAGTATTATTCCGTACAAAACATTTATTATTCTTCTCAAGATTGTTAGAAGGAAATTATCCAGATACAACACGTTTAATTCCAGCAGAGAGTAAAACGGATATTTTTGTGAATACAAAAGAATTCCTACAAGCAATTGATCGTGCTTCACTATTAGCGAGAGATGGGCGCAATAACGTTGTCAAATTATCAACTTTAGAGCAAGAAATGCTAGAGATTTCTTCGAATTCACCAGAAATCGGAAAAGTTGTCGAAGAAGTACAATGTGAAAAAGTAGATGGAGAAGAGTTAAAAATATCTTTTAGTGCAAAATATATGATGGATGCATTGAAAGCCTTGGATAGTACAGAGATTAAAGTTAGTTTTACTGGGGCGATGAGACCGTTCTTAATTCGTACAGTAAATGATGATTCAATTATTCAATTAATTTTACCAGTTCGTACTTACTAGGTAAGGAATAAGGGTTGCTAGTTTAAAGATGCTAGTGGCCCTTATTTGATTTTTGGGTATTACTTTCCTAATGTTAGTTTATTTAGTACAATGAAAGAATGAACACTTTCAGAAAGTGAGCGATTTTATGAAACATATTAAAATTTCAACAGAGTATATTACACTAGGACAATTTTTAAAGTTAGCTGATGTAATTGATACAGGTGGCGCTGTAAAATGGTTTTTACAAGAATATGAAGTGTACGTGAACAACGAACTTGAAAATAGAAGAGGTCGCAAACTATATGCGAATGATGTTATTGAAATTCCAGGAAGCGGAACTTTCCAAGTTCAGGCATAAAGGGGGAGCCCTTTGTTTATTTCAGAAATACAATTAAAAAACTATCGCAATTATGAAAAATTAGAGCTTTCCTTTGAAGATAAGGTAAATGTAATTATCGGCGAAAATGCACAAGGGAAAACAAACTTGATGGAAGCTATTTATGTTTTAGCGATGGCGAAATCTCATAGAACCTCTAATGATCGCGAACTTATCCGCTGGGATGAAGAGTTTGGTCAAATAAAAGGGAAATTACAAAAAAGAAACAGTTCTTTGTCTTTGGAATTAAATATTTCGAAAAAAGGTAAAAAGGCAAAATTAAATCAACTTGAACAACAAAAGTTAAGTCAATATATTGGCGTGATGAACGTTGTCATGTTTGCCCCAGAAGATTTAAATCTTGTAAAAGGAAGCCCTCAAGTAAGAAGACGCTTTTTAGATATGGAATTAGGACAAATAGCTCCTGTATATTTGTATGAATTAAGTCAATATCAAAAGGTGCTCACGCAACGAAATCACTTGTTGAAAAAAATGCAAGGGAATAGTAAGAATGAGGAAACGATGTTGGATGTATTTACCCTTCAACTAATTGAGCATGGTGCAAAAATACTGCAAAAACGTTTTGAATTTTTGCATTTGCTACAGGAATGGGCAGCTCCAATTCATCGCGGTATAAGCCGTGGATTAGAAGAGTTAGAAATTGTCTATAAACCAAGTGTAGATGTATCAGAATCAATGGATTTGTCGAAAATAAAAGAAGTATACTATGAAAGTTTTCAATCTGTGAAACAACGTGAAATTTTCCGTGGTACGACTTTAATTGGTCCTCATCGTGATGATTTACAATTCTTCGTTAATAGTAAAAATGTTCAAGTCTTTGGTTCGCAAGGACAACAACGAACGACCGCACTATCCCTAAAATTAGCTGAAATTGAATTAATTTATTCAGAGGTTAAAGAATATCCAATCCTTTTACTGGATGATGTTTTATCAGAATTAGACGATTATCGTCAATCACATCTGTTAAATACAATTCAAGGAAAGGTGCAAACATTTGTTACAACGACGAGTGTCGACGGAATTGAACACGAAACATTAAAAGATGCGAAAACAATTCATGTAACGAACGGCACGGTAGATTGTGAAATAGATAGGGCATAAACCCCTGTTTAAATGGAAAAGTAGGTGATCTTTGTGTCAATGGAACAAAAACAAATGCAAGAAAATGCATATGATGAAAGTCAGATACAGGTACTTGAAGGACTAGAGGCAGTTCGGAAACGTCCGGGTATGTATATTGGATCTACGAGTGGGAAGGGACTTCACCACCTTGTATGGGAGATTGTCGATAATAGTATCGATGAAGCGTTAGCAGGATATTGCGATGAAATTAACGTTAGTATCGAAGAAGATAATAGTATTCTTGTAACGGATAATGGACGTGGTATTCCAGTTGGTATACAAGAAAAAATGGGACGTCCTGCAGTAGAGGTTATTATGACTGTCCTCCACGCTGGTGGTAAATTTGGCGGTGGCGGTTATAAAGTTTCTGGTGGTTTGCACGGTGTTGGTGCATCTGTTGTAAATGCCTTATCAACAGAATTAGAAGTATTTGTACATCGTGATGGCAAAATCCATTACCAAAAATACGAAAGAGGTATTCCGGTTGCAGATTTAAAAGTCATCGGTGATACAGATAAGACTGGAACAATAACTCGCTTTAAACCGGATCCAGAAATTTTTAAAGAGACGACAGAATATGAATTCGATACGCTAGCGACTCGTATGCGTGAGTTGGCGTTTTTAAATCGTAATATTAAATTAACAATTGAAGATAAACGTGAACATAAGCAAAAGAAAGAGTTCCACTATGAAGGTGGAATTAAATCATATGTTGAACATTTAAATCGTTCAAAACAACCAATTCATGAAGAGCCTGTATATGTAGAAGGTTCAAAAGATGGTATTCAAGTTGAAGTTGCGCTTCAATATAACGAAGGATATACAAATCATATTTACTCATTTACAAATAATATTCATACGTATGAAGGTGGTACACATGAGGTAGGATTTAAAACTGCCTTAACACGTGTGATTAACGATTATGGTCGTAAAAATAACATTTTAAAAGATGCGGATAGTAATTTGACTGGTGAAGATGTTCGTGAAGGTTTAACAGCAATCGTGTCAATTAAACATCCAAATCCACAATTTGAAGGGCAAACGAAGACGAAACTTGGAAATAGTGAAGCGAGAACGATTACGGAGTCAGTATTCTCTGAGGCTTTTGAAAAATTCTTACTGGAAAATCCCAATGTTGCACGTAAGGTTGTAGATAAAGGGACGATGGCAGCACGTGCGCGTGTAGCAGCTAAAAAGGCTCGTGAGCTAACTCGCCGAAAGAGTGCTTTAGAAGTTTCAAGTTTACCAGGGAAATTGGCAGATTGTTCTTCTAAAGATCCAGCAATTAGTGAAATTTATATCGTAGAGGGTGACTCTGCGGGTGGATCTGCAAAACAAGGACGCGATCGTCATTTTCAAGCAATTTTACCGCTGAAGGGTAAAATTATTAATGTTGAAAAGGCACGCTTAGATAAGATTTTATCAAATGATGAAGTTCGTACAATTATTACGGCGATTGGTACAAATATTGGTGGGGACTTCGATATCGAAAAAGCACGCTATCATAAAGTTATTATTATGACCGATGCTGATGTTGATGGTGCGCATATTCGTACCCTATTATTAACGTTCTTCTATCGTTATATGCGTCAAATAATTGAGTGTGGATATATATATATCGCACAGCCACCTTTGTTTAAAGTGCAACAAGGTAAAAAAATTCAATATGCTTATAATGATAAAGAACTTGAAAAAATATTAGCTGAGTTACCAGCCCAGCCGAAACCAGGAATTCAACGTTATAAAGGTCTTGGAGAGATGAATCCAACTCAGCTATGGGAGACGACAATGGATCCAGAAGTACGTTCGTTACTTCAAGTTTCCCTTCAAGATGCAATAGAAGCAGATGAAACATTTGAAATTTTAATGGGTGATAAAGTGGAACCGCGTCGTAACTTTATCCAAGAGAATGCAAAATACGTGAAAAACCTTGATATTTAAATGAGTAATGACAGGAATCTAAGTATTCCTGTCTTCTACATATAAATCAATGTATGTGTAACGGAAATGTAAGAGGAGGTGCTCGTTGATGTCAGACAATCAACAACAAGCACGAATTCGAGAAATTAATATTAGTCATGAAATGCGTACCTCATTTTTAGATTACGCAATGAGTGTTATCGTATCTCGTGCATTACCAGATGTTCGTGATGGATTAAAACCTGTGCATCGTAGGGTTTTATATGCGATGAATGATTTAGGAATTACAGCTGATAAAGCGTATAAGAAATCAGCACGTATTGTCGGTGAAGTAATCGGTAAATATCACCCTCATGGAGATTCAGCCGTTTATGAAACAATGGTACGTATGGCGCAAGATTTCAGTCAACGTTATATGCTTGTAGATGGGCATGGTAACTTCGGTTCTGTAGATGGAGATTCAGCAGCGGCAATGCGTTATACAGAGGCAAGAATGTCTAAGATTTCTATGGAATTAATACGTGATATTTCAAAAAATACAATTGATTACCAAGATAACTACGATGGTTCGGAAAGAGAGCCGATTGTATTACCAGCGCGTTTCCCTAATTTATTAGTAAACGGTACGACAGGTATTGCAGTTGGTATGGCAACAAATATTCCGCCGCATCAACTTGGCGAAGTAATTGATGGTGTGTTGGCATTAAGCCATAATCCAGATATCACTATCGCGGAATTAATGGAATATATTCCTGGTCCAGACTTCCCGACGGCAGGTTTAATTTTAGGAAGAAGTGGCATCCGTAGAGCTTATGAAACAGGACGAGGTTCTATTATGCTTCGTGCCAAAGTTGAAATTGAAGAGAAATCAAATGGTAAACAATCTATTATCGTAACGGAACTACCTTATCAAGTTAATAAGGCACGATTAATTGAAAAAATCGCAGAATTAGTTCGCGATAAGAAAATTGAAGGTATTACAGATTTACGTGATGAATCAGACCGAAATGGTATGCGTATTGTCATGGAAGTACGTCGTGACGCTAATGCAAACGTACTATTAAACAATCTATATAAACATACAGCACTTCAAACAAGTTTCGGTATTAATATGTTGTCTCTTGTAAATGGAGAGCCTCAAGTACTAAACTTAAAACAAAACTTATATCATTATTTGGAGCACCAGAAGGTAGTAATCCGTAGACGTACTGCTTATGAATTAGAAAAAGCAGAGGCACGTGCCCATATTTTAGAAGGATTACGAATTGCTTTAGATCATCTTGATGAAGTTATTACGTTAATTCGTAGTTCAAA
>NZ_CM173491.1:12500-27500 GCF_057784645.1 Bacillus sp. LQ16
CTGTGATGGGGAAGCTCCTTATGGAGCGAAGTCTTTGATTCCCCGCTGCCAAGAAAAGCTTCTAGCGAGATAAAAGGTGCCTGTACCGCAAACCGACACAGGTAGGCGAGGAGAGAATCCTAAGGTGTGCGAGAGAACTCTGGTTAAGGAACTCGGCAAAATGACCCCGTAACTTCGGGAGAAGGGGTGCTTTCTTAACGGAAAGCCGCAGTGAATAGGCCCAAGCGACTGTTTAGCAAAAACACAGCTCTCTGCGAAGCCGTAAGGCGAAGTATAGGGGGTGACACCTGCCCGGTGCTGGAAGGTTAAGGAGAGGGGTTAGCGTAAGCGAAGCTCTGAACTGAAGCCCCAGTAAACGGCGGCCGTAACTATAACGGTCCTAAGGTAGCGAAATTCCTTGTCGGGTAAGTTCCGACCCGCACGAAAGGTGTAACGATTTGGGCACTGTCTCAACCAGAGACTCGGTGAAATTATAGTACCTGTGAAGATGCAGGTTACCCGCGACAGGACGGAAAGACCCCGTGGAGCTTTACTGTAGCCTGATATTGAATTTTGGTACAGTTTGTACAGGATAGGCGGGAGCCATTGAAACCGGAGCGCTAGCTTCGGTGGAGGCGCTGGTGGGATACCGCCCTGACTGTATTGAAATTCTAACCTACGGGTCTTATCGACCCGGGAGACAGTGTCAGGTGGGCAGTTTGACTGGGGCGGTCGCCTCCTAAAGTGTAACGGAGGCGCCCAAAGGTTCCCTCAGAATGGTTGGAAATCATTCGTAGAGTGCAAAGGCATAAGGGAGCTTGACTGCGAGACCTACAAGTCGAGCAGGGACGAAAGTCGGGCTTAGTGATCCGGTGGTTCCGCATGGAAGGGCCATCGCTCAACGGATAAAAGCTACCCCGGGGATAACAGGCTTATCTCCCCCAAGAGTCCACATCGACGGGGAGGTTTGGCACCTCGATGTCGGCTCATCGCATCCTGGGGCTGTAGTCGGTCCCAAGGGTTGGGCTGTTCGCCCATTAAAGCGGTACGCGAGCTGGGTTCAGAACGTCGTGAGACAGTTCGGTCCCTATCCGTCGTGGGCGTAGGAAATTTGAGAGGAGCTGTCCTTAGTACGAGAGGACCGGGATGGACGCACCGCTGGTGTACCAGTTGTTCTGCCAAGGGCATAGCTGGGTAGCTATGTGCGGAAGGGATAAGTGCTGAAAGCATCTAAGCATGAAGCCCCCCTCAAGATGAGATTTCCCATAGCGTAAGCTAGTAAGATCCCTGAAAGATGATCAGGTTGATAGGTTCGAGGTGGAAGCATGGTGACATGTGGAGCTGACGAATACTAATAGATCGAGGACTTAACCATATAATATGTAGCAAATGTTATCTAGTTTTGAAGGAATATGCCTTCATAGTTTGGTGATGATGGCAGAGAGGTCACACCCGTTCCCATACCGAACACGGAAGTTAAGCTCTCTAGCGCCGATGGTAGTTGGGACCTTGTCCCTGTGAGAGTAGGACGTCGCCAAGCAACTAAAAACACAAGTCTTTTGACTTGTGTTTTTTTTATTTCCCATGAAATAGGTTAGGTTCTGTTAGTAAAAATGATGAAATATAGTAAGGGATTTTTTGAGCAGAAATATTAAGAAATTGATAAATAAATGGATAATCTTCAGAGCCATAGCTTCCAAGTAAGTCATACCACCAATCTGTTTCATATCTAGAAATCATGCTTAAATTATAGAGCAATAAATAATGAACGAGGAGTTCAGGTAATACTGGTTTAGGATTTCTAGGATCAGTTGTAAGTGGTAAATAATAAGTATTAGTAAGGTATTCATAGTATAAAGGAGTACTGTACATAGGATTCCATGATTGAATTGGCGCCGTAAAAAGTAAATTCGATTCATTAGTTTTCTCAGGTACATGTTGCATTGATAAATGCTTACAAGATGTTTCAATGTAGCGAGAAAATCTCTCTTTAGTCATATGTAATCGATCTAGTAGGTCTCCTGAAAAGGACAGCTCATTTTTAATTGTTGAATCGATTTTATATAAAGTTGATCCTTTTTGACTATAGCGGAACAAATTTTGTAATTCTGGAATATTTCCCATTAGTTCTAACATGTTAAATTTTTCTGCTTCTAAGTGTTTCATGTGAAACAGTTGTTCTGCAACATGAGTAAACAATCCGTTTTTTTGTACCTTCACCTCATCTTCTAAAAATTGATACCCTTGTTTTTTTCGTTTGCGAGTTGTAACGCCATGAGCTAAAACAGTAGTGGATTCAGGATAGTTAGGATCAATGGTTAGTAGACATGCTTTAAAAAGTTGGCTAATTCCATAAAATAACAACATTGGTTGAATGGAAAATGGAGCTGTCTTATATAATTCATAATAATTTTTCCCGTGTTCTAAGTAATAAATAAAGGGATAACAATTTTCAAAACTTTTTTTTTCGGCATCCTGAATAGAGGATTTTTCATAACAACGGGCAAGATAACGTTGTACGTTTTGAGATGAAAAAAAGAAACTTAACTGCTGCCAAGTGCAAGATGTTTGATGCATATATTACGCTCCTTTTATTGTCTAAAAATTCTAACATATATATACGTCCTTGACAGTATTTTAACCAATTGATAAGCTACTAATAATAATTTCTGGTATCATAGGGGGAACAATTATGTGGGAATCTAAATTTGTTAAAGAAGGTTTGACTTTTGATGATGTATTACTTGTACCAGCTAGGTCAGATATATTACCAAGAGAAGTAAGTGTTAAAACAGTTTTATCTGAAAGCTTACAGCTAAACATCCCGTTAATTAGTGCAGGAATGGATACAGTAACAGAAGCTGACATGGCTATTGCAATGGCTCGCCAAGGTGGTTTAGGAATTATTCATAAGAATATGTCTATTGAGCAACAAGCAGAGCAAGTTGATAAAGTAAAGCGCTCTGAAAGCGGCGTTATTTCAGATCCTTTCTTCTTAACTCCAGAACATCAAGTATATGATGCAGAACATCTTATGGGAAAATATCGTATCTCAGGTGTACCGGTTGTAAATAATTTAGATGAGCGAAAATTAGTTGGTATTATTACAAACCGTGATATGCGCTTCATCCAAGACTACTCAATCAAAATTTCTGACGTAATGACAAAAGAACAATTAATTACAGCTCCAGTTGGTACTACACTGGAAGAAGCTGAAAAGATCCTACAAAAGTATAAAATTGAAAAACTCCCTCTTGTTGATAATAACGGTGTATTACAAGGGCTGATTACAATAAAAGATATTGAAAAAGTAATTGAATTCCCAAACTCTGCTAAAGATAAGCAAGGACGCTTATTAGTTGGAGCGGCAGTTGGTGTAACAGCTGATGCTATGCTTCGTATCGATGCATTAGTAAAAGCTAGTGTAGATGCAATTGTACTTGATACAGCTCATGGGCATTCTAAAGGCGTTATTGATAAGGTAAAAGAAGTTCGTGCTAAATATCCATCATTAAATATTATCGCTGGAAATGTTGCTACAGCTGAAGCAACGAAAGCATTAATTGAAGCTGGTGCAAACGTAGTTAAAGTTGGTATTGGACCAGGTTCTATTTGTACAACACGTGTTGTAGCTGGTGTTGGTGTACCACAATTAACAGCAGTTTATGATTGTGCAACCGAAGCTCGTAAACACGGTATTCCAGTTATTGCTGATGGCGGTGTTAAGTACTCTGGTGATATGGTTAAAGCTTTAGCAGCAGGAGCACATGTTGTTATGCTAGGTAGTATGTTTGCTGGTGTTGCCGAAAGTCCTGGAGAAACTGAAATTTACCAAGGTCGTCAATTTAAAGTGTATCGTGGTATGGGTTCTGTCGGTGCGATGGAAAAAGGAAGTAAAGATCGTTACTTCCAAGAAGGAAATAAAAAACTTGTTCCAGAAGGTATTGAAGGACGAGTACCATATAAAGGACCTTTAGCAGATACGGTTCACCAATTAGTTGGTGGCTTACGTGCAGGTATGGGATATTGCGGAGCACAGGATTTAGAATTCTTACGCGAAAATGCACAATTCATTCGTATGTCAGGTGCAGGCTTACGTGAAAGTCATCCTCATCACGTACAAATTACAAAAGAGGCTCCAAACTACTCATTATAATGTCTTATATACAAATAGACAGAGATTTGATATCTCTGTCTATTTTTTTTTGATTATGTTAGAATAACGGTTATGTGAGTACATAGATATTGGGGGTAGCAAAAGTGAAAGGTATGTTTTGCAAAAGATTCATTGCTTTGGTAACAGTGCTTACACTAGCTTGTAGCATTTTTATGCCATATAGCAATGCATCAGCTGAAACAGGAGCCGCTTTAAACATTGAAGCAGGCGCGGCAATTTTAGTAGAAGCGAATTCTGGGAAAATTTTATATCAAAAGAATGCAGATGAATTATTATCCATTGCTAGTATGACAAAGATGATGAGTGAATATTTAGTTCACGAAGCAGTGGATAAAGGAAAACTTAAGTGGGACCAGAAAATTAAGGTTTCTGAATATGCATATAAGGTTTCACAAGATGCTTCATTATCAAATGTTGCATTAGAAAATGGTGGCTCTTATACAGTAAAAGAGTTATATGAGGCAATGGCAATCTTTTCTGCAAATGGTGCAACAATTGCATTAGCAGAAGCAATTGCAGGTAAAGAAGTAGATTTCGTAAAAATGATGAATGATAAATCGAAAGAACTAGGGTTGAAAAATTATAAATTTGTCAATTCTACAGGTTTAACGAATAAAGATTTAAAGGGAATGCACCCTGAAGGAACAACAGCAGATGAAGAAAATAAAATGTCTGCAAAGGATGTTGCAACTTTAGCACAACATTTAATTAAAGATTATCCAAAAGTGTTAGATACAGCAAAAATTCCTAAAAAAGAATTCCGTCCAGAAAAAGAGAAGTTTGCAATGTCAAACTGGAACTGGATGTTAAAGGGCTTAGTTAAAGAATATGATGGCGTAGATGGTCTGAAAACAGGCTCAACTCCAGAAGCAGGAGATTGCTTCACTGGTACGGTTGAAAGAAACGGTATGCGTTTTATTTCTGTAGTTATTAAAACAAGTTCTCATACAGCACGTTTTGATGAAACAAAGAAGCTATATGATTATGGATTTGCTAACTTTGAAGTGAAACAAATGTATAAAAAAGGTTCTTCAGTAAAAGGACAAGAAACAGTAAGAGTAGAAAATGCGAAAGATAAAGATGTAGCAGTTCAAACGAAACAAGCTATTTCACTTCCAGTGCCAAAAGGAAGTAAAGATGTTTATAAAACAGAATTAAAAGAATCAAGTAAGGGACAAGAAGCACCTATTAAAAAGGGAGCTGCGCTTGGTCAAATGGTAATTACGCCAAAAGATACAAACGACCCTGGATTTTTAACTGGTAAGTCGTTGCAAGTGGATCTTGTAACAACATCTGAAGTAGAAGAAGCAAACTGGTTTACTCGTGCTATGCGCGGAATTGGTTCATTCTTTAGTGGTATGTGGAATAGTGCTGTTGATACAGTAAAAGGTTGGTTTTAGAAGCTCCTCATGGTAGGGGCTTTTTTTTTATTCCTATTTTTCATACCGACTTTATGAAAAAGTAGTAGACAAGCATCTGATAGTTAGTGGTAGAATGTAAGAGTATTCTTAATTTTCGCCTTTAACGGGGGAAAGCAATTCACCTAGGGGGGTTTTTGTACATGACAAATGTAACAGGGACAGAGCGTGTAAAACGTGGAATGGCAGAAATGCAAAAAGGCGGCGTTATTATGGACGTAATTAACGCTGAACAAGCAAAAATTGCAGAAGAGGCAGGCGCAGTTGCCGTTATGGCATTAGAGCGTGTACCAGCAGACATTCGTGCAGCAGGTGGCGTTTCTCGTATGGCAGACCCAACAATCGTTGAAGAAGTTATGGGTGCAGTGTCAATTCCGGTTATGGCAAAATGCCGTATCGGTCACCTTGTAGAAGCACGTGTATTAGAATCATTAGGGGTAGACTATATCGATGAGAGTGAAGTATTAACTCCTGCTGATGAAGTATACCATTTAAATAAACGTGATTACACAGTTCCATTTGTATGTGGTTGCCGTGATATCGGAGAAGCTGCACGTCGTATTGCAGAAGGTGCATCTATGCTTCGTACAAAAGGTGAACCAGGAACAGGAAACATTGTAGAGGCAGTGCGTCATATGCGCCAAGTCAATGCAGAAATCCGTCAAGTTGCGAGTCTACGTGAAGATGAGTTAATGACATATGCAAAAAATACTGGTGCTCCTTACGAAGTATTACTTGAAATTAAACGTCTTGGTCGCTTACCAGTTGTAAACTTTGCGGCAGGTGGTATAGCAACGCCAGCAGATGCTGCATTAATGATGCAACTTGGTGCTGATGGGGTATTTGTTGGATCTGGTATCTTCAAATCAGAAAACCCAGAGAGATTTGCACGTGCAATTGTTGAAGCAACGACTCATTATGAAGATTACGAACTAATTGCAAGTCTTTCTAAAGGATTAGGTAATGCAATGAAGGGTATCGAAATTTCAACGTTATTACCAGAACAACGCATGCAAGAGCGTGGATGGTAATTAAAGGAGAACTTTAAAATGGTGAAAATCGGTGTACTAGGTCTTCAAGGTGCAGTTCGTGAACATGTAAAATCAGTTGAAGCAAGTGGTGCAGAAGCTGTTGTTGTAAAGCGTATAGAGCAACTTGAAGAGATTGATGGTCTTATTTTACCAGGCGGTGAAAGTACAACAATGCGCCGTCTTATTGATAAGTATGCTTTCATGGAACCACTTCGCACATTTGCAAAGTCTGGTAAACCAATGTTTGGTACATGTGCAGGGATGATTCTTCTTGCGAAAACACTTATTGGCTATGAAGAAGCACATATTGGTGCTATGGATATTACAGTTGAGCGCAATGCGTTCGGACGCCAAAAGGATAGTTTTGAAGCTGCGCTTTCAATTGAAGGCGTGGGTGAAGACTTCGTTGGTGTATTTATCCGTGCGCCGTATGTTGTAGAAGTAGCTGATAATGTTGAAGTGCTTTCTAAGCATGGTGACCGAATGGTAGCGGTAAGACAAGATCAGTTTTTAGCTGCTTCATTCCATCCAGAATTAACAGATGATCATCGTGTAACAGCATACTTTGTTGAAATGGTAAAAGAAGCGAAAATGAAAAAAGTTGTATAAGTAACTTGCAACTTGTATAAGATTATAGTAAATTGATGGTAACAATTTTATAAAATAAGCGTGTTGATAGGAAATAGTAACAAATGTTGTTTCTTATAGAGAGTCGATGGTTGGTGGAAATCGATAGAAACAGTTTGTGAATCCATCCTGGAATGGAATGTGGAACATCTTTTGGATTAGTAAGCATTCCCGGTGAAGAGCCGTTATTTCTACTTGAGAGGAAAGCGGTAATGCTTTCAACTAGGGTGGCAACGCGGGTTAACTCCCGTCCCTTTATATAGGGACGGGAGTTTTTTGTGTTTTATAAAATAAAAGGAGGAGTATATAATGCTTGATATTAAATTTTTACGTACAAACTTTGAAGAAGTAAAAGCGAAATTACAGCATAGAGGTGAAGATCTAACTGATTTCGGACGTTTTGAAGAACTTGATACGAGAAGAAGAGAACTACTTGTTCAGACAGAAGAATTAAAAAGTAAACGTAATGAAGTGTCTCAACAAATCTCTGTATTAAAGCGCGAAAAGAAAGATGCAGAAGCTCTAATTTTAGAAATGCGTGAGGTTGGAGAAAAAGTAAAGGATTTTGATAACGAACTTCGCACAGTTGAAGAAGACTTAGAAAGATTAATGTTATCTATTCCAAATATCCCTCATGAGTCTGCTCCAGTCGGTGAAACAGAGGATGATAATGTAGTAGCGCGTACTTGGGGAGAAGTAAAAGAATTTACTTTTGAACCAAAACCACATTGGGATCTTGCTACTGATTTAGGAATTTTAGATTTTGAACGCGCTGGGAAAGTAACAGGAAGCCGCTTCGTATTTTACAAAGGTGCTGGTGCAAGATTAGAGCGTGCTTTAATTAGCTTTATGCTTGATCTTCATACTGATGAGCATGGATATGAAGAAGTATTACCTCCATATATGGTAAACCGTGCAAGTATGACAGGAACAGGACAACTTCCAAAGTTTGAAGAAGATGCATTCCGTATTGAAAGTGAAGATTATTTCTTAATTCCAACAGCTGAAGTACCTGTAACGAATATGCATCGTGATGAGATTTTAAATAAAGAGCAATTGCCTATAAGATATGCTGCATTTAGCTCTTGCTTCCGCTCTGAAGCAGGTTCAGCTGGTCGCGATACACGCGGTTTAATTCGCCAGCATCAGTTCAATAAAGTAGAGCTTGTGAAGTTCGTAAAACCAGAAGATTCTTATGAAGAGTTAGAAAAATTAACAAATGATGCAGAACGCGTGTTACAATTATTAGAGTTGCCATATCGCGTTATGAGCATGTGCACAGGCGATTTAGGATTTACAGCAGCGAAGAAATACGATATTGAAGTATGGATTCCAAGCTATGGCACATATCGTGAAATTTCTTCTTGTAGTAATTTTGAAGCTTTCCAAGCGAGACGTGCAAATATCCGTTTCCGCCGTGAGCCAAATGGAAAACCAGAACATGTCCATACATTAAATGGATCTGGTCTTGCAATTGGACGTACGGTTGCAGCTATTTTAGAGAACTACCAACAAGAAGATGGTACAATTATAATTCCAGAAGTTCTTCGCCCTTATATGGGAGGAAAAACAGTTATTAAGTAAATTTAAACATTCATCGGTATGAGTGATTGGTAATTATGAGCGTTGTCAGTACTGTAATGTAGGAAGGGGAAAGTAAAATTTTCCTTTCCTCATAATTTATTTTAGTAGGGTTGACTAACTGTTTTTCTTTTGATATTATATTTGATGTCAATATGGAGGTATACCCAAGTCTGGCTGAAGGGATCGGTCTTGAAAACCGACAGGCGGCGAGAGTCGCGCGGGGGTTCGAATCCCTCTACCTCCTCCAGATATAATTGACAACAGCGCATATAAGTGGAGATTGGAGAACTCGTTACCAACACGTAACGAGTTTTTATTTTAAAACCAATCATAAAGTATGGTGTAAGGTAATTTTGTCCTTATTACACACTCATATTCCGATGATTATCTTCATAGATATGAAAGGAGTCAACATGGATCTTATTATACAAACGTTTCCTTTAGATGGAAAAACTTTATATTATGTACAATGTCCTGTCTGTAAGAACAATAGAATTTTAAACAGTGGTGCAAACGTATCACGCATTATTAGTGATGATACATTCCGTAAACTTTGTGGTTGTACTTGTGATGTAAAACCAGCTACGAATAAAGTAGAGGTGCCAAAACAAGTTAAAAAAGCAGCTGTAAAGAAAGAAGCGGCTCCAAAACGTACAGGTAAAGTATTAACGGCAGTAATTAATGGGAAAGAAATGACTGTTAAAGAGATTGCTGAAGCATACGATATTAGTACAAGTACTGTTCGTCAGCGTATTAACGCAGGAAAACCTGAGAGTGAAATTATTGCTCCAACAAAGAAGAAGTAATTTAATAGGAAAACCCGTGCATATGCACGGGTTTTTTATTTTACAAGTTTACGTGTTTGTTTTAAAAAATGGCCAATTTTTTTAATGATTGGTTCGATTGAATCCCCATCTTTTAAAATATCGTACTCATTAATATTTAAGCGTAATACAGGGCATGAATTAAAGTTGTTAATCCAGTTTTCATAACGTCCATGCATTTCTTTCCAGTACTCAATTGGCGTTTGCTGTTCCATTGGGCGTCCGCGTTCTTGAATACGATCGACAATATCATCGAAAGAACCTTCTAAGTAAATTAATAAGTCTGGATGAGGGAAGTAAGGAGTCATGACCATAGCGTCAAATAACCCTTTGTATGTTTCATAATCAGTTTCCGTCATCGTACCTTTTTCATGATGCATCTTTGCGAAAATTCCAGTGTCTTCGTAAATAGAACGATCTTGAACAAAACCGCCACCGTATTCAAAAATTCTTTTTTGTTCCTTAAATCGTTCTGCTAAAAAGTACACTTGTAGGTGGAAGCTCCAGCGAGTGAAGTCCGCATAGAACTTGTCCAAGTATGGATTGGAATCTACTTTTTCAAATGATGTGCGATAACCTAAAGCATTAGCTAATGCAGTTGTCATAGTTGATTTACCCACACCTACCGTTCCGGCGATAGTGATTACTGCGTCATTGGGTATATCATATTTTTGCCTTAAATTCATTATTATTTCGACTCCTTTAAGAGAGTATTTTGAAGGGCGGATAGGATGACGTTTAAATCATCAGGATTTTTTACAAAATCCATATCGTCTCCATTAAATTTCAATACTGGTATTTCCGGATGATCTTTTTTAAAAGCATCCATTGCTGTTTCATAATCTTTTGTGAGCTGTAGTAAGTAATTTGGATCCATGTTTTTTTCAAATTCTCTTCCGCGCATGGCGATTCGTTTTTGCAATGTTTCTAGGCTAGCTGTTAAATAAACAATGACGTTTGGCACAGGCATATCTTGTGTAAGGATACGATAAATTTGCATGTACTTGTCATATTGAGAGTCTTTTAATGTGCGGGATGCAAAAATTAAATTTTTAAAGATATGGTAATCCGCTACTACTGGTTTCCTTTGATTCAAATACTTTATGTTAATATCTTCTAATTGTTTGTATCTATTACAAAGAAAGAACATCTCTGTTTGAAAACTCCATTCGTCGATGTCTTCATAGAACTTTCCTAAAAAGGGATTTTCATCAACAATCTCTTTTAGTAAGTGGAGTTGCATGTGAGTTGAAATTTCCTTCGCAAGTGAAGTTTTTCCAACACCAATTGGTCCTTCAACCGTGATAAATGGTACTCCGGTCACGCTGTTTCCTCCTTTCAATCAGTGATTTACCGTGACTACTAAAAACACAAAACAGAATTATTGTAGCACAAGAGGGAAGCGAGCGGGTTAATTTGATATAAAAAGTTAGAAAATAGATATATGTATTAATTAAATTTTATTTTGGATGACGATGTTATATTTGCTTTCAATGTAGTTTCCATTATTTTTAAAGCATGTATATTATCTTGGTCGTTGTTAGAGGCGATACAATCCTGTGGTACATACAATGTATAATTTCTCATATGGGCATCATTAGCTGTAAATAGGATACATATATTTCCGGCAACTCCTGTTAATATTAGATTTTCTATTTTTAAATAACCTAGTAATGAATTTAAAGGTGTTTCATAAAAAGCGGAATAATGTGGTTTAATAAAAATGTAATCATCAGAACTTGGAGCAATCTTATGGATTATATTTTCGCTATATTTATTTGTGCAATGAGTAATAAGTTGGTCGATATCAGATCTCCAAAGTTGATAATGGTCATTAACGTAAATTATAGGATAGCCGAAGGATTTCATTTTTTTCTTTAATTGTAAAATAGGGTTTGTGATAGTCTCACATTTTTGAGCTAGAATGGGTCCGTGGGAAAATTGAAAGTCATTAATCATATCGATAATGAGCAAGGCGGTATTTTTCATATGTAATCCCCTCTCTTTTTTCTTTTAGGGTGGATTGAATATGTAAAAGTTATCCCCTGTGTAGTAAATGGAAATAAGTGTACTTTATTTGTAATGAAAGGACTATGTTATGGAACAAGATCAAGATATTTATTTTATGCAATTAGCGATAGAAGAAGCCAAAAAGGCAGAGGAAATACAGGAAGTGCCAATTGGAGCAGTTATAGTGTTAGATGGTGAGGTAATTAGTGTTGCCCATAATTTAAGGGAAACTGAGCAAAGATCAATAGCTCATGCTGAGTTGCTAGCAATAGATGAGGCGTGTAAAAAATTAGGGACATGGCGTTTAGAAGATGCAACATTGTATGTAACATTAGAACCTTGTCCAATGTGTGCGGGTGGAATTGTTTTATCACGAGTGAAGCGAGTTGTATATGGTGCAAGTGATCCGAAGGGCGGGTGTGCAGGGACATTAATGAATCTTTTAACAGATGAACGCTTCAATCATCAATGTGAAGTAGTATCTGGTGTATTAGAGGAAGAATGCGGTACGTTGTTAACAAACTTTTTTAGAGAGCTTCGTAAAAAAAGAAAAGCGATAAAAAAATTAGAGAAAAATACTGGGAACTAACGTATTTGCATTTTATAAAGAAACAAGTTATACTGATAATGCCTTTAATGAAGGCAACCGAATATTGGTTTTAACTTTGCCGTGCTAAGCGGGGAGGTAGCGGTGCCCTATACTCGCAATCCGCTCTAGCGAGGCCGAATCCCCTCTCGAGGTTATGTTGCTGTAAGGTCTGCCTTAAGTAAGTGGTGTTGACGTTTGGGTCCTGCGCAACGGGACCCCGTGAACCTTGTCAGGTCCGGAAGGAAGCAGCAATAAGCGGGTCTTCTCGTGTGCCGCAGGAGTGCCTGAACCGAGCTAACTGCTTGAGTAACGCTTATGGTACGTAATCGACGGAGGGTGCACGGCAGTTATATATGTATACAAAACTCACCTTAATACAAAGGTGAGTTTTTTGTATAGAAAATAACTTTTGGAATCTATAAACAGAATGGGTTATAATAAATGAGATAATAACCTTTGAGGGAGGCCGTATTTTCGTGTCATACCAAGCGTTATACCGAACATGGAGACCGCAAAAGTTCGAAGATGTAGTCGGTCAAAAGCACGTGACAAAAACGTTGCAAAATGCCCTTCTTCAAGAGAAAGTTTCACATGCTTATTTATTTTCTGGTCCTAGGGGAACAGGAAAAACGACAATTGCAAAAGTATTTGCAAAAGCAATTAACTGTGAACATGCTCCGGTAGCTGAACCTTGTAATGAATGTCCTTCTTGTTTAGGAATTACACAAGGATCCATTTCAGATGTATTAGAAATTGATGCGGCTTCAAATAACGGTGTAGATGAAATTCGAGATATTAGAGATAAAGTAAAATATGCTCCAAGTGCTGTAGAATATAAAGTATACATTATTGATGAAGTTCACATGCTTTCTATGGGTGCATTCAATGCGCTTTTAAAAACCTTAGAAGAGCCGCCAGGACATGTTATCTTTATTTTGGCGACAACAGAACCTCATAAGATCCCGCCTACAATTATTTCGCGTTGTCAGCGTTTTGAATTCCGAAAAATATCAGTGAATGATATTGTTGAGAGATTATCAACGGTTGTGACAAACGAAGGTACGCAAGTGGAAGATGAAGCATTACAAATTGTTGCCCGTGCTGCTGAAGGTGGTATGCGTGACGCGCTTAGTCTTATTGATCAGGCTATATCTTATAGTGATGAGATTGTTACGACAGAAGATGTATTGGCCGTAACAGGATCTGTTTCTCAGCAATACTTAGGCAATTTAGTAGAATGCATACGTGAAAATGATGTATCAAGAGCATTACAGATCATAGATGAAATGATGAGTAAAGGGAAGGATCCAGTTCGTTTTATGGAGGATTTCATTTACTATTATCGTGATATGCTTTTATATCAAACTTCACCGCAACTAGAACATATGTTGGAACGAGTAATTGTAGATGATCAATTCCGTAAGTTGAGTGAAGAAATGCAACCGGAAGTGATCTATGAAATTATTCATACCCTTAGTAAGGGACAACAGGAAATGAAGTGGACAAATCATCCGCGTATTTTCTTAGAAGTTGTTATGGTGCAATTGTGTCAACAGTTTATGATGCAAGCAAACGGTACTGATCGTTTGCAAGCAATTATGAACAGGATGCAGCAATTGGAGAAAGAGTTAGAGCAAGTCAAAAAGAACGGTGTGCCAGCTGGTGTACAACAGGAAGTAAGAGAGACACGTGCAACACCAAAACCCGTACGAACAGGAAGTATGAAGATTCCTGTCGGGCGTGTAAATGAAGTATTAAAACAAGCGAAGCGTCAAGATTTAGAACAATTAAAAGCTGTATGGGGTGAGTTGTTAGGAAGACTCAAATCATATAACAAAGTAGCGTTTGCTGTTCTACTAGAAAATAGCGAACCAGTGGCAGCTTCAGATGACACTTACGTTTTAGCATTTCAATATGAGATTCACTGTAAGATGGCGAGCGAAAATCGAGAAGCTATGGATACAGTAGAACAAGCTTTATTTGAATTGCTAAGTAAAAGGTTAAATATGATTGCCATTCCAAAAAGTGAATGGGGTAAAATCCGTGAAGACTTTTTACAACGTGAAGGTGGAGAGTCTGAAGAAAGCCCGGAGAAAAAGGAAGACCCTCTTATAGAAGAGGCAGTGAAATTAGTAGGACAAGAACTCATTGAAATAAAAGAGTAATAATAATTAGGAGGAATTAATTATGATGCGTGGCGGAATGGGAAATATGAATAACATGATGAAACAAATGCAAAAGATGCAAAAAGACATGGCGAAAGCACAAGAAGAGCTTGGTGAAAAAACAGTTGAAGGTACAGCTGGCGGCGGAATGATTACAGTTATTGCAAATGGTCACAAGCAAATTCTTGAAGTGAAGATTAAAGAAGAGGTTGTAGATCCAGAGGATATCGAAATGTTACAAGACTTAGTGTTAGCTGCAACAAATGATGCACTTAAAAAGGCTGATGAGCTATCAAACTCTACGATGGGTAAATTTACAAAAGGCTTAAACTTACCAGGTGGAATGTTCTAGGAGGATATTGATACATGCATTATCCAGAACCAATATCAAAACTAATCGATAGTTTTATGAAGTTGCCAGGTATCGGACCGAAAACAGCGGTTCGATTGGCATTTTTCGTATTAGATATGAAAGAAGATGATGTGTTAGGTTTTGCGAAAGCACTTGTAAATGCGAAGCGAGATTTAGCGTATTGTTCTGTATGTGGACATATTACTGATCGTGATCCTTGTTATATTTGTAATGATTCGCATCG
>NZ_CM173491.1:32500-80000 GCF_057784645.1 Bacillus sp. LQ16
AAGCCGTAAGGCGAAGTATAGGGGGTGACACCTGCCCGGTGCTGGAAGGTTAAGGAGAGGGGTTAGCGTAAGCGAAGCTCTGAACTGAAGCCCCAGTAAACGGCGGCCGTAACTATAACGGTCCTAAGGTAGCGAAATTCCTTGTCGGGTAAGTTCCGACCCGCACGAAAGGTGTAACGATTTGGGCACTGTCTCAACCAGAGACTCGGTGAAATTATAGTACCTGTGAAGATGCAGGTTACCCGCGACAGGACGGAAAGACCCCGTGGAGCTTTACTGTAGCCTGATATTGAATTTTGGTACAGTTTGTACAGGATAGGCGGGAGCCATTGAAACCGGAGCGCTAGCTTCGGTGGAGGCGCTGGTGGGATACCGCCCTGACTGTATTGAAATTCTAACCTACGGGTCTTATCGACCCGGGAGACAGTGTCAGGTGGGCAGTTTGACTGGGGCGGTCGCCTCCTAAAGTGTAACGGAGGCGCCCAAAGGTTCCCTCAGAATGGTTGGAAATCATTCGTAGAGTGCAAAGGCATAAGGGAGCTTGACTGCGAGACCTACAAGTCGAGCAGGGACGAAAGTCGGGCTTAGTGATCCGGTGGTTCCGCATGGAAGGGCCATCGCTCAACGGATAAAAGCTACCCCGGGGATAACAGGCTTATCTCCCCCAAGAGTCCACATCGACGGGGAGGTTTGGCACCTCGATGTCGGCTCATCGCATCCTGGGGCTGTAGTCGGTCCCAAGGGTTGGGCTGTTCGCCCATTAAAGCGGTACGCGAGCTGGGTTCAGAACGTCGTGAGACAGTTCGGTCCCTATCCGTCGTGGGCGTAGGAAATTTGAGAGGAGCTGTCCTTAGTACGAGAGGACCGGGATGGACGCACCGCTGGTGTACCAGTTGTTCTGCCAAGGGCATAGCTGGGTAGCTATGTGCGGAAGGGATAAGTGCTGAAAGCATCTAAGCATGAAGCCCCCCTCAAGATGAGATTTCCCATAGCGTAAGCTAGTAAGATCCCTGAAAGATGATCAGGTTGATAGGTTCGAGGTGGAAGCATGGTGACATGTGGAGCTGACGAATACTAATAGATCGAGGACTTAACCATATAATATGTAGCAAATGTTATCTAGTTTTGAAGGAATATGCCTTCATAGTTTGGTGATGATGGCAGAGAGGTCACACCCGTTCCCATACCGAACACGGAAGTTAAGCTCTCTAGCGCCGATGGTAGTTGGGACCTTGTCCCTGTGAGAGTAGGACGTCGCCAAGCAACTAAAAACACAAGTCTTTTGACTTGTGTTTTTTTGTATTGTTAAAAAGAATGGGAAAGAAGTAATGGTAATACAAACACGTTGCCCAAGAGTTAATCATATTATATAAGAGATGGGTGTATATTTTTCTGGAAATTGTTAAGGATTAGAAGTATAAAATAGGTTCACTTAAATAGGGAGGGAAGGTTATGAAATTACAAAGTGAAGTTTGTATTGTTTGTGAGACAAAAAGAAAAGAAGGTATATATGTTTATAATAATTTAATATGTTATGAATGTGAAAAGGATATGGTGAATACAGAGACAGATGATCCGAAATATATACATTATTTAAAGCAACTTCGAAAATTAGAAGTATCATATTTTTAAATAGGCATATGCCTATTATTTTTTTTGTTCTGTATAATAGATGGAGAATGAATAATAAGGAAGAGATGTAGATGAATCAAAATCATATGCCTTTATATGAGGCGTTAATCGAGTTTAAAGAAAGAGGGCCGTTATCCTTTCATGTCCCAGGTCATAAGAATGGTTTAAACTTCCCTCAGAAGGCAATAAGAGAGTTTAAAGATATTCTATCTATTGATGTAACTGAGTTAGCAGGACTAGATGATTTGCATAGTCCGTTTGAATGTATAGATGAGGCACAACAATTATTGGCTGAATTGTATGATACAAAGAGAAGTTATTTTTTAATTAATGGTTCAACAGTCGGGAACTTAGCGATGATTTTGTCTTGTTGTGGGGAACATGATATTGTTCTTGTACAAAGAAATTGTCATAAATCAATTATTAATGGTTTAAAACTAGCGGGAGCAAATCCCATTTTTTTAGATCCATGGATTGATGAAACTTATAACGTACCAGTGGGAGTTCGTAATGAAATTATTAAGAAAGCAATTGGAAAATATCCAAATGCGAAAGCACTCATTCTAACGCATCCTAATTATTATGGTATGGGCATGGATTTAGAGGCAAGCATCGCTTTTGCACATGCACATGAAATCCCTGTTTTGATAGATGAGGCACATGGGGCACATCTTTGTTTAGGAGAACCATTCCCGAAATCAGCGTTAACATATGGTGCAGATATTGTAGTGCATTCTGCACATAAGACATTACCCGCAATGACAATGGGTTCCTATTTACATATAAATAGTTACTTAGTAGACGAAGAGAAGGTTACTACTTATTTAAGTATGCTACAATCTAGTAGTCCATCGTATCCAATTATGGCTTCCTTGGATATAGCACGCTTTACAATGGCGCGTATAAAAGAAGAAGGTCATGGTGAAATTGTTGAGTTTTTACGGAGATTTAAGGAACGGTTACGTTCTATTCCCCAAATCGCCATTTTAGAATATCCGTTGCAAGACGAGTTAAAGGTTACCGTACAAACTCGTTGTCAGTTATCAGGGTACGAATTACAGTCCGTATTTGAAAAGGTCGGTATATATACAGAGATGGCTGATCCGTACAATGTCCTATTTATTTTACCCCTGCAAGCAAATGAGGGGTATATGAAGGTTATAGAGATGATCCGAGTAGCATTGCAACATTATGACGTGAAAGACAAGAGGGAATCTATTCGTTATACTTATAAAGGTGAATTCTCTCCGTTGCCGTATACGTATAAACAACTAGAAAGATATGGAACAAGGATAGTATCTATAGAAGAGGCTGTTGGAATGATAGCGGCGGAAATGGTGATTCCGTATCCACCTGGGATTCCATTGGTTATGTATGGAGAGAGAATTACTTCAGAGCATAAAGAGCAAATTATGTATTTAGAGAGAGCAGGAGCTCGTTTTCAAGGTAATACGAAATATATGAAAGTGTATGATATAGAAAGTAGGTTTTAGGATGAAGGGATTATTTGTAACAATTGAAGGCCCAGAAGGTTCAGGTAAAACAACGTTAATTAAAAGCTTATTGCCATATTTTGAACAAAAAGCACAAAAGGTAATGGCGACAAGGGAACCAGGTGGTATTGCAATTTCTGAGGACATTAGGACGATTTTACATAAACAAGAATATACGATGATGGAAGCACGTACAGAAGCGCTTCTTTATGCTGCTGCGCGCAGACAACATTTAGTAGAAAAAGTTATGCCAGCACTTAATGAGAACTATCTCGTGTTATGTGATCGTTTTATAGATAGTTCTTTAGCATATCAAGGCTATGCAAGAGGATTGGGTATGGATAAGGTATTTGAAATAAATCGTTTCGCAACAGAGGACTGTATGCCTAGTTTAACAATTTATCTAGACATTGAGCCTGAGGTTGGCTTGGCTCGGATTGAAAAAGATGCAGGACGTGAAGTAAATCGACTAGATATGGAAGATATCTCTTTCCATAAACGTGTGCGCGAAGGGTATTTACAAGTTGTAGAACGTTTCTCGGAGCGTATTGTATTGGTAAATGCTGATCAGCCGATGGAAAAACTTATAGAAGAAGTTGTTCAGATTATAGAAGATAAATTGTTATAATAGAAGGAAAGAATGAAATAAGTGAGGTATGCATTATGATGAAGACGTGGGAGCAGCTTTCTGCTATACAACCCATCGGTGTAAAAATGTTGATGAATAGCATTGCAAAAGAGCGTATATCCCACGCTTACTTGTTAGAGGGAGGGAAAGGTACGGGAAAGTTTGCGACAGCAATTCAAATGGCAAAGAGTTTCCTCTGTTCTCAGCGGAATGGAGTAGAGCCCTGTCATGTATGCACAAATTGTAAGCGAATTGATTCAGGTAACCACCCTAACTTACATATTGTAAAACCAGACGGATTATCTATTAAGAAGCAGCAAATTCATGATTTACAAGAAGAGTTTTCAAAAACAGGATTAGAGGCAAATAAAAAATTATATATTATTGAGCACGCAGATCGTATGACGGCAAATGCGGCAAATACACTTTTGAAATTTTTAGAAGAACCAAGTAGTGATACAACCGCTATTTTACTTACTGAACAAAGTCATCAAATTTTAAATACGATTTTATCTCGTTGCCAAGTTGTTACGTTTAGACCGTTACCTACAGAATCTTTAATTAGAAGATTACAGGAAGAAGGTATTACAGCATCTTTATCGACACTTGCTGCTCAACTCACAAATAGTTTTGATGAAGCTTTAGCTTTATGTAGTGATGAATGGTTTGCACAAGCACGAGCTTTAGTGATAAAATTATGTGAAGCGCTCGAAAAAGATAAAACCTCTATTTTTTTTGTACAAGAAAAATGGGGAAAACACTTTGGAGAGAAAGAACAATTACAGCAAGGGTTAGATATGTTACTCCTTATTTATAAGGATTTACTATATGTTCAACTTGGAGAAGAAGATCGTCTTGTTTTTCATGAGCAGAAAGAGATGTTTGAATCGTTTTCCTATGCTCAGAAGCGCATTGTATCAGCTCTCTTTAATATATTAGAGGCAAAAAATAGAATCAACGCTAATGTAAATGCGCAGCTTGTGTTCGAACAGTTAGTGTTGCGGTTGCAGGAGGGATGACCGTTTTGTATGATGTAGTAGGTGTTCGCTTTAAGAAGGCCGGAAAGGTATATTACTTTGATCCAAATCAGTTCGATATCTCTGAAAATGAGTTTGTTATTGTAGAAACGGTAAGAGGTATTGAATACGGAAAAGTAGTTATTACCAAAAAGCAAGTTGATGAAAACGACGTTGTATTACCGCTAAAAAAGGTTATTCGTATTGCAAATGAAAATGATCGTACCATTGTTGAAGAGAACAAA
Source organism: Bacillus sp. LQ16 (assembly GCF_057784645.1). Classification (NCBI taxonomy): domain Bacteria; kingdom Bacillati; phylum Bacillota; class Bacilli; order Caryophanales; family Bacillaceae; genus Bacillus; species Bacillus sp. LQ16. The sequence continues at coordinate 37,515 of NZ_CM173491.1, forward strand.
CATGCTGCAAAAGAAGCATATCAAGTCTGTCAGCAAAAGGTAGTAGAGCATAATCTTGATATGAAACTTGTAGATGTAGAGTATACATTCGATCGTAATAAGATTATTTTCTATTTTACTGCGGATGGTCGGATTGATTTCCGCGAACTAGTGAAGGACTTAGCGGCAATTTTTAGAACAAGAATTGAACTAAGACAAATTGGTGTTCGTGATGAAGCGAAGATGCTAGGTGGTATTGGTCCATGTGGTCGTATGCTTTGTTGTTCTACTTTTTTAGGAGATTTTGAACCTGTATCCATTAAAATGGCAAAGGATCAAAATTTATCATTAAATCCTGCAAAAATCTCTGGTTTATGTGGTCGCTTAATGTGTTGCTTAAAATATGAGAATGATGAATATGAGGCAGCAAAGGAACAACTTCCTGATTTAGATCAACGTATACAAACCCCGCATGGTACTGGCCGTGTGATCGGATTAAATATTTTAGAAAGATTAATTCAAGTGGAACTAGTAGACAAGGAACGGATAGTAGAATATACGTTAGATGAGTTAGTGAATAAAGGGGTCGTTTCGAGTCAAACCACAGATTAATGAGGTGGGTGCTTGTGGAGAAAAAAGATATTTTTGAATCGGTTTCTAGTATGGAAGAGCAAATTGGACATTTATACAAACAGTTGGGAGAGTTAAAACAGCATCTTGCAGAGTTGTTGGAAGAAAACCAGCATATAAAAATGGAAAATAACAATTTGCGACACCGTTTTGAAGAAGTGCAGAATAAAGAAAAACAAAAAACTCAAAAGCGTAAAGAAGTGAAGCCGAAAACAGATATTGGTGAAGGCTATGACAATTTAGCGAGACTGTATCAAGAAGGTTTTCATATTTGCAATCTACATTATGGAAGTGTACGTAAAGAGGGAGATTGTTTGTTCTGTCTGTCATTCTTAAATAAAAAGTGAAATTACCTTTCCAATTATAATTGGAAAGGTAATTTTTTATACATGAAATAGGGTAGGTTAAGGGTAAGAAAAGGAGCAGTATATGAATTTATATGAAGATGAACGTTTAGATTACTTATTAGCGCAAGACATGAAGATTATACAAAGCCCATCAGTATTTAATTTTTCTTTAGATGCTGTTTTACTGGCAGATTTTGCATGGGTACCAATTCAAAAGGGGAATTTACTTGATTTGTGTACAGGTAACGCAGTTGTCCCCCTTCTATTAAGTACAAGAACAAAAGGAAAGATTACTGGTGTGGAAATTCAAGAACGCTTATATGATATGGGAGTAAGAAGTGTTCAATATAATGGGCTGGAAGAAAGAATTCACCTCATACATGGAGATTTGAAAGATATGCCAGAGAAACTCGGACGTCATCAATATGATGTTGTTACATGTAATCCACCATATTTTCAAACACCTCAAACTTCAGAGAAAAATATGAATGAACATTTAGCGATAGCTCGTCATGAAATTATGTGTACATTAGAAGATGTTGTATCTGCAAGTAGTCAGTTAGTAAAACAAGGTGGGAAAGTGGCGTTTGTACATCGTCCAGGGCGATTACTCGACATTGTCACATTAATGCGTAAATATAAAATTGAACCAAAGCGTGTGCGATTTGTTTATCCTAAGGTTGGAAAAGAAGCAAATACATTGTTAATTGAAGGAATTAAGGATGGAAATGCAGATTTAAAAATTTTACCACCTCTCGTTGTATATGAGAACAATAACGAATATACAAAGGAGATACGTTCAATTTTATATGGAGAAGAATAAGCATTTTTTTTATGTGGTAGAGTGCTCTGATGGAAGTTATTATGCTGGATATACAAACCATATAGAAAAACGAATACAGACTCATAATAGCGGCAAAGGAGCTAAGTATACACGCGTCAGGCTTCCTGTCGTTTTAAAATATGTAGAGACCCATGATGATAAGCGTACAGCTATGCAAGCGGAGTATTACTTTAAGCAATTAACGAGAAAACAAAAAGAGGCATATATGCAAAAAGGAGAACGCTATGTGGCAACAAAAAAGCTTTCAACAAAATGAAAAGGGAGTTTTATATTTAGTACCAACTCCTATTGGAAATTTAGAAGATATGACATTTCGTGCAATCCGAATTTTAAAAGAAGTTGATTTAATTGCTGCTGAAGATACGAGACAAACGAAAAAACTTTGTAATTATTTTGAAATTGAAACACCTGTCACGAGTTATCATGAGCATAATAAAGAAGTAAGTGGAAAGAGAATATTAGAGAAGTTAGAGGATGGAAAGAATGTAGCACTTGTTAGTGACGCTGGTATGCCGTGTATTTCTGATCCGGGTTACGATATTGTTGTTGAGGCAGTAGCTGAGCAATATCATGTAATTCCGCTTCCTGGAGCAAATGCAGCCCTTACAGCATTAATTGCATCCGGTCTTGAAACAAAGCAGTTTTATTTCTATGGTTTCTTGCAGAGAAACAAAAAGGAACGGAAGATGGAGTTAGAAAAGCTTCGTTATGTACAAACTACAATGATGTTTTATGAAGCGCCTCATCGTTTAGATGATACTTTAATTTCGATGCAGGAAGTGTTGGGAAATAGAGAGATTGTATTGTGTCGAGAGTTAACGAAAAAATTTGAGGAATTTATTCGAGGGACAATTCAAGAAGCAATTGAGTGGACGAAGCAAAATGAAGTACGTGGTGAGTTTTGTATTTTAGTAGCTGGTTCAACAGAAGAACCTGCTCCAGAAGAACAATGGTGGGAATCTCTTTCAGTATATGATCATATTGAACACTATATAAATGAAAAAGGTATGAATTCAAAAGAAGCGATTAAAACAGTCGCTAAAGATCGAGATTTGTCGAAAAGAGATGTATATCAAATCTATCATGTCGATAAAAAATAAGCTTCTCATAATTGAGAAGCTTATTTTGCTGTTTCGATATAATCTTGAAGTTCGTTTAAGATTTGCTCAGCGCCTTCTTTGCTTAAGATGATTTTACCTTCAGCTAAAGAAAGGTTACCGTCAGATACTTCACCAGTTACTTGGCAAGTCATGTTTGGTTTATATTTCTTTAAGATGATTTTTTCGTCATCAACATAGATTTCAAGAGCGTCCTTTTCTGCAATACCTAAAGTACGGCGTAATTCGATTGGAATTACTACACGACCTAATTCATCAACTTTACGAACAATACCAGTAGATTTCATAATTTTTTTCCTCCTAAATAAATAGTTTATAAGTTTCGAGTCTATTTTTAGATTCGTCATTTTTCGACAAAATACCCTATGGACATATGATACCAATCATTTACATTTCCGTCAATTCTTAAATTCTATATTTTTTAAAAAGATTTATAGATTTCTTATTTCTTATATATAATAGATTGAGAGGAAATTCCACAATTATTTACAATATTTTCAGAAAAAAATAACAAATTTCAAGTGGAGATTGTATATTTTTTTGAAATATGAGCAATAGATGATAAAGATATCGAGCATTAAGACCCAGAATTCAAAATTAGGTTGGCTTAAAGAAGATAAGTGAGATTCGGGCTGCTCGTAAAAGCCCGATTGATGTGGGCTAATAATCAGTGGGGATGAAGAAAAACCCCACTGATTAAAGTTTCACTTTATATATGAGTTTTTGATATACTGTTTATAAATACATATGAGGTTATTCGGGAGGTCCAAAACAATGACAGAGGAAAATAAGTCCTTTTATATTACTACCCCAATTTATTATCCAAGTGGAAAATTACACATTGGACATGCTTATACGACAGTAGCAGGAGATGCGATGGCACGATATAAGCGTATGCAAGGATATAATGTGCATTATTTAACAGGAACTGATGAGCATGGACAGAAGATCCAAAAGAAAGCAGAAGAGTTAAATATTACGCCACAGGCATATGTTGATAATATTGTTGCAGGAATTAAAGAGCTTTGGGAGAAGATGGATATTTCTTATGATGATTTTATTCGTACAACTGAAGATCGTCATAAAGATGTTGTCGAAAAAATCTTTAAGCAATTAGTAGATCAAGGTGACATTTATCTTGATGAATATGAAGGTTGGTATTCTGTACAAGATGAGACGTTCTATACAGAGCATCAATTAGTAGATCCAATTATGGAAGGTGACAAAGTAGTTGGAGGGAAAAGCCCAGATAGTGGTCATGATGTAGAACTTGTTCGTGAAGAATCTTATTTCTTTAGAATGGGTAAATATGTCGACAGACTATTAAAGTTCTATGAAGATAATCCACATTTCATTCAGCCGGAGTCTCGTAAAAATGAAATGATTAATAATTTTATTAAACCAGGATTAGAAGATTTAGCAGTTTCTCGTACTTCATTTGACTGGGGAGTTCGTGTTCCTGGTAACCCAAAACACGTTATTTACGTATGGGTTGACGCATTATCTAACTATATTACGGCGTTAGGTTATGGAACAGCAAATGAAGAGAAATATAAAAAATTCTGGCCTGCAGATGTGCATTTAGTTGGGAAAGAAATCGTTCGTTTCCATACAATTTATTGGCCGATAATTTTAATGGCATTAGATTTACCTCTTCCAAAGAAAGTCTTTGCTCATGGCTGGATTTTAATGAAGGATGGAAAGATGAGTAAGTCAAAAGGAAACGTAGTAGATCCAGTTACATTAATCGATCGTTATGGATTGGATGCATTACGTTATTACTTACTTCGTGAAGTTCCATTTGGATCTGATGGCGTATTTACACCAGAAGGATTTGTGGAGCGTATTAATTTCGACTTAGCAAATGACTTAGGTAATTTATTAAATCGTACAGTAGCTATGATTGATAAGTACTTTAACGGAGAAATCCCTGCATTTAAAGCAAATGTAACAGAATTTGATGAAACGTTAGTAGCGTTTGCACAAGATACTTTGAAAAAAGTAGAAGAAGCAATGGAGAATATGGAGTTCTCTGTAGCGTTAGGATCTATTTGGCAATTGGTTAGTCGTACGAATAAATATATTGATGAAACACAACCATGGGTATTAGCAAAAGATGAGAATGATCGTGAAAAGTTAGCTTCCGTAATGGCTCATTTAGCAGAAGTACTTCGTCAAACAGGTATTATGCTTATGCCATTCTTAACAGTAGCACCAAGCAAGATGTTTGCTCAGCTTGGCCTTACTGATGAGGCTCATAAATCTTGGGAAAGTCTATCTACAATTGGCTGTATTCCAGCTGGAACAAAAGTAGAAAAAGGAAACCCGATTTTCCCTCGTTTAGAAATAGAAGTGGAAGTAGAGTACATTAAAGAACAAATGAAAAGCTCTGCCCCTAAAGTAGAAGAGAAAAAAGAAGAAGAGCCGAAGGCAGAAGAAATTACAATTGATGATTTCTTTAAAGTAGAATTACGCGTAGCTGAAGTACTATCTGCTGAACCTGTGAAAAAAGCAGACAAGTTGTTAAAAATTCAACTAGACTTAGGCACAGAAAAGCGTCAAGTTGTTTCTGGAATTGCAAAATTCTATTCGCCAGAAGACCTAAAAGGTAAAAAGGTTATTTGTGTAACAAACTTAAAACCTGTAAAATTACGCGGTGAATTATCGCAAGGTATGATTTTAGCGGGTGAAGAGAATGGCGTATTGTCATTAGCATCAATTGACCAAAATCTACCAAATGGTACAAAAATCAAGTAATTAAGACAAGAAAAGAGATGTTTCACGTGTAACATGTGTGAAGCGTCTTTTTTCTTTTTACATTCTCTATTTTTGCATTAAGATTGTAGTATTGTTATCGTTAAGTTATTAAAGAACTTATTTTTGTAGAATAAACTGGATTTCAATATAAAAGGAGTTATGTATTATGTTGTTTGATACACATTCGCATTTGAATGCAGAGCAATTTGAAGAAGATTTGCAAGAAGTTATTGCCCGAATGAAAGAAGCGGGAGTTACTTATACAGTTGTTGTTGGTTTTGATGAAGTAACGATAAAAAAGGCGATGGAATTAGCTGAAGCTTATGATTTTATTTACGCTGCGGTTGGATGGCATCCAGTTGATGCAATTGACATGACAGAAGAACATTTAGCTTGGTTAGAAGAACTTGCTTCTCATCCTAAAGTCGTTGCACTTGGAGAAATGGGTTTAGATTATCATTGGGATAAGTCTCCAAAAGAAATACAGAAAGATGTATTTCGTAAACAAATTGCATTAGCGAAAAAAGTGAAATTGCCGATTATTATACATAATCGCGATGCAACTCAAGATATTGTTGATATTCTAAAAGAAGAGAATGCAGCTGAAGTAGGAGGCATTATGCATTGTTTTAGCGGCAGCGTAGAAGTAGCAGAGCGATGTGTTGATATGAACTTTCTAATTTCGTTAGGCGGACCAGTTACATTTAAAAACGCTAAAAAGCCGAAAGAGGTTGCTACGGAGATTCCATTAGAGAAATTGTTAATAGAGACGGATTGTCCATATCTAACGCCGCATCCATTTCGAGGGAAACGAAATGAACCGAGTTATGTAAAACTCGTAGCAGAAGAAATTGCGAATTTAAAAGGTGTTTCTTATGAGGAAGTAGCAGAAATGACAACCAAAAATGCAAAAGCTTTATTTGGTGTTGAATAAAAAGAATGGGGAAACCTGTTCTTTTTTATTTTGAAAAAACACTAGTAGAAGTGATGAAGAAAATAAATGTGAATGATGAAGTGTTACAATAAGGACAGAGAACAAAGATTTTTCTATTCTATTTTTTAAAATATAAGAATGAGGAAAATAATAATGGAAAAGTCGTCATTTTTTTGTTTTACTAAGTAGAGACGAAACGAGTGTGGAGGCAAGTATGAAAATAAAAGAGATTATCGTTGTAGAAGGTAAAGATGATACAGTTGCGATTAAGCGTGCTGTTGATGCGGATACAATTGAAACGAACGGTTCAGCAATCGGTGATCATGTTATTGAGCAAGTTAAATTAGCGCAGCAAAAAAGGGGCGTTATTATTTTCACAGATCCAGATTATCCTGGAGAGCGTATTCGAAAAATTATTTCTGACAAGGTTCCCGGCTGTAAGCATGCCTTTTTACCGAAGGAAGAAGCGCTTGCTAAAAGGAAAAAGGGAGTTGGGATCGAACATGCTTCTAATGAGTCGATTCGCCGTGCTCTAGAGAATATACATGAAGAAATGGAAGCTTATACAAGTGAAATTAGTTGGAGTGATTTAGTCGATGCAGGCTTAGTGGGCGGAGAAATGGCAAAGAGCCGCAGAGAAAGAATGGGTAAGCTATTAAAGATTGGTTATACAAATGCAAAACAGTTACATAAACGATTACAGATGTTTCAAGTTTCAAAGGAATCATTTGGAGAAGCTTATAAGCAAGTAATACAGGAGGAAAAAAAATGAAGGATATCGCAACACCAAATCGTACAAAAGACATTGTTGAAAAGTATGGATTTTCATTCAAAAAAAGTTTAGGACAAAACTTTTTAATTGATACAAATGTATTAAATCGTATTGTCGATCATGCAGAAATTGGTTCAGAAAGTGGTGCAATTGAAATTGGACCAGGTATCGGTGCATTAACAGAGCAATTAGCGAAGCGTGCTAAAAAAGTAGTGGCTTTTGAAATTGATCAAAGACTATTACCAATTTTAGATGAGACGTTAGCACCATATGGTAACGTTACAGTTATTAATAAAGACGTACTAAAAGCGGATGTACATGAAGTATTTAATGAGCAATTTGAAGAAGGGCAAGATGTAATGGTAGTAGCTAATTTGCCATACTATATTACAACGCCAATTTTATTTAAATTGCTTGAAGAAAAGTTACCAGTTCGTGGATTTGTTGTTATGATGCAAAAAGAAGTTGGAGATCGTTTAGCTGCTAAACCTGGAACGAAAGAGTATGGTTCTTTATCGATTGCTATTCAGTATTATACAGAAGTTGAAACAGTTATGACTGTACCACGTACAGTGTTTGTACCACAGCCAAATGTTGATTCTGCAATTATTCGCCTTCTAAAGCGTCCGAAACCGGTTGTAGAGGTGACAGATGAAACATTCTTCTTTGAAGTAGTACGAGCAAGTTTCGCACAGCGCCGTAAAACTTTGATGAATAATTTATCAAATAATTTAAATGGTTTCCCGAAAGATAAGGAATTATTGGATCGAATTTTAACAGAAGTAGGAATTGATCCAAAGCGAAGAGGCGAAACGCTATCTATTGAAGAGTTTGCAACATTAAGTAATGCATTGGTTCTTCATAAATTATCATAAGAATATGAAAGGGACAGTTCAACTTGAACTGTCCCTTTTGTCACCTTTCTCCCTCTAAATTCATATTTTAAAAACAGGTAAGATGGCCTAATGAGTTTGGAGGTAGGAGAATGGCTTTACATGTTGGAGAATTAGTGGAACGATATTCTCATAAGAGGGATATTCTTTTTCGTATTATAGAAATAAAAGGCGAGATAGCTATATTGTTTGGAGAGGAAATTAGACTGGTGGCGGATGCGCCACTTGAAGATTTAATTAGTATAGATCAACGAGAACATAAAAAAAGGGTGAAGCGTGAGAAAGAAACAATGGAGCGCACGTATCGTTTGTTTCAACAAGATTATGTGTTAATGAAACAAAGGCATGAACATACTTCAACTGGTGGATACACAAGTGAGGTGAATTATTTTCAAATGCCGGGACGTGTATTGCATATAGATGGAGACCCTTTATATTTGCGCAAGTGCTTAGACTTATATAACAAAATTGGCGTTCCTGTACAAGGTATTCATTGTAAAGAAACGGAGATGCATGAAAAAGTAGTAGACTTAATAGATCACTTTCGCCCAGACATTCTCGTTATTACGGGGCATGATGCATATACAAAATCGAAAGGAGTGAAGGGAGATTTAGCGGCATATAGGCATTCAAGGCATTTTGTACAGGCTGTTCGAGAAGTGCGAAAAAAATATCCATCATTGGATCAACTTGTTATTTTTGCTGGGGCATGTCAATCGCACTTTGAGGCACTAATTCGTGCAGGCGCCAATTTCGCTAGTTCACCATCTAGAATTAATATTCATGCACTAGATCCTGTATATGTAGTTGGTAAAATTAGTTTTACTTCATTTATGGAGAGAGTCAATGTATGGGATGTCGTACGTAATACAATTACTGGTGAAAAGGGACTAGGTGGAATTGAAACGAGAGGGATTTTACGAACGGGATTACCTTTTCAACATTACGAAGAGTAAGCAGGGTACATATGTATCTTGCTTTTTTGTATGGAAGGATTTAAATGAATTTGGATAAAAAGAGACAAGAACGTACAGACTACGTAATGATACTTTTACAATATAGTATTTCTTCTATCTATTCAAACGCAAGATGATATTAGCTGTGAATCGCGGTTAATAATTAGGATAGATATATCGTGTTTTAAGTGTTCAATCTAAATTACAGCGAGGTGTAGCGAAGTATATGTCAAAACGTTTAGATGAAATTAAAAGCGAATTAGATCACCATCTTGGACAGCGACTTATGTTAAAAGCAAATAGTGGAAGAAGAAAAACTGTGGAGCAATCAGGTGTACTAGCAGAAACATACCGTTCTGTTTTTGTTGTACAATTGGATCAACAAGAAGATGCGTTGCAACGTGTATCTTATAGTTATGCAGATGTTTTAACAGAGACAGTAGAGTTAACATTTTATGGAGAACCTCATAATGAGGTCATTTTATAATCCGTATATCATTACATATATTCCCATAAATGAAAAGCTATATTATTTTGCATACTAACTATACCGTAGCAAAATAAGGAGGGACTCTGCATTGAGTAGACGAAGAGGTGTCATGTCAAACCAATTTAAAGAAGAGCTAGCAAAAGAGCTTGGCTTTTATGATGTTGTTCAGAAAGAAGGATGGGGCGGAATTCGTGCGAAAGATGCTGGTAACATGGTGAAACGTGCTATAGAAATTGCAGAACAGCAATTAATGAAACGAAACCAGTAGTTGTAAGATACTTTCTATGCTACGGTAGCCGAGGAGACATTCCTCGGCTTTTTGTACTCTAAAAGGTGCCATCATTTTACATAAGTAGTTTCATTCTGAATGCTTTTCGTTATAATTAGGGAAGTGTCATCGTCTTACTATAAATTTATGGTAAAATAAACGATAAAAGATTGAGTACATAGAGTGGGTGAATAGATTGAAGCTACTAGTGAAAGCACCAGCAAAGATTAATCTGTCGTTAGATGTACTGGGAAAAAGACAAGACGGATATCATGAAGTGAAAATGATTATGACAACCATTGATTTAGCAGATCGTCTAGAACTAACGGAATTAGCAGAAGACCGTATTGAAATTTTATCCCATAATCGGTATGTCCCAGACGACCAACGAAATTTAGCTTATCAGGCAGCGAAATTATTAAAAGAGAAGTTTAATGTAAAAAAAGGTGTATCTATTACTATTGAAAAAACGATTCCAGTAGCAGCTGGATTAGCAGGTGGAAGTAGTGATGCAGCAGCGACATTACGTGGTCTTAATAAATTATGGAATTTAGGGCTTACAATTGATGAGTTAGCAGAGCTTGGCGCAGAAATTGGATCAGATGTATCTTTCTGTGTATATGGCGGCACAGCAATTGCCACTGGAAGAGGAGAGAAAATTGAGCATATAAAGACTCCGCCTTCTTGTTGGGTTATTTTAGCGAAACCACATATAGGTGTATCTACTGCTGATGTGTATGGAAATTTAAAGTTAAATCGAGTTACACATCCAAATGTAGATAAAATGGTTGATGTCATAAATTCTGGAGATTATAAAGGGATTTGTGATACTGTTGGTAACGTTTTAGAAGATGTAACATTTGGAATGCATCCTGAAGTTGCACGTATTAAATCACAGATGAAGCGATTCGGAGCGGATGCTGTATTGATGAGTGGAAGTGGTCCAACTGTATTTGGACTTGTACACCATGATTCTCGAATGCATCGCATTTATAACGGATTAAAAGGATTTTGTGAACAGGTCTATGCGGTACGTTTATTAGGAGAGCGAGAAACGCTTGAATAAAGACGTATAATACGTTATGATTTGTTTAGAATATTCGTGATTTGAGGTGAGAGTATGAAAATTAGAAGAAGTACAAGATTAGTCGATATGACTTATTACTTGCTACAAAACCCTCGTCAGCTAGTATCTCTCACTTTTTTTGCTGAAAGGTATCAATCGGCTAAGTCTTCCATTAGTGAGGATTTAGTTATTATTAAGCAAACGTTTGAACAACAAGGGGTCGGCACATTGCAAACGATACCAGGAGCAGCAGGAGGAGTGAAATATATACCGTATATAAGTGAAGAAGAGGCAGATCTAATTATTGATGAGCTTTGTGGCTTATTTGAAAATCCAGATCGTATTTTGCCTGGCGGTTACTTATACATGACAGATTTATTAAGTAATCCTCGCCATATTAATGGCGCAGGTCGTTTGTTTGCTTCTGTTTTTGCTAGGCAATCAATTGATGCGGTTATGACAGTGGCAACGAAAGGGATTCCACTTGCTTATGCAGTGGCAAATTACTTAGATGTACCAGTTGTAATTGCAAGGAAAGATAATAAGGTAACAGAAGGTCCGACTGTTAGTATTAACTATGTGTCGGGTTCTTCTAAACGAATTCAAACAATGACGTTAGCAAAACGCAGCCTTCCAGAAGGATCGAATGTTTTAATTATTGATGACTTCATGAAAGCTGGCGGAACGATTCAAGGTATGATGAGTATGTTAGAAGAGTTCAAGGCTAATGTTGTTGGTATTGGTGTATTAGTAGAATCCACAGATATTGAAGAACGACTAATTAATAATTTTGTATCATTAATTCGTCTATCGGAAGTTGATGTGAAAGAAAAAACGATTCAAGTGGAAAAAGGGAATTATTCTCTTGCACCATTTGATGAAGGGCTTGTAGAGGCTGAATAAAAGGTAGAGCAGATAGCTCTATCTTTTTTTATTTTATTTATAGATTATAAAATAGATGGACAAACTGCCTTTCGTACACTATTTTTAAAGAGTAAAATAAATAATAAAAGGGTGAAAAGTATGAAAGTTGTTCAAACAAGCAAGGCACCACAAGCGATTGGACCTTACTCACAAGGGATTATTGTAAATAATATGTTTTATAGCTCAGGACAAATTCCATTAACGGAGAATGGGGAGCTTGTAACAGGAGATGTAACAGTACAAACAGAACAAGTATTTCAAAATTTACAAGCGGTATTAGAGGAAGCGGGTGCTTCATTTGATACAGTCGTAAAAACAACAGTATTTTTAAAGGACATGGATGATTTTAATGCTGTGAATGAAGTATATAGCTCTTATTTCTCTACTCATAAACCAGCTCGATCTTGTGTGCAAGTAGCAAAATTACCGAAAGATGTTTCCGTTGAAATTGAAGTAATCGCCCTAGTTAAGTAACCTTTTGTAAGCGATAACCTCCACTAATCTCTATATTCAACTACATTAAAAATTTTTATCTTAAAAATTTTTAAAAAATTAAAGGGAAAATAGAAAATTTGTGGAATTTATACAAATATATCGCTTATTTAGAAAAGGGTGGTGAACACAAGATGGAAGTGACTGACGTAAGATTACGCCGCGTAAACACAGAAGGCCGCATGAGAGCAATTGCCTCTATTACTTTGGACCATGAATTTGTTGTTCATGATATTCGTGTAATTGATGGTAATAATGGATTATTTGTAGCAATGCCAAGTAAACGTACTCCAGATGGAGAGTTCCGTGACATTGCACATCCCATTAATTCTGGTACACGCTCTAAAATTCAAGATGCGGTTTTAACAGAGTATCATCGTTTAGGCGAGTTAGAAGAGGTTGAGTTTGAAGAAGCAGGTGCTTCGTAAAATTCGAATGAAAAGGGCTTTGACGAAAAGCCTTATAATTTTGTAGCAAACTCCTGTAAGCATTTACAGGAGTTTGTTTTTTTTGCTTTATATTTGAAAATTTCATAATTCATTAACATAAAAAGAAGAAACTACTAATTTTTTCAAAATCATTTTAAATAGTATAGCTTATTTCTTAAAAAAGATACTAAAGAGTAAAACATCTTATAAGAATTATGGTAAAATTTAATAGTTAAAATGTGTTTCTTGAAATATATGATGATTTAGGATAATATCTTTAATGGATAAATAGGTTGCGATGGAGGGTCTATATGTCAAACAGATTTGCAGTGATTCTAGCTGCAGGTAAAGGCACACGTATGAAGTCTAAGCTATACAAAGTGCTGCATCCTGTATGTGGAAAACCTATGGTACAACACGTAGTCGATCAAGTATCTCAATTAGGATTGCAGAAACTTGTAACGGTTGTTGGGCATGGTGCTGAAATGGTACAAGAACAGCTAGGAAACGTAAGTGAGTTTGCATTACAAGCAGAACAACTTGGTACAGCACATGCTGTAGATCAAGCTGCAAGTGTACTTGCAAATGAAGAAGGAACAACTTTAGTTATTTGTGGGGATACGCCGCTAATAACTGCTGAAACGATGGAAGCATTACTTCAGCAACATAAAGAAGCAGGAGCAATGGCGACGGTGCTAACAGCGTACATAGAAGAACCTGCTGGATATGGCCGTATTGTTCGTAATGAGAATGGTCATGTTGAAAAGATTGTTGAGCATAAAGATGCAAATGAGAAAGAATTAGCTATTAAAGAAATCAATACAGGTACGTATTGTTTTGATAATAAGGCTTTATTTGCTTCACTTTCTAAAGTTTCAAATGATAACGTACAAGGTGAATATTACCTTCCAGATGTTATTGAGATTTTAAAAAATGAAGGTCATATCGTATCAGCTTATCAAACAGAGCAGTTCGATGAAACGTTAGGTGTTAACGACAGAGTCGCTCTATCGCAAGCGGAAATTATTATGAAAAACCGTATCAACCGAAAGAACATGGTAAATGGTGTCACAATTATTGATCCAAGTAACACTTATATTTCTGCTGATGCAATTATCGGTAGTGATACAGTTCTTCATCCAGGAACAATTATTGAGGGGAACACTGTAATTGGTTCTGATTGTGAAATTGGACCGCATACAGTAATTCGTGATAGTGAAATTGGAGATCGTACGACAATTCGTCAATCTACTGTACATGATAGTAAACTTGGTACAGAAGTATCGATTGGTCCATTTGCACACATTCGCCCAGATTCAGTTATTGGAGACGAAGTACGCGTTGGAAACTTCGTGGAAATCAAAAAAACTGTCTTTGGTAATAGAAGTAAAGCTTCACACTTGAGTTATATCGGGGATGCACAAGTTGGAGAAGACGTGAATCTTGGTTGTGGTTCAATTACGGTGAACTATGACGGTAAGAATAAATTCAAAACTGTGATTGGTAATGGGGTATTTATTGGATGTAATTCAAACCTTGTTGCTCCAGTAACAGTTGAAGATGGTGCTTATGTGGCAGCAGGCTCTACAATTACAGAGAATGTTCCATCAAAAGCATTATCGGTAGCACGTGCACGTCAAGTTAACAAAGAAGACTATGTTGATCAATTGCTGAATAAGAAAAAATCATAATGTGGAGGGTTAATCTAGATGTCGACTCAATATCTAAATTCTAATTTGAAAGTATTCTCTTTAAACTCTAATAAGGAACTTGCTGAGCAGATTGCAAAGCATATTGGAGTAGGACTAGGAAAATGTTCTGTTGATCGTTTTAGTGATGGAGAAGTTCAAATTAACATTGAAGAAAGTATCCGTGGTTGCGATGTATTCATTATTCAATCTACAAGCTTCCCAGTAAACGAACATATCATGGAATTACTTATTATGATCGATGCATTAAAACGTGCATCTGCGAAAACAATTAATATTGTTATTCCTTATTATGGTTATGCGCGTCAAGACCGTAAAGCGCGTTCTCGTGAACCAATTACATCGAAACTTGTAGCAAACTTGCTTGAAACAGCAGGTGCAACTCGTGTAATCACTCTAGATTTACATGCTCCACAAATTCAAGGGTTCTTTGATATCCCAATCGACCACTTAATGGGTGTACCGATTCTTTCTGATTACTTTGAAACAAAAGGTCTTAAAGATATCGTAATCGTGTCTCCTGATCATGGTGGTGTAACTCGTGCAAGAAAAATGGCAGATCGTCTAAAAGCGCCAATCGCTATTATTGATAAGCGTCGTCCTCGCCCGAACGTATCAGAGGTAATGAACATTATCGGTAATATTGAAGGAAAAACAGCGATTTTAATTGATGACATCATTGATACAGCTGGTACAATTACATTAGCAGCAAACGCTCTTGTTGAGAACGGTGCTTCTGAAGTATATGCTTGCTGTACACACCCAGTATTATCTGGCCCAGCAATTGAGCGTATTCAAAATTCAAATATTAAAGAGTTAGTTGTAACGAACTCTATCGTATTACCAGAAGAGAAGAAAATCGACAAAGTACATGAACTTTCAGTTGCTCCATTAATTGGAGAAGCAATCATTCGTGTATACGAAGAAGAATCTGTGAGTGTATTATTCAATTAATTGGATAGAATGAGACGTAACCAATTTTGGTTACGTCTTTTCGTATCGAAAAAAGAAAGTAGTGGTACAAGAATGAAATTGATAGTAGGACTTGGGAACCCAGGTAGAGAATATGAATTAACAAGGCATAATATTGGATTTATGGCCATTGATGAACTTGCGAAGCGTTGGAACATTTCTTTGAATGAACAAAAATTTAAAGGTGTATTTGGTGCAGGGTTTGTTAATGGAGAAAAGGTAATCTTATTAAAGCCGCTAACATATATGAATTTATCTGGGGAAAGTATTCGTCCACTCATGGATTATTATAAAATTGATGTTGAGGACTTCGTTGTTATGTACGACGATTTAGACATTCCTGTAGGTAAATTGCGTCTTCGCATGAAAGGTAGTGCTGGTGGACATAATGGTGTAAAGTCAACGATTTCGCACCTAGGAACACAAGAATTTCAACGTATCCGTATGGGAATCGATCGCCCGAAAAATGGAATGAAGGTAGTCGATTATGTATTAGGACGCTTTACATCTGAAGAGATTCCGGATGTTAACCATTCTATTGAAAAAGCAGCGGATGCATGTGAAGAGTGGCTAAATAAGCCTTTTCTCCAAATCATGAATACTTTCAATAGTTAAAAATGAGATTGGGAATATTTCTCTTTTGTTTTACCCATACTAGTAGTAATTGAATTTTTAGGAGGCTAGTATGGAAGGGTATTATTATTGCAGACACTGCGGAGGTAATGTAGGCTCTATTAACGCAGAAAAAGTATATAGCGACGTTTTATTTCAACTAACAGAGCAAGAAGTAGTAGAGATGATTCATTTTCATGAGAATGGAAATATATATATAAAAACAATTTGTGAATCGTGTCAAGAAACGCTCGCATCTTATCCTGAGTATTATGAGTATGAAAAATTTCTGCAATAAAATGTTGTCGCTTTGGCATGTCCAAAGCATTTTTCTGTTTTCCTTTTCCAAAATATTTGCATAAAATAGAATGACTTGCTCTTTATGTTGAGAGGAGTTTTAAAAATGATAGGTTTATTAGAGCAATTTTATAAAAATGAAGAGATACAATCGGTTATTAATGGATTAGAAGATGGGTTAAAAGAACAACTTATATCAGGGATGGCAACGTCTTCTCGTTCATTATTAATGGCGGCTTTATATAAAAAAACAAAAAAATCACAATTAATCGTTACACATAACTTATACCAAGCACAAAAAGTACATGAAGATTTAGTGGCGTTACTTGGTGAAAAAGATGTGTGGCTATATCCAGTGAATGAACTGATAGCATCGGAAATTGGGGTTGCAAGTCCAGAATTGAAGGCGCAACGTATAGAAGTGTTAAATCGCTTGGCTGCGGGAGAGAATGGAATCATTGTAGCGCCAGTGGCAGGATTGCGTAGATTTTTACCAATAAAAGAATTGTGGAAGCAAAAGCAAGTTGAAATCAATCTAGGGCAAGAGATTGATTTAGATGCGCTCTTGCATACTTTACATCATATTGGCTATGAACGTAAGTCGATGGTAGAAGCTCCAGGGGAGTTCAGTTTACGCGGGGGAATATTAGATATTTATCCTTTAACTGAAGAACTACCATTTCGTATTGAATTTTTTGATACAGAAGTCGATTCTATTCGATTATTTGATGTGGATGAACAGCGTTCTCAAGGTAAAAAAGAAAGCGTTAGGTTTGGTCCGGCAACAGAGTTTTTATTTTCACAGGAAGAATTAAAATCAGGAATTCAGCATCTTGAAGAAGGTTTGACTAAGACGATGCAAAAACTTTCTGATGATAAACTAAAGACTACAGTGCTTGAGACGGTAAGTCATGAAATTGAGATGTTGAAAAACGGGCAAAGTATAGAACAGATGTTTAAATACTTATCTATTTTCTATAAAGAACCTGCTAGTCTGATAGATTATTTACCAGAAGATGGTGTTGTAATTTTAGATGAGATTTCCCGTATTCAAGAAACAGCATCACATCTTGAAACAGAAGAGGCGGAATGGTATATATCACTTCTTGGTGAAGGAACAATTATTCAAGATTTATCTTTCTCTCACGCATTTGAGGGGTTTCTTCATCATAAAAAAAGAAGTTTTGTATATTTAACGTTATTCTTGCGTCATATCGCACACACACATCCGCAAAATATTGTAAATGTAACATGTAAAACAATGCAAGATTTCCATGGACAGATGAATTTGTTAAAAACAGAAATTGATAGATGGAATGAAGGGCATTTTACGACTGTTGTACTTGGAACAGATGATGAACGTGTGAAGAAATTACAACATATTTTAAGTGATTATGATATTGAGGCAGATATTGTAGAAGGCACAGATATCTTATTGCCTGGAAGGCTACAAATTGCTGTAGGTGATTTACATGCAGGGTTTGAAATGCCGATGCAAAAGCTTGTTGTCATTACTGAAAAGGAGCTTTTTCATAAGAAAGTTAAAAAATCACAACGTAAACAAAAGTTATCGAATGCTGAACGTATTAAAAGTTATTCGGAATTAAAAGTTGGAGATTATGTAGTTCACGTAAATCATGGTATAGGTAAATTTTTAGGTATTGAGACATTAGAGATTAATGGTGTTCATAAAGATTATTTAAATATTAAATATCAAGGTAATGATAAGTTATACGTTCCAATTGAACAAATTGATCAAGTCCAAAAATATGTAGGGTCTGAAGGTAAGGATCCGAAAGTTTACAAATTAGGCGGAAATGATTGGAAAAAGGTTAAAACGAAAGTTGAAAAATCTGTACAAGACATTGCGGATGACCTAATTAAACTATATGCTGAGCGCGAAGCTTCAAAAGGCTATGCATATACGCCAGATACGGCAGAACAACAAGAGTTCGAATCATCTTTCCCATATCAAGAGACAGAGGATCAGTTACGTTCTATTGACGAGATTAAAAAAGATATGGAACGCGGACGCCCGATGGATAGGCTCCTTTGTGGTGATGTAGGGTATGGAAAGACGGAAGTGGCTATTCGTGCGGCATTTAAAGCAATTATGGATGAAAAACAAGTTGCGATTTTAGTACCGACAACGATTCTTGCGCAGCAACACTATGAAACAATTCGAGAGCGTTTTCAAGATTATCCAATCAATATAGGATTATTAAGTAGATTCCGTACGAGAAAGCAACAAAATGAAACGATTAAGGGCTTAAAGGATGGCACAATAGATATTGTAATCGGAACACATCGTATTTTATCTAAAGATGTCACTTATAAAGATTTAGGGCTTCTTATTATTGATGAAGAACAAAGATTTGGTGTGACGCATAAAGAAAAAATTAAACAATTGAAGGCGAATGTTGACGTATTAACATTAACGGCAACTCCGATTCCGCGGACGCTTCATATGTCTATGCTTGGTGTGCGCGACTTATCTGTTATTGAGACACCGCCAGAAAATCGTTTCCCAGTCCAAACGTATGTAGTAGAGTATAATCCAGCATTAATGCGAGAGGCGATAGAGCGAGAGCTTGCAAGAGGCGGTCAAATTTACTTCCTATATAACCGTGTAGAGGATATTGAAAGAAAAGCAGATGAAATTTCGATGTTAGTTCCAGATGCTCGCGTAACGTACGCACATGGGAAAATGAACGAAAGTGAATTAGAGTCTGTTATGCTATCATTTTTAGAAGGACAGCATGATGTTCTTGTAAGTACAACAATTATTGAGACGGGTGTAGATATTCCGAACGTAAATACGTTAATTGTATTTGATGCAGATCGTATGGGGTTATCACAGTTGTACCAGCTTCGTGGGCGTGTTGGACGTTCTAATCGTGTTGCATATGCATACTTTGCCTATAAACGTGACAAAGTGCTGTCAGAAGTTGCAGAGAAGCGTCTGCAAGCAATTAAAGAGTTCACAGAACTTGGATCTGGTTTCAAAATTGCGATGAGAGATTTATCTATTCGTGGAGCAGGTAATTTGTTAGGAGCAGAACAGCATGGGTTTATTGATTCTGTCGGATTTGATCTGTATTCTCAAATGTTAAAAGATGCAATTGAACAGCGAAGAGGAACAGATGGGGCTGAAAATACAGTTAATGTTGAAATTGACTTAGAGGTAGATGCATACTTACCAGATGCTTATATTTCAGATAGTAAGCAAAAAATTATGATGTATAAACAATTTAGAGGTGTTTCTGCAATTGAGGATATTGAAGAATTGCAGGAAGAAATGATCGATAGATTCGGTGATTACCCACAAGAAGTTGGTTATTTATTACAAATTGCAAATATTAAAGTGTTGGCAATGAAAGAACAAATTGAGTTAATTAAGCAGAATAAATTTGAAGTAACATTCCTGTTTTCTGAACAAGCAAGTCAAAATATTGATGGTGGAAAATTATTCATGCTCGGAAATAGTTTTGGGCGTATGATCGGTCTAGGAATGGAAGGATCACAATTGAAAATTGTTATGAAAACAAATGGCTTAGAGACATCGAAGTGGTTAACAATTGCTGAAAATTTATTAAAAGGCTTACCAGATGTGAAAAAAGAAGTAATAAATGCCTAAAATAAGATAAAAAAATACAATTCGACGTGCATAGAAGAACTAATGTGTAAAATACTATGTCTAACAGTTGGTGATTTTTACATGAACAGGTAAATTCACCACTTTGATCATCAGTAGAAAGTGAGGCAGCATTAGAATGAAAGCAACTGGAATCGTACGTCGAATTGATGATTTAGGCAGGGTAGTAATCCCAAAGGAAATTCGTAGAACTTTACGTATTCGAGAAGGAGACCCACTAGAAATATTTGTTGATCGCGATGGAGAAGTAATTTTAAAGAAGTATTCTCCAATTAGTGAACTAGGTGATTTTGCAAAGGAATATGCTGAGGCTTTATATGACAGCTTAGGACATAATGTGCTTGTCTGTGACCGAGATTCTATCATCGCAGTATCAGGCGTATCGAAAAAAGAATACTTAAATAAAAGTGTTGGCGATCTAATCGAAAAAACGATGGAAGAAAGAAAGTCTGTTATTATGACGGACGAAAGTGATATTTCCATTATCGATGGTGTAACAGAAAAGGTTCATTCTTATACAGTTGGACCGATTGTTGCAAACGGAGACCCAATTGGAGCCGTCATTATTTTTTCAAAAGAAGCTATTATAAGCGAAATCGAGCATAAAGCGGTTAATACTGCTGCCAGTTTCTTAGCGAAACAAATGGAACAGTAAGGGTATATTGGTTTTAGAAGTAGCAATCTTTCCTAATTATGATCTTTCTTTTTGAGAAATCAATTATTTGGAGATATATGTATATTGAATGAAGGTAGCGCTTTGCTACCTTTTTTCGTTGAATATTTTTAACGTGTAGGGACCTAGTATTACCCGTGGTGGTAAGGGAGTTTGTACTTTTCTTTATGATATAATACGAGAGGTGAGAATAGAAAAAGGAGTTTTCTTGTATGGAAGCGAAGAAGTATCAAGCCTTTTGGCGTGGGGCTATTATATTAACGATTGCAAGTTTTGTTACAAAAGTATTAAGCGCTTTTTACCGTATTCCATATCAAAATATAGCAGGGGATATTGGTTTTTATATTTACCAACAAATTTACCCGTTTTATGGATTTTGTTTAATTTTAGCTACTTATGGATTTCCTGTTATCATTTCAAAAATGGTTGCAGAACGACTAGAGTGGGGAAAACAGAGAGAAGCAGAAGAAATTATTTGTGTATCTTTTTGGTTTTTATTAGGAATTGGTTTGATAGGTTTCTTTACATTGTTTTTTGGGGCCGAAACAATCGCGATAGCTATGGGCGATATGCACTTAGATAAGTTGCTACGTGTTATTTCATTTTCGTTCTTATTGATGCCGTTTTTGTCTGTAGCAAGAGGGTATTTTCAAGGGTTCAATAATATGATGCCAACGGCTGTTTCGCAAGTAATAGAACAAACAATTCGAGTTTCTATTATTGTATTTTTATCGCTATTCCTAATTGCTCACGGATTTGATTTATATACAGTTGGTGCAGGGGCTATGTTAGGCTCAATTGCGGGTGGACTTATTGGGATTATTGTACTTATGTTGTATATGCGTCGAGATTTTCGTTCCATATTTTTTAAACGTGTAGCGAGAATTAAGGGTAAAAGGAAGATAATTAAAATCCTTTTTTGGCAGGGGTTAGCGATTTGTGTTAGTAATTTAGTGCTTATTTTTATACAGATGGCTGATTCAATGTCCTTGTACACTTTACTTATTGGTGCGGGAGAACAGGCTGAAAGTGCAAAAGTATTAAAGGGTGTTTATGATAGAAGTATTCCGCTAATGCAATTAGGTACTGTTGTGACGACTTCTTTCTCGTTATCACTTATTCCAATTATTACAGCGGCGAAGGAAAGAGGAGATCTTTCCTTTATTCAAGAAAAGGTAAAGTTAGCAATGAAAATAACATTTGTTATTGGATTTGCAGCAGCTATTGGACTAACTTGTATTATTCAACCTACGAATATTATGTTGTTTGAAAATAGTGATGGATCAGATGTTTTATCTATTTTATCTTTATCTATTTTATTTAGTTCATTGTCAATTACGACGGCTTCTATTTTACAAGGGTTGGGACAAACATTTAAGCCAGCATTATTTGTTGTATTTGGAGGTTGCTTAAAGTTAGCGTTAAATTATATATTCATGCCTTATTTTGGTGTGAAAGGGGCAGCCTTAGCGACTTTATGTGCGTTAATCATAATTTCTGGACTAAATAGTTTGTTGCTTATGAGAGCTGTATCAGGGTCACTTATCAATAAGCGAAATATGTTAGGTGTAGTAATTAGTGGTATCTGTATGGGATTTGTATTAATGATGTTCACGCGTGTGTTGCAGATGTCTGGATTAGTAATTGATACGGAACATAGAGCGAGCGCGACGCTTGAAGCGTTGTTAGGTGTAGCCATCGGCGGATTGACATATATGTTTTTTATTTTAAAATTACGTGTATTTACAAAAAAAGAATTAGGAACTGTTATGAAACAAGAGAAAAAAGAAGGTTCATTGAAGAAGAGTGGATAGAGGTGACAGGTTGTGAGTGGAATCATTACTGTTTTAGGTTTAGGTGCTGGTGAATTAGATCAGCTAACGATGGGTGTATATCGAAAAATAAAAGAAGCAGACCATCTGTTTGTTAGAACGAAGGAACATCCGGTTATAGAAGAATTAGAGAAAGAAGGCATACAATATACGGCTTTTGATGCTGTATATGAAGCACATGATACGTTTGAAATTGTATATGAAACAATTGCGAATAAATTGCTAGAACAAGCTGAAGGTACAGAAATTATCTATGCGGTTCCGGGACATCCACTTGTAGCAGAAAGAACAGTTCAGCTATTGTTGGAAAAAGGAGACGTTTCAAATGTTGAAGTGCGAATTGAGGGTGGACAAAGTTTCCTTGATCCTATGTTTGCAAGCCTAAAAATTGACCCGATTGAAGGATTTCAATTACTTGATGCTACATCATTTGAAAGAGGGCAATTAGAATTACGTCAACATTTAATCTTTTGCCAAGTATATGATGCATTCGTTGCATCTGATGTGAAATTAACATTAATGGAGATGTTGCCAGATGATTATGAAGTGTATATCGTAACAGCTGCAGGAACTTCATTTGAACAAGTAAAGAAGGTACCGTTGTACATGTTAGATCATGAAACGGAATTGAATAATTTAACAAGTGTGTACGTGCCACCTGTTCAGGAGCGTGCGTCCTTGTATCAACAGTTTGATGTTCTTAGAGAAATTATTGCAGACCTGCGTGGTCCAAATGGTTGTCCGTGGGATAAAAAGCAAACGCATCAATCATTAAAGAAATATTTAATTGAGGAAGCTTATGAGGTGTTGGAAGCAATTGATGAAGAGGATGATGATCACTTAGTAGAAGAATTAGGTGATATATTATTACAAGTTATGCTTCATGCTCAAATCGGAGAAGATGAAGGTTGGTTCTCTATAGATGATATCATTCGAACTCTATCTGAGAAAATGGTTCGTCGCCATCCACATGTATTTGGAAATACGGATGTAAACAATGCTGATGAAGTGATTGCCAATTGGGAAGAAATTAAAAAACAAGAAAAAGGATTCGTGAAAGAATCTGTTTTAAATGGCGTTCCTAAAAGTTTGCCGCAGTTACTACGCGCCTTTGAAATTCAGAAGAAAGCTGGTAAGGTTGGATTTGATTGGGTTGATGTGCAGCCGATGATAGAGAAAGCTTTGGAAGAATGGCAAGAGTTCCAGCAAGAAGTTACAAACATGGATGAGGAAAAGATGCTAGGTGAGTTTGGTGATTTACTATTTGCATTTGTTAATATAGCCCGTCATTATAAAATAGATCCAGAAGAGGCGTTACGTTCAACTAATGAGAAATTTACTGGTCGTTTTTTATACATGGAGGCAAAAGTAGCTGAAATGAATAAAGAGATGGAAGATTTATCATTAGAACAGTTAGATGTTTTATGGGAAGAAGCGAAACAAACAGAGCGTTAATAGGGGGATTTGATATGCGTCTAGATAAGTTTTTAAAAGTGTCACGTTTAATTAAAAGAAGAACATTAGCGAAAGAAGTAGCTGATCAAGGAAGAATATCTATTAATGGTCAAGTGGCAAAAGCGAGTTCTGATGTGAAAGTAGCTGATGAATTAACAATTCGTTTTGGTCAAAAAATAGTGACTGTAAAAATAAATGAATTGAAAGAAACAACTAAAAAAGAAGATGCAGCAAATATGTATAGCTTAGTTCGTGAAGAAAAAGTAAAAGCGGAAGAAGGCTTGTTCTAAAATTATGTATCCCCTCATACATTACTATTAGCTAGTAAAAACCTATGGGGGGATTTACGTGAATAATGGTTACTCACCTACGTCTTCTAATCAACAAAATGTTTCTGTAGAACATGACATTATTATGCGTGGCAGGCGTATAATTGATATTACCGGTGTGAAGCAGGTAGAGAGTTTTGATAGCGAAGAGTTTTTGCTAGAGACCGTAATGGGTTTTTTAACGATTCGTGGTCAAAATTTACAAATGAAAAATTTAGATGTAGAAAAAGGTATTGTGTCGATTAAAGGGAAAGTTAATGAGATGCTGTATATTGATGAAAATCAAGGAGAAAAAACTAAAGGTTTCTTTAGTAAGTTGTTTAAATGAGTCTAACAATTCAGTTGTATACAATGCTTTCAATGATTGGAATGGGTGCTTGGATTGGAGCGTCTTTAGATACATATCAACGTTTTTTAAAGCGCCAAGAACGTAAACGTTGGCTTGTATTTATACAAGATATATTATTTTGGATTGTCCAAGCATTATTCGTCTTTTATGTATTGCTTCTCGTAAATGAAGCTGAACTACGTATATATGTGTTTTTGGCATTGTTATGTGGTTTTGCGGCATATCAAAGCTTACTGAAAGCACTATACATGAAGCTGTTAAATTTTCTCATCTATATTTTTATGCAAACAACATATTTTTTTGTTCGAATTATACAGCTACTCATGATAAAACCTGTTATTATTATAGCGCAGCTATTTATTGCATTTATATTATTCTTATTTCGTATACTGCTTTCAATTGGACATGTGTTATGGAAAATTGTGATTTGGATATTACTTTTCATATGGAAAGTTTTTTTCTGGCCTGTTCGATTTATTGCTTCGCTCATATGGAAACTTCTCCCTAATCGTGTTAAACTTTTTATAGTGAAACATATAGGGTTCCTGCAATATATAGCAAAATTGAAGGGACATATCTTCCAAATATGGGAGCGTATAAAAAAGAAGTTAGGGGGACCTCGGAAATGAGGGAACTGAGACAAAGAACAATCGAAAAACAGAGTCCAAATCCTGTTAAAGAGCATATAATACAAACGGATGAGAACAGGAAGCGACTTTATCGCCGTTTAGCGGTTTTTCTTGTCTTTACTTTTACAATTATTGCGAGTATTAGTGTAACGTTTTATCAACAAAACAGTTCCATTAAAGCAAAAGAAGCAAAAGTTAAGGACATGAAAAAAGAACTGGATTCATTAACGAATAAAGAAAAAAGTCTAAAAGACGAAGTTCAAAAGTTAAATGATGAAGAGTACGTATTAAAGATTGCTAGAAGGGATTATTTCTTCTCTGGTAAAGGGGAGATAATTTTTCCTGTTTCGAAGTAGAGTATGTCTTATTGACACTATATTTTAGGATTATATATAATAAAGTAAAATTTGACTTTTTAACCACTAAGGAGGAGCATTTTTTTTATGTCAATCGAGGTAGGCAGCAAGTTACAGGGTAAAGTAACAGGTATTACAAATTTTGGGGCTTTTGTGGAGCTGCCAGAAGGCTTAACTGGTCTTGTTCATATTAGTGAAGTTGCTGATAACTATGTAAAAGATATTAACGATCACTTAAAAGTGGGCGACCAAGTAGAAGTAAAAGTTATTAATGTTGAAAAAGATGGAAAGATTGGTTTATCTATCAAAAAAGCGAAAGAACGTGAAAAAACAGAAGGAGATCGTCCACGCGGTGAATACCAACGCGGTGGTGATCAACAACGTTCTGGACGTCCACAACGTAATAATCGCTCTTTCAACAGAGATAATCGTGGTGGCGGTAACGACCGAGCTCCAAAAGAAACATTTGAGCAAAAGATGGCACGCTTCTTAAAGGATAGCGAAGATCGTTTAACTTCTTTAAAGCGTAACACAGAGTCTAAACGTGGTGGCCGTGGCGCACGTCGCGGATAATAAGGCGTTTAGTTTTTAACATATAGAGAGGTACCCAGAGTGATGGCTCAGGGTGCTTTTTTATATGTGAAAATATATTTTAAAAAAGTTTTCAAGATGTGTTGACTTTAAATAATATCTGATGTAAGATACTAATTGTCCGTTAAATAAGACGACATGGCGGTGTAGCTCAGCTGGCTAGAGCGTACGGTTCATACCCGTGAGGTCGGGGGTTCGATCCCCTCCGCCGCTATATTTATTTTAACGGCCCGTTGGTCAAGTGGTTAAGACACCGCCCTTTCACGGCGGTAACACGGGTTCGAATCCCGTACGGGTCATCTAAAAAGATCATGCAAATTTGCATGATCTTTTTTTGTTAAATGGATTAAGACATACAACACTTCTACAAAATCACCCTATATTTTCTGAATATTTAATTAAAAAATCAAGGATAACTTACATACCGTGTATATCTGTAGAGTTATTTCGAATAAAAAGTCGAACGATTATAAAAGTGAAAACTGTTGTTTTGACAAAAATCCCAACAATCATCTTTTATAATGACAGTAATTAAACTATGCAGGTGGTGTTAAAAATATGCCTAAAGCAGGAAGGAATACTATGAATACAAGTGCATTGGCAATGAATGAGAGTCAGCTTGGAGGAATAAAGTGGACGAGTAAGTTGCGAATGAAATTCGAACAAGTTTTCTTTAGATGGGGATTTATTATTGTTGTTATTGGTTTTCTTTTGGGAAGAGCATATATATTAACAAATATTTTACCGTTTGCACTACCGTTTTTTGCTGCTGTTTATGTTATGAAGCGGGATAAGATGCCGCTAGCATTTTTAGCTCTAATGGGAGGAGCTCTTTCAGTCTCGATAGATAATTTGTTTTTTACTTTTGCATCTATCTTTACTTTCTTCATTTATAATATCTTCTTTAGTAGATTTACACGTAAAACCGTTGGACTTGTTCCATTTCAAGTATTTATCTCCGCATTAACCGCACACTTAGTTGTTGTATATTTTGCGCAACAAACTGTCACCATGTACGATTTACTCGTTAGTACCATTGAGGCTGGGCTTAGTTTCGTATTAACTATGATATTTTTACAAAGTGTCCCGCTTTTAGTGGAAAGGAAAGGAAAACAACAGGCTTTAGAGACAGAAGAAATTGTTTGTTTGATTATATTACTAGCATCTGTTTTAACGGGTACAACAGATTGGTTTGTATATGATGCTTCTATTCAACATATTTTTACAAGGTATTTAGTACTAGTATTTGCATTTATTGCGGGTGCTGCTACAGGATCTACAGTGGGGGTCGTAACAGGATTGATATTAAGTTTAGCAAATGTGTCTAGTTTGTCTCAGCTTAGCCTTCTCGCTTTTTCTGGATTACTTGGTGGGTTGTTAAAAGAAGGGAAGCGTTTAGGTGTTAGTTTAGGTTTATTAATAGGGACAAGCTTAATTACATTATATGTAGACAAGCAGACAAATATTGTAACAACTTTAATTGAGTCAGGTGTAGCGATTGCTATCTTCTTATTAACGCCAAAGCTTGTTTTGGATCGTATTGCTAAATTTATGCCAGGTACACAAGAGCATTCGCAAGATCAACAACAATATTTAAGAAGGATGCGTGATGTTACAGCGAACAAAATCAACCAATTCGCAAATGTATTTGCTGCTTTATCTAATAGTTTTTCTGTATATGGGTATGTAGAGGAAGAAGATAAAGATACAGAAGCAGATTTGTTTTTGAGTACAATTACTGCGAAAACATGTCAAACGTGCTTTAAAAAGGATCAATGCTGGGTAGTGAATTTCGATAAAACGTACGATTATATGAAACAAATAATGAATGAAACGGAAGAAGGAACCCTGCAACATAATCGTAAATTAGTTCGTGAGTGGGACAAGCATTGTGTGAGAGGGAAAAAAGTGACGGATTTAGTAGCGGGTGAATTAGATCACTTCTATGAGGGACAAAAATTGCGAAAACAAATGAAGGAAAATCGTAGAATAGTAGCGGAGCAACTATTAGGTGTATCAAAAGTTATGGAAGATTTTTCTAAGGAGATACAACGAGAGCGTGAAAATCATCAAGTGCAGGAAGAGCAGATTATGCAAGCGTTCCGTGATTTTGGTGTCGAAGTAGAGCATGTTGATATTTATTGTTTAGATAGAGGAAGTATTGATATTGAAATGTTGATTCCAGTTGCATCTAATGAACATGGTGAATGTGAAAAGTTAGTTGCACCGATGCTTTCGGATATCCTTAAAGAAAATATTGTCGTTAAACATGAAGAAAAGTCTTCTTATCCGAATGGTCACAGTTTAATATCATTTGGTTCGGCGAAGACGTATTCTCTTGATACAGGATTGGCTACAGCCGCAAAAGGCGGTGGGTTTGTTTCGGGTGACTCTTATGCGATGATGGATTTAAGTGTTGGTAAATACGCACTTGCGATTAGTGATGGTATGGGTAATGGGCAAAGAGCTCATATGGAAAGTAAGGAAACGGTGAAATTATTACAAAAAATACTCCAATCGGGTATTGATGAAGAAATAGCTATTAAGTCTATCAATTCAATCCTTTCTTTGAGAACGACAGAAGAGATGTTTACAACATTAGATTTAGCTATGGTAGATTTGCGGGATGCGAGTGCTAGGTTTTTAAAGATTGGATCAACGCCGAGTTTTGTTAAACGCGCGAATAATATTTTGAAAATTGAAGCAAGTAATTTGCCGATGGGAATCATCGAAGATGTTGAAGTTGATGTGGTGGGTGAACAATTAAAAACGGGCGATATCCTTATTATGATGAGCGATGGGATTTTTGAGGGCGCGCAGCATGTAGAGAATCATGAATTATGGATGAAGCGGAAAATTAAAGAATTGCAAACCGAAGACCCGCAAGAAATTGCTGATATCATTATGGAAGAAGTGATTCGCTCTTGTGATGGTTATATAAATGATGATATGACTATTGTGGTGGCAAAAGTGAAGAAAAATATGCCGAAGTGGGCTACGATTCCGATTGTAGGAATGCAGGCGCAGTAAAATATAAGTGGAATGTTTATCTATAATTTGATTTTAAAAACCTAGGTGAATACCTAGGTTTTTTTGTGGGAAAAGGTAATGTTATTGATTTTATGAATATACACGGAGGATGTAAGATAAAAATGTAATTTTTGTATATCTTTTTTTTGCACAATGTTTGTAAAAGTTGTACCATTATAGACAAGGTAACTAACGTTGCTGTTCTTGTTTAATGAAAGGTGATTGCGAAGTTGAAAGATACATTTGTTGAAAAAGTAGATGACTTTGTAAAGCAGCATGATGTATTAAAGAATGATTCAACAATTGTTGTGGGAGTTTCTGGTGGTCCTGACTCGTTAGCCCTTTTATATTATTTATTAGAAAAAAGAGCGGAAAAACAGTTGGAAATTGTAGTAGCTCATGTGGATCATATGTTTAGAGGTGATGAATCTCATGAGGATTTACAGTTTGTGCAGGACCTTTGTGAAGAACTGGGAATTATTTGTGAAACGATAAGGATTAATGTATCACAATATCAACAGCAATACGGAATGAATGCACAGGTTGCTGCTAGAGAATGCAGATATGCATTTTTGGAAAGAATAATGAAGAAATATGATGCAAGATATGTTGCTCTTGGACATCATGGAGATGATCAAGTCGAGACAATTTTAATGCGTCTTGTAAGAGGGAGTACTCCGAAAGGATATGCAGGAATTGCAGTGAAGCGTCCTTTTCATAATGGATATTTAATTAGGCCGTTACTTGGGGTAACGAAGGAAGAAATTGTTGATTACTGTAATAAGCTAAATTTAATTCCACGTATAGATCCGAGTAATAAAAAGGAAGTATATACAAGGAATCGATTACGTAAATATGTCCTTCCTCACTTAAAAGAAGAAAATCCACAAATGCATGAGAAATTCCAAAAATTTAGCGTGCAGATGCAAGAGGATGAGGCTTATTTGCAGGAATTAGCTTTTGAGAAAATGAATAAAGTAATTACAAAAAAAAGTGATAAACAAATTAGCTTATCAATTCCTGCCTTTGAATCCATGTCTATGCCTTTACAAAGAAGAGGGATTCAACTAATATTAAACTATCTTTATGAATATAAGATTCCATCTTCTCTTTCTTCTATACATATTGACAAGGTGATTGAGTTTTTTAAGCGGACACAACCTTCAGGTTCACTTGATTTTCCAGGTGATTTGAAAATTGTTCGCACATACGAGGAGTGTAGCTTTAGATTTAAACAAGAAATTGTCTCTCCTTTTTTGCAAGATTTATCAGTACCCGGGACCATTACACTATTGAACGGGGATGAATTTGTAACAGAGGTGAGCGAAGATATACCAAGTAACATGAATGAAACAGTATTTGTTGCTAAGTATAATGATATATCATATCCACTTCGTATTCGTTCTAGGGAAAATGGAGATCGCATGTCAATACAAGGTATGGATGGCACGAAAAAGATAAAAGCTATTTTTATCGAAGCGAAAGTACCAAAAGAAAAAAGAGAAGAATGGCCGGTCGTTTGTGATGCAAGTGGGAACATTATTTGGGTACCCTTGTTGAAGCGATCTGCATTTGCAATTTCGAAAGAGATGGCAAAGAAGGGTAAATATATGATTATTCACTACAAAAGCAAGGAGTCTTCCGGGAGGATAATGAAATGATGAATCAAGATATCGAAAAAGTATTAATTTCTGAAGAACAAATACAAGAAAAGGTGCGCGAACTAGGTGCAGTTATTGCAGAGGATTATAAAAACACAGTACCTCTTGCAATTGGTGTATTAAAAGGCGCAATGCCATTTATGGCAGATTTATTAAAGAGAACAGATACATATCTTGAAATGGATTTTATGGCTGTATCTAGTTATGGTCACTCTACAGTTTCAACAGGCGAAGTGAAAATTTTAAAAGATCTTGATACTTCTGTAGAAGGTCGCGATATTTTAATCGTCGAAGATATTATTGATAGTGGTCTTACACTAAGCTACTTAGTAGACTTATTCAAATATCGTAAAGCGAAGTCTGTAAAAATTGTTACATTATTAGATAAGCCAACAGGCCGTAAGGTTGATCTGAAAGCGGATTATGTTGGATTTACTGTTCCACATGAATTTGTAGTAGGATATGGATTAGATTATAAAGAGCAGTACCGTAATCTTCCTTATGTAGGCGTATTAAAACCAAGCGTTTACTCAAATTAATTAAATACAGGCTTTACAATTGTATAGGAAAGTTTTTCTATGTTACGATTTACTATAGTGTTTATGCCGTGAGAGGAGGTTAGGAATGAATCGTATCTTCCGTAATACCATCTTTTATTTACTGATATTCTTAGTAGTAATTGGAATCGTGAGCTATTTTAATGGTTCGACACAAAAAACGACATCAGTTAGCTACGACAAATTCATTACTAAACTAGAAAGCGGTGAAGTGCGTAATGTGCAACTTCAACCGAAAAATGGTGTATTTGAGGTAAAAGGACAATTCAATAACTCTAGCCAAGGAGAACAATTTGTTACTTATGCACCAAATACTGAGGAATTACAAAAGAAAATCAATGATAAAGCGAAAGGTGCCGAAGTTAAGTATCAACCAGCAGAAGAAACAAGTGCTTGGGTAACATTCTTTACTTCAATCATTCCGTTTGTCATCATCTTCATTTTATTCTTCTTCTTATTAAACCAGGCTCAAGGCGGCGGTAGCCGTGTTATGAACTTCGGGAAAAGTAAGGCGAAGTTATATAATGATGAAAAGAAAAAAGTTCGTTTCAGAGATGTTGCTGGGGCGGATGAAGAGAAACAAGAACTTGTCGAGGTAGTTGAATTCTTAAAAGACCCTCGTAAGTTTTCTGAAGTTGGTGCCCGTATTCCGAAGGGTGTCCTATTAGTTGGACCTCCAGGTACAGGTAAAACTTTATTAGCACGTGCTGTTGCAGGTGAGGCTGGCGTTCCATTCTTCTCTATCAGTGGTTCTGACTTTGTAGAGATGTTTGTCGGTGTCGGTGCATCACGTGTACGTGATTTATTTGAAAATGCAAAGAAAAATGCTCCTTGTATCATTTTCATTGATGAAATTGATGCAGTAGGTCGTCAACGTGGCGCAGGTCTTGGTGGTGGTCATGATGAGCGTGAGCAAACATTGAACCAGTTACTTGTTGAAATGGATGGATTCGGTGCAAACGAAGGTATTATTATCATTGCTGCGACAAACCGTCCAGACATTCTTGACCCAGCGTTATTACGTCCAGGTCGTTTTGACCGTCAAATTACAGTAGATCGTCCAGATGTAAATGGCCGTGAAGCTGTACTGAAAGTACATGCGCGTAATAAACCGCTTGATGAGCATATTAATTTAAGAGCAATTGCGACTCGTACACCAGGATTCTCTGGTGCGGATCTTGAAAACTTATTAAACGAAGCTGCTTTAGTAGCTGCACGTCGAGATAAGAAGAAGATTGATATGAGTGATATCGATGAAGCAACGGATCGTGTTATTGCAGGTCCAGCTAAGAAAAGTCGTGTTATCTCTGAAAAAGAACGTAATATCGTTGCTTTCCATGAAGCAGGCCATACTGTAATTGGTGTTGTTCTTGATGAAGCTGATGTCGTTCATAAAGTAACAATTGTCCCTCGCGGTCAAGCTGGTGGATATGCGGTAATGCTTCCGAAGGAAGATCGTTACTTCATGACAAAGCCAGAGTTACTTGATAAAATCACTGGTTTACTTGGTGGTCGAGTAGCTGAGGAGATTGTATTTGGTGAAGCAAGTACAGGTGCTCACAACGATTTCCAACGTGCAACTGGTATTGCAAGACGTATGGTTACGGAATTCGGTATGAGTGATAAGCTTGGACCGATGCAATTTGGTAGCTCACAAGGTGGTCAGGTATTCTTAGGAAGAGACTTCCATTCAGAACAAAACTACAGTGATGCAATCGCACATGAAATTGATGTGGAAATGCAAACAATTATTAAAGAATGTTATGCTCGTGCGAAACATATTCTTACTGAAAAACGAGATAAGCTTGATATTATCGCTAAAACGTTACTTGAAGTAGAAACATTAGACGCAGAGCAAATTAATCATTTATATGATTATGGCAGATTACCTGAGCGTCCAACATCTTCAGATGATGTGAAAGTAAACATCAATATGAAGAAAGACGATGAAGATAAAGAAGATAAGTAAGAAATGAAGGAGTGACTATCGTCACTCCTTTTTTGTTTGTTAAGATTTTTGTTAATTACTATTAAGGGCTTAGTGGATAAAGTAATTTAAGTAAAACTAGTATTAAAAATTGAAATAGAGAGCAATCTTTTTGTAAAATGATGAGGATAGGAAAGCTGATTATATAAGTATGTGTGATATGATGTTTTTATAAGTTTTATACATACTACACAAATATAGATTAAATAAGATAAGTGGTGAGAATATGATTTTTGTATTGGATGTAGGGAACACAAATGCTGTACTAGGCGTGTTTGAAGAGGGGGAACTTCGTCAGCATTGGCGCATGGAAACAGATCGTCATAAGACAGAAGATGAATATGGAATGCTTGTAAAACAGTTACTTGATCATGAGGGTCTTTCGTTTGAAGATGTGAAAGGTATTATTGTATCTTCAGTCGTACCACCAATTATGTTCGCTTTAGAACGTATGTGTGAAAAATATTTTAAAATTAAACCGCTTGTAGTAGGGCCTGGAATAAAAACGGGGCTAAATATTAAATATGAAAATCCACGTGAAGTAGGCGCAGATCGAATTGTAAATGCAGTAGCGGGAATCCAATTGTATGGAAGTCCACTTATTATTGTTGATTTTGGTACGGCTACTACATATTGTTATATTAATGAAGAAAAGCATTATATGGGTGGAGTTATTACGCCAGGAATTATGATTTCAGCAGAGGCTTTATATAGTAGGGCAGCAAAACTTCCTCGTATTGAAATTACAAAACCGAGCAGTGTTGTTGGGAAGAATACAGTAAGTGCGATGCAATCAGGTATTCTTTATGGTTATGTAGGACAAGTGGAAGGTATTGTTAAGCGTATGAAAGAAGAAGCTAAACAAGAACCGAAAGTTATTGCAACAGGTGGATTGGCGAAATTAATTTCAGAAGAATCGAATGTAATTGATATTGTAGATCCATTTTTAACGTTAAAAGGCTTGTATATGTTATATGAGCGTAATGCAAATTTACAGCATGAGAAAGGTGAATAAATAAGTATGAAAGATTATTTAGTAAAAGCGTTAGCGTTTGATGGAGAAGTACGTGCGTATAGTGTACGTACAACGAATACAGTAAGTGAGGCGCAAAGACGTCATGATACATGGAGGACAGCTTCGGCGGCACTTGGTCGTTCTTTAACTGCAGGTACAATGATGGGTGCGATGTTAAAAGGTGATCAAAAGTTAACGATTAAGGTAGAAGGTAATGGTCCGATTGGCCCTATCTTAGTAGATGCTCATGCAAATGGGGATGTACGTGGCTACGTAACGAATCCACATGTTGATTTTGAAGGAACGGAACAAGGGAAATTACGTGTATATCAAGCGGTAGGTACAGAAGGGTTTGTAACAGTAATTAAAGATATTGGTATGCGTGAGCCGTTTATCGGTCAATCTCCAATCGTTTCGGGAGAACTAGGGGAAGATTTCACGTATTATTTCGCAGTTTCTGAGCAGACGCCTTCTTCTGTTGGTGTGGGTGTACTTGTAAATGGAGATGACAGCGTATTAGCGGCGGGTGGATTTATCCTTCAAATTATGCCGGGCGCACAGGAAGAAACAATTTCATTCATTGAAGATCGTTTGCAAAAAATCCCGCCTGTATCAACATTGATCGAACAAGGTCTTTCTCCAGAAGAGCTACTATATGCAGTCCTTGGAGAAGATAAAGTAAAAGTATTAGAAACAATGGATGTTCAATTTAATTGTACGTGCTCACGTGAACGTATTGAGAGTGTGTTAATTAGTTTAGGTAAAACAGAGTTAGAGCAAATTCGTGAAGAAGAAGAAGAAACAGAAGTTCATTGTCATTTCTGTAATGAACGATACAAGTTCTCTAAAGAAGATATTACAAATTTAATTGAGAATTTGTAATAAGGGGATTAACCCTCCGAATAGATTGACAAACAGGGAATTTTCTGACAAAATCTAAATATAGATAAAACCAATAAAAATACTCGGTGTTAGGAGTGACAGGAATGCGAGTGGCACAATCAGTTTCAGAATTAATCGGGAAAACGCCGATCGTTAAGTTGAACCGCATCGTAGAATCAGACAGCGCAGATATATACTTAAAACTAGAATTTATGAATCCAGGGAGTAGCGTTAAAGATCGTATTGCACTAGCTATGATTGAAGATGCTGAAAAAAAGGGATTGTTAAAAGAGGGCGATACAATCATTGAGCCAACAAGTGGTAACACAGGGATTGGTTTAGCGATGGTAGCGGCTGCTAAAGGATATAATGCAATTTTAGTAATGCCAGAAACAATGAGTATTGAGCGTCGTAATTTATTACGTGCTTACGGTGCTGAATTAGTATTGACTCCAGGTCCTGAAGGGATGGGTGGAGCAATTCGTAAAGCGACTGAATTAGCGAAAGAGCATGGCTACTTTATACCACAACAGTTCAAAAACCAATCGAATCCAGAAATTCACCGTTTAACAACAGGTCCAGAAATTATTGAACAAATGGGCGACCAATTAGATGCGTTTATTGCAGGTATTGGTACAGGTGGAACGATTACTGGTGCTGGTGAAGTGCTGAAGGAAGCGTATAAAGATATTAAAATTTATGCAGTAGAACCTGCAGATTCACCAGTATTATCTGGTGGGAAACCAGGTCCACATAAAATCCAAGGAATTGGGGCGGGATTTGTTCCGGAGACGTTGGATGTAGAAGTATATGATGAAATTATTCAAGTGAAAACAGAGCAAGCATTTGAATATGCGAGAAGAGTGGCTAAAGAGGAAGGTATTTTAGTTGGTATCTCTTCAGGCGCAGTTATTTATGCAGCAACAGAAGTTGCGAAAAAGTTAGGTAAAGGGAAAAAGGTACTTGTTATTATCCCGAGTAACGGTGAACGTTATTTAAGTACACCACTTTATCAATTTGAATCATAATTAAATGCGATTGAAAAAGCATCCTTGAAAAAGGATGCTTTTTCTTTTTGGATTGGAAATAGGAAAAGAGTGAATGACTAGAAAACTTCATGTAAAATAAGAGGTAGTATAATTAAATTATTTTCACTAGCCTTCGAGTATAATCAATCTCTATATAAATAACTTATGTAGTTGGAGCTGGTTCATCTAAGAGGGTGGGATAAAAGAAGACGGGGTGTTGATATGCAACGAAGAAAATCTTTAGCGCTTTCTATTCCATATCAGTTAGATTTCTTTAAGCAATATAAATTTCTTTCTCAGGATAAGCCGCAACATATTTTGCTGGAAAGTGGACGTGGCGGTCGTTATAACATAGTGGGTTTAAACCCGGTAGCGGTAATCCAAGGGAAGGGTGAAAAGTTACATATAAGTGAAAGCGGTAAGGAAACAATAAAAAGAGGGAATCCATTAGATTTAATGCAAGAATATATGGAGAAATGGAAAACAGACTACAATCCAGAGTACCCGCCTTTTCAAGGTGGTGCAATTGGCTACTTTAGTTATGATTGTATCCGTTATATCGAAAAACTCCCTTCTCTTGCAGAGGATGATCTGAATATACCCGATATATACTTTTTATTATTTGACGATGTATTTGTCTATGATCAAAAAGAAAAGCTATTGTGGATTATTACACATTATGTAGATAAGCATGCAGAAGCAGAAGAACGTTTAAATGAATGGAAGGATCTTTGGGTGGCAGAAGTGCCTGAAGTGACTATGCCGTTTGAACGTCCTAAAAAGAAAAATGAAGCGGTTGCCTTTACAGAAACAGGCTTTATGAAGGCAGTTGAATGTATTCAAGAATATATTGGGGCGGGTGATGTGTTCCAAGTAAACTTGTCGACGAGACAAGAAAGAACTTTACAAACGCATCCACTAGAAATTTATACAAGTCTTCGTGAAATTAATCCATCTCCATATATGGGTTACCTGGAGCTTGGGGATTTTCAAATTGTTAGTGGATCGCCAGAGTTGTTAATTAAGAAACAAGGAACTGAAGTAAGTACAAGACCAATTGCTGGAACGAGATCTAGAGGCGCGGATGAGCAAGAGGATGAAGAATTAGCAAGAGAATTAATTGAGAACGAAAAAGAAAGAGCAGAGCATGTAATGCTTGTGGATTTAGAAAGAAATGATTTAGGGCGTGTTTGTAAATATGGCACTGTAGAAGTAGATGAATTTATGGTAATTGAGAAATACTCACATGTTATGCATATTGTTTCTAATGTGCGTGGTGAGGTGGAAGAAGATAAAGATGCTTTTGATTTAGTGAAGGCTGTATTCCCTGGTGGAACAATTACTGGTGCCCCGAAAATACGTACAATGGAAATTATTGAGGAATTAGAACCTGTTCGCCGAGGGATTTATACAGGTTCAATCGGTTGGATTGGTTATTCTGGAGATACAGAATTGAATATTGTAATTAGAACACTTCTTGCTAAAGATGGAAAAGCTCATGTACAAGCGGGGGCGGGAATTGTAATTGATTCAAATCCAGAAAATGAATATAAAGAGTCGTTAAAAAAGGCGATTGCTTTATGGCGTGCAAAAGAACGTAGCGAAGAAACGGTTAGGTGAGAGAAATGATATTAATGATTGATAATTATGATTCTTTTACATTTAATTTAGTGCAGTTTCTTGGAGAACTTGGACAAGAGCTCGTTGTTAAACGTAACGATGAAGTGACGATTTCAGATATCGAGAATATGAAACCAGATTTTCTAATGATTTCTCCAGGTCCATGTAGTCCTAATGAAGCGGGGATTAGTATGGAAGTTATTAAATACTTCGCGGGGAAGATTCCGATTTTTGGAGTTTGTTTAGGGCATCAATCTATTGCACAAGTGTTTGGTGGAGAGGTTGTTCGTGCAGAGCGATTAATGCATGGGAAAACTTCGCTTATGCATCATGATGGAAAGACGATTTTTTCGGATATTCCTAATCCGTTTACTGCGACGCGCTATCATTCCCTTATTGTTAAGAAAGAGACGTTACCAGATTGCTTAGAGGTAACATCTTGGACGGAGGAAGGGGAAATTATGGCACTTCGTCATAAGACATTGCCGATAGAGGGTGTGCAATTCCATCCGGAATCTATTATGACTTCTCATGGGAAAGAGTTATTGCAGAATTTCATTCGTAAATACAGTCCAAGTGCGACATTATGTTAATTTACGTAAATGGTCAGTATGTAGAAGCAAGTGAAGCGAGAATTTCTCCTTATGATCATGGTTATTTATATGGTCTTGGAGTTTTTGAAACGTTTCGTATTTATAATGGTCATCCTTTCTTATTGGATGATCATTATGACCGTTTAATAGAGGCGCTGGATACATTGCAAATTAAATGGACAATGACAAAAAATGATGTGATGCTTATTTTGAAAGATTTACTCGCTAAGAATGAATTGAAGCATGCATATGTACGTTTTAATGTATCGGCGGGTATAGAAGAAATAGGATTACAAACGGAAATATACGAAGAGCCTTCGGTTATTGTTTTTATAAAACCTTTAACAGCTCCAGGAGATGTAGTAGAAAAAGAAGGTGTTATTTTAAAACAAGTGCGAAATACACCGGAAGGGACATTTCGCCTGAAGTCTCATCACTATTTAAATAATATTTTAGGTAAGCGTGAAATTGGAAATGTTGTGAGCAAGGAAGGTATTTTCCTTACTGAAGCAGGTTATGTTGCAGAGGGTATTGTTTCGAATCTATTTTTTGTGAAAGGTGATGTTTTATATACACCTTCGTTAGAGACAGGTATTTTAAATGGTATCACTCGTGCGTTTATTATAAAGAGTGCTGAAGAATTAAATATAGAAGTAAAGGAAGGTTTCTTTACAAAAGATGAGCTACTTTCAGCGGATGAAGTCTTCGTAACAAACTCCATTCAAGAAATTGTTCCGCTTTATCGTATAGAAGCGCAGGATTTCCCGGGTAAAGTAGGAGTGGTTACAAAAAGTTTAATGTACCTTTATGGAATGCAAAGAGAGAAATTATGGAGCAGAAATGAATTACGAAGAGGAGATGTGTAGTTTGAAGTGGGATTATGATTTACGCTGCGGCGAATATACATTGAATTTAAATGAAAAGACATTAATTATGGGGATTTTAAATGTAACACCAGATTCGTTTTCTGATGGTGGGAGTTACAACGAGGTAGATGCTGCGGTACGTCACGCAAAAGAAATGCAAGGTGAAGGTGCTCATATTATTGATATTGGTGGCGAATCTACTCGCCCAGGTTTTGCTAAAGTATCAGTAGAAGAAGAAATAAAGCGAGTCGTCCCGATGATTCAAGCAGTTTCAAAAGAAGTAAAATTACCTATATCTATCGATACATATAAAGCTGAAGTTGCAAAACAAGCAATTGAGGCTGGTGCTCATATTATTAATGATATTTGGGGGGCGAAGGCGGAGCCGAAAATTGCTGAAGTCGCAGCCCATTATGATGTACCCATCATTTTAATGCATAACCGTGATAATATGAATTATCGTAATTTAATGGCGGATATGATTGCTGATTTGTATGACAGTATTAAAATTGCTAAAAATGCTGGTGTGCGAGATGAGAATATTATTTTAGATCCAGGTATCGGTTTTGCTAAAACACCGGAGCAGAACTTAGAGGCGATGCGTAATTTAGAACAGTTAAATGTGCTAGGTTATCCGGTTCTCTTAGGTACTTCGAGAAAGTCCTTTATTGGGCACGTATTAGATTTGCCGGTAGAGGAACGCCTTGAGGGAACGGGAGCTACTGTTTGTCTTGGTATTGAAAAGGGCTGTGAGTTTGTTCGTGTCCATGATGTGAAAGAAATGGCGCGTATGGCTAAAATGATGGATGCGATGATTGGTAAGGGGGTAAGGTAATTGGATAAAATTTATATCCATGATATGGAATTTTATGGTTATCATGGTGTGTTTCCAGAGGAGAATAGATTAGGTCAGAGATTTAAAGTTGACTTAACGGTGGAGTTGGATTTAAAGCGTGCAGGGGAAAGTGATGACTTAGAGCATTCGGTCAATTATGGAGAGCTTTTCGAATTATGTAGAAAAGTTGTTGAGGATAGAAAGTATAAGCTTGTGGAGAGTATCGCTGAAAATATTGCTGCAGATATATTAAAGCAATATAAAAGTATTTCACGGTGTACAATTAAGGTGATTAAACCAGATCCGCCGATACCGGGCCATTATCGCGCTGTAGCAGTAGAAATTACGAGAGAACGTCCATGAATAATATAGCGTACATTGCATTAGGGTCAAATATTGGAGAGCGTTATACGTATTTAACTGAAGCCATTCAGTTTTTAAATAAAAGTCCGTATATTCAAGTTGATGATGTTTCGTCAGTGTATGAAACTGATCCAGTTGGCTATACTGACCAAAGTTGTTTTTTAAATTTAGTTATAAAAATTTCTACCAATTTATCACCGCAAGAATTATTGAAAGTAACACAAAAAGTAGAAAATGACCTAGGAAGAAAAAGGGAAATTAGGTGGGGGCCGAGGACTATCGACCTTGACATTTTACTTTATAATCAAGAGAATATTGAAGCAGAGAATCTTATTGTTCCGCATCCGCGGATGTTCGAAAGAGCTTTTGTTATCGTTCCGTTGTTAGAGATTAATCAAGATATAAAACAAAACATTTCACGTTCACAAGTAGAAGAAATGAAAAGGCGAGAGGGAGTAACGGTATGGAAGCAGAAAAATGGGGAAGACGCATTCGTGCTTTTCGAAAGCTAAAAGGCTACACGCAAGAAGGTTTTGCTAAAGAATTAGGGGTATCAGTATCTGTTTTAGGTGAAGTTGAGAGAGGGAATCGATCGCCTTCTCAAGATTTTGTAGTAGAAGTTGCTAAGGCGTTAAATGTTTCGATAGATGAATTAATGCCAAAGTGACTGTGCAGGAAGGAGTAGGTTGATTGTTAAAGATTGCAAATATTGAGATGAAAAATCCGGTTGTATTAGCACCGATGGCGGGAGTGTGTAACTCTGCATTCCGTTTAACAGTTAAAGAATTTGGTGCAGGTTTAGTTTGTGCTGAAATGGTAAGTGATAAGGCAATATTACTGAATAACAAAAGAACATTAGATATGTTATATATTGATGAGAGAGAAAAACCATTAAGTTTACAAATTTTCGGTGGAGAGAAAGAAACGCTTGTAGATGCTGCGAAATACGTAGATAAATATACGACAGCAGACATTATTGATATTAATATGGGTTGCCCAGTACCGAAAATCGTTAAATGTGATGCGGGGGCAAGGTGGCTTCTAGATCCAAATAAAATATACGAAATGGTAGCAGCGGTTGTAGATGCTGTTGAAAAGCCGGTTACGGTTAAAATGCGTATCGGTTGGGATGAAGAACATATTTTCGCAATAGAAAATGCTAGAGCTGTTGAGCGTGCTGGCGGACAAGCTGTGGCGGTTCACGGACGTACGCGAGTGCAAATGTATGAAGGGAAAGCAGATTGGGATATCATTAAACAAGTAAAGCAAGCTGTGAATATCCCGGTTATCGGAAATGGTGATGTCGAAACACCGCAAGATGCGAAGCGTATGCTTGATGAGATTGGTGTAGATGGTGTTATGATTGGTCGTGCAGCTCTTGGGGATCCATGGATGATTTATCGTACGGTAAAGTATTTAGAGACAGGTGAATTAATGCCGGAACCAACAGTCCGTGAGAAAATTGATGTATGTATGTTGCATCTAGATCGTCTTATCGATTTAAAGAACGAAAATGTTGCTGTAAGAGAGATGAGAAAGCATGCGGCTTGGTATTTAAAAGGTGTTCGTGGTAATGCGAGTGTGCGTAATGGTATCAATACTTGCAACACGCGTGAAGACCTTGCGAATGTATTAGGTGCATTTGTAGAAGAAGTAGAGGCGAAACAACAAACAATTTACGTTGGTTAATAA
>NZ_CM173491.1:85000-87500 GCF_057784645.1 Bacillus sp. LQ16
GACTGGTGGAGCGCTTAGAAGTGAGAATGCCGGTATGAGTAGCGAAAGACGGGTGAGAATCCCGTCCACCGAATGCCTAAGGTTTCCTGAGGAAGGCTCGTCCGCTCAGGGTTAGTCAGGACCTAAGCCGAGGCCGACAGGCGTAGGCGATGGACAACAGGTTGATATTCCTGTACCACCTCTTTATCGTTTGAGCAATGGAGGGACGCAGAAGGATAGAAGAAGCGTGCGATTGGTTGTGCACGTCCAAGCAGTTAGGCTGATAAGTAGGCAAATCCGCTTATCGTGAAGGCTGAGCTGTGATGGGGAAGCTCCTTATGGAGCGAAGTCTTTGATTCCCCGCTGCCAAGAAAAGCTTCTAGCGAGATAAAAGGTGCCTGTACCGCAAACCGACACAGGTAGGCGAGGAGAGAATCCTAAGGTGTGCGAGAGAACTCTGGTTAAGGAACTCGGCAAAATGACCCCGTAACTTCGGGAGAAGGGGTGCTTTCTTAACGGAAAGCCGCAGTGAATAGGCCCAAGCGACTGTTTAGCAAAAACACAGCTCTCTGCGAAGCCGTAAGGCGAAGTATAGGGGGTGACACCTGCCCGGTGCTGGAAGGTTAAGGAGAGGGGTTAGCGTAAGCGAAGCTCTGAACTGAAGCCCCAGTAAACGGCGGCCGTAACTATAACGGTCCTAAGGTAGCGAAATTCCTTGTCGGGTAAGTTCCGACCCGCACGAAAGGTGTAACGATTTGGGCACTGTCTCAACCAGAGACTCGGTGAAATTATAGTACCTGTGAAGATGCAGGTTACCCGCGACAGGACGGAAAGACCCCGTGGAGCTTTACTGTAGCCTGATATTGAATTTTGGTACAGTTTGTACAGGATAGGCGGGAGCCATTGAAACCGGAGCGCTAGCTTCGGTGGAGGCGCTGGTGGGATACCGCCCTGACTGTATTGAAATTCTAACCTACGGGTCTTATCGACCCGGGAGACAGTGTCAGGTGGGCAGTTTGACTGGGGCGGTCGCCTCCTAAAGTGTAACGGAGGCGCCCAAAGGTTCCCTCAGAATGGTTGGAAATCATTCGTAGAGTGCAAA
This sequence comes from Bacillus sp. LQ16, assembly GCF_057784645.1. Taxonomy (NCBI): domain Bacteria; kingdom Bacillati; phylum Bacillota; class Bacilli; order Caryophanales; family Bacillaceae; genus Bacillus; species Bacillus sp. LQ16. The sequence continues at coordinate 86,082 of NZ_CM173491.1, forward strand.
GGCATAAGGGAGCTTGACTGCGAGACCTACAAGTCGAGCAGGGACGAAAGTCGGGCTTAGTGATCCGGTGGTTCCGCATGGAAGGGCCATCGCTCAACGGATAAAAGCTACCCCGGGGATAACAGGCTTATCTCCCCCAAGAGTCCACATCGACGGGGAGGTTTGGCACCTCGATGTCGGCTCATCGCATCCTGGGGCTGTAGTCGGTCCCAAGGGTTGGGCTGTTCGCCCATTAAAGCGGTACGCGAGCTGGGTTCAGAACGTCGTGAGACAGTTCGGTCCCTATCCGTCGTGGGCGTAGGAAATTTGAGAGGAGCTGTCCTTAGTACGAGAGGACCGGGATGGACGCACCGCTGGTGTACCAGTTGTTCTGCCAAGGGCATAGCTGGGTAGCTATGTGCGGAAGGGATAAGTGCTGAAAGCATCTAAGCATGAAGCCCCCCTCAAGATGAGATTTCCCATAGCGTAAGCTAGTAAGATCCCTGAAAGATGATCAGGTTGATAGGTTCGAGGTGGAAGCATGGTGACATGTGGAGCTGACGAATACTAATAGATCGAGGACTTAACCATATAATATGAAGCAATGTTATCTAGTTTTGAAAGAATATAAAAAACTTGTTGACTTTAGAAGTTAAATGAGTTACAATAATTCTTGTCTTAAATGAATACAGTCTGGTAATGATGGCAGAGAGGTCACACCCGTTCCCATACCGAACACGGAAGTTAAGCTCTCTAGCGCCGATGGTATTTGGGACCTTGTCCCTGTGAGAGTAGGACGTTGCCAGGCAAATGGAGGATTAGCTCAGCTGGGAGAGCACCTGCCTTACAAGCAGGGGGTCGGCGGTTCGATCCCGTCATCCTCCACCATTTAGCCGACTTAGCTCAATTGGTAGAGCAACTGACTTGTAATCAGTAGGTTGGGGGTTCAAGTCCTCTAGTCGGCACCAGTTTTAATTTTGAGAGCCATTAGCTCAGTTGGTAGAGCATCTGACTTTTAATCAGAGGGTCGAAGGTTCGAATCCTTCATGGCTCACCATTTTAATGAAATATGCGGGTGTGGCGGAATTGGCAGACGCACTAGACTTAGGATCTAGCGCCTTTGGCGTGGGGGTTCGACTCCCTTCACCCGCACTTTTAATAAAATATCTCAAACATGTCTTGCGGAAGTAGTTCAGTGGTAGAATACAACCTTGCCAAGGTTGGGGTCGCGGGTTCGAATCCCGTCTTCCGCTCCAATTTTCAATATGACATGCCGGGGTGGCGGAACAGGCAGACGCACAGGACTTAAAATCCTGCGGTGGGTGACCACCGTGCGGGTTCGACCCCCGCCCTCGGCACCATATGCGCCCGTAGCTCAATTGGATAGAGCGTTTGACTACGGATCAAGAGGTTAGGGGTTCGACTCCTCTCGGGCGCGTT
>NZ_CM173491.1:90000-150000 GCF_057784645.1 Bacillus sp. LQ16
CCGTGTGCCTACAAATAGTCAGAGCCCGTTAATGGGTGATGGCGTGCCTTTTGTAGAATGAACCGGCGAGTTACGATCCCGTGCAAGGTTAAGCTGAAGAGGCGGAGCCGCAGCGAAAGCGAGTCTGAATAGGGCGTTTAGTACGTGGTCGTAGACCCGAAACCAGGTGATCTACCCATGTCCAGGGTGAAGTTCAGGTAACACTGAATGGAGGCCCGAACCCACGCACGTTGAAAAGTGCGGGGATGAGGTGTGGGTAGCGGAGAAATTCCAATCGAACCTGGAGATAGCTGGTTCTCCCCGAAATAGCTTTAGGGCTAGCCTTAAGTGTAAGAGTCTTGGAGGTAGAGCACTGATTGAACTAGGGGTCCTCATCGGATTACCGAATTCAGTCAAACTCCGAATGCCAATGACTTATCCTTAGGAGTCAGACTGCGAGTGATAAGATCCGTAGTCAAGAGGGAAACAGCCCAGATCGCCAGCTAAGGTCCCAAAGTGTGTATTAAGTGGAAAAGGATGTGGAGTTGCTTAGACAACTAGGATGTTGGCTTAGAAGCAGCCACCATTTAAAGAGTGCGTAATAGCTCACTAGTCGAGTGACTCTGCGCCGAAAATGTACCGGGGCTAAATACACCACCGAAGCTGCGAATTGATACCAATGGTATCAGTGGTAGGGGAGCGTTCTAAGTGCAGTGAAGTCAGACCGGAAGGACTGGTGGAGCGCTTAGAAGTGAGAATGCCGGTATGAGTAGCGAAAGACGGGTGAGAATCCCGTCCACCGAATGCCTAAGGTTTCCTGAGGAAGGCTCGTCCGCTCAGGGTTAGTCAGGACCTAAGCCGAGGCCGACAGGCGTAGGCGATGGACAACAGGTTGATATTCCTGTACCACCTCTTTATCGTTTGAGCAATGGAGGGACGCAGAAGGATAGAAGAAGCGTGCGATTGGTTGTGCACGTCCAAGCAGTTAGGCTGATAAGTAGGCAAATCCGCTTATCGTGAAGGCTGAGCTGTGATGGGGAAGCTCCTTATGGAGCGAAGTCTTTGATTCCCCGCTGCCAAGAAAAGCTTCTAGCGAGATAAAAGGTGCCTGTACCGCAAACCGACACAGGTAGGCGAGGAGAGAATCCTAAGGTGTGCGAGAGAACTCTGGTTAAGGAACTCGGCAAAATGACCCCGTAACTTCGGGAGAAGGGGTGCTTTCTTAACGGAAAGCCGCAGTGAATAGGCCCAAGCGACTGTTTAGCAAAAACACAGCTCTCTGCGAAGCCGTAAGGCGAAGTATAGGGGGTGACACCTGCCCGGTGCTGGAAGGTTAAGGAGAGGGGTTAGCGTAAGCGAAGCTCTGAACTGAAGCCCCAGTAAACGGCGGCCGTAACTATAACGGTCCTAAGGTAGCGAAATTCCTTGTCGGGTAAGTTCCGACCCGCACGAAAGGTGTAACGATTTGGGCACTGTCTCAACCAGAGACTCGGTGAAATTATAGTACCTGTGAAGATGCAGGTTACCCGCGACAGGACGGAAAGACCCCGTGGAGCTTTACTGTAGCCTGATATTGAATTTTGGTACAGTTTGTACAGGATAGGCGGGAGCCATTGAAACCGGAGCGCTAGCTTCGGTGGAGGCGCTGGTGGGATACCGCCCTGACTGTATTGAAATTCTAACCTACGGGTCTTATCGACCCGGGAGACAGTGTCAGGTGGGCAGTTTGACTGGGGCGGTCGCCTCCTAAAGTGTAACGGAGGCGCCCAAAGGTTCCCTCAGAATGGTTGGAAATCATTCGTAGAGTGCAAAGGCATAAGGGAGCTTGACTGCGAGACCTACAAGTCGAGCAGGGACGAAAGTCGGGCTTAGTGATCCGGTGGTTCCGCATGGAAGGGCCATCGCTCAACGGATAAAAGCTACCCCGGGGATAACAGGCTTATCTCCCCCAAGAGTCCACATCGACGGGGAGGTTTGGCACCTCGATGTCGGCTCATCGCATCCTGGGGCTGTAGTCGGTCCCAAGGGTTGGGCTGTTCGCCCATTAAAGCGGTACGCGAGCTGGGTTCAGAACGTCGTGAGACAGTTCGGTCCCTATCCGTCGTGGGCGTAGGAAATTTGAGAGGAGCTGTCCTTAGTACGAGAGGACCGGGATGGACGCACCGCTGGTGTACCAGTTGTTCTGCCAAGGGCATAGCTGGGTAGCTATGTGCGGAAGGGATAAGTGCTGAAAGCATCTAAGCATGAAGCCCCCCTCAAGATGAGATTTCCCATAGCGTAAGCTAGTAAGATCCCTGAAAGATGATCAGGTTGATAGGTTCGAGGTGGAAGCATGGTGACATGTGGAGCTGACGAATACTAATAGATCGAGGACTTAACCATATAATATGTAGCAAATGTTATCTAGTTTTGAAGGAATATGCCTTCAATAGTTTGGTGATGATGGCAGAGAGGTCACACCCGTTCCCATACCGAACACGGAAGTTAAGCTCTCTAGCGCCGATGGTAGTTGGGACCTTGTCCCTGTGAGAGTAGGACGTCGCCAAGCAACTAAAACACGAGTCAAATGACTCGTGTTTTTTCGTGTTTTATTTTATAATCCATAGTAATAAAAAATGTGTTTAAAGTATTCATATTTTGTTTAAATACAGGGGAATGTGGCTAGGATAGTGAATAAGCAAAAGAGTTGCAAATTTTATTAATACGTATATAATTAAAGTCAAAGATAGTCAAAGTCAATAAAGGTGGCGGATAAATGAGAAATATATCTGATATCATTGAGCAATATCTAAAGCAAGTTATTGACTTAAGTAATAATAATGTGATTGAAATCAAGAGAAATGAGATTGCGGATCGATTCGAGTGCGTACCATCTCAAATCAATTATGTAATCAATACCCGTTTTACGTTAGAAAGAGGATTTGTAGTAGAAAGTAAACGTGGTGGAGGAGGTTACATTCGCATTATAAAAGTCAAACTGCATGATGATATAGACATTATTGATCAAATGCTTCATATGATTGATCATAGCGTTGCGCAAGGGAATGCAGAAAGTATGATTATACGTTTAATAGAAGAGGGAATCATAACAAATCGTGAAGCGAAACTGATGTTAAGTGTAATAGACCGTTCTGTATTATCAATGGATGTTCCTTCTCGAGATGAACTTAGGGCTCGAATATTATGCGCAATGTTAAGAACACTGAAATATAAATAAATATAACTTTTGTAAAAGATTGATAACTAAGATAAAGCAGTTAAATATTGTAGAAGTTTTGAAAAAGAACATGCACTTTTATTTAAATGGATTCAGGAAAGCGAACAATCTAGTAATGTATGAAAAGTACCATGAGATAGAGCGTTCCTGTTGTAAAGGTGGGGATAGTGATGACTTGTCAAAACTGTAACATAAGACCAGCAACTTTACATTATACAAAAGTAATTAACGAGAAGAAGGCGGAAGTTCATCTTTGTGAGCAATGTGCAGAGCAAAGTGGCTATACGTCTTTCTTTCAATCATCGCAGTCTAACTTTTCATTTCATGATTTATTTGCTGGTTTATTACACGGTGAATCAACAATGTTTGAAGAAGGAAAAAATGGATTTTCAAATGCAGATATAGTAAGGTGTCCAGATTGTAAGATGACATATGAACAATTTACAAAAGTCGGACGTTTTGGCTGTTCTTCTTGTTACGATACATTTAAGGAGCATTTAAAGCCATTATTAAAACGCCTTCACGGTGGGCATACAGAACATTGTGGAAAAATTCCGGAACGTATAGAAGGAAATATCCACTTAAAGAAAGAATTAGATGAACTAAAACTTATTCTGAAACAATACGTACAGAAAGAGGAATTTGAGAAAGCTGCAGAGGTAAGGGATAAAATCCGAGGTCTTGAAATACAGCTTAGTGAGCATAGGGAGGGGGAATAATTCTATGTCACTGGACAAAATTATGAACGAAGCAATTAGTCCATGGATGAAGGGGGATGGCCCTGATTCTGATATTGTTTTAAGTAGTCGAATTCGTTTGGCTCGTAATTTTAAACAATATCAATTTTCCACTATGCAAAACGAAGAAGAAGCTAAACAGATTCATGAATTATTCAAAAAGAAATTTATAAATAAAGCAGTAGGGTCCTTTGGGGAGTTTGGACTATTAAAGATGAATGAATTAACACCTCTTCAAAGGAGAGTTTTAGTCGAAAAACATTTAATTAGTCCAAATCTTGCAGGGACAGAATATGGAGCATGTCTACTATCAGAAAGTGAACATATTAGTGTTATGCTTAATGAAGAAGACCATATTCGGATTCAGTGCCTATTTTCAGGATTACAGTTATCAGAGGCGCTTCAAAGCGCCAATCAAATAGATAATTGGATTGAGAAAGAAGTTGAATACGCTTTTGATGAGTCACTTGGATATATTACAAGTTGTCCTACTAATGTTGGCACAGGGTTAAGAGCTTCTGTGATGATTCATTTACCGGGACTGGTTTTAACAAAAAGAATTAGCCGTATTATACAAGTAATTCAAAAATTAGGGTTAGTAGTAAGAGGAATATACGGTGAAGGTAGCGAAGCGTTAGGTAATATATTTCAAGTTTCAAATCAAATGACGCTAGGAAAGTCTGAAGAAGATATTATTGCAGATTTAAAGAGTGTCATTCAACAAATTATACAGCAAGAAAAAATAGCTAGAGAATTAATTGTACAAAATTCAAGTATTGAACTTGAAGATAAGGTTTATCGTTCTTACGGCATACTAGCAAACAGTCGTTTAATTCAATCTGCAGAAGCAGCCAATTGCTTATCGGATGTACGACTTGGTATTGATCTAGGATATATAAAAGGTATATCGAGAAATATTTTGACTGAGCTAATGGTTCTTACGCAACCAGGTATTTTACAACAATACGCAGGTGGACCTTTAGGGCCAGAAGAAAGAGATTATCGAAGAGCAACCTTAATCCGTGAGCGATTACGTATTGAAAAAAACTAAGCGCAAGTAGGAGGCGATTTCTATGATGTTTGGAAGATTTACAGAAAGAGCACAGAAAGTATTAGCTTTATCTCAAGAGGAAGCAATTCGTATTGGGCATAATAATATTGGAACAGAACATATTTTACTTGGGCTTGTACGCGAAGGTGAAGGAATTGCAGCAAAAGCATTAATTGCTCTTGGATTAAGTCCAGAGAAAGTTCAAAAAGAAGTAGAAGCGTTAATTGGGCGTGGAACAGAAGCTTCTCAAACTGTACATTATACACCTCGTGCTAAAAAGGTTATTGAATTATCTATGGATGAAGCGCGTAAGCTAGGCCATTCTTACGTTGGAACAGAACACATTTTACTCGGTTTAATCCGTGAAGGTGAAGGTGTAGCCGCACGTGTTTTAAATAATTTAGGTGTAAGTCTAAATAAAGCAAGACAACAAGTTTTACAACTTCTTGGAAGTAATGAAGCTAGTTCAGGTCATCAAGGTGGTTCAGCATCAAATGCAAATACACCGACACTTGACAGTTTAGCAAGGGACTTAACAGTTGTTGCGCGTGAAAATCGCTTAGACCCTGTTATTGGACGTGGTAAAGAAATTCAACGTGTAATTGAGGTATTAAGCCGTAGAACGAAAAACAACCCAGTATTAATTGGTGAGCCTGGTGTAGGTAAAACGGCAATTGCAGAAGGATTAGCACAGCAAATTGTAAATAATGAAGTTCCTGAAACTTTAAGAGATAAGCGTGTTATGACACTAGATATGGGTACAGTGGTAGCTGGAACGAAATATCGCGGTGAATTTGAAGATCGTTTAAAGAAAGTGATGGATGAAATTCGCCAAGCAGGCAATATTATTCTATTTATTGATGAGCTTCATACATTAATTGGTGCAGGTGGAGCAGAAGGTGCAATCGATGCATCGAATATTTTAAAACCATCGTTAGCACGAGGAGAGTTACAATGTATTGGGGCAACAACTTTAGATGAGTATCGTAAATATATTGAAAAAGACGCGGCTTTAGAAAGACGTTTTCAACCAATTCATGTTGATGAGCCAAGTTTAGAAGAATCGATTCAAATCTTGAAAGGTTTACGTGATCGTTATGAGGCGCATCACCGTGTATCTATTACAGATGACGCTATTGATGCAGCTGTAAAACTTTCAGATCGTTATATTACAGATCGCTTTTTACCAGATAAAGCAATTGATTTAATTGATGAAGCTGCTTCAAAAGTTCGCTTACGTTCTTATACAACACCACCAAACTTAAAAGAGCTTGAAGTGAAGCTTGAGGAGATTCGAAAAGAAAAAGATGCAGCTGTACAAAGTCAAGAATTTGAAAAGGCTGCATCCTTACGTGATATGGAGCAACGCTTACGTGAGAAGTTAGAAGATACAAAACGTCAATGGAAAGAGCAACAAGGAAAAGAAAATTCAGAGGTTACGGTAGAAGATATTGCAAATGTCGTTTCTACATGGACACGTATCCCAGTTTCTAAACTTGCACAAACAGAGACTGATAAATTATTAAATTTAGAATCCATTCTCCATGATCGTTTGATTGGTCAAGATGAAGCAGTAGTAGCTGTAGCAAAAGCTGTTCGTCGTGCAAGAGCAGGATTAAAAGATCCGAAGCGCCCAATTGGTTCATTTATTTTCTTAGGGCCAACAGGTGTAGGTAAAACAGAACTTGCAAGAGCACTAGCAGAATCTATGTTCGGTGATGAAGATGCAATGATTCGCATCGATATGTCAGAATACATGGAGAAGCATTCTACTTCCCGTTTAGTTGGTTCTCCTCCAGGATATGTTGGATATGAAGAAGGTGGACAATTAACAGAGAAAGTTCGTCGCAAGCCATATTCAGTTGTCTTATTAGATGAGGTAGAGAAAGCTCATCCGGATGTGTTTAATATTTTACTACAAGTATTAGAAGATGGTCGTTTAACAGATTCTAAAGGACGTACAGTTGATTTCCGTAATACGATTGTTATTATGACGTCTAACGTTGGTGCCGAGGCGTTAAAACGTAACAAACATCTTGGATTTAATGTACAAGATGAAAGCCGTGATTATTCGGATATGAAAGGTAAAGTAATGGATGAGCTGAAAAAGGCATTTCGTCCAGAATTCTTAAACCGTATTGATGAAATTATCGTATTCCATATGCTTGAGAAAAAACATATTCAAGAGATTGTAACTCTTATGGTAAATCAGTTAGTTAATCGCTTAAAAGAACAAGAAATCGAATTGCACTTAACGGAAGGGGCAATTTCAGCTATTGCAGATAAAGGATTTGATCGTGAGTATGGCGCTCGTCCACTTCGCAGAGCAATTCAGAAACATGTAGAAGATAGACTATCAGAAGAACTTTTAAAAGGTGCTATTGAGAAAGGACAAAAAGTTATCTTTGATGTAGAAGGAGAATCATTTGTCATTCATAGTGCGGAAAAGGTAAAATAAGTATAGACAAACAAAGAGGGCTACGCGATAGCCCTCTTTCTTGTACGAGAAGGATAAACGTTTATAGACGAAAGTGAAGTGAACTATAAAAAGGTATGGCTAAAAAGAAAACGAAATTTATATGTCAAGAATGTGGTTATCAGTCACCAAAATATATGGGTAAATGTCCTGGATGTGGTCAATGGAATACACTTGTTGAAGAAATGGAGCCAGTTGTATCATCTAGGCGCCTTAATTACGCGAATGCAATTCAAACGGAAGTAACAAAACCAAGACGTCTTACCGAAGTAGAAACAAAGTCTGAGGCACGTATTGAAACGGAATTTCAAGAGTTTAATCGTGTGCTTGGTGGTGGAATTGTAGATGGGTCCTTAGTGCTTATTGGTGGAGACCCTGGGATTGGAAAATCAACATTACTATTACAGATTTCATCACAATTAGCAGATTCTTCATATGATGTATTATACATATCGGGTGAGGAGTCGGCAAAGCAGATTAAACTTCGTGCAGATCGTTTGCATGTAAAGGGTAGCAATCTATTTGTTGTAGCAGAGACAGACCTGCAGCGTATTGCAGCACATATTGAAGAGATGAATCCAGCTTTTGTTGTTATTGATTCTATTCAAACGATACATTTACCTGAAGTGACGTCAGCACCAGGAAGTGTGGCACAAGTACGTGAATGTACAGCGGAATTAATGAAACTTGCAAAAACAAAAGGAATCCCTATTTTCATTGTCGGGCATGTGACAAAAGAAGGAGCAATTGCAGGACCTCGTATGTTAGAACATATGGTCGATGCAGTTCTTTACTTTGAAGGAGATCGACACCATACGTATCGTATTTTACGGGCTGTGAAGAACCGTTTTGGTTCCACGAATGAAATGGGTATCTTTGAAATGAAAGAGCTTGGTCTTGCGGAAGTTTTAAATCCTTCTGAAATCTTCCTTGAGGAAAGGCCGGTTGGTGTTGCAGGATCAACAGTAGTTGCTTCAATGGAAGGAACAAGACCGGTTTTAGTAGAAATACAAGCATTAATCTCCCCTACTAGTTTTGGAAATCCTCGAAGAATGGCGACGGGAATTGATCATAACCGTGTTTCGCTTATTATGGCAGTATTAGAAAAAAGAACAGGTTTACTATTGCAAAATCAAGATGCATATTTAAAAGTAGCTGGTGGTTTGAAATTAGACGAACCGGCAATTGATTTAGCAGTGGCTTTAAGTATAGCCTCAAGTTTTAGGGATAAATCTACGGCACCAACTGATGCAGTAATAGGAGAAGTAGGATTAACTGGAGAAATAAGAAGAGTATCAAGAATCGAACAACGTGTACAAGAAGCGGCTAAATTAGGATTTCAACGTGTTATTATTCCTAGAAAAAACTTAGGAGGATGGACAATTCCGGATGGGATTGAGGTTGTAGGTGTTTCTAATTTAGGAGAAGCGCTTCGTTTGACATTAGGAGGCTAGGCTATGGAAGAAAATAAGCAACGTGTCAAAAGTATGATTAATATTTTACAGCTCGTGGCCCCAGGAACACCACTGCGTGAAGGGATAGATAATGTACTTCGCGCACAAACAGGGGGGCTAATTGTTCTTGGATATAATGAGCAGATTAAAAGTATTGTGGATGGTGGTTTTCACATTAATTGTGCATTCTCTCCTGCTAGTTTATATGAATTAGCAAAAATGGACGGGGCACTTATTTTAAATGAAACGGGAAGTAAAATTTTAATAGCGAATGCACAGTTAGTTCCAGAGGCATCTATTGATTCTATTGAAACCGGTATGCGTCACCGAACAGCAGAACGTGTAGCGAAGCAGACGGGCAGCCTTGTTGTGGCCATTTCACAAAGACGTAACGTAATTACGCTATATCAAGGGAACTTACGTTATACACTAAAAGATATAGGGGTTATTTTAACAAAGGCAAACCAAGCTATTCAAACGTTAGAAAAATATAAGGCTGTATGGAATGATGGTATTACGAATTTGGGCATTCTAGAATTTGAAGAGGTCGTTACAATGTCTGAGGTAGTTCACGTTTTACATAGTGTTGAAATGGTACTGCGTATTAAAAATGAAATATTGAGCTATATTCATGAGCTAGGAACAGAAGGTAGGTTAATTCGTTTACAGCTTACAGAATTACTAGCTGATTTAGAAGCAGAGGCAGCATTGTTAATTAAAGATTACCATCAGGAGAAAACACAAGACCATCATCAAATTTTGAAAAAGTTACAGGACCTTGCAAATACACAACTTTTAGAGGATAGTGATTTAGTTAAATTACTTGGTTACCCAGGGCAAACCAGTTTAGAAGAAAGTGTGACGCCAAGGGGATATCGAATTACAAGCAAAATCTCTCGTGTTCCGCCACTTATCATTGAAAATTTAATTAATCGATTCAAAACGTTGCAAGGAGTTTGTCGCGCGACTATTCATGAATTGGATGATGTGGAAGGAATTGGGGAAGTAAGGGCGAAGAAAATACGAGAAGGCCTAAAAAGAATTCAAGAGCATCTATATATGAGTAGACACAATTAAGAATATTACATTGATTCCATAATATAACGACACTAGAACATTTTTGGTATATGATATGATATATTGGTAAATAAAACTATTTATAAAAAAACACGTCCGCTTTTGCATTCGGCGTTTTGATTAGCGAAACAATGGTTAATAATGAGTAGGAGGTGGTTGGATGTTAAAACGGATCGTACAGCTCTTCTTTCTAGTGATCGGGGGAGCGTTAGGGATTTACTTAATCCCAAAAGTTATTAATGTATTAGACATCGGTGCTGTTCCTTTATTGGAAGGATCGTATGTTCGTGCGATTATTGGTGCAATTATTTTATTTTTAACAACATTTTGGCTTGTAGATTATATTGTTCAACTTATTAAGCATATTGAAGAGGCTCTTGTAAAGGCGCCTGTAGCAGATGTTTTATTTGGTACATTAGGATTGATCTCTGGTCTTATTGTTGCATATTTAATTTTAATACCGATTCGTGAATTTACAATTCCGGTTATTAGTACGGTATTGCAAGTGTTCTTCACTCTTTTACTTGGATATTTAGGATTCCAAGTAGGATTTAAAAAGAGGAATGAATTGCTAGGATTATTTACATTACCCCAACGCGGAGGTAAGAAGAAAAATAATAGCGAGAACGAAGAGGCAGAAGCAGAAAAATCTACGACTCATTGGAAAATTCTCGATACGAGTGTAATTATCGATGGACGTATTGCTGACATTTGCCAAACGAAGTTTTTGGAAGGAACAATTGTGATTCCACAATTCGTATTAGAAGAGCTTCAGCATATTGCCGATTCTTCCGATGCTTTAAAGCGTAATCGTGGTCGCAGAGGACTAGACATTTTAAATCGTATTCAAAAAGAGATGCCGATTCCGGTAGAAATTTATGAAGGCGATTTCGAGGATATCCAAGAGGTGGATAGCAAACTTGTAAAGTTAGCAAAAATCACCGGTGGAACTGTAGTAACGAATGATTTTAACTTAAATAAAGTTTCTGAATTACAAGGAGTAACAGTGTTAAACATTAATGATTTAGCTAATGCAATTAAACCAGTTGTACTCCCTGGCGAAGAATTAAATGTTTATGTTGTGAAAGATGGTAAAGAGCAAAACCAAGGTGTTGCGTACTTAGATGATGGTACGATGATTGTAGTAGAAGATGGTAGAGAGTATGTAGGTTCGCAACTTAATGTACTGGTTACTAGCGTATTACAAACATCAGCTGGTCGTATGATTTTCGCAAAACGTAAATTATTAGAAAAAGCATTATAGGTAGAGGATTATTAATATGTATACATTAATTATTCCGGCAGCCGGCCAAGGAAAGCGGATGGGTGCTGGCAAAAATAAGTTGTTCTTACTTATAAATGAAGTACCGATTATCGTTCATACATTACGTGCTTTTGAAAGAGATAAAGCGTGCAAAAGTATTGTTATGGCAATTAACGAAGAGGAACGCCCGTATTTTGAAGAATTAATGCAGAAGTATCCGATTGAAAAACAGGTACAATTTATTCAGGGTGGGGCCGAAAGACAAGATAGTGTATATAACGCGATTCAGCATGCGAGTGATGTTGAATACGTTCTTGTACATGACGGAGCGCGCCCATTCGTAACGAATAAAGTGATTCAAGATGTATTAACAGCAGCAGAAAAATATGGAGCTTCCATTTGTGCAGTGCCAGTAAAGGATACAGTTAAGAAGGTAGAGCAAGGTGTTGTTGTCGAAACGGTAGAACGATCTCAGCTTAAGGCTGTACAAACACCGCAAGGGTTCTCTGTTTCTCTTTTGCTAGAAGCTCATAGAAGTGCAAAACAGAGCTGTTTTCTTGGTACAGATGATGCAAGTCTCGTGGAACGTATTGGAAAGCAAGTAGGTGTAGTAGAAGGGAGTTACTATAATATTAAAGTGACGACTCCAGAGGATTTACTAATTGCTGAAAGTTTCCTTCATGTTCTGAAAAAATAGCCGTGATGGTGTATAACAAAGGAAAGCTCGGCAATGGCCGGGCTTTTCTTTGTAAGGATATCGATATAATATAGAGTCATAAAGCTCAGTGGTTTAGCTCAAGGAGGATGTAAAGAATGTTTCGAATTGGACAAGGTTTTGACGTGCATGAATTTGCAGAAGGTAGACCGTTAATTATTGGCGGAATTACAATTCCACACGAGAAAGGATTAATCGGCCATTCAGATGCAGATGTATTGTTACATACGATTGCTGATGCATGTTTAGGTGCTATTGCAGCAGGAGATATCGGAAAGCATTTTCCTGATACAGACCCAGCTTTTAAAGATGCAGATTCAGCTGTATTGTTGCAAAAAGTTTGGGAATTTGTGCGTGAACAAGGTTACGAGTTAGGGAATTTAGATTGTACAATTATTGCTCAAAAGCCAAAAATGGCACCGCATATTGAAAGTATGCGTAAACGTATTAGTGAACTGTTAGAAACGTCTATAGACAACATTAATGTAAAGGCAACTACAACAGAAAAATTAGGATTTACAGGTAGGGAAGAAGGAATTGCTTCTCAAGCAGTGGTATTATTACAGAAAAAATAATGGTTTTTAATTCGTAAGATGGATAATCACATTTTTTTGTTGTACAATTATAGAATGTGTAGACATTAAGAATGGAAGGTGTACCAATTATGGAAAAGCAAGTGAGAGTGCGCTATGCGCCAAGTCCAACAGGACACTTACATATCGGAAATGCGCGTACGGCATTATTTAATTATTTATTTGCTCGTCATTTAGATGGCAAGTTTATTATTCGTATTGAAGATACTGATGTAAAACGTAACGTGGCTGGTGGAGAAGAAAGCCAATTAAAATACTTAAAATGGCTCGGTATGGACTGGGATGAAGGTGTTGATGTTGGCGGTGAATTTGGACCATATCGTCAAACAGAGCGTTTAGATATTTATAAAAAATTATATCTAGATTTATTAGAGCGTGGTTTAGCTTACAAATGTTATATGACAGAAGAAGAGCTAGAAGCAGAGCGTGAAGGACAAATTTCTCGTGGTGAAACACCTCGTTATGCAGGTAACCACCGTGATTTAACTGAAGAACAAATGAAAGAATTTGAAGCTGAGGGACGTATTCCGAGTATTCGTTTCCGTGTACCAGCTAATCGTGATTACACATTCAAAGACATCGTAAAAGACGAAGTTGCATTCCATTCAAATGATTTTGGTGATTTTGTTATCGTGAAAAAAGATGGAATCCCAACTTATAACTTTGCGGTAGCAGTAGATGATCACTTAATGGAGATTACACATGTACTTCGTGGTGATGATCATATTTCAAACACGCCAAAACAAATGATGATTTATGAAGCTTTCGGTTGGGATATCCCACAATTCGGTCATATGACTTTAATTGTAAATGAAAGTCGTAAAAAATTAAGCAAGCGTGATGAATCTATTATTCAATTTATTGAGCAATATAAAGAGCTTGGATATCTTCCAGAAGCAATCTTTAACTTTATTGCGCTATTAGGTTGGTCACCAGTAGGTGAAGAAGAAATCTTCTCTAAAGATGAGTTTATCAAAATGTTTGATGCAGCTCGTTTATCAAAATCACCTGCATTATTTGATTCTCAAAAACTAAAATGGATGAACAACCAGTATATGAAAAAGCAAGATTTAGATACGGTTGTAGAGTTAAGTTTACCGCATTTAGTGAAAGCTGGACGTGTGGGAGAAACTTTAAGTGAACAAGATCAAGATTGGATCCGTGGTGTAATTGCTTTATACCATGAACAAATGAGTTTTGGAGCTGAAATTGTAGAGCTTTCTGAAATGTTCTTCAAAGATCATGTTGATTATGAAGAAGAAGGACAAGAAGTATTAAAAGGTGAACAAGTACCAGAAGTACTTCGTGCATTTGCTGGTCAAGTAGAAGCACTAGAAGCGATGGAACCAGCAGCAATTAAGGCGGCTATTAAAGCAGTTCAAAAGGAAACAGGTCATAAAGGTAAAAACTTATTTATGCCAATCCGTGTTGCAACTACTGGTCAAACACATGGTCCAGAGCTTCCGAATGCTATTGCACTTCTTGGAAAAGAAAAAGTTTTAAATCGTCTTCAAAAAGTAATTGGTTAACATTTTCTAGGTTTAGAAATATAATAAGTATACTTAAAACCTAATAAGGAAAAGCGACGAGAAGGAGAAGTAGAAAATCAGGCTTTTTACAGAGAGAACCACCTTTAGGCTGGAAGTGGTTTATAAGCGGATTTTTGAAATGCCCCTTCGAGTCTTCTGCTGAACAGTAAATTGTTTTGCGAAACGTCTTAGGGCGTAAAGTAAGCAGAAGCGGTGTACACCGTTATCAGAGATGAGTTTGAGGCTTTTTTAGCCTAAACAGAGTGGAACCGCGCTTATAAGGCGTCTCTGTCAATATGACAGAGGCGTCTTTTTTTATACCGTAAAACTGGGTATGAGTATAAATTTTATCTACGTGTATAAAGATTTAGGGAGATAAGTAGGGAGTTAGTTCATTCGAAAAAGCAGCCCATAAAGGGGAGGGAACGTCGATGTTTAAGAGGCTTCGGGAAGATATTGAAGTCGTTTTTGAACAGGATCCAGCGGCAAGAAGTTATTTCGAAGTCATTTTGACTTACTCTGGATTACATGCAGTTTGGGCCCATCGAATTGCACATGCTTTTTATAAAAAAAATTTCTTCTTTATTGCACGTTGGATCTCACAAGTTAGTCGTTTCTTTACTGGCATTGAGATTCATCCAGGAGCAACAATTGGTCGTCGTTTTTTCATAGACCATGGAATGGGGGTTGTAATTGGAGAAACGTGCGAAATTGGTGATAATGTAACGATCTATCAAGGGGTTACATTAGGTGGTACGGGTAAAGAAAAGGGAAAGAGGCACCCTACAATTCAGGATAATGTATTAATTGCAACAGGTGCTAAAGTACTAGGTTCTATTACAGTTGGAGAGAATTCTAAAATTGGAGCAGGTTCTGTCGTATTAAAAGAAGTCCCTGCACATTCTACAGTTGTAGGTATACCTGGCCGAGTCGTTATTCAAAATGGAGTAAAAATCGGTCAAGAATTAAATCATTCTGACCTCCCAGACCCAATTTTTGATAAGTTAAAGGTCATGGAAGTAGAACTTGATAAATTGAAAAAACAACTTAAAGTAAAGGTAGAAAGGAAGGATAAAAATGACTATTCACATTTATAATACGTTAACACGTCAAAAGGAAGAGTTTACTCCATTAGAAGAAAATAAGGTAAAGATGTATGTGTGTGGACCTACAGTTTATAACTATATTCACATTGGGAATGCAAGACCACCTATGGTATTTGATACGGTACGCCGTTATTTAGAATATAAAGGGTATGATGTGCAGTATGTGTCCAACTTTACTGACGTAGATGATAAATTAATTAAAGCAGCAAATGAATTAGGTGAAGATGTGCCGACAATTGCTGACCGTTTCGTTGAAGCGTACTTTGAGGATGTAACGGCACTAGGTTGCAAACACGCAACAGTTCATCCGCGTGTAACGGAAAATATGGATATCATTATTGAATTTATTCAAGAACTTGTGAATAAAGGATATGCATATGAATCAGAAGGTGATGTGTACTTTAGAACGAAGGAATTCGAAGGATACGGTAAATTATCGCATCAACCAATCGCAGACTTACGTCACGGTGCGCGTATTGAAGTAGGAGAAAAGAAACAAGACCCTCTTGATTTTGCTTTATGGAAAGATGCTAAAGAAGGAGAAATCTTCTGGGAAAGCCCTTGGGGGAAAGGTCGTCCAGGCTGGCATATTGAATGCTCGGCAATGGCACGTAAATACTTAGGAGATACAATCGATATTCATGCTGGTGGTCAAGACTTAGCATTTCCTCATCATGAGAATGAAATTGCGCAGTCTGAGGCGTTAACTGGAAAAACATTTGCACGTTACTGGATGCACAATGGATATATTAATATTAATAATGAGAAGATGTCTAAGTCATTGGGGAACTTTATTTTAGTTCACGATATCATTAAGCAATATAATCCGCAGTTAATTAGATTCTTTATGCTATCGGTACATTACCGTCATCCAATTAATTTCAGTGAAGAGTTATTACAAAGCACAAATAACGGACTGGAAAGAATTAAGACGGCTTACGGTAACTTAAAACACCGTATGGAAAGTAGTACTGATTTAACAGACCATAATGAGAAATGGTTAGCGGAACTGGAAAAATTCCAGACTGCATTTGAAGAAGCGATGAATGATGACTTCAACACTGCTAATGCAATCACTGAGTTATATAATGTGGCAAATCATGCGAATCAATATTTACTGGAAGAACATACGTCTACAGTGGTAATTGAAGCATACGTAAAACAACTTGAAACATTATTTGATATTTTAGGGTTAGAATTAGCGCAAGAAGAGTTGCTTGATGAAGAAATTGAGGCACTTATTCAAAAACGCATTGAAGCTCGTAAAAATCGTGATTTTGCATTATCAGATCAAATTCGCGATGACTTAAAAGACCGTAATATTATTTTAGAAGATACCGCTCAAGGTACAAGATGGAAAAGAGGATAAGAATGATTGATGCAAAGCAATTAAACAGCTTAGCGTTAGCATACATGGGTGATGCGGTATATGAACAATATATCCGCTATCACCTACTTCAAAAAGGGAAAGTTCGCCCTAATCAATTACATCGATTAGGGACGAGCTTTGTTTCAGCAAAAGCACAGGCGAAAGTTGTTTATCATTTATTAGAGACGGCGTTTTTGACAGAGGAAGAAGAGGCGGTATTAAGAAGAGGACGTAATGCAAATTCAGGTACAGTTCCAAAAAATACGGATGTACAAACATATCGACATAGTACAGCCTTTGAAGCGCTAATTGGTTATCATCATTTATTAAATAACCGTGAAAGATTAGACGAAATTGTATATAAGGCAATTGCAGTTTTAGAAGAAAAGGAAGGGGGCACATCATCATGAGTAGTGAATATATTATCGGACGTAACCCTGTAATTGAGGCGTTACGATCAGGGAGAGATATAAATAAAATTTGGATCGCAGAAGGTGCTGCCAAAGGACAAGTACAGATTGTACTAGCGTTAGCGAAAGAAAATAAGGTTATTTTACAACATGCACCAAAGAAAAAGTTAGATCAATTAGTTGAGGGTAATCATCAAGGTGTAATTGCTCAAGTAGCTGCATATCAGTATGCGGAGTTAGAAGAGTTATTCAAAGTGGCAGAAAAACGTAATGAAGATCCATTCTTCTTAATTTTAGATGAGATTGAAGATCCGCATAACCTAGGTTCTATTATGCGTACTGCTGATGCGACAGGAGCTCATGGAATTATTATTCCAAAGAGAAGGGCTGTAGGGCTTACAGCGTCAGTTGCGAAAGCATCAACAGGAGCGATTGAATACATTCCTGTTGCGCGCGTAACGAACTTATCCCGTACAATTGATGAATTAAAAGAACGTGGACTTTGGATTGCTGGTACAGATGCCAAAGGGAAAACGGATTACCGTAATTTAGATGGTAAAATGCCAATTGGGTTAGTAATTGGTAGTGAAGGAAAAGGTATGAGTCGTATTATTGGTGAAAAGTGTGATTTCCTAATCACTCTACCGATGGTTGGTAAAGTTACATCCTTAAATGCTTCCGTAGCTGCAAGTTTGTTAATGTATGAGGTATATCGTAAACGTCACGAAATTGGTAAATAAAAGATGAACGATATTTTAATCGTTGACGGTTACAACATTATCGGAGCTTGGGGAGATTTGAAGAAACTGCGGGATGTAGATTTACAATCATCAAGAGATGCACTTATTGATAAGATGGCGGATTATCAAGGTTATACAGGTACAAAAGTGATGATAGTCTTTGATGCCTATACAGTACATGGTATTGAAAAAAAGATGAAACAATCTCGTGTGGAAGTAATATTCACACGAAAGAATCAAACTGCAGACGAAAAGATAGAGCAACTTGCGATAGAGCTTAGAAATATAAATACACGAATATATGTTGCGACTTCTGATTACACGGAACAATGGGTTATATTTGCGCAAGGTGCCCTTCGGAAATCTGCGCGTGAATTAGAGTTGGAAGTACAGGCAATGGAGCAACAAGTAAGAAGGCGTACAAAAGACACGAAAGAACAGCAACCCGCCATGCGAAAGATATTTAGTAAAGATATTACAGAAAAATTAGAAAAATTAAGAAGAGGAGAGCGTTGAAGCATTGACGCTCTTTGTCTTTTTACTGTATAATATTGCTAAATAAATAGCGGTCGGAGGGATCAAGGTGGAAGCAGGCTTCGTAAGTGTAGGCGACGTTACATTTCGTGATTTAGAGGATGAGGCAATCGTTGAGTTAGTTCGAAAAGGTAATACTGACGCTCTAGAATATTTAATTCACAAATATAAGAACTTTGTTCGCGCGAAATCAAGATCTTACTTTTTAGTGGGTGCCGATCGAGAAGATATTGTTCAAGAAGGTATGATAGGATTGTTTAAAGCAATTCGTGATTATAAAGAGGACAAGCTGTCTTCATTCAAAGCATTTGCTGAACTGTGTATCACTCGACAAATTATTACCGCTATTAAAACGGCAACAAGGCAAAAACATATTCCCTTAAATTCGTATGTGTCTTTAGATAAGCCGATTTACGATGAGGAATCTGATCGAACATTATTGGATGTTATTTCTGAAGCGAAGGTAACTGATCCTGAAGAGATGATTATTAGCCAAGAAGAATATACAGACATAGAATCAAAAATATCAGAATTATTAAGCGATTTAGAAAGAAAAGTACTTTCTTTATATCTAGATGGGCGTTCTTATCAAGAGATTTCAGAACAGTTAAACAGACATGTGAAATCTATTGATAACGCTTTACAGCGGGTGAAGAGGAAATTGGAACGATATATGGAAATGCGAGAAAGTACAACTTTAAATTCATAACAAATAACAAGTGCAACAGGTGTAAAATAAATCACCTGTTTTCTTTTGTAGACAGTACAAAATGCATGTCATTGACATTGTCTTTTATTGTATGATACATTTTTAGGGACATAATGTTACAAGGTTGGTGTAACTAATGAGGAAAAAAGTTGTACTCTCATGTGAAGAGTGTAAAAATCGAAACTACTCTACTATGAAAGATACGAGCTCAATAGAGCGACTTGAAATAAAAAAGTTTTGTAAAACATGCAATCAGCATACAGTTCACAAGGAAACAAAATAAATAATTGAAATAATACACTGGAGGTCCCGCAGATGCGTTTAACGAACTTTTTCGGCGATGTAGGTCGCGAAATGAAAAAAGTAAGTTGGCCTAAAAAAGATGAATTACTCCGCTCAACAGCGACTGTTGTTGCTACAGTTGTGTTCTTTGCGATTTTCTTCGCAGTAGTTGATATGGGCATTTCTTCTTTAATTCGGTTAATTCTTGGTTAATTCTTGAATAAGAAGCACTTATCCATGATATAATGTTATTTATAAGAACTGTGTAAAAGCCCGGTGAACGGGTTTTTTCATTTGCGCAAAAAAATGTACGTCAGGGAGGGAAGGACGCTCGTCCTAAATGAATGGAAAAAAGTTGGTATGTTGTCCATACTTATTCTGGATATGAAAATAAAGTAAAAGCAAACCTAGAGAAGCGTGTAGAATCAATGGGTATGCAAGATAAAATTTTCCGTGTTGTTGTCCCGGAAGAAGTAGAAGTAGAAATGAAAAACGGAAAAGAAAAATTAATGAAAAGAAAAGTGTTCCCAGGTTATGTATTAGTAGAATTAATCATGACTGATGATTCTTGGTATGTTGTACGTAACACGCCGGGTGTAACTGGGTTCGTTGGTTCTTCTGGTTCTGGATCTAAACCATCACCTCTATTAGAAGAGGAAGTTGTTACCATTATGAAACATATGGGAATGGACAACGAAGTGGTTGATTTCGACTTTGAACTTCATGAGACAGTACGTGTAAATGAGGGGCCATTCGCAGATTATACAGGTGCTATTGAAGAAATTGATGTGGAGAAGAAAAAGGTTAGCGTACTTGTGGACATGTTTGGTCGCGAGACTCCAGTTGAACTTGACTTCCATCAAATTGAAAAATTATAAAATGAAACTTGAAATGAATTGTAAAAAGTGATAATATCTTTTAAGTCAGTACGTCTTCGTTATCGGAGACGTTTTTTGAAAGATTTTATCCTTACAGATAAAATATGACGTGGGAGGGCAAATCACTGTCCAATTGACCACATCACGGACTTAAGGAGGTGTGTCTCGTGGCTAAAAAGGTAATTAAAATGGTAAAGCTTCAAATTCCTGCAGGTAAAGCTAACCCAGCTCCACCAGTTGGTCCAGCATTAGGACAAGCAGGTGTTAACATCATGGGCTTCTGTAAAGAGTTTAACGCTCGTACAGCAGATCAAGCTGGTCTTATCATCCCTGTTGAAATTACGGTATTTGAGGACCGTTCATTCACTTTCATTACTAAAACTCCTCCTGCTGCTGTTCTTCTTAAGAAAGTAGCTGGTATTGAGTCTGGTTCTGGTGAACCAAACCGTAATAAAGTGGCAACTGTTAAGCGTGATAAAGTACGCGAAATCGCTGAAACTAAAATGCCTGACCTAAACGCTGCTAGCGTAGAAGCTGCAATGCGTATGGTTGAAGGTACTGCACGCAGTATGGGCATCGTTATCGAAGACTAATTCGATTTGTTTTTAAAAAAGGTTGCGGGTCTGGAATTCCAATTCGCAACCTTTATTATCGTAAATGATTATTGTTTTTAAATAAATGGATGGCGCTCATCCTCAGGTTATACCTGAAAACAGGCGTAAACGTGGGAGGTTATTCCGCTAAAACCACATTCGAGGAGGAAATAAAAATGGCTAAAAGAGGTAAAAAGTACGTAGAAGCTGCAAAGCTTGTTGATCGTGCATCTGCTTACTCTGCAACAGAAGCAGTAGAATTAGTAAAGAAAACAAACACAGCTAAATTTGATGCAACTGTAGAAGCTGCATTCCGTTTAGGTGTTGACCCTAAGAAAGCTGACCAACAAATCCGTGGTGCAGTTGTTCTTCCACACGGTACTGGTAAAGTACAACGTGTATTAGTGTTCGCTAAAGGTGAAAAAGCTAAAGAAGCTGAAGCTGCTGGCGCTGACTTCGTAGGCGATACTGATTACATCGGTAAAATCCAACAAGGTTGGTTCGATTTCGATGTAGTAGTAGCAACTCCTGACATGATGGGTGAAGTTGGTAAACTTGGTCGCGTATTAGGACCTAAAGGTTTAATGCCAAACCCTAAAACTGGAACAGTTACTTTCGATGTAACTAAAGCTGTTAACGAAATCAAAGCTGGTAAAGTTGAATACCGCGTTGATAAAGCTGGTAACATCCACGTTCCAATCGGTAAAGTATCTTTCGAAGATGCTAAATTAGTAGAAAACTTCAAAACAATCGCTGACACTTTATTAAAAGTTAAGCCATCTGCTGCAAAAGGTACTTACATGAAGAACGTAACAGTTGCTTCTACAATGGGACCTGGCGTACGCGTAGACGTTTCTACATTAGCGTAAAAATTGGAAGTTGACTTCATAAAGAAGATTTAATATAATCATTTATGTTGTGAATTTAAATAGTGTACCGTAGACAGTAGGTGTCGATAGACTTAATTTCCTACCTAGGTGTTAATATACGAAACGGAATTTTTTTCTGTGACTATATGCCTCCATGTCTACAAGTTGGGCATGGAGGTTTTTAGTGCACTTTCGGTACATCTTCTATATAATCTACAGGAGGTGTAATAACATGAGCAAAGTAATCGAAACTAAACAACAAGTTGTAACTGAAATCGCGGACAAACTTCGTGCTAGTAAATCTACAATTGTTGTTGACTACCGTGGTTTAACAGTTTCTGAAGCAACAGAATTACGTAAGCAATTACGTGAAGCTGGCGTTGAGTTCAAAGTTTACAAAAACTCTCTAACTCGTCGTGCTGCAGAATCTGCTGAAATGGCTGAGTTAAACGAATTCTTAACAGGACCAAACGCAATCGCGTTCAGTAACGAGGATGTAGTTGCTCCTGCGAAAGTATTAAACGACTTCGCTACAAAACATGAAGCTTTAGAAATTAAAGCGGGCGTAATCGAAGGTAAACTTGTAACACTTGATGAGGTTAAAGCAATCGCTACTCTTCCATCACGTGAAGGCTTACTTTCTATGCTTCTTAGCGTTCTTCAAGCTCCAATCCGTAACCTTGCACTTGCTACTAAAGCAGTTGCAGAACAAAAGGAAGAGCAAGGCGCTTAATTTTTTAAAAGATAATTACTTGTTATCTATAAAACAATACAAACCTATTTAAGGGAGGATATTTACAATGACTAAAGAACAAATCATTGAAGCAGTTAAATCTATGACTGTATTAGAACTTAACGACTTAGTAAAAGCTATCGAGGAAGAATTCGGCGTAACTGCTGCTGCTCCTGTAGCTGTAGCTGGTGGCGCTGGTGAAGCTGCTGCTGAAAAAACTGAGTTTGACGTAGTACTTGCAAGTGCTGGCGCTCAAAAAATCAAAGTTATCAAAGCTGTACGTGAAATCACTGGTCTTGGCTTAAAAGAAGCTAAAGAATTAGTTGACAACACTCCAAAAGCAATCAAAGAAGGCGTTTCTAAAGAGGAAGCTGAAGAAATGAAAGCTAAACTTGAAGAAGTTGGCGCTGCTGTAGAAGTTAAGTAATTAACTTTTGATGCTTTAAAAAAAGCTCGCTCTCATGCGAGCTTTTTTTTTAACTGTAAAGAAAAGAGGTGGCCATATGGCAGACCATTATTTTTCTAACGACCCTTCTAGTAAAAGTGATCGTAAACGATGGGAATTTCCACTTCGTGGATCTCAATTTACTTTTTTATCTGACCATGGGGTGTTTTCGAAAAACGAGGTGGACTTTGGTTCTCGTCTTTTAATTGAAGCGTTTCAAATGCCGGATATAAAAGGTGATATATTAGACGTAGGTTGTGGATACGGTCCTATTGGTTTGTCGTTAGCGAAAGAGTTTCAAGGTTGTGAAGTTCACATGGTGGATGTGAATGAAAGGGCGCTTGGGCTTGCGAAAGAAAATGCCGCTAATAACAGAATCGAGAATATACGTATTTTTCAAAGTAGCGTCTATGAAAATGTAGATGGCGAGTATGCTGCTATTCTATCTAACCCTCCAATTCGTGCGGGTAAAGATATCGTACATGAGATTTTAGAAAAAGCTGTGGATTATTTAGTTCCAGGTGGAGAACTTTGGATTGTTATTCAAAAGAAGCAAGGTGCACCATCTGCGCTGAAAAAACTAGAAGAAGTATTTTCTGAAGTTGAGATTGTAGAAAAGAAAAAAGGATATTATATCATAAAATCAAAAAAACGTTGACGGTTATTTTTGGCTATGTTAACATTATACAATGCCAATATATGATTTTCTGCGTTGAGAAAGATGTATATTTTTGTTTCTCTTGGAAAAGATAGTAAAATCAGCAGATTATGAAACAGAATGATGGTTTTCTTATAGAAGCCATTTTTCTTTTTTGAGCAGGTAGAAAGACTCAACGTATTTATCTTTAAGAGAAAAAGACTACGCTAATAGCAGTAGTTGTATTTATTTGTGATTTTGCACAAATTTTTTTGTGCATTTATAATACTCATGATTTGAGGGGTGAAGCAGTTGACAGGTCAACTAGTTCAATACGGACGCCACCGCCAACGAAGAAGTTATGCCCGTATTAGTGAAGTATTAGAGTTACCAAATCTTATCGAAATTCAAACCTCTTCTTATCAGTGGTTTCTTGATGAGGGTTTGCGAGAAATGTTCCAAGACATTTCTCCGATTGAAGACTTTACGGGAAATCTATCGCTTGAATTTATCGACTACAGCTTAGGTGAACCTAAATACTCTGTAGACGAATGCAAAGAGCGTGATGTGACGTATGCAGCACCACTTCGTGTAAAAGTGCGTCTAATCAACAAGGAAACTGGTGAAGTAAAAGAACAAGATGTGTTCATGGGAGATTTCCCACTCATGACAGAGACTGGAACATTCGTAATTAACGGTGCAGAACGTGTTATCGTTTCCCAGTTAGTTCGCTCTCCAAGCGTATACTATAGTGGCAAAGTGGATAAAAACGGAAAACGTGGTTTTACTGCTACTGTAATTCCAAACCGCGGAGCTTGGTTAGAGTATGAGACAGATGCTAAGGATGTTGTATATGTGCGTATTGACCGTACGCGTAAACTTCCTGTAACTGTTTTGTTACGCGCATTAGGGTTTGGCTCTGATCAAGAAATCACCGAGCTTTTAGGTGATAACGAATACTTAAGCAACACATTAGAAAAAGACAACACAGATAGTACAGAAAAAGCATTGCTTGAAATTTATGAGCGTCTACGTCCTGGTGAACCACCAACAGTAGAAAATGCTAAGAGCTTACTTGTGTCTCGTTTCTTCGATCCAAAGCGCTACGATTTAGCAAATGTAGGTCGCTATAAGATCAACAAGAAGTTACACATTAAAAACAGATTGTTTAATCAACGTTTAGCTGAAACATTAGTGGATCCAGAAACTGGTGAAATTTTAGCGGCAGAAGGAACAATCTTAGATCGTCGTACACTTGATCGCATTTTACCTTACTTAGAGAAAAACATTGGATTCAAAACAGCGAAACCAATGGGTGGAGTGGTAGAAGGCGATGTTGAGCTGCAATCTATTAAGATTTATGCTCCTGAGTCGGAAGGCGAACGTGTAATTAATGTAATTGGTAATGCAAATATTACTCGTGATGTGAAACACATCACACCAGGTGATATCCTTGCTTCTATCAGTTACTTCTTCAACCTACTATACAAAGTAGGGGATACAGATGATATTGACCATTTAGGAAACCGTCGTCTGCGTTCTGTTGGAGAACTATTACAAAATCAATTCCGTATCGGTCTTTCTCGTATGGAACGTGTTGTTCGTGAGAGAATGTCGATCCAAGATACAAATGCAATTACACCACAGGCGCTAATTAATATTCGTCCTGTTATTGCATCTATTAAAGAGTTCTTCGGAAGTTCTCAGTTATCTCAGTTCATGGACCAAACAAATCCATTAGCAGAGTTAACTCACAAACGAAGACTATCTGCATTAGGACCTGGTGGTTTAACGCGTGAGCGCGCAGGCTTTGAAGTACGTGACGTTCATTACTCCCACTACGGTCGTATGTGTCCGATTGAAACACCAGAGGGACCAAACATCGGTTTGATTAACTCATTATCTTCGTTCGCGAAAGTAAATGAGTTTGGTTTCATTGAAACACCATATCGTCGTGTTGACCCAGAAACTGGTCTTGTAACAGGGCATGTTGATTATTTAACAGCAGATGAAGAAGATAACTATGTTGTAGCCCAAGCGAATATGAAATTATCTGATGAAGGTGAATTCCTAAGTGAAGATATCGTAGCTCGTTTCCGTGGTGAAAACATTGTCACAAATAGAGAACGCATCGACTACATGGATGTATCTCCAAAACAAGTAGTGTCGGCAGCGACAGCTTGTATTCCGTTCTTAGAAAACGATGACTCTAACCGCGCACTTATGGGAGCGAACATGCAACGTCAGGCGGTTCCGTTAATGAATCCGGAATCTCCGATTGTAGGTACAGGTATGGAGTACGTATCAGCAAAAGACTCAGGTGCTGCAGTAATCTGTAAACATCCTGGTGTTGTTGAGCGCGTAGAAGCACGTGAAGTTTGGGTACGTCGCTATGTAGAAGTTGACGGTCAAACAGTAAAAGGCGACTTAGATCGCTACAAAATGCAAAAATTCATTCGTTCTAACCAAGGAACTTGTTACAACCAACGTCCAATCGTAAGTGTTGGAAATGAAGTTGTAAAAGGTGAAATCCTTGCGGATGGTCCTTCTATGGAATTAGGTGAACTAGCACTTGGACGTAACGTGCTTGTTGGCTTCATGACTTGGGACGGTTATAACTACGAGGATGCGATCATCATGAGTGAGCGCCTTGTAAAAGATGATGTGTACACTTCTATTCATATTGAAGAATATGAATCAGAAGCTCGTGATACGAAGCTTGGACCAGAAGAAATTACACGTGACATTCCAAACGTTGGGGAAGACGCATTACGTAACCTTGACGAGCGCGGTATCATTCGCGTTGGTGCTGAAGTAAAAGATGGAGATTTACTTGTTGGTAAAGTAACACCTAAAGGTGTAACAGAATTAACAGCTGAAGAACGTCTATTACATGCTATCTTTGGAGAAAAAGCGCGTGAAGTACGTGATACATCACTACGTGTACCACACGGTGGTGGCGGTATTATCTTAGACGTAAAAGTATTCAACCGTGAAGATGGCGATGAATTGCCACCAGGCGTGAATCAACTTGTACGTGCATATATCGTTCAAAAACGTAAAATTTCTGAAGGTGACAAGATGGCCGGACGTCACGGTAACAAAGGTGTTATTTCTCGTATTTTACCAGAAGAAGATATGCCTTACTTACCAGACGGTACGCCAATCGATATCATGTTAAACCCATTAGGGGTACCATCTCGTATGAATATCGGTCAGGTATTAGAGCTTCATCTTGGTATGGCAGCAAGATACCTGGGCATTCACATTGCAACACCAGTATTCGATGGTGCTCGTGAGGAAGATGTTTGGGGCACAATTGAAGAAGCTGGTATGGCAAATGACGCGAAAACAATCCTGTATGACGGACGTACTGGTGAACCATTCGATAACCGCGTATCTGTTGGTGTCATGTATATGATCAAACTTGCGCACATGGTTGACGATAAACTTCATGCTCGTTCTACTGGACCATACTCACTTGTAACGCAGCAACCTCTTGGAGGTAAAGCTCAGTTCGGTGGACAGCGTTTCGGTGAGATGGAGGTTTGGGCACTTGAAGCTTACGGTGCTGCTTATACTCTTCAAGAAATCTTAACAGTGAAGTCTGATGATGTTGTTGGACGTGTTAAGACTTATGAAGCAATTGTTAAAGGCGAAAATGTTCCAGAACCAGGCGTTCCTGAATCATTCAAAGTATTGATTAAAGAGCTGCAAAGTTTAGGTATGGACGTTAAAATGATGTCTAGCGACGATACAGAAATTGAAATGCGTGATACAGAAGATGACGATGATCATCAATCAGCAGATAAATTGAATGTCGAAGTTGAGACAACTAAGGAATAATTGGGATAACCTGTAGACTAAAAGGGAGGTAGGCCCCTTGATAGATGTAAATAACTTTGAATATATGAAGATTGGACTTGCTTCACCTGACAAGATTCGTTCTTGGTCATACGGTGAAGTTAAGAAACCAGAAACTATTAACTATCGTACGTTAAAGCCTGAAAAAGATGGCTTGTTCTGTGAGCGTATTTTCGGACCACAAAAGGACTGGGAATGTCATTGCGGAAAATACAAACGTGTACGTTATAAAGGTGTAGTTTGTGATCGATGTGGTGTTGAAGTAACGCGTGCAAAAGTACGTCGTGAACGTATGGGTCATATTGAATTAGCTGCTCCTGTATCTCATATTTGGTATTTCAAAGGTATCCCGAGCCGCATGGGACTTGTCTTAGACATGTCCCCTCGCGCGCTTGAAGAAGTAATTTATTTCGCTTCTTATGTTGTAACAGAAAGTGGAGATACACCACTTGATAAGAAGCAATTACTTTCTGAAAAAGAATACCGTGCATATCGTGATCGATATGGTAGCACATTCCAAGCTGCTATGGGTGCAGAAGCGATTAAAAAGCTACTACAAGACATTGATTTAGATAAAGAAGTAGACTTCTTAAAAGAAGAATTAAAAACAGCACAAGGACAACGCCGTACTCGTGCTATTAAACGTCTAGAAGTATTAGAAGCATTCCGTAACTCTGGAAATGAACCATCTTGGATGATCTTAGATGTTCTACCAGTTATCCCACCAGAACTACGCCCAATGGTACAGTTAGATGGTGGACGTTTTGCTACTTCTGACTTAAACGACTTATATCGTCGTGTAATTAACCGTAACAACCGTTTAAAACGTCTATTGGACCTAGGTGCTCCAAGCATCATCGTTCAAAACGAAAAACGTATGTTACAAGAAGCTGTAGATGCATTAATTGATAATGGTCGTCGTGGCCGTCCAGTAACTGGACCAGGTAACCGTCCATTAAAATCACTATCTCACATGCTTAAAGGTAAACAAGGACGTTTCCGTCAAAACTTATTAGGTAAACGTGTTGACTACTCTGGCCGTTCTGTAATCGTTGTAGGACCGAACTTAAAGATGTACCAATGTGGATTACCGAAAGAAATGGCGCTTGAACTGTTCAAACCTTTTGTTATGAAAGAGTTAGTTGGAAAAGGGTTAGCACACAACATTAAGAGTGCGAAACGTAAAATTGAGCGTGTACACCCTGAAGTTTGGGACGTTTTAGAATCTGTGATTAAAGAACATCCAGTACTTCTAAACCGCGCACCAACACTTCACCGTCTTGGTATCCAGGCGTTTGAACCTACATTAGTAGAAGGTCGCGCAATTCGTCTTCACCCACTTGTATGTACTGCATACAACGCGGACTTTGACGGTGACCAAATGGCGGTTCACGTTCCGTTATCATCAGAGGCACAAGCAGAAGCTCGTATTCTTATGTTAGCGGCACAAAACATCTTGAATCCAAAAGACGGAAAACCAGTTGTTACTCCATCTCAGGATATGGTATTAGGTAACTACTACTTAACACTTGAGCGTGAAGGCGCAATCGGTGAAGGTATGGTCTTCAAAGATGCAAACGAAGCAATACTTGCATATCAAAATGGATATGTACATCTGCACACACGTGTTGCAGTTGCTGCAAGTTCAGTAAATAACGTAACGTTTACTGAAGAGCAAAAAGGTAAGCTTCTATTAACAACAGTTGGTAAATTAATATTTAACGAAATCTTACCAGAGTCGTTCCCTTATATTAATGAACCGACAAACTCAAACCTTGAAAAAGAAACACCAGCGGAATATTTCGTTGAAAAAGGTGCGAACATTAAAGAAATTATTGCTAGTCGCGAAGAAGTGGCGCCATTTAGCAAGAAGATCCTTGGTAACATCATTGCGGAAGTGTTCAAACGTTTCCAAATTACAGAAACGTCTCGCATGCTTGACCGTATGAAAAACTTAGGGTTCAAGTACTCTACAAAAGCTGGTATTACAGTTGGGGTATCTGACATTCTTGTATTAGGCGAAAAAGATGAAATTCTCCACGAAGCACAAGCAAAAGTAGATAATGTAATTAAACAATTCCGTCGTGGTTTAATCACGGAAGAAGAACGTTACGATCGCGTTATCTCTATTTGGAGTAATGCAAAAGATGTTATCCAAGGAAAACTGATGAAATCCTTGAATAAACGCAATCCAATCTTCATGATGAGTGACTCAGGTGCCCGTGGTAACGCATCTAACTTTACTCAGCTTGCTGGTATGCGTGGTCTGATGGCCAATCCATCTGGTCGTATCATCGAACTTCCAATCAAATCGAGTTTCCGTGAAGGTTTAACAGTACTTGAGTACTTCATCTCTACGCATGGTGCGCGTAAAGGTCTTGCCGATACAGCACTTAAAACTGCCGATTCTGGTTACTTAACACGTCGTCTTGTAGACGTTGCACAAGATGTAATTGTCCGTGAAGATGATTGTGGAACAGATCGTGGTCTATTAATTGGTGCGATTAAAGAGGGTAATGAAGTAATTGAGTCATTATATGATCGTCTTGTTGGACGTTTTGCAAGAAAAACTGTAAAACATCCTGAAACAGGTGAAGTATTAGTTAGTGAAAACCAATTAATTACTGAAGATATCGCTCATATCGTTGAAAATTCGGGTGTTGAAACTGTAAATATTCGTTCAGCGTTTACGTGTAATACTCGCCATGGTGTATGTAAGAAGTGTTACGGTCGTAACTTAGCAACTGGTACAGACGTAGAAGTAGGAGAAGCGGTAGGTATTATCGCAGCTCAATCTATCGGTGAGCCAGGTACACAGTTAACGATGCGTACATTCCATACAGGTGGGGTTGCCGGAGATGATATCACTCAAGGTTTACCTCGTATCCAAGAGATCTTCGAAGCTCGTAATCCGAAAGGTCAGGCAGTTATCAGTGAAATCGACGGTGTTATCGCAGCGATCAACGATGTTAAAGATCGCCAAGAAGTAGTTGTACAGGGTGAAGTTGAAGCTCGTACGTATGCTATTCCTTACGGTGCTCGTCTGAAAGTAACTCCAGGACAGCCAATTAGCCACGGTAAAGAGTTAACAGAAGGTTCTATTGATCCGAAAGAATTACTAAAAGTAACGGATATTACAGCAGTTCAAGAATACTTATTACGTGAAGTTCAAAAAGTATACCGTATGCAAGGGGTAGAAATTGGTGACAAACACGTAGAGGTAATGGTACGTCAAATGCTACGTAAAGTTCGTGTAAGTGATGCAGGTGAAACAGACGTATTACCAGGAACATTACTAGATATCCATCAGTTTACTGATGCGAATGCGAAGGTGTTACTGAAAGGTAAACAACCAGCGACAGCTAGACCTGTTCTACTTGGTATTACAAAAGCTTCACTTGAAACTGATTCATTCTTATCTGCAGCATCATTCCAAGAAACAACTCGTGTCTTAACTGATGCAGCAATTAAAGGTAAACGTGATGAGCTTCTAGGATTGAAAGAGAACGTTATTATCGGTAAACTTGTTCCTGCTGGAACAGGTATGAATCGTTATCGCAAAGTGGATCTTGTAAAAACAACACAAGATAACATGAATGTAGAAAACGATGAGATTTATGTGGAACAGTAAAATTTTCCGTCGTAAATTTTGTATAAAAACATCTAATCCTAGTTGACATTGTATGAGTCAAAATGTTACTATAATCAAGGTTGCTCCTGAACGATGCTTTGGAGGATATTTATATGTCTTATCAAAAAGTGTCAAATGCTGAAAATGTAGTCGTTGGTCATAAACGCACATTGGAAGCAATCAAAAATGGTATAGTTAAAGAAGTTGTTATTGCAGAAGATGCTGATGTGCGGTTAACCCATGTTATCATTCGCACTGCTTTGCAACATAACATACCCATAACAAAGGTTGAATCAGTTCGTAAGCTTGGAAAAGTTTCGGGGATTCAAGTGGGAGCTTCAGCAATAGGAATAATAAGTTAAAACTGTTTTTGTGAGGAGAGAGCATTTGCTCTTCCTTGCAAAAACTTTGTTTTCAACTAATAATGAACCACCTGGATATGTGGTCATACAAACATGCGAAGGGAGGATAATCAAATGCCTACTATTAACCAATTAGTGAGAAATGGTCGTACTGATAAAGTATGGAAATCTAAATCACCTGCGTTAAACAAAGGGTTTAACTCTTTAAAGAAAAAATCAACTGATATCTCTGCACCTCAAAAACGTGGTGTATGTACTCGTGTTGGTACAATGACTCCAAAGAAACCTAACTCAGCGTTACGTAAATACGCTCGTGTACGTTTAACAAACGGTATTGAAGTTACAGCTTACATCCCAGGTATCGGTCATAACTTACAAGAGCATAGCGTAGTATTAATTCGCGGTGGTCGAGTAAAGGATTTACCAGGGGTACGTTACCACATCGTTCGTGGAGCGCTTGATACAGCTGGTGTTGACAAACGTATGCAAGGACGTTCTAAATATGGTACTAAGCGACCAAAACCTGCTAAAAAATAATAAACTTATAATGAAAGGAGGAACTCAATATGCCTCGTAAAGGACCTGTTGCGAAACGTGACGTGTTACCAGATCCAATGTACAATTCTAAGCTAGTAACACGCCTTATCAACAAAATGATGGTTGACGGTAAAAAAGGTAAATCTCAAACAATTCTTTATAACGCTTTCGATATCGTTCGTGAACGTTCAGATAAAGAACCAATGGAAGTATTCGAGCAAGCTCTTAAGAACATCATGCCTGTTCTTGAAGTACGCGCTCGTCGTGTTGGTGGTGCTAACTACCAAGTTCCAGTTGAGGTTCGTCCAGAACGCCGTACAACTTTAGGTCTTCGCTGGTTAGTAAACTATGCTCGTCTTCGTGGTGAAAAAACTATGGAAGAGCGTCTAGCTTACGAAATCTTAGATGCAGCTAACAACGCTGGTGCATCTGTTAAGAAACGTGAAGACACTCATAAAATGGCAGAAGCTAACAAAGCATTTGCTCATTACCGTTGGTAGGATTCAACGTAAAATAAATGTATGCATAAACCGCTTTATTTGTCGCTTATGGAAGTGTGGAGAGGGAGAATGCCTCTCCCTTTCGTTGGGCGCTCGTTTTACATAATGAGGGTACTGGACACTGGCATATGTAACAATATAAAGTGGCTTTTTTGCTACTTAAAATAAAAAATCCAATCCATATATGGAAGGAGCAAGACACCAAATGACAAGAGAGTTCTCTTTAGAAAACACTCGTAATATTGGTATCATGGCTCACATCGATGCTGGTAAAACAACAGCAACTGAGCGTATTCTGTATTACACAGGACGTATTCATAAAATCGGTGAAACTCATGAAGGTGCATCTCAGATGGACTGGATGGAGCAAGAGCAAGAGCGTGGTATCACAATTACTTCTGCTGCAACTACAGCTCAATGGAAAGGTCACCGTGTAAACATCATTGATACTCCAGGACACGTAGACTTCACAGTAGAAGTAGAACGTTCTTTACGCGTACTTGATGGTGCGGTAGCAGTACTTGATGCACAATCTGGTGTAGAACCACAAACAGAAACTGTTTGGCGTCAGGCTACTACTTACGGTGTACCTCGTATCGTATTCGTTAACAAAATGGATAAGATCGGTGCAGATTTCTTATACTCTGTAGGAACAATCCACGATCGTTTACAAGCAAACGCACATCCAATTCAGTTACCAATCGGTGCTGAAGATGAGTTCAATGGTATCATTGACCTTGTTGAAGAGTGTGCTTACATGTACGGTAACGATTTAGGAACAGACATCGAGCGTGTCGAAATTCCTGAAGAGCACAAAGAACTAGCTGAAGAATACCGTGGAAAGCTTATTGAAGCGGTAGCTGAGCTTGATGAAGAAATGATGATGAAGTACCTAGAAGGTGAAGAAATCACTGTAGAAGAGCTTAAAGCTGGTATCCGTAAGGCTACAACTTCTGTAGAATTCTTCCCAGTAATCTGTGGTTCTGCATTCAAAAACAAAGGTGTTCAAATTCTGTTAGACGCAGTTATCGACTACCTACCATCTCCATTAGATGTACCTGCGATTAAAGGTACTCTTCCGGATACAGATGAAGAAGTAGAACGTAAGTCTAGCGATGAAGAACCATTCGCAGCTTTAGCATTCAAAATCATGACTGACCCTTATGTTGGTAAGTTAACGTTCTTCCGTGTGTACTCTGGTGTGTTAAACTCTGGATCATACGTGAAAAACTCAACTAAAGGTAAGCGTGAGCGTGTAGGACGTATCCTACAAATGCACGCTAACAGCCGTGAAGAGATTTCAACAGTTTACGCTGGTGATATCGCTGCTGCTGTAGGTTTAAAAGATACTACTACTGGTGATACTCTTTGTGACGAGAAGAGCCTTGTTATCCTTGAGTCTATGGAATTCCCAGAGCCAGTTATCTCTGTAGCTATCGAACCAAAATCTAAAGCTGACCAAGATAAAATGGGTACAGCATTATCTAAGCTTTCTGAAGAAGATCCAACATTCCGTGCTCACACTGACCAAGAAACTGGCCAAACTATCATCGCTGGTATGGGTGAACTTCACCTTGATATCATCGTTGACCGTATGCGCCGTGAATTCAAAGTCGAAGCAAACGTTGGTGCTCCTCAGGTAGCATACCGTGAAACTTTCCGCGCTGCTGCGAAAGTTGAAGGTAAGTTTGCTCGTCAATCTGGTGGACGTGGACAATTCGGTCACGTTTGGATTGAGTTTGCACCTAACGAAGAAGGTAAAGGATTTGAATTCGAAAACAAAATCGTCGGCGGTGTAGTTCCACGTGAATACATCCCAGCTGTTGGAGCGGGTCTTGAAGACTCACTTAAAAATGGTGTACTAGCTGGTTACCCACTAGTTGACATTAAAGCAGCATTAGTTGACGGTTCTTACCATGATGTCGATTCATCTGAGATGGCGTTCAAAATCGCTGCATCTATGGCACTTAAAGCTGCGGTTTCTAAATGTAACCCAGTAATCCTTGAGCCAATGATGAAAGTAGAAGTTGTAATTCCTGAAGAGTACATGGGAGACATCATGGGTGACGTAACATCTCGTCGTGGACGTGTAGAAGGTATGGAAGCTCGCGGTAACGCACAAGTTGTTCGCGCTATGGTTCCACTTTCTGAAATGTTCGGTTATGCGACAGCATTACGTTCTAACACTCAAGGACGCGGAACATTCTCAATGACATTTGATCATTATGAAGAAGTACCGAAGTCTGTTTCAGAAGAAATTATTAAAAAAAATAAAGGCGAATAATTGATTTTTATCAATTGTTCGAGTATAACTACTTATGTAAGCTTAGAAAGTGGGACGTAAGTTTCGCTTTCTAGTCTAAATATAAAATAACCTATATAAACTAAGGAGGAATTTAGAATGGCTAAAGCTAAATTCGAACGTTCTAAACCCCATGTTAACATCGGTACAATCGGCCACGTTGACCATGGTAAAACTACATTAACTGCTGCGATCACTACAGTTCTTGCAAAAGCTGGTGGTGCTGAAGCACGCGGATACGATCAAATCGACGCTGCTCCAGAAGAAAGAGAGCGCGGAATCACAATCTCAACTGCACACGTTGAGTACGAAACTGAAACTCGTCACTATGCACACGTTGACTGCCCAGGTCACGCTGACTATGTTAAAAACATGATCACTGGTGCTGCTCAAATGGACGGCGGTATCTTAGTAGTATCTGCTGCTGATGGCCCAATGCCTCAAACACGTGAGCACATCCTTCTTTCTCGTCAAGTAGGTGTTCCTTACATCGTTGTATTCTTAAACAAATGCGACATGGTAGACGACGAAGAATTATTAGAATTAGTAGAAATGGAAGTTCGTGACCTATTATCTGAATACGGATTCCCAGGCGACGACATTCCTGTAATCAAAGGTTCTGCTCTTAAAGCTCTTCAAGGAGAAGCTGATTGGGAAGCAAAAATCATTGAATTAATGACTGAAGTTGATGCTTACATCCCAACTCCAGAACGTGAAACTGACAAACCATTCTTAATGCCTATCGAGGATGTATTCTCTATCACAGGTCGTGGTACAGTTGCAACTGGTCGTGTAGAGCGCGGAATCGTTAAAGTTGGTGACGTAGTAGAAATCATCGGTCTTGCTGAAGAGAATGCTTCTACAACTGTAACTGGTGTAGAAATGTTCCGTAAACTTCTTGACCAAGCTCAAGCTGGAGACAACATCGGTGCTCTTCTTCGTGGGGTTGCTCGTGAAGACATCCAACGTGGACAAGTTCTTGCTAAAACTGGCTCTGTAAAAGCACACGCTAAATTCAAAGCTGAAGTTTTCGTATTATCTAAAGAAGAAGGTGGACGTCACACTCCATTCTTCGCTAACTACCGTCCTCAGTTCTACTTCCGTACAACTGACGTAACTGGTATCATCCAATTACCAGAAGGTACTGAAATGGTAATGCCTGGTGACAACATCGAAATGACTATCGAACTTATCGCTCCAATCGCTATCGAAGAGGGAACTAAATTCTCTATTCGTGAAGGTGGACGTACAGTAGGTTACGGTGTAGTTGCTACTATCGTTGAGTAATCTTAGCTGATATAAAAAAACCTAAGGGATTTTCCCTTAGGTTTTTTGTTTGCGTTTATATAAAGAAGAAGAGTGTGTATTTTGTTTTGACGAGTTTCTTCTATAGTAATATAAAAACAATAAAAGATAATCCAGAAACTGTAAAACGAATTCTGTTAGATGAAAACTTGAAATTCTTTAAAGTGCCATGTATAATAGCAAAAGTAGAGAAAAGCAGATGCAAACAAAAAGATGCTTGCATCTAGACGAATAACATTGTATAATAGACAATGTTGGTCTTTGACTGCGATGAAGTGGAAGGTTGCTGACACACCCGGCCGCTTTGCCATGGCATGGTGTGGGGAAATTTCCATGGAGAAGGTCTATTTTAGAAATAGGCGAACGAAGGAGGGAAAATAATGGCAAAAGAAAAAATTCGTATCCGTTTAAAAGCTTATGATCACCGTATTCTTGATCAATCAGCTGAGAAAATTGTAGAAACAGCTAAGCGTTCTGGGGCAACAGTTTCTGGTCCGATCCCATTACCAACTGAGAAGACTATTTACACAATTCTTCGTGCTGTTCATAAGTACAAAGATTCTCGTGAGCAATTCGAAATGCGCACACACAAACGTTTAATCGATATCGTGAGTCCTACTCCACAAACAGTAGATTCATTAATGCGTTTAGACTTACCGTCTGGTGTAGATATCGAAATCAAACTATAAATTATATAACTTAAAAATGTAGGAGGTGTAACTCATGACCAAAGGAATCTTAGGAAGAAAGATCGGTATGACTCAAGTATTTGCTGAGAACGGTGAGTTAATCCCAGTAACAGTTATCGCTGCTAATCCAAACGTTGTTCTTCAAAAGAAAACAACTGAAACTGATGGCTACAATGCAATCCAGTTAGGATTTGAAGATAAACGTGAAAAGTTAACTAACAAACCTGAACAAGGCCACACTGCTAAAGCATCTACAACTCCTAAGCGCTTCATTCGCGAAATCCGCGATGCAGACGTGGACGGATTAGAGGTTGGTCAAGAGGTAAAAGTTGAAGTTTTCGCTGCAGGTGAAATCGTTGACGTAACAGGAATTTCTAAAGGTAAAGGTTTCCAAGGTGTTATCAAACGCCACGGACAATCTCGCGGACCTATGTCTCATGGTTCTCGCTATCACCGTCGTCCAGGTTCAATGGGCCCAGTTGCTCCGAACCGTGTATTCAAAGGCAAAAAACTTGCTGGACGTATGGGTGGAGACCAAGTTACTATCCAAAACTTAGAAATCGTTCAAGTTGACACTGAGCGCAACTTATTACTAGTAAAAGGTAACGTTCCAGGTGCTAAGAAATCTCTTGTAGTTGTTCAAGGCGCTGTGAAGGTTAGCAAATAATTCACAATAGGAAGGAGGAATTCCAATGCCAAAAGTTACTGTATATAACCAAACTGGTTCACAGGTTGGTGAAATCGAATTAGCTGAAGCTATTTTCGGTATCGAACCAAATGAAGCTGTACTTTTCGAAGCTGTAATGATGCAACGTGCATCTTTACGTCAAGGTACACACAAAGTAAAAACTCGCTCTGAAGTTCGCGGTGGTGGTCGTAAACCATGGCGTCAAAAAGGAACTGGACGTGCTCGTCAAGGGTCTATCCGCTCTCCTCAATGGCGTGGTGGTGGTACGGTATTCGGACCTACACCAAGAAGCTATGCGTACAAACTTCCTAAGAAAGTTCGTCGTTTAGCAATTAAATCTGCATTAGCTACTAAAGTAGTTGAGAACAACATTGTAGTTCTTGAAGACCTAGTGTTAAATGCACCAAAAACAAAAGACATGCTAGCAGTACTTAAAGGATTAACTGTTGAGAAGAAAGCTCTTATCGTAACTGCTGATGCAAACGAATCTGTAGAGTTATCTGCTCGCAATATCCCTGGAGTAACAGTAATCACTGCTGATGGCGTAAACGTTTTAGACGTGCTTCATCATGATAAGCTAATCATGACAAAAGCGGCAGTGGAAAAAGTAGAGGAGGTGCTTGCATAATGAGAGATCCTCGTGATATCATTAAGCGCCCAGTTATCACTGAACGTTCTATGGAAATGATGGCTGAAAAAAAATACACGTTCGATGTGGACGTTAAATCTAATAAAACAGAAGTTAAAGATGCTCTTGAAGCGATCTTTGGTGTTAAAGTAGAAAAAGTGAACATCATGAACTACAAGCCGAAAGCAAAACGCGTTGGTCGTCACGCTGGTTTTACTAGCCGTCGTCGTAAAGCAATCGTTAAGCTAACTGCTGACAGCAAAGAAATCGAAATCTTCCAAGGCATTTAATTCTTACTAAAGAAGGAGGGAAATTGAGATGGGAATTAAAAAGTATAATCCAACTACTAACGGTCGTCGTAATATGACTACGAATGATTTCGCTGAAATCACGACTGACAGACCCGAAAAGTCATTACTTGCTCCTTTAAGCAAGAAGGCTGGTCGTAATAACCAAGGTAAAATTACTGTACGTCATCAAGGTGGCGGACATAAGCGTCAATACCGTATCATCGACTTTAAGCGTAACAAAGATGGAATTCCAGGACGCGTTGCTACGATCGAATACGATCCAAACCGCTCTGCGAATATCGCATTAATTAACTACGTTGACGGTGAAAAACGTTACATTCTTGCTCCTAAATCTTTAGAAGTAGGTATGGAAGTTATGTCTGGCCCAGAAGCTGACATCAAAATCGGTAACGCATTACCATTAATCAACATTCCAGTAGGTACTGTTGTTCATAACATCGAGCTTAAGCCTGGTCGTGGCGGACAATTAGTTCGTTCTGCTGGTACATCTGCTCAAGTACTTGGTAAAGAAGGTAAATACGTACTTGTACGTTTAACTTCTGGTGAAGTACGTCTTGTATTATCTGCTTGTCGCGCTTCAATCGGTCAAGTAGGTAACGAACAACACGAACTTATCAAAATCGGTAAAGCAGGTCGCTCTCGCTGGTTAGGTAAACGCCCAACAGTTCGTGGTTCTGTAATGAACCCGGTTGATCACCCACACGGTGGTGGTGAAGGACGTTCTCCAATCGGACGTAAGTCTCCAATGTCTCCATGGGGTAAACCAACTCTTGGATTCAAGACTCGTAAGAAAAACAAAGCGTCTGACAAATTCATCGTTCGTCGTCGTAAAAAATAATGGGATTGTAGTACGGTTCATTTCTAGAACCGTACGCCAATCACGAAGGGAGGCACCAAAATGGCTCGTAGCTTAAAAAAAGGACCATTTGTCGATGATCACTTAATGAGCAAAATGGAAAAATTAGTTGCATCTGAGCAAAAACAAGTTGTTAAAACTTGGTCTCGCCGTTCAACAATCTTCCCTCAGTTCATCGGACACACAATCGCTGTATATGATGGTCGTAAACACGTACCTGTGTACATCACTGAGGATATGGTTGGCCATAAGTTAGGTGAATTCGCACCAACTCGTACGTATAAAGGTCACCTTGCTGACGATAAGAAAACTAGAAGATAATGAGAGGAGGCACTTCAATGCAAGCTAAAGCAGTAGCGAGAACAGTTCGTATTGCTCCTCGTAAAGTTCGTTTAGTAGTAGACTTAATCCGAGGTAAGCAAGTGGGTGAAGCGATTGCTATCCTTAACCACACACCAAAAACTGCTTCTCCAGTTGTAGAAAAAGTTTTAAAATCTGCAATCGCAAATGCAGAGCACAATTATGAGATGGACATTAACAACCTAGTTGTTGAAAAAGTCTTCGTTGACGAAGGTCCAACGTTGAAACGTTTCCGTCCACGTGCAATGGGTCGTGCAAGCCAAATTAACAAACGCACAAGCCACATTACAGTTGTGGTATCAGAAAAGAAGGAGGGATAATCGATGGGTCAAAAGGTTAATCCAATTGGTCTTCGTGTCGGTGTTATCCGTGACTGGGAATCTCGTTGGTTCGCTGAGAAAGATTACGCTACATTATTACATGAAGACATCAAAATCCGTGAGTACATTAATGTACGCTTAAAAGATTCTGCTGTTGCTAAAGTAGAAATCGAACGTGCAGCAAATCGTGTAAATGTTACAATTCACACTGCAAAACCTGGTATGGTAATTGGTAAAGGTGGTACTGAAGTTGAAGCACTTCGTAAAGCTCTTAACCAATTAACAGGCAAGCGTGTACACATCAACATTTTAGAAGTTAAGAGAGCTGATCTTAACGCTAAATTAGTAGGCGAAAACATCGCTCGTCAATTAGAAAACCGTGTATCATTCCGTCGTGCACAAAAGCAAGTTATTCAACGTGCTATGCGTGCAGGTGCTAAAGGTATTAAAACACAGGTTTCTGGTCGTCTTGGCGGAGCTGATATCGCTCGTGCAGAATCTTACAGTGAAGGAACTGTTCCACTTCATACACTTCGCGCTGATATTGACTATGCAGCAGTTGAAGCTGATACAACATACGGTAAATTAGGCGTAAAAGTATGGATCTACCGTGGAGAAGTCCTTCCTACAAAAAAGAAAGCTTCTGAGGAAGGAGGAAAATAATATGTTAATGCCAAAACGCGTAAAATATCGTAGAGAGCATCGTGGTAAAATGCGTGGTCGTGCTAAAGGTGGAACTGAAGTTGCTTTCGGTGAATTCGGTTTACAAGCACAAGCTGCTTCATGGATTACAAACCGTCAAATCGAAGCTGCTCGTCGTGCAATGACTCGTTACATGAAACGTGGCGGTAAAGTATGGATTAAAATTTTCCCTTCTAAACCTTACACTGCAAAACCTCTAGAAGTACGTATGGGTTCCGGTAAAGGGGCACCAGAAGGCTGGGTAGCAGTAGTAAAACCTGGGAAAATTATGTTCGAAATCGCGGGTGTATCTGAAGAGGTAGCACGCGAAGCATTACGTCTTGCAGCTCACAAGTTACCTGTGAAATGTAAATTCGTAAAACGTGAAGAAAATGGTGGTGAATCTAATGAAAACTAATGATATTCGTGAATTAACCACTGCCGAAATCGAAACAAAAGTTAAAGCTTTAAAGGAAGAGTTGTTTAATCTTCGCTTCCAACTTGCTACAGGACAATTAGAGAATCCAACTCGCATTCGTGAAGTGCGTAAAGCAATTGCTCGTATGAAAACTGTAGTTCGTGAAAGAGAGATCGGAATTAATCGATAAATTGAGGGGAGGTTTGCATAGTGAGCGAACGTAACCAACGCAAAGTTTATACTGGTCGTGTAGTGTCTGACAAAATGGACAAAACGATTACAGTTTTAGTTGAAACTTACAAAACTCATTCCTTGTACGGAAAACGTGTTAAGTATTCTAAGAAGTACAAAGCCCATGATGAGCAAAACCAAGCGAAACTTGGCGATATCGTTAAAATCATGGAAACTCGCCCGCTTTCTGCTACTAAGCGTTTCCGTTTAGTTGAAATCGTTGAAGAAGCGGTTATTATCTAAATAGACGAATCGGAATTTTTAGTCCGAAGGGAGGTTTCATAACATGATCCAACAAGAATCTCGTTTGAAAGTTGCTGACAACTCTGGTGCACGTGAACTTTTAACAATTAAAGTATTAGGCGGCTCTGGTCGTAAATATGCTAACATTGGTGACATTATCGTTGCTACGGTAAAACAAGCAACACCAGGTGGCGTTGTTAAAAAAGGTGACGTTGTTAAAGCAGTAGTAGTACGTACGAAGAGCGGAGCTCGTCGTCCGGACGGTTCTTACATCAAATTTGATGAAAACGCAGCGGTTATCATTAAAGACGATAAGAGCCCACGTGGTACTCGTATCTTCGGACCAGTAGCTCGTGAATTACGTGATAGCAACTTCATGAAGATCGTTTCTTTAGCTCCAGAAGTTCTATAATTTAAGGTATTGCCTTGCTAAGGAGGTGCAGAATTAAGATGCATGTAAAAAAAGGTGATAAAGTACAGGTAATCACTGGTAAAGACAAAGGAAAACAAGGCGTTATCCTTGTGGCTTTCCCAAAGCAAAACCGTGTTATCGTTGAGGGTGTCAATATCGTTAAGAAGCACTCTAAGCCATCTCAATTAAATCCACAAGGTGGAATTATTACTAAAGAAGCACCTATTCACGTTTCTAACGTTATGATTTTAGATCCGAAAACAGGTGAACCTACTCGTGTAGGCTTCAAAGTAGAAGATGGTAAAAAAGTTCGTATTGCAAAAAAATCTGGTGAATTATTAGATAAATAATTTTCTTAAGAAAGGAGGTCACTTCATTGAATCGCCTTAAAGAGAAGTTCCAAAAGGAAATTACTCCTGCTCTAGTGAGCAAGTTTAACTATAAATCTGTGATGGAAGTACCGAAAATCGAAAAGATCGTAATCAACACTGGTGTTGGTGACGCGGTATCTAACTCAAAAGCTTTAGACAATGCAGTAGAAGAATTAACACAAATCGCAGGTCAAAAACCTGTTGTAACTCGTGCTAAAAAATCAATCGCTGGTTTCCGTCTTCGTGAAGGTATGCCAATCGGTGCGAAAGTAACTTTACGCGGCGAGCAAATGTATGAGTTCTTCGACAAATTAGTATCAGTTTCTTTACCACGTGTACGTGATTTCCGTGGTGTTTCTAAGAAATCATTCGATGGTCGTGGGAACTACACATTAGGTGTTAAAGAGCAACTTATCTTCCCTGAGATTGATTATGATAAAGTAAGCAAAGTCCGCGGTATGGACATCGTAATCGTTACTACAGCGAAAACTGATGAAGAAGCTCGTGAACTTTTAACACAATTCGGTATGCCATTCCAAAAATAATGGAAGCCAACGCTAAGTAGAGGAGGCGAAAACGTGGCTAAAAAATCTATGATAGCGAAACAAAAGCGTACTCCTAAGTTTAAAGTACAAGAGTATACACGTTGCGAACGCTGCGGTCGTCCGCATTCTGTATACCGCAAATTTAAACTTTGCCGTATTTGTTTCCGTGAACTTGCATATAAAGGTCAAATTCCTGGTGTTAAAAAAGCTAGTTGGTAAAACCCACAAATGGGAAGGAGGTAAAACACATGGTGATGACAGATCCAATTGCAGACATGCTTACTCGCATCCGTAATGCGAACATGGTACGTCATGAGAAATTAGAGGTTCCTGCTTCTAAAATCAAAAAAGAGATCGCTGAACTTTTAAAACGTGAAGGTTTCATTCGTGATGTAGAATACATCGAGGATAACAAACAAGGTATCCTTCGTATTTTCCTGAAATATGGTGCAAACAATGAACGTGTAATCACTGGATTAAAACGTATCAGTAAACCTGGCTTACGCGTTTACGCTAAAGCTGACGAAGT
This sequence comes from Bacillus sp. LQ16, assembly GCF_057784645.1. Lineage (NCBI taxonomy): Bacteria > Bacillati > Bacillota > Bacilli > Caryophanales > Bacillaceae > Bacillus > Bacillus sp. LQ16. Next base: position 133,181 of record NZ_CM173491.1, read on the forward strand.
ACCACGTGTACTTAACGGATTAGGTATCGCTCTTGTTTCTACATCTAAGGGAGTAATGACAGACAAAGACGCTCGTCAATTACAAACTGGTGGAGAAGTAGTAGCATACGTTTGGTAATATATATTTAAAACGAACGGAGGTGTGACCACATGTCTCGTATTGGTAAAAAGATTCTTGAAATCCCTGCAGGTGTTACTATTACAATTGCAGAAGACAATACTGTAACAGTAAAAGGCCCTAAAGGTGAATTAACTCGTAAATTCAATGCTGATATGTCTATCAAAATTGAAGAAAATACACTAACAGTTGAGCGTCCATCTGAACAGAAGGAACACCGTGCATTACACGGTACAACTCGTGCTTTAATCGGAAACATGGTTGAAGGTGTAACTGCAGGTTTCGCACGCGGACTTGAATTAGTCGGTGTTGGTTACCGTGCTCAAAAACAAGGAGATAAACTTGTTTTAAGCGTAGGTTATTCTCATCCAGTAGAAATGACTCCGGAAGCAGGTCTTGAAGTTGAAGTACCTGCACCAACTAAAATCGTAATTAAAGGTATCGACAAGCAACGTGTTGGCGAATTTGCTGCTAACATCCGTGCTGTACGTGCTCCTGAGCCTTACAAAGGTAAAGGTATTCGTTACGAAGGCGAAGTTGTTCGTCGTAAAGAAGGTAAAACTGCTAAGTAAACCCGTTAGGTGAGAGAAAGGAGTGACAAGAAAATGATCACTAAAGCTGATAAAAATGCGACTCGTAAGAAAAGACATGCACGTGTACGTGCTAAACTTACTGGTACTGCAGAGCGTCCACGTTTAAACGTGTTCCGTTCTAACCAACATATTTACGCTCAAGTTATTGATGATGTGAATGGTGTAACGTTAGTAAGTGCATCTACTCTTGATAAAGACCTTGCTCTTAACGGTACTAGCAATACTGAAGCTGCTACGAAAGTTGGAGAATCAGTTGCTAAGCGTGCTGTAGAGAAAGGCGTTAAAGAAGTAGTATTTGATCGCGGTGGTTACTTATACCATGGCCGTGTTAAAGCTCTAGCTGAAGCTGCTCGTGAGGCTGGATTACAATTTTAATGGTCAAAGGAGGGAAAATTGATGCATCGCATTGACCCAAGTAAATTAGAACTTGAAGAACGTGTAGTTACGATAAATCGTGTCGCGAAAGTTGTTAAGGGTGGTCGTCGTTTCCGCTTTGCTGCACTAGTTGTAGTTGGCGATAAAAACGGTCATGTTGGATTCGGTACTGGTAAAGCACAAGAGGTACCAGACGCAATCCGCAAAGCTATCGAAGACGCTAAGAAAAACTTAATCGCTGTACCATTAGTTGGTACAACAATTCCACACACAATCAACGGTCACTTTGGAGCTGGTGAAGTATTCTTAAAACCTGCTGCTGAAGGTACTGGTGTTATTGCTGGTGGACCTGTTCGTGCGGTACTTGAATTAGCTGGTGTACAAGATATTCTTTCGAAATCTCTTGGTTCTAACACACCAATCAACATGATTCGCGCTACTGTGAACGGATTAAGCGAACTTAAGCGCGCTGAAGATGTTGCAAAATTACGCGGTAAATCTGTAGAAGAGCTACTAGGTTAAGGAGGGAAAACAAATGGCGAAAAAGTTAGAAATTACCCTCACTCGTAGTGTAATTGGTCGTCCACAAGATCAACGTGCGACGGTAGAAGCTTTAGGTCTTAAAAAGTTGAATTCAACTGTAGTTAAGGAAGAAACTCCTGCTATTCTTGGTATGATCAACAAAGTTTCTCACCTTTTAACTGTAAAAGAAGCTTAAGGATAACTCATTAATATAAGGAGGTGCCTGGGAATGAAACTTCATGAATTAAAACCTGCAGAAGGTTCTCGTAAAGTACGTAACCGTGTCGGTCGTGGTATCGGTTCTGGTAACGGTAAAACTGCTGGTAAAGGTCATAAAGGACAAAACGCACGTTCTGGTGGCGGTGTTCGTCTTGGCTTCGAAGGTGGTCAAACTCCATTATTCCGTCGTTTACCAAAACGCGGCTTCACAAACATTAACCGTAAAGAGTTTACTATTGTAAACTTATCAACGTTAAATCGTTTTGAAGATGGTACAGAAGTAACACCTGAATTATTGCTGGAAACTGGCGTTATCAGCAAGTTAAACGACGGTGTTAAAATTCTTGCAAGCGGAGCAGTAGAGAAAAAACTAACTGTTAAAGCGCACAAGTTCTCTTCAAGTGCTAAAGAAGCAATTGAAGCAGCTGGCGGATCAGTTGAGGTGATCTAATGTTTCGTACAATCTCCAACTTTATGCGCGTTGCTGAGATAAGACGTAAAATATTATTCACTTTAGCGATGTTAATCGTATTCAGGATTGGCACGTTTATCCCAGTGCCATTTACAAATGGAGACGTACTGAAAGCACAAGACCAATTAAATGCTTTAGGTATTCTAAATACATTTGGCGGTGGCGCCTTGAAAAACTTCTCCATCTTTGCGATGGGAATCATGCCGTATATTACAGCATCCATCATCGTGCAATTATTGCAGATGGATGTTGTTCCTAAATTTTCGGAATGGTCGAAGCAAGGTGAAATGGGCCGTCGTAAACTAACGCAATTCACGCGTTACTTTACAATTGTTCTTGCGTTTATTCAGGGGTTTGGTATGTCAATCGGTTTTAACGGTATGGTAGGTGGGCAATTAATTTTGAATCCTGGTTGGAGCACTTATTTATACATTGCTACGGTACTGACTGCTGGTACTGCATTTTTAATGTGGTTAGGCGAACAGATTACAGCTAAAGGTGTGGGTAATGGTATTTCCATCCTTATCTTTGGCGGTATTGCTGCAGCGATCCCAAGTGTTATATCTCAAGTGTATCAACAACAGTTTCAAAATATCGGAGATCAATTGTTCATGAGTATCGTTAAAGTTGCATTGATTTTACTAGCTGTGCTAGCAGTTATTGTTGGTGTTATTTTCATTCAACAAGCTGTTAGAAAGATCCCAATTCAATACGCGAAGCGTGTAACAGGAGGGAATGGGAATCATGCTGGAGCACAAAACACACATTTACCGCTTAAGGTAAATAGTGCGGGTGTTATTCCAGTCATTTTTGCTGTTTCATTCTTAATTACGCCTCCAACTATTGCACAGTTCTTCCCGAAACATGATGTATCGCAGTGGATTATTGCAAACTTTAACTATTCTCACCCAGTGGGAATGATCATATATGTTGCGCTCATTGTAGCCTTCACATATTTCTATGCGTTTGTTCAGGTTAATCCAGAGCAAATGTCAGAGAATCTAAACAAGCAAGGTGGATATGTTCCAGGTATTCGTCCGGGTAAGAATACAGAACAATATCTAACAAAAATCTTGTATCGTTTGACCTTTGTAGGATCAATTTTCCTAGCAGCGATTGCAATCTTACCAGTTATCTTTACGAAATTGGGAAATCTTCCTCCATCTGCACAGATTGGTGGAACGAGTATGTTAATCGTTGTCGGCGTTGCTTTAGAAACAATGAAGCAGCTAGAAAGCCAACTGGTAAAACGCCATTACAAAGGGTTTATCAAGCAGTGAGTAAGTGGGAAGAACCATCTTCCCTACATGCTCATGTACTGAGGGGGAACAAGGATGAACTTAATTTTAATGGGGCTTCCTGGTGCTGGTAAAGGTACACAAGCCGAACAGATTGTAGCCAAGTATAACATCCCTCACATTTCAACAGGAGATATGTTCCGTGCAGCTATGAAGGCTGAAACTGAAATGGGTCTACAAGCAAAATCTTTTATTGATAAAGGTGCACTTGTTCCAGATGAAGTTACAATCGGAATTGTTCGTGAACGTTTAAGTCAAGAAGACTGCGTAAGAGGTTTCTTACTAGACGGTTTCCCACGAACTGTTGCACAAGCATCAGCTCTTGAAGAGATTATGAAAGATCTTGGCAAAAAAATCGACTATGTTTTAAACATTAATGTGGATTCAGGGTTGTTATTAAAACGCCTTACAGGCCGTCGCATTTGTAAAGAGTGCGGTGCGACTTACCACTTAGAATTCAATCCACCAGCAACAGCTGATGTGTGCGATAAATGTGGTGGCGAATTATACCAACGCTCTGATGACAATGAAGAAACTGTAGCAAATCGTTTAGATGTGAATATTAAGCAAACAAAACCTTTGCTTGATTTCTACGACGAGCTTGGTTACTTAAAAAGCATTAATGGTGAGCAAGATATCAATAAAGTATTTGCTGATATCGATGTTCTCATCGGAGGCTTAGCGTAATGATCATCTGCAAAACTCCTCGCGAGATAGAAATCATGCGAGAAGCTGGCAGAATCGTTGCTTTAACTCATCAAGAGTTGAAACAGCACATTACTCCAGGAATTACAACGAAAGAGCTCGATCAAATAGCGGAAAAGACGATTCAAAAATATGGTGCTACGCCATCTTTTAAAGGATACAACGGATTTCCGGGGAGCATATGTGCTTCTGTAAATGAAGAGCTTGTACACGGAATTCCAGGAAAGCGCAAGCTCAAAGAGGGCGATATCATCAGTATCGATATTGGTGCGAAATACAATGGGTACCATGGAGATTCTGCATGGACGTATCCAGTTGGAAACATTTCTGAATCTGTTCAAAAGCTACTTGATGTCACAGAAAAATCGTTGTATCTTGGTCTAGAACAAGTAAAACCAGGCGAGAGATTATCAAATATCTCACATGCGGTTCAAACCCATGCTGAAGAGAATGGATTCTCGATCGTTAGGGAGTATGTTGGTCACGGAATCGGGCAAGACTTACATGAGGACCCTCAAATCCCGCACTATGGTCCACCAAATAGAGGCCCTAGATTAAAGCCGGGAATGGTCATCTGTGTTGAGCCGATGGTGAATCAAGGAAGACGATATGTAAAAACACTATCTGATGACTGGACAGTGGTAACGGTAGATGGTAAATGGTGTGCCCATTTTGAGCACACGATTGCTCTTACAGAAGCAGGATACGAAATCCTTACCACTTTATAAGTAGCTGGCTCTCCGGGATTTCAGAGCAGTGTAAAATGTTACTGATTTGAAGAAGGGAGAACTATTGAATGGCTAAAGATGATGTAATTGAAGTCGAAGGTACCGTTCTTGAAACGTTGCCAAATGCTATGTTCAAAGTAGAATTAGAGAATGGGCATGTCGTATTGGCTCACGTTTCTGGTAAAATCCGTATGAACTTCATTCGTATTTTACCAGGAGACAAAGTTACGGTAGAATTATCTCCGTACGATTTAAATCGTGGTCGTATTACGTACCGTTTTAAATAATATAGCACTCCGTAATCTTTAAGGAGGTTCGAGACATGAAAGTAAGACCGTCAGTTAAACCAATCTGCGAAAAATGTAAAGTTATTCGTAGACGTGGAAAAGTAATGGTTATTTGTGAAAACCCTAAACATAAACAAAAACAAGGTTAATCAGAAGGAGGTGCATTCAGAATGGCACGTATCGCAGGTGTAGATATTCCTCGAGACAAACGCGTTGTTATTTCTTTAACTTACGTATTCGGCATTGGTCGCACAACTGCTGAAAAAATTCTTACTGAAGCTGGTATTTCTTCAGAAACACGAGTTCGTGATTTAACGGAAGACGAATTAGGACGTATCCGTGATGTTATCGATCGTATTAAAGTTGAGGGAGACCTTCGTCGTGAAGTATCTCTTAACATTAAACGTCTAATGGAGATCGGTTCTTACCGTGGTCTTCGTCACCGTCGTGGTTTACCAGTTCGTGGTCAAAATTCTAAAAACAATGCTCGTACACGTAAAGGTCCACGTCGTACAGTAGCAAATAAAAAGAAATAATAAGTAAAGGAGGTTGAACTAACAATGGCACGTAAAACAAACACTCGTAAAAAACGTGTGAAAAAGAATATCGAAGCTGGTATAGCTCATATTCGTTCTACTTTCAACAACACAATCGTAACACTTACAGATACTCACGGTAACGCGCTTTCTTGGTCTAGTGCTGGTGCACTTGGTTTCCGTGGATCTCGTAAATCTACTCCATTCGCTGCGCAAATGGCTGCTGAAGCTGCTGCTAAAGTTGCAATGGAGCACGGTTTAAAAACTTTAGAGGTTACTGTTAAAGGTCCTGGTGCTGGTCGTGAAGCTGCAATTCGTGCTCTTCAAGCTGCAGGTCTAGAAGTAACAGCAATTAGAGATGTTACTCCAGTTCCTCATAATGGATGTCGTCCGCCAAAACGTCGTCGTGTGTAATTTTTCTGTATAGAATTTTCCCTTTTGTCTATAATGGATATGATGCATTATCGAGAAATTTCGTACAGAAACATCGCTTGTTGTGCACAATCGGGAACTGCCTAAGGGGGACTTTCGGTTAGACAGGGGTTATACCTTTGTTTAACCGGGGTTTCGACGTTTTGAAGGAGGGTTTAGTTAATGATTGAAATCGAAAAGCCGAAAATCGAAACGGTTGAACTTAACGAAGATGCTAAATATGGTAAATTCGTAATTGAACCGCTTGAGCGTGGATATGGTACTACTTTGGGTAACTCCTTACGTCGTATTCTTTTATCCTCACTCCCTGGTGCCGCTGTTACTGCTATCCAAATCGATGGCGTATTACATGAATTTTCAACAGTTGAGGGCGTAGTAGAAGACGTTACGACGATCATCTTAAACTTGAAAAAGTTAGCTCTTAAAATCTACTCTGAAGAAGAGAAGACGTTGGAAATTGATGTGCAGGGCGAAGGTATTGTCACAGCTGCTGATATTACTCACGATAGTGATGTAGAAATCTTAAATCCAGATTTACACATTGCAACGTTAGCAAAAGATGCGCATTTCCGCGTGCGTTTAACTGCAAAGCGTGGCCGTGGGTATACGCCAGCTGATGCAAATAAAAGCGAAGATCAACCAATAGGAGTAATTCCTATTGATTCTATTTATACTCCAGTATCACGTGTGACTTACCAAGTGGAAAAGACACGTGTCGGACAAGTGGCTAATTATGATAAGCTTACGCTTGATGTATGGACGGATGGAAGCATCGGGCCAAAAGAAGCTATCTCTTTAGGTGCCAAAATCTTAACTGAGCATTTAAATATCTTTGTTGGTTTAACTGATGAAGCACAAAATGCTGAGATTATGGTCGAGAAGGAAGAAGATCAAAAAGAGAAAGTTCTTGAGATGACTATCGAAGAACTAGACCTTTCTGTTCGTTCTTATAATTGCCTAAAACGTGCAGGAATTAATACTGTACAAGAGCTTGCGAACAAAACAGAAGAAGATATGATGAAAGTTCGTAACTTAGGACGTAAATCCTTAGAAGAAGTTAAACATAAACTTGAGGAATTAGGTTTAGGTTTACGTAAAGACGACTGAGGATTTAAACCCATGAACAAAGGAGGGAACTACGAATGGCATACAGAAAATTAGGCCGTACAAGTGCGCAACGTAAAGCTATGTTACGTGACTTAGCTACTGATTTAATTATCAACGAGCGCATCCAAACGACAGAAACTCGTGCAAAAGAACTTCGTTCTGTAGTGGAAAAAATGATCACTTTAGGTAAACGCGGAGATCTTCATGCTCGTCGTCAAGCAGCAGCTTTCATTCGCAATGAAGTAGCTAACGCTGAGACTGGTCAAGATGCACTTCAAAAATTATTCGCTGATGTAGCTCCACGCTATGCTGAGCGCCAAGGCGGATACACTCGTATTGCAAAAATTGGTCCACGTCGCGGAGACGCAGCACCAATGGTAATTATCGAGTTAGTATAATGATAATTAAAAGGGCAGGACAGTTCTTTTCAAGAAACTGGTCATGGCCCTTTTTTTTAAATATAAAAATAGGCGAGCTTGGCGAAGGAAAGGGTGCCTTCTATTGAAAAAAGAGAAACTTCGGATAGGAAATATATCATTTCAATATCCTGGGGCAGCCACGTATGCATTAAAAGATGTTTCATTTTCCTTATATGAGGGAGAATGGGTATCTATTATTGGACAAAACGGTTCAGGAAAGTCTACACTTGCAAAATTATTGAATGGTTTGTTTTTGCCGGAAGCAGGGACTATTACAGTAAATGATTCAATGGTTTTATCAGAGGAAACGGTATGGGATGTTCGAAAACAAATTGGAATGGTATTTCAAAATCCAGATAATCAATTTGTTGGAACAACAGTGCAAGATGATGTTGTATTTGGCTTAGAGAATATCGGAATGCCCAGAGAACAAATGATTGAAAGATTAGAACAGGCCTTACGACTTGTCCGTATGGAAGATTTTCTTAATGATGAGCCTCATTCCTTATCTGGTGGGCAAAAGCAGCGAGTGGCAATAGCGGGCGTTTTAGCACTTCAGCCATCTATTTTAATATTAGATGAAGCAACGTCAATGTTAGATCCTCAAGGAAGACGTGAAGTAGTAGAAACGGTTAGACAACTTGTTAATCAAAAAGGTATTACTGTGTTATCAATTACGCACGATTTAGAAGAAGCGGCACAGTCAGATCGTGTCATTATTTTAAATAAGGGAGAAATATTAGAGGAAGGGACTCCAGAGAAAATTTTCAAGTCCTCTCATATGCTCCAAGAAATTGGCTTAGATGTACCGTTTTCGGTGAAAATAGCAGAATTATTAAAAAGAAATGAAATTATTTTGCAAAATACGCATCTTACAATGGAAAGCTTGGTGAACGAACTTTGGAGATTACATTCCAAAAAGTAGAACATCGTTATCAATATAAAACTCCATTTGAAAGACGCGCGCTTTATGATGTAGACGTGTCGTTTCCAAGTGGGGGCTATTATGCCATTATCGGTCATACTGGTTCAGGTAAGTCGACGATGATTCAACATTTAAATGGTTTATTGCAGCCGACAAATGGTACAGTTCAAATTGGTGAACATTTGATTTCGGCAGGAAAGAAAGAAAAAAAGCTAAAGCCACTACGTAAAAAAGTAGGGGTTGTCTTTCAATTCCCAGAACATCAGTTGTTTGAAGAGACTGTGGAGAAAGATATTTGTTTCGGCCCTACTAATTTTGGGGTATCTGTAGAAGAAGCGAAGCAAAAGGCAAGAGAGGCAATTGAACTTGTAGGGTTAGAGCCAGAACTGTTAACACGTTCACCGTTTGAGTTAAGTGGCGGGCAAATGAGGCGTGTTGCGATAGCGGGTGTATTGGCGATGGAACCTGAAGTGCTTGTATTAGATGAACCTACAGCAGGGCTAGATCCAAAAGGGCAGAACGAACTTATGCAGATGTTTTATAAGTTGCATAAGGAGAAGGGGCTTACAGTTATCCTTGTAACGCATAATATGGAGGATGCCGCTCAGTATGCGGAGCAGATTGTAGTTATGCATAAAGGAACGGTCTTTTTGCAAGGAAGTGCAGAGGAAGTATTTTCACATGCTGATGAACTAGAGAAAATTGGTGTGGATCTTCCTATGTCATTAAAGTATAAACGTGCAATTGAAGAGAAGTTTGGTATTTCAATTCCAAAGGCTACCTTATCTTTAGAGGATCTTACTCATGAAGTTGTGCAGGTGTTACGAAAAGGTGGTCATGAATCATGCAGCAGTTGATTATTGGGAGATATATCCCGGGGAATTCACTTATTCATCAACTTGATCCACGTACGAAGCTGCTGATTGTCTTTTTATATGTATTTGTTGTTTTCTTAGCAAATAATGCGATTTCATATGGATTTTTATTTTTATATGCACTCATTGCTTTATTTTTTGCAAAAGTGCCGATTCGTTATGTACTTTCGGGCTTAAAACCAATTTTATGGATTTTTCTTTTTACATTTTTCCTGCATATTTTTACAAATAAAGAGGGGGATGTACTACTCCAGCTTGGTTGGTTTTCGATACATGAAAAAGGATTAGAGCAAGGGATATACATTTCTGTACGATTCTTCGTTATTATTTTAATGACGACATTATTAACGTTAACGACGACACCTATTGAAATTACAGATGGTTTGGAGACGTTATTAAAGCCGTTGAAGCGTATAAAGGTTCCTGTTCATGAAATCGCATTAATGATGTCAATTTCTCTTCGTTTTATTCCGACATTAATGGATGAAACGAGTAAAATAATGAAAGCACAAGCATCACGTGGTATTGATTTCGCTGGGGGACCGATAAAAGATAGAATGAAAGCTATTATCTCACTGCTTGTTCCTCTGTTTATCAGTGCTTTTAAGCGTGCAGAGGACTTAGCTATTGCGATGGAAGCTCGTGGATATCAAAGTGGTGAAGGACGTACTAAATTTAGGCAACTACGCTGGAAAACAAGCGATACAGTAACGATTGTAAGCTTATTTTGTTTAGCTTGTATTTTGGCATGGGTGCGATCGTAATGGAGAATAGAGAAATGGATAGAATAAAATGTACGGTTGCATATGATGGCATGCATTTTTGTGGTTATCAAATTCAGCCGAAGCATCGTACTGTTCAACAGGAGATAGAAAAAGCATTACAGAAATTGCATAAGGGAGAACTTGTTCGTGTTCAGGCATCTGGTAGAACAGATTCTACGGTTCATGCAAAAGGACAAGTCATACACTTTGATACTCCTTTGTCTCTTGAAGAGTGGCAATGGAGTAACGCTTTAAATACAATGTTGCCAGATGATATTGTTATTAGGCAAGTAGAGAAAAAAACAGAAGAATTTCATGCACGTTACGGTGTTGAGAAAAAAGAATATCGTTATCGTGTATTATTATCGAAGACTGCGGATGTATTCCGTAGAAATTACGTATATCAATATCCATATCCGCTCGAAATCAAAAAAATAAGAAAAGCAATTCCGTATTTTATTGGAACGCATGATTTCACTTCTTTTTGTTCGGCAAAAACTGACAAAAAAGATAAAGTGCGAACAATTTATGAAATCGAGTTAATTGAGCAAGACGATGAATTAATTTTTCGTTTTGTAGGTAATGGATTTTTATATAATATGGTCAGAATTATTGTTGGTACGTTACTTAACGTAGGGCAAGGAAAGCTTGATCCTGATAGCATTCCAGAGATTTTAGCGAAACAAAATCGTCAGTTTGCTGGAAAGATGGCTCCAGGTCATGGGCTTTACCTATGGGAGGTAAACTATAACAACTAATCCTGGTGTAACATTTGCTTGACATTAGAAACTCAAAAGTATATCATAACATATGGTATTGTTTCTAAAACCACGATTAGCCCCGGAAGGAAATCGTGTTTAAGATAAACAATAGATTTTTTCTATGGAAAAGATAACGAGGAGGGAAACACATGCGTACGACTTTTATGGCAAAAGCTAACGAAGTTGAGCGTAAATGGTATGTGGTTGATGCTGAAGGTCAAACTTTAGGTCGCCTATCTACTGAAGTAGCATCCATTTTACGTGGTAAAAACAAACCTACATTTACACCACACGTTGACACGGGTGATCATGTAATTATTATTAACGCTGAGAAAATTCATTTAACAGGTAATAAATTAAACGATAAAATTTACTACCGTCACACTAACCACCCAGGTGGACTTAAGCAGAGAACAGCTCTTGAAATGCGTACAAACTACCCTGTACAAATGTTAGAGCTTGCAATTAAAGGCATGCTTCCAAAAGGACGCTTAGGCCGTCAAGTTTCTAAGAAACTTAACGTGTATGCTGGAGCAGAGCATCCACACCAAGCACAAAAACCAGAAGTTTACGAACTTCGCGGATAATTAATTAAAGGAGGGCTTACTTTGGCACAGGTTCAATACTATGGCACTGGACGTCGTAAGAGTTCAGTAGCGCGCGTACGCCTAGTTCCAGGCGAAGGACGCGTTATCATTAACGGTCGTGATTTTGAAAACTATATCCCATTTGCTGCATTACGTGAAGTAGTGAAACAACCTCTAGTTGCAACAGAAACTTTAGGTAACTACGATGTACTTGTAAACGTAAATGGTGGTGGATACACTGGTCAAGCTGGTGCTATTCGTCACGGTATTTCTCGCGCTTTATTAAAAGCTGATCCAGAATACCGTCTAACACTAAAACGTGCAGGTCTATTAACTCGTGACGCACGTATGAAAGAGCGTAAAAAATACGGTCTTAAAGGCGCACGTCGTGCACCTCAGTTCTCAAAACGTTAATTTTTGCGAACTACAAACCCCAACCATTTTGGTTGGGGTTTTTTTATGTTTCATTCCTCTTTTGTAATTTTTATAGCTTGGAATATTTTAGTGCTACCGCCGCGCGTATGCTTCTTCTTTAGAAGTTTAGACTAATACGTATTAGGGAGGTTTATAAGTACTATGAATGTCATTGTCAGCTTACAAGAAAAACAAAAAGAAAAGCAGTTAAAATACGAGCGGAAGATGTTGCGGGAATTATCATTAAAAACATTACGCTCAAATATTCGTGATGCCTTTCAAATGCAAGAGCTTCATCGTCAGTATGAAGATTACTGTATTGAATTAGGGATAGAATCTTATTTATTAGGAGCGAGATATAGTAAATTTGGTTATTATGGTGAATCGTTTTTTGATGTGAAATATAGAGCTTTAGAAGAAGAACAACAATTAACTGAAACGCTATTTCAATTTTTAACGAGTATGACTATGCGAGAAATAAAGTTGAAAGATGAGGAATTACTTTTTGAATCTTGTCAGCAGTTTATAGGATTGTGGTGGCAAGAAGGGTATGAAAAAGGTGAAAGAAGATATCGATTAAAGCTTCATTAAGACAAGCATAAACTTTCCTTTTGTCCCATATAAGTAATTAGAGGGACTAGCTGGAGGAGGAAAGGTATGAAGAGAATTCGAATTATCTCTTTTGCACTCGCTGCGGTTGTATTGTTTTTTTTAGTCAAACAAGAATTTCAAATTACAAAATCGTGGCGAGCTTGGAATTTACCCTTATCAGGGAAAGTAATTGTATTAGATGCAGGTCATGGTGGACCAGATGGAGGGGCTGTTGGAGGAAAGGATATTATAGAAAAGGATATTACGCTTGAAATTACAAAAAAGGTACAAGACTATTTACAAGAACAAGGTGCACTAGTTATTTTAACGCGTGAGGGAGATTATGATTTAGCTAACAAAGATACAAAGTCATATAGTAGACGTAAAGCAGAGGATTTAAAAAAACGTGTAGAAATCATCAATAAACCTGATGTAGACTTTTTTGCAAGTATTCATTTAAATGCTTTAACTAGTAGTGGATCGAAAGGTGCACAAACGTTCTATTACCGCTCTTCAATTGAAAATGAACGTGCTGCAAAATTTATACAGGCTGAATTGAGAACAAGTTTAGAGAACACGAATCGTTCTGCTAAGACAATTTCGCATGTGTATTTATTAAAGTATTCTAAAACACCAGGTGCTTTAATTGAAGCCGGCTTTTTATCGAATGTGAACGAAAGGTATATGTTAAATTCGGAGAAATATCAGCAAAAGGTAGCAGCTGCAATATACCGGGGTATATTACGCTATTTCACGGAAAAAGGAAATCCTCCAGAATAAGGAGGATTTTTTTGAGTTTCTCTCGTTAACGAAGTTTTCGGAAAATATGTTATACTGGAAATGTAAACGCATTTATTTCAAGAATAAGCAGAGATAAATTCAATTAACATTACGTTATTTTTCATACAGGGGGCTGGGCTAATTATGGTAACGAAAGAACAAGTGGTTGAAGCGTTAGAAGGGATTGTAGATCCGTTTTTACATAAAACATTAAAAGAAACAAGTGCAATTAAAGAGGTAACAGTCAAGCCTGAGAAGGAACATGTGAGTGTCAAAATTGCAATCGTAAAAACTGGTACAGCGGAACAAATGCAGTTGCAGTCTGGAATTGTAAAGTTATTAAAAGAACTTGGAGCAGCAACAGTTGGACTTCGTTTTGCAGAATTTACAGAAGAGGAATTAGCTCAGTTTGCACCAGAACAAGAAGCAGAGCAAAGTGAATCTTTATTGTCACCAAATTCAAAAACGACATTCTTAGCAGTAGCGAGTGGAAAAGGTGGCGTGGGAAAATCAACCGTTTCCGTTAACCTTGCAGTTGCTTTAGCTCGTTTAGGAAAAAAAGTTGGTATTATTGATGCGGACATTTACGGTTTTAGTGTGCCAGACATGATGGGGATAGAAAAACGTCCCATCGTAAGAGGTGATAAGATAATTCCGGTGGAACGTTTAGGTGTAAAGGTAATCTCAATGGGCTTCTTTGTAGAGGATAATGCACCAGTTATTTGGAGAGGACCTATGCTTGGGAAAATGTTAAACCACTTCTTCACAGAAGTAGAATGGGGCGATTTAGATTATTTAGTATTAGATTTGCCACCAGGCACAGGTGATATTGCGTTAGATGTGCACTCAATGTTGCCATCTTGCAAAGAGATTATTGTAACGACACCGCATCCAACAGCTGCGTTTGTAGCAGCGCGTGCTGGAGCGATGGCATTACGCACTGAACATAGTATTCTCGGTGTTGTTGAGAACATGGCATATTTTGAAAGTAAGGTAACTGGTGAGAAAGAATATGTATTTGGAAGAGGCGGGGGAGATAAGTTAGCTACCGAACTACAAACAAATGTTCTTGGGCGTATTCCACTGCAACAACCCGATTGGAATAAAGAAGACTTTGCTCCTTCAGTATATGAGGATACACATACAACCGGCATTATTTATAGTAAAATAGCTGAAACAGTAATTGATAAAACAGCTGTTACACAAAAATAAAGCGAAACTTTAATCGGTGGGGTTCATCTGTTACTGGCAACAACTAGTAAACCTTTCGCTTAACTAGAGGGCCATTTTGTCTGTTAATAGCAAGATAAAGTAATAACGAGTGGACAATTTATACATTGTCCACTCGTTATTATAGTTATTATTTTCACTGTTCTTCCTTCTTTTCGCCTTGAGAACTGCCATCACCGCCTGCTTCTTTCTTATCAGATCCACCTTTTTCAGCCTTTTGTACACCTTTACTAATGATATCAATCATCTTGGCTTGGAAGAGTGGACTTTCAGCAGTTTCTGTTAGTACTTGTTGTAGATATTGACGGTATTCTTTACTCTTCATTGTTTGTAACATCATTTTTTCTACTTCAGGATTTTTCATAATTTCTATAACGCCTGCTTGGTATTCAGGGTCTTTTAATAAGGTTTTCATTAATTGGGTTTGTTCTTTCCCCATACTTTTAGCAAACTTTGATGAGAACTCAGGATCTTTAAAGAGCTTTTCCCAGAATTGTTGCCCTTTATCGGATACCATGGCATCTTCAATCGTTTTCTTTACTACTGTTTCATCTAGTATGAGTGCTTGTTTCATTTTTTCATCAGTTAATACATCTTGAATAGCTTTCTTACCTTGATCTGTTTTTAAAATATCAACAATCATTTTCTTTGTTTGATCGTAATCTAGTTCGGATTTCGTTTCTTTTCCTTGTGCGCATGCTACAAGTGCGATAAGTAGAAAAGAAGAAACGAAAATGAATAGTATCCGTTTCATAAGTTGGAACTCCTTTCAGCACAGTTCTCTCTTTTTAATATAAATATCTTTAAGGAATTTATACATGAACATGGCTAGCTTTTTGAAATTGTCATTGATACAATTTAATTAGAAATATAAGGATAATGGGGGATGTGTTGTGAATAGCCGCAAGTGGGTACGACTATTTTTAACGACGTTGTTTCTTGGTGGGATTAGCACAGTTATTATTGGTTTTGTTTTGGAGTGGGACAGGTATGATGAATTTTTTCAAAATTTAGACGTTAAGGAGATTTTAGCGGTATCTTTCTGGTTGATGGGTGTAGGATTTATTTTTAGCGTTATAAGTCAAATGGGATTCTTTGCATATTTAACAATCCATCGTTTTGGACTAGGGATGTTTCGCTCATCGTCTTTATGGAATGCAGTCCAGCTCTTCTTTATTGCATTCGTATTATTTGATTTTGTGTATTTAAGATCTGTACTTATTGCAAATGGGGAAATCTCATTGGGGAATAACATACTTGTTGCTGGAATTTTATTTGTGTTTGGAGCAATTGTTGCTTATGTAAAAAGTAAAGAAACAAATAAAAAAGCATTTGTGCCAGCTCTGTTCTTTATGGTTGTTGTAACGATTCTTGAATGGGTACCGGCGCTTCGGATTAATGATACAGATTGGTTATATTTAATGGTTATACCGCTATTGTTATGTAATGCATATCAATTACTTGTATTACATCGTTTAATCGGAAAAACGAGTAAATCTGCTTAATAGAGAGAGGTTTTATATATCAGCAGTTATATTACTGGAAATGGTGTGATTAAAAAAGCTCTACCACCTTTTTGAAAGGTAGTAGAGCTTTTTATACGTGAAGAGTAGTAGGGACGAAGCTATTTCACATCTTCACTTTTCGTACTTGTGTTGGAAATAAGTTGTGATACGGATATTTGCTCATATCCATCACTTTTTAATTTTTGCAGGAGCAGCGGTAAAGCTCTATTTGTTTGAAGGGCAGAATCGGATGCGTGTAATAAGACAATATCTCCACCTTTCAAATTATTGGAGACGGTGGAAACGATGTGATTTACACCTGGGTTTTTCCAATCGTTGGAATTGTTACTCCAATGCACGACGGTGTATCCAAGTGATTCTGCAATTTTAAGGGTTGCCTTGTTAAATTCGCCACTAGGTGGACGTAACAGCTTGACTTGTTTTACCCCAAGTTTTGTAAAAACATCTTGTGCTCGTAAAAGGTCTCGTCTTATTTCATTCGTCTCTAGAGAAGTGTAGGATGTGTAATTGTAACCCATACTACCAATTTCGTGTCCATCTTTCATGATGCGCTCTA
>NZ_CM173491.1:155000-242500 GCF_057784645.1 Bacillus sp. LQ16
CAAGTCGAGCAGGGACGAAAGTCGGGCTTAGTGATCCGGTGGTTCCGCATGGAAGGGCCATCGCTCAACGGATAAAAGCTACCCCGGGGATAACAGGCTTATCTCCCCCAAGAGTCCACATCGACGGGGAGGTTTGGCACCTCGATGTCGGCTCATCGCATCCTGGGGCTGTAGTCGGTCCCAAGGGTTGGGCTGTTCGCCCATTAAAGCGGTACGCGAGCTGGGTTCAGAACGTCGTGAGACAGTTCGGTCCCTATCCGTCGTGGGCGTAGGAAATTTGAGAGGAGCTGTCCTTAGTACGAGAGGACCGGGATGGACGCACCGCTGGTGTACCAGTTGTTCTGCCAAGGGCATAGCTGGGTAGCTATGTGCGGAAGGGATAAGTGCTGAAAGCATCTAAGCATGAAGCCCCCCTCAAGATGAGATTTCCCATAGCGTAAGCTAGTAAGATCCCTGAAAGATGATCAGGTTGATAGGTTCGAGGTGGAAGCATGGTGACATGTGGAGCTGACGAATACTAATAGATCGAGGACTTAACCATATAATATGTAGCAATGTTATCTAGTTTTGAAGGAATATATATTTAAAATTCCTTTTGACATTCTGAAAAGAATGTGTATAATGATAAAAGTCTGGTAATGATGGCAGAGAGGTCACACCCGTTCCCATACCGAACACGGAAGTTAAGCTCTCTAGCGCCGATGGTAGTTGGGACCTTGTCCCTGTGAGAGTAGGACGTTGCCAGGCTTGTATTATTCCGCAGTAGCTCAGCGGTAGAGCTATCGGCTGTTAACCGATCGGTCGTAGGTTCGATTCCTACCTGCGGAGCCATTATGCTTCCATAGCTCAGCTGGTAGAGTACTTCCATGGTAAGGAAGAGGTCACCGGTTCAAGCCCGGTTGGAAGCTTGGAAAAGTTTTTAAATTTTTGGCCCGTTGGTCAAGTGGTTAAGACACCGCCCTTTCACGGCGGTAACACGGGTTCGAATCCCGTACGGGTCACCACTTTTGGAGGATTAGCTCAGCTGGGAGAGCACCTGCCTTACAAGCAGGGGGTCGGCGGTTCGATCCCGTCATCCTCCACCATATATGTTTAAATGTCGGAGGGGTAGCGAAGTGGCTAAACGCGGCGGACTGTAAATCCGCTCCTTCGGGTTCGGCAGTTCGAATCTGCCCCCCTCCACCATTTTCTTAAAAATAACCTGAAAGGGTTTATTTTTTTGAGAAGATAACCATACTAGTAAATATTAATGGGCTATAGCCAAGCGGTAAGGCAACGGACTTTGACTCCGTCATGCGCTGGTTCGAATCCAGCTAGCCCAGCCATTTACGAGCCATTAGCTCAGTTGGTAGAGCATCTGACTTTTAATCAGAGGGTCGAAGGTTCGAATCCTTCATGGCTCACCATTTTCGCGGAAGTAGTTCAGTGGTAGAATACAACCTTGCCAAGGTTGGGGTCGCGGGTTCGAATCCCGTCTTCCGCTTTATTACTAAGGGGCCTTAGCTCAGCTGGGAGAGCGCCTGCCTTGCACGCAGGAGGTCAGCGGTTCGATCCCGCTAGGCTCCATCTAAATAGAAAAAGCTTACATCATATGATGTAAGCTTTTTTGTGTTTAAAAAGACAACTTTTATATTTATCGTTTAAAATGAAGAAAACGTAAAAATAAGGGATGGGGGATAATTGTGAAAGTTGTTATTGCATCTGATTCATATAAAGAAAGCCTAAAAGCTATAGAAGTATGTGAAGCTATTGAAAGAGGTTTTAGAGCAATTTTTCCTAATGCAAAGTATGTGAAAATACCAATTGGAGATGGAGGAGAAGGGACGGTTGAATCGCTTGTTGATGCTACAGGGGGGAGAATTATATCAATTAGTGTGACAGGACCGCTTAGAGAAAGTGTGCAAGCTTTTTATGGCGTGTCTAAAGATAAAAAGACAGCGTTTATTGAAATGGCAGCAGCATCAGGATTACAGCACGTTCCAGTTGAAAAGCGAAACCCACTTATTACAACGACAAAAGGAACAGGAGAACTTATATTACATGCGCTAAATCAAGGGGCGGAGTACATAATTTTAGGACTTGGAGGAAGTGCTACAAATGATGGTGGGGCAGGCATGTTAGCAGCTTTAGGAGTAAGATTTATAAATGATAAGGGTGAAGTAATAGATCCATCTGGAGGTACGTTACATTCGATTGTTGCTATTGATTTTTCACAAATGGACCCACGCTTAAAGGGGGTAAAGATAGAAGCGGCATGTGATGTGGATAATCCATTAGTCGGAATGCAGGGAGCATCTTTCGTATTTGGGAGACAAAAGGGTGCGAATATAGAGATGATGAAAGAGCTAGATGAGAATTTAAAACATTATGCGAATATCCTTAAAAGATATGTATCTTCTGATGTATCTGAAATACCTGGTGCAGGGGCAGCAGGAGGAATGGGGGCGGCTGTTATTTCAGTGCTAAAGGGAGACTTGCGAAGGGGCATTGAAATTGTATTGGATTATACAAATTTCGATAAACATATAGAAGATGCAGATCTCATTATAACTGGTGAAGGTAGAATAGATGAACAAACTGCATATGGGAAGGCTCCTGTTGGTGTTGCGGGGCGTGCGAAACGTTTTTCTGTGCCTGTAATTGCCATTGGAGGGTCTGTATCATCTGATTATTCAGCCGTGTACGAGAAAGGAATAGATGCGGTATTTAGTATTACAACGAGACCGATGACACTAGAAGAAGCATATAGAGTAGCAGAAGAAAATATTGAAATGACAACGAAGAATATTGCAACAGTATGGAAAATAGCGTCAGAAAAACACTTCTAAATGTAGGGGTGTTTTTTTATTATTATTTAATAATAGTGATTGTGATTGTTTCATTAAGTTAACTTTATACATAGAATAGTCTTGAAATTTGATTTTGAACGTGAATATAAGTGAATAATTTGTATATCCATACAGAAAAATGTCGAGTTGAGTCAGACTATATAAAAGATTTAAAATATTTAGTGAAGGCACAGAAGGGGGATACTATCTATGAAAAAAGAAATCTCAGTTATTGGAGTTCCAATGGATTTAGGGCAGATGCGTCGTGGCGTTGATATGGGACCGAGCGCAATCCGTTATGCAGGGGTAATTGAAAGAATTGAAGAAATTGGATATGACGTTAAAGATATGGGAGATATACGTATAGAGAGAGAAAAAGAGATAGATGAAAATACAAAATTAAGAAACCTTACACAAGTTGCAACTGTATGTAATGAATTAGCAAGTAAGGTGGATCATATTATAGAAGAAGGTCGTTTTCCACTTGTATTAGGTGGTGACCATAGTATTGCTATCGGTACATTAGCTGGTGTAGCAAAACATTATAAAAACTTAGGTGTTATTTGGTATGATGCACACGGTGATTTAAATACAGAGGAAACTTCACCATCTGGAAATATTCACGGTATGTCACTTGCAGCAAGTTTAGGTTATGGACATTCTTCACTTGTAGATTTATATGGAGCATATCCAAAGGTGAAAAAAGAGAATGTCGTAATTATCGGTGCGCGTGCATTGGATGAAGGAGAAAAAGATTTCATTCGCAATGAAGGTATTAAAGTGTTCTCAATGCATGAAATTGATCGTATGGGGATGACGGCTGTTATGGAAGAAACAATCGCATATTTATCTCATACTGATGGTGTACACTTATCATTAGATTTAGATGGTCTTGATCCTCATGATGCACCAGGTGTTGGGACGCCTGTAATTGGTGGTCTATCTTATCGTGAAAGTCACTTGGCGATGGAAATGTTAGCAGAAGCGGATATTATCACATCTGCTGAATTTGTTGAGGTAAATACGATTTTAGATGAGAGAAATAGAACGGCAACAACAGCAGTTGCTTTAATGGGTTCTTTATTCGGTGAAAAACTAAAATAAATGTAAGAAAAGCAACTGAGAAGTTGCTTTTTTTATTTGAAAATAGGCGTATAATAATGATTTATATTATACTGTAAGATAAAAATGTTTGACATCTTACCAATTTGAGCTAAAGGGGGTTGTTTGTAATTGTCGTTTGTTTCATGTATGGTATAATTAACTAGTTGTTGGAAATACATACAGATAGAGCATAAAACAATATTTCAATATATGGATAGAATTGCTCGTAAGTAGGAGGAAGGGATAGCATGCCTTTTGAAGATACGACCATTTTGAAATATCTTAGTACGGCATTAGATATTGCCATTGTATGGTTTATTATATATAAGCTGATTCTCATAATCCGAGGGACGAAAGCTGTTCAACTTTTAAAAGGGATTACAGTTATTATCGTCGTTAAGATGATCAGTATTTTCCTTGAATTGCGTACGCTATCTTGGCTAACTGAACAAGTATTAACGTGGGGATTTTTAGCCGTTATTATTATCTTTCAGCCAGAATTGCGAAGAGCACTTGAGCAGCTAGGGCGCGGGAGTTTATTTTCGCGTGTTGGACCGCATGAGGATGATGAACCTGAAATGGTTGCAACAGCGATAGCAAAAGCAACCGAATATATGGGGAAACGTAGAATAGGTGCATTAATTACTTTGTCAAAAGAGACCGGTATGGGTGATTATGTGGAAACGGGTATTCCGCTGAATGCAAACGTATCATCGGAATTACTTATTAATATTTTTATTCCAAATACACCTCTTCATGACGGAGCGGTAATTATGCAAGGAAGTACAATTAAAGCAGCAGCATGCTATCTTCCATTATCAGAAAGTCCGTTTATTTCTAAAGAATTAGGAACTAGACATCGTGCTGCAATGGGAGTTAGTGAAGTTACTGATAGTATTACAGTAGTTGTGTCTGAAGAAACTGGTCAAATTTCTTTAACGAAAAATGGTAAGTTGCATCGTGATTTGAAGACAGAACAGCTGAAGGATATGTTATTAGCTGAATTTAGTGGGAACGAAAAAACGACTTCTTCGTCTTTATGGAATTGGAGGAGAAAGCGTCATGGATAAGTTAATGGAGAATCATTGGTTTTTAAAAGGGATCTCATTACTATTGGCGTGTATGCTTTTTATGTCAGCGACGTTAACTGAGAAAAATACGACATCAGGTATATTACCTTTTGCAAATGATACGAAAGAAACATTAACTAATTATGAGATTAATCTTAAGTATGATGAGGAGAAATATATTGTAAGTGGTATTCCAGCAGAGGGCGTTAAGGTGAAGTTAGAAGGCCCAAAAGCATCAGTTGCTACAGCAAAAGCAAAAAAACAATTTGACATACCAATTGATTTGCGAGATAGTCCAAAAGGAACTTATGAGATTTCTTTAAAAACGAACGGGCTTCCAGACGATGTGAAAGGAACAGTTCAGCCATCAACAATTAAAGTTACTCTTCATGAAAAGGCGAGAAAATATGTTCATGTAGATTTGAAATTATCAAATGAGGATCAAATGCCAGCGGGGGCTACTCTCGAAAAATCAAGCATTAAACCGGATACTGTTGAGGTAGTTGGGACGAAAGAAGAAATTGAAAGCATTTCATCTGCCAAAGCGTATGTTGATTTAAAAGGTGTTAATAAAACTGTTACAAAAACGCCCGAAGTTACATTATACAATAAAGAAGGAAAACGTTTAAATGTAAGAACAAGTCCATCTAAAATTAGTGTAACGTTGAATGTGGCAACGCAAACTACAGCCAATAATACTGAAAAAACTGTTCCTGTAACGTATACGAAGAAGGGGAGTTTAGCAGAAGGATTGGCAGTTACAAATATCAGTGTCGAGCCGAGAGAGGTAACGATAGCTGGTCCAAAAGATATTTTGGATAATATACAATCGCTAGAGGGGGTCGAAGTAGATCTTAGTCAATTGACAGAGTCTACAACATTCGATGCCTCTGTTTTATTACCCAAGGGTGTAACCAGTGCAAAACCGAATCAAGTGAAGGTTTCAGTGGGAGTGCAAAAAACAAAACAAACGAAAACAAAAACGATTGATGGCATCCCAATCCAAAAAAATGGACTTTCTAAAGATGTTACGGCTCAGCTAATTTCGCCGCAAGACGGAAAGATAAGTGTTGATATTTCAGGAGAAGCAAGTATAGTAGATAAAATAACAGCTGCCCAAATAACAGCGGTAATTAATTTGCAAAATGTATCTTCAGGGACGAAAGATATTTCTATTCAAGTGAGTGGTCCTGGTAATATTTCAATAGAGCCAAAACAAAAAAGTGCTAAAGTTACTATTGTAAAGAAAGAAAAACCAGATAAAGAAGTACAGGGTAACGGTCAACAACCGGATTCAAACACCAATCAAGAAAATCAAAATGAGAAGCCAAAAAATCCTGAATCCAATCAAGAAAAAGAAACGGAACAGGAAAGTAATCAAAATAAAGATAAAGAAAATAGTCAAGAACCAACGGTAGATAACCATAATCAAAAAGAGCAAGAAAAAGGAGCGAATCATAATGGGTAAATATTTTGGTACAGATGGAGTACGTGGAGTTGCAAATAAGGAGTTAACACCTGAATTAGCTTTCAAAATTGGGCGTTTTGGTGGTTATGTATTAACAAAAGATACAGATCGTCCAAAAGTAATTATCGGTCGTGATACACGTGTATCTGGTCATATGTTAGAAGGAGCTTTAGTAGCAGGTCTATTATCAACTGGAGCAGAAGTAATGCGCCTTGGCGTTATTTCTACACCGGGCGTTGCTTATTTAACAAAAGCACTAGATGCACAAGCAGGTGTTATGATTTCTGCATCTCATAATCCAGTACAAGATAACGGTATTAAATTCTTTGGTTCAGACGGCTTTAAATTAACAGATGAGCAAGAAGCTGAGATTGAAGCTTTATTAGACAAAGAAGTTGATGAACTACCACGTCCGACAGGTACTAATCTTGGACAAGTGAGTGATTACTTTGAAGGTGGACAAAAATATTTACAGTACATTAAACAAACTGTTGAAGAAGATTTCTCTGGCCTACATATCGCTTTAGATTGTGCACATGGTGCAACTTCGTCTCTAGCTCCATACTTATTTGCAGACCTAGAAGCTGATATTTCAACAATGGGAACTTCTCCAAACGGTATGAATATTAACGAGGGTGTAGGATCTACACATCCAGAAGGCTTAGCTGAATTGGTAAAAGAAAAAGGTGCGGATATCGGACTTGCTTTTGATGGCGATGGCGACCGTTTAATTGCTGTAGACGAAAAAGGAAACATCGTTGACGGTGATCAAATTATGTTTATTTGTGCGAAGTACATGAAAGAAACTGGTCAATTAAAACATAATACAGTTGTTTCAACTGTTATGAGTAACTTAGGTTTCTACAAAGCACTTGAAGCAAACAATATTACAAGTGATAAAACAGCAGTTGGTGACCGCTATGTAATGGAAGAGATGAAACGCGGTGGTTACAACTTAGGTGGAGAACAATCAGGCCATATTATCTTACTTGATTACATTACAACTGGTGACGGAATGTTAAGTGCACTTCAACTTGTAAACATCATGAAAATGACGAAAAAACCATTATCTGAGCTTGCAGGAGAAATGACGAAATTCCCACAATTGCTAGTAAACGTTCGTGTAACAGATAAAAAATTAGCATTAGAAAATGAAAAAATTAAAGAAATTATTCGTGTTGTAGAGGAAGAAATGAACGGTGATGGCCGTATTCTTGTTCGTCCATCTGGAACAGAGCCACTTATTCGTGTAATGGCAGAAGCACCAACACAAGAAGTTTGTGATGCATATGTACATCGCATTGTAGAAGTTGTGAAAGCCGAAGTTGGCGCTGAGTAATTAGCTGAATTTATATGAAAAAGGAGCACAAAAAGTGCTCCTTTTTCATATGTTTTATAGACGATGAAAAAAATTTCATTGACGGTTTATCCATGTTTGTTATAAGATGGTCTTGTTCTTTTTCTCAAAGGAAATATTGTAAATTATAAAAGCGCCAGAACTACAAATAGTGTAGTTGACGAGGTGGGGTTTATCGAGATTTCGGCGGATGACTCCCGGTTGTTCATCACAACCGCAAACTTTTACTTAAATCATTAAGGTGACTTAGTGGACAAAGGTGAAAGTGTGATGAGAGAAGAGGAACGGATGAAAACTAGCTGTATAAGTATATACGGACTTAAACCCAATCGAGAGGAAGGTGAAAGCCGTTACAAGCTTACAGGGCTAGCAATATGTAATCCGTTTTTTTAGTATAAATAAAAATGGTATCGGACTATGTCGTTACATGTTCGCAGAGCAGTGTAAGCATTTGTAACGGCGACTAAACATGTGTGGAATCGTAGGATTTATTGGAGAGCAAGATGCAAAGGAAATTTTATTAAAAGGTTTAGAAAAGCTAGAATATCGTGGATATGATTCAGCAGGTATTGCAGTACAAGCAGAGAACGGTGTTGTTGTATACAAAGAAAAAGGCCGTATCGCAAAACTTCGTGAAATCGTAGATGAGAACGTAGCAGCAAGCGTAGGTATCGGACACACACGCTGGGCTACACACGGTGTTCCAAGTAAAGTAAACGCGCATCCGCATCAAAGTACATCAAAACGCTTTACACTAGTTCATAACGGTGTAATTGAAAACTATGAATTAGTGAAAAAGGAATATTTACAAGATGTAACGTTCGTAAGTGAAACAGATACAGAGATTATCGTACAGCTTATGGAACAACAAGTGAGCACAGGATTAAGTGTAGAAGAAGCGTTCCGTAATACGCTATCTCTTTTACATGGCTCTTATGCAATCGGATTACTTGATGCTGAAAATCCAAACATGATTTATGTTGCTAAAAACAAAAGCCCGCTATTAGTAGGTGTTGGTGACAACTTTAATGTTGTGGCAAGCGACGCTATGGCGATGTTACAAGTTACAGATCAATTTATTGAGTTAATGGATAAAGAAATCGTAATCGTAACGAAAGAAAGTATTACAATTAAAAACTTACAAGGTGAAACGATTGAACGTGCACCGTTTACAGCGGAATTAGACGCAAGTGATATTGAAAAGGGAACATATCCTCACTTCATGCTTAAAGAAATCGATGAGCAACCACTTGTAATCCGTAATATAATTCAAAAGTATCAAGATGAAAATGGCGAAATTGAATTAAATCAAGACATCCGCAATGCGATTTTAGATAGCGATCGTATTTACATCATTGCATGTGGAACGAGTTATCATGCAGGTCTTGTTGGAAAACAATTTATCGAGAAGTTTGCAAAAATGCCAGTTGAAGTGCATGTAGCAAGTGAATTCTCTTACAACATGCCATTATTAACAGAAAGACCATTCTTCATTTACATTTCACAAAGTGGTGAAACAGCTGATAGCCGTGCAGTACTTGTACAAACAAATGAAATGGGTCATAAAGCATTAACAATTACAAACGTGCCTGGTTCTACTCTTTCTCGTGAAGCTGATTATACACTTCCGTTATACGCTGGACCAGAAATTGCAGTTGCATCAACGAAAGCTTACACAGCACAGCTTGCAGTACTTTCAATTTTAGCAGCTGATATTGCTAAAGCAAAAGGTGAAGTTCTTGATTTCGATTTAACACACGAACTAGGACTTGTAGCAAATGCAATGATAGAACTTTGTGATCAAAAAGAAGAAATGGACGCATTAGCAAAACAATTTTTAGCGACAACGCGTAACTGTTTCTTCATCGGACGTAGCGTAGACTTCTACGTAGGATTAGAAGGTGCGTTAAAACTAAAAGAAATCTCTTACATCCAAGCAGAAGGATTCGCTGGAGGAGAGTTAAAACACGGTACAATCGCTTTAATCGAAAATGGTACACCAGTTATCGCACTTGCTACACAAGAGCACGTAAACCTTGGAATTCGCGGCAACGTGAAAGAGGTAGTAGCACGCGGAGCTAACCCATGTATCATCTCAATGAAAGGCTTAGAAATGGAAGGAGACAGCTTCGTATTACCAGCTGTACACGAAGCACTAGCACCGCTAGTAGCAGTTATTCCATTACAACTTATTTCATACTACGCAGCACTTCACCGCGAGTGTGACGTTGATAAGCCACGTAACTTAGCTAAGTCTGTTACTGTTGAGTAGGAGATTGGTAGGTTAATAAATATAGTTGTAGCTTTAAAATAAATTTACAAATTTGTACCCCTTTAGATATTTTATCTAAAGGGGTGTTTTTGTGTCGAAAAATAACATCTAGAATTGGTAAGTGGATAGAACCCTATAGATTAAAGTTTTACTTTATCGAATTCACTTTTATTTATCTGAATTTTCCATTATTATTTTAAGTATTCATGAATAATTTCTTTGATTACGACAAAAAGAGACGAGAGATTTATGGACATTTCAGGGGGGGATATTGATGAAAACGATTAAAAAAACATATCTAAGTATAGAAGAGATTATTTCATTACCAACCTTATCAAGTACAAACATAAGTGATGATGGTAAAAACGTAGCATTTGTAAAGAAGACGGCTGATTGGAAAGACAATACATATAGGAATCATGTATGGATATATGAAAAAGATAAGAAGCAGAGTTACCCATTATCAAATGGGGATATAGATAGTACACACCCATTATGGTCTCCAGATGCTAAGTGTATCGCATATCTTAGTCCAGTTGGTGATGGGAAAAATCAGATATTTGTTAAGTCGCTAGATGGTTATAGCGAGGTTCAAATTACTGATGAGAAGGAAGGAATTAGTACATTCAAATGGGATCCTGCTGGCAAAGGTTTTTATTATGTTGCACAGTCAAAAGAATGTGAGGAAATAAAGAAACGTAAGGAATTATATGGAGATTTCCATCATGTAAGTAAGGAACACCAGAATAATTGTTTATATTACATTGAAATAGAAAAGGTGATACAAAGTGATACAGATGAACATGAGAACAGAGTTGTTTATCGATTAACTGATGGTAAGGATTTTCATATCCATGAATTTGATATTTCAAATGATGCTAAAAAGGTTGTATTTATGGCGACACCAAGCTCAAATATGGCAGATTATATAAATGGAGATCTATACATACTCCATATTAAAGCTGGAGAGCTACAAAAGCTGAATGTGGATAAATTGTTGGGAGGGAGTGTTTGCTTTTCTCCAGAGGGCAGCAAAATTTGTTACTCAGCAAGCATAAGAGAGAGGGATTACTATAGAAACTATATACAAGATAGTACGTTAGAGATATATGATATTCATAATGGAGAGCTAATTCAACCTTTAACAGATTTTGATAGTACGGTTATGCCATTACAGTGGACAGCTAAAGGGATTTTAATTAGATGGCAGAATAAAACGAATTATCTTATTGGGTTGCTAGCTGAAGATGGAACTGTGGAAATATTAGGCGAAAAAGTAGATGGCTTTATAATGGATGCTTCTATAACAAAGGATGGAAAACATATATCCTATAATAAGGCTAGAACAAATGAAACCTTTGAAATCTATTTAGACGATAAAAAAATAACGGATGAAAATAGCTTTTTCAAAGGGAAACTTAAAAGTAACAGAGAAATCATCTCATGGAAAAGTAGCGATGGTCTTGAAATAGAAGGTGTTTTATCAACGCCAGTAGAGTTTGATACTAATAAAAAATATCCTTTATTAGTAGTAATTCACGGCGGTCCGGCTTGGGCGTCTTTTTCGATATTTTCAGACTGCTTCAATGAGAAATATCCGATTGAACAGTTTATTGAAAAAGGCTTTATCGTTTTAGAACCAAATTACAGAGGAAGTTCAGGTTATGGTAATGAATTTTTAAAAGCTAACTATAGAAAACAGGGGATTGCTGACTACGATGATGTTATATCTGGAGTGGATGAACTAGTAGAAAAAAGGATGGTAGACAAGGATAGAGTAGGAGTTATGGGATGGAGCAACGGTGGATATGTATCAGCTTTCTGTTCTACATTTAGTAGTCGATTTAAAGCTATTTCAGTTGGCGGTGGAATCACTAACTGGAGTACCCATTATGTAAATACAGATATACCTTACTTTATTAGAATGTATTTAGGAAATACTCCATGGAATGATCCAGAGATATATACGAAGACATCACCTATGACGTATATTAAATCAGCTTGTACGCCTACCTTAATTCAGCATGGAGAAAAGGATGCAAGAATTCCAATTACAAATGCATATGATCTATATCAAGGATTAATGGATATGGAAGTGGATACAGAATTAATTATATTTAAAGGAATGGCATATAGTCCTAATCAGCCGGGAATGAATGTAGCTATTATGAAGCAGAATTTGATGTGGTTTTCACACTATATTCTTGGAGAAAGTATGGAGGGTTTTAGAACTTTATAATGGATGTTTGTACAAGACATAAGGTTGAAACGGTCTTCATCTTGAGATGATTTATTATAAAATATATACTTAAACTAATATCTGTACACACATCAGGGAGGACTAATATGACAGGAAATAAAAATGACTTACTAGTAGAAAAACGTCAAGAGTTATTGAAAGTATTGCAAGCTCGTTTTGAGAAAAATATGAACCGCCATGAAGGTCTTGAATGGGCTAAGGTTGAAGCTAAGATAGAAGCTAATGCTGAAAAATTATGGTCACTTAACGAAATGGAAGTAACTGGCGGTGAGCCGGATGTTGTCGGTTATGATGAAGAAAAGGACGAATATACTTTCTATGATTGTTCAAAGGAGAGTCCTAAAGGCCGCAGAAGTCTTTGTTATGATCTTGAAGCGTTAGAATCAAGAAAAAAACATAAACCAGAAAATAATGTTATTGATGTTGCAAATGCTATGGGCATTGAACTATTAACGGAAGAACAATATCGGGAATTGCAACAACTTGGGGATTTTGACATGAAATCATCAAGTTGGGTACAAACACCTTCAGATATTCGAGAACTCGGTGGTGCTCTATTTTGTGATTATCGCTTCGGACATGTTTTCGTGTACCACAATGGAGCAGACTCTTACTATGCTGCCAGAGGTTTTCGTGGCTCGTTAAAAGTTTAAATTAGGATAAATAAGAAAAAGATCCTATACTCAGGCTCTTTTTCTTATTTATATTTTAAAAGTAAACTGTTACTACGCAGTTTTACTTAATTTATATGTTCCGTGGTTATTTTTACGGAAAAGTTTAGGGAAAACATAGCCATCTAATCCAATACGTCCAGCGTTTTGCCCTGCAACTAAAATGAACATAGTTAAAATAAGCAGATTTGGGTTTACACTAACAGTTCCGCTTAATAAAAATGAAAGATTCATTATGATTCCGAAAAATGCAGCTGTTTTTGTTAATCCGCCTAAAATTAAACCTAGACCTACTAAAATTTCTCCCCATTGAACTAAAAAGCTAAATAGGTCTGCGTTTGGAAGAACAAAATGTTGAAGAAAATCTGCCCACCAACTTTGTACTGCAGGATGGTCACCTGATGCTTGAGCGATAGCGCCCTTTAGAAAACCACTTGCATCAAAAGATTGTCCGAAAACTTTACCTATCCCAGCAGCGAGCCATGTATACCCTATGTAAAGCCGTAAAAGTAATAATATGAAAGCAGCACGTTTATCAGTTCTTAAAAAATTGATAATCATTGAAATCCCTCCAATATTGTATTTACAAGTTTATTATATATCCATTGTGAAAAGATTCACAATGGATAAAGTGTGAACAAAAATGGTGTTTTTATAAAATGAAAAAGGCATATAACAATCATATGTTATATGCCTTTTCTAATATATACTTAGTAACTTATTTAGGTAATGTAAATTTAGCTTTTTTACCTTGTGAAATATCTTTAGCTTCTTTATTTCTCATAGGTCCTAACTCAATCTCAAAGCTTTTGTCTTTCCAAATCTTTTCATACTGCTCTTGATCTAAAATATATACTTGTAGTAACTCTCCAGATGTTCCAGTTTTAACTGCAGCATTATAGTCATAATTTAATAGCATACCTTCATTAATCGTATATTGTGTACCATCATTCACTCTTAATGTAGAGCTTATAGGAGATAGTGAAACGTCTTGAACATCTTTGTTATCAAGCTTGAATTTTACTGTTAACAGAACAAGACCGTTTTTAAAATTTGCAAAGCGTGGAGCTTCGACGGAATTTGGTGTGAATTGAGTGAATTGGTATCCGTCTAATGTAACATTAACAGCGCCTAATTCTTGGTTGTTATTAATACTTGATTTCTCTTTTAACATTTTTTTATCGCCCATGTTATTAGCTGTAGCTTTATCTTGGTAGAAAGTATTATCTGTTGCAACTTTTTCAGCACCCTGTTTGTTTAAACTTAATGAAAAGCTTCCAGGATTTCCGATTGGAGCATCAAATTTTCCTTTATTAGCTTGTGCAGTTGGGACTGTGACTGAGACTGTTGAGAGACTTGAAATTTTCGCTAGATCATCTTTTCCGAATGGATAAGCGATATAACCAGAAATAGTTTCTCCTGCTTTTACTAAGTAATCATTCGTTGGAGCAAGTTTAGTTGGGAGCTGATCTTCTTTTGGAATTAAATCTTTATAGTTACTATATGCTTTCTGCGCGCCAGTAAATGACATGTCCAATGCTGGCATATAATAAATATCTTTAGCTGAACTATTTTTTACGCTGTAGTTCACAAGAATAACTCCGCCTTCTGTTTGACGATTAAACGGAATATCGAAGTTTGTATGGAATCCATTTAATTCAACTAATGTGTAACTATTCATTGATACTGAAACATCTTCAGCTTTATAGACTTGTGGTTCTTTATTTTCAAAAAGAACTTTTGTTTTACCACCTGTTTCTTTTTCCATATAGGAAATCAGCTTAGAGTAGTCGCTTGATCCAGTAGCTGTATTTTCAGGCTTTTTATCTTCAGTTTTTTTATCTTCGGATTTTTTTTCAGTAGGTTTACTTTCTTTCGTTGTATCTGTTTTTTCCGTTTTGCTTTCTTTTGTTGCATTCTCTTTTTGTTCTTTATTTGTCGTATCGCTTTGACCACAGCCGGTTATTACAAAAGCTGCTACGATTACTGCAGAAAATAAAGAAAGTAATTTTTTTGACATATTTCTTCCCCCTATTTGTTTAAAACTAAATTCTCACATTAGCCCCACGTTTTATTATAAGAAGGTTAGTCAATATTTACCAGTATTTTTCTGATTATTTCCATTATTTATTATAATATAATAAATTCGATAGAAGTTTGGAATGGAATATTGGTTTTTATTTTTTTATCATTTGAAATAGTACATCATATTGGTATGATAGAAACAGAGATATATGGAAAGGAGACAAGGACTCGATATGTGGATGAACTTGTAATGATTAGAAATTGGATAGATGAATTTTTCTCTCATAAGTGAGGGTTTATTTAGCTATTTGTAAATCATGCAAGGACTGCATAGTTGGCTTGTACATCCCTTTTGTAAGGACAGAGGTCTAGGTGGGGAAATTTATATCTCTTATATAAAATATGCGTCCTTTAAACTTGGAGGAGTATATGATGAACCAATTAAAAAATAAAGTAGCAGTTGTTACAGGCGTAAGTCGTCTAGACGGTATAGGAGCAGCGATTTGTAAAGAATTAGCTGAGGCAGGATACGATATATTTTTTACGTATTGGACGGATTATGATAAAGAGATGCCTTGGGGCGTTGATAAAAATGAACAAATACAATTAAAAGAAGAGCTATTACAAAAAGGTGTTAGAGTATTGAGCATGGAGTTAGATTTAACTCGGAATGATGCACCGAAAGAGCTTTTAAATAAAGTTACTGAACAATTAGGGTACCCTCATATATTAATTAATAATGCAGCATATTCTACGAATAATGATTTCTCTACGTTGACTGCTGAAGAATTAGATAAGCATTATATGGTTAATATTCGTGCGACTACATTGCTCAGTAGTCAATTTGCCCGAGGATTTGATAAGAAATCTGGTGGTAGAATTGTTAATATGACTTCGGGGCAATTTCAAGGTCCTATGGCAGGAGAACTAGCTTATGCGACAACGAAGGGAGCTATTGATGCTCTTACTAGTACGTTGTCAGCAGAAGTAGCTCAATTAGGAATAACAGTGAATGCAATTAATCCAGGACCAACCGATACAGGATGGATGACTGAAGAGATAAAACAAGGGTTAAAGCCAATGTTTCCTTTTGGCAGAATTGGTGAGCCAAAGGATGCAGCTAGACTCATTAAATTTTTAGTAAGTGAAGAAGCTGAGTGGATTACGGGGCAAGTTATTCATTCAGAAGGCGGATTTAAAAGATAAAAAGAAGGTATCTCACCCTGGTGAGATACCTTCTTTTTTAATCTTTCTTCAGTCTTCGTGCAACCCCATTACCTAAAGACTGTAATCCTTGAACGAGGATAATTAGAATAAAGACGGTTGCATACATTACTTCAGGTTCATAGCGTAAATGTCCGAAGCGATATGCTAAGTCCCCTAGCCCGCCAGCACCTACAAGACCAGCCATTGCTGTTGCGCCGATTAAGCCAATCGTTGCAATTGTTAATCCAAGTACAAGGGAGGGACGAGCTTCTTTAACCATGACGTGCCAAATGATTTTTATAGTAGAGACTCCCATCGCTTGATAGGCCTCAATAACCCCTCGATCTACTTCTAGTAAGGCTGTCTCCATTAAACGTGCGATATAGGGAGCTGTGAAGACGACAAGTGGTACGATAACACCTTGCACGCCAATGGATGTTCCCATTAGAAACTTTGTAAAAGGTAAGATGAAGAATAATAGAATGATAAATGGAAGAGAGCGAATGATATTAATAACTGTATTAAGAATAGGATAGATGATTTTATTTTCACGCTGCCCACCAGGTTTCGTTAAAACAAGTGTGACGCCAAGTGGCAGTGCAATAAGGATTGAGATGAGTAATGAAATAGATGTCATTTGAAAGGTTTGAATTGTGGCTTCCCATATGACTTTACCCCATTCATCCAAAAAGGACTTGTTTCCCATAATCTGTTCTACCTCCTTCTACGATGATTCCTTGTTCTTGTAAAAATGATAAAGCACGGTGGATTTCATTTTGTTCTCCTTGCATATGAACGACTAGTTTCCCATATGCTTCATGTTTTAACTGCGTAATATTACCGGATAAAATATTCGGATACACTTGGAAACGTTTTGTGGCAACAGCTAAGGCAGGTTCACCTGAAGTAGTGCCAATAAATGAAAGTGTTACAATTTCTCCAGTATTCTGTAGTTCTTTCTGTACCTCTTCTGGAATTTTAGCTGCAAAGGCGCTATTTACAAATTTCTTCGTTGTTACATGTTGTGGGTTTGTGAAAATATCTTTCACAGTCCCGCTTTCGACTACAGATCCATGTTCCATAACGGCAACGCGGTCGCATATACGTTGGATAACGTTCATTTCGTGTGTAATGAGTAAAATCGTAATTCCAATTTCTTCGTTAATCTTTAATAACAAATCAAGAATAGAATCAGTTGTTTCTGGATCTAAAGCGCTCGTTGCTTCATCACTTAATAACACTTCAGGCTCATGTGATAGTGCACGTGCAATTGCAACGCGCTGTTTTTGACCGCCAGAAAGTTCACTTGGATAAGCATCTTTTCGATTGAAAAGATCGACAATGCGTAAATATTTTTCTACCCTTTTTTTAATTTCCGCTTTTGGAATGCCAGCAAGGCGTAAAGGTAATGCAATGTTTTCATAGATGGTAACAGTTTTAAGTAAATTGAATCCTTGAAAGATCATTCCGATTTTTTGTCTCGCTTTTGCTAGTTCTTTTGTCGATAACGTTGTTAAGTCTTGTTCGTTTACAATGATATTTCCTGTCGTTGGTTTTTCTAATAAATTTACACATCGAATCAATGTGCTTTTACCAGCGCCGCTATACCCAATGATTCCAAATACCTCGCCTTTTTCTACTTTAAGGGAAGTAGACTTAAGAGCCTCAACAGTCCCTTTTTTTGTTGAAAATACTTTGGATATGTTTTTTAATTCAATCATTATCGTCAGCTCCTACCAAGATGGTAAAACTGAACCATCAAATTTTTTCTCGATAAACTCTTTTACTTCTTTAGATTGATAAGCTTTCTTTAATTTATTTACAACGGCATCATCTTTATTTTCAGTACGAACAACGACCCAGTTCACATATGGTGAATCTTTTCCTTCGCGGAAAATAGAATCTTTCGCCGGACTTAATTTTGCACCTAATGCAAAGTTTGTGTTAATTGCAGCTGCGTTCACTTCACTTAGTTGCGTTGGTAATTGAGATGCCTCTAATTCGACAATCTTTAATTTTTTTGGATTTTCAATTACATCTTTTGCAGTCGCTTTTTCTGTAGCCTTTGGATCAACTTTTAAAACCCCTGCTTTTTCAAATAATTTTAAAGCTCGCAGTTCATTCGTTGGGTCATTTGGTACAGCAATTGCATCGCCCTCTTTTAAGTCTTTTACATCTTTTATATCTTTAGAATATACACCCATAGGGAATGTTACTGTTGAAAATACTTCAGCTAATTTCATATTGCGTTCAGCTTTAAATACATCTAAATACGATTTTGTTTGGTAGCTATTTACATCAAGGCTTTTTTCATCTAAAGATACGTTTGGCGCTACATAATCATTAAATACTTTTATGTCAATTTCCAGACCATCTTTTGCTGCAACTTCTTTTACCTTTTCAAAAATTTGTTCATGCGGCCCACCTGTTACACCGACAGTAATCTTTTTCTCGTCTAATGCTTTTACCTCTTTATCTGAACTCGCGCTACATGCGCCTAATAATAATACTGCTCCGCTTACAATGCTTAATAATACCTTTTTCATCTATAAATCCCCCTTCATATACGTTCCAAAATAAAAAGCACCTCCCAAAAATAAGAGAGGTGCCGAATAGACGAAATAGATTCCTCTCTTATCTTCCAAAACGAAAACTCGTTTTGCAGGAATTAGCACCTTAGCTTATACGTCATAAGCTCGGTTGCCGGGCATCATCGGGCCAGTCCCTCCGCCACTCTTGATAAGAGTATGTGTATGTAGTTTTGAATATGGTACTAATAGTAAATCTTACAAAAAGAATTGTCAATGATATTTTCAGAATATATTTTATTTTAAGGTAATCGAAACATTTCCTTTCTTATGGCCCATTTCTACATACGTATGGGCTTCTACAACTTCTTCTAATCGGTAAGTTCTATCAATAACAGGTTTTAGCTTTTCTGTTTCAGCTAGTTGTTTTAGTAGGTTCATATCTTCTTTACTGACTTTTGCCATCATTCCGTTCACAGATACATATTTTCCATTAGACATTAATGCATCTGTACAAAGAGACTTTTTATATTTTCCAACTGCGTCAAATATAATATCGTAGTGATCGCCCCGCTTAGTAAAATCTTCTTTCATATAATCAATTACGTTGTCTGCCCCTAAAGCTGTTACTAAATCGAAATTCGAACTACTACAAATGGCTGTGACAGTCGCCCCGAAGTATTTCGCAAGTTGTACGGCAGCTGTCCCTACTGACCCAGAGGCGCCGTATATAAGTACTCGTTGCCCTTTTTTTATCTGTCCTTTTCTAAGGAAGTGCAATGCTGAAGTTCCGCCAAAAGGAATAACGGCAGCTTCTTCATATGTCACATTGGTAGGTTTTAATGCTATTAATCCACTTTCATGCACGCATGTGTATTCCGCATAACCACCAAGGTTTAGTTCTGTTAATGCAAAAACTGGATCTCCTTTTTTAAATTGTGTTACATCTGATCCAATGTCTTCGATTTCACCGGATAACTCTACGCCAAGTATAGGTTTTCTCGGTTTTCTGAAACCTAATATGATCCGCATAGGAATCCAAAATAAGAGGGGGCTATTAAAGCCACGTATTCTACAATCTCCAGTCGATACACTTGTTGCGTGAATTTTAACTAATACTTCATTTTTCTTAGGTTTAGGTTTTTCTATATTTTGAAGCTGGAGAACATTAGGTGGTCCATACTTTGTGCAAATAATAGCTTTCATAATGACCTCCTGAAATGAGTTGTTATTATTTACATCATATTTAAACTTTTTCTCAAACATGTTGCTATATAGGAAATAAATTTAAAGAAGAATATTACGAATTATATAGATTTCATAGGAAAAGAGATGATATTATTTTTGGGAAGGAGGGGACGTTATGAAAAAATTTATTTTAATTTCAAGTTTAGTACTTGCAGTCGGTCTAGGAGTAGGGTGTAGTAATGAGAAAACAAAAAAGACTGATGAGCCGAAAAAAGAAGCTGTGCAGAAAGAAAAGGAATTAACAGCGAAGGATGTTTTCAATAAAGCGAATGAAGCTTTTAAAAACGAAGAAAATGTAACGATGACATATGATGTGGGAATAAAGGCTGAAGGAACAGAGATGAATGTAATAAAGGCCAAAATGCAATTAGAGCCGAAGCAAAAAAATTCTCGTTCTGAAATGAATGTTTCTGGTACAGAGGTTGTTGTTTATGATGTGGGTGGCAAAATTGCTGGTCAGTTGAAAAATCCTAATACGGGTGAAGTGATGTCTGTACCAGAGGAACAATTAAATGCTAACGGAATGAATGCGACTCAAGGAATGGTAGATAATTTAGAGATTCCATCGGAAATTTTAAATAAAGTGAAGATGGAGAAAAGTGGAGATAATTATAAGCTGAAGTTTGCATTAAAAGGGCAAGAGACAGAGAGTATGTTAGCTAGTATGGATGAAAAGCAGAAACAAATGCTACAAGGCCAAAATGCAAAGATAGAAGAAATAGATGGAGAATATATTATTACAAAAGATTTTAAATATGAATCAGCAAAGATAGATATGGTTATGAGTAGCAATGGTGAGGATAAAGCGCACATTATTACGGATGCGAAGTTTACATCGTATGATAAATTTGATCCAATACAATTGCCAGCAGCAAAGTAATCACTGTCAAGAGAGGTACCTGAAAGAACGGGTATCTCTTTTTGTTGCTAATAAGGAGAGTGTCCTTTGAAAAAAAGAAAGATAGTAGTGGTCATTGTCGCATATACGGTTTTGCTTGCAACGTCTGTACATACGTATAAAAAACAAATTGATCATCCTATTATGAGTGATGTAGGTAAATTGCTTCCGACAAAAATAAAACGTGTTGAAAGTGCTACGGAAGAGCACTCGTTAATAAAATTAGTGCGAGATGCAAAAGTTTCAGGAGAGAAAATTTCCATTGCAGGCATGCAACATAGCCAAGGAGGACAGACATATTATCCGAATGGCACGATGCTCGATATGAAAGGATATAATAAAATATTAGAATTCGATCCAGAGAAGAAGCGTATTACAGTTCAAAGTGGTGTCACGTGGAATGATATTCAGAAGAAAATAAATCCATATGGCCTTGCGGTACAGGTCATGCAGTCTCAAAATATTTTTACTGTTGGTGGTTCATTAAGTGTAAATGTACATGGGCGTGATATTCGTCATGAGGCACTAATTGATACAGTAGATTCATTTAGATTGTTAATGGCAGATGGCACGGTACGTAATGTAAGTAGAGAAGAAAATGCAGAGTTATTTCCATATGTCATTGGGGGTTACGGTTTATTTGGAGTTATTTTAGATGTGACGCTGAAGTTAACAGATGATGAATTATATGAAATGCACACGAGAATGATAGATTATAAAGAATACGCATCTTATTTCAAAGAGAAAGTGAAAAGAGATGAGAATGTTCGTATGCACTTAGCGCGTATTTCTGTTGCTCCAAATTCATTTTTAAAAGAGATGTATGTGACGGATTATACTTTGGCACAAAATCAAAATATGAGAGAAGAGTACAGTGAATTAAAGGAAGAAAATATTATAGCTGCACCTAAATTTTTACTTGGGTTATCACGTTATAGTGATTGGGGAAAGAATACATTTTGGGATATACAAAGAGGTTATTTTGAACGT
This sequence comes from Bacillus sp. LQ16, assembly GCF_057784645.1. Taxonomy (NCBI): domain Bacteria; kingdom Bacillati; phylum Bacillota; class Bacilli; order Caryophanales; family Bacillaceae; genus Bacillus; species Bacillus sp. LQ16. The sequence goes on from NZ_CM173491.1 coordinate 176,926, forward strand.
ACAGATGGAAAGTATGAGACGCGTAATAATGTTATGAGATCAGATAGTGCTTTTATGGAATATGAAAATCCAAATAGGACCGAAGTGTTACAAGAATACTTTGTGCCTATAGATGCTTTCACGGAGTATATAGATGATTTACGTAACGCATTAAATGAAGAAGAGTTTAATTTACTCAACATTACGATTCGTTACGTGGAAAAGAATGAAAATGCAGTTTTGTCCTATGCGAAAGATGATATGTTTGCGCTGGTTCTTTTGATTAACCAGGGACGCTCAGAGAGTGAGATAAAGAAAACAGAGGATGTCATTCGGAAGATGATTGATGTTACTTTAAAGCATAACGGTAGTTACTATTTGCCGTACTATTCTTATCCAACGAAAGAGCAGTTAAAAAGGGCATATCCTCGTATTGAAGAATTTCTCAAGAAAAAGAAGGAAGTAGATTCAGAAGAGAGATTTGTTAATTTATTTTATAGGGAGTATACGAAATGACATATAGAAGATTTGTGGCTTCGCAAAGTATTATCATGATGGCAGGAAGTATGGTATTTCCTTTTTATATATTATTACTTCGAAACGTTGGAAATAGCTTCTCGCAATTTGGCTGGGCGTATGGCTTATTTGCTTTAACATCAGCACTTGTATATCCACTAGTAGGAAAGGTATCTGATCAAGTAGGTGATAAAAAATTATTAATCATATACGCTTGGTCCATGGCAATCTTAATGCTTTGCTTTCCGATTGCCACGGAAGTATGGCATGTGTATATTCTTCAAATTGTAATGGGAGTTTTAGGTGCTGTGCAGCGTAATACTGAGAAGACTTCATTAGCACGAAAGGTTGCGCAGGAAAAGGCTGGTTATGAGATTGGAAAATACCATGTGTGGACATCCATTGGCGGAGCAGTAGCGGTTATTGCCACGGGATATTTAGTAGATTTCTTTACGATCGGTACAATTTTTTATATTGCATCTATTCTATATGTAGTGAGCGGGATTGTATTAAGTAGTAAAAAAATATAACTATTCCTATTTTCACCTTAATACCCTTTATTTGTTATACTAAAAGGGAATACAAAAGAAAAGGGGACAGTGCCTTTGATGAAATTTGTAGTTTTAGCTATTCTTACTTTGTTTTTGATTCCATGGACAAGAAGTAGTAGTAAGCTTCGAGCAGTGGATAAGAAGGGAGATAAGAAGGTTGTAAAGGGTAAGAAATCATCTATTTTAGTTATTCCTGTTTTATTTTGGATAGGTATTGCAATCTATGAATACTTTTGGCTAATTGATGATCGAGTAGATTCGATTCTTACTCATTATTCTGTTGCAGTAGCAATTTTAATTGGGCTTGTTTTATTTTCACAAGATCAAATAGGGAAATTAGAAGGTACATTAAAAGGACTTCTAATGTTTATTTTACTCGCAAGTTACGGCTACTTTGGTTATTTGCACGATATAGTAATCTCGCAAAAGAAATATGATTCTGTTGTTAAGATAGAGAAAGATATTTCAGAGCCATTTACTGAAAATGATCAGCCGTTTACAGTGCCGCCAAAGACAGCGGAGAATAAGATGAAAAAAGTATTTGGTGATATTCCGAAAGTAGCTTATTTTGAGCTAGGAGAATTAACGCCACAAATGGTAAACGGCGAAGCTTTATATGTAGCGCCGATTGAAGTTTCAGGATTTTTTAAAGCGCGTAAAGCTGAGACAATTCCAGGGTATGTAACGATGTCAGGTACGAATCCTGATGCGGAAGCGAAACTGCACCTCGGTTATAAAATGAAATATGTGCCAAGCATGTTTTTTGGTAATAATTTAGAGCGTGTGGTAAGGCAAGCAGAACCAAATTTAATCTTTAAAGGAAAACCTAAATTTGAGGTTGATGATAAAGGAAAACCATATTATACAATGACGTATGGTGAATTTATTTCAGGAAGATCTGGATTTGAGGTAGAAGGTGTTGTCGTAGTAGATGCACAAACAGGTGAAGTGAAAAGATATGATAAAGGAAAGGCACCTAAATTTGTTGATGGTGTATTAAATCATGAGACTGCATCTACGTTAAATACGTACTTTGGTAAATATATTCACGGATTTTGGAATACGAAATTCTCACAAACAGATATGAAAATTCCGACTGAGTGGGGAACGAAAGAAGGCGTGACCCCGATCTTTGGTAAAGATGGAACACTGTATTATTTTACAGACTTTACTTCTCCAAAAGAAGGAGTAGATTCAGCCCTAGGCTATTCATTAGTAGATGCACGCACAGGCAAGCTATATTACTATAATGGAAAAGAAGTAAAGGGGATTATGGATGGTTCAGCAGCTACAGAAGTAGTAGATAATTCCTTTAAGAGAGAGAAATGGCATGGGACAATGCCTGTCATTTATAACGTATACGGAAAACCAGCTTGGATTATTCCGGTTGTTGATGACGGAGGCCTAGTACGTGCACATACAGTTGTATATGCTGCTAATGCAAAAATATTTGCGACAGGTTCGACGCAGAAAGAAGCGCTTGAGAATTATAAAAACGTAATGAGTGGTAATGGTGATACCTTTAGACCAACCTCAACAGGAAAAGAAGCGCAAAAAGAAGGTATTGTACAACGTGTATATAAAGAGAAATCAGGTGAAAATACAATCGTGTACGTACTTTTAGAGAATGAACAAAAGGTATTTATGATACCGGTGAAGAAATTCCCGTATGCTATGTTTACAGAAGTAGGAGACCCAATTCAAATTACATATTTAGATACAGGAGAGACGATGGCCTCGGTATCTAAATTTACGAATAGCAATGTGAAAAAGTAAAGCGATAGAATTTCTATCGCTTTTTTTACATTATGAAAGAGGAAAATGCGCTGTACTTGACGTATGTTTATGATGTAACTATAATTGTTACGATTCAGTGTGTATAGGAAAGGGTGAATTGAAAAAGTGAATGAAGTTAATCACGAAATATATAAACCTGTAAAGGCAAACAGGTTATGGATGATTCTTGTATTAGGAACACTTACGGCGATTGGGCCATTATCTATTGATATGTATTTGCCTTCATTACCGAAGTTAACGGATGACTTGCAAACAGGTGCATCCCTAGCGCAGCTTACATTAACAGCTTGTTTGCTTGGGTTGTCAGTAGGACAATTATTTGTTGGCTCAATTAGCGATATTTACGGAAGACGCAAACCACTTATTATTGCTCTTATTATTTATGTTGCTTCTTCTTTACTTTGTGCTGTTGCGCCATCTATTTGGACATTAGTATTATTGCGCTTCCTACAAGGAGCTTCAGGATCAGCCGGGATTGTTATATCACGTGCAATGGTACGTGATATGTACTCAGGTTCTGAAATGACGAAGTTTTTCTCACTGCTTATGTTAGTAAACGGAGCAGCACCTATTTTGGCACCAATTATTGGAGGGCAATTGTTACAGTTTACAACGTGGCGCGGTGTTTTCATCGTTCTTGGAGCAATTAGCGTATTCATGTTAATCTCAGCTACTTTTGTATTGCGTGAAACATTACCTCCTGAAGAAAGAGAAACGGGTGGTTTGTCAGGGACTTTGGCGACGTACGGAAAATTGTTAAAGGACCGTCTGTTTATGGGATATGCATTGTCACAAGGATTAGTAACAGCGGCAATGTTTGCATACATTTCGGGCTCACCATTTGTGTTGCAGAACATATACGGAGCATCGCCACAGCAATTTAGTTTATTCTTTGCGATTAACGGCATCGGTATTATTATTGCTAGTCAGATAACGGGTCGTTTAGCGGGGAAAGTGAATGAGAAGACATTATTTGTTGCTGGTATTATTATCGCAGCTGTTGGTGGCCTATCTTTACTACTGACAATCGTACTAGGAATAGGTTTAATCGGTGTTTTATGTTCGTTATTCCTTGTTGTATCAAGTGTCGGGGTGGTATCAACAACTGGGTTCTCATTAGCGATGAGAAATCAGAAGCAAGCTGCAGGAACAGCGTCAGCTTTATTAGGCTTATTACAGTTCATTTCAGGAGCGCTTGTCGCTCCGCTAGTAGGTATTGGTGGGAGTAATACAGCGTTACCGATGGGTGTTGTTATTGCGCTTTGTGAAGTAGGGGCAGTATTATGTTATCTATTTATGGCCAGAAGAAGTGAGAAGCAGTTTGAACTGCAACAAAGACAAAATTTAGAGGCTTAACAAAAAAGAACTGATTCAAAGGGAATGTTTGAATCAGTTCTTTTTTTCATTTCTTTGAAATACCTCATACATATTATTCATGATCGTATCATATAAAACAGCAAGTTTATCCCACACCCAGCGATTACTATCGACTTCTTTTTCCCCGCAGTCGATAATATCGGTATGGTCCGTAATTTTATACGCTTTTTTAACGATAATAGGAGCAATCTTCGGTATACGTGGGATTTCTTTTAAGATATCTGCGAAGTTTCCAATGTAGACATGACCGATGATTTCGATTGTTAATGATTTATCCGATATATTTAGCACGGTATGAAATTGATTTGTATGTTGTTGTTTTAAATATTGAGCTAACTTAAATGGAGCATGCTTCTTCTTTAATACGCGGCGAAGGCTCTCTGTATTTTCGATATGAAGTGATTTTTCGCGAATAAGGACACGAATATCTTCTCCCATAAAAGGCATTGTGTTGTACATAGATGATTCTCCTTAAAAACTTACATATGTTTGCGTTATGCATATGTAAGTCTAGCATGGTTTGTTCTTTATGTGTGCTTACAGTTTTGTAAGGTGATGTAGTAAAGCATTGCAAAAGTTATTTGTATAAAGTGACGATACTGTGACAAACATGTTGGTATATATATTACGATGTCGTCTTAAGTGTAAAAAGTAGGGCGTTCTCGGTATAATAACAAGTGGAGATAAAAGAAACTATAATGAGTAATAGCTGTAGATAAAAGGAGAAGAAGAGATGAAGAAGGTTTTGGGTATTGCTGTAATGGGAAGTATGCTCCTTCTAGCAGGGTGTAATGGAAATAAAGATACGAAAGAAACGAAAGAAAAGGTAGAGCAATCTGCTGAACAAACAGAAGAGATGAAAGAATACCTTGCAGTACATGAAAAATACGATATAAAAATGAATAAAGAAATTAATAAAGCACTGCAGTTATTTGAAGTGGCAAAAGAAAAGGGCGGTAAGGAAATAACGAATGCTACATATAAAGAAGATGTGCAAAAGGTAACAACGAGCATGTTAGAAGATATTGATCATATACGTAAAGAAATTCGTGTGCCGAAGTCGAAAGAGCAAGAACATGAAGTATATGTTGGTTTCTTGAATGAATCGGAACAAGCGATGAAAAAATTACAGAAGTTAGCTAAAGAAGAAGATTCATCGTTGATTCGTGATATAGAAATTAATTTTGCAACAGCATCGACATACTATAAACGCTTTCAAGCAGAAACGAAAAAATAACCTTGCCTGTGCAAGGTTATTTTTTCTTCTTACCATCTCCGTCTGCATCCTCGGATACTAATATTTTCTGTTCTTCGTGAAATTCGGAAATAGTTTGCCCGGTAATATTATCGAAAGGGGTATAAGAAAGAAGTGATACGTTTCTTTTTAATAAAGAGTTTATAGAAGCCGATGATGACAAGTATAACGATAGTTAAGGATAATCCTATAGTAGCAAGAAGTAAGGGATCCATCTTATAACTCCTTTAACATTATTTCTTTTTATTATAAGCCTGTAATCTCGATAAATGAATTAAAAACTGATTTTTCTAAATTTATCCAATCTGATTGACTTTTCAATTTTTCAGAATTATAATTCGAAATATACAATTTGAACCAAATAATAATATAGCAATTTACTTATCCAGAGAGGTAGAGGGACTGGCCCTATGACACCTCAGCAGCGGGTTCTGTAATAGGAACACCGTGCTAATTCCAGCAAGCAAGTCTTGAAAGATAAGTGATGGGCCTTTGTTTGTTAAGCCTTGATCTTATTTTTTAAGATCAAGGCTTTTTGTATTCTAAAAATAGAAAAGGGAGTAATGGAAAAAGTACGTTCATAAAACAAAGTAAATTCATGTGTTTAGGGGGTTATTGAAGTGTATGTAATTAAAAAATTATCGGTTATGGTGTTCACACTATGGGTTATTACGACAGTGACATTTCTAATTATGCATATTATTCCGGGAGATCCATTTTCATCAGATGCAAAAATCTTTCCTGAAGAAGTGATCCAAAACATGAGAGCGAAGTATCACCTTGATGAACCGTTATGGAATCAATATGTTGCTTATTTAGACGGTGTAGTTCATTTTGATTTTGGTGAATCTGTTCAATCAACCGGGCAAGGTGTATCAGAAATTATAACAACTGGCTTTGGTCCATCAGCAATTATTGGTCTACAAGCACTTGTTATTTCATTGTTAGTAGGAATTGCGGCAGGGACATTTGCTGCTCTCTATCATGGGAGAGTAATTGACTATAGTGTGAGTTTGCTCGCAATTTTAGGTATTTCTATTCCAAGTTTTATTTTAGCGCCACTATTTATACAAGTATTCGCTATCCAATTTGAGTTTTTACCAGTAGCCTCTTGGGGAACATTCGAACATACGGTATTGCCATCCTTTGCATTAGCGTTAGGGCCAATCGCAGTTATTACAAGGTTTGTTCGTTCTAATATGATCGAAGTACTGCAGAGTGATTATATTAAGCTAGCAAGAGCAAAAGGTATACCAATTAAGAAGATTATTATAAGGCACGCTCTTCGAAATGCGATTGTTCCAGTACTTACATTTGTTGGACCGTTAATGGCTGGACTCTTAACAGGGACTTTCGTTATTGAAAAAATCTTTTCAATTCCTGGCCTAGGAAAATATTTTGTAGATAGTATTTTTAACCGAGACTATCCGGTGATTATGGGAACAACGATTTTCTATAGTGCATTATTAATTGCTTGTATTTTCATTACAGATATTATTCATCGCATTGTTGATCCGCGTATTCGTTCTATTACATAAGGAGGGGGGATATTTAAATGGGGGCTTATGAGATTAATGAACAGTTATTAACGAAAGAAGAGAAAAAAGAATTAACGATAAATAAAGATCAGCAAAAGATTAGCAGAAAGAAAGAAGTGTTTCGTAAGTTTATATCGAATCCAATCGCAGTTTTAGGAACAGTGACGTTATTGCTAATTATTGTTTTCTCGCTTATTGGCGAAAGTTTAACTTCATTTACTGCGAGTGAACAAGTAAAAGAGGCAACAAATTTACCGCCGAGTAGTGAACATTGGTTTGGAACAGATGATCTAGGGAGAGATATTTGGGCACGTACTTGGGCTGGTGGGAAGATTTCACTAACAGTTGGATTAGTAGCAGCTGCCCTCGATATAGGTCTTGGTGTACTGATTGGTGGATTTAGTGGATATGTGAGAGGACGTAATCGCCTTGGAACGTTAATTGATGAGTGGATTATAAGAGGAATTGAAGTATTATACGGCATCCCATATTTATTAATTGTTATTTTACTATTAATTGTTATGAAACCAGGTCTTTTCACCATTATTATCGCTCTTGCATTAACGGGATGGATTGGAATGGCTCGTCTCATTCGAGCACAAGTATTGTCTTTAAAACAACGAGAGTTTGTTATTGCAGCAGAGCGATTAGGTACATCACATATGAAAATTATATATGGGCATTTAATTCCGAATTTAACAGGGATTATTATCGTGAATTTATCATTTACAATTCCAGCAGCTATTTTTTCAGAATCATTTTTAAGCTTTATCGGACTAGGAGTGCAATCACCGGCAGCAAGCTGGGGGACGATGACGAATGATGCACTTGGGACATTATTGAGTGGGGAATGGTGGCAGCTATTCTTCCCAGCAATCATGATTGCTCTCATTATGTTCGCATTTAATGCAATTGGTGATGGTTTGCAAGATGCGATTGATCCAAAAATCGTCAAACGAAATCGAAAGGAGAAAAAACATGGCACAAATCTTATCTTTAGAAAACGTAACGTTAGCCGTTGAAAAAGAGAATAGTAAGCAAGCGATTGTGAAACATGTTTCCTTTTCTATTAACGAAGGTGAAATAGTTGCACTTGTAGGAGAAAGTGGTTCGGGAAAAAGTGTCACAGCACAATCCATTATCGGCTTGAATCAAGAATCAATTCATATCGATGATGGGAATATAGCTTTCCAAGCAAAGGAATTAACGAATTTACAAGAGTCAGAATGGAATCAAATTCGCGGAAAAGATATTTCCTTTATATTTCAAGATCCGCTTTCATCTTTAAACCCAACGATGAAGGTAGGCAAACAAATTACAGAAGTAGTTTTGCAACATGGGAAAAAATCGAAAAGAGAAGCGAAGGAAATTGCGATTAACTTGTTAACAGGTTTAGGGATACATGAAGCAGAGAAACGCTTTGAACAGTACCCACATCAATTAAGCGGAGGTATGAGGCAGCGTATTTGTTTAGCAATTGCGTTTGCTTGTCACCCAAAGCTTGTAATTGCAGACGAGCCGACAACAGCGTTAGATGTAACGATTCAGAAACAAATTATGGGGCTATTAAAAGAAAGAAAAGAAAAACAAAATACGAGTATTTTATTAATTACACATGATTTGGCACTTGTACGTGAAGTAGCTGATCGAGTAGTTGTTATGTATGGGGGACGTGTCGTTGAAAAAGGAACGATAGAGGAAGTGATAGGTTCCCCTAAACATCCATACACAAAAAGCTTACTACAAGCAATTCCGAATATGGATGATTCTGAAAAGGTATTACGTGCTATAGAAGGAACCACACCTTCCATTGAAACATTAAATAGCTTTGGTTGTCCTTTTGTAAATCGTTGTCCAGTAGCGATAAAAGAATGTATTCATCGTTTTCCAGAGAGAACCACATATTCTAAGGAGCATAGTTCACATTGTTGGCAACATGTTCTAGAGCATAATAAAGCGAAATCAAAAGAGAAGGTGAATGCCTCATGACGACAGATTTAATTACTATAAAGCAAGTAAAGAAAACGTATGGAAGTAAAAGTAAAAAAATCACAGCGTTAAAAGACATATCACTTTCTATTCCGAAAGGAACAACACTTGGCATTATTGGTGAAAGTGGTTCAGGAAAAACAACACTTGGTAAGCTCATAGCTGGGATCGAGAGCCCAACGTCTGGTGAAATTGATTATAACGGTCAAGTCGTTCACAAGTTGAAGGCAGCTCATAAACGTGATTTCTTACAGAAAGTACAGTTCATTTTTCAAGATTCCACAGCAGCATTAAATCCGCGCTGGAAAGTACGCGATAGCGTAACGGAAGGTTATATTTCATTCGGTTTAGGTGATAAAGGATTAAAGGATAAAGTAGCAGGTGATGCGCTAGAACGTGTGGGATTAGATAGACGATATATCGATCGCTATCCGCACGAATTTAGCGGAGGACAACGTCAACGAATTGCTATTGCAAGAGCGTTATTGTGTGAGCCAGAAGTATTGATTCTTGATGAACCAATTTCAGCATTAGATGTTTCATTGCAAATTCAAATTGTACATCTGCTGCAAAAAATTCAAAAGGAACAAGGCTATACATATTTATTTATCGCACATGATTTGCCGATGGTTCACTATTTATGTGAAAAAGTGGCTGTCTTATATAAAGGAGAACTTGTTGAATTTGGAAATACGGACGAAGTGTTCCGTAATCCACAACATTCTTATACAAAAACATTGTTAGCATCAACACCAAAAATTTCGGGTTAAAGGAGAATGTAGGATGAAGAAGTTTTTACTGTTTATCATTATGACTGTTTTAGCGATTACTTCGGTCGCTTGCGGTAAGAAAGAGACGCAAAAGGCGAGTGCTGGTAAGGGAGAAGGCGATCGATTAGTAACGAATATTAGTAGTGATCCATACACACTTGATTCTGCTATTGCAACAGATAGCACGTCAGGTTATATCATTGGGCAGTTGTTTTCAAGTTTATATACGCAAGATAGTGATGGGAAATATCAAAATGAATTAGCAGAGAAAGAAGAAGTAAATGCTGATGGAACTGAATATACAATCCATTTGAAGAAAGATATTAAATGGTCAGATGGTTCTCCTATTACGGCAAATGATTTTGAATTTGCATGGAAGCGATTATTAAATCCGAAAACGGGTTCTATGAATGCGACAGAAATGTATTTCATTAAAGGGGCAGAGGCATATAATACTGGAAAAGGTGAAGAGGGACAAGTTGGTATTCAAGTCGTTGATCCTCAAACATTAAAGGTAACTCTTGAACATCCAGTTGCTTCTATTAAACAGAAATTAGCAAGTTCATTATTCATTCCATTATCTAAAAAATCAATTGATGATAATAATAAATTAAAAACAGATCCAAAAGAGTTAATTACGAATGGACCATTCAAGTTAAAAGAGTGGAAGCATAACCAGGGTATTACAGTACAAAAAAATAAAGAATACTACGATAAAAAGGTAACATTAAAAGAAATTGAGTTTCGTATTATTCCAGACTCTAAAACAGCGTATCAATTATTTAAATCAAAAGAATTAGATTTACTAAGTGGTTTACCACAAGAGATGATTGAAAAAGAAAAAGGAAATAAAGAATATAAACGTGTTGCAGGATTTTCATCTTATATTTATTCGTTTAACGTAGAAAAAGAGCCTTTCACAAATGCGAAAGTACGTAAAGCATTCTCTTTAGCAGTTGATCGTAAGTTTATTGTTGAAAAACTGTATAAAAACAATGCACAAGAAGCAAATGCATTCGTTCCAGAAGGAGCAAAAACACAAAGTGGGCGTGATTTCCGTAAAGAAAAAGGTGGTTACGTTAAATTTGATCCAGCAGAAGCGAAAAAATTATTAGAAGAAGGCATGAAAGAACAAGGCTGGTCTACATTACCTGAAGTAACATTAAAATTCACTACAGATACACAACATAAAAAAGTAGCAGAAGCAATGCAAGAAATGTTTAAGAAAAATCTGGGCGTAGATATTAAATTAGAAAATAAAGAGTGGAAGAGTTACATCGACACATATAAGCAAAGTGATTTCCAATTAGCATATATGGGATGGGGCGGTTCTCTATTAGACCCAATTACTAAATTAGATTTATATGCAGGTGATGGTCCAAACAATTATGCAAAATGGCATAATAAAGAATTTGATGCTTTAGTGAAGGAAGCAGAAGTTGAACAAAATGAAGATAAGCGTTTTGACTTATTGCATAAAGCGGAAGATATTATGTTTACAGATTCACCATTAATCCCAATTATTTTCCCAAGTGCTTCATATTTACAAAAACCATCAGTATCTGGTGTTCAGTTCATTATCGGTTCTAGTCCAGAACTAAGATACGCAAAAATTAAAAAATAAAGAAGTAGGCAATTGCCTACTTCTTTATTTTATTTCTCTTTTATATTCTTTTTTCGTTCCATCAGAGAAGACAACTTCTAAATCGAATTTTTGGTAGTCTTTATCAAGTTTGAACACGTTCACTACTTGATCGATTACTTCTTGGTCAGCAGTATCTTTATCAAATTTTAATTCTTGTAGAAGTGGGCTTAATTTTGTGATAGCCTCATCTCCTGTTAATTTTACATCTGCTTTATGATCTTCAATTTTTGCTTCCATTTTTTTATCAGCTGCTACATTTTTATAGTCTGCTTCGTAGTCTTTCTTAGTATCTTGGTAGTCTGCCTTTAAATCGAATTCATTGAAATTTAGTTTTAAATCAGCAGGGGCTTCATTCTTCGCCTCTTCTGTAGTCTTTTTATTAGAAGTCGTGTCTTCCTTTGCAGGAGCTTTACATCCTGTTAATGCAGGTACTAGCATAAGAGCTAATAAAACTGATAGTAAAATTCTCATTATAAATTCCTCCTTATGTAAATTTGTTCTATACAAGTTTTTCCTAAAATCATGTAATTATGTATGTGTTGAAAATAAAATTTTGACTTGTAGCTTCAAGGATTAATCCGCAATTTAAATCAAAAATGATTTGTATGTATATGGTAAATTGAAGTTGTGAGGGAGGTACTGAAATGCTTTCTAAAACGTATCAAACCATTTCAAGTAACATATGCAGCAAATGGCTATTATACAATAATATTCGGAGGAGTTAGTTTAGAGAGAAATATTATTTCATTATTAGCTATTGTATTGGTTACACAATTAGTAGCAGTGAAGACTTTAGCTATAAAAGGAATGGTAAAGGGAAGAAGAAGCTCTGTAGTTAAAGTTGTATAAAAGTAAAAAGGTATCCTTCGTAGGATACCTTTTTACTTTTGTTATTTTGCAACTTCTGTCCACTTGTAGTTAAATTCACCGCCGAAGTCAGTCGTTACAAGTCCTTTAATGAAAGAGCGTTGTAAGTAAGAACGACCTTGTTGGTATAAAGGAGCGACAGCGCCGTCTTGTAATAGAATTTTTTCAGCTTGCTTCATTGCTTCAAAGCGTGCTTTTTCATCGCCAGCTAAATCTGTTTTCACTTTATGAATTAGCTCATCGTACTCTTTGTTAGAGTATTTATCGAAGTTATAAGCACTATCTGTTGTAAATAAATCTAAGAATGTAATTGGATCAGCGAAGTCAGGGCCCCAGCCGTCAATACCAATTTCATAGTCACCACTTAATAGTAGTTTCAACTGTTGTTTACGTGGTTGTGGTTTTAAATTCACTGTTAATCCATCTAGGTTTTTTTCTAATTCACCTTTTAAATATTCACCAGTCTTTTTAGCTAAAGCATTGTCACTTGTTAATAGTTCGATTGTTACTTTGTCAGTACCAAGTTCTTGTTTTGCTTTTTTCCAGTTTTCTTTCGCTGTTTTCACATCATCCTTGACTAGATTTCCATTTTCTTTACGGAAGTCATTGCCTTCTGGACTCTTTGCAAATTTCGCAGGAACCATTCCTTCAGCTGGAATAGCACCGTTATTTAAAATTGTTTCTACGTAAGCCTTTTTATTCATTGCGCCGTTAATAGCAAGGCGTGCATGTTGATTTTTTAATGTTTCATTTTTCTGATTTAGTCGTAAGAATTGAATGCCGACTTCAGCGCGTTCCTTGAAGTTTGGATCGCTCTTATATTTATCAACAAACTCTGCAGTTAAAGCAACGCGATCAATTTGTCCTGAATCATATAAGTTCACTTCTGTAGACTTATCTTTAACGACATTGAAGTTGATTTCTTCTAATTTTACCGTTTTAGCATCCCAATAGTTAGGGTTTTTCTTCAATTGGAAACTTTGTTCGTGTTTCCAGTTATCTAATGTGAAAGCACCGTTGTAAATTAAATGATTTGTTTCTAAACCGTATTTATCGCCCTGAGACTTTAAGTACTCTTCATTAATTGGCAAGAATGTTGAGAATGTCGTTAAGCTTAAGAAGTAAGGAACAGGACGGTCTAGTTGTACTTCTAACGTTTTGTCATCAACAGCTTTGACCCCTAGTTGATCAATTGGTAATTGTTTTTGGTTTATTTGTTTCGCATTCTGTACATCGAAGAATAAGAATGCGTATTCAGCTGCTGTATCAGGATTTACGGCACGTTGCCAAGCAAAGACGAAGTCCTTTGCTGTAACAGGAGTACCGTTTGACCATTTTGAATCACGCAGATGGAATGTATATTTTGTTTTATCGGGACTAATGTCAACCGACTCAGCAACACCAGGAATCGGTTTATTATCTTCTCCCATTGCATATAAGCCTTCAAAAACATTGCGCATTACATTCATGGATTCCCCATCCGTTGCTTTTGCAACATCCATTGTTGGAATTTCTGAAGCGAATGATAAGTTAATTGCTTGTTTATCAGGTACTTTATCGTTTGCTTTCGCTCCGCCTGCATTATCTTTATTTCCCCCGCAAGCAGTTAGTAATAGACTTGCCCCTAAAACAGATGCAACAACAGGTACAACTTTTTTCTTCATTGTTCGTTCCTCCCTAAATGTGTTGTTCGTAACGTCATAATGTCCATGTCTTGAAGTGGCTATAGAAGGAGATGGAACCTATTATAAATATTTGTTTATAGGTAATCAGGTGTTCTATATGTATATACATGTCGAGCTATAATCTATCGTTATATGTTTCAACTTAGTAGACATTATATTTTGATGGTGAAATATTTTGTTTCTTTGATTATTTAGAATATTAACACTGGAAAGAACTATATGTCAATAATAAAAATAGAATGTTAATTTCTTGGAATAATATATTAAAAAAGTAGATTCTCTTGTGTGAGAGAACCTACTTTTAATATATTTTGCTAAAAAAACAATTGATGTGGGCTAATAATAAGTGGGGATGAAGAACCCCCACTTATTACGGTTTTACTTTATTTTTCAATTTTTGCCCACTTGAAGTTTAATTGACCCGCAAAGTCTACTTGCACAATTCCTTTCACATAAGAACGTTCTAAATAAGATTCGCCTTTTTGGTAAAGAGGAGCGATAACAGAGTCTTTAAATAATATTTTCTCGGATTCTAGTAATGCTTCCCAGCGAGCTTTTTCATCACCAGCTAAAGTTGTTTTCACTTTTGCTATTGTTTCATCGAATTCCTTATTAGAGTAATGATCTAAGTTATAAGGGTTATTCGTTGTAAATAGCTCAAGGAATGTAATTGGATCCGCAAAGTCAGGGCTCCAGCCGTCAATTCCGATTTCGTAGTCACCTTTTAATAAAAGCGAAACTTGTTGCTTACGCGGTTGCGGTTTTATATTTACTGTTAATCCATCTAGATTCTTTTCTAGTTGCCCTTTTAAGAATTCACCAGTTTTCTTATCAAGGTCAGCATCACTCGTTAATAATTCTAATGTTATCTTTTCAGAACCAAGCTCTTGTTTAGCTTTTTTCCATAATTCTTGTGCAGATTTTGTATCAACTTTTGTTAAATCGCCGTTTGCAGTACGGAAGTCTTTTCCTTCAGGTCCTTTTGCAAAGTTTTTTGGAACGAGACCAAATGTTGGTGTAGAGCCATCATTTAATAACGTATTTACAAAGGATTTTCTATCAATTGTTTGATCGATTGCTTGGCGTGCAGAAACGTTTTGAAGTACTTTGTTTTGTTGATTCATGCGTAAAAATTGTACGCCTACATTTGGACGTTCTTTAAAGTTAGCATCTTTTTTATATTTATCAACGAAGTCAGATGTTAGTTTTATACGATCTAATTGTTTTGACTCGAATAAATTTACTTCTGTTGATTTTTCTTTTACGACGTTAAAATTGATTTCTTCTAGTTTGACAGTATCTTTATCCCAATAGGTAGGGTTCTTCTTAAATTTAAAGCTTTGTTCGTGCTTCCAATCGCTTAGTGTAAAAGCTCCATTGTACAAGATTGTATTATCTTCTAAAGCGTACTTATCACCTTGTGCTTTAAAGAATTCCTCGTTAATTGGTAGAAATGTTGGGAACGCTGTTAAGCTAATAAAATACGGAACAGGACGCTCCAATTCTACCTCAAACGTATGGTCATCAACTGCTTTTACACCAAGTTGGTCGGCTGGAAGTTCTTTGTTGTTAATTTTTGTTGCATTTTTAATATCAAAGAATAGAAATGCATATTCAGAGGCTGTTGCTGGATCTACGGCACGTTGCCAAGCGAACACAAAATCTTTCGCTGTAACAGGAGTGCCGTTTGACCATTTTGAATCTCGCAAATGGAATGTGTATTTCGTTTTATCGCCACTTACTTCATGAGATTTTGCAACACCAGGAACAGGTTTGTTACCTTCACCAAGATTATACAAACCTTCAAATACGTTTCTCATTACTTGACCAGAATCAGTATCTGTAGCACGGGCCGTATCCATTGTTCGTATTTCAGTAGGTGAAGATAAGTTTAAAACCTGTTTGCTAGGTGCCTCGTCTTTTGCATTTGCTCCGCTTGCTTCGTTTTTATAACTACCGCAACCAGTTAATAAAATACTTACTCCTACAACTGATGCAATACCGGGTACAAACTTCTTTTTCATTTGATTTTCCTCCTAAATAATTAAGTTTGGATGATGATGAGGGAAATGAAAAATAAAAAATCCCTCTTTTCATATTGAGAAAGAGGGATTTTTACGTACAAGTTATGCACCCGTATATAAACGAAGTCCCTCATTCTATCTTTCAAGCATAAAGCTTGCAGGAAGTGGCACAGTATTCAAAATGAACCTGCTGCCGAGGTTTCAAAGGGCCAGTCCCTCCACCTCTCTTGATACAATGAGTAAACGAATGAATTTTATTAATTTTTGTGTTTCTTTGATAATTGAAAATCTTACACCTTGAATAATGAAGTGTCAACCAAATGGAATATAGTTTAAATTTTCAGTTTTCTTAAACAGAAAAACCACTGCATATGGCAGTGGTTTTTCTACTAGAAGTTAAAGTTATCTGGATCTGGACCAACGCGACGATCTTCATTTAAAGCTTGAATTGCTTTCATATCATCAGCACTTAATTCAAAGTCGAAGATGTTTGCATTTTCAATAATGCGATGTTCTTTAATTGATTTAGGGATTGTTACAACTTCGTTTTGTAAATCCCAGCGTAAAATAATTTGCGCAGTTGATTTATTATATTTTGTCGCAATTTCTTGTAACGTTGGATTATCTAGTAGTTGTCCTTGCATTAATGGTGACCAAGCTTCAAGCTGGATATTATGTTCTTTACAGAATGCATGTAGCTCTTCTTGTGCTAAACGTGGGTGATATTCCACTTGGTTGACCATTGGCTTAATTTCAGCAATTTCAAATACGTCTTGTAAGTGGTGAATGTGGAAATTACTCACACCGATAGCGCGAACACGGCCATCTTTATAAAGTTTTTCTAATGCTTTCCATGATTCAGTATATTTCCCTTTTACAGGCCAATGTACTAAATATAAATCTAAATATTCTAGACCTAATTTCTCTAATGTAGTTTCAAATGCTTGAAGTGTTGTTTCATATCCTTGATCGCTATTCCATACTTTTGAGGTAATAAATAATTCTTCACGTGAAACACCGGATTCACGAATCGCTTGTCCAACGCCTTCTTCATTTTGATAGATTGCTGCAGTATCGATGCTGCGGTAGCCATTTTTAATTGCTGCTTTTACAGAATCAATTACTTCTGAACCATCTTCTACTTTAAAAACACCTAAACCAAACCAAGGCATTTTTACACCGTTATGTAATGTTGTATAATCTTTTAAACTTGTTAAAATCATATTATTTCCCCCTAGCTTTTTTGTTTGTTGCTTCTACTGCTTTTTGAATTGCCTCTGAAAAATTATATTCGTATAAAGTTTTGAGACCCTCAGCTGTGGAACCACCTGGCGTTGTTACTTGTTCGCGAAGGTTAGCTGGATTTTGCGTTTGTTCAAGCATAGAAGCAGAGCCAGAAATCATTTGAATGACAAGATGTTTTGCGGTTTCTTCATCGACTCCATAACTTTTTGTTGCTTCAATTAAGCTTTCAGCAAAGTAATAAAGGAAGGCTGGTGCACTTCCAGTAACTGCAGTAAGCTGATGAACTTCTTCCTCAGTACAAAGTTGCGAAGTACCAATACCTCTTAAAAGCAGTTGCAGGGTTTCTTGATGCATCTCGGCTACTGATTGTCCTATTGTATATAAGGAGATAGACTTTCCAATTTCAGCAGCTGTATTAGGCATAATCCAAGCAACAGGTGTGCCTTTTGGGAGTCTAGCTTCTAAATAAGATGGTCCAATGCCAGCTGCTACTGTTACGACAAGTTGATTTGATATTAACGGAGATAGCTCAGCTAATAATTCTTCATGAGCAGAAGGTGGCATTGCTAAAACAACCGTATCGACAGATGTAATATGCTGCTTCCAATCCGTTGTAATAGACACATTATATCGCCTTTGTAATTGTTCTAACTTTTCTACGTTGCTTCGGTTAGAGATGATAATTTCTTCGATGTATTCTTTGCTTGTTTTAAGTAATCCGGAAAATATAGCTTCTGCCATACGACCAGCACCAATAAATAAAATTCGATGTTTGTTAGGCATATCCTTTATTCCTTTCTAGTAGAGATATGTTATAAAAACGATATCATCTTTAAGAGAATTTTGTAAAAAGAAAAGACTTACCGTAGATGGAATGGATAATGAGAAGGAGGAAATTCATGGTAAAGGAAAGGGCTATTCCTTATACTGGTGATAGGGAATTTATTACACATCTGGGGAGAGATAAATATGGTTAGAAGTCCACTTTTTTTACTTGTTTCTAGTATTATTTGTGTATTAGTTGGATTGTATATTCAATCGAGTTATATTGAAATTTTCGCATCAATTATGGGAATCATTAATGTTTGGTTATTAGCGAGAGAAAAAGTATCCAATTTTTTATTTGGCATGATTACTGTTGCGGTATTTCTATACATTTTTATTACACAAGGTTTATATGCAATGGCAGTATTAGCCGCTTTTCAATTTATATTTAATGTATATGGTTGGTATTATTGGATTGCACAAAGTGGGGAGGGAGAAGTAAAAGCAACAGTTCGTTTAGATTTGAAAGGGTGGACTTTTTATATAAGTTTTATTTTAGTTGCTTGGATTGGTTGGGGTTATTATCAAGTCCGTTATTTAGAGTCAACAAGTCCATATTTAGACGCTTTAAATGCCGTATTGGGACTAGTGGCTCAATTTATGTTAAGTCGAAAAATATTAGAAAACTGGCATTTATGGATTTTATATAACGTAGTTAGCATTGTAATTTATATTTCTACTGGTTTATACGTCATGCTAATATTAGCTATTATTAATCTCTTTATATGTGTAGCTGGTTTGCTAGAGTGGAAGAGCAATTATAAGGGGCAAGAACATACAAATAATTATATCTAGAAAATAATTAGAATTAAAAAACCCCTGAAGTACATATGCTTCAGGGGTTTACTAATAGAATATAAGATTATGCTTTTGTCATACCAAGTAATACAGCGCCGCCGATAATTAAAACACTACCTAGTGCAATAAAGATCAATTGACGTTTTGTTTTCTTTTCACCTAAGAATACAATCGCACCGAATGTTGAGATAACGATTCCAGTTTGAGATAATGGGAAGCTTGTTGCTACTCCAACACGTGGTAATGAAAGAAGTAAGAATAAGTTTCCAGTTCCCCATAGTAAACCAGATAAAGCATTACGGATTGCATATTTGTTAAATGGTTTATGTTTAGATGTCAGTACAACCGCACCAACAAACATACCAACTGCTTGTGGTAAAATAGCAGACCAACCATCGATATTATACCAACGAATAATAATTACATATACAAGATAGCCGAAAGTAGAAACAATTAAAGTAAGAAGTCCTTTTTTCAATTGTCCTGGTGGCTGAGCATTTTCTTTATCATCTAGTGATGTGAATACAACACCAACTACGATTAATAGGATTGCAATCGTTCCCAGAATAATCGTTGTAGTAGTAGTCCACTCACGGAAAGCGATAACCCCAAAGATAGAAGTTGCAACAAGTTGCATACCAGTAGAAATTGTTACGGTAGTTGAAACACCTAGTTTTTCAACTGTTTTTAATTGGTTTACTTGTCCTAAAGCCCAGAATAAACCTGAAATAAACCCAACAATTAAGACTGTCATTGTTAAAGCTGGTTGAGTAAATACATACATAATTGTTGCGAAGAATAGAGCACCGATTGTCATACCTACCGTTTGGCTATATGCACCACCGCCCATTTTTACGCTTACTAATAAGATGTTTCCCCATGCAATTGCAGGAAGAAGCGCTAATAAAATGTCCATTACAAAACTCCCTTCGGTTTGCTATACCAATATAGTTACATATCGTTCTAACGATCGGTAATGCCCCACTAATAGAGTAGAAGATTACCGATCGCTAAAACAGGATGAAGAATTCACGATATAAATGCGTTTTCATTTCTTCATTTTTTGAAACACCTCCATATAATAACAGGAAATTGCCTATTTTAGAAAGTGAATTCAAATAAAATGTATATTTAAATAAGAGGTAAAATTCAGTTATTTCCCGGTGGTATATTTTATTTCCTAAGAAATAAAGAAGCAGCTTCCAAAAAAGCTGCTTTAAGGGTTAGTAATTCTTTTGTTAATAAGCTGAATACATAGCAGAAATAGGAGTGACATACTAATAGTGATAACCACAAGTGTCCAGGCGAGTTGCATATTACTTGCGTCAATGGCCATGTAAATTGCAGTCGGGATTGTCTGTGTTTTACCAGGGATATTCCCGGCAAACATGAGTGTAGCACCAAACTCACCGAGCGCGCGGACAAAGCTCAAAATCATCCCGCTTAGTAATGCAGGAAATGCGAGCGGAAGTGTAACGTGCAGAAAAACTTGATATTCACTTGCGCCAAGGTCACGAGCACTTTCTTCAATTTGTACATTTGCGATAGAAAATCCCGTTTTCGCTGATTGGTACATAAGTGGAAATGCAACAACTGTAGAAGCGATGATCGCAGCGGTAGATGTGAACATAATAGACTGCTGAAATAATGATTCAACCCACCTTCCGATCGGGCTGTTGTTTCCAAAGATGATAATGAGAAAGAAGCCGATAACAGTTGGTGGAAGTACCATTGGTAATAAAAATATGGTTTCTAATAGTACTTTATATCGCCATGAGGAGCGAGCTAGTGCTCGTCCGACAATCGTCCCTAAAATTGTAACGAGAATAGTGGCACACGCAGCTACTCTTAAAGATAGAAAGACAGGCGATATAATAGCATCAATGCTCATAGTAATTACGACAGGACTGTAAATCCATATTTCTTAAAGGTAGATTGTGCATCTTTTGACTGCAAATACTCATAAAATGAATTCGCCTCTTTCTTATGTTTAGATTCTTTTATAACACCTAAAGGATAGTGGATTGGCTCATGAGAAGTAGCTGCTGCTGCCTCACCAATCTTTACTTTATCTGAAATGAGAGCATCTGTTTTGTATACGATACCAGCATCGACATTCCCTGTTTCTACATATGTTAACACTTGGCGAACATCTTTTGTAAATACGACTTTATTTTGAACATCATTCCAAAGGTTTTCGTGTGTTAGAGAGGCCTTTGCATATTTGCCAGCAGGTACAGATTCAGGTGTACCAAGTGCGATTTTTTTGATTTTCTCATCTTTTAAATCTTGAAATTTTGTAAGAGAACTATCTTTAGGGATGACTAGAACTAGTTCATTTCCAAGAAGATTTTTCCCTTCTTTTTCATTAATGAATCCTTTTTTTACAAGGATTTGGAATTTATCTTCTGCAGCAGAGAAGAATAAATCAGCAGGTGCACCTTGTTCAATTTGTTGTTGAAGTGCTCCAGAAGCACCGAAGTTAAAAGAAAGTTTAATATTTGGTTCTTTTTCTTTATATTGTTTTTCAATTTCTTTTAATGCATCTTGTAAGCTTGCAGCAGCTGAGATAGTAAGTTCAACTGCTTTTCCTTCTTTAGCAGTTGATTTCTCTTTCTTATCTCCGTTTATACATGCAACACTAAATATAAGAAGAAAAGAAAGTATAAGTGCCCCAATCGAACGTAATGTAAATTTATTCATAAAAAAATCCCCTTTCGTTTTGACACATCTAATTATAACTAAATATAACTAAATATAACTAGTTATAATTGAATATAATTTGAACATATATCTATTTTTAAAAAATAGGAGAAATATTCTTTTCTTTGTTACAATGAAAGAAGAAAGTGAGGAATCGTCTATGGATCATCATTCCTACACAACGGAAGAAGTAGCAAAGCGATTAAAAGTATCAAAATTAACTGTATACGACTTAATTAAAAAAGGAGAACTTCCTTCTTATAGAGTTGGTAGACAGATGCGCATTGATGCAGCAGATTTAGATCAATATATAAAACAAATGAAAACAGGAAAGGTACAAGTTACTCCTGTAAAAAACGATGGTAGTAGTATCTTGAACACGTGTATTATTAGTGGTCAAGAACTAACGTTAGATATGTTAGCTAAACGTATAGAAAATCGTTTGCCAAGTTCTAATGTTTTAAGGGCGTATCAAGGTAGCTTAACAAGTTTAGTGAAAATGTATCAAGGAGAAGGAAGTATCGTTAGTTTGCATTTGTTTGATGGTGAAACGGGTACATATAATGTTCCTTATGTAAAACGCATTTTAGTAGGCCAGCCATGTATTATGATTAATTTATTGTCCAGAAATGTAGGATTTTATGTCCAAAAAGGAAATCCGAAGAAAATAAAGACATGGGCCGACATATCTGGATCCACTATAAAGTTTGTAAATCGAGAAAAGGGTTCTGGTATTAGAGTGTTAGTGGATGAACAATTACGAATCCAAAAATTAAATAAAGCTGATATTAGTGGATATGAATGGGAAGAATCGAATCATCTGGGTGTTGCCACGCAAGTTGCAAATGGAAAAGCTGATGTAGGAGTAGGTTCAGAAAAGTTTTCGCAAATTGTAAATGTGGACTTTATTCCAATCATGAAAGAACAGTATGATTTAGTAATTTTGAAGAATAAAGAAAATGAAGAGCTGATTGAAGTCGTGAAAGACATTCTGCAATCGGAAGAATTTCATAATGAATTAAATGCAATTGGCGGATATGATATTACGAAAACAGGTCAAATTATATATGAAACAAACTAAAAAGCTGCTTGTCTATAAGACGAGCAGCTTTTTCTATATATAAAGGGGTTTGGGGAAACAAAGTGTTAAACAAGACCTTGAGCAAGTGTATAAATGAAAGCCGTAAGAAGAGTAGCTCCACTTGCAAGTCCGATAAAGTCTGATTTGTTGAAAGTAATGTTGTTCATTATAATCTCTCCTTATTTGTTTAATGTAGTTGCAACAGCTTTTGCATCGACAAGTGCGGATAGCACCATGCCCATTGTATTTAAAAATTTATTTGATTTCATATTGTTCATCATGCGTATCCGCCCCTTTTCGAATTGTTGTTGCCCTGCTTATGTCTTAATTATAGGAAATATGTCCACTTGCAACTATCGAATTAGCTTACGAAAGACTTACACTTTTGTAAGAAAAAAAGACATTCATGTAAGAATGTCTTTCACAGCATATTGATATGATGATGTTCTTCAATTGTTTTTAAAAAACTACGCATTGAATTCGTCATATAGCTATCTTTACGGCGTATGAAAACCGTTGAAATACTGCCGTATTTTTCAGGGATTGCATGACAATGTACCTTACCTGCTTTAGAAAGATGATGGACAGCAGACTGTGGTACGAGTGTAATTCCGAGGCCGAGTGCAACGCTGTTTAATATTGTCTCTAATATATTGAATTCCATAATTCTTTTTGGTAGCAAACCTTCGTCTTTAAGCCAACGTTCTAGTTTGGAACGGTATCCGCATCCTTGGTTAAAAACGAGTAGAGGCGTTGTTGTAAATTCTTCTATATGAAAGGCTTTATTTTGTGTTATAAGCATTAATTTCTCTGTACTAACATCGTATTGTTCGATTAGTGGATGTTTAATAGGACCTGATATAAAGGCGCCATCTAATTGATGATCAAGTACTTCTCTAATTAATTCTTCTGTTAGACCCGCTTGTAATGATAAATCGACATTCGGATAGCTTTTATAGTAAGAAGATAAAATGGTAGGCAGTGTACTTACTGTTTCGACTGTACCGATTTTTAATATACCGCAGGGTGTTTCGCTATCTAAAAATACTTGTTTTAGTTCGTCGACATCTTGCAAAATTTTACTAACATAAACGAGCATTTTTCTTCCTTCAGCTGTTAAAGTCATTCCTCGTTTATGGCGGTAAAAGAGTGGGGTTTTTAATTCGTTTTCTAGTTGTTTAATACGTGCAGTTACATTTGATTGTACATAATTTAATTCCTTTGCTGCGCTACTTACACTACCCTGGTCGGCAACGCTTTTAAAGATTTGTAAGTCTCGTAATTCCATTTTGTAATCCCCCTTGATGTTAACTATCATTATAAATGATAGTTAACATCATTTTGAATCATTTTACGTGATATATTTTTTCTTTTACAATTCTCTTTGTGCAAATAGAAAGAAACGGGGGATTGCGGTGAGAAGAGGTCAAATGATAATAGGGGCTTTAGCGTGTTTAATTGCGAGTATGTCATGGGGAGCGATGTTTCCAGTTGCTGATCATGCGCTAGAATACATAGATCCATTTTATTTTTCTCTTATTCGTTATGGAGCAGTGGCGATAATGCTGATTGTATTGTTGTTAATGAAAGAAGGAAAACAGGCATTTCGTTTAGAGGGAAGAGGAAAGTTACTCGTCTTTTTTGGAACGATGGCATTTACAGTATATAATGTCCTCATATTTTTAGGGCAAATGTTAATGGGTAAGTCGGGTGTAATGGTAGCTTCCATTATGGAATCACTTATGCCGATGATTTCTATTTGTATTTTATGGGGATATAAGCATATAAAACCGAAGAAGTATATGATAACGAGTATGGTTATTGCTTTTGTAGGAGCTGTGTTTGTTATTACAAAAGGTGACATGAGTTTCTTTGTAACATTGAAAGATAATATGTTCTCATTAGCATTTATATTTATTGGTGTTGTAGGCTGGGTTATTTATACGATGGGTGGTCAAATGTGTAGTGATTGGTCAACATTACGTTATTCTACGTTGACGTGTGTATTCGGTACGACTGTTACAGGAATTATAACGGTAATTATTACGTCGCTTGGATATGTTTCAGTTCCTAGTATGGGAACGATTTCTATTGTGAAGTACGATTTGTTATTTATGATGACATTGCCAGGTATTGTAGCGCTACTTGCTTGGAACTATGGTGTGAAAATTTTATCATCCATTAATGGGATTTTATTTATTAATTTTGTACCAATTACGACTTTAGTTATTATGATGATGCAAGGGTATCAGATCACAATGTTTGATATTATAGGGACTGTACTTGTTATTGCAGCGCTTATTCGCAATAACGTTTGTCAGAGAAAAGAAGAAAATATAAATAAGAGAGTTTTACAAGAAGAGCAATTACGTCAAGCTGTTTAATAGGCAAATGGAGGATTTCACATGTTAGAAAGTTTATTGTTTTTCTTCGCCGTCGGAGTTGCCTGTGAGCTTGCAGCAATTAATCGAAATGGTCGTAAAAAGATAAAACAACAAGCTGAGCTGATACAGCTTTTAAAAGAATTGAAAGAAAGAAAAAATTAAAAAGACGACCGGGCATAGACGGTCGTCTTTTTCTATATAAAGGGGAAAGGGGACACAAAGTTATACAAGCGTAGCAGCGTAAATGAAAGCAGTAAGAAGAAGAGAGCCGCTAGCTAATCCTAAAAAATCTAATTTGTTAAAAGCAATGTTATTCATAATACATTCTCCTTACTTGTTTAATGTAGAAGCAACAGCTTTTGCATCGAAAAGAGCCGATAATACCATGCCCATTGTATTTAAGAAATTGTTCGTTTTCATTTTGTTCATCATATTGATCCACTCCTTTTCGAATAATTGTTGCCCTGTTTCTGACTTAATTGTATGAAATATAGTAAGAAGTAACTATCGAATTAGCTTACAAGAAAATTACACTTTTGTAAGAATTGAAATTTAACAATTCATCCTTAATTTTATTACCAACTCCTAAAACTTAGTGTTATAATTATTATAAGAATATGATTATACTTCGGATGTTTAGAAAGGAACGAAATAAATGTATAAACCAATTACATTTTTGTTGAAATATATATTTAAAACAGCTGGGAAAGTAGAAGTACAAGGAAGAGAAAAGCTACCAGAAGGTGGACCGTATGTTGTTGCATGTACACATACAAGTTTTATGGATGTATTAATGTTAGCTACAGGGATGTATCCAACTCAAATTCATTACATGGCCAAAAAAGAATTATTTGAAGGGAAATTCAAAAATTGGTTCTTTAAAAATGTAAATGCATTCCCTGTAGATCGTGCGAATCCAGGACCAAGTACACTTAAAATTCCATCACGTTTATTAAAAGAAGGAAAGGTAGTAGGGATTTTTCCGAGTGGAACAAGATCAGCGGAAGATGTTTCATTAAAAGCGGGTGCTGTGACAATTGCGATGCGTTCTAATGTACCTTTAGTGCCGGCAGCTTATGTTGGTCCATCAAGTGTAAAAGAATTAATAAAGGGGAAAAAGGCACAATTGATTTTTGGAGATCCAATTCAAATTGAGGCTGGAGAACAAATAGATCGAAAAACCGCTATGAAAATGATGACAGATCAATTAAATGAGAAGTTTGAGGAGTTAAAAGAAGCTTTGCAATCAAATCAAAAATAAGAAAAGACGACCGGGCATAGACGGTCGTCTTTTCTATTACTATTTATAATAAAGGGGAAAGGGGACACAAAGTTATACAAGCGTAGCGGCGTAAATAAAAGCAGTAAGAAGAAGCGAGCCACTAGCTAGTCCTAAAAAATCTAATTTGTTAAAAGTGATGTTATTCATAATATATTCTCCTTACTTGTTTAATGTAGAAGCAACAGCTTTTGCGTCGATAAGAGCGGAAAATACCATGCCCATTGTATTTAAGAAATTGTTCGTTTTCATTTTGTTCAGCATATTAATCCGCTCCTTTTCGAATAGTTGTTACCCTGTTTCTGACTCCATTGTATGAAATGTTGCGGAAAGTAACTATCGAATTAGCTTACAGAAAAATTACACTTTTGTAAGAGAAACGAATGAAGGTGTAATGATAAGAAGATTTGACATATGTTCATGAGATTCATTAAGTTAAAGGTAGAGGTGAGTGAATGGCTAATATTAAAGATATTGCAAAGATGGCGGGAGTTTCAGTTACGACTGTTTCGAGAGTGTTGAATGATCACCCATATGTAAGTGAAGAAAAAAGGAAAGCGGTTATAGAGATAGTTGAGAAATTGAATTACTCGCAAAACGCAAATGCTGTTCATTTATCAAAAGGAAAAACGAATATTGTTGGTGTGATTTTACCGTATATTAATCATCCGTGTTTTGATGCGATGGTGAGCGGAATGATGGAGACTGCGTTAGCGCATAATTACAGGGTGCTACTTTGCCAAACGAATTATAATAAAAAAGAAGAAATGAAAAGTTTACATATGTTAAAAACAAAACAATTGGATGGTCTTATTATTTGTTCACGTGCAAATGATTGGGAAACGATAGAACCGTATGCTTCTTACGGCGCAATAATTGCTTGTGAAGACAATGATATTTCAAACATCTCAAGTGTATATACGAATCATTCAGCGGCCTTTCAATTAGGAATGGATTATTTGATTGAGAAAGGTTATAAAAAAATTGGTTATTGCACGGGAAGGAAATTAGGGCCAAGTAGCCAAAAACGTTTTGATGTTTATAAACAGCAATTGCAATCTATAGACGAAGAGGTTAATGAAGAATGGATCTTTACAGAATGTTTTACACTAGAAGATGGTGTAAAAGTGGCTCATAAGTTAAAAGAGATGCAGGATCTTCCTGAAGCATTAATAGTAGCAGGTGATGAAGTTGCGATTGGGGTTATGACAGAGGTTGAAAAATTAGGGATTCAAGTTCCTGAGGATTTAGCGATTATTGGCTTTGATAATCAACCTATCTCGCAAGTGTTACAATTGACAACTATTGATCAAAATTTAAAGGAGATAGGGAAAACTGCTTTTGAAATGTTGCATAGAAAAGTGAATGACGAGAGTTCTGAACAAGAAAAGCTGGAAATTCCATACGAACTTGTGGAACGCTCTACAGTTTAATCGTAATCCGTTATGTGTATAATCGCATAACGGATTATTTTTTTGAAATATCTTTGACAGGAAACGCGTTTCATACTTTATAAAGGAGTTAAACCGGTCTGTAATAATCCATGGATTCTTTTCAAGTGTTAATGCAGTGAATAGAATTTGGAGGAATATGCATGAATGAACTTTTATCGAGTATGAAAAAGTATGTAGATGATGATGAAAAGATTCTGGCTTTTGTGGTAGGGATATTTGAGAAGGATAATTTTATATTATCGTATCAACATGGGGTTTTTGTTGCCACTACTAGACGTCTCCTTTTTTACGGGAAATTTCCGTACTATTCTTCAACATTTAAAGAGTATTCATATTTGCATATAGATAGCATAGATTTTCATCCGTATTTTGAATTTACTTGTAGTCATGAAACCATTCGCGCTAAGTATATTCAGAAAGGGAATGTGGAGCGATTTGTCCGTGCAGTTAGAGCAAATATGAATAATTAATCAACCCTCTGTTTAAACATAATATTTCAATTTTTAAGAGGGAAAATGCGGAATAAAAACCACTTCTAAACCTCTAGGAGATAGTGATACAATGTCAAATGGGGGGAGGGTATGAACTATGGTTAATCAACGTATAAAGGAAATAACACTAATTACAATTGGTTCATTATTATTCGCAATTGGTATTAATTACTTTGCAATTCCAAACCGTTTATCGGAAGGTGGAATTATTGGTTTAACGGTTGTTACGTACTACTTATTTGATTGGTCACCAGGAATTGTGAACTTTGCTATAAATGCAATTTTACTAGCTGTTGGTTATAAATTTTTTGATAAGAAAACAATGATTTATACAATTTTAGGGATTGTAGAAACATCTTTGTTTTTATACGTTACAGAACATATTGAGTATCATGTAAATAGTGATACATTATTAGCAGCTTTATTTGCTGGTTTATTTGTGGGCATTGGATTAGGCTGTATGTTCAAAGCCGGAGGTACATCGGGAGGATCAGCAATCTTAGCTCAGTTAGCAAATCAATATTTAGGTTGGAGTGTAGGTAAAGGCGTACTAATTATTGATATTGTTGTAATTGCTGGTTCTGTATTTATAATAGGGCAAGAAAAGGCGATGTATACACTTGTGGCTGTGTTCATTGGAGCGAAGGTGATTGATTTCATTGTAGAAGGAATGGACACAAAAACGGCTGTTACGATTATTTCGAATCAACCAGATTTAATTCGTGAAGCTATTACGAAAAATATGACACGCGGTGTTACTGTATTAGAAGGGCGCGGCGGATATACTGGTAAAAATAAAGAAGTTTTATATGTTGTTATTAATAAACAAGAGCTTGTTAAGTTAAAACAAGTTATTAGCCGGGTAGATGAAGATGCTTTCGTTGTTATACATGATGTACGTGATGTACTTGGCGGTGGCTTTAAAGCAAGCTAAAAGGTGAACGAGTAAATTCGTTCACCTTTTTTAATTCTTACAAAAATGTAAGTGTAATGTAATGAGATTCAATAGTAGATTTTATTCCCCCTTTTTAAAATGGATGTATATATATCCTGCAGAGGAGGAATGTTTATTATGAAGAAAAAAATGATCACTACTATAATAGCGATGATAGTGATAGTAGTAATGTTACTGCCTACGAAACTTGGACCGGTTATCGATAAATATAATCCATTTTATAAGACGAAAGAATACTATACGGTTGTGAATACAATTGGTCAGCATATCGGTGATGAGTGGTATGAATATGAATTTATTGCATTCGATGAACGTGGTAGAGAGCAGAAAATAAAGAAAACGGTTAAGCATATGTTAAAGAGAGATGAAGCATTAAAGGTTTTTGCAAAAGGGCGTTACGGTGAGTCCATTGAAGAGATTGAGGTTGCAAATATTCCTATAAATGCGAAGAGTAAACTTTTAACGGTGAGATAGCGAAATATACCCCCAGCTATTTTTTGTCGAAAATAAAAATACTGGGTAAGGGTATTTTTAAGGTTAACAAAAAAGCCTTAGTCCATATAGACTAAGGCTTTTTTGTTATATAAAGGGGAAGGGGGTACATTGTAGTAGCATGGGTGAAAGGTATAAGAAGAGTAGCTACTAGCAATGTAATTTGGTTATGTGATTGTTCTTCTTATTTGGCTTACTTTCTAACTTTATTGTACGAAATATAAGTAAGGAGAACTATCGAATTACATTACACATAACTTACAAACATGTAAGCCTTCTGTAATGTAATTCGATAGTTAAAAGATAGTAATTTTCATATAGTGTAACTAGAAAGTATCAATGTATTACTTTCTGTTTGTAATGAAGAATGAAAAACCAACTAATTTTTAATAATCCTCATCTGAATAAAGATGGGGATCTTTTTTAAACCTTACAACATTGTAAGGTTTACGTAAGTTAATTCGATAGTAAATTTGTCATATTTTTTGCATAATAGATACAGATAGAAAAATAATTAGGGATCTAGTAAGAAGGGAGAAAAATGGGATGCGTAAAGAAGAAGTAGTGAAGTTACCAATTAAAGATTTCTGTAGCTACTTTACTGTTGCCGTAGTGTGTATTGGATTATTTGATATCATAACAAACTTAATTGTTAAATAATATAGATGCTAAAACAAGAAAGGAAGTCCTTTCTTGTTTTTTTTATGGGGGCATAAAGATGAAATGGATTGATAGTCATATACATGTTGATCAATATAAGGATGAAGAGAAGAGCAGATTACTAAAAGAGGTGGAAAATAGTAAAGAAATAAAGGGGCTTATTGCGGTATCTATGAATTATCAATCTTGTAAGGAAACGTTATCTTTAGCGAAGAAGTATCCCTTTATATATCCAGCGATAGGGTTTCATCCAGAGCAACAGATTCATAAAGAAGAGTGTGAACAGATTTATCAACTTATTGAACAGAACGCAGAGGAAATTGTTGCGATTGGTGAAGTAGGTTTGCCCTATTATTTGAGAAAAGAAGATGAAAGAATTGCTGCAGATCCATACATAGCTGTATTGAAAAAATTTATAGAACTAGCTAGTAAGTATAATTTGCCGATTGTATTACACGCAGTTTATGAAGATGCTGACATTGTATGTGATTTGCTAGAGAAATATAAAGTTTCACGTGCACACTTCCATTGGTTTAAAGGAAGCGATGAAACAATGAAACGGATGATGAGAAATGGTTATTATATTTCGATTACACCGGATGTTTTACATAAGGAGAAGATTAGAAAAATCGTTTCGTATTATCCGCTTGAATATATGATGGTAGAAACAGATGGTCCGTGGGAATTTCAAGAGGATGTTATAACGCACCCAAGAATGATTCGAGAGGTATTAAAGGAAATTAGTTCTATAAAAAACATATCCATTGATAAGGTCGCAAAAACAATATATGAAAATACAAGTCAATTTTATTTGAAAGGATAGGGGAATTATAGTTTTAATCATGTAACGGAAAAAGTAAAAGTTGAATTTATTTAGTAAAATGCCACGGTTTGATATATGACAAAAAACCACCAAGCGTTCCGCTCGGTGGTTTTGTATTAGGATTCTAATTTTTTCGCACGTTTTAATAATAAAAGAAAGACAATGATAACGAATCCTAGTATAAGGAAGAAGCCATATTGCTTTATATAATCAATTATGTCATTTGCACTTGTTGGTTTTTTAACGTGAATGCCGTCTTTATTCGTAGTAATATGAATATCTTTCATTTTTACTTCATTCTTTTCCTTTTGTAAATCAATCCATTCTATATTTGGAATACTCTCTAGATCCTTTAACACTTCTTTTAATGGTTTCACACCTAAGTAAGGATGATAGAATGCTCCAATAATCCCATCGGATAATTTAGCAACAGATAAAGCATTTGCTTTCATTTTAGCAATAGCTTGTGGCTTATCTTCTTCAATAAAACCGACTGTTTCAGGCATTAATTTCATTCCATGTAGAAATGATGGTGTACTTCTATATGCTGGAGAGTGCATGGATTTCCAAGTTGTATCACTTAACTGTAGTTGTCCTACATAAGTTGAAAAGTATCTTGATAATATTTCATACCCTTTTTGAGACATTGTGTAATGAGGTGCTTCAAAGGCGACAGGATATAGTTTAGCATCTACAAGTTCTTGAATCCCCTTTTCGATATGATCTGTCGTATATTTTTCCTCAAACTCTTCCCCTTTTTTTACATATTGGTTATATGACTCTATATTTGGAAATTCATCTTTTCTCTTCGGTTTTTCATGTTTCGATTGGCGAATTGGTTGATCCGTCTTTACGTCCCAAAATTCAAAACCTTCCCCAGTTTCACTATCATAAAATTGGTGAGTGTAACCATGCATAATAATCGCTGCGCCATCATCTTGCATAGAGCGTAAAAGATCGACTAGTTCGGGTTTATCTTTTAAATGTAGTGTTTTACCTGTATCTGGATCTGTATATACAGGAATAACAGTGATCATGTAAGGGATCTTCTTCTCTTTTAGTAATTCAGCAATTTCTTTCAATTGATTTATATCTGCTGCTGGGTGAACATCCTCAAGACGTAAATAAGCTAATTTTTTATTGGTTTCGGGTTTTTGCTGAAAATAAGAAAATAGGCTTTCGCCAATATAATAAGATATCCAATCAAAGAGGTTAGAAGTAGCTACATAATAAGAATTATTTTGCTGTACAATTAATGGATAAGTATTATTTCCTCTTAAAGCATGTGCGAGAATTGTTCCGTTTGTATCAAGTTGTTTAATTGATCTTTCTTCTTCTAATATATTCTTTAGTTTACGTGTTGGATATTCAATTGTATCAGAGTTTATATCTTCATTTTTAAGTGTGATAAATGAAAAACGAGTAGATAACTGTTCTATATTTTGACCTAAAACTAGTAATGGTCCTGGGAAGCCTTCTAGAAATTCCTTTGCTTCAGTAGAAAGTTCTTCTTGTTTTTCACCCATGTAAATAACATGTGTATACGAAGATTTATCAGTTATTTCAGCTAACTGTTTTATGTTTTTAATTGTTATATTATTAGTGAAATGCCCTACTTGTGTATTAAGTATTTGGATATCGCTTGTAATTTGATCATCGTTTGAACTATATAAAATAAGGGTTTTTGGTTGTTCAGTTTTTTGTGCGGAAATAGGGACAGGAATTAATAGTAGTAAACTAAATAAGAGTAACAGCCATTTTTTCATATTATTATTCTCCTAGTTTATATTTAGAATTCAATTTACAATTATATACAATAAATGCGTTATAGTCTATGAAAGTTACATTTTTGCACGTATTTACCAGCTGTTTTTTCACAAAATCGGTCTAAAGCATGATGATAATATGTATAGTTATTTGCTATGATAAAAGAGTAATAGAATGTAGGTAATTGTAAAGGGAAGGCTGAAAGGGGAAAAATTTCAGCGGAGAAAGAGGTAGAGGTAGTGAAGAAATTCTTTGTAGGATTTTTAGTTGTTCTTGGAGTATATTTATATTTCCAAGGAAAGTCTGAAGGAATGGATAAGCTAGTGAATGGAACAAGCTATGTTGATTCAGAAGAAGCAAAACAGGTGAAACAAATCATTATAGAGGAAGCGAAGAAAGTAAATCTTCCGGAATGGATACCTCTTGCAATTGCTGAGCATGAAAGTCGATTAAATCCAAGGAGTGTTGGAGATAATGGAACTTCATTCGGATTGTTTCAACTGCACCGCGGCGGCGGGCTTGCACCAGAACATTTAACTGATGATGAGCTAAAAGATCCACGTACAAATGCACAAATTGCAATGCCGCATTTACTGAAAGGATATAAGCGCGGGGTGCAAAAAGGTTTGACTGATTTTGCATTACTGAAATATATAGCGAATACATCTGGATGGCCAGGGAATTTAGGGCCAGAGTGGACGGATAATAACATGAAGTATAACATCGGATTAGAAGATGTGTACTATCGAAATAAAGGTGTAATAAAAGAGTAGGTTTTAACCTACTCTATTTTTTTTGATAATCGTGTCATTTTGTGAAATACTCCGCTAGTTGTATTTTTACGTCTTCTAGTTTTGTAGAAACTTGAGGTATTTTATATCCTACATACAGCGGTGAAACGACAAACCTAGGAACAACTTTACAAATAATTTTTCCATTTAAGTAATAGAAGAATAAGTTATAACTACTGCATCCTTTATGGAAATCTGTCAGTATGTAACGTACAGTTTGCTGAATGTAATTTGCCATATCATCTATATATGAAATATTATCAATGATTATATTGAATTCAGTGAAGCCAATAATGGGACGCTCTGAAATGTTAAGCTCAATGCGTTCGTTTTTTTGAACAATTACCCCTTGGAAATTTTCTTCTTCAATATTTTCAAGATAATCTACATGTTTCATTCCGATAATTTGCATGTGTGCATGATGCAAACTTCCACCTGAAAATGGACCGTGATTTTTGTATAAAATCACAGAC
Organism: Bacillus sp. LQ16; assembly: GCF_057784645.1. Lineage (NCBI taxonomy): Bacteria > Bacillati > Bacillota > Bacilli > Caryophanales > Bacillaceae > Bacillus > Bacillus sp. LQ16. Next base: position 211,140 of record NZ_CM173491.1, read on the forward strand.
GCGAACTCTTCTTTCTTCTGTAAGTGTAACCAATGTTGAATAGAAAATTGCATTAATTTCCGCATATGTTCTTCTGTATATGTTGCGATATGATCTTCGCAATTATCGGTTTCAATTAACACTGTTTGAAATGTATCTTGTAATGTAGGAAATTTATTTTTTAACCAAATAATAGAACCATCAGTTGCTAAAATATCCGTTAAATGTTCTTTATCGCAAAATGGACATGCAGCGCTTCTATTCCGAATACTTTCTGGTTTTTGTTTACCGATATCGTTTAAAAAATATAGTTGTTGTGTATCCATTTATATATATGCCCCTTTAAAATATGTGTAAAAATCCCGCTTAATACATTCGGGAAAAGGAGAAGGAAATCCTCTAAAGGCAATATAGAAAAAATAAAAGACAAGATATCCTCATTACGATAGGGTACCTTGTCTTTTATTTTTTCTCTAATAGTGTGTATGGATAATATAGAACATTTTCATTATTTCTCTTTTTTCTATTTTTTATTGTGTATAAAGTAATTGCTGTGCTTGCAATGATAATAATGGCTTTCTTCATATTCATATACCCCTTTTTATTGTTGGTTTAATTCTTGGCTAACTGCTTTTGCATCGACTAAAGCGTGTAAAATCATTTTCACCATGTTCATCATATTTCTTCACTCCTTTTTATAGTTCATTTAGTTCTTTTACAACTGCTTGTCCGTTCACTAATACCTCAAAGATTGCTTTTACGATTTCTTTCATCATGTTTGTTTCCTCCTTTTGTTTGTCTCTCTTGTTTACATCTTTATTGTATAGGGAGGCATCTTTTCGTACTATCGCTTTCCATTACGTGAACATAACAGTTTTGTAAGATTTGATGTCACTTATTGAAATGTTTAGTCTATCTTCATTATTTTCAGAAAAATGACTATTCAAACATGAAATTGGAAAGTATAATAAAGAAGTAAGTATTAAATTCCGTACGAAAGGGGTGAATGAGATGAAACGTTCTTTAGCTGCACGTGCCAAATTTTTAGATTTTATCTATTTTTGTCGTGCGATTTTTCATGATGTAGTTGTTAACGGGATACGTATGCCCTTTTTTAACAATTGCATAGTGACTATTGAACGATAGAAATCTCTTCACCCATTTTTAATAAACGTGTGAAAAGGGAGCTATTTGGCTTCCTTTTTCTATGCCGAAAACCATGGGGAATGTTTCTTTCTCATGGTTTTTTATATTGAAAGGAGTACGGAAAATGACTATTTGTAGTGTAAATAATGTAACGAAATCTTTTGGTGGAAACACTATATTTGAAAATATATCGCTTGAAATAAAGAATGGTGAACGTGTTGGATTAGTTGGTCGTAACGGTAGTGGGAAGACAACAATCTTTGGGCTTCTAACGGGAATGGAGAGTTTGGATGCAGGAGCCATTCATATGAAGAAAGGTACACGTATTGGTCATGTCGCACAAATTCCGAAGTTTGATGAGGCTATGACTGTATATGATGTATTGAGTTCTGCTTTTAAAGTAGAAAAGGAATTAGAAAAAGAAATGCATGCTTTAGAAAAAAATATGGCGGTGGAACAGGAACAATCTGCTTTGGAAAAGCTAATGGAGAGGTACGGAGTCATTCAAGAAAAATTTGCGTTTCTCGGTGGTTATGAAATCGAGGCAAATATAATGAAGGTAGCAAATGGCTTACAAGTGACAGACTTATTTTCAAGAGTATTTACGGAATTAAGTGGAGGAGAACAGACGAAAGTAAGCCTTGCATATATGCTATTGCAGAAACCAGATTTACTTCTATTAGATGAACCAACAAATCATTTAGATTTATTTGCAGTTGAATGGTTAGAGCAATTTTTAAAAGAATACACTGGAACAGTTATGGTTATTTCACATGATCGTTATTTCCTTGATGAAGTTGTAACGAAAATTTTTGATTTGGAAGATGGAGAGATTCACGTGTACCATACGAATTATTCTCAGTTCGTTGAGGAGAAGGAAGAAAGATTACTTCAAGAGTTTCAAGCTTATCAGGAGCAACAAAAGAAAATAAAGAAAATGAAAGAAGCAATTAAGCGTCTACGTGAATGGGCAAATCAAGCGAACCCTCCGAATGAAGGATTGCATAAAAGAGCGAGAAATATGGAACGTGCGTTAGAACGTATAGAGAAATTAAAGAGGCCAATTTTAGAACGAAAACAGATGGGTCTTCAGTTTGAAGGGCAAGAGAGAAGCGGGAAAGATGTTGTTGTAATGAAAGAAGTGAGTAAAGGTTTTGCTGGCCGACCTTTATTTGAACAAGCGAATTTACATGTTCGTTTTCAAGAGCGTGCGGCTATCGTTGGTCGTAATGGTACAGGAAAGACTACATTATTAAAACTACTATTAAAAGAAATAAATCCAGACGTTGGTGAAATTCGAATTGGTAGTAGTGTCAAAATTGGTTATTTATCACAGCATACGTATGGAAATGTGAAGAGTAATGTATTGGAAGCGTTTAGAGAGTATGTAGCTGTAACAGAAGGAGAAGCAAGACATATATTGGCTAAGTTTTTATTTTATGGTCCAGCAGTATTTAAGAAAGTAACGCAACTGAGCGGTGGAGAAAAAATGAGGTTAAGACTTGCGCAACTTATGTATCAAGACATCAATTTTCTAATTCTAGATGAGCCGACAAACCATCTTGATATTGAATCAAGGGAAGTTTTAGAGGAAGCCCTTGAGCAATATAATGGAACAATCCTAGCTGTTTCACATGATCGTTATTTTTTAAATAAGTTATTTGAAAAGACGTACTGGATTGATGAATGTAAATTATTTGAGTTTGCAGGAAACTATGCATGGGCTCGTCAAAAATGGGAAGAAAAGCTTGAGAAGCAAGTAATAAAGCAAAAACGCCAAGGGAGAAAGAGTGTTGAAATGGTTCCAGTAAAAGAGAAAAAAGCTAGGAATCTTGAAGAGATTGAAAATGAGTTAATGCATGTAGAAGAAGATATATATGCAATAGAATGTGAAATGGAACATGTAGCTGATGTTGAAAGACTTGAAAAATTATATGAGGAAAAAACGATGAAAGAGTTGTTGCGAGCGAAGTTATATAGTGAGTTAGAGAATATTGTGGAGTAAAGAGTAGAAAGCCACTTCCTTTCAGTTTTGCTGGAGGAAGTGGCTTTTTCATAATGATATTTTGCTTTAAAGATTAAATGAAGCGATGTGTTTCACGTGAAACAGTAACTTAGATAAATCCGTGTTCCTCAATTTGCATAGCTTGTGAAGCGTATGAAATGATAAGATGAAAAATAAATGCCATTAGTGGCTTTTCAATAGGAGTAATCACAAAAACAAAGGCTAATTATTTCCCGAGAGATAAAGTGAAACTTTAATCAGTGGGGGGGTTACTGCCCGGCAAATAGCGGGATAAATATGTGTAACAGAGACTAGTGATTGAAAACGAAAAGAGAGCAAAGTTACAGCTTTACGCGCTGAACTCTGCTCTCTTTCTGCGTGGCATCTTCTCTTGTTGAAATTATAATAGCGATCCCGAGCATGATAAAAAAAGCTAAAAAGAGGACGAACTTTGGGAAGAACGGGAATAGTAATAGCGCCCCGACTATCATAATTGTTAATAATACGTAGTGCAGGACGTATTGGAATAGGTTGTCCATATTTTCGCCCCCTTTTTGGTAATTGGTTATTAGTATTCTATGTTTCATGCTGAAGAAATAGAAGTAGATTTTTAAGTTTTTAATACGAATTATAGCTGAGTTTTCTTAAAGTATAAGGATAGAGTGATAATTTTGGAAAAATTCTCAAAATATTTATTTAGAAAGAATTGACAAAATATACTGAACGATATAAGCTAATAACCATAAAGTCTACCGGAAAGGTCGGAATAAGATTGTTACCCCTCAAAAACATCTATTTTTTTCTGATTAAAACCGACTTTTCCGATTGGCTATAAATGTGCTGTGGGAGGCATACATAAGCTAATAAGTTCAAAGGGTATAACTATTAAACAGTTAGGGTGGGGACAATGAAGAAAAAGACAAAAAAATGGGCTGGTGTATTTTCAGTATTACTTAGTAGTTCGCTTGTGTTATCTGCTTGTGGGGGACAGGAGGACTCGGCTTCTACAGAACCAGTAAAAAAGCAGGATTTAAAAGATTCTAAGATTGAATCAATTCCAGCTACAGATAAAAAGAAAAGTCCAGAGAAAGCAAATCAACGAAAAGATACTTTCATTACAGCCATTTCTAAGCCAGGGGGAGTTTTCCTTCCGTATTTCCAAGATAATGGTTGGGATGGAAATGTAACGTCGGTTATTTTTGCTTCATTAGTAACAACAGACAAACAAAGTAAACCTGTTCCGGATCTTGCAGAAAAATGGGATATTTCTGCTGACCAGTTAACATATACATTCCATTTACGTAAAAATTTAAAATTTAGTGATGGGTCGCCTCTAACAGCGGATGATGTAGCATTTACATTAACACTACTTCATGATAAAGCGTATGAAGGTGGATTGGATATTGCTCAGTATGCTGTTAAAGGTGGGAAAGAATATAAAGAAGGAAAAGCAACTTCTATTGAAGGAATCCAAGTTGTTGATCCACAGACAATTAAAATTACAACTGAAAAAGTTAATTCACAGGCGCTAACGAATTTAGGTGGCCCAGTGCTATCAAAAGCTTATTATGGAAAAGATTATAAACAAAATACAAGTTTAGACTATTTAAAAGCATTATATGGGCAACCAATTGCAGCGGGTCCATATAAATTTGAAAAATATGTTCCAGGTCAAGAAGTCCGCTTTGTTGCTAACGAAAATTATTATGCAGGTAAACCAAAAATTAAAAACTTTATTTACAAAATCACATCAGGTGATACTGGATTCCAATTATTCCAAACAGGTGAACTGGACTATAGTGGATTTAGAGCGAACCCTGAAAATATAGACCAATTAAAAGGATTGGAGTTTGCAAATATTAATCTTGAATCATCAAGTGATATTGCTTATATCTATGTAAATAATAAGAAGTCGTATTTGAAAGATAAAAAGGTACGCCAAGCACTTACTTATGGATTAGACCGTAAGAAGTATGTGGATACAGCTTTACAAGGCTATGGCTCTGTCGCTAACGTACCAATTGCTCCAGTTTCATGGGCATATACAGAAGAAGGTATTAATAAATATCCGCACGACGTAGAAAAGGCTAAAAAATTATTGGATGAGGCTGGTTGGAAAGTAGGTTCTGACGGGGTTCGTGAAAAAGATGGTCAAAAATTAAAATTAACATACTACGCATCAAATACAGGTAAAACAAATGATATCTTTATTCCAATTGCAAAAGAAAGTTACAAAGAAATTGGTGTTGAATTAAATCCAGAGTTGATGGACTTTAATACGATGCTTTCAAAAGTAGGAAAAGGTGACTACGATTTAGCGGCAGTTTCAACACCAGGAATTAGTGATCCAAGTGAAGTTGTAAGTGAGTACTTATCAACTAATCCAAAAAGTGATACGGGTTATAATAATCCGAAAGTAGATGATTTGATTGTAAAAGGTATAGGAACGACAGATATTGAAAAACGTAAAGCGATTTATAAAGAGCTGTATAAAGAGTTAAGTGATGATCCACCAGTTATTTTATTAAACTATCGTAAACTACTTTATGCTCATAATGCACGTATAAAAGGAATTGATCCAGAAAAGTACGATAGCATCAGTTCCAACTTACCAGTGTTATCTATTGAACAATAAGGGTTGACCTAACTAATAGAAGACGTTTTTTCACACAGCAAGGGAATGGTAGCTGTTTTGAAAAAATGTTCTTCTATTTTTAAGTAAATAGGATTGGGGAGACAAAAGGTGAAAACATATATCATTCGTAGGTTTCTACAAATGATTCCTACATTGTTTGGTACGTCTATTATTATCTTTTTCTTATTTGCACTCTTACCAGGTGATTATATCGATTCAAATCCAAAATTAACACCAGAGAGAGCTCAAGAATTAAGAGAGTTGTACGGTTTAAATAAACCGATTATTGAAAGGTATTTTCATTGGCTAGTGAATGCTTTGCATGGTGATTTTGGATTTTCTTTACAGTACCAAGAACCGGTAACTTCATTACTTAATAAATTCATTTGGAATACATTTATTGTTGCTGCTGCAGCTTTATTTTTCACTTGGATTATTGCTCTTATTATTGGGGTTATTTCTGCAACAAAGCAGCATTCTTGGTTTGATAGATTGGTAACAATCGGTGTCTTTGCAGCAATGTCATTTCCATCATTCTTTATCGGACTATTTTTAATTAAATTATTAGCAGTTGATTTAAAGTTATTACCTATTGGTGGCATGATTGATATTGGGAGTAACTCAACAGGGATAGCATACATATTAGAAGTATTACGTCATATGATTCTACCTGTATTTATTTTAACGCTTCTTGGTGTAGGATCGTTAACACGCTATTTTAGAACGGGCATGTTGGATGTTATTAGGCAAGATTATATTCGTACTGCTCGTGCAAAAGGTTTAAAAGAAAGAACCGTTATTTATAAACATGCATTGAAAAATGCAATTTTGCCAGCAATTACATTACTCGCTTTTGAATTACCGGGTTTATTTTCAGGAGCCATTATTATTGAACAGATTTTTAATTGGCCAGGGATTGGGAGTATTCAATTAGAAGCATTAAACTTTCGTGATTATACGGTATTAATGGCCTTTACAATGTTTCTTTCTTGTTTAACAATTATGGCTAATTTCTTAGCTGATATTGTCTATGCGTTTGTTGATCCAAGAATTCGATTGAAGTAAGGGGGGAAAGATATGGAGACTATTACACCTATAATAGAGAAAAAGAAAGAACGGAAAAAGAGAAATGAATCATCACCATGGCGCCAAGCGTATAAAAAAATCAAGAAAAATAAGATGGCACTGTGTGGCTTATACGTTTTAATATTTATGTTTTTATTTAGTTTTATCGGTCCAATCTTTTCACCGTATGCTGATGGGAAAGTACAAGTAACACAAATTAATAAACCACCCAGCCTGTCACATTGGCTTGGGACAGACCAGTTGGGACGGGATATTTTAACTAGACTTATGCAAGCAGGGCGTATTTCATTAACAATCGGTTTAGCGTCGATGCTACTATCCGTTATACTAGGAGCTCTATTAGGAGCAATTGCTGGTTTTTATCGAGGAGTTGTAGATCATTTAATTATGCGTGTTGCAGATGTGTTAATGTCCATTCCAGGATTACCACTACTTATTATAATGGGAGCAATTTTATCAGAATGGAAATTACCATCGGAGTACCGTTTATATGTTGTAATGATTATTTTAAGTTTAGTAGGATGGCCAGGACTTGCGCGTCTTGTGAGGGGACAAATTTTAACATTGCGGGAGCAAGCCTTTATGCAAGCGGCAGATGTATTAGGATTAAAAGATTCTCGAAAAATCATTCATCATCTAATTCCTAACGTTTTTCCGTTACTTATTGTTGTAGCAACTTTGGGTGTGGCTGGATCTATTTTAAGTGAGTCCGCGCTAAGCTACTTAGGTCTCGGCGTCGTCCCACCTACACCATCATGGGGGAACATGATTAGCGCAGCTAACTCATTAATTGATTTCCAAAAGCGTCCGTGGTTATGGATTCCGCCTGGTTTTGCAATCTTTATAACAGTTGTATCAATTAATTTACTTGGTGATGCACTTCGTGATGCGTTAGATCCAAAGATGAGACGGTAGGTGAGAAGGTATGAGTAGAGCGGTAGTAGAGCTAAAAGACTTACAAACACACTTTCAAACGGAGGAAGGGACAGTGAAGGCTGTAAACCATGTTAGCTTTGCTGTTCGAGAAGGTGAAACGGTTTGTGTAGTAGGAGAATCAGGTTGCGGGAAGAGTGTAACGGCTTTATCTATTATGGGGCTTATTGCTGAATCTGGCAGTGTAGTAGGTGGAGACATTTTATATGAAGGAAAAAGTCTTTTAGGAATGAAAGAGAAAGAACTTCGTAGTTTACGAGGCAATGATATTGCGATGATTTTCCAAGAACCGATGACATCGCTAAATCCCGTCTTCACTGTAGGTGAGCAAATTGTAGAAACGCTAAGGGAGCATGAATTACTTAGTAAAAATGAAGCGTATAAGAAAGCAATTGAGTTAATTCGTAAAGTTGGCATAGCCCGTGCTAATGAAATTGTTCATTCTTATCCGCATGAACTGAGCGGCGGGATGTTACAACGTATTATGATTGCTGTTGCGCTTAGTTGTAATCCTAAGTTATTAATTGCAGATGAACCAACAACAGCTCTTGATGTTACGATTCAAGCTCAAATATTGGATTTACTAAGACAAGTGAAAGAAGAATTTAAAACGTCGATCTTATTAATTACACATGATTTAGGTGTCGTAGCAGAAATGGCTGATTACGTTGTCGTTATGTATGGCGGGAAAGTTATTGAAGAAGCTCCAGTACTAGAGATATTCCAAAATCCAAAACACCCTTATACGAAAGGATTGTTGAAATCAAAACCAGTAATGGGAAAACGAATAGATAAACTATATTCTATTCCAGGGCAAGTTCCGAATTTAGTTGGTTTAGGTGAGTTTTGCTACTTTAGTGGGCGTTGTGAGCATTGTATGGAAATATGTGAAAAAGAAGCCCCAAATCTAAATGGAAATGATGAAAATCATAAAGTAGCTTGCTGGTTATATGAGGAGCGTGCGGAACAATGAGTGAACCATTATTAGAGGTGAAAAACCTAAAGACATATTTTCCAATTAAAGGTGGCATATTTAGTAGAACGATCGGGCATGTAAAAGCAGTTGATGGAGTAAGTTTTACTATTAATAAAGGTGAAGTGTTTGGTCTCGTTGGCGAATCAGGGAGCGGAAAAACAACGATAGGAAAAACAATTTTACGCCTCGTTCAAAAAACGGAGGGGGAAGTGAAGTTTAAAGGGAAAGATGTTCATTCTTTATCCAAGGATGAATTGAGAAAACATCGCCCTAATATGCAGCTCGTTTTCCAAGATCCATTTAGCTCATTAAATCCGAGAATGAGAATTGGTGAAGCGCTTGGAGAGCCGATGTTGGCCCACGGATTAGCGACGAAAGAAAATGTTCGTGAAAAGGTAATTGAAGTATTGGAGTTATGTGGCTTAGCTCCTTATCATATTGACCGGTATCCCCATGAGTTTTCTGGTGGACAACGTCAGCGTATCGTAATAGCAAGGGCTATGGTATTAAATCCAGAATTCATTGTAGCTGATGAACCTGTGGCGGCACTAGATGTATCTATCCAAGCACAAATTATTAATTTATTTAGTGAGTTACAGGAGAAAAAGGGATTATCCTATTTATTCATTTCACATGATTTGAGTGTAGTAGAACATTTATGTACGAAAATCGGAATTATGTATTTAGGTACAATTGTGGAGACGGCGCCGCGTGATGAGTTATTTACCAATCCGCTACATCCGTATACAAAAGCATTGTTATCAGCTGTTCCAATACCAGATCCAACAGTGAAGCGAGAGCGAATTATACTAGAAGGGGATATTCCAAGTCCAGCAAGTCCACCTTCGGGTTGTCGTTTTCATACACGTTGCCCGTTTGCAACAGATGTTTGTAAAAAAACAATACCAGAATTTCGTAATGTTGGTGATAATCATTTTGTTTCTTGTCATCATGTATAAAAAAAGGACTCTTTCAAATTGAAAGAGTCCTTTTTTTATTTACTAGATGAAGTTTGTTTCAATACAAATTGCTCAATTGCGTGAGCAACACCATGTTCATTGTTTGTTAGTGTTACAACATCACATAGTTTTTTTACATCTTCTTCAGCGTTGCCCATTGCAACAGATAAGCCTGCTACTTCTAGCATTGGTACATCATTAAAATTATCACCAATAGCAACTGTATCTTCAATAGGGATATTAAAATGAGCTGCCATCTGCTGTAGCCCGTTTCCTTTATGTCCATTCTTATCCATAATTTCTAAGTTAGTAGGAGCTGATGCTGTAACCATAATATCAGCGTCTTCTTGTAACACGCTTAATAGCTGTGCGCGATGCGCTGCATTAAATGTTGAAATGAAGAATTTAGATATTTCTAGTTCTTGGTTATTTACAACATCTTCTATTTTTTTGAAATCAGTAATTAGGTTTGATTTTTTTTGCTTTTCTGTAATTCGTTCAAGCTCCTCTAATGTAACATCGAGCGCATGCTTATTTTCTTCGAACGCTTGCATCACTTGATCTTGCCATGTATATGGAGAATAAACGCCTTTATTCGTATATAGCTTATATGGGAAACCTTCAGATTCTAGTAATTTTGCAAGTTTGTACACTTTGTCGTTTTGTATACAACGAGAGTTAATTACTTTTCCATCCACATAAACAATAGCCCCATTGCTTGCTCCAACTGGAAGAGATAATTTATATTCTTCCAATAGCTTTAAAGCATCCTCTTTCGCACGACCAGAACAAATCATTACAATATGACCAGCTTCTTGTGCAGTTTGGATTGCTTGTAGGTTTTCTTTGGAGATTTCAAGATTAGATGATAGTAGTGTACCATCCATATCTAATGCGATTAATTTCAAAATGACCACCTCTTTGTTTTTATTATACATAGTTATATAGAGGAAACATATAAACTTATCTTGGAAAGACGGTATTTTATCTCATATTAAAAGTAAGTAAAGATTAGATAGGTTTAGTGTCACTAAATAAACTGTTTGTAACAAAAATAGAGAGAAGGATGACTATATTTTACTTTATGACTTTAATATTACACGAATGTTACAAACGTGAACTTAGTGAAAAGTGTATTAAATAAGGGTTTTTGGGGAGTTTTATAAAAAAACGTAAAAAAAGTGTAATAAATTTCACGTTATTATATTGCAACGTAACAATAGTTATGTTACATTAATGTTACAAACGTTACGTTATCAAATTTAATGTAACGTTAACATAAAAACTATGAAATAAACATTTCTTATAAATTACATATAGATAACTTATAAAAAGGGAGGATAAATGATATGAAAGAGCAAGTATTACAAGTAACAAAAGGTGACTTCGTAGGATCAGCAAGTGGGGCGGTAGTATTAACAGCGTTAATCGTATTTCTATCAAGCGTATTAGTATAATAGAAGTTTTGTAACAAAAGAAAAAGAAGGGAGGATAAATGATATGAAAGAGCAAGTATTACAAGTAACAAAAGGTGACTTCGTAGGATCAGCAAGTGGAGCAGTAGTATTAACAGCATTAATCGTATTTTTATCAAGCGTATTAGTATAATAGAAACTTTGTAACAAAAGAAAAAGAAGGGAGAATGAAAGATATGAAAGAGCAAGTATTACAAGTAACAAAAGGTGACTTCGTAGGATCAGCAAGTGGAGCAGTAGTATTAACAGCATTAATCGTATTTCTATCAAGCGTATTAGTATAATAGAAGTTTTGTAACAAAAGAAAAAGAAGGGAGAATGAAAGATATGAAAGAGCAAGTATTACAAGTAACAAAAGGTGACTTCGTAGGATCAGCAAGTGGAGCGGTAGTATTAACAGCATTAATCGTATTTCTATCAAGCGTATTAGTATAATAGAAGTTTTAAATCAAACAAAAATGGAAGGAGAATGAGGGATATGAACAGTGAACAAGTGTTTCAAGTAACAAAAACGGATTTATTAGGATCCTTAGGTGGAGCGGTAATATTAACATCATTTATTCTATTCCTTGCAAGTGTATTAGTATGATATATATAAATACAACCATTCAAAAAAAATAAAGACTCTAACGTATTAGTAAGCAGTAAATATGTTGGAGTCTTTTTTATTTTCTTCTTATATACCTTCAAGTATTAAAGTTACCTCATTATTTAGCATCCATGGCTAATTAGACGCTGCGGTTGCAACTTGATTCAACGAATAATCAAAAATCCACTGAGTAAAAGCCTGATTGGTGAGGGCTGATTAAAGTTTCACTTTATTTCAAAGAGAAAAAAGTCGAATTTTATATGTAAGAAAAAAAGAGGAATTTGACAGAAAAGATAGAAAATTTTAAAGGTCAGAATTTGTTAGCTTGCTAACTAATTTCTATTTATTTATGTTGGAAGCGTTTTCGGTTGGTTTTAAGTATGGACCATTTAATCTATTTACAGGGGGATGAAGATATTATGAAACAAAAATCTATGGATACGCTAGCTGCACAAATGGAGGACTTTTTTCCAGTACGTGATGTAGATCATTTGGAATTTTACGTAGGGAATGCAAAGCAATCGAGTTATTATCTTGCGAGAGCATTCGGATTCAAAATTGTGGCTTACTCTGGATTAGAAACTGGAAACCGTGAAAAGGTATCTTATGTTCTTGTGCAAAAAAATATGCGTTTTGTTGTGTCTGGAGCTTTAAGTAGTGAAAATCGTATTGCAGAGTTTGTAAAGACTCATGGTGATGGCGTCAAGGATGTGGCACTACTTGTCGATGATGTTGATAAAGCATACTCAGAAGCAGTGAAACGTGGTGCCGTCGCAATTGCTCCACCAGAGGAATTAACAGATGAGGACGGTACATTGAAAAAAGCAGTTATTGGTACGTATGGTGATACAATTCATACGCTTGTAGAGCGTAAAAATTATAAAGGGGCATTTATGCCAGGATTCGAAAAGGTAGAGTTTAATATTCCATTTGAAGAGTCTGGCTTAATTGCTGTCGATCATGTAGTTGGTAATGTTGAAAAAATGGAAGAGTGGGTTAGTTATTACGAGAATGTCATGGGCTTTAAACAAATGATTCATTTTGATGATGATGATATTAGTACAGAGTATTCGGCTTTAATGTCGAAAGTTATGACAAATGGAAGCCGTATTAAGTTTCCTATTAACGAACCAGCAGACGGAAAGAGAAAGTCACAAATTCAAGAGTATCTAGAATTCTATAATGGAGCTGGTGTACAGCATCTTGCTTTATTAACAAGTGATATTGTTAAAACGGTTGAAGCGCTTCGTGCAAATGGGGTGGAGTTTTTAGATACACCTGATACTTATTATGATGAGTTAACTGCACGAGTTGGAAAAATCGATGAAGAAATTGATAAATTAAAAGAATTAAAGATCTTAGTAGATCGTGATGATGAAGGTTACTTACTACAAATCTTTACGAAACCAATTGTAGATCGCCCGACTTTATTTATTGAAATCATTCAACGTAAAGGTTCTCGTGGATTTGGTGAAGGAAACTTTAAAGCGTTATTCGAATCAATTGAAAGAGAACAAGAGCGTCGCGGAAACTTATAAGATTCATATCTACCAGCAAAAGTCCCTTTGCTGGTGGAAATTTCATTTTTATAAGGAGGAATCAGGATGAAATTTGTTACATTTCGTCTTCCTTCAAAAGAAATACGGGCTGGATGGCTTGAAGGTGACAAAGTAATAGATATGAATCTTGCTAGTGAAGGGAAAATCCCTTCTTCTATAATGGCTTTTTTAGAGAAAACGGATGAGTATGTAGAAGTAGTGCGGAATATTAAGAATCCAAATAAGGGTATATATGCTTTAGAAGAAGTACAATTGACAGCTGCTCTTCCTAATCCGAGTAGTATTCGAGATTTTTACGCATTTGAACAACATGTAAAAACAGCTCGTGGACGAAGAGGACTAGATGTTGTGCCTGAATGGTATGATATTCCGGTTTTTTATTTTACTAATCATCGTGCTGTAATTGGTTCCGGTGATTTTGTAATTGGTCCGAAAAAGTCTAAAAAGCTTGATTACGAGTTGGAGATTGCTTGCGTAATAGGAAAAGAAGGGCGAAATATTTCTCGTGAGCAAGCAGAGGAATATATTTTTGGTTATTGTATTATGAACGACTGGAGTGCGAGAGACTTACAAGCAACAGAAATGAAAGTAGGTCTCGGTCCTGCGAAAGGAAAGGACTTTGCAACTTCGTTAGGAACACATCTTGTTACGAAAGAGGAATTAGATGTTTATCGTAATGGTGATCGATATGATTTAGAAATGACTGCTCATGTAAATGGAAAACTATTATCAAAGGGAAACTTCCAAGATATTTACTATACATTTGCTGAAATGATTGAACGTGCTTCAGAGGACGTGACGTTATATCCAGGAGATGTGATTGGTTCTGGGACAGTAGGAACAGGCTGTATTTTAGAACTTGGTACAGAAGAGTGGCTACAAGATGGAGATGTTGTAGAGCTGTCGATTACTGGTTTAGGTACACTACGTAATACGATCAAAAAAGAAAAGGAAGCGGGTGATGGGCATGTTTTATCGTCACATGGGAGAACTACCTCATAAACGACATGTACAATTTCGTAAAAAAGATGGATCGCTTTATCGTGAACAGGTAATGGGAACGAAAGGATTTTCTGGTACGCAGTCTATTTTGTATCATCACTATATGCCAACAGAAGTAGGTCATTCTGCATTATCGCATTCTTGTCAGTTGCAGTATGAAGAGGATGTTGCTCTTTCTCATCGCCACTTCCGAACGAAAGAAAATAAAAAAAGTGGTGATGCAATAAGTGGACGAAATTTCATACTTGGAAATGAAGATTTGTTAATTGGAGTAGTGAGCCCAACAGAAAAAATGGATTATTTCTATCGTAATGGTGATGGCGACGAAATGTTATTTGTTCATTATGGAACAGGGAAAATTGAAACAATGTTTGGAACGATTCACTATAGAAAAGGCGACTATGTAACGATCCCAATTGGAACGATTTATCGTGTTATTCCAGATGAAGGAGAGACTAAGTTTCTTGTTGTAGAGGCGAATAGCCAAATTACAACGCCGCGTCGTTATCGAAATGAATACGGACAATTGTTAGAGCATAGTCCGTTTTGTGAAAGAGATCTTCGTGGTCCAGAAAAATTAGAGACCTATGATGAAAAAGGCGAGTTTGTCGTAATGACAAAATCAAGAGGCTATATGCATAAACATGTTTTAGGACACCACCCGTTAGATGTTGTTGGATGGGATGGCTATTTATATCCGTGGGTATTTAATGTAGAGGATTTTGAACCAATTACAGGGCGCATTCATCAGCCACCGCCAGTACATCAAACATTTGAAGGGCATAATTTTGTTATTTGCTCTTTCGTACCACGTTTATACGATTATCATCCAGAGTCAATTCCGGCACCATATTATCATAGTAATGTTAATAGTGATGAAGTTCTTTACTATGTAGAAGGAAACTTTATGAGTCGCAAAGGTGTGGAAGAAGGTTCTATTACACTTCATCCGAGCGGGATTCCCCATGGGCCGCATCCGGGGAAAACAGAGGCAAGTATAGGGAAGAAAGAGACACTTGAATTAGCTGTTATGATAGACACATTCCGTCCGCTTCGTATTGTAAAACAAGCACATGAAACAGAAGATGAAAAGTATATGTATAGCTGGATTGAACAAGGTTCATATACTGTGAAATAAGTAAAAAAAGGCATGCTCTCAATAAGGGAGCATGCCTTTTTTGTGGAATCGACATGTATAATAATACCAAAAAGAGTTGTCGAAAGATATATAGAAAGAATGATAAGGATAGTGCATATTCAGAAGAATTTCTACTTGTTTCGACAAAAGTATTGACTAGGAAAAGCGTAATGAGTAAAATAAAAAAGCGAATTAAAAATTTTCAGAAAATTTAAAACTTGGAGGAGTGAAAGATGAAGCAAATTTTTCAAAAGAAGCCAATTGCAAAGTTAATGCAAGAAAGTAAGCAAAAAACGTTAGCGAGAACATTGGGCACGCTAGATTTAACTATGCTTGGAATCGGAGCAATTGTTGGAACTGGTATTTTTGTTCTAACGGGTGTTGTGGCAGCGAAACATTCTGGGCCAGCTATTATATTATCATTTGCGATTGCCGCGCTAGCTTGTGCCTTTGCTGCATTTTGTTATGCTGAATTTGCTTCTTCAGTTCCTGTCTCGGGCAGTGTGTATACGTATACATACGCGACGATGGGGGAAGTATTCGCATTTTTAATTGGCTGGGACTTAATGCTTGAATATTTACTTGCTACATCTGCTGTAGCAAACGGTTGGTCTGCATATTTTCAATCTTTATTAAAGGGGTTTGGAATCCACATTCCGACTATTCTCTCCTCGGCTCCTGGTACAGGAAAGGGTGGAATAATTGATCTACCTGCAGTTCTAATTATTTTAGTGATGACAGTTCTTTTATCTAGAGGTGTTCGTGAAAGTGCACGAGTAAATAACATTATGGTATTTATTAAAATAGCAGTTGTTCTTATTTTTATTTTTGCTGGTTTTAATTATGTGAAACCTGAAAACTGGACGCCTTTTATGCCATTTGGTTTAGATGGTGTAATGGCTGGAGCGGCCACAGTATTCTTTGCATTTATAGGATTTGATGCAGTTTCAACAGCGGCAGAAGAAGTGAAACGTCCGCAACGTGATTTACCAATTGGTATTATTGCATCGTTATTAATTTGTACAGTTCTTTATATCGTTGTTTCGCTTATTTTGACAGGAATTGTTCCATACGGCCAGCTAAATATATCAGATCCAGTTGCTTTTGCACTGCAATTTATTGGACAAGATGGCTTAGCGGGGGTAATTTCAGTAGGAGCAATTACAGGGATTACAACAGTAATGCTAGTTATGATGTATGGGCAAGTTCGTGTTTCTTATGCGATGAGCCGAGATGGTTTATTACCGAAGCGTCTTGCTAAAGTTCATCCGAAATTTAAAACGCCATTTTTAAATACATGGACAACGGGAATTATTGCGGCACTGATTTCAGGATTAATAGATTTAAATGTTTTAGCACATCTTGTAAACATGGGGACATTGTCAGCATTTGCACTCGTAGCTGTTGCGGTAATTGTAATGAGAAGAACCCATCCAGACTTACCAAGGGCATTTAAGGCTCCGCTTGTACCATTTTTACCAGCGTTAACAGTGATTTTCTGTTTATACTTAATGCTTCAATTATCGGGGACAGCATGGATTAGTTTTGGGATATGGATGGTTATTGGTATAGCGGTTTACTTCTTATATAGCCGAAAACATAGTGCTTTAAATAATGGTAAAAAAGAAGAAGATGTTGCGAATTTATAAGCGAAAAAAATCCATTCTAATTCTGTTAGAATGGATTTTTTATTTGAAAATTTACATTTTTCTGAACTTATTATAAGATAATTGTTGGCTAACTAAAGGAGTGAAATGATGAAAAATACGTGGCGTGAGTTAAGGGAGATGGACCGTAACGTATGGATTCGATTTATTGGAGAGACGTTAAATGGAATTGCAATGATGATGTTAATGCCTTTTTTTGCATTATATTTAAAAGATAAGGTAGATTCGTTGTTGGAAGTTGGGGTTATTATGGCGCTTTCTCCAATTGCTGCAAGCTTTGGGTCACTTATAGGAGGGAGAATTGCTGACATATATGGAAGAAAGCCGATTATGATATTTTCTATGGCAAGTAATGCATTATTAATGCTCGGTTTTCTATTTATAGAAGGATTTATTCCATATGCAATTTTATCTATTTTTTTAGGATTGAGTAATTCTTTATTTCATCCAGCTGCATCAGCTATGGTCGCAGATGTAACGGCACCAGAAAAAAGAACAGAGGCATATGGTTTATTACGAATGGGACACAATATAGGTGCTGCGATTGGTCCGATAATGGGAGCATCAGTAGTTGTGTTGTCAAAGAATCTTGTGTTTATTATTGCCTCTTCTACAATGCTATTTTATGCGTTACTTGTATTACTTCTTATTCAAGAGACGATGCCAAAGAGGACAGATAAGGAAGAACATAAAGAAAAGGAATCTGGGGCAGTTTGGAAAATTGTCATGCGAGATAAGGCATTAATGATTTACTTATTAGCAGGTATTATCATTTCGATGGGGTTTTCTCAAACAGAAGGCATGTTGCCACTACATTTTGATAACGAAATGAAGCGTATTTTTGGAACGAATAATCCATATCCATATTTAATGGCGTTAAACGGACTATTAGTTGTTTTATTCCAATTTCAAATTTCAAAATGGGCTACGGATAAACCAGTCGGGAAGACGATGTTATATGGTGCATGTTTGTTCGGGATTGGATTATTTTTTATAGGGTGGTTACCGAAGTGGTTTGGAGAGTTTAATACAAATGCTACAGTTATTTTAATAACACTACTGTTCGTTTATGCTATATATACGTTAGGTGAGATGATTATGTCGCCTGTACAGATGACATTTGTAGCAAACTTGGCCCCTGAGCATTTGAGAGGGACTTATATGGGCGCTGCAAGTTTGCAGTGGATTACAGGAAGCGCATTTGGTCCACTTTTGGGAGGTTTTTTATTAGATCGATTACTTGGCCACTTTCTATTTACAATTTTAGCTGTAGGATGTGTAGTTGCAGGTATTGTATATATTTCTTTAGATCGCCTTGTTGAGCAAAGGCAAAAAGATACACTAACCAAACAATCTTCTTAGTAAATAGGTGACATACACAAAAAAGGGGATTTCTACATATTTTAGGTACATAACTAGATAGGATTACCATTTCATTTTAAAATTCACCTTTGTATAGTAGTGGAATAGAAAAAGTGTAGAAAACCAATAAGTGGTGTCATTTAATTATTTGTGGAAGTTACATTTTATTTCAAATAGGAACTACCTATTTTTATAAAAAGTGCTAAAATAGAAAAATGAAAACAATTGGTTAGGGTGATTTCAGTGACAAAAATTAAATTAGGTTTATTATATGGTGGAAAATCAGCTGAGCATCAAGTTTCGTTACAGACGGCTCTTGCTGCTATTAAAGCGTTAAATCAAGATAAATTCGAGATTCATCCAATTTATATTACAGAACAAGGTCAATGGGTACGTGGTGAGCGTATTGAAGGTGAAGTAACAGATGTTGAAGCTTTAAAAATGAGTGGTGCAGAAAATGCGATTTCTCCGTTATCATTAAGTACAGAGATTATTCCATCTGCAGCTTCTGAGGAAAACGCTATTGACGTTATTTTCCCATTACTACATGGACCAAACGGTGAAGATGGAACGGTTCAAGGATTATTAGAATTGATGAATATTCCTTATGTAGGAAATGGTGTTCTAGCATCATCTGCTGGTATGGATAAAGTTGTTATGAAAAACATCTTTGCAGAGGCTGGTTTAAAACAAGCAAAATATGCGTCTTTCATTCGCAGTGCATGGGAAAAAGATCGTCAGGAAGCTTATTCTAAAGTAGAAGATAAGTTAGGATATCCTTGTTTCGTAAAACCAGCAAACCTTGGTTCAAGTGTTGGTATTAATAAGTGTAAAAATCGTGAAGAACTTGAGAATGCATTTGTAGAGGCATTCCAATTTGATCGCAAAATTATTGTAGA
This sequence comes from Bacillus sp. LQ16, assembly GCF_057784645.1. NCBI lineage: Bacteria > Bacillati > Bacillota > Bacilli > Caryophanales > Bacillaceae > Bacillus > Bacillus sp. LQ16. Next base: position 230,550 of record NZ_CM173491.1, read on the forward strand.
AGAAAATATTGTAGGTCGTGAAGTAGAAGTTGGGGTACTAGGTAATGATGAGCCGAAATGTTCAGTTGTAGGTGAAATCGTTCCGAAAAAGGACTTCTATGATTATAAGTCGAAATATATCGATGGTGATACGGCGTTAATTATTCCGGCTGAAATGACAGAAGAAGAATCTGATGTGATTAAGCGTGATGCAATTATTGCGTTCCAATCATTAGATGGTGCAGGCTTAACGCGAGCTGATTTCTTCTTAACGAAAGACGGAGAAGTGTATATTAACGAAGTAAACACTATGCCAGGATTTACACCGTTTAGTATGTTCCCTCTATTATGGCAACATACTGGGTTACCGTATCCAGAGTTAATCGAAGAGTTAATTCGTTTAGCGATTGAACGTCACGAAGAAAAACAAAAAATTAAATATACAATCTAACAAAAAAAGGAGGAAGCACTATTCGTAGGAATAGTGCTTCCTCTATGTAAGGAGCGTTTCTATATGATAAAGCGAATGTTAAAGCAAGTAGAACAGATGGTAAATGGTACTGGATTAGCAGAGCAATATGAGGGAACTATTATTCAAGGCGTGTCTATTGATACGAGAAAAATTGAAAAAGGAAACTTATATGTTCCGATTCAAGGGGAGCGTTTCGATGGACATGCTTTTGTAGATAAAGCAGTTGAAAATGGAGCTGTAGCTACATTGTGGATGAAAGATGTAGCAAATCCACCCGAGAATCTTCCGGTTATTTTTGTAGAAGATACGCTATCTGCACTGCAAATGTTAGCGAAAAACTATCGCGATCAATTGGATGTTAAAGTTGTTGGTGTGACAGGTAGTAACGGTAAAACATCCACGAAAGATATTGTGACAAGTATTCTCGCGACTAAGTTCAAAGTTCAAAAAACAGAAGGAAATTTCAATAACCATATTGGGTTACCTCTCACTATTTTAAACTTAGAAGAAAATACAGAAGTAGCTGTATTAGAAATGGGTATGTCAAGCCGAGGAGAGATTGAATTTTTATCTAAGTTAGCTCGTCCTAATGCAGCTATCATTACGAATATTGGTGAAGCACATTTAATGGATTTAGGATCTCGTGAGGCCATTGCTGAAGCGAAATTAGAAATTGTTACAGGGTTACAAGAAGGTGGCGTGTTCGTATATAATGGAGATGAGCCGTTATTAACGAATCGTGTTCCTGAAATGAATTTAGCAGCGGAAACAGTTACGTTTGGTGATGCAAGAGCCAACGATTACTATCCAACAACTGTAACATTACAGGCAACTGGGACACATTTTAAAATGAATAGAGATGAAAATATTTCATTCTACCTACCGGTGTTAGGAAAACATAATGTGTACAATACACTTGCTTCAATGGCAATTGCGACACATTTTGGTGTGACGTGGGAAGAAATGAAACAAGGTTTAGTAACACTTCAAATGACGGGCATGCGTATGGAGATTGTAAAAACGGATAGTGGATTAACAATTATCAACGATGCTTATAATGCAAGTCCGACGGCTATGGAGGCAGCATTCCATTTAATGAATGGTTTAGATGGATTTACTAAAAAAATCGTTGTGCTTGGTGATATGTTAGAACTTGGAAATCAAGAAGTGCAGTTCCATTATGAGGTAGGTAAATTAATCGATCCAGCAAAAATCTCACATGTATTCACATACGGTAGATTAGGAGCTCAAATTGCTGAAGGAGCGAAAATTAATTTCCCTAATGAACGTGTAAAGGCGTATGATAATAAAGAAGAGTTAGTAAGAGATTTACAAGCAGTAGTCGATGCGAAAGATGTTGTATTAATAAAAGCATCTCGTGGTATGAAATTAGAAGAAGTAATTACGATGTTGAAATAATTGGTGTATATAAATAGGGATGATAGTCACGAAAATAGAAGAAACTTATAATAAGCGCTTACAGTAAATGATAAAAAAATAAAAGTAAAGAAAAAGGCCCTGAATATAAAATAAGGTAACAGTTGGGTTTGCTTTTTACACATACAAAACTTATAATTGATAAAGTGTAATAACGTTTAGAAGTATTTTCGTGAAGAATATACGCCCGGTTATATACGTGAGCATTCAGGAAAAGGGCTTTTCCGCAAATTCGGAAAACGCCTTTTTTTAAATGATAAGTATAGGATAGAAAAGGAGAAGTAACATTGACAACATTTCGAGAATTAGGATTAAGTGAGTCTTTACTGCAATCGGTTGAAAGTATGGGCTTTGAAGAGGCTACGCCGATTCAAGCTGAAACAATTCCACATGCATTGCAAGGTAAGGATATTATTGGGCAAGCGCAAACAGGTACAGGGAAAACAGCAGCATTCGGATTACCACTATTAGATAAAGTGGATACAAATAAAGAAGCAGTTCAAGGTATTGTTATCGCGCCAACGCGTGAATTAGCAATTCAAGTTGGAGAAGAGCTATACAAAATTGGTAAACATAAACGTGTTCGTATTCTACCAATTTATGGTGGTCAAGATATTAACCGCCAAATTCGTGCTCTAAAAAAACACCCACACATTATTGTTGGTACGCCGGGTCGTATTTTAGATCATATTAACCGTAAAACACTTCGCTTACAAAACGTAGAGACTGTTGTTCTTGATGAAGCGGATGAAATGTTAAACATGGGCTTCATTGAAGATATTGAAGCGATTTTAACAGATGTGCCAGAAACACATCAAACATTATTATTCTCAGCGACAATGCCAGATCCAATCCGTCGTATTGCTGAGCGTTTCATGACTGAGCCTCAACACATTAAAGTAAAAGCAAAAGAAGTAACAATGCCAAACATTCAGCAGTTCTATTTAGAAGTGCAAGAAAAGAAAAAGTTTGACGTGTTAACACGCTTACTAGATATTCAATCTCCAGAGCTTGCGATCGTATTCGGTCGTACAAAGCGTCGTGTTGATGAATTATCAGAAGCACTAAACTTACGTGGTTATGCAGCAGAAGGTATTCATGGTGACTTAACACAGGCGAAACGTATGTCTGTATTACGTAAATTTAAAGAAGGTGCTATTGAAGTTCTTGTTGCAACAGACGTTGCTGCACGTGGTCTTGATATTTCAGGCGTAACACACGTATACAACTTCGATATCCCACAAGATCCAGAATCATACGTTCACCGTATCGGTCGTACTGGCCGTGCAGGTAAAAAAGGTATTGCAATGTTATTTGTAACACCACGTGAATCAGGACAATTAAAAAATATCGAGCGTACAACAAAGCGTAAAGTTGATCGTATGGAAGCACCGACACTTGATGAGGCATTAGAAGGTCAACAACGTTTAATCGCTGAAAAACTTCAAAGCACAATCCAAAATGAGAACTTATCATACTACAAGCGTATTGCAGAAGAAATGTTAGAAGAGAATGACTCTGTAACAGTAGTAGCTGCTGCTTTAAAAATGATGACTAAAGAGCCGGATACAACTCCGATCGCTTTAACATCAGAACCACCAGTTGTTTCAAGAGGTGGCGGTTCTAAAAAACGTGGCGGTAACGGAGGCGGATACCGTGATGGTAACCGTAATCGTAGTCGTGACGGACGTGGCGGTGGCGATGGTCGTAACCGTGATGGACGTAATCGTGACGGAAACCGTGATCGCAATCGTGATGGAAACCGTGATCGTAATCGTGATGGTGGTAGTCGTGGTCGTAGAGGTGAAGGTCAAGGTCGCCCAGGATCTTCAAATGGACGCGGCGAAAGAAAACATCATAGCCGTCCACAAGCTTAATAAAAAAGAGAATGCCCTTTGTTGGCATTCTCTTTTTTTATTTCTGTAATTGTGCATACTACATAGTAGTTATGATAGAAAAGGGGCTGTTATATGCTTGTAAGGCTTGGTTACGTTGCGATGAGTGTGCATTTGAAGAATGCATCCCCATCTCAAACGATGACGTACGCACAGTTTCAGAAAATAGATGATCGTGATGCTGCAATTCGTAAACTTGAAAGAATTGCTAATTCCAATTTGGAAAATTGTTTACGTTTATTAAAGCATAATAAGGGACATGACATATCTTTCTTTCGGCTTAGTTCTAAGCTCATTCCTTTAGCGAATCATGAGGAATTGCTAGAGTGGAACTATATTCGTCCTTTAAAAGAAAAATTGAAAGAATTAGGTGAATATGCAATTCATATGAATATGCGAATTGATTTTCATCCAGATCATTTTGTTGTACTAAATTCACCTGAGGAGAGTGTTTTTAAACAATCTGTAAAGACATTGCAGATGCACAAAAAATTATTAAAAGGCATGGGGATTGAACATAAGCAACGATGTGTACTACATGTTGGAGGAGGGTATAAAGATAAAGAACTTGCATTAGAGCGTTTTATAGAGAATTGGTCTAATGTCCCAAGGGGTATTCAAGAAATGATTATATTAGAAAATGATGATACAACTTTTACGTTAGAGGAAACATTATATTTAGGAGAAAAATTAGATATTCCCGTCGTGTTTGATTTGCATCACCATATGATGAATAATGAGCAAGAAGATTGGTATGAAGATTGGGCACGTGTTGTTCATACGTGGGAAACATCTTTGTTACCGGTTAAAATGCATATCTCTAGCCCTAGAGAGGGAAAAGATCCAAGAGCTCATGCAGATTATATTAATGTAGACGCATTTTTATCTTTTTTAAGAAGGATAAAGGGAAGTGTTCCGCAAATTGATTGTATGATTGAGGCGAAGATGAAGGATGAGTCTTTATTTCAATTAATGAGGGATTTAAACGAACAGGTAGATGTAGAAATTATCGATGGTGCAAGCTTTTATATTAAATAAGCTTTGCACCATCGTTTTTTTTTGTTAAAAAGGGAGTTAAAATGCCGCCGGTTATTAAACCTGTTAAATGACTGATCGGATTGGCGGAAGGATTAAAGAAAGTAAATAGCAGTAATAGAAGTATCACAATTGAAAAAATGGCAATTTCTTTTGGTTTTGAAGAGCGGTATCGATTGTACAATAAAAATAATTGTGCGCCTAATAGTCCGAAAATACCACCTGATGCACCTGCGTGAATATATTCAGGAGGCATAATAATATAAGAAGAAATATTTCCGGAAATTCCAGAAAGAAAAAATAGAATAAAAAAAGAAAAGTGTCCGAGTTGCTTTTCGATAGAAGAACCAAGAGCAAACAAAAAAATACTATTAGAAAGAAAATGTTGTAAGTCTACGTGTACCAGAAGGGAAGTTATGACACGCCACCATTCTCCTTTAGCGATATATTCATTAGAGGCTGCCAGTGGGAAGAGGAAAAAGTCGCCTAATATCATCATGACTAAGTGAATAAAAAGTAAGGTGAGAATAGTCGGTTGTAAAGAAATCTGAGTAGATCTTATTAGCATACGGTTACTACCACCCCTTTTGCATCAGAAAGATTCTCTGTTATTCTTATCAATATGAAAGAAGAAAGTTAAATAGAAGAAGGGGATTTTGAAATGATTATAGGGATTGGAATCGATATTATTGAATTAAATCGTATTGAAAAAATGCTAGATGGAAAGCTTAAATTTATGGAACGTATTTTAACAGAAAATGAACGTAATGTTGCTATGGAGCTGAAAGGAAGTCGTCTTACAGAGTTTGTAGCTGGAAGGTTTGCAGCGAAAGAGGCGTATTCAAAAGCTGTAGGTACTGGTATCGGGAAAGAAGTAAGCTTTTTAGATATTGAAGTGAAAAATGATGAAAGAGGTAAGCCGATTCTGATTACAAGTACAGAGTATGTTGTTCATTTATCAATTAGTCATAGTAAGGAATTTGCTGTTGCTCAAGTTGTTTTAGAAAGCTCGTCATGCTAGTCTGCATATTTTATATCTTTGTCTCATATATTTGAGGTAGCGATAAGGAAGGTACATCTTCCATTCATTTATAGGGGCAAAGGGGCTGAAGTGATGAAAAGGCGTCTGTTTTTAGTTCTTGTCGGTTTGTTGACCGTTTTTGTGTTGGCGGGTTGTGTGGAAAAGAAACAAGATGATGTCGTGAGAGATTTAGAAGCGAAAGTAAAAGGGATGAAAAGTTATCAAGCTGAAGCGAAATTATCTATTAAAACAGGAAATGAGCCTCAGGAGTATAATGTAGAGATTTGGCATAAGGAACCGTCTTTTTATCGTGTGAATTTAAAGAATGCAAAAAAAGATCAGAGCCAAATCATTTTAAGAAATGAAGAAGGTGTATTTGTATTAACGCCAGCACTTAATAAGAGCTTCCGTTTTCAAAGTGATTGGCCGCAAAATAGCAGCCAGGCTTATTTATATGAATCACTTGTAAGAGATATTTTGCAGGATAAGAAAAACCTTACTTTCGAGAAAACAGATAAGTATTATATTTTTAAAACAAAAACAAACTATCAACATCAAAATATGTTGCCGAAACAAGAGATTACGCTGAAGAAGAGCGATTTGACTCCAGTTTCAGTGAAGTTAATGGATAATGATCAAAATGTTCTTGTAAAAGTAGATTTCTCTAAGGTGAAATTCGATGCGAAATTTGATAAAGGTGCATTTGATACGAAACAAAATATGTCTAGAGCGCAGGTAGATGTTCAAACAACAGCGAAAGAAGACAAACCGTTTGCTATTTTGTATCCACTTGATACACCGCAAGGTATGACTCTGCAAGATGAAAAAGAGTTGAAGACAGACAGTGGCAAGCGTGCGATACTCACATACACTGGAAATAAGAAATCCTTTACTTTAATACAAGAAAAGGCAAAAGTTGCAGAGGCTTCATCAGCGGTAAGTGTAAGTGGAGAACCAGTTGATCTTGGGTTTACGATTGGTGCATTGACGAAAGACTCTGTAACGTGGTCGCATAACGGAGTAGAATATATGCTCGTGTCTAAAGGTTTAGAGCCGAAGGAGCTACTAATGGTTGCTCGTTCAGTTACAGCGAAGCAGGTGAAGTAAACTTCTTAGACGTGGTGATATATGTGCACCACGTCTTTTCTTAGTTTGAAGGTGGATTTCATAAAAGAAGCATATAAAAGAATAAGCTTCGCATATCGTGTATAAGGAAGTGTATTTATGGAAGAAGCACCATTTTACCGTGACACTTGGGTGGAAGTGGATTTAGATGCCATTTATAACAACGTTACGCATATTAAAGAGTTCATCCCAAGTGATGTAGAGATTTTTGCTGTAGTTAAAGCAAACGCGTATGGGCACGATTATGTACCGGTGGCTAAAACGGCATTAGAAGCGGGTGCAACAAGGTTAGCTGTGGCTTTTTTAGATGAAGCTTTAGTGCTTCGGAGGGCTGGTATTACTGTGCCGATTTTAGTGTTAGGTCCCTCGCCGCCGCGTGATGTAAATGTAGCTGCTGAAAATGATGTAGCGCTAACTGTTTTTCAAAAAGAATGGGTGGACGAAGCAATTAAACTTTGGGATGGTTCATCTGTAATGAAATTCCATATTAACTTTGATAGTGGTATGGGGAGAATTGGAATACGTGAAAGAAAAGAACTGAAAGCATTTTTAAAGAGTTTAGAAGGTGCACCGTTTTTAGAGTTAGAAGGAGTATACACGCATTTTGCAACGGCAGATGAGGTTGAGACTTCGTATTTTGATAAGCAATATAACACGTTCTTAGAGCAGTTAAGTTGGTTGAAAGAATTCGGAGTGGATCCTAAGTTTGTCCATACAGCTAATAGTGCTGCCACGTTACGTTTTCAAGGGATTACATTTAATGCAGTACGAATTGGGATTGCAATGTATGGATTATCTCCTTCTGTAGAAATACGTCCTTTTTTACCATTTGAATTAGAACCGGCGCTATCACTGCATACGAAAGTAGCTCATATTAAACAGGTGATTAAAGGTGATGGAATTAGTTATAACGTCACTTACCGAACGAAAACTGAAGAATGGATTGCAACTGTAGCGATTGGCTATGCAGATGGGTGGCTTAGAAGATTACAAGGATTTGAAGTGCTTATAAATGGTAAAAGGGTACCGATTGTAGGGCGAGTAACAATGGATCAGTTCATGATTCATCTTCCTTGTGAAGTGCCGCTTGGTACGAAAGTTACGCTTATTGGAAGGCAGGGAGATGAGTATATTAGCGCTACAGAGGTTGCGGAATATTCAGGGACTATTAATTATGAAATTATTGCAACGATCAGTTTCCGTGTGCCAAGAATATTTATACGGAATGGTAAGGTTGTAGAGATAATTAATTACTTGAACAATATATAGAAGGTAGTATGATTGCTTCTTGTCATTGGAGTGACTGTTCATTGCTGGATAATAAGCTCTTTTTGATGAGAAGCTTTTTACTTATAATCATTTTTTATATAAGTTACACGTAAGTTTTGAAGAGGAGTTCTATTGTTTTTAGTTAGTTATGAGATAAAAAATTTAAGAAGATGAATGTTTTGTTTGTGAATTGGAAAACATAAGCAAGGAATAAGGAAGTCTTTGCAACAGGCTCCATACAATGGTATTATTACAATAGGTGTCATATATATATTTGGGTGTGTAGTTGACGGTGGAGGTGTATTTTTGTGTCCGAATCAAGTGTAACTACTGAAATCGTGGTTCGGTTGCCAAAGCAAATGGTAACGGAATTGGACGGAATTGGAAAACAAGAGAATAAGAATCGCCATGAACTAATTTGCCAGGCAACACAATTGTTATTGCGTCAACATAAGACGAAGAAACGCTACCAACATGAATCAATGCGACGTGGGTATATTGAAATGGGAAAAATTAATCTTGGTATTGCATCTGAAGCTTTCTTAGCGGAGTATGAAGCAGCTCATACAGTAGAACGCTTAGTTAGCGGGGGGTAATATTTTGATTGTAAAACGCGGCGACGTGTATTTTGCAGACCTTTCCCCAGTTGTTGGTTCTGAGCAAGGAGGCGTTCGTCCGGTTCTTGTCATTCAAAATGACATCGGAAATCGTTTTAGTCCAACGGTGATTGTAGCGGCTATTACTGCACAGATTCAAAAAGCGAAATTACCCACTCATGTGGAAATTGATGCGAAAAAGTATGGTTTTGAGAGAGATTCTGTTATTTTACTTGAGCAGATTCGAACAATCGATAAGCAACGCTTAACGGACAAAATCACTCATTTAGATGAAGTGATGATGAGTCGTGTAGATGAAGCGTTACAAATTAGTTTAGGACTAATAGATTTTTAAATCGGCAGTTTAAGTTGCTCTCTTTGAAGGGCAACTTTTTTTTATTATAGAGGAGGTTACGGTTGTATATGGAAATGGTAGATAATCGACAAGCGTTAATGAAAATGTTAGTGAAAGAATTAGGCTTTAGCGAAAAGCAAGTTCGTCATGTTATTCAATTAACAGAAGAAGGTAACACAGTTCCATTTATTGCTCGTTACCGAAAAGAATGGACAGGCTCTTTAGATGAGGTGCAAATTCGTGTGATTTTAGAGAGATGGCAATATATGATGCAACTTGAAGATAGGAAGGAAGAAGTTATTCGTCTTATTGATGAGAAGGGAAAACTGACAGGAGAGCTAAGACAGCAAATTGTTAAAGCTACAAAGTTGCAGGAAGTAGAAGATTTATATCGTCCATATAAAGAGAAAAGAAGAACGAAAGCAACGATTGCAAAAGAAAAAGGGTTAGAACCGTTAGCTGAATGGTTATTGTTATATAAGAAAGAAGAACCGGCTAAAAAGGCAGTGGAATTTATTAATGCAGAGAAAGAAGTGCAATCTGCAGAAGAAGCTTTACAAGGTGCACAAGATATTATTGCAGAAATGATTTCAGATGAAGCTGCGTATCGTAGTTGGATTCGAAATGTTACTTTTAGAAAAGGTATTATGTCTTCGTCCGTAAAAGGTGAAGAAAAAGATGAAAAGAATATATATGAAATGTATTACAGTTATGAAGAACCATTGCAAAAAGTAGTACCGCATCGTGTATTAGCAATGAATCGCGGTGAGAAAGAAGATATATTGAGAGTTTCTGTTGTCCCACCAGTAGATGAGATATTAAATTTCTTATATAAGAAAGTAGTTCGTGATAACGATTCTAAAAGTGCGCATTATGTACAATTAGCGATTGAAGATGGTTATAAACGATTAATTCAATCTTCAATTGAAAGAGAAATTCGTAAAGAATTAACAGAAACAGCTGAAGAACAAGCGATACATATTTTCTCTGAGAACTTACGTAACTTATTATTACAACCTCCGATGAAAGGGAAAGTCGTGCTAGCGGTAGATCCGGCATATAGAACTGGTTGTAAATTGTCTGTAGTAGATGATACGGGGAAAGTACTACATATTGATGTTATTTATCCGCATCCGCCTGTTCGTAAATATGATGATGCAAAAACGAAAGTTCTTTCTATTATAGATAAATATCAAGTTGAAATGATTGCAATTGGTAATGGGACAGCATCTAGAGAAACAGAAGAATTTATAGTAGATGTATTACAAAGTGTGAAACAGGACGTCTTTTATATTATTGTAAATGAAGCGGGTGCTAGTGTATATTCAGCTTCTGATTTAGCCCGTGAAGAATTCCCGAATTTACAAGTTGAAGAGAGAAGTGCCGTTTCTATTGGAAGACGTCTGCAAGATCCACTTGCTGAACTTGTGAAAATTGATCCTAAATCAGTTGGGGTTGGACAATACCAACATGATGTATCTCAAAAGAGATTGAATGAGTCATTAACATTTGTAGTAGAGACAGCTGTTAACCAAGTTGGGGTTAATGTAAATACGGCTTCGGTTGCATTGTTACAATATGTTTCAGGTTTATCGAAAACTGTTGCGAAAAATATTGTGGCAAAGAGAGAAGAGGATGGGAAATTCACAAAGCGCACGGAATTAAAGAAAATCCCACGTTTAGGTGCAAAGACGTACGAACAATGTATAGGTTTCTTGCGTATATTAGAAGGAGCGAATCCATTAGATCGAACAGGTATTCATCCCGAACAGTATAAAAATGTTGAATTGTTATTGAAGAGTTTAGGCTTATCGATAGATGACGTAGGACAACCGCAATTACAAAAGAGATTGGAAGAAGTGGAGATTTCTAAGTTGTCTCAAGAAACGGGAGTTGGGGAGCCGACGTTAGTTGATATTATAGATGCGCTCATTAGCCCGGAACGAGATATGAGGGATGAGTTGCCTAAACCACTTCTGAAAAAAGGGATTTTGAAATTAGAAGATTTAAAACGTGGTATGGAACTAGAAGGAACAGTGCGTAACGTTGTTGATTTTGGTGCTTTTGTTGATGTAGGCGTAAAGCAAGATGGTTTAGTGCATATTTCTAAGCTTAGTAAACAGTTTGTAAAGCATCCGTTAGATGTTGTATCAGTAGGACAAATTGTAAAAGTATGGGTAGATGATATTGATACAAAAAAGGGACGCGTTGCACTATCTATGTTGCCGATTGAATAGTAAGAGAAGAGAGCAGATGAAACTGCTCTTTTTTTATAGAATAAAAAGTGTAATGGATTATGAGTTTTGATGTATTTTGCTATAATAAAACCAGCATTCATTTAGCAATTTAATTTGATACCGGTTTTTTTCGAAATATGCACGTTGCATCTGTTTTTTTAGCCACGTAGGCATAGGAATCCCTCCTTGTTTAATCCTACTCTCAAAAATCTAAAGTGCTATTGATGAGAGGTTGGTGAGTGGATTTCTATTCATGTTGTGTTTTTAGAAACCACGCGTCTTGAATGAGGATGGGTATATGTACTATTTAATATATGTATAAGAAGCGTGAAAAGTGTAAAAATATTTTTTTGTTTAGGAGGAATGAGAATGGACGAGGAAGAAATTCAACGGCTAGTGGAAGAAGTATCGCTACAATACTTCGGAATGCCATTTTTACATAAAGCAACGTTCAATAGTAGGCTGCGTACAACTGGTGGGCGTTATCTGTTGAAGAGTCACAATGTTGAACTGAATTATCGATATTACGA
>NZ_CM173491.1:247500-262500 GCF_057784645.1 Bacillus sp. LQ16
GAGATAAAAGGTGCCTGTACCGCAAACCGACACAGGTAGGCGAGGAGAGAATCCTAAGGTGTGCGAGAGAACTCTGGTTAAGGAACTCGGCAAAATGACCCCGTAACTTCGGGAGAAGGGGTGCTTTCTTAACGGAAAGCCGCAGTGAATAGGCCCAAGCGACTGTTTAGCAAAAACACAGCTCTCTGCGAAGCCGTAAGGCGAAGTATAGGGGGTGACACCTGCCCGGTGCTGGAAGGTTAAGGAGAGGGGTTAGCGTAAGCGAAGCTCTGAACTGAAGCCCCAGTAAACGGCGGCCGTAACTATAACGGTCCTAAGGTAGCGAAATTCCTTGTCGGGTAAGTTCCGACCCGCACGAAAGGTGTAACGATTTGGGCACTGTCTCAACCAGAGACTCGGTGAAATTATAGTACCTGTGAAGATGCAGGTTACCCGCGACAGGACGGAAAGACCCCGTGGAGCTTTACTGTAGCCTGATATTGAATTTTGGTACAGTTTGTACAGGATAGGCGGGAGCCATTGAAACCGGAGCGCTAGCTTCGGTGGAGGCGCTGGTGGGATACCGCCCTGACTGTATTGAAATTCTAACCTACGGGTCTTATCGACCCGGGAGACAGTGTCAGGTGGGCAGTTTGACTGGGGCGGTCGCCTCCTAAAGTGTAACGGAGGCGCCCAAAGGTTCCCTCAGAATGGTTGGAAATCATTCGTAGAGTGCAAAGGCATAAGGGAGCTTGACTGCGAGACCTACAAGTCGAGCAGGGACGAAAGTCGGGCTTAGTGATCCGGTGGTTCCGCATGGAAGGGCCATCGCTCAACGGATAAAAGCTACCCCGGGGATAACAGGCTTATCTCCCCCAAGAGTCCACATCGACGGGGAGGTTTGGCACCTCGATGTCGGCTCATCGCATCCTGGGGCTGTAGTCGGTCCCAAGGGTTGGGCTGTTCGCCCATTAAAGCGGTACGCGAGCTGGGTTCAGAACGTCGTGAGACAGTTCGGTCCCTATCCGTCGTGGGCGTAGGAAATTTGAGAGGAGCTGTCCTTAGTACGAGAGGACCGGGATGGACGCACCGCTGGTGTACCAGTTGTTCTGCCAAGGGCATAGCTGGGTAGCTATGTGCGGAAGGGATAAGTGCTGAAAGCATCTAAGCATGAAGCCCCCCTCAAGATGAGATTTCCCATAGCGTAAGCTAGTAAGATCCCTGAAAGATGATCAGGTTGATAGGTTCGAGGTGGAAGCATGGTGACATGTGGAGCTGACGAATACTAATAGATCGAGGACTTAACCATATAATATGTAGCAAATGTTATCTAGTTTTGAAGGAATATACCTTCAATAGTTTGGTGATGATGGCAGAGAGGTCACACCCGTTCCCATACCGAACACGGAAGTTAAGCTCTCTAGCGCCGATGGTAGTTGGGACCTTGTCCCTGTGAGAGTAGGACGTCGCCAAGCTATTTATATCATCGCGGGGTGGAGCAGTACGGTAGCTCGTCGGGCTCATAACCCGAAGGTCGCAGGTTCAAATCCTGTCCCCGCAACCAAATGGTCCCGTGGTGTAGTGGTTAACATGCCTGCCTGTCACGCAGGAGATCGCCGGTTCGACCCCGGTCGGGACCGCCATTTTATATAAAGAAAAGAACGAAACAAGTTGTTTCGTATTTTTTTATTTGTTTTAACAAAAAACTAATAAAGACAGTCAAACTATCCTTAGGACAAATCCTAAGGACTTTTTTATATATTCAAAACCTGTATAATAAAGAGCAGAGAACATTGTGAGTAAAGTAGGTGAAGTCTGTGAGAAAATATGAAGTAACAACAAAATCTTCTGAGGAAACACAAAGATTATCAGAAAAACTAGGTGAACTCGTAGAAGCACAAGATGTAATTATTTTAGAAGGAGATCTTGGAGCTGGTAAGACGACTTTTACAAAGGGACTAGCAAAAGGTCTTGGAGTGAAAAGAGTTGTAAATAGTCCTACCTTTAATATTATTAAAGAATATAAAGGAAGATTACCGCTATATCATATGGACGTGTATCGCTTAGCAGAAAGCGAAGAGGACTTAGGCTTTGATGAGTATTTCTACGGTGAAGGAATTACGGTAGTGGAATGGGCTCATTTAATAGAAGCATATTTACCGAATGAAAAGTTACAAATTAGTTTATTCCATGCGGGAGATGACACAAGAAAAATTATACTCGAGCCAATTGGAGATCGCTATATTAGATTATGTGAGGAGCTATTACAAGATGAAAGTACTAGCAATTGATACTTCAAATTACGTAATGGGTGTATCCCTTATTGAGGAAGGAAACGTGATTGGGGAAATTATTACAAATTTGACGAAAAACCATTCTGTACGTCTTATGCCAGCTGTAGAGCAACTGTTAAAAGAATGTGGTGTAAAACCGAAGGAATTAACTAAAATCGTAGTAGCTGCTGGACCTGGATCATATACAGGTGTTCGCATAGGCGTGACAGCGGCAAAAACATTAGCTTGGTCACTTCAAATACCAATTGTAGGTGTATCAAGTTTAGAGGTAGTAGCTGCAAACGGTGCTAACTTTAATGGATTAATTTGTCCTTTATTTGATGGAAGACGTGGGCAAATCTATACTGGATTATATACATATGAAGGAGAGCAGTTAACTTCAATAGAAGAAGACCGAATTATTCTTATTGTGGACTGGTTGCAAATGTTAAAAGATAAAGGACAGCCTGTTTTATTTATCGGTAATGATGTTAAATTGCATAAAGAAATAATTATAGAACATTTAGGTGATCAAGCTGTATTCGCTCCTTTTACTAAAAATAATCCAAGACCAAGTGAGCTAGCATTCTTAGGGTTACAAAAAGAAGAACAAGATGTGCATACGTTTGTTCCGAGCTATCTTCGTTTAGCTGAAGCTGAAACAAAGTGGTTAGAAAGTCAAAACAAGTAGGGGCCTTGCAGAAGATGGATATGATATTTAGAAAGATGGAACTTGATGATATTGCTCAAATTGTAGCTATTGAAGAAGTGTCTTTTTCAACTCCTTGGACTGCAGATGCCTTTCACCGTGAATTAACGATGAATGAACATGCACATTATATTGTGTTAGAAAAAGATGGTCGTGTAATCGGATATTGTGGATTGTGGATAATTATTGATGAATCACATATAACAAATATAGCTATTTTGCCAGAATACCGAGGTCAAAAATTAGGAGATGCCTTATTGAAAGCAGTTATTTCAGAAGCGAAAGAACTAGGGGTAAAAACAATGACGCTTGAAGTACGTGTATCAAATGAAGTAGCAAAGCAGTTGTACAAAAAATATGGATTTCAAAATGGTGGAATTCGTAAACGATACTATGCAGACAATCAGGAAGATGGTCTTGTAATGTGGGTGAATATATAATGGAAAAAAATACGATTATACTTGGGATTGAAACAAGCTGTGATGAAACAGCGGTAGCGGTTGTTAAAAATGGAACGGAAATTATTGCGAATGTCGTTGCATCACAAATCGAAAGTCATAAACGTTTTGGCGGGGTTGTACCAGAGATTGCATCCCGTCATCATGTAGAAGAAATTACAGTTGTGTTAGAAGAAGCTTTAAAAGAAGCAAACATCACATTTGATGATATTGATGCAATTGCTGTAACAGAAGGGCCTGGTTTAGTAGGAGCACTTCTAATTGGGGTAAATGCAGCGAAGGCAGTAGCTTTTGCACATGATATTCCGCTAGTCGGTGTTCATCATATTGCTGGTCATATTTATGCGAACCGTTTAGTAAAAGAAGTTCAATTCCCGCTATTATCACTTGTTGTATCTGGTGGGCATACAGAACTTGTTTATATGAAAGAACATGGTTCATTTGAAGTAATTGGTGAAACGCGAGATGATGCAGCTGGAGAAGCATATGATAAAGTAGCTCGTACGTTATCTATGCCATATCCAGGTGGTCCTCATATTGATCGTCTTGCACATGAAGGAGAACCAACAATTGATTTGCCTCGTGCATGGCTAGAACCGAATTCATATGATTTTAGCTTTAGTGGATTGAAATCAGCAGTTATCAACACTGTGCATAACGCGAAACAACGTGGGATAGAAATTAAACCAGAAGATTTAGCGGCAAGTTTCCAAGAAAGTGTAATAGATGTACTTGTAACGAAAGCAGCTCGTGCAGCAGAGGCTTATAATGTAAAGCAATTACTTCTTGCTGGTGGAGTAGCTGCTAATAAAGGACTTCGTGCGCGATTAGAAGAAGAATTTGCACAAAAAGAAAACATTGAACTAATTATTCCACCGCTATCTTTATGCACAGATAATGCAGCAATGATTGCAGCGGCAGGGACAATTGCGTATGAACAAGGCAAGCGTGCAACATTAGCCTTAAATGCGAATCCAGGATTAGATATTGAAGCATAGTTATGCACATAATTAACCACAGCTTGTGGATAAAACCCATATTATCTGTTGATAATGTGGGTTTTGTTGTGTATATAAAGTGTTGATATCTTTTTTGTTAGTTGTGGGTAATGTGGAAAAGTTGTTTTGATAGCTATTTTATAAAGGTGGATATGTGTATAAGTTTGTGGATAAACTAGATGAAGTCTGACCTTTGAATATATTGTTTTTTGGGAAATAAAAAGTAAGAAGATATCTCTGAAAAACATTTTGAAATATCCTTCTATTATAGAGGGTGCTGATGTTGTCAATCCTTGTCGGTAAATCGATATTTCGTGTCGAATCGTTTATATATATAGGGTTACGATAGATGTATTTGAAAAATGGTTGATATATTCCGAGTTACCATTGATATATTCAAAAAATTATTTATGTACTTAAAGAAAAAAGATGTCACATAGTCAAAAATCATGACTGATGAGACATCTTCCTTATTTAAATACTCTTATACATGTAGCTCTTCCCACTCTGCCATACACGTTTCAAGTTGTTCTTGTAGCGTTTGTTTTTTAGTTGTAATTTCACTCGCTTTTTCATAATCTGCATATATTTCTGGTAAGCAAAGTTGATCTTCTAACGTAGCAATTTCTTCTTCTAAGTTTACGATGTTTTGTTCTAGTTCTTCAATTTTTCGAGTGCGTTGACGTTCTAATTGTTTACGCTCTTTTTCTTCGAGATAATTTAATTTTTCTTGAGCTACAGTTTTTTGAACAGGTGCCTGATTTTCTTGCTGTTCTTGTTGTTCAAATGCTGCGCGTTCAATCATTTCATTTTTCTTCTCCACATAGTAATCGTAATCCCCTAAATATTCCTGTGCACCTTCTGTTGATAACTCAACCACAGTCGTTGTTACACGGTTAATAAAGTAGCGGTCATGTGAGACAAATAGAAGAGTCCCTGGATAATCAATTAAAGCATTCTCTAAAATCTCTTTACTATTTAAATCAAGGTGGTTCGTAGGCTCATCCAGAATTAATAAATTTGACTTTTGCATCATAAGTTTCGCAAGAGCTAATCGAGCTTTTTGTCCACCACTAAGGGAAGATACTGGTTTCAGTACATCATCTCCTGTAAATAAAAAGTTCCCGAGTATAGTACGGATTTCTTTTTCAGGTTGCAGTGGATATTCATCCCATAGTTCATTTAAAACCCGTTTAGAAGATGTTAAGTTTGCTTGTTCTTGATCATAATAACCAACAGATACATTTGATCCGAAAGAAACATCGCCATTTAATAGTGGTAACTTATTCACAATAGATTTTAATAATGTGGATTTCCCAATTCCGTTTGGACCAACTAAAGCAACACTATCTCCGCGAGTTAAGCGCATAGTTACGTTTTCAATTATAGGGTCCTCATCATAGCCAATGGTTGCATCCTTTACTTGTAAAACATCATTTCCACTTTGCTTTTCAATATCGAAGTGGAATGATGCTGACTTAGAATCACCTAATGGTCTCGTTAATAATTCCATTCTGTCTAGTTGTTTACGGCGACTTTGAGCACGTTTCGTTGTAGAGGCGCGAGCTATATTCTTTTGAACGAAGTCCTCAAGTTTTGCGATTTCATCTTGTTGTTTTTCGTAACGTTTCATTTCTTGCTCATATAATGCTGATTTTAAGTCTAAATATTTACTGTAGTTACCAACAAATCGTCTGCTTTCTTTATTCGAAATTTCATATACTTGTGTAACGAGTTTGTCTAAGAAATAACGGTCATGTGAAACGATTAATATTGCGCCAGGATAACCTTGTAAATATTGCTCAAGCCATGTTAATGTTTCGATGTCTAAATGGTTTGTAGGCTCGTCCAAAATAAGTAAGTCTGGTTTTGTTAATAATAATTTCCCAAGAGCTAATCTTGTTTTTTGCCCACCGCTTAAAGTAGAAATCGTCGTCTGGTGCGTTTCAACTGGGAAGCCAAGGCCGCTTAAAATGGAGCGAATGTCCGCTTCATATTGATATCCACCTTGATCTTTATAATTGAGTTGCAATTGGTCATAATCAGCTAACAATCTTTCATATATAGCTTCGTTTGAAAAGTTTTCTTCTTTTCCCATTTCTTGCTCAAGCCTTCGAAGTTTTGTCTCCATTTGCTGTAAGTGGGTAAAGACGGTTAGCATTTCATCCCAAATTGTTAAAGACGTTTCTAAGCCGGTATTTTGAGCTAAATACCCGATTGAGACATCTTTCGGTTTTATAATTTCGCCACCATCATGTGATAATTCACCAGCGATAATTTTTAATAATGTAGATTTTCCAGCTCCATTCCTTCCAACTAATGCGATACGATCTTTTGTTTGTACTTCCAATTTTATGTTTGCAAGAATTGTTTCTGCACCGTATAATTTCGAAAGTCCATTTACTTGTAATAAAATCAATGTTTTCACCTCAAATAATTTCTTAACTTTGCCATGTTTATATTTCTCAATCATACTAAAAATAGTGTATAGTTTAAAATAAGAGAGAATACTTCTTCTCTTTATTATACAAGGAATTTAATGAGTGCTAAACTTCTGTATTTGATTAAAGTATATGAATAAAGATAGGAAGAGAGGAGAGGTCATATGGATCAGCAAAAGATTCCACAAGCCACTGCTAAAAGATTGCCTCTATACTATCGATTTATCCAAAACTTATCTCTTTCTGGTAAGCAGCGTGTTTCATCGGCCGAATTGAGTGAAGCGGTAAAAGTAGATTCCGCAACAATACGAAGAGATTTTTCGTATTTTGGAGCGTTAGGGAAAAAGGGATACGGATATAACGTAAATTATTTATTATCATTTTTCCGCGAAACACTTGATCAAGATGATATAACGCGTGTAGCACTTATTGGAGTAGGTAATTTAGGGACCGCTTTCTTACATTATAATTTCACGAAAAACAATAATACAAAAATTGAAATGGCATTTGATGTTAGTGAAGAGAAAGTTGGAACAGAAATCGGGGGCATTCCTGTATACCATTTAGATGAATTAGAAGAGAGATTATCAAATGATATACAAGTGGCAATATTAACAGTACCGGCTACAGTAGCACAAGCTGTAGCAGATAGATTAGCTGAAACGAGCGTGCATGGTATTTTGAATTTCACACCAGCACGATTAAACGTATCAGAGAATATTAGAATTCATCATATTGATTTAGCTGTAGAGTTACAAACATTAGTTTACTTTTTGAAAAACTATCCACAATAAAACGCAGAGGAAGCGACCTCTGCGTTTTATTATTGTTTCTTCTTTGTGAATTTAACTAATATAAGGCGAAGCGCCAAATTAAAATCAATTGTTGCCATAACTGCAAATAGTATTGTCCACACATTCCAGATTGTATCTGTCACGTTCGTAATGGCGAAGCGTGTAAAGATACATCCAAGAAGGAAGTATAGTGCAGCCATGAACAATGGTGAGTTTCTCATACAAAAAATCCTCCGATAAAGCCTTGCATTTTTTCAGCTTCTTTAATCATTTCTTGAATTTGCTCATTGCTCATAAAAATTTGCCCAATAGCGACTAATGTATTCATCGCAACATGAGCTGCAATCGGAACGATAATACGCTTCGTCTTCACATATAAGAAGGCGAATACGAGCCCCATAGCAGTGTATACCAATAAGTGAGTAAAATCAAAATGGATTGCTGCAAATACAAGCGAACTAATGATAGCTGCAATAAAGAAGTTAAACTTCTTATAAAGTGTACCAAATAAAATTTTTCTAAATACGATTTCTTCCAAGATAGGTCCGATTATAGATACGACAATAAGGAACCAAGGTGTCGTTCTTGCAATTTCCATCAGTTTCATTGTATTTTCTGAACCTTGTTTAATTCCTAGCAGCTGCATCTCGATCATACCGGCAACTATTTGTGAAAAGAAAGCCAAGAAGAAGCCGATGAAAATCCATCCAATAGTAGCTGGAACAGAAGAGCGCATTGCATCTAAATGCCTGTCACGAATGTCTGTTCTAAGTAACCAAAGAACGATACATAATGCAACAAAGAAGCTAATAATCGCCCAGTGTCCCGTTATGATTTGTCCTTTTTCCTCCATGGTAAATCCTCTATTATCATAGAGTCCTGTTTTTAGGAGAAGTGGTAATCCAACAATTCCAGATAACTGCATTAAAATGTATGTAACGATAATCCACCAGTATTGTTTCTTCAAATAGTTTAACCATCCTTTCTAACTCTAGTGTATGAGATGAGGTAGGATAACATGTAAATATGTTATCTACGATATAAACTTTCATTCGAATTATGATTTTTTTGTAAATCCGTATTTGAAATTAAAGTAGGAGACAGGAAAAAGTTGTACGTTTAGCGAAAACAACTTAGGGTGTCTTTCATATTGTAACATACGAGTAGGGGAAACAACGATTCATATAGTAAAGGCAGTATTCTATATAGAAAGTTTATATAGTAATTTGCGAAAAAATTATGATTTTTTTACTTGCAAAAGAAATTGAGATTATTTATTATTATAAGTGTGTTAGCACTCGGGTGACTTGAGTGCTAATAAATAAAATTTACATAACAAAATGAGGAGGTTATTGTTCATGCTAAAGCCATTAGGTGATCGCGTTGTAATTGAGCTTGTTCAAGCAGAAGAAAAAACAGCAAGTGGTATTGTATTACCAGATACTGCAAAAGAAAAACCACAAGAGGGTAAAGTTGTTGCAGTAGGTACTGGTCGAGTGCTTGAAAATGGTGAGCGTGTTGCTTTAGAGGTAGCAGCAGGTGATCTTATCATCTTCTCAAAATATGCAGGTACTGAAGTGAAATACGAAGGTACAGACTACTTGATTTTACGTGAAAGTGACATTTTAGCAGTTATCGGTTAATTATATAAATCTTAAAAAATCCAAGGGGGTCAATTATTATGGCAAAAGATATTAAATTTAGTGAAGAAGCACGTCGTTCGATGCTTCGCGGTGTCGACACTCTTGCAAACGCAGTAAAAGTAACGCTTGGACCAAAAGGTCGTAACGTTGTACTTGAGAAAAAATTTGGTTCACCACTTATTACAAATGATGGTGTAACAATCGCAAAAGAAATCGAATTAGAAGATGCATTCGAAAACATGGGTGCGAAATTAGTAGCAGAAGTTGCTAGCAAAACAAACGATGTAGCTGGTGACGGAACAACAACTGCAACTGTATTAGCGCAAGCTATGATTCGTGAAGGTCTTAAAAACGTAACAGCTGGTGCTAACCCAATGGGTCTTCGTAAAGGTATCGAAAAAGCTGTTACTGCTGCAATTGAAGAATTAAAAACGATTTCTAAACCAATCGAAGGCAAATCTTCTATCGCACAAGTAGCTGCTATTTCTGCAGCTGACGAAGAAGTAGGTCAATTAATCGCTGAAGCAATGGAGCGCGTTGGTAACGACGGCGTTATTACTTTAGAAGAGTCTAAAGGATTCACAACAGAATTAGACGTAGTAGAAGGTATGCAATTTGATCGTGGATATGCATCTCCTTACATGATCACTGATTCTGACAAAATGGAAGCAGTTCTTGATAACCCATATATCTTAATTACTGACAAAAAGATTTCTAACATTCAAGAAATCTTACCAGTATTAGAGCAAGTGGTACAACAAGGTAAACCACTTCTTATCATTGCTGAAGATGTAGAAGGCGAAGCTTTAGCTACATTAGTAGTGAACAAACTTCGTGGTACATTCAATGTAGTAGCTGTTAAAGCTCCTGGATTTGGTGACCGTCGTAAAGCAATGCTAGAAGATATCGCAATCTTAACTGGTGGCGAAGTAATCACTGAAGAATTAGGTCGTGACTTAAAATCTGCTACAGTTGAATCTTTAGGACGCGCTGGTAAAGTTGTTGTTACAAAAGAAAACACAACTGTAGTTGAAGGTATTGGAAATACAGAGCAAATCGCAGCTCGCATCGGTCAAATTCGTGCGCAATTAGAAGAAACAACTTCTGAATTCGATCGTGAAAAATTACAAGAGCGTCTTGCGAAACTTGCAGGTGGCGTAGCAGTAATTAAAGTCGGTGCAGCAACTGAAACTGAGTTAAAAGAGCGCAAACTTCGCATTGAAGATGCACTTAACTCAACTCGTGCAGCAGTAGAAGAAGGTATCGTTGCAGGTGGTGGTACTTCACTTATGAACGTATACACGAAAGTAGCTTCTATCGTAGCTGAAGGCGACGAAGCAACAGGTATCAACATCGTACTTCGCGCACTAGAAGAGCCAGTTCGTCAAATCGCAATCAACGCTGGTCTAGAAGGATCTGTAGTTGTAGAGCGTCTAAAAGGCGAAAAAGTAGGCGTTGGTTTCAACGCAGCTACTGGCGAATGGGTTAACATGCTTGAGTCTGGTATCGTAGATCCAGCTAAAGTAACTCGTTCTGCACTTCAAAACGCAGCATCTGTTGCAGCTATGTTCTTAACAACTGAAGCTGTAGTAGCTGACAAGCCAGAACCAAATGCACCAGCAATGCCTGACATGGGCGGCATGGGCATGGGCGGTATGGGCGGAATGATGTAATTCCGTTTGCCCTAAAAAACATCCATTTCTATATAGAAATGGATGTTTTTTTATGTTTTTTAGAAAAGGAAATGAATTTCTGTAGAATTTTGTCGCTTTCTCTCTTGACCATATTGATACTTCATTGTTAGAATCTAGGAAGATAATATAAAACGATCCTTCATATATCCTCAATGATATGGTTTGAGAGTCTCTACCGGGTTACCGTAAACAACCTGACTATGAAGGCAGTGTGTCTTATATTTATAAAGAGCGGAGACTATCTTTCTTTATAAAGCCAGACCCCTGCCTTTTCTTTGTTATGAGACTAGAGGCGGAGGACTGGCTTTTTTTATTATATTGGTAATGCTTTTCGCCAAATTGGTGAAAATATTTATATACGAGAACTAACGTTGGGGTGATTATTTTGAAGAAGCAACACGATACAATTATCGTTTTAGATTTTGGAAGTCAATACAATCAGTTAATAGCACGTCGAATTCGTGAGTTCGGTGTATACAGTGAACTTCATCCACATACAATTACTGCAGAAGAAATTAAAGCAATGAATCCAAAAGGGATTATTTTCTCTGGTGGACCAAATAGCGTATACGGTGAAGGTGCATTACATTGTGATGAAAAAATCTTCGAACTAGGTTTACCGATCTTCGGTATCTGTTACGGTATGCAGCTTATGACACAACACTTCGGTGGTAAAGTAGAGCGTGCCAACCACCGTGAGTACGGAAAAGCTGTTCTTAAAGTAGAGAACGAATCAAAATTATATGCGAACCTTCCAGAAGAGCAAGTTGTATGGATGAGCCATGGCGACTTAGTAACTGGTTTACCTGAAGGATTCGTAGTAGACGCAACAAGTGAGTCTTGCCCAATTGCTGGTATGAGCAATGAAGCGAAAAACTTATACGGTGTACAATTCCACCCAGAAGTACGTCACTCTGAGCACGGTAACGATTTAATTAAAAACTTCGTATTCGGCGTATGTGGTTGTTCTGAAGGATGGAACATGGAGAACTTTATCGAAGTAGAATTAGAAAAGATTCGTGAAACTGTTGGAGACAAAAAAGTACTATGTGCACTTAGTGGCGGCGTAGACTCTTCTGTTGTAGCAGTATTAATTCATAAAGCAATCGGCGATCAGTTAACATGTATTTTCGTTGACCACGGTTTACTTCGTAAAGGTGAAGCAGAAGGCGTTATGAAAACATTTAGCGAAGGCTTCCATATGAACGTTATTAAAGTGGATGCACAAGAACGCTTCATGAATAAGTTAAAAGGTGTAGAAGATCCAGAACAAAAACGTAAAATCATCGGTAACGAATTCATTTACGTATTTGATGATGAAGCATCTAAATTACAAGGTATGGACTTCTTAGCACAAGGTACACTTTACACAGATATCGTTGAAAGTGGTACAGCAACTGCACAAACAATTAAATCTCACCATAACGTTGGTGGACTCCCAGAAGACATGCAGTTCAAATTAATTGAGCCTTTAAATACGTTATTTAAAGATGAAGTACGTGTATTAGGATCTGAACTAGGAATTCCTGATGAAATCGTATGGCGTCAACCATTCCCAGGTCCTGGTCTTGGTATTCGTGTATTAGGTGAAATCACAGAAGAGAAATTAGAAATCGTTCGTGAATCTGATGCGATTTTACGTGAAGAAATTATTAAAGCGGGCTTAGATCGTGAAATCTGGCAATACTTCACTGCGCTTCCTGGTATGCGTAGCGTAGGTGTTATGGGTGACGAGCGTACTTACGATTACACAGTAGGTATCCGTGCAGTAACATCTATTGATGGTATGACAGCTGACTGGGCGCGTATCCCTTGGGACGTATTAGAGAAAATCTCTGTACGTATCGTAAACGAAGTAAAACACGTTAACCGTATCGTGTATGATGTAACGAGTAAGCCACCAGCAACTATTGAGTGGGAATAGTATTGTAATAAAAAAGATCCATCTATCATTCATGAATAGATGGATCTTTTTGTTTTCGTTGTTAATACGAACGAAAATATAAAAAAATATAAAAATGTTCGCTTTTAAATTGACAAAAATACATTCAAGAGTTAATATGAGTATGTAATTCAAACGAAAAGTGAATATTATGCCGTCGTATAATATCGGGGATATGGCCCGAAAGTTTCTACCTAGCTACCGTAAATGGCTTGACTACGAGGCGTTTGTATAAAGATGAGGGGAAACTTGTCTTTGTTTATAGAACGCTTCCATGTATATATGCAATGGAAGCCTTTTTTATTTCTCGGGATAAAAGAGGGCTAGGAGAAATGCGGCGAGTAATCATATAACGGGGGAAACGTAAGATGAAACGCTATTTTCAATTTGATGAGCTCGGTACGAATTATAAGACTGAGTTCATAGCGGGGTTAACAACATTTCTATCTATGGCTTACGTACTGTTTGTCAATCCTGCTACGCTGTCGCTTGGAAATGTTAAAGGGTTACCAGCAGGTACAGGGATGGATCCAGGTGCAGTATTCGTTGCTACGGCATTAGCGGCAGCAATCGGTTCGTTAATTATGGGTATTTTCGCGAAGTATCCAATTGCTTTAGCGCCAGGTATGGGAATTAACGCGTTCTTTGCTTATACAGCAGTGTTAACGATGGGTATTCCGTGGCAAACGGCCATTGCCGGAACATTAATGTCAGGTATTATCTTTATTATTCTTACTGCTTCAGGTATTCGTGAAAAAATCATTAATGCAATTCCATCGGAGTTAAAGTTTGCAGTAGCAGCAGGTATCGGATTGTTCATTGCATTCCTTGGATTCCAAAATGCTGGAATTATCGTGAAAAATGATGCTGTTCTTGTTGGGTTGGGGGACTTAACAAAGGGCACAACGTTACTAGCAATCTTCGGGGTTGTTACGACAATCATCTTCATGATTAAGAAAGTTAATGGTGCAGTATTTTACGGTATGATTCTTACAGCGATCTTAGGAGTGGCAACAGGATTAATTGATACTCCGAAAGCTGTAGTGGGAGCGATACCGAGTCTAGAACCAACGTTCGGCGTGGCGTTAACGCACTTCGGAGATATTTTTACAGTTCAAATGGGGATTGTTATTATAACGTTCTTCTTTATCGATTTCTTTGATACAGCAGGTACGCTTGTAGCGGTTGCGAATCAAGCTGGATTAATGAAGAACAATAAATTACCACGTGCAGGAAAAGCATTATTTGCAGATGCGATTGCAACTGTAATTGGTGCAATCTTGGGTACATCAACAACAACGTCTTACATTGAATCGTCTGCAGGGGTAGCAGCGGGAGGACGTTCTGGATTTACAGCAGTTGTAACAGCAGGATTCTTCTTACTGGCACTATTCTTCTCGCCATTACTAAGTGTTGTAACGCCAGCTGTAACGGCACCAGCTTTAATTATTGTAGGAATCTTGATGGTTTCTTCTTTAGGGGAAATTGATTGGAAGAAATTCGAGATTGCAGTGCCAGCATTCTTTACAATTATCTCTATGCCACTTACGTATAGTATCGCAACTGGGATTGCGATTGGATTTATCTTCTATCCAATTACAATGGTTGTGAGTGGTCGTCGTAAAGAGGTTCATCCGATTATGTATGTTATGGGAGTTTTATTCGTACTATATTTCATCTACGTTCGTAAATAAAAGGGGTTTTTAAAGGTCTAGACTTAAGGGGAGTCTAGACCTTTTTTGCGTCTTCAGAAAAACTTAAGGATTTCCGAGCGTTTTTCTTCAGAAGTTTTCCTATAATAGAAGTTAGGGATTAAAAAAGTAATGGGGGAGATATTGTGGCACACGAAACAATACTTGTCGTAGATGATGAAAAAGAAATTCGGAATTTAATTACAATCTATTTAAAGAATGAAGGATATAAAGTATTACAAGCGGGGGACGGAGAAGAAGGGCTACGTTTACTGGAAGAAAATGAAGTGCATCTAGTCGTATTAGATATTATGATGCCGAAAGTAGATGGTATTCATATGTGTATGAAAGTAAGAGAATCGAAAGAGATGCCTATTA
>NZ_CM173491.1:267500-272500 GCF_057784645.1 Bacillus sp. LQ16
GTCCCAAAGTGTGTATTAAGTGGAAAAGGATGTGGAGTTGCTTAGACAACTAGGATGTTGGCTTAGAAGCAGCCACCATTTAAAGAGTGCGTAATAGCTCACTAGTCGAGTGACTCTGCGCCGAAAATGTACCGGGGCTAAATACACCACCGAAGCTGCGAATTGATACCAATGGTATCAGTGGTAGGGGAGCGTTCTAAGTGCAGTGAAGTCAGACCGGAAGGACTGGTGGAGCGCTTAGAAGTGAGAATGCCGGTATGAGTAGCGAAAGACGGGTGAGAATCCCGTCCACCGAATGCCTAAGGTTTCCTGAGGAAGGCTCGTCCGCTCAGGGTTAGTCAGGACCTAAGCCGAGGCCGACAGGCGTAGGCGATGGACAACAGGTTGATATTCCTGTACCACCTCTTTATCGTTTGAGCAATGGAGGGACGCAGAAGGATAGAAGAAGCGTGCGATTGGTTGTGCACGTCCAAGCAGTTAGGCTGATAAGTAGGCAAATCCGCTTATCGTGAAGGCTGAGCTGTGATGGGGAAGCTCCTTATGGAGCGAAGTCTTTGATTCCCCGCTGCCAAGAAAAGCTTCTAGCGAGATAAAAGGTGCCTGTACCGCAAACCGACACAGGTAGGCGAGGAGAGAATCCTAAGGTGTGCGAGAGAACTCTGGTTAAGGAACTCGGCAAAATGACCCCGTAACTTCGGGAGAAGGGGTGCTTTCTTAACGGAAAGCCGCAGTGAATAGGCCCAAGCGACTGTTTAGCAAAAACACAGCTCTCTGCGAAGCCGTAAGGCGAAGTATAGGGGGTGACACCTGCCCGGTGCTGGAAGGTTAAGGAGAGGGGTTAGCGTAAGCGAAGCTCTGAACTGAAGCCCCAGTAAACGGCGGCCGTAACTATAACGGTCCTAAGGTAGCGAAATTCCTTGTCGGGTAAGTTCCGACCCGCACGAAAGGTGTAACGATTTGGGCACTGTCTCAACCAGAGACTCGGTGAAATTATAGTACCTGTGAAGATGCAGGTTACCCGCGACAGGACGGAAAGACCCCGTGGAGCTTTACTGTAGCCTGATATTGAATTTTGGTACAGTTTGTACAGGATAGGCGGGAGCCATTGAAACCGGAGCGCTAGCTTCGGTGGAGGCGCTGGTGGGATACCGCCCTGACTGTATTGAAATTCTAACCTACGGGTCTTATCGACCCGGGAGACAGTGTCAGGTGGGCAGTTTGACTGGGGCGGTCGCCTCCTAAAGTGTAACGGAGGCGCCCAAAGGTTCCCTCAGAATGGTTGGAAATCATTCGTAGAGTGCAAAGGCATAAGGGAGCTTGACTGCGAGACCTACAAGTCGAGCAGGGACGAAAGTCGGGCTTAGTGATCCGGTGGTTCCGCATGGAAGGGCCATCGCTCAACGGATAAAAGCTACCCCGGGGATAACAGGCTTATCTCCCCCAAGAGTCCACATCGACGGGGAGGTTTGGCACCTCGATGTCGGCTCATCGCATCCTGGGGCTGTAGTCGGTCCCAAGGGTTGGGCTGTTCGCCCATTAAAGCGGTACGCGAGCTGGGTTCAGAACGTCGTGAGACAGTTCGGTCCCTATCCGTCGTGGGCGTAGGAAATTTGAGAGGAGCTGTCCTTAGTACGAGAGGACCGGGATGGACGCACCGCTGGTGTACCAGTTGTTCTGCCAAGGGCATAGCTGGGTAGCTATGTGCGGAAGGGATAAGTGCTGAAAGCATCTAAGCATGAAGCCCCCCTCAAGATGAGATTTCCCATAGCGTAAGCTAGTAAGATCCCTGAAAGATGATCAGGTTGATAGGTTCGAGGTGGAAGCATGGTGACATGTGGAGCTGACGAATACTAATAGATCGAGGACTTAACCATATAATATGTAGCAAATGTTATCTAGTTTTGAAGGAATATACCTTCAATAGTTTGGTGATGATGGCAGAGAGGTCACACCCGTTCCCATACCGAACACGGAAGTTAAGCTCTCTAGCGCCGATGGTAGTTGGGACCTTGTCCCTGTGAGAGTAGGACGTCGCCAAGCAACTTTAAGACGAGTCAGAATGACTCGTCTTTTTTGTATTTTGTAACTTCTTTTCAAAGCTAATTACATATTTATATAAGTTTTATTCGATTTCTTTCGTGATTTTTGATATGTAATTTAAGATTTTCTATTTTATTTCTTAAAGATAAGATTGACTGGTGTGTTAAAATAGTACAGTTGTTTTTTGATGTACTTTAATATAAGAAGATTTAAGTTAGAAAAGGAGATAATATGAAAAGGATAGGTATAATTACTATAGTAGTCTTAGTCCTTCTATTAATCGTGTATATGTTAGTTGGGAATTATTTTTATAACTACGCATTGAATGCGAAACAAGAAAAAGAATTTTTGCAAGATAATCCTCATTTAGTAGAAACGGTAAATGCATCGGGAGATGTATTGGCTACAAATGAAGAAAAGAATGCGAACTTCGTATCGAAGTATAAACCTAACACATTAACTATACGTTCTTTCGATAAATTGAATTTAAAAGGCTATGAATATATGAATGAATCATCTAGTCATAAATGGGCAATTGTGGTTCATGGATACAATGGTAGAGCATCAGAAATGACGAAATATATTCGTAACTTTTATGAACAAGGCTATAATGTCATAGCACCAGACCTTCGTGGTCACGGAAATAGTGAAGGGGATTATGTTGGTATGGGCTGGCATGATCGTAAAGATGTTTTGATTTGGATTCAACAAATCTTAAAGAAAGATCCTAATGCTGAAATAGCTCTATTTGGTGTTTCGATGGGTGGGGCAACTGTAATGATGACTTCAGGAGAAGATTTACCTTCTAATGTTAAAGTTATTATTGAAGATTGTGGATACTCAACCGTTATTGATGAATTTACTTATCAGCTAAAAGATTTATTCCACTTGCCGAAGTTTCCTGTTATGAATGCGGCAAATACAGTTACAAAATTAAGAGCTGGATATGATTTAGAAGAAGCTTCAGCTGTAAAACAAGTGGCGAAAAGTAAAACACCTATGTTATTCATTCATGGGGATGCTGATACATTCGTTCCTTTTGAAATGTTAGATGAAGTATATAATGCTGCAAAAGTAGAAAAAGAGAAATTAATTGTTCTAGGTGCTGGGCATGGAGAAGCGGAGAAAGTAGATTCGAATAAATATTGGAATACCGTATGGAAGTTCGTAGGGAAGTATATTCCGGCATAATTAAAGTTGTTGCATTTATATAGACGATAATCGGAGGGATAATAGTTAATCCTTTTGATTATCGTTTTTTTTGTTAATTAGGTAGTCTGCTATAAGTGTATTTTTGTATGTACTATATGAAGGAGATAGAGCAAAAACTTTTGAATTCCTTAATCTCAGTGCTACAATGATTGAAAACTAAATGTTAATGAGGTGTTTATATGAAAATTGAGGTTTGGTCGGATTTTGTATGCCCATTTTGCTATATTGGGAAACGTAGATTAGAGATGGCTTTAGAGCAATTTCCACATAAGAAGGATGTTGAAGTTGAGTTTAAAAGTTTTGAGTTGGATCCGAATACTCCCGTTTACTCTGGAACAAGTATTAATGAAGTGCTTGCATCAAAGTATGGGATTAGTATTGAAGAAGCTAAGCGTAATAACGTACAGCTAGGAAATCATGCAGCTAGTATGGGGTTAAGTTTTAATTTTGATGAGATGAAGCCGACGAATACGTTTGATGCGCATCGTCTTGCGAAGTTTGCAAAGAATCATGGAAAAGAAAAGGAGATTACGGAGAATCTACTTTTTGCATATTTCACTGAATCGAAAAATTTAAGTGATGTGGATACACTTGCTATTATCGCTGAAGCCTCAGGTTTAGATAAGCAAGAAGCTTTAAATGTTATTAATGATAAAAATGCGTACGCAAATGATGTTAGAATTGATGAAGCGATTGCTCAGCAATATCAAATTTCGGGAGTGCCTTATTTTATTATTAATCAAAAGTATGCTATTTCAGGTGCACAACGACTTGAAACTTTTGTTGGTGCACTTCAGCAAGTGTGGGAAGAAGAGAATCCTGCACCGAAGTTACAGGAACTTTCAGCAGATGGTGAAAGCGATCTTTCTTGTGCTGATGGAAGTTGTTCGGTGCCGTCGAAAGAACAATAGTTTTTATGATGGAATAGCACCCTATAGATAGTTCTGTGGGGTGCTTGTATATAACTATAGAAGAAATGCGTAAATAGATAATTTGATTACGTATATGTATTCTATAAAATATAAAGTTTTTAAAAAAACATATTGACGATTATACAAATGAAGTGTAATATAGAACAAGTCGCCGATGACATTAACATCGAAAGCGACAAACGAAATAAAAAACTTAGTTGACATTAACTAACGAAGATGTTAACATAAGGAAGTCGCAAATGAGCGACCAAGTAGTTCTTTGAAAACTGAACGAAACAAACAACGTGAAACGTCAATTTTTATTTTTAGATGCTAGACAAACTAACTTTATTGGAGAGTTTGATCCTGGCTCAGGATGAACGCTGGCGGCGTGCCTAATACATGCAAGTCGAGCGAATGGATTGAGAGCTTGCTCTCAAGAAGTTAGCGGCGGACGGGTGAGTAACACGTGGGTAACCTGCCCATAAGACTGGGATAACTCCGGGAAACCGGGGCTAATACCGGATAACATTTTGAACCGCATGGTTCGAAATTGAAAGGCGGCTTCGGCTGTCACTTATGGATGGACCCGCGTCGCATTAGCTAGTTGGTGAGGTAACGGCTCACCAAGGCAACGATGCGTAGCCGACCTGAGAGGGTGATCGGCCACACTGGGACTGAGACACGGCCCAGACTCCTACGGGAGGCAGCAGTAGGGAATCTTCCGCAATGGACGAAAGTCTGACGGAGCAACGCCGCGTGAGTGATGAAGGCTTTCGGGTCGTAAAACTCTGTTGTTAGGGAAGAACAAGTGCTAGTTGAATAAGCTGGCACCTT
>NZ_CM173491.1:275000-280000 GCF_057784645.1 Bacillus sp. LQ16
GTGAGAATGCCGGTATGAGTAGCGAAAGACGGGTGAGAATCCCGTCCACCGAATGCCTAAGGTTTCCTGAGGAAGGCTCGTCCGCTCAGGGTTAGTCAGGACCTAAGCCGAGGCCGACAGGCGTAGGCGATGGACAACAGGTTGATATTCCTGTACCACCTCTTTATCGTTTGAGCAATGGAGGGACGCAGAAGGATAGAAGAAGCGTGCGATTGGTTGTGCACGTCCAAGCAGTTAGGCTGATAAGTAGGCAAATCCGCTTATCGTGAAGGCTGAGCTGTGATGGGGAAGCTCCTTATGGAGCGAAGTCTTTGATTCCCCGCTGCCAAGAAAAGCTTCTAGCGAGATAAAAGGTGCCTGTACCGCAAACCGACACAGGTAGGCGAGGAGAGAATCCTAAGGTGTGCGAGAGAACTCTGGTTAAGGAACTCGGCAAAATGACCCCGTAACTTCGGGAGAAGGGGTGCTTTCTTAACGGAAAGCCGCAGTGAATAGGCCCAAGCGACTGTTTAGCAAAAACACAGCTCTCTGCGAAGCCGTAAGGCGAAGTATAGGGGGTGACACCTGCCCGGTGCTGGAAGGTTAAGGAGAGGGGTTAGCGTAAGCGAAGCTCTGAACTGAAGCCCCAGTAAACGGCGGCCGTAACTATAACGGTCCTAAGGTAGCGAAATTCCTTGTCGGGTAAGTTCCGACCCGCACGAAAGGTGTAACGATTTGGGCACTGTCTCAACCAGAGACTCGGTGAAATTATAGTACCTGTGAAGATGCAGGTTACCCGCGACAGGACGGAAAGACCCCGTGGAGCTTTACTGTAGCCTGATATTGAATTTTGGTACAGTTTGTACAGGATAGGCGGGAGCCATTGAAACCGGAGCGCTAGCTTCGGTGGAGGCGCTGGTGGGATACCGCCCTGACTGTATTGAAATTCTAACCTACGGGTCTTATCGACCCGGGAGACAGTGTCAGGTGGGCAGTTTGACTGGGGCGGTCGCCTCCTAAAGTGTAACGGAGGCGCCCAAAGGTTCCCTCAGAATGGTTGGAAATCATTCGTAGAGTGCAAAGGCATAAGGGAGCTTGACTGCGAGACCTACAAGTCGAGCAGGGACGAAAGTCGGGCTTAGTGATCCGGTGGTTCCGCATGGAAGGGCCATCGCTCAACGGATAAAAGCTACCCCGGGGATAACAGGCTTATCTCCCCCAAGAGTCCACATCGACGGGGAGGTTTGGCACCTCGATGTCGGCTCATCGCATCCTGGGGCTGTAGTCGGTCCCAAGGGTTGGGCTGTTCGCCCATTAAAGCGGTACGCGAGCTGGGTTCAGAACGTCGTGAGACAGTTCGGTCCCTATCCGTCGTGGGCGTAGGAAATTTGAGAGGAGCTGTCCTTAGTACGAGAGGACCGGGATGGACGCACCGCTGGTGTACCAGTTGTTCTGCCAAGGGCATAGCTGGGTAGCTATGTGCGGAAGGGATAAGTGCTGAAAGCATCTAAGCATGAAGCCCCCCTCAAGATGAGATTTCCCATAGCGTAAGCTAGTAAGATCCCTGAAAGATGATCAGGTTGATAGGTTCGAGGTGGAAGCATGGTGACATGTGGAGCTGACGAATACTAATAGATCGAGGACTTAACCATATAATATGTAGCAAATGTTATCTAGTTTTGAAGGAATATACCTTCAATAGTTTGGTGATGATGGCAGAGAGGTCACACCCGTTCCCATACCGAACACGGAAGTTAAGCTCTCTAGCGCCGATGGTAGTTGGGACCTTGTCCCTGTGAGAGTAGGACGTCGCCAAGCAACTTTAAGACGAGTCAGAATGACTCGTCTTTTTTGTGTTTTGTAAAATAAACTTGTAATTAATGTGGGCTCTATGAGTACGTTTATCTAGCAAGAAACAGCTTTATTAGAATTTCACATTTAAGTAGCGTACCTTCAGAAAAATATGGCTGAGCTTTAAAGTCTATTTGTTAACAAGAATATATACGAAGTATTGCCCTCTGGAGCCTGCTCACACCCTCTTTTATTTCTTCAGTTGTTAAATGGCCATACCCTATAATAATTCGATTGTGATGTTTTCCTTTTTCAATGGCGTGGTCTTCCACAGGATATACTTTCACTCCGAGTTGTTGGATTTTCTCAAGTAATTCTTTTGTGAATTGAACTTGATTGAATTCAACAATCAGATGTAATCCTGTAGAATAACCGAAAATATTGATTGTATTTGAGAATGCTGATTGTAATTGCTGGATAAGGAAGTCTCTTCGATTTTTATAGATTTTTTTCATCTTCATAATATGTCGTTCCAAATAACCTTCGGCAATAAATTTAGCAAGGATAAGCTGATTTAAAGAAGGTGTATGTAAATCTGAAAACCATTTTACCCTGCGACATTTTTCAACAAGGTGTGAGGGAAGAACTAAGTATCCCATCCTAAGGGACGGTGATAAAATTTTACTAAATGAACCTATGTATATAACACGTTCGGGATCCAACCCCTGTAATGAACTTACAGGTGAGCCTTCATATCGAAACTCACTATCATAATCATCTTCAATGAGGTAACAATTTGTTTTTCTTGAGTAGTTAACCAATTGAACACGTCGTTGAATTGGCAACGTTCCACCTAAAGGGAACTGATGAGAAGGAGTAATGAAGATGAATTTTGGATTTTTATTTGCAGGTAACAAAGATGTATTCATCCCATTATCATCAACTGGTATAGGGGAAAGAAAGGCTCCTGAATTTTTAAAAATTGTTTGAATGTCATTGGTGATGGGATCTTCTATTAGTACTTCGTCACCTGATGACAAAAGTAACTTAGACACAAGTGTTAAAGCTTGTGTTGCACCGGAAGTAATCACCAATTGTTCTGGATGACAAAAAACTCCTCTTGTTTTTAGTAAATACCGTGATAAAACCTTTCTTAATTCGGGACGTCCTTGGGGGATATCATATCCAAACGTAGAAGGATGTGTTTCATTCCATATAGTGTGAGACAACTTTGCCCATCCTTTACGTGGAAATAAGTCTAATGCTGGTATTCCTGAACGAAAATTAATGATGTTACTCTCTTTGTTTGTTTCTTCACACCAATATAAAGAATCAATTAGAGTTGATTTTTTACGTTGTTCTAAATAAGCCCCTTCGGCAATGAATGTTCCAGCTCCTTGCCGAGTGACCAAAAAGCCTTCGGAAAATAATTGATCATAAGCTTCTAAAATTACATTCCTAGATACACCTAACTCAGAAGATAATTCCCGTGTTGCTGGTAGTTTTTCACCAGATTGTAGCTCTCCGTTTAATATTCGTTCACGTATTTGGTGATAAACTTGTCGAATTAAACTTATATCTAAAGATCGATCAATAGGTATCCAAAGCATATAAACGCTCCCTTCATCAAAATTGGTACCATAAAAGTTTGGGTGAAATGGTACTAATACAAACCATTTTAGCATGCTATAGTAGGGTCAAATAGTTCTAAAGGAGATGAAAATGTGATGACTAAACCAGAATTACAAGTAGCTCAGGCATTTAAATCGATTGCACGAAATGAACATATAAAAGCATATGTACAACAATCCACTGAACTCTATGCTTTATTATTACAAGCTGCGAAACGCTTTGTCACCGGAGAAACGAGACATGAGGGAATTGGGACGGCAAAAGAACTAATTACAAAAGGTTATCATACTTCACTAGAATACATAGGGGAAAATACTCTAGATATAGAGGAATGCTATAAAGCAAAAAATGAGTTTTTGAATCTTATTGGGGACATGGGTACTCTATCTATGAAACAAACAGTATCACTCGATTTATCTCATATTGGATTATCTATAGATCCAGAAATATCTTATATTCATTTAATGGAGTTGGCAGAGAAGGCGAAAGTACATGGAACTACCCTTATGATAAGTATGGAAGAATCATCTAAAGCAGCGGACATTCTTTCCATTTATAAAAAGGTAACTGAGCAATATCATAATGTAGGGATAACAATACAGGCACATTTATACCGCTCAAACAATGATATTCAAGAACTCCTTCATTATCCAGGAAAAATAAGAGTTGTAAAAGGTGCCTATCAAGAAGTTCCAGATATTGCCATACCTAGATCGGCTGATTTAAATCAACAGTATCTTCAAATTGTAGAAAAACTAATTGAAAACCATCACCCTGTATCTATAGCTACACATGATGAAATTCTTATTAAAGAGATGGAGCAACGTCAATATTTTAGTCACTCTAATGTAGAAATAGAAATGTTATATGGAATTCGTCCGGATATGTTAAGAGATTTGAAAAACAAAGGACATAACGCTAGAGTGTATTTGACTTATGGGAAAGAGTGGTATTTGTATTTATGTCATCGGATAGCCGAACATCCAGAAAATCTATATTATGCAGTGACAGATATGATACATTCACCTTTACCAGAGCGGAGTAGGGAATATTGAATAGACATTTAATACTGAATGTAAAACTGATTTGGGTTGTTGCCTAAAAATAAGAGCCGGATGTTTCTTAGTGTAGAAATTCCGGCCATTTTATATTGAAATTTTTTTAGTATATATTTGTGTTAAAGGCGGACAGCACCCCTGTAGGTATTGAGAGGATTAAGATTTATAATTGTGCAGCCGTCGTATACCTTGTTGTAGAATTGTTTTTGTATGGTTGTGTATTCTTAGGGGGGAGATAGAAACAACGGAAATTATGATTCTATATGTATTTCAAAAGGGGGATATATACTAGAAATGAAACTAAATGCTTTGTTAGTGAAATGATTCGCTCTTTTAGCAGTAAAACGTAAATATAGGTATGGGATTAATATCTATTAATGTTATATAAAAAGTGAAGTAATGAAAGGAACGAGTGTTCTGTATATGTGTGTGCGGTACACTTGATACATTGAGGTGCGTATTTTTAATCCAGTATATGTGTTTAAAAAGGAAATACTATTAATCAATTCGAACCTTGAGCATATCTTAAATATTTATTAA
>NZ_CM173491.1:285000-292500 GCF_057784645.1 Bacillus sp. LQ16
GGTTCAGAACGTCGTGAGACAGTTCGGTCCCTATCCGTCGTGGGCGTAGGAAATTTGAGAGGAGCTGTCCTTAGTACGAGAGGACCGGGATGGACGCACCGCTGGTGTACCAGTTGTTCTGCCAAGGGCATAGCTGGGTAGCTATGTGCGGAAGGGATAAGTGCTGAAAGCATCTAAGCATGAAGCCCCCCTCAAGATGAGATTTCCCATAGCGTAAGCTAGTAAGATCCCTGAAAGATGATCAGGTTGATAGGTTCGAGGTGGAAGCATGGTGACATGTGGAGCTGACGAATACTAATAGATCGAGGACTTAACCATATAATATGTAGCAATGTTATCTAGTTTTGAAGGAATATGCCTTCATAGTTTGGTGATGATGGCAGAGAGGTCACACCCGTTCCCATACCGAACACGGAAGTTAAGCTCTCTAGCGCCGATGGTAGTTGGGACCTTGTCCCTGTGAGAGTAGGACGTCGCCAAGCAACTTTAAGACGAGTCAGGATGACTCGTCTTTTTTGTATGCTTTCATACCTCTATCAATTGCATTTTTAACTCCTTCTAAATAAGAAAATCCATATTTTTTATCTGGCTCTAAGTAAGTTCCTTCCGCCCACTCATTCCATGCGTTAATAAATAAAAACTCGCTGTTATAAAAAGAGTAAGTACGATGAATTTGCTTGCTTAAATATATGGTGAACTTTTCAGGGGTAGAACCTACAAAGATGCTGCTATTTGCGTTTTTACGTCGTGCAGTATTATCCCAATCAACAAAAGCCCCAGGAAATGTTTTTTTCTTTGGGAGCGATCGTTGTAATATATACATCCATACTTTATCGTAGTCCCAAACATTCAATTGCATATCAGAATCATATATGACCTTATTTATGTCTGAAGAGCTATCATGGGCAATTGTATAGAAAGGTTCAAACTGAATGCTAGCATCGAATCCATTTATATTAGGTAGTGGAAAACTGTTTAATGTTTCAGCAAAGTATATGCCTTTTAAACCATTTTCTCGCGCTAATGCATTCCAGTAATTAAGCATTTTTTCACAATCAGGAATATGTCCTGGACGATAAATAATGAATAGAGGTTTATCATCTATATAAATATATCTCTCATCTTGGAAAGCCTGTAATAAATAATCAAAGTGTTCCTTCCAATCAGATATATCTCCGTAATCTTGAGGCATTAATATATGTTTATCGAGACCATCCCAAGATTTTGTCCATGGTTCATTTGCCCAAGAAAGACAAAAAGGGAAGTCAGGTTCCTTCATCTTTAGTACGTCATTAAAGGGTGTTTCTAATAGTCTTTTTCCCTTAAACCAATAATGATAATAACAAAAACCATATATACCGTATGCTTTAGCGATTTCTGCTTGCCACTTTCTTACGGAGGGGCTAGTTAAGTCATAATAAAAATCTTGATAAGGTTCCCTCGGTTGATAATGTCCTGAAAATAAAGGGCGTGCACTTTTAGTATTTGTCCATTCAGTAAATCCTTTCCCCCACCATCGATCATTTTCTTTAATTTGATGGAATTGTGGTAAGTAAAAAGCGATTATTTTCAAAGTATATCCCCCTCATGTTTTTCGTAGTTCAATTGTTGGGAAGGTATTCTTGATTTGGTGGAGCAATTTTAAAACAAGAGATATGTTAGCTGTTTACTGCTTTTTTTATGGTATGTATTGAATTTGTTTTTACAGCTTACTTAATAAGAGAGTATTAGGTAATTTGATATATAGCTGAAATAGAAAGTGCTTTTCTTCATGAAATTAAGTGTATTACGTTGAATAAAAGGAATTAAATTTTTTGAAGGACAAAGAGGGCTTGTGGTAATCGATTTACATCATCAAAAAAGTCTTGTAGCTTTAAATATTTCTCATAATGATTTTCAATATAAGTCCTAGGTATAACGGTTTCTCCGTAAAAACTACTATTTCTAACATCCCCTGCACCAGTAGCGCTGTGGACAAATTTTCCGTTTTCATAATCCGAGATAGCGCGATGTATATCTGGAAAAGCTTGAGATAAAGTTTTATGCCATCCTGTTTGAATTAATTCAGGATGTTCGTGGAATTGTTGACAAAAATCAAGAAAATAGCGCGCTTGTGTTGTTGCGATGAAAATTCCACCAGGGCGAAGAACTCTTGAAAATTCTTTTATCCAATTTTCAGCAGTTTCTTCGGATAAATGTGAGAATACAGAATAAGCGAATATGATATCTAATGAATTGTCACTAATAAATTCTACAGGGGGATGTGGACTTGCTGTTTTATATATCCCTCTTCCTAGTGTTTCATTACAAAGTGTGATCATCGCATGATCCACATCAATGCCAAGTAAATTTTGATCAGAGGCATCTTTAAATAAGAAGCGTATAATTCTTCCCCATCCGCAGCCGAAGTCTAAAACTTTACTTTCTTTATTCACGGGAACACCTAAATTCTTGGCGTATTGTTTTATATAGCTATAAAACAAATATGCTTCATAAAGAGCATGTTCATAGGAAGCGCCTACAAATTGTTTTTGAATTTCTTCAGGAGGAAACCTAGGTACGGGAACCCCATTTATCGTTGTTTGGGAACAACTTTGTATAAATAAATTTAGAAGTTCAACATCAGATAGTGAATTAACAAGATTATCAAAATCACTTCCTAACTTAAAGTTATGCATTTGTCAAACCTCCAAATTATATAGTGATTAAACCTTATTTTCTTGCTTTTTACTAATAAAAACATGTAAAAATTCAGCATCTAACCCGAGTGATCTATCCTTTTGTAAATAAACAATGGTATACATATTTGTGTGTGTATAAATATATTCAATCATATCCTGCCCCCAATCGAACGTTACTAAAGACCCATTCTCATCAATAGGGTTTCCGTGATAAATGGGCTCTTCAATATATTCAATCACCTCTTTATTCAATCTTGCTCTTTGCACAGTTTTTGTGAGTGTATGATACCAAGGGACAGTAAATACATGAGCGCCGCCAGGTTTTAATACTCGTTCTATTTCTTTAAAGGCTTTATTTGGCGTCATTACATGCTCAAAAACGTCTTGAGTAATGAATAAATCAAAAGATTCATTTTCAAAAGTCATGTCTTCTAAGTTCTCACATCTAATTCCTTGAAAGTATTGGCCAAGAGGATAGTTTTTAAAGTATTGAGAATATGTATAGTTTTTACAGTTTTTTAATAGTAGCTGAGTTGTAATTCCTCCAGGAGAGGATTCGTGGATACTATAGGAATCCCATTTTGGAAAAAATGTGTGTAAAGTATGGATTAAAGCTCGCTGCCTTGGGATAGAGTTACATGTAGAACATAAATAATGATCTCTAAGCCAATCATTATGCTCTATAAATGTAGCTTTCTTTTCGCAAATAACGCAGTACCCATTATTGTGTTTCAAATTGATTTCCACACGACATCACTCCTATGTTACATGCAATCTATTTATGGAAAGTATGATACACGTCAACAATCGGCGAAATCAAAGGGAATAGGTGAAAGTTAGGTATCTCTTAAAATAGCGATTAGGAAAAGGGAATAATCAGTTGAAGAGAACCCGACTCGAATTAAAGTTTCACTTTATGCTATGCGATGCATTGGCTTTTATTCATAGAAAAATGTATAGACTTAAAGTATCCCTCTCGTGTACGGGTACATTTCAAAGTCCTGTGCATATATTTCTGTGACTAAATCCATGGTTTCTTTATCATAAAAGCTTTCGTATGTTGGAAATCGTGGGAAGGCTTCATCTGTAATGCTAAGTTCTGCATAGCTCCCTGCATAAATCATCTTGTGGGCGCGATGATGATCTGAATTTGTAAGAAGTGCTAAATTGGATTTTATCAAATCGTACGTGTGTTCTAGTTTTGGTGATTTGTGCATTAAAATCTTCTAAAGGAATATAACATTGGATGAAGTTTTCTTCACCAGGGACGTATTGTTGGCTAAAATGTATATCTATTGCTAGGGAATTGGAACCAAATGCCTGAACGTAATATAAAAATTGTTTAAATGATATTCCTTGATTACTATATTTATCATTATAAAAATAATGACGGATACTTTCCCATTGGGGGCTAGCGTATGGATTGTCAGCAAGTAATAGAAATGAGCTGACAGCCCTTGTATAGGGATTTCGCACAAGTTTACAAACATCCTTTTTACCTTCTAGAAGACCATTCTGTAACTCTGGTATGTAATTTATATTGTTCTTATACACCCAGAACTCATAGTAATGAATAAAGTCATTGTATTTCTTTGCTTCAGTAGATAATCCAATTTGAAAAAAGAACCAATTAGCTAATGCGGTGCATCCGCTTCTGTGACTCCAAAATAGTATAAGGGGAAAGTCTTTATGGTAATGCGGAATTCGGTCTTTATGTAGAATTACATGATTTAAAAGCTCTTGATTTATATTTTTCATGAGTTTCGCACTCCTTTTTTTGAGAACCTTGTGTATGTAGAAGTTTTTTTATGGGTTAAACAAGTGAGGATTGTTTATTAAATATATTCATGGGGATGAGTAAATATTATGAGTGTTTTTGCAGTCAATCTGAATAAGGAAGTTATTCCAAAATGAAAATAGAAAATAAAGATAATGAAAATTTATAACAAACATACAATGATAAGAAGATGAATAATCGAAATGATCCAGTTTATTGTGTATGTTTTTAGGTTTGACGATGGGAAAAATTTATTACTAGAGAGATGATATTATGAGGAAGAATAATTATTTAATAGTAGGTGGAAATAGTTTCATTGGTATCAACCTCGCATTGGGTTTATTGAAACAGGGGCAAAATGTAAAAGTATTTTCCAGGCATATAAATAATTTTCCTCAAAATATTATAAGTGAAGTTGAATTTATTAAAGGTGATTTAGAAAATGTTGAGGATATATATAAGGCTTTAGTGAATATAGATATTATTATTTATTTAGCTGCGACGTCTAACGTAGCAACTTCAATTGAAGATGTTTTCGGCGATATTAATAGCAGTTTATTTTTTCTTAATTTCATGGAAAGTGTTAAAGATTTTCGTATTAAAAAAATTATATTAGCTTCTTCGGGAGGCACAGTTTATGGTGAACCTGAATATTTGCCTATTGATGAGAAACATCCATTAAGACCACTTTCCCCGTATGGAATAACAAAAGTTTCGCTCGAGAATTATTTGTATTTTTATAAGAGAAAATATGGAATAGATTATGTTGTATGTAGATATTCTAATCCGTATGGAAAATACCAAAACCCCTTAAAAAAAGTTGGGGCGATAAATTGTTTTTTGTATCAGCATCTCAGTAATGAAAGGATTAATATATATGGGAATCCAGAGGAGATTATTAGAGATTATATTTATATCGATGATTTAGTTGAAATTACTATACAACTAGCACAATTAAATCAATTGAAATCTTGCGTATATAACATAGGGAGTGGCAAAGGTCTTTCTTTAAAACGAATTATAGTGGAACTAGAGAAAATAACAGAAAGAAAAGTGGATTTTATCTGTTATAAACAAAAACAAGAGAACGTCCAAAGAATCATTTTAAATATTGATAAGATAAAACAAGAATTGAATTGGGAACCTAAAATAGATTTTAAAAATGGGATTAGATTAAATAAGCTATGGATTGAAGAGTTCTTATATAGTAAAAAATAATAAACCACACTCTACTTGTATATAAGCAGAGCGTGGTTTATTATTTTACTTCTTTTTCTATTACCCAAAGGTCTTGATGTTCCCACCAAAATCCTTCAGTATACTTTTTGATGATTGGGTTATAGGGCAATAATTTAATTTTGTCACACACGTAAGAGGGACTAACTATCGTTTGTCCGTACTGATTAACATCTAAATCGAATTGTTCACTAGAAGAGAGAAACCAATAGCCCTGTTCGTTTAAATTTGGAAACCCGAAATATTTTTTACTTTGATAGCCATGGGTTGTGAAAATGAATAAACCACCAGGTGAAACAGCGTTATACAATGTTTGAAGCCAACGAAACCAAGTTGTATCAGGCATATGAGAAAAAAAGGATAGACAAAAAACAATATCGTACGTAGAGGAGTCTAATTTTAACTGTTCGGGCTCAGGGTGAGATAATATAGAAGGATTATTTAATTTGTTTTCAATAAAGGAAATGGCCTCTTCGTGTATATCACAAGCGGTTATACTCAAATTCGCTTGTAGATTTAATAAATGACGTGTTACGCAGCCGTATCCAGATGCAAACTCTAACAATTTGATTGGATTGCCTGTAGGAGGATAAAGGGAAGTGATTAAGTCTAAGAGTATTTGTGCTGAGTTTTGCCCGTCTTTAAAATAGTAATCTATCGCTTCTTTTTTTGATGGGAAAACGGGATTAGTGACAATGAACTGAAAGATATGATCCTCAGGATGGATACTTGCATCTACATTGTAGCTGTGTGCGATTTGAGAAATTAAATCTTTATGTTCCTCTATAAAGTCTTTCAAAGAGTATTCCCCCTTAAATAATAATATCGCCTTACAAGAGATATTGATGGTAGAGAAAGCATACGTTTAAATCTTTAAATATGCTTTAAGATACTTTCTATATGTATACATTTTCATTTTAGAAATGTCATCGATAGTAAAGCTTTCTTTAATAAAATTTTGCATTTGCACAACTTCATTGTAATGGGAATATGAATCTTCTGTTCTTGTTACGCTATTTAAATGTCGTCTATGATAGTTTAGGGGGGCTGGATTGAAGTAAATATCTCCCTCTGTAAGAAGAGAAACATAGAAGAACCAGTCACCAGCTATTTTGAACTTTTCTAGCTGTTTTTCTGTTTTCTTCATATCTATATTTTTAAAAACTACACTCGAGACATTAGGTATAGTGTTTTTGATAAGTAAAGTATCTTGTATTTCATCG
Source organism: Bacillus sp. LQ16 (assembly GCF_057784645.1). Taxonomy (NCBI): domain Bacteria; kingdom Bacillati; phylum Bacillota; class Bacilli; order Caryophanales; family Bacillaceae; genus Bacillus; species Bacillus sp. LQ16. The sequence goes on from NZ_CM173491.1 coordinate 291,918, forward strand.
ACGCCTTTTCGAAAATAGGGGGCTTTCCATTTTTCTTCATCGATATCATTTGTGTAATTTAAATAATGATTAGCCAATACATTTCCTTGTTCGTCTATTTGTTTTGATTGTGTGTAGCTTAAGGCAATATTGTTATTTATATAAAACCCCTGCATCACCTCTTGTAAAAATGTCTTATCGCATAAGTCATCGGCCTCTGCAATCCAAATATAATCACCAGTTGCTGCAGTGACGCCTTTTATCCATTGTTTAAATACAGAACCAGAGTTTGTATCATTAATAACCTGTTGAACCTTCAGATGGATCTTATTTTCTTTTGAGAGCAGTTCTTTAAATGTTGATACGCTATGATCAGTGGAGGCATCGTCTAAGAAAATTAGTTCGTAAAGAGGGTAGGTTTGGTTTAATATTGATTCGATTCGATCAGGTAAGTATTTTTCATAATTATAGTTTGGTATGATTACGCTTATCTTTTTGTAATTATGTTCGAGAAGATCTAGTAATTGATAAATGTAAGTAAGAAAATTGAAGTTTTTTTCGATAAGTTCTTGGCCAAAGCTTCCCTTTTGTAATCGTAATCCCT
>NZ_CM173491.1:297500-555000 GCF_057784645.1 Bacillus sp. LQ16
AGGCCCAAGCGACTGTTTAGCAAAAACACAGCTCTCTGCGAAGCCGTAAGGCGAAGTATAGGGGGTGACACCTGCCCGGTGCTGGAAGGTTAAGGAGAGGGGTTAGCGTAAGCGAAGCTCTGAACTGAAGCCCCAGTAAACGGCGGCCGTAACTATAACGGTCCTAAGGTAGCGAAATTCCTTGTCGGGTAAGTTCCGACCCGCACGAAAGGTGTAACGATTTGGGCACTGTCTCAACCAGAGACTCGGTGAAATTATAGTACCTGTGAAGATGCAGGTTACCCGCGACAGGACGGAAAGACCCCGTGGAGCTTTACTGTAGCCTGATATTGAATTTTGGTACAGTTTGTACAGGATAGGCGGGAGCCATTGAAACCGGAGCGCTAGCTTCGGTGGAGGCGCTGGTGGGATACCGCCCTGACTGTATTGAAATTCTAACCTACGGGTCTTATCGACCCGGGAGACAGTGTCAGGTGGGCAGTTTGACTGGGGCGGTCGCCTCCTAAAGTGTAACGGAGGCGCCCAAAGGTTCCCTCAGAATGGTTGGAAATCATTCGTAGAGTGCAAAGGCATAAGGGAGCTTGACTGCGAGACCTACAAGTCGAGCAGGGACGAAAGTCGGGCTTAGTGATCCGGTGGTTCCGCATGGAAGGGCCATCGCTCAACGGATAAAAGCTACCCCGGGGATAACAGGCTTATCTCCCCCAAGAGTCCACATCGACGGGGAGGTTTGGCACCTCGATGTCGGCTCATCGCATCCTGGGGCTGTAGTCGGTCCCAAGGGTTGGGCTGTTCGCCCATTAAAGCGGTACGCGAGCTGGGTTCAGAACGTCGTGAGACAGTTCGGTCCCTATCCGTCGTGGGCGTAGGAAATTTGAGAGGAGCTGTCCTTAGTACGAGAGGACCGGGATGGACGCACCGCTGGTGTACCAGTTGTTCTGCCAAGGGCATAGCTGGGTAGCTATGTGCGGAAGGGATAAGTGCTGAAAGCATCTAAGCATGAAGCCCCCCTCAAGATGAGATTTCCCATAGCGTAAGCTAGTAAGATCCCTGAAAGATGATCAGGTTGATAGGTTCGAGGTGGAAGCATGGTGACATGTGGAGCTGACGAATACTAATAGATCGAGGACTTAACCATATAATATGTAGCAAATGTTATCTAGTTTTGAAGGAATATACCTTCAATAGTTTGGTGATGATGGCAGAGAGGTCACACCCGTTCCCATACCGAACACGGAAGTTAAGCTCTCTAGCGCCGATGGTAGTTGGGACCTTGTCCCTGTGAGAGTAGGACGTCGCCAAGCAAAAACCTAAGTCGTTTCGACTTAGGTTTTTTTGTGTTTATTTTTATTACTTAAAATATAAAGGTAAGAATTACCTTTTATAAGGGTATAGTCGAGATATAAAAAAAGGTTATGCAAAAAGTAGCAATCTAGCTCTTTTTGCATAACCTTTTGTGTTTTTAAAGGATTTTACATAAGAAAAAATCTATAATTAAGGTAGTTAACATATATTTTTGATGGGTGTGGGGGATTATGAAAGAAATATGCATGTTATTAGTGGCTGTTATATTATGGGGGACAGCTATTGCGCCAACAAAATGGGCGTTAGAATCTATTCAGCCGTTTACTTTGTTGTTTATTCGTCTTTTCTTTGCAGGTGGAATTTGTATGCTATTTTCATTTAAGCAACTACAAAAATCAGTTGTACATAAAAAAGTTCCATGGAAAAGAATGAGTTTGTTAGCTTTTACCGGTGTAGCTGGGTATTTTATGTTCACATCGTACGGTATTTCTTTAACAAGTGGATTACATGTTAGTATCATAGATGCTGCATTACCATTAGTTACAATTCTTTTTTCAGCATTCTTTTTGAAAGAGAAAATTCGATTGAATTATTGGATAGGAATTATATTGGGTGCTATAGGAGTACTCTTTATTACGATTCCATCTAAAAGTGCTGATCAAGAAGTGTCTTTAATAGGAGATATACTGATATTATTAAGTACTTTTCTATTTGCTTTCTACACGGTTTTGCTAAAACGACCAAAACAAGAACAGTATTTATCAAACGAGGTTTTTACAACATTAACTTTAATTATTGGAGCTGTTATTCTATTACCATTTGCACTGGTAGAAATTCTTTATTACGGTTTACCGAAGATTGAAACTTGGAAAACGGGACTTAGTGTAATATACCTTGTTATTGGAGCAACAATTTTAGCGTATTGGTTTTGGAATAAAGCGCTAGAGAGAGTTTCAGCATCAGTAAGCGGATTATATTTAAATGCATTACCGTTAATAAGTATTGTTACTTCAATTATTCTATTAAATGAATCTCTGACATGGAGAGTAATAATGGGAGCAAGTTTAGTTTTAATTGGAGTAGGATGGGCGGATAAGCAAAAGTTATGTAATCTATTAAAAGGTAACAAGGTGGAGAATAGAGACTGTTAAACAGTATGATTTATATAATTGAAATGTTAAAAAGATACCTTATATATGAGGTATCTTTTTTATTTAGCAAAGATAATAGACTAAAATTAGTATGGATATTCTTTGCTGTATTTATATGTGTCGAAATCATTTTGAAATATTGTTTGAACAAGTTGTATACATTCAGTATCATAAAAGCTTTCAAAAGTTGGATGACGGGGAAATAAAGGATCAGTAATATCGCCTTCGCTAAAATTCCCTTTATAAATCATGGCGGGAGTTTGATGATGCCATGATGTTGAGAACTCATTTATTGGTGCGTTTTTTAATTCGAAACGCTTTTCTAATTCTTTCATTTCCTGATCAAAGTTTTCTAAGTATATATAATTGGTGACATATTCTTCTTCACCAGCTATATATTGTTGTGTGAAATGTGGGTTAATATCACTTGCGTGAGCCCCTTTCATAAATAGATAGTATAGAAATTGTTTAAATGAGATCCCTTTGGGGGAATTTTCATCTTGATATAAAAACTTTCGGATGGGTTTCCATTCGGGATTTTCCATATAAGGAGGTCCAATTAAGGATACGAAAGAACTGACTGCTCTCCTATAAGGGTTACGAACAAGTTTAAACGTTTCTTTTTGTTTTTCTCGTAGCGCTACCCCTAGTCGTACACTATAAGCAGGTGTACTTTTGTATATATCATATTCATAATTATGAATGAAAGGACTATAACTTAGAGCTGTTTGCAATAAATCAATCTGGTAAAAGAACCAATTGGCAAGAGAAGTGCAACCGCTTTTTTGACTCCAAAATAGAATGATGGGAAACTTCCTATGATAGTGTGGGCTTCTTGAATGGGCGCTTATGGTGTTTAATAAAGAAGGATCGAACAAGTTCTACACTCCTTTCAGTTATTTTACTGATATGTATGAGGAATAAAGAGGGGGTATGAGAGTCTTTTTCATCTTTTTTAAAAAAATGAAAGATTAATATTGACTATTATTATATAGAGGTGTAATATAGGACAAGTCGCCGATGACATTAATGTCGCAAGCGACAAACGAAATAAAAAACTTAGTTGACATTAACTAACGAAGATGTTAACATAAGGAAGTCGCAAATGAGCGACCAAGTAGTTCTTTGAAAACTGAACGAAACAAACAACGTGAAACGTCAATTTTTATTTTTAGATGCTAGACAAACTAACTTTATTGGAGAGTTTGATCCTGGCTCAGGATGAACGCTGGCGGCGTGCCTAATACATGCAAGTCGAGCGAATGGATTGAGAGCTTGCTCTCAAGAAGTTAGCGGCGGACGGGTGAGTAACACGTGGGTAACCTGCCCATAAGACTGGGATAACTCCGGGAAACCGGGGCTAATACCGGATAACATTTTGAACCGCATGGTTCGAAATTGAAAGGCGGCTTCGGCTGTCACTTATGGATGGACCCGCGTCGCATTAGCTAGTTGGTGAGGTAACGGCTCACCAAGGCAACGATGCGTAGCCGACCTGAGAGGGTGATCGGCCACACTGGGACTGAGACACGGCCCAGACTCCTACGGGAGGCAGCAGTAGGGAATCTTCCGCAATGGACGAAAGTCTGACGGAGCAACGCCGCGTGAGTGATGAAGGCTTTCGGGTCGTAAAACTCTGTTGTTAGGGAAGAACAAGTGCTAGTTGAATAAGCTGGCACCTTGACGGTACCTAACCAGAAAGCCACGGCTAACTACGTGCCAGCAGCCGCGGTAATACGTAGGTGGCAAGCGTTATCCGGAATTATTGGGCGTAAAGCGCGCGCAGGTGGTTTCTTAAGTCTGATGTGAAAGCCCACGGCTCAACCGTGGAGGGTCATTGGAAACTGGGAGACTTGAGTGCAGAAGAGGAAAGTGGAATTCCATGTGTAGCGGTGAAATGCGTAGAGATATGGAGGAACACCAGTGGCGAAGGCGACTTTCTGGTCTGTAACTGACACTGAGGCGCGAAAGCGTGGGGAGCAAACAGGATTAGATACCCTGGTAGTCCACGCCGTAAACGATGAGTGCTAAGTGTTAGAGGGTTTCCGCCCTTTAGTGCTGAAGTTAACGCATTAAGCACTCCGCCTGGGGAGTACGGCCGCAAGGCTGAAACTCAAAGGAATTGACGGGGGCCCGCACAAGCGGTGGAGCATGTGGTTTAATTCGAAGCAACGCGAAGAACCTTACCAGGTCTTGACATCCTCTGAAAACCCTAGAGATAGGGCTTCTCCTTCGGGAGCAGAGTGACAGGTGGTGCATGGTTGTCGTCAGCTCGTGTCGTGAGATGTTGGGTTAAGTCCCGCAACGAGCGCAACCCTTGATCTTAGTTGCCATCATTAAGTTGGGCACTCTAAGGTGACTGCCGGTGACAAACCGGAGGAAGGTGGGGATGACGTCAAATCATCATGCCCCTTATGACCTGGGCTACACACGTGCTACAATGGACGGTACAAAGAGCTGCAAGACCGCGAGGTGGAGCTAATCTCATAAAACCGTTCTCAGTTCGGATTGTAGGCTGCAACTCGCCTACATGAAGCTGGAATCGCTAGTAATCGCGGATCAGCATGCCGCGGTGAATACGTTCCCGGGCCTTGTACACACCGCCCGTCACACCACGAGAGTTTGTAACACCCGAAGTCGGTGGGGTAACCTTTTTGGAGCCAGCCGCCTAAGGTGGGACAGATGATTGGGGTGAAGTCGTAACAAGGTAGCCGTATCGGAAGGTGCGGCTGGATCACCTCCTTTCTATGGAGAATTGATGAACGCTGTTCATCAATATAAGTTTCCGTGTTTCGTTTTGTTCAGTTTTGAGAGAACTATCTCTCATATATAAATGTATGTTCTTTGAAAACTAGATAACAGTGTAGCTCATATTTTTTAATTTTTAGTTTGGTTAAGTTAGAAAGGGCGCACGGTGGATGCCTTGACACTAGGAGTCGATGAAGGACGGGACTAACGCCGATATGCTTCGGGGAGCTGTAAGTAAGCTTTGATCCGAAGATTTCCGAATGGGGAAACCCACTATACGTAATGGTATGGTATCCTTACCTGAATACATAGGGTATGGAAGACAGACCCAGGGAACTGAAACATCTAAGTACCTGGAGGAAGAGAAAGCAAATGCGATTTCCTGAGTAGCGGCGAGCGAAACGGAACATAGCCCAAACCAAGAGGCTTGCCTCTTGGGGTTGTAGGACATTCTATACGGAGTTACAAAGGAACGAGGTAGACGAAGCGACCTGGAAAGGTCCGTCGTAGAGGGTAACAACCCCGTAGTCGAAACTTCGTTCTCTCTTGAATGTATCCTGAGTACGGCGGAACACGTGAAATTCCGTCGGAATCTGGGAGGACCATCTCCCAAGGCTAAATACTCCCTAGTGATCGATAGTGAACCAGTACCGTGAGGGAAAGGTGAAAAGCACCCCGGAAGGGGAGTGAAAGAGATCCTGAAACCGTGTGCCTACAAATAGTCAGAGCCCGTTAATGGGTGATGGCGTGCCTTTTGTAGAATGAACCGGCGAGTTACGATCCCGTGCAAGGTTAAGCTGAAGAGGCGGAGCCGCAGCGAAAGCGAGTCTGAATAGGGCGTTTAGTACGTGGTCGTAGACCCGAAACCAGGTGATCTACCCATGTCCAGGGTGAAGTTCAGGTAACACTGAATGGAGGCCCGAACCCACGCACGTTGAAAAGTGCGGGGATGAGGTGTGGGTAGCGGAGAAATTCCAATCGAACCTGGAGATAGCTGGTTCTCCCCGAAATAGCTTTAGGGCTAGCCTTAAGTGTAAGAGTCTTGGAGGTAGAGCACTGATTGAACTAGGGGTCCTCATCGGATTACCGAATTCAGTCAAACTCCGAATGCCAATGACTTATCCTTAGGAGTCAGACTGCGAGTGATAAGATCCGTAGTCAAGAGGGAAACAGCCCAGATCGCCAGCTAAGGTCCCAAAGTGTGTATTAAGTGGAAAAGGATGTGGAGTTGCTTAGACAACTAGGATGTTGGCTTAGAAGCAGCCACCATTTAAAGAGTGCGTAATAGCTCACTAGTCGAGTGACTCTGCGCCGAAAATGTACCGGGGCTAAATACACCACCGAAGCTGCGAATTGATACCAATGGTATCAGTGGTAGGGGAGCGTTCTAAGTGCAGTGAAGTCAGACCGGAAGGACTGGTGGAGCGCTTAGAAGTGAGAATGCCGGTATGAGTAGCGAAAGACGGGTGAGAATCCCGTCCACCGAATGCCTAAGGTTTCCTGAGGAAGGCTCGTCCGCTCAGGGTTAGTCAGGACCTAAGCCGAGGCCGACAGGCGTAGGCGATGGACAACAGGTTGATATTCCTGTACCACCTCTTTATCGTTTGAGCAATGGAGGGACGCAGAAGGATAGAAGAAGCGTGCGATTGGTTGTGCACGTCCAAGCAGTTAGGCTGATAAGTAGGCAAATCCGCTTATCGTGAAGGCTGAGCTGTGATGGGGAAGCTCCTTATGGAGCGAAGTCTTTGATTCCCCGCTGCCAAGAAAAGCTTCTAGCGAGATAAAAGGTGCCTGTACCGCAAACCGACACAGGTAGGCGAGGAGAGAATCCTAAGGTGTGCGAGAGAACTCTGGTTAAGGAACTCGGCAAAATGACCCCGTAACTTCGGGAGAAGGGGTGCTTTCTTAACGGAAAGCCGCAGTGAATAGGCCCAAGCGACTGTTTAGCAAAAACACAGCTCTCTGCGAAGCCGTAAGGCGAAGTATAGGGGGTGACACCTGCCCGGTGCTGGAAGGTTAAGGAGAGGGGTTAGCGTAAGCGAAGCTCTGAACTGAAGCCCCAGTAAACGGCGGCCGTAACTATAACGGTCCTAAGGTAGCGAAATTCCTTGTCGGGTAAGTTCCGACCCGCACGAAAGGTGTAACGATTTGGGCACTGTCTCAACCAGAGACTCGGTGAAATTATAGTACCTGTGAAGATGCAGGTTACCCGCGACAGGACGGAAAGACCCCGTGGAGCTTTACTGTAGCCTGATATTGAATTTTGGTACAGTTTGTACAGGATAGGCGGGAGCCATTGAAACCGGAGCGCTAGCTTCGGTGGAGGCGCTGGTGGGATACCGCCCTGACTGTATTGAAATTCTAACCTACGGGTCTTATCGACCCGGGAGACAGTGTCAGGTGGGCAGTTTGACTGGGGCGGTCGCCTCCTAAAGTGTAACGGAGGCGCCCAAAGGTTCCCTCAGAATGGTTGGAAATCATTCGTAGAGTGCAAAGGCATAAGGGAGCTTGACTGCGAGACCTACAAGTCGAGCAGGGACGAAAGTCGGGCTTAGTGATCCGGTGGTTCCGCATGGAAGGGCCATCGCTCAACGGATAAAAGCTACCCCGGGGATAACAGGCTTATCTCCCCCAAGAGTCCACATCGACGGGGAGGTTTGGCACCTCGATGTCGGCTCATCGCATCCTGGGGCTGTAGTCGGTCCCAAGGGTTGGGCTGTTCGCCCATTAAAGCGGTACGCGAGCTGGGTTCAGAACGTCGTGAGACAGTTCGGTCCCTATCCGTCGTGGGCGTAGGAAATTTGAGAGGAGCTGTCCTTAGTACGAGAGGACCGGGATGGACGCACCGCTGGTGTACCAGTTGTTCTGCCAAGGGCATAGCTGGGTAGCTATGTGCGGAAGGGATAAGTGCTGAAAGCATCTAAGCATGAAGCCCCCCTCAAGATGAGATTTCCCATAGCGTAAGCTAGTAAGATCCCTGAAAGATGATCAGGTTGATAGGTTCGAGGTGGAAGCATGGTGACATGTGGAGCTGACGAATACTAATAGATCGAGGACTTAACCATATAATATGTAGCAAATGTTATCTAGTTTTGAAGGAATATACCTTCAATAGTTTGGTGATGATGGCAGAGAGGTCACACCCGTTCCCATACCGAACACGGAAGTTAAGCTCTCTAGCGCCGATGGTAGTTGGGACCTTGTCCCTGTGAGAGTAGGACGTCGCCAAGCAAAAACCTAAGTCGTTTCGACTTAGGTTTTTTTGTGTTTATTTTTATTTACCGGATGTTATAATCCATAAATTTAAAAACGCTAAAGACGAAAAAAGAATGAAATAGAGACTGTTTAAAATAATAGCAATGATTTTTTGTGTTTCTGATTTTCCTAATGCCGCTAAAGTAATACTTAAAATAGGACACATTATTTCTATCATAAGTATATATTTTAAATAATGAGATGCTATAAATAAGTATTCAATAATTACAACAATTACTGCGATAGAAAAAATAAATAGGATAATAGCGTAGTTCTTTCTTTCATGTTTATCCTCCTTAGAAATTAAATCGTTATAATAAAAGTTCTATTGATGTGTAGAATACAAGATTGTACATATTGTGATTTAAAACATACTGAAGTACTATATAAACGATTATAAGTAAATAGATCTCTAGAAATATATATTCTAATTCCCTTTTCTTCTTGCATATAGTTGCAATTCTTGTTTTGAATATAACTAAAACACGAACGTTATTGACTACTAATAAAAAAACATTCGATTATTTATTGACATCGTTTATGAAATATTGTTAATATAGCCATAGAAACAATAATATAAGACCTCATATAATCGCGGGGATATGGCCTGCAAGTCTCTACCTAACGACCGTTATTCGTTAGACTATGAGGGAAAGTCACTCGGTATTTTTCTATTCACAAGGGATACGTATGCCTGAGTAGAGCGCTTTCTCTCATAGTAAAAGAGAAACTGTTCTATTTCAGGCTTTTTTTATTTGAATCGGGGGGATTCTAATATGAAATCACTAGTTGGAGTCATAATGGGAAGTACATCAGACTGGGAAACAATGAAATATGCTTGTGACATTTTAGATGAATTAAATATACCGTATGAGAAAAAAGTTGTATCCGCTCATCGGACTCCGGATTATATGTTTGAATATGCAGAGACGGCTCGTGAACGTGGATTGAAAGTTATTATTGCTGGAGCTGGTGGAGCAGCACATTTACCAGGAATGGTTGCAGCGAAGACAAATCTTCCTGTAATTGGAGTTCCAGTTCAATCAAAAGCATTAAACGGCTTAGATTCATTATTATCCATCGTCCAAATGCCAGGAGGTGTTCCAGTTGCAACTGTTGCAATTGGTAAAGCCGGTTCAACGAATGCTGGATTACTTGCTGCACAAATACTTGGATCATTCCATGATGATGTACATGATGCATTAGAATTGAGACGAGAAGCGATTGAAAAAGATGTGCGTGAAGGTAGTGAGCTAGTATGACGAGAATCATTTTACCTGGAAAAACAATCGGCATTATTGGAGGCGGCCAGCTAGGAAGAATGATGGCATTGGCAGCCAAGGAGATGGGATATAAAATTGCTGTTTTAGATCCTACAAAGCATTCACCATGTGCACAAGTTGCTGATATTGAAATTGTTGCACCGTATGACGATTTAAAGGCAATTCAGCATTTAGCAGAGATAAGTGATGTTGTCACATATGAATTTGAGAATATTGATTATAGATGTTTACAATGGCTTGAAAAACATGCTTACTTGCCACAAGGTAGTCAGTTGTTAAATAAAACGCAAAATCGTTTTACAGAAAAGAATGCAATTGAGAAGGCTGGGTTACCAGTAGCAACGTATAGATTAGTTCAAAATCAAGATCAGCTTACAGAAGCAATTGCTGAGTTATCATTCCCTTCCGTCTTAAAAACGACGACAGGTGGATATGATGGGAAAGGGCAAGTTGTTTTAAGAAGTGAGGCTGATGTTGAGACAGCAAGAGATCTTGTGGATAAAGCAGAGTGTATTTTAGAGAAATGGGTGCCTTTTGAAAAAGAAGTATCCGTTATTGTGATTCGTAGTGTAAGTGGTGAAACGAAAGTATTTCCGGTAGCGGAAAATATTCATGTAAATAACATTTTGCATGAATCTATCGTTCCAGCTCGTATTACAGAAGAGCTTTCTCACAAAGCAATTGCTTATGCAAAGGTACTTGCGGATGAATTAAAACTTGTGGGAACACTAGCTGTAGAGATGTTTGCTACAGCTAATGGTGAGATTTACATTAATGAATTAGCACCAAGACCTCACAATTCAGGACACTATACACAGGATGCATGTGAAACGAGCCAATTTGGTCAACATATTCGAGCAATCTGTAATTTACCTCTAGGAGAAACAAATTTGTTAAAACCAGTTGTCATGGTAAACATTTTAGGCGAACATATAGAAGGGGTCCTAAGACAAGTGAATAGATTAACCGGGTGCTATTTACACTTGTATGGAAAAGAAGAAGCAAAAGTACAGCGAAAAATGGGGCATGTTAATATTTTAAATGATAATATTGAAGTCGCTCTAGAAAAAGCGAAGAGTTTGCATATTTGGGACCATCAAGAACAACTGTTGGAGGGAAAAAGATGATTAGTCGTTATACACGCCCTGAAATGGGTGCGATTTGGACGGAAGAGAACAAATTTAAAGCGTGGTTAGAAGTTGAGATTTTAGCTTGTGAAGCATGGGCTGAGCTTGGCGATATTCCAAAAGAAGATGTTAAAAAAATTCGTGAACATGCATCATTTGATATTGATCGTATTTATGAAATTGAAAAAGAAACACGTCATGACGTAGTTGCATTCACTCGTGCTGTATCAGAAACGCCAGCACTAGGCGAAGAACGTAAATGGGTTCATTACGGTTTAACATCTACAGATGTAGTAGATACAGCATTATCTTACATCTTAAAACAAGCGAATGAAATTATATTAAAAGACTTAGAGAACTTTGTAAGTATTTTAGCTAACAAAGCGAAAGAGCATAAATACACAATCATGATGGGAAGAACACACGGTGTTCATGCAGAACCAACAACATTCGGTTTAAAACTTGGTCTTTGGTATGAAGAGATGAAACGTAACGTAGAGCGTTTCAAACAAGCTGCTGATACAGTTCGTGTTGGTAAACTATCTGGTGCGGTTGGTACATATGCAAATATCGATCCATTCGTAGAAAAATATGTTTGTGAAAATCTAGGATTAGAAGCAGCACCAATTTCAACACAAACATTGCAACGTGATCGTCACGCACACTACATGTCAACACTTGCATTAATCGCAACATCTATCGAAAAGATGGCAGTTGAGATTCGTGGCTTACAAAAGAGTGAAACACGTGAAGTTGAAGAAGCTTTCGCAAAAGGCCAAAAAGGTTCTTCTGCAATGCCACATAAGCGTAATCCAATTGGATCTGAAAATATGACTGGTTTAGCTCGTGTTATCCGCGGTTATATGATGACAGCTTATGAGAATGTTCCATTGTGGCATGAGCGTGACATTTCTCACTCTTCAGCAGAACGCGTAATTTTACCAGATGCTACAATCGCATTAAATTACATGTTAAATCGCTTTGGTAATATCGTTAAAAACTTAACTGTATACCCAGAGAATATGAAACGCAATATGACAAGAACATACGGCTTAATTTATTCTCAGCGCGTAATGCTTACACTAATCGACAAAGGTATGGTACGTGAAGAAGCTTATGATATCGTACAGCCTAAAGCGATGGAAGCTTGGGAAACACAAGTACAATTTAAAGAGCTTGTAGAAGCTGATGAGCGTATTACAAGTAAGTTAACACAAGAAGAAATTAATGAATGCTTCAACTATGAGCATCATATGCAACACGTTGATACAATCTTTGAACGCCTTGGATTAAACGAAGCGTAAAATTTCATATGGCACAGAATAGAGTCATTCTGTGCCATTCTTTATAAAAACATTATTCACATTTTTCAAACTACAGGGGGCTTGCGAAATGCAAAAGCTAGAATTGCTGTATGAAGGTAAGGCAAAAAGAATTTATCGTACAGAATCAGCAGATATGGTTTGGGTAGAGTACAAAGATAGTGCGACTGCTTTCAATGGGGAGAAAAAAGAGACGATTACAGGAAAAGGTCGTTTGAACAATGAGATTACAACTTTATTGTTCAGAAAGTTACAAGAAGTAGGAATTAAAACACATTTTGTTGAGAAGTTATCTGAAACAGAACAACTTGTTAAAAAAGTGAGTATTATTCCTTTAGAAGTTGTCACAAGAAATGTAATTGCAGGAAGTCTTTCAAAACGATTAGGAATGGAAGAGGGAACTGTACTTGCAGAACCAATCGTAGAATTTTACTTCAAAGATGATAATTTAGGAGATCCGCTTGTAACGGAAGATCATATTCGTGTATTAAACGTTGCATCGCCAGAGCAAGTAAGCGTATTACGAGATATGGCTCTACAAATCAATCAAGTGTTGATTGATCATTTCGCAAGCTGTCGTGTAAGATTAGTAGATTTCAAATTAGAGTTTGGTGTAACGGAAGAGGGAGAAATCATATTAGCGGATGAAATTTCACCAGATACTTGCCGTTTATGGGATGAAACGAGCAATGAGAAGTTTGATAAAGACGTATTCCGTCGCGATCTTGGAAATTTAACAGATGCTTATGAAGAGATTTTAAAACGTTTAGGGGGAATTTCACATGTATAAAGTTAAGGTATATGTAACATTAAGAGAAAGCGTATTAGATCCACAAGGAACAGCGGTAAAAGGAGCTCTTCATAGTCTTTCATTCACAGAAGTACAAGACGTTCGAATCGGAAAGTACATGGAACTAACAATTGATAAATCTGTATCTGACTTAGATAGCAAGGTAAAAGAAATGTGTGAAAAACTATTAGCGAACGTTGTAATGGAAGACTTCCGTTATGAAGTTGAGGAGGTTGTCGCACAGTGAAATTTGCCGTAATAGTATTTCCAGGTTCGAACTGTGATGTCGATATGTTCCATGCAATTAAAGATGAGCTTGGCGAAGAAGTAGATTACGTTTGGCACGATACAGAGAATTTAGATGAATATGATGCAATTTTACTACCAGGTGGATTCTCTTACGGTGACTACTTACGCTGCGGTGCTATTTCTCGCTTTGCTAATGCAATGAAAGCAGTACAAAAAGCTGCTGAGCAAGGAAAGCCGATTTTAGGTGTATGTAATGGATTCCAGATTCTTGTTGAATCAGGATTACTACCAGGAGCATTAATGAGAAACGAAAACTTAAAATTTATGTGTCGTACTGTTCAGTTGCGTGTTGAAAATAATGAAACGATGTTTACATCACAATATGAAAAAAATGAAGTAATCAATATTCCAATCGCTCATGGTGAGGGGAATTACTATTGTGACGAAGAGACTCTTAAACAATTAGAAGAGAATAATCAAATCGCATTCCGTTACGTAGAAAATCCTAACGGTAGCGTTTCAGATATTGCTGGTATTGTAAACGAAAAAGGAAATGTACTTGGTATGATGCCACATCCAGAGCGTGCTGTAGATGAATTACTTGGCGGTGCTGAAGGGTTAAAAGTCTTTCAATCTATCTTAAAACAGTGGAGGGAAACATATGTCGTTAATGCTTGAACCAAATCCAACACAAATTAAAGAAGAGCGTATATATGCGGAAATGGGGCTAACAGACGAAGAGTTTGCCATGGTTGAAAAGATTTTAGGTCGTCTGCCAAATTATACAGAAACAGGATTGTTCTCTGTAATGTGGTCTGAACATTGTAGTTATAAAAATTCAAAACCAGTTCTTCGTAAGTTTCCAACGACAGGTGAGCGCGTTCTGCAAGGACCTGGAGAAGGCGCTGGAATTGTAGATATCGGTGATAATCAAGCAGTTGTATTTAAAATGGAAAGTCATAACCATCCTTCAGCTATTGAACCATATCAAGGAGCAGCAACAGGTGTTGGTGGTATTATTCGTGACGTATTCTCTATGGGAGCACGTCCGGTAGCTCTATTAAACTCACTTCGTTTCGGTGAATTACAGTCACCACGTGTGAAATATTTATTCGAAGAAGTAGTAGCAGGAATTGCAGGATACGGTAACTGCATCGGTATTCCGACTGTTGGCGGCGAAGTACAATTTGATCCATGTTACGAAGGAAATCCACTTGTAAATGCAATGTGCGTAGGTTTGATTAACCACGAAGACATTAAAAAAGGGCAAGCGCACGGTGCTGGTAACACAGTAATGTACGTAGGAGCATCAACTGGTCGTGACGGTATTCACGGTGCAACATTCGCGTCGGAAGAACTATCTGAAAGCTCAGAAGCGAAACGTCCAGCGGTTCAAGTAGGGGATCCATTTATGGAAAAACTTCTTATTGAAGCGTGTTTAGAATTAATTCAATCTGATGCACTTGTTGGAATTCAAGATATGGGTGCGGCTGGTTTAACATCATCATCTGCAGAAATGGCAAGTAAAGCAGGAATGGGTATTGAAATGTACTTAGATGATGTACCACAGCGTGAAACAGGAATGACACCATATGAAATGATGCTGTCTGAATCACAAGAGCGTATGTTAATTGTTGTGAAAAAAGGTAGAGAACAAGAAATAGTAGATTTATTTGAGAAGTATGGTCTCGCAGCGGTTACGATGGGGAAAGTAACGGAAGATAAAATGCTTCGTTTATTCCATAAAGGTGAAAAGGTAGCTGAAGTTCCAGCAGATGCTTTAGCAGAAGAAGCACCAATTTATCATAAACCATCAAAAGAAGCAGCATACTTTACTGAATTCCAAGCAATGAAAATGGAAACGCCAAAAGTAGAAAATTATAAAGAAGCGTTATTCGCTCTATTACAGCAACCAACAATTGCAAGTAAAGAGTGGGTATACGATCAATACGATTACCAAGTTCGTACAAGCACAGTGGTTACACCAGGTTCAGATGCAGCAGTTGTACGTGTACGCGGTACAGAAAAAGGATTAGCAATGACGACAGATTGTAATTCTCGCTACATTTATCTAGATCCAGAAATGGGCGGTAAAATTGCAGTAGCAGAGGCAGCGCGTAATATCGTATGCTCTGGCGGTGAGCCACTTGCAATTACAGATTGCTTAAACTTCGGTAACCCAGAAAAACCAGAAATCTTCTGGCAAATTGAGAAATCAGTAGACGGTATGAGTGAAGCTTGTCGCACATTACAAACACCAGTTATCGGCGGAAACGTATCGATGTATAACGAACGTAGTGGCGAAGCTGTATATCCAACACCAACTGTTGGGATGGTCGGACTTGTACATGACTTAAAACATGTAACAACACAAGAGTTTAAGCAAGCTGGTGATTTAGTTTATATAATCGGTGAGACGAAAGCTGAGTTTGGCGGAAGTGAATTACAGAAAATGATTCACGGAAAAATTTTCGGTCAATCACCAAGTATCGATCTAGATGTAGAATTAAAACGCCAAAAACAAGTATTAGAAGCAATTCAAGCTGGTCTTGTTCAATCTGCACATGATGTTGCTGAGGGTGGTTTAGCAGTTGCAATTTCAGAAAGTGCAATTGGTGCTAACGGCTTAGGTGCTACTGTGAAATTAGATGGAGAAGCAACAGCAGCATTATTCGCTGAATCACAGTCTCGCTTCGTGATAACTGTAAAACGTGAAAATAAAGAGGCGTTTGAGAAAGCGGTAGAAGCAATCCAAGTTGGAGAAGTAACAAGTACAAATGAAGTAACAATTCATAATGAAGAAAATGAAGTATTACTTACAGCAAATGTAGATGAAATGAGAAAGGCTTGGAAAGGGGCAATCCCATGCTTGCTGAAATAAAGGGGTTAAACGAAGAATGTGGCGTTTTCGGAATTTGGGGGCATGAAAATGCAGCACAAGTTTCATACTACGGATTGCACAGTTTACAGCACCGTGGGCAAGAAGGCGCAGGCATTGTCGTAAATAATGGGGAAAAAATCGTCGGTCACAAGGGGTTAGGTTTAATATCAGAAGTGTTTTCAAGAGGTGAGTTAGAAGGATTAAATGGAAAATCAGCAATCGGACATGTACGATATGCAACAGCTGGTGGAAGTGAAGTTGCTAACGTTCAACCATTGTTGTTCCGTTTTTCCGATCATAGTATGGCGTTAGCTCATAACGGAAATTTAATTAACGCAAAAATGCTTCGTCGTGAATTAGAAGCAGAGGGAAGTATTTTTCAAACTAGTTCAGATACAGAAGTACTTTTACATCTTATTAAACGTAGTACGAAAGACTCTTTAATTGAAAGTGTAAAAGAGGCTCTAAATAAAGTGAAAGGTGCGTTTGCGTATCTTTTACTAACTGGAAATGAAATGATCGTTGCGTTAGATCCAAATGGATTCCGTCCGCTTTCAATTGGAAAGATGGGGGATGCTTACGTTGTAGCATCTGAAACATGTGCCTTTGATGTAGTAGGTGCAACATACATTCGCGATGTAGAACCTGGTGAATTACTTATCATTAATGATGAAGGAATTCACGTAGATCGTTTCACAAACGATGTAGAACATGCGATTTGTAGTATGGAATATATTTACTTTGCACGACCAGATTCTAATATTGCTGGTGTTAACGTTCATGCAGCGCGTAAAAATATGGGAAAACGTTTAGCAGCGGAAGCTCCTATTGAAGCGGATGTTGTTACTGGTGTACCAGACTCTAGTATTTCAGCTGCGATTGGCTATGCGGAGGCAACAGGCATTCCGTATGAATTAGGATTAATTAAAAATCGTTACGTTGGACGTACTTTTATCCAGCCTTCGCAAGAACTGCGTGAGCAAGGGGTTAAGATGAAGCTTTCCGCAGTAAGAGGTGTGGTTGAGGGGAAACGAGTTGTTATGATTGATGACTCTATCGTAAGAGGAACGACAAGTAAACGAATTGTTCGTATGCTTCGTGAGGCTGGAGCGACAGAAGTTCATGTAAGAATTGCTTCACCACCTCTGAAATATCCATGTTTCTATGGCATTGATATTCAAACGAGAAAAGAATTAATTGCAGCAAATAATACAGTAGAAGAAATCCGCGAAATGATCGGAGCAGATTCTTTAACATTTTTAAGCGAAGATGGATTAGTAGATGCAATTGGACGTCCATATGAAGGGAAATATGGCGGCCTATGCATGGCTTACTTTAATGGGGACTATCCAACAGCTCTTTATGATTATGAGCAAGAGCTTTTAGAAAGTATGAAATAAGAAAAGTGAAAAAAGCTTCTACTTCTTTTGCTGTAGAAGCTAGCTTTTTTCTTAAAACGGCCCGCCCTGGATGGGGAGAAATTAAAAGACGAGGTGTAAATAACGATGGCGAATGCATATAAGCAAGCAGGAGTAGATATTGAAGCTGGATATGAAGCGGTATCTCGCATGAAAAAACACGTACAAACAACTATGAGAAAAGAAGTACTAGGCGGTTTAGGCGGTTTTGGAGGTATGTTTGATCTATCAAAATTTGCATTAGAAGAACCTGTATTAGTATCTGGAACAGATGGCGTGGGAACAAAATTGATGCTCGCTTTTATGGCAGATAAACATGACACAATTGGTATTGATGCAGTAGCAATGTGTGTAAATGATATTGTTGTCCAAGGAGCAGAGCCGCTTTTCTTCCTTGATTATATTGCTTGTGGTAAAGCTGAACCTAGTAAAATTGAAAACATCGTCAAAGGTATATCAGAGGGCTGTCGCCAAGCTGGTTGTGCATTAATCGGTGGAGAAACAGCTGAAATGCCAGGAATGTATTCTACGGAAGAATATGATTTAGCTGGTTTTACAGTTGGGATTGTTGATAAAAAGAAAATTGTAACAGGTGAAAAGATTGAAGCTGGTCACGTGCTAATTGGCTTAGCATCTAGCGGTATTCATAGCAATGGTTACTCTTTAGTACGAAAAGTGTTACTAGAAGATGGAGAACTAACTTTAGAGCGTATTTATGGACGCTTAGAACTACCTCTTGGTGAAGAATTATTAAAACCAACGAAAATTTATGTCAAACCTATTTTAGAACTATTGAAGAAGCATGAAGTATACGGTATGGCGCATATTACAGGGGGCGGATTTATTGAAAATATCCCACGTATGTTGCCAGAAGGAATTGGTGCTGAGATTGAACTAGGATCTTGGAAAATTCAGCCGATCTTCCATTTACTTCAAGAAGTTGGGGAACTGGAAGAGAAAGAAATGTTCAATATTTTTAACATGGGTATTGGTATGGTAGTAGCAGTGAAGGAAGAAGATGCAAAAGATGTTGTTCGTCTTCTTGAAGAGCAAGGAGAAACGGCTCGTATTATTGGACGTACTGTACAAGGAGCTGGCGTTACTTTTAATGGGGGCAAAGCACTATGAGTAGATTAGCAGTTTTTGCTTCTGGAAGTGGATCTAACTTTCAATCTCTCGTTAATGCGGTAGAAGAAAAAAGATTGGATGCAGAAATTAGTTTATTAGTATGTGATAAACCAGAAGCACGTGCTGTTGGGCGAGCGCATTATCATCATATTCCGTGTTTCGCTTTTTCAGCGAAAGCATATGAGTCCAAAGAAGCGTTTGAAAAAGAGATATTAAAGAAGCTAGAAGAATATGAAATTGATTATATTATTTTAGCTGGATATATGCGTTTAATCGGGCCGACGTTACTAGAAGCATACGGCGGAAAGATTATTAATATTCATCCATCATTACTACCGAGCTTTCCGGGTAAAGATGCTGTCGGTCAAGCGTTAGAAGCAGGTGTGAAAGTAACTGGAGTAACAATTCATTATGTAGATGCAGGTATGGATACAGGGCCAATTATTGCGCAAGAAGCAGTGGTTGTTTCTGAAGGGGATACGAGAGAAAGCTTACAAAAGAAAATTCAGCAAGTTGAACATAAATTATACGTAAATACAGTGAATCAAATTGTTCAGTCTGTGAAAGAAGCAACTGTTAACTAACATACAACCAGGGGTGAAGGATAAATGAAAAAGCGTGCATTAGTAAGTGTTTCAGATAAAACAGGAGTAGTAGAATTTGTTAAAGGGTTACTAGAGCAAGGGATTGAAGTTATTTCAACAGGTGGTACGAAAAAGTTACTAGAAGAAAACGGCTTACAAGTAATTGGTATTTCTGAAGTAACTGGTTTCCCTGAAATTATGGATGGTCGTGTGAAAACTTTACATCCAAATATTCATGGTGGTCTATTAGCAGTTCGTGATAATGAAACACATGTAGCGCAAATGAATGAATTAGGTATTCAAGCAATTGATTTTGTTGTTGTTAACTTATACCCATTTAAAGAAACAATCGCTAAGCCTGATGTAACATTTGCTGATGCAATTGAAAATATTGATATCGGTGGCCCGACAATGATTCGCTCTGCTGCGAAAAATCATAAATTCGTATCTGTAATTGTAGATCCAGTAGATTATGATATTGTGTTAGCAGAACTGAAAGAGAACGGTGAAGTAGCAGAGGAAACGAAACGTAAACTAGCAGCGAAAGTATTCCGTCATACAGCAGCGTATGATGCGTTAATTTCTAACTACTTAACAGAGCAAATGGGTGAAGAAAGTCCAGAAACATTAACTGTGACATTTGAGAAAAAGCAAGACTTACGTTATGGCGAGAACCCACATCAAAAAGCTACTTTCTATAAAGCGCCATTCGCAGCAACTTCTTCTGTTGCATACGCAGAACAATTACACGGTAAAGAATTATCGTATAACAATATTAATGATGCAGACGCAGCGCTTAGCATCGTAAAAGAATTTACAGAACCAGCAGTAGTAGCAGTAAAACATATGAATCCATGTGGTGTTGGAGTAGGAACTAATATTCACGAAGCATATACTCGTGCTTATGAAGCAGATCCAGTATCAATCTTCGGCGGTATTATTGCAGCAAATCGTGAAATTGATAAAGCTACAGCAGAAAAGTTACATGAAATTTTCTTAGAAATTGTTATCGCACCTTCGTTCTCGCAAGAAGCTTTAGAAGTGTTGCAAAGTAAGAAGAACTTACGTTTATTAACTATAAATATTGAAAAAGCGACAAGTGCAAGCAAAAAACTAACTTCTGTACAAGGTGGACTTCTCGTTCAAGAGGAAGATACGTTATCATTAGATGAAAGTACAATTTCAATTCCAACGAAACGTGAACCTTCAGAGCAAGAATGGAAAGATTTAAAACTAGCTTGGAAAGTTGTAAAACATGTGAAATCAAATGCAATTGTTTTAGCGAAAGATGACATGACAATTGGTGTCGGTGCGGGACAGATGAACCGTGTAGGTTCTGCAAAAATCGCGATTACACAAGCTGGTGAAAAAGCACAAGGTAGCGCGCTTGCATCTGATGCTTTCTTCCCAATGCCAGATACATTAGAAGAAGCAGCAAAAGCGGGAATTACAGCAATCATTCAACCAGGCGGATCGATCCGTGATGAAGATTCTATTAAAGTGGCAGATACGTATGGGATTGCTATGGTGTTCACTGGCGTACGTCATTTCAAACACTAATAGAGGATGTTTAAAAAGTCCGGTCAAGGTAACCTTCGCATGTCGTCGTTGCATCGCCAGTGCGGTACTCATGTAGGAAAGCTACACTCCGTGTCCTCCTGGCAAATGCGCCTAGACATGCTCGGTGCTCTTGATCCTCCTTTTTAAACCTTTATTGAGATGGATGTTTAAAAAGTCCGGTCAAGATAACCTTTTATTGATATGAAAAAGCAAACTAGGAGCATAGCTTCTAGTTTGTACTTATTTAATTATTGGGGGATGAAATATGAATGTTTTAGTAATTGGCCGCGGTGGGCGTGAGCATGCTTTAGCTTGGAAGTTTGCACAATCTGCAAAAGTGAAAAAGGTATATGTAGCACCAGGTAATGAAGGTATGCGAGATGTTGCAATACCAGTTGATATTGATGAAAATGATTTTGATGCATTAGTTTTATTTGCCAAAGAGAATAATGTGGAATTAACTTTCGTTGGACCAGAAATTCCACTTATGAATGGAATTGTTGATCGTTTTAAAGAAGAGGGACTTCGCGTATTTGGTCCAAATAAGGCGGCTGCTGTTATTGAAGGTAGTAAAGCTTTTACAAAAGAGCTTATGAAAAAGTATGATATTCCAACTGGGGCGTACGAAACTTTTACCGATTATGAAGAAGCAGTACAGTACATTCAAAAAGTTGGTGCACCAATCGTTATTAAAGCTGACGGATTAGCTGCTGGTAAAGGGGTAACGGTAGCAATGACGCTTGAAGAGGCATTACAAGCTGTGAAAGAAATGCTACAAGATGTGAAGTTCGGCGCGGCAAGTAAGAAGGTTGTTATTGAAGAGTTTTTAGATGGACAAGAATTTTCATTAATGGCATTTGTAAATGGAACAACTGTACATCCGATGGTAATCGCTCAGGACCATAAACGAGCTTTTGATGCTGATAAAGGCCCAAATACAGGCGGAATGGGTGCATATTCTCCAGTACCACAAATTCCAGAATCAGCAGTCCAAGAAGCGATTCAAACCGTATTACATCCAACTGCTCAAGCGATGCTCCAAGAAAATCGATCGTTTACAGGGATTTTATATGCAGGGCTTATTTTAACAAATGATGGTCCAAAGGTAATTGAATTTAATGCACGCTTTGGTGATCCTGAAACAGAAGTTGTATTACCTCGCTTAGAAAATGATTTAGTTGATGTATGTAACGCTGTATTAGATGAAAGTGAGTTAGTGTTAGAGTGGTCAGAGGAAGCAGTAATTGGTGTTGTACTTGCTTCAAAAGGATATCCAGAAGCGTATAAAAAAGGTGAAATTATTACAGGATTAGATCGTTTAGAAGATGCTATTGTCTTTCATTCAGGTACAGCGATGAAACATGGGGATTTTGTAACAAATGGTGGCCGTGTACTATTTATTGCTTATAAAGCGAAAGACTTACAAGAAGCGAAAGATAGAGTGTATAAAGAAATCGCAAAGATTGAAAGCGATGGCTTATTTTATCGTAGTGATATAGGATATCGTGCGATTGGGCATGAGATTACGCGAAGCTAACATATGTTAGCTTCTTTTTTTATAGGAAATAGAGTATAGTACGTTGAATCTTTTCAAGAGATTATAAACTATTTGTATCTATATACACTTTTTCTCTACCTGCTTACATCTTATTTCTCCAATTAATAATAGCAGTATTGAGATGATTAACGTAAGAGCAGCGACAAGGAGTGGGAGGGAAAAACTTTGCATTTGCTCTGCAATAATACCTGTAAAGATTGGACCGATAATTTGGCCAATCCCATAAACACCTGTCGTATAACCAATGATTTTATTACTTTCATTCGGTCTTATTCGTTTTGCTTCTGTAGTTGTTAAAATTGTAATTCCGACGAATGTAGCACCTAGAAGGAATGCACTTAGAAATGCCCCAAAAAGGTTTGGAATAAGGAGTAGAGAAAGTAAACTTATAATTTGTAACATATAGGCGGATGTAAGAGCTCGTGTTGGTCCGTACTTCCGAGCAACAGTGGACCAAATGTAACTAGATGGGATGACAGCAATACCGACAATAATCCAGCTACAAGATGCATAGAAGGGTGATAGTGTAATTCTTTCTACAATGGTGACAAGGAAGGTCCCTGTAATGATATAGCCAAACCCTTCGAATCCGTAAGCTAAAATAAGCCAAAATAAATAGTTTTTTCTATGAGATGTAGCTTGTATAGTACTTTTTGGTTGCTGTATAGTATGTCTACTGTCCTCTCTTAACCATTTCCATACAAGGATAGCTAAACTAAAACTAATAATTCCTAACCCAATCCATGCACCTTGCCAATTCCAAATTGAGTTGAATAAAGGTGCGAAACTTCCAGAGAAAATAATGCCAATTCCAACACCGCTATAAATCATGCCACCTAGCATGACTTTATTACTTTGAAATAAATAATCTAAAACAATACTAGAGGCAAGAACAAATACAATTGCACTTGTGAAACCACCGATAAAGCGAAGGGGAAACCATAAAAAGATATAAGAGGTTAAGCCCATACAAAGAGTTGAAAGAACATTGAAGAATAAACAGTGGTGTAATATTTTTTCACGATTTTTTATCGTAATGAATCCAATAAAGAATGCCCCAAGTAAATAACCAAGATAATTAATGGACGCTAAATATCCAGCGAGGTCATCTTCTATATGGGCTTGCTTTTCCATAAAAGAAATAATCGGTGTGTAGGCGAACCGACTAATACCCATGACAGCTATTAAAGAACATATCCCAGCTATAATCATTTTCCATGTTTTTGTTTCTTTCATATAATCTCCCTTCTTGAAATATCTTCTAATATATATGATAGAGGAATATATATGGGGCGTAAAATACTGATTTTTTATATGTAATATCAAAATTAATGATATGAACGAAGGGATATGAACGAATGAACTTACAAGATTTTGTAGCTTTTTATATGGTCGCGCAGGAGAAAAGTATTTCAAGAGCAGCTATTCGGTTGAATTTTGTTCAATCAAACATAACAGCAAAAATAAAACGGCTAGAAGCTGAATATGAAACACAATTATTTTATAGGCATCGAGATGGAGTTACATTAACACCAGCCGGAGAAAAGTTGTTAACATACGCTGAAAAAATGATTCAATTATTAAATGAATCAAAAAGGCAAGTAAAACATACAGCGGAGCCTGGAGGAGTATTGAAAATTGGAGCGATGGAAACAGCAGCAGCTGTTAGATTGCCCACGATTTTAGCTAATTATCATATGCGCTATCCAGAAGTGGAAATTATGTTGCAAACGCACAATACGGAAGAATTAACGAAGAAGGTACTCTTATATGAAATAGAGGGGGCATTTGTAGCTGATTGTATAGCTGATCCAGCTTTAGAAAAGATAGAAGTATTCCAAGAGGAAATGATGTTACTTTCAAAGCGGAATGTTTTGTGGGATAACGGATATTCGGAATCGCAGTCTTTTATCGTTTTTCAATCAGGTTGTTTTTATAGAAAAGTTTTAGAAGAATGGTTACTATCTGAAGGGATTGTTCCAAAAAAAATAATGGAATTAAATTCTTTAGACGGTATTATTGGATGCGTAAAAGCTGGACTTGGGGTGTCTATGTTACCACGTGAAGTAGCAGAGCAATTTGATAGCCATAAAGAACTTATTCATACACCGTTAGTACATGAAAACAGGTTTATTCCGACTTATTTTATTTATCGGAAAGATAGTGTGAGAACAGCAGCGTTAAGCAAGTTTATTGATGACTTGCTTTGTATAAAAACAGCCCGCTGAAAATTCAGTGGGCTGTTTGTTCATGCATCTTTATCTTTCTTCAATTTTCCTTTTTGCTTTGCCATTTCTCGAAGTAAATACTCGATGTGTGCATTGACGCTACGAAACTCATCATTTGCCCATTTTTCGATGACTGCGTGTAATTCAGGATCAATACGTAATGGAAAGCTTTTCTTTTTAGCCATAATTACTTATAGCCCTTAGTATAGGCTTCCTGTATTAATAACTGGTTGCGCACCTTTATCTGAAACGATGGCAACTAATAGGTTGTTTACCATATTCGCTTTACGCTCGTCATCTAATTCAAGTACGCCTTCCTCATCTAACATATGGATTGAATCCTTCGCCATCTTCACAGCACCTTCAACAATCTCTTTTCTAGCAGCTAATACCGCTTTTGCTTGTTGACGTTGTAGCATCGCATGGGCAATTTCTGTTGCATAAGCTAAATGTGTTAAACGAGTTTCTAATACTTCTACGCCTGCGATTTCAAGGCGCGCTTCTAACTCACGCTTTAATTCTTCAGAGATTTCTTCAGTATTCCCGCGTAACGTAATGCAAGTTTCATCTTGGAAATTGTCATAAGGATATTTTGTTGCGACGTGGCGGATTGCTGTTTCACTTTGAATTTCTACAAATCGATCGTAATGTTCAACACCGAACATTGCTTTTGCAGAATCAACTACTTTATATACAATAACAGCTGCAATTTCAATCGGATTTCCCTCAACATCGTTTACTTTTAATTTCTTACTATTAAAGTTTTCAACACGTAATGAGACAGTTTGACGGAATGCGAATGGAATTGTTAAAAATAAACCATTTTGACGAATTGTTCCTAAATAATTACCAAAGAACGTAATAACTTTCGCTTGATTCGGTTGAACAATACCGATACCTGTAGCGAGAATTGCGGCTAATATAATAGTTAGTGCTGCTCCTACGAAAATTTCTTGTGCAAGGAAAAATATACCGATAGCAGCTAAAATCAAAATTCCAATAATACCGAGAAAACCATTTACATAAAATACTTGTTTTTCTTTCATATGATCGCCTCCTGATATAAAAATGATATCACTTTTATATCATTTTAAGCAAGGGGTATGCACCTAATTTTCTGAAATTTATTGATTGATATCTTTTATGTACATTTTAAAGTTAGAAATAAGAATATACGTTCTGTTTTATGGTAAAATAAAGAAGACTTAACCGCCCACTGCAGCAGCTAAGTCCCTTTGAGAGCATCTTGCATCGTGACAAATGATTCAAAGCGGTTTTGCCAGGATTATTTCTTCAATCGCTGACTCAATCTCTTTGTCAGAAGCGTCATAACTTCCCTTTGACTTTGGCTTGTCATGAGCGGAAGTTTGATTCACTTCTTCTTTAGCATGTCCTTTTTCAGTAAAATTCATGCCAGGCATTTTAAATGCGCCCATATTCATGTATTTTCCAAATTTCCACGCTTCAACAATAGGGCAGAAGCGAACAATTCCCTCTGCAACTTTCATTGCACCAATCCATAGAAAAATGTTAGACCAAGTGCACCACGGCTTGCGTACAAGTTTAGTTGCACTACATCCGAAGAGGACAAGCCCAAGTGTAATTCGAATTAGAGCGTTTATTGTCCCGATGTTTTGCTTCATTAGAAAAACACTCCTTTTTATGAAAATTGAAATAGTAAATACTACTTCTCTTATTAGTATCCCGTGTGATTTTTGGGATATGTAATCCAACATTTGACGTTGAAAAAGATGTTGGATTCGGCGTGTGTGTCAGTAGCTTTTTTTGTTATAATGAAAGAATGCATAAAAGGAAGTTCAAAATTAAATCCTCTCGTTTGAAAAAATGTGGAAGAGGGAATTCAAAACTTAATTCTCCGTTTTAAACAAATATTTAAGGTGAAGTTAAAAAAATCCTAATGAAAATAAACTGTTATTTTGAACAGAAATATACATAAATAGAGAAAAGAAAGGGTGTTTTCATGTACGATATTTCCGGGTGGAAACATGTATTTAAGCTTGATCCAAATAAGGAGTTAAGTGACGAACATTTAGAAATGATTTGTGAGTCTGGAACGGATGCTGTTATTGTAGGCGGAAGTGATGGAGTTACAATTGATAACGTATTACACATGCTAGTTAGCATTCGTAGATATGCAGTTCCTTGTGTATTAGAGGTTTCTGATGTAGAAGCAATTACACCAGGATTTGATTTTTATTACATCCCAAGTGTTTTAAATAGCCGAAAAGTAGAATGGGTAACAGGTGTTCATCATGAGGCATTGAAAGAATTTGGGGATATTATGGACTGGGACGAAATTTTTATGGAAGGGTATTGTGTTTTAAATCCCGAAGCGAAAGTAGCCCAGCTTACAGATGCGAAATGTGATTTAACAGAAGATGACGTTATTGCATATGCGCGTTTAGCAGACAAGTTATTACATTTACCGATATTTTATTTAGAATATAGCGGTACGTATGGAGATGTTGAACTTGTTAAAAATGTAAAAGCAGAATTGAAACAAGCCAAGTTATATTATGGCGGTGGTATTTCTAATGCAGAACAGGCGAAAGAAATGGCGCAATATGCTGATACAGTAGTTGTTGGAAATATTATTTATGATGATATAAAATCGGCGTTAAAAACAGTTAAAGCAGTAAAAGGAGAGTAGGTGCAGGCGTATATGAGTATGACAGATAAGTTATTAAACGGTTTAAATCCACAGCAACAAAAAGCAGTACAAACAACGAATGGACCACTTCTACTAATGGCAGGTGCAGGTAGTGGTAAGACACGCGTGTTAACACACCGTATTGCGTATTTGCTTGGTGAAAAAGGTGTAGCACCATGGAATGTACTAGCTATTACCTTCACAAATAAAGCAGCTCGTGAAATGCGCGAGCGTATTGATAAACTTGTGGGACCAGAAGCAGAAGATATTTGGATTTCGACGTTCCACTCTATGTGTGTACGTATTTTACGACGCGATATCGATCGTATTGGTATTAATCGTAACTTTACAATCTTAGATTCAGGTGATCAGCTAACTGTAGTCAAAAAAATTATGAAAGAGCGCAATATTGATCCGAAGAAATTTGAGCCGCGCTCTATTTTAGCGGGTATTAGTAATGCAAAAAATGAACTGTTATCTGCGGATAAATATGCAAAAAAAATTACAATGGCTGATCCATATGAAAAATTAACGAGCGATGTATACACAGAGTATCAAAAACGTCTTTTGAAAAATAATTCATTAGACTTTGATGATTTAATTATGACGACTATTCAGCTATTTGAACGTGTTCCAGAAGTATTAGAGTTTTATCAGCGTAAGTTCCAATATATTCATGTTGATGAGTATCAAGATACGAACAAAGCGCAATATCTTCTTGTTAAACATTTGGCAGCACGTTTTAAAAATCTTTGCGTTGTAGGTGACTCTGACCAGTCTATTTATCGCTGGCGTGGTGCAGATATTTCTAACATTTTGTCATTTGAAAAAGACTATGAGAATGCACAGGTAATTTTGTTAGAACAAAACTATCGTTCGTCACAAAATATTTTAAATGCAGCGAATGCTGTTATTGAAAAAAATACGAATCGTAAACCGAAGAAATTATGGACAGACAATCAAGTTGGAAGTAAAATCTCGTATTATCGTGCCGCAACTGAAAAGGACGAAGCATATTTTGTTGCGAAAAAAATTCGTGACGATCTTCAAATGGGGAAACGAAAATACACTGATTTTGCAGTGCTATATCGTACGAATGCTCAGTCTCGTATGGTCGAGGAGATTTTCCTTAAATCTAACATTCCGTACAAAATTGTCGGGGGAACTAAGTTCTACGACCGTAAAGAGATTAAAGATATTTTGGCGTACTTACGTTTAATCGGTAATCCAGATGATGAAATTAGTTTTGCACGTATTATTAACATGCCAAAGCGTGGTATTGGTGCGACTTCTATCGATAAAATTATTAATTATGGTGTGCAAAACGGAATTTCATTAACTGCTGTATTTGATGAGATTGAGCATGTTGGAGTAAGTGCAAAAATTACAAAGGCAGTAAAAGAATTCGCAAGTTTATTACACAACTGGGTAAATATGCAAGAGTATTTATCTGTTACAGAATTAGTAGAAGAAGTTATTGAAAAAACAGGCTATCGCGATATGTTGAAAAATGAGCGTTCTTTAGAAGCGGAAGGTCGTTTAGAAAACTTAGACGAATTCTTATCTGTTACGCAAACATTTGAATCTCAAAGTGAAGATAAGAGCCTTGTTGCATTCTTAACAGATTTAGCACTTGTTGCTGATATTGATCGTGTAGATGAAGACCCAACTGCTGGTGAAGAAGTTATTTTAATGACGATGCACTCAGCAAAAGGATTAGAGTTCCCGGTTGTCTTTATTGTTGGTTTAGAGGAAGGGATATTCCCTCATACTCGTTCTCTTATGGAAGAGGATGAAATGCAAGAAGAACGTCGTCTTGCTTATGTAGGTATTACTCGTGCAGAAGAAGAGTTATATTTATCTAATGCGCAAATGCGTACTTTATTTGGTAGAACAAGTATGAACGCTGCGTCTCGCTTCATTACAGAAATCCCGGCAGAACTAGTGGAATCATTAAATGAAACAGCGCCGAAGCGTGAAAATTCGTTTGGTGCAAAAGGCAGAACAACAAGTAGCAGTAAAATGACAACGACAACCGCAACACGCTCTCGTTCAGCTTTCGCGCGTCCAGCAGCTAAGACGACAGGCGGTGAGCAAATTGGCTGGGCAGTAGGCGATAAAGCTTCCCACCAAAAATGGGGAATCGGTACAGTTGTAAGTGTAAAAGGTGAAGGTGATGCAAAAGAATTAGATATTGCGTTCCCAAGCCCGATTGGTGTTAAACGTTTGTTAGCAAAATTTGCACCTGTGACGAAACAATAGAAAGGAATGAGGATATGTCAAAAGAGATAGCAAAAAAACGTATAGAAGAACTGCGTGATTTGTTAAATACATTTAATTATCAATATCACGTATTAGACAATCCTTCTGTTTCTGATGCGGAATATGACCGTGATATGCAGGAGCTTATAAAATTAGAAGCAGAGAACCCAGAGTTTATGAGTGAAGATTCTCCCTCCGTTCGCGTTGGGGGAACTATTCTTGATATATTTGAAAAAGTAACACATAAGTCACCAATGTTAAGTTTAGGGAATGCATTTAACGAAGGGGATTTGCGTGATTTCGACAGAAGAGTATGTCAAGGAATTGATGGTGCGAATGTAAGATATATATGTGAATTAAAAATTGACGGGCTTGCCGTTTCGCTTCATTATGAAAAAGGACGCTTCATTCAAGGGGCGACACGTGGTGATGGTGTAACGGGTGAAGATATTACTCAAAATTTAAAAACGATTAAAGCTATCCCACTTCGTTTAAATGAAGAAGTAACGTTAGAAGCACGAGGCGAAGCTTATATGCCGAAGCGTTCATTCGTTAAACTAAATGAAGAAAAAGAGCAAAATGGAGAAGATGTATTTGCGAATCCGCGTAATGCAGCAGCAGGTTCAATACGTCAACTTGATCCGAAAATTGCAGCGAAGCGTAACTTATCTATGTTTGTGTACGGTCTTGCGAATGTAGAAGAAAAAACAATTCCATCGCACAGTGAATCGCTTGATTTCTTAGGTGAACTCGGATTTAAGACAAATCCAAATCGCCGTACATGTGAAACAATCGAAGAGGTTATAGCTTATGTAGAAGAATGGCAAGAAAAACGTCCGCATCTTGATTATGAGATTGATGGAATCGTTATAAAAGTAGATGATGTTGCTCTTCAAGAAAGTCTAGGAACTACAGCGAAGAGTCCACGATGGGCGATTGCTTATAAATTCCCAGCTGAAGAAGTTGTAACGAGACTAACAGGCATTGAATTAAGTGTTGGCCGAACAGGGGTTGTAACGCCGACTGCAGAGCTAGAGCCAGTGAGAGTTGCTGGTACGATTGTTCGCCGTGCTTCTTTACATAACGAAGATTTGATTCGTGAAAAAGACATTCGAATTGGTGACTACGTTGTTGTGAAGAAGGCTGGAGATATTATTCCTGAAGTTGTGAACGTTATTTTTGATAAGCGTACTGGTGAAGAAGAAGAATACCGTATGCCAACGCATTGTCCAGCATGTGAGAGTGAACTTGTTCGTTTAGAAGAAGAAGTAGCACTTCGATGTATAAATCCGACTTGTCCGGCTCAAATTCGAGAGGGATTAATCCATTTCGTTTCAAGAAATGCGATGAATATTGATGGACTTGGAGAACGTGTCATTACACAACTCTTTGATGCAGATTATATTCGTACATTTGCTGATTTATATGCATTGACGAAAGAGCAATTATTACAGTTAGAACGTTTTGGTGAAAAATCAGCAACAAACTTAATACAAGCAATTGAAAATTCTAAAGAAAACTCGTTAGAGCGATTATTATTTGGTCTTGGAATTCGCCACGTTGGAGCGAAAGCAGCACGTACATTTGCAGAGCACTTTGAAACGATGGATGAGCTTGTAAAAGCAACAGAAGAAGAACTAAAAGCAATTAATGAAATTGGCGAAAAAATGGCTCAATCTGTTGTGACATATTTTGATAATGAAGATGTATTAGAATTATTACAGCAGTTTAAAGAGTATGGCGTGAATATGACATACAAAGGTATAAAAATTGCAGATTTACAAAATGTTGAATCTTACTTCGCAGGAAAAACGGTTGTTTTAACAGGTAAGCTAGAAGTTATGGGACGAAGTGAAGCGAAGAAGAAGATTGAGGCATTAGGTGGAAAAGTAACAGGAAGTGTTAGTAAGAGTACGGATTTGGTTGTTGCAGGTGAAGCAGCTGGTTCGAAATTAGCACAAGCGGAGAAACATAATGTTGAGGTTTGGAATGAAGAGAGGTTCTTACAAGAGCTAAATAAGTAAGAGGTGCAAACTTACCATGAAAAAAATAGCATTAGCGATATTAAGCCTGGGCCTAATTGTAAGTGGGTGTAGTGCAGGTGCCGACAAAGATGAAAAAGTGGCTGAGAAATCGGGGAAAGCAAAAGAACAATCAGTTGTTCCAAAATACGCTATTTCGGATGAATATTATAAGACGACTATTCCATTTGATGGTGGAAATGCACGTGGTTTAGTGGTGCAAGGGCTAAATAGTCGTCTTGATATAGATGAATTTGAAACAGGATTAATGCGAATTGCAAAAGAATCATTTAATACGAAAGATAATTTTTTAAAAGGTGGAAGTGCTCTAGATACTCAAGTGATACAGATGCTTGTTAAAAGAAAACGTACAGATGCTGAACAAAAGGAACTAGAGGACAAATTAAAAAAAGATGCAGTTAAATTTCCTAATATAGGATTAAACCCTGCGTTAGGAACGGGATCCGAATCACTAGAAGTGAAAAATAAAAAAAATCCAATATATATTTCAAATATTTTAGAGCATGATTATTATGTGAAAAAAGGCGATAACAGCGAGGAACGTGTTGGTATGGTAGTTGGATTAGCAATGAATTCTGTTCAATATTTTAACGAAGAGCATGGTTATCCACGTGAAGCTGCAATCCCGGATGAAAAGATGTTAGCTGAAGGGAAAAAAATGGCGCAAGAAATTTTGAAAGTTATACATCAAAAACAACCTGATACAAAAAATATTCCGATAACATTTGCGATTTATCGCCAATCTCCAAAGTCTTCGCTCGTACCAGGTAACTTTGTTTCTTATGCAAATGTAGAAAAAGGTAGTGAAACGGTTGAAGATTGGAAACAAATTAATGAGAAATACTATTTGTTCCCATCAGAGCAAGCGAAAACAGATAATAAACGTGAAGATCTTGCAAGAGTATCCAACTTTAAGGCAAAACTAAGCGATTATTTCCAAGGCGACTATACAGCTGTTATTGGTACTGGTATGTATAGAGATGATGAATTAAGAGAAATGAAGCTTGATATTCCTGTCCAGTTTAATGGAAAAGCTGAAATAATTGGTTTTACACAATATGTGGCAGGGCTTGTTATGGAATACTTCCCGAATTATATGAAAGTACAAGTAACGATTAAATCTGTAGAACGCCCAGAAGCTATTATTATACGTGAAGCAAAACAAGATGAACCACTTGTGAAAATTTTAGATTAAATATGAAGGCTGTTCCTCTATGGAACAGCTTTTTTTCTTATGTAATTTTGTTATAATTTAAAATGTTGTAAATAATAGGGGTAAGGGGTAAAGTTCATGGAAGAATTAAGTTTTCAAGTCATTATTTTATTAATTGCATTCGGTTTTTTAGCAGCTTTTATTGATTCTGTTGTTGGAGGAGGAGGGTTAATTTCGCTTCCTGCGCTTATGTTTGTTGGCTTATCGCCAGCTTCGGCAATTGCAACGAATAAATTAGCAGCAACAATGGGGACGTTTACGAGTGCGATGTATTTCATTCGATCAGGAAAAGTTGATTTTAAAATTGTAGGAAAGTTAATCCCGTTAACTATTGTTGGAGCTGTTGCAGGTGCTTTAGTAGTAAAATTTATTCCATCGGATATTTTACGCCCATTAGTACTTGTAATGTTGGTATTTATTGCTATTTATATTATTGCAAAAAAGAATTGGGGAAGTGTGTCTACCTATAAGAAGATGACGCAAAGAAAAACATTAATATTTTTCTTTGTTATTTTAATGATAGGATTTTATGATGGATTTTTTGGACCAGGGACAGGGTCATTTTTAATTTTTGCATTTTTATTAATTGGTTTGGATTTTATTCAAGCGGCAGCATCTGGAAAACTTTTGAACTTTGTTAGTAATATTGTATCTTTAATTACTTTTTTATTTTTAGATATAATTCATTTTGAATACGGTATTATCATGGGATTATCAATGATCTTAGGTGCTTATTTGGGATCGAAGTTTGCGGTTCAAAAAGGCGTTGGATATGTAAGGACTTTATTTTTATTAGTTACTATATTATTGATCGGGAAAAATGTTTTGGAATATACTCATATTTTGTAGATTCATACGCATGTATGAATCTCTTTTTTTTATTATATTTTAAAAATTTATTAATTTTTAAAATATAAGTCTAGGAATATTTGAATAAATCTAAATTATCGTGTAGAATAATGTTGTAAAATGTAAACGTTTTTCTAAGGGGAGGCTAAAAAAAATGGTAGTAGCATACAAACATGAGCCATTTACAGATTTTTCAGTGGAGGCTAACAAATTAGCGTTTGAAGAAGGTTTAAAGAAAGTAGAATCTTATCTTGGACAAGACTATCCATTAATTATTGGGGGAGAAAAAATTACTACAGAAGACAAAATTGTTTCTGTAAACCCTGCAAATAAAGAGGAACTTGTTGGTCGTGTTTCAAAAGCAAGCCGTGAGTTAGCTGAAAAAGCAATGCAAGTAGCGGATGAAACATTCCAAACTTGGAGAAAATCAAAGCCAGAAATGCGTGCAGACATTTTATTCCGTGCTGCAGCAATCGTTCGTCGCAGAAAACATGAATTCTCTGCTATTCTTGTAAAAGAAGCAGGTAAGCCATGGAATGAGGCAGATGCTGATACAGCAGAAGCAATCGACTTTATGGAATATTATGGTCGTCAAATGTTAAAATTAAAAGACGGTATTCCAGTAGAAAGCCGTCCAATTGAATATAATCGTTTCTCTTACATTCCATTAGGAGTAGGTGTTATCATTTCTCCTTGGAACTTCCCATTCGCAATTATGGCAGGTATGACAACAGCTGCTTTAGTTTCTGGTAACACAGTATTACTAAAACCAGCTAGTACAACTCCTGTAGTAGCAGCGAAATTTATGGAAGTATTAGAAGAAGCTGGCTTACCAGCTGGCGTAGTAAACTTCGTTCCAGGTAATGGTTCTGAAGTTGGTGACTACTTAGTAGATCATCCTCGTACACGTTTCGTAAGCTTCACGGGATCTCGTGATGTAGGTATCCGTATCTATGAGCGTGCAGCGAAAGTAAACCCAGGCCAAATTTGGTTAAAACGCGTTATCGCTGAAATGGGCGGTAAAGATACAATCGTTGTTGATAAAGAAGCAGATCTTGAATTAGCAGCTAAGTCTATCGTTGCATCAGCATTCGGATTCTCAGGACAAAAATGTTCTGCATGTTCTCGTGCAGTAATCCACGAAGATGTATACGATCACGTATTAAATCGTGCTGTTGAATTAACAAAAGAATTAACAGTTGCTAACCCAGCAGTATTAGGTACAAACATGGGTCCTGTTAATGACCAAGCTGCATTCGATAAAGTAATGAGCTATGTTGCAATTGGTAAAGAAGAAGGTAGAATCTTAGCAGGTGGAGAAGGAGACGATTCTAAAGGCTGGTTCATCCAACCAACAATCGTTGCTGATGTTGCAGAAGATGCTCGCTTAATGAAAGAAGAAATCTTCGGACCAGTAGTAGCATTCTGTAAAGCAAAAGACTTCGATCATGCACTTGCAATTGCAAACAATACGGAATACGGTTTAACAGGTGCTGTTATTACTAACAACCGTGACCATATTGAAAAAGCACGTGAAGACTTCCACGTTGGTAACTTATACTTCAACCGTGGATGTACTGGTGCAATCGTAGGTTACCAACCATTCGGTGGCTTTAACATGTCTGGTACAGACTCTAAAGCTGGTGGACCTGATTACTTAGCACTTCACATGCAAGCAAAAACTACTTCTGAAACTTTATAAGAAATAGTAGAGGAGCTCTTCACAAAGTGTGAAGAGCTCCTTTTAAAATTGAAACCCCATATATTACCGTCGTTCGAAGAGAATGAGCTAAAACCTATTAATAGCGGGATAAACATGTAAACAGAAATAAAATAATGAGAAAAGTTGACGTATTAGTCATATTTTTTAGTATTCATTTTGAGAATTTCCTGTATAATACAATTTGAAAGAAAATCTATGGTTCGACAAGGAACACTCCTTTCGGTTTTGCTCACTGAAAGGAGTGTTTTTTTATTGACATAGATCAAGAGTTTTGATTTCGGAATGTTCAATAATTAGATAGAAGAAAAACTCTCTATTTAAGTAGTTGATTTGGAAAATATTAAATATATAAGAAAAAAATTGAATTTATTTTTAGGATTTTGTATAGTATACTAAGTGGTTTTATAATCGAATATCGAGATTTTAAGTTTCAGTTATTATTTTAATATTGATTATATTCTGGCATAATAGATTTGTACTTTTGGAAAAGACAAAAATGGTGAGGGGAAATGTTATGTGGGAAGGGATGATTGTTAGATGAATAAAAAGAATTATGTTGAATATGTTGACGTACTACGTGTATTTTCGATGTTTGCGGTAGTGTTTCTTCATACTGCTGCAGGAAGTTTACGGGGGAATATCGGTTCGGGTACTTGGCATATAACGAATGCACTGACAACTGTATTTAGTACAAGTGTACCTATCTTCTTTATGATTTCTGGTGCGATGTTAATGAGGAGTAGTAAAACGGAATCACTTAAAATAACTTATACAGAACGTTTGCCAAAATTAATTGTGCCATTTATTATATGGTCAACTATTGCTGTGTTATACTTTACGCCAAGGCCGATACAAATAACAAATGTTATTAAGAGTATTTTATACATACCGAATCAAGCAGCGACAGTACATCTTTGGTTTATGTATGCCATTATTCCTTTGTATATTCTTTCTCCTCTTTTGAAGAAAATGGTAGATGCTTTAAGTAAAGAGCTTATAAAGTACATGTTAATTCTTTGGTTTATAGTAAGTTCGCTATTGCCAACAATTGCAGTACTAGTTCCAAATGAATTAAAACCAATATTTACGTTGTATCCTAATTTTGATATGAACTTTTTAGGCGGATATATAGGGTATTTCCTCATAGGTTATTATTTAATGACATATGAGAAGAAGGTATCCAAAAGGTTGTTACTATCCATAATCGTTATAGATACACTTTTAATTATATTGGGTACTTGGTATGCAACGGTTAAAATAGGGGAATACTCTGAGGATTTTAAGGCATACGTTAGAGTATTCGAAGTAATGCTTTCAGGTTCAATCTTCTTATTAGTAAAAGAGTATTTTAGAAATTACTCAATGAATCCGTTTATGTTTAAGTGGATACAAATTTTATCTGCTTTTTCATTTGGTGTGTATTTAATGCATAATTTAGTAGTTGTATATATTGGGAATAGATTGAATATTTGGCCAGCACAATCAATTTGGATGTTATTAGTTGCTTTCATAATAATTACAGTTATAACAATGATAGCAATTATAATTTTTGCAAGTATAAAAATCACATGTTATCCATTAACAGGAATGAGTTTTAAGGAAGCTTCTCGTACATGTAATATTCAATTTTTATGGGGAAATTGGACTCAATCAAAAGATATTAAAAATGATAATGTATCAATGTAAATAATTAGTGAGATTTTTATAAGTATGATATGAATTCCTCAAAATAGGGCATGAATAGATGGTAAATATAATATAGTCGAAAAAAATCCTTTTGAATTTTCAAAAGGATTTTTTTCGTTGGACAAACTCTTTTGTGCTAAGTATTTCCGCATATATATTATTCAAACTTGCTAAAATTGTATTATGAATATAAACAGCTGGTATAGTAGCATTCTTAAAAGAAAGGTCTTTTGTAGCACAAGCATCATGTATAACGGTACATTGAAATCCAAAATCGAATGCAGCCCTTACTGTAGCATCAATACACATATGAGTCATCATCCCGCATACGACGACATGTTCAATGTCTAAACGCTGTAATTGCTCTAGAAGATTAGTTTCTCGGAAGCTATTTGGATAATGTTTGACTATAACTGTTTCTTCTCTAAGTGGACGTACGCTTTCGTGAATATGTACACCTTCTGTATTAGGTAGGAAAAAAGTAGCGTCATCTTTTATAGCTACGTGTTGGATATGAAAAATAGGTTCGCTGTTTGTTCTAAAGTGTTGTAATAACTGATTAGCATATTCGCTTGCTTCTACTGGATTACGCAATTCCATCTTTCCATTTGGAAAATAATCGTTTTGAATATCGACGAGTAAAAGAGCTGTTTTCATATATTTATCTGCCTCCGAGTTTCATATTCAAATAAATTTATTCAATTCGTAGAGAGGATTCTCCTGTTTAAAAATATGAGGAAGAAGAATTTTAAATAACCTTGAAAGTTACTATTTTCTCATGAATTTTCATCTGAAAATTTTAATAAAGGAATAATTAATATTTTTCTAAAAAATGTATTGACTCTTATTATTCTGAGTTCTATAATGAGAATTAATTAAATGACAATTAAATCGATACATTCTTATCCAGAGAGGTGGAGGGACTGGCCCTACGATACCTCAGCAACGGGTTTTTTAATACCGTGCTAACTCCAGCAAGCCATATAAAGGCTTGGAAGATGAGAAGATGTGAACGAGTACATATAAGTGCTCTCCTTCTTATCTTTATGGTTGATAAGAAGGAGAGCACTTTTTATTTTACCTCGAAAGCTCTACTTCAAGTTTTTACAGCATATAGGAGGGGAAAAAATGATTTCTTTTAACAATGTAAGTAAAGTGTATGAATCAGCTGGGCGATCTGTTCATGCGGTGGAGGATGTAACATTATCAGTTGAGAAAGGCGAAATTTTTGGCATTATCGGTTTTAGTGGCGCTGGAAAGAGTACATTATTACGCTTAGTAAATATGTTAGAGAGACCAACGTCAGGAACGATTGCAATAGATGATAAAGATATTACATCATTATCGACGAAAGAATTGCGCAAACTAAGACAAAGAATCGGAATGATTTTTCAAAGCTTTAATTTATTTAATTCAAGAACAGTGTTTGGGAATATTGCTTATCCATTAAAGTTAGCGAAATTGCCAAAGAACGAGATAAAGGAACGAGTGAATGAACTGCTGAAGTTTGTAGGGTTAGAAGATAAAGCAAACTATTATCCAGAACAGCTATCAGGGGGACAAAAACAACGTGTTGGTATTGCTAGAGCACTTGCGACATCGCCAGATATTCTTATATGTGATGAGGCAACATCAGCCTTAGATCCAGAAACGACGACAGAAATTCTAAACTTATTAAAGAAAGTAAATCGAGAATACAATTTAACAATCCTTCTTATTACACATGAAATGCATGTTGTGAAAGAAATTTGTCACCGTGTAGCTGTAATGGAGAAGGGAAAAGTTATTGAAGAAGGAAAACTGTTCGATGTTTTCACGCAACCAAAAACAAAGACGACTCAAAACTTTGTACGTTCTGTTATTAATGATCATTTACCAGAAAGTGTTCTAGCGAAAATTCAAAATGGTGGTCAAATTTATCGTCTAACATTTACTGGTGAGGAGACAGGACAGCCGGTACTATCATATATCGCAAAAAACTATAACGTCGATGTAAATGTACTGTATGGAAATATTATTGAACTTCAAAATGTGCTATTTGGAAATCTGCTTGTAGAATTGCAAGGTGAGCAGAGGGAAATTCAAAAAGCATTACAACATCTAAGACTGCAAGTGCAGCTGAAGGAGGTAGAAGCTCATGCGAGTTGATTGGAGTATATTTTGGCCGCGCATACTAGATGCGACGGGGGATACCCTCTTAATGGTAATTGTAACCCTTATATTCGCTACAATTCTGGGTATACCTCTAGGTTTACTTTTATATGTAACGAGAAAAGGAAACTTTTTAGAAAATAAATGGGTCTTTTCTATTCTTAACATCATAATTAATACAATTCGTCCGGTACCATTCATTATCTTTTTAGTAGCTTTAAGTCCACTAACGAGAAGCGTTATTGGAACGACGATTGGAACAGCAGCAGCAATTTTCCCGATGACGTTAGTCGCATCAATTGGTATTGCTAGAATGGTTGAAACAAATCTTGTTTCCGTTCCCAAAGGAGTAATTGAGGCAGCACAAGCAATGGGCGCCTCGCCAATTAGAATCGTTTTTGAAATCCTTGTACCAGAAGCGTTAGCACCATTAATCTTAGGTGTCACATTTATGACAGTTGGTTTAATTGAATTTTCTGCAGTTGCTGGGCTTGTCGGTGGTGGCGGTCTTGGTGACTTGGCAATGACATATGGTTATCAACGTTTTGATACATCAGTTATGTTTGTAACGGTTGTTTTACTTATTATTCTCGTACAGATAGCTCAAAATTTAGGAAACTACTTTGCGAAAGTCTTGTTACGTAGATCATAAAAAGGAAGAGAGGAAAAGAAAATGAAGAAAATTTTAGCATTTGCATTATCAGCGATTGTAGGAGTCTCAGCATTAAGTGGCTGCTCAAGTGGAGACACGGGTGCAGGAGCGAAAGAAAAAGTAGTTCGCGTCGGTGTAACTGGAACGGATGGAGACGCTTGGGAAATTTTGAAGAAAAAAGCTGGAAAAGAAGGGATTAAGATTAAACTGGTGGAGTTCTCTGATTATACAACTCCAAATAAAGCTTTAGCTGATGGAGATATTGAATTAAACTCATTTCAGCATATTGCTTTCTTAGAGCAATTTAAAAAAGAGCATAAGTTAGATATTACAGCTGTTGGTACAACACAAATTGCGCCAATGGGTTTATACTCTGAAAAATATAAGAAGGCAAATGAAATTCCAGATGGTTCAGAAATTGCAATTCCAAACGATCCAACGAACCAAGCACGTGCATTAAAACTTCTTGATGCAGCTGGAGTATTAAAGCTTAAAAAAGATTTTGGCTTATTTGGAGATCCAAGCGGCATTGCTGAAAATCCGAAGAAGTTAAAAATCACGCCGGTTATCGCACAGCAAACACCTCGTGTGTTAAAAGATGTAGCGGCATCAGTTATTAATAACGGTGTTGCTGGTCAAGCTGGATTAGATCCAGCGAAGGATCCTATTTTCTTAGAAGATCCAAAGAATGAAAATGCGAAGCCTTATATTAATATTTTCGCAGCTCGTACGAAAGATAAAGATGATCCAACACTGAAAAAAGTAATTGAACTATACCATTCAAAAGAAGTAACAGATGCAATTAAGAAAGAAACAAATGATGGTTCAATTTCAGTTGATCTTTCACTTGAGGAGCTTGAAAAAATCGTAAAATAATGATTGAGTTTAATGGACTAACAGAAGGAACCCCTCCGCTGTTAGTTCGTTCAACATATAAACTTAACAAACGAACCCTAATTCTGTACCTTCCAATTTTGTATAACGTAGAATCCAATGTTTGTTAAGTAGAGTAATGGACCAGGAGTTTTCCTGGTCTTTTTTTATGAATGAAAGTAGCTAGCGAACAGTAAGGTAATCTGAAAAACCAATTGTTTAGATTGCTTTTTCAGATTAGGCAGAAAACTTTCTTTAAAATAGTATTCTTTTATGATAGATTTATAAATATAAAACTAGAATTTACATAAAAATCCATCATGGTAAATATACTTATCTATAATGGGTATACAGCTAACGAGGGGGAGAACGATGAGAAGACGTAATACGCAAGCGTTCACGTTTTTAGCATGGACTTCATTTGTTTGTGCGCTTTCAGGTATGCTAATTGGGATTTATACGTTAGATGAAACGCTTAGTGTAAAAGGATACTATTTAATTGGAACATTATTTTTAACGATGTCTTGTTTTGTATTACAAAAAACAATTCGTGATAATGAAGAAGATAACGAGAGATTTCCGAAAAATAAACCGTTAGATAAAGAGTAGATTGTAAAGAAAGGCATTTGCCTTTCTTTTTTTATGTAAAAATGGCGTAAGTACTCTGTGTTGACTTGCTTGAAGTACTGAAAATTTGGTATCATCAATAGTATTGTAGATTGAACGATATATTATGGAGGTGGCCTAGCCGTGTCAAGAATTTCCGTTGAGAATGTAAAGCACGTAGCACATTTAGCACGTCTTGCAATTACTGATCAAGAAGCAGAAAAATTTCAAAAACAACTAGATGCAATTGTTACATTTGCAGAACAGTTAAATGAATTAGATACAACAGATGTAAAACCAACAACTCATGTATTAACTATGAAAAATGTTATGCGTGAAGATGTACCAGAAAAAGGTTTACCAGTCGAAGAAGTATTAAAAAATGCACCGGATCACAAAGATAATCAAATCCGTGTTCCAGCAGTATTAGAATAGAGGAGGGGAATTTCGATGTCATTATTTGATCATTCAGTATCAGAGTTACATAAGAAGTTAAACAACAAAGAAATTTCCGTTACGGATTTAGTAGAAGAATCTTACAAACGTATTGCGGATGTTGAAGATAACGTAAAAGCTTTTCTTACATTAGATGAAGAAAATGCACGCGCAAAAGCGAAAGAATTAGATGCAAAAATCGGCGCTGAAGATAATGGTTTATTATTCGGTATGCCAATTGGTGTAAAAGATAACATTGTAACTAACGGTCTTCGTACAACTTGTGCGAGCAAAATGTTAGCAAACTTCGATCCAATTTATGATGCGACAGTTGTGCAAAAGCTAAAAGCTGCTGACACAATTACAATCGGTAAATTAAACATGGACGAGTTCGCAATGGGTTCTTCAAATGAAAACTCAGGATTCTACGCTACGAAAAACCCATGGAACTTAGATTACGTTCCAGGCGGATCTAGTGGTGGTTCTGCAGCAGCTGTAGCAGCAGGAGAAGTACTATTCTCTCTAGGTTCTGATACGGGTGGTTCTATCCGTCAGCCAGCTGCATATTGCGGTGTTGTAGGTTTAAAACCAACTTACGGACGCGTATCTCGTTACGGATTAGTAGCATTCGCATCTTCACTAGACCAAATCGGACCGATTACACGTACAGTAGAAGACAATGCATACTTATTACAAGCTATTTCAGGTATTGACCGCATGGATGCAACTTCTGCAAACGTTGAAGTTGGAAACTATTTAGCTGGTTTAACAGGCGATGTTAAAGGTTTACGCATTGCTGTACCGAAAGAATACTTAGGCGAAGGTGTTGGCGAAGAAGCTCGTGAGTCAGTACTAGCTGCTTTAAAAGTATTAGAAGGTATGGGCGCAACTTGGGAGGAAGTATCTCTTCCACA
Organism: Bacillus sp. LQ16; assembly: GCF_057784645.1. Lineage (NCBI taxonomy): Bacteria > Bacillati > Bacillota > Bacilli > Caryophanales > Bacillaceae > Bacillus > Bacillus sp. LQ16. Next base: position 340,165 of record NZ_CM173491.1, read on the forward strand.
CTCTAAATACGCTCTAGCAACGTATTACTTACTATCTTCTTCTGAAGCATCTGCTAACCTTTCACGCTTTGATGGCGTGCGTTACGGTGTTCGTTCTGATAATGTAAATAACTTATTAGACCTTTACAAAAACACACGTAGTGAAGGTTTCGGTGATGAAGTTAAACGTCGTATTATGCTTGGTACATTTGCTCTTAGCTCTGGTTACTATGATGCATATTACAAAAAAGCACAACAAGTACGTACATTAATTAAGAACGACTTTGAAAATGTATTTGCTAACTATGATGTTATTATTGGACCAACAACACCAACTCCGGCATTTAAAGTGGGAGAAAAAGTTGACGATCCAATGACAATGTATGCAAATGACATTTTAACAATCCCAGTAAACTTAGCGGGTGTTCCAGCGATTTCAGTTCCATGTGGATTCGGTGCTAACAACATGCCACTTGGTCTACAAATTATTGGTAAACACTTCGATGAAGCGACAATTTACCGCGTTGCACATGCGTTTGAGCAAGCAACAGACTATCATACAAAAAAAGCAAGTCTGTAAGGAGGCGAGCATAGATGAATTTAGAAACAATTATTGGTTTAGAGGTTCACGTTGAGTTAAAAACAAATTCGAAAATTTTCTCTGCGAGTCCAACAGAATTCGGAGCGGAGCCAAATACACAAACAAGTGTAATTGACTTAGGATACCCAGGGGTACTTCCTACTTTAAATAAAGAAGCAGTTAACTTTGCAATGAAAGCTGCAATGGCATTAAACTGTGAAATCGCAACGGAAACGAAGTTTGACCGTAAAAACTATTTCTATCCAGATAACCCGAAAGCTTACCAAATCTCTCAATTTGATAAGCCAATTGGTGAAAATGGTTGGATTGAAATCGAAGTAGACGGTAAAAAGAAACGTATCGGTATTACACGTCTTCATTTAGAAGAAGATGCTGGTAAATCAACGCATACAGCTGATGGTTCATTAGTAGACTACAACCGTCAAGGTATGCCTTTAATCGAGATCGTATCTGAGCCAGATATGCGTACGCCAGAAGAAGCATATGCATACTTAGAGAAGTTAAAATCAATCATTCAATACACTGGTGTATCTGATTGTAAGATGGAAGAAGGTTCCTTGCGTTGTGATGCGAACATTTCTCTTCGTCCAGTTGGACAAGAAAAGTTCGGTACAAAAGCGGAACTGAAAAACTTAAACTCATTCACTTACGTACAAAAAGGTCTTGAGCATGAGCAAGTGCGCCAAGAAAAAGAATTGTTATCTGGTGGCATCATCCAACAAGAAACACGTCGTTATGATGAAGCAACGAAGAAAACAATCTTAATGCGTGTGAAAGAAGGATCTGACGATTACCGTTACTTCCCGGAGCCAGACTTAGTTGAACTTTACATCGATGATGAGTGGAAAGAAGCAGTTCGAGCTTCTATTCCAGAACTTCCAGATGCACGTAAAGCTCGCTACGTTGCAGAACTAGGCTTGCCAGCTTATGATGCACACGTGTTAACATTAACGAAAGAGATGTCTGATTTCTTTGAAGCAACTGTTGCAGACGGTGCTGATGCGAAATTAACATCGAACTGGTTAATGGGTGAAGTACTTGCATACTTAAACAAACAACAAAAAGAATTAAAAGACGTTGCATTAACGCCTGCTGGTTTATCTAAAATGGTTCAATTAATTGAAAAGGGTACAATTTCTTCTAAAATCGCGAAGAAAGTATTTAATGAATTAATTGAAAAAGGTGGAGACCCAGAAGAAATCGTTAAAGCGAAAGGTCTTGTTCAAATTTCTGACGAGGGTACACTTCGTAAAGTTGTAACAGAAATTCTTGATAATAATGAGCAATCTATCGAAGACTTTAAAAACGGTAAAGACCGTGCAATTGGCTTCTTAGTTGGTCAAATTATGAAAGCTACAAAAGGACAAGCAAATCCACCGCTTGTTAACAAAATCTTACTTGAAGAGATTAATAAGCGATAATAGTAGTGACTTTTAAAGATTAAGCAGAAAAACACCCGTACATGGGTGTTTTTCTAGGTTAATCAAACGTTTGTTTAAATGAGACAAAATCGTTTAAACAAACGTTTGATTAACTGTCAAAAGTGGAAAAATGTTTGTATAGCAACTATGGTATGATAGTTGCAAAAAGGTGGGAATAATGATAAATCTAAACATAGAGGTTTTTTTCATCTCATGAAATAATAGATAGTTATTATTCGTTATATGTAAATTTTTATGGAAGAATGGATAGAAATAAAGTGAAACTTTAATCAGTAGGAGGTTCATCTAACACTGATTATTAGCCCTCACCAATCGGGCATTTACTGCCCGCAAATAGCGGGATAAATTTTTGGGTCAATAAAAAAACCATTGAAATGAATATTTACTTTTGATGGACTACACGAATCGGGTTCTTACTGCCTGTTTGAGCGGGATAAAAGAAGGATAGCAAGATGAGAGGAGGTAGGCATAGGAATACTGAATAGAAGTTCAGTATGTTCTTTTTCGATACATAAAGAAATTTCCTGTGCTAATAAATGATGAAGCGAGCAAGAATTATTTATAATCCTACTTCTGGGCGTGAGCTATTTAAGAAGAGCTTACCAGAAGTATTACAAAAATTAGAACAAGCTGGCTATGAGACATCTTGTCATGCGACAACGGGTCCTGGAGACGCTACTGTGGCGGCGAGGCAAGCTGCGGATCGTAAGTTTGATGTTGTTATTGCGGCTGGTGGCGACGGTACGTTAAATGAAGTAGTAAACGGTTTAGTTGGGCATGAATTCCGTCCGAAATTTGGAATTATTCCAGTTGGAACGACAAATGACTTTGCACGTGCGATTGGTGTACCTCGTTCTATTGAAGAGGCAGCAGATATTATTTGCGAAGGAAAAACAGTGCCATTAGACCTTGGTAGAGCGAACGATACATATTTTATTAACATCGCTGGTGGCGGTCGTATTACAGAATTAACATACGAGGTACCGAGTAAGTTAAAGACAGTATTAGGACAACTTGCTTATTACCTAAAAGGTATCGAGATGTTACCATCATTACATCCAACATATGTTGAAATTGAGTATGATGGAAAATTACTACAAGAAGAAATTACAATGTTTTTAATTACGAATACTCGTTCAGTAGGTGGATTTGAAAAGGTAGCACCGTATGCATCTATTAACGATGGGTTATTTGATCTATTAGTACTGAAAAAAGGTTCTATCGCTGATTTGATTAAAGCAGCAACACAAGCACAACGTGGTGAACATATTAACAATCCAAAGGTGTTATACACACAAGCGAACCGAATTAAAGTACATTCACCAGATAAACTAATGATTAATTTAGATGGTGAGTACGGTGGAGATGCACCGATGGAATTCGAAAATATATATCATTGTTTAGAACTATTTGTTCCTGAACATCAAGAGGATGCCCTGTAAAGGCATCCTCTTTTACTTTGTTAAAATGAATTGTAAATTGGGAGTTAGTTTGATTTTTATGGTATTTTTACAATTCTTTTATTTTACATCCATATTTTATTGATACACTGGAGGAGATAAGAAACGAGAGGTAGGATGCTATGGAGAAGGTAAAAGCAATACTATTTGATAAAGATGGGACATTAATGGATTTTCATTCAATTTGGATAAAAGTAGCTGAAGAACTTGTAGCTGAATGTATAAGTTTATATCATTTACCAAGTACAATAGGGCAGACCTTATTAGAAGAGATTGGTGTAGAGGGAGCATTTGTTAATCCGAGGAGTGCAATAGCTGCTGGAACAAGCCTTGATGTAGCGAAGGGGCTTTGTAATTATATTGAGTCTGCTAGAGAAGAAGAGATGCATCAGTGGGTAAGTGAGAAGTTATTTTCCCTTATGTATGAGCATCGTTCGCATATGAAAATGACAGCGGATTTACCGAAAGTGTTACAGGCATTAAAAGATAAAGGATTTATATTAGGGGTTGTCACGGCGGATGATTTCGCACCAACAGAATTATTTTTAAAACAATATAAGTTGGAGAACTTTTTTGATTATATTATAGCCTCGGATACATTCCTTGCGCAAAAACCAGATAAAAAGATTATAGAAGTGTTTTGTGAGAAATTTAATTTAGAATCATGTGAGGTTGCGGTTGTTGGAGATACGCCAACTGATTTACATTTAGCTAAAAATGGCGATTGCTATGCAATTGGGGTGCTATCTGGTACGGGAGACCGTCCAACATTAGAACCACTTGCTGATTTAGTGTTAGATTCTGTTGGAGAGTTTATTTCTCAATCGGGTGAGTTTTTCTGGGAGAAAGAAAAGTCTAATGTGTAAGGAAAATAAGTCTATAAAGACTCTTAATGAGTCTTTATAGACTTATTTTTTATGCCTGGATACAAAGAATATAGGATAAATGCTAGAAAAGAAAGTTGGCATATATTTTGCAATAAGAAGAGAAAACAATGTAAAGAAAAGGATGGGGTACGCAATGAACACAAAAAAATTTGCTAAAGTAAATGAACAAATTCCAGGACCGAAAGCGGCATCTTTATTAGAACGCCGTCAAAATATAGTACCAAAAGGAGTAAGTAACGGCATCCCAACGTTTGTACAATCTGCAAATGGTGCTCTTGTAACAGATGTTGATGGCAATCAGTACATTGATTTTGCAGGAGCAATCGGGACAATTAACGTAGGGCATTGTCATCCAACGGTTAAAGAAGCGCTCCATAAACAAGTCGATCAATACATTCATACTGGATTTAATGTCATGATGTATGAGCCATATATTGAATTAGCAGAAAAGCTTGCGGCATTGGCACCAGGAAGTTTCGATAAGCAAGTCCTATTTTTAAATAGTGGTGCAGAAGCAGTTGAGAACGCGGTGAAAATCGCTCGTAAATATACGAAGAGACCTGGTATTATCGCATTTTCTAAAGGTTTCCACGGTCGTACATTAATGACAATGACGATGACAAGTAAAGTGAAGCCATATAAATTTGGGTTTGGTCCCTTTGCTCCAGAAGTATATAAAGCGCCATTTCCATACGAATACCGTCGCCCAGAGGGATTAACGGAAGAGCAGTATGATGATTTTATTATTGAAGAGTTTAAGAACTTCTTCATATCGGAAGTAGCACCAGAAACAATTGCAGCTGTTGTAATGGAACCTGTTCAAGGGGAAGGTGGATTTATCGTCCCAAGTAAGAAATTTGTTCAAGAAGTACGCCGCATTTGTTCAGAGAACGGCATCTTATTTGTAGCGGATGAAATACAAACAGGTTTTAGTCGTACAGGAAAATATTTTGCAATTGATCACTATGATGTCGTTCCAGATTTAATTACAGTGTCTAAATCATTAGGGGCTGGTGTACCGATAAGTGGTGTCATTGGACGTAAAGAAATTATGAATGAATCTGCACCAGGTGAACTTGGTGGAACGTATGCAGGAAGTCCATTAGGATGTGCAGCTGCATTAGCTGTTCTCGATGTAATAGAAAATGAGAAATTAAATGATAGAGCGATAGAATTAGGAAAAGTCGTAATGAACCGATTCGAAGAGATGAAAAATAAATATCATTGCATCGGTGATGTGCGTGGGTTAGGAGCAATGTGTGCATTTGAGGTCGTTCAAGATCGTAAGACGAAAGCACCTGACAAAACGTTAACGGCTAATCTATGTGCAGAAGCAAATAAGCGTGGGTTACTTTTATTATCAGCAGGAACGTATGGAAATGTTATCCGTGTGTTAATGCCTTTAGTTATTACAGATGAGCAACTTGAAGAAGGTTTAACAATAATTGAAGAATCATTGCAAGCTTGTTATGAGCAAACGAACATCGCTCGCGTTTAAAAACTGAAGTATAAATAGCAAACATTCTAGCTGACTCTATATTAAATGCAGAAAATTCACTTTATAATAAAGATAGTGAAGTGGATCGATGGATTTGAAGTTAGGGGTGGCTAGGATGGTTGCAGAAAAGGAACGAGTGTTAATGGATTTAAAAGATGTATTTGAATATGCGTTTGACGAAATTTTTGTTACAGATGAGCAAGGGATCGTTGTGCGTGTAAATAGTACATGTGAAAGGCACTACCAACTAGCTGCAGAAGAGTTAGTTGGTAAGCATGTAAAAGAACTACAAAAGGATGGAATCTTTTATCCATCAGCGACATTAGAAGTGATTGAAAAAAAGAGGCCAATTGAACTCGTTCAAACTACAAAATCAGGAGAGTATTTACACGTTCGTACAAGGCCTGTTTTTGATGATGAGGGAAATTTAAGAAGAGTGATTAGTTATTCTCGCGACCTTACTGAACTCTATCAATTACGTCAAAAGGTAGAGGAAATGGATAATCAGCTAAAAACATATAAAAAAGAATTAAGAGAAACATATGAGCATGAAGGACTTATTTTTAAAAGTCTAGCTATGCAAAAAATAGTCGATACAATCAAAAAAGTATCTGTAGTGGATAGTACTGTTCTCGTTTTAGGCGAGACTGGAGTAGGAAAAAGCCGATTAGTACGCCATTTACATGAAGTGAGTCACCGTAAGAATGAAAGTTTCTATGAAATTAATTGTGCGGCATTGCCAACTAATTTAATTGAATCGGAGCTCTTTGGATATTCAGGTGGATCTTTTACAGGTGCGAATCGTGAAGGGAAAAAGGGACTATTAGAATCTGCGCATAAAGGAACTCTTTTTTTAGATGAAATCGGTGAAATGCCGATTGAAATTCAAGCGAAGCTTTTGCAAGTATTGCAAGAAAAAACATTTCGTCCTATAGGCGGAAGAGAATTAAAAAAAGTAGATGTTCGAATTGTGGCGGCAACAAATAGAGATTTAAGCGAGATGGTGAAACAAGGAACATTTCGGAAAGATTTATACTATCGTCTGAATGTCATTCCAATTGCAATTCCCCCGCTTAGGGAAAGAACAGAAGATATTTTACCGCTTATTTATCATTACTTGCAGCACTTTAATAAAAAGTACGGACGTGATGTGAAACTAGCACCGGGTACATTACAAATGTTTGTCGGATATCCGTGGGAAGGAAACAATAGAGAGATAGAGAATGTAATTGAGAGAATTGTTATTACTGTCGATGATGTTGTAACGGTAGAGGATTTGCCACTCTCTATGCAAGAGGCTGCAGTTGAACAATCGGGGCAAAGCCTTTATAAAATGCTGGAAGAGGTAGAGAGAAATATTATTCTTAAAGCGTATAAAACGTATGGATCAAGTTATAAAGTGGCTGAGTTTTTGCAAATTAGTCAATCTGCTGCTACTAGGAAAATTAAGAAGTTCATAGAGGAGGAAGAAAACATTGGATAAAAAGGCGACTTTCGTAAGTATAGATAAAAAGGCGATGTATATAAATGGTGAGTGGATTACACTACAAGAACAAATTGAAGTAAATAATCCTGCGACGAAGGAAATATTTGCAACTGTACCAAAAGGCGGAGTAACAGAGGCAAAGCAAGCTGTTGATGCTGCGCATGAAGCTTTTAAAACGTGGTCTAAGTTAACGGCAGCAGATCGTGCCACGAAGTTAAAAAAGTGGTTTACGCTTATTGATGAAAATAAAGAAGAGATCGCAGCGATTATGACGAAGGAACAAGGAAAGCCGTTTGCAGAAGCGCTTGGTGAAGTAAATTATGCAAACAGTTTTGTTGAATGGTATGCAGAAGAGGGGAAACGCGTATACGGTGAAATGATTCCTGCTTCTCATCCGAATAAGCGCATTTTAGTTATGAAGCAACCAGTTGGCGTTATGGCAGCTATTACACCTTGGAACTTCCCAGCTGCTATGATTACGAGAAAGGTAGCCCCAGCGCTTGCAGCAGGCTGTACAGCCGTTGTGAAACCAGCAAGTCAAACGCCATTAACTGCATTGAAATTAGCTGAATTAGCCCATGAAGCAGATATTCCAAAGGGCGTAATCAATATTGTAACAGGTAGTGCAAAAGCAATTGCTGATACATGGATGGAAGATGGTCGCGTTCGAAAAGTGTCCTTTACAGGGTCAACGGAAATCGGGAAAGAGTTAATGGCTAGTGCGGCGCAAACGATGAAAAAAGTTTCGCTTGAGTTAGGGGGACACGCTCCGTTTATCGTAATGAATGATGCAGATTTAGATAAAGCAGTAGAAGCGGTGATTGGTTCGAAATTCCGTAATGCAGGACAAACGTGTATATGTACAAACCGAGTATTCGTTCAAGAAGAAGTATACGAAGTATTTGTAGAGAAGTTCCAAAAGGCAGTAGGGCAGTTGAAAGTAGGAGACGGTTTCGGTGACGGAACGACTGTCGGGCCACTTATTGATGAGAATGCAGTTTCAAAAGTACAAGAACATATTGAAGATGCTATTCAAAAAGGTGGAACAGTTTTATATGGTGGTCAAAAGGTCGCAGAGTTAGAGGGACATTTCATTCAACCGACTGTAATTGGGTTGGCAAATGATACGATGCTTTGTATGAATGAAGAAACATTTGGGCCAGTGGCACCAGTTGCGAAATTTAAAACAGTTGATGAAGTAATTGAACGTGCAAATAATACACCATACGGTTTAGCTGCGTATATTTTCACGAAAGACATTAGCCAAGCATTCCAAATTAGTGAAGCGCTAGAGTACGGTATTATTGGTCTAAACGATGGTCTTCCATCAGTTGCACAAGCACCATTCGGTGGATTTAAAGAAAGTGGTATCGGCCGTGAAGGAGGCCATTTCGGCATCGAGGAATATTTAGAAATTAAATATATTTCATTAGGACTATAAGTAGTATACTAGAATCTCTATAAGGTAACAGAGAAGGAGATTCTAGTATGGTATATTGGCTATTATTACTTGTTACAATTATTTTTGAAGTAGCTGGAACAATCGCAATGAAACTATCAAATGGTTTAACAAAGCTCGTTCCAAGTGTACTTATTTTCGTATTTTATGGAATTTGTTTCAGCGTGTTTGCTATCGTCGTTAAAAAGATTCATTTAAGTATTGCTTATGCCATTTGGTCTGGCGTTGGAACGTTACTTATTACAATCATTAGTGTTTACTTTTTTAAAGAGCATATTAGCTTATTCCAAGCATTTTGTATTCTCTTTATTGTTTTGGGTGTCATTGGGCTTAAGGTTTCATCGGCATCATGAAAGCTATCTTTTGTAGAAGATAGCTTTTTTCTATTTGTGCAGTTAGCAATTAATACGACAAAATATGACAAGAAAGAGTAAAGCGTTTTGTTATGATACATATGAAATATTGTCTTATGTGGAGGAAAGAGTATGTTAAAAAAGGTAAGTCAAATTGTTTTAATTTTTGGCATAGCTTTTAGTTTAAGTGCTTGCACTGAGACTAAAGATAGTAATGAAAGTAAACAAGAAGATGTTCAAGATAAAGTGTATAAAATAGGGGAGACAGTAGACGTAGATGGTTTGCAAGTAACTATCGATTCAGTTAAATTAGGATATCCGGATTATGATGAGAATAAAAAGAAAGAGGAGATTTTGGGGATTATTTTCAAAGTAGAAAATAATAGTAAAAAGGAAATACCTTTTGCATTTTATGAATTTGAGATTACCGATAAGAAAGGTACAAGATTTAAAGAATATAATAACCCTGATAGCTTTATTAGTAAAAAGTTAGCACCAGATGAAAAAATTCAAGATATCATGCTATTTGACGTAGCGAAAGAAAATACGTATATCGCTACGTATAGACCGGAGTTTACGCATGAAAATAGAACGATAAAATTTGAATTGAAACCAAATAAATAAAGAAACACATTGGATTATCCAATGTGTTTCTTTATGGTAATAAATTTAAAACGCCCAGTTACCTTTACGGAAGATAGGCTCATGTCTGCCATCAGCAGTAATACCGTCAATATCAAGCTCAGCTGATCCAATCATGAAGTCGTTGTGTGTGATACTAGCGTTTGCGCCGTTTTCAGCAAGTTCTTCTTTAGACATTGTTTTTCCGCCAACTAAGTTAAATGCATAAGCATTTCCGATTGCAAGGTGGCAAGATGCATTTTCGTCAAATAGTGTATTGTAGAATAAAACATTTGTGTTTGAAATTGGTGAGTCATGAGGTACTAAAGCTACTTCTCCTAAGAAGTGAGAACCTTCATCTGTTTCTACTAAATGTTTTAAAGCTTCTTCACCAGCTTCAGCTTTATAGTCTACGATACGCCCGTTTTCAAATGTTAACGTGAAATTATCGATAATATTACCTGCAAATACTAACGGTTTTGTACTAGAAACTTGGCCGTTTACACCTGTTTTAAGTGGCATTGTAAATACTTCTTCAGTTGGAATATTAGCCATAAATGGTACGTTCTTTTCATTTAAGCTACCAGCACCAGCCCATACATGTTTTTCTGGAAGTTCGATTGTTAAATCTGTTCCAGGACCTGTATAGTGAAGAGCTTTATAATGCTTTTCGTTTAAGTAATCAACTTTCGTATGTAATGTTTCATCATGTTCTTTCCATGCTTCTACAGGATTTTCTAAATCAGCACGAGTAGCTTTGAAAATAGCATCCCATAACTTTGCTTCTTGTTCTTCTGGCGCTACGTCAGGGAATACTTTCGCAGCCCATTCTTTCGTAGGAACAGAAATGACACACCAACTTACTTTATCTGCTTGTACGTAATCACGGTATACTTTCATTGCTTCTCCAGCTACTTTATGAGCTGTTGCAATACGCGATGCTTCTACACCTTTTAATAAATCAGGGTTTTCTGCATAGATAGACATAAATGCAGCGCCTTCTTTTGCTAATTCTTCACGAGCATGTGCTTTCCAAGATGGAAATTCAGCGAAAGCTTCTTCAGGAGCTAGATCGAACTTTAAGCGTGTTAACGTCTCATCATTCCAATCTACATATACGTGTTTTGCACCAGATTTATATGCTTTTTCTGTAACGAGGCGTACAAATTGTACAGCTTCAAGAGGTGCACTAATTGATAAAGTTTGTCCAGGTTGAATATTAACACCAACATTAACTGCAAGAGCAGCATATTTCTCTAACGTTTGTTCAAATGACATATGTATAATCTCCTTTAATTTGAAAGATTTCTTACTATATATAATACAAGAAAATTCTAAAAATATATATAAATATAAAGTAAAAAGAGAGCTCAAAATGTATTGAGCTCTCTTTTTACTTAATTGAAGAAGCAAACTGCTCTACAGTCGTTGTATGGTGTATACGAACGCGCTTCATCTTTAACAATTCATCAGGTTCACCCTTCGTAATGAATTGCCCAGGTTTTGTCGTTGTCGCAAATTGATAATACTTCTTCGTTTCTGCAACAACCTTATCATCTACATGACCGAATGGATAAGCAATCGCGATAACAGGCTTACCTGTTATTTTTTCTAGCTTTTCTTTTGAACCTTTTAACTCTTCCTCATAGTTTGTAATTTTCGGTAAGTCTGCATGTGTTGCAGTATGAGATTGTACTGAGAAAATGCCGGAATCAACCATTTCTTTTATTTCAGAAGTAGAAAGGGCACCTTCTACATCAACGTTATCAACAATCATATATTCTGTTGCTGCCGGTTTAAAAGTATCATCTTTTAGCTTTTGTAAAACGCGAAATGCATTCATATTATTTTTCATACCGTCATCAAATGTAACGAAAATCGGTTTATTTACTTTATTTATATCGCCCCAGCGTTCAAACGTTAACAGCGTATAACCATTGTCCTTTAAATGTTTCATTTGTGCTTCAAAGTTAGCTGGTGAGACGAATAAGTCTTTAATACCTTGACCATGATAATCATCAATTGCGTGATACATAAGAACAGGAACCTTTTGTTCGAAAGTAATAGTAGATTTCGTAAGCGGGATTGTTTTCCCATCTTCTTTCATTCCTGTTGCTTCAATTTGGAACTCACCGCGTTTTCCTTCAAATTCCTTTATATCAAAAGGAAGTGTGAATTGTTTCTCTTTTTCTTTAGAAGAAAAAGATTTAGCACGTTCCTTGCCATCAGCTGTGCGCCAAATTTTATATTGTACTTCATTTAAAGAATCTTTTATGTCTGTAATATGAATACTTGTGTTTGTAGATTCGTGTGTAACTGCATTATATGAGATTTTACCTTGTTTTTGCACAGTCTCTTCTTGTTTCTTAATCCCTTGAGCCGTTTTCTCTTTTTTAGGTTCTGGACTTACATTGTTAGTATTACAGCCTGCTAGAATGGCAGACGTACATAAAGCAATTGCTGCGTATTTCCTCATGAAAATCACCTTCTATTGTGTAGTATGTTGCATATTGACATTAAAATCCCCACCGCTATAAGAGTGGTGGGGATATACCCTTGTTCATCATATCATTTGAAGAAAATGAGGGGAATATGATTTTTAGGAGGCTATTAAGGTAATAGATTAGTGACTTTGAATAGATGTATTTTTTTGTTTCTTATTAGAATTAATAATAATATAACCGACTACAAAGATAAGAGGAATAATGAAGACATAGATAGGCATTCCCCATACATAATAGCTTTTCAGCGTTAAGACTAGTAAATGTAAGAAATCGAAAATTGCGTGGGCTTTCATAATATCCTCCAATGGTTTTTTGAAAATTATAACATTTTAAACTTGTTATTTGTATAATTTGGAAAGGGATTTAAGCTAATTTTAAAGTAAGAAGAAGACTTATTAATATGCAATTTTGCATACAGGTATGGATTTTATTAAAATATAAAGATTTTATACTATAATAAAAACCGCTATAAAACTAAGTAAGAATAATGTATGGAGTGGAGAATAGAAATGAAATATAAAAAAATAATATATATCTTTTTCATATCGCTATTTATAGTTGGTTGTCAAAGTGAAGTGAGTAAAGCGAATAGTGTGGAAGAGTATATTCCATCGCATCTTATGAATGCGGAAGTGACGGCGGATATTATGACACTAGAATTTCCTTATGAGATAAAAGAGAAATTAGAGAAAATAGGAAATAAAATGAGCGGTAGTATTACAAATAATTTAGATTGGTATTTGAAGTATGCCGAAGAAGAAATTATACCGAAAAAAACGTTTCCTTATCATCAAAACTTAGGTATTACAAAAGAAGAATATGATTTTATGATAGATAAAATGAATAATGCAGAATATGTAAATACCAAAGACGGAAAACTCTTTTTTAAACAGAAAGATCATGAAATTCAAATTCTCTCTGATGAAAATTTGAAGCTAATTAAAAATATTCGAATTGATACAGAGAAGAATATAATTAAAACTCCTTTAGGAGAATGCGAATATGAAGGTGAAATAAAGGCGTCGGATGAACAAAAAGCTACTGGTCCATGGAGTGGGAAGATGTGGACTTTAAAAAGCGATGGATTACTTTATCATTTTTCATTAGGAAAGTTAAAAAACATAAACAAATCTATCATTTACATTTCAATAAAAGGTATATATAAAGATAGGATTATCAATACAGAAGAAGCAGTTGAATTTCACTCGATTTCATAAAGAATCAAAAAAATCACCTTACTCGTTAAAGTAAGGTGATTTTTTATTAAATAAACAATCCAGCGATTGTCGCAGATAAAATAGAAGCAAGTGTTGATGCAAATAGCATTTTCCAACCAAATTTAGAAACAACGCTTCCTTGTTTTTCAGAAAGGGCACGGATTGTACCAACGATTGCACCAATTTGGCTAATACTTGCGAAGCTAATTAAGAATACTGTAACGATTCCAACTGTACGTGGAGCTAATGTTGTAGCTGTGTCTTTTAAATCAAGGATTGCTACAAACTCATTTAAAACAATCTTCGTACCCATAATACCACCAGCTGGGATAATATCTTGAGTTGGAATACCCATTAAGAATGCGAATGGAGAAAGTACGTAACCGAAGATTTGTTGTAAAGTAACAGCATGTCCCATTGCGCCTGAAGCTGCACTAATTACGTAGTTTACAACTTCCATCACACCGATAAAGGCGATCATTAATGCGGCAACGATACCAGCTACTTTTAAACCATCAAGCGCACCGTTAATCATTGCGCCGATAAAGCTGTCTCCGAATAGAGTTCTATCAAATTTCTGAATCACTTCATCTTCTTTCTTCGTATCAACTGGTGTTAATAACGAACAAACGATTAAGCTTGAGAATAAGTTTAGCGGAAGAGCTGCCAGTACGTATTTTGCATCTAACATCATTACGTATGATGCTGTAACAGAAGCAGAAACGGAGCTCATCGCAGAACAACAAATGATAAACATACGGTTTTTATTGAAATGCTGTAAATCGTTTTTAATAACGATTAACGCTTCACTTGAACCGAAGAATACAGAGTTTACTGCGTGGAATGACTCAACGCGTGGCAAACCAGTAATTTTTGAAATTGCACCGCCGACAACGCGAACGATGAATGGTAAAACACCTAAATAACTAAAGATTGAAAGTAGTGCTGAGAAAAATACGATAATTAATAATACGTTTAAGAAAAAGACAAAATCTCTGTGAATTCCATTAAAGAGAAAATCGACACCTGTCGTACCAAGTTTAATTAGTTTGTTGAAAACTTTACTAATGAAAATAATGATTTGTTGACCAACCTTTGTAGCAAACATAAACCAACCGATTAAAATTTGGAAACCAATCATAATTGCAATTGCACGGAAGTTGATTTTACTTTTGTTGTTTGACAAAGCAAAACATAAACCTAACACGGCAATAATACCGATAATGCTCATTACATATTGCATGTAGTTGCCCCTTTCAGAAGTTCGTATAAAGTTTGTACATAAAACGCTCGTTATATTACTAAAAATAAAGGAATGAGGTTTTATGTCATACGTAAGATGTCTGACCTTTTAGAAAAATAAAAAAAGACCCATATGGATTCACTTTCATCTATGAGAGAAAGCTAATCAATATGAGTCCTTTTTTGCGCATAGGCTAATATTCATTAGTTTTCCCCATAGTCCAGCAATTTAAGGTTGCCGGGTAGAAACTCTCGATCCATATTATCAAGTATATATGAGGTAACATCGTCCGTATTAAATTAGTAGTAGCGTAACATTAACAGAGAAGTATCGTCAATAGCTTTTTTTCTTCCAATAGAAAAAGACCATATAAGTATGATAAAATGTAACGCAGTGTTATGAAAAAGAGAGGTCGGAAAATGAGTACTAAAATGACGCCACCAGTTGAGAAAAACGAGTTTATAGATGTAATATTTGAAGATTTAACACATGATGGTGCCGGTGTTGCGAAAGTAAAGGGCTATCCTATTTTCGTTAAAAACGGATTACCAGGTGAAGAAGCGCAAATTAAAATTATTAAAGTGAAGAAAAACTTTGCATTTGGTCGTTTAATGAAACTTCATACAGAAAGCTCATATCGTAAAGATGCTGAATGCCCAGTATATAATCAGTGCGGCGGTTGTCAGCTTCAGCACTTATCATATGAGGGACAATTACAGGCGAAAGAAAAGCAAGTACGTGACGTTATGCAGCGCATTGGAGGACTAGGTGATGTTCCTGTTCATCCTGTACTTGGCATGCAAAATCCGTGGGTGTACCGCAATAAAGCACAAGTACCAATCGGAGAACGTGAAGGCGGACTTGTAGCTGGTTTCTATCGCCAAGGAACGCATGACATCATTAATATGGAATCATGCTTAATTCAGGCTGAAGAAAACGATACATTAATCCAAGAAGTAAAACGTATTTGTGAAAAGCACGGTATCACTGCGTACAACGAAGAGCGTAACAAAGGAACACTTCGTCACGTAATGGCTCGTTACGGGCAAGTAACAGGAGAAATTATGCTTGTCTTCATTACACGTACAGCAGAATTGCCGAACAAAAAAGCAATTATTGAAGAAATTGCAGCGAAATTCCCAGAAGTAAAATCGATTGTTCAAAACGTAAATACGAAGCGTACAAACGTAATTTTCGGAGACAAAACGACAGTATTATACGGATCAGAATATATTTATGACTTTATCGGTGACATTAAATTTGCGATTTCAGCACGTTCATTCTATCAAGTAAATCCAGAACAAACGAAAGTGCTATACGATAAAACGTTAGAATACGCAAAATTAAACGGTAACGAAACAGTAATTGATGCCTATTGCGGAATCGGATCAATCTCGTTATTCCTAGCGCAAAAAGCGAAAAAAGTGTACGGCGTTGAAATCGTCCCAGAAGCAATCGAAGACGCAAACCGAAACGCAGCACTAAACAACATGACAAACGCTGAATTTGGCGTAGGAGAAGCAGAAGTAGTCATTCCAAAATGGTACAAAGAAGGTGTAATCGCCGACACAATGGTCGTAGACCCACCGCGTAAAGGCTGTGACGAAGCATTACTAAATACAATCATCGACATGAAGCCAAACCGCGTCGTATACGTATCATGTAACCCAGCAACATTAGCACGTGATTTAAAAGTACTAGAAGAAGGCGGATATAAAACGCAGGAAGTACAACCTGTTGATATGTTCCCGCATACGACGCATGTGGAGTGTGTGGCTTGGCTTAAGTTAGTATAATAGGAAAGCAGATGATATAGGAAAATCTATATCATCTGCTTTTTGGTTTGTCACGCTATTTACGGGCAGTAAGCCCCTACTTCAAAATTCAGCAAAAATAAAGAAGTCTAAACACGATTATAGAAATGAAGCCAAAGGGCGTCGTATATGTATCATGTAACCTAGCAACATTAGCATGCGACTTAAAAGTACTAGAAGAAGGTGGATATAAAATACAGGAAGTACAACCTGTTGATATGTTCCTGCATACTATTCACGTGGAATGTATCTCGAAACTCATTTTAAAGAAAGGCAACTAGCCCACCGGACGTTGCCTTCATTCTTACAATGATCTTCTCCATCAGGGAACGAAGCCCCTTAGCTTTAAACGATTGATAGCTCGTTCAGTATTGTTCCGGATTGTATTTGAAGGTGGAATGGTTTTGGCTGATTTTATGTTCCTCCTGGAAGTTTATTTTGTTTCGGCAGTTCCTCCACCGGCAGAAAAAAACATAACCATTCCATGAAAAAAATAATAGATAAATTTTGGAAGGGAAAAGTTCTAATAATATTAGAGGTGCATAATTCTTTGGGAATTACAAGGCATCAAAGAGGGGTCCAAATTAGCAAAATTAATCCTTACAGGCACCGCACCTACATAGGAGATTTCTGACATACACCTTATGATGATAGCTTGAACGAAAGAATATATGAGCATTGAATCTGCGAGACATTGGAGGGTATACCGCTGTGAGCCATGTGGACATTCACTTGGGCAATTGTAATAAATATTAATTTTACCATTAAAAGGAAAGTCGGTGAACTCTATTTCCACTTCCCTACTACTTAAATATTTCAAGAAATTCAATTATCATCTACAGGTCTTTTGCCATTAATATATAAATCAATGCGAAAAACTGAGAAAGCAGGAGTATTTTTAAGAAAACTATTAGTTTATAGAGGGAGGATATATGGGGAAGGGTAATTTGGCTGAAAAGGTATTAGACTATTGGTTTGCATTAGAATTCCTATCACAGGACTCATATCCTGAAAGCCGGGATGTGCGAAATAGAATCGAGATCCACAAAAAAAAGGTGCGCCTTGGGACAAATAAAAATAAAACAATATCCCATTTCATATCATTAAGTGGTAATGAAGACTTATATGAAGTACTTTCGAAAGAGGCCTATGCTTGTGGAATGAAAAAATGGGGAAATCTGACCATTTATATAGGCAAGGTAAAAAGGGAGAAGTGTATTGAGTGCATTTCGAAAATTTTACCATTTGATCCAGAGGATGAAAATAGACCGGAAAAAAGCTCGGACAAGATTGCATGGGTTAGTTTGCAACTTTCTCCGGATGGAAACTATGTAGAGCATTCCTTGTCCTTATCCACAATAATCTGGGCTCTAAATCAGATTGAAAATGCAAAGGGGAATATCTCCGATTCTCTAGATGACAAACTATATAACGATGCAAAGGAAAAACTTGAAAAAAAGTTCTTTAATAAAGAATCTACATTAAATGCAAACAATAACGAGGGGGAAAAGCGGGAAATAAATGCTTCTGATCAGAATGCTGATGAGGAAGAAAAACTACAGATATTTTCTGCGAGTGCTATTTCTCTTAGAAAGCTGCATGATTTATATGAAGAAGTAGAGAAAAAATATATTAAAGGAAACATTCAGAATACAGAAGATGATAAGGATGCCTATGAAGAGATTTATGGTATCAGTTTCCAATTATTTGCAGACGAGACTACAAAAGAGAAAAAGGAGGATGATAACTATTCTGGATTAAGTCATGATTATTATTCAGATGATATAAAGCTTGTTATCGAGAGGCATCGAAGTGGAGCTTTAGTTAAAGAGGGATACATGGGAAGTGACATCCTTAAATACGTTACTGTATTAGAAGACGAGGATACGACCAAGAATAATCGAATCGATTTGGTAGATCCAAAGGAGCAAGGAGAGCAGGAGTATCTAAGTCAGATTAACGAGATTTTATCAGTTGAAAATGCACCTGTAGGAAAGTGGCCTTCAAGATTTATGCCTGCGTTTATGCAGCAAATGGCAGTTAATTTAGCTATAGGTAAAGGTACGTCTAATCTATATGAGATAAATGGCAAGGTATTTTCGGTAAATGGCCCTCCAGGTACTGGAAAGACAACACTTCTTAAGGAAATCGTTGTAAGTAATATTATAGAGAGGGCTATTTTATTATCAAAGTATGATGACCCTAACGATGCTTTTATGCAACATGATTTTATTCATGGAGAAAGAGAAGAAAATGCATATTCTACATATACACGGCATTGGTATAGTTTGAAAAATGACGCGATAAATAACTTTAGTATGTTGGTAACATCCTGTAATAATGCGGCTGTTGAAAATATTTCTAAAGAACTCCCTAAGGGTATGGTTGGTGATTTGGCACCGTTAGATGATGATCCTGAAGAATTAAGGAATATGCTTGCAGAGGTTGGAAAGCTTTTTGATCCTGCTGAATCGAAAGTGATGGAAACTCCTTATCAAGGTGAGTCCTATAAGGACGTTTATTTTACAAAGTATGCACAGAATCTCCTAGAGAATAGTGAGGCATGGGGATTAGTTGCAGCATCATTAGGAAAGAAATCCAATCTAAGTAATTTTTACAATCATGTGCTTTATCCATTAGGACGTGACTTTTATAAAAATAAGGATATGGCTCCAGATAGGGTTAAATCATATAAGGATTCAAAAAAGAAATTTGAAGAACAGCTTAAAGTTGTAAGAGATATGCAGAATACTCTTAGAAAGGCAGGAAATTTATTTGCGCAGAAAGTAGCAGCAGAACGAGAGGTGTATGAAACTGTTGAAAGCTGTAATGCGTTAATTCAAGCAAGTAGGGAAAAAATTGAAAGTACAAAAAAAGGAATAACTGAATTAATTGCCAGAGAAGAAAAACATCGTACAAAAGCAGTTTCTTGTAAAATTGCATTTCGTCAAGTAGATGAGGAACTCAGCAATAAAAAAAGAGAATTGAAAACTGCTAAGTCAAAAATAAAAGAATTTTTGGAAAAAGAAGTATGCACAAGAAATTCAATGCCTTTATGGAAAAAATTTCTCAATAAGGCTAAATATGAAGCTACCATGAAATTGGCAGATGAATATAGGAAAGAATCTGAGAATCAGAGGGATCAAGTGAGTTCATTGGATTCAGAAATAAAACAGCTTACAGAGACTTCCAAGCAGGCAGAAGTTCTTTATAATCAGACACAGCGAGAATATGATGAACTAAAAGAGGAGATTAATAGTTATTCAAAAACTATTTCTGCAGAAGAAAAGAAGATTGTGGATTGTGAGTCAACGATATCGAAAGCCCATACTAAATTAGAAAGTTTTAAGAAAGGGTATGAGTCCGAAATTGCTAAATTTACAGGGACAGATGCTGTAGATACAGGTCTGATAATAGACGAAGAATTTGTAAGGCATTTGTTATCGAATGATGTAGATGAATCAACAATTGCACAGGTTTCAAATCCATGGTTTACGCAAAGGTATAATCGTGAAAGAGAAAAATTATTTGGTTATGCTATGCGGATGAATAAGGAGTTTGTTGTATCTTCTAATCACTGCAGGGATAACTTTGTTACTTTGTCTTATTACTGGGGATTAAAAGCAGGAGATGAGAACGAAAGAATTATTTTCCATAAAGAAGACAAGGAGGCTTTGATTCCGGCTTTATTCCAAACACTATTTTTATTAGTACCTGTGCTTTCATCCACATTTGCATCTGTTGGTACTTTTTTAAGGGATGTGAAGCAACCTGGGGTTATAGGTATGCTGGTTGTTGATGAGGCAGGTCAAGCTCAGCCGCAAATGGCATTGGGTGCTTTATATAGAAGCCGTAGTGCTGTGATTGTTGGAGATCCTAAACAGGTTGAGCCAGTTGTCACAGATGATTTGATGCTTCTGAAAAAAGCGTATAGTGATGAGGCATTAAAGCAATACAAGAAAAAGTCTCTTTCTGTTCAGGGATTTGCAGATCGTTTAAATACCTTTGGAACCTACTTAGACAACGGGACTGATTATCCAGAATGGGTTGGATGTCCTTTGTTGGTACATAGACGTTGCATTTCACCGATGTATGATGTTTCAAATGAGATATCTTACAACGGTATTATGAAACAGCAGACAAGGTTGCCAAAACCAGAAAAGGCAAAAAAATTCATCTATGACAAATCGCAGTGGATTAATGTTAAAGGTTCCGAGAAAGGTAATAAGAATCATTTTGTTGAAGCTCAGGGACAAAAGGTCTGTGAACTATTAGAGATAGCATTTTCTAAGAATCCTGATCCGAGTATTTATATTATTAGTCCATTTACAACTGTTGTTTCTGGGATAAAGGACTATATTAAAAAATATTGCGATAAGAATAGCGGTACTACAAAGATTAACAGTGACTATATTCTTGAAAATGATCGGAAGAAGATTGGAACAGTTCATACTTTCCAGGGTAAAGAGGCTGAAGAGGTTATTTTCCTTCTTGGTTGCGATACAAGCGAAGGCGCTAAAGGTGCAATACGATGGGTAAATAAAAACATTGTAAATGTTGCAGCTACACGTGCTAAATTTCGTCTATATGTGATTGGTGATGAAGATGCTTGGAAATCTTCTACATGTGTCAGCATGGCAAAGGAAATAATGGATACATTAGCTATAAAGGAAATCAAGGCAATTCTTGAAGATGATTTGTCAGAGCAAGAATTGCAGAAGGCTTTAGTTGAGGCTTCGAGAGGATTACCGCCAGTAACTTCATTTTCAGTAATGGAAATAGGGGCTGAGAATGGTGTCGTTGATTATAGTGTTGATACTTCGGGGCTGATTAAAGGTTTAAATGAGGAGTTTCTTAAGACAGAGTTATCTACAGAGCAACTTGAAAGGTTTGGATTTAATGATATGAAAGATTTGGATGGTTTCTCTGTAAAGGTTAAAGAAAATCTGCTTCTTGGCATGAAACTTTTCTTCTTGCTAGAGCCGGTATACAAATTGAATGATCAGTTGGATGCATCATGTTGTGCAATTCTTTTCTGCAAGGCAATGGAATTGCAAATGAAGGATTGCTTTACAGTGAGTTTAAAAGAAATCTTCCCAAATTATAAGGTTAAAGGAGTCGGAAAAGGAAGAGATAGAATTGCTTTAAAAGATGCGAAAAATAAGGAACTAACATTGGGTGCTTTTGATACCATTCTGAAAAATAATGGTTCGGAGCTTGGCCGAAGAATGGAGATGATTGGCAAAGACACATATGATGAGGCTTGGTGGAGCTCATTTGAAGACAAATTAGGTGATTATACTAATAGAAGAAATAAGTGTTGCCGTAATGGTTCATTTAGCTGGAAGGAGCAGTCATTCTTATTATTTGATATGTTCAAGCAGGGTGATGCGAAGCAACAAAAACAAAATAAGCCAATTGGTGGAATCTTGTTTGAAAGTAAGGTAGGAGAGAGTCTCGCTGCCAATTGATAGGATGGCGTTATGATTGGGCGAGATATTTTTTAAAAATCCGTTTGCTTTTGAAAAAGAGCCAAAAGAGTCAAAAGAGCAAAATGGTGAAGCACTGCCACATTCTATCACAGGGCTTCATCGCTTTTTCAAGTTTTATATCAAAGGATTCCATGGAGCTGGTGAATTAAGAAATCAATTGATGAAGTGCGTGCATTTCTTGATGAATTTGGAAAATAGTGTTGATGTGACAGGGGAAGTGAGATGATATAACACTCAAAAGGTTAAGATAAAACGAATCAAATCAACTTATGTGTACTTATTTTATTCAGTTTCAAGTTCCTTTGGAGCGGCAACTTTTGTTTTGGTAAAGTATGTTATCTGAAAGAAAAGGGTCTTAAGATTGTAATAAACCCACTAGCACCCCCCACATACATCCTGCACATGTGGAGGGTGTATGTGGTTCGGATTGGAGTTGGTATAATAGAAAAGCAGTTGATATAGAAAAAATCTATACCACCTGCTTTTTGGTTTATAAAGATACCATTTAGCAATGATTTTAGTTAAAATAAATATTGCTGATTTTCGCAAAATATAAGTGTCCAAATGTACTGCTGCTATTTGGCTTTATATTTTGAAATTGTATTCATAGTGAGAGGATTTGAATTTGAAATGATAGATAATTTTTGGCGTGAATTACCACGACCATTTTTCGTACTTGCACCAATGGAAGATGTGACAGACGTTGTTTTCCGTCACGTAGTAAGTGAAGCAGGTCGTCCGGACGTATTCTTCACAGAGTTTACAAACTCGGATAGCTATTGCCATCCAGAAGGTATGAAAAGTGTACGTGGCCGTTTGATTTTTACAGAAGATGAACAACCGATGGTAGCACATATTTGGGGAGACAATCCTGAATACTTCCGTCAAATGAGTATCGGTATGGCAGAGCTAGGATTTAAAGGTATCGATATTAACATGGGTTGCCCAGTTCCGAACGTTGCATCAAGAGGAAAAGGTAGTGGCCTTATTCTACGTCCAGACGTTGCAGCAGAACTTATCCAAGCAGCAAAAGCGGGCGGACTACCTGTCAGTGTAAAAACAAGACTTGGCTTTAAAGAGTTAAGCGAGTGGGAAGATTGGTTAACTCACATTTTCAAACAAGATATTGCAAACCTTTCTATTCATTTACGCACAAGAGAAGAAATGAGCCAAGTAGATGCGCATTGGGAACTAATTCCGGAAATTAAAAAATTACGTGACCGTATCGCACCAAATACGTTAATAACAATCAATGGGGACATTCTTGATCGTAAAATGGGGCTGGAACTTGCTGAAAAATACGGCATTGATGGCGTAATGATCGGACGAGGCATCTTCAAAAATCCATTTGCTTTTGAAAAAGAGCCAAGAGAGCATAGCAGTAAAGAGCACCTAGATCTTTTAAGACTACAACTTGATCTTCAAGATCAATATGCAGAAGTATTACCACGCTCCATCACAGGACTACATCGCTTCTTCAAAATTTATGTAAAAGGCTTCCCTGGAGCTGCTGAATTGAGAAATCAATTGATGAGTACGAAGTCGACGGATGAGGTGCGTGCTTTGTTGGATAAGTTTGAGGCAAGTGTTGGTGTGGCTCAGGATAGTGAGACGGTTTAGCTTTTGAAAGATATACAAATCTTGCACATGAATTGTACGGTTTGATTTTAGGATGAGGCAATTTTCCTTTGTGAAAGTTGCCTTTTTTATATTTGTAATTTAAATGGGGACGATATACCAATTTAATATGAGTTACCAAGAATTAATCCGGTTAAGGTTAGATTTTTTATTAGATGTATATGATTCTTTTTGTTATCATATAATGAGTAATGTGTCGTAAAAAAATTACGGGAGTGAAGAGGATGCTGAAAAAATTTACTGTTTCTAATTATAGAGCGTTTGATGAGCCGATTACAATAGATTTTTCAAATGTTAGAGATTATAAATTTAATGAGGAATGTATTAAGGGTGGACTTATAAATAAAGCTATAATGTATGGAAGGAATGCTGTTGGAAAAACGAATTTAGGTCAAGCTTTAATTGATATTAGATATACCATTCTTCCAAATGAAAGAGCACAAAATAATGATATTAGTTTCTTAAATGCAAATAGTACAAGGAAGTTTGCTCGATTTGAATATACATTTGTTATTGAAAATAAGGAAATAGAGTATATTTATGAAAAAAGATCAAGTACGGAGCTTAAATGCGAAAGTTTAAGAATAAATAATGAAATTTTATATGCTTTTAATTTTGAATCTCAAGATGGAGAACTAAATAATTTAACAAATTATGATGAACTTAAGCATTTGAATTTTGAGGAATGGGATAATGAAATAACAATTTTGAGATATATTTTGACAAATGCTAAATTAAATAAATTAATTATTTTAAAGGAATTAAGTAATTTTATAGAAGGAATGGCAATTTTAAGACCCTTAGATAATGTTGTCCAGTTCAGAGGCCCTAGGGTCGTAGTCGATAAGGGAGTAATCAATAATATTATAGAAGCTGGTTTAGTTGAGGATTTTGAGGAATTCTTAAATGATTGTGGATTGAAAATTAAATTAAAAGTTGATATAACTCCAGAAGGTGAGAAGAAGTTATACTTTGATTATAATCGTCCTATTGATTTTATAAGTAATGCTTCAAGTGGAACAAAAGCATTAACCGGTATATATTTAATAATAAAAAATTTAAATAAAATAAAGTTTCTCTTTATAGATGAATTTGATGCTAATTTTCATTTCGAATTAGCAGAAAAAATACTACAAAAAATTAAGACACAAAGCGATTGTCAAATACTTGTAACTACTCATAATACAGACTTAATGAATAATAAGTTTATGCGTCCAGATTGTTATTTACTCATGATGCCGAATACGATAAAGGCAATTGCAGATGCGACATTAAGAGAATTAAGGCAAGGACATAATTTAGAAAAATTATATCAAAGCGGCGAGTTTAATTAAGAAGGAGAGAAAGCTATTGTGGAGAAATCTAAAATTTTGTTATTAGTAGAAGGTGAAAAAGTAGAAAAAGACTTATTTCAACATCTTTATAGTTTGTACGGAATAGATAATATAGAAATTATAGCATATAAGACGAATATTTATGCCTTTTACAATAGATTGAAAAAAGATTATCCTGATAGTGATGGGAATATTGAATTTGAATTTATTGATATCCCACTATTTTTAAATGAATATTTTGATTTAGATGAAGAAAACCTATTAAATGAAGCAGATTTTAGCGATATAATTTTAATATTTGATTTTGATCCACATGACCCACAATTTGACGCTCTGAAATTAAAAGTGTTATTGGATAATTTTTCTGATTCTACTGAAAGGGGAAAGCTTTTTTTAAATTATCCAATGATAGAATCCTTTAAACATATTCATTCTCTAGCAGATCCATTATTTAATGACTCTACAGTGCATATAGATGTTTTAAAGAGAAGAGTAGGAGGAACTAGTGGATATAAACGATTGGTCGATTCTAGCTCCTGTATTGGCCAGATACATACTATAGACTCCAACCAAGCTAATATTTTATTGAAAATGCACAATGCTAAATTAGAATATTTATTAGAAGGATTAGACTATGAGGAAGAAGAAAAGTACAAAATATTATGTGATAAGCAATGTAATAAATTAAAAGATGAAGATGGAATGTATGTAATTAATACAAGTTTATTACATATGTTAGAGGAATATGGATTAATAAAATAACTAGCTAGCTTATAAAAATATTATTGAATCTTTTTGTAGTTTAGTATTAAGCAATTAAAGTTTTTAATGGTAACATTTGATATGGTTATTTCAAAAATTATTTGCTAAAAAATAGAGATGTAAAATGTTGATTTAATAGCATTTTATATCTCTATTTTACATTGGGTGTTTTTTTCTTATTAACAATTAACTTCTTCATAAAAAAGTAATGTATATTTCTAGGGTGGATTAGTATAATCTACACAGGTATTAATTCAGATAAGACTACAAAATACACCTCTAAAATGTTAAAGTAATAATTTAGCGGATATTAACTAAAAAATTATATTAAACATGATAGTTTAAAGCACATTAAAGGATAAACTTTAACTGCTGAATAAATAATCAACATTTCAGGAGGAAACCCAATGGCAATGAGCAACAACGATATATTAAAAAGAGTAAG
The DNA here is from genome assembly GCF_057784645.1 of Bacillus sp. LQ16. Taxonomy (NCBI): domain Bacteria; kingdom Bacillati; phylum Bacillota; class Bacilli; order Caryophanales; family Bacillaceae; genus Bacillus; species Bacillus sp. LQ16. The sequence continues at coordinate 366,400 of NZ_CM173491.1, forward strand.
ATATGCTTTAGATATAAAAGATATAGATATGGTAGAAATTTTTAAACTTGGCGGAATGGAAGTAACGAAAGAAGACGTAGTTGATATGCTTACAAAAATAAAGAGAGCGCCTCAGCACGAACCTGAAAACCCTGATGTGGAAGAAGATGAGTACGTAAAAACATGCGATATGATGATGTTAGAGGCATTTTTAAATGGATTTATTACTTTAAAAAGAGGTAAGCAAGATCCGAAACCAGGGCAACCGGCACCTGTACAAAGCAAAGAAAGTGCTAATAACCTTCTTCTAAAGAAAATGAAAATCGCACTATCTTTAACGAGTGAGGATGTACTTGATATATTAGATAGCGTAGGCGTTACGGTAACAAAAGGAGAGTTAGGCGCTCTATTAAGAAAAAAAGGTCATAAAAATTACAAAGAGTGCGGCGATAGATACGCAAGGAATTTCATTAAGGGATTAGGTGTAAAGTATAGAGGGTAATGAGTTTGTTAAAGCAGCAAATGATATAATAGGTAGAGTAGGACGTTTGTATCCTACTCTTTTTTACTTGTAAAAATAATACACTAGGTGATGAAATGGTACATACATATTTAGGTGAGACAATTCATTTTCATATAACTTATAAAAAGAAAAAGTCTGTGCGTCTTTTTGTAGATTCGTACGGAAATGTGGAAGTGCAAGCTCCAAAAGGGACACCTGTTGAATACTTAGTCCAGTTGCTAGAAGAGAAGTGGGATTGGATTCAGACAACACGTAAGGAAATGGCGGAGCGAGCGCGTGGACCACAGGAAAAGGATTACGATCAAGGCGAGGGCTTTCTATATTTAGGAAGTACGTATCCGATACAAATTTCTCAAGATGCAAGCATTACGCAAGATAATGCAGTATTTGAGGGAGATAAGTTACATATTTATGTGAAAGAGCTAAAGGATGAGAAAATACAGCAAGCTTTAAAACGATTTTACTATAAGCAGTGTAAGTCATTAGTGGAGAAGAGTATTAAAGCGCATCAAAGTAATTTCAAAACAAAACCGCGCTCTATTCGTATTACAGATAGTAGTCGTACGTGGGGAACTTGTGATTCAAATCTGCAATTAACATTCAATTGGAAGTTAGCGATGGCACCACAGCGGGTAATTGATTATGTAGTCGTTCATGAAATGTGTCATATGGTTCATTTAAATCATGATCGATCTTTCTGGCGTCTTGTCGGGAAGATCATGCCTGATTATAAGGAAATGGAGAACTGGCTAGCGTTATCTAGTTGGAAAATGACGGTTTAGTGGTGCGCTTTATATAGGGGGCGATTATTATCAATACTTGTCGGTAAGTCGATATTTCTTGTCGAATCGTTGATGGGCAAAAATACCTTGGTCCAATTCCACAAATTTATGGGTTATTGATATGCAAATTCATGAGTTAAGTCACATGAAAAGTAATAAAAAAAGTTGAAGCGATAGAAACATATAGATAGAATATTCTGTTAAACAACATGTTCGCTAATGGGCGTATGCCGTATCGTTTAAATGTAACTGAAATTGATAATGAACAAGCAGAGCGAAATGATTCAAAGATTTATTGCATTGCTATTGATTTAAAAAATGATAAGAAACTAGTTAAAACTGCCGATGTACCAGAAGGAGATTCAAATAGAGCTTGGTATATTAGTTAATTCTGGTCTAAGTAAAGGTTGATTTTATTATATGTTATCGTAAAAATGTTGTAGAGCAAGCAAAAAAGGAACTCTTTAATATTAAAGAGCTCCTTTTTGTTATGTTTTTTGAATTTCCTTAAAAATACCCTTAGAATTTCAAGATAAAGTGAGTAAAATGCATGTGTAGAAGGGAGGTTTTATATTATGCAAAATCAAACAAAAACTTTTTATCTAAAAGTTAAATTTTTCGGATTCAAAATGATTATCAACTATTCTTTATAAGAGGATACAGCCTATTTTAATTAAATACTAAAAGGTAGAACAACTTTTCACTTCTACCTTTTAGTATTAGCAATGCTTTATTCAAAAGTTAGTTGCAACGATTAATTGTGTAAACTCCCCCTGAATTATAAACTTCCTTAATATAGTACAATTTCTCTTCATAAAAGAACGTACTTTTGTGGTGAGAGTAAATATTCTTTTATTTTTAGGAGGAATCGCGATATATGACTATTCAATCCTATCGAATAGAATCATCTTATGTGTTGATTTACGAAGCTTTTATGCTTCAATAAGCTGTATCAAAATGGGATTAGGTCCCATGCATACAAAATTAGCTGTAGTGAGTGATGTAAATGGGGAAAAACGGATAAATTGTTCTAGCCGCAACTCCCCCCTTAAAAGCCTTAGGCGTAAAGAAAATGGCAAGATTATACGAGATTTCTTGAAGAAAAGACATTCTTGCGGTAAATCTAATTATGGGAACTTATATTAAATGCTCCAATTACATAACAAAATTAGCATTACAATATGTTCCTATTGAGGGTTTTCACCAATACAGCATAGACGAATTTTTTATGGACATTACAGATGTCATCAATTTATCTTTATAATTACATATAACGTCATAAAGAGAATATAACCTTAAGTTTATCAATGCTTCAACTTTATACTAAAATAGTGGTTGTTTGGATGTTCCTTCAGTATTTAATAAAAGAAACAACCATATTATATGCGTTAACTGGTATAATTGTAGTATTGTTCAGATAGTAAAGATTACATGAAGCAAAAAATTACTAAAAGGGGATTAAACATGAAGTATGTTGACGAAATACATGGAGAAATTTTCATAGATGATGAATACGCTCTGGAAATTATAGAAACTAAAGTGTTTCATAGATTAAAAAATTTAAAACAGCAGGGTAATACGCACTTTGTACTCCCTGGTACGATTCACAATAGATTTTCTCACTCTTTAGGTGTATATCATGTCATGAAACTGATGTTACAAAATCTAGAACAACAAGGATATAATATTGAAGATTATGAAAAAAGATTAGCGCTATTATCCGCTTTATTACACGATATAGGACACGGACCCTTTTCACACTGTTTTGAAAATATTACTGGATTAAATCATGAAATTTGGAGTGGAAGGATTATCCAGGAGCATACTGAAATGAAAAAGGTTTTTCTTAAAAACCCAAGAATCCAAAAAGATATTATTTCTGTTATATCCAAAGATAATAAATTTCCTGTTATACAAGGGCTTCTATTCTCTAATCTTGGAGCTGATAAACTAGATTACTTTAGCAGAGATTTATTTTATTCTGGATTAATACAATTAGAGAATATAAATATTAATAAGATAATTAAAGGAAGTAAGATTCAGCAAGATAAAGTTATTATTTCTCCCACAATTATTAATGAAATAGAAAAGCTATTTGTGATAAAGAAAAATTTATTTAATACAGGATTTGCTAGTGAGTTTGTAATCGGAAAAGATGTATTATTAAAGATGATCTTTAAGCAGGCTTCGAACTTGTTTAAAATTAACCAATTGAAACATATACCTAACTATCTGATTCCTATACTGAGTAATAGTAAGAGCATGTGGAGTGTTGAACAATATACGGAGTTAACTGATTCCTATATTTTAGAGAGTATCATCCATTGGAGAGATGAAGAATATGACGATCAACTAAAAAGACTTTGTAATAAATATCTTTCTAAGGAAGATAACTTATTCTGGGATACGTTGGATACAAATAATTCATATCAAATTAACAATGATTATACAGAAGTTATTCAACAGGATCCTAAATATGGTCTTTATACAGGGGGGATTTTCTTAAGAGAAAATAGTGTATTATTCGACCTTGCAGAGAAGTCCAATCTTATAAAGGATTTATCGAAGAAGGAAAATTTAAAATCTTTAGTTTATAATTTATAAACATAACATTACAATTTTTGATAATTTTGAAATTAAGAAACGAGTGAGCTTTATTATTCTGCTGAAGCTCACTCGTTCCTATTAAACTAATGATGACAATCTATGCATGTAAATTCAAGTTAATCTTGATGAGGGACTGTGATGAAATCGTTTAAATAGCAAATGAAACTAAATCTAAAAAGATAACAGTTTGCTAATTTTGTTAAAATATGCCATTCTAAAAATTGAAAATTCACTTTGTATTTTTAGATAATTCATCTATCATTACATGCAGTAAATTAACAAGAGTGTTAACATCATAAAACTTATGAACAAACTCTTTTTCATCTTTATAAGGCTCTTCAGTAAACAAATCAGAAACGATGCCTTCAATTGGGGTTTGTAGCATAATTGTAGAAGTGAGTCGATCACTTTCTTTAATTACTCTATGTATAACCTCCTTTGATAGAGTATAGAAGGACCCTGCTTCAATGGTAGCATCAAATACCCAGTTTAAATTCTCTCTCCCCAAATCTTTTAATTGATGTCCGACCTCTCCTGAGGGTAAAGGTAATGTTCTGTAATGATACAGCTCCTCCCCAAATAGTTCATTAAGCTTATATGTTTTAAACGTAAGAGCACCTGTTAAAACCTTAGAGCTAAAGTCCCAAGGATGGTTATGTACGTGTTCCGCATGAAACAATACATGGTCTGGCCGCCAAATGTGCAGACGAAGTCTATATCCGACCTCATAATTTTCAATTAAAACAATTTTGTCAAATCCATTAGCATGAGTATACGATTTACTAGCTATTTCTGCTAGTTTTTCTTGATCATTAAGAAGAGATTTCAACAGAATAATCAATTGCTCATTGGTACATACAGGTTCTAAAAGTTTTTTTGTTTTTTCTAAATTACTAGTGCTTATGGAATTGAAATTAATATCAATCCACTCCTCTACTTCCCTGATATTACTAAACATAACTGGTTTAATTAACTCAATCATCATCTATTCTCCCTTTCCTTTATATAAATATTTTTATAACTATACATAGAGTTAAGTGTTTTGAATATTTTAATAATTTTAAATTAGATACATTCTTTAAAAAATGTTGACTTTTGGAAAAAGAATAATTTATATTTTTATATAGTTCTATATTTTATAGGCATTTTATTCCCATCTTAAAGAAAGAAGGAGAAATTATGAATAAAAAGAAAATAATGGTTGTAATAGGGACACGTCCAGAAGCAACTAAAATGTGTACAGTTATTCAAGAATTGAATAGACACAATGAAGAATTTGAAACATTATTAGTGCTAACAGGGCAACATCAAGAACAGTTGTATCAAGCATTAGATGCTTTTAATTTAAAGCCTGATATTGATCTGAACATAATGCGTGAAAGACAAACATTGACCTATATTACATCTGAATCCTTAATTAAATTAGGTGAAGTTATAGAAGATAAGAAACCTGACATGGTTCTTGTTCATGGTGATACCCAAGCTGCACTTTGCGGATCATTAGCCGCTTATTTCCATAAAATCCCTACAGGGCACGTTGAAGCTGGATTGAGAACTTACAACAAATATTCTCCTTGGCCCGAAGAAATGAATAGACGTATTGCTGATTCTATCAGTGATTTACTTTTTGCACCTACTTCTATGAGTAAAGACAACCTATCAAAAGAAGGATATCTAAATGAACAGATTTTTGTTACTGGTCAAACATCGGTAGACGCCGCTCTTGATACATATAAAGATGAACATGTATTTGAAAATTCTACATTGAACCAGATAGATTTTGCTGCAAATAAAATAATAACGGCTACTGTACATCGTCGTGAAAATTATGGTTTGCCTATGAAACAAATATTTAGTGCTATGAAGAGGATAGTAGATGAACACCAAGATGTTACTTTAATTTATCCAATTCATAAAAGTCCAACAGTAAGAGACATTGCCTACCCTATTTTAAAAGGCCATGAACGTATCAAATTAATTGAACCTTTGGGTTATCCAGATATGATTAACCTTTTAGGTCGTACTCATCTAATAATGAGTGATTCTGGTGGCCTTCAAGAAGAGACTGCTGTTTTTGGTAAACCGCTTATACTACTGCGAGATACCACTGAAAGACCAGAAGCTGTTGAAGCTAACGTTGTTGTATTAGCAGGAACCGAAGAAGAAAACATATACTCTCTTACTAATCGTTTATTAACTGATAATTCTTTATATAACAGTATGAAGAACTCTGAGAATCCTTTTGGAGATGGTAAAGCTTCAAAAAGAATTATAAATATTTTAAAGAAATACTTTGATTTCTCCGAAAGTTATCCCAGTGAATTTATCTCTATATTAGACAGAGAACCTCAAATTAGTAAATGAGTTTAGTTAAAGGTAATTCTTTTTAAGAATTACCTTTATTTAATGACTAAGATACTCACATTAGAGAAACTTCCAATGAATGTCTTCCATCTGAATTTCCTTTTCTACATTCACTGCATACTTTTCATCAATTTCAGATAGGATCTTATTTTGAACTTGGAAGTGACAAAATGGACAGGCACTAGCATTAATTCTTTTTATTACTTCTTCCCTGAGTTTGCTATTCCAAATCTCATTAAAACTCATATCCTTAATATTCCCATATTTCCATTCATCGTCCATAAGTTCCTTATAGATTGCATAGCAAGGAACTACATCACCAGTAGCAGCTACATAAGCATAAATTCCATCTTGTACAATCGGACATTCTTTAAGATGCGTCGGAACATGCTTTTGAGAGTTTTGGTTAAATTCATTAAGGAAATGTTCAAACTGATGAGGCATCCCAACATTATTAGCGTATTTTTCTAATTTTGGGAGTAGTTCCCTTAGTTCTGATAGGGGACGTGTGATCTGCTCTGATTCTAAGTCTAATAAGGCACGATACATTATGTAATCTGCTTTAGACTCTACACCTATGTCTATACACTTAAAGAAAGCTTCATCTGATTGGGAATCCTTAGTCATTATGTATGCCAAACCAATTGTAGGCCAATCTTGATTTAGTCTCCTTCTCTCATCTGACAAAATTTTACAATTTTTGATAACTTGTTTGAAATTTTCTGGTTTATGTGGACTCATAAGTCTTACATATGTCTCTTCCCAAGGAACATCAATGGAAATTCTTATCCAAGAACATTTCAAATACGCCTGTTTAATTTTTTCAGTTAATAATACACCATTGGTAATGACCCCTACTTCAATCCCAGCATCAACTAGCCTGTGAACAGCTTCTGAAAAATAAGGATGTACAGACGGTTCACCACCACCTGATAAAATAACTGATTTTACTGTAGGAGTGCAGTTTATTAAGTCTGTTACTAGATCTCTAAAAGCTGGTACCGGTAAATATTCACCCTGTCTGATATCATTATATGAGCAAAAAACACATTTTAAATTACACCGATTAGTTGGATGAATTTCAATACAAACTGGAGCGCTAGTAGATACTTCTCCCCTCTTCCAGCTATATTCTAATCTACTAGCATGACCCAAAATCCTATTTCTTACACCTGTTGTACCAGGTAATGTAACATTAGACATTCTTATGCCCCCTGTATCTTCTAAATAATTTAAAAGTTTTCTAAAATAACTATTCAACAATATCCAAAACAAAGAAAATGTTCTGACAATTAAAAATGATAGCAAATATCTTTTTTTTCTGTCAACCATTTTTTTTTATATTTACTAGTTATTGGCTATGTGTTAACATAATTTTGAAGTTTTTTATTTACAAAAAATTCACAAAAAAATTACAAAAACACACTTGATTTGTAAACTTCATCGAGTTAAATGGAGAGAACATTTATGATTAATGTTTATTTAGTTGAAATCCCTTTGATTTATACTGAAAATCAAATTAATACATATCTAGAGCAGATACCCATATCAGAAAAGAAAAGAATAAACAGAATGCAAAAAAAAGAGGATAAACTTAGATCCTTAAGTGCTTATTTACTAACGCGTTATATAATATGCAGGAAATTAAATGTAGAAAAGGGTTTGTTTTCTTTATATCGAAATCCATATGGAAGGCCCTGTTTAATTGAGGACATTGAGAATTGGAAAGGAGACTTTAATATTTCTCATTCAGGAAAATGGATAGCCCTAGCTATATCAGATTGTGCTAAGGTCGGAATAGATATCGAAGAAGTAAAAAATATAGATATAACGGATTTGGCTAATTTTGTTTTTTTGAACGGGGAATTAAGAAGATTCTATAGGGAAAGTATTGAAAGACAGATTGAATTATTCTATGCAGCATGGGCTATAAAAGAATCATTTTTTAAAATGATTGGAATAGGTCTATCTTTAAATATTATTCCTCCTAGTACAATTAAAATGATTGATAGCACAAATATTAGTGTATGTAATTTAGGTAATCTTGTATGGTCCCAGAAACTATATGAGTTTGATAAAGGATATAAGCTAGCTGTATCCTCAATGGATGAAGAATTTTCAAAAAAAATAAACTACATTAACTTTTACGATTTATTAGATTAAATATTGGTGGTGACAACATGAAAAATAAAATAATAAATGATTTAGACTCAGAGATGCTTTTTAAGTTACCCATACAAAAGGAGTATGATGTATTACAATCTTGCGAAATTAGAAGAAAAACATTAGTAATAAAAATAAGCAATGCAATATTAAATTCTAATATTACTAAACAGCTTAATATTTCATCACATGAAACCTTGTTAGTCGCTTTAGCTACGGTAGTTTATAGGTACTGTAATAAAAAAATAATTAATATTCCTCTAATTAATAATAGGGTTCTCTCTAAGGTCGATATTAACTTTGATGAAAATAGAAATTTTATAAATGCACTAAATCAACTACAGAGAAGCACAACACATAAGATTAGTGCTTCTGCAGTTAGAAATTCCCCTTTTGTAGTTACCGATAACTCTATACTCGAAGAAGATAAAGTTTTTAGAGATTATAAAGGGATATTAATTTCCGTATGCCCTCAAGATAAAGATATTATTTTAAATGTTAACTATATAGATAACCTATTTGACAGAAAAGCACTTGAAAGTTTTTTCAATCACGTTATTAAAATTATATGTTGTATAGTAGATAATCCCTATCAGGACATTAACTTTATAGATTATTTGACTGAGGAAGAGAAGCATGAAATTTTTCTTAAATTAAGTGATACTAGAACTTCTTATCCAGATACCAGCTGTATTGGCGAATTATTTGAGCAACAAGTAAAAGCTACTCCAAATAATATAGCAGTTGTATGTCCAAAGAAAACATTGACATATAAAGAGTTAAATCAAAGAGTGAACCAATTGGCTCATTATTTAAAGGAAGAATTAAGTATAAAAGAAGAGGATTTCATTGGTTTATGTATACCAAAATCTTCGGAACTTATAATAGGAATTCTAGCGATCATTAAAGCTGGGGGAGTTTATGTTCCAATAGATCCGGAATATCCAGCAAATAGAATTTCACATATTATTGAAGATACAAAAATGCATGCAATACTTACAACAGAAGAAACGTCCACAAAGTTACAAGAACATAATATTCTCTTAGATAATACCAAGAATATTAATGTGGAACATATACAATGCGAATTATCAAATTATAATACTAGTAATCCAATTACAAGTTGTCATTCGGAAAATCTAGCATATATTAACTATACTTCTGGCTCCACTGGTAAACCTAAGGGAGTCTGTATTCCTCATAAAGGAATAGTTAGATTAACTATAAACAACACATTTATTGATATTAGCGAAACAGATGTATTTTTACAACTTTCATCTATTTCTTTTGATGCTGCTACATTTGAAATCTGGGGATGCCTATTAAATGGAGCAAAATTAATCATCCCTTCTAATTATTTATCTTTAAATGAACTTGCAGATGTTCTTGATTACCATGAAGTATCTATTTTATGGCTTACAGCTGGACTTTTCCATCAAATTGTTGATGAAAATCTACAGATTTTAAATAAAGTAAAAAAATTATTAGCAGGTGGGGATGTTTTATCTGTTAACCACGTAAGAAAAGTAATTAATACTTTCCCTACAATTCATTTTTTAAATGGTTATGGTCCAACTGAAAATACAACATTTACATGTACCTATAAAGTAAATAATTTAGATACTAGTGTAAGAAGCATTCCTATTGGTAAGCCTATTTCAAATACAACAGTATTAATTTTAGATAAGAATGGTCTACCAGTTCCAATAGGGATACCTGGAGAACTGTATGTAGGTGGGGATGGCTTAGCCCGAGGATATTTAAATTTGCCACAGAAAAATAAGGAGAGTTTTGTAAAAAGCATATACAATACGGATAATGATTCAAATCTATATAAGACGGGGGATTTAGTAAAACTCCTTGAGGATGGAAATATCGTATTCATTGGCCGAGTTGATAATCAAGTTAAAATTAGAGGATTTAGAATTGAATTAGATGAAGTTCATCTAGCCCTCAGTAGGTATGAATCTATTAATAAATGTCTAGTAAAGGTCTGTTATGATGGATTTGGGGAGAAAAACTTAGTGGCTTATTTCACTTCTAATGAAGAAATCAATTCAGTAAAAATAAGAGGATTTTTAGAACAGATTCTTCCTAAATTTATGATTCCATCTCTATTTGTACAGGTAAATGAGTTTCCATTAAATAAAAATGGAAAGGTAGATAAAGAGGCATTACCTAATCCATATTCAGTTAAATTAAGTAATAACAACTCTGTTGATGATATAAAAAGGAATACTGCAACTGAGAATGAGATCTGTTCCATATGGAAAGAAGTATTACAAGTGAACACCGTAAATCCTTGTGATAATTTTTTTTACTTAGGTGGACACTCTCTCAAGGTAATGCGAATTTTATCTAAGATTAATAAACGGTATAATGTGAATCTATCAATGTATGACTTTTTTGAAAACCCTACTGTATCTGGTTTATTAGAAAAAATACATACATCTAATTCTGAAGATATCAAAGACACTGCAATATCAACCATAGCTGATAAAGAATCACCTCTTTCAGTTGCACAGGAACAAATGTTATTAATGGATGAAATGCAGTGTGAAAACCCAGCGTATAATGTAGTTTCCGCTTACAAACTTCGAGGGAGAATTGATATTGAAGTGCTAGAAAAGAGCATTAACTTAGTAATTCAACGTCATGAAATTTTAAGAACTTATTACGATACTAGTGGTTATACACCTTTACAAAAGAGTATTCCTAATCATAAATTGAAGATAAATTATATAGATTTAAGCACCCTTCTTATAGACCGAAAACAAGAATGTGACAAATTGTTATTAAAGGAATCTCGTTACATTTTTAATTTATCTTCTCTACCATTACTACGAGTTACATTAGTGAGAACTGAATTACAAGAGTATATGCTACTTTTAGTCGCACATCATATAGCATTCGATGGATGGTCTTTGGGGATTTTTTACAATGAAGTTTCGCAATACTACCTCGATATTATTATGAATAAGGTACCAGACACGCCTCTGTTGCAGACGCAGTATAAAGATTTTTCTGTATGGCAAAGAGATTTATTGAATAGTCAAGCTATCAACCAGCAACTCAATTATTGGAAGGATAAGCTGAATGGAGCAAACACATACTTAGAGCTACCCACTGATTTTCCAAGACCAGCTATGCAAGAATTCATTGGAAAATATACAACGTGGCTTATGGATACAGAGCTATCAAAGAAAATTAATATTTTTTCTAAGGAAAGAAACATTACCCCTTATATCGTTTTAATGTCTGCTTACAAATTATTATTAAGTATATACAGTAAGCAAACAGATATCGTAATTGGAACACAGGTGACTGGCCGAACAAATTATAATTTCGAATCACTAATAGGATATTTTGTAAACAATATTGTAATTCGTACTGTTTTTACAACTGATTTAACGTGCGAAACAATTTTACAGAAAGTTCAATCAACGGTATTGGAAGCATACAAACATCAAGATTTACCTTTTTCAGCATTAGTAAAAGAGTTAGCTCCTAATAGGGATGCAAGTTATAACCCTATTTTCCAAGCGGCATTTGTGTTACAAAATTTCGATCAACCAGTACTTAACATACCGGATACAGAAGTTATAATACAAGATGTTGATAATGGCACTGCAAAATTTGATTTGAATTTAATTGTAGAAGAAAGAAATGAATCTTACCTTTGTAAGTGGGAGTACAATACTCACTTATTTCTACCAGAAACTATTCAAAGAATGATAAACAACTTTAAAGATATATTGGAAAAACTCCTTTCTAATCCAAATGGAAAAATTTCTGATATCTGTAATGTTTCTATAGGTGAACAAGATCAACTCTTAAACAAATGGAATGATACACACAAGGATTTCCCACAACCTAAATTGCTGAATGGCTTATTGGATAAGCAGGTTACAGAAAATCCTGATAAAGTTGCTGTAAGATATAAGAATGAAGAACTTTCTTTTAAAGAGTTACATAAAAAGGCTAATCAGATTTCAAAATACTTAAAATCTCTTGGTTTGTCATCTGATAAAATAGTTGCTATATATTTTGATAAATCAATAGATACCGTTGTAAGTATCTTAGGGATTCTTAAGGTTGGAGCAGCATATCTACCTATAGATAGTTCTTATCCTATAGATAGATGTAAATTTATGATTGAGGATTCTGAGTGTGATGTATTAATTACGAGTAGTAAATATAAAAAGAACTTAACAGATTTTCACAAGCACATTGTATGTATAGATGAGAATTGGGATTTAATTTCAACATATGACGAGTCGCCCCTCCAGATTGAAATTAATGAAGAAGATACAGCGTATATTATTTATACATCAGGTTCAACAGGGGAACCAAAAGGGGTAAAGGTTCCCCATAGAGCAATATATAATCACATGATGTGGATGCAGGATACATTCCCTATCACATCAAATGATATCGTAATACAAAAAACTCCATTGAGTTTTGATGCGTCTGTATGGGAGTTTCTTGCTCCGCTATTAACTGGTGCAACGCTACTATTGGCAGAACAAGGAAAGCATATAGACCCAGAGTACTTAGCAGGTATTATTCAACAAGAAAAAGTCACAATTCTTCAGGTAGTACCTACATTGTTACAGATGCTTTTATTAGAGCCAAAATTTTTAGAATGTATAAGTTTAAAGAGAGTATTTTGTGGTGGAGAAGAATTAACTCCAAATCTTGCAGAACAATTTTTTAAGGGTTTTAACATAGACTTAATTAATCTATATGGTCCAACGGAGGCATGTATAGACTCAACTTATTTTATTTGCTCAAAGAATGGAAATCAAAAATATATTCCTATCGGACGACCAATTGATAATGTAAAGATATATATTTTGGATAAAGATCTCCACCCTGTTCCGATTGGGGTTTCTGGAGACATTTATATATCTGGAGAGGGACTATCAACAGGTTATTACAATCGTCCAATTTTAAATAAGGAACGCTTTATTCCAAATCCTTTTGATGATTCATCTAAATCTAAGATATATAAAACGGGAGATGTAGGAAAATATTTAAGTGATGGAAATATTGTCTACGTAGGTAGATCTGATAGACAGGTCAAAGTAAGAGGACATCGAATTGAACTTGGGGAAATTCAATCAATAATAAATATGCATTCACAGGTAAAAGATACAGTTATAGTTACCACTAAGGATAAAATGAATATTATTGCATTTGTTATATCAAACAACCTGAAAGAAATTTTAGATTTAGATACTTTCATGTATGAGAGACTACCTAAATATATGATACCATCTCATATTATATATTTAGAAGATTTTCCAACTACACCAAATGGCAAAATTGATATTCAAAATCTCTTGAGTACTTTTGAGAGTTATAGAACGAAAAATCCTATCACACAACCAATGGATGAGATTGAGAAACAAATTTATCACATATGGTGCAATCTACTAGAAGTGAGTAGTATAAATGTACACCAAAGTTTTTTTCAGCTAGGTGGTCATTCTCTATTAGCTTATCAACTAGTTATAGCCCTAAATGAAAAATTTAACATAAAAATTTCTTTACGTGACATTTTTGAATTTAGTACAGTTGAAAGTTTAGCTAAAATAATCAAGCAGAAAATTCAAGAGATTTCATTGGGAACAGAAGGCGTAATGCCTTCGGAACTGAAACAAGAGGAAAGTATCATTAATTTAGATAATTTATCAGAAGAAGAAATAGACTTATTATTGGCTCAATTAGTAGATTAGGAAGGTGCTCATATGAACAAGTTAGATATATTAGAAAATCTATCATCAATTGAAAAAAGAAAGTTATTAAATGATCTTATGCATAAAAAAGGGATAAACAGAAAGGTTTATCCCTTAACTTACCAACAAAAAAGACTTTGGTATTTTAACGAACTAGAGGAAAATAAAAAAAATTATAATATTCCTTACTCCATAATGTTTGATGGGCAATTAAGTATCCCTTTATTAAGACAGAGTATTCAGCAAATAGTAAGCAATCATGAGTCACTTAGAACTCATTTTATTGAAATTGATGGAAATCCTTATCAACAAGTTTCTCCAAATTTAACGGTAGATATCCCTGTATTTGATTTGACTAATTTAAATCGGGAAAACCAAGAACATAGTATTAACTCATATAGGGAACAAGTTGCTAATCATATATTTGACTTAAGAAAAGGACCGTTATTTCAATTTTTACTATTAAAACTCACTGAAAACAAACACATATTGATTTTGAATTTTCATCATATTATTTCAGATGGTGGATCTTTAAAAATATTTTTCGAAGATTTAGAGAGTATTTACACATCTTTTCTAACAGGAAATCCAGAATGCCTAACTAAAGCAGCCTTTGCGTATGGAAACTATGCTGTTACTCAGCAGAATAGTTTCCATGATAGGGATTTTAAACAAGAAAAAGAGTATTGGAGATGTAAGTTGAAGGATGCAAATTTACTAATAGATTTACCAGTGGATGATAAAAGACCTCCTGTACAGACTTATCATGGAGAGAATTTTTCCTTTGTTATTCCCAAACATATAAAAGAACATATTGTAGATTTAGCTACTCAATATAATACTACTGTATATACTGTTCTACTTTCTGCGTTTGGATTATTGCTAAATAGGTATACAAGCCAAGAGACAATTCTTGTTGGAACACCAGTATCTTTAAGAGATTCAAAAGAATTAGAAAGAACCATTGGTTTTTTTGTGAATACTTTAGTGATAAAAATGGATTTCTCTACGGAAATTACATTTAAGCAATTATTAAAATTAACCCGTGAGGAAATAATCTCCTCACTTGAAAATAAAAACTTTCCTTTCGAAAAAATTGTAGAGGAGCTAAAAATAGATAGAAACCTAAGTCATAACCCTATATTTCAGGTAATGTTTTCATATGAGGATTCATCCAGACAAATTGAACTTCCTAATTTAACTGCAACACCGGAAGTAATTACAAATGGAGTTTCCAAATTTGATTTAACTTTAAATATTTATCAGAATGCAGACAATCTTTATGCAGATTTTGAGTATAACAAAGATATATTCAATCGTTCTACTATATTAAGGTATAGCCAGCATTTCTTAACTTTACTTAAGGATATCACTCTGAATTCCAATAAATCCTTGCATGACCTTAATATTTTAAGAGATAACGAGAAAGATGAATTATTAGATTTAGGAAATCATCAAAAAACGACCTATAGTAACAATTTTTTAGTAACAGATATGGTAGAACGCATTGCTAAAGAAAAACCGAATCATAAAGCGATTTGCTATGAAAGTCAGTTTATTAGCTATTATGAATTAGAGAATAAGTCTAATCAGCTAGCAAATTATTTATTAAGAAGAGGGATTAAGAAAGGATCGCTAATAGGCATATACATGGGGAAATCAATTGAAACATTTATTTCCATAATAGCAGTTCTAAAAGCAGGAGGAGCCTATGTTCCCTTAGATCCTTCTTATCCAAGAGAGCGAATACAATATATGATTCAGAATAGTAATTTATCAACAATTTTCACAAAAAAATCTTATTTAAAAGATCTTAATGATATCAACATTACTAAGATTTCTCTAGATACTAATTTAGAATTTAAGAATGAACCAATACTAAAACCTAACCTTAATATTAATGTAGATAATTTAGCATATGTTATCTACACCTCCGGTACAACAGGAGATCCTAAAGGCGTTATGGTCCAGCATAATTCGTTATCTTCTATTGCAAATTCATGGTTTAATGAGTTTGGGTTAAATGAACTAGATGTTAGGATTTTGCAAATAGCCAGTCCATCATTTGATGTATTCACAGGGGATTTAATAAAAGTTCTTGTAAGCGGTGGGACCTTATTTGTATGCCCAGACGATTTTAGGATAGATTTCTCAAAATTGTATAACTTGATAAGAAAGAACGATATTAATGTTTTGGAGTCAACTCCTATGCTTATTATTCCATTTATGGAGTATGTGTATGAAAATCAATTAGATATTGGTTGCTTAAAATTACTTATTATAGGTTCCGATAAGTTACCTGCTCATGAATACAAATGGTTAATTGAGAAATTTGGTAATTATATTCAGATTGTTAACTCCTATGGTGTAACAGAAGCTACAATTGATTCAAGTTATTATCAATTTAAAAAAGAAAAAAAATCACTTTCACAATTTACTAACACACCTATTGGAAAGCCACTTAGTAATACATCCTTTTACATACTAAACAAGCATTTACATCTTCAACCTAGGGGGGTAGTAGGGGAATTATTTATCGGTGGAAGAGGTGTCAGCAAAGGTTATCTTCAAAATTCAGATTTAACAAGTCAAAAATTTATCCAAAACCCCTTTAACACAGTTGAAAAAATATATAAAACTGGAGATTTAGCTAGATGGAATGATGACGGGGATGTGGAAATAATAGGTAGAACAGATGATCAAGTGAAATTACGTGGTTATAGAATTGAACTAGGAGAGATTGAGGAAGCTTTACAAAAGAGTCAATTTGTACAAGATTCAGCTGTAATCATTCAAAATGGTAGACTTGTTGCCTTTATAGTACCTTGCGAAAATTATAATAGATCAAATATGTTGCATATTAAGGAATGTCTTAAGCAAAGTCTTCCTAACTTCATGGTACCATCAGTAATAGTTGAGATTGAAAGTATTCCTCAAACTCCTAATGGGAAGATAGACAGGAAACATCTTCAGAATACGAATACTATAAGTGCAAGTAACAGTAGTGGGAAAAATAAATTTGAGATTCTAACGGAATCACTTCCAAGAACTATCTTGGAGTATGAGATCCAACAGATGTGGAAAGAAGTTTTAGGTATAAATAACATTAGATTAATGGATAACTTCTTTGATATTGGAGGACATTCCTTACTTTTAGTACAATTATTAGCAAAAATCAGAAAAAAATACAAAGTAGATATACCGTTGCCCTCTTTCTATAGCAATGCAACCATTGAAGACCTATCTTCAATTATAAATGGCAAAATAAATTTAGAAACAGGATCGCCTTTAACCTGTATTCAGTCTAAAGGTAGTAAAACTCCTATTTTTGTATTCCATCAAATTGGTGGATATTGGTTCCGATATTTAGAGTTAATCCAACAACTTGGAAATGAACATCCAATTTATGGGTTAAGTATCTCAAATCCATATGGGGACTATGACAATTTAATAGATATAGCTTTTTATTATATTAAGGAAATTAAAAAAGTTCAACCAGAGGGACCCTA
Source organism: Bacillus sp. LQ16 (assembly GCF_057784645.1). NCBI lineage: Bacteria > Bacillati > Bacillota > Bacilli > Caryophanales > Bacillaceae > Bacillus > Bacillus sp. LQ16. Next base: position 384,068 of record NZ_CM173491.1, read on the forward strand.
TATATTGTTAGGTCATAGCCTAGGGGGGAATATTGCTTTTGAAATAGGTTTGCAGTTGCAAGAAATTGGAGAAAAAATTGGATTTTTAGCTTTACTTGATACTTATCTACCCCCTTATAAAACAGGTATTAGTGATTTTGAACTACTTCTTGATTATATTGAAAGATATAACCTTTCTGCAGAACAATTGAAGCTGTTCGAAAATATGTCTCCAAATGAAAGAATTGCTTATATATTAGAGTTGGGGAAAAAACAGAATTATTTAGCGCTTGATGTTGATTTTGAAGAGATGAAGAGAATTTTAACTGTTTATCTGAAGTTAAATAGGGCTCTTGCTACTTATCCCAAACCACTTAATTTGTATAAAGGAGATATACATTTTTTTAGAGCTATTAAGGAAGACATAGACTCTACTCTCGGTTGGGATGACCATATAGATGGCGACTTAAATATACATCAGATTAATTCGACACACGGCGTAATGTTAACTAATCCTTATGTTCAAGAAATTAGCAAGATAATCCAAAAAAATATTGATAAAATATAATTTGTTTTATTTAGGTCAGCTTAGATAAGTTGGCCTAAATAATGGGGGATAAGAATGAACATTAATAGTATAAAACAGCTGAATAGGAATGTTAAGTTGAGACTGATAGAACAATTTGCTAGTAGTCTCGCAGGCAATATGATTTTTCCTTTTATGATTATATATTTCTCAGAAGCATTTGGAGAAGCTATTACTGGCATACTTTTTGTTAGTAACATTGTAATAAGCTTCGTCTCTGGTCTTTATGGTGGATATCTTGCAGATAAATTAGGTCGAAGAAAGATAATGATATATGCAGAGATTTGTCGATTTATAGCGTTATTTATTATGGCTATTGCTTGCACAGAAATAGTAAACTCTCCAGTTATAGTCTTTTTTATGAATATTATTACCAGTGCTTGTTCTGGGTTCTCTCGACCTGCGGGGGATGCAATGTTGATTGATTCGAGTTCAAATGATGACAGGAAATTAATTTATACCATCGATTATATATTATGGAATGCATCTTTATTAATAGGTGGGATTGTAGGAGGCTTTTTATTTCAGGATTATAAATTCCAGTTGATTTTGAGCTTATCAATCATTTCATTAGCTTCATTATTTTTGTTACTATTTTTTATTCGGGATATGTACACTCCTCTTAAAAGATCTTTGGACAAACCCATTAATCTGTTTTCTGAGATAAATACTAATTATAAAGTAGTCATTAAGGATAAACTCTTTACGATTTTTTTAATGGCAAGCCTTTTAGAATTAGCTGTACAAATACAAGCAATGAACTATACTGGGGTAAGATTGGTTAAAGAGATGCAGAACCAAGAATTATTTCATTTCAAAGATATGCATTTTATGGTAGATGGATACAAGATGTATGGAATATTAAACTTTACAAACACTATTTGCGTGCTAGTTCTGGCTGTTTTAATTAATAAGCTTTCTAAAAAATTTAAAGATAAGAGTAATCTAACAGTGGGGATTATCTTTTATTCAATTGGTTTTTCCATGATTAGTTTTATTAATATGCCCATCCTATTGATTTTTTTAATGTTAGTAGTAGTAGTTGGAGAATTAATCTATATTCCGACGAAGCAATCTTTGTTGGCTGAAATTATCCCCACAGAAAATAGGGGTTCTTACATGGCTATAAATGGAATGACAAATAAGGGGGCAAGTATTTTAGGTTCAATTGCAGTAACAATAGGTGCATTTATACCATCTATTGGTATGTCAATTATATTTCTTACAATGGGTTTAATTAGTATAATTTTTTATCGTCAGATATATAGGTTGAGAAACGTATTAAATAAAGAAACTAAATCAATACCTGATCAAGAATATACAGGTTAAAAACAAACAGAATAAAGAGTATTTTTCAATCCCATATAAAGTCATAGCTAAAATGTTTTTCTTTAAATAAAAGCCTAATTTTCCTATAATTAATCAGCAGAAACTTAAAGAACACAGAGGTATTAAATCTCTGTGTTCTATTTTATGTTCTATAACAGCGGCCCAGTCACAGACCCCAATACCCTAATCAATAATACGGTATCTTTTTTCTTCCAAATGAATTTTTTTGTTTATAAATCGCAATCTCCTATAAATTCCTATTTCATATGCGAGATTTCATGCTCACCTTTATTTCAATTCACTTTCATTTTAAGTTAAATTTATTAAGCGACGAAAAACACCCTTGTTATATTTTGAATTATGATAGATATATTCGAAAAATCGTTGATATAATTTCATTTACTACAGGATTGTTCAACAAATCGAAAAGAGGAGATGTCACAAGGGACATCTCCTTTTTTCGAGTATATAGATTATCGTCCAAACTTCACAACAAAATCTCCATCCACTTTCTCCATCTCATACCCACGATACCCCTCCGAAAGCAAAGCCTGCTGTCCACTAGCATCATTCATTAGAATACTTTGAACATCCGTCCAATCTCTTTCTTTATCTCCGCGCAATTTCTTCACAAAAACATATCGCAGACTACCACCATACTTCTCCTTCAGCGCAGCAATCTCCATCCCTTGCGCAAATTTATCCTTCAAACTCGGGATGTTAAAAGGAGCAACGGTGCAGCATACATAATCATATTTGATATCTTCTTTTTGTAATTCGTCCATGATGACGTTTGCTAATATTTTTTGCATCCCATTTCCTCGACAGTTCGGATGAACGTTTGAGATTTCTTGATAGATGACGCGGTGTAGTTCATTTTCTGGCAAACCAATATTAAGCCCTAAATGTTCATCATCGATAGGCGGGACGAGTAGAGCGCGAAATGCGATGAGTTCGTTTTCGATAAAAGCACCGATCATCATGCCGTTTCCTTCTAGAATGTATTGAAATTCTGCTTGTGAGAGTGGTTGTAAACGACTTTTATCTTCTAGTGCTTCAACTACAATGTTTTGTAGTGATAAAATTTGTTCGATGTGCTCTAGTGATAGTAATGTAACGTGAAATGATTCGTTATTTTGTTTTAATGTTCCTTCGTATAGAACCGTCATATGATAGTCCTCCTTTAGCGTACAACGTCTTGAAAGACGGTTAGTTCTTGTAGTGTATCTTCGTTTATTTCAATGCCGAGTCCTGGCTTTTCGTTTAAGCGAATGAATGGTACATCGTAATGTAAGTTTCCAATGTCTTTCGTGAATTTTAATGGTCCTGTTAGCTCTACGCTCGTAATGATTTTTTTTGAGAAAGCGACATGGAATCCTGCTGAAGAGGCAACAGATGATTCGACCATTGATCCTACTTGGCATTCAATGCCTGCCATTTCTGCTTGATGAGCGAGCTTTACAGCTGGATATATGCCGCCGCATTTCATTAGTTTTATATTCACTTTATCAGCAGCTTCTAATTTAATAATTTGGCGCATTTCACGAGAGCTTTTTAATCCTTCATCAATCATAAGCGGGAGGTCTGTTTTAGAACGAATATGAGCCATGGCATCAATATCGTCCGCGATAACAGGTTGTTCAATCCAGTCAATGTTTAAATGTCCTAATGAACGCAGTGCTGTTAATGTGTTTGCGCTATTTTTCCAGCCTTGGTTTACATCAACGCGAATAGAGATGTCATTTCCTACACGTTCTCGTACAGCTTCAATACGTTTTACATCTTCTTTTACATTTGTACCAACTTTCATTTTGAAAGATTGGTAACCTTTTTGAATCATAGAAGCAGCTTCTCCAGCCATATCTTCAGGATCGGCAATACTTAAAACGTGAGTGACAGGGAATTCTTCATGGTAGCGCCCGCCAATTAATTGATATACAGGTTGATTTAGTTTTTTGCCCATTATATCAAAACAAGCAATATCAATTGCGGCTTTCGCTGTTGGAACACCGTAAATTGTATTGTCCATCATGTCGTGTATTTTTTCGATATTCATTGGATTTTCCCCAATTAGAGCAGGGGCTAGCGTATGTTTTAAAGTATGGAAAGTACTTTCCCATGATTCACCTGTGACGTGATCATCAGCAACGCCTTCACCGTAACCGGTAATACCTTCATCTGTTTCCATTTTGACGATAATAGAGGGCATATCAGAATAAGAGCCATAACTAATAACAAACGGATTGCGAAGCGGTAAACGAATTGCGTAAAGATGAATAGCTGTAATTTTCATTGAATAGAAACCCCTTCCTGTTTACAATAGTTTTATACATTTGATATAGTTGACGTTAAATAGTCGTTAATTAATGATAAGGAGTTAGAGAAAATGATGATAAAAATTGCAGTTGTCGGTTCAAAGGAGTTTATGGAGAACATTTTTCCTATTGCTCAAAAATTAGAGGGAATAGAAATTGATCCATATATTTACCTTCATCCGGCGGAATCTTCTGAACTATTAAAGTGTCTAAAGCCTTGTGATGTCATCTTTTTCTCAGGTGCTTTACCTTATTATATGGCAAAAGAAATAAGAGAACAATTACGAATTCCAAGTACATACTTACAGCAAGACGAGACAACTGTCGCATCTTCAATTCTTTCTATCATGTATCATCAAAGTATTCAACCACATAACATTTCCATTGATTTAGTAGACCGCTCTTTTATTACAAATGTGTTCCATGATATCGGTATAAAAGAAAGTCCGCAAGTGTTGGATTATGAAAATATGCTGTGGAGTAAAGATGAGATAAATAGAGTTATCGATTTTCATGTAGCTAAATATCAATCTGGAGAGGCTCATTTAGCTTTAACTAGTATTCACGCTGTTTACGACGAGCTTCAAAAAATAGGTGTTCCTTCAGAGCGTATGATTGATCCAACACAATCCATTATACATGGGCTAAAAGATGCAAAAATAAAAGCTGAGTTAGCAAAAAGCTATTCAGCTACTGTTGGTGCTTGTATAATTTCTTCCTTAGAATTACGAACGAGTTTGCTTGAAAAACTAGATGTCATTTCAAAAGAACTACGTGGTTCATTTAAACAAGTGGATGAAATGACATGCATTTTGTATACAACTCGTGGTGATATCGAATCAATTATTAAAACAAATGCGATAGATAACTTGTTTGCGAGCGTAGAAGGAACGATAGCTATTGGATTTGGTTATGGGAAAACCGTGAAAGAAGCGGAGCAAAATGCAAAAATTGCTCAAAGTTTTGCAAAGAACAATCCAATAGATTGTTGTTTTTATATACTAACAAGTGATAAAGATTTGTTTGGTCCGTTCCCGAAAGAACAGAGAGTACAAAGTTTGAAAAATGATAATCCGGAACTAATGAAAATAGCGAAGGAAACAAAGCTTAGTCCGGCCAACTTGTCAAAAATCATTCAATTTAGTCAATCGCACCCGTCATTGAAGTTTACAGCAGCTGACCTTTCTGAGTACTTACAAGTGACTCGAAGATCGACAGAAAGGTTGTTAAAGAAATTAGTTGATTACGGGTATGCTCATATTTGCGGCGAGGAAATGCCCTATCAACAAGGGCGACCTCGCGCACTATATGAACTGAATTTACCGCTATTTTTAAGCTTCTAGTTGAGCTTTTTGTTTCTTTAGTAGTTCTGCTTTTTCAATGTCTGATAGTTTTACAATTGTGAAGCCTGTTATACCATAAATGATTGAGATAATAGGTACGATGAAATTCAAAATAGCATAAGGAGCATATTCAAATGCACCTACGCCAAGTGTTGCGAGAATAAATACACCGCACGTATTCCAAGGAACGAAGACAGAAGTTAATGTTCCACCATCTTCTAATGCTCTGGATAAGTTTTTTGAATGTAGTCCTTTTTCCGTGTATGCATTTGCGTACATTCTTGAAGGGACAACAATTGAAATATATTGTTCAGAGCAAGTAAGGTTTGTTGCAAAACAAGATGCGATAGTAGAAGCGATAAGCCCTTTTGCTGATTTCGCTAACTTTAAAATTTGATTTACAATTGAGCGAAGAATACCTGTATGTTCTAATACTCCTCCGAAAGTCATAGCGACAATTGTCATAGAGACTGTATTCATCATCGAATCTAAGCCACCGCGGTTAAATAGTTCGTCTACTAGCTTGTTTCCAGTGTCTATAACAAATCCAGCTTGGAGTGCACCGACAGATGCTGAGACAGAACCACCTTGAATAAAGACTTGTGATAAGAATCCTAAAATAATACCGACGAGAATCGCTGGTATAGCAGGGACTTTTTTAGCGACCAATACCATAACGACTACGGGTATAATGAGTAGGAAAGGCGAGATAACAAAATTTTGTTGCAATACTTGTAACGTTTGATCGATGCTCTTCGCATCAATATTGTTAGCGCCGAAGCTTCTTCCTAAGACTGCGTAGACGATAAGAGTAATAATTAAACCTGGAACTGTAGTAAATAACATATGACGAATGTGTGCGAATAAATCTGTATTTGTTAATCCTGCGGCTAAGTTAGTTGTATCTGAAAGCGGTGACATTTTATCGCCAAAATAAGAGCCTGAAATAATGGCACCAGCAACCATTGGAGCTGGAATTCCCATACTTAGGCCAATTCCCATTCCAGCAACACCAATTGTGCCCATTGTGGACCAAGAGCTACCAATTGCTAATGCAACGATAGAACAAATGACGGTAATGGAAACTAAAAATAGTGATGGAGTTAAAAGTTTTAAACCGTAATAAATCATCGTTGCGACGATTCCACCGCCAATCCAAGCACCAATTGTTAAGCCAACAAGAATAATAATGACGATAGCAGGTAATGCAAGACGAATCCCTTTATACATTGCTTCTTCAAGATCATTCCATTTGTAACCGTAACGCCAAGCGACAATAGAAGCAACGGTTGTACCAATAATAAGTGGAACGTGAGGGGTTTGTTTTAATACAACAATTGTAACCATCATAACTGCAACGGTAATGATAATAGGGATAATCGCTATTCCAAAAGGTATTTCTTTTTTCATAAAGTTCCTCCTTGTTACGTATGTTTGTTTGCATTTTTAGAATTGTCGTAAAATAGACGTTTATTAGGTTATGATAACTAAAAGTTTATGTAAGCGTCAACATAAAAAACAGAAAATAAGGAATGTTCTAGTTGTTTGTTTAGTTTGTAATATAAGTGCAGAGTAAGCTTTTTAAGTATTTAAAAATAAATAATTGACTTTTTTCTTAAAATTCAATATGTTCATAAAAACATCTGTTTTTCATAAGTATAATTAACCCGAATCGTTTGTAATGTGGGAAGGAGACTGGAACGTTGAAAACATTAGAACTACAAGAGCGCTTAACGGAGATTTTTCAGCATTTACACGAAAACCCTGAAGTAAGTTGGAAAGAATATGAAACGACAGCGTATATTACTGACTTTTTAAAAGAAGAAGGAATTTCATATAGAACATTTGATGATTGTCCAGGTGTAATTGCTGAGATTGGAGGCGGGAATCCAGTTATTGCGATTCGTGCTGATATGGATGCACTTTGGCAAGAAGTAAATGGAGAATTTAAAGCGAACCATTCATGTGGCCATGATGCTCATATGACCATTGTAATGGGACTTATTTTACAATTGAAAAATATGAGATGGAAAAGTGGTACGGTTAGATTTATTTTTCAGCCAGCAGAAGAGAAGGGTAATGGTGCTTTGAAGATGGTGGAGAAAGGTGCTGTAGATGATGCCGATTTCTTATTTGGCGTCCATCTAAGACCAATTGAAGAACTATCTTTGAAACAAGCAGCCCCATCTATTCGCCATGGAGCAGCAGGATTTTTAGAGGGTATGATTCATGGGGAGGATGCACACGGGGCAAGACCACATCAAGGTGTGAATGCAATTGATGTCATTTCCATGATTAATATCGGTTTGAAAAATATTTGGCTGCCACCGCAAAGTTCTTATTCAGTAAAAATGACGAGATGCCAAGCTGGTGGTGATAATTTAAATATTATTCCGGGAAATGGTCATTTCAGTTTAGATGTAAGAGCAGAGAGTAATATACTATTAGAAGAATTAAAGAAAAAGATTGAGCATGTAATAGAATCAGCTGCATCGATGGGATCAAAAACTTCATACGAATGGATGGATCTTGCACCAGGAGCAGAGGTTTCCGAAGAAGCAGAGCGTTTTATGCGTAAAGGTATTCTCGAAGTGTATGGGGAAGAGAGATGTACAGGACCTCTCTATACGACGGGAAGCGATGATTTCCATTACTATACAGTGAAAAGACCACATTTAAAAGCTGTCATGCTTGGACTAGGAGCAGACCTACAACCTGGATTACACCATCCGTATATGAGGTTTGATCATAGTTGTATTATGGATGGGGTAGAAATATTGAAACAAACTGTATTGAAAGTGTTAGAAGACAGGGGCTAGAGAGCTCCTGTTTTTTTGTCGTGAATTGTCGGCAAATCGATATATTTGAAAAACCGTTGATATATTTTGAGTTATGATAGATATATTGAGAAAATCGTTGATATATTTGAAGTTACGATAGATATATTAAGAAAATCGTTAATATAATTTCACGTACCTATTAATTTGATGAAAAATGAGCCTTCAGTACATGGTGTATAATAATAAGTACCATTTTTTAATAGGAGAAAACGAATGAACGAACAATATTACGATGCAGTTTTACATATAAAAACAGTCGGTGAGCAAAAAGGGTTTAACAAGTCTATGCATTATCACCGCTATGAACCGACGCCGTATAGCGGGTTAGATGAGTTATTGAATCAATATGAAATACGAAGTAGCGACCGAATTGTAGACTTTGGGTGCGGAAAAGGGCGATTAAACTTTTATATGCATCATAAATGTGGTGCTTCAGCAGTTGGAATTGAAATGAATGAAGAGTTTTATAAAGAAGCAATGGATAATCGAGATCGTTATGCACGAAAGGCACGAAACAGTAAGGGGAAAATTCAATTCCAATGTTGTTTAGCGCAGGAATATGAGATTGATCCATGCGATAACCGTTTTTATTTCTTCAATCCGTTTTCTGTACAAGTGTTTATGAATGTAGTAAATAACATTTTACTTTCGGTAGAAGAAACGGGGAGAGAAGTGGATATTATTTTATATTATCCTTCTGAGGACTATATTTTTTTCTTAGAAAATCAGACTGCGTTTGAGCTGAAGAAAGAAGTTAGATTGTCAGGTGCTTATGAGAAGAATGGGAATGAGAGGTTTTTAGTTTATACATTAGGGTAATAAAAAAACAGGTGCCAAGGCACCTGTTTTTTTATTAGTTACGGATTAAGTAATCAAATGCACCTAAAGCTGCGTTTGCACCTGAACCCATAGAGATGATGATTTGTTTGTACGGATTATTTGTACAGTCACCTGCAGCAAACACTCCTGGTACGTTTGTAGCGCCGTGCTTGTCTGTTACGATTTCACCGCGAGCGCGTTCAACTGTTTCGCCTAACCAGTCTGTATTTGGCACAAGACCGATTTGTACGAATACACCTTGTAATTCAACGTGATGAACTTCTTCAGTTTCACGATCGATGTAAGAAATACCGTTTACTTTATCAGTACCAGTGATTTCTTTCGTTTGAACGTTTTTCAGAACAGTTACGTTTGGTAAGCTGTTAAGACGCTCTTGTAATACAGCATCAGCTTTTAATTCTGGCATGAATTCAAGAACAGTTACGTGCTTAACGATACCTGCTAAGTCGATAGCCGCTTCAATACCAGAGTTACCTCCGCCGATAACTGCTACGTCTTTTCCAGTGAATAATGGACCGTCACAGTGTGGGCAGTATGCTACACCTTTATTTTTGAACTCAGCTTCACCTGGTACGCCAACATTACGCCAGCGAGCACCTGTAGAAACGATTACGCTCTTACTTTTCAGAATAGCGCCGTTTTCAAGTTCCACTTCAATAAGTTCTTTTTTCTCTAAACGTTTCGCACGTTGTAGATTCATTACATCGATGTCGTATTCTTTTACGTGCTCTTCAAGGCTTGCTACTAGCTTAGGACCTTCAGTCTTTTTTACGCTGATGAAGTTCTCAATGCCCATAGTATCCATTACTTGACCACCGAAGCGCTCAGCAACGATACCAGTGCGGATGCCTTTACGTGCTGCGTAAATTGCTGCACTTGCACCAGCAGGGCCACCACCAACAACAAGAACATCGTATGGATCTTTATCAGAAAGCTCTGATGCATCTGGACCGTTACCCATTTTAGCTAAAATTTCTTCAAGTGTCATACGACCGCTTCCGAAAGATTCGCCGTTTAGGTAAACAGTTGGTACTGCCATGATGTCTTTGCTTTCTACTTCCTCTTTGAATGCAGCGCCATCAATCATAGTATGTGTAATACTAGAGTTAAGAACGCTCATTACGTTAAGAGCTTGTACAACATCAGGACAGTTATGACAACTTAGGCTGATATAAGATTCAAAATGATATTCGCCTTGAATGTTTTTAATTTGATCGATTAATTTTTGTTCAATTTTTGGAGCGCGTCCACTTACTTGTAGTAAAGCTAGCACTAATGATGTAAATTCGTGTCCTAATGGAATACCAGCGAATACGACACCAGTGTCTTCACCAGGGCGGTTTACGCTAAAGCTTGGTGTTCTCTCTAATTCAACTTTTTCTACTGTAATCTTAGATGACATAGTAGCTAATTCGTCTACTAGAGCTAACATATCTTTAGATACGTTATCGTCTCCTGCGCTTACTTTAAGTAAAATATCGTTCTCCATTAACTGAAGGTATTGGGATAGTTGTGTTTTTATATCTGCATCTAGTATCATTTTGATCGAACTCCTTAGATTTTGCCTACAAGGTCAAGGCTTGGTTTAAGTGTTGCAGAACCCTCTTGCCATTTAGCTGGGCAAACTTCACCTGGGTTGTTACGTACGTATTGAGCAGCTTTAATTTTGTTAACAAGAATGCTTGCGTCACGGCCGATACCGTCAGCATTGATTTCCATAGATTGGATAACGCCGTCTGGATCGATGATGAATGTACCACGAGCAGCAAGACCTTCTTCTTCCATTAAAACGTTGAAGTTTGTAGTGATTGTGCGAGTTGGGTCACCAATCATGATGTACTCGATTTTGCCGATAGTTTCTGAGCTATCATGCCATGCTTTGTGAGTGAAGTGAGTGTCTGTAGATACAGAGTATACTTCAACGCCTAAGTCTTTTAGAGTTGCGTATTGGTTTTGTAAGTCTTCAAGTTCAGTTGGGCAAACGAATGTGAAGTCAGCTGGGTAGAAACAAACTACACTCCATTTTCCTTTTAAACTTTCGTCAGTAACTTGGATAAATTCTCCATTATGGTAAGCATTAGCTTTAAACGGTTTTACTTCTGTGCCGATTAATAACATGTTAAAATTCCTCCTAAATGTTGGTTTTGAGCATCAAAAAATAGTGTGCTCATAAAATATATTTTTTAATTAACTATAATAATTCTAATTCGATATTAATTATCATATAGAAGTGGTTATTTTGTCAAGAGAATAAACCAACTTTATACCAATTTAATTAATATTTATTCTCAATTAAGACTAACAGGGAATGGAAAGGTAATTTTAAGTCTATAAATTTTAGATGAGTAGTTGAAAGTTTAGTGTGTACGTTAGAGATAGTGTGTAAGTTTAATTTCTTGGGAAGGAAATATTTCTTAGAAGTTGTAGTTTTGAAAAGGAACTGCTTACTTCTATTTTACAAAGAATTTTGTGATAAATAAAATAAAATGAATCGGAAAATTTTTGAACAATTTTTGTCATCTCAAATATATAATTAGGAAGTATATTACGATGATAGTTAGAAACATTGACTCAAAGTGCTAACAAGATATAATAAAACCTAGATATACCTTTCAAAAAGAAGAATACATATTTATAGGATGAAAAAATTCAACCTATTATTTTTTATAGCTTTTAGAAAACGCTTACAATTAGTATGGAGGGGAAACCATGTCTAAGTTCACGAAGTATTTTTTAATGGAAGCTAAAGATGTGATTGCATATGTGAAAGAGAAATTATCTAAGTTTGAAAATGCAAAGGGGTTACAGTGTAAAGAAATAGGTGATGGCAATTTAAATTATGTGTTCCGCGTTTGGGATGAAAAAGAGAACATGTCTGTCATCGTAAAGCAAGCTGGGGATACAGCTCGCATTTCAGATGAGTTTAAGTTGTCGACGAATCGTATTCGTATAGAATCAGATGTTTTGCAGTTAGAGGATGAGTTAGCACCTGGACTTGTTCCTAAGGTGTATTTATTTGATAGTGTGATGAATTGTTGCGTAATGGAAGATTTATCGAATCACACAATATTACGTACAGCACTTATAAATCATCAAATATTTCCGAGGCTTGCGGATGATTTAACTACTTTTATGGTAAATACACTTTTGTTAACATCGGATGTTGTAATGAATCATAAAGAGAAGAAGGAATTTGTGAAGAATTATATAAATCCTGAATTATGTGAGATTACAGAGGACCTCGTATATTCAGAACCATTTACCAATCATAATAAGCGTAATGAGTTATTTCCGTTAAATGAGGGATGGATTAGGGAACATATTTATAGTGATAAAGAGCTTCGTATGGAAGTAGCGAAACGTAAATTTTCTTTTATGACGAATGCACAGGCATTACTTCATGGTGATTTACATACTGGTTCTGTTTTTGTAAGAGATGATTCTACAAAGGTTATTGATCCTGAGTTTGCTTTTTATGGACCTATGGGATATGACGTTGGGAATGTAATGGCGAATTTAATGTTTGCTTGGGTGAATGCAGATGCAACGATGTCACCTGGAGCTGAGAAAGATACGTATATGGATTGGTTACAAACTACGATGGTAGAGGTAATTGATTTATTTAAGCAGAAGTTTTTAGGTGCTTGGGATATTCATGTGACCGAGATTATGGCGAAGGAAGAAGGCTTTAGCGAAGTCTATTTGCAATCTGTATTAGAGGATACAGCTGCAGTGACAGGTCTGGAATTAATTCGCCGTATTGTTGGATTAGCGAAAGTAAAAGATATTACTTGTATTGGGAATGAGGAAGCACGTGCTAGAGCGGAGCGAATTTGTCTTCAAGTAGCGAAGAGTTTTATTTTACGAGCGAATCAATATAGAACGGGCACAAGTTTTGTGGAAACGTTAAAAGAACAGTCAACGCACTACGCGAAGTAAGGGGAGAATATGATGGAAGAGCAATTAATACCAATTCAGTGGAAAGATGATGCTTTAGTTTTGTTAGATCAAACGTTATTACCAAATGAGATTGTCTATGAATCTTTTAAAACAGCTGAAAGTGTGTGGGATGCAATACAAGTAATGAAAGTACGAGGTGCACCCGCGATTGGTGTTTCAGCTGCTTATGGAGTGTATTTAGGGATAAAGGAATTTGCTGAAAGTACGGAAGAAGGATTTATGGATGAAGTAAGAAAGGTATGTACATACTTGGCGACATCAAGACCGACTGCAGTAAATTTATTTTGGGCGCTTGAAAGAATGGAAAGTGTAGCGACAGATAATGCTCACTTATCAATCTCACAGCTGAAAAATAGATTACTAGAAGAGGCAAAAGAAATTCATAGAGAAGATGAAGAAATTAACCGTCAAATTGGAGAGCATGCATTAACATTATTCCATGATGAAATGGGAGTATTAACGCATTGTAATGCAGGTGCTTTAGCGACGACTAAGTATGGTACTGCGACGGCTCCAATGTATTTAGCGAAAGAAAAAGGATGGAATTTAAAAATTTATTCGGATGAAACGCGTCCTAGATTACAAGGTTCAACGTTAACAGCATTAGAACTGCAGCGAGCGGGTATTGACGTTACTGTTATTACGGATAATATGGCAGCTATGGTCATGTCACAAGGGAAGATTGATGCAGTAATCGTTGGATGCGACCGTGTGGCAGCAAATGGTGATGTAGCAAATAAAATTGGCACATTAGGCGTATCTATTTTAGCTAAGTACTACAACATTCCGTTTTATGTAGCAGCGCCAACACCGACAATTGATTTAAAGACATCGACAGGAAAAGAAATTCCGATTGAAGAAAGAGATGCTTCTGAAGTGATTAATCGTTTCGGACAATATTCAGCTCCGAAAGAAAGTAAAGTATATAATCCAGCATTTGATGTTACTCCACATGAAAATGTAACAGCGATTATTACAGAAAAAGGGATTGTAAAGGCACCGTTTACGGAGAATTTAAAAAAGCTATTTCAATAAGTAGATAAATATAAAAGTCAGTCATCATAAGCTTCATACTTAGGGGGATGTATATGTTATTACAAAAAGAAAGAGAAGAAATTGTAGCGTATGGAAAGAAAATGATTTCTAGTGGTTTAACAAAGGGGACGGGAGGTAATATTAGTATCTTTAATCGTGAACAAGGTCTTGTTGCGATTAGTCCAAGTGGTTTAGATTATTATGAAACAAAGCCTGAAGATGTAGTTATATTAAACTTAGATGGTGAAGTAGTAGAAGGAGAAAGAAAGCCATCAAGTGAACTAGATATGCACCTTATTTATTATAGAAAGCGTGAAGATATAAATGCGCTTGTACACACACATTCTCCTTATGCAAAGACGATTGCATCATTAGGATGGGAACTTCCTGCAGTATCGTATTTAATTGCTTTTGCAGGCCCGAATGTACGCTGTGCGCCGTATGAGACATTTGGTACGAAGCAATTAGCAGATGCTGCTTTTGAAGGCATGATTGATCGCCGTGCAGTGTTACTTGCGAATCACGGTTTAATTGCTGGGGCAAATAATATAAAAATGGCGTTTACTATTGCAGAAGAGATTGAGTTTTGTGCTCAAATTTATTATCAAACAAAAAGCGTCGGAGAACCGAAGTTACTGCCAGAAGACGAGATGGAGAATTTGGCGAAGAAGTTTGAAGGGTATGGGCAACAGTAGAAATCTAACGGAAATGTTATTCAATGTGTATTAAAATGGCCGTGAAAGAATATATATTCTTCCATGGCCATTTTAGGATTTTAATTATTTAGATATATTTTTGAGTTGCGAATCTAATTTCCAAAAACCGATTCCTGAGAATAGTGCTGCTAATGAACCAATAATTGCAGCAATACCGATATCTCCGAACATCATTCCGCCCATTAAGATACCAAAAATTCCAATTAAGATAAGAATAATAGAAATAGCTTTCATTATACGATACTCCTTAAAACGTAAAAGTTATATGTGATAATATAACATTAATAGAGTTTATAATCAAAAATATTTTGTTCAGGAATTGTATTGAGGTAGGAAATATGAATGGTGAATAAAGGGTTAGGAGAAGGAAACGAAAGGAAAAAACATCCTCAAAATTGAGGATGTTTTTACGCTTTCTTAAGCAACAAATACATAAAGTAAGGAGCCCCAATTAAAGCAACGACAATACCTGCTGGAATGCCATTAGGATCAACGATATTTCGTCCAATTGTATCTGCTAATAATAATAGCCATCCGCCAATTAAAACGGCGATAGGCATGAATATTTGATGCCTTGGACCTACTAAAGATTTTGCGATGTGAGGAGCCATTAGTCCAATAAAGCTAATTCCTCCTGTTACGGAAACAGCAGCGGCAGCAAGTGCAACGGCTGCGATTAATAAGTATCTTCGTTCTTTTTCAATTTCAATTCCAACACCGATTGCGACCGGTTCGTTTAATGCTAGAATGTTTAATCGATTTGCTTTATAGAAGACAAATGGGATTAATACAATTAGCCATGGAAGTATTGCTAAAACAAATGTCCAGTCATCTCCCCAAATGTTTCCGGCAATCCATTTTGAGATAAAGTCCACTTTCATACGATCAGCGGATGAAATAAGGACAATCATCGCTCCAGATAGTGCAAATGCAAAACCGATACCAGTTAATGTTAATCGTATTGGTTGAAGTCCAGTTGATTTACTATATGAAAATACGTAAATTAGAACAGCTGTCAGAAATGCCCCAATAAATCCAACGACAGGTAGTAAGTAAAGAAATGAACCTACGTCTATTGGAAAGTATAAAAAGAAAATAGCAACAGCAACACCAGCCCCAGAGTTAATACCAAGAATACCAGGTTCAGCTAAATCATTTCGGGTAATTCCTTGCAGAATAGCCCCTGATAAAGCGAGAGCCATACCAGCTAATAATGTAATGACAATTCTAGGTAGTCTTAAAGAGTATAAAACGAACTCCTCTTTAAAAGTCCCTTGCCCCATTAATGTTGGGAGTAGTCGATCATAAGATAAAGATGCTGAACCAAGTCCCATTCCAACTACAATGGTTGTGATGATTACTATAAGTAAAGCGAGTATAATGAGACGCTGTTTTCTTAAAATAGATTGCATCATGAGAATGTTTTTCCTCCTTTACGTACAATGAATAGGAAGAATGGTAATCCTACAATCGCGACAATTGCCGCAACTGGTGTTTCGTACGGAGCGTTAATAGTACGTCCGATTGTATCTGCAAGTAGCATAAAGGAAGCTCCAGTAATTGCTGACATCGGTATAACAAATCGGTAATCTGGACCGACAATTGGGCGTACCATGTGAGGTACCATTAAACCGATAAATGCCATATTTCCAACAAGCGCTACAGATGCACCTGCAAGTAAGACAATAATGATAAATAAAATAGTTTTAATAACAATAATTTTTTGACCTAGTCCAATAGCCACTTCCTCACTGAAACTAAGAACTGTCAATTTTTTTGCTAGTAAGATAGCGATAAAGATACTAATTGAAATGACTGGAATAATAATTTTTAATTGGCTCCAAGTTGTTCCAATTACGCCCCCAGCAGTCCAAAGTGATACATCTTGTGAAATTTTAAAGTAAATGCCAATTCCTTCTGAAATTGCGAGTAGAAATGCTGAAACTGCAGCACCCGCTAATACAATTCGAAGAGGAGAAAGGCCGCCTTTTTTCACCATACCAATTCCAAATACCATCATTGCGCCAATTGCAGCACCGATAAAGCAAGCTAACGTTAAGTAAAGATAGCTGATGGAAGGATTGAAAGCAAGTGTTAGTGCAAGCGCAGCATTTGCTCCACCAGATAGCCCTAATAATCCAGGGTCCGCAAGTGGATTTCGTGTTAATCCTTGCATAATTGCTCCAGAAACGGCTAATCCAGCTCCTACAAAAATAGCAGCAACTTCACGTGGTAAACGTATTTCTCGAATAATAGATATTTTGTCTCCTTTAGCGGAGGAAGTGAGTGCTAACCATACATCTTTTATCGAAGTATCTGCAGCACCTAATACCATTGCAACCATAAAAATAAGAAAGAATGCAATTAAGCTTAAAATTAGTTTGTATGTAAAAGCTATAGAACGTGGATTATCATGATCTTTTGTCATTCGTTTCACATCTTTTCTGTTCATAGAATAAAGGAAGAGGAATTCTTAAATTAAGAATTCCTCATGTTTGTATTATTTACCAAGAAAGCTCTTCTTGAAGAAGTCTAGTTGGAAATCTAATGTAAGTGGATCATTGAAATAGAATTCCATCATGTTTGCTTCATATACACGATTATTTTTTACTGCTGGGATGTTTTTATATGATTCTGTCTCTTGGAATGAGTTATCAGTATCTTTGTTTTTACTTACGATTAAGTAATCACCAGCAAATTCAGGTAATACCTCAGTAGATAATGCGTAATAACCTTCTTTTAATGCTTTTTCTTTTACTTTTTCAGGCATTTTTAATTTCATTTCTTGGTACAGAATCTCTGTTCCGCGGCCCCAGTTCTCGCCGTATACATAAAGCTGTTTGTTGAAGTTTTCTACAACAGAAACTGTTGCATCTTCACCGATTTTTGCTTTAATTTCTTTACCAGCTTCTTGTGCACGTTTCTTGAAGTCATCAACCCAAGTTTTTGCTTCTTTTTCTTTGTTTAATAACTTACCAATTTCTAAATGCTGTGTTAAGTAATCAACTTTTCCGTAAGTGTATGTTACAGTAGGAGCGATTTTCTTTAACTTATCGACATTTTTAACATTTGATAAACCAATGATTAAATCTGGATTTAGTTCAGCGATTTTTTCAACATTTTCATCTGATACTTCAGCAACATCTTTAAGTTTACTATCAAAACGTGGGTTTTGTTTAGACCATGAATCTACCCCAACAAGATTTACACCTAATGACATTACGTTACCAGCGAATGATGATAGTACAACAACGCGTTTTGGATTTGCAGGAACTTCTACTTTACCATTTTCAGATTGGTATGTAATTGTTTCTGATTTACTACCTTTTGCATCGTTCTTTTTGTCTGTAGAGCCATTGCTACAAGCACTCATAACAAGAACGAAAAGAACTGTTAGTGAAATAAATAACTTTTTCATCGTCTTTCTCCTTTAACATAGATGATATGTGTATACAATAATTTGTTTAACTGTAATCTTTTTGAAAGAGTAGTGGTAAAGCAAAATGATTTATTAAAAATCTTGAATATGAGATTTTATAATATAGTATTAACCATATTAATGAAAGAAGATGTAATCTCAAATTTGCTAATTATTAACAAAATGATAATGATTATCACTATTGATTCTTTAAATAATATAATTTTATATAGGTGTATTGTCAATAGTAATTTTGATTGTAAATTTTGCGGAAACAGGTTATATTTTATTGAGAATGATAATCAATGATTAATAGCTGAGGAGTGAGCACGAATGAATCGAGAAGAATTGTTTGATGTAACCGTGATAGGCGGAGGACCTGCAGGGCTTTATTCAGCTTTTTATAGTGGACTCAGAGAAATGAAAACAAAAATAATAGAATTTCAACCACATTTAGGTGGAAAAATACATGTGTATCCGGAAAAAATGATTTGGGATGTAGGAGGACTATTGCCGGTTACAGGTGATAAGTTAATTGAACAACTTGTACAGCAAGGGTTAACATTTAAGCCGGAAGTTGTATTAGATACAAAAGTAGAATCGATTATTCGTAATCAAGATGGTACTTTTACATTAAAAACAAGTACTGGCGAAGAACACTTTTCAAAAACAGTTATCGTCGCAACGGGAAGTGGTATATTGAAACCGCAAAAGTTATCTATTGAAGGTGCTGAGCGATTTGAAGTATCGAATTTAAATTATACAGTTAAATCTTTAAAGCGTTTCAAAGGTAAAACAGTTATTATTTCCGGTGGAGGCAATTCAGCTGTTGATTGGGCAAATGAATTGGAACCAATTGCGAAAAAAGTGTATGTAACCTATAGAAAAGAAGAATTATCTGGTCATGAAGCACAAGTAAAACAACTTATGAACAGCTCAGCGGAGTGTTTCTTTAATACATCGATTACAAAATTAATTGCTGGTGATAATCATGAAGCGATCGAATATGTAGAATTAACAAATCATGAAACAGGTGAGGTTTCTCACTTACCTATTGATGAAGTTATTATTAATCATGGATATGAACGCGACATTACATTATTAGAAAATAGTGAGTTAGACGTTGCAATTATAGATAATTATTATATTGCAGGTAATGCAAATAGTGAGTCTTCAGTAGATGGATTATATGCTGCTGGAGATATTTTAAAGCATGAAGGGAAACTACACTTAATTGCAGGTGCATTCCAAGATGCTGGAAATGCTGTGAATAAAGCAAAGCAATTTATCCAACCAGATGCAAGTGAGTACGGAATGGTTTCTTCTCATAATGAAGTATTTAAGAAGAGAAATCGCGAACTGATTAAGCAGATGATAAAATAATAAGGAACAAGTATACCCCCACATACTTCTCTATTCAAATGGATGAGAGATGTACGTGGGGGTTTTCCTGTTTACTATATTTTCAATCATTATAATGACACCGGTTTCATCAGTTCATATGATATGAACATTTTTATTGGTAAAGCATCTTAGAAAACAATTTAGCTATGTTTTGCTTACGCAGAACATGGCTAAATTACGCTGTCCCTTTAGCGCGTTCATTAGGAAATGGCATATTTAGTATAGAAGCAATATATTGTTTTCCATGTTTTCGAGCCAATGATTCTAATATTTGACGGACGCGTTTTGTAAGATGGCCTTGTTTTTTGATGGCTTCACAATATGCGTCATAGAAAGCATATTTAGCCCAAAGGAAATCATCTTGTTGGAATAAAAAATGATTTTTGTACCATTCACCAATTGTATGATAACAATTGTTTTCATGTATTGCTGTGCTTTGAGAAAGAAAACGATCAGATAAAGATACATTCAAATGAGAAATTGTGTTTTCTGTTTCAACTTGTAGTGTTTTTTCTAACATTGTAATGATGTGACGAGTAGCCATATGTTAACTCTCCTTTGTGTAAATGGGTAATACCATTCTATATTTAAAAAATTCTTACTATATAATACTATACAATATATGGAATGCATCTACCTGCTTTTTGAACTGCATTTACAAAATCTTTTTTATTTGTTTACAAAAATAAAGTAAAGTAAGATACAGTATAGATGAAAAAATAATAAAGGAATGAACGCATTGTATATAACAGTAGAAGAGACTGCGGAGTATTTGGATTTACCAAAATCGTATATTGAAGAGTTAATTCAGCAAAAGAAAATTCGTGCGCTATTCGATGGAGAGCAATATTTAGTAAATAAAGAACAATTTAATACACATTTAGAACAAATGGAGAAATATAAGCAATTAGTGGAAGAAATATTGAACGAACCAATTCCAGAAGATATGGATGTTAAAGACGAAGATTAAACTATGGAAAATCCCTTATGAAGATATGCAGAAATGTATATTCATAAGGGATTTTTTGTTTGAAGATATCAAAAACATAAGGAGTTTTTAGCCTTTCTTCAAATTTTGATAGGTAGTAGTCTACCATGTTAAAAGCATATTTTTTTCTAGCTAGGACAAACATAGAGAACGTAACCTGTACAGATACATATACTATCAGTGCAAAAGCTTATAAATTAATGGAAGGGGTTTTCTCGTGAGTTTATTTCATTGTGATTTTCTGAAAGACTTAATTGGATCTTTTGTGAGAGTAAACAGGGGTGGTCCAGAATCTCAAAAAGGGACAATAGTCGCTGTATGTTCGGATTACTTTGTATTAAAGAATGAAAAAGGAGAGCTCTATTACTATCAGATTCGTCATCTGAAAAGTATTACAAAAAATGCGAAAGATTGTAAAGCAGATGATTGCAGATGGTTGGAATGTGAATGTGAAGATGACTTTGAAAAGTTACTTCAAAGCTTCAAATATTGCTGGGTGAAAATTAATCGTGGTGGCCCAGAGAAAGTTGAAGGTATTTTACAAGATGTTTCTTGTGAATTTGTGACACTAATTGTAAAAGAAGAAGTTATATTAGTTGCAGTATCTCATATTAAGAGTGTCGCAGTAGCTTGTAGAGAAAGCGAAGAAAGCGACAGTGAAAGCAATAGTGAAAGTGATGATTCGGGTCGAGCTCGCGCACAAAGACAGTCAAGAAGAGGAAGATAATAAGAAAGGAGGATACAAATTTGGAAAGTATATTATGCTGTGAACAAATTAAAGGCTTAGTCGGTGAGACTGTAAAAGTAAATCTTCGTGGACCAGAGAGTCGAGTGGGGGTACTTGTATCGTTAGGAAGAGATTACCTTACATTACAACTTCCTCTTGGTGAATTAGTATATTACCAATTGAAACATGTGAAGAGTCTAGTTAAGAAAGTGAAAGAAAGTAAATGTGGCGATGGCTATGTTTCATGTTTCTGCTCTGATGATGATACTTTTGTCGATGTATTACGTGACTTGAAGTATAAGTGGGTAAAGATTAACCGTGGCGGCCCAGAGTGTGTAGAAGGCCTATTAAGTGAAGTGCATGAAGAATGTATTACGCTAGTAAACGGTGATGAAGTTATTTATATCATTAATTATCATATTAAGAGTGTGAGTCAAGTAGTGAAATGTAAAAAGAATGAAGATGAATAATGTTTAATAAATAAGAGGGGCATTATGAGGGAAAGAGAAGAACAATTTCTTATTTCGATAGTATGAAAAGGAATTACTTACTATTAAGACAGAACATTGCCCTGATTATTTTTTTGAAACGGAAGATAGGAAAGCTGAAATTTATAGGAAGGAGGATATAGATGAATGAGTTAAACAAAAGTATTGGGGAAAATATATATGTTAAATTAATCGGTGAAAAAAGATTTAAGGGTGTATTAATAGACGTAGGAAATGACATTATTGTTCTTTACAATGGACAAGACTATGTATATATATCTTTATATCATGTACAATACTATAAATTTTTAAGACCACATGACGAAGACATACTAAAACCAGATGTTGATTCTGTAATTAAGAGGGAATCCCCTTCAATTTCTTTGAGAAAAGTATTAAGTACTTCTAAAGGGATTTTTACAGAAGTTTATGTAGCAGGAAATGCTCCAATACATGGTTATGTTACAAGTGTGATGAACGACTATATTGTTTTTTATAGTCCGGTTTATAAAACGGTATATATATCTTTAAAGCATTTAAAATGGTTAATTCCGTATAAAGAAAACCAAGTACCGTATGCCCTCAATAAAAATGAACTCCCCGTAAATCCGTTAAATATTACATTAGCTAGAACATTTGAAGAACAGCTTATTAAAATGACTGGGAAAATTATGGTGTTTGATTTAGGTGAGGAGTCCAATAAAATTGGAAAAATGGCGAAAATTGATGAAGGTCATATTGAAATATCAAAAGCACGTGATGCAAAAATGTATGTGAATATTCAACATGTAAAATCCGTCCATTGTCCGTAGATTAGTTGGAAGGGCTGACTTTTTCTTTTATATGCAGAAGAAAAGGTCGAGCCTATTTGTTTTAGTTTAATTTAAAGATGAGGGGAAAAATGAATTGAATATAAATATAGTATAGTGTGATTTTTTAAAAGGTAACTTTACACTAACTTATAAAAATTGTGTACGAGCTATCTTTTTATGTATTCAATTTATTTTTTGAGGAGGAGCTGCTCAACTAATTTATTAAAGGGGTTTTGTTTGTGGAGCAGTTTCCGAATTCGTTATCAATTACATTGCTTGGTAGTGCTGGTGGAGCAGCAAAAGCAGTTTTAGCAATTTTAAATCAAGCGATAGCAAATGAAAAAGATCCAATTTATGAAGTATTAAAGAATGCCAAATTTCATTTGGTGGATATAAAACAAAAAGATAGGACTTATTATGATGAGTTGTTTTCGAATTTGAAAAGTCAATTATATTTATATGAAATAAATCTTCAAAATGTAGTGGAATTTAAACAACATTTAAAAGAAAAAAGAACGAGTGTTGTGATTGATGTTTCAGGGGCAGATACAATTAGAGTATTAAGCTGCTGTAATGAACTAGGAATTTGTTATATTAACTCAGCCTTGGAAAATGAGGCAGTAGATCAGGACGATAGCTTAATCGGCTTTCAGCTTACGGAAAGATATACAAGGTTTGAGAAGGAGAAAGAGAAATTTACAAATACAAAAGCGATTATAGGTTCAGGTATGAATCCAGGTGTTGTTCAATGGATGGTTGTTGAGCTTATGAAGGAACGACCAAATGAAAGGCCAAGAGCATGTTATATTGTAGAACATGACACATCGTTTTTGAATGATACAGCACTTATAAAGCCACATACACTTTATGCTTCATGGGCAGTAGAGCGATTTTTAGATGAAGCAATCTGGAGTTATCCGATGTATATGAGTCATCATCGTCCTCTTTACTTTTATGAAGATGTATATGCTTCAGAGTATAAAGTGAAGTTAGGAGAAAAAGAATTCTATGGTTGTTTAATGCCACATGAGGAAGTATTAATTTTAGGGAAAAACTTTAATATGGAAGTTGGTTTTCTTTACCGAATTAATGAGTATACAACAAATATAATTAGACAGAACTTAGATCAAGTAGAAGATTTATGGAACTGGAATCGTAAAGTGTTTAATCCAGCGGAAGAAGAGGTTGCTGGAGAGGACTTGGTCGGTGTGTTACTCGTTTATGAAAATAGTGAGACATATATGTATAATGTGATGAATAGTAGCCAAGTTTTTCGTAAATATAAAACGAATGCAACGTATTTTCAGGTAGGGTGCGGGATTTATGCGGGCTTGTCCAGTTTACTTTTAGATCAATTTGAACAAGGTGCTTATTACGTCGAGGAGTTGTTATTAAATACAGAAAGTAAGTACGGTGAGTATTTAAATTTATATATGAAGGATTTTGTAATAGGGCATAATAATTTTACGGATGGATTGTTACATGACAGGGTAAGATGGATGTAAGTTGTTACCAAAAGGAAGGAGAGATCTCCTTCCTTTCATTATTATAAGGTTAAATATTGCCCTGAAAGCAATTTCATACTTATACTTTAAGGAGATAACAATGAAAGTTTTTTGTATCGATCAAGGGGAGTTTTTATATGAATAAATACAAGAGCTTGATTTATGAAGAAAGAAGAGCCTTAAAGGTATTTATATTATTATTTTATATTATATTCTTTTTATATGACGCTATATATTATTTTGTATATCCTGCTATGAATATTAGTGGAACAGCGGTAGGTTGGCCAGAAGGTAGTCTTGGGATAGGTGTGCCTATATTTGTAATAGCATTATTTCCTATTTCTATATATCTTCAAAAAAGAGGGTATGTATATTCTGTAAAATATTTATTTTTATTTGGGTACATGTTTATCAATCTTGTGAATAATTTAATGATTTATTTACGAACGGATAGACCTTTTGAACATGGTAGTATGGTAGAAATGTTATTAATTTTATTTGCCCCAGTTTTCGTGAATAGAAAATACTTTTATTTAGTGTCCTTTAGTGTAATTGGAAAGTACGTATTTTTCACATTGCTATTACAAGATTTAAAAGTGGTAATTCCACTTGTTTTATGTATATTCTATTTCATTATTTCACATTCTTTATTAAAACGATTTCAATCTTATGTAAGAACAGTGGTTGAAATGATGAACAATATGAAAGAGACGGAAAATTTAGCTGTGATTGGGACTATGTCTACAACAATTGCCCATGAAATTCGAAATCCGCTAACAGCGTTAAAAGGGTTTACGCAAATGCAAAAAGAAAGAAATCCAACTGATACGATGAGCTACGACATTATGCTACAAGAAATTGAAAGGGTTAATGGATTTGTTAGTGAATTGATGTTGTTAGGAAAACCAAAGCCAACAAATTATGAAAGGTGTAATATACGAGACATCCTTCTATATGTTGTGCATCTAATGGAAAGTTATGCAACGCAATATAGAGTTAAATGTCATATACAAGTAGATGGGAATTTACCGGCTATAAACGGTGATGATAAGCAATTAAAACAAGTGTTATTAAATATCATTAAAAATGGAATAGAATCAATGCCAGAGGGCGGAGAAATTCATATCCGTGCATATCAAAAAACGCAAGGACATTTGTGTATTTCTGTTGAAGACCAAGGATTTGGTATAGAGAATGAGGAATTAGAAAAAATCGGCAAGGCGTTTTACACAACAAAGGAGACTGGTACAGGACTTGGATTAATGATTACATATAAAATTATTAAGGAACATCAAGGGAGTATCACGATCCAAAGTAGTCTAGGAGTAGGAACGAAAGTAGAAATTTTTCTGCCGACCGTTTAATGTATTGGGAGAAAAGATTTTTCAGAAAAGTGTTCTTGTTGTGTAAATATAAACATTTTATAAAATGTTTCAAGAAGGGTTTTTTTTATAAAATACTTCGTTTATAATGGAGGAAAATATCGACATGAGATTGATTGCTCATGTAACGGTTCAGTAGTGTTATGAAAAGATAAGAAGGGGTGCACGCGCATCCTTTTTTCTATGCAGATATTATGAAAGAGGTGGTATGATGGAATTAACATTAAATTCGACTGTATGTTTACACACGATTCAATTTCGAAAAGAGCAAAAGAATTATATTGTAAAAGATACAATTACAGGAGAAAAATATGAAATGCCGCCACTTTGGATTGATGCATTGGCAATGATGCGTGACGGTTTTTTATTGGGGGAAATTGAGGAGAAATTAAAAGAAGAGTATCCATCCGAAGAAGTGAATATGTTAGCATTCACGAGGCAACTGTTAGAACTAGAACTTGTTGAAATGGTAGATGGAGAAGAGATAGCTTGCACAAAGAAGAAAGAGATAGATTGTTTAGCTTGGGTGCGTCCCCGTGTGGAACAATTCTTTCTTAATTTAAATAGAAAATATAGAAGCAAAGACCAATAGTGGCCTTTGCTTTTTTTATAGGCTGTGTTTAAAAAATAACAGCAAATGCTCTTGCGAAAGCACCGTCACTATTTTTAATTTTTAAAGGTGCTGCTGAGAAAAAGAAACGTTTTGTTTCGATAGCATCTAGATTTGTTAAGTTTTCAATTAAGTAAATATTATTCCCTAGTAATATGTGATGAATCGGTGATGTTTCTGTTGTGACTTCATCAGGAGAAATGAAATCTAAACCGATAGATTTTACTTTTAATCGCACTAGTTCTTTAGCTAATTCTTCAGAAAGATAAAATGCTTCTTTCTCATAAGCTTCTGTATTCCATTTGGTGGATAGATTAGAATGAAAAATAACAATATCACCTTCTTTTATATCAGCATTATGCAATACTGCCTTAGGTAATTTTCGTTCTTGAATATGTGTTACATCTATAAGAACAGCTTCGCCTACAAATTGATCCAGCGGTAATCGATCGATGGTCGTTGCGCCTGAAATAAAATGCGCAGGGGCATCACAATGCGTGCCAACATGAACGACAGAATGAAAATCTGTAACTTGATAGCCTGATTCTTCAACACTTGTAACAGCTTCTAGTTGTATTTTAGGTGTTCCAGGAAATTGAGACATATTATTTTCAAATGTTTGCGATAGATCAATTACTTTCATTTTACATACCTCCAATATATGTTTTTCAAATAATAAAAAGCTCATCCTTCAGTATCAAGAAAGATGAGCTTTACATGCTAGTTGAGTTTTATCTTCCAAAATGCAATGCATTTTGCAGGAATTAGCACCTATTCAGTTTGTATAAACTGAGGTTGCTGGGCTTCAAAGGGCCGGTCCCTCTGCCTCTCTTGATAAAGAAGTATTCAGTTTTTAAAATCTGAATTTTCCGATAGTTAAATTGTAATTCATTTCCTTTTTTCGTGCAATACAAAATAGGTATTCACCCAAATAAAGCTGCTCGCATATTGTAGCTTATGTAAATAGAATGCTGCGAAGGAGTGAGTGCAGTGACAGGAAATATATTAAATTATTATGCTGGTGGTAATACAGCTAGGGGATTTCACAATTTATACGAAGAGAATTTAAAAGGATTAGACAGAGTATTTATCTTAAAGGGTGGCCCAGGAACGGGAAAATCTTCTTTAATAAAGGCAATAGGTCGTGAATGGATTGAAAAAGGATATGATATTGAATTTTTGCATTGTTCTTCTGATAATAAATCGGTTGATGGTGTAATTATCCCAAAATTAAAAGCAGGAATTGTTGATGGGACATCGCCGCATGTTATTGAGCCAAAAATGCCAGGAGTTGTTGAAGAGTATATAAATTTAGGAATTGCTTGGGACTCAGATAAACTAAGAAAGCAGAAGTTAGAAATTGAAAGATTTGTTTCAGAAGCAAGCAAAGCTTTTCAGTCTGCTTACGCACGTTTTAAAGAGGCATTGGTTATACATGATGAGTGGGAGAAGATATATATTGATAATATAGATTTTAATAAAGCAAATGAACTAACCAATCAGCTAATCCAGAAATTATTTGCAGATAAAAACGGGAGACAATCGCTTGTAAAACATCGTTTTTTAGGAGCTGCTACACCGAAAGGAGCAGTTGATTTTGTTCCTAATTTAACAGAAGGGTTACCACATCGTTATTTTATAAAAGGGCGCCCAGGCTCTGGAAAATCAACGATGCTCAAAAAGTTAGCTAAGGCAGCTGAAGAAAAAGGATTTGAAGTTGAAGTATATCATTGCGGATTTGACCCGCATAGTCTTGATATGGTTATCGTAAGAGAATTAGGCTTTGCAATTTTTGATAGCACCGCACCACATGAATATTTTCCAAGTCGCGAGGGTGATGAAATTATTGATATGTATGCCCTTATTGTTACGCCAGGGACGGATGAGAAATATGCGAAGGAAATTCGTGATGTTTCCATTCAATATAAAGCAAAAATGAATGAGGCGATGTCTTTCTTAGCGAAAGCAAAATCGGTTCGTGATAAATTAGAACGAATTTATATTGCTGCTATGGATTTTTCAATAGTAGATGCATATAAAGAGGAGATTCAAAAAGAGTTTGAACGAATTGCTACTACTGTAATCGAAAAGCAACAATAGACGTTTCATTAGGCTGTCAGTAATTTCTGACAGTTTTTTTGGTATGTAGTAAAATTAGTATTGTATTTGTCGAATTTCCAAGGAAATAATCAAAAAATGGAGGTGTTATGCAATGAGAGAGAAAATCGAGTTGGAGTTAGAAAGAATTGAAAAAGAGAATGATGTGAAAATTTTATTTGCGGTAGAATCAGGGAGTCGTGCTTGGGGTTTTCCATCGAAAGATAGCGATTATGATGTTAGGTTTGTTTATATACACCCGGTAGAATGGTATTTATCAATTCATGACAAACGAGATGTAATTGAATATCCAATTAGTGATGATTTAGATATAAGTGGTTGGGATATTAAAAAGGCGTTGCAACTATTCGCGAAGTCGAATCCTGCTTTACTTGAGTGGATTCGATCACCAATTTTTTATTCGAAAAACTCTAATTTTCCAGAACTACTTCAACAGATGAGTGAGAAGAATTTTGATCCAAAAGCAACGATATATCATTATTTACATATGGCGTCGAAAAATTATCGTGAATTTTTGCAAGGTGAGAATGTAAAGCTGAAAAAGTACTTTTATGTATTACGTCCCATTTTAGCTTGTAAGTGGCTAGAAGAGAAAACGACCTTACCTCCTGTAGAATTTGACCGATTGATTAAAGAATTATCATTAGAACGTAGCGTATTAGATGAAATTGAAAAGTTGTTAATAAAGAAAAAAGCAGGTACTGAATTAGATGTTGGATTGAAAATTAAGGTGCTAAATCAATTTTTAGAAGAACAAATTCATTACTATCAGCAATATGTAAAAGGAATTGAAAAGGGATCAGGAATCGATATTGAGAGTTTAAATACATTGTTTCGAGATATGTTGTTTGAAGCATATGAAAAAGAGCACAAGTAAGTGAAGTGACCCCTAAAAGTTAGACACGGTTATTTCATTAGGCAGCTTGATAAAAATGAGTCCGGTATTGTACCGGGCTCATTTTTAATTTTGCCTTAATCCGTTTCGTATTATAATAATCTATATATTTTTCTAATTCTATTTTAAAGTGCTCTACATTTTCAAATTCTTTTATGTAGAGGAACTCCGACTTCATAATCCCAAAGAAATTTTCTATTACTGCGTTGTCGTAACAGTTGCCTTTTCGAGACATACTCTGGACGATAGCTCTTGATTCAAGTGTACGGACGTACTGTCTCATTTGATAATGCCATCCTTGATCTGAATGCATCAGTAGCTGGTGGGTTTCAGGTAAACGTTCCAATGCTTTCTCTAACATGTCTGAAACAAGCGAATACGTCGGTCTAGAACCAATTGTATAGGTAATAATTTCACCATTATACAAATCTAATACAGGTGATACATACAGTTTTTCTCCAAACAATTTAAACTCTGTGATGTCTGTTACCCACTTTTGATTCGGTGCATCTGTATGAAAATTACGCTCTAAAATATTAGGTGCAATTCTACCGACTTTTCCTTTATAGGATTTATATTTCTTCATACGCACAACACACTTTAACCCAAGCTCTTTCATAATGCGCTGAACCTTCTTGTGGTTCACTTTCTGGCCACGATTCGTTAATTCATCACGAATGCGACGGTAACCATAACGACCTTTATTTTCCTCATAAATCGCTTTAATCTCAATTTTCAAATCGGCATCTACATCTGGACGATTCATTTTCTTTACTAAATCATAATACGTGCTTCGAGGAATAGTAGCTAGCTCCACGAGTGCCTTCACCGAATATTTATGCCTTAATTCATAGACTACTTGCGCTTTGTCTTGTTTTGTGATTTTTCCTTGTTTTGAACTAAGGCATTTAACTTTTTTAAGTACTCATTTTCCATCTCAAGCTGTTTAATGCGTGCTTCAAGTGCTTCGACTGACCCTTCAGCTAAAGGTTGTTTTAATTGTTTATTTGAATCTTTTTTCATGGATGGACGCCCCTTTTTCTTAGATTGAAGGGCATCAATTCCTTGTGTTTCGAGCTGTTTTTTCCAAACAGAAATCGTTGAAGGGGCAGGAATATTAAAGATAGCTGCCGTCTCAAATAAGGACATACCGTTTTCAATCATAAAGTTTAGTACGTCTAGTTTAAATTGTTGTGTGTAATTTGTACATCGTTTTAGAAAAGCTTCCAGACCATTCTGTTTATATTGGTTTACCCAATTCAAAATGATTGTGTCATTTATACCGAGCGATCTACCTATTTCTCGATAACTTTCATTTCCGTTCAAATAACGTAGAACGATTTGTATTTTTTCATCAGCTGTAAATTTAGCCATAGAAAAACTGCACCCCCAATTGTTAGACTGTGTCTAACAATTGGGGTGCAGTTCAGTAAGTTTGTGCTCTTTTTATTTTGTAGGAATGAAGAAAACAGATATAGCTGCGATAAGACCTGCAAAGGAGAATAAGTAAAAATTCCATGCTAAGTCATATTGCATTGTCATAATAATACCGACGAGAATTGGGCCAGCAATTGCACCAACTCGGCCAAGCCCCAGTCCCCAGCCTAAGGAGGTAGCTCGGATATGTGATGGGAAGTATTGTGTTACATATGCATTTAATATTTGAGTAATACCGACTGATCCAATACCAGCAAGGCCAATTAAAAGATAAATGATTGTAACAGATGGTTTGATTGTTAATAGTCCGATACATATGGCTGCCATAAGATAAGAGATGCTAATAACAATTTTTGCTCCTATACGATCAGCAATTGCTCCAGCGAATAATGCGCCGATAGCTGCGGTAATATTTAGCATAAGTAGAAATGACAGACTAGACCCAAGAGGATATCCTGCCTGGCGCATCATCTGTGGTAACCAAGTGTTTAAACCATATATTAAAAACATTCCCATTATATAAGTGATCCAAAAAAGTAGCGTTGCTTTTATGTATTCTTTTGAGAATAAAGTGAAAAATCCATTTTTCTTTCGTATAGTAGATGGGTCTTGATGAGTTTTATCTTTTACATGAAATTCAATTTGAAAACGATTAAGAATTTGGTTCACTTCTTCTTGGCGATTACGTGATAATAAAAATTGAATGGACTCGGGTAAATAGCGAATAATGAAAGGAATGAGGAGTAGTGGAATCATTCCGATACCAAACATAATTCTCCATCCGAAATCTTCTAACATAAGCATGGACAAAATAGCACCTAACACGATACCTAAAGGATAGCCAGTAAACATAAGAGCATAAATAAAAGATTGCCTTTTTTTTGGTGAATATTCAACAGTAAGTGCTGAAGCTGTTGGGATAACACCGCCTAATCCGATTCCTCCTATAAATCGAGATAATCCAAATAACTCAGGAGAAGGAGCGATAGCCGCTAAACCCATTGTGATAGAAAAAAGTGCTAAACAGCATATAAGCGTCCATTTACGCCCAATTAGATCTGTAATCGTTCCAACTAGAATAGCCCCAATAAACATCCCAAATAAAGCATAGCTTGCAATTGTACCAGCATGCGCTGGTGATAGCGCCCAGCTTTTGTCTTCTAGGAGCTTTGGTAGAACGGCACCGTAAATACCTAAATCATATCCATCAGCTAAAATGGCTAGCCAACAAATAAAAACAACAAGTTTTGTAATAGAGATTGGAAAGATAGTTTCTGTAGATTCTAGATGAGGTGGAGCTGAAGCTGAAGGTTGCATAATATTCACCCCTTTTAATGTGTAGATGAATATATTATTTTATTTAATGTTAATATTTTCCTCCTTGTGTCGAATTTTATCTGAAAAGGTTTTATAACAAATAAAGAAGTTCAACAGTAATTCTGTTGAACTTCTTTATTTGTTTACTCATTATCAACTCGTTTTAACGGTTGATCTGCTGGGCCTTCAAGAACGTCTCCCTCAATTGAAAAACGAGAACCATGGCAAGGGCAATCCCAAGTACAATCACCATTATTCCATTCAACTTCACAGCCGAGATGTGTACAAGTTGTATCGACGATATGTAATTTTCCTTCTTTGTCCTTATAAGCACCTGCTCGTTTACCGTTAACATGTACGACAGATCCTTCACCAACTTCGAGATCTTCTGGCTTACGTAATGCGGTTTCAATCTTTCCTGCAATTAAATGTTTCGCAACATCAATGTTTTGGGAGAGGAACGTTTTTATATCTGGATTTGCATGGAAGCGTGATGGTGCATACAGTTCTTTATAGGGACTGTGAACTTTTAGGATGGAGTCCTTCAGTAGGTGAGCGGCAGCAGTTCCAGTTGTCATTCCCCATTTGCGATATCCAGTTGCAACAAATATATTTGGATTTCTTTCGTTAATATGTCCGATATAAGGAAGCTTATCTAGAGTAATTAAATCTTGTGCTGACCATCTATAAGGAACTTCATCTATTCCAAAAGTGGCTTCAGCAAAAGAATAGAGTGCTTCATAATGAAGCATCGTATTTATTCCTTGTCCTGTTTTATGACTCTCTCCGCCAATCAAAATTAATTTTTCTCCATTGTTTGTTATATAGCGTAAGGAGCGCTTTGGATCATCAATACTTAAATACATGCCACCTGGATACTCCGTTTTTACTTTTATTGCAAGAGCGTAGGAGCGTTCTGCGTACATTCGCGTAAAGAAAAAGCTATTCGCATCATAAAAAGGAAAATGTGAACAAGAGACGACATATTCACAAGTGATATGATGGCCCTCTTTTGTGATTATTTGTGGATAATCGCCCTTTTCCACATCCATGGCTGTTGTTTGTTCGTAGACCTTTCCGCCCATCTCCACAAACTTTTCTAAAAGTGTTTTTAAATAAAGAAGGGGATGGAATTGTGCTTGATTTTTCATTACAAGCGCAGATTGTACTGGAATAGGAATCGATAGAGATTGAACATAGTCACAAGGTATATTTAATTTTTGATAAGCTTCATATTCTTTCGATAAATTTCTTAATCCGTTATCGGTAGTTGTATATAAATATGAATCTTCATTTGAGAAATTACAGTCGATTTTATATGTTTGAACAGTTTTATTTATGAATTGTAGAGCCTTATTATTTGATTCATAGTAAAGCCGGGCCTTTTCTACACCGAAATGATTTATTAATTCATCATAAATAAGATCATGTTGTGCTGTTACTTTCGCTGTTGTATGCCCAGTCGTTCCGTTTAAAATACGACCAGAATCAATTAAAACAACATCGATGCCTTCTTTTGCAAGTAAATAGGCAGTAGTAATACCTGTAATACCAGCACCGATAATAGCAACTTTCGTCTTTATATTTTCGGATAAACGAGGGAAAGTAGGAAATTGAGTAGATTCAATCCAATAAGATAGCGGCAGTTGTGGGAATGTATCACCTGTCATTGCGGAAACCTCCTGATTTTAGAACAATTTTCCTTTTAATATTTCCATATTATATGAAATTCATGTGTGTTGTTTTAGAGGAAGTCTATTTTTATTAAAAGAGTGTATGAATTATTTTAATATAATTAATTAGGTGGGGCATTATGAAGAAGTAGGATTTATATAAAACTAAATTCAAATGATTCTATTTGTTGATTACATAGAGAGTTATTGAATGAGATAGAGTCTATGCCGTTTAAGAAAATGTCTATATATAGTGGGTAAATCCTTATGAAATCTATACATTTTCTTTAGTGAAATAAAGTATGATTATAAAAATATAACCACCTTTTATTACTAGGTCATAAAAGGTGTTGACAATATAGAAATTCTATTGTTATGATTCATCATGTGGAAAGGTTGATAGAGGGTAAAAAGAGAAATGTTTTTCATTGATAATAAAAGCGAAAAATAAGTGACGATAGAGTGAGTATATTTTCCTTATAATAGATGCTTTTTGGATCATCTAGTAAAATCAATCTGGAAGCAAGAATTGATATATGTAAGTTGCGCAAGGCGCGGCATAAGAAAGGGGCAAAAGGATGAAGGAGCTTCATACGTTTGGGTGGTATGCAGCACGTGTATCACCACATTTGCCGAAAAAAGCATTTAAACCAGTGCCTACTCGTTTATTTGGTGGACTGGCTTATTTGCTTGTGGCATTGGCGGGATTAATATCGATTGGTGTATTTGAATTGAATGTGTGGGCGAATCTAGGAATTGCGATTGTTCTTGGATTATGTTTTGCTTCACTAGGATTTTTAGGGCATGAAATTTTACATGGAACTGTTGTAAGAAAGGCATGGCTTCGTGACTTCTTAGGCGCGATTGCATTTATGCCATTATCAACAGGGCCAAAGCTTTGGAGAAAGTGGCATAATGCAACGCATCATGTTCATACACAGCATGAAGAGAATGATCCGGATGCATGGCCGACACTTGAGAAACTTAAGAAGAGTAAGTTTTTGAGTTGGGTATATCGTATGCCTCTACATGTACGTTCATTCTTTAGTTTTCTGTCACTAACAATTCAATTTACATTGCATTCGACTCGAATGTTCTTTCATTTTATAAAAGAGTTCAAGTCATCCAATCAAAAATCTGTATGGCTTCAACTTCTTTTGCCTTGGACAGTTTGGATTAGTTTATTGTTTATTATGGGACCTGGAAAATGGTTATTTGCATATGTCATTCCGTTGTTAATTGCTAACTTTATTGTAATGGCATATATCGCAACAAATCACCGCTTAAATCCAATTGTTCCAGTAAATGATCCGTTAGCAAACTGTTTATCAGTAACAGTGCCGCGCTGGGTAGACGTTTTACATTTCAATTTCTCATATCATACAGAACATCATCTGTTCCCGGCTATGAGTTCAAAATACTATCCGTTAGTAAAAGAGAAGATTAAAGAAATGTGGCCGGAACGTTATCACGAAATGCCGATGACAAAAGCATTAGCAGCCCTATGGAATACACCACGTGTGTATTATCACGGAAGTGAATTAGTGGATCCGCATAGAGAGCATTTCTATGGTTCTTTAGGAAATGGACTAGATCCTCATAATATTTCATATCGTGAGGAACATATAGAGGAAGACGAGAGTATTAAAAAAGTAAATCAGTAAAAATTAATATATTTTTGCAGTGAAAAAGCAAGCCATCTCAGGCTTGCTTTTTCTTATAAAGAAACTTCCTTTTTGTTCTTTTTATGGAATTGGACGGAGTTAGTTTCTTTTCGTTGTAATCGTTTTTCTAAAAGATTAACGAAATAAGTAAATAGAAGAACAATTACGAGGTAGTATACACCAACAATCATGTAAGTATCTAATTGTTGGAAGTTACCTGCTGCAATTGATAAACCTGATCCCCATAATTCGGACAGTCCTACGTAAGCAACAAGTGAAGAGTCTTTTAATCCGATAATAAATTGGTTTCCTAGAGGAGGAAGAGACAGACGAAATGCTTGTGGTAATATAATCCGGCGCATAGCTAAAGGGTAAGGCATACCTAAGGAGCGAGCGGCTTCCAATTGTCCACGGTCGACGGATTGA
Organism: Bacillus sp. LQ16; assembly: GCF_057784645.1. Classification (NCBI taxonomy): domain Bacteria; kingdom Bacillati; phylum Bacillota; class Bacilli; order Caryophanales; family Bacillaceae; genus Bacillus; species Bacillus sp. LQ16. The sequence continues at coordinate 419,875 of NZ_CM173491.1, forward strand.
ATGGATCCTCGGAAAATTTCCGTAACATATGCACCGTTATGAATTGCTAAAGCGATTGCTCCTGCCCAAAAAGGGGAGAAAACAATGACAGATGTAATGCCAAAATAGAGAATTGCGATTTGAACGATTAAAGGTGTACCACGAATAATAGCAATATAGATATGAGCGATACTATTTAAAACTTTATTGTTAGAGATTCGAAAGAAAGCGAATAATAATCCAATTAATGAACCGAGTACTAGGGAAGTTAATGTTAATTGTAATGTGACAATAGTAGCTTTTAAGAGTGTGGGATAGGTAGAGATAAAAATTTCAAACATGCGTTTCACCTCATATTGTATAGATTTTAGTAGAGAATGAAATGCCCCACATAAAATGAACACTTAATCAGTGGGGCACTGTTTATGAATCTTTTGAATGGCTAACTTACTTACTTCGTTTTTTCCTCTTCACCAAGAATATTACGCCCGAACCATTTTTTACTGATTTTTTCATACGTACCATCTTTAATGATTTCATCTAACGCTTTATTTACTTTCTCAACCATTTCTTTATCATCTTTGCGAATAGCAATTCCCATTTCATCAAGATTTAATGGTTTTCCGGCTTCTTTTATATTTGATTTTCCTTCTTTTATCATACGTAGACCAACCATTTGATCCGTAATTACTGCGTCGACACGCCCAGGCTCTAAGTCCATAAGAGCAGTAATATCGCTGTCATATTCTGTGATTTGATCTGTATATTTTGCAACAAGATTTTTAAAGGTACTAGCTTTTACAACACCAATTTTCTTACCTTTTAAATCTTCTGGAGAAGAGATAGCGGTATTCTTTTTAGCTACAAAAATTTGGGCGCCAGAGCGATAGTACGGATTTGAGAAACTAACAGCTTTTAAGCGCTCCTCTGTAATTGCCATACTACCCAGTATTACATCATATTTCTTCGCTTGAAGACCTTGAATCAGCGTTTCCCATGGGTTTGTAACGGGCGTAGCCTTCATGTTCATCTTTTTAGCAAGAGCTTCACCGATTTCTACATCAAAGCCGACAAGTTTGCCGTCATTTTCTTTATAGTTAAAAGGTTTGTATAATCCACTCATCGCATAGCGAAATTCTTTTTCACCATTTGATGAAGTAGTAGAGCTTTCTTTGCTACAAGCTCCTAGTATGAAGGATGTACATAGTGTAATGCTCGCAACAATGGTTAATAGTTTTCTTTTCATAAAACCCCTCCTATATATTGATCATACGGATGGTTTTTTAGTATGTTATTGAAATATTTTATTTGGATGATTAGTTGTGCACCGTATGAATGTATTCCTTTTCGTTTGAAACAGAAGTTACATTATAAAACGTTGCGTAAAAATTGTTTTGCTCGTTCATGTGATGGAGCTGAAAAGAATTGTGCTGGCGTAGCATCTTCTACAATCTTTCCATCATCCATAAAGATGACGCGATCAGCTACGTCTCTTGCGAAATTCATTTCATGAGTAACAATAACCATTGTCATCCCTTCTTCAGCAAGTTCTTTCATAACTTGCAATACTTCTCCAACAAGTTCAGGGTCTAAAGCTGAGGTAGGTTCATCAAATAGCATAATCTTAGGGCTCATTGCAAGAGCTCGTGCAATGGCAATGCGCTGTTTTTGACCACCTGAAAGAAGATGAGGAGTTACATCCGCTTTATCTTGAAGGCCGACTTTTTGGAGAAGTTGATTTCCAATATCCTTTGCATTTGCTTTCTCTAATTTTTTTACGTGAATAGGTGCTTCTATGATGTTTTCTAGTGAGGTCATATGAGGAAAGAGGTTAAAGTGCTGAAAAACCATACCGACATTTTCACGGACTTTATTTAAATTTGAATGCTTTGGATCAATTCGCTCACCTTGTAAGTGAATTTCGCCTTCATCGTACATTTCTAAAAAGTTAAGACAGCGAAGTAATGTACTTTTACCAGAACCACTGGCACCAATTAAAACAACAACTTCTTTTTCTTTTACTTCTAAATCAATTCCTTTTAACACATCAAGTGAACCGAATGATTTTACTAGATTTCGAACTTGAATCATACAAAACCCCCAGTTAAAAATATATTTTACAAATGTTGCCCCTTATTTCTGTTATTAGTCACAAATTGTCAGAATCCTTTATTTTTTTCGTGCAATTTGATATTCAAAGAAATAATAATTTTTAAAATCCCTATATCCTTCTATAATGAAAATATGGATAATAATATATAGGTAGTATTTATATTGCTTATAAAAAGGGGGAAAGAGAAGATGGAAAAAGAAAGGAAAACATTTTCTTTTGGATTACGTACACAACTTATGCTATTCACTACAGTTTTAGCTCTCATTACATATTCAACAAGTATATTTTTTATTTACGTGATATACGATTATTTTCAAAGTTATGTAAGTCAAACAGTATATAATATTATCGTTATGTTATTAGGGGTAGTATGGTCTGGAATTTTAGCATATGGAGCAGCCGTATTTTTAATTAAACCGCTTCGCAAGTTAGAGGAAGCGGCAAGAAAAGCAGCTGAGGGTGATATTCGTGAAGATGTTCCATTACCGAAGACAGATGATGAAATTAAATCTTTAAGTGTTGCATTTAATATGATGTTAGGAAACTTAAGGGGCATGGTAAAAAATATTGATACAACATTTTCTTATACAAACAATCAAGTACAGCAGATTAGAAAACAAACAGGCGAAGCAACGAGACAAGCGCAAGGTGTATCTGAGACTCTTGCAGAGATTTCTTCAGGCGCTGAGCAATCAGCAGCATCAATTCAAGCAATTGTTTCTGCTGTTGATACAACGACGTCTATTGCAAGTGAAGTAGAAGAAAAAGCGAAGCAGTCTGATACGTTGTCTTCAGAAATGGTTCAAGCTTTAGGGCATAGTACTCGTGTCTTTACGTCTTTAATTCAAGGTATTCAAACATTGGCAAAAGAAAATGAAGATTCCATGCAAAATGTACAGAAGTTAGAAGAACGAATGAAACAAGTAGAACATATTGTGTCTGTTGTGAGTGCGATTGCTAGCCAAACGAATTTATTAGCACTAAATGCTTCTATTGAGGCAGCTCGCGCAGGAGAGCATGGAAGAGGTTTTGCGGTTGTTGCGGAAGAAGTACGTAAACTTGCTGATGAAAGTGATCATTCTGCAAGAAACATATCTCAGTTATTACGGAATATGCAAGATGAAGTACAACAAGTTGCAATGAAAATGACAGAACAAGTGAAAATAGCTAAAGAAGAGGCGAAACGTGGGGAAGCTACGGAATTAATTTTAAAAGAAATGTCATCAAGTGTTATGGAAGTAGCCGATGCAACTCAGCAAATTAGTAGTTATATGAATGAACAAGTGAGCCACATTCATCAAACAGGAGCACAAACAAAAGCTGTAGCAGCAATTGCTGAAGAAACGTCAGCTGGTTCGCAAGAAGTGGCGCGTGTGACGCTACAACAGTCTAAAAATATGATAGTAATCGATCAATTATTAAAGGATTTAGAGAAGCAAGCAACTGATTTGAAACAAACAATTGAACGATTTTCAATGTAAAAGGAAGAACAGAATGCTGTTCTTCTCTTTTTTATTTAGTTTGATTTAATATTTACAGTTAAACTATGAACGTTTCCGCAACATTCTTTTCTCTCCCTTTCGGATGAAAATTATAGCGAGCTATAATATTAAAAGGGGTGTCTTTTATGAAAAAAGAAAAAAGACAACGGTTAATTAAACAATTTGTAAAGGAGTATGAAATAGATAAGCAAGAAAGATTAGTAGAATTGTTAGCAAAAAAAGATGTATTAGTAACACAAGCTACGGTTTCTCGCGATATTCGTGAGTTAAACTTAACGAAGGTACCTTCTCAAGAAGGATTAATGATATATAAAGTTTTCTCAGAAGAGCATTTACAAACTGATATAAAGTTAAAGAAAAAATTACGAGAAGTTGTTGTGAAAATTGATTGTGTAGATCAATTAATGGTTATTAAAACCTTACCTGGTAATGCACATGTTATTGGTGTTTTATTTGATGAGTTAGATTGGAAAGAAAAAATAGGATGTATATGTGGAAATGATACATGCCTTATAATTTCACAGTCGAAATCAGATAGGGAGATTATAGAAGAAAGATTAAATTTAATTATTTAGATGCAAAAATCCTGTTTTTAATAAAATTAAAAACAGGATTTTTGTTTAAATGCGGAAGTTAAATATTCAACATATATGCGTAATATATGTGTTTTTTATTGAAAAAGCGAGAGAGTTTGTTATAAAAATACAAATTCGTATGATTTTAAAAAAATAACTTGTTTAATATTTCACAATGATAATGTGGATGCTTTCACAAAGATAAAAGTGCAGAGCATTTATTATGTACTTGTAAGACATCAAACATATTTAAAAGGAGGTACAACAAATGAAACATCCGATACATGTTACTTCAGAAATTGGGGAATTACAAACGGTTTTATTAAAACGACCGGGTAAAGAAGTGGAAAACTTGACGCCAGATTATTTGCAGCAATTATTATTTGATGATATTCCATACTTACCAATTATTCAAAAAGAGCATGATTATTTTGCACAAACGTTACGCAATCGGGGTGTTGAAGTTCTTTATTTAGAAAAACTAGCCGCTGAGGCGTTAGTAGATAAAAAACTTCGAGAAGAATTTGTTGATCGTATTTTAAAAGAAGGACAGGCTGACGTAAATGTTGCACATCAAACTTTAAAAGAATATTTACTTTCCTTTTCAAATGAAGAATTAATTCAAAAAATTATGGGCGGTGTACGGAAAAACGAAATTGAAACAAGTAAGAAGACACATTTATATGAATTAATGGAAGATCATTATCCGTTTTACTTAGATCCAATGCCTAATTTATATTTTACTCGTGATCCAGCAGCTAGCGTGGGCGATGGCTTAACGATAAATAAGATGAGAGAACCAGCGCGTAGACGTGAATCATTATTCATGGAGTACATCATCAAATATCATCCAAGATTTGCAAAACATAATGTACCAATCTGGTTAGATCGTGATTATAAATTTCCAATTGAAGGTGGCGACGAGCTAATTTTAAATGAAGAAACAATTGCGATTGGAGTGTCTGCTCGTACTTCAGCTAAAGCAATTGAACGTTTAGCTAAAAATCTCTTTAGCCGACAAAATAAAATTAAGAAAGTGTTAGCGATAGAAATTCCAAAATGCCGAGCATTTATGCATTTAGATACAGTATTTACAATGGTTGATTATGACAAGTTTACAATTCATCCAGCCATTCAAGGGCCAAAAGGGAATATGAATATTTATATTTTAGAAAAAGGATCAGATGAGGAAACTCTTAAAATTACACATCGTACTTCTTTAATGGAAGCATTAAAAGAGGTATTAGGCTTAAGTGAATTAGTTCTTATTCCATGTGGAGGAGGAGATGTAATTGCTTCTGCTCGTGAACAATGGAATGATGGCTCGAACACATTAGCAATCGCACCAGGTGTAGTTGTTACATATGATCGCAACTATGTATCCAATACGTTATTACGGGAGCATGGTATAGAAGTAATTGAAGTGCTAAGTTCGGAATTATCTCGTGGTCGTGGGGGTCCACGTTGCATGAGTATGCCAATTGTTCGTAAAGATATTTAGTATAAATAACGGAGAAAGTAGGGATGAAGTATGTTAATGACTAGACCAAATTTAAAAGGAAGAAGCTTTCTAGCAGAAAAAGATTTTACACAAGAAGAATTGTTATATTTTCTAGATTTGGCAGCAGAATTAAAAGAGAAAAAGAAAAATGGTATCCCGCATCATTATTTAGAAGATAAGAATGTAGCGCTCTTATTTGAAAAAACCTCCACTCGTACGCGCTGTGCATTTACAGTAGCGTGTACAGATTTAGGGGCGAATCCTGAATATTTAGGGAAAGGTGATATTCAGCTTGGGAAAAAAGAATCCGTAGAGGATACAGCAAAAGTGTTAGGGCGTATGTTTGACGGAATTGAGTTTCGTGGATTTAATCATGAGACTGTAGAATCTTTAGCACAAAATTCTGGTGTGCCAGTTTGGAATGGATTAACAGACATGTGGCATCCAACACAAACACTAGCAGATTTATTAACAATTAGAGAACATGTAGGGAAGTTGAAAAATGTGAAGCTCGTTTACGTTGGAGATGGACGAAATAATGTTGCTAATAGCTTACTAGTTGGTGGAGCAATCGTTGGAATGGATGTACGTATTTGCACACCAGAATCTTTATGGCCTGCACAAGAAGTAATTGATTTAGCAAAAAAATATAATGAACAGGTAATGATAACAAGTAATGTGGAAGAAGCTGTTGCGAATGCAGATGTAATTTATACAGATGTATGGGTGTCTATGGGGGAAGAAGAAAAATTTGCTGAACGTGTCGAGTTATTGAGACCTTATCAAGTAAATATGAAAATGATTAAAGAAACAGGGAATGAAAACGTGATTTTCTTACATTGTTTACCTGCATTTCATGATGTTGAAACGATGTATGGCGAAGAAGTTTACGAGAAATATGGGTTGAAAGAAATGGAGGTAACTGACGAAGTATTCCGCAGTAAACATTCAAAAGTATTTGATCAAGCTGAAAATAGAATGCATACAATTAAAGCGGTTATGGCAGCTACTTTAGGAAACATGGAGTAAAGAAGAAAGGGAGTCTTCCTTTCTTCTTTCTCCTCCTTTAGACACTATCATTCACTATTGCTTTTGTATTGTTATTGCAATTAAAGAGAGGTGAGTGGAATGGGTGAAGATAAGAAATTAGGGTTGTTTACACTAACGGCTCTTGTAGTTGGGTCTATGATTGGCGGTGGAGCCTTTAATTTAGCGAGTGATATGGCAAAAGGTGCTGGTGCTGGAGCCATTATTATTGGCTGGGTTATAACAGGAATTGGGATGATTGCACTTGGATTATCTTTTCAAAATCTAACTGTAAAACGGCCAGATTTAGATGGTGGTATTTTTAGCTATGCAAAAGCAGGATTTGGTGATTTTATGGGGTTTAATAGTGCGTGGGGATACTGGCTATCTGCTTGGCTTGGGAATGTAGCTTACGGTACATTATTATTTTCTTCATTAGGATATTTCTTCCCGATCTTTGAAGGCGGTCAAAATGTAGAATCCATTATTGGTGCAAGCGTATTATTGTGGTGTGTTCACATGTTAATTTTACGTGGAGTTCAATCAGCAGCACTTGTGAATTTAGTAACTACAATCGCAAAATTAGTACCTGTATTTGTATTTATTGTTATAGGAATCTTCGCGTTTCATATTGATACGTTCTTAGATGGATTTTGGGGGCAAACTGGTTCTTTTTCATGGGGAGCAGTTGGCAGCCAAGTTAAAAGTACAATGCTTGTAACTCTATGGGTATTTATTGGGGTAGAAGGGGCTGTTGTTTTATCCAGTCGAGCAAAAAATAGAAGTGATGTAGGGAAAGCAACGGTTATTGGTTTAATTGGTACACTCATCATTTACATTTTAATCACATTATTGTCTCTTGGACTTATGCAACAAGCAGATATTGCTGGTTTGAAAAATCCGGCTATGGCTTATTTATTTGAAAGTGTTGTTGGAAAATGGGGTGCTATCTTTATTAATTTAGGTTTAGTCATCTCTGTATTAGGTGCTTGGTTAGGTTGGACTTTGCTCGCTTCTGAAATTCCATATTTAGCGGCTAAAGATGGAGTATTTCCAAAATGGTTCGCAAAAGAAAATAAAAATAAGGCTCCAGTAAATTCATTATGGATAACAAATGGTTTAATACAAATATTCTTGTTAACATTCGTCGTTTCTGATCAGGCGTATAACTTTGCATTCTCTTTAGCATCTTCAGCTATTTTAATCCCATATGCTTTTTCAGCATTTTATCAACTGAAGCATAGCTTAAAGTCTGAAGAAGCAGATCGAAATAAAAATATAATAATTGGCTTGATCGCAAGTATTTATGGCGTGTGGTTAGTTTATGCAGCCGGTTTAGAGTATTTATTATTAACAATGACTTTATATGCGCCAGGTATTTTTATTTTTTACAATGTTCAAAAGCAAAAGAGTTCGAAGCAAATATTTACTCGAGTGGAATTAGCATCATCCGTAGCAATTGGTGCTTTAGCATTCTTTGCGATTTATGGATTAATTACAGGCAGTATTACTTTATAAAGCGCTGTGAAAGCGAAATGAACTGGAGGGCTGAAATATGGTACGAAGAAAAATTGTAGTTGCACTAGGGGGAAATGCGATACAGTCTGGAGAGGCTACTGCGGGAGCGCAGCAAGAAGCGTTGGAAAAAACGGCGGAACAACTTGTGAAAATAATGGAAAATGATGTGGATATAGTAATTGCGCATGGAAATGGCCCGCAAGTGGGGAATATTTTATTACAGCAAAAAGCTGCAGAAACGGAAAAGACACCTGCAATGCCATTAGATACTTGTGGGGCAATGAGCCAAGGGATGATTGGATATTGGATGGAAAATGCAATTGAAAAGGCATTGAAAAAACGGAATATAAACAAAGATGTAGCAACGGTTATAACACGTGTTGTTGTGGATAAAAAAGATGAGGCATTTAAAAATCCAACTAAACCAATTGGTCCTTTTTATACAGAAGAAGAGGCCAGAAGATTAATGGATGAAACAAAAGCAGTATTTAAAGAAGATGCTGGTAGAGGATGGAGACGTGTTGTTCCATCACCGAAGCCTGTAAGTATTCATGAACATAAAGTGATTAATTCTTTGGTCGAAGATGGAAACATAGTGATAGCTGTGGGCGGAGGTGGAATTCCAGTAATTGATTCTGAAGAAGGGTTAAAAGGAACTGAAGCGGTTATCGATAAAGATTTCGCTGCGCAGAAATTAGCAGAATTAGTAGATGCCGATACGCTCGTTATTTTAACTGCAGTTGATCATGTGTATGTAAATTATAATCAACCGAATCAAAAAAAATTAGAGTATGTCACAGTGAATCAATTAGAAGAATATATTGAAGAACAACAATTTGCTGCGGGAAGCATGCTTCCAAAAATTGAAGCTGCTATTAATTTTGTTAATACAAATCCAAAAAGAAAAACAATTATTACGTCTTTAGAAAAAGTATATGAAGCACTAGAAGAAAAAGCCGGTACTATTATTTCAAAACAGAATGTATGCATGTGTGTTTAAAATTATTATGTACGCTACTTAGTATTAAAAAAGAATGGAGTTAGTAACTTCATTCTTTTTATTTATTAATATTTTTTGTATTCATTGTTCATAAAGTTTTCATGATGAAATCTGAATATACAAGTTAATTATGATAAAATTCAAATTGAATACGCTTTCTTGATTTTTCGCTCCAACATACAGCAAGAGAGAGGGAATTTTATGAATAGACGGAACGTAGTGAAAGACTTAAAGCAGTTCGAATTATTTGCTCATTTAACAGAAAAAAAATTGAAAGGCTTAACAGAGTTTGTTTATTGGCGAACTTATAAAAAAGGTCAATTTTTATTTTTAGAAGGGGATTCAAGGGAAAGAATTTACTTCATGTTAGATGGTTTTGTAAAGTTAGAGCGGGTTAATCAAAATGGGAACTTATTATACGATGACTATGTAAAGCGGTATTCTATTTTTCCTTATGGTGGTATGTTTACAGACAGAGGATATAACTATACAGCAGAAGCAATGACGGATGTGGAGGTATATTATATTCCAACGGTAATCTTTGAAGATATGGTAAAATCCAGCAGAACGCAATTGATGTACGTTGTTCAGCAATTATCATCTATATTAAAATTGAATGAAAATCGAGTGCAAAATATTACAATTCCTAATGCACAAGATCGTGTTATCCAAACGTTAAATTATTTAATGCAGGATTTAGGAGAACAGAGTGGGGAAAAGATTGTAATTTCATGTCCACTTACAACAATTGAAATATCCAAAATATCTGGAACATCTCGAGAGACAGTTAGCAGCGTATTAAAACAATTAAAAAATGATAGCATTGTTACAATTTTAGATAAAAAAATTACAATACACAATCCAACATATTTTGAAGAAATCTCAATGTGAAAATTGTATATTGATTTTTTAATTCATAATGTATATTAATAAGGTTCTTTATATATTTATAAGGAACTTTTTTACGTTATCCTCTATAAAAAGATTGTATAGTATGGTAATAATAGCTAAAATCGATAATAAAAAACAAAGTGAAGGGGAGAAAGAATGATTCGTATTGAGTATGATCGATTAGTAGCTATTTGTTACAGTATAGGGGTTTTGTTATTATTAAAAATTCCAAATGATAATGAATTAATTGGGGAAAAACTATTCAATGTCTATAAGGTTCCGATACATACGTATGTTTATATGAATTATAAAGTCTCAAATATATTGATTGTTTCTTTCATACTACATGTAATTGCATTTATATTATTTTTAAAATGGCTAGGAAAAAAGGAGTCTAGTACATTTAGAAAAATGAATAAGATAAAAGTAGTAGGCATTAGTATATTGATTGTAATGATGCCGTTTATTTTAAATAACATCATCCAGACATTGAATAAAACATGGTACTACGCAGGAAAAACAGGGGTAGAAGCAATAGAATATAAAAAAGAAGATAGCCAGTGTAGTATGGAGAAAAATGGAGATAATATCGAACCGAAGTGCATTGTTACTTTAAAAAATTATCGTAATCATTCACAAGCATTAAAAGTTGTTTTATATGATAATGCAAACGAGAATTCAAAAAGTTATTCAGTACCGAAACCAGTCTATTTACAAAAACACGAGACAAAACAATTCGAATTTCAAGTTCCTGTTTCTTATAATAATGGTATTGAAAAAGATAAAGTACCAAATATTAAATTACATTCATTGCATGAAAATGATACGAAGTACAATTAATCTGTAAGTAAAAGTTTATGAGTAGGAGCAATAATTTGAAACGATATAGAAAATCAACTTGAATCATCCAACATACTGCAAGGTAACGGTATATTGGATGATTTTTTATGTTATCCCCTTGTTTCACGTATGAAAAGGAGGAATACTTTGTTGGAAATGAAAAACATCACAAGGATCATACATGGTTTTTACTTTACGCAATCTGTGAAAGTTAGAGCCATAATAACTAGTTTGCCAATTTTTAATGTCGATATCGGGCCAGTTCACATAGTCACCTAGTGTATAAGGATCTAAGCTTTCTCGTAAATCTTTAACCCAGCGTATATTTTGATTTTCTTCATCATCGCATTTCCAAGAGGTAATGTATTCTTGAGCAATAATTGCTTTACGATGAAAATAAGCCGTCTCATTCGGCGAAATATTTTCAACAGCACCTATGAGCGATTGATGCCAAATACTAGCATCTTTATTTGGTGCATGAGAAAGAAAGTATTGCATGATTTGAATGCCTTTAAGGGGAATAGGTTTATAGACATAGGAACCAGAGCGCTTGAAATTTTCAGGGATGTTACCGCCATTAAAAAATTCGACAGCCTTTATATAAGGAACTTCTTCTATAAAGAGAGAGGGGCTACCAGTTTCAAGAAGAGGGGATAATAGGGAATGGAGTTCAGAGGGAGAACCGACAAACTCGCCTTGTGCTTCAATTTTATTTCGTTGCTTGGCGAATAATTCGATCGATGAAGTGAGACGTTCATCTATATAAGGTGCCCAGTTTTGCCACGCTTGAAATGCAGCAATAAAGTCTTCCCATTCCCATGTAATTGAGAAAATTGATACATTTTTTATCGGGTGGACTCGAAAAGTTAAGGAAGTGACAATTCCGAAGTTTCCACCACCGCCACCACGGCATGCCCAAAAAAGGTTAGAGTTTTCTTGTTCATTTGCACGAATGAGTTTTGCACCAAATTTTCCACACGCTTGTACCATTTCCACTTCTATTAATTGATCACATGTTAATCCAAATAAGCGCGAAAGCATACCAATACCACCGCCAAGTGCTAATCCAACAACTCCAACGCTTGCACTTGTACCAGCAGGAATTGTAACACCGTAATTCCAAAGTTCTTTATAAACAGTGCCAAGATTTGCACCAGCCTCAATTGTTGCTGTTAATTTCTCTGTATTAACAGTAATGCGATGCATTTCACTCACATCAATAATAAGTCCTCTATTTAAAAGAGAAAAATTTTCATAGCTATGACGTCCACTTCTTAACCGAAATGGTATATGACGTTCACGTGCCCATTTTAAGGCGTTACAGATATCCTTGTTATTTTGACAAAAAACAATAATACAAGGGAGTTTTGGAATACTTAAATTTAAATTCATTCGGGCTACATTGTAGTCAGGATCTGTGGGAACAACGATACGACCTGTTAATTTTGTTTGCTTCAATTTCTTACTCCTTTCCAAAATAATCAGAGCTTTTTATTAATATATGAAAAATGTCTGTAATACGCGTGGACAAGGAGAGGTGGAGAATGAGATTTACCTTTGTGAGAAATAAATAAAGCATAAGAATAAAGAATCTACATAGAGTTCAATGAAAACAGTTGCAAACTGTTCATATTTTGTTATGATAGTGTTACGAAAACGTTTGCATAAAATTCTGATGGGATGCAAAAGGAGAGAAGGACTATGAATAAGACATGGTGGAAAGAAGCAGTTGCTTATCAAATTTATCCACGAAGCTTTATGGATTCAAATGGTGATGGTATTGGAGATTTACAAGGTATTATTGCAAAACTGGATTATTTAAAAGATTTAGGTATAGATGTAATTTGGATTTGTCCAATGTATAAGTCACCTAATGATGATAATGGTTATGATATTAGTGATTATCAAGATATTATGGATGAGTTTGGTACAATGGCAGACTTTGATGCTTTACTAGATGAAGTTCATAAGCGTGATATGAAGCTTATTATTGATTTAGTTATTAATCATACGAGTGATGAACATCCATGGTTTATTGAATCACGTTCATCTAAAGATAATCCGAAGCGTGATTGGTATATTTGGCATGATGGTAAAGATGGTGCGGAGCCAAACAACTGGGAAAGTATTTTTAATGGTTCGGCATGGGAATATGATGAAGAAACAGAACAATATTATTTACATCTATTCTCACGTAAACAACCAGATTTGAACTGGGAGAATAAAGAAGTTCGCGAAGTACTATATGATACGGTTAATTGGTGGCTTGATAAAGGTATTGATGGTTTCCGCGTTGATGCGATCAGTCATATTAAAAAAGAAGAAGGCCTTAAGGATATGCCAAATCCAAAAGAGTTAAAATATGTGCCATCTTTTGATAAACATATGAATGTGAAAGGTATTCAACCTTTATTAGAAGAGCTAAAAGAAAATACATTCTCTAAGTACGATATTATGACTGTTGGTGAAGCAAATGGCGTTAAGATTGAAGATGCTGAGCTTTGGGTTGGAGAAGAGCAAGGTAAGTTCAATATGGTATTCCAGTTTGAACATTTAAGTTTATGGGATGCAGAGAAGAAGAAAGACCTTGATGTTGTAGGATTGAAAAAAGTATTAACGAAATGGCAAAAAGGATTAGAGAATAAAGGATGGAACGCTTTATATATTGAAAATCACGATAAACCACGTATCGTTTCAACATGGGGAGATGATAAACAATATTGGCGTGAAAGTGCAACAGCTCTAGGAGCGATGTATTTCTTTATGCACGGTACACCGTTTATTTATCAAGGACAAGAAATTGGTATGACAAATGTTCAGTTACCAAATATTGAAGATTACGATGATGTAGCAATTAAAAATTTATATCGCGAGAAAATTGCAGAGGGCGTACCACATCAAGATATGATGGAGATTATATGGGCTTCTTGCCGCGATAATTCACGTACACCTATGCAGTGGAATGATGAGATGAATGCTGGTTTCACAACAAGTACACCTTGGTTTAGCATGAATCCAAATTACAAAGAAATTAATGTTGAAAAGCAAAAAAATGAAGAAAAGTCTATTTTCAATTTCTATAAGAAAATGATTGCCCTGAAAAAAGAGCACGATGTACTGAACTATGGTACGTACGATTTACTTTTAGAAGACGATCCACAAATTTATGCATATACACGTACGTTACAGGATGAAAAAGTCATTGTAATTAGTAATATCTCAAAAGAGGAAGCAGTGTATAATGAGGATTTATTTGCACTAGAACGCAAACGTTTGCTTTTAAATAACTATGAAGTTGCGGAACATGAAGAAGTAACAACAATTGCTTTAAAACCTTATGAAACAAGGGTTTATCGCATTTCATAATAAAAAAGGATGCTCTTTGAGCATCTTTTTTTATGAAAAAAAATAAATTTCTATTGCAAAGTGAAAACGCTTTTATTAAAATAGATTTATGAAAACGGTTGCGTAAAGATAAAAATAAAGTAACATAAGGAATCGTTTTCATAAAGGGAACAGAAATTATAATTTAAATCATTATGTTGTTATAAATAAAGGGGAGGAAGAACAGATGAAAATTACGTCTTTTGATTTTTGGCAAAAGTTCGGGAAAGCGTTATTAGTTGTTGTAGCCGTAATGCCAGCAGCTGGTTTAATGATTTCCATCGGTAAGTTAATTGGTATGTCTGCTGGGGATGTTAACGCAGTTCATACAATCGCTCGCGTAATGGAAGACATCGGTTGGGCAATCATTACAAATCTACACATCTTATTCGCAGTAGCAATTGGGGGATCTTGGGCGAAGGATCGTGCAGGTGGTGCATTTGCAGCGCTATTAGCATTCGTCTTAACAAACCGAATTACAGGAGCTATATTTGGCGTAAACGCTCAAATGTTAGCGGATTCAAAAGCGACAGTTTCTTCAGTAATAGCAGGAGATTTACTTGTAAAAGATTACTTTACTTCTGTACTTGGTGCACCAGCATTAAACATGGGAGTTTTCGTGGGGATTATCACAGGTTTCTTAGGAGCTAATCTATATAACAAATATTATAACTATAATAAACTGCCACAGGCATTAGCATTCTTTAATGGAAAACGATTTGTACCATTCGTTGTAATTCTTTGGTCTACAGTTACTGCGATTGTATTATCACTTCTATGGCCATTCATCCAAAGTGGGTTAAATGAATTTGGTCGCTGGATTGCAGCTTCAAAAGATAGTGCACCAGTTGTTGCACCGTTTGTATATGGAACGTTAGAGCGTTTATTATTACCATTTGGTTTACACCATATGTTAACGATTCCGATGAACTATACAGAGCTAGGCGGAACATATACGATGCTAACTGGTTCAAAAGTTGGACAAGTTGTAGCAGGACAAGATCCATTATGGCTTGCATGGATTACAGATTTAAATAATTTATTAGCAAATGGAGATACGAAGGCATATAACGATTTATTAAATAACGTTGTACCAGCTCGTTTCAAAGCTGGACAAGTTATCGGCTCAACAGCAGCGTTAATGGGGATTGCATTTGCGATGTTCCGTAACGTTGATAAAGAAAAGCGTGCAAAATATAAACCAATGTTTTTATCAGCAGCATTAGCAGTATTCTTAACAGGTGTAACAGAACCAATTGAATTCATGTTCATGTTTATTGCTCCAGTATTATATGTTGTATATGCTATTACAACAGGACTTGCATTCGCGCTAGCTGATTTAATTAACTTACGTGTTCATGCATTCGGATTTATTGAGTTAATTACTCGTACACCAATGATGGTTAACGCAGGTTTAACAAGAGACTTAATCAACTTTGTTATTGTTTCATTAGTGTTCTTCGGTCTTAACTTTTCACTATTTAATTTCTTAATTAAAAAATTCAACTTACCAACACCAGGGCGTGCAGGTAACTATATAGATAATGAAGATGAGGCATCAGAAGGAACAGGAAATGTACAAGATGGTTCATTAGCAACAAAAGTTATCGATTTATTAGGTGGAAAAGAAAATATTGCTGACGTAGATGCTTGTATGACACGCTTACGTGTAACAGTAAAAGACTTAGATGTTGTTGCACCAGAAGCACAGTGGAAACAAAATGGTGCTTTAGGGCTTATTGTAAAAGATAAAGGTGTACAAGCAGTATATGGTCCGAAAGCTGACGTATTAAAGTCAGACATTCAAGATATGTTAGGTGCGTAATAATATGAAATTGCTAACTTTAAACTGTCATTCTTGGCAAGAAGAGAATCAAATAGAAAAGATAAAATACCTTGCTAAAGTAATTCAAGAAGAAGAGTACGATGTCATCGCATTGCAAGAAGTAAGTCAGTCCATACAAGCTGAAAATGTATGCGGTAACAAGAAAAAAGATAATTTTGGACTTTTACTATTAGAAGAGTTAAAAGCACTACATGTAAAAGATTACAATATTACTTGGGATTTCTCTCATATTGGTTATGACGTGTACGAAGAAGGATTAGCGATTATAACGAAGCATAATATTATAAAAGAAGATACGTTCTTTATTTCAGAAAACGAGGATACAACGTATTGGAAAACGCGTAAAATTGTAAGTACAACAATTGCTTATAATGGTAAAGATATAACGTTTTACTCTTGCCATCTCGGTTGGTGGAATGATGAAGAAGAGTCATTCAAAGGGCAAGTTGATCGTTTGATGGAGCGTGTAGATAGTAATAAGCTCGCCTTCTTAATGGGGGATTTTAATAACAATGCTCGCTTGGAAGGCGAAGGTTATGAGTATATGATGCAAAAAGGGTTGTATGACACATATGAATTAGCAATAGAGAATGATGAAGGAACGACTGTCCAAGGCGAGATTGCTGGTTGGGATGAAAATAAACATAATTTGCGAATCGATCTAATATTGTGTAACCAAAGTAAAAAAGTTCATTCTTCAAAAGTTATTTTTAATGGTACAAACAGAAATGTAATTTCAGATCATTTCGGTGTAGAGGTTCAATTGGATATATAATAGAAGAAATCCTCACAGAGAATAAAAGCTGTGAGGATTTTTTTTAGGAATACAAGTATTTCCAAGAGAAAATACTTGTATTTTTTATGACATTTCATATATATTTGTTATTATTGAATGTAAAACCGATTTGGTCATTTTGTATTCATACTTTGACTCACTTCGTTATATAATAAAGTAAGTGAAAGTTAATGGGAAAAAATAGTACGTTTTTGGTTAATACACGATGTAGAAAGTGATATAATTGCAAAATGCATGTATCATTTTCTAAAGAAGGAAAAATATATAATTAGGTGATAACTTCTATGAAACAGATTTGGCGTATTTATAAGACAGATTTACGGAATGTAGCCAAACATTGGGCTGCAATTGTTATTGTTTTAGGATTAATGATTTTACCATCGTTATATGCATGGTTTAACATTAAAGCTTCTTGGGATCCGTATGGAAATACAAAAGAGGTTCCCATTGCAGTTTCTAACCAAGATGCAGGTTCTAATTTAAGAGGGAAAGATATTAATATCGGGAAAGAGATTGTAGACTCCCTTAAGAAAAACAAAAATCTTGGCTGGAAATTTGTAGATGAAAAACAAGCGATTTACGGAGTTGAGCGTGGGGATTATTATGCAAGTATTACGATTCCAAAAGACTTCTCTGAAAAAATTGCAACTGTTCTGGATGAAAATCCCAAAAAACCAGAACTGGATTACTATGTGAATGAAAAAGTAAACGCGATTGCACCGAAGATTACAGCAAAAGGTGCATCAGGTATTACAGAAGAAATTAGTAAAAACTTTGTAAAAACAGCAAACGGTGAGATTTTTAAAATTTTCAATGACCTTGGAATCGATTTAGAAACAAACTTACCAAGTATCGAAAAAGTAAAAGATCTTGTATTTAAGTTAGAAGCGCAGTTCCCAGAAATGAATACACTTATGGATAAGGCATTAGATGATGCAACTCGAGCAGAAGATGTTGTGAAAGTAGCGCAAAAAGAGTTGCCAGTTGTAGAGAGTGTTATGAATGATGGGCAAGAAGCGTTAGGGAATTTAGATAAATTCTTTGCGAGAAATGATGAAACATTGAATCGTGCTCCGGGAACTATTAAGAATAATTTAATGGTAATGCAAAAAGGTTTAGATGGTGCGGCGGCAATTACGGATTTCTTAAAGAATCCATCATTGGATTTCAATCTGGCACTTCCAGATCCAGCTAAATTCCCAGTGTTGCCTAATATAACTATTCCGCAAGTACCACAAATACCAGAAATTCCAGCGTTACCGCAAGTGAATGGTGAGGGGTATAAAAACATTGCTAAAAATATTAATCAAACTGTAAATAATGTTTTTAGTTCAATACGTGTTGGAACAACTTATGCACAAGGCGTTATAAATGGGTTGCAAAATGGTAATTTTGATCCAGAAAAAGCGAAACAAGATCTTAATAAGGTTTCTGAGACGCTGCAAGGTCGAGCAGATAGTGTTTCATATTTAATTGATGTCTTTACTAAATTTAAAGAGTCTGCATCAACTGATTTTGGAAAAGAATTCTTCCAAAAGAGAATAGAAAGATTAACAAATCTTAAATCAGCTATTGAAAATGCAAATGGTGGCGTTAAAGATATTGCCAATATTATTGGTACAGGGCAAGAAGTGAAGCAAGATGTAAGAGATGCTGCTAATAAAAAATTGGATACAATAAATAACTTGGTAAATCAAGCAGAAGCAGATTATAATGCGACGTTTGTAGCAGATTTCGAAAAAGCAGTAAGCACAGCTGAGCAATTGAAAAACAAAGCTGAGAATGTAAAAGAAGATGCGCAGCAACTAAGAGGTAATTTAAATCAAGATATCAAAAAGGCAAATGAGTTAGTAAACCAAACAAATGAAGCGTTAGACAATGGTAGAGAGAAATATGATAAAGCTGTAAATGATTACAGCAGATTAAAAACAGAGCTTGAAAAAGCAAGAGAAGACTTAAGTAACAAAGGTGTTAACGGATTAGATTCTACAAAAGTAGCCTTAAATGATTTGAATGGGCAGTTCAAATCAAGTTGGAATTTAGTTAATGACATGATTCCAGTTCTGGAAAGTACAAATAAAGTGTTAGCTGATGTGAATAGTGATAAAAACCTTAATGGTACAATTTCTAAGTTAAATAAAGCAAAAGATGGTTTGCAAAAAGGAATGGATTTAACTGATAAAGGAATTGACGCTATTAATAAAGGTCAAAAACCAGCAGCTGATGTTATTGAAAGTATTAATCAAGTGTCTAAAAGTGTTTCGGGCCAAATTGGTGACATTTTAGCTAAATATGACTCAGAAATCACTCCAAATTTCAATGCAGCAATTGCTCGCACAAAAGAGATGTCTAAAAATACATCTCAAATTTTAAAAGAGGCAGACAAAAAGCTTCCAGATGTTAAAAAATTACTAGAAGATTCATCAAAAGGTTTAGTAGATGGTAAAAAGAAATTAGCAGACATTAAAGCTGAAATGCCAGCTACTGAGAAAAAGATTAAAGAATTAGCAGATAAAATTCGTGATTTTGAATCTGAAGAGGATTTAAAAGACATTATACGCTTATTGAAAAATGATGTTGAAAAGCAAAGTGATTACTTTGCGAATCCAGTAAATTTAAAAGAAAATAAATTATTTGCGATGCCGAACTACGGTTCAGCGATGTCACCATTCTATACAGTGCTTGCATTATGGGTAGGCGCATTATTAATGGTTTCATTATTAACGGTAGAAGTACACGAAGAGGGCGCGAATTATAAGAGCCATGAAATTTACTTCGGACGTTTATTAACATTCTTAACGATAGGTCTTTCACAAGCGTTTATCGTATCGATGGGAGATATATTCTTACTCGGTACGTACGTAGTCGATAAGTTCTGGTTTGTGTTATTTAGTTTATTTATTGGTGGAGTCTTCGTTTGTATCGTATACTCACTCGTTTCTATTTTCGGAAACGTTGGGAAATCGATGGCGATTATTTTACTTGTACTACAAGTAGCAGGATCGGGCGGAACATTCCCAATCCAAATGACACCAGCGTTCTTCCAAGCGATTTATCCGTTCTTACCATTCACATACGCAATTAGCGCAATTCGTGAAACAGTTGGTGGAATGCTTTGGGATATCGTAACGCGAGATTTACTTGTGTTAAGTGCTTTCGTAGTAGTTATGATTGTTGCTGCGTTATTACTGAAAACACCAATTAACAAATCAAGTGAAAAATTTGTTGAGAATGCAAAAGGAAGTAAAATCATTCACTAAAATAAAAGGTTCCTACCGATAGAGGTAGGAACCTTTTTGTTTAATCAAATTTTAATTTTTTTAATGCTTCTGTTTGGTGATTCTTAAACTAGTTATGTCAATTATGGCTGATATATAAGGTGATCCTTACTGCTCTTCTTGAAAACTGTGGTATATTAAACGGTATATAGTTAGTAAAGGAGTTTGAATAAATGGCAAAGAGTGTAGTAATTGCTGAGAAACCATCAGTTGCACGTGATATAGCAAAAGTATTAAAGTGTACAAAAAAAGGTAATGGATTTTTAGAAGGTGACAAATACATCGTGACTTGGGCTCTGGGGCATTTAGTGACGCTTGCAGATCCTGAGGCTTATGATAATAAGTATAAAACATGGAATCTTGAAGATCTTCCAATGCTTCCAGAACGTATGAAATTAGTTGTTATAAAGCAAACGGGAAAACAGTTTAATGCTGTGAAACATCAACTTACTCGAAATGACGTTAATGAGGTGATTGTGGCTACCGATGCAGGAAGAGAGGGTGAATTAGTCGCACGTTGGATAATTGAAAAAGCAAAAGTAAATAAACCAATTAAGCGTTTATGGATTTCTTCTGTAACAGATAAAGCAATTAAAGATGGTTTTGCAAATTTAAAACCAGGTAAAGTCTATGACAATTTATACGCTTCAGCAGTTGCACGTTCAGAAGCTGACTGGTATATCGGTCTTAATGCAACTCGCGCTTTAACAACTCGCTTTAATGCCCAGTTAAATTGCGGGCGTGTACAAACCCCTACTGTTGCTATGATCGCTAGTCGTGAGGATGAAATCAAGAACTTCAAAGCACAAACTTACTACGGCATCGAAGCTCAAACAATGGAGAAGCTCAAACTTACTTGGCAAGATGCAAATGGCAATAGCCGTAGTTTTAATAAAGAAAAAATCGATGGTATTGTAAAAAGTTTAGATAAACAAAATGCTACTGTTGTGGAAATTGATAAGAAACAGAAGAAGTCATTCTCTCCTGGTCTTTACGATTTAACTGAATTGCAACGTGATGCAAATAAAAAATTCGGTTACTCTGCGAAAGAAACATTAAATATTATGCAAAAATTGTATGAACAGCATAAAGTGCTAACGTACCCTCGTACAGATTCACGCTACATTTCATCTGATATCGTTGGAACACTTCCAGAACGTCTAAAAGCATGTGGTGTTGGAGAATACCGTCCCTTCGCACATAAAGTATTACAAAAGCCTATCAAACCTAACAAATCATTTGTTGATGATAGTAAAGTAAGCGATCATCATGCGATTATTCCAACAGAAGGATACGTTAACTTCTCAGCATTCACAGATAAAGAACGCAAAATTTATGATTTAGTTGTAAAACGTTTCTTAGCTGTTTTATTCCCAGCATTCGAATATGAGCAACTAACATTACGTACCAAAGTTGGTAGTGAAACGTTCATTGCACGCGGAAAAACGATTTTACATGCTGGTTGGAAGGAAGTATACGAAAATCGATTTGAAGACGATGATGTAACTGATGACGTAAAAGAGCAACTTTTACCTCGCATTGAAAAAGGCGATACATTAACTGTAAAGCTAATTATGCAAACATCAGGTCAAACGAAAGCACCTGCACGCTTTAACGAAGCGACTTTACTTTCAGCAATGGAGAATCCTACAAAATATATGGATACGCAAAATAAACAACTTGCTGATACGTTAAAATCGACTGGTGGATTAGGTACTGTAGCGACACGTGCCGATATTATCGACAAACTTTTCAATTCATTCTTAATTGAAAAACGTGGTAAAGATATTCATATTACTTCAAAAGGCCGTCAGTTACTTGATTTAGTACCAGAAGAGTTAAAATCGCCTACACTAACTGGTGAGTGGGAACAAAAGCTAGAGGCAATTGCAAAGGGTAAACTGAAAAAAGAAGTATTCATTTCCGAAATGAAGAACTATACGAAGGAAATTGTTTCTGAAATTAAATCGAGTGATAAAAAATATAAACATGACAACATTTCAACGAAGTCTTGTCCAGACTGTGGTAAACCAATGCTAGAGGTAAACGGCAAAAAAGGAAAAATGCTTGTATGCCAAGACCGTGAATGTGGACACCGTAAAAATGTATCTCGTACAACAAATGCTCGTTGCCCGCAATGTAAGAAGAAACTGGAATTACGTGGTGAAGGTGCAGGTCAAATCTTTGCATGTAAATGTGGCTATCGCGAGAAATTATCGACATTCCAAGAAAGACGTAAAAAAGAATCTGGAAATAAAGCTGATAAACGCGACGTTCAAAAATATATGAAACAACAGAAAAAAGAAGAAGAGCCATTAAACAACCCATTCGCAGAAGCTTTAAAGAAATTAAAGTTTGATTAAATGAATAAAAAGGAATTGTCTATCTAAAGTTTTGATGGGCAATTCTTTTTTGTTATGTACAATTTAAATTAACCAATATGGATGTAGCTTTTAAATAAAGTTGTACCATATTATCCCCTTCTATAAAGGGAGATTTTTATTAAAAAAACAAGGGATTCCTAAAGTGAAATTCCAATCATTGATACGGTATAGAAAAGAAAATTTGAGGAGTATTGCGGATTGTTCTTTCCCTCTTGTTGTGGAAAATGTAGTTCAAGAAAATTCAAAATGAATTATTTAAAATGGAATTTCACATATAACTGAACTGATATAGCATGTTAAATGTGTTAATTATAATATAAAATAATGCTTATGAATAAAAGAATATGAAGAAAAATATGAAAAAATTAGTGATTACCTCCAAATAATGAGAGCCGAATTTTCTTAGGATAGAAAATTCGGCTTATTTTATGTCGGAATTCGCACTGGGATCTCATATATATATGACGCTTGACATATATAAAAAACAAATGTAATATATAACTAACAAAAGTAAACTATAGTATTGGAGGGTTTTTAGATGCTTACCAAAGTTAAGCGGATTCGACTTGAAAAAGGTATGACACAAGGAGAATTAGCAAAATTGACAAATGTTAGCAGGCAAACAATAGGTTTAATTGAACAAGGCGCATATAATCCATCTTTAAATCTTTGTATTAAGATTTGTCAAACCCTTGGAGTTACTTTAAATGATTTGTTTTGGGAGGAGTTGTAATAATGAAAAATATCTTAGAAAAAATGTACTTAAGATTTATAAACAAAGTAAGCGAAAGAGATGAATATCAAATACAAGAAATAAACAAAGAGTTTGCTATTGCAGGGTTAATGTTATGGTATGTAAATATACTAGCTATGTTTATTATGCTAGTAGTTGATACTATTAATCACACCTTATCCATAGGAACTATAATTACCTTTGTGGTCAATATGCTTTACGCTAACTATCTAATGTGGAAATTAAAAAAGAAAAGATTGAATGATATAGAGTGCTCT
Organism: Bacillus sp. LQ16; assembly: GCF_057784645.1. Taxonomy (NCBI): domain Bacteria; kingdom Bacillati; phylum Bacillota; class Bacilli; order Caryophanales; family Bacillaceae; genus Bacillus; species Bacillus sp. LQ16. The sequence continues at coordinate 443,519 of NZ_CM173491.1, forward strand.
ACAAAAGAAGAATTTTTTAAAAAGAAAAAACAGATTAAAAAATCTAGTATTAGAGCGGGTTTGCTTTGGACCTTTGAAATGTTTATATTAATGTGTTATGTTTTTCCTTATTTAAGCTCAGGAAAAATATCAGTTTCTTTCTCTGATATTATTATATGGGTTTGTGCAGGCCTATTCTTTGGTTCTAGCATGTATGTAATTTCATTATTTAATTTGAAAAAGTTATATTAGTTGAAATTAGAATATAAGTGAAATATGGTCTATAGAATTAAACCCTTCTTTCTGTAAATTCTAAAATTGGATAACATATATTTTAAGCATACCATTAGAAGGTAAGAAATTTTATACATATTACAATTGCTAGTTCTAGCTTATATAAATTAAAAGCGATTAAATTAAAAACCTAATTTAATCGCTTTTTTCATTCTAATCATTATTAGATATATAATTTATTAGCAACCACCAACGCCGCCAGCAATGCCGCCAGCTAAAGCGCCTACTCCGCCGCCATAAATTACAGCAGGACCAAATTCCCAAGTGTATCCAGCTCCTGTTAGGAATCCGCTAACTGCGCCAGAAGCGATGCCTGCTACACATTTACCAGCTCCACCAGCTGAAATTTCTAAAAGTTCTTTTTCTGTAAGTGTCTCTAAGTTCATAATATGATTCTCCTTTTATTTTTTATTAGCAACTACCAATTCCGCCAGCAACGCCGCCAGCTAAAGCGCCTACTCCGCCGCCATAAATTACAGCGGGGCCAAATTCCCAAGTGTAGCTAGCGCCATTCAGGAATCCTAATGCTGCGCCAGAAGCGATGCCTGCTACACATTTACCAGCTCCACCAGCTGAAATTTCTAAAAGTTCTTTTTCTGTAAGTGTCTCTAAGTTCATAATATGATTCTCCTTTTATTTTTTATTAGCAACCAGCAATTCCGCCAGCAACGCCGCCAGCTAAAGCGCCTACTCCGCCGCCATAAATTACAGCAGGACCAAATTCCCAAGTGTAGCTAGCTCCTGTTAGGAATCCACCAACTGCGCCAGAAGCGATACCTGCTACACATTTACCAGCCCCACCAGCTGAAATTTCTAAAAGTTCTTTTTCTGTAAGTAATTCTAATTTCATAATGATTCATACCCCTTATTATTATGTTTTTGATTATTACACGTAATTAATTAGTTAATAGTATAAAAATGTTATTATTAAAATTTCTTAATCGCGATATAACAATCACGGGTTTTATAATAACACTTATTTCCAGGAAAGGTAGACAATATGCAAAATTACATATTGTCTATTTTTTTATTATATTTAGATATAATATTTAACTTGTTATATTTAAATATAAAGGAAATGAGGCTGCGATTTTGTTCAAAAAAGAGTTTTTTTGTATTAGGCAACAGGATTTAAAAGATTGTGGTCCAGCATGTTTAGCGATGATTTCTCGCCATTATGGGTTTACTACTTCTATTTCAAAGATTAGAGAAGTGGCTGGTACAGATTTAGCGGGAACAAATATTAAAGGTTTGATGGAGGCTGGTGAAAAACTAGGGTTTGAAGTAAAAGCTGTAAAAGCAACAAAACCCGAAGATTTAAAAGAAATTCCATTACCTTCAATTGCTCATGTTGTAGTCAATGGTGGTTTGTTACACTATGTAGTAATTCATAAGGTTAAAGATAATAAAATTTATATTGCTGATCCAGAAAAGGGATTGGTTACGTACTTGTTAGAAGAATTCTGTCAAATTTGGACAGGTATTCTTGTATTAATGTCTCCTGGACAAAATTTTCAAAAAGGAAAAGAATCAAAGGGAACATTTTCACGATTTCTTGTATTATTAAAACAACAAAAAAGTTTATTAATACCATTGTTTTTTGCTTCTATTTTCTTTAATTTATTTGGGTTATTGGGAGCATTTTATTTTAAATTTTTAATTGATGATATCGTGGCGAATCAATTGATACAGACACTTCATATTGTATCAATTGGAATTATTATATTGTATATATTTAAGATACTGCTTTCTTATTTTCGTACTCATTTAATCTTATATTTAAGTAGGAGAATAGATATTCATTTAATGCTTGGGTATTATCGTCATGTTGTAGGATTACCAATGAATTTCTTTGAAACAAGAAAAGTGGGCGAAATTATTTCTCGATTTATGGACGCAAGTAAAATACGCGATGCTTTGTCAACCATAACAGTTACTTTAATGATTGATACATTAATGGTTACAATAGGAGCTGTTTTGTTATATGTCCATAGTCCTATTTTATTTGGTGTGACTTTATTAATAATACCTTTCTATATTGGTATTATTTTTGCCTTCCATAAGCCGTATCAATCTATTAATCGCAAAGAAATGGAAAGTAATGCAAAATTAAATTCCTATTTAGTAGAATCTTTAAATGGAATTGCAACTGTAAAGTCTTATAACGCAGAAAAAGAAGTGTTTTTTCAAACTGAAAGTCGTTTTATTAATCTATTAAGGCATGTATTTAAAAGAGGAATGCTATCCAATTTACAAGGTTCTATTAAAATGGGACTTGAATTAATTGGTGGAACTATCATCCTTTGGGTTGGTTCCATACAAGTATTAAAAGGGAATATGACGATAGGTGAGTTAATTACATATAATGCACTTTTAGTATATTTTTTAAATCCAATTGAAAATTTGATTGGTATTCAGCCTACCATGCAATCTGCACTAGTCGCTGGAGAACGATTAAATGAAATTTTTGATTTAGATCAAGAAAAGAGTGAAAAAGAGGATAATAAAGTATCTCCTAAAAAATTATCAGGTAAAATACAATGTTCAAATGTTACATTTCGTTATGGAACACGTAAAAATGTACTAAATAACATAAGTTTTTCAATTGAGTCAGGTAGTCAAGTAGCATTTGTAGGAGAGAGTGGATCAGGTAAAACAACCATTTCAAAACTATTAATGCATTATTATGAATCTCAGCAAGGAAATATATATTATGATGATTATCATATCAAAGAGATAAGCCGTACTGCATTACGTGATCGAATTGCATATGTCTCTCAAGAGTCATTCTTCTTTAGTGCTTCTATTTATGAAAATTTATGTTTTGGTTTAGCACGACCAGTTACTCTAGAAGAGGTTATAGACGTATGTAAGCAAGCTTGTATACATGAGTTTATCGGTGAATTACCGTTACGTTATGAAACTCTCTTAGAAGAAAATGCGTCCAATTTATCTGGTGGACAAAGACAACGTTTAGCAATTGCAAGAGCGTTATTAAAAAAACCAGATATCTTAATTTTAGATGAAGCGACAAGTAATTTAGATTCTACAACGGAAAAACATATTACGGATATGTTAAAGGAGTTGGGATTACAAGGAGTTACTGTAATTATGATTGCGCATCGATTAAGTACAATACAGCATGCAAATCAAATTTTCGTGATGGAACAAGGAAATATTAAAGAGCAAGGCGCCCATGAAGAATTATTATTCCATAAAGGAGAGTATTACCGTTTGTGGAAGAATCAAACTGTTCATATAGAACACATAGAATCTCAATCTTATGTAATGCGAGGTGTTCAAGATGAGTAAGCTTTATTCGTTTGATCAACTAACTGATAGTAAGGAATTATTAGAAAGAAAACCACCTCGTTTTATTGCTGGATTACTTGTTTTTCTTTTGATGAGCTTATTTGTTTTCTTAATCTGGGCTTATGTCAGTAAGATAGATATTGTAAGTAAGGGAACGGCAATGATACAAGGAAAATCAGATGCAAGTGTGTCTCGTACTCAAATTGTAGGTGTGGTTGATACAGTTGCTGTTAAGCCTGGTGATGAAGTGAAAAAAGGAAATATTTTAATTCAATTAAAAAATCAGGAATTAACAGATAAACAAAATCAGATGAATCAAATTGTGGAACATTTAGAAAAACAAAAAGGGATGTTAGAACAGTTGAAAGAGAGTATCCAGTCTCATAAATCTTCTTTTCTTGATGATGTGGATAAAAAAATAAGAGAAGAATATCAGGCTTATGATCAAAGATATCAATCTATACAAAATGAAAAAGACAATGAAATAAAAACAATAGAAAATAGTAAAATTTCAAGCGAACAAGATGAAGTTTTACAAGGATTAATTGCAGAAAACGAAAATATCCAAAGAGAAATAGACATAATTGAAAAACAAAAAACAAAAGAAAATATATTAGAAGAACAAAAACAAGTAATGGATGATAAAAAAGAAAATTTAGAATCCCAAAAAAATAGTGTAGAAAAGCGTATTCAACAACGAAAAGAAACTTTAGAGCATGAAAGAACAAAAGTGGATGTTACTAAAGAAGGAAAGCAAGAACAAAAGAAAGATGCTTTAAAACAATATAAAGAAGAATCTATGATTTCAGTGAATCAACGTATTCAATCCCTAGAACAAGAACTATTTATTAAAAAGCAAGAGTTAGATGGACTGCGTCATCAAAATGAAACGACAATTATAAAAGCACAAAAAGACGGGATTGTACAATTTCCTGCCATCTTACAACAAGGGGATTTAATTAATCCTGGCCAAGAAATTGTTTCGATTATCCCAAAAGAAGACCAAAAAAAAGTAAGAATCTTATTACCAGCTCAAGAGATAAAAGGAATAAAAAAAGGAGATAAAGTACAATATTCGTTTAAGTTACAGAAAACGGATAAACAAATGGGGCAAATAACATATGTATCAGCATATCCTACTTTTGATAAAAATACTAAAGGGTATATGTATGAACTAGAAGCCACAATTGATACAAAAGATTTACAAGAACTACATACAGGAATGGTTGGTAGAGCTTCTGTCATTACAGGAGAAGAAACGGTATGGAAATTTATTTTAAGAAAATTAGATTTTATTTCTAATTGAAATAGTTAAAAATAGATTCATATAAGGAGACAGAATTAAGTATGAAAAAGTATTTTTCTATTATAATCATGTTAATTTTATTAATAAGTTCTTTTCCTTTATCGGTTACATATGCAAAGGAAAAAAACATCAATTTAAGCAATATTGAGCAAATGACTAGTGTTTTTAATGATAATATTAATCTAGGAGAAAAAATTAGCTATATTAGAAATAGTGATTTGAATAATTGGTCAGTTAAAGAAATGAATCAGGCCCTAGATAAAATAGATAATTTAAATCTGAGTATAATGGAACGAGCAAGTTTAAAGAGAGAGGTAATACGTTCTTCAGGATTTTCTAATTTTGATTTTAAAGAAACAAATTCGGATGTATTAGCATTTAAGGAATTAAAAATAGAAATTATAGAGACTGATCAGCTACTTACTTTATATAGAAGAAGCAAGGCTGGTGAACCGGAATCTAAATATGGTCTTGGCTATTGGTGGGGAGATAAAGAAAGAAATATTGAAGAAACTAGAAATGAGTTAGCCGTATTAGAAGCTTGGGGGAATCCGCTTAATATACAATATAAAATCACGGTACCTAAAGGAACGAGAATACTTAAAGGATTTACAGCTTCGCAAACTCAATATCTTAAAGGTACAAGTATAGTTCAAGAATATAGAGAAGGTGGAGCTATGCAATACTGGATTAATAAGATAGATAACAGTTGGTTACAATAAAATTTATTAGGAGGATAGCATGACAAATCATCATGAATTTATAAGTTTAGCTCTAGATTGTGAGCGTATTATAAAACAAAATATCCCTAGTAATCCCGACGATGCTAAAAGATATCATTTAATGCTAAACGAACTTAAAGGGTTAAGAATGACCATAAAATTAAACCAATTAAATGACAAGTTATATTATTTATCAATTACACAAATGCTTGAGAAAAATGATCCGAAAAAAGTATTACAAGCTGTTTTAAAACTTAATACATTTTATTGTAACTACTATCAAAATTTATAAATTTACTACCATAATAAACTTGAGCCTATATTCTTTCAAATAACATAGCTCATGGTGGCAGGCACTCGAAAGGGTGCCTTTTCTTTAGGGAAAATACACCTAATAAGAAAGCTAGTCTTAACGTACAATTTTCTTTTTATGTGCAATTATAAATATATTAGATATCATTGTTAAATGAAGGATGAAAGGTGTTTTAGAATTTATGTGCAGATATATTTTATAGAGATAAGTCGATGTCTGTTGCTACAATAATTTCATTTACATCTTTTCTAAGTAGCTGACTTTTTACAGCATTAAATTGTTTACCAGTTTGTTTAATAACCGTTAATTTCAAACGCTCAGGTAGCATCGGTAAATCTTCTAAATTCCACTTTTTATATTTCACATCATAACTTTCTGGATCTGCTAATGTAACGAGATGACCTAAAGCCCAAGTTACAATATATTTACTACCCTCAAGATAGCCGTTTCCTTTTTTATCACACTTCAGTACACGAGCAATATCTCGTGCAACGGAAGGTTTTTCAGCGATTACAACGCTTTTTGACATATTAAAAACATCCTTTCAAATTTCCATAAGTTAAATATAGCATACATCTTCTTGAGATTCAGTTTCGCTCCATATTTGATCGGTTTTTAATGGAGGGAACAAAATCCCAACTAATTAAAGTTTCACTTTATCAGTTGCTTCTATATTAAATAGAAAAAGTAAAGAACTTGTTATTTTACTAGAATAAGAGTAGACTTTGAAGTAGATGAATAAGAAACACATGGGAGTTTGTGGATACAAACTGAGAGTATGGCTACTAGTCCGTCATTGACCATTTGAACCTGTTGGATAATGCCAGCGTAGGGAGAGTGTAAAAGCACATATTCAGGCACTTTGCGTACGCGCAAAGTGCCTTTTTGTGTATCTCCCATCATTATAGTTAGGAGATGAAAAGGATGAATATGAAAGAAATTAGTAAAGTAGTGGATTTGGTGAGAGAATCTAATCCGCTCGTTCATAATATTACAAATGTTGTTGTAACAAATTTTACTGCTAACGGTTTGTTGGCACTTGGGGCATCGCCTGTAATGGCGTATGCAAAAGAAGAAGTAGCAGAAATGGCTAGCATTGCTGGAGCTTTAGTATTAAATATGGGAACACTTCGTCCTGAGGAAGTAGAAGCGATGTTACTTGCTGGTAAATCAGCAAATGTGAACAATGTGCCAGTACTATTTGATCCAGTTGGTGCAGGAGCAACTTCGTATCGAACAGAAGTTGCGAGACATATTCCAGCCGAAATAGATTTAGCAATTATCCGCGGCAATGCGGCTGAAATAGCAAACGTTATTAATGAGAAATGGGAAATTAAAGGGGTAGACGCTGGTACTGGAAATGGCAATGTTGTAAGTATTGCAAGGCAGGCAGCAGACGAATTAAATACAGTTGCGGTTATTACTGGAAAAGAAGATGTTGTTACAGATGGAGAGAGAACTATTGTTATTCGAAACGGTCACCCTATTTTAACGAAAGTTACGGGAACAGGTTGTTTACTAACGTCTGTAATAGGAGCATTTGTAGCAGTGGAAAAAGATTATGTAAAAGCAGCAGTAGCAGCATTAACGTTTTATGGTGTAGCTTCGGAACTGGCAGCTGCTAAGACCGTGGAAAAGGGACCTGGTAGTTTCCAAATTGAATTTTTAAATCAGTTAGCGAATACTACTGCTGGTGATATTGAGAAGTATGGAAAGATTGAGGAGTTAGAGTAAGGGGGATGAAACATACGATGCGCATTGAAACAAAGAAAATGTCTAAGTTATTACAAGTGTATTTTATTATGGGAAGCAATAACTGCACGAAGGATCCTTTAGCTGTATTGAAAGAAGCGTTAGATGGTGGAGTGACACTTTTTCAGTTTCGCGAGAAGGGGGAAGGTTCTTTAATCGGAGAAGATAGAGTGCGCTTTGCAAAAGAATTGCAGACGCTTTGTAAGGAATATAGTGTTCCTTTCATTGTAAATGATGATGTAGAATTAGCCATTGAATTAGATGCAGATGGTGTTCATGTAGGACAAGATGATGAAGGAATTACATCTGTTCGTGAAAAAATGGGAGATAAAATTATCGGCGTATCTGCTCATACAATTGAAGAAGCACGCTTTGCAATCGAAAATGGAGCAGATTATTTAGGCGTTGGACCTATTTTCACAACGAGTACGAAAAAAGATACGAAAGCGGTTCAAGGAACGAAAGGATTAGCTTATTTTAGAGAACAAGGAATTACAGTGCCGATCGTTGGTATTGGTGGGATTACAATTGAAAATACAGCAGCAGTTATAGAAGCGGGTGCGGACGGTGTTTCAGTTATTTCAGCAATTAGTTTAGCTGAATCTGCGTATGAAAGTACGAGAAAATTAGCTGAAGAAGTAAAGAGAAGTTTGTAGGGAAGGACGTGTAGTATTTTAAGTGCTACATGGAGAAATGGACTGCCCAAAATTTTAAACAAACGTTTGATTAAAAAAGCACAAACCTTTTTAAATAAGGGTTTGTGCTTTTTCTTTAAAACATAATAGAAATTAAAAGCATTCCAATGCCGATAGAAGTAAATGTTGCGATTAAACCTGGAATCATAAAGCTATGATTTAATACGTATTTACCGATACCTGTTGTACCAGTACGGTCAAAGTTAATGGCAGCAACGATTGTTCCATAGTTTGGAATGAAGAAATATCCGTTTACTGCAGGGAACATTGCAATCAGTAGTGCTGGTGGAATACCAAGGGATAGTCCAAGTGGCATTAAGGCACGTACTGTTGCTGCTTGGCTGTACAGTAAAATAGATAGAATGAATAGCGCGATGGCAAATAGCCAAGGTGCACTTGTTACTAAATGCTGAATAGATCCTTGAATCATATTTAAGTTTCCGTTAAAGAAAGTATCTCCCATCCAAGCGATACCGAAAATAGCAACAACTGCTGTTGCCCCTGCTTTAAAGACGTTACCAGACACAATGCTTTCTACATTTGGTTTACAGAAAATAATAATAAGAGCCGCGATAGTTAACATAACCATCTCAATTGTGTTCGGCATGGAAAGGCGAGCTAACTTCCCATCGACTATCCATCCTGGACGAAGTGCTTCAAATGAACCAAGAAGTACAACAAGGAAGGTTCCTACAAGGAAAAGGATAACTGATAATTTTGCGCCCTTTACACCTACAAATTCTTTTTTCTCTTCAAGCTTAGGAATCATTCCTTCTTTTAATCGTTTTAAGTATTCAGGGTCCTCACTTAATTCTTTTCCCATCTTACTAGCAACGAATGCTGCTAACATACAAGCAATGAAAGTGGAGGGAATACTCACTTTTAAAATATCTAATAAAGTGATTTTATAGTCAGCTAACATTGCTAAAAGAGCAACTGTGGCAGCTGAAATTGGACTAGCTGTAATTGCTTGTTGAGAAGCGATTACGGCAATCGACATTGGGCGTTCCGGTCTAATCCCTGATTCACGAGAGACTTCTGCAATAACAGGAAGTACAGAATAGGCAACGTGACCAGTGCCTGCACATAGTGTGAATAAATAAGTAACAATTGGAGCAAAAAAAGTAATACGCTTTGGATTTTTTCGTAATGCCTTTTCAGCTAGATGAACAAGATAGTCCATTCCTCCAGCAGCTTGCAAAGCACCAGCAGCTGTAATTACTGCCAAAATCATAAGCATTACATCGATAGGAGGCGCGGTTGGTTGTAAGTGGAAGACAAAAACGAGTATTGCCATACCAACTCCACCCATTACTCCTAAACCAACTCCGCCTAGGCGTGCACCAATAAAAATACAGAGTAACAAGGTAAGAAATTGTAGCCAAAACATGATAAACTACCTCCGAAATTCATTAGTTAAGATATATTCGAATAGTTTAATTTGAATGAAAATTAAATAAATACCCGAAGAAATCCTTGTTGTTTATACATTTTTTATTATATAACACAAAAAAAGTAACATTCACGTACTTTTTGAAATTATTTTGAAAAAGCAATGCATTAAAAATTTGTATTTATATCTCTAAATAAGTAGACATTTTGATTTATATGTTGTAATCTTTGAAAGAGAATAAATTAATTCTCATAGAACTCCCATATCGTTCAACTCGTTCAGCGAGAAAGGCAAACTGATGGAAACATGAGGACGCAAAACTACAGGAGCTAAGGTCGAAAGGCTATGCTAGCCAGTTACCGGACGGATAGGGTTGGTCTTGGCCAATGCTTTTACATTGGCTTTTTTTTATTCTCGAACATATTGAGAAACATTTTCAAACAAAATATTCATATATTTTGTTTTTTTGTTTATGTTAATTAAGGAAGGTGGATATTAATGAAAAAATATTGGCATAAGTTATCGTTCCTTCAAAAGAACGTCTTATTAACCGTATTAGTTATTTTGACACTTGTTGGAAGTATGGGTGCACTAAGTTTCAACATGTTTCAAAATAGTATGATGTCTTTATTTGAAAGGCAGTCTATTGAAACAGGAGAAATAGTATTGAAAAAATTGGATGTAGAATTAGTTAGAGACATGGCGAAAGATCCTACAGCCGAAAAAGTGAAAAAAGAAAAGTTAACAGAGAAATTAGATGAAGTGTCAAAAGAATTGAAAAGTGTTGGACAAACGTATGTTACAGGAGCAAAGCCGAATGAAAAGCGAGAATTACAACTCGTTGGTTTGACTACAGAGTTAACAAAAGCGTTCCCTATAAAGCCGGGAGATTATTATGAACAACCCGCTCATTGGATGAAGGCATACGATAAAGTCATTGATACGAAAAAGGCCCAAATGACAGAAGTATATGAAGATGAAATAGGTTCGTGGGTGACAATATTAGAACCAATTACAGATGGAGAAAATAATATTGTTGCAATTATTGCGGCTGACTTAGATGCTTCCATTGTTCCTATTACAAAAGAGAAGTTTATGATACAGGGCTTACTCTTTATCATTATTTCATTAGCAATTGCGACTATTACTCAATTCTTTATCGTGCGTCACTCGTTAGCTCCATTAAAAGATTTACGAGAAGGGTTACGTAAAATTGGTGAAGGTGACTTAAGTATTAAATTAAAAGAAAGACCAGATGATATTGGAATTATTAATGTTTATTTCAATAACACGATTGAAAAATTTAAAGGGATTATAGATAAAGTAAGGCAAACTGCTGAGCAAGTTTCTTCTTCTTCACAAGAATTGTCGGCGAGTACAGAGGAAAACAGCATGGCAGTTCAAGAGATTGCAAGTTCTATTGAAGGTTTAAGAGTAGGGGCACAGTCTCAAAAAACTTCAGTACAACAATGTTTAGGGATTGTACATGGAATGGAAGATAAGGTAGAAGAGATAACTGGGGCTGCGAAACAAGTTGCGGTTGCTTCTGAAGGTATGGAGCAACATTCAATTGAAGGTAATGAAGTGATTGGACAAATTATTAATCAAATGAGTTTAATTCAAAATGCAGTACAAGATTTATCTTCCATCATTTATTCGTTAGAAACAAGGTCAAAAGAAATTAGTGATATCGTAACTGTAATTACAGGTATTTCAAATCAAACAAATTTATTAGCTTTAAATGCTTCTATTGAGGCTTCACGTGCTGGAGCAGCGGGGAGAGGGTTTGCAGTTGTTGCTGATGAAGTACGAAAATTAGCAGAACAAACGGAAGCGTCTGCTAAAGATATAGCGAAATTAATTGGTGAAACACAAGCTGAGACAGAAGATGCTGTAGTTTCAATGCAAAAAGGTTCAAAAGAAGTAGAAACTGGAATTTCACTTGTTCAAAGTAGTGGGAATTTCTTTGAAAAAATCTCCAAATCAGCGCAATCTGTTACAGATCAAGTAAAAGCTGTTTCGGGTAATTCGAGTGACATTTTACAAAATAGCCAGAATATCGTTCAAGTCGTAAATGAATTATCACATATTGCAAACACTTATGCCAACAGCAGTAGTAATGTTGAAGAAAGCATGAAAGAGCAAGAAATATCAGTACAAGATATTGCAGAATTAGCGACTTCTTTAAGTTGGCTTTCTCAGGAATTACAAGAGCTTATTGGTGAGTTTAAAAGCGAATAAGGAGAAAGTTCAATTCTAATCAAAGGGGATATCTCCGCTACTGATTATGAATTGAACGAATCTGCCCGTTAATAAGGGATGAAAAAGGTGTGAATTTTCACACCTTTATTATATTTAAGAGAGGAATTTACATAAATATGAAATTAGCAATTTCTTATAATGAGACGGTAAAAGAATTTTTAGGGAAAGTAGAAGGAAGTATTAAAATACCTAAAGATGTGCAAGGAACGGAACTTAGGATAAAAAGGAAAACTGAACTATTTCCAAATTTGACTCACATTGTAGATTTAATAGGAGCGACTGCAACGTGGTTATATCATATTTCTAAAGAAAAACATATTGTCGTGCTTTATCATGTAAGAGGAAGTTTATTTCCGATTACTATTGAAGTTTCTAATTTTCTCTCCTATGAAAGTTTGAATTTACAGATTGAAGAGCAACTGGAACAAATTAAAGAAATGAATGAGGAAGAAATAGAAGAGTTTCAAAACGGTAATACATTATATGAAATGTCACTTATTATTATTGGTGAAACATATTATGAGCTACAAGACACGAATACATTACAATTTGTATTTAGTAAAAATATGCAAAGTGTAGAAATAATATTTAATAGTGTTAATTGGAAGGAAACAACGATTACTCGTTATGCACAACAAATACAAGGTGTTTTAATTGGTATATCACAAAATAAGAATAATTATATAAAGAATTTTAATATTATTACAGAGGCCGAGATGGCACTTTATAGTCAAGTGAATGATACGACAGCAGTATATCCTGAGAAAAGTATCGTCGATATGTTCTATAATACTGTTACTCAATTTCCAAATCGTATAGCTTTATCTTCAAGGGAAGGTACTTTAACTTATGAGGAGCTAAATAAAAAAAGTAATCAAATAGCTCATATGTTAATTAAAAATGGCGTCCAATTAGGAGACTATGTTGGAATATTTATGAAACGTAGCATAGACACAGTAGTAAGTATGGTAGCTATATTAAAAGCTGGTGCAGCGTATGTTCCGATTGATCCAGATTATCCGGAAAGTAGAATACAGTACATTATTCAAGATAGCCAAGCGAAAGTTATATTGATGAAAGAGACGCCTATAACATGTGATGGAGTTCAAACAGTTTCAATGTATGATAGTGAAACTTGTGAAGATATAGATGTAAAGTTGTCTATTCATTGTGATGATGTAGCTTATATGATTTATACGTCTGGTTCAACAGGGAATCCAAAGGGAACGATGTTAGCACATAGAGGGGTTGTTAATCTGTACACTTGGATGCAAAAGCAATATGAATTGACAGAAGAGGATGTATTTGCCCAATTTCCTTCTTTTAGTTTCGATGCTTCTGTATGGGAGTCATTTGCTTCTTTATTCTGCGGAGGAAACTTGTATGTATTATTAGAGGAAGAGCGATTGTCTGTAGAAGCATTTGCAAATGCAATCTATAAAGTGAAAGCAACTTCGATCTTGGCATTAGCAACAATTTTTGTTCGACAAGTAGCAACTTATTTAGCAGAAGAAGATATATATAAGCTAGCTTCCCTAAAAAGAATTGCGATTGGCGGTGAAATGTTGCCTGTAGAGGTTATTAAATTGTGGAGAGAAAGAATAGGTACAAATGTTGAAATTCATAATGTATACGGACCGACAGAATGTACTGTAGTGACGACAACCTATAAAATACCTAGTCAGTTAAATGAGGATGTTGCGAGTATTCCCATTGGTAAACCATGTGCTAATTATCAAGTTATGATTTTGGATGAGAATATGAATCTTTGTCCAATTGGTGTACCTGGTGAATTATATATAGATTCAGTAGGATTAGCAAAAGGGTATTTTAATAAGCCTAATAAAACAATTGAAGCTTTTATTCAGAACCCTTTCAATCCTATAGTTAATATATATAAAACAGGTGATATTGTTAAGTTGTTAGAGGATGGAAATATAGAATTTTTACATCGGAAAGATGATCAAGTAAAGATTAGAGGACATCGTATTGAACTAGGAGAAATCCAAAGTAAAATTTCTCAAAATCATAATATAAAAGAAAATGCTGTGTTTGCTAAGAAGAGTAAGGAAGGTAGCCAATATTTAATCGCGTTCTATACAACTTTAAATAAAAAAGAAATACCAGAATTAGTTTATCAGTTACAAGAGCAATTACCAGATTATATGGTGCCATCTAAACTAATTTATATTAATGAATTACCACTTACACCTAATAAAAAGATTGATGTTAAGAAGTTAGCTCAGTTAGAAGAAAAGTATGAACCGGTTCGTCTACAAGAATATGTTGCACCTTCTAATAAAGCAGAGAAACAAATAGCGCGCGCTTGGGCGGAAGTATTAGGAATTTCAAAAGTTGGAGTGCATGATGATTTCTTTACAATTGGTGGACATTCATTAAAAGTATTACGAGTCTTAACATTGTTAAAAGAAGATTTTTCACATTTAACAATTCAAGATTTCTTTAAAGAAAGAACGATATATGGATTAGCTCGAATTGAGCGAGAAGTAAAAGTAGAGAAAGAAGAAGTATTTCGTGAATATAAAGTGATTCACGAACCAGATACTATCACGTATGCAAACGTTTTGGAAGAAAACCAGATTTCAAATGTCTTTTTAACAGGAGCTACTGGTTATTTAGGATCACACATATTATATGAATTGTTGAGAGATACATCTGCTACTATTTATTGTTTAGTAAGACCAACCAAAGATGTGCAACAAAGAATTATAGATACATTAACAGGCTACTTTAGTGATATATGTGAAGAATGGTTACAGCGTATACAGGCCGTAGCTGGTGATCTGGGGGAAGAGTATCTTGGGATGAGCGAAGAAGAATTTATGTTCATCAGTTCTAAGATGGATACGATAATTCATTGCGGTGCAGATGTAAGACATTTTGGAGATGTAAAACAATTTGAAAATATAAATGTCCAAGGAACTAGCCGTATGCTAGCATTAGCGGAGAAAGGTGCTACATTCCATTTTATTTCTACAATTGGTATCCCGTTAGAATTAGCGGTAGATCAATGGGATACATACATGAAAACTGGTGATTTTAATTACAGTGTAGACTTAGAGAATGTATATTCAAATAGTAAACTACAAGCGGAAAACATTGTTCGTGAAGCAATGAAAAATGGTTTGCGCGGAAATATTTATCGTGCAGGTAATTTAGCATGTCATTCAGAAACAGGTTCGTTCCAACAAAATATTGAAGGAAACGCATTTTATCGTCTTATTAAAACAATGCTATTAATTGGGAAAGCACCAAATGTGAAGTGGAAAGTTGATTTCACACCAATTGATTTTGCTAGTAAATCAATTGTATTGTATTTAAAAGATTCGCAAATTGTAGGAGAGACGTTACATATTTGTCATCCACATCAAATTGAGTTTGAACAATTTATACAGTTAATTGGAGAGTGTGGATACAATCTTGAAATGGTTCCACTTTCAGAATATGTAAATACCGGACTTGAATTAGCGAAGGAAAATGAAGTAATAGCAGAGTTAATTGCTTCTCAAGTTGCAGGAGATGGAGCGCAGCAATCTGAGATTGTAATGGGTACGCGTAGAACGAATGAATGGATTAAGAAAAAAGAATTGATAGTACCAGCAATCAATAAAGAATTTATACAGCAGTTATTAGCTCATGGTGAAAAAGTTGGATATTTTCCAAAAATAATGAAATGATTATGCATGCTTTTGTTTGTTCAATAAAATAAATCATGCTACAATGAAAACGAATTAAGGACCGGGGAGCCAATTGGCTGAGAGGATGTAAGTAAACATCGACCCTCAACCTGATCTGGATAATGCCAGCGTAGGGAGTTACTTAAAGTGATGTAGCATATGTTATTCTATAATAACTTGCATACAAGGCTTTCCTACGCAGTAGGAAAGCCTTTTCTTATTTTTGAAATCTAATTTTATAAGGGGGATTTTATTATGTCACAACAAGTTACAATGTCATTTTCAGTAGTACCACAAGCGAAAACGAAAGATGTATATTCTGTTGTCGATAAAGCAATTGAAGTTGTGCAACAATCGGGAGTTCGTTATGAAGTAGGGGCAATGGAAACAACTTTGGAAGGAGAATTAGATGTACTTCTTGATGTCGTTAAACGTGCGCAACAAGCTTGCGTCGATGCTGGAGCAGAAGAAGTGATTACTTCTATTAAAATCCATTATCGTCCAAGCACTGGTGTAACGATAGATGAAAAGGTTTGGAAGTACCGTGATGAATATGCAAAACCAGAAGCAATCTAAACTTATTACAACTATTTGGCTTATCCTTCTCATTGCGATATGGGAAGGATCTGTTTCATTATTTAAAATCGAACCGTGGATTTTACCAAAGCCTTCTGCCATTGTTCAAGAATTAATTGGGATGAAAGATTTACTATTACCAAATACGATGCAAACACTGCAGGAAGTTATAATTGGACTATTCTTTGCAATTTTATTGGGGACGAGCATCGCAATTATTATGGACGTTATACCGTTATTTCGTATTTTAATAAATCCATTGCTCGTTATTTCGCAAACAATTCCAATTGTTGTACTTGCACCGCTATTTATTATTTGGTTTGGATATGGGATGTTGCCGAAAGTAATGGTCGTAATACTCGTTTGTTTCTTCCCAATTGCGCTTAGTATTTTAGAAGGTTTTCAAACAGTAGATAAAAACATGTTGAAGCTGTTACAAACAATGAAGGCGACAAAATGGCAAGTTTACCAGAAAGTAAAATTTCCAGCAGTGCTTCCATACTTTTTCTCCGGTTTAAAAATTGCAGTTACATATAGCGTAATGGGGGCAATTATCGGAGAATGGCTCGGTGCAAGTGAAGGATTAGGCGTTATGCTTACGAGGGCTACAAAATCCTTTTTGACTGCCCGAGTATTTGGTGTTGCAGCAATCATCGTTATAGTGACATTATGCCTGTATTTTATCGTAGAGTTTATGGCAAGAATAACAGCACCATGGATATATAGAAAGGACGGCAGAAAATGAAAAAAGGTTTGAAAGTTATGTTAGCTGCCTTAGTAGCGGTAGGTGTGGCTGGATGTAATCCGGCGAAGAAAGAAGAAAGTGCAAGTAAAGATCAAAAAGTAAAAGTAGTATTAGATTGGTTTCCAAATACGAATCATACTGGCTTGTATGTAGCGCAAACGAAAGATTATTACAAAAAGCAAGGATTAGATGTAGAAATTATTCAACCAGGTGACAATGTAACAGCAGAGCAAATGATAGCATCAGGAAAAGCAGACTTCGCAATAAGCGCACAAGAAAATGTAACATTAGCTCGTGTGGAAGGAATTCCTGTTGTATCTGTAGGAGCGATTATTCAGCATAACACTTCAGCGTTTGCATCGCTTAAGAAAGATAATATGACGTCACCGAAAGATTTTGAAGGTAAACGTTATGGCGGCTGGGGAGGACCAGCGGAAGAAGCGACATTAAAGACGATTATGGATAAGCATCAAGCTGATTTTAATAAAGTTGAAAAAATCCTCTTAGGACAAACAGATTTCTTTAAATCAATCGGCCGTGATGCAGATTTCGAATGGATTTATTACGGTTGGGATGGTATTGAAGCGAAGCGCCAAGGAAAAGAGTTAAATACGATTATGGTGAAAGACTTAGATCCAGCGCTTGATTTCTATAGTCCTGTTATTATTACGAGTGAAAAACATACGAAGCAAGATAAAGACTTTGTGAAAAAGTTTATGAGTGCAACAACAGAAGGTTATAATTTTGCAATTAAGGAACCGAAAGAAGCTGCTGATATTTTAATTAAAGCTGTTCCAGATGTAAATAAAGATTTAGTTCAAGAAAGCCAGAAATGGTTAAGTACGAAGTATCAAGATGATGCGAAAGCATGGGGAGTACAGAAGGAAGAAATTTGGACGAATTACATGAATTTCTTATATGACAACAAAGTTATTAAAAAGAAAATCGATGTAAAAGATGCTTTTACAAATGAATTCCTTCCAAGTGAAAAATGAGCGGATTACAAATAAAAAATATAGTGAAATCTTTCGACGGAAAGAATGTATTAGAGAATATTAGTGCCTCTATACAAGAGGGAGAGTTTGTTTCTTTTGTAGGACCGAGTGGTTGCGGGAAAAGCACATTATTAAACATGATTGCAAATGTTGAAAAACCAACAAGCGGGAACGTAATGTATAAAGATAAGCAAGTACAAGAGCAAGATGTTGTTAGTTATATGCCACAACAAGATTTATTACTACCGTGGCGATCAGCTTTGCAAAATATCGTTCTTCCGTTAGAAATTGAAGGAAAGCCGAAAAAACAAAGGCTGACAGAAGGAATGGAAGCATTAAAGCAGTTCGAACTAGATGAATATGCAGACCATTATCCAGATGAATTGTCTGGTGGTATGCGTCAAAGAATTAGTTTTCTGCGCACATATTTATGTGAAAAGCCAATTATGCTGCTTGATGAGCCTTTTGGAAAGTTAGATGCATTTACAAAAATGGAAGTACATAGCTGGCTTTTAAACTCTTGGCATCAAGAGAAGCAAACAATCGTTATGGTTACACATGACTTAGATGAGGCAATCTTGCTTTCAGATTGCGTATTTATTTTATCTCAAAGACCAGCGTCAATAGTTGGCGAGGTACAAGTGAAATTACCTAGACCGAGAACGATGGATATGTTAACATCACTCGAATTAAAAAAGGATAAAGAAGAGATTTTAAGTGTGTTAGCTCCTTATATGAAAAAATAGAAAAAGCCTTTTAACAGTTTTTAGTATAATTACTGTTAAGAGGCTTTTTTTAGAATATGAAAAGATGGAGAAGGAACAAAAGGGAAAATAGAGAATAGAATATAACAGAGTAGTTTATACTCTTAATATAACAAATGTTAAAGGAGTGAAAGGATAAAATGACTTTATCAACTGTTCTTCAAATGGTTTTAGCTTGATATGGGAGAAGTCTGCCCATTTTTTAAGATTAAGCTAAATTGAAGACAGCAGGTAAAGAACCTTAATCCTTTTTTACGATAATATGTAATGGGTAAGGTGTATTCACCTTACCCATTTTTATATGCATAATTAAATAAGGCTTCATACTGTTGGTCTCTCTATTTAGCTTATGGACGATAAGTAAAGGAGAGAAAAAAATGAGTATATTAACAGTAGAAAATTTAAGTCATTCGTATGGTGAGAAAACCATCTTATATAATGCGTGCTTTCGATTATTAAAGGGGGAGCATGTTGGGTTAGTAGGGAAAAATGGGATTGGAAAATCAACACTGCTAAGAATTTTAACAGGAGAACTTATACATGATGATGGGAACATTGAATGGTTTCCACATGTGAAGGTTGGATTTTTGCAGCAGCATATAGATTTACAAGAAGGAATAACAATTGAAGGATACTTGCAAAGTGCATTTTCTAACTTGTATGCGATTGAATACGAAATGTTAAAAATTGCAGAAGAGATGGCTGAAGCAGTAGAAGTAGAAAAATTGTTAGTAAGGTATGGAGAGTTACAAACTATATTGGAAAACTCTAATTTCTATCAAATTCATACAGAAATTGAAGAAGTGGCAATTGGTTTAGGGCTGTTTGAAATAGGATTGGAAAAGGATGTTTCAAAGTTAAGTGGAGGACAGCGGACAAAGTTATTACTAGGAAAGCTTCTTCTAGAAAAAGCTGATGTTTTATTGCTAGATGAACCAACGAACTATTTAGATACAGCACATATAGAATGGTTGCAATCGTACTTGAAACTGTACGAAAAAGCTTATATTATCATTTCGCATGATGAAGTATTTTTGAACAATATTACGAATGTCATTTACCATCTAGAAGAACGAAAAGTTAAGCGATATGTAGGGGATTATGAAAAGTTTTTACAAAGTTACCAAGTACAAAGGAAACAATTACAATCGGCGTATGTGAAACAACAAAAAGAAATTGCTCAGTTAGAAACATTTATTCAAAAAAATAAAATTCGAAAAGCAAAACAGGCAAAAAGTCGAGAGAAAGTATTGGAGAAAATGCGAAGGGTTGAAAAGGTAAATAATGTACCTCAGTCCTGTTT
This sequence comes from Bacillus sp. LQ16, assembly GCF_057784645.1. NCBI lineage: Bacteria > Bacillati > Bacillota > Bacilli > Caryophanales > Bacillaceae > Bacillus > Bacillus sp. LQ16. The sequence goes on from NZ_CM173491.1 coordinate 463,628, forward strand.
TGCTTGTACTGTTTATAATGAACCAGTAAGTCGTATATTACAGGCTGAGAAACTAAGAGTGGGTTATAGTGAGCCGTTATTTCCAGACTTGAATTTACAAGTGAAAAAAGGAGAAAAGATAGCTATTGTTGGTCAGAATGGTATTGGAAAAACGACAATATTAAAAACGTTATTAGGTCAAATAAAGCCGCTAAGCGGTTCGATTTTTGTTGGGGACCGAGTAAATCCTGCTTATTTTGCACAGGAAGAGTTTGCTTCAGAAATAACACCGTTAGAGAAAGTTTGGGCAGAACGACCAGATATGACAAAGAAAGAAGCGCGCCAAGCATTAGCGAAGTGTGGATTGAAAGAAGAACACGTATTAAAACCTATTCGTTTATTAAGCGGTGGAGAGCAAACGAAAGTGCGTTTATGTGAACTTATCGTAACGAAAAGCAATGTTTTAATTTTAGACGAACCGACTAATCATTTGGATGTAGAAACTAAGATGGCTTTACAGGAAGCGTTACAACAATACAAAGGAACGATTTTAATTGTCTCACATGAACCTTCTTTCTATGAATCGTGGATAACAAAAGTATGGAATATAGAAGATTGGAATGCTGAACAATATGAATAAAGAAAAGGCATTAGCTTTTATGAGCTAATGCCTTTTCTTTGTGATTAACATGATTTTCGAGAACTCTTACATGAGAATTGTATGAAGAAGCACTCTTATGGTGCGCTTATAAGCGTGCTTTTTCTTTTGTTATATTTATAATAATACGAAAGCCTTTCCCTAACAGGTGACTATCTTTCTTTATATATATAGATAGTTCAAAACGGAATGAAAATAATTCCTATATATAAAGGATAATGTGGATATTATAGGAAGACAATAGAAATTAAAGGAAATTCATGTAAAATTCAAATGAACTTCATATAAACTTCATATTAGAAACTAAATATAATTATAATAGGTTATTGTAATATTTTTGATTTTTCATAAAATTAAAAGTTTGAATTTAGGAAGTCTTGCTCGAACCTAAATTCAAACTTTAGTGAAATAATTAATGGATATTACGTCTAGTTTTCGCTAATGACGGCATTTAAAAGTTCGGCAGGATTACCTGTTCCTGCACCACCAATTGTAATAGATCCACCAGGAGGAATTTCGCCATTCCATCCTGCGTTTGTAATTACATAATGATTATTTGTTTTACTACTAATTTTAGAATCCCAAACTTGTGTTAAATTGCCGCTATAATCAAATTCTAATTTCCAATTTTTAATAGGAGTCGTTCCATTATTTTTGATTATAATCGAGAAGTTATAACCGCTGCCCCAATTCGAAGTGACTGAAAATGTAGCAGTGCCATTTCCATCAGGAGGTGTCGTATTAGTTTCATCCGTTTTGACAGTAAGAGCGGTAGGTTGTGATTTATTTCCAGCAGCATCTTTGGCAATTACTGAAAATGTGTATTCTGTATTAGGTTTTAAGTTTTTAATTGTAATGCTATTTGTTGTTGTACTCCATTTCTCTTCTCCAGCAGTAATTTCATATTCCGTAACTCCTACGTTATCAGTAGATGCAGTCCAGTTTAATTGAACTGAGTTTGAATTTTTATTCGTAACTACAATATTTTTAACATTCGTTGGTGGCTCAGTATCTTTTTGACTAATAGGTCCACCAAGTAATTCTTTTACTAGCGTATCAAGTAATTTTGGACCACTACAACTATATTTTGGACTTGTACGGCAATCCCCGCTTAGTTCCCAAAACATTGCTCCACTTAAACCCTTCGTCTTTATATAGTCTGTTTTATATTTCATAGATTCATTGTCATCGTAGCTAATAAATGTGCCTGTAGTCGCATTATATAAGTAAGGTACTTTAGCTGTGTCATTCCAGTAGCGTACAAAACCATTTTTATTAACGTAATTGGCTGCTAAATCACCGTAATCATACACACCTGTGTCACCGGTAGAATAATCATCCCAAGTACCTTTAGAAGCAAGTTTCCCATCGCTACCTGGTTTGCAAGGTTGATATTGTCCGTTATTTTCTTTGCCACAACTTTTCCAGCCACGTCCGTAAAAGGGTACGCCTAATACTAGTTTATCGACTGGAACACCTTCATTTGTATAAACATTTATAGCACCATCTACGTAAAAATTCGTATTTGCTGCTGGGTCATTTGGATCCTTATATAGAGCTGCATTATGATTAGAAGTAGCTTCCCATCCGCCGTGGAAATCATATGTCATAATATTAATCCAATTGAGTATTTGAGAAATTTTCTTTAGCTCTGTATGATCAGCGTAGCGTTGGCTTGCACCTGAAGCGATTGTTAGTAAATATTGTTTGCCATCTTCAGTACCTGCTTTATTCAAAGCATTTCGGACGTCTTGAAGAAGGAGAGTGAAATTTTGTTTATCTTCAGGACGATAACTACCACCAGGAATCGTTTCAACGCCCGGATATTCCCAGTCTAAATCTACGCCATCAAACCCATATGCGCGAAGAAAAGCTACTGTAGATTCAGCAAATACTTTTCTTGTTTTTTCATCAGCGGCCATATCAGAAAAGCGGTTAGACCAAGTCCAGCCACCAACGGAAATAATTGTTTTTAAGTGAGGATATTTAGCTTTTAATCGTTTTAGTTCTCCGAAATTTCCGCAACGGGCATATTTATCGCAATCTTCCCAAGTTGTACCTGAGCCAGGATACGATTTGGTAACATCAGCCCATGGTTCCCCGAGTACAAGAGTACCATTAGGAACCTCTTTATTTTGCAATGGTACACCAGATTCTTTACAGTTCCACGTTTGTTTATTTGGATTATCAGGATGAGTAGAAGGGTTTCCATGTTTTCCATTCCAACAAATATCAGCGAAAGCATAGTTAAGGTGAGTAAGTTTTGATGCATCAATGTCAGCAACTTGATAATTACGTCCGTAAACGCCCCACGAAGGAAAGTACCCAACAATTTTTTGATTTTGCTTTGGTGAATCTGCTAATGCGAGATTTGGAGTAATAAAATTTGTGAGAAAAAGAGGTAAGAAAAGTAGTAGAGATAGTAATAGCAGTGTGAATTTTTGAGACCTCATAGCCATTTCTCCTTTCAAAATAAAAGATATATTTAAAGGCATACGCCAATAAATCAAAATGAATCTAGACGTATGAAACGTCTAGATAAAATGATCAGACATCACGAAGTCTATACAAGGGAGCTGGGGGTGATTAAATCGTAACAAATGTAAGATTTAGTGTAAACGCTTTATTCAGTTGTAAAAGACTTTCTCAATACAAAAAGGCTTGAATACAAACTATATATGAAAACGAAAGATCGGTATGGGAGGAAATAGCTCATTATAAATAAATTTGAGAAAAAATTGTATGGAGCCAATTATTAAAGACGTAGAAAGATAAGGAAATATCATGTAAAATAATAGTAAAAATATGTAAAGGAGGGAATAGTGTGGATGTGTTTTTGAACATTGCTGAAGAAAAAATTCGAAAAGCAATACGGAATGGTGATCTTGATTATCTTCCGGGAAAAGGAAAACCACTACAATTAGAAGATTTTTCAATGGTACCTCCAGAACTTAGAATGAGTTATAAAATTTTAAAAAATGCGGGAATGATTCCACCAGAAATGGAACTACAAAAAGATATATTAAAAATAGAGGATCTAATTGCTTGCTGTTATGATGAAGAAGAGAGAAAGAAATTAAGAGAAGAGTTAACAGTAAAAACGCTTCGTTTTCAGCAGGTAATGGAAAAGAGAAAGATTAAAGATAGTTCAGCTTTTCGTATGTATCAAGAAAAAGTATTTCGTAAATTACGCTAAGAGGGATAAGATGACTACATTTAAAACGATAGAAGAATTAGCGACCTATATCGAAGAACAACAATTGGTACTTCTGTTTATTAAAACGGAAAATTGTGGTGTTTGTGATGTTATGCTAAGAAAAGTAAATTGCGTATTAGAGAATTATGATTACGTAGAGAAAATAGAGATATTACTACAAGACATGCAAGAGATTGCGGGGCGATATGCCGTATTTACAGGACCGACAATTTTATTATTTTATAATGGAAAAGAGATCCTTCGAGAATCGCGCTTCATTTCACTTGAAAATCTAGAGAGAACCATTCAATTATTCGAGGAATAAGGGAGGCTTTTATATGGAATTTATTATTGTCATACTATTATTTGTTGTAGTTGGAATAATCGTAACAGCAGTTCGATCGAACAAAAAGAAGGTAAATCTTACAAAACAAAATAACATTCATAATTCATCTAACAGCTCATCACCATTATTTTTCTTTGCTGGATCTGATAATGATAGCTCGCATGATGGTGGCTCACATGATTGTGGAGGGTCTTTTGGGGGAGATAGCGGAGGAAGCTGCGGTGGTGATTGATGAAAATGCGCCTTATATAGGCGTATTTCTTTTTAAACAAACGTTTGATTAGTCGGCTTACATATGCATAAACACAGTTAAACAAACGTTTGATTAATATTTTTAACATACTAAGGGGAATGGAAATGAAAAGGGAACCGAAAGTGAAAAATAAGGGGAAAGTAGTGTTGTTTTTATTAGCTGCGGGAGGTGTAATTCTTGTTAAATTAGCATTTAAATTTGGAACAATACATATGATTCGAACTTGGTTTGAAAGTACGTTTTCTTAAATAAGGAATATAGCTTCTTGCGATAGAGGTTTTTGATTTGTTATTATTAGACTGAACGGTCGGTTTAAAGAGGTGTGAATATGAGAAGAAGTGCAGAAGAGATAAAGAAAGAAATTGCATATAAAGCAGAAAGTCTATTTTCACAGAAGGGCTATGCAGCTACATCTATGGAAGAGATTTGTGAAATTACAGAGCGAAGTAAAGGAAGCATTTATTATCACTTTAAAAGTAAAGAAGAATTATTTTTATTTGTAGTGAAACAGCATACGTATGATTGGGTTGAAAAATGGAATGAAAAAGAGAAGTTGTATAGTACTAGTACTGAAAAACTATATGGTCTCGCGGAATATCATGTAGAGGACATACAGCAACCAATTTCAAATGCAATAGAGGAATTCTCTATGAGCCAAGTTGTAAGTAAAGAGATTCTGGATGAACTGTTAGCTTTAACTAGAGAATCATATGTTATGTTTGAGAAATTAATTGAAGCAGGTATACAGTCTGGAGAGTTCCGTGAAGATAATGCTCGTGATCTTATGTATATTGTGAACGGATTATTATCAGGGCTTGGAGTACTTTACTACGAGTTAGATTATAAAGAGCTGAAACGTATTTATAAAAAGGCAATAGATGTATTGTTAAAAGGAATGGCAGCTGAATAATAAGTCAGTTGCTTTTCTTACAAAACAAATTAGACCGAACGGTCGGTTTATGGAAGGGGGATGAAAGTGAAAGCTTTATTTAAAAACCGAGCATTTATGCTCGTTATGGCATCTGATATTTTACAACAATTTGCAATTTGGATCAGAAATATGGCTCTTTTATATTTCATAATGGAGCGGACAAATAATGATCCAGTTTCAGTGTCTCTATTATCTGTCATGGAGTATGCACCTATCTTTATTTTCTCGTTCATTGGTGGTGCATTAGCAGATCGCTGGAATCCGAAAAGAACAATGGTCGCTGGAGATGTGTTGAGTGTACTGTCTATTATAGGAATTGTCCTGTTGTTAAAGCTGGATTATTGGCAGGCTATATTTTTTGCAACACTCATTTCCGCGATTGTAGGTCAGTTTTCTCAACCGTCATCGTCGCGTATATTTAAGCGCTATGTAAAAGAAGAACAGGTAGCAAATGCGATTGCATTTAACCAAACATTACAGTCATTATTTATGATTTTTGGACCAGTTGTAGGATCAATTGTGTATACACAACTTGGCTTATTTACATCACTATATAGTTTAATCATTCTATTTTTGTTATCGGCTATCGCCCTTTCATTTTTACCAAAATGGGTTGAAAAAGAGCAAGTGGCAAGAGATTCATTAAAAAATGATATAAAAGAAGGATGGAAATACGTTCTTCACACGAAAAATTTACGTATGATTACGATCACTTTTACAATTATGGGTTTAGCTGTTGGATTAACAACTCCATTAGAGGTGTTTCTTGTAATTGAACGTTTAGGCATGGAAAAAGAAGCTGTTCAATATTTAGCAGCAGCTGATGGAATAGGTATGTTAATCGGCGGTATTGTTGCTGCAATTTTCGCTTCAAAAGTGAATCCGAAAAAGATGTTTGTATTCGGTATGGGCATATTAGCGATATCATTTTTAGTAGAAGGGCTATCTACATCATTTTGGATTACTAGTTTCATGAGATTTGGAACAGGTATTTGTTTAGCTTGTGTTAATATTGTTGTCGGTACGCTTATGATTCAACTTGTACCAGAAAATATGGTTGGAAGAGTAAATGGGACGATTTTACCACTGTTTATGGGGGCAATGCTAATTGGAACTTCACTAGCTGGAGGATTAAAGGAACTAACTTCACTAGTTACTGTATTTTGTATAGCGATGGCACTTATTTTATTAGCGATAGGGCCAGTTCTACGTATGCAAATAAAGAAAGAAGCTGTCGCTAATAAAGAGGAACTAACAAATTCGTTAGCTTCGAAATAACTATTGTAAGGGAGCAAAATTGCTCCCTTTTTCTTTGAGGAACTTTTGACAACTATATGAGCCAATTATATACTGATGTTGTAAAAACGATTTTACAGGTTAGGAGCAATGGTGTGAAAAATCAAATCTATGAATTACGCACTGAAAATAATATTTCACAAGGCGCATTAGCTGATAAATGCAAGGTTTCTAGACAAACGATAAATGCAATTGAGAATAATAAATATGATCCAAGCTTAGCGTTAGCATTCCGTTTAGCTGAAGTATTAGGAACAACTGTTGATAAATTATTTTTGTACAAGCAGTAGAGTCGTTCATTATAAGGCGCACTGTTAAAAATAAAAAAGATCCTCTTCTTATGAGAAGAGGATCTTTTCTTATAGCGTTTTAGTCTTTGGACTAGGTGGTGTAACAGATGTATTATTTTCTGGAACTCTAGTGAGTAAGAATCCACCGATAATAAACAATACAATAATACTAAGAACACCAGCGTTTGTTTTTCCTGTTAATTGCGTTGTAACACCGACTAATACCGGGCCCATAATTGCGGCGAACTTACCAAAGATATTATAAAATCCGAAGAATTCATTAGCAGATTCTTTTGGTACTAGTTTTGCAAAGTATGAACGACTTAGTGCTTGAATACCACCTTGAGATGTAGCAACTAACATTGCTAAAATCCAAAAATCAAGTGTCGTTTTTAAGAAATAAGCATATGTGCAAATAATGATATAAATAATGATACCGACATATAACATTTTTTTACCAGTAAATGTTTCAGATAGTTTTCCGTATAGTAACGCAAATGGACAAGCGACAATTTGTGTTACAAATAATATGATTAATAGGTTCGTTGCACTGATACCGAGATCGGTTCCGTAAGCTGTAGACATAGTAATAATTGTATCGACTCCGTCAATATAGAAAAAGTAAGCAATTAGAAACATAAATACAGTTTTATATTCTTTAATATTTTTAAAAGTATCAGCAAGACGTTTGAAGCTCATTTTAATAGGTCTTGGATGACGCTCAATATAGTGTGTTTGCTCTACGTTTTTAAGCATCGGAATTGTAAATAACCCCCACCAAAGAGCTGTTATCGCGAATGAAATTTGACTAGCAATGCCTACTGATAAAGGGATAGTTCCTTTTTGAGCAAGAATAATAAGAGCGATACAACCGATAAAAGGAATAGTACTCCCAATATAGCCTAAAGCGAAACCTCTTGTAGAAATTCGATCCATTCTATCTTCAGAAGTGACATCTACTAAAAATGCATCATAGAAAATGTTGGCTCCAGCAAAACCAACTAAGGCGAGCATATAGCATCCTAATAATAAGTACCACTGAGATGTTGGAACGACTGCTAACATACTTGTAAATACGATACCAAGTCCAAAGAAGAATGTGAAAAATCGTTTTTTAAATCCTTTATAATCAGCAACTGTGCCGAGAATAGGAGCAAGTATAGAAATTAAAAGTGTAGCGAACGAGTTTGCATATCCCCAATATGCTGTTGAAGTTGCACCAGATAGCCCGGCTTCTTTTGCAGCTGCTTTAAAGTAAATTGGAAATAATGCAGTTGTAATGACGAGCGAATATACCGAGTTCGCCCAATCGTATAATATCCAGCTTTTTTCTTGTCTGGACATTTTTTTCATATAGTGTTCCCCCTTAAATTTGTTCTACTAACAGTGTACAAAAATAAAAATTATAAAAAGAGAAACAGTGATGATTTTTACAGAACTTTTACATATATACACAGTTCTTTACAATTGGAGTAAATCCTCTACAATTGATCCGTCTGTTTCGCCTAAGTGTAAACCGAGTAGTCTAGCGATAGTTGGACCTTCATCAATAAGTCTCATATACGGGACGGTAACGCCGGTTTTTATTCCTTTTCCAGCAGCGATAAAAATTGTTTCATAGTTAGGTTTTGTTGGAGAGTATCCATGCGTACCAAATGTATATTTTTTACTAGGCGTAACATCTTTTTCAGTAATGTCTTTTATAAAATCTCCTGTATAGTTTTCAGTGAAATAATACCCCTCTTGCGCTTCTAACATAAATAAACAATTACCATCTGCACCGCAGTCTTTCGCAGCTTCATCATGAAGTATAAATTCAATTCCATTCTGTTTATTTTGCAGCAGTTCTTCAAGGAGTAGTTGTACTTCTCGAATTGTATCCGTATCATTTTTGTCTTTCACATATACATAGGCAGACCCGTCGCAACTTTGACAATAGGCCTTCCAATCTACTAATAGCCCTTTTTTATTTATAGATACGAGGCCTTTTTGTTGGAATAGCACATTTAATTGAATCGCTTTGTTTTCACTTAAAGCGCTATGGTCACCAAGAGCGATAATTGTACTCTCTTCGTATAGGTCACTGTCTTTTAAAGTTTGAATAATTTTCCCGAGCCGCTCATCATGTCTATGAATTGCAGCTATTGTTTCGTTAGATTCAAAGCCATGATAATGTCTTTGCGTGTCTAAATCAGTGAAATGTACGAACATAACATTAGGCTTTTTCGTCTGAATGGTGTGTACAGCAGAGGCGAGGACGAAATCATCCAGCTCTGGTTGTGATAAACCATTTCTTATATGGCCGAAACGAAGATTTAAATCTAATTGGTATAGTGGGCTACCGCTAAATAAGGAAACTAACACTTGATTTTGCCAAGGTCTATTGGGGAAAATTTCTGGTAAATTGTAATCAATGTTTGCTCTCCCAGTAACAGGCCATAGAAGGGCAGCTGTCGTTAAATTTGCTTTACGCGCTTCATCATACAATGTTGTTCCTTTTATCGATTTTCGGTACCAATGCCAATCAGGTGATTCACGTCCTGGTTGAAGTAACGTATTACTAACAACACCGTGCTTGTTAGGGTAATTACCGGTTACGATTGTTGAGTGGCTTGGATATGTTACAGAAGGATAAATTGGTTCTACTTTTTCGACAACCGTGCCCTTTTTTATTAGAGATTGGAAATGAGGTAGTTTTTGTAGTATAGGAAAATCTAAAGCTGATAAACAGTCGAATGATAAAATAATGACACGATTCGTTAATGCTTTATCCATAAAGTAATCCTCCTAATTATATAAAACCTATTCTTATATATTACTATTAATACCTAGTAATAAAAATATGTTTCTGAATAAAATTTATTGTTTATTTTCAGAAAAATTAAACATATAATAAGTATAAGGGAATCTATGGACGGAGGGAATAGTATGGACTGGTTAGATGGATTCGGTATATTTTACATCATTGGTGGCATCACAATTCTCCTTGTATTTGCTATTTCATATTTACTAAAGAAACGTTTTCCAGACAAACAGTTTGATATTATATTTGCACTGATTGTAATACTTCTTTGCTTAGCATCATTTCCTGTTACCATGATGGTTATTGGTGGGTGGGAAGGAATGGGATATGGATTTATTGGTTTCTTCGTTCTACTAGGTACACTTATTGGTATGATTGCACATCAACTTGTAAAAATCTCTCGAAAAAGCTACGTATAAAACTGTAAAAAATGAAAAGAATATATAATAATAAGAAAATTAGCTATTGTTTTAAAAAAGAATTTGTATTATGATAATCAACAAATTTATTTCGTTATAACGATGAAAAAGGACTAGTACATATTCAACCTTTTTAGCAGAGAGAGAATCCGCCAGGCTGAAAGATTCTTAAAAAGGCAATATGGAACCTGCCTTTGAGTTCTGCATATGCAGCGGGAATTTCCCGTTATCAAAAAGAGAGCATGCGCAATTTTTGTGCATGAATCAGGGTGGTAACGCCGGCAAAGCTCGGTCCCTATTTAGGGACGCGGGCTTTTTTGTATTTTCTAGAAGGAGGAAGACTGACTATGGCAAAAGAACAAGTGCAAGCCATTACGAAGATGGAAGAGGACTTTGCGCAGTGGTATACCGATATTGTAAAAAAAGCCGAACTTGTTGATTATTCAAGTGTAAAAGGGTGCATGATTTTACGTCCGTATGGTTATGCCTTATGGGAGAATATGCAGAAGGTGATGGATGAGAAGTTAAAAGAAACTGGCCATGAAAATGTATATATGCCAATGTTTATCCCAGAGAGTTTATTGCAAAAAGAGAAGGATCATGTTGAAGGATTTGCTCCTGAAGTAGCATGGGTTACACATGGCGGGGATGAAAAGTTAGCGGAAAGACTTTGTGTACGTCCTACATCTGAAACTTTATTCTGTGAGCACTTTTCAAAAATTGTGCAATCCTATAATGATTTGCCAAAGTTATATAATCAGTGGTGTTCAGTAGTTCGTTGGGAGAAGACAACTAGACCATTCCTTCGTACGACTGAATTTTTATGGCAAGAGGGTCATACAATCCATGAAACGGCAGAAGAATCGCAGGCTGAAACATTAAATATTTTAAACTTATATGCTTCTTTCTGTGAGGATTATTTAGCGATACCAGTTATTAAAGGACAAAAAACAGAAAAAGAGAAGTTTGCTGGAGCAAAGGCAACTTATACAATTGAAAGTTTAATGCATGATGGAAAAGCGCTTCAAACAGGAACCTCTCATAACTTTGGGACGAATTTCTCAGAAGCATTTGATATTAAGTTTTTAGATCGTAACGGTAAATGGCAATATGTGCACCAAACATCTTGGGGTGTATCAACAAGAATGATAGGCGGGCTAATAATGGTTCATAGCGATAATAATGGACTTGTAATGCCACCAAAAGTCGCTCCAGTGCAAGTTGTTATTGTACCAATTGCTCAGCATAAAGAAGGAGTTTTAGCAAAAGCAACAGAGTTACAAGGACATATTCAAAAGGTTGCACGAGTAAAAATAGATGCTAGTAATAAAACGCCTGGTTGGAAATTTAATGAGTATGAAATGAAGGGTATTCCAATTCGATTAGAAGTTGGTCCTAAAGATATTGAAAAGAATCAAGTTGTACTTGTAAGAAGAGATGCGAAGGAAAAAGAATTTGTACCAATGGATCAATTAGAAGAACGTATTCCAGCATTACTTGAAGAAATTCATAGTTCTTTATTTAATAAAGCAAAAGCATTTCGCGATGAGAATACGTATGCTGTGACAAATTTCGAAGAGATGAAAAAAGTAGCTGACGAAAAGCAAGGCTTTATTAAAGCAATGTGGTGCGGGGAATTGGCTTGTGAAGAGAAACTAAAAGAAGAAGTAGGAGTATCTTCACGTTGTATGCCTTTTGAGCAAGAGCATTTAGCTGAAGAATGTATTTGTTGTGGTAAAGAAGCTAAACAAATGGTGTATTGGGGAAAAGCGTATTAATACTCTTTTGATAGGTGATAAAAAGGACTTTGGGCTGCATAATAAAATGCAATCCAAAGCCCTTTTTAGTTTTATACATTATTTCATGTACTTTTTAGATGGAAGGATGTTGTTCTTATTTTACGTTTTTACGACGAATAAACAGTAACATACCAATGAGGAATGTTGAAAGACCCATTAAAATAGATATAGGGTAATGCGTTGCAGTATTAGGTAATTTATCACCTTGTTTTTTTGTATTATCTTTTACATTACCACCTTGAGAACCGTTGCCCTTCTGAGAATTGCTATCGCCTTTAACACGATTGCCACCTTGAGAGCCATTACCCCCTTGAGAACTGCTATCACCTTTAACACGATTGCCACCTTGAGAGCCATTACCGCCGTGAGAGCCACTGCCACCAGAACCGTTACCGCCAGAACCGTTACCACCGGAACCGTTACCACCGGAACCGTTACCACCGGAACCGTTACCACCGGAACCGTTACCACCGGAACCGTTACCACCGGAACCGTTACCACCGGAACCGTTACCACCGGAACCGTTACCACCGGAACCGTTACCACCGGAACCGTTACCACCGGAACCGTTACCACCGGAACCGTTACCACCGGAACCGTTACCACCGGAACCGTTACCACCAGAACCATTGCCACCAGAGCCACTGCCACCAGAACCGTTACCGCCAGAACCATTGCCGCCAGAGCCACTGCCACCAGAACCGTTACCGCCAGAACCATTGCCACCAGAACCGTTGTCACCAGAGCCACTGCCACCAGAACCGTTACCGCCGGAACCATTGCCGCCAGAGCCATTGCCACCAGAACCGTTACCACCAGAACCGTTACCACCAGAGCCACTGTCGCCAGAACCGTTACCGCCAGAACCATTGCCACCAGAACCGTTGCCACCAGAACCACTGCCGTCAGAGCCGCTACCACCAGAACCGTTACCGCTGGAACCGTTGTCACCAGAGCCACTGCCACCAGAACCACTGCCGTCAGAACCACTACCACCAGAACCGTTACCGCCGGAACCATTGCCGCCAGAGCCGCTGCCGCCAGAACCACTATCGTCCTGAGAACCGTTATTTCCTGGAGGTTTATTATTATCCTTTAAATTTCCTTCTGCAAAATGATCGCTATTTTGTACAACAGCGTTTGTTAATGGTTGGAAGTTCTCAGTTGCAGCATTACCGATATTTAAACCGCTAAAAAAAGATAAAGAGAGTGTTGATGCTAAAATGAAGATTTTCGTCATGGTTTTCCTCCTAAGAAATTAATATTCCATCTAAAATACATCCCTTTGTAATATTTCTTAGGAAAAAGAGTTTTATGCAAAAAAAACTATATATAGAAAAAGGTGGTGTATTTGTCAAAGCAGAAAAGAGTTAATGTAGATTTCCTACAAATAGTAGAGGCGGGGAATTTACATTCATAACGGTAGAGGAAGTGGCAGTAGATGAAAGAGTACATAGCGTTTGATATTGGCGGTACGCAAATTAAGTATGGCATTGTTTCAGAAATAGGGAGAGTATTAAAGCGTAAAACAGTTGCAACAGAAATTCATTTAGGCGGAGAACAAATTATTCAAAAACTTATATATGTATCCAAAAAAATAATGAATGAACATACTATTGCAGGAATTGGTATTAGCACTACGGGAATTGTTGATATTAATAAAGGAATTGTGACGGGAGGTGCGGATCATATTCCGGGATATAGTACTATTCCTATTATTGATAGATTGCAAGAGATATTAAAAGTACCAGTATCGATTGACAATGATGTGAATTGTGCAGCGTTTGGAGAAAAGTGGAATGGTAGTGGAAGAGAGAAAGAGAACTTTATTATGCTCACCCTTGGAACAGGAATTGGGGGAGCAATTTTTATAGATGGAGAATTGTACCGAGGACATTCATTTAGTGCTGGTGAATGGGGGAATATGTTAATAGAAGGAAAAACGTTTGAAGAGGTTGCTTCGATTTCAGGATTAATTCGGCTTGTAAGAAAATATAAAGGCAAAGGCGAGTGGAATGGGAAAAGAATTTTCGAGTTGTATGATAAAGGAGATCGGGAAGTTGCTCAAGCAGTTGGGATCTTCTTTAAACATTTGGCGATCGGAATTAGTAATCTTGCTTATATTTTTAATCCAGAAACGATTATTATTGGTGGAGGAATTACCGATAGAGGAAATGAGTTTTTAAAAGAAGTAAAAGAGGAGGTCAGTAAATACTTAAATCAAGAGATTTATAATAATTGTGAGATTGAACTTGCGCAAAACGGTAATTGTGCAGGAATGATTGGTGCTATTTACCACTTCTTACATCATCATAAGTAAATTATATGAATGTTTTCATATAACTGAGAATTTATCCTTTTTATCGCTAGGTAAATAATGCTACAATATAAGAGAAGAATACAATATTTTCCGATTTGGAAAATGCTTTGTAGAAAGGGAGAAACTTCATGCCTATTATTTTAGAAAAAGGTCAAAAGATCGATTTAACGAAAGGACAACCAAAAGTAGCAAAACTACAGGTTGGCTTAGGCTGGGATCCAATTGGGCAATCAGGTGGATTTCTGTCTTCATTATTTGGAAGTAAACCAAATGTAGATTGTGATGCATCTGTTGTTATGTTAGAAGGAGATCGTTTTTTAAACAAAAATGATTTAGTTTACTTCGGAAATAAACTTTCTACTTGTGGTAGTATTATTCATTCAGGAGATAATTTAACAGGCGAAGGCGCTGGTGATGACGAAACAATTTTCGTAGAATTACATAAAGTTCCGAGCCGTATTAATCGTTTAGTATTCGTTGTAAATATTTATGACTGTGTAAATCGTCGTCAAGATTTCGGGATGATTCGTAATGCATATATTCGTATTCAAAACCCGCAAACTGGTGAAGAATTAGCACGCTATAATTTATCGGATAATTACGCTGGCAAAACGACTCTAATTGCAGGTGAAATGTATCGTCACGGAAGTGAATGGAAGTTTTCAGCAGTTGGAGAAGGAACACAAGATAAAAACTTAAGTGAGATTGTATCACGTTATCAATAAAATAACCGAGGAGGAATTGTGTATGGCATCAATTTCATTGAAAAAAGGACAAAAGGTAGACTTAACAAAAACGAATCCAGGTCTTTCAAAAGTTCTTGTAGGACTTGGTTGGGATACGAATCGTTATGATGGACAAAACGATTTCGATTTAGATGTTAGTATTTTCTTAGTAGGTGCTAACGGTAAAGTTTCAGGTGCAGAGGATTTCGTCTTCTATAATAACCCAAAAGGTGCGAATGGTGCTGTAGAGCATTTAGGAGATAACCGAACTGGCGAAGGTGAAGGCGATGACGAATCGATTAAAGTAGATTTGAAAAATGTACCTGCACATATCGAACGTATTTGCTTCACAATCACGATTTACGATGGAGAAGGACGAAGCCAAAACTTTGGACAAGTTTCTAACTCTTTCGTACGTATTTTAGATGAAGAAAAGAATGCAGAATTAATTCGTTACGATTTAGGAGAAGATTTCTCTATTGAAACAGCCGTAGTAGTAGGTGAATTATATCGTCATGCAGGTGACTGGAAATTCAATGCAATCGGAAGTGGATTCCAAGGTGGATTAGCGTCTCTATGTAATAATTTTGGTTTAGATGTAGAGTAATAGATTTGATTTATATATCCATCGGTGAAAGGCGTGTATACCGATGGATATATTTTTAAAGATAAAAATATAGAGGTGAATATAGATGGTTATTCAATTACAAAAAGGACAGAAAATCGATTTAGGTAAGACAAGCCCTGGTTTAACAAAAGCAGTAATTGGTCTTGGATGGGATATTAAATCTTATGACGGTGGATCAGATTTCGATTTAGATGCATCTGCCTTTTTATTAGATGCAAACGGAAAATGTACGAAGGAAACTGATTTTATTTTCTATAATAATTTACAGTCTCCTTGTGGATCTGTTTTACATACAGGAGATAACCGTACAGGCGAAGGCGAAGGCGACGATGAGCAACTTGTTGTAGATTTGAAGAAGGTTCCAGCAGATGTTCATAAAATTGCTATTACAGTTACGATTTATGATGCAGAAGGCCGTAGTCAAAACTTTGGGCAAGTTGGAAATGCGTTTGTTCGTTTAGCGAATGAAGAGACGAATGAAGAAGTTCTTCGTTTTGATTTAGGGGAAGATTTCTCCATCGAAACAGCAGTTGTCTTTTGTGAATTATACCGTCATAATGGACAGTGGAAGTTTAATGCAGTAGGAAGTGGATTCCAAGGTGGTTTAGGTGCGCTTGTAAGAGCGTATGGCTTGGATGCATAGAAAGGAAACGATATTCGTTTCCTTTTTTTGACCTTTCTATAAATCTAGCAAAGAATAGGGGATAAAGGTAAGATGAGTATTTTGCAAGGAATCCTTGATACGTATGCTCAGTTTTTCGACTTGGACATGTGGATTAAAGTGTTGCAAGATCCAGTATCTTGGGGATTAATAGGTACACTTGTTGTACTTGAAGGGTTGTTATCTGCTGATAACGCACTTGTGTTAGCGGTAATGGTAAAACACCTTCCGGAAGAAAAACGTAAAAAAGCATTATTCTATGGACTTATTGGAGCTTATGTGTTCCGCTTTATTGCGATTGGAATCGGGATGTTCTTAATTAAATTAGCATGGGTAAAAGTGTTAGGTGCACTTTACTTAGCGTGGCTTTCAGTTAAATACTTCATTGATAAAAGAAAAGGTAATGCAGAAGAAGAGGAATCTCATGGTATGAACCAAAATAGTATTCTCTTCAGAATGTTCGGTGTCTTCTGGGGAACAGTTGCGATGGTTGAATTAATGGATATCGCATTCTCTGTAGATAGCGTACTTGCTGCATTTGGTGTATCTAATGAAGTTTGGATTTTACTATTAGGCGGAATGCTAGGTATTTTAATGATGCGTGGTATCGCTGGTGTATTCTTAAAATTGTTAGAGCGTATTCCAGAACTTGAAACGACAGCATATATTTTAATTTTAATTATTGCAGCAAAAATGTTATTGTCTGTTATTCATATTGAAATAAGCCATACAGTGTTCTTCATTATTTTAGTTGTAGCATTTGGAGCAACATTTATACTTCACTACATGAAGAATTCTGGACAAGCTAAAGAAGAAGTAGCAGCTACTAAAGAAGACAATAAATAATTGAAATGGGTTTGCTCGTTTTGCGAGCGCCCATTTTTTATAACCAAAAATAGTTTATAATAGAAGAAGGACTTAGAAAAAACGTAAATGTTTTTGGAGGTGAACTGTTGTGTTTTCACGTTTTACACTTCAACCATATGCATTAAAAGATGAATCAGATTTAAAGCAATTTGAAGCGCTTTTAGAAAAACGCCCACAATATGAGCTGACAGAGAATGAGATGAAATTTAGTTATATAGCATGTCGAATCCTTGGCGTTCCTAATGATGTAGATGAATATTTTAATGAACTGTTTGATTATAGTGAAGCGAAAGGAATCGAAGTTTTACACGAACAAAATTTAAACAAAGTGATTGATTCAGAAAAGCTTCGTCATATTCAAGAAGTGTTCGGATTACATCAAGAAGCACCAAATGGTCTGACAGTAAATAGGTTAGTTGCACACTTATCTGGGAAACAACTTTTACCGAAAGTAGACAACCCTGATTTACAGCATTACATACATACGACGTTTATTGCAGTATTGAAATTATATGAGAAACAACATAATCAGTCGTTAAAGACAGAAGGCTTCCGTCGTTTCTTAATCGACATAATTAAACTAAGCGAAAATTACGTAGCGAAGTGGTTCTCTACGATTAATTATAAGAAACGGATGCCACGTATCGTTTGGTATGGTGATGCACAGGAAAGCCGTATATATTTCTTATATTTTCTTATTATGCTCGGTTGTGATGTGCTTTATTATCACCCCGAAGGAAAAGATGGATTTGAAAATATTGATGAAGAGGGAAGAACTTTTATTATGTCCCATCCGGGTCGCATTTCTCTTGAACCATTCCCTGATCGCCGCCGCGAGCGTGTTGCAACAGTAGCGTATCAAGCTTCGAAAGAAATTGAACAAGTACTTCACCACGATAATTCACTATTATATAAACCGTGGCAATTCCGTTCGTATACACCTGTAGCACGTACGTTAAAAACGACATATGATGAACTCTTTTTAATTACGAAAGAAAAGGCATTTGTACGTCCAACATTCTTTGTTGAAAATAAACATATTTATATTCCTTCTTTATTTGCGAAAATATCAGGCGTTTCAAAGAATGATAAAGAATATTTTCAACGATTAAAGGCGGTTACATCATTTGATAACAGTTTATTAATTAATACATTCCCGTTTACGAAAGAGCAAAAAGCAAACTTCCAATATCATTATCGAGATGCATTGGACCGAGCTGGAAAATTACATCCTGATCTAATTATGAATAGCCATTGGTGGCCACATAAGCGTTTACCGGAAGGTTTACAACATGGGATTGCAGAGGCGATTATCCATACGTGCGAAAGTGAAATATGCAAACCAATTGCGAAAGAGACGAAACAAGATGTAGCGCTATATGTTTTCGCACAACTTTCTCAAATACCACCCAATATTTTAGAACAGCTTGAGAAATTTGATTATTCACAAGATGTACCGAAAATTGTTATATTTAATAATGAGAAGAGCGGAGAATTAACTCGTTCTGACGCTGTTTTATTACTATTTTTGAATCAAATTGGAGTAGATGTATTCCATTTCAATCCCACGGGCAGAAACGATATTGAACCATATGTTGAAGCGGGAGCATTTGATTCCCATTGGCTTGAAGAAGTTAATTTCGATCTTGAGTTTCATGGTTCATCAGCCTATAAAAATTTATCACAAACAATAAAAGGACTATTTCGTCCATTTTTATAAGGAAAGGGAGAATACCATATGAATAACCCAGTCGTACTAGATTCGAAAACTGAATTGAATGAGCAAACCGCACAAGATGTTCGCTTGCAACTTAGACAAGATGCAGATGTGCAACGTATTTATAACGCAGTAGATATTAAAGATCAATTGGAATTAATTGAACTTGGAAAAGAACCTTCTATGGAAATTTCACGTTTTGCTGATCAAATTTTACATACAATGTCATTATCAAAGATAGAAGATTCTGGTGAATTGTTAAAGCAACTTGGTAAAATTATGGACAGATTTGATAGTAAAGACTTTGCAGAAGAAAAAAGTGGTTTCTTCTCGCGCATGTTCAAAAAAGCGGATAAAATGATAGAACAAATCTTTAGTAAATATCAAACGATGGGCCGCGAAATTGATAAGGTTTATGTGGAAATTACGAAGTACCAAGATGAGATGAAAAAATCAATTGGAACGTTAGATGGCTTGTATGAGCAAAACTTAAAATATTATTTAGACTTAGAGAAGTACGTAGTAGCAGGAGAAATGTTATTAGAGCGTTTAAATACAGAATTAGTTCCGATGTATGAAGAGCGCGTGCGTAATAATGATCAATTAGCAGGTATTGAATTAGAGTCGCTTAAAAACTCGGTTGAAATTTTAGAGCAACGTATTGATGATTTAGAAAAAGCGCGTATGGTTGCGCTACTTACAGCGCCGCAAATTCGCATGATTCAACGTGGTAATAATAAATTAATTGGTAAAATCAATACAGCATTTATTACAACGATTCCTATCTTTAAAAATGGTATCATTCAAGCGGTAAATGCCAAGCGCCAAAAGCTTGTTGCAGATTCTATGGCTGAACTGGATCGCCGTACAAATGAATTACTTAAGAAAAATGCACAAAATATCGCAACGCAAAGTGTAGAAGTAGCGAGATTATCAGGTTCTTCTAGTATTAAGATGGAAACACTTGAGGAAACTTGGAACATTATTTCAAGAGGTATGCAAGAAACACAACAAATTGAAGAACAAAATAAACGTGAGCGTGAAGAAAGCCGCAAGCGTATGGCTACATTAACAGAGAATATCAAAAAAGAATTACAAGGATAAATGAAAAGGCAATGAGGACTATTCCTCATTGCCTTTTAGTTTCTCTTCACTAATTTAATAATCTCATTCACAATAAGTGGAATGATACTTAATAAGAGAACAAATCCCCAATCTCGCATCGTTAATGCATGTACACCGAATATATTTGCAAGGGGCGGGATGGAGATGATACAAACTTGCATAAGAACACCGATAAGAAGGGAGAAAACTAAATATTTATTTGTAAAGATCCCAATTGAAAAAATTGATTTCGTTCTTGAACGCAAGTTAAATGAATGAACGAGCTGAGAAAAACTAAGAACGACAAATGCCATCGTTTGAGCGTGTAATAGTGCATCGTCATCAATTCGCTCTGGGAAAAGAGGAAATAAATTTGTATCTCCAGTATAGAATTTTGCTCCGGCGATAAAAGCTATTAGCGTTAAAAGTCCAATGATAACTCCATTGAAAATCAGGAAAGGAACGCTGCCATTAAATAAGCTTTCTTTCGCATGTCGTGGTTTTTCCTTCATCACATCTGGATCTTCAGGATCAACCCCAAGTGATAATGCAGGCAGTGTATCTGTAATTAAATTCACCCACAAAATATGAATAGGTCGTAGTGGTGTTGCCCAGCCGAGTAAAATCGCTAAAAATAAAGCGATAATTTCTCCGAAGTTACAAGAGAGTAGGAAGAGAATTGATTTTTTTATGTTACGATAAATATTTCTACCTTCTTCAACGGCTTTCACAATAGATGAGAAATTATCATCTGTTAACACGACGTCTGCTGCCCCTTTTGCAACGTCTGTTCCTGTAATGCCCATCGCAACGCCAACATCAGCTTGCTTTAAAGATGGTGCATCATTGACACCATCACCAGTCATAGAAACGATATTTCCTTTCGCGCGTAATGCCTTTACAATTTTCACTTTATGCTCTGGAGAGACTCTAGCGAATACATTTAAATGATTAATTTTGCTAGCTAGTTCTGTATCAGAAATGTTATCTAATTCAGTTCCAATCATAATTTCCGATATTTCTTCAGCAATGCCAAGTTCTTTGGCAATTGCAAAGGCGGTATCTTTATGGTCACCAGTAATCATAACTGTGCGAATACCGGCTTTTTTACATTCTTTAATTGAATCTTTCACTTCAGTTCGTGGTGGATCAATCATACCGACAAGACCAATAAAGATAAGATTTTTTTCAAGATGATTTATATCCACATCGTTTGAATTGTATTGTTTAAATGCGAATGAAAGTACTCTTAAAGCTTCTTGAGACATTGCTCCGGCAGCTTCTAATATTTGATTTTTATCAGAATCAGTTAAAATCTCGATTTTGCCGTTTTTAAAAATATGGGTACATCGAGGTAAGAGCTTATCAATAGCGCCTTTCGTCATGCTATAGTAGCTTTCATCGTATGTATGTACAGTTGACATCATTTTACGATCTGAATCGAAAGGTACTTCGTTAACACGTTCATGTATTTTTTCTAAATGATCTTTTTGCATGTTAAAAGTGGTTCCAGCAACGAGAAGTGCAATTTCAGTCGGGTCTCCCGTTTGTGATTCGTTATTGTAAGATGCATCATTACATAGCACCATATTTTCTAACAAGAGACGTTGCGCATCATTATTTACATTTAAACTTTCTAAGCGATCGTATGTGTTATCACTATAAAAGTGAGTAACGGTCATTTTATTTTGCGTTAACGTACCTGTTTTATCTGAACAAATAATTGTGACAGAACCGAGGGCTTCAACAGCTGGTAGTTTGCGAATGATAACGTTTTGTTTAATCATACGTTGCACACCAATTGCAAGAACGATGGAAACGATAGCTGGCAAGCCTTCTGGAATAGCTGCAACGGCTAAACTAATAGCAGTCATAAACATTTCTAACGTATCCCGACCTTGTAAAAAACCGATGAGGAACATAACGATACAAATAGCTACAGCGACAAAGCCTAAATATTTTCCGACTTGTGCTAAGCTTTTTTGAAGTGGTGTCATATCATCGTCTGCTTCATGTAAAAGGGTAGCAATCTTACCAATTTGTGAGTTCATTCCAGTTTCAACAGCAACACCGACGCCTCTTCCATATGTTACAAGAGTAGACATAAAGGCCATGTTTTTTTGATCGCCGAGTGGTACTTGCTCATCACGTTGCATGGAAGGGTGGTAGATTGCATCTTTATCAACAGGGACAGATTCACCAGTTAGAGCAGATTCTTCAACTTTTAAATTTGCGGTTTCGATAAGGCGTAAATCGCATGGGATATATCGTCCGGCGTCGAGCATAACGATATCCCCTGGAACGACGTGTTCAGATGGAATTTCTTTTAGTTCACCATTTCTCTTGACGATAGCTTTAGGTGTTGCCATCTTTTTTAGTGCCTCTAAAGCTTGTTCTGCTTTCGATTCTTGGACAACACCGATAACAGCATTTAAAACTACAACAAGCGCGATAATACTGGCATCCGCCCATTCACCTACAAAGGCAGAAATAAGGGCAGCAATAATAAGGACATATACGAGGACGTCATTAATTTGGGCGAAAATACGCTGCCATAAAGTGCGTTTTTGTTTTGTAGCTAATTCATTAGAACCGTATTGCTTTAAACGTTCACTTACAATCTCATCTGTTAAACCGTGTTGTTCGTTTGTTTCTAGGTCAATCAATGTTTGATCTTTCGTCTTACTGTACCAATTGCTCATAAGTAAGCACCTCCAGTAAAAACAGTTAGCAATGGTAGTGTTGCTATTATTTGTGAGTAGTATGTATGGAGAAAAAATCTAAGGTGAGGTTCTACTTCTATTGTACAATATTTTACAGTTGGTTGAGGAAAAGAGAAGAGTTGTCATGAATTTGTCGGAAGTAAAAAAGAGCCTCATATAAGCGAGGCCCTTTTTACTTTTTAATTAATGTACCTAATTCTTCTGTAATAGCTTGCATTTCACTAATGCTGAATGTTTCACGTTTCATAACATGATCATAAATGTCACGTAAATCTTCGTACATTTCTTCGTTAAAACTAGCAGCTCTCATCGCTCCAGCATTAACCATACGTAATTTTTCTTTAATAGCTTCGACCATGTATTCAACGTTTTCTTCTGACTTTACGGATAAATCCACCGAAGTGTCCCCCTTTAAAATAACATAAGGCTATCTTAACATTTTTTATCATTTTCGTTAATGAATCTTTTCAATCCTATTAAATTAGTAGGGATTTCCTTTATATTTCATAATTGGTTGTTTATACTATAAGTATATATGAAGAAATGCACCAAGAAGGGAAGAAACAAAAACATGGTTCAAGTATTGTTTGTTTGTCTTGGGAACATTTGCCGTTCTCCGATGGCAGAAGCGATTTTTCGAAATCTTGTCGTAAAAGAGGGACTTGAAGAGAAAATTGTCATTGATTCTGCAGGAACTGGAGATTGGCATGTTGGCCATCCGCCACATAAAGGAACACAAAAAATTTTAAAAGAAAATGCAGTCACTTTTGAAGGAATTAAAGCAAGGCAAGTAGAAAAAGAAGACTTAACAAAGTTTGATTATATTATTGCCATGGACAACAAGAATATAGCAGATTTAAAAAGTTTAGGTAAAACTGGAGGCTATATTGGTAGGCTGTCCGATTTTGTTCCAGACGGTGGCTGGACAGACGTTCCTGACCCTTACTATACAGGGAATTTCCAAGAAGTATATGACCTTGTAACAGAAGGGTGTGCAAAGCTATTAGCTTTCATTCGAAATGAACAAGGAATATGAGGAAGCTTAGAAAGAAATACTTTCTAACATAAGAAATGAAAGGGTGAAGGAATATGGCAAAGAAAAATAATATTGCTCGAAACATTGCGATTGGTGTAGCGGCAGGTGTAGCTGTATCCATGTTAAAGAAAGAAAACCGTGAAAAAGTAAAAAATACAGCAGAAAAAGCAAAAACAAAGATGATTGAAATTGGTGAAAATGCAAAGATCAAAGAAAAAGTGCAAACTGTTACAGATAAAGGACGCGAACTTGCTGATTTCAATGTGGTAAAAGCGAAAGTAGCAGAAATTAAAAAATTAACCCCATCTGTTGTAGAGACGTTAAAAGAAACGAAAGAAATTTTTAGTAAGAAAAAAGTTGGGCCAGAAGAAAAGCCAGAAACGATTGAAATTCAAGCTGTATCTCCAAAGGTAGATGAGCTGAAAGCAGAAGAAGAGCCAGTAGTTGCTGAAGATGGTGGTATGAAAGAAGCGCGTGAATTATTTATAAAAGACTCAAATGCAGTGGAAAAAAAAACTGAAGCGTACATTGAGTTAAAGCAAGATAAAGAAGAGAAGAAAAGCGTTTAAACATATATGAGAAAAATTTTAGAAAAGGTGAGAAGAAATCGTACTTATTCGTTTGGTAAAGATTTATATGACCGGACGATGCGCGATGATGTAGCGGGCTTGGCAGCACAGCTCGCTTATTTCTTCTTGCTTGCAATTTTTCCTGGGCTCGTTTTCTTAATTACGCTTCTTGGATTTATTCCCATTCAAACAGAGGATGTGCTTAGTTTATTAGAGGTTTATGTACCAGATGATGCAATGAACTTAATTGAGGTAAATGTAGATAAAGTTGTAAACCAGCAAAATGGTGGTTTATTATCATTTGGTTTATTATCCATGTTATGGTTTGCCTCAAATGGTGTTAATGCGGTTATGAATGCTTTTAACCGCGCTTATGACGTGAAGGAAACACGTTCTTTTATTACAACAAGAGCGTTATCAATTGTGTTTACATTAGCTATTATTTTTATGATTGTCTTTGCGTTAATTGTTCCGGTATTCGGACAAGTTATTGGAGCAGCAGTGTTTAAAGCACTCGGTTTATCAGATAGTTTTTCTTTCGTATGGAGCATTACACGATTAGTAGCGAGTTTCTTCGTACTATTTGCTTTGTTTAGTTTCTTATATACATTTGCACCAGATCGAAAGTTAAAAAGAAGAGAAGTTATTTCAGGGGCGTTATTTGCTACTGTAGGATGGATTGTGGTGTCTTACTCATTTGCTTATTATGTAGATAAGTTTGCGAATTACGCCAATACATATGGTGGTCTCGGTGGTATCATTATTTTAATGTTATGGTTTTATTTAACTGGATGGGTAATTTTACTTGGCGGTGAAATTAATGGTTTACTCCACCATTATAGAACCGGTGACAATAATTCCCGTAATGAATAATGAGTTCTTGTTCCATAATAAAAAGGAACAGGGGGGATATTTCATGAGTAATAATAAAAAGAACCATAATAATAAAAGTAATAATAAACAAAAGAGCAGTTCGCATCCAAAGCATAAAACGAGTAGCAGTGCGAACGGTCATAATAGCTATCACTAAAAAAAACGGGTCCTCTATGAGGGACCCGTTTTATTTGCTTCCTTTTAGTAATCGTAAGCCATTCAAAATGACAAGAATCGTACTTCCTTCATGGCCAATAACACCGAATGGAAGAGCTAAAAATTGCAAGAAGTTTGAACAAATTAGCATGGCAATAACGACTAGCGAAAAGATTACGTTTTGCTTCACAATACGGTTCATTCGTTTTGATAAACGAATTGCTTGGGAAAGGCGAGATAGTTCGTTCTTCATCAGTACAACATCTGCAGTTTCTAAAGCTACATCTGTTCCTTCTCCCATTGCGACACCAATGCTAGCAGTAGCTAGTGCAGGTGCATCATTTATACCGTCTCCGACCATTGCTACTGTACCGTATTTTTCTTTTAACTTTTTAATCGTTTCAACTTTTGTTTCTGGTAAGCATGATGCGTAATATTCCTTTATATTACTTTCAGAGGCAATTGCTTTTGCCGTTTCTTCATTATCTCCAGTAATCATAATTGCTTCGACACCAATGCTTTGTAAATCACGAATAGCAGCTATTGTTTCTTGGCGAAGCGTATCTTTTAAAGCGATAAGTCCAAGAATGCCTCCCTCATCACTAATATAAACGACAGTTTTACCTTCTTTTTCAAGTGAGGCAGAAATACCATTATGAAATGTCTTTGTTTCTTCACCGATAAAATCAGCTTTACCTATTTTATAAGCGTTGTTTTCCAATATTCCTTTTAGACCAAAACCAGTTACATCTTCAACCTTTTCTGGTTTTTTTAAAGTAATGTCGTACGCATGTTGTGCATATTTAACAATGGATTCAGCTAAAGGATGTGTAGAGTGACTTTCAATTGATGCTGTAATAGAAAGTACTTCTTTTTCTGTTATATTTTCTCGAACATATACATCTGTTACGGTAGGTTTACCTTCTGTTAATGTTCCTGTTTTATCAAACGCGATTGCTTTCACAGAAGCAAGGCGTTCTAAATGTATACCGCCTTTAAAGAGAATACCGTTTCTCGCTCCGTTAGAAATGGCTGATAACGTAGCTGGTGTAATGGCAGCTACGAGCGCACAAGGAGATGCGACTACAAGTAAGATCATAGCGCGATAAAACGTTTCATTCCAGCTCCAGTCAAGTAAGAAATGAGGAACGAACATCATAAGCGCAACAACGAGTAGTACACCTTTTACGTATGTTCCTTCAAACTTTTCGATGAATAGTTGTGATGGTGATTTTTCACTTTGTGCACTTTGAACGAGACGGATAATCTTTTGGAATAATGTTTGATCGCTCGGCTTCGTAATTTTAACTTCGATAGCACCACGTAAATTTACAGTACCGGCAAATACTTCATCGCCATGTCTTTTCTCATTTGGAATAGGTTCTCCTGTGATTGCTGCCTCATCGATATTTGTTTCACCGTTATGAATCGTACCGTCAGCAGGAACACGTTCACCGGGTTTAATTAAAATAATGTCGTTAATTTGTAACTCTCCAACAGGAACACGTTCCTCAGTTCCGGTGGAAATACGTAATGCTTCTTCAGGTTGTAAGTCAAGAAGAGCGGAAATTTCTTTTTGGCTCTTACTTAACGTATAAGATTCCATAGCACCGCTGAGTGCAAAGATGAAGATTAAAATAGCCCCTTCTGCCCAGTAGCCAATAATTGCAGCACCGATAGCTGCAAAGAGCATTAGCATTTCAACATTTAGCTCTTTTTCTTCAATCGTATCTTCAATGCCTTCTTTAGCTTTTGCATATCCACCAACTATATAAGCAAGGATATAGCAAGTAATACCTACATTCATTGCATCGTTCTTTGTAAATAACCAACCAACTAAAATAAAAATACCAGATGCTACTGCAAATACAAGTTCATAATGTTTTTTTAATGTGTCCCATAAAGAGGGATGAGAAATTGTTTCTTTTGCGTGTAACGTTTTTACTTCTGAGTTCATTACTACTCGCTCCTTCCGAATTCTTATTGAGAAAAATAATCAAAATCGAAACCCCTATAAAACGACGAAAGCTGCCATCCATAATGGATAGCAGCATTTCTGTTGAATCTGTTTTTAATCGTTCTTATGTTGTAATTATTCTATAGTATATCATATGTTTTTATGAGATGGTACGGTTTTGTTTCAAGTATAAACGGAAAACTTGTGTTTTCGCAATTCCTTTGGTATATATGAATATTGTTCATAAAAAGGTCGGAAAGGAAGACAACAAGTGAAGACAGAGAAATTTTTTACCCATCCGATTGGCGTATTTATTGCTGCAATAGTAGCAACTTTTTTATGGGGAAGCGCATTTCCTTTTATTAAATTAAGTTATGTTGAACTTGGAATTCAACCACAAGAAGTTGGAGAGCAAATATTATTTGCCGGTTATCGTTTCTTTTTATCTGGATTCATGCTCTTATTATTCTTTAAAGTGTTAGGAAAAGATATGAGCTTCAAAAAAGGAACGGGGAAACAGTTAATACAAATTGGTTTATTCCAAACGTTTCTTCAATATATCTGTTTTTATATTGGAATGAGTTATAGTTCGGGAATTGAAGGAGCTATCATTTCAGGGACATCATCATTCTTTCAAATTTTACTCGCCCATTTTTTATATAAAGATGATGCCCTCAATATGAGAAAAATAATTGGCGTATCGATTGGCTTTTGTGGCGTCGTTTTAGTAAATATGCCGAGTGATGGTAGCTTATCATTTCATTTTGGAATCGGAAGCTTATTACTTCTTAGTGCAGCAATGCTGTATTCATATGGAAACATATTAGCGAAAGAAGGGAGTAAAACGTTAGATGTTGGCTATATGACAGCATACCAAATGATGTTTGGTTCTATAGGATTATTATGTATAGGGGCTTTACAAGTTGGAGTAATGCCATTTACATTTAGTCTACATGCACTACTTATGCTGATTTATTTATCTTTCTTATCTGCAGCTGGTTTTTGCATTTGGAATACAATTATGAAGTACAATAAGGTTGGAAAAGTATCTATGTATATGTTCTTTATACCCGTATTTGGTGTGTTATTATCGAGCATGATTTTAGGTGAAGCAATTCATTCATTTGTGTTACTCGGTTTAGCATGTGTAGCCGCGGGAATTATTGTGGTAAATCGGACGCCAGCTAAGCAAAAAATAGAGAAAGAAAAACAAGTAGCATAGAAAGCAGAAAAGCGATTACAATGGAAGAACAGTACTGTTCTTCTTTTTTTATAGAAAAAGGATAATAGACTAAGTGTAACGAAAAAAGATACAAAAAGCATTTATTGAGGAGAACATATTATGAATCTACTTTACGTGGTGTTAATTGGGCAAATACTTCTTTTTTTAATTGGTGCAATTTATGCAATGCGGCAGACAAAAAGAACGAAAGATAATATGCCGTTACCTTTAGCAATCCGTCTTATTCTTAGTTTTTCTTTAACAGGTAGTGCAATTTGGATATGGTTACAAGATCCATCTGTAGAGTATAGTACGTGGGTTGCACTTGGTATGACTTTATCGACTGTGGGAGATTTGTTTATGGCTGGGCTGATTCCAATTGGTCACAGGTTAATTGGTGGGATGGTTACTTTCGCTCTTGCTCATTGTTTTTATGTAAAAGCATTTTTGCAAACAGGAATTTCGTGGAATGGTTTTTGGATTGGCTTACTCGTATATGGGCTCTTTCTAATTGTAGGATGGTTCTTCTTTATCCGAAATGATAAACAGGATAAATTGTTTACGATAGGAGCTCTAATTTACGGATTGTGGGTTGGAGGAATGGCTTGCTTTGCATTCGCCTTATATTATGAAAATACAGGAATATGGTGGATACCAGCGTTTGGTGGTTTACTGTTTGTGATTTCTGATTTTATTATTGGCGTGACAGATATCGGAGGGCGTAAATTGAAGTATGAGCCACTTTGGATTTGGTTTACATATGTAGCTGCTCAAATGTGTATTGTATATGTGGGATTATAAAAAGATACTCTCAAAATAGTGAATAGACTATTTTGAGAGTATCTTTTTTGCTTGTTTAATTTGATCAGTATTACCATTTTGAAATTTCTAATATTATAATTTTATAATTCAGAATTTTGTAGAAAAATATCGGTTGTATTATTTATAATAAAAGTAAAAAGATGATGAGATGGTGAAATGATGCAAAAGAAAAAACGTTGGCGTGAATTCTTTGGAACTATTGCAATTGCATGTTTATTGGTGTTTTTGGCGAAAATTTTTGTGTTTTTCCCTACGACTGTAAAAGGAGCATCTATGAGGCCAACGTTGCAAGATGGAGATAAGGTAATTGTTAATAAGTTAGCAAAACAATTTGAAAGCTATGGGAGAGAAGACATTATTGTTGTGAAAACAGATAATTTTTATGTCAAAAGAGTGATTGGATTATCTGGAGATATAATTGAGATGAGAAATGATCAATTATATGTAAATTCTGAAGTGAAAGATGAAGAGTATTTGGATAGTAATAAAAAACAAGCAGAAAAAAAACTTATGAATTTAACAGAGGACTTTGGACCGATTACAGTTCCTAAAAATAAGATTTTTGTTATGGGAGATAATCGCTTAATAAGTAAAGATAGTAGAAATGGTTTAGGTTTTATTGATAGAGAAGATGTATTAGGAAAGTTAGCAGGCATTTATTATCCGTTTGAACATATGAAAATAATAAAGTAAAAAACCAAGCAAATTTTAGTTTGCTTGGTTTTTTTGTTAAACAGTAGGAGATTCGTTAGATACAAACATATCTTCATGTTTCTTTGTAGTACTTAAAACGAATTTATGTTGTAGCAATTGTAGTTTAAATAACGCCAAAGGATCATGATATGTTTCTGGATTGCTTCTTAGCGTTGCTAATGTTTGCTCGTCTTCCTTTATCTCAAGTTGAGCTGCATCCACATTTTGTTTCAATATGCTAAGT
This sequence comes from Bacillus sp. LQ16, assembly GCF_057784645.1. Lineage (NCBI taxonomy): Bacteria > Bacillati > Bacillota > Bacilli > Caryophanales > Bacillaceae > Bacillus > Bacillus sp. LQ16. Next base: position 493,915 of record NZ_CM173491.1, read on the forward strand.
GGATCTTTAAAGAACATCATGATATCACGTTCTAATGCACCTTCAAATACTTCAAATTGTAGGAAGAATTGTTTTGAAATTGTGTGAGCAATTTCTGTATAGTCTTCTGTTTCAATATATTGTTTATATTTGTTGGCGAGCATAGATTGGTTTTTTTGCATATTACCAAATAATTTTCCGGCACTTTTTAAGAAAAACTGTGTTGGTGTAAAGCGTAATAAAATATTGATGTTCGTTACTGTAATTCGATTTGTCATTCGTACAACATCTCGATTCCAATCATCTAATAATTTGAAATCGCAAGGAAGTTTCATACGTTCTTCTTTATATAATTTATTAAACGTTTCACTCATTTCATCTAAATAAGCTTGAGCTTGAATAAATTCATTATGTGCTGTTTCAATCCATTCTTGAATAGACCCAGTAAATTTAGGAAGAAGTACCTGTTGTACATGCTTTTGAACTCGTTCATTCATTGCAGCATTTAATTCTTCATGAACTAGTTTGAAATCACTATCTTCTTGAACAAGATCAGAGCAGCTCTGTAATAATTCAGGAATTTGAGAATGTATATCTCGTGTAATTTCTTCTTTCGTTAAAAGATAGGATTCGGTAATAGAGCGAATTTTATCTTTTTCAAGAGCAGTAAGGTTATTAATAAATCCAGTAAGTTTCACTGAGATGTGTTTATTCCAGCGTACGGATTTTACTAATGTATTTTCTAATTCCACACGTTCATTTATGAGATAAGCAATTGTCTTTTGCGTAAACCATATTAGCTTTTCTATACGTTCTTTTTCTATATTGCGTTTTGCAAGATTAGAGAGAATAGATTCTGTTACATCTCCAAGTTGCTGACTACTCTCTTGCGAAGGAGAGTATGGGAAGAATTGTGCATCTGGAAAATGTACTTTAAGTTTACTAATTAGTTTTTCATTAGTAGTCGTATTATTTGTGTGTAATACGAAGTGAATTTGTAAGTTTGGTACTTGTTCACGTAAATAAATTAACGTATCAATTTCTTCACTATGCAATGGTGAAGAAGAATTTAATACGTAAACAAGGCTATCTGCTGCTTGTAAGTATTCAAAGTATGCATTGTTTTTATCCAATTGTCCTTGAATGGATGGTGTAATAAGAAATGTAAACTTATTTTTTCTTAAAAATCTACTTGGTAGCTTAATTTCTATACATTTTTTCTCAAGTTCTGACTGAGCAGATGTAGCCGCTATTTGGTGGAATTCATCAAGGTTAGAGATATTTCTGATATCTAACTCGGTAAATTCTGTTATTTCAGTTTGACTAGCGTCTTTAAATAGAATAGGAGTTGTTAAAGTTTCAGTTAAGATGTTCTCTCCTAATATTGAATTAACAAATGATGTTTTATCATGGTCACTAGTTCCAGCTATTAGTAGTGGTGTGACATTTAAATCACATAGCTCATGGACGAGTAGCGTAAATTGATGACTTAAATCTACATCATTTTTCTCAGCCCATACAGCGATTGTTTCGAATAAATGAGAAACTATTTCCATATTTACATCTGCTTCAGCTGATGTATTAGAAAGTAAGGATCCAGCACTTTTTACGAGTAATGATTCTAAGGTTGTAGGTGAGACTTCATTCCATGCTAATACTGCTGCAGAGACAACTAGAGAATCTTTTGCTTTCGTTAAACTGAACCAATTTGTTAATAGATTTGGTACAAGTCCGTTTAATTCATGCATAAAATGATTTCCGGTAATTAATGCAAAGTATGTTTCTTGATAGCGAGTAGAAATTTCATTCCAATCGTCATTATTGTCTGTTTCAATATGCAAGAATAAATGATTAATACTTTGAATCCAAGGAAGGTATAAGGATTCATGTTGGTAGCTATTCCAAAGAGCAATAACAAGTTCTTTAAATTGAGCTTGATCAACAGCATATAGAGCTTTTAAAGACTCATAGAAATATTCAGGCTTAATATTTTTAGTAAATCCTTTGTTTATGTAATTTATTAATGTATCAAACCAGTGTAAAGATTGTGTTCGAATACCTTCTTGAACAGCTAGTTCGATAGCGTTGTTCCAATCTTCTTGTTTTTCATAGAAAGAACGTGCAATTGCAGTAATATTTGGGTAATCCGGTTGGAATGCAACAGCTTCACTAATCGTCTTAAAAGCAAGTCCTAAACGATCTTGTTCGATATAAAGAGAAAGAAGTTGTAATGAAACTTCCATCGTAAGAGTTGTATCTTCTGTTTGAATAGATTGATAAATTTCTTCTGCCTTTGGTAGGAATCCTAGTTCAAAATAAGCATCTGCAATATTTTTTGTTGCCCAAAGTGCAAGAGTATTATTAACTTTTTCCCATTTAAATATAGCTGCTTCAAAATCTTTATTTTGATAATAAAATTCACCTTGAGCAAATCGAATATTAGAAATGTTGGAGAATTCATTTTTAGATTCATTTATATATGCTTCACCGAGTACTTCCGATGCAGGAGTAGAAGTTTCTTCTGTTAAAAATGTTTTATAGTAAACTTTTTGAATAAATTGATTTTCAATGGTCATGTTCGTTCCCCCCTGTATAATTTAGAAAAATGATGTTGTATGTAAAAGGGTTCATGTTCTTTTAATAGGTAGAAGTTGTATTATATAGACCAAACTATGTTTTTGCTAGATATATCATTTTTCTTGAGAGTTAAACCGTTGCGAAAAGTAACTTTCCTTTATTGTAACAAAAAAACACGCATATGAATTTTTATTTTTTATCAGGACATTTGCAGGCAGTAAGAATCTAATCTCAAAATTAGTGAATGTAAGTGAGTTATGTGGGAGTCGGGATGTCTGTAGAAGCAAGATTGGCATAGGTTAATAATTACAAAACTCCCACTGATTAAAGTTTCACTTTATCTCTGTTAAAGGAAAGAATAGAAGTAGAGTTCATTATAAAAACAATGTATAGTGAATATGTATACCATGTTTGCCTTAAAGATAGAAAGGGTACAATGTGGAATAACGATCGTGCATAGGATGTGTCTTCCGAATGGAACAACATATTGGCGAGTTAATCGCGCATTATGGCTATTTTGGAATTGTTATAGCCTTGGCTGGTGGGATTGTCGGATTACCGATACCAGACGAGTTTTTATTGACCTTTGTTGGTTATAATGTTTCAAAAGGAGTTATGTCAGGAACCGCTGCTTTTTTAAGTGGGATGGCTGGTGCGATGTTAGGGATTACGTTAAGCTACATATTAGGTTTAAAACTTGGGCTCCCTGTTTTAAAGAAATATGGGCCGAAAATTAGAATTAAAGAACATCACATTGAAAAAACACATATTTTATTTGAAAAATATGGGCCATTTCTTTTAATGATTGGTTATTTTATACCGGGAGTACGTCATTTAACAGCATATTTTGCTGGGGTATCAAATTTGACACTTTGGCGTTTTTGTTTGTACGCTTACGGTGGTGCGCTCATTTGGATAAGTGTTTTTATTGGGCTTGGCTGGAAGTTAGGCGAGAAGTGGCGCTTCGTTGAGTATAGTTTACATCATTATGGAATATGGATTTTATTAATTTCAGCAGTTGTTACATGTGTTGTATGGTTTTATATAAAGAAAAAGAAAAACCGCTAATAGCGGCTTTTTTAGCTGAAAGCAATAAATAATACACCAGCTGTAATAAAGACTACACCAACGCCGGTCATAAAGTTTAACTTTTCACCGAGTATAATCATAGCGAGAATGATAGCAAATACGACGCTTAATTTATCGACAGGAGCTACTTGTGAAACCTTTCCTGTTTTGAGGGCAAGAAAATAAAATAGCCATGACGAAGCACCTGCAATCCCACTTAATGTGATAAATAGCAGTGCTTTTTTATTTAGCAGTACGTCGCCGATATTTTGAAATTTACCTTGTATTATAATAACGCCTATCATAAATAATGCCATAATAATAGATCGAATTGTTGTTGCAACGTTTGCATCGATTCCGTCTAAACCAAACTTTCCAAAAATCGATACAAGGGCAGCAGCAATTGCTGATAATAGTGCAAACAAGAGCCACGAACTCATAGTAAAATCCCTCCAATCTTACAGTATTATACATGAAAATGATTCTCATGTATAAAGTTGAAGCAATTGAGGTTTATAGGAAGCACGACTTCAACTTAACTTCTTGTTCCACCTGAATTTTAAGGTGGGAGTTTGACTGCCCGCAAATAGTGGGCTAAATAACGAAATAATCCCCACCTTATATTTTTAATAAGGTGGGGATTATTATACTACTCTGCAATTTCCTCATATAAAAAGTACGTTACATTATAAATATGTTCTACTTCATCGTCTGTCATAAACAGTAATTCGTCACGCTCAATCCCTTTTTTCTTTTCAATAAACTCAATCATGTTTTTGCGTTCTTCTCTCTTCATCAATTTTATTTCTCCTCTCAATCTGTTTTAATACAGTTTATTTAAGTTACTGCTATTATATAACAGAATCTTTAGAAAGTTCCACCTATTTTATTGTTTTTTTCAAAAGAACTTTTCGACAAAACAAGCCCACCTAAGGGGGGCTTGTTTTATTTTATAGTCGTAAAAACTCAGGCTCCGTCGTACCGGCACCATCGATGTAATAAATTGTGTCGGGATTGATTTTTATCAATACGTAATTAGGGTCTTCAGGACCGAGTAACCAACGTTTTAAGCTATTATTCCAAAACTTGTTTTTTAATGTCGAGTCTTCCTCGATTGAAGCTAACCCTTCAACTTCAATATAATCTTCATCTAATTTTTTTCCTTCTCGTCCGAGTAATACATGGACATTAGGATTGTTTTCAATATCTGTTATCTTTTTTGATTGTCGATCTGTTGCAACGTACAGTACAAAATCTTCATGGAAAAACATCATAAAGGCGCTATGAGGTTTCTCATTTCGTACTGTAGATAATACACCGGTACGTTGACCTTGAATAATAGTTGCGATTTTTTCTTTTAAGTGCATAATTTTAACCCCTTTTCACAATTTATAATTCTGTCTGTTTAAACAAGATAATTTAAATATCTTTCATACTGTTTTCTTCAATCCGATTTTTTAAACGTAATTGTGATGAAATCGGACAAGTTAGGAGAAGAATAATAATAATATTGAGGAGAAATACATACGATGGAAGGGTGAAAAGCATGTTTAATAAAATATTTCTTATAGTAGCACTTATAGGTGTACCACTATCTGTACTTGGAAAAACACTTCATTGGCCAGAAACAATTATGTTCGCTGTGTATTGTATTACGATTATCGCGTTAGCTGGTTTTATGGGGAGAGCAACAGAGAGTTTAGCAATTGTATCTGGTCCTAGAATAGGCGGATTATTAAATGCTACTTTCGGTAATGCAGTTGAACTTATCATTTCAATTTTTGCACTTCAAGCAGGGTTAATTGAAGTGGTGTTAGCTTCTTTAACGGGTTCTGTACTTGGAAATTTATTATTAGTAGGAGGATTATCCTTCTTTGTAGGTGGACTTAAATATAAAAGGCAAAGCTTTAACGTTTACGATGCAAGGCATAATTCAGCTTTATTAATATTTGCTGTTGTCGTAGCCTTTGTTATTCCAGAGATCTTTTCAATGAAGATGGACGCTGGCAAGACGTATCAATTAAGTATAGGTGTTTCTATTATTATGATTATCATGTACCTTGCTGCATTACTATTTAAGTTAGTTACGCACCGTGGTGTATATCAACATAAAAGTGACGAAGTAGCGCATGAAGAAGAGCCAGAGTGGTCGAAAGGGAAAGCACTCCTTATTTTAGCGATAGCAACACTGGCAGTAGCTTATGTGTCAGAGGCGCTCGTGCATACTTTTGAAACTGTTGCAAAATCATTTGGTTGGTCAGAATTATTTATAGGGGTTATTATCGTTGCAATTGTTGGAAATGCAGCGGAACATGCATCTGCAATTATTATGGCTTATAAAAATAAAGTAAATATTGCAGTCGAAATTGCAATAGGTTCTACATTACAAATCGCCATGTTTGTTGCTCCTGTACTAGTATTGCTATCTATGTTCTTCGCGCAGAGGATGCCTTTAGTATTTACCATACCAGAACTTGTATCTATGATTACAGCTGTTTTCTTAACGATTGCGATTTCAAATGATGGAGATACAAACTGGTTTGAAGGCGGCACTTTACTAGCGGCGTATGTCATTATGGGAATTGGTTTTTATTTATTATGAAAAATAGGCATAACAATTGTGCTCAGAGAAAACAATAAACAAAGTAGTATATATACCTTTACATAGGAAGGAGCCAGACAGGTGAAACGAGTATACAGCATATGTCTTTCAACTATGGTCTCGTTTATTTTATTATTTCCTAACATGAGTTTTGCAAAGACAACAGTAGGAACAAAAATGCCTTCATCTGTTTTAAATATTTCAAAAGACAATACATTTCCAAATGATGCGCAAGATTTGCCACGTTTACAGCCAAGTAAGTTTGCTCAAGAACTATTGAAAACAGCTAATATTAAAATTGAAAATCCAGACTTAATTCGGATGTTTAATGAAACGACAATTTCAAATGCGCCGCTTGCAGTAGGGTACCGGGCAAAAATTTATTTAGGTCAATGGGCTTTACATTATGAATCAGTAGACACATCGATTAATTGGGAATATAAACAAGTGAATCGAAATGTGTATGATAATCGCGGAGGAGACCGTTTATATCCACTTCGCTATAAGCAAGAAACACAAAAGACGGTTGAAGGCGATTTAACAGCAGATATGAAAGATGCTGCAGATGTGAAAAAAATGATGCTTCTCAAAGCGCTTGAAAAAGTACAATTGCCCCTTTCGTTTAAAACAACTATTGGTTATGGTACTGGACATGAGCGTGTGTATAATATTAGTCCGAGTCAACTCGGATATTTATACGCTTATACACCAGCAGTAAATGAAAAGGGAAAAGTAACATTTGGAGAAGTGTATCTTGTATTAAAGGGAAATCAAAAAAGACTTGTTGTGAAAAATATTACTTCTCAAGGAATTGGAGCGGCGATTCCAATTCATGATCATTTATTTTTTAAATTCATTTCTTCTTCCCACTCGCAATAACATAAAAAAACGTCAGCTTATAAGCTGACGTTTTTTTATAATGTAATGTTTGCTGTTTTTGATAAGAAATCTTCTGTCGGATAGTAGCTGTTTTTTACAAGAACATTTGGTCCAAGACATTTTACTGCAGGACAGTGACAGCTTAATGATTTTGCTGTTTTTGAAGCACTCCATTTGTCATATGCTTCTTGTAATGTGTTTGTTTGTATGTTTCCTAGAAGTGGAACATCACCAAAGTCCGTCACAATAATATTTCCATCGAAAATATTTACATTTAAACGAGAACGGCCATCTGGATCATTACGAACAGTGACATTTTTGCTCTCTTGTAATTTTTTAAATGTGGCAATGTCTCGCTCGTCATCGCTACAAGCATAGAAAGGTAACGTTCCAAATAACATCCATACATTTTCATCGCGAATTTCTAGTAAATGCTCAATTGCATTACGAATTTCAGCTTTTGTTAAAATCTCTAGATTACTCGCGAAGTCACTTGGATACATTGGGTGAACTTCATGACGTTTACAGCCCATCTCTTCGACGATTTGACGGTGAATATGTTCAATATGTGGTAGAGTTCTTTTGTTTAACATTGTTTCGGCCGATACAAGTACACCTGCATCTGATAGAGCCTTACTATTTGTAATCATTCTTTCGAATAATTTTGCACGTTGTTCGTAAGTAGGTTTACGCTCCATCATTGCAAATCCGCCTTCAACGAAGTCATCAATTGTTCCCCAGTTATGAGAGATATGCAACACGTCTAAATAAGGAATAATTTGTTCGTAACGTGCTAAATCTATAGTTAAGTTAGAGTTGATTTGAGTGCGAACGCCTCGTTCATGGGCGTATTTTAAGAGTGGTGTTACATAGTTGTCGACGGATTTTTTTGAAAGCATAGGTTCTCCGCCAGTAATACTTAAAGAACGTAAATGAGGAATCTCATCTAATCGTTTTAATAAAAGATCCATCGGAAGCGGATTTGGGTCTTTCGGCTGTAACGTGTAACCAACAGCGCAATGCTCACAGCGCATATTGCATAACGTCGTCGTTGTAAATTCAACATTTGTTAATAGTAGTTTGCCGTACTCTTCAAGGTCCATATACGCTTCCCATGGATCGTAAGAAGGAGTAATCGGCTTCATTTTTTGTGATATCGTCATATGAAATACTCCTTTGACTATTGAAATAACAATTTGTCCATTCTCTATAATAGAAGAATATGTGCTTTTTATAAAGTGAAACTTTTTAGCGTGAAAAGAGAGAGGGCTTACATTATAGTGGATGACTGTGACAAAATTGATGAAATTTCATGCCCATAGCAATCATTTTTGCGGTATAATAAAAGCAACTCGAATTAAAAGGAGAGTGCCTTCATGGGAAAAGCAATTCAAGATAAAGATACACAATTAGTATATTTAAAAGAGCGTTTAAATATGTTCATTGAAGTAATTGATACAATTGAACCTGAAGAAGTAGAATTAGAAGATGTAGATCGTCTTCTTGCAATGTTAGATGAATTAGAATTAAAATGTGAGCAATTTAAAAAAGACGAATAATATATTAAAAAGGCTGCCAATTCCAATTTGGTAGCCTTTTTCTGTGCGGATAATAGAAGGACGATAGAAAAAGAGGTATAATCAAGTTGTGAAAAATTTCATTTATGCTTTAATAGCGTGAAACAAATAAAAAGCTAAAGAGCATAACAATGGAATTTTCAGCTCATAACGTTTTGGTAGCGTTCACAATTGAGGGGGAAGTAACAATGGAAAAGCTTCAAGAAAGCATGTATCAACTAATTGTTGAAACGTCAACGAACTTACCGAAAGATGTTCGTCGTGCAATTCAACAAGCGAAAGAGCGAGAAAATGCAGGGACTCGTTCTGCGATGGCACTTGGCACAATTACAAATAATATTAAAATGGCTGATGATAACATCTCACCGATTTGCCAAGATACAGGGATGCCAACGTTTAAAATTTATACACCAGTTGGTGTGAATCAATTAAAGTTGAAGGAAGCTATCTATAATGCGCTTGAGCGGGCGACAAAAGATGGTAAACTTCGTCCAAATTCTGTTGACTCTCTTTTTGGAGACAATAGTGGAAATAATTTAGGACCAGGTACACCGGTTATTAAGTTTGAACAATGGGAAAAAGATTATATTGATGCACGTTTAATCCTAAAAGGTGGTGGCTGTGAGAATAAAAATATTCAATATAGCTTACCGTGTGAACTAGAAGGACTTGGACGAGCTGGCCGTGATTTAGAAGGAATTCGTAAATGCCTTCTTCATGCAGTATACCAGGCACAAGGTCAAGGATGTAGTGCTGGTGTAATTGGTGTTGGTATCGGGGGAGACCGCACATCAGGTTATGAATTAGCAAAAAATCAATTATTCCGTACATTAGATGATGTCAATCCAGTACCAGAGTTACAACAACTTGAAGAGTACGTATTAGAAAATGCGAATAAGCTTGGCATTGGTACAATGGGATTTGGTGGAGAAACAACTTTACTGGGCTGTAAAATTGGCGTGTATAACCGCCTGCCGGCTAGCTTCTACGTATCTGTGGCGTATAATTGCTGGGCATATCGCCGCCTAGGTGTAACAATCCATCCTGAAACAGGTGAAATTATGGATTGGTTATATCAAGAAGGTGAAGATACACTTCAGCATGAAGCACAAGAAAAAACAGAGCAACGTGAGATTGTATTACAAGCACCAATTACAGAAGAGCAAATTCGTGGACTTCGCGTTGGTGATGTTGTAACAATTAATGGCATGATGTATACAGGTCGTGACGCAATCCATAAGCATTTAATGGATAATGATTGTCCAGTAGATTTAAATGGACAAATTATTTACCACTGTGGTCCAGTTGTTGTGAAAGATGACAATGACAATTGGCAAATTAAAGCGGCGGGTCCAACGACAAGTATTCGTGAAGAACCGTACCAAGGCGATATTATGAAGAAATTTGGTATTCGCGCTGTTATTGGAAAAGGCGGTATGGGTGCGAAAACATTAGCGGCTTTAGAAGAACACGGCGGCGTGTACTTAAACGCAATTGGCGGTGCGGCGCAATATTATGCTGAATGTATTAAAGAAGTGAAAGATGTTGATTTCTTACAATTTGGTATTCCAGAAGCAATGTGGCATTTACGCATTGAAGGTTTTAAAGCAGTTGTAACGATGGACTCTCATGGTAATAGTTTACATGCAGATGTTGATAAAACATCACTTGAAAAATTAGCGAGCTTTAAAGAGCCGGTATTTAAATAAACAAAAATGCATCTCGAATCTTTCGAGATGCATTTTTTGGTATATATAGAAAAACATGCACAGCATGAAAGTAAGTAAGGAAACAGAAACTACAGGTACGATTATATATGGAAAGGAGACTATTTATGAAATATAAATGGTTATATATCGGTCTCATTTTTTCAATTATGATGGCACTTGTTCCAGTTTCGGCATTGGCTTATACAAATACTCCACATAACTGGGGAATCCCGCGTCCTAAAAATGAAACAGTACCAGATGCAGGAAAGTTATATACGGATTTACTGCAAAAAAATGGCGGGTTTTATTTAGGAGATACGAAGAAAAAAGATATTTATTTAACATTTGATAATGGATATGAGAATGGATACACAGGGAAAATCTTAGATGTATTAAAAGAGAAAAAAGTACCAGCAACTTTTTTTGTAACGGGGCATTACATTAAAACACAAAAAGATTTATTGTTAAGAATGAAGAATGAAGGACACATTATTGGAAATCATTCTTGGAGTCATCCTGATTTTACAGCGGTAAATGATGAGAAGCTTCGTGAAGAATTGACGAGTGTAACGGAAGAAATTAAAAAAGTAACTGGGCAAAAAGAAGTGAAATATGTACGTCCTCCGCGCGGCGTATTTAGTGAAAGAACGTTAGCTCTTACGAAAGAAATGGGCTACTATAATGTATTTTGGTCACTTGCATTTTTGGATTGGAAAGTGGATCAGCAAAGAGGATGGCAATATGCGCATAATAATGTTATGACGATGATTCACCCAGGATCTATTTTATTACTTCATGCAATATCAAAAGATAATGCAGAAGCACTTGCGAAAATCATTGATGATTTGCGCGAGAAAGGGTATCATTTTAAAAGTCTAGATGACTTAGTAAAAAGCAATCAACCGTAAGCATGTATGCTTACGGTTTTCTCATGCTATAATGATGTGTAAAAAGGATGGGGAAACGTATGTGGAGCGAACATGTTACGTTAGAGTATCCGTATCATTTTGAAGAAGTATTAAAACGTTTATCTTTTGATCCTCTTAACGTCATTCAATTAGATGAGAAAGTCATTTATATCCCGCTTTGTATAGACGAGGAACAGGTTATTGTTCGCTTGCAAGGGATTGGTACTGTTCAAAATCCACAGTTTTGGATTTCTAGTCAGACAGGAAATCCGGAGAAAGTTATGAAACGAATGAGGGCCATTTTTCATTGGAATGAACCGTTTCAAGATATACAAAATCATTTTTTAAACACATCATTACGTCCACTATTTGAAACATATGCTTATACTCCAATTATTTTAGAATTTGATTATTTTGCTTGTCTTCTTCGCTGTATCATTCACCAACAAATAAATTTGAAATTTGCTACTGTGTTAACAGAACAATTTGTGAAACGGTATGGAACAGAGAAGAACGGTGTATTCTTTTTCCCCACTCCGGAAATAGTAGCAAATATTTCAATAGAAGAATTGAGAGAGCAGAAGTTTAGTCAGCGAAAGGCTGAATATATAGTAGGATTAGGTCGAAGTATTGTCAGTGGTACATTAAATTTAGCGAGTATAGAAAATGAGACGGAAGAAGAAGTTTCAGCACAATTGTTGCCAATTAGGGGAATTGGTGCATGGACAGTGCAAAACTTTTTAATGTTTGGGCTTGGACGGAAAAATATGTTCCCGAAAGCGGACATTGGGATTCAGCGTGCAGTGCAAGGTATATTTCAATTAGATGATAAACCTGATGATGTATTTTTAGAAAAAGTGAAACAAGAGTGTGAACCATACTGCAGTTATGCAGCGTTATATTTATGGAAAAGTATAGAGTAGAGGTGTAATAATGATACAAAAGCAACATGAGAGTAAGTTGGAAGTTGGTCAAACGTTTCCTGTGACAATTAAACGTCTTGGGATTAACGGAGAAGGCGTTGGTTATTTTAAGAGACAAGTTGTTTTCATTCCAGGGGCATTACCAGGAGAAGAAGTTGTTGCAGAAACAACGAAAATTCAGCGTGGCTTCGCTGAAGCGAAAGTGAAAAAAGTTCGTAAAGCTTCACCGCATCGTGTGAAAGCACCGTGTCCAGTATATGAGGAGTGTGGCGGTTGTCAGCTGCAACATTTAGATTATAAAGAACAATTGAATCAAAAGCGTGATATCGTTGTACAAGCATTTGAGAAGTACATGAAAAACAGTATGGAAGAGAAAATTCGTCCAACGCTTGGCATGGAAAATCCATGGCATTACCGTAATAAGAGTCAATTACAAGTGGGGCGTAAAGACGAAAAGGTTATTACAGGGCTATATAAACAAAACTCACATCAGTTAATTGATATTGCTCATTGTATGATTCAACATAAAGCAACGAATGAAGCGACAAAAGTTGTAAGACGTATTTTAGAAAAATTAAATGTTTCTATTTACAATGAGAAAAAACAAAAAGGTTTAGTACGCACAATTGTAACACGTACTGCAGTTCAAACAGGGGAAGTACAAGTTACACTTATTACAACAAAAGAAGAATTACCAAATAAAGAACAATTTGTTGCAGAAGTACAAAAACAGATGCCAGCGGTTAAATCAATTATGCAAAATGTAAACTGGCGTAAAACATCTGTTATTTTTGGAGACAAAACATTTAAATTAGCTGGAAAAGAAGTAATTCAAGAAACACTTGGCGATTTATCATTTGAATTATCAGCACGTGCATTCTTCCAATTGAATCCAGAACAAACAGTTGTTTTATATGATGAAGCGAAAAAAGCAGCTGCGTTAACAGGCGATGAGAAAATTGTAGATGCGTATTGTGGTGTTGGTACAATCGGACTTTGGCTTGCGAACGATGCAGCGGAAGTACGTGGTATGGATGTAATTCCAGAAGCGATTGCAGATGCAAGGAAAAATGCGAAGCGTCACGGATTTACAAATACGAAATATGAAGCAGGTAAAGCTGAACAATGGTTACCGAAATGGGTAAAAGAAGGATGGCGTCCAGATGTAATTGTTGTCGATCCACCACGTACAGGTTGCGATGATAAATTACTGGAAACAATTTTAAAAGTGAAGCCGAAACAAGTTGTGTATGTGTCTTGTAATCCTTCTTCATTAGCACGTGATGTACAAGCATTAATGAAGAGCTATGAAGTGGAGTATGTGCAACCAGTTGATATGTTCCCGCATACAGCTCACGTAGAAAATGTAGTGAAGCTTGTTAGAAAGTAAAGTTTATTAATATTCCCTCATGGTATGAGGGAATATTTTCTATGAAGGAGAATATTATGCATAATTATAAATTAACGATTCAGTACGATGGTGCACGTTTTAAAGGATGGCAACGTCTCGGTAATAATGATAATACGATTCAAGGGAAAATTGAAAGTGTCATATCTGAAATGGTCGGAAAAGAAATTGAAATTATCGGTTGTAGTAGAACAGACGCTGGTGTACATGCTTTGAATCAAGTTGCTAACTTTCAAAGTGATGAGAAGTTAGTGGAACATAAAGTGAAAAAATATTTAAATCAATATTTACCTAACGATATTAGCATTACGAATGTGGAAGAAGTACATGATCGCTTCCATGCTCGTTACAACTCTAAAGCAAAAACATATCTGTATAAAATTTGGAATGAAGAGCATACAAATCCATTTATGCGTAAATACAGCATGCATGTGAATAAAAAATTAAATGTGGAAAGCATGAAAGCAGCTGCGAAACATTTAGTTGGTTCACATGATTTTACTGCTTTTTCAAATGCGAAATCAAAGAAAAAATCTATGGTTCGAGAAGTATATACACTTGATGTGATGGAAGAGGCAGGGTTTGTACAAATTAGAGTAAGTGGTAACGGCTTCCTTCATAACATGGTAAGAAAAATTGTTGGGGCATTAATTGAAGTTGGATTAGGACAATTAGATGCTGAAGCAATTCCAAACATTTTAGAGGAAAAGCAGCGCAATCAAATTAATTGTCTTGCTGAGGCAAGTGGGTTGTATTTAGAGAATGTTGAGTTTTAATGGCAAATAAAAAAATCGGGCTAAGTAGCTCGATTTTTTTAGTATTACGAAGATTTCTCGTTTTTTATACGTAGCTTCAAATTCCAAAAAGCAGCAAGCATAATAGCTGCAAAGGAGCCAAAAATTGTTCCTAATAGCTTTGCATAAGGAGAGCTGCTTACATCGGCATTAATGAATAACATCATACAGAGCATGGCAGGGAAAAAGTATAAGTATTGTAATAACTTTAATTTTTTATCATCACTCATATATATAGCCCCTTTCTAGCATGTTATATGTTTATTATAACATATTTTACCAAGTTGTTTTTACACTTGGAGACATGTTCATTTCATATGTGTAAATGCAGTTTTTTAATTCGATATTGTAAGTTTTGCCTACTTAATCCTAAAAATTTTGCAGCTTGTGAGATGTTGCCATGATTCTCTTTAAGAATTTGGTTAATGTAGTTCTTTTCCATTTTTTCTATTGTGTGTTTTAAAGTTTTTGGTGCATCAGTATTGTGATTAGTTAGTGCATGTTGCATATTGAATTCTGTTTTTATTCGTTCACGGAAGCGAGTAGGCATATGAAACGCTGTAATGATGGTTTCATCTTCTATTAAGTTCATGGAACCTTCAATTATATGTTCTAACTCCCGTACGTTCCCAGGCCAATCGTATGCATAGAAAAATTCTCTTACATTTACATCTACATCGGTTACGTTTAGCCCGAATTGAGTATTATATTTTTCAATAAAGTGCTGAACAAGAGCTAGAATATCTTCTTTTCTTTCACGTAAAGGCGGAAGACATAAAGTAACGACGCTTAATCGGTAATATAAGTCTTCTCTTAATCGATTATGTGCGATGGCTTCGAAAGGATCTTCATTGATAGTTGCTATAATACGAACATCAATTTCTTTTTCGTGTGTGCCTCCGATTCTTCGTATTGTTTTTTCTTGTATAGCTCGTAGTAACTTCGCTTGAAGTGCTGGACTTAATGAGTTGATTTCATCTAATAACAAAGTTCCTCCGTTCGCTTCTTCAAATAAACCAGCTTTATCGATAGCTCCTGTAAATGCACCTCGGTTTGTACCGAATAATAAGCTTTCCATGAGTGTATCAGGTATAGCGGCACAGTTCTGTGAAATAAAGGGTTTTGTTGAACGCTGACTTTCATTATGGATGCTTTGTGCAAATAGTTCTTTCCCAGTGCCTGTTTCTCCTATTAGAAGTATGGAGGAAGATGTACGAATTACTCTTTTTCCTTCAGTAATGATTGATTGAATAGCTTCAGAATCACCAATTATGTGATCAAAGGTAAATTTAGTACTTTGTTTTCGAGAAGGGCCCATTCTTATTGTTTGCTTTAAGTTACTAATTTCTTTTGATATTTCAATAGCGCCTTTAATTTTTCCATTTTCTATTATAGGGAAAGTATCGTTAATCGTTGTAATTTCTTGTCCTTTATTGTTAAAATACGTTTGTTTTATATTTTTGTTTGTTTTTCCTAATTTTAATGCCTCTATAAGAGTACTATTTTTATTTTCTTCAAATGCAAATATTTCTAAAGGACTTTTATATAATACATCTGAGCGTTCCATTGATTCAATTTCCATCATTTTGCGGTTATAGATAATCGTTTTACTTTCCTCATTAATAATATGAATCCCGATATCGAGTTCATTGAGTAAAGTTTCATATAGCATGTTCATTTCAATGATCTGTTTAAAATTAATGTCTTCTGTACGCATAGATTATCTTCTCCTCATTTCACCCTATGAAGACTGACTTTTTATAATTTTATTAAAATTCTTATAAAACCGCAAAATTTTTTTGCTATTTTCCTTTTAAAACTTTTCAAATGATAGAAAAATTTTGCGGTTGTGCACGCTTTTTTGTGTAAAACTCTCATTTAATATATGAATTAGAGACTTGGTACGCATTTTGCATAAATAATATTTGAAATCTCTAGAGGGGAGAATATGAATTTTTACAGGATATACAACGTTTCGGTGTCAATTAATAAGAGGGAGGGATTTATAAAGTGAAGACAGTTATAGAAGGTGTGTATAGTCCTTGTTATGGAAAAGTAGAGAAGTTATTTGTTACGGAAAGTTCTTACGTATACGAGTGGGAGAAATTAGCGTTAATTGAAACGATAGATAAACAGAAAGTAGAAATTAAGATAGGAATCAGTGGTTATATTGAATCATTAGAAGTAGTAGAAGGACAAGCTATTGCTGATCAAAAGTTATTAATAACAGTAAGGGATGACCTTTTAGTAACAGGCAGTGATTAATGTAAGTGATGTGTATTTTTGCTCTTTTAAATCATTATTTTTACGGTGAATAATTTTAAAAACGCTTACATTAAATGGATTGGCAAAGTGAAAAGGGGGGATTTATATGATGGATCAAAACCAAGGATTAAAAAGAGAATTGAAAAGCAGGCACATATTTATGATTGCACTCGGTGGAGTTATTGGTACAGGACTTTTTTTAGGATCAGGTTATACGATTCATGAAGCTGGGCCTGGAGGAGCAATTGTAGCCTATCTTGTCGGTGGATTTGTAATGTATTTAACGATGCTCTGTCTTGGAGAATTAGCGGTTGCGATGCCTGACGCAGGGTCTTATCAAACGTATGCGACAAAGCATATTTCCCCTGCAGGGGATGGATGTCGTGGTTAAACTGGTCTGCTACGATAGGCATTGAATTAATTGCAGTTAGTATTTTGATGAAACGTTGGTTTCCTGATGTACCGTCATGGATTTGGTGTGTAGTGTTCGCGGTACTGCTCTTTGCTATTAATGCGTTATCTTCAAGAAGTTTTGCGGAAGTGGAATTTTGGTTTGCAAGTATTAAAGTAATTACAATTATTGCATTTATTATTTTGGGCGGGGCAGCAATGTTTGGTTTTCTAGATATGAAAGGAAATGAACCAGCGCCAATGTTCTCTAGCTTTACTGATTATGGTGGATTGTTTCCAAATGGATTATCAGCCATTTTAATTACAATGATTGCAGTTAATTTTTCTTTCCAAGGAACAGAATTAGTTGGTATTGCAGCAGGTGAGAGTGAAAATCCAGAGAAAACGATCCCGAAGGCAATTAACAATACAGTTTGGCGTATACTTGTTTTCTTTGTACTATCTATTTTTATTCTTGCTGGACTATTCCCTTGGCAGCAAGCAGGAGTAATAGAAAGTCCATTCGTAGTTGTATTTGATAAAATTGGTATTCCTTATGCAGCAGATATTATAAATTTCGTTATTATTACAGCAGTACTATCCGTTGCGAATTCAGGATTATATGCAACTTCGCGTATGTTATGGTCTATGTCTAATCAAGGAATGATTAGTCCGATTTTTGGAAAGTTATCTAAAAACGGTGTTCCTATTTATGCATTAATTGTAAGCACAATTGTAGGGTGTCTCTCACTACTATCAGGTATTTATGCGGAAGATACAGTTTATTTATGGCTGCTTTCTATCGCTGGATTCGGAGCGATACTAGTTTGGGCATCTATTGCTTTATCAAATTTATTAGCTAGAAGGTCATACATGAAGCGGGGCGGGGATGTTAAGGACTTGAAATTTAAAACACCATTGTATCCATTTGTACCACTTCTTGCGTTAGTATTAAATTTAACAGTAATCGTTGGCATGGCCTTTATTCCAGAACAAAGAATGGCATTGTATTGTGGTATTCCATTTATGATTGTTTGCTTACTGTTTTATCGTGCTACAAGAAATAAGGGAAGTAATGTAGAGCATATTGAAAAGACAAATACAACGGAAGTAGAGAGTTTATAATAGTGATTAATTAGGAGACTGTAAAATTGTAAACAGTCTCTTTTTTTGTGAAAATAAAGCTGAAAACATACTATGTATGCAAAGGGGAATTAGCGATGAATCCAGAAGTTTCGCAGTTGTTAAAACAAATAGATTCAAGGAAAGAGGAATTGTTAGAACTTACAAAAACATTAATTCGTTTTGAAACACCAGCACCGCCAGCGAGAAATACAAATGAAGCACAAGAATTTGTTGCAGAGTTTTTAAGAAAACGAAATTTTAGTATTGATAAATGGGATGTATATCCGAATGATCCGAATGTTGTTGGGGTAAAAAAAGGGATAAAAAGTGACTCATATAAAAGTCTTATTATTAATGGACATATGGATGTAGCCGAAGTGTCAGCAGATGAGGCATGGGAAACAAATCCATTTGATCCATTTATAAAAGATGGCTGGTTAGTTGGACGTGGCGCAGCAGATATGAAAGGTGGGCTGGCTGGAGCGCTATTTGCCATTCAACTTTTACAAGAAGCTGGTATTGAATTACCTGGAGATTTAACTTTTCAATCGGTAATTGGAGAAGAAGTTGGAGAAGCAGGTACACTTCAATGCTGCAAAAGGGGTTACGATGCTGATTTTGCAGTAGTAGTGGATACGAGCGATTTACATATGCAAGGACAAGGCGGTGTCATTACTGGATGGATTACAGTGAAAAGTCCACAAACATTTCATGATGCAACGCGCAGACAAATGATCCATGCTGGAGGACGTTTATTTGGAGCGAGTGCGATTGAAAAAATGATGAAAATTGTACAAAGCTTACAAGAATTAGAGCGCCACTGGGCAGTTATGAAAACATATGAAGGCTATCCATCTGGAACAACAACAATTAATCCAGCTGTTATTGAGGGAGGAAGGCATGCGGCGTTTATTGCGGATGAGTGCCGATTGTGGATAACAGTGCACTTCTATCCGAATGAAACACATGAACAAATAATAAACGAAATTGAAGAGTATATTGGAAGGGTGGCAGCTGCCGATCCATGGTTAAGTGAAAATCCGCCACAATTTAAGTGGGGCGGAGAATCAATGATTGTAGATCGTGGGGAAATTTTCCCTTCATTAGAAATAGATAGTGAACATAAAGCTGTAAAAAAACTTAGCTCAGTACACGAGTCTATTCTATCAAAAAATGCAATTTTAGATATGTCTGCAACGGTAACTGATGGCGGTTGGTTTAGTGAGTTTCACATTCCAGCGATTATATATGGACCAGGTACATTAGAAGAAGCACATTCTGTAAATGAGAAAGTTGAAATTGAACAGTTAATTGAATTTACAAAAGTGATAACAACATTTATATATGAATGGTGCCACACGAAAAAATAGATTTGTATAGTAAAATCGTACGAGTATGTATACTTGTACGATTTTTTAGTGAACTATTTCAGAGTTGAATATAAACAACTGAAATAGTTCTTTATTTTGCTATGTCTTTCGTTTCATTTCAAGTAATTTCTCTTTTACTAATTCAACGGCAATTGCATCATCTAAATAGCCAATTGGAAAGAGATAGTCGGGAATAATATCTGTCGATAAAATGAAATAAAGTAATGCGCTCCCAAGAACTGCACGTTCTTCTTTTGAAATGGTTTCATTGCAAAATTGTTGATACATATCTGTTAATTGTTCAATAAAAGGACCAGCACTATCAATTTGCTCTAATTTGCTTGCGAAACTGTCACGAATACGATTTTCGCCTTCTGTTGTCTGGGCATAGCGTTCGTAATTTTCGAGTTCTTGTTTTACGCGAGTTGTAGTGTAATCGAAATCGAATAAGTTAGAGGATTGTAAAGTTTGCTGAATGGTATCAAGAGATGTGTACATATCCGTTTTTTCTTTATTTATGTGAGGAGAATCAGGGTACATTTCATCAAATAACAATTGGGGTGGAACTTGAAGACATTCTGCAAATTTTTGTAGATGTTTTTGTTTTGGCGGTTGTTTGCCATTAATAATTCTTGAGACTGTTGCAGGATCAATATTTGTAAGTATTCCTAGTTGGCGCATAGATAGGGCGCGTTCTTTTAAAAGTTTTTTTATTAATTTACCAAGCCGATCATTCGGGTTTTCATTAGCCATAGTGTAGGCACTCCTTTTTTAGTGTTGAAAAAATGTTGAGCATTTATTACAAGTATATGAAACAGACAGGCACAGTTGCTCAACATTTTCATAATATGCATTGAAAAGTGAGAAAAAGGGGTGACTATTTATGAGTACGGCAGGTTTATTTTCAATTTTTTTAATCGGAATCGCTTCTAATTTAGATAATGCAGGTGTTGGGATTGCGTATGGCATTCGTAAAATTCGTATTTCGTGGTTTAACAATTTTATCATCGCATTCTTTGGATTTTTATTTACTTTACTAGCTGGATTTTTTGGGAACTGGATTGCATTATTTATTTCAGAGTTTACAGCAAACCTGATTGGAGCAATCGTTTTAGGGATAATTGGGGTGTTTATTTTATGTCAGCCTTTCTTGGGTCAAAAAAATACTGTAGGTTCTAAAGATGATAATGTACTTATGGGAATTTTACGTGATCCAGAAAAAGCAGATTTTGATGGATCTAAAACAATTAGTTTTTCTGAAGCACTTGTTTTAGGAGTTGCATTATCTATTAATAATATTGCAGGTGGGTTTGATGCTGGGGTAACAAATTTAAATCTTTGGCTTACAGCGACTATTTCTGGGGTGTTTAGTTTTATTTGTATAAGTGGTTTTGCATATGTAGGGAAACGATATTTAGCAGCTTACTTAGGGAAATGGGCGACGGTTATTGCAGGAGTGTTATTAATACTTATTGGGATTGATCAGTTGTTGTGAAAATAGAAAAGCAATGTTCGAGCATTTCCTCGGAAATACTTGAATAAATTGCATATATCGACATCGGATATTTACTTCTTAATAAATAAAAAGCACCTACATACTACATAGGTGCTTTTTAGCGTATGTCTTCAATTAATTGCTCTGATTCTTCATGCATACTGTATTCACTTAACACTTGGATGCAAAGCCATTTTAATTCCTCGATAGTATGCTCAAGTTCTTCAGGAAGCACATGATGAATGTCTTCAAGTCCCATCCCGAAATGAATAAGTTCAAGTACTTGATCATCGATGTTCCGATCCATTAATAATTCAAGTACTTCTAAATTGAATATGTATCGGTGAGCTTCGTCGAGTGAAACAACTTTTAACTTCAAGCTTTCTACAATACTCAATATAAAAAGAAGGATTGTTTTTTCAAGAACAGGTTGTTTTCCCATTTGAAATATTAGTTTCATCTTTCACACCTCCACATATAGCGCTAGGTTGTACTATATTATTCAGGAGGGGGGAACAAATATGCATGATATAGAGAAACTTTCAGCACTGTTTTTGTAAGAGGATTGATAACTGACAAAAGTGAGGTTTTGGTGAAATAAAAAATCCTGCTAGTATAGCAGGATAACTCGCGATTAAAAAATACTCCAGCCTTCTTGAGCAGAAAGAAGTTCAAGAATTTTAAAACCAGCAATACTATTTCCGTTTGCATCTAAAGCTGGTCCGAAAATGCCGATTCCCATATCGCCTTTTACGCAGCCGAAAATACCACCCGCTACACCACTTTTTGCAGGGATACCAACGCGTATTGCAAATTCACCAGATTCGTTATACATACCACATGTGACCATAAATGTTTTGCAAATTTTTGTAATATGTTTAGGGATGATTTGTTTCTTTTTATATGGATCATATCCATCCATTGCAAAAATTAAGCCGATACGTGCTAAATCGATGCAGTTTACTTCAACTGCGCATTGACGAGTATATAAATCCATAAGTTCTTCAATATCACAATCGATAATACCGTTTTGTTTCATATAATAGCAAAGCGAACGATTTAGATAAGCTGTCTCTAATTCTGAATCGGCAACTTTAGAGGAATAATTAATAGTAGGGTTATCTGTTATTTCACGTACAAAATGAAGAATACGTTCCATTTTTTCCTCGTTATCTTTTCCTGCTAACATGCTTGTAATAGCTAATGCTCCTGCATTTATCATTGGATTAAGGGGTTTGGATGGACTTGTCGTTTCTAACTTAATAATAGAATTAAATGGGTCACCCGTTGGTTCCATTCCAACTTTAGAAAATACATATTCTTCACCACGGTCTAAAAGGGCAAGGGCAAGTGTAATTACTTTGGAAATACTTTGAAGAGTAAATAGTGTTTGTGAGTTGCCTGCATGGATATATTCTGTTTCTTTATGGAAAATGGCAATCCCTAAATCGTCTGGATTTGCATTTCCTAGTTCGGGGATATAAGTAGCAAGTTTTCCTTTTTTCGTATATGGTTTTACTTGTTCTAACAACTGTTGTAAGTTGTTTGTTTCAATGCACTGCATAGTACCAACGCTCCTATTTCGAATTAACTAAGTTTACTTTTCCCGATATGCTCGGAAATAAATAATAACATGAAAAAGTGGAATGATAAAACGAAAGTTATATGTTCTATAGTAGGTCGTTCTTTCAAGTCCTTTGTATTAAAAAAGGAGAATTTCCCTTTTATATAACAGTTTGGAAATAGGAGATTTATCCATAAAAAATTCGAAAATAAAAACTACACATCTATACAACTATATGTTATTATGGTTATGTAAATAGAAAGCGTTTTCTAAGGCGTACTTATAATGATAACGATTTCATAAATTTGATAGGGGGAATTAAAATGTTGCAGTTTTTACAACGTATTGGTAAAGCGTTAATGCTTCCAATCGCCGTACTACCAGCAGCAGGATTATTGCTTCGTTTAGGGCAACCAGATGTATTTGATATTCCTGTTATGGCACAGGCCGGTGCAGCAGTTTTTGATAATTTAGCACTCATTTTTGCAATTGGTATTGCAATCGGTCTTTCAGTTGATGGTAGTGGTGCAGCAGGTCTTGCAGGTGCAATTGGTTATCTAGTTATGAAAAACAGTATTGATGCACTTAGTAAGGGATATTCTACTGTAGAATTACAAGATAAATTAGGCAAAGTCCAAGATTTAATAGGTAATAGCGCTAATGTTGATCCATCTAAGCTTGCAGATACAATGACACAAGTATCTAAGGCAGCCGAATTATCGACTAAAGTGGATATGAAAGTTTTAGGTGGTATTATTGTTGGTGTTATAGCGGGACTTCTTTATAATAAATTCCATAAGATTAAACTTCCAGAATGGTTAGGGTTCTTTGCTGGAAAACGTTTCGTCCCAATTGTTACATCGGTTGTGATGTTAATATTAGGAATTCTATTCGCACAAATTTGGCCAGCAATTCAAAATGCTATCGATGCATTAGCTCATGGAATTGTTAATTTAGGGGCAGTTGGTTCAGGTCTATTTGGTTTATTAAACCGTCTATTAATTCCAATCGGTTTACATCATGTAATGAACACATATTTCTGGTTCGTACTTGGTGACTTTACAAATGCAGCAGGTAATGTTGTAAATGGTGATATTGCTCGCTTCCTTGCCGGAGATAAAACAGCGGGTATGTTTATGACTGGTTTCTTCCCAGTTATGATGTTCGGTTTACCAGCAGCATGTTTCGCAATGATTGCGGCTGCTAAACCAGAAAAACGTAAAATGGTTACAGGTATGTTAGGTGGTCTAGCATTAACTTCATTCTTAACTGGTATTACAGAACCAATTGAATTCTCATTCATGTTCTTATCACCAGTATTATATGGTATTCATGCTGTATTAACAGGTCTTTCTTTATTCATTACAACAACTCTTGGTATTCACGATGGTTTCACATTTAGTGCCGGTGCAATCGATTATTTCTTAAACTTCGGTATTGCAACAAAACCATTATTACTAGCGGGAGTCGGCTTAATTTACGCAGTAATTTATTTCGTTGTATTCTACTTCTTAATTAAGAAGTTCGATTTAAAAACTCCTGGTCGTGAAGACGAAGAGGAGGTAGCTGAAGGTGAAGAAGCTCCAGTTGCAGGTTCAATTGGTGAAACTTACGTAGCAGCTTTAGGCGGAAAAGAAAACTTAACAGTTATTGATAACTGTGCAACACGTCTACGCTTACAAGTAAAAGATGCTGGTCAAGTAAATGAAGCAGCATTAAAACGTGCTGGTGCAAAAGGTGTTATGAAATTAAGTAATACAAGTGTACAAGTTATCGTAGGTACAAATGTTGAATCTGTTGCCGATGATATGAAAAAACACGTATAAATAATGAGATAAGAGGATGTCTAAAAAGATTGATAACATCAATTTTTTACAGGATATCCTCTTTTTTTGTTAACAATTTAACGGGAATCTTACTTTTGTAAATTTTCTTTTTCTTTTTTGTACATATGGGTTGGTAATATGTGTAGTGCGTGATAAAGTAGGGATGATATAGAATGGATTATCCATAATCTACTAAAATAAATCTTTAGCAGAGGAATTAAATTATTGGTGAGTAAGGGGAAAAAAGCAATTATGGATCAGGAAAAAAATAATGCGAATGGGAAAGCAAATCGGCCGATTGTATACATAAAAAGGACAATCATTTTCGTCTTACTATTATCACTTGTATATTTCATGTATACAAAAATTGTTGCGCATAATAAGAAAGAAGAAACTTTAAAAGCGGCAGCAGAAATGAAGAAACAAGAAGAGCTAAAAAAGAAAGAAGAAAAAAAGAAACAAGACGTACAGAAGCAAAAACAAAAAGAGCAGGAAGAACAAGTGAAGCAAGCGCAAGCTGCGGAACAGCCTGCTGAAGGACCACCTCAAGAAATTAATGAAAACGCTCAATTGGACCAGTATTTACAAAACGCAGGATTTAGCGGGACAGCTGTTATTGTGAAGAACGGAAAAGTTCTTCTGAATAAAGGGTACGGTATGGCAAATAAAGAGCAGCAAGTACCGAATAATTCAGAGACGACTTTTTATATTGGCTCTATTTCAAAGGCGTTTGTAGCAACTGCTATTATGCAATTGAAAGATCAAAATAAATTACAAGTAGAAGATACTGTTGCGAAGTATATTCCAGATTTTCCACAAGGTAATAGTATTCAGCTAAAACATCTATTAACACATACATCAGGGATTCCCGAATATGAGCAGGGAAAAGAAGATATTTCTCATGAAGAACTGATAAAGCGAATAGGAAATCAAAAGCGTATTGGTGGTCCAGGAGAGAAGTGGAAGTATTCCGATTCGAACTACTCTATACTTGCATACATTGCCGAGAAGGTAAGTGGACAGTCGCTTGAAGAATATATTAAACAACATATTTTTGCTACTGCTGGTATGAAACATTCTGGTTTTGGCACAGCGTTAGAACAAACAAGATTCCCATCAACGGGTTATAAAATAGTAAATAATAATATGACAACACCTAATATTCCGAGCATGTCACAACTATATGGTTGTGGTGATATATATACGAGTGCACATGATTTATATTTATTTAACGAAGCGTTATACTCTGGAAAGTTAATTTCAAAAGCGAGTTACGATCAAATGTTTACAGCCGTGAAAAAGGATTACGGATTTGGCTGGTACGTAGACCCAGGAAGCTATTCGAATCACGGTGTAATGCCAGGTTGGAATTGTTTAAATGGATTTAGTAAAAATGGTAGTGTGTATGTTGTTTTATTATCTAACATTCAAAATAACATTAAATCATTTGGTAAAGTGAATAATGACATTTATACGATGTTGCGAAATATTGAAGTGTAAAAAACTATCCTTTTGGATAGTTTTTTTTTGCCCTGAAACAAATATTTCTTTTGAAAATGTATGCCTTACCTATCACAAAAATATCTATTTTGTATACATTAAGATGTATGGATGTAAAATTTTATAATCTAAAAATAATAGGAGGAGAAGTGTATGTGTCTGTTCAGAAAATATTGGCATAAATTATCAAGATTGTTTAATAGACAATTAAGCTATTTTTTAGATGATAAATTATTGCCTGCTGTGGAACGACTTTTATTTTCGCAAAACTTTGCAAGGTTTATTCAAAGAAACTCTAAGCAAGCTACGGAAGAATTTATAAAATCAAGCCAATTTCAATCTATTATTTGCAACATTTTAAAAGAATGCAATACATCACCTTTTAAAGAAATTGCAAAGCAGTATTTAGGTAAAAACGTTGAAATTACGGTGACAGTTGGACAATTAACAGGCGTTATTGTAGCAGTCGGTGATGATTTCTTAACATTGCAAGAAGGTATAGGAACTGAAGTTTTATTACCATTTACAAGTATTATATCAATTAAAGAAGTGTAAGAAAGGAGACTTATATATGTTATTTACTGATGAATTACGTAACCATGTTGGTGAATTAGTGCAAGTTGTGACAGCTGTAGAAATTGTTACAGGCATTCTTTTATCTGTGACAGATGGGGCGGTAAGTGTTCGTACTTCTCCTTCTTATGGACCACCGGAAGATGTAATTGTGCGTACTCCTATTATTGCTTATGTTCGCTTGGAAGGGTAAGCGTGATACAAGTATGAGAGTATCAGTTGTTATTCCAGCGCACAATGAAGCGAGTACTTTATCACAAGTTTTAGTAGAAGTGGAGAAGCTCAAGCCTTACGAAATTATTGTAGTAGATAATGGCTCGACAGATGGAACGAAAGACATAGCGTTACAACATCATTGTCACGTGATTTATTATAAACATTCTCTTGGCAATGATGTTGGACGGGCTATTGGAGCTAGAGAAGCAAAAGGTGAAATTGTTTTGTTTCTAGATGGTGATATTGTTATTGATAGTAAAGAGTTACAACGTTTCGTGAAAGGAATTCGACAAGGGCATCAAATTGTTGTGAATAATTTAACATGGTCGGTTTATTTAAAGATGAGACCACATTATACGACAGTTGGAAAGTTCATGTTGAATCGTTATTTGAATAAAAAGGAGCTTGTTGTTGGATCTTTAATTGCAATTCCACATGCGATGAGCAGGGAAGTTATCGAGAAACTTGGGTGGTGGAATTTAGCAGATCCAGCACTATTTCAAGCGATAGCGATGTCTAGAGGAGTAGATATTGTTGATATGGCTTCGGTCGATGTAATTCACACAAATAAGGTTCGTCCTGTGCATACAGGAACATCACCTGGTTCTCCTTATCCGAAAGCGACTAGCCGTATTATGGGTGATCATTTACGTGCTTTGCAATATGTAATCGAAACATATGGTAAACGCGGCGGTTTTTCGGAGGGAAACAGGGATAGGGAGTTTATAGGGAACTATAAACCAGTTGTATTAAAGAAGGAAAAAGCGAAATATAGTGCGATTATACCAGTGTCAGAAGAAAAAATGACGATAAAATCTGTTATACAAGAAGTGAAAAAAGCAGGGGTAGATGAAATTATTGTTGTCGCGAATGGAGCAGATTTTGAGACTGTTAAACAGGCAAAGTTAGAGAATGTTATCGTTATTGAATTCGAGGAAGCACTCGGACATAATGTAGCTCGAGCGATAGGAGCTATGCATGCCACAGCCGATATTTGTTTATTCGTTGATGGTGATTTTGTTATTCCAGCAAAAAAACTCACTCCATTTTTGCAAGCTGTTGAAGATGGAGGTGACGTGGTTTTAAATGATTTACAATGCTTATTAGATATGTTTCATCCTGCAGATCCAATTAGTATGGGGAAATATTTTGTGAATTTAGTAGCGAAAAGACCGGATTTATGGAATAACTCATTAACGGCAGTACCACATGCTATGCATAAAAGGGTAATAGAGAAAATAGGATATGACTCGCTTGTTATTCCGCCATTAGCTCAAATGAAAGCTATTTTGGAGGTTTTTTCTATTACAGCAGTAGAATTTGTAGATGTTATAAAAACCAATCGGGTACGCCCGGAGCAACATGGATTTGTAAATGGACGTATTCCGGCATTTGACCGTATTTTCGGTGATCAACTTGAGGCGATTGCTTATCTATTACAATATACAGACGAACGTGGGAGTTTTACAGATGGAGATCGCGATAGAGACACTATTCAACAATTGAGAAAGGAAGAAAAGAATACAGATGAATGCTAGTAGTAAAGTAGCTATTATTGGATTAGGGTATGTTGGTCTTCCTTTAGCAGTCCATTTTGCAGAAAGAGGACATACCGTACTTGGATTAGATAAAGATACTAGAAAAATAGAATCGATTATAAAAGGAGAAAGTTATATTCCAGATGTTTCTTCTAAAGTGTTGCAAAGTTTATTGACTAAAAATAAATTAATAGTAAATACACCAGATAAAGGTATTACTGATTTCCAAAGTAGTGATTATGTTATTGTTACTGTTCCAACTCCAATTAATGAACGAAGAGAACCAGATTTAAGTGCTCTCATTTCAGCTTCGCATTATATACAACAAAATCTCCAAAAAGGACAAACCTTCATTTTTGAAAGTTCCACATATCCAGGCACACTTGAGGAAGTTATTATTCCTATTATTTCTCAAGCTGGCCAAAAGGTAGGAGAAGATTTCTATATCGGATATTCCCCTGAGAGAATTGATCCAGCAAATAGTCAATATTCAGTTCAATCTATTCCAAAAGTTATTAGTGGACAAACAGAAAAGTGTAAACAAAAAGTACAGGATTTATATAGTACCATTTTTGACGTAGTTGTACCTGTTAGTTCGCCGAAAGTAGCAGAGATGTGTAAGTTATTTGAAAATATTCAGCGCTTAGTTAACATCTCTCTAGTAAATGAATTAAACACATTATGTGAAAGTTTAGGGATTGATTTTTATGAGGCCATTGAAGCGGCATCTACAAAACCTTTTGGATTTACTCCGTATTGGCCAGGACCAGGGATAGGGGGGCACTGTATTCCCGTAGACCCCTTATATTTTCAATGGAGAATAAAAAAGAATGGGGCAATTAGTCAATTAATTGAGGCGGCACATGTAATTAATGAAGAAATGCCAGAGAAAATAGTCCGGAAAGTAAAGGGCATGGTGCAATCACCCGGACTAGTTTTAATTGTAGGAATCGCATATAAGAAAGATGTAAATGATTTGAGAGAATCACCGGCTTTGCCAATTATTCAATTACTAATAAAAGAAGGATACGAGATAAAATACCATGATTCATATATTTCTTCCGCGGAAATTGGAGATAAGGTGTATCAATCTGTTGCTTTAGATGAACAAACAGTTAAAGAGGCAGGTTGTATTTTAATTTTAACTGACCACTCTAATATCGATTGGAAGCTTTTTAAAGGAATGAACCGAGTAATAGATACACGGGGAATCGTAAAGAAGGTGAGTGTATGAGTAAGAAATGTTTAATTACAGGTGGGGCCGGATTTATTGGATCTCATTTAGCTGAAGAGTTGGTGAGAAGGGGTTATGAAGTCACGATTGTGGATAACTTCTATAAAGGGAAAAATAAGTATCATAATGAGCTAATGAGAGAGATTCGGGTTATTCCAATAAGTGTTTTAGATAAAAACTCTATTTATGAATTAGTAAATCAACATGATGTAGTGTTTCATTTAGCAGCAATTTTAGGTGTTAAAACGACAATGGAAAAAAGTATAGAGCTCATTGAAACGAATTTTGACGGAACGAGAAACATTTTACAAGCAGCATTAAAAGGAAAGAAGAAAGTAGTTTTTGCATCTACTTCAGAAGTATATGGTAAAGGCAAACCGCCTTTCTCTGAAGAAGGAGATCGATTGTACGGGGCAACTTCTAAAATTCGTTGGAGTTATGCAGTTTGTAAAACGTTAGAAGAAACATTATGTTTAGGATACGCATTAGAAGGCTTACCTGTAACGATTGTTCGTTATTTTAATATTTATGGTCCAAGAGCGAAAGATGGTCCATATGCAGGAGTAATCCCGCGATTTATCCGTGCAGCTTTGCAAGGAGAAGACATTCTCGTATACGGAGATGGAAAGCAGACACGTTGCTTTACGTATGTGAGTGATGCGGTAGAAGCAACAATTCGGGCAATGGATGAGAAGGTAAATGGTGAGATTATTAATATAGGTTCTGAGAACGAACAGAGTATAAAAGAAGTAGCAGAAACAATAAAAAAACTAACGAAATCTTCTTCGAAAATTGTACAAGTTCCTTTTGAGGAAGTATATCCACATGGCTTTGAAGAAATTCCGAATAGAAGGCCGAACGTAACAAAGTTAAGAGAACTTGTTCAATTTCAAGCGACAGTAACGTGGGAACAAGGATTGAAAGAAACTATTAAATGGTTTCGTGAAGAAAACAATGGCTAAGTCGCTATCAGTTATTATTCCTGCAAGTAATGAAGTAGATACGATTTCAGGAGTTATTCAATCGGTAAAACCGTTAAATCCAGTAGAGATTATTGTCATAGCAAATGGTTGTAATGATGGTACAGAAGAGGTTGCTGATCAGCTAGGTTGTAAAGTAATCAGGTATACAGAACTATTAGGAAACGATGTTGGGCGTGCAGTTGGCGCAAAACATGCGATAGGTGATGTATTACTATTTATAGATGGGGACTTTGCTATTCCAACTTCCAAATTACAATTGTTTCTTAATCCAATTTTACATGATCAGACTGACATCGTTTTAAATAATTTGGACGCATTGTTTTTAAAGAAACAAAAACCCCATTCCGTTACAGTGTGGCGTCAAATATTAAATGCAATGTTAGAGCGTGAAGAATTAAAGATAGATTCTTTATTATCTGTACCTCATGCGTTGACGAAAGAAGTCGTCCAAAGTATTGGATATGAATGTTTAGTTAATCCTATTGTAGCTCATTTACGTATAGCACAAAGTAAATGGAGAATTAACCGTCATTGTGCTATTGATGTTATTACGCCGAATAAATTTCGACCGATTGAACATGCTGCATATGGCACGAACCTTTCTCAATCTGAAAGACGAATGATAGGTGATCATATAGAAGCAGTTGCAGAACGAATAGTAAGCAGTGATATACGCGGGGGATATTATGATGGAAATAGGAAAAGGGATAGCGTCTATCATACTTTAAATTTCGAAGATTTTTATCAAGGATGGGGCGTTACATCCAATTTGTATAGAGAAAAGCAACTATCGGTTGTTATTCCTGTACAAAATGAAGAGAAAACAATTGGAAAGGTTATAGAAGAGCTTCGTAAAATTGAACCTTTTGAAATCATCGTTGTCGTAAATGGTTCGTCAGATAAAACAGCAACGATTGCAAAAGACAAAGGCGCAACAACCATTGTATATAAAGAAGCCCTTGGAAACGATGTAGGGCGTTCACTTGGAACTTATTTTGCAAAAGGAGAAATTGTGTTATTTATAGATGGTGATTTTGTTATTCCAGCTAGTGAACTATATCCTTTTGCAAAAGCTATTGCAGATGGAAAGGACGTCGCATTAAATGATTTAAATCATTATTTAGATTTAAGAGTACCACTTCATCTTGTAACTGCATTTAAGTATGCACTAAATTTAGCTTGTGATAGAAAGGATTTAGGGGTAGGCTCACTTATTGCGGTACCTAATGCATTTAGCCACAAGTGTTTGAAAGCAATTGGATATAAATCTTTATTGTCACCTTGTGTAGCACAGGTGAAGGCTCTTCTTTCTGGATTTGAAATTGCATGTGTATGTCGTGTTGAGGTTGATAAGATGAACCGTATTCGTCCCAGTGAACATTTTGCAAAAATAGGTCATCCTCCAGCTGTACTTCGAATTATAGGTGATCATATAGAAGGACTAGAGCAAATAATTGCATCAACAGACAATCGTGGCGGATTCTATGATGGCAATAGAAAAAGAGATGTTTTATAGAAGTAACAAAAAAAGTGTACAACATGTGTACACTTTTTTGTTCTGTTATAAAAACTATAACAGATTAGGAGATAAGAGTATTACAGCTCTACAATGGGTATTGTTCTTATATTACAAAATAGGACTCGTATATAAGGATACCAAAAAAATACAATTAAGGAAAGGGTTAATTTTAAAGACTTTTAAATGAAGTTAACACTATATATATAGTAGTTTGCTCAATATTTCACAAACATGTCACAACTATTTCGTTCACTTTCGTAAAAAAGTAGTATTCTAAGTGTGTAAGCTGTTATATAAAAAATCTTAGTCCTGTACTAATCAAAAATGGAGGAGATTAGGATGACTCAAGTATTAGAAAATGTTAAAAACGCATGGGAAAACTTTAAAGGTGAAAAATGGAAAGCAGAGATTGATGTTCGCGATTTCATTTTAAATAATGTAAACGTTTTCGAAGGAGACGAATCTTTCTTAGCAGAAGCAACTGAAGCAACGAAACAACTTTGGGATCAAGTAATGGATTTAACAACAAAAGAACGTGAAAACGGTGGCGTTCTTGATATGGATACAAAAATTGTTTCTTCTATTACATCACATGACCCAGGATACTTAAATAAAGATATTGAAAAAGTAGTTGGTTTCCAAACTGATAAACCATTTAAACGTTCTTTACAACCATATGGTGGTATTCGTATGGCAGAACAAGCTTGTGAATCTTATGGATACGAAATGGACAAAGAACTTAGTCGTATTTTTAGAGATTGGAGAAAGACTCATAACCAAGGTGTATTTGATGCTTATACACCAGAAATGAGAAATGCACGTAAATCAGGTGTTATTACTGGTCTTCCAGATGCATACGGTCGTGGACGCATTATCGGTGACTATCGACGCGTAGCATTATATGGTATTGATCATTTAATTGAAGCGAAAAAAGCTGATTTGAATTTAACTGGTGGTGTAATGAGCGAAGATACAATGCGTTTACGCGAAGAGTTATCTGAGCAAATGCGTGCACTTCAAGAACTAAAACAAATGGCTGCTTCTCATGGTTTCGATATTTCTAAACCAGCAACAAATGCACAAGAAGCATTCCAGTGGTTATACTTCGCATATCTTGCAGCGATTAAAGAGCAAAACGGAGCTGCAATGAGTCTTGGACGTACTTCTACATTCTTAGATATTTACATTGAAAGAGATTTAGCAAATGGTACTTTAACAGAAGAAGAAGTACAAGAAATTGTAGATCACTTCATTATGAAATTACGTCTTGTGAAATTCGCAAGAACACCTGATTATAATGAATTATTCTCTGGTGACCCAACTTGGGTAACTGAATCTATCGGTGGTATGGCATTAGATGGTCGTCCATTAGTAACAAAGAACTCATTCCGTTTCTTGCATACATTAGATAATTTAGGACCAGCTCCAGAACCGAATTTAACAGTTCTTTGGTCTAAACAATTACCAGAGAACTTTAAAAACTACTGTGCGAAAATGTCCATCAAAACATCAGCAATTCAATATGAAAATGATGACATTATGCGTGCTGATTACGGCGATGATTACGGAATTGCTTGTTGTGTATCTGCAATGAGAATCGGTAAGCAAATGCAGTTCTTCGGAGCTCGTGCAAACTTAGCGAAAGCATTATTATATGCGATTAACGGTGGTAAAGATGAAAAATCAAAAGCACAAGTTGGTCCTGAGTACGCACCAATTACTTCTGAAGTACTAAATTACGAAGAAGTTATGCATAAGTTTGATATGACAATGGAATGGTTAGCGGGTCTATATTTAAACACATTAAATGTTATCCATTACATGCATGATAAATATAGCTATGAACGTATTGAAATGGCACTTCATGATACAAATGTTCTTCGTACAATGGCAACAGGTATCGCGGGTCTATCTGTAGTAGCAGACTCATTAAGTGCAATTAAATACGCACAAGTAAAACCAATCCGTGATGAAAATGGTATTGCAGTTGACTTCGAGATTGAAGGAGACTTCCCAAAATACGGTAACAATGATGATCGTGTAGATGAGATCGCTGTAAATCTCGTGAAAACATTTATGAATAAACTGCGTAAACATAAAACATATCGTAATTCCGTTCATACAATGTCAATTTTAACTATTACATCTAACGTTGTATACGGTAAGAAAACTGGTAACACTCCAGATGGACGCCGTACTGGAGAACCATTTGCACCAGGTGCAAATCCAATGCATGGACGTGATACAAAAGGTGCATTAGCTTCATTATTATCTGTAGCTAAATTACCATATGAAGATGCACAAGATGGTATTTCTAATACATTCTCTATTATTCCAAAAGCACTTGGTAAAGAAGATGATGTACAAGTACGTAACTTAGTATCTATGCTTGATGGCTATGCAGTAAAAGAAGGCCATCACTTAAATATTAACGTATTTAATCGTGAAACATTAATGGATGCAATGGAACATCCTGAGAAATATCCACAATTAACAATTCGCGTATCTGGTTACGCTGTAAACTTTATTAAATTAACTCGTGAACAACAAATTGATGTAATTAACCGTACAATGCATGAAAGCATGTAAATGAAAAAAAGTGTCCCTTCGCTTTTAATACATAGCGAAGGGAGGCTGTTTCAATAAAGGAGGAAGTAACATGGTAAAAGGAAGAATACATTCTGTAGAGTCTTGTGGTACTGTTGATGGCCCAGGGATTCGTTATGTCATATTTACACAAGGGTGTTTATTACGTTGTCAATATTGTCATAATGCTGATACGTGGGAAATCGGTAAAGGTAAAGAAATAACAGTTGAAGAAGTGATGCAGGATGTGACATGTTACCTTCCATTTATTGAAGCCTCCGGAGGCGGTATAACAGTTAGCGGTGGAGAGCCATTATTACAGCTAGACTTTTTAATTGAGTTGTTTAAAAAGTGTAAAGAGGCTGGTATCCATACAACAATCGACTCTTCTGGTGGGTGTTATTCTGAGGAACCAGAATTCCAAAATAAGCTAGATATTTTAATGGATTATACAGATTTAGTTTTATTGGATTTGAAACATATCGATTCCAAAAAGCATCGTAAATTAACAGGGAAACCAAATGAACATATTTTACAATTTGCTCGTTATTTATCGGATAAGAATAAAGCGATTTGGGTACGACACGTATTAGTTCCTGGTGTTACGGATAATGAAGAGGATCTACAAAAACTATCTAGCTTTATTCAAAGTCTGTCTAATGTTCAAAAAGTTGAAGTGTTACCATATCATAAGCTTGGTGTATATAAATGGGAGGCGCTTGGACACAAGTATCCACTCGCAAATGTAGAACCACCTACTGAGAAAAATGTAGAACATGCTAAACATATTTTACAAGCGGTCTAATCCAAATATTGGATTAGGCTTTTTGCTTTCTTTACAATAAAATCTAGAGTATATATTGATAAAAGAGTATACTGAAAGTAGAATATCCATAATTTTGTACGGACTAAGTGGATAAATTTACATAATTGTAAAGGGAAATCAAAATAGTAAAAAGAATTAAGAAGTAAAAGAGTGAGTATCATGGAATAGAGAAGATTTGTAAGTTATTGCGAAAGCTCTTATAGGAAAGTATAATGTAAAGATATGAGCACAGATAGGATTAAGGGGTCAATCTTATATGCTTTGCATATCCACGACAGGTACATAGCTGAAAAGGGAATTATTAGAATCTGTTTATGTAATTTTTAAGGAAAATGTTTTTCCTATTGTCGTATATGCAATATGGAGAAACAAAAAGCTAGGAGTGGATTTGTTTGATAAAAAACCCCAAGGTTTTAATATTAACTGCACATTACGGTAATGGTCATGTGCAAGTAGCAAAAACATTAGAACAAACATTTCGCCAAAAAGGAATTGAAGATGTTATTGTATGCGACTTGTTTGGAGAATCACATCCATTTATAACTGACATTACAAAATATCTATATTTAAAAAGTTATACAATAGGAAAAGAATTATATCGTTTGTTTTATTACGGGGTAGAAAAAATTTATGATAAGAAAATAGCATCTTGGTATGCGAACTTTGGAAGAAAACGTTTGAAAACACTGTTACAGGTGGAGAAACCAGATATTGTAATTAATACATTTCCAATTATTGCTGTACCAGAATTGAAAAAACAAACGGGGATTTCAATTCCTGTCTATAACGTATTAACGGATTTTTGCGTGCACAAAATATGGATTCATCGAGAAGTAGATCGTTATTTTGTTGCAACGGATTACGTGAAAGAATTGATGGTTGATATCGGTGTACCTGCGGAACAAATTGTTGAAACAGGAATTCCAATTCGGAGTAGTTTTGAGTTAAAGGTAAATTCAGACATCATATATAATAAATATCAGTTATGTAAGAATAAAAAGATTTTACTAATTGTAGCAGGTGCTCATGGGGTATTAGGAAATGTAAAAGAACTATGCCAATCATTTATGTCAGTGCCTAATTTACAAGTAGTTGTCGTTTGTGGAAAAAATGAAGCTTTAAAACATGATTTATTAAGTTTACAGAAGCAAAATTCCGATGCATTAAAAGTGTTTGGGTATGTTGAAAATATTGATGAATTATTCCGAGTTACTTCTTGTATGATTACGAAGCCAGGCGGAATAACATTAAGTGAAGCAGCAGCGTTGCAAGTACCTGTCATTTTATATAAGCCTGTTCCAGGACAAGAAAATGAAAATGCGATGTACTTTGAAAAAAAAGGAGCAGCAGTTGTCATTCGCGATGATAGTGAGGTTTTCGCAAAAACAGAGGCATTATTACAAGATGATGTGAAGCTTCTTCAAATGAAAGAAGCAATGAAAAGCATCTATCTTCCAGAGCCAGCTGGTCATATTGTAGATGCAATTTTGGCAGAAAATCATGCAGAACCGCGTCATATACCTATTAAATCACCTGCTCTTGCACAATCTTTTACTTAATATGAAACCCTCTTTGTATATGTAAAGAGGGTTCTTTGTTATTTTCAAAGAAAATTTAGCTACTTATCCACAAAAGGATTGCGCTTTCATTAAACAGTAAAGTCGGAATATTAACAACTATATCCACATTGTCCACAATTTTTAGAAAAATATCCACAATTAAAACAGTCGATATATGCTTGAATATAGAAAGATATTAAATGTTTTTGAAAATTACTAACAATTGCATCAGTTTTGTGGATAAAGTTGTCCACAGCAAAAAGGCCCCTTATGCATAAGCATAAGGGGCCTTTTTGCTTACTTCTATCAGTCGAGAAAATTATGTAATGAAAATGAATAATTAGGGGGGAAACTTCTAATTATTCATTTTCACTTTAAATGCTTTTCGAGCGATATCCTGCTGCACGATCTGCTTTTTGAAATTCGCGTTGATAGAGAACTTCTTGTGTACTAGATAATGTGTTTTTTGCTTTATCACGTTTCTTTTTATCCATTACAAATCACCTCGTGTCTTAAAGTTACTATTTATCGTTTCCAAAGACATGAGGGGATATACGCATATGGAAAATGTTAATGATTGATTATCATTTCGGAAAATTTAGATTATGCTTCTTTTAATTGATGAGCATCTTGGAAGGTTGTATCTCGCATTGTAGCAAGTGTGTATTGATCTTTTGGAATTTCATATAAGTTATATACTTCTTCGTTTGCGTTAATTTCATCATATACGGCTTTTCTTGTTTCATTTGCTAGATTCACATATTGCAGTTTTTCTGCAGCTTTAATAGAACGAATATTTATTTTACGAATACGCATGAAAATTGTTTCAATATCTAATTCATAGAAAAGTTCACTAAAAAATGAATCTTTTGCCAATTTATTATAGCCTTTTCCATGATATGGTTTGCCAAGCCATGTCCCGAGAAATCCAGCTTTTTCTTGCACATCAAATAAAGTAATTGTTCCGATAGGGTTACCCCATTCATCTAAAATTGTGCGTGAAATTAATTCACCACGCTCTTCAGCTTCAATCGTTTGTTTCGTTAAGAATAAATATTCTTCATAAGAATAAGCCTTTTGACGCACAAAAGGGAAGACAGCTGGATCCACCATTAACTCGTATAGAACGTGGCTGTCGTGTAAGTCGCGTTTTTTCAACATACTAACTCCTCCTCACACGAGGGTAGCATGACGAAAAAACACCCCACCCTCGAAATTTTTATATCAATCTTTAAAAAATTTCGGGGTGGGAATCGAACCCACTAGAACCAGTTTCTAACGCTGGTGGCGCACCATTTGCCTTCCCCATTCATCAATTTGAAAATGATAATCACGACACAAATTGATTATGGTTTCATTCAGTTTATAATCGTATAATACTTTATCTAGTCAAAAAAATAAACTAGTTTTTTTTATTTTTTTTGTAAATTATTTTTCCATCAATCATAGTTAGTACAGGCTTGGCTAAATAGTGGAAAGGATGATGAGTCCATAACACGAGATCGGCGTCTTTTCCAACCTCGATGCTTCCAATTCTATCCTCTAACCGCAAATTTCGCGCTGGGAATATGGTGATTCCTTCTAGTGCTGTTTTCTCGTCTAACCCTTCTCTTACTGCGACAGCAGCACAAATATTTAAATACTGAATGGGTGTATAAGGATGATCGGTTGTTATAGAAACTTCCACACCATTTTTGGATAATATATGGTAAGTATCCCATGTCTTGTTTTTTAGTTCGATTTTAGAACGGCGTGTCAGAGTGGGACCAACTGAAACCTTCAAATTGTGTTTCGAAAGCTCTTCAACAAGAAAGTGTCCTTCTGTACAATGTTCAATACGTAGATCGAGGTTGAATTCCGTTGCAAAGCGTAGCGCAGAACTAATATCATCTGCTCTGTGAGCGTGGATACGTACGGGTATTTCACGACGTAATGCTTTTAAAATAGGAAGCATTCGAAAATCAGCTTCGTGCCCGTAGTGTTGTGCTTCATAGAATGATTCCCGAAGTAACCCCATAATCCCCATACGTGTTATGGATTCTTTTGTTCCATTACTATGGACTTTTTTAGGGTTTTCTCCAAAGGCAATCTTTAAACCAGCAGGTTCTTGAATAATCATATGATCAATACAAGTTCCAGCTGTTTTTATTACACAAGTAGTACCCCCGATAATATTTTGACTGCCAGGCATAACGTGAACGGTTGTAATTCCATTTTGTACAGCGTCTTGAAAGGCGATATCGAGAGGATGGATTCCATCTAAAGAACGAATATGTGGTGTTGAAACTTCAGATGTTTCATTGGCATCATTTCCAGCCCAACCAGTACCTTCATCATAGAGACCAAGGTGAGTATGGACATCAATAAAGCCAGGTAAGAGATGGAGTGCTCGTGCATCTATAACGGTCATATCTTGAGTAGGTTGAATAAAAGGTTTGACCTCGGTAATTCGCTCTCCTGTAACGAGTACATCGCCTTGAAACTTTGGAGATGTAATAGGGTATACAATGGCTTGTTTGAGCAATATTTTCATAGGTACCTCATTTCTGTTACTTTATAATGCTAATGGAAGTTGAGGGAAAGTAACTGAAAGGTTATTTGTATGGTAATGCTTCGGATCCTAGAAAATGAAAGTTTTAAAAGGGCCCATGTAAAATTGTGTTTTAGAAGTACTACATTGTATGCGAAAGTATATTTTGTAATGCATGGTCTATTGCCGGAAATGTGTATTGATATCCATGTTTAATTGCTTTACTAGGTAATACATGTTGCCCTTCTAGTACAAGTATGCTCATCTCACCTAATAAGGCGTGAAGCATAAATGAAGGGACAGGCAGCCAATGTGGTTTTCTCGTTGCAGCAGCGATGGTCTTTCCAAATTCCTTCATTCTTATAGGTGTTGGTGCTGTCATATTAAGAGGACCATCAATTTCTTTTTTGTGTATGATGAAATCCATCATACGAACGACATCGTCTATATGAATCCATGATAACCATTGTTTCCCAGAACCAATGGTGCCGCCGATATAGAATTGATAGGGAAGTAACATTTTTGGCAAGGCTCCGCCATCTGCACCTAATACAACGCCAAATCTTGTGTAAATTGTTCTTATTCCGAGAGAACATGCTTTAGCTGCTTCTTGTTCCCATAAAAATACTGTTTCTGCTAAAAAGTCATTTCCGGGAGTTTCTTGTTGCTCAGTAAAAGACTCTACTTCAGATGTTCCGTAGTATCCAATAGCACTTGCATTAATAAATGTATGTGGTTTTTTATGGAGTGCCTGCAATTGTTTAATGAGTCCTTTTGTTGTTTGAATTCTACTGTTTAAAATGGCTTTCTTTTGTTTCTTTGTCCATCTACTATTAATAGACTCTCCGGCTAGATTAATAACTACATCAATAGAAGAGAGGGGGAAGGTTTGTAAATCTGGTGTCCATTGAACATACTGAAGGTTAGGGTCGGAAATTTCAGTAGTTTTTTTTCGTGTGAGGATGTAAACAGTATATCCTTTTTGAACAAAAAAAGTAGAAAGATATTTACCGATAAAGCCTGTACCACCAGAAATTGCGATTTTCACAAGTATTTCCTCCTCATTATATATATTCTTGAAAAGAAAAAATGTTCCTCGACTATGTTAAAATAATAGAGAGGTGAGAGTATGGCTGTCATTACAAAAATAGAAGTACAAAAACGATCGAAAGAACGATTTAATATTTATATTGATAAAGGCCAAGGTGAAGAGTACGGGTTTAGTGTGGATCAAGTAATCTTAATGAAACATGGATTACAAAAAGGCTTAGAAATTGATGAAATAGAGTTAGGAAATATTTTGTACAATGAAGAGGTACAAAAAGCATATTTACAAGCAATCTCCTATTTATCCTATCAAATGAGAACAAAACAAGAAATAGAAGATTTTTTACGAAAAAAAGAAGTGGGACAGGCCATCATCTCTGAAGTCGTTTCGAAATTATTACATGACCGATATATTAATGATAAAGAGTACGTTGTTTTATATACGCGAACGCAAAGTAATGTGAATCGAAAAGGTCCAACTGTTATTAAAAGAGAGTTGTTAAATAAAGGTGTTCAAGATTTACTTATTATGCACAGTTTACAAGAATATCCGAAGGAAAAGCAAATTGAGAATGCCTTGTTTCTCATAGAAAAGAAGAAAAAATCTTATCAAAAGCATTCTTTTTTACAAATGAAGCTAAAGTTAGATGAGATGCTTGTTCGAAAAGGATATTCTAGAGAAGTAATTCAAATTTGTTTGGAAGAATTGAAAGACGAAAGAGATGACGAAAAGCAACAAGAAGCGTTACACTATCATGGGAATAAATATTATGAGAAATATAAGAAGTATGATGGATGGACATTTGAAAACAAGATGAAACAAGCGTTATATAGAAAAGGATTCTCGATTGATGAAATTGAGATATTTTTGCAAATGAAACGCGAAGAGGAATGAGGAGAATAAGATGAATATGCCAAAACGCTACAGTGAAATGACACCGCATGAGCTAAGGGAAGAAATTGGCGCTTTGAAGGAGCAAGCAGTAAAAGCTGAGCAGCTTGGGATTGTCAATGAATTTGATGTATTAATGAGAAAAATGGCAATGGCTCGTGCTTATATGACGGATATAAACAAGTTCCGTATTGGTGAAATATATGAATTAGTAGAAGAACCTGGTGTATTATTTAAAATTACGTATTTCAATGGGGTATTTGCTTGGGGATATAAGCAAAATGATAATGAAGAGATTGGCATACCAATTTCCTTATTGCAAGAAAAATAAAAACCAGAGAGCACATATCTCTCTGGTTTTCATCTTTGGTAGGCGTTAAAGGAGATAGGAGATTCTAAAATTGGCGTTTTTTACATTCATTTGCCAATATAATGAGAGACTGGGTTTGTTGCGTCTGTCCGTTAACTTGCGCTTTCGCATGTTTTGGACGAGTCCACGTATGGTTAAATAATTCAGAACGACTATCTAAGCGATCACGGTAGCTCATCTTTATCACCTCGTGTAGGAAGTTAATTTAATTTGTACTACTCTTCCTGCTGATTTGCAGCACGCATACGTTCTTGTGGGTGCGTGTTAATTGTGCCGTTAGGTCGCTTCGAAGCGAAGCGTGATTTCGCTTTCGGCTGACCGTCGATTTTGCTGTTGTTTTTTGATTCAGACCAAAATTCGGCTTGTTTACCCATTGCGAACGCCCTCCTCCTCATCAGTTGATACCTCTTTAAGAAGTATCACTTATAGAATGTGCAAAACAGAAGAAACTATCCTTTAGAAATGAAGGGATAAATAGGTAAAAGGAGATTAGAACATGAATGATATTTATGAAGCATTAACGAAAGAATTATTAGACAAGAATGACAAGCTTTCTTACGGACAAGCTCGTGCATGGGTTGAATTACTTTGGGAAGATTTTCAAACAACTTATGCAAAATCAGGGCGTTATCAAGGTGAGGAAATGACTGAGCAAGTGGTACGATCATGGATTAATAATCATGGTGTACGCCTTCATGAAATGCGTACAAACAATCCGAAGTATAGTCATTTAATTAATCAAGAAGATCATTTGAAACATTAAAAAAAGCGACTTGAGTCGCTTTTTTTAATGTGGAAGTAATTCCAGTTTTTTTCGAAGTTTTTCTTCACTAAAAATCCATCCTGTATAGGAACTAATAATATTTAAATTATGGTCGAGCTGAACAATCGCGACAAATGGATAATAATCTTTACTTCGATACCGTAAATCAATGAATCGTACTTCGTAATAATGATCATGATCAAAAATATCCCAGCGATATACAGGAGAGAAAGATAGGAAGGCCGAGATGTTTTCATCTTGTTTAGCTGCTCGCATAATATCATTGTCTGGGAACGGTACCCGATCGAACTTGTCATATATCATGATGTTACCACGGTGCCATCTCGCAACGTAGTAATAATCAGCTGTAACGACTGCTAAATGATAATGATAAAATCGGTAAGAAGGAGAAATGATAATCTTTTCGACATTTTTGAAACGTTTGTGTACAACGCTTCTTATATTTCTGTGCATCATAATTCGTCCGATATAGTAAACAATCATTAATATATATGCTGCTAAGGCAGTATATCCTTTATGAGAACCGACGAGCATGCAAGCAATTGCAAGTATATGGATAAAGAAAATTACGGTATCGAATGTATTAATCACGCC
This sequence comes from Bacillus sp. LQ16, assembly GCF_057784645.1. NCBI lineage: Bacteria > Bacillati > Bacillota > Bacilli > Caryophanales > Bacillaceae > Bacillus > Bacillus sp. LQ16. Next base: position 537,125 of record NZ_CM173491.1, read on the forward strand.
GAGTGCGACCCATTTTTTTGTGAAAGGCCGTAATGCTTGTGTACCATAGGCGTTGAAAATATCTACAAAGACGTGAAGGAAGACTGCAATAAATGACCAAAGTAGTAGATGAAGATATGGAGCGTCTGAAAAGAAGGCGAAAGAGATGCCACTTATAAGGAATGACCAAAGAATTACCGCGGGAATGGAATGAGTAACTCCGCGATGATTTCTTATATATTTAGCGTTATTACGCAATTTTAAAACTGTGTCAATGTCAGGAATGTTGGAACCAGCAATTGTAGCAAGCATAACAGCTTGTGGGCCAATATCACTTTGTGCTATGGCTGGATCTAATGTTGCTAAGCTACCTAAAGTGATACCCATAACAAGGTGAGTGGCTGTGTCCATAGAAATCCACCTCCGTTTTTTATTAATGTAACTCTTTTTATTCGATACCTCAAGTCCTTTGCCTTCAATTTCCTATGTCATCTTACTTAAATTTTTTCCTAAAATCTTTATAATAGTACTTATATGCAAAAAAATGAGGGGGATCAAGTTTGACACTTGAAATACTAAAAAATTTTAATATAGAGCAGTTTCAAAATGATTTAATTGGTTGGTTTGAAGAAGAACAGCGCGACTTACCATGGAGAAAAAATAAAGATCCATACCGCGTTTGGGTTTCGGAAATTATGTTACAGCAAACAAGAGTAGAAGCTGTAAAACCATATTACGCAAATTTTATGGGGAAGTTTCCTACACTTGAAGCGTTAGCGAACGCAGATGATGAAGAAGTATTAAAAGCATGGGAAGGTTTAGGATATTATTCTAGAGCACGTAATTTACATGCGGCAGTAAAAGAGGTAAAAGAAGTATACGGCGGGGTTGTACCGAGTGATGTAAAGAAAATTGAAAAGTTAAAAGGTGTCGGACCATATACAAAAGGCGCTATTTTAAGTATCGCATATGGTATACCAGAGCCGGCAGTTGATGGAAATGTTATGCGTGTATTATCTCGCATTTTATCAGTATGGGATGATATTGCAAAACCAAAGACTCGAAAAGTTTTTGAAGAGATTGTGCGTGAAATTATTTCGAAAGAAAATCCATCTTATTTTAATCAAGGTTTGATGGAGTTAGGTGCATTGATTTGCATTCCAAAAAATCCATCTTGCTTACTTTGTCCTGTACGTGAGCATTGCAGAGGATATGCTGAAGGTGTTCAAAAAGAACTACCAGTAAAAAGTAAAGCGAAAGCTCCTACAATGGTACCGCTTGTTGCAGGAGTACTTCAAACTAAAGATGGTCGTTACGTTATTAATAAACGTCCAAGTAGCGGATTATTAGCTAATATGTGGGAGTTTCCGAATATTGAACTTGGCGAAGGGATTCGAAGTCAGAAAGAACAGCTTATAGATTATATGAAAGAAAAGTTTGAGCTTTCGATTTCTATTGATGAGTACGCAATGAATGTACAACATACATTTACTCATCGTACTTGGGATATATTTGTATTTTACGGAAAAGTAACCGGTGATATTGTTGAAACAGATACATTGAAACTTGTATCGAAAGAAGCATTTGAGCAGTTACCTTTCTCTAAATCGCATCGTACGATTTATGAGAGTTGTGTTGAGAAAATTACAATGCAATAAACAAAAAAGTGTTCCCTAAATTGGGAACACTTTTTTAATCGTAAGAAATTTTTGTCCCATGAGTCCAACTGGCATCACCTTCTTGTAAGCCGCCCCTTGATTCGATCTCTATTACAATTTCTTTATAAATACTTTGCCCTTCCGCATTTAAATAGGGCAAAATCTGTTGTAATGAATGATGAAAATAAGCTAATTCATCTTCTTTCCATTCGTTTTTTGAAAGCATCGTTAGTTCAGTCATATCGCGTCCTATATACATATTTCCACCTCCATTTTCTATAGTTTGAATGAGTAACAAGAGATATATGCGGAATTTTTTTAAAAGAAAATTACGGATAGCTTCTAGTTGAATTGGTTACATTATTGATTGTGGAGGTGAGAAAGATGAGTAAAAAACAACAAGGTTATAACAAGGCAACTTCTGGTGCTAGCATTCAAAGTACAAATGCTAGTTATGGTACAGAGTTTGCAACTGAAACAAATGTACAAGCAGTAAAACAAGCAAACGCACAATCAGAAGCAAAGAAAGCACAAGCTTCTGGTGCACAAAGTGCAAACGCTAGTTATGGTACAGAATTTGCAACTGAAACAGACGTGCATGCTGTGAAAAAACAAAATGCTAAGTCAGCTGCAAAACAATCACAATCTTCTAGTTCAAACGAGTAATGAAAGAAAAACACTTCTCCAATTCGAGAGAAGTGTTTTCTTTGTGTGCGGGTCATTGTAATGAAAAGAAAGTGAACGACATAACTTCTAATAAGTCAACAAATGTTGTCAAAGGAGAAGGAAGTTAAAGATTAGAAATATGTAATTAGGAATAATAACTGATGAAGAAATCCAAAAGGGGGTAAGTAATGAACGATTTTGATAAGTTGGTGGGAGAACAATTGGAAACGATGGATGAGCTGTTAAAATTGCAATCACACTTAGAGAAGTATCAACAAATTGAAATGAATGAAAAAGATACGTGCGATAAAAAAGAACTGCATTTTATCCGTCAGGAAATATATAGAACAGAAGTAGCGTTGAAGATGTTACATGAGAAATTTGAAGAACAAACGAATAGTGTAATCCAATCTTTTACAACTGAAAAAATGATTTCAAATTTAGGATAAGATATATTATTGCCTTCAGGTGAAAAGTCCTTCAAATAGAGAGGGGCTTTTTCTATTACATGTCCTCGTTTATAAATAATACAGTACAATCCTTGTGTTCTGAGAAGATTGGGTATTATTGTATTCAACGATAAACCTCCTGCATATTCAGTGTGGAAAATAGAGTCTTATCCCTTTAGTTTTAAAATTTTGACAAAAAAGTTATAATAGAAGAAAAGTGAATGCCGTTCAAAGGGCATTTGCAGTTGAAAGAAGGGAGCATATATGGGATTTCCCAAAGAAGGAGAAAAAGTACAAATACATAGTTATAAACATAATGGCTCCATTCATAGAATGTGGGAAGAAACAACAATTTTAAAAGGGACACAGAGTCTTGTGATCGGAGCGAATGATCGTACAGTAGTTACAGAATCGGATGGCCGAACATGGATTACGCGTGAACCAGCAATTTGTTATTTTCATGCCAACTATTGGTTTAATGTGATTGGGATGCTTAGGGAAGAGGGCGTATATTATTATTGTAATTTAAGCTCCCCTTTTGCGTATGATTCTGAAGCATTAAAGTATATTGATTATGATTTAGATATTAAAGTGTATCCAGATATGACGTATACGCTTCTAGATGAAGATGAGTATGAAAAACATAGTCAAATTATGCAGTATCCACCTGTTATCGATACAATTTTAAAACGAAATGTAGCACATTTAACACAGTGGATTCATCAAAGAAAAGGTCCGTTCGCACCAGACTTCGTAGATATGTGGTATGAACGATATTTAATGTACAGAAATTAAAACAAACCTGCAGGGGGCTTCCCGGCAGGTTTGTCCTATTAGAGGGGGGATTATGTGCAGGGCATAAAAAGATATTTACAATTTGTTAAACCATATCGATGGCTTATCGCTATTACAATTATTATTGGACTAGTTAAGTTTGGTATCCCACTTATTATGCCGTGGTTATTAAAGTATATTATCGATGATGTAATTCAAGGCGGAGGTTCACTTCAAGATAAAACATCTCAATTAATAACAGCGATTGGAATTGCTTTTTTTATTTTTGCGGTATTAAGACCACCGATTGAATATTATCGTCAATATTTCGCGCAGCGTATCGCAAATACAATACTGTATGATTTGCGGAAGTATATTTTCGGTCACTTACAAAAGTTAAGTTTACGTTATTACTCCAATACAAAAACAGGAGAGATTATTTCGCGTGTCATCCATGATGTAGAACAAACGAAGGATTTTGTAATTACTGGTTTGATGAACGTCTGGTTAGATACTGCAACAATTGCTATTGCCATCATTGTTATGTTTTCTATGAATATAAAATTAACATTTGTTGCATTATTGATTTTACCTATTTATGTAATAGCAGTGAAATATTTTTTCGGACGTCTTCGGAAATTGACGAAAGAGCGTTCACAAGCGTTAGCGACGATGCAAGGGTATTTGCATGAACGTATTCAAGGAATGCAAGTGACACGTAGCTTTGCGTTAGAAGAGTATGAGGGGAAGCAGTTTGAAAAAAGAAATAATGAGTTTTTAACGAAAGCATTAACCCATACAAGTTGGACGGCGAGAACATTCTCGGCAGTAAATACGTTAACAGATTTAGGTCCATTACTTGTGATTGGTTTTGCAGCATATGAAGTAATTCAAGGGCAGTTAACGCTAGGGACGATGGTAGCTTTTGTTGGATATATGGATAGTTTATATAGTCCGCTTCGCCGCCTTGTTAATTCATCTACAACATTAACACAATCTTTTGCATCGATGGACCGTGTGTTTGAACTGTTAGATGAAAAATACGATATTGTTAATGTGCCAAATGCGGTACAAACGAAAAAATTAAATGGAGAAATTGTATTTGATAATGTTTCTTTTCGTTATAATGCAGATGAAAAAGAGATATTACACAACTTGTCATTAACTATGCAGCCTGGAGAGAAAGTAGCGCTTGTAGGAGCGAGTGGGGGAGGAAAGTCATCTCTTGCTAGTTTGATCCCGCGTTTCTATGATGTTTCTGAGGGAGCGGTTTATGTAGATGGGATAGATGTAAGAAAGTATAACATGAGAAATTTACGTAGTAATATTGGAATTGTACTGCAAGATAATTTATTGTTTAGCGATACAATTGGAGCTAATATATTATATGGAAATCCGAAAGCTACAGAGCAAGAAGTGATTGCGGCTGCCAAAGCTGCGCAAATTCATGATTTTATTATAGACTTACCAGATGGTTATAATACTGTCGTTGGAGAACGTGGTGTAAAGCTATCGGGCGGGCAAAGACAACGTGTGGCAATTGCACGAGTGTTTCTAAAGAATCCGTCGGTACTTATATTGGATGAAGCAACTTCGGCATTGGATTTAGAAAATGAAAGGTATATTCAAGAGGCGCTTCAGACGTTAGCTGCTGACAGGACGACGATTATAATCGCACATCGATTAGCGACGATTACGCATGTTGATACGATTATTTACATTGAAGACGGTGAGATTAAAGAGACTGGTTCTCATGAAGAGTTAATGCGAAAAAAAGGATTTTATTACAATTTATATCAACTTCAACATATAACAGAAACAGCTCCTTTAGCATAAAAGGAGCTGTTTTTTTATTCGTCTTCTTTTTTATCATCGATTTGGAGTTCTTTTTCTGGTTTATGGTATGTGTAGAAGCTATCTACAAGTAAATCTAAATGCTCTACTTCTTCACTATAGTTAATAATGGAAGAAATAAGAGGGAAGAGATGTAGCCATGTTTTATATGCTTCTTCATCGTCCTTATTTTGATATTCCATAAAGATATCAATTAATTCTTGTTTACCTGTTTCAACTTCATCAAGCATCTCAACAGATTGTTGTTTTTTTGCTTTACCAATAAATTTTAATAAAACTTGTTCATGATAATGCGTTAATGAGTCAAGTTCGTTTTGGATAGATTCCTGAAACTCTTCTGGCATGTAACGCAGTTCGTTTTCAGTACGGTGTAATGATTTTAACGTACTTAAAGCACGGCTTGTTGTCGCTAACATTTGTCTGAATAAAACGAGCTTACGAATTTTTGCGAACTTTACTTTTTTCGTGTAGCTTCTTTCTTCTTTATACAGCAAATAGTAATGGTTTAATTTGATCATTTTTTCTTTCATACGATCAATATCAGTTTTTAGCGTTGTAAAATCAGAAGCTTGCCTGCTATTCATTCGAATCCATTTTACAATTTCTTCTGTATTATCAACGATACGATGATAAAGTTTTGTTTCATATTTCGGCGGCATAAATACTAAATTTACAAGTGAAGCCGCAATAATACCAATCATAATCGTCGCAAAGCGAAGTAAGGCAAAACTAAAGAAATCTTCGCCTTGATACTCCATAATGGCGATAACTGTTACTAAGGCAATTGATATTGTGTTTTCTAATCGTAATTGCAGTGTAAGAGCAATTACTAATATACATGTTAATCCAATAATAAAAGGATTATGTCCAAAAGCAGTAGCAAATGCGATAGCAAATATCGCACCGATTACATTTGCTTGAATTTGTTCAAGTGCGGTTAAATAAGAACGGTATACAGACGGTTGAACAGCAAAGATAGCTGAAATTCCCGCAAATACCGGACTCGGTAATTGAAGTAAAATACAAGCAAATAAAGCTAACGTGATGGCAATACCCGTTTTTAAAATGCGAGCACCAAGTTTCATACCCTTAATAAGATCCTTTCTCTTGTCATAATGAATGTACAACATGATACTATACATTCATTACAATATGTTAGCAAGTGATATTTTAGTGACGTTAAAAGAAATTAGTATTCATTTTATCGCGTTAATTGTGAACAGTAAGATTCCCGCCTCTAAATTCAGTAGCTGGATGCCGGTAAACGCTCAATTGCTGTAGGCTAATTAAAGTTTCACTTTATAATTTTTTCTAATTTCTTTTAAACATCAGTTTTTAGTAAAAAGACCTGCTGAATTTCAGCAGGTCTCAAATTGTTACTATAGATTACTATGAGAAGTGTACTTCGTCAATTTTTTCTTAATAATGAAAATTACTCATGTTACTCTGTTGAGATAGATGGATCTGCCTGTTCTTTTTTCGGGATAATCTCAAAAAACTGGTTCTGTATATCATCTAATAATGGTGTTAACAAAGCAACTTCCTCATATTGCTCGTGCTCGTTTAGTACACGAATATAGTCTAGCAATAATTCAGTTACATCTTTCAAACCATTTTTACTAATTGGTTGTAATGTAACATTTGCGCCTTTTGCGATTCTTCTTTTTAAGGCTTGTTCTGTTAAGCCTAAGTTTGAATCACGACGCAAATAAACAACACCGCCAGTCATGCCAGCGCAAATCCATGGACCAGGGTCACCTAAAACAAGCGCTCGCCCATTTGTCATATATTCAAAAGCAAAACCTTTAATATTGGAGTATGCACCTATATTTCCTTGCTCTTTTTCACGGAGTGGTTTTGTTATTCTACCTCCAATTATCATGTCTGCCCCAGAAAGGCGAATGCCAGCGCGAGCATCAGCGTTCCCTTGTACGTATAGTGCCCCTTTTTGTGCGCCATATCCAAATCCTTTTCCGACAGAACCGTTATAATATACTCCATCTTTTCCTTTTGATTTCGTTATATAAATCCCACCACCAAAGGAAGTTTTACCAATGCCATCTTGTGCGCCGCCATTTACGTGTATAAATAAATTTTCACTATTGTAAGCACCTAACCCATTTCCGGGAATAGAACCATTCGTATACTTTAATGTAAGTGGTTCAAGTTGAGTAGCTTCATATAGTTTACTGCGAACGCGATAACATGATTCTAGACCACCCATAACGCGTTGCTCTACACCAACGCCTACTAATTCTTTTGAGTCAGCGGAATGAACGGTTTTAAATTGTTTTTCCGGCACGTCTTCTGTTGTTGTAACAGATGGATGTTCTAGTATTTGTAGTAAATTACATAAGTTTAATAAATTTTTGCCTCGAACTTGCTCTAATAAATCAGAACGCCCAACAATTGCTTGTAAATTTGTATATCCAAGCTGTCCTGTTAATCGTTGTAGTTCTACACCGAAAGAGGTGAATAAATTTAACAGGCCGGCAACTGCGCTTTCTAATTCGCGCGGAACGAAGCGGCGTAATCCGTGTTCTTTTGCTTGTGCTTCAGACTCGATTTGTGTCGCAATTCCAACATGGCAAGTATCTAGATGGCACCCACGGCAAGTAGTACAGCCGATTGCAATCATTGATAGTGTGCCAAATCCAATACGGTTTGCTCCGAGGAGCATGATTTTCAAGGCATCATTTACACTTCGAATACCACCATCTGCCCAAATCTCTACTTTATGTCTCATACTTGCTTCTAATAAAGCGTTGTGAGCGGCTTTAACACCAATTTCTACAGGGAGACCTACATGCTGCAATGCGTGAATACGTGCAGCACCTGTTCCGCCATCGAATCCGCTAATGTTAATAAAATCAGCACCAGCTTTGGCTATACCGACAGCAATTGTTCCGATATTAGGAACGACAGGGACTTTCACGGCTACTTTGGCAAGTTGATTAGCTGTTTTAATTTCTGTAATCATTTGAGCTAAATCTTCAATTGAATAAATATCATGGTTATTAGAAGGTGAAATTAAATCTGAGCCGATTGTCGCATTACGTGCTTCAGCTATTTTGGCTGTCACTTTTGAACCAGGTAAATGTCCACCTTCCCCAGGCTTTGCGCCTTGACCGATCTTGATTTCAATTAAGTTTGATGAGTTTAGTAGTTCGGCATTTACTCCAAATCGTCCAGATGCCACTTGTTGTCCACGTGTATGTGGGTATTTCCCAATCATATCTTTAATTTCGCCGCCTTCACCGTTCAAGCTAATCATATTTAGCTGATCGGCCGCTTCTGCATATGCGCGAAAGGCGATTTCGTTTTGAGAACCAAATGACATAGAACTAATAATAAATGGTAAATTATGATTTTGAATGCCGATAGATACTTCTTCAGTTGGAACGACATGTTTTGTTTGTTTCGTTTGAACAAGGTGTCTGATTGCGATTGGATTATTCTCTTCTAGTTCACTTAACTTGTCACGGTAATCATCATAAGAATTTCCTTTTGCAACATCGCCAATTGCTTTCCAAATTCGCGGGAATATATGAAATGATTTTCGCATTCTAATTTTAGGATTGTTATAATCCTCTGCTCGTATTTTTGCATCTTCAGTAAGTGATTCAAGTGAAAAAGCTAAATCATTTGAACCGAAGAAATTTGTAATTTGTAATATATTTGCAATTTCCTCATGTAACCCAATAGATGAATAGAGACGTCCGTAACCACGTAACTCATGAATTCCAATTGTTGAAATGACTTTTTCTAGTCCTTTATTAAGTGCATTATACAGATTCGTAATTGGTATTTTTGTTCCATCATTTACAGTCGCGAATAATAAATATGGATTAATACTATCTGCTCCTAATCCATATAGCGTTACAATGTCATGTAAGGAGCGAAGGGCACCAGAACGTATAACGAGAGAACAATTGCGGCGTAATTTATTTACACTTAATGCTTGATGTACTTTAGCGGTAACTAAATGTGGATCAATCCACAAGCGTTCATTTAGATGAGCTTTTGCGTCATCTAATACTAGTAGAGAAGCACCATTGTTAACAGCAGCTATCGCTTCAGAACTAATGCGGCTTAATGCACATTGCAGGGTTTCTGACGAGCTGAATGTAGCAGAGATTGTGGCGATAGAGTTATGAGTCATAAATAGCTCTATGAGTTGTTCATACGTAATTGTGTGTAATTCCTCTGCAATAGGTTGTGCCACGCTGCCTTCTAAAATAATTGGTGAAAGCATTTCAACTACAAATGGCCGTTTTGCGCCGCTTAATAAACTTGGACGCTCTCCAAGTACAGTACGTGTAGAGAAGTGTTCAATTTCACGGTCACGGTCAATTGCAGGGTTTGTAACAACAGCTACACTTTCTTTAATAAAGTCAGCGATATTTCGTCTATCAGTATCGAGTGCGGCAAGTGGTGAGTCATGCCCAAGTGAGCGTATTGGCTCAACGCCTTTTGTTGCCATCTGTTCAAGGAGCTGAATATGTTCTCGGTCCCATCCGAAAGCGACGTATTGTTTCGTTTCAACTTGAACAGAATCACATAGCCCTTGGATTTTTTTCGTTTCAGGGATAGATAAATTTAAATGGTAATTGGTAGTATCAATTCGCTTTTTAAAACGGTTATATACTTGGATTTGATATTTGTCATATTCATAAAGAACAAGTTCATCTTGTTCATTCCATTTTAATCCAACCTTTTCTCCAGGGGCGAGTGGTTTTGGTTCTGCTACATATTTAGTTGGTGATACAACTCCAGGTTCAGAAGAGAAAATATAAGAGCTCTCTGTCTCTACTTTCCATACTGGGCGTAATCCAAGGGAATCAACACTGAAAACAGCTTCATCTTTAAAACGGGAAATGATGCCAGCTGGTCCTTGTGCAAAATGTCCCCATGCTTCACGTATATACGTATATAAATCTTGTAAAGGTGTTTCATAAAGTTTAATTTCATTAATAATTGGAGGGAACAATATTTCCATTGCTTCAAATAAGCTGTAGTCGTATTGAACAAGTAGGGTTTCTAAGGTGCGGTTTAAATCTTGCGAGTCACTGCCTCCAGCAGTAAGTGGTACATCAATCATTTCAGCTTGATCGCGTAATTTTGCGATTGTGTTAATTTCACCATTATGTCCGAGAATGCTAAATGGTTGTACACGAAAAAAATTAGATAATGTATTAGTAGAGTAGCGGTTATGTCCTAATGTCATAGTTGAAGCGATAAGTGGATGTTGTAAATCATTATAGTAGGCAACAAGTGTATCACCAGCACCTAGAACTTTATATACAACATGATCACGACTTAATGAAGTAACATGAATTGCTTCGTTTTCCTCTATTTTTATTGTGACAGAAAATAATGTTTGCTCAATATTTGTAATTTCGTTTTCTGCGATAAGGGCAACTTGCCAAAATAAAGGTTCTTCTTGTTTGCCAAGTGGACCGAGTGCATCGGAGTTTGTTACATCATCACTTTCGAAAATGATTGTAAAGTTTTTGTTGTTTAATTGCGTACGAATATAATCTTTTAAGATAGTAATGTTTTCTTTTTTATTTAGAAAAAAATGTCCAACGATAAAGTGGGGATGATCCACAATCGTTGGATTATATCCGCTACTTTTTAGTTTTTCATTCCAAAGCGCTTTTGGTACATCAATGTGAATGCCGATGCCATCGCCCTCACCATTAATGAAACCAGCTCTATGATTCATTTTGACGAGTGATTGAATACAAAGGTCAATGTTTTCTTTTGTAGCAATTTTTCTTTTCTCCATAACGGAAACGATTCCACACGCATCGTGTTCTGCATTTCTATAATCTCGAAATAAAGACGGTGTCCATGTATTTTTTGTATTGAGCATCCGTCAATCCCCCCTCTTGTAAAAGTTAGAATAATCTTACTATTTAAGGTGCAAATCACCTTGTACACAGAGATAGTAATGCTGTAAAAGAATATAAAACAGATAATTATGAATAATTATACTATTAATACGGGATTTATGAAATAGAAAAAAGGAAAAAAGAAAGGTGAGCTTTCTTTTTTCCTTTTAATGACGGGATTATTTATTGTCTGCTAGGGCAGCAAATGCTCTGCCGACAGCTTCGATTGTATATTCAATATCTTCTTTTGTATGTTCTGTCGTTAAGAACCATGCCTCGTATTTAGAAGGTGCTAAGTTAACTCCTTCTTGAAGCATAAGCTTGAAGAATTTACCGAACATTTCACCGTCTGTATCTTGTGCGGCATCGTAATCTTCAATTGTATTTGTTGTGAAGTATACAGTTAAAGCTCCTTTTAGACGGTTTAATGTAATGTCGATATTATGTTTCGTTGCTTGCTCTAAAATTCCTTTTTCAAGCATTGCACCAAGTTCATCTAATTTCTCATAAAGTCCTTCTTGTTGAAGCACTTCTAGACAAGCGATACCTGATGCCATAGAAGCAGGGTTTCCTGCCATTGTACCAGCTTGGTATGCAGGTCCAAGCGGAGCAACTTGTTCCATAATTTCTTTCTTACCACCGTAAGCACCGATCGGTAAACCGCCGCCAATAACTTTACCAAGCGCTGTTAAGTCAGGTGTCACACGAAGTAAGTCTTGAGCACCACCGTACATAAAGCGGAAAGCAGTAATAACTTCATCGTAAATTACTAGTGCGCCAGCTTCGTGAACAAGTTCATTCACTTTTTCAAGGAATCCTGGTTTAGGCTCTACAATACCGAAGTTTCCAACAATCGGTTCTACAAGGATAGCTGCTACTTCATGACCCCATTTATCTAACGCCTCTTTTAAAGTTTCTACATTATTAAATGGAACGGTAATAACTTCTTGTGCGATACTTTGTGGTACGCCAGCTGAGTCAGGAGTTCCTAAAGTAGAAGGACCAGATCCAGCTGCCACAAGTACTAAATCAGAATGGCCGTGGTAACAACCAGCAAATTTCATGATTTTTGTGCGACCTGTATAAGCACGAGCAACACGAATCGTTGTCATCACTGCTTCGGTACCAGAGTTTACAAAACGGACTTTATCTAATGCAGGCATTGCTTCTTTTAACATTTTTGCGAATTTTACCTCTAGCGCTGTTGGTGTTCCATAAAGTACCCCATTTTCAGCAGCTGTTGTAATCGCTTTTGTTATATGCGGATGAGCATGGCCGGTAATAATAGGACCGTATGCTGCTAAATAATCGATATATTTATTTCCGTCTACATCCCAGAAATAAGCGCCTTTCCCGCGTTCCATAGCAACAGGAGCGCCGCCGCCAACTGCTTTAAAAGAACGAGAAGGACTGTTAACACCGCCAACGATATGCTCTAAAGCTTCTTTATGTAATTCTTCTGACTTTGTGAATTTCACTACAATTCATCTCCTTACAAAAATCTATGTATTATTCTAACATGTTTTTCGAAAAGACGTATTGTTTGTGATAGCGAAGGCAGTTGGGTAAACTATTCGTTGTGACATTTAGGAGGGGGGTCCGATTATGAAATCGGTAATTGAGGTACAAGGGTTACGTAAAGAGTTTACAGCCTATTCAAGTCGTCCGGGCTTAAAGGGTGCATTTCGCGATTTATTAAATCGTAATTATAAAATAGTACCAGCAGTAAATGATGTATCTTTTACTGTAAAGCAAGGTGAAATGGTTGGTTATATCGGTGAGAACGGTGCTGGTAAATCAACAACAATTAAAATGCTTACGGGGATTTTGACTCCGACATCAGGGCAAATCACAGTAAATGGAATGAATCCACATAAACAAAGAGAAGAATTTGTAAGAACAATTGGTGTTGTCTTTGGACAGCGCTCGCAACTTTGGTGGGATATTGCAGTCCAAGAATCGTTTCGTTTATTAAAGAAAGTGTATGGTGTATCAGACGCTCAGTATAAGGAGCATATGGAGCACGTAATTGAAACGTTAGATATAGGGCCTTTATTAGATAAACCAGTTCGAAAATTATCTCTTGGTCAAAGAATGCGTTGTGAATTAGCAGCAGCCTTAATTCATAATCCACCGTTATTATTTTTAGATGAGCCAACAATTGGGTTAGATGTACTTGTGAAATTGAAAATACGTGAATTTTTAAAAGAAATGAATGAACGTTATAAAACAACAATTTTATTAACTACTCATGATATTACGGATATTGAAGCTTTATGTGAGCGTGTTATCATGCTGGATGAAGGAAATATTATGTATGACGGTTCTTTAAATAATCTTCGTACGCAGTGGGGAGCAGAGAAGGAAATACACTTTCAGTTTGTTGCACCAGTTTCCTATCAGGCTTTATCAATGGTTATGCCAGATAATCATGTTGTTTGGTCGAAAGCGAAAGAGGAAAACGCATGGGTTGCAAAAATTCCGAATGAAGAAGTTATTATTTCGATGCTTATTTCTAAAGTAGTACAAGCATTTCAAATTAAAGATTTAAAAATTAACGAAGTGTCTACAGAGGAAATTATTCGTAACATTTATGAAGAAGGTATTACGCATGGGTAAGTATATTGAAATGATTCGAATTCGCTTTTTAATGATGCTTGCGTATCGCACAAACTATTATAGCGGGATTTTAATTTATACAATTAATATCGGCGCATATTATTTTTTGTGGCAAGCAATTTATAGCGGAAAAGAGAATATTGAAAGTTTATCTATTTCGCAAATGACTACGTATATCGCAATCGCGTGGATGGCACGTGCGTTTTATTTTAATAATATAGATAGAGAAATTGCGATGGAAATTCAAGAAGGCCGTGTGGCTGTAGAATTAATTCGTCCTTACAACTATTTAGGTATGAAAGTTATGCAAGGTCTTGGCGAGGGGATATTCCGTTTTGCATTCTTTTCCATCCCGGGCATGGTTATCGTTACGCTATTATTTTCATTGCAAATTACAACGAATTTTCAAACGTGGTTATATTTCTTCTTATCTTTAATATTTAGTTTTATTATTAATACACAAATTAATTTAATGACGGGAATGCTTACGTTTTTCCTATTCAATAATAGTGGAATTATGTATGCAAAACGCGTTGTTATTGATTTATTTTCAGGTCTATTATTACCAATTAGTTTTTATCCGTTATGGGCCCAAAAAGCAATGATGTTTTTACCGTTTCAGGCTATTAGTTATATTCCAAGTATGATTTTTTCTGAAGGTATACAGGGGAGTAAGTTGTATGAGGCTTTAGTATTTCAAGTGATTTGGGCAATTGTACTTATTATTCCAATTGTACTCATGTGGAGAACGGCGAGAAAACGTCTAATTGTACAAGGGGGATGATGAGATGCTATATATAAACTTATTTTTACAATATGCAAGTCAATATATAAAAACGAAATTGGAGTATCGAGGCGATTTTATCGTTGGTTTACTTTCTGATTTATCGCTTCAAGCAGTTAATTTAATATTTATTCTCGTTGTATTTGGGCATACACAAGCATTGAAGGGATGGAGTCGAGAAGAGGTAATCTTTATTTATGGTTTCTTTTTAGTACCATTTGCCATCTTTTCAGCTTTCTTTAATATATGGGATTTTAATGATCGATACATTATTAAAGGGGAGATGGATCGTGTATTAACGCGACCGATCCATAGCCTATTTCAAATTATATTAGAAAGAATGGAACTTGAATCTTTAATTGGAGCCATTACAGGGATTGTTGTAATGGGATATGCAGCTGTGGAGTTACAATTATCTTTTTACTGGTATGATTTCTTCTTATTTATATTGATGGTAGGAGGAGGAGCACTTGTATATGGAGGGATATTTGTTACGCTTGCGAGCCTTGGTTTTTGGTCGGATGCGAAAAGTTCAATTATGCCCCTTATGTATAACATAGGTAATTACGGGCGCTATCCTGTTAATATTTATAATCGTGTAATTCGTTTCATTTTAACGTTTGTTTTACCGTTCGCGTTTGTTGGAGTATATCCAGCAGCGTACTTTTTAAGAAAAACAGAATGGAATAGTTATGCATTCGCGACGCCACTTGTTGGTGTTATCTGTTTTACAATTGCAATCAACCTCTGGAACCAAGGAGTAAAAAGATACCGTGGCGCGGGTAATTAATTATAGAAGCTTGTTCGTTTCTAAGGGATAAATCAGTCCTCCACCTCATACATATAAAATGAGGTGGAGGACATGTTATGGGGATTTATTCTATTAATTGCAGCAATCGCTATTTTGAAAAGTGTCCAATTATTATGGAGTTCCTATTCAGATTCAACGCGTTTTTTTTCGCTGTATAATTTGGCCACATTATTTTTGATCTATACAACAGTACTGATCGCGTTTGGATTAAGTTACGTTGTATTAGAGGAAATGGGTTTCGCAGTTTTGAAAGAGGACGGAGAAAGTTTGAACGCTCATTCTTTTCAACTCGTTGAAGTTTGTTTATATTTTAGCGCAGTTACTTTATTGTCTGTTGGATATGGTGACATATCTCCGATTGGAATTGGGCGGTGGATTGCAATTGCAGAAGCGCTAATTGGATATACACTCCCTTTTGCTTTTGTGATGAGGTCTGTAATAGACAATGAAAAATAAGGAAGCATTTGTTATAGTAAAGGAAAAGAGTAGGAGTGATAACAATGATTACAGTAGGAGAAATGGCACCAGAATTCACATTAGAGGGAAGTAACGGAGAAGAAGTTAGCCTAGCTGATTTCCGCGGTAAAAATGTAGTTCTCTATTTTTACCCGAAAGATATGACGCCAGGATGTACAACTGAAGCATGTGATTTTCGTGATGCGTATGGAGTATTTCAAGAGAAGGATACGGTTATTCTTGGAGTAAGTCCTGATTCAGCGAATAGACATTTGAAATTCATTGAGAAACATGAATTGCCATTTACCCTTTTAGTAGATGAAGATCATAAAGTAGCAGAGTTATACGATGTTTGGAAGTTAAAAAAGAACTTTGGGAAAGAGTATATGGGAATCGAGCGTTCTACATTCCTTATTAATAAAGACGGTGAACTTGTAAAAGAGTGGCGTAAAGTGAAAGTGAAAGGACATATTGAGGATGTTCTTTCTTATATAAAATAAATCTACGTTGGAGATAAAATATGCAGAAACAAGGCAAGTGTCTATACATATTTTACTGCCTTACATAAAGTGGAAGTGTAGGGCATACCTCCTCAGATGATAGTATTCCAAGTGCGATTATGTCGCACTTTTTTCTATTTAATATATGAAGAAAAAGGGAAAGATACATAAAAACAAGTCCTGAATATAAAAATAAACCACATACTTATAGTAGAAATATTGACGATTTATAAGAAAAGGAGTACACTCTTTATAAGAATTATAAAATAATAATCCGTATAGAATCGGGGTGCATGACGGTGGTCAAAGAAGAATTAAAAGAAGCGCTAGAAATGCTGAAAAATACGGGTGTACGCATTACTCCACAGCGTCATGCTATTTTAGAGTACCTTGTGGAATCAATGACGCACCCAACAGCGGATGATATTTATAAAGCATTAGAAGGTAAGTTTCCAAATATGAGTGTTGCAACTGTCTATAATAACTTACGTGTGTTTAAAGAGGTTGGACTTGTAAAGGAATTAACTTATGGAGACGCTTCAAGTAGATTTGATTATGTTACAAGTCAACATTATCATGTAATTTGCGAAAAATGTGGTAAGATTGTTGATTTTCCTTATGGAGGCTTGGAAAAGCTGGAAGAGGAAGCTGCGAAAACGACAGGCTTCGTTATCAATAGTCATCGCTTAGAAATTTATGGCGTTTGTCCAGAGTGTCATAAGGCGTAATATATAATAAAGAAAGAGGCTGACGGCTATACGTCAGCCTCTTTCTTTATTATATAAGGATTAGCGTGAGGTTAATCAGGATTTACAGTGCTAAGTTAGTAAGAAGGGATAGATAAAAGTTTGTCGAATTTACTTTGTAGTTGGTGGAAATGAATTCTTGGAGGGGACATTTTGAAGAAATATGAGATTAAAAGTGACATTCCAACATTGGAAGAATATAAATATTTATGTGATTCTGTGGGATGGACTAATTATATGAACTTTGAGGTGGCGGAAATATCACTTCAAAATTCGATTTACTGTATAACAGTCAAGGATAATAATCAAATCATCGGCATGGGGAGAATTGTTGGTGATGGGGCTATCTATTTCTATATTCAAGATATAGTGGTTCATCCAGAGTATCAAAAGAATGGTATTGGAAAGAAAATAATGAATACTTTAGTAGAATACTTAAATCAGAATGCTCCAGATAAAGCATTCATTGGTTTGTTTGCGTCGCAAGGTAAAACGTCATTCTACGAAAAATATGATTTTAAAGATTATTCGCCTAACATGACAGGGATGTTTACTGTTATTTCGAAAAAATAGGTGTAATAAATTTAATAAAACAATTAAAAAGTTGATTTCTTAATAAATCAACTTTTTAATGAGTTGAAACGTTTGTAGTGTTGCAAACTCGTATTTCCCTTGATACTTAT
>NZ_CM173491.1:560000-767500 GCF_057784645.1 Bacillus sp. LQ16
GGGCTGTAGTCGGTCCCAAGGGTTGGGCTGTTCGCCCATTAAAGCGGTACGCGAGCTGGGTTCAGAACGTCGTGAGACAGTTCGGTCCCTATCCGTCGTGGGCGTAGGAAATTTGAGAGGAGCTGTCCTTAGTACGAGAGGACCGGGATGGACGCACCGCTGGTGTACCAGTTGTTCTGCCAAGGGCATAGCTGGGTAGCTATGTGCGGAAGGGATAAGTGCTGAAAGCATCTAAGCATGAAGCCCCCCTCAAGATGAGATTTCCCATAGCGTAAGCTAGTAAGATCCCTGAAAGATGATCAGGTTGATAGGTTCGAGGTGGAAGCATGGTGACATGTGGAGCTGACGAATACTAATAGATCGAGGACTTAACCATATAATATGTAGCAAATGTTATCTAGTTTTGAGAGAATATAAAAAACTTGTTGACTTTTAAAGTAAATAAGTTATAATAATGATTGTCTCAAAAGAATAATGTCTGGTAATGATGGCAGAGAGGTCACACCCGTTCCCATACCGAACACGGAAGTTAAGCTCTCTAGCGCCGATGGTAGTTGGGACCTTGTCCCTGTGAGAGTAGGACGTTGCCAGGCAATATTATTCCGCAGTAGCTCAGCGGTAGAGCTATCGGCTGTTAACCGATCGGTCGTAGGTTCGATTCCTACCTGCGGAGCCATTGGAGAGCTGTCCGAGTTGGCCGAAGGAGCACGATTGGAAATCGTGTATACGTCACAAGCGTATCAAGGGTTCGAATCCCTTGCTCTCCGCCATAGGATTTATAATATTTGGCCCGTTGGTCAAGTGGTTAAGACACCGCCCTTTCACGGCGGTAACACGGGTTCGAATCCCGTACGGGTCACCACTTTGGAGGATTAGCTCAGCTGGGAGAGCACCTGCCTTACAAGCAGGGGGTCGGCGGTTCGATCCCGTCATCCTCCACCATATAAATTTTATATGAATAGTATTATCGCGGGGTGGAGCAGCACGGTAGCTCGTCGGGCTCATAACCCGAAGGTCGCAGGTTCAAATCCTGTCCCCGCAACCAAATGGTCCCGTGGTGTAGTGGTTAACATGCCTGCCTGTCACGCAGGAGATCGCCGGTTCGACCCCGGTCGGGACCGCCATTTTAATAAGGCTCGGTAGCTCAGTCGGTAGAGCAGAGGACTGAAAATCCTCGTGTCGGCGGTTCGATTCCGTCCCGAGCCACCATTTATTTCAATAAAATACGCCGGCTTAGCTCAATTGGTAGAGCAACTGACTTGTAATCAGTAGGTTGGGGGTTCAAGTCCTCTAGCCGGCACCATGTAAGTTTCGGAGGGGTAGCGAAGTGGCTAAACGCGGCGGACTGTAAATCCGCTCCTTCGGGTTCGGCAGTTCGAATCTGCCCCCCTCCACCATTTACATAGGGGCATAGTTTAAAGGTAGAACTGAGGTCTCCAAAACCTCCAGTGTGGGTTCGATTCCTACTGCCCCTGCCAAATATATTTACACAACATGGCGGTTGTGGCGAAGTGGTTAACGCACCGGATTGTGGCTCCGGCATTCGTGGGTTCGATTCCCATCAGTCGCCCCATTTTTATTTTAAAAATTACAAATAATTTAATTGATACTTACATATAATTAAGTAAGAATTCGATGGGCTATAGCCAAGCGGTAAGGCAACGGACTTTGACTCCGTCATGCGCTGGTTCGAATCCAGCTAGCCCAGCCATTTTTGCGGAAGTAGTTCAGTGGTAGAATACAACCTTGCCAAGGTTGGGGTCGCGGGTTCGAATCCCGTCTTCCGCTCCAATAAAATTTAATATGGCGGCATAGCCAAGTGGTAAGGCAGAGGTCTGCAAAACCTTTATCACCGGTTCAAATCCGGTTGCCGCCTTTTCTTTTGTGCCGATGTGGCGGAATTGGCAGACGCGCACGACTCAAAATCGTGTTCCTTCGGGAGTGTCGGTTCGACCCCGACCATCGGTATCATGAACGTCGTAAAAAACTCTATACAATTAGTATAGAGTTTTTTTTGTTTTCTTTTCATTACATGACAAAATAAGCACAAAAAGTGTACGGTGAGTAAACTGCGAAACATTAAAAGGATAAAAACAAACATTCAATTTTATCCTTTTAATTGCGGTATTTAGAGAGAATTTCTCCACCCTGGTGACATGAAGTTAAATCCGACACCACCAGTAGATATTAGTACATTATCAACGGTTAAGTTTGTAATTTCTAAAAACTTCTTTTTAAACTCTTCTCTGTTGTACTTATACATTGTTGAGTGGCACGCCCACATTTGCGTTGAAGTACTTAACCAGTCCCCTAATTCCTTCAATTCAGGAAACGCCTCAAATTGGATTGGTTCATCTTATTTCATGAATCTTACTTGATAGATAGTTGGGTTTAACTTCTCTCCTATTCCTTTAAGAGTATGTGTGTTTTTTTCGTTTGAATGTGTCATAATTCTCCCTTCATCTTTTCTTCAAATTTTTTCCTATTTTTATTATACAACAATAGAAAGTAATTATAGGAATATTATGGAAATAGGTATTGGCAATATAAAAAGACTCTAACAGAAATGTTAGAGTCTTTTTTGTTAAATTATATTATGTGATGCTAAAATTCGTAATAAACTTAGGAATTCATGTATAATATAACTTGTCGAAAGAACAAAATGATAGTGATTTATATTATGTCTGTAATATGAATCAAAAATGAACTTTTTATATTTCTTTTAAAAATGTGTTGAACACACATTATATTTCATATTAATATTTTTATGTAGATTTAAAACGAGAAAGAGAGTGGAAAGTATGGGCCGTAAATGGAACAATATTAAAGACAAAAAAGCATCAAAAGATGCAAATACAAGCCGTATATACGCGAAATTTGGACGTGAAATTTATGTGGCGGCAAAACAAGGCGAGCCAGATCCAGAATCAAACCAAGCGCTTAGAGTCGTATTAGAACGTGCGAAAACATACAATGTACCAAGAACAATTATTGATCGTGCAGTTGAAAAAGCAAAAGGCGGTTCAGAGGAAAATTATGACGAGCTTCGTTATGAAGGATTTGGACCAAATGGAGCTATGGTTATTGTAGATACACTTACAAATAACGTAAACCGTACTGCAGCAGATGTACGAGCTGCATTTAGCAAAAACAGTGGTAACATGGGTGTAAACGGTTCTGTAGCTTACATGTTTGATGCGACAGCTGTTATCGGCCTTGAAGGTAAAACATCAGATGAAGTTCTTGAAATTTTAATGGAAGCAGATGTAGATGCACGTGACATTCTAGAAGAAGAAGATGCTGTTATCGTGTATGCTGAACCAGATCAATTCCATTCAGTACAATCTGCACTTAAAGGTGCTGGTGTTGAAGAATTTACAGTTGCAGAATTAACAATGCTTGCACAAAGTGATGTTACACTTCCTGAAGATGCTCAAGTACAATTTGAGAAAATGGTGGATGCATTAGAAGATTTAGAAGATGTACAACAAGTTTACCACAACGTAGACTTAGGAGAGTAATACGATGAAAGCCCCTGTTCGCTTAACGAATAGGGGCTTTTTTTTATGAAGTTAATTAAGGTGATGAATTATTAAAGGTATTTTGGTGTAGATAGGGAATATGCTTATAGGGATATATGAAATAACCATTATTTCTAGGAGGCTCAGTATGGAACATAAGACACCAAAGCATATAGTTGCCGTAGCAGGTTATTTAACAAATGAGAAAAATGAAGTGTTATTAACAAAGGTACACTGGCGAGCTGATACGTGGGAAATGCCAGGAGGACAGGTAGAAGAAGGAGAAGCACTCGATCAAGCTGTCTGTAGGGAAATAAAAGAGGAAACAGGGTTAACGGTGAAGCCTATCGGAATTACCGGGGTTTATTATAATGCCTCTATGCACATTCTAGCTGTTGTTTTTAAAGTAGCATATGTGAGTGGCGAAATAAAAATTCAACCTGAAGAAATACAAGAGGCTAAATTTGTTGATTTAAATGAAGAGAACATAGATGAGTATATAACGCGTCCTCATATGAAATCCAGAACACTTGATGCAATGAGAGCAACACATTGTATTCCATATGAAACGTGGGAAGTACAGCCATATAATTTAATAGGAAGATTGTAAAGAAAAGAGTAGCTGATTTGAGATACATTCAAATCACTACTCTTTTTTGTATACTGTTTAAGAAAAAGGTCAAAATAATAATAGTGTTAGTATTGATTTATAGAACGTTTGTTCTTTATAATATATATGTTATATACATTAAGATTACTAGATAGTCAAAAGTATATATATTTGTAGATGATATAATTAAAGTGTAAAGTGAAAATATAATAGCCTTAAGGCTTACTCTGTTATTGGTTATTCGTGATTGAATATAATCTATATTCAATATTTCAGATGAATAGTAGATAAAAAAGGTCTGTGATACAATACTTTTTTACCCCGCTATTTGCCGGGAACGTGATTGGTGAGGGCTGATTAAAGTTTCACTTTATACCTTACAATGATGTAAGGTACGTGTAAGAGAAATCGATGGGATATTTTTTTACAACAATGTATTCTTAAAGTAAGAGTTATATGCTGTGTGGAAAAGAGGTGTTCAAGATGAAAGAACGAGTATTATCTAGGGTGAACTATCATCAAAAAGTTGCATTAAATCCAATGACTAAACTTTTTTATAAAGCCATTATATTATTATTATTGTTAAGTTGTACGTTATTATTCATTGGAAATGTAATGATTGAGAAAAGTGACATTAGTAAATTACATGTACCGGCTAATTTAGAGGTGCCAGAATCATTAACACATGCATTTATTGCGACAGAAGATAAAAGATTTTATCATCATAACGGTTTAGATTATATAGCAATTATTAGGGCCTCTGTTGAGAATATAAAGGCTGGTGGTGTCGTGCAAGGAGGAAGCACGATTACACAGCAGCTATCTAAAAATGCTTTTTTAACGAATGAGCGTACATTTTCTCGTAAGTGGAAAGAGATTTTTTATACGAAAAAAATTGAACGCACATTTACGAAGGATGAAATTTTAAAATTATATGTAAGTAACATTTATTATGGTGAAGGAGCATGGGGAATTGAAAAAGCAGCAAACCTTTACTTCGGTAAAAAGGTGAACCAATTAACGTTGGCTGAAAGTGCAATGATGGCTGCTGTAGTAAAAGCACCTGCTTATTACTCACCTGCCCAAAATTATGATAAAGCAGTAGAGAGACGAAATGTCGTTTTGAGACTAATGGAGAAAGAAGGCTATATAAGCCATGATGAGTATGTTCAAGCAGTTAGTGAGAAATTAGTAATTCGTCATGATATAAAAATAGAGCAGTCGATGTTAAATAGTGCGCGTAAAAAAGCAGTAAGTTAAGAGAAGTTCCTAAAGAGGAGCTTCTTTTTTTGAATAAATTGTGACAAATTGTGACACAATATCGTCACAATTATTGTGTTTTTGTAATTTATGTGAGCGTGTTCATTGCGTGACGTATATAAGTGTTGATATTATGTGTATTGTGTACAATGCTGTATACAGAATATGAAATTAAAGAGGAATGTATATGAAATCAAATAAACTCATGGCTCTTGGTATAGTTTTTTCTATCGCAGTATTGATTGTAATTGGAACAATTGCGTATAGCATCATAAATGACAAAAAAGATAAAGGAAATGAGATGTTTGCTTATTCTACGCAACAATCTTTAGGGAAAGATGATGCTCCAGTTAAGGTAGTTGAATTTGGAGACTTTAAATGTCCTGCTTGTCGTACTTGGGATGTAACAGTATTACCTCGATTAAAAGAAGAGTATATTGATAAAGGCAAAGTGCAGTTATATTTTATTAACTTCCCATTTATCGGAAAAGACTCGGATTTAGGTGCAGCAGCTGGTGAAGCAATTTATAAACAAGATAAAGATTCATTCTGGATTTTCTATGATGAGATTTATCAAAATCAAAAGAAAGATACGGAAGAATGGATTACAGAAGATTTGCTTCTTAGCATTGTGAAAGAGAAACTTCCAAAAGTTGATGTAGAGCAATTTAAGAAAGATTTACACAGTAAAGAAATTACAGAAAAAGTACGTAAAGATTCAGATCGTGCTCAAAAATTAAAAGTTCAAGGTGCTCCTTCAGTATATGTAAACGGAAATCTTGCAAACCCTGATTTCGATAGTATGAAGAAGGCCATTGATAAAGAATTGAAAAAGTGATGAGGTCTCTCATCACTTTTTCGACTTTTTTCGATAAAATTCTTGCCTCTATTTTTTTAACATGCTATACTACTTTACATAAGTTATTCTAATATCTTATATGTAATTCATATTTGCGGGTGTAGTTTAGTGGTAAAACAAGAGCCTTCCAAGCTCTGGTCGAGAGTTCGATTCTCTTCACCCGCTCCAAATTTTATTAAATGTTTTTCTATAAATTGTGATCAACGCAGTGTTTCGTTTCCGAGATAAACGAGGCATTGCGTTTTTTAATGTTTGAAAAATATAATTACATGCGAAAATAGAAGTAAATAATAGTATTCCAAAAGTGAATTACTAACCAATAAAGTCGTTACATAAGGGATGATGGATTCATCTGAGGAGGCGATTAAGAGTGGATTTTGAACAATTAAAGCAAGATGTAATTGCGTATAGTAAAACAATTGGCATAGATAAAATAGGCTTTGCAAGTGCTTCTCCTTTTGAGGAATTAAAGCAGCGCTTAATCCAGCAACAACAATTAAATTATCAATCTGGATTTGAAGAGCCTGATATAGAGAAGAGAACGAATCCGCAACTTTTATTACCGGGTGCTAAATCAATTATTGCGATTGCTTTAGCATATCCTTCAAAATTAAAAAATGCACCATTAAGTAAGCGTGGAGAACGCCGTGGAATTTTTTGCCGTGCTTCTTGGGGACAAGATTATCATCTTGTTTTACGAGATCGTTTGCAAAAATTAGAAGCATATTTAATTGAAAAACTTCCAGATATAGAAGTGAAGTCCATGGTTGATACAGGTGAATTAAGTGATCGAGCTGTATCAGAGCGTGCAGGCATTGGCTGGAGTGGGAAAAACTGTGCTATTATTACACCTGAATTTGGTTCTTACGTATACTTAGGGGAAATGATTACAAATGTTCCATTCCCGCCAGATAAGCCGATAGAAGATCAATGCGGGGGCTGTACGAAATGTATCGATATTTGTCCTACAGGTGCTTTAATACAGGGGGGACAGTTAGATTCGAAGAAGTGCATTGCGTTTTTAACACAGACGAAAGGATTCCTACCTGAAGAATATCGCGATAAAATAGGAAATCGTATATATGGATGTGATACGTGTCAGACTGTTTGTCCGAAAAATAAAGGAATGGATTTTCATAATCATCCTGAGATGGAGCCGGATCCTGAGCTAGTTAAACCATTATTAACGCCACTTTTAACAATTAGTAATCGTGATTTTAAAGAGAAATATGGGATTATGTCAGGGTCATGGAGAGGGAAAAAGCCACTGCAAAGAAATGCGATTTTAGCATTAGCACATTTTAAAGAAGCATCGGCAATTCCTGATTTAATTGGTGTTATGAAAGATGACCCAAGACCGGTATTGCGCGGAACGGCAGCATGGGCACTTGGGAAAATTGGGGGAGATGGAGTAGGCGAAGCGATTGAGAAAGCGATGGAACGTGAGAAAGATGAAGAAGTGCTTCATGAAATGGATCGCGGGCTTGAATTGTTAGCACAGAAAAAAGAGTAGATAATATTTCCCTTTTTCATATTGTAATATGGGAGGGAAACGAAATGGCTGTAAAAATGAATATTGAAAAGCAAGTACAACAGTTTTTAGCATATATCACAGAGAAACGAACAGACGTGGATGGTATTGCTGAGGATTTACTACAAATGGCACAGAGAAAGAAACAATTGTTTCAAAGGCGTAGTGCACATATAGTGAAAGCAACTGCGGATGTTTCTTTCATTAGGCAATTAAATAGTAATGACCATCAAGAAATTGATTATCAAATACATTTTAAATATTTAATTAAGCATAAAGAATTATTTTATATTGAAGAGGAACAATTAAAACGAAGAGTTTGTTTAAATAATAGTCGGATTATAGGCGATTATGATATTGAAGTGTCAGAAGAAATTAGAATGGTTGAGACATTAGAAAGGGAAATTACGAAAGAGAAGTACGGTTCTTATCAATATAATCGTTTAGAGGCAGTGAAATATGCAGAGCGTTGGTGGGATGACCGAAATCCTATGTATCGTAATTTCCCTGATAATTGCACGAATTTCATTTCTCAATGTCTTCATACTGGAGAAGTACCTATGAACGGATATCCTAATATTCGTAAAGGATGGTGGCAAAGGGAGAATCAGTGGAGTTGGAGCTGGGCTGTTGCACATTCTTTTTATTGGTATTTGTCAGGTGCTACAACAGGACTTCGAGCAGAGGCGGTAGAGAGGCCAGAAGAACTTATTCTTGGAGATGTTATTGCTTATGATTTCGAGGATGACGGAAGATGGAATCATACGACGATTGTAGTAGCAAAAGATGCAGATGGTATGCCGCTTGTAAATGCACATTCAGCGAATAGTCGTCGACGTTATTGGAACTATGAAGACTCTAGTAAATATACACCACAAATGAAATATAAATTCTTTCATATTATTAATGGGTAGAGATTTTTCGCTCAAGTGGTATAATACGTAGTAGACAAAAAACAGAGGTGAATATCGCGTGGGAGTACATGTTGTTTTATATCAGCCAGAAATTCCAGCAAATACAGGAAATATTGCTCGTACTTGTGCAGCAACTGGAACAGAATTACATTTGATTAGACCGCTTGGATTTTCAACGGATGATAAAATGTTAAAGCGTGCCGGATTAGATTATTGGCAGCACGTGAAAATTACGTATTATGATTCAATTGAAGAATTTTATGAAAAAAATAAAGATGGTGAATTCTTCTATTTAACGAAGTATGGCGAGAAAGCTCATACAGCGTTTGACTATAGCAAGCGCGAGAAGGATTACTATTTTGTATTTGGAAGAGAAACAAACGGCTTACCAGCTAATGTAATCGAAGAAAACTTTGATCATTGTTTACGTATTCCAATGACAGATAAAGTACGTTCATTAAATTTATCTAATACAGCAGCAATTTTAATTTATGAAGCATTCCGTCAACAAAATTATCCTGGATTAGATTTAGAAATCGTTTATTAAAAGTCGCCATATGGCGACTTTTTTTTATAAAATAAAAATAATATGTGATCATACGTTTAAAAGAGAGGACATAATCATATAGAATGGGATATATGATTAAAAATAGATAAGACGGGTTGAGATAAATATGAAGGAAGAATATAGTAATCAAAATACCTTTTTAAGTATGATAGATATGGATTTAATTAGACAAGGGTTATTACATGCTATTCAAGATTTAGTATTTATATTGAAAGTTATTGATGATGAAACGTTTAAATATATGTATGTGAATAAAATAGGAATGGATTATGCTAGGTTAAGCGAAGAGTGCTATGGAAAAACTTTTGCAGAAGTATTACCAAAAGATATAGCGGGGATATTGCAAAGGCAATATGAAAAAGTAGTGAGAGAAGCAAAAGCACACACTTTTTGTGATGTAGTCAAATTACCAAAAGGTGAGATACATTATGAATCTTCACTTAATCCTGTCTGCGATGAAGAAGGAATATGTCAATTTGTTATTTGTATTACAAGAGATATTACAGCTCAAATTGAGGAGAAGACAGAGATAGAGGAAAAACAAATGTTATTTAAGTCGTTACTGGAATATAATAATGACTCAATTATATCTATAGATTCTATAGGGAGAGTTACATATGCAAACCCGGCAACGTATGAAATATTTGGATACCGGTATGAGGAATTAAATAATAAATTTATTTTTGAATTTATTAATAAAGAATATGAAAAAGATTTTCAAATTATATTTAAGGGATCGATGCAAGGAAAAGCAAAACAAATTGTTTCAAAGAAATATGTTCATAAAGAAGGGTACGAGCTATATATTTCTTTGAGAACTATCCCGATTATTGTGAACGGTGAAATTGTTGGAGTGTATATTGTTACGAGAGATGTTACAAGGCAAGTATTAAACGAAATGCGAACAGAATATTTAGCTTACTATGACCAGTTAACGGGATTAATGAATAGAATTTCATGTGCAAATAAGTTAAATACTTTTTTAAATGAGAGTATAAATTTTGCGCTTGTATTTATAGATTTAGATGAGTTTCATCGTATTAATGATACATTTGGTCATAAAGAGGGAGATAAAGTATTACAAAAAGTTACAGAATGTTTAAGCAATCTAAAAATAGAAGGTATGCACTTATTTAGAGAACACGATGATCAATTTGTTATGTTAATAGAAAATATAACGAAAGAATGTGTAGAGGAAGTTGCAAAAAGCATACTGAAAAATATTAGTGAATATTTTGTAATCGAAGAAGAAGATGTATATTTAAGTGCGTCAATTGGAATTGTAATGGCTCCAGCAGATGGAGAAGATGAAAAAATACTATTTCAGAGGGTCGATGCTGCTTTAGAAAAAGCAAAAGAAAAAGGAAAAGGACATTATCATTTTTATTGTAGTGGATTAGACTGTGAGCGTGAACAAAGGTTTATAATAGAAAACCAGTTACATCGTGCTATAGAAAAAAATGAATTTTTCTTATATTATCAGCCACAAATTAATATTGAGACGAAAAAAATAGCTAGTATGGAAGCTTTAATAAGGTGGGAGAATAAGGAATTAGGATTTGTTTCTCCAAACCAATTTATTCCGTTGGCAGAAAGAACAGGATTTATTATTAAGCTCGATGAATGGGTAGTAAATCAAGTGTGTCAGCAACTGCGCGAATGGTTAAATAAAGGATATGAAGTGGTCCCAATCGCAGTTAATATTTCAGCTAGACACTTTCGCTCTATTACATTAATAGAGATGATTACACGGGCTTTAAATAAGTACAATGTACCAGCTCATTTATTAGCGATAGAGGTTACAGAAGGAGCTCTTATACATAAAGATATATCGAAGAGAGTGTTACTACAATTAAAAGAACAAAATTTAAAGATTCATTTAGATGATTTTGGAACAGGCTATTCATCTTTAAGTTACTTAAAAACATATCCAATTGATACTTTAAAAATTGATCGTTCTTTTATGGAAGGTATACATATAGATGAACGTGATACGAATATTACAGCTGCAATTATTCATTTAGCTCATACTTTAGAATTGAATGTAATTGCAGAGGGAGTAGAAAAAAGGAGCAAATACAGTTTTTGAAAGAAAAGAATGTGAAGCTTGTACAAGGTTATTATTATAGCCGACCACTATCCAAATATGATATGGAAAATATGTATTATAAATAATGCATAAAAAATGATGTGCTAAAAGCACATCATTTTTTATGTGTACCTGGTTTGTCATTGTAACCGGATGTAAAAATAGCTGTAAGAAATGTGAGTGATACACCTAAAATTAATAATAATTTCATACTAATATCCTCCTTACTTTTTTCGGTTCACGAGTTTTATTTATTACCCAAAATGTATGTAAGGTTCTTAGAAGAAAAGAATTTATTTATAATGAATAGCAGTGTAAAAACGTTAATACCTATATTATACAGAATTTTCTTTGAATTTTGGAGAGAATTTTAGCGTGCTATTATATATTTCGTTTTGATTTAAAGAATGTTTAAGGACATCCTAGCATACCTTTTATAATAATCCGATTGAACAAGGAGATGGGGGAGGAGCTATAATGGATATTCTAAAAAAGATTGAACAGCATCGAGCAGCAGAAGAACGTTTACAATGGGAAGGTACGTTTGCGGAGTATTTGGAGCTTGTGAAAGAAAGACCATGGGTGGCTCAAACAGCACACTCTCGCATTTACAATATGATAAAAGATGCCGGAATTGAAGAAGTTGATGGTAGAAGAAAGTATAACTTCTTTAGTAATCAGCTCTTTGGATTAGAGGATGCTCTAGAACGTCTTGTAGAGGAATATTTTCATCCATCTGCAAAACGATTAGATGTTAGAAAAAGAATTTTATTATTAATGGGTCCTGTTAGTGGAGGGAAATCAACGTTAGTTACGATGTTGAAACGAGGATTAGAAACATATTCAAGAACAGATCGCGGAGCAATTTTTGCAATTAAAGGATGCCCAATGCATGAGGATCCACTGCATTTAATTCCACATCATTTACGAGATGATTTCTTTGATGAGTATGGAGTTAGAATTGAAGGGAATTTATCACCACTAAATGTCATGCGTTTAGAGCAAGAATACGGATCAAGAATTGAGGATGTAGTTGTAGAGCGTATTTTCTTCTCTGAAGATCGCCGTACAGGGATTGGTACATTTAGCCCGTCTGATCCAAAATCACAGGATATTGCAGATTTAACAGGTAGTCTGGACTTTTCTACGATTGCAGAATATGGTTCAGAATCAGATCCGCGTGCGTATCGATTTGATGGAGAATTAAATAAGGCAAACCGAGGAATGATGGAGTTCCAAGAGATGTTAAAATGCGATGAGAAGTTTTTATGGCACTTATTATCGCTTACGCAAGAAGGGAATTTCAAAGCGGGAAGATTTGCGCTTATTTCAGCAGATGAATTAATTGTAGCGCATACGAATGAAACAGAGTATCGCTCATTTATAGCAAATAAGAAAAATGAAGCATTACACTCAAGAATTATTGTAATGCCAGTTCCTTATAATTTACGAGTAAGTGAAGAAGAACATATTTATGAAAAAATGATTCGTGAAAGTGATGTGTCGAATGTTCACATTGCACCACATACACTTCGCGTTGCAGCAATGTTCACTATTTTAACTCGTTTAAAAGATCCGAAGCGTCCGGATATTGATTTAATTAAAAAGATGCGTTTGTATGATGGAGAAACGGTAGAAGGTTATAATGCGATTGATGTAGAAGAATTACAACGCGAATATCAAGATGAAGGTATGAAGGGTATTGATCCTCGTTATGTCATTAACCGAATTTCGTCTACAATCATTCGAAAAGAGGTACCATCTATTAACGCGTTAGATGTACTTAGATCTTTAAAAGATGGGCTGGATCAGCATCCATCGATTAGTAATGAAGACCGTGAACGTTATATGAATTTCATCTCATTAGCGAGAAAAGAATACGATGAAATCGCGAAGAAAGAAGTACAAAAAGCGTTTGTTTATTCATATGAAGAATCAGCTAAGACGCTTATGGATAATTACTTAGATAACGTCGAGGCGTACTGCAATAAATCGAAATTACGTGATCCGTTAACAGGGGAAGAAATGAGTCCAGATGAAAAATTAATGCGCTCAATTGAAGAGCAAATTGGAATTTCAGAAAATGCTAAGAAAGCATTCCGTGAAGAGATTTTAATTCGCATTTCTGCTTATGCCCGTAAAGGAAAACGCTTTGATTATAATTCACATGAACGTCTTCGTGAAGCGATTCAGAAAAAACTATTTGCTGATTTAAAAGATATAGTGAAAATTACAACATCAACGAAAACACCGGACGAAAATCAGCTTAAGAAAATCAATGATGTTGTTGCGCGTTTAATTGATGAGCATGGCTATAATTCTTCTTCAGCAAATGAATTACTACGCTATGTAGGTAGCTTGTTAAACCGATAGTTTGATAACAAAACGCTGTCTCTTGTATTTTGCGGGACAGCGTTTTATTATCCGTTCATATGTGTGTAAAGTGTCATACCTTGTCCAAATGTAATAAATTAAGATGCAATTTGATGAATTTATTGTCAATTATTTTTACAATATGCATATGATAGAGTAACCAACCATTCATACGAAAAAAGCCAACACAATACAATATGTTGCAAAGTAAAAATGTGTGCAACAATGCATTGTGTTTCTTTCTTATCAGTGGCTGAATATTTCTTTCTATTATGTGAGTGGCAAAATTTTGTTTAGGATGCTCGGGGTATTGTATGAAAAACGTTATAAATGTTTATGGGATGATTTTCTATGGGCAGTTACCTTTCAAATATTCTAGCTTGCACATTACAGAACAAAATTTGTAGCTTGCTGTTCATACAGGAAGACAATTACAGTAAGGAGGGAAAGGAATGGGCGAAGAAAATCAACCAAATTATACGATTTCACAGGAAAACTGGTCCCTCCATCGCAAAGGATATGACGACCAACAGCGCCATCAAGAAAAAGTACAAGAGGCAATTAAGAATAATTTACCCGATCTTGTAACAGAAGAAAGTATAGTTATGTCTAATGGCAAGGATGTTGTAAAAATACCAATTCGTTCTCTAGATGAATATAAGATTAGATACAATTATGATAAAAATAAACATGTAGGGCAAGGAAACGGTGACAGCAAAGTTGGTGATGTCGTTGCGAGAGATGGATCAGGTGGTCAAAAACAAAAAGGGCCAGGAAAAGGGCAAGGAGCAGGAGATGCAGCTGGGGAAGATTACTATGAAGCTGAAGTCTCTATTTTAGAATTAGAGCAAGCGTTTTTCAGAGAGTTAGAGCTGCCTAATTTAAAGAGAAAAGAAATAGATGAAAACCGGATTGAACATGTTGAATTTAATGACATTAGAAAAACAGGATTATGGGGAAATATCGATAAGAAACGAACAATGATATCCGCATATAAACGAAATGCGATGCGTGGTAAAGCATCTTTCCATCCAATTCATCAAGAAGATTTAAAGTTCCGTACTTGGAATGAAGTATTAAAGCCAGATTCAAAGGCTGTTGTCTTAGCGATGATGGATACGAGTGGATCGATGGGAATGTGGGAGAAGTATATGGCACGTAGCTTCTTTTTCTGGATGACAAGATTTTTACGCACAAAGTATGAAACAGTTGATATTGAATTTATTGCTCATCATACAGAAGCGAAAGTCGTTACAGAAGAAGAATTCTTTTCAAAAGGAGAAAGTGGTGGAACAATCTGCTCCTCCGTATACAAAAAAGCACTCGAGCTAATCGATAATAAATATTCACCAGACCGCTATAATATTTATCCATTCCATTTTTCAGATGGTGATAATTTAACATCAGATAATGCTAGATGTGTAAAGCTTGTGGAAGAATTAATGAAGAAATGTAATATGTTTGGATATGGGGAAGTGAACCAATACAATCGCCACAGTACACTCATGTCAGCCTATAAAAATATTAAAGATGAAAACTTTAGATACTATATTTTAAAGCAAAAAGCAGACGTATTTCATGCGATGAAAAGCTTTTTTAGAGAAGAATCAGGTGAGAAAATGGCATAACCTCTTTTAAAGAGGTTCTTTTTTTGTAAACTTTTTATTTTTTTAGTTGACAATGATAATGAAAATCATTATCATTTATTCGAGAAATGATTACATTTCGAATTATATATTTCAGAGGAGATGTAAAGTTGAAACAAAATAAAAGAAAACGTATAAATGCAATGATTATAGCGGCGGCGTTATCACTTCCGTTTGCTGTGTATTCGACACCTGCTTTAGCGGCAGTAGCAATTGAGGCGAATAAAACTGGACAAGGTTTAGAAGATGGTACATATGACGCTGTTATTAAAGCGTATAAAGATAAAACCAATGAAGAGTCTATGGCAGCTGTTTATATAAAGGATCCGAAATTAACAATTGAGAATGGAAAGAAAATTGTAACAGCAACATTAAGTGATAGTGATTTCTTTCAATACTTGAAAACTGAGGATATTCATACTCCAGGTGTGTTTCATGATGTGAAAGTAATATCAGAAGATAAAAAGAAAAATGGAACGAAAGTGATTCAGTTTGAAGTAGGGGAATTAGGAAAAAGGTATAATATGCGAATGCATATTTATATTCCAACAATGGCCTATGATAATAAGTACCAAGTACAGTTTGAAGTAAATACATTGAATTTAGATAAAGATGTTCCAGAAGCACAAAAGGAAAATAAAGAGGATAAAGTGGATCAACAAGTTGCGAATGTAATAGTAGATAAGCAATTACAAAGGCATATTAAT
The DNA here is from genome assembly GCF_057784645.1 of Bacillus sp. LQ16. Classification (NCBI taxonomy): domain Bacteria; kingdom Bacillati; phylum Bacillota; class Bacilli; order Caryophanales; family Bacillaceae; genus Bacillus; species Bacillus sp. LQ16. The sequence continues at coordinate 576,079 of NZ_CM173491.1, forward strand.
AAATATAACTTGAATAGAGAGAATCTAGATAATCCAATAACTAAGGAAGATTTATTAAAAGTTAAATCCTTAATAGTCGTTGAAGCTAAAAGTAAAGGAATAAAAGACGTAAGTGGTCTAGAATATATGACGAACTTAGAAAACTTAACGTTGGAAGAAGTTAAGTTAAAAAATATAAAATTTATCTCGGACTTGAGACAATTGAAATCATTAAGTATAACCTATGGTGAACTTGAAGATATTGGACCTTTGGCTAAGTTAGAGCATATTGAGTTTTTAACTTTGAGAAACAATAAAATCTCAGATTTAAGCCCATTAAGCCAAATGAAGAAGATTAAAATGCTAGATTTAAATAGTAATTATATAAAAGATATTAAACCATTATTTACAGTGAAATCTTTAAGGACTTTGACTGTAGCAAATAATCAAATTAGTAATGCAGGTCTTGAAGGAGTTCACCAATTAAAGAATTTAAAGACATTTGAAATAAGCAATAATGGATTGAGTAATGTTGAACATATTAATGGAATGAATAAATTAATTGAATTAGGGCTTTCCAAAAATGAATTAGTAGATCTTACGCCATTATCAAAATTGTCAGGGTTACAGAAATTAAATCTAGAAGAAAACTATATTTCAGATATAACGCCACTTAGTCAATTAACACGTTTATATGATTTAAAACTAGGTTCAAATGAAATTCGTGATGTTAGACCAGTTCAAGAACTAGGAAAAAGAATGTATATCGATATTCAAAGACAAAAAATTTTTTTAGATGATGTAGAAAAAGATAAGGAAGTTAAAATACCTATCTATAATTTACAAGGAGAGCCACTTGATACTATTCAATTGAAGAGTGAAGGTGGGATCGTTAATAATGGTTCTGTTAAATGGGGGGCTACCGGTGAAAAAACATATGAATTTATGTTGGATATAAATCCAGAAGAGAATCGTATTAAGTTTAATGGAACAGTAATTCAAAATGTTGTTGAAAGATTAGACGAAATCAAGGAAACAATAAAAGAGAATAATGAACAAAAGGAAAATGTAATTCTCGATAAAACTTTACAACAACATATTAATAAAGAGAATTTAGGTAGAGAGAATGTAAACGCTCCTATCACAAAAGAAGATTTATTACAGATTAAAAAATTAGAGATACTTAAAGAAAAAGGAAATGAGGTAAAAGATATAACAGGTTTAGAATACATGACGAACTTAGAAAAACTCACTTTAGAAGGAGTAGGCCTGAAAAATATTGAGTTTATCTCAAACTTGAAACAATTGAATAATGTGAATGTATCTCATAATCAAATTGAAGATATAACACCACTATCTTCATTGGAAAATTTACAGTGGTTAAATCTTGCGGACAATCATATTAAAGATGTAACGGTTATTGGTTCCATGCTAAACTTATTTAGCTTAAATTTAGCTGGAAATGAGATTCGTGATGTAAGGCCGTTAATACAATTAGGTCAGTGGTTTACAATTGATGTTGGAAGACAAAATATCATTTTAAATGATGCAAAAATAAACGAAGAAATTCAAGTTCCTGTATATGATTTAGAAGGAGAAAGTATTGAAAATATTCAATTGGTAAGTGAGGGAGGGACGTTTAATAACGGAGTAATAAAATGGAGTACCCCAGGTGAAAAGGTGTATAAATTTGATTTAGATTCTGATGAAATTAGTATAAGATTTAACGGAACAGTTATACAGAATATAGTGGGAAAAGAAGATGAGAAAGAGCCAACAAAAGAAGTTGAAGAGGTAAAAGAACCAACGAAAGAAGTTGAAGAAACAAAAGAAGAAGTAAAAGAACCAACGAAAGAAGTTGAAGAAACAAAAGAAGAAGTAAAAGAACCAACGAAAGAAGTTGAAGAAGCAAAAGAAGAAGTAAAAGAGCCGACAAAAGAAATTGAAGAAGCGAAAGAAGAAATAAAAGAGCCAATAAAAGAGGTTGAAGAAGCAAAAGAAGAAGTAAAAGAACCGGTAAAAGAAGTTGAAGAAACAAAAGAAGAAGAAAAAGAGCCGGTAAAAGAAGTTGAAGGTACAAAAGAAGAAGTGAAAGAACCGATAAAAGAAGTTGAAGGTACAAAAGAAGAAGTGAAAGAACCGGTAAAAGAAGTAAAAGAGGAAGTAAAAGAGCCAACGAAAGAAGTTGAAGAAGCGAAAGAGGAAGTGGACGAGCCAACAACAGGAGTTGAAGGATCGAAAGCGGAGGTAAAAGAAACAGGAAAAGAAATTGAAGGTTCAAAAGACGCGGTAAATCAATCAGCAGTAGTCCAAGAACAAAACGTGAATAATCAAGTTGTGAAAGAAAATAAACCAGCTGTTAATAAGCAAGAAGAAAGTAAGAAATCATTAGGAGCAACAGGTGGACAAGAGAATACATCAACATTACTTTCAGGCATAGCGTTAGTTCTTTCAGCACTGAGTATGTTTGTATTTAGAAAGAGATTATTTAAGAAATAAAAAACGTTTTATCTTATTATAACGTAAGATGATTATATGAGTTTTTGAGAAGACATTATCATGGCGATTTCATTTTGAAATATGCTTATGGTGATGTCTTTTTTTAGAAGGATATAAATGGAAAAGGTGTGAATATATTAGTGAAGGAGGAGAGGTTATGTATGTCAGTTCTATTTTGAAAATTGAAGAGGTGGCAGCATTTATTGCGAATATGAATAAAGATGCTACTCATCATGTTGGCTATTGTGGAGATGAGAAAGAGGAGTTGTTACAGACAATTATTCATGATTTTTCAGATATAGGCTGGGAACAATCTTTTGTTGCTACTTATGAGAATAATAATTTAATAGGTTTATTAGGATTTGATGTGGATGAAGTAAAGAAATGTGCAGAGATATGGGGGCCGTTTATTATCGCAGAGAATTGGGAAGAAGTTGCTTTACATATGTGGAAGGAACTTATAGAAAAGGTGCCTTTTCATATTGAGAGATTTTATGGTTTTTATCATGTGGAAAATAATAATTGTGCCCGTTTAATGAGGAATTTACATGCAAAAGAACAAGGTCGACATAGTATTCTCGTTTTAAATAATATTGTGGAGCACCGTATTATATGTAATGTAGAAGAGGCTTTACCACAAGTGTTTGAGCAGTTTATCGCTTTACACAATCATGTGTTTTCTAATACGTATTATGACGGAAACGAAATTATTGAACGTTTAAGTAATACGAATAAATTATTTGTAAGTATGAAGAATGATAAGTTAGAAGGTTATGTATATGTGGAAGTAAATCCAGAGTTTCAAGAAGCGAATATCGAATTTATTGCAACCGCTGAAAATAGTAGAAGAAAAGGTGTCGGAGAGCGGTTATTACAAAAGGCAATTCAGTATATTATTTCCTTCCAAGGAATGAAGGAGATAGAATTATGTTTGAATACGAATAATGATCGTGCGATGAAATTGTACAAGAAAGTAGGATTTGAGGAGAAGGCATGTTTACAACACTATATAATAGAGTGAAAACCCATTCGTATGAAAATTATATTTCATACGAATGGGTTTTATTAATCTACTTCTCCCTCAGTTGTTACGGATTCAGAAGTAATTTGAGGTGCTAATCGTTACATAACCTTTTTTATTTTTGGAGATACTTCTTTTGTTTGCAAATTAACATCTTCTTTTCGCAGCTCCTTAAAGAGCGAAATGACCATAAGAACGACTACGATAGAAAATGGTAGTGCTGCGATGATAGCTGCGATTTGTAGTGCATTTAATCCTCCAGCTTGTAATAAAATAGCGGCAATTATCGCGATTGTTAATCCCCATATAAGTTTTAAACTATTTTTCGGTGATAAGCTTCCGTTACTCGTTTGCATGGAAACAACAAATGTTGCTGAATCAGCAGAAGTAACGAAAAATGTGGCTACTAAAATTAACCCGATAATCGTTAAAAATGTAGAGAATGGTAGATGTGAAATAACAGCAAATAATCCAATCTCTGTACCATTTTTTGCAATTTCATCAGCTATTCCAAGCGATTGGAACATTTCCATATGAATTGCGGTACCACCAAATACTGCAAACCAAAATGTACAGATAAGAGTTGGGACTAATACAACTCCAAAAATAAATTCTTTTATTGTACGCCCTTTAGAAATACGTGCGATAAATGTGCCGACGAATGGAGACCAAGAAATCCACCATCCCCAATAGAAAATAGTCCAGTTTTCAATCCAAGAAGAAGATTTTTCATTAAATGCTCCTAAATTTAATCCCATACTAGGCAAAGCTCCAATATAAGAACCGAGTGTAGATGTGAAATATTTCATAATAAATACGGTTGGCCCTAAAAGTAAGAAAGAGATGAGTAAAATACCTGCAAGAGAGAAATTCAAGTTACTCAAATATTTAATCCCACGATCTAAGCCAGTTTGTGCACTTGTTAAATATAAAACAGCGAAGATAGCTATAAGTACGAGCTGGGTAAGTAAAGTGTTATGAATGGAAGGGAATAAATAGCTTAATCCTCCAGCAATTTGTTGAGCACCAATCCCAACAGATGGTACAATGCCAAACACTGTGGCTAAAACAGCTAAAATATCAACTGTTTTTCCGATACGAGAATTTTTCGATCGATTAAATAATGGAGTAACTGTAGCCCCGATAGTGCTACCTTTTTGTTTGCGGAATGTGAAATATGCAATTGTTAAAGCGACCATTGCGTATAGTGACCACGGAAAGAGTCCCCAGTGGAAAAATGAATATTGCATAGCGAGTTTGGCGCTTTCTTCTGTACCTGCTTTTCCTGTTAATGGAGCTGTAAAATGTGAAATCGGTTCAGCGATTCCATAAAAGAGGAGTCCAATTCCCATTCCTGCCCCAAACAACATGGATAGCCAAGATGGATAATTATATTTTGGCTTTTCTCCATCTTTACCAAGACGAATAGAACCGTACTTAGAAAATGCTAAATAAGCAGCCAAAATAATCATTGTAGTCATAAGTAGAGAGTAAAACCACCCAAATTTATTGAGGATAAATGAGTTTAAAGAAGATGTAACACTTTGTAAATCGTAGCCTTGTATCCAACTTGCTGGGGTAATTCCCCATATAATGAATAATGTTGTTAGCAAGAAGGAGATATAAAATACACTGTTTTCTTTTTTTATCATAGAATCCCACCCTTATTTAATAAAGTTAACAATTATAATAATCATAACAATTAAGTTTTTAATTGTCAAAAAATTCCCTTTATGTAACATGAAAGGATGTAATTTGTTCTAGGGAGGTAAAGAGAAATGCGTTCACGATATGTACAAATTATAGGAAGAAATAATATGAAATATTGCATTTTATATTGTTACATCCAGATTTTATGTTAAATTCTTGAATGGAATATTAAAATAGGGGGCAAGGATATGAACAAGAAATCAAAGATCAATAAAGTGATGCTTAGCATTAGTACAATGGCGTTATCGTTAGGGGCACTTCAAACTCATGCAGCAGCGGAAGAAAAAGTACCGTATAACGTGTTGAAAACGAAACCGGTTGGAATTGAAAAGTCGGTAGATGAAGTTGGACATATTTCAAAAGTTGATGAAACTTTATCATTTCAAGAACGTTTAAAAGTAGGAGATTTTTCACAGCGACCAGCATCTATTACGAAGAAAACTGCAGTAAAGCAAGTTAAAGAAAGCTATTCAATGGCTGATTTAAACAAAATGAATGATCAAGAATTAGTTGAAACGTTAGGCAGTATTAAGTGGCACCAAATTACAGACTTATTCCAGTTTAATGAAGATGCAAAGGCTTTTTATAAAGATAAAGGAAAAATGCAAGTCATTATAGATGAATTAGCTCATAGAGGTAGTACATTTACGAAAGATGATTCAAAAGGAATTCAAACGTTTACTGAAGTGTTGCGTTCAGCTTTTTATCTTGCATTTTATAATAGTGAATTAAGCGACTTAAATGAAAGAAGCTTCCAGGATAAATGTTTACCTGCTTTAAAAGCAATCGCAAAAAATCCAAACTTTAAGCTTGGTACAGTTGAACAAGATACAGTCGTATCTGCATACGGTAAATTAATTAGTAATGCTTCAAGCGATGTTGAAACGGTTCAATACGCATCGAATATTTTAAAGCAATACAATGATAATTATACTACTTATGTAAATGATCGAATGAAGGGACAAGCAATATACGATATTATGCAAGGTATTGACTATGATATACAGTCTTACTTAACTGAGGCTCGTAAAGAAGCGAATGAAACGATGTGGTATGGAAAAGTAGATGGGTTTATTAATGAAATAAATCGTATTGCTCTTCTAAATGAAGTAACGTCAGAAAATAAATGGCTCGTTAATAATGGAATTTATTTTGCAAGCCGTTTAGGGAAGTTTCATAGCAATCCAAATAAAGGATTAGAGGTTGTTACACAAGCGATGCATATGTACCCGCGCTTAAGTGAACCGTATTTTGTTGCGGTAGAACAAATTACAACAAATTATAATGGTAAAGATTATAGCGGGAATACAGTAGATTTAGAGAAAATACGTAAAGACGGAAAAGAGCAATACTTACCAAAAACGTATACATTCGACGATGGATCAATTGTGTTCAAAACAGGAGATAAAGTATCAGAAGAAAAAATTAAGAGACTATATTGGGCTGCGAAGGAAGTAAAGGCACAGTATCACCGTGTAATTGGAAATGACAAAGCGTTAGAGCCAGGAAATGCGGATGATGTATTAACGATCGTAATTTATAATAGTCCAGATGAATATCAGTTAAATAGACAATTGTATGGATATGAAACAAACAACGGTGGAATTTATATTGAAGAGACAGGAACATTCTTTACATATGAGCGTACGCCGGAGCAAAGTATTTATAGTTTAGAAGAGTTATTCCGTCATGAATTTACTCATTATCTGCAAGGGAGATATGAAGTTCCTGGTTTATTTGGAAGAGGAGATATGTATCAAAATGAAAGGCTAACTTGGTTCCAAGAAGGAAATGCAGAGTTTTTCGCAGGATCTACTCGTACGAATAACGTTGTACCAAGAAAGAGTATAATTAGCGGATTATCATCTGATCCTGCAAGCCGTTATACAGCAGAGCGTACACTATTTGCTAAATACGGTTCTTGGGATTTCTATAATTACTCGTTCGCATTGCAGTCTTATTTATATACGCATCAGTTTGAAACATTTGATAAAATTCAAGATTTGATTCGTGCGAATGACGTGAAAAATTATGATGCATATCGTGAAAATCTAAGTAAAGATCCTAAGTTAAATAAAGAGTATCAAGAGTATATGCAGCAGTTAATTGATAATCAAGATACATACACTGTACCAGAAGTAGCTGATGATTATTTAGCTGAACATGCAACGAAGTCATTAGCAGCGGTGAAGAAAGAAATTAGTGATACGTTGCCTATGAAAGATACAAAAATGACAAAACATAATTCTCAATTCTTTAATACATTTACATTAGAAGGTACGTATACAGGTAGTGTCACAAAAGGTGAATCAGAAGATTGGAAAGAAATGAGTAAAAGAGTAAATGAATCTTTAGAACAATTGGCGCAAAAAGAATGGAGTGGCTACAAAACTGTTACAGCATACTTTGTCAATTATCGTGTGAATAGCTCAAATGAATTTGAATATGATGTAGTCTTCCATGGAATCGCAAAAGATGATGGAGAAAATAAAGCTCCAACGGTTAATATAAATGGCCCTTATAGTGGTCTTGTAAAAGAGGGAATTCAATTTAAAAGTGATGGCTCAAACGATGAAGATGGAAAAATTGCTTCTTATTTATGGGAATTTGGAGATGGAAGCACAAGTGCAGAAGTGAATCCAGTACATGTATATGAAAGAGAAGGTTCTTATAAAGTATCGTTAAGAGTAAAAGATGATAAGGGAAAAGAGAGCAGAAGCGAAACAACTGTTACGATTAAAGATGGAAGTTTAACAGAATCAGAACCAAATAATCGTCCAGAGGAAGCAAATCGTATCGGGCTAAATAGTACTATAAAAGGTAGTCTTATTGGCGGGGACCACACTGATGTTTATACATTTAATGTAGCATCAGCGAAAGATATCGACATTTCTGTTTTAAATGAGTATGGAATTGGGATGACATGGGTACTTCACCATGAATCAGATATGCAAAATTATGCGGCTTACGGTCAAGCTAATGGGAATCATATAGAAGCAAAATTTAATGCAAAACCAGGTAAGTATTACTTGTATGTATATAAATATGATAATGGCGATGGAACATACGAATTGTCAGTAAAATAAGTGCTTTTCCAATGTATGTTTAACTTTACTTTTTGTGGAAAATAGTATATTATATAGATATATAATATATCGGTTATTTTCTAGGAGGAGCCTGTCACAATAGGTTTCTCCTGTTCTTTTGTAGAGGCCTGTCTTACAGGCTTTTATTTAAAAGGTAAATAACTGAAAATTAAGAACAATAATCTTTGAAAGAGGTGGGGCATACACATAACAAAAAAGGGATTGTTTAAGAGAGGGGGATAAGAAATGGCTTTGTTTGGTTATCCACTTGAAACAATTTATTTATATGGATTTATTATTGCTACTATACTCACTGTTATTTATATCTTTTTTGGAGATATATTTGAATCGATATTTAGTTTTGGGGGCGGATCTGTATCCGTTGTTACTTTATTACTTAGTTTTTTCGCCATGTTATGTGGGCTTAGTTATATAGGAGAGTACTTATTCTCCTTTAATAGTATTACTATTTTCGGGGCTGCATTTGCTATATCTTTTATCGGTGTTTTCATCATGAAAATACTAATTTTAAAACCGATTGCAGAAGCAGAACAAAATACGATGCAACGTATGGATGAATTTATCGGTTGCAAAGGAGAAGTCATTACGACAATTCCTACAGAAGGATTTGGTGAAGTATTAATTTCATCCCAATTTGGAAGTAATGCAATCCCAGCTAAAACTGTTGGAAAAAAAGATATTTCGCAAGGAACAGAGGTTATTATCGAGGGAGTCCAAGATGGTGTTTTACTTGTACAAAACATCGTTTATTCTTTAAAGAAACCAAAATTATAAGGGGGAATTTACATGACGATTCCATTAATTATCGGTGGAGTTTTACTCGCAATTTTAATTCTACTCATTTTAGTATTTATTACGAAGTATCGTACGGTTGGTCCGGATGAAGCGTTAATTGTTACAGGGAACTGGCTTGGTGGAGGAAAGAATGTAGTTACCACTGATGATGGAAAGAAGATTAAGATTATTCGCGGGGGCGGTACTTTCGTAGTTCCAATTATGCAAAGAGCAGAGCCTTTAAGCTTATTAAACTATAAATTAGAAGTTGGTACACGTGATACGTATACGAAACAAGGTGTACCGATCACAGTAAACGGTGTTTCTATTATTAAAGTGGGATCAACAATTGAAGAAGTTTCCACAGCAGCTGAACAATATTTAGGAAAAGAAACAGAAGAGTTAAAAATAGAAGCAAAAGAAGTTTTAGAAGGGCATCTCCGTGCTATCTTATCTTCTATGACAGTAGAAGATGCGTATAGTAATAGAGAGCAATTTGCTCAAAAGGTACATGAAGTAGCTTCTACAGATTTAAAGAAGATGGGACTTCGCATTGTTTCTTTCACAATTAAAGAAATAATGGATAAAAACGGATATTTAGATGCGCTTGGTCAGCCGCAAATTGCGACCGTTAAGCGTGATGCAACAATTGCGAACGCAGAGCGTGAAAAAGAAGCACGTATTGAAAAAGCACGTGCTGAAAAAGAGGCAAAAGAAGCAGAATATCAACGTGATGCACAAATCGCTGAAGCTGAAAAACATAAAGAATTAAAAGTACAGTCCTATAAGAGGGAACAAGAACAAGCACGTGCAGACGCTGATCTTTCTTACGAATTACAACAAGCGAAAGCACAACAAGGTGTTACAGAAGAGCAAATGCGCGTTAAAATCATTGAGCGTGAAAAGCAAATCGAGTTAGAAGAAAAAGAGATTGCGCGTCGTGAAAAGCAATACGATGCAGAAGTTAAGAAAAAAGCAGATGCAGATCGCTATGCTGTTGAGCAATCAGCAGAAGCAGAAAAAGTAAAACAAATTAAAAAGGCAGATGCGGATCAATATAAGATTGAAGCTGAAGCGAGAGCTCGTGCGGAAGAAGTACGTGTGGAAGGTTTAGCGAAGGCGGAAATCGAAAAAGCGCAAGGTCAAGCGAAAGCGGAAGTACAAAAAGCACAAGGTACGGCGGAAGCAGATGTTATTAGATTAAAAGGTTTAGCAGAAGCAGAAGCGAAACAAAAAATCGCAGAAGCATTTGAATTATATGGTCAAGCGGCAATTATGGATATGGTTCTTAAAATGCTTCCAAGTTATGCGAAGGAACTTGCAAGTCCGCTTAGTAACATTGATAAAATTACAGTTGTCGATACAGGCGGCGGTGGTAAAAATAGCGGGGCCGGAAAAGTTGCGGGTTATGCGACTGATTTAATGGCAACGATGCAAGAAACGTTAAAAGCTTCTTCTGGAATTGACTTAAAAGAGCTATTAGAAGGATTTGCAGGAAAAGGAGCGGTACAACAATTATCAAGTGATAAACCTGTTGTATCTGTAGTAGAAGATGAGAAAAAAGAAGTAGAAAAAGATAAAGAATAGTAAGGTGGAAAGAACCTCTAGTAAGTGAAATACTAGAGGTTCTTCTGTGAATTATAATATTTCGAATAATATACATTTTTATACATTGTTTTAATTATTTAATTTATATAGAATGAAAAAGATATGTATCAATTCTTTATGATGTAGAAAAAGATAGAGAGTCTCATCGATACATTTAAATCGTATTATTTTTATAGAAAGATTAAATGTTAATTAATTACATTTAAAACGGTATGGAGGGGTAGAAGTATGTTTCAAGGGAAAGTAAGGAGTAGTAGTTTAAAAACAAAGTTACTTGTATCATTTATTATTATTTTAATTCTTCCAAGTATTGTAATTGGTTGGACGTCTTATCAACAGGCGAAGACGAATTTTAATGAAACGATTTTAAACTCGGCGAAAGATAATATAAAAATTTTGGATAATGTAATTAATAAAGAATTGGATAGTAAAAAAGTAGATGCAACTTATTTTACGAAATTATTCACACAATCAAGTTACCAAGCAGATCAAATTCAAAACATACAAAATAAACTAGAAGAATACAATAAACTGCATCCAGAAATGGAAGCAATCTATACAGGATCTAGTAATGGACAGTTCATTCAATCACCAGCTATTCAGATGCCAGATGGATATAATCCTACAGAAAGAGATTGGTATAAAGAGGCCGTGAAGAAAAGCGGAGAAGTAATTGTAACTGCTCCATATAAGTCAAAAACGACAGGGAATATTGTTATTACACTAGCAAAACAAAACGAGGATAAAAGTGGAGTTCTTGGGATTGACTTAATCATTAATAATATTGTTACTACTTCCAAGATGGTTAATATCGGTAAGGAAGGATATGTAGCGATATTTGATCAAGATAAAAATGTAGTAGCGCACCCGAAAATGAAGCCAGGAGAGAAATTAGAAGAGAAACTTAGTAAAGAATTGTATAAACAGGAAGCTGGGGATTTTCATTATTCATTAGATGGTGAAGATCGCAATATCACTTTTAAAACGAATAAGAAAACTGGATGGAAAATAGCAGGAATTATGCCTTCCAAAGAAATTATCCAAGCGGCTGAACCTATTTTCTATAAAACAATAACTGTTCTTGGAATTTCACTAATAATCGGTGGGATTGTAATTTACTTCATAATTGCGTCTATTATTAAACCGTTAAAACAACTTGTCATATCATCGAAGAAGATTAGTGAAGGTGATTTAACAGAATCAATTACAGTTCATTCTAAAGATGAAATTGGACAGCTAGGAGAAAGTTTTAACGAGATGGCTGCATCGTTACAAAGTGTCATTTCCAATATAAACACTTCAGCAAGTCATGTAGCGGCATCTTCAGAAGAATTAACAGCTAGTATGAAGCAGACAAGCGAAGCAACGGAACAAATTACACAGGCGATAGAGCAAGTATCAAGTGGTGCAGAAATACAAACGAAAGAAGTTGAAGAAGGAGCAACATTGTTAGAAGAAGTTACAGAAGGAATTCAGCGTGTTGCAGATAGTTCTTCATTAGTATCTACAGCCTCTATGTATACGAAGAAAAAAGCTGAAAATGGTGGGAAGTTAGTTGAACAAACTGTGAATCAAATGCAATTAATTCATGAGTCTGTTTTACAGTCAGACAAAATCATTGGTTTGTTAGACGATAAGTCGAAACAAATTGGAGCAATCCTTGAAGTGATTCAACATATTGCAGAACAGACAAATTTATTAGCGTTAAATGCGGCAATTGAGGCTGCGAGAGCTGGAGAGCAAGGAAGAGGGTTTGCAATTGTAGCAGATGAAGTGCGAAAGCTAGCAGAACAATCAGGACAGTCTTCTACGGAAATTGGGAAACTAGTGAAAGAGATTCAATTTGATATAAAAGAAACAGTAAGCTCTATGAATCAAGTTGGAGCAGAAGTACAATCAGGACTTGTAGTTGCAAATGAAACGAAGCAAAGCTTTGTCGAAATATTGAAGTCTACAAATGATACAGTTGTACAAATTGATAGCATGGTAGATGTAGCAAAACAAATGACGGTAGATGCAAAACAAGTAAGTGCATCTATTAATGAAATTACAGCTACGATTGAAGAAAATGCCGCAAGTGTTCAAAATATTGCTGGTTCCTCTGAGGAACAATTAGCTTCAGTAGATGAAATAAATGCAGCAGCAGTCCATTTATCACAAATGGCAGAAGAATTACAAGAGATGATTGGTAAGTTTAAAATATAATAAAAAACTGTTAAGAAACGAAGTAGTACTTATGCTTCGTTTCTTTTTTTATGAAGATAAAAAAGAAAGAAATATATAGTAACCGTGTTATGATAATAAAAAACTGTATTTTCTTTAAATTCTATCTTTAATCATGTTAGGGGAATGGTTTTGAAATTTAAAAAATTAAAACTCCAACCGAGAATTACATTAACTATTAGTACACTTATTTTAGTTGTACTTATGCTAACGAGTTATTTATTTTATTACATATTATCTGAAACGGTAGAAGAGCAAATTGGTAAACGAGCTTTGCATGTTGCGAAAACAGTTGCCGCGATACCAGAAATTCAGGAAGCTTTTCAAAAAGAAAATCCAGCTTCTATTATTCAGCCAATCGCAGAAAAAATTCGAATTGATACAGAGGCTGACTTTATTGTAGTTGGAAACAAAGAGGGGATTCGTTATGCACATCCTGAGCGAGATAAAATAGGAGAAAAAATGGTTGGCGGAGATAATAAAGGCGTTTTATTAGAAGGGAAATCTTATGTTTCTAAAGCTAATGGATCATTAGGCCCTTCGTTGCGTGGGAAAGTCCCAGTCCGTAACCAGGAAAATGAAATTATTGGTGTGGTGTCTGTTGGGTTTTCAATGGCTGATATTCATGGAGCGGTAGAAGTGTATGGAAAGCGTGTATTTTGGATTACAATAATAGGTCTTTTAATTGGGATAATCGGCTCTATATATTTAGCGGCAAGTATAAAAAGAATGATGTTCGGGATGGAACCAGAAGAAATTTCATCTTTATATGAAGAGCATAGTACAGTGATTCAATCTGTACGTGAAGGGATTATTGTAATCGATAAAAATGGCATGATTAGTTTAGTCAATCAAGCAGCTTATGATATTCTTTCGCTAGATAAGCAACAAAATATTATTGGGGAATTTATTTTAAATGTAATTCCTAATTCAACGATACTAGATGTACTTCAAACTGGTGAAGAACAGTTTGATCGTCAATTAAATATAAAAGGACAGGCTGTTATTGCGAACCGTCTACCTATTAAAGTAAAGAATAAAGTAACTGGCGTTGTATCGAGCATACGTTTGAAATCTGAAATGGATCAGTTAACAGCAGAATTATCTCAGACGAAGCAATATACAGAGGCATTACGAGCGCAAACGCACGAATATAACAATTTATTGTATACGCTTTCAGGTCTTATCCAATTAGAATCATACGAAGATGCTTTAGAGCTTATTCATAAGGAAACAGCGGTATATCAAGATTTTGTTCAATTTATTATGAAGCGGATTCAAAATCCATGGCTAGGTGGAATTTTAATTGGATTTTATAATAGAGCACGAGAGTTGAAGATTGATTTTATGCTAGATAGAGAAAGTGGTTTAGACAAATTAAGTCCACATATTGAGAGTAATTATGTCGTTTCTATTTTAGGGAATTTAATTACGAATGCATTTGAAGCAATTGAAAAAAATGAAGAGAATGATAAGAAAGTAAGGATGTTTGTAACTGATATTGGAGAAGAAATATTAATTGAAGTGGAAGATTCAGGGCAAGGGATTCATGATGAAATAATTACTAGCATATTCTATAAAGGCTTTTCGACGAAAGAAGGAGGAGAGCGAGGGTATGGATTAGCAAAAGTGAAAGAGTTAGTAGAAGATTTAAATGGAAGTATTGCAATAGAAAAAGGGGATTTAGGGGGTGCGTTATTTATTATTGCACTACCGAAAGAGAGAGGCGAATAGTAATGGGTGAGGAGATTGAAGTATTAATTGTAGAAGATGATATTCGGATTGCTGACATTCATCGTCGTTTTACTGAAAAAATTGAGGGATTTAAAGTAATTGGAACGGCAACGACTGGAGAACAAGCGAAAGAATGGCTAGAGCTTGTGAAGCCACAGCTCGTGTTATTAGATGTGTACTTACCTGATATGCAAGGAACGGAACTTGTCACATATATTAGGAATCATTTGCACGATACAGATATCATTATGATTACAGCGGCATCGGAAACAGATGTAGTGAGGCACGCCCTACGGGGCGGAGTAACAGATTATATCGTAAAGCCACTAATGTTTGATCGATTTAAAGCAAGTCTAGAAGGCTATCAAAAAAAGATTATACAGTTAAAGAAGAACAATCAATTATCTACGGAACAAATTGAATATTTATGGTCTCAAAGAGGCGTGAAGGGAGATCAAATAGAATATGCCCCGAAAGGGATAGATCCTTATACTTTAGCGAAAGTAAAAAAGCATATGTTAACAGTTAATGAAGAAGGGATTACAGCAGAAATGTTAAGCTCAATGATTGGAGTAAGCCGATCAACGGCAAGGCGCTATTTAGAGTATTTAATATCTGGGAAGAAAGTCCACGCAGAGCTAATATATGGAAGTGTTGGGAGACCGGAGAGACGTTATTTTCTTGCTTCTTCATAATAAAAAACAGTAGAGGATTTTATTTCTTCTACTGTTTTTTTGCATCTTATATTGGAATAATCCCAATTACAATTCCGGTAATTAACATAACCATTGTCGTTCCAACGGCCCACAATAAAGTGAAGCGTTGATGTTCACCGAAATCAACTTTGGCCATTCCGACCAATAAATAAGTGGAAGCGACAAGAGGACTTAATAAGTGAACGGGTTGCCCAAGTAAGGAAGCGCGTCCCATTTCAGCTGCACTAATTCCGTAAGTAGCAGCAGCTTTCGTCAAAATAGGTAATACCCCGAAGTAAAATGCATCATTAGACATGAAAAATGTGAATGGCATACTGAGAAGTGCTGTAATAATTGGTAGTTGTGGTCCAAGTGCATCTGGTATAAGAGTTACTACACTGTTAGCCATTGCATCTACCATTTTTGTTCCAGATAAAATACCAGTGAAAATACCGGCAGCAAATACGAGAGAAACAACTGCTAATACATTCCCTGCATGAGAAGCAATACGTTCTTTCTGTTGCTCTAAGTTTGGATAGTTAATCATAACAGCAATAGCAAAAGCGACTGTAAATAAAACAGGTAACGGCATAACTTCTAGTATGAGACAAACAAGTAATGCAGCGGTTAATAAAAAGTTAATCCATAGAAGTTTAGGGCGTTTATGCGCTGCAGCTTCAACAGTTGCAGCTTGCTCATCCATTGTTTGCATTTGTTTTAAATACTGTACATCCATAATTCCTAAACGTTTTCTTTCTTTTTTTCCAAGATAGTAGGCAACGAAAACAACCCAAATTGCACCAGCAATCATTCCTGGAATAAGAGGTGTAAATAATTCGGAAGCCTCAAGTCCAAGTGCGCTCATAACACGAGCTGTGGGTCCACCCCAAGGTGTAAGATTTGTTACCCCCGCCCCTAACATAACAACTCCAGCTAATATGAGGGGGTTCATTCCAAGGCGCTTATATAGTGGATACATTGCGGAAACTGTAATCATGTATGTTGTTGTACCATCACCATCTAGAGAAACGATAATAGTCAATATAGCCGTTCCGACAACGATTTTTAAAGGATCTCCTTTTACAAATTTTAAAATCTTACTAATGACAGGATCAAATAAACCGCTATCAATCATAATCCCAAAATATAAAATAGCGAACATAAGCATAATACCAGTAGGTGCTAATTTTTGAATCCCCTCTAACATCATAGGCCCCATATTGGCATAGAATCCGCCAATTACTGCAAAAACACTCGGAATTAATATTAAGGCTACTAGTGCTGACATACGTTTCGTCATAATTAAAAACATAAAGACAAATACCATCGCAAATCCAAGTAGTGCTAACATGTAATTTCCCCCTCAAAAGAATGATTGCGCTTTCAAAATAGAATAAAAATTCAGAAAAAGGTTTTTTATTTATAATAAAAGCATCTATTCAAATGGTAAATAATTTGAAAAATAACATCATTAGAAGCATAATTTTTATTTTGTTCATTTTGTTCACGGTAGTTAATTTGAATTTTTAAAAAGTAAGCCACTCCTCGTAAGAATGGTAGAATAAGATGAAAATAGTGAAGTGTGAAATAGGGAGTAGATGTTATATGAAAACGAGAATAGAAGAGATTTATAGCTCTTATGAAGGAAAAGTAGAGGAGATTTTTATTAATGAATCTTCTTACGTATATGAATGGGAAAAATTACTGATGATCCGAAAAAATGACGGTGAGCTAAAAAAAATTGCAGTCGGGATTAGTGGAAATATAAGATTGGTAAATGTAGAAGTTGGACAGGAAATTAGTGCGGATACATTATTAGTTAAATTAGAAGATGATTTATTAATTACAGGTTGTGAGTGATGAGAGATGTGTAGAAAGAACTACACATCTTTTTTTGTTTCCTATATTACAAAAAGCACATTGTTTTTTCACAAATCTCACACAACCTTTTGGTATTCTTTTCGTGGAGTATACGGTTTCTAGGGAGGAATATTGATGAAAGTAAAATATGTCGTACTTGTTATATGTTTATGTTTCGTATTTACAGTAGTCGGGTGTGGAAAAAAGGAAACAGCAGCTATTGCCATTGATGAGAAACATGATAAATGTGATATTTGCCAAATTGGGGTAACAGATAATCAATTTGCAACAGAAATTATTTTAGAAAATGGAAAAGCGTTAAAGTTTGATGATATCGGTTGTATGTATAAATGGATGGAGATCAACTCAGATGAAAAGACGAAAGAGAAATTTGTCCGAGATTATGATTCGAAAGATTGGATTTCGTTAGAAGACGCTACTTACGTATATGATAAAACAATAACGACACCGATGGCTTATAATGTCATTTCATTTAAAAATAAAAAAGATGCAGAGAGCTTTGTATCTAACTATAAGGGGAAAGTTCTTTCGTATAAAGAGCTAGCAGAGCATAAATGGGAAATGAATAAAGAGATGATGGGGAAACCGAAAGCAGGAAATCATGGTGGACATCATTAATAGAAAAAGACAACTATGTAGTTGTCTTTTTCTATTATTACTCAGGTGCAAATATAGAAAAGGTGTAAAATTTTTAGCAGAACGGTTACAATGGAATATAGTAACCTAAAGCAATCATTTATGTACTTTTTAGAAATGTATACAAATGCGGTAAAAACGTGCTAAACTAATTGCTTCATAATGTTAATGATGGGGCCATCAGGCGTATCATTTCAATAGGTTGAGAAACATAGTATAAGCTTAAGATAATCCGATTAAAGAAGGAATCTAAAGGGCTTATGGATAAATGTACTCAAGAAGAGTTATTGTATGTGATGGAGGAATGGTTAAGAAAACATTATCTTTCATAGGAGCTGTAGTTGTGAGAAAACAAAAAATTTTATTATGTATTTTATTAGGACTTTTAATGACGGTAGTGGCTTGCGATAAGCAAGAAGAACCAGAATCGAAACCGGTTCATGTGAAAAATGAAAAGAAAAAAGAGAAGCATAAAGAACAGGAAGAATCTAAAGAAGAGAAAAGTATAAATTTAATGGACAAACAGTTGTTACTTTCAGCTACTCTTGGAGACACAGAGACAGCTATGAAGTTGATTCAGGATGGAGCGAATATAAACGTAGAAGGTGACAACGGAGAAACGCCTGTCCTTGCAGCGACGTACCAAAATCATGTAGAGACAGTTAAAGCATTAATTGGTGCAGGTGCTAATATTGAAATTAAAGATGAGAAAAAAAGTAATCCACTTCTTTATGCAAGTAGAGAAGGATATACGGATATTGTAAAAGTATTAATTAATGCAGGAGTTAATACGAAAGAAACGACTAGGTCAGGTGGGACAGCACTTATTTCTGCATCTGAACGTGGCCATGTAGAGGTTGTTAAAGAATTATTAGAGCATACAGATATTGATGTGAATTATAAAAATGAACGTGGTGGAACAGCGCTATTAGAAGCAATTGTATTAGGAAATGGTAGTGAAAACCATAAGAAAGTAATTCAATTGCTTATTGATCACGGTGCAGATGTAAACATGGCTAACAAGGAACATCTGACGCCACTGCAATACGCTGAAAAAAGAGGTTTTAAAGATATTGTAAATATGTTGAGGTTAGCTGGAGCGAATGAAGTAGTACAGCCACAACAACCAGTAGAGTAAAAAACGAAAAATAATCCCATTTAGATAGACAGAATGAAGAAATCAGTTAGTATGATGGATTCAGTAATGTGTATTTAAATGGGATTTTTATTTTGAACATGAAAAATAGATTATGAATGGATGGTATATGGAGTAAATAAGGAGGATAAAAATGAGGCTCTCAAAACTTGATTTAATAGTAATTCAGGCAGAGGTTTTATTTGTTCATAATCAAGTAGGAAAAATGAAATATGTAAATGAACAAGGAAATCCGAAAGCACCACGTTTTTTTCTTGGCAGAACTCGTGAAGGGAGTATAACGAGATATCATTGTAATGTGGATGATGAAACGGTAAGTAAGATTGAGAAGTTAATTCGAGAACCTTCAAAGCATATAGAGATAGCAAAGATTATTAATATATTAAATGAAGAAAGAACAGTGGAAAATATTTGGATGGGTCCTGCTTTCATGTTTCATAGTAATTTACATAAGCCGACTAGAGCAATACAAATAACTGAGAAGAATAGAGAGCTTTTGCGAGAAAATTTTCCTAATCTAATAGAACAGATGGAATGGAGGAAACCTTATTTTGCAATTGTAAAAAATGAAAAGGTAGTTTCTGTTTGTTGCAGTGCTAGAAGTACGCCCGTAGCTGCTGAGGCAAGTGTGGAAACTTTAGCGGAATTTCAAGGGAATGGATATGGTACTGATGTTGTTACAGCCTGGGCCTTATCAATACAAGAGGAAAAGCGCATTCCACTTTATAGTACTGCTTGGGATAACTTTGCTTCGCAAGCAGTGGCAAGCAAACTAAAACTTATTAACTATGGAATGAATTTACATATTGATTGAATTTTAAGTATTGTTTTGTTCTATTTGTTTGCATTTAAATATATAGATTAATGTAAATGGTGATATGGTGAATATTAACATTCGGTTAACACCTAATTAACAATCTATCAAAACTGACTTAATAAATGCGTAATATAGTAAAGGTAACAAAATAACTAGGGTAGAGAACATTTGAGAACACCCACTTACATATAATGTGCCACTTTCTTAGGTGTGCTCTATTCCCTAGAGTTCAAATAAGGAGAAAGGCGTTCTATGTAAGTAGGTGTTTTTAGTTTGGATAAAAATAGAACAGTTAGGTGGAATAAATGTTTAAAGAACCTTATATTGCGATGATAAAGGATTGGAAAGGATACAAAGCATACAAAAAATTGCCGAAAACAGTTTTTCTTATGACTGGTTCAATGTTGGAATTACCAGAGCGTGTATATGAATTGCAGAAACATGGACATGATGTATTTCTTCATTGTGATTTTATACAAGGTTTAAATACGAATACAGAGGAAGCGCTTTTGTATATTCAAGATGTTATCGGGGCACAAGGTATTATTTCAACAAAGGGTTCGACAATTCGAAATGCTAATAAAATTGGATTGAAAACAATTCAACGTATTTTTATTGTAGATACTTTATCTCTTACTAAATCAATTGAAAATTGTAAAACGACTAGACCAAATGCAGTAGAGATTATGCCGGGGATTATGCCTTCTATAATTAAACAGCTAGTAGAGGAAATAGAGTTTCCTATTATTGCAGGCGGGTTGATTCAAACGCGAGAAGATGCGGAAATTGCAATTCGTGCAGGAGCAAGTGCGATTTCAACAAGTCATTATGAAGTATGGATACATGAAGAAAAAAGGAGTGCAACTTTGTGATTGAATTGAAAAATGTTTCAAAGGTATATAAA
The DNA here is from genome assembly GCF_057784645.1 of Bacillus sp. LQ16. Taxonomy (NCBI): domain Bacteria; kingdom Bacillati; phylum Bacillota; class Bacilli; order Caryophanales; family Bacillaceae; genus Bacillus; species Bacillus sp. LQ16. Next base: position 596,823 of record NZ_CM173491.1, read on the forward strand.
AATGCAGAAGAGACAGCGGTTAAAGGCGTATCGGTTCATATTAAGAAGGGCGAATTTTTTGTTTTAGTTGGACCTTCGGGATGCGGGAAAAGCACATTATTACGAATGATCGCTGGCTTAGAAGAGATTTCTTCGGGAGATTTAATTATTAATGAACGTGTTGCAAATGATCTAGAGCCGAAAGACCGTAATCTATCAATGGTATTTCAAAATTATGCATTATATCCACACTTATCTGTAGAAGAAAATATTTTATTTGGACTTAAGGTAAGAAAAGTACAAAAAGAAGAGCGACAAAAGCGACTAATGGAAGCTATTGAAATGGTAGGACTGAAAGAGTATGTGAAAATGAAACCAGGTCAATTATCAGGCGGACAAAGACAGCGTGTTGCGCTTGCTAGGGCGATCGTGAGTCAAGCACCAATCTGTTTAATGGATGAACCACTTTCGAATTTAGATGCGAAATTACGTGCGCAAATGAGAATTGAAATTAGAGAAATTCAGCAGCGATTAGGAATTACGATGATTTACGTTACCCACGATCAAATAGAAGCGATGACTATGGGAGATCGTATCATGGTTTTAAATAAAGGAAGTATACAGCAAGTTGGAACACCACTTGACATATATAACGAACCAGCAAACGAATTTGTTGCAAGCTTTATAGGTTCTCCTTCTATGAATATAAATGATGGAGAAGTGGATAAAGAAAAAGGTGTATTACATATAGGGAAATTGCAAATTCCATTATCTATTGGACAGTTAAAGCAATTACCAGAAGGAATAATTCGTATAGGCATGCGTCCTGAGCATATTGCACTGTCTGAGGAAGGGCAAGAAGTGACGCTGCAATCTGTAGAAGTATTAGGGAATGAATCTATATTAAACTTTGCGGTAAATGGAACAACTTGGAGTGCGAAAGTCATCGGACAGTTACTCTTGAACAAAGGTGACAAAGTAAAATTATTATTCTCACAAGAAAAGTTATGCTTCTTTAACGAAAACACGAATGAACGCTTAAAAGTGGTAGCTGAAGAAGAGTTGAAAGTGGTGGCGAAATAATGATCGAAGTAAGTAAGTTACCAGTTCAAACAAAGGTGTCAAAAAAGAAAAAAATATGGGGGAGAACGAAAGATTTAAGAATAGGATTATTGTTTTTGGCGCCATCTATTTTGCTATTTTCGATTTTTCTGTTCTATCCATTGTTTAGGACGATTTATTATAGTTTTTATTTAACCGATATACATGGAGAAGCTAATCTTTTCGTTGGCTTAGAAAATTATCAATATTTATTCTCTGATCCAGCCTTCTACAAAAGTATAAAATCAACTTTATTATTTGTTTTATATACAGTTCCTACGAGTATTATATTTGCTTTGTTTCTTGCATTGATTGCAAATGGAAAGGTAAGAGGTATTGGGTTATTCCGAGTTCTGTTTTCTTCGACGATGGGAATATCAGTAGCTGCTAGTGCAGTGATTTGGCTATTTTTATTTCATCCAAGTGTAGGATTATTTAATAATATATTAGCCTCTATGAACCTTCCTGCAATCGCATGGTTAACGAGTCCGGACTGGGCACTATTCTCTGTATCAGTTACAACAGTTTGGGTGAATACAGGTTTTGCATTTTTAGTTATATTAGGTGGTTTACAAAATATTGATACGTCTTTATATGAGAGTGCATCTATAGATGGTGCTAGTTATTTATATAAGCTTCGCCGTGTTACATTACCGATGCTATCGCCAACTTTATTCTTTATTGTAACAGTAACATTAATTAGTGCGTTCCAAAGCTTTGGACAAATTGATATTTTAACGCACGGTGGACCGAATGATGCAACGAATTTAATTGTGTACTCGATTTACAAAGAGGCGTTTGTGAATCATCAATTTGGAACAGCAAGTGCACAAGCGATGGTATTATTTGTTTTCATTTTCGTTGCTACATTACTTCAATTTAAGTTTGCTGAGAGAAAGGTGCATTATAAATGATTGTTAAACAGTGGAAGCAAAATTTCCTATTATACATGCTGCTCATAATTAGTGCAGTAATGGTATTTTTTCCTGTACTGTATGCGTTTTTAATAAGCTTTATGACACCAGACGATATTCAAATGAGAAGGTTATTTCCGACCAAGTTTACTTTTGATAATTTCATTAATATTTTTCAAAAAGTACCGCTTTTTACATACTTATATAACAGTTTAATTGTATCGACAGTCGTTATGATTGGACAACTTATCGTATCAAGTTTAGCAGCTTATGCTTTTGTTTTTCTTCAGTTTAAAGGGAGAAACTTAATTTTCTTCCTGTTTATTTCAACGATGCTTATTCCGTGGGAAGCAACGATGGTGCCTAACTTTTTAACGATTCAAAACTTTGGCTGGATCAATAGTTTCGCCGGGATGACAGTGCCGTTTTTTGCAACAGCTTTCGGTATTTTCTTGTTACGTCAACATTTTATGACACTCCCGAATGAACTGAAAGAAGCTGCTTTTATTGAAGGGATTGGAAATGTAAGGTTTTTATTTAGCGTTGTAATACCGTATTGTAAAACGAGTTTTATTACGCTTGGAGTATATAGCTTTTTAACAACATGGAATATGTATTTATGGCCACTTTTAGTGACCACTGATGAAAAAGTAAGAACAGTGCAAATCGGTGTGAAGCAGCTTCAGTCTCAAGAAGTTGCAACTGATTGGGGAAGCGTAATGGCCGGTGTTACGGTTATCGTTATTCCAACATTGATTTTACTATTTTTAGGGCAAAAGCAATTACAACAAGGATTAACAAAAGGTGCAATTAAATAACTAAGAGAAGGTGAGCTTAAAATGAGTTTAGTAAAAAAAGGTGCTGCTCTATTAATGGTAGCAACAATGGCATTATCTAGTGCCGCTTGTTCAAATAGTAAAACAGAGGTAAAACCTGAAGCGCAGGCAAAAGTAGCACCAGTTGAAAAAAATGGTGATAAAACTGTAATTCGGTTCTGGCATGCGATGGGTGGAAAAACACAAGGGGTACTAGATGGTCTTGTTGCAGACTATAATAAGTCACAAAATAAATACGAGATAAAGGCAGAGTTCCAAGGAACATATGAAGAGTCTTTAACAAAATTTAGAACGATGTCTGCAACGAAAGAAGCACCAGCTCTTGTTCAATCGAGTGAAATTACAACGAAATATATGATTGATAGCAAAAAAATCACACCAATTGATAGCTGGATAAAAAAAGATAAGTACGATACGTCAAAATTAGAAAAAGCAATTACAAATTATTATTCAGTTGATGGAAAAATGTATTCTATGCCATTTAATTCATCTACACCAGTATTAATTTATAATAAAGATGCTTTTGCAAAGGCGGGCTTAGATCCAGAGAAAGCTCCGAAAACATATGCGGAATTACAAGAAGCAGCGAAAAAGTTAACGATTAAAGAAGGCGGAAATGTAAAACAATATGGATTCTCCATGCTTAACTACGGTTGGTTCTTTGAAGAATTGTTAGCGACACAAGGTGCTTTATATGTAGATAACGAAAACGGCCGTAAAGATGCTGCAAAGAAGGCGGTATTTAACGGTAAAGAAGGACAGAAAGTATTTGGAATGTTAGATGATTTAAATAAAGCTGGCGCACTTGGAAAGTATGGAGCAAGTTGGGATGATATTCGTGCTGCGTTCCAGTCTGGACAAGTTGCTATGTATTTAGATTCTTCAGCAGGTGTTCGTGATTTAATTGATGCATCTAAGTTTAATGTAGGTGTTTCATATATTCCATATCCAGAGGATTCGAAACAAAATGGTGTTGTCATTGGAGGCGCATCATTATGGATGACGAATATGGTTTCAGAAGAAACGCAACAAGGTGCTTGGGACTTTATGAAATATTTAACGAAGCCAGACGTACAAGCAAAATGGCATACGGCAACAGGTTATTTCTCAATTAATCCAGATGCATATAATGAGCCATTAGTAAAAGAGCAATATGAAAAATATCCACAGTTAAAAGTAACAGTAGATCAACTGCAAGCGACAAAGCAATCTCCAGCAACACAAGGGGCTTTAATTAGTGTATTCCCAGAATCACGAGATGCAGTTGTAAAAGCATTAGAAGCAATGTATGACGGGAAGAATAGTAAAGAAGCGTTAGATGAAGCTGCCAAAGCAACAGATAGAGCAATTAGTATTTCAGCTCGTACGAGTCAAAAATAAGAGAAAGCCGTATCCTTAAAAGGGATACGGCTTTCTCTATAGGGAGATAAGGGATCAAAGAAATGATGAAGTCTTATCTCTTTTATATGAGTAAAGGGTCTAGAGTGAATGTTGTCCTTTTCATTATTTATTTAACTCCATTGCGACTTGTTTACCATTTACGAAAACCTCTACTACCGCTACTACAACTTCCATTACTTTTTTCATCTCTCATCTCTCCTTGTTTTTTGTTTCATTTCTTACTTTCAGTATAAGGAAATACAGTAATTACAACTATCGAATTGGATGACAAGAGACTTACATTGTTGTAAGGATAATAGTTTAGTTTGTAATAAAGTGAAAATTTAATCAGTGGGGGTCTTACGGTCCGTTAATGCGGGATAAATATGATTCAAGGTTAAGATTCGGAATTTTCCGTTGTTTTGAACTATAATTAGAAAGAGGGGGGATAATATGAAAAGAATTCTTGTTATTAGTGATATTCATGGAGAGATAGAAAAGTTTGAACAGTTATTGGAAGAAGCTCAATATGATGCGAAACAGGATCAATTAATCTTACTGGGAGATTATGTAGATCGTGGTCCAAATGCGCGTGCTGTAATTGAAAAGGTAAGAGAATTGAAAGAAGAGGGAGCACTCATTTTAAAGGGAAATCATGAAGATATGATGATTAAGGCGTTAACGACAAATGAGGAACGTTCATGGAACCATTGGGTAAAAAGAAATGGTGGAGATAAGACATTATATAGCTATGGATTTGTAGAAGAAGATATTGTGGTTAATGAGAAAGACTTCAAAAAACCAATTTTACACTCTCGTGTATTAGAGGAACATATAAAGTTTATTCAAGAATTAGATCATTATATTGAAACAGAAGAGTATATATTTGTACATGCTGGGGTTGAACCGATGAAACGAGTTTCTGAATCTGAACCATATACGTTAATGTGGATCCGTAATGAATTTCATAATGGATATAGCGGTGAAAAGGTTGTTGTATTTGGGCATACGGAAACAAAAACGCTTCATGGTAGTGAGGAGTGCGGAGTGTATTTTGGTAGTAATCGTATTATTGGAATTGATGGCGGGGCTGTGTATGGCGGTCAGCTAAATTGTTTAGAGTTGCCGAGTAAAAAGGTATATGTAATAAAAAATTGAAAGAGATAAGAGGAATCTTATTTCTTTCAATTTTTTATTAAGCTAAATTTAAGACAAAGTTTTTATAATAAAACTTCAAAATTTTAGAAGGAAATAGTTAAAAATGAAATTACGTAATGCAACTACATTCTTTTGTTATGAAGAGAAGAAATGTAATAATAAATAGAATTGAACTATTTGATGGAAGGTGAGAGCATGCGTTTACTTGTAGTAGAAGATAATGCTTCGTTATTAGAGTCTATCGTACAAATTTTGCGTGATGAATTTGAAGTAGATACGGCAATAAATGGAGAAGATGGATTGTTTTTAGCGCTTCAAAATATATATGATGCAATTTTGCTGGATGTGATGATGCCAGGGATGGACGGATTTGAAGTGATTCAAAAAATACGTGATGAAAAGATTGAAACACCAGTCCTGTTTTTGACAGCGAGAGATTCTTTAGAAGATCGGGTGAAGGGATTGGACTTTGGTGGAGATGACTATATCGTTAAGCCATTTCAGGCCCCTGAATTAAAAGCGAGAATTCGCGCTTTACTACGCAGAAGTGGTAGTTTAACAACGCAGCAAACGATTCGTTATAAAGGGATTGAATTGTTCGGAAAAGATAAAGACGTTCAAGTAGATGGAAAAAGTATTAAGTTGACATTGAAACAATATGAGCTACTAGAGTACCTCATTCAAAATAGCGGGAAGATTTTAATGCGTGAACAAATTTTTGATCGTGTTTGGGGATTTGATTCAGATACGACAGTAGCGATTGTAGAAGTGTATGTGCATCATTTACGTAAAAAATTAGAACCATTCAGTTATCAGAAAGATATTCAAACCGTTCGAGGTATTGGATATATATTAAAAGAACAATGAAAAAGGGAAGTATGTTTCAAAAGACACGCATTCGTTTGACTATAGTGAATTCATTAGTATTTATCCTATTAATAGGTATATTAGGTAGTATTATTTATTCATACACATATAAGCGTATTTATAATGAAGTGGATCAATCTATAAAAATGATGGCTCAGTATAGAGAAAAATTAGATGTTAAAATACCACCAAGAAAACGCATAGAGAATATCCAAATTGGAGATCCGCGAGTAACTAGAATAACTTGGAATGGAAAAATAGTGAAAATAGAGGGCGATAACCGTAAATTCCGTTCTATTTTTGAAGAGAATTTGGAAAAGTTTTCTCCAAAAAATTTAGAGGAGTTACAAGATATTGAAGTACAAGGACGATATTTTAGAGTATTTTCGCTTCAAAAAGATGGAGAAATAGTTCAAATCGTGCGAGATATAACAGCGGAAGAAAGAATGTTAAATACTTTATTTTTAATCCTTGTTATAGGTTGTAGCATAGGAAGCCTCTGTGCGATAGGTATCGGCTTTTTCCTAGCTGGTAGAGCACTCGTACCTATTCAAAATTCATGGGAGAAACAGCAGCAATTCGTTTCTGATGCATCACATGAACTCAGGACACCACTTGCAGTTATTCAATCAAAAACGGATGTTTTATTCCAGTCACCATCCGCTACGATAGAAGAAAAAGCGATGGATATTTCTACAATTTCAAAAGAATGTAGGCGGTTATCGAAACTCGTTAGTAATTTATTATTGCTAGCACGTTCTGATTCTAATCAAATTGAGATGGATAAGAAAACATTTGAACTTGATAAATTGTTAGAAGAAATAGTAGCTCCATATAAGGAGATTGCTTCTTATCAAGAAAAAGAAATGATGCTAAAAGTAGAACGTGGTGTATCTTTTATGGGGGATAGAGAGCGGATTCATCAAATGATGGTCATACTGTTAGATAATGCGATGAAGTATACAAACGAAGGCGGGCATATTCAAATTGATTGCACGCAAACGAGTAGTGCAATTCGTATACAGGTGAAGGATAACGGGATAGGAGTGAAAGAAGAAGATATTCCGAAATTATTTGATCGTTTTTATCAAGGGGATAAAGCAAGAAGTACGTCAGAAGGAGCTGGATTAGGTCTTTCAATCGCAAATTGGATTGTAGAAAAGCATTATGGAAAAATATCAGTAGAGAGCAAATGGGGAGATGGAACTTGCTTTGAAGTGATATTCCCTAAAAATCAAAGAATATAAGTAAGAAGACGATCTTGTTTTTACAAGGTCGTCTTTTTTTAAGATAAAGTTAAGAAACTATTTATATTATGTATGGCATAAAGAAAGTTCGTTATATGAAGAAGGGACTAGGTGTATGTGAGTGAGTTTTATCAATCATAATGTTATATCTCAAGCAGCGATGAGATGTATGTATAGTATTAAAAAAATTATGGGAATGATGGAAAAGAAAGTGTAAGAGGGAGGAATTAATTTTGAAAAAGAAAATGATGACGGTATTCACTATTGGAGTAATGAGTTTAAGCATATTAGGGGGTGCCTCTCCTTCTGAAACATCAAAAGGAAAGACAGATTACACACAGCGCAGTAAAGAACAATTAAACAATGGAAAGATACATGCGGTGAATACAGAAGAAAAAGCGGAGAAACTAGGTATTGAAACGGAAGGAAAAGAACAAATTACGCTAGAAAAAGAAATTCATGAAACAGAAGTAGGAAGAGAAGCAGAGCAGTTAGGCATCTCGATTGAAGGAAAAGATGTTGGAACTCTGTCTGAAGAAATCTATGAAACAAAAGTGAAGCAAGAAGCCTTAAAGCTAGGCATATCGATAGAGAATACATCAATTGTAGATTTAATTAATCAAATTAATACGATTAAAATTAAAAATGAAGCGGATAAATTAGGTATTTCAACAAATGGAAAAGAAATCGAAGACATTGCGGAAGAAATCTACGGAACGAAAGTAAGAGAAGAAGCAGGGAAGTTAGACATTTCGCAAAAAGGGAAGGAAATCGAAGAGTTAGCACAAGAAGTGTACGAACAAAAAGTACAGGAAGAAGCAAAAAAATATCATATTGATTTGTACGGTAAAGATATATATCAAGTGTTAAGAGAAATTAATGAACAAAAGGTGCTACAATTGGCAGATGAGCTTAATATAGACAAAGCGAACATGAATATTCAAGAGCTAACAGAAAAAATAAAAAAAAATCAACCTGAGAGAGAAAAAGAACTAAATTTTGTACCAGTGATTCGAACGGATGCTGACGCATTTTATTCTTATTTAACGAACTAAAAAGGGCGTGAGAGTGATACGGAGGTTTAAGTGGTATATATGTATAGCATTACTAGCTATAGCTGTATGGAGTGTATATACAAATGGAATTACAAAGTATGTGGAGAAGTTGACATTCTTCAATATACAAAATGGAAAAGAACCGGAATTTAGTAATAATGATGAAAAGGCCATTTTATCAGGTGTACCATTAATTCAGCAACTACCAGAGCTAGATAGAGGCTGTGAAGTGACAAGCTTAGCGATGATGTTACAATACGCTGGTGTTTCAGTAGATAAGATGACGTTAGCAAATGAAATAAAAAAAGTTAATTTTATAGAAGATGGTGTGCGCGGGAATCCGAATGAAGGATTTGTAGGTAATATTTATACATTCTCTGAATCAGGATACGGTGTATATCATGGGCCACTTTTTCAGTTAGCGGAAAAATATTTACCTAATAAAGCTGTAGACTTAACAGGGAAGAATATAGAAGAAATTTATAAGAGTGTAAAAGCAGGGCAACCTGTAGTCATGATCACAAATGCAACATTTGCACCATTAGATGAAGATGAATTTACTACATGGGAAACAAATAGTGGAGATGTTTCTATTACGTATAATGAACATTGTGTTGTACTTATTGGGTATGATCAGGAATCTGTATATATTCGAGATCCACTTGAGGATAGCTTAGATGTAAAAGTACCGAGAGAAACCTTTGAACAGGCATGGGTACAAATGGGAAGTCAGGCGATTAGTTATGTAAAGAGCGCTAAATAAATTAGGACGAAGATTTTTAGTAATATGACTATAAGGTGAAGGATAAACATTTGAGGATTATAAGAGAAGTTCTATAGAGTAGACGCTGTTAAGAAATAAGAGAACTTTAGCATATATAATGCTAAAGTTCTCTTATTTTTATGATTAAAATACGTATAAGGAATGAATATGCAAAAATGCATAATTGAAGAAAAAATTACATTTTATCATTATATATTGTTTTATATATGTTAATTGTATAAAATGACACAAGTATCCACATTACATAAAGGAGGCTTATTATGCAAAAAATATTTAACTGGGTTAAATGTATGAGTATCAATAAAAAATTAATCATTTCATTTTTTATTATTTTAACTATACCAGGAATTATTATCGGTGGTGTTTCATATCAAACTGCCAAAACAAATTTTGAACATCAAATGACAGATAAAGCAAAGGAGAATATTTCGATTTTAAATACTGTTATTTCTCAAAATATAGAAGAGAAATTTGTTGATGCGACGTACTTTGCAGACATCTTAACAGAGGATACATATCCAAATGGACAAGAAGAAATAGTAAGAACGAAGTTAGCACAATATATAAAGCTTCATCCAGAAGTAGAAGGTATTTATATTGGAACAGAGACGGGAAAGTTTATAAGAGAACCATTTATCCAAATGGCTGATGGGTATAATCCAACAGATAGATCTTGGTATAAAGAAGCACATGAAAATAAAGGGAAAGTAATTGTTACTGCGCCATATCAGTCAGCATCTACAAAAAATATGGTAGTGACAATTGCGAAAGAAGTAAAAGATGGTAAAGGTGTTATAGGAATTAATTTAAACTTAGATAACATCTTAAAAATTTCCAAAATGATTAACATTGGTGAAAAAGGTTATGCAGTTATTTTAGATCAAAATAAGCAAATTGTTAGTCATCCATCTAGAAAACCAGGTGCAAAAGTTACTGATCCTTGGATTAAACCAATTTATGAAGATAAACAAGGAAATGTGTCTTATACAGAACAAGATGATAAAAAGAATTTAATCTTTGCAACAAATGAGAAAACGGGCTGGAAAGTAGTTGGCGTTATGTTCGATGAAGAAATTACCCAAGCTGCCAGTCCAGTGTTTTATAAGACTTTGATTGTCATTGCTATTGCTATTGCATTTGGTAGTGTATTAATTTATTTCATTACAAAGTCTATTACAAGGCCATTACGAAAAATAGCTGAATCGGCATATAAAATTAGTAACGGAGATTTAACAGAGAAAATTACAATCCATTCCAAGGATGACATAGGAAAATTAGGGAATTCATTTAATGAAATGTCTACGTCTTTACAAGATGTTATTACCCAAATTAGCTTTTCAGCAGAACATGTTGCAGCATCGGCAGAAGAGTTAACAGCAAGCGTACAGCAAGCAAATGATGCGACAGACCAAATTACAATTGCAATGGAACAAGTATCAGGTGGGGCCGAATCACAAAGTCAAGGTGTTGAAGAAGGTGCGGCTACATTGCAACAAGTAAATACAGCAATTCAAGATGTAACTGGAAGCGCAGAGTCAATTTCTATTTCCTCATTACATGCGCGAGAAAGAGCAGAAGAGGGAGAAGATTTAGTTGAACAAACCGCAAAACAAATGCAGTCTATTTCTAGATCGGTATCCGAGTCAGATGCTATTATTAAACTTCTTGATGAGAAATCAAAGCAGGTAGGGGCTATTTCTGAAGCAATTCAAAACATCGCTACTCAAACGAACTTATTAGCTTTGAATGCGGCTATTGAAGCAGCAAGAGCAGGTGAACAGGGACGAGGATTTGCTATTGTAGCAGATGAGGTTAGAAAATTAGCAGAGCAATCAGGAGAGTCATCTGGAGAGATTGCAAATTTAATCGCAGAAATTAAGGCGGATATTGAACATACTGTTAAGGCAATGGATAATGTGAATGGAGAAGTTCAACAAGGCCTTGATGTTGTAACAAAAACGAAAGTAAGTTTTACGGAAATTTTAAGTTCTACTACACATATTGTTTCTCAAGTTAATCAAATGGTAGAAACAACGAAGAGAATTGCTGGAGATGCAAATGAAGTGACAAATGCTATTGATGAAATTGCAGCTGCTGCAGAAGAAAATACAGCTAGTATGCAAAGTGTTGCAGCTTCAACAGAAGAACAGGTTAATTCCATGGAAGAAATTAGTTCAGCTTCGCAAAACTTAGCTGAGATGGCCGAAGAACTACAAGCGATGACTAGTAAATTTAAAGTATAATAATAGCAGATAAGTAAGGTGAAAATAATATCACCTTACTTATTTTTCTATTCAGCAATTAGGGGAGTCATTAACGGGATGAACAAAAGAAAAAGACTATGGAATTTGTGGAAAACGATTACATTGTTAGTTTGTACAGTTGTAATTTTTTCTTTACTTGTGACAGATATATTAATTAGTCATAATGTAGAACGGACGACGGAGGATAGCCAAGCAGAGAAAGCAAAAACAATTGCACACATTGTGGCGAATGATTCGATTGTAATCGATGGCTTGGTTGGGAAAGCAGATACCTCTGCAATCCAAACGTATACAAATAGGATATTAAAAAACACAGGTGTTCAATTTATTGTAGTTATGGACATGGATGGAATAAGAAAATCTCATCCAGATCCTCAAAAAATAGGTCATCATTTTATTGGCGGGGATGAAGGGCCTGTATTGAAAGGAAAAGAACATGTATCGTTAGCAGAAGGAACTTTAGGTATTTCCATGCGAGTGTTTGTACCAATATTTTCCGAAACAGGTGAACAACTTGGAGCAGTGGCTGTTGGTATTTCAGCAGATAATGTAAAAGAGAGAGTTAAGGAAAGTAGACATATCATTTATATTGGTGTCGGAGTTGGTGTATTAGTCGGAATTATAGGAGCAATATTGCTAGCTAGACATATAAAGAAAAGCTTATTCGGTCTTGAGCCGCACAGGATAGCAAAAATTCTTGAAGAAAGAAATACGATGCTACAATCTGTAAAGGAAGGTATTATTGCTGTAGATAGAGAGGCTAGAGTAACGTTAATTAATAATGAAGCGAAACGTCTATTTAAAAAAAGCGGACTTGAAGAAGATTTTATCGGTAAAGATGTTGAGTTGTATATGCCAAATTCACGTATAAAAGAAGTATTGCAAACGGGAGAAGTACAATTAAACGAAGAACAAAATATTTACGGAATTACGATTGTGACGAATCGAGTTCCTTTATATGTAAAAGGAGAAATAGTTGGTGCAATTGCAACATTTCGTGATAAAACAGAGATTAGAAAACTAGCAGAGGAACTAACTGGTATTAGACTATATGCAGAAGCATTACGGGCACAATCTCATGAGTTTATGAATAAGATGCATGTCGTATTAGGGCTTACACATATGAAACAGTATGAAGAATTACAGAAGTATATAAGCGGCATGGTATCAGAGCATCAATATGAAATTGGTGGAGTTATGAAAAGAATAAAAAGTCCAGTATTTGCTGGTTTTTTACTAGGTAAGCTCAGTTATGCTAGAGAGAAAAATATAAAATTAATTATAAGTGAAGATTCTTATATGCCGGAAATAGATGATGAAAGTATTGCTCATGAACTTATTACGATTGTCGGAAATTTAATTAATAATGCATTAGAGGCAGTTACGAATTGTGAAAAGAAGCAAGTTGAAGTTAAGATACAACATGGGGATATATTAACTATTACAGTACAAGATACGGGAAAAGGTATACAAGAAAAAGAAATAGAGGAATTATTTACGAAAGGTTATTCCACAAAGGGAGATAACCGCGGTTATGGTTTGTATCTTGTAAGAGAAAGTATACAGCGAATAAATGGGGAAATTCATATTCATTCATTAGTAGGAAAGGGAACAGCGATAACAATTGAAATACCTAAAGGTAGGGATGAGAGGCAAATATGATTAAAGTTTTAATTGTAGAAGATGACCCGATGGTAGCAATGTTAAATACGCATTATTTAGAGCAAGTAGGAGGGTTTGAGCTTGTTCAAGCAGTTAACTCAGTAAAGTCGGCGATAGAAATATTAGAGAAATCACGAGTAGATTTAGTATTACTTGATATTTTTATGCCTGAAGAGACTGGGTTTGAGCTTTTAATGTATATCCGGAACCAAGAAAAAGAAATCGATATTATAATGATTTCAGCTGTACATGATATGGGAAGTATTAAAAAAGCATTACAATATGGCGTAGTAGATTATTTAATTAAACCATTTACATTTGAACGATTTAAAGAGGCATTAACTATATATCGAGAAAAACTTACTTTCATGAAAGAACAACAAAAAATTAGTCAATCGGAATTAGATTCGTTAATTTTACAAAAAGAAAAAAGGGAGCCTACTGTCACGAAAGAGCTTCCGAAAGGGTTAACGAAGCAAACGTTGCAATTAATTTGGCAGAAGATCGAGTCGTTGAATGGAAGGGTGTTTACAACAGATGAAATGGCACAATTAGTTGGAATTTCAAGAGTTTCTATTCGAAAATATGTAATGTTTTTGACTGACATTGGGGTGTTAGAAAACGAAATGATGTACCAACATGTGGGAAGACCTGTAAGTAAATTAAGATGTGTTGATCAAAAGAAAATAGAGTTTTACGTATAAGCGACTTAGTATAAGTCGCTTATACTTTTTTTAATTACAAAATCAATTACAAAACTTACAAAAACTATTTTTACTATTGAAAGCGTTTTAATATTGTTATTAAGAAAACGAGGGGGTGCCATATGGGAATTCAAAAGAATGTGGAAGCGGTATCATTTTCTGAAGGAAATGAAGTACAAAGAGAATCTTTCGCTTCTAAAATTATGAATGTAAAAATCGGTGTTATACCTTTACCGTTATATGTAGTATTGGCTGCTATTATTTATGGGGCATCTGTATATAATAAATTGCCAGCAGATATGATTGGTGGATTTGCAGTTATTATGATCATGGGGATTTTCTTAGGCGATATTGGGATGAGAATTCCAATTTTAAAAAATATCGGCGGTCCAGCAATACTTTCGTTATTTATTCCATCATTACTTGTATTTTTTAACTGGATGAATCCAGCTTCAATGGAAGCTGCGACTATGTTAATGAAAAAATCGAACTTTTTATATTTATATATTTCTTGTTTAGTAGTCGGAAGTATTTTAGGAATGAACCGTAAAGTGTTAGTACAAGGTTTCGTTCGCATGTTTATTCCTTTAGTAGTAGGGACGTTAGCTTCTGTAGCAGTAGGGTTATTGGTCGGTTCATTATTTGGATTTGAAATGAAGCACACATTCTTCTTTATCATCGTACCAATTGTGAGTGGTGGTATCGGGGAAGGGATTTTACCATTGTCGCTAGCTTATAGTGATATTTTAAATGAATCGTCAGCAACGTTTGTATCACAGCTTATTCCAGCAGCTATTATTGGAAATATGTTCGCAATTGTAAGTGCAGGGTATATGAAGCGTTTAGGTGAGAAGAAACCGGAGCTTAGTGGTAACGGTGTATTAGTGAAAACAGACAATCAAGCAGAATTATTAAAAGAACAAAATACAGAGAAGCCAATTGACTTCTCATTAATGGGAGCAGGTTTATTAATTGCGTGTACGTTCTTCATCTTCGGAGGATTTGCTTCTAAGTTCATCGGTATTCCGGGGGCAATCATTATGATTTTCTCAGCAGCACTTGTGAAATACTTTAAATTAATGCCAGCAAAAATGGAGCAAGGAGCATTCCATTTATATAAATTTATTTCGAAGAATTTAACTTGGCCTTTAATGGTTGGATTAGGATTGCTATATATTCCGTTAAAAGACGTAGCAGCAGTTCTTTCAGTAGGATATGTTGTTGTGTGCGCATCGGTTGTTCTTACAATGGTAGCATCAGGTTTTCTTGTAGGGAAAGTGATGAAAATGTATCCAGTTGAATCGGCGATTGTAACTGGATGTCATAGCGGTTTAGGCGGAACTGGAGATGTTGCTATTTTATCGGCTTCAAATCGTATGGAATTAATGCCGTTCGCGCAAATTTCTACTCGTTTAGGCGGAGCGGCAATGGTTGTAACAGCGACAATATTATTAAAAATGTTTTCATGATCAAACAAGCTAGCTATATTCATATAGCTAGCTTGTCAAATTAAGGGGAGATTATAAGTATGTTAGCAAATCAAATTAATGAAAGATCATTGTTATTGCATAAAGAATTAGTAGGGAAAATTGAAATTACAAGTAAAGTGGAGGTAAATTCAGCAGATGATTTAAGCCTGACGTATACGCCAGGTGTAGCGGAGTCTTGTAAAGCAATTGCGGCAGATGAAGAAACGGTGTATGACTATACAGCACGTGGTAATATGGTGGCAGTTGTTTCAGATGGAACAGCGGTACTTGGTTTAGGAAACATTGGACCGAAAGCGGCTATGCCTGTTATGGAAGGAAAAAGTATTTTGTTTAAGAAGTTTGCGAATGTAGATGCTTTCCCATTATGTTTAGGCACAACGGATGTAGATGAAATCGTTACCCTTGTAAAAAATTTAGAGCCTACATTTGCAGGGATTAATTTAGAAGATATTGCAGCACCGCGTTGTTTTGAAATTGAAAAACGATTAAAAGAAGAAACGAATATTCCTGTATTCCATGATGATCAACATGGAACAGCTATTGTCGTTTTAGCAGCTGTTATTAATGCATTAAAAGTTGTTAGCAAACAAATGGATAATGTGAAAATCGTTATTAACGGTGCGGGTTCGGCAGGAATTGCAATTGGAAAATTATTATTAAAGGCTGGTGCAAAGCACATTACGCTAGTTAGCCTAGAAGGTATTGTTTGTGAAGGTGAAACATGGATGAACGAAGCACAAATTGAAGTTTCAAAAAAGACAAATCGTGAACATGTGCGTGGAACGTTAAAAGAAGCGATTCACCAAGCTGATATTTTTATTGGCGTATCTGCTCCTAACGTATTAACGAAAGAACTTGTACAGACGATGAATGAGAAAGCAATTGTGTTTGCAATGGCGAATCCAATTCCAGAAATCTTCCCTGAGGATGCATTAGAGGCTGGGGCAGCTGTAGTAGGAACTGGGCGCTCGGATTATGCGAATCAAGTAAATAATGTATTGGCGTTTCCCGGAATATTCCGCGGTGCGTTAGATGTGCGCGCAACTGATATTACAGAAGAGATGAAATTAGCGGCAGCATATGGGATCGCTAACATCATTACTGACGAAGAACGTAATGCGAATTATGTAATCCCGAATCCATTAGATAAAAGAGTTGTTCCAAGTGTTGCAGAAGCAGTAGCGAAAGCAGCTATTGATTCAGGCGTGGCGCAAATTACGAAAATACCAAGTTATTAATAGCTAAAAGCAGTGCCTAAAAGGCACTGCTTTTTTGAGATAAGAAATCAAAATAATGAAGAAGTGTAGAATTATTTATGTTTCTTCACTATTTATTTAATTCCATTGCAACTTGTTTACCATTCACTAAAACCTCAGTTACTGCTACGATCACTTCTATCATTTTTTTCATCTCTCCTCTTTTCATTTCTTACTTTAAGTATAAGAGAAGAGAGATAATTCAACTATCGAAGTACATGACGTAGAAATTACATTGTTGTAAGAAAGTGGTTTATTTTTGTCACTTTACTCAGCAGTGATTATAAACTGATCATAATATTTTTCATTCACATATATATTTAATAACCATAATCCAGATGAAGGTAGTGACATAGCGAGAGGGAGTTCGTTTGTAGTAGAATCGATTGTATTTGAAGTAGTCCAAGTTTGTTTGGAAGTTTCTTTTTGAAAGAGTACTGGTGTTGGAGTTACAGATCCTTGTTTTAGCGCAATAATAGACAATTTTCCAGTTGGCATCTTAGAATCTAGAAAGTGCCACATTATTTCATTTTGTTCATTTGCGATAATGGGACTATCAGCCATTGCGACTTTACCTTCGATGCCTTTTAAAGGCATTTTTCCTTCTACGAAAGAAGGTGTTTCTTCCCAATTTACATCTTTTAAAACACTAAGATGAAAGAAGGAAGGTGCGTTCACTTGATTGGATGACGTTGCGACAGCTTCAGTTTTAGATGCTTTTGAATCAGGTTGTGCTGGTGTGCATCCAGTGATGAGGAAGGAGAGAAGTAGCATAGTTCCGATTTTTTTCATGGTGCCACACTCCTAGTTTTTATTGTTAGTGTAATTGTATTTGCTAGAAGGCGGGACAATTCCTTTAAAGTATAAAAAGAGGTCGTAAGTTTTGTACGACCTCTTTTGACATTTTTTATCCCGTAAAAGTCCGATTGGTGTAGGTTAATAATCAGTGGGAGATAGCCCCACTAATTAAAGTTTCACTTTATACTTGTTCAGTTGTATAGGTTGGTTCGGTTTCTTTTTGAGGCATCGTCAAAAAAATAACGGACAGAACGATACATACGCCGCCTAATAATTGATATGTTCCAAAAGATTCATTTAGCCAAGTAATTGAAACGATGGCAGCTACAAGGGGTTCAATGCTAGATAAAATGCTTGTTTCTGTTGCTGCTAAATATTTAAGACTACCGATATATAGAAGGAAAGAAAGGGTACCACTAATAATGATAAGAATAAGCATAGAAAAAGTTTTTAGTGTAAGGGTTTGTGAAAAGTGATTCCACCCGAATGAACGATTATAAATAAGTAGTGCAATTCCTCCGATTAACATCCCCCAACCAATTACTACAGTTGTCCCGCATTCTTTAATGAGAGAAGCCGGATGAAGGGTATAAAATGCAAATCCAATTGCTGTTAATAGTCCAAAAATAATAGCTTCTTTAGATAAAACAACATTTTCAATTGAGCCATTTGTAATAATAAAGTATGTTCCTATTAGCGCGGCTATAATTGCGAATAGTTGCATGGAAGCAGGGAATTTTCTTTGTTCAAATGCAACATACATGGTTATAAGAACAGGACCTAGAAATTGAAATAGTGTTGCTGTGACCGCGTTACTAATATGAACTGTTTCGATAAAGGCGTATTGCGCACCAAGCATGCCGAGAATAGAAAAAATAATAAGTTGTATAGAATATCTAGGGTGTTTCCAAATTTGAAATATGTTTTGTTTCTTTATAAGTAAGAAAGACAAAATAAATATTCCTGCAAGCAACAATCGAATTGTTAAAAAATCAATTGAGGATACATTAGTATGTTGAAATAGCCACTGAATCATTGGACCAGATAATCCCCATAATGTAGCCCCTGTAATAATCATAATGAGTCCGATACGTCTACCATTGTTCATTATCATGTTTCTCCTCTCCGGTATTTGATTTTTTATGTGTGACATGATACAAGGAATTATATATAAAATCTGGTACTGTAAAAAGTATCAGATTTTAGTTTTATTAAGGGGTCAGATATTATGTTAGAATTAACGCCTAATTTAAATATGAATAGTAAAAAGGCATTGTATGTGCAATTGTATGAGTATATAAAAAAAGAGATTAAAGATGGATCGATTGTCCCTTTTACGAAATTACCGGCTAAGCGAAAGTTAGCGATACATTTACAAGTAAGTAAAAATACAGTAGAGGCAGCGTACGAACAATTACTTGCAGAAGGTTATATTGAGTCGATATCGAGAAAAGGTTATTTTGTATGCAAGATTGAGCAAATGGTTCATGTAGAGGATAGCGGAGAGAGAATAGAAGAAGTACTGTTTCAGGAGAAGAGTTATAAATTTGACTTTACACAAACAGGAATTGATACGAATGCTTTTCCATTCAATATGTATCGGAAAATTGTAAATGAAGTATGGCAGCCACATAATAACGAACTTCTCTTTCTAGGACACCCTCAAGGGGAAGCGAGCTTAAGAGAAGAGATTACGAATTATTTGTATGAATCTAGAGGTGTACGTTGTTCAGCTAGTCAAATTGTATTAGGAGCGGGAACACAAATATTAGTGAAACTATTGTTTCAGTTGTTAAAGGGAAGCAATTATGCAGTTGAAAACCCAGGGTATCATAGGAAGATGGTTGTTTTTGAACAGGGAGAAGCAAGAGTCAAAATGTTATCTTTAGATAGAGATGGAATTTGTATTGCAGATTTAGAAAATAGCGATGCAAATGTTGTATTTGTAACTCCCTCTCATCAATTCCCATATGGAATGATTATGCCTATTACGAGAAGGACGCAGCTTTTACAATGGGCGAAGAAAGAAGAGAGCAGGTATATTATTGAAGATGATTATGATAGTGAATTTCGCTATTCTGGAAAGCCTATACCGGCGCTGCAAGGGTTAGATACAGAGGGGAAAGTTATTTATATGGGGACGCTATCTAAAGCATTATTGCCATCGCTACGGATGAGCTATATGGTGTTGCCGAAGAAATTAATTAAAAAGTATCAACAGCAATATTTATTTTATACACAAAGTGTTTCAAGAATAGATCAAGAAGTGATTAGAAGATTTTTAAATGAAGGATATTGGGAAAAACATATTCATAAAATGCGTGTTGTCTACCGAAAGAAGAGAGATCGACTTGTTTTTGAAATAGAGAAGTATTTCTCTAATCGTGTTGAAGTGATAGGAGAAGATTCGGGATTACACATTTTATTAAAAGTGTATAATGGAATGCGGGAAGAAGAATTAATTCAAGAAGCTGCGAAACATAGTATCAAAATATATCCTGTGTCTACGTACTATAAAGACGGTACGGCGCCTGAGAATGTAGTTTTACTTGGGTTTGCGATATTATCAGAGGAAGAAATTGCGAAAGCGATTCAATTATTACACACGGCATGGTTTACAAGAAAGTAAAAAACATCCTCCAAAC
This sequence comes from Bacillus sp. LQ16, assembly GCF_057784645.1. NCBI lineage: Bacteria > Bacillati > Bacillota > Bacilli > Caryophanales > Bacillaceae > Bacillus > Bacillus sp. LQ16. The sequence continues at coordinate 616,963 of NZ_CM173491.1, forward strand.
ATGAGGATGTTTTTTATTATTTATTTTCATCTAAGAATAAGACCATATGCTCTTCGTCCCAATATTGTCCGTTATATTTTAATGAACGTTCTTGTACACCGAATGTTTTAAAACCTAATGATTCATAAAGTTTTTTCGCTCCATCGTTGCCAACAACAACATCAAGCATAACTTGTTCTACTTCTAAAGATTTAGCAAGCTCAAGACATTCTTTAATAAGTGCTTTTCCTGCTCCAAGTCCGCGCGCTTTTGGAGATACATATACAGAACCGATTTTAGCTTTATGTTCTTGTTTTACATATGGTTTCGTTTCCAGTGTTGCAACCCCGATTAATTTTCCATCTTTAAATGCACCTAGCGTATAGTTTTCATCTTGTGCTAATTTTTGTGCTTTATATTCAATCGCACACTCTTTATTAATAATATCTTCATAAGAAGAGCTGAATGCTTCAGGGTTTTGCTTTAATCCTTCTACGCGAAGTTCTAAGTAAATTTCTGCTTCGTCTTTTGTTAATACATGGATATCCAATTATATCACCCTCCAAATCTTTGCAAATGTACCTTTATTTTATATTGAAATAAGAATAATTTCAAAAGCTTAGCTTATGTGAGCTGTTTTTATGAACAAAATAACACCAGTAGTGTTTACTACTACTGGTGTTTTCACACGCATATTATTCAAAAGGTAGCTCGATTATAAAGTTTGTTCCCGCACCTAATTGGCTTGTTACTAGAATAGAACCATTATGCAATTCTACAATTTCCTTTGCAACAGCTAGCCCGATACCTTTTCCGCCTGTAGCTCGTGTTCTAGATTTATCGACACGATAAAAACGGTCAAATATATGCGGGATATCTTCTTCAGGGATACCTTCACCTTCATCTTGTACACTTATTGTAAAAGAATCTGTTTTTGTAAGTACACGTATCGTAATGGCTGTGTTTTCTGGCGAATGTTGATAAGCGTTGTGTAATAAATTTAACATAACTTGTTCCATACGTCTTTCGTCTATACAAACTTCTAAATCATCTTTGCAATATACATGAAGTTGCATTTGCTTATTTGTTAATGTTGTTTTTGTTTTTTCTACCATTCGTTCTAAAAATGGCTGAAGAAGCACTTTTTGTTTTTTTATAACAAATTGGTGTTGTTCTAATTGTACAAGCATAAATAAATCTTGGACGAGATCTGTTACACTATCCGTTTCATCCTCAATGATTTGTAAGTATTCTTCTCGCTCCTCTTTTGTTAAAGAGTCTCTCTTTGCTACCTTCGCATAACCTTTCATATAGGTCAATGGAGTTAATAGTTCATGAGCGACACTAGCGAGAAATTCATTGCGCTCTTTTTTCATATACGTAAGTTCGCTTGATAAATCTTCAATTGTTTTTGCTAAACTTCCGAGTTCATCATTCCGTTTAATACCTAATTGAATTGGCTTGTTTAATTTTGACATTTTTTCTGTCGCTCTTTTCATTTTTATAAGAGGATCTGTAATAACTTTAGAAAAAACAAAGACAGAAATAGTTGTTAAAATAATCGTCAAAATACTAATGATAAGAAATTGATGCAGTAGTTTAAGTAACATCTTTTCTAAGAAAGACGTCTTTAATAACATATATAAATTACCTTGAAATCCTTGAATTTCAAGTGGACTTACTGTTGAAATGAATTTTGATTTTTTCCAGTTTCTTTCTACAATTAACCCGCTTTTTGGGATAAATTCTGTTTTGCAAGTAAGTTGTTTTTTCATTTCTTTCGTTACTGGTTCGGAGTTAGAAATAATTTTGCCTTTATTGTCAGTTATAACGATTGTGATATCAGTATTAGCAATTAATTCGGAACCGATTAAATCTTCAGCTGCATGCTCGATAGTGAAATCCTGATACCGAGGGTGTTTAGGACGTTCTATGTATTGCTGTTGTTTAGAATGTTCATTCCATCTTGCACGGTTTACAATCTTATCACGATACCGATTACCTTTTTCTAATAGAGCATCGGTTTCTTCTTTAACACGCATTGTTGAAAGGCTCTTATAAAAAGATACGAAAGCAATTGTTTCAATACATAAAGCTAATATTAAAAAGTATGTCCCAATTTTAAGGGAAAGTTTACTCATTTTTTCACCATACCTTATTCATAATAAAGAGTCAGTGGTATACGATTTCCCACTGACCGAAGTAATTATTCACTTTTCCATTTATATCCGACTTTATAGACCGTTTCTAGGTAATTTTCAATTGGAAATCCTTTTTTGCGTAGTTTATCACGGATGTTACGAATGTGTGAATCAATTGTTCTATATTCGATATCTGTTTCATAGCCCCAAATTTTTTCGATTAAATCATCTCGGCTATAAGCACGGTTTGTATTTTGCAAAAATAGTCCGAGTAACGAAAATTCGATGGGAGTTAGCGAGATTTTTTCATCGTACACTGTGACGGTATGTTTCGTTTTATCCCACTCAATACCATTAAAACTAACAAATCCATCTTTTTTTGTACGGCGTAATATAGCCTCGATTCGCGCGACTAATACATGCTCATCAAATGGTTTTGTAATATAATCATCTGCGCCCATCGTGAGGCCTTTCACCATATCGTAGTTTTGGTTGCGAGCTGTTAACATAATGATAGGAACGTTGGAAATTTGACGAATTTGATAGCAAGTATCCCATCCATCCATATTTGGCATCATAACATCTAATAAAATAATATCGAATTCTTTTTGTTCGATTAATTTTAGTGCTTCAAGGCCAGAGGTAGCTTTCATACAAAAATAGCCGCGAGGGCTTAAGAACAGATCTAATAATCGTAACATACGTTCTTCATCGTCTACTAATAAAATTTTTACCATAATCTTGTGCACCCCAAACTGTTCATTCTACTTGTATAGTTTACATGAAAATAATAAAAAACTCTTTTTATGTGATTGAATGGAGGGCTGATTTTTTCGCTCAGAGTAATTGACATAAAAAATGCACTAGTTTTGCACAACTATTTTTTATAATAGAAAACGTAGCGACACAAAATACCCTATGTTGCGACATAACGTCATGTCATTTTATTTATAAAATGACAATTCCATTCTATTGTGTATGTGAGATAGAGAGGGTTTTCGTATTCACCTCGCATCGGATAAGAAAAATTTCCTATCTCACACTTTTTTAAAAAGGAGATCATACACATGAATTCAAAAGAAGAAATTTCAAAAAAAGAAAAGCAAGATCGTAATACGGTTGTCATGTGCGTTGCCGTATCTATGGTTATTATTATAAGTTGCGTAAATAAAATTTTGGGGATTTTATAATATAAAAAAAGCTGATTGCTTCTTAAGAAGCAATCAGCTTTTTTCGTTGTTAGGGGGAGTATTTCTATATAATAAACCAAGGTAAAATTGCTAATCCAGAAGTTATAATTGCTGTAGTAAATATTAAAAGCATAGCTCGTTTGTTTTGTTTCATGTCACATTCTCCTCTACATATCAAGTACATGCGATTAACGTGGGATGTAGTTCCCCACTGAGTAAAGTTTCACTTTATATTTTTAGTATAATGAATGGAAAGGTTTGGTACGATCGATAAAGGTGACATGAAGATTACATTGTTGTAATGAAAAAAGCATCTTTCTTAATAAAAAGATGCTTTTGGAAAACTATATTGAAGTATTAATCATTTAAGAACAGAACCATATGTTCCTCGTCCCAATATTGACCGTTATGTTTTAATGAACGCTCTTGTACGCCGTAAGTTTGGAAACCTAATGATTCATATAATTTTTTGGCACCAGCGTTACCAACTACAACATCGAGCATAAGTTGTTCTACATGTAATTTATCGGCATTTTCAATAATTGCTTTAATAAGAGCTCGTCCTGCTCCAAGGCCACGCGCTTTTGGGGAAACGAAAACGGAACCGATTTTTGCTTTATGTTCTTGTTTAATAAAAGGCTTTGTTTCTAAAGTAGCAATGCCGATTAAATCATCATCTTTGAAGACCCCTAGAGTATACTTATCCGGATTGCTTAATCGTTTTGCCATAGCAGCCACAGGATCTTCATGTTTAAGAACATCTTCATAAGAAGAGCTAAAAGCTTCCGGATTCTTCGTTAAACCTTCCATACAAACTTTTAAATATATTTCTGCGTCTTCTGTTGTTAATAAGCGAATTTCCATAGTTGTAACCTCCCTGGTGGATTTCAAATAAATCCATTACTTTTATAAGATTGTGTATGTGTTTTGTTAGCAGTCTCTTTTAATTTGTAAAAGAATGAAAAGATATATGCTACAATGTTTTGTTTTTTAATATGTAATGAAATTATATATTAACTTTATTAACTATTCAAGTCTTTAATATATTACATTTTCATAACTAAAATAACTCCTCAATTGAGGAGTTATTTTAGTTATTCGATTGATAACCATCAATTCGATGTGGATGTGTGTAAATATTGCAGGATTCATTTCTGATAAATCCTACGACTGTAATGCCTAAATCGTGAGCGAGTTGCAATGCTAGTTTTGTTGGGGCAGATTTAGATAGAACAATTTCACATCCGATTTTTGAAACTTTGAGTAAAATTTCGGATGAAATACGTCCGCTAAATGCGATAATTTTTCCTTTAACAGATATATCATTGCGTAAACAATGACCGTATATTTTGTCTAATGCATTATGTCTTCCGATATCCATTCTTGATAGAAGGATATTATTTCGATCACATAGCGCGGTATTGTGAACACCACCAGTTTGGCGAAAGGTAGTGGAAGATTGTTGTAAAGTATTCATTAAGTAAAAACATTCTTCAGGAGTAATTTTTACATGTATATCATGTAAGTCTTTTGCTTTTGCTGCATCGTTTACGAAAATAAAACCTTGTCTACCTTTTCCGCAGCAAGAAGTGATGTATCGTTTATTATATAAAGTTTGATAGAGCGGATTCACTTTTGATGATTTTACATGGACAATTCCGTTATCTTTTTGAACCCATAGTTCTTCAACATCTTTATAGGAAGAAATAATCCCCTCAGAAATTAAAAAACCAATTACCATATCTTCAATATAATTTGGTGTGCATACGACTGTTACATATTCTTCACCATTCAATTTAATAGTAATAGGAGATTCTGTAACAATCTCATCAAGTTGTTTTGAAAATGTACCAGATTGATAACGTACAATTGTATAAGTCTCTTGCGTAGGCCCCATATTTCATTCCCCTTTTATATGTATTTCTCTCCCACATTTATCATAAAACAATGGAAAAAATAAAAACACCTATTAACAAGAAGATCACAGATTATTTTGGTTATTATTGTATATGTACGATATAATAGAACTGTAGAATAGTGATATTTTCAAGCTTTCGTAGTTATACCTTATAACATCTAGAATCGACTTCATAAGAAAGTATTTGGGTAGAGCGTTTCAAAAATATGTACAGTAATGCGATTTTGAAAACGGATTCATAATTGTGTTGTACAGTTGGTTGTAAGGAGAGGGGAAACTATGGCAGAACAGACAGTCCGTGTAACCGTCGATGGTAAAGAATTTTCTGCATCAGGTGAAAAGACGATACTACAATTATTTAACGAGAGTAATTTGGAACATCCTCAAATTTGTCATGTACCAGAAGTAGAACCAATTCAAACTTGTGATACGTGTATTGTAGAAGTAAATGGAAAGTTATTGCGTGCTTGTTCAACGAAATTAGAGAACGGTATGCATATCGAAAGACAGTCCCAGCGTGCAAAAGAGGCACAGACTGAGGCAATGGATCGAATATTAGAGAATCATCTACTGTATTGTACCGTTTGTGATAACAATAATGGTAACTGTAAAGTCCATAATACAGTACATATGATGGGAATTGAGGAACAGAAATATCCGTATGAGCCAAAAGTAAGTGCGTGTGAAGTGGATATGTCACATCCATTTTATCGATATGATCCAAATCAATGTATTGCTTGTGGGCAGTGTGTAGAAGTATGTCAAAACTTACAAGTGAATGAAACTATATCGATTGATTGGAGCTTAGACCGTCCACGTGTTATATGGGACAATGGTGTAAGTATAAATGACTCATCTTGTGTAAGTTGTGGACAGTGTGTAACAGTATGTCCATGTAATGCGTTAATGGAAAAAACAATGCTGGGTGAAGCCGGATTCATGACTGGATTGAAACCGGATGTGTTAGATCCGATGATTGATTTTGTAAAGGATGTAGAGCCTGGATATAGTAGTATTTTAGCAGTTTCAGAAGTAGAGGCTGCGATGCGTAAGACGAAAGTGAATAAAACAAAAACAGTTTGTACATTTTGTGGTGTAGGTTGTTCATTTGAAGTATGGACGAAAGACCGCCACATTTTGAAAGTACAGCCTGTTTCAGATGCGCCGGTTAACGGTATTTCCACATGTGTAAAAGGAAAATTCGGATGGGATTTTGTAAACAGTGAAGATCGTATTACAAAGCCATTAATTCGCCAAGGAGATATGTTTGTTGAAGCTTCATGGGAAGAGGCTCTTGAAGTTGTTGCATCCAATATGCAGCATATTAAATCAGAATATGGAAGTGATGCATTTGGATTTATTTCTTCTTCGAAAGTAACGAATGAAGAAAATTATCTTATGCAAAAACTAGCCCGTCAAATATATGGAACGAATAATGTAGACAACTGTTCCCGTTATTGTCAATCTCCAGCAACTGATGGTTTATTTAAAACTGTCGGTATGGGAGGGGACGCTGGAACAGTGAAGGATATTGCCGAAGCAGGCCTTGTCATTATCGTTGGAGCAAATCCAACAGAAGGACATCCTGTACTTGCAACGCGTGTAAAACGTGCTCATAAATTACATGACCAAAAATTAATTGTGGCGGACCTTCGTAAACATGAAATGGCAGAGCGTGCGGATTTATTCATTCATCCGCGCCAAGGAACTGATTATGTATGGCTCGCTGGTATTACGAAATATATTATTGATCAAGATTGGCACGATAAAAAGTTCATAGCTGAAAATGTGAAGAATTTTGATGAATATAGCAAAATGGTAGAAAAGTATACGCTTGATTATACAGAAGAAATTACGGGGATTTCGAAAGAAAATCTGAAAGAAATGGCTCGTATGGTATATGAAGCAGATGGTACTTGTGTACTTTGGGGAATGGGTGTAACGCAAAATACTGGAGGAAGTACAACTTCAGCAGCAATTTCAAATCTATTGCTTGTTACGGGTAACTATCGTCGTCCTGGTGCAGGAGCATATCCATTACGCGGACATAATAACGTACAAGGTGCTTGTGATATGGCAACATTACCAAACTGGCTTCCAGGTTACCAAGCAGTTTCAGATGATGCGCTCCGTGCGAAATTTGAAACTGCATACGGTACTACAATTCCGAAAGCACCAGGGTTAAATAATATTGCAATGTTACTTGCGGCAGATGAAGGAAAACTGCGTGGTATGTATGTTATGGGTGAAGAAATGGCTTTAGTAGATTCGAATGCCAACCATGTACAACATATTTTAGCGAATTTAGATTTCCTTGTTGTTCAAGATATGTTCTTGTCGAAAACAGCTCGTTTTGCTGATGTTATTTTACCGGCAGCACCAAGCTTAGAAAAAGAGGGAACATTTACGAATACAGAGCGCCGTATCCAAAGATTATATGAAGTATTGAAGCCGCTTGGTAATTCAAAGCCAGACTGGTGGATTTTACAAAAAGTAGCTCGTGCACTTGGCGGGGACTGGAATTATGAAAGTCCAAGTGAAATCATGGATGAAATTGCATCGCTTGCACCTTTATATTCTCAGGCAACATACGATCGTTTAGAAGGATGGAATAGTTTATGTTGGGGTAGCCATGATGGCAGCGATACACCACTATTATATGTGGACGGATTTAACTTCCCAGATAAACTAGCTCGTCTATCATTAGATGAATGGGTACCACCAGTTGTAGCGCCAGATGAGTATGATTTACTTTTAAATAATGGTCGTATGTTAGAACATTTCCATGAAGGGAATATGACGAATAAATCGGCTGGTATTTTATCTAAAGTATCTGAAGTGTTCGTTGAAATCTCGCCTGAACTTGCCCTAGAGCGCAATGTGAAAGATGGTGGTCTTGTAGAATTAGCATCACCATTTGGGAAAATTAAAGTACAGGCACTTGTTACAGATCGTGTAACGGGGAAAGAGCTATATTTACCGATGCATGCAACGGTAAATGAAGAGGCAATCAATATTTTAACTGGAACGGCGACAGATCTTTATACGTGTACACCAGCGTACAAACAAACGATGGTAAAGATGCGTGTACTACGTGAAAAAGGGAATCGTCCGTTACCATCTTCAAACCCGAGAGATAAAAAGCGTAATCCGCAAAACGGTGTTGAAATCCAGCAAAAATGGCAAAGAAAACAATACGTATCACTTGTGGACTAGGGGGCGGAGATAGTGGCGAAAGAAATTACTGTAATTAAAAAGAAAGTTGTAACAGAGGAAGAACAGAAACAGCAAGTAGCAGATGAACTTCTAAATGAGCTATCTAATAATCGTGAAGCAGTAGAAGAAACGATGCAGCTTTTAGCACAGTTGCAGAAGGCTGGTATATTAGATGCGGCAATTAGTTTACTTGCTGCGAAGGAAGATGTTTCAAAAATCGCTGTGGAGCAATTAAATCGTGAACCAGTTAAAAATGCACTCAACAATATGATGGGGGCAGGAGAAGCGTTATCTTCAGTTGACCCAGAAATAACGAAGCAAATTACGTCCAGTTTAGTTACAGGATTGCAATTTGCAACAGATGAATTAAATAGTGGTAAAAAAACAAAAGTGATGGATTTCTTTAAAGTATTAAAAGATCCAGATATCAATAGAGCTATTACATTCGGTTTTAGCTTCTTGAAAGCATTTGGACAAGGGCTAGAGAAAAAATAGAATAAATGAAAAAGTGATGGGAAGTAGCCATCACTTTTTTCATTATATGTATAAGAGTGTTCATGTTAAGCGGAATATATTATTATTAAAAAGATGGATTAGAACTGGAAATATGGAATCCATCTCAAATATCGTTTTAGAATGTGGAGGAATATATGCAACACCGTAAAAAACTATCTATACCAGGAGTAATAGGACATTCCTTTCAAACAGTTAAATTTGCTTTTTGGAATGTATTAACTTTTCAACTTGCTTATAAATTATTAGCAGCGATTGTGTTTGTTCCACTATTTGGAATCATTTTTAATAAGTTATTGTATTTTGGTGGTTATGCAAATGCGACAAATGATGAATTATTAGCGTTTTTAAAGACGCCTTATGGGATCTTAGCAATCGTAATTTTATCATTGTTAGCACTGTTTCTTATCTTTACAGAATTTGCGGTGCTTATTATTATTTCGTATTTCGCTCATAAAAGACAGAAGGTGAAATTACGTCCGATTTTATATAAAACGGTAACGTATTTACCTACTCTTTTCACATATTGCTTACCAGGGTTTATTTTATATGCTGTCGTATTGTTGCCTCTTTTAAATATGGGATATGAAACGGCATTAATCCCGCAAATTCAAATTCCTAACTTTATTACAGGAGAACTGTTTAAGACAACGATGGGGCAAGTTGGTTATTACACGTTCTTTGCTGTAGTCGCGTATTTGAATCTTCGATGGATTTTCGTTCTACCTATTGTTGTTTTAGAGCAAAAATCATTTCGCGTGGCAGCACGTAAAAGTGCAAATTTAGTAAAGGAAAGCTTTTTTAAAGTACTACTCTTTTTAGTAGGATTTTTTATTTCAATTGGAATTGTATATGTCGTATTTTTGGGAATATATTTATTGTGCCTATGGGGTGTTTATGAATTTACAAACCCGAAAGGAACATTTGCATTATTAGCTGAATCAACGATTTCTGTATTTTTAACGAGTACGTTGTATTTATTTAGTTTTATCGTGACGCCATTTTATATTATGGCGATTACGCGATTATACTTACAAAAGGTACCGGTTGAAGATGTTTTATTAGAAGAAGGATTAGATTATTCGAAAACGAAAGCAGATAAATGTTTCTTCCAAAAACATCGTTGGAAATTCATTGGCGTATACATTGTAGGAATTATTACTGCCGGAATGGTCGTTGCCTTCATTGTAACGTTTATTTCAAATTCGTATAAAGAACCGATTATTATGGCGCACCGCGGGTATATATCAAAAGGCGTAGAAAATACGAAAGAAGCTGTGCAAGGTGCTATTGATGCAAAAGCAGACTACGCTGAAATAGATGTATTACAAACGAAAGACGGTGAACTAGCGGTTATACATGATTTGAAGCTGAAACGTCTCGCAAATGCCAATGTGCATGTGTCAGATTTAACGATGGCGGAGTTAAGGCAACTTACCCTTAGTCAAGATGGACTTTCAGGACAAATAAGTACACTTGATGAAATCATTAAGCTAGCAAATGGCAAAATCAAACTTAATATAGAAGTGAAGCTTCATGGGGGCGAAAAAGATTTTGTAAACAAAGTCTTAAAAACGATTAAAGATAATGAATTTGAGAAGCAATGTGTAATTCAAACGTTACACTATCCACTTATTAAAGAGTTTAAGCGTGCAAATCCAGATATAAAAGTAGGGTATATATTGTATGCAAGTAGAGCTAACTTAAAGAATGTGAAGGCTGACTTTTACGTAGCAGAAGAATATATGTTAAATAAGAAATTAGTAAAAGAAGCAAGGAAGTTAAACAAACCAATTTACGTATGGACAGTAAATGATATGGAAAATTTAAAGGCATATTATAAGTTGAACGTAGATGGTATCATAACCGATTACCCTGAAGACGCACGTGAAACAATTAAGATGTTAAAAGAGCAAGAAGCGGAAGAGAGTGATTTGTTTGATAAAATTACTGAAACGACAGATGATTTGTTTTTAAAATTATTTATAAGTTACCCAGCTGCTAGCTAAATGCTAGCAGCTGTTTTTTTGTGAAAAGAATATATCTCTAAAGTATTAAGTAAAGTAATAACTGTATATGTATACGTTATCGCTTAGTTTTTTACATTGTTACATTATTGTCAAATAATAAATGATTACTGTTTATTTTGAAGAAGTATAATAAAAATCGAGTGAAAGATAATGGAATGTCACGAAACCCCTAATAGAATCAATGTTTTATATATTTACACTATTCTAAATATATAAACTTTAGAAAAATGATATGTTAGCGTTTTCATAACTTTTAAGTTATGCTAGAATAAGGACATAAGTTATTAATTATTACAAAAAGAAAAAAGAATCTCTTTTTTCTGTTAATTATAAGGGGGCATTTCATTATGCGTATTGGGGTACCAGCAGAAATTAAAAACAACGAAAACCGTGTGGCAATGACACCAGCAGGTGTTGTACATTTAATTCGTAACAATCACGAAGTATTCATTCAAAAGGGTGCAGGTTTAGGATCTGGTTTCACAGACGCTCAGTATGTTGAAGCGGGAGCAAAAATTGTTGATACAGCTGAAGAAGCTTGGAACATGGAAATGGTTATGAAAGTTAAAGAACCAATTGAAAGCGAATACAAACATTTCAGTGAAGGCTTAATCTTATTCACATACTTACACTTAGCTCCAGAGCCAGAATTAACAAAAGCGTTAATTGAGAAGAAAGTTGTTGCGATTGCATATGAAACAGTACAATTAGAAAACCGTTCTCTACCATTACTTGCACCTATGAGTGAAGTAGCTGGTCGTATGGCTGCACAAATTGGTGCGCAATTCCTTGAGAAAAACAAAGGCGGTAAAGGTATCTTACTTGCAGGTGTTCCAGGAGTTAAACGTGGTAAAGTAACAATCATCGGTGGTGGACAAGCTGGTACAAATGCTGCTAAAATTGCAGTTGGACTAGGTGCGGATGTAACAATCATCGACTTAAGCGCAGAACGTCTTCGTCAATTAGATGACATTTTCGGAAATCAAGTAAAAACTTTAATGTCTAATCCTTACAATATTGCAGAAGCTGTAAAAGAGTCTGATCTTGTAATCGGTGCAGTATTAATCCCAGGTGCAAAAGCTCCAAAACTTGTAACAGAAGAAATGATTAAATCAATGGAACCAGGTTCTGTTGTTGTAGATATCGCGATTGACCAAGGTGGTATTTTCGAAACAACTGACCGTATTACAACTCATGATAACCCAACTTACGAAAAACACGGCGTTGTTCATTATGCAGTTGCAAACATGCCAGGTGCGGTTCCACGTACATCAACTCTTGCATTAACAAACGTAACAGTACCATATGCAGTACAAATTGCTAACAAAGGCTACAAAGAAGCTTGCCTAGGCAACTCTGCATTATTAAAAGGTATTAATACATTAGATGGCTATGTAACATTTGAAGCAGTTGCAGAAGCTCACGGTGTAGAGTACAAAGGTGCTAAAGAATTATTAGAAGCAGAAACAGTATCTTGCTAATAGAAGCATTATACAAAACAAAATCGAACAATATATAATACAACATGATAAGAGCTAAGAGATAATACCTCTTAGCTCTTCTTAGTAAAAGGGGGCATACATCGTGGCCAACCTATTTAAAAAGAAATCCGTTACGCAATTGTTAGGGGAAAGTAAAAGTAAAACTTTAACGAAAACGCTAGGGGCATTTGACCTAACAATGCTAGGGATTGGTGCGATAATTGGTACAGGAGTTCTAGTATTAACTGGATTAGTAGCAGCAAGAGATGCTGGTCCAGCAGTTATTTTTTCATTTATGATTGCAGCAATTGTTTGTGGATTTGCAGCATTATGTTATGCAGAAGTTGCGTCTACACTTCCTGTTTCAGGTAGTGTGTACACATATTCGTATGCAACAATTGGTGAGTTTGTTGCTCATTTAATGGGATGGACATTGTTATCCGTATATGTCGTAACGACTGCCGCAGTAGCTGGCGGATGGACTGGTTATTTCAATAATTTAGTGAGTGGACTGGGACTTGAAATTCCGAAAGCGTTGCTAACAATTCCAGCGCAAGGTGGTATGGTAAACTTACCAGCAGTTATCGTTACGTTAGTGATAACTTGGTTATTATCACGAGGTACGAAAGAAAGTAAGCGTGTGAATAACATAATGGTATTAATTAAAATTGGTATTGTTGTTTTATTCATTGCAGTTGGTGTATTCTACGTGAAACCAGAAAACTGGATACCATTTGCACCTTACGGTTTAAGTGGAGTGTTCGCAGGGGGAGCAGCAGTATTCTTTGCTTTCTTAGGATTTGATGCATTAGCAACTTCTGCTGAAGAAGTAAAAAATCCGCAACGTGATCTACCAATTGGTATTATTGCTTCGTTAGTTATTTGTACAATCATTTATGTTGTAGTTTGTCTCGTTATGACGGGTATGGTTTCTTATAAAGAGCTAGATGTACCGGAAGCGATGGCATATGTGTTAGAGGTTGTAGGACAAGATAAAGTGGCTGGTGTAATTGCTATTGGAGCTGTAATCGGTATTATGGCTGTAATTTTCGCTTACATTTATGCGACAACACGTGTATTCTTCGCAATGAGTCGTGACGGTTTATTACCAAAATCTTTTGCGAAAATTAACAAGAAGACTGAAGCGCCAACATTTTCAGTTTGGTTAACAGGAATTGGTAGTGCTTTAATTGCTGGATTTATCGATTTAAAAGAATTGTCGAATTTAGCGAATATTGGAGCGTTATTAACATTCGCCATGGTTGGTGTAACTGTTATCATTCTTCGTAAAACGCATCCGAAATTACAACGTGGATTTATGGTACCACTTGTACCGATCTTACCGATTATTTCAATTGCATGTTGTCTATTCTTAATGGTAAATTTACCGTTAACAACATGGATATACTTTGGTATTTGGTTAGCGATTGGAGTAGTTGTATACTTTGTTTATTCGAAAAAACATAGTCATTTAAAAGACGATGGAAGTTCGCAGGATAATTTAGAACAAGCTAATTAAAGGGATATAAACACAGTAAGCCTTGTGCGTCTAGGGAGCGCGCAAGGCTTTTTCTTTTGTTGAAATAAAGGGAACATATATTACTTTGTTGAATTTTTATGTCGGAATATGAAAAAAGGGTGTGCGAATTGTACATCCTTTTTTGTATGAGAATATGGAGGATGCGGAAAATATGTATATGCCTTACTAAAATGTGAACGAAATGTTCATAAAAAAATTCAGATTTCATTGACACATATGAGTAGGCGCTCATATAATAAGAGTATAAGATATATGAATGATTGTTCATATGTTCAATTAAAGAGGTGAGCTATAATGGCTGGAAATAAAGTAGAAACACCACAAGAGACATGTTCTCAAACGATAATTCATGAAGAAGTTGTTGAGCAAGTAAAACAAACAATTCCAACTGATGAAAGTTTAAGTAAAGTAGCAGAACTATTTAAAGTATTAGGTGACCGTACACGTACGAGAATATTACATGCGCTATTTGAAGCTGAAATGTGCGTTTGTGATTTAGCTTATTTATTAGGAATGACACAATCATCTATTTCGCATCAGCTTCGTGTGTTAAAGCAAGCGAAACTTGTGAAGAATCGTAAAGAAGGAAAGGTTGTTTATTATTCGTTAGCTGACCAGCACGTAATTCATATCTTCGAGCAAGCGTTTGAACACGTAAACGAAGAAGAATAAAAAGAACGCGAGGAGGGAGAACGATGGCTGAAGCGTTAGTGAAAAAGAAACTGATGTTAGAAGGTTTAGATTGTGCGAATTGTGCAATGAAAATTGAAAAAGGTGTTGGGAATATAGAAGGAGTAAATTCTTGCTCTGTAAACTTCGCAACAAAGACAATGATCTTAGAAACAGCACAAAATAAAGAAAACGAAGTTGTTACGGAAGCAAAACAACTCGTTACAAAATTAGAACCGCATATTAAAGTGCAAGAAGAACAAAAAAATAAAATTGCTAAAGAAGTATTTATATTAGAAGGTTTAGATTGCGCGAACTGTGCAATGAAAATTGAAAATAAAGTGAAGGAAATGCCAGATGTCTCAGAAGCAACTGTTGATTTCGTATCGAAGAAACTACGAGTAGAAGTTGCGAATAAAAGAGAACTAGAAGCAACTGTAGCAAATATAACAAATGTCGTTCAAAAGTTAGAGCCAGATGTGAAAGTTGTTCGTGAAGAGAAGAACGGTCATGACCACGGACATAGTCACGATCATGGTGAAGCAAACGTGAAAAAGATGGTAGGGAGATTAGTGGTCGGCGGAATTTTGACAGCAATTGCTGCATTAGCGAGCTTACCACAAATGGTAACAATTCCGTTATTCGTCCTTGCTTATTTATTAATAGGTGGAGATATCGTTTGGAGAGCGGTAAGAAACATAACTCGCGGCCAAGTATTTGATGAAAACTTCTTAATGGCAATTGCAACTGTAGGAGCCTTTGCAATTCAGCAATATTCAGAAGCCGTAGCAGTAATGCTATTTTATCAAGTAGGAGAACTATTCCAAAGCATTGCGGTAAACCGCTCTCGAAAATCAATTACTTCATTAATGGATATTCGTCCTGATTATGCGAATGTAAAGATTGGGAATGAAACGAAACAAGTATCACCAGAAGATGTACAAATTGGCGATTATATTATCGTTAAGCCAGGTGAGAAAGTACCATTAGACGGAAAAGTAATTGAAGGAACATCAATGGTAGATACTTCAGCATTAACTGGTGAATCTGTACCACGTGAAGTTGAAGTTGGAAATGATGTATTAAGTGGCTTTGTGAACCAAAACGGTGTATTAACAATTGAAGTTACAAAAGAGTTTGGTGAATCAACTGTATCGAAAATTTTAGATTTAGTTCAAAATGCAAGCAGTAAAAAAGCACCAACAGAAAACTTTATTACGAAGTTTGCGCGTTACTACACTCCAGTTGTAGTTATTACAGCGGCGATCATGGCGTTTATTCCACCGCTTATTTTAGAAGGGGCTACATTCTCTGAGTGGATTTATAGAGCTTTAGTGTTCTTAGTAATCTCTTGTCCATGTGCGTTAGTTGTATCCATTCCTCTTGGATTCTTTGGAGGTATCGGTGGTGCATCTAAAAGTGGTGTGTTAGTAAAAGGTAGTAACTATTTAGAAGCTTTAAATGATGTAAAATATATTGTTTTTGACAAAACAGGAACATTAACAAAAGGTGTTTTCAAAGTTACAAAAATGGAACCGAGTGAAGGTACTACAAGCGAAGAGTTATTAGAGTATGCGGCATTTGCTGAAGTGTATTCTAACCATCCGATTGCCCAATCTATTCGAAAGGCATATGGAAAATCAATTGATGAAAAAATAATCGATGATTATAACGAAATTTCTGGTCACGGTACAGTTGTAAAAGTACAAGGAAAAGAAATTTTTGCAGGTAATGCAAAATTAATGAGAAAAGAAAATATTGAATTTAAACAACCAGAAACAGTAGGTACATTAGTTCACGTTGCTGTAGATGGAAAATATGCAGGTTATATTGTTATCTCTGATGAGGTGAAAGAGGATTCGAAACAAGCGATTCAAAAGTTAAAAGAACTAGGTATTAAAAAGACAGTAATGTTAACTGGTGATGCAAAAACAGTTGGTGAAGCTGTCGGTAAAGAATTAGGCTTAGATGAAGTTCATGCGGAATTACTACCGCAACAAAAAGTAGAAGAGATTGAAAAAATTGATGCAGCGAAGCACGGAAAAGAAAAAATTGCCTTCGTTGGTGACGGTATTAATGATACACCAGTATTAGCCCGTGCAGACGTTGGTATTGCGATGGGTGGTTTAGGATCAGATGCAGCAATTGAAGCGGCAGACATCGTTATTATGACTGATGAGCCTTCGAAAATTGCGACAGCTGTAAAAATTGCAAAACGCACAAGAAGTATAGTATGGCAAAATATCATCTTTGCTTTAGGTGTAAAAGGGATCGTTCTATTACTTGGTGCCTTTGGTATTGCAACAATGTGGGAAGCTGTTTTCTCAGATGTTGGTGTGACACTACTTGCAGTGTTAAATGCAATGCGTGTATTACGAGTGAAGGATTTATAAAAAGAGGACGCAACCTGCGTCCTCTTTTTTATTAGTGATTTTGTTGAAATTGATTCAATAAAATAATATCAAATATTATTTTACTTTTAAATAGTATAATATTAAAATTTACAAATAAAAAACATTCGTCTTATTATTTTAATATATTTTTACAAATATCCATATAGTATTGAAAAAAACAGAGAAGGAGAAACTTCTCTGTTTACTTTTGTATGTTTTTTTCAACTTGTTCTCGAACAGTTTGAATGTAATTCATTTTATGATCCCAACATTCTTGGCTTAAATCGACAGGATACTCTTCGGGATTTAAAGTTCGCATGTATTCTTCCCAAAATAGAGCGAGACTCTGTTCATTATATTGTTGAATATCTAATATACTTGGTAGTTCATATGTTCTTTCACCGTTAACGAAAATGTCTTTATGGAGTTCACGGGCTTCAAAGTTTGTTACAAATTTACTTATATATGTGTGAACTGGATGGAACATTTTTAAGCGCTCTTCTTTTTCAGGTTCTTCAGAATCTAACGCAATATAATCGCCTTCTGCATGATCGTTAACCCGATTGATAATACGATAAATTCGTTTCAGTCCTGGAGTGGTAATTTTTTCAGGATTAGATGAAATTTTAATCGTATCATTTAATTTTCCGTCAGTATCTTCAATCGCAACTAGTTTGTAAACAGCCCCTAATGCAGGTTGCTCAAAGGACGTAATTAATTTCGTCCCAACGCCCCATACGTCAATTTTTGCTCCTTGAGATTTAAGGTGCATAATTGTGTATTCATCTAAATCGCTAGAAGCGATAATTTTTGTATTTGTAAACCCTGATTCATCTAGTAGTTTTCGTGCCTTTTTCGATAAATAAGCCATATCACCACTATCAAGACGTATACCATAGAAATCAATACGATCCCCAAATTCTTTTGCAACACGAATTGCATTTGGAACACCAGATTTCAATGTGTCATATGTATCAACGAGAAAGACGCACTTTTTATGAGTTTCAGCGTATTTCTTAAATGCGACGTATTCATCGCGATATGCTTGAACGAACGAGTGCGCATGTGTGCCAGCTACAGGGATCCCAAAGCGTTTCCCAGCACGAACATTGCTTGTAGAGGAGAAACCACCAATAAAGGCAGCACGCGTCCCCCAAAGGGCAGCGTCGAACTCGTGGGCACGTCTTGTGCCGAACTCTAAAAGCTCATCATTATTTGCAGCATGTTTCATACGGGCTGCTTTTGTTGCAATTAATGTTTGGTAGTTCACAATATTTAAGAGAGCGGTTTCAATAATTTGTGCTTCACCGAGTGGTGCATCAACGCGTAATAAAGGCTCGTTATTAAATACAACTTCACCTTCTTGCATACTACGAATCGTCCCAGTGAATTTCATATTTTGTAAATAATGAAGGAATTCTTCTTCAAATTGTAATTCTGCTAAATAAGCGATATCGCTTTCAGTAAAGCTGAAATTTTCTATGTACTCTACAATTTTCTCAAGGCCAGCAAAAACAGCATAACCGTTCTCGAATGGAAGCTTTCGAAAGTATAAATCAAACACGGAACGGCGATTATGAATACCATCTTTCCAATATGTATAAGCCATGTTGATTTGATATAGGTCTGTATGTAAGGCATAACTATCGTCTTTATAATGAGTCATCGCGAGAACACCTCCATAATTTGGTTATAGTATACCAATTTTTCACCATTCGTAGCAAAGAAGAGATATTGAAGTGAAGTCAAGAGAGAAAAAAATGAAATTATGCATATTTTTTAGAAAATTTATATTTATCAATTTATATTTCTCCAAATTTTATGTATTATTAGAGTAATGGGGTAATGAGAATGGAGGAGGACAATGCAACAAACATTAGAAAAAATAGGCAAACAAGTCTTTTACAAACGGCTTCAGCAAAAAATGACACAAGAAGAACTATGTCAGGGCATTTGTTCTGTCTCATACTTAAGTAAGATCGAAAATGGAAAGATCGAAGCATCAGAAGAAATTCTACAATTGCTCTGCGCAAGACTAGAAATTGCTGTGACGGATTTGAGAGATGTAGAAGAAGATGTGAAGGGGAAGCTGGATGAATGGTTGAATGCACTAGTTCATTTGGACAAGCAACAAGTAGAACGTATATATGAAGAGTTGCAAGGTGAAATGAAGCATGTGTTGGATTTTGAAATTATAAATTATTATAAACTGCTGTATACACGTTATTTAATTATGAAAAGGGATATTTCTGCACTCGAAGAAGAATTAGATAAGTTGAAGAAGGTATATAAAAAATATTCTCCATTTCAGAAGTTGTTATATATGTATAGTAGAGGATTATTGTGCTGTTTACAGTATAGATGGAAGGATGGGCTAGATTACTTATTAAAAACAGAAGTAATGGCCAAAGAACAAGGGTATCATGAAACAGGCTTGTATTATAATATAGCGCTTGCATATACTCATTTAGATATTCATCATCTTGCAATTCATTTTGTAAATATGGCATTAGAAGGATTTCGTAGTGAATATAAGTTTAGAAACATAATTAATTGCCAAATCCTTATTGCGGTAAGTTATACAGAAAAAGGTCAGTATGAAGAAGCTTTAAAAATGTATGAGAGTATATTGAGAGAGGCCACATCTTTTGCTGATAAGGATGTACTATTAGCTATTACTTTAAGTAATATGGGAAGTATCTATTATAAAAAAGGCAAATATCAGCAAGCGAAAAAATATTATTTAGATAGTCTACAACTTCAAAAACAAATAGATTTAAACTATTTAGATACAATATACGAAATGGCATTAGTATGCATTAAATTAGAAGAATTGGAAGAGGCAAGGACATTAATTGATAAGGGAATTGATGCAGCAAAACAGGAAGAGAGATTTAATGCAAAATTATATTTGCTTTTAATGCTTAGATATAAATATTTTGAAGAAGCAAAAGATTATAAAGCATTTTTGGAAAATGAGGCTATCCCGTTGTATAAATCTGCAGGAAATAAAATAGAATTAAAGAAAGTATACGTTGAACTAGCAGAACATTTTTCCAGTTTATCGAGATTTGAAGAAAGTAATCGATATTATAGGTTAGTTATTGATTTAATGAATGATAATAAGGAGGAATAAACATGAAAAAGATGGTATTTGGAGTATTGGCGTTTATATTGACTCTTACAGTTGCTGGAGGAATACATCAATATAGCAGTAAACCTGATATTGTTGGTCAACAAGCTAAAACTGTTGAACAATTTAATTTATAATCTCCACCCTTTCCAATCGGAAAGGGTTTTTTCAATATTTGTTCCTCAAAATTCTACAAAACTTGAGAAAAAAATTATTTGAATTTTTAGTATATTAATAGTGGAAACATAATGCTAATATGAAACTACTCTTTTTCAAAAAAATTTTTTATTAGGGGGAAGGTTATATGAAAAAGAAGAGTTTAGCATTAGTGTTAGCGACAGGAATGGCAGTTACAACGTTTGGAGGGACAGGCTCTGCATTTGCGGATTCTAAAAATGTACTCTCTACGAAGAAGTACAATGAGACGGTGCAGTCACCTGAGTTTATTTCTGGTGATCTAACTGGAGCGACTGGTAAGAAAGCAGAATCTGTTGTGTTTGATTACTTAAACGCAGCAAAAGGTGATTACAAGCTAGGGGAAAAGAGTGCGCAAGATTCTTTCAAAGTGAAACAAGTGAAGAAAGATGCTGTAACTGATTCAACAGTAGTACGTATGCAACAAGTTTACGAAGGAGTGCCTGTATGGGGTTCTACTCAAGTAGCTCACGTAAGTAAAGACGGTTCTTTAAAAGTATTGTCTGGAACAGTTGCACCTGATTTAGACAAAAAGGAAAAGTTGAAAAATAAAAATAAGATTGAAGGCGCAAAAGCGATTGAAATCGCGCAGCAAGATTTAGGGGTAACACCGAAATATGAGGTAGAACCAAAAGCGGACTTATATGTATATCAAAACGGTGAGGAAACAACATATGCATATGTTGTAAATCTAAACTTCTTAGATCCAAGCCCAGGAAACTACTACTATTTCATTGAGGCAGAAAGCGGTAAAGTATTAAATAAGTTTAATACAATTGATCATGTGACGAATGATGATAAGTCACCAGTTAAGCAAGAGGCTCCTAAACAGGATGCGAAAGCTGTTGTAAAGCCTGTTACAGGAACGAATAAAGTAGGGACTGGTAAAGGTGTATTAGGAGATACGAAGTCGCTTAATACAACGTTATCTGGATCATCTTACTACTTACAAGATAATACGCGCGGGGCAACGATTTTCACATATGATGCGAAAAACCGTTCAACATTACCAGGAACTTTATGGGCAGATGCAGATAATGTTTTCAATGCAGCGTATGATGCAGCAGCGGTAGATGCTCATTATTATGCAGGTAAAACATATGATTACTATAAAGCTACATTTAATAGAAATTCTATTAATGATGCAGGAGCTCCGTTAAAATCAACAGTTCATTACGGAAGTAATTATAATAATGCATTCTGGAACGGTTCACAGATGGTATACGGAGATGGTGATGGTGTAACGTTTACTTCATTATCTGGTGGAATTGATGTAATTGGTCACGAGTTAACGCATGCTGTTACGGAAAATAGTTCAAATTTAATTTATCAAAATGAATCAGGGGCTTTAAATGAAGCGATTTCTGATATCTTTGGTACTTTAGTAGAATTCTATGATAACCGTAACCCAGATTGGGAGATTGGTGAAGATATTTACACGCCTGGTAAAGCAGGAGATGCCCTTCGTTCTATGAGTGATCCTACGAAGTATGGTGATCCAGACCATTATTCTAAGCGTTACACTGGTTCAAGTGATAACGGTGGCGTTCATACAAACAGCGGCATTATTAATAAACAAGCTTATTTATTAGCAAATGGTGGTACGCATTACGGTGTAACTGTAACTGGTATCGGTAAAGATAAATTAGGTGCGATTTACTACCGTGCAAATACACAGTATTTCACGCAATCTACTACATTTAGTCAAGCTCGTGCTGGTGCAGTACAAGCTGCTGCAGACTTATATGGTGCAAATTCTGCTGAAGTAGCAGCAGTTAAGCAATCATTTAGTGCTGTTGGTATTAACTAAGGATTTAAAGGATAGCTATTAATAAGATACCTCAAAAATAAAGAAGGAGCATAGGCTCCTTCTTTATTTTTTTCTCCATTTTTTCCACAAATAGAACAATCCAATGCAACCTGCGATTGTCACAATCCACTTCGCTTCATTTGTTCCGTTCATGACTTGGTATGCCGAATATACTTCAATCAATAATGCCGGTATTTTACCTATTGTACTGGCAATACTGAAGGAGAGTAATGACATTTTCCCTAGAGCTGCAAATAAAGTCACGATACTTGATGGGATGAAAGGTATCAATCGAAACGATAGAACGAGTAGAAAGGCCTCTCTACCTTGTACATAAAGAAGACGCTCTACCTTTGGGTACTTATTTACTTTATCGTGAGTGAACTTTTGAAGGCCTATTCGGTAAATATAAAACGAGATAATAGCCCCTAAGGCCTCACCTGCGATCGAAATGATTGTGCCATTTGTTACACCGAAGAGCTGTATATTAATGGCGGTTAAAAAGATGCTAGGAATAACGCCTAAAAGACTAATGATGATGTTAATTAAGATACTAAGTGGAATTGCGATTGAATAGTATTCTGTTAAGAAATTTTGAATCGTTTCAGCCATTGTTTAAAATCCTTTATCTTTTTTTGCATTACACCATATTTCGTTTGTATAGGCAAGGGTAAATTTACATAATGTAGAAAAACGTTGATAAGAAGGGGTCTTTATACCTTATATAGGTATTGGGTATATAAAAACAGGGGTATTTTAAATTATTTTGAAAAATACTATAAAAACCTTTATATAAAAGAGTTCTATAGTTATATTATCAGTGTTTTCATCTGGGAAATAATCATAAAATATAGGGGGTATATATTATAAAAGTAGAAAAATAGAGGGTTGATGAAATTGCGAGGGTAAATATGGAAAAATAGATGGAAAAAATGAAAACTGATAGATTTTTTCGTTGTGAAATTGACTTTTAGTGAAGTTGCGATAATAATCATGAAAGAGGTGATATGATGAAACGAATAAGTAGTCTTTTCTTGAGTGGTTTATTGGCACTAATGCTGATCTTAAGTGGATGTGCAGGAAAAGAACAAAAAACAGAGAAACAAACAGGGAATCAATCGACATCAGTAGAAAAAATTAGTGATAATATTTTAGATGAAATGGAAGGGCCACCTAAAAATGGTCATACGATTGAAAGACA
Source organism: Bacillus sp. LQ16 (assembly GCF_057784645.1). Taxonomy (NCBI): domain Bacteria; kingdom Bacillati; phylum Bacillota; class Bacilli; order Caryophanales; family Bacillaceae; genus Bacillus; species Bacillus sp. LQ16. Next base: position 640,372 of record NZ_CM173491.1, read on the forward strand.
TGTAGGCAAATCAGAAGAAGATTTGAAGAATCGCTTGAAGACAGATAAAGTATCAGCAGCAAGTACATACTATGACAAGGAAACAGCAACGAAAGCTGTAAAAGATAGTTTGAAGCAGCATGATAAGGAAATTCAAGACTGGTTAAAAAATTCTAAAGAGGCTCGTCTCGTATTAAATACAACACATTCATTCCCGGTTGGAAAAACGGTAATAAAGAAAAATATGAGTGTAAAAGACAAGTTGGTAAAAACTGTTACTGTTTTAGCAAGAGATAAGTCAGGAGAATTAGGGTTTAAGATTATTACTTCTTATCCATCTGATAAATAAGAAGGGGGAGTACATTATGTATACGACATTACAATACTTTCTTAAATCGTACTGTACGTTAAGTATTCATGAGGATGAAATAGTAAGCGTGATGGAAGAGTTTATTGAACAAGAAGACGAAGAAATTGTTTTGAAATTACGTGATGAATTAATAAATATGAAGAAAAAGAACGCGTGGGAAGAGGCGTGTGTATTAGCTGCGAAGCAAGGCAATCGTATGTGGTCTTTAGAAGAAACGAAAGACCATCTTGAAACTTTTTTACTATTACTGCAAAAGAAAAAGGCGTGATTAAATCACGCCTTTTTCTTTATGCTATTCGGTTGATATTATCTATTCTTTTGGAGCGCTTTTATATACGCTTTTTGAAATTTGTCCATTTGATATTACTGCCCCGTTTTGTGTTACTTTTTTATACGTAACCGCTGTGATTTTATCACTAGTCCTACTAATTACTTGAGAAGAAACTTCAACATTTTTACCAGTATTTGTACCGAAAATGCGTGTAGTAATACTACCTCCATTTGAAAATGCTTGAATATAAATATGATTGCCCGTATTATTTTTAAATTTTAAATCTGGACCATAATCTGCTACTGCTGCATCTTGCCCAAGTGGTAAATAATTTACCGGCATAGAATGATTGCTTCGAGAAACAATGCCTAAATCTGCCCTTAAAGCTGCGCTGTATAAAGTACTACTGACTTGGCAAACTCCTCCGCCTGCACTTTGTATTACTTTACCTTGTGAATATACTGCTGCAGATTTATAACCATGTGCAGCATCAGTTACGCCAACGCGGCCATTAAAACTAAATGTTTCATCAGGTGCGACAATAACCCCACTTAAAGTATTGGCTGACTTATTTACGTTAAATGATTGATTTCCGTTACGGCCAGCCATTGGCGTAGAATATTCAGCAATGACTTCTTTAATACCCATTTCCTGTATGTCTTCTGTAGAACGTTCTGGTTTTATAAATGTAACTGGCAATGTAACATCTGATTTACCAGTAGTAATAGCTTCGTTTGTTAAACCGTTTAGTTTCCCTTTATCAATTTTTTCTCCGTTTTGGCTTTGACTAACATTTACTGTTGAGCCTTCAATACTCAATTCTGCATTAACAGGATTTTTTAATGTTTCATTATATTTATCTTTTATAAAGGTTTCATAAGCTGTTGCATTTAATTGTGGTGTTAATTTATAGTCACGTTTTAATTCACCGTTTTCAGCTTGCTTACGCATTTTGTAACGATTCATTACGTTTCCTTCTTGTTCTTTGAAGATTTTGTCAATAATATCTTTTTCTTTATAATTTATCCCTAAATCTTTCCATGTGTAAGTTTGTTTATCGTTTTGGAATATGTAGGTAAGGGATTTTTGATCTAACTCAGTTACCTTTTGATTAATAATTGCTTGAATATCTTTCTTATTTTTTCCTTCGAGAGAAATACCTTCAAATGTAGTATTTGGTAATGCAGTAGTATCTAATTGATTATTTAATTTGGATACATATTTATATCCCCCAACACCGCCTACACAAAGTAATATGCCCCCAGCAATTGCAGAACCAATCAGTATTTTACTTAGCTTCATTTATTTCCCCCCAGAAATTTATGTATAAATATATGTATTACATTTTTTGTATAAAAATGATGAAAATAACATTATGTACGTACTAGTATACTATTATTTTCACTGTGTGTGTAATGTTTTCATAAAAAATGTTACATCGCTGTAATAATTGTCACTTCTTGTCACAATGTGTATGAAAAATATGTTGAAAAATATAATAAAAAGGCTGTCTAGAAAGATCTAGCAGCCTTTTTATTATAATTTTTTATGTTCATTTTTATTCGTAACACCGAGATGTTTTTGAAGGGTAGTTGAAATAGTGTCGACGCTTTTTTCATTTGGAACGTAATAATAAATACCACCTATATATTTATCTGTACCTTCTACTTGCATTTTTTCCATCTTTAAATTTGAATCCATTGAATTTTTTGTAATTGTCATCATATCATCAAACGTTAAATTGGTTTTTAAATCCTTATCGACAGCGTCTAGTAGGCCACCGATTTTATTAATGGAATTAAGAGATAGTGCCTTTTCAGCAATGGCCTCTAATACAAGCTGTTGTCGTTGGCCACGCATATAATCACTATCGATATGACGAGTTCTAGCTAGCGCCAATGCTTCTTCTCCATTTAAATGTTGACGTCCTTTTTTAAGATGAATTGCATCTGCTTCATCTTTACTATTTTGCTCTGTGAACTCAACTGGAACGTCTACAGTAATACCACCAAGAGAATCAACAATTTTAATAAAGGATTTAAAGTTGAATTTTACATAGTAATCAACTGGAACATCTAAAAAGTTCTCTACCGTATCAATTGTGCTGTCTACACCACCGAATACGTGCGCATGTGTAATTTTATCGTATTTATCACGTGATTTAATGTAGACGCGTGAGTCACGTGGAATGCTTACAAGTTTAACGGATTTATCGTTTTTATTAATTGTTGCAAGTAATAACGCATCTGTTCGAGTCGCTTTTCCATAACCTTTTTCCCTAATTTCACTTTCATCAACACCCATAATAAGTACGGAAATGTTGTCGGTCATAGGTTTAACAGCTTTTTCACGTTTGCTGGACTTATCTCCTCGACCTAGTTCAGCATAAGCATTATTTAAGACGGACTTTGCTTTACTGTATATATGGAAGGAGTAGCCTCCTGCTCCAAGTGCTACAATTAGTAATGGAATAAGAAGGAACCAAAGTAGGCGTTTTTTCTTTGAGCGTCCTTTTTTGGCTCGCGTATTGTTGTTCGTGTCGGATTTCATCATTTTTTCTCCTTTAAAACTATCAAAGTGTATACATTTAGAAGTGTATTCAAACACATAAAAAATATTTTACGCTAAATAAAAGCGATTGTACATGTATAAAAAATAGATGTCTTGATTATTTATCCCGCATTAACGGGCAGTAAAACTCCCACCTCAAAGCCCAGCGAATGCAAGGAAGTTAGGTGGGAGTTAACTGCCCGTAAAAGCCCGATTGGTGAAGGCTAATACTCAGAGGGGGATAGCCCCCTCTGAGTAAAGTTTCACTTTATAAGACATCTATTCGTTATTGTATACAAAAGATAGGGATAAGAAAATGATAAAATTTTACCTAATTACAACATAATGCTTACGATAATTGCAGATAAAATGCTAACGAGAGTAGCTCCATATAGTAATTTAAGGCCAAACCTCGCGACAACGTTTCCTTGTTCCTCGTTTAGTCCTTTTACCGCACCTGAAATAATACCAATGGAAGAGAAATTGGCAAAAGACACAAGGAAAACAGAAATAATACCAACTGTACGGGGAGAAAGGCTATTAGAAATTTTACTGAGGTCCATCATTGCAACAAATTCATTCGTTACAAGCTTCGTTGCCATAATGCTGCCAGCTGCGACAATTTCAGAACTTGGTACACCGATAAGGAATGCGGTAGGTGCAAATACATAGCCGATTAATTGTTGGAACGTAATACCGAATATAATGAGGAACAGGTCATTAATACAACTAATTAATGCGACGAATCCGATGAGCATAGCGCCGACAACAATGGCTACACGAAAACCATCAAGAATGTATTCTCCAAGCATTTCAAAAAAGCTCTGTTTTTCACCTTTGATTTCTAAAATATCTTCGTCATCTTTAACGTCGTAAGGGTTAATGATGAGTACGATAATAAAACCGCTAAATAAATTGAGAACGAGTGCAGTTACTACATATTTAGGTTCAATCATTGTCATATAGGCACCTACGATAGACATAGATACGGTTGACATAGCAGAGGCACAAAGTGTATAAAGACGGTGTTTTGGAATTTGAGCTAATTGCTTTTTCACTGTAATAAAAACTTCTGATTGGCCGACAATGGCAGAGGCGATAGCGTTGTAAGATTCTAATTTCCCAAGACCATTTATTTTACTAAGAAAGTACCCGATCCAATGAATAAAAAATGGTAGTATTTTGAAATGTTGTAATATGCCAATTAAAACAGAAATAAAGACGATTGGTAATAATACATTAAGGAAAAATGGCATTTCACCTTTATTTGCAAGACCACCAAATACGAAATTTATTCCATCAGCAGCATACTCGAGTAGCTTGGTAAACAAACTGGAAATGATTCTAATTAGTATGAGGCCGACTTCTGTATTTAGTAGTAAATAGGTTAAAATTAACTGTATAATAAGCATGATAAAAATTGGTTTAAATTTAATATGCTTCTTATTATTGCTAGCAATATAAGCGAGCAAGAAAACAACAATTAGTCCGACGAAAAAAGTAATGAATTTCATGATAAGCCCCCTAAAAGAGATATTCTGCTATATATGTTTTTCATTTCAAGAGAGAATATGCATCTTTGGTAAAGAAAGGAATAGAGAGAGTATGAATATATGTAGAGTGCATCACGTTGCAATTATTTGTTCGAATTATGAGACGTCAAAGGATTTTTATACTAGGATATTAGGATTTAAAGAACTGAATGAAGTATATAGAAAGGAACGAGATTCTTATAAATTAGATTTATGTGTAGGAGAAGAGTATCAAATCGAATTATTTTCATTTCCAAATCCGCCTGAGCGCAAAAGTTTTCCAGAAGCAGCAGGTCTTAGACATTTAGCATTTGCTGTTACAAATATAGAAGAAGCTGTGAAGCATTTAAATCAATGTGGTGTTGAGACAGAATCGATCCGTATTGATGAAATAACGGAGAAGAAATTCGTCTTTTTCCAAGATCCCGATGGTTTACCTTTAGAATTGTATGAGGTTTGAAAATTGGTGGATTTTATATAGAGTTGCTTTCCAATAATTGAAGAAACTAAAGTGAAACTTCTTTTTAAAAGGAGGTGTAACTTTAGCTAAGAAAGCTAAAGGACATATGTGGATATTTTAAAATTATTGATGGTAGTCATTCTTATTGGGTTAACAGCATTTTTTGTGGCTGTTGAGTTTGCAATTATTAAGGTACGTAGCAGTCGTATTGATCAACTCGTTAGCGAAAAAAGACGAGGTGCACTGGCAGCTAAAAAGGTAACGTCAAATTTAGATGAATATTTATCGGCCTGCCAGCTAGGTATTACAATTACTGCTTTAGGGCTCGGGTGGTTAGGGGAACCAACTATTAAACACTTACTCGAGCCGTTGTTTTTAAAATTACAATTCTCACCTGCAATTTCCAGTACAGTTTCATTTATTATTGCCTTTGCAGTAATTACATTTTTACATGTTGTCATTGGGGAACTTGCTCCAAAGACATTTGCTATACAAAAAGCAGAACAAGTTAGCTTATTGTTATCGAAACCACTTATTTATTTTTACCGAGTTATGTATCCGTTTATTTGGGCTTTGAATGGTTCAGCGAGGGTTGTAACTGGTTTATTCGGATTACATCCAGCTTCTGAACATGAAGTAGCTCATTCAGAAGAAGAATTAAGGTTAATCTTATCTGAGAGCTATGAGAGCGGAGAGATTAACCAAAGGGAATTTAAATATGTAAATAATATTTTTGAATTTGATAATAGAGTAGCAAAAGAAATTATGGTACCTCGTACGGAAGTTGTAGGCTTATATGAGGACGAACCATTTGAAACACATATTAAAGTAATAGCACAAGAAAAATACACGAGATATCCTGTATTTGGTGAAGATAAAGATGAAATTATTGGGATGGTTAATGTAAAAGATTTATTTATTCGTTATATGGATGGGAATCGGGACGAGGAGTGCTCGATTATGCCATATACAAGGCCAGTTATTGAAGTGCTAGAAAATATTCCAATTCATGATTTACTATTACAAATGCAAAGAAAACACATACCATTAGCTGTATTGTATGATGAATATGGTGGTACAGCAGGGATTGTTACACTAGAAGATATTTTAGAAGAAATTGTTGGAGAAATTCGAGATGAATACGATGAAGATGAGAATCCACCTATAGAGCATGTAAGTGAAGGGTATAAAATCGTAGAGGGAAAAGTGCTTATTAGTGAAGTAAATGATTTGCTTGGCATACATTTAATTGCTGATGATGTAGATACAATTGGTGGCTGGATTATGGTACAAAAACAAATCGTTGCTGAAGGAGATGTTATTGAGAAACACGGTTTTTATTTTAAAGTCCTTGAAAAGGATATGCATCAAATTAAACGAGTGGAAATAAGGAAAGTAGAAGAATGATTTTCTATAAACTTTAATAAAAAGGATATACAGAAAAATAAATGTTTGCGCTTTCAAAAAAGGTGCTATATAGTGAAGGTGGATACTGAAAAATTCTTCTGAATGATACTCGTGTTTTTAGAGGGCGGATTTTTTGGATAAGGATTTAGAATGAAAAAGTATAGGTGATAAAAATGATAGCAACGAAGGATATACGTATAGAAAAAGATTTTTTAGGTGAAAAAGAAGTACCAAGTGCAGCTTATTATGGTGTACAAACATTACGTGCCGTAGAAAACTTCCCAATTACAGGATATCGCATTCATCCATCACTCATTACAGCAATGGCAATTGTGAAAAAAGCGGCGGCGCTTGCGAATATAGATACTGGTTACTTAGCTAAAGACATTGGATATGAAATTGCAGAAGCAGCGCAAGAAATTGTTGATGGAAAGTTTCATGATCAATTTATCGTGGATCCTATTCAAGGCGGAGCCGGAACTTCTATTAATATGAATACAAATGAAGTAATTGCGAATAGAGCGTTAGAACGTATGGGATATGAAAAAGGGGCGTATGCGAAAATTAGCCCAAACACTCATGTGAACATGGCCCAATCAACGAACGATGCGTTTCCAACAGGGATTCATATTGCAACTCTTATGATGTTAGAAAAGCTTCTTATTACAATGGAAGAACTTCATTCTGCTTTTCGTAAAAAAGCAAAAGAGTTTGATCACGTTATTAAAATGGGACGCACACATTTACAAGATGCAGTTCCAATTCGCCTTGGACAAGAATTTGAAGCGTATAGCCGAGTGCTTGAGCGTGATATAAAAAGAATTAAACAGTCTCGTCAACATTTATATGAAGTGAATATGGGGGCGACAGCTGTTGGTACAGGATTAAATGCAAATCCTACGTATATTGAACAAGTGGTAAAACATTTAAGAACGTTTAGTGGATTCCCACTTGTTGGTGCAGAGCATTTAGTTGATGCAACGCAAAATACAGATGCATACACAGAAGTATCTGCAGCACTCAAAGTATGTATGATGAACATGTCTAAAATTGCAAACGATCTTCGTATTATGGCGTCTGGGCCACGTGTTGGGTTAGCTGAAATTCAATTGCCAGCACGTCAGCCGGGTTCATCGATTATGCCAGGTAAAGTAAATCCAGTTATGGCAGAAGTGATTAACCAAGTCGCATTCCAAGTAATCGGAAATGATCATACAATTTGCTTAGCATCAGAAGCAGGACAATTAGAGTTAAACGTAATGGAGCCTGTGCTTGTATTTAATTTAATTCAATCTATAAGTATTATGAATAATGGATTCCGTGTATTCCGTGAATATTGTATTGAAGGAATTACAGCAAATGAAGAATTGCTGAAGCAATATGTTGAGAAAAGTGTTGGAATTATTACAGCAGTTAATCCTCATATTGGTTATGAAGCAGCATCTCGTATTGCACGTGAAGCAATTGAAACAGGAAAATCTGTTAGGGAGTTATGTTTAGAACATGGTGTACTGACAGAAGAGGAATTGGATATTATTTTAGATCCATTCGAAATGACTCACCCTGAAATTGCTGGAGCTTCTTTATTAAAAAATAAAAAAATGTAATGTGAAAAACACCGATCCATTTGGATCGGTGTTTTATTTTTAAAAGATATTAAATACAGCGTTTAATTGAAGTAAGCTAATAACAGCTAAGAAAATTAAACTGTATTTCATTGCTGTTTTAAATAGAGCAGATTCTTTACCAACTAGTCCAACTGCGGCACAAGCAACTGCTACAGATTGTGGTGAAACCATTTTTGCCATTGTACCACCTACTACATTTAAGGCAACGAGTGTAGAAGGAACGATGTTTAACTGGTCTGCTGTTACTGCTTGAAGTGGTGCAAATAAAGAACCACTTGAAACTACTGAACCTGTAATGAATACGCCAATCCATCCTAAGATTGGAGAAAGAACTGGGAATGCATTACCAGTAGAAGAGAATGCAAGTCCAAGTGTAGATGACATACCAGAGTAGTTCTCTACGTAAGCTAAAGCGATAACGCTACAAATTGTATATACTGGAGCTTTTAATTCTTTCATTGTTTCAATCATTAATTCTTTAACCATTTTACCTTTTACGCGGTAAACGATAAGTGAAACGATAATTGCTAGTACAATCGCAGTAGTTGTAGAAGAGAATACATCGAATTTGAAAACAGCTGCGAAAGGTGTATCAGCTTTTGTAATTGGTGTAGTTTTCATAACAGCATTATGAAGACCAGGGAACTGAATGTTAAATACTAAGTTTGCTAACGCACCATCTGGAGCAAATAAAGCTTTAATCGGTTTTAAGTTAAAGATTGTTACAAATGCAGTTAAGAATACGAATGGAGACCAAGCATATAAAATTTGATTGAATGTATGTGATACTTTAGTTTCTTGTTTTTCTTCTTTAGTAGAAGATTTTGGTTGCCAAACACGTAAGAATAATGCAAGAGCAATCATACTTACAACGGCTGCGAAAATGTTAGTAAGTTCTGCACCTAAGAAGTAAGTTACAAGGAACTGAGTAATTGCGAAAGAAACACCACTTACAAGAATACCTTGCCAAGTTTCTTTAATACCTTTAATTCCATCGACCATTGAAACAAGTAAGAAAGGTAAGATGATACTAATGAAAGGTAAAATAAGAACAGTTTGACGACCGATAGTTAATGCGTCAAGTTCAGTTAATTGTGCTGGTACTGTAACTGGAATACCCATAGCACCCATAGCACCACCAGCGATATTAGCTACTAAACAAATACCTGCTGCTTTTAATGGGTTAAATCCCATACCTACAAGTAGTGCAGCTGTAATAGCAACTGGAACCCCTAGACCAGCTGCGCCTTCTAAGAAAGCACCGAAAGAATAAGCGATTAATAATACTTGTAAACGTTGATCATTTGTAATGCTTGAAATACTATCGCGAATAATATTGAATTGCTCTGTTTTAACAGTTAATTTGTAAAGGAAAATTGCGGCGATAACGATAGTACAAATTGGATAAAATCCAGATAAAACACCGAATCCGGCAGATGCTACAGCTACTGTTGCTGGCATTTTATAAACAAATATTGCAAGGATAATAGCGACAATCACACTATAAAGACCAGCCATGTAACTTTTCATTTTGAATCCCATTAAACAAATGATGAAACAAAAGATTGGAAGTGCTGCGATTAGTGCAGATAACCAAATATTGTTTAATGGGTCATAAATTTGTGTCCAAGTACTCATAATAATGACAACTCCTATCTATTATATGTGAAGAAATTCACATTATTTGTGAAAATATTCACAATCAACTTACATGCTTAGTATATTCTCCTTCAACACTATTGTCAACGTAAAAAAGTATAATTATTCCATAATAGTGTTAAAAGAAAAGCTTTGTTCATAAAGTAGACAAAAAACACACTCAAATGAATTTAAGTGTGCTGTATAAGTTATTTGCATATTATTTTGCTTATTCAGATGGCATGTTCCTTATAGGTGTATATTAGATGCCATCTTTTATATCGAGTATAAAGTTTGATATATGAACTGATTTGTCCTGTTTAATCTAGTGAGGGAGGAATGGTGAGTGGATTTAATAGGAAGTTTTGCACAACAGTCCAACCGCTTGCAATACGAATAAAAAATTAGAAACAAATTTTTAATACCACATCATCTCTTTTTACTGAAAATTCCTTTTAGCGTAACAAAGAGGTTAAGTATAGTTCAGCTACATTACGATAGGTTATCAATTATAGACGGTATTTTACAATACCGTTACTGTGCATTTCAATGAGGTGAAAATATAACAAAAAGCCTGATAAAACAACGTTTGCAAGCAAAGTATTCGTAGGCCATTATTTTGCTTTTTCGTTATATCATATAGTATAATATTCAAAATCAACAAGGATTTTTTCCTGAATTTTTGTTGATGAAAATGGAAAAATTTTTCGGCTTTATAGGTTGATAAAGTTATGTCGTAACAGGAAATATAAGAACAGATATATAAATAAATAAAAAGAACATAAAAACGCAAATAAAAACGAAAATGAGGGGAACTTTATGAGCCAAAATCAATTCGAATGTCGTATTTCAGAAGAAGATGTACAAATGTTAAGAGCGTTAGCTCACCCACTTCGTCTACGTCTAGTAATGGAACTTATGCAAAGAGGAACATGTAATGTAACACAACTACAGGAAGTATTAGAAATTCCGCAATCAACGGTTTCACAACATTTAACGAAGTTAAAGCAAAATAAAGTAGTGCGCTTTGAAAGACGAGGATTAGAAGTGTATTACCAAATCCATAATGATAAAGTAAGTGCGGTAGTAAAAACATTATTTTCTTAAAATTTGAATATTATGGAAAAAGACGTGTAGAATATACGTCTTTTTTTATTTGTCAGAAAGGTAGCGAGAGAGTAAATATTAGCATGTGAGGAAGAAATGACTATCAATCAACATGCTGCTTTACGGAATATATTCTAAAAAGAAAAGAAAAAATAGAAAGGAGTGTAGTAAGCAGAAGGAGGGATATTAGTATGGATGTGAAACGTGTGAAACAAATCTTATCTTCTTCAAGTAGAATTGACGTTACATATGAGGGCGTACCAGTATGGATTGAGAGCTGTGATGAGCAGAAGGGGAGTGCTCAAGTGTATGATGTATCTAATCCTGGTGAGAGCGTTCATGTGGACGTGACAGCTTTAGAGGAGAAATAATAAAAAAGACGCTTCTAATTTTAGAAGCGTCTTTTTGTTATTCCATCATATGTGCAATTTTCTTAGAGAACATAAGAAGTACTAATCCCAGTACAATTACGATAATACCGATGCTTGCGAATACTTCTAAATATCCTAAAGATTGAGTGAAAGCGGCTAATTGTCCTGCTAATAAGTTTGCGAAGCCAGTACCAGCTAACCATACACCCATTAATAATGATGCTAATTTAACAGGAGCGATTGCACTTACCATAGATAATCCGATTGGTGATAAGAATAACTCACCGATTGTGTGGAACATGTAAGTGAATACAATGAATAGTAAGTTTGCTTTCATTGTAATGTTACCTTCATCGCTACCAGTTTTTAAAACAGCTAAAGTTAGAACTAAATATCCAATCCCTAGTAAAATCATACCTAATGCCATTTTTGTTGGGATTTTTAAATCACCATTTTTTGTTTTTGAAAGCTTAATCCATAACGCAGAAACAGGTAATGCTAGTAAGATAATGAATAGTGGGTTTACAGATTGGAACCAAGGTGTTGGAATTGTAAATCCACCAATTGTACGATCTACGAACTTATCTGTGTAAAGTGTTAAAGAACTACCAGCTTGTTCAAAGCCTGCCCAGAAGAATACAACGAAACAAGTTAAAATTAAAATTGCAACAGTACGTTTTTTCTCTTGTGGTGTTAAAGGTTTTTTCTCAACAGCTTTTGCATTTTGTTCTTTAGATTTTTTACCCACAACTGTTGTTCCAGCTGATCCTAAGTAACGAGGTGCTAATAAGTTAAATGCAATCTGTCCAATAATCATACCGATACAAGCTGTTAAGAAACCGTATCTATAATCTGCGAAGTACCCGCAAATGAATGGAGCGATAAGAGCTCCTAAGTTAATCCCCATGTAGAAGATAGTGAAGGCACTATCACGACGAGAATCGTTGTCGCTATATAATTGACCTAATAAAGTCGAAATATTCGGTTTGAAGAATCCGTTACCGATAACTAATAATCCTAATCCTAAAAATAGTCCAGTTTTCGTATTCATTGAAAATAGTACGAAGTTACCAAGCGCCATAATGATACCACCAATAGTAATGGCATGTCGCTTCGTAATGAAATGGTCAGTTAACCAACCACCAATAATAGGTGTGAAATATACAAGCATTGTGAAAATACCGTAAATTTGAACTGCAACTGCTTTATCAAATCCTAAACCGCCGCTTACTAAGCTCGTTGTTAAATAAAGAACTAATAAGCCACGCATTCCGTAATAACTAAATCTTTCCCATGCCTCTGTAAAGAACAACAAGTATAACCCTGGTGGATGTTTTTTTGGTGATTGTTGCTCTCCAGCTTTGTCTAATTTTAAAGCTGCATCCATGTTTGTTTCCCCCTAATCCTGTATAACGGATATTTATGTAATCATTTTAATTTACAAAATATTTAGAAGTCAATAGAATTATATGGAAATAGAAAGAAAATTTCTAAAAAAGTTCTATTTTTCTTCAACCGTTACTGTATTTTGCCCTGAAAACGAGATGATAAGCGTTTTCAAATGTAATAATTGAATTCTAAAAGAAAATAAAATAGTGATTAATCAGAAAATTTAGATTAAAAAATCTATTCTGATATAAAGAAAATATATTCTATTTACTTTTATAATATAACATATTGGGAATAAAAATACAAAATGAAATAATGTGACACTTCAGTGAAATGAAAAAACCAGCTCCATCAAAGAGAGAGCTGGTTAGAATAAAATTATTTAACAAAGCGTTTTTCGATATCATCTAGTAATAGGTTAGCAGCCATTACACCGCCAGCTGTATTCCAAATAACATCGTCGACTTTGTATGCTTTACCATTTTTTACGGCATTTAAATTTTTAAATAGAGGATCGTTTATGTATTCTTTTTCTAATTCAGAGCCTTTTTTCTCATTTCCTTTATCGAATGTGAAGTAGAATAATACGTCGCCATCCATTGCAGAAATACGTTCTTTAGATACGTTACGCTCTGCAAAGTCGTCTTTATTTTGATCGCCAGGGCGTTTAAATCCAAGCTCTTTTAAAATAACACCAGAGAATGTATCACCATGATAAATACGAACATCACCAGGCATGAAACGAACCATAGAGATTTCTTGATTTACTTTATCGCCAAGTTTGCCTTTTAAATCTTTCATACGTGATTCGTAATCAGATATAACTTTTTGACCTTCTTTTTCTTTATTTAATGCTTTTGCATAAAATTTGAAGTTATCTTTCCATTCACCACGTAATGTTTCAGAGAATACAGTAGGTGCAATTGCTTTTAGTTGTTCGTACACTTTTTCGTGGCGCATTTTGTTACCGATAATTAAGTCTGGTTTTAAAGAAGCAATTGTTTCAACGTTAACTTGTCCTTCATCACCAACAACTTTTACATCTTTCATTTTATCCTTAATATGTGGATACCATGGGTCACCAGTCCAAGACTTTACAGCACCAACTGGTTTCACACCTAATTCAAGTAAAGCTTCAGTTCCTTCATTTGTTAAGATAACTACACGTTTTGGATTAGCAGGAACTTCTGTTTTACCCATTGCATGTTCTACAGTAACCACTTCTTTTTTATTATCTTCTTTTGTAGATTCTTCTTTGTTATTTGATTTTCCACAAGCGCTTAAAAGCATTGAAAATGCTAGTAAAAATACAAATACTGTAAACGATTTCTTCCGCATGAAATTCATTATGTACCCCCTACATGTTGAGAATATTTTTCAATAGCAAGCATGATATTAAGCCTTTATCTTTTGATTGTCAATACATATGGTTGAAAATAATTCTCATTTCCGTTGACAATAAGAATTAAGTTGAAATACACTTACAACGTATCATTATACATTGAAGGGGAAACGCTGCATGTTATTAAAAACAAATCAAGCAAAATGGATTGGATTATTTGTTGGAATCATTGCAGTCGTTATTTGTATTTGGGGAAGTATTATTTTCGGATATACAAATACGAGCTGGAAATTAGCGCTAGATGCTTTTTTCCATTTTAATGGTTCTAATGAACATATTATTATTCAAAATGTGCGCCTTCCAAGGGCACTTATAGCAGCAAGTGTTGGTGCTAGTTTAGCCATCGCGGGTTGTCTTATGCAAACTTTAACTAAGAATCCACTTGCTTCTCCAGATTTTATTGGATTAAATTCAGGTGCTGCGTTCTTCATAGTTGTAGCAATTGTAATCTTTTCAGTAACATCATTATCAGCTTTCACATGGATTGCCTTTTTAGGAGCGGCGGTTGCCGCTGTACTTGTATTTGCTTCTAGTTCTTTAGGAAAAGAAGGGACTACTCCTCTGAAGTTAACGTTAGCAGGGGTCGCAATTAGTGCGTTATTTTCATCATTAACACAAGGATTACTTGTGTTAAATGAAAAAGCACTTGAAGAGGTATTATTTTGGCTTGCCGGATCTGTGCAAGGGAGAAAGTTAGAAATTTTACAATCTGTATTCCCATATTTATTAATAGGATGGATTGCGTCTCTTATGATGGCAGGGAAAGTAAATACATTGATGATGGGAGAAGACGTGGCGAAAGGACTTGGACAACGAACAATTTTAATGAAATCATTCGTGTTACTTATTATTGTACTGTTGTCTGGTGGTTCAGTTGCAGTTGCTGGCCCAATTGGATTTATTGGAATTATTACTCCGCACTTTGCTAGATTTCTTGTTGGAGTTGACCACAGATGGAGAGTGCCCTATAGCGGATTGTTAGGTGCAATACTACTAATATTGGCTGATATAGCAGCAAGATATGTCATTATGCCACAAGAAGTACCAGTAGGAGTTATGACAGCATTTATTGGAGCACCGTTCTTTATTTATATTGCACGTAAGAGAGGGCTTAGCAAATGAAGAAATATATTCCGTTTCGTATAGGAAAAGGCGAGCTCTCGTTTTTAATGTATAAACGAGCTTGTCTCGTCTTGTTAAGTTTACTAGTTGTTTTAATAGGATTATTCTTTGCGAGCGCAGGTATGGGAGACATGAAAATTGCTCCTTATGACGTATGGCAAGCAATTACCGGAAATGGCGATGCAATGTCAAATATGGTTGTAAATAAGTTTCGTATGCCGCGTATTTTAATTGCTATCCTCGTAGGAATTGCGCTTGCGGTAGCGGGCTGTATTTTACAAGGGCTCGTTCGAAATCCACTTGCTTCTCCTGATATCATCGGGATTACGGGCGGGGCAAGTGTCGCAGTTGTATTATTTTTAGCGCTATTTAGTGATAAAAATAATGCACTAACGGTAAGTATTCATTATATGCCGCTCGCAGCTTTTGCAGGAGCAACGATTGTAGCGGTTTTTGTATACTTATTTGCATGGAAAAATGATGGATTATCACCAATTAGTCTCGTTTTAATTGGTGTTGGATTTTGGGCATTAACGAAGGCGGCGACAACGTTATTTATGTTGCTAGCACCAATTTATCAAGCGAGCCAAGCGAATGTATGGATTACGGGTACCGTTTACGGCTCTTCTTGGCAAAATGTTATGGTACTTGCGCCTTGGGTTCTCATTTTAACAGTAATATCATTTATCGCAGCTAGGCATTTAAATGCACAAGAGCTAGGGGATGATATAGCGGTAGGACTTGGGGTTCCTTTAACGAAGTCGCGTGTATTTATGTTATTACTTAGTACAGCTTTAATTGGTGGTGCGGTAGCTTTTGCCGGAGGGATTGGATTTGTCGGTTTAATGGCACCTCATATTTCACGAAGATTAGTTGGTTCTTTATACGGTGCATTACTCCCAGTTGCAGCTATTGTCGGTGCAATTCTAGTACTTGCTGCAGATTTAATAGGGCGTACAATTTTCACACCACTTGAAATTCCAGCAGGGGTATTTACATCAGCAATTGGTGCACCTTATTTCATTTATTTACTTTATAAAAGTCGGAATTCATAAAGGGAGATGAATATGCAAAAAGCATTGGAGACGAAACGCTTGACGTTGTCTTATGGTGAAACAATTATTATTGATGAGCTGAACTTAGAAATTCCAAAAGGAGAAATTACAATTTTTATTGGTTCTAACGGTTGCGGGAAATCAACTTTATTACGTTCACTAGCCAGATTATTAAAGCCAACAAATGGTGATATTTTGTTAGATAATCAAGCAATTCAAAGTATGCAAACGAAGCAAATTGCTCGTCAAATGGCGATTTTACCGCAAGGGCCACAAGCACCAGAAGGACTTACAGTATTACAACTTGTAAAGCAAGGGCGTTATCCATATCAAACATGGCTGAAGCAATGGTCAGAAAAAGACGAGGAAATGGTACAGAAGGCACTTGCAGCAACAGGTATGACAGAATTTGCTGAGCGTGATGTGCATGCTCTTTCAGGTGGGCAGCGTCAACGTGCTTGGATCGCAATGACACTTGCACAAGATACAGATATCATTTTACTGGATGAGCCAACTACATACTTAGATATGACTCACCAAATTGAAGTGCTAGATTTATTATTCGAATTAAATGAAACAGAACAAAGAACAATTGTTATGGTATTACATGATCTGAATTTAGCATGCCGCTATGCAGATAACATTGTAGCAATTCAAGATAAACAAATATATGCACAAGGTAAACCTGAAGAAGTGGTAGATGAGAAACTAGTACGTGATGTATTCCGAATGGAGTGTCAAATTAGTACGGATCCGTTGTTTGGAACACCGCTTTGTATCCCTCACGGAAGAGGAAGACGTGTAATTAAAGAAGTTGCTCAGGCAATGAGATAAAAAAACGATGAGTGAGTCATCGTTTTTTTTATTTGGTACAAGAAAATAACAGGAAGAGAGGAATACGTAAGCGACGTTTATACTCTTCTTCATCTTGAAAATAGGTTGGATTTGGTGTAGCTTCTTTTAATGATGTAATGGTAAATCCGGCTTGCTGTAATAATGTGAAATACTCTTCCGTTGTACGATGATATTTAATAACTTCTTGGTCAATCCATGGTTCAACCCGTTTGCCTAGTTTAAAATAATCATCGACGAGCCAACTCGTTCTTTTACCACTTGTTTGTAAGCTTTCAAATGAAGAAGTAATAACGGGATGTTGAACACTAAAGGTAAAGGTGCCATTTGTTTTTAAAGTTTGAAACACATTTTGAAAAATGATATCAAGATGTTCAATATAATGTAAGGCAAGTCTAGAGGTTACTAAATCAAAAGTGGAAGAGGGATAGGTATAATCTTTGAGGTTTAAAAAATGAACAGATCCATTTTTATTTTCTAGTTGTTTTTTAGCTTTTCCATACATAAGCTCGGAGCCTTCAATGCCGGTGTAAGAGTAGCATCCCTTCTCTAATAATTCCGCACCAAACTTAGCATCACCACAGCCTAAATCGAGAATTTGTTTTCCTTGCACATGACCAATGAGCTGAAAGAATACTGGTTTTTCAATGGATTCATTTGGGCTATTTTCTCGGTATCTTCGTTTCATATATTGTTCGAAAAATGCTGTGTTATTGTATACATCAGATTCTGTAAATGCCATGTTTGAAGCCTCCCTAAATATTTTTTTAATTCTATCAAATATGAAAAGTAAATGATAGATTTATTGTAATGAATCATATATAATCTAGAATTGTAAGCGGTTACTTTAAACTATTTTTCTATAATAAATTCTGAAAACGTGTTAAGCTAGTAGAGGGATTATTAGAACTATTAAGACAATAATCCGCTTACATGAACGATGGGAGGCTTCACAATGTCTAGTAAAACACTTGCGAAATTTTTAGAAGAAAATTTAGAGGATTTAAAATCAAAGGGGCTTTATAACGTAATTGATCCGCTTGAGAGTTCGAATGGACCAATCATTACAATTGGCGGAAAAGAATATATTAACTTATCTTCAAACAACTATCTTGGATTAGCAACAGATAGCCGTTTGCAAGAAGCAGCAATTGGTGCTATTCATAAGTACGGTGTTGGAGCAGGGGCTGTTCGTACAATTAACGGTACTTTAGATTTGCATATTAAGTTAGAAGAAACAATTGCAAAGTTTAAACATACAGAAGCAGCGATTGCTTATCAATCAGGATTTAACTGTAATATGGCAGCGATTTCAGCTGTTATGGATAAAAATGATGCGATTCTTTCAGACGAATTAAATCATGCATCTATTATTGACGGTAGTCGTCTATCAAAAGCAAAAATTATTGTTTATAAACATTCTGATATGGAAGATTTACGCCAAAAAGCAATCGCGGCGAAAGAATCAGGTCTTTATAATAAATTAATGGTAATTACAGACGGTGTTTTCTCAATGGATGGAGATGTTGCAAAACTACCAGAAATTGTTGAGATTGCAGAAGAGTTAGATTTAATGACATACGTAGATGATGCACACGGTTCAGGTGTACTTGGAAAAGGTGCAGGAACTGTAAAGCACTTCGGTCTTTCTGATAAAGTTGATTTCCAAATTGGTACATTATCAAAAGCAATTGGGGTAATTGGTGGATATGTAGCAGGGAAACAAAACTTAATTGACTGGTTAAAAGTTCGTTCACGTCCATTCTTATTCTCTACAGCATTAACACCAGCTGATGCGGCAGCTTGCATGAGATCAATTGAAATCTTAATGGAAAGCACAGAGTTACATGATCGTCTATGGGAAAATGGTCGCTATTTAAAACAAGGGTTAAAAGAACTTGGCTTTAACATTGGGGAAAGTGAAACGCCAATTACACCTTGTATTATTGGGGACGAAGTATTAACACAAGAATTTAGTAAACGTCTAAATGAAGAAGGCGTATACGCAAAATCTATCGTGTTCCCAACTGTAGCAAAAGGAACAGGTCGTGTTCGTAATATGCCTACAGCAGCTCATACGAAAGAAATGTTAGATGAAGCAATTCGTAAGTATGAAAAAGTAGGGAAAGAAATGGGCATCATTTAAGTAACGACATCTTTTGAATAGCTTGCAAATGAGGAGTGGGGAAAATGAAAAAAATTCTAGTAACCGGTTCTTTAGGGCAAATTGGTTCTGAACTAGTAATGAAACTTCGTGATGTATACGGCGCATCAAATGTTATTGCAACAGATATTCGTGAAACAGACAGTGAAGTAGTAACGTCTGGTCCATTTGAAACGTTAGATGTAACAGATGGACAAAAACTACATGATATCGCAAAGCGTAATGAAGTAGATACAATTATTCATTTAGCAGCTTTACTTTCAGCAACAGCAGAAAAAAATCCGTTATTTGCATGGAATTTAAATATGGGTGGACTTGTAAATGCTCTAGAAGCAGCTCGTGAATTAAACTGTAAGTTCTTCACGCCAAGTTCTATCGGTGCATTCGGTCCATCGACGCCAAAAGATAATACACCGCAAGATACAATTCAGCGTCCTACTACGATGTATGGGGTAAACAAAGTAGCAGGAGAATTACTATGTGATTATTATCATCAAAAATTTGGCGTAGATACGCGCGGTGTCCGTTTCCCAGGTTTAATTTCTTACGTAGCTCCTCCAGGAGGCGGAACAACTGATTATGCAGTTGAAATTTATTATGAGGCGATTAAAAAAGGTGCATACACCTCATACATTGCTGAAGGAACGTACATGGACATGATGTATATGCCTGATGCTTTACAAGCGATCATTTCATTAATGGAAGCTGATCCAAGTAAGCTAGTGCATAGAAATGCATTTAACATTACAGCAATGAGCTTCGAGCCAGAGCAAATTGCAGCGTCAATTCGTAAACACATTCCGACGTTTACAATGGATTATGCAGTAGATCCAGCTCGTCAAACAATCGCTGATAGCTGGCCAAACTCTATTGATGCAACAGCAGCAATGAAAGAGTGGGGCTTCAAAGCAGAATACGATTTAGATAAAATGACAACTGACATGCTGGCTAAGTTAAAAAAAAAGCTCACAGCTGAGTTAGTGATGAATTAATAGGAAGAGTCGATTCTTAGGAATCGACTCTTCATCATTTTTGGAGGGAGAGAAGCCTTATGCAGAGAGTTGATGTCGTATATGCACTAATACATGACGAAGAAACAGATAAAATATTAATGGTACATAATGTAGAACAAAACGTTTGGTCATTGCCAGGCGGGGCTGTGGAAAAAGGTGAAATATTAGAGGAAGCACTAATAAGAGAAGTGAAAGAAGAGACAGGTTTAACTGCTGCGTTAGC
Organism: Bacillus sp. LQ16; assembly: GCF_057784645.1. Lineage (NCBI taxonomy): Bacteria > Bacillati > Bacillota > Bacilli > Caryophanales > Bacillaceae > Bacillus > Bacillus sp. LQ16. The sequence goes on from NZ_CM173491.1 coordinate 660,905, forward strand.
TGGACTTGTTGCGATTAATGAAAAATTCTTTGAAGAATCAGGGAATCATGCGCTATTTTTTACATTCCGAGTGAATGTAGTAAAAGGTGAACTTATTGCGGAAGATGAAGGTGAAATTTCTGCAATAGAGTGGGTGGATCGAACAATTGCGAATGAGCGCTTCTCATACTATGACGGAGGATTTGAATCTTTGTTAGAAGTAGCCATTCCATACAAGTTTCAACCAGAAACAAAGTAATTGAACGAAAAAACAGGAGCCACAAGGCTCCTATTTTCTATTCAATCGTCTTCAGTAATAATTTTTTCAATAGTGGTTTAATCTTTAGACGTAAATCTTCAGCGTGATTTGCAACTAAGAAGTGATGGTTATAAATGTTTTTCATCAATTGATAAGTTGCTTCTTTCGCTTCGCCTTCTTCGATGAAGATACCGATTACTTCCATACCACTTTTACGCGCGAGTTTAACAGCTTCATGCGTATCTAAAATTCCGTCTTGTTGATAGTCTAGCGCAGAAGGCTCACCGTCTGTGAAGACTAGTAAGAATTTATGTTTCTCAGGTCTTTTGGCAAGCTTTTCAGAAACGATACGAATAATATATCCGTCGCGGTTATCTTCTTCTTCACGAAGTTGCATAATTTCTGGACCAACGTTTGGTAACGTTGAGTTTTTATAATTTACAACTTCATGGATAACGTTCGGCTTATCTTCAGGTATAGCGCTAGAGGCATCTTCCCAAAATCCGCTAATAGCGTGCGGGATTTTTAAAGATTTTAAAGCTTCATGGAATAGTACAACACTCTTCTTCGTTTCTTCCATTTTGTTATACATAGAACCAGAACAGTCAACTAACAGTTGGAATGCAACATCGAGTTCTTGTGACTCTTGTCCTTTTTTATAAAACATACGCGGTTGTTTTTCGGTATAAATACGAAGGAATTTCTTACGAAGTCTTCCGTAATATTTATCACTATTCGCATTCGTTTTATTTTCAATCGTTTTTTCGATAATTTTCTTTAATTCTTTTACATCTTTATTGACGAATGATTTGATAGCTTGGTAATCTTTTTTCTCATCGATATTTGCTTTGCGAGCTTCTTTAAATGTATGAGAAGCACCTACATTATACTTACCGTATGCACCGTCGGGATGGCTAGAAGCGTGTGAAGCCCTTGCTTCTTCTGTATCAGCGCCATCAAAGTTGGATTGTGTACTTTTTTGAGAAGTACCTTGTACAGAACCAAGTGCTTGGTCGCCATCTTCTGATTCACGAGCAGTATCGCCCATCATGTTTGTTTTTGTTCCGCTTTCTAATTCAAAGCGTAAAAAGTTCTCGTTTTCGTTATTTTTATTTTCACGATGCCATGTGGAGAAACTTTCATCCATTTTGTTTTTATTTTCATCGTCGTCTATAAGCTGCGTATCATCATTTGCTAAATCTTCGACGCGACAGTTCTTTTCGTCTGCAAGGACAGATAAGTAAAGTGGAGCATGTCCGAAATAGTTGTTAAGCATATCACTTTCAAGAAGCGCCTCTAAGCGATAGCGAATTTTCTCAACGATATACATAATATCTTCTGTATTACGTGCTTGGAATGTTTCATGTAAAATCGCTTCAATTTGCTCAAAATATTCATTATTAAACATTTCATATTTATCGCTCGTTAATGAAAGATAGCATAGGCAAAATAGACGATCACCGTGATAATTACGAACGCGGTTTATTTCATTTTGAGAGCCGAAATAGTTGCGGTACATTTCTTTTCGGCGTTTAAAAACATGCTTCGTGCCAGGACGTAAGTTCTTTACGATTTCCTCAACGCGTAAATCTTCTAATAGAACAAATAATTGTGTTAAAAACTTTTTTAGGGGCGATTCTTGCAATTCAATCGCATACGAACGAATTAAAGTCATGTCCGAGTAATGTTTATTACCAAGTGCTTTTAAGAACACTTCGCTTTTTAATCCGATTACTGTATCTTCTTCTTTTCGATCATCCCAAAAGTGACTAATGACAACTTTCTTTTCAATTTCGTCGTAGTATGCTTTATAGCCATATTCAAGATAGGCATCGTCTTCTTTTAGAAGGGCATACATTAAATTTTCCATTTGTAGAAACAGCGACGCATCAATTTTTTTGTCACTAAAAATTTGTCTCATAAATTATCCCTCAAAGAAATAACTTTCTGCTAATTCACGGACAGTCATTTGTTCTGTTTCATCATTAAGTTTTGCAATTATGCTTCGTTCAATCGCTCGCATAACAGGAATATATACACCTAAATCACATGCGTCGATAATACCACGAATACTTGCTGCTTCTTCACTTACACGTCCATCGCGAGCTAAAGGCATAAGGTCGCTTGCAAATGCAACAAACTTTTCAATTGTTGCAACATCATTTAATTTTGATTCTGCTAATAATAGTTCTTTTAATGTGTCACCTTGAATGTAAGGAACTTCAATAATAACGAAACGGTTTTTTAATGCTTCATTTAGTTCACTTGTTCCAACGTAACCTTCGTTAATCGCAGCAATTACACGGTATTCGTCATCCCCGTATACAACCTCTTGTGTAAATGGGTTTGTGATCATTTTACGGTAATCTAATGCGCCGTGAAGTAGCGGTAAAGTTTCAGGTTTTGCCATATTGATTTCGTCAATATATAGGAAGTGACCGTTCTTCATTGCTTTCATAAGAGGACCGTTAACGAATGAAACTTCAGATGCACCATCTTTCGTTTGTAGTGTGTTGTATCCTAAAATACCTTCTACATCTAAGTCGACAGAGCAGTTAATGCTATGCATTGGTTTTTGGAATAAAGAAGAAAGAGTTTCCGCTAGTACTGTTTTACCACTACCAGTCGGTCCTTTTAATAGAATGTTCTTGCCAAGAAGAAGTGCTGTAATCGCATCTTCAATAATGCTATTATCAGACGCTTTATATATTTTCGTTCCGATTAAATGTGCATTTTCACCAGCTTGTTGTTTATTCTTTTCATGAATCGTAGAAAGCTGTTGTTTTAAATCAGAATGTATATGAAATTGTTCTAACATGTATTTCCCACCTAACATTATTTTCATAAAGTAATACATCTTATGATAACTTGTTTTAATATGGTATGCAAAGAAAAGGAAGGAGGATAAAGGGAAAAGAAAAAGCAATCAAGATGAAGTTGATTGCTTACAGTAAAGGAGAAATGAGCCTCATGAAAGACTCCAATATGCGTTTTTTTATACTTCTTTTTTGGAAAGAGTTCCATTTAATTTCAGTTGAATGTTTAAAGTCTTCTTCAAAATCACGTTTAATATCGTGAACTGTTTTTGATTCATAAAGTACGCTAATAATTTCGTAATTCAATTCAAAGCTACGTACATCCATGTTTGCTGTTCCAATAGTTGCAATTGTATCATCAACGAGTACAATTTTTGCATGCATAAAACCATCTTTATAACTGTAAATAGAAGCACCAGCTTTTAAAAGCGGAGTGAAATAGGATTGAGATGCTTGATCACTAATGATGCTATCACTTTTACCTGGATATAAAATCCGTACATCTATTCCGGCAATTGCACTTAAGCGTAATAATGTTAAAGTTTCTTGATCTGGAATAAAGTAGGGTGTAGCAATCCAAATTGATTTTTTTGCAGAGCCCATAACAGCTAATAATGTATTACGAATACTTTTATCATCGGAGCTTGGTCCGCTGGCTACGATTTGAACAGCACCTTCTGCATTTGAAATCTCTTTACCTGGGAAGTATTGTCTATTCATGAATTGATCCCAGGAATAAGTATTTAAACCACTAGAGGCATAGAGCCAGTCTTCTAGAAAGATTGCTTGTAATTTATATAATGCTTTTCCTTCTATTTTTAAATGACTATCACGCCAAACAGGAAATTTCTTTGAACGGCCAAGATATTCATCACCGACATTGAGTCCTCCGGTAAAACCAATTTCTCCATCTACAATAACAATTTTTCGATGGTTACGATAATTGACAGTTTCAAGTAACCAAGCTGAAAAAATAGGGTCAAATTCTACAATTTCAATCCCAGCTTCTTTCATAGGTTGTAAAAATCGTCTTCTTAACGTATTACTTCCAAGGCCATCATAAAGGAAGCGTACAATAACACCATCTTTTGCTTTTTGTATTAAAGCATCTCGAACTTTTGTACCAATTTCATCAGATTTATAAATGTAGTATTGAATATGTATATGATGTTTTGCCTGCTCTATAGCTCGCAAAATTTCTGAAAATGTTTGATCTCCGTTTGTTAAAAGTTTTGTAGTTGTTTTATCTGCGGCAGGACCGCCTCCAAATTTTTGTATGACTTCTGTTAAATGTAAGGAACGTTCATTTAGTGGGACTGTGAGTAATAACTCTAGTCTTCTTCCTTCTAATATTTCACGGAATAATTTTCTTTGTTCTTCTGAACGATGGAGATGTTTTTTTCTTCTCCAGCGGCTGCGTCCGAAAATAGCGTATAAAAGCACACCTATAATAGGAAGAAGTGCTAATACTAAAAACCATGCTAATGTACTTTGTGGAGATCTATTTTCTATAAAAATAACGAATGAAATTCCTACGATTGTGATGGACCATAGAGCACCGACAAATGTATATAACGAGATATACGATGTATTTAATAGGAACAGAACGATAGATACAATTGTAAATATTAATAGTAATTGAACGATAGGCTTCTTCATTTCTATATAATTCCCCTAATCTTTTTTCAATATAGACTTCTTAAATAGAAGATGTAATATGACATCTTTATTATAAGGTGTTTTGCTTTTTTTACAAAATATAGACATTTCACCTATACTTTCCGCATTTGTCCTACATACAGTGTACTATCCCATTTTTTATCTCACTCTTAACGCATATGAAAATGAAAAAATCGAAAAGGAGCGGAGAAACATGAATTATATAGAAAATAATGGATTGTACTATCGGAATCATCATGGAGGACACAATCATGGTGGGCACAATCATAACGGCGGACATCATCACCATGGAGGACACAATCACTATGATCACCATCATCATCACGGAGGCGGATGGGGCTGGGGTGGTGGTAGTTCATGGGGAGGCGGATTTTTCCCTGGAAGCTTTGCAGGAGGAGTATTAGGCGGACTGACAGCGGGTGCATTAACAGGTGCAACAAGTGGAGGATATTATCCGGCTCCATATCCAGTAGCTTATCCATCACCATACCCTGTAACGTATCCAATGCCATACCCAGGTTATCAGCAAATACCATATTCGTATTAAACTAAAAAAGAGGCTATCCTCTTTTTTAGTTTAATACGGTATTTATTTATAAAATACTTCCAAAATTAAGGTGAAAATATGTTAATATTTTGTTATTGTAATTCAAAAACATATACATTGATGTAGAGTTTTATATTATTATTCGTGAATAGTTATGTAGTATGTTCTAATTTCTATTTCGTTATTAAAAACAAAGAGATCAGATGTGAGTGGTATTAGTTGGAAACAAGGCTTGCATAGAGCCACTTAAAGGGATTGCAGTATAATAAGGCGCGAAATAATTAGGGAGATGAGAAGCTACTAGTTATAATTGGAACGGTATAATATTGCTTTTTATTACAAATAATATTATGTTATTTTAATCGGTCTATTTAAAAAGATAATTTATGTAATGGGCTAGTATTAGAAAATGAAATATCTCTATTTCTATGAAGAGAAACAGGTTGTGTTTTAGTCAGATAGAAGCAAGGAGAGATGCGCATGCTAGAACAGAGAGGTCATGCATTATATGACTCTTCATTGCGAGATTTAAAGTTAGCATTAGATGAGTCTTCAATTGTTGCAATTACAGATCGAAAAGGTCTTATTACATATGTAAATGATAAATTTTGTGAAATCTCTAAATACAAAAGAGAAGAATTAATTGGAAAAGATCACCGTATTTTAAATTCAGGACATCATCCAAAAACCTTTTTTCAAGACTTATGGAAACGTATTTTGAATGGGAAAGTATGGACAGGTGAGATTCGGAATCGAGCAAAAGATGGTACATATTATTGGGTCAAAACAACAATTGTTCCATTTTTAAATGAAAAAGGAGAGCCATACCAGTTTATCGCAATTCGAAATGATATTAGTAGTAGAAAAGAAGCGGAACATAGATTACGGCTAAGTGAAAGTCGTTATAGGGAACTTGCCTATCACGATGCTTTAACGAGTTTGCCTAACCGTTTACAATTAATAACGACCGTTAATAAATTGATTGCAGATAAAAAAGAATTTGGTATGATTTACTTTGATTTGGACCGTTTTAAATTAGTAAATGATACGTTAGGTCATATGATAGGAGATTTACTTTTAAGCGAAGTTGCTTCAAGGTTGCATTATGTACTAGGAGAGAAAGATGTTCTGGCTAGGCTAGGTGGCGACGAATTTGTGCTGTTAACAAAAAATCATAGACAAGATGATATGAGTCAGTTAGCGACATCTGTGTTGTCATGTTTCCAGGCACCATTTATACTTGAAGGCCATGAAGTATACATTTCAGCTAGTCTAGGACTTTGTTCTTATCCACAAGACGGACAAGATGTGGAAACTTTATTGAAAAACTCTGACTTAGCTATGTATAGTGCAAAAGAACAGGGGAGAAACGCTGCATGTTTCTTTACAGATGAGCTACGCGCGAAAATAAATCGTAGAATGAAAGTTGAGTTTGCTTTGCAAAAGGCAATTCGTGATGAAGAGTTAGATGTAGCATTGCAGCCTATTATTGATTTGAAAACGAAGAGATATTCTGGTATAGAAGCTCTAGTACGTTGTATGACAGAAGACGGACCTATTTCACCAAGCGAATTTATCCCTGTTGCTGAAGAGTCTGGACTTATTATAAAGCTAGGAGACTGGGTATTAGAAAAGTCATGCCGATTGTTTAAAACATTGCCAAATTACCAAGAAGGACTAAAGTTATCTGTGAATTTATCTATACAACAATTAATGCAGAAACGTTTTATTTTGTCTGTACGTAGCATTTTAAAGAGGACTGGTTTTCCTCCGAACCGTTTAATATTAGAAATAACGGAAAGTATTGCAGTTCGCCATTTTGATTATATTATTGCTACATTACAAGAATTAAGAAATATGGGTGTTTTAATTGCTTTGGATGATTTCGGAACTGGCTATTCTTCCTTATATTATTTAAAACAACTACCACTGGATATTGTAAAAATTGATCGTAATTTTATTCGTGAATTTCATTATGATCACGCACAACCAGAACGAACGATTGTAAAATCCGTTATTGAAATTGCTCATAGTTTAAATTTAGCAGTAGTTGCTGAAGGGGTAGAAACAGTAGAGCAAGAGAGTTTGTTACAATCAATGAGCTGTGATTATGTACAGGGATTTTATTATGCGAAACCTTTATCTGTAGGAGAGCTAAAAGAAAAGTTAATTACAGATTTTTAATAAAAAAGAGAAGCCAGCAGCTTCTCTTTATTTAATCCGTTTTTTGTGAGTCTTTCATTAGTACAGGATAAAGAATAAGACCTAATACGAACAATCCAATTCCTAAGAAGAACGTTTTTAAGTCAGCAGTTCCTGTTTTGATAACCCAAATTGAGTATACAAATGCTAATGTAGTGATGATCCCGTCCTTTATTCGAGAACCAGGCATTATATCATACGTTTCTCCTGTAATAACCAGTTTGAATTGGTACAGAGTAGAAACAAGGTATGGAATTAAATAGGCTAATGTTGCTACGACGATAGCGAAACTATACGCTTCTGAAACAGTACCAGAAATCGTTGAAAATAAGAAGATTTGCGTCATTACATTTGTAATCAATAATGATTTTGAAGGACTACCTTTTTTATTTGTTTTCCCGAAAAACTTAGGGAAAAGTCCATTCTTTGCTGCCTGGTAAGGTACTTCTGAACTAACAACAATCCAGCCAACTGTAGATCCAAATAAAGATATAAGAGCGAGTAAAGCCATTATATATGCACCTTTATTTCCAATTGCTAAATTTAATGCGTCTACTAAAGGTTTTTGAGACTCTTTTAAAGCATCTTGCGGAAGAGCTCCCATTGTAAGTAAAGTAATTGACATGTAAATAAGAAGAGCGATAATTAATCCGAAAATCGTAGCTTTTTTTACATCGCGCTGTGATTTTGCACGATTAGAAAGCATAACTGCTGATTCAATACCGATAAATGCCCAGAGTGTTGCAATAGCAGCTGAATTGATTTGTCCACCTAATGAGATTGATTGTCCAGCTTCATTCATAAAGGTTTGACCATCTCCGAAATTAGAGGCGTTGAAAATGAATAATGTAATTACAATAAACATTGTAAATCCGATAATTTTTGCAATGGTAGCAAGTAGATTCATGTTTCCAGCTCGATCAATATTTTGAGAAAGAATATATTGAATTCCCCACAGCATAAGGCTACATACGAGGAAAGTTAACCCTTTTCCGAGTTCCAGTGAAAATCCATTTATTGAAAAAAGAATTTGCTTACTTTGTAAAACTGGAAAGAATGTTGATAAATATCCAGCAAAGGAAATAATAACAGATGCTGTTGCAGCCCAGTTAGCAGCCCAATATCCCCATGCCATACTATATCCTGCAACTTTACCAGCTTTTTTTGAAGGAAACATCGCTTGAGCATAGCTTTGTGGTCCAGCTTTTAATTCTGGTTTCCGAATCGCTAAATTTCCAAATACAAGTGCAATCATAAATACGCCAAGGCCTGTAATACTCCATGCGAGTGTAGAACCCATTGGCCCTGATACTTGTGCTAAATTTGCTGGAAGCATAAATACGCCACCGCCAACCATATTCCCGATAACAAATGCTGTTAAAACCCATAATCCCCATTTTTTCGTTTCCATTTTTGTTAACTCCTTTGTAGTAAGTTTTGCTTAAACATCATTTTTTACTAGCTTTTTGACAATAAAAAAAGAGCCATGTAGATAAAAAATACCTACATGGCTCTTTGCCTAACGTAGGTACAACGGGAATAACCCTTGTACCTACGCGTAATTTTTCCGCTAGGTTTCAAGGGTTACGTATGATGATGATGTTTTTGTGCAAATGTAACTACAGTTGTTGTATAAGTAAGCATAGTTCTTTGCTCCCTTTCTCCTCTGATTTTGAAGTTAGTATACTACATGTTTTTTTGAATGAAAAGAAAAATATAAAAATTTTTATAAAAATACGTTTTAAAGATTAAATATTTACCTATATTTTTCTTGTACTGGAAAATAAGTGAGAGATTGGCAGAAGAGTGAAGCATGTTATAATACATATAGAATTAGAAGGTGACAAGGGGCTATTGTAGATGATGAGTAAGTATGAACAAATTTATACAGAAATCAGTAAATCTATTGATAATAAACAATTAAAAGAGGGATGCAAAATCCCATCAGAAACAGAATTAATGAAGCAGTATGAGGCAAGCCGAGGAACGGTAAGAAAAGCGGTAGATTTACTGCAAGAGCGTGGATATGTGCAAAAAATTCATGGAAAAGGTGTTTTTGTTTTAAAGCGAAAGAATATTGAATTTAATTTTGGCGGTATTGTAAGTTTCCAAGAAGAAAATGAACGTTTAGGACGTCATTGTATTACAGAAGTTGTGGAAATGGGCAAAGAAAAAGCCACAAAAGAAATTGCGAAATTATTAAATGTAAAAGAAAAAACAGAGATTGACCATATTAAACGTGTACGAAATATTGATGGAGAAAAAGTAATTTTAGATATAAATCATTTTGTATCTGAGTTTATTCCAGGATTAACGAAAGAAATTGCAACAGCATCGATTTATAAATACATCGAGAAAGAGCTTGGGCTACACATTAGTTATTCGCAGAGGGTAATTGAAGTACAGCCATGTACAGAGGATGACAGAAAGTATTTAGATTTAAATGGAACAGACTATGTTGTCGTTGTGAAAAACTTTACACATTTGTATGATGGAAGTCAGTTTGAATATACAGAATCACGCCACCGTTTAGATATTTTTCACTTTTCGGATGTGGCACGTAGGAAGTAAAGAGGTGGAACAAAATATTGTTTCATCTCTTTTTTTATAAAAAAAACACAAACTCGTATATACGAGTGTTGACTAACTTATATATACGAGTTAATATGTAATTGTAAACGGTATCAAAAAAAGAAAAGAGGGACGGGAATATGGGGAAAGACTATCGTAAAACAGCAGAGGAAGTGTTGCAGTATATTGGTGGGAAAGACAATATTGAACAAGCTGCACATTGTGTGACGAGGCTCCGTATCGCTTTAAAAGATGAAAGTAAAATAGATAATGATAAATTACAGTCTGTTTCATTAGTGAAAGGAGCGTTTCATAACGCTGGTATATTTCAAGTTGTAATTGGTCCAGGGGATGTAGATCGTGTTTACGCTGAATTGATAACGCTTGCAGGTATGAAAGAATCGACTGTAGCTGACGTAAAAGACTCTGGAAATCAGAAGTTAAATCCAGCTCAAAAGTTTGTAAAAATATTTTCGGATGTATTTATGCCGATATTACCAGCGATCGTAACAGCTGGTTTACTAATGGGTATTAACAATTTATTAGGGGCAAAGGACTTATTTTTTGATGGGAAAAATTTATTAGATGTTTATCCGAACTTAGGCGGGCTTTGGGATTTAATTAATATGATGGCCAATACAGCATTCGTATTCTTACCAGCACTTGTCGGGTGGTCAGCAACGAAGCGTTTTGGTGGTAGTCCAATACTAGGGATTGTTATGGGATTAATGCTTGTGCACCCGGCCTTATTAAACGCTTGGGACTATGGAAAAGCAGCGACTGGTTTAGAGGGTCAAAAGATTGAGTACTTCAACATTTTAGGACTGTTCCAAATTGAGAAGGTAGGATATCAAGGACAAATTTTACCTGTTTTAGTAGCAGCATTTGTATTAAGTAAAGTGGAAATTTTCTTAAAGAAACATGTACCAAATGCAATTCAATTATTAGTTGTACCAATTACAACAATCGTTGTGACAGGTGTGTTAGCATTAGGAATTATCGGTCCGGTTACACGTCATATTGGAGATTTATTAACAGTAGGATTAGTAGGTGTATATGAAACAGTACCAGTAGTTGGAGCAGTATTATTTGGAGCGTTATATGCACCGCTCGTAATTACAGGTATGCATCATATGTTTATTGCAATTGATTTACAATTGATTGCACAACATGGCGGTACATTTATTTGGCCGATGATCGCTCTTTCTAACATTGCGCAAGGTAGTGCGGCACTTGCGATGTTCTGGATTTCTAAAAATCAAAATGATAAAAGTATGGCATCAACATCAGCCATTTCAGCATACTTCGGTATTACAGAACCAGCGATGTTTGGTGTGAATTTACGAAATAAGTTCCCGTTCTATGCAGCGATTATAGGGTCTGCTGTGGCAGCGATATTCATTACATTAAATGGTGTATTAGCACCTGCTATCGGAATTGGCGGATTGCCAGCATTTATTTCTATCATTCCGAAATCGATTCCAATGTTTATTGTAGGAATGATTATTGCAGTTGTAATCCCATTTACTTTAACATGGTTATTTGCAAAAAGAGTCAAACAGAAGTAGGAGGAAGTTAAACATGAAGGATTGGCATAAAAGTGTAGTCTATCAAATTTATCCGAAGAGCTTTAATAGTTATTACAATAGAGAAACCGGGGATATAAAAGGTGTTACAGAGAAACTAGATTATTTAAAAGAACTCGGAGTGGATTATATATGGTTAACACCGATATACCAATCACCACAAAATGATAATGGATATGATGTAAGTGATTACTACAGCATTGATCCATCTTACGGAACGATGGAAGAGTTTGAAGAACTTTTAGCAGAAGCGAAAGTACGTAACATTGAGATTATGCTTGATATTGTTGTAAATCATAGTTCGACTGAACATAAGTGGTTTAAAGAAGCGAAGGAAGATAAAAATAGTCCATATCGTAATTACTATATTTGGCGTGATGAAAAAAATAATTGGCAGTCTAAGTTTGGTGGATCTGCTTGGAAATATGATGAGAAGACGGAGCAATATTATTTACATTTATTTGATGAAACACAAGCTGATTTAAATTGGGAAAATGAAAAACTTCGTGAAGAAGTATATGATATGATGCGTTTTTGGCTGGATAAAGGAGTAACAGGATTTCGATTAGATGTCATTAACTTAATTTCAAAAGACCAATGCTTCTTAAACGATGAAGGTAGTACTGCGACAAGTGATGGACGCAAGTATTATACAGATGGTCCGCGTGTTCATGAATATTTACAAGAGATGAACCGAAATGTTTTTGCAGGAAAAGATGTAATTACAGTTGGAGAAATGTCATCTACGACAATTGATAATTGTATTAAATATTCTAATCCTGAGCGTAATGAATTAAGCATGACGTTTAGTTTCCATCATTTAAAAGTAGATTATCCGAATGGTGATAAATGGACGAAAGCAGAGTTTGATTTTATTAAATTAAAAGAGATTATGTCTAACTGGCAAATTGAAATGCAAAAAGGCGGAGGATGGAATGCGTTATTTTGGTGTAATCATGACCAGCCTCGCATCGTGTCACGCTTTGGTGATGATGGAAAGTACCGAAACGAATCTGCAAAAATGTTAGCGACAGCCATGCACATGCTGCAAGGAACGCCTTATATTTATCAAGGGGAAGAAATCGGTATGACGAATCCTAAATTTGAGTCCATCGAGCAATATCGTGATGTGGAATCGTTAAATATATACGATATAAAGCTAAAAGAAGGGCTATCAAAAGAAGAGATTGTAGGGATTTTAAAGCAAAAATCTCGTGACAACTCTCGCACTCCAATGCAGTGGAATGAAAAGATGAACAGTGGTTTTACAACAAGTACACCTTGGATTTCAGCGGCTGAAAACTTTAAAGAAATAAACGTAGAGAAGGCATTAGAAGATAAAGAGTCCGTATTTTATCATTATAAAAAGTTAATACAACTTAGAAAAACATATGATGTAATTACAGAAGGAGAATATGCTATTTTGGATAAAAATGATCCTAAAATTTGGGCATATACTCGTACTACAGGAAGTGAAGTACTACTTGTTATAAATAACTTCTATGGAGAAGAAATAACGTACTCTGTACCAGCGCACGTTCAATTAGAAGGAATGAAACAAGAAGTACTACTGTCGAATTATAAAGATGCTAGCAAGGATATTGCAAAACTTAACTTAAGACCATATGAATCAATTGTGTATCGATATACGAAATAAAAGGTTGTATGCCGCATGGGCATACAACCTTTTATTTTAGGACACCACTGTACAAAATGTTTACCTCTACCTCAGGTTTGAATTTTACTTTTGCATAATCTTTATTCCAATTTTTCTTCTTCCATAAGTCAGGGTGATAGGCGATAAGGTGTCTGCCGATACCGAAAGCATCACAGTTTGCTTTTTGTAACTTTTTCGTTATCTTTTTAGCTTCTTTCGTAAGTTGTTTAGACAATTCTTTATTTAGTTTTTTTCTTTCATCCATTTTGTAAAGATTATCTCTCGGAGCTTCAAGCGCTATAACTTTTAGTTGGAGCTTAATGTGAGCATAAACATTTCCTTTTTTATCTGTTGTTATTTTTAAGTCTCGTTTTAACTTTCGATTGCTTACTTCAATTGTAAGATAGTCAGATGTACTAGATGAATCGTTATTTGTAAGTTTTTGGGTTATGCGAGCGCTTTTCCCCATTTTATCAGTTAGTAATACGAAGAGTACCGATTGGCGTAAAGGTAAAAGTCCAGTTAATTTATCCTTGTTAAATAAAGCTATCCCATTGGTTACAACTTCTTTTCCTTTTAGCTTTATAGATGGGAGGGTGAAATCTTTTCCAGGATCTAACATTTTTGTAGCGGCCGTTTCTAAAGTTTCCTCTGGAAATATACTCATGTCTTCTAAACTCTGTACTTTTTTCTTTAAAAAGTCTCCAATTAATAAATTTCCTACCTTCTTTTGGGCAAGTATTTTATCCGTTTCCCCATCTACTGATATAAGTTTTACTAATGCGGTTGGATTTGTTGGGTCTCTAAATCCAACGTCTAAATAAGGGAGTATGCCTTTCTTTTGGATTTTCGTTCCCAATAGTTCTACTCCATATTTAAAATAACGAATATTACCAGTAACGTTTTTTCTCAAAGAATCACTTGTATCACGTATGTTATAGCCAGTTGCTGAATTTACTTCATTTTTAAATGAAGATTGATCCCCACTCGAACTCTTTACGAGCTCAATGGTTTGCTGCAGTTTATTTTCTTCTGTAATATCAAAGCCAATACTATAAGCTAATCTCGCATCTCTTAAAGGTTCTTGATCCCAACAGCCAGAAAGAAGTGAGCTAGCGCACAATATGCTACATAATTTAATTGTTTTTTTGTGCATATGGAGCTCCTTTCTTATTTCTGAATAAGGAATAGAGAAGAAATAAAAAAGGTAGAATTACTATAAAAATATAGGTGAATTTATCAGTAAATGTAGCAAGTACTTTAAGCTCCTCAGGTGTATCTATAAATAAGGCTACACTAAAAGCAATAATACCAACGATTGGAACAGCTTTTTTATGATTAGCAAGATTGAATATATGTCCAATTCCTATTGAAGCAGCACAATAATAACTAGCGATGGAGGCTACAACAGTTATCATCCAAATTGGAATGAAAATTAGGTCTGTTCGGTCTATAATCCCAATATGGAGAGAGCGTAATAAGTAAGCAACTGGTTCCGGAATAAGCTCAACTTGTTTTGGACTAAATACAATAAAGCAAATCCAAACGGTAAAAGTGTAAAAAAGAGTTACAAATCCATTAGCGATAGAAATGGCCTTTAGCCGTGCAACAGGATTCCCATTTACTTTTGGAAAAGCGATCAGAATAATTTCAAAACCATACATAGCTGTAATGGTTTCCTTTGAAGCTTGAATAATATTCCACCATCCGGCTTCTGTAATTGGAAAAATATAAGAAAAATCAGCTCGTGAAAACCCTAGTGCAATTAAAAGAGCCATGGGCAAAATGAGAATAGAAGCCATGACATAAAATCTTACAATTACTTTAAATGTATTATAGGCTACATAGCAGCAAGCTATTGTAAATAGTATGAGAATTGCAGACCAAGGGGTTGCTTGCAAAACCCATACTTTAATGACATTACAAGCATTTAACATAACGGTCATACCGATAAGTGTAAAATAAAAAACATAAGCAAAGCCTAATAGTTTTCCAAACTTATTACCAAATAGCATACAAACACTTTCATACATATCTGCATCAGGAAATCGTTTTAAGAAAAGCCACATAAGTAAAATAATAAGCTGAATCGCAAACCCAGCGATGAGAGCAGAAATCCATCCGCCACCTTTTGCTATTGGGTGAAGACGGTTAGGTAAAGAAAGTATACCGACCCCAATTTGGCATTGAATAACGAAAAAGGTAAATTGAACAAGTGAAATTTTACTTTGCGTGTTTGTCACCGTCCTCATCCTCTCTCGTTACATGTTGGCGTTGCATTTTTTTCGGTTTTGGATCATGTGGTCGTTCCCAAAATGACCAAATTGGTAGTCTTACAAAAGAATCTTTCATATCTTTAATCCGCATTGGTGCAACAGGAGAAAGATATGGTGTATGGAAAGAATGAAGCTGACATAGGTGAACGAAAGTTATAATTAGACCGAATGATATTCCTACATATCCAAATATGGCAGCAAGGAGCATTAATGGAAAACGAAGAATTCGAACTGCTGAACTCATATCGTTTGATGGAACGAGAAAAGATGAGATTGCAGTTAAAGCTACAACGATAATCATTGTGTAAGAAACGAGTCCAGCTTTTACAATCGCATCACCAATTACTAAACCACCTACAATACCGATTGTTTGTCCAACTCGGCTTGGCAAGCGAATACCAGCTTCCCGTAATAATTCAAAGATTAATTCCATTAAGAGAGCTTCAAAAATAGGAGGAAGTGGTACTTTCTCTAATGAAGCTTTAATTGTATACACAAGTTCAAGCGGCAATACATCAGGATGAAAGGCTACGGTTGCGATATATATAGCTGGTAAGAGAAAAGCAATTAAGAAACTCACTAAGCGAATCATTCGGACGAAAGATCCAACAATCCAGCGGTTATTATAATCATCTGGTGATTGATAGAAAGCGAATAACGTAACAGGAACGATAAGTGCTGTTGGATCTCCGTCAGATAAAATAGCAACTCGGCCTTCCATTAAATTAGCGACAGTTCTATCTGGTCGCTCTGTATTTAATTGTTGTGGAAATGGTGAGAAAGAATTATCTTCTATAAATTCTTGTATATAACCTGGTGCCATAAGGGAATCGGTTTTTATAGTTTCTAACCTTCTTTTTACTTCAGTAACGAGATCGTCATTAGCTATGTTTTGCATATAAGCAATAGCTACTTTCGTGTGCATTTCTTCACCGAGTGTAAAATATTTAACAACTACATTTGGACTCTTAATGAGTTTACGAATAGAGGCTAAATTCGTTGCTAAATCTTCTACAAAACCAGTATGCGGTCCACGTACAATACCTTCATTATCAGGCTCTGTTATATCTCTTTTTAAAGATAGAGCTGTTTCAAAAATACAAAAGCTTTCGACTTGCTCATGGAAATATAATGATTTACCTTGTAATAAAAGCTGCACACCATAATTTAAATTCGTTTCTTTTTTCATATTTAATGTAGAAAAAGCTTTATCTAAAGCTAAGTCTGATCGTGTCAATAAAGGCTCAAGAGCTAACTGATGAATTAGATTTGGATCTGCTAAAGATTCGATATATAAGATTGTTCCTTTTCCATTTTGAAAAGGGAAATCTAATTTTTTTATATCATCAGAATGAGAAAGCTTATTTTCAATGTAATTAATGTTCTCCGGAAGTGATGGAAACATATGCTTTTGGTTTTTACTCTCTTGTTGTTCTTTTTTCTCTGTCATAATTTCCACCTCTTTTAAAGTGCAATTGTTTCTGTTAATTTTTGTCGTTTGTGAGAAATTTATGCTTGAATTATTTTAAAAAAAAGAGGATTGAAAGTTACGTTACATTGTCTTTTGTGCATTATTCAATTTCATAGCAGTACTTCTCACCTTTGTGTCGAATTAAGAAGATATATAGGAGGGATACATATGGAAATAGCTGTAGAACGTGTTTTTACAAAAGAGATTTTAAAAACAGCAGCGAATTTGTTTCATGTAACAGTGGAAGAAAAGCCACTTGGAGATTTTGAGAATTATATTTTTAAGGCGAAGGGTGATAATGATGAAGATTACGTATTACGTTTAACACATTCTTCTCATCGCTCTAAACAAGAGGTAGAGGCTGAACTAGATTTTTTACGATATGTTGCGGAGAATGGGGCAAAGGTAGCAGGACCTCTTTATTCAACGTCTCAAAATCTTGTAGAAGAAATCGCAGCAGAGGATGGGACTTTCTTTTTCGCTTCCTTATTTACATATGCAAAAGGTGAGCAAGTAAAAGGAGAAGAATCGCCTTATTGGGGAAATGCTTATTTTGAAGCGTGGGGAAAAGCGATTGGACAACTGCATCGCCTTACAATGGATTATCCTAAAACAGACTACCGTGAAACGTGGGAAGAAGACGAAAGTGGAATTGTTAATGAATTAGAAGATGGTCAAGTGAAAGAGATTGCAGCGGTATTAATGGATGAAATTAAGGCTCTTCCAGTTGAAAGAGAAACGTTCGGTCTTATGCACGGTGATATTCATCCAGGTAATTTTCATTATGATGGTAAAGAGCTAACAATCTTTGATTTTGATGATGCGGCATATAATTACTTTATACATGATTTAGCGATGGTTCTATACTACTCTGTTCTATTTACACCGTGGACAGTGGAGGAGAAGACGGCGTTCGCTCATAAACAGTTACAAGTGTTAAGAAAGGGATACGAATATGAGCACAGGCTGGCGGATAGTTGGTATGAATCGTTACCACTATTTTTACGTTTACGTGATATAGGTTTATATGGAACGCTTCAAAAGAAGTTTAAAGGGAAAGATATGCCTGATAATTTCTTGAAATTATCGGAAGAGCTATACGGAAGAATTATCAAAAAAGAAGCAATTGTGAATATATAATACATTTAGTTCAAAACAAAGTATATAAAACAAATATATACTTTGTTTTTTTATACAAAAATATGTTTACTTTATTAAAATAATATTGTCCTAGATTCGGTATACACTTATAATTTTATATATATTCTGAATATTCTTTATAAAAAAGGAGGGGGAATGTTGGAAGCTATCGTAAGTTGGATCAATAATATTGTTTGGAGTCCAGCACTTGTTTATTTATGTTTAGGAGCAGGTTTATATTTTTCCATTCGAACGAGGTTTTTACAAGTAAGGCATGTAGGAGAAATGGTGAAGCTTACATTTCAAGGAGAAAAATCGGATGCTGGTGTTTCTTCGTTCCAGGCGTTAGCACTTTCTTTATCAGGGCGCGTTGGAACAGGAAATATTGCGGGTGTTGCAACGGCTGTTGCATTTGGTGGTCCAGGAGCTGTCTTTTGGATGTGGGTGGTAGCTTTTCTAGGAGCAGGTTCTGCTTATGTAGAATCGACACTTGCACAAATATATAAGACGAAGCATCAAGGCCAATTCCGTGGTGGTCCAGCTTATTACATTGAAAAAGGGTTAGGGGTTAAATGGTATGCATTAGTATTCGTTGCAGCAACAATTCTTGCAACGGGGATGCTGTTACCGGGTGTTCAGGCAAATAGTATTGCTGTAAGTTTGGAAACAGCTTTCGGTATTAATACTTCTGTATCTGGAGCGGTATTAGTAGCGGCATTAGCGCTTATTATTTTTGGTGGAGTTAAGCGAATTGTTAACGTAGCGCAAGTTGTAGTGCCATTTATGGCGCTTGGTTATATTTTAGTAGCTTGCGTCATTGTTGCTATGAATATTGAAAAATTACCAGATGCTTTCATGTTAATTTTAAAAAGTGCATTTGCATTAGAAGCAGCTTTTGGTGGAATTATTGGTTTAGCAATCTCTTGGGGAGTAAAACGTGGTATTTATTCCAATGAAGCAGGGCAAGGAACTGGGCCCCATGCGGCGGCAGCTGCTGAAGTATCACATCCAGCTAAACAAGGGTTAGTACAAGCATTTTCCGTTTACATTGATACATTATTCGTCTGTTCAGCAACAGCATTTATGATGATTATTACAGGCATGTATAACGTATTTGATGCAAGCGGAAAAAACTTTATCGTCAATAAATTAAATGGTGCACAGCCGGGTCCTGGTTATACACAGGCAGCGGTAGAATCTGTTTTCCCTGGATTTGGAAATGGTTTCGTTGCAATCTCTTTACTATTCTTCGCGTTTACAACAATTATGGCGTATTACTACATTGCAGAAACGAATATTGCATACTTAAATCGTGATAAAGACCGTCCTTGGATGTCCATCGTACTAAAATTTGTATTCTTAGGAGTCGTATTCTATGGTTGTGTAAAAACAGCTGCAACAGCATGGGCTTTAGGTGACATTGGTGTAGGGATTATGGCATGGGTTAACATTATCGCGATTTTACTACTACAAAAACCAGCATTGATCGCATTAAAAGACTATGAAAAGCAGAAAAAAGAAGGTAAAGATCCAGTATTTGATCCGCAGGAATTAGGAATTAAAAATGCTGATTTCTGGGAGCATGAATACGGGAAAGATAAGAAAGAAGAAGTATCTTAATAGAATAGAAATGAAAAAAGCAAAGGGGAAACCCTTTGCTTTTTTTATGGACAAATTGAAGCTGAAAGTTATTTTTGGGACTATTTTTGAATATAAAAAGAATGTACATGCGTTGTTAGGGGAAGGGGGAGTATGTTGATAGAATTTCGTAATGTAAATAAATATTATGGTAACTTTCAAGTTTTGAAAAATATTAATGTGCAAGTGAAAAAAGGCGAAGTGGTAGTAGTTGTCGGGCCTTCAGGATCAGGAAAAAGTACATTGCTTCGATGTATAAATCAATTAGAGGCAATTACAGATGGAGAATTAATTGTACAAAATACAGAGGTACACAATAAAAAAACGGACATGAATGAATTGCGGCGAAATATTGGGATGGTCTTTCAACATTTTTATTTATATCCACATAAAACAGTTCTGCAAAATATTACACTAGCACCGATTAAAGTAAATAAAGTTTCCAAAGAAGAAGCAGAGAAAACAGCAATGTTTTATTTAGAGAAAGTAGGAATCCCGGAGAAGGCTAATGTATATCCGCATCAATTATCCGGAGGACAACAGCAAAGGGTAGCAATTGCTAGAGGACTTGCGATGCAACCGGAAATTATGCTGTTCGATGAGCCTACGTCTGCTCTTGATCCGGAGATGATCGGGGAAGTACTTGATGTTATGAAAACGTTAGCTAAAGAAGGGATGACAATGGTCGTTGTCACGCATGAAATGGGATTTGCGCGAGAAGTAGCAGATCGGATTTTATTTATGGATGATGGTCAAATTATTGAAGATACAACACCGGCGCAATTTTTTGCAAATCCTGAACAAGAAAGAGCTCGTTTATTTTTAAGTCGGGTGCTAAATCATTAGAGGAGGAATTTCATGCTTAAAATGAAAAAGTTATTTACTTTAATCGTATTTTCATGTTTATTCGTGCTTGTTGTTGCTGGATGCGGAAGTAAGAAAGATGAGGCAAAGGAAACAAATACGAAGC
The DNA here is from genome assembly GCF_057784645.1 of Bacillus sp. LQ16. Classification (NCBI taxonomy): domain Bacteria; kingdom Bacillati; phylum Bacillota; class Bacilli; order Caryophanales; family Bacillaceae; genus Bacillus; species Bacillus sp. LQ16. Next base: position 681,697 of record NZ_CM173491.1, read on the forward strand.
AAGGCGGGGCTGTTGAGCAAATTAAGAAACGAGGGAAATTAGTAGTTGGGGTGAAGAATGATACGAATTTATTTGGATTGAAAAATCCTTCAACAGGGCAGGTAGAAGGATTCGATGTTGATGTCGCGAAGGCACTTGCGAAAAAGATTCTTGGAGATGAAAAGAAGCTAGAGTTGAAAGAAGTAACGTCTAAAACACGTATTCCAATGCTGAAAAATGGTGATATTGATGCAATTATTGCGACAATGACAATTACGGAAGAACGCAAAAAAGAAGTGGATTTTTCAGATGTATATTTTAAAGCAGGACAATCGTTACTTGTGAAAAAAGGAAGCAATATTAAGAGCGTCGATGATATAAAACAAGGCGTTAAAGTATTAGCTGTAAAAGGATCAACATCTACAAATAACATTCGTCAAAAGTCACCAGAAGCGACTGTATTAGAATTTGAAAATTATAGTGAGGCATTTACAGCGTTAAAGGCAGGTAAAGGTGATGTGTTAACGACAGATAATGCGATTCTTTATGGAATGGCAAAACAAGATGCTAATTATGAAGTAGTAGGGAAAATTTTCACAGATGAACCGTACGGAATTGCAGTGCAAAAAGGTGCAGACGATTTAACGAAAGAGATTAATAACTTACTAAAAGATATGAAGGCGAGCGGGGAATACGATAAATTGTATGAAAAATGGATCGGTCAAAAACAAGAGAAGTAAAGTGAAACTTTATTTTTCTTGATAAATAGTAAGAGTGAGAGGATGAGAGTACTCATCCTCTTCTTGTAAAGAAAGAGGGGAGAATATGTGCCTGATTTTTCTATATTAACGAATAACATTGATATGTATTTAGAAGGGTTTAAATATACAGTTATGTCTAGTGTAATTGCATTAATAGGCAGTTTTATTTTGGGAGTAATTTTGGCAGTAATGCGTATTGCACCTATTCGTATTTTAAATTGGATGGGATCCGCTTTTGTAGAGTTTGTAAGAAATATTCCACTCGTATTAATTGCATTTATATTCTATTTCGCTTTACCTGTAATAGGAATTACGTTAAATGGTTTTGTAGCAGGAACAGTTACGCTTACGATATATACTGCAGCATTTATTGCAGAAGTAATTCGCGCTGGTATTTTATCAGTTGCGAAAGGGCAAATGGAAGCCGCGCGTTCCTCAGGATTAACGTATGTGCAAGGAATGTATTATGTTGTCTTACCTCAAGCTATGAAAATTGTAATCCCCCCTTTAGGAAATCAATTTCTCAATTTAGTTAAAAACTCCTCAATACTCGGGATTATTGCTGGTACTGATTTAATGTATCAAGGAGATTTAATTTCAACGAAGACGTTTGTTACGTTTGATGTTTATATATTTGTCGGGATGTTTTATTTAATATTAACAATTCCGCTCAGTATGCTAGTGCGTTATTTAGAAAAACGCTTGGCAAAGGAGGCGGTGTAAATGGATTTTAAGGGAGCAATTACAGGGGATCATATTCTATTTTTATTAAAAGGATTACTTATAACGTTAGAGGTAGCGCTCGTAGCAATTGTACTTAGCTTTATTATCGGTAGTGTAATAGGAATATTGCGCTACACGAAAATACCTGTCGTCTCACAAATATTAGGAATTATCGTTGAAGTGATTCGAAACTTACCACTACTGTTAATTATATTTTTCACGTATTTTGCACTTCCAGAAGCAGGCTTGAAATTAGAAATTATAACAGCTACAATTGTTGCTTTAACAATATTTGAAGCTGCAATGATATCTGAAATTGTTCGAAGTGGTCTATTATCTATCGAAAAAGGGCAAATCGAAGCAGCGAGGTCTTCCGGATTAACGTATGTTCAAGCGCTGTGGCATATTATTTTGCCACAAGCATTAAGAAGAATGGTCCCGCCACTTGTCAGTCAGTTTATTTCATTGCTGAAAGATACAGCGCTAGCAGTCGTTATATCACTACCAGAGCTTATTCATAATGCTCAAATTATTAGCGGGCAAAATGTAAATTATATGATTCCGACGTTTATAGTAGTTGCTTGTATGTATTTTATCGTAAATTATAGTTTATCAATTTTATCGAGAAGGTTAGAACTTCGTTGACTCTTACAATATATGTAAGAGTTTTTTCCTTGTTTATCCTTATTTTCCTCTAAATAGAATCTAAATCTTGCGATAATTAGATTTTTTATATTATTTTATCAGAAAAGTTTTAATTTTATATAGAAAATGTAATCGCTTTCGTGTATATTTTTATTATCAGAAAATTTTAATAAGACATAGGGGTATGGTAGGGGGAGGATTTAGATGCAGCAACCAACGAATGAGAAATTACATCGTACGATGAAGAGTAGACATTTATTTATGATCGCACTAGGTGGTGTAATCGGAACTGGTTTTTTCTTAGGTTCAGGTTACACTATTAATCAGGCTGGACCAGGGGGAGCCATCCTTTCATATTTAGTAGGCGGATTTATTATGTATTTAACAATGCTTTGTCTTGGAGAGTTAACGGTAGCAATGCCGGTTTCGGGATCTTTCCAAAAGTATGCAACGAAGTTTATTGGACCAGGAACGGGCTTTATGATTGGCTGGTTATACTGGCTTGGCTGGGCAGTAACAGTAGGACTAGAATTAACGTCAATCGGTTTAATGATGAAAAGATGGTTTCCAAATGTTGATGTTTGGGTATGGTGCCTTGTATTCGGCGTTATTCTATATGCGTCAAATGCTATCTCAGCGAAAAGCTACGCTGAATTAGAATTTTGGTTTTCTAGTATTAAAGTAATTACAATCCTTGCATTTGTTGTTCTTGGTGGTAGTGCATTATTAGGATTTATATCATATGACGGAAAAGAAGCAGCACCTCTTTTCTCTAACTTTGTAAGCGATGGTGGACTTTTCCCAAATGGACTAGCTGCCGTATTACTTACAATGATTACAGTTAACTTCTCGTTCCAAGGAACAGAGTTAATCGGAATTGCAGCGGGAGAAAGTGAAAATCCAGAAAAAACAATTCCACGTGCGATCCGTAATACAGTATGGCGTATTATGTTATTCTTCATTTTAACAATGACAATTTTAGTAGGATTAATTTCTTGGAAGGAAGCAGGCGTAATTGAAAGTCCATTCGTAGTTGTATTTGATAAAATCGGTATTCCATATGCAGCTGATATTATGAACTTCGTTATTATTACTGCGTTATTATCTGTAGCGAACTCTGGATTATATGCAGCGACACGTATATTATGGTCACTTGCAAATGAAGGAATGGCACCAACTTCTTTCAAGACAGTAAATAAACGTGGTATTCCAATTATAGCGCTAGTCGTAACGATTGCGGTAGCTGGATTATCCCTATTCACAAGTTTCCTTGCAGAAGATACAGTATACATGTACTTATTATCGATAGCTGGTTTATCGGCTGTTTCAAGTTGGATCATTATTGCTCTATCGCAACTTCGCTTTAGAAGTCAGTATATAAAAGGCGGAGGAAAGTTAGAGGACTTAAAGTATAGAACACCACTATACCCGATTGTTCCAATTTTAGCTTTAATTACAAATAGCATCGTTGTTATTAGTTTAGCGTTTATTCCTGAACAAAGAATGGCGTTATACTGTGGTATTCCATTTATCATTTTCTGCTATATATATTATTATTATATGAGTAAGAAACGGCAGAAACCGATGAAAGTGGAGATGGACAAAACAAATGAAACTAACAATCAAACACGATGATATAAAGGCAGATTTATCGTACGGTCAATTAGCGATTGGAAAAGAAAACGGGTATTCACCGTTACAATTACTCGTTTCTTCTATCGCAGGATGTAGTGCAATTGTCTTTCGAACAATTTTAGAAAAGAAACGTATTACATACGATACGTTTACAATTGAAACTGAAATTGGTAGAAGTCAAGCTTTATCAAAACCAGTTGAAAGTGTTCATTTGCACTATAAAATTAAAGCGGAAAACATTACAGAAGAGCAGTTGGACAAAGCATTACAGCTTGCAGTGAAAAATTGCACGATTGTTCAATCTGTAAAAGATAGTATAAAAGTTACGGAAACAATTGAACTAATAAAATGAAACATAAAAACGTGAGAGCCGTATTCTCACGTTTTTATGTTTTTAGAAAGAGGGGAAAGTGTAATGGACTGTTTAGGTTGTAAATTAGCAAACGAAGAGGAAAAAATATATAAAGTATATGAAGATGATTATGTAACTTGCTTTTTAGATCATGCGCCTTTCTACCCAGGGCATACTTTAATTGTGCCAAAGCAGCATGTGTTAGAGGTAGATGAATTAGATGATGTTGTAGCAAAATCGATTATGGATGCGTCTAAGATTATTGCAAAAGCGATTAAGTCATTATATAAACCAGATGGAATTACAATTTGTCAAAATGGTGGAATCTTTAACGAGTTAACACATTATCATATGCATGTCGTACCGAGATATAAAGAGCGCTCGTTTGCTGAGTTTTATACGGTACAACCGGGAGAAAAGCAGAATCATAACTTGGAAGAGACAAAGTATTTGTTAAAAGAAGCGATAGAGCAAATACTGCTTACTGAAAAGGCGTAAGAGGGATGTTCTTAATGGAACAGTCAGGAAAATTCTAATAAATAAAAGCCCAATTTCTCAGTTACAATAGAGAAATTGGGCTTTTGTTTATTCTATTATTAAATTTTATATATAAAAAGATTTTGCAGTGTCACAAAGTATAGCGCTCATTCGTTATATAGAGTGAGAGGAGGAATTATATGAAAGTTATAAATAACGATTATGAAAAGATGGAAGAGCTATATGAGTTGTATGAACAAAAAATTTATTATGTAGCGTATTCTATTTTAAATAATATTCAGCAGGCTGAAGATGCGGTTCAAGAGACGTTTATTACTCTTTATAAGAACTTGGAAAAACTTCATAGCTTGAACACGCAAGAGCTTAAACGCTATATTTTGAGGATCGCGAAAAATAAGGCGATTGATAGTTACCGGAAAAATAAACGACATGAAACATTTTTAGAAGAATATGAAAGAGAATCAATAGAAGCAGTAGATGAAAATATTGAAGAGTGGGAAAAACGTAAAATGTCTGAGGTTCAAATTGATACATTGCTAAAAGAGTTAAATGAGTCTAATAGACAGGTGTTTAAGTACAAAGTCTTCTATAACTTAACGTATCAAGAAATTTCAAGTGTCATGGGGATAACCGAGGCTACTGTCCGCAAGCAGTTTGAGCGCGCTCGAAAACGAGTTCAAAATATGATAGGAGGTATACAACATGACGAATTCAAAGAACTCCAAAGAAATGTATGATCTTTCCGAAAAGATTGCTTTAGATGATTTTGATAAACTCGAAGAACAACATGAATTTTCACATACATATACGCGCAAAAAGAAATTGTTTATGGAAGAAATGAAGTTGAAGGGCGAGCAACCACAGAAAAAGAGTAAAAGACATCGTATGTTAATCGCTGCTGCTTGCTTATTGATTGGTATGCCGACAACCGTTTTTGGTGCAGTAAAAGTCTATAATATGATTGTTCAAAAACAAAATTATGAAGTAAATGTGTCGGTAACAAATAAGGACACGAAAAAGGCTGATAAGTGGTATAAGCTAAAAATCGATAAATTACCAGAAAATATGGAAGCAATTGATGACTCTGCTATGAAATATTCATTTAAAGATAACGACGCAAATGGAGGCTTTTCATTTAGTCTTTGGAGAGTAGGGGAAAATGCGGACTTTCAAACTTTATATTCAAAAAGCTACGAAGAAAAAGAGATAGGTGGCAAGAAAGCAGTAATTGTTCATAAAGAAACTGGAAACAACAATGTAATGTTTGATAGGAAGGTCTTTCTCTTTTTTGAGAAAGAAGGGATTATGTTAGAAAGTTTTATTGGATCAGATATAAATGAAGAACAAATGATAGATGTCTTAGGGAATATTTCACTTGAGCCCACGTCAAAAGAAAAGGCATCACATATATCAAATTATGATAAAAAGTATTTTAGCCAAGCAGATGAACCTAAAAAACCTAAAGTGATTCCTTTGAAAAAAGATAGCAAACGACTATTTCATATAGGGCAAAAGGTTCCAGTAACGATATCTATGGATAACAGCCAAATTGAATATGTGATAGAAAAAGTTGAAGTTTTTGATTCGATTAAAGATTTTAAACAAGAGAACTTTAATGAACTTGGCCTAGGGATATTAAGCAAGAAGAAGGCTTTAGATCAGACGGGAAAACTGCTATCGTACAGACGGGATGTATATAAATTAGGGAATGGTAAAGATTCAATTGATACATTAGTAGATTCGCAATTAGTTAATGTTAAATTTGTCTACTTGACAACAACAGTGAGAAATATTGGTAAACAGGCGACAGAAGAAATCTATATGCATCCATCCATAAAGCAGCTTAAATTTGAAGGGAATGCATGGAAATACGCTAAAGAAGAGGGAATGGATGCAACGCGTATTATGACGGGTGAAGTGGATTATTTAGAACCTCACGGAGATGGAAAAAGCTTTTACAATATTGGCAGTATCACACCAGGACAAACTGTAAAGGTTAATCTAGGTTATTTTGTAGATGAGGATAAAATAGATTCAATCTTTTTGGATGCTTTCAATTACAGAGGGACTGGCGACACTGAAAATATGAATGCGAAACATCGTTGGTGGTTTGATATTCGTCAATAGTAACAACTGAACAAAAAAGCTGCTTATATTTAGCAGCTTTTTTCGTCTTCATACATATGTAAAACTTCTTTTGCGCGTATACGTAAACCATCTATCAATTCTTTCGGTTCTAAAACTTTTGCATCTTTTCCAAGCCTATAAAATAAAGGCATAATAAAATTAATTTCACCTTTATCAATTGTTGAATGTATATATCCTGTCCCATCCTCGTTTACTATAACGAATTCCTCAAGATAAGGAACGCTTTTACATTGGCGTACGCCTTCTGTTGTCAGTAAAACATGTAACTGAGTAGGACTGTGTACTACGTTAGAGTTAGAGGCAAACCACTCTTCTAAATTCATGAATGTATCCTCGTTTTCTTCCGTTGATAATATAGAAAGAATACGATCGATGCGATACAGTAATACTTTTTTCCTGCCATAGTCATAGGACGGTAAGTACCATAGCCCGTCATGAGAATATACACCGATAGGGTGAACATGTTTTGTTTTTATCCCCGATTTAGATTCGTATTGAAAGTGTAAATTTTTATTTTCAATAGCCGCGGTTAGCACTTCGTTTAAAAGGGGTGTATCAATTGCTCTCTTCGGATTCCAAAAGGCAATATAAGAGCGTATTTTATCAACTTTCGCTTTCGCATCATGTTGTAGAGAGCTATACAGTTTATGCGTAACGGAATTGATTTCTGTGTTAAAAGGTAAGTCTCGATAGTAACTTAAAGATTGAAAAGCAAAAAAGATGGATACTGCTTCTTCTTCGGTAAATAAAATAGGGGGAATGACTTTATTCGTTAATACTTTATATCCTCCATTACGACCTTGTTCAGCATAAATGGGTAATCCCATATCACTTAAATCTAAAATGTATCTATGAACCGTACGAACGGAAATATTAAATTCATCAGCTATTTCTTGCGCTGTAAATGCTTTTTTTGTAGAAGCAAATATAAGAATATCTAATAAGCGTTTAGCTTTTGACAAATGTATCACCTTTTTTCTTTTTAACATGACATAAATTGTCGTGTTTTATTGTTAGTATATTGTTTACATCATATGTTATCAAGATGAGATGCAAGGAGGAAAAGATATGTCACGTGAAATAGTTTTATTTATAGCGGCGAGCTTAGATGGGTATATTGCGAAAGAAAATGATGATTTAGAGTGGTTAATGGAAACGGAAGGAGAGGGAGATAACGGTTATACAGAAATGTACGAAACGATTGATACAATAATTATGGGAAAGAAAACGTACGATTATGTAGTAGAGCATACGGAAACATTCCCGTACTTAGATAAAGCATGTTATGTTTTTTCTCGTTCAGAAAAAGGTTCAGACGGAAACGTGGAATTTGTAAATGAAGATGTAGTGGAGTTTACAAAAAGGTTAAAATCGCAAGAAGGATCTAAAATATGGATGGTCGGTGGAGGGAGTCTACTGAGAGAATTCTTTAAAAATAATCTAATTGATGAATATGTTGTCACGATTACCCCTCACATATTAGGCTCAGGTGTCCCATTATTTAAAGAAAAGAATCCAGAAATTAATTTAACTTTAACGGATACGAAACGTTTTGGGCAATTTGTAAATTTATATTATAAAGTAAAATGATAAAGTGAAACTTTAATCAGTGGGGGTTTTGTTCATCTCCCACTGATTATTAGTTGAACCAATCGGGCTTTTACGGGCAGTTGATCCCCCACCTAACTTCTTTGCTTCCGCTGAATTTTGATGTAGGGGTCGTACTGCCCGTTAATGCGGGATAAAGAAACACGACTACTGATGATAGTCGTGTTTCTTTATAGATGGTAATGAAATTATAAAGCAAGACCCGTGATTGACTTCACTCGTTACTGTAATATTCCCGCCGTGTAGCTCTACAATTTCCTTCACGATAGAGAGTCCTAAACCAGTTCCGCCTGTAGATCGTGTTCTTGCTTTATCAACACGGTAAAAGCGGTCAAAAATGTGAGGGAGGTCTTCAGGCGGGATACCTTCGCCTTCGTCCTCAATTTTAATGGAAACACGTTTATGTTCCTCTATTACAGAAATATTGATATAAGAATGCTCCTTTGAGTGTCTATAAGCGTTATTTAACATGTTTACTATAACTTGTTCAAATCGCTGCTCATCTAAGTTTCCTAGCAGTGTAGGAGGACAAGAGAAAGAAACTTTAATGTATCTTTCTTTATACATGGCGTTTACTTTTTCAGCTATACGAGTAAGGAAGGTGTGTAAATGCACTTCCTTTACTTGAATAGAAAAGTTATGTTGTTCCATTTGTGCAAGTGAAAATAAATCTTGAACTAAGTTTGTAATGTAATCAGACTCATCTTTTATAATTGATAAATATCGCAAACGTTGCTCAGGAGGGGTGCTTTCTTTTAAAGCAATGTCAGCATAACCTCTTACGTATGTTAATGGTGTTCGTAATTCGTGAGCAACACTTGCTAGAAATTCACTTCGCTCTGTTTTCATATAATGTAAATCATTTGCGAGCGTTTGAATAGATGATGCTAGTTCACCAATTTCATCATTACGAGTAGTCGTTAACGAAACGGACAAATCGCCGTTACTCATTTTTTCAGTTGCATGTTTCATGTGTAACAATGGTTTTGTTAATAAACGTGATAATAGGAAAATTGTGATGACTGTGAGTAGAAACGTGATGGCACCAGCAATAATGAATTGTTTCGTTAATCCATTAACCAACTTTTCAATTGATTCTGTTCCAAGAAACATGTACACATAGCCTTCATGTTTTCCATCTACTACAATGGGGCTAACTGTACATATATAATTAGATGTTTTCCAATGATTTTCTATAATCGCTCCATTATGGTCTGTTCGAGTTTGCATTTTACTAATATGATCGTTTATAGTCGTGTTTATTTCGTTAGATTTAGCTAGTATTTCTTTATTTGCATTTGTAATAACGACAGTTGTTTCAGCTTCCGATTCCATTAATGCTACGTGAGAGATGGTTTGCTCATCGTAATATTTTTCAAGTACATCCCGGTGACTATTTCCTCGCTTTAATAAAGCCGTCATTTCTTCATTTACTCTAGTATTTACAAGACTATAATAGAGCAAAATAAAGAGAACACTTTCAATTAAAAGTGTAACAATTAAAAAATAAAATCCGAATTGAATTGAAATTCGTTTCATCGTTTTGCCCCTTACTGTTCAGTATCAATCCATCGATAACCTATTCCATACACGGTTTTTAAATGATGATCAATAGGGAAATGTGCTTTTCGCAATTTATCACGTAAATTACGAATATGTGAATCGACTGTGCGATCTTCTGTATTTGTGTTTAACCCCCAAATTCGTTCGATGAGCTGATCACGGCTTAATACGTAGTTCACATGGCGTAAAAATAATCCGAGTAAAGAAAATTCAATTGGTGTGAGAAGGAGTTCTTCATTATGGACAGAAACGAAGTGTTTTGTTTCATCCCATACAATACCGTGATATTGGATTTGTTTATGTTCATTTGTACGTCTTAAAACGGCTTCAATTCTTGCGAAAAGTTCTTCTTCATGGAAAGGTTTCGTTACGTAATCATCGGCTCCGAGTTTTAATCCTTGAACGACATCTACTGTTTGATCACGAGCTGTAACCATAATGATAGGAATGTTACTAAAAGATCGGATTTTTTTGCACGTTTCCCATCCGTCCATCTTTGGCATCATAATATCGAGTAAAACAAATTTAAAGTTTCGATTTTCTATATGTAAAATAGCTTCTTCTCCTGAAGTCGCACATACGCAGTTATATCCAATTGGAGTAAGATAAAGCGTTAATAATTCAAGCATTCTCGGTTCATCGTCTACGAGCAGTATATCAATCATAGAGAGCCCTCCATATTTATAATCGTTACTTAAAGTGTAATGCAAAATCATGAAGAAATGGTGCAGATTATGATGTGTCTGCATAATTTCTTCAGAATTGCTTGTTATTGTGGAGTTGAAATTACATTTTAGGTAATCATATTGGCTCAAAAATGATTAATACGGAGGCGGTATAGTGAAAAAAATGACCCGAATTTTTGGGATAACAATAATTACAGCAGTTGGTCTTGCTGCATGTGGGCAAACGAATACAGACCATAAAAACCATGAATCTACAAAAGAGAAGAAAACAGAGCAAAAGGAAATGAAAATGAATCAGGAAGTAACCGCGCCAAAAGAAATGAACCAAGGGGCATCGAATGATTTATTAACGACAAGTTTAAAAAATGTGACGAGGTTAAATACAAATGACCCCCTAAAAATGGCAGTGTTAACTTCGCAAACGATATGGCCAGCAACCCATAAAGAGAACCAGCCAGGTGCTGTTATTTTAGTACCAGTGAGCGAGTGGCAATTAGGTATTGCAAGTGCAGACCTTATTCATCATCCGAATAACGGACCGATTTTATTTATAGAAAAAGAAAAGATACCAGAAATGACGTTACAAGAAATAAAACGATTAAATCCAATCGGAACGAAAGATGGAACACAAATTATGGTGATGGGGGATGTAGGTACTAGCGCGCTTGAACAATTAAAAGGTTATAAAGTAAAACGAATAAAAGAAACGAACCCAGCTATATTTGCGAAAGATGTTGATAAGGAGTATGCCGATATAACAGGAAGCTATCCAAATAGTGTTATTATCGGTTCGTCTGCAGAAGAAGGACGTTTATATACAACCCCCGCTGTAAACTGGATTTCTCATATGCCGGAACCACTACTCTATACAGAAAAGAATAAAGTGCCAGAAGCGACAATAGAGGCATTAAAGATGAGAAAAGATAAAGCAAATATATATTTACTAGGACCAGAAAAAATCGTTTCAAAAGAAGTAGAAAAAGAGTTAAGCAAATACGGGAAAGTAACGCGTATTAGCGGTGAGACTCCAACAGAAAATTCTATCGCATTTGCGAAGTTTAAAGATGAAAAAACAAAATTTGGCTGGGGATTCACAAAACCTGGTCACGGTGTATCATTTGTTTCAAGCAAAACACCAGATTTAGCAGTTGCTGGGGCACCTTTTTCACATATGGGTAAACACGCACCTGTTGTCTTATTAGAAGAAGGGAAAGCTTCACAACCAGTGTATGACTTCCTTGCTAATATTCAGCCGAAGTTTAAAGATGATCCAACACTTGGACCATATAATCATGGCTTCTTATTAGGAAGTACGAGTGATATTTCATTTGAAACACAAGGAATACTAGATGAGAGGTTAGAAATTGTTCAGGAAAGTGGTCAAGGACACGGTGGACATTAACGAAATGAGAAAAGACGCTACTAAGGTAGCGTCTTTTTCTTTAGGAAACTTTTACATAGCAAAAAATCTTCTACTCGTTATATAATAGCTTTCGTGCAGTCGGCTAGATTTTCTTATGGAGAAAATCAAATTATAAAGGAGTAGAGGAGTGGTATTTTGTTTCAAACGATAAAAAATGACTGGTTTTCTAATGTGAGAGGGGACGTGTTATCAGGAATTGTCGTTGCTTTAGCATTAATCCCTGAAGCGATAGCCTTCTCTGTTATTGCAGGCGTGGATCCGACAGTTGGACTATACGCAGCCTTTTGTATTGCGGTTACCATTTCATTTGTTGGCGGAAGAACTGGAATGATTTCAGCTGCAACAGGTGCAATGGCATTATTAATGGTAACGCTTGTTAAAGATCATGGTTTGCAATATTTATTTGCTACAACAATATTAACAGGTATCGTCCAAATTATTTTTGGCGTGTTCAAACTGAGCTCATTTATGAAGTTTGTTCCGAAATCTGTTATGATTGGTTTTTTAAATTCACTTGGAATTTTAGTTTTTACAGCGCAATTACCGCATTTTAAAAATGCAACTTGGCAAATGTATGCACTCGTTGTATTAGGACTTGCAATTATATATTTATTTCCGCGTATTACAACGGTTGTACCTTCTACGCTTATTTCAATTATTATTGTGACGAGTATTGCACTTATGAGCGGATTACAGTTGAAAACAGTAGGGGATATGGGAAGCCTGCCGAAAGAATTACCGTTCTTTAGTATTCCTGATGTGCCATTTACATTAGAAACATTAGGGATTATTTTACCTTATGCGGTTATGCTTGCAATTATCGGTTTACTAGAATCATTATTAACAGCTTCAGTTTTAGATGATATGACGCATACGGAAAGTAATAAGCATAAAGAGGCACGCGGACAAGGGATCGCAAACATTGTTGCTGGTTTCTTCGGAGGAATGGCAGGATGTGCAATGATCGGTCAATCTGTTATTAATATTAAATCAGGTGGACGAGGTCGCCTATCAACATTTGTAGCGGGCGGATTTTTAATCGTATTACTATTCGTTTTAGGAGATTATGTCGTTCATATTCCGATGGCAGCTTTAGTTGCGGTTATGATTATGGTTTCAATCGGAACTTTTGATTGGAATTCTGTAGCAACGATTCATAAAGTGCCAAAAGGGAACGCATTCGTCATGATCGTAACAGTCGTGGTCGTTCTTATCACTCATAATTTGGGACTAGGTGTAATTATCGGAACAGTAATTAGTGCGGTTTTATTTGCATTCAATATGGCAAAGATTCACGTGAAACATTTATATATTGAAAATAAGAAAATATACGAAATTTACGGTCAACTTTTCTTTGCATCTACAGCCGATTTCATAACTAATTTTTCATTTAATGAAGATGTAAAAGAAATTGAAATGAATTTTACTCATGCGCACGTATGGGATGATTCAGCAGTGGCATCAATTGATAAAGTTATCATCAAGTATGAACAAAGTGGTGTGAAAGTAAGTATAACAGGATTAAATGAACGTAGCTCAAAACTTGTTGCAAATTTAGCTACTTATAATAAAAGAATTGCTAGTTAAAAGCCTCCTTTTTAGGAGGCTTTATTATATAATACGAGTAGGATAACGAAAAGGGGATTCAGCATATGTACAAACAAATTATATTAGCATGTGACGGTTCTGAACATGCACTTCGAGCAGCGGAACATGCAACATATATTGCGAAATGTAGCGAAGAAACAAATGTTGAAGTTGTGTACGTAGTAGATAATAGAACGGCAAAATCAGATATTATACAAGGTCAAACAGATTTAGAAACAATATCGGCTAGTCGAAAAGATAAATTAAAAGAGATTGAAGTTTTATTAAAGAAAGAGAACATATCTTATACAATTACGATATTACATGGTGATCCTGGAGATACAATTGTTCAATATGTAAATACAGGAGATATAGATCTTGTTATAGCGGGAAGTAGAGGATTAAATACACTGCAAGAAATGGTACTTGGTAGTGTAAGTCATAAAATAGCAAAACGAGTGAAATGTCCGGTGATGATTATAAAATAAAATGTAACTAAAGACCTTAGTATAGCTGAGGTCTTTTTTATGTATAAATAACTCTCATTTGTGGAAATACTAGATATATAAGTTGAAAAGATGTTAACTTACAAATTTGTAAGTTAGTTGTTAGAGAAATCGATGTTATGAAATTTTTCCCATTGGTAAAATAAAAGTATCAAAGGGGAGATAGGGAGGATGGAAGCAATGAAATCATTTCAAAATTTGTCATATAGTCAAGGGGTAAGCTTAATTTGTCTAGGAGGATTTGCTGGATCTGTTACGTTAGCTGTTTTAATAAAGGTATTTCATCAAATCTTTTAATATTAGAGTAGGGAAGGAATTGGTTGTTATAAATAGTAAGAAAAGGATTGTAAATAAAAAATAGCTCCTGGCATGTATCTCAGTGCCAGGAGCTATTTTATTATTTCTCTGTTTCTGCTTTATCGCTCGTTACGCTAACTTTACCCCACTTATATTGATCTTCTGGTGTATATTTGTAATCTTTTACGCGATTATTTACACCTTTTAGGTCAAATTTATAATGAAGTGGAATTAATGGTACTTCATCATGAACTAATTTTTGCCATTTATCGTAGACATCTTTACGGTACTTTTCATCAGCAGCTTTTGGAGAAATACCTTGTTTTAATAATTCTGTGTTTTTGTCAGTAGCCCAACGTGTGTAATTGAACGCTGCATTTTTAGCCCAAATACCAGAAGGATCTGGATCAGATGCAGTTCCCCAAGCTGCCGCAAAAAGATCAACTTTTGGATCATCTTTTTTAATCATATCGTAGAATGAGTTGAATTCATGTAAGCGACCATCAAGAAGCTCTACTTTTAGACCGATGTCTTTCCAAGACTGAATAAAGAATTTTGCAAGTGGTTCACTTACATCGCTACCACTCATTGATAAGAAATTAGCTTTAAATTCTTTACCATTCGGGTCTTCGCGGAATCCATCCCCGTTCGTATCTTTATAGCCAGCTTCATCTAATAACTTTTTAGCTTTCTCTACATCTTTATCATAGGCACCAATTTTATTGTTATGATATTTTGGTAGAGATGGTGGGATTGGTGAGTTAGCCGGATAACGTAGGCCGTGATATAATTTTTCGCCAATTTCTTTTCGATCAATAGCATACGCCATCGCTTGACGTACACGAACATCTTTAAATTTCTCCTTATCCATCACTACTTCTTCTTTTTCTTTATCCATATGGCCTAATTTAAAGCCGATATAACTATAGTATAAATCGGTTTTACCGACTAATTGTGCATTTTTTAATTTACTTACATTTGGATACTGATCTGCACTTACTTCAGCAATGTCAATATCACCATTTTTTAAGGACGCGTTAACAACGGAAGGGTTAACAACTTTTAAAACCATACTTTTCAGTTTTGGTTTTCCACCATAATAATCATCAAAACGTTCAAATTCAACAGATTCTCCTGGAGTAATTTTCTTCACTTTAAAAGGTCCGAAACCAATTGGGTTTTTACGGATTTTGTCAGATTCTGCTAATTTATCGATTGGTACATCTCCTAAATATTTCTTATGAAGAGGGTATGCCCAAAGCCCAGTTTTCACTGAAGGATTCGGCTCTTTAAATGTAATCGAAATTGTTTTTGGATCCGTTACCTTTATACCTGAAATTTTTTCGGATTTTCCATTGTGGTAATCTTCCATACCTTCAATCATTTGCATTTGAGTGTCATAGCGAGAACCGGCATATTTTTTACTACCAATCACTAGATAAGAGTATTCTAAATCCTCAGCAGTAACAGGGTTTCCATCATGCCATTTTACATTATCTTTGATTTTTAGTGTAATTGTCTTTTTATCTGCAGAAATTTCATATGTAGCAGCGCCATCATTTGTGTATTCCCAGTTTTCGTCATTTGATAATAAAGATTCATCGAAAATTGTAATGACTTGGTTATCAGGATCTCCTTCATATACAGCGAAATTTAAAAGTCCTTCAAATGGTGTGTTAGAAACAAGACCATATGTTAATGAACCATCTTTAATTTCCTTTTTATCATTTTTAACAGATGCACTAAATTTATTTGTATCTACTTTTTTTGTGCTGCTCGTTTTTTCACTACCACCACTGCCCCCACATGCTGAAAGTAGTAATGTTGAAACTGCAAGTGTACTTAATACTTTGAAAAACTTTGGCTTATTTGTCATTTCTTCCACCCCTTATCCCTTTCTTTGTCTTGCGTCGGCCGAACGGCGTAGCGCTTGACCAATAAAATTTATACACAGCATCAATGTTAAAATCATGATTGATGCGGGTAACCAAATCCACCATTTCTCTTGTAATACATCTGGATTTCTAGCATAACTAACAAGTGTACCAAGGCTTGGTGTACTTTCTGGTAGACCAAATCCTAAGAAAGTTAGACCAGATTCAATACCGATGTTTCCAGCAAGATTTAATGTAATGCTAACAATGATAATTGAACTTAAGTTAGGTAGTACTTGGAAAAGAATGATTTTCCAGTTTGGTGTTCCTAAAGTTTTAGATGCAGAGACATAATCGAGTTCTTTTTCAGTTAATACTTTTGAGCGAATTAATCTGGCTTTTCCTGTCCATAAGAACACGCTCATAATTAAAATGAAAGTGAAAATATTGAACGTAGGAACAAGTGTAATAAATACAATTACAAGCATTAAAAATGGTAAAACCATAACAAAGTCGATAACGCGCATAATGATATTATCAATAGTTCCTCCGAAATAACCGGCAATTAATCCAATTGAAAGACCAATTAAACAAGAAAGAATAGTAATTGCTAATCCAATTGTAAATGAGTTACGTGTACCAATAATAAGTTGACCGAAAATATCGCGTCCTCCGTAATCTGTTCCTAACCAATGTTCAGCAGAGGGAGGAGCATAAATAGCGAATAAATCAACTCGTACAATATCTTCTTGTTTCATAATAAAAGATGTTGCGTAGACTGCTAGTAATAAAATTGCTAGGAAAAAAAGTGAAAACATTGCTAATTTATCTTTACGAAGTTCTCGCCACATAATAGAGAAACCGGAAGGGCTTTTTTCGTAATGAATAACTTCAGTTTGTTTTTCGGGTTTTGCTAACATAATGTTTCTTCACCTCCATTAATCAATACGAATACGTGGATCGACGATGCTTAGAATAATATCTGAAAGGAGAGTTCCAAGTAACGTTGCAAATCCAGTAAACATAACGAGTGCAGTTATTACACTAAAATCACGTTGAGAAATAGATTGTATAAATAGTTGTCCAATTCCTGGATAGCTAAAAATACTTTCTAAGAAGATGGCACCGCCAACTAATCCTGTAATTTCATAGCCTAAGAAGGCTGCAATTGGTAAGAATGAATTTCGTAAAATATGTCTAGAATAGATTTTTGATTCTGGAACACCTTTTGCTCTTACTGTACGCACAAAGTCTTTATGTTTCGTATCAATAATTTCGCTTCGTAAATATTGAACAGTACCAACTGTTGCAATTAATGCCCCTGATAAAGCTGGTAGTAGCATGTGATTTAATTTGCTTAAATAGTAAGCAAATGTTCCTGTTGCAACTTGAGGATCTACGCTACCGCCGGTTGGGAATATTGCAAACTTAAATCCGAATAGGAAGAGCATAACGAGTGCAAATATAAATAGTGGTGTAGCAAAACCTAGATAGTTGTAAATGGTAATGAGTCGATCAGCCCATGTATCATTCCACCGCCCACTTATAACTCCTAGTGGTATGGCAATTAAATAAGTAAGAATAAGAATAACAAGTGCTAAAGATACTGTATTTCCAAGGCGTTCTCCAATTAACTCGGTTACTTTCATTTTGTGTGCATAGGAAATACCGAAGTCACCTTGGACTGCATTTTTAATCCAGCGAACATATTGTGTTGTAACTGGGTCATTTAATCCAAGCTTTTCACGTTGTTCTTCAATTACTTTTGGATCCGCTTTTGGATTCATTGCTCTGCCGGTTAAGGCATCGCCTGGCATTGCTTTAGCTAGTAGAAAGACAAGTATACTTAACACGAATAATTGCGGGATCATCACTAAAAATCTCCGTAATATAAACTTCCACATGTTTTATCACTCCCTTAAGGTAATGCCACCCGGTGTGTTGGCGAGATTGTTTTTAAATCGTAAGCACGACCATTTTCGTTGAAATAGTTTTCGTATGATTTTTCGTATTCAGCGCTTACTTCACGACGTAATTTACGTTGTTGTTCGCGGTTTTCAGGACGAATATCAGGAATAGCTGATATTAAGCGCTTCGTATAAATATGTTGTGGATTATTATAAATTTCTGCACTTGTTGCTTCTTCAACGATGCGTCCGCGATACATAACACCGATACGGTCACACATATGGCGAATTACGCCTAAATCATGACTAATAAATAAGTATGTTAGTCCGAGTTCAGCTTGTAAATCTTGCAAGAAGTTTAAAACTTGAGCTTGTACCGACACGTCAAGTGCAGATACAGGTTCGTCCGCGATAATAAGCTTCGGTTTTAATGTAAGTGCCCGTGCAATACCAATTCGCTGTCTTTGTCCACCAGAAAACTCATGTGGATATTTATAAACAGATTCTGGGTTTAATCCAACTATACTAAGATACTCTTGAACGGTTCTACGTTCTTCATCAGGTGAGAGCTTCTCAAAATTTCGAAGAGGTTCAGCAATAATATCGAGAACACGTTTTTTCGGATTTAATGATGAATAGGGATCTTGGAAAATCATTTGAATATCTTTTCGTTGTTCACGTAGCTCAGAGCGACTTAACTTTGTTAAGTCTTTATTGTTAAAATGAATGCTACCATTTGTCGCTTTCGTTAAATGCATAATTGCTTTACCTGTTGTTGATTTACCACTACCAGATTCACCAACGATTCCGTATGTTTCACCCGGTTGTAATTCAAAACTTACGCCATCGACAGCGCGCACGTAATCTAATGTGCGTCCGAAGAAACCACCTTTAATTGGGAAATGTACTTTTAAATCGTCTACTTTAAGCAGTGCCATGAGTTACGTCATCTCCTTTCTTATCTTGGAAGTTGAAATGCTTGTAGCAAGTACAACGTACCCAATGGTCTGGCTTTACTTCATGCAAAATTGGATTTTCCTCGTGGTGATCAGGTCTAATCCATGGAATTCGAGCTTGGAAACGGCAACCCGTGCGAGGCATCTTCGCCAACGAAGGAACAACCCCTTGAATCACGTGTAACTTTTCTTTTTCTGCATATGCAGACGGGATTGAATTTAATAAGGAACGAGTGTATGGATGAAGAGGATTATTAAAAATCTCTTCTACTGTTCCTGTTTCTACAACTTGTCCTGCATACATAACGACAATACGATCGGCGGTTTCGGCAACGACGCTTAAATCGTGTGTAATTAAGATGATGCCCATTTTTGTTTGTTCTTGAATGGATTTTAGTAAGTCTAATATTTGAGCTTGAATTGTTACATCTAGAGCGGTTGTTGGCTCATCTGCAATAATGAGCCCTGGCTTACAAGCAATTGCAATTGCGATAACAATTCTTTGTCTCATTCCGCCAGATAATTCGTGTGGGTATTGTTTATATGTAAGTTCTGGTTTTGGAATACCAACTTGATGGAGTAGTTCTAAGGTGCGTTCTTTTTTTTCTGTTTTTGAAAGGTTTGTGTGGTAATTTAAATTTTCTTCGATTTGTTTGCCGACCGTCATAAGAGGGTTGAGTGCTGTAAGGGGTTCTTGGAAAATCATTCCCATATTTGATCCGCGCACTTTATTCATCTCTGAGGCTGACATAGTCAGTAAGTCCTTATCTCTATAGTAAAGCTGCCCTTGTAATTTTGTATTTGCTTCATTATGCAATCGCATAATGGAAAGGGCAAGTGCACTTTTTCCGCATCCTGACTCACCAACGATAGCAACAATTTCATTTTCATGAACAGTTAAGGATACATCATCAACTGCTGCATGATATTGATCTTGTATACGAAAGGAAGTTTGCAAGTTTTCAATACGAAGAAGTGGATTCTTCATGGCTATCCCTCCATCTTTTCAGAAAAGACTAAATATTTTGTATGTTGTTGTTATTTTAATATAAATTGACAATGTTTGACAAGTATAAGTTGAGAAAATATTCAAAAATCTTTTTATACAAAAATTGAATGCAGTTGTAGTGGTAGGTGAAGTTATTTGAAAGCGTTAACATATATGTGAGAGGGAAATAAATCTTTTGTAGGAAAAAAGTATTATATGTAGAAAAAAGAGAGGCATTCTGGAAAGAATGATCTCTCTTTTTTTGATAAGTATAATATTTGTACTTAAGCTTGCTTTTGTTTTGTTGATCCTGTATTTAAAGTAAGGGCAAGGAAGAACATTGCAAGTATGCAAGATGCAAGTAATAAGATAAATCCGCCATCCCATCCGAATGCATCTACGATAAAGCCCATAGCGGCACTAGCGAAAGCAGCTCCGCCTAAGTAACCGAAGAATCCAGTTAAGCCTGCTGCAGTTCCAGCAGCTTTCTTTGGTGCTAAATCTAGAGCGTGTAGACCAATTAGCATAACCGGTCCGTAAATTAAAAATCCAATTGCGACAAGTGCGATACTATCAACCATTGGATTACCAGGAGGGTTTAACCAGTAAACAAGAACTGCGATAAATACACCAACCATAAATAAAATACCAGCAGGTGCACGACGTCCTTTAAATAGTTTATCACTCATCCATCCGCAAAGAAGTGTACCTGGAATACCAGCCCATTCATATAGAGCGTAAGCAGTACGTGAGCTACTATGAGTAAAGCTTTTTTCTTCTACTAAATAAGTAGGAGCCCAGTCTACAACGCCGTAACGTACGAAATATACGAAAACGTTCGCAATAGCGATGTACCATAAAAACTTATTGTTTAGTACGTATTTAAATAAAATTTCTTTTGCCGAAAGTTCGCGTTCGCGATCTTTTATTTTCTCATCTGGTGGATATTCTCCAGTATGCTCTTCAATAGAAGGTAGTCCACAAGATTGAGGCGTATCTTTCATCGTAATTAATACATAAATACCAACTAAAATTGAAAGAATACCTGGGAAGTAAAAAATACTTTTCCAGTCATTTGCAAAGAAGTATAAGCCTAATGTTACAAGAGAAGGCATGAGCGCGCCGCCGACATTATGAGCGACGTTCCAAATAGACATTTTTGTACCACGTTCGCTAATAGAGAACCAGTGAACCATCGTACGACCACAAGGAGGCCATCCCATACCTTGTACCCATCCATTTAAAAACTGAAGTACAAACATAAGTATAATGCTCGTTGTAATGAAAGAAAATGAGCCGAAAATAATATTAATGATACCTGATAAAAATAGCCCAGCTGCTAAAAAGTAGCGAGGATTACAACGATCGGATACGATACCCATCAAGAATTTACTTAATCCGTAAGCGATAGATACTGCTGAAAGGATAACCCCAAGTTCCCCTTTACTAAAGCCTTGTTCGATTAAGTATGGCATTGCTAGTGAAAAGTTTTTTCGAACAAAGTAGTAACCTGCATAACCGATGAAGATACCTAAGAATACTTGTAAACGTAATTTACGGTATTCGCTATCAACGCGATCAGCTGGTAAGCGTTCCGCGTGGGGCGCAGGTTTAAATAATTGTGTGAAAAACATAAAATGAAAATCCTCCCCTAATTAATTCGAAGCGTTTTAAGACAGAGAATATAAAAAGGCCATGAAATATAAAAAAGTTTCCTTTTTTATGATTCATAGCCGTGTACTCCGTTTCTCCGTGACTGTCAATATTAACTTCGTCGAAAATTATACAACTTTGTGACAAAAATGTAAACGTTTTTATGAATAAAAGTATTGACGGATTTTGTTCGCGGGATTAATATTTAAATACGTTAAATATTTTATTGTTTAAATAAGAGGTGGATAACATGCCAAATGATATGACGCATATCGATAAAATTCAAGCTCTTGCCTTTTCGATTGGAAAGAAAATGCAGACGGAGTTATTAGAACAAATGCAAGCAACAGGACTTACACCACCGCAGTTTTATATTTTAAAGATTTTAGATCATTATGGGGCTTCAAGAGCGACAACATTAGCAAAAAAGATGTATGTGAAGCCTAGCGCGATTACAGTGATGATTGATCGTCTAATCGATCAAGAACTTGTAGAACGCTATCACGACAAAGATGACCGTCGTGTTGTCATCATCGAGTTAACGAAAAAGGGGAAAGCTAGAGTAGAAGAGGCAATGACAGCTCGCAACGAGCATATTGCAAAATACTTTTCACATTTAGAGTTGCAAGAAAGAGAAGATTTATTACGTCTCTTTGAGAAGTTAGAAACCATTATTTGCGGGACACAAGAGAAAAAAGAGAATAACTAAGAGGAATTGAGGAGATTACATGGAGCAACAAGAAAATCAAAATAGAAAGTTGTTGTTAATCGGTTTAGTAATCGCGATGCTATTTGCTGCATTAGATGGAACAATTGTTGGTACAGCAATGCCACGTATCGTCGGTGACCTAGGCGGATTAAGTTTAATGACATGGTTAACGACAGCTTATATGTTAACATCAACGACAGTTGTACCAATTGCAGGTAAATTAGCGGATTTACTTGGTCGTCGTAACGTATATATAACAGGGCTAGTTATTTTCATGATTGGTTCGGCGTTATGTGGTATGGCGAATGGTATGACAGAATTAATTATTTTCCGTGGTATTCAAGGTCTTGGTGGCGGTATTATGATGCCAATGGCTATGATTATTATTGGAGATATGTTCACGGGAAAAGAACGTGCGAAATGGCAAGGTATTTTTGGTGCGTTATACGGTCTTGCTTCTGTAATTGGACCGCAAGTTGGTGGTTGGATTGTAGATGCAGTGAACTGGAGATGGGTATTCTACATTAACTTACCGGTTGGTATTTTAGCAACAATCTTTATTGCAATGGGATTAAAATCACATAAACAAACAGGACCAATTAAAATTGATATCGCTGGAATCTTTACGATGATTCTAGGTGTTGTAAGTTTATTACTTGCGCTAACGTTTGGTGGAAAAGATTATGCATGGGATTCTTGGCAAATTATCGGTTTATTCGCACTAGCTGTAATTGGTATCGTTAGCTTTGTTATTGTTGAAACGAAAGCTGAAGAGCCGATTTTACCAATGCATTTCTTTAAAAATCGCACATTTACAATACTGAATGCGATTGGATTCTTTATGAGTATTGGAATGTTCGGCGCGATTATGTTCGTACCATTCTTCATGCAAGGTATTGTAGGAGTAAGTGCTGCTGAATCAGGAACAATTATGACTCCAATGATGATTACAATGATTGTAATGAGTATTATCGGTGGGCAACTTGTATTAAAAGTTGGTGTAAAACCACAAATTATCGTAGGTATGCTTATTATGGCCGGTGGTTTTTGGTTATTAACAACGATGGATATGCACACAACGAAGCTTACAGCTACTTCTTATATGATGGTTATCGGTTTAGGAATGGGTCTTGTAATGCCGACATTAACATTAGCGTTACAAGAAAGCTTCCCGAAAAAAGACCTTGGTGTCGTAACGTCATCAAGTCAGTTCTTCCGTCAAATTGGTGGAACATTTGGTATTACAATTTTAGGATCAATTATGAATAACACTTCAGGTACAACGTTAACAAATAAATTAGTACCTGTATTAGATACATTCCCGAAAGAAGCGGGACAAATGGTAACGAAATTTAAAGATATGATTCACACAGATCCACAAGGTTTATATTCGATGCTATTTAGCCCAGAGGCATTAAAACAAATGCCAGAAGCGTTTGCTAACAGCATTGTACCTATTTTGAAAAACTCTTTAGTAGACTCGCTTCATACTGTATTCTTAACAGGATTAGTATTTATCGTAGTAGGTGCCATCTTTACGATTTTCTTACAAAAAATTAAACTATCAGATCGTAAAAAAGATGCTGAAGAGCCTGCTGTTGAAGAAAAAGAAAAAACTGTATCATACTCGTAATGAAGAAGCATCGCCTTATGGCGGTGCTTTTTTGAGTATAACCTTAAAAGCTTTTTAGTGAGAAATGATTGACGTATTTTTAGAAATACGTTATATTATTTTCTGTAAACGGTTACATGAAATGAGGAGAAAAGAGAATGAGTACGATTAAAGACGTTGCGAAATTAGCGGGAGTATCTGTTGCGACCGTTTCCAGAGTTTTAAATAAAAATGGATATGTTCACGAAGATACATTAAAAAAGGTAGAGCGTGCAATTGAGATGTTAGATTATAAGCCTAGTACAGTAGCGCGTTCACTGTATAATAAAAAGTCTCGTTTAATTGGCTTAGTTGTTCCAAATATCGTGAATCCGTTCTTTCCAGAAGTTGCACGTGCCGTAGAAGATGTAGCACATAAACAAGGTTACACAGTTGTCCTTTGTAACTCTGATGAAAGTTTAGAAAAAGAGAAACAATACATTGATGTACTTAGACAAAATAATGTAGATGGATTTATTGTAGCAACAAATCCACAAAATAGTGTTAATTACATGAATTTATCTGTCCCGGTTGTTGCGATTGACCGTATGTTTAATGAGCGTATTCCTACTGTATATGCAGATAACTATGCAGGAAGTCAGGCTGCGACAAAGTTGTTACTAGATAAAGGATGTAAACATATTGCACATATTCGCGGTCCACGTGATGTGAGTACTGCAAATGAACGTTTTGAAGGTTTTGTAGACGTTATTACGCAAAATAACCTTTCGTATATGATTGCGGAGAGTACGTTTGAGCCAGCAAATAGTGAGCGTGTAGCGATGGAATTATTAGAAGAATACCCGCATATTGATGGTATTGTTGCTGGGAATGATTTAATTGCGATTGGTATTGTAAAGGCTGCACTTCAAAAGGGGATTGCCATTCCAGATGATTTACAAATTATCGGATTTGATGGAATTTTTTTAACAGAAATGATGTATCCATCTATTACAACAGTTGCACAACCGATATATGAAATGGGGAAAATTGCAACAGAGTTGTTGTTAGAGCAAATGGAAGGAAATACATTAGAAGAGAAACACTATCGTTTGCCGATTGAAATTATAGAACGAAATACAACGAAGTAAGGAGATGAAACAGATGCCAAATATTGCAGTAGTAGGAAGCATTTCAATGGACTTAGTGGCTGTTTCAAAAAAACGGCCGAAAGCAGGAGAAACAGTAATTGGTGAAGCGTTTCATACAATCCCAGGAGGGAAAGGGGCAAACCAAGCAGTTGCTGCAGCTAGGTTAGGAGCAAATGTAGCAATGGTTGGAGCGGTAGGAAATGATGATTATGGAACAGTAGTTAGAAAAAATTTAGAGAACGAACGCATTTTTATCAATTATGTGGTACCGGTTACAGATAGAACGACAGGAATTGCTCATATCGTTTTAGCAGAAGAAGATAACAGTATTGTTGTCGTACAAGGGGCAAATGCTCTTGTAAATAAGTCAGTTGTAGATCGCTCCAAAGACCTTCTTGTAAAAGCGGATATGGTTGTTCTTCAACTAGAAATTCCACTTGAAACAGTAAAATATGTATTGGCTATTTGTGAGGAACATAATATTCCTGTTATGTTGAATCCAGCGCCAGCACAAGTTTTATCAGAAGAAATTTTAGAAAAAGCAACTTATATTACGCCAAATGAACATGAGTGCCGCATTGTATTAGATGATTTTACATCACCAATTGAAGATTTATTGGCGAAGTATCCAAATAAATTATTGATGACAGAAGGTTCTAACGGTGTTCGTTTCCATAATGGCACGGAGATTGTACATGTTCCTAGCATTGCTGTTGATGTAGTGGATACAACTGGAGCTGGTGATACATTTAATGGTGCGTTAGCAGTTGCACTTTCTGAAGGAGAGACACTTCAAAAAGCAATTCGTTTCGCGAATATTGCCGGTGGTCTTTCTGTAACGAAACTTGGAGCACAGGGCGGTATGCCAACGAGAGATCGAGTACGTGAAGTGCAGGTGATTGTTGGATGAAAAAGCATGGTGTATTAAACAGTGAAATCGCGGCAGTCCTTGCTTCACTTGGGCATACAGATACGGTTGTAATTGCTGATTGCGGGTTACCGATTCCGGATGGAGTAAAACGAATTGATTTAGCTGTTGAGATTGGAAAACCGAGTTTTTTAGAGGTGTTACAAGTTGTAGCTGATGATATGGCAATCGAAAAAGTGACGTTAGCAGAAGAAGTCATTATAAATAATGCGGAAGTAAATAAAGAGATTGAGCAAAAATTAATAGAGCCAGCATTTGAGTATGTATCTCATGAACAATTTAAAGAGCATACAAAGAAAGCGAAGGCGATTATTCGTACAGGCGAGGCTACGCCTTATGCAAATGTAATTTTACATGCAGGCGTGATTTTTTAATAAAGGGAAGTGATGGGAATGCATATTGAAATGAAAAACATTTCAAAGGCGTTCAATGGCAATCCTGTTTTGAAGAATGCACAGTTTATGATTGAAACAGGAGAAGTCCATGCATTGATGGGGGAAAATGGAGCGGGTAAATCAACGCTCATGAAGATTTTAACAGGTGTATACAAAAAAGATGGTGGGACAATCACGATTGATGGGCAAGAGCGCACCTTTAAAAATGCGAAAGAAGCTGAAGAGTACGGCATCGCATTTATACATCAAGAACTAAATATATTGCCGAATTTAACAGTAGCTGAAAATATGTTTCTTGGTAAAGAGTTAATGTATGGGAAAACAGGTATTTTACGCACTCGACAAATGAACGCGATTGCGCAGCAGCAACTAGCAGAGCTAGGATTGCATGTAAGAGGTGCTATGTTAGCAGAGGAACTATCGGTTGGACAACAGCAAATTATCGAAATTGCGAAAGCGTTAATGACAAACGCGAGCGTTATTATTATGGATGAACCTACTGCGGCACTGACGGATCGTGAAATCGAAACGCTCTTTACAGTAATCAATAAGTTACGTAAAGAAGGTGTTTCATTCGTGTACATTTCGCATCGTATGGAAGAGATTTTCTCAATATGTGATGCCATTACGATTTTGCGTGATGGAGAATACGTCGGAAAGAGATTAATTCCAGAAACATCATTTGATGAAGTAGTGAGTATGATGGTGGGGCGCAGCATTGGTGAACGTTACCCAGAGCGAAATAGTCAAATTGGTGATGTCATTTTTGAAATGCGTAACGGAACGAAGAAAGGGAAATTTGAAAATGTTTCGTTTCAAGTGAGGAAAGGTGAAATCCTTGGTGTAGCTGGTTTGATGGGGGCTGGTCGCACTGATATTATGAAAGCGATATTTGGTTATGAACCTTTAGATTCTGGACAAATTTTTATAAATGGACAAGAAGTAAAGATTGATAGTCCGATAGATGCAATTAGACAAAGAATTGCTTTCATTACAGAAGATAGAAAATCTGAAGGGTTAGTGTTAGATTTCTCAATTCGAGAAAACTTATCGTTACCGAATTTAGAAAGTCTTTCAAAGGGAAGTGTTCTGAGCAACGAGCTAGAACAACAGTTTACAGAAGATATGATGAAGCTTCTTAATGTGAAAGCATCTAGCGGAGAGCAGGCAGTGAAATCTCTTTCTGGTGGAAATCAGCAAAAGATTGTAATCGCAAAATGGCTAGGCATTCATCCGCAATTACTCATTTTAGATGAGCCAACAAGAGGTGTAGATGTTGGAGCGAAAAAAGAAATTTACTCTATCATGAATAAGCTTACAGAGCAAGGCGATGCCGTTATTATGGTATCATCTGAGCTTCCGGAAGTTTTAGGGATGAGTGATCGAGTTCTTGTTATTCATGAAGGAAAAGTCGGCGGCATTTTAGGGAAAGATGAGGCATCACAAGAGTCTATTATGGCACTAGCTACAGGGGGAGAGTAAGGATGGCTAAGAAGGGGAATGTATTACAACAACTCGGTTCTTTAATCGGTTTAGTATTAATTATCGTCGTAATTACAGCTTTAAATCCAGCGTTCATTGAAATTCCAAATTTATTTAATATACTGCGTCAAGTATCGATTAATGCGCTTATTGCATTCGGAATGACCTTTGTAATTTTAACAGGGGGTATTGACTTATCGGTAGGTTCTATTTTAGCATTATCAAGTGCACTTGTTGCTGGAATGATGGCAAGTGGCATGGATCCGTTCCTTGCAATGGCAGTTGGACTATTAGCAGGTCTTGTAATGGGAATTGTAAACGGTATCATCATTGCGAAAGGAAAAGTAGCTCCATTTATTGCAACTTTAGCAACAATGACTATTTTTCGTGGGTTGACGCTTGTTTATATGGACGGACGTCCGATCACTGGTCTTGGTGATCATTTAATGTTCCAAATGTTTGGCCGCGGTTATTTTCTTGGTATTCCGGTACCAGCTGTTACAATGATGATCGCTTTCGCAGTACTGTACTTCATTTTGAAGAAAACGACATTTGGCCGTCGTACATTTGCAATTGGTGGAAATGAAGAAGCAGCAGCACTATCAGGTATTAATGTTACGAGAATTAAAGTAATGATTTACGGTCTTTCCGGAATTTTGGCAGCGCTTGCAGGTATTGTCTTAACATCAAGACTAGATTCTGCACAGCCGACTGCAGGTACTTCTTACGAATTAGATGCAATTGCAGCAGTTGTATTAGGTGGAACAAGTCTTTCTGGGGGAAGAGGATGGATTGTTGGTACATTCATCGGTGTACTAATTATCGGTGTACTAAATAACGGTTTAAATTTATTAGGTGTATCTTCTTTCTTCCAACAAGTTGTAAAAGGACTTGTAATCTTACTAGCTGTATTAATTGATCGCCGAAAAGAAGCGTAATGGAGGGACAGTTCATGAAGAAATGGTTACTTATACTCGTTGCATGTATTATGGTCATTACTGCTGGTTGTTCAATGGAACCACCAGAATGGGCAAAGGATTCTAGCGATAAAGGTCGAAATAAAACTATTAAAGTTGGATTCTCTGTTTCAACTTTAAATAATCCCTTCTTTGTAACTTTGAAAAAGGGTGCAGAAAAGAAAGCGAAAGATAGCGGCATCGAATTGATTGCTGTTGATGCACAAAATGATGCAGCGAAGCAAACGAACGATGTTGAAGATTTAATTCAAAAGGGTGTCGATGTAGTTGTTATTAATCCGACCGATTCAGATGCTGTTGCTTCAGCGGTAAGTGCGGCAAATGCAGCAAATGTTCCTGTTATTACAGTAGACCGCGTTGCGAATTCAGGTAAGGTTGTTTCTCACATTGCATCTAATAATATCGAAGGTGGTCAAATGGCTAGTGATTACATTCGTGAATTAGTCGGCGAAGGAGCAAACGTTGCTGAGTTAGAAGGAATCCCTGGATCTTCTGCTGCTCGTGAACGTGGGAAAGGATTCCATAACGTAGCCGATAAGTCTTTAAAAGTAGTTGCCAAACAAGCGGCTGATTTTGATAGAGCGAAAGGATTATCTGTTATGGAAAACATTTTGCAAGCAAATGGTGATATTAAAGCCGTGTTTGCGCATAACGACGAGATGGCATTAGGTGCACTTGAAGCATTGAAGTCTGCTGGAAAAACAGATGTGGTAGTTGTTGGATTTGATGCAACAGAAGATGCTGTGAAAGCGGTTAACGATGGGCGTATGGCTGCAACAGTCGCTCAAAAACCGGAATTAATCGGAGAGAAGGCGATGCAAACAGCAAAAGAGATAACACAAGGTAAAAAAGTGGACAAATCTATTCCGATTGAATTAGAGCTTATTAAGAAAAATAAATAAATATAAAATGAAAATTAGGAAGGAAGAATAACAAATGAAATTCTTTATTGATACAGCAAATATTAACGAAATTAAAGAGGCAAATGCATTAGGCGTAGTAGCTGGAGTAACGACAAACCCATCACTTGTAGCAAAAGAAGGCGTAGATTTCCATGAGCGTATTCGTGAAATTTGCAGCTTTATAGAAGGACCTGTAAGTGCAGAAGTAATTAGCTTAGAAGCTGATAAAATGATTGAAGAAGGAAAAGAATTAGCGAAGATTGCTCCAAACGTTGTTGTAAAAGTTCCAATGACAACAGAAGGTTTAAAAGCAGTAAAAGCATTCTCAGATTTAGGAATTCGTACAAACGTTACATTAGTATTCTCAGCAGTTCAAGCATTACTTGCAGCTCGCGCTGGTGCAACATATGTTTCACCATTCTTAGGTCGTTTAGATGATATCGGTCATAACGGTATGGATTTAATTCGTCAAATCGCAGAAATCTTTGCAATTCATGGCATCGAAACAGAAATCATTGCAGCATCTGTACGTCACAGCGTTCACGTAACTGATGCAGCATTAAACGGTGCACATATTGCAACAATCCCAGCAAACGTAATTGCTTCATTAGTGAAGCACCCATTAACAGATCAAGGAATTGAGAAATTCTTAGCTGATTGGGAAAAAACACAAGAGAAATAATAGAAAATCAAGAATCCTAGTTTAATTGACTAGGATTCTTTTTTATTTAAAAGAATTTTCATGCAATTTTGCATATTGTCTTTTAAATTTTTTATATAAGATATTTAATATATATCACATAACTCTTTATTTTTCATATTTCGATATAAAGTGAAACTTTAATCAGTGGGGGCTTTGTTCATCAGCACACTGATTATTAGTTGAACCAAGGGATAAACAGATAGAGGGTCTGACCAGAAAACTGGAGGGCATGATTCTATAACAGAAAGTTTAATGTTTATAGAATTATGTCTTTTTATATAGGGGGGTAGTAAACAGAGATTTCGACAAAAACGCACCGATTTATCTGAATTTTAAGTTTTATAAAAGGAGAGAAATGGAATGAGAAGAAAAGCCCCATTTAAAGTGTTGTCATCATTAGCAATTGCAGCAATTATCGGATGCACATCTGTAATGAGTGCGCCGTTAGCATATGCAGAAACGCCAGCAAAAGAGAAAGAGAATGTGTCTACAACGCCAATTGATTACAATTTAATTCAAGAAGATCGTTTAGCGGAAGCTTTGAAAGAAAGAGGAACAATTAATCCAGCATCTTCTAAAGAAGAGACGAAAAAGGCTGTCGAGCAATATATTGAAAAGAAACAAGGAGATCAGGCGAACAAAGAAATTCTTCCAGATGCTCACTCACAAGAAACGTCTGATTTCACAAAAAAAGTAAAAGAGAAAAAGATGGAAGAAAAGGAAAATGTAAAAAAGACTGAAAAAAATATTAATCTTGAGCAAAAGCCAGAACCAAATAAAAAGCAATTAAATGGGCAAGTTCCAACTTCAAAAGCAAAGCAAGCTCCATATAAAGGATCTGTTCGATCGGATAAAGTATTAGTGCTACTCGTTGAATTTAGTGATTATAAACATAATAATATTGATCAAACACCAGGTTATATGTATTCGAAAGACTTTAGTAGAGAACATTATCAAAAGATGTTGTTCGGTAAGGAGCCTTATACATTATTTGATGGTTCAAAAGTAAAAACGTTTAAACAATACTATGAAGAGCAGTCTGGTGGTAGTTATACGACAGACGGATATGTAACGGAGTGGCTAACAGTTCCAGGAAAAGCATCTGATTATGGAGCTGATGGTAGCAGTGGTCATGATAATAAAGGTCCGAAAGGTGCACGTGATTTAGTGAAAGAAGCTTTGCATGCAGCTGCTGAGAAAGGACTAGATTTATCTCAGTTTGATCAGTTTGATAGGTATGATACAAACGGGGATGGGAATCAAAATGAACCTGACGGTGTAATTGATCATTTAATGGTAATCCATGCTGGTGTTGGTCAAGAAGCAGGTGGTGGTAAATTAGGTGATGATGCGATCTGGTCACATCGTTCAAAATTAGCAGTAGATCCAGTAGCGATTGAAGGTACAAAATCAAAAGTAGATTACTTTGGTGGAAAAGTAGCAGCACATGATTACACAATTGAACCAGAAGATGGAGCTGTAGGTGTGTTTGCGCATGAATTTGGACATGATCTTGGATTACCAGATGAATATGACACGAAATATACTGGAAATGGTTCACCTGTCGAAGCTTGGTCATTAATGAGTGGAGGTAGTTGGACAGGAAAAATCGCAGGAACGGAGCCGACAAGTTTTTCACCACAAAATAAAGACTTCTT
Source organism: Bacillus sp. LQ16 (assembly GCF_057784645.1). Taxonomy (NCBI): domain Bacteria; kingdom Bacillati; phylum Bacillota; class Bacilli; order Caryophanales; family Bacillaceae; genus Bacillus; species Bacillus sp. LQ16. Next base: position 713,982 of record NZ_CM173491.1, read on the forward strand.
ACAAAAGAATATGGGTGGCAACTGGGCAAAAATATTAGAAGTAGATTACGATAAAATTAAGAGTGGTGTGGGAGTTCCTACCTATATTGATCAAAGTGTTACGAAATCAAATCGTCCAGGCGTTGTACGTGTTAACTTACCAGGTAAAAGTGTTGAAACGATTAAACCGGAGTTTGGAAAGCATGCATATTATAGTACAAGAGGCGATGATATGCATACAACGTTAGAGACACCATTCTTTGATTTAACAAAAGGAACAAATGCAAAATTCGATTATAAAGCAAATTATGAGTTAGAAGCAGAGTGCGATTTCATCGAAGTACATGCAGTAACAGAAGATGGAACGAAGACGTTAATTGATAGACTTGGAGAAAAAGTAGTCCAAGGAGATAAAGATACAACAGATGGGAAATGGATTGATAAATCATATGATTTAAGTCAATTTAAAGGCAAAAAAGTGAAACTACAATTAGACTATATTACAGATCCAGCTGTAACATATAAAGGTTTTGCGATGGACAATGTAAATGTAACTGTTGATGGACAAGTTGTATTTTCTGATGATGCAGAAGGACAGTCTAAAATGAATTTAAATGGTTTTGTTGTTTCTGATGGGACAGAGAAGAAAGCTCATTATTACTACTTAGAGTGGAGAAACTATGCGGGATCAGATAATGGTTTAAAAGCAGGAAAAGGTCCAGTGTATAATACAGGTCTTGTCGTTTGGTATGCAGATGATAGTTTCAAAGATAACTGGGTTGGGGTGCATCCAGGTGAAGGATTCCTTGGTGTTGTAGATTCTCATCCAGAAGCGCTAGTTGGTAATTTAAACGGAAAACCAGCATACGGTAATACGGGCATGCAAATTGCAGATGCTGCATTTTCATTTGATAAAACACCAGCATGGAGTGTAAATTCATTAACACGTGGTCAGTTTAACTATTCTGGATTACAAGGTGTTACAACTTTTGATGATTCAAAAGTATATAGTAACAAGCAAATTGCAGATGCAGGAAGAAAAGTTCCAAACCTTGGACTTAAATTCCAAGTTGTTGGACAGGCAGAAGATAAATCGGCAGGCGCTGTTTGGATTAAACGTTAATAACATAAAAGCACATTCTTCATATGAAGAGTGTGCTTTTTAATTTGTACAGTAAGTTATTATTTTAGTTTATGTAATACAAGTGTTTATTCATGTGTAGTGTATCAAATTATGTGAGGAAAGGAAATATTTCCGAGGAAATTGTCGAAGTATCGTCAGTATTTATAAACTTTCTGTTTAAAAGAAGAGATGTATTATTGCCTTTACGGCTCAATTTATTTACATTGTTATTTGGTTATACACAAAAGTAATATATTGGGCAAAAAGAGTTCTATTCGATAGGGCTCTTTTTATAGATAGAAAGGAGTAAGCGATAAATGAAAGAAGTAATTGGATGTCCACAGTGTGAAGGGGATATTACTGTACAGCATATTATTGATCTCCCGCATCCTTTTTCATTAAGGTGTCCACATTGTAAGGTGAAGTTGAAAGAAATAAGGGTAACCCCATGTTTAATATTAGCGATGATTTGTATAATTCCATTGTTTATTATTATTGGAGAGAGTATTAAGGAATTACTAGTAAAATATTTTTCTATTGTAGACAATGTACCAACTGTACTTATTTTCTTTTTATTTTGTTATCCATTGTATTATTTCTATGAAAAATATAATGCTATATTGTTTATTAAATATGGTTTGCTGAAAGTTAAAAGTTAAATTGAATAGGAGATTATCATTATGCTTTGGAAAATATATTTAGTTATTGTAGCAATGTTAGCTATTATTTCGTTAGTAAGGGGTATGTTTCAAACACCAATTCAAAAGTTTGACTTTGTAGTATCTATTATTACGTGGATAGGGCTCTTTGGTTTTGTATTTGATATACAAATATTAACCTCAATTGTTTGGAAATGTATCTTCTTGTTTAGCGTCATTTGGACTTTAACTGCAGTTTTTGTTTTTCGTTTATATGAAGAGCGAGATGAGCCATTACCTTTTATATTTAAATTAATTGGCATTATTCCAACGCTTCCATTATATTACGGATTATATCAATATGCATTTTAAAAAAGACAACGATGGATTATCCCATCATTGTCTTTTTTACTTTGCTTCTTACATAAATCATCCCAGCAAATGTTAATAAAAATGCTGTCCCGATAATGAAGCTGATGCTAGGTGATGCTCCGATTGCGCCGACTGTAAAGGAGCCAGCAACAACTCCTAATGAGAAGAAGGCATAAAATAATCCGAATGCCTTTCCGCGATTATCGTCTGTAGTATTTTCAACGAGTAAAGCGTTAATAGACGGAAAGAGGATTGCGAATCCAATTCCATAAATCATCATTACGATAAAGAGCATACCTTTTGTAGCAAATAATCCGAGTAAAGATAATGCGAATGCCATAACTGCAATTCCGATTAGCATTAGTTTCGAACGATTAAATCGATCGTAAATACGATTTGTTGGAAGCAAGAAGAAGAGGATAGCAGTAATACCGAATACACTTAACATCATGCCTGTTGTAGATGCTTTAAGCGCTAATGCCTCAACTTTTACTGGTAACATATAAGTGACAATCCCTTGTGAAAACATTAATGTGAAAGCACCAATATATGCTTGTAATAACGGTTCTGATTTTAAAAGTTCAACCATATCTTCTTTGTTCATCATTTGCGTTCTTGATGTATCTTTTCTTGATACGTTATTTGGTAAGAAGAATAGAGATACGATCGTACCAAGAGCCATTAAAATAGAAATAGTAATGAAGACCCACTCTACGCCAGCTGTTGCTTTCATAATACCGCTGAAAGCAGGTCCTACGATTGCGGCTGTTCCAACAGCAGCACCAGATAGAGCCATTGCTTTTCCTTGTCTTTTTGCATTTGTTTGTTTTGATAAAAATGTAAAGGCAGCAGGAATTAAAAAGCCATCACTAAATCCATGCATAAAGCGCACAACTAATAGTTGTTCACCACTTTGAACAACGGTGTATAACAAGACTATGAAACTCGTAATTCCCATGCTTATATAAAGGATTTTTTTTGCACCAAATTTATCGACAGCGGCTCCAGCAATAATATTACCGATCATATTAGCGAATGAGTACATACCGACAACTAGCCCGATAATAAGAGGAGTTCCTCCAAGGCTTTGAGCGAAAGTACTCATAATAGGTAATTGTGAAAATGTATCTAAAAATGCCACGATAACGATAAAGTAAATAAAATATTTCAAGCGATATTCACCTCTCCTATGCTATTATGGCACAATGCTAATTTCACCTGCAATGAAATTGAATTAACAGATGTGGAAAAAAGTACAAAGTGACAAAATATTGAACGTTATTTGTAAAAAATTAGTGGGAATGTGATTGTTTTTTTGAAATATATGGATAGAAGTATTATAATAGAATTGTAAACTTCACCAGGTTAAGTATATACATAGAGAGGGATGTATAAAATGAAAGCACTACTTTGGCATAATCAACGTGATGTACGAGTAGAAGAAGTACCAGAACCAACAGTAAAACCAGGAACAGTGAAAATCAAAGTTAAATGGTGTGGTATTTGTGGGACAGACTTGCATGAATATTTAGCAGGGCCTATTTTTATTCCAACAGAAGAACATCCATTAACACATGTGAAAGCACCTGTTATTTTAGGTCATGAGTTTAGTGGTGAGGTAATAGAGATTGGTGAAGGAGTTACATCTCATAAAGTGGGAGACCGCGTTGTTGTAGAGCCAATTTATTCTTGTGGTAAATGTGAAGCTTGTAAACATGGACATTACAATGTTTGTGAACAACTTGTTTTCCACGGTCTTGGCGGAGAAGGCGGCGGTTTCTCTGAATATACAGTAGTACCAGAAGATATGGTTCATCACATTCCAGATGAAATGACGTATGAACAAGGTGCGCTTGTAGAACCAGCAGCAGTAGCAGTTCATGCAGTACGTCAAAGTAAATTAAAAGAAGGGGAAGCTGTAGCGGTATTTGGTTGCGGTCCAATTGGACTTCTTGTTATCCAAGCAGCTAAAGCAGCAGGAGCAACTCCTGTTATTGCAGTTGAACTTTCTAAAGAACGTCAAGAGTTAGCGAAATTAGCAGGTGCGGATTATGTATTAAATCCAGCAACTCAAGATGTGTTAGCTGAAATTCGTAACTTAACAAATGGTTTAGGTGTAAATGTTAGCTTTGAAGTAACAGGTGTTGAAGTTGTACTACGCCAAGCGATTGAAAGTACAAGCTTCGAAGGACAAACTGTAATTGTTAGTGTATGGGAAAAAGACGCAACAATTACTCCAAATAACTTAGTATTAAAAGAAAAAGAAGTTATTGGTATTTTAGGATACCGTCACATCTTCCCAGCTGTTATTAAATTAATTAGCTCTGGTCAAATTCAAGCAGAGAAATTAATTACGAAAAAAATTACAGTCGATCAAGTTGTTGAAGAAGGATTTGAAGCACTTGTAAAAGATAAAACCCAAGTGAAAATTCTTGTTTCACCTAAATAAGATAGAATCGAAAAAAGTAGCCCTTTTCTAGAAATAGAAGAGGGCTACTTTTTTTCTGTACAGAAAGGTGATAGACTTTCCTGTAACTAAAGGTATTTTGTTTGGAAGGGGAAGTCTAATGCTTTCATTTATGTTGACATTGAAACGGATGCTAAAAGCTTGTTTGCGAGCATGGAAAGATAAAGAATTTCAAGTGTTATTCGTATTAACAATTTTGACATTAATATCTGGTACAATCTTTTATAGTACAGTGGAGGGGTTACGTCCTCTGGATGCTTTATATTTTAGCGTTGTGACGCTGACTACTGTCGGTGATGGGCAATTTAGTCCCCAAACTGACTTCGGAAAGATATTTACGATATTATACATATTTATAGGGATTGGACTAGTGTTTGGATTTATTCATAAGTTAGCAGTTAATGTACAATTGCCAAGTATATTATCGAATAGAAAAAAAGAGTAAAGCATTCAGATGCTTTACTTTTTTTTTACATTAGTTTAGACAAGCCTTAATAATAGTTTATTAAAATGAAAGTGTATTCATTCATTATATTCACTGTGTATAAAGTTATAATGATATGAACATTTGCATATTTTAATTTAGTGATAGAAATTTCGTGAAAGGTGGGATATTCTAGTCATAGGTTAACCGGACGACATCATAGGATCCTAACAAAATGTTTACAATAATTCAATTATAAAATGGAGGATTTTATATGAAAAAGAAAGTACTTGCTTTAGCGGCAGCTATTACATTAGTTGCTCCATTACAAAGTGTTGCATTTGCTCATGAAAATGATGGGGGACAGAGATTTGGAGTTATTCCACGCTGGTCTGCTGAAGATAAACATAAAGAAGGCGTGAATTCTCATTTATGGATTGTAAACCGTGCAATTGATATTATGTCTCGTAATACAACACTTGTAAAACAAGATCGAGTTGCACTATTAAATGAATGGCGTACTGAGTTAGAGAACGGTATTTATGCTGCTGACTATGAAAATCCTTATTATGATAATAGCACATTTGCTTCACATTTCTATGACCCTGACAATGGGAAAACTTATATTCCGTATGCAAAGCAGGCAAAGGAAACTGGAGCTAAATATTTTAAATTAGCTGGTGAGTCTTACAAAAATAAAGATATGAAACAAGCATTCTTCTATTTAGGCTTATCTCTTCATTATTTAGGGGATGTAAACCAACCGATGCATGCGGCAAACTTTACGAACCTTTCGTATCCACAAGGATTCCATTCTAAATATGAAAACTTTGTAGATACGATAAAAGATAATTATAAAGTAACGGATGGAAATGGATATTGGAACTGGAAAGGTACGAATCCAGAAGATTGGATTCATGGAGCGGCAGTAGTTGCGAAACAAGATTACGCTGGCATTGTAAATGATAATACGAAAGATTGGTTCGTAAGAGCAGCTGTATCACAAGAATATGCAGATAAATGGCGCGCTGAAGTTACACCAATGACAGGTAAGCGTTTAATGGATGCACAACGTGTTACTGCTGGATACATTCAGCTTTGGTTTGATACGTACGGAAATCGTTAAGTATTTGAAAAAGGTCAAATCTCAGAATAGAGTATTTGGCCTTTTTATTACTATACAATACATGGAGGTATGAAACGTGAAAGGTAAATTGCTAAAAGGTGTACTTAGCTTAGGGGTTGGTTTAGGAGCTTTATATAGCGGAACTTCAGCTCAAGCAGAAGCATCTACAAATCAAAATGATACATTAAAAGTGATGACGCATAATGTATATATGCTATCAACAAACTTATATCCGAACTGGGGACAAACTGAGCGTGCTGATTTAATCGGGGCGGCAGATTATATAAAGAATCAAGATGTTGTTATATTAAATGAAGTGTTTGATAATAGCGCTTCAGATCGTTTATTAGGCAATTTGAAGAAAGAATATCCAAATCAAACAGCAGTATTAGGTCGTAGTAGTGGAAGCGAATGGGATAAAACGTTAGGAAACTATTCATCTTCAACTCCTGAAGATGGTGGCGTTGCGATTGTGAGCAAATGGCCAATCGCTGAAAAGATTCAATATGTATTTGCAAAAGGATGCGGGCCAGATAATTTATCGAATAAAGGATTTGTATACACGAAAATTAAGAAAAATGATCGTTTCGTTCACGTGATTGGGACGCATTTGCAGGCTGAAGATAGTATGTGCGGAAAAACTTCACCAGCATCTGTACGTACGAACCAATTAAAAGAAATTCAAGATTTTATTAAAAATAAAAATATACCAAATAATGAGTATGTGTTAATTGGTGGTGATATGAACGTAAATAAGATAAATGCAGAGAACAATAATGATTCAGAGTATGCATCTATGTTTAAAACATTGAACGCTTCTGTACCATCTTATACTGGACATACAGCGACTTGGGATGCAACGACAAACAGTATTGCAAAATATAATTTTCCTGATAGTCCTGCCGAATATTTAGATTATATTATTGCAAGCAAAGACCATGCGAACCCATCGTATATAGAGAATAAGGTGTTACAGCCGAAATCTCCACAATGGACTGTTACATCGTGGTTCCAAAAATATACGTATAATGATTACTCTGATCATTATCCAGTAGAGGCGACTATTTCTATGAAGTAGTTTCAAAAAGTTTCTTCGTAAAGAAGAAACTTTTTTTATTTACAAACAGGAAAATCATACTTTCTTTCCAATATGTATAAGACATATTGAAAAGAGGAGAGAAAAATGTGGATCGAGGAATTTTTAAAGAAGTTCCATTACCGTGTGCATTTTTGGATGAAGTGGCTTTAGATAGAAATATTCAATCGATTATAGAGTTAAGTGGAAATAAGAAGATTCGTATAGCGAGTAAATCGTTACGTTCTGTTCCGATTATGCAAAAGATTTTAGCTGCAAATGATCGATTTCAAGGTATTATGTGCTTTTCACCTAGAGAGGTTTTATTTTTAATAGAACAAGGATTTAATGATTTATTGCTCGGATATCCTGCTTATGATGAAAGAGCTTTGTGTGAAATTAGTTTGCTAACAAAGAAAGGTTTCATTATAACTTGTATGGTGGATTGTGAAGAGCATATTGTGTATTTAGAAAAAATTGCTGAGAAATCTAAAGGATGTTTTCGTGTTTGTTTGGATATTGATATGAGTAGTCGTTTCTTTCAATTTCATTTTGGTGTACAAAGATCCCCAGTAAAAAATGTGCAGGATGCGTTGAAAGTAGTAGAAAAGGTGAGAAGGTCATCATATTTAATGTTAGATGGTGTGATGGGTTATGAAGCTCAAATTGCTGGGGTGGGAGACCATATACCGAATCAATGGCTGAAAAGTAAAGTGATTTCGTATTTAAAGCAGAAATCAGTGCTAGAAGTGAAAGAAAGAAGAGAATATATTGTAAAAGCAATACAAAAACTTGGTATTGAGCTAAGGTTTGTAAATGGAGGCGGAACAGGAAGCATAAAAACAACTGAGAAAGATAATTCAGTTTCAGAGATTACAATAGGTTCTGCTTTTTATTCTCCGAAGCTGTTTGATTATTATAAAGAGGTGAAATTTCATCCAGCGGTCGGATTTGCTTTACCAGTTGTGCGTAAACCAGTCCCGTTTATTTACACTTGCCTAGGTGGTGGATATATTGCTTCAGGAGCAGTTGGAAAAGATAAAGAGCCTGAAGTTTGGAGACCGAAGGGTGCAAAACTATTAGCTTTAGAAGGTGCTGGCGAGGTACAAACGCCAATTTTTTATAGCGGCGAGGAACGAGTGGATATAGGAGAGTCCATTTTGTTTCGTCATAGTAAGGCTGGTGAATTATGTGAGCGCTTTCCTTTTTTGTATCGTGTCAAAAAAGGAGAGATTGTTGGGGAGTATTCAACATATCGGGGGGATGGCCAATGCTTTCTATAAAGGGACAAAAGTGGAGGAATTGGACAGGGAATGTAGAAGGAACGCCGCATTATACGATGTATCCAGAAAGTATACAAGATGTAGTAGAAGTAGTGGGGCTTGCACGAAAAAAGGGGCGGAAAATTCGTGTTGTTGGTTCAGGACACTCGTTTACACCCCTTGTGCAAACCGAAGAAGTTTTAGTTTCTTTAGATGAATTGAAGGGCATTGTGAATATTGATGAAGAGAAGATGGTCGCTGAAGTGTGGGCAGGAACAAAGTTATATGATTTAGGGAAGTTACTTGAGGAAAAAGGTTATGCGCAAGAAAATTTAGGGGATATTGATTCACAATCTATTGCAGGAGCGATTAGTACGGGGACTCATGGAACGGGTATTACCTTTGGGAGTTTATCAACACAAGTTATAGAGATTACGGCCGTTTTATCTAATGGTGAGAGTATAGTTTGTTCGGAAGCTGAGAACGTAGAATATTGGAGAGCGTTTCAGTTGTCACTTGGAATGTTAGGTATCATTGTAAAGATAAAATTGAAGGTTATTCCAGCGTATTCACTCGTTTATGAAAGTGAAAAACAGTCATTATCTACTGTAATGAATAAACTAGAAGAGTATAAGAAGCATCGTCACTTTGAATTTTTTGTTTTTCCTTATTCTGATGAAGTACAAGTAAAACTTACGAACGAAACAACGCATACAGGCAGTGATTTGAAATGGCATAAACTAAAGGTGGAGTTACTTGAAAATAGGATGTTCTCTTTGCTATCTAAAGGGTGTAAATGGTTTCCTTCTATAAGTAAAGGAGTGAGTCGATTATCAGCTAAGGCTGTACCAAACACAAAAATAATTGGACCGAGCTATGAAGTATTTGCTACATCACGTACGGTACCATTTTATGAAATGGAGTATAGCATTCCTTCAAAGTATATGAGGACGGTTGTAGAAGAAATCTCAAATCTTATTGAAAAGAAAAAGTATAAGGTGCACTTCCCGATCGAATGCCGCTATGTGAAAGGTGATGATATATGGCTTAGTCCAGCCTATGGAAGAGATTCAGCGTATATCGCTGTTCATATGTATAAAGGTATGAAATATGCTGCTTACTTTGGCGAAGTGGAAAAAATTTTTCTGAAGTATGAAGGGCGTCCGCATTGGGGGAAAATGCATACATTATCGTATGAGCAATTACAAGATATATATCCAGAGTTTCATTCGTTTTTACAGGCGAGGAAGTCTCTAGATGAACTTGGAATGTTTTTTAATCCTTATGCAGAAAAGTTATTTATCCCGCTATTTGCTGGGCAGTAAGACCCCCACTGATTAAAGTTTCACATTATGTATATAAAAAAGCTGACAAATAATTATTTGTCAGCTTTTTTTAGTGTAATTGCATTTCTTGTATGACTAATATGTTCATAAAATAGTAGTTTATCACGGCTAAATACATGCAGTAAAACATGAATAATGAATAGGCCGTTAATGATAAATAGGAATAACAATGTAACGAGTAATACTAAAGGTTCTGTATGATTTAACATAGAGCTACTAGAAAGAATATAATTGATTCCGCCTAACGCAAAATAAAATATACCGTAGCGAATAAATAGTTCTTTTAATGTAATACGATCTGATTTTCCTTTCAGATGAATGCGAAGCAATGCTTTCCCAATTGTTTTTCCATTTGTAAAGTATGGAATAAGAATAAAATAAATAAGGATTGAACACGTAATGAAAATGAGTTCATACATATTCGTGTAAGATTGCATATTAGAAACGAAGAAAGAATTTCCTTTGTTTTTAACGACAGGTACGACGATAGATAAGAAAATCCAATCAATTTGCATCGCGATAAGGCGACGAATGAATCCGACTGGTTTCGTTTCCAAATCAATATGACTATCTAACTCGTTTGTCTTCGGAAGGAAGTACGTAAATATTGGTGCAATGATAAAACCAATTACGCCACCTAATGTATTTAAAAACAAATCATCGATATCAAATAATCGGTATGCACAATTGTATATACCGTATAATCCAGTCACTTGTGTTAGCTCGAAAAATAGTGAAAGGAAAAAGGAAATGCAAATTGTTTGTAAGAAACTACGTCGGAAATAATAACGTAAGTAAATACCGAATGGAACAGTTAATAGAACATTAAATGCAACTTGTAAAAACGCAGACTCTTTTAATAAGTAGAAATAAGTAGCTGGTTTCGTTAAAACTGCCGATGTATGACTACTAATCTCTTGTATGAAATAAAATGGTGAGAGTTGCATGTGTTGTGTATTAGCTGGTTGTAGGCTACAAGTATCAAACGTTTGTGGTAACGGCAAAATAACAAGAAAATAGGCATTTAATAAGTAAAGTAATAATGAGTATAAAATAAATGAGCGCCATTTATTTAAATAACCGTATTTTCGATAATTAAATATTAAAAAAGGGATTAAAAGAAACATTGCTAAAAAGGGAAATAAAATAAATGCTGTTTTTACTGGAAATAAATATGCAGTCAAAGTAAAACTCCTTTCAATGAAAATTCGTTTATCATTATAGCGCTAAAAATATTTAAATACAAAGTTAAAATCTTTCGAAATAGAAATAATTACTAATTTTATAGGAATTAAGTTATAATAAATTTAATATGAGGATATTATGATTATATAAGTTGAGAGAGGGTACAAGAGATGCGATATGAACTTTTTTCTGTAAGTGGGGATCATATTACGACTTTTGAAAGTGCATGGCGTTTTCAGGAGGGAGAACAGATTTTTGTTCATGATGATCAAACAAAAAGAAACTTTATTATTATTCGTCTGACGCATGATGTATTTCAACAAAATAAACATGTTATTCGTTTGTATTGTCAAGAGAAGAAAGTGTATGCATAAGAGAAGCCCTCTTACAGTATGAAAAGTAAGAGGGGCCTTATCTCGTTATTTGTGAACAGCCCGATTGATGAGAGCTGATTAAAGTTTCACTTTATCATTTTGCCCCTCGTAAGGAATAAAAAGAGAAGCGTTAATGTACATAGCTAGCATTTGATTTGGAAGAAAGGATATAGCCTTGTATTTTGCGCTTCAAAGTTACATTTCTTTCTCTTTGCGAAAGCCATGTATGGTAATCTTGTTGTGTTTTCCATAACATACGAATCATATATTCTGTCTTATCATTTGTACGATGAACATGTGAAAACTCTATGTTAATACAACCGTTCGTTCCGGGAGAAGGATAATATTGTTTAAGCCCATAAAGAAGCTCACATTCATATCCGTACTTAATATGAATGAGTTTAGTAACAATAAACATATAAACACCTCTTTTACGATAATAGTAGGAAAGATAGCTTTACTATAATAGTGAACTTAAATAATATTATACTATTCAGAAAATTCAAAGTAAATGATAGATTTTAACTTAATACAGGTATAAAAAAGCGAGTCATCTAGTGTAATAGAATGACTCGCTTTCAATTTGTAAGTTTCATTTTATAAGAAAATAAGAGTAAGTACACCTACGATAATACAATAGAAAGAGAAATATTTTAAATTTCCTTTTGCCATAATGTTCATAAACCATTTTAGTGAAATATACGTCATGATAAATGTTGCGATGAATGCAACAACATATGGCACGAATAATGTGTCTAGATTTGGATCATTTGCAATGTCAGTAATGCTTAACAATAAGCCACCTAAGCTAACAGGGATGTATAGTAAGAATGAAAAGCGAAGAGCTGTTTCTTGCTTCATACCAAGTAACATTGCTGCTACAATTGTGGCACCAGATCGGCTTATTCCGGGAATCAGTGCGCAAGCTTGTGCTAATCCGACGATGATTGCATCTTTCATAGAAAGGTCGCCATCATTTTTACGACCACGTAAATTTCTAATAATCCAAAGGCCGACAGCAGTAATAAGAAGGGAAATCCCAACCATTTTCACACCTTTTAAGTACTGATCGATGTAATCTTTAAATAAAACACCAATAACACCTGCTGGAATGGTTGCAATAACAAGATAAATAATAAAGAAGAAATCTGATTTTGCGTCTTCTGCTCTTGTAAATATATAAGAGAGACCATTCTTCGTTAGACGAATTAAATCATTTCTATAAATAAGTAATACAGCTAATAATGAAGCTGAATTAACAAGTAGTTCGAAGCTAAACCCTTCTATTTTTAGTCCTAGCAAATGTTGTGCTAAAACGAGATGACCACTTGAAGAAATCGGAATTGGTTCTGTTAGTCCTTGGAACAGACCGAGAATTAAATATTTTAAAACGTAGTAAAATTGTTCCATAATAACCTCCTTGTTTATTAGTTGAAAGAAACAACTTTTCCATTATAACAAAGATATGGATGAATATTGAAAAGAAATAAATATTCGAAATAAAATAAAAATCCCTCATAGCAGTATAAGGGATTTTTATTTTTAATTAAGAATTTACTGTTCCTTGAAGACTTTTAGACAATTGAACATCGACTTTTTCAGCATCATGAATATGATTCATAATAGTAGTATTTAATTTTTGGAACATTTGTTGTGTGTTAGCGAATTCTCGTAATATGTCATCATTACAAGATTTTTGGTTTTCAATAGCCTTAATAACATTTGTAGCACCATTTTGTAACGTTTGAATCATAACTAAAATATTTTCAATTCTAGCGTTTGTATCGGCGCTCATTTCTACACCTTCATCGACTAAATGTAAATTATCTTTTGTGTTATCGTATGCTTTTTCAATTTCTTCTTGAATTTTTTTCGTTAAGTTGCCTATGTTTTTTGTACTTTCTGCTGTACTTTCTGCTAGTTTTCTTACTTCATTGGCAACGACAGCGAATCCTTTACCGTGTTCTCCAGCACGTGCGGCTTCAATACTCGCATTTAAAGCAAGTAAATTTGTTTGTGCTGCAATGTTTTGAATGACTTCTACAATTTGCTCGATTTCCTTTGAGCGTTCGCTTAGATGATTCATACTATTAGACGTGCGTTGGGATTGTTCACCTAATTTATTAATTACAATAAGTAAGCGGTGAACGGATTCTTTTCCTTCATTAGAGCAGTCAATAATTTCTGCAATAGACTGAATTAAGCTTTGTTCCTTTTGCAACATTTCATTATTTAACTCATTGGAATGTGTCGTACGTGTTGAAACATTTTCGAAACATGAACTTAATTGTTGAACTAAATTTTGAAGTGTATTGTGTTGGTTATTTACAAGTTGATGCTCTTGGACAACGCTTTGTACACGATCGTGGATAGTAGAAATAGTCTCTTGTTTTTCAATATCTTTTTGTTTTAATTCTGCTTCTAATTCTTGTATACGCTCTTCTAATTGAGCAATTGTATGTTGGAGTGATTTTTTTTGAGTAAACATGTATTTATTTCAACCGCCTTCGAAAGTTATATTTTCTCTATATTTGGATTTTAGCATCTTTTGTATTTTTTAAATATAGGAATTGTTAAATATTTAAGAATCTATTACATTTTATTCATAATTCTCTTTTTTTCGTCACGAAAAATAAACTGTATTTAATCGTTTTGTAAACAAACTGTAAAATAAATCATGTATAACTGTATAAGAAGGGAGTCGGATTATGAACTATTTTAAGCGAATCAGCTGTCTAGTATTAGCAGGAATTATCGGTCTTTCTAGTACAGTCGCTGTTAAAGCAGAGTCAAACGACGAGAAACTTAACAACATGCAACAGCAATTGCAACAAAACGATGCAGAAATGCAAAAGAAAGAGCAAGAGAAGCAAGCTGTTAGTAAAGAAATTAAAGGTATCGAAAACGAACTACATAATTTAAATAATACAATTGCAAAAAATAAAGAGGATCAAGCTGCTATTCAACGTAAAATCGATGAAACACATAAGCAGATTGAACAAAAAAAGGAAGAAATTGTCGTTTTAGAGGATAAAGTCCTTGCTCGTAAAGATATTATGAGAAAACGTATGGTTTCTGTTCAAAACAGCTCAAATACAAGTTTAGTAGTAGAAGTTGTAGTAGAGTCAAAAAACTTTGCAGACTTCTTACAACGTATGAACGCAGTTTCTACTATTCTAGAAGCTGATAAAGAAATTTTACGTCTACAAGAACAAGATCTTCGTCAAATTGAAGAAGATAAGAAAACAATTGACGAAAAAGAAGCATCTTTAGTAGTAGACAAACAAAAATTAGCAAAAGCGCAAGCTGAACTGCAAGATAACTTGAAAAAACGTCAAGATAACTTACAAACAGTTCAAGCTAAATATAATGAGGTTGCAAGTCAACTTAATTTAGCAGCGGAAGAAAAAGCTAAAATTGAATCAAATATGAAGGCAGTACAAGAAACAATTGCTCGTGAACAAGAAGCAGCAAGAATTGCGGCGGAAGAGCGTGCAAAAGCAGAAGCGGCTGCAAAAGCAGAGCAAGAAGCTTTAGCGAAAGCACAAGCGGAAATTGCTGAAAAGCAAAAGCAAGAAAAAGCTAATAAACCAGCTGAACCAGTTGCTAATAATAATTCGAAGGTAGAACCTGCAAAACCTGCACAACCTGAACCATCTTCTAAGCCAACTGCTGGTGGGAAAGAACTTTATGTACATGCAACAGCTTATACAGCAGATCCAGGTGAAAATGGCTATGCACCAGGTCAACAAGTATATTCTGCATGGGGAGGCTATAATCTAACTGCAAACCCAGGAATGAAGTTGATTGCGGTGGACCCATCTGTTATCCCATTAGGTTCTCGTGTATATGTTGAAGGATACGGAGAAGCAATTGCAGCAGATACTGGTGGCGCGATTAAAGGTCACAAAATTGATGTTTTAATGCCAGATAAAGCTTCGTCTAGTAAGTGGGGCAGAAAAAATGTTAAGCTTACAATTTTAAACTAAAACGTAATCCAACTTTACAATACGTAAAGTTGGATTTTTTTGTAAGAATAATGTTAAGTTGAGTTTACATTTTGTTAAGGATAGCATACAATGATGGTGAGGGGTGGTAAATTTGACCATTTTAAACAGAGTAAAAGAATTAAGAGCTCGTTTTAACTTTACACAAAGCGTATTAGCAGAAAAGGTTGGAGTAACGAGACAAACAATTGCAGCAATTGAAAAAGGGGATTACGTTCCTTCGTTGTTATTAGCACTTACGATTTGTGATGTGTTTCAGTTAAAGATGGAAGATGTGTTTGTTTTAAATAAGGAGGGGGAAGAGGATGAATAGAATTGTTTTTTCTTATATTATAAACGTGCTTTATACTGCTTTAGCATGCTGGACACTTGTTGAATTTTATAGTGTCATTACAGAGTTAGCAGATATAATTAAAAACGAGAAATTCCCGTTTGAAGTAGCGGTTAATGGAGTACCATTCATTTTATTATTTATTGGAGCAATTATAGTTACAATTTTTTATAGAATTCAAAAGAAAAAATATAAGAATTTATCTTTTTGGATGTATCCATTATTATTTCCACTAGAAGATGAACGTGAAAAAGCGATTACGGATAAAGCTTGCCGAACAACATTTGTATCGTTATGGTTTGTGTTACCTTGTGCAGTTGGATTTTTAACTTTTTCGCCTATTATTAATGAATATCTTCCTGGATACCCATTATATATTCTATTTTCGATTTTCTTTATTCAAATGACAGTATTTCACGTATCACTATACAGAAATAAATTAGCTTAAAAAGAAACCTTCTTGCACCGGCAAGAAGGTTTCTTTTTAGCTAATACTTGTACATATGGCGATATTATTTTATCATTTTATATAGAGTAAGATTTTGTAAGGGAAAGGAATTGTATATGAATAAGCAAAGAATTTATAGTATAGTAGCAATCCTTCTATTTGTTGTAGGTGGCGTGTTAATTGGAAAGCCATTTTATGATGGATATCAGGCTGAAAAGAAACAGACTGAAAATGTGCAGGCTGTTCAAAAGATGGATTATGAAAAGCATGAGACGGAATTTGTAGATGCTTCCAAAATTAATCAACCAGACTTGGCGGAAGTAGCGAATGCATCATTAGATAAGAAACAAGTAATTGGTCGTATTTCGATTCCAAGTGTTTCAGTAGAACTGCCTGTTTTGAAAGCTTCTACTGAAAAAAACTTATTATCAGGTGCAGCGACAGTAAAAGAGAATCAAGTTATGGGAAAAGGGAATTACGCACTAGCAGGACATAACATGTCTAAAAAAGGTGTTTTATTTAGTGATATAGCTTCTTTGAAAAAAGGCGATAAAATTTATTTGTATGACAATGAAAATGAATATGAGTATGCGGTTACTGGTGTATCTGAAGTAACTCCTGATAAGTGGGAAGTTGTAGAGGATCATGGGAAAGATGAGATAACACTTATTACATGTGTATCTGTAAAGGATAATTCTAAGCGTTATGTTGTTGCTGGTGATTTAGTAGGAACGAAGGCGAAGAAGTAAAAAAAGAAGGTGAACTCTTTAAAGAGTTCACCTTCTTTTTTACTAATGTTGAGAAATAATAGAATATTTTGGTTGGTATTTAAGTATTCTTCTATTTATGTATAATAAAGTTAGAATTCTATATTTTGGGAGGAACAAGAGTGAGACAACAGGTGAAGAAACTTCTTTTAACAACGAGTATAGCGTTATTGGTAGCTCCAATTTCAGCTTATGCGCATCCAGGGCGTACAGATGCTAATGGCGGACATACGTGTCGTACAAATTGTGAGAAATGGGGATTACAGTACGGGGAATATCATTATCACAATAAACCCGCTTCTAGTAGTGGTGCAACGAGCCCAGCTCCTAGCCAGAATAATAATAGTGCTGTAGAAGCTGAGAGACAAGCAGAAGCACAGCGCAATACTGAGGCTGAAAAACAACGTGCTGCAGAAGCACAGCGTAACGCTGAGGCTGAAAAACAACGTAATGCAGAAGCACAGCGTAAAGCTGAAGAAGAGAGACAACGTGTAGCCGAGGAACAAAGAAAAGCTGAAGAGGCACGTAAACAAGAGGAAGCGCAGCGCCAAGCTGATATGGAAAAAGGTCAACTTGAAGGTCAAAAGAATGGAGAAACTGATTTTAAAGCAGGAAAAAATGATGCAGAAGTGCATGTAGCTGGAAAATCTGATGCATATAAACAAGCGTTTAAAGCGACTTATGCAGCCGCATGGTCTTTAGAAGAGCAGAAGAAAACGCATTTTGAAAAAGGAAAAGAACAAGGTTTAGCGCAAGAGACGATGGACGATAGTCAAGTTGCTCCAGAGTTTAAGGTAAACTTTGCAGACGGGTTCAAAGTAGGGAATAAAGAAAGAGTAGAAAAAATTGAAAAAGAGCAAGCTGAATTAGGGGAAAAGACAGGGAAAGAATTAGCTGAAAAGAATCCTGGAAATAGAGAGAAAGAAGTATACGTGAAGGCATATGAAACAGCGTATGAAAAAGGCTATAAATCTACAAAAAAGGCAGTAGAAAAAGCTGGCTATAAGTATGCATTTGAAAACTATGATTTAAAAGTTCCTGCTAAGTATGAAAGAAATGAATTGTTAAAGAAATGGTTTACTGAAGGATTTAAATCGAATAAAAAAGCAGCGGAAATTCGAGAAGAAGGGTATAAAAAGGGAGACAGCTGGTTCTCATTCTTCTATAAGAGTTTCGTACCAAGTGAATATAAAGAACATAAAGAGCTGTACGAACAAGCAATCGAAAAAGGTAAAACAGCATAAAAAAAGATGAGGAGAAATTCCTCATCTTTTTTAATCCATCCATTTCACTAATTTCTTAGAAATTAATAATAAAACACAACCTAATACAATTGCCACAGCGCCAATAACTGTGAATACTTCAGCGTATCCAAGTGAAGTTGTGAAGCTTGCAAGTTGTCCGCCTAAAATGTTGGCGATACCTGAACTTGCTAGCCATACACCCATTAGTAAAGATGCTAATTTTACCGGAGCAAGCGCACTAACCATTGATAGTCCGACAGGTGATAAGAATAGCTCACCTAACGTATGGAAAAGATACGTAAAGACGATAAATAGTAAGTTTGCTTTTTCTGTAATGTTATGTTCATCACTACCTGTTTTTAATGTAGCGATAACGAGAATGATATAACCGATACCGAGCAAGATCATCCCAAGTCCCATTTTAGTTGGGATTTTTAAATCACCGCGCTTGCGAGTTGCAAGTTTTGCCCATAATGCAGAAATGACTGGAGCAAGCAAAATAATAAATAATGGATTGACCGATTGGAACCAAGATGTTGGAACTTCCCATCCGAACACAGAGCGGTCTACAAATTTGTTTGTATATAATGTTAATGAGCTACCAGCTTGTTCAAAGCCAGCCCAGAAGAAGACAACGAAGCATGTTAAAATGACGATAACTGCGGTACGTTGTTTTTCTTTTTTTGTTAACGGTGTATCTCCTACTGATGGTTGTCCAGCAGCTGTTTGTAAATCGCGAGTTGGTTTTTTACCGATATTACCAAGGAAGCGATTTGAGAGTGTTGTAAATAAAATTTGTCCAATGATCATTCCGATTGAAGCGGCTAAGAAACCGTAACGGAATCCGTAATGTACAACGCCATCAACTGTTGTTTTGAATAAATTTTCTGATAAAAATCCGCAAACGAGTGGAGCTAAAAATGACCCGACGTTAATACCCATATAGAAAATGGTAAATGCACTATCACGTTTTGGATCGTTCTCTTCGTATAATTCTCCAACCAGTGTAGAGATGTTCGGTTTGAAGAATCCGTTACCGATAATAATAAGCGCTAATCCGAGGTATAGGCCTAATTGGTTTTGCAAGGCAAATAGTGTAAGGTTACCGATCGCCATTGTTATACCACCAATTGTGATTGCTTTTCGTCTACCTAGAAAACGGTCTGTTAAGTAACCACCAATCATTGGTGTGAAATAACAGGCTCCAGTATAAAATCCGTAAATAGAGAGTGCCCATGCGGGACTAAACCCAAGACCACCGCTTACTAAAGCTGTCGTTAAATATAATGTTAATAATCCTCGTAATCCATAGTAACTAAATCTTTCCCACATTTCTGTAAAGAAGAGTAAGTATAAACCTGGAGGATGTTTCTTTTTTCTTTGTTGTTCTTTTTCTAGTTGTATCGTTGATTCCATTTTATTTTCCTCCTGACACAAACAAAAACAAAGTTAATAATTTTGTACATTTAATATTTTACCTTATTAACTATTATAAGTCAATAAAGGTTGATTTTTCAGAAGAAATTGGAAAAGGGGGATAGCTATAGAAGGGGTGTTTCTTTTGTGATAGACTATGGACTATGTTTTCTTTGTAAGGAAGCAGGTTATTGTACTTTTTTTATATGTGGAATTGATTTCATAAGAGATGAAATTAAAGAAGGAGAAAGAAATGAAATTGTTACAGAAAAAAGAAATTTTACTTATTAGTCTTATGTTATTTTCGATGTTCTTTGGAGCAGGGAATCTTATATTCCCACCTTTTCTTGGATATGAAGCAGGAGAAAATGTGTGGATTTCGTTAGTAGGATTTATTATATCAGCAACAGGTCTTCCTATATTAGGTGTTATCTCTATTGCAAAAGCAGGAAGTTTTCAAACGTTAGCGGGTAGAGTTCATTCTTCATTTGCAATTATTTTTCCATGTATCGTGTATGTATTTATTGGACCTGGGCTTGGTATACCGCGTGCGGGAAGTTTAGCCTTTGAAATGGGGCCAGGTGAGTTATTCCCTGAAGCAGGAAGCGGAGTATTATTGTTTTACACAGTTATTTTCTTTAGTATTGTTTACTGGTTAAGTTTATCACCATCTAAACTAATGGGGTTGTTTGGAAAAGTCTTGACGCCGTTATTATTATGTATGATTGCACTTATTTTTATAAAGAGTATGTTTACAACAGTAGGAGATATGAAAGAACCAATAGGGAACTATGGCCAAGCTCCTATGTTTCAAGGGTTTTTAGATGGATATTTAACAATGGATGCGTTAGCTGCTTTAATCTTTGGAATTGTTATTGCAAATGCATTACGTGCAAAGGGTATTGAAGATGATAAAGGTTTAGCGAAATATATGAGTATTGCTGGAATTGGGGCAGGACTATTATTATCTATTATTTATGTCATCCTTGGATATGTGGGGGCAATTAGTGGCTCATTAGGAACATTTGATAACGGTGCGAAAGTGTTAGCACAAGTTATGATTACATTATTTGGACAGGGCGGAGTCGTTTTATTAGGTCTTATTTTTACTATCGCGTGTTTATGTGTTTCAATTGGACTTGTTACGTCTTGTAGTCAATTTTTTGCGAGTGCATTTCCGAAAGTATCTTATAAAGTGTGGGCATTTATAGTAAGTGTTGTTAGTATGATCTTAGCTAATTTAGGATTAACGCAAATTTTAAAAGTATCAGTACCAATTCTTGGATTTATTTATCCAATTGCATTAACGCTTATTATTCTAGGGTTATTCCATAAGTATATTGGGAGGTATGCATACGTATATGCAGTAACTGTTTGGGTTGTAGCGATATTTAGTGCAATTGATATTTTAAATAAAAATGTAATGATGAATCAGTGGACGTCAGTATTAAAATACATTCCGTTTTATACAGAAGGTGTTGGGTGGATTGTTCCAGCTATTGTAGGCATGTGTCTTGGTTTCATCGTTAGTATTGCTTTAAATAAGAATAAATGAGTAAAAAGGTGTTTTCCTATTTTGGGAAGACACCTTTCTTTTTTTGGGAAAAATACTATTGAAAATGAATAGACTAAGAGTATGATAAAGATAATTGGTAATATATAGGTTTAATGAGAGTTACGAATAAGGGGGTAGCATATGAAGAAGGATTTGGATAAGAAAATAGAAGCACTCGAAACAGCAATTGAAACGATTCAAGAAGCACTTGCTGAATTAAAGGTGAAGCAAAGGGAAATAGAAGTAGAAAACGTTCAGCAACATGTTAGTAAGGAAAAGAAGGAATATATTGAAACGGTAATGGAGGAAAAGCCAAAAGAAGAAATAGTTACGATAAAAGAGCCTGTGCAAGAATGTGAGGTAAAACAAGTAGATATATCTGCTTTTAAACCAGAGCCATTTAATATTATTAAGTTTTGTCAAACGTGGTTACCGCGTGTATTTGTCGGTATTATGTTGCTTGGAGTGATCTGGTTATTTAAAGCAGGAGTAGATGCTGGTTTATTAACACCAGCAATACGAATTGTGTTTGGTATCGCATTATCTATCGGTTTGTATTATATAGGAGATATTCAAATTAAAAGAGAGCGGCAGGCGTTAGGATTAGTATTGGTTGGAGGAAGTATTTCGGGGATTGTTTTAACGACGTTTGCGGCACATTATTTGTATGCATTTATTCCGGCAAGTATCGCGTTTCTCTTTAATATTGCATGGGTTATTTTAGGGATTTATTTAGCGAAAAGATATAACTCGGAATACCTTACTATCTTCGTAGCGGTAGGAGCGTTCTTCGTGCCATTCTTGTTAAATAGTACGACTCCTAATCTTTATATTTTCTTCGGATACGAGACGATATTAACACTTAGTTTATTATGGTATGGATTGAAAAATCGTTATAAATACTTATATATGATTTCTTACGCTGTTGCGGCCATTGTTCTTTTTGTCTTCTTTGCTGTTATGTCAATATTAGTAGAGAACTTGCAAATACAGTTAACGATTGTATATGGTTTGATTCATTTACTATTATTTTGGCATATGTTTACGGAGAGAAGTTTTATACCAGAACCACGTTTGGCGATATTTAGTGCGAATGCAGTTTTCTTTATACTAGCTATTGCCAAAATACCTGATTTTACAACATGGGGATTGATTATTAGTGCAATTGTGCACGCTGCTATGTTTGTGCTTGAGTATAGGAAGAATAGACATTCTATATTTACAAATCTCTTATTTGGTTTCGCGATGGGAGCATTTAGTTTAGCGATTTTATACGAGTATAGTTTAGTGAATGCAGCGATTGTACTATTATTACAAGGTTTCCTCGGCATGGTCACTTCTATTAAAGTAAAACAACAGATAAAATTGTATGTTAGTGCGACGGTTTATGCAATTGGAATGATACAGACGATTTTTAGCCCGTTTGATGAATTTATTTCGGCAGGTTTTGTTGCTCATCTTATTTTAATAGGAACGTTCTATTATTGCATGAGACAAGCGAAAGAAGTGTTAGCGAGTATTGGTAAGTATGTGTACTCTATAGCGCTCTACTGGTTAATGGTCATTGTATTTATTACAATCACTAGAATTGGTGAAGTTCTTTCTACAGATGGAAGTATAATTAGCGTATCTGTATCGTTATTATGGATGATATATGCGTTATTTGCAGTTTGGTTTGGTCGTTATAGACAGATGAATGAAATATTATATGCTGGATTAATCGTATTAGTAGTAACGGTAGGGAAGTTATTCCTACTTGACTTACCAGAGGTATCGATGATGATTAGGGCAGTGTTATTCCTAATCGTCGGTAGTATAGGTATCGTTATTTCAAGAATGTTTTTCTCGAAGGAAGAGAAGTGAGAAGAAGGCAACCCATGTATGGATTGCCTTTTTCATTATTTCTTATTAATCGTTACAGTTTCATTATATTTCGTTGTTGTATTTTGGCGTAGACGAAGAGTTGCTTGTCCAGTTGTATTTGAATCAATCTGTACATTTACAACTTTCTCAGCAGAGCCTAAGCTGTTTGTTGTGAAAGAGAAGGCACTACTATATCCAAAAGCAGATGGCCAAGTGCCGTTTGTATTTTGAATTTTTGCTACTTGTGTTCCACCAGTAGTGAATATACCTAAAGAATAGTTGTTATAAGTTGTATTAGGTAGTAAGTTGTTTACTTGAATCTTCATTTGGAAAATTTCATTGTTTGGTAGAATGCTAGGGTGTGTAACGACGTAGTCGCTTGTTGTTAACGCACCGTTATAACCGTATGAACCTGGTTTAAAAGTATTTGTATTAAACCATTGATAACCTGCATTTGGTGCACTCCAAGGTTCAGGTTGTGGTTCTGTTGATAAGCTTGGCTGTTCAAATGTTTGTAGAGATGTAGGTGAATCAAGCTGTAAACCATTTACTTGATCTAAACTTGTAAATGTCTCTTTATTCGATAACCAATTTACGATGTTTTCTAATAAAATCGCATCGTTTTCTTCTTTATAACCATCGTAAGTTTTCTTTGTTTGGCCAGAATCTTCACGAACGTACTTTGGCGTAGCATCTTCAACAGGAGAAGAGTCACCAATAAAGGCAGCTTTTCCAAGTCCTACTTTTGCAATTGCAGCATATGGGCCTTCTGCAATACCACCGCCATTATAAACGCCACTATCAACAGCGTTATTCCATTTTGATGGATTTTCTGGAAGGTAAACAAGTCCTTTTGCTAGTTTTGGGTTTGTAATTGCTAGAGTAGAACCAGCATGCATTGCTACAGAAGAAACACCTTTTGTAATTCCGAAAGATTGTTCAGGCGATACAATTGTTTTCGCTGAAACATCACCAAGTGCATTGTAGCGGAAGCGAATACCGAAGTTGTCAGATAGCCAATCAGAGCTTTCTACTCCTTGCATAGCTTGTGAATTTGCTTCTTCATTAGACATTCCTTTTGCTGGATTATCCCAAGCACCGCGTCTATATCCATTAAATACTTCAGAAGAGTCCCAGCGATTTTTATTACGATCTGCATTGTAATGATCGGCAATAAAGAAGATACTACCGCCATTTTTTACATATTGTAACATAGCGTCCTGCTCAGATTTTTTGTAAGGAATATTAGCTTCTGGAACGATAAATACATTGTAACCTTTTAAGTCTTCGTACGTAATAGGTGTTGATTTA
Organism: Bacillus sp. LQ16; assembly: GCF_057784645.1. NCBI lineage: Bacteria > Bacillati > Bacillota > Bacilli > Caryophanales > Bacillaceae > Bacillus > Bacillus sp. LQ16. Next base: position 738,295 of record NZ_CM173491.1, read on the forward strand.
CGAAGTTCTTTTACGTGATAACCGTTTTTTGCAATGCCGTTTCCGAAGTCAGAAAAGCCGCCGTCAATAACCCAGTCAGCTGTCCCAGCAGTTTGACCGTGTGTATTATCGAATAATACTTTCTTCCCATTGTTTTGATTTACAACTTTTGCAGCAATTTCAGGAGCTGGGTCTACAGAGCTTTCGGCATAAGTAGACGGTATGAACGAGGTCCCTATACTTAGTGTAATTGCTGTTGCTAAAGAAAATGTAATCCATTTTTTATTCTTCATAGAAGAATCCCCCTAATAATAAATATATGTGCTTTAATAATGTAATTTATTTTTCTGTAAAAATAAAGACGGAAAACATAAAAAATATTAAAAGATTGTAAAAATACCGTGAATTTTGTTGAGAAATATTTATATAGATATAAAAAAACCTTCCAAGTAATAAGGAAGGGGTGCTTTGCTTAACTAATTTTTGAGTTAGGTGTTTCATCAATCTTATGAAACCCTTTCATGTAATATACGATTGCTAAGCCGATAAGCCAAATTGGGCCGACAATCAATGCAATTCGTGTATCTTCTGAATACGCCATTATACCTAGTACTAATACAAGGAAAACGAGTGAGAAGTATGAGCTTAATGGGTATAAAGGCATTTTATACGATAACTTTTGTTTATTTTGAGTAGGTAAGCTTTTACGGAATTTAATTTGAGCAACTAATATAATTCCCCAAGTCCAAATTGCGCCGAAAGTTGAAATGCTAGTAAGCCATGTAAATACCTTTGCAGGTACGAGATAGTTTAATATAACGCCAATGAGTAAAACGATAGCAGTTGCTACAATTCCTTGGCTTGGAATGCCATTTTTATTTAAACGACCAAATCTTTCAGGAGCTTTTTTCTGCTGAGCTAATGTAAATAGCATACGGCCTGTACTAAATAAACCGCCATTACAAGAAGAAAGAGCTGCTGTTAATACGACAAAGTTAATAATACCTGCTGCTTTTGCGATACCAATTTGCTGGAATGTTAATACGAATGGGCTTCCTTTCTCACCAAGTTCGTTCCATGGATAAATTGCCATCATAACGAATAGAGCTCCTACGTAGAACAGTAATATTCTCCAAAACACGTTATCAATTGCTTTTGCGAGTGTTTTCTTCGGATTTTGAGCTTCACCAGCTGTGACACCGATTAATTCAACGCCTAAATAAGCGAATAGTACCATCTGCATGGAGAGTAGTAACCCAGAAAAACCATTTGGGAACCAGCCACCATGTGACCAAAGGTTTGAAATGCCAGTAGCGATACCACCGTTTCCGAATCCGAATAAAATAATACCAGCGCCGACCACTATCATACAGATAATTGTGACAATTTTAATGAGAGCAAACCAAAACTCAAGTTCTCCAAATACTTTTACTGATAAGAAGTTAAAAGCGCTCATTAACAATAGAGCAAGTAACGCCCAAGTCCAGCGCGGGATATCAGGGAACCAGTATTGCATGTAAATACCAGCTGCTGTAATTTCAGCCATACAAGTAACAACCCATAAGAACCAGTAATTCCAGCCAGTAATATAACCAGCGAGTGGGCCGATATAATCATATGCATATTTACTAAAAGAACCGGCAACAGGTTGTTCAATTGCCATTTCCCCGAGAGCTCGCATGATGAAAAAAATAACGAGTCCGGCAATCATATAGCCTAGTAAAATAGAAGGACCGGCTAGTTTAATAGCGGAAGCAGATCCTAAAAATAGCCCAACGCCAATAGCTGAGCCAAGTGACATTAAAGTAATATGTCGTTCTTTTAAACCACGATTTAAAGTTCCAGATTTGTTTGTGTGCTGCATAAGAAGAATCCCCCTTGTAGAGTGAACAATATTTGAATGCGTTTACTAAGTATTTAACTATTTCAAATTATAAAACATTTCTATCTGTTATGCTACAAAAATAATCATAATGAACTGTACTACATCTGTACTTGTCAGACTTAAACTTAAAATTCGAACTATTAGGGAATATATTGACTCTTCTTTTTATTGATTGTTAAGATTAAGTATTATATTTTCTCACATACTAGTAAGAAAAGAATGTGTGATAATAATTCAGGTGTAGGAAGGGTACATAAGCATGTTTCAATTACAAAAATATAACACTTCTGTGAAGCAAGAGTTTTTAGCTGGCATCACAACTTTTTTTACATTTGCGTATATTCTTGTCATCAATCCAAAAATATTATCTGATGCAGGTGTACCATTTGACCAAGCGTTTACAGCAACAATTATTGCAACCGTTGTTGGAACAGTAGGTATGGCGATTTTCGCGAATTACCCGATTGTTATTGCTCCAGCTATGGGAATGAATGCATATTTTGCTTATTCTGTTGTACAGAAGGCAGAAGGGATTACATATGTAGTTGCCTTTTCAGCTGTATTTGTAACGGGGATTATTTTTCTTTTATTATCTTTTACTTCGTTTAGGCAAAAGTTAATTTTAGCAATTCCTGATAGTTTAAAGCATGCAATTGCAGGTGGAATTGGACTATTTATTGCTTTTATTGGATTGCGCCTTTCTGGAATTATCGTGGATCATCCTTCTAATTTAGTTACGATTGGTGATTTTCATTCTCCAGCTGTTATTTTAACTTTAATTGGTTTAATATTAGCGGCGGTATTAATGGCATTACGTGTGAGTGGTGCATTATTTATTAGTATGATTGTGACAGGAGTTATCGCCTTCTTTACAGGGCAATTGAAGTTTGCTGATAAAATTGTGGCGATGCCTCATTTGCCAGAGGGTATTATCGTTTCAAACCCAATCAATGCATTTTCAGATGTAATTGAATACGGATTATATGGTGTTGTATTTTCATTTTTACTTGTACTTTTATTTGATACAACAGGTGCATTACTTGGTTTAATTAAACAAGCAGGTTTAATTACAGACAATACAGAGAAGCGTTTTGGTAAAGCGTTTATTGCAGATGCAATTGGCGGGACTACAGGTTCTATCTTTGGAACAAGCCCAACAGCAGCGACGATTGAATCGTCAGCAGGTATTGCTGCAGGTGGGAAAACTGGATTAACAGGGATTGTAGTTGTTGGTCTAACAATTATAACGGCATTTTTCAGTCCTGTTATTGCTTCTTTATCAAGTGTAGCCGCTATTACAGCTCCTTCATTAATTATAGTAGGTAGTTTAATGGCACAAAGCATTCGAGATATTAATTGGAATGAATTTGAAGATGCGTTACCAGCATTTTTGATTTTTATAGGTATTCCGTTAACGTCTAGTATTGCAAATGGAATTGCAATTGGATTTTTAGTATATCCAGTTTTGAAAATTGTGAAGGGTAAAGGAAAGGAAGTACATCCATTACTATACTTATTTACAATTTTATTTGGATGTCATTTATTCTTATAATATAGATATAGGAGAGTGAGCTTCTTATGAGAGGCTCCTTTTTTGTGTATAATAAAGTGAAACTATAGGCAGTAGTGGGGATTTATCCCCACTGTGTATTAGCCCGCATCAATCGGGATAATGTGGAAATTAAATTAATTTCGTAAAATATAAATTACCTAATGGAATGTATATGTTACAATAAAGGTGGAGGAGGAACATGAATGGCTGTAAGTAAAATAAAAGTCGCGCGTGTTCAGTTAGATTTAACACAGCAAAAATTAGCAGAAAAAGTAGGCGTTACAAGGCAAACGATTAGTTTAATTGAGAAGGGGAAATACAACCCATCTTTAGATTTATGTTTGAAAATTTGTTATGCGGTAGATAAAACATTGAATGATTTGTTTTGGGAGGAAAAGGAGTGATAGGGTGAAAATCGTGAAAGATGAACGTTTAATGATTGAGGGGTTAAAACACATTAGGTTAGTTTTCATTTTACAAAATATCATCATACTAGGCATTGTTTTTTACCGTTATGTTTTGCAAGGAGCAGGATATGAAAGTGTTTCGGATCTATTAATGGTATTTATGGGCGGGATCGTAGCCATTAACTTCTTAAATTTAAAACATTCTGTAGAGGCATATGAGCATACAGGTGGGGTATCACGTAGTTATTTCATGAAACTATTATTCATTCCGGTAGGTGTTGTTATTGGACTGTTAGCTATTTGTATTATTGTAACACCGAATATTTCGATAAAAGCAATCAGTATAACAGCACTTATTATGTTTGCTTGTTTTTTAGTTCCTAGTTTATTTATCTACATATATATGAAAAAGATAAAAAGTGAAGATTGAAATATAAGAAAGGCTTTCCCGTATTGAGGAAAGCCTTTCTTATATCTTTTTATACAGTACTTTATGAAGGCCAATCGGTTCAATTTCAAAGATTTCACCATGCTCCTGAAAGTCTAATCGCTTGTAATAGTCAGTTACAGTAATACGGCCATTACACCATAGGATGTTTGCTTTCCGTTCTTTTAAAATTTGTTCTGCCTTCTGAATTAAGGAGCTTCCAGCTCTTTTGTTCCGAAAGTTAGGTAATGTTGCCATTCCTCGTAGTCTATAATGGATACCTTTTTGCAAATCAGGATATATTTCTTTTGAGAAGGAAGCGATGCTAATCAACTCATCGTTTATAAAGGCACCTAAGTGGAATGTGTCTTTTTCGTAATCAGAAGAGTATTTACAGTCTGCTAGGGACTGATTGGGACGCAACACCGCTTGGCGTAATAAGTGTGTCTCGGATGCATCAATATACTGCACAGTAATCATGTTATCATCCTTTCTTATAAACCTTTTTCTATAAGTTGTATAAAGAAGTATGCAGGTGCAGCGAGAAGGCCGAGTATACTAGCGGTTCCGAGAAGGAGTGAAAGAAAAAGGAATGAGTATTTAACTCCATTTGATTTTTTCCAACCATAGCTGCAAATTTCAATGCTAACACCGATGAGAATAATGGCGACGAGTACTTCCGCTAATAATAAGAGAGCTAAAGTTACAATAGACATAATGTAATCCATCCTCATAATATGTGATAGTAACATTTTACCATATGAAATTAAAAAAATGCCCCTCAATTATGTGAGGGGCATTTTTTTACTCTAATATGTTTTTTAGTGTATCGATATGCTCTTTTGAACCTGTTACAAGTAATGTATCGCCGTGTTGTAGTCTTGTATCACCATGTGGTATTAATGCTTTATTACCGCGGTAGATTTGAATGACAAGTACATCACCTAAAAACGGAAGGCGGCGAAGCGCAATGCCGTTATATTTATTGCTGCGTAGTTCAACTTCGCGTACTGTTTCGTTTGCTGTTGTAATTAAGCGAACGAGACTAGGTTTATCAATAAGTGCACGTAATAAAATACGTGTAGAGTTAATTGTTGAGAATACAGCGATATGTTCTTGCGTTGCTTTTTCTTGTAGAAGTGGATCTTCTACACTTGCAATAACATGTTCAACACCTAGCTCTTTTGCATGTTCTGCTAATAATAAGTTTTGTTCATCATCGCTTGTTGCAACAACGACGCGATCTGCATCAAATGCTGTTTGTTCAGTTAATGATGCGATTGTGATGTCATCTAATTTCACGATAGGGAAGTCATGCGATTTCGCTTCCTCATCATTTATTTTGTTTTGACGCATCATATATAGTGTTACGTCATAATCTTCTCGTTTTAAATCTAGTGATAACGGAAGGGTAATTCTGCTCGCGCCAATAATAGCTACTTTTGGTTTTGGTGTTTCTACTTTTGGGAACATTTTTTTAAACAATATAGGTGCAAAAATACAAGTAATAACTGCGCTTAAAATAAGAGAGGCAGATAAACTTGGACTGATGATCCCTAGTTTTTCACCAATTTGTGCAGCCGCGATAACTAAAGAAAGTGTCGATGTTAATAAGATTGCACTTCCAAGTACGATATTACGTGGATACCATTTTCGTAAGACGAGTGATGGTAAGAGTTTTGAAATAAAGAGTCCTACAATTAAGATTGGGATCATTAGCATGCTAGAAGGCTCTTTAAAAATAGACCATACCTCTAGATTTACACCAACCATTACGAAGAAAATAGGGATGAAGAAACCATAGCCGATGGAATCAAGTTTTTCCACCATATCTTCATCGGGTGATAATAACGATACAAGTACACCTGCTAAGAAGGCACCTAAAATATTTTCTGCTCCAACAGATTCCGATAACCCAACTAAGATTAAAATGAGTGCAAAAACAGCCCGTGTATCAATTTGTACACTACCAGCTTTTAAACTATCTAAGTATGGAATGTTTTTAAAGCGTTTTGCAATAAAGTAAATGACAATACCGGCACCGAATAGAAGAAGTAAGAGCCACATACTTTGGCCGCTTTCGGAATTTAATCCGACGAAAACAGCGAGTAAAATCATTGTAACTAAGTCTGCAATAACAGCAACTAATAAAATGATTTGTCCGATTGCAGTTTTTCCTAGGTTGTTCTCTTTTAGTGTTGGTACAACAACACCTAAAGAAATAGTTGAAATAATTAAAGTCATGAACATTGCATTATCTACAAATCCTAGCCATACGAATAGTAATGATAGGGCATAAGATAAGATGAAAATAAATAAGAAGATAATGCTTGCTGCTTGAAATGTATTTGGTTCGTTTGTCGTATTTTTTTTCCCTTTTTGTTTAAAGATAGAAAAATCAATTTCTAAACCGCTTAAGAACATGAGGAAGATAAATCCTAATGTTGATAAAACTTGAAGCCACATATCTGGCTCAATAATATTAAACCCACTTTTACCTACAAAGATTCCTGCAATAATTTCTGCAACGACAACAGGAAGTGCTTTTAATTTAAAGCGTTGTAACAAAAGGGGAACGAAAAACGCGATTGCAACGACAACCATAAGTGATAGAACAGAAGTATGATGTTCCATTGCGTTCTCTCCCTTCAAATAAATATAGTACCTATTTAGCCATATAATAGGTAGAAAAGCAACGCATATGGATTCGATTTCATAAAGAAAGACTTTTCTTAACATTTGTCATAATAAGTATATTCTTCATGATTCTGCTGTTAATTCCGTAAAGTGGATGTAATGGGGGAGGAGAATAAAAAAGACTGCTGAGATTCCTCAGCAGTCTTTTTCATGTACATTACATTGAGAAGAAGATCCATACAGTTAAACCAACTGTTGCAGTTGCAACGAAGAAACTGTATATCATTGTAAGAATTTGAACTCTTCCTTCTCCTTCTTTTAAATGCATGAACATAATTAATTGTAACAATGCTTGCGCAACAGCCATTATGATAATAGTTGTTAAGACTGTTGAAAGTGGCAATGTTGTGTAAAGTGCCACGTATAACGCTAGAAACGTTAATGCAAGCGATAAAATAAATCCGAAAACGTGTGACCAAGGGAATCCGCTATGCGCATGCCCGTTTGCTTGATTGTTGTTTTGAGCCATCTACGCCACCATCCCGTTCAAGTAAACTAGTGTGTAAATAAAGACCCAAACAAGGTCAAGGAAATGCCAGTATAAGCTGATAATGAATACTTTACGAGCTGTAACTGGTGTTAAACCTCGTTTTAAAATTTGGATAATAACACAAATTGCCCAAATGATACCGCCTGTTACGTGGGCTCCATGCGTTCCAAGAAGAACGAAGAATGCAGATAGGAAAGCACTTGTTTGAATTGTTGCGCCTTCACCGATGTACATAATGAACTCTTCGATTTCAAAGAATAGGAAACCTGCACCTAAAAGTAATGTAAGGACGAACCATCCAAGCATTGCTTTTTGGTTGTGCTTACGCATTTCGTGAATTACGATACCACATGTGAAACTACTTGTTAAAAGTAGTAATGTTTGAATTAAAAGCGTTTTAAGTTCAAACAGTTGCGCTGGTGTTGGGCCATCTGCCGTACGACCAGCAAGGACTAGATAAGAGGCGAAAAGTGTTGCGAACAGCATAATTTCAGCCCCAAGAAAAATCCAGAATCCTAGGATATTCAATCTGCTTTGTTCGGATTGATATTCCAAAGGTAAGCTTTTATCTAAAGCCGCCATGTCATTTCACCTCTCATGCTATATGTTCTGTTTCTTTAATTTCATCAACGCTTACGTAGTAGCCATCATCATAATCGAATGAACGATAGATTAAGCAAGCTAAAATACCAACGCCGCCGATTGCTGCAAGCCAGAACCAGCTAAATACTAATGCGAAACCTGCAAGACCGAAGAATAAAGACGCAATAATAGGCACACCAGAGTTACTTGGCATGTGAATTGGTTTGATATCTTCTGCTGCTGGTGTAACTGTTTCTCCGCGTTTTTTCATGTACCAGAAAGCATCAGCTTCTTTGATTTCAGGAAGTTTCGCGAAGTTGTAATGTTGTACAGGAGATTGAGTTGCCCATTCAAGTGTACGGCCATCCCATGGATCTCCAGTTGTGTCACGTTCACCGTGACGTGCACTCCAAATTACGTTGTAGCAAAGAAGTAGGAAGCCAATACCCATCATTACCGCACCAACAGATGCGATTTGGTTTAGCCATCCCCATCCAAGACTTTCAGAGTAAGTGTACATACGACGAGTCATACCGTCTAAACCTAAGAAGTACATTGGGAAGAAACAGATGTTGAATCCGCTCATAAAGATCCAGAATGTCCATTTACCTAGGCGTTCATTTAACATATGACCAGTCATTTTTGGATACCAGAATGTGAATCCAGCAAGCATAGCGAATACTGTACCTGCGATTAATACGTAGTGGAAGTGAGCGATTAGGAAGTAGCTGTTATGGTATTGATAATCAGCTGCTGCCATTCCAAGCATAACCCCTGTAACCCCACCGACTACGAAGTTTGGAATAAATGCCAATGACCAAAGCATTGGAACTGTAAAACGGATACGTCCTTTATACAGTGTAAACAACCAGTTAAAGATCTTAACACCGGTTGGAATCGAAATCGCCATTGTCGAAATCGAGAAGAATGAGTTAACCGCTGGACCTGCACCCATCGTGAAGAAGTGGTGAAGCCATACGACGAAACTTAGTAAAGAAATTGCAACCATTGAGTATACCATCGCACTGTAACCGAATAGACGCTTACGTGAGAATGTACTAATGATTTCAGAGAAAATACCGAATGCCGGTAAAATAACGATATATACTTCAGGGTGACCCCATACCCAGAACAGGTTGGCCCATAACATCGGCATACCGCCGCTCGCCATCGTAAAGAAGTGAGCATCGAATAGACGGTCAAATGTCATTAATGCAAGAGCAACTGTTAATACTGGGAAAGCGAAAATAATGATAATTGTTGTAATTAAGATTGACCAAGTAAACATTGGCATTCTCATTAAAGTCATACCAGGTGTACGCATTTTTAAGATAGTAACAAGGAAGTTAATACCGGTCATTAGCGTACCGAGACCTGAAATCTGTAATGCAATTGCGTAGTAGTTATTTCCTACGCCTGAAGTAAACTCTGTACCTGCCATTGGGAAGTAAGAAGTCCACCCAGCGTCTGGAGAACCACCGATTACGAAAGCGATGTTGAATAACATTGCTCCGACAAAGAATAACCAGAAACTTAAAGCATTTAAGAACGGATATGCAACATCACGAGCACCAATTTGTAATGGTACTACAAGGTTCATTAATCCCATAACGAATGGCATTGCCATGAAAAGAATCATTACTGTACCATGCGTTGTAAAGATTCCGTTATAGTGTTCAGCGTTTAAATAAGTTGTTTCTGGGAATGTTAACTGTGCACGGATCATTAAACCATCCATACCACCACGGAATAACATGATAACCGCAGAAATAATATACATGGCTCCGATTTTTTTATGGTCAACAGTTGTTAACCATTCGTCCCAAAGCCATTTCCATTTTTTATACTTTGTTAGTACGAAAATGATTGCTAATGTCACAAGAACGATAGAAGCGTCTGCACCGTAAATAATCGGGTCACCTGTGACAAAGAATTCATCAAGCTTCACTGTGTTCACTCCAATCTGTTGGAATAATAGCTATTATTTTTTGTTTTTGTAGTAGTTGTAATCACAATATTCAAGTGATTTTGGATCTACATAACTTAAGTGGTGACTAGAGAATGTCATACGACCAACTACACCAGGTTTAACAATTTCGTTGTACTTAGCTTCTGTTAGTTTAGGAGCAGTTTCTTGTACTTCTTTAACCCACTTGTCATATTTCTCTTTAGTTTTCGCTTCAACTTCGAACTCCATGTGTGTGAATCCTTCACCAGAGAAGTTCGCACTACGGCCTAGGTAAGAACCTGGCTTATCAGCTTGTAAATAAAGATCCATAATCATGCCATCCATTGTGTACTTCATACCACCAAGTTCTGGTACCCAGAAAGCATTCATTGGGCCGACAGAAGTCAGTTTGAATTGAATTGGTACACCAGCTGGGATGTTTAAATAGTTAACGGTTTCAATTTTTTCCTCTGGGTAACTGAATAACCATTTCCAGTTTGCAGATGTAACATAAATTTCAACTGGTTTAATATGTTTGGACTCTTTCGGAACCTCTTCCGAAGCATAAGTTGCTTTTACTGTTGGAATCGATAATGCGATAACGATAATAACAGGAACAAGCGTCCAAATAATTTCTAGTAATGTGTTACCGTGTTGTTCAGGTGGCTCATAGTCCATATTCTCTGGTTTTTCACGATAACGAATCAAGATGACTGTAAACAGAATGAATACAATTGCGATAATTAATGACATAAGCAAGAATGACCAAACAATTAAATCATACTGTGCTTTTGCAACAGGTCCTTGCGGATTTAATACTGCGAGTTTTTTATCACAGCCACCGAGGAACAGAAGTAATGATAACGGAAGAAGCGAAGCCAACTTCCAAAACGCTTTCTTTAGTTGCACGATTGAAAATCTCCTTTCTCCTTGGATTGAAACTATGCCAATAAAACAATATAAACCTATTAATTTATAGAAGGCAATAGTTTTTGATATATTGTTAAAAAATAGACACAAATGCACACTTTTTAAGGTGAATATCATTTGTAACTTGATTACATTGTAAACTATTTTCCAGAGAAAAACGTGATTGTGAAAATTTTAAGATAAATAAAGTTATACCAGGATATCCAAGAAATAGAAAAAAGCTATCTTATCATAAGAAAGATAGCTGAATATTTTGTATATTTAGTTTATTTCTTGTGTGATAGTTCGTGGCTGTTCAAGTGTGACAACTTTTTTATATTTAACTTGGTATAAAATGTAACAAATAATCATAAATGGAATGCCACAATAAAGAGCAATTCTTTGATCTGGAATGAAAGCCAAACTAATAAATGTAATGAAATTGAGCGAGAACGCTACGATTGGAACTAGCGGATAGAGCGGTGTACGATATTTTAAATCATTTATGTCGCCACCATTTTTCACGAAATTTCTACGGAAGAAAAACTGTGAAGCGGCGATTGACATCCACACGACAACAGCAGCCATTGCTGCAATAGAGGTTAAAACTAGAAAGACAGTATCTGCCGCAAATACACTTGTTAATAAAGAAAGGCTAGCGAAAATTAGGCTGAAAATTAGTGCATTTAGCGGTACACCTTTTTTAGTTAATTTCGTAAATGCTGGACTTGCCATTCCTTGTTTTGCCATCGCCCAAAGCATACGAGAATTTGCGTATAGACCAGAGTTAGCAACGGATAATACAGCTGTAATAATAACGAAGTTCATAATGTCTGCTGCATATGGGACACCGGCTACATCAAAAACAAGTACAAAGGGACTTTCGACTAGATTAGCCTCTTGCCATGGGAGTAAACCTACAACAACTGATATAGCTAAGACGAAGAAGAAGAGAGTTCGCCAAATTGTGTTTTTGATTGCTTTTGGAATTGTTTTTTCAGGGTTTTCACTTTCTCCTGAAGCGATTCCGATTAATTCTGTTCCTTGGAAGGAGTAATTTACTGTAATCATCGTAAGAAGAACAGCTAATGCGCCGTTTGGAAATAGCCCGCCATTTTCAGTGAAATTATGAAGCATTGGAGCTGGCTTTCCATTAAAGTCTAGTAGACCGAACATAACAGCGCCACCAAGTACGATAAAAATAACAATTGTCGCGACTTTTACACTTGCGAACCAAAACTCTGCTTCTGCATATGCTTTTGCTGATAAAGCGTTTACGAGGAAGAGTGCTGCTGCAAATGTAACGCACCAAATCCATGAAGAAACGTCTGGAAACCAGCGTTTCATTAAAATACTTACAGTTGTTAACTCTACTCCCACCGTAACAGCCCAATTTAGCCAATACATCCAACCGACAACAAATCCAAAACCAGGTGAAATAAATTTGCTTGCATAGCTTTGGAATGAACCTGCTTCTGGCATAGCAACGGATAATTCACCAAGACATAACATCGTTAAATACATAACAAATCCACCGACTAAAAATGCAAGAATAGCACCACCAGGTCCGGCATTATGGACGATTTGACCAGATCCCATAAATAGACCGGTTCCGATAACGCCGCCGAGTGCAATCATAAATAGGTGTCTACTTTTCATTGTTCGTTTTAAATCTGTTTGTTCAATTTGTTGATTCATATGCCCCTCACCCCGTATTTTCTTGAATGTGTGAACTTCGTTTTATTCTGAGTTTTTAATCATTAGTGGGGGATGCAAAACACACTCGGTTTATTTGCTATGAAATGAATGGAGTATGTAAAAAAACGAACTATGATTAAATACTCTAAGAATGTTTGTTAACATGGTGATATCTTCACTATGTTAACAATTTTGATTTTAGCAAAATATTCTGGAAATGTATATTTATTTTTCTTTTTATTAAAAATAATTAGAATTTTTATAATTAATTCTATGAGCGATAATTCACATGATCTTTCTAGCAAACTAGTAAGAAGAAGGGTACAATGATAAGAGTTGTGTCTGTAAAATAATAATTAATGGAGTTTTGTTTATAATGAAAAAGTTAAAATATCTTTTTGTTTTTGGGATTATACTTGCTGCTGCATTTTTTATAGGAAAAGATAAAATCATGCAAAAGGCGCAAGTTCTACGCTTAGAGTTTCTATCTGAAATGAAAGAAGCAGCTATGATTGAAGATGTTCCGTTTATTAAACAATTACCAGAATTACCTCGAGGATGTGAAGTGACAAGTTTAGCTATGTTGCTGCAATATAAAGGTGTACAAGTAGATAAGATGCAACTTGCTAGCGAAATTCATCGCGTTCCATTTGAACAAAATGGCGTACGGGGAAATCCTTACGAAGGGTTTGTTGGAAATATTTACACAAAGGCAGAGCCTGGATATGGTGTATATAATCAACCGATTTTTAATTTAGCAGAAAAATATGTTCCTGAAAAAGTAATTAATTTAACAGGTAGAGACATGCAAGATATATATAAAGTAATTAGTTCTGGTTCACCGGTATGGGTCATTATTAATACGACGTTTAAGCCGCTAGCTGAAAGTAGTTTTGAAACATGGAATACGAGTTCGGGCGAAGTGAAAATTACATATTATGAGCATAGTGCAGTAGTAATTGGATATGATCAAAACTTTGTATATGTAAATGATCCTCTTAAAAATAATCCGCGTTTGGCTGTTCCACGAGCAGAATTTGAGAAAGCTTGGGAGCAAATGGGAAAACAAGCAATTACTATTTTATAATAATGAAAAAGTCATCTTTTGGATGGCTTTTTCTTTTTAGTTTATCATAACTGAAAATTCAGAAGATTCTTTTAAAAGTTAGCAATTCACGTTATAATAACATTTAACTTGGTGAAGAAGGAGTGAAGGGGTATGGATGTTGCAAAGGAACTTGTTTTGTCAAAAAATCAGTTAGTTGAGTGGAGAAGGCATTTTCATAAGTATCCAGAGTTATCTTTTCAAGAAGAAAAAACATCGCAGTTTGTGTTCGATATACTTCGGAAATTCCCATATTTAGAAGTGTCACGGCCGACTGAATATAGTGTGATGGCAAAGTTAGTAGGTAAACATCCGGGCAAAACAGTTGCGGTTCGAGCCGATATGGATGCTCTTCCTATTCATGAAGAAAATGAGTTTGATTTTATTTCTACATATAAAGGTGTAATGCATGCATGTGGTCATGATGGACATATAGCGATATTACTTGGGGTTGTACATAAGTTAGTAGAAGAAAGAGAGAAGATTAAAGGGGAGATTCGTTTTCTATTCCAACATGCTGAAGAAAATTTTCCTGGTGGTGCAGAGGAGATGGTTGCTGCAGGTGTAATGGAAGGTGTGGATTATATTATTGGTGCTCACCTTTGGGCGTCGTTAGAGGTTGGGAAAATAGGTGTTATTTATGGTCCTGCAATGGCTGCACCGGATGTTTTTAAAATTAAGATAGAGGGAAAAGGTGGACATGCTGGAATCCCTCATGAAACGGTGGATAGTATCGCAATCGGAACACAAGTCGTTTCGCAACTTCAGCAAATTGTATCTCGCCTCACGAATCCATTAGATTCGCTCGTAATATCTGTTACGCAATTTCATGCGGGGACAACTCATAATGTAATACCAGAGCAAGCCGAGATTGAAGGGACAGTGAGAAGTTTAAGACATGAATTACGAGGTGAAACAGAGAAGAAGATTGAGCGGATTGTGAAGTATATTACGGAATCTTACGGAGCGAAATATACATTTTCATATGAATATGGATATCGACCAGTTGTAAATGACTATGAAGCTACAGAGCTTATTGAACAAACGGCATTACAACTTTATGGAAGGGATAGAGTTGTTCGTTTACAGCCAACGATGGCTGGAGAAGATTTTTCAGCGTTTTTACAAAAGGCACCGGGGACATTCTTTTTTATCGGAGCAGGAAATAAAGAGAAAGGTATTATATATCCTCACCATCACCCTCGTTTTACGATTGACGAAGATGCATTACCGATTGGAGTGGAAGTCTTTGTATCAGCCATTATGAACTTTATAAGTAAAGGAGAATGAGATGAAGAAAATACACATCCTAGCGCTTATTCCAGTTCTTTGTTTAGTAGTTGGGCCAATATTTGCGAATTCAGTTACTCCTTACGTATTAGGGATGCCCTTTTTATTATTTTGGGTATTATTATCAGTGTTTATTACTTCTCTTTGTATGGGGCTTGTGTACGTGTTTGATCCTGCTAATAAGGAGGATGTAAAATGACTGCATTACTTATCATTATTTTATTTTTGTTTCTCGCACTATTTTTAGGGATTCGGGCACAACATGGAAAAGATATGAATTTAGAACAATGGTCAGTTGGAGGAAGAGGGTTTGGCACTATTTTTGTTTTTCTCCTTATGGCAGGTGAAATTTATACGACGTTTACATTTTTAGGAGGAAGCGGCTGGGCATATAGTAAAGGCGCACCTACCTTTTATATTTTAGGCTATGGTGCTTTAGCTTATCTTTTATCGTATTTTTTATTGCCACCGATTTGGAAGTATGCAAAAGAGCATAACCTTGTTTCGCAGTCGGATTTTTTTGCGAAGAAATACAGAAGTAAGGCGCTTGGACTTATTGTTTCAATTGTTGGTGTTGTTTCCATCATCCCATATCTTGTTTTACAGTTAAAGGGACTGGGAATTATCGTTTCAGAAGCGTCTTACGGAAGGGTATCACCTGTTGTTGCAGTTTGGATTGGTGCTATTGTTATAACTATATATGTAATGGTTTCAGGTATACACGGTTCAGCTTGGACGGCTGCTTTGAAGGATATTATGATACTGTTTATCGTTATGTTTTTAGGTATATATTTACCGTATCATTATTATGGAGGATTTCAGCCGATGTTTGAAGCTGTAGAAGCAGCGAAACCAGGATTTTTATCTTTACCTGAAGAAGGAATGAGTATTTCTTGGTTTGTTTCTACTATTATATTAACGGCCCTCGGTTTCTATATGTGGCCTCATACATTTGCTTCTGCTTTTTCTGCAAAAAATGAAAAAGTATTTCGTAAAAATGCAGCAATTATGCCATTGTATTCTTTAGTGTTACTTTTCGTATTTTTCGCAGGGTTTGCTGCTATATTGCAAGTTCCTGGGTTAAAGGGAGCAGATGTAGATCTTTCGTTAGTCCGTCTTGCTTTACAAACTTTTGATCCTTGGTTTATTGGGATTATTGGTAGTGCGGGAGTATTAACGGCATTGGTTCCAGGCTCTATGCTTGTTATGGCGGCTTCTACACTGTTAGCAAAAAATATTTATCGAACGATTGTTCCATCTGCTTCAGATAGACAAGTTGCTAAGATGGCAAAATTATTTGTGCCTGTAGTAACGCTCGTGGCAGTTTTATTTACATTTAAAGGAGGGGAAACAATAGGCGCGCTTCTCTTAATGGGGTACAGTATCGTTACGCAACTTTTCCCTGCACTTGTATGTAGCGTGTTTCCACGCCAAATTGTTACGAAGCAAGGAGCGATTGCAGGAATGGGAGTTGGGCTGTTAGTGGTCGCATATATTACCTTATCTGGCTCAACTATAGCTACGATGTTTCCGAGTTTTCCGCAGTATATAAAAGATTTGAATGTGGGCATAGTCGCATTGTTAATTAATATGATTGTGATGTTTGTAGTTAGTGGATTTACAAAAGGTGTATTTATAAAGAAAAACACTACAATAGTAGAAAAGTAATTCGTTTATTGGAGCTATCTTTGCAAAGAGATAGCTCTTTTTTGTATATATTTTCTTCTATTAGCGGAATCTAACTAAAAACTTGTTGAAAAGGAAGTTAGGTGGGGAAATTGTTAGAGCTTGAAGGTAACTTATTTGAAGTTATGAAAGAAATTAGGGATGAGTTAGGTTCACCTAATGATTTAACAATTAGAGAAGTTGCTCTTGCTGGGAGTTTTACACGTTGTGCGGTTGTGTTTTTATGTGGATTAACAGATAAGGATAATGTTTATAAATATGTCATTCGCACACTGCAATACGAAGAAATTCAAAATGAGGAAGCTGTTGTTCAAACGTTATTGGATCGTTTTATTTCTATCGCAGAAGTGGGTGTAAAGACGAAGTTTCCAGATATTATGAATGCGATTTTAGCGGGAGATACAGTTATATTAATTGATAATATTCAAACTGCTATCGTTATTAATAGTAGGGCTTGGGAGAAGAGAAGTTTAGAGCCACCAGTGACAGAAGATTTAATACGCGGACCGAGAGTTGGATTAAATGAAGATATTAATGTGAATAAAATGTTAATCCGACGCAGTTTACGCGATCCAAAGTTGAGGTTCCAATCTTATATTATGGGGAAGCGATCGCAGAAAGAAGTAACCCTAGTATATATAGAAGATATTATAAATCCTCACATTGTAAAAGAGTTAGATCGCCGTCTTCAATCAATAGTGACAGATGTCGTTTTGGAAACAGGTACGATTGAACAATTAATTCAGGATAATAATTTATCCCCATTTCCACAATTTTTGAATACGGAGAGGCCTGATAATATTATAGCCTCATTAGCGAAAGGGAAGGCGGCCATTTTAGTAGATGGATCCCCGTTTGCTCTTATCGCGCCACTCGTATTTGTTGATATTTTTCAATCTGTAGAAGATCATTACGAGCGCTGGGTGATTGGAACGTTATTAAGATTTTTACGTATGGGATCAGGTATAATTGCGGTTTTGTTACCAGCTATGTATGTAGCGCTTGTATCTTACCATCAAGGACTTATTCCTTCTAAACTGGCTTATTCAATTGCGGGTGCGAGGGAAGGTGTTCCGTTTCCAGCATATATTGAAACGTTAATGATGGCCTTGACTATGGAATTAATACGAGAAGCTGGAATCCGATTGCCGAAACCGATGGGACAAACGATAGGGATTGTAGGAGGTCTTGTAATTGGAGAAGCTGCGGTAAATGCAGGGATTGTAAATCCGTTTTTAGTTATTATTATTGCGGTTACTGCGATTGCTACGTTTTCGCTTCCTGTATATAGTATTACGATTACGTTCCGAATTTTACTTTTCGTCTTTGTATTAGCTGCAACGGCTTTTGGGTTGTATGGGATCATTCTAGCTCTGATTGCACTTGCTATTCATATTACAAATTTAACAAGTGTTGGTATACCGTATACAACCCCAATTGCTCCTGCATTTTATAAAGATTGGAAAGAAGAATTTATTCGCATGCCAAAATCGATGTTGAAAGATAGACCAGAGTACTTACAAACAAAAGATTCTACAATACGTCCAAAGGAGCGAAAATAAGTGAAACCATTTGAGTATGGCGATGAAGAGATTGGATCTCGGGAAATTGGGTTTGCGGTATCATCGACCATTATTGGTATAGGGGCATTGTCTATGCCAAGAGATATCGCTAACCAAACTTTATTTTCGGACGGTTGGATTATCTTGCTTTTGGGTGGATTGATCTGCGCAGTTTTAGGTTGGTTTGTGACGAGAGTAGCTATCTTATTTCCGAAACAAAATTTTGTTCAATATACGAGTGCGCATTTGACGAAGCCTGTTGCATACACAATTAGTAGTATTTTAGTATTAACGTTTGCTGCTTTGACAGCATATGAATCGCGAATGATTTCAGTTATTTCTCAAACGTATTTATTTAGTGATACACCGATACAACTACTGTCTTTCTTCTTCTTATTAGTTGTTATTTATGGAATAGCAGGATCACGAGCAGCCTTATTAAGGTTAAATGTTTTATTCTTACCTATTGTTTTAATTGCAATAGTACTTCTTTCTTTATTGAATATAAATTTAATGGAAATAAATAATTTACTACCAGCTTTTCAAACGAAAGTAAGTCAATATGCTGTTGGAGTTAAAAATTCTATTTTTACGTTTATTGGATTTGAAGTAGCTTTATTTTATGCGGTGTTGCTAAATGATAAGACAGCGAAAAAAGCGCCAATGGCAGTCGCGAAAGCGGTGATGGTAAACGTGCTGTCATACATTTTAATTTATGTAACTTGTATTAGCGTTTTTACTTATATGACAACACGTGGATTGACATATCCAACAATTGAATTAGGGAAAGAAATTGAAATTGGGGGAGGATTTTTAGAAAGGTTTGATGCGATTTTTTTTACGACTTGGATTATTACAATTTATAACACTACAGCAATGTATTATGACGTCGCATCTTTATTGTTTTGTGCTATGTTTCCGAAAGTGAAGAAACATATTTTTATTTTCGTAAGTGCCCCTATTATTTTTATGGTGAATATGATACCTAGTAGTTTGAATACTTTATCAAGTTATGGGACTTATTTAGCTTGGATAGATATGGGGTTTGTTGTGTTAGCTCCTTTGCTCGTTTTAATTATATATAAAATAAAAAGAAGGAATGGTGGCAATGAAACGCCTTCTTAAAATTATAATGGTTATGGCTTTAACTGGATTTATGAGTGGGTGTTCTGAGTTAGAAGAGATAGAAGAAAGAGGATTTGTAGTAGGAGCGGCTTACGATATCGTGAAGGAGAAGAAAGCGAATCCAATTATGAAAGGGACCTATCAGATGGTACTCCCTAGTAAATTGTCTCAACAGGGCGGACAAGGGGGTGGGGATAGCGAAAATTATATTAACGTAAGTGCAAAAGCAGATAGTGTATTTGAACAAATAAGAATAATCGCAAAAAAAATTAGTCGTACATTATTTTTCCCTCATATACAGGTGATTATTTTCTCTGAAGAATTACTTTCACATCCATACATTTTACAAAATACGTTAGATGTATATATTCGCGATCATGAGATGAGAAGAAATATTCGTTTGTTCGTTTCTAATAAAAATGCCGAAGCTATTTTAAAACAAAGTGCCAAGCCTGAAAATTTACCGGCGCAGTATATTGATATGTTAGCTGAACACCCTCCGAAAAATGCCCAAATGATTGAGGCTGCAAGAATTGGTGAGGTGCAGGAAAAGATGATCTCTAACCGAAGTTTTGTATTGCCTATTCTGGAACTAACAAAGCAAGGAGTACAAATGAACGGTGCAGCATTGTTTCGTGGAAAGGATAATAAGTGTGTAGGCAATTTGAGTGGGGAAGAAACATTAGGGATGAATTATATAATAGGTAAAAAAATTGGAGGCTTTTTTACCATCCGTAAAAAGAATCAACTTATTACATATGAAATTCATAAGTTACGTCGAAAAATTAAAGTATCCACAACGAATGCTACAAAACCGAAATTTAATATTCATTTATTTCTGGAAGGTACAATAGCTGAGTTGCACTTTAGTGATCATAAAAAGGTTTTGAATGAAAAGCGTTTAGAGAAGGATATATCGGAAGAAATGGAGGAGCGTATTCAAAAATCGATTAAGCTTGTTCAAAAAAAATATAAGGTAGATGTATTAGAGTTAGGGGAAGTGTATAAGAGACATAATTATAAAGAATGGACAAAAATAAGTAAGAATTGGGATCAAGGCGAAAATTACTTTAGTAATGCTGAAATTACTGTTCACGTTCATCCAACAATTGAACATTCAGGTTCAGCTTTACCGAAAAGAGTGAAATAAGGTGATGAAAGTTGTTTACTGGATTAGGAATTAGTTGCACGATATTAATGGCGGTGCTGCCGGGGGCTATTTATTTCATTCATAAAAAACTCACAACGTATGGAGCGCAGCCGTGGAATACTGATGTACAAAAAAAGAAACCTGAATGATTTTCAGGTTTCTTTCGGGCAAAGCATATGTGAAGGGGGATGCCTTCTATGTATGCTTTGTTTTATACAAGCCCTAACCAATGTACCAATTGTGTAGAGAGGAATGTAACAACAATGGCGATAACGGTAGGGATTGCAAACGATAAGAATGTCCATTTTGCACTTTTTGTTTCTTTGTATATGTTAACCAGTGTTGTTCCACACGGGAAATGAAGAAGTGAGAACAACATTGTGTTTAACGCTGTTAACCAAGTCCAACCATTTTCAAGGAATAGATTTTTAATTTGATTAAAATCATCTATTTCAGTTAAAGCCCCAGTTGATAAGTAAGACATTAATAAAATTGGGATTACAATTTCATTAGCGGGTAGTCCAAGAATGAATGCAGCTAGAATAAACCCGTCAAGTCCTAACATTTTAGCAAATGGATCTAGGAAATTTACAAAATACATAAGTAAGCTTGTGTCACCGATAAAAATATTAGCAAGTAACCAAGTTAATGCAGCTGCAGGGGCAGCAACAACTATAGCTCGTTTTAAAACGTAGATTGATTTATCGAGTGTTGCGCGAACAATTGTATTCCAAACTTTTGGCTTGCGGTACGGAGGTAACTCCAGTGTGTAGTGAGTTGGAACCCCTTTTAAGGCTGTTTTTGATAGTACCCAAGAAACAGTTAATGTCATAATAACACCAATTACAACCATTCCAACTACAACGCCAGCAGTAACCAATGTTTGCATACTGCCTGTATAACCAGCAGCCATAAATAGTGAAGCCATTAAAATTAACATAGGCCAGCGACCGTTACAAGGGACGAAGTTGTTCGTTAAAATTGCTAGCATACGTTCACGTGGTGATTCAATGATACGTGTTGACATAATGGCTGCTGCATTACAACCAAATCCCATTGCCATTGTTAAAGATTGTTTCCCGTGTGCGCCGGATCGTTTGAATAAGCGGTCCATATTAAACGCGACACGTGGTAAGTATCCGTAGTTTTCTAATAGCGCGAACATAGGGAAAAAGATTGCCATAGGTGGTAACATAACGCTAATAACAGCACCGATACCACGGAACAAACCAAGTATTAAAATGCCATGTAACCATTCAGGTGCATGCGCTGCTTGGAACCAAGATGTTAAATATCCTTCGGCCCATCCGAAGAATTCGGCAATCATATCAGATGGTACGTTAGCGCCTGCAATTGTAAGATAAAAAATAATAGATAAAATACCGAGCATAATTGGGAATCCCCAGATTGGAGATGTGAAAATTTTATCTAGTTTTTCGGAACGATATAATTTATCAGTATTTGTATATTGGACAGATTCTTTACATATGCTTGCAGATGTTCGGTAAATATCTCCGACTATATCATCTCGTATATCTTCTTTTGAAAGTGTTTGTGCATGTTGAATAATATAGTCTAATGGAAGAGCTTTACTGGCTGAGTGAGATTCCATTAATTACGACCTCCCTTACAAGTGGTTCATTATGGTGTTTTTGAAGTGTAGTTAAGAAATTTTTATCTCCATCTAATATACGTAACGCAATCCAACGTGCTGGATACGTATCACCGAACACTTTATAAATTTGTGGTTCTAATTCCTGAATCATATTTTCGATTTTTTCGCTGTAAGTAATTTTAATTGGTGTTGGAATTAGTTTTTTATTTGCTACTTTTGCAATAACATTTAGCAAATGACCAATACCTACTCGGTTACGTGCTGAAATTTTAACGACAGGTACACCAAGTGATTTTGCTAATTTCTTTTCATCGATAACAATCCCTTTTTTCTCGGCTTCATCAATTAAGTTAATGCAAATGACTACATTATTTGTCATCTCCATCACCTGGAGTGCTAAATTTAAATTTCTTTCCATAGCAGTTGCGTCTATGACAACTACAGTTACTTCTGGTTTTTCGAATATAATATAATCCCTCGCTACTTCTTCGTCTGCGGAATTTGAGTATAGTGAGTAAGTTCCAGGTAAATCTATTAATGTATAATTACTTCCGTTATGTTCATATTCTCCTTCAGCTTTTAAAACAGTTTTTCCCGTCCAGTTTCCAGTATGTTGTTTTAAACCTGTTAAAGTATTAAATAATGTACTTTTCCCGGTATTCGGGTTACCAGCTAAAGCAATACGATGTTTGCTCATCTGAAATCATCTCCTATTAATACCCCGAAAATAAGGGAGCTTTCTTCTTTGCGCAGTGCAATAGTTGTGTTGCTCACTTGATAAGCGACCGGATCTCCAAGTGGACTGCGTTGCAATACTTTAATCGTTGCCCCTGGGATAAATCCCAAATCTAATAAACGTCGTTTCATAGTTCCTTCTAATTGTATCTTCTCAATTTGTACAAACTCCCCTGTTTTAAACTCGGAAAGGGGTTTAGTATTAGCCGATACCATAAAAGTTACCTCTTCTCTATATTTTTAGTGTTAGTTTAAAAAGTTTCCTTAGGTAAACTTTTTGTTAGTAATATAGTAGACTACATTGGATGATGCTGTCAATTAGTACTTTAAAAATATTCATTTAATTTTAGAATTGTTCCAATTTATTTAGTTGTACTAAAAAATATTACTGAAATTCTTTTTAATGTGCATAAATTAGGCGTGAAAAAGTTACAAAATACAGCGGAATTGTAAATGTAACTTTAACTAAAAGGGAAAAAGAGAGAAAAACATTTACATTGAATTTACATTGTTAAGAATAAATTTACATTACAGCATAGTTAGTGTGGTTTTTGTTTGCTTCTTTAACTACAAATGTTGGGATTCCTAGCTTTTGAGGATGATTATCGTCATTTACTTAAAATTAAAAATTGCTTAACACTCACATAATATTGTTGTCCTACAATGAATTTGTGTTCGAAAGAAAATGAATTCGAAAAGTGATAATCCAAATGGGGGTACAAGACATGGTTATGAAAAAAGGTATTAAATTTTCTTTAGCAGCTTTAGTGGTAGCAGGAGCATTAGTTGGGTGTGGGAAAGCAGAAGATACAACTAGTAAAGAAACTGCTAAAGGAAGCGATAATACAAAACAAGAATTATCAGGTACGATTGCAGCAGCTGGTTCTACAGCTCTTCTACCTCTTGCGGAGGAAGCTGGAAAGAAATTCATGGAGAAAAATTCAAAAGTTTCTATTCAAGTTCAAGGTGGCGGTAGTGGAACTGGGATTAACCAAGTAGCATCTGGTGCAGTACAAATTGGTAATTCAGATGTTCCGTCTGGAGATAAAATAAAAGATGCTGAAAAGGCGAAAGAATTAGTAGATAACAAGGTAGCGGGTATTGCATTCGCTCTTGTCGTAAATAAAGATGTAAAAGTTGATAACTTAACAGTGCAACAAGTACAAGATATCTTCACTGGAAAAGTAACAAACTGGAAAGAAGTAGGCGGAAAAGATGAAAAAATCAACGTAATTAATCGTCCGGCTTCATCTGGTACACGTGCTACATTTGAAAAAACGATTATGAAAGACGCGAAAATTAATGATGGAACTGGTACAACACAAGATTCTAACGGTGCAGTAGAGCAAGCTATCAATTCTACTCCAGGTTCAGTAAGCTATTTAGCGATGTCTTACATGGTTGGAGATAAAAAAGGTGCACTACAAACAGTGAAAATTGATGGTGCTGAACCGAAAGTTGAAAACATTGCGTCTGGTAAATATCCATTCTGGTCTTACGAGTATATGGTAACAAAAGGTGAAGCGAAAGAAGCAACAAAAGCTTACATCGATTATGTAAAAGGTAAAGACTTTGAAAAGCAAGTAGAAGATATGGGCTACATTCCAATGTCTAAATTAAATAAGTAATAAAGTTTTATGGGGCTGGCTGCAAGGCCAGTCCTGTTCATTTCAATCTGTGAAGTGGGGTCTGTCCTGTGATGAAGGGGAAAAAACAAATTAATTACGTGAAAAGTGAATATATAGGAAGATCACTTGTTACGTTTTGTGGTATTTTTATTGTTTTAATTACATTAGCTATTATTGCGTTTATTTGTGGTAAAGGTATTCAATCTTTTACACAAAGTGGTATCTCATTTACTGAGATGTTAACATCGACAAAATGGAATCCAAATGCTGATCAAGGATCCTTCGGGGCTTTAATTTTCATTGTAGGTTCAACGGTGGTTTCGTTAGGTGCGGTTATTATTAGTGCACCAATTGCTATAGCTCTTGCTATATTCATGAATTTAATTTCGCCAAAGTTTGGAAATAAAGTATTGAAGCCTGTTCTAGAATTGTTAGTTGGTATTCCTTCGGTTGTATACGGATTATTAGGGGTTACGATTTTAGTACCACTATTACGTGATTCGTTTGGGGGAGTGGGCTTTAGTTTAATTGCGGGTATTGTTGTATTAAGTATTATGATCTTACCTACTATTGCTAGTATCGCTTCTGATGCAATACGTTCTGTTCCATTTGATTATTTAGAAGCTTCTTATGGTCTAGGATCAACAAAATGGCAAGCGATTAGCCGAGTGATTGTTCCTGCTGCGAAAAAAGGGATTTTAACAGGTGTTGTTTTAGGCTTAGCGCGTGCTTTCGGTGAAGCGTTAGCGGTTCAGATGGTAATCGGGAATACGATTAAATTACCAGAAGGAATATATAGTCCGACAGCGACGTTAACTGGTATTTTAACAATGGACATGACGAATACATTGAACGGAACTGCTTGGAACAATGCGCTATGGACTTTAGCGATGATTTTACTTGTTATTTCATTCCTGTTTATTTTAGTAATTCGAGCGATTGGGCAAAGAGGTGAGCGATAATAATGAATGCAAGAACGGTAAATAAAGTTTGGACGGGTATCTTTTATGCGGTTGCGGCTTTAGTTGTAGCTTTGCTAGTGTTCTTAGTATTTGAGATTTTACAAAAGGGATGGGGATTTTGGGATCCTAATTTCTTGTTTGGAGAACCAAGCAATACAAGAGCTGGTGGTGGAATTGGTCCGCAGTTATTCAATTCCTTCTACATGCTTGTTATAACGCTTATTATATCTATTCCTCTTGGATTAGGTGCTGGAATATATTTAGCGGAGTACGCAAAACAAGGACGTTTTTTAAATTTTGTTCGTCTATGTATAGAGACGATGGCGTCTTTACCTTCTATTGTTGTTGGTTTATTTGGTTTGTTAGTGTTCGTTACAATGACAGGTTGGGGATACACAGTAATGGGTGGTGCTCTTGCTTTAACTATTTTAAATTTACCAGGTTTAACGCGTGTTTGTGAAAATGCGATTTCAGAAGTTCCTCATAATGTAAAAGAGGCAAGTCTTGGATTAGGTGCAACGAAGTGGCAAACAATCGCTCGTATTATTATCCCATCGTCATTACCACAAATTATTACAGGGATTATTTTAGCGGCGGGTCGTATATTTGGGGAAGCGGCAGCATTAATTTACACAGC
Source organism: Bacillus sp. LQ16 (assembly GCF_057784645.1). Taxonomy (NCBI): domain Bacteria; kingdom Bacillati; phylum Bacillota; class Bacilli; order Caryophanales; family Bacillaceae; genus Bacillus; species Bacillus sp. LQ16. The sequence continues at coordinate 764,364 of NZ_CM173491.1, forward strand.
GGGTTTAACATCCCCGATTTTAAATTCAGCAGCGGATTTCTCAAGTCCTGCGCATCCTTTAAATCCGTTTAGACCAGCTGAAACATTAGCGGTTCACATTTGGAAATTAAATTCTGAAGGAGTTATTCCAGATGCGAAGTTGATTGCGACAAAATCTGCAGCTGTATTAATTATTATGGTATTACTATTCAATGTTATTTCACGCTTGATAGCATCTATATTACACAAGCGCTTTACAGGAACGAAAAGAAAAAGTAAAGCAACGAAAAAGGTAAAAGCGGCATAAATTATAAAGAAGAACTCTCTATTTATAAGTAGGGGGTTCTTTTGTATTTTAATATAGAAGGAATGGATGTAATGGTTGTTGAATTTGTGATTAATTATAAAGAAGAACAGATGTAATTTAGAGAGGAGTTTTAATTTGTTTTTTCTGCAAATGTCAGGTTTTCCTGGGTCAGGAAAATCGACAGTTTCTAAGTATATAGCGAAATTAACAGGTGCTGTAATTATAGATCATGATGTTTTGAAATCCGCGTTGTTAAAATCATTAAAAGTAAAAGGAATTGAACCAACGATTGTTGGTGGGCTTGCGTATGATGCCGAATGGGTATTGATTGATTCTTATTTAGAACAAGGGCATAGTGTTATATTGGATAGTCCGTGTTTATATGAGGTAATGGTTGAAAAAGGAAATAAATTATCAACTAAACATGGTGTGAAATATAAATATATTGAGTGTTATCTTAATGATATGGAAGAGATTAATAGGAGACTGCAAACACGTAAGCGTATGATCAGTCAAATTGAAAAGGTGGAGTCGGAAGTAGGTTTTGAAAAGTGGTTAAATGGTAGTCAAAGACCTTTAAATAATGAATACCTTATTGTGGATTCTAGTAAACCTATAGAGCAATATATGGAAAAAATGATGGATTATATGACTAAGTAGAGAAAAGACGTTATCTTCATTTGTGAAGATAACGTCTTTTGTTTTTAAATATCAGGTGTTTCTGTAGAAGTGCTTATTTTCCTACGGGAGCGTCTTTTTCTCCCGATTTTATCTAATAATTCATACATAACTGGAACGACTACTAATGTAAGAATAGTTGAGACTGCCAAACCACCGATAACAACGACGGCTAAACTTTTTGATACCATACTTCCTGCTTGGGATTGGCCAAATAGGAGTGGGAGCATAGCAACGATTGTTGTTATAGCTGTCATAATAATTGGGCGTAGTCTAGTAGAGCCTGCTTCAAGTAAGGCTTCTCTTGTTTCCATTCCGTGTTCCCGATTTTGTTGGACTCTTTCTATTAATACAATAGCATTTGTAACGACAATTCCGATTAACATTAATGCGCCGATCAAGGAATTTACATCAACAGGTGTTCGTGAAATGATTAATCCTAAAATACCACCGACAGCAGCTAACGGCAAGGAGAATAGGATTGCAAAAGGAGCGCGTGCTTGCCCGAAGGTGATAACCATAATTAAATATACAATCCCGATTGCAATCCCCATAATTTTGAATAAATCTGTAAAATTCTCTTGCATAGATTCAGTAGCTCCTGCGATATTTACTTTTGAACCGCTAGGTAAATCTAAGTCAGTTATCGCTTTATTTACTGCTGTGTTTACTTTACTCAAATCTTCATTTGAAGCTTCGGCGGCAATTTGAATTGTTTCTTTTCCGTCTTTATGGAAAATTTCTGTTTGCGTTTGTTTTTCTGAAATAGTTGCGATGTCTTTTAAAGGAATTGGTCCATTAGTAGGTGATAGTATGTTTGTATTTAAAATATCTTCTTGTTTACTAATGTTTTCCTTTTTATGTTCTATCATAATAGTAGTTTTTTCATTATTAATTGTAATTTCGCCAATAGGTGACTTCTTAATAAGGAATGCTACTTGTTGCGCAGTTATTTCTGGTGTTAAACCTAGTTGTTCAGCCTTTGTTTGATCAATATGAATTTGCCATTCTTTCTTAGAGTCTTCTAAATTCGTTTTTACTTTAGAAAGATCATCCATGCTTTTTAGTTTTGTTTCGACGATAGTAGCCGCCTCTTTTAAATCCGCTTCGTTAGTAGCTGTTACGTTAAATTGTAAGTTGTTGCCGCCGCCAGAGCTTGAATAACTTGTTTTTATATAATCAAGTTCAGCAGGCTCAAAAGTTTTATTTTCCTTTTTTAACTCTTTAATATATTGATCAATATCAGAACCTTTTTTAAAGACTACAAATATACTAGCAAGGTTATTTTTAGTTGTTTGCCCCCATTGTGCATCTTCTGCGCTAGATCCCATTCGTAAAATAACGTCTGTTACATCTGAATTAGAAAGTAATTTCTTTTCGAAATCGAATGCTTTTTGTTTTTGAGCTTCAGCATTATAATCGGCTGGAAATGTCATGTTAATAGATAACATTGTGTCGTCCTCAGATTTTATGTTTGCTTTCGGTAGTAATATATAGGCTGCAATTGATCCTGCAAATAATAAAAATGCAGTAAGTAGAATAATGAATTTATGAGAAAGAGACCACTTTAACGTAGTGACATATCGTGATGAAGAACTTGGCTTTAGATGCTTTGTTTTTTTGAGTAGTAAAAAAGCCATAAGTGGAACGACTGTGAGTGCAACGATTAAGGATGATAGAATAGAATATACAACTGCTAATACCATAGGTAACATTAATTTTCCGATTGCTCCTGATACGAGGCCGATAGGTAAAAAAACAGCGACCGTTGTTAAAGTGGAAGAAGTAATTGCGACGGCAACTTCTTTCGTTGCATCAAGAATAATATTTTTAGAGAAAGAATCTTTTTGTAAACGACGGAAAATATTCTCGATGACAACGATACTATCATCGACGAGACGTCCAACCGCAACAGCTAAACCACCAAGGGTTAAAATGTTAAGTGTGATGTTAGATTGATGTAGTAAAAAGAGTGTTAATAAAATAGATAATGGAATACTGACAACAGCGATGAGTGTTGTTCGGAAGTTACGTAAAAAGATTAAGATAATTAGAGTTGCAGCGATTGCTCCAAGTATTACTTCTTTTCCCATGCTAGTAACAGCATTTTCAACTTGTTCATGGGTTGAGGCCAAAAGTTTAATGGAAAACTGATCTTTATATTCCTTATTTA
>NZ_CM173491.1:772500-5381495 GCF_057784645.1 Bacillus sp. LQ16
AAACACAGCTCTCTGCGAAGCCGTAAGGCGAAGTATAGGGGGTGACACCTGCCCGGTGCTGGAAGGTTAAGGAGAGGGGTTAGCGTAAGCGAAGCTCTGAACTGAAGCCCCAGTAAACGGCGGCCGTAACTATAACGGTCCTAAGGTAGCGAAATTCCTTGTCGGGTAAGTTCCGACCCGCACGAAAGGTGTAACGATTTGGGCACTGTCTCAACCAGAGACTCGGTGAAATTATAGTACCTGTGAAGATGCAGGTTACCCGCGACAGGACGGAAAGACCCCGTGGAGCTTTACTGTAGCCTGATATTGAATTTTGGTACAGTTTGTACAGGATAGGCGGGAGCCATTGAAACCGGAGCGCTAGCTTCGGTGGAGGCGCTGGTGGGATACCGCCCTGACTGTATTGAAATTCTAACCTACGGGTCTTATCGACCCGGGAGACAGTGTCAGGTGGGCAGTTTGACTGGGGCGGTCGCCTCCTAAAGTGTAACGGAGGCGCCCAAAGGTTCCCTCAGAATGGTTGGAAATCATTCGTAGAGTGCAAAGGCATAAGGGAGCTTGACTGCGAGACCTACAAGTCGAGCAGGGACGAAAGTCGGGCTTAGTGATCCGGTGGTTCCGCATGGAAGGGCCATCGCTCAACGGATAAAAGCTACCCCGGGGATAACAGGCTTATCTCCCCCAAGAGTCCACATCGACGGGGAGGTTTGGCACCTCGATGTCGGCTCATCGCATCCTGGGGCTGTAGTCGGTCCCAAGGGTTGGGCTGTTCGCCCATTAAAGCGGTACGCGAGCTGGGTTCAGAACGTCGTGAGACAGTTCGGTCCCTATCCGTCGTGGGCGTAGGAAATTTGAGAGGAGCTGTCCTTAGTACGAGAGGACCGGGATGGACGCACCGCTGGTGTACCAGTTGTTCTGCCAAGGGCATAGCTGGGTAGCTATGTGCGGAAGGGATAAGTGCTGAAAGCATCTAAGCATGAAGCCCCCCTCAAGATGAGATTTCCCATAGCGTAAGCTAGTAAGATCCCTGAAAGATGATCAGGTTGATAGGTTCGAGGTGGAAGCATGGTGACATGTGGAGCTGACGAATACTAATAGATCGAGGACTTAACCATATAATATGAAGCAATGTTATCTAGTTTTGAAAGAATATAAAAAACTTGTTGACTTTTAAAAGCAAATGAGTTAAAATGATTCTTGTCTTAAATGAATACAGTCTGGTAATGATGGCAGAGAGGTCACACCCGTTCCCATACCGAACACGGAAGTTAAGCTCTCTAGCGCCGATGGTAGTTGGGACCTTGTCCCTGTGAGAGTAGGACGTTGCCAGGCAAAATGGAGGATTAGCTCAGCTGGGAGAGCACCTGCCTTACAAGCAGGGGGTCGGCGGTTCGATCCCGTCATCCTCCACCATATATGTCGGAGGGGTAGCGAAGTGGCTAAACGCGGCGGACTGTAAATCCGCTCCTTCGGGTTCGGCAGTTCGAATCTGCCCCCCTCCACCATTCTTAATTAATGGGCTATAGCCAAGCGGTAAGGCAACGGACTTTGACTCCGTCATGCGCTGGTTCGAATCCAGCTAGCCCAGCCATTAAGAGCCATTAGCTCAGTTGGTAGAGCATCTGACTTTTAATCAGAGGGTCGAAGGTTCGAATCCTTCATGGCTCACCATTTTTAATAAAATATGCGGGTGTGGCGGAATTGGCAGACGCACTAGACTTAGGATCTAGCGCCTTTGGCGTGGGGGTTCGACTCCCTTCACCCGCACTTTTAATAAAATAACTCATACATGTCTTGCGGAAGTAGTTCAGTGGTAGAATACAACCTTGCCAAGGTTGGGGTCGCGGGTTCGAATCCCGTCTTCCGCTCCAATTTTCAATATGACATGCCGGGGTGGCGGAACAGGCAGACGCACAGGACTTAAAATCCTGCGGTGGGTGACCACCGTGCGGGTTCGACCCCCGCCCTCGGCACCATATGCGCCCGTAGCTCAATTGGATAGAGCGTTTGACTACGGATCAAGAGGTTAGGGGTTCGACTCCTCTCGGGCGCGCTTTTATTAACGGGAAGTGGCTCAGCTTGGTAGAGCACCTGGTTTGGGACCAGGGGGTCGCAGGTTCAAATCCTGTCTTCCCGATATTCAAAAAAACATGGGGCCTTAGCTCAGCTGGGAGAGCGCCTGCCTTGCACGCAGGAGGTCAGCGGTTCGATCCCGCTAGGCTCCACTTTATTTAATATATGTCTCGGAGGTATACCCAAGTTCGGCTGAAGGGATCGGTCTTGAAAACCGACAGGCGGTGAGAATCGCGCGGGGGTTCGAATCCCTCTACCTCCTCCATTTTTAAAAATGGTTTAGACATATAATAATAAAATATTTATTTTTTTCCTTCATGGAGGTATACCCAAGTTCGGCTGAAGGGATCGGTCTTGAAAACCGACAGGCGGCGAGAGTCGCGCGGGGGTTCGAATCCCTCTACCTCCTCCATTTTTTAATTTAATATTGTCGCGGGGTGGAGCAGCACGGTAGCTCGTCGGGCTCATAACCCGAAGGTCGCAGGTTCAAATCCTGTCCCCGCAACCAAATGGTCCCGTGGTGTAGTGGTTAACATGCCTGCCTGTCACGCAGGAGATCGCCGGTTCGACCCCGGTCGGGACCGCCATTTATGTTGGCTCGGTAGCTCAGTCGGTAGAGCAGAGGACTGAAAATCCTCGTGTCGGCGGTTCGATTCCGTCCCGAGCCACCATTTTTTTATGCCGGCTTAGCTCAATTGGTAGAGCAACTGACTTGTAATCAGTAGGTTGGGGGTTCAAGTCCTCTAGCCGGCATCATTTAGGGGCATAGTTTAAAGGTAGAACTGAGGTCTCCAAAACCTCCAGTGTGGGTTCGATTCCTACTGCCCCTGTAAAGTATATGGGCCTATAGCTCAGCTGGTTAGAGCGCACGCCTGATAAGCGTGAGGTCGATGGTTCGAGTCCATTTAGGCCCACCATATATTATTCCGCAGTAGCTCAGTGGTAGAGCTATCGGCTGTTAACCGATCGGTCGTAGGTTCGAGTCCTACCTGCGGAGCCATGGCCCGTTGGTCAAGTGGTTAAGACACCGCCCTTTCACGGCGGTAACACGGGTTCGAATCCCGTACGGGTCATACAAAAAAGAGTCAGCATTATGCTGGCTCTTTTTTATTTTGTTGATCCTTTTTATCATTTTACTTTCCAGAAATAAATAAAGGAATTTTGGAAAAGCTATGGTATGTATAAAAAGGAGGAAATAAATAATGACACGAGTTAGAGACTTAATGAGTACCCATATTGTACATTGTACACCGCTAGACAATGTATATGAGGCAGCTGTAAAAATGAAGGAAGAATCGGTTGGGTTAATTCCTGTTGTTGAAAATGAGCAGGTTGTTGGGCTTGTTACTGATCGAGATTTAGTTGTTCGAGGGATTGCTGAAAAACATCCTGGATCTAATAAAATTACAAATGTAATGACAACAAATATTATCTCAGTTTCTCCAAATGATTCTATTGAAAAAGCTACAGAGCTAATGGCACAGTATCAAATTAGACGGTTACCAGTAGTTGATAGTGGTCAGCTTATTGGCATGTTAGCACTAGGAGATTTAGCTATAAGGGAATCGGCAGATGATCAAGCTGGATTTGCCTTGAGCGAAATCTCAGAGCGTACAGAGTAAATTGAAACTTTAATTAACCGAGATTTTAATGGTCACTCATAAAGAGCTAAATTATATATAAAGTTCAGATGCATTATTCTAGTATATATGGATTAAACTAATATGTTAGCGTGATGTATCTGAGACATTATATAATAAGGATATGGTTAATAATTTCCACAGTTTTTTTAAATTTGTTATTCTTCATTTTTAATAAGAGAAAAGATGATATACTGATAGATATAAGTATTATGAGGGATTTTGAATATAACAATATTAATTTTTAGTGGTACGATAATAAATTAATATTTCCTACATAGATGAAAAGGGAAGGGGAATTATATGAAGGCTGTACAGGGCGATCCAAATTGGAATTTGGTTACAGATACATATATAGAACCAAATAATTTTGCTGAATTATTTTCTTTGCTTGTACCTTGTCACCCAAAAGGTGAGGGGAAAGAACGAACTATATTAGTATGGAAAGAGAAAGAATTTTATAAAGAAGAAAATTTAGCGGCATTTATCGTATATGGCATGAATAAAGTAAAGAATTTACCGCAGTTTCATAAAGATGAAATTCCAACTTTAGTGCGTATTCTTCGCTTATGCCAAGAGATTGGTTGGTATGAAGAGGCAAATGCTTTTATGATAGCACAAGGATTAGCTGAGTTTGTTCATACTTCATTGGAATATGAAACATGGGATCTTTTGACGCAATCAGTTGCTTTAAACTATTTAATTATTAAATATCGTATAGGTGAATTGACAGATAGGGATATTGAAATTTGGGATAGAGTTAAATTTAATGAGAAATGTATAACCGATTGTAAACATTTATTATCTCATAAAGAAGTATTGGAATTTACATTCTTTTATATGTGTAAGAGAGCGAAATCATTATCAAAAGAGCAATTAAATAGTGATATGATGAGTTTAGCAATGTATTGTAATACTTTCGTATATGATTTATATACACATGATTTATTACGGAAATATCGTAAGTGTACAGATTTCCTATCATATTATGGACCTAGTCAGGCAGTTTTAGCATGTCAAAGAGCTGTATTATCTCAAATTTCCGATCGCTTAGACCCATTAAAGACAACACATGTAGATGATTATTTATATGTAATGAAAGAAATGATGGAGCATATGACGATAGGAGTAATGGATCGATACGGTCATTTTATTGGAAAGCTACTATCTTATGTGCCATTTTTCGAGATGATACAAGTTCCACAGCATGCATATTATTGTGAAGAATTACTGTATATTTGTAAGGGCATTGAATATAAAGAAGAAACACTACGCAATTATATATTTATACAATTACATGATTGTTTACCATCATTCTTTAGGCTATTTCTTAAAAATAAGCGTTACGCAACGATTCATGATATTCTTTTCTATTGGTGCGATGACGAACAACGAATGAGCTTAGAGAAAAAATATAATCTGAGCTTTATTTATGAAAAATATGCTTGTGGATAAACAATATTTTCGATATGAAAAATTAATATAAATTAAAAAGGATCTCCAGTTTATGTGAGATCCTTTTTTGTTAGTAAAACAAGGAGAAAGTGATTAAAACAAGAAACAACATTCCATATAGGAGAAGTTGTGCAGTATAACTTCCTTGTATACCAAAAAAAGTATTGGCTTTCTTATACAAATGCAATATGTATTTTATTGGAGCATCTTTGAAAGATTGGTACACAGTGTCTCCTCTTTCTAAGCTTCTTGTTCTTGTTTTTGTTTTTGGTTATAAGGGACATTAATATATCTAGCTACAAATAATAAAACAGCCATAAAGAATACTGGAAATACAGTAGATAAATAAAAGCCATTACTAATTATATTTGTTATGAGAGCACTCAAAAGAAATATAGCGTTATAAATATGGGCAATTTTTTGTTTTAGTTGCACTTGAAATGATTCCATCATAATTTCTAATGCAACAAAAGCAATAATAATAGATAAAAATACAATGTTTGTATTGTAAATGATTAAACAACAGATTAAACCTAAAAAGGCTGCGTATTCAATTATAAGAGGTATATTGCGTGGCATACAATTTACCTAACTAAATATGGCAGTGGATTTACTGCATTTGTTTTTTCAAAATTCCATTCTCCATTATGTAATTCAAAATGAAGATGTTGCCCGTATGAATGACCTGTGTTGCCCATATGACCTACTAATTGTCCAGCTTGTACTTGATCACCAGTTTGTACAGTGCGATCCTTCATATGAGCATAAACAGTTGTATATAATTTCCCATTGATTTGATGCGCAATGAACACAACATTGCCATAGCTAGCTGAATAATAAGATTTCACAACTTTACCTGCAGCAGCAGCTTGGATAGAGACGTTCCCTGGAGCAGCAATATCTATACCATAATGCATTTGTTCCCATCGTATATCAAAGGTTGAGCTAATTCTTCCTTGAGCAGGGAATTTGAAAGCAGCTGGAATAGATGAAGGCTGATCTGTTTTAGCCTGTGGTTGATTTTGTACTACATAGTGTTTTGCTACATATCCGTATCCTGTGCCAAAACGAATTTTATACCAAGTTCCTACAGTTTCTACTACTTGTACTTGTGTACCGTTTTGTAATGAACCGAGTAGAGCGCTACTTGTACTAGTGTTGCTACGTACATTCAGATTAGGTGTTGCAACAGTATATTTTGTATTATTTTGAACGGTGATTCCTTTTACTAAGGGTTGTGAACCATTAGAGATGAATGCTTTTTGTACGTAACCCGTTTGGCCATTATGTGATATTTTATACCATTCGCCTTGATCTTCTTGAACGGTAATAAACTTGCCATTTGGTAATACATCTAAAATGGAAGATTCTAAATTAGGTTCAGAGCGAACGTTTAATGCATTAGCATTGACGATGTATTGATCATTAGATTGAAGTTTGTTTTTTAGTAAAATAGCATCTTTTTGTACATAACCTACTTTATTATGAACAGATACTTTATACCAACCATTAGTTGTTTCAAGGATGTTCACTTTTGTATTAAAGCGAATTGTATCAATTGATGTGCTCTTTACGTTATCTTCTGTATGTAATGCTACTTGATCGACTTTGACATACCCAGTTTTAACATTAGATAATTGTTCAGCGTTTGCTTTTTGTACATTTGTTTCACCCATAGAAGGAAGTAAAGAAGCAATCGCTACAGTAGTTGCTGTTAAAGCAGTAGCTTTCATATTCATGGAATAGAGACCTCCTCTAGTTGTATAGTTGTAATTTTATTATAGTATAAAGATATAATATAGTGGGTGTATTCACATAAATGTAATATGAAATCAATATAAAAATAAATTTTTTGAGGATAATGATTCCTTTTTAAACAATTAATTGGAGTTTTATGTTCTAAAATAGAATGTATATATTGTATAACTTTAATTTTTTGTTGATAATTAAGAAAATTAAAATAGTTGATGATGTCTTATTAGGGTGTTATACTGACAGTGATAATTTTATAGTTTGCTAGGAGAGCTGGTGTTGCCAGCTGAGAGTAGGCCGTAAGCCTTTGATCCTTTTTATTACCTGATCTAGATTATGCTAGCGTAGGGAAGCAATTCGGACACTAACAATGAGTCCCCGTTTCTTTGCGTATAGAAACGGGGCTTTTTTATTTGAAAATTTCATATTGAAACCACTAGGGGTGCTTGATTTGCTGAGAGAGGAATAATCCTTAACCCTTATAACACCTGATCTAGGTAATACTAGCGAAGGGAAGTGGAACATCGAATAAATGTATAATTTTATTTGCTGTAACCACTTCTTATATATAGAAGTGGTTTTTTATTTAGATACATATATTGAAAGGGGATAGAGAAATGAAATTTTGCGATAGATTATTAGAAACTGTGCAACCGGTTTGGGAGATGAGTCATAATCATCCGTTTGTAGTGGGTATGGGAGATGGCACGTTAGAAAAAGATAAATTTCAGTATTATATTATTCAAGATTATTTATATCTACTAGATTATGCAAAATTATATGCGATTGGTGTTGTAAAAGCAACGAATCCACAAGTAATGGGAAAGTTCGCTGAACAAATTGATGGAATATTAAATGGCGAAATGACAATCCATAAACAATATGCAAAAAGACTTGGAATTTCTATAGAGGAGATAGAGTCTGCAAAACCGTCTGCTAAAAATTTAGCTTATACAAATTACATGATGTCTGTATCTCAAAATGGCACACTTGCAGAATTAATAGCAGCGCTTCTTCCATGTATGTGGAGCTACTGGGAAATTGGAAAGCGTTTAAATGATATTCCTGGAGCAAGAGATCATGAGTTTTTTGGTGAGTGGATTCAAGGATATAGTTCGGAAGAATACGGTAATCTTTGTATTTGGTTAATAGATTTATTAAATGAAATGGCAGTTGGAAAGTCTGAGAAAGAACTAGATAGATTAGAGGAGATTTTCTTATATTCCAGTCGATTTGAATATTTATTCTGGGATATGTCCTATCGTAAGGAGATGTGGGGATTTGAGGAGCAAGAACATACTACAGTTTCATAATGTTTCTTTTCATTACGATGAGAAACCAATCATCCATGAATTAAATGCTTCTATACATGAGAAAGAGTTTGTCAGTATTATCGGACCGAGTGGATGTGGGAAAAGTACTTTATTTCGCCTTATTACAGGCCTAGAGAAGGTAAGTACTGGAAAGATAGAACTGACAGAAACAAAGCACCATCCTGTAGGATATATGCCGCAAAAAGATATGCTTTTGCCGTGGAGAACAATTATTGAGAATGCTGCTCTGCCGCTAGAGTGCCAAGGTGTACAGAAGAAAGAAGCACAAGTAAAGGCAAAGGAACTGTTATATAAATTTGGTTTACAAGGATATGAGACAAAACATCCGAAAGATTTATCTGGTGGTATGAGGCAACGCGTATCTTTTATCCGAACTTTGTTAACGGGCGGGGAGATATTGTTATTAGATGAACCGTTTAGCGCGTTAGATGCTTTAACGAAGGCCTCTTTGCAAGAATGGCTGTTTGAACAATGGCAAGAGTGGGAAAAAACAATTTTATTCATTACTCATGATGTTGAAGAAGCGTTATTTCTTTCGAACCGAGTTTTAGTAGTGGAACAGCAGCCGATAACGACTTTGACTGAGCGGATTGTACCACTTGATCATAACAGAACACGAAAAGATTTATATAAACCGGAAGTATTAGCGCTGAAAGATGAGCTTCTTAGTATGTTACAAAGGCAGGTACTTGTGTGATGAACCGATTGAAAGAATTAGTTCCTGCTATTACACTTTCTAGTATTTTACTAGCTGTGTGGGAAATAGGAGCAAGAATTGTAGATGAGATGTACATTTTACCGTCACCGTCTGCGATTGTAATGAAGATATGGAAACTAAAAGACATATTATTTACGGTTCATTTACCTGCAACGTTATACGTCGTTTTAATAGGTGTTGTTATTTCTATCGTATTAGGTGTAGGGCTAGCGATGTTAATGAATGCGAGTACATGGATGGAAAGAGCATTTTATCCATTATTAGTTGCTTCACAAACGATTCCGATTACTGCGCTTGCTCCGCTATTTGTTTTATGGTTTGGATACACAATTTGGAGTAAGGTTGTTGTCACAGTTTTAATTACGTTTTTCCCGATTGCGGTCAATACGTATGATGGACTGCGTAGTACAAAAAAAGAATGGGAGGAGCTCTTAGTTACATATGGAGCAACGAAAAGAGATATTTTTCTTAAATTAAAGTTGCCGTCTGCTCTTCCTTATTTTTTCGCAGCTTTAAAAATTGCAGTTCCGCTTAGTGTTATCGGAGCAGCAATTGGAGAATGGCTCGGTGCACAAGCTGGACTTGGATATTTCAGTAAGAGAATGATGACGCAGTTAGATGGAGCTGGCGTATTTGCACCCATTGTATTGTTATCATTATTAGCTATTTTCTTCGTCGTACTTATTTCCATATTAGAAAAGAAATTCATTAGTTGGAGGAAGCATTCATGAAATTTTTAAAGCGCATCTTTGTGTTTACATTATTAATTGCAATGATTACAGGATGTTCAAGTAATTCAGCATCAGAAAAAAGTAAAAAAGAGAAAGAAATAACAGTCATGTTAGATTGGTATCCAAATGCGGTACATAGCTTTATTTATGCAGCAATTGAAAAAGGATACTTTAAAGAAGAAGGTGTAAAGGTAAATATTAAATTCCCTTCTAATCCGACTGATCCATTAACATTGGCAGCAGCAGGGAAGGTGACAGTTGGCTTGTATTATCAGCCAGATGTTGTTATGGCAAGAGCAAATGAGCAAATTCCAGTGAAATCAATTGGGGCTGTCGTACGTTCACCATTAAATCATGTCGTATCGCTGAAATCAGCGGGTATTCAATCACCGAAAGATTTAGAAGGAAAAACAGTAGGATATTCTGGAACACCTTTAAGTGAGATGTATTTAAAAACGATGGTAAAAGAAGCTGGTGGTAATCCTGATACAGTGAAAGTAGTTGATGTTGGATTTGATTTAGTACCAGCCTTAATTACGAAAAAAGTGGATGCGGTAACAGGGGCATACATTAATCATGAAGTACCGGTTATGCGTCATGAAGGCCATGAACCAGCTTACTTTAATCCAGCTGATTACGGAGTACCGAACTATCATGAACTTGTGTTTGTAACAGGTGATAAAACGTTGAAAAAAGATAAAGAAGCGTTGCAAGCTTTCTTACGTGGTACGAAAAAAGGCTATGATTTCATGAAGAAAAACCCAGATGAAGCATTGAATATTTTATTAAATCATCAAGAAAAAGAAAACTTCCCACTTGTGCCAGAAGTTGAAAAGGAAAGTATGAAAATTTTATTAGAGAAGATGGAAACGAAAGATGAGCCATTTTTATCAGATTCAAAAGAATCTTGGGAGAAACAAAATAAATGGCTGAAGGACAAAGGAATGACGAAAGAAACCGTTCCAGCCGATGAACTATTCGAAAATATTTTAAAGTAGGCGAATGAATATGAAAAATGAGCTCCACGTAATCTCAAATGGCCATATGCCATTCGAAGAGTTAGTGAATGTAGCGATGCAAATTGAGAGTGAGATTGATTATTTGCATATTCGTGAGCGTGAGAAGAGTACGAAGGAGTTATATGAAGGTGTGGAAAGTCTTTTAATGGAAGGCTTTCCGGCTTCTAAAATTGTCATAAATGATCGAATTGATATTGCAATTTTATTAAATATTCCTCGTGTTCAACTAGGGTATCGAAGCACAGATGTAAAGTCAGTGAAAGAAAAGTTTTCGTATTTGCATGTCGGTTATTCTGTGCATTCGCTAGATGAAGCGATAGTAGCATTTAAAAATGGAGCGGATTCACTCGTTTATGGTCATGTATTTCCGACAGATTGTAAAAAAGGTGTGCCAGCGAGAGGGCTTGAAGAAATTTCTGACATTGCAAGGTGTTTATCTATACCGATTACAGCAATTGGAGGAATTACTCCAGAAAACGCAGTGGATGTCCTTACTAACGGTGTAAGCGGTATAGCAGTTATGTCCGGAATTGTAAGTAGTAGTGACCCGTATAGCAAAGTGAAATCTTATAAGGAATCAATAAGAAAGTGGGCGGAAAAACATGTGTGAGAAGTATGATGTAGCGATTATTGGTGGTGGTGTAATTGGTAGTTCAGTTGCACATTTTCTAGCAGAAAGAGGACATAAAGTAGCGATTGTAGAGAAGCAAAGAATTGCATCGGAAGCTTCAAAAGCAGCTGCTGGTCTACTTGGTGTTCAGGCAGAATGGGATGCGTATGATCCGCTATTTGAACTTGCTAGAGAAAGCCGAGCTATATTTCCACAACTTGCAGCAGTTTTACGTGAAAAGACGGGTATTGATATTGGATATGAAGAAAAAGGAATTTATCGTATTGCTCAAAATGAAGATGAGAAGGAAAGAATTCTTCACATTATGGATTGGCAGCAAAAAACAGGTGAAGATTCCTATTTTCTAACGGGAGACCATGTGCGGGAAAAAGAGCCGTATCTATCCGAATCTATTATAGGAGCAGTATATTATCCGAAAGACGGTCATGTTATTGCACCAGAGCTTACGAAAGCATTCGCACATTCTGCGGCAATGTCAGGTGCTGATATATATGAACAGACAGAAGTGTTTGATATTCGTATTGAAAATAATAAAGTGACTGGAGTTATTACAAGTGAAGGTATTGTCACATGTGAGAAAGTCGTTATTGCAGGAGGTTCATGGAGCACGAAGTTACTCAGTTATTTTCACCACGATTGGGGGACATATCCAGTTAAAGGAGAAGTGGTTGCGGTAAGAAGTAGAAAACAACTTTTAAAAGCACCTATTTTTCAAGAAAGATTTTACATTACTCCAAAGCGCGGTGGACGTTACGTAATTGGGGCAACAATGAAGCACCATACGTTCAATAAAACTGTGCAGCTAGAAAGTATAACTTCTATATTAGAGCGTGCTTATACAATATTGCCAGCTTTAAAAGAAGCAGAATGGGAAAGCACGTGGGCAGGATTAAGACCACAATCGAACCATGAAGCTCCTTATATGGGAGAGCATGAAGAAATAAAAGGTTTATATGCTTGCACGGGCCATTATCGAAACGGTATTTTATTAAGTCCTATTTCTGGAAAATATATGGCTGATTTAATAGAAGGAAAGCAAGAGAATTATTTGCTAGATTCATTGCTTTCTAGAAGAGTTTAGAAAGGGGATGGAAGTTTGAATTTAAAAATTAATGGTAACCAAATTGAAGTGCCAGCGAGTGTAAAAACAGTAGCTGAGCTACTTACACATTTAGAACTAGATAACAGAATTGTTGTAGTAGAGCGTAATAAAGATATTTTACAAAAAGATGATCATACAGATACATCTGTTTTTGATGGAGACCAAATTGAGATTGTAACTTTCGTAGGAGGCGGTTGATTATGTTAAACATTGGACCATTTTCATTTCATTCTAGACTGTTATTAGGAACAGGTAAATTCCCTGATTTTGACGTACAGCAAAAGGCAATTGATGTTTCTGAAGCTGAAATTTTAACGTTTGCAGTACGTCGTATGGATATCTTTGATGCAAAGCAACCTAATTTATTAGAGAAACTTGATGTGAAAAAATATACGTTATTACCAAATACAGCAGGGGCAAAAAACGCTGAAGAGGCTGTTCGTATTGCAAAATTAGCAAAAGCTTCTGGGCTTTGTGACATGATAAAGGTAGAAGTTATTGGTGATGATAGAACGTTATTACCGGATCCGGTAGAAACGTTAAAGGCATCTGAAATGTTACTGAAAGAAGGATTTATCGTACTTCCGTATACATCTGATGATGTTGTATTAGCACGTAAATTACAAGAGCTTGGCGTGCATGCAATTATGCCAGGAGCATCTCCAATCGGATCAGGACTTGGTATTGTAAATCCATTAAATTTGAGCTTCATTATTGAACAAGCGACAGTACCAGTTATCGTTGATGCCGGTATTGGTAGCCCAGCTGATGCGGCATTTGCAATGGAATTAGGAGCAGATGGCGTGTTATTAAATACAGCTGTATCAGGAGCAAAAGATCCTATTAAAATGGCACAAGCAATGAAATTAAGTATTGCAGCAGGACGTTTAGGATTTGAAGCAGGTCGTATTGCACGTAAGCGCTGTGCAACTGCAAGTAGTCCTTTAGAAGGAATGAGCGTAGTTGAATAATCGATATTCTCGCCAAAAACTATTTTCTCCAATTGGAGCAGAAGGACAGCAAAAGATAAGAGAAAAGCATGTGCTTATTATCGGTGCAGGTGCATTAGGTAGTGCAAATGCAGAGATGTTTGTAAGAGCAGGTGTTGGCAAGATAACAATTGTTGACCGTGATTATGTAGATTGGAGTAATTTACAAAGACAACAATTGTATGCAGAGAGCGACGTAAAGAATAATCTCCCAAAAGCTATAGCGGCTAAAAAACGTTTAGAAGAGATTAATAGTGATGTAACAATAGAAGCTCTCGTTCAAGATGTAACAGCTGAAGAGCTAGAAGAACTTGTTATAAATGTTGATGTAATTATTGATGCGACTGATAATTTCGAAACGCGCTTTATTGTAAATGATATATCACAAAAATATTCTATTCCATGGATTTACGGTGCATGTGTAGGTAGTTACGGTCTTTCTTACACAATCTTTCCTAGTAAAACACCATGTTTATCATGTTTATTACAGTCGATTCCGCTTGGCGGGGCAACATGTGATACAGCGGGTATTATATCACCTGCTGTATCTCTTGTCGTTTCTCATCAAGTAACAGAAGCTCTTAAACTGTTAGTAGAAGATTACGAATCACTTCGAGATGGGCTTGTATCGTTTGATATGTGGAAGAATGAGTATTCATGTATGAATGTACAAAAACTTCGCCAGCATAATTGTCCTTCATGCGGAGAGAATGCATTATATCCGTATTTAAATAAAGAAAACACATCAAAAACAGCAGTTTTATGCGGGCGAAATACAGTTCAAATTAGACCACCTCATAAAGATGAAATGAATTTTGAACAATATAAAGAGTTGTTGGAAGGTCGTGTAAATGATTTAAATATAAATCCATATTTACTATCATTTTCTGTTGAAGACAAGAGGTTAGTAGCCTTTAAAGATGGCCGTGTGCTCGTACATGGAACGAAAGAGATAAGCGAAGCAAAAACGATTTATCATCGCTATTTTGGATAGAAAAGGATGAGTGGGATGAAAGTGAATAAAGCTTTAACAATTGCAGGATCTGATAGCGGCGGCGGTGCTGGAATTCAGGCAGATTTAAAAACATTCCAAGAGCTTGGTGTATACGGAATGACGGCTATTACGGCAATTACTGCTCAAAACACGCTTGGCGTTCAAGGGGTATATCCTGTTCCGTTAGAAGGTATTACAGAACAGCTGAATTCAATTGGTACGGATTTAACACCAGATGCAGTGAAACTAGGAATGTTATTTAGTAGTGAAATAATTCAAATTGTTGCAGAACAAATTAAAAAATTTGGCTGGAATAATATTGTGCTAGATCCCGTTATGATCGCAAAAGGCGGTGCATCATTATTACAGCAAGAAGCAGTTCATGCATTAAAAGAATATTTATTACCAGTAGCAACCGTTATAACACCGAATGTTCCAGAAGCAGAAGTGTTAACTGGGATGGAGATTCATAATGTTGAAGATAGTAAGGAAGCTGCAAAAGTATTGCACGAATTAGGTGCTAAATATGTGCTTATGAAGGGCGGACATGCAGAATATCAAGGTAATGAAGTAATTGATTTCCTCTTTGATGGAGAAGAATTTATTGAGTTTAGAAGCGAGCGAATTCCTTCAAAGCAAACGCACGGAAGTGGGTGCACATTTGCTTCAGCGGTTACAGCAGGACTTGCGAAAGGATACTCAATTGAAGATGCTGTTCAAGAAGCAAAACGATTTATTAGTATAGCAATTGAAGAGCCGTTGAATATTGGTAGTGGTCATGGACCAACGAATCATTTTGCGTATAAAGTGAATAGAACGCGTGTATAGATAAGTGAAAAGCCAGTTTTATAACTGGCTTTTTTTCTGTTTACTTTTTCAAAATACAGGAGTAATATATCAGCCAGAATATATTTTTTTGTAAACGCTGAGTCCAATTATATGGAGCGGAGGAACCAATTTGTGCAGTGTCACTAGGGGTGAATCTTTCAAATTTGAAAGTAGGGCTACTCTCAAAGCCCGAATCCGACAGCTAACTTCGTAAGCGTCTTGAGAGAGGACGGTGCCATGATGGATACATCAATTCATCGATCTGATTAGTATAGGGGAATATCAATCTATGTTTGATTTCTTTTATACTAAGGAGGATGAGGTACATGGAACTAACACTTATTTGTGTTGGAGAAGAAAGTAAGGTAAATAGTTTAAGAGATCTAGTTGCATTTCAACATGAGTTAGTTATTTTTACAGCAAATGAAGAGGTAGCGGCTGAAGTTAGGAATTGTGGGTTTGATTGGACTTATAGTTGTAGTAAGGAGCAGGATTTTACTAGTATTTGTGAGTGTATTAAGAAGGTCATTTTACTAGGGGATGAGCTTCCAATCGTTAGTTTCTTCACAGAACACATTCGTTTTTCTTTTCAAGCACCTATTACTGTTGTTACAAGGAATAAACGATATCCAGCGAGGCTCTATGAAACAATTGGAGCTAAGTTTGTCGTGTTTACAAATTGTGATAATATTTCTTTTTTATTTTTTGAATAGGGCGGGGGAAGAAATGATGAAGGTACTATTACTTGGAGATATAGCAAATCGTTGGGCAGTATCGGTAGAGCGAGTTCAAGAATTGGTCCAGATTGATCCCCTTTTTCCAGGGCCATATATTATATTACCATCAAAAGATGCTTTGTATTTAGAGATGGATATTACCGAGTATGAGCAGCTACATGCAGAATTGACACAAGTTTATATTCGTGGGAGAAATTTACGTGCATTTTTACGAGGAGAATAAAGGTTGAATAAAAAAGAGCGAATGCTGAGTGCAACAAGCTATGCACTTCATGTCATTCGCTCTTTTTATTTCATATTTAAAAGGCCATTTTTAAGAAAAGAAAAGAGAAATAAAGAAAATAGATGAAATAACAGTAATAATCTTCAATGTAAGCGTTTAAATGAATGTAAATATTATTATTTTCAGTAATTTACCCCTTTACAAGTGAAATATAGAGGAGTATATTTACTCTCATAAATCATTCATAAAATTTCCAAAAAAACCTAAAATCGCTGAGTTCCAGAAATGGAGCGGGGGAACCAATTTTGTGCATCGTCACTTGGGGTGAATCTTTCAGTTTTGAAAGTAGGGCTACTCTTTAGGCCCGAATCCGACAGCTAACCTCGTAAGCGTTTAGAGAGGAGGTTTACTTTTTGTTGTTCATTTTTTGAACACTGAGTAGAGCTCAGTGTTCTTTTTTAATATTTAAATGGTAAATTTTAACAAAAGAAGAGAGGGATAGTTATGTTAGATGTTGTAATGGTCGGGATTTTTATTTTATTAGTTGCATCGATGGCAAGTCTTGCAAGTTGGTCAGATAAAGTTGTGAAAGAAGGAAAGCAATCATGATGATTGTCTTATCGGTTATTGTCGCAGCAATTACAGTGTATTTAGTGTATGCATTATTAAATCCAGAGAAGTTTTAATTAGGGGGAATTATTCATTATGATTTGGGTTGCAGTCATTATTACAATGCTCTTGTTTATTTTAGTAGCAAAGCCAACGGGGATTTATTTAGAAAAAGCTTTTCAAGGTAGCAAAACGTTAGATAAAGTATTCGGGCCTTTTGAAAAACTTATTTTTAAAATTACGGGTGTAAAAGCATACAATCAAACGTGGAAACAGTACGCATTATCATTAGTTTTATTAAATGGATTTATGATCGTTGTCGTATACTTCATTTTCAGATTACAAGGTGTGCTGCCACTAAATCCAGCGCATATTGAAGGGATGGAGCCTACGCTCGCTTTTAATACAGCAATTAGTTTTATGGCTGATACAAACTTACAGCATTATAGCGGTGAAAATGGTTTATCTTATTTATCACAATTAATCGGAATTACATTTTTAATGTTTGCGGCACCAGCAACGACATTAGCGCTCGTTATGGCTTTTATAAGAGGACTTGCTGGAAAAGAACTTGGTAACTTTTTCGTTGATTTTACGAGAGCGTTAACGAGAGTGTTTCTTCCTATCGCATTTATTGCGGCACTAGTTTTTGTCGCACTTGGCGTACCACAAACGTTAGATGGGGCGGTTACAGCACAAACGATTGAAGGTGCAAAGCAAAGTATTTTACGTGGACCTGTTGCATCATTCGTTTCCATTAAGGAACTTGGAAATAACGGCGGTGGATTTTTCGGAGCAAACTCTACGCATCCTTTCGAAAATCCAGGACAAATGAGTAATATTTTGCAAATGATGCTTATGATGTTATTACCAACAGCACTTCCATTTACGTACGGACGAATGGTCGGAAATAAAAAACAAGGCCGCATCCTTTTCGTGTCACTATTTATGGTATTTTTACTAGGGTTTATAACGATTACGACATCTGAACTAAACGGGAACCCGGCATTAAATGGAATGGGTATCGAACATGTACAAGGAAGTACAGAAGGGAAAGAAGTACGATTTGGAACAGTATTTTCTTCACTATACGCAACAGTAACGACAGCTGCTGAAACAGGCGCTGTTAATACGATGCATGATACGTTAACACCAATTGGTGGTCTAGTTCCCCTCGTAAATATGATGTTAAATACAGTGTATGGCGGAGTTGGAGCAGGCTTTGTAAACATTATTATGTATGCAATTATCGCGGTGTTTATATCTGGGTTAATGGTTGGACGGACACCAGAGTTTTTAGGTAAAAAGATTGAAGGTAAGGAAATGAAATTAATCGCAGTCACGATTTTATTTCATCCATTGCTCATTTTAGGATTTTCGGCATTAGCTCTTTCAACAAATTTAGGAACGGATGCTATTTCTCATTCCGGTTTCCACGGTTTAACACAAGTTGTATATGAATATACATCGTCAGCTGCGAATAACGGATCTGGATTTGAAGGATTAGGAGATAATACACCGTTTTGGAATATTACGACTGGTTTAGTTATGTTTTTAGGACGCTACTTCAGTTTAATTACGATGCTAGCTGTGGCAGCTTCGTTGAAAGAAAAAACGGTAGTGCCAGAAACAGTTGGAACGTTCCGTACAGATAATAGTTTATTTGGTGGCATCTTCATCGGAACGATTGTAATTGTCGGTGCATTAACATTTTTCCCGATGTTAGTACTCGGACCAATTGCAGAATTTCTTACATTGAAGTAATGGAGGGTAAATGATGAGACCGGTAGTAGTAAAAGAAAAACAATTAAATAAGTCACAAATACATGCTGTAGAAGATGAGGTTAGACAAGCGAAAACGATGGATCGTGATATCGTAACACATGCGATGAAGCAATCCATTGCGAAATTGAATCCGAAAGTTATGATAAAGAATCCGATTATGTTCGTTGTGGAAATTGGGTTTATCATTACGTTCATTTTATCTTTTCTTCCAAGCAGTTCTAGTAGTATACCAGGATGGTTTAATATAACAGTTTCTCTCATTCTATTATTTACAGTTTTATTTGCGAATTTTGCAGAAGCATTAGCAGAAGGTCGCGGTAAAGCACAAGCCGATTCTTTAAAACAGTCGAAGAAAGATGTGTTTGCAAATGTTGTAAAAGAAAATGGAGACATTGTCCAAGTTTCAGCAACTGATCTTAGAAAAGGTGATGTTGTTATCGTAAAACAAGGAGAAATGATTCCGAATGATGGTGAAGTAATCAAAGGATTAGCGTCTGTAGATGAATCTGCAATTACAGGAGAATCAGCTCCTGTAATAAAAGAAGCGGGTGGTGATTTTTGTTCCGTAACAGGTGGAACGATGGTGGTAAGTGATGAAATTACAATTGTTATTACGAGTAATCCTGGTGAATCATTTATCGACAAAATGATTTCTTTAGTAGAAGGAGCTGCTCGTCAAAAAACGCCGAATGAGATTGCTTTAAATACAGTATTAATGAGCTTAACTCTTATCTTCTTGATCGTCGTTGTGACGTTGCCGATTTTTACAAATTATTTAGGTTTTCAAATTGATACAGCTGTACTCGTAGCATTGTTAGTATGTTTAATTCCAACGACAATTGGTGGTTTGCTATCAGCGATTGGTATTGCTGGGATGGACCGGGTGACAAAATTTAACGTGTTAGCGATGTCAGGGAAAGCAGTAGAAGCTGCGGGCGATATTAATACAATTATTTTAGATAAAACAGGTACAATTACTTTTGGAAACCGAATGGCTCATACATTATTACCTGTAGGAAATGAAACGATTGAGCAAGTTGGAAAGTGGGCTGCTATTAGTTCTGTTTTAGATGAAACACCAGAAGGTCGATCTGTTATCGAGTATGTGCAGGGAAAATCTATATCATATAATAGAGAACTTGCA
Source organism: Bacillus sp. LQ16 (assembly GCF_057784645.1). NCBI lineage: Bacteria > Bacillati > Bacillota > Bacilli > Caryophanales > Bacillaceae > Bacillus > Bacillus sp. LQ16. The sequence goes on from NZ_CM173491.1 coordinate 792,265, forward strand.
GAACAAGGTGAGTTTGTTCCGTTTAAAGCAGAAACGAGAATGAGTGGTGTTGATTTACAAGACGGAACGAAAGTGAGAAAAGGTGCTGTCGGTGCTGTTATTGAATGGGTTGGGTCACAAGGTGGAACAATTCCGAAAGATGTAAATCAAAAAGCAGACTTAATTTCAAAAGAGGGCGGAACACCACTTGTAGTTGCAGTAGATAATCGTATTTACGGTTTAATTTATTTAAAGGATACAGTAAAACCGGGTATGCGTGAGCGTTTTGAACAGTTGCGCCAAATGGGGATTAAAACGGTTATGTGTACAGGTGATAATCCGTTAACAGCAGCAACGATTGCAAAAGAAGCAGGAGTAGATGAATTCGTTGCCGAGTGTAAACCAGAAGATAAAATTGCGGTTATTAAAGCAGAGCAAGATAAAGGGAAACTTGTAGCGATGACAGGTGATGGTACAAATGATGCTCCGGCATTAGCACAGGCTGACGTTGGATTAGCGATGAATAGTGGTACGACAGCTGCGAAAGAAGCAGCGAACATGATTGATTTAGACTCGAATCCGACGAAAATTATTGAGGTTGTAGGAATTGGTAAGCAATTGTTAATGACCCGAGGTGCGTTAACGACGTTTAGTATTGCGAATGATATAGCGAAATATTTTGCGATTATTCCAGCGATGTTTACACTTGCGATTCCGCAAATGGAAGCATTGAACATTATGAAATTAACATCACCACTGTCAGCGATTTTATCAGCATTAATATTTAACGCTGTTATTATTCCATTACTCATTCCGTTAGCGATGAAAGGTATTGCATATAAACCGATGAGTTCTAATGCATTGCTTAGCCGAAACTTACTTATTTATGGGCTTGGCGGAGTTATCGTTCCGTTCATTGGAATTAAAGTAATTGATATAATTGTCGGCTTGTTCATATAAGGAAGAGGGGAAAAAGATGGAAAAGAAACAAAGTATACTATCACCAATTATCCGTATTACTTTTACATTTCTAGTGTTGTGTGGACTTGTATACCCACTTATTGTTACTGGTATTGCACAAGCAGTGATGAAGGATAATGCGGATGGAAGTCTAATATATAATGATAAAAATGAAGTGATTGGTTCTAAATTAATCGGGCAAAACTTCACGGATCCACGTTATTTTCAAGGGCGTGTTTCTAGTATTGAATATAAGGCAGAAGCATCTGGTTCAAATAACTATGCACCATCTAATCCAGATTTAGAGAAACGAGTAGAGAAAAGTATTGAAGAGTGGAAGAAACAAAATCCGAGCGTTCCAGTTACAGAAGTACCGATTGATTTAGTGACAAATTCAGGTTCAGGGCTTGATCCTGACATTAGTCCGAAGGCAGCTTCTGTGCAGGTGGATCGCATATCGAAATTAACGAATATTCCGAAAGAAAAACTTAATCAATTGATTAAAGATCAAACAGAAGGTGCTGCGCTTGGTTTATTTGGAGAAGATCGAGTGAACGTCTTAAAGCTAAATTTGGCATTACAGGAATTAATGAAATAGTAACAGTGCTACCTCAATCTAACGGATTGAGGTAGCGTTGTTTCGAATGAAAGGTAGTGTTTATTTTGTATGCAGATGATTATGAACCGAAGTTTCAAAGGCGAACGCCAGAGGAATATTTAGAATATATTCGTCAGCAAAATCGCGGAAAGTTAAAGCTATATGTAGGAGCAGCTCCAGGCGTAGGAAAAAGTTATAAAATGCTCTTTGATGCAAGGGAAATGAAAAAAGATGGAATTGATATTGTAATTGGTTTAATTGAAACGCATGGAAGAAAAGAGACGGAAGAAGCAATTGCTGATTTAGAAAAAGTTCCTTTGAAAGAAATACAGTATAAAGGAAAGGTATTTTATGAGCTTGATGTGGAAGGAATAAAAAAACGCGCGCCGCAAGTAGTCGTAGTGGATGAACTTGCGCATAGTAATGTTCCTGGTTCTAAGCATAAAAAACGTTATATGGATGTGCAGGAATTGTTAGAGGCTGGTATATCGGTATTATCAGCTTTTAATATTCAACATTTAGAAAGTGTTCATGATATTGTAGCTCAAATTACGAATGTAAAAGTAAGAGAACGAATTCCAGATTTTATTTTACAAAAAGCAAATGAAATTCAGCTCGTTGATGCAACGCCCGAGGTATTAAGGAAGAGACTAATAGACGGAAAGATATATAAAGAAGAAAAAATTCAGCAAAGTTTACAAAATTTCTTTACGCTTAATAATTTAGGGGCACTTAGGGAATTATCACTTCGCGAGGTTGCCGATGATATGGACGAGAAAATTAGCCAAACAGTAATAGAACCAATTGGCGTAAAAGAAAAAATTCTTGTTTGTGTACAATACAGTTCAACAGCGGAGAAATTAATAAGACGGGGATGGCGCATGGCTGATCGGTTAAACGCTGAATTGTACGTATTAAACGTTGAGAGGGAAAATATAGATTCTATTTCAGCTGGAAAAAAGCAGACGATTGAAGAGTGGAAGTTACTAACAAATCAATTTGATGCAAGTTTTGTATTAGAAGAAGCAAGAGGGAGAAAGCCAGCAGATGTTATTATTGAAGTGGCAAAAAGATTACAGGTGACGCAAATTTTACTTGGACAATCGGCAAGAACAAGGTGGGAAGAAATACGAAAAGGCTCTATTGTAAATGAAATTATGAGACAAACAAAGTATATTGATATTCATATTGTTGCGGATCAAAGAGGATAAATAGAGCCGACCTTTTTGGGGGCTCTATTTTGCTTTTTGTACAGAATGAAAACTTAGCATTTTCATTGCATATAAGATTACAAGTAAAAACATAATTGCGCCTAGGAAGAAAATCCAAAAGTAATTTTGGTTAAATAAAAGAAATCCACCTATAAGTGGCCCTGTGCTCATACCAAGATAGCGGATGAAGTTGTACATACCGATAGCTGTTGCACGTTCTTGCACGAATTCTTCTGTTAATAAAGTAGTGTGAGTTGGCATAGAAAGTCCCATACTAAAACCGTACAAAGATGTAACGATAATGATGAATGGGATATTGATGCTATATGTGAAAGAGAATAAAACGACACATATAATATTGAAGAAACTCGTAATAAATAAAGCTTGCTTTGTTGTGAGGCGTTTTTGCAAAAACTTGTAGCAAAAACTTCCTAGCATGATAGAAAGAGACATTGGTACAAACATAAGACCAATTTCACTTGCAGCTAGATGAAATGAATTTGCTAAAATGCTCGGTAAAAAAACGAGAAAGCAAAAGTAAATACAAAATTGAATGAAGCCAATAAGAGTAATAGAAAATCCAGTTTTATTTTTTAAGATAAGAGAGTAATTCTTTTGTGCTTTAGACTGCTTAATTACATTTGGCTTTGTTTCTGGAAGTAGTGAAATGTTTATAATTAATAAGATAATGCCAAGTGTAGATAAAAAGAGGAATACAGATAAGTGACCATTTATACTGCCAAGATAACCACCTATGAGTGGAGCCATTGCAGGCGCGAGGGCAAGTAACATTTGGTATAGGCTCATCGCTTCTCCGCGTTCTTTTCCTTCAAATAAATCGCCGATAATCGTTGCTGAAACTACAGGTATAGCCGCTATTCCTATAGCTTGAACAGCTCTAAAAAAGAGAAATAAATAAATGTTTGCCGAAAAGGCACATCCGATTGAACCAATTGTACTAATGACTAAACTAGGGATAAGGACAGATTTTCTCCCTTTTGTATCAATTAAAGGTCCATATACGAGCTGCATAATTGCAAGAACGAATGTGAAAAGTGAAACTGTTACATTTACAAGATAAAGAGAAGTGTGAAAAGAATTTTGAATCATCGGTAAGATAGGTGTGTAAATATTTTGAGCGAAGGAACCGAGTAAGGCACTAATACAGACAACATATAAAATGAAAGTTAGTTTAGATTTTTTCATCTTGTTAACCTCCTTGTATTTTAGTTTCCTCGGAAACTAAATTTATTTTAACATGATTTTCTCACTTGTAAAGATGAAAAAGTAATTTTAAAATGGTATATAGTTAAATTGTTTCTTTGGAAACTTAGGAGGCGAACGGATTGAAGCATACAACGAAGCAAATGGAAATACTGTCGGACATTCGTACACTTTTGCATAAAAAAGAAGAACATTTAAAACGACAAAACGAGAAGTTTCTTTATGAGACAGGTGTAAGTAGTATGTCTTTATCTGAGTTACATGTAATCGAATGTATCGGAAAAAATGGTTTGATGAATGTAACGGCAATTACGACAGAAATGGGCATGACGAAGGGAGCAATCTCTAAAATTTGTACGAAGTTGTTTCAAAAGCAATTCGTTGAGAAGATGCAAATGTTAGATAATCAAAAAGAAATCTTCTTCAGCTTAACGGAAAGCGGAAATGAAATATATAAAGCTCATGAAAAATTGCATAAGCAAGCTGAAGAAAAGTGGTTGTTACTTTTAGATGGATATAGGAAAGAAGAGCAAGACTTTATTCAAAGGTTTATAAAGGATGTCTCCGATCATTTGGAAATATAATCGGAAGAAAAAACTCCTTTTTCTCAAGTCTTTTAAATATAATTTCTGAAAGAACTCATATATAATAGAAAAAGATACTTAACATGGTGAATAATTAAAGAGTCAATATATATAGAGGAGAGAGTAACATGCTTGAAAATACGGGGTTAGTATTAGAAGGCGGCGGTATGCGTGGTGTATATACGGGTGGGATATTAGAATACTTTATGGAACAAGATTTATATTTTCCATATGTAATCGGTGTATCAGCTGGTGCTTGTCATGCAGCGTCGTATCTTTCCAGACAAAGAAATAGAAATAAAACGGTCAATATTGATTATGCATCACATCCGAAATATTTGTCGTATAAAAACTTATGGAGAAAACGTCAGCTATTTGATATGGATTTCATTTTTCATGAAATTCCAGAAAAGCATGTTCCGTTTGATTTTGAAACATACTTTAATAGCCCAGAACGTTTCCTTGTAGGAACGACGGATTGTGAAACAGGACAATCTGTTTATTTTGAGAAAGAAGGAACGAATGATGATGCACTAAATCTATTACAAGCGTCTAGTTCATTGCCTTTCATTGCACCAGTAGTAAATTATCGTGGTAAGCAGTTATTAGATGGCGGGATTTCTGATCCAATTCCAGTTCGTAAAGCACAGGAAGATGGATTTAAAAAATCAGTCGTTATTTTAACGAGAAATCATGGTTACGCGAAGAAAAAATCAAAATTCGGATGGATTGCAGGAAAAGCTTATAAAAAATATCCGAATCTTGTTAACACGATGTTGAATCGTTATGAAGTGTATAATGAAACACTTCACTATATTGAAAAAGAAGAGCAAGCTGGTAATTTATTTGTTATTCGCCCAGAAGTGCCGCTTCAAGTAGATCGTATGGAAAAAGATACAGCAAAACTACAAAATTTATACGAGCAAGGCTATGAAGATGCAAAGAGACAATTTGCAGATTTGCAGGCGTTTTTGCAAAAATAATAATTAGGCTGTGGAGATGGAGTTCTCTGCAGTCTTTTTATTATTGGTTTCAATACCGAATGTTGGTTATACACGTTTTTAGATTATGGTATAATATGGATAAAAGTATGTGGAGAGGTGATACATATGGAAAATGTATATAAAGGGCTTAGACATACTGGATTTATCATGATGCTTATTTTTGGGGGTGTATTTTTACTTCGCTGGTTTATTCATGATGAAATGTTATTAGATCAACTTATTGGTTTTAGTGTGGGCATAGTAATGGTTATTTCATCAGTTTTCATTCAAAAGTATAGTAAAGAATTACAGGTGAATGAGAAATATTAATAATTTTTAACTGCTGTTATCTTTTTCATAGTTTAGTAATCGTGGAGGCTTTCGGGTGATTGTTGCAAAGGGAAAAGAGAGCATCGAATTCGATGCTCTCTTTTTATTTACGCTTCTTTTTAATAAATGAAAAGGCTAAGGCTGTAATTAAAATGCTGCCTTTAATAATATCTTGTGCATAATAAGGAACGTTCATCATTGTGAGTCCATTTAATATAATTCCAATTAATACCGAGCCGAGGAATGTTCCGACTATATTTGGTTTCTTGGCACCGAACATTGCGTAACCGATATAGGCAGCTGCGACTGCATCCATTAATAATGGAGCACCAGCTGAAACTTGTCCTGTTCCAACGCGGCTGCATAGAATAATGCCGCCAATAGAAGCTAGTAAACCACTAATCATATAAGCATATACACGGTAACGATCAGTAGGAATACCGGCTAATCTAGCAGCTTCTCGATTCCCACCAGTCATATAAAAGAAACGACCGTACGTTGTTTTTTCTAAAAATAGATGTGCAATTAAAACGACAGTAAGCATGATAATGACAGGGACTGGAATTCCTAAGACGGAACCTTGACCGATAAATAAAAAGGATGGAATAAAATGTCCTGTTGCACCGGACATTCCTTCATAAATTGAGGATCCTTTTGAAAATGTTAAGTGTAGTCCATTAACGATATACATGATACTTAATGTAGCTAGTAAATCGGGTAGTTTAATTCGGATAACGAGTAGTGCATTTAATAATCCAACTAATAATCCGCAAAGAATAGGAACAAGGAGTGTAACTAATAGTTCTTGTCGATATAAAACGAGACAAGAAGCAGCTGCAATTGTTGCTAAACTAGCGGTAGAGCCGACTGATAAATCAAATCCATCTACAATCAATGTAAAGGTAACGCCGATTGCAAGTAACGTTACGATGGAAATAGAACGTAAAATATCACTAATATTGTTATATGTTAAAAAAGAATCATTGACGATAGAGAAAAAAATTGTAACACCTATAATAATAGCAATTGTACTAAATTGATAAAAAAGATGAGTAGGTAAATATAGTTTCTTAGTTTTCGTTTTATGAACGAGATTCAATGGAATAGCTCCCTTCAGATAAATGTAAAAGCTGTTCAGGAGATAGTTCGCTTGGTAAGTATTCACCTACAAATTCTCCGTTTGCCAGTATAAGAATGCGATCAGCGATATGCAACGCTTCATCTTGTTCTCCTGTGAAATAAATTACGGAACTTCCGTTTTCTGTAATGTTGCGAATGAATTGAAAAATGTCTTGTTTCGCAGCGATGTCTACACCTTTAGTTGGCTCGTCTAAAAGAAATAGATTAGGTTTGAATCCACTCCACTTTGCAATTGAGACTTTTTGTTGGTTTCCACCGCTAAGTGAATGAATAAGTGCCTTTGGGTCATTTGGTGAAATACCGAAAGAAGAAATTGCTGTAGTAGCATCATTTAATTCGGTTTGTTTTCGTTTCCAACCTGATTGATGTAAATTTGTGTGACTTATAATATCTTCCGAAAGAAATACGCCTTGTTTTCTTCTTTCTTCTGGTACAAGTGCGATTTTCGCTTTAATCGCATCTCGTGGTGTTTTAATCGTTAGTTTTTGACCGTCTATTTCTGCGTGATAAGTATGAAGAGCACCAAATAACGTTTCAGCAAGTGTTGTTTTTCCACTTCCAATTAATCCGTATATCACAACAGTTTCTCCTTTTCGTATTGTAAGAGAAAGGGGAGAATGACCTTCGTGTAATAGAAGCTCTTGTACTTTAAATAGTTCCTCGCTCCCGGTTTTTGGTGCGGTATTAATAGGAAGTGTAAGTTGTTTTCCAGTCATTGCTTCCACAATTTGTTGATCTGTAATCGTTGTAATGGTTTCAGAAAGGGCAACTTGACCGTTATGTAATACAGTTACATCATCCGCGAAATTTCGAATCTCTGATAAACGATGAGAAACTAAAAGGATGCCAATTCCTTTTGATGTTAAATCTTTTAATAGTTTCCCAAAGGTTTCAACTTCTTTTGGTCCAAGAGAAGAAGTAGGTTCATCTAATAAAAGGTAATTTGTATTGTTAGATAAAGCTCTTGCGATAAGAAGTAATTGTTTTTCATGTAATGAACAGTTTGAAACATCTTCCGAAACATTTAAATTTACCTGTACAGTTTGCAAATGTTGTTTAGCAAGTGCGACTAATTTGGACTTTGAAAATAGTACTTTATTTTGCATTGCTAAATGATCGATTAGTACATTTTCTAATACAGATAATCCGAGAATAAGTCCGTGATCTACTTCTTGTGTTACGAAAGAAATGCCATGCTTTTTTGCATCGCGCGGTGAAGTAAAGGAAACAGACTGAGTATCAATTTTTATATCGCCAACAACTGGTTGAATTTCACCAGTTGCTATTTTTAGTAAAGTACTTTTTCCCGCACCGTTCATGCCTAGTAAAGCGTGTACTTTTCCTTTTTGAATATGAATAGAAACATCTTCTAGAACAGGTGTAGCGACATGATAAGAATGTGTAATGTTTTGAAGAGAGAACGTCATCATTTTTTCTCCTTCTCTAATTTTTTCATCCAAGGGGAATATGCATCTTTTGAGTCTCCCCAACCGTTTATATATTTTGATAACTGATCCATTGTTATATTTTCTTTTGGTAAACTATTTTTCTTTACTAAATAAGGTTCTAGTGAATAAATATCTGGCGTTTGTTCACCAGCAATTTTTTTGTATAAAAATCGTACTTGAACCTTACCTACTTCAGCTGGATCAGTTGCAGCTGTAGCAGTCCAAGGTGAGTTTTCTTTTTGCATGAGTTGTAAATCTTCATTGCTTAAGTCAATGCCATATACTTTTATATCTGTACGACCAGCTTGTTCAAGTGCTTTAACAGCCCCTTTAGCAAACTCATCCCACGAAGCGAAAATAGCTTGTAAATCGCCTTTTTTCGGATATTTCTTTAGTAAAGCTTCTACTTGTGTTTGTGTATCGAGCGGTGTGTTATTACTAGCAGTACCGAATCTTGCAACTTCTTTTATATTTGGATACCGTTTATAAAAAGCATCAATGATAACATTGCGACGTTCCATTGGAGCAAATCCGCCGACCCATACAACTGCGATATTTCCTTGTCCATTCAAATCTTCCGCTAACGTTTTTAATGATTTCCATGCAAGACTATAGTCATCTTGATCAATAATTGTCACACCTGGCAAGCGTAGATCGTTATCGAACGCAACTACGGGAATGTTCGCTTGTAACGCTTTTTCTACTCCAGGTTTTAGTGCTTCAGAACGGCCATGATCAATTAAAATACCATCCACTTTTGAATTAATAGCAGTATCTAAATTTGCAGCCATTTTTGCTAAATCGTTATCAGAATTGTAGACTTGTACACTGCCGCCAAATAGCTCAACTTGTTTTTTGACACCCTCAATATATTGAGAGGAAAAAGTTCCGATGGACATTTGCATAATTAATGCGATTTTTAATGGCTTCTTCATTTGGCTTGGAATTTCTGTTTGTAATTGATTTTCTACCGTTGTAGTCGCCTTTCTCACAGTTTGTTGCTTTTGTGAAGAGATAGCATCTTGTTCATTTGTACATGCTGCTAATGTAAATAAGAGAAAAATAAGTACGATGGAACATAATTTTTTCATAAAAAAATCCCTCCTAAACTAAAAAGAGAGAGGAGGGAGTGAAAATAAAAAACGCCTTTTCATATAGAAAAGACGCCTTATCATATTACTCTTATCTTTCAACACAATGTGTTGTAAGAATTAGCACCGTGCCCATAAATGGGTCGGTTGCCGGGCTTCGTAGGGCTCATCCCTCCACCTGCTCTTGATAAGACATCGAATATTTAACTATTTTGAATTATTCCACAAACGAATGGTGTTGTCAAACAGTATTTATAAAAAAATCCCTCAGAAAGAGGGATTTTAATGTGGTAAGAATATCAATTGATAAGCAAACAAAATTCCAAATACATATACAAGTGGGTGAACAGCACGGAATTTACCTTTTGCCACTTTCATAAGTGGGTATGAAATAAATCCAAGTGCGATACCTGTTGCGATACTTGATGTAAGTGGCATGCTTAAGATTACTAAAAATGCTGGGAATGCTTCATCAAATGCGTCCCAATCGATGTGGCGAACTGAACCCATCATAAGACTACCAACGATAATTAATGATGGTGCAGTAATAGCTGATACACCAGAAACAGCACTTACTAATGGTCCGAAGAATGCTGCTAGTGCGAATAGAACAGCTACTGTAACAGTTGTTAAACCAGTACGACCACCAGCTGCAACACCAGCAGATGATTCAATGTAAGCTGTTGATGGTGTTGTTCCGAACATAGAACCGATTGTTGCTGAGAATGAGTCAGATAGAAGAGCGCGTCCAGCTTTTGGAAGCTTTCCGTCTTTCATAAATCCACCTTGTTGTGCAACGCCAAGTAATGTACCTGTTGTATCGAATAGTGTAACAAGGAAGAATGAGAATACAACGCCATATAATCCGTAGTTAATTACGTCAGATACAGCAGTAATTGGATTTGAAACGATAATTCCTTCTGGTAATCCAGGCATTGATGTAACACCGTTTGAGAATGTTAATTGCCCTGTGAAGAAAGCGATAATACCAGTTAATAGCATACCAATAAATAGTGCGCCATTTACATTTAAAGACATAAGAACAATAGTAATTCCAAGCCCAGCCAATGCTAGTAGAACTGGAGCAGAGTGAAGATCACCAAGTCCAACTAAATTTGCATCATTTTTTGTAACGATACCTGTTAAACGTAAACCGATAAAGGCGATGAAAAGACCGATACCAGCAGTAATTGCATGTTTTAAGTTTTCAGGAATTGCTTCCATTAATTTTGTACGGAAAGATGTGAATGATAACAAAATTAAAATCATACCTGCTACGAATACAGCAGAGAATGCAATTGCGAAAGTCATGCCTTCATGCGCTTTTACAACAGAGTAAGAGAAGTAAGCATTTAATCCCATACCTGGCGCGATTGCGATTGGTAAGTTTGTAAAGATTGCCATAAATAATGTTCCGACAACAGCAGCAATAATTGTTGCTGTAAATGCTTGTTCAAATGGAACACCTGCATCCCCAAGGATAACAGGGTTTACGACAATGATATATGCCATTGTTAAGAAGGTAATAATACCTGCCATAATTTCAGTTTTAATAGAAGTTTTATGTTTTGAAAGGTTAAACATATAAACATCCTTTCTGTTTACGAATAATTTTCACAACAGTTATATATAATATTCGTTTTTTAACTATTTTGCAATAGTTTTGTATAAAAAGTTTACAACAATTCATATTTTGTGTCTTAAATTCGAATATTAATCGTAACTTGATGTGTGAATTTCAGTTTTTATTATGCACATTATAAGGAAAAGGAGTTGAAAGAAGCTATGCCACAGCAAAAAAACTTTGTAACAATGCCAGCGCAACATCAAAATAAACAGCCTGGTATTGAATCATTAATGAATCCACTTCCGCAGTTTGAAGATTCAAATTATAAAGGTAGCGAAAAGTTAAAAGGAAAGAATGTATTAATTACAGGGGGAGATAGTGGGATTGGACGAGCTGTTTCCATCGCTTTTGCGAAAGAGGGAGCAAATATTGCGATTGCTTATTTAGATGAGGAAGAAGATGCTAATGAGACGAAGCAATATGTTGAGAAAGAAGGTGTAAAGTGTGTATTGTTGCCGGGTGATTTAAGTGATGAACAGCATTGTAAAGATGTTGTTCAAGAGACCGTCCAGCAGCTAGGTAGTTTACAGGTTTTAGTAAATAATGTCGCGCAGCAATATCCGCAGCAAGGACTAGAGTATATTACAGCAGAACAGCTAGAAAAGACTTTTCGTATTAATATTTTTTCTTATTTTCACGTTGCGAAAGCCGCACTTTCTCATTTAAAGCAAGGGGATGTCATTATAAATACCGCGTCTATCGTTGCATACGAAGGAAATGAAACTTTAATTGATTATTCCGCAACGAAAGGAGCAATTGTAGCGTTTACAAGATCACTTTCTCAATCATTAGTGCAAAAAGGGATTCGTGTAAATGGTGTTGCACCGGGACCGATTTGGACACCGCTTATTCCATCGAGCTTTGATGAGAAGAAAGTCTCTCAGTTTGGAAGCAATGTCCCGATGCAACGGCCTGGTCAACCATATGAGTTAGCGCCGGCATACGTATATTTAGCGTCTGGTGATTCTTCTTATGTTACCGGACAAATGATACATGTAAATGGGGGCGTTATTGTAAATGGATAGTTTTCATTTATAAGAGCAAAGTAAAGCTAATTACAATTATTATGGTGAGCGCTAGGGGGGATATAGGTGAAAAGGGTATGTCTCGTCTTACTATTATTTTTCTTCCTACCGGTTAGTGCTTTTGCTGATACAGATCATTTAATACTAGTTAATCTTACGACAAACCAGTTGTCTTTTTTTGAGAATGGAAATTACACAAAAACATTTCCAGTAACGACTGGAAGAGATCGTACACCTACGCCTGAAGGTAATTTTTGTATTATAACGAAATTTAAAAATAAAGAATACCATCGAAAAAAAATAGCTGGGGGTGCACCGAATAACCCTCTTGGTACGAGATGGCTTGGGCTAGATAAGAATGAATATGCGATTCATGGGACAAACCGGGAATGGACGATTGGAAGTAGGGAATCAAATGGCTGTATTCGCATGCATGACAGGGATATACAATGGTTATATGACCGGGTACAATTACAAACAAAAGTAATCATTTCTCGTTTTCATACGAGCCCCGAATATGAAGCGAATAAGCTTGGTTATCGCGTTGTGAGCTGGAATGGTCGAAAAATAGAAAAAGAACAAATTGGAATACTTACGTTAGTAGACCGCGCGGATATATATTGGCAAGAACCAAATGGACAGTTAACGAAGGTAAAAACTGTATTGCCAAATGAAAGATATCCGGTGTACTCAAAACGAAAAGATGGAATATATTATATAGGAAACAATTCGTATATTATAGATGAAACAGGAGAGAAAATTCGTTACGAGCAAATTCCTTCTTCGATTTTAAGTAATATATATAAACGGAAATACAATGTTCCGTAATGGCTACCGTATTATAGACGGTAGCTTATTTATACTTGGAGTTTAACTGCAACTATTGTATTTTGCTGAATATAATACAGTACAGATAGGGGGCGGTTATATTATGAAAAGTGAATTTGCGTTTAAAGCTTTCTTAGTAACGACCTGTTTATTTATCGTGTATTTATATGCGTTTCTCGTCTTTTCTTTTTATGTTCCATATGTTGATTTAATATTATTCTTCGGATTTATTTGGGCGTTTGTGAAAGCGAGGGAAGGAGAGAAGAGTATATATCGGCGCATTACCCTATGCGGGACGGCCGTTCTCGTTATTTTGTACTTTTTTATTATGCATGATTTTTGGAGAGGGATGTAAAAAAGCATACGATGAATCGTATGCTTTTTATGTTTAATATTTAGGCTTAAATGTATGACAACAAGTCTCTACACTCGTTGCTACAGAACTTTCTAGCGTCTCGTTTGTTAAAACAGCAGCTGTATATGAATCATTTTCAGTTTGACCAGTTTCATCTGCATCAGGCTGAACGATGATCGCACTTGCTTGACAAAAGTTACCTTGTCCCCAAAAAGAACAGTTGGAAACAGAACATCTTACTTCTGGCATAAAACCCCCTCCTTATACATTAGTGTGGGATTTTACGCCCATTTCATGTGTAGAAGGAGTTTCCTTTTCTCGTTACTTTTTCGTTTGCTCAAGCCATTCTTTTAATTTGTCTTTCGGCTGTTCACCACTAATACGGCTCACTTCTTTGCCATCTTTAAAATGAATGATTGTTGGTGTACCTTGAATTTTATATTCATCCCAAGGAGCATCTAATTTTTCAATATCCATAACTTTCATATCAACGTTCAAGTCTTTAGCCATTGGCACTACGACAGGAGATAATTTTTGGCAATGAACGCAAGATGTTTGATAAAAGTATACTGTTTCTTCTTTTTTCTCTTTTAAATTCTTTTGAAGATCTGAAAGAGAGATTTTATTTGTGTAGTAGTCAGGACCATCTGTTTGACTACCAGTAGCATTATCAATTTTTTGGCTAGTTGAAGCTTTTTTTTCTTCCATTTGTGTTACAGCGAAAATTGCCGCAAACAAGGCGATAATAATACCACCAAATATAAGCATTTTTTTCATTCTTTCATCTCCTTATTTGTTTTTGATGACAATAAAGCTACAAACAGCGATTGTAATAAAGCCGATAAGTGCTAAAAACGGGATTGTCACAAAGCCGAACCAGTTTATGTATTCTCCCGTACATGGTACACGTCCACAAGCTGCCCCAGCAGCTGAAAATGCTGCGACTTTTTGAATTGCATAGTGATATAAAGAAATACAAGCACCAATAGTTGCGATTGGTAAAGAATAATTTGCGATGCGATAGTCTTTCTTTGCCACAGCGATACCGAGCCATAAAACGAATGGATACATAAAAATACGTTGATACCAACAAAGAACACAAGGCTCAAATTTCATGATTTCGGAAAAGTACAGACTTCCTAGTGTAGCGATAAAAGAAGCTCCCCATGCGGTAAGTAAAGCATATTCTTGCTTTTTTTCTCGTCCCATATTTTATACCTCTCTTATAATAGTTACATACTAAATTATAGTATGAAGTGGTATGGAAAAGAAAGAAAAAATATGTTTATCAATAAAAGTTTTATAAGGAGAAACTTTTATTGATATAAATATTTTAAAAAAGCGCCATTCTCCGGAAGAGAATAGCGCTATAGTTTACATTTGAATTTGTTCTACTTCTTCTACATGCGACTTTTGGGATGCGTGGTCAATATATTGAAATAGGAGCTGCAATTGTTTATCAACTTCTGGGAGTTCTTTACTGTATTGATAAGCGTGTAAAAAATGCTCAATACGCTTAGAAAATAATTGATCGTTCGTTTGAACCATGAGAACGAGTAATTTATCCCAATTACAGCAATACGTGTAATAGAGAGCTTTATCATAGTCGTTATATGTTTGCACTGTGTACCCTCCTTACCGAGAGTTATATATAGTGTGTGATAAGTAAGGAGAAATACACTTGAAAGAATTTGTTAAGAAAAAAAGTGAATGAAAAGAAAAAACGAGGAGTTTCCTCGTTTTTTAAGCTTTTGGCATTGGCGTAGGTGTTGGTTTACCATAGCCTTCTTTGTATTTATTATCGATATAGTTACGAATTTCAAGCGTTGATTTTCCTTTTTGTTTCATGGAAGCAGATTCAACTGCGATTTCTAGGCAATTGACGCAAGTCGTTGCATGGGAGTCCCAAACAACTTCACCATTCTTTTTAATGTCACGAATAAAGCAGTTTTTATTATTTTTATGTCCTACACTTTCACCGCAACCACAATAGCATGGAATCCAATCTAATAGCTCTGCATTTTGTCCAGCGACGGTGTAGATATCTTTCATTTGTGGATCAAGCTTATCTAGGAAGGTCGGAAGTGTGTCGACTCCTTTTGTTTTCTCTTGAATGTCAGCTTGCTGAGTGTGCGATGCGTGGTCATGTTCTTCTTTTTTTGATTCAGAAGATTTTTGGTCATTTGTACCAGTACTTCCGCATCCAGCAAGAATTAAGCTTAGTACTGCAAGTAAAGAAAATACATACTTTTTCATTCGCTTGTCCCCTTTACAAATGTATTAATCAAATTGTATCAGAGATTACGGTGTATCGGTTGAAGATTTTTTCGACTGATTTTTGAAGCGCCATCTTAGCGAATGGAATAGAAATAAAAGTGGGATGTAAGCGTATACAATATACAATCCCGCTTGAGATAGTACAGTATTTAATGCGTTGATACTTTCCCGATTTTTAAAAAATAAAGAAGCTGTAAAAACGATGAAAATAAAAAATGGTAGTGTAAATTTAAATGAAATATGAAAGGAACGCTTCATCGTTTGACATGATGACCAAATAGTTAAACAAAGATTCGGCAAAATTATTAAAAACCAAACAAAAATAATAATATATTCGAACCGCTGAATAAAAGGAACTTTAATTATTTTTAACATCGTTAAAGTAGGCCAAATAGTGTGATTCAATTGTCCTTCACTATAATACATAAATGATACAATAGCTAAAACTACATAAATTAGAGTGCTAAAAACAATCCCTGCGTGAGCCCATCTTTTTAAAGATTTTCCTTTTTCAATAAAGGGATAGAAGATAAGAATTGTTTCAAATCCGAGAAATTCTAATGCAGATTGTTTTGCTGACACAAGTATGTCGAAAGGGGAATGTGTAAAAATAGGTAAAATATTACGAAAATGTGCATACTTCATCGGATAGACTAAAAAGAATACAACGAACATAGGAAGAACAATACCCCAAAAACATATCCCTGTCACAGAACGGAAGCCACCTTTTATAATGTAGTAAGTGACTAACAAAAACATAAGCGTAAGTTTCCATAACTTAATGGTAGGAAAGATCCAAACTTGTATTACTTCCATATATGTACGAAGAACAGTAAGGCAAAATAATAAGCAATAAAGAGTGAAAATTACAGAAAATATAGAGCCAATCCATTTTCCAAAGGTTGTTGTATGAATGCTAATTAAATCTCCGTCTTTTTCAAGCATTTTTAACATACAAAACAGTACAATATGAGTTGCAATACCTGCAATAATAAGAGAAATCCAAGCATCATAACCTGCATTTTTCAAAATTACACGTTGATATCCGAGAATTCCTATTCCGATTTGGAGAGAATGCAATAAAATAAATGCAAAATATGGAGAGACAGTTTTTGTTTTATTCATTGTATTCATTGCTCATTTCACCTCACTATTCCCCGATTCCAGATTGTACAATATTAAGATCTAAATTTATATCCACCGCTACGTTTTGATACATATTTCGAATTTGTTTTATATTCCATTTTCTCGTATGGCTTCTAATTTCATCTCGTATTCCTAAAGGATCAATTTTCTTTTCTTGAAATTGTTTTATTAAATCTTCACAGTCTTTTTCAACATTTCGTTCAATTTGTTTTTTTATATAGTTGATATTTGTTTTTTTTCTTAGATCAATCCAATTTGGAGAGTTTTTAATTAATCCATTTAATTTTAAATGGATTTTTACTTTTGGTATGTCGCCAGTTTGATCTATATCATACTTATTTTCCCCAGCTAAGTTTTGTATAACAACCATACCTTTATGTTTATCCTTTGTTATCGCTGCTTCGTAACGTCCATTTTTCGTAGGGTTAATAAGTAATTTTGCTAAAACAGAATGTCTTTTATCCGTATACATGACGACTTTATCGCCTTTTAAAAAGGCAAGTCCTTTGACAGCGACAGAATGATTATCGTCCATTTTAATATAAGGAACATAGGCATCACATACAGAAGAGTAATAATTATATAAAAAAATGTTTAATTCGGTTTGTGGAATGTTCTCATTTCTTATATTTTGCTCGAGTAAATCAGCAATATATAAAGACCCATTTTTTTTTCCGTAATTTAAAAGCTCTTCAGCCGATCCATCTACAATTGCTAGTTGTACATCGCGTCCGATATTTGGGTCACGTTGTAAGTTAGTAATAATCTCTCCCATTCCGCGTTCTCCTAGAGCTTTTCCAAATAGGACAACACGCATTTGACCTACAACGACATTGTGAGGAGATTTAGCATTTAATCGTGAAGCGATTGTTTCAAGTGAACGAGCAGATGTTGATTGCGTCTCTGGCTTAGATTTTACACCATGTGTGTATTCAGGGAATAAGATAGTTCCTTGGAATCTTTTGTTTTTTGTGATGTCAAATCCAGCAATATGAATAATACGCTGTGCATCCACTATATACGTTTGTGTACAGCCAGTTTGTAAAACGAAGAAGATAATGATAAGGTGCAATAAAACTTTTTTCATTCATTCTCACCATCACGTTTTTGCTTCGATTTGTTTGGATTATAGCGCCATTTTGATTTTGGTCTAAGAAAAGAAGGTCTTTGTGCCGTTTGACTAAATGGTAATCGAAGAAAACCTTCTGCTGTACCTAAACCACGAAATGGATATAAAGGTAATAAATAAGGTGATCCAAGTGATTTTAATTTAATTAAATGAGCTAAAATAAATACAAATCCGACAATAAGGCCTAATCCTCCGAATGCACCGGCTAAAAGAATAAGAGGAAAGCGTAACAACCGGATAGTAGAAGACATCTTTACGGTTGGTGTTGTGAAAGATGCAAGAGCGGATAAAGCAACTGCAATTAATAAAATTGTACTTGTCAAAGCCGCTTCAACAGATGCTTGGCCAATTACAATCCCCCCAACAATCCCAATCGTTTGTCCGACTTTTGTCGGTAAACGCGCTCCCGCTTCACGAAGTAATTCGATTGTAATTTCTAAAAAGAGTGCTTCTAGAATAGGAGGGAAAGGTACGTTAGCTCTCGAGAAAATAATAGGACCTAGTAAATCGGCAGGAATCATTTGATAATGATATGTTAAAGCCGCTGTATAAATAGCGGAGGAAAAAAGAGAAAATATAGCTCCGAAAAAACGAATAATACGAAAGAACGATCCAATCATCCACGGTAAATAATAATCTTCTGGTGAAATGAAAAAATCCAGTAACGTTGTTGGTCCTGATAAAGCATATGGAGAGCCATCTGTTAAAATTAAAACTTCCCCGTTAATTAATGCAAATACAGCTCGATCTAATCGTTCTGTAGGTAATAGAACAGGAAAAGGTGAATTGCTATTATCACTAATAAATTGCTCAATCATAGTTGAATCAAATGGGACATCAAAGTCAATGTCTTCTAGCCGTTGTATTGCGGTGTTGATGAATTGTTCATTTGTAATTCCTTCTATATAAGCAACTGCTACTTTCGTTTTTGATATAGATCCGACGGTAACTTCTTTAAAAATGAGTTGCTCTGTTACGATATTTCGGCGCAATAAGTGGATATTTGTATCAAGATTTTCAACGAAACCGATTTTAGGCCCGATTACACTATACTCATTTTCTGTATCGTTATATAATCGTTTTCCTAAAACAGTACTTTCGGCACGAATTAAAGCATATTGATCAGGATTCGCATTGTTTTTTAATCGTATTAAAATATATCCACCTAATAATTTTTCACGAATATCATCAATAGAAGGGGAGGTAATAATGTCTTCAATAGAGATGATATTACATAAATCAGAGATGTTTTGAATTTGTTCCGATTCCTTTTTTATAGGAGTTAAAATGAATTGTTTAATAATAAGTGCTTCCACGACAGATTTATAATAAAACAAGCACAACGTTTCATCTTTAAGTATGTTATAAGAGACAAAATCGCTTGATTCTTTCATGGTTTGTATAAATTCTGGAATAGAACAAAGTGTTTTTGTATTAGTCTTTTTTGATTTCTTAGATGATAAACCGAACATTTTCTCACCCCTAACATACGTCATTTACTTGTGTTAGTTTTTGGGAAAGACGGAAATTTATACTTCAAAGTTGAAAGTTTATAAAGAAAAGGAAGAGTAGTGAATACCTCTTCCTTTTTAGCGTGTTAATTTGTTTTCTTTTCTTTAATAGACTTCACTAATTTCAACATTTCCGCTCGTATATCTTCTCTTTTTACATTTAATTTTTCGGCAATTAGTTTAATGTCCATTCCATCTTTTTTCATTTTTAATACATCATCAAGAGGGGTATTGCTTTTTTGAGAGATGATTGTTAACACAGTAAGATGACGCAATTTGATGTTATATTCTTTCATTTTTTGCTTTAGCTGATCCGGTGTGGATTTTTGCATAGTTGCCAACTGTTGTAGTAGTGCTTGTTTTGTTTCTTTATTCATATGATGTTTTTTCAGCTTACTTGGATCTACACCGAAATGCTCGGCTGTTTTCTCCCAAGATTTATTTTGCTTATAGTAAGCTAAAACATCTTTTATTTCTTTATTACTAATTCTTGCAATATGAGCAGCTTTCCAAATTTCATGTTTGTTATAGCCGAGTTTTTCTAGCGACTGCATTTCTTCTTCTGAAATTGGTTTATGGTGATGCATTGTTACTTCTTTTGGTGTGGCAGCGGACGTAGGGAAGGTGGATATCCCACATAATAATGCTGCCATAGTCATACTTACCGCGATTTTTTTGTACATGTAAACTCCTCCTAGATGGATAGTGTGGAAAACTGTACACATATCATTTCCATAAAATGTGAAATACTTGTGAACAAGTTAAGTTTTTTTATTCACAGCATGGAATGATGTTTTTAGAAGTTTTCCAACATAAAACATTGATTAATAGTAAAAAACTAAGGTATAATCGAAATTGAAAATCAATATCAATACTGACGATAAACTTATACATATAGATAAAAATAAGGGAGAGATAAATATGACTACATATACTTCCATCGCTAATGTGATTAAAGAAAGGCGCTCTGTTCGTACATTTACAGACAAAGCAGTAGAAAAAGATTTATTAATTGAACTATTAAACGATGCAACATGGGCACCAAATCATAAGCACCGTGAACCATGGAATTGTAAACTATACATCGGAGAAGGCCGCAAGAAATTAGTAGATGCAGTATTAAACTCTTTCACAGAAGAAGAAAGAGCGAAACGCGGTAAAATTTTATCAGATCGTTTCTTAAGCACGCCTGCACAAATCGTTGTATATATAAATGAAGATCCGCGTCAAATTCAACGTGATGAAGATTACGCTGCAACATGTGCATTTATGCAAAACTTCCAACTTCTTGCTTGGGAACGCGGATTAGGTTGCGTTTGGAAATCAGGCGGATTAAACTACAATCCATTATTTATAGAAGGAATCGGTTTAACAAGAGGACAACGTATCGTTGGAATTCTTCATATCGGCTATTTCGATAAAGCGCCAGAAGGAAAAGCTCGTACTCCGATTACGGAGAAGATGGAGATTATTGAAGGTTAATAGATGAGACATTCTCGTTTTTGCGGGGGTGTCTTTTTATTATGCAATCAATCCTCATGAAAGCTTGTTTTTCATCATACACTTTCTTAAGGGAAAGTGTAAGGAGGGAAAATAATGAGAGCAAGTGACGATAAAGCACTGCAATATGCGATTGCGGAAATTACGGAAATTGCGACTGGATTTGGGCTTGATTTTTATCCGATGCGTTATGAAATATGTCCAGCGGAAATTATTTATACATTTGGTGCATATGGGATGCCGACAAGGTTTTCACATTGGAGTTTTGGAAAACAATTTTTCAGAATGAAATTACAATACGATTTAGGACTTAGTAAAATATACGAACTCGTTATTAACTCTGATCCATGTTACGCCTTTTTATTAGATACGAACTCTTTAATTCAAAACAAATTAATTGTAGCGCACGTTTTAGCGCACTGTGATTTCTTTAAAAATAATATTCGTTTTTCAAATACGAAGCGAGATATGGTAGAAAGTATGTCAGCGACAGCTGAACGGGTGAAAGCATATGAGCATAAGTACGGAAAAGAAGAAGTAGAAACATTTTTAGATGCCGTACTTGCCATTCAAGAGCACATTGACCCGTCGCTCATGCGTCCCAAACTTGCGTGGAGTATTGATGATTTAGAAGAAGTAGAAAAGAAAAAGGTATCACAATACGATGATCTATGGAATTTAGATGATCGAAACAAAAAGAGAGAACGATCCAATATACGCAAAAAGAAGAAGATCCCACCGCAACCAGAGAAAGACTTGCTCCTCTTTATTGAAGAATATAGCCGTGAACTAGAAGATTGGCAGCGTGATATATTAACGATGATGCGTGAAGAAATGTTATATTTCTGGCCGCAGCTTGAAACGAAAATCATGAACGAAGGCTGGGCATCCTACTGGCATCAACGCATACTTCGCGAAATGGACTTAACCTCTGATGAAGCAATTGAATTTGCGAAATTAAATGCAGGTGTTGTACAGCCATCAAAAACAAGCATTAATCCATACTACCTCGGTATTAAAATGTTTGAAGATATTGAAGAACGTTACAACAATCCAACAGAAGAAATGAAACGACGAGGCGTAAAACCAGGATCTGGCCGTGACAAAATGTTTGAAGTACGCGAAATTGAATGGGACGTATCGTTCCTAAGAAACTACTTAAATAAAGATCTTGTTATGCGAGAAGATATGTACTTATTCCAGCGCCAAGGAAAAGAATATAAAGTAATAGATAAAGAATGGGAAAATGTGCGTGATCAACTCGTAAATATGCGGACAAATGGTGGGTTCCCGTATTTAGTAGTAGAAGATGGAGACTACTTAAAGAACGGAGAATTATACATTAAACATAGTTACGAAGGAATCGAGCTCGATTTAAAATACTTAGAAAAAGTATTGCCATATCTTCATCAGCTATGGGGAAGAACGGTGCATATGGAGTCCATCGTGGAGAGTAAGGGCGTTGTGTTTTCTTATGATGGGAAGATGGTGCACCGGAAGTATGTGTGAGGGGAAGCCGCTGGAGTCAGCGGCTTTTTTATTACGTAAAGGAAGAGTGTTATCGAAACACAAAAAAACATGATAATATTATCCTGTAGAAATTTAATATGTGGAAAGTGTATTTTATATAAGGTGTATAATCAGAATGAGTTAATTTAGGTGGAGGAAAAAATGAGCGAAGAAGATTGGTATACAGATGGATATAATGGTGGTTTTGTTGGTGATGGAGGGAGGAGACAACGATCTGGTAAAAAAACTAAAATCCCTAAATTTAGAAGTTTTATAAAGAACACGAATAAAAGAGGTAGAAGACGTCGTGTTCATGCTAACCACGATTCTGAAACTATAATTAGAACGTGGACAGTTATCTTATTCGTACTTTCTGCTCTATTCCGTACAGAAATAATATTTATGTTATTTTACGGGATATTTATTCTTTATACATTTATTTCAAAAAATATCGGCCCAATTAGAGTAGTATCATCAACTATTTCAGCGATTGGGGTAGTATTTTTCATAGCCTTTACATTATTTGTAGTTATTTGTTTATTAGGTGGTGATAGCCTCTTACAGGTAATGGGTACATGGGAAGCGTATAAATATATTATAGGAGTTCCTTTAATGAGCTGGGGAGTTGTAAGGCTATTTGAAAAATGGATTTATGGTAACTAAAAAATAGATAGTGTAAGAGTCCTTAAATAAAAAAAAGGGGGAATTTCCCCCTTTTTTTATCTGTTCAATGTTATATTGAGATTCGAATACCCAAACTTATTAAACAAGTATAAGAGATTTTGACCATCGATCAGTGTAATCGGCTTATCTTTTATAAATGTGACAGAGTCTTTTCCGAAAGAACTTGTTGTTACTAAAATTCCCTTTGTCGCTCCTTCGTGAAGCATAGTTCCATATAAATCACGTACTGCGGATACAGGAACCGTCATATTATATCGTTTTGCTTGAATGATAAACTTTCCACCTTTAATTGGATCAGGATCAAAAGCAATAGCATCTACTCCGCCATCACGACTAGCCTGTGTTACTTTGACTTCGGCACCATCCTCATTAAACATTCTTTCAAACAATTCTCTTACTAGATGTTCAAAGTCTTCCCAATGCATAGTAGCTAAGTTGTCCGCAGAAGTAAGGTTAGCTAAAACCTCTTTGGATTCCACAAATCGTTTATCATTTGTTTGTAGAGTCATGATAGGTTTAACAGGAGATAAGGTTGTAAGCTTACCTGCAAATAATCCTTTTAGACTTTGAATACATTTTTTATAGTCTATTCTGTCTAATTTTATAGGTTCAAATTCTTCACGAGACGCTTGGACGGAAATAATACATGAAGTAGAATCATTGCCAGTTGCTTCGTCTATATAACTAATCCATCCATTAAAGACAACGATATTTACATCGTTGTTATATACAGCTTCAAAAATCTCGTGAATTGTTCTTAATGTTATTTGAAATATTATAGACTCATAAAATTCCTCGAAATCTTTCTTTTTCATTTCGACTGATTTTACTTCTTTTCTTGTGGCAATATATTTATACTCAGTGATATTTGGAAGTAAGGTTGGGTTAGGTAGTTTATATGATATAACTAGTGTATTTAAATCTTTTCGAAACTGTACATCATACTCTTTCTCAATCCCATCAGGGTAAAGAGAGTTTTCTAATACCACATTTACATACTTCTCAACTGCTTCAGGTTCCCCTAATTCAAATTGCTTTTTCCAGTTCGTAATATTGTCATTGTATTGTTGTTGTTCAAATTCAAATGTTTCTTTTTGCTGAAGGTGTTTTTTGAGAGCATCTTCTTTCTGTTTTTCGTATGTATCATAAGTTTGATTATATTCTTCTAATGCTTGTTCATAAGCGTTATTTGCCTGATTTTCTAGTTGAATTCTTTTACGTTTGAGGGGAGAGATGAATTTTTCTAATATTCCTTCGGCTGGAACTTTATATGTGTGTTTAAAAGTATCTAAGATGGGTGATTGTGTAGTAAAAGGTTCATATACAAATGGTGGAAAACTGTCATATTTCTTTTGGGCTTCCCAATTTAAGGTATCATCAATTTCGAGGGTAGCATTTAATAGGTTTTCGTATTCACGGATTATATCTTGGGCAGCGATTGTATCAAATTCTGCTTGCATTTTTATATCTTGAATCTTGTCTCGTTCACGTTGCTTCACTTCAGCTTGAGACCATTTTTGTTCTTGTTCTTGTATTTTTAGATTCAATTCCCATGGAGATGCAGCTTTAACTAGCTTGTTTTTTCCTAAATAGTCATTACTAATAGTTTTTTGGTAATGGTATCGACTTGCCATGCATACACACCCTTTACAAGTTCAGAATATCTTCTTCTATATTTTACCTATACAATAGGGGAGAGTAAAGATATGGAGAGTGGGAAGTTAAAAAGATGCTAGATGTGGTACTTGTAATTTAATAATATATTAAGCTCTCATTAATTTAAAATAAATTAACTTGTTCAAAGGATGTATGGGTGTAGAAGAAAGAAGAAAAGCAGATTATGATGAATCATGGCGAGGGGATAATAGAAAGATAAGAATTGTAAATTATATGTAGGAAAAAAAGGGGGGCACCATTATTTAAAGAATATTTCTATTCATTCAAGAATATAGCTGGAGTTTGAGGAGTAGAAGGGAGATAGTTTAAAGATGTTGCAAGAGAAAACGCTGTACTTTTAGGTATAAATGATAATTTTGAAAAAAGGTTGGGCAATTCTGGGATATCAAAGGGTTTTACAAGAAATGGATTTGATTTTAAGTGAAGCAATTGAATTTATAAAACTAAATGTAAATGCAGTTGTAGTTCAGCATTCGAAAACAAGTATTAACCTTGTACTATCTGGAAATCAAAATGTTTGGATACATTGAAGAATGGTTAATATGGAGAAAAACAGTGTTGTGTTTTCTTATGATGGGAAGCTGGTGTATAGGAAGTATGTTTAAAATACAGAGGGTAATTCTGTATTTTTTGTTTTGATATAGGACTTATAGATATATTTGTTGAAAATAGAAGAATTTCCATAATATAATATTTTTATAATATAAATCTAGCAAGGAGAGTATATATGATACAATGCTTACAGATAAATAAATTGTTTGGATATAAAGATATAAGAGTGGAATTTAATAACGATATAACTTTTTTAGTTGGCAGAAATGGTTGTGGAAAAACCACAATTTTAAACATTGTATCCTCAATAATCTCAGGTAATTTTGATTTTTTAGCAAAATATAAGTTAGAAAGCGTTAAACTTGTATATTTAAAAAAGAAAAAAGAGAAAACATTATCCTTAGAGAAGATTGATTTTGATAAATTTTCCTTAGAATGGGATAATCAGCAAATGGATATAGATGTTGATTATCTTAGGACAGACATTAAAAGAAGAGCGTATGGTCGTGAATCATCAATTTTCTATGATGAAGAAATAAATTTTTATAATGATTATATTTTTGATGCTATCAAAAAAGAGTTCAATAATGTTTATTTACCTTTATCTAGGGATTCAAACATTGATGACATTTTTAAGGTTGATGAATTTACTAGTGAAAAAGGTTCATATATAAGCGACACCATATATGGTTCCTCACGAAATAGTGCTACAAAGAATATTGATACTTCTTTAAAGTATGTCAATTCTTTGGTTAAAGAAAAACAAAGGCAAATCATGACAAGGTTTGAAGCGTTAAATAAAAAGATGCAAAAACAGATGTTTGAGTCATCATTTTTATTTGTACCGTCTCCACTGATTTCATCCGAATCTAATAAAAAAATTTCTAGCTTGTTTGATTCTAAAGAAGAGATTGAAAGGGCATTTGAAGAATTAGATATGTTCTCTGACAAGTTAAAAAATGAAATAGATGAGTTTTTCTCCAAATTAAAGGGTGTACATGAAATATATACAAAGTGGATAGAGCAAAGTAAGGACAATGATCTTTCACAAGAGAATATGAAAGATGTACTTAGTTATATTGCTAATTCATCACAATTAATAAGAACGTTTGCTTGGAAAGAAATTGTTATGAAAACAAATATAAATAAATCACGAATAAAACAACCAATGGATACTTTTTTTGAAATGGTGAACAAGTATCTTAATGATAGTGGAAAAACATTGTTTTTCGATGATAAAGAAGGAATTTTGAAGTTTAAAACTTCTCATGGAGAAAAAGGACTTTCATTGGAAAATTTATCTTCAGGAGAAAAACAGATTGTAATATTTTTTGCATATTTAATGCTGAAAGTAGATAGAAAAGAAGGGATATTTATTGTGGATGAACCAGAACTATCTCTTCATATACGATGGCAGGAAAGGTTTAGTAAAGATATTGTAGAAGTAGCTCCTAAATTACAAATAATTTTTGCTACCCACTCTCCCGATATTGTAGGTTCTTACCGTGACAAGGTTAAGATTGTGGGAGGCGACCACGCCTAATGATGTATGATTCGATTGAACAGTTGGAAAGGTCAAGTGAGGTAACGTTTAATAAATCAATTTTCTCTTCGGTTTATAATGATGTAATTATTTATGTAGAAGATACAGCTAGGGCAAATGTGTACGAAGTTTTGTTGAACAGATTATTGGATCAAAAGATTAGGTTTGAAAATATATATTTGTCTGGTGGAAAGGATAAGGTAAAGGAATTTTACCAAATGCATAAGGAGAACCCTGATATACCTCGTTTCTTTATTGTAGACTTAGATTTTGATTTGTTGTTAGAGAAAGAAATAATTCAGGATGAAAATTTTTTATATCTTAGACGATACTCTATTGAGAATTATTTAGTTGATGAATTATGTGGAATATTCTTCTTAAATTCGCGTTTAAGCTGTGGAGAAGAAAAAAGTAGAGAAATGTTAAATTTTCATAGTTTAATAGAATATATTCAAAATGAGTATCAGACACTAAATGCATTTTTTTTAGCGATTCAAAAGTTGGATTTAAATGTACAGAATACTAAACTTTCTATCGAACAACTTATTAAAGATAAGTCCTGGGAATTTGAAGAATCAAAAGTTGAAGCATATAAAGAAAGTGCAATTCAAGGGGCAATTCAAGAAGGTCTTTTAGATGAGTTTTTAGGTCTGGTTGAGCAATTTGAATTGAAACAAGCTGAATTGTATAATGATAATTTGTGGGAGATAATACCTGGAAAACAATTTATAGCGATATTTGCTAAATATATAGTTAGTTTTTGCGGGAAGAAAAAGCAGTATTATTTAGATGATATATATTCTTTAGGGGCGAGAGAAAGTTCAATCGAGAGTTTGGTTTTTTTAAAGGAAGCACTGGAGAATTATTTATCTAGTCAGGTAAGTAGGATTGCAACAACTAGTTGAAAAAGTACCATCGTAATAAGAAGGAAATGCATCGTATTGACATCAAAATTTACTTCGTGAAATGAATGTAACATCTGATGAGGTGATTGAATTTGCTACATTCATCAAAAACTAGAATTAATCCATAAGTTTTTTTGATGAAAATATGCCGCGATCTAATAGAAGGTACGAAATGATACAGTATAAAACTTGGTTTTGGTTGTGACATACTCTTTGGATTAAGAGAGAGTGAATGGGATATAGCATCTATATAAATAACTTATTAAAATAAAGAGCTTGTAATGAAAGAATAGGGCGATTATTTAAAGAACGGACATAGGATACTGTGTCCGTTCTTTTTTATTTAAAATAGGAAAAATATGCTATTCTTGAAAAAAGGGAGTTACATAGAGAAATGGAGTGATCCAAATGAGCAAAATAGGGGTATGTAAGGTTGATATTACGCCGCCTGTAGGTATTGATTTTGTCGGATATCATAGAGAGACAGGCATAAATAATGTTGAAGAACGTATTTACGGGACAGTTTCGAGTATGATGCAAATGAAGTTGAATGATATTCCTGAAATTGATGAGATACGAAGCATGGCTCGATTAGCTGAGAAGCAGTGGGGCGTGAATACGGACGAATGGCTTACTATCGTTTTAGAGAAATATAGGCAAGGTATTCGGCGGTTAAGTATTGATTTAGAAGTGCAACTGTTTCAAGTTAATGATGGGATTTTCTCTGGCATACCGATGGAACCATTTTCAGAAACTGCCCTAGAAATGAAAGAAATCCTTCAAAATGAATTAGCTTTCTTTGGTGGATATATGAACGGATATCTTGGTTATTTACCCACAAAAGACGAATATGAAGTAGAATTAAGTCCTATTGTGTATGGAACAGTTACAAATTTGTTAATGCCACCGGGAGAGAATACTGCGGAGTTGATTGTGAAGAAGGTTATGGATTTATGTAATAAGGTGAAACTTTAATGAGACAGAATTTTGAACGCAGAGTAAAGAATGTGACTAATTGTGTGATTTTGTTAAGTCAACGTAATTAATAATGATTATCATTATTAATTACGTTGACTTTTAAAAAAAGAAAAACTAGAATTTATAAAGGGATCTTCAATTGTTCGCTATCATTTGTATAGGAGGTAAGTTATGGTGTATAGCTTTATTTCTATAAGATGTAGGTTGGCTCTTTATAGTTTTGGTGTTCTTTTTATCTTTTTTTGTATAGTATTTTTGGTGAATCAAAAGGTGTATGCAGAAGATGTACCGTGGACATCAGTTTCAAATGAGGGAGAACGTGTACTTTTTCAAGAACAATCTTTGTATAGTAATAATCGAAGGGGAGAAGATCTTGTTTCGCCTTCATTTGAAGGGCGTAAACATGGTAGGGAAGATTGGGGAGCCTTCTTAGAAAATACGAAGTTAAATTATTCACCTAACATTCTTACCTATTCTGTTGTAGGAATAGATGATCGAATACGGGTTAATGATACAACTTCATATCCGTATAGTGCCGTAGTCCATATAGCAACTCAGTATAATAGTGGAGAAATTTATGGATGTACAGGAGCACTAATTAGTAAAGATACAGTGCTGACAGCTGGACATTGTATTTACAATAAAGAAATTGGTGGATGGGCAACAAATGTTATTGTAACTCCAGGACGTAATGGAGGACAAGCACCGTATTTACCTTATAAAGGAACAAAACTTTACTCGGTAAGTGGATGGACTGATAACGAAAATTCAAATTATGATTATGGAACGATTAAATTAAATGGGTCTCCAGGAGATTATACAGGTTGGTTTGGATATAGAACTACCTATGTAGAATCACCAAAAGGTTTACTTGCGGTGATTCCTGGATATCCAGCTGATAAAATAGGAAATGAACGTTACACAATGTGGAGAGATTATGGTCCAATTGAAGGTGTTAATCCTAGCAGACTAACATACAAGATTGATACTTATGAAGGGCAAAGTGGATCACCTGTATATCATTATTTTGATACAGGTATCAAAATAATAGCCATTCATACAAGAGGGAATAAAAATATGAATTTTGGAAATCGGATAACAGACAATGTGTTTAATAATATTAAAAGATGGTCTGAATAAATATAGTAAATCCATTTGGATTCATTTTCTTAGACTTTGGTATTTAAGAAATTTAAGCGAAATATATTTAACTTCAAGTGAAACTATTGAGTTTGGAAATTTAAATGTAGGTGTAGTTCAGTTATCTAAAACAAGTATGCCCTCATACTACACCATCTTTAGGTATTGATGTAATAGTAAAGAAAGTTATAGAACAGAGCTATATGAAAAAGAACTTGGAAATATCTAAGTTCTTTTTTTGTTTCAAATTTGTGAAAGAAAGACATATTGATTGAAATTAAATTTTTTATACTCTATCATATACCCGTACAGGTATAGGTTTTTGTGGTACATGAGAAAATTAAATAATATGGAGGTTTAAAATATGTCCAGAAAAATAGTTGTAGTAGGCGGAGTTGCTGGCGGCGCATCAGTAGCTGCAAGGCTTCGTCGTTTAAGTGAAGAAGATGAAATTATTATGGTTGAGCGCGGTGAATATATTTCATTTGCAAACTGTGGATTGCCATATTATATTGGCGGTGTCATTACAGAAAGACAAAAATTATTAGTACAAACTGTTGAAAGGATGTCAAAGCGTTTTAATTTAGATATACGTGTATTGAGTGAAGTGGTAAAGATTAATAAAGAAGAGAAAACAATTACTATAAAGAATGTAACTACAGGTAAAACATATAACGAGGAATATGATGTTTTGATTCTTTCACCAGGGGCGAAACCAATTGTTCCACCTATTCCGGGCATTGAAGAAGCAAAGGCGTTGTTTACGTTACGAAATGTACCTGATACAGATCATATAAAAGCGTATATTGATGAGAAGAAACCACGTCATGCGACGGTTATTGGTGGTGGATTTATTGGAGTGGAAATGGTTGAGAATTTAAGAGAACGTGGGATTGAAGTTACTCTTGTAGAGATGGCGAATCAAGTGATGCCACCAATCGATTATGAAATGGCAGTATATGTACATGAGCATATGAAGGTGCACAATGTTGAGCTTGTTTTTGAAGATGGTGTAGATGCGTTAGAAGAGAATGGGACTGTTGTACGTTTAAAAAGTGGCTCACTTATAAAAACAGATATGATTATTTTAGCAATTGGTGTACAACCAGAGAGTAGTTTAGCGAAAGATACAGGATTAGCATTAGGAGTTAGAGGAACGATAAAGGTAAATGAGAAATTTCAAACATCTGACCCATATGTATATGCAATTGGTGATGCGATTGAAGTGAAAGATTTTGTTACAGAAACAGAAACGATGATTCCTTTAGCGTGGCCAGCTAATCGTCAAGGTCGCATGTTAGCAGATATTATTCATGGTCATACGGAGTCTTTATATAAAGGTACGATGGGAACTTCTGTGGCTAAAGTTTTTGATTTAACAGTTGCTTCGACTGGAGTAAATGAGAAAATATTAAAACGATTAAATATACCCTATGAGGTAGTACATGTACAGGCAAATTCTCATGCGGGATACTATCCGAATGCTACGCCAGTGCTAATAAAATTAATCTTTAATAAAGAAAGCGGAAAAATTTACGGAGCACAGGCTTTAGGGCGTGATGGAGTAGATAAGCGTATCGATGTTATTGCAACGGCAATGAAGGCAAATTTAACTGTAATCGATTTACCGGATTTAGAATTATCATATGCCCCGCCGTATTCTTCTGCAAAAGATCCAGTAAACATGGTGGGGTATGCTGCAAGTAATATAGTAGATGGTTTTGTGGACACAGTGCAATGGCATGAAATAGATCACATTGTTGAAAATGGTGGGTACCTTATTGATGTTCGAGAGCCTAACGAACTAAAACAGGGAATGATTGAAGGCTCTATTAATATTCCGTTAGATGAATTACGTGATCGATTGGATGAAGTACCAATGGAAAAAGAAATATATATCACTTGCCAACTTGGTATGAGAGGGTATGTTGCAGCGCGTATGTTAATGGAAAAAGGATATAAGGTAAAGAATGTAGATGGTGGTTTTAAATTGTATGGGACAGTATTGCCAGAACGTGTTGTATATTGATATTTTTCATCTTCTACTTCAAGATTTAGTGAAAGATGAAAACCTATAGATTAAGGTTTTAATTTTTGTTTCGCGAACATATAAGACAAAAATTAAAAATAGGGGTTTACAAAATACCCTATAGGGTATAATATATTGTCATAGGTTATAAATGGTGACATAATGGTAATGAGGTGATTATAGAATGGAATATAATCAAGATATGAAAAATAGATTGAAACGTATTGAAGGTCAAGTTCGTGGTGTGCTTCGTATGATGGAAGAAGGAAAAGATTGCCGAGAAGTTATTACACAGTTAACAGCATCTCGTTCTGCACTTGATCGTACAATTGGACTCGTTGTTGGAACGAATTTAGAGCAGTGTTTGCGTGAACAGTTTGAAAGTGGTAATGGTTCAAATGAAGAGTTAATTAAAGAAGCTGTTCAATTACTTGTAAAAAGCCGATAATCTGTCAAACGTAAGTGTTGACAGATTTTCAAAAACGTTTTAATATACCCCTACAGGTATATGTATATAAATTGTGGAGGAATCGATTATGAGTATAAAAGTGGATATGAGTTTAGATTGTAAAGGTTTGGCTTGTCCGATGCCTATTGTGAAAACTAAGAAGGCAATAGAAGGGTTAACACCAGGGCAAGTGATTGAAGTTAAGGCAACAGATAAAGGATCTACGGTAGATATAAAAAGTTGGGCGGGTAAAGTAGGACATCAATATATCGGGACGAAACAAGAGGGGGATGTATTGGTGCATTATGTTAGGAAAGCAAACGAGCATGAAGTGAATGAAGTTGTGAAATATCCTCATACAATTACGAATGCAGAATTACAGTCTATATTGTCTCATGGAGAAGAGAGCATTGTATTAGATGTTCGCGAAGCAGCGGAATTTGCTTTTGGCCATATTCCATCCGCCATTTCGGTGCCATTAGGTGAACTAGATCGTGCAGTATTAGATAAGACCAAACAAATTTATGTTGTTTGCCGAACTGGTAATCGCAGTGATATAGCTTGCCAAATGTTGAGTGAGAAAGGTTATTTAAGTGTGAAAAATGTCATTCCAGGTATGGTAGAGTGGCAAGGGAATATAGAGAAGTAAATTTTTTTGAACGAAAATATACCTATGGGGGTAATTAAATGAATGTTAAACCGTTACAAGCAAAAGATGTGGCAGAGAAAGTTTTATTCGGAGAGTTATTCATTTTAGATGTTCGTAATGAGGCGGATTATGAAGATTGGAAAATTGAAGGGAAACAAGTTTCTTCTATTAATAGACCTTACTTTGACTTGTTAGATGGTGTAGATCATATTGTAAGTGAATTACCTAAAGATAAAGATGTTTTAGTAGTATGTGCAAAAGAAGGGTCTTCTATATTTGTGGCAGAGCAATTAACAGAGGTTGGATTACAAAATATTTATTATTTAGCTGGTGGCATGAAAGCTTGGAGTGAATATGTGAAGCCGTTAAAAGTAGGGGATGTACAGGGGGGAGGAAGTATATATCAATTTAATCGTCTTGGAAAAGGCTGTTTATCTTATATGGTTGTTTCTAACGGTGAAGCAGCAGTTATTGATGCGGTAAGGACAGCCGAGGCATATGAAGAGTTTGCGAAAGAGCATGGCGTTACGATTACGAATGTAATGGATACACATTTACATGCAGACCATATTTCTGGTGGGCGTAAGTTAGCAGAAAAGGTAGGTGGTACGTATTGGTTACCGCCAAAAGATGCAGAGGAAGTCGTTTTCTCATACGAACCGCTTGTTGAAGGATCTGTTATTACGGTGGGGGGTACTAAAATTGTAATTGATGCATTATACTCACCAGGGCATACGATTGGAAGTACGTCATTTATTGTAGATGATTCTTATTTATTATCAGGCGATATTTTATTTGTAGATTCAATTGGGCGTCCTGATCTTGCTGGTAAGGCTGAAGATTGGGTGAGTGATTTAAGAAATACGTTATATACACTGTATAAGGAACTGTCTCAAGATTTAATTGTTTTACCAGCTCATTATTCAAAAATAAGTGAAATGGATGAAAGAGGCGTTGTGAGTGCGAGCTTACAAGATCTATTTAAAGAGAATGTAGGATTAAATATTGCTGATGAAGTGGAGTTTCGTAAAACTGTGACAGAGAATTTACCACCTCAGCCAAATGCATATGAAGAAATTCGTCAAACGAATATGGGGAAAATTCATCCGAGTGTGGAAGAAGAGCGTGAAATGGAGATTGGCCCAAATCGTTGTGCAGTGCATGAGTCATTATAAAAATAACAAATTGGAGGAATTGATGATGAATATAAAACAAGTATTAGATGCGAAGGGTTTAGCATGTCCAATGCCGATTGTAAGAACGAAGAAAGCGATGGATACTTTGCAAACTGGAGAAGTGTTAGAAGTACATGTAACGGATAAAGGATCAGTTAAGGATATTCCAGCGTGGGCAAATAAAGGTGGTCATAACATCGTAAAGCATGTAGAAGAAGCTGATGTGCTGAAATTTTGGATTAAGAAGGCGTAGGAAAAAATGTTGTTATAAATGCAGAGAGGGTGGTTATATGAACACAATAGTAAGTACGCTTTTCATTGTACTTGCTGCATGGTTTGTTATTTCGCGCTTTTTACCAGTGAAAGGTGTGCAAAATATCAGTGGAAAAGAATTAAAGAATATAGTGGAAAAAAAGGGGAAACAACTTATCGATGTTCGTACAGTAGGTGAATATAGAGGAAATCATATGAAAGGATTTCAGAATATCCCGTTAAATGAGTTAGCTAGTAGAGCAGGTCAGTTAGATAAAAATATGGAAGTAATCGTTATTTGCCAAAGTGGAATGAGAAGTAAGCAAGCTGCAAAGATGTTGAAAAAACTAGGGTTTCAGCAAGTAATAAACGTTTCAGGTGGTATGAATGCTTTGTGAGGAGGGACTTTAAAATGAAAGAAATGACAGCAAAAGAATTAGAAGAAAAATTGTTACGTAAAGAAGCAGTAAATATCGTAGATGTCCGTGAAGTAGAAGAAGTAGCAGAAGGAAGAATTCCAGAAGCATGTAATATTCCGCTAAGGCTATTAGAGTTTCGAATGCATGAGTTGGATAAAAAGAAAGAGTATATTATCGTTTGTCGCTCTGGCGGAAGAAGTGGAAGAGCAGTTAAGTTTCTAGAGAGCTACGGTTTTCAAGCAATCAATATGGTAGGTGGTATGTTAGCGTGGGAAGGTAAAGTCATATAGTGAAGTAAGTGATTTGGGCCTTTTTATAAACAAACAAATACCCCTATAGGTAATTGGAGGGAGAACAATATGGAACAACAGAAGAAAACGACAATCGTGTTATTTAGCGGAGATTACGATAAAGCGATGGCTGCTTATATTATTGCAAATGGCGCAGCGGCGTATGATCAAGAGGTAACTATTTTTCATACTTTCTGGGGATTAAATGCTTTAAGGAAAGATGAACATGTGAATGTAAAGAAAACATTTATAGAAAAATTATTTGGAAAAATGATGCCACGCGGTGCTGATAAGATGGGATTATCCAAAATGAATTTTGCTGGCATGGGGCCGAAGATGATTAAAGGCATTATGAAAAAACATAACGCAATGCCTTTGCCAGATTTAATTGATTTGGCGAAAGAACAAGGAATTAAACTTGTAGCTTGTCAAATGACAGTAGATTTATTAGGGTTAAAAGAGGAAGAGATTATGGAAGGGGTAGAGTTTGCAGGTGTAGGGGCATATTTAGCAGATGCTTCGGATGGGAATGTAAACTTATTCATTTAAATCACCTTCTTTTTAGAAGGCGGGGGATGTAAGATGAGCTTAGTCGTATTACTTTTTATAATTGGGTTTATAGGATCATTTATATCAGGAATGGTTGGGATTGGTGGCGCGATTATTAATTATCCGATGATCTTATACATTCCAGTATTGCTAGGATTTACTGGCTATACGTCACATGAAGTGAGCGGTATTACAGCGGTACAAGTATTCTTTGCAACTTTTGCAGGCGCGTGGGCATACCGGAAAAGTAATGACATGAATAAAACGTTAGTTATGTATATGGGAGCTAGTATATTAATAGGAAGCTTCATAGGGAGTTTCGGTGCTAACATATTAGAGGAACATACAGT
This sequence comes from Bacillus sp. LQ16, assembly GCF_057784645.1. Classification (NCBI taxonomy): domain Bacteria; kingdom Bacillati; phylum Bacillota; class Bacilli; order Caryophanales; family Bacillaceae; genus Bacillus; species Bacillus sp. LQ16. The sequence goes on from NZ_CM173491.1 coordinate 828,360, forward strand.
CAATGTTGTTTATGCAGCATTAGCTACAATTGCAGCTATTATGATGTTTGTACCGAAACAAAATAATAGTGGAGATGTGAAGTATAATAAATGGTTAGCAAGCTTGTTAGCGTTCGTTGTAGGGGGAGCTTCAGGCATTATAGGAGCTGGAGGTTCGTTCCTTTTAGTTCCCATTATGCTAGTTATTTTAAAATTACCACTGCGCATGACGATCGCGACATCTATCGCTATTACGTTTATTTCCTCAATAGGGATTACTACAGGAAAAGTGATTACTGGGCAAGTAGTTATCATTCCAGCTCTAATTATTGCGGTTGCCAGTATATTTGCTGCGCCACTTGGAGCACGAGTCGGGAAGAGGCTAAATCAAAAAGTACTGCAATATGTATTGTCCACTTTAATTGTAGGCACTGCTGTTAAAATGTGGATCGATATGATATCAAAATAAAAGGATGGTGCTGCTTACAGCCCATCCTTTTATTTATTGCCCGTAAACCTAACGGATTATAGTTTTACTTTATGCCCAAATAACTTTCATTAAGTTTTTATATTCGTCATTTGCTAATTTATATAGCATTCTCGTATGTTCAAAGACAAGTGCTGGATTAAAGTTTGGTTCTGAGAATGCAAGAGATGCTGAAATATCAATTGCATTTTGCTTGTTTAATGTGAATTTTGCAAAGCGATAAGATGTGTTTAATTCATTAATAACATGTAAAATATCATTTGTTGATGTTGCATCAGGCACGTGAGCAACATTGAAGCAGTATATATCTACCGTAGGATGTTCGTTTTGGAAAGCAGCGATAAGTTGAATTTTTGCGCCAGCTTCTGTCTCTAATCCTACTGAAAAATGAACAGATCCATCATTTTCATCTATATTTTCTTCCATGTATATATCGTTGGATTTTAAGTAGTCTTTAAAATCTGAGATGTTATGTTTTACTGCAGCTTTCATATGTATGAGCCCCCTGATAATTGGAATAGATTGCTACTATTTATTATAATTTAAAAATATTAAAAAAGATAGTTAGAAAGTTCTGATTTTTGATTCTGAAGAAATAAAAAGAAGCAGTACTCTACCTCCATAGAGTACTGCTTCTTTATTATTCATTGTCGTTAGACGATGTTTCTGTATCTTCACTGCTATTTTTGTTCTTATTTTTCACTTCATTGTTACTTGATTCGCGTTCACTTGAATTTTCAGACTTAGATTCTTTTGTCTTTTTCGAATCAGAGTCTGAGTCAGACTTTGTATATGCAGGTAGCCCAAGATGAGTACGAAGTTCATTTGTAACATTAGCTAATTCTTTTTTATCTGGATTGTAGTAGTAAGTTCGACCACCACCAGCAGATTTGCTACATGTATCGTCACCTTTTGCCATATAGCAATCATCACCTTGGATTTGTAATTTCTCAATTTCCGAATCCGATCCATATTTATAGAATGAAAGCATATCATCAAATGTTAAGTTTGTAACGAATTGTCCGTTAATATCATCAATGATGTTGCCAACTTTTGTTACAGAACCAACACTTGTTAGTTTCTTTAAAATAGCCTCGATAACGAGTTGTTGACGTTGTCCACGCATTGCATCGCTATCGATGTGTCTTGTTCTAGCAAGAGCAAGAGCTTCTTCGCCATTTAACTTTTGAACACCTTTTTCTAGATGAATTGCCTCAGCATTATCATTGCTATCTTGCTCAGTAAATTCAACTGGTACATCAACTTCAACACCGCCCAAGTCATCGACGATTTTTATAAATGATTTAAAGTTAAATTTCACAAAATAATCGACAGGAACATTCATTAATTTTTCAACTGCATCAATGCTTGCTTGTGGTCCACCATTTTTTCCGTTTTTAGCAGAACCGAATGCATGAGCGTGTGTAATTTTATCTTTTTTCTTTTCTATTGGGATATAAGTATATGTGTCACGTGGGATACTTAATAGTTTAACAGTTTTGCTATCTTTATTAAATGTTGCAAGTAAAAGCGCATCTGTTCTTATAGCTTCACCATATTCTTTTCCTCGGACATCGCTTTCATCAACACCCATTATTAAAACAGAGACGTTATTTGTAATAGGTTTTACAGCTTTATCTCGTAAATCAGATTTATCACCGCGTGCTAAATCGTGTGCGGCATTTCGAACAGCAGAAGATGCTTTATTTACTAAAAACCAAGTATAACCGCCGCCTATTAATAAAACGAATAGTATAGCGCTTATAATAATTTTTATTTTTTTCTTATTTTTTTTCGGTTTACTGCGTGTATTTTCTTGCAAAGATGGGTTTTGCTCCATTTCTTGTACTCCTTCATTTGGATTGAAATACGACACTCATATCCACTTATTATAATGAAATTTAGCGAAAAAAAACATTACAAATCATTTACATTTCGTAAAAATTCAATTTATTTATAAAAAGTCAGATTTTCTATATATTATTTTGTAGATGTAGAATAAGTATAAGGGCTATTAGTAGAAATGAAAATATATATTATGAGAAAGCGATAGGGAAGTAAGATTTGTTGAAATATATCCAAGAAGAAATGAGTAAGCTTACCTATTTCTTCTATATAATAAAGAAGAATTTGACGGATAAAGGAGAGAGCATAATGAATCATACATCATTCCGAGCAATCGTTGTGAACGAAACGGAAAATCATCAGTTTGTAAGAAAAGTTGTTGAGAGAGAAGTAAGTAGTTTACCTGAGGGAGACGTATTCATACAAGTTCATTATTCTTCATTAAATTATAAAGATGCCCTTTCAGCTACTGGTAATAAAGGGGTTACGAGAACATATCCTCATACGCCGGGAATTGATGCTGCAGGAGAAGTTTTGAGTAGTGAAGATAACTCTTTTAAGGTAGGAGATCAAGTTATTGTAACGGGATATGACTTAGGGATGAATACTTCTGGTGGTTTCGGAGAATATATTCGCGTGCCATCATCTTGGGTCGTGCCTTTACCAGAAGGATTGTCATTAAAGGAAAGTATGATGTATGGGACAGCAGGTTTTACTGCGGCTTTGTCGGTATATAAGCTTATTGGAGCAGGAATCAAGCCTAGTATGGGAGATGTTTTAGTAACGGGTGCTACAGGCGGCGTAGGGAGTGTAGCTGTTAGTATATTAAGTAAGTTAGGGTTTAACGTAGTAGGAGCGACAGGGAAAATGGAAGAGGAACAGATGCTACTACGTCTAGGAGCGAAAAAAGTGATTCATCGCGCGGAATTGAATGATGAATCAGGAAGACCGATGTTAAAAGGGATATACGCCGGAGTTATCGATACTGTAGGTGGACATATGTTAGAAACAGCTTTAAAAACAGTAAAGTATGGTGGTTGTGTAACGACATGCGGTAATGTGGCAGGCCAGGAACTACAAACCACGGTATATCCGTTTATTTTACGAGGTATAAGCCTTTTAGGGGTAGATTCCGTGCAATGTCCAGTGGATGTGAGAAGAGATGTGTGGACGCTTTTAGCGAATGAATGGGGAAATAAAGAGTTACTATCTTATACAGAAGAATGTACATTAGAAGAATTAGAGAAGAAGTTTACACTTATATTGCAAGGAAAGTTAAAAGGAAGAACAGTTGTTAAAATATAATGAAAAAAGAGACGCTTAAGTTAGCGTCTCTTTCTTATTATAATGATTGTTTTAAATTGATTTTTCCTTGTTCGCCTAAAACACCGTCAGCGATATTTACAGCGTGATCGCCAATGCGCTCTAAGTTACTTACCATATCGACGAAGATGATACTTGCATCACCTGAACAGCTGCGTTCGTTTAGACGTAATACGTGACGTTTACGAAGAACACGTTCCATTTGGTCGATTTTGCGTTCTTTTGCAATAACAGTTTGAGCTAGTTCAGTATCGAAGTTTGTTAAAGCTTCAACTGAGTCTTGCAGTGTTGAAATCGTTAATTCTAGCATTTCGTTTAATTCAGTTAATGCTTCGTCTGATAGTGAAACACGGTTTGAAATTTGGAAATCTACAAGTTCTACAAGGTTTTCTACATGATCACCGACACGTTCAATATCTCCAACAACACCTGCTAAAACAGAATGTTTTTCAGAATCCGTAGGTGAAAGTGGCTTTTCTGATAGTAAAACTAAATACTCGGTAATTTTTTTATCTAAATTGTTAATAGCTCCTTCTAATTGAGTAGCCATGTTTGCGTGTTTTTTGTCTTGTGTATTTAAAAATTGATTTGCTTCTTTTAATCCATGTAATGAAAACTCAGCCATACGGATAATCTCTTTTTGAGCTTCAGTTAAAGCGATGGCTGGAGATTGTTCAATAAAGATTGGATTTAAATGTTGTGGTTTGAAGTCAATCGCTGCATCTTCACCACGAATAATTTTTGTTACGATCCATGCTAACACTGCAATGAACGGGAATTGAATAATTGTATTTGTTACGTTAAATGTTCCGTGTGCAAATGCAATAGTCATTTCTGGATTCAAGTTTAATGATGTTTGGAAATATTGAATTAAACTTGTAAATGGTACTAATAAAATTGTAAAGATAATTGTACCGATAATATTAAAGATAACGTGAACTAATGCTGCACGTCTTGCTGCAATTGAAGTACCGATCGCTGCTAATACAGCTGTAATTGTTGTACCGATGTTATCACCGAATAATACAGGAAGAGCTGCTTGTAAATCGATTGCACCTTGACCGAATAGTTCTTGTAAAATACCGATTGTTGCGCTTGAACTTTGTACAATTAAAGTAAAGACTGTACCGACAACAATTCCTAAAATTGGATTATCACTCATGCTCACTGTTAATTCTTGGAATGATTCTAAAGAACGAAGAGGTTTCATACCTGCGCTCATTAATTCTAAACCGAAGAATAACATACCAAAACCGAATACAACTTGACCTACAGAATGTACTTTTTTATTTTTAAAGAAGAATAGTAGGATTGCTCCAACTGCCATAACTGGGAGAGCATATTCTCCGATTTTAATTCCGATAATAAATGCAGTAACTGTCGTACCGATGTTTGCACCCATAATAACACCGATTGCTTGTCTTAATGTCATAAATCCGGCACTTACAAGTCCGACTGTTAAAGCGGTTGTTCCTGAACTGGATTGGATTAATACAGTAACTAACATACCTGCTAGTACACCCATAAGTGGGTTTGTTGTAAAACGATCTAGAATATCGCGAAGACGATCTCCAGCTGCTTGTTGCAGTCCATCGCCCATGTATTTAATCCCGAATAAGAAAATACCTAATCCACCAATGAACTGGAAGATCATATCTTGAACATTATATTCCACGCATTCCACTCCTTAAATTTCATGTACGATGTAATTATTAACTGAACCTTGAGTCACTGTAAACGGTTTGCTAGTAAAATTTACACTAAATTTACAAAGGGAAGAAAAGTTTACAATCGCTTAAAGAAACAGCTGTATTTTATTGGTTTTCATCTTGTATAAATCTTAATTTTGTAAAGAAATCACACTTTTTAGAATAATGTTGTTCAGTTGAATATCAAGGAAAGCGTCTGCGAGTTCATCGTATATTTTTTGATGAAAGTTAAAAAAATATGTAGGAAAATGCATGTAGTTTTATAACAGCAAAACGAGGGAAAACAATTTTTTAATACGATAAAAAAGCTACTGATTTATCCAGCAGCTTTTTCCGTGTTTTTATCGCTATGCTTTTGTTTTCTTATGCTTGTAATGTAAATGAAGAGAAAAGCAATAAGTAATAGAGAGGAGTAACGATATACAGTTGCATAGTTTGTAAAATGAGCAATAAATCCAAATATAATCGCTCCAGCGCCGATTCCAAGGTCAAATGCGGAGAAGAATGTAGCCGTTGCTACGCCGCGTCGATGCGGTGCTACGCGGTCAATCATCCATGCTTGTAGTGCAGGTTGGATCGCTCCAAAACCACTTCCGTAACATGCTGCAGCAATAATTAAGCTCGGAATTGTCGTCGTATACGACAATAAAATAATACCTGTAAACGTTATAATAACTCCCGGAATGATGACGAATGTATGGCCTTTTGCATCATATAGCTTTCCAGAGAATGGACGAGTTACAGCGATTGCTAGTGCGTTACATAAAAAGAAGAGGCTAATATCAGCTATGCCGACTTCTGTAGCAAATAGTGTGATAAAACTTCCGATTCCTCCGTACATTAATGTAATACATAATATTAATAATGAAGGAAGTAAAGCTTTACGCTCAATAAATCCATCGAGAAAAGTACTAGATGATTGTTGTGGAGGCTGTTTCGTTTTTTGGATTTGAAGTAGTTTCGTTAATATTAATGAAACAATTGTGCACGATAATGCACATAAAAAAAGAATTGTGAAGTTATATGTTTGCATAAGCCATAGTCCGATAAGTGGACCGAGGGCCATTGCAATTGTTCCAGAAAGACCAAAATATCCCATGCCTTCTCCGCGGCGAGCTGAGGGAATTAAATCAGAAACGACAGTCCCATATGTAGTCGTTGTAATACCGAAACCAGCTCCGTGTAAAATACGAACAGCAAGCAAGAGAAAGATTGTTGAGGCGAAAAGGTAACTGCCCATAGCGAGTAAACAAATAGCAGTACCGATCATTAAGATGATTTTTTTATTAAATTTTTGCAAGGCGTTCCCAGTTAGCGGTCTAACAAAAAGTGCCGCAACGGTAAACATGCCGACAACCAATCCGATATTGGAACTTGTGCCACCAATTTCTTTCACATAAACAGGTAAGGTTGGAATTAACATTTGAAACCCTAAAAACATACATAAGTTTGCAAAAATTAAAGCAACAAACTCTTTTGTCCATAACGGTTCTCGTTTTACGAGTATTGCTTCTCCCATATATTCATCCCCTATATAAAATTTTCTCTTTTCTTTCGAGTATATGTATTGGCCAATGCAACAGTCAAGGAAGGTGTCTTGAAAACGGATAACAATTTTTAAGGTGAAAAACTGACAAATTTGTGTAAAGGCTACACAACTATGAAAAAAAGATGTAAAGTATAGATGTATATACTTGTAGGTGTTAAGAATGATAGAAATTGTTTTTTCTTTAAAGAAAGCGGATTCAAAGGAGTAGTGAACAAGAAGGGGATATATACTTTTTCACTACATATATTTGAAAAGGTTTACAATATGATGAAGAAAGAGGCGTGTACATATGAGACGATTAGGTATTTCTATTTATCCAGAACATTCAACAGTAGAGAAAGATAAGGAGTATTTAACATTAGCAAGTAAATATGGGTTTACACGTGTGTTCACATGTTTATTATCTGTGGATGGAGAAAAAGAGAAAATTATTGAAGAATTTAAAGAAACGATCTCACATGCGAATGCATTAGGGTTCCAAGTATTAGTTGATATTAGTCCATCTGTTTTTGAACAATTAGGTATTTCGTATAATGATTTATCATTCTTCCATGAATTGGGTGCGTACGGTATTCGTTTAGATGTTGGTTTCTCAGGATTAGAAGAATCAATTATGACTTATAATCCGTATGGTTTGAAAATTGAGATTAATATGAGCAATGGTACGAAGTATGTAGATAACATTATGAGTCATAGACCAAATCGTGAAAATTTAATTGGTTGTCATAATTTTTATCCGCATCGTTATTCAGGTTTATCATACGATCATTTCATTAAATGCTCGAAACAATTTAAAGATTACGGTATGAGAACGGCTGCTTTTATTTCATCATTTGATGCAACATACGGACCTTGGCCAGTAACAGAAGGGTTATGTACATTAGAGCAGCATCGTGAATTACCGATGACAACACAGGCGAAGCATTTATTTGCGACGGAATTAATTGATGATGTTATTATTGCAAACGCATATGCGTCAGAAGAAGAATTACAAGCACTAGGTGCATTAAATAAAGAGAAACAAACATTTGATATAGAACTATATGATACAACGACAGAATTAGAAAGAATTATCGTATTAGACGAACCACATTTTTATCGCGGAGATGTATCTGAATATATGATTCGTTCTACACAAAGTCGTGTGAAATATAAAAAAGAAGAGTTTAAACCTCATAATACGCGTGAAATTAAGCGTGGAGATTTATTAATTGATAATGAACAATATGGCCAGTATAAAGGCGAATTACAAATTGCATTAAAAGATATGGTGAATACAGGAAAAACAAATGTAGTTGGTCGAATTATAGAAGAAGAAATTTTCTTATTAGATTATTTACAAGCATGGGATAAATTCGGGTTCACATTAAAGAAATAGAGAGAATATAAAGGGGAAAAACTACTGATTTCAGCAGCTTTTCCCCCTTTATATATAAAGAGCGAGAGGAAGAGCTATGACAAAGGTGCATCAGCGATTAATTTCTATTTTAGAGGAGTTTTTAGAAGAGAAATCGATGTTAAATCGAGCTTTTTTAGCGGGCCGTTTACATGTATCGACGAAGACGATTCAAAAGGATATAAAATTATTAAATGATATATTGGAAGAAAACGGAGCGAAAATCGAATCGCAAAGAGGGACTGGGTACGAATTAGAAATTATACAAACGAAGAAATTTGAAGAATTTTGTGCGAGTCTATTTCAAAAACAGACGGAAAAGATTCCAACTTCTTATGAAGAAAGAATAGCGTACATTCTGCAGCGTGTTTTAACGACAGAGGGATATGTGAAGCTTTCAGAATTAGCGGAAGAGATTTATGTGAGCAAATCAACGGTCAATTTAATTATGAAAGATGTTACAGATATATGTAGTCGCTATAAATTACAAATTGAGAAGAGACCGTATTATGGTATACGTATTGTTGGAGAGGAATTTAATATTCGTTCTTGTTTATCACAATATGGTTTACCGCGTTATGACCATACTCCGTTTCATGAGCAATTTGAGCAGACGGAGACATATTTATCGCTACCTCATATATCACTCATTCGTTCAATTATATTAAAGTATATTGAAGGCGGAACAATATATTTATCTGATATAGAAATTGATAATTTAGTCATTCATATTGCAATCGCATTAAAGCGTTGTCAAAGTCAACATTATATGAAAGAACTGCATACGGAGCAATCAGAACTTATAATAAAGAAAGAATATACAATTGCGAAGCAGATTTTAGGAGATTTAGAGAAAGAGTTGAAATTTTCATTTCCAGAAGAAGAAGTATTATATGTGACGATGCATTTATTAAGTACAGCTGTTACAACGAGAGATCGCTATGAAAATGTAGAAGAGCTATTAGGAAAAGATATATATGCATTTATGCAACATATTCTTTTTAAAGTAGCGGAAGAACGGAATCTTATTTTTTATTATGATGAAGAATTATTATTTGGATTTGGTATTCATTTAAAAACGTTATTAAATCGTTTGAAGTATAAGTTAAATACGAGAAATCCTCTTTTGGCAGAAGTGAAAAAGAATTATCCGTATGCTTTTGAAATTGCGGTTCTTGTTGGAGATATCATTGGTGAATATACGGGTGAATCGATCCCTGAAAGTGAAATTGGTTATATAGCAATTCACTTCGGCGGAGCGATGAGCCGTTTGCAGGAGCAGAATCAAAAGAAAAGATGCTTATTAGTTTGTGCGACTGGTCAAGGAAGTGCACAACTATTAAAATATAAAATTTTATCACAGTTCCGAGATAAATTAGAGATTGTAGGTATTACAGGCTATTATCAATTGAAAGTAGAAGATCTTTATAAAGAAAAAATAGATTGTATTATTAGTACGATTCATATACCGAGTGGCTTGCCTGTTCCAGTTATAAAAGTGAATTCAATATTTGATGATAAAGAGATTAAATCGATTGGTCAGCGGTTGTTTACGCATGTAAATAATAGTGTGCGGCAATATATTAAGGAAGATTTAATCTTTTTAAATCATAGTGCTTCTACGAAAGAGGATGTTATTCAGTTTTTATGTGAGAAAGCTGCTGAGAAACGCTATGTACCAGAAAACTTTTATGCTTCTGTTATGGAAAGAGAAAATACGTCTCCGACAGCTGTTGGGAATTCAGTTGCAATCCCGCATCCGATGCAGTTATTAAGTGAGGAAACTTTTTTGATGTTTTGCACACTTGAAAAAGCTGTTGATTGGGGAGATAAAAAAGTACAAGTAATTATTTTATTTAGTGTAAAGCGCAATAATAATGAAGATTTGCAAAGGCTTTATGATTTTTTATATGATATTATGTCTAGTCAAACTACGATAGAGAAACTTACTCAGACCGAGGTAATTGAAGATTTTCAAGAGATTTTATTATCATTTTGAAAAAGTATATAAAAACTTCCGTTACATAACGGAAGTTTTTTATGTTTAATTGTATGCGTTTTCATAATAAGATAAAAATATAGAAAACATATAGCTTGGGGGAATTTAAAATGGCTGATATGCAAACTCCATTTGCGTTAATTTTACATGGTGGCAATGCGAGAAGCGCGGCACTTGAAGCAATTGCTTTTGCAAGACAAGGAGATTTTGAGAATGCCGGTGAAAAGATGAAACTTGCTAGTGAGGAAATTTCAGCAGCGCATCGTATTCAAACGGATTTAATTCAAGAAGAGGCAAGAGGAAATCATGCAGAAATCAGTTTACTGTTAGTGCACGCACAAGACCATTTAATGAATGCAATTACAGTGAAAGAACTAGCTGAAGAATTTATTACTCTTCATAAACGAGTGGAAGAGAAAGTGACAGTATAAGATGTATATTTTATTATGTTGTGCAGCAGGTATGTCAACGAGTATGGTCGTAAGAAAAATGCAAGAAGAGGCAAAGAAACAGGGGAAGAATTATAAAATTAAGGCGGTTGATTCAGAACTTGTGAAACTTGAAATTAAGGAAGCTGATGTCGTTTTAATTGGTCCACAAGTGAAATATTTATTTCCAGCTGTAGAGTTTCTTGCAAACTCATACAACATACCAGTTGCGATTATAGACCAACGAGATTATGGCATGTGTGATGGTTTGAAAGTGCTTAGGCAAGCAGAACAATTAGTTTTAGCATAATTATATCTTTTTAAATATAAACATTATAATGTTATAAAGTTTATTTCATTCTTTTATAGTAGAGAGAAAGAGGAGGGCTATTGATGAATGGGTTTATGAGTTTTATGGAACAAAAGATTATGCCAACAACGCAAAAAATCGCAGGACAACGACATTTATTAGCAATTCGAAACGGTGTTATTTCTACATTACCGTTAACGATCGTCGGATCATTTTTCGTTATCTTTTTAAATTTACCAATTGATGCATATATGGAATGGATTGCACCGTTTCGCCATATTTTAGATATTCCATTCCGATTTACAGTAGGACTAATGGCATTATACGCAGCGTTTGGTGTAGGGGCTTCGCTCGCGAACTTTTATCAGCTCAATCAGTTAAGTGCAGGGCTATTATCTGTACTCGCCTTTTTACTAGCATCAGTTGAACCAATTCAAATTACGAAAGCTGTACCAGGTGTTATTGATGCAGGGAGATATATTTCAGTAGGAACATTAAGTGCAACGTCTTTATTCGGCGCAATTGTTACAGCATTAATTGCAGTAGAAATTTATCATTTTATGATTAAGCATAATATCTCGATTAAATTACCAGATAGTGTACCACCAGCAGTTTCAAATTCGTTTGCAGCATTAATTCCAACATTAGCAGTTATTCTTTTATTCTGGGGCATTCGCTACGGTTTGAAATTTGATGTGAATACAACGATCACATATTTAATCGCACCATTAAAATCAGTATTAGTAGGAAATAATTTATTCGGTGGTTTATTAACAGTATTCTTAATCGTGTTTTTCTGGTCATTCGGTATACATGGACCAGCGATTTTAGGACCAATTATTCGTCCGATGTGGGATTCAGCAATTCTTGAAAATATGGAAGTATTCACGGCTACAGGAAATGCACATCAGTTACCAAACTTATTTACAGAGCAATTCATTCAATGGTTCGTATGGATTGGCGGATCAGGCTCAACGTTAGCTTTAGTAATTATGTTTATGTTCTCTAAATCTAAGTTCCTAAAAGAGTTAGGTAGATTATCATTCGTACCAGGTTTATTCAATATTAACGAGCCAATTATTTTCGGGGCACCGATTGTAATGAACCCAATTCTAATTATTCCGTTCGTTATTACACCGTTAGTGACAACGACAGTATCATATTTTGCAGTTGTTTCAGGTATGATTCCACTCATGATGGCGAAACTGCCATTTACGATGTTAGCACCAATTGCAGCGGTAATTAGTACGGACTGGACAATTATGGCTGGTGTACTTGTACTTGTTAACTTTGTTATCTCATTCGTTATTTACTATCCATTCTTCAAAATGTATGAGAAACAACAATTAGCAGGAGAGGAGAAAACAGAATGCTCGGAGCAATTATCATCTTAATTACATTCGTGGTCGGACAGTGTATTGCCCATTATTCGAAATGGGTACAAAGTAAATCTTTATTAGTGTTACTACTAGTATCAGTTTTATTTATCGGTTGTTCAATGGGTGCATATGTAATGTTAGGATTGCAATCACCGTACGTAATTATTGTACCGACAATTTTATGTGCAACATGTTTATCTGCAAAATATAGATTTACGAGCATGGCATTAATACAACGTGTGAAGGAGATGCAAAAGCATGGAGCGTAAATTAGGAATTTCACTTTATCCAGAACATTCAACGAAAGAAAAAGATATGGCATATATTTCGGCAGCGGCACGACACGGTTTTTCAAGAATATTTACTTGTTTGTTATCTGTGAATCGTCCGAAAGAAGAAATTGTATCTGAATTTAAAGAGATTATTAATCACGCAAAAGATAATAATATGGAAGTTATTTTAGATGTAGCTCCGGCTGTGTTTGATCAGCTTGATATTAGTTATAGCGATCTATCATTTTTCGCAGAGTTAGGTGCAGACGGTATTCGTTTAGATGTAGGTTTTGACGGATTAACGGAAGCGAAAATGACGAATAATCCGTACGGTTTAAAAATTGAGTTAAATGTAAGTAACGATATTGCGTACTTAGAAAATATTCTTTCGCATCAAGCGAATAAATCAGCTTTAATTGGTTGCCATAATTTTTATCCGCAAAAATTCACTGGTCTTCCGTACGATTATTTCATTCGCTGTAGTGAACGCTTTAAAAAGCATGGTATTCGCAGTGCAGCCTTTATTACATCACATGCCGCAAACATCGGTCCATGGGATATTAACGATGGATTATGTACGTTAGAAGAGCATCGTAATTTACCAATTGAAGTACAAGCGAAGCATTTATGGGCAACAGGGCTAATCGATGATGTCATTATCGGAAATGCTTATGCGAGTGAAGAAGAGTTAGAGAAACTAGGAAACTTAAATCGCTACATGTTACAGCTAAAAGTACAATTTGTAGACGAAGCGACTGAAGTAGAGAAGAGAGCGACACTGCAAGAATTACATGTAAGACGCGGCGACATAACAGAGTATATGGTACGTTCTACAGAAGTACGTAAAAAGTACAAAGACTATGACTTCCCAGTGCGCAAAAGTGTACTACAGGAAAGAGGGCAAGTTGTAATTGGTAACAACTCATTTGGTAAGTATAAAGGTGAACTGCAAATCATCTTGAAAGAAATGCCGATAGATGAACGGAAAAATATCGTCGGTACAATTGCGGAAGAGGAGTTATTCTTACTAGATTATGTAGGAGCTTGGACGCAGTTTACTTGTGTGGAATAGAGAAGAGAAGGAGAGGATGCTGTGGCATCCTCTTTTTTCTATTGATATAGTAGTCTATCGTATATAGAATGCAAAGAGATAGATTTCATTTGGACGGGAGAGAAGGAGATGGAAGAGTATATAGATGATTTATTAAGGCGGATGGATGATGAAGAAGCAGGTATTCGGCAATGTGCGTATGAAGAAGCGATGCAGTTAAATGATTTATCCCTTTTTTCTTGTTTGCAAGAGAAAGTAACGGAAGCACGAAAAGTATATATAAAAATAAACCTTTATTTTTTAATTACACAACTTGCAATAAATACTAGAGAGATGTATATAGCAGATTATTTGATAAATCGGTTAGAAAGTGAAGAAAGCAGGATAGTGTTGGATAGTATGCTTATAGATTTAAGTAAATTATCTGAAGCGAGCAATGCACATAAAATTATTCCTTACATATATCATAAAAATAGTGGAGTTCGTTATTCCGCTGTCATCGCTTTAAAGTTGTGTAAATCGTTGGGAGCAGAAGAGGCTTTATTGAAGTTACTTACAGTGGAGGAGAATCGAGATGATATTGTAAATATATGTGCCACTTTACATGAGATTGGAACAAAGCGATCGATTCTATCTTTAACGAAACTTTTACACTGCGATAGTGCTTATATTCGTTCAGCAGCTATTGAGACTTTAGCAGAAATCGGAAGAACAGACTTACAAATAGTTTATATTGAAGCTTTGCATGATAGAAATGTGATGGTGAAATATGAAGCTGTTCGAGCTATTTATATGTATGGTGACGAAATGGCAATGAGACCAATTTGCGAACGTGTGAATAAAATTGTCGCTAGAAGACGTAAAAATGAAGTAGAGCCTACGGATGAATCAGAGATTATCATTGCTCTTCGTTTCTTACATAAGTTTGTTGATCAGGAAGAAGCTTTAAAGACATTTGATAAAGTGTACAAAAAACGTGGAAACTTGTTTATGTCGGAGAGGAAGTGGCTTCGAGATAATATTACTTACTTTCAAGAGAAAGAAAGAATGTAAGAATCATAAAAAAGAGCCAGCCTCAACGATGAGACTGACTCTTTTTTATAACTAGTTTAATACTTTAACTGTAACTGTTTTACGTCCCCAGCTACTTGATGTGCCTTTATCTGGCATTAAAACGTCGATTTTATTACCTTTAATAGCTCCACCAGTATCACCAGCGATTGCTACTCCGTAACCTTCAACCCATACTTTTGAACCTAATGGAATGACACTTGGATCAACTGCAATTAGTTTCATGTTTGGATTAGCTGTTAAGTTGTGGCCTAAAGCTGATTTTACTTGGTCGCCTGCTTTATAACCATTTTCAAGTGGATCTGCTGTGTAAGCTGTTGCTACAACACGTAACTCACGAGAAGATGATGGTGCACTTGTTTCAGTTTCTTTTGCAGCAGGTTGTTGTGTAGCTGGTTTTTGAGCTTTAGCTGCTTCTTTAGCTTTAGCCGCTTCACGAGCTTCAGCTGCTTCTTGAGCCTTAGCCGCTTGAGCTTCAGCATCTGCTTGAGCTTTAGCCGCTTCTTGAGCCTTAGCCGCTGCTTGAGCTTCAGCATCTGCTTGAGCTTCAGCAGCGGCTTGAGCTTTAGCTGCTTCACGAGCTTTAGCCGCCTCTTGAGCTTTAGCTTCTGCTTGAGCAGAAGCATCTGCCTGAGCTTTAGCTGCTTCTTGAGCCTTAGCTGCTTCACGAGCTTTAGCCGCTTCTTGAGCTTTAACTTCTGCTTGAGCTTCAGCTGCTTCGCGAGCTTTAGTAGCTTCCACTGCTTTAGCTTTTGCTTGAGTTTCAGCTACTTCCTGAGCTTTAACTGCTTCACGAACTTTAGCTGTATCTTGAACTGTAGTTGTTTTTTCAGCTTTAACTACTGGTTGAACTTTAACTGGTGCTTTACCTGTTAAGTAAGGAACATGAACATAAGCTGTTTTTCCGTTATATTCAAATTGAATCCAATCATTTTGTACTTGGTGTGTTGTTTCGATTACATCATCTTTTTTCAACTTACCAAGAATCTCTGAATCTGTATTTGCACTAGCACGTACGTTTAATACGTTTGCTGTTACGTAGTAAGTGTCTTTTGTATAGTCAGCGCTTATGAAAGCTTCTTTACCGCTATTCAATTGAACTTTTGACCAACCATTTTCTGTATGTAAAACATTTACTTTATATCCATCTAATAATTTTCCTACAACTTTTGATTCAGTAGTTGGGTTTTCTCGTACGTTTAGTACGTCAGTCGTTACGATAGTTTCTGCTTTAGCAGATGTTGTGAAAATCCCAAGACCAAAAACCGCTGCTGTTGCTATACCCATAAATTTTTTCATAATAGCCTCCATTGCATTTGTTTTCGTTGACCTCATTATAGCAACCATTATTTTCTTATTTGCGAAAAACATAAAATTACAAAGCTTTCGTAACGGGGCATTAATATTCTGTAACAATTCCATAAATATCCTGATAGCGCTTCCTTGTTGTTTTTTGGCGTATTAGGGCATATGAAACACAAAATGAGTAGTATTTCAATTACTGTAACATTAATAATGTTACAGTAATATTTCTTGATGATATCTATAGCGTTACAAAAATAGCTTATTTTACTGTTTGAATGGAAATTTAGTTATGAAACGATAATCTTTTTAGGCGTGAAAATATATAAATGAGGTGAAATTTAATAAAATATCGATATAATTGTTACAAAATCAGTCGAAGTATGGAAAAAATTACGCCTTGATTTTCGTCTGTTACATAGTATTTTTGCAATAATAGAATTAGATAATAGCCTTAGTACCTATAAATAATGAAGAGTATTAGAATGGTAGTTGTAACGTGAAACATATATAATAGAAGAAACTCAATTTAGTAGATAAATAAAAAACGCAGGAGTGTAAACTCCTACGTTTTTGTTTATTCATATCGTAAACATTCAATTGGATCCAGTTTGGCAGCTTTGTTAGCTGGTAGTAAACCGAATAGTATACCGATTAACATAGATAGGGCAACGGAGATAAGTCCTAGTTTTAGTGAAACGACAAGTGGCCATCCTGCAAACATTGCGACAATCCATGCGAAGAAGATTCCAAGCATAAATCCGACAAAACCACCTAATGCTGTTAAAATGCAAGCTTCGATTAAGAATTGCATTAATACTTTACCACGTGTTGCACCTAATGCTTTACGAATACCAATTTCGCGTGTACGCTCTGTTACAGATACTAGCATAATGTTCATTACACCAATACCACCTACAAGTAAGGAAATAGCGGCAATACCACCGAATACACTTTTTAATATACCTGTGAAGCTATCAATTTCTTTTAAGAATTCTTGTGGATCTGGTACTTCAAATTTACCTGAATGCTCTGGTTTTTTTGCTTCATTTAATGATTTTACAACTGCTTCTTGAACAGTTTCCTTATCTTGACCAGGAGCAATTTTTACCGTTACAGAATCGTAGTTGTTTTTCCCGAATAGTACAGGCCAGTTTTCTGCTGAAATGACACCTTCTTTAAATGTCATGCCACCCATCATTGCTTTTATTGAATATACGCCAACTACTTTGTATGGTGTACCTTTTATATCTACATATAAGTTTGGTTCCCATGAAGAATATAATTTATCAAAAGCATCTGTATTTAATACAATTGTGTGTTCAGGTCTGTCTAAATCAGCTGCTGTTAAAAATCTGCCGTGCTCAAGTTTGAATTTAGATGTATCTTCAAAATAATCACCTTTTGCACCGGTAATATCAAGATCTAATTCTTTTTTTCCTGCATATACTTTTTCTTTTCCTTTTACATCTGGATAAACTTCTTGCACACCAGAAATTTTGGATATACTTTCATACATGCTTGAGGAAATTTTGCCGTCCATATCTGAGTAATCTTCTGTCTTATAATTTACAGAAAACTGATCTTTTTTTTCATTCCCGATTTGTTCGCGGAACTTTGCGTTTGTTCCATCCCCAATCGAGATAATAGTAATGATGGCACTAACCCCAATAATAATACCTAGCATCGTTAATATAGAACGCATCTTATGAGCAAAGATAGAGGAAAGGGCCATGCGTATATTTTCACTCGTATTCAAAATTAACCTCTCCAATCTTGGACGATATTTCCGTCACGAATTACAATTTGACGTGCTGCAGCTTCCCCGATTTCACGGTCATGGGTAATCATAATGATTGTTGAGCCTTGTTTATTTAATTCGTAAAAGAGGTCCATAATTTGTGTACTTGTTTTCGTATCAAGTGCTCCCGTCGGTTCATCGGCTAAAATGAATTTCGGGTTATTTACGATTGCGCGGGCAACGGCGACACGTTGCTTTTGACCACCGGATAATTCGTTCGGTAAGTGAGTAGCGCGATCAGCTAAACCGACTTTTGTTAAAGCGGCTAATGAGCGCTCGCGTCTTTCTTTTTTATCGACTCCAGCGTAAATAAGAGGTAGTTCTACATTTTGAAGCGCTGTAAGTCTCGGTAATAACATGAAGTTTTGGAATACGAATCCGATCTCTTTATTACGTACGTGTGCAAGTTCTGTTTCAGTCATGTTTGAAATATTTTGACCGGCTAGTTCGTACGTACCTGTCGTCGGTTTATCTAAGCAACCGATAATGTTCATTAGTGTTGATTTACCAGAACCAGAAGGTCCCATAATTGAAGTGAATTCTCCTTGGTTCAGTGTTACGTCAATTCCGTGTAATATTTGAACGGACTCTGCACCATTTTGGAAGGATTTCGTGATGCCTTTTAAGTTAATCACTGGGCGACAACCTCCATACCATCTTTTAAGTCTTTTTCAGGTTTAGAGATAATTTCCTCTCCTTTTTTCACTCCAGAAACTTTTGCTTCGCTATCAGTCTCGAATTCAACAGTAACTGCTTGTTCTTTCGCCTTACCGTCTTTTACAACGAAGACAACATTTTTGTCACCTTTTTTCACGATACTGCTTTTCGGAACAATTGTACCAGTTGCTTCGCCAGATTTACTTGTTACGTAAACGTGGAAGCCGTTTTGTAATTCGTCACTATTATCTAATGTGACAGTGAATTGATAGTTAGAAACAGTTTTATTTTCATCCATGCTCTTTAATGGTGTAGAACCGATTTCTGTTACTTTTCCTGTCCAAGTCTTACCAGCGACAGTTTTTGATGAAACAGTTACTTCTTGCCCAACTTTCATACTAGCAAGCTCATATTCAGAAATTTGACCTTTTACTTTAAATTGACCAGCGTGACGAAGAGTAATTCCGCTCATACCTGTTTTTTCGTCAGCAGTTTTTACGATATCATCAATTACGCCATCAGCAGGACTTGTTACAGAAAGATTGTTTACTTTCTCTTTTGCTGCTTTAATCATTTCATCAGCTTTTTCAACTTCAAACTTTTTCATTTCAATTTGTGATTCTAATTGCCCAACTTCGGCTTCTGATGCTTTTAATGCTTCAGCAGGAAGGCCTGCATTTTTATCTTTTTGTAATTTTTGTTTCGCTACATCAATTTGTTTTTGGAGCAACGTTACTTCTTTTTGTGCGATTTTCTTTTGCATTTCTGCTTCTGTTACACCTTGTTTCGCAGTCGGATCATTGTATTTAAATAGAAGCTGACCTTTTTTCACTTCATCGCCTTTTTTCACAGCTAATTCATATGTTCCTTTTGTTGGATCGAATGAAATAGTTTCAATTCCATTTGGAATAACTTCGCCACCAAATTTTTGCGCGTTTTGGATTTGTTTTTCGGTTACTTTATATCCGCTATATGCCATTGCTACATCTGAACCGCCACCAGCAAATGCAAAGTATGATCCAGCTGCAATTCCGATTGCTACTACACTAGTAATTAACACTTTATTTTTCTTCTTCATCTATTTATCACCTTTTCGTTCGTTTTAGTATCTACATTAAGTATAGAAGAGGTAAAGAATCTGACAAATCGTTTTAGCTTACAATAACCTTACAGTTTTGTAAGGTATGAATATGTAAATGTAAGGTAGAGGTTGTCCTAGTGTAAGCAAATGAATTGACTCGTCGTTTCTTTCTTACAATAATATTGTATGGAGGAAAGGAGGAAGGAAGATGGAAGCTTATTTTAGCGCACACCCATTAAAACCATTTATTCCATACACAAGGCAACATGCCCTTATATTATTTATTATGTTGGTGGGGATATTTTTTCTGTATCAATACCAAGATGTATTACGTCAAAGTGAGTGGAATATAACGGTTCGATATGCAATTGCATTTTTATTTATAGGTAGTGAAATTGGGCTTCATATGTGGGAGTGGAAAGCGGGGATTTTTGAGCTAGCTACTTCATTACCGTTTGAATTATGTACGATTAGTTTATTATTAGCGTCGATTATGATCGTAACGAAAAGTTACCGCATATATGAGATTGTATTTTTCACGGGAATTATTGGTGCATCACAAGCTATTTTAACGCCAAACTTGCAGTATGCTTTTCCGCATTTTCGTTTCATTGAATATTTTATCGCGCATATATTGCTCATTTGGGCACCACTCTTTATGACTTGGGTGGAAGGCTATAGACCGACCTTGCAATCTATTAAGCGTACGATGATATTTTTAAACATATTGATTCCGCTTGTTTCGTTTGTGAATTATAAAACAGGCGGTAATTATATGTTTTTAGCTCATAAGCCAGAAACAGCTTCATTACTCGATATGTTAGGACCGCATCCTTACTATATTATTTCATTAGAACTCGCAGCGCTTATTGGGTGTTTTATTTTGTATATGCCGTTTGCAAAAAGAGAAAGGCATGCGCATAAAGAATCACTAGGATCATAACCTAGTGATTTTTTATGGTTGAATATTTACAATTCAGAAAATTAAGAATAAAATTAGAGAGTAAAATATAAAGAGAGAGAAGGGAAAACGTGGTCAAAAAAGTTTTTCTGAATGGGATGGAAGTGACAATTCAATTTATTATTTCGATTTTGGGGATTATTATGTTAGGGGCTCTGCCGAAATTGTTTTATGGATTTAAGCTGGATGTATCAAAGTACATACAGAGTTTAAAAGAAGTGTTTGTGAACTTAATGGATATTTCCAATTTGCAATATGTGAAAGGTAAATTTTTATTTCCGCAGCTGTTCGTCCATTATAAAGAAACGATTATTATTTTTTTAGCTGCTTTTTTTATTTCATTATTTGTAGCATTTTGTATTGTTTATGTAATTATGAGTAGTTCACCGCGTATACAACATCGAATTAAATCATTTCTTATCTTCCTAGAATCTATTCCAGATATCCTTCTTATTTTAGTATCACAAATTTTAGTTATATGGTTTTTTAAACAAACAGGTTTTTTACCTTTTCAAATTGCTTCAATTGGAGGCGAGTCAATTAGAGGATTGCCGATACTTTGTTTGAGCATCCCGACTACGATTATGTTTGTAAAAATGGTCGTGCTTCGTTTTGAAAATGAACTAGAAAAAGATTATGTACTATTTGCTAAGGCGAAAGGGCTGGGGCGCTTTCATATTTTAAATCGTCATATTTTACGAAATGTGTTGCTTAGTACATTATTCTTTGCGAAAACGAATATCTTTTTTATGTTATCTAATTTATATATTATAGAATGGATTTTTAATACGGGTGGTATTTTTATGTTTTTGAAATCTTATTTTGGTATTAAAGTTGAGGTTTTCATCGTTAGTGTGCTTCTTATATATATTCCGATTTTTATTTTATTTAAATTGTTTCATTATCTCATTCCGGCTGCGATGAAGGAGAGATTATAATATGTGGACGTATATAAAACGTGATAAAAGATTTTGGATAAGCATTGGGTTTCTTCTCCTATTAGTTCTTTTGAGCATCGGAAATACGTTATGGAATGATGGACATATTAGACAAGTTACATTGCAATATGATGCGGATGAAAATCCACAAGTGCCACCGTTTTCACCTTCATTACAATTTTTACTCGGGACAGATCGGAAAGGATACGACCTTTTACATTTAGTTATTGAAGGCGCGAAGTGGACGATTGGTATATCTATTTTAATTGCGGCACTTAGAATGGTAATAGGTGTGTTTTTCGGTGTCGTACTCGGAACGTATATAAAAAGAGGATTTTCAAAAATTGAGGCTTTCTTTGATAGTTTTACAGTTATTCCGACAGTTATGATTGCGTATTTTTTTCTTCAATCTGCAAATGCATTTGGAAGCGGGGAGGAAACAACAACCTTTTTTGAAAGGGCTTCGTTTCAAGTTGTCTTACTTGTAATGCTTGTAATGCCAGTTATTGCACTGTATGTTGCGAAGGAAGTTCGTAAATTGCGAACGGAGGAATTTGTTGATGCCGCACGCATATTAGGTGGATCGAGAAGACATATTGTTATAAAGCATCTTTTCCCGCACCTTTATATGACGTTTATACTTGTATTTTTTCAGCAGTTTACGCAGACTCTTACTATTTTACTGCACTTAGGGTTACTAGAAATATTCTTTGGCGGAACGGTTAAGTTTTTAGGACCGATAGAAGAAATAGAATCTTACACACATGAATGGTCAGGGCTAATTGGAGTCTATTTTAGATCTTTAACAGTGCATCCATGGATTCCTCTCGTCCCAATTACATTTTTCGGGCTTACCATTTTTTCAGGAAATATGATTGTAAAAAGTCTAGAAGAGGCGATGTTGAAAGTTCGATTAGGGGGAGAGATAAAGAAGGAAGTTGTAGAAGAGGAACAATCTGCTGTACAGTCAAAGGAAGAGTTGTTTACGTTTAAACATACGATGTGAAGAGAAAAAGAAGCAAGCATGGATTTCATGCTTGCTTCTTTTTACTTTGCAGAAACTTCACCTTCAGCTTCTGTTTGCGGAATAAAGTATCCAATTATACCACCGATTATTGCTGGAATGATCCAGCCAATTCCTAAGTTATAAAAAGGAATCGTGTGTACAATATTAGCGATAAAACCTGGTATCATTCCCACATTATCAAGTGCATGAATACAGCTAATAATAAATGCTGCGATCATTGCTCCAATGTAGACAGAAGGTTTACGTTTCGTATATTTATCGATAAATGATACGAAAACTAAAATGATCGTAATTGGGTACAAAATAATTAATACAGGTAGTGTGATTTTAATTAATAAGCTTAATCCTAAGTTTGAAATAACGAAACTAAAGATACAAACGTATAGCACAAGCTTTTTGTATGAAACATTTGTTAGCACTGTTGTGAAGTAATTTGCAAATGCACTTACAACACCAATTGCCGTCGTTAAACAAGCGAAGATAATGGCGATACTTAATAAAATATTACCGCTTGTCCCAAAGAATTGATACATAACAGTAGCTAATAGTTGACCACCGTTTTCGAATTGCCCTAAGTTCCCGTTTGAAGCTCCGATATAACCGAGTAAGAAGTAAACAATTGTTAAGAATAGAGCAGCGATGCTTCCGCAAATGATTGTATATTTTGCGATAGATTTCTTCTCTTGTATACCGTTTTGACGAATTGCATTTACAACAATTGTTGATAGTACGAGAGCGCCAATTGCATCTAACGTTAAAAATCCTTCAAGAAATCCTTTGAAAAACGGGATGTCTTTATAGTCACCGATAGGCTCTGCAAACGTTCCTGGTGAAAGAATCGCTTTTGTTGCCATAATTGCAATAATTACAAGTAAAATTGGCGTTAATATTTTACCGATATGATCTACTAGCTTGGATGGATTTAATGATAAGAAGTAAACGACTGTAAAGAAAATCGCACTAAAAACTAACATAGAATACCATTGATCTGGGAAAAGTGGTGCAATCCCAATTTCATAAGATACAGATCCAGTTCGTGGAATAACAAATAGTGGGCCGATTGAAAGATAAATAATGATAGCGAATACTGCTGCGAATTTTGGATGAACACGGCTCGCTAAAGTGTTAAAACTACCACCAGCAAGGGCAACAGCAACGATAGCAAGTAAAGATAAACCGACGTCTGTAATAATAAACCCTGTAATGGAAACCCACATATTTTCTCCGGAAGAAAGACCGAGAAGGGGCGGGAAAATCATATTACCAGCACCGAAGAAAACTGCGAATAGTAATAAACTAATCGAAAGTATTTGCGCTGGTTTTAAAGTTGTACGCATATAAAGAAAATCCTCCTAATGAGTGTTTTTGTCGAAAATTCAAATAATTTGTCGAGTAACTGTTATTATTTTAAAGGTCTGATGACTAGAAAGCAATAGGGAATTTTGAAAATATTAAAAAATAATGCATTAAATCGAATAAATATACTATTTATATGTTTAATAGGAAGGATTTAACTTTTAACATAAAAAAACACATATCGCTAGGATACGTGTATTAAAAATATATTTTTCTATCGCGTTCTTCTTTTAAAATTTCAACCGCTTCTCGGAAACGTTGTGAATGGACAATTTCTCGTTCGCGTAAAAAGCGTAAACTGTCATTTATATCGGGATCGTCAGATTGGTTAATAAGCCATTGATATGTGGCACGCGCTTTTTCTTCAGCAGCAATATCTTCGTATAGGTCGGCAATTGGATCACCTTTAGCTTGTATATAGGTTGCAGTAAATGGAACGCCAGCTGCGTTATGGTAATGAAGTGCGCTGTCATGGTCAACGTAATGAGGATCGAGACCAGCTGCCTTCATCTGTTCAGGAGTCGCATCTTTTGTCAGCTTATAAACCATCGTAGCAATCATTTCAAGATGTGCAAATTCTTCTGTACCAATATCGGTAAGGAGGCCAATGACTTTATCGGGAATTGTATAGCGCTGATTTAAGTAGCGTAGTGCAGCGGCTAATTCTCCATCTGCACCACCGTATTGCTC
Source organism: Bacillus sp. LQ16 (assembly GCF_057784645.1). Classification (NCBI taxonomy): domain Bacteria; kingdom Bacillati; phylum Bacillota; class Bacilli; order Caryophanales; family Bacillaceae; genus Bacillus; species Bacillus sp. LQ16. The sequence continues at coordinate 852,971 of NZ_CM173491.1, forward strand.
AATTAATAATTTTGCAAGTGCTGGATTACAAGTTCCTACTTTAACAGGGTATTGTAATTTTTTTTCATAAATCCACATAGTTTCTCTCCTTTATATTTGCCATGGCCAAGGACCTTTACTCCATTCCCAAGGGGCATTAGAATAGCTATTTCCATACTGTTGAAGCGGTCCATATTTTTCTTCCATTTGTTGTTTTAATACTCTTCGTTTATAGGAAAAGTCATTAAATTGATTAATAGCTGCTGTATCGTCTGGGTGGGTGTCTAAGTAAAGTGTTAGTTCCACTAATACAAAGTCTAATTCTTGGAGATTCTCTAAAAGTCGATAATATTCTTCTGGTAGTGGTTGATTCACGTCAGTAGTCACCGCCCTTTTTTATAAGGATTTTCGTAATAATCATAAAAAACAGGCCATAAAGTTCCTTTTTGTAGTGCTTCTTTCGGTGAGAACTGTGGTAAATTTGGCGGTTGAAAACCTAAATATAAATTAGGAGGGGTAGAGTAATATTTTTTTCCAATAGGAGGACAAGGATCTTGAGGGCTATGATATGGCACATATGATTTCATGTATTTATCCATTAATAAACCTCCTCATATCTTCATCACTACGTATTGTATTCAGACATAATAGGCATTTATGACACATATAAAAAGGTAATAGGTACAGGGGGAATGAATGTGGAGCAATGTATTATATTAGAAGTGAAAAATTTAAAGGAAACTTTGTATTTTTACGAAGGGATTTTAGGAATAAGACCTAGTTTAGAAAGACCTCAATTGGATGTAACAGGGGTTTGGTATGATTCTGATTCAAAGAGAATTAGTTTTGTTATGAATCGCATGTTAGGGGGACGAGAGAAGAGTTTTACGAATTCATGCGCTGGTTTAACATTTTCAATTTCTAACATAGAGAATTTAAAGAAGAGGTTAGTGTTTTATAAAATTGCATATACAGAAAACAAAAGTGAGAAGAGTATTGTAGTACAAGACCCAGATGGATATAAACTTCAAGTGACAGAGAAGGATGAATAAACGGAGGCGATTTAGTGGAGCGGAATTATGAAGAAAGTGCGTTGTTTGAGCATCAATTTTGGCTAAGGGTGCTTACTGATCATTCGCAATTTTTACTTGATGCATTAGCTCCGAAGGAAAAAGAAGATATAAAGAAGGCCACATATTTTCTTGAAACATTTATGAATCTTTTAAATAAAGTTCATGATGTGAATCTCATTGCATTTTCAAAAGAGGCAGAACGGGCCGCAAAGGAAATACGAACGTTTAAATTAAGTATTATACAGAAACAACTCGAGGGAAAAATCACTATTCATTTTACGCCAACTTTCATCAATCATATGGTAAACGAAGTAGAAGAATATATAATGGTGTTAGAATTTTTAAAGAAAGGAGAAGTTCCGCCTGTTTTTCATGAATTACATTATCATCTCGTTTGGTTAACGGATGCGGCTGGTCATGCAGGCTCTATTTCTGGTGGATTAGATCTTGTTGAAAAAAGATTGAAAGAGAAAAGTGAAGAATTTACGAAGCACTTTGAACAATTTTACTTAAAGGCAGTTGAGATGACAGGTTATTTACGGACAGAGCTGCATCATTTTCCTGCATTAAAGAAGTTTACAAAAGATGTTTCACTTGAGTTAAAATTATTTTCGCATTTTCTCCATGAGGTTGAAGAGATGGAGTTATCGAATGAAATATTAAGTGCGTTATCTGCTAGAATGGCGGATCATATGGCAAGAGAAGAATGTTATTACTTATTAAAATTAGCACAATCTTCTGGACTTGAGATGCCAAAATGTAATCCGCTTTAAAGAAAAAAGAGGTCAATTTTATTTGGCCTCTTTTTCTGTTTTATTGTCTCTTTTTATTTTTGCTTGTTCAATACTTGCCTGTAATGTCTCCATAATATTGATGATGTTTGGAGCAGGAGAGATGGTTTCGGTTTTTTCCTGTTGTTCAATTTTATTTTCGATTAATTCGGTAAGAGCTTCTTTATATTCATCTGTATATAACTCTTGTTCGAAAGGATTTGTAAGATGGTGGATTAAATTGATTGCTGCTGTGAGTTCTTGTTTTTGAATCGGATAATTTTCATTACTTGGTAAGTTAGGTGTATTTGTTATATCGCGAATTTCATTAGGGTAGTGAATAGTTTGTAATATAAGCCCATCTTCAAAGTTACGGATAATAGCTAAATGTTGTTTTTTTCTAATGGAAATATGGATAAGACCAAGTTTATTTGTACGTTCAAGAGCTTCTTTTAATAATAAATACGATTTTTCATGTCCTGAGGTAGGGCCTATAAAATAAGAACGATCGTAGAGAACAGAATCAATTTCGTTATTTTGGACAAAAGATATAATACGAATAGATCTTGGTTCGTGAGCTTTTTGCAACTCAGCTAATTCTTTTTCATCCATAATAATGTACTTATGAGGTGCGTATTCATAGGCTTTTACAATATCTTTATCATCAATTTCTTCATCCGTACAATCAGGAGCAAATTTTTTATATTTAATAGGTGTTAAGCATTCTTTATGAAGACTTAAAAATTTTATATCGTTTTCTTCTACGGCACTGTATAGTTTGATTCCTATATTTAATAGTCCAAGTGAAAGGGCACCTTTCCATACGGTATGCAAATGAAGCCTCTCCTTTCATTCAAAAATGATTATGTATATTATGAGATAGTAAGAAATTTCCTATACGTTTTTTGTTTTTACGGAATGTTAAGCAGGAGGATGTGGGATATAAAATATATTGACAAGCCCTCCAAAATATTTTAATGTGATTGTATAAAATTGTGTATATAAAGGGGAGTAACTTATTACAGTAAAGTCGTCATTACAGGGAGAAACCCTCGGCTTTATTGGCAACGTTTCGTTGTTAGTGAGACCTTTACCAGCAATGGTAAAGGCCCCTTATTGTCTTTTTTAGGACCCTTACCATGTTTGGTAGGGGCCTTTTTGTATACAAAGAGAGGAGATATAAAAATGAAAAAACTTATTAGTAGATTAAGAGTTGTATTTCATGTTCGCCGATTTGTTCCATTCCTATTTGACTTTTTCACTTCAAAAGAGGTTTCAATAAAGAAGAAAATTTTATCTATTGCGTTTTTAGTTGGTTATGTTGCGATGCCGCTTGATTTAATTCCAGACTTCTTACCGTTTATTGGTATTTTAGATGATATTGGAATTGTGTTATTTATTTTGAACCGAATTGTAAAAATGGCGCCAGTTCAATTACAAGAAAAGCATAACGTAAACGTAGGATAGGAGTTGGGGTAGAAAATATGGAGCAAATTATTTTAGATATAATCGAATTTTTAAAGCAGTTTTCTTATTTTGGAGTTGTGTTAGCATTAACGTTTGAATTTATTCCGGCAGAAGTAGTTTTGCCCATGGTTGGGTATTGGGTATACGAGGGTGATATGAATTTTTGGCTTGCTGTACTAGCCGGAACGCTTGGCGGAACGACAGGACCGTTAACGTTATACGCACTCGGTTATTACGGTGGCCGTCCTCTATTAATAAAATACGGGAAATACTTCTTCATTAAAGAAGAACAAATTCAAAAAGCAGATGATTTCTTCGAGAAATATGGACCGGTTGTAGCATTTGTTGGACGCTTTGTACCGGGAGTTAGAACGCTTATTTCTGTTCCATGTGGTATGGCGAAAATGAACATATGGAAATTCAGCATATATACATTTGTAGCAATGTTCCCGTTAACGACTTTATATGTTTATTTTGGAATGAAATTAGGTCCGCATTGGGAAAAAGCAGCAGATGTTGTTGGGCAATATATGCTACCGATATTAGGCGGCGTTATTCTTATCGTGGCTAGTATCTTTGTCTATAAATATATGAAGAAAAGAAACAAAACGGAATCTATCTAGTCATTTGAATATTTTTTGAAAATAGATGAATAGTACAGGCAAAAGACTCTGAGGGACATACACATATAGGGAATATAAAAGAGAGAGGGGAAACAACTATGTCTTGTGAGTGCTCAGGGTCAGCATTAACTTGTTGTCCAGATAAAAATTATGTGCAAGATAAAGTGTGTAGTCCGTGGTCTGCTACTGTAGTTGCAACAGCAATTGATAATGTTCTCTATACAAATAATATTAACCAAAACGTAATTGGTACTGGTTTTGTTAAATATGATGTTGGACCAGGCCCAATTACTGTAGAGGTACTTGATTCTGCTGGGGGTACAATTGATACACAAACATTAAACCCAGGAACGAGTATTGCTTTTACGTATCGCCGCTTTGATAGTATACAAGTTGTGTTACCTGCAACACCTGCTGGAACGTATCAGGGAGAATTTTGTATTACAACACGTTATCCACTTTCATAGCAGAATAGGAGAGGATCGAAATGGGAATGAGAAGTTCCAGTTTGTCTTGTTGTTCTAATAAAACACTTGTGCAAGACCAAGTATGTACAGACTGGTCTATTACAGGTGCTGGTACTCAAATTGTATATACAAATAATATCACGCAAGAAGTATATGGTTCAGGCTACGTGAAGTATGATGTAGGTGCCAACCCGATTACAGTTGATTTTTTAGTAGGTGCAACAGTAGTTGATACAATTACTGTACAACCACAAAGTAGTGGTACTTTCACTGTCCGATATTTTACTACTGTCCGAATTACTACGACAGGAACGACTGTTAATCAAGGCGAGTTTTGTATTACAGTACGTTATCCAATTTCATAAAAAAGCATACCGTAAATGGTATGCTTTTTTTTAGAAAGTAATGAAATTGGTATTCTATAAGCAACATGTAAATTCGCAACAGTACTTGCCTTCTAAATATAGTGAAGGATTACTTGTTATATTAATAATACTGAACGACTGTAAGTCTTTTCCTGTGTACGATATTGTATTGCCAGGAAACACAGTGAAAATATTGGTTACTGTTCCAACGATTTGAATTGTAATTGCTTCGGTGCTGCTAGTACTATTGTAAACCGAGACAGTACCTGATATAAGTAGTATCCCATCACTTTGCCATAGTATCATTGATTGTGATGCATCTTTGGCAGAGGGGATGGTGTTATTAGTTATGAGGAAATTCCCTGCAAATTCATTTGTTACTCGCTCGCAATTTGGATTTGGAGGAGGGGGCGGTGGACAAGGGTCTGGACAAATAATAGATAAAGGAGCGAAACAGCCGATATTTTTTTTATTCTTCAATACAACCCCTCCTTTTAAGTTGTCTTTTACTACTATTAAATGTAAAAGCATGGCCGATGTGTTAAAAAAAGAAGGAAATATTAAAAATTAAGATTGTCTAATAGGCTTAAACCTTAACTTATCATTAGCGTTATAGAAAAGATTATATGTGAATAGTCATAGGAAAAGAATGATCAGACTCTTTTAGACAAAAGGTGGTTGTATACAATAGTACGAGGAATGTTGGACTTAATTTCTAATTAACTGTATATTTACAAAAATCTAATAAAGTTCATTTGTTATTTAAACGACATTAACATGTATTAGATAAAATAGCCCTTGTAATGAATCAATTATTATGAGGAGGATTCACGTGGACAGAAATGCTCTAAGAAAAGTAAAAGGCCTTATTGGATTATTAATGGTTTTTGTATTAGCATTCGTATCATTTCCGTGGAGTACATCAGTCAAGGCGGAAGAGAAAAAGCAAGAAAAGGCATCAAGTGAGAAGAAGATAGTTTTTCCAGTTGTAAGTGATGTGCATATTAAAAATAGTGGAACAGATGATACGTTTCGCTGGAAAAGAGCGATCGAACAGTTTAATACATTAGCACCGAAGCAAGATGCATTTGTTATTGTAGGTGATTTCACGGATACAGGATCGGTGCAGCAATATGATCGTTTCATGCAAGTGTACAATGAAAATGCAAATAAAGATGCTGTGCGAATGAATTCTCTTGGTAACCATGATTATTGGAACGGTTTATCTGTAGAAGGTGCGCAGAAGCGCTTCTTAGAAAAAACAGGTATGGAATCAATTTATTATCATAAAGTGGTAAAAGGTTATCACTTCCTTGTTATGTCTCCAGAGAATGGAACAACTCATGGATATTATTCAGACAAGCAAATTAATTGGTTAAAAGAAGAAATGGCGAAAGCGCAAAAAGATGATCCAGAAAAACCGATTTTTGTATTTTTACATCAACACATTAAAGAGACAGTATACGGTAGTCATGAATGGGGAACACAAGATAGCGCAAAAATTAATGCGGTATTAAAAGAATACCCACAAGTTATTACGTTTTCAGGTCATTCACATTATCCATTAGATGATCCAAGATCGATACATCAAAAAGACTTTACATCAGTTGGTACATCTTCAGTAAGTTATATGGAAGTTGAAGGTGGTAAAGTACAGGGGAATATCCCGCCAGGAGCTAGTACGTTAAGCCAAGGTTTATTAGTAGAAGTAGATGATGAAGAAGTAACGATTAATCGCCGTGATTTCCATACGAATTCTTGGACAGGCGAGCCTTGGAAAATTAAATTACCAGCAAAGAAAGAAACATTTACACATGTAGAAGATCGTGATAAAGAAAAGCCTTACTTTGCTAAGGATGCAAAGCTTGCTGTATCAAATGTAACAGAAAATGCGGCAACAGTAACATTCCCGCAAGCATTGGACAACCTTCTTGTTCACTCTTACCGTGTACAGGCTAGAGATAAGCAAACGGGTGAAATAAAAAATAAATTGTTAGCATTCTCAGAGTTTTACCGTGATCCAGTGCCAAAAGATCTTACATTTACGCTTGCAGGGTTAGATGGCGGGAAAACATATACACTTGAAGTCGTTGCAATCGATTCATTCGGCAATGAAACCGCACAGCCGTTAACTGCGGAAATTACTACGAAAAAAGATAATATTGACCCGAATGTGAAAGTACCAAAAGCTGATGTTTTCGATGTAAACTTTGCAGATGGTACATTTAAAGACAATTCACCATTTGGTACAAAAGGTGATGTGAAGGGCAATGTGGTTATTGAATATGATAAAGCATTGAAAAAGAATGTGATGAAGTTAAACGGACAATCTAATACATTTGGATACCTTCCATTTTCAGCAGCACAAAAAGAAAAAGTAGCAAATACATTTACGCTAGAAACGGTATTTTCAATGAATCAAATCCATGGCCAAGGTATTTTGCAAAATACAGAGAGCGGCGGAATTGGATTTGAGTCTACAGGAAGTGGATATGTTGAATTATGGGCTCACATTGGTGGCAGCTATAAACGTGTTGGAGTTCAATTAGAAGCGAACAAAACGTATCATTTAACAGGAACGTATAACGGAAGTGAAGTCGCAATTTACGTAGATGGTAAAAAAGTAAATAGTCAGCCAGCTACTGGGAAAGTGTATCATCCAAACGTACCATTTGCATTTGGAGCGGATCCTGATAGTAACGGAAATGGTGGTATTCCGTTAAATGGACAAATCGCGCTTGCGAAATTATATAGTAAAGCGTTAAGTTCTTCAGAAGTATTAGCAGCGTACAATGAGTTTTCTAATCGTACGAAGTTAGAGCAAGTAACTGCTTTATTTGAAGAGCTTGGAAAAGTAAAAGAAGTGTTAGCTGGAACGTATGGATTTGGAGATAAGCCAGGTCAATATTCAAAGGAAGCATTTCAAGAACTAGAGAAAAGCTATAATAATGCAAAACAAGTGTTTGAAAATGTAGGGAGTACGGGAGAGCAAATCGTTCAAACATATAACGAATTAAAAACAGCTAATGTAACATTTGTACAATCTAAAGTAGTAGAACAACCGAAAACACCGAAAGAAAAATTACAAATCAATATTGAATCTGCAAAAGTAGTAGTGAAAAAAGCGCAAGATGCAAATGTAACGGACGGTTCAGTGAAAGCATTGAGTCAAAAAATTACAGTGGCCGAAGCTGTAGTGAAAGATGTAAAAGTAAAAGATGCACAGGTAGAAACGATGAATCGTACATTAGAGTATACAATTTCACTTGTTGAAAAAAGTATGAACAAATAAGAGAGAGGAAAAGAAGCTTATCATGATAGGCTTCTTTTTTGTTATACTAAAATTAGTATAGAATGAAGGAGCGAATAATTTGGAAGAGAAAAAGCTAAAAAGAATTCTTGAATATGTATGGATCGCGGTTGTGCTCCTTGTAGGATATTATTTCTTAAAAGAAAAAAGTATATGGGTTCTATTTTTAATGACGTTTTTATTAGCGGGTTTAGGCACGTTATTTATTAATTTCTTCTTTGATAGTTTAAATGCATGGAAGAAGAAAAAGAAGGGAACGAAGTAAAGGAGGGAATATATGCAAAAGTGGAAGTTCATATATCAGGTGATTATTTTCCTATTACTTGTAGGTATTGGAATTGTTAAATACGCAACGCCAATAGGAAATTGGGCATGGTTTACAGCTTGCATCGGCATATTTTTCATTTTACAATCGTTAACGAAAAAATATAATAGTACAGAAAAATAGCTCGCCGCTAAAACGGCGAGCTATTTTATTATGCTTTTTTCTTTTCATCATTCGTTTTTTCGGTAGCTAAGTGACTATGCTTTCTAGAGTAGAAGAAATAGAAGCATAAGCCGACTATAAGCCAAACTGCAAAGCTAATCCATGTTGTTTTAGACAAATTGATCATTAAATATAAGCAGCAAAGAATCGCGACAACGGGTAATACAGGTACGAAAGGTGTACGGAATCCACGTTTTAAATCAGGGTGTGTTTTTCGTAAAATAAGTACAGCGCAGCAAACGAATGTAAAGGCTGTTAACGTACCGATGTTTACTAAATTCGCTAGCAAATGTAAATCTAAAAGCCCTGCTAATAAAGCGGCAACAACACCAGTAATCCACGTATTTAATAAAGGGATTTTTACTCTTTTATTTACACGTGCTAGCGCTTTTGGAAGTAGGCCGTCACGGCTCATCGCATACGAAACACGAACTTGTCCATACATAACGACTAAAAGGACGGTTGTCATTCCAGTCATCGCTCCAACAGCGAGTAGTCCTGCAATTGTGTCCTCACCAACGAAATGCAATGCAAATGCAACTGGATCAGAAACGTCTAATTGCGTATAAGGAACCATACCTGTTAAAACGAAAGATACGATCATATATAAAACAGTACAAATAAGAAGAGAACCGATAATACCAATTGGTAAGTCACGCTGCGGTTTTTTCGTTTCTTCTGCAGCGGTTGCGATTGCATCAAAACCTAAAAAGGCGAAGAATACAGTGGCAGCTCCGGTAATAATACCGTCGTATCCGAATGGAATGAACGGTGTCCAGTTTTCAGGCTTTACATATTTTGCGCCTGCTACGATAAAGGCAATGATAACAGCTAGTTTAATAAGAACCATAATATTATTAATGCGTGCGCTTTCACGTATACCAAAACTTAAAAGGCCAGTAATAAGAAGTAAAATGCAGACAGCTGGTAAATCGATGAGACCACCTTTTCCTACGCCGGGGGCCGAGGCGATTATGGCGGGCAGGTGTATATTGAACCCTTGTAGTAATGATTGCAAATAACCAGACCAACCGACAGCTACTGCTGCAACGGCAAGTAAATATTCGAGCATTAAACACCATCCGACGATGAAGGCGACGACTTCTCCGACTGTCATGTATGCGTAAGTATACACACTTCCTGAGACAGGAATAGAAGAAGCAAATTCAGCATAACAAAAGGCTACACAAGCACAAGTAAATGCAGCAATAAGAAATGATAGCATAATACCAGGACCAGAATGTTTTGCTGCAACAATACCTGTTAATACAAAGATCCCTGTCCCAATTACGGCGCCGATCCCTAAAAACGTTAAATCGAGTGCAGTTAATGTTCTATCTAGCTGCTTTGGTGATTCAGTACTAAGCGCTTTTTTTCGTAATAATGACTTCACTTTGGACTCTCCCCCCGTTTTTTCATTTCCATAACTGCGACTATAGTATGAGCCCATTAAAAAAGAGTAAGTAAGTGGAGGTGCAGTTATGGTATGTAGTTTTTTAAAATTGCTGGATTAATCTTAATATAATTCAGAATATTTTGTCAAATAAAAATATGACAAATAAAATGCGGATCAATAGGGGAAACTACTTGCAGAAATGGACGGGGGTTAACGACCCACTGATTAAAGTTAAAGTAGGAGCAGATGCTATGTTATTTTATTTTGAACTTGTCGTCATTTTACTTTGTACGAAATTAGCTGGTGACATTAGTGTGAGACTTGGTCAGCCTTCTGTACTTGGTAAGTTAATTGTCGGTATTATTATCGGTCCAGCTGTACTCGGTATTATTAATAGTTCTGAACTAATTGATGAACTGAGTGAGATTGGTGTTTTGTTACTTATGTTTATGGCGGGACTTGAAACAGATTTAGAAGAGTTAAATCGGAATTTGAAATCGTCATTTGCAGTAGCGGCTGGTGGAATTATTTTTCCTTTCATCGGTGGTTATGTAACAGGATTGCTGTTTGGATTAATGCAGTCCCATGCCATTTTTTTAGGGTTATTACTTTGCGCAACATCGGTTAGTATTACGGTGCAGACGCTACGTGATCTAGGAAAAATGAATACGAGAGAAAGTACAACAATTTTAGGTGCTGCCGTATTTGATGATGTCATTGTCGTTATTTTATTGGCATTTGTAATGAGTTTTTTAGGAACACAAGATGTGAATATAACACTTGTCATTGTAAAGAAAATTATTTTCTTTGTAAGTATTGTTTTTATTGCTTGGAAAGTCGTTCCTTGGATTATGAAAATGCTTGTCCCGCTTCGTGTAACAGAAGCGTTAATTAGCGCGGCTCTTATTATTTGTTTCTCTTTTTCTTATTACAGTGAAATGATGGGAATTGCAGGCATTATTGGAGCATTTGCAGCAGGAATTGCTATTTCTCAAACAGAGTATAAGCATGAAGTGGAACATAAAATTGAACCGATTGCTTATGCAATATTTGTTCCAGTATTCTTCGTAAGTATCGGAATGGAAATTACATTTCAAGGCATTGGAAGTCAGCTTTGGTTCATTATTATTATGACTCTCGTTGCGATTTTCACAAAGTTAATCGGATCCGGCTTAGGCGCAAGACTGACAGGATTTAATCGCCAATCTTCTATCAGTATTGGTGCGGGGATGGTATCACGTGGTGAAGTAGCGCTTATCATCGCAGCAAATGGACTTACGGCGAATTTATTAGCGAAAGAAAATTTCACAGCGATTGTTATTGTTGTTATATTGACGACGATTATTACACCGCCACTTTTGAAGAAATATTTTGTATAGAGAGGAAGGGCTTATCTGATGTAGGTAAGCTCTTTTTTTATTCCCAAAAGCAATGATCATATAGCATGAAGGGTTTGTAATTATGGTAAAATCTATGTATGTGATATGACAAGGAGAGGGAAGTGTGAAGATTACGAAGGAGAAGGTTATCGGTGTAATCGTACTTATTGCAGTATGTATACCATTTACTGCATGGAAAGAATCAAAAGTGAAAGATTTTCCGGTTTCTATTTTTTCGGAAGAAGCAGATGGTGAGTACGGTCAGAAGCTGAAATATACTGCTTTTTTACCTGATGTTGCGATTTGGATGAACGGTTGGAAAGAGAAGTGGACAGAAGGAGAAAGAACTGTTTATCAAAAAGGGAATCGCATTGTAAATGTGTTTCATCCTCCTGGCGATGATGGTTTTTACCTTCTTGAAGCAAGAGAAAATAAGTGAACGCAGCCGTAAGAAGTGGAGGTTAAATAGTGAAAGCTTCAACATTACTATTTAAAATTGAAAGTAATATGGATCAATTTTCACCAGCTGAGAAGAAGGTTGCCATGTACATAATGGAGAATGCAGAGATTGTACCGAATTTAACGACGAAAGAAGTGTCAACGAATGCAGGCGCAAGTGAGGCGAGTGTCGTTCGTTTTTGTAAGTCGATTGGGATTGGGAGCTTTAAAGCATTTAAGATAGCACTCGTTCGTGAATTAACGATTGCTGATTATAATATTAACGATTTTTCAGTGATGAATACGGAAGATGGACCGTACGATTTATTTAATAAAGTTACTTATGTGAATAAAGCTGCAATTGAGGCGAGCGTTACTGCGATAGATAAGAAGGAACTTGAGAAAGCTGCAGATCGTATTGTCAATGCGGGCAAAATTATATTTTACGGTGTAGGTGGATCAGCTACGCCAGCGATGGATGGGGCGTATAAATTTACACGGCTCGGATTTACAGCGATGATGCTATCTGATTTTCATATGATGTTGCCGCTCGTGACGAATTTAAAAGAAGGCGATATATTTGTTGCGATTTCAACATCTGGTCGAACGAGAGATGTGCTTGAAATGGCGCAGTATGCAAAGAGACAAGGTGCAACTGTTATTGGAATTACGAAACTAGATCAATCATCACCCCTATATAAAGAAGCGGACATTCGCCTTTGTATGCCAGATGTAGAACAAGATCATCGTATTGCAAGTATTGCGTCGAGAATGACGCAACTGAATATGATTGATGCTTTATATGTGATTACTTTCAACCGAATTGGCAATAAAGTATTGGATCAATTTATGGAGACGCGAGAAGAAGCGTTGCGGTTACGGAAGTTAAAGTAGAAGAAAAGATGAGGAGACTCATCTTTTTTATTATCTTTGACACAAATATGTCATGTTGTGAAATTTTATTTCATAAAATAAGAAAGAGTTATTGATTTTTAGTTTCTTAAAGTTATAATAAAAGTGTGAAATATAATTTCAAAGAGGGTGGAAATATGTTAGAAAATTTATCGACAGAACATCGTAATGAGAAAACAATGAATCTGGATGAAATGAGCATAAAAGAAGTGTTGCAAAGTATGAATGAAGAAGATCGAACTGTTGCGTTAGCAATTGAAAAAGAGATAGAACAAATTGAAAAGGTTGTACAGACTGTTATTAAATCTTTTGAAGAAGAGGGACGTTTAATTTACATTGGTGCTGGTACGAGTGGTCGTTTAGGTATTCTAGATGCAGTGGAATGTCCGCCGACATTTGGCACGGATGATAAAATGGTGCAAGGATTTATAGCAGGTGGATTGAAAGCGTTTACTAAAGCGGTGGAAGGTGCCGAAGATCGCGAAGAGTTAGCAGAAGAAGATTTAAAAAGTATTGGATTAAATGAGAAAGATACAGTGATTGGAATTGCTGCAAGTGGCAGAACTCCTTACGTAATTGGCGGCTTGAAATACGCACAGAGCGTAGGAGCGAGTACAGCGAGTATTTCTTGTAATAAAAATGCTGAAATAAGTAAATATGCAAAGTTAAATGTGGAAGTAGAGACAGGTGCAGAAATATTAACAGGATCAACGCGTTTAAAAGCTGGTACAGCACAAAAATTAGTGTTGAATATGATTTCAACAGCTTCGATGATTGGTGTAGGAAAAGTATATAAAAACTTAATGGTAGATGTTCAATCCACAAATGAAAAGTTAGTAGAACGGTCAAAACGAATTATTGTGGAAGCAACAGGCGCTAGTTATGAAGTAGCGACAGAGTATTATGAAAAGGCAGAACGTAACGTAAAAGCTGCCATTGTTATGGTGTTGTTGCAGTGCGAATATGGGGAAGCACTGGAGAAACTAAAATGCGCAAAAGGGTTTGTGAAGAAAGCACTATAAAATAATAGGGAGGGGGATTCTATTATGAAGAAAGAAGAGAGAATGGCCAAGGAAATTTCGGAGCAACTTGGAGGAATAAAAAATATTCGTAGTATTGCTCATTGTATGACGAGACTACGTTTAACGCTTCATGATGAAAGTAAAGTAAATATGGACCTTTTGAAAAAAGTTGAAGGCGTTATGGGTGTTATAGAAGATGAGACGCTTCAAGTTGTTGTTGGTCCAGGAACAGTAAATAAAGTAGCAGCTGAAATGGAAGGTTTGACAGGACTACGAATTGGTGAGGTAGCAGATCATCACCTTGAAGATATTGGGCAAGAGATGAAATCAGAGATTAAGAAGAAAAATAATACACCGGTGAAAAACTTTTTACGAAAAATAGGAAGTATTTTCATCCCATTAATTCCGGGGCTTGTTGCGTCAGGAATTATAAACGGGGTTGCTAACTTTGCGAAAAATGCTGGTGCTGATCCAAATGCAACGTGGTTACAAATGTTACTACTCATTGGCGGCGGTATCTTTACATTCTTAGGAATTTTAGTTGGTTGGAATACAGCGAAAGAGTTCGGCGGGACACCGGTTCTTGGGGCAATTGCTGGTATTTTAATTTTCAACCCAGCGATGGCAAACGTAAAATTGTTTGGTGAAGCATTAGTGCCCGGACGGGGCGGATTATTCGCAGTTATTTTTGCAGCATGGCTTATGGTTGTAGTGGAAAGACAAGTTCGAAAAGCAGTGCCGAATGCAGTTGATATTATCGTGACACCACTCATTACTGTATTAGTTGTAAGTATCGTAACGATGTTAGCCATTCAGCCATTAGCAGGTTTCTTATCAGATGGTATTACGAGCGGAATTAATGCTATTTTAAATATTGGCGGAGCATTTGCTGGCGCAGTACTTGCGGGAACATTTTTACCTCTCGTTATGGTCGGATTGCATCACGGTTTAACACCAATTCATATGGAATTCATTAATCAAACACACGTAACACCTTTATTACCAGTACTCGCAATGGCTGGTGCTGGCCAAGTGGGCGCAGCAATTGCGATTTATGTGAAAACAAAAAACAAACGACTTCGAAATGTAATTAAAGGTGGATTGCCAGTTGGCTTTTTAGGAATTGGTGAGCCGTTATTATACGGGGTTACATTACCACTTGGGAAACCGTTTATTACTGCTTGTTTAGGAGCGGCTGTCGGTGGTGCATTCCAAGCAGTTATGCAAACGGCTTCACTTGGAATTGGCGTATCAGGGCTATCTTTAATTCCGTTAATTGCTGACAATAAATATTTACTATATTTCTTAGGTTTAGTAATTGCATATGCTTTCGGATTTATCTTTACGTACTTCTTCGGATTTAAAGAAGAAATGGCAGAAAACATATAGAGAAAGGGATTCCTTTCTCTTTTTCTATTAATAGAGAGGGAGATTTATATGATCGGAGTTTCCATTTATCTTTCAAAAGAACGAGTAGAGAAACAAGAAGAGTGGCTAAAAGTAGCAAAGGAAAATGGGTTTACATCTATTTTTACATCACTGCACATTCCAGAAGATGATCCAAATACGTATAAAGAGTTAATTCAAATATTAGGGAAACAAGCTCTTGCACATGAAATGGAGTTAATGGTTGATGTTTCTCCAAAATCGTTACATCATTTAGGGCTAACATATGAAAATGTGGAAGAACTATTGGACTGGGGCATTACCGGTTTAAGAATGGATTACGGCATTGCGCCAAAAGAAATTGCAAGCGTATCTCATAAGATGAAAGTAGCTTTAAATGCGAGTACGATTACAAAGCCATTTTGGAAAGAATTACTTGCAGAACATATAAGAGTAGAGAATGTAGAAGCGTGGCATAATTTTTATCCACGTCCAGAGACGGGACTAGCAAAGTCCTTCTTACAAAAACAAAATCAATATTTACAGGAGTGCGGAATAAAAACGATGGCATTTATTCCAGGAGATGCGGAAAAACGTGGTCCGTTATATGAAGGGTTACCAACGTTAGAAAAACATCGCAATATGCGCCCGCTTGAAGCGTACTTAGAACTTGTTCAAGATTGTGGTGTTGATTAAAGTATTGATTGGAGATATAAGCGCAAGTTTGGAAAGTATGCAAGAAGTAGCTAGTGCGAGTAAAGGGATTATTCCATTGCGTTACAAATCATTTATAACTGATAAAGAAGTATTAAAAGTGGTGGAGCAAGTGCATACAAATAGACTAGATCCGGCTCGTGATGTTATTCGATCTGTAGAATCAAGGGAAGGAAATAGAGTGGTTTTACAGCCGATGCATACAATTGTAAGAAAGAAAGGCAGCATTACAATTGATAATGAATTGTACGGTAGATATGCAGGGGAGATGCAAGTTGCTACACATGATTTACCTGTAGATGAGAAAGTGAATGTTGTTGGAATAGTTGTGGAAGAGGACGTTTCTTTACTGCCTTATATTGGCGCTGGAAAAATGTTTCAACTTTTTCTATGCGATAGAATAAAAGCTTGAATTAGCGCTATTTTGTAGGAAAACATTATCCGTAAAACGGATAATGTTTTTTGTTTTCTTTAAAAAAGTATTTGACGAATGAAATAAAATACCGTATTGTTTTGACTTGTAAATAAAAGTTCACCATAACAAAACAAAAAGGAGAGTTCAAAATGAATCAATATATTGGGAATTTAATTATTCGTATCGTGTTAGGAGTTACGTTCTTTGCACACGGTTTAGCAAAGTTTCAATCAGGTATCGATAATGTAGCAGGATGGTTTACAAGCATCGGTTTACCAGGTGGCCTTGCATACGGCGTAGCAACTGTAGAATTAGTTGGTGGTATATTATTAATTATCGGTTTAGGTGTACGATATGTAGGATTGTTATTTGCTCTTATTTTAGCTGGAGCTATCGTAAAGGTAAATGGAGCAGCAGGTTTATTAGGAGATGGAAAGAATCCAGGATATGAATTAGATCTTGCATTATTATCAATGGGTGCGTATTTATTCGTAGTAAAAGCAGAAGGATATGTAGATCGTTTCTTAAAAGAGAAAGTAATGAAAACGAAGTAAATTTTATTTATAAATTGTTGACTTGAAGAATCATTGTAACTATAATGATTACAACTAATGAATCACGAATGAAACAATTTAAATATTTTTTTACACAAGATGTAACTACATTGGTTACGTCTTGTGTAAAAATAAATAAACGGGAGGAAGTAATATGCCTAAATCAAATTTAGAAATTATTCAAAGCACGTATGAAGGATCAGCTTCTTCGAATGCAAAGCATTTAGCAGAAGCCCTCTCTGAAAAAGTGGAATGGACAGAGGCAGAAGGTTTCCCGTATGGCGGAACATATACAGGCGTAGAAGCTATAATGGAAAATGTATTTAGCCGTTTAGGATCAGAATGGGATGATTATAAAGCAAGTGTAAATACATATCATGAAGTAAACGGAAAAGATGTAATTATTGCTGAAGGTATGTATTCTGGAGTTTATAAAGAAACAGGAAAATCATTTGAAGCAGAATTTGTTCATGTATGGCAGCTTGAAAATGGAAAAATCGTGAAGTTTAAGCAGTATGTAGATAGTCATATTGTTAGGGAAGCGATGAAGAGCTAATGCTTTTTAAATGGATTGTAGGTATATGTATTACCATTATGGTAATCATCTCTTCTATAGTTGGCGGAAAGAAATTGCTTGCATATGTGGAAAAAGAAAATACAAATATTCAAACCGAGCGAGCGGCAAACGAAAAAGAGAAAAAAGCTGCAGAAGAAGCTCCGCAAATTAGTGAAGGTGAAATTATTTCTACTATGCATAAAATGGTGCACCAAAAGGTAAAATCCTCTGAAAAATGGGGATTTGTAGAGATGACAAAAAAGGAAATTTCTAATGTGAAAAGAGATATTGAAAATAGTACAGGTTTTCAATATAAAATAAAGTTATTTTCTATTATAAATAGATGGGAAAAAGGAGATTTTTCTCAAACTGTTGAGGAGCATAACTTTTTATGGAGCCTTCAAGGTGGAGATACTGGCAAGGCGACGGAACGTTTATCGCCAGAAGAGGAAAAGCAGTATATAAAAGAAATGAAGAGTAAATAAAAACATCGCCACTTGGATGACGATGTTTTTTCATTAAGAATGTTTTCGCATTAAAGCTCTAGTTGGCTGAACGGCAACAGTTTTGAAATGAGAAAATAAATAACATCCTGTTACAACGACAATTGTTCCTAAAATTTGTATCCACGTTAATTCTTCTCCGAGGAATATGAATGCTAAAATGGCTGTGAAAATTGGATTGAAGTTTAGAAAAATACCTGATGTAGTTGCACCTAATTTTTGTACACCAATATTCCAAAATACCATACAAAGAACTGTCGAAATAAGCCCGGTATATAAAAGTGATGTGATGAAAGAAGTATTTATATTTGAAACAGTGAAGCTACCTATGTTAAACGGTAGTAATAAAATAACGCCGAAAATACCAGAGTACAACGTTGCCATAAGTGGTGTAGTTGTTTTTGTTGCCCATTTACTACAAACAGAATAGATTCCCCAAATACAGACTGCTGCAATCATCCATAAATCACCGCTATTAAAATGTAGTGAAAATAAAAGCGAGAAATCACCTTTTAATAGGACGAGGATAACCCCGAAGAATGAAAGAATCATGGATAGGATTTGAAGTGTATTTACTTTTTCTTTTAGAAATAATACTGAAAATAATGCGATTGAAATTGCATTCAAAGTAGAGATAAGACCTACATTCGTAGCGGAGGTTTTTTCTAATGCTAAAAATTGAAAGATGTTAAAAAGAGCGACCCCTGAAATTCCCATCAATATTAAAGGAAGTATTGCGGTACGTGGTGGAAGGATTTTCTTTTCTTTAAACCATACCATTGGTAATAAACAAACAATCGCAATCATCCATCTTAAATTTGTCAGTGTCATCGGCGATGCATGATCGACGAGTGATTTTCCAACGACAAAATTTCCTCCCCATAATAAGCTCGTTAGTAATAGTAAAAAGACGTAAAAATAAGGCATGCTAAAATCCCCTTTTTTGTAATCAATACGAATTGTAAATAATTTTAGCATTTTTCTTTATTGTGTAATATATTCTTTTGTATAATGATTAAAACTCGATAAAATATTTAGTTATGAATGATATTTACGGAATGATATTCAGTTTTGTGTAAGGTATAAGGTGTTTTTTCGAATAATCATCGGTAAGAAAAAAGGGGGAATTGTAATGGAGTCGTCTGTTATTAAAGTGTTGGATGATTTGGATGTACAAATTTTAGATATATTGCAGAAGGAGTCACAAGTAAGTAATGCAGAGCTGGCACGTCGCGTTAATTTATCACCGGCTGCGATGCATGCAAGAATAAAAAGATTGGATGGGGAAGGTTTCATCGATAAGCAAGTTGCGATTTTAAATCAAGAAAAGCTTGGATTTGATTTATTATGTTTTATTTTTATGAGTACAAATATTCATCAATTTGACAAGCTGGAAGTGTTGGAGAAAGAATTAGAATCGATGCCGGAAGTGTTAGAATGTCACTGTTTAACAGGAGAGTACGATTATTTATTAAAGGTTGCAAATCGTGATCGTAAAGAACTGGAGCAGTTTATTAGAAAGCTGAATAAACTTGGTATTACAAGGATACAGACAAGTTTAGCACTTCGTGAAATTAAATATTCGACGGTATTGCCGATACGAGATGAGGAACCGAGCATCAATTAGATTGCTTGGTTTTTTGTTTGCATAAAGTGATTGACGAAGAGAAAAGAGAGCTGTATTATTATATAAAATTATGAATTAAAATTCATTTTAAGTTATAAATATTAATATCGAGGGCAAGGGGATGTAATATGAAAATCTGTAATGCGGTGACGAGTGATGTGAAAGAAATTTATAGTCTTATTGAGGTTTATGCAAAAGAGGGAGTTGTTTTACCACGTTCTCTTTTGTCTCTTTATCAATATTTGCAATGTTTATATGTTATGAAAGAAGACGAGAGAATTGTTGGAGTTGCTGGATTGCATGTATTGGGGGAAGATCTTGCAGAAATACGATCGTTAGTAGTTTCGCATACATATGCAGGGAAAGGGATAGGGCGTATGCTTGTAAATCATGTAATGGAGGAAGCTACGAAAATAAATGTAAGAAGAGTAATTTCCTTAACATATGAAACAGTATTTTTTCAAAAGTGTGGATTTGATTTTATAAATAAAGAAGCGTTGCCAGAGAAAGTATGGATTGATTGTAGACATTGTCCAAAGGTGGATTATTGTGATGAAGTGGCGATGGTGCGGTATGTTGGATGAAAATTTTATAGAGAAAAAGTTCCCACTATTATTTACATATATAGTGGGAACATATATTTCCATAAGAAATGGACAGGTTATTAAGAATTTGAATTCTTTTGTCTCACGGCAAAATTATAAAGTGGATCTTTAAGTTCATAGTTATACGTTAAACCGTCGACAATTCCTACAACTTTGTCATTATCATAAAGGTCGAGCATAAATTGTGCCATTTGTTTTGCAGTGTGGAATTTTGGTACAACATTATCGTATTGGAATTCATCAATATCAAATGAACGCTTCGCAAATTCTGTTTCAGTTGCAGCAGGAGCTAAAACTTTTGCTTGCAGTTTTGCGCCTTGTTCTTTCAGTTCGTGAGACAGCCCTTCTGTAAATGCACTTACATAGAATTTCGTAGCGCAATACGTAACAGCATCAGCAACAATTGTGTATCCGCCGCCCGATGAAACGTTAATAAGCTGTGTTCCATCAACCATTGAATAATCTCGAACGAAAAGAGAAGAGAGTATTGTTAGTGCTTCTATATTTACATGTAACATCGTTTCGATTTTATTTAAATTTTGTTCAGCAATTGAGGCGAAATTACCAAAACCTGCGTTGTTAATCCACGTTTCAATTTGAAAAGATTGTAGGCTTTCATAAAGTTTATAAACATCTGCAGTAACAGATAAATCAGTTTTTCGAATGACAACATCCAATTCTGGATGCATTTCGTTAATTTTCAATTTTAATTCGTTTAATTCTTCTTGTCTTCGAGCTACAAGTACTAAATTTTTTCCGCGAGATGCAAATGCTAAAGCTGCTTCATAACCAATTCCGGAACTTGCGCCAGTAATAACCGTGTATTTCATATAAAATCCCCCTAAATTCAAATTCATTTATGGTTAGATTGTATTTGTTAGAGTATACTCTAAGTCAAACGTTTTTTATAAATTTGATACGGTTATAAAATATATAAGGGTAAGCATGTGAAGGGAGTTTTAGTATGTACACAATTAGCGAGGTAGCAAAATTATTAGGCGTGAGCACACATACACTACGTTATTATGAAAAGGAAAATATATTAATTGCAAATCGTGATACAAATGGAAATCGACTTTACGAAGAGTCACATATAAAGTGGTTGCAGTTTGTAATGAAATTAAAACAAACGCAAATGCCAATAGCGAAAATAAGAGAATACGCTAGATTATATACAGAAGGGGAGCATACAACAGAAGCTCGTTTACAGCTCCTAGAAGATCATAGGAAATCTATTCAGATTCAAAGAGAAAACTTAGAAGTTACAGAGAAGATGCTTGAGAATAAAATTAGTGCATACAAAAACTCATTGGAAAATAAATAGATGGTTGTTATGTGATGAAAAATGGATTTGATCTATGAGTATTTCATCATAGTGTGCGGACAAATAAAAAAGAGCAGCTGGCAAAAGCTAACTGCTCCATTCAAGGGATCTCTCCAAGGGGGAGTGGAGAAAATATTATGTTACTAGCAGTATTGACAGATTATTGAGAAATATACAAATCGGATGAAAGAAATTTTAAATAAACTTTCGGCATTGACAGTTTTTAAAATGTTCATGTACAATATATATGAATGACATTCAGTCATTTTTTATGTGACAGGATGTAGTTAGTTTAAAAATGGAACAAATACAATGGTAAATGAGGATGATAGTTGTTTTTATATAGTATTGATGAAAGAGCATATTTTTTTTAAAACAAAAATGACTGATAGTCAGTCATAAGAGGTGAGAGGTATGAAAAATAGAGCTTGGTTATATGTCATATTAACATGTATCTTTGAAATTTTTTGGGTGTTTGGTTTTAATACGGCTAATACTTGGTGGCATTGGATTATTATTTTAGGAGTTATCGCTGTTGATTTTCACTTCCTTTCTAAAGCGTGTGAACATCTTGCAACAGGGACTGTATATGCTGTTTTCGCCGGAGCTGGTACGGTAGGTACTTTCTTGATGGATGTATTTCTTTTCGGCGGAAGTTTCAGTGTAGGGAAGTTATTCTTTATCGTGATGGTTGTAGCTGGCGTTATCGGTTTAAAGCTTGCTGATAATAAAGAAGAAACTGTGGAAGGAGCTGCTTAAAGATGGGTTGGTTTTTCGTATTTTGTGCTGCAATTAGTGAAATAGTCGGTGTGATAGGACTTAAAATGTATAGTAAAGATAAAACATTAGCCAATGGTGCGATTTATATAGGCGGGTTTGCTACATCCTTCGCATTCTTGTATACATCTTTCTTATTTTTACAAGTCAGTGTCGCGTATGCGGTTTGGATCGGTATTGGAACAGCAGGTGCCGTTTTATTAAACATGTTCTTGTTTGGGGAGTCGAAAAGTAAAGCGCGTATTATTAGTGTGTTTCTTATTGTATGTGGAGTGACAGGATTAAAGGCACTTTCTTAAAGATATATTGTATTTCTATCTCCTAATTGTTTATTAGGAGATTTTATTATAAAAAAATGATTTCCTCTTAGAGTTCACTATCATTGACAGTACAATCAATTATCTTATAAAATGAGTGACAGTCATTCAATATGCGTGTGAAAGGGTTTAGATGATGAATAAAAAAGAGAAAATTGTCTATGCAGCTATTGAAGTGTTTCAGGAAAAGGGCGTCGAAAAAACGAAGATTTCTGATATCGTGAAATTAGCTGGCATTGCGCAAGGAACTTTCTATTTATATTTTCCTTCTAAGCTATCTGTTATGCCTGCAATAGCAGAAGTGATGGTTGAAAAGATGATACTTGCAGTGAAAGAAAAAGTACAAAAAGATGTACCTTTTTCAAATAAAGTGGCACAAGTAATCGATGCGGTGTTTCACTTTATAGAGGAATACCGTGAAATACAAGCTTTAATGTATGCGGGTCTTGCATCTACAGAACATATAAAAGAGTGGGAAGCTGTGTATGAGCCTCTTTATATGTGGTTAAGCGAATTTTTAAGTGAGGCGAAAGAAGCTGGTGAAATTCGTGATTCGGTTCACGCAGAACGAACAGCGAAGTTATTTATCGCTCTTGTTGAATCAGCAGCGGAACAAGTTTATTTATATGATCATAAAGATGATGAGCAAGTCGAGCTACAAAAGGCAGAAGTACTAGATTTTTTAACACATGCACTACATATAAAGAAGTAGTAAGATGAACCTGTCTGAAAAGGTAGGTTCATTTTTGAGGAAAACTGAATGATAGTCATTCACCTAATACTTATGTATGTGTGGAAGGATAGAGTGAAATTCTAATGAGTGGAGGCATCTTCACTCATTACTAGCCCGCAAAGAGCAGGATAAAGAAAAAGCTTCTTGGGCATTATTTTTTGAGAGGAACTTACGGGAAGAGGTGTTAAAAAGTGAAGAAACCGATAAAAGAACAAAAGATGGTATTGGTCATTCTTTTGAGTAATATATTTATCGCTTTTCTAGGGATTGGATTAATCATTCCGGTTATGCCGTCCTTTATGAATGATATGGGTTTAACAGGGAAGACGATGGGATATCTCGTTGCAGTATTTGCAATGGCACAGCTCATTACTTCACCTATTACAGGCCGATGGGTTGATCTTTACGGTAGGAAGAAAATGATAATCATTGGATTATTTATTTTTGGTGTTTCAGAGCTTCTTTTTGGATTGGGAAAAGATGTATGGATGCTTTATGTAGCAAGGGTGTTAGGCGGAATTAGTGCTGCGTTTATTATGCCTGGTGTTACGGCATATGTTGCGGATATTACATCTATTCAGGAACGTCCAAAGGCGATGGGATACTTATCTGCAGCGATTAGTACTGGATTCATTATAGGGCCTGGAATCGGCGGATTTATTGCAGAATACGGTATACGTGTGCCGTTTTTCGTTGCAGCAGCAATTGCTTTTATAGCATGTGTAATTTCAATCTTTATTTTAAAAGAACCGTTAACGAAAGAAGAACTTGCAGAGATTTCTTCTAATACGAAAGAATCAAGTTTTATAGGTGATTTAAAGAAATCATTACATCCAATGTATGCAATTGCATTTATTATCGTATTTGTACTCGCATTCGGATTATCAGCGTATGAAACAGTGTTTAGCTTGTTCTCTGATCATAAATTTGGCTTCTCGCCGAAAGATATTGCAGCAATTATTACAATTAGTTCAATCTTTGGGGTAGTTGTGCAAGTATTTATGTTTGGCAAATTGGTAGACATGTTCGGTGAGAAAGTATTAATCCAAATATGTTTAATTGTAGGGGCAGTATTAGCATTCGTCTCAACTGTAGTCTTTAATTATTGGATTGTACTTCTCGTTACTTGCTTCATTTTCTTAGCATTTGATTTACTTCGTCCAGCTTTAACGACGTTTTTATCAAAAGCAGCTGGAAAAGAGCAAGGATTCGTTGCTGGAATGAACTCGACTTATACGAGTTTAGGAAATATCGCAGGACCAGCGATGGGCGGAATATTATTTGATATGAATATTCATTATCCATATGCATTTTCAGGAGTTGTTTTAATAGTTGGTCTCGCTATTACATTTATGTGGAGAGAGAAACAGTTGGCTGAAAGTTTTGCTAAGTAACGAAATTAATTATGATTAAAGTGAATCTCGAAATATCTAAACCACCTGTTCCCTCTATTCTGGAGGGGGTAGGTGGTTTAATTTTTCTTGAATTTGCACACCACTGTAGTAATGAATGTATTCCAGCACCATTTTTTCACATTTGTGAGTATAAGCTTCTGTCAAGGCATTATCAAGGCAACTTTCCTTTTAGGAGTATGCTAGTGATAATGCTTTTTTTGTATACGTTTGAAATTCTTCGCAGTATAGATACTTCCTTAATCTGAATGAAGGATAACATCTTTTACTTTTCTTTCTCTTGATTGTTTGCCTTAATGTTGGCATTGCTAAAGCAAGAATCTAGGGCCCGCTAATTATATAATCACTAATTTTATGATTAAAGGCATCCATTCTAAGTCGGAGTATTACTTTGGATAAAATGTTAGATGTTATTTAGAAAAGTATGGAATTTTACCTTATATCGTGAAAAAATACATTATTTATCTTTTTTTGTGCTTGTTATAATTTGAAAGGATTAAATTATAACATTTTATCACAGAGTGAATTCTATTGTTATTCTTTCGGTAAATAGTCAATTTATATAAATTCTGCTTGCAAGACACGTTAGTTAATCCCTTCTCACTTTAAAAAGAGGAGGGATTTTTATACAAAGCAAATAAGAATCGCTACCGAATTGATGGATATTAGATTTTTTGTGCTGAATGAAAGTTGGAGGAATTATGGAAGAAATAATAAATTTGAGAGATTTATTTGCAATTTTAAGAAAACGTTTAGGTATAATCATCGTGGTGACAATTGGAATAGCCATTATAAGTGCAATAGTAAGTTTTTACTTTATGATACCAATTTATCAAACTTCGACACAACTTCTTGTTAATCAAAAGAAAGAAAGTGGAGATAACTTACAATTAAATGAATTGCAAACTAATATTCAATTAGCAAATACGTATAAGGGTATTATTAAAAGTCCAGTAATTTTAGATTTAGTTAAGGAAAAGCTAAATTTGAATGTATCATCACAAGTTTTACATGACAAAATTAGTGTAGAAAATGAAAAGAATTCCCAAATAATCTCTATTAAGGTACAGGATAAGAATCTAAGTTTAGCAAAAGATATTGCCAATACTACGGCAGACGTATTTAAAAATGAAATTTCAAATATTATGAAGGTTGACAGCGTGACTATACTTTCTAAAGCTGAAGTTCTAGAGGGACAATCACCAATTAAACCAAAACCTTTATTTAATATTTTAGTTGCGTCTATTGGAGGGCTGGTTATCTCTGTATTGATCTCTTTTTTTATTGAATATTTAAATAATACATTTAAAAAGGAGCAAGATGTCGAGTTAATACTCAAATTACCAGTACTCGGAGTTGTTTCACATATAGAGATAGAAAAGAATAAAAATAAAACTATGTTATTCAAGAGGATAAGGAGGGAGAATGGTGATATTTAGGAATATTTTTCAGGAGAAAAAGAAGAGCCGTCGAAAATATCAGCTAATTGCTCATCAACAACCTAAATCAACAATAACAGAGGAATATCGCAATATACGTACAAATATGGAATTTTCTTCAGTTGACATCAAAAAGCGTTCTTTAGTAATAACATCGGTAAATGAAAGTGAGGGAAAGACAACAACTGCATCTAATATTGCTACTGTAATTGCACAACAAGGAAAAAAAGTATTGATTGTAGATGCTGATTTCCGTAAGCCAGCGCTACATCAAGTATTTCAAGTTAGCAATATTTTAGGACTTACAAATGTGCTTACAGGTAGTAGGATTTTAGAAAAGTGTATTCAGAAAACAATTGTTCCGAATTTAGATTTTCTTCCGTGTGGTCCAATTCCACCCAATCCTGCAGAATTACTTGGCTCAATAGCGATGAAGAATTTAATCACAGATATTTGTAACGATTATGATTTAGTCATTTTTGATTTGCCCCCAATTTTACCAGTAACAGACGCACAAATCATGGCAAATCAATGTGATGCATCTATTCTTGTTATACGAAGCAAACAAACAGAAAAAGAAGGGGCGATAAAAGCCAAAACTCTTTTGGAGAAATCTCGCGGTAAACTATTAGGCGTAATACTAAATGACCATGAATACAAACACAGTAACTATTATTATGGTGCAGACTAGGGAGTTGTGTGCTTAATGCCTCTGATATTTTTAAAAAATTTTATAGATTAATAAAGAGATTCATTTAAGGTGCCATGTTGTACTTGATCTAAAAGAAGGGGAGCATACATTAGAGGATAGTATAGTGATGGCAAAAGCTGTATTGAATGATGAATGATGGAATTCACTGTGAAAAATATTTAGTTTTTGCAAATATAGATAATTATTGGATTGGGACATTCTTGCTAAGGAAAATTCTTAATAAGACGTGCCAAAAAAGTGGTTACTTTTTCATGTGAGGGGGTGCAAATAATAAATGGATAAAGGTGTAACGGTTGAGCAAGATGATAGTAGTGATGTACAAGTCCACATGCGAAATTCTGAAAGTATATATATTAGGAAGGTAAAAACTATATTTGATATATTATTTGCAGTAATTGGTTTATGTATCACTTTTCCTATAATTTTTATATTTTCAGTGCTTATTATGTTAGAATCACCCGGCCCCCCTTTTTATTTACAGGAAAGATTGGGGTTTAAAGGAAAAAAATTTAATATAGTTAAATTACGTTCCATGCGATTTGACGCAGAAAAAAATGGAGCACAATGGGCAAAAAAAAATGATCCTAGAATTACTAAAGTTGGTATGTTTATTCGAATGACCCGGATCGATGAATTACCCCAGTTTTTTAATATTTTAAAAGGAGATATGTCAGTTGTTGGCCCAAGACCAGAAAGGCCTATCTTTACTAAGGAGTTCGAAAAACAAATTCCAGGATTTAAAAAACGACTTTTAGTAAAACCTGGCGTTACGGGATGGGCACAAGTGAATGGGGGATATGATATTACTCCGAGGGAAAAATTAGAATTAGATATTTATTATATAAATAACGTTAATTGTATTTTGGATATTAAGATTATGTTGAATACTATTAAGGTTGTTTTTACTGGGGATGGAGCAAGGTAGGAAAGAGAATTGAAAGTAAAGATATTGTAAAGTATGTATATATCTATTTAGTGTTTTATTCATTATAGTTGGGGTTCAAGAAAAGGTAGGGAAGAAATGAGAATATTGGTTGTTACACAGTATTATTATCCTGAGATCGGTGCGGCTTCTAAACGTCTAACAGAGTTAACAAGATTATGGGAAAAACAAGGTCATGATGTACATGTATATACGGCGATTCCTAATTATCCTTTAGGAAGAGTGTATAAGGGGTATGAAGAAAATAAAAGTTTTATTGAAGAAATAGAAGGAATTACTATATTTAGAAATAGTGTCGATAGGGGAAAATCAGAATCAAAGTTTAATAAAGTTAAATCTTATTTATCATTTATGATAAGTAGCTACAAAAACGTAAAAAAACTTCTTAATAATTATGATGTGGTTGTTACGAGTGTTGGACCCATTTTTTCGGGGTTCATAGGTCATTATATTTCTAAAAGAAAAAAGATACCTAGTGTTCTAGAATTTCGTGATATTACTTTTAAAAGTTTGGAAGCAACAAACTATACAAATAATATAGTAATAAATTTGATGAAAAAGTTAGAATTATATTTTTGTAAAAAGGCAAACCACGTAGTCACAGTTACAGAAACATATGGAAGGATTTTAGAGGAAAATGGAGTAGGAATTGGAAAAATGACTACTATTCCTAATGGGTATTTACTCGATAAAGAGGAAGAAATTAATACTAGTCATATAGATCATATCCTGAAAATAATAAACAAAGAGAAGGAAAAGGAAAGAAAAATTGTTGGATATTTTGGTACATTGGGTATTTCACAGGGAATAGAAGAAATTGTAGAGCAATTCTTAAGTGTAGAAAAATACACACTTTTAATTATTGGAAATGGCTCTAGAGAACAAAAAATTAAAAAATTGGCTCAAGATAGTGACAATATCTATGTATTTGGATCTGTTTCTTCAAAAGAGATTCAATATCTATATAGTCAGGTTGACTTTAATCTTATTAAGATTTTAAATGATCCAGCTTTTAGTGGTACAATTCCTTCGAAAATATTTGAAATTATTGGAAATGGTGGATTGCCGCTTTATATAGGGCCTCAAGGAGAGGCACAAGAAATTATATGTTCAATTAATAGTCATTTATATTATGAAGATATAAGCTCAATGCTATATTTTCTAGAATGTTTGTCGTTAAATAAGGTAGAAGTTCAACAATTAAAGTTAAAAGGTAAGAAGCTATTGCTAGATAGATACAATAGGGAAAAGCATGCTGAAATCTATTTAGGGGTAATGAACAAGACGGTAAATAGAATATAAAATCTATAAAACGTTATTTTTTATTATTGAGATTTAGTTATATTAATGTTTTTTAAGGAGGTTTTAAGGCGATGAATAATATATTTGAGATGGTAAAGCAAAAAATTGAAAAGAAAAAAGCAAAAGTGGGTGTTATTGGATTAGGATATGTTGGGTTACCTTTGGCAATTGAGTTCGCAAAATCTGGATTTCAAGTTTTAGGGATTGATGTGAATAATGAAAAGGTCAATCAACTTAAGTGTGGGGAGTCTTATATAATTGATATTTCTTCCTCAGAAGTAAAAGAAATTCTCGATAAAGGATTTTTTTTTCCTAGTACAAAATTTGATGCTATTAAAGATTTAGATGTAATAAGTATTTGTGTTCCAACTCCTCTAACTAAATCACAAAATCCAGATATGTCTTATATTATAGCAGCTGTGGAAAGAATTAAAGAGAATATGCATAAGGGTATTTTAATAATTTTAGAAAGTACTACATATCCAGGGACGACTGAAGAATTGATTGAGCAGGAATTGGAATTATCTGGATACAAAGTAGGGGATGATTATTTTTTATGTTTTTCTCCAGAAAGAGTTGATCCCGGAAATAAAAAATATAATACGAAAAATACTCCTAAAGTTTTGGGTGGGACAACAAAAGCATGTACAGAATTAGGAACTTTATTATATGGGGAAGTTGTCGATACAGTTATTCCAGTCTCTTCGCCTAAGGTGGCTGAAATGAGTAAGTTATTAGAAAATACATTCAGAAGTATGAATATCGCCTTTATTAATGAAATGGCTATGTTATGTGAAAAATTAGGGATCGATATTTGGGAGACAATTGATGCTGCCTCAACTAAACCGTTTGGTTATATGAAGTTCACTCCAGGCCCAGGTATTGGTGGGCATTGTATTCCATTAGATCCCATGTATTTATCTTGGAAAGCTAAAGAAGCTAATTTCTTTAGCAGATTCATAGAGTTAGCACAAGAAGTAAATAAAAAAATGCCGGAGCATGTTCTTGCTAAAACTTCCTTAGCCTTAAATGAGCATGGTAAATCCATAAAAGGTGCTAATATTTTGATGTTGGGTATGACATATAAACCAGATATTGATGATTTAAGGGAATCACCCGCCCTAGAAATATATGAATTGTTAAAAGGAAGTGGAGGTATTGTACAATACAATGATCCATTTGCAAAGGCGTTTAAGGACCATTATGAAGAAATAGTGGAGTCAATTGAATTAGATTATTCACAGCTGAAACACTATGACTGTGTTATTTTAACAACAGATCACAGTGTTTATGATTCAAGTGAGATTCTAACAAATGCAAAACTTATTGTTGATACTAGAAACATGTTTGAAGAACATAGGAATAATAAGGTATTCACATTAGGGGTTTCTAACAATCTGCATAAATCAAGAATAATTCTATAGATATTAAAAGCTATTTTATGTTTATAAAATTGAATAAATTAAAGGGCTTAATTTAGCAAAAATCTTTATTAAAAGGAGAAAAATTAATGGGAATTCATACAATCTGTGTAGTTGGATTGGGATATATTGGTCTACCTACAGCGACAATATTTGCAAATGCAGGAAAAATAGTCAGAGGAGTAGATGTTAATTTCACAACAGTAAAAATGATTAATGCTGGACAAGCACATATTGAGGAAAGAGGATTAGAAGAATTATTGCAAAAGGTTGTAGTGGAGGGAAGGTTAACAGCAGATACTACTCCAACGTATGCAGATGTTTTTATCATTGCAGTTCCTACACCGCATAATGAAGATTACACTGCAAATTTAGAGGCAGTTATTGCGGCATCCAAGGATATATTACCTTACCTTAAAAAAGGCAATATAGTCATAGTCGAATCAACTATTCCACCTCGAACTATTAATGATATTGTTGCACCAATTATTGAAAATGAGGGTTGGAGGGTTGGTGAAGATATATATGTAGCACATTGTCCTGAACGAGTATTGCCAGGTAAAATATTGGATGAACTAGTTAATAATACAAGAATCGTTGGCGGAATAAATAAAGTTTCGGCTAAAAAGGCAGCAGAGGTATATCAGTGTTTTGTGAAAGCACCAATATTAGAAACGACAGCATTAATTGCAGAAATGTCTAAGTTAATGGAAAATACGTATCGGGATGTAAATATTGCTCTAGCTAATGAACTTGTAAAAATTTCGACAGACTTAGAGATTAATGCATTAGAAGTTATTAAAATGGCAAATTATCATCCGCGTGTTAATATTCATTCGCCTGGGCCTGGTGTAGGAGGACATTGTTTAGCTATAGATCCATATTTTATAATTGAAAAATCACCTCAAAATGCAGTGTTAATTTCTAATGCAAGACATATTAATAATTCTATGCCGCGATTTGTAGTAGAATCTGTTGAAAAATTAGTTAGGGGAAAAGAAGGGAAAATCGGAGTACTTGGTCTTACATATAAAGGAGATATTGACGATATTCGTGAGAGTCCATCTTTTGAAATTATCCATTCATTAATAGAAAAAAAATATGATGTAAAGGTACATGATCCGTATGCAAAACAATCACAGGTACCTTTTAAACTATTAAGTTTAGAAAAAACGATAGAAGGTGTGGATTGTATTTTAATATTAACTGATCATAGTGATTTTCAGAACTTGGATCAGGAGATGATTCTTAGTAAATGTAAAAGTCCAATGATATTGGATACCAAAAACTGTGTAAATATGAAGAGTTCAGAGATAAAATACTATAATTTTGGTAGCTTATATCAATTAGAAATGCAACTGGCACTCGTTTAAACAATTTTATTTGAAAACTTCGTATTTTAGCGATTATTAAATCTTGTATAGAATAACGGGATAGGTTCTCTTCTAAGAGTTCAAAGATTATTTAAGGGGAATCTGTCCTTACGTAAAACCTTTTTGTATTTATATAGTATAAATAATTGATGCATATTAAGTATCAAAAGAAATACTTAGTAATTAAATTCTCTCAAATATGATGTGTGAGGGAAAAGGTTGGTAATCCATATATAATAACTTAATGGAGAGGTAAAGATGTTTGATTTACGAAAGCCACTTTTATTTTTATTAGTTGTATCTTATATTTTGGTGATTAATATAGGATATATATACTTTGTTTCCCCGGCATATTCATATTTAGGATATACATTTGCCAAACCACATGTTTTAGATGTAGTGATTGCGACATTATTAATTTTATTGGTAGTCATATTTGGTCCTATTAGCGTAAAAGTACCTTCTGATTTTATATTTTGGTTTCTTTTTACAATACTATATATTCCGAGCATGTATATTCCATTATACTCTGTAGCTTCCATTCAAGCAGGGGATTTAACAATTTTACCTATTTATTTAGTGATAACACTAGTGATGTTAGGACTAGTTTTGGTGCGTAAAATTCCCATTATTAATATTAATATTATAGGTGTTCCGTATAAAACTTTTTTATTTATATTTTTCAGTGTATTTTTAATTTTTTTTATTGTTATTGTCCATAAATTTGGATTCCATATTCGTTTGGTAGGATTTGATGAAGTATACGATTTACGATATTCATATAGAGAAAATAAAGATGTGATTTCTACATATGCTATAACATGGTTTACAAAATGTATAGGGCCTACACTTATATCTTTAGGTTTATTGAAAAAGAAACCATTTTTTGTTCTATTAGGATTTTTTAGCCAACTTATGATTTATTCTATATCAGGTCATAAGAGTGTTCTGTTTTCTACAGCACTATTATTTTTGCTGTATCTCTGTTTAAGTAGAAATGGTAAAAATTTCAGTATTAGATTTTTAGGGGTACTTACAGTTGGGTTATGCTTTTTTTTAATTTTAGATGTTGCAAGGTCTACGGATATTCTGACTTCTTTATTTTTGAGACGCTTTATAGTTACACCAGGATTATTATTAGGCATGTACTATGAATTTTTTTCGTTTAATCCTAAAGCTGTATATGCATATAGTGTATTTAAAGGTGTTTTTGAAGATCCATATGTCGTTACACCAGCATTTACTATAGGTTTAAGTTATTTTGGAAATGAAAAAGCTTCAGCAAATGCAAATCTATGGGCAGATGGTTTTGCCAACTTTGGTATTTCAGGTATTATAAGTATCTCACTATTATTGCTATTTATATCTTATATATGTAATTGTCTCTCTTTAAAGTTTAAAAAAATCTCTATAGTTTGTTTAATAATAGCGATGCCAATTTGGGCGTTGACAGATACATCTTTATTAACAACAATTTTAACGCACGGTTTGTTAATGAATCTAATTATTTTATATTTTTTACCTAGAGATCGTGATGAACAAGATAATAGGTTAAATAGAAATTAAATTTTTAGTAGTGATTATGCATGTATTGTCTAATTTAAGAAAATTTAAAGTTTAGGAGTGTTATTCTCGTTTTAGAAATGAACACTTTTTAATTTATTTCGTCAGTAAAGTTTTATCGATAAAATTAATAGAGTATAGAGGCAGTATAGTAAGAACGTGTTTCGCAATTAGATATTATAGAGGTTTTGAATGATAATAGTAGCTACATAAATAATTAGAGGGAATGATGTTATTTATAAAAAGATAGCATGTTAAATACATATATTAAGAGATCATATAACGAGATGGATTATAATAAAACTGATAAACAATATAAGAGTGCTTAAGTAGATAACAAAATCCTGTTCTATTTAAATAGAACAGGATTTTGTTATCTATAATTGATTATATAGTTTTATTAATTTTTTTTCTTCTTGCTCCCAATTGTACTTCTTTGCTACAGATGAACGGCCATTTTCAGCCATGTTTTTTAATACAGGTTCATTATTTAATAAAAAAATAAGCTTTTCTTTTAAATCTTCACTATCGAAAGGATTAATGGTTACACCAGCTTTTGTATCCGCGGTTAATTCTGAATAAAGTTCGAAGTCTGAAGTTATATATGGGGTGCGTAAAGCCATATATTCAAAAACTTTAGTAGGATAAGATTCAAGATAGTTTTCAATTGGGTGGAGAATAGCTAATCCTATTTTTGATTTTTTTACAATTGCATAAGCATCTTCAGCGGGCAATCTACCTAAAAAAGAAACATTATCTGTAATATTATTTTCATTACATAATTGTTCTAATGTTCTTTGATAGTGTGTACTAATTGGACCAATACATTTAAAATGAAATTTATAGCCTTCTTGTTTTAATTTTCCAAGTGCATGAATGGTAGTTTCAATCCCTCTTTCCTTCGATATGCCACCTAAATAAACAATTGAATTTTTTTCTTTTATTTGTATACTATCTGGAAGTATATCTAAATTCGGGAAATTTTGTATAGTTGTTTTGTTTTTGTGATAAGAATATATTTGTTCATAGGATTTTTCTGCAAGTACTAGATGAAACTTTCTAATGAAAAGGCGCTCTATAAGTGTATATGTTAAAGAAATAAGGCGTTTTAGAGGGACCCAATCCTTATTGAGAATTTGCTTAGATACATTTTCATGAATATCATATATAACTGTTTTCCCATGTAAGTTTAAGAGGTATCCAACAAAAATTAATTCAGGATCGTGAAAATGGTATATATCTGCATCAATTTTTAAAGCTTTTTTATATACTTGCCATGTAGTTTTGAAGAGGCGAGTAAATCTTTTCTTTGGTTTCTTTACAGGGAGTATATTTATGTTGTTTTTTGTTATAGGGGTTATTTCATCCATCGGCGCTATTAACGTCACATTATAACCGTACTTAACTAAAGATTGTGAAATACGATAAAAAATTCTAGTATCAAAAGCATAGTGTACGGAAGTTAAAATTGCTATTTGCTTCATTATATATCACTCCTAGTATCTTTTTTTAAGTTATAATATATTAAAGTGAGTAGTATTAAATAAAATAATCCCATGCCTATTGAATATATTTTTAAAGTCAATAGATTGGATAAAGAAAATTTGTGCACACTGGAGAATAATAAAACTATAAAAATGACCCTCGAAAAATCCCACAGTAATTGCAGAAATTGTTTTCCTAATAAATTTAGTGTTTGTGATACTGGAAATGTAATGATATAAAATAGATACATAAAAGATAAGATACCTACAAATGTTCCAGATGTTTTCCATTTATATCCAAAAATAACGGAGAAAAGATACTCTCCGAAAAAAAACAGTGTACCTGCAACAAGTATACTTAGAGCACTTAGTGCTAACACAACTTTTTTAAATATGTGAAAAGGATGTTCGTTTTTAGAAAAAATGTTTATGTAAACTTGCGATACTGATTGACCAATTAATAAAATAGGAGTTCCCACAATTCTATGTCCAAAGGAAAAAAAACCACCGGTAGTACTGTCAAAAAATAATGTAAATAGAGCAGGTGAAAGGTAAATTCCTGCAACATTTAATAAGGAACTCCAAGTGGTTATTAAAGGATAATTTTTATACTTTTTCATAGTGTCTAAAAGGGAATTCTTTTTGATAATCTGTTTGAGGTTTTCAAAAGAAAATTGTTGTATAAACTTGCGAAACATTAGGAGAGAACCAGAACTTTTTCCAATGGTATCTCCAATTATAAGTCCATTCGATTTTAGGTTGAATATTCCCATTATTATGGTTGAAACTGTTAATGTTATACTCTGGGATAATTTTGTCCTGGTAATAAGTTTGAAATTAGAATTTCGTATATACCAGTTAAGAAATATTTGATATAAGCCTATAAAAAATAAGCTGAATGGGAATATATAAAATATTTTTGGCAAGTTTATATAAAAAATATTAACTATAGCAATAAGAGCTGTTGTAAGAATACTAAAAATGATAAGAATAATAATTGAAATAAAAACTATATGAATAGTTTCCCTTTCATTCTTTGCAATGGGGATTGCCATTTCATACCTTAAAGAACACAACACCAGTAAGAAAGATAGGATAGAAGTATATAAATTCAATACGCCAAAATCTTCTGGGCTGTACAGTCTAGTTAAAATTGGTGAGGATAGAAAAACTATTATTTGTCCTAATGCAGTCCCAGACATTAGAATTAAGATTTTTTTTACGAATGAACTTTGCAAATTAGTTTCATCACCTTTATTTTTAAATATTTATATTTCGAAATAAAAAATTATATAGCGATAATTATTATTATATCTTATTGCTATCATAGCCCGAGGTGATTTATTTCATCTTACTGTGAAATAGTAGTTGGTCTTATGGCGCTATTTAAATGTATTATTTTATTATTTGTACTTTCCTAAGCTATAAACTTTTGGGGAAGTTGATAGAAATAGTGAATAACGTTGCAACATCAACACATAAAGCTGCAGATAGAGTGCTAGAAGATAATAGTGAAGAATTTCTGGGTGGTAGTCTATTTTATATTACAGATATTTTGTGTCTCGTATAATAAAATAAAACCGATTTTTTTAAATCGGTTTTATTTTTATTAATTTTTAAATATTAGATGCTTACATATTGAGAATTTTTTGTATCGAAGCGCATTTTATAGTATGGGAGTAAGATATATTGATCGAAATAATTATTTTTGGCAGTTACGTGAACGTTTTCAGTAGTACTTAAAGAGATGCCTCTTATTTTTAAATCAGGATCGTTATTATTGCCAGAAATTTTATTATGGTTTATGTGACCGTAGTTGTAAAAGCTTCGAATGGAGATACCAGATGGAGTAGGATAGAATTTTCCTTTTGGAACCCTTTCTTTTTCAACATATAGTCCATCTATAGTGTTATTTTCTAAAAGGAACTTTTGATTATCATAGAATAGTGTAATTGCATGGTAGTTAGATTTGAATATAGTATTATCTAATATTTGCATCTCTTCGGTTGCTTGAATAAGTATAGAGCCTGTCTGTAATAGGTTAGTCCCATTAAATGCAAAGCGATTTCCATATCCTGATAGGGTATTGTCTTTTATAATTCCAGTTGCATACTCTTTGGTTGTACTCTTAGGTTTTATAGTACCACTGACTACTATTCCATTTTGAACAATATCTCTAAAATCAACACTGTCATATTCTATGGTGTTGTTAATAATTTCTACTTTTTGCGGAGCGAATTTATCTTCTCCCGCGACTTCACTAGGTACGGCGGCAATCGGCTTTGTTACATTTTTGATGTTGTTATTTTTGAAAGTTATATTTTTACCTCCATGTGTATCTAATCCTTCCCAAAATTTGTTGTTCATAATAAGTGAGTCCCTCACAATACAATTTTCGCTTCGAGGATAATTGTTGAGATTGTTATCGGATTTTCTAGTAAAAGCAATATTATACGCAAGAGTAGAGTTACCGATACTGGATTTATTAAAACTGAGAGCTCCATCAATAATACTATCTGAAATTTCTACATTTTTTACCGAGAAGCCCATAAAACCAGCGTATCCAAAGTTTTTAATGTTAGTTTTATCAATATGTATATTGTTTGCTAAATCAGCAAATATACCATATCCAGAGGAATTATTAATTTGTACATTATTGATTTTGATATCAGAAGCTTTGGTATCGATCATAATACCGGATTCATTAAAATTTATTTGAGGATTATTAGTATCTAAAGTTCCTTCTAATATTATATTTTTGATGGTGATATTAGATACATGTTGACCTAATTTTATAATAGGGAGTTGTTTACTAATTTTTAGCTTTGACAATGTTCCATCAGTTTTTAATCCATCAATAGTAATGTTAGACTCGTTAATTAATATAGTGTTAGAAAGGTTATATTCCCCATTGAATTTAATAATATCCCCTGTTTTAAAAGTGGGATTTTGTTTTTCTGAAATATGGAGATTGCTTGTGTTTAAAGATGAAGCTTCAATATTCCGTCCCCCTAGAATCAATAGCATAATTAATACGAATCTAGGAATTATTTTAATTAGTGTTTTCAATATAATCACCATCCTTATAAAAAATAATATATTAGTAATTGGATCAATGTTGGATGTGTTTTTTCACAAACTGTGGAAAAATATAATCGTAGATCTTTTATTTGAGAAGAGATTTCATTGTGTACAAGACAATATAATAGGAAAAACATATTTTAGAATCAGTACAATGGATAATAGAATGTTCTAATGCCTTCATGGCATTTTCATTTTGTATCATTGGTAGCCCAGCAAAAACGATTTTATTTATTTTACTGCTATAGTTTTTGCATTTGAAACAATCTGATTTGTAAAACATTCAATACATATTTACTACTTTATAAAATTGATGGGTTTTCGTATTTTTCTAGATAATGTGTATACCGAAAAGCGCGTATGTTATTTCATATGCGCTTTTTAGTATGCTAAAATCCATTGATTTATAAGGAAGGGAAAATGTAATCGATAGATTCAATTGGGATTTGAAATTTACATTATATGATGAAAAAACGCATTATTTTCCTTTTTTAGTGCTTGTTATACTTTGAATAAGTCACATTACGACGTTGTATACCTAATAAAACCCCGACTTTTGATATTTTATTAGGGTTAGTAATTAAGTAGGGGATTAATAAGAACATTGATTTTTCCTTGATTTAAATTGAGGGAGAATTTTTGAAATTAAATACATTTGTGGAGGTAATTTTATGACGAAAAACAAAAAAATGAAAAAGCATGTGGCAAGTTTAGTTGCATTTTCAACGCTTGCTTCTGTTACTCTTAGTGGGGTACCAGCTAGCGCTGAAGAGCTAAAAAGAAATGCAAATTCAAAAGTGAATCAAGGGGAACTAGAGAATAAACAAATAAAAGAGAAAAAAGTAGAATCGCAAGTAGAAGAACAACAAGTAGAAGGAAAAGTAGAAGAACAACCAGCGCAACAAGAAGGACAAACTTCAAACTCAGCCGATGTACAACATGGTGTTGGAAAGGTTTCGGTTATTGGTTGGGCGAAGCTGGAAGCAGGATTAACTAAAGGTAATGAGAAACAAATTGATGCAATATATACAATTAAGTATGGAGCTCAACTTGGACTATTAAATGAAGAAGAGACTCATATTATGTATGATCCAAAATTAGTACCTTACATTGCGAAGGTTGAATATAAGAAAAAGAATTTATTAAGTAGCAAATGGGTTGAAGTACCTCTTGTTGATAATAGGGTACACATAACTACAAGTAACTTAGTTAGTGCGGATTTGCTAGGGATACTCCCAGCGAAGATTGAAACAAGAGTAACACTGAAAAAGCCATTAAGAGAAGGCACTTATACATTGGATGCTTTAGAGAAGTCAAGCAATGCAATTGATGCAGCTGTAATTAAAAATTCAGAAGCGGGTACTACTATAAAAATTGGCTCAGGCGTTGATAGTACTATAAAAAAACCGGTAGTGAATGAAGTAACGGATCAAAATACAAAAGTAACTGGAACAGGCGAAGCTGGCTCAAAGGTAAAAATTACAATTGGTGGTAATAAGTATGAAGGAAAAGTAGATGGAAATGGTAATTTCACAGTGGAAATTCCAAAGCAGAAACCAGGAACAGAGATTTCAGTAACATTAACGGATGAAATTGGAGTTACAAGTGAACCAACAAAAGTAACAGTAAAAGATACAACAGCACCAGATGCTCCAACTGTTAAAGAAGTAACGGATGCTGATACAAAAGTAACCGGGACAGGCGAAGTAGGCTCGAAAGTAACAGTAACAACTGGTGGTAATAAGTATGAAGGAAAAGTGGATGGAAACGGTAATTTTATAGTGGAAATCCCGAAACAAAAGCCAGGAACAGAAGTAACAGTAACGTTAACAGATGATGCAGGAAATACAAGTAAGCCAACAAAAGTAACAGTAAAAGGTGTAAAAGTACCAGATGCTCCAACTGTTAAAGAAATAACGGATGTTGATACAAAAGTAACTGGAACAGGTGAAGTAGGCTCGAAAGTAACAGTAACAACTGGCGGTAATAAGTATGAAGGAAAAGTGGATGAAAACGGTAATTTTACAGTAGAAATTCCAAAGCAAAAGCCAGGAACAGAAGTAACGGTAACAGTAACAGATGATGCAGGAAATACAAGTAAGCCAACAAAAGTAACGGTAAAAGATACAACAGCACCGGATGCTCCAACTGTTAAAGAAGTAACAGATGTTGATACAAAAGTAACTGGAACAGGTGAAGTAGGCTCGAAAGTAACAGTAACAACTGGTGGTAATAAGTATGAAGGGAAAGTGGATGAAAACGGTAATTTCACAGTAGAAATTCCAAAGCAAAAGCCAGGAACAGAAGTAACGGTAACGTTAACAGATGATGCAGGAAATACAAGTAAACCAACAAAAGTAACAGTAAAAGGTGTAAAAGTACCAGATGCTCCAACTGTTAAAGAAATAACGGATGTTGATACAAAAGTAACTGGAACAGGTGAAGTAGGCTCGAAAGTAACAGTAACAACAGGCGGTAATAAGTA
This sequence comes from Bacillus sp. LQ16, assembly GCF_057784645.1. Lineage (NCBI taxonomy): Bacteria > Bacillati > Bacillota > Bacilli > Caryophanales > Bacillaceae > Bacillus > Bacillus sp. LQ16. The sequence goes on from NZ_CM173491.1 coordinate 893,385, forward strand.
TGAAGGAAAAGTGGATGAAAACGGTAATTTCACAGTGGAAATCCCGAAACAAAAGCCAGGAACAGAAGTAACGGTAACGTTAACAGATGATGCAGGAAATACAAGTAAGCCAACAAAAGTAACAGTAAAAGATACAACAGCACCAGATGCTCCAACTGTTAAAGGGGTAACAGATATTGATACAAAAGTAATCGGGACAGGTGAAGTAGGCTCGAAAGTAACAGTTGCAATTGGCGGTAATAAGTATAAAGGAAAAGTAGATGAAAATGGTAATTTCACAGTAGAAATTCCAAAGCAAAAGCCAGGAACAGTGATAAAGGTAACACTAACAGATAATGCAGGAAATACAAGTAAGCCAAGTCAAGTGATTGTATCAGAAACTGTTGCAAATATAAAGGCTCAAATTAATAAGCCTTTAACAACGTCTCATATGTATGTGACAGGAACAACAACGGAGGGAACAGCAAAAGTTGCTCTTTACATTAACGATAAATTTATTCGTTATGCTGCAGTTCAACCAGATGGAAGTTATCGAGTATTTATTGATAGTTCATATCGTGTTGAAGGTAATAATATAAAAGTATTACCGCTAACGAAGGATGGTAGAGCAGGTACTGGAGATACAGCTAAAATTGAAAAAGCAAATTTTGAACGTTTACCAGCGCCAACAATTGATCCAGTGAAAGTAAGTACCAACTATGTGACAGGGAAAATTGATACTAGAGCAAAACGAGTTGCATTATATGTAGATGGTAAGTTTGTTCGTTATGGTGCAATTAACTCTGACGGAACATATAAGATCTATAAAGAAAAAACATTAGCAGCAGAAGGTGCCGAAATAAAAGTAATAGCAGTAGATGAAAATAATATTGATGGATATCCTGCAAAAACAGTAGTAGAAACAGATAACGTCGGAGAATTAGGTGCACCTGATGTAAATCAAGTTTTCTATGGTGATACTTATATAACAGGAAAATATGTAGAGGGTACAAAAGGTATTAAGTTATATATCAATGATAAATTTATCCGTTATGGTGCGCTTGAGGCTAATAGTGAGACTTTTAAAATCTATCTTGATAAAACTTTAGCACCAGTAGGAACGGAATTGAAAATTGTTCCGGTAACTGCTTCAGGAAAAGAAGGTAAAGCAACTAGCATTATAGTGAAAGCAAGATAAAAAAATTATAGCGTAATGCTAGAAGGAGTTAAATTTATTAACTCCTTTTAGCTGTAAATGGAGGTAGAGTATATGAAAAAGATTTGCATGCAAATATTAATCTGTATGTTATTACCTGTTCTATTAATAGGTTGTTCTAATGGAAAAGGAAAAAATGAGATTGATAAGGCTAAAGAAGTGAATAATTTGAAAATTAACCCCGAAAAAGCAGTGTATACTGATAAACGAAACTCAATGGATAATAAGAAGGTAAAAAAAGTAGTAGAAGTCACATTTAATATACAAAATACAGGAGATAAGGAAATAGGCATAGGTGCTGGGGATTTTAGCCTTTTTGATGAAGAGGGAAAAAACCTAGAACTTTATGGATATCCAAATAATTTTGGAGATGTAATTAAGCCTGGTAAGGAATTGAAAGGTAAAGGTTATTATAAAATAGAAGAAGAAAAACCTAGTAAATTAGTTTTTGAAAATCCAGATGGTAATAAAAAAATAGAATGGGAAATTGGAGAAGTTAAGTACGAGAAGTAATAGAAAATCAAAATAGTTAGTAAATAAGTGTTAAGTCATGTAAATTGTGTCTTAAAATTTACATTAAGAAGATGATTTCTGTATTGAACAGAAATCGTCTTTTTTGTCTCGAAAATTTAGAGAAGTAAGGCTCTCGTTTCAAAGTTCAAAGAAAGCAAAGGAGTTAGGTGAGAGAAGAAGTATTTATAAAGCTAAATTTATTATAAAAATCATTTTTTAGATGTGTATTTCGTTCTTTTGATCAAACTAAAAGTTAAAGTTTGGTTGTTTGTAAATAAGATATAGTAAATATGTCGTACTGAGAATGATTCCATACATAAATTATATTAACAAATAATTCCATGAGCATGGAATTATTTGTTATAATATATGCATATTTTACCGTGTAAATAAGCAGGTTTTGTTTTAAAGCGAAAGATTTATTGCGAAGATGTAGGGAACAAAAATTAACTTATTTCCATTATTAATAAATAGTGATTAATTTTTTCGATTAAAAAAATAAAAAAATGGATGATAAAAAATAACAAAAGGCGAAGAGATATTTCATTTATCTGAGTGTAGGGAACGCGGTTATAAAGTAGCACATGTTGAAAAACATACATTGAAAAAAATATATACAAACTTTCAGCGCAAAGAAACATTTAATGACTAACAGCACATACTGCACGTGAAAAGTAGAGTTTTTTAGTTCTGACAAATAACTAGTAGACGCTATTTTTATTTGAAAATAATTGACTAGTACTATTCAAAGTATAATGTATAACTTGCAATTCAAATTGGTAGTCTTGTAAATGAGATGATATTAATTCTAATTTAATGGTATATATGATTGAAATTCACTATTTTCTCATAAATACCATTATTATGAAGAACTAATATTTCTCCTTAAAGGATAAAAACAAGTTAACCCTCTTGTTTAATACCGTATTATTATAAAACAATAGAAAAATTATTTTTTTTGGTAAAACATACATTTTTTACTAAAAATATTTAGGGGCGTTTACAATGAATAGGCTAGTAACAAGTTTAATCCATGATAAATCTGTGTACAGAAAAATTGCTATTCTCAAAAGACTAAATGTGGAAGAAATATCATTAACTTCTAAGGATCTAGCTAAGCAACTGAATTGTTCGAATCGAACTATTATAAATGAAATTAGTGAGCTTAAAAATGATTTACCTGAGAACTGGGATATAATTGGAATGAAAACAAAGGGATACACTTTGCACAAGCCACCATTGGAATCTCTTACTTCAATTATTCAATTCTATTTACAAGATAGTATGACGTATAAAATTTGTATCGAAACATTTAGAAATAATTATTATTCTTTAGAGAAGTGGTGTCAAATTTTATATACCAATAAATCTACATTGAAAAGCAATTTAAAACAATATAAATCTGTTTTGGGTGAAAATAATTTAAAATTTACATTTAGTCCAATGAAATTAGTGGGGGAAGAAATTCATCTAAGGTATTTTTATAAGGCTTTGCTTTTTAATATAGAACGATATGCACAAATAATATCGTTACCTGAAGAGTTAATGAGACAAGTAAAGAAAAACCTTGATTTTTATGAAGTAGAAATAGATTCTTTGCTATTAAATGTAGTGATATATGTTTCAATGCATAGAATCACTAGTAAAAATCTTATAAATAAAAAAATTAAACCTACAATCTTTTTGACTTCAGATCAAACAAATTGTTTTAATAACATCATTTCTGAGATTGAGAGTTATTGCATGGTAAGATTATCACAAGAAGAAAAAGATGTATTAAACCTCTTCTTCTTTCTCTTCTCAGATAGTAAAGATCAGCAAAAGCAGGAGATTATTAAGTATATTGAAGAAGGAAATAAAAAACATTATAAGTATTTTGTAGATCTAATTGATATGCTGGTTTCTAATAATGAAAGGCATAATATAGACCCTGAACATCTAAGGCTTGAATTATGTGTTGAATTTTATAAGCTTTATCTTGCTAAACAATATGATTTTTCTTTAGAATACTTTTTCACTCCACCTAATTATTTATCCAATAGACTACAAGAACTTTATGATTCAAACTATAATACTGTTGATACATGGAATAAAACTGTAAATCGTAATCAGTTTAATGAATATGAGATAAGTCGTATGGCACAACTAGTAACGCATATTCTTTGTTCTATGTATCCTAAAAAAAATGTACTATTTATGTTTAGAGGAGATGGAGTATACGAAAAACTAGCTTATACAACATTAAAGGATAACTTTGGAGCATCAGTGAATATTCATAGAAAACCAGATAATACAACAAAGTATGATCTAATCATTAGAAATTATAATGAATGCTACGCTTCTGAGGTACCTGTGTTGTTTATTTCGCAAACTTTCAAGCAAAAAGATATAGAATATATTAGCCATTCACTCTTTAATTTTAATTAAGGTTTTTTTGCAAGGAAGCAGCACATTGCTATCAAGTTTAACTTATATACATTTCTTAAAGATTTGCTTACAGAATAAAACCTATTGGGTATTACAATCCATAATTATGAGATATAGAAAATTTGTATGTGATTTTTAAGGTATTGAAGATAATTTTCAGTATATAAGGTTAGAAAATATTGAATTTAAAATGTTATTTTCATGTAATAATAACGTATGTAAGACAATAAATAAAAGAAATTCAGTAGGATATTTAATTCCTATTTAGCTCCAAAATTCCTCTCTCGATATAATGAAGTGAACCAGAATCGTGGTGTATGAAAAGACATTACCTGAATTCGCATACTAAGTGTGCATATTCAGGTGGTGTTTTTTATTTATAAACTTAATCCAAACCGTTTTAATTCAATAAAAATCCCCTCTAGTTGCTTTCCTTTATCCGTTAATGTGTACTCTACACGAGGCGGAACTTCTGGATATACTTTTCTCGTTATAATGCCTTGAGACTCTAATTCTTTTAGTCGAAGCGATAATGTTTTTGGACTAATACCATCCATTGATTTTTGTAAATCACTAAAGCGTAATGTTCCTTCGATAAGAAGGTCGCGAATGATTAAAAACGTCCATTTTGTACTAATTACATCAAGCGTTTTAGCGATAGGACAAGGTATGCCAGGTAAACCTTTCGTTAATTCAACTGGATCTATATTGTTCATGGAACAAGCCTCCATAAAATTTTTTTGGATGAATTTGCTTTATAGTATCACAAAACTATACTTTTGGTAACTATATGAAAAAAATATCACTACTTCCATAAATGAAGTTAGTGCATATACAATAGCAATACGAAACATAAAGGATTTATATGAGGAGGTGGTGATTTCCATGGGGATAAAAAAGTTATTTGGATTTCTGAGTTTGTTTGTTATTTGTATTGTGCTTGTAGCATGTGGTGTGGAACAAAAAACTGAAGTTCAGTTATTAAAAGAAATGCCAAAGCCAAAAGCAATGACAATTGATCCCTCACTAAGTAAAAAAGAAGCGACAGAAATGGTTCATGCGGCGCAGCGTTTTTATGCATTTTGGGATACAGGTAAGGAGGAACTTATTCCGCAGACTGTTACTAAAGATTTCTTCGATAATACATTGCCGAAAGGGCGACCACAAGGCATTGAAGGATTAAAGTTTGCAGCGCAAAATTTTCGTAAAGTTGTGCCTGATATACATTGCGAGATTGAAGATTTATTAGTTGTTGGTGATAAAGTAACAGCTCGTCTTTCTTTTACAGGAACGCATAATGGTAAGAAAATTAATTTTTTTGCAATTGATATTTTACATGTGAAAGACGGAAAGATAACGGAAGATTGGCATTTAGAAGATAATCTTACACTACAGCAGCAACTCGGCTTAATAGCTGAAGAGTAGATTATATAGGGGAGAGAAAAGTAATGAAAAATATATTTATTATAAATGGACATGAAAAATACGGTACAAAGGAAGGACGATTAAATAAAACGTTAGTAGATTATATGGTTACTCTATTAGGCGAGAATCATTATGTGAAAACAACAACGATTCAAGATGGTTACAATATTAAAGAAGAACAGGATAAATTTTTATGGGCCGATGTTGTTATTTATCAAACACCAATTTACTGGTTTAGTGTTCCAGGCTTATTTAAAACGTATATGGATGAAGTATATGAATACGGTTTGTTCTTTAAAGGTGCAGATGAATACGGAACAGGTGGTTTATTAAAAGAGAAAGAGTATATGTTCTCTACAACTTGGAATGCACCTGAAAAAGCATTTGGAGATAAGACGAAGTTCTTTGAAGGAGAAAGTTTAGAATCAGCGCTTAGTCATTTACACCGCATGCAAAAGTTTCTCGGTATGAGTCCATTAAAGAGTTTTGCTTGTTATGATGTGGTGAAGAATCCGGATATTGAGCAATATTTATTGAACTTGAAAGATCACTTAGATGAAGTAATTAAATAATAGTTTATATTTGTATGTGAAGAAGGTACTACTAAGGATGTAGTACCTTCTCGTTTATGAAATACGTTGAAAATCTTTACTTATACAGGACTGTTTTAGTTTTTTTGATTTGATTAAATGTTTTATATCAGAGATGTTATCGTATGAAAGCTGAGTATGATAATAGTTAATGTACTCAAGTAATGCAAAAATATAAATAAATAGAGTGAATGATAGCCCACCTAAAGGTAAGTGAGGATACCAAATTATAAAATCAATAGTAAACGTAATAAATCCCGTAATAATGAATGCTATATTTATCTTTTTAAGTATTTTTAAATATTGAATCATCCTAATGGGCGTAACAGATGTTTTCTCTTTTTTTAGTCGTTTCCACTTTACGTACCAGTAAATTACTCCTTGTAATAAGATAAACTCTAAAAGAAGAAATGAGACCCAAAAAGAATATAGGGAATATAAATGTAACGTAGGATAAGCATAATTAAGTAAGTAACTTGTGAAAATAAAAGTAATGACTGAAAATAACTCACCTGTGTATAGATAAGAAAGTCTTTTTTCTAGGGTGCGTTTCATGGTTTTTCTCCTTTTATAAAAACTTGCATGTTAATACGTGGATGGTTGTATCCATAACTTCGCAAAATTTGCCCAACCAAATGAATCAATTGTTACGTTTTTTAAAGAAGAAGGGTATGTTTTTCTTTTTAAAACGTGATAGTTAAATAAAATGATGTGTTCTGCTTGTAAAAACTCTTCAATCTCATACATGAGTTCATAACGCTTTTCTTTATTTTCTTCTAGTAAAAATGTATCTAGCAAACAGTTAATTTGTTTTTCGTAGTGTGGGTCCATGAACCGATTTACGAAGCAACTTTTATTTTTAAATACATTTAAGAATGCAAGTTCATGATTGGAAGCAAACACTTCTCCCATGAAAATAATATCGGCATGTTGATCGATAGAACGATTCATATAATCGGAAACGAGAAATGGGTGAAGCTCCACTTGTATACCTAAACTTTCACATCGTTCTTTTAGGAAATGTGCGTCATTTGCACTGTCTTTAAATGCGAAGAAATAAATATGTATCGTTTCTCCGTTATAGGTGCTCTTGTTTAAGTAAACTTTTGCTTTTTCTAAAGAGTAAGATCTTTTAGAAGCTTGGCTACTTCTTTCAGGGAAAAAGCTTGATGCAGCAATTGTTCGTCTTCCCTCTATGCTACGAAGTATCGTTTCAACATCATATAGTTCTCTCCAAGCCTTTCGAAAGTAAATGTCGTGATGAGGACCAGGTTTTGTAAAGTTGAAGCCAGCATAAATACAACCTATTTCTTCTATTTGTATATCATGCCTTTCATTTTCTTCTTCATTTGGTAGTTCATAATCAGCATCGATTTGTACATGATCAGGAATACCCCAAAATTCAATACGATCTAATAACGCGCGCTCTTTAAAATAATGAGTGAACGCTTCGAGTACGATATTGTCTTCAGAGTAATGAGCAAGTTTGAAAGGTCCAGTACCTATATAATGATGATTTTCAATACTAGCATCATGTGGCAAAATTGCTAGTTGTATGGAACTTACATAGTGTAAGAAAAATAAATTTGGTTTTGCTAAATGAAATCGAATTTGCAGTGGTGATGGTGTTTCAATTTGAACAATTTCTTCTGTTAACCATTCGAAAGGAGAGTGAACTTCTTTTAGTCTTTCAAATGAAAATCGTACATCTTTAGAAGTTAAAACTGTTTCGTTATGAAAATATACATCCTTTCGTAAATAAAAAGTCCACGTCAGCCCGTCTTCACTTAATTCCCACGTATGCGCAATGTGTGGTTCCATTTTTTCCGTAACATCGTTATAAACGACTAACGTATCAAAAATTTGACTCGTAAGATGGCTCTCTGTAGTTACAGCCACAAAAGCCGGATCTAATGGGACTATCTTTCTCGATATAGGAATTTTTAATATGTCGTACATATCATTTGAAGGTTCGTATCCAAAATGATGATGTAGTTTATTTTCTATCTTTTTTTGAAGTGCAAGGGGTAGGGGTTCTTTTAAAAGAAGAAAGATATCTTTTAATTTTTCTTGCGCTAACAGTTCATCTGTATAGCATTCAATCGCTTCTACGAAATTATGTATAAATAGAATTTCTGTTTTATTTCCGCGTCCTCGCCCAGGAGTCCAGCTAATTAATTGCTCCTCGCTCATTTTCTTTAATAAAATCTTTACGTTTTTCGTACTACAATATAAAACATCCGCTAATTCTTGTAAGCTATTTCGCATATGTTGTTGATCTTGTGCATGTAGTCTTAGTCTAATGTAATAGTCCATAATTTTCATATATACACTTCCTTCTATCATAAAAGGGGAAACTCTTTAGAATATTCTAACCTTTTTCTTCCTTTTTTTCAAAGTAAAATAAGTAAGCATAAGGAGGGGGAAACAATGGGATTTTGGAGTATGCATCGAAATATAAAAATTAGAATTATAACTTCGTTTTTAACACGTACTGTGTCCACAATGATTTTTCCATTTATGGCGATTTATTTTTCAATAAAGTTAGGTAGTGCGATTGCTGGTGCGTTACTACTTATTAATGTCATAGCTTCGTTAGTAATTGGTTTATACGGTGGATATGTTGGGGATCGGCTTGGGCGTAAAAAGGTTATGATTATCGGTCAAAGTATACAAGTCATTTCCATTGCTTGTATGGGAGTTGCGAATTCGGATTACGTTGACTCACCATGGCTAACATTTGTGTTTATGTTAGTGAATAGTTTAGGCTCTGGACTTATGAATCCTGCGACAGAGGCGATGTTAATTGATGTGAGTACACCTGAAAATCGAAAAGTGATGTACAGCATTAACTACTGGGCGATTAATTTATCTATTGCAATTGGAGCAATATTTGGTGGATTACTATTTGAAAACTATAGATTGCAATTGTTTATCGTATTAACTCTTGTTGCAATTATTACTTTATATGTAATGGCTGTATATATGGAAGAAGTGTATGTAGCGAGAAAAACGGTGGAGAAGAAAAATATATTAAAAGATATGGCGGATAGTTATAAAGTCGTAATGAAAGATAGAGCGTTTCTAATTTTTTGTGCAGCGAGTATATGTACATTATCGTTAGAGTTTCAAATTAATAATTACTTAGGGGTACGTTTGCAGAAGGAATTTGAAACAGTACAATTTTTCTTCAGTAATGGTTTTACGTTTGATTTAACGGGTATTCGAATGCTGAGCTGGATTTCAGCGGAGAATACAATTTTAGTTGTGTTATGTTCAGCACTTCTTATAAAAATGCTGAAAAGCTTCAACGATTTGAAAATCTTATATGTAGGTTTATTCATTTATACAATTGGATTTACAATACTCGGAACGAGCAATAGTTTATGGATTTTATTAATTGCAGGGCTTTTCCAAACAGTAGGTGAGATGATGTATGTGCCAGTACGTCAATCTATTATGGCAGATATGGTGCCAAATGAGGCAAGAGGTTCTTATATGGCGATTAACGGAATGGTCTTTCAAGTGGCAAAAATGAACGGAGCATTAGGTGTTATGCTAGGTTCATTTATTGCATCTTGGGGCATGAGTGCTCTGTACTTTATCGTTGGTATGAGCAGTATTTTATTATTTATGAAGGCAATAGGGAAAGAGAAGTATGAGGATGAGAGAAATGTTTCTCAAATTGGATGAAACTATATAAAAGCGAACCAGTTATACTGGGACTCGCTTTTTATATAATTTTTAGAACGGGTCAACTTCAGCTAAATCAGGGTTAGCATTCGGATTTGTTAATAAGGTTTTCAGCTCACCTACTTCTGAGAGAGCAACGAGGATATAACCACTAATAAGGACGATGAGTCCAATGACCCGTAATGTTTGCAGTGTAATGTCACGGCTATTGTTTTCGGAGTTGTCTTGGGGCGGAGAAGGTGGATTATTGTTCATAGTTAGGCTCCCATCTTTTTTATTTATATGTGCGAAATCATTATTTAACTTATGGATAGGAATTATATAGTCATTTTCACTATATGAGAACTGCCTATGAAAAGTGATAAGGAATTTTGGGGCGAGAAAAGAGAGGAATCCAAAAGATTATTAAAACTGAACTTTTGGGTTCCCCTCTTTTTATTTATCCTGCTATTTGTGGTGGTCGGATTGCCTGTAAACGACCAGTTGGTGAGGGCAAATTAATCAGTGGGGGGATGAATAAAACCCCACTGATTAATTATTTTCATGTAAATAAAAGGAGGTTAGTTATCCTAATATACGCAACGATTCTTCAATAAACGCTGGGATGTCCTCTGGCTGTCTACTTGTTACTAGCTGATTTTGACATACGACAACCTCTTTGTCATGAAAGTTCCCGCCGGCATTTTTTAAATCGACTTCAATAGATTTATATCCAGTTACATCATGTCCTTCAAGTGTTTGTGCAGTGATGAGTAGCTGAGGTCCGTGACAAATAGCGAAAACGGGTTTGTCCGCATCCATAAATGCTTTACTAAAGCGTACAAAACGCTCATCTGCACGGAGTATATCAGGGGAAAATCCACCTGGTATGAAGAGGGCATCAAAGTTCTCTGGAGAAACATCATCAATACTTTTATCAATTACGACTTCACTTTTTCCTTGCTTACCGTGTACTGTTTTCCCTTTTTCCATTTCAATGGTTGTTAATTCATATTCCTTTTGATTAAAAGCTGCTACCGGCTCTGTGTATTCTGTGTCCTCGAAATAATCCGTTATTAAAATAGCAATTTTTTTACTCATTGCATTCAGCTCCTTACATTATATTGTCGGTTCCAGAATCATCCTTGAGCAATGCCTTTTATAAAGTGAAACTTGAATTCATATTTTTTCATTCCCTCCACTTTCTTTGCCCTGTTAATTTAATAAATACCCTTTTTATTAGGACGTAAACATGTATTATCGTTTTTGTATGTAAAAATCATAAAATATCGGTTGTTTCAGTGATTCTTGTTTGAGGAAGCAAAATAAAAAAGCCAAGGAGATAATTTATTTGCTCCTTGGATTTTAAGATATTTCTTTTCGTTAAAACGAAGAAACGCGTTGCTTCGTTTTTGGTACAATAATAAATTTGATCCAGATTGCCCCGATTACCATAATAAGCAAAGTATGCAGTAATTGTCCTGTAGCAATGAGTATAACACTCGAAAATACAATGAGTTGAATGCTTAGCAATATAAAGATTAAGCTAAGAAATTGCTTCATCCTTTCTTCAGTATGGACTGGATATAATGCTACAATAATATTTCCTGAAAAATATTTCCACAGTGAACGGAGCTGCATAGAAATCATATATAGAACGATGTAAGCGATAGCGCCTTTTACGTATATATTTGGTATGAAATATAAGGCGAAAGCACCGATCAATCCTAAGCGAATATATATACCGAAATAATCATTCCCACGTAAAAATGCTAATGTATGTAAATAGAAGAAAGTTGCTCTTTTTTTATGTAATAAAGGTTCAATCCAATTTGTAAGCCATTTTCTTTTATTTACTTGTTTGTTCAGTTGCGGAACATCAGTGAAGATGCTAGCGAATTGATAAAAACGAACGTTCATTTTTTCTTCTTGCTCGATTATGTAATCCCACGGTATTCGTTTTGTAGGCTGTTTTTTCGTATATAGAAGTAGGAAAGCAAGTAGTAAGAGTAATCCGCCTAATATGAGAACATTTGCGGAATAAAACAGCATGTAAATGATTAAGGCGTTACAAGTAATACGGATGATTAGCCATATATTTTTTTCGTGACTATCACGCCACATCCAATGTATGTACATGTTCCAAGCTTTCGTAATCATTAACACGATAAAGATTGTACACAAAAAAGGTACAGTTAATTGCAATGATTGCAGTGCAAGTGGTACGAGAATAAGGAACGTAAATAATAATGGAAAAAGCTGAATGATGTAATTGTATAGAAGAGATTTTTTGAAATAGGATGTTAGTTTCTCTTCTAATGCAAGCAAATAGACAGCATCAGGTTTTTGAATAAATGTACGGATAGGGCATCTCGTTATAATGAATGTAAGTACAATCGTTATAATTATTAAAGATATTCCTTTAGAAGGAGATGCTTTTAGAAACTGAGCATAATAATATGCACCAACGCATGAAATAAAGATAAAGCTATATAGTAAACCGTTAATCATACGTGCAAAGTATGTAATGATATTTTGAATATGTTGTTGGAAGCGACTGCTCCATAGCGATTCGATTGACATGTTTTTCACCTCTTTGTTCTATTATATATGTTTTACAAAAGAAAAAACGAGCAAATTGCGTTATGCAACTTGCCCGTTTTTCTTTTCGTTATTTTTTTTCTGATCACGATTCATTAATGGATAGAAAGCAAATCCAATTACGAATAAACCAATTCCGAGAAGGAACGTTTTTATATCGGATGCGCCGGTTTTAATAACCCATAGTGCGTAGCAAAGTGCGATAACTGCGACTATGCCATCTGTAATTCTTGCCCGCATTTCATTTTTATATGTTTCACCAGTTGCGACTAGTTTTAACTGGAAGATTGGTGAAACGAGATATGGAATGAGGTAGGCCAGTGTCGATACGGTAATAACGAATGTATAAGCTTCCGCAATGGTTCCTGATAATGTTGAGAATAGGAATACTTGCGACATAATGTTTGTTAATCGTAATGAGTAAATTGGACTTCCTTTTTTATTTGTTTTCGTGAAGAAGGAAGGGAAGAAACCTTCTTTTGCTGCTTGATAAGGTACTTCTGAGCTTAATAAAATCCAGCCTAAGATAGAACCGAACAGGGAAGTAAGAGCAAGTAATGCCATCAGTTTCCCGCCGCCATGACCCATTGCAGCGTTTAATGCATCTGCTAATGGACGTTCAGAAGCTTGTAATTTATCAACGTGAAGTACACCCATTGTTAAAATTGTAATTCCTAAGTAAATTGCAACTGTAATAAGTAATCCCGCAACTGTTGCACGTTTTACCGTTTTTGGAGAAACAGCACGGTTTGATAAAAGAACGGCTGATTCAATTCCGATAAACGCCCAAAGCGTTGTAAGAGCAGCTAAATTTACTTGTGAAAGAAGACCGTGTGATGCACCTGATTTATCAATCATCGGTGTGTACCATTGTCCAAATTTAGAAGCTTCGAATGCAAATAACGTAACGACGATGAATAAAAGGAATCCAGTTACTTTCGTTGTTGTTGCTAAGAAGTTTAGTTTTCCAGCTCCGCTTACACCATTTGTTAATATAATATGAGTTCCCCAAAGTAAGATGGAACAAATCGTAAATGTAATTAGTTTTCCGACTTCTATGTTAAAAGAACCGATTGAAAATAGTAGTCGCGTATCTTTCATAATTGGGAAGAAGAGTGATAAATATCCCGCAAATGATGTAATGATGGCAACGTTACTTGCCCAGTTTGCAACCCAATATCCCCATACCATACTGAAACCTGCCATTTTTTTCTTTTTTGGTGTTGAGAATAAAGCATATGCATGACTTTGTGGTCCTGTCGTTAAATCAGGACGACGAATTGCTAAATTACCGAAAACAAGAGCTAGCATTAAAACACCAAACCCTGTTGTTAACCAAGCTAAAGTGACACCGAGTGGGCTTGCTGTTTGTGCCAACGTACTTGGCACCATGAAAATACCAGCGCCAACCATGTTACCGACAACGAAAGCTGTTAGTACCCAAAAGCCCCATTTTTTTTGTTGCATAGAAAATACCTCCAAAGTTAGTATAACCAAGTCAAGCGAGGAGATATGTATGTCTTCTTAGTAGAGAAGAGAAGTCCCAAACAAAACAAAAAAAGCACGTAATCTGCCGCTACATGCTTTCTATCTTATAAGAAACCCACGACATACCTCTCGATAGCTCTCCACAAACGAAACGTTTGTGACAGTTCTGCACTTATTAAATGCAGACCCAGCAAGCGTGCATGGTGGACACGACTTACTTCGGCAACCATTCCTTTCTCATTCCTTCATCAATGCCACTACATCTCCTGAAATGATACTCTTAATGATTGCAACCTCTACCTCACCGAGATACGAATGAGGATTTAAATATTAAATTAACGTCTTTAAGAGTAACAAATGTATTTTTATACGTCAATGGATATAGTAATAATCAGATTATAGAGAAGAGTTTGTGATTAAAAGTAAGTTAAGAGAAGATGTAACGATTATTAGTTCTGCAGAAGAAACAGTGATAGAGTTAAGTACCATTTTACAGCACAAAGGAATTTTGTCTGACAATCTGAATCCGAAGCATCGTTTTTTTACAACGGGATCTGTTTTATCATTTGAACATATTGCTGAGCGATGGCTAGGATATCACATTTCTGTAGAATGTGTGGATTTACCCGTAAAGAATGCTCGTATCTGTAATTAGACTGTATTAAAGTACTTTTTGTTCAATAAATTAGGTTAGTTGCATAAGAAGGAAAAAATGCACTTTTAATTGAAAGGGTTAAGGTCATTTCAATTAAAGGGGAGATTGGATTATGGAATTATCAAGATCTCAATTATTTGCTTTAGAGTATATTTCAAAATATGCAGAGAACGAAAAACGTGGGGCTAAAGCAACAATTAATCATATACTTAACATGTGTAATATTACAGATGAAATATTTGAAGAAGCTGTCGCTAATTTAAAATCTCATGCAAGGATTGCTTTACACTTTCATCCAGACAGACTTGATTCGAGTATGAAAAGTGTTGCTGAAGCATTGTTTGAGCAAGGAGTATATAAAAGTCAATTTGAAACATTACTATCTAATGGAAGCGTATCTGCTTACCCTGGTGGTGAACGTGACCTTTGGGAAAAGAGAATATTTGGAGGGGCATATCAATTAGAAGGCGTAACGAATGATCAACGTCCAAAATACGGAGCGCTAAATTTAATGTTACATCCAGATGGGCCGGCTCCGCGTTTTGGATCCTGTTATTTTCTCTTATCTCCAAAAGTTTCTTCGCGCTCTACATATACGTATTTAGATTCACATCAAGATCCGAAAGAAAAGGGGACTTATGAGGAGTTTGATATGATTTTAGCTGCTCTTTTGGAAGAGGCATTCGTAAGAGATTTTGCAATTGGTGAAGGAAATTTGACTCCAACAATAATAATTAATCATTTATTGGCTAATCTGAAAAGGCCGTTTATAGATTTAGTAAGCAAAGAGCCAGCCCGTAATCTTAATCATTATATTGAAGCGCAGATTCATGGAGAGATTTCTCTTAAAGAAGACGTGGAGGTACTTATTGCAGATCCTTCATTTAAGGGTACGGATGTAGGAAGAGTTTTAGAAGAAATTTGCCTGAAGTATGCTATTGATTTGCATTGGCACATCGGTTTTGTACTTATGGTAGACGAAGTTCCGATGGATTTTAGAGGTTCAAAAATGCCATCTTTAGCAAGACGTATTGCACGGAATCATTGTATCGATGCAAATATAATTGGCTCTGCTGTAGTGGATTTGAAACGCAATCCATTATCTTGGAGTGATCGTGGAACTTATGAAGAAGTGCTTCAGGAATTAAAATTATTGTGGCATGTTTTAGTTCGATTTGGAAAACCAAATCAGAAGTAGAACGAAATACTCCGTTTTTGGAAGTATTTATATAGAAAAGAAGCTGATCTATTTATAGATCAGCTTCTTTTTATAAGATTAAACTAAGTTTAATACAGTTACTTTTTCACGTGTCATAGACTCAAGGCTCTTACGAATACCTTGTGCGCCCATACCTGAACCTTTTACACCGATGAATGGGAAGTGGTCAGGGCCGCGCTCTGTACGTCCGTTAATTTGAACAGAACCAGTTTCGATTTTGTTAGCAATTGCAAATGCTTTGTTAATGTCTTTTGTGAAGACACTTGCTTGCAGACCGAACTCTGATTTGTTAGCAATTTCAATTGCTTGCTCGTCTGAAGAAACACGGATGATTGGAAGGATTGGGCCGAATGGCTCTTCCCAAGCAACTTTCATCTCTTCTGTTACGTGATCGATTAATGTTGGGTAAATTAAGTTACGCTCACGTTTGTTACCGATAACGATTGTAGCACCTTTTTCTACAGCGTCGTCAACTAAACCTTGAACGAAGTCAGCAGACTTGTCGTCGATTAATGGAACGATTGTGCTATCTTGTTCTGGAGATCCAACTGATAGTTCAGCTACTTGTGCTTTTAATAAGCTAACAAGCTCGTCCGCTACGTTTTCGTGTACAAGTACACGTTTAATAGCTGTACAACGTTGACCAGAGTAAGAGAATGCACCGCTTACGATATGGTTTGCAGCATCTTGTAAGTCAGCATCTTCACGAACGATACCAGGATCTTTACCACCAAGTTCTAATACAAGTGGAATCATTGAAGCTTTTTTCGCTAAATGTTTACCTGTGTTTGTACCACCTGTGAACGATACCATATTGATGCCTTCGTGTTCTACTAAGTAGTCACCAATTACAGAACCGCGTCCTGTAGCTACGTTTACAAGACCTTTTGGAAGGCCAGCTTTGTGAAGTGCTTCAACCATTTTAATACCACTAATTGCACCTTGAGTTGCTGGTTTGAAAATAACAGCGTTACCCATAATTAATGCTGGTGCAAGTTTTGCAGCAGATAAGTTTACTGGGTAGTTAAATGGTGCGATTGCTAATACAACACCAAGTGGTGCGCGTTGGATAATCGCAAGCTTAGATTTTGTACCGCCCGGGAAGCTATCGCCCATCATGCTTTCTCCGTGCATATGTAAAGCTTCTTCGATCGTGTAACGAATGAAGTCAGCTGTACGAACAACTTCTTTCTTCGCATCTTTATATCCTTTACCGACTTCTTTCATAATGATATCGGCAATTTCATCCTGCATATTTACGAGCTCATCAGCCCATTTATATAAGTATTTTGCGCGATCCTGTAGGGAAGCTTCGGCCCATGATTTTTGAGCTTCTTTTGCAGATGCAATTGCTTCATCTACTTCTCCGCGAGTAATTGCTTGTACTTGTCCAATTACTTCGTGTAAGTATGGAGATGGAATTTCGATTGTTTCTCCTGAAGAGCTTTCTCTCCATTCTCCGTTTAAATAAAATTTGTACGTATTGCTAGTTGTCATGATTAGTCCTCCTAAAATAGCAACTTGTAAGAGTGAGTATAAGGTGATTGTAGGGGGTTTGATAACATTTTTCAAATGAAATGTTTGTGAAAACGATTTCTTATTCTTTTTTTATTTTGTATGCCCTTTCTTACAGAACATTCTTTTATTTCAAACTGGTTTATTATGTCATGAACCATTTTCATTTTCGTGCATTTTACTTTATGTGTAAAAAAATAATTGACAGAATACTCAATAAAGTTGTAAGATTATAAATGGAAAATAAATGAAGGGGGTGTGCGTAATGATTGTAATCGTAAATGTAATGAGCTTAGCTCTGTTAAATGGCAGAAAACATTTATATCATTACGCAACCCGTGCGGATATATAGGGCATCTTTGTCTTATAAAAAGCGTACGTTGCGTATATCGTAACGTACGCTTTTTATGCATTCCTGTGCATATCGTCAAGCGGCGGTATGCTTTTTTTTGTTTATTTTCCATATTCCTATATAAAACTTTGGAAGGTGGAAAAATGTGATGAGATTGTATGGGTTACGAAATGTAAATGTAATGGGTTTGGATAGTGGATAAAGAAATGAGAAGTAAACGAGAACGAGAAGGGAGAGGTTACATTGTTATCAGTATTACTAAAGTTAAAGTGGTTTTTTAAAGAGCACTGGAAGAGATATAGTATCGCCATTGGAGCTCTTTTAATTGTAAATATAGTTGAAGTGATTCCCCCGAAAGTGTTAGGGGTTACGATAGATAACATAAAAACAGGAACGTTATCAAACGAAGCTATTATGCAATCTATTCTTATTTTAATAGGGGTTACGATCGTTGGATATGGCCTCACTTTCGTATGGCAACATCAATTGTTTGGCGGTGCATTTGTACTGGAGAAAACGATGCGCTCTAAATTTATGGGGCATTTACTTAAGATGACGCCGACTTTTTATCAAAAAAATCGTACTGGCGACTTAATGGCGAGGGCAACGAATGATTTAAAAGCAATCGCTATGACAGCTGGTTTTGGTATATTAACGCTTGTAGATTCTAGTTTATACATGCTTACGATCGTTTTTATGATGGGATTTACAATTAGTTGGGAGCTTACATTTGCAGCGCTTATCCCGCTTCCAATTATGGCGTATGCGATGAATATATATGGAAAGAAATTGCATGAAAGATTTACCGTTGCGCAAGATGCGTTTGGTGATATGAACGATAAAGTGCTTGAATCAATCGCTGGTGTGCGCGTTATTCGTGCATACGTACAAGAGAATGCAGACGAGGAAAGATTTCATCATTTAGGAGATGACGTCTACGAAAAAAATATGAAGGTAGCGAGAATTGATGCATTATTCCAACCAACTGTGAAAATGCTTGTCGGTCTTAGTTATTTAATCGGCTTAGTGTACGGTGCATACCTTGTGTTCCAGTCAAAGGTGACGCTTGGTGAACTCGTTTCTTTTAACGTTTATTTAGGGATGATGATTTGGCCGATGTTTGCAATTGGTGAATTAATCAATGTTATGCAAAGAGGAAATGCTTCGCTTGACCGTGTGAATGAAACGTTAGCGTATGAACCAGATGTAAAGGATCCGAAACATCCAAAGCTTGTACAAGAGCCGGATTATATTCAGTTTGATGATGTGTCTTTCTCATATCCTTCATCAACTGAAGAAAATTTAAAAAAGGTTTCTTTCACATTAAAGCAAGGAGAAACGCTAGGGGTTGTCGGAAAAACAGGAAGCGGGAAAACGACGCTTGTACGTCAGCTTCTTCGCCAATATCCGCTTGGAGATGGAGATATTGCAGTTTCTGATGTGACATTAGATAAAATAACGAATGAAAATGTACTCGGGTGGATTGGCTATGTACCCCAGGAGCATATTTTGTTCTCAAAAACAGCGCGAGAAAATATTTTATTCGGAAATAGGGAAGCGACGGAAGAAGAACTAGAGAAAGCAATTGAAATTGCTGCGTTTAAAAAGGATTTAGAGTTTTTACCAGAAGGATTAGAAACGCTCGTTGGAGAGAAAGGTGTTTCTTTATCTGGAGGGCAAAAACAAAGGATCTCGATTGCAAGAGCTGTTATTCAAAATCCAGAAATTTTAATTTTGGATGATTCTTTATCAGCTGTAGATGCTCGTACGGAAGCAGCAATCATTGAAAATATAAGAACGGAAAGAAGCGGAAAGACGACGATTATTACGACGCATCGTTTATCTGCAGTGCAACATGCGGATTGGATTCTCGTTATGGATGAAGGCGCAGTTATAGAAGAAGGTACGCATGCTCAGCTTATCCAGAGCGGAGGCTGGTATGCTGAACAGTTTGAAAGACAACAAGGCGAAAGTGAAAGTGCGGATAGTGGGGTGAAAATATGAGCGTTTCAAAAAGATTATTTCAATATGCGATGAAAGTGAAAGGGACGATTTTTGCTGCGATGTTAATGTTATTTATTTTCGTCATCGCAGAGCTTGCTGGTCCTTTCGTTGCTAAAACGATGATTGATGATCATATCGTCGGGATAGAGAAACCTTGGTATGAAACAGAAAAGAGTGAAGAAGCTGTTTCGTATAATGGCGCTTTTTATAAGCGAAGTGATCGCTTTGAACAAGGCGAGACAAAAGGTAAAGAAGTACGTGTGATGCAAGTCGGTTTTCAATATTATTTTGTACCAAATAAAGTGAATATTGAAGGGTCACGTACTATAAAAGGGGATATGATTACCGTTCAAAATGGTAAGGCGGTGCAAGTGTATAAAGCGAAAGCATTAACGAAAGAAGAAGTGTTTGCGTTTTATAAACCAGAAATAAACCGTCTATTATTACTTGGTGGTGGCTATTTTGCTTTATTAGTAGTCGTATCATTATTTGCATACGGAAAGCAGTTCTTCTTGCAGAAGGCAGCGAACAAAATTATTCAAATTATGAGGGAGGATGTTTTCTCTCATATTCAAACGTTGCCAATTCGGTACTTTGATCATTTACCGGCGGGGAAAATTGTTTCGCGTGTGACGAATGATACAGAGGCCATTCGTGATTTATATGTAACGGTGCTGGCAACATTCGTTTCTAGTATCATCTATATTATTGGGATATTCGCTGCGCTATTTTTACTAGATGTGAAGCTCGCTTCATTATGTTTATTAATTATCCCAATTTTAATTGTTTGGGCGATTCTTTATAGAAAATATGCGTCTGTATACAACCATAAAATGCGTTCCCGTTTATCTGATATTAACGGAACAGTGAATGAATCCATTCAAGGGATGCCGATTATTCAAGCGTTTCGTCAAGAGCGTGAAACGAAAAAAGAGTTTGAAGAATTAAATGGCGATTATTTTAAGTATCAAAATAAAATTTTAAATTTAAATGCAGCAACTTCGCATAACTTAGTAGCCGTATTAAGAAATATCGCTTTCACAGGAGTAATTTGGTATTTCGGCGGTGCGTCATTAAGTGCTACAGGTATTATTTCACTTGGGGTACTGTATGCGTTCGTCGATTATTTAACACGATTATTCTCGCCAATTACGAATATGGTGAACCAGCTTGCAAACTTAGAGCAAGCGCGCGTTGCATCAGAACGTGTCTTTGAATTGTTAGAGGAAAAAGGGGAAGCGGTAGAAGAAGAACGCATGCCTCGTTTAAAAGGAAATGTAAAATTTGATAATGTATCATTTTCTTATAATGGAAAAGATGAAGTGTTAAAAAATATTTCTTTTGAAGCGAAACAAGGCGAGACAGTGGCACTTGTTGGTCATACT
This sequence comes from Bacillus sp. LQ16, assembly GCF_057784645.1. Lineage (NCBI taxonomy): Bacteria > Bacillati > Bacillota > Bacilli > Caryophanales > Bacillaceae > Bacillus > Bacillus sp. LQ16. The sequence goes on from NZ_CM173491.1 coordinate 914,426, forward strand.
GGATCAGGAAAAAGTTCTATCATGAATGTACTCTTTCAATTTTATGAGTTTGAAAAAGGAAAGCTTACGATTGACGGTCACGATGTAAGAGAAATGCCGAAACAAGCAACTCGTGAGCATATGGGAATCGTACTGCAAGATCCGTTTTTATTTAGCGGGACGGTCGCTTCCAATGTAAGCTTAGAAAACGAAAAAATTTCAAAAGAGCGTATCATAAAAGCATTGCATGATGTTGGTGCTGAAAGATTTGCAAACAATATAAATGAAGAAATTACAGAAAAGGGAAGTACGCTTTCCACTGGAGAACGTCAGCTTATTTCGTTTGCTAGGGCGCTTGCTTTTGATCCAGCTATCTTAATTTTAGATGAAGCAACGTCTAGTATTGATACAGAAACAGAGGCGATGATTCAACAGGCATTGGAAGTTGTAAAAAAAGGAAGAACGACATTTATTATTGCTCATCGTCTTTCAACGATTAAAAGCGCAGATCAAATTATTGTGCTCGATAGAGGAACCATTTTAGAAAAAGGCTCTCATGATGAACTCATGAAAAAGCGCGGGCGTTATTATGATATGTATAAAACGCAAATGGAAGGAAACCAGAGCGCTTAATGCGGGGAAGAACTTGCGATTGTTGCAAGTTCTTTTTTGTTGGCAAAATGTCGGCGATAAAGGTACATAATAAGAAGTATTATTTTACCTTTCCTACAATTAATGCTATATTAAAAAATGTTACTTATTTTTTGTATGTGGTGTTATTTTTCCCTTTTGTTTGATTATGAAGAAAAAGGATAAACTAAATAAGAACATTTTCATTGAAAAATTGTTCAAGATTGCATACAATCAATATAGTTTTTAAATTCCTATCAGAATACTTGGAGGATTACAATCATGAAGAAATTATTTTCAGTGCTTGCAGTAACTACATTAGCGATCGGGATTGTAGCCGGCTGCGGTAAAGAAGAGAAAAAAGATACAGCTAGTCAAGATGCGTTACAAAAGATTAAACAAAGCGGTGAACTTGTAATTGGTACAGAAGGTACATATCCACCATTTACGTTCCACGATTCAAGCAATAAATTAACTGGATTCGATGTTGAATTAGCAGAAGAAGTTGCAAAACGTTTAGGTGTAAAGCCTGTATTTAAAGAAACACAATGGGATAGCTTACTTGCTGGTTTAGATGCAAAACGTTTCGATATGGTTGCAAACGAAGTTGGTATTCGTGAAGATCGTCAAAAGAAATACGATTTCTCTAAGCCATACGTTTCATCTTCAGCGGCGTTAGTTATTGCAAAAGATAAAGATAAGCCTGCTACATTTGCTGATGTAAAAGGATTAAAAGGAGCACAATCTTTAACGAGTAACTATGCAGATATCGCTAAGAAAAATGGTGCGGAAATTATTGGTGTAGAAGGATTTAGCCAAGCAGCAGAATTATTAGCTTCAGGACGCGTTGATTTTACAATTAATGATAAGTTATCAGTATTAAATTATTTAGAAACGAAAAAAGATGCGAAAATTAAAATTGTAGATACTGAAAAAGAAGCTTCAGAAAGTGGATTCTTATTCCGTAAAGGTAGCGATAAGCTTGTACAAGAAGTAGATAAAGCGTTAGAAGATATGAAAAAAGACGGTACGTATGACAAAATAACGAAAAAATGGTTCGGTGAAAATGTATCTAAGTAGTGCATTGGTTTCAGATCGATTGTCTACTTGGATAGATATTATGCAGACTTCCTTCATGCCTATGCTGAAGGAAGCTGTTTTTACAACAATTCCATTAACGCTTATTACATTTATTATCGGGATTATACTGGCAACGTTAACAGCGCTCGCACGTATTTCTGGTAGTCGTATTTTACAATGGATTGCTCGTATCTATGTATCTATCATTCGCGGAACGCCACTTCTTGTACAATTATTTATTATTTTCTATGGACTTCCAACTCTTAATATTGAAGTTGAGCCATATACAGCAGCAGTTGTTGGATTTTCATTAAATGTCGGTGCATATGCATCGGAAATTATTCGTGCGTCTATCCTTTCCATTCCGAAAGGGCAGTGGGAAGCAGCTTACACAATTGGGATGACATACCCGCAAGCGTTAAAACGTGTTATTTTACCACAAGCGACGCGTGTATCAATCCCGCCGCTTTCAAATACATTTATTAGCTTAGTGAAGGATACTTCATTAGCATCGTTAATTTTAGTAACAGAAATGTTCCGAAAAGCGCAGGAAATTGCGGCGATGAACTACGAATTTTTAATTGTTTATTTTGAAGCAGGTCTTATTTATTGGGTTATTTGTTTCTTATTATCAATCGTACAACAGATGTTAGAAAAGCGTTCAGAACGCTATACGTTAAAATAATCCTTTTACAAAAGGAGTTTTTGTTTTTATGATTTCAATTCAACATTTACAAAAAAGTTTCGGAGATAATACCGTACTAAAGCATATAGATTTAACAGTTGAGAAGGGCGAGGTTGTTGTTATTATTGGGCCGTCTGGATCTGGTAAAACGACATTCTTGCGTTGTCTCAACGTACTAGAAACACCGGATGCTGGTAATATTAGCATCGGTAATAAAGAGCTTAATTTCGCTCAAAAAGTATCGAAGAAAGATATTGTAAATCTTCGTACGCAAACAGGTATGGTCTTCCAGCACCATAACTTATTCCCTCATTTAACAGCACTTCAGAATGTAATGGAAGGGCTCATTACAGTGAAAAAAGTAGGGAAAGAAGAAGCAAAGAAAAAAGCAAACTATTTCCTTGAAAAAGTTGGTTTAGCAGATAAAGTGGATTTATATCCATTCCAATTATCAGGTGGACAACAACAGCGCGTTGGAATTGCGCGCGCGCTTGCGATGGAGCCAGAAGTGTTACTATTTGATGAGCCGACTTCAGCGCTTGATCCTGAACTCGTTCAAGAGGTTTTAAAAGTAATGAAAGAACTTGCTAAAGAAGGCATGACGATGGTTATTGTAACGCACGAAATGCGTTTTGCGCATCAAATTGCCAACCGTGTTATTTTCATGGATGGTGGTGTCGTTGTCGAACAAGGTACACCAGAAGATGTATTTACAAATCCAAAAGAAGAACGCACGAAGAAGTTTTTACAAATGTTGCAATAAATTAAGGAAGGTCTCAAGGCATATGCCCTGAGACCTTTTTGCCATATATATTTATTTTTGGAATCCGCCAAGGCTTTGCTCAGCCATTGCAACTAGACGTTTTGTAATTTCTCCACCAACTGAACCGTTAGCGCGAGCCGTAGAATCTGCTCCTAATTGTACACCAAATTCTTGAGCGATTTCGTACTTCATTTGATCGATTGCAGCTGTTGCACCTGGTACTACTAATTGATTGTAAGAACTTTGGTTTGCCATAGGAATATATCCTCCTTAGAGTTAGAAAAATTTTTTTGGTTGGACTAGCTGGAGTTGAACCAGATTATCGCCCCGGTTGGCGCTAATCCATCGGTAATTAAGTTTGTACTCATAGTATGGATGTTACCTAGAAAGATATACAAAATAATAATTTGTAAATTTTGTCAAAAAAACGTATTGATTTCGTAAATTATGAAATAAGAGTAATCGTTGTATTTTTAAGAAAACAGGCCAAACTAAGGAGGATATTAAATATAATTTTCTCAGTGTAGCCTGCTACTTGTAGGCTAATCATTAGCTTCTTATTTATGATTTATTGAAATGAAATCGGTAGCAACTTTATAGTTCTATTTTTAAGTAGGGATGGAGTGACCGCTCCTATGCATGGGTAGGTGCTCTCTTCAATCTAAAAAAGAGAGGCTTTAAACGATAACGTATGGAGGAATCATGATGGGGATTTGCCCGCTTTGCAACGCATTAGAATCACAAACATATTCTTGTCAAAATTGCCAAAGTATACTCCAAGATTATGGGAAGTCTGTAGATTACATAGACGATTATAGTGCCTATATGGATCAAGAATTATTAAGTGCAGTAGATGGTTTAACGCATAATAATTCAAATGAATATTGCAATCATATTTTTTATTGCGGAGTATGTAACGTGGAAACTGAGGTTGTAGTGAAACTTGTGTAAATAGAAAACTTCCACCTTATTATCTAGGTGGAAGTTTTTGTTTTTGTATTTGTGAGTGAATCATAGGAGAAGGAATATGTTCGGTGTTTGATGAAGTCCCTGATTTTATTTGAGACATTTTTTCTTTTGTATCACGTAAAGAATGTTCAGTTAAGTAGACGGCATATTCGTAAAATAATTGGCGCGTCATTTCACTTTGTTCTTTTAATTTTTCATCTTGGAATACAGTTCGCCCAGGTTTAGAGTTAGCTTCAAAGAGCCACGGATTTTCCTTTGTGTCTAAACCGATATCAAAACCGATTTCTCCAATATTTCCGGTTACTTGTTCATCGAGCGCGTAACTTATTTGTAAGGCAGTATGTTTTAATTTATTTTCAATTTGAACTTGTTTCGTTGAATCTGGAAAAAGCTCTTGTAGCAATTTTGTATCACCGCCGCTATTTACGTGCGTTGTTAAACTGCCTTTGCCGGCGATTTTGGCGACGATTGCACTAACTATCCAATTACCGAAATGGTTTTTATTTGTATGAATGCGGAAATCAACAGGTTGCCCATCGAAGCGAAGTAATGAAATACCTTGCTGTACGATAAACTTTTTTAAATCATGTCCTTTTAATACGTGGTTTAGAAGAGTTTCTAATGATTGATACTTTCTCAGTTTATTTTTTTCATTTTCGCGATAACGACAGTAGTAGCAATTCTCTGTTTGAGAATAAAATATTTGATGAATATTTCTACCAAAGCTCCCGTGTATTGGTTTCATGTACACAGATTTATACGTGCCAAGAAACCGTTCTACTTGTTCAAAATGCTGAAATGCTTCTGTGTTTGGTAATAAGGGTCTAATTGATTCGTCTTTCATAAGAAGTTGATGAACTTCCCATTTATTAAAAAAACCTGGGTTAAACCATGGGATAGAGTAGTCATGTTCTAACTTTCTTTTTGCTCTGACGATCGGTTTATAATTTTCTGCTTGTCGATTCGGTAATCGATCGTAAATGACATTTGGTAAAGGGACTTTTTTCTTTATCCATTGTTTCTCTTGAAAGAAATATCCTTCAATCGTTTCTTCTTCCCAGTTTATATGTTGAACGCCAAAGACGAATACGAACGGTCGTAATGAGAATGGTGGTGTTAACAACTCACTGAGAGCAATTGAACGATTTCCTAAAGGGTTAGAAGAATCATCGTTAAAGCCAGTTGTAAAAATGCCGATTAATGGTCCGAAAATAATTGTTTGGTTTTGTGTGAATGCATGAATAGTAGTGGATTGAGGTAGTAAAAGTTTTTCGGCAATATGTTTTCCGATAATAATTTCGCGAGTAAAGGAATAATGAATTTTCACCTCTTCACTTGCAATGTGACGTATACCGAAGGAGAGGGATGTAATAGGTGGCGTAATAGAAAAAACGTAAGGTAAAGTAATACTATTTGGATGTTCATCTGAAATGTTTAATGTATATATATGTTCTTTCAAAATAGGTTTACCTCCTTTCATTATGGTGTAAAGCGACTGAATTTAAGTGGTCCGTGAAATATCTTTTCAGCTAATGAATCACTATGACGAATGTATTGTTCGTAAGGGGGAATCGTGTTGACATACATAAGCCAAATTGCGCCTTTTTGATCCATAATTGTGGAAAGTTCTAGTTCAAATAACGAAGAATAAGACTGATCTAGTGTTTGGAATACTTCATTTATAATGTCGTGTAAAGCGTCTTGCAATAGTTGCACACCCGTACTAGATAGTACGTATTTAATTTTTGAAAATGAATGTAATGAATCATCGGCCGTTGCTGAGGGTAAAAGTTGATTAGGAAATGAGCTTTTTTGTATAAATTGACCGATAACAGTCCAAGTTTGTTCTTTGTTTTTTTGCAAAATGGTTCGAATGTGGAGTGGATATGTTAATTGATTTGGTGGTTGTAGCATAGTGTGCGCTATGTAACGGGATGAACGTATGTTAGATTTACACCAAGATATAAATTCGTCTGTCCGTTTTAATGGAAGAGAAGTATGGTATTTTTCATTTACTGTATCGATATGAAACGTTTTATTTTTGTAAGCAATTCGATATAAGTTATCCTTTGAATGTGTATTAGTGGGGCGTATAATAATATCTTTAGTTTTTAACAACAGTTTAAAAATGTTTTGTATCGTTGCCACTTCAAATTTTGGTATATAAGGAGACAGTTTTTTATTAGTGAGAAATAAATCATGTAGTTCACTTAAATTGATAAGTGTGTTATTTAAAAAGGTAGTGGAAGGACGATTGTGCAAAGAGTGAATAATTGATTTTGCTTTTTCAAAGTCTGTTTCCTCGTGAAAAGAATAACGATCATATATATAAGAAGGAATAGGGAATGTTTGCTCTTTCCATTTTCCTGTATCTGTATCGTAAATAAGACCAGAAATAAGGTCTGTTTTAGGATCAATACAAAATGGCGTAAACTGGGCAACGACATTATGATAAAGCCGAGCGCGTTTAGCGATTTCGGTGTAATACGTTTGTTCGTAATGAAGTTTAGAAGCTAAAAGACCGAGAACCAACGAAATCACTCCTTTACTACTATTTGCATAATAGGCGAAGCTATATATTGCAAATACGTTTTTATACCATTATACTTTTGTCCGTATGATGATATGCTATAGTTTTGGAGAAGTGAAAGGTTGATTGTAATGAATATATGGTTAAATATGCTAACGACGACAGGACTCGGAGCAATTATTGGGGGATATACGAATCATTTAGCGATAAAAATGTTATTTCGTCCTCATCGTCCTATTTATATCGGAAAGTTTCAAGTTCCATTTACACCAGGGTTAATTCCGAAGCGTCGTGATGAACTTGCTGTTCAATTAGGAAATATGGTTGTAGAACATTTGTTAACACCAGAAGGAATTGGAAAAAAGCTAACAAATGAAGAGTTTCAAAAAGGTTTAATTCACTGGGCGCAAGTGGAAGTGGATAAAGTAATTACGAATGAACAATCACTGCGACACATGTTAGAAAAATGGAATGTAGCGCATGTAGAAGAAGAAGCGACTCGAAAAATCGAACATGTTATTACAGAAAAAATTCATGCATTTTTAGCAGAGTATTATACATATACATGGGAACAGGCTTTACCTCATTCTGTAAATGAAAAAGTAGAGAATGCGATTCCGAATGTCTCGGCGTTTATTTTAGAGCGAGGAATTAGCTTTTTTGAAAGTGAAGAAGGGAAAGCACGTCTTTCAAAAATGATTGATGATTTCTTTGCTTCTCGCGGAACGCTACTTAACTTAGTCGGAATGTTTTTAGGAAATGTAAGTGTAGTGGATCGTGTGCAGCCAGAAGTTATTAAGTTTTTAGGTCAAGATGGTACAAAGCAGCTTTTAACTGACGTACTGCAAAAAGAGTGGGAAAAGTTAAAAGGAAGAGATGTAAAAGAATTAGAAGCATTTGTAGAGAAAGAAATGATTGTAAGCTCCGTGCTGTCAGCAGTTAAAGTAGAGGAAACAGTGAGTAAGTTTTTAAATCAATCTGTTCAGCAAGTATGTGAGCCGGTTCGAGAAACAATTATTGAAAAAGTGGTTCCAAGTGCAGTAAAGAAAGGCTTGAAGTGGGGAACAGAAAACGTAGAGAGTATACTAAATAATCTACACCTTGCGGAAATTGTCCAGCAAGAAGTGTCTACATTCTCAACAGAAAGATTAGAAGACTTAGTTCTGTCTATTACGAAAAACGAATTGAAAATGATTACGTATTTAGGAGCATTATTAGGTGGAATGATCGGACTCGTACAAGGATTGTTACTATTGTTTCTTAGATAATAAGGTGAGTACATAGAAATAAAAGTGAAATTTCTTCACATCTCTTGCATAGTTTGATATGGTAAGAAGAGGTGCGTATGTAAATGCACTGAAAAGGCAGTGCGTATGAAAAGCGCTAGCCTTCTAAAGGAGGAAAAATAAAATGACAAAGAACATTCATGATGTTGCATATGAATTACAAAAAGCAATCGCTGAAAACGAAGACTTCAAAACTTTAAAAGAGAGCTACGCAGCAGTTCAAGCTGACACAGCTTCAAAGAACTTATTCGATGAGTTCCGTACAATGCAACTTAGCCTACAACAAAAAATGATGCAAGGCCAAGAAATCACTGAAGAAGACAACCAACAAGCACAAGAAGTTGTAGCTCGCATTCAACAAGATGCTAAAATTACAAAATTAATGGAAACTGAGCAACGCCTAAACGTTGTAATCGGTGACGTTAACAAAATTATCATGAAGCCACTTGAAGAATTATATAGCGCGCAACAACAAGCGTAATAGTGGAAGACGCCCCTAGAGGGGGCGTCTTTTTTTGTTTTTTTATGGAACTCTGAATATAACTTTATACATGTAAAATACTCTATATATAACAGGTAGGATATTAATTCTTCGTTTGCGAGCATTTATATTGCGGTGAACCGTATTTGGTGATTAATAAAAGAGTAAAGTAGTAGAGAAGTTATATGCATAAAAAGTATATCGAGGGAATCCTCTTTCGGTAATCACCTATCTATTTCGTAAGGGCGCATTAGTATTTCGGTGAAATAATCGCAATTTTTACATATAATGTATTTACTAATAAGGAAATTAATAGAGATAAATGGAAGAGGTTAGAATAGATGGAGACCCTTATAGATTTAAATAGTTTTAAAACGGAAATATTAGCGAAACATGTACTTCATATGATGATAGAAAATGATTTCTTTTATCAAGGATCGCAATTGGTTGAAAATATTTGGGTAAATGACTCAACTATTTTTATAAATAATGTAAAGATACTTACAAAAGGTATTGAGATTTATAAGAAGAATAATGAATTTTATTTAACACATCACCCAGATAGTACGAAAGTAATATTATATTAATATATTATATAGGGTGAGAAAGTAGCTTATAATTTTTTTTACTTTGTGTTATAATTTTTTCCTAATCTCATGCCGATGAGTATATATTTTTATGGGGGGTTCTAATTTTTTAGAAGTGTATGTAATCTATTTACTTTTGAAAAATATAGAGCTATTTTTAATTTTTTGAGTGTAAGATAAATAATTCTATCTTTATTGAGGAATGAAAATAAAAAAAACTTTCCTTTTAAGAATATCAAGGGAGGGCAATGTATAATTTATTTACCTTTGAAAAAAATGCGGATTTATTTTTAATGTTGAAAGTATAAGTTGAATAATTCTATCTTTATTGAGGAATGAAAATCAAAAAATTTTAAAGAATACCTAGGTAGGGAAATATATAATTTATTTACCTTTGAAAAAAATGCGGATCTATTTTTAATGTTAAAAGTATAAGGTAAATAATTCTATTTTTATTGAGAATGAAAAGTAAAAAAATTTTCCTTCAATAATACCTAGGGGGGGCAATGTATATGGTTGTGTTTGCAAAAGGAGTTATGCAATGATAGCGAGAATGTGGAAATCTAAGTGGCAGTTGTTGATTCTATTATTTTCCCTTATAGTTAGTGGTTATTTAGCTAATTTAATAAAAGAATATCCTGAGATAGGTATATCTGTAAAATATGAATCTAACCAATATGTTATAAATGACTTATCAAAATATAGTTGGGCGGGAAAAAGAGATTTCCAAATAGGAGATATTATAGAAAAAATTGATGGCAAATCACCATCTCAACATTTTACAGTTGAATCGTATCATTCAATTGAACAAGCAAAAAAAATTACATTAGATAGGAACGGGGAAATAAAAGAGTATGAGATAAAATATACACCTTATAGCAAACAATTATTTTATCATTTTATCATTCCAGTTGGATTTTATATAGTATGTTTTTTGATGGCGTTATATCTTTTAATATTTGTTCCTGAAATGAATCGTAGTACCATTAATCTAGTATATTTTTTAATTTCTCTTGGATTAAATTTTATTAGCATTATGGCTGTTGAAAGAGAAGATATATTCTCTTTTATTATGGCTTCAATTTCATTAGTGTGTTCATTTACTTTCTTTATTCGATTCATGATGTTGTATTTCTTGCATAATGAAATAAAGTTTTTAATACCAAAACAATTAAAAGTTTTAAATGCAATATCAGTATTCCTTATTATAGTGAGTATTTTTGTATATATAGAACATAATGAATGGGCTAATTTGTTTACAGTCACTTTAAGTTTTATATTATTTTGTTTTACAGTATACCTTTTAGTAAGGTTTTATTTAAAAAGTAAAAATAGTAGTTACATTAAATATTTAAAAATTATTATTATTAGTTTTTTTGTATCGGCAACCCCATTTGTTTGTTTATATTTAATTCCAAATTTATATTATGGGGAAGAATTTATAAGCAGTGAAACAACGGGGATTTTCTTTTTATTTATCCCAGTGTGCTTATTTTATTTAGTAATTGCAGGGAAGTTGTTTGATTTTAGATTTATCGTTCAGCGACTACCGCATTATATTATTTTATCTGTAGGGATTAACATATTTTTGGCGGTACTAACTATGGTACTTTTTGAAGAGAGTGAGGCAGGTTTATTAGAGTGGATAAAATTTAGAATTATTGCTATTATTATTTGTATTTGTTTTTTATATATTAAGGATTATGTAGATTTTAAGTTGAGAAAAAGTTTATATCATCACCAAAAAAATTATCAATTCAGTTTGCATCGATTTTTACATCAAGCAAAAAATGAATACAAACTATCAAATTTAATTTATAGTATGCGAAGAGAGATAGCGGATATTTTAAAACTTGAAGAAACGTGCTGCGTAGAAATAAATAAAATTGAGAAGTCTGTCCGTATTTTGGATAGTGAATATGTTCCGCACCGGACGATAGAAACTTTATTTAATCATCAACTAGACACATACAAGGTTGGTTCTATCGTACAGTTAGAAAAACATTTTGGATTTGTTTTATCTACTTCAGCAGATAAAATGCTTATTTTATTGTGTAATTATAATGGAAAAGAGAATTTAAATGTAGATGAAGTAGTTTGGATTGAAACATTATGTAATTATGCGGATTTATTATTAGAGTGTTCTAATCAAATTGAAGACTTATTAAAGCAATTACAGGAGATAAAAAATTTAGAGCATCCACCAAAATGGTTGGCGAGACTTATGTTCAAACTATCGGAAAAAGAACGGACAAATCTTGCAAGTGATATACATGATGGAGTTTTGCAAGATCAAATACGTTTAACTAGAAAATTTGAGAGTTATAATGAACGTGTTAAAGATGAGGAAATGAAAGATATACTTAATGAAATACATGAAGAACTATTAGATCATATTTATACAATTCGTGAAACGTGTAATAATTTGAGGCCACCATTTTTATATGAGTTAGGCTTAAAACAAGCACTACTGAATTTATTTAAGCAGATTAATTTAAGAGCGACCTTTTTCTTCTATTATGATATTCCTGAAAGGATTGTTGTGCCTAGTATTGAACATGAACAAGCGATTTATCGAATTATACAAGAACTATTAAACAATGCAATGAAACATTCAAAAGCGACAAATGTAACGATAAGATTATTTCATAAAGATGATCACCTATATTTAACTTATGTAGATAATGGGATAGGTGTTGAATTAGATGAAGTAAACTATTCTTACAACACGTTAGGCTTGTCTGGAATTATCACTAGGATACAAAGTCTGAATGGAGAGATGTCTGTTGAATCGAAACCTAATCTCGGTTTGCAAATAATTATTAAATTTAAAGATAATTAGTTTTCGATGAATCATCAGATGATGGGATGATATTGTATGTAATGATATTGAAGGGGTGAGAATATGATTTCAGTACTTGTAGTAGATGATCATGTTGCAGTAGGATTAGGGACTAAAGCATTAATTGAAAGGTATGACGATATAAGGGCTGATGTTCTACATGATAGTGAAGAAGTAAGTGAATTTATACAAAATAAACAGTATGATGTATACTTAATTGATTTGCAAATGCCGAAAATAAATGGCATGGTGCTTTCTAAATATATACTCAATGTGCAACCAGAAGCAGCTATCCTTATCTTTACGGGATTTGATGTGTTTGCGCATTATAATTTATTAATAGATACTGGGGTTCTCGGTGTATTGAGTAAAACTTCTTCGGAGGAACAAGTGATAAATGCAATACGTCATGCAGTGAAAAAAGAAGTTGTTTTACCTTATCAATTAGTTAGGCAGTTGAGAATAACAGAAAATATATCAAATATAGGCATAGAAGATGGGTCTGAAAGGAAAGTATCTTTAAATAAAGAAGAGAAAAAAATCCTAGTTGAAGTAAGTAATGGGAAAACAAATAGAGAACTTGCAGAAATATTAAATCTAAGTCAAAGATCAGTAGAATATAAATTAACGGACATATTTCATAAGTTACAGGTGTCATCAAGGATGGAAGCAGTACAAAAGGCGCAAGAACTAGGCATTATTTATTCTTTAACGATATAAAGTAATTAGGTTTGGTTATATGTGTATAAGTGTAACTGGTTTATGGAAGAGATAGATTTAGCCCACTGATTAAAGTTTCGCTTTATATAAAACAAAATAAAGTTTATTTCGTTAGGCATAAGCTCAATATGATATTGGTTTATGCCTTTTTTATTTATGTAACATGAATGGGGATTCACATACGGTTTCACGCAAAAATAAATGCGCTATCCCGTGTGTACTTTTCGTTTATGTATTTCAAGAAAATGGTTAACATTATATGTAGAGTTGAAACCTTAGTTGTCTTATTTAATGGATATAGATTAAAAAAGATAAATTGAAGTATTTAATTATATGTGTTTTAGATACTTTAATGGATAAGGGAAGGAGGAAAATGAAGACATTGAATAAAAGAAAAAAAGTGGGGCGCATTTGTTTAGCAAGTGCAATTTTTTTTACACAAGTAAGTACAATAGATGCTTTAGCAAGTACAGCGTATGCAATTGAAGACAGTCAAAAGTTAAAGTTATTGTTACAAGCTGAAAAGAATAAAGTGCAAGTAGATGAAGAAATAGTATTAAAAATATTAGGATTAGAAAAAAATGGTGACAAAGTTGAGATTGTAGTGCCGGAAGGTATGCAATTTGATGAAGAGGCGACTAAAGTATTGAATGAACAAAATGGTTCATTTGAGGAAATTTTTTTAACAGAAAATTCGGTAATTAAAATCGAGAAAAAGTCACAAAGTAAAGTTTTCGGTATAGTACGTTTAGTGGTAAAAGGAAAGCAACCTGGGACTTATAATTTTGAGACGAAACTGAAGCAAGGGGATAAAGAATTAGATTCTACAATATCCTCAGTTGTACACGTTACTGAAAAAACTGTAATATCAGCAGGAAATACAGAAGATAAAATGTCTGACATCAGTCATCAGAGTGATGAAAAAGAAGAGAATGAAAAAAGTGTGGAAATCAATGAGATCCATAAAGAAGACACTAAGTCAAAAGAAGTAAGTGTTGAAAAGAATAAAGATGATGACCTGAAACAAAAAGAAACGACTCAAGAAAATGCTGGAAAAATCGTTGATTCAGAAAAAACAAATGTTGAAGCAATAGTGTCTAATGAAACAACGTCTGTGAAGCATTTAGAAGAGCGTTTAGAGAATCAGGAAGTAAAACATGCTGTAGTAAATGGTACAGTCGATGTTTATGATGACGCAATGTTAAGGGCTGCGTTAAGTGATAAAAATGTTTCAAAGATTAATATCACAGGTGATTTTACTGTAAAGCAATCAGGATTTGGTCATGTAACTTATCCAGTAAGACCGGATCTTATTATTGAAGGAAATGGTCATACAGTTGATTTTCGAGGCTTATGCGGTGATTTCAATGTTAATGCTACTAATAAGATGAACTTTACAATAAGGAATGTAAACATTCTTGGAAGTAATTATTATGGACCGTTTCGAATGATTGGAATTAAAGATACTGGAACTATGAGATATGAAAACATGACATATAAAGGGCCGCAGTTAACATGCTCTTATATTGCAGATGTTACATTTGCTGGAAAGCTTAACATTCAGTCGGTTCCAGAGTATACATCATTAGAAGGTCAAAAGATAGTAACGCAAGGTACAGACACACAGCAAAACGTTGAAGCAACAAATGTGAAATTCCTTGAAGGTACTCATTATATTGGAAGTACAAAAAAAGCAGCAGTATTTGCTTTGTATAATAACGGAACAGTAGATGTAGGTAAAGGTGCTGTTATTGATGTGACAGCAACTGATACATACGGAGAGAATCCAGAAGCAGTAATTGTTGCTCAAGGTAGCTTTTTTATACATGATGGTGCGAAAGTTAATGTTAATACTGCTTCAACAAGTAATCGTGGTGGAATCCGCCTTACTGGAACAAATAATGAGATAGTTGTTTCAAAGAACGCAGAATTAAATATTAATACAAAGGGTGTTTTAGGATACGAGGCCTTTTACATAGGACCAAGTGCGAGACTGAAAGTTGCAGATAGCGCGAAGTTGACTGTTAGATCAGAAAATACGGCAGGCTCCACAAAGGCTACTGTATATGCCGGAAATAATAGTTCTTTCATAATCGGTGAAAAATCAACGTTTGATGTACATTCTGATGGAACTGCATCAAAAAATCTTATTTATATTGGTACAAATGCAAAGTTCCAATTTGCAAATGCTGAAAGAGTAAACCTGGCATTAGATAATTCTCATGCATCAAGTAGGTTGATTTACATGTATGGTGTAGGTGGAGTATTAGATGTTGATGTACAGCGTGTAAAAGCTTGGAAAAATGGTGTATCAATTGAAGAAGGTAATCCTAGTTATATTTGGAATCCTATGTATGGAATGCAAATTAAATATAGTTATAGCGATGTTAGAGAAGCTTTAGGGAATTCATTAACTGAGAAAGTACAAAATGATTTCAGAGAAAACTTCCGAACACAAAATTTTAAAAGAGTACTATTTGAATATATTCCAGATGTAGCAGTATCTATTAACGAATTAACAGATAATCAGAAAAAAGATAATAGTCATATTGTCACAGGTGTTACAAATCCAGGTGCATTAGTACGTTTATCGGGAGATGATGCGATTCCAAGTCCAGCCATCGATTCTTCTGATGTAAATATTTCTGAAAAGTATCATGTAGTTGCTGATAGTGAAGGAAAATATTCATTTACTCTTCCTAAAGAGAAATATTTAACGGCTGGAAATATAGTAAAAGCTTTCTCATATTTAAATGGTAAATATGCTGAAGCAACAACAATTGTTAAGGACGAAACAGCTCCAGAAAAACCTATTCTTGAGGAACCAATTAAAGATATATCCGAAAAGTTTCAAGGGAAGGCTGAACCAAATTCAATTGTACATATTTATAGTGAAGATGGGCATGTACTAATTGGGACTGTAACAGCAGATGCTAACGGAGTATACACACTTGTAATACCGGAAGAGAACAGACCTTTAATTCCAGGAACTAAATATTATGCGACGGCTACAGATGCAGCAGGAAACGTAAGTGAGAAATCTGATCTTGTTAGCGTGAAAGATACAATGCCACCGACAGCTAGTCCGGTTACTCAAGTAATTAAAATTGGTGATGATTTATCGGATAATGCGAAAGATTATGTAACGAATGTAAATGATAATGCAGGTTCTTCAGATAGTAATCTTTCTTACAAAATTACGAAAAAACCAGATGTATCGAAAATAGGGTATGTTGAAGCTGAAGTTACAATAACGGATGCAGCTGGAAACGTAACGAAAGTGATCGTTCCTGTATTTGTAAAAGATGATCGGGTTATGATTGGAAATGAAGCTGCTCTGCAGGCGAGAGATTTTGTATCTGTTGTAGATGATGTGCCGGCGGATACGGAACAGTTAAAGCAGTTTATATTGAAAGAAGCAGAAGTGAAGGCGTGGGAATTTCCAGGCGGAGCTGGTGTTACGAATGAAGTTCAAATTGTAGATATAGGTGGTTTAACAAATCAAATCGGTGATTACACTGTAATTTTAAAAGTTAAAGATGTTGAAAGGAAGATTAAAGTAAGTGTAATTGGTGGGAATCTTGAGCTAGTTGATGTTCCACAAAGTATTTCGTTTGGTAATGTAAAAGTTCAATCGAGGGAGAAAATCTTTAATCGTAACAGTATGAAAGGAAAATTAATTGTTTCTGATAAACGTAAAGATAAGACTGAGTGGCAAGTTTATGTAAAGCAAACAAGCCCATTAATGAATACGGATAATGATATATTACCTGATTCGATTGTATATAGTACAAATGGCATTGATACCGTATTAAATGAACAGTCTTACTTAGTTACTACTCATACTTCAACGAATAACGAAGATGTTTCGTTTGATTGGAAGGATGACGAAGGGATTCGTTTACGAGTTACTTCAGGTCCAAATATAAAAGTAAATAAGAGCTATAAAGGTGAGCTTGAATGGACGTTAACAAATGCTCCAATTTAAAGTGAAATATCTAGAGGCTAGAATGTAGATATTAAATTTAGAAAGGAGATAGTGTAATGGTGAAGAAATACGTCCTATTACTAATGATACTAGTAGTGCCGGTGTTTCTCTTTTATGAAGAAGTATCGGCAAGTAGCATGAATTCAAAAGCAGGAATTACTTTTTCAAATAGTTATAATCCGTCAGAAATTGAGGATCCATTGATTCCAGATGGATCTAAAATAGTTATCAATATATCAGATGACCGGATTACTAATAAGGTATTGCCAAAAACAGGCGGACAAACCTCAATTATTTTGCAGTATGCAGGGGTTGGTTTATTGATGGTAGCCTGTATAGCATTATTTCAAACTAGGAAAATAGAAACAAAAGTTTCTATTAAATAAATTAATTTAGTGGAGGTAAATGATGAAATTAACAAAATTAGCATTAGCAGGAGCGGTATCACTTTCAGCGTTTGCAGGGGGAACACAAGCATTTGCAGAAGAAGCAGCCTCGATGAGGTCTGTAACGGATGTAATCTTTACAGAAAATGAAGGTATTACGGGACCTGTTGATCCAACGAACCCAGATGAAGTAGTTGAGCCGATTGAAGATCCAGAAAATCCAGACGATACACATGAGCCAGGAACCAATGGACCGTTAAGTATCGATTATGTATCTAATTTCCATTTCGGAAAACAATCGATTTCTGGTCATGATAAAGTTTACTATGCTGAGCTAGAAAATGTGAAAACAGAAAAAGGTCAAGAAAAGAAGGTGCCAAACTACGTACAGGTAACAGATAACCGTGGTACAAATGCAGGATGGAAACTGACGGTAAAACAAGATGAACAATTTGCAACTGCAGACGGTAAAAAGTTGGATGGTGCTGAGATTAAATTAATGAATTCAGTTGTAAACTCTGCAACAGATAAAAAATACGCGCCAACTGCAAAACCTGTAACGTTAAATCCAGACGGATCAGCACAAGATGTAACGAGTGCACAACAAGGTCAAGGTATGGGAACATGGACAACTGCATATGGTCAAGATATTGAACAAGCTAAAAAGAGTGTCAGTTTATCTGTACCAGGTGTATCAGAAAAGGTAAAAGATGCAAAGTATAAAACGACATTAACTTGGACTTTAGAGGATACACCGAATTAATTTCTGAAAATTAAAAATAAAAGAGATGTAAAAGGAGAACTAATATGAAATTTACAAAAGTAGCAGTAGCAGGAGCATTTGCATTAACAACATTAGCGGGAGGAACATCAGCTTTCGCAGAAAAAGATGGTGGAACGTTAAATTCAAAAGCGTTTATTCAATTTGAAAAAAATACAGATACGGTAGAGCCGATTAATCCAATCAATCCGGATGAAGTAGTAGAACCAATTGAAGATCCAGAAAATCCAGATGATACACATGAGCCAGGAACCAATGGACCGTTAAGTATCGACTATGTGTCTAACTTTAATTTTGACAAACAAAAAGCATCTGGTAATAACGAAGTGTACTATGCAAAATTAGATAATGTGAAAAATAAAAAAACAGGTGCTGAAAGTGAAGTTCCAAACTTTGTACAAGTAACAGATAACCGTGGTACAAATGCAGGGTGGAAATTAACAGTAAAGCAAAACGATCAATTTAAAACTGCAGATGCTAAAGAGTTAACGGGAGCTACTTTAACGCTGAAGAACGGTACGTTAAATTCTGCAGCTGGTAGTAAGGCACCAACAGCGGCACAAAATATTGCTTTAACTCCAGGTCAAGCTTTTGATGTTGCGACAGCCCAAGAAGAAGGTATGGGAACATGGACGAATTCGTTTGGTGAATCAGTAAAAGATGGCGAGCAGAGCGTTGAGTTAAGTGTACCGGGTAAAACGAAAAAAGAACAAGCTCAGTACACAACGTCTCTAACTTGGGAATTAAAAGACGCACCAATGTAATAGAAGCATTTAAGAGAAATAACGAAAGAGATAAAGCTGTTGTTCAGTCTTTATCTCTTTCGTTTGTATATTAAACTATGGAATATGTGAGGAATATAGTATGAAATATGTAAAGAAAATTATGAGTTGTTTATTGGCTGTAGCTATTTGTATAACTGTTTTTAATGTGAAAGTAGAAGCAGCTGAAATGAAATTTGCGGTAACGGCAGTTATTCCAGAAAATCAAGTGGATAAAAACCAAACGTATTTTGACTTGAAGATGGAGCCAGGACAAAAACAAACGCTGCAAGTACAAATGAAAAATGATACAGATAAAGAAGTAGAAGTCGAGACATATGCGAATACCGCAATTACAAATAATAATGGAATCACTGATTACAGTGTAGTGATTCCAGAGCTTGATTCTACATTAAAAACACCGTTTTCAAAAATTGCGAAAGTACAAAAGGAAACAAAAATTCCAGCGAAAAGTACAGTGATATTAAATGTGAATATTGAAATGCCTACAGAATCATATGATGGTGTTATTTTAGGTGGTTTATACTTTAAAGAAAAAGAAGATGAAGAGGATAAGAAAAAATCAGAAGGTGTGCAAATTAAAAATAAGTATGCCTATGCTATCGGTGTTGTATTAAGAGAAACGGATGCGGAAGTAAAACCAGATATGAAACTAAATGAAGTAAAACCAGGCCAAGTGAATGCGCGTAATGTAGTGACAGCGAATTTACAAAATATAAAACCAGGGATGTTAAAGAATTTAAGTGTTGATGCAAAGGTGTACACTGAAAAAGGTAAAGATATACTACATGAAACGAAAAAAGAAAATTTAAGAATGGCACCAAATTCTAACTTTGATTATGCAATTAGTTGGGACAATAAAGCTTTAGAGCCAGGAACATACCGTCTAGAAATGAAGGCAACGGATGGTGATCAGAAATGGGAGTGGACGAAGAAATTTACGATTGAAGGAAAAGAAGCACAGAAGTTAAATGATACAGCTGTAGAGGCCAAAAAGGATTATACTCTGTACTATATTATAGGTGGAATTTTATTACTTGTAGCATTACTAGTTTTAGTATTCTTACTAGGAAGACGCTCTAAGAAAAAAGGTGGCGAACAAGAATAGTAAACGATATATATTGATGATGTAAGTACTATTAAGAGAATAATAGCATGATACAAAACACTGTTAAGAAATAGTGTTTTGTATTTGTTTATAAAGTATTTGAAAGAAGGAGAATATTAGTCAGAATGGCCAATTTACAGATTCACAAGGTTGTGAATTAGCATGTACGAAAATTATGTTTCATAAATGAAGTGCCTTAAGAAATATATGAAAAGTGATATTTTGCAAATGTTAAATGATTTCGGATAATATATGGGGTGTGAAAGAGAAGGATATTTTATATAACAATATTATTATATGACGTTTAAAATATGTAATGCGTTATAAATGGGAAAAGAGGGTGATACAAGATGCGAATTGGAAAAAAGGTGATAATTGTTATGATAATAGCAATTATCAATATTTCTTCATTATTTTCTAATTTTAATGTACTAGCGGTTGAGGGTGTAAAAGAACCGCTTAATACGTTCCAAAATGATGATATTCACATTCAAGTAGAGGTATTAAATAATAAAGAAATGGCTTTAAAGTATACAGTTTCTAACATCGGTGAAAAAGAAATTCAAAATCTATCTTTGAAGCATATTAGTGAAGAAGAAAAGGGAATACACTTTATAAAACAATCATTTACGATTAATGGAAAGAAATTAATAGGTGATGCAGTAGATACGTTTTATAAAGAAGAAAAACTAGCAGATAGTAATATGTATGCTCGGAATATACAAGGACTACATATAAAAAATAAGGAAAGTATAGAGATTATAATAGGTGCGAAAGAGTTAAATAAAGAACAATCTCCGAAAGTGATTATTGAACAGAATGGTCAAGAGGTTGGTCATCTGTTTATACAAAATAAAGCATTTACAGAAGAGAAAGTAACAAAAGATGAAGAGAAACAAAAGAGTAGAGAAGAAGATAAAGAGAAAACAATAAAAGAAGAGAAGCAAGAGATTAGAGAAAAAGATAAAGAACAAACAGTAAAAGAAGAGAAGCAAGAGATTAGAGAAAAAGATAAAGAACAAATAGTAAAAGAAGAGAAACAAGAGGTTAAGGAAAAAAATAAAGAAAAGCTAGAAGTTGTGGAAGAAAAACCAGAAGAAAAAAAGCAAGATGAAAACCTTGTGTTTTCTAATTCAATTTCAGTTAAGCCAAATGGTGGATTCGATAAACCTATTTATGAAGACCGCCTAAAAGGAAACTTAGTACAAACTGGAAATATGACTTTAGGATTAGAGAAGGATCGATATACGAGAGGATCTATGGGAAGAAGAACAGATAAGTACATAGTGAATGTCGATAATGATAAGAGCACGTTTAACTCGTCAACTGGAGTACTTCCTTCAGTTCCTCAAAGTGGTAAGGTGAAAAAAGCGTATTTATTTTGGACGGCTGCTATGGGAGCAAAAGGGTATCTAGATGGAAGAAGCATAACGGATGTACAAATACAGCAGCCTGTAAAAATTAAATCGGAAAATGGAAGCTATAAAGATGTATTTCCTAACAGTATAAGGAAAGAAGTAGGTTTACCGTATATTGGATCTTATTTTGCAGGTTATAACGGAGATGCTTATGTTGCATATGCTGATGTGACAAATGAGATAGAAGATTATGATTTAAATAAACCGATTACGGTCGCTAATATTCCGCAACTTTCAAATACAAATGGTACGGGTTACTACTGGGGAAATTGGAATTTGATTGTTGTATACGAAAATCCAAAAGAAACAGTAAAAGACATGCAAGTTTGGGAAGGATTAATTACGCAAAAAGGTTATGATTGGACGCATATTAATATAAAAAATATCAATACGCCAAAAGAAGGAAACTTTAAAGCAAAATTTAGTTATTACGCTTCTAACGGTACGCCAGCAGAGAATGATGTGTATGGAAAAGATTATGCTACATATGACTTTGGAAAAGGTAAAGTTAATGTTAAAAATCATCTTGGAAATGCAGAAGATGCGAACGATGGTAGTATGACAGAAATACAAACAGATGGTACAAATGAATTAGTTACTAAAAAGTATAAGGGGTATAATCCAGACTGGACGAATTCATTTGCAACGGATATACATACGTATCATCTAGAAGGCCCGAATCAAATTGCGAATAACTTAAAGGATGGAAAAATTAGTTTTAAAGCATATAATGCGGCTGGAAATATTTATACGTTAAATAATGTTACCTTTGTTGCTGAATATGATTCTCCTAATTTAATCGTAACGAAAAAAATGTTGAATACAGAAGGCCAAGAAATTAATAGTGTTAAAGCCGGCCAAGAGTTTTTATATAGAATCGAGATTGAAAATGATGTATCAAACCCGTTGGCAAAAGCATTAAATGTACAAGGGTATGATAAGCTAAATAATTATTTAGAATATGTTCCAAATAGTATAACGCATGAGATTCATAATGGTGTAGAGAATAGAACTGATCAACAAAAGGATGATCAAGTAGATGTGATAGGTGGGAATGAAATAAAATATCGCATCGGTAAGGGAGCTAATGCAGAGCGTGGAGGAACTTTAGATGTGGGTGCAAAGGAGGCCATTATATTTAAAGTGAGAGTAAAGCCAGGTTCTAATATAATGGAAGTGAAAAATACAGCTTACGTATCCGGGAAGGATGTGTTAAATAACGCAATACATGTATCAGATAGTGTAACTGGCCATATTGTAGTTCCAGATATTCCAGCAGGTGATTTAAGGCTAGTTAGTGTACCAGATATGATAGCGTTTGGAGAATTAACGATTCCTTCTAAACCAACAATGTATTCTCCTTCGCAAATTAATGGGAAGCTTGTCGTACAGGATGATCGACCTGAAAAAAATGCGTGGAAGATATATGTTAAAGAGACAGAGCCGTTAACTTTGGACGGAAAAGAACAGCTAATTGGTGCCATGAGGTATGTAAAGGGCAGTCAACAATATACGTTAGGTGAAACGGCTGTAGAAGTGGCCGCGTCTATTTCAACGAATAACGAACCGACTGAAGTAGCTTGGAATGAAGAAAAGAATGGTATCCGATTATTTGTTGAGCCTAGTCCGCTTATTAAAGTTGGTATGGAATATAAAGGAAAGTTAGAGTGGGTGTTAGCAGATACGCCGATGTAATAAGTTGCGGTATTCACGCAAGAAAAAATGCGTGAATGCGAGAGAAATGTTCGGTGATGTAAATGGAAGAATATAGTATAGTTACATTAAAGGCAAAATAAACTCGCGAGGACTAACAGCTTAATATATTGCCTTTTATTAGGGTGTATAGTCGTATTCAAGTATATACTAATTAATAACAATCAATATAAATAGAATTATTTGAAAGACAGTCAATTATTTTAAGACACGGTAAAAAATTGCTGTAATAAGTTATTAGTATTGCTTTGTTAGAAGAGTAATTTAGGGTTGAGTTACTCCAATTGATAAAAATCCTATACTTTGTCAATATAGTGATTTTATCGTCCATTATTTGTTGTTATTTTGCGTTTGTTGTTTTTACTTGGGCCTCCTTTAAGGAGGCCTTTTTTTTATGGAAAACGGATGAAGTGCATCCTCAGACATTAAAAAAACCTTTCAAAATAGCCATTTTTTATTGGTTATTTTGAAAGGGGTATGTAATACACCGGTTAATTTTTTTTATTGCTGTTAATTGAAGTTTTAATATTTTTTTCGTTCAAAAACTTTTCAATTTCTTTTTGCTTCCTACCATTAACTTTCTCAAAGCGTTTTGTAAAAGAAAAATCGGTTTTGAATAAGTTACCATCTTGGGCAAGTTTGTCTAATTTTTGATCTAGTTCTACGAAAATAGCCGTAGATGAGGACATAAATTCATAGATTTCTTTTGAAGGTTTTTTATAATCATTAGGTAAATTATTATTACTAATAAACTCATGGAAATTCATATCGTTTTGTTTCGCTAAATCAATTAGTTTTTGTAATTTTTCTTGGTCAGATTCCGTGAAATTCTTATCAGAATTTGTTGAAGCGAGAGGGATGATATTTTCAGATAACTCCCAACTATAATCTATATAATTTGTTATATTTTGTTTCATTTCGTCTTCATTAATAGTTTCGTTTTTCTTTGAGGAACTAAATATATTTTCTGGAACTTTAATAGCAACATCTTTAATAGATTGTACATCGTTTTCTTCCTTAGGTTGTGCACTGTTTGAACAAGCTGATAGAAATAAAAGAGTAAGTAGCATGAGTGAATATAAAGTATATTTCTTCATTTTAATCTCCTTTTACATTCATTAGTGTCTTTGTAAAATAGCAATATTCCATTTCAAATACTTTACTAAAAGTGCATATAGATGTTTTACCATTTGATAAGATATGACGGATATGAGTAAACCGACGCAAAAAGCGATGAACACATTATAAACATCGGAATAACTAATTTGATGAAACCCTTTAAAGAATCCTAATCCTATTAATAAAATAGGCGAAATAATTAATACTGGCGTGGCAATGATAAGTGCTAGAAGAATCGGTAATAAAAAGAGTAGTACGAAAAAGGCGATAAAGATAAAGGCAAAGTTTAAAACACTTAAGCTCATAACAGAAAAAAGTGCAATTATCATATTTTTGAAGCTTCGTTTACTGTCAGCATTGCTTATTGCATAGGAAACAGTAAGTTCTTTAGCAATGGTTTTAGGATTTCCTAGCTTTTTAGAAATTTCCTCTTCAGATATTCCATCTTGTTTACCACTAATAAAATGAGTTTCGTACTCCGAGATAATATCCTCCTTTTCTGAATTAGGCATATTCCGTAGGGAAGAACTAAGTTGTTCTAAAAATTCACTCTTGTTCATAACGATCACTTTCCTTTATAAAATGATGAATTATGGCTGAAAATCCTATCTTTTTTCTAAGCAGCACACACAATCTATATCTACTTTTTGAAAGGAGATATACTAATCGTGAATAACATTCCAAATAATGGGTATTACATTATTTACAAATATATCACTTACTATTGTTCTTTGCAAGGTACTATAAATTTGTTAATAATGTAAATAGGTGGAAGTATGTTTGTGCATTTTTAGAAGAGATATAAAAATGTTATTTTAAGATAAACAAAAGGTTGTAAGCGCATTCTTTGAATGTTGTCAAAATAATGTCAAATTCATATTGTTGGAAAAATAATGTATTTGTAATATAATGATAAATATACTTCACCAACTTAATTAACTAGGTGAAATTAAAATCTTTATTACACACATTATGAAATAAAGGGTGATTAGTTTGAGTACAGGTGTAAAAGCAAACGACGTGAAGACAAAAACAAAAGGAGCAGATCTTGTTGTTGATTGTTTAATTAAACAAGGTGTTACACATGTTTTCGGTATTCCAGGAGCAAAGATTGACTCTGTATTTGATGTATTGCAAGAAAGAGGACCAGAGTTAATCGTTTGTCGTCATGAACAAAATGCAGCATTTATGGCAGCTGCTATTGGTAGATTAACAGGGAAACCGGGCGTATGTCTTGTAACTTCAGGACCAGGGACATCAAATTTAGCGACAGGTCTTGTTACTGCGAATGCGGAGAGTGATCCCGTTGTTGCTTTAGCTGGTGCAGTACCGCGTACGGATCGATTAAAACGTACGCATCAATCTATGGATAATGCTGCACTATTCGAACCAATCACAAAATATAGCGTAGAAGTAGAGCATCCTGATAATGTGCCAGAAGCACTTAGTAATGCATTTCGAAGTGCGACTTCCACAAATCCGGGAGCTACTTTAGTAAGTCTTCCGCAAGACGTTATGACTGCGGAAACAACTGTAGAGTCTATCGGTGCGCTTTCTAAGCCACAGCTTGGAATCGCTCCCACAAATGATATTACATATGTAGTAGAAAAAATAAAATCAGCGAAATTACCAGTTATTTTACTCGGTATGAGAGCGAGCACAAATGAAGTGACGAAAGCTGTTCGTAAATTAATTGCGGATACAGAACTTCCTGTCGTTGAAACATATCAAGCAGCTGGTGCGATTTCACGTGAGTTAGAAGATCATTTCTTCGGCCGCGTTGGATTATTCCGTAACCAACCAGGTGATATTTTACTAGAAGAAGCAGACCTTGTGATTTCTATCGGTTATGATCCAATCGAGTATGATCCAAAGTTCTGGAATAAACTTGGCGACAGAACGATTATTCATCTTGACGACCATCAAGCAGATATCGACCATGATTACCAACCAGAGCGTGAATTAATTGGTGATATTGCCTTAACGGTAAATAGCATCGCGGAGAAATTACCGAAACTTGTATTAAGTACGAAATCAGAAGCGGTATTAGAACGATTACGCGCAAAATTATCAGAACAAGCAGAAGTTCCAAATCGTCCTTCAGAAGGTGTTACGCATCCACTTCAAGTGATTCGTACACTTCGTTCTTTAATTAGTGACGATACAACCGTTACATGTGACATCGGTTCCCATTCTATTTGGATGGCGAGATGTTTCCGTTCTTATGAACCACGTAGATTATTATTTAGTAACGGTATGCAAACGCTAGGTGTTGCACTTCCTTGGGCAATCGCAGCTACTTTAGTAGAACCAGGTAAAAAAGTAGTTTCCGTATCAGGTGACGGTGGTTTCTTATTCTCTGCGATGGAGTTAGAAACGGCGGTACGTTTAAATTCTCCAATCGTCCATCTTGTTTGGAGAGACGGCACATATGATATGGTTGCATTCCAACAAATGATGAAATACGGCAGAACATCAGCTACAGAGTTTGGCGATGTTGATCTTGTGAAATATGCGGAAAGTTTCGGGGCGTTAGGTCTTCGTGTTAACACGCCTGATGAATTAGAAGGTGTGTTAAAATCCGCGCTAGCAGCAGATGGTCCTGTCATTATTGATATTCCAATTGACTATCGTGACAACATTAAATTAAGCGAAAAATTATTACCAAACCAATTAAACTAATGGAGGCAGATTTGAGATGACTGTTGCGCAATTAATTGATATTGATGCGAAAAAAACGAAAACGAGTAATGAAGTATATCAAACATCTACAATGCTTGCGCTATTAGATGGTATATATGATGGTGTAATTAGCTTTGAAGATTTGAAAAAACATGGTGATTTCGGCATCGGCACATTTGATCAATTAGATGGTGAAATGATTGCATTTGATAATGAATTTTATCATTTACGTTCAGACGGTTCAGCAGAAAAAGTAGAGCCAGAAGAAACAACGCCATTTGCGACTGTAACGTTTTTTGAAAAAGAAATGAGTTATACGGTAGAGCGTCCGATGAATCGTGAAGAAGTTGAAGCGTTATTACATGAATTAATGCCAAGTAAAAACTTGTTTTACGGTATTCGAATGGACGGTACGTTCCGTGAAGTAAGGACGAGAACTGTTCCAAGACAAGAAAAACCGTATACACCGCTCGTTGAAGTGACGAAATCACAACCAATCTTTTCATTTGAAAATACAGAAGGTACGCTTGCTGGATTTTGGACACCAGATTATGCGCAAGGTATTGGGGTAGCTGGATTCCACTTACATTACATTGATGATGAAAGAAGCGGGGGCGGACATGTTTTCGACTATGTTATAGAAAACTGTACCATCCAAATTTGTCAAAAAGCTCATATGCATTTAGCACTTCCAGAAACAGCTGATTTTATGGCGGCTGAATTATCAAGAGAAAATTTAGAGGATAATATTGCAACTGCGGAAGGTGCAGAGTAAGAGGGAAAGACTGTTCCATTTTGGAACAGTCTTCTTTTATTCGTAATGTTATTATTTGTCGATAAATCGATATTTCTTGTCGAACCGTTGATATATTGTAAGTTACGATAGATATATTTGAAAAATTGTTGATATCGCTTATTTTTTTGAAACAAACGGATGTCCCTCATAATAAAAACGCCACGGATAGTGTACAGCTTCTTCTGCATAGTCGATATTAATACGAGGTCCTGCTGTTATTTTATATTGTGATGATATGTGTTCTTCTTTTAGAACTAATTCAATATGTAACGTATCACTTTGTAACGATACACCGCGTTCTTTTAAAGTGATGCCAAGTGCACGGCATAGTTTGCCAGGACCGTTCGTTAAATTTTTGTACTGCGCTTTTGTAATTTCGGTCTTATTGTAGCGCGCTAGTTTTATTTCTTCTATTCCATCTACCGGCTCAAGAGCTCGAATGAGAACACCTTGTGGGGTGCAAACTGGTGCTGTAATAACGTTAAAACAATGATACATACCGTAAATTAAATATACGTAAGCATGCCCTGGTGCGCCAAACATGACTTCTGTGCGGTCTGTCCGTCTGCCGCCGTAACTATGTGCGGCCTTATCATCTGGGCCTTTATATGCTTCTACTTCTACAATGATTCCGCTTCGCTTTATTCCGTCTACAATATGAACGAGTTTTTGCCCGAGTAATTTTTTTGCTACTTCTAACGTATCGCCTTCATAAAAGGAAGGAGGTGCCTGCATTGTACTATCTCCTTTACTAAGTGTATATGTATATAGTAAACCAAATTTTCAGTAGTAATTCTAACTCGTTCTATTTATCGGGTGTATTTCATAAATTATGGATAGAGTACAACAGCGAAGAGGGGGAGTGCGACATGATTTATCGCTTACTAGCTCTTAATATAGATGGGACACTACTATACAACAATGGAAAAATTGCAAAAGGATTAAGAGAAACAATTGAATTTGTGAAAAGAAAAGATGTATACGTTACGTTATTTACGAGCCGTAATTTTCAATCGGCTCATAAAGTAGCAAAGGCGTTAAAATTAGATTCTATATTAGTGACACATGGTGGTGCTTTCGTTTCAGCAACGTTAGATAAGCCGTACGTTCAAAGAAGATTATCTGAAGAGAAGACTTTTAACATTGTGCAAGTGTTAGAGCACTTTGATTGTAACGTACGTATTTCTCATGAACGGTTTTCGATAGGAAATCGTGAGAGAAATACACCAAACTTAATTGCGCGCACTGTATTATCAAGCGCAGATCCGTTATTTTATCCAGTTCAATTTGTAGATTCGTTAGGTGACGCGCTTCGTGACCATCCGGTAGCGGCGCCAAAAATTGATGTTCTTTTCCAAACTAAGGGTGAAAAAGAAAGAGGGCTGAACACATTAAGAAAAGCATTCCAAGATGTAGAGTATGTTGAATGTGATTCAAAACGAATAGAAATCTTGCCGCAAAATGTATCAAAGTTACGCGGATTACAATTGCTTGGAGAGCATTTAAATATTTCGCTAAATGAAATGGTTGCGATTGGAGATAGTATGGAAGATTTAGAGGTTATTGAAAACGTGGGACTTGGTGTAGCGATGGGGAACGCACCTGTAGAGTTAAAGCAAGCAGCAGATTGGATTACACGTTCAAATAGTGAGAACGGTGTAGAGTACATGATTAAAGAGCATTTCCGTAAGCAATTCCCGCTTCCGTTTTTGAAGAATCATAAAAATACACCGAAACGATGAAAGAAAAACGTAGCTTTTTGGCTACGTTTTTTTTGTTGAGATTATTAAAAGGAATGAAAACGTTTTAAAATGTGAATTGTGTATGAAATGTATACAATTCACTTGAATCCTTTAGAAAACTAATGTAAAGTGAATGATGTTGTCAAAATAGTTACACCACATGAAATATTCTTCAGATTAATTTTATTGGGCTCCCATACGTAAAAGTATTTCCGCATGACAGTTTAGTTCACGTATTATTTCAAAAATGAATTGTAGTAATTTTATTAAGTAGTTGTAGCGTTCCTTTGTTGTATTTAAATGGATTATTTTAAGTTAATGTGAGTAAGACCTGGTACATATGAAATGTGCTTCTTTTTGTGATTTTAGGAAGTTTAAAAGGGGGAATGAATTTCTTGAGGAAATCATTTAATCAAAAAATTAAAAAGTTAAGTAGTAGTTTAATAGTTGTATTACTAATATGTATGAATTTTTTAATCCATTTACCATTTAAAGCAGAGGCAGCTACAACAGAATTAAAAGGTTTAGGTGATGTATCTTATTACAACGCCATCATTTTTGGAGATCATAGTGCAACGAGTGCGGATATTGAAGGTGCGATGGCTGTTGAGAAAAATATGAACGCATCAAGTTATACAGTCGTAGCGGCTGCAACTGGAGCAAATAACTTAGCTGGAGCAACTTGGGTAGATGAAGGATATCCATCATTATTACTAGGCGGTCAATTTACGAAAGCGGGAGCAGGACAAGTAATTATTCAAGATGGAACAGTGGCGATGACAAAAGACGGTGACCCAGATGGCGCAATGAAAACATCATATGACCGTATCTCTTATAAAGAGCAAGCGGAGATTGATGCTAAGTTTAAAGAATTTAGAAAAGACGTTGATGGTGTAATTGGGGATGCAAGTAAACTACACACTGATAAGCCAAAACCTAATATGAGCTTTGGAATCGGTGAAGATGTAAACAACCCTAACATTTATGTCTCTTCAGGCCAGACGGGAAAGAAAGCATTCGATGTAAAAGACGTTTTTCTTCCGAATGTAGAGAATAAAGACTTTATTGTTATTTATTCAGATGCAGAAGAAGTGAGTTTTGGTGGCGGTGCAATTTTGTATGATACAAGAAATACTGGGATGGCGACGGATTTAATTAATACATCTCAAGCATACGACCCTAATTCATCTTTTACTGAGTTAGCTAGTAAAGTAATTTGGGTATTTCCTAATGCTACAAAGATAACAACTAAAGGTTATGGTGTAGTAGGTAGTGTGTTTGCACCTAATGCAGTTGTAGAAACAAAAGGTGGTTCTATTAATGGACAAGCCTATGTTGGAGGATTACACCAAAGAGATGGTTTTGAGGTTCATAACTTTAAATTTAACTGGCCAAAGTGGAATAAACCAGCAGCCGAAAAAGGAAATTTACAAATTAAAAAAGTTGATGAAAACGATGAAAACATTGTTTTAAAAGACGCAAAATTTGATGTTATAGACAAAGATAATAACGTTGTGGCTACTGTTACAACAAACGAAAAGGGTATTGCGGAAGTTAAAGATTTACCACTTGGTGACTATTTTGTAAAAGAAATAAATGCACCAGAAGGATATATAAAAGTTGATACACCAGTCAAAGTAACAATTGATAATACAAACGTAATTGAACTTGTTATGAAGAATACGAAAAAAGTAGAGAATGGCCAATTTAAATTATTGAAAAAAGATAGTGAATCTGGTCAACTTCTACCAGGTGCAAAATTTGATGTTATCGATAAAGATGGGAAAGTTGTGGAAACAATTGTTACAGATGATAAAGGTGAAGCCTTATCGAAACAACTTCCAGTTGGAAGCTATACATTAAAAGAAGTAGAAGCACCGAAAGGATATGAATTATCATCTAGTTCAGTTTCTGTTGATGTAGAGGCTAATAAAGTATTGACTGTAGATGTGGTGAATAAAAAGATCTCCGAAAAAGTAACAGGTCAATTTGAAATTGTGAAAGTAGATGCGGAAGATAAAACGAAAGTATTATCAGATGCAGAATTCGAAGTATATAAAGATGGTAAAAAAGTAGATACGTTACGAACAGATAAAACTGGTAAAGTAGTTTCTCAGAAATTAGAACCAGGAAAGTACACATTAAAAGAAACGAAAGCACCACAAGGATATAAATTGCTAAAAGAAGAAATTGAAGTCGTTGTGGAAGCAGACAAAGTAGTAGAAGTACAAATAGAAAACGCAAAAGAACTAGGAAGCTTACAAGTAATCAAAAAGGATGCAGAGAGTGGAAAAGTTCTAGCAGGTGCAGAATTTAAACTAAAAAATGAAGCTGGTCAAGTAGTTGGAGAAGCGAAAACAACGAATAAAGACGGTGTTGTGAAATTCGAAAACTTAGTGCCAGGAAAGTACACGTTAGAGGAAACGAAAGCGCCGGAAGGTTATAAAGCGCTAGAAGTGACAGTAGAAGTGAACGTTGTAGCGAACGAAGTAGTAAAACGAGAAGTTACGAATGAAAAAGTAATGGGTCAATTCGAAATCGTGAAAGTAGATGCGGAAGATAAAACGAAAGTATTATCAGATGCAGAATTCGAAGTGTATAAAGATGGTAAAAAAGTAGATACGTTACGAACAGATAAAACTGGTAAAGTAGTTTCTCAGAAATTAGAACCAGGAAAGTACACATTAAAAGAAACGAAAGCACCACAAGGATATAAATTGCTAAAAGAAGAAATTGAAGTCGTTGTGGAAGCAGACAAAGTAGTAGAAGTACAAATAGAAAACGCAAAAGAACTAGGAAGCTTACAAGTAATCAAAAAGGATGCAGAGAGTGGAAAAGTTCTAGCAGGTGCAGAATTTAAACTAAAAAATGAAGCTGGTCAAGTAGTTGGAGAAGCGAAAACAACGAATAAAGACGGTGTTGTGAAATTCGAAAACGTAGTGCCAGGAAAGTACACGTTAGAGGAAACGAAAGCGCCGGAAGGTTATAAGGCGTTAGAAGTAACAGTAGAAGTAAACGTTGTAGCGAACGAAGTAGTAAAACAAGAAGTTACGAATGAAAAAGTAACGGGTCAATTTGAAATCGTGAAAGTAGATGCGAATGATAAAACGAAATTGTTATCAGGTGCAGAATTCGAAGTGTATAAAGATGGTAAAAAGGTAGCGGAACTGAAAACAGATGAGAGTGGAAAAGTGATGTCACCAAAATTACCGCTAGGTGAATACACAGTGAAAGAAACGAAAGCACCAGCGGGCTACAAGCTTTCAAATAAAGAATGGAAAGTAACAATTCAAAACGAGAAAGAAGTAGTAAAAGTAGAGGCAGAAAACGAAATAATCTTAGGTTCTCTACAAATTATTAAAATGGATGATAAAGATCAAACGAAACGCTTAGCAGGCGCAGAATTTACATTGAAAGATGCGAAAGGAAATGTTGTAAAAGAAGGAATTACAACAGATAAGTCTGGAACGGTTAAGGTAGACGGACTTGTGCCAGGTGAATATACGTTAGAAGAAACAAAAGCACCAGAAGGTTATGAGTTAACAAAACAAATAATTCATGTAACAGTTGACGGTGAAAAAGTTATTGATGTAAAAGTAACGAACGGTAAGAGCCTTGGTCAATTCGAAATCGTAAAAGTAGATTCTCAAGATAAAACGAAAGTATTATCAGACGCAGAATTCGAAGTGTATAAGGATGGTAAAAAAGTAGATACGTTACGAACAGATAAAACTGGTAAAGTAATTTCTCAGAAATTAGAGCCAGGAACATACAAATTAAAAGAAACGAAAGCACCACAAGGATATAAGTTGTTAAAAGAAGAAATTGAAGTCGTTGTGGAAGCAGACAAAGTAGTAGAAGTACAAATAGAAAACGCAAAAGAACTAGGAAGCTTACAAGTAGTCAAAAAAGATGCGGAGAGCGGAAAAGTTCTAGCGGGTGCAGAATTTAAATTAAAGAACGAAGCTGGTCAAGTAGTTGGAGAAGCGAAAACAACGAATAAAGACGGCGTTGTGAAATTCGAAAGCTTAGTGCCAGGAAAGTATACGTTAGAGGAAACGAAAGCGCCGGAAGGTTATAAAGCGTTAGAAGTAAGATTAGAAGTAAATGTTGTAGCAAATGAAGTAGTAAAACAAGAGGTTATGAATGAAAAAGTGAAAGAAGAAATTACAGGTCAATTAGAAATTACAAAGGTAGATGCTAATAATACAAATAAAACATTAGCAGGCGCAGTGTTTGAAATTTGGAAAGACGGAACAAAAATTGACACATTAACAACAAATAAGAGCGGTAAAGCGACTTCTAAGAAGTTAGTAGAACCAGGAGATTACACTTTAAAAGAAATCCAAGCGCCAGAAGGATATACTTTATCCGATAAGGAAATGAAATTTACGATTTCTAATGAAAAAATTGAAGTTGTAAAGCTTCAAATTACAAATAAAAAAGATACAGAAAAAGGGCCAGAAAAACCAGGTGAAGGAACAGAAAAGCCAGGTGAGGGAGTAGAAAAACCTAATTTACCAGAAAAAGGACAAGGTTCTTCTAATAATCAACAACTTCCAGCTACAGGACACAATACGAATTATGTTCCATTCATCGGTTTTATGCTTCTGTTACTAGGAATACGTTTAAGATTCATGGCTAAAAATAGTTAAAAGATGTATAAAAGGCATCAGAGATTATACAATCTCTGATGCCTTTTAAATTAATACAGATAAATATTTTAAGCTTCAATTACGCTAAGCATTCTGTTTATAAATGCAGCTGCGTGTGCACGTTGTGATGGTCCTTTTGGTACGAATTGATTAAATTCATTACCTTTTACAATTCCATATCCATACACTCTTTGTACTTCTTCTTTAGCGTAAATTAAGTTTTGGTCTACGAATGGTAGTTCAACTTGTTTTGCAAAAATACCAGCGTGTTTTAGAGAACGATCAATCATAATAACAGCTTCTTCGCGTGTAATTGTAGTATTTGGATCAAATGTATTATCACCACGTCCGCGGATTATGCCTGCGCTTGCTGCACGATTAATACCGTCTCTTAAAGATGGGTGTACTTGTTCTAAGTCTGTGAACTTAGCATTTCCACTTGGTAATTGTAAAGCACGAGTAATTAGTGTAGCAAATTCAGCACGCGTTACAAGACGTTCTGGGAAGTACTTGCCGTTCCCTTCTCCTTGCATAATGCCTCTAGCTGCTAATTGACGAATGTCTTGTTCATACCATCCACCTGTAATGTCATCAGTTACGGGATTTTTTTGGTTTTCCTTATAGTATGTTTCAGTTCCTTTTAAGAAAGCATTCCATTGTCCGCGTTGAATCATAAACGCAGGGCAGTTTTTTCCTGACCAAAATTGATGTTTTTGGACCTTATCTAGAGAAATATTTAAGTCGTTCATTAAATAAGCTGCCAATTTACGGGCATTTTCTACCGCTTTTTCATAGTTTCCATCTTGATTAACGGCAATTTCAATTCCGATAGATTCATAGTTTCCAGTTTTATTTCCAGCATGCCATCCAACTTCATTTACCGGAAGATGTTGATAAATTTCTTTATCATCTACTGTGAAATGCCAAGATGCGGCGCGATCAGCTGTTCCGCGTGCTTGGTTATCTAAGAATTTTGCATGATTTAGAGCATTAGCACCTTTCGCTGTATTAGCCGTTTCGTGAATCGTAATATATTTAGGTACCATCGGGTAGCCAGGGCGAATATCGTCATTTCCTTTTGGGACAATCATTTCTTTAAATGTAACGCCATAAATATTGTTTGTTTGTAGAGCTTCCGGAGCTCTCAATAAACTATTTTTAGCAGTACGACTGTTTTTTAGTAATGAAGCTTTTGTACCTTCAAATGTAGCAGAAGGTGCATAAATCCATTTTGCTGTTTCGTTTATTTGGACTTTAAACCAATTTCCAGCTTGTTCAGTAGGAGTAATGACTTGTGGTTGTAGTTTCCCTTCTTCTTTAAACGATTGGAACGGAAGGGCATGTATGGAAGCTTCTTCTTTTACGATTAATTTTTGGTTAGATAGTTTATGAATCTCTTGAACTTCTAAGCTATTATCATTGTTATCTATCCATCCAGCGCCAGTTGGCGTCGTTATGTAGTAAGCATTTCCTTTTTTCTTTGTCGCCGTTACGACTTGTTCTGTAATCTCGATATTCGATTTGTTTTTTAAATCATTCGCGGTATATAATGAATGTTTTTTTGAAGTGTATAGTAGGAATTGGCCAGTAACCTCGATATCTTCTTCATGAGTACTATGCTCATTAACATGCTCTTTAATACTTTTAAAAACTTGATCCTCCGTATATACTTCGGCGGATTTTTCAGCACTCTCTGCAAATGAATAAGTAGGTGCAAGAACAGTTTGTAATGCAAGAGAGAGAGTTAAAACACTATAAAATTTCTTTTTCATATTTTTTTTAACACATTAGATTATGGAATCTAGTGTTAACATTCCTCCTTTTTATATTGTATTTTCGCTATGTAACGATTTTTTGTACTAATAAATTTTAACAAGAGAAAATCATGATGTCTATATACATGAGCGATATTCATAAAAAGAATTATTTGAAAAAGTGTAAGAGAAACAGGTAAAACCTTCTGTATTGACCTGTAAACGCCCTTCAAGTAAACTAAAGAGAGTTTGCAAATGAAAAGGTGATAATGTGTTAATTTCAATTAAAACGTTACAAGATGATCGTTTTTTACGTCCGCTACAAAATATTGGCGGCTTATTTTTTGAAGATAGTACGATTGGATTTGAACAAGAGGAAGCGAATCTGATCGTTGATATACACATTGAGGATAATGTGAAAGCATCCGCTCGATTAACGGATGTTAGCACAGGAAATGTGTATGAAGAAACATTCTCGAAAGATTTATCTGCTTTCACAGATGAAAAAGAGCGTATGAAGCAAGTGAAGCACGTTGTTTCTTATGTATATCTTTCTGTTCTTCAGCAGTTAACTGGACTTGAACAAAGCTGGGGTATTTTAACGGGAGTACGTCCGACGAAACTTCTTCATAAAATGCTTCAAAATGGTATGTCAAAAGAAGAAGCGCATCAAGAACTTCGTGAAAGTTATTTAATTCATGAAGAGAAAATTGAACTTCTTCAGCGTATTGTTGATTGCCAATTAGCAGTTGTTCCGGATTTATACCGTTTGAAAGAAGAAGTAAGTATTTATATCGGTATTCCGTTTTGCCCAACGAAATGTGCATACTGTACATTCCCGGCTTATGCGATTAATGGACGCCAAGGGTCTGTTGATTCGTTCTTAGGTGGTTTACATTATGAAGTTCGTGAAATTGGTAAGTTTTTAAAAGAAAAAGGTGTGAAAGTTACGACGATTTATTATGGCGGGGGTACACCTACAAGTATTACAGCAGAAGAGATGGATATGCTGTATGAAGAAATGTACGAAGCGTTCCCAGACGTGAAAAATGTACGTGAAGTAACAGTTGAGGCAGGTCGTCCAGATACGATCACGCCAGCAAAGCTAGAAGTGTTAAATAAATGGAACATTGACCGTATTAGTATTAATCCGCAGTCATATCATCAAGAGACACTAAAAGCAATTGGACGTCATCATACTGTAGAAGAAACAATTGAGAAATACCATTTAGCTCGTGAAATGGGAATGAACAATATTAATATGGACTTAATTATTGGTCTTCCTGGTGAAGGGTTAGATATCTTCAAGCATACGTTAGATGAAACAGAAAAGTTAATGCCAGAATCATTAACAGTTCATACGTTATCATTTAAACGTGCTTCTGAAATGACGCAAAACAAACGTAAATATAAAGTAGCAGGTCGCGAAGAAATTACAGCGATGATGCACGAAGCAGAAGAGTGGACGCAAAAGCATAATTACGTACCATATTACCTATATCGTCAAAAGAATATTTTAGGTAACTTAGAGAACGTTGGTTAT
Organism: Bacillus sp. LQ16; assembly: GCF_057784645.1. Classification (NCBI taxonomy): domain Bacteria; kingdom Bacillati; phylum Bacillota; class Bacilli; order Caryophanales; family Bacillaceae; genus Bacillus; species Bacillus sp. LQ16. Next base: position 951,445 of record NZ_CM173491.1, read on the forward strand.
GCAATGCCGACGCAAGAAAGTATTTACAACATTGTCATTATGGAAGAAGTACAATCAATTATCGGACTTGGTTGCGGTGCATCAAGTAAATTTGTTCATCCGAAGACGGGGGCAATTACGCACTTCGCGAATCCGAAAGATCCAAAATCATATAACGATGGCTTTGTAAAATATACAGAAGATAAACTGAAAATTTTAGAAGAGCTATTCGCATAAGAAGAAAGAGGTTGTTCCGAGTCGGAACAACCTCTTTCTTCTTATGCAGTAACGGGGGGGCGATTATATCTTGTCAGTTTTGTCGGTAAGTCGATATATTCGAAAAATCGCCGGTATAATTTCATTCACCGTTTAGCGGTACCGTATGTAAAACTATGTCGATAATAATCAGAAAAATTAGTCAAATCATTAGAGGACAATGTCTACTTATGGACGAAATGATAGATTTATGAAAGAGAAAAGGGGGAAATTGTTGGCATGTATATGACGATAGGGAGAATTTTTGATTTATCAGTTGGTAAGTATCCAAATAAAGAGGCGTTAGTGGAACCTGAAAAAAATATTCGCTGGACATATAAACAGTGGGATGAACAAATAAATAAAACGGCACACGCTTTATTAGAAGACGGAGTAAGGAAGGGAGATACAGTATCTGTTTACTTATATAACTGCCATGAATTTGTAAACGTTTACTTAGCTTGTGCGAAAATTGGCGCGATTTTTAACCCGATTAACTTCCGCTTAAAGGCGAAAGAAGTATCTTATATTCTTCAGGACGCATCCTCGAAAGTCGTTGTCTTTGAAAAAGCAGTTGAGTCAACTGTTGCTATAATTGAAAGAGATTTTCCAAATACATCTTTTTGGTCTATAGAAAACGACAAACCTTCCTATGCAAGTTCCTACCATGAAAAAGTGAATGCAGCATCTTCTGAGAAAGTAAATATCGAAATTGATGAAATGGATTATTGTTCTATGCTGTATACGAGCGGTACGACAGGTCATCCGAAAGGCGTGTTACATCGTCATCGTGAAATGGCTGAGCATAGTATGATTTGTACGTATTTCCTAAAATATAATAGAGATAGTGTAGGGCTTGTCGTTGCGCCTTTATATCACTGTGGTGAATTAAATGCTGGAATCATACCACGCATTCAAGTTGGCGGAAAGAATGTTATTTTGCATCATTTTGATACAGAAACAGTATTACATATGATTCAAGAAGAAAAGATTACGACGTTCTTTGCAGCGCCGACGATGTGGAATATGTTGTTGCAAAAAGATTTAACTCAGTATGATTTAACTTCAATGAAAATCGGTATATATGGCGGAGCGGCAATGGCACCGGCGTTAGTGAAGGAATGTAAAGAACGTCTTTATATTGACCTTGTTCAAATATACGGAATGACAGAAATGGGACCAGTTGTGGCGTTTCTCGTAGAGGAGGATCAAATTACGAAAGCTGGTTCAGCAGGCACGCCATGCTTTAGTCATGAAGTTCGTATTGTGAAACCGAACGAGGATGCACCGGCAGAACCAGATGATGTATTACCTCCTTATGAAGTAGGAGAAATTATTTTACGCGGCCCAACTATGATGGCTGGCTATCATAATCGCGAAGAGGCGAATAAAAAATCGATGTATAAAGGATGGTATCATTCTGGTGATTTAGGATACTTTGATAAAGATGGTTATTTATTCGTTGCAGATCGTGTTGATGATATGGTAATTAGCGGTGGCGTAAATATTTACCCTCGTGAAATTGAAGATTTCCTTCATAGTCATCCCGGTATATTAGATGTGGCGGTACTTGGTGAGCCAGATGAATTATGGGGAGAGCGTGTTGTGGCAGTTATTGTGAAGAAAGATGAAACAATAACAGAAGCTGATTTAGAAACGTATTGCAAAGAAAGTGACGAATTAGCAGATTATAAGCGTCCGCGTCATTATTTATTTGTAGATGAACTTCCGCGTAATGCGAGCGGGAAGTTGCAGAAGTTTGTGCTGAGGGAGTCACTGAAAGGTGCGAAAAAATAGAAAATGAAGGATGCCCCATATCTATGGGGTATCCTTCATTTTTCTGTATTAAACAGAAGAAACAATATCTTTTTTAATTCTCATTTCTTCTTGGTGAAGGTTAATTAGCGCATTTGAAATAAGGTGGAAAAACAAAATGGATGTAATGTCCAAAAAGAAAAGACACCTTAAGGTGCCTCTCTCCGACTTGAACCATTTCATTTCATACGAATCGGAATCTATCCGTATTACCATTACCCCTTTGTTATGAGTGTAAGCACACACTATAAAGCAGAATCGTCTATATACACTAGATTGTTAGTTCACAAAAGACAAGAGATTTGAGATCAATATCGAAGTGACGCCACATCCCCTATAATAATTGATATGTTACGCCTTTTAAAAGAATCTGCTTTATAGAACGTGCCCACAAGTTATATTTTACTACATGTAATATTCATTTAGTGTATTTTTTAATGAATATGTATAATTACATAAACTGTATGAAAAAAAGAGAGTATACTCTAACATTTTGTAATAAAGATAAAGCCCGCTTACGGAATAGTGGGCTTTTCTTACTTTTTATAGATATTTATTCCAATTATATTATCAGATGAATCTAAACGAATATAAACGTCAGCTGATAAAAGGTGTGCATTATATATTCGTTGTTTATATGTTGATATCTCGAAGCGTTTTCCATTTAATTCACATTCTAGAATAATCATATCGCCATGTTCTTTCCAATTTATTAATTTAGCAGTTGTATTCATATAAACCTCCTCTGAATCATTTTATGAAAATTAATAGAGTTAGTGTGAGAAAGGAGTTTATATAACAAAAAAAGACACCTTAAGTGTCTTTTTTTGATTACTATAAAAGTCGTTGAATGAAATAGGTTTCTATTTTTATTTACGTGAAAACCCTTCTTCATCAAGGTATTCCGCAGCTTCTGGATAAGAGTTGAATGTACCGTCTAAGTTTACACCAGCGTACACGTTCCACATGTCATCCTCTGAAATAAGAGTAAGAATATGACCATCTTCGTTCTGCCATTCTTCTTCTTTCGCAGGTTCTACAGGTGCTACTACTTCTTCTTGTGATAGAAGGTCAATTGATTTCTCAATTACTGAACGTAACTCTTCTGCTGAAAACTCACGGATGTTAACCATACCCTTATCATCCGTTTTGTAACCTTTAATACCGCTTGCATACACAAATCCATTTCCATTTGGGTGTAAATGAAATACAACGTTCTTTTTATCTAAACGACTTTCTTCAAAGTGGAAGTTTACACGTTTTAATGATACGTTCTTTCTTTCTAGTTCTGGGAAAGATTCAATAATCGATAATTTTTCTTCAAAAGTTAGCATAGTGCCTCCAAGTATATAGTAAAAGATTTAATTTGTTCATTATAGCATAGTTGCAATTGTTTCCAAAGATAAGGGGGAAACTTTTCATTGAATACGTTTACGTCACGAGAATGTAAAAAGTGAGCTAACGAATGTATCTTTTTAGGTGTACAATGGAACATGGACTTTATACAAAGGTGGTTTTTTTATGTTTCAAAAAATAGCAAAGGAATGTTTAGCAGGATTTACTGTTGCGATTGTTGCGTTACCACTTGCGATTGCATTTGGTATTGCTGCGACAGGAACGTCTGAGGGAGCGCTTGTTGGATTGTATGGTGCGATTTTTGCAGGTTTATTCGCAGCGTTATTTGGCGGGACACCTGGGCAAGTAACGGGGCCAACTGGACCAATTACCGTTATCGCAACAGGAGTTATTGCGACGCACGGGTTAGAGGCAAGTTTTATTGCCTTTATGATGGCAGGGTTATTTCAAATTTTATTCGGTGTATGTAAGCTCGGTTCTTACGTTCGATATATTCCGTATCCTGTCGTTTCGGGATTTATGAATGGTATTGCATTAATCATTATTTTAGGCGAAATAAAGCACGTACAAAATAGTTTTCTACTGGTTGTGTTAACGATTATTGTAATGATTGTTTCTGGTAAATGGATTAAGGCGATTCCGTCTAGTTTAGTAGCACTAGTCGGTGTGACAGCTTTGCTACCTTTATTTTCTTCCCTACTCGAAGGACTTACAGTAAATTTACCGATTATCGGAAATCTTTCACTAAATAAAGTAATTGAAAAGATTGGAACCATTCCAGAAGCGATACCTACGCTTCATATTCCATCTTTAAGTGGAACAGGAATAGCAGCACTTATTTTACCAGCGCTTAGTATTGCTTTATTAGGATCGATTGACTCGTTGTTAACATCGGTCGTAATGGATAATGTGACAGGTACACGTCATAAAAGTAATAAAGAGCTCGTTGGACAAGGTATCGGTAATATGATGAGCGGATTGTTTGGCGGATTAGCAGGTGCAGGTGCGACTGTAAGGTCTATCGTGAATATAAGAAGTGGCGGTAAAACGGCACTTTCGGCATGTATGCATAGTGTTATCTTATTCATTTTTATTATGGGTCTTGGTTCGGTCGTACAATATATTCCACTTGCTGTACTATCAGGTATTTTAATTTTAACTGGTATTGGAATGTTCGACTGGGAAAGCATGAAAAAGATGCATGTCGCTCCTAAAGGTGATGTCGTTGTTATGCTCGTAACGATGATTGTGACGGTGAAGTTCGATTTAATGATTGCTGTTGCATTCGGTATTATTCTTTCGTTCATCATATATATGGTGAAATGTAAAGAACGTAAAACTTCTATCGTAAAAGAAAGAGAAGAAACGTATACGATTCAAGGACCGCTTTCTTTCTTATCAGTAGATCGTATTTTCTCCACTTTACAAGATGTGAAGTCACCGGTTGTTTTACGTATGAAAGATGTGCGTTATATGGATGTATCAGGAGCTATGGCATTATTAAATTTTGTTGAGCAATCAAATAAAGTAGGAGCAAGTGTAAAGCTTGAGCAAGTACATCCGAGTATTGAAAAAACAATCGCAGTAATGGCAAGCGATGAACAGAAAGAGCAATTGAAAATCTTAAGTGTTTAGATGGTAATTAGAATATCTCACAATCTTACATACATTATAATGTAGAGTTGTGGGATATTCTTATAATGTTTTTAGTAATATGTACCGCAGTGATAGAGAAGAGCTCTTTTTGAGTAACGAAAACAGTTATAATGTGTACATATAATGGAAGGAATTAGAAATTAGAGTGTGAAGAGATAGGCGTAAATTGGTTCTCTTTTCTATTTTGTAAAAAAAACCAAGTATTCAACCTATAATAAATTTGTTATGATAACCAATGGGATAAAGTGAATCCCTATCGTTTAAAACAATATGTTTGAGAGTATATGTATAAAAGAAAAGAGAAAAAATATGAATAAAACATTTGTAAAAGGAGCAGCGATTTTAACAATTACAACTTTTTTGTCAAAATTGCTTGGTAGTTTTTTTCAAATTCCATTACAAAATATTGCAGGAGATGAAGTGCTCGGTATTTTCCGTCTTGTTTTTCCTGTATATATGATTGCTCTTACATTATCGGTAGCCGGAGTTCCACTTGCAATTTCGAAACTAATTGCAGAGTTGAACGAAAAAAATAAGCAAAAGGAAATTGCGAAATTATTTAAATCAGCGTCAATTATTGGGATAGCATTTGGCGTTTTCGGCTGTTTAGTCATTGTATTATTTTCTATTGAAATTGCAAATATGCTTGGTGGACAAGAAACTAGAATGCCGTTGCTTATTACTTCATTAGCATTACTCATTGCGCCATACATGGCAGTTTATAGAGGGTATTTTCAAGGTTTCGGTGATATGAAACCAACAGGGGTATCACAGGTCATTGAGCAATTTGTACGTGTGTTTTTTATGTTAATAATTGCTTACATACTAGTATCATGGGATAAGAGTAATACTGTTATTACTAGTGGTGCGATGGTTGGCTCTTTTCTTGGAGTCATTAGTTCGCTTATATATTTGCGTATAAAATATAATAGAAGTCCATACTACAATAAAAGCAATTCCTATTCGCTCCGAGATTTAAGAGAAAACGGCAAAAAGATATTGAGGGTATCGATCCCAATCGCTATCGGAGCTTTATCAATGCCACTTTTAAATTTAGTAGACTCGCTTACAATACCGCATGTATTACAAGGATCATCAACAGAAATTCAAGAACAATTTGGAATATACAGTCGCGGTTTTGCATTCACGCAAATAATTGTTATTTTTGCAAGTGCAATTGTATTTCCGTTAATACCACTCTTAACTTCCGCATTGGCCAAAAGAGATATAAATTTGGCGAAAATAACAATTCAAAATACAAATCGACTAGCGCATGTTTTGACAGCACCGTTAACAATATGGTTGATGGCATTAACAGTACCGTTAAATGTCGGATTGTTCACAGACGTAAAAGGCAGTAGTATGTTAACAGTTATGATTGGCAGTTCGTATTTTACTGCGGTTATGGTATTATCAATAGGTGTTTTACAGGGCATTAACCGTTCTGCACAAGCTGCATGGATTGTTATTGGTGCGAGTTGTGTGAAAGTCGTGTTAAACATAATGTTCGTGCAGAAGTTTGGCATAGATGGAGCGGCGTATAGTACATTCATTACTTACGTATTGATTTGTATTGTAAATCATTTGTATATTCGAAGCTATATTGCCTATTCTATTCATTTAAAAAGCTTTTTTGGTGTGCTAGCAATAGCATCTATTTTAGGACTAGGATTGTATGAACTATTTAATGTGATAGATGTTACATCTTCAAGAATTATGACGTTATTATTCAGTGGTATAGCATTAAGTATTACAACCATTTTGTATGGTGTATGTGCTTTGAAATTAAAATGGATATCAATAAAAAAAATACCATTTTTGAAAAAATAAATATAAAAATTTAATTTTTTATTAAAATTCATATGAGCTGATAAAGAGGAAACTATGTAGGGTATTAAGTGTTTAGGTAAGGAATGGGTACCAGTTTATGTTAGATGAAATAAACGGTTACCTAGTTTTGGAGGAGATTTAGGGTGCGTTTAGTCTTATCAGGATATTATGGTTTTTATAATGTTGGAGACGAGGCGATTCTACAATCAATTATTGAATCGTTAAGTAAAGAGAACCCGGATATAGAACTAGTAGTACTATCAAATGATTCTAAATATACAAAGGAAATGTATGGTGTAGAATCGGTAGATCGCTGGGATATAAAAGCTGTTTATCATGCGATCAAAAACAGTGATGGAGTTATTAGTGGTGGCGGGAGCCTTCTTCAAGATCAGACAAGTACGAAGAGTATTCTATATTATACGGGTATTATGGGACTCGCTCGATTATTAAAAAAGCCGTATTATATTTATTCACAAGGAATAGGTCCAATTACAAAAGGATATAATCGTCTATTAGTAAAATGGAACTTGTCAAAAGCTTCCTATGTATCAGTTCGAGATGAGGATTCGTTTTTATATTTAAAAGGACTTGGCATAAAAAACGATATTGAAATTGTTCCAGACCCTGTTTTAACATGGAAACGGACAAAACAATCGGATTGGTTGCAAAAGCATTCGATACATGGAAAAGTAATCGCGGTTAGTGTGCGTTATTGGAATGCAAAAGAAGATTATATAAAAAAATTAGCTGCGGCATTAAAAAAATTAAAGCAAGAAGGATACCAAATTCTATTTGTTCCAATGCATGAGCCATTTGATCAAAAAGCTTCGCGTGAAGTAGTAGACTTAATGGGAGAAGAGACGTATATGCTTCCATATAAAATGGATATCGACGAGAAAATATTCATTTTATCACAATGTTCATTACTAATTGGTATGCGTCTTCATGCACTAGTTTTTTCTGCTGTAGCCAAAACTCCAATGGTCGGGATTTCATACGATCCGAAAATTGATTCGTTTTTAAGTCAAGTGAATCAGCCAGTTATAGGAAGTGTGGATGGCGAATGGAGTGCTGAATATTTATATGAAATTGCGAAAAAGCAATTAAGGCAACAAGGAACTGTGCAGCAAGAGTTACAATTGACAATAGATGAGCTTCGGTTGCAAGGCAAACAGGCAACAAAGAAACTCATTGATCATATGGAAAAAGGCACTTTATTAAAAAAGTAAAGTGTCTTTTATTTTGTTTTGAATGTAATGAAAATTCTAATTAAAAAACGTTTTATTTTAATTCCTATTTATTATGCTAAAATGATTGTGAGTATTATATAATCAAATTTGTGATAATAAATTCGTAGATTACGAGGAGGATAACCTTGAAGACTTTTTCAAAAGGTATAACAGCAGTGGCATTAACGGGATCATTACTTTTAACTCCTATTTCAAGTTATGCGGCAAATGATGATATTACAGGACATATGTTTGAGACGAATATGCGCTCACTTATTACTAAAGGAGTTTTAATGGGGTATGGAGACAATGTATATGCGCCTGATAAATTAGTAACAAGAGCAGAGTTTGCTACATTCATAGCAAGGGCTTTAAATTTACCGAAAGCTGATTCGAATTTCGAGGATGTGCCGAAGACTTACGGTTTATATGATGGTGTAAGTAGAGCATATGGAGCGAAAATTATTAATGGTCGTACGAACGAGACATTCTCACCAAATGATGTGATTACACGTGAAGAAATGTCGATAATGGTAAAGCGAGCGTTAGACTATAAAAATATTAAAGTAGCTGTAAGTCCGCTTACCTTTACTGATAAAGATAGTATTAACTATAAAGAGCATGTGCAAGTTATGGTGGCTACTCAAATTATTAAAGGGTATCCAGAAGATAATACATTTAGACCACATTTATCAGCTACAAGAGGGATGGCTTCAGCTATGTTGGATCGCATGCTTCAGACGATTGAAAAAAACGGAAATAGCAATCCTGTAGAAACTAAGAAATATGTTGTGACAAATGTAAGAGAAAACGGAACAGAGCAAGAAGTAGAGCGCTATAATACGTATAAAGAAGCGGTTACGGCTGCTCAAAATAAAGGTATGAATGCGGTAAAATACGAGAACGAATTTTTATGGATTAAAGATGGTTTTGCAAGTGCGAAAAGAATAACTGGGCAAAACATCATTAATATTTATGATGAGAATTTGTCAACAGTATATACGTATATTCAGTATGGAACAGAATTGAAAGTGTTAGAAGTTGGCGAAGATCGTGTGAAAGTTCAACTTTCTGGTTTGACAGGTTATGTGAAGAAGAATGAAATCACTTTAATTCCTACAAATGAAATGAAACAGTCGTCTTATTATGTGAAATCAGATGGATATTTATACCATAAATATTATACATATAATACAAGTTCACCTGGATATACAGAATTTAGATATGGTGTGGCACCTTCTTTCATGAAGCAAGGACAGCAAATGTATAGTGTAGATGGAAAGACATTTGGAGACGAAACTTTCTATCAATATTTCAATTATTTATCATTACGTTCGAAAACAGATTATACAGCTGAACAACTAGATAGTTATGTGAAATCGATTAAGCCAGACTCTCCATTAATTGGTTTAGGAAAGAAATTTAAAGAAGTAGAAAGCAAGTATAATGTAAATGCATTATTCTTATATTCATTAGCAATTCATGAAAGTTATTATGGAACAAGCGCTCTTGCAAAAGACAAAAATAATTTATTTGGTTTAAAAGCAACAGACGATAGTCCATATGGTAACGGAGAAGCATTCAATTCAAAAGAAGATTGTATTGAACATGCAGCAAAATTATACATGAATGAAGGATATTTAAATCCAGGACATTGGCGTTATACAGCAACATATACAGGTGATAAAGCTGCTGGTTTAAATGCAAAATATGCATCTGATGCGAACTGGGGTAAAAAAGTAGCGGGGCACATGAACCGTTTTGATTCTTATTTAGGTAAAAAAGAATACAACAAGTATAAACTTGCACGTGTGATGAATAACGTGGAAGTGAAAAAGAATCCTAGTATATCAAATGAGCGACTGTATCGTTTAAATACAAATGCAGTTGTCACAGTTACTGGTGAAGAAATAATAAATGGAAAAGCGTGGGTTAAAGTTATTTCAGATAACCCTACTGTAACAGAAGCGTATATCGCAAAAGAAAGCTTAGAGTACGTAAAACATTAATTAAATAAAAAAGAAGGTGCTACTAATATTTCGTAGCACCTTCTTTTTATCCCGCATTAACGGGCAGTAATCCCCCACCTCAAAATTCAGTGGAAGCAAGGAAGTTAGGTGGGGGATGAACTGCCCGTAAAAGCCCGATTGGTTCAACTAATAATCAGTGGGGGATGAATAAAACCCCCACTGATTAAAGTTTCACTTTATTCAATTTCAAAATCAACAATGATATAAGCGAGAATAACAATGAAGAAAATACTAACGGCTGGCGCTGTTAATACGTGGCCAGACATAAAGCCAATGCCAAGTGATAGAATGAGTGTGCTCGCTAATAGCATATACTTTACAGTCATGATTTTCTTAAAGTTTGTGATCATGCGGATGAATAATTTAATACCAAAGTATAGAAGTGGTATTAAGTAAATAAGGAAACCGACAATTCCAAATGCGAAAAATAGGTCATGGAAGTCCATTTCAATTAATTTAATTTTATCTGTGTAGTTACCAGCGTAACCCATTCCGAATAGTTTTTGTGAAAGCGGTGCGTCTTTATAGTACTGTTTGTATGTTTTTAAGAATTTGTCGCGATCGCTGTAAATTAAACTTTTTACTTCAGAATCTGTAAGTTCACCTTTTGCATGTTTTTTTGCATCTTCTGGATCTTCTTTAATTACTTTACCTTCTTTTCGATCTTTTTCTTCTTGTACTGATTTTTTGTATTCGTATATTTGCATGTGAATGCCCATATTTTTTGCGATAGGAGTATGCGGTGTAAGAGCAATTAAACCTCCTAGTATAACAGCTGCAACAACGGTATTTACAATATGTGTGAATCCTTTTCCTTCTTTTTTACGATTTATCATGTACTCAATGAATGAGAAGAAAAGTGCTACGCCTAATGTAATAACAATTGCGCCATATCCGACTTTCGTTCCGACCATAATACTTGCATACATCGCAAGTATTGTTGGAATCCAGTAATATATTTTCGAGAAAGAAGTTGTTTTATGAATCGAATATAAGACAATGATTGGGAACATAATGGCGAAAAGAGAACTTAAATCATTTCCAGCGAAGAACCAACCTCTTGAACCAATTTTTGAGTGAGGATAGCTTGGGAAATCCGTTCCAGTTTGCATTGCCACAATCATAGTGATACTTAAAATTAAAGTTGCATATAAGAAATATGTAATGATTTTATGAAATACATACTCTTTATTTTTTAGCTCTTTAAAGGCGATAATATATCCAAACAGTAGCACAATTGGATATATGCTCTTTAAAATGAATTTAACTTCTTCTCCAAATGAAACTGGAGATTTAACCATCATATTATTTACAAGACCGATTGCGAGTGCGATTCCGAGTAAACATAAATAGAGGATATACTTTTTCGCATCTTGTTGTTTGTGATGAAGAAGTAGGTATCCTAATGCAAGAAGCATAAAGGCGAAACGGACTACAACTCCAACTGTTGCGCTCATGTGTAGTATATAGATTGAAAAAGATGTTAATAAATCTAAAATTGGTTGAAACACAATGAATAGCAATAGGAAATGTGGGAAGTAGTTATCCGTTTGTTTCAACTTAGTAACCATATGTTCCTCCAGTTCTTCATTCCTTTATTACAACACCCAAAAGATGGGTATAAAGCCTTTTTTACATAGTAAGGCGAATGAATTTCAATATTTGTTTTTTATCAAACTTAAGAATACACCATTTCATTGTAATGGTAAATAGATGAAAAGCATGGATAAACCGACTTTAATTTCTATATTTTTCAACGGAATTGTATGTTTTATACGGTATATGTACAAATTGCGAGATTATTAGACAGAAAATTGAGAAAAAAGAAGGATTTTTCAATGGTTCTCTATAATTATATAAGTATAATCTTTATGGAGAAAAGAGGGGTATATATAATGGAAATAACAAGTAAAACAGAATCTGTCGTTGTGAAATATGAAGGCCACGTTGCAACGGTTATGGTCAATCGCCCAGAGGTGTTAAATGCGTTAGATGAGCCGACCTTAAAAGAGTTATTACAAAAGTTGAAAGAAGTAGCGGAAAGTTCTGCGCATATCGTTGTGTTATGCGGGAACGGCCGTGGTTTTTCTGCGGGTGGGGATATTAAATCGATGCTTTCAAGTAATGATGAAAGTAAGTTTGATGGTATTATGAATACTATTTCTGAAGTTGTCGTGACGTTATATACGATGCCAAAGCTTGTTATTAGTGCAATTCATGGACCAACTGCAGGTCTTGGATTAAGTATTGCGTTAACAGCTGATTATGTAATGGCGGATATATCATCTGTTATTGCGATGAACTTTATTGGAATCGCTTTAATTCCAGATGGAGGCGGTCATTTCTTCCTTCAAAAGCGCGTCGGTGAAAATATGACGAAGCAAATTATTTGGGAAGGTAAGAAATTATCAGCGACAGAAGCGCTTGATATCGGCTTAATTGATGAAGTAATCGGCGAAGATTTCCAAACGGCTGTGAAGCAAAAAATTAATGAATGGTCACAAAAACCGATTAAAGCAATGATTCAAACGAAGCAAATTTTATGTGAAGTAAATCGCTCTAATTTAGAGCAAACATTGCAATTAGAGAAGCGTGGTCAATATGCAATGAGACAAACAGCGGATCATAAAGAAGGAATTGCTGCGTTTTTAGAGAAACGTTTACCAGCATTTAAAGGGGAATAAAGTTTGTCCATTCCTCACTGATTATTAGCTCGTTAATTCGGGATAAAGGGGAGAAAGTGCTAACACATTTTAGTATAATTGTGTTAGCACTTTTTTTAAGGAGTAATACATGAAGAAAATGATCGGTGTTATCACTATTATTTTGCTTACATATTCTGCTTTGCATAGTACACCATCTTTGGCAGTTCGGACTGCGTTGTTTTTTGAGGGACATCCAAGTGTTGCATTTTCTGACGGGGTGACGAAAGAAAAAGAAGCGAAAAAAGAAGCGATTCCAGATGAGTATCAAACTCTATATGGTAAGGACGAAGACTTAGAGCACTATTTCTTTCCACATGTAAGAGCACATGGATCAGGAATTGATATGTTAAGTGCGTGCGTGAAGAAAAAATGGTTTTTCTATAAAGCAGAGCTCGGATGTTATTAAATATAGGAGGATGAATGATGTCAGCATATAACAAGTTAGTAAGAGATCGTGTTCCAGAGAAGATTTTAATGTCTGGAAAAACGTATACAGCACAAAAATTAACAGGTCAAGCCTACATACAAGCTTTAGCGAAAATTGGAACGGAAGAAATTCGTGAATTTGCTTCTATGAAAGAACGCGAACATGCGCTAGATTCTCTTGCGGATGCGCTAGAAGTTATCATTTCATTAGCACGTGCAGAAGGTGCATCGATTGAAGATGTGGAGCGCCTTCGTAAGAAAAAAGAAGTAGAGCGCGGTGGATTTGAAAGAGGTATTTATTTATTAGACGTTTCAGAAGAATAGTTTTATAGGAAAAGCATAGCGTTAATGAGTAACGCTATGCTTTTTTGTTGCAATGAAGCTAATAATGAAGAAGATAGCTGTTAATATCCAGCCGATTGTAATAGAAGTAGTAGTATGAATGGCATAAGAGATTTGTAAACAAAATAATGATGCTAAAAACCAAATGAGTGCAATGTGTATATATTTTTTTGATATATTCATATTTCAGGACTCCTTTTGTATACTAAAAAGAATTTTACTACAATTTAGAAAATTAAGCTATATAAGTAGAGGTTTTCTGGCGAATTTTGTATACTGAATAGTAGAGAAAATGAGGAGGAAACGACAATGGCACATCATACGAAAGAAACGATGGAACTGATTAAGGAGCTTGTCTCTATTCCGAGTCCATCTGGAAATACAGCAAAAATTATTAATTTCATTGAAAACTATGTCAGTGAGTGGAACGTAGAAACGAAGCGTAACAATAAAGGCGCTCTTATTTTAACGGTAAAAGGGAAGAATGATGCGCAGCACCGCTTATTAACGGCACACGTTGATACGTTAGGTGCGATGGTGAAAGAAATTAAGCCTGATGGTCGCCTGAGTCTTTCTATGATTGGTGGATTTCGCTGGAACTCTGTAGAAGGAGAATATTGCGAAATTGAAACATCAAGTGGCAAGACATATACAGGAACGATTTTAATGCATCAAACATCTGTACATGTATATAAAGATGCAGGTGAAGCAAAACGCGATGAGAAAAATATTGAAGTTCGTATTGATGAGCGCGTATTTTCAGCTGATGAAGTACGCGAATTAGGAATTGAAGTAGGAGACTTCGTTTCATTTGATCCGCGCGTTCAAATTACAGAGAGTGGATACATAAAATCACGTCATTTAGATGACAAAGTAAGTGTTGCGATTTTATTAAAATTAATTAAAAGATTACAAGATGAAAACGTAACATTACCATATACAACGCATTTCTTAATTTCTAATAATGAAGAGATTGGATACGGTGGTAATTCTAATATTCCAGAAGAAACTGTTGAATACTTAGCAGTTGATATGGGAGCGTTAGGTGATGGACAAACATCTGATGAATATACAGTATCTATTTGTGCAAAAGACTCTAGCGGCCCGTATCATTACGCACTGCGTAAACATTTAGTAGAGCTTGCGAAAACGAATCATATTGAATATAAAGTAGATATCTATCCATACTACGGATCTGATGCATCAGCTGCGATTCGCGCGGGATTTGATGTGAAACATGCTTTAATTGGAGCGGGTATTGATTCTTCTCACGCATTTGAACGTACACATGAAAGTTCTATTGCGCATACAGAAGCATTAGTGTATGCATATGTAATGTCTAATTTAATTGAAGAATAATTTCATAGATAATAGAGAGCTGATTAAAAATATTATTTTTAATCAGCTTTTTATTTGGCGAAGCGATTAGGAGACATGTCCTAATCGTTTTTTTATCCCGCTATTTGTGGGCTGATTAAAGTTTTATTTTATATACATTCATTATAAGTTATATATATGCGATTTTTGTTATAAGGCCGGAAACGTATTTACTATAGATATATAATGTTATACACTATGAAAGGAATTAATTAATAGTTAATATTTTTTAGTTAGCTTGATTAAAAAAATGTATGAATATGAAGTTTTGAGAGGAGATTTATTTTTCATGAAGTACAAAGCAATAGCCGCAGGTTTATTAGCAGCAAATTTACTAGCACATCCAATTAGTAGTTTAGCAGAAACGAAGAAATTTCCTGATGTTTCAGATAGTGCGTGGTCGAAAGACGCAATTTATTATTTAGTAGAGAGAAATGTAATTAACGGTATGCCAGATGGTAACTTTATGCCATACGGAAATTTAACACGTGCCCAGGCAGCAAAGATTATCGCAACAGCAATTGGTGCTAAAGTAGATCCGAATGCAAAGCCGTCTTATAATGATGCAAAAAATAATTGGGCAGCTTCATTTATTGCAGCCATGGAAAAAGAGAATATTATTAAAGGGCGAGAACCAGGAGTATTTGATCCTGAAGGAAAAGTAACTCGTGCTGAAATGGCAGCTATGCTTGTAAGAGCATATAATCTGAAAAGCAAAGTAACAGGACCAGTTCCTACAAAATTCGCTGATTTAGAGAATCATTGGGGTAAAGAAGAAGTTAATATTTTAGTAGAATTAAAACTTTCTTTAGGTACAGAGAATGGCTGGAAACCGAATGATTCTATTACGCGTGAACAAGCAGCTCAGCTTACTGCGCAAACAGATAAATTTAGTAAGAATAGTGATCGTCCAGTAGAAACAAAGAAAATGTACATAGATAGAAAATTCATTACATATCACGCACCATCATTAAGTTCTGGGATTAGTGCGAATCAGCATAACCCACAAACGGTTGAAATTAAAGAAGAACGAGATGGATGGATCAAAATTGCAACAAGTAACGGTGATAAATGGACACCTTTAGTAGAGAAAACAGAAGTTATTAATGAAGGATTCACTACTTATGCAGAAGCTTCTTCTTCATCAAAAGTAATGGGAACACATAACGCACAGCAAGTAACTGTTATTGAAGAGAACGGCAGCTGGATTCGTATCCGCATGGGCGCTGGTTTCCAATGGGTTAATAAAAATCAATTAAATCCAGTGAAGCAAGGGAATTTCTTAGAAGGAAAAGCGATTATTATTGATCCAGGTCATGGTGGAGCAGATTCAGGTAATCCAGGTTATTATGAGAAAGAAAGTGAAACTGTATTAGATGTATCATTACGATTACAGAAAATATTTGAGAAAAAGACACCATTTACTGTGTTATTCACTCGTACAGATGATACACGTCCAGGAACAAGTGCTTCTGATTCTTTAAAGAAACGTGTAGAATTTGCTCAAAAAAATAATGGGGATATTTTTGTAAGTATTCATGGTAATGGCACGGAAGAGAAAAATGGACAAGGTACAGAAACATTCTACTATGAATCAGCGACAGCAAGAGGAACAAATCCTAATGTATCAGAAAGTCGTTTACTAGCAGAAAAAATTCAAGAACGTCTTGTAGATGCACTGGGAACAAAAGATCGTGGTGTGAAAAAAGGCGATTTATACGTAATTAGAGAAAATACAATGCCAGCTGTATTAGCAGAATTAGCATTTGTAGATAATAAAAGTGATGCAGATAAAATAGCTACACCAGCGCAAAGACAAAGTGCAGCGGAAGCGATTTATCAAGGCATTTTAGATTACTATGAAGAAATGGGTAACAACGTGTCTTCTTTCCGTTAATAAATAATAAGAGATTGCCATTGGCAGTCTCTTTTATTTATTAACGTTTCTCTTTATTTCCGGCATATGATATCATTTAATTTTATATACAAAAGAAAAGTATTTGAGTAATTGTAATCATAACAATTTTAAACGATAGAGGATGATAATAGATTGAATAATCATAGTAAAACACCTGCCTGTATATATACGTATGCATTTCGTGAGGAGGAGCGTGCTTTATGTTACTTGGAAATGCGCTCGTTCTTTGGAATGGAGTCGCACGTTAATATTTTAAAAAGTGATGTCAAAATTGACCCGAGTAGAAGTGCGTTTATGAAAGAGCGCGTTGAGGTTATGTATGAAGGGGACGACTTAGAAAGCATTTTAAAACAAGTGGAACAAATTGATTTGGCGGGGGCGTCGTTTAAAGTTATCTTCGTTAAAATCAATGACCTCGTTGGAGAGAATAAAATTGAATATGGAGAAAGACGTCTTATTGAACGAGACCTCGGCATGCATATTGAAGGAGAAGCGGATGTTCGTAATCCAGAGCGTGTATTCGGGATTGTTCCTCTTGAAGGACGCTGGTACTTCGGGCACTATGTAGAAAGCGAACCAGTTTGGTATCATCACATAAAAAAACCGCATAGTTATTCGACATCTCTTAGCACACGTGTTGCGAGATCAGTTGCAAATATCGCTGTACCAAATCCAGAGGGAGTACGAGCAATTGACCCGTGCTGCGGTATTGGAACAGTAGTAGTAGAAGCACTTTCTATGGGGATTAACATCGTTGGTAGAGATATAAATCCACTTGTAGTTCTTGGAACGAGAAAAAACATCGCACATTTCGGATTTGAAGGAACAGTAACAAAAGGGCCGATCGAGGAAATTACTGAGAACTACGACGTTGCCATTATCGATATGCCGTACGACTTATTTACGCATGCCACACCAGAAGATCAACTATCAATTCTCTCAAGTGCACGCCGCATCGCGAAAAAAGTAGTCGTTGTCACGATGGAAACAATGGACGACATGATCCATGAAGCAGGATTCGAAATTACAGATCGCTGTATTACAAGAAAAGGATCATTTACTAGACAGATTCTTGTTTGTGAATAAGAAAGAAAGGTCACCCGTTTGGGTGACCTTTTTTGTTTGTATTGATGTGTAATTGGTTGGTGGTTTAGGTAGATGAATTAGCGAAATTTGTCGGTAAGTCGATATTGCATGTCGAATCGCCGATATCGTTACATTAGAATGTTACTGTTCTTTTAATTTCTCTTGTTGTGCGATTAATAAATTGCGTAATATGTGTCCGCGGTAACTTTCTAGTTTTCGTCCTTCATGATAGCGTACGCCTAATTTTTTTAGTTCAGCTACGTACCAGCCCTTTGTTCCGTAATACATGGGATCACTTCCTTTTTGCTTTTGAACAGTATATGTTGGGGGACGAAGTAACTTTACATTGAAAATAATAATGGTAAAAGGAATCCTACATGTGTGTACGAGAGGAATTGCAAAGTTATCGAGGTGTTTTATAACGTAACATCCAAGCCGTGTATAAAAAAGTAGACAGTTGTATATGAATTTGTTGAAAAAAGAATACACATTACTGAGGAGATTTGAAAAAAGTAATGCTATACGATTTGGCATGATACTTGCGTTGGAAATAGTATCAACGTATAGGGGAGAGATAGAAATGAAGGTTAGTAAAATATATACAACGATTGATGCACACGTAGCTGGGGAGCCGCTTCGAATTATTACGGGCGGCGTGCCAGAAATAAAAGGGGAAACGCAGCTGGAAAGACGCGCATACTGTATGGAACATTTGGATTACCTTCGTGAAATTCTGATGTATGAACCGAGAGGGCATCACGGAATGTACGGTTGTATCATTACACCGCCAGCAAGTGCTCACGCTGACTTTGGCGTATTATTTATGCACAATGAAGGATGGAGTACGATGTGTGGTCACGGCATTATCGCTGTCATTACAGTTGGAATTGAAACAGGCATGTTTGAAGTAAAGGGTGAAAAACAAAAGTTCATTATTGATAGCCCTGCTGGGGAAGTTGTTGCGTATGCAAAATATAACGGGAGTGAAGTAGAATCTGTATCATTTGAAAATGTTCCTTCATTTGTATACAAAAAAGACGTTCCTATTAAAATAGATAACTATGAATTTCAAGTAGATATCGCGTTTGGAGGAGCATTTTACGCTGTTGTAGACTGTAAAGAATTTGGTTTGAAAGTTGATTTTAAAGACTTGCCCGCTATTCAAACGTGGGGCGGTAAAATTAAACATTATATAGAGAGCAAAATGGAAGTGAAACATCCACTTGAAGAAGGATTGAAAGGAATATACGGCGTTATCTTTTCAGATGAACCGAAAGACAAAGGTGCTACGCTACGAAATGTAACGATTTTTGCTGATGGGCAAGTAGACCGTTCTCCTTGCGGTACAGGAACTTCAGCGAGAATCGCAACTCTTTTTGAAAAAGCTACCTTGCAAAAAGGAGAAGTATTCATCCATGAATGCATTACTGATGGGAAATTCCAGGGAGAAGTATTATCCGTAACAGCAGTAGGTACATATGAAGCTGTCGTTCCGAAAGTAACGGGGAATGCATTTATTACAGGGTTTCATCAGTTCGTTGTAGATCCGAGAGATGATTTGAAACGGGGATTTTTGATAGGATAGAAGAAGGGGGTGGAAAGATATGCTAGTCATAAGCGCGAACGAACAAAGAAACTTAGTAAATATGAATGAAGTTATTGAATACGCGGCGCTTGCTTTAAAAGAATTTTCCGCAGAAAGAACGATTACACCAATAAGAGGCTCATTACCATTTGCGAATGAGCAAAATACGGCATTAATTATGCCTTCAGTAGCGGAAGGGCTTGAGGCACTTGGAGTAAAAATAGTAACGGTAGTCCCGCAAAATAAACAGATAGGAAAGAAAACAATCAATGGGATTGTGATGCTATCAGACTTTCAAACGGGAGAACCGCTCGCACTTCTAGAAGGATCGTACTTAACGATGATCCGAACGGGCGCCTTATCAGGAGTAGCGACAAAATATTTAGCTCGTCATAACGCAAAAACTTTATGCATTATCGGCACGGGCGAACAAGCGAAAGGAATTGCCGAAGCAATATTTGCAGTTAGAGATATCGAAAAAGTCATTTTATACAATCGAACAGAAGAAAAAGCATATGCATTTGCGCAACATATACAAGAGAAATTTGGTAAACCTGCTTACGTTTACAGGGATCCAAATGGAGTAATACGTGAAGCAGACATCATCGCCACAACTACGAACGCAACCACACCAGTCTTCTCAGAAACACTACAAAAAGGCGTCCACGTAAACGCCGTCGGCTCATTCAGACCGAGCATGCAAGAACTACCCTCACACGCCATCACAAGCGCAAACAAAGTAGTAGTTGAATCAAAAGAAGCAGCACTAGACGAAACAGGAGACCTTCAAGTTCCGATAAAAGAAGGTCTATTCAAAGCAAACGCCATTCACGCTGAACTTGGTCAAATTATAAGCGGAGAAAAAGCTGGGCGCGAAAATGATGAAGAGATTACTATTTTCAAATCAGTTGGTTTGGCGGTAGTAGATATTATCGTTGCGAAGTATTTGTATGAGAGAGCGTTGGAGCAAGGGGTAGGGAATAAGATTGAGTTTTGAGACTGCCTTTTGGTGGTCTTTTTGTCAGGATGGGTGTGCTAGTATTTATAATTGAAGCCTTTTAATATTATGTTGAAATATATGAATTCTGCGCGGACATCAAATCATTCATTCAATTGGTATATGAAAAAGTTGCACCTCTAATTATTAGAGATGCAACTTTTTACCATTCACGCCATTCTTCTGTTATATCTTCCTCGGATTCTAAGCCAGCTATTCGTGCTGCTGTATCGATAAATTCATAGAGATCTTCTCTTTCCATTGTTTCGATAAAATGTTCATGTTCGATATTTAATTCATTTAATTTAATAACTACCTCTTTAACAACTTGCATTACTTCGACTTCGGTTGGATTCTCTCCTAATCGCTGTAAGTTGTTAATGTAAGTGTCAAGAACTGTATTTGTTGCACTTATATTTTCTTCAGTAAAAAATTCCCCATCTTCATCATACTCAACCCATGAGGTTGTTGGTTTATTTTTTTTCAATTCATCAAATGTCATGATAACCTCCTAAATGTGTTTTTTGTCTTTAATCCCATTCTACATTTTCGATCATATAAAACAATCATTTTAGAGGGATTTTCTGTAAGTTGATAGTTTTTTAACTCATTTTATGAGGTTACTTATTCGTGGTCTTTTTATTTTCTCCTCCGCATAAATATAAGGTTATCGCAAGAATGCATTAATAGATTACAAACTTTCTACCTTTGCGAAAAAGTTTGACAATACATACGGGTAGTGGTAATTTAAAACCTATAAGAAAACTCGGTATTAATTCCGAGTTTTCTTATAGGTGTAAATAGTCGAGAGGGGTCGAAATATGAAGAAGAAGTTGTTTGTATTACCATTTGTCCTACTATTATTTATTGCATTAGCTGCTTGTTCAGGGGAAAAAGATTCGAAGCAAGCAGGAACTAGTAAATCAGGGACTCCGAAAGACGGAGGGGCGTTAACGATTGGTGTTAGCGATAATCCAGATACGATGAATCCGCTTTATGCGAATGATCGTGTGTCATTAACTGTGCAGCAAGCTTTATATGCGCCGCTATATCATATGGAAAACGGTAAGAAAAAGTTTGTTCTTGCTGAGAGCTTTACGCCTTCAGAAGATCAATTAACTTGGACACTGAAGTTAAAGGATAATTTGAAATGGCATGACGGTAAGAAGATTACATCAGACGATATTGCATTTACATTCCAATCTATTTTAGATGAGAAGCAAAATAGCTCAAGTCGTGAAAACTTTATTTTTAAAGGAAAGCCGCTTGAGGTGAAAAAGGTAGATGAGTTAACAACTCAATTCGTTTTACCACAAGTAAGCGCATCTTTCGAAGGTGTGATGAATGATTTCTTCCCAATTCCGAAACATGTATTTGAAGGGGAAGCAGATTTAGCGAAGAGTAAGAAAAACTTACAGCCTGTAGGATCAGGTCCGTTTAAGTTTAAAGAGTATAAATCAGATGAGTACGTTGCATTAGATCGATTTGATGATTATGTAGGTGGGAAAGCTAAATTAGACTCTATCGTATACCGAGTTGTAAAAGACCGTAATACAGCAAATGTTTCACTGCAAAATGGTCAAATCAACATGAAGATGATTGAGCCGCAAGACTTTAAGAAATTAGATAGCACTGGGAACTTCTCAATGGTGACATTCCCTGAAGGTAGATTATTCTACTTATCTTATAACATGAATACAGATTTGATGAAGAAAAAAGAAGTGCGCCAAGCAATTGCGCATGCGTTAGATAAAAAAGAAATGATTAACTCAGCATTCGTTTCAGGTGAGTTTGCAGAACCAGCAAATTCAATCTTAACGCCAGACGCTATGTATTATGCGAAAGATATTAAAGACTATAAGTATGATAAAAAAGAAGCGAAAGATTTATTAGCAAAAGCTGGCGTGAAAGATAAGGAAAAAGTACGTGTGATGTATGTAACGAATAATAAAATTATGGAAAGCTTAGCGTTATATACACAACAAAAATTAAAAGAAGTTGGCTTAGAAGTTGAACTAAATGCATTAGATGCTAGTGCGGCAAGTGAAAAAGGCTTAGATAAAGAGAATAAAGAATATGACATTACATTTGGTGGTTACATAATGGGACCTGAGCCAGATTCATATAAGAGCTTATTCTTAAGCAATGCTGAATACAATTATGCACGATATAAAAACGCTGATTTCGATAAGTTATGGGAAGAAGCTGCAGTTGAGACAGATAAAACAAAACGCGCAGAGCTATACCATAAAATTCAAGAGACAGCTAGAGAAGACGTACCTTATCTACCAATCGCGTATCCGAAAGCAGTTATTGCAGTAGATAAAAAGTTTGATGGATTAAAAGAAGCGAAAGCAATTCCTGTCACAATGTTTGAAGATCTATCTAAGATTTATGAAGTGAAATAAGAAACAATAAAGAAGCTGGTGGAAATCAGCTTCTTTAGCTTGAGGGGGGAAGTTTGTGTATAAAGTAATTGCGAAGAGGCTTTTAAATGCAATTCCGCTTTTATTTGTTATTTCTATTATTTCTTTTCTATTAATAAAACTAGCACCGGGGGATCCAGTTCGAAACTTTGTCACGCCAAACATGAGTCCAATTGATGTTGAGCGTATTCGTAAAAGTTTAGGATTAGATCAACCAATTTACGTGCAGTATTTTTTATGGTTAAAAAACATTTTAACAGGAAACTTTGGTTACTCACTTCAAAATCATCGTCCTGTTTTGGAACTTATCACAGAAAGATTACCTGCAACAATTGGATTAATGGGATCATCTTTACTCGTCTCATTCGTAATTGCAATACCACTTGGACTATTTACAGGTGTGAAAAAGAATTCATTCTTTGACCGCATTGTAAACTTTATTTCATACGTTGGTATTTCTATGCCGGTTTTCTGGTTTGCACTACTATTAGTCTACTTATTCTCTTTAAAATTGAACCTACTTCCGAGTATGGGGATGCGCACCGTTGGTAAAGACTCTGTCTGGGATATTGTGCAACACGGCATTTTACCTTGCATGGTGCTTGCGTTCCAAAACGTATCTGTTTATATGAGATATATTCGTTCAAGTACGATTCAGCAATTAGAAGAAGAATATGTACAAATTCAATATGCATACGGCGCTTCGAAGAAAACAGTGTTATTTAATCACGTACTTCGAAATGTATTAATACCAATCATTACAATTTTCGGATTATCGATTCCAAGTTTAGTAGGCGGAGCGTTTATTACGGAAACAGTATTTTCATGGCCGGGTCTTGGTTCACTTGGGGTAAATGCTATTTTTAGATTTGATTATCCGATTATCATGGCAATTACATTACTATCATCATTCATGTTAATTCTCGGTAACTTAATTGCTGATATTTTATATGGCGTAGTAGATCCGCGCATTCGAATGAGGGGGTGATTTGGAATGAATAATAGGAGATTTCAAACGATAAAACATAGCTTTACGAAAAATAAGTTTGTTGCAATGGGAGTTATTATACTTGCGGTTTTAACGGTCGCATCAATTTTCGCATTCGTATCGCCGTACGATCCTAGTAAAATGTCAATTCCAGATCGCTTACAAGAACCAAGTATGAGTCATCCTTTCGGAACGGATGATTACGGAAGGGATTACTTAACGAGAGCGTTATATGGCGGACGAGTTTCACTTGCGGTCGGTTTCCTTGCGATGGTTGTTTCTATTACAATCGGGACCGCAGTCGGAACAATTAGCGGATATTTTGGAGGAAAGTTAGACAACTTTTTAATGCGAGTTGTTGAAGTACTTATGTCAATTCCATCATTCTTTTTAATGCTACTATTAAATGCGTATTTAAAACCAGGAATTACGACGTTAGTTCTTATTATCGGATTACTAACATGGATGGACACCGCCCGTATTGTAAGGGCAGAAACGTTATCTGTAAAAGAGCGTGAGTACGTTTTATACGCAAAAGTATCAGGACAAAAATCATTTATGATTATTGTAAGACATATCATTCCTAACATTTTATCAACCATTATTATCGCCGCGACATTAACGATTGCGACATCGATTTTAATGGAATCATCACTTAGTTTCTTAGGTTTAGGTATTAGAGAACCAGATTCTTCTTGGGGCAGCATGCTAAACAATGCGCAAGGATATATAGGTGAAGCTTGGTATTTAACGCTCTTCCCAGGATTCCTTATCCTTTTAACGGTACTTAGTTTTAACGTAATTGGTGAAGCATTGAAGAAAGCTTTCGCACCAAAAGGAGCCGGACATGAAAACTAAAGTGTTAAGTGAAAGGAGTGAGAAGCGTGTCTGAAAAACTACTAGAAGTGAAAAATTTAAAAACTTCTTTTTTCATAGAAAGTGGCGAAGTTGAAGCGGTTCGCGGCGTTACATTTCGCTTAAATAAAGGAGAAGTAGTCGGTATCGTTGGGGAATCTGGAAGCGGGAAGAGTGTAATGGCGAAGTCTGTTATGTCTCTCGTTACGTCACCAGGAAAAGTGAAAGAAGGGGAAATCCTTTTTCATAATGAAAACATACTTTCTAAATCTGAAAAAGAATTGCGTTCTATTAGAGGAAATCAAATTTCACTTATCTCTCAAGACCCAATGTCAGCGCTAAATCCGGTCGTGAAAATTGGGAAACAAATGACGGAAGTAATTATACGTCATCAAAAAGTGAAAAAGAAAGAAGCAGAGCAAATCGCAGTTAACTTGTTAAAACAAGTCGGCCTTTCGTCGCCAGAAGAAAGGGTAAAACAATATCCGCATGAACTAAGCGGTGGTATGAAGCAGCGGGTTATGATCGCAATGGCTATGTCGTGTAACCCAGACCTTCTCATTGCGGACGAACCGACGACTGCACTTGACGTAACGATACAAGCACAAATACTAGATTTAATGAAAAACTTAAAAAACGAAACGAATATGGCGTTACTTCTTATTACGCACGACTTAGGAATAGTCGCGCAAAACTGTACGCGCGTTATCGTTATGTATGGCGGACTTATTATGGAAGAAGGACCTGTACTTGATATTTTCCAATCGCCGAATCATCCATATACGAAAGGGTTATTAAACTCTTTGCCAAAAATATCGAACGGCGTAAAAGAAAGACTTGCTCCTATTCAAGGTGTAACACCAAACTTATTAAACCCGCCACAAGGTTGCCCATTCGCAGAGCGTTGCCCGCATGCGATGGACATTTGTGGAAAAGAACGTCCGCCATATTTTGAAATCGGAAATGAAAGACGTTCCATGTGTTGGTTAAATGATAGGGCGGTAGGTGATTTCCATGCATAAAGAAAACTTAATTGAAGTTCGGAACTTAAAAAAGTATTTTCCTATTAAAAAAGGACTATTTGGCAGAAAAACAGAGCAATTAAAAGCAGTCGATGACCTTAGCTTCACCATTAAAAAAGGTGAAACATTCGGATTAGTAGGAGAATCAGGTTGCGGAAAATCAACGACAGGAAGAAGCATCATTCGTTTACACGATGTCACTTCAGGTAACGTTTTATTCGACGGAAAAGATATCGCAAGTTTAAAAGAAAGTGAACTAAAAGAATATCGAAAAAGAATGCAAATTATTTTCCAAGATCCATACGCATCATTAAACCCGGCAATGAACGTATTTCAAATTATTAGCGAACCGATGAATATTCACGGATCTTACGAAAAAGAAGAACAAAAAGAAATCATTTTAGACCTTCTGAAAAAGGTAGGATTAAAAGAAGAACACTTATATCGCTACCCGCACGAATTTAGTGGAGGCCAGCGCCAGCGCATTAGCATCGCGCGCGCACTATCTGTAAAACCAGACTTTATCCTATGTGACGAACCAATCTCAGCACTCGATGTCTCAGTCCAAGCACAAGTCGTAAACATGCTGCAAGACATTCAAGAAGAAACAGGAGTCACATACTTATTCATCGCACATGACCTATCGATGGTAAGGCACATCTCAGATAGAATCGGAGTCATGTACCTAGGAAACATAGTAGAAATTGCCGATAGTGAAGACCTATACACAAAACCGGCACATCCATACACACAAGCACTACTCTCATCTATGCCAGAACCAGATCCAACAAACACAGGCAAAGAACGGATCATCCTAGAGGGAGAAGTACCAAGCCCACTAAACTCACCATCCGGCTGCAAATTCAGAACGCGATGCAAATTCGCCACTGAAAAATGCGCGCAGGAAGTACCGAAAATGGTGGAGATTGCGAAGGGGCATGAGGTGGCTTGTCATTTGTTTTAGAGGGAGAGCACTAGGGGGACCTGGTGCTTTTTTTCTTTGTAGGTGAACGTGATGTGGGATTGGTTGTTAGTTTAGGAGATAACGCGCTCGAAATTTGTCGGTAAATCGATATGTTGTGTCGAAACGTTGATATATTCGGAGTTACGATCGATATAATCGAATAATCGTTGATATATTTTTTTAAAGAGTGGGATTGGTTGTAGATTAATGTAGAAATTTAATGTTTTCGAAAAAAAGAATTGACTTCTATATTAGTTGTAACTAAAATAGTTACATAAAGATGTAATCAATTTAGTTACAACTAATATCTGCTAAAAATATGATTTATATATTTAATTAAGGATGGTGGTCCATACGTTGCCACCCGGTGTAGAAAGTTACTAACACATTCAAATCAATGCATATTCTAAGCTTTAGTATTTTCTGTTACGGGGCAATAAGGTGCAACGTTATCTTTTGTTAAAAACCTTGGTGGATCTTTCTTTGGAAATATTAGTTTTGGGGAAATCTAGTAAGGTATCTAAAAAAAGAACAAGGTATAAAAAGGTGTACTTATATAAACCAAAAATTTAGTTGAGCTGGATAATAAAAAAAAGGTAGGAGATTTAAATGGAGACGAAACAAGATAACCTTATTTACGTATGGGATGCATATTGTGGATGGTGCTATGGTTTTTCAGAAAGTATTAAAGGATTTTACAAAAACCACACTGAAGTGCCATTAACAGTTTTATGTGGAGGGTTATTTTTAGATAATTTACCAATGAAAAACTTCTCATATATAGAAGAAGGAAATAAAAGAATTAATCAACTTACAGGTGCTGAATTTGGTCCTTCATATCAAAAATTGGTGGAGGAAGGGACTTTTAAAATGAATTCGAAAGATGCTGCAATTGGTTTTTCAGCTTTACGCTCATTAGCGCCAGAACGTTTGTTAGAATTCACTTCGGCTATGCAAAAAGCGTTTTATTATGAGGGTCAAAGTCTGAGTGATCCTGAAACATATCGCAAGATTGCAATCGAGCATGGTTTGGACCCTGAACAAGTATTAGAACGTTTAAACGCTCAAGAAACAATAATAGATGTCCAAAATGATTTCAATAAAGTTCGACAGCTTGGTGTTAATAGCTATCCTTCCTTACTTTTACAAAAGGATAATCAAATTATTCCTATTGGTGGTGGCGTAATGACGCCGGATAAAATTGAAGCGCGTTTTAAAAATTTGTATTAAGAAAATTTAGGATATAGTAGCAAACATGTTATCTTAGGCCACCTGACGTTCATCTCCGTAATATTCGCCAGTACTATTACACTTTCAGATAAATGGGAGTGGGAGATTTTATCCCGCTTTAACGGGCAGTAAGACCCCCACCTCAAAATTCAGTGGAAGCAAAGAAGTTAGGTGGGGGATCAACTGTCCGTAAAAGTCCGATTGGTGTGGGCTAATAATCAGTGGGGGATGAACAAAACCCCCACTGATTAAAGTTTCACTTTATCGGAACAAGATAAAAATATGATAATTAGTTAATAACTTTAACAAAAGGAGAATAACATACTATGTTTAAAACAATCGATACAAATCAAAAAGATGTGAAATTAACGGTGTTTAGTTCGGATGAAAAAAGCTTTATGGTCACAGCAACATTAGTTGAGAAAGCAGGACATGCATTTTTAATAAACTCAAAATTTACTCAATCTGATTCGAAAGAAATTGTTGAGTATCTGAAAAAAAACGACTTATCTTTAGATAAAATCTTTATTATTCATGGGGATCCAGACTACTACTTTGGATTAGAGAGCATTAAAGCTGTTTACCCAGAAGCTATAGCGTATGCAACAGAGTCTACTGTTGAACATATCGTTCATTCTGTCTTAGGAAAATTAAAAGTTTGGAAAGACGCCCTTGGAGAAAATGCACCAAGTAACGTGGTATTACCTCAAGTGTTTAAAGAAAAAGCGATTGATTTTCAGGGGTTAACATTTGAACTAGTAGGCTTAGATCATTACAGAACTAGCCTATTTAATAAAGAACTAAAAGTATTAATTGGTGGTATTGATGTATTTAACGAAATACATGTATTCTTAGCGGATACTAGCTCAAAAGCGGCTATGGAGGCGTGGATTGAGAACTTGAAAGTATTACAAGCATTACATGCTGACATAATTGTACCAAGCCATGGATCAATCGAAAAATCCCTAAATAATCAAGCACTTACTGCGACAATGGATTATCTAAGAACTGCGATTCAAGCTTCTGAGGAAAGTGGAACTTCAAAAGATTTTGTGGCAAAACTTGAAGCAGCATATCCAGACTATGCAAATAAAGGTGTATTAGAATTAAGTGCAAAAGTTGTAACAAAAGAAATGCCTTGGGGTTAATGATATGAATAAATATCAAAAACTATTACATGAAACGTATGTGTTAACTGGCGAAGGGAAATTGGATGCGTTCAAAACGTATTTAAGTGAAAATGTATCTTGGACAGAAGCTGCTGGGTTTCCATATGCAGGTACTTATATAGGTCCAGATGAAGTAGTGAAAAACGTACATGAACGCCTTGGCACGGAATGGGATGACTATAGCGCTAAAGATGAAATTTATACTTTTAATAACAATACTGTTATTGTATATGGAAAATATAGTGGAACATATAAAGCTACAGGGAAGTCATTTGTAGCAGATTTTTGTCATCTTTATAAGTTTGATGAGAACGATAAGGTTAAGAAGTTTATTCAAATTGTGGACAGTGCAACTGTTAATGAGGTATTAAGTTAGAGTTAATCGTTTCTAATATGCCTTGTATAAGGGGAGGATAAATGAAATTCCTAACATTACCCCTGACATTACATTTTGGGGAAGGTTTCTCCTTCTTCAAACTTTTTATAGAAGAAAACTTATTTAAGTAGAAGAGGTAGGTATATATGAAATTAGAGAAAAGTTTAATCATAACAATTATTTCTGTATTTATTTTAGGAGTAGTTTCGACTTTGGTATATCAAGCTTCCACCGGTAATAACAAAGGGAACGCAATAAAGAGCGAGAATGTTGCTTCTGTATCAAAAGAAGTGAAAGAAAATGAAAAGAATAAAAAGATGGTAGTTGATTTCTATAATGAAGTTTTTAACAAACATAATATCGATATTATCCCTAAATATGTTAGCGAAGATTATAAGCAACATAATCCTTTTGTTGCTGATGGACGAAAAGCCTTCATGGATTTCTTTAAGGAGGATTTTGTTAAAAATCCTAATTCCTCTGCAGAGATTAAACGTGTAGTAGCTGAAGGGGATACAGTTGCTCTTCATGTACACTCTCGTACTAATTCTCAAGATAAGGGAGTTGCTATAGTGGATATATTTCGTATCAAGGATGGAAAGATTGTCGAACACTGGGATGTAATTCAAGAGATTCCAAGTGAAGCAGCTAATGATAATACGATGTTTTAGATAGAAGATATATCTAATAATTGTTTAATTGATAGTGCGGTATAGAATTTAGAAATTTAGATAATTAGTTATCAAATTTGGAAATCATTTAAAAATAGCATATTAAATGATGGCACAAATTAATACGAAATAGCTCTTTAATAAAAAATCCGACTCATTAAAAAATGAGTCGGATTTTTTATTAAAGAATAGTGCTAATTTTGTGGTTCGGCACCATCTAAATTTGGAAACCATGAAAGTATAGGTATTCTATATCCACGTAAAGTAAAATCGTAATTTTTTCCTTCTTTTATGTTTGCTTGCAGATTCACTGAATTAAACTTCATCATAAGAGGGCTATCCTCATTAGAAATAACTTTTTCAGTTCCATTTTTTTGCTCAACCTAGTACAATCTCACCAGTATAAAAAAGACCACCATTACTGGCAGTCCTTTTTTGGTAGTTTTAGAAATTGAATTATAACATATTAATATACAAATTATAAATATACTTTTCCCAAAGATACTATAAGTTTTTTATAATTCTTGATTTCTCAATTTTCATTGCATGATGAATTTTTCTATAAGTATTAACAACTAACATTAAAATTATCAATCCACTAAATTATCAGAAAAAACTGGTTATCTATATAATCATTTGGTAAAATATAGATATAATTTAAGAGGGTAAAGTTAATATAGATCACTAAGTAATGCTAAGAAAATGTTTTATTGCATAAAAAAAGGCTCCATTGCTGGAGCACTCAAAATAAACAAACGAATTAAAACAAGAAACAGACAATTTAACTATATATATAAAACATAAATAAATCTATATATATGTAAAAATGCATATAAAAACTCTATTTATTGATGCTATAATAGGTTTACTCGATGATTGTTATATTTTTTTATGGTTTTTAAGCAATAAATACCTTCTTAACACCAAGTGTACAAGTAAAAGAAGACATCTTAGGCGATGTCTTCTTTTCTTATATAATAACAACACAATAAAATTAAGATGGTTTAAGTCGGAGGAAGGCACCTTTGGGTGTCTTTTCTTTGTCGAATTTGCCTAATAGGGGCAGCACCACATTGCTATCAAGTTCAAACATAATTTTCATCCAAAACAAAAAAACGAGCTGAATTCACATAAATAACTGTAGAGAGCTAACAATTTTATTTTGGGAGTACTTTAAAATATTAGCTTGATGGTGATGGGAGAGTACCCCTAAAATGTGAATTTACTATATTAATTTGTTTCTAGTCTTAAAAATGAATAAATTTAACATCAATAGGGATTTTGAGATAAGTCATACGAGATACTTGTAAGCCTTAGCTGAAGTGTAAAATTAATTAAATATCTATCAATAGAATAAATCATATTGATAGATATTTAATATTGTAAATCTGCAAGTTCTTGATGTTATTTTAGTTTTTTATTAATTTCAATATATTTTAGGTTCATGAGTACTTACTGGGGATATTATTAGAAATATGTATTGAATTAAATACAAAGTGTATCTAGTATATTGTCTTTTTCTACCTTGTTGATACCAATATATTTCAGTGTAATTTGTAGGGTGCTCTAATTGAGTATTTCTTGCAACATCGCCATATCTTTTGTTTATAGAACCAATATCCAAAGGTTTTTAAATTATATATGAATAAATTATGCCTTCTTAGATAAAGTAAATCGAGTTCAGATAAACGAAGAACATAGAATACATAATTTTAACTAGACTTATTATTAGCTAGTGTATCCCCACCACCAAGCTCCGCCTCGATCTGCGAAGTTTTCGATGACTCATCCATACGCCAATACGTAATAAAGCTGATCGCGATACATCCAGCTACGTAGAAGTAGAAGAGTGATTCCATTCCGATACTCTTTAGCCATAATGCGATGAATTCTGCTGTTCCGCCGAATATCGCAACGGTTAGTGCATATGGTAAACCTACGCCAAGTGCGCGAATTTCAGTTGGGAAGAGTTCTGCTTTTACAATTGCGTTAATGGAAGTGTAACCAGTAACGATAATGAGACCGACCATCATGAGTAAAAATGCTACGATTGGTTCTGTCGTTTTTTCCATGAAGAAGAAGATCGGCGCTGTTAGTAACGTTCCGAGAATACCGAATGCCATTAATAGTGGGCGGCGTCCAATTTTATCGGATAGTAGCCCTGCAATCGGTTGAAGTACGACGAAAATAAGTAGTGCGATAAAGTTAATCCAACTTACAACTTCTTTCGGAAGGCCGACTGTGTTTACCATGAACTTTTGTAAATATGTTGTGTACGTATAAAATGCAACAGTGCCTCCTAATGTTAGGCCGACTACTGTTAATACTGCTTTCGGGTGTTTCATAAGTGCACGAACGGTTCCTGCGCTTTCGCGTTTTTGTGATTTTATGTTTGAGAACTGCTCCGACTCATCCATCGTGCGGCGAAGCCATAATACAGCTACTGCGCCCATCGCTCCAATAATGAATGGAATACGCCATCCCCAAGCTTTCATATCTGGTTCGCTTAGTAATTGCTGAAGAACAATTTGAACACCTAACGCAACCATCTGTCCAGCAACGAGGGTTACATATTGGAAACTTGAATAAAAACCACGGCGTCCACTACTAGCCATTTCAGATAAATACGTTGCGGAAGTTCCATACTCTCCGCCGAGTGACAACCCTTGAAGTAAACGAGCAAGAACTAAAATAATAGGGGCCATAATACCGATACTTTCGTAACTCGGTGTACAGGCAATAATTAAAGAACCACCGGCCATAACTGTAATGGAAAGCGTTAATGCTGCCCGGCGTCCGTGCCGATCCGCATAGCGTCCCATTAATAAACTTCCGATAGGGCGCATTAAAAATCCAACTGCGAAAATAGCTGCTGTGTTCAGTAACTGACTCGTTGGATCTCCTTTAGGAAAGAACTCTGCTGAAAAATAAACAGCGAAAGCAGAGTAAACGTACCAGTCGTACCATTCAATTAAATTGCCGACAGAACCTTTGAAAATATTGCCGGCGACTCGGTTTGATTTTACTTGAGCCATACTAATTCCTCCTCTTGCTTATAAATAAAATAATAATTATGAAAGCGTGTTCATTGTAGTTGAATTGTACTGTTCTTTAAATAAAATCTCAATATTATGACAATTTTATTCTTTTTGTACTTTATGAACATGGATATTTTTAATAGTTGCTTCATTATTAGTTTTGTCATAATAATAGAAAAAGGAGATTGATAGTTTTGAATATTTTATCAAAGGGTATGGGGTATGAAAAAATCACGCAAAGTATCATTACAAACGAAAATAGTAAGCTTAATTATTGCGTTAATTTTATTTGTCGTTCTCCTATTAGCAGGAATGTTTGTTTACATTCAGTCCGTTGATACGAAGCGCCAAGTAGAACAGTTAGCGCTGCAAACAGCTAAATCTCTTTCTTTTATGCCAGCTATAAAAGAGGCTTTTCAAAATAACGAGCATAAAAGTAACATTCAATCTATTGCGGAACAAGTTCGTGAGCAAGCTGGTGCGGATTATGTAATTGTGGAAGATCGCTATGGGGTTATATATTCCCATTCTAATTCTGAGTTGATTGGAACAAAGAGTAACAACCCGTATAACTATGAAGCACTCACTTTTGGTGGGTACTATACGCTCGAAGGAAATGGTACAAGTGGTCCGGCTTTAATGGCGAAAGCACCCATTATTGTTCGTAACGGAGACTACGATCAAGTTGTAGGCGTTGTGACAGTAGAGTTTTTAATAAAAGGCATTGAATCTAACATATTGAGTAGAACGAAAGAAATTATCCTCTTCTCCTTAGCGGTGTTATTAGCCGGCATTGTTGGTGGAATCCTTTTAGCGCGTAGCATCAGGAAAGATACACTCGGTTTAGAGCCGAATGAAATCGCAGCGTTATACCGGGAGCGAAGCGCAATACTACTATCTATAAAAGAAGGAATTATCGCCATTGATCAAAACGGTTTTATTACGATGATGAACACCTCGGCCGAAGAAATGCTTCATGTAAATGATGATTATATGCAGCAGCACATTTCAAAATTTTTACCGAATTTTAATATGGAAAGAGTGCTAGAAACCGATCAAGAAATCGCATTTCAAGATAAAGTGTTTATTTTAAACATGACACCGATACTTGAAAACAACAGTACGGTAGGTGTTGTATGTAGTTTTAGAGATAAAACAGAACTGCAACACCTTGTTAATACGATATCTGAGGTAAGAAAGTATTCCGAGGACTTACGTGCTCAAACACATGAATTTACAAATAAGCTGTTCGTCTTATCGGGATTACTTCAGTTAGGACATTACAAAGAAGCGATTGAATTTATTCAGCAAGAATCTAATATTCATCAAAGTCAAAATCATATTTTATTCCATCAAATTCATGATGCGAAAGTACAAGCAATTTTATTAGGAAAAATCGGAACAGCATCTGAGAAGAAAATCGATTTTCATATTGAAGGAGATAGTGCGCTGCATCCGTTACCAGACCATATAAAAGTTTCGCACCTTATTACGATTCTTGGAAACATAATCGACAATGCATTTGATGCGGTGAGTGAACGAGAGGAAAAGAGTGTTTCCTTCTTTGTTACGGATATTGGACGCGATATTGTATTTGAAGTGATAGATAGCGGGATAGGGATACCGGCAGAAAAAATAACGACCATTTTTCAAAAAGGATTTTCAACGAAAGGAACTGATCGTGGTTACGGGCTAGCAAACGTGAAAGAAATGGTAGATCTACTAGAAGGAACAATTGAAATTCAAAACGAGAAAAATGGGGGAGCTATTTTTACAATTTACCTTCCAAAAACATTGAGAGAAAGTACATAACAAACAGGGGGATGGGCATATGTTGAAGGTTGCAATTGCAGAAGATGATTTCCGCGTCGCACAAATTCAGGAAGAGTTTTTATTAAAAATAAAGGACGTAAAAGTGATTGGAAAAGCATTAAATGCAAAAGAAACGATGGAACTACTACAAAAGGAAGAAATCGATTTACTTCTATTAGATAACTATTTACCAGACGGAATCGGTACAGACTTATTGCCGAAAATCCATGCTGACTTTCCAAACGTTGACGTCATTATGGTAACAGCGGCGAATGAAACCCATATGCTAGAAAAAGCAATTCGAAACGGCGTAAGTAACTACCTTATAAAACCGGTCACGTTAGAAAAATTTGTTCGTACGATTGAAGACTATAAAAGAAAGAAGCAACTATTACATAGTAACAATGAAATAAATCAAGCACTCATCGATAATTTCTTCGGGACTTCGCAAACACAAGACATAAAAAACTTACCGACAGGTGTTGATCCGTTAACACTGCAAAAAGTGAAAGGCATTATAAAAGGATTCGAAGAGGGCATTACAATAGAAGAAATGGGAGAACAAATGGGGGCCTCCAGAACAACCGCAAGAAGATATTTAGAATACTTAGTAGCGACCGGCGAATGCACAGTAGAGTACACATACGGCATTATCGGACGACCAGAACGAAAATACCGAATAGGACGAGGGCTATGAAAAAACGATTATTACTATGTATATGGATCATGACAGGAGCAATAACTGGTTGTTCCTCGGAAAAATCCCAAAAGAATAAAGTAAACATAGAGGGAGTAGAAATCGTTGCGCCAAACGTTCCAGGAGCAGGATGGGACTTAACAGCACGAGCAATGCAAAAAACACTAACAGAAGAAAAAATCTTCACAAAACCAATCACTGTCACAAACAAAGTAGGTGGCAGCGGTGATGTCGGATGGAAATATACGAAACAAAAAGGCGGTCACGTACTGGCGATTAACTCAAGCTTACTCATAACGAACAACCTACTAGGCCACAGTAAACTAACATATAAAGACTTCACACCACTCGTAACACTCGTATCGGACTGGGAAGTCGTTGTTGTATCAAAAGACAGCACCATAGATAACGCAAACGAACTAATGAGACAACTAAAACAAGACAAGAAAAACTTCAAAATCGGCGTTGCCCCAGGCCTAGGAAATGACGATCACCTATCCTTCGTACAAGTAAGCAAAGCCTTCGGTATAAACCCAGCCGAACTACAATTCTTCGTCTACGAAAACAAAGAAAAAATCATAAACGCCCTAACGAACAAACAAATAGGCGCCGCAACCATGACCCTATCCGAAGCCGAAAAGCAATACAAAGCCGGCAAAATAAAAATACTAGCCGTATCCGCACCAAAACGCCTAGACCGACTACCAGAAATCCCAACATGGGAAGAACAAGGCATCGACGTCATATTCCAACACTGGAAAGGAATCGTGGGCCCGAAAGATATGACGGAGGAAGAGGTTGCTTATTGGGATGGTGTTATTAAGAAGATGGTAGAGAGTGAGAGTTGGAAGGGGATTTTGAGGGAAAGAGGGTGGAATTCTTATTATAAGGATAGTGGGGAGAGTAGGGGGTTTTTGGAGGAGAGTAATTTAGGGTATGGAGAGTTGATAAGAGGAATTGGTTTGAGATGATGGGAGATAGGACGCCTACAATAAGAGTTTTATATAAATAACAAAACACCTTCTTATTACATGTACTAAGCATGTGAGGTAAGAAGGTGTTTTTAGGGTATAGAGATTATAGATTAAGGTAAATTATTCGTTAATGTTATTGGCAACAACAGAAGCAACATAAGAATTATTCAACCAATAACACTGCTTTGTAATGTGTTGACCATCAGGTAAAGTTACTTTATCAGCGCCGTTGCGAGCTTTTGGTCTGATATGCGCGACACCGTTGAAGTTTATTTTTGGTAGGTTATTTGCTTCGACGATTTTATCACCACGTTTTTTATATTTAATTTCAATACCCTCATGTATTACTTTATTAACTTCTTCCCATAGTTCACGTATTTCTTTCTCTATTGTAGGGACCGGCATGTTCCAAAGCTTAATACCTTTAAAGTAAAGTTTACGGTTTGGATTCTCCTTTTTTGTTTGGTTAAATTCAAAAATTACAAATAAAAACTTTGTTTGATAGAAGCGCTCTCGAATTTCGCTCTCTTCCCATGATTCGTTTGTCCATTGATGAAAATCAATTGTTTCAAATGACATGCTTTGTTCGGGTTTTCCATTGGGCTCTAAACGAACTGTTTTAAATTCTATATTAGCTTTCGCAAATTCTTCAATTTTATCGAGTCGAGTTCCTTTAATACCAAGTAAATAGCTCACTAATAATGGAACAAAGCTTTTGGTTGCAGGTTTGTAATCAATAGATAATTCTTGAGCGATTTCTTGATCAGTTAAGCCTATGTAATTTTCAAATTTTGAATAAAGGATTTCTTCTAAAGATTTTCCTTTTAGTTCATTTGTTGTTGTAAAACTTACTAGTTCTTCGTTTAGGTGATACCTGCGAACTAGTGCTGTCATATAAGAAGGCTTTAACGAAAAAGCTCTTTGCATTGCTGGAATTTCAGAATGCGGTTGTGAGCGAAGTGAATTTTTATTGGAACCTTTTGTACAAGCTCCTAAATAGTTTGTATCACCTTCGGATAATTCATGTGCTTTGCCGGCACGAATTTTATTTACGATGGTTTCCCAGTCTTGTTTAATTATTTCTAAATCAGCTTCAGGATAGGTGAACAGGAGGCTTTTTGTAATATGAAAATCTTTACGGTCTACGCCAGGTACCCATTCATAGAACATTAGTAGTAGCTTTTCGTTTTTTTTCCAAAAGCTTGATGTCTCAAAATGTGTATGAACTTCTTCCATATAGTTGATAATATTTAAGACTAGCCGTTCTTTGGCTGATAATGAACCGTTTTTATTTTGTTTAAATGCAGTTACTTTGAGTTCAATACCAAGATGTTTAAAGTCAGCTTCTGCGTTTGAATTTACTTCATATCCAAAGAAGCTTTCCTCGATTACTTGCCCTAGCCCACCTTTTGATTTTGCATTTGCGAGTCGGTCAGTTGTGTCGATTTCACCAAATGTTTTTCCTTCAGCTTCATGTGCTTTTTTCATTAGTTCTTCTATTGTAGTGTAGTCCATAATAATCTCCTTTCTGTATCCAGTGCTGTGGTGTATGATTTTAAACAATACATATTAAAGTTATGCTATAATAAAAAGCTGTTTCAAATTTATATAAGTAAAATTTATAAGAGGGAAAAGACAGTTTATATTATTAGATAACAGTCATATTGAATTTATTCAATATGAGTTATGTCCTTTATAATATTGATAAAGTGCGAACAATTTTCTTAATTGGTACAAGCCAAACAAGGAAATACAAAAAAGTACGGTTCTTGAAATGTTATAGTTGATCTTTTCCTCACTTTTTATTATAATGAAGCATAGATAAATAAAATACCGAAAGGATGTTCGTGTATTTATGGTGAAAGTAGTAGAACTTTTCGCGGGAGTAGGAGGTTTTAGATTAGGACTAGAAGCAAACGAAAACTTTGAAGTTCTTTGGGGAAACCAGTGGGAGCCCTCAACTAAAGCACAACATGCATTTAATTGTTATGCAACTCGCTTTGAAAATAAAGGAATACATGTAAATAGAGATATAGCGGAAGCTTGGCCGGAAATACCTGAGCATGATTTATTAGTAGGAGGATTCCCTTGCCAGGACTATTCTGTAGCACGTACTTTATCGAATGAAAAAGGAATACAAGGGAAAAAAGGTGTTCTTTTTTGGGAGATAATGAACATAGTTAATTCTCGCAAGCCAAGATTTGTTTTGTTAGAGAATGTAGATAGATTATTGAAGTCACCTGCAAAACAAAGAGGTCGTGATTTTTCTATTATGCTGGCTAGCTTTAGAGATGCAGGTTATGTAGTGGAATGGAGAGTCATTAACGCTGCTGATTATGGAAATTCTCAAAGAAGACGAAGAGTATTTATTTTTGCGTATTTAAAAGAATCTCATTTCACATCTGTTCAAAGTAAAATGAAGCCTTTAGAGATATTGTGTGAAAATGGATTCTTCGCTCCGATTTTTAAAGTGCATGAAGCGCCTGAGGAAAACAAAAAAAGAGGGCAATTTGAGTTGCCGGTCGATATTATTGAGGTTTCTGATACATTTAAAGCTGAATACTATAATTCTGGCGTAATGATAGATGGACAAGTATATACGGAAGAATTAGTTCCAGTAACTGAAAGTCCAGAGACTTTAGGTGAAGTTGTTCAAAAAGTATATGATAAATTTGGTCCTGCAGATGAATCATATTATTTGAAAATGGATAAGGTTAACAAAAAGGGAAGAACGGAATTTGAGGAACTTAAGTACCTTAAAGGTCCTAAAAAAGAAGAAAGAGTATCAAAGGCGACGGGGCATAAATATTTCTATTCTGAGGGAGGAATGGCTTTCCCGGATGATTTAAATAAGCCTGGACGTACAATGTTAACAAGTGAAGGAACATGTAATAG
The DNA here is from genome assembly GCF_057784645.1 of Bacillus sp. LQ16. Taxonomy (NCBI): domain Bacteria; kingdom Bacillati; phylum Bacillota; class Bacilli; order Caryophanales; family Bacillaceae; genus Bacillus; species Bacillus sp. LQ16. The sequence goes on from NZ_CM173491.1 coordinate 991,151, forward strand.
GAGTTCACATGTAATCGAAGATCCTTATACAAAAAGACTAAGATATTTAACACCAGTTGAATGTGAATTGTTAAATGGCTTCCCGATGGACTGGACGAATACAGGAATGCCACAAAGAAACAGATACTTTTGTATGGGAAATGCTTTAGTGGTTGGTTTGGTGAAGCAAATGGGTCAAAGGATTTTAGAGATTAACGAAGAAGAAGAGAAGATGGATAGTATTGTGCAATTGAGTTTGTTTTAATAAATAAGGGAATGAGTATAGTGGATTAATTCACTATACTTTTTTTGTGGAGAATAATTATACTAAGAGGACAAACGAAATCGAGATGAAAAATTCGAATAATTGGAGTATTGTTTGTGGTATGGATTGAAGCGTAATAATGATATTTACATTGAAAGGTTTTAGAGGAATAATAATTTTAGATTGCTAAAAAGTAAAAAATTGAGATTTGAGTAGGGAAGATAAAATTATGCTAATCTTAATAGAAGATAACTAAGGGTGGAATATAGAGGTGTAAAGTTTGAAAATATTTGTTGAACAGTATCGATATAAGAAAGGATTACTGTATGAATTGTTTGAGCCAAGATTTATAAAAGATGTGGATGAAAATCATGCGGTATTGCAATGTGTAGGTTTTTATACAAATAATGCACGAGAAATTTATATAGTCTTACCAAAATTATTTGAGAAAGATGGCAAATTATTTAATGATATAGATGCAGAGGAGTTTGCGCAACAGGACTATAGAAATGTGTTAAAGGGGAATAAAGAAAAAGTAGTTTTTGTTCATGATTTTACTATACTTCTTTTTCAAACTTTAATGAAATATCAACGGGAAAATAAAAATGAGCACCCAGACGAGTTATCTGTTTTATCAAATATGGAAGCCAAGAAATTGTCCATGATTGAAACAACCTTTTCTGTAATCAAGTTTCATAAACAAAATCAACACCTGTATATTAAGGAAAAGGGTATTGATAAAAAGAAGACAAATAAAATTCATTGGAATAAAACAATAAAAAAGAATATGCCAGTTATGTATGATGAAAATGTACATTATTTTCATTTCAAATACTCGAATTCAAGACTTAGTCAGAATGATATTGTTTTAATGGTATTTTATTCACTCTTAAATAAGATAAAGTGCACTTATAATATAAATATATCTTTAGATAGTCACTTACCAATTATGCCATTAAGAGAGTTTATAAAATTTGAAAGAAAAATTCCAAAGATTTTAAAGAATATACGGAGCCTTTATATTAGGGATGATATGAAACAGCTAGTTAAATTATTAAATGCATATTATCAATATGAATCTATTAGTGCGAAAAAAGATAGTGTTGGATATATAGTAGTTTTCAATTTTAATTTGTTATTTGAAGATATGGTCAATGAGATTTTATCAGATAAAGAGCATCTAGCAGTTTTAAAAGTACAAAAGGATGGGAAAATTATTGACCATATTTTTAGCGGGAAATCTTTTGTAACAGGAAGTAAAATCTTCTTTATTGGAGATTCGAAATACTATAAAGGGGAAACTGTACATACAAACTCTATATTTAAACAATTTACGTACTCAAGAAATATCATTCAGGAATTCGAAAAAAATCGCGGTTATTTTGATAAACATAATATTCTCTTGCGTGAAGATTTTTCTAGGGGGTATGATGCGATACCTAACTTTTTTGTATTTGGAGATATAAATCATGAAGAATATAAAAAAATCCCAGAAATACCGATAGTTCCTTTTAACCAACCATTAATAACAAAGCAATTTGAAAATGTTTTTTTTGATAGAGATACTTTTCATATTTTTTACTTTAAGGTAAATCTGTTATTTTTGATGAAAGCATATACGATTAAAACTCAAAAAATAAAACAACAATATCAATCATTGTTTAGAAAAATAGTAAGAACAAGAATTGCTGATTATTATAATCATGTGTATGACATGTTTATATTGCAAGAAGAAACCCTCAAAAACTTTATAAAGAGTAATTACTACATATTTTGGGGAAAGGTGTTTTTTATAGGAGAAGATAGAGCAGTTTTAGTGTTAGAAAAAAACAAGGAAGATTCAAATTTAGTAAAAGAATGTGTTAAGTCCAATAGTAATATTTTAATAAATTCCATTGTTTTTAAATAAAGATAAGAGGTGTTTTTTTATGTTACCGAATCTATCACATCAAATAATATTTTATGGACCACCAGGAACAGGAAAGTCCTATACTATTAAGCAAATAATGGACCAATTTGGTATACCAGAAGATAATGTATTCCGAACTGTATTTCATCCAGAATATGATTATAGTGATTTTGTAGGAACCTATCGACCTATTATGGAAAGATTAGAAAATAAGGAAGAACGATTGAATTATAAATTCATACCTGGAATATTGTTGCGTTCCTATTTAGAAGCATGTATACAGGATGATCCGGTTATTTTAGTAATTGATGAAATTAACCGAGGGAATTGCAGTGCCATTTTTGGTGACTTTTTTCAGTTGTTAGATAGAAATTCAATGACGGGTGAATCACAGTATAGTATTAATGTTCCTTTAGAAATGAGTGAGTTCATAAAAGAACAGTTGTTATTAGAAGAAGATGGGGAACATTTAAAGTTGGCGTTCCCAAGTAATTTTTATATCTTTGCTACAATGAATACATCGGATCAATCTGTATTTCCAGTAGATTCTGCCTTTATAAGAAGATGGTCGTGGCGATATCAAGGAATTAACTATCAAGATGCAGCAAACTTTTATATTAAAGTTACGGAAGAATATTATTCGTGGGAAGATTTTCTAAGGAAGATAAACGCCAAAATCTATTCTATTACGGAAAGTGAAGATAAACAGTTAGGAAATCGTTTTATTATGCCAGCCGGAAATAGTGCAGTAATCCATACCCAAAGTTTTGTAGAAAAAGTATTATTCTATTTATGGAATGAAATATACAAGCATGAAGATTCATCTAATGAGGATTATATTTTTAAATATACAAACCATATAAATGAACTTGAAAAGGAAGAAATTGAATTTACATTTAGTCAATTATTTGGCGAGGACTTTGAGGGGATTTTAAAAGGATTTATGGATTATAATGAGGTTTCAATGGTGGATGTAGAGGAAGAAGGGTTAGAAATTGAAGATGAATTCCCTGAAAAATCACCATTTGGTTACAGAAAAATTCCTGAGAGAGAAATCCCTTTAGATACTATACTGTATTTGACGTATAAGGGTATTAAAGCAAGTGGATTATGTAAAGGAAAGAATGATAACCGAGATAACTATCAGATACTAGTTCAAAAAGGTTCTCAGATGGTCCTAAATGTTCACAAGAATATGCCAGATGCTTTTCATGAAACTAGGGATAAGTTAATTGCAGAAGAAATTATAGTGAAGCGAGAGACTTATTACGAATTTGTGCAAGATAAATTATTTGATACACCTAGTGAAGCGGCAGGAGTTATTGGTGGAAAGAGATTGACAGGAACTACAAAGTGGAAATCCGAGGATGGAAGAAGTCTTAATGAGTTAATGGGGAAGAAATAATACGATAAATATTATTATGAAGCGTTTGTTGGTTTATATAAGTGGCGTAATTGTTGTAATTTGGAGAAGTAGTTAAACTACCTCTTTAAATTTATTTTGGCAAGGCTTGTGTAAACTTTATGGAAATATTATATATAAAAATGTTTATATTTCCCATTACCTTGAAGTATAAAGGTTAGATATATTTGAGAGTTTGTAGAATTAGTTTAAGGATAGATTGTGATTCGATTTTATTAAGTAAAATAGAGTATATAATTTTAAAATAAAAATTTACTAACATATTAATAAGAAAAGAGGAGTTTAATGTGTTCAAAAATCTAATATATTTTGATTCAAATAAAGTAAAAGAGTATAGGGCAATATTAGAAGGAAAAAAACACGTGGATATAAAAAAAGTCAAAGTAAGCTCCGGTAAATCCCTAAATGCTAAAGTATCAGTACTTTCAGGGGGGATTAATGGGAGTAATGAAATGGAAGGAGAAATATTAGAGAATTTAATACTTGATTGCAACGAATTTGAAGAGTTGCTTGAAAGTAATAGTAAAGATAATTATTTTGATTTTTTAGCGAGTGACTGTGATGCTGAAACAATATCTAGAACATCTATCATTCGTTTTGAGGGGGATTTTAGGATTCCTACAGAATTTGATATGATGGATTTAATTAACAAATTTAAACCTATGTTAACTTCGAGTATGAACCTACAAAATGTTCAAGAAGAAGAGATATTTAATAGTATTTTTACAAAGGAAAGTACAAAAATTCCAGCTTTCCTTGATTGTGATTATTTTGAAAAAAGGGTAGGTTTTGCAAAATTAAACTCGAATAACCTGTGTTATGAATTAGAGCATCTGGAAGATTTTGAAGATGAAGATGTAACAATAATCGCAAAAGTGCTATCAAGAAAAAATGTAACTGATAAACCTATTGTTGTTTTCGATGTTATGAAAGATTTATTTTCTTTAAGCCGAGGGATTAGAAGACAAATTGGTGAACAAGAAATTGAGGGCATACAAAGTATCCGAAGTGATAAAAATATTCTAATACTAGAAATTTTAGCAATTTATCAATAGCAGTTAGTTTAAATTTTTTTCGATTCGAAAAAATGATTGGAAAAATATTGGGACTGATTAGAGTCTAAATGTTACTCCAGGAATTTATAAGTAGCACAAAGATGGATAGAAGAAATCAAAAGGGTTAATTATCAAAAAATGGTAAAGTGTGGTGCGACTGAATGGTATCTATAAAAAATGTTGAAATTGAAATTATATTGGATGGAGAAATTGAAGGACTTAATTTCTTTGTTACAAACTATTCAGACAATGAATATTGTACTGAGTCTGGATTAACTTTAATGGCAATTACTGATAATAAAGCCTATTGTTATGATGCTAAAAGAGTTGATAATGGTAATTTTTTAAACGAGTATACAGAAACGATAATACAACTTTTTATTAATGAGTATAATAAATCAGTTAAACGTATGATTGAAAATCTAGAAAGTGGGATTGAGTCAACTCAAGAAACTACAGAAAATGATCCCAATATAACTATACCATATGACCCAAATTCTATAAGGGTAACACAAGGGCGTTTTTCTTTAAGGGAAATATTTGAAATGATTAATGGTACAGAATATGATGAATCTATATTAGATTTATCACCGGATTTTCAAAGAAATTATGTATGGGATTATACGAGAAAGTCTCGATTAATTGAATCAATTTTATTAAAGATTCCTTTGCCTGTATTTTATCTAGCTAGAAATAAAGAAGGGAAATATCAGGTTGTAGATGGTGTACAACGTTTATCGGTTATAAATGAATTTTTCTCAAATGGTTTTAAGTTAAGAAATTTAGAATATTTAAAAGAAGAATGTGACAAACGATATTTTCAAAAAGAGAATAGTTCTTCATTGCATCCGAAGTTTGTGAGACATTTAAGATCATATCAAATAGATTGTAATATTATTGAACCGGATACACCAAATAGAGTTAAATCAGATATATTTAAAAGGTTAAACACCGGTGGTAGGAGCTTGAATAATCAAGAAATTAGAAATTCAATATTAATAAAGGAATCAAGAGATTTTGTTAGGGACTTAGCAAATTCGAGTGAGTTTAAATTGGCAACAAATAATAGTGTTAAATCAAAAAGGATGATGGATCAAGAATTAGTGATTCGATTTATTGGTTTTTATTTTTTATATAAACGACCAGATTGGTTTCCACAACTTCGTTATAATGGAATTATGGATGAATTTTTAGATAATGTGGTTGAAATTTTAAACAATGAATTTAAATCTGTTCCTTTTAATACTATAAAATCAGATTTTTTGTTAGCGATGAAAAATGCTTTTGTTTTATTTGAAGAGTATGCTTTTAGGAAAGTGAGAATTGATTACAATGAATATTATAAAAATATGATTAATAAATCTTTGTTTACCGCTTTCTCGGTGCTACTTTCAAATTATGATGAGTGTATTGTTGAAAGAAAAGGTAGTGTTATTAAAGAGTTTGCAATATGGTTACAAAAAGAGGATTATCTTTTTGAATCAATCACGTATGGTACAAATGATAGGCTAAGGGTTGATACAACATTTATGCTTGTTGAAGAATTTCTAGCTAAAACTTTTGGAGGTAGCAATGATTAAGAGTATAAAAATTAAAAATTTTAAATGTTTTAAAGAAAATGAAGTGAAGATGAAAAAAGCAAACCTTTTGTTAGGTACTAATTCAGGAGGTAAATCTTCATTTATTCAGGCACTATTACTTTCGAAAATGTCCTTAGACTGTGGTATGCAGGAAGGGGAAAGTATAGACTTAATAACTAATAAGTATGGATTAAATTTATACTCATTTGATGAGATTATTTATGAAGATGCTTTAGAGAATTTTTTTAGTATGGAATTAAAATATGGAGAGTGTACATCAACTATCGAATATGCATCAACTGATGACAATAATGTTGTTAAATTGAATTTTACTGGTGAAGTAAATAAACTTACCAATACATTATTATACTTGAGTGCAGATAGATTGATTTCTAGGTATCAAAAAAGTGGAGATATTCACAATATAGGTTTAGGTAAAGATAATGAATACTTAGGTTATATTATTGAGAAAGGTCGCCAAGACAAATTTATAAAAATTGATAAGAGGCGTAATCATTGGAATCATGAAGATACTAGTATTTTAGATATACAGATAAACGATTGGTTGAACTATGTATTACCTAAAAGTAGAGTAACTGCAACAAATAAAGGTACAGATAATCATTTTTCTTTATTGTTTGGTGAAAAAGATTCATTACACCAAACCAATGTAGGTTATGGGATTTCCTTTATTTTACCCATAATTGTTGCGGGGCTAATAGCAGATGAGGGGTCCATATTGATTGTTGAAAATCCAGAATTACATTTACATCCTAAGGCGCAATCTAATATTGCTGCTTTTTTAGCGGTGATTGCAGCATCAGGAGTGCAGTTGGTTATTGAGACACATAGTGAGCATATCGTTAATGGATTTAGAAAAGCTATATTACATGATAAAAATCCGTTAAAATCGTCGGATTTAATTATAAATTATTTTAATGTGGATAAAACTTGTGGTATTGAAGAAATCATACTAAATGATAAAGCAGAAATAACTCATTGGCCGGATGGTTTTATGGATCAAGAAGAAAATGATTTATTTGAAATTAGAAAAATGAGGTTGAAAAAATAATGGGAAAAATGGTACTTAAAAACGAAACGTTTTTGGAACTATTGAAGGGTAGTGAAAATAAATTAAGTGATTTTGTTTCAATTCTAGAATTATTAAAAGACTTATCATATACAGTCATTTTATCTGATCAATTTGTAGAAGAAATTTATAATGTACTAGGTACTTCGAAAGGTAAAGAAGATATAAAAATTATAAATAAAATATTTGAAAAGATGTTTAGGCATGTAGAAATGAAAGAGCAAAATGATTATATAAGAAAAATTAATAATTTAGTAAAGGAAGAATCAAATTCATTTAAGGAGATATTAAGAAATGAAAAATATTTTGATCATGATGTTAATGAAATAGGCTATATGTTGGATATTGGAGTTAATTTAAGAAATATATTTGAAGTAGAACTTCTAAAACAAGTTCTTTTATTATTTTCTAAACGAATTAATGATATAAATGATTTTGTACAAGAATTAAAATTAATCTTTCCTGACGTTGTATTTGATGAAAATCTTGAAAAGTCAATGGAAGAGCTAAATGATGGGTTTGATGTGAGGAAAAACGAAATCATTTATCATTTATATTGTATCCAGAAGGAAATACCTGAAATTATTAGTAGGGGTATAAGTGGATATAAAAATATTGGAGAGGTCATGTCTGTGGATTGTAGCCCTGAACGAAGTAGAGGAACAGTTAAAGACAAATTAACAAAACAAGTTAATGGAGTAGATATAAATTGTGAATTACATACAAAAATGAAAATCGTATCTACTAAGGCACCAGATAGAATATATTTTTGTCCTTGTATTCCAAAAGGTATTGATAGTGAGTTGGAAGGGAAAATTTTAATTTATAAAATTACAAAACATGTTTAGTAGATTCTCCTTAAATATGTTAGTTGCATTCTACTTGATTTTAATTACATCTGTATGAAGATAGTAGCTTCAGAGTATGGGCATCGGTTATATAAGAAAGATGATTTGTATATGCTACAGCAAATTCAATCGTTTAAGCATCTTGGTTTTTCGCTTGGAGAAATTCAAAATATTATATTGCAGCGTGATATAGAGACAGAAGTCTTTTTAAGACAGATGCATTTTCAAAGAGAAGTGCTTCTGGCAGAGCAAGAAAGAATTACGAAGGTACTTTCGCATATGGATAAGATGACGAAGAAGTTTCAAAAGGAAGAACGAGTGGATGTCGCTTTGTTTTCTTCGTTTTTGCAAACTTTTATATGGGAGAAAGAAAATAAAGAATGGTTAGAGGAACACTTTTCAAAGGAGAGTGTTCAAGCGTTTTATAATAATAAGGAATTAAAAGAAAAGTTTGATCGGCGTTTTATGGATGTGATAGGGAAGTTGAAAAAGTATAAGGAAGAAGAGAAGAATCCGAGTCATCATGACGTTCAAGTTACTTTGAAGGAATTTTTCAATTTAATAGAAAAGATAGCTGACTATCTTGATATATCTCAAAGTGAGGTAGTGAGTGTAATTAAACAATCAAAAATTTCAATAGCCGAATTCCCTACTCTTTTCACAAATGAGGAAGAACAGTATATAAAAGAAGCTATGAATAAAATGTAGTCCATAAGTAGACAGTTTCCTCATTAGTAATAAAATAGGAAAGCTGTCCCTTTATTTTATTAAGGTTAAAAACGATTCTTCATATCATACTGTATTCTTTTGTTTATTACTTTTATTAGTGCCTTTATAGGCAGTTCATTTGATAAATTAAAACTTTATTATCTGACAAATCAATTAAATGATTTATTGTTAAAAAAAATATTGAAACATGGTAATATATAGTTTGAATGAAATTAATTGTAATTAAATAAAAGAATGAGAGGGCTAGACGATTTGAATACTTTATTTGCATTATTATTTGTTGTATGCTTAATAGCATTAATTATTGGGATTATTAAACCTCAATTAGTAGTTAGATGGGGAGAAGAAGGAAAACGAAATAGAAAAAGTGTGTTAAAGTTCTATGGAATAGGTTTAATAGCAATGCTTGTTTTGGTTGGTGTAACTGCTGATGATACGAAAAAGGCAGAAGAGACAAAAACTGTGGCTAAATCAGCTAAAGTTGAGCAGAAGAAAGAGTTAACAGCTGAGGAAAAAGCAGCAGCAGAACAAGCAGCGGCAGAGAAAGCGGCAGCAGAGAAAGCGGCAGCAGAGAAAGCAGCAGCGGAGAAGGCAGCAGCAGAACAAGCAGCGGCAGAGAAAGCAGCAGCGGAGAAAGCGGCAAAAGAGGAAGAAGAGCGAATTGGATATGAAACAGGAATTACATATGATCAATTAGCTAGAACACCGGATGAGTTTAAAGGAAAGAAAGCTAAATTTACAGGAAAAGTTCTTCAAGTAATGGAAGGAAAAGGCGAGACGCAATTAAGGGTAGCAGTTAATGGAAATTATGATAAAGTATTATACGTTGTTTATAAAAGTGACATTTTAAATTCAAGAGTGTTAGAAAAAGATAATGTTACTGTTAAAGGTAAATCTGCAGGTATATATACTTATAAATCTACTATGGGTGGCGAAATTAGTATTCCAGCAATGTTAGTAGAAAAGATTGATATTAATTAATAAGAAGCAATCCAGCAGTTTAACAACTAGTTAAACTGCTTTTCCATTATAATAGAAGAAAAACCAAACGGAGGAAACCCACATGCCAACCTACAACAAACTAATCCGGAACAAAATCCCACAAATAATAAAATCCAACGGCAAAACACCAACAACAAGAATCCTAAACAAAGATGAATACATAGAGGAACTCTGCAAAAAAACACAAGAAGAACTAACCGAATACCTAGAAGCAACAACAAAAGAACATAAACTAGAAGAACTATCCGACCTACTAGAACTAATAAACGCTCTAGCCGAACACGAAGGGACAACACTAGAAGAAATCAACAACATCCGTAAAAAGAAAGCAGAAGAACGAGGCGGCTTTTCGGATCGAGTCTTCCTAATCGAAGTAACTGATAACTAGCCCCTCCTAAGCTCCTTACAAGCCCCTACTAAGTAATAAATCACTAAGAAAAAACATAACAAAACAAAAACAACAACAAACACCGTAGTAGTAGTCAAAAAAAATTTAAAATAACACGCCAAAAACCCGACTAACCTCCCATATATATTATGAAGAGGTTTTTATTTTGAACGGAGACGGGAGGAATTCGGATGGCGGTGTATCGTACTGTGCAGGTGAATTTTTGGCAGGATGATTTTGTTTTGGATTTGACGCCGGAGGAGCGGTATTTTTATGTGTATTTGTTGACTTGTTCGAAGACGACGCAGTGTGGGATTTTTCCTTTTCCGAAGCGGTTAGCTGAGATGGAGACTGGATATAATCGGGAGACTGTTGATAAGCTTGTGCAGCGCTTCATTGATTATGGGAAGATTCTGTATGATGCGGATACACGGGAGTTATTCGTTTTGAATTGGCTTCGTTATAACCCTGTGACGAATACGAATGTGGAGAAGTGTGTGCTTCGTGAGCTGAAGGGTGTGAAGAATAAAGAGTTTGTACATATGTTTCTTCAGAAGTGCGTAGAGGAGGAGCTGAATGTTCCGATGCTTTTAGCGCATTTCGGTATGCCGAGTGATTTGGCTGTGGATGATGTTGAGCCAGTTTGTGAGGAGACAGAGGCGGAAGAAGAGGTTATAGAGGAAGAAACGGGAAGTCGTGTGTTTTCTTTTTATGAGCAACATTTCGGTAGTTTGTCTCCTTATACTGTGGAGGAACTGAGTGCGTGGATGGAAGATTTGTCAGAGGAGCTTGTGCTGAAGGCTCTTCAAATTGCGTTTGAGAATAATAAGCGGACGGTTGCTTATGTGAAGGGGATTTTGAAAGGGTGGCACGGGAAAGGATTTACGAAAGTATCTGAGGTTGAGGCGGATACGGTGAGCTTTAGGAAGAAGGAGTCGTCTGTTAGTACGGGGGAGACGGAGGAGTTTTTGGCGAGGTGTGAGGAGTGGGAGAAGAATGCACCGTCTGAGGGAGAGTTGCAGCGCTTTTTAGCGGAGCGCGGGTGGCGTCCATGAGTATTCAAAATGTGGAGGCGGAAAAGACGGTGTTAGGTTCTCTATTACTTGATGGAGAGCTTATTAAGGAGTGCCGTTTGACGGAGCAGTATTTTTCTCTGTCGGTGCATAAGTCTATATTTCAGTTAATGCGAAAGATGGAAGGAGAGGGGCAACCGATTGATCTTGTGACGTTCATTTCTCGGGTGGATCCGAAGTTTTTAGAGGGGATCGGGGGAATGGAGTATTTTATAGGGTTAATGGATGGTGTGCCTACTACTAGCAACTTCTCTTATTATGAGGGGCTTGTTCGAGGTGCCTGGAAAATGTATCAGGCGGGTGTTTGCGGAGAAGAATGAGAAAATTATAGGTGAGACGATTACAGCACTTTGTGAGTTAGAGGAAAAGGACTGTGTATGTGAGTTTGATTTGAAGGATGCGCTAGTTGATTTGTATGAGGAGCTTCATCAAGATGTGAAAGAGATTACTGGTATTGAGACTGGTTATACATCGCTAAATAAAATGACGTGCGGATTGCAGGAAGGTGATTTTGTCGTTCTTGGTGCGCGTCCTTCTATGGGGAAGACTGCGTTTGCGCTTAATGTTGGACTGCATGCGGCGAAGTCTGGAGCGGCGGTTGGATTGTTTTCGTTAGAGATGAGTAGTAAGCAATTGTTAAAACGGATGGCGTCTTGCGTAGGTGAAGTGTCAGGAGGCAGACTGAAAAATCCGAAGCATCGTTTTGCGATGGAAGATTGGGAGAAGGTGAGTAAGGCGTTTGCGGAGATTGGTGAGTTGCCATTTGAGATTTACGACAATGCAGGTGTTACGGTGCAAGATATTTGGATGCAAACCCGTAAGTTAAAGCGGAAACACGGTGATAAAAAGCTTTTAGTCATTGTAGATTATTTGCAGCTCATTACGGGCGATCCGAAGCATAAGGGTAATAGATTTCAAGAGATTAGTGAGATTTCTCGTAAGCTTAAGTTATTAGCACGTGAATTAAATGTTTGTGTAGTAGCGTTATCACAGTTATCTCGTTCTGTAGAGTCGCGGCAAGATAAGCGTCCGCTTTTATCAGATTTAAGAGAGACCGGACAAATTGAGCAAGATGCGGATGTCATTATGCTTATGTATCGAGAGGATTATTACGATAAGGAAACGATGCAGAAAGAGATGACGGAGATTCATGTGGCAAAGCATCGGAATGGACCTGTGGGGAGTTTTAAGTTGAGGTTTTTGAAGGAGTTTGGGCGGTTTGTGGAGATTGGATGATAAAATAGAAGAAGGCATATAAAAAGGTAAAGGAGTGGGAGAAGCGTTTATCTCATTAATCGCTGGGGTAATGGCAGCGTCTGTATAAATTTATACAAAAATAGCCGAATATTTACTATATAATAGTCGGCTATTTTTGTACGGAGAAGTTGTTAGGTTTAATACGCAAATCTTTTGGTTTGCTCTTGAATATGTTCCTCATTTCCCCATAAAGAAAGATCTTCTCTCTGCAGTAATCCATTGCTGCAAGTCATCTTGGCTACGTCGGACAAGTCGATTTACTAAAACATCATGCCATACATAATCCTCTAATAGGTATATATGAACGGGGTCATCTGTATAAAAAGCAATATTACGCTCTTCAAGTGATGGTCCATAAATCATCTCTTTAGAATCTATCGATACAATAAACCAATGTTCTGTAGACAAGGTTTCTGTATAAGGTGTTATGCGATGGGCTTCTAGATTTTTAATGGGATTTTCAACATGTAGGGTAATACCTTGTATTGTAACTTTATCAGCTACTTCAGATAGATCTTCTTTTAACGCTTCATACATCTCATCCCACATTGAAATGACAATACGTCGTTCTGCTTTTTTTATTAATGCCTGACAATAGCTAATGATTGTTTGATTGTCTTTTAAAGTAATCACTCGATTATCCGTTTTTTCCTCGGAAGTTTCTAGTGTTTTTAATGAATCACTGATTCCTTCATAAGTAGACTGCCATTCTGATTGCGCCTTCTGTAAAAAGATTTCAACAGGTAGAGGTGAATAGCGAGTGGTGTCATTTATTTCTTCCTTCATGACAATTCCTTTTTCTACAAGGTTACCTAAAATCTCATAAATTCGCGCTCTTGGGACACCCGAATCTTTACTCACTTGGTAGGCTGTGACAGGCCCTTGTTTAACAAGAGATACATAAGATTTAGCTTCATATTCATTGAAACCAATTTTTTTAAGCTGTTGCACTATGTAGTCCACTTTTTTCGTCCTCCGATGTTTGCTTTTATCCCGCTTTAACGGGCAGTAAGACTCCCACCTCAAAATTCAGCGGAAGCAAAGAAGTTAGGTGGGGGGGTCGGGCTGCCCGTAAAAGCCCGATTGGTTCAACTAATAATCAGTGGCCCCACTGATTAAAGTTTCACTTTATATTTTAACGTTACAATAACTGTTTACATTTAGCAAATTATTAGTTACTATTCGAATAGTGACTAAAGGGGAGGTTAATAGTATGGATTTTTATTTAGACCCATCTGTATTAATGATTTTGATTGTTTTTGGATTTGTAGCTGCATTTATTGATTCAGTTGTAGGTGGTGGTGGACTCATTGCTTTACCAGCTTTATTATTTACAGGACTGAATCCAGCAAGTGCAGTAGCTACGAATAAACTAGCGTCGACAATGGGAAGTGCAACTAGTAATATTGTGTTTTATCGTTCTGGTAATCTTGATTTGAAATCGGCGTTTAAATTAGTTCCGCTCACTTTCATAGGTTCCATAATAGGGGCATGGACCGTTCATTTAATGAATCCAGAAGTACTGAAGCCATTGATGTTGATTATGCTTGGTGCGGTCGCTATTTATACGATATTCAAAAAGGATTGGGGTAGTATTTCCACTCATAAGAAATTGTCTGGTCGACACGTCATTATTTTTACCTTTTTTATTTTTGCTATTGGTTTTTATGATGGATTTCTAGGTCCTGGAACAGGTTCGTTTTTAATGTTTTCTCTTTTATTTATTGGGTATGATTTTTTAAAAGCAGCAGGTAATGCGAAGCTTCTTAATTTAGGAAGTAATGTTGGTGCATTGTTGATGTTTATGTATGTAGGGCAAGTAAACTATGCATATGGTTTTATAATGGGGATTGCTCAAATTGCTGGAGGGATTGTTGGCTCCAAATTTGCTATAAAAAAAGGAAGCGGGTATGTTCGTGCCCTTTTCATTACAGTAACTTGTTTATTGTTAGCGAAAAATCTGTATGACTATATTCAGTAAGTAATTAAAGAACGTAGAAAAGGTCAAGTATGCAAACTACATCAAGTATAAGAAGATACTAAGGAGAGATTCCTTTTAACATTTTTTAGATGCTACCTTATTTGAAGATAGCATCTAAAAAGAAAATCTAAGTGAAGAGAATGAAAATAATATAAACTCATATTTTTCTGGGGTATGTTTATTGATTATATTGAAATGTTTACTCTATATTCTTCTTATAATTAGGCCTCAACAAACTCTTAAAATCCAACTCAGCAATTAACACACTCAATAATATAAGCGTAGCCCCTAAGTATCCTTTTCCTGTCAGCGTTTCACCTGTGAAGACGAAAGCAAAGCCTGCGGAAAAGACAGGTTCTAATGAAAAAATAAGACCTGTATGGGTAGGTGTCGTGTATTGCTGGGCAATTACTTGCACGATGAATGCGACTGCGGTGCAAAATATGCTTAAAGCTAATATGATTAGCCATGAGTTGATCGTGCTAGGAAGTTTTGGTGTTTCTATAATGAATGAGAAAATAAGACTAAATAGGCCGACGAAACCGAGTTGCACTACTCCAAGTGCAATGGAATTCACATGTTTCGTTACGCTTCCAGTAATGATGACGTGAATGGCATAAAATAAGGCTGACAGTATGCAAAATATATCGCCGTTACCGATTTTGAATTCGCTAGTTAATGTTAATAAGCCGATTCCTATTATCGTTAAAATGATTCCTACTATAACTTTCTTTTCCGGAATGTGTTTTAAAAATATAGCTGATAATATTGGAATGAAAATGACTGTGAGACATAGTAGGAAACCAGCATTAGAAACACTCGTATACTTTGTACCGAAAGTCGCGAAAATGTAAACGATAAATAAGACAGAAGCGAGTATAAATGCATATTTTACAGTTTTAAAATCGATCTTAAATAAATGTTTGTAAAATATTAAACCTGATAAAAGAAAAGCGATAATAAATCGTAATGCGATTAAATTATATTCTTCTATGCCATCAAGTCCAAGCTTTGTAAGTAGGATGGATGCACCCCAAAAGAATGTAACTAGTAGTAACATTAAATCCGCTTTTAATTGTAGTTTCATTTCTATTCCCTCGTTATGTATAAATTTTATAAGCCCATACCCCTATCCCCATTTTTATTTTAATATTAATTCTGAATATTTGTAACTTAAATTTATCGACGTTTTATTTCATTGATTTAATGTTATCCGCCGCGAAAACATTAGCGGAGTTAAATCCAAACATGACGTTCATTTACGTATCTGGTAGCGGAACAGACAGTACAGAATCAAGACGTACGATGTGCGCGAAGTTTCAGCGTATTTTTTGCGGAAGCAACTTCTAGATAAGGACAACAAAAAAACCACTCCGCGCCGTCACAAGCAAAAGGGTGGGTTTCGTAAAAAATAATAACGTATAATAACCACCACCCTATACGGTAGCAGTTAAGGAAGAGATGTTAGCGCATCTCTTCTTTTTATTATATGCCATTTTATTTGATGTCATACTTATATAGTATTCTACGGAAAATATATCATATTCCTATTTTGTGGTCAATTTGATCCCGCTTTAACGGGCAGTAAGACCCCCACCTCAAAATTCAGTGGAAGCAAAGAAGTTAGGTGGGGGTCGGGCTGTCCGTTAAAGTCCGATTGGTGAGGGCTGATTAAAGTTTCACTTTATTGCATGATTGAAAAGGTGTAGTCTTATTCCTTTTCAAACTGAAAAATATCCCGATTAATAAGTTGATGGAGATACCTATCCATTTCAGCAGCAGAAACTTTTCTTTCACTTTTAAACCACCATGCGCTTAATGAGGTGATTGCCCCTGAATAAAATTCAATGATTAAATCATTGGGCATCGTATGATTTTTGTGCAGTTGATTTAACGCTTCTATTTCTTGTTTTCTCGTTTCGTGACTTAAATGCTGTATTCGGTTAATAA
Organism: Bacillus sp. LQ16; assembly: GCF_057784645.1. Taxonomy (NCBI): domain Bacteria; kingdom Bacillati; phylum Bacillota; class Bacilli; order Caryophanales; family Bacillaceae; genus Bacillus; species Bacillus sp. LQ16. The sequence goes on from NZ_CM173491.1 coordinate 1,007,680, forward strand.
ATTGTTCATCAGACATTTGCGTTTCTAATATTTTACCGATTTCTTCATGGTGTAGAAATTGTTCCATTACTTGAAATGGTTTACTTAATCGATCTGAAACCGGTATTTCAGCAATCATCTTGCTATATCGTTTAAATCCAAATGCTAATAAAGCATCTTTATCTTCGAAGTGTTTATAAAAGGTTGTTCGGTGTACCATTGCGCGGTCACATATTTGGTTAATCGTGATCGTACTATATTTCTGTTTTGATTGCGTCATTAATTCAAATAAGGAATCCCACAGTAATTTATGTGTACGTCTAATACGTAAATCAAGTTGTTTTTCATTATCGTTCATCTACAATTCTCCTTTTTTGTAGATTAAATATACAGTGGCTGAAAATTGATTCTCCCTTTTTAATCTACATATGTATATTATATTACATGTGTTCCGGTGTATTTAAAGTTTTTTAAGTAAGAAACAGGAGGAGAATCTGTAAATGAATATGACAACTAAGAGCCCAGCAAGTGGCAAAGTTGATACTTCTAATTTGAAACATATCCCCATTTTAATTGCATTACTTTTAGGGGCAATGGTTGCATTATTAAATGAAACATTACTTGGAAATGCGTTAACGGTATTAATGAAAGAATTTGACGTAACGGCTTCAACGATTCAATGGCTTTCTACAGCATACATGTTAGTAGTTGGGGTTTTAGTCCCAATTACAGCGTTACTTCAGCAGTGGCTTACAACGAGACAGATGTTTTTGATCGCTATGGTAACGTTTTTAGTCGGTACATTAATTGCGGGATTCGCACCGACATTTTCCGTTTTATTAATTGGCCGTATCGTCCAAGCTGTAGCGACGGGGTTAATTACACCGTTATTAATGAATACGATTTTAATCATTTGTCCACCTGAAAAACGTGGTGCGACAATGGGATTAATCGCACTCGTGATGATGGCAGCTCCGGCAATTGGCCCTACATTATCTGGAGTAATTGTGGATTCATTAAATTGGCGCTGGTTATTCTATATTGTTATTCCTATCGTGATCATTTCCATTATGATTGGGATGAAGTACATTCAAAATGTTTCAGAGTTAACAAGGCCAAAAGTAGATTACCCATCTATCCTTTTATCGACATTAGGATTTGGCGGGCTTGTGTATAGCTTTAGTGCATCGGGTGATTTAGGATGGTCCGATGCAAAAGTGTATGGCACTTTAATTGTTGGGCTTATCTCATTATGTATTTTTGCCGTTCGACAATTGAAAATTGAGAATCCAATTTTAGAATTACGAGCATTTAAAGTTCCGATGTTTACATTATCAGTTGGATTAATTGTCATTGTGATGATGTCGTTATTTTCAACGATGAGTTTATTACCGATGTTCCTGCAAACCGTTTTACTCGTTACAGCTTTTAAATCAGGAATTATCATGCTTCCGGGAAGTGTTATTAGCGCCATAATGGGACCAATCGCAGGTAAACTATTTGATAAATTTAGTCCGAAAGTTATTATCGTTCCCGGCATTGTCTTAGTAGGAATTGCAATGTTCTTATTTAAAGGCATTACTCCTGATACATCAATGGTACAAATTATTGTCATGCATAGCGTATTAATGGTTGGACTCATGTTTGTCATGACAGCACAAACATACGGTTTAAATCAATTAACACCAGATTTATATCCGCACGGAACAGCACTATTTAGTACGTTGCAACAAGTAGCTGGTGCAATTGGTACAGCTATCTTTATTTCGAAAATGTCTTCAGGAACAACTAGCTATATGGAGAGCTCCGCAAATCCACTGGATCCAGTAGAGAAGTTAAACGGTTTAACGTCAGGGTTCCAAGGTGCATTTGCACTTGGGTTAATCTTTATTATTGTTGCATTTATCGTATCGTTATTCTTAAAAGAAGAGAAAGAAGGAGTAAAGGCAGCGAGGGTTTTACAGAACGAACATTAAGGTTTATATAAAAAAGACATCTTTCCCTAGAAAAGATGTCTTTTTTATATTTTTTTCGTAACACTTGTTTTGGGTGTCTTCATACATAAGAATTGGTATGTACAATAATTATCCTTTTTGAGAATAACGATGCAAAGCCGTACTAATAACTAATAGTTCACCAGATGATTTAGTGACATCGTATATAGATCCTGTTATGAGAATAGGCATAGTCATGATTATGAAGTTATTATATTTTTATTAAACGATTTACACGTTTTTTATAGTAACAATTAGAGACTCTTCAATAAAAAGGAATTTAATATGGTATTCTTTAGTTAATATATTTAAACGAAGACAGGGGAAATGAAGATGGACAAGAAGCTAACGTATTGGCTAGCATCTATTATAGGTGTAGTAGTACTTGCAACTGGTATGACTTATGGAATGTTACAGTTTGCTGAAGTCCCGCTTGAGAGTGAGGACCATGTTTTTGCAGAGGTTAATAAAGAAGACATACTATCGAATGAAGCAGAAGTGAAAGGCTCAAATGCACAACTTCACATTACAGTAACTTCTACTGAAGAAGAAGTGATTTCAGCTATGCATAGCATGACTCATCAAAAAGTAAAAGCGTGTGAAGGAAAGGGAGCAACCCCTATGTCCAAAAAGAATGCAGAGAAAGTAAGAAACATTCTAAACGGAAACAATTTCAAGAATAAAGAAGAGCTATTAGCAATTACTGAAAGATGGGCAAATAGAGATTTTAGTGAAATTTTAGAAGAACATAACTATTTTATTAAACTTCAAGGTGGCAAGATAGGTGAAGCTACAGTAATGGATAAGGTAGACGAGCAAGTATTCTGTTTCAATACTTTCGGTGATGATGTAACGGCCGCATTATTTAAATCAGGAGATCTTCAAGCGCTGTAAGGTGTTTTTTCTTTGATATAAAGAAAGCCTCAAGTATTCATATACTTGAGGCTTTTCCAATGGAAAGATAGGAATGATCCGAATTCCTTACATTAAGAACAAAGTGGAATTACTCCTAAACCAATTAATAAAGCTGCAGCAACTGCTGGAATTGGTACAGGAATTTGAATACCTTCTACAAACAAGAAATACTGACCACTTACTATTTTAAAACAAACTAATTGCATGGCTATTCCTCCCTTCTTTTAGAATTAATACATTATATTAATTTATCTATTTATTGTTATAGTTGAATTATTCATTTTTAAAAATATAGTTAATATGTGAATAGTTTTCGAAAGGACCTGCTCAATCAATACGAAAAAACATAAGATGAAACGAATCCATTAAAATACATGAGTGAACCTTAGTTTTCCCCTCTTATCTAAAGGAGGAACTATTATGGGTTATGGTGGTAGTTGTGGCGGTTGTGGCTTCTCGGGAGGCTTTGCTTTATTAGTTGTGTTATTCATTTTATTAATCATCGTTGGAGCTTCTTGCTTCTGCTAAAAACTATTGGAAAAGACACTCATATGGAGTGTCTTTTCTTTCGTGCAAAATGATTCCTGATAATATCCAACTGTATGTAGTATACGGTATATTTTTTCCTCATTAGACATATAAAAATGTTGGAGGGATGTTATGAAACTAGTAGGGAAGCACATTTATATTCGGCTTTATAAAACTGCTGATGCTAACGAGTTAGCTAACTTACATATTAGAAATCGCGAATTTTTTCAACGAGTTTGCCCGTTGCTCCCAGAAGTTTTTTATACAGAAGAACATCAAAAAATACGTCTTGAACAAGCTCTAAAAAAGACAGCTGAAGGGCAAGTATACCCTTTCGGAATCTTTTTAAGAGAAAATGATAAACTGATTGGAGACATTTCATTAACTCAAATTGTTAGGGGAGACCTCCAAAGCTGTTATACGGGATTTACTTTAGATAAGGAGCATAATGCAAAGGGCTATACAACAGAGGCTCTTCAACTTGTTGTAGATTTTGCTTTTAGGGAATTAAAGTTACATAGAATTGAAGCAGGAGCGATGCTTGATAATTTAGCATCTATTCGTGTATTAGAAAAAGTGGGATTTAAAAAAGAAGGTATAGCGAAAGAAAATATAAGGATTAATGGCAAATGGACAGATCATCAAATATTAGCTATCATCAACAGCTTGGATGTGTAAGCTTATTTTGATTCCAATAACGATAATTATGTAAAGGGCTGTCTATATCGACAGCTTATTATATTTTTTGCTTAGCGTGAGTTTTTCGGCTAATTCAGTAAAAAACGGAAACTCTGCAACCCACGCCAGGATAGGAATGTATAAAAAAATGAATAGCATTATAGGGGTACGGAAACGATTATGGGTTTCAAGGGCCACTCTGAAATTAAATACCACGCTTCGATTTTGATAAGTGTATTTGAGAAACTCTAAATCCTTTAAAATCAATAACTTGTAAGCTTCTCAATAGAGTACACTCTATTGAGAAGGTAAATATGTAATTATGCATATTTATATTTTTTTATTTTAATAGTAATTAAACCTAATATATAATTAAAAAGTTTTTTACGAATTGATAAGGAGATGCGAGTATGAAGAAAACCATAGGACTTATATTATCATTATTTTAATTACTTTCTACCTATGCATCAATGTTTACAGAGGAAGTCGAAGTTTTAAATCAAATAGGCCGCGTCAAAGAGAAAGGAGATTAGTATTATTATGGATCTCTTCAACATAATGCGAATTTTAGACTAAGGGATTTTCAAATTAAAAAACTTGGTTTTACTGTTTATTAAGAAGGTTCCATAAACGGGCTACTACATTTAAAACATGAAACATCTTATGAACTAATTATTGTTTAGACAGAATGACTTAGGTTGTCCTTATGCGAAATATTAGTATGAATAGAAATTTGATAATTATATAAAACGCCGTAAATGAAGGATAAAATAAGTGCTGATTTTGCAATTATATTTTTAAAAATTGAATAGGAGATCTATTATGAATACAATTAAGAAATTATTTTTAAGTTCTGTGATATGTATTTTATTATTCAGTACAGTAGGAACAGCGTATGCAGAACAAAATGGTCAAGTGAATTCATCATCTTTTATTGACGTTCCTAAAACCCACTGGGCATATAAAGAAATGATGTATATGGCTGAAAATAAGATTATAACAGGATACGGAAATGGATATTTCGGTGCTACGGATCCTATTATTCGCGAACATCTTGCTGCATTCTTGTATCGATATTTAAAACCGCAAGATAGTACCAATAATCCATTTGTTGATATTGGTGATAGCAATTTTAAAAAGGAAATTTTGGCACTTACTGCACGGGGCATATTTAGCGTAAATGTAGAGAAACAATTCAATCCGAAAAATAATATGACGCGTGCTGAAATGGCTGCAGTACTTGTCAGAACCTTCGATTTAAAACCGAAAGGGAATTTTGACTTTACGGATATGAAAGGTCATTGGGCTAACGAATATGTCAAAATATTAGCTGGGAATAAAATCACAAATGGTACTGGTGATGGCAATTTTAATCCAAATGGACTTGTCACAAGAGAGCAATTTTCTGTGTTCTTATATAGGACAATCATGGCAACATCAAGTATAAAAAACAATGAATCGGTTGGCTGGGTTGTAGATGGAGAAAAGAAATACTATTATGACAAACCAGGCGTGAAACATACTGGATTATTACGTTCAGGGGATGATACCTATCTCTTCGATAAAAATGGTAATCTAGCTTCAGGATGGAATACCGTAGACGGAAAGGACTACTATTTTGATACGGTAAGTGGAGCTGCACAAAAAGGATGGTTCTCTCAAACTACCCATTGGTATTATGCAGACGATAACGGTGTGATTCAAAAAGGCGATGTAACCTACAAAGGAAAACAATTCCAATTTGATAGAACAGGTAAAATGGTAAAAGGGTGGATAACAATCCAATCCCTCGACCAAAATATCTACAAATCCAGAACAGTTGTAAGGGGATTTGACCCAATAAAAGTTAGAAAGGATGAAATTCTTGAAGTAGTAGGGGAAGACGGTCCTCTATGGTTTAAGGTGAACTACAATGGTCAAACATACGTTGTGCAAAAATTATTTGCAGTCGTGTTTGATCAATCTCTATCTAATAAAATAGATACAATTCGTCAGGACATTGCAGATTTAAAAACTACTGCAAATTTGGTGAAAATATATTCCGAACGCTTTAAAAAAGCAAAAGAAACTAAAAATTATGATATGGCTCTAGTAGATTCAAGTGAACTTGCAGCAAGCTTATCAGGATTTCTAACTACCATAAAAAATTCTGATATGACGAATTTAGTGAATAAAATCTACGAAAAAGAAGCTGATCCAGCTATAAAAGAAAAATACAATTCTACCATCGCTACTTTAGAGATGATGAATGAGGATTTTGGCAAGATCCACAAATTAATGCTACTAAAAGATAGCATAATGGTTTTAGATAAAGCGAATCAGGATTCAGGTAATATTATTCAACAAATTCAGAATGGTAAAAACCTAGCACAACAAGATAAAATTAAGCTTCAAAACTATGCTAACGATATGACGGCGTATAAAAAACAATTGGTCGAATGGTATGCTGATACTTTGACTGCAGTAACGGATCTAACGGTATCGCTTATTGACCAAACAAGTCTTTATTGGCTAACAATCAATGACACATTTGTTGAGCCAGCAGAAAAATGGGTTGGTACATTACCAAAAGATGAAATCAGTAAATTTGCTGATGGGGTTCGGGACTACGGACAACAAGTTACAGCTATGCATGAAGGTTTTAAAAGCAGATTGCCTGAATATAAACAAATGGCCAGTGATTTACGCGTAGTAAATCAAAGTTTCCATAAGTTTGGAGATTCTGTACAAAAAGCTGGGGCATCACTTCATAAACAAGCAGTAATGGCTGATGGACTAATTAATAGTGTCTCAACGCATGTTGCAGAAGCTCAACAAGCATTTCCAACACTACATACAGATATTATGTCTGGATTAGATGCTGCTAATAATATGATGGATTCTGCTAATAAAATTGCGAGTTATAAAATTGATGTGCCTGCGGCATCCAAAAACATAGGGAATATGGATGGACTAAGAAACACGTTACGTGATTTTGGTGTGCCACCTGAAAAAATGAAGGAGTATTTGGAAGAAGAAAAACGTTCTGCTCAACAAACTTCATTCCTGCTTGATATTACTCCTGGATTTGGAGAACTAAAACAAGGTATCCAGCTCTTTACGGGCGAGGATATGTTTACTCATGAAAAATATGGTCCAAGTGAATTTGTAACAGGAACGCTTGCTGCAGTTACTGGCGGTACAACAAAAATAATTGGCCGTACATTTGGTAAACTTGGCGATCTTGAGAAAAATGCACAGAAACTAGGCAAGGTTTCAAAAGGTGCTCAATCGGGTGAAATTGTTCTTGATAAAGTCAAAACCTATGAACAAGCTAGAAATCAAGCAATGGATCTTTTAGGGAATTTAGGTAGCGACTCTATTCCAATGGTTGGAACAATGAAAAAAAGTGCAGGATATGGTAAAGTAATTGGAAGACAAACTGCTGATAAAAAAGCAAGATGGCGATTAGATTATGATCCTGAAAAAGGTCTACATATGAATGTAGACGATTTTAGAAACGGTAAAGGAAGTAAATCTACTAAATATGCAATTCCAATAGAAGGTGATGAAGAGTTATTTAAATCACTATTAAAACATTTAAACAAGTAAGGTGATAAATATAATGGCAACTTTGTTAGACGAATGTATCGAGGCATTAGGAGAAAATATAGTAGTTTTTGAAGGTGAAGAGAGAGAAAAAATCTTAGATAGCTTTGAAAACTCATTTCCAATTACAAGTTGGGCCAGAATTGATTGGGATAAATTCAGTGATTTCCAAAATATCGTTTATTTGGATGATATAGAAGCATATCTAAATAAACAATACGGTTTAGACTCTTATATCATTTATATTATTTGGGATGAAGCATCCTTACCAATCATAAAAACGAATTTACATCAAATACTACAGGTAATTGATGATGTTACAGCAGTAAGTTTTGATACTTGGCTCTATTCTCCAAATCTAGGATATGCAATAGAGTTTTATCATGAAGGTGAAGTACGTATTGGTAATAAGAAAGAGATTTTAGAATAAGGAGTGAATGAAAAAAGTAGGGGCTTCCCCTACTTTTTTTATGTGAACTTTAATAAGGTTTTCAACCCTATCTATAATAATGATCATTTCTCCTATTTATAAGTACGGGTTAATGAGGCAGCTAACTATCAGTGTTTTTAGAACTGTCGATATTCTTATGTTGCTTTTAAAATAGCTACGGTATTTTGTGAACTGTACCCTATAAAATGGGCAGTTTAATAAAAAAGCTCTAAAAAATCAAGCACTTAAAAGATGGTTCCGATATTCGATCGGGGCCATCTTTTTTAATGTCCACTGATAACGATTATAATTATACTCCTCTATATAATCCTTTATGTTGAGCTCAAGGGATTCAAAGGTTTGACAATCTTTGTAATCTAATTTATCTATCATATGACCAAAAATGGACTAATTAATAGTGTTTCAACGCATGTTGCAGAAGCTCAACAAGCATTTCCAACACTACATACAGATATTATGTCTGGATTAGATGCTGCTAATAATATGATGGATTCTGCTAATAAAATTTCAGGCTACAAAATAGATACGTCTAATGTTGTTAAAAATGTTGGTAATATGGATGGGTTAACAACCCGTCTTAAGGATTTTGGTGTACCACCTGAAAAAATGAAAGAATATTTGGAAGAACAAAAGCGAACGAATGAATTAGGATCTATGGCGCTTGATTTTATTCCAGTTGTTGGACAAATTAAACAAGGTTTACAAATTTATAATGGAAGAGAATTTTTCACAGACAGAAAATATGAGCCGAATGATTATGTATGGGGAACTGTTTCTACAGTTGTAGGTGGCACTCCTAAAGTTATTGGTCGAGTATTTGGTAAATATGGAGAGTTAGAGCAAAAAGCGAAGGATTTAGGAAAAGTATCAAAGGTAACTGAAGAGATTGGATGGAGTATGCCAAGAGGTGGCGGCGTCATTGATGGGCGTAAGTATACTGAACATGCGCTTGAAAGAATGGCGCCTGATACAATTCAGGTTCGAGCAGAACTTACAAAGCGTGCACGTGAAAGAGCTGAAAGGAATGGTTACACATTCGGATCAAAAGAATACATGGAGGAATTAAAAAAAGTTGATCCACGTGGTGTAACACCAAGTGTAGTAGAAGAAACAATTAAGCATGCTACTAAACAACCTGGAAATAAACCTGGTCTATGGCAATACGATGGGAAAGATGTTAGAGTCGTATTGAATGATAATGGCGATGTTGTATCCGTTGTACCTAATAAATCGTGAATATTATAAATAAAGTGGATTGAGCCCATTCACGTAAGGAGTTGTTAAATTGAATATACAATATGATGAATATGAATTATTAGAAATATTCGAGAGTGAACCAGAAGATTATTTTATTCCAGGTGCAGGTGCATATAGATATAATAAAATAGATAAATTAGGCTTTGAATTAGTAATGATTATGTGTTATTACGAGGAAACTGTTGAATTAAATTTGTATTATAAAAATAAACGTATCTTTGAAACCAAGATGCATTCGGCGAAACGAATCTATACCCGTAATGACTCATTATATGTCCAAGGTGGCGTAGAAAACAAAACAATCGAAGTAAAATTCAAACCACATTTTACAGTTACAATAAATGAGTTTTAAAAACTCGAAATTAATGATCGTAAATATTCTGCGCATGCTTTAGAAAGAATGGCTCCGGATACAATACAAGTTCGAGCTGAATTAGAGGCACATGCCAAAAGTAGAGGGCTTGTACGTAGTACACAGAAATTTAAAGAATTTGTTAATCCTAGAGGTATCACAACTTCTGTAGTAGATTTTCTGTGCCTTTCCATTGGGAAATCAAGACTGATATAAAAAATGAGTAGAAAAAACAAGGCTCTTACTTCGTGGATACCGCTACAAAGTAAGAGCCTTGTTTCATTATATTTGTTCATACAGTTTTCCTTGTAGTCTTCTGTTTTCATCCTTCAATCGCTTATTCTTTATCAATTTTTTGAACAGGTTGCTCCCAAAAGTTTTTTATACAAAATAACATCAAAAAATAGGTCTTGAACAAGCGTTAAAAAAGAAAGCTGAAGGGCAAGTATACCCTTTTGGAATCTTTTTAAGAGAAAATGATAAACTGATTGGAGACATTTCATTAACTCAAATTGTTAGGGGAGACCTCCAAAGCTGTTATACGGGATTTACTTTAGATAAGGAGCATAATGCAAAGGGCTATACAACAGAGGCTCTTCAACTTGTTGTAGATTTTGCTTTTAGGGAATTAAAGCTACATAGAATTGAAGCAGGAGCGATGCTTGATAATTTAGCATCTATTCGTGTATTAGAAAAAGTGGGATTTAAAAAAGAAGGTATAGCGAAAGAAAATATAAGGATTAATGGCAAATGGACAGATCATCAAATATTAGCTATCATCAACAGCTTGGATGTGTAAGTTTATTTTGATTCCAATAAAGATAATCATGTAACTCTTCAAACTCTACCAACAGTTTTATAGGGACCTTTACAATTTTTGAATCAGAAACTAACCTTACAAGTCTTGAAATTCCACCTAACTCTACAATTACTCTATTTGAAAATTTTACAACTAACCACACTAAGACTCTTATTTGTTTTAGTTTTAGCTTTGTATTTGCTGTGTTCGTCACATTGACTAGTAGAACATTTAAATCCACAACTCCACAAACAATTAGATTAACACCAGGGAGATACAAGGACTTTCTTATTTGAGGATGTTAAATGCCACTTCAGTTAACGCCTCATCAAGGCCATTATTTATCCAACAAACAACATATATTTTTTGTGATAAACCAAATTCATATTACTGTGAGAATAGTGATTATGGTTATTAGTAGTTATTAAAGAGGGCCTTGGCTCTTTTTTTATTTTCTTTCGACATAATATGACAATATATGAATTAATAGTTTGGTATTATTATCTAGAAATCTTACATTTATCTACAAATTATTATTGTATTTATAATTTTTTAAATGTAAAATATTTCAATGTAAATACATACCATTTAGGGGGATAAAGAAATTTATGAAAAAATTATTAGCTTCAGCAACAGCGGTAACACTATTAACAGTGGGGTACAGTTCTTCTGCATTTGCAGCTAAGAGTCCTAATGATACAAAAAACTGTGGCCATTTTAAAAGTCAACAAGATGCTCAAGCATTCTGGGATCAAAATGGATATGGTGTTGGAAATGATCCGCACCGTTTAGATAATGATAAAGACGGCATTCCATGTGAAGATTATAAATATCCAAAGAGCACAAATACTACAACAGAAAATAAAGAAACTACTAAACCTCAAGAACAACCTAAACAAGAACAACCTAAACAAGAAAATACTAAACAGGAAAACACTAAACAAGAACCTGTTAAACAAGAAAACACTAAGCAAGAGAATTCAAAACAAAACAACCAAACAACAAATAATAAACAAGAACAAACTAAGCCTCAAACAACTGCAAAAGAAACAAAGAAAAATACTAATACAGTTGTGAAAAAAGAAACAAAAAAACAAGGTGAAAAATTACCTAATACAGCATCAAACGGTGTTACAATGATGCTAGCAAGCTTAGGATTAGCATTAGCTGGATCTGTATTAATGTTCCGTCGTAAAAAGACAAACGCATAAAATAGTTCCTTAAAACGGCAGGAGAAATCCTGTCGTTTTCAAATGGAGTGATAAAAGTGAATAAAAAACAATGGATAGGCTTATGTTTAACTGTTATTGGACTTACTATCTTTTCCTATTATTTTCTGGAATGGTATAGTGCTAGACAATCAGCAGAGTCGTTAACAACTAGCGAGGCTAAACAATATGAGATCTCCACACCTTCTAAAGAAAATGAAACGCAAAACATCAATCAAACAGAGACAGAGATAAAGACTGACACTTCATTACAAGAAGAACCTGTACAAATTCCTGCTTCAAAGGTAAACCATCAGTTAGGAGAGAAAGTAGCATATTTAATTATCCCTAAAATACAAAAGAAATACTCTATATATTGGGGAGCTGATGATAAAGTACTAAAAAAGGGTGTAGGTATGTTTGTTAGTGACTTAACTACTACACCATCTGGAAATGGTCATACAGTTTTAAGTGGACATAGAGATACTGTTTTTACCCAGCTTGGTCAATTAAAGGAAAATGACCAACTTATCGTGGAATATGAAAATAAAACATATACATATGAAATTAACAAGCATTGGATAACAGATTCAGAAGATCGAACAGTTATTGTAGAAAAAAGTGAGCCGACATTAACATTAACAACTTGTTATCCTTTTGACTATATAGGAGACGCTCCAGATCGGTACATAATTGAAGCATCTCTACTTTCCATTCATTGATGAGGATGGAAAGTCCAATACACATTAGTAAAATTAAAGTGGTTATCGAGTCGGAGAAAGGCACCTTAGAGTGTCTTTTTTTATGTAATTTAGTTGCCAATATGGAAAGTTTGTTATAGTTTTTTGTTTAGCGTGATTTTTTTCGAAATGCTGGCGGCACCCCATCGCTATCAACCTAACAGAACAGGTTGCTCCCAAAAGTTTTTTATACAAAATAACATCAAAAAATAGGTCTTGAACAAGCGTTAAAAAAGAAAGCTGAAGGGCAAGTATACCCTTTTGGAATCTTTTTAAGAGAAAATGATAAAATGAAGATAATATTAGGGAATTGTGAGGATGATTACGTTGCTTACTTTGATAAAATTTGTAGTTAGTTATGCTGCAAGTCTATTTGCTTTTATTTTTGGATGGTTCTTAATTTCATATATTTTTAACCCTAGCTTTATTCACCCAGACGTTTTACAGGGGTTCATAAAAACTATCGTCACTTATGGTAGTATACCAGCTCTTATAGCTTGCCTAATTGGGGAAGTTTTATATAGGAAAATTAAACGATGTCGAGAGTTTCAATTTGGAATTCCTTTATTTATAGGACTAGCAGTTATCTATACACTTATACCATTTCTTTTTCTTTTTACTTTTACTTTTTCATATTTCTTTGACTTCGTTGCACCTGTTATTATGGGTTCCTTAGCATTTTATTTAGTACGTAGAAAAATATAATTTTCGTTTTGATGCATTATAATAGCTATCTCTGAATCACTAGTTTCAAAAAGCCTTCACGCAATGATAATTGCATGAAGGCTTTTGATGTTTTCTTATTTTTTTGTCTCGTTAACCCATGTAATAATGTCCTGGATGACGTATTCGGGAACGTTAGCAGGGATTTCGTATTCACTAGGAAGACTTAATTCTCCGTCACCCTCCGTGAAGAAATGATTCAATTTCGGGTATTTTTTGAACTGAACATTCCCGCGGTTTGCAAGCCCTTCTTGCCATTTTGTATATTCATTTTTTACTGTTACTTGATAATCGCGTGCGCCTTGCAAAATGAGTAAAGGCTCTTTTCGTGATTTTGCCTCTTCAACTGGACGCCACCTAGAAACATCATACATAAAATGAGGTGACCCAAAATTGTAGCCAGCTGGAGGATGGTCAGGATTGAAAGTAGGATCCTGAATAAAAGCAGCCTGTCTTTTTAGTTCATCGATTTCTTCCTTTGACGCCCCAAGGTATTCATACTGATCAATGGCAATGTCAGTCAAAGGGCGTGCAGGTGGTGCGAGTAAGATACTTCCTCGGACAAGTGAGGAAGGCGCTTTGCTCAGTATACGTGGCATTGTACCGGCTCCTTGACTATGTCCAAGAATGAAAATATTATTTGGATCAATGCCTTCCTGCTGCGCTACGGATTTTGCTGCATATATAGCATCATCTGTAGTATCACGGTCTAACGTAACGGGTTCTGCACTCATCTTTAATGCATGTTCTAAGGTACGTTTTTCATAGCGCAACACTGCAATTCCGTTGGATGAAAGGCCCACCGCAATGTCTCGTAAGATTTTTGTTCCCATGTATGTGCTGTCGCGATCATGGATGCCAGCACCATGAACAAGAACAACTACGGGCAGCTTTTCACTACGCTTATGTTTCGGAACTGTTAATGTCGCTGGTAACGGATAGGTAGAATTTCCAATGACGATTTCACGTTCTTGATAGGAGTTAGGTTGATCATAGCTAGGATGGGGGATGGTAAAAGATTCCTCGGGTGGCCTTTCTCCAATTTCATCTACTTTCCCGCCAGGTGTGAATTTAAGGAGTAGTGGTATGGTAGTTCCTTCGGTAGCTGCTGGAATTTCTACCGTCTGATGGACCAAGTTTCGTTCTTTTATCACAGGGGTTCCCATGCTTTTTATCCCGCTCCAGCCACTTTGTGTCCACCAGTTTTGTAATGTGGTTGCTGTAAACTTAGATTGAAAAGCAGTAGACGTCAACTGGAGTGCCTCTGCATACTTACCTTGCTGGAGATATTCAAAAAATAATGATGTACGCTCCGTTAAAGAGACTAGTTTCTTTTCAGCAGATTGTTCCTCGCGTGTATCTGCGTGAATAGTTGTTGTAAGCGGGAAAGATGAAACGCCTAAAGAAAAGAGTAGGGTAAAGGTAAGTACTGATCTTTGTATTTTCTTTTTTTTATTCATGTTTTAACCTCCAATATGTGATGGTACAAAACAGGTATGGTAATTAGAATTCTGGTGCGAAAACTTCAAAATATTTGCAAGCAATCTCCAAAACTCGGACACACTCATATTATTACTCTAAAAAAACGTAGATTTCTCCTTCTTCCACGTGCATATAAACTTCAGAAATAATCTTTCTTCCTTCACTTTATATTTTGATTATAGGAAACAAAGCTCTCGTTTTTCTTACTTGATACTTACAAATTCCTTAAGTAGGGGATATTTTAAAAATGGATATGTGGCGGTACTCCTATGTTAAGAGATAGCTTAAGGACCAAGGATTATATTGTTTTTATGAAGAGTTGATGTTATGTTTGTTTTGTAATATATGGTGTTTTATGTATGTAGGAGGATTTATTGAAGAAATTATTAATATTGTTTTTATTAGCTACATTTTGTCTACAGATTACAGGATGTTCTAATAATATGGGTACACTAAGGGAGAAGTCTAAAACTTCAACACCTGTGAAGTCTAAACGCATCAATAAAGGGTGGTACAAACATATGTAATAGTTTGTATCACCCTTTGTTGATGATAGAAGTCATAAAGAAAAGACACCCTAAGGTGCCTTCCTTCGACTTGAACCATCTTAATTTTAATAATATATTGGACTCCCATCCAAATATTATTTTACCATGTTAAATTGTTTTATTCATTGAGAAATATGCTTTAAAACTATATTTTTAAAAATTATATAGATTTGAACAATATGTATACGAGCCACATATCAAAAAAAAGACACTCTCAAGAGTGCCTCT
The DNA here is from genome assembly GCF_057784645.1 of Bacillus sp. LQ16. Taxonomy (NCBI): domain Bacteria; kingdom Bacillati; phylum Bacillota; class Bacilli; order Caryophanales; family Bacillaceae; genus Bacillus; species Bacillus sp. LQ16. The sequence continues at coordinate 1,023,150 of NZ_CM173491.1, forward strand.
CCTTAGCAGCCGAATCCGCCGCCCCAACAGCTAGCGCCAACGATGATTAATAAGATGAAGAGCACAACAAGTAAGGCAAATCCGCCGCCGAAACCACAGCCTCCACCACAACTACCTCCATAGCCCATATTAACTCCTCCTTCCATAAAGACCATTTATTAATGGATTTAATTTAATTTATGTTTTTAAGGGTGAATGGAGCAGGTCCTTAAAAAAATAAAAGGATTTTGGAAGTTAAAAAGAGTTGACGACCTTATTTTTGTCACCGGTATTTCGTCTGCTACATATTGTATTTTATTCTGTGTATTGGGGGAAGGAGGATCTTATGGCTAATTCTGAGATGATTTTACGTTTACTTACGGATTTAAAGATTGAACAACAATTGTTGAAAGAACAGTTAGAGAAAATGCAAACAGCTGTGACTATTCTTGAAGAAAAATCAGTGACGCTTAAAGAAAAACCAGCGACTCTTAAAGAAAAAACAATGACTCCTGAAGAAAAACCATCTGTTACAAAGCAAAGAGCTTTTTCTGGACGCCCAACATCTTTTCGTGATTGGAGAGCATCTAGTCAAAAAAATTAGGGAATGTTATGTGAAATGATAAATAAAAAAGTACAGTCTGCTGTAGAAAAGACTGTACTTTTTTATGTCGGTAGAGAATGTTAAGGGAGACGCATTTATTGGCCTATTCCACTTTTAATTGGAGTTCTTTATCTAACTTATCATTATTAATTTTTAAAGTTAATCCTTGCGTGTTTTTCGGTACATCAAATACAATGTTTCCTTCCGAACTTTCATTAGGATTAACAATATTAAATTTGAATGTGGAGATATTTGCAGCTTTAAGTACTGACTGATATTCATTGGAAATGTGATATTCTCTTCCAAATCCATCAATTAATTTAAAGTTGTTAATATCTAGTGTAATGGGTTCTTCTTTACGATTATAAACGGCGATGTCTAATACTTTAAAGACACCTTGTGCTTTAACTTCTCCAGTCCCTAGAACATCTAATGACTCGGCAGATCCCATTGACATGTATACATCAGAGGAATCTACATTGGTAGGAAGTTCTTTTTGCGGATCCTTGCTGCTAAGTTTGTCATTCTCTGTTTTTTTAGAAGTCGCCTGCTCATTTTTCGCAGGCGCATCATGTGAACTGCAAGCTGATATTCCAAACAAGAATGTGCTACATAATAATGATGCTAATAACTTTTTGTTCATCGTTTGTTTCTTCCTTCCAAAATAGAAGCACTTTTAATGAGTGCTATATATATTTGCCTTTATATGTATTACATTTTATATCTTATTATATTAATTTTGGAAGGAAAAGGGAAAGTGTTGTACATTTCTCTGATTCGAATTATTTATCTGTCTAAAAGTTGAAATTAAAATGAGCCCCATAAATGATAAACCATTCCACTAACAAAAAACACTAATCCTAAAAATAAAACAATTAAAGCAAGAATTCCATTTTTATTATGTTCCATAAAATAAGCTCCTTTTTCATTTACTTACATACAAAAAGCCTTTAGTCGTAATTATGGCTAAAGGCCTTAATCTTCATACTTTGTAGTTTATAAAAAAGTTGTACTTCTGTATTAATTTGGAATATGATTATTTAAAGAGAAGGTGATGAGTACATGCAGGAAACAAAACAATTCCCGCTTATATCGGGAAATCTCTCATTAGATTTAGTAAATACAGAGTTAGTTAGGCGTGGACAACGTTATGATTTATTAATAACAGATGAAGATGTATTAGAATGGCTACATGTAATAAAGGTTAATCTTCCTTTTTGGAATGAAAAAACACTTATAGGAATTCAGAAGCGAATGGATCAAGTTACATCTAGCATATTAGAGGTAAGAGAAGTATTGAGAAAACAGTTTGAGGCAATTGCTGATCAGCAAGAAATTTCTAATGATTTTATTACGTATTTAGAAAAACAAATTGAGAAGGCACCATTTGCATATAAAATCATTGAACAGCAGCTAGTATCTATCCCAGTTGGAGAAATCGAGGATGTACTCGCATCGTTAATTGCATTTGACGCTTTAACGTTAATAGCAGAAAATAAGCTTATTTCCCTTAAAAGGTGTTCAAATCCTGACTGTGTTTTATTATTTATAGATAAGAGTGGAAAACGAAAATGGTGTTCTATGAAAATATGTGGGAACCGGAAAAAGGTAGCAAAATTTCAGGATCGAAAATTTGAGGAAGTTTAGAGAATCAACTTATAACAGTTGATTCTTTTTTTGTATTTTAAAACTAACCCCTTAAATTAATATTTACAGGTTAGTTATGTCGGGTTATAATTGTTGGTAAATAAAGGAGGAGAACGATGGATAATATAACAGCAACTAAGCAGAAAGATCCTCAACCAATAAGTGTACGATATTTTACAAAAATGAAAGGGAAAGGAAGAAGCCCATTACAAGTAAATATAAAGGACTCTTTAACAGGACTATTAGGGGGATTTTTAACAATTCTTACCTTAACATATTTAACGAGCATAACCTCTACAGAATTATTAATGGCTCCATTTGGTGCGAGTTGTGTATTAGCGTTTGGAGTTTGGAATGCGCCATTATCTCAGCCGCGTAATATTATTGGAGGACATTTGATTTCAACTTTCATTGGTCTATCAATATATCATTTGTTTGGGAATGAATATTGGACAATTGCTTTAGCGGTGGGGATGGCAATAGCCGTTATGATGTTAACGAGAACGACGCATCCTCCGGCAGGCGCCGATCCGATTATCGTTATTTTAGGGGCAAATAGTTGGAGTTATTTAGTAACACCAGTTTTAATTGGCTCCGTTGTTATTGTAGTTATTGCTTTATTCATTAATAATATGAGTAGTAAAAGAAGCTATCCAACTTTTTGGATGTAGTTTGTGAAGTGAAAAATAATTTAAGTGAGTATTCTATTCTTAATATGTTTTATTTTTTATATAGTAAAAGCCTTAGTCGTAATTGCAGCTAATGACTTGGGTCCTCATACTTTGTAGTTCATAAAGAAAAGACACTTTAAAGTGCCTTCTACAGATTTGAATTATTTAATTCATGTAATTAATATTCGTTAGCATAAAACTCTTTTATTAATTTTATTTCATTTGTATCTGGATTAAACTTAAATATTTTAATTTGATTCGATTCATCTTTGTATGCAAATGTATTCTCACCAACTTGGGTCATATTGCTGGTGTTTAAAATAGGATCGCTACCGTGATCAGTAATTTCCACAGTTTTCTCCCGGTCCCAGAATGCAATGACAATAATCAAAATGATAAGACATACCCGTATAAAACGTAATTCTCTTGCAACAGGATGTTCCATCTGTTTGTCTCCTTTACTGTTTGATAGAGTGTGTTTATAAAAGAGATAATTCCTAGGAATATAAATAAAAAAGACACCGTAAAGTGTCTTTTTTATTTTAGTTATGCGCATTACTTAATAAGACGCTAGTTCCTCAGTCTGGCTATGAGTAACTATGTAGGGTGATTTTATTATAACATTTTAACCAGTAATGGGTCTATATGGAATTTAATTGTTTTTATTTTTGATTATTCAGAACGATTAATTGGGTATTTGGATGAAGGAAGCTGTGACTTAACTTGTTTTAGAAGAGTGTTTAGATGAGCTTGATATAGATGAAGATTTAGATGCTATGTTCTTATACATTGGTCTTGCAGCAATATAACTGGAGAAAGGAGAGGGGCTAATCTTGAGCTTTGGAAAGAAGCTGATATAGAAGATTATGAAGAGAGAGAAAGTTTTACATACATTAAAAGCACAACTGATAAAGTGTAGAGTTATATTTCCCTTTACACGAACATAACGATATACTATAGTTAAGTTAAGTAAACTTAACTATTTGACAAAACGAAATAAAAGCATGGAGGAATAACGCTATGACTAGAACGTATAAAGAAGTAATTAATGAAATGAACCGAGCTTATAATGAATTCTACATTTTACTATTTCAGGAGTTGAAAGATGAGTTCGGTCTTACAGGACAGCAAGAGAGCATGCTATTTCACATTAATTTAAATGAAAATACGACAGCAAATCACATTGCGACTACTTTTAATGTATCAAAAAGTGCCGTTAGCCAAGTTTTATCTAAATTGGAGAAACAGAAGATGATTTCAAAACAAGTAAACCCTAATAATAAACGGGAGTATTTCCTTACACTTGGTCCAAACGGTAGTAAGTATATAGAGCGGTTGTCTGAGTTAGATGATGTATTAATTGAGAAATATTTTTCTAAAATCGATATAAACGCCCTAGAGCAAATGACAGATACGTTAACGAAAATAAATAAAGTGATATTGGAAGAAAAACAGAAGGATCTTAATTGTAATGAGTAAGAACGTAGATGAAGCAATTAGTAGAAAGGAGGAGAAGTGTATTATGAGTTTCATACCAAATATGATTACGATAGCAAATTTTATATGTGGGCTTTTAGCTATTTACGCTGTTTTCGTTCACGATATTTATTTGGGAGCAGTTTTTATTATTACGGGTATGTTGTTTGATTTTTTTGATGGCATGGTTGCTCGGAAACTTGATTCTGTTTCAGAAATTGGTGGAGAGTTGGACTCATTTGCGGATTTAGTTACTTTTGGTGTGGCACCGTCTATTCTTGCATATAGTGTCGCGTTAAAAGATTTGCAGTCTATCGGGATGATATGTGCGCTTGCTTACAGTATTTGCGGAATGCTTCGGCTTGCGAGATTTAACACGCAGCAAAGCAAACTCCCGACATTTATCGGAATGCCGATTCCATTCGCGGCAATGTGTCTCCTCATTTTATGTTTTTTAAAGAATCCAGTTTCCGTGGCGTTTGGTACATGCGTACTCGCTTATTTAATGGTGAGCAAAATCAAATTCCCTCATTTTAAAAAAGATATAGCTGAAAGCTTGAAGCCTGGAAGATTGGATTGATGATACGGAATTACAACGAGAAAGATAAAGGAGAATAACATGATTCGTATGGCATTAAGATCGTTCAACATACAAATGTATTGTTTGCTAGGCGTAATGTTATTGGGATGGTTTCTGACACCTTTTTCAGCCCAGTTTGTCGGGATAAGCATTGGCCTTTTGGTGAGTATGTACTGCGCCTGGATTTTAGGAAGGCGTATTGAAAAGCTCGGAGATAGCATTGTAAAAAAAGAAAAAGCACCGATGCTCGGAATGATAAATCGATTCGCAGCAGCAATACTCGGTGCGATTATTATGTATGAAATTGAACACGATGAATTCATGTGGACATTCGCTGCTGGAATTATGGGTGGGTATTTCTTGGTTATTATTAATTTGGGGTATTACAGTATGAGGGATGCGGAGGAATAAAGTTTCACTTTATTATAAAGAAAAGACACCCATATAAGAGTGTCTTTTCTGATAGTTTTTTAGCAGAAGCAAGAAGCTCCAACGATGATTAATAAAATAAACAGTACAACTAATAAAGCAAATCCTCCAGCAAAACCGCAGCCTTCGCCGCAACTACCACCAAAACCCATAATAGTTCCTCCTTTTAATAAGAGGGGAAAACAAGGGTACACTCATGTATTTTAACGGATTCAAATTACTTTATGTTTTTTACGCAATAATTGAGCAGGTCCTTTGGAAAATAAAAAAGACACCCTAAGGCGCCTTCTTCCGATTGGAATCATCTTAATTGTATTGCGTCGATATCATATAAGAAAAAAGACATCAATTAAGATGTCTTTTTTCTTTGTAAAATTGGTGTTAAGAAGGTATAACCTATGAATAATATAACAATCATCGAGTAAGTTTATTATAGCAGCGATAAATAGGGTTTTTATATGTAATATTACATATATATAGATTTATTTATGTTTTATTTGTATATTTTAATTGTCTGTTCCTTGTTTTAATTCGTTTATTTATATTTTTTTTTGAGTGCTCCAGCAATGGAGCCTTTTTTTAGTATTCTATTTTGATGATGTTCTATAAGATTAGCACCTTTTAAATTTGTTTTTATATAAAAAGCCTTTAACTTGTATTTATAGCTAAAGGCTCTGAGTGTCATACTTTATAGTTTATAAAATCTTATAAGAAGAATAACCAGTATTTTATATAGAATTTATCCCGCTATTTGCCGGGCTGCCCATAAACGCCCGATTGGTGAGAGCTGATTAAAGTTTCACTTTATAATGTTTTTTATCCAATTTGGAACTGAAATGTACTAGCTTGATAATGAAGCTAGGTTATTAGAAGTGAAAAATTTTAGTTTTATTATAATTAATAGAAATGAAAGTAGTGTAAATATAAATCCACTCCAAATAAGTTGGTGAATACCTAAGTTTGAAATGAACCAGCCTCCAATAGTTGTCCCTAGAGTAATTCCGAGATTTGAGAATGAAACGAATAGGCTATTACCAAATTCGGGTGCTTCTCTTGCTTCACTTATTAACCATGTTTGACCAACAATTAATCCACCAGCATGCACGATTCCCCAAATGAATACCATGAAAATCATTGGAACAAGATAAGAACCTAAATAATAAACCAATATGTAAACAATAGAATATAAAATAGGGAACGATATTACTGTATTTACTATGCTTCTTTGCAAGAGACTACCAAATAAATGATTGCCTAAAATCATAACTATACCAAATATGAATAGCATGATACTGATGAGCGATCCATTCATGGAAGTTACTTTTGCAAGGTATTCGGCGAAGTAGCTGTATACGGAAAACATGGCTGCAAAAAGGAATGTGACAGTTAAAATATTTAACCATAATCCTGGTTTGCCGAGTATACGAATTTGTTTGCCGAAAGACATTTTTTCTTTAACGGGCATAGAAGGAAGTGAGATTAGTATTCCAATGAATGCAAGGGCGTTAATAAACGCTCCGAATAAGAAAGCAACTTCTAATGAAAATTGATCTGCAAGGTAAGAGGTTAATGGTACACCTAGTGCAAAGCCAACCGTAATTCCCATGAAAACTTTTGTAACCGCTTGACCACTCTTTTCAGGAGGGACAAGTTTAGCAGCAGTTACAAGAGCGATTGAAAAGAAGAGTGGGTGAAGTGCTGCAGGTAAAATACGAAAAATAAGCATGATTTCAAATTGTGTTGTATAAGCGTAGATTATATTTGAAATAACAAAAATAAAGATTGCTATTAATAAAATTATTTTACGATTAATACTAGAGACGAGCAGAATTAAAAACGGACCAGAAATAGCAACGACTAGTGCGAATATACTTACTAAAAATCCTGCCTGTGCAGTTGAAATGTCAAATTTCTGAGTGATTTGTGGTAATACACCGACAATACCCATCTCGGTAGTAATAATTCCAAACACCCCTATTGCTAGTGTAAGAATAAGTAAAGGACTTACTTTTTTCATTTGCAAAACTCTCCATTCTTATTATTATTTTGAAAGTGAAATCGATTTATTAACAAAGAAATGAGCATGATTGGATGTCAATAGTATTAGAATTATGTAATGTTAAACACAAAAACAGATATCTAAATAACTAGATATGATATATTTAAAAAAATGCTCCTTTCTATGTTTCTTTCTTTTATAGGTAGCGAAGTTTTAAAAAGAATGTATTGGGCAGCTATATAAAAGCAGAATGTGTGAAAGCAAATAATCAATTGGTAGGTTGATTATTTGCTTTTACTTTATAATTCATTTTGAACGTATTCAGAAAACGCTTGTATTGTTTTTTCATTTCGACGATAATATGTCCATTTTCCAATTCGGTCAGAGTCTAGTAGTCCTGCCTTTTTCATAGTTAATAAATAACTAGAAATAACCGATTGGGCTAAGCCAGTTTTAAGCTGAATATCTCCTACACACACTCCAATCTGAAAATTAATTCCTTGTTCTAAATAAGGTTTTTCGTCGAAATGGTTTTCTGGATTTTTTAACCATGATAAAATTTGACATCTTGTTTCATTTGACAATGCTTTATAAATTAATGAAGGTTCCATAAGGATATTATATCTACTTTTATAGATTTGTAAATGGGTTTGTGTGATTTTAAGGGAAGAAGGTATAGTTTATACCCTCGAATAGGAATAAGGTGCTCTTGATCTGTACCCTTTGTAAAGGACATTTTAAAAAAAGTTAGGCAACCTAAAAAAGATGATTTCTGTATGCAAACAGAAGTCATCTTTTTTAAATTCTATTGATAGTAAGAGTGATTATAGTACGTCATATATTTCTTAATTTCATGTTTTAACTGAACAAACGAGTCACATGATTTTATATATGCTTTATCGGTTAAAGTACTACGAGGATTACGTGCAAAAATGATAGTATTGTTAGGTTTAAGCATGTTGTTGCCTAGCTATCAATGGTGGATTCTTAAGAAGAGTAATAATAAAATCCAACTGAAGATTTAAGAAAAACTTTATGTTTACCCCACTCTTTATTTTAAAAGTTTTTCCTATCCTATAAATGAGTTACATCATGAAGGAGACTAAAAAAAACAAAGTCATAGATGAAAATGTAAAGTTAGGGGATTCTACATGGATACAGGAGTTTTGATTAGTTATTTGTATACTTATTTCTTTACTATTATGTTTTGTATTGTGTTTCAAATTGGAGTTTATTTTAAAGAGAAAAGAATTATATCTATTCGGCATTTTTTATGGGTGTATGTTTTTCTATTCTACCTTTCGTTAGTGTATAGGGTGACGCAGATCGCGACTGTATGGGATATAAGTAGATATGAAACGTGGATTCGTGTAAGTCAAATCAACTTGACTCTATTTGATACGGCAGGTAGTACTACATATCTTTTGAACATCGTATTGTTTATGCCGTTAGGTTTTTTATTACCGATGATTTGGCCGCACTTTAGAAAAATGAAAAACACGGTATGCGCGGGATTCTTTTTTTCATTGGCTATTGAGTTAAATCAATTACTAAATAATAGAATTACAGATATTGATGATTTATTTACGAATACCCTCGGGGCAATTATTGGGTATTTATTATATAGAGCTTTTAAAATGATATTAAGAAGAGAGGGAAAAAAGCTTGATACCAACTCTTCTCTAGCTATAAAATACGAGGCTGTTTTTTGTTTAGTGTGTTCATTTGTAGGGGCGATGTTAATTTATCATCCAGCTTTATTTGGTAGACCTGTAATCCTCCAATGAGATGTGCGATCTTGTTTATAAAATGATTCTCGTTCTCCACACCCAAACACGATAAAATATGAATGGTTCATCCTTTTTCTAACTTAATAGATACAGTTTATGTATTACATGATAGGTAGGTGTAAATGTGTTAAGTGTTCAATTATCTCAATACTTACTAAAAGAGTCTCAGCCTGCACTTCATACAGGTGGGAAACGAGTGTATATGTTAAATGATGAAGGGTTCTCACCGTATCCTATCTATTTAAATCATCCGATTATGATAGGTGTGGGGACGAATTGGAATCAGCATAAAGGATTTGAAGAAATCATTAAAGGATTTATAGGCGCAAATAAAAAAATTCCTATGTATATGTTATTTGAAACTTATTTGCGCGGTGACTTTATTGAAGGATTTTTAGAAGAGAATAAACTCCATTTTGAGCTAGTTTTTACTAATCAGAAAAGGGATACGAACTTTTTTAAAGTGTTACTTACTAATATTGATGATATAACCACACTTATGAAGTATTTCTTCCAATCAGCACAAGATTCTCTCTATACGTTATTAAGCTATTCAGCAGACTGTAAGATTATCAGTAATCGTACTGGTGAGATTGAAATAAAGGCTGACAGTTTCTATCCAAGCTTTTCATTTATGTATGATGCGCAAGAATTATTTATTATTGGTGGAGAAGAAAAATGGTCAAATATCGATTATATAAAAACATTTTTCCACCTTGAGCAGATTACAGATGAGCTAACTATTGATGTAAGAAAATGAATGAAATGAAAGCGATCCAGTACGTGAACATCTTTGATGTTTCCTGTTACCTTCGCTAAGACCGACGCAATCGGTGTTTTTAAAAGTAAGGAAAGTAGTTATTTCGATAGTTTTTGTGTTGTATGAAAAAAATAGGGGATTGCCATATGGCAATCCCTTATTTAACATAATTCCTTAATAGTTTCTTTAGCAATTTCATTAGAAGCATCTAATTCTAAAATTTTATTGCAAATTTCAATTGCCTTTGTATCAGAAATTAATTTATCTGGTACGGAATGAAGAAATAGTAATTGTAATAAACTATCCACATTTTCTTCTTTTGTTAACTCCACGGATTTTTTAGCATGATATAAAGCAGAATGATATGCTCCTTCTATATGACATAAAGGATTTACTAGTAAATCAAATGCAAGATCATGTAAATCACTTGATTCTTTTTTCATTAATAAATAATTTATAAAACTATATTTGGTAATACTACTATTTTCATAAGTAACATATAGTATTTCTTCTGAGAAGTCCTCAAAGCTATTGTTTTTAAATAATTTTTCAGCCTCTTCGAAATCGGCCGAAGTGATAAGATTTTCTAGATTTTTTAACATTATTTATTCACCCACGCATCACTGATTCTTATGTCGCCATTTATCCTCTTAAAAGTAACTGTTACTGTTTTTTCATTCATGTTTAATGTTTTCTTCCTTGCGGATCCATACGCAGATTCACTTCCATATCGCATTACATGAGAAATTACCTTTGATACATCATTCCAATTGTTATTAGTAACTTTATACCAATCATGTTTTGCTTGCATAATATGATTTCTCTTATTTGCATCTAATTTAGATACAGAGGAGAGAACTTGTCCAAAACTTTTACTTTTAACTGCACTGTTTACGGCTGATTTACCATATTTTTTAATAGCGTATGTTATTCCATACCTTGCTACTACGGCTATTATAACGAGTGGTAAAGCTGAAGCTTGAGCTTCTATTGTGTTCATATCATAAATTTCGCCAGTATCTTGATCGATAAAAGTTGCAGAAAATTCATTGCTATTTTCTTCTACTTCATGTAATATCACTTCAAACTTTTGATTTACTTTTTCACCATTCTCTTCAACTGTACCATCTAATAAAATAGCTTCTGTATCTATATTATATTCCATTTCCGTTGTAACTTTAACATCTGTTGTATCTAAGTTAGTTTTTACTACTACTAAATTATCTTCTTTTTTTACATCTAGGTTTAATTGTTCAGCAACTTCTATCCCGAAATCTTCTTTTATTTCTTTTTCAACCTCAATAACATCTGTTTCATTATTCGAATTAATAGAAGCTTGAGTTAATTCGAAATTCGGCAAAATTGAGAATAGCATTGTTAGTACAAGTAATCTAATTATTAATTTTTTCAAGGTTATTATCCTCTTTTCTTAATTAATTTGTATTAACCCATGCCCATATTTTTCATCAAAATCATTTGGTCCTAAATCTTTCACAAATGGTTTTAGGAACGAATTTATGTTATTACTATTAATGTTTTCTGCTGAACTTCCCATGAGATGAGCGATAGTTCCAGTGACAAATGCTGCAGAGAAAGAAGTTCCATTAAATTCACTGAATCCTCCATCGCTATGGGTAGATATAATATTTTTCCCTGGTGCGGAATAATCAATTTTACCCTTTCCAGAATAGCTATATCTTGTTAAGTCGGGCTTTAACGCAGCAACAGAAATAACGCCGTCATATTTTGCTGGATAATCTACCCTTAATCCCAATGTATTACCTGATGCAGCAATAACAATAATTTCATTTTCTAATGCTTTGTTAATGATTTTTTCTAACTCGAAATGATTAGCTTCAAAACCAAAGCTAATGTTGATAATGTCTACCTTTTGATCAATACACCATTTTATACCTCTAATGACTGTTTCAATATCACCTTTTCCTTGACTATTTAAAACCTTAACATTATATAATTTTGCATTTGGTGCCAAACCTATCATGTTTTCATCGGGCATATTAGCACCTATTATGCCTGCAATAAGCTGTACCGTGACCTAAATTATCTGTTGCTTTTTGATCAGGAGCGATAGCGTTATAGGAATCTACTATTTTATTTTGTAAAGCGATATGTTCCTCTTTAATTCCACTATCTACGATAGCAATTTTAATTTCTTGCTTAGATGTAGATTTTGTAAAAAGGGGATTTGAGTGTATAACCTTATACCCCCAATTTGCAGTTGTAGTAGTCTCTTTTTCTTTTTGATTTGAGCAGCCAATAAGCGAAATGAAAAAAATACTAAAAAGAAAGTATTTAGTCAATTTTTTAATATTTTCACCTCCGTTAATATTCGGAATTTAGAATGTTTTAATTTTTATATATAACCCTATATAAAACAATTATGTAATTTTGTGTATTTTTTTGTTAAAATATACATATAGTTGGTTTAATTTAATGAGGTGAATTGTAAATATTGTGTATATAATTCGTAGATTTTTTATATAATTTGGTATGTTTGATGAGGTAAGTAGTATTGTGGAAAAAAAAGAGACATTAACGGTCACGCTTAAATACATTTTTTATTATTTCTCAGTTTTATAGACCCTTTTTATAATGTAACTTCTGCTACATATAATTTTAGTAAACTTAAAGTCTGTTAATTTACTTTTTAAGATTGTGTTTCTAAACTTATTTGATAAAAAATTGAATAAACATGGATTATTTAAAAATACCTTCTTTTTTACAACATTAAATATTATTGCAGATCTTTTACAGCCTACTATTACGCTGCTTTTTAAGATTATATTAGTATTACCAATTGTATCTCCTTAAAAAATCGTTTGTTTTCACCTAAGATAGCCACAATCCGGTTGTAAATAGATTGCGGCTATTTTTATTACCGGCTACCAACTAGCAGTTTCCGTATTTTCCTTCAACCACTTCACCCAATCCAAATCCTCTACCTTAAGCAAACTGAGCGAAACACCCTTCATATCTAAAGAAGTCAACAGCGTACCAACCTTTACGAATGTCACTTGCAATCCTTCCAGCTCACACAAACGACGAATGTCATTTGCGAAAATGTATTGTTCCATTAATGGTGTCGCACCTAATCCATTAATGAGAATAGCGAAGTTGTCACCTTTTCTCCAGCGATAAATGCTTTTTAGTTTGTTCATCAGTTCAATCGCTAATATTTCAGAAGAGGATAGTGCTTCTTTACGGTAACCTTTTTCTCCGTGAATACCGACGCCATAAAACACTTCATCTTCGTTTAGTGTGAAGGAAGCTTTTCCTTTCACTGGATCGTTTGCAGGTGAAAGAGCAACTCCTAATGTGTGTAAGTTTTTGATGACAGCTTGCCCGATTGTTGTTAGTTCTTCTAAAGAATGTCCACTCTCAGCGGCCGCACCTAATATTTTTTGAACGAAAACAGTGCCAGCTACGCCGCGTCTTCTTTTATTAAACGAAGCATCATCTTCAATTGAAACGTCGTCATTTACGATGATATGGTCAATTTTTCTTCCTTCTTCTTGAGCAATTTGCTTTGCTGCTAGAAAGTTTTCTACGTCATCTTTAAAGTTTTTGATGATGAATAGTATACTTTTATCTTTTGGTATGAGGCGAGTTACTGCTACAATTTGTTCCACTGTTGGAGGAGTGAAGATGCTTCCGTTTACTGCCGCCGTAAGCATTCCTTTTCCTACATAACCAATATCAGCAGGTTCATGTCCGCTACCACCGCCGCTTACAATAGCGACGCCTTGCTTCATTTTTTCGATATCTTTTACATAAATGATGTTATTTGTTTCATCGTAATTTACTTTGTCGTTATGTTCAAAATAAAAGCCATGCAGCATATCTTGAACGATATTTTGTACATCATTCATAATCTTTTTCATTGCTTTTGCCACCCTTTAATTACTTTGCTGATTGCTCAAGTAATAGTAGTAATTGATTGTTTATCATATTTTTCATAAGAGAAGACATAATGGAAGGATCTACTTCGCACTTACTTTCAATCCAATCTTTTATCGTTCCAACGAAGCCGTGACTATAAAAGGAGGCAATCGTATTTTTTGTCTCATCAGAAAGGCTGAATCCACAGCTCACAGATAGTTCATCAATAATCTTCATATATAAGTTTTTCGTATGCTCAAATAAATAGTGATTAAACGAGTTTTGCTCAATAACTTTAAAAGCATTTCGGTAAAATTTTTGATTTTCATAAAAGTAATCAAATAATAAATCGAAAATGTTTTCCCACGTTTCATAGTCAAGAAAATCGATAATGTTTTCCTTCGTTTCTTCTTTATAAATCCAGCTTAATAGTTCAAATTTATCTTTAAAATGATAATAAAAAGTTTGCCTACGCATTTGACAGTGTAACATAATATCGCTCACTGATATTTTATGAAACGACTCTGTTTCCATTAAATACTTCAATGAGTTCGCGATTATCTTTTTAGAAATTATAGAAGAGGTCATCTAAATCATCCCTAGAATGTTATTAATATAAAAATCCTATCTATAAATGAGAGCGGTGTCTTTAGACAGATTGTCCATTTTGTCCGTTTACTATAAAACGCTTTCATTTTAACATGGTTAGTAAGAAGAAGATTTCAAATATATCACAATATATTAAAGGAATTGAGGGAGAACTACAATGAAAAAGATTATAAACAAACCAGAAACATTAGTAATGGAAATGTGCAACGGAATGGTTATGGCTCACCCAGAGCTTGAGCTTTTGAAAAAACATAAAGTAATTAAGAAGAAAGAAATGAACGAAAATAAAGTAACGTTAATTAGCGGCGGCGGTAGTGGTCATGAGCCGGCACATGCAGGATTAGTCGGAAAAGGAATGTTAGATGCGGCAGTGTGCGGAGATGTGTTTGCGTCACCTTCACAAATTCAGGTATATCAAGCAATTAAAGAAACAGCTAGTAAAAAAGGTACGTTATTAATTATTAAAAATTATAGCGGCGATATTATGAATTTCAAAAACGGTGCGCATTTAGCGACGGAAGATGGAATTGAAGTCGACTACGTAAAAGTGGACGATGATATTGCGGTAGAAGATAGCCTATATACAGTAGGACGCCGCGGCGTTGCGGGAGTTATTTTAGTTCATAAAATTGCCGGCGCAGCAGCGGAAGCAGGTATGGATTTAGGAGCGGTGAAAGCTGTAGCAGAAAAAGCAGCGGCTAACGTGCGCACAATCGGTTTAGCGTTAACGTCTTGTACAGTTCCAGCGAGCGGATCACCCACTTTCACACTTGCGGAAGATGAAATGGAATACGGCGTAGGTATTCACGGCGAACCAGGAATTAAGCGTGAAAAAATGCTGTCGGCTGATGAATTAGCTAACCGTATGACAAATGATTTAATGAAAGATTTAGGAGTAAAAGATGGCGAGGAAATCGCACTTCTAGTTAACGGTTTTGGCGGAACACCACTGCAAGAACTTTACTTATTTAACAACGCCGTTACGAGAGAACTAGCTGCAAGAAACATTAAAATTAATAGAGTATTCGTCGGTAACTATATGACAAGTATTGATATGGCTGGTATGTCTTTAACGGTAATGAAGTTAGATGACGAGCTAAAAACATTACTATCAAAAGAATGTAATACACCAGCGTTTAAAGTAGATGGACCAGTTGAAAGTGTAGAGTACGTGAATGTACTTGAAGAAACAGAAGAGAAGGAAGTTTCCTTTGAACTAGAAACAGCGGAAGAGCACGCTGTGATTAAAAATAATGTCATTACATTAAACAACATGATTTATCTCGTTGATAAAATGAGCGACATTATTATTAAAAATGAAGTACCGTTCTGTGAGTTAGATACACATGCAGGTGACGGTGACTTCGGAATGAGTGTTGCAAAAGGATTTAAGCAATTAAAACGTGAGTGGCATTCTATTGTAGAACAAGAAAACGTAACGATCGGATCATTCCTTGACGGTTGCTCCATGATTATTATGGAACATTGCGGCGGCGCATCTGGTCCAATTTGGGGCGGAGCATTCCGCGCAGCTAGTAAAGCAGCAGGCGAAAAACGTGAGCTAACAGTGAAAGAATTCGCTGAAATGTTACAAGCAGCACTGCAAGGCATACAATCTATCGGTGAAAGATCGTTCGGCAGAGGAGCGGTAGTTGGTGACAAAACATTAGTTGACGCACTTGCTCCATGTGTAGATTCTTGGTTAGATAGCGCCTCAAACGAAGTAGACGTAAAAACTGCCTTTGAAAAAGGTGCAGAAGCAGCCGTTAAAGGCGCAGAGTACACGAAAGAAATCGTAGCTCGCATGGGCCGCGCTGGTACAGTTGGCGAAAGAAGTTTAGGATATCCTGATGCAGGTGCACATGCGCTTGGAGTTATCTTTACGGAGATTGCGGGTAGTTTGAAATAGGAATTAGCAAGTCCCTCTGCCTTAAGGTGGAGGGATTTTTATATAGTTGATATGTAGAAGACTTCTTTCGGTTCTTTCTCAGTAAAATATGAGTTTGTTACTGTTTTTGATAAAATCTTATTTCAAAAATACAACTAATATTTCTCAACATTAATATATTGAAAATAGTTAGAATATTTAAGATAATCATTTGTGAAGAAGTAAATTATAAAAAAAGGGGGAATTTATTTTGTTACGTCGTTTATCTATTTGTACAGTACTAACAGCTTTTATATTTACTTTATTTACATTTAACGGCTCTGCTTTCGCGGCTACGAATGCTACTGAAAATGAAAATGTAGTAGCAGCTTGTGCAAAGGGAGGTACGGTAGGTGTATATGGTGCAAAGATGCGCAGTGGTTATACTGTCGATTCACCTGTCTTACATACATTTAATGATGGTACGAAAATTACTGGAACATGGGTAACTGGTGAATATGTTCAAGGTCATTACAGTAATTCTAAACAGTGGTTAAAAGTTACATATAAAGGGATGACAGGTTATGTATCCCATACAACATTATATAACGTTTGCTCATAAAACTATGTACCATAATAGCTTTGGATATATTGAGCTAATCTCTTCTAGAGATTAGTTCTTTTTTATCTCTTAGTTTTTAATGGGGCATTTTTTGAAAAAGACCAACGATTCATTAAATCGATGGTCTTACGTTTATATAGTATTCATTTGTATCTATATCAAATTTTTCATTGCTTTTTGCTTATTTTAGACTTAGTTTGTTTGTGATTGCAGCTTATCAATTTTCCAGTATGTTTGTAGAGGGTCTAAAGAGCTTTCAATATAAAACATATATTCATCTACGGTATGTGGTACTTCAAAAGCTATTTTCAATTCTACCGTTTCATTTGGTTTAACTTGTATATCAGAAGGGTTTTGATCAAGCACCTTTCCTTTATAGATCTTTCCGTCTTTTTCATCTTTTAAGTTATATTTTAATTCTGATAGCCCAATCGTTTGACCTCGTACATTTTTTACAGAGACATTAACAATGACGGAATCGTTGCTAGCATTTAAATATGCACTTTGAACAGCGGCCAAGTAATAGCCTCCCTTAACACTCTCGCCAACTAATAAAATACCTTGTTCCAAGCGGCTCATCTCTTCTTTTTCTTCAAAATTTATTAATTCTTCATTTTCATTTTTTGCGGTTGGTTCTTCTATTGGACCATTTTCAACGGCACTATCTGTTTTATCTTGTGTGCAAGCAGCCGTAACACTGACTAATACTAGAATGAAAGTAAGTAATATAGATAATTTTCTCATAAAATTTATCTGTCTCCTTAAGTTTCTCAATTTTGTGCAGCTATACATATAAGATTAACATAATGTCTCATTATTGGCTCAAAATAGGGGGTCTTTTAGACAACTTATTCTTTTTACTTTTAATATACATTCGATTGGTTCTCGCGATATTTGTTAATCTTTTAAAACATTGGCTTAGTAATACCGAGGGTTATTATAGATATATTAATCATGTAATTTGTCCATATTAAAATGAACGTTTTTTGCATTTAATATATTGTAAATATATTTTATTTTGGAAGGATGTGATTATATGGCTCATAAATCTACTGGAGTGTTTCGAGTTCCAGTTTCTGAAAATGGGATTATTCCAACTGCTCTCAACATTATGTTAAACAATGATTCACGCTGTCATACTAGTAATGTAACGGTAACTGTTAAGAGAAGTCGAAACACCTTTTTCCCAACTCAAAATGAATTAGTTGAAATCTCTCGTACTTTTGTTTCTTTAGAACCAAACAGAACAACTAAGATTGTGTTGTTTACTCCAGAATTCCAAGTAGAAGATTTCCTTGATGTCATCATTAGTGGAAATAGAGAGGATGTTAAGGATGTTCTTGTATATTCTTTCTTAGCAGATTCAGTAGGTCATAATCTGCCATCTACTGTTTTCAGAAATGCAGAATACACTTTTGCTTGCTGACACTGTGATAATGTATTCTTTACTGTCGTATATCTGAATTGAAATGTTACAAGTAGCATTTCACGGCATACAATCTATTGGTGAAAGATCGTTCGGCAGAGGAGCGGTAGTTGGTGAAAGAAGTTTAGGATATTCAGATGCAGGTGCACATGCGCTTGGGGTACCTTTACGGAGATTTCGGGTAGTTTGAAATAGAAATTAGAAGATCCCTTCTACCTTAAGGTGAAGGGTTTTTTTAATATGTTTTTTGATATATATTGCTAAATATGTTCCAATAATTCATTCTATTGTATTGAAAATAATGTCATCTACATCAAAAAAACGGCTTATAAAAGGAACTAGTATTTGAAGGAGTTCCACCTCAAACATACTCCTATGCATATAGGTATGTTTGAGGTGGATTTATTAACGAATTTTATATATAGCATGAATGAAAATGGGATAAATAAAACAATGCTTCTCAGTATGTTTTTAAGAATTAATTGAGCAGGTCCTTGTAAAAATAAAGAAAAGACACCAAAAGGTTCCTTCTGCCGACTTAAATTATTTTAATATTATCGTTCTAAGTTTAAAAGCTATAGGGATTTTTTCTGTGGGATTTGTAAGTAGTTTTTACGAAATTATGAGTGTTTTTTATTTTGTAATTCAATAAGTTCATCTGGTAGCATTTTTGTATAATATTCTTTTTCTGTTAGTTCAAATATAAATAATGCTTTTTTCCAGTTATAAATAACATCTTCTACATTATGTTGTTTAATTTTTAATAAAAGCTGACCTTTTAAATAGAATAGTTCACCTAATAGGTATAACGTATTTAGATTAATTGCTAATTTGATGCCCTTATCAATGTATTTTATTGCCTCTTCATGTTGATATGTGAAGTCCAAAGATTTTGCTAAATTTAACATGATTTTCAACTTAATTTCTTTATCTCTAGGAAAATCTAACTTATTAAAATTACTTAAACATCTTTTTAATATATTAATACTTTTTTCATATTCTTTATTTTCCGCATAAAATATAGCCATTGTTTGCATAATATCTATTTCTCTTTCTGATAAAAAATCAGAATTAGTTAAAGTCAGTTTTAATGCATTATTTAAAAAATCTAAAGCAGTTTTTAATGATTTATCCACCATAAATATAGCAATTGCTTCATGCCATATTAGAAACTGTTTCTCTTCTTTTGTTTGAAAATTATTTAAGTTTTTCTCTTTTTTTACTATTTCATAAAGTTCTTTATATTGTTTTTGTTTTAAGCAATCTTTTATTACAAATTTTACATTTTCTATATATTTTAATTTTTTGTTTTGAGTTAGTGCAAATATATTATTTGGATTAATACCAAGTCTTTCTGATAATTGATATAACAATATGCTAGATGGATAAATCACACCTTTTTCGATCTTACTAATTTGACTTTGTGAACATATTCCGTGACATAAGTCGGATTGTGATATATTTTTTTTAATTCTAAGTTCTTTAATGGTAATACCCAAATCGTTAAATTCCATTTTCCCCACCTACTATTTAACACTTTATTAGTATGATATTCTCTAACCTTAATGTAATGTAAAATTAATATAGTTGCAATTATTGTTTTAAAGGGCTTATCGTTTCTATAAGATGGTGAGATTTTTTTATGTACAAAAAAGACACCAAAAGTTCCTTTCGCCGACTTGAACCACATTCATTTAATATAAACTTATCTGTATTTTTACATGCTTTTCTAATCCCTCTATTATTCATTTGATAAAATAAAATCCTAATATTACCAATAATTAAATAAATATTTCTACATATTCAAGATATTTACATAAATTACAAAAGTGATACATTTAAGTTGTAAGCTATAAAAACTATTAAAGGGGGATTTATTATGTTCAGGAAATTAGTAGTAGGAGCAGTAGCAACAGGTATTGCATTAACAGGGGGAATTGGTGCAGCTTCAGCTGATACGCAAAAAGCTGTGAGCTCTCCGAAGCAAGCAACATGCTCAATTCCTTATGAGTATTCTAATGGTAAATTCAAAAGAACTCTTTATTACTCAAATGGAGTATATGCTAATAGTTTTAATGAAAATGTTTGTGGCGGGACGATTACGTGGTACTTAAAACATGTTCAAAATGGAGTTGCTTTTTACGAAGGTAATTTAAAATAGTAGATTTTTTGAACCTCATTTATTGAGGTTCTTTTATTTTTAGTTTTTAAACTGATTCTCTATAAAAAAGACACCCTAAGGTGCTTTTTGCGATTTGATCCATTGTAATATGGTATTAAATTCCAGTCTAATTATTATTTTACGACGTTAAGTAGTTTCGATTATTGAGAAAAAATACAACTCATTGTTTGAATGCAAAAAAGCCCTAGGGGGACTAGGACTTTTTGCTAGAATGAATAAGATTTAAAAAAGGACTTATATAACGTAACATATGAATGTTTCGTAAATGTATCAAAAAAGTGAACAAAAGCGTTAATTTTAATAAAAAAAGCTCCGCGATAAAAGCTACGGAGCTTCATAAGGTCGAGTTATGTCGTACTCACAAGGGATTTTAACATGAATGTTGTGGTAAAAATACTGGTAAATTTATCCCATAAAACGCCCGCTGATTAGAGTTTCACTTCATTCGAAGGAATTTATGTTTTATAAATTAGATTATAATAGTTGATATTCTCCATATTGACCAGAAAAGAACTAAAAATTCTAGTGAAATTCCAAGTGTTCGTTTCCTAGTTTTTTGAAATTCTTTTATTAAATAGCCAACAGTACTAATTGCTATAAGAATGAAAAGAATAAGTTCGAGTGTAACTGGCATTTTATCTACTCCTAATACATTAATTTGTTATATAGGGATTATAAGATATTTTTGCGGCTAGTGGTGAAAAATTTAATAAAACTATCTCTAATGGAGTTTTGTTTGAACTTCTAAAAGTATTTGTGAAAACCATTGTACGTAAAATTTCTGCGTATGTTTTTAGGAAACAAATTTTAGAAAAAGATAACAAAAACCCCACTCCTCGTCGCCGGCGGAAGCAAAAGGGTGGGTTTCGTAAAAAATAAATGAGTCCTAATGGATATAATGTACAAAAGAAAAGAGGCTTTCTTATGAAAGGATAGACTTTCATGTGTCATCACTATTAATAATGATGTGTTATTTTTATATAGAAACGAATAAGGAACAGAACAAGTTATAGTTTAAAGGGATAAAATGGTGGGATTGTATTGAGAAATTTTTTTGAAACAACAATATTCAGAAAATTAAAAGTTTTACTGGAAGATTTTTGTTATTATGTTAGTAATCTATAGACAAAGGAGAAGGGGCTATATGAGTGTACATGTAATAAAAAAGGAAGAAATCAATTTACTTTTACATGAGTGGTATAGAGAAATTCGTTCACAGAATTTCTCTAAGGCAAAGGAATTAAAACAAAGTATTGATACAAAAGTTAATAGTATGGAAGAAGATCGAAAGAATACAGAGTTTTATTCACTTGTAGATTTTAGATTTAAAATGTTAAGTGCAGAGTTTTATCCCCATCAATCTGACATATCTAAGAATGATCTAAGAAAAATGAAGTTAGATGAAGCTCCATCAGATGAATCTTTATTATATTATTACCATTTCTTTAAGGCTTCTCATGCTACAGTAAACGGTGATTTTAAAGTGGCTGAAAAGCATTATGGAATAGCAGAATCTTTGTTGGGAAATATTCAAGATCCAATCGAAAAAGCAGAATTTAACTTTAAGCTATCAAGCTATTATTATCACGTTTGCCAGCCTATTTTAGTAATTCAATATGCAACTAGAGCAAGGAATACATTTGAAGGGCTGTACGGGTATAGCAGGAAGGTGGCAGCATGTGACAATGTTCTGGGTTTAGCATGTGTAAAGCTAAATGAATTTGAACAAGCAGAAGTTTATTTCATGTCGTCTCTGGATATTTTGAAAAAGCAGAATGAAGAGGAGCTAATGTTACGAGTTCGACATAGTTTAGGGGTTATGTATGCAGAGCAAAACCTATCTGATTTAGCACTTCGTTACTTATCAGAAGTATCACAAAAAATTCCGAATCACTTTAGAGCGATTTTTTTGGAGGCTAGAGAGAATTTAAAGTTAGGAAAGACAAAGCTTGCAGCGTCCTTAATTGAAAAAGGATTAATAATTTGTAATGAACTGGAACAAAAAGAATATGAACATCATTTTACAATTCTAAAAGAAATGAATGAGAATGTTTCTGCTGAAGAATTAGAGTTAGCCATTTCTAAAGGAATTTCTTTCTTTAATGAAGTAGGTTTATGGCAATATGTCCAGGAATATGCTGAAAAATTAGCGGTTAAATATCATGAAGAAGGAAATTCAATAAAATCTAGTGAATACTTCTATTTAGGATATAAAGAAAAAGGTTTTCAGAAAGGGGCTTTAAAATGAAAAGGATCATCAGCAGTTCAATTGGATTAATAATTACGGTCATACTATTAAATGGAGTAAATGTTTCAACGGACCAATCAAAGGTCAATACAACAAGTGTTATACAATATACGCATGGAGAGCCGTGGGGCTGAAGAAATATTGAAGTATAAAGAGTTGTTAGATCGAAGGATGATTACCGAAGAAGAGTTCTAAGTGAAGAAAAAGTAACTAATAAGTATATAGATGAAACGCTCAGATGAGCGTTTTTTTATTTATATATTCGCAAGTAAAATAACATAATATCACTATGAATCCTTATAACAATATGAATTTTTGCATATTTTAAAATTCAATATATCCCTTAAAAACTTTTAATTGTATAATATATTTTGTCATATTTTTAGATTTTTCGACATAAACCAACAAAAATAGAGAACGTATTGGGAGAAGACATTATGTATACAAAACTATTAAAATCAATTACATCATTATCACTTATTGGTGGTGCGTTGTTATATACAAATGGTAGCGATGTAAAAGCTGCTGAAGTGGGTGTTTTTTCTGATGTGCCGACATCACATTGGTCATATCCTGCGATTAAAGATTTAGCGAGTAAAAATATTATTTCCGGTTATGGGAATGGGATATTTGGTTTTGGAGATGTTGCGACAAGGGAGCAAGTTGCGGCTTTAATTTATCGAGTGTTAGTACCGAATAAACAAGGCGGTTCGTTTAGTAATGATGGAACTCGTTACGTATTAAAGGATGGGTCTACGTTTAAAAATCCTTACGGTGATATTAATCAAAGTTCTACAATGTTTCCAGAAGAGGTATTAACTTTAACGAATTTAGGAGTTTTTAAAGGTGATGAAAATGGCCAATTTAGACCGAAAGCTTCTGTGAGTCGTGCGGAAATGGCACAAATTCTTACAAATGCTTTCCATCTTGCGGCAAAACAAAAACATACCTTTAAGGATGTTCCAAATCCATTTTGGGCAGAAAACGCAATTAGTGCAGTGCAGTCAAATGGAATCGCAGATGGCACAGGGAACGGGAATTTTGAACCGTATGGCACAGTTACACGTGAACAGTATGCACAGTTTTTATATAAAACTTTGAA
Source organism: Bacillus sp. LQ16 (assembly GCF_057784645.1). Lineage (NCBI taxonomy): Bacteria > Bacillati > Bacillota > Bacilli > Caryophanales > Bacillaceae > Bacillus > Bacillus sp. LQ16. Next base: position 1,047,041 of record NZ_CM173491.1, read on the forward strand.
GTATAAAAATGCTGATGTGAAAGACACAGGAGATGCGGCATTATTAACAGCTTTTAAAGAAGAAGTAAAAAAGCGTATTAATACATACGAGACAAATATTACACTTCCATATAAAACGAAAAACAATAATACAAACGAAGTGATGAATACACTTTTTAACGCATATAAAGAAGTTGCAAGTAAAAATGAGTATACAAATAATAATAAATCGAATGTTTCATATGGACTTTCTGGATCACCTGGAAATTATACATTTACGCTTAAGATTACATATCGTGAAACGAAAGAACAGACGGAATATGTCATGAAACAAGCGAAAGCAATCGTTTCTTCTATTACTCAAGTTGGAATGGATGATCACGAAAAAGTGAAGGCGATTCATGATTACGTAGTAAAACATGTTTCTTATGATACGTCTTATAAAGCTTACACAGCATATGAAGCACTAGTAAATCGTTCTGCGGTTTGCCAAGGTTACGCACTATTAACGTATCAATTATTAAAAGAAGCAGGAATTGAAAATCATTTCGTGACAGGAACTGGGGACGGACAACCTCATGCTTGGAATTTAGTGAAAATCGAAAATAAATGGTATCACCTTGATACAACATTCGATGATCCGGTTCCAGATGAACAGGGCCGCGTAACGTATTCGTATTTCAATTTATCAGATGAACAAATCGCAAGAAATCATGAGTGGAACCGCGGAGACTATCCGCAAGCTACAACAAATTATTATAGTACACTGACAAACAAAATTGCGGCAGGTAGTACGAAAACGCCTGCATATCAGCAAATATTAAAAGATACAAAGTTAAACTATTTAGGAACTGAATATATCGCAAACAACTATACCGAATTAAAAAATAAAATGCAGCAGCGCTATAGTGCGAAACCAGAGAAAATTGAAGTGCTGTACAAGCAATCAATGAATGGTGCACTGCAAGATGTGAAAAAGGCAATTGGCGAAATCGATTATCCGCAAGGGGCAAATCGAGTTTCTTATAAAGCGGAGCCTTACAATGCGAAAGAAGGGTATTCTTTAGTGACGATTACGTTTACGTATTAAAAACAACCTAGATCCTATAGGATCTAGGTTGTTTTTTATTATTCTTCGACAAAACATGACAATATACAGATAAATTCTTTGCTACTATAAGATGAGAAATCTTACATTAAAAAAACTGTTTAAAATAACTAATACAGATAGGCGGAAAAAAATGAACCGAAAGTTACTAATGGCATTAACATGCGGTACATTGCTTATGGGAATGGCTGCTTGTAGCTCAAATGAGAAGACTACAACTGAATCAAAACCTAAACAAGAAGAAAAGGTTCAGGAAAAACCGAAAGTTCAAACCATTCAAAAGCAGCAAAAAGATAGTTATGTAGTAAGTGAAGATGAACTCTCTAAAGCGGCACAGTCGATTGGTGAAATCCAAAACGAGCAAACTATAAATGATAGGATGATACATATGTCTTTACAAAAACTCACATTCAATGGGAATAATCTTCATGTTTCCGGTACCCGTGATGTAGGGCGATTTCAAATGACGAAAGAAAACATTCAATACTTAAAAAACAACTTAAATGTTATTAATAATGATGAAAGACCAAAATATGAATCTATTCTGAACAAATGGTATGATGGAGAGTTCGTATCTGTAGTTAAAGACTTTGAAGAAATTCATTATTTACGTTCAGGAAAAAAGCAAAGTATGGAGGGATCTAAACTAGCTAAAAAACCTGATAGTGATGAAAAAGAATTTATTCTCCATTTCTTTGGTCAAGAAGGATTGGACATCCATAATAAAGAGTGGAAACAGGGCGAGTTATAGAAGTAAAACTGAATTTCTCTTCACTAGGAAGTACAATGTTTTACGGAACAAAAAAATGATGAAATTCCCTTAAATATAGTCCCATTGGGAGGTTGTCTATACTGAGATTCAATAGATACACAGTAATGCTTATCTTTCTAGCCATTGGCACAAATGCTGCATTATCTATGTGGATTAAGCAGGGACTTTTAGGTGTCATCAATGCTATTATCTTCTTGTTAACCGCTGCACGGACTACAAAATGAACTAATGCAGAAGATTAGCGTAAATAAAACATTGTATTTCTTAATAAACAAAACAACTTAACGTGGTAAAATAATAGTTGGACTGGAGTCCAATACATATTATTAAAATTAAGATGGTTCAAGTCGGAGGAAGGCACCTTAGGGTGTCTATTCTTTTTTTTAAATAAGAGTCTTGCCTTAAAGAAGATAAATTTTCAATGGATGATTACGATGAATATATAGATAAAGTTCATCCATATATTTGTAGGAAGGAGGAATTCAAATGAAGAGAGACGATAATAAGATTGGTCACTTTATATCTGAAAAAGGAAAGGAAGATTTTCAAATTGCCTACGATGAATCAATGGCACTCCTTCCAAAACCTAACGAAATGAAAGATATAAAAACTAAATATGGCACAATTCGTGCTTATTACTTTACTAAAGAAGAAAACAAACATAAGGAACCAATACTCTTACTCCCTGGACGCGGTGCATCTACTCCAATGTGGGGCCCAAATTTAGAAGGGCTAAGGGAGAAAAGGCCTGTTTATACGATAGACTTACTCGGTGAACCTGGGATGAGTGTGCAAACGAAGGTGATTGAAAACCAAAAGCAACAAGCAGAATGGCTAAATGAAGTAATTGAAGGATTAGGTTTAGAAAAAGTGCATATCGTGGGTGTCTCCATTGGAGGCTGGACAACAATGAACTTGGCTAGATATAATCCTGAGCATATTGCTACGGCTAGTTTATTAGATCCAGTCTTTGTATTTGCGCAAATATCCATAAAAATGATTCTGGCATCTATTCCAGCTTCCGTTCCTATTGTACCTAAGTTTTTAAGAGAAAAGATGTTAAGCTATGTTTCTGGAGGAGCAGAAGCAAGTGACGATGAGCCTATCGCTAAGTTAATCGAGTCGGGTATGCGTAACTATAAACTGAAAACACCAGCGCCTGATTTATTTAGTAAAGAAGACTTAAAAAGTATTGATATTCCAGTGCTTGCACTTATGGCTGAAAAAAGTACAATGCACAATTCGGTAAAAGCAGTTGAAACTGGAAAAAAATACGTTAAAGATATTGATATAGTTAATTGGAAAAATGCATCTCACGCAATCAATGGTGAGTTCTCTAACGAGGTTAATGCTAGGATCCTTGATTTTGTAGAAAAGCATTCTAAGGATAACTAAGTTGAAAGTGGAAAATATGTTGTCATAACAACTTCATCTCTATATAGCTATTTAGGGGGGGGAGCCCATTTTTTATTTTGGCATAGTTTAATTCTTCTACTTTCATGAATATGTATAATTACATAAAATTTCAGTGAAAAAGAGAGTATAATTTCGTATTGTGTAATAAAGATAAAGCCCGCCTACGGAAATAGGTGGGCTTTTTTTACTTATAAAGAAAAGACAACCTGTAAGATGTCTTCCTTCGATTTGAAACATTTTACTAGGTTAAGTTTTTGTGATAATAAACTCTTTTAATTGGAATGAACCGGAGTAGTACATCACTTTATTCTTAAGCATCATTCTCAACAAAAGTGAAGATTTTCATTATCTTTTTAACAACAAAGGGTAATAATTTAGAAGCTAAAAATGCAAGTACGAAAGCAATTCCCCATGTTTTCATCCATGATTTGAGAAATAAAGCTGTATATCCAACATTCATTGAAACCATGACGAAAGAGATAATACTAGATATACCTAAAATCATAAAGATATTAAAAATTATTGGTTCGAATTTTTTATTGATTTTCAAAATTAACACCTATTTTCTATATATGCTTTGCTGCCCAATTTCACCAACATCTAATCTTACAGTTTGAAATCTAGGTTGTCCAGTTTGTTTTACTTTACTGCAATATCAATATTATCTGGAATAGGGTTTCACCATATTGCTATTAAACTAAAATTTTAAGATTGCACCTAAACGAAATTTATAGTATCGAAGTTCATTTTGGAGGGGGGAATGTAATACTACATCTTACACTTAAACTGCACATTGCGTATTTTTTATGAAGAAAAGACACTTATATAAAAGTGTCTTTTCCGATAGTTTTTTAGCAGAAGCAAGCAGCTCCAACGATGATTAATAAAATGAACAATACAACTAATAAAGCAAATCCTCCGGCGAAGCCACAGCCACCACAACTACCACCAAAGCCCATAACAGTTCCTCCTTTTAATAGGAAGGGAAAACCAAGGGGTCACTCATGTGTTTTAACGGATTCCATTTACTGTATGCTTTTACGAATGAATGGAGCAGGTCCTTTTCAAAATAGATTTATCCCGCTATTTGCCGGGGAGTAAGGCCTCGATTGATGAGGGCAGAAATTCTTAGAAGGAATTCAAAGGCAAAATAGGAGAGTCTATATCATTCTTTAAAAGCGAATAAATAAAAAACAAAATATCTAAAAATATAGATGGAAATCCGCTTTTATACCTTTCAATAAAAGAATACTAGCATTATATATTATAAGGAATACTTGTCCTTAATTGTAAATGAAAGGGGGGAATTGGTATGAGTTATGGCTATGGTCACCCTCCAAAAAAATACTGTGAACATCATAATGAAACTTTATCAACGGGTATATTACGTAGACATTCCGCTACGTTATTTCTTACTGTGGATGCTATGAATGTTGATCCTGACGATACTCGTAGAGTAACTGTTGAAATGTTTGATTGGTCATCTGGTTCTCCGGTATTGTTACCATTAATAGACCCTTCAACGCAAACATTGCCACCTAATCGATATGTTACTTTTCGTTCAGCAGCTCTTCCTCCAGCACTTTTTGCTTATGAAGTAAGAATCATTCGTCCGAAAGATAGAGATGTTGTTACGAATGTTTTTGGTCTTAGTGCAATCGTATTTAACCCACAAGAAGGAAATAATGTTTTACAACATGATTTAGCAAAATTAGACCTTAAATAGCTTTTATAAAAGTCTATTTATTGGGCATGAGTAAAAAAAGAGTAGGATGTAATCCTACTCTTTTTTTACGTTAACTAGAATTTTAAAAGAAATCCTTCATCATTTTAGCATCTTTAATATTCACTATCACACCTTCTACCTTATCTTTCTTCTCATTTTTAGCGATTGTAATTTGTTCCTTATTATCAACCCATACAAGAAATTCTTCTTTTGAGTCATCTTTATATGTAACGGTAATAGTAGAATGTGCAGATTCTCTCTTTTTTTGATCTAAAGTGATTGTTTTAGGTGTTCCATTTTGAACTGCTGAAACGATAGATTTTATCATTTCTTCGTTATCTGTTTGAGATTTGGAAGTAGTATGATTTGTTGTTTTTAGTATTTCAATGTCTGAAATATTTGCGGAGTTTAATTGAAAGGTATGTTGTGTGTGTTCTTGCTTAACTTGTGAAGCTTTATCTGTAGCCGAGGTGCTTGTACAACCTATTAAAGTGAAAGATAGAGCGGTTAGAGCGCATATAGATATGATTTTTTTCATAGTATCCCTCCTTGAATTTAATTATAACAATTTTCTGTTAATTTAGGTAGTTATTGTAAGGGGAAGATGTTTTAAAGTGGTAAATGATGTTGTTCATTTTCTATTAAAATTAAAATTCACATAATTTTTTTCATATTTTATGTTTAACATTTCGAAAATAGGTGTACTACATATAATATAACAAATAATTCATTTTAAAGGAGGAAGTTAAAGATGGAAACGAAGTATAGTAAACCTTTTGTATATGAATTTATTACGGAGAAAGAGGTCATGAATGCGGCGAATGATCTAGTGAAGAAAGGAATAGAACAAAAAGATATTTACGTGTTAACACATGAGAAAGAGAGGACAGATAGAATCGCAGATAATGCAGACGTGAACACGATTGGAATAAAAGAGGAAGGACTTGGGACAAGCATTATTAACGTCTTTCAAAAAACAGGAGATCAGTTAAGAAATAAAATGCAAGAGTTAGGGCTTAATGAGGAAGAAGCGAACTTTTATGAAGAAAAGCTGGATGAAGGAAAAATCTTGTTATTCGTTAAGGATTTAGAAAGAGTCGGTGAATGGTTACAAGAAAGAAGATGCATGTATTCTATTTAATTTTGTACCCTTTACATCTATAAATCTATTACGAAAAGGAGATGGGAAATATGAGTGAGAGCGGGCTGAAAGAACAAATTACTGGTAAAGTTGAAAAGAAAAAAGGGCAATTAAAAGAAGGAATTGGTGAAGTTACAGAAGATAGAGAGTTGAAAAATGAAGGGAAGTGGGAGAAGACGAAGGGAACTATAAAAGAAAAAGTCGGAAAAGTGAAACAAAAGATAAGTGATGGATTGGATAATAAAGAATAATACATGTTTATCAAGCTTTGGTTACATACCAAAGCTTGATAAATCCAATATAAAACGAATATAGGAGGTTTAATTGTGGGACTTATTATTACGTGTATTGTAGGTGGACTTATTGGTGCGTTAGCTGGAATGATTACGGGAAAAGACTTTCCTTTAGGTATAGTTGGTAATGTGATTGCTGGTTTGATTGGATCTTGGGTAGGTAGTGCATTATTTGGTCATTGGGGTCCTGAATGGGGAGGCATTTTTGTTCTTCCAGCGTTATTAGGTGCAATCGTCTTTATTTTAATCGTTACATTCTTCTCTAGAATGCTACGGAAAGCGTAAGTATGATAATGAATAGTAATCTTAAGTTTATTATATATAACTATAAAGTGAATGAACTGATAAATATACATAAAAAAGCATCCAATTAAACTAATTTGGATGCTTTTTTAATGTAATCTGCATAGGAATAAGCGGGGGATGAAGGCCCCCACTCATTGAAATTACACTTTTTATTATGTATTAAACCATCGTTACTTTTTCACAATTATTTATTCTTACGACCTGCCTCGGTTCTATATGAGATAAGTCCTCGCTATTACCTATATCAACTACAATTGTATTTGTTAGTATGTTAATAATGGAACCAACTAACGTTGTAGCATGATCGTGTCGATAAGAAAATTGAACAAAATCTCCCTTTTTAAAGTTGTGCTCTTCCATAGATAGATCCCCCTAAAAATAATGTTTATACATTATACATACACAAATTTATAAGGTTTAAACATTCGGTAGTATTTTTTAAGTGTTAAGCCGAGAAAGGTGTAGAAAATTTATTTATAATGAAAATAAAAAAATATGTTTAAACCTAATTTTTATGGGTAATTAAATAGTAAAAGTTTGAGATAAGGGGGCGGAAATGATGAATTTGGAAATAAATATTTTGCAAAATGATGTAGGTTATACGGTACAACTTAATGGTGAGATTGATGCGTATACGGCATCAGATTTAAAAAATAAGGTAATGCCTATTACAAGCGAAAAAGAGGTTCATATCGTAGTAGATTTTCATAACGTAGATTATATGGATAGTACTGGTTTAGGTGTTTTTATAGCGCTATTAAAAGCAGTTAAGAAAAATGATGGAAAACTAGAGTTTATCGGTGTATCTAAAAGATTAAAAAGATTATTCGATATTACAGGGTTAACAGAAATATTAAATTTGAATTCCGATTTTGAAAAAGTAGAAAGAAGGTGACTAGGGATGATGGAGAGATTTGAAAAGATAGAAATGAAAATTCCTGCAAAGGCAGAATATGTGGCTATTATTCGTTTAACAATGGCTGGTGTTGCGAATCGAATGGGCTTTGCTTATGACGATATAGAAGATATGAAAATTGCTATTAGTGAGGCGTGTACAAACATTGTACAACATGCATACAAAGAAGACGTTGGAGAAATTACAATTGTCTTTGGGCTATATGAAGATCGATTAGAAATTATGGTTGCGGATAATGGGGTTAGCTTTGATTTTAATAACTTAAAAAGAAAAGTTGGTCCGTATGATATTAGTAAACCAGTAGAACATTTGCCGGAAAATGGTTTAGGTTTATATTTAATCAATACATTAATGGATGATATACAAATTATGCATGATGAGGGCATGACAGTTTTAATGACAAAATATATACAAAGAGAGCAGGTGGAGAATGATGGAAATCCAATCTCAACCTACAACTCTTACTAAAGAAGACGTTATTAAGCTAATTGCAGAATTCCAACAAAACCAATGTAATGAAGCGCAGGAAAGGTTAGTTGATCATTATAAAAATCTCGTATATTCCATTGCATATCGCTATTCAAAAGGCGGGCCGATGCATGAGGATATTATACAAGTAGGGATGTTAGGGCTCTTAGGTGCAATAAGAAGGTATGATTATTCGATAGGGAATGCTTTTGAGCCTTTTGCAATACCTACGATAGTAGGGGAAATAAAGAAGTATTTACGCGATAAAACTTGGGGCATTCACGTTCCAAGACGAATTAAAGATTTGGGCGGGAAAATTAAACTTGCGATAGAGGAGTTAACAGATCACCTGCAACGTTCACCGAAGATAATAGAAATTGCAAATCATTTAGGACTATCGGAAGAGGAAGTTCTAGAGATTATGGATGCGAAAAATAATTATCGAGTATCTTCCTTAGATGATGTAGTTGAAAATTCATCTGATGGAAGTTCGGTAGCGAGAATTGAATCTGTAGGTGAAGTAGAGCAAGGATATGAAGAGACAGAAAGGCGTCTCGTTTTAAAGGATATTTTTAACGTATTAAATGATACGGAAAAGAGTGTTATTCATTATATATTTGGAGAAAATTTAAATCAAAAAGATACAGGGGAACGGTTAGGTATTTCACAAATGCACGTTTCTCGTATTAAAAGACAAGCGATAAGTAAATTGAAGCAAGCCGCATTTTTAGATACATAAAAATTTAAAATAATTATGTTTAAAACATGAGAAAAGGGGTACTTATTAAGTATAGGAGGAGATATGAAAATGTCACACGATGTGAAAGAACTAATCGAAGGATTGAATGAAGATTTAGCAGGAGAATACTCAGCAATTATTATGTATAACCATAATGCAGCTACAGTTTCTGGTATATATAGACAAGTGTTAAAACCTTTCTTTGAATCTGAAATTAGTGATGAACAAGGACATGCCCTATATTTAGCGGAGAAAATTAAGACGCTAGGTGGTACACCTACTACGATCCCTTTACCAGTGAAACAAGTAGAAGATGTTAGAGAAATGTTAGAATCCGCTAGACAATCAGAATATGAAACAATTAAGCGTTATGAAACGAGAAAAGAACAGGCAGCGAAATTAAATATGACAGAGTTAGTTGTAAAACTAGAAGATATGATTGCAGATGAAACTAATCATATGGAAGAATTAGATCGTCTTTTAAATGATAAAGCAATGGTGTTAAATTAAAAGTAGAAATTTATAGAGTGAAAGAACAAATTCCTATTTCTAGGGGTTTGTTCTTTTGTTGTATAAATATGTTTGAGTAAGAAATTTTCATTTTGTAACTGAGTATGTAATACTAGAAAAATAGAAAATGATAATAGATTTACATTTTAAATAAGAAAAGGGGAAATAACTTGTGTCCATTTTAATTGTTGATGATAATCCGGTTAACATATTTGTAATTGAAAAGATTTTAAAACAAGCCGGATATCATGATCTTGTATCGCTCAATTCTGCACAAGAGCTCTTCGAATACATACAGTTTGGAAAAGATTCTTCCAGGCATAATGAAATTGATTTAATACTATTAGATATTATGATGCCTGAAATTGATGGACTTGAAGTTTGTAGGCGATTACAAAAAGAGGAGAAGTTTAAAGATATCCCTATTATTTTTGTTACAGCTTTAGAGGATGCAAATAAATTGGCCGAAGCTCTTGATATGGGGGCAATGGATTATATTACGAAACCTATAAATAAAGTTGAACTATTAGCACGTATGCGTGTAGCGTTACGCTTGAAATCAGAATTAAATTGGCATAAAGAACAAGAAGAAAATCTTCGGAATGAACTAGATTTAGCTACGCAAGTACAAAGAAACTTATTAAGTAGCCCATTAAGAGAAGATCATATAAAAATTGAAGCAAGTTACTTACCTTCATTTAAACTAGCTGGAGATATGTATTATTGGTATAAAATCGATGAAAATCGCTACGGTATTATATTATTAGATGTGATGGGACATGGTGTATCTGCTTCATTAGTTTGTATGTTTATTTCGTCTGTATTACGTGAAACAATTAAATGTTTAATTGATCCAGAACTCGTTATTAAAGAATTAAATAAATATATGACCCTTTTACATAATGAAAATGATAATATTCCTTATTATTTTACGGCGATATACTTAGTTGTTAATACAGAAGATAGAACAGTTGAATATGTAAACGCAGGGCATCCTTCTGGATACGTTTTAGTTGATGAAACAAATATGGTTGAACTAAATCGCGGGAGTTGTGCCGTAGGATTTTTTGATGAAATAAAAGTTAAAAAGACAGTTATACCTTTTGAGAAGAACGCTCAAATATTATTGTTTACAGATGGTGTTCTTGAAGCAATTGCAAATGATGAATTTGAGTCTGAAGAGAAATTACGTACTTTTACAGAAAGAAAATGGGGAGATTTAGAAGGCGAGATAGAAGGGTTTTACAAGGAAGAACAAAAGAAAGCGCAATCAGATGATATGTGTCTAATTATGATACAAACGAATGCGAAATAAAAAGCGTATGAAATCCAAACAGAGGATTTCATACGCTTTTTATTGTATTTTTTGATAAATTTGTTCACTAGGATTAAATTGGGTATAATGCGGCATTATATTTGAAAAACGAAGAGTTTCTTTATTTCCTAAACATAGAAATCCATTGTGACTTAAGCTTTCATAAAATAGTTGCTGCACTTGATTTTGAAGTTTACTTGTAAAGTAAATTAAAACGTTACGACAAAGTATAATATGAAACTCGTTAAAAGATTGATCGGTTACTAAATTATGCTGTGCAAAAATAATGTTTTGTAACAGTGAAGGATTAAAATAAGCAAAACGATTATCTGTTGAATAATAGTTAGAAAATGCTTGTGTACCGCCAGCTTGTAAATAGTTTTTCGTATAAGTTTGCATTTTATTTAACGGGAGGATAGCTTGTTTTGCTTTTTCTAACACATTTGTATTCATATCTGTTGCGTAAATAACCGACTTTTCACTTAATCCTTCTTCGTGAAGTAAGATGGACATCGATAATACTTCTTCACCAGTTGCGCATCCAGCATGCCAAATTCTAATTTCAGGTTGCTTTTTCAATTCAGGAATAACATGCTCTCTTAGCGCTTTAAAAAAGGCAGGGTTACGGAACATCTCAGTTACATTAATCGAGAAATCATTTAATAACTGTTCTAAAACCCCTTCCTCGTGAATTACTTTTTCAATTAATTTTGAAATGGTTGGGATATTAGAGAGCTGCATTCGATTACAAATCCTTCTATAAATAGATGTGCGAGCATATTGGCGAAAATCAAATCCTGATAGTTTAAATACCGCTTCCAATAGTAATTCAATTTCTAAGTTCGTGCGCTCATCCGTATCTACTGATGGATCAAAATTATAATACTTATTTTCCACTCCAACTAAACCTCACTTATTTTATTAACCATACACTCATTACCGAATAGAGTTGATGTAGGTTTAATGGTTTACTTATATAATCTGAAGCGCCAGCAGATAAACATTTTTCCTTATCATTTGGCATTGCTTTAGCAGTTAATGCGATAATAGGTATTTCATGTAACCCTAAGTTCATTCGGATATTTTCCATCGTTTCATAACCGTCCATATTAGGCATCATAATATCCATTAAAATAAGGTCAATATTTGTATTGCTTTTTAGTATTTCTAAACACTCTATGCCGTTTTGGGCAGTAATAATGTTGGCGTTTTGTTTTTTTAATGCATTTTGTAACGCAAATATATTTCGATGATCATCATCGACAATTAAAATTGTTTTCTCTTGGAAGACGTTATTTGTTTCGGTAGTAACGATAGTTTCTTCAACAACTTCAGCAGGAATAACATCTTCTATCGTTGCTGCGACTTCTAAATTGGAGAACTGTATATCATGTAATCCATTTGGAAGGTTAGGAATATATACTGTGAAAGTACTACCTTCTCCTACATTACTCTCTAACGTAATCCAACCACCTAACAATCTAGCAAACTCTTTACAAATAGATAAACCTAGTCCTGTACCACCATACTTTCGAATCGTTGCTCCATCTGCCTGTTGAAAGGCTTCGAAAATAAGTTGATGCTGTTCTTTAGCGATACCAATACCAGTATCTTTTACTGAAATTGTAATCCAATCTTTACTTATAGACTGCATATCATGACTTAAATTGGTTGTTTCTATTGAATCGAAATGTAAAGAAACGGATCCTTTTTCCGTGAATTTAAATGCATTGGATAATAAGTTTTTAATAATTTGCTCAATCCGTTTTGCATCTGTATAAAACAGATCAGGAATCGTATCACTGTCTTCAATAGTAAATTCGACATTTTTTTGTGCAGCTATATGTAAAAAGTTTTGATGCATATTGGCTGCCATGTCACTTATGTTCGTTGCTTCAAAAATGATGTCTAGTTTGCCTGCTTCTACTTTAGATAAATCTAGTATGTCATTAATTAAAGTAAGTAAGTCTTTCCCTGATGAATGAATGACAGTTGCTAGTTCAATTTCATCATCCGATAAATGATTATCATGATTTTCTCTTAACATTTCAGATAATAGTAAAATACTATTTAACGGTGTGCGTAATTCATGTGACATATTTGCTAGGAACTCAGATTTGTATTTTGAGCTGCGTAACAACTCGCTTGCTTTTTCTTCTAATTCTGATTTGGTAATTTGTAAGTCAGCTGTCTTTTGTTCAGCTTCTTCAGTTCTAGACTCTAATTGTTCATTCGTTGTTCGTAATTCTTCCGCTTGCATTTGTAGTTCTTCCGCTTGCGTTTGTAATTCTTCTGATTGAACTTGTAACTCTTCTGTCATTGCTTGTGATTCATGTAAAAGAGTTTGAATTCGCATACGTCCTATAATGCTATGGATTGTTAAACCTAGATTATCAATAGTTTGTTGAATTAAATCTTGATGTAAGTCTGAAATCTCAGTTACACTTACTAACTCCATTACTGCAATCACCTCATCCTCAAATAAGATAGGGATGACTAGTAGATTTTTAGGACGTATTTCTAATACTCCGCTAGTGACATAACGAAACTCTTCGGGTATATCCCTGAGAATAAAACTTTTCTTTTCTAAGGCAGACTGTCCAATGAAACCTTCACCCATTTTAATGGATTGTTTTCCAATATCAGCACCTTGATCGGCGAAAGAAGCTTTTTTCACATAGTAGACAGTTTCTTCATATTCTTCACGTACATAAAATGCACCGCAAGAAGTTTGCGTTTTTTGTATAATTCCACTAAGAATTTTTTTACCTAACATCTCAATAGAAGATACACCTTGATACATTAAAATTAATTCTGCAAGCTCAGTTTGTAACCACTCTCTTTTCGATATTTCGTCCAGTAAGTGGTTCGTTGTATGAGCAAGATCTTTTATTTCATCATGTGTATTTACATGAATTCTTTCCGTAATTTTTTCTTTAGAAGAAATTGATTTAATAGCTTGAATTACATTTTTAATCGTTTTTGTAATGGAATTCGAAATATAGAGTGAAACGATAATGGAAATAAAAGAAAGTAAGAATAATAAACTGTATAACCAAATCTCTAATTTATTATTTTCAATATCTAATTGTGCAGCTCTTTTTTTCGTTAGTTGCTCCTCAGTGCTCCGAAAGTTAGTTAGCTGCGACTGTAATGACTGAATTTGAGTCGTGTCAATTGTTTGTACATTATTACTATTATTATTTGTAATGAGTGGGTGAATCTCTTTATTAATCCAACTAGTAATGTTTTCGTTAATCTGTTTTAATTTTTCTTGCTGAGAGGGGTTATCCTCTAATAAAGAAAAAAGATCTTGATAATGTTTTTCGTAATCCTTTTCCGCAGAGTTAAGGGACTGCACGTAATTAGGGTTATTAGAAATGATAAACCCTTTCGCTTTATTTTCAATTGTTAGTAACTCTTTCTCCACTTGATTCGTTAAATTGAGAACTTTAAAATCGTGATCAATAATAAAATTACGAGATTTTTGTAAGCTGGAAATCTCATTGTTTAACATAATGAAAGAAACAAGTAAGAACAAAATGATAACTAAATAACCAGCCATAATTTTGTAGCGAATACTAAATTTTGCTTTCGAGTTCATTAAAAATTCCTACCTTCAAGGTTATTAAAACTTTTCTATTTTAAAGAATGAAAAACGTAATATATATTATATCAGTTTTCATAAGGTCAAACTAGAAATCCCCCTATTGTATTAGGGGGTTCTTTTTTAATAGAGGAAATCATTTTGAAATATAAAAACATATATGAAAGGTAGTAGACGAGGGAATAGAGGATAACAAACATTCTAAGAAGGGAAGAGTGTTCTTAAAGCTCTTTTTGCATCTATTCCTTCAAAAATAAATAATATAAGATCTTTCTTTTTTACAGTAAGGAAAAAGGATACTAGAGTGCTTAAATTTTTGATTGATGTCATTGTTCCATGTTTACTTATAAACAAATTAGCTTGAAATGTTGTCATTAAAGCATAAAAATGATGAATCTGCGTTATTGTAGGTGTTTCATTATAAGAAATAGTAGTAGAGTGAATGGCGTTCATCGTAATATTCCTTTCCATATAGTAAGCATAACAATATAAACATACCCGTTTAAAAAAATGTTAAACATATAAATAAGAAAAAATATAATTATAGTTTTTTACGTTTAGAAAAGGTTAGGAAGGGTATACATATACTACAAAGAGATTAACTGAAGATGAATTGTAAGATGTCTATGTTTAGTAGATTAGTCTATCAAAATATACTTTTACTTTAAATAAAAAGGAGCCTGGTATACATGAATGAAATGATGATTAATATTACATTTGATTTAATTTACTTGTTAAGTAGTTCACTTGTAGTGCTTTTACTATTCGCTTTTTTCGTAAATGGTTATGTTAATAAGAAGATTAGTGTATACAGAAATGAAGAAAAATAAAGATACATTATATAAAACTTTAGGAGGTTAATAGTTATGAATGTAGATAGAAAAATAGTAGGTGTTTTTAGAACAATTGATGATGCGGCACTCGTTATTAATGAATTAAATGAAAAAGGATACTCAGCAGATAACATTTCAGCTATTGCGAAAGATCAAAAGGAAATTGAACATCTGGAAGAAAAATCGGGTGAAAAAGTGAATAGCGAAACTGCACATAAAGCAGATATCTTTTCAGCGACAGGGCTTGTAGCTGGAGGAGTAGCAGGCGGACTCGGTGGTTTATTAACAGGTCTTGGTATACTTGCCGTTTCTGGAATGGGTCCAATTGTAGCAGCAGGACCAATCGCAGCAGCTATTGGAGGAGCTGGTATTGGCGGAGGAGCTGGAAGTTTAATAGGAGCATTTATAGGGTTAGGAATTCCAGAAGAACATGCTAAAAAGTATGAAGAATATATTTACGATGGAAATATATTAATTTTAGTAGATGCAAAATTAGATGATAAGTTAGAAATCTATAAAATATTTGATAAGCATAATGCTTATAACTCTGATTTCTTTAAATAAAATGTAAACAAAGTGAATATCGTTTTTTGATCTTACAACTTTGGCGCGGCCGAGGAGTCGTATGACTATAAGAGAGGAAGGGCTTATAGTAAAAGATCAAGTTCTATTCTGTTATTTAAAAGGGAAGAGGTGTCTATTCGTGATTGTAAAAATATTAAAGGATAGTAGTAATAGTTTCCTTTGCACAGTTCAAAATAAAAATGGAGACCAGTATGTGAAGAAATGGTTTCGTAAACATGAGAACAATGAAAAATTAGGACGACCAACTTTCAAAGAAGTAGAAAAGGACTGGAAAGAAAATAAAGAGTCGTTTATGTATCCTAATTTTAAAGCGCTTTATTAAAATGAAACATAATGCGCGTTTCATTCTTACAAAACTGTCACATTCCTGTAAGGTAATTCAATAGATTAGTTGTTTGTTCCGTGTCATAATAAAGACATAAGAAAGCTAATTAAAACTACAACTTATTAGGAGAGTGTCAGTCATGATTGTAACAACAACGTCTGGAATTCAAGGTAAAGAAATAATTGAGTATATCGATATTGTAAATGGTGAAGCTATTATGGGTGCAAATATTGTCCGCGATTTATTCGCTTCTGTTCGTGATGTTGTCGGTGGTCGTGCTGGTTCTTATGAAAGTAAGCTAAAAGAAGCTCGTGATATCGCAATGGACGAAATGAAAGAACTTGCAAAACAAAAAGGTGCGAACGCTATCGTTGGTGTTGACGTAGATTACGAAGTAGTTCGTGATGGAATGTTAATGGTTGCTGTAAGTGGTACAGCTGTACGTATATAAGTAAATAAAAAACAGGCTCACCCCTTGAAGTTTATGCTTTGAGGGGGTTTTTTGTTTTTAAGTTGTAGAAGTAAACTCCAGTTGCAAGGGTAAAATGAAAAAGAGACAGTGATGCTACATATATGTAGTGTGAGTGCAAACTTTATAATAAATAATAAAGTTGTTATTTGAGATGATGGAAGAATTAGTGGTATAAATAACTTTATAGATAATAATCAAAATAGAGAAGACAGAATGTTCATGGATGGAATGGTTAAGGGAATTTTCCAATCTGTAATAAAAAACGGAGGTACTGAGAACGTTTTACAGATGTCTACTACATAAAATTTATAATGGATTGGGGGCAATTTTTATGTTTTGGTTAGGATGTTTTTTAGGATACATTGTAGGTTCTATTATTACATGTGCGCTACTTTACTTTGGATATAGATCCAATGAAAATAAAAAAGCGGATATGCAAAAGGTGGAGGAGAGGAAAATCAATAAAAAAGGTGTATAGTAGGCGAAAGGTAAGGTGATAGTGTTGATACAAAAATAAAGGACAGTACATATTGTATATGACTACTATGTACTGTTCCGCTTATTCTTTTTGGATTATGAGAGGTTGTTTCCTGTCTTGCTATAAAATTTATAGGCAAAAAAACCAAATAAATAGCCTATTCCGGATCCTAAACTAATTGAAAGTAGTGAGAAATCTGGGGAAAACATGCCGAAAATCAAACCAATTATACAGCCGACAAGCATTCCTATAGGTATGAAACTGTCTAATAACAGTTGAGTCTCTTTTGATTTTTTCTTACCCAATTTGCCGTGCTTATATTTATGTTCCAATCTTTTTATTACAAATACTACAATTCCCCCGACTAGTATAATAGGCCAAATTGCCGAAATGAACCACATGTTAGAAGCTCCTTTTACCTTTCAATATAATTGTACCAAAAAATTACAATTATAGACTGCTAAACGTACTATCTAGTCTATTTAAAAGGTAAATGCAAAAGACTTCTTCTTTTGCATTTAATAACTCGTCAAAAACACTTTCCGATACGATAAACTTAACTAAATCTATACAATTCAATCAAATTTACACAAGTTAGTGCTTCAAAGTGTTCTCGCAGCCCCAAAGGGACGAGGGGTATAACACTCCACACGAGGCAGTATCGTTACCTCCTATTATCAAGCATTTATTTTACCCATCTTGATAAATTTATCGCAGCATTTACATCCCTATCGTGATGGCTATTACATGAAGCACAACGCCACTCACGAATCTTTAAACTCCACTGTCCTTCTGGTTGAACTGAATGGTCGTATTTAACTCCGCAACATGAACAAATCTTGCTTGAAGCGAACCATTTATCAGCTTTTACATACGCAATGCCATACTTCTCGCACTTGTATGATAAACATTGAAAGAAGAAGTTTAATTTTTGAAATGAAAATGCTCTCGATAGTTTTTTGTTTTTAAACAGGTTTGAAATAGATAAGTCTTCCACAACAATTCTCATTGGTTTGGTTTTCACCAATTTAGCTGTTGCTTGATGGATATGGTTATTTCGGATATTCGTAATTTTTCTAGATAACCGCAGGTGCTCAGCTTTCGCTTTTTCATATCCAGCAGATTGAATTTTCACACCTTTTTTAAATCTCCTAGACATATCTCTTTGTGCTGACTTTTTCCTTTTCAAAAGTTTTTTAACCTTGGCATCTTTGTTTATATTTCGTTCTTTTATACCATTAGAAGCTACAAAAAGCTCTTTTAAACCAACATCCACACCAATCGACTCATTCGTTAGTTCTTGTAATTCAAAGTCTTCTTGGAACCCTACACTCATCCACCAGTGACGACCATCAAAGGTAACTCTTGGATTGGATGGTTTTTTATTTCTTGGTAGTTGTTGGCTTGTTTTCACTTCTCCAATAGACTGAATGTGAACTACTTTCTTTCCTATAATCAGTCTTTCATAATTAGCATAAAATCCTTGGATTACATCTTTTTTGGATTTATAAGAAGTGTGAGAACCATTTTTGTACTTTTTGAACGAATTTTTTCTCGCCGCATCAAAATCTCTTGAAGCCTGTTTAGGAACTTGTGCATTAATGTCTTTTAACCACTCATATTTCTTTCGCTTCTTGATCTTTGTAAATCGTTTCTGTAAAGCTAACTGTGAAACAGATTTTCCAAATAGCTTATAATATCTATCACTTATTCTTTTACAATAGTTATAAGCAAATCTTGCAGCACCAGCATGGTTTCTAAGCACTTTTTCTTGTTCAGGCGTTGGAATCAGTCTAACTTTCTTCGCCAATATCATCAGAATGTAACTCCTTTAATGAAAGATTTGTTCTTCTGAATCGTAGCGTGTTCCACCAGCATTCTCCTGAGACCACTCGGATGCAAACCTGCTAATTCCGATACTTGACTAACTCGTGAAAATTTCATTATTATTCTCACCTCATCGAACCAAACATAGCACGTACGTTCGATAAAATCAATGAAGTTTGATAGATTCAATAAAATTTATCTTGTTCAACTAAGGGCGCAATTCCTTAGCCAGTTCTCTTATGAACTTCTCATGTTTTCACATGAGCGCAGACTATATGTTTATCTACTTAGAGATAGAGGATTTTTCCACCACCATAGGCTTGTGATGTACTCTCGTCAGTTATACGAGATAGTCGTTGAACGTTCATCTTATCACTTTTGACTTAGATGATTCGAGGCGGAAGACCCATTGTTCTAGTGTTTAGGATTTAACCTTGCACAATCTGATTGATTTTTTCTGCTTTCGCGACATTCACGCTCACTATTTCTAGCCACGTTGTAGTTCAATCAGCTTTAGGGATTGCCCGCAGTTAACCCTCACTACTAGCCAATCACTTGACTAGCAGGGCTTACTGATATATTTAATTAACTTTCGTTATAATTGGTTAAATAAATCGTAACAGTTAGTTACCCTTTCGATTTCTCAGTGGACTGTACAACATCAACCGCCGCTTTCACATCCGCTAAGTCATATGTAGAATGTACTTTCATAAAACGTAATTGCTTATTTTCTACTAAGTGAATTAAATGACGAAACGTCTCCTGCCATTTGTATGCGGACACATCTTTATTCCAATGTCGTAAATGAAATATGTTCGCGTGCACTTTTGCTTTCGTGACAATCTCTGCCCAGTTTACTTGTACGCCCGATAGAAGACCTATCGTTAAAAAGTGTCCGTTTGGCCTTAAGGAAAAAGCTAATTCATTTCCATCCGGTCCCCCGATAGAATCAATTGCAGCATCCGCACCGATCCCGTTTGTTAACTCCATAACTGTTTCATAAAGCGGGGCAGTGGAAGTATCTATTACATGATGAGCGCCAAGCTGAAGTAATTTCTCTGTATGTTTATTATTTCTTGTCACCGCAATGAATCGGAAGTTTAAAATTTGAGATAACTGTGCAAATAGATGGCCAATAGCGGATCCGCAAGCATTTACTAATAAAACGTCATTCCGTTTTAAGTTTAGCGTTTCCGTACATGTAACCCACGCAGTAAGTGGATTAATATACATTTGTGCCGCTGTAAAATCATCAATGGAATCAGGAATAGGGACTACAAAATCGGCTGATGTTTTCACATATTCTTGCCAAGTACCTTCCCCGCGTAAAGGTAACACACGTTTATCGATAAGCTCTCTAGAAACAAAAGCGCCTACATCTTCTACAATACCAACACCTTCATAACCAGGTATGTTAGGTAACGGAATTCTATGAGCGTACGCTCCGGTTATTGGAATTAAGTCAGATGGATTAATCGGTCTAACTAGCATACGGACGAAAACTTCATTATCTTTCAGTGGTTCTATATTTTTATATTCAACTTGTAATACGTCTTTTGGATTGCCAAACTTATGAAATTGAATGCATGTTCCAAGCAAAGTAATTTGCCCCCTTAGTTTCATTGGGTTTATTATAGCATTTTTGGTTAGGGTGGTTATTTTGTTAGTGATAAATAGGGTTTTTAATTTACGTATTTATCAGAATTTTATAAAATGTGTATATAACTATAAAATGGGGGGATTTCTTCATGTGTACTAGTTTGACGTTACAAACTAAAAATTTCCAACATCTTTTTGCGAGAACAATGGATTTCACATTAGATATGAATCAAGAAGTAATAATCATTCCTCGGCGTTATCAGTGGAACAATATAACTGGTGAAACGATCCGAGCGAAAAAGGCTGTTGTCGGAATGGGAATTAATTTTGGAGGAAGGGTCATGATGGCGGACGGAGTAAATGAAACTGGTATGACATGTGCAACTCTCTATTTCCCAGGATTTGCCACTTATAGTAATCATATAGATAGCAATAAAACGAATGTAGCGCCATTTGATTTTGTGACTTGGAGCCTCACGCAGTTCAATTCTGTTGAAGAATTAAGAAAATATATTGATAACATTGCCTTTATAGATGTGCCATTACCAGTTTTAGGAATTACGCCACCGCTACATTGGATTTTAGCAGATAAATCGGGAGCGTGTATTGTACTTGAGCCGACAGTTGATGGAATAAAAGTGTATGACAATCCAATAGGAGTAATGACTAATAGTCCGGAGTTTAATTGGCATTTACAAAATTTAAGACAATATATTGGACTTAAATCGCAGCCATTTGCGCCAACTGAGTGGGGAGATGTACCATTAAGTGCTTTTGGCCAAGGTTCAGGAACGATGGGACTTCCTGGAGATTTCACCCCGCCATCAAGATTTGTACGGGCAGCATATGGCAAACAAAACATTCAAAGTATAGAGAACGAAGAAGAGGGGATATCGGCTATTTTTCATATCTTATCAAATTGTGAGGTTCCTAAGGGGGCAGTAATAACAGAAGACGGTATATTAGATAATACGATCTATACAAGTGCAATGTGTATGGAGTCTGGAACATATTATTACCATACTTACGATTGTAGACAAATTATAGCCATTCATTTATTCAATGAAGATTTAGATACAGCTGAGATTAAAACGTATCCGTTCCAGCGGAAGCAAAAAATCTTTTATGAAAACTGATAAAAACACCTCCATTGAATTTGCATACTTAGTATGCGAATTCGGGAGGTGTTTTTCTATTAAGCCGAAGCTTTCTTCATTCTCTCAAGTAAACTAGATAACACATGCGTACGATACGATTCTAGTTTTTTACCTTCATAAGTACGGATACCTAATTTTTTAAGTTCTTTTACATACCAACCTTTGCTTCCGAAATACATGTGATCGCTCCCCTTCAACTTTGTTTTTATTTGTTCTGATTGCATATGGAGGTACAGGTAATATAATGAAGGAAATGAATTTCGCGCGAAAATGGTTAACTTTGTTGCAAAAGACATATATACTAAAGATAGTATACAACGAGGTGGACAAGACGTGATTATAGAGAAGCACGAAATTCAAATTGACCAAATTACTAGCGGTAAAGTGAATATCTTTACTTTCTATAGAAATAGAAAGCAAATTGATGATCATTTTTTACGATTGCAAGAACCATCGCTTACAGCAAACTACTTCTTCCATTTTCATTTTGATGCAGAGAGCTTGCATCTACTGCAGGAAGAGTTTCCAGACGTATATCCGTACGACGGTAGTGAAACGATTCACGACTGGACGGAAAAGATGAAAGCTGAATTGCAACATCAGATCCAAACAGGTAAATGGAATAAACGCGTACGTATTGGTAATCGCATTCTAGATGTGGTGTTTACGTGGTGTGACGAAGATATAGTAGAGTGAAAAAGAAGCGGATGACGCTTCTTTTTTTAGCGCTGGAATAAAACGAGCTTACCTGCAGTAGATGTACAGCGATGTGTTTTTTCATACAATCCTTTTTCTTGTAAAATAGATTCACCTTTTGCTTTCGCTTCTTTTTCAGTTGCCGCCTCGAATGATTCGTCTAATGCTTTTGAACCATCTTTTTCAAAGACTGTTAGAACGTATACTCCCATGAAAATTCCCTCCAATAATTAAAATCAGAATCTTATAATTATTTTGACATAAAACGCTACAATATGCAAAGAAATATATGACATTGCGTGGTAAAATAGAATGAAACTTTAATCATCGAGAATATTTTCATTCTCGATGATTATTAGTTTTCAGCGATGTTAATTTTAATAAAATGAAACTTTTGAAAGATAGAAAGGATCGTTATTTGTGAAACAAGTAAAGTTTATACATGCGGCTGATTTGCATTTGGATAGTCCGTTTAAAGGAATGGAGATGAATGTTGCGCAGTCTGTTTGGGAGAGAATGAAGCAAAGTACGTTTGAATCATTTGAGCGTATTGTTGATAAAGCGATTCAAGAGCGCGTTGATTTCGTATTACTAGCTGGGGATTTGTATGATGCGGAGACGAGAAGTTTGAGGGCGCAAGTGTTTGTGCGTGAGCAAATGAAGAGACTTTCGCAGTACGATATCCCTGTTTTTATTATTCACGGTAACCATGATCATTTAGGGGGAAGCTGGGCAGCAATTGAGTTTCCGGAAAATATTCATGTATTTACTGAGCCTTATGTAGAAGAGAAATCATTTTATAAAAATGGTGAGCTATTAGCTTCTATTTATGGGTTTAGTTATTTGCAGCAAGCGGTAACGGATAATATGACAGCGCAGTATACGAAAATGAGTGATGCGCCTTTTCATATTGGCATGCTTCACGGAAGTGTGGAAGGAGATGCAGAGCATAATCGCTATGCACCGTTTCAAATTCGTGAGTTGAAAGAAAAACAGTTTGATTATTGGGCTCTTGGCCATATACATAAACGTGAAATTTTATCAGAAGAGCCATACATTATTTATCCAGGGAACATACAAGGTCGTCATCGTAAGGAAACAGGTGAGAAGGGTGCGTACCTTATTGAACTTACGAAACAAGGAACGCATTGCTCATTTTTCCATACGGCAGATGTTGTATGGGATGAGATCGAAGTTTGTATTGATGGACTTGAAACTGTTGATGAACTTATGACGAGCATGTCAACTGCGATGAATGAGTGCCGAAGAGAAGAGGAAGGGACGCTTTTAACTGTCGTATTCACAGGGCAGGGCCCACTTTCTCCTTATTTGCGTGACGAAAAGCGTGTGGAAGAGATTTTTCACATTTTAGCATCTGGCGAAGAGCGAAAAGATTTCGTATATGCAATGAAGTGGAAAAATGAGACGGTTTCTTTTGCGGAAATCGAACGTTTGAAAGCGGAAAATCATTTCGTCGGTAGTGTGCTAAAGGAGCTAGAAGCTTTCACAAATATGGACGGCGTGTTGCGCACCATTTGGACATCTCCTGTAGCGCGTAATAGTATTGAATCTTTTACAGAAGACGAGAAGAAAGAGATTCAAAAGGAAGCAGAAAATATTATTTTAGAACAATTATTCCAGCAAGAGAGGGATAAAAAATGAGAATTGAAAAACTCCATATTTATGGGTACGGAAAATTAGAAAATGTGGAAATGGATCTTTCCTTGCTGACGGTACTATACGGTGAAAACGAAGCGGGGAAATCGACAATTCGCTCGTTTATGAAAAGTATTTTGTTCGGTTTTCCGACGAGAGGACAGCGCCGTTATGAGCCGAAAGAAGGCGGGAAGTATGGCGGTGCGCTGACTGTGCAAACAGAGCAGTACGGCCGTTTGAAAATTGAACGATTGCCAAAGACGGCAGCTGGCGAGGTAACCGTTTATTTTGAAGACGGGAAAACGGGCGGCGAGGAGATTTTAAACAATATATTAAGCGGGGTGAATGAAAGTTTATTTGAATCGGTCTTTTCATTTGATATGCATGGTCTTCAAAATATTCATCAGCTCGGCGAAGCGGATATTGGCAATTATTTATTTTCGGCAAGTGCAGTCGGAAGCGATGCGCTATTACAGTTAGATAAAAAGCTAGAAAAAGAAATGGATCAACGCTTTAAACCGAGTGGGCGTAAACCGGAAATTAACGTGTCACTGCAAGAGATGAAGAAGCTTGAAGAGAAGATGAAAGAGTGGCAAGGAAAAATTGGCACGTATGAAAAACAAGTGGAGCAGTTAAAAGAAAGTGAAGAGAAGCTTGCTTCTGTTCGCGTGGAAAAAGAGAATGCAGAAAAGCGAAAGCAAGATTATGAAATATTAGCAGCGCTTGAGCCACTCGTTATTGAAAAGCGTGCGCATGAGAAAGTGTTAGAAAATGAAAAAGGGCAGTTTCCTGTAAAAGGAACGGCGCGCTATGAAGCAATTAAGGCGAAGATGGAGCCGCTTAGGTTACAAGTTGATTCGCTCCATAAGAAAATAGAGACGGTGCAATCGGAAATTGACTCGATTCAAATAGATGAAGAGTTTTTACAAAAAGAAAGTTATGTAGAAGAACTTCGTATGCAGCATTTGTCGTATGAAAATGCACGCCAAGAAATGCGTGATATGAGCGGGAATGTTGCGAATATAAAAGAAGAAATCGCAGAGCTAGAGCAACAAATCGGTGCTACTTTTGAAAAAGAAACAGTCCTTTCGTTTGATATGAGTTTGGCAACGAAAGAGCTGATTACGCAAACAGTGCAAAAGGCGCGCGAATTAGAAACGCAAAAAGCACAGCTTGATGATCGTTTTAAAGTAGCGCAAGAGCAATTAGAAGAACAAGAAGAAAATATAAGACAGATTCAGAAACAAATGTTAGTGGATGAAGAGCGAAATACGTTAGTTGAGAAAGAGAAATCGTTCCAAGATGCGGCGTTTATCGGTATGGGCGCAGAGAGAATGAAGCGCAAGTATGAGGAAAAAGCAGGAGCAGCTATGCAAAAGAAAAAGCAGTGGCAAAGAGTTTGTCTTCTGTTACTTCTTATTAACACGCTTGTTTTATTCACGAGTTTATTTATTGATAACCGCCCGCTCTTATTTATTAGTGTTATTGTTTTTGTAGGGATTGTTCTTGCCCTTGTTTTATATAAAGATCCGTCAAGTGGATTACAAGAAGAGCTTCTTACTCTTCAGCAAAGTGCTGGCGGGAGACAAAGTGAAGAAGCGCTGTCTGTGCGCTATCAGTTAGAAAAAGATGAAGAGGTTCGGAAGCTATTTGAGCGTGAGTCTTATAAATTGCAGCAAATGGAGCGAGCTTACGATAAAGTCGTTTCATCGTATGAGGAATGGGAGAGAGAAACGTTCCAGGCGGGAGAACAAGTAGATGCATATAAAACGCGCTATATGTTCCCAGAATTTTATACGTATGCACACATATTGCCAGCGTTTGAGCGTATTGAAAAAATGCAGCAATTATATCGTGAATTAGATAAGCAAGGTACGCGAAAATCTTCATTATATGAAATGATTTCGCATTTTGAACAGAAACTAGAAGCTGTTATCGGTAGTGCGGAGTATAGTAAGCTACACGGGGCACAAAGGCTTATGCAAAATGAGAAAGAGAAGAGACAAACTTGTAAGCAGCTGAAAGAGAAACTGGCGGAATGGCAAGAAGAATATGAGTTTATGCAAGAACAATTAAAGCAATTGCTAGTAGAACGAGACAGTTTATGGCATATTGCAGATGCTACAGATGAAGAGATGTTTTTAGAAGCAGGTAAACTAGCGGAAAAACGTGAAGATGCTGAGAAACAAGTAGTGCGTTTATTACCGCAAATTGATCTGTTAGAACAGCGTTTAAAGAGTTTATCATTAGCTGAACATTACGAAGCTGACGGTTATGAAGAGAAATTAAAGAGAGAAATTACAGTCGTACAAAACTGTCTGGCGCAAGAGAAAGAACTGACAGAGCGCATCGCGAAACATCGTATGGAAATTGCGAATTTAGAAGAAGGTAGTACGTACGGAGATTTAATGCATGAATGGGAAATGAAAAAAGCGCAATTGCGTGAACAAGTGAAGAAATGGGCTGCTTATGCGGCCGCAAAAACGGTGTTAACGAAAACGAAGCAATATTATCATGAAGTGCATCTGCCTCGTATTTTACAAAAATCAGAAGAGTATTTCGTCTATTTAACGGGCGGACGCTATAGTAAAATCTTTTCACCGTCAGAGGCGGAGCCGTTCATTGTTGAACGTAACGACGGTATACGTTTTTACAGTCATGAACTAAGCCAAGCGACAGCGGAGCAGTTATATTTAGCGCTGAGATTTGCACTTGCGAAAACATTTGAACATGATTACCCATTTATTATTGATGATAGTTTCGTGCACTTTGATGCGGTAAGGACGGATCGAACGATTGAACTAATAAAGGAAATCGCAAAAGATAGACAAGTCATCTTCTTTACATGTCATGCGCATTTACTCGCGTATTTTACAGAAAAACAGATTGTAAAATTAACGCATAAGCGTAAAGAAAATGAGTTGTGATATGCTATACTAAAAGTAACTGATTTGGTGGAGGAATTCGAATGAAAAAGAAAATTGCAGAATATGAAGTTGGTGAACAAGTCGATGTTTTCTTGTTAATTAAAACAGCGACAAAAGGTCTAGCAAGTAATGGAAAGCCATTTTTAACAGTAATCTTACAAGATCCAAGTGGAGATATTGAAGCGAAGCTATGGGACGTATCACCAGAAGTTGAGAAACAATATGTAGCAGAAACAATCGTTAAAGTAGCTGGTGATATTTTAAACTACAAAGGACGTATTCAATTACGTGTGAAACAAATCCGTGTTGCGAATGAAAATGAAGTAACAGACATCTCGGATTTCGTAGAAAAAGCACCAGTGAAAAAAGAAGATATGGTTGAGAAAATTACACAATACATATTTGAAATGAGAAATCCGAACATTCAACGTCTAACAAGACATTTGTTAAATAAGCATCAAAACGAATTTTTAGAATATCCAGCAGCGACAAAGAACCATCACGAGTTCGTATCTGGACTAGCTTATCACGTCGTATCGATGCTAGATTTAGCGAAAGCTATTTCAAATCTATACCCATCATTAGATAAAGACTTACTATATGCAGGCGTTATTTTACATGACCTTGGTAAAGTAATTGAACTATCTGGCCCAATTTCTACAACGTATACGTTAGAAGGAAACTTACTAGGACACATTTCTATCATGGTGAACGAAATCGGTAAAGCAGCAGACGAATTGCAAATCGATGCAGAAGAAGTATTAATTCTTCAACACATCGTCCTTTCTCATCACGGAAAAGCGGAATGGGGTAGCCCAAAACCACCATTAGTAAAAGAAGCAGAAATTCTGCATTACATCGATAACTTAGATGCAAAAATGAACATGATGGACCGCGCATTAGGACGTACAAAACCAGGTGAATACACAGAGCGTGTCTTCGCACTTGATAATCGTTCGTTCTATAAACCGACGTTCCATAATTAAAAGTGTGAATAAAGTGGCCTCATTAAGTTTTAAAAGCTTAGTGAGGCTGTTTTCTTTATTAAAAATTAAATGAAATAGTTAAGAAGTACGCATGGGATTAACGAAGAACGATTAAAACATATCTCACCACTAGAATGGGAGCATATCAACTTTAATATGGCAGATACTTAGAATCGCTTCAGCCTGTATAACAGGCCTAAAAATAAGAGTTGAAACTTGTTTAGCATCTATTTTTGTTAAAAGGTGGGAGAATTGTGCTATGATGTGGGCAAATATAAAACTATCTAAAGGAGGGATTTACATGCCGCATATTGTGTTTCGTGGAATTACTACTGAACAATTAAAACACATAAGCAAGCCATTAGTAGAAGAGCTCGCAGAGATTTGTGAGTGTGGTACGGATAATTTTACGTTGGAACTACCAAGTTCTACGTTTATATTCAATGGAGAAGAAATAGAAGCGTTTCCTCTTATTGAAGTGAAATGGTTCGAGCGTGGACAGGAAATTCGTAATCGATTTGCCAAGGCCATTACTACATATGTAATGGATTTTGGACTTCCAGAAGTAGAGGTTGTATTTACGGTTTTCACAGAATCAGCGTATTATATTAACGGGAAGCATTGTGCAAGTTAGAGCTATTATAAATGTTTTTGTAACATTTATAAGGGATAGAACCACATCGCTATCAAGCTAACTAGACAAAATACCCTCTAAAAAGAGAAAGGCGTTATTCTTTCTGAGAAATCATAGGAAAGGATAACGCCTTTATATCAATTTTAATATAATCGATTCACTTCTTTATAAAAAGTTTGGTTATTTTATTGAAGCTTATTCCACAAACACACCCGTTTGTTCACTTTTTTACTGTTTGAAAGCCATACTTTTTATATTGATTCATTTATTGGAAAAACAGAAAGTTTTAAACTCTCTCTATTACATATTTATTTTTGGAAAAATAGCCTAACTCCAAATACTAATAATACTGTGCCAGTAATACCCTCTATTGTACGGTTCACCTTTTCTTTTCTTAAAAAAGTTCTTAATTGACGTATTAGAGAGATATAAAGTAAATACCATATTGCTGTCAAAGTCGTAAATGTGAATCCCAACAAAAGAAATTGGAAGAAATGACTTTGATTACTCACAATAAATTGGGGTAGAAAACTAAGGAAAAATACAGCCGTTTTTGGGTTTAAGATTGCCGTGGTAAATCCTTGTCTAAAACTTTTAACCGTTCCAATATCCTTAGAGTTTATTTCCACTGAACCTGACATATCTTCTTTTTTAGAAAAGGCACTTTTAATTGACTTTACAGCTAAATAAATTAAATAAAATGCCCCAGCATATTTTATTAATGTAAATAGCATAGCAAATTTCATTAAGATAGCAGAGAGCCCTAGTGTAGCCATTATTGTATGAATCATCATTCCAGATACCGTTCCTAAGACGGTCTTTATCCCACCATTTCTACCATGAGAGATAGTGTTTTTTGTAACTAAAGCAAAACCGGGACCAGGCATCATTATAATAAGGAGTGCTGTAAGGATAAATAGCATATAATTTTCCATGTTCTGGTATTTCCTTTCTGATTTTTAGTTTCGCTTATAGTATAGCTTTTTTCCTTAAAACATTAAATATAAAAAGTGTGATCAGGATAGTATCATAAACTTTCAAGGAGTTGTAATTGAATTATAGAGGGCTTCACTTGAATAATGTTCTTCTGTAAATGAGCGTTTTAATAGAATGTCAATTATATAAATAATCAGATTTTTGAATAAAATGATAACTCAATTAAATAAATTAAGAGCGTTTTTTAATTACTTTTTCTCGGAACACTCTTAATTTTCTTTCGTTTATCGAGGGTATTAGTATCAACTTGACCAAACATTATCCAAAAACTACATTTAACATTTACGAAAGCATATTCGAATAATCATTCATTAAATTTCTTATCAATCAACAAAAATTAATTATCATAAGGAAGAGGTACGTGAACTTCTATTTAAGAAATTACTTATTCTTGAAAAAAATGAATTAACTCCCCATAAATAATTGTAAAGATATAAAATTCTATAATTCCCTCGGAACAAAAAAGTTGTCTTTTATAGCAACGAAGTTCATTTTTATCGTTTTGGGGTAGTGTATTCTTGTTAGCTTGATGTGCATGGAGAGCTTTAAGTCTTTAGCTTGATAGTGATGTGACGCTATCCAGAAATTAATGATTTTACACCCTAAATGTTATTTAACAAAAAAATCTTGAATTCGAGACTTTTCACTTGCTTTTCAATCACTTGAGGTGTAAAGTGATAGTAACGAAAGCGATTGAGTCATATGAAAAACATACACTCAGTTGTTTTCGATTAAAAAACAAAGTAACTTATACAGTAAAAACTAAGATGAATTTACAAAAACATAATTAAGAATAAATTGAAAAGCTAAAAACCATATTAGTTGTGGGAAATGTTATTTTTTTAGTTATCACTTGACTAGTAAAACGAAACGGAGGAATAACCAATGTATAAAATTAAAGGGCATCATCACATTTCAATGGTTACGAAAAATGCAAATGAAAATAATCACTTTTATAAAAACGTGCTTGGCTTGCGTCGTGTGAAAATGACAGTAAACCAAGATGATCCGTCAATGTACCACTTATTTTATGGAGATAAAACAGGAAGTCCAGGTACGGAATTATCATTTTTTGAAATTCCATTAGTAGGAAGAACATATCGCGGTACGAATGCGATTACTCGAATTGGATTACTTGTTCCTTCAGAGGATAGCTTGCATTACTGGAAAGAACGCTTTGAAAAATTTGATGTGAAACATAGTGAAATGACAACATATGCAAATCGTCCTGCTTTGCAATTTGAGGATGCTGAAGGTCTTCGCTTAGTACTACTCGTTTCAAACGGGGAAAAAGTAGAGCACTGGGAAACTTGGGAGAAATCAGAAGTTCCTGCAAAGCATCAAATTCAAGGAATGGGTTCTGTGGAAATGACGGTTCGTAGACTTGATAAAATGGCGAGTACACTTACAGAAATGTTTGGTTATACAGAGGTTAGCCGTAGCGAAGAGGAAGCAATTTTTCAATCCATTAAAGGAGAGGCTTTTGGAGAAATCGTTGTGAAATATTTAGATGGACCTACTGAAAAGCCGGGCCGAGGGAGCATTCACCATTTAGCAATTCGCGTGAAAAACGATGCAGAGCTTGCCTATTGGGAAGAACAGGTGAAACAAAGAGGCTTCCAGTCTTCAGGAATCATCGACCGTTTCTACTTTAAAAGCTTATATTTCCGTGAATCAAACGGAATCCTTTTTGAAATTGCGACAGATGGACCAGGATTTACAGTTGATGGAGATGTGGAACATTTAGGAGAAAAACTTGATTTACCACCGTTCTTAGAAGATCAGCGTGCAGAGATTGAAGCGAATTTAGCACCTATTGAAGAGAAGTAATAGGAGAGAAAATATAAATTAAAAAACATTGGAGGAATATAAAATGAACCAATTAAAAGGAATTCACCACGTTACAGCGATTACAAGTAGTGCAGAAAAGAACTATGAGTTTTTCACTCACGTTTTAGGAATGCGTTTAGTTAAGAAAACAGTAAACCAAGATGATATTCAAACGTATCATTTATTCTTTGCAGATGATAAAGGTAGTGCAGGAACAGATATGACATTCTTTGATTTCCCAGGTGTTCCGAAAGGAGTACACGGTACAAATGAAATTTCAAAAACTTCATTCCGTGTTCCGACTGATGCAGCATTAGAGTATTGGGTGAAACGCTTTGACCGTCTTGAAGTAGAACATACAGGAATTAAAGAGCAATTTGGTAAGAAAACTCTTTCTTTCGTTGACTTTGATGACCAACAATATCAATTAATCTCAGATGAACTTGATAAAGGAATCGAATCAGGTACACCGTGGCAAAACGGGCCAGTACCATTAGAATATGCAATCACTGGTTTAGGACCTGTATTTATCCGTATTGCAAACTTTAGCTTCTTCAAAGAAGTGTTAGAAAAAGTTCTATTATTTAAAGAGGTTGCGCAAGAAGGGGAATTCTATTTATTTGAAGTGAACAAAGGCGGAAACGGTGCATCTGTTATTGTAGAACATAATACAGTTCTTCCTGAAGCACAACAAGGTTTTGGTACAGTGCACCATGCGGCATTCCGCGTAGAAGATCGCGCTGTATTAGAAGAATGGATTGAGAGAATCAGTAGCGTAGGACTTCCTTCATCTGGCTATGTAAACCGTCACTTCTTCGAATCATTATACGCAAGAGTTGCACCACAAATCTTATTTGAATTTGCAACAGATGGCCCAGGATTTATGGGAGATGAGTCATACGAAACGCTTGGCGAAAAATTATCTTTACCTCCATTCCTAGAGCCAAAACGTGAAGAAATTGAAAAATTAGTTCGTCCAATTGATACAGTG
The DNA here is from genome assembly GCF_057784645.1 of Bacillus sp. LQ16. Taxonomy (NCBI): domain Bacteria; kingdom Bacillati; phylum Bacillota; class Bacilli; order Caryophanales; family Bacillaceae; genus Bacillus; species Bacillus sp. LQ16. The sequence goes on from NZ_CM173491.1 coordinate 1,079,329, forward strand.
AGAAGTACGAAGGAATTTATTAAAGAGTAAAATAGAGATAGTAAGTAGGAGAGCAAGTAGTTTTAGCGAAGTGCTGGAACTGCTTGCTTTTTTATTTGTTCTATTAAGTTTTCTGACAATTGTTTCTCAAGTCATCAAAAAGGAAAACTTTGGTATAATTAAAATATTAAATTTTCTGATAATTATTTTTCAATACATAGAAAAGGAGTGGTAATATACAATTTTGATAATTGTATAAAAATCCTAATTTTGTAATTTTGGAGAAAAGGGGATGCGAGTGTATGGGAGCAGATGTAGTAACAAGGGAGCAAATGAAACATTCTTTAGATGATTGGTATCGTGTAATGTTGCAGCAAAATATAGAGAAGGCTACGGAAATGAAAGAGGAGATTGAAAGTAAGATTAGTGGGTTGGATGTGGATCAGGATGTATTGCTTTATCATGCGTTGTTGAATTTTAGATATGATGCATTAGTTGATTGGATTGGGGTTAGAGAAGATAGTTTTGATAAAGTGGAATCTTTCGAAATTCCAATAGAAGGTTTTCTAGCTTATTACTATCACTTTTTTAAAGGGTTTCATTGCACATTAATTTCAAATTATAACGAAGCGAAAGAACAGTATGAGCAAGCTGAGAAGTTATTGAAATATATTGCCGATCCGATAGAACATGCGGAGTTTCATTATCGGATGGGGAATTTCTATTATCATTCTTATCAACAAATCAATGCGATTGATTACTTGAAAAAGGCAAAAGAAGATTTTACGAAGCAACCAGGATATGAGATTAATTTGGCTTTATGTGAGAATATATTGGGGTTATGCTATGTTGATTTAAATCAATTTGAGTTAGCGGAGGAGATATTTAATCATTCACTAAATATTTTTCAACAAATTGACCATGAAAAATATATTTTAATGGTTAGAAATAACTTAGGGTTGCTATATGCAAATCAGAATTTATCAGAATTAGCAATTCGGCATTTATCCGAAGTAACAAAGAAAGCCCCTAATCATTTTAGAGCACTGTACTTGGAAGCTGATGAATATTTAAAAATAAATGAATTTGAAAAAGCTAGTGTCATAATAAGTAAAGGATTACATATTTGTAATCAGTTGAAGAATCAAGAATATCAATACCGATTCATGGTTTTAAATGTAATGAATACAAATGTTGATGCATTAGAGGAGGCTGTTATAGCGGGAGTTTCTTACTTTGAAAGAGAAGAATTGTTTGACTGTATTCAGGAATATACAGAACGCTTAGCAGATCAATTTTATAATATAAACAATCATGAAAAGGCTAGTAAATATTATCGCATGAGTAATGAATCAAGGAAAAAACAGGTGGCAAAAGGGGCGTTAAAATAATGAAAAAAATTGTATTAGCATTAATTGGATTTGCATTTACTTTTTCAGTTTTAGGTTCCCACGATTTTAATACTATTGCTCTTAATAAGGGAGACACAGGCGGAGCACCGGCAAGACTAAAATATGTTAGCTTTAATAAGGGAGACACGGGTGGAGCACCAGCAAGACCAGACTACGTTAACATTGGCGAAACAGGCGGAGCACCAGCAGATAATAGAGGCGACGGCGGCGGAGTAAGTCAACTATAATAACAAAGAACGGGACTTCAACATGAAGTCCCTTTTTCTATTTTCAGGCCATGTAGAGAAAAGAATTGACTTACTTTAAATATGTAACTATAATAGTTACAGAATAACCATTAGTAATAGAAATGAGTTATATTTTTTTAGTATAATTGTAACCATTTCAGTTACAATTAAAAAGAGAACATAAAATAACCAAAAAATGTAAAAACTTTTAAATAGCAACAAGAGAAAGGAGACGGGAACTTTGAAACGGTTTAAGTTTTATATGATTAGCGGTATTGTGCTCGTTTTGTTAATTGTTTGTAATTTCGTCGATAAGCCGATTGCGAAGGTTGGAGAAGTGAAAGATACTGTTATGATGAAGCTGAATACGAAAGAGAGTATGGCGCAAATTGATGGGCAGACGATTTATTTTAAACAAATTGGTGAGGGGAAACCTCCTTTACTTATGCTGCATGGGTTTGGTGGTTCTTCTGATGGGTTTAGTGATATTTATCCGGAACTAGCGCGAGACCATACGATTATTGCGGTTGATATTTTAGGGTTTGGGCGTTCTTCTAAGCCGGTTGATTTTCAGTATTCGTTTCCTGCGCAAGTGAATTTATATTATAAGTTAATGAAGAAGCTCGGATACGATCAGTTTGCGGTGCTCGGCCATTCAATGGGCGGAGAGATGTCCCTTAATTTAGCGTATTTATATCCGGATGCAGTGACGCATCTCATCTTGGCGGATGCTACAGGGATAGAGTCTTTCCAGCAAAAAGAAAGTTATGAAGTACCACCGCTATCGACGGACTTACAAACTGTAACTGAGATTACGAAGTATAATAAAAATGAAGTAAAAAATAGCCGTGATGATAAAGAGCATTATGATCAGCTTACGAAAATGAGAGAGCGCCGCATTGCGATGGAAGCTGATAAAATTAAGGTACCGACTTTAATTATATGGGGACGACATGATAAGAGTGTTTCTTGGAAAAATGGTGAACTGTATCATGGGTTATTTGCGAATAGTACGTTTCATATTATTGAAAAAGGATACCACGCACCGTTTCGTCAGGAACCAATTGAGTTTATGGAATATGTACAAGCATTTTTCGCGAAGCATCCACAATAAAATTTTTAGGTATAAATCCACTTCTTTCCTCATAGAGTGAAACTAATAAGGCTTGTCTAAGGAAAGGAATGAAGTGATTTGGAAACTTTACCATGGTGGGTGTATCTTGTGATTGTCGGGATTGTACTAAGTGGCTACATGGTTTTATATACTTCGAAAAAAGAGCAAGATATGGATAATGAGTTTATTGAAAAAGAAGGCGAAGTGTATATGAAGCGCTTAGAAGAAGAGCGCGAGAAACGTAATCAGGATAGTGATAAAGATTCGGTATTGCTTTAATAGATTACGTTTAAAGAAGAGAAATATATTGTATTTCTCTTCTTTTTTATTATGTTAAATATTTGTATAAGAGAAAAGTATAGGTTTCGTTTGTTAGCTGTCATTTTAAAATTGAAGACTTATTAAATGAAAAAATTGATATTTGCTTGAGGGTATTTTATATTTAAAATATTAAATATATAGTTTTATTGTTGTTGGAGGAGATAAGAACTAACATGAATACAAAAAAATTTCAAACCTATGTGGCGTTGTCAACAAAAGACTGGAGTGCTGAAACATTTGTAAGAACCTTAGAAGAGATTGTATCTTCGGCAAAAGAATATGAAAATGATTATATTGAAGTCCATCAAGTACTAGAAATGGTAGTAACAGAAGTTGAAGTTGAGTATGTAATCATTCTAAATCATACGAGAAACTTAGATGATTTGGGGAAATACCTTAAATAATAATTTTTAAATACTGTTTATAAAAAGGAATGCTGTTCTATTTGGATAGAATGGTATTCCTTTTTGTCGCTGTTAATAATATAAGGGATTTTGATATGGAATTTTAAAAAGAGAGTGTTAATATTGGCCCTCTAAAAAAGGGTGTAATCAGTATGACAAAGGAAAGACTTTTTTTACTTAAAGTCTTTGTTGTCCATCTTCTGTTTTAAATAGTAATGGGTAGTAGACTGTTAGAGCGAAAATTGCCGAATCTATAGTAAAAGTAACCATCTAAAGCCCAATTCATACACTATGATGGAGGATTTTTACTTCATAACCGGATGAAAAAGGAGTGTAATCATGAAGAAACGTACTGTTAATGAAGCAGGAAGGAATGTGCCACAACCAATCCGCAGCGACGGAGCAGGTGCGATTGATTATGGACCTCGTAATGTTATGCGGGATATTCAAAATCCGAATATGCTTGTTCCGCCTATAACGGATGCAGGGTTAGTTCCTAACTTGAAGTTTTCATTCTCGGACACTTCTATGATTTTGAAACAAGGCGGGTGGTCTCGGGAGATTACTGCTCGGGAACTACCGGTTTCGACGACGATTGCCGGAGTAAATATGAGTTTAACGGCCGGTGGAGTACGAGAACTACATTGGCATAAAGAAGCAGAATGGGCGTATATGCTTTTAGGACGGGCACGCATAACGGCTGTTGATCAAAATGGACGGAATTTTATTGCTGATGTTGGACCAGGTGATCTTTGGTATTTTCCACCTGGTATTCCGCATTCCATTCAAGGATTGGAACATTGTGAATTTCTACTCGTTTTCGATGATGGGCATTTTTCAGATTTATCTACTTTAGCTATTTCTGATTGGTTTGCACATACGCCGAAAGAAGTGCTATCGGCTAACTTCGGAGTGCCGGAAAGTGCTTTTCATTCCATTCCTTCAGAGCAAGTGTATATTTATCAGGGAGAGGTACCAGGTTCGCTTGAAAGTCAGGAAGTTCAATCACCGAAAGGAGAAGTTCCTTTAACATTTAAACATGAATTGTTAAAACAAAAGCCGATTAAGACGCCTGGTGGTAGCGTTCGAATTGTAGATTCTACAAATTTCCCTATTTCAAAAACGATCGCAGCAGCGCTCGTTGAGGTTGAGCCTGGTGGAATGAGAGAACTTCATTGGCACCCGAATAATGATGAATGGCAATATTATCTTACCGGGCAAGCGAGAATGACGGTGTTTCTTGGAAATGGTACAGCTCGAACATTTGATTATAGAGCTGGTGATGTCGGATATGTACCATTTGCGACGGGGCATTATATCCAAAATACAGGTGACGAAACATTATGGTTTTTAGAGATGTTCAGAAGCAATCGTTTTGAAGATGTATCGTTAAATCAATGGATGGCACTGACTCCTAAAGAAATAGTGGAGAGTAATATACATGTTGGGCCGCAAGTAATGGATTCTCTGCGTAAAGAGAAATTGCCTGTTGTGAAATATCCGGGGTTTTCATATAGTCCGAAAAATGATGAGTAAAAATGAAAATTTGCGTTATTCTTTCTGGAGACTGATAAGAAGGGATGGCGTATTTTTTATACCTAATCTAGTCTTTATCCCGCTATTTGCCGGGCAGTAAGACCCACCTCAAAATTCAGCGGAATCAAAGAAGTTAGGTGGGGCGCGGGCTGTCCGTAAAAGCCCGATTAGTGAGGGCTGATTAAAGTTTCACTTTATTAGTATCCGTCCCTTGTATTATTGTTCGGGAAATTATTATTGGAGCATAGTATAGGGAAAATACATATAAAAGAGCGCCATTATAAGCTGTAACGTATAAGTTGTGCAGGAAATGCAACAATAACTCGCTTTACTCTTCATCATTTATTTGAACATAATGGGCATAGAGAGGTGATAAACACAGTATGATTTTTAGTGAGCGTTTAAAAGAAGAAAGGGAAAAAAGAAATTGGTCGCAAAATGATTTGGCTGAAAAACTTCATGTGAGCAGGCAATCTGTTTCGAAATGGGAGACGGGAAAGAACTATCCGAGCATTGAAATTATTATTCATTTAAGTGATCTGTTCGGTATTACAATTGATGAACTGCTAAGGAGTGATGAAGAATTGACGCAGAAAATAATTGAAGATAGTAAGCAATTGGCGTATCCAAAATGGAAGGTGTTTTTTGATAGTCTATTTATGATAGGAGTATTTTTGTTTCTTATCAAAATCGTTGTGTGGATGCTAAATAAGTTTGCTGGAGCAAGTATTACAATTGTAGCAGATGCGCCATATGTAATGAATCTTTTGCCCCTTGTATTCATGATTATAGGTGGTATAGGTTCCGATAAGTTGAAGAAAATATATAAATAGAGGAAAGATTTGAAAGAAATCCCCAACACTGGCTGTTCTTTTCACTTAAATTGTGTACTATAAAGGATAGGATGACATAAAGAAGGGGACATTTAGAATGGAATTTCATGAACAGAAGATTTTGCCGGCAGTGAGGCAAATTAAAGATTTGGAAAAGCTATTACATAGTTCGTATGAATATATCGTTATTTTAGATATTCATGTCGGTCAATTGAAGAGTGTTATATCGCTTGCGAAGCAATATTGTAAAAAGGTGTTTTTACATGTGGATTTAATTCATGGTTTGCAGAGTGATGGGCATGCGACGGAATATTTATGTCAGGAGTTTAGACCGTACGGGTTACTTTCGACAAAGGCGAGCGTTATTATGAAGGCGAAGCAAAAAGGTGTTGTGGCAATACAACGCATCTTTTTAATCGATTCGAGTGCGATGGAGAAGAGCTGCAATCTTTTAGATAAGACAAAACCGGATTATATTGAGGTGCTTCCAGGAGCAATGACGGATATTATCGCTGAAGTGAAAGAGCGTACAGGTGTACCGATTTTAGCAGGTGGTTTTATTCGTACTGTAGAAGATGTGGAAAGAGCTTTAAACGCTGGTGCGACAGCGATTACGACGTCAAAACGCGAACTATGGAAACATTACCAAAAAAAGTGACGAAAATGTGAAAAAATTCTGTTGACACCGCTTTCATAAGAGGTTAACATTATAGACAAGTTAATAAACGTGACGGAGAAAAGTAGAGATCCACATTTCATTGTTTCTATATAAATTTATATAGAAGCGTGCAAGCTGTGGGTCTTTTTCTTTTTACAAAAACGAATGGCCATTCATTTTACCTCTATCACATTTGGAAGCGTTTAAATTGATTGTGGAGGGATACTATGTCAGCATTTTTAGGAGAGTTAATAGGGACTGCGTTGTTAATCGTACTTGGTGGCGGCGTTTGTGCTGGTGTAAGTTTAAAGAAGTCGTTTGCGAAAGATTCTGGTTGGATTGTTATTACAATGGGCTGGGGCTTAGCAGTAGCGGTTGCAGCGTATGCGGTTGGATCAATTAGTGGGGCACATTTGAATCCAGCTTTAACGATAGGACTAGCATTTAAGGGAGCGTTCCCATGGAGTGACGTACCAGGTTATATCGTAGCACAAATGATTGGGGCAATTATCGGGGCAGTTATCGTATATTTACATTACTTACCACACTGGAAAGAAACAGAAGATCCAGGAACAAAGTTAGGCGTATTTGCAACAGGTCCAGCAATTCCGAACACATTTGCAAACCTTTTAAGTGAAATGATTGGAACATTCGTTTTAGTATTTGGTATATTAGCAATTGGTGCAAATAAATTTGCAGATGGATTAAATCCATTTATCGTAGGTTTCTTAATTGTAAGTATTGGTTTATCATTAGGTGGGACAACAGGATACGCAATTAACCCAGCACGTGATTTAGGTCCGCGTATCGCACACTTCTTCCTTCCGATTGCAGGAAAAGGCGGTTCAAACTGGAAGTATGCATGGATTCCAGTAGTAGGTCCAATTTTAGGTGGATCACTTGCAGGTTTATTCCATCAAGTTGTATTTGAAGGAAAACAAAATTCAGCACTTATTTATGTGATTATCGCAACTGTGATTGTACTAGCAATCTCTTATATGACAAGTAAAAAAAGCGGAAGCAATACAAATAGTAGAAAAGTAGCATAAGGGGGAAACCGATATGAAAAAATATATTCTTTCATTAGACCAAGGAACAACAAGCTCACGTGCAATTTTATTCAATAAAAAAGGTGAAATTGTTCATTCAGCTCAAAAAGAGTTTACACAACATTTTCCAAAGCCGGGCTGGGTAGAGCATAATGCACAAGAAATTTGGGGATCTATTTTAGCAGTTATCGCAACTTGCTTAAGCGAAGCAGATGTAAAACCAGAACAAATCGCTGGTATCGGTATTACGAACCAACGTGAAACAACGGTTGTATGGGATAAAACAACTAGTAAACCAATTTACAACGCAATCGTATGGCAATCTCGCCAAACAGCTGAAATTTGTGATGAGTTAAAAGAAAAAGGTTATAGCGAAATGGTTCGCGAAAAAACAGGTCTTTTAATTGATGCATACTTCTCTGGAACGAAAGTAAAGTGGATTTTAGATAACGTTGAAGGTGCAAGAGAGAAAGCAGAAAACGGGGATCTATTATTCGGAACAATTGATTCATGGCTTGTATGGAAACTATCTGGTGGTAAAGCACACGTAACAGATTACTCAAACGCATCACGTACGTTAATGTTTAACATTCACGACTTACAGTGGGATGATGAGCTTCTAGACATGTTAACAGTACCAAAGAGTATGCTTCCAGAAGTACGTCCATCATCTGAAATATATGGAGAAACAATTGATTACCACTTCTTCGGTCAAAATGTACCGATTGCAGGTGTAGCTGGTGACCAACAAGCAGCTTTATTTGGACAAGCTTGTTTCGGTGAAGGTATGGCGAAGAACACTTACGGAACTGGTTGCTTTATGTTAATGAACACAGGTGAAAAAGCAGTAGCTTCTGAGCACGGTCTATTAACAACAATTGCATGGGGAATAGATGGTAAAGTGAACTACGCATTAGAAGGAAGTATTTTCGTAGCAGGTTCTGCGATTCAGTGGTTACGTGACGGAATGCGCATGTTTAAAGATGCAAGTGAGAGTGAAGTATATGCCTCTCGCGTTGAATCAACTGACGGTGTATACGTTGTACCAGCATTCGTTGGACTAGGAACACCTTATTGGGATAGTGAAGTACGCGGCGCTATGTTTGGTGTAACACGCGGTACGACGAAAGAGCATTTCATTCGTGCAACGCTAGAATCTTTAGCTTACCAAACGAAAGATGTATTATGCGCAATGGAAGCAGATTCAGGTATTAAACTGAAAACATTACGCGTTGATGGCGGAGCAGTTAAAAATAACTTCTTAATGAAGTTCCAAAGTGATATTTTAGATGTTCCTGTAGAGCGTCCAGTGATCAACGAAACGACAGCTTTAGGTGCAGCATACTTAGCTGGTCTTGCGGTTGGATATTGGAAAAACCAAGATGAAATTAAATCACAGTGGCATATGGACAAACGCTTTGAACCAACTATGGAAGCGGAAACAAGCGAAGAGCTATATGCTGGATGGAAAAAAGCAATTGAAGCAACAAAAGCTTTCAAATAATCATAAACAGTGTTATAATGGTGACAAGTTAATAATTCGGTAGGAGATTTGGAGAGACCACAACGCGCTATAGAGGCGAAATCTATAGCGGAGTTTGTGGTCTCTTTTTTCGTTATCAAAGGGAGGAATTACCATGAAATTTTCAAGTAAACAACGTAAAGACGTATTAAACGGAGTAAATAAACAAGAGTTAGATGTGATCGTAATTGGTGGAGGTATTACTGGTTCTGGTATTGCATTAGATGGAGCAACACGCGGGTTATCAACAATTGTGTTTGAAATGCAGGACTTTGCAGCAGGTACATCAAGTCGTTCAACGAAGCTTGTACACGGTGGTCTACGTTATTTAAAACAACTTGAAGTGAAAATGGTAGCAGAGGTGGGTAAAGAGCGTGCGATCGTATATGAGAACGGTCCCCATGTAACAACACCAGAGTGGATGTTACTTCCGTTCCATACAGGCGGTACGTTCGGATCATTTAGTACATCAATTGGTCTTCGTGTATACGACTTCTTAGCAGGTGTAAAACGAAGCGAGCGCAGAAAGATGTTTAACCGTGAAGAAACATTAAATAAAGAGCCTCTTGTGAAAAAAGAAGGATTAAAAGGCGGCGGTTACTACGTAGAATATCGTACAGATGATGCGCGTCTTACAATTGAAGTAATGAAAGAAGCGATTGAGCATGGTGCGAAAGCTGTTAACTACGCAAAAGTAGACAGTTTCTTATATAAAGATGGAAAAGTATGCGGTGTACGTGTAATCGATTTACTAGACGGTGAAGTATATGAAGTTTACGGTAAGAAAATTGTAAACGCAGCTGGTCCTTGGGTAGATACACTTCGTGAAAAAGATAACTCGAAAAAAGGAAAAGTACTTCAGTTATCAAAAGGTGTTCACTTAGTAATTGATCAAAAACGTTTCCCACTCGGGCAAGCAATTTACTTCGATACACCAGATAAACGTATGGTGTTCGCGATTCCTCGCGGCGGAAAAACATACGTAGGTACAACGGATACGTTCTATGATAAAGACGCAGCTGTACCACAAATGACAACAGAAGATCGCACATATATCATTAATGCGATTAACTACATGTTCCCAAGCGTGAAAATTACAGAGAAAGACATTGAATCAAGCTGGGCTGGTGTACGTCCGTTAATTTATGAAGAAGGTAAGAATGCATCTGAAATTTCTCGTAAAGATGAAATTTGGACTTCTGAATCTGGTTTAATTACAATCGCAGGTGGTAAATTAACAGGATACCGTAAAATGGCTGAAATGGTAGTAGATTACGTAACGAACTTACTACAAAAAGAAGGTCATAGCGCATATCCGAAGAGCGACACGAAACATATGCCGATCTCTGGTGGGCATGTAGATGGTTCACACGGATTCCCAGCATTCGTTGCGAAAAAAGCAGACGAAGGTACGAAATCTGGTTTAACGAAAGTACAAGCAGAAGAGTTCGCGAAATTCTACGGCTCTAACGTTGATGTACTGTTCGACTTAGCGAAAAAACATAAAGAAGAAGCGAAAGAATACAACATGCCGCTTGACGTTCTAATCCCGCTTGTATACGCAATGGATTACGAAATGACAGCAAAACCAGTTGACTTCTTCGTACGCCGCAGAGGCGCTGTATTCTTCAACATCCACTGGGTATACGAGTGGAAAGAAGCAGTAATCAACTATATGGCTGCGAAACTAGGCTGGAGCAAAGAAGAACAAATGAAATATACAGCTGAACTAGAAAAAGCATTAACAGACGCTGTAATTCCTGTAGATCAACAAGAACAGGCAGCTGCGTTAGCATAAAATAGAGAACCACCTGAAGGGAAGTCTTTAGGTGGTTTTTTCTTTTTTTATGGAATATTCTTCTAACTATATTGCGTAACGACATATGTTGTTATACGATGTATATAAGGTGGTGGTATTGTTGGATAAAGAAATCTTGAAGGGAAGTATAGATATTTTATTGCTTTCTATCATTGCAAAACGTGATACATACGGATACGAAATAGCTCAAAGTTTAAAGGATGCAAGTGAAGATTTGTATAGTATGGGACAGGGAACTTTGTATCCTGCTTTAAAGAGATTAGAGAAAAAGGAGTTTCTTGAATCTTATTGGAATGAATCTGAGAATGGGATGAAAAGGAAATTCTATACTATTACAGATAAAGGGAAAAAAGAATTGCAGAAGAAAGTGAACTCTTGGGAAAGTGTAACAGCATTAATTCAAGCTTGTCAGAAAGGAGTTATTTATGAGTGAATTTGATGAGTATATTAAGTCTATTTTAGCCTATTCAGAACTTAGTGATATTGAACAGGATGAGTTATTTCTAGAAATGTATGATCACTTGAACAGCTTGAAAGAAGAATATATGGAACAAGGTATGAATGAAAAAGAAGCGATTTATAAAGCGATTCAAAGTTTTGGAGAATCAAAAGTTATTGGCGTAGAGATTAATAAATCGGTATACGAAGTTCCTAGGCCATTAAAGGTGTTATCAAAAGTTTTATGTATTCCTTATATAATCATTTGTTTTATTGTCTTTTTAGGAACGTTTATTTCAACTTCTACATTTGACTCTGTTCGCAGTTTAACAGGTGGTGGGACTGTCTATCATCCCATTGAATTTTGGCAGCAATTTTTACATATATCTGATTTAGAAACGTTATTACAACTTTTTGGAATAACACTTTGGCAAGTTAAAGATTTTATTGCACATCCAGGTCCTTGGGGAAACTCAACTTATTGGTTAAGCGTTTTACAACATATAATATTAGTAGTTCCATTCGGATTTTTCGTTCCAGTGCTGATTAATAAAGTGACTAACTATAAGAAAGCTCGTAAGTGGTATGTTATGACCTTTCTTGTTTGGGAGATATTACATTTACTAACTTTGTCTGATGTTTTTGATGTGTGGCGGATTGCTATAAATATGCTCGGTGCGTCGGTAGGATATCTTTTATTTATAATCATAATGCAAATGGATAATAAATTTAGGGTTATGCGAAAGAAGATATTTGAAAATTAGCTCGCTATTCTGTAGTTTAAATTATACAAATTTAATTTGATGGTAATAGAGTATCGCTGAAAACATAGGTACTATGTAGTGAGAGGATTTTTTATATTCGTAATAGGTGTTGTTCCTTGTTTAATCCTACTGTTATGAAGCGGGGCCATAATCCGTCTTTATTGGTGCTATAAATGATGAGAGCGGCACAGCTGAACTAGAAAAAGTCTAGATCAACAAGAGCAGGCAGCTGCGTTAGCGTAAAATAGAGAACCACCTGAAGGGGAGCCTTTAGGTGATTTTTTCTCTTGACTAAAAATAAATAAAATGTGTTACAATGATGATAGAGTATTTAGTGTGAATTTTGCATAAAATAAAAAAGACAGAAGCCTGAGAAACTTCTGCCTTTGTAACCTAACTTGCTATTGTGGTGGTAGTAGGTGCGGTTATAAGACAATTACATTAACGTTTTAGCCGAGAACCGCCCTTACCTTTTCCACGAAGCAGGGTGGTTCTCGCTTTTTTGTATACAGAAATTAGCCATGGACCGACGTATCTTCTACCGATGACAACGCCAGCTCCGGTTAGGATACCATACACTAATTTAATTACAAACATCGCGATCATATTATCACCTCCCCCCTTTTTTTCAAAATGGAAGAGATGATTGCCACACCTACTAGTTATAGCTTATTAAGTTACATTTTAATTGTATTATGTTTTAAAATAGGGAACAAGACATATGGATAAAAAGCTCTAGTTTTAAATGGTGGTTGTGTAAATTGTGGTTTATCATATATAACCTGTTTATGAGTTTCCTACAAGTTAAGGTTTTCATGCAATTGCGTTATGTATAGAAGTTTAAATACTACACTTGTATGAAGAATATATTAGTTTTGATATTATCGATTCATCTTTGTATGGCCATGATATATTAGATTTTTTAAGTGAGCGTTAGAAAGAAGGAGGACTCGATTAAATCGGTTCTCTTTTTAATTTAGCGATGAGGGGAATCTTGATGATATAAAACTAAGACAAAATCCTTATTGTAAACTTAAGGAGCGCCTTGGGAGAAAGACGCTCTTTAGGTGAATGCATTGTAACGACTATTCGGTTTATTATATGTAATTTACTGAGGAAGTGCTTTATAAAAAATGTGATTGCCAATCGTATTTTTTTATACATTTATAAAACTTTTCCATACAGTGCGTCGTCTAATATATGGGAAGGAGGAAATGATGTGGGTGAATTAACGATAGAAGCGTTTGAAATAGAAGATAAGGAGGACCTTATCGACGAAATAATGAACAAGTATGGACAAGAAGTCCTGCAGCTTGTGTATTCGTATGTGAATAATAAAGAGGTTGCGGAGGATTTAACGCAAGATATATTTGTGAAATGCTATAAATCTCTTCATACATATAAAGGGAATTCGAATTTGAAAACATGGTTATGGAGAATTGCAATCAATCATTGTAAGGACTATTTAAAAAGTTGGTATAACAAAAAAGTTATCGTGACAGAGGATGACTTTACGTATATGGAGAGTCAAAAAGAAAGTGTGGAACAAACTGTCATTCAAAATGCGGAGGATCGTGAACTGGCTTCTGCAGTAATGAGTTTACCGATAAAATATCGAGAAGTGATTTATCTATTTTATTATGAGGAATTATCAATTAAAGAGGTTGCTACGGTAATAGAAGTGAAGGAAAACACGATAAAAACGAGACTGAAAAAAGCGAAGGAGCTTTTGAAGAAAGGATTGGAGGAATAATCAAATGGAAGATCGATTAAAAGGTTTGCGAAAATCAATGGAGAACACAACGTTTAAACATTTGAGTTTTTCTGATCAGCACCAAAAGCAGGTGCGCGAAAAAATTAAGCAATCGTCTGAAAAGGAAGAAGATATCCTTTTAGCAGTGTTGCAACTTCTTATGAATGAAAAAACAGGTTATGAATTGATGCAGTTACTGCGGGGGAGAGGAATTCAAAAATTCGAAGGTGATGAAGGATCTCTATACACTTTATTGCATCGTCTAGAACAGAATCGCTTTATCCAATCTAGCTGGGATCATGCGGGAGCTAAATATTATCAATTAAATGATAAAGGAAACAAGATGCTGCGAAAGGCAGAGAAAAATGCTACGAAGGCACGATTTATATTAAAAGGCTTAGTACAGGGGTGAGAAAAAATGAACAAAAAAGGAGAGCGTTTTTTAAAAGAAGTTACGAACCATATTAAATCAAAAGAAGCGAAGGACTTAGTAGCAACGGAACTAGATTTTCACTTGAAACAGACGAAGAATATGTGGATGGATAAAGGGTTAAGTGAGGAAGTTGCTGAAGATAAAGCTGTTGAGCAAATGGGAAGTCCGGTCAAACTTGGCGAAGAACTGAACAAACTGTATAAGCCAAAGGTTGATTGGTTCTTAATTGGTTTATTAGTGGCTGCGATGGGGCTAGGGTTTTTGCCGATTATAACTTTTGGACATGCTGACTTATTCATGAATAAGGTGATATTTGTTATTCTCGGTGTTGTAACAGCTATGGGGATGATGCTACTTGATTATCGGAGATTAGAGAAACTTGGGTGGCTGTTTTATACAATTGGCGTACTTATCTTGTTAATGATAAAATGTTTTCCGACTGATTACGTGATTGGGGAAGCGATAATAAAAATTGGCCCCATCAAAATTGACTGTTTAATGACGATGCCATTCTTCTTTCTAGCTTGGGCTTCTTTTTTCAATAATAGTAGGTTAAAGTTTATGCATCTTCTCATGTTGTACGTATTTTCTTTATATCTATTTTCAACTACATCAATTCTTTTACCAATTTTCATCTATATTACGATGGTATTCGTTATGATTTGGTGGAGTAAGTTAGGAAAGAACACGGCATGGCTTATTACGATTTTACCGATTTTACCCTTTATTGTTAGGGATCTATTTTCCTGGTCTGCGGTAAAAGAATACCGGATAGCTAGAATTTTAGGATTTATAAATCCAGCGCATGATCAATGGGATTTACGTTTACGAGAGGCAATGTCTTCAGCAGGTTGGTTTGGTACATATGGAAATATAAAGTCTATCCGTGCTGCCCATACTGATTTTGTATTTGCAAGTTTGACTTACTATTATGGATATGTACTTGCGCTAGTTCTTGTCGTGATTCTTTCTCTTTTTGCAGTAAGAATAATGAACATAGCTTATAAAATAAATGATGGTTATGGTAAATTGCTTCTCGTTGGCGGAGTGACTCTTTTTGTAATCCATTTTATTTGTAACGTTGGCATGACCCTCGGGATATTACCACGTGTTTCTATATCATTACCTTTTATTAGCTACGGATTGATACCAACTCTGTTTCATGCATTTATAATGGGAATTGTGTTAAGTGTATATCGACGTAAAGATATTCCTTTTAGAATGAGAAAAACACCTTGATGATTATCAAGGTGTTTTCGTTATAAGCTCAAAACTATCCGAATCAGCCCCAAGCACAAAAGGACTAACCTCGCCAACACTATAAAGTTGCAACTCATGCATCGCGCGCGTACAAGCAGTGTAGAACAATCTACGTACGCTCTCATCACTGTATACATCTTCAGAAGCATCATAAATAATAACAGCGTCAAATTCAATACCCTTCGCTAAATAAGCAGGGATCACGACAATACCTTGCTCATACTCGGCTGAGTTACTCTTCACGAGTTTAATATTCTCGATATGACGGAGTGCTTCGTATGCAGCGGCGCTTTCAGTTGCGGATTTACATATAATTGCGATTGTATTGTGATTTTGTTTTTTTAGTTCGGTAACTTTTGTAGTAATATGCTCGTGCAGTTCGCTGTAATCAGCTACTTTCGTTACTGTAGGTTTCTCGCCGTCGCGTTCAAAGGCGTGAATGTTCTTCCCTTCCGGTACGAGAGCACGTGTAAATTCAATAATCGGTTTTGTTGAGCGGTAGCTACGAGTTAAGTTAATACCGTTCGTTTCATCTGGTCCGTATAAGCTAGTAAGTGTATTGAAATTCACTGCCTCACTCGCATGGGCAAATATCGCTTGGTTAAAGTCTCCGAGTACCGTCATTCTTGCAGCAGGGAAGAGACGTTTTAAGAACTCGAACTGAAACGGAGAATAATCTTGCGCTTCATCTACGAGTACGTGTTTAATCGATCTGTTCGTTTGGAAGCCTTCAATTAATTCTTTTAAAAGTAAAAATGGAGTCGCATCCTCGTAATATAGCTTTCCTTCATCAAGCATGTTCACCGTTAGAGAGCAAATGTCATCCCATTCTTTTGGTTTTTCTCCAGTAACCCATGATGCATCTGTGAAGAGTTGTTTATAGATTCCTGTGAAATTGATGAAGCGCAGTGTTTGAACGCCTTTACGAAGCGGCTTCAATTTTTTGCGGACAATCATACGTCCCAGGACTTTCGTTTCTTTCTCATAGTCATTAAAAGAGTTGTCGTCAAACTCGCCTTTTTTCTGCAAGTATTTATAAGCCTTTTGATATTCATCTTTACTAAGTAATTCAATTTCTTCTTCTACCCAAGGCTTTTTCAGTTCTGCTTTTTCAAGTGCATCTATTTGTTTATTTAGCCAATCCGTTAACTTCTCAATTCGACTATGGAAGCGGAGGGAGGAGTCAGTATTGTAAAATTGCTCTGTAATTTCTTTAGCTGAGGCGATTAGTTTCCCTCTAAATTTCATTCCTCTAAATAGCATGCCTGAAGTTTCAAGAGATTGTCTGTACGCTTTAATCATTTCGAAAAATTGAGTGGATGCTTTAAATCGGATGCTCGCATTTCTAATTTTGTAATTTGCGCTATTTGTTTCAGTTAGCATATATTCTAATTGTTCGTAAGGATCTTCCACATCAAATGACTTACTTAGTCTATGGTTTAAATATTCTTGGAATGTTACTTGCTGCATATTTTCTTCACCGAGTTCAGGTAGTACGTTAGATACGTAGCTATTGAACATAGAGTTAGGGGAGAAGAGAATAATTTGATCCGCTTTTAGCCATTCGCGATATTTATATAGTAAGTAGGCGATTCGCTGCAGGGCAGCTGATGTTTTACCACTACCAGCAGCCCCTTGAACGATAAGGAGTCGGCCTTCATCGTGACGGATAATTTCATTTTGCTCACGCTGAATTGTAGCGACGATGCTCTGCATATGTTTGTTTGTACCTTTTCCGAGCGCTTGTTGCAGAATTTCATCACCAATTGTGAGGCTCGTATCGAACATGGAATCAATCTCGCCATTTTGAATAATGTATTGTAATTTTTTCTCCACATTACCGCGAATTACGCCGCCTGGTGTGTTGTATTCAGCCGGTCCTGGTGGATAGTCGTAATAAACACTTGAAATTGGGGCGCGCCAGTCATAAATAAGAAAGTTTTCTCCGCTTGCATCAGTAAGGGTAGAAACACCGATATAGATTTGTTCTGCGGCAGGTTCGCCTTCTTCAGTGAAATCGATGCGTCCGAAGTAAGGTGCTTTTTGCATACGTCGCAGCGCGGCAAGTCGATTAAAGGTGTGTTTATGGGTGATTTGTGTAACAGCTAGTGACTGAGCTTGTTGTCTTAAGTTGATAACTGTTTCAAGGTAATCGTCAAAAGTATCTGTATTCACTTTAACGTCATCCCAGAAGTGTTTACGGATGTTGATTACTTCTGCCCGGCGTCTGCCAGTTTCGTTTTCCAGCTTATCAATTTGCTGCGTAATCGTTTCGATTACGGTATCCAATCGTTTTTGCTCTAGATCAAGTTTTTTGTTCATACGTAAGCACTCCTTTAAAAGTGAAAAATAGAGGTTGACTGAAGAAAGGTTTTGTTGTACAATTAAGATACGGATAAATACGTTCTGTGTATTTTAGAAAACGTGTTTCTGTACTAATTTAACATAGTTTCTTAATTTAATCAATAATGATGAGATAAACCCTTGGTTCCACGCGTTGTGAATCAAGGGATTTTTTGTTTTTCTGTAAGAAAGAGTTGCGATTTTATCGAGGATGATCTAAGTAAAGTATAGAAACAATCAGGAATAGGGGGATACTGATGGAAAAATATTTTGAGGAAGCACATCGTTTTTGTTCTCGTAATAGAAAGCACTTAGAAAAGGATGTTATATGTGGTTGTTTCTATTGTTTAGAAATTTTCCATCCAGAAAAAATTACAGAGTGGTGGGATGATGATAACACAGCAGTTTGTCCGCATTGTGGGATTGACTCTATTATAGGGGAAAGTTCAGGATTTAGAATCACAGAAATGTTTTTAAGTGAAATGCATAAAAGATGGTTTTAGTTAAACGAATGACAAAATAAACTTTCGGTAACGAAGATAGTGTAAAACTAACTAAGATTTTACACTATCCATAAAATGAAAAAGACATTATCCTTTCTATAGAATCGAAGAGTCAATCATGTAATTTCATTTACCCAATCTGTATACAATTTCCCCCTGGAAGAGGGGACATAAAAAAGCTCGGGCTTAGCCCGAGCTTTTCATTATTTCTTTTCGTCTTTTTTATCGTCAGCTTTTGGCTCTTTGAAAAGATCTTTTAAATCTTTATCGTCAACTTTTACGTCAGCTTTTTTGATTTCTTTCATCATAAGATCGTTCATGAATTGAGCATCTTGCGTTTTTTCTTGAGCTAGTGATTTTTTAATATCAGCTTTTGCTTTATCGAAAGTAGCATCTGCGTGATTATCAGTTACTTTAATAATATGGTAACCAAATTGTGTTTTTACAGGTTCGCTTACTTCACCTTTTTTCAACTTTTGAGCTGCTTCTTCAAATTCTTTTACCATTTTCCCTGGTCCGAAGAATCCTAAGTCGCCACCTTTTTCTTTTGAACCTGTATCTTCAGAGTATTGTTTTGCTAATTCTTCGAAAGATTTACCTTGAGCAAGTTCATCTTTCACTTTTTTAGCAGTTTCTTCATCTTTTACAAGGATATGACTTGCTTTAATTTCCTTTTTATAATCCTCGAATTTTGCTTTTACATCTTTATCAGTAATCGATTGTTCAACCGCTTTTTCTTGAGCTAATTGAGCACGTACACTATTTTTTATAGTTTCTTCTTTAATACCTTGTTGTTTCATTAGGGTATCGAATTGATCACCGTATTGTTTTTTCATTTCATCGAACTTTTTGTCTACATCTTTGTCTTCAACTTTGTAGTTTTTAATAAGTACTTTTTCCATAACCATGTTGTTTAGTACTTGTTTACCAGCTTGTGTCTTCATTTGATCGTAGAATTCTTCTTTTGTAATGTCACCAGCTTTAGATGTAACGATTTTGTCTGATGATGATGTTCCACATGCTGATAATGCGATTACACTTGTTGCGGCTAAGGCAAGCATAGCTTTCTTCATTCGATAAACACTCCTACTATTATGTATTTTTAATTTATCCTACACCGATGAATTTTAAATTCATAAGAGCCCGATTAAGTCTCACTGATACTTTTGCTTTTTTGTATTGGTAAAGCGCGCTTAACAGGGCTTACCGTGGCTGAGGATAAAGTTTTGATGAATGTTTTGTTCTATAGTATAAGCAATATGTACAAAATTTAATATATCATATTTCGACGCGTTTTCATATTGATAAAGAAAAATTAACCAGTACGTGTCAGATTTTGAAAGTGTGCCATATTGGGCGTATGCCGCATATACAGAATAGAGGAGGGGATGGGGATGAATTCTCAACTTATTTTATTACTTGTACTGTTTATTTTATTGGTTATTGTAGGTATAATTTGCTTATAGAGGAAAAAAGTGAGGAAGGGGCTTTCCTTCCTCACTTTCCATGAAATATAATTTCTATATAACTAGAAATTAATAAAATTGTTATACATACATTAATAACCCGAAAGACACCGGGCTGGCGGCTCGCAGCTATTTGTTTTCGTTCACACAGTGTATGTGTCATGAAATTCGTGTAAAATATAACAAGAAGTGCGAATGCGACAAAAACAACTGTTATAAGTGTCATGAGGCGAGACCTCCTTTTGGCTAAAATACATATACATATATTGTATCACACGATATTTTGTTCGTGTTACAAAATTCAGAAATAGAAGACTTTGTGTTAGAAAGTGAGGGAGAAAATGGACGTTGTTAGAAGATTAGAACAAGCTGAATACTACGTAGACCTACTATTTAAAATGATTGATGAAGAGAAGTGTCCATTTTATTCTTTGATCATAAAGAAAAAAGCTCGTAAAAAAGATATTGAACGTATACTAAATCTTTGTGAAAAACTGAACGAGCAATATGTAGTGGAGAAAGCAGAAGGGCTTCTTTTGTTCGATGCGCTGTTAGATCAATTTGAAAAAGCGCTTCCACATCAGCTCGAAGTACACGAAACTGCGGAAGCGCTAGCAAAACAAGGTTTATTTAAGCCGCTTATGAATGAATTCTTAAGCATGATTGCGAAAAAATAAATAGATTATTTCTTAACTAACTTTTGATCGGATTCTGTAAAGTTCTCTTCAATATCTTCTAATGATTTCTCAAAAATATCGATAAAGTCTTGTCCGTAAATATTACGCAGGATTGCAATCAGTTCGATATTTTCTGGGAACTTCCCATAAAAATTACGAAGTGCAAGAGCCCCATTAAACACTGAATTATTTTCAGGATCATACTCCTCCATTAAGCGAAGTAGTAATTCTTCCCCTTTGTCTGTAATTTCAATGTACGTATTTCGTTTATCATCTTCCTTTTTTGAGAATACAAGATAGCCGCGTTCTTCCAGCTTTTTCGAGAAGTTAAACGCTGTTGATACATGCATAACTCCAAACTTAGCAATCTCAGAAATAGAAGCCCCTTTTAAATGATAAGCGATTGTTAAAATATGATGTTCATTAATATTTAAATCGTAAGGTTTAATCCACTGCTGCCAATCTTTCTCTACACATTTCCATAACGCTTTCGATAATTGAGCAATGCGTTGGCTGAAAATCATCGCTTCTTTTACCGAGTAATCTTTTTCTCCACTTTTCATTTACTCACCCACTTTAACATTCTTTTTCATTACTATCTATTATGCCAGTAAAATAAAAATTAATAAAGTCTTTTTGTAAGAATTGTGAAAATTTTTTAACAAAATGACATTCTATACAAATCATGCATAACTATGGAAGCGTTTTATGAGTCGTGAATACATGCGTTGTCCTTACATGTTAATTGATAACATATATTGTAAATGCATAAAAACACGGCATATCTATACGATATGCCGTGTCAAGGTCAATTTATATAAAAAATATTTGTTATATGCAAAAAACTAAGCAGGAATTTGTTTACGCTTTTTCTGGAACAGCTTCTTGTAGTTTCTCAATTGACTTTTGGATGTCCAAAATTTCTTTCTCAATATGGCGCTTGTTTTGAGAAATATCTTGTTTCCAGTTAGAAAGCGTGTCTTGCATGTCATCTTTTAGTTCTTGAAACACTTCTTTACCTTCTGAAGCAGTTTCAACAATTTGACGCTTTAATAATTTCGTATCAGCTGTAATATCAGCTAAAGTCTTTTTAATATCATTTCCTTTTTCTTTTAACTTGCCGCGCATGTCTTTACCAGAAGAAGGAGTTGAGAAAAGAACGGCTAGTCCAGCAACTGCTCCCCCGCAAATAACACCTGTAATAAAGGATTTAGCTTTTGACATAAAAGGAGACCTCCTTATTTTTTGTTCGTATTCATGATGTAAAACAATATGCATATCTTTCTTATATGTGCTATGCACAAACAATCATCCCTGAGCATTTTAAGTGAAGAAACAAGCCATGCGGAATTTGATGACTTCAGGGAAGTGGCTTGTTATGTATTACGCCTTCTTATAGTGTCATTATTTCACACTATTTGCAATTGTACTTGCGATGTTTTGTAAATTTTCCATAGTGTATTCATTTTGGTGTGATTTCCAAACAGCACCGAAACCATCTTTTTCACCGTAGCGTGGAATTAAATGAAGGTGGAAGTGGAACACAGTTTGTCCAGCTTTTTCACCGTTATTGTTAAGTAGGTTAAAGCCAACTGGATTAAACTCTGCTTTAATCGCATTTGCGATTTTTGGAACGACAGAAAAAATGTGTGATGCGATTTCTGGCGTTAACGCAAAAATGTCTTGTTTGTGAACTTTCGGAATAACAAGAGTATGTCCTTTTGTTACTTGACTAATATCTAAAAATGCAAGCACATGTTCATCTTCGTATACTTTTGAGCAAGGGATTTGCCCGTCAATGATTTTACAAAAAATACAATTGTCTGCTGTATGATTCATTGATCTCATCCTTTCAAATATCCTTAGCCGTATTTTACCATAATTACATAAGAGAACAAACACGAAAAACAGGAAGCTGACTCAGCTTCCTGTTTTCTGAAGAGGGATTGAAAAAGCATTATCGTAATTTACGTTTCGCAGACACCTCATTTATTTAAGAAATGCACGGTAAATCGGCTAAAGTTTCTGCCGTAGACACCCCATTTTCAAGTGAAATGAATTGCAATCTTTTTTAAAATGAAATTGTTTATTTTTTAAAACAGTATATGCTCTTTCAGAGACACCCCGTTTCGAAAATGAAACAAATAATCTGGTTATGTGTAAATTTCATTGTCCAACATGGACACCCCATTTCATGATGACTTAACTATGTTGTTGTACTCATCAATTGGTGGTCGCTTTTTCAATGTGTTCCTTCTTCACTAATTATGATGTCCGCTTTCGGGAAAATATATGCTAATAAATTTAAATTTTTTTTTGAGTACATGGATACTATGTAGTACAGCATAATTTTTGGTAAGATGAATATAGAATGAATACTAATGAAGAAAGTGGTGTCGTATGAGCGAGTTATTGCGTGTAGAAAATGTTACAGGAGGATATACGAAACGACCTGTATTAAAAGATGTTTCGTTCTCTGTTAATAAAGGCGAACTTGTCGGCTTAATCGGTTTAAATGGAGCTGGTAAAAGTACGACGATTAAACATATTATCGGTTTAATGGAACCGAAAAAAGGAACTGTCACAATTAATGGGAAAACAATTCGTGATGATATGACAGCGTACCGTTCTAGCTTTTCATTCATTCCAGAAACGCCGGTATTATATGATGAATTAACGTTAGAAGAGCATTTGAAATTAACAGCGATGGCGTACGGCGTTGATGAAAAACAATATGAAGAACGTGTAGGACAACTATTACATGAATTTCGCATGAAAAATCGTTTAAAATGGTTTCCATCTCATTTCTCAAAAGGGATGAAACAAAAAGTAATGATTATGAGCGCGTTTTTAGTTGAGCCATCTCTTTACATAGTAGACGAACCTTTCGTTGGATTAGATCCGTTAGCAATTCAATCTCTTCTTCAAATGATGGATCAAATGAAAAAGAGTGGAGCCGGTATTTTAATGAGCACACATATTTTAGCGACGGCAGAGCGTTATTGTGATTCGTTCATTATTCTGCATCAAGGTGAAGTAAGAGCGAAGGGAACGTTATCTGAGCTGCAATCACAGTTTAATATGCCAGGTGCAACGTTAGATGATATTTACATCGCGCTAACAAAGGAAGAAGATTATGAATAGCACAGCGTTATGGAAAGAGCGATTTCGTCACTTTCTACAAGAAGTTCGTACATATAGTAAATACGTATTTAATGATCATTTAAAATTTATTTTCGTATTCATCATCGGCGCAGGAGCGTATTATTATCAGCAATGGTTACAAACGTTAACACCTTCGTTTCCAGCGGCGCTCGTTATGGCAGTGTTGCTTGGGCTCGTAATAACGGCTGGATCAATCCAAACGTTATTAAAAGAAGCGGATCTCGTTTACTTACTGCCAGTTGAACAAAAGTTAAAACCTTACTTCACAAAGGCATTTCTTTTTACGTTTATGATTCAGTTATACATAATCGCAATCGTAGCGGCAGCGCTTGCCCCGTTATATTTCCAGCAAATGAAGCAAACAGGAGCGGCTTACATATGGATTGTGCTCGCGTTTGTCATTGTAAAAGCGTGGAACTTATTCGTCGCGTGGGAAAAGTCATTTTTAACAGACCAAAATATACAAAGAGCAGATTGGTTCATTCGTTTTATTTTAAACGGCTTATTTGTATACTTCCTTGTAGAGCGTACTTCCGTTATGTTTATTGGCGGAATCGTCCTTCTCATGGTGTTATACCTTGTGATGCTGCATCAAATGGTGAAAGGAAAGCCGCTAAACTGGGAGTATTTAATTTCTGAAGAAGGTAAGAAGATGATGCTGCTGTACCGCATCGCGAATATGTTCGTTGATGTACCAGCACTAAAAGAGAGAGTAGCACGTAGAAAATGGCTTGATTTCATTCTGGCGATGATAGGCGAAAAGCGTACCTATTTATACTTATATACGAGAACGTTTTTACGATCTGGTAACTATTTCGGCTTATATGTGCGCCTGCTCGCTCTTGGCGGAGTTATTCTTTACTTCATTCCGTTTTTATATGGACGATTTATCGTAAGCCTTATCTTCCTATACTTAATCGGTTATCAGCTATTAACTTTATGGAAGCATCACCGCATGAAGATTTGGCTTGATTTGTATCCGGTCGGGGGAGAAGAGAAGAAGAAAGATTTTCTTACTTTATTAAATGCAATTCTTATTACAGGTAGCGTTATATTTACAATTATATTTGCACTTGCTACGAAAGATTTCATGATGACGGGAATTTTACTAGTCGTAAGCATACTATTTAGTATCGGTTTCGTTTATCAATACGGGGCAAAACGTATTGAGCGTTTAAATTGAAGGGAATGAACCTATGATTACATATGAAGAAAAGGTTATAAAAGAACTGGAGCAGTGGAAAGCTACATTCATGAAAGATTCTTCTATGATGACACGGTTCTCAAAGAAAGTGCAGACGAAAGTACAACAGCTTATTCCGGCGAAAGTACAAAAAGTATTAACAGAAACGATTCGGATGATGGTGCAAACAATTAGTGCCGGATCAAACTTTATAAAGCCGAAATTAAAAGAGACGAACTGGTCGTTGCAAAGACGAGATGATGAAGTACGTAAAAAAATGGATGAGTATAAAAAAATAGCAGCGGCAGAAGGAGCGGGGACGGGAGCAGGCGGTATTCTCCTTGGCCTTGCTGACTTTCCGCTGTTGCTCGGCATTAAAATTAAATTTTTATTCGATGCAGCAACATTGTACGGATTTGATACGAGCGACAAAGAAGAGCGCCTTTTTATCCTTCACGTTTTCCAGCTTGCCTTTTCAAGTGACGACCACCGAAAAGAAATATGGAAAGCAATCGAAACGTGGGATACAGAACAAGAAAATCATATGGACTGGGAAAAGTTTCAAACAGAGTACCGAGACTATATCGATTTAGCAAAAATGCTTCAGCTCGTACCCATAATCGGTGCCCCGGTCGGTGCATATGCAAACTATCAATTACTGCAACGACTTGGAGAAGTAACGATGAATTGTTATCGTATGCGATTGCTGAATAAGGATTAACAAGAAAGCATCCTAAAATTGTGATTTAGGATGCTTTTTATTTTTTATAAGGAACACTCCTGAATGAAAGAAACAAACTTAACTAGTTATGTTGAAGTGAAACCGTTAGATTTATTGTTTTAAATCAAAACCTTCAGATGTGGAAATGGAACCGATGTGATAATCATTAGCGTATTCAACAGCTGCCGAGAATGTTTTATTTTTATCATCTTTAACATGTCCTGAAATCCAAACACTTTGAAAGTCCTTTGGGGCAAATTTATGTTTAGTAATCTCTACATCTAGATTTTCTTTTTCTTTAAAATACTGAATGGTTGTTTCTTTTGCTTTATTAATGATTTCTTCCTCGGTATTATTTTCATTATTACAGCCTCCTAAGGTAGTAATAATGAAAACTAAATAAAAAAATCTTTTATGCAACATAATTCTCCTCCAATCATTGGTTCCTAAATTAGGGATATATCAAATGTTGCAGAAGAGAAACTTTAAAATGTTTTAATAGGTTCAAATCAATCTAGGTTTTTAAGAATTATTTGAGGGGCTCCTTTTGAAAATAAAAATAGACACCTTATTGTTAGGTGCCCAAAAGTTTGATACATTGCTTCTAAATTTTTAACGTTAGAAGTTGAGCTTATTGAATATTGATATCATCCTTTATATACATATTCAATAATTGGAATGAATATAAAGGGCCAACAAAAATATACTTTATTTTCATATTAATTTCAGTCATCATAACTAATACTTTCAACCTTATTTTTATAATTTATATCTGCAGTTATTTTACGGTTTGGATTATTTGTTACATGACCTGATACAAAAATCACCCAAAAATCTGAGGGGGCGAATTCCACTCTTGTCACTGTGACACCTAGCTTTTTATCTTCTTTAAAATGTTGGATTGCGATCTTTTTTGCTTTTTCTTTTAATGCTATTTCCTCATTTTTTTATCCATATTGTATTATTTTTTTAGAGAAAAATTCGTTGAAACAGAACCAACATTATAATTATTATTGTAATCTATTGTAGCAGTGAATTCCTTGCTTTCATCATCTTTGATATGACCAGTTATGAAGACTGATTCTAGATCATTAGAAGGGAACCTGTAATCAGTAATAGTTACATCTAAATTTTGTTTCTCTTTAAAGTAATTAATTGTTTTTTCTGTTGCTTTATCTACTATTTGTTTTTCTTTATTATTTTCCTGCATATTACATCCCCCAATTATTGTACTTACAAAGATAAAAAAGACAAAAAAGGTAAATTTTCGGATTTTAATTCTCATGTTTACCCTCCGTTGATGTTGTTCTATAATTTAGAATATACTAAATATCCCGAGGAGAGAATACTTTGGATAGCAAAAATACACAAGAAGTGTTAGATTTAAGCTTTTATCGAATGGCTAAAGATGCGTATAAATCAGATAAAGAGTTAAGAAATGAAATTACAGTGAATAATGCGAATGATGATACTTTACAAACATGGAAGGTCCGTGAAACATTCCACGACAAACAAACCGGAATGGACGCAGTAGTCTTTGAACGAGATGTCGATGGGAAAAAGCAAGTTAGGGTATCTTTCCGAGGAACAGAAGGGGATAAAATTATAGAGAAAAACTCTTTAGGCATTCCGATGAAACCAGGGGAAGGTATGAAGGATTTAAAAACAGATATAAATCATTTTGTTAATAAAAAAATTTATACGCTAAAATATTTTACGTAAAAAAGACACCATAAAGTGTCTTTGATAGACTTGGTAACCAAACACTATATATTATATTAATCTTAAGTATTATTAAATTTTTTAGATTTATTATTAATAATTTAATTTAAAGTTTTCAGAACGAGATATAGAACCTACCCTATATTCCCCATTACCAAATTCTACATCTACTGAGAATTCTTTACTTTTATCATCCTTAACATAACCATCTATAAATACAGTTTGAAAATCATTTGGAGGAAAGCTATGCCCTGTAATTACTACATCTAAATTATGTTTTTCTTTAAAATATTGAATGGTTGTTGCTTTTGCTTTATTAACAATTTGTTGTTCCTCATTCTTTTGATCTATAGTACATCCTCCTAAAAGGATAAGTGTAAAAATAATGAATAACCTTATACTATATTTTTTCACGAATAATCACTCCATTAATAGTGCGTTATATTCCTCTTCACTAAATTTTATATTCACAGAACATTGTGTGGTGAAGCATAAAGAAAAGGCACTCTAAAGTGCCCCAATTATTAGTTTTTAAGCTCTAAATTTTTGGTAGTTGAAATAGTGCCTATATGATAATTATTTGCGTATTCAACTGAAGCAGTAAATTCTTTCGTTTTATCATTAGTCACATAGCCTGATATAGAGATAGTTTGAAAGTCTTTTGGTCCAAATTCATGATCTGTAATTGATACATCTAAGCCCTCTGTTTTTTTGAAATATTGAATGGTTTCTTCTTTTGCTTTATTAATGATTTCTTCCTCGGTATTATTTTCATTATTACAGCCTCCTAAGGTAGTAATAATGAAAATGAAAACTAAATATAAAAACAATCTTTTATGCAACATAATTCTCCTCCAATCATTGGTTCCTAAATTAGGGATATATCAAATGTTGCAGAAGAGAAACTTTAAAATGTTTTAATAGGTTCAAATCAATCTAGGTTTTTAAGAATTATTTGAGGGGCTCCTTTTGAAAATAAAAATAGACACCTTATTGTTAGGTGCCCAAAAGTTTGATACATTGCTTCTAAATTTTTAACGTTAGAAGTTGAGCTTATTGAATATTGATCTCATCCTTTATATACATATGAAATAATTGGAATTAATACAAAGGGCCAACAAAAATATACTTTATTTTCATATTATTTTCAGTCATCATAACTAATACTTTCAACCCTATATTTATCTCTATAATTTATATCTGCAGTTATTTTACGATTTGGATTATTGGTTACATGACCCGATACAAAAATTACTCCAAAATCTGCAGGGCCGAATTCGACTTTTGTCACTGTAACATCTAGTTTTTTATCCTCTTTAAAATGTTGGATTGCGATCTTTGTCGCTTTTTCTTTTAATGCTATTTCTTCATTGTTCTCTTGTTTGTTCATATACATAAACCCTCCAATAAAAAATATAATTATAATTATTATTAATAAAAATCCCTTTTTTTTCAAAAAAATCACCCTCTCCTAATGATAAACTATATAATTAGAATAAACTATTTATTATAGGAGTGAAAGAATGAAAGAAAGTGCAGTTTTAGATCAAACTTATTATGATTTGGCAAAAGGAGCATATAGGAATGATTTAGGTAAAAATTATGAGATAAAGGATTATACAGATCAAAAAAAAGTTTTACAGACATGGAAAGTAGGAGAAACATTCCACGACAAACAAACCGGAATGGACGCAGTAGTCTTTGAACGAGATGTCGATGGCAAAAAGCAAGTTATGGTAGCTTTCCGAGGTACAGAAGGGGATAAAATTATAGAGAAAAACTCTTTAGGCATTCCGATGAAACCAGGGGAAGGTATGAAGGATTTGAAAACGGATACGAATCATTTTGTATTACGAGAAGGTGTTCATGAACCAGCAGCACCTCCTGTAGCAGGAACTGAGAATGCAGGTTCAAAGAAATATTGGAATGAAGAGAATGAGCGCTGGGAAACACATAATCAATTTGAACAAGCTGAAAGGGTCATGAAACAAGTAACGGATACATATAAGGGCAGGGATGATGTGGAGATATATACGACGGGTCATTCGTTAGGGGGAGCTTTAGCGGAATATGCAGCGGCATCTAATGACAATGTAAGATGTATGTCATGGAATGCGCCGAGTGCAAAACATTTGTTACCGCCTGATTTACAAGAAAGAGCAAATAATGGTGAGTTTAATAATAGAATTGTAAGTGTTGTTCACGGAAATGATTCAATTGGCTATGGACCATTTGGTGCATATGAAAGTCATATAGGATCTACTTATGCGGTAACCCCACCAATTTCGAAAGAAGAAATGTCAAAGCTATCATTACAGCAAAAGCTTGGGATGGATGTTACTCGATTTTTAAATTCGATAAGTGGCCCTGGTTATCATTATCAAACAGATCAAAACTTCCAATTTGGAGAGAATGGGTCTTTATCAAATAAATACTTGTTAAATGTAGACACGAATGAAAGAGTTTATGATTCACCAGGCGCGTTATTAGGCGGGGGAGAGATTCGTGTAGTGGTAGAGAATTTAGAACAAGCTGTAAGAGATATGAAGCGAAACGCGCAAGAATTTCAAGATAGAGTACCGAGGTTAATTTCTAATATGATGACATTATTAGAAACGGCTGAAAGTAGACGGGTAGAAGCTAAAGTAAATAATATACGTGCACATGTAGAGCATTTAAGTTTTTGGTACATACGAACAGCAACGGAAATTTCAGATTTTATTGAGAAGAAAGCCGATGATTATAAGAAGACTGATCAACAATATTAAGGGAGAAGATTAAGATGCCGAGAATTTACTTAAATGAAGAAGCATTGAACCAAGCTTTACAACAATTTGACCATATGATTCAAGACTTAAATCATAATAAAAGAGTTGTAAGTAATGTACATAATTTACTCTTATCAAGCTGGTCGCAACTTGGAGTAGGGAAAAAAGCCATTAGCGATTTAGAATCTTTTAAAAAAGATATCGAAAGAAGGATGGAAGAATTAGAGTCTGATAAAAGAGAGTTAAAGGGTGCGATTGATTTATTAAAAGCGCTGGACCAAAGCTATGATTATATGGGTCCTAAATATTAAATTACAAGAAGCACTCACAAAGGTGCTTTTTGTAGTTTAACTGGATTCAAGATTATTGTAGTCATTATTAAGGAATATGATCCTAGATCCGTAATGTAGATTGAAAAAGTAATATACAGGTTTGAATCAAACTTGCAAACGATAATTTTTTATTTTACAATTTACTTACCGACCGGTAAGTAAAAATAAGTGAGGTACAGTATGACGAAGAATTTACAAACATCGCAGAACATTGTAGAGGCATCATTTAAACTTATGGCAGAACACGGCATTGAGAAGATGAGTCTTTCCATGATTGCGAAAGAGGTAGGTATTTCAAAACCGGCTATTTACTATCATTTTTCTTCTAAAGAAGCGTTAGTTGATTTTTTATTTGAAGAGATTTTTTCTGATTATCATTTTGCAAATTACTTCGATAAAGAGCAGTATACGAAAGAAAACTTTGCAGAAAAGCTAATCGCAGATGGTTTACATATGCTCTCTGAGTATGAAGGGCAAGAAGGAATACTACGCGTTATCAATGAATTTATCGTAACTGCATCGCGAAATGAAAAGTACCAGAAACGTTTATTTGAAATACAAGAGGATTTCTTACATGGTTTCCACGATTTATTGAAGAAAGGCGCGAGACTGGGTGTTGTGTCACAACATGAAACGGAAGAAAATGCTCATACGCTAGCGCTTGTGATCGATAATATGAGCAACTATATGCTCATGGGATTCCATTTAAAGTATAAAGAAATTTGGATTCGAAATGTGAAAAATGTCATGAAGGAGGAGTAAAGATGAAAATGCAAAAAAACTGGTGGCTCGGTTTTCTTGGATTTATTGGGATTTATAAAATACCAGGTATGATTGAAGCTTTTCAAGCGGATGGAAGTTGGATGAAGTTAATCGGTTTCATTTGGTTACTTTGGTTCGGATATTTTATTCCTGAGAAGAAAGAAGATTAAATTTCAATTTTCTGTAAAGTTATGTAAAATGTAGATTAAGAGTATTCATATATTAGATTACTAGATTTGGAGTGGTTACATGGATCCATTGAAAAATGAAATTCACCCTGACATGGTCAAGGTGTGGAAAGTTCGTGCTGTAATTGAAGAAGGGATCGGTATACTCGTCATTTTAGCTTACCTTTTCCTCATGATAAAGTTTGATTGGTGGGCGTGGATTTTGTATGTAATGATTGGGCTGACAGTTGTGTTCGCACCATTTTCGTACTTCTTATTCCCGAAACTACGTCAACGTTATTACAGCTACCAACTAAATGAAGAAGAGCTTGAAATTCAGCATGGTCTTTTTGTCGTAAAGCGCGTATTAGTACCGATGATTCGTGTGCAGCACGTAACGATTGAACAAGGACCAATTATGAGAAAATATGGCTTAGCAGAATTACACATTTCAACAGCAGCAACTTCTCATAGCATCCCAGGCTTAACGATGTATGAAGCAGAAATGTTGAAAACGAAAATCGCAGAATTAGCGAAAGTGAGTGATGAGGATGTATAAGAGGCAGCATCCAATCACGATGTTATTAGAATTAAAAATAACAGATTTTATACCACTCATTATTTTCATGTTTAGCTTAAACGGAAAATTCCCGTTTTGGTATTTAATTCCCGCAGCATTTGGTTTACTCACCGTTTTTTCAGCATTTGAAAAATGGTATTACACAACATATTGGGTTGAAAATAACGTATTACATGTGAAAAAAGGTCTCTTCGTGAAAAAGGAGAGCTACTTAAATAAAGAACGTGTTCAAACGATTAATACAAGTTCTAACGTGCTCTATCAAATGCTCGGTTTAAAGAAAATTCAGATTGAAACAGCTGGTGGGGGCGATGAAGCAGAAGTTAGCTTAGCTGGTATTACGGCAGAAGAAGCGGCGGAGCTTATTGCTTTGCTAAATGAGCCAACTCCAGAAGTGAAAGCAGAAAAAACGTTAGACGAAGCAGCAGAAAATACAGTAGAAAAAGCAATTGTTACAGAGGAAAAACAAACGACAGAATATAAATTAACTTGGAAAGAGATTTTATTAGCATCTGTTACATCTGGTCAATTTGGACTATTATTCTCTTTAATCTTTTTCGTCTTTCACCAAGTAGATGAGTACATTCCGAAATGGATAGAGAATGGCGTAAAGTCGTATGTAATGGAACATGATATATATGGCTGGATTTTCATGGTAGCCATGTTACTCGTTCTTTCTTGGATTATATCTACAATCGGTTACGCGTTAAAACATGGCGATTTCACAGTGAATCGAAGAAATGACGAAGTCCGCATTTCGCAAGGATTGCTTGAGAAAAAAGAGCTCGTACTAAAATTGCATCGTATTCAAGGTATTACGATAAAAGAAAGTATTTTACGCCAACCATTCGGTTATTGTGCTGTGCAAGTAGAAGTCATTCAAAGTAAAGGAATGGGTGACGAAAAAGAAAAGGTTACACTGCACCCAATCATTCGAAAAGATCGAGTACAACAGTTACTCGCCCATTTACAATTACCATACGAACTGAATGCAAACATTATTGCATTACCAAAAGCAGCATTACGCCGCTATCTCATTGATAGTTTCATTTTCTTCGCAATGCTAGCAATCCCGCTTCTTGGAATAAGTATATACTCTGAAAAGCACTTCATCATGTGGGCATTAATTCCGCTCGCAATCCTTATCTTTACACTTGGATACGCAACATTTAAAACAAATGGTTACAGTGTTAACGGAGAACAAATTACACTTGTCTATCGTAGCGTCGGAAAATATACAGGACTTATTAGAAGAAGACATGTCCAATCAATGGAGAAGACACAATCATATTTCCAGCGCCGAGCGGATTTATGTACGTATAAGTTTTCTAGTGCATCATCTAGTTATAAAATAGAGCATACGAGAGTAGAAGACGCGGAGAGAATGCAGGATTGGTATAAGAAGAGAATGAGTGAGGAATAATTTGAGAAAGCTTGCCTATTCTGAAGGGCAAGCTTTTTTGTTATAGGGAAAAGAGTCGTTTAATCCATATATTAGTACAACTACAGCACACATGTATCAATACGTATGCAAAAAGGAGTATGCTTCTGTTTTAGGAAAATATGTGGAATTTTTGATATAAATGGTATACTAAAATACAAATAGTATTAGGAGGTTATATATGATAAGTCAGTTGAAAAGAGAAGCACTTGATGCATTAAAAGGAAGATGGGGATTAGCGGTAGGGGCAACTTTATTAATTGGAATCCTTATTGGAGCTGTTGAAATGCTAACAACAGGTATTTTCTCGGTATTTTGGGGTTGGGAAGAGGCAAGTGATTCACTTACAGTAAGTATTATAGTAATGATTGTTATTGGTCCATTAACAATAGGTGCCTATTATCTTGTTTTAAATGCAATTCGTGGGACTGATGCTCGCATTGGTCATATATTTAGATGGTTTAGCGATGGAAGTAAGTTGATGAAGTCGTTTTTAACATATTTACTAATGTATGTATACTTGACTCTATGGACATTGCTTCTTATTATTCCAGGTATTATTAAATCATTTTCTTATTCTATGACGTATTTTATTTTGAATGATCATCCAGAATATACAGCGAATCAAGCGATTACTGAGAGTCGTCATATGATGAATGGACATAAAATGGATTACTTTTTACTATGCTTAAGTTTCTTAGGCTGGTTCATATTAAGTATTCTTACTATAGGAATCGGTTTCTTATGGTTAGCACCGTATTTCTACGCGACATCAGCCGCATTTTATGAAGAGATTTCAAAAGAATATTATAAAAAAGAAGGCACTACTTTCTAATAACCACCTATCCCCTAAAGAATATAGGGCACAGATAGTTTAGATGTTCTGTTTAGGGGGATTTCAGGATAAGGTATAGGTTTTTATATAAAAATTATGCCCTCTATGTTTTAGCATAGAGGGCTATTTTTTTTGTGAAAGTAATGAATAATATATGTGAAACAAAAAAAGTGAGGTGAATGAGAGTGAGCAAATTTTTAATACCGTATTCGTTTTCTATATTAAGTTTCTTTATTTCAGTAACGGCACTTGATTTATATGATAGGATGGGAAACAATAGTGAGCTGGTTTCGCCGAACATAATCGGTAAGATAATTCAATCTACTGCGCAAATGGGAGTCCTTACATTATATTTCGGAGTACCTATCATTTTAGGTGGCTGTCTACTTGGTGAGCTATTGTTTAGAGGTATCATTTTACGATTTAAACTAAGCTATATTCTATCTTTATTATTATATTTACTTTTAGCTTTTAGTATTGTTTCTGTAACGATTGGAATTCCAACTACATATGAGGATTCTAATACTACTTTCATGGTAATAACTATGATTTGCGCTGTTACATTCTTTATGGGCCGGAATATATGGGAGAAAAAAGAAATGAATAATGGAGTAACGGAATGAAATATACATGTCCGTGCTGCGGGTATAGAACAATAGAAGAAGAACCACCAGGTACATATGAAATTTGTAATATATGTTACTGGGAAGATGATGAGGTACAGTTTAACGATCCTGACTTTGAAGGCGGGGCAAATGAAGTCTCGTTAAGACAAGCACAGAAAAACTTCATTGCACTTGGTGCTTGCGAGGAATGTTTTGTGAAATCAGTTAGAAAGCCGACTAGCGAAGATGTGAAGGATACTAGTTGGAAGCAAATTAGTTAAATAGATTTAAATAAAAATGTTATTACTCGATGTAACAAGAGTAATAACATTTTTTTATGTAATGATGAAAGAATTAACGGCGTCTTATAAGGTAAAATAATAAAGATGATAACGTAATAAGTAGGCCTGTTTCCAAAAAGGCTTCTAAATTAAAGGATAGAAAATATCGGTCGTTAAACAACATAAAGAAGAAATGATTGTAGGAAATACCTAACACTATAAATAAAGGAATACCGATTTTTAATTCGTGACTTCCTTTTATTTTTCTATAACAAAATTCGCCTATTAAACAAGCGATAAGAACAGGAATACTTCCAAGAATTGAAAGCATAATAATAGATACCCAAATCGGCCCCCATGAATCCGCATAATTTGGAACGCTTGTATACTGTAAAACATTCACAATGATAGAAAAAACAGTAAGCATATTAAATAACTAATAGAAAATTTTTTCAATGGAATCATCCTTATAAAATTTCACTTTATTTTTATGAAAATATAAACCTCTTTAAATTATAGATTAGATGTATAAGGATAATCAATTTTTATACATTTCGTGTTTATGGATATATTTTCGATGAATATAAAAGTATAGATGTATAGTCAATGTTATGTATTTGATGTTATCATATTGAATGATATGGAAATTTTTAATAGAATAAGTAACTAAAAATTCAAAGGTAATGCAGCTTTTGTTGTATAAAGAAAATACTTAGTAGTAATCAACAATATTAAAAATAAGATTCGTATTTATATAAATTTAGTAGAAATGGGGTTTTAAAAAGGAATGAGTATCAGCATAACGCGGCAAAAGATTTTGGCGGCCGCTTCTCAAATTGTGCAATGTAAAGGGGTTGCTAAATTAACCTTAGAAGCAGTGGCAAAAGAGGCGGGTGTAAGTAAAGGTGGATTATTGTATCACTTTGCAAATAAAGAAGCTTTAATAGAAGGTATGATAGTCAGAGGGATAGAGGATAATGAGGGCGCTATTTACAATAAAGTAGCGGAAGACTCAGAGAGGAAAGGGAGATGGGTTCGCTCTTTTGTAGAGGAAAGATTAAGTAATGAGAGAAGAACAGAAGAGTTGTCTAGTAGTATGATGGCAGCATTCATGTTAAAACCTGAATTACTTGAGCCATTACAACAATCATTTCAGCAACTGCAAAAGAATATAGAAAACGATGAGATAGATTCAGTTTGTGCAACAATTATTAGATTAGCAGCAGATGGATTATGGTATTCGGAATATTTAGGGGTTGGCAGACTAAGCCCCGAGTTAAGAGAAAAAGTGATTCAAGCTCTTATTAGTAATTCATATAAATAGAATATACGAACTATATAATGCGAAAACAATTCACCATTACTTATTTAATGTAGTGGTGAATTGTTTTTTTTATTAGAAAAATAGAACAATTTTATAGAGTATTGAATTATAACCGTCCAGACGGTATAGTAATATTTGGTTTAAGAGGAAAATGAAACAAAAAAAGAATAAAAGATATTTTTAGCACACTATTCGAAAGGATAGGCCGCAAAGCTTAGAGTCTACGGTAATACATATTGGTTACTAAGATCGTCTGGTTGCACATTTTTGATGCAACCGGACGGTCTTTTTTTGTTATATAAATATAAAAAAATAGGAGGGAACTATGCAAATGAAAAGTACTAAAAGGCATATTTCAATGGTTTCATTAGTTTTTCTAGTATTATTTTCAGTGCTGAATGTGTGGGCTCCAGTTATTCAAGCTGCTGTGATGAAAAGTCCAGTGGACGAAATTAATATTTCCCGTACTGATGGCACGACATCTGAACCGTATCAAGCCTCAGATGGTATGAAAGTAGAAGTGAAGTGGTCAGCTAAAGAAAAAATAAAAAGTGGAGATCAATTCACAATTGATATGCCAAAAGAGTTTCGAAAAGACCTTATGAATATGAGTTTTCCTTTAAAAGATGCTGAAGGAAAAACAGTTGGTACATGTGAGATGAAAAAGGGTCTATTAACGTGTACTATGGGTGATTACGTAGAAGGAAAGAATAACATTAAAGGTTCTTTATTCGTAGAATTCTACTTTGGTTTAGAAGCATATGATGGTGTTAAAGAAATTCCATTAGAATTTAACGTTGATGGTCAAATCGTTAATAAAGAAGTAAATGTAAGTAATACGACAGAGAGACCGAAGCCACAGCCCAATACAGATAATCTATTGAAATGGGGTTCTTATAATCAAGAAGATCCTTCGATTGCTGATTGGCTTGTATATGTAAATGCAACTGGAACAGAAATGCAAGATCTTAAATTAACAGATACATTAGGACCTGGACATGAGTTAATTACAGACAGCGTAGTATTAGAAGAGGCTGTATTTGAAGATGGTTATGCACCAACAAATATTAAGCCAGCAGATTTATCTAACATTAAAATTAATGCAACAAAGGCTGGATTTACAATTGAGTTTCCAGACAGTTCAAAAGGCTATATTTTAAGATATAAAACAAAGGTTACAAATCCTGCTGCGAAGCCTCATAAAAATACTGTGAAATTAGAAGGTAAAAATATTAAAACTGAAGAAAAAGTAGGACAAGTATTTGTAAGTGGTGGGGGAGGATCCGGTTCAGGTGACAATAATCCACCTAGCATTGAAAAAAATATAGTTGATGAGAATGGCAAGCTTGTAGAGAATGAGCAGTTAACAAAAATGGATCAAGTTATTCAATACCAAGTTGGTACACACATACCGAACGATCCTCCTAAATACACATCTATGGTAATTAGTGATGATTTAG
Source organism: Bacillus sp. LQ16 (assembly GCF_057784645.1). NCBI lineage: Bacteria > Bacillati > Bacillota > Bacilli > Caryophanales > Bacillaceae > Bacillus > Bacillus sp. LQ16. Next base: position 1,117,186 of record NZ_CM173491.1, read on the forward strand.
AAGATGTTTTAGAAGTATTAGAGGCAAAAGTGTATGATCAAAATGGCCAAGATATTACTTCTAAAGGAACGTTAAATATAGATAAACAAAGAAGTGAAGTAACATTTACGTTTGGTGAGAGTTTTGACTATAAGTCGTATGAAGACCAGATAATTAATCTCAGTATCAAGGCGAAAATCAAAAATAATGCAGACTTATCTTCTTACGTAGATAAGAAGATTCCTAATAAAGCGGAATTACATTTTGATGATAAAACTTTAACATCAAAAGAAGTAACTATTACGCCGCCTGAAGCTCCAAAAGATGGTACAGTATCGCTTCATAAAATAGATTCTGAGAATCCGAACAAAGGGTTAAAAGCTGCCGAATTTGAAGTCCGAAATAGTGCAAATGAAGTTGTTGCAAAACTGAAAACGGACGAAAAAGGTTTTTCAGTACCTCAAACTTTAGCTCCTGGGACGTATAAAGTATATGAAACAGTAGCACCAGAAGGATATCAAAAATTAACAAGTCCAGTAGAGGTTACACTTCAAGCTGGAGAAACAAAAACAATTGAAATTAAAAATACTATGCAAAAGGGTCAAATTGAAGTAAAGAAAATTGATTCGGAAAATGGTGATAAACCATTAGCAAATGCAGAGTTTGATATAGTAAAAGACGGTGTAGTAGTCGAACATATTGTTACAGATAAAGATGGTAAGGCAATCTCTAAACCGTTAGCACCAGGAAAATATATTTTAAAAGAAACAAAAGCACCTGAAGGCTACCAATTAAAAGAAACAGAGTTCGAAGTAAATGTAACAGGGGACGGCATATTCCCAATACAAGTGGAAAATGCAATGGTAGACAAAGGTAATATAGAAATTACAAAAGTGGACAAAGAAAACGGGGCAGTATTAGCCGGTGTCGAATTTGAAGTCCAAGATGAGAAAGATGGCGTAGTAAGAAAAGTAGTAACAGATAAAGAAGGAAAAGCAAACGTTTCAGATCTATCAGTAGGAAAGTACAAATTAGTAGAGACGAAAAGCTTACCAGGTTACAAAAATCTAGCAGAACCAGTACTATTTGAAATTACAAAAGGTATGACAAAAGCTTTAGTAATAAAAGTAGAAAATGAGCAGTTAGACAAAGGCTCAGTAGAAATTACAAAAATAGATAAAGATAGTCAAAAAGTATTAGAAGGCGTAGTCTTCGAAGTGCAAGATGAGCAAGGCAAAGTAGTAACAGAAGTAAAAACAGATAAAGATGGTAAAGCAAAAATCTCAGATTTATCAGTAGGAAAGTACAAATTAGTAGAGACGAAAAGTTTACCTGGCTACAAAAAGCTAACAGAACCAGTATCATTCGAAATTACAAAAGGTATGACAACAGTCCTATCATTGAAAGTAGAAAATGAACAGTTAGATAAAGGTTCAGTAGAAATTACAAAAGTAGATAAAGACAACAAAAAAGCATTAAAAGGCGTAGTCTTTGAAGTGCAAGATGAAGCTGGAACAGTAGTAAAGGAAGTAAAAACAGATAAAGATGGTAAAGCAAAAATCTCAGATTTATCAGTAGGAAAGTACAAATTAGTAGAGAAAGAAAGTTTACCAGGCTATAAGAAACTAACAGATCCAGTATTATTTGAAATCAAAAAAGGCATGACTGAAGTTCTATCATTAAAAATAGAAAATGAAATGGTAGATACGGGAAATGTAGAGATAACAAAGATAGATAAAGATAATAAAGCACCGTTAGCGGGAGTAATATTCATCATCCAAGATGAAAAGGGTAATGAAGTTACAAAAGTAACGACAGATAAAGATGGAAAAGCAAATGTTTCAGATTTACCTGTAGGAAAGTATGAATTAGTAGAGGTAGAAAGTTTGCCTGGTTATAAAAAACTAGAAAAACCAGTATCATTTGAAATCAAAAAAGGCATGACCGAGGTTCTATCATTAAAAGTAGAAAATGAAATGGTGAATACAGGGAATGTAGAGATAACAAAAATAGATAAAGATAGTAAAGCTCCATTAGAAAATGTTGTATTTGAAGTACGTGATTCAAAAGGAAAAGTAGTTGCGAAAGTAACGACGGATAAAGAAGGAAAAGCAAAAATCTCAGATTTATCAGTAGGAAAGTACAAATTAGTAGAGACGAAAAGTTTACCTGGCTACAAAAAGCTAACAGAACCAGTATCATTCGAAATTACAAAAGGTATGACAACAGTCCTATCATTGAAAGTAGAAAATGAACAGTTAGATAAAGGTTCAGTAGAAATTACAAAAGTAGATAAAGACAACAAAAAAGCATTAAAAGGCGTAGTCTTTGAAGTGCAAGATGAAGCTGGAACAGTAGTAAAGGAAGTAAAAACAGATAAAGATGGTAAAGCAAAAATCTCAGATTTATCAGTAGGAAAGTACAAATTAGTAGAGAAAGAAAGTTTACCAGGCTATAAGAAACTAACAGATCCAGTATTATTTGAAATCAAAAAAGGCATGACTGAAGTTCTATCATTAAAAATAGAAAATGAAATGGTAGATACGGGAAATGTAGAGATAACAAAGATAGATAAAGATAATAAAGCACCGTTAGCGGGAGTAATATTCATCATCCAAGATGAAAAGGGTAATGAAGTTACAAAAGTAACGACAGATAAAGATGGAAAAGCAAATGTTTCAGATTTACCTGTAGGAAAGTATGAATTAGTAGAGGTAGAAAGTTTGCCTGGTTATAAAAAACTAGAAAAACCAGTATCATTTGAAATCAAAAAAGGCATGACCGAGGTTCTATCATTAAAAGTAGAAAATGAAATGGTGAATACAGGGAATGTAGAGATAACAAAAATAGATAAAGATAGTAAAGCTCCATTAGAAAATGTTGTATTTGAAGTACGTGATTCAAAAGGAAAAGTAGTTGCGAAAGTAACGACGGATAAAGAAGGAAAAGCAAACGTTTCAGATTTACCTATTGGGAAGTATGAGTTGGTGGAAGTAGAAACACCGGCAGGATACAAACCACTAGAAAAGCCAGTTTCATTCGAAATTGAAAAGGGTAGAGTAACAGCGCTAAAGCTAACAGTAGAAAATGAATTAGTGGATACAGGAAATGTAGAAATTACAAAAGTAGATAAAGAAAATAAAGATGCTTTAGCTGATGCAGTATTTGAGATTCAAGATGCAGCAGGACAAGTAGTCGCTAAAATAACGACAGATAAAAAAGGACAAGCACAAGTTACTAATTTATCAGTCGGCACATACAAGTTAGTAGAAGTAAAGGCACCAAAAGGGTATAAACAATTAGTAGATCCGATTACTTTCCAAATTGAAAAAGGCATGACAAAATCTCTTGCTTTAACAGTAGAAAACGAAATGTTAGACAAGGGAAATGTGGAAGTAACAAAAGTAGATAAAGATAGTCAAAAAGTATTAGAAGGCGTAGTCTTCGAAGTTCAAGACGACAAAGGCAAAGTAGTAACAGAAGTAACGACAGATAAAGATGGAAAAGCAAACGTTTCAGATCTATCAGTAGGAAAATACAAATTAGTAGAGACGAAGAGCTTACCAGGTTACAAGAAGTTAACGGAACCAGTATCATTCGAAATTAAAAAAGGTATGACGAAAGTTTTATCATTGAAAGTAGAGAACGAGCTGTTAGATAAAGGTTCAGTAGAGATTACAAAAGTAGACAAAGAAAGTGGCGCAGTATTAGCGGGCGTAACATTCGAAGTGCAAGATGAAAAAGATAAAGTAGTAACAAAAGTAACGACAGATAAAGAAGGAAAAGCAACAATTTCAGATTTATCAGTAGGAAAATATAAGCTAGTAGAGGTAGAGAGCTTACCAGGATATAAAAAACTAGCGAAACCAGTATCGTTTGAAATTAAAAAAGGCATGACAGAAGTCTTATCACTAAAAGTAGAGAATGAACAGTTAGATAAAGGTTCAGTAGAAATTACAAAAGTGGACAAAGACAGCCAGAAGGCATTAGAAGGCGTAACATTCGAAGTGCAAGATGAAAAAGGCAAAGTAGTAACGAAAGTAAAAACAGATAAAGAAGGAAAAGCGAAAATTTCAGATCTATCTGTAGGAAATTACAAACTAGTAGAAGTAGAAAGCTTACCAGGCTACAAAAAGCTAACAGAGCCAGTATCATTCGAAATTAAAAAGGGTATGACAGAAGTCTTATCATTAAAAGTAGAGAATGAACAGTTAGACAAAGGTTCAGTAGAAATTACAAAAGTAGATAAAGATAGCCAAAAAGTATTAGAAGGCGTAGTCTTCGAAGTTCAAGACGACAAAGGCAAAGTAGTAACAGAAGTAACGATAGATAAAGATGGAAAAGCAAACGTTTCAGATCTATCAGTAGGAAAATACAAATTAGTAGAGACGAAGAGCTTACCAGGTTACAAAAAGTTAACGGAACCAGTATCATTCGAAATCAAAAAAGGTATGACGAAAGTTTTATCATTGAAAGTAGAGAACGAGCTGTTAGATAAAGGTTCAGTAGAGATTACAAAAGTGGACAAAGAAAGTGGCGCAGTATTAGCGGGCGTAACATTCGAAGTGCAAGATGAAAAAGATAAAGTAGTAACAAAAGTAACGACAGATAAAGAAGGAAAAGCAAACGTTTCCGATTTATCAGTAGGGAAATATAAGCTAGTAGAGGTAGAAAGCTTACCAGGATATAAAAAATTAGCAAAACCAGTATCGTTTGAAATTAAAAAAGGCATGACAGAAGTCTTATCACTAAAAGTAGAGAATGAACAGTTAGATAAAGGTTCAGTAGAAATTACAAAAGTGGACAAAGACAGCCAGAAGGCATTAGAAGGCGTAACATTCGAAGTGCAAGATGAAAAAGGCAAAGTAGTAACGAAAGTAAAAACAGATAAAGAAGGAAAAGTAAAAATTTCAGATCTATCTGTAGGAAATTACAAACTAGTAGAAGTAGAAAGCTTACCAGGCTACAAAAAGCTAACAGAGCCAGTATCATTCGAAATTAAAAAGGGTATGACAGAAGTCTTATCATTAAAAGTAGAGAATGAACAGTTAGACAAAGGTTCAGTAGAAATCACAAAAGTAGATAAAGATAGTCAAAAAGTATTAGAAGGCGTAGTTTTCGAAGTACAAGACGAACAAGGTAAAGTAGTAACGGAAGTAACAACAGATAAAAATGGTAAAGCAAAAATCTCAGACTTATCTGTAGGAAAGTACAAATTAGTAGAGAAAGAAAGCTTACCAGGCTACAAAAAATTAACAGAGCCAGTATCATTCGAAATCAAAAAAGGCATGACAGAAGTTCTATCATTAAAAATAGAAAATGAAATGGTAGATACGGGGAATGTAGAAATTACAAAAATAGATAAAGATAATAAGGCACCTTTAGCAGATGTAGTCTTTGAAGTTCAAGACGACAAAGGCAAGGTGGTAACGAAAGTAACGACAGATAAAGCTGGAAAAGCAACAGTTGCAGATTTATCAGTAGGAAAGTACAAGTTAGTAGAAGTAGAGAGTTTACCAGGCTACAAAAAATTAGAAAAGCCTGTACCATTTGAAATTAAAAAAGGTATGACAAAATCTTTAACGTTCACTGTAGAAAATGAAATGGTAGATACGGGGAATGTAGAAATTACAAAAATAGATAAAGACAGTAAAGCACCATTAGAAAATGTTGTATTTGAAGTACGTGATTCAAAAGGAAAAGTAGTTGCAAAAGTAACAACGGATAAAGAAGGAAAAGCAAACGTTTCAGATTTATCTATTGGAAAGTATGAGTTAGTAGAAGTAGAAACACCGGCAGGATACAAACCACTAGAAAAGCCAGTTTCATTCGAAATTGAAAAAGGTAGAGTTACAGCATTACAATTGACTGTAGAAAATGAATTAGTGGATGTAGGAAATGTAGAAATTACAAAAGTAGACAAAGAAACGAAAGATGCTTTAGCTGATGCTGTATTTGAGATTCAAGATGAAGCAGGGCAAGTAGTTGCTAAAATAACGACAGATAAAAAAGGACAAGTACAAGTTAATAATTTATCAGTTGGAACATACAAGTTAGTAGAAGTAAAAGCACCAAAAGGATATAAGCAATTGGTAGATCCGATTACTTTCCAAATTGAAAAAGGCATGACAAAATCTCTTGCTTTAACAGTAGAAAATGAAATGTTAGACAAGGGAAATGTAGAAGTAACAAAAGTAGATAAAGATAGCCAAAAAGTATTAGAAGGCGTAGTCTTCGAAGTACAAGATGAGCAAGGCAAAGTAGTAACAGAAGTAACGACAGATAAAGAAGGAAAAGCAAACGTTTCAGATCTATCAGTAGGAAAATACAAATTAGTAGAGACGAAGAGCTTACCAGGTTACAAGAAGTTAACGGAACCAGTATCATTCGAAATTAAAAAAGGTATGACAAAAGTCTTATCATTGAAAGTAGAGAATGAAAAGTTAGACAAAGGTTCAGTGGAGATTACAAAAATGGCCGCTGAAAGCAAGGAAGTCTTATCAGGAGCTGTGTTTGAAGTCCATGATGACAAGGGAAAAGTAGTAGTGAAAGTAACAACAGATAAAGATGGAAAGGCAAAAATCGCAGATCTATCTGTAGGTAACTACACACTAGTAGAAGTAGAAGCACCAAAAGGATATGAAAAATTAACTAATCCAATTCCATTTGAAATTACAAATGGAATGATAAATGCAGTTCAATTAGAAGTATTAAACAAATTGAATCATTTAGCACCACCAGGTCCAGAAACACCAGATCCAGAAAAGCCTGGAACACCAGATCCGGAGAAACCTGGAACACCAGATCCAGAAAAACCTGGAACACCGAATCCAGAAAAGCCTGGAACACCGAATCCAGAAAAGCCTGGAACACCAAATCCAGAGAAACCTGGAACACCAAATCCAGAAAAGCCTGGAACACCAGATCCAGAGAAACCTGGAACACCAAATCCAGAAAAGCCTGAAAAAGAATTACCGAAGACAGGGCAGAAAATGCCTGTGGAACCATATATGGGAGCACTTCTTGTAATGATGAGTTTTGGGTTACTCGTATTAGGTAGAAAACAGCAGAGATAATAAAGGTGAAAAGGTATCCTCAAAGTATTTGAGGATACCTTTTTTATTTGACATAAAAAAGGTATTTAGCAAAAGAACTCGATACAAATAAAAACAAAAAGGAATACAAAGTTTACCCTATTTTCTTAATGTGGCTATATCAAAAAAGTTAGTTATATATATTTAATGTGAAAGTAAAAGATTAAAGGCCTTCTTAATGTTTGGATGAAAAAAGAGTTATCTTTGTAATTAATTTGAGTACTTTAGGAAAGAAGTCTATTTCCTAAAGTACTCAAAGGATGATAGTCCAATAGCAGGTGAGAGATGAAAATCGTTTTAGCACTGTAGTAGCACCTTAAAATGTAGATAGGGGAAAATAATGTAAAAAAAACTATTGTATGTTCAAAAACATTATGTTACATTTGTGTTACAGAAAGATTACTAACGATAACGTATGTTACAGTTTGTTTTCTTTTGTCTTTCGTTATGTTACAAAATGAGGTTCGTATCCGATCAATCGAGAATATGTAAAGTTAAAAAAATAGCAACCTAAAAATAGTTTTTCTATGTGTATAAGAGTGTGTGTAGTAAAGGGCCTGGTGAGATCTTTACGCACATTATTAAAAATCCTTTCTGTCTTAAAAGAAGAAGAAACCAACTATTTAGGGGTTTTAAGTAATGATAGTAAATGAAATGTACTTCCTTTCCCACACACAACGTAGTACATATTTACTTTCAGTCTAATTACTACACAGACTTTTATACATATGCTGTTATTGTTTTAGGGATATATAGGAGGAGAGAAAATGAAAAAGTTATTAATGGTAATTGGACTTACGTTTTTAATGTTAGCTGGATGTAGTAATGGTAATTTTGAAAAAGCAATGGATGAAGGAAAGACCGCGTTAACAAATAAAGAATATAAAAATGCCTTATCATCATTTGAACAAGCGCTAGATGAGAAAAAAGATGATTCAGATGCAAAAGTTCTAGTAGAACAAACGAAAGTAATGATTGAAGCTGTAAAGTTAAAAGAAGAAACAAAGATAGAAGAATCAATCAAGTCATTTGAAAAAGTAGAGAACATGAAGAATGGAAATACTACGCTTATAAAACAAGCAAAGGAAGAACGAACAGCATTACTAGCCATCTTAGAACAAAAAAAGAAGTATAGCGAGCAACTGACGAAAAGTGAAGAGTTAATAAGTAAGAAAAATTATGCAGAAGCAAAAGATATATTAAATAAGCTAGTTGCAGAAACAAAAGATAACAAGAAACTTGAAGAATATAATAAAAAAGCGGTAGGATTAGTTACTAAAATTAATGAAGAAGAAAAAAATGCAAAAAGTGAAGCACCAGCGAAGGCACAAAAAAACACTGCAGTAACGACTCAAAAGGTAGCAACAGAAAAGAATCAAAAAGCAGAGACAGAAAAAAATCAAAAGGTAGCGACTGAAAAGAATCAAAAAGCAGAGACAGAAAAAAATCAAAAGGTAGCGACTGAAAAGAACCAAAAAACTGAGACAGAAAAGAATCAGAAGGTAGAGGCAGAAAAAAATCAAAATGCATTTACTTTTGAGAAAGCTAAAGAATATATTAAAAATGAATATAAAGAAGACTATGATTACACGCTAGAGAATACGCAAGTAGAGAATGGAAAGAAATATTATCAAATTAGAGTGCGTACGACATATAAAATAGAAGGCGCAGCTGGACCAGGATTTACTGGAGTATTCAAAGTATTCGAAGATGGTACAATTATTGAACTGCACTAAATTGATGGAAAAGGTATCCTCAAAGTATTTGAGGATACCTTTTTTAGCATAAAAAAAAGCATCTAGCAAAAGTACTAGATGCAAATAAAAACACAAGGGAAGACAAAATTCTTCCCTTTTCCCGTATGTAATTATATCAAAAATTTTATAAAAAACTAGCTATATTTAAAATATAATTTTTAAAAAAGTTATATACATAAGTAATTGTAATACTCGCAGTTTTATCTTTCTGAAAAATCCATTTCTTTAATTTTGAATATTAAGACTAATGTTGATAAATATTCAGATAATTAGAAAAAATATCCAAAAGGATATATAATATTGCTTAAGAGATAGTGTTAATGGATTACATATATTTCATTTGGTGTATTAATTGAATATCATAATTTTTAATTTTATTAAGCAAGAATCTCGGTTACTTATTGCATTTCTAACATAGGGTGAGATAGAAAAATACAATAGTGTGGAGGTTTTTATAATGACGTTTGTTCTTAGTAAAATGAGTGGATTTAGCATAGAAGAAAAGGTACATGAATTTGAATCTAAAGGATTCCTTGAAATCTCAAATGAAATCTTTTTACAAGAGGAAGAGAATCATCGCTTATTAACACAAGCACAGTTAGATTATTATAATTTGGAAGATGATGCGTACGGTGAATGCCGTGCTAGATCTTATTCAAGGTATATAAAGTATGTTGATTCACCAGATTATATTTTAGATAATAGTAATGATTACTTCCAATCTAAAGAATATAACTATGATGATGGCGGGAAAGTTAGACAGTTTAATAGCATAAATGATAGCTTTTTATGTAATCCTTTAATTCAAAATATGGTGCGTTTCGATACTGAATTTGCATTTAAAACAAATATAATAGATACAAGTAAAGACTTAATTATAGGTTTACATCAAGTAAGATATAAAGCTACTAAAGAAAGACCATCTTTTAGTTCACCTATTTGGTTACATAAAGATGATGAACCAGTAGTGTTTTTACACCTTATGAATTTAAGTAATACAGCTATTGGTGGAGATAATTTAATAGCTAATTCTCCTCGGGAAATTAATCAGTTTATAAGTTTGAAGGAGCCGTTAGAAACTTTAGTATTTGGACAAAAGGTCTTCCATGCCGTAACGCCACTTGGAACAGAATGTAGTACGGAGGCTTTTCGTGATATTTTATTAGTAACATTTTCTTATAAGGAGACAAAATGAGAGAGAATAAAATAATTATGATTTCTGGAGCCAATAGCGGTATAGGTCATGCTTGTATAAAATACTTTTTAGAAAAATCATTTCATGTAATAGCTCTTGATATTAATAATAATAACTTAATAGATTATATGAAAACAGATATGCCTTTGAAAGTAGTGCAAATTGATTTAAGTAATAGCGAAGCGATTCATAATCTTTTTACTCAATTAGATTTAGAAAAGCTTTCTCCTGATATATTAATAAATGCAGCTGGTATTCGAGAGATAACACCTGTTTTACATTTATCCGATGATATGTTTAAAAAAGTAATTGATGTAAATTTAGTAGCCCCATTTATCCTTTCTAGGGAAGTAGCTAAGCGATGGTGTGAATCGAAAATAAAAGGTTGTATTGTGAATATAGCATCGGTTTCTGGATTAATGGCTGAACCAGAGCGAGCTGCTTATGTGGCATCAAAGCATGCCTTAATCGGATTGACTAAACAGATGGCTATGGAATTTGGGAAGCAAAATATAAGAGTAAATAGCATTTCTCCCGGTGTTATTAGAACTGAACTTACAGAAGAATACTTTAGTAATAAAGCCTTGATGTCTATGATAAAAAGTAATCAATCTTTAGATACTTGGGGATTGCCGCAGGATATTGTTTCATGTATTGAGTACTTGATTTCTGATCAGGCCCGCTTTATTACTGGTTCTAATTTTGTAATTGATGGTGGTTGGACTGCAGGGAAAAATTTGTAATTGAGTGTTTTTGAGGAAAAGCACCTGTCCTTTTTTAGGCTGGTGTTTTTCTCACTATAAACCGAGTTTTTATTGGAGGGGGATTAATTTGCTTCAAAAAAGTTTTAAGCAAGAGAAAACGGTACCGGCCTTAAAGATGATAGCATCAATGGTTATCTTTGGATCAGTTGGATTTTTTTCTGTTCAAACAAACTTACCTTCGTTTGAATTAGTGTTTGTAAGGTGTATTTTTGCGACAATATTTTTAAGTGTATGTTGGTTGCTTACAGGGCAATATAAACAAGATAAATGGGAACGAAAAGAAGTTATTCAAGTTTTAATATGTGGTTTTTTCTTAGTATTTAATTGGGTTTTCTTATTTAAAGCCTTTGAAAATATGTCAGTTACAATTGCTATCTCAGTTTATCATCTTGCACCAGTAATTGTACTGTTAATTGGAAGTATCGTCTTTAAAGAAAAATTAACATTAATATCTATCATTTCAATAATTGTGTGTTTTGTGGGAGCTTTATTAATTGCTGGTATCGATGGAAGCTTCTCTTTCGGTTCATTAATGTCTTCAGGTATGATATGGGGATTTCTTGCAGCTCTCTTTTATGCATTTACAACTTTATTTGGTAAAGGGATTAACAAAATGAGTGCGTATGCAATGACATTTTTACAAACATTCTTGGGGATATTTCTTTTAATACCATTTATAGATTTAGATGCTTTTAGTGGCCTCACTCAAAGTAATTGGACATATATTATAGCTACTGGTTTTATTCACACAGGGATAGTGTATTATCTGTTTTTTGATAGTTTACGCCATTTATCTACAAAAACAATCTCAATATTAGTTTTTTTAGATCCGGCAGTGGCAATATTATTAGATACTGTACTTACTGGATTCCGTCCAACTTTAATGCAAATAACAGGAATTCTTTTTATTTTTATTGGCATGACTTTAACATTAAAAAAATCTAAAGATAAAAAAATGAGCCAAAAAGAAAAGCGAATTGAAAGCGATGCTAGTATATCTCAACAATAATGAAATATATTGTGTATAAAACGATAAACCTTGCATGAATCATGCAGGGTTTATTTGGTTCAATATAATTCATATTTATAATATGTAATTTTAAAAACTGAGGTATGTTTTTTAATATGCTTTTGATTCAACTATTTTTATTTGACTATAAATTTACAAAATTGTATATAAAACCTTGTTTTTTGATAATATATAAGTAATAAATTCATAGAATTGGAGTGATGAGATGCAGCCGTTAGAAAGGGAGATTCATTCTAATATGCTGAAAGTGTGGAGGATTCACGCTTTAATTGGGGCGGCAGTTATACTAACAGTCGTAATTGCGTATTTCTTTTTTATGATTAACTTTAACTGGTGGGGCTGGTTGTTTGGACTTTTAGTAACAGGATCCATTATATTTATTCCACTTGATTATTTTGTGTTTCCAAATTTACGTCAGCGCTATTATAGTTACAGATTAAATGAAGAAGAGATTGAGATTCAAAAGGGAATGTTCGTTGTAAAACGCGTACTTATTCCGATGATCCGTGTGCAGCACGTAACGATTGAGCAAGGTCCGATTATGAGAAAGTATAATTTAGCAGAATTACACATTTCAACAGCCGCAACGTCTCATAGTATTCCAGGTTTAACGAAAGAAGAAGCAGAACAGCTGAAAAGACAAATTGGAGAACTTGCGAAAGTGAGTGATGAGGATGTATAAGAGGCAACATCCGATCACGATATTGTTAGGTATTAGGGTTGCGAGTTTGTTGCCTTTTATTTTGCTTGTTCTATTTCGCTCAGATGGTGAAGTGGAACCTTGGTATTTATTTCATCTTGTTCTCTTGGCCTTATTATTTATTATGGCTATTTTCTCAGCTATAAAATGGTATTTCAAGGTGTATTGGGTTGAAAATAATATTTTACATATAAAGCATGGTGTGTTTGTTAAGAAAGAAAGCTACTTAAATAAAGAACGTGTGCAAAATGTTAGTACATCTTCTAACATCATTTATCAAATACTTGGACTTACAAAATTAAATATAGAAGTTGCAGGCGGCGGTAGTGAGCCAGAAGTGATGTTAGCTGGTATTAAAGAAGATGAAGCGAAGGGACTAATTGCTTTATTACATAGAGAAAGAAGCGTTGTGGCTGAAGAGGTGCCTGCGGGAGAAGGTAGTAAGACAGTTTATCAGTTAACAGCGAAAGAAATTTTATTCGCATCTATTACATCTGGTAGATTTGGATTAGTGTTTTCTATGTTAGTAATCCTTTACACAGAGTTTAATCAATTTCTACCAGAATGGCTCATCAATAAAGTGGAAGCGTATGTGATGGATAACGGTGTATATGAATTAATCGTTATGGCCGCAATTTTAATGGCAATTTCTTGGATTATTTCAACAGCGGGCTATGCGTTAAAATATGCAAACTTTAAAATTGAGCGAAACGGAAATGAAATTCGAATCGTACAAGGGTTATTTGATAAGAAAGAGTTTGTGTTAAAATTACACCGCATTCAAGCAATTACTGTGAAAGAAGGAATACTTCGCCAGCCTATCGGGTATTGTTCTGTCGAAGTAGAAGTCATTCAAAGTATAGAATCCGCTGGGAATGAAGTGATGCTACATCCTTTTATGAAGAAAAAAAATGTGCAGCAGTTACTCGCATATTTACAGTTGCCGTATGAAATGGAGGAGGAAATCGTTCATTTACCGAAAGCGGCATTGCGCCGTTACATCATCATGGGCTGGATTACAAGTGCTGTGCTCGCTGTGCCAATTGCCGGTGCAAGTATATATTTTAAACAGTATATTGCATTGTTCACTCTTATCCCGCTATGTATCGCATTTACAATACTCGCATACGCTCGTTATACTAGCAGCGGTTATATGATGAAAGAAAACCAATTAACAATGGTATACAGAGGTCTTGCGAAATATACAGGAATCATGCGTAGAAGACATGTTCAAGCAGTGGGGTACAATCAATCGTATTTTCAAAAGAAAGACGAGTTATGTACAGCTGTCGTATCGGTAGCGGGGCATCGTTATAAAGTGAAGCACATGCGAAAAGAGGACACACTTCGTATATATAATTGGTACAAAGAAAAAGGAAACACCGGTGTGTAATGGTGTTTCCTTTTTCTTATTAAATGGATATCTTTAGTCGAATCGTTGATATATTTCAAGATGTGATAGATATATTCGAAAAATCGTTGATATATTTCAAGATGTGATAGATATATTCGAAAAATCGTTGATATATTTCAAGATGTGATAGATATATTCGAAAAATCGTTAATATAATTTCACGTACTGCTAGTGTTGTATTACTTTTTAATTAAACTAACACATCAAAAGTAGTCACAAAAGAAGGACGAGAGAAAATACTCTTTTGCTGTTCCGCATGTGGATGCGCTGGAGCTTGTCCTTCTGCTTGTGTGGGACGTTTTTTATGAGCATTTTCGAATGAACGTGATTCTGTCCAGTCTTTAAAGTTTTGCTCTGTTTCCCACATCGTTAAGATGACATATGTATCGTTACTTAATGGGCGTAAAACACGGATCGCTTGGAATCCTGGTTCGTTTTCAATAAGGCCTGCGCGGTTTTTAAAGCGGTTTTCAAATACTGGGCGACCTTCGTCTGTGACAGAAATGTTGTTACAAACGATATAGCCAGATTGTCCTTTAAATTCACCGACAGCATCTAGTACGTCATACTGAAGTGAGCCTTCTACAGATTCTTCTGTATTTTCTTTATAAAACATATTTTTCTCATCATTTTTTGCAGTGAAATGTGATTGTTCTAGAGGTGTTTCGTATGAAATAATCGCCTTCATTTTAATGCCCCCTTAATAGTTTGTTTCTATTATATCAACTCTCTTAAAAAACTTCGAAGATTATATACATAAAGATACTTCTTTTTCAAATAATAAATGTACCATCATTTGGAAAGAAGGACGATGTATGAAGAAAGTAAAGTGGACTTTATTAGGCGGCGTCGCAACGTTTGTAGTAGCAATTGTACTCTATAAACTTATCGTGTTAGCTGGTGGCTATATGATGGATGAAAAGCAGCTCGTTTTCCACTCTTCATCACGTATTGTTGACCAGAAAGGAAAAGAAATTACGAAATTATACGTAGAAAATAGGGAACTCGTACCAGTCGAGCAAATTCCGAAGTATGTGCAGCAAGCGTTTGTTGCGGTGGAAGATTCCCGTTTTTATGAGCATCAAGGAATTGATTATCCGTCTATATTCCGGGCTCTTTATAAAGATACGTTAGCTGGAGAAAAGGTAGAGGGCGGTAGTACCATTACGCAGCAACTCGCTAAAAATGTCTTTTTAACTCGTGAAAAAACATTTACGCGCAAATTGAAGGAAGTCGCAATTTCTCTTCAATTAGAGCAAAAATATACGAAGCAACAAATTCTTGAAATGTATATGAATCATATTTATTTTGGTCATGGGGCTTACGGTATTCAAGCGGCAGCAAAGTTGTATTTTAATAAAAATGTTGAGGATTTAACAGTAGAGGAAGGGGCAATGCTTGCAGGCCTTCCGAAGTCACCAAACGGATATTCACCGTACTACTCTGCAGAGAAGAGTAAGGAACGCCGCGATCTAGTGTTGTCACTTATGCATAAACAAGGCTATTTGACTGCAGAAGAAAGCGTTCGTTATCAAGGGAAGACAATTGCTCTATATAAAAATTTAGATGAGAATGAGCTTGCATATATGCCGTATATTGATATGGTCATAGATGAAGCCGCCCGTTTATACGGATTGTCTCATCAAGAAGTACTCCGAGGGGGATATACGTTTGTCGTACCAATGGATGAAAAAATTCAAAAGGTAGCGTATAACCAGTTTCAAGATGCAAGGAATTTTCCTGGGAAAGAAGAGGGGGCTCAAGGTGCATTTTTATTAATGGATAATCGTACGGGAGGGATTAAAGCGGCGATTGGGGGAAGAAAGTACGTCCCGAGAGGATTTAATCGTGTTTTTGCCAAAAGGCAGCCGGGATCTGTTTTAAAACCACTTATCGTTTATGCACCAGCACTAGAAACGAAAAAGTATAATCCGTATTCTTTATTAACAAATGAAAGAAATTCTTTTGAAGGGTATGAACCTCGAAATTATAATCATGAGTATTCAAAAGAAATGACGATGTATGATGCGATTTTAGAGTCGGCAAACGTACCAGCAGTTTCTTTATTAAATGAGTTAGGGGTAGAAGAAGGAAAGCAGTATTTAGAAAAAGGAAATGTCTATATTGCAGATGCTGGTTTAAGTACAGCGCTTGGCGGATTGAAAAATGGCGTTTCAACATTTGATCTTGTAAAAATGTATCGTTCATTTTTAGCAAATGGAAATATTATCGAGCCACACGTTATTGATAAAGTATTAAATAGACACGGTGCAGTCATTGGGGAATCTCCAAAAGTAGAGACGAAAATCTTCTCGAAGCAGACAGCATGGTATATGACGAAAATGTTAGAAGGGGTTGTGAAGGAAGGAACAGCGAGAGTTGGTGTATATAACGGTGCGTTAGCTGGGAAAACAGGTACAACTTCATTGCCAAATGACGATAAGGGAGCAAGAGATATGTGGTTCGTCGGCTATACACCGAACTTAGTAGGCGCTGTTTGGATTGGTTATGACCGTACGGATAAGGAGCATCAGTTGCAAGGAGAAAGTGCATCTGCGACAAAATTATTTAAGAAAATTTTAACGAAGGCTAATGTAGAACATAAAGAGAAGTTTATGAAGCCTGAAGGTGTGGAAACAATCGGTGCTCCGATTCGGCTGCGAAGAATTGAAGATGTAAAAATGAAACTATCATTTAGTCCTTTCGGTTTATTTAAAGCAAAATTAAGCTGGACGCCACTTCCAGATAACAGAATTATGTACCGAATCTATAGAGTGGAGAATGGAATTCATACGCATGTTAGCACTGTAAACGGTGCTGGAGAATATGAGGAAAAGTTCGTTAACATATTTTCAAAACCGAGCTTTTACGTTGTACCATATAATACACAAACGAATCGCGAAGGAGAAAAGTCAAAAGTAGCTAAACCATAGTTTTTCTCTGTGTTATAATAAGAATGTTGTGAAAATAGTAAGCGTTTTTAAGAGTGTTTGTGTCAATTTAATGAACAACGTACATAATATTATGCATTTTGTTTTTACAAGCTGTATAGTAAAAAAAGATAAATATCGAACGTATTCGAAGCATTGGTAAGGAAGGGAGCAACGGTCTTGGTAAGAACTATAAATGAGACATTTTTAAAAGCATGTAGGGGGGAACGTACCGATTATGTACCAGCATGGTATATGCGTCAAGCAGGTCGTTCACAGCCGGAATATAGAAAGATTAAAGAAAAGTATTCTTTATTTGAAATTACACACAATCCAGAGTTATGTGCTTACGTTACAAAATTGCCGGTTGATCAATATAACGTAGACGCAGCAATTCTTTATAAAGATATTATGTCACCACTACCTGCAATTGGTGTGGACGTAGAAATTAAATCAGGTATTGGCCCAGTTATCGATAATCCAATCCGTTCTTTACAAGACGTAGAAAAACTAGGGGAAATCAATCCAGAAGATGACGTACCGTACATACTAGATACAATTCGTTTATTAACGACAGAAATGTTAGACGTACCGTTAATCGGTTTTTCAGGAGCTCCATTTACATTAGCGAGCTATATGATTGAAGGCGGTCCATCTCGTAACTACCATAATACGAAAGCGTTCATGTATGCAGAGCCAAAAGCTTGGTTCGCTTTAATGGATAAACTAGCAGATATGGTTATTACATATTTAAAAGCGCAAATTAAAGCAGGAGCAAAAGCAGTTCAAATTTTCGATTCTTGGGTTGGAACAGTAAATGTAGCAGATTATCGCGTATTTATTAAACCAGCAATGGAGCGTATTTTTGCAGAAGTTCGTAAGATGGGTGTACCGATGATTATGCACGGCGTAGGAGCTGCACACTTAGTGAATGAGTGGCACGACTTACCGCTTGATGTAGTCGGCTTAGACTGGCGCTTACCGATTGAAGAAGCACGTGCACGTGGCGTTCATAAGGCGGTACAAGGTAATATGGACCCTTCATTCTTACTTGCACCATGGTCTGTTATTGAAGAACATGTAAAAGGTATTTTAGATCAAGGGATGAAACAGCCGGGTTATATCTTTAACTTAGGTCACGGTGTATTTCCAGAAGTAAATCCGGATACATTAAAACGTTTAACTACATTTATTCATGAATACTCTAAAGGGCAGTTAGCGAAGTAAAGGAGAATTGCTGTATGAAAAAGAAAATTGGTTTGCTTGTAATGGCATACGGAACGCCATATAAAGAAGAAGATATTGAACGTTACTATACACATATTCGCAGAGGAAGAAAGCCAAGTCCTGAAATGCTGGAAGATTTAACAGAGCGTTACCGTGCAATTGGTGGTATTTCTCCTTTAGCTACTATTACATTAGAGCAAGCTAAGAAGTTAGAGAAGCGTTTAAATGAAGTACAAGATGAAGTAGAGTACCATATGTATCTTGGCTTAAAACATATTGAACCGTTTATTGAAGATGCGGTGAAAGATATGCATAACGACGGAATACAAGATGCAATCGCACTTGTTCTTGCACCTCACTATTCTACGTTTAGCGTGAAATCATACGTTGGACGAGCACAAGAAGAAGCTGAGAAACTTGGAAACTTAACAATTCATGGCATTGATAGCTGGTATAAAGAGCCGAAATTCATCCAGTACTGGGTCGATGCAGTGAAGGGTATATATAACGGTATGTCAGATGCAGAGCGTGAAAAAGCAGTATTAATCGTATCTGCACATAGCTTACCAGAGAAAATTATTGCAATGGGCGATCCATATCCAGATCAATTAAATGAAACAGCGGACTATATCGCGCGCGGAGCTGAAGTAGCAAACTATGCAGTAGGCTGGCAAAGTGCAGGAAACACACCAGATCCTTGGATTGGTCCAGATGTACAAGATTTAACGAGAGAACTAAATGAAAAGCACGGTTATACTTCATTCGTATATGCACCAGTTGGATTTGTTGCGGAACATTTAGAAGTTTTATATGACAACGACTTTGAGTGTAAAGTTGTAACGGATGAAATTGGTGCGAAATATTATCGTCCAGAAATGCCAAATGCATCGGACGCATTTATTGACTCTTTAACAGATGTTGTATTAAAGAAAAAAGAATCTGTACTGTAAGAAGAAAGGGGGAGCCTGCTTGAGGAAAAAAGTTGTGATCGTCGGCGGAGGCATCACTGGATTAACAGCAATGTATAACTTACAAAAAAATATTCATGAAAAAAACTTGCCGATTGATACATTACTTATAGAAGCATCGGGTAAACTTGGCGGAAAAATTCAAACCGTTCGAAAAGATGGATTTACAATTGAGCGCGGACCGGATTCTTTCTTAGCACGAAAAGAAAGTGCAGCTAGATTAGTGAAAGAATTAGGTCTCGGCGATGAACTTGTAAATAATCAAGCCGGTCAATCATTTATCCTCGTAAACAATCGGTTACATAAAATGCCGAATGGATTAATGATGGGAATTCCAACGCAAATTACGCCGTTTCTATTTTCCGGGCTGTTCTCCCCAATTGGTAAACTAAGAGCTGGTTTTGA
The DNA here is from genome assembly GCF_057784645.1 of Bacillus sp. LQ16. Classification (NCBI taxonomy): domain Bacteria; kingdom Bacillati; phylum Bacillota; class Bacilli; order Caryophanales; family Bacillaceae; genus Bacillus; species Bacillus sp. LQ16. The sequence goes on from NZ_CM173491.1 coordinate 1,136,649, forward strand.
TCTATTAATGCCGAGGTCAAAGCCAGTATCTGACCAATCACTCGGACAATTTTTCAGACATCGTCTTGGAAACGAAGTGGTTGAAAACTTAATAGAACCGTTACTATCGGGTATTTATGCAGGGGATATTGATGAAATGAGCTTAATGTCAACATTTCCGCAAATGTATCAAATTGAGCAGAAACATCGCAGTATTTCACTCGGTATGCGTACGCTCGCCCCGAAAGAAGAGAAAGCAGAACCGAAAAAGGGAATCTTCCAAACAGTGAAAACAGGTTTAGAATCTATCGTAGAATCTCTCGAAGCAAAGATGCATGAAGGTACGATAATAAAGGGAACTCGCATTGAAAAAATTGCAAAACAGGGTGATGGTTATACGATTACTCTTAGTAACGGAAAAGAAATAGAAGCGGACGCCATCGTAGTGGCAACTTCGCATAAAGTATTGCCGTCCATGTTTGCTCAGTACAAGCAGTTTCGTTTCTTCCGTAATATTCCATCCACATCCGTTGCCAATGTCGCACTTGCTTTCCAAAAATCTGCAATCCAGCGCGATATTAATGGTACAGGATTTGTCGTATCACGAAATAGCGATTACACGATTACAGCATGTACGTGGACGCATAAAAAATGGCCACATACAACGCCAGAAGGAAAAACACTCCTTCGCTGTTACGTTGGACGTGCTGGTGATGAAGCGGTTGTAGAACAAACTGAAGAAGAACTCGTTCAGCTCGTACTAGAAGATTTACGAAAGACGATGGATATTACAGAGGATCCAGAGTTTACAATCGTAAGTCGCTGGAAAGAAGCGATGCCTCAATATACTGTAGGCCATAACGAGCGAATGAAAAAGCTCACAACATTTATGGAGAAAGAGTTGCCAGGTATATACTTGGCAGGTAGCTCCTATGCTGGTGCTGGACTTCCAGATTGTATTAATCAAGGTGAGGAAGCTGCAAAGCGTGTATTATCTCATTTGGAGAAAGTAATAGATGCTGAATTAATCGCACAATAAACTATAAGAAACGCCTTCAATCATATTGAAGGCGTTTCGTTTATTATATAAAATATTTATTCGCCAATAAACATATATAAGTTATTTGGCTTTATAACGGCATCTCCTGCATAAATAACCCACTCTGTTAAGTTATCAAAATCTAAATGATAACTATTTCCTTCACTCATATCTTTTATAAAATATGGTTCATTAATGAGTATTCCTTGAATGAAATCTTCCGTAATGTTTTGCATTTCAAACCACATATGTTCACTTTTTCCTTCTTCGTAGGAGACACCAAACTTAGCAAGGAAACGAAAATCTTCATTTGATTGTTCAATATGAAAAATGTTGCTGAAATACCCGAAAGTATTTTTCGCATTGTAAGCCATACGAGCCGTTTCACTATTTGTTTTATAGAACATGAGCCCTGTAGCTTCCTCGTGTTCTTTGAAAAAACTTTCAATATATTCTTCTGAAGTATTAAATTTGAATAAGAGAACGGATGGAGATTGATGGTATTCATCTCGGGCATCCATTCCGCCTAAGAATGTATTTTGTGCATCTATTGGTTGTAGTTTCACTTCCTCATCCTCGATTGAAGATAATTGGTCCATACTCGTTTTATGCCCTATATAAGATAATCCTTTTTCCCACGGAACAGCGACTGTATGTATAGAACCTTGCTGACTATGCGCGATAACGATAGGCTCATTCATAGGGACTTGTCCATTCTCAACGGCATTATTAGCAAATGTTTGAAAGAAATCGCCAATGCCGTAGTAGGAAGAAATGCGATTTGGAATAATTAACTCTATTTCAGTTACGCCTGCTCTTAAAAGACCATGTGTATGAAACCAATATTGCGTAGGCTCATCATCTTTATCGTCTTCATAAACAGAATGAATAACGTACAAGTCAGGAATGTCAGGTAATAATTCATTTTCAACGTGATATTCAATATAGCTTCTAGATATCACTTTCATTGCTGCACTTGAATCGATTACAAATAACAAATCTGGGGCGAGATTCCATAAAAACTGTAACTGCTGGAAAAAGCAGTCCAGTACATCGCCTACAAATAGCGTACGAGTGAAAATTTCAGTGCCGAAAGCCACATCTTCAAAATTACGATCTACAATTGTAGAATCTTGTCTATTGTACATTTTATATTCTTCTGGGTCGTTCGCCTCATCAATATGCAGTTCATACGGTATGACTGTTTCACCCATATGTAATTCAACAATAAGGCTTGTCTCATCACTATAAACAATTTTTAACTCATCAACTTTAGTAGCGATAATTTCTAGTCGGTGTTTTAACTGCTCAATTGTAATTCTAGTTGGTATAACAGCAATCATATCTGAAAAATGACGTTCTAATGTTCCATTCATAGCTGCGCGGTATGTTTCTGTTTGCACTTCCATCCAATCACTCCTATTCAAATGAATCCATTTTACATGCCAATCAAATGTCGATATTTTCTGTTTTCTCTCCCTAACATTATAGAGTGCATTTGTAGAAGGTGTAAAATTATTATTTTGTATTATAGTTTGAAAGCTTGTAAATTAAATAAATCTTTTGTAAAATTTGTCGAAATATAGTTCTATATAACGAATCATTTGTTATGATAGAAATGCTGAGGAAATATGAAATAGGGAGAGGAAAATGGCTGTGAAGAAATTGTTAAGCGTCTTTTTATCATTCTTGCTATTGCTTTCATTTACTGGAACTTTAGCGCAAGCAGAAGAAACTGCTTCTATGTCAGTAGAAAAAGCAATTCAAGTATTTAAGCAGCAAGGGAAAACGAAGGGGATTGTGGAAGGATATATTGTTGGATATACGCAAAGTTCTTCTAAATATACGAAGGATCCAGCTAAGTTTGATGATACAAACGTAGCAATTGCAGATTCACCAAACGAAACGAATCCAGACAAAATCATGCCCGTTCAGTTGCCAAAAGGTGATGTGAGAACGGCAGTGAATGTAAAAGATCACCCTGAAAATATCGGGAAGAAAGTTAGTTTGACTGGGACTCTTGAATTATATTTTAGTAACCCAGGTCTAAAATCAGTAACAGCTTATAAGTTTCAAGGTGAAGGACAAAACCGTGTTAGCGATGTAGTAGCTTCACCGAACGGCGGAGAAGTTGCTAAAGGAACAGCGGTAACATTAACGACGAATACAGAAGGCGCAACAATCTACTATACGTTAGATGGCTCTAATCCTACTAATAAAAGCGTTCGTTATAATGGACAAATTATAGTGAATGAAAATAGTGTAGTGAAAGCAATCGCAGAAAAAGAAGGACTTACTTCTTCAGCAATTTCGACATTTTCATTTATTATCGTAAATAATGAACAGGTTCGTATTCATGACATTCAAGGAAAATCACATATGTCTCCTTACAACGGGAAGAAAGTAAACAATGTGGAAGGCGTTGTCACAGCGCTTGATAAAAACGGCTTTTATATAGAAGATAATCAGCCGGATAATGATCCAGCTACTTCAGAAGGTATTTACGTATATAAAAAAGATGCGAATGTAGCAGTAGGGGATCTTATTCAAGTTGATGGAGTAGTAGAAGAATATGTTGGACCAGGATATGCAGAGCGATTTGAAACAGACTTAACGACGACAGAAATTAAGGCGAGTCGCGTTGCTGTAATCGCAAAAAATCAAACTTTACCAGCACCGATTGTACTTGGAGAAAACGGTGTGAAAATCCCGGACCAGATTATTGATAATGATGCATTTGGTTTATTTGATCCAAATGAAGATGCAATCGACTTCTATGAAAGTATAGAAGGTATGCGTGTTACGATGCCAACACCAAAAATTATTACACCTCAGAAAAACGGGAATTTATATGTAACAGTAAAAAATGGTGGAGATAAAATAGTAACACAATATGGGACACCTCTATTAGATGAAAATCAATTAAACCCAGAGCGTCTTTCTGTAAAAGTACCTCGCGATTATGTAGCAAAAGTAGGAGATACTTTCACTGGAGATATAACAGGGGTAGTAGGATATGATTACGGTTCTTTCCGTATTTCGCCAATAACAGAACTGCCAGCTGTAGTGGATGGTGGATTTAAGCAAGTAGGCGCAAATATTCAGCCACGTCTTGATAAGTTAACGGTTGCTACATATAACATTGAAAACTTCTCAGCGAATAAAAAAGAAACAACAGATGAAAAGGTAAAAGCGTTAGCGTATTCTATTAAATACAACTTAAAAATGCCAGATATTATCGGTGTAGAGGAAATGCAAGATAATAACGGATCAATTAATGACGGTACAACAGATGCGTCATTAAGCGCAAAACGTATCATTGATGCAGTCCTAGAAATTCGTGGACCGAAGTATGAGTATGTAGAAATCGCTCCAAACAATAATCAAGACGGAGGAGCACCAGGAGCGAATATTCGCGTCGGCTTCTTCTATAATCCATCACGCGTGAAATTAGCGACGGTACCAAAGTTACTTGATAAAAATGTTGCTCGTATTGGAGACGAAAATCCATTATTTGAAAGTACCCGTAAACCGTTAGCGGCAGAATTTACGTTCCAAGGACAAAACATTGTTGTCGTTGCAAATCACTTAAACTCAAAACTAGGAGATGCAACGCCATTTGGAAAAGTGCAGCCGCTCGTATTAAAAAGTGAAGACAAACGAATTCAGTTAGCACAAGAAGTAAATCATTTCGTGCAAGGAATTCAGAAAAAGAATACGAATGCACCAGTTGTCGTGTTAGGTGATATGAACGATTTCGAATTCTCTAAACCACTAAAAACACTAGAGGGAACAATCTTAAAAGATATGTTAAACACAGTGCCAAAAGAGAATCGTTACACGTACATTCACGAAGGAAATGCACAAGTGTTAGATCATATTTTAGTAACAAATAATATCGCACCGCACACAATTGTAGATCCAGTGCACTTAAACTCAAACATAATGAAAGAGCACGGACGTGTAAGCGACCATGACCCAGTACTTGCTCAAATTGATTTGAAGAAAGCTTCTTAAAGAAAGGAACGCTTAGGTGACTAAGCGTTCTTTTTTTTCATTGTTATAGAATAGTATAAAGAGATGATTCCTTTTTTTGTAATCTAATGATAAAATTGATTGAATATTTAGTTTTTTAAAGGGGGACATCAATGCAGTTACAAATAAATGGAAAGTTAATGAATCAGCTTGCAATTTTTTTTAGTACGATCGTCATGCTTCAGTTTGTAGCTGATGTAACAGGACTTACAAGCAATCTAGATATTACGTATAACTTAATTAATATAACAGCTTCTTATATAACATTTAGTTTGGCGGTTATTTTTACTTTAATAGGTGCAAGAAGAGAATTAAGTAAATATGCAATTGTTTCATTATGTTTAGTAGTAGCGATTAAAGCGATTTATTTTGCGGTGTTCGTTATCTTATGGGGATTGGCAGGTACACCGTAAAGGGGAGGATGATTATATGTAATGATAATAAGAGCGTAATTCTCTATGTTAACTTAGGGAATTACGCTCTTATTCGTTCAATGATTTAGTCTGAAATTACTTGAAACGCCTTTCTACACCGCTCTCTTCTTTGCAACCTTCTTCTATATTTTTTTCTATCACGTTTTACTCCTTGTATATACATGATTAAGCTAACGAGGAGGAAGAAAGTGCATTGCATCGTTAAAATATACGGAGACATGCCATGCAACGGTTGTTTTGGGTCATATAAATGAAAAGGCGCTCCGCCTATTGTAGGGAATATCGTATTTAGCAGGACGTATGGAATGGAGGCAACTGCAAATGGGAAAAGAATCGCCATATAGTCCTTTTGTGACCACGCAGATGCTGCAAGTCCTAAAAGGGCCATTAAACCTGCAAATAAAAAATTAATTCCGATATATACAGCAATGTAAGTGAGGGGAGATTCGTAATATAAGTTTGCAAACATCCCATTATCATTTATAATGCCTGAACCAGCAGTCGGTTCTCCGTCTGGAATGGTTAATTTGCAAAATAATAACGATAAGATGAATGGAAATGTATAAAGAAATCCGCCACAAAAGAATGTAACGATATATTTCGTTACTGAATAAGGGAACAAAGAAATCCCTTTACTTACAAACGGTTTAAAACCATCTGATTTATCCGAATTGTAACTTGTACTAAAGGGGAAACTAGCAATAACGGGCATTAATAATAAATAAACATCCATTTCATTGTCGCGAAATCCAATCCATTTAAAAGCTGTTGTTACAAAGGCATCCGTTCCATCCCCAATGTAACGAATTACATAATAATAATGGTAAATAAAAATAAGAGCTAGTCCACTAAACATAATAATTAAAGAAACACGATTACAAAAAGCTTGCTTTATATTTAAACGAAGCGCACGCATCATGACTGAAAAAGCCTCCACTGTTTTGATAAACTTGTCTATTTTCTATATTACTATTAATTGTAAAGATTTTCTTGTTTTTTTATTTGATTATTTGAAAAAGAGGAATTTTGTTGTTGTGAAGTAAGGTTTAGCTGAAATTAATTTTTCTAAAATATGGTTGACAATTAAGTATTACATTTGTAATCTTAATTGTAGATTACAAATGTAATACTTAGGAGTGAAACATACGATGACAAATCAATTACCTAAAATATCTGAAGCGGAATTAGAAATTATGAAAGTACTTTGGTCGAATTCTCCACAAACAGCGAATGAAATTATAGAAGAACTGGAAGATGCAATGGACTGGAAACCGAAAACAATCCGCACATTAATTAATCGATTAGTACAAAAGGAAGCCGTTTCTTACCATCAAGATAAAGGGCGAATGTATGCTTATTATCCGTTAGTATCACAAGATAATTATTTGCAAGTGGAAACGAAATCTTTACTAAAGCGTTTTTGCGGTGCAGCGTTTAAGCCGTTACTTGTTAATTTTTTAAAAGAGGAAAAATTGTCTTCAGAAGATATTAATGAATTAAAACGCATTTTAGATGAGAAGACAGAGGAGAATAAGAGGAAGGATCGATAAAAATGATAGACACGCTTATAAATGTATATCTTCCTCATTTTTTTGATTGGCTTATAGAAACGTCACTTATGGCCAGCATATTAGTTGGATTTATTTTATGTATAAAAGTTCTATTTAGAAATAAATTAACACCCCGGTGGCAATATATGTTGTGGATCGTATTAATGATAAGACTCCTTTTACCATGGTCGCCAGATAGCTCTTATAGCATTTACTCATTACTTTCCTATAGTTCTAGTGTATCGGAAGTTATTCCAAAAAATATGCCAGCTACTGAGAATATAGTGAACATAGAAAGCGACCGTAAAGTGGAATTGGAATCAAATCCTAAAATGGTGACAAAAACTAGCGAACCGGAAGTAGAAGTCAGTTCGGAAAAACAGACTACATTTTCTTTATACAAACTTGCTTTGTATGTGTGGCTAGCTGGGGTAATCATATTAGCAGCCATCACGTTTCTTACAAATAGACGGTTATATTCGTACATAAAGAAACAACCGGATATTACGGATGAACAGGTCATTACAGTGTTTGATCGCTGTAAGCAGTCTATGAAAGTGAAGAAGGCAGTTTCCTTACGTTTAGCAGGAAAAATTGCAAGTCCAACTGTGTTTAGTTTCTTCCGCCCAAAAGTATTACTATCAAAAAAACATATGAAAGTATTAAATGAGCAACAATTACAATATGTCTTTTACCATGAGTTAGCTCATATTAAGAGAAAAGATGTAGCTGTAAATTGGATTATGTACAGTTTAATCCTATTAAATTGGTTCAATCCAATTCTTTGGTACGCCTATTTTTGTATGCGAGAAGATCAAGAATTGGCATGTGATGCATATGCACTTACTTTTATAGATAAAGAGGAACAAATTGCATACGGTCATACAATTATTACCCTTTTAGAACATTATTCCTATCAAGTACCAAGCCTAGCAAATTTAAGTAGAAATAAACGAACACTAAAAAGGAGAATCGTTATGATTAAAAAATTCCAAAAGAAATCGTATCGTCTTTCTTTACTTGGGATTATTGCGATAGCAGCTATAGCAGGCGGATTTTTATTAAATGCAAAGATAACTGAGGGAGATGAAAGACAGGAAGAAAAAGTTGTAGAAAAAAAGCAATCTAAAGCAGCTTTTGAAAAAGCGATAGAAACAGTATTAGGTACACCAGAGAATGCAAGTAGAGAATGGGGTATGTCAATAAAGTCATATAAAAGGGATACAGATTTTTTGTATTTGGCAGAAAAGAATTTTACAAAAGAAGAATTTGAGCAGTATGTTCAATTATTTAAAGAAGCTAAAGAAATTCATAAAAAAGCAATGGTTAATAAAAAAGTACCTGAGAATTATGATAGAGATACAAAGGAATTTAAACGTGAACGTTTGAATAAAGCTGATCAAGAAAGATTAGCTAGTATTGAGAAGAAATTAGTTCCACTTTCGGAAAGGGTGGAGAAGTCTTTAACATATACTATAGAAGAAGCGAAAGAACATGTACCGTATCAAATTAAGCAGCCGACTTATATACCTGAAGGTTATGAATTAAAGAGAGAATGGGCTGACTCATATTTTGGAAGAGATGTAGAATTAGTTATTAAATCAGAATATACAAAAGGAAAATATGGTTTTACAATTTACCAGTCAAGGATGTATATGGATGGTAATGTTAATGGTGGTAAGGATCCGCTACACTATATGATGCCTGGAGTAGAGAATCTAGAAAGTTATAGTTTAGACGGGAAAGGAATGGTCTATAATAAATCTTCTCATGGAGAGGGTAAGTTAAAAGGGCTCAAAATGTTTGTACCAGAACAAGGAAAGAATAGTGAGTATCAGATTGTCATAGTGAATGATATTTTTACAAGAGATACAAAGATATACGAAGAGATAATCGATGATGAGCTAACTAAGAAAGAAATGGAGAAAATATTACTTTCTATGTCAAAATAATAGACAGTGTTCTTAAACTTTTAGTTTTAAGAACACTGTCTATTTTATTAAATTTCTAGTGGGATCTAGCCAGCAATTATTATGAATATATTCTAGCTTTCCATACAAGTATACTTTTTGATACACTATGGACAGTATGATATAACTTGACTGAAATCTTTTATACTGGAAATAATAAAAAGAGAACTTGTATAGAATGTAAGCGTGTGGTAATATCAAAGATGTACTGATTGACTATATTATCCAATTGGTCATTTTTGGAGGTGACAATGTGGCGATAGATCGAAAACGTTCTATTATTGAAGCTGCAACAAAGTCTTTTTCAGCGTTCGGTTATAAAGCAACAACGATGGATCAAGTAGCGAAGTTAGCGAATGTAGGAAAAGGAACGATTTATACTTTTTTCAAAAATAAAGAAGAGCTATTTGGTGAAATTATTTCTAATTTAATTACAGAAATGAAGCAAGTTGCAGAAAATGCAATTCGTTCAGATGTTTCATTTTTTGAAAATGTACATAGAGCATTATATAGCATCTTGGAATTTAGAAAAGAACATCAGCTCATGATTAAATTAATTCAAGAAGAGCGCGATATGGGAACGAAAGAAGTACAAGAAGTTATGCAACAAGTTGATGTGGAAATCGTTTCTGTTATTCAATCGTATTTAAAGATTGCGATTGAAAAAGGTGAAATTAGCAAATGTGATCCAGAAATTACAGCATTTATTATGCTTCGTCTATATGTATCGCTTATTTTTGATTGGGAAAAAAATCATGAACCGCTAGAAAAAGAAAAAATTGCAGAGTTATTTGAACTTTATTTACTAAAAGGATTGTCAAACTAAGATAATCCTTTTAATTTTATAAAAGAAATGACCGAATGAACAATGTGGTCATATATTTAAGTTAAGGGGGGGATATAGAAAAATTATAATCATAATGAGAAAAAGTTGCATAGTAATAAATTCGGGGATAAGGCATATGTATGAACAAGTATAGCCTTTTTGTTTGGGTAAAAATGACTATATGAACATTTTGGTCATTTATAAAAGGGGGAGAAATTATGAAAGGGAATCAGTTACTTCGGAAAGAGTTCACGGAAATTATAAAAAGTAAAAAAATATTAATTCCAATTATTGCGGTCTTATTCGTACCGATTTTATATGCAGGGATGTTTTTGTGGGCCTTTTGGGATCCGTATAAACAGTTAGATGACTTACCAGTTGCAGTAGTCAATTTAGATAAAGGCGCAGTATTTGATGGGAAACCAATTGAGGTCGGAAAAGGGCTCGTTGATAATTTAAAAGATAATAAAAGTTTTAAATGGGAGTTCGTAAGTGAAAAAGAAGCAAAGAAAGGAATGGAAGGTAGAAAGTATTACATGTTAGTGCGCATTCCAGATGACTTCTCAAGTAACGCTACAACGTTACTAAAAGATAATCCAAAGCCATTAAATTTAGAGTACATTCCAAACGAAAGCTTAAACTTCTTATCTTCACAAATTGGAGGAACAGCTATTGAAAAGATTAAAATTGAAGTATCAAGCACGTTAACGAAAACATATGCAGAGAAAATGTTTGATTCTATTAAAGACGTCTCAAAAGGATTAGCAGATGGAGCGGAAGGGGCGAATAAACTACATGACGGATCAAGTGAATTACATGATGGTTCAAGTAAAGTGACGGATGGCCTTCATACACTTCAAGGGAAATCTGGGGAGATGAAGGATGGAGTTCAGAAATTAGCAGATGGATCTAATAAATTAGTAGATGGATCAGGCAAAGTAACAAATGGTTTAAATACGTTAAATAGCAAAACAGGTGAAATGCAGATAGGTATTGGGAAATTAGTAGATGGGTCAGGCAAAGTAACAGATGGTTTACACGTATTAAATAGCAATGCAGGTATCGGAAAATTAGTAGATGGATCAGGCAAAGTAACAGATGGTTTACATGTATTAAATAGCAATGCAGGTATTGGGAAACTAGTAGATGGATCAGGCAAAGTAACAGATGGTTTACATGCATTAAATAGTAATACAGGTATCGGGAAATTAGTAGACGGCTCGGGCAAAGTAACAGATGGTTTAAATACGTTAAATAGTAAAACGGGTGAATTGCGTGATGGATCTGAGAAAGTGACCGGTGGCTTGAACAAATTAGTAAGTAAATCCGATGAATTAAAAATAGGAACAACTGACCTATCAAATGGTATGGGAAAACTTGTTGAAGGGCAAAGTCAATTAGAAAAAGGGTCTCGAGAAATTCAAAAGGGATTGCAAGATTTAAATAGTAACGTACAAAAGTCTGCTGCAGGCTTAGAGGAAATGCAGTCGAAAGTTCCTTCTATATTGAGTACAGTAAATGAGAAAATAGATGGAGCTGGGGCGAATGTAAATCAGTTAAATGAACTTACACAATCAACAGCCGGAGATGCTAAAAAAGCAGCGCAAGAGGTAGCGAATTTACAAAAGCAAATTGAAAGTTTACCAAAAGAATATCAAGAGCAGTTACAACCATTCATAACAAGTGCTGTAAAAAGTACAGCGACAGTTCAGCAAAAAGCTGCCGGAGTAGCAGGTGGAACAAATAAATTAAATGAAGAAGTAAAACAAGTAAAAGTCGAAATACATCAAACAACAAATGGATTGCAAAACAAATTACCAAACCCAGCAGGGATAAAAACTCTGGCAGGTGGTATTGAGAAACTAACGAACGCACAAAATGAATTTGTTAGTAAGTTTCATGGATTTGGTGAGGGATTAGATAATGCAAAAATAGGTGCCTATAAATTAAAAGATGGATCAGTTCAATTAATTGATGGAGTAACGCAACTCCAAAGCGGATCTGGAAAAGTGACAGCAGGATTAGGCCAATTATCTGCAGGAGTAAATCAATTAGCAGATGGTTCGGGTCAAGTAACAGACGGTTTAGGAACATTATCTGTAGGAGTATCCAAATTAGCAGATGGTTCGGGTCAAGTAACAGGCGGTTTAGGAACATTATCTGTAGGCGTAACGAAATTAGCGGATGGTTCGGGTCAAGTAACAGGTGGTTTAGGAACATTATCTGTAGGAGTATCTAAATTAGCAGATGGTTCGGGTCAAGTAACAGATGGTTTAGGAACATTATCTGTAGGAGCAAACCAAATGGCAGGTGGCGTAAATCAATTAGCAGATGGATCTGGTCAAGTAACAACGGGCTTAGGTACTCTAAATGGTGGCATAAATAAAATGTCAAATGGCTCAACCCAGCTAATCGACGGCGTAAATAAACTAGCAGATGGCTCAGGAAAAGTAACAGATGGTCTCGTAAAAGTAAATGACGGCTCAGGTGAACTTGCAGAGAAACTTGGCGAAGGAGCAGAGAAAACTGGTGAAGTAAAAGGAACGGATAAAACGTATGATATGTTTGCAAGTCCTGTAAAAGTGAAGACGGAAAAAATAGCGGAAGTTCCAAACTATGGAACTGGATTTACGCCGTATTTCTTATCACTCGGTTTATTTGTTGGGGCATTATTATTATCTATCGTATACCCATTACGCGATACAGTTGGTGTTCCGAAATCAGGATTTAGTTGGTTTGTTAGTAAGTTCGGCGTGTTACTATCAGTCGGTATTATTCAAGCGATAGTAGCAGATGTTATATTACTGTTCGGATTGGGTGTAGAAGTACAAAGCATTCCATACTTCATACTCTTTAGTATCATTACAAGTTTAGCGTTTATCGCATTAATTCAATGTTTAGTAACAGCTTTTGGTGATGCAGGTCGTTTTATCGCCATCATTACATTAATTATGCAGCTTACAACAAGTGCTGGAACATTCCCACTAGAGTTGATTCCGAAGTTTTTACAACCATTCAATGCTTGGTTACCGATGACATACTCTGTATCAGGATTGAAAGCAGTCGTATCGAGTGGAGACTTTAACTTCATGTGGCAAAACATAGGAATGCTCATGATCTTTATCGTTGTATTATCACTTGGAACAATCGCCTCCTTAACTTTGATGCACAAACGACAATTTAAAAATGTTGCTGAAAATCAATCGGTTGAAGCGTAAAAAAAGCACCTTTTTGGTGCTTTTTTATTTTAATAGAGGGCATTTTTTCCTTAGTTCATCTATAAATCTTTCTAAAAGCTATAGAAACGAAAGAAAAGGAATTACAACAATTTACAGAGAAACATAGGGTAGAGGAGTTGATATGATGAGAGGCAATCCTACTTACTATTTTATCTTATATCCATTAATCTTCTTTCTCGTTTTCTCTCTTTCACCTATCTTGTTTCAGAAAAAAGAATATACGAGTATGAAAGATATACTAGGGATACTTTTATTTTACTATGTGCTAATTAGTGGATATTACTTTATGGATGTTGTAAGTGAAAGAATGAAGAAGGATAGTAAAGATAAACGATAAATTTTATTGTATAAAAACTGATGGAGGATAAAAAATGACTGAAAGTGAAATGAAATTCCGCGATACGACCATTCGTAACTTTTTCGATAAAGAGGATCGTTTAAAATCGATTCCAGGTCAAAAGAAGAAAAAACTAGTATTGTTGGAGCATTTAGTTAGCAAGTTAAATGCTGAAAATCAATATACAGAAAAAGAAATTAATACATTTATAAAACAATATCATGATGATTTTTGTACAATTAGACGTGAATTTATTGTACAGGGGTTTATGGATAGAGAGGATAATATGTACCGTATAAACGGGAGAGAAGTTTGGACGAAGTGGGAGGAGTTAAAATAATGAATCAGCGAGGGGATCCCCGCTGATTATAAGCCTGTGCTAGTCTTGCTGTTTCTTTGTAGTAAGTCTATGAACGCTTCAACATTCGAACTTGTAATGTATCCAAGCGTTATATATTCATCTTCATAGTAAAATATTATTTTTTTGTCAAAGATTCTTCTCTTCGTTTCTACGGATAATATTTTTTCATAATCAAATTCGGCAATGAATGTGTTTTTATATTGGCTAAAAAAGAGAAGTCTTCTATTAGTAGCAAGTAACATGCCAGGATACGGGACTTTATGCGTAATCATATAGCCAGTAAGTGAACATTTTAAAGTAGATAAAACCTTTTCTTCTTTATGTAATAGTTGTTTTGCAGCTGTTAAGATTGGATTCATTGCATACATTCCTTTTATTTTGATGTATGAATATTGTATCAAGAGTAAAAAGATTCTCAATATGTAATATTGCATATTGGACGTTTTATAGTTTTAATATTATTTTTAAAAAGAAAAAGTACGAGGTGATTCAATGATACGGTTAGTAAAAGAGACTGATGCAGAAGCAATTATGAATATTAGAAAAGAAATTATATTATCGGAAACTACTACAAAATTTTTCATAGTATCCCCACAGAAGTTACCGAATGATAGTAATGCAGAAAGAGAAAAGATACGGAAAAGCAATGAGAAAGGTAATCTTTATATCGTGTATGAAGTAGATAGGAAGGTAGTTGGCTTTTTACTTTTCACCCGATATGAACTAGAACGATTACAACACGCAGGCACAATGGGAATGGGGATTAAAGAGGCGTATTGTAATCAAGGCATCGGCACGAAATTAATTGAATTTCTTATTAGTTGGGCTAAAGGGCAGAAAGGTTTAGAGAAAATTTGCTTAGGTGTAGTTTCTGTTAATGATCGGGCAATTAAAGTGTACAAACGTATGGGTTTTGTAGAAGAAGGAAGACAAAGAAAGCAAATAAAGTATGAAGATGGATCATATGGAGATGACGTATTGATGGGGTTTTATATTGAATAAAGGATATATGGTATTAAGAAAAGGAATGTACATAACGTAAATTTCTAAAAGTAGTATATTGCCCCTGCATTAACAGACTTTTTCCTATGTATAATATTAATATAGTAAAATCATAACAACCGATATTGCAGTTTCCAATAATATACTATATAATCAATTTAAGAAAACGTTTTCATGCAAAGGGGGAGAATTTCGTGTCGACTATAGAGGACGTGGCGAAATTAGCGGGGTTATCAAGGACAACGGTTTCTAGGGTGATTAATAATCATCCATATGTTTCAGATGAGAAGAAAAAAAGGGTTCAATTAGCAATGAAGCATTTAGGCTTCGTTCCTAATTCTGCGGCGAGAAGGCTTCGTAAACAAAAAACGGAAACAATTGCGGTGCTAGTTCCAAGGGTTACAAATCCTTTCTTCAGTAGATTTATTGAAGCAATCGAGATTGCTGCTTCTGAACATAAATATAAACTGATTATTTGTCAAACAAGATATTTACCGGAAAAAGAGATGGAGTATTTACAATTATTATCTACGAAACAAGTAGATGGGATTATTCTATGTTCACTAGAAAATCCGTGGGAAGATGTAGAGCCATACTTACAGCACGGTCCAATCGTGTTGTGTAATGAATATATTGAGGAAGCAAATATTCCAACAGTGAAGTTTGATCATGCGCAAGGAGCATACATAGCTGCGAAGCATGTGTTAGATCAAGGATATCGTAATCTTATTTTTTGCCGTGGTAACGAAACCAAAGTCGTTAGCCAGCAGCGAAAAATGGGCTTTTTACGTGCAATAACTGAGAAGAGCCGCCAAGTAGAAGCGATTGACTTTCTTGAAAACGCTTTCTCTTGGGAAGATGGAAAACGAATATTCCATGAAGTATTGAAGGACAAAAAAAATCCTACCGCGATTTTGGCAGGAGGCGATGAGGTAGCAGCTGGAATTATCTCAGAGGCGAAACGCCATAACTGGAGCATTCCAGATGATCTCGCTGTTATCGGTTTTGATAATCAAATATTATCGCAGATTACAGAACCAGGTATTACGACAATTGAACAGCCAATTGATGAAATGGCCCGAAAAGTTGTCGACCTGATGATGGATAAAATCCATACGAAAAATTATCGAAAAAAAGAATTGTATGAGTTTGAACTGGAGCTCTTGGTGAAAGGTTCAACGATGAAGGATAAGATGTTATTAGCCTAGTAGACTATGTCTGCTAGGTTTTTTTATGTTCACAAACTACTATTCTTCGTGAACGCAATCGTCACATTTGTTATGGTATGCTTCGTGTTGCTCATCAATTTCTTTCCCACAGTGCGCACAAGTTTTCGTCGGTAAATTTCTGAAAAACTCCATTGGTTGATCGATCATGTCAATCCCTCCATTTCCATTTCTTACTATTATTGTATTAGTACAAAAAATAAAAGTCAACAACTGTTTTATAACAAAATTGAAAATTAATGAAAAAGTTTAGGAAATGGATTATAGTTAACAATGTAGGATGTAAGTAAAAAACTTTCTCAAGTACGGAGAAAAACTGCATTCCTACTCGGTTTTAGAAAGGATGGATACATATGAAAATGACTGTTGTCGGCTTTTGGGGCGGCTTTCCAGAAGCGGGAGAAGCAACGTCGGGGTATTTGTTTGAACACGATGGTTTTCGTTTACTTGTAGACTGTGGTAGTGGTGTACTAGCACAGCTTCAAAAATATATAACACCATCTCATATAGATGCAGTTGTACTGTCACACTATCATCACGATCATGTTGCGGACATTGGGGTATTGCAATATGCGAGATTAATTACGAGTGCGACAACAAGGCAATTACCGGAATTACCAATATACGGTCATACGTTTGACGAGAATGGATTCCATTCTTTAACACATGAACCACATACGAAAGGAATCGCGTACAATCCAGAAGAAACACTTCAAGTTGGACCGTTCTCGATTTCGTTCTTAAAAACTGTTCATCCTGTTACATGCTTTGCGATGCGTATTACAGCTGGAGATGATGCTGTAGTATACAGCGCTGATTCAAGTTATATTCCTGAATTCATTCCATTCACAAAAGATGCTGACCTTTTCATTTGTGAGTGTAATATGTATGCACATCAAGAGGCTGCAAAAGCAGGGCATATGAATAGTACAGAAGTAGCAAGTATTGCAAAAGATGCGAATGTAAAAGAACTTTTATTAACGCACTTACCGCATACAGGCAACCCATCTGATTTAGTAACAGAAGCAAAACAAATTTTCAGTGGCCATATTACGCTAGCGCATAGTGGCTACGTATGGAACTCATGAGGTGATACGATGTTATTTATTGATAATAAAGGAATTACAGATCCTAGAATAAACTTAGCGATTGAAGAATATTGTGTGAAAAATTTAGATATTAACGAAACATATTTACTGTTCTACATTAATGAGCCTTCGATTATCATTGGTAAAAACCAAAACACAGTAGAAGAAATTAATGCAGATTACGTAAAAGAAAAAGGTATTCATGTCGTTCGTCGTCTATCAGGCGGAGGCGCAGTATATCATGACTTAGGAAACTTAAACTTCAGTTTTATTACGAAAGATGATGGAGACAGTTTCAGCAACTTCAAAAAATTTACTGAGCCTGTAACGAAAGCGCTTGGTAAATTAGGCGTAAATGCAGAACTAAGTGGTCGTAACGACATTTTAGCTGAAGGTAGAAAAATTTCAGGTAACGCGCAGTTCTCAACGAAAGGTCGTATGTTCAGTCACGGTACGTTACTATTTGACTCTGAAATCGATCACGTCGTATCAGCATTAAAAGTAAAAATGGATAAGATTCAATCAAAAGGAATTAAATCAATCCGTAGCCGCGTTGCGAACATTACAGAGTTTCTAAACGAAGAAATGACGACAGAAGAGTTCAGACAACTTCTTCTAGAAACAATTTTCGAAGGAGAAACAGAAATCCCAACGTACGAATTAACAGAAAATGATTGGAAAGAGATCCACAAACTTTCTGAAGAACGTTACCAAAATTGGGATTGGAACTACGGAAAATCACCGAAGTTCAACTTACAACATTCACACCGCTTCCCAGTTGGACAAGTTGATGTTCGTCTTGAAGTGAAAAAAGGAACAGTAACAGAATGTAAAATTTACGGCGACTTCTTTGGTTCACTAGATGTTCATGATATTGAAGAGCGTCTAACAGGCATTCAGTTCGATAAAGATGCATTCACTGCAGCTTTAGAAGGCGTAGATATCGCACGCTACTTCGGTAACATTACAACAGAAGATTTCTTACATTTATTCTTCTAAAAATGAGGGAGGGTGCCATAAAGGCAGCCTCTTTCTTTTTATAGTTTTGTCGATATAATTCCATTTACCACAAAATGTATACTTACAGGACATCTGCCTCTTATAAAGGAATATATATATGAAAAGGAGGCGGATTGATATGAAAAGGGTCATACACATTGTAATATTGCTCGGATTCTTCATTGGGATTGCAGCGTGTAACAGTGAAACTTCCTCAAGTCGTACCCTTTTATCTATCGGAAAGCCAGCGCGGGATAATGTTATATATTTTACGCATACAGATAACAAACGGAAGATACAGGATATACAGGACAGGTTTCAAAATAAGGAATGGAAAAGAAATGAAACATTCAGCACTGTTAATAAAACGCCAGATGTCGTCTTATCAATAGATGAAAACAATAAAGGGTTACCGACGTTATATGTTACCGTGTATTTTCATGAAAATGGAGCGGACGTTTTGAATTTGTATGGAGAGTATACGAACTTAAATAAAGAGGAACTTAATAAACTTAGAGAAAAGATGAATGCATATTATCCTAAAATGATTTCTGGTCTAGTTTCATAAATTACTTGCGAATAAAATTCCCTTATCTTTCCAAAGTAAACCAAGAGAAGGTGATCTGTCTATATGCAGTTAATAGAATATCACTTGCCACTTTAATTTTCTTTTAATATAATTAATTTAGAATTTTTAAATATTCTAAATTTTATAAAGGTGGGGTTTTTGTGAATCTCGTTCAATCTTTGGCTGAAACGGCAAAAAAGAAGGGGGATAAACCGGCTTATATATTTATGGATCAGTCGGTCTCATATGACCAATTAAACAAAATGGTCACAAGGTTTTCTAGCAATTTAGCAGAAATGGGCATTGGAAAAGGGGACAATGTCGCATTAGTTGTTGGGAACTCACCACATTTTTTGGTCGGTTTATACGGAACAATGAAAGCCGGAGCAACTGTTATTCCAGTTAATCCAATTTATACAGCAGACGAAATGCATTATATTTTACAAAATGGAGATGTAAAAACAATCATCGTACTCGACGTCCTTCTACCTGTTATACAATCTCTTACAACAAGACTTCCTTCATTAGAAAACATCATCATATGCGAAACCTCATCAGATTTTAACCATACAGAAACCGAAAAAATGAAAACGTTTACTAGTTTTGTGGGGGCTGGAGACTTACAATACGAAGGCCCTGAACTAGATGAAGAAGATGTAGCGGTTATCCTATACACTTCAGGTACAACTGGAAAACCGAAAGGCGCTATGTTAACACATAAAAATTTATATAGTAATGCGAACGATGTTGCGTCTTATTTACAATTTACTGCTGACGATCGCGTCGTTGCGGCACTGCCAATGTTCCATGTGTTCTGTTTAACAGTTGCGGTAAATGCACCGATTGTGAACGGGGCAACAATTTTAATGTTACCGAAATTTAGTCCGAAAGAAGTATTCCGTATTTGTCGCACGTACGAACCAACGATTTTTGCTGGCGTACCGACGATGTACAATTATTTATATTTATTTGAAGAAGCAAGCGCAGAAGATGTGAAGACGCTTCGCCTTTGTATTTCCGGTGGTGCATCGATGCCTGTTGCTCTTCTGCAAAACTTTGAAAAACGTTTTAACGTTATTGTTTCAGAAGGATACGGTTTATCAGAAGCATCACCAGTTACTTGTTTCAATCCGCTAGATCGTCCTCGTAAACCAGGGTCGATTGGCACAAATATTTGGCATGTAGAAAATAAAATTGTAAATGAACTTGGGGAAGAAGTACCTGTCGGCGCAGTCGGTGAATTAATCGTTCGCGGACCTAACGTTATGAAAGGATACTATAATGCACCAGAAGATACAGCTGCGACATTGAAAGACGGCTGGCTATATACAGGTGACTTGGCGAAAATGGATGAAGAAGGTTACTTCTATATCGTTGATCGTAAAAAAGATATCGTCCTAGTTGGCGGTTATAACGTATACCCTCGTGAAGTAGAAGAAGTATTATATACGCACGAATCAGTAGCGGAAGTTGTCGTAATCGGTGTTCCTGATGAAAACTTAGGAGAAGCAGTGCGAGCTTACGTCGTTCTGAAACAAACGAACGTAACAGAAGAAGAACTAATGCATTACTGTACGTTACATTTAGCGAAATATAAAGTGCCGAAAAGCATTGAGTTTTTAATAGAATTACCGAAGAATACGACTGGTAAGTTGTTAAGAAGAGCATTGAGAGAGAAAGCGATGCAAGTGTAAAAATGAGGCAACCATCTTTGAAGGTGGTTGCCTCATTTTTTTGTGCATTGATTAAGCTGTGGTGCCATATATTTAAAGCTTCATATGACCAACAAGGAGGAGATATACATAGAACAGAAGGGATTAACGCTTACGGCGAGTGTAATATCTTATTTGTGAAATTATGGATGAACTCTGAAAATGATAAGAACGGTAATTTTAATCAAAATGGAGTAATGAACCGTGAATCAATGGCTACGGTGTTAGTAAATGCATATAAATTAGAATGGAATGGAAATAGTAAGTTACCAAAAGAATTTGCTGATTTGAAAAATCATTGGGCTCGAAGTATGCCAATATTTTAGTTTAGTAAGAAAATCCAAATTCCAAGTTGACACATATGAATTACAGAATTAAAATGAAAAGAAATCGAATACAATACATTAGAAGCTAATCAGATAAACTGAAGGCGCACAATGTTCACGTTTGTGAATATATTGTGTGCCTTTTTCTATTGTATAAACTAGGGGGACTTAACGATGAAAAAGTGGGGTAAGACAGCGTTTATGAAAAGTACAGGTGTTTTATTATCAGCAGTTGTACTTTTATCAGGGTGTGGTTCGGCAACATCCACTAGTAATTCTGAAGGAAGTGGAGATAAACAAACAGTTGAGCTTTTAAATGTTTCGTATGATCCAACGAGGGAGTTATATCAAGATTTCAATAAAGATTTTGCGAAGTATTGGAAAGAGAAGCATGGGCAAACAGTAAATGTAAAACAATCACACGGGGGATCTGGAAGTCAAGCGCGCTCTGTTATTGATGGCTTAGAAGCAGACGTTGTTACACTAGCACTTGCTTATGATATTGATGCGATTAGTAAGAAAAAACAATTAGCAGAAGATTGGCAGAAGAGACTTGCGAATAATTCCACTCCGTACACGTCAACAATTGTATTTCTTGTTCGAAAAGGAAACCCGAAAGGAATTAAAGACTGGGATGATTTAACGAAAAAAGGTGTGTCTGTCATTACACCAAACCCAAAAACATCAGGCGGGGCACGTTGGAACTATTTAGCGGCGTGGGGATACGCACTGAAAAAATATAATAATAGTGAAGATAAGGCGAAAGAGTTTGTTAGCCAAATTTATAAAAACGTAGAAGTATTAGATTCAGGAGCGCGCGGAGCAACGACAACATTTGTTGAAAAAGGAATTGGTGACGTATTAATCGCATGGGAAAATGAAGCGTTATTATCTCAAAAAGAGCTTGGAAAAGATAAATTTGAAATTGTAACCCCTTCTATTAGTGTACTTGCAGAACCACCAGTAGCGGTTGTAGATAAAGTCGTTGATAAAAAAGGAACGAAAAAAGTAGCAGAAGGGTATCTTGAATATTTGTACTCAGAAAAAGGACAGGAAATTGCGGCGAAAAACTTTTATCGTCCGCGCAATGAAAAAGTAGCAGAAAAATATGCATCCCAATTTCCGAAAGTTCAATTATTTACTGTAGATGAACTATTTGGTGGTTGGAAAAAAGCACAGGAGAAACACTTTAATGACGGCGGCGTATTCGATAAAATTTATCAAAAATAATGCGTACTGCTAAAGGGGGATGAGGTGAAAGAGGATGAGGAAGAAACGTGTTTTACCAGGGTTTGGATTATCGCTTGGATTTACAATGTTGTACATGAGTTTATTCGTACTTATACCACTTTCTATCGTATTTATTCAAACTTCACAGTTAGGTTGGAAGAAGTTCGCTGGGGTTATAACGAACGAGCGTGTGTTGCATTCCTATCAAGTTAGTTTTACAACTTCATTTGCAGCTGCTATTGTAAATGCCATTTTCGGTTTATTAATAGCTTGGGTGCTCGTACGCTACAAATTTCCAGGGAAACGTCTATTAGATGGACTTATTGATTTACCGTTTGCACTTCCGACAGCTGTAGCTGGTATTACACTCACAACGCTTTATGCGGAAAATGGATGGATTGGGAAAATATTTAGTCTGTTTCATATAAAAGTAGCTTTTACACCACTCGGAATTATCGTTGCGCTTACTTTTATCGGTTTACCATTTGTCGTTCGAATGGTGCAACCAGTGCTGCAAAATATTGATAAAGAAGTAGAAGAGGCAGCTTCGAGTTTAGGTGCATCCCGCTTACAAATATTTGTGAAAATCATTTTACCAGAGATCTTTCCCGCTCTTCTTGCAGGTTTTTCACTCGCATTTGCAAGAGCATTAGGAGAATACGGATCTGTCGTTTTCATCGCAGGTAATATGCCGATGAAAACAGAAATTGCGCCACTGATGATTATGACGAAACTAGAACAATATGATTATGCGGGGGCAACAGCTGTAGCGACCGTGATGCTTATTATTTCTCTCCTTTTCCTTCTTCTTATTAATATGATTCAAAGCTGGAGTAGAAGGCATGAACTAAAAAGTGAATAGGAGGAGAGAAAATGGAACCAACATTATTAGAAAAGAAAATAGTAAAAAGCGTATCAGCTAAAAAAGAATCTAAGCTTGTACCAGGCATATTAATTACGATTACAGTTTTATTTTTATCTCTCTTTCTATTACTGCCACTCATAACTATTTTTCTAAAAGCCTTTGAAAGAGGGATGGATGTATACATTGCCGCTATTACAGATCAAGAAGCATTTTCAGCAATTAGATTAACGCTTCTCGTTGCGTTAATCGTTGTGCCGCTTAATACGATATTTGGGGTAGCGGCCGCATGGCTTATTACAAAGTTTCAGTTTAAAGGAAAACAAGTATTACTCTCTCTTATTGAACTGCCGTTTGCTGTGTCACCAGTTATCGCAGGATTAGTATTCGTTTTACTTTTCACACCGAGGGGTGCTCTTGGCGAATGGTTACTTGAACATGGAGTGAAACTCATTTTCTCTGTACCAGGCATTATTATCGCAACAATCTTTGTAACCTTCCCGTTCGTTGCACGTGAATTAATTCCCATTATGCAGGCGCAAGGGAAAAGTGAAGAAGAGGCAGCTTTATCACTTGGCGCAAGTGGCTGGAAAATGTTTTGGCGCGTTACGCTTCCAAATATAAAATGGGGGCTTTTATACGGCATGATTCTATGTAATGCCCGTGCTATCGGTGAGTTTGGAGCCGTTTCTGTCGTATCAGGTCACGTGCGTGGTATTACAAACACGATGCCGCTTCATATTGAAATTTTGTACAATGAATATCAATTTTCAGCAGCATTTGCAGTAGCGACGTTAATGTCATTAATTGCAGTGTTTACACTCGTTATAAAAAACTGGATTGAATGGCGAATGGAAAAACGACAATAAGAGGGGGATTACGGTGAGTATTCAAATTCAAGGTGTATCAAAGCAATATGGTACATTTCAAGCACTAACAGACATTCATTTGGATATTCCAAAAGGTGAACTTGTTGCCTTATTAGGCCCGTCAGGTTCTGGGAAAACGACGTTATTACGCATTATTGCAGGATTAGAAGAAGCGGATGGAGGCTCTATTTCATTTGATGGGGAAGATCTAACAGACATTCACGTGAAAAACAGGCAAGTCGGTTTCGTCTTCCAGCACTATGCGCTCTTTAAGCATATGAATGTATTTGAGAATGTCGCTTTCGGTTTAAAAGTAAGAAAGAAAAGCTTAAGACCGTCAGCAGAAGCGATAGAAGAAAAGGTAACAGAATTATTAAAGCTCGTAAAAATGGATGGCTTTGCTAAACGTTATCCAGCGCAATTATCTGGTGGACAACGTCAACGTATTGCACTAGCCCGGGCACTTGCAGTCGAACCGAAAATTTTATTACTTGATGAACCGTTCGGTGCACTCGATGCGAAGGTGAGAAAAGAATTACGCAGATGGCTCCGAAAATTACATGACGAATTTCAAATTACGAGCGTATTCGTAACACATGATCAAGAAGAAGCGTTAGACGTTGCAGACCGCATCGTTGTAATGAATGAAGGCTGCATTGAACAAATGGGAACACCGGAAGAAGTATATGAAAACCCAGCAAGTCCGTTTGTATATGACTTTTTAGGAAATGTAAATTTATTTCACGGCCGCGTTCATAAAGGAAAGCTAAATGTAGGATCGATCGAACTAGAAGCACCAGAGCATAAGCACGTTTCCAACGTAGACGGAATAGCCTACGTAAGGCCGCATGACTTATCAATCTCTCGTACGAAACAAAGCGTAGATGCAATCCCGGCAAAAGTATCTTATTCTCACGCAGTCGGACCTGTCGTATATGTAGAATTAAAACGAGATGGAACAGATGAGTACTTAGAAGCAGAAATAAGTAAAGAACAGTTCAAGCATCTCAGCATTCAAGCGGGTGATTTCGTATACGTACAGCCGAAAGAAGTGAAAGTGTTTATTCCGGAGGATTTTGTGATTTAAGAGCGTTAACATTAATTAGAATTAACAATGAAAAACGACTATATTAACAACTTATTAATAACAGAAGGGTGTCTCAAAATATATCTTTTGAGCACCTTTTTTTGTTTGCTGTGATAGCGTAGTCTTATATGAAATATGGTTGAAGGTTTGACGCAGATTCAATCTCTTTCATGGGATAATTCTTTTTTGTTAAATTAGGTTGTGAATACTGATTTTTGGAATGATTTTCTTGTTAATCCATTATTTAATCATAATAAATTAGGTAGATATTACACTTTGTTAATTATTAATCCGTATAATTTGATATTATAATTCATTTTGTCGAATTATGTAATAATAACAAGTTAATTGTTGAAAAAAATTCGTAATTGGTATCTTTTTTGAAAATCTTACATTTTTTCAATTGAGTTTTATTCTAAAATTCATTAGATTCGTTATTGTATAAAATTAACCGATGCGAATCAGGGGTGAATGTATGGAAAAGAAGCAAGTTAAGAAGAAATGGTATAGGTACGTAATCCAACTTATCGTAGTTGCATTAATTGTTACTTCCATACCACTGAATGGATTGGCGGAAACAGCACCACCGTTTACACCATCTCCAAATTCAGAACAAAGTCCGGAAGTGGAAAAGAAAGAGGAAATCGAGCTACCGGATCCACATCCAGATCAATTAAAGAAGAACAAAGCTAGAGTGCAGGCGAGTCCGACTGAGATTGTAGAAGAAAGAACAGAGACAGAGAAAGTTTTTGACAATAATGATGGTACGTATACAAAAAGGGTATATACGGAACCAATTCATATTGAAAAGAATGGAAAGTTAGAAGAGGTTTCACCGAAATTAGTAGAAGCACCTAACGCAAAAATTGTAACGGAAAATACAACATTAGAACCAGAATTCGAGAAAACAGCACAAGATGGAAAGTACGTTCAATTCAAAGTGAAAAATCATAATATTCAGTACAAATTAATAAGTGCAAATGGTGAAAAAGGTGAAGTGAAGCCAGCACCGGTCACTGCGACACATGAAAATAATAAAGTATGGTATAAAGGGATCTTCCCAAATATTGATTTAAAGAGCACGACGTTTAACGAAAATGTAAAAGAAGATTTTGTATTACGTGAATATACAGGACATCATATTTTTACATTTGCATTAGAAACAGATTTAACACCGAGCTTACAGGAAGATGGTTCAATCGACTTCCAAAATGAGAAAAAAGAAAAAGTCTTCACATTACCGAAGCCGTATATGAATGATTCAAATGTGGATCAACAATCAGGTGAGGCTGTAACGTCAGATGCGGTTCGTTACAATATTGAGAAGACAGCTGAAAGAACATTTACATTAACTGTTACTGCAGACCCGCAGTGGTTACAGGCACCAGAGCGGAAATATCCAGTATATGTAGATCCTTCTGTTGAACTAGGTAACTTTGAAAATGCATACGCTGCAAGCGCCTATCCAACTGTCAATTATTCAGGAGGAAAACTGTGGGATTCAGGTCAAAATGCGTATACGTTAAAAGTTGGGTATTATGATGGATCAACTGGAACAAACTTTGCATTTGTTAAACCGAATGTTTCAAATTTAAAAGGTGCAAAGATTGAAGGTGCAACATTCCACGCCTATGCAGCTTGGCATTATTATGGAAATCAACCGAATGGTGTTTGGTTAGATGAAGTAACAGGTGGATGGAATGTTGGTGGAGTGAACTGGAATAATAAACCAGGTTCTAATAACATTGCACAAACTGATGTGGGACGCGGAAAATGGGCCCAGTTCAATGTAACGAATACAGTGAAAGCATGGGTAGATGGCGCGAGACCAAACAACGGGTTTAAGCTACATGCAAATGGAAACGGGCAAAGCCATTGGAAAAAGTTTATTGCAGCTGAAAATGGAGAAAATGCACCGTACTTGGAAGTGAAATATTCATATGCGAAACCGAATATGCCAAAGGTGCAAGCTTATTCAAATGGGAGTGGGAGTGGTTCAGGTCACTTCAATCTACAATGGGATGCAGTTCCAGGAGCAACAGGTTATAATATTGCCATTTTTAATGGATATGATTATGAATATATTCCTGTTGGGAATGTGACAAGCTGGACGACGAAAGATAAAAAAATATTCCCGACGCCAGAAGAGATTGCACAAGGACGATACTGGATACATGATGACGGAAAAGGGGCAGAAGCACCTACTAACCCAGGACAAATATATAAAAATGCTTATCAAGCAGGCGGTCCGTATGGGGATTATAGCGGAAGAAGTAGCTACTGGTTTCGTATTGTAGCAGAGTATCCGTTTGGGGATAGTCCACTTTCAGATGAAATAGTTCCATTTATTCCATTAGAACAAGTGAAAAAGCCAGATGGTTCAGCTTATATTAATGCGACAGATAAGGAAACGGGATATGTCACATTAAAGTGGGATGCAGTTCCAGCAGCATCAGGTTATAAAGTTTGGGTATATAACGGGAAAGATTATGAGGCTTTCGACGTAGGAGATAAGACAAATTGGACAACACAAAACGAGAAAATTTGGCCAACGAAAGATGAAATAGCGAAAGGCCAATATTTACTTCATCATGATAAAAAAGGAACAGAATTAGCGGTAGATCCATCACCTGTGTATAAGAATTCAGGTGGTCAATATACAGGTTTTAAAAATTATTGGTTCCGCGTAACAGCGTATAGTAAAGTAGGGCATGCTGAAAGTGAAATTTCTCATGAATTTGTACCTAAATTCTCTCAAGACTTTGGATTTATGGGTATGTTTGATTATTGGGCATCTATTCCGGTACTAAATGGTAAAGTGAATGCTACAAATGGTAACTTTATTATGAGTGAGAAAGATATTACGTTATCAGGGCGCGGACCGGATGTATCAGTAGAAAGAACATATAATAGTCAAAGTAAAAAGGTAGGTTTATTTGGTACGGGTTGGTCGAGTGGATTAGAGGAAAGAATTTGGGCCGACGGAAATGGAAACTTACTTTTAATTTCTGCTGACGGTGCGAATATTACTTTTACTAGAACAGGAGATAATACGTACCAAGCCCCTACCGGTGTATATTTGGAAATTAAACAAGTATCAGGCGGGTATGAAATAAAAGATAAAGATCAAACTGTTACTTTCTATAAATCTGGGGATGCACAGGGGCGTATTGAGTATACAAAAGATAAATATGGAAACACGACGACGTATGCGTATGATGGTGAATCTCGTTTATCAAAAGTAAAGAACGCTTCTGGTAAAGAGTTAGTCGTACAATATGATGGGAATAATAAAAAAGCAGCAAGAGTAATCGGCCCAGATAGCAAAACGATTACATTTAAATATGATGGAGATTTACTCGTTTCTTCTACAACACCAGAAGGAAAAGTATATAAATACGGATATGATAATGGATTACTAACATCTATTTATGATCCTCAACATACAGATACCAAACCATATAAAACATCATATGCATACGAGAATAATAGATTAGTAAAAGTAATGGATCCATTAGGAAAAGCTACGACATTAGCATATAATACAGATTCGAAGGAAGTTACATTAACGAATCCTAAAGGGCGTAAAACTGTTTATACGTATAACGATGCTGGAAACCCAGTCAAAACAGTTGAAGATTCCGGACGTCTAAATTTAACGACAACGTATGAATATAATGCAAATAACCTAGTAAAAACAACAACTCCTAAAAATCAAACAGAAACAGCGACCTATGATGGTAATGGGAATGTAACTTCTGTTACTGATGAAATGGGAACAGAAAAGTTTGAGTACAATAAAGACAACGGGCTTATAAAAGCGACAGATAATGAAAATCGTGAAACAACTGTTGCTTATAAAGGAGCAAACACAGAAGTATCTGAAACAGACCAAGCAGCAAATACATCATCTTTCATGCAGTATGATCAGTTTGGAAATCCAATTGCGACAACTAGAGAGTTGGGAACAGGAGAAAACCTGATTCAAAATCCAAGCTTTGAAATGAATGGTACGGAAAAATGGGTACCAGTAAATGCGAATAATTCCGGATCTATTACAAAAGATGCAACACCGGCACCAGGTGGTCTGGGCGGAGAATCATCACTTAAAATTTCAACAAAAGCAACGAATAATGATTGGGGCTATATTGCTGCAATTCAAGAAGTAACGTTAGAACCAAATACAACGTATACGTTAAGTGGTATGATGAAAACGGATTTAGCCAATGGTGCTGCTTTCTTCAATGTACAGTTATTAAATGAAAACGGTGCTGGTGTAGATGGTGGATGGCATGATACTCGTCACAATAAAGTTCAAGGAACGAGGGATTGGGTTAATCGTCAAGTTACTTTTAAAACAACAGAACAAACGAGAAAAGTACAAATCTATTTACAAGTAGAAAATGGCGGTTCTGCTACGAGTGGTTCTGTCTGGTTTGATAAGATTCAACTAGAAAAAGGTGAAGTTTCTTCTAGCTTTAACCCAATTGAAAATAGTAGTTTAGAAAATATGGCGGGAAATGGCTGTATGCCAGGTTGGATTCGAGGAGATGGAACAAGTTGTGATCCGAAAGATGTTTCTCAGCAAGAGAGCTTTACGGGACATTCATCTATTGTATTAGAGCGTAGCCAATATGGTGGTTCAGATGTAGGATATGGCAAGCATATCACTATAAATCAGAAAAAAGCAGAACCAATTACGCTAACAGGAATGTCTAAATCAGTAAATGTAGAAAATACTGCACCAGACAAACTCTCTCGAGATTACTCTATTTGGGCGGATGTACATTATCAAGATGGTAGTGGGGAAAATTTCCAAGCGAAATTCCCAAGTGGGACAAATGATTGGAATCGTAGTGCGGTTGTAATCCCTGCCACTAAACCAATTAAACGTATGGAAGTTTATCTGCTCTTTAGAAGAGAGAATAAAGGAAAAGTTTGGTTTGATGATATACGCCTATTAGAAGGAAACGCTCTTATAAAAAATGAGTACGACAACGATGGAAATGTTGTTGCTGCGTATGATGAAGAAGGACAGAAAAACACCTTCACATATGATACATCAGGAAATAAAAAGAGCGAGACAGATGAAAAAGGAAATACCAAACTATATGATTACAATAAAGATAATCTATTAACGAAGGTTACTTTGAAAAATGGTACCTCTGTAAATTATCGTTATGATCATAATGGAAATACAACAGAGAAATCTGTCATGTTTGGCGGGAAGACACAGACACACAAATATGAATATGATGTAGATAATAAAAACACGGTGTATATCGATGCGTTAAACCGTCGTATTGAAAATATGTACGATGAAAATGCAAACAAGATTAAAACAACAATGCCAAACGGCTCTATTTTAGAATCTGTATATGATACAGCAGATCGCGTCGTTGGTGAAAAGCGCAACGGAAAAGATTCATTTACATTGGAACGTGACCAAAATGGACAAGTTACGAAAGTAAAAGACCATGTCAACGGGGGAGAACGCACGAAAACATACGACAAGGCAGACCGTGTCACAAGTACAGCAGATAGCCGTGGCGGGAAAATTGACTGGGCATATCACGACAAAGCAAACAGTAAGACAGAAAAGTTAAAAGAACAAACAGTAACGCAAGGTGGATACACAAATAAAGTATCGTATGACTACAACACGCTAGATCAAAACATTCGTGTGACAGACGGTTCTCAAACGTATCGCTTTGATTATGACGATCAAGGAAATGTTCGTACGTATACAGCCGGAAATGGTTCAGGTTCTACCTTTAACTATGACCATGCGAATAAAATTAAAGATTTAGTAGTAGGTACATCGAGTGGTATTATTCTATCGGAACGATATGAATATGACCAAGCGGGTAACCGTACTACAATTAAACATGAGTCTCCAACAACTGGAAGAATAACGCAGACTCAATATGAATATGATGCGAATAATCAGCTGACGAAAGAAGTGTTCCCATTATTAAGGGGAACAAAAACATACACATATGATGGTTTTGGTAACCGTACATCTGTAACAACAAAGAGATTTAACAAAACGACAACAATTGAAGCGCAATTTAACGAGGGGAATCAGCTTGTTAAATTCGGAGAGGAATATCTGACGTATGATGCGAATGGTAATCGTACATCAGACGGAAAGTACAAGTATACATGGAATGAACATGACCAAATTATAGCTATCACAAAACAAGGTGAGAGTGATGCATTCGCAACGTATAAATATGATGAAAATAATCGCCGCATTGAAAAGAATATAAATGGTCAAGTAACACGTTATTTCTATGATGGAGATAGCATTAATCCGTTATATGAGACAGATGGTAGTGGAAATGTACTTCGTCAATATGTATACTCAACAAGTGGCGCGCGTCTAGCAATGAAGTCAAAAGGACAAACGTTATACTATCACTATAACCCTCGTGGTGATGTCGTTGCGATGACAGATCAAAATAGAGAAGTTGTAGCAACATATGAGTACGATTCGTGGGGTAACGTATTAAAGAGCGACACGAAAGGTATCGCAGCAGATAATCCATTTGGATATGCGGGATACATGTATGATAAAGAAATTGGGATGTATTACTTAATTGCGAGATACTATAATCCAGAGCATGGTGTGTTCTTATCGGTGGATCCTGATCCAGGTGATGAAGATGATCCGGTTACAATGAATGGGTATACGTATGCGGATAATAATCCGGTGATGAAAGTGGATCCAGATGGACATTTCCCTCTACCTTGGTGGGCTGTTTCTGGATTGGTAGGTGGCGCTGTTAACGGAGGTTCATATCTCATAGCTTATTATAAAAAGCACAAAACATTAAAAGGTATAAACAAATGGGAGTTAGCTAAAACCACAGGTCGCGGTGTTATTGGAGGAGTTATTGGTGGAACAGGTGGTAGATTAGCGTACGTTGCTGGATTAGGAAGAAAGAGTAAAGCATTCCTTAGTCTACATACAGGGGTTGCTGGGTATGCAGTAGCAAATTCTAGTAGGGATTATAGTGGAAAAGGTCTAGCAAGAGATCTTGCGTATTCTATGACTGGAAATAAAGGTTATATGGCACTAAATTATGCAACTACTTATCATGAAAACAGTTCTAAGAAAAAAAAGGGCCCAAAGAAAAAAACATCTCAAAAAAATCAAAGTTCAAAAAAAAGAAAAAAATAGTTTGGTTTTAAATAGGATTATGGTTCAAATGTTATCAGTTACAGAAGTAGAAAAATTATTTGCAAGTATACTAGATTGATAGTATGGGGGATTTTTTTCGTATAGTTCAACTTGCTAAAAATTTCAATATATAGAAAGGAGATGCTTAATTATAGTGGATTTTATTGTTGATGTATTTATTTTTGTAATGGGTATTCTTTTTATATGGGGAGGATTTAAAATAGATAAAGAGAGTTATAAAGAAAATCGTACGTTTATGGCACTCTTTAGTTTCACAGGCGCATTTTCAATCCTTCTAACTATAAGTTATTATTTATTTAGAGCCTTTATGATAGGAGTAGGTATTGTATTCTTGTATTTATTATTTACTGGGGGATTTGCGTAAAAAACGTGTAGTCTAGAAAAATATAGTTATGCGAGTATAATGCAGAGAAAGTGCATCCAACAATTCGGATGCACTTTTTATGTGTTTTTCCTCATCAATTCCTGAATCGTTGTTTTGGTTGTAGTGTATACAAATATGATGCGTGGAGGAACATATTAAAAAATGACGCAAAAGGTATCGCAACAGGTAATTCATTTGAATATACGGGATACATGTATGATAAAGAGATTGGAATGAAAATATATTTTGATTTAATGGATAAGGCCCTTTAAAAAATAAAAATAAAGTAGGAGAGATATATGGAAGATATGTTTTTTATGGTATTGTGTTTTTTTATAGCTTGTGGAATTGTAATTTTTGGAATTATAATAGATAAAGAAACTTTTAAAAAGCAGCGTGTTAACTCACTGTTATTTTCTTTATTAACACCATTCCCAATTGTATTGTCTTTCAGTTTTTATTTATTTAAGATATTTTCAATTGGTGTAGGAGCAGCTATATTATATTCGATTTTTTATGATGTATATAGTTATTTTAGATTATAATTTATTATAAGTTAGTGTGTAAGTATTTGAGAGACTCAGAAGAGAATAATTATTGATGATAATATAAGGATTTAAAAAGAAAGAAGAGTTTAAAGAGGCTCTTCTTTCTTTTTGGTTCGTGATTCAATGAATTAAATTTCAAATGAAATCTTACCAAACGAAACAAGTAAATCATACACATATGATGGACTTGGAAACCGTACATCTGTAACAACAAAGAGACTTAACAAAACGACAACAATTGAAGCACAATTTAACGAGGGGAATCAGCTTGTCAAATTCGGAAATGAATCATACACGTATGATGCGAATGGCAATCGTACATCAGATGGAAAGTACAAGTATACATGGAATGAAGATGACCAACTTGTAGCTATCACAAAGCAAGGTGAGAGCAATGCATTTGTGACTTATAAATACGATGAGAATAATCGTCGTATTGAAAAGAGTGTGAATGGTCAAGTAACACGCTACTTCTATTTTAAAGAGTGTATCAAAGAATTATTTATTTTTATAAATTAAATGGTTCAGAATTATTATTCGGATGATGAAAAAGAAGTATTATTATAAAATGCTAGAGAGACGCTTTTTATTAATTTAATTTATTTGAGTTCAATTATATTATGTGGAATAGGAGTGAGAATTTTGTTCCAAACAATAATTTACGATAAAGCTAAATATCATTATGAAGGAGATTTCCCACAAGAATTACCGATGGAGCAAGCATTTGTACATACTGGAATGTTCTTAGGTTGGGTTATTGATAATAATTTATTTAGTGATGAATTTTTAGAAGAGACCGAAGAGGAAATTAATAAATTTAAGCTTAGAAAAATGACTGGAACTCAAGTTTATATGTTCTGGGATGGGGTTTTAAGCGATGACATGTTAGATGATGAAGGGAATCAATTTGCAATAGATTATTTTGATTTTGAAAAAGGTTTATATTTAGATGATTATGATGATGTATTTTTAGAGTGTGATACATTATATCAAGTGCAAGATACTTGGGAAAATTACTTTAAATTAAAAGAAGTGATCGATATTAGGTATACAGAATGGAAAAAACTTAAAAATAACGGGTAAAGAGGACTTTAAGTAATGGAATATTTTTTGTTCCAAATGAAGGTTTATTATATGCTGTAGAAAAGGGGAGAAATAATGAAATTCCCAAAAGATGAAGATGGACAAGTGTTAAATATGTTATACAAGCAAGGGATAGATTTTAATAAAAAACATATACTAGATTTCTTTATTGCAATTCCTGATCAAGGTAATGGAGAAAAAATAATTGGCAGACTACAAGCGCTGGGCTTAAATGGTGAATTAGATTATAATGAAGAATTTGAAGATTGGACATGTACTTGTTCTAAAGAAATGTTCTTAATTTATGAGGATATTGTAGAGATGCAAAAGGAATTGAATAAACTGGGTGAAGAGTTTGGTGGATATACAGATGGTTGGGGTGCATTTGTATAATGTTGAATTTATTTATCGTGATAAAATAAATTAGACGGAGTAAAGAAACTATTTATGGAAAGAAGGGCTTATATAAGTTCTTCTTTCTTTGTATATATTAAGATATCTTAGTGGTAGAAAGGTATATGATATGTGGGCGGGGGGCTACCGGTAAAAGCCCGATTGGTAAGGACTAATTAAAGTTTCACTTTATATAGGTTTTGAGAGAGTAAGATATAAGATATATTGTTTGTAGTGGAGATCTTGAATGAAGGGAGCGTGTGATAATTGGCAATGACGGATGAACAATTCGAGAATTATCTTGTTATGTGTTATGACAAATTAGAAAGTAAACAACAAAAATTCATTTCGGATTATAATATCTATAACTTTGATGAGTATTGGTATGATCAAGATCGATGTATATTACAGGTTAAAAAAAATGGTCAAGTGTTACTTGAATTTAGTGTTGTTTTTATAGGGTCTTGGTCTGGAAAGAGTAACAGTTGGATGTGGTCTTGGGCTAATGAGAATGTGGCTGATTATGCAAGAAGTAAGTCTAACTGTTTGAAAGATTTACAAAACATTACAGGAAGTGAGGTTTTTATAAATCCACTTTTTGAATGCGATCAAGAAATGGCGTATGAGCTAGCAGCTTTTTCTATTGAATATTTAGATGCAGAAGGAATGTATATGGCACCAGGTGAGAGAAGTGATGTATTTATGGCTGTTATGTCACCGCGTGCATTGTGAGTAGAGGATATTAAAAATATAGATAAGGTAGAATGAAAAAGGAGTACAGTTTAATAAATTAATAAAAGGTATTATAGTGACCGAATACCATGGTGATAAATGTAAGGGGGATTATATTGCTTGAAGTAAAGTTTTACGATTGGAAAAAAAAACGTCCTAAAAAACATTATTTGCTTGTACATGAAATTAGAATTTTTGAGCTAATTTTCTCAAAGAAAGTTAGCGAGTTTGAGATGGGATTAAGAGAGATTGAAAAAGTAACTGTCTTTTGTTTAGCTAACGAAAACACTGATATTTCATATGAAGTGAATAGAGCTTCGGGTGAAATTCGTATATATGTTCCATATGATTTTATGGACTTTTTAGCATTAAATTTAGTTGAAGAGAAATACAAAGAGTTTTGCAAATTAGTACGCCAATATGTTGTCCCTGGACTTGAAGAAAACTCTACTTTTTCATCATCTGTTGTTAAAGGGTATATAGAGGAATCTTTAGATGAAATTGTGAAGCAAAACTATGAAGGAATATTTTTAGTTGGAAAGACACCTAAGAAAAGTCCAAGCCGTAAGAAGATAGCGATATTAAAAGGAATTCATCGTGTTAAAGGTTTCCAGCTACGATGTGAAGTGTATGATGAAAAGGGATTAAAGATTCGAGATCAACTATTGGTGGAAGAGGTAGGTAACGAAATGGTATATTCTAGATTCTTAGGGACATTAAAATGGGAAAGTGAAAATTTAATAGTAGTCAATTCTAAATCCAGTAGTTGGAAAGAAGAAATCTATCTTTAATAACAAGATAGCATT
Source organism: Bacillus sp. LQ16 (assembly GCF_057784645.1). Classification (NCBI taxonomy): domain Bacteria; kingdom Bacillati; phylum Bacillota; class Bacilli; order Caryophanales; family Bacillaceae; genus Bacillus; species Bacillus sp. LQ16. The sequence goes on from NZ_CM173491.1 coordinate 1,172,521, forward strand.
TTATAAAAAAGAATGTTTTTGTGTTGAAGAGATCGAGGATTTTACTTGTATTTGAAAGGAGTAATAATATGGATATTTATGAGTTGGCTAATGGTGTAGATTCAAAAGAAAAATTAGTAGAATTCCTATTTTATTTTCAAAAAGATTTCAAAGAAAATAAAGATGAGTGGGAGAATATAACATTAGAAGATTATTTAGAATCAAAGGAAGCATGGCTAAATGATTGTGATGGTGCTTTTCAAAATAAAGGTAAAGAGATGCCTAAAAATATATCATGGAATTTCATAGCGACGGTATTACTCGCGGGATCTTATTATGAATAAGTAAAAAACGAAGAGTCTAAATAGTCCCTTCGTTTTTTTTTACTTATTTTTGCTCTACCAATTTTTTATTCTTCCAATCTAGTGTGAACAATTTATTAAATGTTTTTTGATCAACGTCTTTTACGTTGTTTCCAACCCAGTTTGCAGTTCCGAATGTGAAGCCTGGACGAAGTTGGTAATCATCGGCGTGTTTTGTATAAGCGACTTGTAAGTTAGATTGATCTGTATTTTTTTCAGAGATAACAACAGCAATCATACCAGGAGAGAAACCGCTATTTGTTAATGCTGGAAGTTGATCCATCGGTATTAAATTACCTTTTGCATCGGATTCATATAGGTATGTGCGAGAGTACATGAACAGTTGGTTTCCATATAAAGAATGATAGGAGTCACGTGTGTAAATACCCCAGTTTTGATTGTTATATCCGTTAAAGAATACGTTCCATTTTACGTTTTTGTTTGTTTGGTCAATTAAATTTGTTTTATAACTAGTTTGTTTATAGCTTACAGAGTCAGACCAAGTGACTTGACCAGTTGCACCAGCCTCACCGCTAGGGCCATTAGGCGTTACAGAAGCTTTAACAGAACCACCAAGTTGATAAGATACACTAGATGTTACAGTCGTTTCTTCTACAGCATTTGTAGGTGCTACGTTAAAGAAACGAGCGCTGTTATCTTGAAGGTTAAATGCAACATCATATTGTGAAGGATAACGTAATGTTGCACTAGCACCAGGGATTGGGTAGTTATCAATAGGTGCATCACTTATAGTAGGATTTGCTTTTAGAAAACTACCAGTTGTATTAATAACGGCAATCTGTTTATCAGCGCTTGGGTCATCGATAAAAGTTACCTTTAAAGACATTGTCATATTATCAGCTTGATCATTATTAAATGTATTATAGCTCGTATGTGTTTTTGCGTTTTGTCCGATATCTGTTACAACTTGTGATGTTGTTTGAGCATAAGCAGCAGGTGTTGAAAGAGTTACAGCGCTACTAGCAAAAACAGCGGATAATGCTAAACATTTTAAATATGTTTTAGAACGTTTCATACAATCACTTCCTTTTATCTTTGTCGATATATGTCGTATTTCATTCATATCGTAACATAAAAATAAAACGGAATAGATGTATATGCATAATTGCATAGGTGAGTTTTGAAGGATAAAGATAATAGAATTTCATCCAACACTTAAGACTCTAAAATGCCCATTACAGCCGTTCCTAAAAATTTTAAGACGATATGTTTACCAATGTTTTTATTGGGAAGATTGAAGTGCTTAATATTTACGTTATAAGTGCATAACAAGTTATAATAGAAGAAATCAATAAGGAGGCTGGCTGTGAAGAATCTTCGTTATCTCAATATATTTACCATATTAATTATATACACACTACTTATGTTTTACATCGGCTGGAACGGATGGGTTTGGCTTCATGCGGTATTTGGCTGGGAATCTTGGGGATATTATGCTTTCATAGTCGCATTTATTTCATATGCGTACATTCTCGTGCAAGTGTTTAAGTTTCTGCCATTTCTGCGAACGATAGGTTCGATTTGGTTTGCGGTTATACAATATGCACTTATGTTGTTGCCATTAGCTGATATTATGGTCTTTCTTTTACAGTTTTCAGTGGAGAAAGAAGCAGCAATTATTTGGACAGGGGCGGCTGTGATAGCTGCATTTATCTTTATCTTTGCGTACGGAGTATTTAATGCGTATAGTCCGGTAGTAAGAAAGTACGAAGTGCACATACCGAAAAAAGTAGAGGGGCGTAAAAGTTTACGCATTGCGATGGCTTCTGATATGCATTTCGGTAAACTGTCTGGCGTTTCACATTTAAAAAGACTTGTTCGTCATGTAAATGAGATGGAACCTGATATTATTTTGCTGCCAGGTGATATTATCGATGATCATCCAGGTGTGTTCATTCAAAAGAATATGGGACCAATCATGAAACAAATGAAAGCACCATTAGGTGTATATGGCGTATTAGGAAACCATGAATACTACGGCAGAGCGGTTCCAGAGTTTTTACAAGAGATGGATAAGATTGATATTCGTATTCTTTTAGATGAAGTAATCACCATTGAAGATGATTTCTATCTCGTTGGAAGAAGAGATAAAACAGAGCGAGATCGCCAAAGCTTTGAAAAACTTATGAGTACAGTGGATAAATCCATGCCAGTTATCGCAATGGATCATCAGCCATTTGAGTTGAAACAGGCAGCGGATGCTGGTGTAGACTTATTGTTATCCGGTCATACGCACCGCGGACAAATGGCGCCCAATCATATTGTAACGAGAAGAATGTACGAGCTAGACTGGGGATACGCACAAAAAGGCGCGTTCCACGCAATTGTTTCTTCTGGATTTGGATTTTGGGGACCACCGCTTAGACTTGGTAGTAGGTCGGAGATTGTGCAGGTAGAAGTTACGTTTGAATAAGGTTAAATAAAAGGGATTATACATATTAATCATGTATAATCCCTTTTATTTTTTATTTCTCAATCGCGCTCTTTACTTAAATATAATCTCAATTAGTTGTTGTGGATGTGCATTAATTAATCCATGAACAATAATAATTACCCATACCTTACGATAACGCGCCCACAAATATCCAAGGAATAGACCTACGATACCAAGGTTCACAATGACTGTAGCTGTATCAATATCCCAATGACCAGAGCCATGTAATGCGATATGCCAGCTTGCCCATAACAATGATGTAAGAAGAATAGCCGGCCAAGTACCTAGTAATAATTCCAAACGTGTTTGCAACCAAACTCTATAAAAAATCTCTTCAAGTACACTATTTATAAGAAACCCTACAAGTAAAATGGTCATTAAAATCGTCGGTTCCATTTTCATTGAAACAAATGGTGTAGAGAATATAGAAAAGAAGTTGAAGTAACCCCAGATTATAATGACAATAAGTGGTGTAAACTGATGCCATCTAATATCCCCTGTTAATTTTACTGATTTTGGTCGTTCTTTTTCGGGGTTATTTTTATAAAACAAAAGCAGCATTAATGGAGTGAATAATAATAAAATAATTTTAAATATCATAAACCACAATTGTAATGCCATTCCTTCAAAGTTCGTGGTGAGAAGACAAATCGTGAAGAGGGAGCCGCTTAAGAATAAGATAGCAGTTTGAATTATGATGCGCCTTGGTTCAAATTGTTGAAGGGGATTATAGTTTTTATGATGAAATGGTAGGAAATGGACAAGGAGTATACCGACAATAACAGGGATCCACTTGTACCAAAAAGGGATTGTGCCCTTATGATCTCCACTGTAACGAATGTTCGTTTCTCCAATCCATATAAGCCAAAGAGATGAAAGCAAGATAATAAGCATAATGATACCGCCAATTAACTTCCCCGATTTTGGAAAATAACTGTCCATAGTTATTCGACCTTTCATATTATAATTGTAAGTCAGTTTCTAATTGACTCTATTCGCTGCTTTTTTCTTTAATAAATATGTATGTATAAATCTATTAAAACAAAAAAGAGGAGTCGTGGAAATGTTTTCTTTTTTTGATTAAATTTGATAAGAATAAGAGGACCTGTTTTTTATAAAAACAAAACGTTTATATTCAAATTGCAGAATAGTATATTTACGCTTCTTCAAAAAAGAGATAATATAAAAAGACTTTGCTTGAAAAGGGGGATTGTAAGTGATCATATCAGATGTACTATACGGAAAATTTGAAGTGGATGCAGTGCTAGAAGAATTATTTTTAAGTAAGCCTATGCAAAGACTAAAGGGAATTCATCAAGCAGGCGCAAGTTACTTAATGAACGAGAAATGGAATGTAACTCGTTTTGAGCATTCAGTGGGTGTTATGTTATTAGTGAAAAAACTAGGTGGTTCAGTAGAAGAACAGATTGCTGGTTTACTGCATGACATATCACATACTGCTTTTTCCCACGTGATTGATTATGTTTTTGATAATGAAGATGAAAGTTATCATGAAGAGATATTTAGTTCTGTTGTGAAAAAATCAGAAATTCCAGCGATCCTTGCGAAGCATGGTTATAACTATGAAGATATTTTATTAGATGATTCGAAGTGGACATTACTAGAAAGGTCAGCGCCAGAATTATGCGCAGATCGAGTGGATTATACGTTACGAGATATGTATACATATGGGTATATTTCTTTAGAAGAAGTTCATAGTTTTTTAGAGGATGTCATCGAAGTAGAGGGGAAAATGGTTCTTCAAAATATCGAAATAGCGGAATGGTTTACAGAAACGTATTACAAAGAAGTAATCGATTTCTTTATGGAACCAATGAATATTTACGGAAATGATATGTTAGCGAAAACGTTAAAGGTAGCTCTTCATAAAAGGATTATTCATGCAGATGATTTTCTTCTTGAAGATGAGGAGCTTATTTCGAAATTGCAGCAATGTAATGACCCCGAAGTAGAAGCTTTATTAAGCAAAGTTCATCAAAATGTAAAAGTAAAAGAAGATAGAAACGATTATGATCTACATAAGAAAAATAAAGTTCGTCTCATTGATCCGCCGTTACTTCGAGAAGGTGAAGTTGTTCTATCGTCTGTTGTGTCAGAAAACATAAGGAAGATGAGTGGGGGCGCTTATGAAAAAGCGGTGAGAGGGATGTATGTGAAAGTGATTGCGGATTAGCAAAAAGAAGGTATCATCACATAAGATGATACCTTCTTTTTATTCATCTAATATTTTCCACTCATTTCCCCAGTCCTTCATCGCGTCAAAAATAGGACGGAGTGTTTCGCCTTTTTTTGTTAGTGAATATTCCACGTGAGGTGGCATAGTTGAATAGATTTTTCTCTTTATAATATTTTCTTGTTCAAGTTCTTTTAAGCGAAGAGAGAGTGTGCGTGGGCTAATGCCACTTAGACGTCTTTCAAGCTCAGCAAAACGTTTAGGACTATAGAACAAATCTCTTAAAATTAAGAAAGTCCACTTTCCACCTATTACAGACATTGTTTTTTCAATGGGACATTTCAATAAAATTTCATCGTTTTTATTTTCCATATAAACACTCCTTACTATATAAAAGTATAGGTACTATATAAAAAATCAGTACTTTTATAATTAAAGTACTTTCTTTATTATAGTTCTAAAGGAATATATAGGTAAATTACTAATTTTTGAAAGGGGAGTTAGCAAGTGGGTGGGGTGGCTAGTAGAAATTCAGATGTTCAAACAAAAGAGAAATCGGGTATTATCATTTTAATCGCTTTGGCAATGGGATTTATTATGGCAACGTTAGATGTAACAGTAGTAAATGTTGCAGTGGTGAATATTCAAGAAACATTAGGACTGGCATTGTATAGTTCGACATGGATTGTCGACGGATATATTTTATCTTTTGCGGCATTATTATTGGCTGGGGGGGCATTAGCCAATCGATTTGGAGCAAAAAAAATATATATGATTGGTTTAATTATTTTTGTGTTCGCATCTCTTTTATGTGTGATTGCTACAACTGGGAACATTCTTGTTATGGGGCGGGTAATTCAAGGTGTTGGAGCGGCTTTATTTATGCCAAGTTCACTTAGTTTATTAGTAGTATCATTCCCGGATGAAAAGAAGAGAGCTAAAATGTTTGGTATATGGTCGGCAATTGTATCCATTGCTTCTGGTACGGGTCCTTTTATTGGTGGCCTTTTAGTAAATACATTTGGTTGGCGAAGCATTTTTATTATAAACCTTCCAATTGGGATGATTGGTATTGTAGTGGCTTTTGTAATTATTCCAAATGTTTTACCGGAAAAGGAGAAAATAAATGTAGCGAATCATTTAATCGGTATAATTGCAATAACATTATTGGCGTTTACTCTAATTGAAGGTCCAAGTTATGGATGGTCCTCGTCTCAAATTTTAGGAGGAATAGTAGGGACGGTATTAACCGCAATTCTCTTTGTTTATGCAGAACGAAAGTCAAAAAACTCGGTTGTGCCAAGAGTGTTGTTCCAAAACGAGACGTTTACCTCAGCGAATATAGTTGGGTTTCTAATAAACTTTGCTTTATTTGGCGGAATATTTATGTTTGGACTCTTTTTACAAAAAGCATACGGAGCAAGTCCATTTGTAGCAGGATTACAACTATTGCCGATGATGAGTGTATTTGTTATTGGAAATTTATTATTTGCAAAAATGGTGACTAAGTTTGGCTCAAACTTGCTATTATTCATAGCGTTATTTATAGCTAGTATAGGATCTGTATTATTAATGTTTCTAGTGAAAAATGTGAGTTATATAGGAATTGCACTCATTTACAGTGTTGTTAATCTTGGAATCGGTATAGCAGTACCTGCCATGACTACAATTGTAATGAAATCTGCCGGTCGTGAAAATGGCAATATGGCTGGAGCAACTTTAAATGTAAATCGTCAAATTGGTGCATTAGTCGGTATAGCGATTATGGGAATCATTTTAAATGAATCATCGAATTGGTACAGAGGGGCAAGCTATAGTTTTTTAGTTATTGGGCTTTCCTATCTATGTGCAGCATTTTTAGTTTGGAAGTTTGTGGAGAGGGAATAAAACAAGTAGAGCATCACTTCTAGATGCTCTACTTGTTTCACATTACTGGTCAAACCAATTCCAAATCTCAATATCTCCAAGAGTCGCATAACGTACGTGCGGGGAGTTTTGTAATTTTAATAACTCTTTCGACGGGCCAGTAATAACAATTCCGTATACTTTTACACCGTTCTCTTTTACATACTCATAACGCTTATCTAAGTTCAGCTCTTTTTCAAGAGTCCAAGTAGTTTTACTTACAGTTTTTTTATGCTCAGAAAGAATGCGCATCATTTCGAGTACTTCATCTTCTTTTGTCTTCGGTCGTTCTGCTTCACTATCAGGGAGGTTTATATGTTCTGGAAATCCGATAACCTCTCCGCCATGTAGGATGAAATCTTCCTCATCTATTCTCTCTTGTCCTGTGTCTAAAGCGTACCATACAGGAGTTGGTGGCATTTCTTGTGCTTCAAATGTGCTATATAGAATAGATTCTAATTCTTGTAAAGTGTAAAGTTTGTCAAAAGATATCGCTACTTCTGCAACGGTTCCCTCATGTACTTTTGCAAGTGTATCCCACACTTTTTTAGATGGTTCTTTCAAATGATCACCTTGCTTTATTTTCGGATGAACAAAGGAAAGTTTAGAGTAATTCAATTTGTTTGCCCAAGATTTATTTGTAACAGTTACAGACGATAAGAAGCTTTTCGTTGTTACTGTACCGAATTGAACTTCTTTTTTGCCGACAGTTTTAACTAAATTCATTTCATTTTCTGTACGGAAAAAGGGTTTGATTTTTGTACTGCCTCCAGTGGAACGAATATTTGGAATTGTTGCTTCTAGTGCGAGTGCTGGAATCTCATTTACTTCAGCTAACTTTTTCATATTATTGAAGTAAAGAGAAGATGAAAAATGATCGGCAAAATAGATTGCTATACAAACCGCAAGAACAAAACTAACAGTTTGCCAACGCTGTTTCCATTTTATTTTCCAAAATGGGACATTAAGATTTTGTGGTGGTAGTCTTTTCTTGATCGGTGCACTCTTCGTAAGCAATTCATCCAAATACACTTCACATTCCTCACAAGTCTCTATATGATTTTCTAATTCTTCTTGTTCATCACGTGTGAGTGTTCCTTTTTCGTACTTCTCCCATAGTTTATTAAATGCTGCACAACCCATCTGTATCACTCCTCTATGTTTCTCGCTTCTTTCCGTCCGCGGTGTAATTCAATTTTCACTTTCGCTAATGAGAGACCGGTCATTTCTGCTATTTCCTTATAGGAGAATCCATAGTAATCTCGTAGTAGCAGGACATTTCGTCTTTCGAGCGGAAGAGAAGATAAACTTTCTAACCAACTAGCAATCTCAAATTTTACGAAATATTCATGTTCTGTACTTGGCATGTTTGGTAAATGGAATTCTTCCACTGTAGTTGTTTTATATTTTTTTTCTTTTCGATACCAATCGATAAAGGCGTTGTAGGCTATTGTAAATAACCACGGCCTAATTTCTTCGCCTTTATAATAATCAATATGGACGAGCATGCGGTAAAAGGTTTCCTGCATGAGATCTTCAGCAAAATGAGAATCTCCGGTTAGGGAGAGAAGATAGCGAAATAAATCATGCATATGATCTGAATAAATGTCTTCTAATGATTGTTTGCGTTTCACTAATTTCCCTCCCTTCATACATAACAACGAAATACATATAAAAAAGTTACAATTTTTTATGGAATTATAGTAAAAAACGTCAAGAATTGGATTGCGTTCTCTTTTATCATAATACATATAAGGCGGGTGAACAGAGATGGAAAGCTATGAAACACAAATTCAAAGGTCAATTGATTATATTGAGGAAGATGTAATGGAAAAACAAACGCTGCGTAATTTAGCTCGCATTGCAGGTTTTTCTGAGTCGCATTTTCATCGTGTATTTCAGGCATTAGTAGGTGATACAGTAATGGAGTATGTTCGAAAGAGGAGGTTAGCCCGGGCAGCTTATCAACTTTCTCATACGGATGAAAAAGTTATTGATATCGCGTTTGAACATGGCTTTCAATCTCACGAAACGTTCACGAGAGCCTTTAAAAAATTATTTCAAATGACACCGAGTGAATATCGAAAACAAGAAATCGAAACACCGATGTATTACAGAGTGAATGTAAAGCAAAGAAAATTAAATCCGTATTTAGGGGGCATACAAATGGAATATCGTATTGTAAATAAACCAGAATTTTTAGTGGCGGGTTATGAATTGAAGACGACAAGTAAAGAAGGGAAAAACCATCAAGACATTCCAGTATTTTGGCAAGAATATTTACAAAAAGATCTTGGGACAACAATTCCCAATCGTAAAGATACGAGCCAATGGGTAGAGCTTGGATTATGTACTGATTTTAATTTAGAAACAGGGGACTTCACTTACATTATCGGAATGGAAGTTACAGACTTTGAAAATGTACCAAATGAAATTGCGAAGCGTACTTTCCCGGCAGCAACATATGCAGTATTTACAACGCCGAAAGTTCCTCATGAAGAAATGGTATCGTCTATTCACCAAACTTGGAATGCAGTATTCTCAGAATGGTTCCCGCATTCAGGATATGAACATTGCGGTGTTACGGAGTTTGAACTGTACGATGAGCGTTGCCACGAAGATAAGAGTGAGTTTGCACAAGTAGAGCTTTGGATACCGGTGAAGAAAAAATAATAGGGTAAGAGCGAATCGTTGGGAGATGGTTCGCTTTTTCATAAAAGGGGAAATGGGAAAATGTTCAAAAAACTAGAATGTGTATCTATACATACGAAAGATATAGAAAGATCAGTTTCTTTCTATAAAGAAATGGGAATGAAGCAAAACTGGATGATAGAAAGAGAACTAGAAGAAGGGGTTATTTGGACGTTAATAGGATTGAAGTTTCCAGATGAGAAAAGTTCAGAGTTAGTAATAAGCAATCATCCGGATATTAATTTTACGGAAGTCGAAGTATTAGTAGAAGATGTACAACAAACGTATGAAAGTTTAAAAGATAATAAAGATGTAAAATGGATTCGCGAACCATTTCCAACAGAATCAGGACATGTTGCAGTAATGGAAGCACCTGATGAGAATGTGTTTGTGTTAGTAGGGAAATAGCTGAAATATGGAGTGACCTTTCATAGTGAGTTATGAAGGGTTATTTTTAATTTGTATAGTAGTAGAGGAAGTAGGTTAGTATTGTCGTTTTTTTCGGTAAGTCGATATATCTAGAAAATCGCTGATATAATTCGAGTTGCGCTGATATAATTTCATATACCGCTAAAACACCTCAAAAAAACGATCCACATAATTTCAATTACCGAAAAATTCTCCCAGAAAAGAAAAAAAGACGCCACATAGCGTCTTTCCTACGAACGAAACGGAAATACAAGAATAATCGTCGTTCCTTTTCCGAGTGCACTATCAACGGAAATTGTCCCGTTATGAGCATGAACGAGCTGTTTTGTAATGGCTAGGCCAAGTCCAGTTCCGATGTTGCTTTCTTCTGTGTTTGTTCCGCGGTAATATCGTTCAAATAGAAGTTCTTTCGTTTTTTCATCCATTCCTTTTCCGTCATCTGAAATGGAGAGTGTAAAGGAATTAGCGTTTTGTGATAATTTTACGATGACAGTAGTTGTTTCGTTATTATGTTTTACAGCATTTACGAGTAAGTTTTCGATAATACGCTGGAACCATTTTTCTTCAATGAAATATTGAATTTTATTTGAGCTCGGTACGAATTCAATATTTTGATTTTGGAGTGTTGGATTGTTAATAAATTGCAATAATACTTTTTGAACGAACTGATTGATTTCAACGTTTACGTGTTGGGCAGGAAGGCTGTTATTTTTTAATTGATACGTTAAGCTTAAATCATCAATTAATGTCGTCATATATTGAGATTTCTCTTTCATAACACTACCAAATTGCTGAATATCACGATCAGTCCAGTTATATTGATTCGATTCGAGTAATAATGCGTAGCCATATATAGAGCTAAGTGGTGTTTTTAAATCATGCGTTAGACCGGTAATCCATTCTTCTCGTGTTTGCTGAAGTACTTGCCTCATCGCATCGTTTTTTTTGAGTGTAATAGAAAGGTGTTCTAGTGAACTTGTTACATCTCTAAACAAACGGAATGACCATTTTTCTTTACCAGATCGCCGGAACCTGACAGGTTTTCCTTTTTTACTAATGGGTTCTTCATACTTTCCACCAGCGATATTTTTAAGCCAGCGCATCGCATGTAATAACGGTTTCCCGAATTTATTACCGTACCAAATAGAAAGAATGACTAAATAAACAAATACGATAAGAAGGATTAATCCGCATCCGATGAGAAACTTCTTAGTAAATACATCTTCAATTTCGTCATCTGGATAGTAGTGATCATTTTTCGCAGTCACAACGAGAAGGTTGCCACTATTTGCATCGTAAAAGCTAGACGTGTTTTCTTTATGATTCCACGGTTCTTTTTCATTAAGGGCGATTTGTATTGCTGAAAATGTTTTTTTCTTTCCAGCTGGATAGGCAAAAACCTCTTCGCCATTTTGATTAAATATTTGAAGTGCTGCTTTTTCTTTAGACAGTAACTGTTTTTCTTGATCTGTTAATGTAAACGAATCCATCGTTAAAGAGGAGTGATTCTTTTGAATTGCTGTCAGTAACGCATTGCTTTTTAACATACCACCATAAATAACAAGTACTTTCTTTTCTTCTAATTCAATTTCCCAATATGTAAATTTATAATTACTTTCGATATGATGTTGTATATATGCGACTAAAGATGTCTTCGTATAAGCATTCGGAACATCATTTGGTGTATTAAAGTGGTAGAGGATTTTTCCGTTTTCATCTACAACTTGGAGCCAATCATTTTTCTCCTTTATTAAATCTTGCACTTCAGATTGTAACGAAATATGCCCATCTTCTGAAGAGATGTATCTTGAAATTGTAAAACTATCAGAATCTGGAATATTAGGTTCGTATAAAGTACTAGTAAGAAGAAAAATTAAATAAGTAAAAGCAGCAACTACAGCGATAAGTAATGTAACTAAAACAAAAACGTGTTGCATGATAAATTGAATAATAAGTCGTTTATTAAAATTCATATCGTCACCCTACTTTGTAACGAACTTATAACCAAGCCCGCGAACGGTTTTTATATATTCTGGTTTACTTGGATCGTGTTCAATTTTTTCACGTAGTTTTCGAATGTGGACCATAACAGTGTTGTCATCGCCATTATAGGCAGGTGCTCCCCAAACTTTTTCGTATATTTCCTCTTTCGAAAATACGTAGTTTGGATTCTCGCAAAAGAAGAGTAGTAGTTGAAAGAGTTGAGCGGAACATTCGACAATGTGACCATCCACTGTCAGTTCTGCAGAGTGCTGATCAATTTCAAATCTTCCAAATGAAATCGAGTGTGATTTTTGTTCGTGTGGTACGGTTTGTTTCATATGTCTCCGAAGCTGTGCTTTCATACGTGCTACTACTTCTAATGGATTAAAGGGCTTCGTAATATAATCATCCGCACCGTATGAAAATCCGGATATTTTATCTAAATCAGATGCTTTTGCTGATAGGAAGAAAATTGGACAATCTGTTTGTTGGCGAATGATTGGACAAATATCAAAACCGGATTGTCCAGGAAGCATTACATCTAAAATAATTAAATCGTAATTGTTTTGCTTAGTTAGAGATAAAGCTAGTTCAGCTGATGTTGCAGTTGTAATATGAGAAAAACCTTCTTTTTCAAGAATGGTAGTTAGTAATTGTAAAATTGCTGTTTCATCATCAACAAGTAAAATATTTGCTTGGTACATAAAAATCCCTCCTAATTTTCTCGAATATCATATCATCATTTTGTAACTTATGGAATTTTTAAGGAAATTTTAAGGTTTTCTTTCGCAAAAAATTAAGAATCAAATGATATGATAAAAGTAACATAGGGGAGGAGATGAGTGTGAATCCGTTTCAAGTGATGCGAGCTAGATATTTTTTAATTGTATTTTCACTATTAATTTTAATAGCGAGAAGTAGTGGCGATTTGCTAACAAGTATATTTCATATACAAAATTCTTCTTTTATAAATATCCTTATATTCTATATCCTTCCGATCGTATGGATTTTTTATGAGTATAGAAAGCATCGCATTTCATTTTCATTGTTTGTTAATAAAAATGAAACATTTAACTTGGTGCAAGTTTTATACATTACGGTTATGTTGTGCATGTTTAGTTACGGGTATCTTATTTTGTATATGTATAGTTTTGCATGGATTACACCGGACTTTATTATGAATGCCCTGCATGAACCGATTATAGATAGTACTGGGGGATATGTATATCAAGTCATTAGGGTCGTATTCATCGCACCAATTATCGGGGAGTTTGTTTTTCGCGGATTTTTACTTCAACGTTTTGCAACAAAATGGGGAACGAGCATAGCGACCATCGTTGTAGCAATATTGTTTGCGTTGTTACATGTTGATTTCCTCGGTGCAGCCATATTCAGCATCGTATTATCAATCGTATATATTCGTACGAAAAGTTTACTCATGCCAATTGCAATACATATGTTAAACAATGCATTTGTAATGGGTGCGTCTTTTTTAATAAGTAGAGAAAAAATTATGAGTTTTGCTGATTTCTCAAATTACACGACATTCTTTCCTGGACTTATTATTTTTATAACAGGATTAAACTTAGTACTTATCTTTTTATTTGTTAATCGTAAATATTGGAGTAAAGAAGTGCCAGTTATATATGCAGAGCAGGAAAAGAGCTTTTCAGATATAGTGGGGAGTAAATGAGATGAAGAAGACGGTTGAAAAAATATTAAAAGACATTATAGATGCTACGTCTATTACAGATATGTGTGATAAAAGCGTTTGTCATTGGCTTCAACCTGTAGTAGATACGATTGTGTTTCCAGAGTAGTACTTATTTTCTAGTACTCATTTAAAAGAAAATATTATTTCTCTTCTTATTGTGTTCGGGGTTTTACTAATATTTGGTCTAATTGTAGAAGAAATGATGAAGCGCATCTTCAGAAAGAATGAAGAGAAGTATATGTGGATTCATAAAGTATTCGAGAAAGTAATGGTGGCTTTCCTTTTGTTTTATGGTATAAAAACAATCATTTACTTTATAGCTTTGAAACATCATTAATTCGAAATTTGAAAGGGATGTATAAAATTATATGAATGAAACGATATCATCAAATAAGTTTTTTTATTTGATTTTACTTAGTCTAGTGTTAATAACGACAGTGAATGTTATTTTGCGCTGGGAGGAAGCTTACTTTTTCATGTATTTAGCGCTTCATTTGCTAGGGATTTTATGTATAAGTGGTGGAGTGGTTACTGAAAAAAAGAATGAAGAAAGCGTTAATTATATGTGTGTTATCGGTCTTGTTTTACTTTTAGCTGTACAAGGTATTATGAAATATAGTTCTTTCTCTTTACAAGATTTTAATTTATTAATAGATGTACTTCCTTAAAGAGGCTTTTTATGTTATCTAAAAAGCAAGTAGGGTACGTGTGTTGGTTTGTACGTGCGATCCTTATTCCGGATTATGAACTAAAGAAAGTGTTTAAAGATAGGTAAAACTCTTCTTATGTAGAAGAGTTTTTTTATGTAAATAAAAGGATTTCGAGCAATTCACATAATAAGCTTGTTCTAATTTAGCGTGTACGAACTTACAATAATAATAGACAGGCAGCATAGAGGAGGGAATAGCGTGAGGAAGGTTATTGGTTGGTCGCTTTTTTTGTACGTTGGATTTGCGTTACTTATATATTGGTATTTATTTGGATGGAATCATGAACTTATTCCGGACATGTATAAAGGAACAAGTGCAGATCCAGAAACGTTTATGAGTGCGAGAGAGCTTACGCTAAGCCAAGATTATTCGCGCGTGAAAAATTTACTATACTTTTTAGCGACGCCTCTTGAATGGATTATTTTATTGTTTGTACTTGTGCTAGGTATTTCAAGAAAGTTTGAGAAATGGTCGAAGGAAACGACTAAAATAAGTGTCTTGCAAGTTGCGATTTATTTCTTTTATTTATCATTACTGACAACAGTGCTTGCCTTACCGATGCAATGGATTGGCCGGAAAGTGTCCGTTGATTACGGCATTTCAACGCAAAGCACACAAAGCTGGATTAAAGATCATGTTATCGGTTTTTGGGAAAGTTATGCGACTATGTTAATTGTAGTGACCGTTCTATTATGGCTTATCCGTAAATTTCCGAAGAGATGGTGGCTAGCAGGGTGGGCGCTCTCTGTTCCATTTACAATCTTTTTAACATTCATACAGCCTGTCGTTATTGACCCACTGTATAACGACTTTTCGACGCTGAAAAATAAAGAATTAGAAACGAAAATTTTAGCGATAGCAGACAAAGCGGACATTCCTGCTAAGCACGTATATGAAGTAAATATGTCAGAAAAAACGAATGCATTAAATGCTTACGTAACAGGAATTGGCCCTAACGCCCGTATTGTAATGTGGGATACAACGCTTAAGCAGTTAAAAGATAAAGAGATTTTATTTATCATGGCTCATGAAATGGGGCATTATGTTATGAAGCATATATATTTTGGCGTTGCAAGTTATGTATTGCTATCGTTTATAGGTATGTTTTTAATTAGTCGTATTATAAATATGTGTATTCGCAAATGGGGAGATACATTGCAAATTTCAAAAGTGGCATGTTTCTCCATTTTACCTTTATTTTTCTTAATTTCTTCTATACTCTCATTTGCAGTACAACCAGCAACAAACTATGTTTCACGTATAGAAGAAAGAGCGGCAGATCAATATGCTTTAAATATGACGAAGGATGGGAAATCTGGTGTGAAAACTTTTCAATATTTATCAAAAACAAGTTTAAGCCAAGTAAATCCGCCTGCGTTAGTGAAGTTTTTCTTATACACGCATCCACCAATTTTTGAAAGAATTCATGCATTTGAACAATATGAGAAACAAAGAAAAAAGGAGTAGCTATTATGCTACTTTTTTTTATAGAGATATAAGTTTCATATTGGGAATATTTATCATTGCTTTTTATTGCGATTTTGTAAATAATAAGCTATAAAATTCTAAAAATCTATATATAAAGGAATAAAGGTGAAAAAATGTATTTTTTACAAAATTTAAAAGTGAAATATAAATTATTAGCGCTTATTTCATTAGCAGTTTTAGGTATGGTAATTATGAGCAGTGTAGCAATTAATTCCATTAATAAGATTAAGCACGATACAGAGGTTGTAGTAGATGATTATCAAAATTCCGCAATTTTATTAGAAGGAATGCTTCGTACACAAAATTCACTAGAATATAACTTACTAGAATTAATTACGGCGTCACAAAATGAATTGGTAAATAAAGAGGGAATAATTGATAATATTGAAAAGGATCTTAAAAAATATGATTCTTTATTAAAAGAATATGATGATGGCGTTAATTTAAGTAAGCAAGAGGATGAGTTGTTTCAAAAGATGAAGAAATCTTTGCCAAGTTATATGGAGACATACAAGAAGTTGTTTGACAAAGCGAAGGTAACAAATGAATCTCAAATGGTAAACGAATTTCAAAAAAACTTAAAACCAAAGGGAGTAGAGTTAGCTGGTTATGCAGTGGATCTAGAATCGTATGTTTCAAACTTAGCTGATCAAGTGTTTAAAGATTCTCAAAAAATGATTGATCGATCCGTTATTACCTTTATCATTCTTGTAGTAGTTACTACAATCGTTATATGTATAGTAAGTTATATTATTAGTAAGCTTATAGTTGCACCTTTACAAACGGTTAGTCGTATGATGGAAAGAGCGAAAGAAGGAGATTTAACTGTACATGGTGATTATACTGCTAAGGATGAATTAGGTGTATTAGTAAGTAATTTTAATGAGATGATTGCAGGGCTAAGAACAAATATGCAAGAAGTAGAGAATAATATTCAGCTTCTATTCCAATATGCAGACGGAGTAGCATCTGCGTCAGAAGTATCTAGTAGTGCAGCAAAAAAAATCACTATGGATATTGAAGAAGTCGCAAATGGTGCAGAGAGTCAAATGCAAGCAATGGAACAAACTGCGGGTGCGATGGAAGAGTTGACACAAGGAATGCAGAGTATAGTCAATACATCATCCTCTGTAAATGAATTATCTGCTCAATCAGCATTAGATGCAGAGAGTGGTAACAAATTAATGAAACAAATGATTCAACAGATGGATACAATCCAAAATTCGGTACATAGCGGTGTGAAACAAGTAGAGACTATGAAAGAACAATCAGAAGAAATTGTTAAAATCATTGATGTAATGCAAGGTATTACCTCTCAGATTAACTTATTAGCATTAAACGCCGCAATTGAGGCTGCACGTGCTGGTGAAAGTGGTAGAGGATTTGCAATTGTGGCAGATGAAGTGCGGAAATTAGCAGAACAATCTAGTGATTCTGCAAAACAAATTGAGAATCTTATTACTCAAGTTATGGGAACAACGAACCATACGGTACATATGATGGGGAAAGTAGATAATGAGGTACAGGCAGGTACACAAGTAGTAATGCACACAGAAAAAGTATTTGGAACAATTACAGAAAAAGTACAACAAGTATCTGAGCAAATTCAAACGGTATCTATGTCTACAGATGAAATTGCAGCGAGTAGTGAGGAAATCTCGGCTTCTGCAGAAGACATGGCTCAAATTTCCCAAAGATCATCTGACCGAACTGATAGGGTAAAAGAGTCTATTCAACAGCAAGAAAAATCTGTTCAAGAGATTTCGGTTTCAATTGAACATATGCATAACGCAGCAGGAAAATTAAAACAAATAGTTGCCCAATTTACTCTTCAAAAGTAGTAGCATATTTGAGTGTTAATAAATATAAAAAAAGCATCCTCTTTTAATAAAAAAGGATGCTTTTTTTATTGCTACTATTCATAGACTTCGGGCATTTTCAAGGCGATGATTTATACATACTAGATTTGTATATTACTTGTTTTTTGACAGTTTAAGAGGTTTATCGATGAGAATTATTTCTGTATTAGTGTTTTTAGATCCTGCTGTTGCCAAACTATTAGACCGGATTTAGATGCAAGTAATAAGGATTATCCTTATATTTGTAGGGATGGCACTAACTTTTCGCGAGGGAAGAGAAGGCGAGTTATCAGTGAAGGGGAATGCTAACTCTGAAATATAAATCATGAATATAGTAACCTCCATTAGGTATTTCATTTACGCGCCAATAAAGGGAAGTTGTAAAGTGAAAAGGAGTTTATAAAGAGATTGTAGAATGTTTTAGTACATAACACCTTAGAGGTGACAACTTCCTTTTTGAAAAAGAAAGAAGGAGGCATAAAGCAGAAAGGTAGTGGAAATATTTCTTCTAGAAGATTTGCATTTTATCTTACATTCACCAAAAAAGAGTACTCCTGAAACAATGAAATTCATTTTATTTGAATGAAATAGGGAGAGAGGATAATGAAGAAAAAAATATTGGGTGTAATGATGATTGCGACAATGGCAGGAGGTATATTTGCAGGGACGAATGTGACGCCTGTAAAAGCGGAAGAGTATCCACAAATGATTGTGTTTGAAGATGTTCCATACGGATTTTGGGCATATGATGCTATTATGGATTTAGCATATCATAAAATTATATTAGGGTATGGAAACGGAAAGTATGGTGTTGGTGATCTTATAACACGTGAACAAGTAGCTGGGACTATTTACAGAACACTTGAGATAAAAGAAGAAGGGCCAGCAGCGAATCCATATAAAGATGTTTCTGATAGTACAACAACTTTTAAAAAGGAAATTTTGGCGTTAACAAAACGTGGTGTTTTTTCAGGGGATGGCCAAGGGAATTTTAGGCCGAAAGCACCAATCTCTAGAGCGGAAATGGCTGTCATTTTAAAACGAGCATTTAATTTTGAAACGAAACAAAAACATACATTTAAAGATATTCCAAAAGGCCACTGGGCAGAAGAGGCAATTAGTGCGTTACAATCTAATAATGTTGTGAGAGGAACTGGGAATGGCATGTATGAATTAAATCGCCCTGTACCTAGAGAACAATATGCTCAGTTTATTAATAATGCGATTATTAATTATCATTTGAAAGAGGATTGGAAATAGAGTGAAATATGAAAGCACAAATAGAAATATTTGTGCTTTTTTGTTTGTTTAAAAAAGAATTATTATTCGTTTATTTGTATTTTTAATGTTATACATAAGCTTTATAATCAACCCCATAAAAAAGACATGATGTGTAATATGATTCACAAAACCGTCACGAAATGTGTCGAAAAATATATTGTCGCTATACCATTTATTCTGTATATTTTTAAAAAAACATATACATATTGGGGAGATAATTTGATGAGCAAAAAATTATTAAAAACAGCTACAGCATTAACAATTATGGGTGGGGTGTTATTCTCAGCAGAGAGTAACAGTGTAAAAGCGGAAAGTGCACCGTTGCAAAAAACAAATACAATTGTATTTAAAGATGTACCAAAAGGACATTGGGCATATGAGGCAATTCATGAATTAGCGGAACAAGAAATTATTTTGGGATATGGCGATGGAATATTCGGTTTTGGGGATAATGTAACACGTGAGCAAGTTGCAGCTTTAATTTACCGTGTGTTTGATATGGAAGAACAAGATGAATATGAAAACCCATATGGAGATATTGATGAAAATTCAACAAGCTTTATCGAGGAGATATTGGCTTTAACGGAAATGGGAATTTTCCAGGGAGACGAGAATGGAAACTTTAGACCGAAGGCGACGTTAACGCGTGCGGAAATGGCACAAGTTCTTACGAATGCTTTTGACTTACAGGCCAAGGGATCTCATAACTTTAATGATGTTTCAGCAAATTCATGGGCAACGAATGCAATTAGTGCAGTACAAACAAATGGTATTACAATGGGAATCGGAGAAGGTAAATTCGGTCCGTCTATGAAGGTAACGAGAGAACAATACGCACAGTTTTTACATAGAGCAATATTGCATGATATGGAACAAGGGCAGTAATAAAGTTTAACTAGTCAAAGTGAAATTTAAAAATAATACAAAAAGGTCGTTGTTGTATAACAGCGGCCTTTTTTGTATGAAATAAAGCGCGAAAGAATGGCGTTTTGAAAAAAAACGAAATGAATTTTCAAAAAAAACTTCCTTTTCTGAAGATTTGTTATATAATATAAAACATGAAATCAAATCTGTTATAAAACAGTTTAAGAAGGGGATGCTAATATGTCGACGCAAACTTCACGGGTTACACTCGTTGGAGAAATGTTACCAGCGTACAACGAAATATTGACACCTGAGGTGCTTAGTTTTTTGAAGGAACTACATGAGAATTTTAATGAGCGCCGCATAGAACTTTTACAAAAACGTGTAGAAAAACAAAAAAGAATTGATGCAGGGGAGTTTCCGAAGTTTCTAGAAGAAACAAAACACATACGTGAAGCGGATTGGACAATTGCCAAGCTGCCAAAAGACTTAGAGGATCGCCGCGTAGAGATTACTGGACCGGTAGATAGAAAGATGGTCATTAACGCTTTAAATTCAGGAGCGCATCTTTTTATGGCGGATTTTGAAGATTCGAATTCACCAACTTGGGAAAATGCAGTTGAAGGTCAAATCAACTTACGAGATGCAGTAAAGGGAACGATTTCACATAAAAATGATAAAGGGAAAGAATATAGATTAAATGAGAAAACAGCTGTACTCATTGTACGTCCAAGAGGATGGCATTTAGAGGAAAAGCATATGCAAGTTGATGGGAAGAATATGTCGGGTAGCTTAGTAGATTTCGGCTTGTACTTTTTCCATAATGCGAAAGCTCTTTTAGCAAAAGGAAGCGGCCCATACTTTTACTTACCAAAAATGGAAAGTTATTTAGAAGCGAGATTATGGAATGATGTATTCGTATTTGCTCAAAAATATATCGGCATTCCAAATGGAACGATTAAAGCAACTGTGTTACTGGAAACGATTCACGCTTCGTTTGAAATGGATGAAATTTTATATGAGCTAAAAGATCATTCTGCTGGCTTAAACTGCGGAAGATGGGATTATATTTTTAGCTTTTTAAAGAGTTTCCGTAATCATAATAAATTCTTACTACCAGATAGAGCACAAGTCACGATGACGGCGCCATTTATGCGTTCGTATTCTTTGAAAGTAATTCAAACATGTCACCGCCGTAATGCACCAGCAATTGGAGGAATGGCGGCACAAATTCCGATTAAAAATAATCCAGAAGCAAATGAAGCAGCTTTTGAAAAAGTGCGTGCTGATAAGGAACGCGAAGCTTTAGACGGTCATGACGGGACTTGGGTTGCCCACCCTGGACTTGTACCGGTTGCAATGGAAGTGTTTAATCACATTATGAAAACACCAAATCAAATTTTTAGAAAACGTGAAGAAATATGTGTAACAGAAAACGATTTACTAGAGGTACCGGTGGGAACGATTACAGAAGAGGGCCTTCGCATGAATATTAGTGTAGGTATTCAATATATTGCATCTTGGTTAAGCGGACGGGGAGCAGCACCCATTTATAACTTAATGGAAGATGCGGCAACTGCTGAAATTTCAAGAGCACAAGTATGGCAATGGATTCGTCATGAAGGTGGAAAACTAAATGATGGTCGTAATATTACGCTTGAATTAATGGAAGAGCTAAAAGAAGAAGAATTAGCAAAAATAGAAAGAGAGATTGGTAAGGAAGCCTTTAAGAAAGGGAGATTCCAAGAGGCGACAACGTTGTTTACAGATCTCGTTCGAAATGATGAATTCGTACCATTTTTAACATTACCGGGTTATGAAATTTTATAAAAAATGAAAAGGGGATGGAACAAATGAAAAACGAAAGAATCGAGAAGTTACAAGAAAGCTGGGAATTAGATGAGCGTTGGAAAGGGATCACACGTCCATATTCGGCAGAAGATGTAATTCGCCTGCGCGGGTCAATTGATATTGAACATACGTTAGCGCGTCGCGGTGCTGAGAAGCTTTGGACATCGCTTCATACAGAAGACTATATTAACGCACTTGGCGCATTAACAGGAAACCAAGCGATGCAACAAGTAAAAGCTGGGTTACAAGCGATTTACTTAAGTGGTTGGCAAGTAGCAGCTGATGCAAACCTTTCTGGACATATGTATCCAGACCAAAGTTTATATCCAGCGAACAGCGTACCTGCTGTAGTAAAACGAATTAATCAAACGCTTCAACGTGCGGATCAAATTCAGCATATGGAAGGAAGTGATGATACAGACTATTTCGTACCGATTGTAGCAGATGCAGAAGCTGGATTTGGCGGACAATTAAACGTATTCGAACTGATGAAAGGTATGATTGAAGCAGGTGCATCAGGTGTGCATTTTGAAGATCAATTATCTTCAGAGAAAAAATGTGGCCATTTAGGCGGAAAAGTACTACTACCAACGCAAACAGCAGTACGCAATTTAATTTCTGCACGTCTTGCAGCAGATGTAATGGGAGTGCCGACAATTATCGTTGCAAGAACAGATGCGGATGCAGCTGATTTAATTACGAGCGATATCGATCCTGTTGATAAAGCATTTATTACAGGAGAAAGAACACCAGAAGGGTTTTACCGTACGAATGCAGGTCTTGATCAAGCAATTGCGCGCGGTTTAGCGTATGCACCGTACGCAGACCTCGTTTGGTGTGAAACGTCAGAACCAAATTTAGAAGATGCAAAACGATTTGCGGACGCAATTCATAAGGAGCATCCAGGGAAGCTACTTGCATATAACTGCTCACCTTCATTCAACTGGAAACAAAAACTAGATGAAAAAACAATTGCAAGCTTCCAAAAGGAAATCGCATCTTACGGTTACAAGTTCCAATTCGTAACACTTGCTGGATTCCATTCATTAAATTACGGTATGTTTGAACTAGCACGTGGCTATAAAGAGCGCGGCATGGCAGCATACTCTGAACTACAACAAGCAGAATTCGCAGCTGAAAAACACGGCTACTCTGCAACACGTCATCAACGCGAAGTAGGAACAGGTTACTTTGATGAAGTTGCACAAGTGATTACAGGCGGAACTTCATCAACGACAGCGTTAAAAGGATCTACAGAAGAAGCACAGTTTACGAAATAAAAGGAAGGGGCACCTTTTTGAAAGGTGCCCCTTGTTAGTTTGTGAACGATTCGAAAAGAGATATCGATTTATCGGCAAAAATGATACTTCCTTTTCTTTATTACTAAATCAACTCCACTCAGCCTTATGATCACGAATAAACTTCATATCTTGCTCATAATGCTCTAGATGTCCTTCATCAATCATTCTTTGGAAATTCAAGTCGCCTTCTTGCGCTTTTCGTTTCATATATGTACATAACCCTTCTAATCGAAGCAACACCATTCCTAAGTAATCTTCATCCATATTTTTATCATAGGACTGAACGAACAAATTCATTCTCTCTTTAATGCGATCTGCATGTTGCGATGAGTCATAATGAACGGCTTCACCGGATTCTGTATAATACACTCTACTTAAAGGCACACAAGTATAGAGTGTATAAGCGATATCCCATAGTCTTGGACCAGGAGCAGCAACATCGAAATCAATAATCCCTACTGGCTTCTCATTATTAAAAATAATGTTATATATGGCAAAATCATTGTGACATAAAACCTCAATGTTATTTGGAGTGTGATCCATCGGTTTCCAATCATCTAATAACGGAAAATCACTTACAGCATCATGGTAAAGGCGAAGTATCTTTGCGATTTCTTTTAATACATCATTAGATCGCATATATTCTTTTAAAGGATAATTGCCAGCTTCTCCTTCAATAAAGGATAAAATCTCTCTATCCTTTTCATCTACACCTAAAAACTTTGGAGCATAATGAAATCCTTTGTTTTCTAAATGTTGCAATAGCTTATGAATCTTTTCACCGCCCGGCTTTAACTCTCGCCGAACAGTATTTTCAGAACGATATACGTTTGAGACGTTTCCCCCTGTTAGCCTTTCTTCTTTAGCGTAGTTTGACATGTGAAAATTCCCCCTGTGATTAAAAAATCCAATTCCAAATAGTAAATAGACCAACAATGGCAGAAAAGAGAAGGCAAGCAAGGAATGCTAGACAGCCAAAAGGAACTAGCTTATCTTGCCATGTTTCTTTATACTCATAAATTAACTCCTCTGCTACTTTCTTCTGCACTGAAGATAAAGGTTGATCTTTATACAAACCTTTTATATGGTTAGAATCGCCTTTAAACTTTAAAGCACGTGCAATATGATGAGGATTATTTCCCATTGATTTTTCAAATAATAAACATGATTCATGCATAATATCTGTTTTATGCTCCTCTAGATACCAGTAACGTCCAGCCATTTCTGGATATTGTAATGTATAATAAATATCTCCGAGTTTTTTTCGAAGATGTAATTCATTTGGGTATGTAAAGATGAGGCCATGCAATCTATCTCTTGCTTTTCCAAGATTATTATTTTCAATATCCTCTTCAATTCTTTTTAATGTTTTTCTAGGAATTTTATTGGTCATAAACTCCTCCTTATTTGGAATAGAGATAATTATATTTTATAAGAAATACTAAAAATTAGAAATTCTATTTTCGAAAAAGATTGTACATTTTATTTTAATGTGCTATGATGATGTCAGTTGAATAGTTAAATTAAGCAATCCATATGTTATCAAGTGCTGAAAACGAACGAGAAAAAGTATGTGAGAACTAGTTTATGTTTCGTATTTGATAATGTGTGGATTCTTTTTTTAGACAGGAAGACTAAAAAAATTAAATTTGTATTTTCTTAGGAGGAAATAATCATGGCAGTAACAGGACAAGTAAAATGGTTTAACAACGAAAAAGGCTTCGGTTTCATCGAAGTTCCAGGCGAAAACGACGTATTCGTACACTTCTCTGCAATCGAAACTGAAGGTTTCAAATCTCTAGAAGAAGGCCAAAAAGTTAGCTTCGAAATCGAAGAAGGTAACCGTGGACCTCAAGCTAAAAACGTAATCAAACTATAATTTTATAGTTGATGATGGAAAAAAGGATGGCTAATGCCATCCTTTTTTTTGTTGTGGGGAAAGTTTTTTCAGAGCCTGTTTTTATATCTAAATCTCTTTTTCTATGTTACAACGGGTGAAAAATTATCTGGAATGCGTATTAGTTTCTGTAGAGGAATTAGTTCAGCAAGAGCATTTGCTGCGTATGATAGTAAATAACTATAAATTTGTATTCTCTGTTGAAATGGGGAAATCTTTTCCAGATGGACCTTAAGTAACATCTTTTTTGTTAGTGTTGTTGTTGGAATTTTGTACGTTTTGAGATGATGTTTCTAACAGTTGTTCTTGTTCCTTACTAGGGGTATTCAGAGCATCTGAGGGGATGCTATTAACCTGCTGGCTTAATAGATTTTCTTTGTCCATAGTATACAGCTCCTTTTTGGAATTCGATAAAAAGCAATGTAATTATAAATAGCCACTTATATATATTGTGTTTTTGAATGACATTATATACAAAACTTATATTATAAAGTTAACTAATTAACGAATTGTTAGTGATGGATAAAGGTGTACAAATTTGAAGTGTTTAATAAAAATTAAAAGCGAGTAACAAGTACAAATACTTTTTCTCATGTTTTAGATAAGGATCATATTACAAATCAAAAAAGATGTAGAGAACCTTGGAAGAAAATATAGTTTTTTTTAGGGTGAAGAAGAATAAATAAAATGATACTACAAATGTAAAAAGGCATTCCATAAAGGAAGGCCTTTTATTGTTCTTGCCCTGATTTTTTCTTCTCACGTTTTTTACATTCTGGACATTTTGATTTACGAAACGGTTTAGCAAAGAATAGCAGAATGAAGAATAAACCAAATATAATACTAGCTGAGTTTTTCACGATAATGACGCTACTATTTTTCATTTGAATTGATGGTTGGATTTCTTTTTCTTCCATAGTGGCCCTCCATATATTGGATTTATATTTTAATTATAGCAAAGTTAATTGTTTTCATGATGTGAAAATAGGAAGGGATAATAAATATTTATAGGTATTATAAATGCTGTTTTTATAACTTTAAAATTAAATCATTACTATATCGTGATTTTATCATTTAACAAATGTTTGATAAATGATAAGAAAATGTAAAAAAGCGGAACTTGTAAGCTATTTCCTTTTCATAGATGCTAAAATTATATATGCAGCTGCTAATATAAATGGAAAAAAGGAGATAATGGAGTATGGAAAGTAAAGTGGAACGCTATGTCGAAAATTATGTTGTAACGAAAAATACGATGGCCTTACTTCCTGTTATTCTAAGTGAAAAGAAAATTGTTACGCGAGTCGTTGAAATGAATGATTCTTTTTTCGTATTTCAAAAACCTCTAGATATTATAGAAAGAAGTTGCCGCAAGCATGGCTCTAGTTTCTTAGGCAGAAAAGAAGGAACGAAAGAGTTAACTCATATTACACATAAAGCACCGATTGCGATTAGTCCAGCAGATCAACTTTATTTTTTCCCTACCTATTCTTACTCTAGAAAAGAGTGCGCTTGGTTGTCTCATTTTTATATTGAAAGTAATAAAGAATTAAAAGATGGAAATCTTATTATTAGATTTATAAATGGCTTTGCTGTGAAATTAGAGATATCAAAAACTAGTTTTGAAAATCAACAAAATCGTACAGCGAAATTACGTACTGAATATGAAGATCGTAGGAAAAAACAAGGGAATCCTTGTTTTAAAGAGGTTGATAAAAAAGAGGAATCAACATTAAGACCCGCTTATGAGAGTGTGTATTTTGTGAAGGAAGGCGAAGTGTGAAAGGATGGGGGAATCCCCATTCTTTTTTGTTTATCCTGTTATTTGTGGGCAGTAAGACCCCCGCCTCAAAATTCAGCGAAAGCAAAGAAGTTAAGCGGGGGATCAACAAAATCCCCACTGATTAAAGTTTCACCTTATCAGTCTTTGTAGGTAAGGCGATATATTAGAAAAACCGAGTTGTAATTGTTATATTTAGAAAATCACCAGTGTAATTTCATTTACCGATAAAAATCGGAAAACCATCTAAATAACAAAACGAACGACATGTCCTGTCGAATATTGATAGATTATCATAGCTAAATAATGAAGGAATTCTTATGAAAGATATGGAAACTTTAATAAATGCATCTCCATATGTCGTATCTACCATTTCCTCTTTCATATAAGCGATGATACAGTAGGGATAGTATTTAGAGTAAAGGGGTAAAGTGTAGAATGGATTTTCAGACAATCAAAGAGTATTTTTCACCAGAAAATATGGATCATATTGTTGAGAGTTATAAAGCGTTCGGACCACTTCTTGGTATTGGTTTACCGATGATAGAGGCGTTGATTCCAGCATTACCGCTTATCGTATTTGTACTGGCGAATGCTGTTGCATTTGGCTTTTGGCTCGGTTTTCTTTATTCATGGATTGGATCAGTAATGGGTGCATTACTTGTCTTTTTCATCATCCGCCATTTTGGCCGCAGCCGTTTCTTTTCGTTTGTAAATAAGCATGAGAGAGTACGAAAAGCAATGGGGTGGATTGAAAGGAAAGGATTCGCACCGATTTTTGTTATATTTTGTTTTCCGTTTACACCGTCAGCGCTAATAAATGTTGTCGCTGGTTTATCCCGAATTAGTGTAAAACAGTTTGGACTAGCGTTAGCATTCGGAAAACTTGTGATGATTTTTATTTTAACGTATATCGGTCATGATTTAATGTCATTTATCCATAATCCGGTGAAATCAGTCATTGTAGCGATTGGTATTTTTATTTTATGGTATGTCGGTAAGAAAATTGAAGTAAAATTAGAACTACATTAAGAATAGTCTTCTTTGTAAAGGAAAGCTTCAGTATTAAAGGATAAGGGGAGAAGCAGATGAAGAAAACTTTGAAAAAAGAAGGCATAGAGTGGATACGAACAATTTTAATTGGTGTATTATTAGCTGTATTTTTTCGAACGTTTTTCTTTTCAACGTATGTTGTAGAGGGGAAGTCAATGATGCCGACATTGCAAGATGGCAATATGCTAGTTGTAAATAAGGTGAGTTATCAAGTTGGGGACTTGAACAGATTTGACGTTGTGGTGTTTCATGCGAATAAAAAAGAGGACTATGTAAAGCGAATTATCGGTTTACCTGGAGATCATATTGAATATAAGCATGATAAGTTATATATAAATGGACAATTTATTGATGAGCCGTATCTAGAGAAGTATAAGAAAGAGATAAATGGAAGGCAACTAACAGGCGACTTTACATTAGAAGAGTTAACGAAAGAAAAGCTGGTGCCACCCGGGTTTATTTTTGTAGTAGGTGATAACCGGCTCGGGAGCTGGGATAGTAGACACTTTGGCTTTGTAAAAGCTGATACAGTCGTCGGTAAAGTTGATTTGCGATATTGGCCAATTCAAGAGGTACAAACGAATTTTTCAAAAGGTTGATATAATGAAGTAGAAGTATAGAAAAGACAAACAACTCAGTTTGTCTTTTTTCGTGTACTATAATACAATTATAGTAGCAAACTAACGTTCGTTATGTAAGTGAAAGGTGGGGTTACATGTCACTTCGATTTGTGATTGGTAGAGCGGGAAGTGGAAAAAGTACACTTTGTTTACGTGAAGTGCAAGAAGAGTTAAAACAGCGCCCGAGAGGGAAAACAATATTATATCTTGTGCCAGAACAGATGACATTCCAGACGCAGCAGGCGTTAATTGGAAGTGAGGATGTAAGAGGTTCTATTCGGGCACAAGTTTTTAGTTTTTCACGATTAGCGTGGAAGGTGCTGCAAGAAGTTGGCGGAGCGAGTCGTCTTCATATTGATGAAGCTGGTGTACATATGTTACTCCGTAAAATTGTAGAGTCTCGTAAAGATGGATTATCGGTGTTCCAAAAAGCAGCGGAGCAAAATGGTTTCTTTGAACATCTTGGCAGTATGATTGCAGAGTTTAAACGTTACAATGTAACGCCATCTAACGTATATGAAATGTGGCAACAATTAGATGCGCATAGTAGCAGTGCCGAACAAAAGTTACTAGCGAATAAAGTGTATGATTTACAGTTACTATACGATGATTTTGAACGTGCTTTAATTGGAAAATACTTAGATTCAGAAGACTACCTGCAATTGCTAGTGGAAAAGCTTCCGCAGTCTGAATATGTAAATGGTGCGGAAATTTATATAGATGGATTTCATTCATTCTCCCCGCAAGAGTTAGAGATTGTAAGACAGCTTATGATTTGCGGAGCGAGAGTTACGATCACGTTAACGATAGATGAAAAAACGTTAGCACAGCCAGTAAATGAACTCGATTTATTTTATGAAACGACGTTAACGTATGAAAAAATAAAACAAGTAGCGCGTGAAGAGAAAATAGAAATTGAAAAAACAATTCCACTTATGGAACAGCCGCGTTTTCATTCTCCAGCATTAGCGCATTTAGAAGCTCATTATGAAGCGCGTCCGAATGAAAAATTTAACGGTGAAGCGAGTGTAACGATTAGTACAGCTGCGAATTTACGAGCGGAGGTAGAAGGTGTTGCTCGTGAAATTCGTAAACTTGTTGCGGACGAAAAATATCGTTACCGAGATATTGCAGTGCTTCTTCGTAATGGGGAAAGTTATTACGATGTGATGCGAACGTTATTTACAGATTACAATATCCCGCACTTCATCGATGAAAAGCGCCCGATGTCACACCACCCATTGGTAGAATGTATTCGTTCTGCACTCGAGATTATTAGTGGGAATTGGCGTTATGATGCGGTGTTCCGTTGCGTGAAAACAGAGCTTTTATATCCATTAGACGTAAGAAAAGAAGCGATGCGTGAAGAAATGGATGAATTTGAAAATTACTGTTTAGCGTACGGTGTACAAGGAAAGAGATGGACTGCTGAAGATCCATGGATGTATCGCCGTTATCGTTCTCTTGATGATACGAACGGGATGATTACAGACAGTGAACGTGAAATGGAAGAGAAAATAAATAGGCTACGTGACGTTGTAAGAACACCTGTTATTCGCATGCAAAAAAGGTTAAAGCGTGCAGGAACAGTTATGCAAATGTGTGAAGCAGTTTACTTGTTTTTAGAAGAACTGGATGTTCCGAAGAAACTAGAAGAATTACGTATACGTGCAGAAGAAAGTGGAGATTTCTTATTTGCGACAGATCATGAACAAGTATGGGAAGAAGTAATGAGCCTTCTTGATACATTTGTAGAGATGCTTGGGGAAGAGAAAATGTCTCTTTCTATGTTTACTGACGTTATGTCGACAGGTCTTGAGGCACTTCAATTTGCTAACATTCCGCCTTCATTAGACCAAGTGTTAATTGCTAATATTGATCACTCCAGATTATCTGATGTGAGAGCAACGTTTATTATAGGTGTAAATGAGGGTGTCATTCCAGCAGCACCTATGGATGAAGGTATGCTTTCTGATGAGGAAAGAGAAGTTCTTGGTGCGGCAGGGATTGAATT
The DNA here is from genome assembly GCF_057784645.1 of Bacillus sp. LQ16. Lineage (NCBI taxonomy): Bacteria > Bacillati > Bacillota > Bacilli > Caryophanales > Bacillaceae > Bacillus > Bacillus sp. LQ16. Next base: position 1,202,951 of record NZ_CM173491.1, read on the forward strand.
AGCACCAACGACGAGACAAACTTTGTTAGAAGAACAGTTCGTTATGTATCAAATGGTAACGAGAGCATCTGAGAAGTTATACATTTCATGCCCGCTTGCAGATGAAGAAGGAAAGACGTTACTTGCGTCTAGCTTTATTAAGAAAATAAAAAGAATGTTCCCTAATGTGAAAGATTCATTTATTACGAATGACGTAAATGATTTATCACGTTCAGAACAAATTTCATATGTAGCAACGCCAGAAGTAACGTTATCTTACGTTATGCAGCAACTACAAACGTGGAAGCGATACGGATTTGAAGGGAATTTAGACTTTTGGTGGGACGTATATAATTTCTACGTAACTTCAGATGAATGGAAACAAAAAAGTAGCCGCGTCTTATCAAGTTTATTCTACCGAAATCGTGCGAAGAAACTAAGTACAGCAGTAAGTAGAGATTTATACGGAGATATAATTAAAGGAAGCGTCTCTCGTATGGAACTATTTAATCGTTGTGCATACGCTCATTTTGCGCAGCACGGTTTATCGCTTAGAGAGCGTGATATTTTCAAGCTTGATGCGCCAGACATCGGCGAATTATTCCATGCGGCATTAAAGAAAATTGCGGACAAGTTATTGCGTGAAAACCGTACTTGGGCGGATTTATCCATAAAAGAGTGTGAGCATCTTTCTGTTTTAGTAATAGAAGAAATTGCGCCGTTATTACAACGACAAATTTTATTAAGCTCAAACCGTCATTTCTATTTAAAACAAAAACTACAACAAATCATTTTCCGTACGTCAATCATTCTTCGTGAACATGCGAAGTCAAGCGGATTCGTACCAGTTGATTTAGAGGTGCCGTTCGGTATGGGAGGTACAGGGTCACTTCCGCCGATGGAATTCTCATTACCAAATGGTGTGAAGATGGAAGTAGTCGGCCGTATTGACCGTGTTGATAAGGCAGAAGATGAAAACGGGACGTTCTTACGTATTATTGATTATAAATCAAGTTCAAAAGCGTTAGATTTAACGGAAGTGTATTACGGATTAGCACTTCAAATGTTAACGTATTTAGATGTTGTTACTTCGAATGCACAGACGTGGATGAAAAAAGGCCACGCAGCATCACCAGCTGGTGTATTGTATTTCCATATTCATAACCCAATCGTTGAGATGAAAGGTGACGCATCTGAAGCTGAAATTGAAAAAGAAATTTTAAAGAAATTTAAAATGAAAGGACTCGTATTAGGAGATGCTGACGTTGTTCGTTTAATGGATAACAAACTTTCAACAGGAAGCTCAGATATTATTTCTGCTGGCCTGAAAAAAGACGGAAGCTTTAGTGCGCGTTCAAGTATTGCAAGTGAGCAAGAGTTTAACGTACTGCAAAAATATGTACACCATACGTTTGAAAATATCGGAAAAGATATTACAGAAGGTGTTATCGATATTGCTCCTTATAAAATGGGGAATAAAGCAGCATGTACGTTCTGTAACTTCAAATCTGTTTGTCAATTTGATGAGTCACTTGAAGATAATCAGTTCCGATCGTTAAAAGATATGAAAGATAGCGAAGCGATGGAGAAAATAAGAGAGGAGGTTGGCGGAGAATGATAGAAAATTGGCCTAAAAAACCAGAAGGTAGTCAATGGACAGATGACCAGTGGAAAGCTGTTGTAGCGAACGGACGTGATATTTTAGTTGCGGCTGCAGCTGGATCAGGTAAAACAGCAGTATTAGTTGAACGTATTATTAAAAAGATTATTAATGAAGAGAACCCAGTCGATGTCGACCGCCTGCTCGTTGTAACATTTACGAATGCAGCAGCACAAGAGATGAAAAACCGAATCGGAGAAGCGTTAGAAAAGGTATTAATTGATGAACCAGGCTCTCAACACGTAAGAAAGCAGCTGAGCCTATTAAATAAAGCTTCCATTTCAACAATTCACTCATTCTGTTTACAAGTAATTAGAGGATATTACTACATGCTTGATGTTGATCCTCGTTTCCGTATTGCGAATCAAACAGAAAATGAATTGTTAAAAGAAGAAGTGCTAGATGACATATTAGAAGAAGAGTATGGCATCGAAGATAATACGATATTCTTTGAACTCGTTGATCGTTATACGAGTGACCGTAGTGATGATGACTTACAACGTATGATTTTAGCGCTTCATACAGAATCAAGAGCGCATCCAAATCCGGAAAAATGGCTTGATAAATTAGTAGAAGCATATGACGTAGAAGGAAAGACAATTGAGGATTTAGTATATGCTTCTTATTTATTAGAAGATGTGAAATTCCAGCTTGAAACAGCGGAACAGCATATTCGTAAGGCAACTGAACTCGCAATGCTTCCTGACGGTCCAGCGCCTCGCATTGAAACCCTGCAAGCAGATGTAGCTTTACTTGGAACGCTATCATCAGCTGCTCGTGAGTCGTGGACAAGTTTGTATGAAGCGATGCAAAACGTATCATGGCAAACGTTAAAGCGTATTAAGAAAAGTGATTACAATGAAGAGGTTGTAAAACAAGTAGACTCTCTTCGTAATAAAGCGAAAGATGAAGTGAAGAAATTACAGGAAGAGTTATTTAGCCGCAAACCTGAAAGTTGTTTACGAGATTTTCAAGATATGCACCCAGTATTAGAAAAGCTTGTTCAACTTGTAAAAGTATTTACAGAACGTTTCCAAGCGATGAAGCGAGACAAAGGAATGGTCGATTTCACAGATTTAGAGCATTTCTGTTTACAAATTTTAAGTGAACAAAGTGAAAATGGTGAAATGAATCCTTCAGCAGTAGCGCTTCAATATCGTAATAAATTTGCTGAAGTGTTAGTCGATGAATATCAAGATACGAACTTTGTACAGGAATCCATTATTAAATTCGTAACGAAAGATTCTGAGAGTGAAGGAAACTTGTTCATGGTTGGCGACGTAAAGCAGTCAATTTATCGTTTCCGACTAGCCGAACCAGGCTTATTCCTAGGAAAGTATAAACGCTTTACGCAAGAAGGATCGGGCGGCGGAATGAAGATTGACTTAGCGAAAAATTTCCGTAGTCGTCATGAAGTGCTAGCAGGAACGAACTTCATCTTCAAACAAATTATGGGCGAAGAAGTTGGGGAAATCGATTACGATGCTGACGCTGAATTAAAGCTAGGTGCTAGCTATCCAGAAGGTGAAGATGTAGCGGCAGAGCTATTATGTATTCAGCAAACGGAAGAAGAAGTAATGGATGGAGAAGAAGGTGCAGAAGTCGAAAAAGCACAGCTAGAAGCTCGTCTTATGGCGCAGCGTATTAAAGCGATGGTTGATTCAGGTTATGAAGTGTATGATCGTAAAACGGATAGTATGCGCCCTGTACAATACCGTGATTTCGTTATTTTACTCCGCTCGATGCCGTGGGCGCCGCAAATTATGGAAGAGTTAAAATTGCAAGGAATTCCAGTATATGCTGACCTTGCGACTGGTTATTTTGAAGCGACAGAAGTAAATATTATGATGAACGTATTCCGCGTTATTGATAATCCGATGCAAGATATCCCGCTTGCAGCTGTACTTCGTTCACCGATTGTGGGACTAAATGATGAAGACCTTGCGACGCTTCGTGCTCATGGGAAGAAAGGGTCATTTTATGAAGTAATGAGCTCGTTCTTAAAAGGAGCACCGCTTGAAGAGGAGCAAGAACTTCATGATAAATTAGAGTGGTTTTATAATTTACTGCAAGGATGGCGTGAATTTGCCCGTCAACAATCCCTTTCTGATTTAATTTGGAAAGTGTACGGTGAGACAGGTTATTACGACTTCGTTGGCGGTTTACCAGCAGGAAAGCAAAGACAAGCAAACTTACGCGTACTATATGACCGTGCAAGACAATATGAAGCAACATCATTTAGAGGATTATTCCGCTTCTTGCGTTTTATTGAACGTATTTTAGAACGCGGTGATGATATGGGTACGGCAAGAGCTCTCGGTGAACAAGAAGACGTCGTTCGAATTATGACGATTCATAAAAGTAAAGGGCTAGAGTTCCCGGTCGTATTTGTAGCTGGACTCGGTCGTCGTTTTAATACACAAGACTTAATGAAGCGTTTCTTACTGCATAAAGATTTCGGTTTCGGTTCACAATTTATCGATCCGCGTAAACGAATTAAATATACGACATTATCGCAACTTGCAATTAAACGCAAAATGAAAATGGAATTAATCGCGGAAGAAATGCGTGTATTATATGTAGCGTTAACGCGTGCGAAAGAGAAGTTAATTTTAATCGGAACAGTTAAGGATGCAAATAAGGAAATGGAAAAATGGCTTGATGCGAGGGAACATAATGAATGGTTATTACCAGATCACATACGTGCCGGAGCGTCTTGTTATTTAGACTGGATTGCACCTTCATTATATAGGCATCGTGATAGTGAAATGCTTCTTGAATTAGGACAAGGAAGCATTCCGGATGAAATTTACGGGTATGACACTAGCTGGAAAGTAGAAGTTGTGGACGGTAACACGCTACTTGCACCAGAGCCAGTTCAAGAAGAGAAACAAGAATTGTTAGAAGCGCTTCGTGAAAAAAAGGCTGTTCCCCTGCAAAGTGAACGGAAAGAAGAAGTGTACGACAGATTAATGTGGAAGTACGGATATGAGGATGCGACATCTCATCGTGCGAAGCAATCTGTTACAGAAATAAAGAGAAATTATCAATCTGAAGAAGGTAGCGATAACGCCTTTATTAAAAAACTACGTGCACCAATTAAAACACGTCCGCGCTTTATGGAGAAAAAAGGGTTAACGTACGCAGAGCGTGGAACAGCAGTCCATGCCGTTATGCAGCATGTAGATTTGAAGAAACCGATTACGGCCGAAACGCTACATGAACAAATCGCAGGAATGGTAAATAAGGAATTATTAACATTCGAGCAGGCGGAAGAAATAGCAATTGAAAAAGTAATTTCATTCTTTGACAGTGACTTAGGTAAAAGGGTATTAGCGGCAAAAAGTGTAGAGCGTGAAGTACCATTTACGATGATGCTTGCAGCAGAAGAAGCATATCAAGATTGGCAAGGGAAGAGTGAAGAAACGATTCTTGTCCAAGGGGTTATCGACTGCATGATTGAAGAGGAAGATGGCATTACGTTAATCGACTTCAAAACAGATACGATTGAAGGGAAATTCCCAGGCGGATTCGAACAAGCAAAACCAATTTTAGAAGATCGATATAAAGTGCAACTTTCGTTATATGCAAAAGCACTTGAGAAAAGCTTACAACATCCTGTCAAAGAGAAATGTTTATACTTCTTTGATGGGAATCACGTTGTAAATATTGAAGGATAGACGACAGAAAGGGGCTATAAAAAATGACAACGTTAAGAACTTGTGAACAGGGACACGAGTATTATAAAAGTAGCGATTGTCCAACTTGCCCAACCTGTGAGAAAGAGAGAAAACCAAAAGAAGGTTTTCTCTCTCTTCTTTCAGCACCAGCAAGAAGAGCATTAGAGCACCACGGAATTCAAACTGTAGAAGAACTCTCAAAATATAGTGAAAAAGAAATATTAAAACTGCATGGTATGGGACCTGCGTCTTTGCCGAAGCTTAGGAGGGCTTTGGAGGAGAGCGGATTATCATTTAAATAAAATGAAATAGTGCCTCTTCACTCCTTACTTGTTTATACTACTATTTGTGAACAGTAAAGCTCTTGCTGATTAAAATTTCATTCTAATAATTTGAATTAGATAAAAGAAAAAAGTAGGAGAATATCTCCTACTTTTTTTACGCTGTTCCAATCTGATCTTGATCCGCCACATCAGAATCAAACGTATTTGTTGCACTAACGCCGCTAAACGTATTCACAACAAACCCAACATTGGAAGCTCCAGATCCGTTATAGGCTTTCGTGTTTTCTTTCGGAGACACGTTATAAAAATCTCCTAAGTTGAAAGAGCCGTTACTGTTTTGAACGACGAGATTTCCTACAACCGAAGGCATACCATCCACCTACTTTACTAAGCTTTTTAATTACTATATGAATTATTGTGCGGAAGGTTCATCCGTAATATATTGGCGGATTTGCATAATACGAGAGTTATTAAAACCATAATCAACATTTCCAATTTGAAAGCAACCAGAATTTAAAAGTGTCCGCAATTCAACGTTATTCACTTCAATAAAAGGGCATTCATTTACAACATTTAATTTTACATCTGTCGTTCGTTTTGGTATTGTAATGTGTTCATCTGTAAAGATTTCAAAAGCATCAAAGCGACCTTCTCCCCGTATATAACAAGGAATTTCACGGTGGACGGCAATAGCTCTACTTTTTAGTTCCATTTGGTTTGCATCTCCAACTTGAAATACGGCACTAATCCCTAAAGAAATAATAGAAACATTTTGTACAATGGACACATGATGCAACATAATTTCTCAGTCTCCTTAACCTGGAGTAGGAGGGACATCTGTTACTAATGGTACAAATGGCCCCTCTGTAACTGTTTCAAATGGTGTATCGAGAATAGAAGATAGAATGAGGAGATTTGCATCTCCAATTAAAAAGAGTGCGGACGATGATACACCGTTCATTTTAATCTGTCCGACTTTTAACTCACGGTTTACAACGTTAAGGTTCATACATACTTACTCCTTTCGGAAATTTCCAGGTATGTGCTGAATAAAGGAGAGAAAGGCTTTGTCAATATCTTGTTTCATTGCCTGAATAATGATATCTCGTAAATAATCTGGATCTGTTGAAATACCTTCATATGATTGAACTTGTGATAAATAATAAGGGAGTCGATGCTCCATCTGTTTTTTTATGTCATCCACCATCATTTGTCGATACATTTCATCAAGCGGTGTTCTCTCTTCTTGTTCAAAATGTAGAATACGATTATATGCTTCTTCATCTAAGTATCGATGCATTTCTTGAAGGATACCTTGATAAAAGTCTGGGTTTGTTTCGGTTTCAGGATTTACCTTCAATGTTTCTGTATCCACTTGAAAATCTTCAATTTGTTGTCCTTTTGCTGAAAATGGATTTAAACCAATATTTAAAGTACCATTTAAGTTTTCGACTTTTAATTGATCGAATTTGTATTCCACTTTTCCTACAGAAGAGGAGGGGCGATTTTTTAATTCGTTAAGCTCTTCTTGGAGTTGTCGCACTTGATTTTCTAAATTCAGGATGGCTGCTTGTTGTGTTTGAAGAGCTTGTTGAAGTTGGTGTAAGTAAGTATATATATCTTGATTCATTTGTGAAACCTCCTTTTCAATAGGGAGGGTAAAAATATTCCTGCTATATATTTATGACAAGGATGTCTTAAGAAGAACTAGTTGATGGTTTGATAGAAATAATTTGTCCTTTTGCCTGTAATGGGCGAAGTGGCTCCGTAAATCCGCCTGTATTTGAAAATTTAGATAGGGCTTTAATACTTCCGGCAGTACCAATTTGGAATACAGAAGAGGTTGTGATGCTATCAATTTTAATACTGTTGATGATGATACTTTGGTTTACATAAAAATTCAATTCAATTGCCTCCTTTAAGTTGAGCCAATTATCGCTTGATCGATTACATCTGAATCGTTGACAGTCGTTGCACTTTGATAATTGTAGACAGAAACATTATCTCCAACGTTGAAAGAGCCGGCCCCGGCGAAAGCACGTGAGTAACTAATAGGCCTAATCGCAAATACATCTCCAATATGAAAAATACCACTTGATCCAATATTGACGATACGAATATGTCCGACCATAGCTGGCATACAAAACACCCTTCGTTTTTAAAATTTTCTTTTCTACTATTGTATGGGCGTTTCCAATAAAATGTGTGTTTTTTTGAAATAAAAGAAACACACGCGTTATTGCGTGTGTGTGTTGAACGTTTGAGTAGGGTGTAAATCCGTATGTACATGACAAATTACATTTAAGAGCCTGTCCAGTTCTTGGCTACAATCCACTGTTCTTTGAGAAGTCATTCCATAGCGTTCAGCAAAATAGATCATTTTTTCACGTTTTTTTTCAATAGCTTGCTCAAACATTGAAATCGGCTCCATCTCTAAATGAAATTTTTAGTATATATGTAGTACATATTATACAAAAAATTCATAAAAAAGAAATGCCTTCGCTAAAAAAAGTAAAATTTCTACATTTTATGCTAAATAATGAATAAGTAACGAATAAGATGCGAGAAGAATATTGTAAAAATTAGCGTGCATGAGAAGGTTTTTTTCTTGCGGATGCGAATACAATTAAAGGGCATGAGTTTTAGGATGGAGAGTGGAAATATTGCGTTTTGTAACGGCGAAGAAAGAAGAAAAGGTATTTGTAGGTATTGTGGATGAAGAAGAAGAAAAGGTATTACACTTAAGAGAAGCGCAAAGACAAAAAGGGGAAAAGGTTACAATCCCTATTACAATGTTAGAGTGTATTGAAAGAGGGACTGAATGCTTTGAGAAAGTATGTGAAATTGTAAATTGGGCAAAAGAGAACGGGGAAGCGGCGTATTATCCGTTAACAGAGGTGAAAATATTAGCGCCGATTCCAAGGCCAAGAAAGAATATTTTGTGCGTTGGAAAAAACTATCGTGAGCATGCGGTAGAAATGGGCGGAGTAGAGTCTATTCCAGAAAATATAATGATCTTTACGAAAGCACCAACAACAGTTATTGGCATAAATGAGCAAATTAATGGTCACCCTCATGCAACGGACGAACTAGATTACGAAGGAGAACTAGCTATCATTATTGGTAAGCGAGGGAAGCAAATTAAAAAAGAAAAAGCGCTTGAGCATGTTTTTGGTTATACGATTATAAATGATGTAACAGCTCGAGACATTCAAAGAAAACATAAACAGTTTTTCCTTGGGAAAAGCTTCGATACATTTTGTCCGATGGGACCTTATTTAATTCATAAATCGGTGGTTGAAACGCCGAATGCATTACACATTGAAACGGTAGTAAATGGAGAAGTAAGGCAAACTTCCAACACAAATAAAATGATTTTTTCAATAGAAGAAATTATTTCAACGATAAGCAAAGGAATGACTTTAGAACCAGGCGATATTATCGCAACAGGAACGCCGGCTGGTGTCGGAAAAGGTTTTACACCACCGAGGTTTTTACATGCTGGTGATGAAGTGGTCATTACAGTGGAAAGAATTGGTACTTTGCGAAATGTAGTGAAATGAGAAAAGAGCTATCTTGTATAAAGATAGCTCTTTTCTATGGTCTCGGATTATAGAGATAATCTATAACGGCAAAAGTGTAAAGACCAATTAATGCAAGTGTACAAATGCCAAATAATATAACCGCAAGTGCACTTTTTTCTCGTCCAAATCCAATAATAGTAAGAATAACAGCAGTCCAAAATGATGCTTTCAGTAGTGTGAGTGTAGTAGGAGTTGAGTAATGAAGCCATGTTGTGGAAAGTAGGAAACTAAAGAATGTAACTAAAATAAAAGCTGTAGCTAAATAGTTAATATGTTTACCATATCTTAGTAGCATATCGCACCTCCTTTATGAATTTAAAATACAGAAAATTACAATTTCATTTTAGTATAAATCAATATAAAAAGAAAGAGGTTGTCCCAACATGTTGGACAACCTCTCTATTATTACGATAATACAGCTTTAATTTTTTGGAATGCCCACTCTAAATCTTCTTCAGAGATTACTAGAGGTGGTGCGATACGAATTACGTTTTCGTGTGTTTCTTTACATAGTAGACCAGCTGCTTTTAGTTGTTCACAGTAAGGACGAGCTGGCTCGTTTAATTCGATACCGATGAATAAACCTTTACCGCGAACTTCAGTGATCATTGGGTTATCAATTTCTTTTAATTGCCCAACTAATTTTTCTCCTAATTGAAGAGAACGCTCTGTTAATTTTTCTTCTTCTAAAACTTCAAGAGCTGCGATAGAAACAGCACATGCAAGTGGGTTACCGCCGAATGTAGAACCATGAGAACCTGGCTCAAATACACCTAAAATGTCGCGGTTTGCTGCAACACAAGAGATCGGGAACACACCGCCGCCAAGTGCTTTACCAAGTATGTACATGTCAGGAGTTACATCGTCCCAGTCACAAGCGAATACTTTACCAGTACGGCCTAAGCCTGTTTGGATTTCATCTGCTACGAATAAAACGTTTTCTTTTTTACATACTTCAAGAGCTTCTTTTAAGTAACCAGCTGGTGGGATGTTAATTCCTGCTTCACCTTGAATTGGCTCTAAAATGAATGCTGCTGTGTTTGGTGTAATTGCGGCTTTTAATGCTTCTAAATCACCGTAAGGAATTACAACGATGCCAGGAAGCATTGGACCAAATCCACGCTTGTACTCTTCATTTGAAGACATAGAAACAGAACCCATTGTACGTCCGTGGAAGTTATCTTCACAAACGATGATTTCAGCACGGTTTGCTTCTACTTTCTTCACATCATAAGCCCAGCGACGAACTGTTTTAATTGCAGTTTCAACAGCTTCAGCACCTGTATTCATTGGAAGTACCATTTCTTTATTAGTTAGTTTCGCAACTTTTTCGTACCAAGGACCTAATTGATCGCTATGGAAAGCACGAGAAGTTAACGTAACACGATTAGCTTGGTCAATTAAAGCGTTAATAATTTTCGGGTGACGATGACCTTGGTTTACTGCAGAATATGCACTTAATAAGTCCATATAGCGGTTTCCTTCAGGATCTTCTACCCAAACACCTTCTGCTTTAGAAATAACGATTGGAAGTGGGTGATAGTTATTTGCTCCATATGTGTCTGTAAGTTCGATAATATCCTTAGTTTGAATCATGATTGTTCCCCCTTTTGTTATTACAAGAAGTTTGTAAATACTCTAAATATTATAGCATTTAAATGTAAAAAAGCGAAACATTTCCTGAAAATAAATGAACATGTTATCATATAGAGTGAAAAAGTGTGAAAAGAGGAGGTAAGGGATACGATGGTACATATGCATATTACAGCATGGGCGTTAGGTTTAATTTTATTCTTCGTTGCGTATTCACTTTATTCAGCAGGAAGAAAAGGGAAAGGTGTACATATGGGGCTTCGCCTAATGTATATCATTATTATTGTGACAGGCTTCATGTTGTACATGAGTATTGTGAAGACAGCAACAGGTAGCATGCACATGTGGTATGGCTTAAAAATGTTAGCTGGTATTTTAGTTATCGGTGGAATGGAAATGGTTCTTGTGAAAATGAGCAAAAACAAACCAACAGGGGCGGTTTGGGGCTTATTTATTGTTGCGCTAGTAGCAGTATTTTACCTTGGGCTGAAATTACCGATTGGCTGGAAAGTATTCTAATAAAAAATAAAGCCACCTTATAATCTCAAAGACTTGGGAGCTAAGGTGGTTTTTACTTTTTATGTCGCATCGATATGTAACTCTTCTCCATTTACTTTCGTAAAACGGAACATGTTTTTATTGGATGTAGTGTGACGGACGAAATGATGCTGTAGTGTACAGATTATCTCTTCGTTATCAAACAAAAGAATATTTACTCCTTCGCGTGACTCCTCTTTCGGTAAGAAAGATAAATAATTATGACAATACATGCAATCATATAAAGAGTAGTGAAGTGATTGCAATGATTCGGTTAATAATGTGAACACAGAGTCAGGTAATTCCTCGAGCCATTCATTATAGCTAAGAAGTAATTTTTTTCGAATACGTATCATTTCCCCGTTTTGCAGGTGGTGCTGTTCGTTAGCGATTTGTAATATATCTTGTTCATAGAAACGAGCTGGTAGCCAGTTGTTGTTATATAAAATCTCAAAACCATCTTCGGCAATATCTTCTAATAAAAATGCTTCATCATTTTCATCATCAAAGAATACCCATTCATTGTTTATATATTCTACATTACCGACTGTATGAGCGCGGGGCTGGTTATATAAAATATGGTTACGTTGTATCATACATGATTTCTCCTTTATGAAAAGTAGTTATTCCTGTTATAGACAGTTCGTGCATTCTTTATAACTAGACACATCTAGACATAGGTGGGCATACAATAAAACACGTTTTACTGAGTGAAAATGCTATTCCATATGTGGATAGTAGGTTATTGTCAAGTTTTCCATTTTTTGATCCGCACTCTTAGGGTGGGGATTACTGCACGTTCAAGAAAAGAAATAAGATGGAAGGATGATTTATATGTGCGGGATTACAGGGTGGGTGGATTATAAACGCTCATTAGAAGGAGAAAGAGATGTCGTTACGAAGATGGCTGAGACGTTAGCGAAACGTGGTCCGGATGATAATAAAGTTTGGATTAAAGGCAATGTCGCATTTGGGCATAAACGTTTAATCGTTGTGGATCCTGAGGGTGGTAAACAACCGATGACTTGTTTAAAAGATGAAACGAATTACGCCATTTGCTATAACGGTGAACTTTATAACACAGAAGACATTCGAAAGGAATTATTAAGAAGAGGATATACGTTCAAAGGTCATTCTGATACAGAAGTATTATTAGCTTCTTATATTGAATGGAAAGAAGAATGTGTCGATCATTTAAACGGTATATATGCGTTTGCTGTATGGGATGAACAGAAAGAACAAGTATTTATTGCGCGAGATCGACTAGGTGTAAAACCTCTATTTTATAAATATGATAGTGGGCGATTACTATTTGGTTCAGAGTTAAAAGCGATACTGGCTCATCCAGATGTGAAGGCGGAAGTAACGTTAGAAGGGTTATCCGAAATATTCGGCCTCGGACCGTCAAGAACGCCTGGCCATGGTATTTATGCTGGTATAAAAGAATTACGTCCAGGTCATGCGATGACATTTTCAAAGAACGGTTTATGTATATGGAGATATTGGAATGTAGAAAGTAAAAAACATGAAGACTCTTTTGAAGAAACAGTAGAGAAAACGCGCTTTTTATTACAAGATGCCATTACAAGACAGCTTGTTTCTGATGTGCCACTATGTACTTTTTTATCAGGTGGTGTAGATTCGAGCGCTATTACAGCTATCGCAGCGAAAGAATACGAGAGATCAGGAAAAGGGCAATTACACACGTATTCTATTGATTACGAAGATAATGACAAATACTTTAAAGCGAATGCGTTCCAGCCAAATTCAGATGCTCCGTTTATTAATTTAATGACTGAGACATTTCAAACAACCCATCATCGCTGCGTCATTTCGAATGAAAAATTAGCAGAGTATTTAACTGAAGCAGTACTCGTTCGTGATTTGCCTGGTATGGCAGATATCGATTCGTCATTATTATGGTTTTGCCGCGAAATTAAACAAGATTTTGTCGTCGGTTTATCTGGGGAATGTGCAGATGAAATATTTGGTGGATATCCGTGGTTTTATAGAGAAGATGATTTACAATCGAGTGCCTTTCCGTGGATGCGCTCTACAGAAGCACGTGAACAACTGCTAAAGAAAGAATGGAGAAATAAATTAAATTTACAACAATATGTACAAAGGCGCTATGAAGAGTCGATTCAAGAAGTTCCTATTTTAGAGGGAGAAAGTCCGCTAGAAGCAAAAAGACGCCAATTATTTTATTTAAATATGGTATGGTTTATGACAACATTATTAGACAGAAAAGACCGCATGAGTATGGGGGCAAGTTTAGAAGTACGTGTTCCATTTGCAGATCATCGCCTTGTCGAATATGCGTGGAATATTCCTTGGGAAATGAAAATGTATAAAAACCGCGAAAAAGGTCTATTACGTAAAGCGTTAGAAGATGTACTTCCACATGACATCTTATATAGAAAGAAGAGCCCTTATCCGAAAACGCACAATCCACACTATACAAAAGCAGTAACAGTATGGCTTCAAAATCTATTAACGGATAAAGGTTCAATTTTACACGAATTGTTTGATAAAGAGCAGTTGAACGGATTAATTCAGTCTGGTGGCAGTGCATTTCAAACACCATGGTTTGGTCAATTGATGACTGGGCCACAGCTTTTAGCTCATTTAGCACAAATTCACGTTTGGTTTAAAGAATATGGGGTAAATATTAAGGAATAAGGGAAAAGCGGCTTACACTTATGTAAGTCGCTTTTTATTAAATAAATTGTCATATAAAATTCAAAATCACCTTATAAATAATACTTAATTAGAATTATTATTTTGACGTATTTATTATTGCTTGTTATAATTGGAAACAAACGTTCTGAAAAGGATTCTCATTTATAAAATTGAGGTGTTATATAGATGACAAAGAAAAAAATAGGTTTACTCGTAATGGCGTATGGAACACCAGAATCATTAGACGATGTAGAGGCATATTATACACATATCCGTCACGGGCGTAAGCCGTCAGAAGAAGCGCTTGAAGATTTAATTGGGCGCTATAAAGCGATTGGTGGAATTTCGCCGCTTGCAAAAATTACGAAAGAGCAGGCGCATAAATTAACAGATTCAATGAATAACATATTTACAGAGTATGAATTTACTTGTTACTTAGGTTTAAAACATACTGCGCCATTTATAGAAGATGCTGTAGAGGAAATGAAGCGAGATGGAATTGAGCAGGCGATTAGTATCGTATTAGCACCGCACTATTCTACATTTAGCATTAAAGCGTATAATGATCGTGCTATTCGTCTTTCGAAAGAAATCGGTGGTCCTGTTATTGAACCAATTGAACAATGGTATGATGAACCGAAATTTATTTCGTATTGGGCAGACCAAATAAAAGAAACGTTTACAGAAATTGATGATAAAGAGAAAGCAGTCGTAATTTTCTCAGCGCATAGTTTGCCAGAAAAGATTATTGCAGCAGGAGACCCATATGTAGAACAACTAAAGCATACGGCAGATTTAATTGCAGAAGCTGCAAATATTCAAAACTATACAATCGGTTGGCAAAGTGCTGGGAATACTCCTGATCCATGGATTGGTCCAGATGTGCAAGATTTAACGAAAGATTTATATGCAGAGCATGGGTACGAATCTTTCGTATATTGCCCAGTTGGTTTTGTAGCGGAGCATTTAGAAGTTTTATATGACAACGATTATGAATGTAAAGTTGTAAATGATGAATTAAATGCCAAATATTTTAGACCAAGTATGCCGAATGCACAATCTGCATTTATCGACTGTTTGGCTGAAATTGTTTCAAAAAAAGTGAAGGAAATAGTTGACAAAGGTTTAGTTTTGAATAATAATTAGTTTATAATAATTTTAAATAAATAATAATTACTATGAAAGAAAGAGGAGGATCCCCCTAGATGAATCCAAATAATCGCTTAACAACAAACCAAGGTGCTCCAGTTGGAGATAACCAAAATTCTCGTACAGCTGGTCGTCGTGGACCAGTATTATTAGAAGACTATCATTTAGTAGAAAAACTTGCGCACTTTGATCGTGAACGTATTCCGGAGCGTGTTGTGCATGCACGTGGTGCAGGTGCTCACGGTGTATTCGTAACGAAAAATAGTATGAAGCAATATACGAAAGCGGCATTTTTACAAAATGAAGGAACTGAAACGCCTGTATTTGTTCGTTTTTCAACGGTTATTCATGGTCAAGGTTCTCCTGAAACAGCACGTGACCCACGTGGGTTCGCTGTTAAATTTTATACAGAAGAAGGAAACTACGATATCGTAGGTAATCATTTACCGGTTTTCTTCATTCGTGATGCAATTAAATTCCCTGATATGGTACATTCTTTAAAACCAGCACCTGATACGAATATTCAAACGCCAGATCGTTACTGGGATTTCATGACGTTAACTCCAGAATCTACACACATGATGACATGGGTATTTTCTGATTACGGTACACCAGCAAGTTATCGTGAAATGGAAGGTTTCGGCGTCCATTCATTTAAATGGATTAATGAAGAAGGTAAAATTGTTTACATTAAATACCACTGGAAACCACAGCAAGGTGTACGTAACTTAAATGCGAAAGAAGTGCAAGAAGTACAAGGGAAAGACTTCAATCATGCAACTCGTGACTTGTTCGACGCAATCGAAAAAGGAAATCACCCGAAATGGGATTTACACGTACAAGTTATGCAATTAGATGAAATGGACTCTTTAGACTTTGATCCATTAGATCCAACGAAAGTATGGCCAGAAGATCGCTTCCCATTAATGGAAGTAGGGACGATGACGTTAAATCGTAATCCGAAAAATTTCTTTGCAGAAGTAGAACAAGTAGCGTTCTCTCCAAGTGCAACTGTAAATGGTATTGAGCCATCGGAAGATAAATTATTACAAGGTCGTTTATTCTCTTACCCAGATACACAGCGTTATCGTCTTGGTGCAAATTACTTACAAATTCCTGTAAACTGCCCATACGCAGCTGTTCATAATCAACAACGTGATGGTGCGATGCAAGTAAATCAAAACCCATCTACAATCAACTACGAACCGAGCCGTCATGCAGAGAATCCGGTTGAAGACAAAGCTTACCGCGATTCAACTATGAAAGTAGAAGGCTATGTATCTCGTGAAAAAATCGAGAAACCAAATGACTTCAAACAAGCAGGTGAGCGTTACCGTTCATTCTCTAAAGAAGAGCAAGATAACTTAATTGCAAACTTAACAAATGATCTAAAAGACGTAAATGAACGCACAAAATTATTAGCTGTTTGTAACTTCTTCCGTGCAGATCAAGAATACGGTATGCGTTTAGCGCAGGCATTAAATGTTGATATTACGCAATATGTAGGAAATGCTCCGAAATAAATAGGAAAAGACGACTGTTATGAAACGGTCGTCTTTTTTATGTGTAAAGTTACACGCGGGTATTCTTCAGTTTCGTTATGTCGGAATTTGTTGGTAAATCGATATCTTGTGTCGAAACGTTGATATATTGAAAGAAACAATCGATATATTTGAAAAATCGTTGATATATCCAAAAAACCGTTAATATATTTCCGGTTATACTAGGTGGGGTATTTTGCCCGGTGCGCAAAAAAGAGATGCAATCTATTACTAATAGATTGCATCTCTTTTTTAGTTTGCTCGCTCTGCATGTTCATAAGCTTTCTCACCATGCATCGAAATATCAAGTCCCATATGTTCCTCGTGCTCATCTACCCGAACAGGGAGGAAGAAGTTAATAACTTTAATAATGGCATAAGTCATTATTATTGTGAATGCATATGTTGCTCCAATTGCTACCAGTTGTTTAAACAGTAAAGCGGCATTTCCATAAAATAATCCGTTTGCACCATCTCCGTTTATGGTAGTGGTTGCAAATAGTCCTGTTGCAATACCGCCCCAAGTTCCTCCGATGCCGTGGCATCCAAAGGCATCAAGTGTATCGTCATACCCGAATTTTGTTTTTAAGAAGAAAACGGCGCCAAAGCATAATATACCACCAATTGCTCCGATAAGAAGAGCGGAGAAAGGTGTAACGAACCCGCAAGCTGGTGTAATAGCGACTAGACCAGAAACAACTCCGCAAGCAGCTCCCATCGCAGTCGGTTTTGATTGGAAGAACCATTCAGAAAGCATCCAAGTTAGAGCGGAGGCAGCAGCGGCTATATTTGTATTAATAAATGCAGTTAAAGCTACGTCGTTTAAGGATAATGCGCTGCCGACGTTAAAACCGAACCAGCCAAACCATAATAAGCCTGCGCCTAACATTGTAAATGGCAAATGGTGAGGAGAAGAACCATTTATGTTTTTTCGTTTTCCAAGGAAAATAGCTAATACAAGACCAGCAACTCCGGAAGTGATGTGAACGACGTTTCCGCCAGCGAAGTCTAGTGCCCCAAGTTCCCTTAGCCACCCGCCGACGCCCCATACCCAATGAGCGACAGGATTGTAAACGATCGTTGTCCATAGAAGGATAAAAATAAGAAAGGCAGAAAATCGCATTCTTTCAGCGAATGCACCTGAAATTAAAGCTGGAGTTAAAATGGCGAACATGAGTTGAAACATCATGAATAAATTGTGAGGAATAGTAGATGAGTAGTCTGGATTTGGTGCGTAGGTAACTCCGTTTAGCCCGAACCAATCAAGTGTACCGATAATCCCGTGCCAATCTGGTCCGAATGATAAAGAATAGCCGATAACAATCCATTGAATCGAAACGATAGCCATTGCGCTATAACTATGCATCGTTGTACTGAGTACATTTTTGCTGCGAACCATACCTCCATAAAAAAGTGCCAATCCTGGTGTCATTAACATGACCATTACTGTCGTTACAAACATAAAAACCGTATCTCCCATATTCATGATTTTCCCTCCTGTAATGTTAGAAAAAATAACATCATTTTGTTATGTTTCATATCATATTCGAAATTAAACTAAAAATCAACTAAAAATTCAGAAAATTATATACATGATGTTAGGAAATCTAACATGTATTATTTTGTGAGGGTTGAAATCGACATATGCGTTTCATTCAGAAAATTGGTATAATATTCTTACAATTAAAAAACTTGGGGGATGCGTGTGGGAAAAATACGGACTAGGAAACTATTCATTTGTTTTTGCTTAGCTGTTGTTTTGTTTGTACCAATACATACTTTTGCAGACGAAAAAAGAGAGTGGCGAGACGAAGTTATCTATTCCATTATGATTGATCGCTTCAATAATGGAGAACCGAAAAATGACAAACAGTTAGAAGTTGGTAATTTAGAAGGGTATCAAGGCGGGGATATAAGAGGAATTATAAAAAGGTTGGATTACATAAAAGAAATGGGTTTTACTACCGTTATGCTTTCGCCACTTTTTGAAAGTGGAAAGTACGATGGATTAGACGTGCGAAATTTTAAAAAGGTAAATGAACATTTCGGGACAGAAAATGATGTGAAAGAACTTGTAAAAGAAGCTCAGGCAAAAGGAATGAAAGTTGTATTTCAATTTCCGCTTGGAGAAAACGAACAACAGGTAATTGACGCAATGAAATGGTGGATAAAAGAAGTTGATTTAGACGGAAGCTATGTTATACATAGTGAAAAAAAGCCGCGTTCCTTTTGGGATAACGCGCAAAAAGATATGCAAGTGATAAAGAAAGATTTTCGTATTATGACAAAGGAGGATAGCGAATACAACGAAAAAATAGTAGAATCGTTTTCCAAAGCGGATGTATCGGTGAAATCGTTATACGATGTGAGTAAAAAAGAAGGGGAATTTGTTACGTTTTTAGATGATCAAGAAACAAAAAGATATGCGCGTATTGCAAAAGAAAATATGTATTATCCGCCATCACGTTTAAAACTGGCGCTTACATATTTGTTAACATCACCTGGGATTCCGAATTTTTATTACGGAACTGAAATTGCATTAGATGGAGGAAGTGTACCCGATAATAGACGATTAATGGATTTTAAGTCAGACGAAAAATTTATGCAGCACATAACAAAACTAGGTGAACTTAGGCAGGCGAGACCGTCTTTACGACGCGGTACGTTTGAGCTTCTGTATGATAAGAGCGGGATGAGCATACTAAAACGAAAATATAAAGATGAAGTAACTTTAGTAGCAATTAATAATACGAAAGAAACACAAAAAGTCTCCTTACCTGCAAGTGCAATTGGTGAAAAACAAGAGTTAAGAGGATTGTTGCAGGATGAAATTATAAGAGAGGAAAACGGAAAATTTTATCTCGTTTTAAAGCGTGAAGAATCAAACGTGTATAAAGTTAACAGAGAAACAGGTGTGAATTGGTTATTTATCTCCTTAATCGTTGGTGTGAATGTATTATTTATTGCGTTTTTAATTGCAGTTAAAAGGAAACGTAGATGAGATGAGAAGTTACGCACTCTATGTTCATGTCTTCTTATTGGATTTGTAAGTTTGTTCGGTGGGGCCAGGTTAGGGAGAAAGTCTTCTTCCTAGCCTGTTTTTGTGTCAATACGGATAGAGAAAGACCTTTGAAACAAACAATAATTGCAACTATATTAATTTTACATTACATTAAAAGTTAGAGAATACTCTTATACTAATATAGTACTAAATAGTAGGTGGGAAAATGGAATTTTACGATTTGGGTATTACCATTAAAGAGCTTAGAATTAAAAAAAATATATCACAATCCGAATTATGTCATGGAATATGTTCGCAAAGTCAAATTAGCAAAATAGAAAAAGGTATGATTTATCCATCTAGTATATTGTTATATCAATTATCAGAAAGACTTGGTATTGACCCAAATAATATATTTGCATTAACTCAAAACAAAAAGTTGAAATATGTAGAAAATGTAAAATGTGTAATAAAAGATTGCTTAAAGCAAAAACAATATAAAGAACTTTATGAAATCGTGAAAAAAGAGAAAGATGAAAAAAATTTTCAGGCAAAAGAAGATAAACAATTTCTCCTATGGCATGAAGCAATTGCTGTATTTGAGGTGAACAGATCCATAAAAACTGCTTTAAAGCTTTTAAATAATGCATTAAAACTAACTTTAACCAATGTTGATTTTTTATCAGAAAGAGAAATAGATATTATGCAGACAATGTCTATATTTTATGCGGAAAATAAAGAATATGATAAAAGTATTACTATATTAGGAAGATGTTTAACTAATTTTAATAAGTTAGATTTTCCGAGAGATAAAGCGATTAAATTAAAAATCATTTTTAATTTAGCGAAATGTTTAGGTATGACCTATCAATATGAAGAAGCGGTAAAATACATTGATAAGGGCATCAAATTAGCTATTAATCTAAATACTCTATACTTATTAGGTGAACTTTACTATTTAAAAGGATGGAATTTATTAAGATTTAAACAACAGAATGAAGAAGATATTGCAAATAACATGAAAAAAGCATTATTTATATTTGAACTAACAGAAAAAGAAAATCTGATAAAAATGGTTAAAGAAAAATATTTTGAAAACCAAACTGAAAAAAGCCACTCATAATACATTTGGAAATCACTTGAAATATAATAAAACCTACAGGGGAAATCCCTGTAGGTTTTACACTTATAAACTTGCTTCTAAAATATTA
Source organism: Bacillus sp. LQ16 (assembly GCF_057784645.1). NCBI lineage: Bacteria > Bacillati > Bacillota > Bacilli > Caryophanales > Bacillaceae > Bacillus > Bacillus sp. LQ16. Next base: position 1,223,851 of record NZ_CM173491.1, read on the forward strand.
GTGTTTAATATAAATTTTTGAATAAGAGTTTACTTAGTGTACTTTTTATTTTGAAGTCTGCATCTTTCTTAACAATTTATGCTTCTTTTTAATTACATCCAAATATTGTTAAGATTGAGATGATTCAAGTCGGAGGAAGGCACTTTGAGGTGTCTTTTTTTTATGACCTTTATCATTAACTATTTAATGTTTTTTAAATGATTACATGACATATTTTTTTTGTACCAAGCTTTGTTGATACAGTTAGACTTATCCGTTAGTGTATTCGTATTATTAGAACATCCTACAGTATTTAGGGAGAATGTGGCCAATAAAAACCATAATATTAATTTCTTCAAATAACCACTTCTAACTCTTTTTTTATTAACATTTTTTTAAATACTTATTAATTTTACATTACATTAAAGGTTGGAAAATATTCTTATACTCATAAATTGTTACGTTTTGGCGAGGAGAGGAATTATGAGTTATAGCAATTTTTAAGATGACTTTGGCCTAGGATGTAATTACTAAGAAAAGTAATTCAAATCGAAGGGAAAACGTCTTAAGGTGTCTTTTCCTTATTTTCAATTTACTTAGCGATTTTTACCGCACATACCCTTTTTTCTATGGTTTGTTCTTGTAATATTGTCTCTACAAGACAAAAAGAAAACTCCTCTAATTAAGAGGAGTTTTCTTTTTAGCGGTAGTTAATGAACTGTACGTCGATTGGTAAATCAGCGCTACGAACAGCTGCGATTACGGCTTGTAAGTCATCACGGCTTTTCGCTGTAACACGTACTTGATCGTCTTGTACTTGTGTTTTTACTTTTAATTTCATTTCTTTAATGATGTTGTTAATTTTTTTAGCGTTATCTTTATCGATACCTTGTTGAAGTGTTGCACGTTGGCGAACAGTGTTGCCAGTTGCAGCTTCAACTTTTCCGTAATCTAAGTTCTTAATTGGAACGTTACGTTTTACAAGTTTAGAAATTAAAACGTCTTTTACTTGGTCTAATTTGAACTCGTCGTCAGAAGTTAAAACTAGTACTTCTTTTTCTAATTTAATATCACTTTTACTTCCTTTAAAGTCATATCGGTTTTGGATTTCTTTTAATGCGATATTAATTGCGTTTGTTACTTCAGGTAATTCTACTTTCGAAACGATGTCAAAAGAACTATCTTTTGCCATAGTTAGCACCTCCAAATAAATTTCTAATCTTGTTATGTACTGTACATACTAAAGTATAGCTGAAAACGAGTCTAGACTTAAGTGTTTTCGTACTTATATTCATGGAACCTCATTTTATTATAGTGAATTTTGGGCAGTTGGACAAATACAGGAAAAATCATGTTATAATTAACTTTTGTTTGGAATGATAAAAAAGATAATTTTATATATATAGAAGGGAATTAAAAAATATGTATTTGCAAATAGGATCGATTGAACAGGTAACTGTTTTACGCGAAACGGAAATCGGATATATGGTTGGGAATGAAGAAGAAGAAATTTTCCTACATAAAAACGAAGTAGCTGGAGAAATTGAAGAAGGCGATACGATTGATGTATTCTTATACCTTGATCACCAAAATCGTATTTCAGCAACAATGAAGGAACCGATTATTACAACTTATGATTGGAACTGGGTAAAGGTTGTAGAAGTTATTCCTAGTTTAGGTGTGTTTGTTGATATTGGTGTGTCAAAAGATATACTAATTCCAGCTGATGAATTCCCAATTTATATGCCGGTATGGCCAGAAGTTGGAGACGAATTATATTGTACGTTAAAATTAACGAATCGTGAGCGTTTAATTGCTCTTCCGGCAAGAGACAGTGATATGCAAGAAATTATCGTAGATGCAACGCCATCTATGCGTAATAAAAACGTAAATGGACGTGTATATCGTTCGCTTCAAGTTGGTTCATTCATACTAACTGATGAGCATTTCCGTGCTTTCTTACACCATACAGAAAGAAAAGAACAAGTCCGCATCGGTGAGCGTGTAACGGGCCGTATTATTGACGTGAAAGATGATGGTACAATTAACATTTCACTTCTTCCTCGTAAAGAAGAAGGAATGGAAGACGATGCTGCAGTAATTTATGCATATATGGAAGAACGAGGCGGAGCAATGCCGTTTTGGGATAAGAGCCATCCAGAAGATATTAAAGAACGCTTTAACATGAGTAAAGCTGCATTTAAGCGCGCACTTGGTAAGTTGATGAAAGAAGAAAAGGTTTACCAAGAAGAAGGCTGGACTTACTTTAAGAAATAAAGTAAATGAAAAAAGAACTATTCTTTCTCTGAATTTTTAAGAGAAGAGATAGTTCTTTTTTATTATAAAGTAGATAAAAAGTAAATAAAGTGTAATAAAACGTTTAATCTACAAATATTTTACTGTATTTATAAGGAAAAAGGAATATAAAATGGTAAATTGTCGGAAAATATACATTTTTAGAAAAAATGTCACAATATTGTCATTTTTATGTTGAACCCCCTCGGAAAATTCTTTAAATTGTTAATTGTAAGAATAAAACCGATGCGAATTAGGGGTGAATGTATGGAAAAGAAGCAAGTTAAGAAAAAATGGTATAGGTACTTCATACAGCTTATGGTAGTTGCATTAATTGTTACTTCTATACCGATGAATGGACTGGCGGAAACGGCACCGCCGTTTACACCGTCGCCAAATTCAGAACCAAGTCCACAAGTAGAACAGAAAGACGAGAAGGAATTACCAGCTCCACATCCAGATCAGATAAAACAAAAAAATGCCAATGCAAAAGCTAAGCCGACTGAAGTTGTAGAAGAACGGACGGAGACAGAAAAGGTTTTTGATAATCAAGATGGTACGTTTACTAAAAAAATATATACTGAACCAATTCATGCAGAAAAGAATGGGAAATTAGAAGAGGTTTCTACTAATTTAGTAGAATCACCAGATAAAAAAATCGTAACAGAAAATACAGCATTAAAGCCGAAGTTTGAGAAAGTAGTAAAGGATGGAAAGTATGTTCAATTCGAAGTGGATGGACATACGATTCAGTATGAACTGACAGGCGCACGTGGTGAAAAGGGTGAATTAAAACCGACAGCTGTTACAGCGTCGCATGAAGAGAATACAGTATGGTATAAAGGGATTTTTCCAAGTATTGATTTAAAAAGTACAACATTTAATGAAAATGTAAAGGAAGACTTTGTACTCCATCAATATACAGGGCATCACATTTTTTCATTCGAATTACAGACAGATTTACAGCCGAGTTTAAAAGAAGATGGTTCTATTATTTTTCAAAATGAAAAAAAGGAGAATGTATTTGTACTACCAAAGCCTTATATGGCTGACTCAAATATTAATCAAGAATCCGGAGAAGCTGTTACATCTCAAAATGTGAAATATGAGATAACTCCTGCTGGGGGGAAGAAATACAATTTAACAGTTACTGCAGATCCAAAATGGTTAGAATCAGCCGAACGTAAGTATCCTGTTTTTATAGATCCTTCGGTTACGGTAAGGGGATTTGAAAATGCGTATGCATCAAGTGCAGATCCTAATATTAATTATTCAGGCGGTAGTTTATGGGATGAAGGACAAAAGGCATATACGTTAAAAGTCGGTTATTTTAATGCAGGAACAGGCACAAATGATGCTTTTATTAAATCTGATATTTCTAATTTAAAAGGTGCAACAATTCAAAGTGCAACATTTCATACGTATGCTATATGGCATTATTACGGAGATAGCCCAAATGGTGTATGGCTTGATGAAGTAACGGGAAATTGGAATGTTTCTAATATTAATTGGAGTAATAAGCCAGGATCAAATAATATTGCTCAAGCAAATGTAGGTCGCGGGAAGTGGGCGCAATTTAATGTAACAAATACAGTAAAAGCGTGGGTAGATGGAACGAGACCGAATTACGGCTTCAAATTACATGCTAACGGAAATGGACAGACGCATTGGAAGAAGTTTGTCGCAGCTCAAAATGGTTCGAATGCGCCATATTTAGCGGTTAATTATTCATATGAAAAATTGAATAAACCGAGGGTACAAGCGTATTCGAATGGAACTGGAAGTGAAGCAGGGCATTTCAATATACAATGGGACGCAGTTCAAGGTGCAAAAGGATATAAAGTTGCCATTTTTAATGGATATGACTATGAATATATTCCTGTCGGAAATGTAACAAGTTGGAGTACGAAAGATAAGAAAATCTTCCCTACACAAGATGAAATAAATGCAGGGAAATTTGAGTTTCATAAAGATGGAAAGGGGACGGATTTTTCCGTAAGCCCTGGCCCAATGTACAAAAATGCTTATTTGGCAGGTAGCCCATATGGGGATTATAGTTCAGCTCGTGGGTACTGGATTCGAATCGTAGCGGAATATCCATACGGTGATAGTCCGTTGTCTGATGAAACAGTTTCCTATGTTCCGCTAGAACAAGTAAAGAGGCCAGCTGGATCAGCTTATACAAATGGGCCAGGTAGTAATACAGGATATGTATCAGTAAAGTGGGATCCTGTTCCAGAGGCAAGTGGTTATAAAGTATGGATTTATAACGGGAAAGACTATGAAGCATTTGATGTTGGTAATACAACAACATGGACAACGCAAGGACAAAATATTTGGCCGACAGAAGCGGAAATTTCTAGTGGGAAATATCAACTTCATCATGACCAAAAAGGAAATGAGCTTTCGCTAGATCCATCTCCAGTCTACCGCAATTCTGGTGGTATATATGGTGGTTCCAAAAACTATTGGTTCCGAGTAACAGCGTATAGTAAAGCGGGTCATGCAGAAAGTGAAATTTCACAAGAGTTTACACCAACTTTTTCGAATGACGTTTCTTGGCTTGGCACGAAAGATTATTGGGCAGCAGTGAATGTAATTGGTGGAAAGGTTACTGCTATTAATGGGAATTTTGTTATGGATGAGACGGATTTTAATCTGTCTGGAAAAGGCCCAAATGTATCTATTGATCGAACGTATAATAGTCAAGATACCGGAACTGGTTTATTCGGGAAAGGCTGGCATAGTTCATTAGAAGAAGTGATGAAAGAAGAATCTTCTGGAAATATTTTATATACAACGAGAGACAAATCCACATTACTATTTACTAAAACAGGTGATAATCAATATCAAGCACCTAATGGTGTTCATTTGGAAGTAAAGAAAATAGCTGATGGATTTGAATTAAAAGATAAAGATCAATCCGTTATAACATTTTCAAAGCAAGGAAAAGTACAACAAGAGAAAGATAGCTTTGGAAATGTTGTGAAGTATGAATATGATACAAATCAAAGGCCGATTAAGATTACAGATGCATCAGGACGTACTATTACTATTACGTATACAGGGAAATTTGTTTCTCAATTTATAGGGCCAGAAAATAGCACTGTAACGTTCGAATACGAAAATGATCAGTTAGTAGGATCTACGACACCAGAAGGAAAGAAGTATCGTTATGGCTATGAGAATGGAAAACTACGTTATACGTTTGATCCGAAACATACGGAAACAAAACCATATAAAACGACATATACGTATGAAAATAATAAATTAGTAAAGGTAACAGACCCGCTAGGAAAGGAATCTGTATTATCTTATAACGATGCAGCTAAAGAGGTAACGTTGACGGATGCTAAAGCTCGTAAAACGGTGCATAGCTATAATCAAGCTGGTAATCCAGCAAAAATAGTTGTAGATGCAGAGCATTTAAAGTTAACGACAACATATGAATATAAAGCGAATCACTTGGAGAAAACGACAACGCCTAAAAATCAAGTGGAAACAGTCACATATGATAACAATGGTAATGTGACTTCTGTAACAGACCCAACAGGGACTGAAAAGTTTGAATATAATAAAAATAATGATGTTATTAAAGCGACAGATGTAGAAGATCGGAAAACTACTATAGCGTATCAACAAGCAAATGCAGCTGTTTCAGAAACAAATCATGCCTCCGAAACAGCTGAAGTAAAACAGTATGATAAATTTGGGAATGTCATTCAAACGAGTAAAAATATTGGTGTAGGAGGAAACCTTCTAAAAAATCCAAGCTTTGAAATGGACACATTACAAAATTGGACAATGGTGAATAAAGATAGTAAGGGCTCTATGACAAAGGATGCGGAAGGAGCACCGGGAGGGCTTGGTGGCTCAGGTTCATTGAAGTTAACTGCGCAAATAACTGGTGCTAGTTCTTGGGGATATACAGCAATAGCACAGGAAGTAGAAGTAGAACCTAGTACGAACTATACATTAACGGGTATGGTGAAAACTACACTGAAAAATGCAGATGCCTATTTTAATGTCATGTTCTTAGATGAAAATGGAAATCCGACTGGTGGAACGGATTGGTCCGACAATCGCTCAAATAATTTAAAATCAGAAAATGGATGGTCGAATCGTCAATTGACGTTTAAAACGACAGATAAGGCAAGTAAAGCAAAAATACATTTAGTCATTGAACATGAAAGAGAATCTGTAAGTGGAGCAGCTTGGTTTGATAAGTTGCAGCTTGAAAAAGGAGATGTATCATCTAGTTTTAATCCAATTGTAAATAGTAGTTTTGAAGAGTATTCGGAAACTGGATCTGTTCCGAATTGGACTAGAAATTGTCCAGAAAATTGTAATCGAAAAGATATAGCAACAGAAGGATTTCATGGTGGTTCTTCTATTGTATTAGAAAAATTACAATATAATCAAAAGGACATTAGTTACCAAAGTCGTGTTGTACTAAATCAAAAACAAGCACAAAACTTAACTTTAACTGCTATGTCAAAATCCGAGAAAGTAGAAAATAGTGCAGGAGAAAAATTATCGAAAGATTATGCAGTACGAGCAGATGTAACGTATCAAGATGGTAGTACTGCCAATTTTACAGCTATGTTTCCGAATGGAACGAATGATTGGAATCGTAGTGCGGTATTCATTCCAGCGACAAAGCCGATTAAACATATCGATACTTATTTGTTATTTAGAAATGAAAACAAAGGAAAAGTATGGTTTGATGATATTCGGTTATTAGAAGGGAATGTGCTTGTCAAAAATGAATATGACAACGATGGAAATGTAACAGCTTCGTATGATGAAGAAGGAAATAAAATAGCCTTTTCTTATGATGGAGTCGGAAATAAAAAGTCAGAAACCGATGAGAGAGGGAATACAAAATCTTTCGATTACAATAAAGATAATCAACTTAAAAAAGTGACATTAAAAAATGGAACTTCTGTTGGTTATAATTATGATCATAATGGCAATACAACTGAAAAATCTATAATGTTTGGTGGGAAAACACAAACACACAAATATGAGTATGATGTAGATAATAAAATTACAACGTATATCGATGCGTTAAATCGTCGCATTGAATATGAATATGATGCAAATGCAAATAAGACAAAAACGAAAATGCCAAATGGCTCACTGATTGAATGGAGTTATGATACAGCGGATCGCATTATGGGTGAAAAGCGAAATGGAAAAGATGCCTTTACATTCGAACGCGATGCTAATGGACAAGAAACGAAAGTGAAAGATCATGTAAATGGGGTTGAAAAAAGCAAAACATATGATACAGCAGATCGGATCACGAGTATAACGGATAGCCGAGGTGGGAAAATTGATTGGGCATATCATGATAAAGCAAATAGCAAAACCGAAAAGTTAAAAGAACAGTCAATTACACACGGTGGGTATAACAGTAAAATAAAATATGAATATAATGCTTTAGATCAAAACACATCTGTTTGGGATGAAATGTGGGCACATTATAATTTCCATTATGATGAGAACGGCCACGTACGTACGTATATCGCACCGAATGATGCTAGTGCAACGTATAATTATGACCAAACAGGGAAACTATCGGATTTAGCTATTGCAACACCAAAGCAAATGCTACTATTAGAGAAATATGAGTATGACAAAACAGGAAACCGTACGAAGATTAAACATGAAAGTCTTGATGGGAAAATAACGGAAACAAATTATGTTTATGATCCAATTAATCAATTATTAAAAGAATCTACACCAAATGGAACAGTTAGAGACTACATGTATGATGGATTTGGCAATCGTACGAGTGTGAAAGTAACAGAGAATGGAAAAGAAACGAAATCAGTAATCGCAACATTTAACGAAGGAAATCAACTTCTAAAATTCGGAAACGAATCGTTAACGTATGACGCAAATGGTAACCGTACATCTGATGGGAAATACACATACACATGGAACGAAGCAGACCAACTTGTTGCTGTAACGAAAAAAGGGGAAGGCAAACCGTTCGCAACATATAAATACGACAACGAAAACCGTCGTATTGAAAAAAACGTAAACGGACAAGTAACCCGTTACTTCTACGATGGTGACAGCATTAACCCGCTATACGAAACAGACGGGAACGGAAAAGTCCTCCGACAATACGTTTACAACAAAGACGGTGTCCGCCTAGCAATGAAAATACAAGATCAATCGGTATACTACCACTACAACCCGCGCGGTGACGTAATAGCAATGACCGACAAGGATGGACAAATAGTCGCAAGCTATGAATATGATGCATGGGGTAACGTCTTAAAGAGCGAAGCAAAAGGAATCGCAGCAGACAACCCATTCGGATATGCGGGATACATGTATGATAAAGAGATTGGTATGTATTACTTGATCGCGAGATACTATAACCCAGACCATGGTGTGTTCTTATCGGTGGATCCAGATCCGGGTGATAGTGATGATCCAGTGACGCAGAATGGGTATACGTATGGTGATAATAATCCGGTGATGATGGTGGATCCGGATGGGCATTGGGCATATCGCTTTTGGGGTACGACGCCGATGCCGTATCATAATAATCGGACAGCATATGCACATGTTAAGGGAGTTAAGTCTGGGTTGGTTGCGGTAAGAGATAGTTATGCAGGATTTGTTGGAATGGGAAATGGATTGAATAAGGCATTTACTTTTGGTGTCGGCTGGGCTTTTGGATGGAAAACATCTAAAAATAACTCAAAAAAGAAAATTGCAAACTTATCTCCTGGACAGCGTGTTGCAAAACAGCAAATCATAAAAAATACAGTGAAATCAGCGGCTAAAGGAGCGTTTTTTGTTGGTAGTAAAGCTGTTGGAGGAATAGGGCTGATCCCGGACTTGGTAGTTTATGTAGATGGATATTATAAAGGATATAAAAAAGGATATACGGAGTATAGACCGAAAAAAACTAATTCTAAAAAAAGGAGGAAGTAGATTAGTAATATGGAGATGACACAGATATTTATTGGTGTATATAATGTTGTTTTAATTTTAGTTGTATTAGCGATTATGTTAAAAAAGAAACAATATAAAGTGGTAACGGTGTTAGTAGTGAGTCTAATATATATATTCATAGCAACCTTTACTCCATATAGATCGTTCTTTAGTAATACAATGAATGTATTAATAGTGATCTCTTTGATGATTAGTGGAATATTAGCTAGTATGTTTGAAAAAGAAAAATAAAGTAAAGTTGATTCAGTGTATCTCAAAATTTAAACAGTTAGTTTAATTTTGGGATACACTTTTTTATTTAAAATAACACCTTCCTTCTACTATGGCGACAGTAAGAAAGTTTATGTAAGGCGAATTAGCTGGATGCTAGATGTTTATAGGTTTCGGAAAGGGATTTAAAGAGGAGTGACAGGATGAATGAATTCGATGAGCGATTAATATGGGTGTATGGAATCATGGTAATGGCCTTTTTCGGAGTAAAGTTTATTGAGTTTATTATTCGGAGTAAGGTGTATTCATTAGCTATGTTTTTCATCCCATTTGTTGTTCTCTAAGTATTGTATTTTACGCCTCTATCATCAATTTCTATATAGATCCGTTTATTGATATTTGGATTATCTTTTATAATAGTGTCCATTATGTTCTATTTCATTGAGGTAAGATGATGGAGATGTAGGAAGCTTCTTTATGAATCAAGGTGTATAAAAGCCTATAAAAATTATAACCCTCAGAAGATAGGAGATGATTTTTATTGAAGGTGGAGCAATTATTACATGGATTATAGGGATAGGTTGGATTTTATATTTGTCAATAATGTTCTTAAAATCAAGAGAATACATTCCGTTTACTATTACAGTAATATGGCTCGTATATATAATAGTTATAATCTTCACTCCATATTTTAACTTTTTAAGTTGGGGTATTAAAATTTTGATTTTATTCTTTTTTGCGCTGGCTGTTTGTTGCTCATTTGTGTTTTATAAAACTAGGTGATTTCTTTTATTAATAGAAATTGTGTAGTTGATTGGAAGTACGATGATAGTAAGTAGGGACATAACTTTATGTCCTTACTTATATAGGACGAGATAGATCAACTTGTTGCCTTAACGAGAAAAGGTGAAAAGAACGTAAACGGACAAGTAACCCGTTACTTCTACGATGGTGACAGCATTAACCCGCTATACGAAACAGACGGGAACGGAAAAGTCCTCCGACAATACGTTTACAACAAAGACGGCGTCCGCCTAGCAATGAAAATCCAAGGTCAATCGGTATACTACCACTACAACCCGCGCGGTGACGTAATAGCAATGACCGACAAGGATGGACAAATAGTCGCAAGCTATGAATATGATGCATGGGGGAACGTCCTAAAGAGCGAAGCGAAAGGAATCGCAGCGGACAGTCCATTTGGATATGCGGGATACATGTATGATAGAGAAGTTGGTATGTATTACTTGATTGCGAGATACTATAACCCAGATCATGGTGTGTTCTTATCGGTGGATCCAGATTCAGGTGATGAGGATGATCCAGTAACGCAGAATGGGTATACGTATGCGGATAATAATCCGGTGATGATGGTGGATCCGGATGGGGATAAGGCAAAAAAAGTTGTAAGTGGATATAAATATTGGAAAAAAGGTAAGCATGAATATTACCAAAGAAGTTATAAGCAAACTAAATTTAATTATTATTCAGGACAAATTGCGAGAGCAGTTGTCAGTTTTAATGCTGGTAATGTAGTTAAGAACATTGGTTTAAAATATATAAAAGCTCCAAGTCGACAGAAGAGTTTAGAGATAGTAGGGGGCTATTATGTTGGGGAAAAATTTATAAAGCCAGTCCCAGAACCGGGTACTAAAATTACTTTAACTTATAGAAAAAAATTGAATTCTAAACAGTGGTATTTAAAATATGACGAAGGTAAATCAAAAGGGAAATGGAAGAAAGCCAAATGGTAAAAGTGAATAATATGCTTAAAAGGTTCAGAATTATTGATTTGCTATTTATATATATAGTAGCTTATGTTTTAGTAGATCAGCCTTCGGATTTGAAAAAGATAGTCTTCTTTCTTGCTGGCATTACCATATTTATACTAGAGAAAGTTATGCTGTCTTCAAAAAAATTCAATCAATATTTAAAAAATGTCAGGGAAGGATTTATATCTGATGTACTGATAGGAGTGTTGTTTTTTTGGTATATCTTTAATGTTCTTAATATAGCTACTTTACTTGTTTTATTAATAATTTGTATTTTGAAATTCAAGGAAGATATAGATGTGCTTTTGCGTAAGTAAATAGTTTTCTCTTGAATTTATTATTGGCCTATGGATTAACACGAATGGAAACAGAGCAAATTGAAACATTAATAGATTATAAAATTAAGGGAAGAGGCGAGAAAATGTCTTCTTCCTTTTATATACACATGGAATGAAGCAGATGGCTCTGTTGCAAAGTTTTTTACAGATAGAAAGTTAGGATGGGGCATATACGTTTACAACAAAGACGGTGTCCGCCTAGCAATGAAAATACAAGATCAATCGGTATACTACCACTACAACCCGCGCGGTGACGTAATAGCAATGACCGACAAAGATGGACAAATAGTTGCAAGCTATGAATATGATTCATGGGGTAACGTAGTAAAGAACGATACGAAAGGTATCGCAGCGGACAATCCATTTGGATATGCGGGATACATGTATGATAAAGAAATCGGGATGTATTACTTGATTGCAAGATACTATCAACCAGAGCATGGTGTGTTCTTATCGGTGGATCCTGATCCGGGTGATGAAGATGACCCGATTACAATGAATGGAAATCATCTAGAAGTAACTCGAAAAAACAAATCGCAAATTTATCGCCGGGACAGCACGTTCAAAAGCAGCAAATCATAAAAAATACAGTGAAATCAGCGGTTAAAGGAGCATTTTTTGTTGGCAGTAAAGCTGTTGGGGGAATAGGGCTGATCCCGGACTTGGTAGTTTATGTAGATGGATATTATAAAGGATATAAAAAAGGGTATACGGAGTATAGACCGAAAAAAACTAATTCTAAGAAAAGAAGGAGATAGATTAGTAAAATGGAGACGATACATATAATGATTGGTATATATAATGTTGTTTTTATTGTAGCATTATTGGTGATTATGTTAAAAAGGAAAAACTATCGAGCTACAATGGTGTTAGTAGTAGGTCTCATATATACAATTCTAGTAATTTTTACCTCGTATATGTCGTTCTTGGGTTATACAATTAACGTGATAATTGTAATTTTTCTGGGGATTAGTTTTATCTTGGCTGGTATTTTTGAAAAAGAAAAGTAAAGTCTATTCGGTGTATTTCAAAACCTAAACAAATAGTTTGATTTTGAGATACACTTTTTTATTTAAAATTATTTATTCTTCTATGACGGTAATAGAACCAATCCATGAGGAAAAGGGAGTTATGATAATGAAAGATAATGTACTAGAAAAATTAATAAAACGACTTTCCGTATTATCCACTGAAAAAGAACGCGAAATATTAGCGGTGGATTTAAATGATATATATGAGAGTAGTAAAAGTTTTGAAAAATTGCTTGAAAATATTATAAACTCTCAGCAATCTAAAGAAGACTTAATAGATGCGCTAATTGAAGTGGAGATAGAATTAGATCACATCAATTGGCATTATAAAAGCTTGAAGAAAAAGTTGAAAATATTGATGAAAGATTAAAAAGCACAACCTTATGTAAAAAGATAAGGTTGTGCTTTTTTAATTTCCTTGCGGTGAAACAAGAGTAAATGTATCTTTCAAATCACCATCATTTATTTTAATATTCGCCTTTTTTAATTCCTCTTGTAATAATTTTTGGCTGAATGCAGGATCAGCAGTACGTTCTTCCTCTAAGTTTTTGCGAATAGAGTTTTTTACCTCATCGTAAGGTTTTAGATCTTTTTTATCAGTTAATTTAATAACGTGATAACCGTTTGATGATTTTACGGGATTGCTAATTTGTCCAACATTTAGTTTGTAGGCAGCGGTTTCGAATTCAGGAGCCATTGTACCTGAATTGAAGTATCCAAGGTCTCCACCTTTATCTTTTGATAGTAGATCTTGTGATTCTTGTTTTGCTAATTCTTCAAATGAAGCACCAGCATCTAGTTTACTCTTTATTTCTTTCGCTTCATTTTCGTCACTTACTAAAATGTGACTCGCTTTAATTTCTGGCTTATAGTGATCTTTTACGTCTTTTTCTGTAATGCTTTTCTTAATCGCTTCATTCATAGCAAGTTTGAACTTAATTTGATTTTTGAAATCCTCTTCATCTTTTAAACGATTGTTTTCTAATACTTTTTTGAATTGATCTCCATATTGTTTTTTTACTTTTTCTACTTCTTTATTTACCTCTTCATCAGGTACTTTATATTTTTTTGTGATGACGTCTTGTGCCATCATTTCGTATAGCATGTCTTTTCCGTAACGATCTTTCAATTGTTTTTCGAAGTCGTCCTTCGTAACAGTCGAGTCTGTTGCTGTGGCGACTGTAGCTGAGCCGTTTTTTTGTCCGCAAGCAGATAGCATCAATATACTTATTAGTGCAGTAATAATGAAAATATGTTTCCCTCTCATGCCAACACCTCATCCGAATATGTTATCGCTATTGTAGAATATAGAAGTGAACATGAAGTGAATTTTTAATGTTTTTTCCTTTAAAATGTAAAAAAGTACATCAACATAATTGTTGATGTACGATGGGATCAAAGGTGATCGGTCTTTTTAGAGTATGCACGTTTACCTTGCTGAATATTTTTTTGCTCTTGCTCATTTTTTTGTGTGCGTTTTGCATTATTATCGCGTGCTTTTTTGTCGTTATCACTCGTATGTGGCATATGTATCAACTCCATTTCTAAACGTTGTACGTTTATCATTTCCTTTTTCGTAAAGACTATGTATAGCGGTGCATTTATGAAGGGTAAAGGTGGATTCGAAATGGATTTGAAGTTGAATTATACTGAACTTATAAAGAAGTTAATCGTTGTAATCATCGCAGGTTTATTAAACGCGATTGGGATGAATTTATTTTTAACGCCAGCGAAAGTGTATGCGAGCGGCTTTGCTGGATTGTCTCAATTATTATCACAAATATTAGGTGATTTTTTATCGATTCACATATCTACGGGAGTATTGTTTAGCTTATTTAATATTCCTGTCGTTATTTTAGCGTGGAAAAAGGTTGGAAAGGCCTTCACCTTTTTTAGTTTTCTTTGTGTTATATTTATGACTTTGTTTCTAGAAATCATCCCTGTTAGAGCGGTTTCGAATGATATCATATTAAATGCGATTTTTGGCGGGATTATTTCGGCAATTGGAGTAGGGATTGCTTTAAAGTGGGGTGCTTCTACAGGTGGATTAGATATTATCGCTATGATTTTATCAAAAATAAAAGATAAGCCTGTCGGTACATACTTTTTCTTTTTTAATGCAATTATCATTATCGCTGCTGGCTATGTATATGGATGGGAAAAAGCGTTATATACGTTAGTGACTTTATATGTATCGACGAGAATTATTGATGCAATTCATACTCGTCATGTAAAGATTACAGCATTAATTGTTACGAAGAATGGGGCGGACGTAAGAAAGGCGATTCACTCGCGATTAGTAAGAGGAATTACAACGATACCAGCAACAGGTGCTTATACGAATGAAAATAAAGAAATGTTAATGATGGTTATTACCCGTTACGAGTTATACGAATTGGAAAGGATTATTAAACAAGTGGACCCAGGTGCATTTACAAATATACTGCAAACAGTTGGGGTGTTCGGATTGTTTCGGAAAGATTAAAGAGGACCGAAGTTGGTCCTCTTTTTTAATGTACATTCGTAATGTTTTGCAATTGCTCTTGCATTTCACGGAGCTGAACTTTTTCAGCAGTTGAAGAGTTTGCGTAAGCGGATTGCAAAGCATTTTTTGCTCTATATACGAGATCTTGTTGCTCAGTACCGCTTGAACAAGATACGGCATTTTCAACAGCATCTCTAGCTTGTTGGAATAGTAAGTTCCCCATTTAAACCCCTCCAAAAGAAGAGTTACTTCTTGCCTTTTCTGCCTCAGCTAATGTACCTCTGTACGGGAATCTTGCATCATGCTTCATAACAGCATCGGCTCCTTGTTGGATAAAACGCTTTGATTTGTTCTTTTTACCCATTCGAAAAACCCCCTTTATTTAGCTGAAAACAATCGACGCGATGTCTCTTGCGTCTACTTATAGTATGGACATTTGGTAGGAAACTATAAGTAGGGAATTTTTAGATTACAACCCAAGAACCTCTTCTAAATATAAAGCGATACCATCTTCTTCGTTCGTTAACGTCGTATGGTTTGCGAGTGATTTTAATTCAGGGATGGCATTCCCCATTGCGATGCCGTGACCAGCAAATTCAATCATTTCAAAATCATTATCTTCGTCACCGAAAGCGATAATTCGCTCTTGTGGAATGTTGTAATGACTAGAAATTTTTTGTAATCCAACCGCTTTATTTAATCCGCTTTTCACAATCTCAATAATCGGCCAAGGTGCGCCCCATTTTCTATGATCGATTACTTCCGCGTGCATATCCGTTAAATGTTGACGAATTGCAGTGGAATGCTCGTCATGTGCATCAATTAATAAGCAAGTTGGATGATCGTTTAAAATATTTAATAAGTCTCCCGTAAAAATCTTAGGAGAGCCGAATTCGAAAATATGTTTTTTATCTTCATCAATTTCACGAACATACACATCGTCCATTACTTCCGCGTATATATTTTTTACGCCGAAATCAAAGCAAGCTCGTACAATTTCTTGCGCTGTTGCTAGCTCAAGAGGAGAGTGATGTGTTCCCCAGCTTGAATCAAGAGGATGATGTACGTAAGCACCGTTAAAGTTTACGATAGGTGTGTTAAGAGCAAGTTCTTTATAGTAATCATAACTAGCACGGAATGGACGTCCTGTTGAAATAACAACAATATGTCCCTGTTCCTTTGCTTTTGCAATTGTATGTTTCGTTCGAGTGGAAATTATTTTGTTGTCTGTTAATAAAGTACCGTCTAAGTCTAATGCGATTAAATGTTGTTTGTTCATAATTTCACCTCTTATAATAATTTTTTTGTATCTATCTGTATTTCCGTTTTTAATATGCAGAAATAAGAGGTTAGACTCGGTGAAATCACCATAGATGGAAATTTCACTATATATCCATCTTACGTCTCAAAGTGCTGCGGTGTCTACTATTTATCGTTGGAAATTAAGAAAAGTCAACATCTTTTTAGAAAGTTCAAACAATGTTTCTTTCATTATGTACAAATTGTGAAAAGGGTTACATTGCTCGTGTGATGAGACTTATAATGAACATGTAATCTTCTCGTATATGTTTGACTCTCCTTTGAAACTAGCCTAGAGTAGGTTGGTTTCTTTTTTTTTCTACAAGTAGGAAAGAAATCCCTGCTTACGCTTGTATCATTCATATATATGTACAAGGACGAGATGTAGTACTGTTTCCTAAACATGACAGAAAACCTTTCTTTTAAAATGGATATACTAATGAGGCAAAGACGTCATGGAAGGAGAATGAAAATGGGACAAAATCGCAGGTTTCGTTCTGGACAAAAAGCGCCGAATGATGGTATTTATGTAGAAATTGGTGAAACGGGAAGTATGGTGAAAAATCCGCAAATGATACAATTAACTGCCGGTGAAAAGTTTCCAGATAATACGAATCATAACCGTCAGTGGACATATAAAAGAAAACCGTAACAGAAGCCGCAATCGTTATTGCGGCTTTTTTGTCGTTACACATTATAATTTCATTTACCGTACTTTTAAAACAATATAATGAATGCTTCCTTTTTCTTTTTCCAATAATAAGTTTGAAAATACATAGGCAAAATTATTGTATAAAAAAGTCAGTTGGCGTATAATCAAATCAAAGGTCAAAGAAAGTCAAACTTTTGGAGGGCTGTAAAGATGGACTTAAATCAAATGACAACAAAAACACAAGAGGCGATTATGAGTGCCCAATCTTTAGCGGTATCTCATCATCACCAAGAGGTGGATACTGTTCATCTATTACTTGCATTATTAGAAGAGCAAGATGGATTAGCAGTACGTATATTTCAAAAAATGAATGTTGATATAGAAGCGTTAAAGCAAGGCGCTGAAAGCTTAATTAAAAAGAAACCTTCTGTAACGGGAAGCGGTGCAGAAGTTGGAAAATTGTATGTAACGAGCGCTCTGCAACAACTGCTTGTAAGAGCAGGGAAAGAAGCAGAAAAACTGCAGGATGATTACATTTCAGTAGAACATGTATTACTTGCTTTTTCTGAAGAAAAAGGCGATATAAATCAATTATTTACAACATTGCATATTACGAAAGATAACTTATTACAGTCTTTAATGACAGTTCGGGGGAATCAAAGAGTGACTAGTCAAAATCCAGAAGCAACTTATGAAGCGTTAGAAAAATATGGCCGTGATTTAGTGGCAGAAGTGAGAGCCGGGAAAATTGATCCTGTTATCGGCCGAGATAGTGAAATTCGACGCGTTATCCGCATTCTTTCACGTAAAACGAAAAACAATCCTGTTTTAATTGGTGAGCCAGGTGTTGGTAAAACAGCAATCGTTGAAGGATTAGCACAGCGTATTGTGAAAAAGGATGTACCTGAAGGATTGAAAGATAGAACGATTTTTGCGTTAGATATGAGTGCGCTCGTAGCAGGCGCGAAATTCCGTGGTGAGTTCGAAGAGCGTCTGCAAGCTGTATTAAATGAAATTAAAAAGAGTGAAGGACGCATTTTATTATTCATTGATGAACTTCATACAATCGTTGGAGCTGGTAAAACAGAAGGTGCGATGGATGCAGGAAATATGTTAAAACCGATGCTTGCTCGTGGTGAACTGCATTGTATCGGGGCGACAACATTAGATGAATATCGTAAATATATTGAAAAAGATCCAGCACTAGAAAGACGTTTCCAACAAGTATTAGCAGAAGAACCAACTGTTGAAGATACGATTTCCATATTACGTGGATTAAAAGAACGCTTTGAAATTTATCACGGTGTAAATATTCATGACCGTGCGATTGTAGCAGCGTCAGTTTTATCAGATCGATATATTTCAGATCGCTTCTTACCGGATAAAGCGATTGACCTTGTTGATGAAGCGTGCGCAACAATTCGTACAGAAATCGATTCTATGCCGACAGAATTAGATGAAGTAACGCGTCGTATTATGCAGCTGGAAATTGAAGAAGCGGCTCTTGGAAAAGAAACGGATCGTGGTAGCCAAGAGCGTCTAAAAACATTGCAACGTGAATTATCGGATTTAAAAGAAGTTGCAAGTGGTATGAGAGCGAAATGGGAGAAAGAAAAAGAAGACATTCACAAAGTTCGTGACTTACGTGAACATTTAGAACGTCTGCGCCGTGAATTAGAAGAAGCAGAAGGTAATTACGATTTAAATAAAGCAGCCGAACTTCGTCACGGGAAAATTCCTGCAATCGAAAAAGAATTAAAAGAAGCGGAAGAAATGGGCGTGCATAATAAAGAAGAAAATCGTTTATTACGTGAGGAAGTAAGTGAAGAAGAAATTGCAGATATTGTTTCACGCTGGACTGGTATTCCTGTTGCTAAACTTGTTGAAGGCGAACGTGAGAAATTACTACGCTTAGAGCAAATCTTATCAGAGCGTGTCATCGGACAAGAGGAAGCAGTAAGCCTAGTATCAGACGCGGTTCTTCGTGCACGCGCTGGTATTAAAGACCCGAATCGTCCAATTGGTTCCTTCATTTTCTTAGGCCCTACGGGTGTTGGTAAAACAGAACTTGCAAAAACGTTAGCGCAGTCTTTATTCGATAGTGAAGAGCAAATGATTCGTATTGACATGTCTGAGTATATGGAGAAACACGCTGTGTCACGCTTAATTGGTGCGCCTCCTGGATATGTAGGATATGAAGAGGGCGGTCAATTAACAGAAGCGGTAAGACGTAAACCATATTCAGTTATTTTGTTAGACGAAATCGAAAAAGCACATCCAGAAGTATTCAACATTTTATTACAAATGTTAGATGATGGACGCATTACAGATTCACAAGGAAGAACAGTAGACTTTAAAAACACAGTTATTATTATGACTTCAAATATTGGATCTGCTCATTTACTAGAGGGATTAGAAGAAGATGGTTCGATTAAAGAGGAATCAAGAGACCTTGTAATGGGGCAATTAAGAGGACATTTCCGCCCTGAATTTTTAAACCGTGTTGATGAAATTATTTTATTCAAACCTCTTACAACGAATGAAATTAAAGGCATTGTTGATAAAATTGTAAAAGAACTACAAGGCCGTCTAGCTGACCGTCACATTACAGTAGAATTAACAGATGCAGCAAAAGAATTTGTTGTAGAAGCTGGTTTCGACCCAATGTACGGAGCTCGTCCATTAAAACGATACGTACAACGTCAAGTGGAAACGAAATTAGCAAGAGAATTAATTGCAGGAACAATTACAGACAATAGTCACGTAGTTGTTGATGTAGAAAATAACGAATTAGTCGTTCATGTGAAATGAAAATAAAAAAGAGTTCGGATAAAATCCGGACTCTTTTTTTAGTGTTGTTCTACTGGCTCGTTTGGAATTGCAGCTGAAATTGCGAGTACTAATACAGCAAGAACAACTGAGAAAATAGACGCTTGGTTAAAGTCGTATGTACCGCCAGTCATAGAGCCGATTACATAGCTCATCATATGTACAAGTAAGAACGACCAAATTAATGCCCAAATGAAACGCATATTTTACACCTCTATTCGTTCAATCTGTCCTTATTGTAACACAATTGAAAAAAGAATATAGAAAAATATTTGTAGATTTTTCAACGCAAATTTGCATTCCGTTCATACATTATAAAAGAGTGGTTTTATATGTTTAGAAAATAAGGCGGGGGAAAAATGAGTATTACGGAACGTTTTTTTTACTTAGAAAAAGAACCATGTGTCATTTATTTACCGGAGAAGCCAAATGGATTTTCTGTTATGCTCCTCGGTGATTATAACTACTTTATTGAGAATGGTACAAGTTTATGGACACAGCATGCGGGTAGATCTTATTTTTTACATGGCCTTATTGAGCAAGGCTACACGGTCTTTTCCTCTAATTTATACGGAAGACATTGGGGAAACGACCAATCTGTTCGTCTAGCGAAACGTTTATATGACGTTGTGTTGAGAAAAGAGACATTGAATGCGAAAATGCACATTATGGCAGATGGTATGGGAGCACTTGTAGCACTCGAAATGATGAACAAATACCCTGAGTGTATACGCTCTGTCATTATGTTAAATCCGTGTTTAGATTTACCAGAATATGTGGAGTTTGAGAAAGAGCATAAGTTTTTTTACAAGAGACTCGTGAAGGAATTAAGTTTGGCGTATGATGCCAAAGAAGAAGAATTAGAATCAAAAATAAATAAGAAATCATTTACGCTTCTTCCATCTTGTGTACCTGTTAAAATTTTCGTATCAACACAAGAAAAAAGAGGAAGAAAACAGCAGTTGCGTAGATATGAGAAAATGAGGCAACTAAATCAATGTGATACTTCTGTCTTGTTCCATCTGCAAGATGTGAAATATAAAATGGTTAGGCAAACGACCGATTTCTTTAAAAAATATGAAGAAGAATTATGAAGCTCCCATATACATAAATGAGGAGCTATTTGTTTCAGAGGGAAAGGGTTGGTGGTATGGAACGCGTGCTAATTGTAGGTGCACTTACGTTTGTAGGTTATCACCTTGTAAATAAAATGATTGCAGAAGAAGTGGAAGTATATGGTCTTGATTTTGATGAATTTGATAGTATGACGAAAATTAATGAAGAGAAGTTATTATTAATTGGGCGAAATGCATTATTTACGTATTATTCGATAAGAGATGAAGATGGATGGAGATCGGTTGAGGAAGAGAGATTCGATACTGTTTACTTTTGCTTATATGAGCCAAATCAGCAAAGTGGATTTCGGAATGAAAGAGTCATATTACAATATTTAAAGCGAATTATAAGAATGTGTGAAGAACAAAAAGTGAAGTTAAATTTAATTTCTTCTATTGAAGTAGGCAGTACGGATGAATCCGAAAATAAGCGACTATTTTTGAAAGTAGAAGAAGGATTGAAAAAAGGGAATTTACAATATAGTGTATTTCGAGTTCCAACATTATATGGACCGTGGCAACCATCCTTTATGATGTATCATCAGCTCATTTTATCAGAATTAGACGAGAAAGAGTGCCGTTGTACGAGTGAGGAAAAAGGAAGTGATTTGCTTTACATTGAAGATGTATGTGAATACTTATGGGAAAATGGAACGAACGGGGCGCATCTTGGTATATACAATTTACTTAGTGGTAAACAGTCATTATGGGAAAAAGGTATGAATCTTTTACGCGCGGATGATAAAGTAAATAAAAATAATAACGAAGTAAGAGATGAGGCTATCGAGGTAATTTCAATAAAAAGAAATACTCCGTTAGAATACGGTTTAAATAAGCAACTGGCACACATGAAAAAATATAAAGAGTTATACGAAGGGTAGTACGCGTGTTACACTATTGTATGTGAAAGTTTTAATGGAGAGGAAGAGCATAATATGAACGAAAAAAGCATGCAGTTTTTACAAATCGCAATGAAGCATTTACCGGAAGCAAAGGCAATTTTAGATGATAATGGAATTGCACTTGATATGGAGAAAGCACAGCCGGTGTTAGAGTTGTTAATGAAAGTTATGAACGAAGCTTATGAGCTTGGGAAAGCAGATAAAGAATAAAAAGCATCTTTTTAAGATGGAAGAGAGGCCCGAACCGTGGATAGAAGCGGTCAGGGCCTTTTTTATTCTCGCCTGGGGGAAAACCAGAGATATGAATAGGATAAAGGAAAAGTAGTGAAGAGAACTCTCTAGTTTAGAAGAAAAGCAGATAAAGAATAAAATTCTTCTTTTTTGATGGAGGAGAGGCTCGAATCGTGAGTAGAAGCGGTTCGGGCCTTTTTATTTGGAATGAAACACGAAAAGGTATGATTCTGTTTCTTTTAATGAAAAATAAAGTGGATAATGCGTTAGCTTTCTGTTTTATGCGAAATATATTCTAGACAAAAATACATTTATGTTTTAAAATTAGTACCAAGTCATAATAATTGATATAAAACGGAGGGCTGCGATGTGAACGTGGGCATTTTAGGGATCGGAAGATATGTGCCAGAAAAAGTAGTCACAAATCACGATTTAGAAAAAATAATGGATACATCCGATGAATGGATTCGTACGAGAACGGGAATTGCAGAAAGACGCATTGCCGATGATACAATAGATACTTCATATATGGCCGTAGAGGCTGCAAAAAAAGCACTTGAAGATGCAGGGGTTAGCGGAGAAGATATCGATCTTATTTTAGTGGCGACAGTAACACCAGATCGTGCGTTTCCAGCAGTGGCTTGTGTCATTCAAGAAGCGATTGGAGCGAAACATGCAGCTGCAATGGATGTAGGTGCAGCATGCGCTGGTTTTATGTACGGAATGATTACAGCGCAGCAATTTATTCAAACGGGGACTTATAAAAACGTATTAGTAGTTGGTAGTGATAAGCTATCTAAAATTGTAGACTGGAATGATCGAAATACAGCGGTATTATTTGGAGACGGAGCCGGTGCTATCGTAATGGGAGCAGTTTCAGAAGGAAGAGGCGTTCTATCTTTCGAATTAGGAGCAGACGGAAGCGGCGGTAAGCATCTATATCAAGACGAGTATGTTATGATGAATGGCAGAGAAGTCTTTAAATTTGCCGTTCGTCAACTTGGTGAATCTTGTCTTCGTGTTTTAGATAAAGCTGGTCTTACGAAAGAAGATGTGGATTTCTTAGTACCGCATCAAGCAAACATTCGTATTATGGAATCTGCAAGAGAGAGGTTAAATTTACCACAAGAAAAAATGAGTATGACAATTGAGAAGTTCGGTAATACATCAGCTTCTTCAATTCCGATTGCAATGGTAGAGGAATTGCAAAACGGACGTATTCAAGACGGTGATTTAATTATACTTGTTGGTTTTGGCGGCGGATTAACATGGGGAGCAGTTGCTCTTCGTTGGGGTAAATAAGGACTGAGAGAAAAAAAGGAGTGTATTTTGTATGGAAAAAAAGAGGGTCGTAATTACAGGACTAGGAGCTGTTACACCGGTCGGAACAGATGTTGAAACAGCATGGGAAAACATTAAAAAGGGTGTATCTGGAATCGGGCGACTTACAAGAATTGATCCAGAACTATTTCCAGCAAAAGTAGCAGCGGAAATTAACGACTTTGAAGTCGAGAAATATATTGATAAAAAAGAAGCGCGCCGTATGGATCGCTTTACACAATATGCAGTAGCAGCAGCGAAAATGGCAGTTGCAGATGCAAAGCTTGAAATTACAGAAGAAAACGGACCTCGAATTGGTGTATGGATTGGATCTGGTATTGGCGGTATGGAAACATACGAAGAACAATTTAAGATTTTTACTGAGAAAGGCCCACGCCGCGTGAGCCCATTCTTCGTGCCGATGATGATTCCAGATATGGCAGCAGGTCAAGTATCAATCGCAACAGGAGCAAAAGGAATTAACACTTGTTCTGTAACGGCTTGTGCATCTGGTGCAAACTCAATTGGTGATGCATTTAAAGCAATTCAGCGTGGTGATGCTGATGCAATGATTACAGGCGGAGCAGAAGCACCGCTAACAAGTATGGCATTCGCAGGATTTAGCTCAGCGAAAGCATTAACATTTAATGAAGACCCAGCAACGGCTTGCCGTCCATTTGATAAAAACCGTAGCGGTTTCGTAATGGGTGAAGGCTCAGGTATTCTAATTCTTGAAGAATTAGAGCACGCATTAGCGCGCGGTGCTCAAATTTACGCGGAAATCGCTGGTTACGGTGCAACTGGTGATGCATTCCATATTACAATGCCTGCTCCTGGTGGTGAAGGCGGAGTGCGTGCAATGCGTCAAGCTTTAGCTGATGCAGGCCTACAGCCAGAAGATATTGATTACATTAATGCGCATGGTACAAGTACGGATGCGAATGAAAAATATGAAACGATGGCAATTAAAGAAACTTTCGGTGAGCACGCGTATAAAGTAGCAATTAGCTCAACGAAATCAATGACAGGTCACTTATTAGGAGCAGCTGGTGCTGTTGAAGCGATTTTCTCTATTAAATCAATTACAGACGGAGTAATTCCTCCAACAATTAACTATGAGACACCAGATCCAGAATGTGACTTAGATTACGTACCGAATCAAGCGAGACATCAAGAAGTAAATGCAGTATTAAGTAACTCATTAGGATTCGGTGGTCATAACGCAGTGTTAGTATTTAAATCGTATAAATAATAGATAAAATAAGGAGTTTTTCCGCATTATATTGCGAAAAAACTCCTTATTTATTTTTACGTCTTTTTCTCCTGTAGCATATACATAAGAAAAAGGAGGGATAAAGATGGGGATTGTTGAAACAGCTGAATGGCTACATTTATATTATGGACGGCCAGAAAAACTTTGTGAGAAATTTACGAAGTATATTCCGTTGCCAAAAGAAAGGTTGTATCGCTTTTTAATTTCAAAAGGGATGTATCGCCCGATCATGCGCGGGGAAAAGGAAATTAAAGAATTAGAGGAAAAGGAAATATGGAAAGAGTTGAGCCTGGAGTATGATAAATTGAAAAATTGGTTGAAAGGTCCGGATGTCCCTGTCTTTATTTTATTATCAGATTCCTATAATCGAACTGTGCAAGAAGAGTATAACGGTAGGGCTGGATTATCTATGCGTCATGTTATTTTCTTATTCGTATGTGGACGGAATTCGGTAGAAGAATTAAAAGTGTTATTGGCGCATGAATACCATCACATATGCAGGTTACATCAAATTGAGACGAAAGAAACAGAATATACATTACTTGATACAATGATTATGGAAGGGCTAGCTGAGCAAGCAGTGACGGAAAGATATTCAGAAAAAAACAATGCACCGTGGACGGCGTATCTTTCAAAAGAAGAGGCTATTTATTATTGGAAAAATGTTGTACATGAAAGAATAAGTATAAAACGAGGAACAAGGGAACATGACATCTTATTAAATGGCTTTCACTCTTATCCGAAGATGCTTGGCTATGCGCTTGGATTTCATATTGTCAAAGATTGTGTAACTTTGGAAGGAGAAGATACACTTTCTTTATTATCTATAGATGCAAAAGAAATATTGAATAAAGCAAATACATTTCATATATAAAAAAACAGGGGCTCTATTTCCTGTTTTTTTTAGTATTAATAGAAGAAAAAATAATAATTAGAATATATTTCCTCAAGTGGAATAAAGTTAAGCAAAAATGAACATAATGATTGGTACAAACAGTAGTGAAGTGAGGGGTAGTGAATGTTATATCTACATGATGTATGGGTAAATTGGTTTGAAGGTGAAGAGAATGGGTATAACGTTTGTCATTTTTACGAATGGCGGAAAGATGATACGATTGAGCTATTAGATCAAGTGCCATTATTAAAAGTAGATGCCACATTATATCATTACATCGAGAACGAATTGTTAGAGCTTCCGCAAAAAATGCTGGAAGACGTACATCATAAGGCTTATATTCGTAAAAATCATGAACGTTTGCAGCAAGAGTATTGCTTTGTTGTTACAGATGGAAAAGGGATTATTGCGATTGACACAATTGGTTACAATGTACCAATTCGCAAAAGCAGACTTATACCACGCCAAGAGCAGATGGTATATGAGATGGTAGAAAACGTACAAGCAGAAAAGTATGAGTTCCAAGTAGAAGAAACAGAAAAAGAACACCACATTTTATCACCATCGCCTTTCATTATGAATGGCTTGACTCGTAAAGAAAGACAGCTGAAACAATTATTATTTATGGCGTTAGATCAATTACATACAACGAAAAATACAGCGGAGATTCGCTATTGGTACACAGAGTGGGATCCATCAGCATATGGAACGGTTCAACATATGGAGTTCGAGGATATTTGGGCTAGACTGTATGATGAAGCGAAAGCTGGCTGGTCTGAGAAACATGAACAATTATGCGAGCGTCTCGTAAAAGGACAGCCATTTTTTGAAAAGTTATGGGAAATGGAAAATGAGCAAAAGGTAAATTAAAAAACCGCCAATTGGCGGTTTTTTAATTTTGTAGTAATCTAGCTCCGGCTCCTAGCCCTTCGCTTTATATGTTACCTACGTTTTCTACTTAACCCCATTGCATTTTCTACTTTGCGTAGTTGTTTGAATGCAACGCGGTTTGCTTTTTCTGCACCTTTGTCTAGAATTTCGTCTAGTTCTGGTGAGTTGATTAGTTCGTTATATTTGTCTTGGATTGGACGAATTGCTTCTACGACTACTTGCGCTAGGTCGCCTTTGAAGTCGCCGTATCCTTTTCCTTCGTACATTGCTTCAATTTCTTCAACTGTTTTTCCAGAGAATGAAGAGTAGATTGTTAATAAGTTAGAGATACCAGGTTTGTTTTCTTTATCAAATTTCACAATACCTTCAGAGTCAGTAACAGCACTCTTAATTTTCTTTTCAATTGTTTTTGGCTCATCAAGCATACTAATCATTGATTTTGGATTCGGATCAGATTTGCTCATTTTTTTCGTAGGTTCTGTTAATGACATAACGCGAGCTCCTACTTTTGGAATACGAATTTCAGGCATTGTAAAGATTTCACGGTAACGTTTGTTGAAACGCTCTGCTAGGTCACGTGTTAATTCGATATGTTGCTTTTGATCATCACCAACCGGCACGATTTCAGTATTGTAAAGTAAAATATCAGCAGCCATTAATGGTGGATACGTAAGTAATCCAGCTGGAACTGAATCTCTACCAGAAGCTTTATCTTTATATTGCGTCATACGCTCTAATTCTCCAACGTAAGCAACAGATTGCATGATCCAACCTAGTTGAGCGTGTGCTGGTACTTCTGATTGTACAAATAAAGTAGCTTTTTCAGGGTCAATGCCACATGCCACATAAAGTGCAGCAAGACTGCGGATGTTTTTACGAAGTTGTACGGGATCTTGAGGTACTGTAATCGCATGTTGGTTTACAATACAGAAATAACAGTCGTGTTCATTTTGAAGCTCTGTAAACTGCTTCATGGCTCCTAAATAGTTTCCAAGTGTAATCGTTCCACTTGGCTGAATACCAGAAAAGATAACTGACATAAGTAATTCCTCCTAAAATTGAATGCGTGATGGGGGAAGAGAAGGCAAACAAAAAAGCCCATTCATCCCAAAAACTATAGGGACGAATGGACCGCGGTACCACCCTAATTATTTCACTACTGTGAAATCTCTCTAATCCATAATAACGTTTGGATATAACGCCAAAGCCTACTACTTTCGGTTCGGTTTGGTGCTCAAAAGCCCATTCCATACTGTACAATTACTTGTTCACACCGACCACAAGCTCTCTGAAATTGCCTCAATATGTACTCTTCTTTATCATCGCATACATATAAATTTATTTATTGTTACTTGAGCTCTTTTAATATGAAAGAACTAAAGTTTTATAACAAAATGTTTTGCTGATTATTATATCATATGGGATAGTGTTTGCAAACTACATCAAAATAGTAAAGCTAATAAGGGTCGAGAACAACCCAAGAACGATACCTGTAATACAAATTGGATATGTCCATTTGAATGAATATGTTTTATAAATACGTTCTTTCTTATCTGTAGGTTCCTCGACTTCTTCAATTAAAGAGTCAATCTTTTTATTCGTACCAAATACTCTTTGGAATGCGTAAATGGTTACATTGAAAAAACCATTTTGAAATATGTATAAAAAACCGCCGATAAGAATAAAAAACAGTGCAATATAAAACAAGATGTTGACAAAATTCAACAAAAATTGCGATGAAATGAGGAATGCGCCAATACTAGAAGCGATTATCGCTATGAAAATTAGTATACAAGTATGAAAAAAAACTTTATTCAAAATGTTCCCCCCCGTCAAAATATTACTAGAATTATTATACTATAAAAGCTATAATATGTACTAGAATTAATTTTTTGAAAATTATACGCAATTAAAGGTCTGATTTCAAGATGATGGTATCAATGTTAACGTATCCCTTTACAAAAAAATAAAAATATAAACATTTTATTAAAAATTTTAACAAAAAAACAAAAAACTATATTCACAATTGTTATATTATATGTATAATGAAAATTGTAGAAACTTGGAGATTATTCTTTCAATTCTACTTTTTAACAAGTGAGGGTACAGGAAGTGCAAGTAGGGGAGGCAACACAACATGAAGAAAAAGATACCGTTATTAGTTGCATCGACGTTGACAGTCAGTATGCTAGGGGCTTGTAGTTACCAAAAAGAGGACAATAAAGCAGGCGCAAAAGAAAAATCCTCAAACAAACAAGTGTTAAATTTAACCGAAACAGCTGAAATTCCAACTATGGATACGACATTATCAACAGATGCAACATCTTCTAACATCATGAATAATACAATGGAGGGATTATATCGTCTGGGGAAAGATGATAAACTTGTTCCAGGTGTCGCAAAATCTTATGAGAAATCAGAGGATGGCAAAAAGTATGTATTTAAATTACGTGAAGATGCGAAATGGTCTAATGGTGAACCTGTAACAGCGAAAGACTTCGTTTATTCTTGGAGAAGAGCTGTAGATTCAAATACGGGTGCCAAGTTTGCTTACATACTATTTGATGTTAAAAATGCGGAGAAAGTTAACAAAAAAGAATTACCAATTGAAGAACTTGGTGTAAAGGCAATTGATGATCATACACTTGAAGTGGAATTAGATAACCCTGTTCCTTATTTTGTAAGTTTAACAGTCTATCCAACATTGTATCCTTTGAATGAGAAGTTTGTAACAGAACAAGGAGCAAAATTTGGATTAGAATCCAATACGACACTTTATAATGGTCCATTCGTATTAAATGAATGGAAGCATGAACAAAGCTTCCAACTTAAGAAAAATCCAACGTATTGGGAAAATAAAGAAGTAAAACTTGAAGAAATAAACTTCAATATTGTTAAGGATCGTTCAACTGCTATAAATTTATATGAAACGAAAGCAATTGATCGTGTAGTGTTAACATCAGAGTTTGTAGATAAATACAAATCAGATGCTGATTTCAAAACGATTAAGAGGCCATCTACACAATTTATTCGCTTAAATGAAAAGAATAAATTTTTAGCAAATAAAAATATCCGAAAAGCAATTGCAATGTCCTTTGAACGTGAAAATATCGGAAAAGTTATCTTAAACGATGGTTCAGAGGGGATATATGGTTTTGTTCCGAAAGGCTTAGCAAAAGGTCCGAATGGAAAAGACTTCCGTGAAGAGAACGGAAAGCTTATAAAAGAGGATATTAAAGAAGCTCAAAAATATTGGGAAGCTGGTAAAAAAGAACTTGGTGTAGAGAAAGTAGAGTTAGAGCTATTAAACTTTGATACTGATGATGCTAAAAAAATCGGAGAGTATTTAAAAGGCCAATTTGAAAAGAACTTACCAGGTCTAACAGTTCCGACAAAAATGCAGCCATTTGCACAAAAATTAAAACTTGAAGCAAGTGGAGATTATGCGATGTCGTATGCAGGATGGAGTCCAGATTATATGGATCCAATGTCATTCCTTGAAATGTATACAACAGGTAATGCGCAAAACAAAGTAAATTACGCAAATTCAGCGTATGATGATTTAATTAAAAAAGCAAAAACAGAAGTTGATGTACAAGCTCGCTGGGATGCACTATTAAAAGCGGAAAAACAACTGCTTGAAGATGCTGCGATTGCTCCAGTATATCAACCTGGAAAAGCATATTTACAACGTGGCTCAATTACTGGCCTATTAGAACATAAATATGGCGGAGAATTTAGCTATAAGTGGGTTGAACTCAAAAATTAAAAATGGTTTCCATCATGAATAAGGGTATATGCCTATGATGGGCATATGCTCTTATTTTAAAAAAATAAAAGTAAGAATATTTTAAACTATCTTATTGCTTTTGAGAAAAACGGGGAGGTGCTTGACTATGGGACGTTATGTATTAAAACGTTTCGTGTACATGGCTTTGACATTATTTTTAATTACTACGCTGACTTTCTTTTTGATGAAATTACTTCCGGGTTCTCCGCTTAAAAACCAGGAGAAGCTATCACCGGCACAAAAAGAAATCATTCTGGAAAAATATGGTTTAAATGATCCGGTACCAGTTCAATACGCACGTTACTTAGGTAACTTAGCAAAAGGTGATTTAGGGGTATCATTCCAATATGATAACCGTCCAGTAACAGATATGATTGTGGATCGCATTGGACCATCAGCACAGCTTGGTTTACAAGCGATTATATTAGGAACATTTATCGGTTTAATTTTAGGAATCGTTGCGGCACTTCGTAACAATACATGGGTCGATTATGGAGCGACAATTATTTCCGTACTCGGGATGTCGGTACCATCATTCGTATTCGCCGCTTTACTACAATATTTCGTAGGGGTAAAACTTGGTTGGTTCCCAGTAGCGTTCTGGAAAGGACCAGAGTTTACAGTAATGCCTACAATTGCTTTATCGATGGCAGTTATTGCAACAATCGCACGTTTCTCTCGTGCAGAATTAATTGAAGTTATGCAAGCCGATTACATTTTAACAGCAAAAGCGAAAGGAATTAGCCAAGGCGTTATCATTGTCAAACACGCACTTCGTAACGCATTAATTCCAGTAGTAACAATTTTAGGACCAATGGTTGCGGCATTAATTACAGGAACACTTGTTATCGAGCAAATTTATGCTGTACCAGGACTTGGGGAACAATTCGTTAAATCTATTACAGTGAATGACTATACAGTTATTATGGGAACTACGATTTTCTATAGTGCGATCTTCATTTTAGTTATTTTCATTGTCGATATTTTATACGGAATTATTGATCCTCGTATTCGTTTAGCGGGAGGGAAAAAATGATGAAAGATGTACAAAAATTATCTCCAGATTTATTTCAACAAGCCAATCAAAATAATGTTGATAATGAAGTCATTGCCCGTCCAAGCTTAACGTTTTGGCAAGATGTAAGAAGACGTTTGTTCCAACATAAAGGTGCGATGATTGGTTTCGTATTATTAAGCCTTATTATATTACTAGCGATTTTTGGCCCGATGGTAAGTAAACACTCGTATAAAGAGCAAGATTTAGGTCGTGCGAAAATGCCACCGAAAATTCCTGTTATTGAAAATGTTCATTGGTTACCATTTGACGGTACAGATCAATATGGTGTTGACCAATATGAAAAACGTGATATTAAAGAGTACTTCTGGTTTGGTACAGATGATCTTGGTCGTGATTTATGGACAAGAACATGGGAAGGTACACGCGTATCATTATATATCGCTCTTTTAGCAGCAGCAATTGACTTAGTAATTGGGGTTGCATACGGAGGTATTTCAGCGTTTTATGGCGGCAGAGTAGATAATATTATGCAACGTATTATGGAGATTATTAACGGTATTCCATACTTAATCATCGTTATCTTAATGGTAATCATTATGGGATCTGGTATATGGTCAATTACACTCGCAATGGCAATTACAGGTTGGATAGGGATGTCGCGTATCGTTCGTGGACAAATCCTGAAATTAAAAAACCAAGAATATGTATTAGCATCTCGTACATTAGGTGCAACAAATACACAATTAATTGTGAAACATTTAATTCCAAACGTAATGGGACCTATTATCGTAATGACAATGTTTACAATTCCATCAGCGGTGTTTGGTGAAGCGTTCTTAAGTTTCATCGGTTTAGGAATTCAGCCACCATTTGCGTCACTAGGTTCTCTTGTAAATGATGGTTATAAATCTATTCAAACGTATCCGCATATGATGTTCATCCCTGCGGTTGTCATCAGTATATTAATTTTAGCGTTTAACTTAATGGCAGACGGATTACGCGACGCGTTAGATCCAAAAATGCGTAAGTAAAAGAGGGGAGAGGCAAAGATGAAAACATTGTTAGAGGTAAAAGATTTACAAGTCTCCTTTGATACACATGCAGGTGAAGTACAAGCTGTACGCGGCGTTACTTTTGATTTGAAAAAAGGAGAGACATTGGCGATTGTAGGAGAATCTGGTTCAGGGAAATCAGTTACTTCTAAAGCGTTAATGGGATTAATTCCGAATCCTCCTGGACGCATTAAAAATGGTGAGATCGTATTTGAAGGTCGTGACTTAACGAAATTAACAGAAAAAGAAATGCAGCAAGTACGTGGTAAAGATATCGCGATGATTTTCCAGGATCCAATGACATCATTAAACCCAACGATGACAATTGGAAATCAAATTATGGAAGGCCTTATTAAACACCAAGGGATGAGTAAAGCAGACGCACGTAAAGTTGCTTTAGAATTAATCGACCTTGTAGGTATTCCAAATCCAGAAGCTCGTTTAAAACAATATCCTCACCAATTCTCAGGTGGTATGAGACAGCGTGTAGTTATTGCAATGGCGTTAGCGTGTAACCCGAAATTATTAATTGCCGATGAGCCGACAACAGCGCTAGACGTTACGATTCAGGCACAAATTTTAGAACTTATGAAAGACATTCAGCAAAAAACAGAAGCGGCAATTATTTTCATTACACATGACTTAGGTGTAGTAGCAAACGTTGCTGACCGAGTGGCAGTTATGTACGCTGGTAAAGTTGTTGAAATTGGAACTGTAGATGAAATTTTCTATAATCCGAAACATCCATATACTTGGGGCTTAATCGCATCTATGCCAAGTTTAGATGGCTCAGAGGAAGAGTTATACGCAATTCCTGGAACGCCTCCGGATTTATTGAAGCCGCCAAAGGGTGATGCTTTTGCACCACGTAATCCACAGGCACTAAAAATTGATTTTGAAATGGACCCACCTTTATTTAAAGTAAGTGATACACACTATGCGGCAACTTGGTTACTTCACGAGCAAGCTCCAGAAGTAAAACCGCCGGCAGTCGTTGAAAAACGTATTCTTCAAATGAAAGCAGGTGAACAACATGACTAAACAACGTGAGAAATTAATTGAAGTAAAAAATGTAAAGCAGCACTTCGACGTGAGTGGTGGTGTTGTCAAAGCGGTTAATGATATTTCATTTGATATTTACCGCGGAGAAACATTTGGTCTTGTAGGAGAATCAGGTTGTGGTAAATCAACTACTGGAAGAACGATTATTCGTTTATATGATGCAACTGCTGGTGAAGTATTGTTCGATGGTGAAAATGTACATGGTAAGAAATCACGCGCAGAATTGAAGAAATTCAACCGTAAAATGCAAATGATTTTCCAAGATCCATACGCATCATTAAATCCTCGTATGACAGTAGGGGATATTATCGCAGAAGGTATTGATATTCACGGATTAGCGAAAAGCAAAAAAGAGCGCATGGACCGTGTTCATGAACTATTAAACACAGTTGGTTTAAACAAAGAGCACGCGAACCGTTTCCCGCACGAATTCTCAGGCGGACAACGTCAGCGTATCGGTATCGCTCGAGCGCTTGCTGTAGAACCAGAATTTATCATTGCGGATGAGCCGATCTCAGCACTTGACGTATCGATTCAGGCGCAAGTTGTAAACTTACTGAAAAAGCTACAAAAAGAAAAAGGTCTAACATACTTATTCATTGCCCATGATTTATCAATGGTAAAATACATTAGTGACCGCATCGGTGTAATGTACCGTGGTCAAATCGTTGAGCTAACAACAAGTGAAGAGTTATATGCGAATCCAGTTCATCCATATACGAAATCACTATTATCAGCAATTCCGCTACCAGATCCAGATTATGAGCGCAATCGTAAACGTATCGTATACGATCCATCGCAGCATGATTACGGTAGCGAAGTGCCAACAATGCGTGAAATTCGCCCAGGACATTTCGTACTATGTTCTGAAGCAGAGTATAAGAAATATAAAGAGATTTATCAATAATAAAAAAGCCATTCTTCCATTAAGGAAGGATGGCTTTTTTCTATACTATATAAATGAGTTGTCGGTAAGTCGATATAAATTGCATTTATTAATAAATACATCAGGATCAAACAAGTACTACTGTGCCTGAACAGAACCAATCTCGTCTTGCTCTTCTGGTTTCACAAGTGCGTAACGTTCCCACGCCCTGCTTTTCCAGCGGAAGAACATAATAATGGCACGCGTCCATTCGTCGATGGCGATCGCTAGCCAAATACCAACGAGCCCCATATCTAAATGAAAGGCGAAAAAGTAACCTAGTGGTAAACTCATTAACACCATAGAGAATGCACCGATTAAAACAGGATATTTTGCATCACCAGCTGCACGAAGCGAATTAATGATGACGATATTCATCGTACGTCCCGTTTCAAGTAGTACACTTAGTAAAAGAACACTTGCGCCTAACCCGATAATGTGCGGATTATCTGTAAACAGTCCCATTAATTGTGTACGGAATGTAATAACGAGAGCGACCATACATAGAGTTACACCAATCGCCCATTTTACACTTTTCCATAAGCGTTCGTATGCTTCATCCTTTTCGCCACCACCAACAAGGCGGCCAATAATAATGGCTGTTCCCATACCAATCGCAATTGCAAATAAATAAGTGAACATGGAAATGTTAGTAGCGTATTGTCTAGCAGCTAATGATTCCGTTCCTAAGTACGTTGCGTAATAAAGGAAGACGATTTGACAAGCTTGATACATCACTTGTTCAAATGCAGATGGAATACCGATTTTTAAAATTTTCCCAATGTATTCTTTGGATAAAGTGAAGTAATATTGTAATTTCACGCGATATTCCATAACGCGGTATAGTAACCAGAAGAAAACAATAAGTGCGATCAATCGACTGATAGCGGAAGAAATTGCAGCCCCTTGTACACCGAGCTCAGGGAAACCAAATTTCCCGAAAATGAGTACGTAGTTTCCAGCGATATGAATAATATTCATTCCGAGTGAAATAAACATCGCTTGCTTTGTGAAACCGTGTACACGGATAATTGCGGCTAATGAGTTAATGATAGCTTGCAGGAAGATAGCTCCTCCGACGATAGATAAGTAGTTTTGCGCATACGTTAGTACATCGCCTTGTAAGTTCATTGCGAGCATCATATGTTTCGAAAATAAAAGAAAACCAGCGCTTATAACGAGCCCAACTATTAAATTTAATGTGACGGCTAATGCTGATATTTTAGATGCTTCCATAAAGCGTCTGGAACCGAGGTATTGAGATACAACGATAGCAGCGCCGTTCCCGATGACTTCTAATACCAAAATCGCAATATGGAGATATTGATTCGCTGCACCAACCCCAGATACAGCATCGTCTGATAATGCACTTAACATGAAAGTATCAGCGATCCCCATCAACATAAAAAGAAAAACTTCTAGAAAAATAGGCCATGTTAATAAGAATAAACTTAATTTCTCTGTCGGCCCATTTTTTTCCTGAATTGCTGTCATGTCCGTCCCCTCTTTACCGATATCTATTTTTAGCAAAATGTATCGTAACATACTTTCTTATCCTTTGCACTCATTTTAGCCTACATATTTTTAATATGAAGGGACTGCTATTTTATGTTAAAAAGGTTGGGATAATTATACATAAAGTATTATAAAATATAAAATTTATTTTTCTCTGATAATTTAGAAAAGTATAAAAAATATTGTTTTTAACACTTTAGTAATAATAATCAGCAATATGAAACGTTTACAAAGATTTATTTTTTAACAGGAAATTTTAATGAAATAGAAATATAAATATACAAAAAATATATTTGTGTGTATAATATGAATTATTAGAACATATATATATTTCTTTCTGTTTGAAAATGAAAGGGCTAACATTTTTTTGGAGGGTGGAAGTATGAAAAAAAAGATACCAGTTTTTGTAGCATCAACAGTAGCGATGAGCATGATGTTAGGGGCATGTAGCTATCAAAAAGATGAACCGCAAGCAAACGCAAAAGGGGATAGCGGGAAAAGCGGTGCGAAGCAAGTTATTAACTTAATTGAAACACAAGAAATTCCAACGATGGACACAGCATTATCAGCTGACGCAGTTTCTTCAAGAGTAATGAACAATACGATGGAAGGCTTATACATTTTAGGAAAAGATGATAAGCTAGTTCCAGGTGTAGCGAAGGAATTTAAAAAGTCAGAAGACGGTAAAAAGTATACGTTTAAGTTACGTGAAGACGCGAAATGGTCAAACGGTGAGCCTGTGACAGCGAAAGATTTCGTATACGCATGGCAAAGAGCGATTAATCCAGATACAGCTGCGAAATCAGCTTATATTATGTACGATATAAAAAATGCAGAGAAAATTAATAAAAAAGAGATGAGTCCTGATCAACTAGGTGTAAAAGCAATTGATGATTACACATTAGAAGTTGAATTAGACAATTCCATTCCATATCTTGTAGATTTAATGGTATATCCAATCTTTTATCCTGTGAATGAGAAATTTGTTAAAGAGCAAGGTGCAAAGTTTGGTTTAGAAGCAAATACTACACTTTATAACGGACCATTTACATTAAGCGATTGGCAGCATGAACGTAGCTTTAAAATGACAAAGAACCCATCATATTGGGACAATAAAGAAGTGAAGATTGAAGAAGTAAACTTTAATATTGTAAAAGATACATCTACGCCAATTAACTTATATGAAACAAATGCAATTGATCGAGCGTCGTTATTAGCGGAGTTTATCGATAAATATAAAGGAAAACCAGATTTCCAAACAGTAGAAGATACATCTGTATTCTTCCTACGTTTAAATCAAAAAGATCCAGCTTTAGCAAATAAAAATATTCGTAAAGCAATTTCACTTGCTTTTGACCGTAAGCCATTCGTGGATACATTATTAAATAACGGTTCTAAGCCAGCAACAGGATTAATTCCTGATAACTTCATTAAAGGACCAGATAAAAAAGATTTCCGTGCTGTAAACGGGGATATTGTAAAACCGAACGTGAAAGAAGCGAAGAAATATTGGGAAGCTGGTAAAAAAGAACTTGGTAAAAATGAAATCGAATTAGAATTATTAAATGAAGATGTAGAGTTATCAAAGAAAACTGGTGAATATTTAAAAGGTGAATTAGAAAAGAATTTACCAGGTTTAACAGTAAAAATTAAACAACAACCATTCGCACAAAAACTAAAATTAGAAGATGCGGGTGATTATGTCATGTCATTCTCTGGATGGAGTGCGGACTTCCCAGATCCAATTACATATCTTGATATGTTTGTAACAGATGGGTCACAAAATAAGATGAAGTACTCTAATCCGAAATACGATGAAATCATTATGAAGGCGAAAAAAGATGGAAGCGATGTAAATGCTCGTTGGAAGAACTTATTAGAAGCAGAAAAAATGTTACTTGATGACGCTGCAATCGTTCCAGTATATCAACGTGGTAGAGCATACTTACAAAGAGAAACAATTAAAGATATGTACAACCATAAATATGGCGGAGATTTAAGCTTTAAGTGGGCAACCGTAGGAAAATAAAAAAAAGCAGGCTAACCACCTGCTTTTTTTTAATACGTGCGTTTTTTATAAATGCCTTTTCCGCCAACTTGGTTCCAGCCAGATTGTACATCCAAACTCTTGTTAACAAACTTCATTTTTTCTTTTCCACCAAAGAGCTTTTCACCGATGCTATTTGTAATGACACCAATCAATGCTGTTATTCCGATGATGAGGGCAGCAACCGTAATAAAATCAATAAAAAAAGCAATCATTTGCAAACTCCCCCTTTGCCTGTCTGTATGTTTATTGTATGAGATAAAAAATAAAAAAGAAAGAAATGTCAGAAAAATATTTAATTTACTTTAGAAATCGTGTAGACAGGAGGGAGAATGTTTGTTAAAATGAGAACAAACGTTCCTTTTTATTCTCATTTATATAGTCTTACATTTCTTAATTGATTTATCAGGAAAAAGTAAGAAAACGTTCTCTTTTTCATAGGGAAGATTATAGATAAATAACTATATATTATATGAAAAATTTAGAGGAAGTGAGTATTAAAGGGGTTGAAGGTTATTGTTCAAGTACAGCTAAATTGAGCGTAATCATGTTACATAGCAGTGGAATACACGGAAGAGTTTTCTCAACTAGCAGGAAATTTGCTGTATATTTCTTGCAAAATCTATTGTATAATGATTATAGAAGTTACTTATTAAAAGTAATTGTTGTTTATTATAAGTTGTTGCTTACATGAAATGCGATTTTTGTACTTTTCAATAAGACAAGTTATCGCGAAAAATTGCTGAAGTTAGAAATTAAAACTGTATTTAGTACAGAATTTGTACTCTTTAAGGAGAGTGAGCTTTGTATGGTAACATTATATAGTTCTCCAAGCTGTACGTCTTGTAGAAAGGCGAAATTATGGCTAGAGGAAAATCATATTCCCTATACAGAACGTAATATCTTCTCAGATCCATTAACGATTGAGGAAATTAAAGAGATTTTACGTATGACAGAAAGCGGAACGGATGAGATTATTTCTACTCGTTCGAAAGTTTTCCAAGAATTGAATGTAAACTTAGAGTCTTTACCACTTCAAGATTTATATAAGATGATTCGTGACTATCCAGGAATTTTACGTCGTCCAATTATGATTGACGAGAAACGCCTTCAAGTTGGTTACAACGAAGACGAAATTCGTCGTTTCTTACCACGTACAGTAAGAACGTTCCAATTACGTGAAGCACAACGTCTTGTAAATTAATTATAATAATATGAAAACCTTCTACCTATTATATAGTAGAAGGTTTTTTTTAATGTTTCACATTGCGTAATCGAACTTGTTTTACGATAAAGCCGATGCATAAAATAGTGAAAATGAACAAATAAGGAATGCTTGCGGTGAAACTTGGGTTGTTATGAAAAAAGATTGCAAGTCTGTCTTCATGTGTAACCATTTTCCCTGCAGTATAGGCAAGAATTGCTGCACCACAATAAATGAGGAATGGAAATCGTTCCATAAGTATTAAAATAAGTTTACTGCCCCAAATAATAATAGGGATAGAAATGAGTAAGCCGATTATGACGAGTAAAAATCTCCCGTGAGCTGCACCAGCAATGGCAATAACATTATCAAACCCCATAACGAGATCCGCGAAAACAATTGTCCGCACAGCTTGAAATAAAGTTGTTTTTCCTTGAATGGCAGAAAGGTCATTGCTATCATCAGTTAATAAATTGACTGCAATTAATGTAAGTAAAACCCCGCCAATCAATTGTAGAAATGGAATGTCGAGTAAATAGACAGCTAGTATAGTAAGGACAATTCTTAGTACGATTGCTAAAAGAGTACCGATCAAAATAGCTTTATTTCGTTTCGATTCAGGTAAATTTCGGCTAGCTAGTGCGATGACGATTGCATTGTCACCACCTAATACAACATCGATACCGACAATCATTAGTACGGATGTTAAAAACTCTAAGTCCATTCGTCTGCCTCCATTTATGATGTTTTAATAAGCGAACTGTATGTATGTGATGAAGAAAGTTGTTGTTAAATAATCTCTTCTAATAGAAGTTTCACCTTATTACAGTGTACGGGGGAATGTGGAAATGTATGTCCAAATTTTTTGTAAGTAAGAAATCGCTATAATAATATATTTATGTAGTTGATCGAGTAAAGATAGGCATATAACTATTTTTGTAAAATAAATCGATTTTATTTCCATTCTGGAGAATCTTATCATAAAATGAGAGTACAAGAATCTATTGATTTGTCATATGAGTGGGGAATCCCTTCATAACAATTCTAAGCAGGAAGGGAGAGTTGTATTTTGGATATTGAAAGAATTAATGATCATACGATGAAATTTTTTATTACGTACATTGATATAGAGGATAGAGGATTTAATCGTGAAGAAATTTGGTATGATCGCGAACGAAGTGAAGAGCTCTTTTGGGAGATGATGGACGAAGCTCGTGATCATGACGATTTCTTTATTGATGGGCCGTTATGGATCCAAGTGCAAGCAGTCGATAAAGGGATTGAAGTACTTGTCACGAAAGCAGAGCTTTCAAAGGATGGGCAAAAGCTGGAACTACCGATAGGGGTAGACAAAATTATAGATATTCCTCTAGATGAAGGCATTGAATCATTATTCCAACAAGAGTTAGTCGAAGAGGTAGAAGAACAAACAGGAACAAACTTTAATGAAGATGGTACGTTTGGCTTTTTAATTAAATTTAATGATTTTGAAGATGTCATTTCATTAAGTCATCGTCTTATCTTTGAAGATATAAAAGATGAGCTGTATTCATTTGAGGACCGCTATTATGTATATGTGGAATTCGATGAAGTGCTACATGATGAAGAAGAAATCGATCGTATTTTAAGTATTGTTTTAGAATATGGGGAAGAATCAACTTTAACAATTCATCGTGTAAGTGAGTATGGAAAACAAATTGTGAAAGAGCATGCGCTTGAAACGATTCGCAATAATTTTCCTGCTAAAACGTAGGCCGATTTCTGTAGTATGAAATCGGCTTTTTATATGAAGAATAGGAAAGCTTTCTTAGTTAGGAGGTAAGAGATGAAAAATACGTTAAAGCTGATTTTCTTTATCCTGCTATTGTTCGCATTATTTGTTTCGTTACGTATGTTTATTGATGTAGCATTTTATTCAGATGTGATTGGGATAAAAGATGTTTCGATTTTAGGTATTATTAGTATTTTATTTACAGTATCTGCGTTTTTAATTGGTTGCGTTATTTTCTTAGAAAATCGCCATCCATCTAAAACACTTACATGGTTAATTGTGTTAGGGATTTTTCCGGTATTTGGCTTCTTTGCTTATTTATTATTTGGGCAAAATTTTCGGAGAAAAAGAATGTTTCAAAAGAAGGCGTTACTTGATGAACAGGCGTTTTTACAATATAAAGGGCATGAAGATTACGAAGAACGAATTTTACGCAATCATAAGCATCAAGAACTGTTATTTCGTTTAGCGGATCGATTAGGTGCTTTAAATATTTCATTTCAAACTGAAACGAGGACATTAACAAATGGAGATGAAACGTTTCAGGCCATTTTAAATGGGTTAAAACGAGCGAAACATCACATTCATATGGAATATTACATTGTGCGTGATGATAAATTAGGAACAGAAATTAAAGATATTTTAATACAAAAATCAAAAGAGGGCGTTGTTGTTCGCTTTTTATATGATGCGGTTGGAAGTTTTAAGTTATCGAAATCGTATATTGAAGAATTAAACGATGCAGGTGTAGAAATGATTCCGTTCTTTCCTGTGCGCTTTCCGATTTTAAACGATAAGATTAATTATCGAAATCATAGGAAAATTGTTGTGATTGATGGGAACGAAGGGTTTGTAGGCGGATTAAATATCGGTGATGAGTATTTAGGAAAAAGTAAATATTTTGGCTTTTGGCGAGACACGCATTTGTATTTACGTGGTGAAGCGGTTCAAAGTTTACAGCTTATTTTCCTTCAAGATTGGTTTTATATGACTGGAGAGGCTGTGCTAGCTCCTGAATATTTACAAGCAAAAGCAGTTGAGGGTGATCATTGGGGAGGAGTGCAGCTAGTTGCAGGCGGCCCCGATAATAAGTGGGAAACGATTAAGCATTTATATTTCGCAATGATCGCTTCTGCTCGGAAATCTATTTGGATTGCAACGCCGTATTTTATTCCGGATGATGATATTTTATCCGCATTAAAGGTTGCTGCACTTGCTGGTATTGATGTCCGTTTGTTGATGCCGAGTAAACCTGATAAGCGCACTGTCTTTTACGCATCGAGATCGTACTTCCCAGAGCTTTTAGACGCAGGAGTAAAGATATATGAATACGAAAAAGGTTTTCTTCATAGTAAAATTGTCATCGTTGATTCTGATTTAGCTTCAATTGGGACAGCTAATATGGATATGAGAAGTTTTCATTTGAATTTTGAAGTAAATGCCTTTTTATATGATACAGATAGCATTAAAAGACTTGTTCAAGACTTTAAAGACGATTTAGAAGAATCCAGTGAAATTCACGTCGATCGTTTTCATAAAAGGCGTCTGCATAGACGAATTGTTGAATCAACGTACCGGTTATTATCGCCATTATTATAAAAAGAGATGTCCGAAATTGGGACATCTCTTTTTTAAAAGGAATTTGTAATAAATTGTAGAATATAAGGAGCTGAAAGGGTGTGATTCCGATATTTATAGCTAAAAGAGAAAACGGAGAAAAAATTCATTTACTCTATAATTGTAATGAAGAGCTTTTGCGCCGTATGCGCCAACAGGAACGATTCTTTTGTGTAGCTTGTGGAAAGGAAGTGCAAATGAAATTAGGGAAACAAAAAAGTTGGCATTTTGCTCATAAAAAAGTGGATTCATGTCTTGCCTTTTATGAAGCGGAATCAACGTATCATATGCACGGTAAAGAATTGTTATATAGATGGTTCAAACGTCAAAACTTTCAGGTGGATATAGAGTACTACCTTCCGGAAATTAAGCAACGACCAGATATTTTTGTAGAGAGGGCGGGCAGAAAAATTGCAATTGAATACCAATGTGCAAACCTTGCTATAGAACAGCTGTACAAAAGAACCTATTCATATTGGCGAGCTGGTATACAGGTCATTTGGATCGTTGGTGGAAATCAATTGAAAAAGCAATCTGCATATTGGATGAAATTCTCCTCACTTATGGCTTTCTCCTTACAATCTTATCCTCAACCATTTCTTATTTTCTTCTGTTCGAAAGAGAAATCATTTATGAAATGTGCATTTGTCACTCCATTTTCTACAAACATCTTTTTCGCGCATACTGTATATTTACCAATCGATAAAACTACTTTTGAAATGCTTTTTTCTCCCGTTCCTTTCGAGAAAGAGATACTAAGGGAAGAGTGGAAGAAGAGAAAGAACTACTTCCGCAAAAATGCCCTGCCGATTTGGAATTATAATTATAAGTCATTATTACGCCTCTTATATCAATTTAAATGTACCCCAGCGAGTTTTCCTTCTGAAATTGGTGTTCCACTCCCTTCTGGATTTGCTTTTCAAACAAACCCATTTATATGGCAAGCTTTTCTATATATGAAGTGTATAGGGGGGCTTGC
Source organism: Bacillus sp. LQ16 (assembly GCF_057784645.1). Lineage (NCBI taxonomy): Bacteria > Bacillati > Bacillota > Bacilli > Caryophanales > Bacillaceae > Bacillus > Bacillus sp. LQ16. Next base: position 1,267,329 of record NZ_CM173491.1, read on the forward strand.
AGTAGGAGAGTGTATTTCTCTTCAATATGTGTGTAGTTATGTAAAAAGGTATACGAAAAGGCGGATACTTCCGTACTTTTCACAGCACACATGGAAAGTGGCAGTTACTGAATATATGACATTTTTATGCTATATAGGTGTATTGCATAAAGCGGGAAGTTATACGTACCGAAAAATAAGGGATGTAGTGATGTTAAAAACAGAGGAGGAAATTATGAAACATGATGAGATTTGCTTAATACATGCGCTATCTTTATTTGAGGCAAATTTTAACATGAGAGGAGGAAAAGGGGATATAATAAAGAATGATTGTGAAGGAATTACATAAGAAAAAACGAATTGTACTTAAGTAGAGATATTTAAAGGAGGGCTTAAAGAATGTCTGAACAAAACAAAACGAAAGCATTACCAGATCGCAACGAGATTGAAGAAGCAAGTACGTGGCGATTAGAAGATATTTTCCAAACGGATGCAGAATGGGAAAAAGAATTCCAGGCTATTAAAGAGCTATTACCGAAGTTAACTGAATTTAAAGGGAAACTTGGTGACTCTGCGGACAATTTACTTGAGGCATTGCAATATGAAGATGAAATTTCAATGCGATTAGGTAAGCTATATACATATGCTCATATGCGTTACGATCAAGATACAACAAACTCTGTATATCAAGCATTAAATGATCGTGCAACAAATTTATATTCACAAGTATCTAGTAGCACAGCGTATATTGTGCCTGAAATTTTATCGATTTCAGCAGATACACTGCAAACATTCTTGAAGGAAAATAGAGATTTAAGTGTATATGAACATGCATTAGAAGAAATTACACGTCAACGCCCGCACGTATTATCAGAAGCTGAGGAGGCTTTATTAGCGGAAGCATCTGAAGTAATGAGTTCGTCAAGCAATACATTCGGTATGTTGAATAACGCGGATTTAAAGTTCCCATCTATTAAAGGTGAAGACGGAGAAGAAATAGAAATTACACATGGCCGTTACATTCAGTTTTTAGAAAGTGATGATCCTCGTGTTCGCGAAGATGCATTTAAAGCTGTATATGAAACGTATGGGAAATTTAAAAATACATTCGCAAGTACGTTAAGTGGAGCAGTAAAACGTAATAATTTCAATGCGCGTGTTCGTAAATATGATTCTGCTCGCCAAGCTGCACTGAGCAATAATAATATTCCGGAAGCAGTATACGATCAACTCGTTGAAACGGTAAATGACAACTTACATTTATTACACCGTTACATCGATATTCGTAAGCGTGCATTAGGACTTGATGAGCTTCATATGTATGATTTATATACACCACTTGTACCAGAAGTGAAAATGAATGTGAAATACGAAGAAGCACAAGACCTTTTATTAAAATCTTTAAACGTACTTGGTGATGAATATGTTGATATTTTGAAAGAGGCATATGAAAATCGCTGGGTAGATGTGTATGAGAATAAAGGAAAACGAAGCGGGGCATACTCATCTGGTGCATATGGAACAAATCCGTATATTTTAATGAACTGGCATGATAATGTAAATAACTTATTTACACTTGCTCATGAGTTTGGTCATTCGGTGCATAGTTACTATACAAGAAAAACACAACCGCACGTATATGGTGATTATTCCATCTTTGTAGCAGAAGTGGCATCAACTTGTAATGAAGCGCTTCTAAATGATTATTTATTAAAAACGACAGAAGATAAGAAAGAGCGTCTATATTTATTAAATCATTATTTAGAAGGGTTCCGTGGTACTGTATTCCGTCAAACGATGTTTGCAGAGTTTGAACATATTATTCATAAGAAAGTACAAGAAGGACATGCTGTTACGCCAGATATGCTAACGGAAATCTACTATGATTTAAATAAGAAATATTTCGGTGACGCTTTAGTAATCGACGAAGAGATTGGTTTAGAATGGTCTCGTATTCCACACTTCTACTACAACTATTACGTATATCAATACGCAACAGGATTTAGTGCAGCGACAGCTCTATCTAAACAGATTTTAGAAGAAGGACAACCAGCAGTAGAACGTTATATTAACGAGTTCTTAAAAGCAGGAAGCTCTGATTATCCAATTGAAGTGCTGAAAAAAGCAGGAGTAGATATGGCATCTCCTGAACCAGTAAAAGAGGCACTACAAGTATTTGAAGAGAAATTAAATGAATTAGAAGCATTATTATTTGAAGAAAAGTAATGAAAAAAGACGAGGGATTGTATCCTCGTCTTTTTTTGAATAGATTAAATGTCGATATATGTCGAAAAAACAAGGTGAATTTCTTTGTTTTTTCTAACTGAAAGGATAGTTTTACGGCTGATTTTTGAAATTAAAACCCTTTGAATCGTTTTTTATGATTGAAATAAGAAAGAGTGATAACAATGATTCCGAATAAAAGAGGCAAGGCAATAATTTTAGGAAAAGCTTGTAGTAGAGAGAGGATGTACAAGAAAAAAGAAACGATGACAGCTAGAAAGAGAAGAGCAATATAAGATTTTTTCATAAATAAACCCCCTAAATGACCTTTTTTATAGCTTATTCAAAAATGAAAACGTTTAGAATGTGACAAAAGTGTGAAATTCGACAAAAGGGGTTGTCATCTGACGTCGAATCTTGTAATATAATAAGCGTGAACGAATTCACATACAAACATATACCCCTTTGTTTGAACGTGAAAATTTCTCCCATCCCCTTTAATATTTTTATAAGCCGTAAAGAAGAAGACCTGGTGTTTACACCAGGTCTTTTTCTTTTGCTATCCATTTCCAATAACGTTCGCATTTTACTTCTATCATTTGTACTTTTCGTTTCAGTTGTAATTTTTTAAGTTCGCGCTCAATTTCTTGTTGCGGACAGTCATAAATAAATGCTACTTCTTTTGAAGATATAAATTGTGTTGCTTCTAGTAGCACTTCTAAAGGTGGTAATGGTTCTGGCTCAATTTCACATTTTACAAGTTCTTTCAATAATTGTACGTATACATCGTAGGAATAATTTCCAGCGATTTTAATACCTTCTTCATCTGAGTTCGCATGAAAAAAGACGAGGGAGGGTATTTCTGTAATATGCATTTCATTCGTGAATTTCAAGTCACATTGGAAAGCTTTTTTTGCACTAGCAGAATGTAGATCTTTTTTAAATTCTTCTACATCAATATTGCTATCTTTCGCACATGCAAGTAATAGTTCGCAGTCAGGGCTTGATACATTTTCAAGGAAAATGTATTCTTGGAGTTTTCGCAAAAACTTCGAACCTGCTTTTCGGCCTTGCAACTCCGCTGCCTTAATTGCCATCGAAACTAAATATGGTGTTGACGATGCTTCTTGCATATGTACCTTTCCATCGCATGAAAAACCTTGTAAACTTGTTGTCTTTTCCCACACAAATCGAATATTAGCAGGTTTATTCCATTTGTGTGAGGAAGCGTTCGTTCCATCCACTTTTCCTGTTACGATATGACGAATAGAGAAGTATTTCCCGTATTCAAGCCATAGTTTAATAATAAAAGGCTCAATTTCCCAGCAATCTTTACAAAGTGGATCAATAAATAAATATGCTTCTACAGACTTATGCTCACATGCGGAAGGAGATGGCATATTTATATGCTTTGCTTCCTGCTTATCCATTACACTTCACCTGTTTCGTTTGGAGTATTAACCATATGCTGAGCGGTTAATGCTAAACGTTCAAAGACAAACTCTCTTATATGACCATGCACTCCAGTATCATCCATTGCTTGCTCCATGCATGATAGCCAAGCCTCTGCTCGTTTTGGAGTAATCTCAAACGGAAGATGGCGTGCTCTTAACATAGGATGACCATGTTCTTCAGTGTACAAATTAGGACCACCTAAATATTGTGTTAAAAATTGCTTCTGCTTCCTAGCGGTTTCTGTTAAATCTTCCGGGAAGATGGGAGATAAGTCAGGGTGTTTACTGACATAGGAATAAAATGTATCTACTAATATTGCAATGCATTGTTCACCGCCAATTGCTTCAAATGGTGTCATCGGTTGCTTGCTCATCCTTTATAAACTCCTTTTTCCATGAAATGTATATCTATTGTAGCAATGGAATGTTCGAGAGGGCAAATAAACAGCCTTCTCAAAGATTCTTTGCTTATTCTACGGGTGTAAACTTTTTTAGTGAGATGTATCCACTAGTGAAACATATTCACTAGTGGAATTTTCACTTTAGCGTGCTTTGTTTTGTTTGGCAAGGAAAAAGCGTTTTACTTTGTTATTTGTATGGCGAACAGGTATGTTATGTTGCGTTAATAAATGAATAAATGCAGCTTTTCCTGTTTCTTCATCTTGTACTTCAAATTCAATTTCATAATCATCGTGATTGTAATAGAAACTATGATCAAAGACAAGCGTTCCGCCTTTAAATAATGTTTCTGCTCTTTCTGTTGTTAAACTACCCATATATGTTAAAGCAGAAACAGGAATTTGTAATTTGTGTAATTGATCTACTACTGCTCCTTGAATGATTGTGTTTGATTCCATCATCATTTTTGCTTCGTCTTCTGTTACGACTTGATGCGTTTCTAATAAACCGATTTCTGCAGGTTGTTTCAACGTTAACGTATAAGTTTCTCCTTTATGACGAATACGAAGTGCAGAGCCAGCTTCTTTTAACGAGAAGTCAGGTGTTTCAAAGTAGTGATTCACTTGTTTCGTAAATGCTTCAATAGAAAACGATTTACATAATGTATCGAATTCTTCTTTTGTAACGATATTTTTGAATTCAATTTCAATTTCTTGTGTCATTGTATAATCTCCTTTTGAAAAATAATTCTGTACACATTATCGCTTTTTCATAAATTTGGTTCAATGTTTTATTTGTTTGCGTCCATGTTATGATACAATAATACTGTTAAGTAAGACAGGAAGTTGAGATGGAGGAGTTAGAGCATGCAAAATAAAATCCAAGTTAAGAGCGTAGAAAAGAGAGAGAATGCTCTTATTTTTTGTGCGGAAAATAGTGAAATAGAGGTAAAGGAGTTAAGTGCACGTAATCACGTACTTGTAGACTCAGACAATTTATCATTTTTATATATCTTAGAAAATGAATCATCTTTCATTTATGTAAGTATTCCGCATACATGCTGGGAAGCAATGCATGAAGCGATGAATAACGATGTGGTTATGTTCGTTAGCGTGAATGACATTGAAATGGAATTAGAAGGATTAAAAGAAGAAGTAGAATATTTAGTTGAAAATATTGAAGGTAATGCAAATTACGGAGAAGAATTAGTAACTGCTGTAGAAAAAGTATTTCTATAAGCAAATGGATTGATTTTGGTGGTGGTTGAAATGAATCGAAATTGGGAAGAATTTTTAGCACCTTACCACCAAGCGGTGGCAGAGCTGAAAGTGAAACTAAAAGGAATGCGTACTCAATTTGCAATGTTAACAGAGCATTCTCCAATTGAGTTTGTAACAGGAAGGGTAAAGTCGGTTGCAAGTATTATTGATAAAGCGGAGAAGAGAAATGTACCGCTAGACCGATTGAGAGAAGATATGCAGGATATTGCTGGGCTTAGAATGATGTGTCAATTTGTTGATGAGATTAAGCCTGTTGTAGAATATCTTCGAAAACGAAATGACTTTGAAATCGTGGAAGAACGTGATTATGTCACGCAAAAGAAAGATAGCGGTTATCGTTCTTATCATGTTGTCATTAGTTATCCTGTTCAAACGATTCAGGGTGAACAAAAAGTATTGGTAGAAATCCAAATACGCACGCTAGCAATGAACTTTTGGGCAACAATTGAGCATTCTTTAAATTATAAATATAGTGGACGTTTTCCTGAAGATATTAAAATACGCTTGCAACGTGCAGCTGAAGCGGCGTTTTTATTAGATGAAGAAATGTCTTCTATTCGTCTTGAAATTCAAGAAGCGCAAAAGGCTTTTTCAAGAAAGCAAGAAACGAAAGATTCCGAATCATAAACTAAAGGGTGTTGGGCGATGAAATTTACAATTATGTCAAAGGGAGATCAATCATCAGATACACTGGCAAGCACGATGAAAGAGTACTTGCTAGATTTTGGATTTATAATGGATGAAAAGGAACCCGATATTGTAATTTCTGTTGGGGGAGATGGAACGCTTTTGTATGCGTTTCATCGTTATTATAATCGATTGGATGAAACAGCATTTGTTGGTGTACATACAGGACATTTAGGTTTCTATGCAGATTGGTTACCGACAGAAGTAGAGAAATTAGTAATTGCGATTGCAAAAACACCATTCCAAGTGGTGGAATATCCGCTTTTAGAAGTTATTATTCGCTATGTGAATGGAAGTAAAGAGTCACAGTATTTAGCGATGAATGAGGCGACTGTAAAAAGTGCAGAAGGTACATTAGTAACAGAAGTAGAAATACGCGGAGAATATTTTGAAACATTCCGCGGGGACGGCCTTTGTATTTCTACTCCTTCAGGAAGTACTGCGTATAATAAAGCACTTGGCGGAGCAATTATTCACCCATCTATTGAAGCGATTCAAATTGCAGAAATGGCGTCCATTAACAATCGTGTGTTTCGTACTGTAGGATCGCCACTCGTATTGCCGAAGCATCATACATGTGTGTTAAAGCCGGCTGCAGGAATGAACTTACAAATTACAGTGGATCATTTAACAATGGTCCATCAAGATGTGAAATCAATCCAGTATCGTGTCGCAAACGAGAAAGTACGATTTGTTCGTTTCCGCCCGTTCCCGTTCTGGAAACGAGTTCGTGACTCGTTTGTTGCAGATAAATAGAAAGGGTTATATATTTGAAAAGATTTACATTGAAATGGGATATAGGGCTGACTGAAGAGGGAACTTTAGTTAGGGAATTTTTGAAAACGAAAGGTATTTCTAAAGCCGCTTTAACGGATATAAAGTTTCACGGCGGGGCAATTGAAGTAAATAGTCAACATGCGAGTGTTCGTCATCAGTTGCGCGCTGGTGAAGAATTAAGTGTCTTTTTTCCAGTCGAGGAAAGAAGTGAAGGGATGATGGCAGAAGATATCCCTTTATGCATTGTATATGAAGATGATGCGATTCTTATCATTGATAAAGAGGCGAACATGTCAACGATTCCATCTAGAGAACATCCGACAGGGAGTGTTGCCAATGCGATTTTATCTCATTATGATAAGCAGCATCTTGCAAGTACAGTGCACATTGTAACACGGTTAGATCGTGATACTTCAGGGCTTATGCTTATTGCAAAAAATCGTTTTGTGCATCATCTTTTATCTAAGCAGCATCAACAAAAATCTGTGAAACGAACGTATGAAGCAATTGTTCACGGTGAGATGGTAGAACGAGAAGGAATGATTGATGCACCAATTGGTCGGAAATCTGATAGCATTATTGAGCGAACGGTTTGTGAGGATGGACAAAGGGCGGTTACTCATTTTAAAGTAATTGATAGTACATATGATAAGACACATGTAGCGCTGGAGCTTGAGACAGGAAGAACGCATCAAATTCGTGTGCATATGGCTCATATAGGACATCCATTACTTGGTGATAACTTATATGGAGGAAGAAGGGATGAAATGAAACGGCAAGCACTTCATAGTAAATCTTTGACGTTTTATCATCCTATTTTAGAGAAAGAAATGTCTTTCACTATAAAAATTCCAAGCGATATGCAAGAGCTACTTAGGAATGCTTAAAAAGGGAACAAAATTCTTATATTATAAAGAATTTTGTTCCCTTTTTTCTTAGCGGAATAATATTAAAATTTGGTTTTCACCCGTACGCTTTATAACGAAAAATCCACTTTCGGCTTTTGTAGCAATGCCATTGTCATTTGGACGACAATATCCATGAGTTTCGCAAGTGCTGTCATCACGTACTAACATTTGCCCAATTAATCCGACAGGAAGCCACTCGGTGCGATCTTTTCTTGCTACATATTTGCAAGCTGGATCCCATTCTGTATTTAAAAGAGGTTGTATTTCTTCTGTTTCCGTCCATACATATTGGCGTTTCCCAAAGTTATCTGTTTTATAGCGTTTTTGCCAACTTAAAGCCCCGCTATTTCCTATAAGTGCAGGGGTTGCACTAGATATTCCTAAAATGAACGAATCGTGTGAAGTAGCTATCCGAATTTTTTCTTCGCTACTAAATGTAACGAAATAACCGACATCAATAGGTTTATGACCTTCTGTTTCAAACATTTGTGCAAAATCCGTTCCGCTTGCATTGTAAGACGCGCCCTCAATGTACATTTCTCCATTATGGGCAAGCCATTTAGCACCGATATTATGGTCGGTGTCGTTTACACCATTTGCAATAAACCAAGAATAAGCTTCTTCTGCAGTGCCGAAGCGCCCCATAATATGGCTACCTGCAAAATGAGCTGTTGATGTATGATGACCTTCCGCATGAGAAGAGGATCCGTTAGCGATAGTTGCGGTTCCTTCTGCGTGTGCTGCTTCGCCTAAAGCAATCGTCTGTTTACCCTCCGCATGAGAATAAGCACCGCCTGCTGTCGTTTCACTTCCCTCACTATGCGAACTATGTCCAGTTGCTTTTGAGTTTGATCCTTCTGCATGAGAGAAAGAACCTTTTGCGTGCGTTAATAAGCCTTCCGCATGTGCTGCCATGCCTTCCGCATGAGAGTGAAGCCCCTCCGCATATGCATATCGGCCGCCCCTTTTAACTTTTGTATTTTCAGGTGTAGGTGTCTCAATTATGAGTGGTTTTTCAGTTTGTATATCATTCGATGAAGCTAATGCTTCTTTTATTTTTTTTACTTTGTTTATAATAGCAGCTGGAATTTCTGGTTCCACTTTTTTATTTATTGCTACAGAAATATTTTCTTCCGCCTTTTCTTCTGTTTGGTTAGAATGTAGTACCTGTTCATCTTGATTTGAGAGCTGTTTATTTTTTTGTTGCATCTTTATTTTTTTACGATCGATTATGCGGCTCATCACAGCATTTTCTAAAGAGACATATGTTGGTTTTACTTTGCTTTTTTTTGATGACTCTTGTTCTTCCAGTTCTTCTATCGCTGCAGCTCGAATACTACACCAGTTGTTAATTCCGTACATGGGCAGATATAAAGGGGGAAATTTTCTTTTTTGTTTAGAAGATTTTTTCTTCATTCTGTCACCTCCTGCGACATTATATGTAGGGTAATTAAAAAAAGATGCACTTTATTGCATCTTTTTTTAATTACTTTACCTAGTTTTATATGATATCTGCCTAAATAATGCTAAGTAAGGTAGTTATGAAATTGGACGGAATTTCTCAGCGACAAAAGGTAACGAAGAAGGGACAGAGATAGTCTCCATTTCAGGATAACGTAATCCGGTTAATTTGCCACCAAATACAGCACCAGTATCAATATTGACTGTCTGATTGACGAATCGAGGTTCTGCTACTGGTGTATGTCCATATACAATCCAAGCTTGCCCCTTGTATTCTTGCGCCCAATCACGACGGACAGGTGAGCCATCGGCATGCTTTTCTCCTGTAATATCGCCATATAATACAAAGGTTTGTACTTTTTTATCTCGTCTTCCTATGTAATCTTGCCGAATACCAGCGTGACATACGATTACTCTTTTTTCATCTAGTATGTGGTAGAGCGGTGATTGTTCATAAAGAGTGGTAAACTTTTCTTTTATAATGTTTTGCTTACGAGAAGGAAGTGCTTCATATTCAGCAACAGTTGTTTCAAGTCCGTGAGCGACTGTTACATTACGTCCAAGGAAAAATCGATATAGTTTATTACAGTGATTTCCAGGAGCGTAATAAGCTTCTTTTTTATGTATGACAAGTTCCCATACAATTTCGATCATACGTAATGAATGAGGACCACGGTCTGTAATGTCGCCAACGAATGCAAGTTTACGTTGGTCAGGGTGAACCGGTAGACCGCTACTCCAGTTATATCCTAGCTTCTCTGTTAAATTTTGAAACTCTTGGAAGCATCCATGAATATCTCCTATAATGTCATATTTCATATTTAAACCTCCATCGTATTTTTCATTAGTATATCTAAAAAAGGATAGAGATAAAAATATAGCGTTTTTGTGTTGTTCATTTAAACATAAAGATTTTCGTTCTTGAGCGAACATTTAAAATGAATCCAATCGCAATCATGTATGTAAGCAGTGAACTTCCTCCGTAGCTCATAAGAGGTAATGTTATCCCTGTAATGGGAAGTAATCCGATTGTCATCCCGATATTTTGGAATACTTGGAAAGTAAACATTCCGATTGTACCAGCGCAAATGTAACTACCGAAAGGATCATTACTTTCTAAAGCAATATGAATCATTCGAAAAATGAGTAAGAAAAAAAGAGAAATAATGACACTTGCGCCTAGAAATCCAAATTGTTCAGCGACATTAGTGAAAATAAAATCTGTATGTGGTTCTGGAAAATATACTTGTCCATTTTCCCACCCTTTTCCTTGCATTTCTCCGGATCCAGTCGCTAAGAATGCTTGTCTTAATTGATAGCCTTGTGCATCATATTTGTAAGGTGCTAACCATCCGTAGAAGCGATTTAATTGATATTCTTTTAAAATGTGTGCTTTAAAGAAATCTGTGTGAGTAAAAAAAATATATATTAATGTAGTTCCAGCAACGAAAGTAGCTGAAACTAATCCGAAGATAAAACGCCATCGTATGCCAGAAACTAGTATCATTGCTGCAAGCATCGCTGAAATGACCATTGTATTTCCTAAATCTGGTTCCTTTGCGATGAGTAGTAGTGGTGGCAAACTTGTTGCAAATATTTTTCCAAGTAGTAAAAAATCGTCATGTATTGTTTGGGAAAAATATTTCTCATTATGGTTTGCTATAATTCGTCCAATGACGATAATTAAAAATAATTTCATAATTTCAGAAGGCTGAAAATTTCCGATGCCTGGGAGCCTGTACCAAGCGGTAGCGCCTTTAATTGTAACGGCACCTGGTACTTGAAGTTCTAGTCCAATAAGTAGTACCATTGCAAAGCTGTACAAATACCAAGCAATTTTTTGATAACGATCGAAGTCGATAATCATAATAACACCAATGGCTATAAATCCAATGAAATACCATTGGATTTGCTTTAGTACAAAATTGACGTTTTGTAAAAATGGCGGTAAAGAGGCTTGCGCACTTGCAATAGCACAACAACTAACAATCCCAATGGCAAATAAAATAAATAGTAATACGTAGTCTATTTGATATTGAGAATTTGGATCTTTCAATGTAGGTATTCCTTTCTACTGCTCTTTATAGTAATGGATTTTATCCCGCATTAATGGGCAGTAAGACCCCTACCTCAAAATTCAGCGAAAGCGAAGAAGTTAGGTGGGGGATCAACTGCCCGTAAAAGCCCGATTGGTGAGAGCTGATTAAAGTTTCACTTTATAGTATGAGAAAGAATGTATGAACTATACGAATGATTCACATATAGTCCATACACTTTTAATTTTGCAGAGTAGTTTAATTGTTTAACTCTTTAATAATTATATCCAAACAATGGGAAAGACGTACATGTGCGTCAGGAAAAATATCTAGTTGATGAAGATAGTATTTTAAGGAACTTTTACACCATTGGTAAGCACTAAGTAGAGCTGCTCTATAGTCTGTAGTATTTTGTAAAAAGCCATATTCTTTTGCTGTTATAACGAGGTGTGTGAAATCTTCACAACCTTGAAGGAGCTTATTGTGTATTTGTTGTCCAGCATGGTAGCGAAATTGACTTAAAGGCTCAGAAATGTATATTGCATTTCCTTTAGAAAGTAAAGAAATCCATGAGGCCATATCAACACTACAAGAATATTGTCGCTCTTTAAGGGTGCCAAAAGGTTCAGTGAGCAATTCCTTTCGGAACAAGGTAGTTGTAGGCTCACCGATAATGTTGTGTCCACCCTTTAACATCCAATTACCTAAAAATATCCCGTTTAATGGGGTGTCTTCACTATATAACCTTTGTGTTGGATGGGAATCACCTATTAGATTTCCATGATCATCAATGCGTACTCGATAAGAAGTAACAAGAGCAAGATTTTTATTGGGATCTTGCTCAAAATAGGTCATCATTTTTTGTATTTTATGCTTATAAAACACGTCATCGTCCATTAAAAAATTTATATACTCACCATTTGATTTTTCTATGAGCATAAGGTCATTGTGAAATTGTCCTAGAGTAGGGATATTTCGAATGTATGTTATATTTTTATAATTTGGTAAGTATTGTTCGCGTACTAAAGTTGCTGTTTCATCATTTGTACTATCATCTCCGATGATGATTTCAATATTAGAATAAGTTTGTGCCAATGCACTTTCTAGAGCAATTTTGAAATAATGAGGCCGATTATAAGTGGGAATAAGGATGGAAACGAGAGGTGGATTTTTTTCATTCATCATACATAACTTCCTTTCAGAAGCTTTTTTTTGTAAGAACAATATCTTGGTAACTTGTATATTCATGTCTGCCGCACCATAAACCGTAATGCGGCTTATTGATTATTTCTAGGCCGTACTTATTCAATAGATTGCAAATATCTGTCTCAGGATAAGCAACTGCGAAATTCGGAATATCTTTATTTACAACGTAGCAATTTTCGATTCGATGATAAAAACCTAATGTACTTTGTCCTGCATTTAAATAATAGGACGATTCAGGATTTATAAGAAAGAATGTAATGAAACATCTCCCGTCTTTTTTTAATACACGTACAATTTCAGATACGTAATGTTCTAATTCTTTTGGGAGAAGATGCGTAAATACAGAAGTTAAAAAGATAAAATCGAATGTCCCGTCTTCATAGGGGAAACGATATTGAGAGGCATCTTCTTTTCCTTCTGGATTATAGAATTGATTGTATATGTCAACATGTTCAAAGTGAAAATTATTACGCATAATTGAAATGTTATTTTGACACCAAGTAATTCCATCTTTAAACAAATCAAATCCATAATACGCTCCATCATCATTTAAGTAATTCAATAATGGTACAGCCATTCGACCGACGCCGCAGCCTACATCTAATACTTTTTCATTTGGTTTTAAAGCGCCAATTTGAATAAAATGCTTTAGGAACTCTTTTCCAACTTTTTTGAAGTCGCCACCTACATATTGGACGAGTTCAGGAGGGGGGAGTAAAGTCATTTCTTTGTTAAGTTCACTCATGAGTATACCCCTTTCTTGTATGAGAAGATGCAGTAAATCTATTAATAAAATTTTCAATTTGTATTGAGAGAACACAGGAAAACAATTGTTATATGTAAGGAGATTCCGAAAAAGAATACTTAATTGGATTAGAAGTGAGAGAAGGATGAGTGAAAATGAAATCTCCTATAGATTAAATCTTTTTTATTCTTTTCTCCAATAAACGCCAAATACATCAATTTTAGTAATAGGGGCTTTTAAATTTCGTTGGTTTCTAAAGTCTGTCACAGCCTCAGCGCATGGCGGTAGCCCGTAGTCATCGATAATTATATAGCCACCTTTAGAAACTTTATCATATAAGTTCACGAGACCATCCATTGTGGATTCGTACATATCACCATCAAGCCGTGCAATTGCTATTTTTTCAATTGGTGCTGTTGGTAAAGTATCTTTAAACCAGCCTTTTAAAAATTTCACTTGATCATTTAGTAAATCATATTTTTTGAAATTCTCTTGTACTTGTTCTAAAGAGACGCGTAAGTAATCGAATGTGTGCAAATAATCACCGTAATCTTTTGGATATTGTTCTAGATTCGGTGCTGGCAAACCTTCAAATGAATCAGCGACCCACACATTACGATTCGTAATGTTGTTTGCTTGTAAAAAACCATTCATAAAAATGCACGATCCTCCGCGCCATACACCTGTTTCAATAAAATCTCCCTCTATATTTTCACGAACAACGGTTTCCATTGCCTCTTGTAATTGGTTCATACGTTCTCGACCGATCATGCTATGTGCTGCTCTTGGCCAATCCATTCCATCATGGCGTTCACTTTTTGAAACATTTGGTTTTACAATTTTTAAGTTATGGTTTTCAGCATATTGCTTAATGAATAAAGGGAGGGGGACTGTAACTGGCTCGAATTCTAGTTCTTTTGAAATATGTAGAGATGCGGGTAAGTATGCCTCATATTCTAACCATATTTCAAATAAAATGGTCTTCTTTAGCAATTCGAGATAAAGCTGAACAGCAGATTTACTTTCCATATTTGTGCCTCCTGCAAAATGTCATACAACAATATGATTATGTAGATAGCGAATGTTTCATGATTGAATTTGAAATTGAAAAAGCAGTAAAACTGATATCAGTTTTACTGCTAAGTAAAAAATTAAGCGATTTTTTCAATAATAATAGATGCATTTGTACCAACAGCTAATGATAGCCCAAGCCCTGTAACGATTACTTCAATTAATGATGGAGTTGTCGTAATTTGCGTAATTGCTTGAACAACGATAGGTGCTCCAACTGAGATTAAAGTGGCCCCAGTACCTGGAACAGATACCCCATTTACTTGGATTGTAAGTCCTCCTAATAGACTTACTGCTGCAGTGTATACGATAACGGTAATTTTATAGAATCCAGTTTGACTAATTACGAAAGTATCAGGATCTAATTGAGAAATTGCTGTACCAAACTGAGATCCAACAGTATTAAATGGTACTGGAGCATTAAGTCCAATATCCAAAGAAATCCCAGCGGAGTTAAATGCATACAATCCTGCTGGAAGCCCTAGTCCAGATGGTCCCGTAGGTCCAGTCGGTCCAGTAGCCCCAGTCGGCCCCGTAGGTCCAGTAGCCCCAGTGTCACCAGTCGGCCCTGTAGGTCCAGTAGCCCCAGTGTCACCAGTCGGCCCCGTAGGTCCAGTAGTCCCAGTGCCACCAGTCGGCCCCGTAGGTCCAGTAGCCCCAGTGTCACCAGTCGGCCCCGTAGGTCCAGTAGTCCCAGTGCCACCAGTCGGCCCCGTAGGTCCAGTAGTCCCAGTGCCACCAGTAGGTCCAGTAGGTCCTGTAGGTCCAGTCGGTCCAGTTGGCCCAGTAGGTCCAGTCGGTCCAGTTGGCCCGGTAGGTACAGTCGGCCCCGTAGGTCCCGTAGGTCCAGTCGGCCCGGTCGGCCCAGTCGGAAGGGTAAACGGTGGTATCGGTGGTAATGTAGGTCCTACAAGATTAGGGTCAAATGCACTAGCTGATAAAGATTCATCGGGATTTAATCCATTTGAATAATTATTATTTGACATAAATTCACCTCCATAAAGCGTTCATTATATAGTAGATGCAAAACCGAAAGAAAATGACACGGACATTTGAATTATTGAAAAGAAATCTTAAACTACTTGAACAATTTAAAAAAATGGAAAGTTTAGTATATGTATAACATATGATTGATTTGGAAGAGGGTGATTATGTTGAACAAGCAAGGAATTACAATTAGTTTATGTATGATTGTTCGAGATGAGGAGGAGACAATAGCCCGTTGTTTAGAAACAGTTGAAAAAATTGTGGATGAAATTATAGTAGTTGATACAGGTTCCGTCGATCGAACGAAAGAAATCGTAGAGAAATACACTTCTAACATATATGATTTCCAGTGGATTGATGATTTTGCAGCAGCAAGAAATTTTTCTTTTTCAAAAGCGACGCAAGAGTATATATTGTGGCTAGATGCAGATGATGTCTTATTAGAAGATGCTCAAGAAGCATTGAAACTTTTAAAAAGAGAATTAGATCCTAAAATTGATGCTGTTTCGATGCCTTATCATCTTGCAATGGATTCTAACGGGAAACCTTTATATTGTACAAAAAGAAATCGACTTGTAAAGCGTGAAAAACAATTTCAATGGTTTGGAAAGGTTCATGAGTATTTAGCTATTTCTGGTGAGGTTTTTAGTAGTAATGTTGCTATTACACATAAAAAAGAAAAAAAAGTAACAAATCGTAATTTGAAAATTTTTCAAAATACTGTAGCGGCAGGTGAAGAATTAAGTCCGAGAGATTTATTTTATTACGCAAATGAATCTACGGATAACCAAAAATATGATGATGCAGTTCTTCTATATGAAACATTTCTTAATCAAGACGAAGGATGGTATGAAGAGAAAATTTATGCATGTGGTAAATTAGGAGATTGCTATGCAAAGCTAGGAATGTGGGAGAAGGCAATCGAATCTTGTGTGAAGTCGTTTCGGTATGACGTCCCTAGAGGAGAGAATTGTACAAGAATAGGATATATATATATGGAACAAGAAAAATATAATGAAGCGATATTTTGGTTTAAACTTGCTACGGAAGTACCAATGGCAACGGAAAGTCCTTTCCATAGTCCAGCTAGCTACACATGGCTACCCTATTTACAAATGTGTATTTGTTATAGCAGGTTAGGGGAGCAGGATAAAGCGTATTATTACAATGAATTAGCAGCTTCTTATGTTCCGAATAATGCTGCAATTGAATATAACCGTAAATATTTTCGGGGAGTTTTTGATAAACCATATAAAGTGTAATAGGTTTCGTTTTTTAGAAATGATTTATCGCTATTCTAACTCTAATAGATTGGTTATATATTAGAGTATCAGTAACGTAACCAATATAAATAAAAGATTTTATACTGCTATTTGCGGGCTAATAATCATTGGGGGATGAACAAAATCTGCACTTTATAGAATTCATATGAGATTTATATTTCTAATTCAATTTGCATAAGGAGTGTGTGAAATGAATCGCGAAAAAAGTTCTTTATATGAAGAAAAATCCGAGCATTATTATAATGCAGCGAATCCGAATTTATTAAAGCATATAAAAAAGGAATGGAAAGAAGTTCTTGATATTGGTTGCTCGAGCGGTGCATTGGGAGCAGCTATTAAAGAAAACGGTACACGTGTATCAGGAATAGAGGCATTTCCAGAGGCGGCAGAAAAAGCGAAGGAAAGACTAGATCATGTTATTTTAGGGGATATAGAAAAAATAGATCTTCCTTATGAGGAGGGGCAATTTGATTGCGTCCTATTTGGGGATGTATTAGAGCATTTATTTGATCCGTGGGCTGTGATTGAAAAGGTTAAGCCATATATAAAGCAAAATGGTGTGATTTTAGCAAGTATACCAAACGTTGCTCATATTTCAGTATTAGCTCCCTTACTTGCTGGAAATTGGACGTATACAGAATATGGTTTATTAGATAAAACACATATTCGTTTCTTTACATTCAATGAAATGCTAAGAATGTTTTTAAAAGCAGGATATTCAATTAGTAAAGTAGATCGTGTATATGTTGATCATAAAATGTATGAGTCGCTTATTGAGGAGTTATATGGAATTTGTAAAAAATATCGTCTTGGAAGTGGCTTCATGGCTGAGACAGTTGTATTTCAGTATATTATTGAAGCTGAAAAATCACAATTATGAGTGCTGCAGACAAAACAATATTATTTGTTACATGCATAAATGATCGGAAATTGTATGCAAACTGCGTGCGACATATATTGCAATTGTTAGTACCGCCAGGGTATATTGTCCAATTTATGCCGATTCGAAATGCGAAAAGTATGACGAGTGGATACAATCAAGCCATTTCGCATCCAGCGAAGTATAAAGTGTATTTACATCAAGATGTTTTTATTATAAATAGGGCTTTTTTATACGGATTACTTCAATTATTTGAGGAACATGAAAACCTTGGGATGATTGGGATGGTTGGAGCGCAATATGTTCCTCCGACTGGCGTATGGAACGAAGGGCGTGGAATTGTAGGAAAAGTCATTGGTTATATGAATGATTTGTTTTATATGGCAAGTTTAGAACAACCGTATCATGAATCAAAAACATTTATTCCTGTAGAATGTATTGATGGTTTATTAATGGCGACACAATATGATGTTCCGTGGCGAGAAGACTTATTTGACGGATTTGATTTTTATGATGTATCCCAATCATTTGAATTTAAAAAAGCAGGATATACAGTCGGTGTACCTGTACAGCGCGATGCTTGGTGTATCCATTATCATTTTGATGTGAATATGACGAACTATGAAAAGTATCGGAAAATATTTGTGGAACACTATATGTCAGATGTAAATAAGGAAGAATAAAAGGGGGGACAAAAATGAAAGATCATACAATATTAGTCGTTGTTTGTGTAAATAATGAGGAGCTTTTCAAACAATGTGAGAGCCAAATAAGAAACATTTTTGTTCCCTCTGGTTATGTCGTGCAAATTTTTCCGATACGAGATGCGCAAAGTATGGCAAGTGCATACAACCGAGCCCTTTCATATCCAGCGAAATACAAAGTGTATATACATCAAGATACATATCTTATTAATCGAGACATGTTTTCTACACTTATATCTCTTTTTAAAGAAAATGAAAAGCTTGGTTTAATAGGAGTCGCTGGGGCTCAGTTTTTACCGAATAACGGGATATGGTGGGAAGGAAAAAATTTAGTAGGGAAAGTGATTGAGTATAGAAGACGGAATTATCAATTATTAAATTTAGATCAGGTTTTTTATGGTAATCAACCATTTTTGTCAGTTCAGGCAATTGATGGTTTATTCATGGCAACGCAGTATGATATTCCGTGGCGAGAAGATTTGTTTCAAGGGTTTCACTTTTATGATGTGTCACAGTCTTTAGAGTTTCAAAGGGCTGGTTATTTAATCGGTATCCCAAATCAAGCAAATTTATGGTGTATTCATTACAACGGGGATGAGTTTGATGCGGATACATATGAGAAGTACCGGAAAGTGTTTGTAGAACATTACAAAGATATATTATCTCCATCATAAAGGAGAGATGCAAAGTGAAAGGAATTATTTTAGCAGGTGGTACTGGATCGAGATTATATCCAATAACGAAAGTAACGAATAAACATTTACTTCCTGTTGGTCGGTATCCGATGATTTATCATGCGGTATATAAGCTAAAACAATGCGATATTACAGATATTATGATTATTACGGGTAAAGAGCATATGGGGGATGTTGTTAGCTTTTTAGGGAGTGGTCATGAATTTGGAGTGTCCTTTACGTATCGTGTGCAAGATAAAGCGGGCGGGATCGCACAGGCGTTAGGGCTTTGTGAAGATTTCGTCGGGAATGATCGTATGGTAGTTATATTAGGGGATAATATTTTTTCAGATGATATTCTTCCGTATGTTGAAGAGTTTGCAAATCAAAAAGAAGGTGCGAAAGTGCTATTGCAATCTGTAGAAGATCCCGAAAGATTTGGCGTAGCACATATTCAAAACCGAAAAATAGTTGAAATTGAAGAAAAGCCGAAAGAGCCGAAAAGTTCTTATGCGGTTACGGGAATTTATTTGTATGATTCGAAAGTCTTTTCTTATATTAAAGAATTAAAACCTTCTGCACGGGGAGAACTTGAAATTACAGATATAAATAATTGGTATTTAAAACGAGGGGTACTTACTTATAATGAAATGAGCGGCTGGTGGACTGATGCGGGAACTCATGCTTCGCTTCAAAAGGCGAATACGTTAGCGCGTGATATTAATTTTGGGAAACAGTTTAACGGAGAATAGGTGAGAATATGAAAGTTGTAGAAACAAATTTTACCGATGCAAAATTGTTAGAACCGAGGTTGTTTGGAGACGAGCGTGGCTTTTTTTCAGAGAGTTATAATAAGCAGGTGCTAGAAACATTAGGGATAACGTATTCATTTGTACAGGATAACGTATCTTATTCGGCTAAGGCAGGAACGATTCGGGGACTGCACTTTCAAAAAAAACCGAAAGCACAAACGAAACTCATTCAAGTTATGCAAGGGGCAATTTATGATGTTATCGTTGATTTACGAAAAAAATCACCAACATTTAAACAATGGAAAGGATATATTTTAAGTGCAGATAACCATCGGCAATTACTAGTGCCAAAAGGGTTTGCGCATGGATTTTGCACGCTTGTTCCGCATACTATCGTTATGTATAAAGTAGATGAATATTATAGCGCAGAGCATGACTCAGGATTACTTTGGGAAGATAAAGATTTAGCAATTCCTTGGCCAGTAACCGATCCTATATTGTCCGATAAGGATCAGATATTACCATTATTAGAGGAATATGAAGATAGTTTTTAAGTAGGAGCGTTGTTTATGAATATATTAGTAACAGGTGGGGCTGGATTTATTGGAAGTAATTTCGTTCATTACATGCTACAAAGTTATGAAACATATAAAATTATTAATTACGATGCCTTAACATATAGCGGGAATTTAAATAACGTAAAATCTCTTCTGGATCACCCGAATTACTCTTTTGTAAAGGGAGAAATTCAAAATGGAGAGCTATTAGAACACGTTATAAAAGAGCGAAACGTACAAGTGATTGTAAATTTTGCAGCCGAATCACATGTGGACCGTAGTATTGAAAATCCGATTCCTTTTTATGATACAAATGTAATTGGGACGGTCACTTTATTAGAACTAGTTAAAAAATATTCGCATATAAAACTTGTGCAAGTATCAACGGATGAAGTGTATGGCTCTTTAGGAAAAACAGGGAAGTTCACAGAGAAAACGCCGTTAGCTCCAAATAGTCCATATTCTTCAAGTAAGGCGAGCGCGGACATGATAGCTCTATCTTACTATAAAACATATCAATTACCGGTTATAGTAACGCGTTGTTCTAACAATTATGGACCGTACCAGTATCCTGAAAAATTAATTCCATTAATGGTTACGAATGCACTAGAAGGAAAAAAACTACCGTTATATGGTGATGGTTTAAATGTAAGAGATTGGTTACATGTAACGGATCATTGCAGTGCGATTGATGTTGTTCTGCATAAGGGACGTGTAGGAGAAGTATATAATATAGGTGGAAATAATGAAAAAACAAATGTAGAAGTTGTGGAACAAATTATTACTCTTTTAGGAAAAACAAAAAAAGACATTGAATATGTTACAGATCGTTTAGGCCACGATCGTCGTTATGCGATTGATGCAGAGAAAATGAAGAATGAATTTGATTGGGAACCGAAATACACGTTTGAACAAGGATTACAAGAGACGGTGAAATGGTATGAAAAGAATAAGGAATGGTGGAAACCACTAAAAGATTAGTAAGGGGCATGTTAAATGAAAGAGAGGGTTATCATAACAGGAGCAAACGGTCAATTAGGAAAGCAACTATTTGAAGAGTTAGACTCTGAAGAATATGATATATATCCATTTGATAAAAAGTTATTAGATGTGACAAATATATCCCGAATACAACAAGTGGTACAAGAAATAAAACCACATATAATTATTCATTGTGCTGCCTATACGAAAGTAGATCATGCGGAGAAAGAACAGGATTTTGCGTATAGAATAAATGCAATCGGAGCTCGAAATGTAGCGGTTGCTTCACAATTAGTAGGGGCGAAGCTAGTTTATATTAGTACTGATTATGTATTTCAAGGTGCCAGACCAGATGGATACGACGAATTTCATAGTCCAGCGCCGATAAATATATATGGGGCCTCTAAGTATGCGGGGGAGCAGTTCGTCAAAGAGTTACATAATAAATATTTTATCGTTCGCACATCGTGGCTATATGGTAAATATGGAAATAATTTCGTGAAAACGATGATGCGATTAGGAAAAGAAAGAGATGAAATATCCGTTGTAGCGGATCAAGTTGGCTCTCCTACGTATGTGGCGGATTTAAATATGGTTATTAATAAGCTCATTCATACTTCTTTATACGGTACATACCACGTATCAAACAGTGGTTCATGCTCTTGGTTTGAATTTGCACAAAAGATATTTTCGTACGCCAATATGAAAGTGAATGTATTACCTGTTTCAACGGAAGAATTCGGGGCTGCAGCTGCGAGGCCCAAATATTCTATTTTTCAACATAACATGCTAAGATTAAATGGTTTTTCACAAATGCCGTCTTGGGAAGAAGGATTAGAGCGGTTTTTTATAGAAACCAAAAGTCATTAACAAATTTCTGTTAATGACTTTTTTGTTTGCCTTTAAGCGGTTTTATGGTACTATAATTATAGTATCAGGTACTAATAACAAGTATAAGTATTTCTGGGAGGATATATCATGGAACTATTACAAGGGAAAACATTTGTTGTTATGGGCGTTGCGAACCAAAGAAGTATTGCATGGGGAATAGCTCGCTCTTTGCATAATGCAGGTGCAAAATTAATATTCACATATGCAGGAGAACGTTTAGAAAGAAACGTTCGTGAATTAGCGGACACATTAGAAGGACAAGAATCACTTGTATTACCTTGTGATGTAACGAATGATGAGGAACTTACAGCTTGCTTTGAAACAATTAAACAAGAAGTAGGTACTATTCACGGTGTAGCACATTGTATTGCTTTTGCAAATCGCGATGACTTAAAAGGTGAATTTGTAGATACTTCTCGCGATGGATTTTTACTTGCACAAAATATTAGCGCATTCTCTTTAACAGCTGTAGCAAGAGAAGCGAAGAAAGTAATGACAGAAGGCGGAAATATTTTAACATTAACATACCTTGGCGGCGAGCGCGTTGTGAAAAATTATAACGTTATGGGTGTTGCGAAAGCTTCATTAGAAGCGAGCGTGAAATATTTAGCGAACGATTTAGGTCAACACGGTATTCGTGTTAACGCTATTTCTGCAGGACCAATTCGTACGTTATCTGCAAAAGGTGTAGGCGATTTCAACTCAATCTTAAGAGAAATTGAGGAGCGCGCACCACTTCGTCGTACAACAACTCCAGAAGAAGTTGGGGATACAGCAGTATTCTTATTCAGTGATTTAGCACGCGGTGTAACAGGAGAAAACATTCATGTTGATTCAGGGTATCATATCCTAGGATAAATATAATATTAATTTTTAAAGGACAATCTCTAAATGCTGAGATTGTCCTTTTTATTTGTTCTTAGAAAGAACGATTTTTAACGAAAGTTCTTACCATGTGATGAATATAACTATAATAGTACACGATTTATTCAGCTACGTATGGAAGTGGGAGGGACGAGTGTGAAGAATAAAAATAAAAGTTCAACAGTTGGAAAACCGTTGTTATATATCACGCAAGTAAGTTTAGAACTTGCTGCACCGAAAATAAAAAGAATTATCCTGACAAACTTTGAAAATGAAGATCAAAAAGAGAAAAGTAATAGACAAGAAAATATTGTAAGAAGTGCTGTGGAAGAGGTAATAGAACAAGAACAACAAGAAGAGCAGCAAGTGGAAGAAAAAATAGAAGAAGAAAAAGAAGAACACATAGAACAAGAAGAGCAAGAACCAGAACCAGTAAGAACTGTCCCGTATAATAAATCATTTAAGGATATGAATAATGATGAAAAAATTCATTTTTTACTAAACCGCCCTCATTACATTCCGAAAGTAAGATGCAGAATAAAAACAGCTACAGTCTCATATGTTGGATCAATCATATCGTATCGTCATGGCATTGTATCTATTATGCCGCAAAATAGTATGAGAGATATTAGGTTGTCTATAGATGATATCCAATCGATTAGTATGGCCGGTTTTTAAATATGTAAAGGTGGTAGAAAGCTTCTACCACCCCAATAGTTTTTTAGTTTACTTTACGATAGAAACGTCGCGTAAGCATTGAATCGCACAGAAACAGCTTAAATCAACAGTAATGCAAGTAGTTGTAGATATTAATCTTGCATTTGGTACAGCTAAAAACGTACAAATTGGATCGTCACCAGGTGGTACCGGAGTACCGTCACCTAATACTACAGTTAATACACGTAGCACAGCACAGCTATCATCATCTACACTTTCCACACGGAAAATTGGAGATCGGCAGCTAGTAAGGCTTGAAGATGGTGCAAATGCTTCAAAAGGTTCTCCAGTTTTTGTGTATAAAATAAAAGGGCGTGTATTTGCTACTGATGCAGTATTGTGTGCACCTAAAAATGGGATTTCACAACCAGATCCACATGTTGTTGTAGAACAATCTTGTAATTCATTGATGAATTTTACAACGTCAACTACACAATGAGAAGAGCCATGGTGTTTATTTTCGTTACAACTCATTAATGTCACTCCTTATCTTCTTGTTTGTATTTACATTAATAAGATATTGGAGTCGAGGAGATTTGGTCACAATCTCAAGACCTTTTTTTTTAAATAGGCGAAAGAGGATAAGGGTAGGTGGAATTATGCTGTTTACAAGCTGGCTTTTATTTTTTATTTTTGCGTTAGCTGCTTTTAGGCTCACTCGTTTAATTGTTTATGATAAAATTACAGCCTTTTTGCGAAGACCATTTATTGATGAATTAGAGATTACGGAGCCGGATGGAAGTGTATCAACGTTTACAAAAGTGAAAGGTAATGGATTAAGAAAGTGGATTGGCGAATTATTAAGCTGTTATTGGTGTACAGGTGTATGGGTTAGTGCTTTTTTATTAGTCTTATATAATTGGATCCCTATCGTTGCGGAACCGTTACTTGCATTATTAGCTATTGCAGGAGCGGCAGCAATCATTGAAACAATTACAGGATATTTTATGGGAGAATAATATATTTTCATAATACGAGAAAAAGCGGAGTTTAAAAGAATGAGGGAACGGAAATAAAGAGTTGTTCATATAGTAAATAGACAGAATTGACAGTAGAGGAGATGTTTGCTGTGAGCAATAATCTAAGGCAGAATTCATATGACCTGCAGCAGTGGTATCATATACAGCAACAACACCAAGCACAACAACAGGCATATCAAGAACAATTACAACAACAAGGATTTGTGAAGAAAAAGGGCTGCAATTGTGGGAAAAAGAAGAACACAATAAAACAATATGAAGAATGAAACACTCATGCTACTGTGAGTGTTTTTTATTATATATAAAAAGCGGTATTTCTGTATAAGAAATACCGCTTTTTACTAGCTAATTTGTGCAACTGTTAATGCTGCAGCACGAATGTCTACAGTTCCAATTAACTGAACTGGCACAATTTGAATTAAGTCACCAGGATTTAAGTTAATAAGAATAACACCGCTGGATACGTCTACTTCACCAGTACCAATAACGTTAGAACGAACTGCTGTACCTGATCCAGGAATAATGTTAGCTGGTGTATTTAATGATAAGAAGAAACGACCAGCTTCTGGTGCAGTAGGTACGTTATCAAGACTAATTGTTAATGTATAACTAATTTGATAAATACCAGCTCGTAGAATTCGAATGCCATCTCCGACACTTACTGTATCATTTATTACAGGAACAGTAATATTTGGGTTTGGACTTACGCTAGGTAATAATAGTGGTGTAAATAGTGAAGCAAACTGAGGTGCAGACGCGTTGAAAGCAAAACCAAAGGCAGGTAGTGTACTAGCTGGCTTCGCCTCACAATCGATTTTAGTAAATTCGCAATCAGAAGAGAACATGTTTTTCACTCCTTTATCTGTTTCTACTTTCAGTTAATGAAAAGGACAGGTTCTATGTTCTAGACAAGTTCCCAATTTTAAGAAATTTACATAAGAATACTCTTTAAGCATGGATTGGGTGGCAGAATACTCTGCCACCCAATCCATGCTTAACTCATTATTTAGTTTTAAATAGAAACATCACGTAAGCATTGAATAGCGCAGAAGCAACTTAAATCAACAGTAATGCAAGTGGAGGTTGATATTAGTCTTGCATTTGGTACAGCTAAAAACGTACAGATTGGGTCGTCACCAGGTGGTACAGCGGTACCATCACCTAAAACTACAGTTAATACACGCAATACAGCACAGTCATCATCATCTATACTTTCTACGCGGAAAATAGGAGATCGGCAGCTAGTAAGGCTTGAAGATGGTGCAAATGCTTCAAAAGGTTCTCCAGTTTTTGTGTATAAAATAAAAGGACGTGTATTCGCTACTGATGCATTGTTATGTGCACCTAAAAATGGAACTTCGCAACCAGATCCACATGTTGTCGTTGCACATTCTTGTAGTTCATGTATAAAACGAACAACATTCGATACACAGTTGAAATCACACTCATGTTGATGATCTTCATTACAATTGCAGCTCATTATGTTCACTCCTTCTCGTGAGTTCTGACATACACTATTACAATATGAGTGGGATATGGCTGATATTACGTTAATTCTCACGATAAAAACAAGGAATTTATATAGGAGGGATGTACATAACGTGATATAAAAAAAGACATCCTTATTTAGTGGATGTCTTTTCAGGTAAATCTTTTCGCACAGTATATAAAAAACGAGATATATCTAATTTCTTTCCTCTGAAAAATTGCGGAGAAGAAATGTAAAGTTCTTCTTTCGCACGTGTAATGGCAACATAAAGTAATCGGCGTTCTTCTTCTAACGCTTCAGAAGTTTCCGTAACACGATCATTTGCATCTTTTAAAGAAGAAGTATGAGGCAGGATTCCATCACTCGCTCCAAGTAAAAAGACACATGGAAATTCAAGGCCTTTTGCGTTATGAATTGACATAAGTGAAACGGCATCTTTTTGCGGCATTGTTTTTAATGCTTCCATTTCTTTTTGACCTTGAATCGCCTCGTCGATAAATTGTAAATAAGCTGGAATATCGGTGAAACGAGTTGCAGACTCCATTAATTCTTCCAACATTTCTTCTTGTATGTCTTTATGCATTGTAAAGGAAGAACGATCGTTACTTTGTAAGTACTCTAAATATTTTCCTTTACCATGAATGATTTCTTTTAATGCTTTTTTCGGTTCTAATTCTTTAATAAACTTAATAAAATCGATGCGCTCATTTACCTTTTTCACTTGAAAAGGTTTTAAGCTTGGATTTAATAGTAAGAAATGAAGAAGAGAAGGGAAGCGCCCCTCACCATATTTCCATTGTTCACGTTCAATAAATGAAATACAATCATCACGTCCGATATACATCGTCGGCAATATGTTTGAAAGTGATTCTAGTCGAAACGGCTCAATCACGAGTCTTAAATGATCTAATACAGGCTTAATTAAAGAATGTTCATAAAATGATTGGCTCGCTCCGTGTTTAATAAACGGGATTTTATGAATGGTAAGCTGATCAAGTAACGAACGACTTACAGAATGTGTGCGATACAGTAAACAAAAATCTTTAAAGTTACGTTCACCACTCTCTACTTTTTCTTGAATAAGCTGCAAAATTTGATTTGCTTCATCAAGAGTCGTAGCAGGTCTTGCATAAAAAGGTTGTACACCTTCCTCACGAACAGAGTATAGCTCTTTATCAAAACGTTCTTGATTTAATTTTATAACTTCATTTCCAAGCCCGACGATAAAGGGATTGGATCGATAATTCGTATTTAGTGCAATGATTGTTGTGTTATCAAATTCTTTTGGAAAAGATAAAATAATTTGGTGACTTGCTCCTCGCCAGCCGTATATCGCCTGGTCGTCATCACCTGCGATAAATAAATTATTTCTTGGCGTGGCTAACAATTTTACGATTTCATATTGTGCATACGATGTATCTTGAAACTCATCTACTTCAATGTAGTGAAAACGTTGTTGTAATTGAGTTAGTAAAGGAGCATTATTTTCTAACATATAATATGTTTCCAATAAGATGTCATCGAAATCAATATAATTGTATCTTTGTTTTACCTCTTCAAAACGTTCGTATACTTCTTTAAATTCTTGTTCGACTGGTGTTTTCGCTTTTACATCTTTCGGACGATTTAATTTGTTTTTCTCAAGTGAAATCATCGCGAGCATCGTTTCAGCATCATAATCGTCTTTTAAACGCAATTCTTTTAAGATTTTCTTTATCATAATTTGTTTATGTTTTTCATTTGCTAAAATTTGCTGATTATAACCTTGACTACGAAGTAATTTTAAGAAAACAGAGTGGAATGTACCAGCAACTACGTAGCTACTTGCTGCATGATTCATACCTGGTAACTTCGCAACACGACTTCGTATTTCTTCAGCTGCTTTTTGTGTAAATGTAAGTAATAAAATATTTCGTGGATGAACTTGTTTTACATTTACTAAATAACCAACGCGAGTTGTTAAAACAGATGTTTTCCCGCTTCCGGCACCAGCTAGTGTAAGAACAGGACCTTCTGTTGTGCGCACGGCTTCTAATTGTTTTTCGTTTAAAAAAACATTTTGTTGTTCAAGAGCGCGGAAATAAGCCGCATCTACATCTTCTTCCATAATTAAATGGGTAGATGTTTTCGGAATATGATATGTCGCACGCGGAATATCAGCGTGTGTTAACGATTTTTGTGAAAATTTTTCTTGTGTCATATGTTCACCTTCAAAACTATAGCATCAACATTTAACTTTAGCGGAAGAAAAAGAAAATAGCAATGTAAAAAAACAGGAGGGATCACCTCCTGCTTTCAAATTACAATTCTTTTATCATTACGACGTGCGGGATATTCGCTTCCATAAATACATCAGAACTTGTTACATATCCAAGTTTTTTATAGAAATCTTCGGCATGTGTTTGAGCGTGAAGTTTCAATTTCGGTAGCGAATTTTCTTTTGCATACGCTTCAAGAGAATCCATAACAATTTTTCCAATCCCTTTTTTGCGATGGGAATTTAGCACGCAAATGCGTTCCATTTTTCCTATACCATCAAGGGTGCGAAAACGTCCAGCACCAACTGGAACATCATTGTCATATATAACAACGTGTGTTGAAGTTTCTTCAAACTCATCGTACTCTTCTTCAGCAGAGACACGTTGTTCATTTACAAACACTTGTTTACGTACAGAGAATGCATCTCTTAGTTGTTCGTCCGTTTGTACAATCTGTGCGTGCAAATTAGTTGTTCCCCTTTCCAAGACGGAATGTTTCGTGTACAGTCCATGTTCCATTTTCTAATTGATATAGAAGATGGAAACGATCAATTGGTTGTTCGTAATAGAAATCTTTCATACGTAATCGGCCCAACACATCAGCATGCTCTGCATCTGATAAGCCTTGTCCGATTGTTAAATGAGGTACGAAAGCATATTCGCGTTCTTGCGTGAATAACCCGCTATGCATTTCTTCATTTAAGAAAGTAAGTTCAGGTGTTTTTTCTACTTTAAAGTAAAGGACGTTATTAACAGGTGCGAATGAACCAACTTTCCCAACATGAAGGGTGAAAGGGTTCGTTTTACTTGCGATTGTATGTAACTCGTTTACAATCGACTCTAATTGTTCATCTTGCGCCTCAAAGGGTGTTTTCAATGTAATATGTGGCGGAACTAATGCGTAGTGCGGGTCATAACGTTTACGCAATCCGTTCGCTTTATCTTGAATCATTTTAGATGGAAAAATTACAATGCCTAATTTCATGTTCCAATTCCTCCCTTTGTAAGTCTAGTTAGATTTTGAGATAAATAAATCTCTTTATCTATTATATCAAATTATTCTGAATACTGCTCTCTATTATTTCATTGATAGAATATGAGAGAAGGCTTTCGGTAAATCAGTCTGCCAATATTTCCAAGTATGATTACCTTCAAATTCCTCATAATGCGTGATGAAGTTTCTATCTGTAAGAAGCGTATTTAACTCACGGTTCGGCCCTACGAAATCAGATACTTGTCCATCAGTACGCTTTACAGCCGTTTCTTCTGTACCGATGACGTGATACAGTTCTAACGCCTGTGGATCTTTGAATTCTTTTGCTAAGTTCATCACTGTCTCATCCACAAATGGTGATTGCATAACGACTTTACCGAATGTATGCGGATACATAAGTGCAGTCATAAAGGAAACTGTTCCGCCAAGAGAATCACCAATTAAAACACGACCTTTTCCCATTTGGTACGTTGGATAATTTTCATCAATATATGGTGCAAGTTCATGAGCAAGGAAACGAATATATGCAGCATTTTTTACTTCATTTGGGAAATATTTTTCTTTACGATCATGTACATTTTTATATGGAATACCGACAATAATTGTACGGTCAATTTCTTCGGTTTCACGAAGGCGCTCAATTACACGGTGCGCTTTACCAAGCTGAAAATAATCTCTACCATCTTGTGCAATTACAACTGTATGTTTGTGCAGTGGTGTGTAATTTACTGGTAAATAAACGAGAAGTGTAACATCTTCTTGAAGTGATGCGCTATAAAATGAAATTTCTTCAATTCTCCCTATTGTTTGACTCATGTAGATCCCCCTAAATAAAAATTTACTGTAACGATTGTAAGAGCGACTCTTGTAGTGAAAAGGAAAAAAATATTCACTAATTGGTGCCTTAATTTCTATTTTACCATAATGGTACGAAGAATCTAAAAAATTAGTATTTAAGTTGCGAAAGAAAACGGATATAATGAAGTGGGATTTTTGACAGGTGAGAGGGGAGACAGGATTTGAAACAAGAAAAATCAATCGCACTACCATTAGCAATTTCTATAATTGCCATTTCCTTTGCAGCAGTTTTTGTAAAGATGTCCTCAGCACCATCTTCAATAT
Source organism: Bacillus sp. LQ16 (assembly GCF_057784645.1). Taxonomy (NCBI): domain Bacteria; kingdom Bacillati; phylum Bacillota; class Bacilli; order Caryophanales; family Bacillaceae; genus Bacillus; species Bacillus sp. LQ16. The sequence goes on from NZ_CM173491.1 coordinate 1,297,688, forward strand.
TAAGTATGTACCGCTTATGGATTATCGTACTTATTATGCTGCCTATCGTATGGAAAAAAAGAGAAGAATTTAATAGGATTCAAATGAAAGATTGGGGCTTTTTAATTGGATCTGGTTTCTTTTTAGCACTGCATTTTCTTTTATGGTTTGAATCTTTAAAGCATACAACAGTTGCTAGTTCAACAATTATTTTGGCACTTCAACCAATCGTATCTTTAGTTGGAGGTTTTTTTCTATTTAAAGAAAGAACAACATATTCAGCCATTGCAACGATGGGAATCGCTATTTTAGGAGTAATGTGCATTGGTTGGGGAGATTTAGGTTTAAGTAAGCAAGCAATTTATGGTGACATATTATCCTTTCTAAGTGTAATAGCGGTTGTCGGTTATTTATTTATCGGGCAAACGACAGTGAAGAAAGTATCGCACTGGATTTATAGCTTTACAGTCTTTGCGTTCGCAGGTCTTTTTATGGGGATTTATAATGTTATATTACAAGTACCCTTTACAGGTTATACGAAGTGGGATTGGACTGTTTTTCTTTTACTTGCGGTTGTGCCGACAGTGTCACATGTAATTAATAACTGGCTATTAAATTATGTAAATGCAACGACAATTTCAATGAGTATTTTAGGAGAACCTGTTGGAGCATCTATACTTGCGTTCTTCTTACTTGGAGAAAAATTAAATGCAATGCAAATGATCGGTAGCATGCTCGTATTGTTTGGTGTATCTGTTTTCTTAATGCAGCAACAAAAGCGAACAGCAAAAAATGTCGTAAACGAGCCAGTGTATACACAGGAATTATAGTGTTAGGGAAGAAAAGAGAAGTTATGATACTTCTCTTTTTGTTTTATAGAAATGCGGGCGTAGAAGGGGGAGGAAAATGGAAGAGATATTAAAGAAGTATATGAATAGATTTACAACACTAAGTGAAGAAGAGCAGCAAATGATCCTCAGGGAATTACAAATTGAAGAATATAAAAAAGGAACAGTGCTCCTAAGACAAGGAAATGTTCCGTTAAAATGTTATTTTGTATTAAAAGGATGCGTTAGGCAACATAGTATAGATGAAGCAGGGAAAGAAGTTACATCAAATTTTTATACAGAAGAACAGGCAATTTCGAATTTCAACCATCATAAACAAGATAAATCTTCATCATATACGTTAACGTGTTTAGAAGATTGTACTGTAGTTGTTGGTGATCTACATAGTGAAAAGGACATGTATAATAAGTATTCACAATTAGAAGAAATGACGCGTAAAATGATCGAGTACAATTTCGGTGAAGTACAAGATGAACTTGCTGTATTTATCTCATCGACACCAGAAGAGCGATATAAAACATTGTTACGAAAACGCCCGTATTTAATTCATCGCGTTCCACAATATCAGCTAGCAAGCTATCTTGGCATGACACCAGAATCATTAAGTAGAATTAAGAAACGGCTTAATTAGAGTGTTTACCACCTTTCAATAGTAGCCATATCGCAAGTCCTAATTCACCTGCAATCATAGGTAATTGGAATAGTGATTGTATGAGTGAAATCATTGTATCGTATTGTGTAAACATTGTATTCATGACGTGAATTAGCATATAACCGGTAGCAGCAATGAACAGCAGTTTACTAATAAACTTTGGTATCTGTTTAGAGAGAAAAGCTACATAGCCTAAAACGAAAAGATGCAATCCAAAAATGATCAATCCTACAGACCAAATGTATTCGAATGCACTGAGAAACAACATTGTATATGTTTCTGGATTTGCAATTGTATTTTTTGAAAGCAATAATGCCAATATTAGATTGAATATAGCAATCCCAAGTATAGCTGTATACATAAGACGAAGCAAAGCGGCTAGTAATGAGAGGCTAGTATTAATTGGTTTTAGAAAGAAATAAAGAGCCCACGCAGCGACAATATCAGTGATAAAAATGATAATCCACCCAAAAACTTCCGCTTTGAAAAGTGAATTTGAAGTTTGGATATTATGGAATGTTGTACTCGCATCTCCTTGTATAACGAGGTTTCCATGAACAAAACCGTAAGAGAAAAATGCAATGAATGCCATAACAAGAAGAGATGTGCTAGCAAATAAGGCGTACTTTCGTTCAGTCATAATATGTCCTCCTTTTCTAATATTGTTTTCATTGTAATAGGGAAGAGAAGGAGATTCATTGACTTAAATCAAGACGGGGAAAGTTTAGTAGAATTTCCATCAAAAAAAATGTATGGTTATATCCAATTTTTTATTAACCTTGTAAAAAGTAAAAACTCAAATATTGAAATCAAGTAAAAGAGTGGCTACGAAGCCACTCTTTTACTTTGGATTTGTCATATAAGGTTGTACATGAATGACACATAGGTCACGAAATTTGCCTTCAGCAGTTGTGACAATTACGACTGCTTTACCTGCACTTTTTCCAGTAATCGTCACGGTGTCACCTTTTGGATATATGGTGATGATATCAGAATTCATATTTGACCAAATAAGCTCTTTATTCGTTGCTTGTATTGGTAAAATAGAAGCTGATAACACAATGTTTTGTCCCGTTTTTATTTTTAATTTATGTTTTTCCATATGAACACCGATGACTGAAATAACAGAAGGAGCAATTGAAATTTTAGGCGGGTTAGGTTGCATGTTTAAACAAGACGCAGAAGTATTTGTGATAGGTGAAAATTTTCGTGTTTGTTGTTGCTGGAAAGCTGCTAACATGTTGGAGTCCCCTTTCTGTATAAGTGCTGATACTCATACTATAAAGGAGTAGTGTTATGTTAAATTTAACGAAACATAAAGAATTTGTTAAATTTGATAAAAAGATTGTCGAACTGTAAAAAATCTCTGCTGTTATGATAACAGCAGAGATTTTTTTATAAATTATGACGATGTTGTTTTTCGAAATCCTCAAATTGCTCTTTAACTTCTTTTGAAGGTTGTGTTAGTAAACTAACAATTACGATGGCTAGTAAACTAATAGCGAAACCTGGAATCATTTCATATAAGAAATCTTTTAAGAATTTGAATTGAGTCCATATAATAACAGTAGCGGCACCAGAAATCATACCGGCAAGTGCGCCCCACTTCGTCATACGTTTCCAATATAAGCTTAATAAAATAGCAGGTCCGAATGAAGAACCAAATCCAGCCCAAGCGTATCCAACAAGAGCTAAAATCGTATCATTTTGTTTAAACGCTAATGCGCACCCAACTAATGCAATAACAAGTACAGCCATACGACCGACAAATACAAGTTCTTTATCAGATGCAGAACGTTTGAAGAATGTACGATATAAATCTTCAGTTACAGCACTAGAAGTAACGAGTAGCTGTGATGAAATTGTACTCATAATCGCTGCTAGAATGGCTGCTAATAAAAATCCAGTAATAAGTGGATGGAATAAAATTTTCCCAAGTTCAAGGAAAATTGTCTCTGGATTAGATAATGTCAACTCTTGTTGTGAATAGTAAGCAATACCAATAAGACCAGTAAACATAGCTCCAACAACAGAGAAAATCATCCAGCTCATACCAATTCTTCGTGCACTTTTAAGTTCTTTTACAGAAGAAATTGCCATAAAGCGTACGATAATATGAGGTTGTCCGACATAACCAAGGCCCCATGCGAATAGAGAAATCATTCCTAAAGTAGAGGCACCTTTAAAAATATCTAGACGTGTTGGATCTACAGATCGAATTGTATCAAATGCAGGTCCAAGTCCGTTCGAATTCATAATTGTTACGATAGGAACAAGAATAAGAGCGACCACCATAATGATTCCTTGTACGAAGTCTGTCCAACTTACTGCTAAGAAACCACCAAATAATGTGTAAGCGACAACAACGCCTGCAACAATGAATAATCCAACATGATAGTTCATGCCAAATGAATTTTCAAATAATACAGCGCCTGAAACTAATCCTGAAGCTACATAAAAAGTAAAGAAAATCATAATAACAAGTCCGGATACTAAGCGTAGCATATGAGATTTGTCGTGGAAACGGTGTTCCAAAAATTCTGGAATAGTAATAGAGTTATTTGCAATTTCTGAGTAGGTACGTAAGCGAGGAGCGACATAAAGCCAGTTTGCGTATGCGCCTAGTGTTAGGCCGATCGCAATCCAACTACTACTTAATCCAACGCTAAACATTGCACCGGGTAATCCCATTAAAAGCCAACCACTCATATCGGATGCTCCAGCACTTAATGCTGTTACTGCGGGGCCTAGTGTACGCCCGCCAAGCATATAATCTGTTAAGTTGGACGTTCGTTTGTAGGCGAAATAGCCGATTACTAACATCCCGAGCATGTAAATAGAGATAGAAGTTAAAGTTAACATCTGCGTACTCATGTAGTTCCCCTTTCTTTTGTCAGGTCTTTTGATGCGTTATGCATATTTATCCCGCATTAACGGGCAGCAAAACTCCCACCTTAAAATTGGCTGGGCAAGGAAGTTAGGTGGGAGATCAACTGTCCGTTAATGCCCGATTGATTCAACTAATAATCAGTGGGGATGAACACCCTCTACTGATTAAAGTTTCACTTTATAATCTATCATGATTATTCTGAAAAATCCATATAGAAATACGAATTTTCAGAAATGTAAGCGTTTTTTGATGTCATTTTACTTTTTTAATATATAATATTCATACAAAAAACCTTATTTTTAATAGAGTATTTATTATATTTACATAAAAAGAGGTTGTTTTGTCAATATAATATTGAAAGGAAAGAAAAATAAAATTTTTAAAAAAGTATTGACTTGTGAAAAAAGTCAGGTCTATAATGAGTGCAACTTAAAAAAATGCAAGCGTTGATGAAGAAGAGTACACATGATGAACATGTCAGAGAGCTGATGGTTGGTGCGAATCAGTATGGAATTGATGTGGAATGGGCTTCGGAGCTTCCAAACCGAAACGAAAGAAGTAGGCTTTGGCGACATGATCTCATCGATACAAGAGACACGTATTGTTTTTGATACGGTAAAGTGCGTTACATTTGTAACGAATTAAGGTGGCACCACGGGAGTACCCGTCCTTTCTATAGGATGAGTACTCCCTTTTTGTGTATAAAAAATTAAATAAATGAAATCGTTTAAGTAAGAAGAGTACGTATATTGGAGACGTTACAGAGAGCCGGGAATAGGTGGGAGCCCGGTACGGTGCCATATACGGAATGGGCTTACGAGAGGTATGCTGAACAATTATTTTTAGTAGGCAACCCGGGTTCCGCCGTTACAAGGATAAGGTATAAAATTTGTACCTGAACAAAGCGGGATGCTTTTGCATCCAACACGAGGTGGTACCGCGGTATATTTATCGTCCTCTACATATTTTCGATATGTAGGGGACTTTTTTATTTTTCAGGGTGAGGTGAAGGACATGATGACGAAAGAAGAATTTATAAAACAAAAAAGAGAGAGAAAGACATTTTTAGTAATCACTGAAGAAGAAGGAGATAGCATTACGCCAATTTCTTTATATAGACGTATGAAAGGGAAGAAGAAATTCTTATTAGAAAGTTCACAGCTTCATCAAGATAAAGGGCGTTATTCTTACTTAGGATGTAATCCTTATGGAGAAGTGAAAAGCGTTGGTACGGAAGTGGAACGAACGATTTACGGCCGGGCAGAAAAGTTACAAGGTAACGTACTGCAAGTGTTAGAAGAAGTAATCGTACCATCACAAGTAGACAGTCCATTTCCATTTTGCGGAGGAGCAGTTGGTTATATTGGATATGATGTCATTCGACAGTATGAAAACATTGGAGCGGATTTACACGACCCATTAAATATTCCGGAAGTACACCTTTTACTATATCGTGAGTTTATCGTTTACGATCATTTACGCCAAAAGTTGTCGTTTGTATATGTATGCAGGGAAGATGATTCAACAGATTATGAGGAAGTATACGAAAGGCTACGAGTATACAAAGAGGAAGTGCTACAAGGAGAAGAAGCTGAAGTAAATGCAATACAATCCCCATTATCATTCACTTCTTCTATAACGGAAAAAGAGTTTTGTGAGATGGTAGAAATTGCGAAAGAATATATAAGAGCGGGAGACATATTCCAAGTCGTACTATCACAGCGTTTACAAAGTGAATGTATTGGGGATCCATTCGGGTTATACCGAAAACTTCGAATTGCAAATCCATCACCATATATGTTCTATATCGATTTTCAAGATTATGTTGTACTCGGTTCTTCGCCGGAAAGTTTACTATCAGTAAGGGAGGATAAAGTGATGACGAATCCAATTGCTGGTACAAGGCCGAGGGGGAAAACGAAGAGGGAAGACGAGGAAATCGCAAAAGAACTGTTAGGCAATGAGAAAGAGCGAGCAGAGCATATGATGCTTGTAGATCTTGGGCGAAACGATATTGGTAGAGTGAGCGAAATCGGCTCGGTTACGATAGATAAATATATGAAAGTAGAAAAATATTCTCACGTTATGCACATTGTATCTGAAGTTTACGGAACATTGCGAAAACAAATGGGTGGATTTGATGCGTTAGCGTATTGCTTACCAGCAGGGACGGTTTCTGGAGCTCCGAAAATTAGAGCGATGGAAATTATAAATGAACTAGAGAATGAAAAAAGAAATGTATACGCTGGTGCAGTTGGATACGTTAGTTTTTCAGGAAATCTTGATATGGCGCTCGCTATTCGAACGATGGTCGTAAAGGATGAAAAAGCATACGTTCAGGCAGGAGCAGGAGTCGTTTACGATTCAGATCCAGTAGCTGAATATGAAGAAACATTAAATAAAGCGAGAGCGCTTTTGGAGGTAATGAAATGATTGTACTTATCGATAATTACGATTCGTTCACATATAACTTGTATCAACTGTTAGGCGAACATGAAGAAGAAATTGTAGTTGTAAGAAATGATGAAATAACGATAGAACAGTTAGAAGAGATGAATCCAAGAGGAATTGTACTTTCACCAGGACCAGGAAAACCAGAGGATGCTGGCGTTTGTATCGACGTCATCCGTCATTTTTATAAGAACGTTCCCATATTAGGGATTTGTCTTGGCCACCAAGCGATCATAGCTGCATTTGGAGGAGACATTGTTAGAGCAGAACGTATTAAACATGGAAAAACATCGCGTGTGAAACATAACGGAATGTCAATCTTTTCATACGCTACACAGCCGCTAACGGCGATGCGCTATCATTCCCTTGTTGCAGAGCAAACGAGCTTGCCAGAGTGTTTTGACATATTAGCGACAGCGATGGACGACGGAGAAATAATGGCAGTCCGTCACAATTATTATCCGCTCTTCGGATTACAGTTTCATCCGGAATCAATCGCAACAGAAGAAGGCGGAAAGTTAATACGTGCCTTTTTAACAGAAGTAAAAGAGGAGGAAAGAGTATGAATAACTATCTTCGTAAATTAGTTGAGGGTCAACATTTAACAGAAGAGGAAATGTATAAAGCAGGATTACTTTTATTAAGTGAAAACATATTAGAAAGTGAAATTGCAGCTTTCTTAGTCTTACTGAAAGCGAAAGGTGAAACTGCAGAAGAAATATACGGTCTCGTTCGAGCTCTTCGCGAAAAGGCATTGCCGTTTTCGAACCATATACAAGGAGCAATGGATAATTGCGGGACGGGTGGCGATGGTGCTCAAACGTTTAATATTAGCACAACATCAGCATTCGTACTGGCAGGAGCAGGTGTAAAGGTTGCAAAACATGGTAATCGTGCTGTTTCTAGTAAAACAGGAAGTGCAGACTTATTAGAAGAACTAGGTGTAAATATTAGTAGTACGCCAAACGAAATTGATTATTTACTAGAGCATGTAGGTATTGCATTTTTATTTGCACCAGCGATGCATCCAGCACTAAGGCGCATTATGAAAATAAGAAAAGAGTTAAACGTGCCGACGATCTTTAACTTAATTGGCCCTTTAACAAATCCAGTGAATTTAGAAACACAATTTGTCGGTATTTATAAACGAGATATGTTATTACCAGTTGCACAAGTATTACAAAAGTTAGGCCGGAAACAAGCGCTTGTCGTAAATGGAAGTGGTTTTTTAGATGAAGCATCATTACAAGGGGAAAATCACGTAGTCCTTTTAAAAGATAATGAAATAGTAGAAATGAGTATTGATCCAGAAAAGTATGGTTTTTCAAGAGTGAAAAATGAAGAAATTAGAGGGGGGAATTCAAAAGAAAATGCAAAGATTACGCTTGAAGTATTGAGCGGAGAAAAGAGTGTTTACCGCGATACCGTTTTATTAAATGCAGGTCTAGCTCTTTTCGCAAATGGAAAAACGGAAACGATTGAAGAAGGAATTAAACTCGCGGCACATAGCATCGACTCTGGAAAAGCATTAACCAAATTAAACTTATTAATTGCAGCAAGCAACGAAAAATTAGAAAGGGTGAACTAAAGTGGGGACGATTTTAGATAAAATTGTAGAACAGAAGAAAAAGGAAGTTGCGGAGTTATATGAAATATATACACCAGTAAAAACAAAAAGAAAGGCACATTCACTTGTAGAAGCGTTACAGCAGTTTACTGTCATTGCAGAAGTAAAGCGAGCATCACCATCAAAAGGAGATATCAATTTACACGTTGACGTACGAAAACAAGTGGGAACATATGAGAAATGTGGTGCAGGAGCAGTTTCTGTTTTAACAGATGGTCAATTTTTTAAAGGATCGTTTCACGATTTACAAACAGCAAGAGAAGAAAGTAACATTCCGCTTTTATGTAAAGATTTCATAATCGATAAGATTCAAATCGATAGAGCGTATGAAGCGGGAGCAGATATTATTTTACTAATTGTAGCAGCGTTAACGAAAGAGAAGTTAAAAGAGTTGTATAGCTACGTGTTAGAAAAAGGATTGGAAGCGATTGTTGAAGTTCATGATGAACAGGAATTAGAAACTGCGATTGTATTAAATCCGCACGTTATTGGCATTAATAATCGTAATTTAAAAACGTTCGAAGTAGATTTAAGCCAAACTGAAAAGCTTGGAAAAAGATTGAATGAGGAGAAACTACTTTGGATTAGTGAAAGCGGGATTCATTTAAAAGAGGATATTATTCGTGTTAAAAAAGCAGGAGCAAAAGGTGTATTAATTGGAGAGGCACTTATGACATCATCTTCTATTAGTAACTTTTTTGAAGACTGTAAGGTGAATATATGAAAGTGAAAATTTGCGGCATCACTGATATGGAAACAGCAAAACGTGCTTGCGAATACGGCGCAGATGCACTCGGATTTGTTTTTGCAGAAAGTAAGCGGAAAATCACTCCAAAGAGAGCGGAAGAAATCATTCAGGAGCTTCCAGCCAACGTGTTAAAAATCGGTGTTTTCGTAAATGAATCAGTAGAAGTGATCCAGAAAATTGCAGATGAGTGCGGGTTAACACATGTACAACTACATGGAGATGAAGATAATTATCAAATCAGAAGATTGAATATTCTGTCTATAAAATCACTAGGAGTAACTTCAGAAAGTGATATGAAAAACGCTCAAGGGTATGAAACGGATTATATATTATTTGATAGCCCGAAAGAAAAGTTTCATGGAGGAAATGGAAAGACATTTTCATGGGAACTACTTGGGCATATGCCAAAAGAATTGCGAAAGAAAACGATATTAGCTGGTGGATTAAACGCTCTTAATATAGAAGAAGCAATTCGAACTGTTCGGCCTTATATGGTCGATGTGAGCAGCGGAGTAGAGACAGAAGGAAAGAAAGATGTAGAGAAAATAAAACAATTTATTATAAAAGCGAAGGAGTGTTCCAAATGAACTACGCATATCCAGATGAAAAAGGACATTACGGTATATACGGAGGACGATACGTTCCAGAAACGTTAATGCAATCTGTACTAGAACTAGAAGAAGCATATAAAGAAGCGATGCAAGATGAGGCATTTCAAAAGGAATTAAATCATTATTTAAAAACGTACGTCGGAAGAGAAACACCGCTTTATTTCGCTGAAAATCTGACGAAGTATTGCGGAGGTGCAAAGATTTATTTAAAACGTGAAGATTTGAATCATACAGGAGCTCATAAAATTAACAATACAATCGGTCAGGCACTACTTGCAGTGCGAATGGGCAAGAAAAAAGTTGTCGCTGAAACAGGAGCTGGACAACACGGAGTGGCAACAGCTACTGTATGTGCTCTTCTCGGATTAGAATGCGTCATTTTTATGGGAGAAGAAGATGTAAGACGTCAAAAATTAAATGTGTTCCGAATGGAATTACTCGGAGCGAAAGTAGAAAGTGTAGCGGCAGGTAGTGGTACATTAAAAGATGCGGTAAACGAGGCGCTTCGTTACTGGGTTTCACATGTGCATGATACGCACTACATTATGGGATCTGTTCTCGGACCACATCCATTCCCGCAAATTGTACGTGATTTCCAAAGTGTAATTGGAAATGAAACGAAAAAACAATATGAGGCGTTAGAAGGAAAGTTACCAGAAGCAGTCGTTGCTTGTATTGGAGGTGGTAGTAATGCAATGGGGATGTTTTATCCGTTCGTACACGATGAAGAAGTTGCTCTTTACGGCGTAGAAGCAGCTGGAAAAGGCGTTCATACAGAAAAACATGCAGCAACTTTAACGAAAGGAAGCGTTGGGGTTTTACACGGATCAATGATGTATCTTCTGCAAAACGAAGAAGGACAAATTCAAGAAGCACACTCTATTTCAGCAGGACTTGATTATCCAGGTGTTGGTCCAGAACATAGCTTGCTAAAAGATATTGGCCGCGTTTCTTATCATTCGATAACAGACGAAGAAGCATTAGAAGCATTTCAATTATTAACGAAAAAAGAAGGCATTATCCCGGCGCTAGAAAGTTCACATGCTGTCGCATATGCATTAAAATTAGCTCCGAAAATGAAGGAAGATGAAGGACTTGTTATTTGTTTATCTGGCCGTGGTGATAAAGATGTAGAGAGTATAAAACGTTATATGGAAGAGGTGTAAAAAATGGGAGTAGAAAAAATTAAAGCAGCGTTTGAAAATGGTAAGAAAGCATTTATTCCGTATGTAATGGGCGGAGATGGTGGTCTTGAAAAATTAAAAGAAAGAATTCGTTTTTTAGATGAAGCAGGAGCGAGCATCGTTGAAATCGGCATTCCTTTTTCGGATCCAGTCGCAGACGGTCCAACGATTCAAAGAGCAGGGAAACGAGCGCTAGATAGCGGTGTAACAGTAAAAGGTATTTTTCAAGCATTAATAGAGGTAAGGAAAGAAGTGCAAATTCCGTTTGTACTCATGACATATTTAAATCCAGTACTTGCATTCGGAAAAGAACGATTTGTAGAGAAGTGCTTAGAGGCCGGTGTGGATGGTATTATCGTTCCAGACTTACCGTATGAAGAACAAAATATTATTGCGCCGTTACTTCGAGAGGCAAACATTGCGCTCATTCCACTCGTTACCGTAACGAGTCCTATTGAAAGAATTGAAAAAATTACGAGTGAATCAGAAGGGTTCGTTTATGCTGTTACAGTAGCGGGCGTAACGGGAGTACGTCAAAACTTTAAAGAGGAGATTCATAGTTACTTAGAAAAAGTAAAATCACACGTCAACTTACCAGTAGTCGCTGGATTTGGCATCTCAACAAAAGAACATGTAGAAGAAATGGTTACAATATGCGACGGAGTTGTCGTTGGAAGTAAGATCATTGAGCTTTTAGAAAATGAAAAGCAAGAAGAAATATGTGAATTAATATATGCAACAAAACAAAAAGAAGAGGCGTAGTCTCTTCTTTTTGTTTTGCGTAATAAATGTTAAAATATACAGAAAATACATATAATTTAGAGGGTGAGAAGGCATGCTAAGACGTAAACTACTATATCTATTCTTAACTGTACCGCTATACGCTTGGCTCATTAGCATGACGAAAATAGAGTTAATGGCTCTATTTTTAGGGTATGTATTCATCTTTTCCAACTTAAATCGCATTCAAGAACAGTCTATTTTAGAAATATGTCTATTTTCGATTAGTATAGAATTATTTAGTATCGTTTCGATTGTATTATTAAACGAATTATTTCTACGGATTCATTCATTTACATTAATGAAATTTTGGAATATTATATTGCAAGCAATATGTACTTACATTGTGTTTGTTGTGTTGAAAGAAATAGTCGGAAAGCAGACAGTTTTTCAGGATAATAGAAAATGGGAGTGAATGAAAAGGAGCCGTTTGGTTCCTTTTTTGAATCTGTTGTAAAAACAATTGAAAATTATAGTATCTGTTATATAATAGTTAAAAATTGTATTTTAAACGAAATGAGATGATAACATGGCCATATTGTTGGCACTTATCCCAATTATGATGATTTTCATTTGTTTATTTTTATTTAAACAAACGTCATTAAGGTCCTCGTTAATTTCTTATGCTGTGTCTGTTGGAATCGTTTTACTCTCGCCAATGTTTCAATTAGGGATAAGTGAAACTGTGCACGCAACGATTAAAGGATGGTTAATTTGTTTTATTGTCGGGTACGTTTTATTTTTCGGTATTTTTTTATTTCACCTCATGAACAAAATGGGGTACATCGATCAAGTAGCACGTTTTCTAGAAGCAGTTACTCAGGATCGCTTATTACAAATGCTGCTTATGTGTTTTGGCATTTGCCCGCTTATTGAATCAGTAAGTGGATTCGGTATTGGCTTCATGGTTGCAGCACCTATTTTTCTTTCACTAGGATATAAACCATTTCAAGCTGTACTACTCTCATTCATCGGCTTACTAGCTAGTTCATGGGGCGCAATGGCAACTGGTACGATTATCGGTTCGCAGCTAATAAATATGCCTCTTACAACACTTGGCACAAATACAGCGCTATTAAGTATTCCGATGTTTGCTTACTTCGTTATTCTTTCTTTACACGTTGTTGGCGGCTGGCAAGCGGTTATAGAAAAGTGGAAAGAAGGAGTAGGGTTCTTTCTATTATTTTCTCTCGGAATCTATCTTTCTAATGCGTACGTAAGTGTTGAACTAGCCGGGATATTAAGTTCTATCGTTACGATTACCTTTGGCTTTTTTATCATTAAATTAAAAGGAAAAAGTGGGCAAAATCTTATAACAGAACATGCGGCTGCAACGGAGAGAGAAGTATCCATTATAAAAATTATTAGCCCTTATATATTTCTAACAGTTTGTATTTTACTTTCTCGCCTCGTTCCAGCATTACATGATTTGTTCAGATCATATGCAGTCCTTGATTTAAAATCATACTCTTACAAATTAGAAATGCTGTATTCACCAGGATTTTGGCTCGGTATGACTTGCTTATTTACTATTATTTTCTTCCGGATACCATCTCATATTATTAAACAATCACTCTCGCAAACGATAAAACAATGGATTCCATTTGCGATTACGACGACAATGTTTATCGCCATTTCAGAACTAATGGGTGCATCTGGTATGCATTTATTACTTGCAAAAACCGCTGGTGAAACGTTTGGAAATTTTTTCGTTTTCGTTGCCCCGTTTATTGGCGCTATTGGTGGATTTTTAACAGGTAGTAACGCAGGATCAAATGCAATGTTTATAAAACTACAAATGCAAACCGCACAAAACGTAGCACTCCCGTGGCAATATGTCACAACACTTCAAAACACCGCATCATCAGTAGCGACAATTGCTTGTCCATCACGGATTACACTAGGTGCTTACTTATGTAATATCCCTTACCGTGAAAATGAACTATTAAAGAAGACGACGTTAATGATCTTTGGTGCGGTTTTGCTTGTAGTGGTAGAAGTTATTGTTTGGTATATGTTGAGAAATTAAAAATCCTCCTAACATAGGAGGATTTTTTTTATGAGTGGATAATGATTTAAATATGAATAGCTTCTACTAAATGAATAGGAGATGAAATGTATGCCCCTAAAAAACTACGGTGTGTTAAAAGGTACAGTTATACAATCAAAGATTGGAAAAGGGAAAACACCTCATTATCAAGTTCATTTACAGGGCGAGACAGGAGTAAATTATCGTATTGCAATTAACGTAAAATCGCAAAGCTATCCGTCAGAAGTTTTATATTTTGCGAGTAACAATATTAAGTCAGAGGCGATTCATATTTTACCGACATTACCATTCGGTTTTACAGAAATAAAAAACAATGAACCGAAAGTAGCTTTAGATTATGTAAGAGGAAATCTATTTGACTCAAATCAAATGATTCCTTTGCCTCCCGAAAAAGCAGGAGCAGATAATGATTTAAATGAAAAAATAGAACGTTATATAAAACGAGCAATAGAAGAAAAAGCAATTATTTACGCGTTTGGTGAAAGATGGGGACCAGAAGAAAATACACCAGATTCCTATTTTCATTTCAAACCAGGAAACGGTATACATGATATTCATATGAATCAAGGGAATGTAGAAAAATGGCAAGGTGATGATGGCATATGGCAAGACGGAGGAATACTCATTCACTTCGAAAAGGAAGAAGAATGGATTGGTATCTTTCTTGCATTCCAATCACAGTCATGGTGTACCGATGAAGAAGGGCATGCTCGCGTTCCGGTTGAGCATTGTGATTATAAGGGGAATAATTAATAAGAAGAGGGCGTTCAAAAAGAACGCCCTCTTCTTATTTTATAAAACGAAAAACTAACGAGTGTAGAAAGACAAGAGAACAGCAGTGCCACACTAGAAAACGCAATGAGATACATATTATATTTCATAACCTGTCCAATTAGCTGATTACTGTCGTATTGAAACAGTCCTGCTATTATGTTGAATAAAAATAACACGATAAACATGACGATAACACCGTCTATTGATCCTTTAATATCTGGTTTACTTAAAGCGATATGTGCGGAAATGCAAATGGCGATAAATAAAAATAACCAAAAGGAAGGATTCAATAAATTGCCGATTGTAAATAAGCTTTTCAATAATACAAACGTCGACAAGAGCATGTTTTGAACCATTTCTATATTAATAGAAGTAGAAGCGATTGTTTTTTCGAGAGTTGTATTAAATAAGAAATATGAATTCGGTACGAAATAGCGCATTAAAAGGATTAGTGCAGTAATACCAGAAATAATAGGCCCAATGCCGATGAAGAAATTTCCAATCCGTTGATACACACTTTTTTGATTGTATTGATGTTGTACGTAACCTAAAGCCCCTTGACTTGTATCTGTCGGGAAGAACTGCGTTGCTACAATCTTATGACGGAACAGCACGCACATAATGGCATGTCCAAGTTCGTGAATAGGAACACCGATCCAAGCCGTTAATAGGAATCCTTTTCGTCCAAAAGCTCTCGACCAATACATCCGTGTGAGAGATTCTAAATAGCCTAATAGAAATCCAATTACAATGATAACGCCAATTAAAGATAATAATTGGATTACGCTTGTAAGGAGTATTTGAAAAATTGAGTTTACCAATTCCATTGCCAGTCATCCAATCTGTTAAAAATATTATTTATTCTGTTTCATAATAGCATTTTTTTTCAAGATTACTAGCACATATATTTTCTTTCGGAAGAAGGATTTCAGAATCTTTTTCTTGTAGTCATGTTTTATGTCCAAAGTCATATATTGAATTTGTAACACCCTATATGGTATATGCTTAAGGAGGGATAAGAGAATGAAATGTCCGTCATGTCATACAGAAAATGCAGCGGAGGCAAAATTTTGCGGGAATTGTGGACATTCGTTAACGGAAGAGGTAGTGGCAAGTAGTGGTCAAGAAGAAGGGTCGGAACAAGCACGTGCGGCACAAGCAAAGGAAGCTCGGCCAAATGAAACGGTAGAGCAAGCGAAGCGGTTTGCGAGCGGCTATTTTCAATTTTTTAAACATGCATTACAAGCACCGACAGCGATTATGAAAAGCGGCGCTATTGAAGTGCGAAATGGAATTGTAAGTCTTGTTCTTATTTGTTTTTTAGGAGCATGTATTTTTTATAGAATGATGAGTGCAGCATCAGCAGTTACGAGAACATTTGCACCAGATATATCTACTCCCACGTTTTTTGGAGAATCTATAACGGTCTTTTTCTTTTTATTAATTTTAACTTTATTTGTCGGATTTATTATTTTTGTAAGTGGCAAGATGATGAAATCATCTTTTTCGTTTCTTGAAGTATTTGGTATATGGGGAACGATAGCGACGCCGACTATTGTCATATTAGTCCTTTCTTTTCTTTTTAGTTTCTTATTAATCTTTTTCTTACCGATATTATTATCGGTAGCTGCAACTTATATAGGGATTAGTATAACTGTAGCCGTATTAAAGCTAGACAATGGTGGATTAGATCTCGTTTACACACTTATTATTGCAAATGTTTTAATTGGAATTGCAACATTCATTGTACTTTGGTCTTACATTAGCACGATAATTCAAGCCTTAACACAGGGAATAACTGGCTTCTAATGAAAAGGTGGTTGACTGGATGAATGTATGTACAAAGTGCGGAGTTCAGTTTGAAGATAGTGTGCAATTTTGTCAAAACTGCGGGACGAAGAGGGGACGTTCTGTAGTAAAGAAGAACATGAGCGGTGGTGTAAAAGTTGGCATTACACTGTTAGCGCTATTTGTTATAGCGATTATTGGATTGTATTTGTACGGATCGTCGTATTATACGCAGGTGGCACAAGTAGACCGGATGATTACGATTTTACAAGAGAGGGACGGAGAGAAATTAGCTGAGATCGTTACGGCAGATGATCCATCGGTTATGATAACGAGAGAGAGCGTAACGCCTCTATTTTCATATATAAAAGAAAATCCATCTTACGTGAATGAATTAAAACAATATTTGAGACAAGGTGAAAAACAACGGGACGGAATAGAAAAAGCTGATTTTTCATTAACGAAAGACGGAAAGTATTTCTTTATATTTGATCGATATAAATTGAAAGCGAAGACGTACTATACAACTTTGCTTACAAATGAAAAAGACGTATCGTTAAAAATGAACGGAAAAGAAATTGATAAGACAGATGACAAAAAGTTTGAGAAGCAATATGGGCCATTTCTTCCGGGAAATCAAGTGTTTCAATCAGAGTATAAAAATGACTACGTAAAACTATCGCGTGAGGAAAAGGTTGTACTTATGAAACAAAGCCAAAATAACGTAACGGTAGATTTAACGTTGCAAGGTCAATATATTACAGTTCAAACGAACGCGCCTGGTGCAACATTGTACGTAAATCAAAAACCAGTTACAGCGCTGGCAGGAGAAGAAATTACATGGGGGCCTGTAGCGACTGATGGAAGTGCGACGATTTATTTAGAACGAAATGGAGAAAGTGGACGGGAAACGACAAAAGTAGAGACGGTAACGGCACTTTCGTCTTATAATCTTCCATTTCAAAAGAAAAGTACAGAAAAACCAGTTGTTTATAATGTTACTCCAACGCCCGCGACTGAGTATGTATATAATGGTTTCATCTTTCCTGATAGTGATATTCGAAAATTAACGAGCGCAGATTTAACATATTTATCGAAAGAGCAGTTGAAAATTGCTAGAAATGAAATATATGCAAGGCATGGACATATTTTTCAAACGAAAGATATGCAAGTGTATTTCGCAAAACAGTCTTGGTATAGAGAAAATCCTTATTTTACAGGAAAGTTAACAGATATCGAAACTTATAATATTGAACTAATCAAATCAGGAGAATAGAGCGCGTGAAAAAGGTACAGTGTATATTGCTGTACCTTTTCTATCGTTATTTGGCTGGACGAGGTTCCCTAGAGAAAAAGATATGAAAGAGAAATGTGACTTTACTTGCCCCTCCTGATGTACTGGCTTGCACATCAGATAAAGAACTAGACGTTAAAGCAGCTTCAGAATGAGGAGGGACGATTATTTTAAGAGCATCATCTGATTCTGAGGATGCAGTAACTGTTATTGTATCGTCAGAAAAATTTAAAATTTTAACAGTACCGACTGGAAAGATGGCCTTGCGAGCATGTGATGCAGAAGCGAAGCGGGTAGCTTTCCAAATAGTTTGTGAGAAAGTGTCATTGTCAGATAACCAAGCACGAGCACTGTATAAAGTTACACTAACGGTAAACTCCTGTTCAAGCGGGAGGGCGGGTTTCGGTTCTATCGGTTCCTCTGGAAGCTGGACTAGAAGGCCGGCGCACATGTATGTTTCACCTACTTTCAACTGGTTACTGTTATAGGATATTAAACATGTTGTTTATAAGACACGACAGGTACCTATTCATACATAAGTTTGTGCACAAAATTTGAAGATGAAATTCTCTTTCTTTACAATGGAAGTAGGTGTTATTTCTATAAAATATGGAAAACGTAAAGAGTATGTAAAAAAGAAGGAGTGGTAAAGTGAACTATGTCATTATTGGCGGAGATGCAGCTGGTATGAGTGCAGCGATGCAAATTGTTAGAAACGATGAAGATGCAAATGTTGTAACTTTAGAAAAAGGTGAAATTTATTCGTACGCTCAGTGTGGATTACCGTATGTCATTAGTGGTGCTATCGCTTCAACTGAAAAGTTAATCGCGCGCAACGTAAAGACGTTTCGTGAGAAATATGGAATTGATGCGAAAGTGCGTCATGAAGTAACGAAAGTAGATACGGAAAAGAAAATGGTGTACGCAGAGCATACGAAGACGAAGGATGTCTTTGAATTTCCATATGATCGATTATTAATTGCGACTGGAGTGCGTCCTGTTATGCCAGAATGGGAAGGACGGGAATTACAAGGCGTTCATCTTTTAAAAACAATTCCTGATGCTGAGCGCATATTAAAAACGTTAGAAACGAATAAAGTTGAAGATGTAACGATTATTGGCGGTGGTGCAATCGGACTAGAGATGGCAGAAACATTCGTCGAACTTGGTAAGAAAGTAAGAATGATTGAGCGAAATGATCATATCGGTACGATTTATGATGCAGATATGGCTGAATATATACATAAAGAAGCAGATAAACACAATATTGAAATTTTAACGAATGAAAATGTAAAAGCATTTAAAGGAAATGAACGAGTAGAAGCAATCGAAACGGATAAAGGTACGTATAAAGCAGATCTTGTTTTAGTGTCGGTTGGAGTGAAGCCGAATACTGATTTTCTTGAAGGGACAAATATACGTAAGAATCATAAAGGAGCAATCGAAGTAAATGCATATATGCAAACGAATGTGCAAGACGTATATGCAGCCGGTGATTGCGCAACACATTACCACGTTATAAAGGAAATTCATGATCATATCCCGCTCGGAACGACAGCCAATAAGCAAGGGCGACTTGCTGGACTGAATATGCTTGATAAACGAAGAGCTTTTAAAGGTACGTTAGGCACAGGCATTATTAAATTTATGGATTTGACACTCGCAAGAACAGGCTTAAATGAAAAAGAAGCGAAAGGGCTACACATTCCGTATAAAACGGTCAAAGTAGATTCTACAAATATGGCGGGCTATTATCCAAATGCAAAACCACTTTACTTGAAATTACTATATCGCTCCGATACGAAACAATTATTGGGCGGGCAAGTAATTGGAGAAGAAGGCGTAGATAAACGTATTGATGTGATTGCGATGGCGCTTTTCAATAAAATGAGCATTCATGATTTAGAAGACGTCGACTTAAGTTATGCACCACCATATAACAGCGTGTGGGACCCAATTCAACAAGCGGCAAGGAGAGCAGAATAGCACTTTTTAAAGTGCTATTTTTTTGTTAAAGGGGAATTATCATTTTTGTCGAATGAAGAGGATCAGGAAATAGTTACATATGAGGAAGGGGAGTTTTTTTATGATTGTAGCACTTCAAAAAGTTCAAGAATCAGAAAAAGAAATATTACGTAATTTGTACGCATTATATCTTCATGATCTTTCTAAGTTCACTATGAATATAACTATCGGAGCCGATGGTTTTTTTGGATACAAAGATTTGCATATGTTTTGGAAAAATGACGGAATCACGCCGTATTTTATAAAAGTTGATCATAGTATTGTAGGATTCTTATTACTACTGGAACGTCCGTTTTTGAAGAAGGAAAATGATTTTGGTATTAATGATATTTTCATATTGAATCAATATAAAGGAAAAGGAATAGGTAAACAAGCTGTTGAGAATTTACTAGAAGAGAAAAGAGGACAATATTTCGTTATCGAACTTCTAAAAAATGTACCAGCAGTGTCGTTTTGGAAGAAAGTATATAAAAAACTGAACATAGAATTTGATGAGAGAGAGCAGTTAATTGATGATGAAGAATGTCTCGTTCAAACGTTTAAAATTTAATGAAATTGGTTTTCCTTTTATATTACTTTGAAATTTAACTTTATCCCGCTATTTGCGGACAGTAAGACCCCACTGATTAAAGTTTCACTTTATTTTGAATATACCGTTTCCCCTTGAAAACATATTACGTATCGCTTATATTTTCATATAGTATTTATTTTTTAAACGAAGCAATGAACGAACCAGGGGGCGCAGTATGGCAATTAATATGAAAACAATCGAAGAATGGATTGCTGAATCAAATGCAAGACATGAAGAAGACTTTGGACACGTTGTGGAAGAAATGAAAGAAGTATGTGTCGGACTTGATAACGCGACATTAATTTATACGAAAAATGTATTTTGTTTCGGTAAAAAAGTAGAAGTCTTTTTCTTCTTCCAAGACCATGTCGTGATTGGACAAGAAAAAGACGAATATGTTGAGATTGAAAAATTAAAGTATGATGCCATTACAAATAGTAACTTAAAAACAAATGACAAAAATACTACGTTAGAATTAAAGTTTGCTAACGGACAATCTATCAATTTAGATAGTTTAAATGATAACTACGGTACGAAAAATTGGTTATTTGCTAGACAAATTAAGAGTATTTTTAAGTTAATCTAGTGAAAAAGCAGACCCTTTGAGGTCTGCTTTTTATTTAATTCCTATTACGCAAAGACAACCTCTTTCTTCGTAACATTGTACACTTGTAAATCCTGTTTTATAAAAGAGATTTATTAGTTCTTCGGTCGTGTTAAAATTCTTCATATGATATTGAATTTTGAAAGTTTCAGCTACTAATAAAAAGGAGCCGTCCGGTTTTAAGACGCGAAATACTTCTTTTATATCTTGTTCAACATCAGGCCAAAAATAATGAGTTTGAAAGGCGGTAATGAGATCGAAGAAGTTCGTATGATGTGGAATAGAAGAAACGCTTGCTTGTTGAACAATTACTTTTTGTTTTTGAACATCTTTTGCATTCGTCTGTATAGAATTTTTCACAGCTTGATCGGAGTAATCAATTCCATATATTTCCCTAAGTGGAGTTCGTTTTGAAAGAGTGTGTATGGTTTTGCCTCCACCACAGCCGATGTCTAATACGACTGCATCTGTCTTTATATGTACTTTCTGCAATGCCCAATTTATTAATCTCGTATGTGCAGCGTTCATAATACAAAGCATGGAGGAACCAATTGTTCCGCTAGGATTTTTTGCTTGCTGAATTAACCGTTGTAAAATGCTCAAGTTAAATTCTCCTTTTATGTAAGAATATATACTCATTTCGCTTTTTATAAATTAAATCCTTTAAAAAAAGCACGCCGATAGACGGCGTACTTCTAACTATGCAAAGCCCCTTTTAACCAATTCCGCGCCCGATATGCCCCAACTGGAACTTGAATAAGAGATGTTTCATTCCCAGCATCTATTCCGTACAATTGATCACATGCATTTGTATCAAAACTAAGTAAAGGATGCCCGCCCATCCCCATAGCGGTCGCTGCAAAAACGAGTTTATGAACGAGGATACCAGCTTCCATTTGGTGAATGCGATATCCTCTATAGCCTAATGCACGTGTATAGTAATCTTTCTGTCCGACTACATGTAAGCAAAGTGGTACTTGAAAAAGGTTTACGTTATCCATCGTCATACTAGACTGAAGTGGGTAGCGAAGGTCTCCATACCGAATTGGTTGTATGAAATGTGTTTTACTGTTATAAGCGTAAGCTCCGTTTTCAATATTTTTCACGTTATAAAAACATCCATATAAGGAGACGCGTGCATTTTCATTTGTATACTTACCGTCAAGGTCGTTGTAATAGGGGAAGGAGAGGCTCGCTTCTTGTAGTAAAGTAGCGAGCTCGGCTGCATCCCATTTCGTTAAAATAAAGTCCGCATCAGGAGAATATCGTTTTTTACAAAGTTGTAGGAAATCATACGATAACCGTTCTACTTTCGGTAGCTGTACAGCGTACGTATTATGTTGATAGTGCTCTTCATGATGTAGCGTTTGGAAGTGTGCTGTCGATTCGATCATAGAAGCTTCATTTATTTTTGTTATCATCGGATATTCACCTACATGTTTTGAGCGAACGAAATGTTCATGTGCGAGCGGCGGAATTTGTTGCAACAACTCATGAGAAGTAACTATTTTATTTTCACGGTAATTATTGTGAAACCAATTAGTTTCTGGTTCTGTACTTAAAGGAATAACGGCATACACACTTTCTTCACCTTCTGACAATCCGAGTAAATGGTTCAGTGCACGGTCTAGAAATTGAAAGTATACGCCGTTCGTATAACCGAACTGTTTTGCACATTCTAGCAATTGTCCAATGAGAACCCCGCTATCTAATCCTTGAAGTCGATATGAAAAGTTATTGTATTTAAAGAAATTTTTCCAAAACATAGTGGATACGAATGCAGCACCGAAACAATCATGTATATTACAGCGATTACCGAGTGCGTCTGCCAAATAAGAATCGAAATTTCCTTCGCGAAGTAAAATAAGTCGGTGATGCGCGGCGTCATAATGGTAAATGCCGTCTGGATAATCGTCAATCTTTAAATAGATATACAATTCATTCGGATATAAAGCACCACCCGAAGGAATAGATCTTCGTAATACATTTCTCTCGCTATTTAGCTGACATAATTGTGTTACACCAAATGAATACCAAAGGTAGTGACCAATCTCATCTAAAGTAGGTGTAGTAGAAGAGTTCGGTAAAGATAATGGGATTTCTAAGGAGAGCGGGATGGTAGGTAAATTTCGATATAATTTATAAGGAAGCGGTGCGTCTTTCCAGTCCACCTCATGATTCGGCATAATTTCATCGATAGAGAAATGGAGATGATGTAAAAAAGTATCTAGCTGCATGAAATCCCTCCTTTACTATGGAAACGGATGTGGATGTGGATTTAATCTTTCATTCGTTAAAGGTTCGTCTGTATATCCAAGTGTCATCGGTACGGTATATACCCGGTCCAGTCCTGTAACTCGAGTAAGATGGTGACCAAACGTCATCGGTAGCATGCCTGGAATAATAACTTTTACACAATGTAATCCATTCTTTTCTATGAGGGGAACGGTTTGATCTACAACGATTATTTCAAGATTAGATTGATGCAAACGATTTAAAAGTTGGTGGAGATCGGATGTTAAATCCATATCAAATGATTGTGATACATTCATTTCTTGGAACGTTTGCACCGGTGCATCTTCCCGTAAAAGGAAGTGAAGACGTTCTTCTGTTTCTTTCAATCCATACAGCATACTATGGTCTTCCATTTTATTAACGAAATAAGGATCTTGTAAGCATTTTTCGTAGTATTCTCTTTTGTGCTCGAGCTCATCGTCTGTTATAAGTAACATGCCTGCTATTTCTTGAATGGCGCTTTTTAAGGCTCGAATAGGATCTAAATGAGCGCCTCCTGCACAAACAACGTTCATTCCATTTTCACGCGTATTTTTTGCAATTACCCATAAGCTAGGAATGCCGTGTTCCATCGTCGCGTTAAAAGCGTGTAATTCATATCCGGTAATCGTACGTAACCGCTGAATCATTAATTGTAATTCTGTATCATTTGCTGAATTAAGATCCAGGCGGGGAAGAGGTAATTCGGCATACCAAGTGAGTAAGAAGGCATCACGCTCTACAATTTCTAAAATGCCGTGAAAAATCGCTTCTTCTAAACTACCGCCAATTGCACATCCATTTGATGTTTCATACACGAAAGCATCTCGATGACCGAGGCTATAATAAGCAATTGATTCAGGAACTAAAAGCGGTCTGTTTTGTGATAAAGAATATCCCCATACCCAGTTTTGCTCATAATCAGGATCAAACGGCTTGAATGGAAAGTTATCACGATTGTAATGTTCATTTGTATGGACACCGAGTGTGAGGGGATTTAGTGCATGTTCCTCTAAATCATGAAAACTACCATGCACATTTGTCTTTTTCCCTCGAGGCGACATACCGCAATATCGTTCTAAACCTTCTAAAATAGCAGTTGCTTCACTCACTGCAAATGAATGAGTTCGTCCCGCAACACCTTCATTTCCGAACATTAATGGCATGTTTATAATGACGTCAGCGAATGGTAATACAGAATGCTGCATTTTTCCGTTCAACATACCGACCCGATAATCTAAATAGTCTCTCGTTAAAAATGTGTTTAGCTCATGAATGGAACGGCAGCGATACGTTTCGGTGCTTACTTTTAAACTCGGTTGTAAAGAAACTTCCGCCGCATCCGCAGTATCATCAGGTAAATTACTACATACAGGACAGAGAGGATCTGGAAGAAAAGAATGCCGCGTACATTGTAATGTTTGTAAGTTTAGTAAAATAAGTTCATTTTCTAAAGAAGAATGGTTATGAGTTAATATTTTTCCTGTTTCTGCGCAAATAAGATGGCACATTTGCAACATTCCATTTTGGGTGGCACGTACGTCACGTCTCGTTACATTATCTGCTTTAAAGGCATATTTCCGCTGTAGTTCCCACATTTCTTTTTGATCAAAGCCAGCGATAAAACGGCGTCCATCAGAACAATGGGAACATCCAGGCGTAAGAGGATGAATGTAAGGACCGATAATACCTTCGCCAAATGAAGTGAAACCACGAAGCCATGGAATATGATTTGAGCGAAAAATAAGTTCGGCATCATGATGAATAGTAGAAGGAGATCCGTCATGTAATACGAGAGCGAGATGAATATTTTCAGGAAGTTCTTCTGTAAGGGTCTGCTGACGAATGATGGAATATTGTTTGCATAATTGATCATGTACATAGTCTGCAAGAAGGCCATCTCCTATAAGCAATATATTTTGAATCATAAACCGTCCTCCTTTGCAATTAATACCCCATACACACCGTCTAGGTTTTCTTTCAAAAATGGTTCGATTGCTAAATCGAACACGAAGGGATAAAAATTATGTTCTTCTAAATGCTGTAAGGCAAGCTGTAAAGATTGCACACTTGGAATTTCTTCTTCCGCTTGTATTTCCACTCTAAAAGAATCCGTGTCATATAAAATAATAGAGGATTCAGGCAAGATATTAGCTCTGTAAGGAATTTCTTCATTTTGAACGTGAAAGAGTGATAGTTGTAGTGCGTTTCGTAACGCTAACGTCATATTAATATTAGATGCACCGTACCATCTATCATTTATACCAACCCAAACGACTGGAAAACTGAGAATCTCTTCACTCATTGCGATTTTAGGTGTTTCATGGATTGTAGAGAGAGCATCGTAATAAAATCTACAATGTTTATCTTGAATATCAATTAAATCAACAGTTGTAAGTTCCTCTAGAATATGTGACTGCCGCTCATACAGTTTATTGTTTAAATGTTGTTGTAGTGCCCGGTAAAATCCTTCTGTCATCGTTTCTCCAGCACCGATACCGATATTGTTATGTTCAGGAATAAGGCGGTGAATGATTTCTGCTACATATGTTTCAATTCCTGTTAAACCAGCTTCTCGGCGTGCTTCATTATGAGTCAATCCACTACGAGTCATAAGAGGCAGAAGGGGAGCTGGGCCATCTGATAGTGGAGTAGCTACTTGAATATAGCATTGTGATAATGGTAATTGATATGAATCTTGTTCATCCCATACATGGAATATACCGGCTTCTTTAGAAGTTAATGAATCGAAAAAGCGGAATACATCAGTTGAAGTATGTTGGCCATACCGATGCTCAAGTTTTTCAGAAATATTTTCTATCGTATCAATTGTAAAACTTTCATCAGTTGCAAGAGGGTGTTTTATAAAAGGATGCCACGTTCCTTCAAGTGTTTCATAGTTTAATAAAAAGAATTGTGATTCTTTTTCACGATATGAATCATCCGCGACATGTTTAAACAATTCAAAAACGATTACATTTGCTAACATGGCAGATGTAATTGGTGAGAAGGAATCAGATGAATTTTCATTTTGTAAATTCGTTTCATGTAGTCGATGCCATGCGGATTCCCAGCATTCATCACGATTTTCCGTTACGACAGGCCCAGCTATACCGAGTGTAGATAAACAAATAGCTGGTATGAAATTCTTTTTCGTTTCTCTACAAATAGTGTGAACTGTTTGTAAACCATCAATGTCTCCATTTTGGGAAACATATAAAATCCAATCAAAAGGTTCGAATACTTCATGCAAGGGACGGTCAATTGTAGTATCGATTTCTTGAACAAGTACACTGTTATCAACTTCATATGCACGTTCTATTAGCTCATGTATTCTGTCATAGTTTGTTTCATCCCGATCTGTAACGAGGTAATGAAATGTAGGTAAACCAGATTCTAACAAAGAAGAAACTAAGGAAGTAAGCATATCCCCAGAACCAAGTACAAGTACATTTGCCCCGCGGTACGTTTCGAATTTTAAAGCACCTGAATGAGAATCAGCTTCTAAAAATTCAATTTGTGAAGCATATCTGTCGAGTAATGTACTGTTTAATTCATGAGGTGCATCTTGATTTACATCACGAACGAAACCATTTTCATATAAAACCTCTCCAATTTCAAATACACGATTTTGATAGGGGAGAGGGAGTCCATCAGTTATTTCTGCTAAAGAATAATTACCGTTAAACATTGGCATTAATTTTTCAATCCAGTCATAAATTCCATCACCGTCCATGCGAAATGAACTGGCGTTATTTCGAAAATAGACACCCCCATTTGAATCGGGAAGGAAAAAAGTATCCTTATTTACTTTAAGTTTTGCATGAATTGGAAGGTTATTCATTTTAATCCTCCTTACGTTTAGGCATACATTATTACTTTATGTCATGAAATTTGTCCCGTATGAACACAATAAAAAAAGGCTGTAGAATGATTTATTCTACAGCCTTTGATAGATTTTAATCTATCAACCTTCTAATAATAATGATTTTGGATCTTCAAGCATATCTTTAACAGCAACAAGGAAGCTAACTGCTTCTTTACCATCAACAATACGGTGATCGTAAGATAAAGCAATGTACATCATTGGGCGGTTTTCCATACGCTCGTTATCAATTGCAACTGGGCGTACTTGGATTTTATGCATTCCTAAAATACCAACTTGAGGGCTATTTAGGATTGGTGTTGACATTAGAGAACCGAATACACCACCGTTTGTAATTGTAAATGTACCACCTTGTAGTTCTTTTAATGAAAGTTTGTTATCGCGTGCTTTCATACCTAAATTACGAATTTCACTTTCGATTTCAGCGAAGTTTAATTGGTTAGCATCGCGTACAACTGGAACAACTAATCCATCTGGAGCTGCTACTGCAATACCGATATCATAGAATTTTTTGATGATAAGCTCGTCACCTTGAATTTCAGCATTTAATAATGGGAATTGTTTTAATGCTGCAACAACTGCTTTTGTGAAGAATGACATGAAGCCAAGACGTACATCATGTTTTTTCTCGAAAGCATCTTTGCGTTCTTTACGTAATTCCATGATCGCGCTCATATCAACTTCGTTAAATGTTGTTAACATTGCAGATGTTTGTTGAACTTCTACAAGACGTTTTGCAATTGTTTGACGGCGGCGGGACATTTTCACGCGCTCAACTGGTTTTTCGAATTCAGTTTTTGCAACTGGAGCAGGAGCTGGGCTCTTTGGAGCAGCTGGTGCTTCTTTTGGTGCTGCAGCATGAGCTTGTACATCATGTGGTCTCACGCGTCCAAGTGGATCTGTGCTACGTACGTCGTTTAAGTCGATTCCTAATTCACGAGCCATTTTTCTAGCAGCTGGTGATGCGATAGGACGGTTCGTATTTGGTAAGCCTTGTAGACCCGTAGTTTG
Organism: Bacillus sp. LQ16; assembly: GCF_057784645.1. Lineage (NCBI taxonomy): Bacteria > Bacillati > Bacillota > Bacilli > Caryophanales > Bacillaceae > Bacillus > Bacillus sp. LQ16. The sequence continues at coordinate 1,325,735 of NZ_CM173491.1, forward strand.
TTCAGCATTTGGAGCCGCAGCTTTCGGTGCTTCAGCTGTTTCTTGTTTTGGTTGCTCAGTAGCTGGAGCAGGTGTACTTACTGCAACTGGTGCTCCATTAGCATCTAAAATTGCGATAGTTGCGCCAACTTCAACTGTATCCCCAGGTTCGCCTAGTAACTTCGATACAATACCTGAATCTTCTGCAATGATTTCTACATTGACTTTATCAGTTTCAAGCTCAACAACGCTGCCACCTTTCTCAACTTTGTCGCCTACGTTGATAAGCCATTGTGAAATAGTTCCTTCGGTAATAGATTCTGCAAGCTCAGGTACTTTAATTTCGATCATTTTAAATGTCCTCCCCTTATTTGCCTAACGGTGTGTTTTTTCTTCTTTTGTCTTCGGTAATCTCCATTTGTTAGCCTGGCCTTGGGCAGATATTCTGCCCAAGGAACAAGCTAGAAACCTTCATTGTTACTTTTTAGTTGCTGTAAACTTCAATTTCTTGTTTATCTTGACGGAAGTTATACTTCACATCTAAAGCATGTGCAACAATTAGTTCTTGCTCAGCTTTGTGAGCGAATGGATCGCCTCCAGATGGACTAGAGCGATCAGGACGTCCAATGTAACCTGTTTTCACTTTATCTCCAGCAAGTTCGAACAGAATTGGAGCCATGTAATGCCATGCGCCCATATTACGAGGTTCTTCTTGAACCCAAATGATTTCTTCTAAGTTTTTAAAGCGTTTAATAATAGATTGAACTTTCTCAGCAGGGAATGGGTACAATTGCTCAATACGAACGACATGAACTTCGTCTAAGTTGTACTCATGTTTACCAGACTCGATTTCTGCTGCTAAGTCAATCGCCATTTTACCTGTACTTAAAACAAGACGTTTTACTTTATTTGGTTTCATACCAAGGTTTTCTTGTTCTAAAGCAGGTTGGAATCGTCCTTCGCTTAACTGATTAGCAGTTGAAAGGGTAAGTGGGTGACGTAATAAACTCTTCGGCGTCATCAGTACTAATGGTCGAACAGCTTCTGTTCCTAAGATAGATGCTTGACGACGCAGGATATGGAAGTATTGTGCCGCGCTCGTTAAGTTTGCAACTGTCCAGTTATTCTCAGCAGCTAACTGTAAGAAACGCTCTGGACGTGCACTAGAGTGCTCTGGTCCTTGACCTTCATAACCGTGTGGTAATAGAAGAACTAAACCAGATTTTTGACCCCATTTTGCTCTTCCAGCTGAAACATATTGATCAAATAATGCTTGCGCAGTATTTGAGAAGTCACCATATTGCGCTTCCCACATAACAAGAGTTTCTGGAGCGAATACGTTATAACCATATTCGTAACCAACAACAGCAGCCTCTGATAACGGACTGTTATGAACAGAGAACGAAGCATTAATGTTTGGTAAGCGGTGTAATGGTGAATATGTTTCGTTTGTATCAGTATCGTGTAATACGATATGACGGTGTGCGAATGTACCACGCTGTGAATCTTGACCAGTTAAACGAATTGGCGTACCTTCTTGTAAAATAGAAGCGAATGCTAATGATTCAGCAAGTGCCCATTCAATTTTACCGTTCTCTTCAAGAGCATCTTTACGGCGCTCAAGAATTTTCTTCACTTTTGGATATACGTTAAATCCTTCTGGCCAAGATAGTAGACCTTCATTAATTGCACGAAGTGAGTCAAGTTCAATACCAGTATCGATTGGTTGAATACCTTTTGCAACAACATCTGGCACTTTAACGTGAATTGTTGCATCACCCGTATCAGCTGGTGGTACTTGTGCATAGTCGGATTTTAATTGCTCTTGTATAAACTGTGTAATTGTTTCAACTTCATCTGCATTTAGAACACCAGCAGTTTGTAATTGATCTGCGTAAATTGCTCTTACAGTTGGGTGATTTTTAATTTTTTTGTACACTTGTGGTTGCGTAACTGCTGGGTCATCCATTTCGTTATGACCGTAGCGGCGGTAACCAATTAAATCGATTAAGAAGTCTTTTTTGAACAACATGCGATATTGAATCGCAAGGTTAGCAGCAGCAAGACAAGCTTCCGGATCATCAGCGTTTACGTGAACAATTGGAATATCGAAACCTTTTGCAAGGTCACTTGAATATTTCGTAGAACGAGAATCATAGCTATCAGTCGTAAAACCAACTGCATTGTTTGCGATAACATGAATCGTTCCGCCTGTTTGATACGCGTTCAATCTGCTTAAGTTCAACGTTTCAGATACAATACCTTGACCAGGGAATGCAGCATCACCATGAACTAAAATTACGAATGATTTTGAAGTATCTTGATCTGGAAGACCAGATTTTTTACGATTCTCTTGAGCAGCACGTGCGAAACCTTCTACTACAGGATTCACGAACTCAAGATGACTCGGGTTATTTGCTAATGTCACGCGAGTGCTAACTTCTTCGTTACTAACGACTTGTTCTCTACCTAGGTGGTATTTTACGTCGCCAGTCCAGCCAGAATTGGCTACTGCGCCTTCTATTTTTGCATGTTTGAACTCAGCAAACATGTGACTATATGGTTTTTCTAATACGTGAGCAAGTACGCTTAGACGACCGCGGTGAGCCATACCAATCATGACATCCTCTACGCCGTTCTTAGCACCTTCTAGAACAATTTCATCTAAAACAGGTACAAGCATATCAACGCCCTCGATAGAGAAACGTTTTTGCCCAACGAATGTTTTATGCAAGAATTGCTCGAAACCTTCAACAGCTGTTAAACGTTTTAAAAGAGCAGTTCGTTTTTTATTTGATAGTGGTTGACGCAATGAATTTGATTCCACCATTTGATGCAACCACGCGCGTTCTTCACTATCTTGTATATGAGAAAATTCATAAGCTAAAGATTTTGTATAAACGTCTTTTAATCTATGAATTACATCAAGTGCAGTGTGAATACCTTCTGGTGCATCTTGCCATACTGTTTTCGCTGGAATCGCTTTCAAGTCAGCATCGCTCAGTTCACTCATTGCTTTCTCAAGAAGTGATTGTCCATTTGCAGCATCTTCCATCGGGTTAATGTGAGCCAACGTATGCCCGAAAGAACGAATTTGCTCAACAAGTTGAACGACTTTAAGAATCTTTTCAATGTTACCTGTGTTTTGAGGAGAAAAATGTGTTGCTGTGTTGTCCCCTGTTACGACATCATCTTGAAACGAAGGAGCTCCAAAAATTTCAAAAAGCTCTTGTAATTCCGGATCAACAGAACCTGCTCCAGTTACGTAAAGATCATACTGCTCAATAACATAACCAAGGTTCGGACCGTGGAACTTGGCCCAAGGGTTTGTCGTTGTATTCTTCCTCGTCATTTGTTTAAACCTCCCAATGCATATAATCCTTTTCCATACAAAGGTGCATTTTGCTCTTTTTCAATAAGTAATGAATCAATAATCAATGTAAATGTTTTCTTTACTCTTATGTTATTACAATAATTTACATAATACCAAACACTATTACTTATCTGTTTTGTAAAAAAACATTCACAATAACTTATCACCCAAGTTAATCTTTCACTTTATAAAGTAATTTTACAGAAAAATGGGGTGGATATATTTGGTATGCCTATACTAATAGCTATAATTGTTGCATTTAAATATAGGTATAATAGTTAGAATGTTTTGATAAAATTTAGTTTGAATTATGTATATTGAAATAATAAGCGCTTTCATAGATATTATACAACAATATAACGGAATATAGTATAAAAAATAAAAAATTATGAATTTAGCGTAAACTTTATTTCGATAGTGTTAACTATCGAAAGGAAAATGAAGGATTTCTACAAAAAAAGTTGTTAAACATAAAAAATGGTTCATAACCCGTTAGTTTCTATAAATATGCCAAAAAACACCGTAAAACCAATAACACATTTCATCTAATAAAGAAGAGAATGAAATATTTTAAAAGGATAAAACAAATATGAAGATATTAAATTTAAAAAAAGGTGAGGAGGAAATATAGTAACGATTACATACAGTGTTCCATGTTTTATTACAAAATAGACGTGCTGAAATCGAACAAGTTTCTTCTATATAAATAGAGTGAAAAATGATTAGGATGAATGTAAAGGAACCTTGACGTAAAGTTTACTTTACATATATACTCGATATATGGGAGGAGGGAGAAATTTCCTTGGAAAATAAAATGGTCGAATACCGAAAGAAATTTGGACTATCTCAAGAAAAACTGGCTGAGAAACTCGGGGTTTCCAGACAAACCATTATCTCAATTGAAAAAGGGAAATACGATCCATCACTTCCGCTAGCATTTGAAATAGCGAAAACATTTCAGACAACGATAGAACATGTATTTATTTATGAAGGAAAAGAAGAGGGGGAATAGGGATGAATTATTCACAAAAGTACTTTGTAATTATGGGTGTTATTTTTCTATTTATGAGTGGATTTATGATATTAACAGGTATAATGACGCATTCTGCACCACCAGCTATAACGTATCCATTGCTTGGAATGATGATTATGAGTTTCTGTCTAAGCTACTTACACCCGCAATTTAAAGAAAAAGACGAGCGAATGAAACTTATTCGTTATAAAGGAATGTTTGTAACCTTTTTTGCATTAACAGCATATTATCTTCTTTTCTCTATCGGCTTAAACTTAAAAATACTTACACTATCTGCTACTGAATTATTGAATATACTTATGGCACTTACAATGAGTACCGTCTTTATCTCATTTGTTGTTTTGGCAAAAAGATATTAAGATGGAAGAGAGAAAGGAAGATTAACATATGCAAATGATGTATGCTTTTGGCATTGGGCTTGTATTATTTTTAGCTGTATTCTTATTTATTCGTAAAGACGTTCAAGGCGGGACGTTAACGAAACGAGGATTTTATAAAATGATCGGCTGTTTAGTTGTTATGTTTATAGCGATTATTGTAATGATCGTTTTAATAAGTCAGTCACTATAGAATGTAAAAACGGAACCTTACTTCGGTAAGGTTTTTCTTTATTTTTAAACCTAAAAATTACCACTAAATCCATTTACTGTAAATGACTTATATTATATAATCCAATGAAATGATAGATAAGGAGTGTAGTATATGAATAAAAAAACTATCTTCTATTTATTAACTTGTCTACTACTTGTAGCTAGTACTACTTATATAATATGTAACAAAAGAGAACAAGTGCCACCTATATTAGTATCGGACGAACAAGAATACTATGTTACAAATGAACCTGCCAAAATAGAAGAAGTTGGGCAAAAACTTGGCGAAGTAACAAAGAAAATTAAAACAAGTAAAAAACCTACTAAAAATAAAGAACCTAATACATTACAAGAGAAAACAGAAGTATTCACAATGATTGAGGAAGAAAAAAGTGATTACCCGCCTTTAATCATAAAGGAAGCTTATAGTGATAAATATAGGGTAGTGAGGCCGATGTTGAAGCAAGTATTATGATGAAAAGGAGATTCATATGCAGACAGTAATTTCGTATCCGTGGGTGTTAAGAAAAATATTTGTCTTTTTCCTCCTATCGGTGCTGTTTACATTTTGATGAATAGAGGAGCGATACAAAAGAGAGATTTTATATTTATTATTTGCTGCTATGAATATATCACTTTGGTTATTGCTTATGATTTTTGATTGGAGTATGTGGATGGTAGTAGGGCATTATTTGTTTGGAGCAGTTGTTATTGTTTTTTCGAATATGAATAAGAGCTAAGCCAGCAACCTTAAAGTTGCTGGTTTTTATTTTGCTATTTATAATGAAGAAACAAATTTTTAATAGAGAGTAGTGGGCGTTATGAGATGGAAAGAGGGAACGTTTGAAAAAATAGACACGAATGACTCATCTGTTGAGCAACTTATAAACACGTTTAAGGAACAAAACTTAATTGGTGGAGCAATAATAAGCTGTTTTAAAGTGCATAACGAAAATTTTTTTAAAGAAATACTACATTCGAAAGATGGACATGAGCACTTCTTTAGAAGAATCTTCAACTCTTTAGATATAATCAATAACTTAGAAGAGTTAAAAATACATACATCAGACAAATATAAGTTTCGTTTTAAAGAGCAGCTGGCAGTTATGCTTGATGGTAGCATTGCTGCGCAAATTTTGTGGGGCGGAGCATATGAAGGGTTTAAGGAACGACCAGTTATCGCAAAACAATTAGCAGTCAATGTATGTCAATATATGTTCCAAGATCGATACGAAGATATTAAAGTGTTCGAAAGCTATCGCTCTTGGACAGATTGGTTTTACGATGTTGCGTGGGATGTTACTTGGATGGTGTTAGATAGTAGGGAACAGAAAATGTGGTTCATTTGTGCTACGGATACAGATTGATAGAAGAGGGACCTTGTAGGAATGCTGCAAGGCCCTTTATCTTTTGGGAATTAATAGAAAACGAATCATATAAATGCTATACTAAAAAATGTTTGTAATGTCAGTTTCATAATATTGTATGATGCTGACTTACTAGAAAAGATAAGAGGAGAATGAGCGTGCAAAAGATAAAGAGATTATTGCTATTAATGATGGTAGTAGGATTAACAGCAGGTGTTTTAGCAGGGTGTGCAAATCCGAAAGATACTACAGAAGAATTTTTAACAGCGATACAAAAAGGTGATGTAGAAAAGGCTCGTACATTTGTTGAGAGTGACAAAGAATTTAATAAACTAAATGAAAAAACAGATGATGCTGAGGCAAAAGCAATGCTAAGTGCAATTACAAAGAACTTTAAATTTGAAAAGCTAGAAGAAGTATCGAAAAAGGATGACAAAGCAGAAGTGAAAGTAAAAATTACATCTGCTGATCTATCCGTTGCTGTAACAAAAGCAGTGGGAGAAGTTATGCCAATGGCGTTCGCTAGTGCCTTTAGTGAAGACAAAGAACAATCTGAAAAAGCTATCGAAAAAACAATGACCTCAACTATCGTCAAAAACTTAGCAGATAAAGATGCAGCAATGGCAACTCGCGAAGTTACCTTGAACTTAAAGAAAGACAAAGATGGCGACTATAAAATTGTTGCTGACGATAACTTGAAAGAAGTATTGTTTGCAAATGCGAAGTCTTTGGAGAAGATGTTTGGTGGGAAGTAATTGAATTAGATAAAAAAGAGACACTATATCACGTAGAAGGTTGATATGGTGTCTCTTTTTTATATGACCCCGGAGAGGCTCGAACTCACGACCTCCACCCTGTCAAGGTGGCGCTCTCCCTGCTGAGCTACGGGATCCCAACTATAAATATTACGATCAGCAATGTGTTTTCATTTCATTCGTGTAATCGAAGGATTTGTATAATTTATTGAATATTGTAACATTTAATGTATTCCTATAATAACAACAAACTTTAATGGTGTAAAGATTTAATTTTCTGGATATAATCATTCCAATTTTTATATAAAAAATAAGCCCCGAAGAGCTTATTTTAATAATAATATCACCGCGATTATCAATGATATTTTCAAGAATACAATCATAAATAATGGGGCTCGTTCATGAGTTATCGTCCTGTAACTGTCATTCCTGCTGTGTAAATTGTATCTACAGAACCGTCAGCACTTACAACTTCAACTTTATAGCGATATGTTCCATTGTCTGAAATGTTTTCGCCATATCCTGTGAAAGTAGAAATTTCATCATTACTTCCAGCTGGAACCCATTGATTTTGCCAATGGAAGAAAGTATCATATTCTCCCCAGTTATCGCCATATTTTTTCTCGATGCTGACATTGTAATGAATATCTTCAGCTCGTTCATTTGTAATTCTTGCAATTACGTTTTGACCGAAGCTATATTCTGTAGCGTGTACTTGAACTGTAACACCATTCAACGTTTCGCTAGGACCACAAATATAACGACAGAACTCGCTTGCTCCGTCAGCATTTGCCTTCGGTGTATCAATGTTCATAGCTGTTAAACCGCCTAAAGCTAAAGCTCCTGTTAATAATACTTTACCAAATGCTTTCACTTAAAATTCCCCCTAAGTATATTTTCAATTCGTTCCATAGATATCACATTAAGTAGTTTTATAACGTTAATCTAATCGAACACTTTTTTCCTCGAGTGCATTCGCTATGAATCTTTCATCTTGTAGTAATCTAATCTCTACATAAAATTTCATAGTTTTGATTCCATATATGTATCATGATTTACATAGAACAAATCTGTTAATACGTTTTGGTTAATTGCTTATCCCACTACTTTTTATTACCTTTTATTGGTAAAACATTGGTTTTATTATATACCATTATTATCTATTTACAAGAGAAAATAATCCTGTATGCAAAAATGCATAATAAAAACCACTACTTGTATTCTGAATTACAGAATACAAGTAGTGGTTGGTTTCAATTAATATTTAATTGGAACCTAATGCTAATTTTTTATGTTTAACAGTATACATATATCACTGTTTTTTTAGTCATAATTGATAAAATTTGTTCAGGGGACGCCCTTTCTGCTGAGCTACGGGATCTTCAAAAGGGAAAGTATAAGCGATTATGAGAGTAATGTATGAAGGGATAATGATGAGAAGCGAATTTAGTAGAAAGTAGTCTTTGGATGTAGAGGTTATATTATTTCCGATACCAATCCAAAGGACCTTCATCACTCAAATCAACAAGAAAAGGGAACAAGAAGTGTAAAGGTAAGCTTATAAGTTCTGGCATAGCGTTCACTGTTTTCTTTGATAGATATTGCCTCCCAAAACAATACGGACAATCTTTTTCAAATGCCAAGAGTATTGACCATACATCTTTTACTTTCCATTTCGTTTTACAATACGTACAACGCGCCATTGAGTTCCTCCTCAGTTTAAGGTGTTTTCTAATATATTCTACTTTATTGTACGAAAGTCATTTGAATTTGATGTGGTAAAATGCAAAACAAGCCTAACCACGTTCTACATTCAGGAAGGGGCTAGGCTTGTTTTAATTTCGATCAAAGTCTCTTTGTATCAGGCTGTTTATACATTGCCTAGATAACTTCGCGTTAAATTCGGGAGAATAATTTTTCCATTTTTACTGTGTTTTTCGAATAGCTCTGATAGGAGAAAAATAAAATTTTTATACTGTTCGTCATTTTCTTTCGGAGCATAAGATGCTGATAAATTCCTTCCCAAAAACCCTTCATAATCAAAAAGTAAATCATTTTGATATTCTTTAAACTCATACTTTCCATCCTTAAAAAAGCTATTAAATACTTCTGGAGTTTCATCTATTCCACCGCTAAATCCTTTAAAGTTTGGACAGGTTTTCTGGCAAATTTCTGCGTTCTCTTTAATAAGTGGACTAGTTAAATCTCTACTATTCCAAACAAGAGCAACATTTGCTTTTTGTTTTAAAATTCGTTGGCATTCGATTTTGAAAGCCTCTTTATTAAACCAATGAAATGCTTGGGCAACAGTTACTAAATCTACACTATTTTCTTTTAAAGTGGTATGTTCAGCAGTTGCTTTTATGGATTGAAAACGAGAATATAGTTTTAACGATTGCTCAGCGATCTTCCTCATATCATCATTTGGTTCAACTCCAATAACATGTAAACCACTTTCAAGCAGCTGGCGGCTAAATATCCCCGTACCTGAACCAATATCAGCTACAATCCGATTCCCTTTCAGTTGGTTAGCTGAAAGCAAGTAATCAATATATTCATTAGGATAACTAGGGCGATATTTTGCATATATATCGGCCCTGTCAGTAAAATTTTCTGTTGTTTTCACAGTACTACCTTCTTTCTTACGATATTATGTACAGAAATAGAAATTAAATATGAATTCCGGCATCAGTCTCTAAGTCTACAACTTAAGAGTCCAGCTAAATAGAAAGCCTCAGTTTCTTTATTCAAATATCCTTTATCCGTTTAGTATACTATTTTAGATAATATCTTCCAAAAGACTAGAATGGCTTACTCAATTATGTTTTAAAGTGTATATTTTTATGGATTTATTTAATAATTTATGAGCGATTGTATGTCGTATTACGTTTACGTAGGTAAGAGATTTTCATTTTTGCTATTTAAATTGGCCAATATATCCTTTTTACAATTTACTGAAAATCATGTATAACAGAGATACATGATTATTTTATCTCGCTATTTGCGGGCAGTAAGATCCCTTACCTCGAAATTTAGCAAAAGTAAAGAAGTTAGGTTGGGATTGGGATGGCCGTAAAAGTCCGATTGGTGAGGGTTGATGAAAGTTTCACTTTATAAATATTCAGAAGTAGAGGGAGAAAAGTTGTAATGGTAAGAAAAACGTTCAAGATGCGCGTGTCTAAAAATAGAACGATTTCGATTAATGGCTCGATTCTTGATGTGGATGTTACACATGATGAATTTTTACAAGAGTTTGTTGAGTGGGTCGATTCTAAAGGTTGGTCGTTTATGGGGATAACCGATGAGATTACGCCCGAGGAAGCTAGTCAAAAGTTAATAGATTCGTTGATAGATGAGAAGGATAAGAAAGAGTAATTCCTTCTTATTTTTATTGTATATTTATGTTCTTTATCGTAAAAATATGATATAGTAAAAAATAGTGAAAATTCTTCCAGTTTAATACAAATTACATATGATTGGTAGATTTCTTATTTTGTTAGAGGAGTAAATGGAAAAGGGAGAGTCATATGGTAAATTTTAAGAAAATTTTGGTTTTTATTACAGTTATTTGTTTGTTTTTGTTGACACCTATGACATTGCGTGCTGAGACGAATATTGGAGTAAATCCAGAACAAGTTGCACCACCACCTGCAGAAGGACCGAATGTTTTTAGTCAGTTTGCAACGACAATTGATGCGAAAACAGGAGATGTTTTGTATGACAAAAACGCATATCACCGAGCATATCCTGCTAGTACGACGAAGGTGTTAACAGCGATTTTACTCATGGAGCATACAAAGCCAGAGGATCAATTTACATTTTCACAATTAGCATTAGATCAAGAGAAGAGTAATTATCAAATTGAGTTTCAACCTGGAGAGACAATTAATAGAAATACTGCGCTTATGATTTTAATGGTGCTGAGTGCGAATGATGTGTCGTATGCGATTGCGGAGCGGATTGGCGGGAGTGTTGAGAATTTCGCTAATATGATGAATGAGAAAGCGAAGCAATTAGGGGCGAAAGATAGCCACTTTGTAACACCGAATGGACTGCATGATCCGAACCATTATACGACGCCGTATGATATGGCTATGATTACGAAGGGTGTGCAAAAGTATCCTGAAATTTTACAAGCGATGAATACGAAAAGAACGACAGTTACGACGTCTAGGCAGACGGTGTCTATTTTTAATAAATCTAATTTTTTTGAAAATCCATATAGCATTGGCGGTAAGACAGGGTTTACGAATGAAGCGCGTAATACACTTGTTTTATTAAATGAGAAAGATGGAAACCGTATTATAAGCGTAGTAATGGCTTCTCAAAGACCTGAAATTTATGAAGATTTGAAGCAGATGGCGGAATATTCTTTCGGTCAATTTACGAAGCAAATGGTGCTGGATAAACATAATTGGCATCAAAAAACAACATATTTAAATAAAGATGTTAATTCTGAGTTGGAACAAAGTGCGGAGCTTATGCTTAAGAAAGATGAAGGGAAAAATGTGAAAACTATTTTCCGGGCGGCTTCATTAGATAAAGAATCTTTATATCATAAAGGAATACATCGTGGTGAGGTAGTTGGTGCAGTTGATATTACGAAAAATAATCAAACAATTGCGACGGTAAACGTTCTTTCGACAGAAGATGTCACTTTTACGATGCCTAAAAAAGATACAATTGCATCTGAAGAAAAAGAGTTAGATGTGAAAGTAATAAGTGTTGGGATAGGCGCCCTTGTACTATTTGGAGCCATTTTATATGTAGTACTACGCCGAAATACAAAAGGAATGAAAACAGAAGAAAAATAACGTAGTAGTAAAAAGGCTGTGGAGAGATTTTGTCACAGTCTTTTTTATATGCTAAAAAGATATTTAACTAATAATTGTAAATTTTCTTATTGCAATAACTTAAAGTTCGTTATATCATTTACTTGTGTTCTTGTTAAAGAACGAGGGTAAATGAACATTGCATACTTCAAATAATATAAAACAACGGAGAGGGAGAGAGACGATGAAATTAATATGGAAGATAATTAGCAACGCGATCTCATTTGTTTTATTTGCATTGATGGTTTTTTTAGCTTTTGTAGTTATTTCTTCAAAAGCAAGCGGTGGTGATCCGACAGTGATGGGATATCAATTTAAGAGCGTTCTTTCAGGATCAATGGAGCCGACGTTTTTAACGGGATCAATCATTGCAATAGAACCAAACAAAGATGGTTCTAAATATCAAAAAGGTGATGTTATTACCTTTAAAGAGAAAGATCAAAAAATTATCACTCACCGTATTATCGGTGTGAAAGATACAAATGGAAAAGTAATGTATGAAACAAAAGGGGATAACAACAACGGACCAGATTTAGAGCCAGTACTTGCAGAAAATGTAGTTGGAAAGTATGCAGATATTACAGTTCCGTACGTTGGTTATTTACTGAATTATGCGAATTCAAAAGCGGGAGCAGCATTACTTCTTATTATTCCAGGAGTCTTTTTACTTGGATATTCCGCGATTTCTATTTTTGGGGCTATTCGTAGCATTGACGGAGAAAAGAAAGATAAAAAAGTAGAACAATCCGTCTAGTTCGTTTGGTTATACTTTCCGTTTAGGAAGTTAACAAATATATATATATTAAGGGGATATGGACATGACTTTAAAGAAAAAATTAGGAATGGGTATTACATCAGCAGTACTAGGAGCAGCGTTAGTTGGTGGAGGAACATTTGCATTTTTCAGTGATAAAGAAGTGTCAAACAATACATTTGCGGCTGGGACACTGGATTTAGCATTAAATCCATCAACAGTTGTTAACGTATCGAATTTAAAACCTGGGGATACAATTGAAAAAGAATTTAAACTGGAAAATAAAGGATCTTTAGATATTAAAAAGGTTTTACTGAAAACAGATTATAATGTAGAAGATGTAAAGAAAGATAATAAAGATGATTTTGGTAAACATATTAAAGTAACATTCTTAAAAAATGTAGATAAGCATGAGACAATTGTGAAACAAACTACTTTAGATAAATTAAAAGGTGACACACTTACAGCTGTAGATAATGATTTATCGGCTTGGTTCTGGGATGAAAAAGGTATTTCAGCAGGTAAATCTGATAAATTCAAAGTGAAATTTGAGTTCGTTGATAATGGAAAAGATCAAAATCAATTCCAAGGCGATAAGTTACAATTAAATTGGACGTTTGATGCACAACAAACAGCAGGTGAAGAAAGATAATAACAAAAAGGGCTATCACATGGATAGCCCTTTTTCTATTTTTCTAGTATTTGTCTATCAATTTTAATAGTTCTTTACTATAATATAGATAATGTTCTGTATAAAGAACGTAATGTTCGATGGGAGAGATTAAGATGCTGAAAAGACCGCGTAATTTTAAAAAGATGCTTATATTGCCGTGTATGTGTTCTATTACGTTTTATTTAGGATCTCAAATTATGACTCATACAGAAGCGGCGTTCATTCATGAAACGAAAGTAGAAGCGACGCTTTCTACAGCAATTATATTTCCGAAAACAGTTAATACGTTAAAAGAGCAATCTGAGAAACATAAACAGTTTATTGAGCGTGAGTATGGAACGATGAAGGGAAAATCGAAAGCAACTTCTATTGAAGAAATAAAACAGGCGATTTCTGTATGGCAACAAGGGCGTGAGAAAATTGTTGCTGAGAAGGAAGCTCTGCAAAATGTATATACTGAAATAGAAGCTCCTTACAATCAAATACAAGAAGAATTAAAGGTAAATAAAGATGAGTCGATGCAGCAAGTGTCCGTATATGTAAATGAAGGCTTTCGCAGTATCAAAGAGAAACGTGACTATATTGAGAAAGAAATTAGCTTGAAAGCTATTGATGAGCAAATTCAGGCTCTTCAGCAACAATTAAACGTTGCAATTGAAGCGGAAGGACAAAAGAAAGTAGAAGAACAGAAGAAAGTAGAAGAACAGAAGAAAGTAGAAGAACAGAAGAAAGTAGAAGAACAGAAGAAAGTAGAAGAACAGAAGAAAGCAGAAGAACAGAAGAAAGCAGAAGAACAGAAGAAAGCAGAAGAACAGAAGAAAGTAGAAGAACAGAAGAAAGCAGAAGAACAAAAGAAAGTAGAAGAACAGAAGAAAGCAGAAGAACAGAAGAAAGTAGAAGAACAAAAGAAAGTAGAAGAGCAGAAGAAAGCGGAGTAACTGCTTTAGTGAAACAGCCAGAAAACAAGAATGTGGTGTAAGAGGGTGTGAACGAATAAGCAAGACTAGTAATATTTATACGAGTGTGAGGGAAAGTTAGCCCTCACCTCTTTGTTTTGCTTTTTCTTATAGTATTAAATGATTTGAGTGTGAAAAAAGATATAAATTATCATTCGTTTTTCTGAAAAGTCTAAATAATATTGAGAAATAAAAATAACTGAAAATATTAATAAATATGTGTTGTGTTTATATAGGTTTGTTCGTTATAATGAACATAAGGTTTTTAAAAAAGAACACATATTAGCTAAGCTAATATAGTTTTCTTTACATCTCTTATTGAAAAATAAGTGATAAAAATATAAAAAAAAGCTAGGGGGAATTGATTGTGAGTCTGAAAAAGAAATTAGGTATGGGAGTTGCATCAGCAGCATTGGGGTTAGCTTTAATTGGTGGAGGAACATTTGCATTCTTTAGCGATAAAGAAGTATCAAACAATACATTTGCAGCTGGGACGTTAGACCTTACATTAAACCCTAAGACGCTTGTAGATATTAAAGATTTAAAACCAGGGGATTCTGTTAAGAAAGAGTTCTTATTACAAAACAGCGGTTCGTTAACTATTAAAGACGTTAAATTAGCAACAAAGTATACTGTTAAAGATGCAAAAGGTGATAATGCTGGTGAAGACTTTGGTAAGCACGTTAAAGTAAAATTCCTTTGGAACTGGGATAAACAAAGTGAGCCTGTATACGAAACAACTTTAGCAGACTTACAAAAAGTTGATCCAGATCTTTTAGCTAAAGACATCTTTGCTCCTGAGTGGGGAGAAAAGGGTGGATTAGCAGCTGGTACAGAGGATTATCTATGGGTGCAATTTGAATTTGTAGATGACGGAAAAGACCAAAATATCTTCCAAGGTGATACATTGAATTTAGAATGGACATTCAATGCTAACCAAGAAGCTGGGGAAGAAAAATAAAAAAAAGCGGGTATTCCCGCTTTTTTTTTATAAAGAAAAAGAAGTGCTGGTTGTAAGCACTTCTTTCTATTATTATTTTTGATTTTGCTTCCACTTTGTAAATTCAAGAAATTCACGAAATTGTTCTTTGGAGACACCAGAGTTCATTGCATCTTTAACGAGTTGTGTCCATTCGGAGTCTAGGTTAGTTTCCTTTGTTTTTTCATCATGAAGTAAAGTATCAACTGGAATTTGTAGAACTGCTGCGATCTTTTCAAGAAACTGAATGGAAGGGTTTTTTTGTAAATTTCGTTCTATAGAACTAATGTAAGATTTAGCAACGCCAGCTTTTTCGGCAAGTTCAGTTAATGAAATCCCTTTTTGTAAACGAAGGCGTTTTATACGTTCTCCAATCATATTTGCGCACCTTTCTATCAATATGTAGTTGTCTTATGATGTCATTATTATAACATAAACTTCGTTAAAAAGAACAAACCTATTGAGCCTGACTGGATGGCTTCATACGTTGGAAAAATTGCTCGATGTCTTGCATGGCGATACCAGCATCTAGAGCTTCAAGTATTAAATCAATCCATTCTTGATCCAGTGCGTCTGTCTTATCTTTGTACAAATGTAATTCCTCCCTAATTATCGGTCATAATTGCTGCTACAAAATACATGATAATGCAATCGGATTTTGTGTTTTATATAGTGAATTATCAAATATTGTGTAGATGAAACAAAGATAAAATCCCCATTAAACTCCCTCTATGGAAATTATAAATTGTTCGATAAAAACTTTCAATATTTTCAGAAAACATTGTTGAATTGTGATATATTCGTATGCTAACTATGAAATTTTTACAAATATATTAAAAACATTACATAATATGACTAAATATTGAAAAAATATTGAATTTTTAATAAAATTCAATTTGTAATACATATTATTTATTAGGGGAGGAAATATGGGATGAACAAGAAACCGTTCAAAGTTTTGTCATCAATCGCTTTGACAGCTGTATTAGGCCTTTCATTCGGAGCTGGCACTCAATCTGCATATGCTGAAACGCCTGTGAATAAAACAGCTACGAGCCCAGTGGATGATCATTTAATTCCGGAAGAACGTTTAGCAGATGCGCTAAAAAAACGTGGGGTAATTGATTCGAAGGCTTCAGAGACAGAAACAAAGAAAGCAGTCGAAAAGTATGTAGAGAACAAAAAGGGTGAAAATCCTGGGAAAGAAGCAGCAAATGGGGACCAGCTTACGAAAGATGCATCCGACTTTTTAAAGAAAGTAAAAGATGCGAAAGCAGACACGAAAGAAAAATTAAATGAACCAGCAACAGGGGCACCTGCAGCGTCAGGCCCAGTTAAAGGCGGACTAAATGGTAAAGTGCCAACTTCTCCAGCAAAACAAAAAGACTATAACGGTGAAGTTCGTAAAGACAAAGTACTCGTTTTACTTGTAGAGTACGCTGACTTTAAACATAATAATATCGACAAAGAGCCTGGATATATGTATTCTAACGATTTTAATAAAGAACATTATGAAAAAATGTTATTCGGTAATGAGCCATTCGCATTAGATGATGGAAGCAAAATCGAAACGTTTAAACAATATTACGAAGAGCAATCTGGCGGTAGTTATACAGTAGACGGAACAGTTACAAAATGGTTAACAGTTCCTGGTAAAGCTGCTGATTACGGTGCAGATGGTGCGACAGGTCATGATAATAAAGGACCAAAAGGACCACGTGATTTAGTAAAAGATGCATTAAAAGCAGCTGTAGATAGTGGTATTGATTTATCAGAGTTCGATCAATTTGATCAATACGATGTAAATGGTGATGGAAATAAAAATCAACCAGATGGTTTAATCGATCACTTAATGATTATTCATGCGGGTGTTGGACAAGAAGCAGGCGGTGGTAAATTAGGCGATGATGCAATTTGGTCGCACCGTTGGACAGTTGGACCAAAGCCATTCCCAATTGAAGGTACACAAGCGAAAGTTCCATATTGGGGCGGAAAGATGGCAGCATTCGACTACACAATTGAACCAGAAGATGGAGCGGTTGGTGTATTCGCACATGAATATGGTCACGATTTAGGTCTTCCAGATGAGTACGATACACAATATAGTGGTCAAGGTGAGCCGATTGAAGCTTGGTCTATTATGAGTGGCGGAAGCTGGGCTGGTAAAATCGCTGGAACGACGCCAACGAGTTTCTCACCACAAAATAAAGAGTTTTTCCAAAAAACAATTGGTGGTAACTGGGCAAATATCGTAGAAGTAGATTACGAGAAATTAAATAAAGGTATCGGTCTAGCGACATATTTGGATCAAAGTGTTACGAAATCAGATCGACCAGGTATGATTCGTGTTAACTTACCAGATAAAGATGTTAAAACAATTGAGCCAGCATTTGGTAAACAATATTATTACAGCACAAAAGGTGACGATCTTCATACGAAGATGGAAACACCGTTGTTTGATTTAACGAATGCAACGAATGCAAAATTTGATTTCAAGTCATTATATGAGATTGAAGCAGGTTATGATTTCCTTGAAGTACACGCTGTAACAGAAGATGGTAAACAAACGTTAATTGAAAGACTTGGCGAGAAAGCAACTAGTGGAAATGCAGATTCGACAAATGGAAAATGGATTGACAAATCATATGATTTAAGTCAATTCAAAGGCAAGAAAGTAAAATTAACATTTGATTACATTACTGATGGTGGTTTAGCATTAAATGGATTCGCTCTTGATAATGCTTCATTAACAGTAGATGGTAAAGTAGTATTCTCTGATGATGCAGAAGGTACACCACAATTAAAATTAGATGGTTTCGTTGTATCTAACGGAACAGAAAAGAAAAAACATAACTACTATGTTGAGTGGAGAAACTATGCTGGGGCAGATAACGCGTTGAAATTTGCTCGCGGTCCAGTATTTAACACTGGTATGGTTGTATGGTATGCAGATTCAGCTTATACAGATAACTGGGTTGGTGTACATCCAGGACACGGTTTCCTTGGTGTTGTTGATTCTCATCCAGAAGCAATTGTTGGTACTTTAAATGGTAAACCAACAGTTAAGAGCAGTACACGATTCCAAATCGCTGATGCTGCGTTCTCATTCGACAAAACGCCAGCTTGGAAAGTTGTATCTCCAACGCGTGGAACATTTACGTATGATGGCTTAGCAGGCGTACCGAAGTTTGATGATTCTAAAACGTATATTAATCAACAGATTCCAGATGCAGGACGTATTTTACCGAAGCTTGGTTTGAAATTTGAAGTAGTAGGACAAGCTGATGATAATTCTGCAGGTGCTGTTCGTTTATATCGTTAATACAGTAAAACTACCGAGAGATTTTCTTTCGGTAGTTTTTTTGTGAGCAATGAATTTTATATAGCTGAAAAAGTCATATATAATGTAACTTTAAGAATAGAAATTTGTTATATATGAAGTCTATATAAATAATGAAAGAATTGGATAAAAATAGTGGGAGAAGGTGAGTGAATGAGTATTTCCTCTATTGTAAGTAGGCAAAAGGAATATTTTTTAAAAGGGCATACGAGAAGCATCGAAATAAGAAAGAATAATTTGAAGAAGCTTTATGAAGGCATTCAGCATTTTGAAGAAGAAATATTTCAGGCGTTGAAATTAGATTTAAATAAGTCAGTTCACGAGTCGTTTACAACGGAAGTTGGATATGTATTAAAAGAAATTTCCTTTCAATTGAAACATATGTCATCGTGGAGTAAACCGAAGCGAGTTCGAACAGCACTCACTCATTTTGGATCAAAAGGAAAAGTAGTGCCAGAGCCGTATGGTGTGACGCTTATTATTGCACCGTGGAACTATCCTTTTCAATTAGCAATTGCACCACTTGTAGGAGCACTTGCAGCTGGAAATACAATCGTTTTAAAGCCGTCAGAGTTAACGCCAAGCGTTTCAAAAGTGCTTAAGAGAATGTTAGGTGAATTATTCCCAGAAGAGCTTGTAGCGGTAGTAGAAGGTGGCGTTGAAGAGAGTACATCTTTGCTGAGGGAACCAATTGATTATATTTTCTTTACTGGTAGTGTTGGCGTTGGAAAAGTTGTAATGGAAGCAGCAGCGAAACAGTTGACGCCGCTTACGTTAGAACTTGGCGGGAAAAGTCCTTGTATTGTACATAAAGATGCAAAGATAGAGATGACAGCAAGAAGAATTGTTTGGGGTAAGTTTTTAAATGCAGGGCAGACATGTGTAGCGCCTGATTATATGTACGTGCATTCTTCCGTGAAAGAACAGCTAGTTGAGGCACTGCGACATGAAATCACAGAGCAGTATAGTAAAGAACCTTTGCAAAATGAAAATTATGTGCGTATTGTAAGTGAGCGTCATTTTGAACGATTATGTGGATTTTTACAAGATGGTCAAGTCGTAATTGGTGGAAACTATGAGAAAGATACATTACATATTGAACCGACAGTACTAGCGGATGTTACATGGCAAGATGCTGTTATGGAAGATGAAATTTTTGGTCCGATTTTACCAATCATAGAGTACGACAATATAGAAGATGTAATTGGCACAATCCAGCAACATCCGAAGCCGTTAGCGTTATATGTATTTTCGGAAGATAAAGAAGTACAAAAGAAAGTGACGAGTAATATTTCATATGGTGGAGGCTGTATTAATGATGTTGTCTACCATCTTGCCACGCCATATTTACCTTTTGGGGGTGTTGGAAGTAGTGGATTAGGGGGTTATCATGGGGAAGAAAGTTTTCGGACTTTTTCACATTATAAAAGCATTTTAGCCCAATCTACAGCATTCGACATGAAAATTCGTTACTCTTCTACAAAAAGTGCTTTAAAATTCATACGAAAGTTGTTAAAATGATGATGGTGTTTATCAGTAGGCGTAGCCGTATGATAATAGCCCCTTCGCAATGGAAGGGGTTTTTCTGTTCGACGTTATGTATCATGCGAAAATGAATCAAACATACTACATAAAGAATAGAAACGAACGCTTGCTAAATAACCATTTTTGTTTGGATCGAAACAAAAAATAGTCTATAGAACATAAATATTTATTCATGAATATAAAAATTTAAAATTTAAGGTAGATAGGACGGGAAAATGAAAAAGATTATTAAAGTTGAAGCAGTTGAAAAACATTTTGGAAATCAAGTGATTATCCCACCTCTTTCTTTAGATATTAAAGAGGGAGAGTTTTTAACAATTTTAGGGCCGAGTGGCTGCGGGAAAACGACTTTACTTCGTATGATCGCAGGATTTGAAACTCCAACTAAAGGGAATCTTTTATTAGATGATGAAAGAATTAACGATTTGCCGCCATATAAGCGTCATATGAACCTAGTGTTCCAACATTACGCACTATTCCCACATATGACAGTAGAGAAGAATATTTGTTTTGGTATGAAAATGCAGAAGGTATCAGCAGCAGAGCAGAAAGAGCGTGCTGAAGAGGCAATGCGTTTAACGCAGTTACTTGAGTTCCGTAATCGTAAACCTGCTAAGCTTTCTGGTGGACAACAGCAGCGTGTTGCAATTGCAAGAGCGATTGTAAATAATCCGCGTGTATTACTATTAGATGAGCCACTTGGAGCGCTTGACTTTAAGTTACGAAAAGACTTGCAACGTGAATTGAAAAACTTACAACGTAATTTAGGAATTACGTTTATATACGTAACGCACGATCAAGAAGAAGCAATGAGCATGAGCGATCGTATCGTCGTTATGAATAAAGGACATATCGAACAAATTGGAACGCCGAAAGAAATTTATAATAAGCCGAAAACATTGTTCGTTGCGACATTCATCGGTGAAAATAATATTGTGAAAAATGGGGAAGGCTATGTAGCAATTCGCCCTGAAAATGTGAAAGTACGTTCGGTTGAAGAACCAATTTTAAAAGAATACCATCTTGGACATATTGAAGATATCGAGTTTGTCGGAAATATGGAGAAGCTTTATGTACGTGATGAGAAAACATCAGAATTACTAATGGCATATCAAACTGCTGAAGAGGCAGCGCAGTGGAGCATTGGAGATAATGTATATGTAGGCTGGGAGCAAGAGGACGAGGTGACCTTAAATTGAAAAAAGGGAAATTACTCGCACTACCTACAGTCGCGTGGCTGTTAATTTTCTTCCTAATCCCGCTCGTATTCGTATTAGGATTCGCCTTCATGCAGCGCGGAGCTTACGGGACAGTAGAAATGCAATTTACGCTGGAGAATATATCCCGTGTGTTTGATCCATTGTACTTAGGAACGTTATGGGAAACTGTTAAGATTGCAGTTATTACTACAGTAATATGTTTATTAATTGGTTATCCATTTGCGTATACAATTACAATTGTTGACCGCAAATATCGTTCTATTCTTTTATTATTGGCAACGATCCCGTTTTGGATTAACTTTCTTGTTCGTTCATACGCATGGATTGTTATTTTACGTTCACAAGGTCTTGTGAATACGTTGTTATTAAAACTCGGCATTATTAGTGAACCGTTAAATTTATTATATAATACGCCTTCTGTAATACTCGGAATGGTCTATTCTTTATTACCATTTATGATTTTACCAGTGTATGCAGCAATTGAGCAGCTGGATAAGCGTAAGCTAGAAGCGGCTTATGATTTAGGAGCAACACCAATAAAGGCATTTTGGAATATAACAGTGCCGATGACAATGTCAGGAATTGCGACTGGTTCTATTTTAGTATTCGTTTCTTCTATCGGAATGTTTGTTGTATCAGACGTGATGGGCGGATCGAAAGTAGCATTAATCGGAAACGTTATTCAAAACCAATTCTTAGGTGCACGTGACTGGCCGTTTGGATCTGCGTTATCGATTATCGTTGTTCTATTCTCTGTTCTGTTAATTTACTTATATTATCGTGCAACGAAAGTATATAAATATAATGAGAACGGAGGGGAATAGGCAAAGATGAAGAAGTTTTTAGTTTCTTATTCTTGGTTAATTTTGTTATTCTTGTATTTTCCAATGATGGTTTTAATGGTCTATTCTTTCAACGACTCTCGCATTAATGCGGAGTGGGAAGGTTTTACATTCCATTGGTATACAGATTTATTTCAAAAACAAGATGTTATTGATGCATTTGTAAATAGTATTACGATTGCAGTTATAACAACGATTGTGACAACGGTACTTGGTGTATTCTTTGCGATTGCTTTACATCGTTATAAATATCGTTTCGAAGGGGCTATTAATGGCCTTGTATATTTACCAATTTTAATTCCTGATATTTTAATGGGATTATCTTTACTAATTCTTTTCAGTCAGCTAGGAATGGAACTTGGACAAACAACGATTATTATTGCACATATTACATTTAGTATTTCGTTTGTTGTTGTTATTTTAGCTGCGCGTCTTTCAAGTATGGGACGTGACTTAGAAGAAGCTGCAAATGATTTAGGAGCAACGCCTTGGCAAACGTTTCGTTTTGTAACGTTCCCAGCAATTGCACCGGGAGTTATTTCAGCAGCATTATTAACATTCACATTATCAATTGATGATTTTGTAATTAGTTTCTTCGTATCAGGACCAGGATCAACAACATTGCCATTATACATTTACAGTATGGTTAAGCGCGGAGTATCACCAGAAATTAATGCTCTTTCTACAATTTTAATTGTTGCTATCGTAGGATTAATGGTTCTATCTGAAATCTTCCGTAACAAAGGTGCAGATGGTGAAGAAAACTCTGGAGGACACCTTCCTTTATAATACGAACGATATAGAAAGTACGAGGGGGTAATAAACCGATGAAATTAATGAAAAGAATAGCTGGCGCAGCAATTAGCTTTAGCCTTGTTGCTGGTGTGCTTGCTGGTTGTGGTGAAAAGAAAGAAGAATTAAATATTTATAGCTGGGCTGACAATTTTGATGAGCAAGTGCTAAGAGATTTTGAAAAGAAGTATAATGTGAAAATTAACTATGATAAGTACGCAAGTAACGAAGAAATGCTTGCGAAATTACAAGCTGGTGGCGCAAAGTATGATTTAATTCAACCATCTGATTACATGGTTAAAACAATGGCAAAAATGGATTTATTAGCGCCGTTAGATAAAAAGAATATCCCAAATATCGAAAACATGGTTTCTAATTTCAAAACACCTGCGTTTGATCCAGAGAATAAATATTCTTTAGTGTACACTTGGGGTGTAACAGGGATTGCATACAATAAAAAGTATGTGAAAGAAGCACCTACAAGCTGGGCTGACTTATGGAATGAGAAATATAAAGGACATGTAACGTTATTAAACGATTCTCGTGAAGTATTAGGAGTGGGTCTTAAGAAGCACGGGTTCTCAAACAGTACAAAAGAAGATGCAGAGTTAAAGACAGCAGCAGATGATTTAAAGAAGCTGCTTCCAAACTTATTAGCATTTGATACAGATAACATTAAACAAAAATTCATTACAGAAGATGCTTGGATCGGAACAGTTTGGTCTGGAGATGCAGCATTTATCGCAAAAGATAATAAAGATGTAGAATACGTTGTACCAAAAGAAGGTGGCACAATTTGGGCTGATACGTTAGCAATTCCAAAAGGTGCAAAACATAAAGAGCTTGCTGAGAAGTTTATGAACTACTTACTTGATGAAAAAGTAAGTGTGAAAAACTATGAGTCAATTGGTTACAGTAATCCAAATGAAAAAGCTCATCCTCTTCATAGTAAAGAATACCGTGATAATCACATGATTTTCTTAACGAAAGAAGAGTTAGATCGTACAGAATGGCTTGTTGATGTAGACGATAAGTTAAAAGACTATGATCGTTACTGGACAGAGCTAAAAACAAAAGGTAAATAAGTAAGAAAATGCGGTTTCTAAAGTAGAAATCGCATTTTTTCATAGTAGGAGGAAATCGTTTGAAGAAGAAGTTACATCAGTATGAGGTAATATGTATCGGTTTATTATTTGCTGTATTTAGTATTGTTGCTTGGCGCGTACATGCAGGTGGCGTTACAGTAATGGATACATATGTCCGCGGATTAGTAAAAGGGCTACAAACGGAAAGTTCCCTTACATTTTTCTCGTACTTTACAAAATTGGGGTCAGCAATTGGGATAGCTGCTACGCTCGTTATAAGTTTGCTTGTTTTTTGGAAGAAGCGTTATTATGCTGCGATGATTGTGTATCCAATGGGGATTTTAATAACACATCTTGTGAATAAAGGGATAAAAGAGATTGTAAAGAGAGAACGTCCGTCATTAAATGAAGCGTTAGATGCACTTGGATATAGTTTTCCTAGTGGACATGCAATGCTATCGATTATGACATTTGGATTTCTTGCTTATATCATTGCTGCTAATTTGAAAAGCATAGCTGGGAAATGTGTCATAACGATTTTGATGGGTATAGTAATCCTATCGATTGGATTAAGTAGAGTCATTTTAAATGTACATTACCCAACTGATATTTTAGCTGGTTACTGCGTAGGTGGTATTTTGTTAGTTATCGCTATTTACTATCATCGTTTACTTACTGAGAGATTGGGGCTTAATAAAGAGAGATAGAAAAAACGCCTGGAAAAACTATCATTATAGTGTTCCTAGGCGTTTTTTGTTTGTATAAAGATATGATACAGTATAAGTGACAATTGAATTATTTAAAGTAGGTGAAAATGTGTGAAGACAAATGTTCATAAAGTTGATAAGTGGGGGAAGTTAGGAGCTTTTTTGTATCAATTTCGTTATACAGTAATTGTAGCGTTACTGTTGCTTGCAATCGCACTTGGGATTTTTGCTCCAAAGCTACCGGGAGTATTAGGTGGTGACGGTTTCCAAACGGAAGGCGACTATCAAAAAACAAAAGAAATTTTAGATAAAGATTTTAAGAAGTCTCAAGATACGCTTCTGCTCGTTTTTGAGAAAAATAAAGATGCTTCGCATGAGGAATTTAAAAAGCGAATAGATGAAATTGTAAAGAATGTTCAAGAGAAAGAGAACTATGAATCTTTCCATCACCCAATCCAAAATAAAGAAATGCTACAAGATGACATCGGTTATGCGACAATTTTATTTTCCGGGAAAACAAATAAAGAAAGAATGGAAAAGACATTACAATTTGCTAATGAGATTGAGAAAGAAAGTAATGTAGCATTAAAAGTAACACCTACAGGATTTCCGAAAATTAATCAAGAGATTAATGAAAGAACGCAAAATGATTTAAAAGTAGCAGAAATGATTGGATTACCAATTGCGTTTCTTGTATTACTATTTTCGTTTGGTAGCCTTTTGGCATCAATTTTACCGATTTTGAATGGAGCGCTTAGTGTTATTAGCACGATGGGTATATTGTATTTCATCGGTGTGGATAAAGAACTATCTATTTTCGTGTTAAACGTTGCACCGATGATTGGACTTGCACTATCTATTGATTTTGCGCTATTATTTGTGAACCGTTTTCGAGAGGAAGTTGCTAAACGAACGGTAAAAGAAGCGATAGCAATTACATATCAGACGGCAGGACGTGCAATTGTATTTTCAGGATTATGCGTATTTGTTGGGTTATCCGGTTTGTTTTTCTTTAAGATAGATTATATTCAATCTGTCGCAATTAGCGGAATGATTGTTGTGATTATGAGTATTTTATTCTCACTCACACTTCTTCCAGCGTTATTATCGTTAATCGGTAAAAAAATATTAAAAAAGAATCAAGTAGCACATACGCCGGCAAAAGCATGGCGTAAATTTGCACAATTTGTGATGAAACATCCAATTGCAATGATTGTTGTTGTTACAACATTTATTGTTATTTGCTTATTACCGTTACGTACAGCTAATTTGCAGTTCCCTAGTGTTGAAGCTTTACCTGAAAAGAGTGATACAAGGATTGCATATGAAAAGTATGAAGAAGCATTTAATAAAACTGTCAAAACACACGCTGATGTTACGTTAGTTGTAGAGACGAAAAAAGATATGAAAGAAAAAGAAAGTCTACAAAAGATAGAAGAAGTCGTTCAAAAGTTAAAAGATGATAAAAAAGTACATGAAGTAAGAAGTTTATACGACGGGTTAACTGGAATGAAAGCAGATCAAGTTGCTGGAATATTGCAGTCGCCAGAAGCAGCAAAACTAACTCCTGTATTTGAAGCATACACAAAAGGGAATAAGACGACGATAGAAGTTTTTTTGAAAACAAAACCACGTACAGAGACTGCAAAACAGTGGGTGCGTGACTTTAAAAAGAACTATAAAGAAACGAATGTTACGTATTATCTAGGCGGAATGACGACGTTTCAACAAGAATTAGAAGATGAAATTAAAGATAAAGTTGTAATTGGTATGTCTGTTATATTTGGATCGACCTTTGTTATATTATTATTTGCATTCCGATCTATACTCATTCCAATTAAGGCAATTATTATGAATATACTTAGTTTGAGTGCAACCATTGGACTTGTTGTTTGGTTATTTGAAGGTGGTCATTTCGGTTTAGAAGCGAGTCCGGTTCTGTTTGTCTTACCAATCTTCATTTTTGGCCTCGTATTTGGGCTTAGTATGGATTATGAAGTATTTCTTATTTCACGTATTCACGAGCTCTATGAAGAAACAGGAGATAACGATCAAGCAACGTTAGAAGGGCTCGTTTCAACAAGTAGAATCATTACATCAGCTGCATTAATTATGATTGTTGTAACGGGTGCATTCGCATTTACTGATATTTTACCAGTAAAGCAGATGGGGCTTGGCGTGGCATTAGCAATATTTCTTGATGCAACAATTATTCGTCTTATGCTCGTTCCAAGCTTAATGAAGTTATTTGGAGACTGGAATTGGTGGTTACCATTTCGAAAAAAACGAGAAAAATCATCGTAAAAAAATGCTCATCATATTGATGAGCATTTTTTTATGAATAGCAAGACCTACATTTTGCAAATAGTATGTGATAAGAACATTACATACAAGTAGGTGAAGGCAATGTTTCGTTATTTTAAGTTTAAGTTAAATGATACAGTACAGTTTGCAGAAAACGATGGGCATATGTATCGCATTGTCGGTTATCGGTTAGAAAAGGGATTTTATCCAAAAGATGAATGGACTCATATCATTTATGAACTACTTAGAGAATTTGACGGGTATACGATGGATGCAGAGGAGGAAGAACTTGTAAAGGTCGTTCAAGTAGAGGATGAGTATTACAAAATACAAGAAGTATCAGGTTATCGTTATCCAGTAAAAATGAAACAAAAACAACAAGTGATGAAAATAGAAAGGATGGACGATTTATTAGATGCTTACAATGACTATAAAAGGTTGGCGGATTTCTTTAAAGATTTATCATATGAACAAAAAGCTGAAGAAGTATTGTTAGAAATGAAAAGACTTAGAGCTTGAGGGGCAGTCTATTATAAGACTGTCCTCTATTTTTGACGGTGCACCAAAGTGTGTTTTCCGTTACAATGAGAGAATCAATAGAAATAAGGTGATAAACAGTATGGAAACAAAGAAAAAGGGCGAATGGTGTGAAATTACCGTTCCAGCTAAATGGAATGGTATAAGTATTGAATCGGTATTAAAAGTAGAATGGGAAATACCGAAAAAGCTATTACATCAGCTTCGTATGGAAAAAGGTGTTACGGTTAACGGAGAACAAAGAAGATGGAACGAGCTTTTAAAAGAGAACGATAAGTTACAAGTTCATATGTTTGCGGAGGAAGAGTACGGTGTGAATCCAGAATATGGTGAATTGCATGTAGTATACGAAGATGATCACGTACTCATCGTAAATAAACCAGAGAAAATGGACACACATCCTGCTGAAAAAGGTGGAACCGGGACGCTTGCAAATCTTGTTGCTTTGCATTTTCAAATGCAAGGTTTAGAGACGAAGGTGCGTCATATTCATCGTTTAGATAAAGATACGACAGGTGGTGTCGTATTTGCTAAGCATAGAATTGCTGGTGCAATTATGGATCGTTTATTAATGGAACGAAAAATTAAAAGGACGTACGCAGCGCTCGTTGAAGGGAAAGTAAAGAAGAAACAAGGAACGATTGATGCTGCTATTGGAAGGGATCGCCATCATGCTACAAGGCGTCGTATTTCTCCAAAAGGTGACCAAGCTATCACATATTATAAAGTAGAAAAGTATTTTAAGAAGCAAAACACGACTTTCGTAACGTTACAATTAGAAACGGGTAGAACGCATCAAATTCGTGTTCATATGAGCCATAATGGTAATCCACTAGTTGGGGATGTATTATATGGTGGACAAACAAAATATATGTCCAGTCAAGCATTGCATGCGATGAAGATAAATTTCTTGCATCCAATTACGAAAGAAGCGATTGAAGTTGATGTGCCGTTTCCTACAAAGTTAGATAATGAAATAAGAGAATTTCAAAAAGAAAATGCGTAAAGTATAAGTTTTAATTTGAAAAAAGTAGATTTTTGCAGGGATTTCTCTAAAAGGAGCGAAGCCGTTAAGAGAAAAGAGAGGTGAGAATCACTTGATCAAATATAAGTATGTACTTGGAATATTTTTCGCTTGTCTTTTAGTTACTCTATGTCTCTATCCCTATTTACCAACTCGTATGGCAGTACATTGGAATGTAAATGGTGAGCCAAACGAGTTTATGAGTAAACAAGTTGTTGTAGCATTTATTCCTTGTTTTATTATTTTTTCATATGGATTTTTGTATATTATTTCACATAATATATTTAAGTTTAATGAAAGAGAGCATGGTATTATAGACGGATTTATAAAGAAAATTACGTTATTTATGTTGTTTATTCATATGCTTATCCTCTTTATTAATTTTGAGGATTTGATATCCTTTCAAACAGGATTAACGATTGGGATTAGTATGTTTCTTTTTATGCTGAGTAAAGAATTTAAGAAAATAAAAGGCAAAGAAAAAGACCCAATTAAATTACAAAAAATTCGTTTAGTAAGTAGACGGATTTTTCAAGTGATGGCATGTGGCATATTGTTTTCATTGTTTTTGAACTTAGAGTGGGGATTTTATGTATTGCTTAGTGTAATAAGCTGTGGATCTATGCTATTTATGTTATATATTTTCTATTCATATATAATAGAAAGTTATGAAACTTAAAAAAGAGTCTTCTCATTATGAGAAGACTCTTTTAATCTATTTACTTTGTAATAAATTGTTGTGTCCAGTAGTTGCCGCTTTCTACATAACCAACACCGATGTGAGTGAAGCCGTTATTTAAGATGTTTGCACGGTGTCCAGCGCTGTTCATCCAAGCTTGTACCACTTCTTCAGGTGTACGTTGGCCTTGAGCGATGTTTTCACCTGCAGATGTATAAGAAATACCAAATTTCTTCATCATGTCAAACGGAGACCCGTATGTAGGGCTGTTATGATCAAAGTAGTTGTTTTTTTGCATGTCTTCAGACTTAATACGTGCTACTTTGCTTAATTCAGTATCGATTTTTAGTGCTGGTAAACCTTGTTTTGCACGCTCGGCGTTTGTTAATTCAACAACACGTTGTTCGAACTCGCTTAAAGATTTTGCTTCTTCAGCAGGCTTTTGCTCAGCTGGTTTTTGTTCAGCAGGTTTTTGCGTATTGTTGTTTTCAGCAGGCTTTTGAGCTTCTGGTTTTTGAACTTCTTCAGCAGGCTTTTGCTCGGCAGGTTTTTGCTCAGCAGGCTTTTGAGTTTCTGGCTTAGCTGTTGGTTGCTCAGTTACAACATTTTCAGTAGGTTGTTGACCAGGAATGAAGCAGTTTGGTTGGAAGTTTCCTTGTTGCCATTGTGCTAATGATTCAACTCCCATAGATTGTAAGAATGCTTGTAGTTCTTGTTGGCTCATTTGCTTCATCATCATTTTTGAATGCTGAATATTTTGAACCTTTATGTTAGATGGTTGTACTGTTGCAGCTTGTGCATCTAGAGAAGATACTCCTAAAGTAAGAGCTGTTGCAGCAGCTACAG
Source organism: Bacillus sp. LQ16 (assembly GCF_057784645.1). Taxonomy (NCBI): domain Bacteria; kingdom Bacillati; phylum Bacillota; class Bacilli; order Caryophanales; family Bacillaceae; genus Bacillus; species Bacillus sp. LQ16. The sequence continues at coordinate 1,355,947 of NZ_CM173491.1, forward strand.
ATAATAAAACACGCTTTTTCATGATGTGTGTCCCCCTATATAAAGTTTTAATTTGTTTTCACACGATTTGTTTTTGACAGCCTGTCTGACTGACAAATTCATCGTAGCATACAATTTGCGAGAAAAAAGATGGAAAAAAATTCATAGACTTTAAAATTACCTAATTTATCCTAAGAGAAGAAGGGAGCAAAAATAAGAGAAATATAGAGTATAAAAGGAATTTATAGTGTTTTTATACTTGGTTTTAAGAGGGGATTTTTGGATAAAGTTACCTAAATAGAAAATGAAGAATCCTATTGTATCAATGGTTTGAGCGATTTTTTGAGGAATATAATGGATTGATTTTTACAAAACTGTAATGTTTCTGTTGTTCTTTTTTATAATAAAGTAACATATTTTTAATGTTGTAGCAGACAAAAAAGCGGCTATCTCTTTACATAGACGAAGGAGATAGCCGTTTTCCTATTATTACGTATGTTACGAGTTATTACGAGTTAGTTTCAATTGCTTCTAATAATAAATCCACAATGTGAATTCCTCTCATTTTATGAGAAAGCCCTTCTCGCTCAATGCCCAATTTCATTTGTAATAAACAACCTGGATTTGCAGTAACAATGGTTGCTGCGTCTGTTTCATGCACACGGTCCATTTTGTAATCTAGAAATTCCATTGATAACTCTGAATGAACAATATTGTAAATACCAGCAGAGCCACAGCAGCGGTCCGCATCTTTCATTTCTCGATATGTTGCACCTTGGATAGCCTCTAGTAACATACGAGGTTCAGAAGATGTGCGCATAACATTGCGTAAATGACAAGAGTCTTGATACGTAATAACCTGCGGCGTGAGTCGTAAGTCAGTTCGCTTATGGAAGTCTAGTTCTACTAGTATAGCAGTAATATCTTTAATCTTAGAAACAAACTGCTTAGCACGTTCAGCCCAATCCGGATCATCCTTTAAAAGATAATCATAGTCTACGAGGTAAGCTCCGCAACCTCCTGCATTCGTAATAATATAGTCGATGTTTAAATCTTCGAATGCTTTTATATTTCGCTTTGCTAATTCTTTTGCTCCACTCTTTTCACCAGCATGTCCATGCAATGCACCGCAGCAACTTTGTGTTTTCGGAATAACAATATCACAACCAGCTAATTGAAGAAGTTTCATCGTTGCGTTATTTGTTTCTAAAAACATCGTATCCATTAAACAGCCTGCGAAGAATGCAACTTGTTTTTTCTTTGTACTTTCTGCAGGTAAAAATGAAGGACGATCTTTCATTGCTTTCATTTTAGGGACTTTTGGTAAAACGAGATCCATCGTTGCAAGTGTTTCAGGGAATAACTTCATAATACCTGTTTTATGTGTTAGCGTTTGTAAACCAGAACGTTGATAAAATCCGATTAGTCCGGTTAATGTTCGCATTCGATTTTGATGGGGGAATAATCCTTCAAAAACGACTTTTCGAACAGCTTTCACTGGCATTGAGAATTTTTTATTTTGATTAATAATATCTCGAGCCTCTTCTAATAAATGTCCATAATTTACACCAGATGGACAAACAGGCTCACAAGCACGGCAACCAAGACAAACGTTTAATGTATTTTCAACATCTTCATCTGGTTCGATTAAACCATCAACGACTGCTTTCATTAATGCGATACGTCCGCGTGGTGAATGTGACTCTTTATATCCGGATTGAATGTAGGTAGGACAAGTAGGTAAACAAAAACCGCATCGCATACAGTTAAGTAGCTCATCTTCACTTAATCGTTCTTTAAATTCTTTTTGAATATTTTCTTTATTTAATGTGGTCATCGCTCAACCACCACTCTTTTTCGAGTGTCTTTCGCGAACATTTTTCCAGGGTTCATAATGTTGTTTGGATCGAAAGCTTGCTTTATTCCTTGCATAGCTGCAATACCTTCTTTACCTAATTTCATTTCTAAATATGGAGCTTTCATTGCACCAACACCATGTTCACCAGTAATTGTGCCACCAAGTTCAATTGCTTTCGCAAATATTTCAGCAAAAGCTTGTTCAGCTCGGTGCATTTCTTCTGCATTACGAGCATCTGTCATACAAGTTGGATGTAAGTTACCATCACCAGCGTGTCCAAACGTACAAATAGGAATATTATATTTTTTTGCAATGGCATTAATAGCTTCAACCATTGGAGCGATTTGTGAACGTGGTACAGTCGCATCTTCTAATATTGTAGTAGGTTTTAATCGTGCGAGCGCTGATAGAGCACTACGGCGAGCAGTACGAAGCGCATCTGCTTCTGTTTCATCTTTTGCAATGCGAACATCAACTGCATTCATAGAGCGGCAAACGTTAGCCATGTTTTCAATATCTCGATTGACTACTTCGGGCGGGCCGTCTTGTTCGATTAATAAAATTGCTTTTACGTCAGTTGGTAAACCGATTTGCGCAAACTCTTCTACTACTTCAATTGTCGGTTGGTCTAAGAACTCCAGTGTTGCTGGAATGATTTTATTTGCAATAATAGAAGAAACAGCACGTGCAGCTTCATTAATATCTTCATATAGTGCAAGCATTGTTTTCTTTGTTTCAGGCATAGGAACAAGTTTTAATATAGCTTCTGTTACCACGCCAAGTGTTCCTTCAGAACCGATAAATAACCGAGTTAAATCGTAACCAGCTACATCTTTTGCTAATTTACCACCAGTGCGAATAATATCGCCATTTGGTAAGACAAGTTCAAGCCCCATTACATAATCACGTGTTACGCCGTATTTCAAACCGCGTAATCCACCTGAGTTTTCATTAATATTACCGCCGATTGTAGAAATTTTCATCGAGCTTGGATCTGGTGGATAAAATAAACCTTTTTCTTCTACCGCTTTAATAATATCAAGTGTAATGACACCAGCTTGTACAGTAATTGTTAAGTTTTCTTCATCAATTTCTAAAATATTGTTCATATGGCGGAAAATAAGGACGATACCGCCTTCAAGTGGACATGTTCCTGCGCAAAGATTTGTTCCAGACCCGCGCACATACACAGGAATTTTGTGAGTGTTACATACTTTTAACACTTCAGCTACTTCATTTGTATTACGAGGAGCAATGACTGCATCAGGCATTGCTTGGAAGTTTGGAGTGGCATCATAACTATAAGTTAAACGCCCCATATTGGATGTATCTACATTATCTTCGCCAACAATAGATACGAATGAATGAATAATTTGTTTTTCTAACATTGGAAATCCCCCTCAAACTGTTAACGTGTTTAGTTATAATAAACAACGTGGTAACAGTGCTTTCATTATAATGATAAAAAAGTGGAGGGATTCTTTCTATGTATAATCATCTAAAGATTAATCTGTTTTATCGTTCTTTTTTGTATGATCATCTAATAGGAGGAGTGCGAAGTATAAAACGTTTAAGTCTTTGAATTGTTTTGGATCAAGTCCTGTATGTTCTTCAATCTTTTTTAGCCTGTAATGTAATGTGTTAATGTGTATATGTAATTGTTTAGCCGTCTGTTTATAAGATTGGTTATAATCGATAAATAAGCGCAAAGTATGCATAAGCTCAGGAAATGATAATAAGTTTTCGATGGTACGCTCTAGAAATTGTTCACGCGTTTCGGCAGAAATATCTTGTAAACACATTTCTAAACGTAAATCTTCATTAAATACAATTTTTTTCGTTTCCAATGATACAGAAAGAGCGCGTAATGCTTGTTCGTAACATATGTTCATATTGTTTGAGGTAACTGTTTGTCCAATCCCGATATATAAAGGAATAGAAAATAAAGTTTCGCAGTCTTGTTTTAACCGTTTTAAAAATTGATAAGTTTGCTCTTTGGAGCTCGTTGCTGTAAATAAAATAAAACGATCATTTCCCCAACGAACAAATAGATGCTCTTTTGTTAAAATATTACGTATGTGTTGCCATATTTTACGCTGGAGCATCGTGTCATTTTTGCCAATAGAAAACAAAATAAGTTGTTTTTTCTTATATAAATCAATGCCAAGTGTTTTGGCGCGATCAAGAAAACTCGGGGACCACTCTGTATTTTGAAGCCAATCAAAGACGAAAGCTTCATAAGAACGGTGCTCAAGTTCTAGTTGCTCTAAAAAGTAGTTTTCATGAATTAATAATTCGGTCATCTTACGCAATATTTCGCCGTAGCGTGAAATATTTTCAGGTTCTCCTGTAATTCCAATGACACCAATTACTTCATCATGAAATAATAAAGGAAGATTCATCCCAGCCTTTACACCTTGCAATCGCCTTTCATCTTCTTTTGTAATGATGACGGTTTTCTTTTGTTTGGCGCAGCGGAGTGCACCTTCATGAAATTGACCAATTCTTTCTGTATCTGTACTTGCGATAATAACGCCTTCTATATTAATGATAATAATATTTTCTGTAATTAGTCTGCGTACTTCTCGTACAATTTTATTCGCTAAATCAGGAAATAGCATAATTGACACACCTCAAATTCTATTTATTGTACATTATATATGTAAATTGAGTAAGAAAGGAAAATTTCACACTTTCCACACATTTATTTGTTATTTTACAATTATAACGAAATCATCCGAAGATGGAGGGAATCTTTTGAGAAAGTATGTTTTTCTTCTCTGTTTTTTATTTCTATTAGTAGGGTGTCAAGGAAGTTCATATACACCAATTGCTAAAGATAAAAATGTTATTATAACAACGAATATAAAAGAAGGCAGTATTAGTTTTATTGATAAAAAAGATAAAAAGTTAATCACGACATGGGAACTAAATGAGCCAATGGCCGGAATCACACTGCTTCCAAATGGTGAGGAAATACTTGTATACGGTAAGCAATTAGAATATATGTATGTATATTCACTAACGGAAGGAAGGCAAGTGGAAAAATATAAAACTGGAAAAGGCATTGTAAATGTGGTCGTATCAGCAGATAAAAAACAATTATTTGCTGCTGATCAAAATGCTCAAAAGGTAAGGTTCTTTACGATAAATGGGAAAGAGACAGGAAATGTTTCAACAGGAAAAGGGCCTATAACGATGGTAGAGTATCATAATCGGTTATCTGTACTAAACTTTTATGATACGAAACTAACGACAATTGATACGAAGAAAAAAGAAGTTATTCAATCCTTTATGATTCCGCCAGCATCAACAGGAGCGACGATTAGTCCTGATGGGAAAGAAATATGGATTGGCGGACATGGTGATGGAAATCAAGTAAATGAGAAAGTGTTAGTGTATTCTTTACAGAGTGGAGAAATGGTGCGTTCTTTACACGCTCCATTTATGCCTGTGAATATAACGAAGGATAGTAAGTACGTATATGCACTCAGTCATGGATCGAATACACTTAGAAAGTTTGATATTAGCACATATAAAGAAATAGCTTCTGTAGAAGTAGGGTCGAATCCATTTGCATTTTTGGAGAGCGGAGCAGAAGGATATGTAGCCAGTTATGATAGTGATGAAGTGTGCGTTATGGATATGAAGAATTTGAAAATAAAACAAACAATTAAAGTCGGAAAAGGACCGTTTCAACTCTTAGAGAGGGAAGGGAAGGAAAATGAATAAATATAGAGTGCTAGTTGTAGATGATGAAAGTGATATGAGGCAGCTTGTTGGAATGTATTTGGATAACTTTGGATATGAGTGGGGAGAAGCTGAGAATGGAAAAGAGGCTCTTAAAAAACTAGAAACGGATCATTATGATTTCGTTGTATTAGATATAATGATGCCAGAAATGGATGGACTTTCAGTTTGTAAAGAAATTAGAAAAACGTCAGATGTGCCGATTATATTTTTAACCGCAAAAGGTGAAGAGTGGAATAGGGTGAACGGCTTACGTATGGGAGCAGATGACTATATTGTAAAACCGTTTAGTCCTGGTGAATTAGTTGCCCGTATGGAAGCTGTGCTAAGAAGATATACAAAGCAAGAACAGCAAGAAGAGATTCAATTTGGACCAATTCTTATCAATGAAAAAAGTAGAAGAATCGAGGCGGATGGTGAGTCGATTTCTCTTACTGTAAAAGAGTTTGATTTACTATATTTTCTTTGCCAGCATACAGGACAAGTATTTAGCCGGGAGCAATTACTTGAAAAGGTATGGGGATATGATTATGCCGGAAGTACAAGAACAGTAGATACGCACGTGAAAACGATGCGCTTGAAGCTTGGAGAAAGTGGAAACTACATTCAAACTGTTTGGGGTGTAGGCTATAAATTTGAGGTGTAACGTATGTTTACAATGGTACAAAAACTTTGGCTTACAGTAGTATGTGCAGTATGTGTAACAGTGTCCTTTCTTTATTTCGTATCTTTATACTCGTATGAAAAACTATACGTTGATAATTTAAAAGGTTCATTAGTAATGGAAGGAAAAAATCTTGCTGCCCAATATGATAAGCACGAAGGAATATCAACTTTTGAAGAGAAAGTAAGATCGTTTGATCAAATATCTAGTTCAGACGTTATTTTCGTGTCTAATCCGCGTGATTTAAGTGCATGTTTGCCTTTTGATGTGCATCATCATTCCCTTATAAGTGAAGGAGATAGGCAAACGCTATTAGATGGGAAAACTGTGACAAAAATAGGATATGAAGAACATTTTGACCGTAATATTATGGGGGTTGTCATCCCTGTATTGGAAAATAAAAAATTAGTCGGAATTGTCTATTCGTATATTCCTTTAAAAAGTATAAAAGATTTAATCTATGATATGGGTCTTATTTTAGCACCGTTAGCAATTGCTATGATTTTAATTACGATATGGGTTGGAAGAAAAATTATAATTGCAATTACGAAGCCACTTTCGCAAATGGAACGGGTTGCAAATCATTTGGCTACGGGAGATTTCTCGGAGCGGATTACAGTTTCTTCAGAGGATGAGATTGGACGACTAGGAAAAGCATTTAATAAAATGGCCAATTCATTAGAAACAGAAGATGTAAAGCGTAAGGAATTTTTAGCAAATGTTTCGCATGAACTTAGAACACCACTTAGTTATATAAAAGGGTATAGCGAGGCTATTTTAGATGGCGTTGCCAAGGGACCGCAGCAGGAAAAAGTAACGCAGCTAATTCATAAAGAAGCAGGTCGTATGCAGCGTCTCGTTCATGACTTGTTAGACTTAGCACAATTAGAAGGTGAGCACTTTCCGTTAAAGAAGCAACCTATCGTTTTTTCACAGCTGATTGAAGACGTATTAGATACGTATGAGATTAAGTTTATAGAAAAGGAACTTCATATTTCAACCAATTTAAATCCAGAGATCATTGTCATGATTGATGAGGATCGTATGCAACAAGTGCTTCATAATGTGTTAGATAATGCGATACGGTATACAAATCAAAACGGAAATATCGTTATAACTTTAGAGCAAATCGATGATTACTGTGAATTGAAAATAAAAGATACAGGAATTGGCATTGATATAGAGCATTTGGAGAATCTTGGGGAACGCTTTTACCGAGTTGATAAAGCGAGAAGTCGTCAACACGGTGGAACAGGTTTAGGCCTTGCTATTGTGAAACAAATTGTTCATATACATGGTGGACAGTGGAAAATTGAAAGTGAAAAAGATAAGGGAACAACGGTTATTATTAAACTGAATGTACAGGATGAGGGGGGCATGTTCTAATTTTTAGGACATGTTCTTTATATTGAAGAAAATATTTATCCCGCTATTTGCCGGACAGTAAGACCCTCACCTCAAAATTCAACGGAAGCAAAGAAGTTAGGTGGAGGCCCTGCTGTCCGTAAAAGCCCGATTGGTGAGGGCTAATAATCAGTGGGGGATGAACAAAACCCCTACTGATTAAAGTTTCACTTTATACGTAAAAATATAAATTAATATGTAATAAATATCGAAAACTTGACTATTTTATGAACAAAACATTTGTACTTCTTATCAATTCGGTCTAAAATAGTTATGATGCAAAGTTCTTATAAATCGTTTCAATTGTTGTTTGGAAGATACTGAGGTGATTTAACTGGAGTACAAATCTATTAAACCGAAAAAAATTTACGAAGAAGTATCTGAAGCTATTTTAACAATGATTAAAAATGGTACGTTAAAACCTGGTGACAAACTACTCCCTGTGCATCAATTAGCTGAGCAGTTTCAAGTTGGTAGATCTGCTGTTCGTGAAGCGCTAAGTGCGCTAAGAGCGATGGGCTTAATTGAGATGAAACAAGGAGAAGGTACATATGTGAAGAACTTCGATTCTTCTTCATTAACGAAATCATTAAACAATAGATTATTAATGAAGAAAGAAGATATTTTGAATTTATTAGAAGTACGAAAGGTGCTTGAAGTGGGGGCAGTTCGAGTAGCGGCGGCAAAACGTACGGAAGATAATTTACAAAATATGAAACATTGGTTAGATGAAATGGCAAAGAGCATTGGAGATGAAAAGGCTGGCGAAAAAGCCGATTTTCAATTCCATATGGGAATTGCAGAGTCTTCGCATAATAACATTTTGCTTGAACTCATGAATCATGTTTCAGAGATGATTGCTGAAACGATTGGTGAATCAAGACGCATTATTTTATATGGTGAACAAACGACATCAGAACGACTTATAGAAGAGCATCAAGTTATATATGATGCGGTGTTAAAACAAGATGTAGAATTAGCGCAGCAAGCAATGCTAGATCATTTAACAAATGTAGAACATATTGTCACAGGTAAAAACGATATAAATTCGTAATTTAATCTTTTAAAAATTTAATTTTCTGATAAAATAGAGAAAGATTAAGTAAGCGTTTTCTTTAGAAGAGGGAGAGGATAGGCCATGGTTGAGCCTATTTCTTCTCTACTCGGTCATCTGATGACCATATGTTTGTTGGCGAAGTTGTAAAAAGGGGGAGTAATAGTTATGAAAGTTACTTTATTTGTTACTTGTTTAGTCGATATGTTCGAAACAAATGTCGGCAAAGCAACAGTTGAAGTGTTGGAGCGTTTAGGTTGTGAAATTGAATTTCCAGAAGCACAAGTTTGTTGTGGCCAGCCTGCTTATAATAGTGGCCATGTAGAAGCAGCAAAAGAAGCGATGAAACATATGATTGAAACTTTCGAAGATGCAGAATATATCGTTACGCCATCTGGTTCGTGTGCGACAATGTTTCATGAGTATCCGCATGTTTTCAAAGATGATCCAAAGTGGGCTAAACGTGCACAAAAAGTTGCTGATAAAACCTATGAATTTACACAGTTTATTGTAGATGTTTTAAAAGTTACAGATGTTGGTGCAAGTTTACCAGGGATAGCTACTATTCATAAATCATGTCATATGACACGTATGCTCGGAATAAAAGAAGCACCAGGAATTTTATTATCAAATGTAAAAGGATTAACTGTGAGAGATTTACCAAACGTGCAAAATTGTTGCGGGTTTGGGGGAACGTTTTCAGTTAAGATGACTCCAATTTCTGAGCAAATGGTAGACGAAAAAGTAGATAGTGTAATGGAAACAGGTGCAGATTATTTAATCGGTGCAGATTGTGGGTGTTTGTTAAACATTGGCGGACGTATTGAGCGTTTAGGAAAAGAAGTAAAAGTAATGCATATTGCTGAGGTACTGAATAGTCGCTCATGAAGGGGGAACATAAGCTATGTCTATGAAAATCAGTGAGAAAAAATTTAATGATCGCGTTGGTGATGGAATTCAAGATTCGTTTATGCGCGGAGCAGTTTCTTCTGCACAAACGCGTTTATATACGAATCGCTTAAAAGCCGCAGATGAATTAGGAAACTGGGAAGAGTGGCGAGAACTAGGTGAACAAATTCGTCAACATACGTTAGAAAATCTTGATTATTATTTAATGCAGTTAAGTGAAAATGTATCAAAAAGAGGCGGACACGTGTACTTTGCGAAGACGAAAGAGGAAGCAGCAAAGTATATTCAAGACGTTGCCAAAAAGAAACAAGCGAAAAAAGTAGTAAAATCAAAGTCGATGGTAACAGAAGAAATCAGTATGAATCATGCGCTTGAAGAGATTGGCTGTGAAGTGTTAGAGAGTGACTTAGGAGAGTATATCTTGCAAGTAGATAACGATCCACCTTCACATATTATTGCACCTGCACTTCATAAAAATAGAACGCAAATTCGCGATGTATTTAAAGAAAAGCTAGGCTATGAAAATTCTGATGACCCGTATGAAATGACAAAGTTTGTTCGTAAACAACTTCGTGAGAAATTTATGGATGCAGAAATTGGTGTAACTGGTTGTAATTTTGCTGTTGCAAATACTGGCTCTCTTTGTTTAGTAACGAATGAAGGTAATGCAGATCTTGTTATGTCAATTCCGAAAACACAAATTGCGGTAATGGGTATGGAACGTATGGTTCCGACAATGGAAGAATTAGATGTTTTAGTTGGTTTACTATGTCGTAGTGCAGTAGGTCAAAAATTAACAAGTTATGTAACAGTAGCAGGACCAATTCAAGAAGAGGAAGTTGATGGACCTGAAGAATTCCATTTAGTTGTTGTTGATAATGGTCGCTCTCAAATTCTGGGATCTGAATTCCGTTCAGTATTACAATGTATTCGTTGCGCTGCTTGTGTTAATGTATGTCCTGTATATCGTCACGTTGGTGGACATTCATATGGATCGATTTACTCAGGACCAATCGGTGCGGTATTAACACCGCTTCTAGGTGGATATGATGATTACAAAGAGCTTCCTTATGCATCTAGTTTATGCGGAGCATGTACAGAAGCTTGTCCAGTAAAAATTCCATTGCATGATTTATTATTAAAACATCGTCAAGTTATTGTTGAGCAAGAAGGTCGTGCACCACTTGCAGAAAAACTAGCGATGAAAATGTTTAGTATGGGTGCTTCTTCAGCTGCTTTATATAAAATGGGGTCAAAAATGGCACCAGCGGCAATGAGTCCATTTACATCTGGTAATCGTGTATCAAAAGGTGTTGGACCACTTAAAAACTGGACGGATATTCGGGAATTCCCAGCTCCAAGTAAAGAGCGATTCCGTGATTGGTATAAAGATCATAAGAAAGGCGGGGATAAATAATGACAGGATTAATTCAAAACCGTGATGCCTTTCTAGATAACATTGCAAAAGAACTTGGGCGCGCGCGTAAAACAGAAGGTATAGAGCGACCAGTATGGAAAAGTAATGTGAATATAGAAACGTTAAAAGATTGTTCACAAGAAGAATTACTAGAAGTGTTTAAAAAGCAATGTACAAACATTCATACAACTGTAGTAGAAACGACAAATGACCGATTAGGTGAAGACCTTCAAAAAGTAATCATGGAAAACGGCGGTGGACCTATTTTATTATCAGCAGATGAGCGTTTTGATGCATATGGTTTAACATCTTTATTTAAAGAAGAACTTCCAAAGCGAGACGTTGAAGTAAACGTATGGGATCCAGAGAGAAAAGACGAAAATATGCGTTTAGCTGAAAAAGCGAATATTGGTATTGCATTTAGTGATTATACATTAGCTGAATCTGGTACAATTGTTGTACAAAGTCATAAAGGGCAAGGACGTTCTTTACACTTTTTACCGACTGTATATTTTGCTATTATTCCACGTGGAACACTTGTGCCTCGTATTACACAAGCAGTTCAGGATATGAACTTACGCGTAGAAAATGGGGAGAGAGCGGCATCTTGTATTAACTTTATTACAGGGCCAAGTAACTCGGCTGACATTGAGATGAATCTTGTTGTCGGAGTACATGGACCATTAAAAGCAGTATATTTCATCGTATAAAAGAGGGGAAAGCAGGCCAGAAAATGGCCTGCTTTTTAGTAGAATAAAGGATAATATGAAGTAGAAGTTCTCTCCTTTTTTTGCTATGTTTTTTGGGAAAGGAGAGGAAGGGATGTTCACTTATTTATATGCACTGTTAGCAGGGATGGTGTTTGGTTCTTTTTTTATGCTAGTTGCGATGAGGGTTCCATTAGGTGCGTCTATTATTACCCCGCGTTCACATTGTTATTATTGCAAATATGTGCTAAGGCCAAAAGAACTAATCCCCATCATTTCATTTTATATACAAAGAGGATGTTGTACGAATTGTAAGAGGAAAATTCCAATTATGTATGTAGCATTTGAATGTATAACAGGAAGTATATTTCTTCTTACCGTGTATATGATTGGAATAGAACGAGAGCTTATTATCATTTTATCCCTTTTTTCGCTACTTCTTATTATTTCAGTTACAGATTACTTATATATGTTAATTCCTGATTGTATTTTAATTTCGTTTGCCGTTTTACTCATTCTTGAAAGTGTTTTTGTACAATTAGTTACTTGGACAGATAGTATAGTTGGTAGTGGTGTTATATTCATTTTGTTATATTGCATGAAAAAGATATATCCAGAAGGGCTTGGCGGAGGTGATATAAAACTACTTTCGTTACTTGGGTTTATAGTAGGAGTGAAAGGCGTTTTTATCATTTTATTTTTAGCATCTTGTTTCAGTCTTTGTTTCTTTGGGGTGGGTATCGTATTAAAACGTATAGAAGTACGAAAACCAATTCCATTTGGTCCTTTTATTAGTCTTGGGGCAATATGTTATGTATTGGCCGTATATTCAAATTAGAGAGGGAATAGAAAATGAACGTATATATGGATGATCAAAGAAGTTGCCCGTTCGGGTATGTGCCCGCAACTACAGTAGAATGTGCTTTGCAAATGGTTCGGGATTATGATGTGAATATTCTTTCCCTTGATTTTAATATGGGATGGGGAGCAAAAAATGGACTGGATTTTGTAGAAGCTTTTTGTACAGAGGGGTTATATGTAAATGAAATTCACCTTCATACGAATGATGTCATCGGTATGCACAAGATGAAACAGAGAATGGATAAGGGAAAGGAAGAAGGAGAAATTAATCCTCACCTTGTTGTTAAATACGTGGGAAGCTAAAAACTCCAAAGTAAAACTTTGGAGTTTTTAATGTTTCATATGTGCTTGTAAAGGAATAATCTCTTCTTGTTGAGCTGCTGCGATTTCAGTTTCTTCCTGTTGAACTTCAGGTGTTTTTTTTGTTAAGTAGTGGTATACCATACCGACAAATACTGATCCGCCAATAATGTTACCGATTGTAACAGGAATTAAGTTATGAATAGCACCTGAAAAAGAAATTGTCTCAGGATGTGGTGAAACTAAAGATAAAGCAAAGAGTGACAAGTTTGCAATACTATGTTCGTAACCAGATAAGAAGAATGTGAAAACAAGTAGCATCATGACCATTATTTTTGCCGTGTCGCCTTTAACCTGAGATGGTAAGAAGCAAGCAAGACATACGAGCCAGTTACATAAAATGGCTTTAAAGAATAACTGCATTGTAGGTGTGTTCATCTTTCCTTCAACGACTTTATTCATTAGGTGACCGTGATCAATTGCTTCAAAAATTCCAGTTGCGTAAAATAGTAAGGCAAAGAATAACGCGCCGGCTAAGTTACCTGCATAACAAGCAACCCAGTTACGAAGTGTATCAGAAATCGTTGTTTCTTTTCTTAAAGTTGCTACAGTAAAGTACATTGTGTTTCCAGTAAACAATTCAGCACCGCCATATATAATAAGTACGAGAGCAATCCCGAAAAACATAGAAGCAGTTAAATAAGTTGCTGGTGAATCTGCAATGTGAAAAAAGTTACCTAATTTAAAACATAGTACAATAATAAAACCGATATAAATACCCGCAAGTGCAGCACGAATGAAATATTGCATTGGGTTTGTATCTAGCATTTTCTTTTTGCTTTTAGCCAGTTTGACAACATAATCTAGTCCTTGTTCTAGCATGAGTAATACGCTCCTTTAGTAAATCTTCTATAAATACTCCTTATATGAATAAAGTACATGGAATTGTTCTCACTTTCAATAAGTTTGTGCAATGTTTCACAAAAAGGACATACATACGTTAAGAAAACGTTTACAAAAGATAGTATAATGGAATTTTTTCTGGACATTGAGAGGAAGAAAGGAAAAAGAAAAAGCGCTGTAATTACAGCGCTTTTTCGTCTAAATTCTTTTCTACTTTTACTTCTACTTCTTTTGAGAAGAACCAACCACCAACTGCGATTCCGACTAATACAATCCAGAATGTAAGCTTCCACGGAGTGGATTCTGGGAATGAATGTGGAATTACATTTAATGCAGGGTGTGCTAATGTATAAACTGCTAGCTTCACACCAACCCAACCTACAATTAAGAATGCTGCAGTTTCAAGTCCTGGTTTACGTTTTAAGATTTGTACGAATGCAGTTGCTGCAAATCGCATAATGATTAATCCGATAAGTCCACCTACAAAGATAACAACGAATTGCCCTGTATCTAGACTACCAATTGTACCTAATCCTGTTTTTGGTAAAGTCATTGCTAGTGCAACGGCAGCTAAAATTGAATCAACTGCGAAGGCGATATCAGCAACTTCAACTTTAAATACAGTCCACCAGAAGTTCTCTTGTTTTTTCTTTGCTTCTTTTTCTTCTGTTTCTTCATCTGTATTCTTTTTAACATATGTTTTAAATAAGTGATTACCAGCGATAAACATAAGGTAGATGGCACCGATTGCTTGCACTTGCCATACATCGACTAAGAACGAAATCATAAATAACGATCCAAATCGGAAAACAAATGCCCCCGCTAATCCGTAAAATAGTGCTTTCTTTCGTTTTTCTTCTGGTAAATGTTTTACCATAATTGCAAGAACAAGAGCGTTATCAGCCGCTAAAATCCCTTCAAGTGCAATTAGGATGAGTAATACCCAACCATACTCCAATAATAATGATACATCCATGTACATTCTCCTCTCATCTCTATAAGTTCTAAATAAGTGAAGAATTTCCCCACTATTTAGTTTCCCCATACTCCTGCCTATTAACTTTGGAAGAATTTGGAAATGAATACAAAAAAGACCTCTGCCGTTAATAGGCAAAGGTCTTGCTAGACATATGTAATAAAAATGCCAACAAAGCCGGAAGAACTAAGTTCTACGTAATGACGACTTTGTTTCCAAGAAATATTCTTGGACGCTACTCCCCTTTGGAGATATGTTATTGTATTCTCATTATATGGATAATTGATACGGTTGTCAACCTGTTAAAATATCTTCATTAGGATATTTTATTTTCCGGTTCTTTTTACGAGCAAATGAAAAAGCCAATGTTAAAGGCCCCATTTTCCCAAAAAACATCATAAAGATAATAATAGCTTTTCCGATTATAGTTAAGTGGGGTGTTAAGTTCATACTGAGGCCAACAGTCCCGAATGCTGAAAATACTTCGAAAGCACTCATCAATAGAGGAACTCGCTCAGTAATACTCAAAATTAAAATAGCAAAAAAGATAAATGAAATGGAAATAATAGTAATGGTTAATGATTTGACAATGAGAGTATCTTTAATGGATTTTTTAAATACGACAATATCCTCTTGTTCTTGTAAAAATTTAAATACGCCAAAAAATATGATTAAAAATGTTGTTAACTTAATCCCACCACCCGTTGAAGCACTACCAGCACCAATAAACATAAGGAGCATCATTAATAGGAGGGAAGGTTTTGACAATGTAGAAATATCAACAGTATTAAACCCGGCAGTTCGTGTTGAAATTGCTTGAAAATAAGAGGCCATTCCTTCTTCAAATGGGGTAAAACCTCTCATAGAAAGGGAGTTATGGAACTCGAATATAAAAATAAAAAGGGTAGCAATAATGTTGACGATTAGAGTAGAAGTGAGCATAAGTTTTGAATGTAGTGTAAGGTTTTTAAAGTTTTTCTTTCTTTTTATGTCTACAATTACTGTAAAACCAATTCCACCTAAAATGATGAGAGAGGAAATGACGAAATTGACAAGAATGCTATGAGAATGGGACATTAAATTATCGCTCCACACAGAAAAACCAGCATTGTTAAAGGCTGAGATTGAATGGAAAAAACTATAATAGATCCCTTTGGCAACCCCATATTTGGGTACCCATTCAAAAGAAAGAATTAAAGTAGCGATACATTCGACTGTAAAAGAGAATAAAAATAATGCTTTGGCAAGACGGATAACGCCGCCGATATTCGTTTGATTTAATGCTTGTTGTAATAAAATACGGTTTTGAAGACCGATTTTTCTTCCGAGCATAATAGCAATTAAGACCGCAAAGCTCATAATGCCAAGCCCGCCAACTTGTATAAGCGTTAAAATGACACATTGTCCAAATAAAGTAAACACTTTTCCAGTATCCACAACACCAAGCCCAGTAACAGTACAAGCGGAAACGGTTGTAAATAAGGCATCGAGCCATGAAATGGACGTTGTCGTAGCAATTGGCAGTTTTAATAAGCATGTGCCGACAACTGATAATACAATAAAAGATAAAGTAAGAACGCGGGGAGGGCTCATGCTAATATTAATCCGTTTCATGTCACATATTGCTCCTTTCGTTTTGCTTTGATTAGTATGTGAAAAAGCACTATTATGTATGTTGAAAATAGAAAGAGGCAGATAATATCTGCCTCTAAGCCATATGTTATATAATTATCCACGTAATTGTTGTTGAGCTAAAGCAACAAGACGTTTTGTTACTTCACCGCCAACTGAACCGTTAGAACGAGATGCTGTATTAGAACCTAAGCTTACACCAAATTCTTGTGCAATTTCATATTTAAATTGTTCAAGCGCTTGTTCTGCACCTGGAACTAATAATTTGTTTGTTTTTACCATGTTGATACACATCCTTATGAGTAGTCCAGTTCAGCTAAGTTCTTATCTAAACTGGTAACGTTATTTTATGTGGAAATGACATACTCATACGCGGAAGTAATCGGTGCGATTAGAAGTTCTTGGATAGAAAAAAAGAGTAGCAACTTTGCTACTCTTTTTTTAGTATTGTCGCTGTTCCTTCCACGACAATATCATCTGATTGATTATATATGTTTGTTTGCAACGTAATGATTTTTTTATCGTCACGCTTCTTAATAACCTCTGCCACAACACGAAGTGTATCACCGATTTTGACAGGGGCACGGAATGAAACATTTTGGGATAAATAAATCGTATTTTTGCCTGGGAGTTTCGTTCCAAGGATAGTAGAAATAAAACTCGAAACGAGCATACCGTGAGCAATACGTTCTTTAAACATTGTCGTTTTTGCAAAAGAATCTAAAATGTGAATAGGATTCACATCTCCAGTCAATTTTGCAAAATTGATAACATCTTCATCTGTAATTGTTTTTGTAAGGGATGCTTGATCACCGACTTGAATCTCATCATAACGAAGCTCCGGAACAGTTTGTGCTTCTTGAAATGGATTCATTTTGTCCTCCTTCTTTTCCATATCGAAAAATGTTAGCCATCTTGATGTAGTAGGAGGAAGAAAGAGTTTTGTTTGTGCTGCAGTTAGCTCCCACATTTTTCTTACTTGATGGAAGTAAATAGATTTTTTGAGTTTTCCTCGAACTTTTTTGCGAGTTCCAACTGTTTTGACTTGAACTCTTCCAAAAAACCCTCTAACTGTTTTTGAGCCTCTTCACGTTGTAATTGTTGTTGCTCAATAAATTGTTTTGTTGTTTCTTCAAATTGACCGCTTGTTTGTGTCAGAATTGACAAAGATGTTTTTGTAGGAGAAACAGTAAGCTGCTGCATATGAGCAGAAAGTTCTTTCCACTTGTCTTGCCACTCGTTAATTTGATCATTTAAGGAGTTACCAGTTAATTGTTTCACGTAATCTGTATATTGGTTATTGAACTGAGCAGTGATTTGTTGTAGTTCTTTTTCTAGTTCATCTACTCCTGATGTTAATTTATGCAAAGCGTCTTGTTGTTGTTTTAATGTTTCTAAAGTAAGTTGCTCTAATTGTTTCCCAGCTGAAGAAAAAAGGGAAAGTGATTGAGACCAGTTTTTCCAAAATGCATCGACTAATTCGTATGGTTTAGTTTCCATTGTTTGACCCCCAAATGTTTTTTTGCATATTGTGAACGCAGATTACTCTGCTGTACCACCAGGTGAAGATGAAGAATCCTTTTCATCCTTTTCTGGAGAAGTAGAAAATGGAAAGAATGCATTGGTGTATAACGTGAAAAACGTCCGCAACATATTTTGATAATGTTCAAAAGAAGTCGCACATGTTGTTAAATATTGCTCTCCATATTCAGTTAAAGAATAAATTCTTTTTGCCGGCCCTCCATCGCTTGTATCCCAAGTAGAAGAAATAAGGTTTTCTTTTTCTAATTTGCGTAGTGTTCTATAAACATTACCTTGGTCAACAGAAGAAAAGCCGATATCCATTAGCATTTGAATAAGTTTGTAACCATGAAGACTCCAGTCTTTTAGACAGAGAAGTAAGAAGGGAACTAAGAAGTTTTTTGGCATGGAGTTTGGTTGTTTCGCTTGGTTGTTCTCCAAACTTTCGCGTTGTTCTGGTTCATTTTGTAGCATGATTGTGCATCACCTCATGAATCAGTTAGATGGAATTTTTTGCTTATAAGTGCAATTTACACCTATCTGTTTTTAAAGTCAACACATTTGTTAGAAAATAGAAAAAAATAAAATATAGACTTGAAGTTTTATTCAGAATATTAGAAAATAGTGAATAGGTTGAATTGTTTCAAAAAAGAAAAAGGGAGTGTAGGTAAAGTGATTGATCAAAAATTCGATCCACTACAAGCATGGAAAAATGCTTATGAACAAACCGAAACATTTTGGGGAAAAGCGCTCAATGAAACAATTAAAACAGAAGAATATTCTGCTTGGATGGGCAGCGTTCTAGATTTGAATTTGTTTTATCAAAAAGCATTAAATGATACGACAAAAAACTATTTAGAACAAGTAAATGTGCCGACGAAAGAGGATATCGCAAGAGTGGCTACGCTTGTTATTAACTTAGAAAATAAAGTAGATAATATTGAGGAGTTTCTAGAGGAGAAAGTAGATTCTTTAGGACAAGCTCCTACATTAAAGCGTGATGTGACAAAAGTGAAACAAGATATTCGTACGCTTGAAACAAAAGTAGATCAAATTTTAGAATTGCTAGAAAAGCAAAATGCAGTACTAGCTAAACTACAAGTACCTGTAAAAGAAGAGATAAAGCCTGCGAATAAGCCGGAAAATAAAAAATGATAAAAGCGCTTGTTTATAACAGGAAAAAGAGAGAGGGAGAATCTCTTTTCACATGTAAACGGCGAAACATAATTATATAGGGACTCTACAGTATGAGTACCAAAATGATTCATAACAATCGTTCACAAATTCATTTAAGGGGGAAAAGAAATGGTTCAATTAAATGGCAAAGTAGCAATCGTAACAGGTGGAGCAAAAGGGATTGGAAAAGCAATTACAGTAGCTTTAGCACAAGAGGGCGCTAAAGTTGTTATTAACTATAATAGCAGTAAAGAAGCAGCTGAAAACTTAGTAAATGAACTAGGAAAAGACGGACATGACGTTTATGCAGTGCAAGCGGATGTTTCAAAAGTAGAAGATGCAAACCGACTTGTAGAAGAAGCTGTGAATCATTTTGGTAAAGTTGATATTCTTGTTAATAATGCTGGTATTACAAGAGATCGTACATTCAAAAAGTTAAATCGTGAAGATTGGGAGCGCGTAATTGACGTGAATTTAAGTAGCGTATTTAATACGACAAGCGCGGTTCTTCCATACATAACGGAAGCGGAAGAAGGAAGAATTATTAGCATTTCTTCTATTATTGGTCAAGCAGGTGGATTTGGCCAAACAAACTACTCAGCAGCAAAAGCGGGTATGTTAGGATTTACAAAATCATTAGCGTTAGAACTTGCAAAAACAAATGTCACTGTAAATGCAATTTGCCCAGGATTTATTGATACTGAAATGGTAGCAGAAGTGCCAGAAGAAGTACGTCAAAAAATCGTTGCAAAAATCCCGAAAAAACGTTTTGGTCAAGCTGATGAAATTGCAAAAGGTGTAGTATACCTATGCCGTGACGGTGCGTATATCACAGGTCAGCAATTAAACATTAACGGCGGATTATATATGTAATGAAGTAAGAAAAAAGTGCATATCCATAGCAGGAATGCACTTCTTTTTTTAAGAAGGAAATCGACCAAAAAGGAGATAAAAAAATGACTACATTCGCAACAGAATGGGAAAAGCAATTAGAGCTATACCCAGAAGAGTACCGAAAAGCATACCGCCGAGTGAAAAGGGCGAGTGAAATTTTATTACGTGAACCAGAGCCGCAAGTAGGATTAACGCCGAAAGAGGTTATTTGGACGAAGAATAAGACGAAGCTTTATCGCTACATTCCAAAACAAGAAAAAACACAAAGAGTTCCAATTCTGTTAATATATGCTCTTATTAATAAACCATATATTATGGATTTAACTCCTGGAAATAGTTTAGTGGAATATCTAGTGGATCGTGGTTTTGATGTGTATATGCTTGATTGGGGCACATTTGGTTTAGAAGATAGTCATTTGAAATTTGATGATTTCGTGTTTGATTATATTGCAAAAGCAGTAAAAAAAGTAATGCGAACTGCAAAATCGGACGAGATTTCTTTACTTGGTTATTGCATGGGTGGAACGCTAACTTCTATTTATGCAGCACTTCATCCGCACATGCCAATTCGTAATTTAATTTTCATGACAAGTCCTTTTGATTTCTCTGAAACAGGATTGTATGGTCCTTTGTTAGATGAGAAATACTTCAATTTAGATAAAGCGGTTGATACATTTGGAAATATTCCGCCAGAAATGATTGATTTCGGAAACAAAATGTTAAAACCAATTACGAACTTTGTCGGTCCATATGTTGCTTTAGTAGATCGTTCAGAGAATGAGCGCTTCGTCGAAAGCTGGAGATTGGTTCAAAAGTGGGTTGGTGATGGTATTCCGTTCCCAGGTGAATCATACAGACAGTGGATTCGTGATTTTTATCAAAATAATAAACTGGTTAAGGGTGAACTCGTTATTCGCGGACAAAAGGTAGACCTTGCAAATATTAAGGCGAATGTCTTAAATATTTCCGGGAAACGTGATCATATCGCTTTGCCATGTCAAGTAGAAGCATTACTAGACCATATTTCTAGCACAGATAAACAATATGTATGTTTACCGACAGGGCATATGTCTATCGTTTACGGTGGAACAGCTGTAAAACAAACATATCCGACGATTGGAAATTGGCTTGAAGAGCGTTCTAATTAAAAATAAAAAATCCAACTAGCCTATGTTAGTTGGATTTTTTTATGGAAAATAACAAAACATAGAAAGGAGAAACTTATATTTTAGGAGTATAATTATGAAACTTATGAACGGTAAGTTGTTTTGGAATACAGGAGTTTCTGTACCTTGTTATCCACTGTTAGAAAATGATATGATATGTGATGTGCTCGTAGTCGGAAGCGGCGAAGCTGGTGCTCATATAGCGCATTCGTTAGCGAAAATTGGCATGAGTGTTACGCTTATTGAAAAAAGAGCAATTGGGTGTGGTAGCACAGCTGCTAATACAGGTTTACTACAATTCCTTCATGATAAATCGTTAACCTCCCTTATCCATACATTTGGTAAAGAAAAAGGGGTACGAGCATATAAGCTTTGTTATGAAGCGCTAAGAACAATGGAAGAGGTTATACCGACTCTTGATATTGATCCCCATTTTATTCCGCGAAATAGTTTATATTATGCAAGTAAAAGTGAGGATGTCTCATTTTTACAAGAGGAATATAATACGTTACAGAATTATGGATTTCCAGTTGAATATTTTACAGAAGCTGATATTAAGAAACGTTATTCTTTTGCAAAACAAGCAGCGTTATATACGCAAGGTGATGCTGAGGTGAATCCGTATTTATTAGCGCATAGTTTTTTGCATAAAGCAAACCAAATAGGAGCTAATATATATGAACATACAGAGGCAATACATATAAAAAAACGCCAAAATGATTTAATTTGTTACACGAAAACAGGAAATCAAATTGTAGCAAAGAATATTATTATGGCGACAGGTTATGAAGCGCTTTTTGGAAAGAAAGAAAAAAATACAACAGTAGAAACTTCTTATGCAATTGTAACAAATGAAATAGATCAGTTTGAAGGCTGGCATGAGCGATCGTTAATTTGGGAAACGGAACGGCCTTACTTATATTTTCGAACGTATCGAAACCGCATTATTGTAGGCGGATTAGATGAAGCGATGCAAATTCAAACAATCGGTGATACGAAATTATTGCATAAGCGTGATATCCTTATTAATATTGTAAAAGAGATGTTCCCGCAGTATAAAAATATACAGGCAGACTACTATTGGGCAGCCGCATTTGGTGGTACTCATGATGGTCTCCCCATTTTAAAAGAAGACGAAAAGATACATAATTTATTTTACGCATTGCCGTATGGAGGTAATGGAACTGTATATGGAATGGTCTTTGCCAAATTATTTGAACAGTTATTTACAAATAAAGAAAGGGAAGATTTTTCTTTATTTAATCGATAGAAAAAAGGTAGCGAAGTGATGGAATGAGAGATATAAAAAAGTTTTTACAAAAATTACGTCCAGTACAACTCATTGTTTTATTTTATTTATTAGCAGTAGTTGTATCGGTAATCTTGCTTAGTTTACCGTTTGTTACGAAACCTGGTGTGAAATGGACATTTATAGATGCCCTTTTTACATCGGTTAGTGCGGTAAGTGTTACGGGGCTGTCTGTTATTACGATTTCAGATACGTTTACTACAGCAGGAATTATTGTTTTAGCCCTTATTTTACAATTAGGCGGCTTAGGAATTATGGCGCTTGGTACATTTGTTTGGATTATTACGGGGAAAAAGATTGGTTTGCAAAGAAGAAGATTAATTATGGCAGACCATAATCAAGGAAATTTATCGGGTCTTGTAGAATTGATGCGTTCTATTTTAATTGTAATTATTTCGATAGAACTTATTGGAGCAATCCTATTAGGTACAAGATTTTTACTTTACTTTCCGACTTGGCAAGAAGCTTATTTTCACGGTTTCTTTGCAGCAGTTAGTGCGACTACGAACGGTGGATTTGATTTAACAGGACAATCGTTAATTCCGTATAAAAAAGATTATATTGTTCAAATGATCCATATGTTACTAATTATTTTAGGAGCGATTGGTTTCCCTGTGCTAATGGAAGTGAAACAATTCCTTAGTAAAAGAGGACAACAATTATTTCGTTTTTCATTATTTACAAAATTGACGACAACAACATTTTTTGCACTCGTTGTTGTTGGTACAATTATGATTTTTTTACTGGAGAGAAATCACTTTTTAGTAGGAAAGTCATGGCATGAAACGGTATTTTATACATTATTCCAATCTGTGACGACGCGAAGTGGTGGACTTGCTACGATGGATATACGTGAATTGTCACAACCGACGCTTTTATTTATGAGTATATTAATGTTTATAGGGGCATCTCCCAGTTCGGTTGGGGGCGGAATACGTACAACTACATTTGCTGTTAGTATATTGTCACTATACACCTTTGCAAGGGGCGGTAGAACAGTTAGAGTCTTCAAACGTCAGCTACATGAAGAGGATGTACTAAAAGCATCTGTCGTTATGACGATGGGGATTTTGTTATGTGCTACTGCGCTATTCATTTTATCTATTACGGAAAATGTACCGCTTATGAGCTTAATTGTTGAAGTTTGTTCTGCTTTCGGAACGACGGGACTATCAACAGGTGTTACGCCTGATTTAACAACTGTTGGGAAACTTGTACTCATTGTGCTTATGTTTATCGGACGCGTTGGTATTTTAACATTTATTTTAGCTAGTGGTGGAAGGGAACAACCACCTCGCTATAAATACCCGAAAGAGCGGATTATTATTGGATAGTATGAAACCATTCTACCTACGTTAGGTAGAATGGTTTTTTAGTCGTTAATGCCAAATTGTGGATGCATAAAAGCTTCATTTTTATTATCCACTTCGTTTTTTAGTAACTCTTGATTTTCTTCTGAAATCCACCCAATATCATTTGTCGGATGGATCCACTCATCGCCAGCCATAATGGCAGGATCTACTTCATCACTCCAATTGTTAAGCGGACTGTTCTCGGAATTATATTTACTGTCTCCAATTACAACATTATATTGATTCACAAAAGGTTGTTGCATCGTTTTTCCTGTTCCTTTAAAAGATGGAAAATTCATTTGATGCGGGAGCGTTTCGTCTAAAATTGGTGATTGAATCTTTTCTTTTTTCTTCAAAATTATCGCTCCTTTTTATAATGATTTCTTCATATGTAGTATTTCCATCTAACGCCCCTTATGTACTTGTTAACACTTGCCAGTAATAATTATTTTAAGTTGTTTCAAACTAGAGTAGAAAGTGATTTCTTGAGAGCAGGTGAATGTATTGGTAAAAAGAAAAGTGAAACAAAATGCGGCAATTAATAATAATAAAACTCCGAAAGAAAGCTTACCAGATGCAGAATTTGCATTAGAGTATGAAGGAGAAAATAGCGCAAAGTATGCTAATCGTAATTCAAAAAAAGGGAAACAAAAATGAGGCGTTTTTTACAAACGCCTCATTTTTTTGTGGGATTATAAAGGTTTTTTTAATTATTTGTAAATTTAGTGTTTTCTATTAGCAGAAAAATGCGAAAAAACATAGAAGTAGCAACGTATTACACAAAAACAAACAACAAACAAAAGATTAATGTTGGTTTAATACTGCTTTTACACTAGTTGTTTATATTTGAGTTGTACATAAGATTTGTAAAAGGAGAGAGAAACAGTGAAAAAAACAATCTTTAAAGCTGTAGCGACTGGAATGGTATTTTCGTTATTAATGGGGTGTGGTGCAAAGAAGGAAGAAAGTGCTGGAGCGAAAGTGAAAGATGACAAATTATCTGGATCATTAACTGTTTACACAGCAATTGAAGAAGAGCTTGTACCAATTTATCTTGATTCCTTTAAAAAGAAATATCCTGATGTGAAATTGAACATTGTACGTGATTCAACAGGAGTTATTACTGCGAAATTGCTAGCTGAAGGGAAAAATACACAAGCAGATGTTGTATGGGGAACTGCGGCATCAAGTCTATTAGCTTTAGATAAAAAAGATATGTTAAAAGGATACTCTCCAAAAGGAGCAGATCGTGTTCTTCCACAATTTAAAGATGATAAGCAACCTGAAAAATGGGTAGGAAATACTGCATTTATGACGGGGATTGCTGTAAATAAAGAAGAGTTAAAGAAGAAAAATTTACCGATGCCAGAATCATATGAAGATTTAACGAAACCAGAGTATAAAGGAACACTTGTTATGCCACATCCAGCATCATCTGGAACAGGATTTTTAACAGTTTCTGCATGGCTACAAATCATGGGTGAAGATAAAGGCTGGGATTACATGAAGAAACTTCATGATAATATGGCAAGTTATACGCATTCAGGATCAAAACCAGCGAAATTAGCAGGAGCAGGTGAATATCCAGTCGGTGTATCAATGGTTTATAGTGCTTTAAAAGAGAAACAAAAAGGTGCACCAGTTGAAGTTGTACTGCCGAAAGAAGGATTAGGGTGGGAAGTAGAAGCGAACGCACTTATTAAGAAAGATAATGCGAAAAATGATAAATTAGCACAAGCATTTTTAGATTGGGCAATTACTGATGATGTAATGAAGTTATACTTTGAGAAAAATGGATTTGCGACAATTAAAAATGATTATAAACTTCCAGAGGGATTCCCGAAAGATGTTACTGAAAAATTATATAAAAAGAATGACTTTAAATGGGCAGCAGAAAATCGTGACAAAATTTTAGAAAAATGGGAAAAAGAGTTTGGCCAAAAAGCAGAACCGAAAAAGTAAGTGAGTGGGAGAGAGAAAAATGAGCGAATATTTATCAATTCAACACATTCAAAAACAGTTTGATGCATTTACAGCGTTAAAAGATATTTCTTTTACTGTGAACAAAAATGAGTTTGTTTGTTTATTAGGCCCGAGTGGCTGTGGGAAAACGACGTTGCTTCGCATTTTAGCGGGACTAGAGGAACCAACGACTGGCAGTATAGCTGTGAATGGAAAAGATATTACAGCATTGCCTCCTGGGAAGAGAAACTTCGGAATGGTTTTCCAATCGTATGCTTTATTTCCGAATTTAACAGCACTTGAAAATATTGAATACGGCTTAAAGACAAAAAAATATGGGAAAGCAGAAGTGAAAGAGAAAGCGCTAGATGCGTTAAAACTTGTAGATTTGCTGAATGTAAAAGATAAATATCCTGCTCAAATGTCTGGTGGACAACAGCAGCGAGTAGCACTTGCACGTGCGCTCGCTCTGTCTCCAGATATTTTATTACTCGATGAGCCGTTATCAGCTTTAGATGCAAAAGTGCGTGAAAAATTACGTAGGGAAATGCGTGATTTGCAAGAGAAAATAGGAATAACGACGATTATGGTAACGCATGATCAAGAAGAGGCATTAACGATGGCTGATAAAATTGTTGTAATGAATCATGCGGAAATTATGCAGATTGGAACACCAGAGGAGATTTATCAAAGACCAGCCAATCCGTTTGTGGCAGATTTTATTGGTTCTATTAATTTCTTTTCGAAAAATAACGAAGAACATGCAATTCGTCCTGAACATGTAACAATTGTACAAAAGGACGGTATTAAAACAGTTGTGGAAAGTATGGAATTTCGCGGATCTGTATATCGGACGGAAGTGCGAGTCGTAGAAGAAAACACACACCTTTATAATGAGAAAATTGTAGTGGATATATTAGCATCAGAAGTAGAAGCAACGGCTATTAGAAAAGGAAAGCCGATTCAAATCTCTTTCTCAGAAAATCATATGTTGTCATATGGAAAGAAGGTCATTGTATAGATGGAGATGTTAGAAAACTATAAGGTAGAAAGTACGAAAAAAAAGATTAAGAGAAGTATAGGGAAAGAGGAATGGATCCAAAGGCTCGTAATTATCGGTATGATTCTTTCCTTCCTTATCATACTTGTATTACCGCTATTACAACTATTTACACAAGCTTTTTATAATAAAGATGGAGTTTTCATTGGTTTAGCGAATTTCAGTAAATATTTCACAACACCAACTTTAGTGCAGTCTTTACAAAATACAGTATGGATTTCGGGCGCAACAACAATTATTTCAGTTGCAATCGCATTCGTTTACGCATATGCAATTGCCCGTACGAATGTTTTTGGAAAGCGCGTATTTCAGTATGTAGCGTTATTACCATTGTTTGCACCAACGATGATGCACGGTATAGCACTTACATATTTATTTGGTAATCAAGGGCTAGTAACGAAAGGAATGTTTGGTTTATTTGAAGGTATACAAATCCCTTTATATGGACCAGTAGGAATTGTAATAGCTGAAGTTATGTATACATTTCCGCAAGCCTTTCTCATATTGCTAATTGCCTTTCAAGGATCTGATTATCGTTTATATGAAGCTTCTAATATGTTAGGAGCCAGTAAAACAAAGCAATTTTTCACGGTTACTTTACCTAGTGTAAAGTACGGATTAATTAGTGCAATGTTTGTTGTGTTTACACTTAGTTTTACTGATTTTGGGGCACCAAAAATTGTTGGTGGGCAATATAATGTGCTTGCTACTGACGTATACAAACAAGTAATTGGACAGCAAAATATGCCGATGGGTGCAACTGTCGGAATGATTTTATTAATCCCAGCTATATTCGCATTTGTAGTTGATCGTATTACGCAAAGAAAGCAGGCGAATTTCTTATCTTCAAAAGCAGTACCATACAGAATAATAGCTAATAAGAAAAGAGATGTAATCTCATTCATATATTGTAGTGTGATTACCCTTATGATCATTCTATTATTTGTTGCAGTTGGTATTGCTGCAAGTGTGAAAGTATGGCCATATAATATGAGTTTTACATTTGAGCATTTTAAATTTTCAAGTTTAACAGGAGATGGACTTGAAGCATTTAAAAATAGCGTAATTGTTTCAGCAGTTACAGCAGTTATTGGGGCGATCTTAACATTTGTATTCGCATATGCAATTGAGAAAATAGACCAGCTACAATTTTTCAGAAAAACAGGTTACTTTTTCTCTATAGTGCCGTTAGCGATACCAGGTTTAGTACTCGGATTAGGATATGTCTTTTTCTTTAGTCAACCAACGATTCAAATTCTTGGACTATCAGTAACGAATCCGTTTCATTCTTTATACGGAACAATTGCTGTATTAGTACTAGTAAATATCATTCATTTTTATTCTGTAACATTTGTTACGGCAACGACTGCCTTAAAGAAATTAGACCGAGAGTTTGAGCTTGTTTCGCAGTCGATGGGTATTCCGTTTTATAAAACATTCTTCCGAGTAACAGTACCAATGTGTTTACCAGCAATTTTAGAAATGGTAATGTACTACTTCGTAAATTCAATGGTAACTGTATCGGCAGTTGTGTTCCTATATGCAGCTGATTTTAAACTAGCTGCCGTATCAATCGTAAATATGGATGATGCAGGAAATGTAGCGCCAGCAGCTGCAATGAGTGTACTTATTGTTGTTACAAATATTGTAGTGAGAGTTGTATATGAATGGGGAACGAAAGCACTTCGTAACCGAACTTCACAATGGCAAAAAAGATAAGTAAGAAGGGTGATGGACAGAATGAAAATTGAAGCAGTTATTTTTGATTGGGCAGGTACGACGGTTGATTACGGATGCTTTGCACCACTAGAAGTATTCATGAAGATTTTTCATAAACGCGGCGTTGAAATTACAGCAGAAGAAGCACGTAAGCCAATGGGATTATTAAAAATAGATCATGTAAGGGCACTAACAGAAATGCCTCGTATTGCGGATGAGTGGAAGCGTGTCTTTGGTCACTTACCAACAGAAGCAGACATTTATGAGATGTATGAAGAGTTTGAAGAAATTCTCTTTTCTATTTTGCCAAATTATGCTAAGCCGATTGATGGGGTAAAAGAAGTAATCGCTTCTTTACGTGAGAGAGGCATTAAAATCGGTTCAACAACTGGTTATACGAGAGAAATGATAGATATTGTAGCAAAGGAAGCAGCGTTACAAGGATATAAACCTGATTTTCTTGTTACGCCAGATGATGTTCCAGCAGGCCGCCCATATCCATGGATGTGCTATAAAAATGCAATGGAACTTGGTGTGTATCCGATGAACCATATGATAAAAGTAGGGGACACAGTATCAGATATGAAAGAAGGTAGAAATGCTGGAATGTGGACAGTTGGTGTAATTCTTGGAAGTAGTGAGCTCGGTTTAACGGAAGAGGAAGTGGAGAGTATGGATTCGGTAGAGCTTCGTGAAAAAATAGAAATAGTTCGTAATCGGTTTGTTGAAAATGGGGCTCATTTTACGATTGAAACGATGCAGGAGCTCGAAAACGTAATGGAACATATCGAGAAACAAGAACTTATTATTTCATAAAAGGGGTACGGGATCATGAATGAAAATCACTACTTATTATTAACACCAGGACCATTAACGACAACAAAATCAGTAAAAGAAGTTATGCTATACGATTGGTGTACGTGGGATGTTGAATATAATACGATGGTGCAAGAAGTAAGAGCTAAACTTGTATCGCTAGCGACGAAGGAAGAAGAGAAATATACAACAGTGTTAATGCAAGGAAGCGGTACGTTTTCAGTTGAAGCGGTAATTGGCTCTGTTATTCCGACAAATGGGAAGCTGCTCGTTTGTACAAATGGTGCGTACGGTAAGCGCATTGTGCAAATGGCAGAGATGTTACAGATTGATGTAGTGGTCAGCCAAACAGAAGAGTGGGAACCTACTAATATTGTAGAAGTAGAAAAGTTATTGCAAGAAGATAAAGAGATTACGCATATTGCAGTTGTTCATTGTGAAACAACGACAGGCATTATAAATCCAATTGTAGATGTATGTAGATTAGGAAAGCAGTATGGAAAGGTTACAATTGTTGATGCGATGAGTAGTTTCGGCGGGATTGAAATAGACATTGCTGATTTACAAATTGATTTTTTAATTAGTAGTGCGAATAAGTGTATTCAAGGGGTTCCTGGATTCGGATTTGTAATCGCAAAACGTGATGAATTATTGAAGTGTAAAGGGCAAGGACGCTCTTTATCTCTTGATTTATATGATCAATGGGAAACGATGGAAAAACAAAATGGGAAATGGCGTTTTACTTCACCTACACATGTTGTACATGCTTTTTATCAAGCACTACTTGAACTAGAAAAAGAGGGTGGAGTAAGAGCGCGTTACAATCGATATTACAACAATCAAAAACTACTAGTGAATAGAATGGGAGAAATCGGATTTAAGCCACTAGTAGATGAGAAATATCAATCTCCTATTATTACATCTTTCATTTATCCAAAAGGGGAGTTCGAGTTTCAACAGTTATATAACGAATTAAAATGCTATGGATTTGTTATTTACCCTGGGAAAATTTCGAAAGTAGATACGTTCCGGATTGGAAATATAGGTGATGTACATGAAGAAGATATTAATCGCTTAGTTGATAGTATTGCTAAAGGAGCTGTTATTGCGTGAAAGTATTTTGTTTAGGTGGAGCAGGTAAAATTTGTCGTGAAGCTATTTTGGATTTAGTTCAATTTTCATCTTTTGAGACGATTACTGTAGCCGATTTTAACGAGGAAGAAGGCCGTAAAGTAGTAGAATGGCTCAACGATCCTCGTGTTGATTTTGTAAAAGTAGATGTAACGAATCACGAGGATACGGTTGCAAAAATGAAAGGTTATGACATTGTATTGGATGGTACGACGATAAAGCTAAACGGATTGTCGACTCGCTGTATTGCAGAAGCAGGCTGCCACGGTGTGAACTTAAATGGATTTGGTGAAGAAAATGAATCGCATGCTATATTTGTTCAAAATGAAAAAACATGTTTGCCTGGGTTTGGCATGACGCCAGGTGTAACGCAAATGATGGCAATGCATGCAGCAAATCAACTGGATACTGTAGAGTCTGTCCGCGTAAGTCACGGTTCGTATCGTCCGATTGCTTTTTCTGCTTCAATTACAGAGACAACGACATATGAATATGATCCACATTTACCATCGCGTACAGTGTATGAAGATGGTGAATTTAAACAAGTACTTCCGTTTGCGCGTCCGAGAGAAATAGAATTGCCAGCGCCTTATGGTAAGGAAACGCAGTATATCATTCCGCATTCTGAAACGATTACGTTAGCAAAGGCACTAGAAAATAAAGGTGTCAAACTGATAGAGACGAGAGGAACTTGGCCGAAGCAAAATATGCAACTTGTACGTGCTTTATATGATTACGGCATATTGCGTAATGATCAGATTGAAATAAACGGGAAAGAAATAGGCATTATGGATTGTATTTCGCAGTATTTATTGCAATCGAAAGAAGGACAAGAAACAGAGCTTTATGGTTATGCACTTCATGTAGAAGTAATAGGTATGAAAAATAATGAGAAGCAAAGACATGTGTTATATCATACACATCCGTTATCTGATGGTTCTGTTGTAGGATGGGAAAAATTAAGAGCGTATACGAGAAACGTCGGTATTCCATTTGGGATTGCCGCAGAGTTAATTGCAACTGGAAATGTAAATAGGGTGGGCGTTGTTACGCCTGAAGAAGCTTTTGAAAATCCACAATTAATTTTTGATGAGCTAGCAAAGCGCGGTATTCATATTCATGAAGAAGTTTCTACTTACAAAGAAAATTATAACTTTGTATAAGTAAGGAAGTTTATGAGGGAGATATAAATGAGGTGAAGCTATGTCTGTAGTAGGAGAAGAAAGAAAGCGAACCATTCTTGAAAAGGTAGAATTTAAAGGAAAAGTAAAGGTTTCAGAATTAGCGAGAGAATTTGCTGTATCAACAGAAACGATTCGTCGTTATTTAGAAGAATTAGATCGTGAAAAGAAGCTGAAGAAAGTGTATGGTGGAGCTGTTCAACTTCCAGGCGCTGGGGTAGAGGCGCCAATGTTAGAAAGAGAAATGCTACATATAGAAGAGAAGAAAAGAATTGGTTATAAAGCAGCGACATTTGTAGAAGATGGTGATGTCATTGCAATTGATGATGGAAGTACACCGCTTCAAATGGTTCCATACCTTGTTCATCGTAAAAACTTAACGATTGTAACAAGTTCATTTCCAGTCGCAACACAATTAATTTCTTCTATTAATAAAAAGATGTTTCACGGTGAAGTTTTATTTATAGGTGGAAAAGTATCTCCAAAGCATTCGCGTGTATCAGGGTCTATTTCTCAGCAAGTAATACAGCAATTCCATTTTCATAAAGCGTTCGTTTCGATTGATGGGTTATTACCTAGTTTTGGAGTTTCCAGCTTTGAATTAGAGAAAGC
The DNA here is from genome assembly GCF_057784645.1 of Bacillus sp. LQ16. NCBI lineage: Bacteria > Bacillati > Bacillota > Bacilli > Caryophanales > Bacillaceae > Bacillus > Bacillus sp. LQ16. Next base: position 1,388,260 of record NZ_CM173491.1, read on the forward strand.
GAAATTGTCAGAGGCGATGATGAAATTAGCTGAGAAGACATATATTTTATGTGATCATACGAAGGTAGGCGTGAAAGGGAATTATCGTATAGCAGCATTTTCACGTATTCAACATGTAATTTGTGATAAAAAAATGCCATATAGTTTTGAAGAAGAACTTATGAAGCATAATATTCAGTGGACAGTTTGTTAAATAAAGTGAAAGTACCTAAACTCCCGCCTAATTTTTAGGAGGGAGTTTTATTGTCTGCAAATCGTAAAATAAAAGATTTGCATTTATGCAAAAAATGGACACATTTTCTCATCTCTTTCATATAATTTACCAATACAAAAAAAGTTGGTCGAAGGAAAGAAGGGAGAACATGTCAGAACGAATATATAATAAACTTGTATTGTACGCGAATATTTTGCAAAAAATTGGTGTCATCAATGAGAAGGAAAAAAGTGAAATTCTTCATACGATAGGTAAAAAAGCCCTTTGAATAAAGGGCTTTTTATTTTTTATCTTTAAAAATATAAATTTAATGTAATATTCTCATTGACAATGATAATGAGATTCATTATCATTTATTTGTGGGTAATTGATAAGGGTTATCAATTATAAAAATTGTATATGATAGGGGATATTATTTTGAAAAAAAATTATATGAAGGCGCTAGTAGTAGCGACAACATTAGCAATTCCATTTGCTACGTATTCTACTCCAGCATTAGCGGCATTAAAAGTTGAAGCAAATCAATCGGTAGCAGCAGCGAGTGATCGCACGTATGATACTGAAATTAAAATATATAAGGACCAAAAAGACGAGCCATCTATGGTTTCTCAATATATAAAAGATCCTAAAGTAACGATTGCAGCTGGTAAAAAAATTGTCACTGTAACAATGCAAGATAGCGATTATTTTCAATATCTTAGAATAGAAGATAGAAACCAGCCTGGTGTATTTCATGATGTGAAGGTTTTGTCAGAAGATAAGAGGAAGAACGGAACGAAAGTAGTCCAATTTGAAATTGGCGAGTTTGAGAAGAAGCACAATATGCAAATGCATATACTTATTCCAGCTATTGGATATGATCACAAATATCAAGTTCAATTTGAAATTAAAGATCCAACTGTAGGTAACAAAGAAACAGAGAAACCAGATGATAACTCTAATTCAGGCAATAGGGAAACGGATAATCCAGTTGATAATCAAAATATGATAACAGATAACAAATTAAGAGAACTTGTGAATAAAAAAGTATTTAATAGAAAAGATTTAAATACACCAATTACGAAAGAAGAGTTATTACAAGTAAAGGATTTATTTTTAAATACAAATGAGATACTTGATTATAGTGCATTAAAATATATGCCAAATTTAAAATCTTTAACAGTTGCGAATGCGAAGATAAAAGACCCGTCGTTCTTTGCGAACTTAAAGCAATTAAATCATTTAGCTTTGCGTGGTAATGAATTTGCAGATGTAACGCCACTTGTTAAGATGGATAATTTAGAATCTCTTGATTTAAGTAATAATAAAATTACAAACGTTGCACCACTAACTGAAATGAAAAATGTAAAAAGTTTATATCTATCAGGCAACCAAATAGAAGATGTAACAGCATTAGCGAAAATGGAACAACTAGATTACTTGAATTTAGCAAATAATAAAATTACGAACGTTGCTCCATTAAGCGCTTTGAAAAATGTAACATACTTAACTTTAGCAGGTAATCAAATTGAAGATATTAAAGCGTTATATTCATTACCTTTAACAGATTTAGTATTAACACGTAATAAAGTTAAAGATTTATCCGGCATTGAGCAAATGAAGCAATTAGAAGAATTGTGGATCGGGAAAAATGAAATAAAAGATGTTACTCCTCTAAGTAAGATGACACAGTTAAAACAATTACACTTACCTAACAATGAGTTAAAGGATATTACGCCATTATCAAGTCTAGTAAACTTACAAAAGCTTGATTTAGAAGCGAATTATATTTCAGACTTATCACCAGTGAGCAATTTGAAAAAATTAGTATTTCTAAGTTTTGTTGCAAATGAAATCCGTGATGTCCGACCAGTTATAGAACTAAGTAAGACGGCTTATATTAATGTCCAAAATCAAAAAGTATTTTTAGAGGAAACAGAAGTAAATAAAGAAGTAAAAGTACCTATATATGAAAAAGATGGTGAGGTTTCTACGAAAATCCGTCTGAAGAGCGATAACGGTACGTATAGTAATGGTGTAGTGAAATGGAGTACACCGGGTGAGAAAGTATATGAATTTGGTGTGAAAGATCCATTCGCGGATACAGGAATCTTCTTTACAGGATCTGTTATTCAAAATGTAGTAGAAAGTAAAGACGGTAATACATCTAAAGAAGATGAGAAAACAGAAGTGATAGAATTTAAAGATGTACCAAAAGGACATTGGTCAGAAGAAGCAATTAATTACTTAGCGAAAGAAAAGTTATTTATAGGCTATGGAAATGGTGAATTTGGATTTGGGGATAACATTACTCGTGGACAAGTAGCACTTCTAATACAAAGGTACTTAAAATTAGAAAATAATCTAAAACCAAAAACGACATTTACAGATACGAAAGGAAATATGTATGAAACGGCTATTGATGCAGTAGTTCAAGCTGGGATTATGACAGGGTATGGAAATGATACATTCCGTCCAGATGGAGTATTAACTCGATATGAAATGTCAGTAGTACTACAAAGAGTATTTCAGTTAAAAGAAAATGAAAATAGTGCAGAGAACTTTAAAGATATACCAAATGGCCATTGGGCGAAAGGATATGTGAAAGCTTTAGTAGATAATAAAATATCAAAAGGTGACGGGGAAGGGAACTTTTTAGGAGATAATTTCGTAACACGTGAACAATACGCACAGTTTTTATATAATGCAATAAAGAAATAAAGTGAAACTTTAATCAGTGGGGGTCTTACTGCCCGGTAAATAGCGGGATAAAAAATGAGGAAAATACGCTATTCTTTAATTAAAGAATAGCGTATTTTTTTATGTGCAAAATGAAATAGGAAATAGATAGGAGTATAGACATATGAATAGCCTATTTTAAAGAAGAACCACGAAACTATATTGACAAAAAAGCGTTCTCATGTGATAATTCAATTAAATTTTTAGAATAATCAAAAAATATTCCTTTTACATAGAAAGGATTCGAACCTTATATCAATATTATGCCGGGGGTGACGAAATGTTATTTTTTCTGAAGAAATGGAATGAATTAAAAGATGTGAAATCTGAATTGGCACTTCGTGATTGGTTTTATGGTACCAAAATTAGTTTATCGCTATGTACGTCAAAAGAGCCGTTAACATTCTTAGTAAATGTTGAGGGAAGAGATAAAGGGCTATTTTCGGAAGAAGATTTTATTGTCGTAAATTGCATGTGCGAGTCAGTATTTGAAAATGAAGAAAAACCAGCTGCAGAGTCATTTATGCATGCAGATATTTATAAAAAAAGTAGTGCAGGATGTATTTTACAAGTGCAGACTGTAGATAGTCATTTAATATCAGAGTTATATGGAGAAGAAGGAGAAGTAACGTTCGATAAACGCAGTGTGGAGCGTGTTTTCGGAAAAGAAGGTATAACAGAAATGACAATTCCAATTGTAGAAGATGAAAAAAAATTCGCTGATTTATTAGAAAGTAATGTTCCGAATTTCATTGAAGGTGGAGGAGTAGTTCTTGTTCATAATTACGGCATGATTGTGTGGGGGAAAACGCCAGAAGAATCGAAAAAATGGCTAGAGGGTATAGAATATTTAATGAACTATCATGTAAAGTTATTAATGATTAAGGGCGCAAGGAGCTCTGTTATATAAAAATGTATGTGATATGGATACAAGTTAACAAATAAATGAAAGCGTTTTAAAAATAATTTCACTCATAAAATATAGGTCTCCTTATTATATATAGATTACATGTTGACATGTAAGGAGGAACATATTTTGCGAGTTAAATATCATTTTCTGCCAAAGCAGCAAGTAACATTTTGCAAAATAAATGATTCTGGTGAAGAGGCACTGCAAATGATGAACGAAACGGGATTTCGAGCCATCCCGGTATTAGCAGAAGATGAGAAGAAATTCACGGGGATTATTTATAAAGTAGATTTATTAGAAAAAAAATGCAATAGCGGATTAGATCATGTAAGTGCAGGAGATATGCTTGACAATTCCAATGCATTTATTTTTGAAAAGGATTCCTTCTTCAGAGCCTTTTATGTAATTCGTCGGCTTCCGTTTTTAGCCGTGCTAAATGATTATAATGAATTTGTCGGTATGTTAACGCATTCGAATATATTTGATGTTATTGAAGATTCATTTGGTATGCGAACAGGTGGTTATATATTAACAATTGCAACACAAGATTGTAAGGGGACGATTAAAGAGCTTGGGACATTGTTAAAAGCATATAATATCGGTGGTTTGTTTACACTCGATAACGGTGATCAATATATCCGTCGGGTTATTGTAAATATATCAGATGAGTTAGATGAAACAAGATTAAAGCAATTAATCGGAAAAATAGAGAAAAAAGGATTCAGAGTGAGTCATGTAGATTATATTTAAGTTAAAAAGAAAAGTACCTATCTGTTATATACAGATAGGTACTTTTTTGTCCCGTTATTTGTGGGCGGTAAGATCCCCACCTCAAAATTCAGTGAAAGCAATGGGGGGCTTCCCGTAAAAGCCCGATTGGTGAGGGCTGGTTATATGTGAGTAATGAACTTTATTTTGAAACAGGAGGCGGGGATAATGCTAGATCAGATAAAAAAATAAAGTCTGCATGCTCACGAATTTTAGGGATAGAAGTTTCAATAACGCGTGATGTAATTTCACCTGGGGGGCCCACATGCCCGATAGCTACCATAATGGGTTTTTCTTGAATTTTTTTGATGAGTAATTGGGCTTGTTTTGAAATATGTCCTGCTGTATACACATCATCAAAAAATAGTTGGTTTTCAATAATAGGAACTCCTAATTCTTTTCCGATTTTTGGGACGACACTCTTAGGATTCGTTTTACTATCTAAGTAAAATAAACCGTGTTTTTTACAAGCAGCAAGTATAAGGCGAACAATTCTTTCATCCGCTGTTACTTTTGACCCCATATGATTGTTCATTCCAATTGCATGCGGAACTTCTTGAATCGCTTGTTCAAGTCGGTTGTTTATTTCTTCATCGCTTAAATCGGTTGTAATGGCTTTCGGCCCAAGCCATTCTTTTTTACCTTTAATAGGTTCCATTGGCATATGTATAATAACTTCATGGCCTTTCTTATGGGCAGCTATTGCATCTTCTTTTGTGGAAGGAAGAAAAGGCATAACAGCAACAGTTAGTGGAATTGGAAGTGACAACATTTGATTAGTCCCCTTCATATTATTGCCGAAATCATCAATGACAATAGCAACTTTATTCGTATGAGCAGTTGCTTGAATAGGAAATAAGAAGGACGGTAAAAACAAAACAATGATGAATAATGCAATCGTATATTTTCGCATATAAATATTTCCTTTCTCTTGTTATCCCGCTATTTGTGGGTAGTAAGACTCCCACCTCAACATTGGGCTGGATAGGTGGGAGATTCACTGCCAATAAACGCCCGATTGATGAATGCTAATAATCAGTGGGGCTGAACAAAAAACACTGATGAAAGTTTCACTTTATCAATCATCATTATGTTTTGCTTTTTTATATAAATTAAACAAAAAATGTCGAAGAAAAGTAGGTGGAAAATTAAGAATCCCCGGTTTACGTAGAATTTGTAAAAAAAAAAGATGAAAAAAATGTCTATTATTGCGAATGTATTTACAAAGATAGAATAATTTGTAATAATTCTCAAAGTGAGGGTAAAGATTTGTAAATTACAGGGAGAAAATGTTAAATTTTCTGATTCTTCAAATTTGCATATGATTAAGTAGTTAAAAAAGTCAATGGAGAAGTGAACTTGAGAGCATGGAAGTATAATAAGGGGGATATGGATGTTTACTGTAAAAAGGAAGTACACATTAGAAAAGCTTTCACGTGATATTCATATGAAACGTGAAGAAATGATTCAACTAGGATTAACAAGTGGGCTAAATAGTAAGGAGACAATTCAAGTTAGTCAAGAATTGGACAAGCTTATTTTACAATATCAGTGTTATAAAGAAAAACAAACACCGAAATGGTTTTCAATTATAAAAATACCTATTTTCCAAATCGGGTATGAAGGAAAATCAAATAATTTTTGGCGAATGCTTGTCGCTGGTTTTATGAAATAAGTATAATTACCCTTATAGGATAAGGATAATTATACTATGTGTAACGGAATTTCGATATGAACTGTCGTTCCTTCGTTTTCTGTACTGTCAATAAAAATATGCCCATTATACATCTCTACAATTCGTTTACATATGACAAGTCCAAGACCTGTTCCAGTATCTTTATTAGTAAAGAACGGATGAAAGAGGTGTTTTTGAATATGTTGTGGAATCCCTTTCCCAGTATCTATAATCTGCAATTGTGCATGTGTTTCATTGTTTTTTACTACAATGGTTAGTTTATCACTAGAAGTCATAGCCTCAATTGCATTTTTTGTAATGTTTAAAACCACTTGTTTCATATGGTCTTTCGAACAACGGATATGAACGGGATGGTCTGGCAAATGTAAATGGAATACAATGTTATGTAAATTCGCCTCAGATTGAATAATTAATGCTACCTCATTTAGAATTGTTCTTACATCATATGTTTGTTCGATGATGGCGGTTGGCTTTCCGAGAATAAGAAATTCACTTACAATTTCATTGATTCGCTCTATTTCTTGTTCAATTACGGAAAAGTAGAACTGATCTTGTTCATCTTTATATTTCTCTTTTAATAGAGCGACGAGTCCTTTAATTCCAGTAAGAGGATTACGGATTTCATGTGCTGTACTTGCTGCAAAAGTTCCAACTAATTCAATTTTCTGTAGTTCGTTTTGTTGTCTTTCAAGTTTTGTTTGACGTTTTAACAACATATATTGAGCAAGTAAAAATAAAATAGACATTAAAAATAAAGTAGCGATACACTCTATTGCAACCCACTGGTATAAGGTTTTCTGATGAATAGGTAATGGAGAAACAGAGACCTTCCAATTTAATTTTTGGAGTGGGGTAGTAAGCATATTAGAATGCGTATCACTTGTGTCGTTATTATCATCGGTTAGAAAAACTACATCATGTTTATCAGTTACCTCAAAATGGTATTGTGGTTTAATGGCATTTAAAGAAGATGAAATGTAATCAAAGCGTAAACTAGCTAATAATAATCCTGAGAGCTCTTTCTGTTTATTGAATATGGGGGTAGCAATCATAATAGCTTTATGTCCAAGAACGCGATCAGTAATGACTGATGATACAGTGGTTTTTTTAGTTTGTAGCACGTCTTGAATATATTTACGGTCTGAAACATCTATAGGCTTTGATTCATCTTCAGATGCGATTGTAATGACCCCTTCTGGTGTAGCGTAATATAAACCAGAAAAGCGTGCATCGTTCCCATCTGTATCATGTACAATTTGTTTAATGCCGTTTATATTACCAGTCTCGGTGCCTACAACTTTTGCAAGCATGTCTAAAGCAGAAATTGCTTCACCAAGATGATGATCTAAATAATCTCTATATAAAAAGAGAACTGTATGAGCGGATAATTTGTTTTCCTGTTTCATTTTATATGTATGATACGAATAAAATGTAGCACCAATCCCTATTGTCGGTAGGATAACAAGCAATATATATATAATTATGCTTTGGAATTTGACTTTCAAATGTGGTACTCCTTCTTTTTTTATTATCATTATATATAAACTATGTTAAAATTGTCATGTTTTTATTCAAGAATGATTCTTAATATATTAGGGGAGAGGAAATGGATGAGTGAATGCTCATTCGGAATTCACATGAAGTATGAAGTGGCATTTTCTTTTTATTGGTGAGAATTTAAGTGAAGGGTTGAAAGTTGTATGACATCAAATAATGAACGAGAAGATATTTCTCAATCTTTAAAAGTATTTATTGCATTATCTCGTGTACATCGTTCTGTTATGGATACTACAAATAAATCTATACAAAGTAACGGATTAAATCCAACTGAATTTGCTGTATTAGAACTGCTATATCATAAAGGCGGTCAACCACTCCAGCAAATTGGTGAGCGCATTTTAATAGCCAGTGGCAGCATTACATATGTTGTAGATAAGCTGGAGAAAAAGGGATTAGTAAAGAGAATCCCATGTCCGAATGACAGACGTGTTATTTACGCGCAATTAACTGAGTCTGGCGAGAACTTTATTGCTTCTATTTTTCCGGGGCATGAGAAAGTTATACATCAGTCTTTTGAAATGTTAACGAAAGATGAAAAAGATGAATTACTTGATCTATTAAAAAAAATTGGGAAGTATGAAAAATAATAATATGTTCCAAAGGAGCTTTGGATAAATAAATCCAGGGCTTTTTTATTTGCAATGAACTCAGAGTAGTCACTGCCGAATTTTGTTGAAAATTAAGAGGGAATTCGAGAATACGTATTGAATTATAATAAAGGTATGTAATGGAGAGGAGGCTCGTTCATGTCATTTAAAGACTATGAATATAAACGCCCAAATATTGAAGAGTTAAAAGAGAAATTTACTGTTGCTTTAGAGAAGTTTGATAACGCAAAAACTGTAGAAGAACAAAAACAAGTCATTCATTCAATTAATGAAATTCGCAACGATTTTGGTACAATGGGAAACCTTTGTTACATTCGCCATTCTGTTGATACGACGGATACTTTTTATAAGGAGGAGCAGGATTTCTTTGATGAATTCTCTCCAGTTGTACAAGGATATGGTACAAAATATTATAAGGCACTTATTAATTCTCCATTTCGTGAAGAATTAGAGGCGTATTATGGAAAACAATTATTTGCTCTAGCAGAATGTGATTTAAAAACATATTCAGATGAAGTCGTGAAAGATTTACAATTAGAAAATAAATTATCGTCGCAATATACACAGTTATTAGCATCTGCAAAAATTGACTTTGCTGGAGAAGAAAGAACGTTATCGCAATTGATTCCGTTTATGCAAGGAAAAGAAAGAAGCGAACGTAAAGCAGCAAGTGAAGCATACTACGGATTTTTAGCTGGAAATGAGGAAGAACTAGATCGTATTTATGATGAGCTTGTTAAAGTGAGAACGAAAATCGCAAAATCTTTAGGTTTCAAAACCTTTGTTGAACTTGGATATGCAAGAATGTACCGTACAGATTATAATGCGGAGATGGTGGCTAATTACCGTCAGCAAGTGCTGGATTATATCGTTCCCGTTACAACGGAATTAAGAAAGCGACAACAAGCACGTATCGGTGTAGAGAAGTTAGCTTATTACGACGAAAACTTTGAGTTTGCTACAGGTAACCCAACTCCAAAAGGAGATGCGGATTGGATTGTTGATCATGGAAAGACGATGTATAAAGAGTTATCGGCTGAAACAGATGAATTTTTCAATTTCATGCTAGATAACGATTTATTAGATTTAGTTGCGAAAAAAGGAAAAGCTGGTGGCGGATATTGTACATATATTGAGAATTATAAAGCGCCGTTTATTTTCTCAAACTTTAATGGAACATCTGGTGACATTGATGTATTAACACATGAAGCAGGTCATGCTTTCCAAGTATATGAAAGTCGTAAATTTGAAATTCCAGAATATAATTGGCCAACATATGAGGCATGTGAAATCCACTCTATGAGTATGGAATTCTTTACATGGCCATGGATGAAGCTATTCTTTGAAGAAGATGCAGATAAATATTACTTCTCTCACTTAAGTTCAGCACTTCTGTTTTTACCTTATGGTGTATCTGTTGATGAATATCAACATTATGTATATGAAAATCCTGAAGCATCACCTGAAGAGCGTAAGACAGCGTGGCGTAACATAGAGAAGAAATATTTACCGCATCGTGATTATGAGGATAATGATTATTTAGAGCGCGGTGGTTTTTGGCAACGTCAAGGGCATATTTATAGCTCACCTTTCTATTATATTGATTACACGCTTGCTCAAATTTGTGCGCTACAATTTTGGAAACGTGCAAGAGATAATAGACAAGAGGCATGGGAAGATTATGTGAATCTGTGCCAACAAGGTGGAAGTAAATCGTTCTTAGAATTAGTAGAAGTTGCAAATTTAACATCACCATTTGCTGAAGGCTGTGTGAAAAGTGTTATTACAGAAATTGAAGCATGGTTACATGCGATTGACGACACAAAATTGTAAAAAACATGCGCTTTTTTTCACATGTTTAACATCGACATAATGGGAAAATGATGAGATAATAAAAGAAAATTCAGAATACTAAAGAGGTGTTTCTAATAAGGAGCACCTCTTTTCACCAACAAAAAGGGGGGAAAGAAGTATGCTTCAATCTAATATGGATGTGAGTTTAGAAAGTTTAGTAAGCTCATTACAGTCTACTCGAAGCACGCTATTATCAGAAATTGAAATGTTAAATGATACAGAAGTGAATGTAAAGCCACGCCGTGATAAATGGAGTATTATTCAAATTTTACACCACTTGCATTTAGTTGAACAATCTGTCACGTCTGCCCTTGTATATGCTTTACAAAAAAATGAAAGAAACATGACTCCATTTAAAGACCTCCAACTTACGCTTGATCGCACACATAAACGAGAAGCTCCTCAGCAAATGCAACCAACAGAAACTTTAATGAAAAAACAGCAAGGAATTCAATTACTAGAACATTCACGACAAGAACTATTACATGCGCTTCATAGTGTTATAGATGAAAAAGATCTATTTGAAAATGGATTAAAGCATCCTGTTTTTAATGATCTGAATTTGTATCAATGGGTTCAATTTCTTGATTTGCATGAACAAAGACATCTTACGCAATTAAAAGAGGCGAAACATGCAATTTTGCAGCGCTAAAGTGGAAGAAGTGGGAAACCACTTCTTTTTTTGATACGTGCATAGTTTTCTTTCTTATTTTGGAATACTACATGGAGAAAGAAAAGAAGGAGTTGAAAAAATATGTCTAAGAAGAAGCGAGAAGAAGAGCGCGCCTGGAAAGCGCGTAAAGAAAATCAACAACCGCACGGAAAAGTGAAAGCTTTTGCTGAATTAGTTGAAGGAACAGAAAAAACGTGATGATTATTTCATCACGTTTTTTGTATGAGTGGAAAAGTTAATAAAAAGGTTGTACCGATTCCTTTTTCACTTATAATATCAATTTTTCCATTCATAGCTTGAACAACACTGAATACGACCATCATTCCAAGTCCAGTGCCTTTTTCTTTCGTTGAATAGAAAGGCGAGCCAAGACGTTTTACTTGTTCTGAATCCATACCGACTCCTGTATCTTTTATATATAACTGAATATGCTTATGATCAGGAACTAATGTGAAATAAAGATCACCGCCTTTTGGCATAGCCTCAATGCAATTTTTTAAAATATTTAATAAACATTGATTTAGTTTTTGCTTTTCTCCAGCGATAAAAAAAGAAGTGCTTTGCTTTATATAATGAGTACGTACATTTGTTAAATTAGCAAGCGGTGTAATTAACGACAATGCATGTAGTAATTCTTCTTCTAACTGTAATGTTTGTTCTTTTTCAATGCTTGGTTTAGCAAAGGTTAAATAATCTGTAAGAACATGATTTGCTTGTTCAATGCCGTTAATGGCAATGTCGATATATAATTTTCGTTCCTGCTCAGTGCATGTCTCTGATTGTAACAGTTGTAAAAACCCTTTTGTTGAAGTTAATGGATTGCGAATTTCATGAGAGATAGACGCTGCCATTTCACCAATTAAATGAAATTTTTCAGCATTTATAAGTTCGTTTTGGAGACGAACTTGAGTTTGTAATATGTGTAGTAAATATAAAATTAGAATCGTACCAAGCATTGAACATAACTCATACACAATAATATGCGGTATATAATCAGTCTTATTTGTAACCTTTGAAAGGAAGAAGGGTATCCAACTAAATCCGTATGTGAGACTGTAGATAATAGCAAGTGTTATTTTTATACGATTAGAAGTTCGATTGAAAAATTTATATGTTAATAGTAGAACAATAAATAGAAGAACAGAACCGATAAGAGATGGGAAAACACCGATCCCACCTAATAATAAGCGATATATGTTTAATACAACTAAGATAGAACCACCAGCAATAGGCCCTCCCGTTAATGTACCGACAATTAATACAATATGGCGCATATCAAATTGAAAACCATTATTTGTTTTTGCTGCAAATGTAATACAGAGTACGGTAGCGAGGCAACAGAGTACAATGAATATAGCTGAATTTAATTTAGGAGAGCGTTTCCCTTTTTGATTCCAAAATAAATGATATACGAGCATTGTAATCAGGATGAATAATATATTTAAAAAGAGATAAATAATAAAGGATTTCAGTGGGATGCCTCCTCTCTTCTTATATTAAATTAATCATACTATAAAATGAAAGAAATGAAATGATAAATAGCGGAAAAATCAGAAATTTTTACGCTAGTATACAATATGTTACAATAAGCTGTGTCAATGAAAGAAGAAATTCCGTGCACCGCGCGGGAGAGGTTCGCGAACTCCCTCTATAAAAAACTATGGAAACAACAATATCCTTAGGTATTGTTTTGTTTTTTTATTGTGACAGTTCAAGAACGTTCTTTCTTCTTATTTATAGTAGAGAAGGAGAATGAGTGAAATGAAAAAAGAAAAAGCAGTTGTTGTTTTTAGTGGAGGACAAGATAGTACGACATGTTTATTTTGGGCAATAGAGCAGTTTGCAGAGGTAGAAGCTGTAACATTTAATTACAATCAACGTCATAAGCTAGAAATTGATTGTGCAGCGGAAATTGCAAAAGAGCTAGGAATAAAGCATACGGTACTAGATATGAGTCTATTAAATCAACTTGCTCCAAATGCGTTAACGAGAACGGATATGGAGATTACACATGAAGAAGGTGAATTGCCGTCGACATTTGTAGATGGACGAAATTTACTCTTCCTATCATTTGCTGCTGTATTGGCAAAACAAGTTGGAGCACGTCATATTGTAACGGGTGTATGTGAAACTGATTTCAGTGGTTATCCAGACTGCCGTGACGTGTTTGTGAAATCGTTAAACGTTACTTTAAATTTATCTATGGATTACCCGTTTGTCATTCACACGCCACTTATGTGGATTGATAAAGCTGAAACATGGAAATTATCAGATGAACTTGGAGCATTTGAGTTTGTTCGGGAAAAAACATTAACATGTTATAACGGAATCATTGGTGATGGTTGCGGTGAATGTCCAGCATGTCAACTTCGTAAAGCAGGATTAGATACGTACCTACAAGAACGCGAAGGAGCGAACAACTAATGGATAACTTTTTTGGATTTCGCATCGTAGAGAATTTGCAAAAAATGGACAAGGATATTCAGCGTAAACAACTCAAATACCATAATAAAAGAGTAATGGTCAGCAAGGAATTTACATTTGATGCAGCACACCATTTACACTGTTATGAAGGGAAATGTAAAAACTTACATGGTCACACATATAAAGTTGTATTTGGAATTAGTGGATATGTAAATGAAATAGGTCTTGCAATTGACTTTGGAGATATAAAAGAAATTTGGAAGAATGAAATCGAAATTTATTTAGATCATCGTTATTTAAACGAAACGTTACCTGCAATGAATACGACTGCTGAAAATATGGTCGTTTGGATTTATGAAAAGATGGCAGAAGCACTAACAAAAGAGAATCGATTGAACGAATATAAAGGAGCTCGCGTTGAATTTGTTCGTCTATTTGAGACGCCGACTAGTTATGCGGAAGTAAGACGGGAGTGGATGCTTGATGAGTAAAATCCCTGTCTTAGAAATATTCGGTCCGACTATTCAAGGTGAAGGAATGGTTGTAGGGCAAAAGACAATGTTTATCCGTACAGCTGGTTGTGATTATAGCTGTGCTTGGTGTGATTCTGCTTTTACGTGGGATGGATCAGCTAAAGATCAAATTAGACAGATGACACCAGAAGATATTTGGGATGAGCTTGTTGCAATTGGAGGAGAAAATTTTTCTCATGTTACGATTTCAGGTGGAAATCCGGCATTACTGAAAAATATTGAGTTTCTTCTTTCAATATTAAAAGAAAATGGAATGCGAACGGCAATTGAAACGCAAGGGAGTAAATGGCAAGATTGGTTACTTCAAATTGATGAGGTAACAATTTCTCCAAAACCACCAAGTTCGACGATGAAAACAGATTTTCAGAAGTTAGATGCTATTATTCAGAAACTAGCAGGAAAAGATATTAGTTTAAAAGTAGTAGTATTCGATGATCATGATTTTGAATATGCAGTTAAGATGCACGAACGTTATCCAGGTGTACCATTTTTCCTGCAAGTAGGAAACGATGATACAAAAACAGTGGATGATGCGATGCTTATTAAAAAATTATTAGATAAGTATGAGTGGCTGATTGATAAAGCTGTAAATTGTAAAGAGATGAATGATGCAAAAGTATTGCCTCAGCTTCATGCGTTAGTATGGGGAAATAAACGCGGCGTATAACGAGAAGGGATGTTTAAAATGACTGGAAGATTAGATGAAGATTTAAAAGATGTAACATTATTAGGAAATCAAAATACAAAATATTTATTTGAATATAGCCCAGAAATATTAGAGGTATTTGATAATAATCATCCAAACCGTGATTATTTTGTAAAATTCAATTGTCCTGAATTTACAAGTTTATGTCCGAAAACAGGACAACCAGATTTTGCAACAATTTATATTAGCTATATTCCAGAGCAAAAAATGGTAGAGAGTAAATCTTTAAAGTTGTATTTATTTAGTTTCCGCAATCATGGTGATTTCCACGAAGATTGCATGAACGTTATTATGAACGATTTAATTAAATTAATGGATCCACGTTACATTGAGGTATGGGGGAAATTCACACCACGTGGTGGCATTTCAATTGATCCATACTGCAACTACGGTCGCCCAGGGACGAAGTATGAACAAATGGCTGACTACCGCATGATGAACCACGATCTATATCCGGAAACAATTGATAATCGTTAATAGAAAGAAAGGGCCTGTATACTATACAGGCCCTTTCTTTCTATTATATTATGCATTTTGATTAATGACAGTATAGTTTTTATGACTTACAACTGTAAGAGGTTCCATATCTAGTTCTCTAAAATTCTTCATAATTGTTATATCAACAATAACAGAGTTTTGATTTACTTTTTGAACACGGCCTTGCATTCCACCTTTAAATTCGATGATATCTCCAGTTTCTGCGATCTGCATAAGCAACTCTCCTTGTTACAGTTTTCCCAAAAAAAGAATAAATTTGGGTTTTTTTTATTTCCTCCTATTTTGAACCATATTTCCTACTTTGTAAATGTTTCCAAAGTAAAAATTCGAAAAATATTCACTTTTTGTAAGAAAATATGTAGAAAATCCATGTTATTTGAAAAAAATAGCAAAAATGCGGGAATCTTTATATCGAGGTATAATGAAAAAGTAGAATAACCTGCTGAAGTGGGAGAAATTAGAGGCGGTAAAATGATGTTTGAATTTGTGGGGAGTGTTATAGCTTTAATTTTATTTTTATTTTCTTATATGCATTTAAAAAAGATTCGTCAATATGATACGAGTACATATTTTGATGGGATGGATGGTATCCATGCTTCGATACCGCATGATAGTGGTGGGGAGATGTAAAGGTATATGACTTTCTTTTCTTGCGTGGTATGATGTTTAGAACTAGTGCATAATAGAGTTCGTAAGTGATGAATGGAGAGTGAAAAGAATGAAGATTTCTTTTATTCGTCATGGTTGTTTAGGTTGTATAAGAGAACCGATGACAATTAATTCATTTCACGAATGGATGAAACAGTATGATTCCGAGTCAATGATACAAAAAGCTAAAATGCCGATAGAAACAATAGAGGCAATTGAAGCAGCGAAATTTGTCTTAACAAGTGATCAAAGGCGTGCTGTACAATCAGCAGCTGAATTAACGGATTCTTTATCTTTTATGCAAAACTCTCTTTTTAGAGAAGCTGAAGTTCCTTCATACTTTTTTGCTCCGAAGTGGTTGAAATGCACAATTAAGGTATGGATGTTCATTGGGCGCACATTATGGATACTTGGCTACCATAAAGATGTTGAGTCTTATAAGGAAGTAAGAGAGAGGGCAAGGCAAGCGGCTTACCTGTTACATCGTTATGCTCTCGTACATGGAAGTATTGCTCTTGTAGGTCATAATTATTTTAATTCGATGATTGGAACGGAGCTGAGGGCAATGGGATGGTCTGGTTCTCCTATTTTGCATAGAAAGCCATGGGGATGTACAACATATACGTTTCACGAGGCGATGGATGGAAATATATTAAATACGAATTTAACATAAAAGCACACGATTTATATAAATCGTGTGCTTTCTTTTTAAGATATAGAAATTTTGACGTTTAATGGTTTTACGAGATGAGCATAAGGTTCGCCTACTAGCATAACAATTTCATCTTTTTTATAACCTAACTTTTCGTATAGTGAATAGGCGCGTGTGTTTTCTAAATTAACAAGTAAAGCGATTTTTTCATGCCCTTTTTCAGTTGCATAGATTTCGGCAGCTTCAATTAATTTAGAACCAATACCTTTTCCACCGTGTGCACTTGAAACTGATAATGTATCAATGTAATACTCATCAAGCTCAGCTTCTTTTTCTAACGTAATCGATTCATCTTTATGTAATTCTCTTAAGTGATGTACAATTGGTGCGTCAAGCTGTGTTGCTTCACTACCGTGATAAGCGACAATAATTCCAACTGCACTCTCGTCTTGTTCATAAATAAAACAGTTTTCGTAGCTCAGACGGTTATTTTCTTTTGAGAACCATGTCTCAAGTCCTAGTAATACTTCTGCTTCAACTGTGCTACCTGTGATTTTTTCAGCAATTTCATGCAGAGCATTATACAATAAAGGAGCTATTGCCATTGCATCTGTCTTTTTTGCTTTCCGAATCATAGTATCCCTCCTAGTTCTATTTGTATATTGTAGCATAGTGGTATGGAACTTTGCATAATTGAATGCCGAAATGTTTGATATAGAGAAGTAGCTATGTTAGTATATGATATTTAGTGGACATATAGTAAAACGATATTGTTTGCGAAATAACGAAAATAAAATCATGGCATAACAACAAGATAAAGTGAAATGTTAATCAGTAAGATTTTTTGTTCATTCCACGACTGATTAGTAGTCAACACCAATCGGACTACCCGCAAATAGCGGGATAATTTTACAGTTGTTGACCTATAGAATATACGATAGAATAAAATATTGCAGAGAGGTGAAATACATGGATAAAGAATTAGCAAATACAATTTTAGATCAGCTGAAAAATGGTGAAATAACGGAGTATGTTGTTACGAAAGATGTATTTTATACGTTCAGAGAAGTTGTTGTAAATAGAGAAGACTTTAAGCATTTCATTGGTAACGCACAGCGAGGCGGGCAAGTGATTTATACATATTCAGAAACGCCACGTTCATAAAGGGGAATTTTGATCAGCAGGGCATCCCTCACTGATTAGTAACCTTCACCAACTGGACGTTTAATGCGGGATAAATAAAAGATAAAGGAGAGGGGAATTATGGGCGATTTTAAACAAGGCATTTTACCACATTGGGATTATATGTGGAAAGATAGAGCCGGCAATAGATTTATGGGAATGGTTATGTATCCAGAGAAACGAAAATGTTCAGCAAAAATGCTTCAGAAAATAAAAAGAGCATATGAAGAAGCGATAGAAATTAAAGTAACTGTACAAGTTCAACATACATATCAGTATGTAGAAGGAATGATTGTATACTTTGATGAAGAGGCTCCTGTATGTACAATGCTTGATAAAGATGAAAATCCACATCACATATTTGTAAAAGATATTTTGCGTATTGAGCACTCTGAATAAACTTTTCATAAATAAATTGAAGTTCCATAATAATAATCTTTTTCTATAATAGTTATCTTTTAGTATGTAACGAGAGACGAAAGTATATGTATAATATATTTAATAAGGTAAATTTGATAAATGTAATCGTTTTTTAGAGCAGATTATCGTTTTATATCTGTTCTTTTTTGCGTGATGCTGGAGAAATATATTTCTTCAGCATCTACCGTTTTATGACAAAATATATTGTTAACTTTTTTAAAAATAAGGTTAAATTCGTTGACAACTTTTTTGAAAAGCACTTTATTGACATGAGTTTTAGAATGTTGTTTCATAGTCATTGTATTGAAAAAAAACGGCTATCATGTCGAAAAGTAAAAGTTAAAAAAAGAAAGAATTTATACATATATCTTGTGTCTTATTTTGAAACGTAATACAATATATAGAGAATATAGATTTGAGAGGGAGGGTCGGAAATGTTAGTTGCATATGATTCTATGACAGGAAACGTGAAGCGTTTCATTCACAAATTAAATATGCCGGCCGTTCAAATTGATGAAGATCTAGTAATAGATGAAGACTTTATTCTTATTACGTATACAACAGGTTTTGGCAATGTACCAGAACGTGTTTTAGACTTTTTAGAGCGCAATAATGAAAAATTAAAAGGCGTATCTGCAAGCGGCAATCGTAACTGGGGAGACATGTTCGGTGCAAGTGCTGACAAGATTTCTACTAAATATGAAGTGCCTATTGTATCAAAATTTGAGTTATCTGGAACAAATAACGATGTAGAATATTTTAAGGAAAGGGTGCGGGAGATTGCGACACATTGAACTGAATAATGAAATCACGCAAATGCAGGACGGTTTTTATCAGCTTCATAAAGATAAAGAGGCATTAGAAGTCTTTATGGAAGAAGCTAGAGAGAATACCGTTCCTTTTAATAGCGTGGCAGAGCGAATGGAGTATATGAAAGAACATGATTACTATTACAACGTTCTGGACGAGTATAGCTTGGAGGAAGTAGAGGAAGTATATAGCATCGCTTATGGTGAAAACTTCGAGTTCCAATCTTATATGGCAGCATCTAAGTTCTACAAAGATTATGCGTTAAAAACGAATGATCAAAAACAATACTTAGAAAGCTATGAAGATCGTGTAGCAATTGTTTCATTATACTTAGGACGCGGTGATGTTTCGAAGGCAAGACAATTCGCAAGCATGATTGTAAAACAAAACTACCAACCAGCGACACCAACCTTTTTAAATGCGGGAAGAAGCAGAAGAGGAGAAATGGTGTCTTGTTTCTTGTTAGAGATGGACGATAGCTTAAATTCGATCGGCTTTAACATTAATACTGCGATGCAATTATCGAAAATCGGCGGGGGAGTAGCTTTAAACTTATCTAAGCTACGCGCACGTGGTGAGCAAATTAAAGGTATCGACAACGCTGCAAGTGGTGTAGTACCTGTTATGAAATTGCTTGAAGATTCGTTTTCATATGCGAATCAACTTGGCCAACGAAAAGGTGCCGGTGCAGTATATTTAAACATTTTCCATTGGGATATTATTGAATTCCTTGATACAAAAAAAATAAATGCCGATGAGAAGAGCCGTATTCAGTCTCTATCAATCGGAATTATCGTTCCAAGTAAGTTCTTTGAGCTTGCTGAGAAAAATGAACCTTTCCATGTTTTCGCACCTTATACGGTTTATAAAGAATATGGCAAGCATTTAGATGATATTGATATTGATGAAATGTACGATGAATTAATGAGCAATCCCAAAGTGAAGAAGAAGCCACTAGATATTAGTGCACGTGATATGCTTATTAAAATCGCTATGATTCAGCTTGAGTCTGGTTACCCATACTTAATGTTTAAATCAAATGCAAATAATCAACATCCATTGAAGGATATTGGAACTGTGAAGATGTCGAACTTATGTACAGAAATCTTCCAGCTTCAAGAAACTTCAGAAATAAATGATTACGGTACAGATGACATTATCCGTCGTGATATTAACTGTAACTTAGGATCGTTAAATATCGTAAACGTAATGGAAAATAAAGAAATTCGTGAAGCGGTTCATGCAGGAATGGAAGCTTTAACAGCTGTTTCTGATATGACAATCATTCCGAATGCACCAACCGTGAAAAAAGCAAATGACGAGCTTCATTCAGTTGGACTTGGAGCAATGAACTTACACGGATATTTAGCAAAAAATAAAATCGCTTATGAAAGTGCAGAAGCGAAAGAATTCGCTCGTACATTCTTTATGATGTTAAATTACTACTCTATTGAGAAAAGTATGGAAATCGCTACAGAAAAAGGCGAGACATTTAAGGACTTCGATAAATCTGATTATGCGAATGGCACATACTTCGAAAAGTATGAAACGACAGATTACAGCCCAGTAACTGAAAAAGTTCAGCAACTATTTGAAGGAATTCATATTCCAACAAAAGAAGATTGGACAAGTTTAAAAGAGCAAGTGCAAAAGAATGGTTTATACAACTCATATCGTCTTGCCATTGCTCCAACACAATCAATCAGTTACGTTCAAAATGCAACTTCAAGCGTAATGCCGATCGTAAGTCAAATCGAATCAAGAACATATGCGAATGCGACAACATATTATCCAATGCCGTATTTATCAAAAGATACGTTCTGGTACTATAAATCTTCTTACGATATGAATCAGTTTAAATTAATTGATTTAATCGCAGAAATTCAAGAACATATTGACCAAGGAATTAGTACAATTCTTTACGTTAATAGTGATATTTCAACACGTGAATTAGCACGTTACTACATCTATGCACATAAAAAAGGCTTAAAGAGTCTGTATTATACGAGAACACGTAAATTAAGCGTGGAAGAGTGTGTGGCTTGTACCGTTTAATATAAAAAGTGAGACATGATGAGCAGGGTTTTCTGAACCCTGCTCATGCTTAGTTATCATATTTAGAGAAGGGGCGATTTAATGCGTGCGGTAAACTGGAACAAAAAAGAAGATGATTTTAGTTTAATGTTTTGGAAGCAAAACATCGCTCAGTTTTGGACAGAAGAAGAAATTGCGGTTTCGTCTGACAAAAATACTTGGGTGCAATTATCGAAAGAAGAGCAAATTGCTTATAAGCGTGTATTAGGTGGTTTAACACTTTTAGATACGAAACAAGGTGGCGAAGGAATGCCACTTGTACTGGTTCATCTTGAAAATTTACAAGCGAAAAGTGTATTAGCTTTCATGGGAGCTATGGAAGAAGTACATGCGAAAAGTTATAGTCACATTTTCACAACATTAGCTACAGAAGAAGAGATTGATGATATTTTTGACTGGGTAGACAATCATCCGTTACTTGAGAAAAAAGCTGGTATTATTACTAGTTACTATCGTCGTTTATTAAAGCCTGAAGTAACAAAAAAAGAGTTATACATGGCAATGGTAGCAAGTGTGTTCTTAGAAAGTTACTTATTCTATAGCGGATTCTTCTATCCACTTTACTTAGCTGGTCAAGGAAAACTAACAGCAAGTGGTGAGATTATCAACTTGATAATTCGTGATGAGTCAATACACGGCGTATTCGTCGGTATTTTAGCACAACAAATCTTCGCAGAACTTTCTGCAGAAGAGCAACAAGAAGTGCAAAAAGAAACACAAGAGTTATTAATGGAACTATATGAAATTGAAATGGCCTATACAGAAGAAATTTACACTTCTATCGGTCTTGTAGAAGATGTAAATCGTTTCGTTCGTTACAATGCGAATAAAGGGCTTATGAACTTAGGACTTGAGCCGAAGTTTGAAGAAGAAGAAATTAACCCAATCGTTTTAAATGGTTTACGTACAGATACGAAAAACCATGATTTCTTCTCTGTAAAAGGAAATGGTTACGTAAAAGCAACGAACGTTGAAAAGTTAGCTGACGATGACTTCGTGTTTAACTTTTAATATAGGATTATAAAGAAAAACTGTCTTATTCATTGATAAGACAGTTTTTCTTTATAATTTTGTTTACATAACACTATTATTTTTGTATAGCGATTTATATTTGGGAAGTTCTATTCGTTTAACGGATAGAACTTTTTTGTAATTAAATGGGTATTTACAAACTTTTTGTATCGGTGTATTATTTAACTAGTACACTAATACAAAAGGAGGGAAGAAATGAAAATAGAGTTTTCTCCAAATACACCAATTTACATTCAGGTAATGGAATACATAAAAAAAGAGATCGTAACAGGACATTTATTACCTGGTGATAAAATTCCCTCTGTCCGTGAATTAGCGAGTGAATTACAAGTGAATCCAAATACGATTCAGCGTACATTTCAAGAGCTAGAACGGGATGGAGTTGTTGTCACACGTAGAGGAATGGGACGGTATGTAACGAATGAAGGGGAGAAAATTATGGAGCTGCGAAAAGAGATGGCGAAAGAATTGCTTCATTCTTTTATAGATGGAATGGACAATTTAGGTTTTTCAGAAGAAGAAATTCTTACAATTCTTCGTTCTTCATTACATGATAAGAGGGAGGAGAGCCAATGACAGAGCTATTGAAAATAGAAAACTTATGGAAGAGATACGGATTAAAAGCAGTGATCCGTGAATTAAACATAGAGATTACGGAAGGGAAAATCGTTGGGCTTGTTGGAGATAACGGGAGCGGGAAAACGACGTTATTGAAAATGATTGCAGGCTTGCAACACCCTTCTGAAGGTAGTATTACAATAGACGGTAAAAAGGTAGGGTTACAGACGAAAGAAATTGTTTCATTTATGTCCGATAAGCCAATCTTTGATGATTGGATGACTGTAAAAGACGCTTTATTTTTCTACCGAGATTTTTATAAAGACTTCGATATTCAAAAAGCGGTAGATACGATTGCAGAATTTAAAATACCGTTAGAAGAAAAAATTACAGCATTGTCAAAAGGTATGGTTGAGAAGCTGCAGATTATTTTAACGTTTTCTCGAAAAGCGAAGCTATATGTACTGGATGAGCCATTGGGCGGGATTGATCCTCTTTCTAGAGAACATGTATTGGATTTAATTCTACAGTTCTATAGGGAAGATTGTACGATATTAATTTCCACTCACTTAATAAATGAAATTGAAAATATTTTTGATGAAGTGATCTTTTTAAAAGATGGAGAAATGGTTCTATATGAAAATGTAGAAGAAATTCGTTTTCAGAGAGGAAAAGCAGTTCATGAATTGTTTAAGGAGGTGTTTAGTAAGTGAATTCAGTACTTTCCTATTTATGGAATGTAAATAAGAAAAGATATATTGTTACTTTTTTATTCTTTGTACTAATTGAAGCTGTGTTATTTTCACAAATGATTGTAAGAAAAAGTGATGCGGCTATCAGTAGACAAGAGGGTATATTTGGAATCATTATGATTATATTTTTCTTTTATATTGTTTATATGTTTATACAAACAATGAAATCATATTCACGCTTACTAACTAATCCAATGTTACGACTTACAGCAATATCTGGGAAACAATATGTAATTTCTATGCTTATTTTCTCATTTATCGCAATGGCTATATGGTATGGGATATGTGGAATTCTTTTCTATGTAAGTTATGTATTAGCTTTTCCTACGACTTCTGTATATGTAGAAGCAAAAGAGATTATGCAAGTAGGCATAATTAATAATTTAATATATACGATAAGCGATTTATTTGAGTTTTTGTTTAGTGTTTTACAAATCATATTAGTAATTACTCTAGTAAAGTTACTTACGAAAAAGAAAAAGGCGCAAAATATACTAATCGTTATTATTTTCCTAGTAATAAATATAGCGATTACTTTAGCGACAACCTTGCTAGGAAAATTAGCTCCAGCTTTCCAAGTATTGCGAAGAGTAGAATATCATGGTGAAAGCAAGAGTCTGTTTATTAATATGTTTCAAGAAAATGGATTTAACATTTTTAATATAAGTTTCATGGTAATGGTTAGTGCTCTAATAATATATGTAATTGCTTATATTATCGATAAAAAACTAGAAGTCTAAAGGAGGAATCAGCATTGGGAAACGTAGTAGTAAAGTTAGAGAATGTTCGAAAAAAGATTGGTGGAACGGAAATTATTCGTGGTTTATCATTTGAGGTTCGTGAAGGAGAAGTATACGGATTCCTTGGACCGAACGGTAGCGGTAAGACGACGACAATCCGTATGATGACAGGTCTTATTTCAATGACAGAGGGCGATATTATAATTTGTGGACATAGTATTCGCTCGGAGCGTGAAAAGGCACTAGAGCAAATTGGAGCGATTGTAGAAAATCCTGAACTATATGATTATATGACAGGAATGCAAAACTTAAAGCATTTTGCGAACATGGCCATTACACCAATTAGTAAAGAGCGCATTGCTGAGATTGTAAAGCTTGTTGAGTTAGAGCATGCGATTCATAAAAAGGTGAAAACATATTCACTTGGTATGAAACAACGTTTAGGAATTGCACAGGCATTACTGCATCAGCCGAAAATCTTAATTTTAGATGAACCGACAAATGGATTAGATCCAGCTGGTATTCGCCAAATTCGTGATTATTTACAACGTTTAGCGAAAGAAGAGAATATTGCTGTAATCGTATCAAGTCACTTATTGAGTGAAATTGAATTAATGTGTGATCGCGTCGTTATTATTAAACAAGGTGAGTTTGTACAAGAGTACAACTTACATGAAAAAGTGAAACATGATGAGGCAGTCGTTGTAGCGTTTGAAGTAGATGAAGTTCAGAAAGCAAATGAAATCATTAAAGGTAAAGCAAAAGGGAATGTAATTGTAGCATCTGTAACAAAAGACAACATTCCGCAACTTGTAAAAAAACTTGTTCATGCTGATGTGCTTGTATACGGAGTTACTGTTCAAAATAAAACGTTAGAGGATGAGTTCTTAGCGATTACTGGGGGAGTGAAAGCGTAATGTTTAAATTAATTCAAAATGAATTTTTAAAGTTGCATGCGAAAAAAGGTATGTATATTTTAATGGGTGTCATTGCGGCACTCGAAATTTTAGGTACTTTAGCAATGTTGAAGTGGGGAAAAGGTGATGAGTTTAAGGGATCATATTTAGATTATGCAAACTCAGAGATTGGCTTAATTGTTTTATTTACAACGATTTTTGGGATTACACTTGCTGCCCGTACTCTTACTGATGAGTTCCAAAAAGGTACAATTAAACAATTGTTAATCCGTCCAAGAAAAAGACTTGCAGTTTTATTTTCTAAATATATTACAGTGTTATTAGCAATGTTATTTATCGTATTAGCTGGTATGCTAATTGCAATGATTATTGGCGGTATTGTAATGGATGGTAGTAAAACAGAATTAACATTAGGAATCGTTATGAAGTCCACTGTATATCAACTACTTTCACCGTTCTTTTTTGCAACACTTGCATTTTTCCTAGCAAATGTCTTTAGAAAATCTGTATTACCATTAATTATTACGATGTTCCTATTCTTCTTACAAGGTGCAATTAATATGGTATTAATAATGTTTGCAAAAGGTGTAGCGAAGTTTGTAGTATTCAACCATTTGGATTTAAGAGCTTACGATAGTAATAAATTAATCAATGGTGGAATGGAACCAACATTTACAGAATTTACGTTTACAACTTCATTATTACTTGTAGCTGCATACTTTGTTGTGTTACTTGTAGCATCAAGTGCATTATTCCAAAAACGTGACGTATTATAATAAAAGAAATCCCCGCTTGTAAAAACGGGGATTTTTATTACATAAATTTCACTTGGATTGAACTTGAAGAACAGCGATATGGTATTTTAAGAGCTATGTTGTTTGAAAGTAATTGAGAAAAATAGGAAGAGTTTCAACTATATTCATATTATAATGTAGTTATCCGACCATTTACTTTTACTATCTTTGGAGGTGTTCTATATGCACTATGCATTTTCACGTATAAGGCTACGTAGCTTTTTTGGATGGATGATTATAGGGGTGTTCCTTATAATGATACCATTAGGTCTAGCAAATGTTTCTGAGAATACGATGGAGGTTATTTCACAAATAACTGTATTTTTTGTATTTCCGTTACTTTGGCTATACGTAAAAACAAATAAAAATAATATTGTATTTAACAGTTTTTTTGATAAGCCAGGACGTTTATCTTGGGGATTAATTGTATTAGCAACGATAATGGGGATGATTTTTTCAGTTGGCATATCTCAGATTCAATTTTACATATTAGCACATACGTTACCGAATTTCTTAGTTACTATGCTAGAAGACGGAAATGTTATTAATACGAGTAACGTATATATGACGATATTTACTTTCATTTCAGCATGTGTGTTAGCACCTATTATGGAAGAGGTTATTTTTAGGGGATTTTTCTTACAGCGAATGGCTCATAAATGGGGAATTAAAAAAGCTGTAATTATATCTTCAATTATTTTTGGCCTAGGACATTTTGATGTTATTGGTGCGTTCATGTTTGGTGTCGTTATGTGTCTTTTATACATAAAGACAAAAAATATATGGACGAATATAGCTGTGCACGCTCTAAATAATTTGATTGCAACAAGTATGCAATTTTTCGGTGGAGAAGAAAGTGGTACAATCTCAATTACTGAATTACAAGCGCAAAGTAATTTATGGATTGGTATCGGTCTTACAGTTGTTGGATTACTATGGTTAATTCCGTATGTTTGGAAACAATGGCGTACAGTAAAAGAAGTTGGCGTGCCACCAGTACGTTTTATAAATGAGCCAAAAGTAGTGAATTCATCACAAGAAAATGAAGTGTATAGTCAAGTGATCGTAACCGATAGATTGATGGCCATAGAGTTACCAGATGAGGCTGTAAATAAGCTTCGGTTAGAAGAAAATGATTATGTAACAGTAGCTGTAGAAGAAGATAAAATCGTTATAAAGAAAGCACATAATAGATAATTAAAAAGTAGCTCTTAGGAGCTACTTTTTAATTTGTAATAATTTCTACACGAAAATTATTACCGTTCTTGACATATTTAATATCTGTAACAGTGCGGACTGTCTTTAAAATCTCCACTTTTTCACCAATTCGCGGGATGGTCGGAACATTGTCCCAAATACCAAGCAAGTCATCTAATTGTGCCGTTTTTTCATAAAACCAGATTTTCAATGTAAAGCCCCTTTCTCGAATTTTATGTATTTTAATACATAATATATTATTTTTATTCTTATTGTAAGGGGTTTTTTTATAATTTATGAATAAAAATAAATTAATCTTCTGGGAAGATATGTTCAATATCAGGAGTAAGAGATACTTCTGATAATACGATATGAGAAACTGTCGTTGCATATGAAGAAACATCATTGATAAATTCTTCAAGTTCAACGAGTGAAGGAACAGAAATTTTTACAATGTAGCATAAGCTTCCTGTTACTCGGTAACAAAAACTTGCAGATGGATAAGACTGAATAAACTGTTGCATACGTGTTGTATCACCATTTTTTAAAGTGATTTCTAAAATACAATCTAAAACTAGTCCTGCTTTTTTATAGTCGATATCGATTGTATATTTTTGAATAACGCCTTCACTTTCAAGTTTACGAACACGTTCTGCAGTAGACGGAGCAGATAAGTTTACTCGTTTCGCCAATTCACGCATAGAAAGGCGACTATCATTATATAATTCATTTAAAATTTTTCGATCAACACGGTCTAGTTGCATTTGTAAATATACCTCCAGTAAAATAATGATTTTTGTAAAGGAAAAATATAAATTAAGATTCATATGAAATGTAAAGTGAACGTTATTTATTTTACAATAAAACAGAAGGAAATAGGAGGGGAAATGATGGAGAGAATTTCATTATCAAATGTAGGAGATACAAAGTTTCAAAAGTTATTAGGGCATAATTCGGATATATTACACTCGTGGAGTAAGTTAGAAGATACACTGTACAATAAAGGAACTCTTTCAGCAGAGTTGAAGGAGCAAGTGAGAAGAACATTAGCGTATGGGAATGAATGTCCGTACTGTATGGCAAAGGGAAGACCTGATGATGTGCAAAAGGCAGAGGAGATTGGTGTAGCCGTTACTTTTGCGCATACATTTGTTCATGACCGAAAAGCAATAGATGATACTATGTTTCACGCTTTAAAACAATATTGGACAGAAAAAGAAATTGTAGAGCTTTGCGCCTATGTTTGCTTTATTACCGCGTCACAACAACTTGGTTTTCTATTTCAATTACAGCCAAATTAAGGGGGAAATGATGACAAATCAAATAGCACTTATCATAATCGATGTACAAAAGGCATTTCAATTACCTGATTGGGGTGAGAGAAATAATATTTTTGCTGAAGAAAACATGAGAATTTTGTTAGAAGAATGGAGAAAAAGGAAACGACCAGTTTTTCATATTCAACATGTAAATAAAGAAAATGCTCAGTCAATGTTTTATGAGAGAGCGGAAACGGTAAACTTTAAAGAAGAAGTGCAACCACTACTTGGTGAAGTGGTTATTCAGAAATTCGTTAACAGCGCGTTCATTGGGACAAATTTAGAAGAGCAATTAAGAAAGAACAAATGTAATGCAGTAGTGGTTGTAGGATTAACGACAAATCATTGCGTGGAAACTACGACACGAATGGCAGGGAATTTAGGATTTACAACATATTTAGTGAGTGATGCAACGGCTACTTTTAACCGTATAGGTTTAGATGGTAAAGAGTATAGTGCAGAAGATATTCACAATATGACACTTGTAAATTTACATGAAGAGTTTGCTACGATTGTGACGACAAAAGAAGTGTTAAAATTATTTTAAGAAAATAATTGCGAATTATGTAGAAAAAAATAAGAATATTTCGTATAATCTAAGTACAATCATTTTGAAAATAGGGGTGGCATCATATGGAGCAAATTTCAGTAAAGAAATTAGAAGAGGTACTTGTTGTAGCAGGGGATGATAAACAGAAGCAAAAGGAATTTTATGAATTGCTCTTATCTACTGAGTTTTATGTTGCTGGTTCACTAGAAGCAGAGGACGGGGCAACAGAAGGAATACTTCGTTTGCGTCATTTCCAAGGAGAAGGTAGATGGATCGTTCCGTTCTTTACACAAATGGAATTTGTAAAAGATGTGTTGCCAGAAGGAACGCCCCTTATTACGATACGTGGGAAAGAGTTATTTGGTAGCATTGAGAAAGATGCTACAGCTGTATTAAATGTTGGCACTGATATAAGTAAAACATTTATTCCAGAAGAAATTGCAGATATCGCATCTGGACGAATTTTTAATTATTATAAGTAAAAGGAAAAGCGTAATCGCTTTTCCTTTTACTTTTTAATTTGAATATGAAGTGGCTATACCAGAAGAAATAGAGACTGTTTTATTATTCGTGTTTATTGTCGCTGTAGCTCCAAGTGGAATACCGATGTTTGGACTTATATGTCCAATTGGTAAATCGAATAGGACAGGTATATGATATGGCGCGAAATATTCATATAATATTGTTTGCAATGATTGAGATGGCTTTGAAGGAGTGCAGTCGTGACAACTTGTGAAAATAACGCCCCTGCATTCATTAAACTTTCCAGATAAAAGTAGCTGATTTAACATACGGTCAATGCGGTACGGTTCTTCACCAATGTCTTCAAGTAATAAAAGTGTATTGTCCGTATTTATCTCGTAGGGCGAACCAATTATACTTGTTAACACAGCTAAATTTCCTCCAACTAACGTACTTGTAACTGTACTGTGAGAGCTAGGTACGATACATTCTGATGCAGATAAAATGGTTGAATACGGATGGAATAGCTGATTAAAAGAGGATAAAGATAGGGAATCAATACCTTTTCCTAGTTCTTCAATCATCGGACCATGAAATGTTATAAGCTTTGCATAACGTGAAAAAGCAGTATGTAAAGCTGTAATGTCGCTATATCCCCAAAAGATTTTTTGATTCTGCCTAATAACTTCATATTGAATGTGAGGAAGAAGACGAGCACTTCCATAACCACCTCGTGCACAAAAAATTGCCTTCACTTCATTATTTGTAAATGCTTCATGTATATCGTCAAGCCGAACTTGATCACTTCCGGCTAAAAATCCATATTTCTCGTAAACACTCTTCCCGATTATTACGGATAACCCCATCTCTTGTAATACATTCACACCTTTTAATACATTTTCGATTGTAGGTGGACCAGATGGTGCAATAATCATTACTGTATCACCTTGTTTTAATGCATTTGGATAAATCATTAAGCTCAGCCTCCTTCTCTTTCAATATATTCGCTTCATTTGAGGTCCAACCCTTGCAAAAGCAGGGGAAAGCTTATCAAATAAAGAAGATATAAAGGAAATAGGAGGGAAAATGATGTTTACAAGTCGAGTAACAGACATATTAAAAATTGAGTATCCCGTCGTTCAAGCCGGTATGGCAGGCACGATTACGACGCCAGAACTTGTTGCAGCAGTAAGTAATAGCGGAGGATTAGGGACGCTTGGAGCGGGCTATATGAGCCCAGAACAAATTCGTGAAGCGATTTATAGAATAAGAGAACTAACAGATAAGCCTTTCGGTGTTAATTTACTTGTAACGAAAGAGATACAAATAGAAGAAGAGAAGATAAATGAGGCGAAAGTATTACTAAGTGGAGTGAATAGAGAATTAGGTATAGAAGTAGAGGGGACGTTAAAGCTTCCAAAAAGCTATAAGGAACAATTACAAGTGCTATTAGATGAAAAAGTACCGGTCGTTAGTTTTGCATTTCAAACGTTAGAAAAAGAAGAAATAAATGCTTTAAAAAGAAGTGGAATAAAAGTTATCGGAACAGCTACCCATGTGAAGGAAGCGAAAGTACTTGCTGAGCTAGGAGTAGATATTATTATCGGACAAGGTAGCGAAGCAGGAGGGCATAGAGGAACGTTTATTGGGAAAGAACGAGATGCTATGATTGGTACTTTTGCGTTAGTACCTCAGTTAGTAGAAGCTGCTCCGCATATCCCAATTGTCGCAGCAGGTGGTGTAATGAACGGACAAGGGCTTGTTGCGGCATTGGCACTAGGAGCAGAAGGTGTTCAAATGGGATCGGCCTTTTTAACAAGTGAAGAGAGTGTTACGCACGATGTGTATAAAGAAGCGGTTTTACATAGTACAGATACGAGCACAACGGTAACTCGTGCGTTTTCCGGGAAATATGCACGGGGTATCCGGAATGAATTTATAGAGAGACATGAAGGAAAAGAAGAAGGGCTTCCGATGTATCCAGTGCAAAACGTATTAACTTCTAAAATACGCCAAGAGGCAGCGAAGCAAAATAAGGAAGAATATATGTCACTTTGGGCAGGACAGGCAGCATCGTTGGCACGAATCGAATCAGCTCAGCATGTAGTGGAGCGAGTTATGAAAGAAGCGGGGAATGCAATCGAGCAATTACAAAATATATACAAAAAGACCACTTGAGTAATTCAAGCGGTCTTTTCATTAGTTTGCTTTATAAAATTGTTGGATGGCTTCGTCGATGTAAACCCAGCCTTTCCAACCTAAGTGCATATGATCTTTTAAGAAGTATTTATCGTATTCATGATTTGAGAAGTCGGCAATTGGATAACCAGCTTTTTCAATTTGCTCATGAACTTTCTTATAGTATGCTTCGCGGCGTTCTTTCGGGAAGCCAGCGTAGTCGTACCAAGGACCTTTTACAGGAACAGAAATGAAGAGTGGTTTTGCACCAGATTGTTTTAATAAATCAAGTACAATTTGTAAATCTTCATATTCTGGCGATTGGTCATAAGAATCATTTTTTAAGTAACCTTCACGTTGCTTTAATTTTTTCTTAATTTTGCTATTGAAATAATCATCTTCAATACCGTATTCATTAGATCCAGATTCTACTGCACCTGTTTGATCCGCATGTTTACGAGCCTCTTCCCAGTTCATTTGTTTTAATGAAGGATCAAGCTTTTCTTTGTGCGGTTTAATATTAAACATAGCTGTAAATAAATCTTTACGATCTAAAATGTTACGATAAATATAAGCGAAAGGTTTAGCAGCAAGTGCTTTTACTTTATACTTCGTATCATCATAAGCGATACCTTCAAGCGAAATTTTTAATAAAGTTTCTTTTTTTACAATCTCAAAGTTTAATAAACGCTTTGCAATTTGTTTTTTCATTTCAGGTTTTAAATCATTGTTGAAAATGAAGTGGTAACCTTGTTGTTTTGAAAAGTTAGGTGCAAAGTGCGTCTCGTCAATACCTTGTGGTACAAACCATTGCGGAGAAAGAACGAATACCATTTTCTTATCTTTCAATTGATCCATTGTAGATGCGAAGTTTAACACATGTACAAGGTCTTGTGTTCCGCCGCGTCCAAGAAGGAATGGCGTAAATCCTTCAGGCTTTACTTTAAAATAATTAGATGGATGGAAAGCATCCATACGTGCGAATTCCGATGAACCGTACATCGGAAGATATTTTGGATCTGCTAACATCTTTTGCTGTAAAATCATACTTTGAATTTTTTCTTCTTTTAAAGAAGTAGCAGCTTGTTCTACTTTTTCATCACTTAAAAGTGGAAGTAGAAAGCGCGTTGGAATAAGTAAGAATACAGCAAAAAGGGCCAATGCTAAAAGCATCGGACCAAATTTTGCTTTGTTCATCGGATTTCTTCCAACTTTTTAATAACCATGTTTGGTGTAGCCCACTCGTCACGGTCAAAATCAGAAATAGAAACTTCAATATCTAAACGCTCTTGGAATTCAACTAATAAAGATACTACAGCGAAAGAATCAAGGATACCTTCTTCAAATAATTGAACATCTAAGTTTTCTTTCACAATATCGTTTTCACATACTTCTTCTAAAATATCTAATACTTGCTCTTTGAATTCTGCCATTTTTAAAATCTCCTTTATATCCGAAATATATTATATGTGCAACTTCTTAATGGAATAAGAAGGGTGCATTAAAAGTATCTGTTAAGGTGTCCAGAGAAGATTAGGAAACCGAAACATACAACGTGGAACGTAATTACAATCGCAAGGATGCGTGTGAATTTATTGTTGGGCCAAAACTTATGCTTCTTGTTTTTTCGTTCGAAAATATCGAATAAAATAAACAGTGCGGCATGATATAGACCATAAATAACATACTGCGCAACAGCGCTTCCTTGGATATGCCAAATTCCCATAATGAAAAAGTTTAAAAATGCACCGATATACGAAATTGTGTAACGGTTCTTAATTAACTTTTTCTTCGTTGCAAAAAAGACGAAACGCATGTAAATAAAATCACGGAACCAGAATGATAAACTCATGTGCCAGCGGTTCCAGAAGTCTTTAATATTACGACTAAGGAATGGCTTATTAAAGTTTTCTGGCGTTTTAATTCCCATCATATAACTTACACCAATTACAAAAGAGCTATAACCAGCAAAATCAAAGAATAGATATAAGCTATAGCTATACATGTAAATCATATTTGAAAAGATTGTATCGTGTTGAGCGAATGCTGGATCCATACAATATTGCTTTATTAAGTAAGCAATAATAAATTTATACAAGAAACCTTGGAAAATACGATTTAGTCCTGTATATAGTAAATTTTGATATTCTTCAGCGCTAGGTGGCTTTTGAATATCTTTTTGGAATCTTCGGTAACGATCGATAGGTCCTGTTGAAATCGCAGGGAAGAATAAAACGAATTCCCAGAAGTTAAAGAAAGAAAGCTCTTTAATTAAACCATCACGAACTTCAAATACCATTTGAACTGCTCTGAATGTTACGTAAGATATACCTAGAAAAACAACAAGTTTTAACTCAGGTAATAACGATGCAAATGGTGCGATTTTTGCCAAAATAAGAGGCAAAATCGATAAAATAACAGCTATGCAAAATGTGAATGTACTATTATTTTGTTTTCTTAAAATTAAATAGCCTTTAATAAGGACATATTGCCAAATAATAAATGCAGCTAACATCATTGCTTGCTTTGGTTTATCTGAGAAGATAATAGCAAGCATGACTAATGTTAAAACGGCATTATATTTACGCAACATTTTACCTTTTAATCCAGCTATGATAGTAGGTATTAATAAAATGCCCACTATAGCGAAAAAATAAAATGATCCATATGCGGTCATGCTGTAACCTCACTCAATAATTTTTTGCGATCTACCTTTCCATTTGGTGTCATTGGAATAGAAGATTGATACATGAATTTACGTGGAATCATGTAGTTTGGTAATCGCTCATTGAGTTCTTTTTTGATTGCAGATGTTAATTTGAATTCTTTTTCAAACGAATGTTCTCCAGGAACAACAACCGCTAATAAATAATCGTATTTCTCACCTTTTTTAATTGGAACGATAACTGCACCTTCTACGTAAGAACACGCACGAAGGTGATGCTCAATTTCTTCTAATTCCATTCGATAACCATGCAGCTTAATTTGGAAATCAAGACGACCATTATAGAATAGAAGACCATTTTCAACATAGCCAGCATCGCCTGTTTTATAGGCGCGCTCACCGTCAATCATAGTAAATGCTTTTTCTGTTAATTCAGGGCTTCCTAAATATCCAACGCTTACGCTTGGACCGACAATTACGATTTCGCCTTTTTCACCATCAGGTGCAATCGTACCATCTTCTTTCATAATAAGAAGGCGACAGTCTGATTTACAGTAGCCAACTGGAAGTGATTTGTATTGATCAAGTACTTCTTCTGTCACGTGAATACCTGTTACAGCGACAGTAGCTTCTGTTGGACCGTACGTATTCATAATTGTTGCATTTGGGAAACGCTCAATTAATTTTCTAGCTACTTCATTTGGTAACACTTCACCGCAGAATAAGAATGTTTTCATGTTTGGTAGCATATTCTCAGAGAAAGATGCTTCCATTAAACACATCTCTGCGAAAGAAGGTGTGGAAGTCCATACTTGTATATCCGATTGCTCTAAAGAAGCAAACAAGTCTTTTGGACGCGCAATCATATCTTTATCGATTGCCCAAAGCGTACCACCTGTTACTAATGATGGGTAAATATCCATAACAGATAAATCGAATGAGAAAGGTGCTTGGTTTAAGAATACTTGCCCTGTTTGTAAGTTGAAATCTTCTACAGCCCATTTTGTAAAGCTAACAAGGCAGTTATAAGTAATCTGAACCCCTTTCGGATTACCTGTGCTTCCTGATGTGTAAATAATGTAGAAGTTCTCATCACCTTTTACCGCATGTTCAGGATTTGGAGTGTTCCCTTTATGAGTAAAGAAAATATCTTTTAAGTTGTCTTCACTTACGATGCGAACTGGTAAATCAGTTACAGTTACTGCTGTTGCCGATAAAAGTAATTTCGCACCAGAATTTTCAGCAATACGTTGTACACGATCAGCTGGGA
This sequence comes from Bacillus sp. LQ16, assembly GCF_057784645.1. Taxonomy (NCBI): domain Bacteria; kingdom Bacillati; phylum Bacillota; class Bacilli; order Caryophanales; family Bacillaceae; genus Bacillus; species Bacillus sp. LQ16. Next base: position 1,423,662 of record NZ_CM173491.1, read on the forward strand.
TAGATAAATCTACAGGAATGTAAGCATGTCCAGCTTTTACACATCCTAAAAAGTTAATAATCATTTCAGGTTGCATATGGCCATACACCATAATTGGTGAACGATCGTCTGGATACTCAGAAGAAATCCAATGTGCTAACGCATCAGAATCTTCCTTTAATTGTTTGTACGTAATTTTCGCATCTCGCCAAACAAAAGCGGTTTGATCAGGCGTTTCTGCAGCCCACTTTTCAATTTGTTCTAATAACTTCATAACGTTCCCACCCTAGAATTCATTGTAAATAAATGTACTTGTGTTTGTATCATGGAATCCATACAACCAAAGTAATGCAAATAAAATTGCAAGATAATAAACCGTCTTTGCAACCCATTGTGTGAGTGGTCGAGACCATATCTCTTTTAATCTTTCCATGTCTTTCCCTCTCTTAATGAAATAATAGCTCTTTGTAGGTATCATGTCCTACATTATTGTGAAAAAAACAAAATCCCACATTTTAGGTAAAAATAAGTCAAAAGGCTCTTTTCTGATATTAGCACTAAATACTAAAAAAGAAAATCCCTAACTTAGCAATTATATTACATTCAGCATGAATTTGTAATGGGTTTGACATGTAAATAGAAAGTGGATTGTGTGAATACATAAAAGTGGACTATAAGAATACGTAAAAATGCAGTATTTGTTTTTATTAATCATTTAAGACGGAGTAAAATTTAAAATTTCTAGTTCTTTTGAAAAGGAGGAAATTATCATGAATAGAGTGTGGAAGAGTCTAATTTCGGAAGAAAATATCGTGAAATGGAGAAGGCATTTTCATAAGTATCCGGAATTATCATTTCATGAAAAAGAAACTTCGCAATTTATATATGATACATTATGCTCATTTTCTTCTTTTGAAGTAACGAGACCGACGAAGTATAGTGTACTAGCAATCAAAAGGGGGGTGAAGCAAGGGAAAGTAATTGCGATTCGAGCTGATATAGATGCTTTGCCAATTCAAGAGGAGACAAGTAAATCTTATACATCTGTGAATAAAGGAATGATGCATGCATGTGGGCACGATGCTCACGCAGCTATATTATTAAGTACTGCAGAGGTGCTTAATAATATGAAGGAAGAGTTTGTAGGAGAAATTCGTCTATTCTTTCAGCATGCAGAAGAAGTATACCCTGGTGGTGGACAAGAAATGGTCGAGGCGGGTGTTATGGACGGTGTTGATTATGTAATAGGTTTACATGTTATGTCTGGCTTGGAAAGTGGGAATGTAGGAATTGTATATGGACCGATGATGGCAGCACCAGACGTATTTACAGTTGAGATCCAAGGCAAAGGAGGGCATGCGGCGCGGCCAGAAGAAACGATAGATCCTATCGCTATCGGAGCGCAGATTATTACAAATCTACAACATATCGTATCTAGAAATACAAGTGCTTTCATGCAAAGAGTCCTTTCAGTTACGCAGTTTCATGGGGGAGTGGCTGACAATATTATTCCTAGTACAGCAACTTTAATGGGAACTGTTCGTTCATTTAATCAAGCATTGAGGGTGGAAGCAGAAGGGAAAATCGAAAAAATTGTGAAAGGAATTACAGAAGCACATGGAGGATCGTATACATATACGTATCGATATGGATATGATCCGGTTATTAATGATGAATATATTACGAAAATAGTAGAAGAAAGTGCACTACATTTGTTTGGGAATGAGCGTGTTGTGAAGCTTGAACCTTCTATGGGTGGGGAAGATTTTTCAGCATATTTAAGAAAAGCGCCCGGTTGTTTCATTAAATTAGGAACAGGTAATGAAAATATATATACTTGTTATCCACATCATCATCCGAAATTTGACGTGGATGAATCAGCATTAATTTGTGGAGTGGAGCTATTCTTAGAGACTACTATAAGATTACTAAAATCATAGAAAAACAAAAAAAGGCAACTGCGCTCTATCGCAGTTGCTTTTATTTCTTTCCGTCAGAGAGGGCTGAGAAAGAACTATGCTCATTTATAGTATATGAATAGCTAACGGACAAGCTTGTACATTTTAATCATTTTTTTAAAAATAGTTGTTGACATTGATAATCAATGTCAATTAATCTAAATATAGTTGAAATTGATAATTATTATCAATAGGATGGATGCGACATGTTAATGAGAAAAAAATTTCACCTTCTACGGAGGGGATTAAAAGATAAAAATAAAGATGTTGATCAGCATATGGAATGGCAACGAAATGTAATTCGGTCTGAATATGTAGATGAGAAGAAGAGCATTCAAACAGAAAAAGAGATACAAAGTAAAGGGAGAGGTTCAGTTGAGTAAGTTAGTAATGATTTTTGCAAGTATGAGTGGAAATACAGAGGAAATGGCTGACCATATTGCCGGCGTAATTCGTGAAACAGAAAATGAAATTGAAGTTATTGATATTATGGATTCACCAGAAGCTTCTATATTGGAACAGTATGATGGAATTATTTTAGGTGCATACACATGGGGAGATGGTGATCTTCCTGATGATTTCTTAGATTTTTATGATGCAATGGATTCTATTGATTTAACTGGGAAAAAAGCGGCAGTATTCGGATCATGTGATTCGGCTTATCCGAAATACGGAGTGGCGGTTGATATTTTAATAGAAAAGCTACAAGAGCGCGGAGCAGCAGTTGTGTTAGAAGGACTAAAAGTAGAATTAACGCCAGAAGATGAAGATGTAGAAAAATGTTTACAGTTTGGAGCTGAATTTGTAAAACACCTTTCTTAATGGCAGAAGGGAGCTGAAGAGCAAGTGCATGAGAAAATCTCAATCAAAACGATGACAGATTATCATTTGTATGATTTTATGCGGTGTCCGCATAAATTTTATTTTCGTCATATAAAAAGAAGAGAACCTTCTTCATTTGAATGGCAACAAATAGCGCAAATGATTGTGAATCAAATTATTAACGAGTATTACACGCTACCTGCGGGTCAACAAACGAAGATTGTACTTTTAATATTAATAGAAAAGTATTGGAAAAAAGTAAGGATTAATATGTTTGCTTCGAAGACGGAGTACTATATTGTATTAGCGAAGCTAACGGATCACTTATTACAGTTTGTTGAAAGGGATGATAGTCAGACACCACCATTGTTTTTATACGAGAAGTTTCAAACATATATGGAAGAGTTAGGTGTCCACATGTCATTGACATTTGAAGTTGGTGAGTGGAATGCTGAGTCGTTTGTAATTAAAAAGTATGTTGTCGATGCGGATGAGGAAATGCTTGCTCTTTGTCAGAAGCTAATGACAGTATTCAGTTATAAAGCTTTCGGCGTTCTTCCAGGAAAAATTGAAGTTATTAATTTAATAGAAGGAACTAAGTATGAGTACATTCCGAAACAGGAAGATATTATAACTGGAATGGCTGATTTATCTAGAATGAAAGAAATGTTACAGCAACCTGAGCACTATACAGAGCGTCATTTTCGTTCTGAGTGTATAAGTTGTGCGTTTCGTAGTGAATGCCAAGGGGAAGAAGTAAAGAAAGAAGCGAAACAGAAGAAAAATATAGTTCATTAAAGGATGCAACTTTGCATCCTTTTTTGTTATTGACATGAAAAGCTTTTCATCATTTACGGTATATTTGTAGCAGATTTTAATAAAGTGAAACTTTAATCAGTGGGGGTCAATCGGGCTACCGGCAAATAGCGGGATAAAGGGAGGAATAATCAATGAAAGATGAAACGAAAGTATTTCAATGGTTAAAAGAACAAAATGCTCCTTTTGAAATTCAACTGCAAATCTTACAGGCATTTCAATTGTATAAAGTTATTGTTGAAATGGATAAAAAGTTAATGATGTATGAGGAGAGAGTATATAGGGAGAGAATGTAATCTCATCCCTGTAATATCGTTTTTAGTTGTTCTGTACTTGTAATGAATTCGAGTTCATTCTCTGATTCAAAGTTATAAATAATATTATGTAGTAAAGGACTATATTGATAAAAGGTAGTAATGCGGTGAATGAGTAATGGATCATGATGAGAAATAAGTGTACTGTACTGTTCATATACAGATGTAGTAAACTCATGTCCGAAATCATAATATAGTCCTGCAAAATCAAAAGCAGGATCGCCAATTTGCGCATCACCAAAATCGATAACACCTGAAATGCGTTTGTTCTGCTTGTTAAATAAAATGTGATGATGTGTAAAATCAGCGTGAATGATTGTATTTTGAAATTTAGATGTAGCTAGACAGGCAAAGAAATTCTCGAATAAACGATTTAAGGCTGATTTCTGGAACGAAGTAAGATTGTTAGTAACATACTGATTTAATTTAGTTTGTAGCTCTTTCCAGTAGGTAAGTGTTTTTTCAATAGGGAATCCTAACGCTGTAACACTTTTTAGAGGAATACTATGTAGAGCAGCAAGGAAAGTTGCTAATTGTGTAATAAGTGCTTTTCGTTCTTGTTTTTCTAGTGTAGTAACTATTTCTGTTTTTAAAGGTTTACCATGAATGAGAGTATAGTAACTACAAAGCGGAATAGCATCAGTCTCCTTTTTATAGAATAGGTGATACTTTGGAACTTTAATTTCATGTAGTGAACAAGAGAGAAGTGTGCATAGTTCTTTTTCTAACGGAATTCGCATTGCATATTCATGTTTTCGCGGGAAACGAAACAGTAGCTCATCATTTACTATAATTGCTACATTATCCCAACCTTCTTCATTTTGTTTATATGAATGTATAGAAAGATTAGGCAAAGCTTCTTTTATATAATGTTTGTAAGAGTCCATAATTGTTCCTCGTTTCTGAGTTAAGTTATTCATACTTTATGATATCAGAATTTTCTTTCTATATGTTAAAATATAGCTATCATTATGAAGAAGGGCGGGAGTATTACGAAAAAAAGACTGTTAATCATTTCTCTATGTATCGCTTTTGTATTGTTTTGGTCATATAAAGAGGAGGTTTTTGCTACCTTTAAACCGATTGATCAGTACGAGTTAAATAAGGAATTAAAGAACAAAAGTATAGAAAATTTAACTCATAATGAAATGAAAAAGGTAGGAGAGCATTTTGTGACCGAGCAACTATCCGTGTTTGAGTTTAATAATAAAGAAGATGTGAAACGAAAAGGTGAAGAACTATTTTTAAATAGAGGGTATGAACAATTAATAGAAAATTATTATCCCAATCGTTTTCAAGATTTAGAGTATAAATTTACAAACGAGGAGATACGTGAAGAGACAGATGAGAGTTTTCTCTATCAAGCTGTAGCGTACGTTGCGGGTACTGAAAATGGTAAGAGAAGCGAAATGAAATTGAATTATGAAGTGAAAATTGTAAAGGTTAATAATATATTTATGGTGCTAGAACAAAAGCAGCGCGTACAATAAAGGAAATTCATTGCTCAATAGATCATTTGGGGGTGTACTACTTAATGCGGAATAAAAAGGCCCTCAAGGAATCAAGGACCTTTAAAGATTTTCATTTTGTTGACCAAGTTCTTTTTGAGCAATATATAAATTTCCTTGCTCCACTTGTTTAAGTGTATGAACAGAATCGCCTGCATATCCTTTTTGTGTTTTAACAGTTCTTTTGGAACGATTGGAATTTTGTTTCTTCATATAATAGGCCACCTTTCATCAAAAATAAACGAAAATGATAAGTATGAGTAATACAGCGGCGAAAATGGTAATACCCATTAAAAACGAAGTGTTTTTATATTTAGGTGGCTTATGTACATCTTGCCGATATCCAGGTGAAATTTCAGGGGCAAATTCTTCATCGAATGATTGCTTTTTTTCTTTGTCGTCCATATGTACCCACCTTTCTTTTTCATTATATTATACGTTACAAGAAAAAATATGCATAAAGAAAACAGCCGCTTTATTATTAGCGGCTGTTTTGTGTTGTATATTTTCGTTGTACTTGAAAGAGACGGATAAGGAGGAAGGCAGCGCCAAATGCTAGACCGATAATAAGACCGATCCAATAACCTTTTGCGGCCCATTCTGTATATGTTGCTAATATGTAACCTAGTGGTAGACCTATTATCCAATAAGCAATTAAAGTCATAATTAGAGCAACATTTACATCTTTATACCCACGCAGAGCTCCTTGTACAGGGGTTGCAATTGCATCTGAAATTTGAAATAAAATCGCAAAGATAAGAAATTCTTTTGCTAAATGATGAACTTTTGCATCTGTCGTATAAATAGAAGCAATTTGATTATCAAAGAAGTAGAGAAGAATTGAATATAATAAAGCAAAGGCAAGGGCTAATCCAATTCCAATCAGTCCGTATTGTTTTGCATTATCGTAACGTTTTGCTCCAACTTCGAATCCGACTGCAATAGTCATTGCCATTGCTAAACTTAGCGGAGTCATATATAACAAGGAAGCAAAGTTCATAGCTGCTTGGTGAGCTGCAATAGTTGTCGTACTAAAATTACTCATCATGAGCGTTACCGCAGCGAAAATACTCGTTTCAAAAAAGATAGCAAATCCGATAGGAACGCCAAGCTTTAAGAATGTTGTCCAACTCGAAAGAGAAGGGCGATATAATTGTTTGAAAATGTTGAAAGAGGCAAAAGGCTCTTTCGTCTGAATAATAATGACTGTAATAATTAAAATGCACCAATATGTTGCAGTGGAAGCAATTGCTGCTCCGACACCACCAAGCTTTGGGAAACCGAAGTTACCAAAAATTAATAGGTAATTTAATATTACGTTAATTGGTAATGATAGTAATGTAATAATCATCGTTGTGCGAGTTTTTCCTAATGCATCAATAAATCCACGTAAAACAGTGTAAGTGAATAAAGGTATAATTCCTATTGCGATAATACTTAAAAATTGAGCTGCAATTCGTTCCACAGGTTCTTCTAAGCGCATGCCGTTTAAAATAGGTGAAACGACGAAGAAACCGATGAGGATAACAACGAAGCTAGCACAAATTGCTAAATAAACTGCTTGTATGACAACGTGGGGAACGTCCTTTTTTTTCTTGGATCCGACGAGTTGTGCAACAATGGGAGTAGTAGCCATTAAAATTCCTGTTAATCCCGTACTAACTGGAAGCCATATACTTGTTCCAATTGCAACACCTGCTAAATCAGTTGGACTTGCATGTCCTGACATTGTTGTATCAAAAAAACTCATCGCAAATAATGACATTTGCGTTACGAAAATCGGAAAAAATAGTAATACAAATTGCTTTAACTTTTGTGAAAATGAAGTAGTTTCTTTCATAAAATCCCCTTTCCATATAAAAAAACAAACTCTTACTATCATACAATTTAATCAAAGATTAGAAAAGAAATACGCGCCTACAACATATGAAACCAATAAAAAAAGGATGCACTTTGAAAAGGGATAAGGTATTATGATAAGGTGTGAAAAAATTACATATTATTTGTTATTAAGGAGGCACTACTTGTGGCTGATTGGTTAATTGGTTTAATCATGGGTGCTGTTGAAGGGTTAACAGAGTTTCTACCAGTATCATCAACAGGACATATGATTTTAACAGGACATTTAATTGGATTTGACGATGAGAGAGCGAAAGTTTTTGAAGTTGTTATCCAATTGGGATCGATTTTAGCAGTTGTTGTTATATTTTGGAAGCGTCTATGGTCGTTAGTTGGAATAGGTAAAGTAACAGACGGACCATCGTTAAATTTATTACATATTATTATCGGGATGATTCCTGCCGGGATACTTGGCGTATTATTCCATAGCACTATTAAAGAGGTTTTATTTGGTCCAGGACCAGTTGTTATTAGCTTAGTAGCCGGTGGTATTTTAATGATTGTTGCTGAGAAGTTTTCAAAACCAAGTACAGCAAGAACGTTAGATGAAATCACATATAAACAGGCATTTACAATTGGAATGTTTCAATGTTTAGCTCTTTGGCCAGGATTCTCTCGTTCTGGTTCTACAATCAGTGGTGGTTTATTAGCTCGCGTGTCGCATACAGCGGCAGCTGAATATACGTTCATTTTAGCGGTACCGATGATGGTAGCTGCAAGTGGATTAGATTTAATTAAAAGCTGGGATGTATTAAGCTCAGCAGATATAACACTATTTGTAACAGGATTTGTAACTGCATTCGTTGTTGCGATGCTTGCAATTGTTTCATTCTTGAAATTATTATCTCGTGTGAAACTAACACCGTTCGCTTATTATCGTTTCATTTTAGCTGCGGTATTCTATTTCTTCATTATGTAATAAAAAAACCTGCCGAGCTCGGCAGGTTTTTTTATTTTACTATTTTTTCCACCATATTTTCCATTACATGCTCCCAAAGAGAAGTATCATCAGCTAATGTAGCACGGAAATTAGCATACATTTCTTTTTGTTTTTCTTCGAATGTTGGATCTTCTTTTTCAGGTAATGTAGCGCGCATTGAAGTTACTAATTCTTGTACTTTTGGAGCGCGTGGTCCAAAGACGGCTTGTTCATTTCCATCTTTATCAATGAAAATAAAGATTGGAATCGCACGTGCTGTTCCATTTGTTAAATATTGATCCATTAATTCTAAGTTTTCGTCGCGAATTAATAAACTCATTTCAATATTTGCAACTTCAGAAATTCGTTTCATAACAGGTACGCATAAAAGAGCATCGCCACACCAATCAGCAGTTAATACGATAACACGCCAGCCGTCATTTTGACGTTCTTCTAATACAGGAAGTAATTCATTTGGAATTAAAAAGTTATTGTAAATGTGTAGTAGCTCGTATTGGTTTACTTGCATTTCATTCACATATGTATCAAAGGACATACCTTTATCAGCCCATTGTTGTAAGTTCATAATTAACACCTCTTTAGTAAGATTTGCTTTCATTGTACCAATTTTTATATAGAAAAGCTTGTATTCTTACTCTTTCTCGTCACTTAATAATTTATTTAAGAGGAAAAAGAATAGTACGACACATAATTCAGCTATGTTGGACATTTGTACGCTTTCTATCCAATCATCAGCAGTATGAATGACGAACCAATCTAGTGTAATTTCAATGAATGAGAAAAGAGTAATAGAAATCCAATTTGGCATGTTTTGTGTCAGTGGATATAGCAGCGCTTTGAAGAAACTGAAGATGAAAAATGTAATACTGTCTAAGAAAGTGATTAATAAAAAAAAGAGAAGTAACGCAGTACGTGAACTATACTCTATACCTGTAATTTGAAAGATTCCTACATATATAAAAAATATAAATGCAAAAATTATAATGAGAAAAAGAGCGATAATACTAATGATAATCGTTTTATCTTTTAGGCTGAGATTTGAGAATTTCTCCTCCTCATGCATTAAATTACCCCCTTTTTCTGGAAGTTAACTTCATTTTATCATGAAATACATATTAAAAAACTACGAATTATGGGAAAATAAGGTGACAAAAAGTAAGATTTCATGTAAAATTATTAATAAGGTTTTTATTTAACTAAATGAAATAAAAGGAGCTGTCAAAGTTGTCTCAAAATCGAGAGCAATTAATGGAAGAACTATCGACAAATGTGTTTGCTATGTTTCGCACATTGCGTAATGATATCGGAAAAATATTCGGTGGTTACATACCGTGGAATGAATTCATCGTCCTGAGAATATTAAATCGTACGAATAAAGAAATGGTATCGCGTGTAGCAAATGAATTAAATGTGTCGAATAGTCATATTACAGCTGTTACAGAAAAATTAATTAATAAAGGTTTTGTAACTCGTTCACGTTCTACATCAGATCGCCGAGTTGTGTATTTAGAGATTACAGAACAAGGGAAAGATTTAGTTGCGAAAATGGAAGATGCGAAAAAACAATATTTACAAGAAAGATTCTCTACACTTTCAGAAGATGAAATGAATGTAATGATTTCGATTTCCAAAAAACTTATTTAAGTGATTATAAACAAGAAAACGCTTACGTGATGAAAGAGAAGATCTTCCTTATATATGGAAGGTCTTCTTTCGTGTGTAATAGATGTTAAAAAATAAAATGTGTATGAAAAAAGATAGAGCGCCATACTACTAATACAAGGAAGGGAGGGAGAAATATGACGAATCGTAACGGTAGTAAAGGGAGCGGTAATCAAGGATCACCAAAGTCTGGCCAGTTTAATCAGGAATTTAGCACTGAATTTGAAACTGGTAATGATAATAAAGGGAAAGAATATCGTTCTAAAAAAGGGAGTAAATCAAAAAAGGAGTGAATATATTTAAATTTAGATAATAAATTACAGGATAGTTAGTCCATTATGAGGGCTTATTATCCTTTTTTATTTACATAATGAATGAATTAAATAAAGATTGAATATTTAGTTTAATCAGTCTAATATAGATATGTAATTTGAATTGTTTGTTTGGTTTTGGGAAGAGGAAAAAGCCTCGTTACGAGGACCTAAAAAAATAATCAGAGGTGCTCTTAAAGATAGACAAAGGATGGGAGAGTGTTTTAATGAGGGTTCAAGAAATACCCATTGGTAATAGAAAGGCTTACATTTTACTGAATTCTGATGGAGTACCTGTTGTATCAGTAGCTAAGTATATGAAACATCTCTATAACAATGAGAGTAAAAGCAATACTTTAAAGACCTACTGTACGGCTTTAAAGCACTATTTTACATACTTACAACAAATAAAAATTGATTACCAACAAGTCAATTTTGAGATTCTGTCTAACTATGTGGCCTGGCTTAGAAATCCTTATAGGAACAACAAGGTCATACCTTACAAAGCACCCAAAAAACAAAATAAAGAAAAAGAACCCAAACAACTTACTGAGAAAACAGTAAACAACTACATCAGTGCCGTAACCAACTTTTATGACTATTTGTATCGTAGCGAGCTAATCGATTCAGATATAGTTGAAAAGCTAATGAAAAATATGTTTACTGGTGCTGGTGCAAATGGATACAAGAGTTTTTTACATCACGTCAACGAGGGGAAACCCTACTCCAAAAACATCCTTAAATTAAAAGAACCCAAAGAAAAAATGAAGATATTTACAAAAGAACAAGTTGAAACCATCTACCATTCAACTACGAATATTAGAGATCGATTTCTGGTTCTTTTGCTTTTTGAAACAGGTTTACGTATTGGCGAAGCTCTCTCTTTATTCCTTGAAGATTTTCAATTTGATGCCAAACAAAGAAAACATAAGCTCAATTTGAAAGATAGAGGGGAATTACCTAATGGCAGTAAGTTAAAAACAGGGTCCCGGAAATTAGAAGTTTCTCAGTCACTAATGGACTTATATGATGACTATTTGTATGAAGTGGTTGATGACTATAACCTGGACCATAACTTTGTTTTTGTGAAGCTTTGGGGGAAGAATCCTGGTGAACCAATGACCTATTCGGATGTATATGCTACGTTTAAAGAGATTGAGAGAAAAACAGGCATTCATATAACCCCACATTTATTTCGTCATACTCACGGAACTATTTACTATCTCGAAACGAAAAACATTAAAATGGTGCAAGAGCGTTTGGGACATTCGCAAGTCCAAACAACGATTAATCTATATGTTCACCCTTCTGATGATGAAATCCGAGAGGATTGGGAAAAGGCAGCTCACGCTTTTGAAATTGGACCCAAAATAGATAACTAAAAGGACGACTTTGCCTTAGGTATTCCTGACGAAGCGTTTCCTTTTTAATTTGAAATTAGACGAGTGTGGTAGGAGGAAAAGCTTTGAAAAAAAATATAGCAAATCACCTAATTCCGCAAAGTGAATATTGGGACTTAATCAATTCTACTCTCGCCTCTTACGAGGTGAAGGAAATATCTAGCGATGGAACAGTAAGAAGAAGGCTTGTGAAAGATGATTATTTTCTTATCAATGATATATGGAACATGAATGATATTGGTCAAATTCCTGGCTTCGAAGAACGCTTTAATAAATATAAGGGGACAGGTAAAAACATAAGGTTCACTACTGAGCGCATTACAATATCCCAAGAGTTAAAATTTGTATTCTATTGTTACCTTTTTAAAGATGAGTGAAGTTTAAGCACTATATTTAGACACTACAACGCGGTTTTAAAAAAATTCATTCAATTTCTAAATAAAAAACACGCCCAACTACATTCCCTACTTGATTTAAATATTGAGAAAGCTGAGAAAGAGTGGATTTGGTGGTTGGATAATAACGGCGTTAAAACTTCTGCATCAAGCAAAAATCGCAAGAATGGTGTTGAGTATAAATTTAAATCATCACAAGCAAACTTCTTGCGAAATATGTATAAGAAATTACTTTATCTGACAGATACACGGGAAGAATTGGAAAAAGATAGATGGGATGTCAGGGTGTTACATAAGAAGTATGGGATCTCATATATTACTTCTAGTTCTCATTATTATTTGGATTTTACAACTATTCATAATGATATTTTTAAACAGCATTTAAAAAAATATATTAAAACTAGATTACTAGGCGGAAAGAAATTTTCGTGGAATTCAGCTATGAATTATGTGAAATTTGTTTCGAAATTTCTAAATTTTATCAGTCAACTAGAACCTAACTGGAGTAATCTAAATACTCTTACAAGAAAACATATCGAGAACTATTTAGAGTATCTTCATTATCATGCAAAAAATAATTTAAAAACTAAAGACGCTAATCCAAAGGGACATATAATTACAAATCTAACTTTAGTTCACACCTTTTTACAGGATACCCAACGTTTTGAATACAGTATTGCACCTAAGAAATCCATTTCTAGACTAATTTATTCCGAGGATTATCCAAAATTAGATAAGAAATCCGATGATGATATTGATTACATTCCTGATTATGTACTGGAGCAATTATTTACGCACATTAACGATCTTCATCCAGATGTTCAGCCCATCGTTTGGGTAGCCTATAAAACCGGGTTGCGTATTGGTGATACACTTGGTTTGACTCAAGATTCTTTGGATAGGTTAAATAGTAAATATTGGATTGTGGCGAATATTGAAAAAACCTATGTAAAAGACCATAAAGTACCTATTGATGAACAATTAGCAGATATAGTTGCCGTTTTAATCCATAATTCCAAGGAGCGCAGCAATGATGACAATAACCCTGATAAATACATTTTCGTTCGGTATAGTGGCCGCCGTAAGGGAAAGCCGTATAGTCAGTCGTGGGTGCAAGATAAAATTAACCAACTAATAATCGAAAAGAATATAACTGATGAAATGGGGAATGTTTTTCACTTTAAAAATCATCAATTTAGACATACTTACGCAGTAAAGATGTTAAATGGTGGAGCTGATATTTTAACCGTCCAGGAATTATTAGCACACGCATCACCCGAAATGACATTGCGATATGCCCGTTTATTAGACGACACAAAGCGTAAGGCTTTTGAAGACATTGTTAAAAAAGGCGTTTTTAGCTTTGATTTGAATGGTGAAATTCATCAGGTATCGGAGACTCAGGATATTCCGGAAAATATTATGGATATGATGTGGAAAGACGAGAAACTAAATGCATTGGATAATCCTTATGGAACGTGTCGGGCTCGAGTTAATGGTAATTGTCCATTAGCAGTAGAGCCCCCTTGCCTTACAGCAAACGATGGAAAACCTTGTTTTGACTTAGCAGTTGGTATGACAAGCTTTGATATAAAAAAATATGAACTACATATAGAAAGTACAACTAAAATAATTGAAGTTTCAAAGCAATATGGTCGCCAAGATATGGTCGAAGCCAACGAAAAGAACTTAGAAAGATACAAAAACATTTACGATACGATTAAAAACGGAAATGTCATTTTTGGACGTTTTGAACGTGTGAAGAGACAGTTAGAGGGCAAGAAAAGGAAAGGTGTTAAACGTGGATAATTTTAACCGTGAAGAGCAATTGAGGCGACTACACGAAAAAAGAAAACAAACAACAAAAGTCAAAGTTGAGGAAGCTATTAAACGCCTAACAAAGATTTCTAAGGCAATTAACTTTAACAGTGTGGCAGAAGAAGCTGGTGTAAGTAAAGCTACGCTTTATAATCATCCAGAACTTAAAGAACGCATTAAATTCTTACGGAATCAACAAGAAAAAGCATTTGTAGACTCTAGAATTAAACGAGATGAAAGCAATCAAAATGCCATAATTGCATCTCTTAAAAGAAAGATTGAAAAGCTGGAAAAAAGAAAAAAAGATCTCGAAGAGGAAAATAAGCGATTACGTGAAAGAGAAAATGAAAAGCTTACTGATTATTTTTTGGAGTTATAAAGTAAGGTCACACATATTTGGAAATCACCACATGCCCATCAAGCTAAGATTTTAAAGTACCCCCTAAATGTTCACAAATAATAAAGATGTTAAAAAAATAATGAAGTTATTTAAAAGATAATATAGTTGTTTAAAAATTGAGATGGTATGATGGACAATCATACCATTTTTTCATTTCATGTATAATGAGATAAGGGAATATTTCATTATTCAACTAATTAAAATAAGGGCAGTATATTAGTAAAAGGGGGAGAAGGATGGATAAGTTATTGCAAGAAATCATAAATTGGGTTAGTAGGACTAATGAACAGGTTGTTATTGGTGTTTCAGGGCATGGCGCTGCTGGAAAAACAACGTTTGCTAATATGCTTGTAGACCTACTAAATCAAAATGAAGTGAATTATATTAATACAGATCCATATATTGTTAGTTCGGACATACGAAAGCATGCGATTATTCACTATACATACCAAAAAGAAAATCATCATTATAAAATGACGGCTTGTCATCCATCAGCGCATCATTTGTCTGCTTTAGAAAGAGATGTTCAGATGGTAAGAGCTGGCTTAGATTTTTATACGATAGATACGCATTATATGAAAAGCGAGTTGATTTCTTCAAAAAAGAAAGTGACGATTGTAGAAGGAATGTGTGTCGCATTTATTAATCCCGATTTATTTGATTTAAAAATTTACTTCTATACAGATGATGAAACGGAATTAATGAGAAGGTCTAGCCGCGATATTGCTGAAAGGGGAGCCGATATCAATTATTTAAGGCAGTCTCATGAAGAACGTCGGATTCAGTATAAAGTGTTTATGCATCCATACAGTCAACGTTTTGATATTATTATCAAAAATTCTGATGAAGCAATATGTCTAGAAAAAAATACATTTGAGTTTTATGCAGTTTAAATGCAAATACCCTATTTGTTATGTTAATTATGAGGGTTCATTTTCATTATTTGGCTCTCAAATGAAGCAACATTATTATTCAATCAAAAATCTATTCTCTATGAAACAACTAGATTTTCAAATGATTTTAATAGCCCTCTGCCATTTACATAGACAGAGGGCTATTGTATTTTTGGCGGCAATATTCAATAACTTTTTTATTACTTTACACTAAATGGAATTTTTTATAGCACCGAAGTTCATTTTATGATTTTTGGTGAAGAATGTGCTTCTTAACTTGATACCGCCAAAAAACAAACAGGAATGACTTAATAGTCATTCCTGTTTCTCAAAGAAACCTTCTATGGTACTAGCAACTTCCTTGAATGCTTCACTTTGGACACTAGGAATTAATAGTCCTCCGATTATATTTTTCCACTGTGAATTTACACCATCCCAGTTATCATCCCAATTTTCAGTAATATGTTTATAGGCTTTAACGGGTTTATCACGACTTGGTGAATCATATCCTAAAATATCCTCTATACACTCTTCTAACATTATTCTCTTATGCTTATTTTCATCACCCAAAGCTTCAAGTATAGGATCATTAAATTGAGATGCCCTTGGTGTATTAATATCCCTATCATGAATAACATAAGGATTAATTCCTAAAGCTCTCAGATATTTCACTAGAGAAATAATTATTGCCTTACCTCTAGCTTTTACAATCTCCCAATCATATGAAAATATTTTTTTTAATTCCTCAGGCATTCTTGAAATAGTTTCTTTAATAACAATTTCCTCAGTATCACCTTCTATAATCAAAACATTTTTTGCAAAAAATACTTTCGCAATACTATCATCAACTTTTAGTAGCATTTTAACATAACTTTTATCATCGTTTACTAATTCTTTAAATGCTTGACCTACATTAAAAGGATTTGCTATTACTTCATCTATGAAGAAATCCGTTCCTTTATACTTTGATGTTACTGTAGAAAGAGAATTTAAAACTTGAGACGAGTTTTTACTTAAATCGATCATATAAGGAGAGTGAGTAGTCGCCACAATTTGATTATTAAGATCAGATGACAATTCATAAATAGTATCTCTCATTTGTTGAGAAGCTTTAGGATGTAAATAAATCTCTGGTTCTTCAAAAGCAATTAATAAAGGTCTCACATACTCTTTATTTTGACGTTTAAGCTTATTTTCCCTCATACTTCTATATCTTAACATCGCAAAAATTGAAGATCTAATAACACCAGCACCTTGATTATCAACACTAGTATTTACATTACTTCCTAATTGAATATCAAATTTAGGAGTTATAACTTCATCAGGATTAGAAAGATTTGCTTGAGCAAGAAAAGTTGTCTCTGGAAATACATCACCAACCACTTTATTCAATCCAGAAAGCATTTGAGCAAATTCACTTTCTTCATCTTTAGGATCTAATTCTTTTGCTAATTCCTCTAAATAATATTGCGCTTTCTCGAAATTTGAAGATGAATTTCTTACATCTTCAAATAAACTATTCAATGTTGTTATCAAAGCACCTTTGTTCCCTGAAAGTTCCTCAGTTTTAGCTTGATCAGGTATTAACAAAAATTTAGGTAATTTAGTTAATACATTCCCAGAAATCCCTCCTGGATTTTCAAACCATATCGTTTCACTTTTATTAATATCAAACAACTCTTCGGGAGCAATATCTTCTAAATCTTTTAACACACTACCTGTAATTTTTTGGTTTTTAGTTTTTCCAATGAAATATTTTTCAGCATCTTCTTCACTCAAACCAGCATCTATGTAATCTTGAACTTTACTACAATTTAAAAATTGTGCTTTCAATTCAAGTTTATATTGTTGCATTTCTATTATAGGAGCCTGAGATCCTAATTTATATGTTTTACGATAATAGATTTTTAAGCCTGTTTCATTAGAATCTTCAGGGACATCATACTCAAATAAGCGTTGTCTATTAAATCCTTTCCATTCCACGGCTTCAATGGGTACGTTTCTAAATTCAGCAGTAATTACAACTTCATCCGTTAATCTTTGATTTTCTTTATTTTCATTTAAAATACAGAAATAATCATGCTCTGAAATTTTTTTCTTATCAGTCAGTAAATAATCTAAAGCTTTTAAAATTGAACTTTTACCAACATTATTAGATCCTATCAAAAAAGTAGTGTCTGAAAATAAAATTTCAGTTTTAGTATGTCTACGAAAACCTTCAATACAAATAGAATGCAACTTCATATTAATCCTTATCCCCTTTATCATCAGATTATTACCATAAATAAATTATACAGGAAAAATAAGGATTAAAGAATTAATAATAATTATTTGTTATTAATATGAGATCCCGCCACATGCCCATCAAGCTAAAGTTTTATTACACCCCAAAAACGAAATTTTTAGGCTTTTTTGTAACGAAAAAACCTATTTATCGTTTTGGGGGTCACCTGTTTTCTTAGGTTGATGGCAATGTGGCGGTACCCCATTGCCATCAACTTAAGAACTCAAAATTACCCCAAAACAAAAAAAATGAGTTCAATTCTCATGGACACCCATGAAAATATGAATTTTTCATTTTGGGGTGCTACAAAATCTTTAAGTCGATGGGCATAGGGCTACCATATTATTTCGGGAAAATTGTACGTTTAGACACAAATTAACCGGTACCTTGTACGTTAAGGAACCGGTTATTGACTTACTGCTTAATGGTTGTAATTTAGTTTCTTCCTAATCCCAATTGATATCTCCAGTAGTTATAGCTCCTTTACCTTTACAATAACCCTGACCAATACATTCTAGTATTAGACTATAGTTACCTCGACCTAGTTGTTCGTTTCTTGCAAACATGTCACCTGGTTGCAATATCTTTTCATACTTGACCTCATGATATTTATATAATGTGACCTTAATAGGAACTTTGCTTTCTGAATAATTTGATACATAAAAGAAAGGACTGTAGGTTTTTGTATTTATTTCTCGTGTTTGTTGAAGTCTTGTGTCTATTAAACTTACCATGCTGATACGAGAATCTTTTTGTTTTTCATACTGTTGCAATTGATTCCAAATTGCTTCATGCCCCTCTGGTACATGGGTAGTCAACAAAAACGTGTCAACTTCTTTAAAATTGATTGAATTTTTAACGGCTTGTTTATGAATCTTATCTTGACCAATTGATATTAAACCTTTATTGGTGAGAAAAAGTCCTAGTCCTCCTAATCCCAAAACAATACCTATACCGATAGTGGAAAATCTAAGGGACTTGCGTTTGAATCCATTCATCCCCTATATCCTCCTATTTTTAAGCGACTTCTTCCAGTCAATAGAAGAGGTAAAAGGATAGCCAGACTAATCAAAATAGATACCATGAATAAGACTAGTGCAACAAGTTCTAGTGGAAGTGAGTAAACTATAATCGATATACACAAACCATACAGAAAAGTTCCGATTGCTAAAATATGACGTCTAGCACGAGTTTTATTCATTGCATAACGTTTACGTGTCTCTTTTATTAATAAACTATAAATAATCAACAACATACCTGGAACAGTGAAAAGACAAGAGGTAACCCAAAACAATTGCGATCCAAGTAAATGAGTTGCTATTGAGGATGCGAATATCCCAAAAAGAAATAATAATATTCCACCAATCAATCCTTTTGTTGAAATATGCATTGCTTCTTTAGAGTCAATAGATTGTTTCATTTCATCTTGACCATACAATTGCATTTCTTCCACTAAGTCACTTAAATCCCCGATTGAAATGACTCCTTTTTTAAATGCGTCTTCTTCTGTATAACCCTCTTTAATCATATCTGAAATTCGTTCTTTTAGATTTATAAATAATTCTTCCTTCATATCAAAAAGTTGTTGTGTTCCTTTTACATCTATAAACTGTTTATCGATGTAATCCTGTATTCTTTCATCTAATTTTCTAGTTCTCATTAACATCTGTAATCTCTCCTTTAATTAGACGATCTATAATCTCTTTCGCAATGTTCCACTCTTTTTTACCATTTTTGTAAAAATCTATACCGGATTCTGTTATGTGGTAATATTTTCGTCTTCCCCCTTGAGTTTCGTCTCCCCAATAGGAAGAGATGTGACCTTCTTTCTCTAATCGACGAAAAGCTGTATATAAAGTAGCTTCCTTTAATTCGTATTGATTGTCACTTAATTCAATAATCCTTTTGTATATTTCATATCCATAACTATCACCTTGACGAAGAACATTTAAGATGATCATGTCCGTATGCCCACGGATTAAGTCTGTAGATATAACACTCATTATATATCACCTCTTATAGTATATAATACGAAATATTACTTTGTCTGTCAAAGTAATATTTTACAAATAGTAGAATGTGTTTATAAAGGAGCCATGCCACATCTCTATCAAACTAAAGCGGATTTGTATTCACAAAGTGAAAAAAACGCTATTCTTTTTGTAGAAATATACAGAAAGGATGGCGTTCTTTTATGAATCTATCGATTCAAAATGGGTTTCATTTATTCGCTGAAGAACTACAGCAATACCTATCTCCATATGTTCTTCAACAATTCGCACAGGAGACAGGATTTGTAAAACGTAAAAGTAAGTATGGCGCACGCGATTTGGCTGCTTTATGTATTTGGATTAGTCAACATGTAGCAAGTGATTCTCTCACTCAATTATGTAGTCAGCTTTATGCAAATACAGCTACACTCATAAGTCCAGAAGGACTGAATCAACGCTTTAATCCAGCAGCTGTCGCATTTCTTCGAGAAGTTTTTACTTCTCTTCTCACACAAAAACTCTGTTCAAATCACTCACTTTCTGCACATATAATCTCTACTTTCAATCGTATCCGTATTCTAGATGCAACAGTGTTTCAACTGCCTGATCAATTCGCCACTGACTATCAAGGTTCAGGTGGGAGTAGTAATAAGGCAGGCGTGAAAATCCAATTGGAATATGATTTACTTAATGGCCAATTCCTTAACGTGCAGCTTGGACCAGGAAAAAATAATGATAAAACATATGGTACCATCTGTCTTAAAACCGTAGAAGCAGGCGATTTGTGTTTACGTGATCTTGGTTACTTCGATTTAGGAGACTTACAAGCCATTCATGATAAAGAGGCTTACTATATCTCGCGGTTGAAGTTGAATACACGCATTTATATCAAGAACCCTGAACCAGAATACTTCAATAATGGTACGTTAAAAAAGCAAACAGAATACATCCAGCTTGATATGACACAAATGCTGTCTGGTCTAATCCCTGGTGAAACGATGGAAATCCCCGAGGCATACATTGGCCAAAATCAGAAACTTCCAGCACGTGTCATTATCCATCGTTTAACCGATGATCAAACACAAACACGTCTGAAAAACCAAGCGATACGTGAAAAGAAAAAAGGCATTATCATGAAGGATAAAAGTAAACGTTTAATGTGCATGAATGTATATATCACGAATACGTCACTAGAAGAAGTACCGACGAACTACGTGCATTCATTATATTCACTTCGTTGGCAGATTGAAATTTTGTTTAAAACGTGGAAATCATTCTTTGAAATTAATGAATGTCAAAATATAAAAAGAGAACGCCTAGAGTGCCATTTATATGGACAACTCATCGGCATTCTCCTCTGTTCTTCTACGATGTTTCAAATGCGTCAGTTTCTGTTTGAAAAGAAAAAGCAGGAGCTGAGTGAATACAAAGCGATTTATATGATTAAAGATTACTTTCCATTACTGTTTCAAGCGATAGCCGTTGGCACAGAAGAACTTTTAAAAATTCTGCATCGCCTTTATCAACTGCTCAAAAAGAACGGTCGTAAATGTCATCGGTATAAAAAGATGACCGTCTTTGATATTCTAGGGATTGTGTATAAAACGACAGTGAAGCATAGACAAGCTGCCTAGCGAAAAAATCGCGTTTTAATAGGCTTCTTTAGCATGCCTACTTTTTTATCACTTGCTAGTTTTGAAACAAGGATCAATTCGTACCTAGTAATTTATTTAGTTAGCTTGATGGGCATGGGGTACCGCCAGCATTTCGGAAAAAACCCACGCTAAGGATATACAAGATTTTATACAGTTTTTCGACTAATCCAGTAATAAACAAGAAACCTAAAACCGTGCCATAATAGGAATGTATAAAAAGATGAATAGTTTTATAGAAAATAAAACAGGGTATTCCTTCTGAGATTAAGGATTCCCCTTTTTCCTTGCTACCGATAATAGGACGTTATGTTAACTGGTCATGTATAGAATATACATTTTTAAATCAAAACAAACATCTTATAAATATTTGTTATAATTTGGATATGTTAAAATGAAAAAGGGGATGGACATAGATCATGTCAGTAAATTGGAATAGTGTAGAACACAGAATTTATACAATGTGTATGATTCAAAATGGAGATAAAATCTTACTTATAAACCGGCCAAATCATTTAGGATTCCCTGGGTATCTAGCACCAGGTGGAAAAATAGAATTTCCTGAAAGCATAGTAGAAGGAGCTGCAAGGGAAGTCAAAGAAGAAACCGGACTAACTGTTTCAAACTTAATATTTAAGGGATTAGATGAATATGTTAATCCTAAAGCCAATGTCAGATATATGGTATTTAACTATTGGACAGATGCATTTAAAGGAGAACTACTTGAAAATCCTCCAGAAGGAGAATTACTTTGGATATCTATTGATGAAGTTTTAAATTTACCTATGCAAGACTGGTTTAAAGAAAGATTAAATTTGTACCTTGAACCCGGAACCTTTGAAATTCAACGACTATGGGATGACGATTTGGATAAGCAAGTAGATATCAAAATTACTAGAACTTAATGGAGTACCGCCAACATTTCGGAAATTTTGTAAGCTAAGTAAATTTTCTCTTAAAAAAAGTCGGTTCCTGTACATTAAGGAACCGACTTTTATATTAGGCGATCAATTAAAGTACCAATAGATGAATTAGACTAAATCTTTTAATCGTTTTATTGCAGAGTGAAAGTTTTAAGTCGCTCATCCCAATCTTTTGAAAAATAAGAATCAGGTGAATACTACTAGATTTAATGTAATTTTACTTATACTAAGGAGACGTAAAAACCAATGGAACAATTAATAAAAAAGGCTCTCATTCCCTATTGTATAGGAAACAAAACATTGGTTATTGAAAAAGAGTTACATATAAACAGTTGGAACAGTGATTTACACTATAAAATTGTTGTAGATGGAATACCATATTCCGCAAGGTTTATTAGATATAATCGATCACCTAATAATGTATTTGGAGAGATTACTAATGAAATATTATATGAACAAACAAAGTTTTGTCGATTCCTTGTAAATAATAAAGTCCCATTCATGCGTTTATTCCAAATATCAGAAGATGAACCATTTACTACTGTTGAATGGAAAAATGAAGTTTATCGTTTTATATTGTTTGAATGGATTGAAGGTCAACATATCACTCATTGTGATGAGTATATTGCAGAGGAATTTGGAAAAGTGGCAAGAAGATTTCATGACATTTCAAGTATATATAAGAGTTCCATATTCCCAAAAAAATCACATCTTGTTGGGTATTCTCAATTTACTAACAATCTCCGTAATAAAGTTAAAACACTCAACCTATCATTAGAAAATTCAAAAATGATAGAGGAATACCTTGAAATAACTGAACATCATATAAAAAAAGCGAATACGAAACGATTTGATTTTATCCTACACTCAGATTTAAATCCACTTAACATCCTCTGGAATGAAAATAAGAGGGTATTAGGAATTGTCGATTTTGAATCAATTGGATACAGTGATAGAACTGAAGGCTTAGCATGGTTAATAAAATGGTATTCTAGAACAAATGGGATTAATTCTCATGAAATGTCACCTAAAGTCGCTAACTCTTTTTTAAAAGGTTACAATTCTGATGATT
This sequence comes from Bacillus sp. LQ16, assembly GCF_057784645.1. Lineage (NCBI taxonomy): Bacteria > Bacillati > Bacillota > Bacilli > Caryophanales > Bacillaceae > Bacillus > Bacillus sp. LQ16. The sequence goes on from NZ_CM173491.1 coordinate 1,446,699, forward strand.
TTTTAAGTAAAAAAGATTATCATCGACTATCTTCACTTATATGGCTATCAGGTTGTATTAATTGGAATTTTGTTAAGAAAACAACTGAAATTTTAGAAACGAATAATAATGTCATACTAAAAAAACATATAGAGACTTATAAACAACGAGGCGAAAAACTTTTATCATTAATTTTGACCAATTAGTTGAACTAAACATAAGTTGATGCTACCACGTAATTGACTTCCCACTTCGAATTTTATGTAAATAAGCTGTCCATATAGACAGCTTATTGTATTTTTTTGCTTAACGTTGTTTTTTTCCGAAATGCTGGCAGTACCCCATCGCTATCAAGCTAACAAAATACAACTACCCCCAGAACGAAATTTTGTACTAATTTGTAATAAAAAGCTCATTTTTTCGTTAGGGGTGGATTTGTTTGCTTAAATTGGTGGGCATGTGGCAGACCCCCCATCGCTATCAACCTAAGCTTCTTAATTACCCCACATCCATCAACTTAAGGGTGTGTGGCGATACCCCGATAATAAAAAGATAGTAACATTTTGTACATATCAAATATGTTTCTACCTTTGATTTTATTGAGTTTAACATCTATGACCTAAATATAAAAATAATCACTCCTTTTTTGATTTACGATGCTGCCGATTGATCAGTATTATATTTTTCTTCTGATTTTGCGACAATCATTGCGCAAATTGCATCCCCAGAAATGTTTACAGCTGTTCTAGACATATCTAGAATACGGTCAATACCGATAATTAAAGCGATACCTTGTACTGGTAGATTTACTTGATTTAAAACCATTGTAAGCATTACAAGTCCAACACCTGGTACACCAGCAGTACCGATACTAGCTAGTACAGCGGTTAATACGACCATAGCTAATTGCGGTAATGTAAGTTCAACTCCGTATACTTGAGCGATAAATACAGTTGCTACCCCTTGCATAATGGCAGTACCATCCATATTAATAGTTGCCCCTAGTGGTTGTACAAATGAGCTTATCGCTTTTGGAACGCCAAGCTTATCTTGTGCTGTTTTCATTGCAAATGGAAGCGATGCATTAGAGCTAGATGTACTAAATCCAATTGCCATTACTGGTCCGAAATGTTTAAAGAAACGAACAATACTTTCTTTTGCTAATACCTTTAATAAGCCACCATATACAAAGACCCCGTGAATAATGAGTACTAACATAACGACAATCATATACTTGAACATCGCAGCGACGCCTGCAAGCCCCATTTTACCAACGGATGAAGCGAGCAAACCGAATGTTCCAATTGGGGCTAATTTCATAACGAGATTAACGAGATACATCATTAATTCGTTGCCCTGTTCAAGTAATGAATGGATACCTTGAACTCGTTTTCCTAAAATAGCTATACCGAGTCCAATCAATACGGCAAAGGCAATGATTTGTAACATGTTTCCGTCAGCCATCGCTTTTGCTGGGTTATCTGGTACGATATTTAGCAATGTGTCGACGAAAGATGTTTCAGTTTTTGCACCTTCATACTTAAGACCTTCTGTTTTAAAATTACCGCCAGCTCCTGGTTTTATAATAAGTGCAAATGTAACCGCTATAGAGATGGCAACCGCAGTTGTTACGAGAAAGAATGAAATTGATTTTAAACCGATTCTTCCAAGTTGTTTCGGATCTCCAAGGCCGGCAGCACCAAGTACGATAGAAATGAACACAACAGGAACAACTAGCATTTTAATAAGTCGAATAAACAATTGACCAATTGGGTTGAACACATATTGATTTAGTGGCTCAAAGATAGATGGAGCGGCTAAATTTAGAGTGAGTCCAACAACTAGACCTAGAAATAATGCGATTAAGATTGCTTTTGTTTGTTTCAATAAAATCCCCCCTTTTGTTTTTGCGAAATTCCTTCCTAAAGTAATTATACCGAAAAAATCCCTAATTTGACAATATTTTCTGAATTTTTAGGTTTTTATTTAAGTACAGATAGATTGATTTTGTGTTTGGAAAATAAAATAGACCATCACATAGGATGGTCAAGGGAAGGGGACAATTTATGTCAATTTAATTAGGGATGGAAGTTGCTTTAAGACACTGGGGAATGTCTTATAAATTAGGGAGGAACAACTTCGATACATATACTATAAAAGATAGGTGTGACTCTCATGTGAACATAGGGTGAAAGAGAGAGGGAGTTTTAAATAAAAGATAGAAAGACAAAAAAATAAGACCATCATTTATAAGATGGTCAAGGAAGGGGACAATTTATGTCAATTTAATTAGGGATGGAAGCTGTTCAAAGACACTGGGGAATGTCTTATAAATTAGGGAGGAACAACTTCGATACATATACTATAAAAGGTAGATGTGACCTCTGTGTGAACATCGAGTGAAAGAGAGAGGAAGTTTTAAATAAAAGATAGAAAGACAAAAAAATAAGACCATCACATAAGATGGTCAAGGGAAGGGGACAATTTATGTCAATTTAATTAGGGATGGAAGCTATTCAAAGACACTGGGGAATGTCTTATAAATTAGGGAGGAACAGCTTCGATATATATACTATAAAAGGTGGATGTGACCTCTGTGTGAACATCGAGTGAAAGAGAGAGGAAGTTTTAAATAAAAGATAGAAAGACAAAAAAATAAGACCATCACATATAAGATGGTCAAGGGAAGGGGACAATTTATGTCAATTTAATTAGGGATGGAAGCTATTCAAAGACACTGGGGAATGTCTTATAAATTAGGGAGGAACAGCTTCGATACATATACTATAAAAGGTGAATGTGACCTCTATGTGAACATAGAGTGAAAGATATGGGGATTTGAAAAATAGTACATATGAAATTGTTATTGCTAGCAATATTGAGTTAGGATATATAGTTTTCCAGCATAAAAGAAAAAAGAAGTCTGAATATAAATAAAAGTTGTAATCTATGAAAAAAAGGATTATGCTCAACTATATTATAAGAATATAAGGTTTGTCCCAATTCTTTAAGGGCTTTTAAAAAGCTTTTTATTTATGAGGGGAAAGCTTCACTTTAATAAGGGAGTTAGTGATATGGAAGTAACAAAAAAACAAGGGCTGTATAATCGTCTTATACGATTAAACCCACCACAAATATTAGCGTTAGGTTTTTTCTGCTTAATTGTGGTTGGCGGTTTGTTATTAAAGTTACCATTCGCAACGAAAGCACATATTAGTTGGGTAGATGCTTTCTTTACAGCAACGTCAGCAGCGACCGTAACTGGTTTGGGAGTAGTGGATACAGCAAGTACATTTACGATGTTTGGCGAAATTGTTATTATGTTTTTAATTCAAACAGGTGGTCTAGGTCTTATGACAATTGCCATTTTAATTGTTTGGGTATTAGGCAAAAAAATCGGATTACGCCATCGTTTATTAATTGGAGAAGCGTTTAATCAAACAAATATAGGTGGTCTTGTAAAATTAGTAAAGCGTGTCTTTATATTTTCGATTTGTATTGAGCTTATTGGGGTCATCTTTTTATCGTTTCGCTTTATTCCAGAGTTTGGTTTTGGAAAAGGTTTATACTATAGTATTTTTCATGTAATTGCATCTTATAATAATGCAGGCTTTGCTTTATGGCCAGATAATTTAACAAGATATGTAGGAGATCCCATTATTAATATTGGGATTTGCTCTTTAATTGTAATAGGTGGACTCGGTTTTACCGTATTAATTGATATATGGTATAGTCGCAGTTTTCGAAAATTATCACTTCACTCAAAAATAATGATTATTGGAACAGTAGTGCTAAATGTTATAGCAATGATTGTAATTTTTGTATTGGAATATAATAATGTGAAGACGTTAGGGAATTTATCTTTAAATGAAAAACTATGGGCTTCCTTCTTTCAAGGTATTACCCCGCGGACAGCTGGATTTAATACGGTTGACTATGGAGGTATGGAAGAATCATCTATATTATTTACGATGATTTTAATGTTTATTGGTGCAGGAAGTGTATCAACAGGTGGAGGAATTAAATTAACAACGTTTGTTATCTTAATTACATCTGTCCTTTCTTTCTTTAGAAAAAAGGAGGAAATTGTTTTATTTCAGCGTACAATTAAAATGTCGACAGTAACGAGGGCCTTAGCGATTGCTGTTGCCAGTCAAATACTTATTTTGGCAGCGGTATTTATATTAATGCTTACAGAAAACTTCAGCTTTATTCAATTATTATTTGAGACAATATCAGCGTTTGGTACAGTCGGATTAACGATGGGAATTACTGCAAAGCTATCGGCATTCGGAAAATGTATTATTATGTTTGTTATGTTCTGCGGATTAATTGGACCATTAACACTTGTGTTCTCTTTAGCGCGACCAGCAAAACAAAAAATAAAATATCCATCGGAAGATGTGTTTACAGGATAAGGTATCCCGCGTTAAGCGAGATACCTTTTTCTTTTTTAGAAAAGGGAGAACAATAAACCAATAAGTGCTACTCGGAATAAAATTGCGATAAGTGCAGCAATCCCACCGACAACTGCAGCGATACCGCCAGTTACAGTAGCTCCGCGATTATAAGCGTAAATACCGAGTAAAACAGAAACAAGACCAAATAGTGTTGGGAATGTAAATAGCGATAAGATAGATAGCGCAAGAGCGATAAAACCAGCAGTTGATCCAGCAGCGGACGATTTTACAACATCTTTATCGTCTTTATCATCGTAATCATAATCAATGCGTTGTGGTGCAACCTCAGCGGCATACTCTTCTTTATAGTCACTATAATCACTATCTATTCTATCTCTTCTTTTATAATCATCAAATTTCTCAGTCAAAGTCATGGCTCCTTTCATAACAAGGTTCAATAGTAGTATGTATCTCTTTTTCTTTTTTATCCCGCATTAACGGGCAGTAATATCTATTAAAAGGAGGAAAATGTTTTCTTGAAATAGGAAAAGTTAGTATGACTTCCTCTATTTTGGAAAGTATAAAAAGGAATAATGAGGAAAGGGTGCAATACATAATGGAACATCCAATTGAAAATTTAATGAAAACGGCAATGACAAATTTAAAAGAGATGGTAGATGTAAATACAATTGTTGGGAGCCCGGTTTCAACAGCTGACGGAAACGTTGTATTAACAGTATCTCAAGTGGCTTTTGGTTTTGGAGCTGGTGGAAGTGATTTTAAAGGGGGTTTCATTACTGAAAAACATAACGGTGGGCAAAATCAGCATAAAGAGAACAAGCAAGGGCATCCATTTGGAGGAGGAAGCGGGGCTGGGGTTTCTATTAGTCCAGTAGCTTTTTTAGTAGTTGGTTCTAATGGGGTGCAAGTATTACATCTCAACAGCAGTACACATTTAATTGAAAAGGCTTTAAATACTGTACCAAGCACTGTAGATAAATTTGTGAATGGTCGTCAAAAGTGAACTTGCATTTTTTAGGAATTATGATATATTAGAAAAAGTGCGCTTTAGGATGATCGGAATAATTGAAATGTAAATATATATGATGTGTGAAATAAGGGAGAGGAATTTATGATTAATATCAAAAACTTAGTAGTTGGCTTATTTATGTTAGTAAGCGGCTTTGTTGTATATGTAATAAAAGAAAAAGCTCCATTCTAAAACAGACAAACCGTTAATGTCTGTTTTTAATTTGCGGAAAAATATTGACAAGCTATTGTATTGGTGTTAGAATTTTAATTCGTGTCTCGGTTACAGCTAGTGTAAAGTAAATATCTCTTATGAATGCAATACGAAAAGTTTGCGAAAGATCGGGTAATTTTATCAACAACTTTTGTGAACAAACCCTATAAATTGTATTTGTAAGCTATATATGTATACTAGTGAATCAAGGAGCGGTCAGTGGAACCGTAATGATGAGAGAGAGGTAGGGCTTTCATCCAGTATATGTTACTTTCCCGTTAGGTGAATATAAAAAAGAGGACTCCTTTTAAAAGGAGTCCTCTTTCATTTTTTAAGTGCGACTTTCAACTTGTTGACAAATTTCATCCGTTGTTAAACCGTGAGCTGTAATGACTGATCCTTTAATTGATGCATCTGCAATGCCCATCACATTAGAATCTTGCCCAGTTACAACGCAACAATCACACCCTTGTGCATCCTGTTCTGAGTTAAGTGTAACAACTTCATGACCTTGTTGCTGAAGAGCTTGTTGAACGTCTGTTAATGAGTTTTCAACGCCAATTCTAGCCATAATTCTCACCTCCTACCATCTAATTGCTAGTATGCTCAAGTTCACTGCATTTATGAAAAGACGGTAGGAAGTAAATCTTTGTTTAGTCGTTATATACGCCAGTAAGCATTTGACTAACGAATTGATCGTTTAATGTATCTTGGGCAGAAGAAGTATTTGAATGGATGTCGATTGAAGCAGTAAAATGATTATGTTCTTGCGTATTTGGTTCTACCTCTACGTAATTATCGAATTTACAAAAACCTTTCGTATCCATTAGATCAAATAATTGCAGCATTTCTACTACCTCTTGTCTTGTTCCTTTAATTTGTACACACGCCATATTTATTTCCTCCTTCATTTTGACAAATTGTTTTTTAAAAATAGGATTATGATTACGAAATGAAAAATATGAATGTTATTTTTAGACAGCGCTATTTTTGTTATTTCCCCCCTTTTTCAGCAAAAGTCGTTATATATTCCCGGATTTATAAAATCGGACGTCCGTTTATTGAATACAATAGATTCGTATCAATTGATGAAAATCCTTCTTTTAAACAAATATTTTTTTAGTGGAAATTGGCGAAAAAAATTTTTTGACTTTTTGTAAACGTTAACAATGTTGTTAAATCAATATAAGTAAAGAAGTACGTACGATTAAAAATTATAAATTTTCTAAAAATTCACTTGATTTATTTAGAAAGGAGAGTAAACTAGGAAACAATAAAAAATTCATAGAACATAGGAGGCGCTTCTAGTGAATGAGCAATGGATTTTCTTAAATGGAGAATTTGTTCCAAAAGATGAGGCAAAAGTTTCAGTATATGATCATGGCTATTTATATGGCGATGGAGTGTTTGAAGGAATTAGAGTTTATAGCGGTAATGTTTTCCGTTTGAGAGAGCATCTTGTCCGGTTGTATGAATCAGCAAAATCAATCCTTTTAGAAATTCCATATTCATTAGATGAAGTAACAAATATTGTTGTTGAGACGATTCGACAAAATAAATTATCTAATGGATACATTCGCCTTGTTGTATCAAGAGGAGCAGGAAATCTTGGATTGGATCCCGATTCATGTAAGAAGCCGAATGTAGTAGTAATTGCAGAACAATTATCTTTATTCCCACAAGAATATTATGAGAAAGGGATTCCAGTTGTAACAGTTGCAACGCGCCGAAATCGTCCCGATGTTTTATCCCCTCAAGTAAAATCTTTAAATTACTTAAACAATATTTTAGTTCGTATTGAAGCGAAATTAGCTGGAGTACAAGAAGCACTTATGTTAAATGATCAAGGATATGTAGCTGAAGGCTCAGGAGATAACGTGTTTATTGTTAAAGGAAATAAATTAATTACACCACCAAGTTCTGCTGGAGCGTTAGAAGGTATTACACGAAACGCCATTTTAGAAATCGGCGAAAAACTTGGATATGACGTAAGAGAAGAGTTATTTACAAGACATGATGTATATGTAGCTGATGAAGTGTTTTTAACAGGAACAGCTGCTGAAGTTATTGCTGTTACGACAGTAGATGGTAGAACGATTGGCTTAGGGCAAACAGGTCCACATACGAACCGTTTATTAGAAGAGTTTCGTAAGTTAGTTGTAGAAGATGGAGAGAAAATTTACGAAGAAAATAAAGTTGGATAACAACTTTTTTAACATAAGAAAGCGTTGATAGGGAGGAGTAGTTGATTGTGAAGCCTCACAGAGAGTCGGTGGTTGCTGAAAACCGATGGTTCACGTCGACGAACATCGCCCTTGAGTGCTAAGCTAAAGCATTTGTCTAGGCTTAGACGGTAGCTCCGTTATTAGCTAGATCCATTTATGGATCACTGAGGCAAGAGTATTCTTGCAAAGAAGGGTGGTACCGCGAAATCTTTCGTCCCTTCAGCACATAGCTGGAGTGTGGACGTAGGATTTTTTTATTGTATAAAAGTTTAAAAAAGGGGGCTTATAAGAACAATGTCTTCAAAAACGGAAGAGAAACTGGCAACTGGTGCACAGCTATTGTTAGAAGCGCTAGAAAAGGAAGGCGTAAAAGTGATTTTCGGTTATCCGGGTGGTGCCGTTTTACCTCTCTATGATGCACTGTATGATTGTGAAATTCCGCATATTTTAACAAGGCATGAGCAAGGGGCAATTCACGCTGCTGAAGGGTATGCCAGAATTACAGGGAACCCAGGGGTTGTAATTGCAACGAGTGGACCAGGTGCTACAAATGTAATTACGGGTCTAGCGGATGCGATGATTGATTCATTGCCACTTGTTGTATTTACAGGCCAAGTAGCAACAACGTTAATTGGGAGCGATGCTTTTCAAGAGGCGGATATTATGGGACTTACGATGCCAGTGACAAAACATAACTATCAAGTGCGAAAGGCCTCAGATTTACCTCGAATTATTAAAGAAGCATTTCATATTGCTAAAACAGGAAGACCAGGACCAGTCGTTATTGACCTTCCGAAAGATATGGTAGTCGAGAAAGGTGAGCGATGTAGCAATGTACAAATGGATTTACCAGGATATAACCCTAATTATGAACCGAATCTACTTCAAATAAACAAATTACTACAAGCAATTGAAACCGCAAAAAAACCGTTAATTTTAGCTGGAGCAGGTATACTGCATGCGAAAGCTTCGAAAGAATTGACAAGTTTTGCCCGTAAATATGAAATCCCTGTTGTGCATACGTTACTTGGACTTGGTGGTTTTCCGCCAGATGATGGGCTATTTCTAGGGATGGGGGGAATGCACGGTTCTTACACAGCCAATATGGCGTTATATGAATGCGACTTACTCATTAATATAGGTGCGAGATTTGACGATCGTCTTACTGGGAATTTAGCTTTTTTTGCTAAAGGGGCGACTGTTGCACATATCGATATTGATCCAGCAGAAATCGGGAAAAATGTGTCAACAGAGATTCCTATTGTTGCAAGTGCTAAGCGGGCGTTAGAAGTATTGCTTCAATCAGAAGGAAAGAAAGAAAATCATCATGAATGGCTCTCTTTATTAAAGAGTAGAAAAGAAAAGTACCCATTCTCTTATAAACGAAATTCTGAAAGTATTAAACCTCAATACGCGATTGATATGCTATATGAAATCACGAAAGGAGAAGCGATTGTAACAACAGACGTTGGGCAACATCAAATGTGGGCAGCACAATACTATCCGTTGAAAAATCCAGATAAATGGGTAACTTCTGGCGGATTAGGAACGATGGGGTTCGGATTTCCAGCAGCAATCGGTGCGCAAATTGCAAAGCCTGAAGAATTAGTTATTGCAATTGTTGGTGATGCTGGGTTTCAAATGACTCTGCAAGAATTAAGTGTATTAAAAGAACACGCTTTACCCGTTAAAGTATTTATTTTAAATAATGAAGCTTTAGGAATGGTAAGACAATGGCAAGATGAATTTTACAATCAAAGATATTCACATTCTTTATTGCCATGCCAACCAGATTTCGTCGCTCTTGCGAATGCGTATGGTATAAAAGGTGTTCGTATTGACGATCCACTTCTTGCAAAGAAGCAAATCCAGCATGCGATCGAATTACAAGAGCCAGTCGTAATCGATTGTCGTGTACTTCAATCAGAGAAGGTTATGCCGATGGTTGCACCAGGAAAAGGTGTTCACCAAATGGAGGGAGTGGAAAAAGGGTGAAGAGAATTGTTACAGCGACAGTTCGAAATCAAAGTGGTGTGTTAAACAGAATTACAGGGGTTATGACACGAAGACATTTTAATATTGAAAGTATTTCAGTAGGTCATACAGAATCATCAGATATATCGCGAATGACGATTGTTGTACACGTTGAAAGTGAACAGCAAGTTGAGCAGTTAATTAAACAACTTCATAAGCAAATCGATGTTCTGAAAGTATCAGATATTACAGAAGAAGCAATGATTGCTAGAGAGCTTGCTCTTATTAAAGTAGCAACTTCTGTAGCGAGGGCAGAATTATATAGTTTAATTGAACCATTTCGAGCCGCTGTAATAGATGTTGGGAAGGATTCCATAGTTGTGCAAGTAACAGGTACGCAAGATAAAGTAGAAGCGTTAATTGAATTACTTCGTCCATACGGTTTAAAAGAAATTGCTAGAACAGGTGTAACAGCATTTACACGTAGTATGAAAAAACAAGATAAGCAAGTTATGTTAATTCAATAATCATTTAAATATAGGGGGAAATGAAAATGGCAAAAGTTTATTATGAGAAAGATGTAACAGTAAATGTATTAAAGGAAAAGAAAGTAGCAATCATCGGATATGGCTCGCAAGGTCATGCGCATGCGCAAAATTTACGTGATAACGGATTTGATGTAGTAGTAGGTTTAAGAAAAGGTAAGTCTTGGGATAAAGCGAATGAAGATGGGTTTTCTGTATATACAGTAGCAGAAGCAGCGGAAAAAGCTGATGTAGTAATGATTCTATTACCTGATGAATTACAACCAGAAGTATATGAAGCTGAAATTGCACCAAATTTACAGGCTGGAAACTCTCTCGTGTTCGCACATGGATTTAATGTTCACTTTGATCAAGTAAAACCACCAGCTAATGTAGATGTATTTCTAGTAGCGCCAAAAGGACCGGGGCATCTCGTACGCCGTACGTTCACCGAGGGAGGGGCTGTTCCTGCATTATTTGCAGTATATCAAGATGCAACAGGAGTTGCGACTGAAAAAGCACTTTCTTATGCTGACGGAATTGGAGCAACGAGAGCTGGTGTATTAGAAACGACGTTTAAAGAAGAAACAGAAACAGATTTATTTGGAGAGCAAGCTGTACTCTGCGGCGGAGTGACTGCACTTGTAAAAGCAGGATTTGAAACGTTAGTTGATGCGGGATACCAGCCTGAACTTGCATATTTTGAATGTTTACATGAACTGAAGCTAATCGTTGACCTTATGTATGAAGGTGGACTTGAAAATATGAGATATTCAGTTTCAGATACAGCGCAGTGGGGAGACTTCGTATCAGGACCACGCGTTGTTACTGAAGATACGAAGAAAGCGATGGGGGCAGTATTAGCAGAAATTCAAGATGGTACATTTGCAAGAGGCTGGATTGCAGAGCATAAAGCAGGAAGACCAAATTTCCACGCGACAAATGAGAAAGAGAATGAACATGAAATCGAAGTAGTAGGACGTAAATTACGTGAAATGATGCCTTTCGTACAGCCGCGAGTAAAGGTAGGGATTAAATAATATGAAGCAGATTTTGTTCATGGATACAACGCTTCGTGATGGCGAACAATCACCAGGAGTAAATTTAAATGAACAAGAGAAGTTACAAATTGCTAGGCAATTAGAGAGGCTTGGTATTCATGTAATGGAAGCTGGATTCGCGGCAGCTTCCGAAGGTGACTTCCAATCGGTAAAACGCATCGCGAATACAATTCAAAATGCTACGGTTATGAGTTTAGCTAGAGCGAAAGAAAGTGACATTCGAAGAGCATATGAAGCTGTGAAAGGTGCTGTATCTCCTCGTCTACACGTATTTCTAGCTACGAGTGATATTCATATGAAATATAAACTTTGTATGTCAAAAGAAGATGTGTTAAATAGTATTCATCGTTCGGTTACGCTTGGAAAATCATTATTTCCGACAGTACAATTTTCTGCAGAAGATGCGACAAGAACATCGAGAGCATTTTTAGCTGAAGCAGTAGAAACTGCGATTCGCGCAGGAGCGAATGTAATTAATATTCCGGATACAGTTGGATATACGAATCCGGAAGAATATTATTCTCTTTTTAGATACTTACAAGAATCCGTTCCATCATATGAAAAAGCGATTTTTTCTTGTCATTGTCACGACGATCTTGGTATGGCAGTAGCAAATTCGTTAGCTGCGGTTGAAGGCGGAGCAGTGCAAGTAGAAGGAACGATTAATGGCATTGGAGAAAGAGCAGGGAATGCAGCGTTAGAAGAAGTTGCGGTTGCTCTTCATATTAGAAAAGATTTTTATAAAGCAGAACCTTCGATGACTTTAAAAGAGATTAAGGCAACGAGTACATTAGTAAGCAGGTTAACGGGTATGGTTGTACCGAAAAATAAAGCAATCGTTGGAGCGAATGCATTTGCTCATGAATCAGGCATCCACCAAGATGGGGTTCTAAAAGAAGTAACAACTTATGAAATTATCGAACCAGCGCTTATAGGAGAATCTCAAAATCTCTTTGTACTTGGGAAACATTCTGGCCGTCATGCGTTTACGGAAAAAATGAAAGAGCTTGGTTATGAATTTACAAATGAAGAGCGAGATGCGGCATTCGAAGCATTTAAAAAATTGGCGGATCGTAAAAAGGAAATTACTGAGGAAGATTTACGCGCAATTATGCTTGGTGAAGCAGCATTTGCAGCCCAGCAATATAACATTACGCAATTACAAGTGCATTTCGTATCAAATAGTACACAATGCGCAACAGTTGTGCTGAAGGATGAGGAAGGAAATGTATATGAAGATGCAGCCACTGGTTCTGGTAGTATTGAAGCGATATACAATGCGATTCAAAGAATTTTAGGATTAGAATGTGAATTGGCAGATTATCGCATACAATCTATTACACAAGGTCAAGATGCACTTGCTCACGTTCATGTTGAATTAAAAGAAGGTAGTCACCAAATATCAGGTTTCGGAGTTGCGCAAGACGTATTGGAAGCGTCGGCGAGAGCTTATGTCCATGCAGCAGGGAAATTAAAATCTCTTATAGCGCTTGTGAAATAAATATTTGATAGGTGAGAGAAGCTTTCCTCACCTATCAAATCAAGGTTCTGAAAATTTAGTTAAAAGGAGTGTTAAAAATGGAAAAACGTATCGTTTGTTTAGCTGGTGATGGTGTTGGTCCAGAAGTTATGGAAAGTGCGAAGGAAGTATTGCATATGGTAGAAAGGCTATATGGACATCATTTTCATTTGCAAGATGAGTACTTTGGTGGTGTTGCTATCGATTTAACTGGGCAACCATTACCACAGCGAACACTTGCCGCCTGTTTAGCGAGTGATGCGGTTTTACTTGGAGCAGTAGGTGGACCAAGGTGGGATAGTGCGAAAGAAAGGCCTGAGAAAGGATTATTAGCATTAAGAAAAGGACTCGGTGTATTTGCGAATGTTCGCCCTGTAACGGTAGAAAGTGCAACTGCACATTTATCACCATTAAAAAATGCTGATGAAATTGATTTCGTTGTCGTTCGTGAATTAACAGGCGGAATTTATTTTTCTTATCCGAAAGAGCGAACGGAAGAAGTGGCGACAGATACACTTACGTATCATCGACATGAAATTGAACGTATCGTTTCGTATGCCTTTCAATTAGCAAATAAGCGGAAGAAAAAAGTAACATCTATTGATAAAGCGAATGTTTTAGAGTCTAGTAAACTATGGAGAAATGTGACAGAAGAAGTAGCACTTCGCTACCCAAATGTGGAAGTAGAACACATTTTAGTAGATGCAGCGGCTATGGAATTAATTCGGAATCCAGGAAGATTTGACGTTATTGTAACGGAAAATTTATTTGGTGATATTTTAAGTGATGAGGCTTCAGTATTAGCTGGATCATTAGGAATGCTTCCATCAGCAAGTCACGCTGAAAAGGGGCCTTCATTATACGAGCCTATTCACGGATCAGCACCGGATATTGCGGGGAAAAATAAGGCGAATCCAATTGCGATGATGCGTTCTGTTGCAATGATGCTTGGGCAATCGTTCGGATTAACGAGAGAAGGATGTGCAATTGAAGAAGCAGTTTCTGCAGTCCTTAAATCTGGAAAATGTACAGCAGATATCGGGGGGACTGAAACGACAACTTCATTTACAAAGGCAGTTATTCAAGAAATGGAAGAGCAAGCGTTAGTAGGGAGAGGAAGATAATGGGGAAAAGGTTACTAGATAAGCTTTGGGAAAGACATGTAGTTGCGACAAATGAAAATGGATTGGATTTATTATATATCGATCTACATCTTGTTCATGAAGTAACGTCACCGCAAGCCTTTGAAGGCTTGCGGCTTACAAATCGAACAGTCCGCAGACCAGATTTAACATTTGCAACGATGGATCATAATATTCCAACGAAAGATGTTTGGAATATTACCGACCGCATTGCGAAGCAGCAACTAGATACACTTCGGGAAAACTGTAAACAATTTCAGGTGCCATTAGCGGATATCGGAGATGAAGAGCAAGGGATCGTTCATGTTATAGGACCAGAACTTGGACTCACACAGCCAGGAAAAACGATTGTTTGTGGTGATAGTCATACAGCAACACACGGTGCTTTTGGCGCACTAGCGTTTGGTATTGGTACGAGTGAAGTGGAACATGTATTGGCAACGCAAACGTTATGGCAACGAAAGCCGAAAGCGATGGGCATTGAGTTAAAAGGAAAGTTACCGCAAGGTGTTTATGCGAAAGATATTATTTTACACCTTCTTTCAAAGTACGGAGTAGCAGTTGGAACAGGTTACGTAATGGAATTTTACGGAGAGACCATTCATGCTATGGATATGGAAGAGAGGATGACGCTTTGCAATATGGCAATTGAAGGGGGAGCAAAGGCTGGCATTATTGCACCAGATGAAAAAACGGTTGCTTACGTAAAAGGGCGTAAATATGCGCCGAAAGACTATGAATCTATTAAGGAAAAATGGTCAGAACTTTATACAGATTTAGATGCAGCTTATGATTTACATATTCTAGTAGATGTTATGGATTTAGCGCCGTACGTTACGTGGGGAACAAATCCTAGTATGGGTGTTCGGATTAATGAGAAATTGCCAGAAAAGCATGATGCAAATGACGAAAGAGCGTTTTCTTATATGGGGTTGAGTCCCGGACAAAGTACGTATGACATTCCAGTTCAACATGTTTTCATTGGATCTTGTACAAATTCTAGGCTTTCTGATTTAGAAATTGCTGCATCTGTCGTGAAAGGTAAAAAAGTAAAAGAAGGTGTGCGAGCACTTGTTGTACCTGGATCTCAAAGGGTAAGAGAAGCAGCGATGCATAAAGGATTACATCACATATTTGAAGAAGCTGGATTTGAATGGAGAGAGCCCGGATGCTCAATGTGTCTAGGTATGAATCCAGATCAAGTGCCTGAAGGAGAACATTGTGCCTCTACGTCAAATCGCAATTTTGAAGGAAGACAAGGAAAGGGAGCACGAACGCATTTAGTTAGCCCGGCAATGGCGGCAGCGGCTGCGTTACATGGTCATTTTGTTGATATTAGAAAGGAGAGTTATGATGGAGCCATTTCGTATTCATAAAGGTACTGCCGCAGTACTGATGAATGATAACATTGATACAGATCAAATTATTCCGAAGCAATATTTAAAGAGAATTGAAAGAACTGGGTTTGGGAAGTTTTTATTTGATGAGTGGCGATATGATAATAATCGCCAAGAAAACCCTAATTTCCCGCTTAATGCGCAAGAAAGAAAAGGAGCCAGCATATTAATCACAGGTGATAATTTTGGATGTGGCTCTTCTAGAGAACATGCTCCATGGGCGCTTGCTGATTATGGTTTCCGCGTTATTATCGCTGGAGGATTTGCCGATATCTTTTATATGAATTGTATGAAGAATGGCATGTTACCGATTGTAATGGACAAAGATATGCGTGAACAACTTGCAAAAACAGATGCGAGGGAACAAATCACAGTTGATTTAGAAAATGAAATAATTATAACGAATATGCACAGATTCCATTTTACAATCGAGAAAATGTGGAAAGAGAAGTTATTGAATGGTTTAGATGAAATTAGTATTACAATGCAATATGAACAAGAAATAAAAGAGTATGAAAGAAAAGTGGCTTTACATTAAAAAAAGTGACGGAATATTAAAAATGTATTTACATTCAAAATTAACTGTTATATACTATGTGAAAATCAGAGGAGAAAGGGAGTAAGTATTATGAATACAATAAAATCTATTACAATGCTTACACAACTACATCATCATACATGAAACCCTTGAACCTAGCGTGAAAACGTGTAGGTACAAGGGTTATTCCCGTTGTACCTACACTCTACTGAAGAGCCTTGTAGGTATTTTGTCTACAAGGCTCTTTTTATTTTCGGCTTAGGTGAATGAAATAGGCATACATTAGAAGGGGAAAGGTGTGAAAATTTAGATGACAAAATGGAAACGGGCGAACCCGAATGGAACGAGAGATTATTTATTCGAAGAATGTACGTTAATTGAAGAAGTGGAGCAAAAATTAAGGCTTACTTTTTTAGAGAGAGGTTATGAGGAAATAAGAACACCTACAATTGAATTTTATGATGTTTTTGCATTTCAAAATAGACCGATAGATGAAGAGAAGATGTATAAATTTTTTGATGAAAAGGGAAGGATTATCGTTTTACGTCCAGATATGACAATTCCTTTAGCAAGAGTGATTGGAACACAGAGATGGGATACGCCACTTAAAGTGACGTATAGCGGGAATGTATTTCGAGCGAATGAATCCCATTCTGGAAAATATAATGAAATCGTACAAAGTGGTATTGAAGTTATCGGGATTGATAATGTAAGAGCTGAAATTGAATGTGTAATAAGTGTCATTCAAGCACTTCAAAAGTTGAAGGTGCAATCTTTTACAATTGAGATTGGGCAAGTACAGTTATATAAATGTATTGTAAAAAAGCTCTCCATCCATGATGAAGAAGAAAGGGTACTTAGAACGTATATAGAAAGTAAAAATTATGCTGCCCTCTCAAATTTTATCGGAGAAAAGAAATTAGATCGATGCGATGAGACAGTAAGATTACTTGAGAAATTACCAAGGCTATTTGGAAATTTAGAAGTTATTGAGGAGGCAGAAAAGCTTGCTTCAAGTAATGAAATGAAAATGGCAATTGCAAGAGTAAAAGAAATGTATGAAACAATTGAAACGTTAGGATATGGTTCTTACATATCAATTGATTTGGGCATGATTCAACACTTAGATTACTATACGGGTGTTATTTTCAAAGGATATATATATGAAATTGGAGAAGAAATCGTTAGTGGCGGAAGATACGATGAGCTAATTGGGAATTTTGGAGAAATGCTGCCAGCTGTTGGACTCGCGGTACAAGTAAATCAAATTGTGAAGGCCCTGCAAGAGCAGCAAGAACCATATGAACGAAATCAAATTGATATTGTGATTCATTATGAGTTAAATAGATTAGCGGAAGCAGAAAGGTTACGAAATTTACTTCGAAAGGATGGGAAAAATGCTTGGTTATCTCTATTCTCTAATTTAAGCGATACCTTTCAATTTGCAAGAAAAAATAAAATAGGAACGGTCGTTGAGGCAAAGAATGAATATTTAGTGGAATATGTATGGAATGAGAAATGGGTAGTCCAGAAAGAAGGAGAGGCTTCATGCGTAACATTCAAATTGCGTTAACGAAAGGAAGGTTAGAAAAACATGTCATTCCACTTTTTGAGCAGATTGGAATTGATTGTTCCGATCTCAAAAATAAAGGTCGGAAGCTTGTATTTCAAAGTAAAAATACAAATGTTTCATTTATTTTAGTAAAAGCGGTTGATGTTGCTACTTATGTAGAACATGGGGTAGCTGATATTGGGATCGTTGGAAAAGATATTTTAATGGAAAACGAGAAAGATATTTATGAAATGCTGGATTTAGGAGTGGGGATTTGTAAGTTTTGTGTTGCTTCTATTCCTACGTATAATCCGAAGAGTTACCGGAAGAAAAGAATTGCTACGAAATACCCGCATATTACTTCTACTTATTTTCATGATAAGGGAGAGGATGTAGAAATAATTAAAATAGAAGGTTCTGTAGAAATCGCTCCTCTTCTTGGATTGGCAGATGCGATTGTAGATATTGTTGAAACAGGAAAAACATTACAAGAGAATGGACTTATTGTATTTGAGGAAATGCACTCTATATCGGCTCGGATGATTGTAAATAAGGCAGCCTTAAAAACTAAAAAAGACGAAATATTCAGTATTATAAATATGATGGAGCAAGAAATCTTATCAGGGAAATAGGAGGACTTAAAATGAAAATCATTTATGAAGACTTTAAGGAGGCATTATCTAAAGTAAAAGTGCTAAGAGAAAACGCTAATATAATAGAAGAAACTGTTCAAAGAAGTGTAAGAGAAATCATTAGAAATGTAAGGGAAGGGAAAGATGAAGCTTTATCTTTCTATACAAAAAAGTTTGATGGTGTAGAGATGAAAGATTTTCGTGTAAGTGAAGAAGAAATACAGCAAGCGAGTATGTTTGTAACGAATTCATTTTTAGAAGCTTTAAAAGAGGCGAAGAAAAACATTGTTTCGTATCACGAAAAGCAAAAGAAGCACTCAATATTCGATTGTGAAAGTAAAGGCATAATTAGAGGGCAACTCATTCGGCCGTTAGAAAATGTAGGTGTATATGTACCGGGTGGGACAGCCTCATATCCTTCTTCAGTATTAATGAATGTATTGCCGGCGAAACTCGCAGGTGTGAAAAAGATTGTAATGGTAACACCGCCGAGGAAAGGAGGAATTGATCCGCATATATTAGCTGCTGCAAATCTTGCGGGAGTAGATGAAATTTATACGATAGGTGGCGCGCAAGCAATTGCTGCTTTAGCATACGGGACGGAATCGATTCCGAAAGTGGATAAAATAGTTGGACCGGGAAATTTGTATGTCGCTCTAGCGAAGCGAGAAGTATACGGAATAGTAAATATTGATATGATTGCTGGTCCATCAGAAATTGTAGTTGTCGCGGATGAAACAGGTAATGCAAAATATATCGCAGCGGATTTATTATCGCAAGCAGAGCATGATGAGAGAGCAACGGCGATTTGTATTACAACGAATATGGAACTAGCTAAAGAAGTAGAAAAAGAGATAGAAAGACAGTTAGAAATGTTACCAAGAAGTGAAATTGCACGTGAATCAATAAATAGAAATGGAGCCATCTTTATCGTTCCTTCTTTAGAGGAGGCACTAAAGTTATCAAATGAAATTGCTCCAGAACATTTAGAGTTACATATAAAAGAACCGATGAATGCTCTAGATTATGTGAAACATGCAGGTTCTATTTTCCTTGGGTCATATGCACCTGAACCGCTCGGGGATTATTTAGCGGGACCGAATCATGTATTACCAACGAGCGGAACGGCAAGATTTTTTTCTCCGTTATCAGTCGATGATTTCGTGAAAAAATCAAGTTTTATTTCTTATACGGAGGAAGCATTAAAAAATGTACAGCATCACATTGTAGAGCTTGCAAATAAAGAAGGGTTACATGCACATGCGAGAGCAATCCAAATAAGGTTTGAGGAGGAAAAATAATGCGTCAGTCCAGTCAAGTACGTGAGACGACAGAAACAAAAATTAAATTAAATTTGCAGCTTGATGAAAGTACAAATGTATCTATTCAAACAGGGGTTGGTTTTTTCGATCATATGCTTACTTTATTTGCTAGACATGGAAGATTTGGATTGCAAGTTGAAGCAGAAGGGGATGCATTTGTCGATGCACATCACACCGTTGAAGATGTTGGAATTGTACTCGGAAATTGCTTGAAAGAAGCATTGCAAAACAAAGAGGGAATTAATCGTTACGGTTCAGCGTACGTACCGATGGATGAATCTTTAGGATTTGTCGCAATTGATATAAGTGGACGCTCATATTGTGTATTTCAAGGGGAATTAACAAATCCGAAGCTTGGGGATTTTGATACAGAATTGACGGAAGAATTTTTTAGAGCAGTTGCACATGCTGCCAATATTACATTACATGCGCGCGTTCTATACGGAAGTAATACGCATCACAAAATTGAAGCAGTATTTAAAGCTTTTGGTAGAGCGCTTAGAGAAGCGGTCGAAAAAAATGCCAACATTACTGGTGTAAATTCAACGAAAGGGATGTTGTAATTGATTGCCATTATAGATTATGGAATGGGGAATATTCGCAGTGTAGAGCAAGCGTTAAAATATATTGGGGCAGAGTACATTGTAACGAGTGATAAAGAAGAGATATTGAGAAGCGATGGCGTGATTTTACCGGGAGTAGGTGCATTTCCGAAAGCGATGGACGTATTAGAAGAAAGAGATTTAGTGTGTGTACTAAAAGAGGTTTGTGATATAGGAAAACCTCTCCTCGGTATATGTTTGGGCATGCAGCTTTTATTTGAACGAAGTGAGGAACTAAAAGATTGTAGCGGGTTAGGTTTACTACCAGGGGAAATTCGTAAGTTAAAAGTTTCGTATAAAATTCCTCATATGGGATGGAATGAATTAAGGAAGGAAAGAGAATTTCCGCTTTGGAATGGATTAGTGGATGGTTCTTTCGTTTATTATGTTCACTCATATTACGCGGATTGTCCAGATGAAATTGTATGCGGAGTAAGTGATTATGGAATGCAAGTACCAGGGTTTGTAGCGAAAGGAAATGTATTTGGTGCACAGTTTCATCCAGAAAAAAGTGGTGAAATTGGCATGCAAATATTAAAAAATTTTCAAGGGGTGGTAGAAGCATGGAAATCTTCCCAGCTATCGATTTAAAAGAAGGACGATGCGTTAGACTTTATCAAGGAGAGTTTAGTAAAGAAACGGTGATGAATGAAGATCCGGTAGCGCAGGCAATCATATTTGAAAAGCTTGGAGCGGAAATACTACACATTGTTGATTTAGACGGTGCAATTGCTGGCGAGTCTTTAAATTTGCCCGTCATTGAAAAAATCTGTAAGGCGGTACGTATTCCTGTGCAAGTGGGAGGAGGAATTCGTTCACTTGTAGCGGTGGAGAAGTTATTGTCAGTAGGTGTAGAAAAAGTGATTTTAGGAACAGCAGCTCTTTATGATAAGTCATTTTTAGAGGAAGCAGTTCGTCTATATAAAGAGAAAATCATTGTTGGAATTGATGCGAAAAATGGCTTCGTAGCAACGAGAGGTTGGCTTGATCTGTCTGAAATTTCTTATATTAGTTTAGCGAAACAAATGGAAAGTTTAGATGTTCAAACGATTGTGTTTACAGACATTTCGAAAGACGGGACGCTTGCAGGGCCAAATTTTGAACAATTGGCGTTACTTCAAAAAAGTGTGGGCATTCGTCTCATTGCCTCTGGAGGAGTGGCATCTATTCAAGATGTGAAAAAGTTAAATGATATGAATATATATGGTGTCATAATTGGAAAGGCGCTTTACGAGAAAACGATTGATTTAGAAGAAGTGTTACAGGTAACGAAGTTATGTTAGCGAAACGAATTATTCCATGTCTAGATGTGAAAGAAGGGCGAGTCGTAAAGGGTGTAAATTTTATAGGATTACAAGATGTCGGTGATCCGGTTGAAATAGCTGAAGCATATAACGTGGCAGGGGCAGATGAAATCGTATTTTTAGATATTACAGCGACTCATGAAGGAAGAAAAACGATTATAGATGTTGTAGAAAAAACAGCAGCTAAAGTATTTATTCCTCTTACGGTTGGCGGGGGGATTTCAAGTGTGAAAGATATGTACAATTTACTAAGAGCTGGAGCAGACAAAGTTTCAATAAACTCAGCGGCAGTGCGAAATCCGAAGCTAATCGAAGAGGGCGCAGAACACTTTGGATCACAATGTATTGTCGTGGCAATTGACGCTAGAAAAGTAGCAGAAGATAAATGGAACGTATACGTCAACGGCGGAAGAGTTGACACAGGAATGGATGCCATAGAATGGGCGAAGCGTGTTGTTAAGCTCGGGGCGGGTGAAATTTTGTTAACGAGTATGGATGCAGATGGAACGAAAAGTGGATATGATCTTCGTTTAACAGAAGAAATTTCAAAAAGTGTTTCCATTCCAGTCATCGCATCAGGAGGCTGTGGTCATACGGATCACATTATAGAAGTTTTTCAAAAGACAACAGTTGATGCAGCATTAGCGGCATCCATCTTTCATTATGGTGAGGCGACAGTGCAGAGTGTAAAGCGAAAATTAAGAGATGCAAATGTTGAGGTGCGGTTATGAAACCTAATTTTTCAAAAGGATTAATACCGGCAATTGTCATCGAAGAAGGTACGAAAGAAGTTTTAATGCTAGCTTATATGAATGAAGAAGCATATGAAAAAACGTTAGAGACGAAAAGAACATGGTTTTACTCTCGTTCGAGGCAGTCGTTATGGAATAAGGGAGAAACATCAGGGAATGTTCAATATGTGCAATCTCTATACTTAGATTGTGATCAAGATTCAATTGTTGTGAATGTGAAACAAGTAGGACCTGCTTGTCATACGGGGGAGAAGACATGTTTTCACTATCAAATTATATAGGGGGATACATATGGAAAATGCCTTTAAGTTGCTGTATAAAACAATTGAAGAACGAAAGGAAAGCCCACTTCCTGAATCGTATACAAATTATTTATTTTCAAAAGGAGAAGATAAAATTTTAAAGAAAATTGGTGAAGAGTGTGCTGAAGTAATTATCGCATGTAAAAATAATGATAAAGAAGAAGTAGTGAAAGAAATGGTTGATGTATTTTATCACTGTTTCGTTTTATTAGCTGAAAAAAATATCGCATTGGAAGATGTCATGCGAGAGGTGAAAGAACGAAATGGAAAGCTTTCGAGAGTTGGGGATAGAAGGGAAATAGATACATTATAAGGGGGAATGTATATGAAAGTAGATTATCATCTTCACTTAGAAGAAGGACCGTATTCAATAGGATGGCTTGCTAAAATAAATGAAGCGTTGGAATGTTATGAACCGCTTCAAGAAAGGCATTCTATGGATTGGCTTATGAAAACACAAGAGCGTTTGCAAAAACGTGTGAAGGAAGGGCCATTTACAACAGAATGGATAGATCTATATTTAGAAGAAGCTGTGCGAAAAGGAATAAAAGAAGTGGGAATTGTTGATCATCTATATCGTTTTCATGAAGCGAAAGGATATTATGAAAAATATGTAGATATTAGTGATTCTAAGCTCGGTCGTATACAGAAAGAATGGTTAGATCAAGTAAGGGTAGTTTCACTGTATGATTTTACAAAGGCAATTGAAGAGGCGAAAGAACGATGGAGTAAAAGAGGTGTCACACTTAAACTTGGAATTGAAGCGGATTATTTTATTGGTTGTGAAGGAGAGTTAAAAGAATTATTAGCGCTAGGAGACTTTGATTATGTAATTGGCTCCGTTCATTTTCTAAATGGCTGGGGATTTGATAATCCAGATACGAAAGAATATTTTGAGGTGCATGACCTACGCGCATTATACGATACGTTTTTTAAAACAGTTGAGAGTGCGAT
This sequence comes from Bacillus sp. LQ16, assembly GCF_057784645.1. NCBI lineage: Bacteria > Bacillati > Bacillota > Bacilli > Caryophanales > Bacillaceae > Bacillus > Bacillus sp. LQ16. The sequence continues at coordinate 1,470,121 of NZ_CM173491.1, forward strand.
TCGTACCGAGTTATTTGATATTATCGCTCATCTAGATAATATAAAGGTATTTAATTATCGATTGGATGAGAATGAACAGCTTTCTTATTATGAGGAAATTGCCTGTGCGTTAGTAGAAACGAATACGGCAACAGAAATAAATGCAGGATTGTACTATCGTTATCCTGTTCGTGAAATGTGCCCAAGTCCACTATATTTACAAGTATTAGCTAAGTATGGTGTTCCAATTACGATTTCTTCGGATGCCCATTATCCAAATGATTTAGGGAACTATGTACAAGAGAATGTACAAACATTACGAGCGCACGGTGTTACTCAGGTTGCAACATTTACGAAGCGAGCAAGAGTAATGAGGTCGCTTGAAGAAGAAGTAACAAATTCAAAATGAAACGCAATTTTTTGATGAAAACCACCCTTTTTGTTCAAAATAAGAAAGAATGAAAAGGAGGGTAAGAAATGGCGAAACAACAAAATAAACAAAATGTACAAGTTGCACAGCAACAAGCTTATACTTCTGAAACGAATTCTGCATCTCAATCGGTTATTGAGGAGCAAATTAGCGATACGGTTGCAGAAGGAACTATTGATGTGAAGCTCGGAAAAGAATCGCAGGAAAAAGCGTAAGAAGAGGGGAGAGTTGCATCTCCTCTTTTTTCATGGAAAAGTGTCGATTTTCAAAACTATAATCAAATTCCTTGGTTTTTATATGTGGATTTCTTACAATGAAATATAAGAGATATCTTATTTTCTATAGAAGAGGTGTTAGTAGTGGCAAAAATATTAGTAGCGGGAAAAATTCCGGAAATTGGATTAGAACTATTAAAAGATCATGATGTAGAAATGTACGATAAAGAGGAATTAATTTCTATAGATGAATTAACAGAGCGTGTAAAAGATAAAGATGCATTGTTAAGTTTACTTTCGACAAAGGTGCCAAAAGAAGTTATTGATGCAGCGTCTCATTTAAAGATTGTTGCAAACTATGGTGCTGGTTACGACAATATTGATTACACGTATGCGGGTGAAAAAGGAATTGCAGTTACGAATACACCGAAAGTATCAACGGAAGCGACTGCAGAATTAACATTTGCACTTCTTTTAGCAGCGGCGCGTAGAATTCCTGAAGGGGATACGTTATGTCGTACGACTGGATTTAACGGGTGGGCACCGTTATTTTTCTTAGGACGAGAAGTCCACGGTAAGACAATCGGAATTATTGGTCTTGGAGAAATCGGGAAGGCTGTTGCAAAACGTGCGAAAGCATTTGGAATGGATGTTTTATATACAGGGCCAAATCGTAAGTTTGAAGCTGAAAGTGAACTGGGAGCAACGTATGTGACGTTGGAAAAATTATTACAAACAGCAGATTTTATTACAATTAACTGTGCTTATAATCCGAAATTACATCATATGATTGATGAAGAGCAGTTTAAAATGATGAAGAAAACAGCGTATATTGTAAATGCTTCACGTGGACCAATTATGAATGAAGCAGCACTTGCTTATGCATTAAAAACGAATGAAATTGAAGGGGCAGCTCTTGATGTGTTTGAATTTGAACCGAAAATTACAGAAGAGCTAAAAGAGTTAAAGAATGTAGTACTTGCTCCACACGTAGGGAATGCAACGTTTGAAACTCGTGATGCGATGGCTGAAATGGCTGTCAGAAATATTTTAGCTGTATTAAACGGCGAAGAGCCAGTAACACCTGTAAATCAAAAGGTATTAGTCACAAAATAAAAAGAAACCTTCCGGACTCGGAAGGTTTTCTTATTTTTCTTTATTCGCTTTTTTAGACGGTCTTTGTCTAATGAATTGAGATAACATGTACAAAATATATAGTGGAATGGCAATGAATAAGAAAACAGAAAAATTGCCAAATCCTGTTTGATACATTGTAATAATGATTCCAACTAAAAATAGTGTAATAATGATGCTATATCGTGGAATTGGTACATCTTTTAAACTTGGGATACGAATGCGGCTCACCATTAAAAATGCGAACGTTACAAATACGGTAATAAGAACGATTTTTGGAATGGTATGTGAAAATAATGTTAAGAAAGCAACAAGCCCTCCCGCTGCTGTAATCGGTACTCCAGTGAAATATTTCATTGAAGTAGAAGATGGTGTTACATTAAATCGTGCTAAACGATATGCTCCGAAAAGAGGGAATAATCCCGCTATGTATAATCCGATGATTCCGTAGTTTGAGAAAGATGTGTAATACATTAAAACAGCAGGTGCTGCACCAAATGTTACGACATCTGCAAGCGAGTCGAGCTCTTTTCCCATTTGTGAATCAACACGTAATAAACGAGCAACACGACCATCAAGACTATCTAACATCATCCCGATAAGTACTAAAATAGCAGCTGATTTATAATATCCTAAAGATGCATAGCCGATTGATAAAAATCCGCTATATAAATTTCCGAGCGTAAATAAGTTTGGAATAGCTGCTCTATACAAAATCTGATCCCTTGCTTTCTGTAATAAATTCTTAATTAGTGTATGAAAGTTTACTTATTTTATCATACCATAAATTTATTCCTCATACGAAAGAAATTACCAATTTGTGAAAGATTTCATAGAAGGATGATTTAAAAATTAAGTGAAAATAAAAAGAGGAAGCAACTTGTATAAAGTTGCTTCCTTTACTATTCAAATTTCGTTGTCATCGTTCCAGTTTTATATTGATTATTAGGATCGAAACGTAATAAATCTCCATAAATTAATTTATCGGAGAGTTTTAATTCTGTTTTTGTTTTTTCAATATACGGCTGACATAGCGTCATATCAGCTTCTTCACCCGTACTTCTTTTGTAGCACATATTTTTTGTATAAACATACTCTTCAGAAACAAAGCTACCATCACGCATTACCATAAGCGGGTCTTTTTCTTTAATAAATAAGTCAGTTCCAAATTCAACGGATTTATTTGTTTTAATACCAAGTAAATGAAGGAGCGTTGGTTTAATATCAATTTGACCAGATACTTTAGAAACAACTTTTCCTTCTTGACCAGGCACATGAATAATAAGAGGAACTCGTTGTAATTGCATAGAATCGAATGGTGTAATAGTATCTTTTCCTAGGAACTGTGCCATAGCTGCGTTATGATTTTCGGAAATACCATAATGATCACCATAAATGACAATAACGGAATTATCATACAGTCCTTCTTCTTTTAATTGTTTAATAAATAATTTAAGAGCTTCATCTGTGTAACGAACAGTTGGGAAGTAGCGGTTTACAACACCACTTTCTGAGTTGAATTCATCAACATATTGGTCTTCCGGATTTAGAAGAAACGGAAAATGATTTGTTAATGTAATAAATTTTGTATAGAACGGTTGCGGTAAAGATTTTAACTTTGGAATAGATTGTTCAAAGAACTGTTTATCTTTTAATCCCCAACCGACAGACATTTGTTCCGTTCCTGCGTAATCATTTAAATTAAAGTAACGATCATATCCAAGCGCAGGATACATTACATCCCGATTCCAAAACGTTTTATCATTTGAATGGAAGACGGCAGAAGAATATCCGTATTTCTTTAATTGTTCTGGTGTCGCTGTGTATTCGTTTGTTGCATGAGTAAAGAATACAGAACCACGATCTAGCGGATAAAGTGAGTTTTCAACGATAAATTCAGCATCAGAAGTTTTGCCTTGTCCAGTTTGATGATAGAAGTTATCGAAATAGAAACTATCCTTAATAAATTCATTTAAAAATGGGGTAATTTCTTTTCCATTTATTTTTTTATTAATAACAAAGCTTTGTGTAGATTCCATTGAAATTAAAATTACATTTTTACCTTTTGCAGCTCCAAATAAGTTTTTATCAACTTGTTTGTCTTTTGAGTCTGTATAGTTTTTGATTTCAGAAAATCCATCCCCACTTGCAAATACACGCTCAGCTGAAGACTTGGATTGAAGTGTAATATCAAATAGATGATATGTGTATAAACCTAAATTCTTTACGACAGTTTGACGGTCAAATGAGCGCGAGAACATTTGTGGTTTATAAATAACTGATACAACAATTTGTAGTGCTAATAAAGCTGTTACACCGCTAAAGAAAGTTCGCTTCTCTGAGCGGGAAAGTGGTGTTTTGTCGCCAAATGATGGGAATTTACGCGAAATAAACATTAAAATAATTGCATCTGCAAATAAAAGTAATGTTTTGTACGTAAAGAGTTCTTTTATACTTGTCCCTAAATCAGCCATATTGTTTGTTTGGAATAAAACCGGGAAAGTAACGAAATCGTTATAGAACCCATAAAACATTGCGTTTCCAAATAAAATAAATGACAGTATAAAACTGATTCCAATTATAATTCGGTTTCGGTGCTTAGATGCAAGTAAAGCTAAGCCGAAAAATAAAAGTAACGCAGCTAGTGGATTAATAAAAAGCATGAATTCTTCAAAGAAATTATCAATTTTAATATCAAATGCTAGCTTGTACACAATATATGTTTTAATCCATAGTAAAACGACTGCAACGAGTGCAAATCGCAGTTTTGGAAACAGATGTTGTAGCATAATATACTCCTCTCCTAAAAAGCATGACAGTTCTTGTGAGTCAGTTTGCTTAACGACTCATTTTATATATACGAACAGTCCTTTGTTATTATGATTATTATACTATGAGTATCATTATACGAAAATAAAAGAGAGTTGTGGGCTTTTTTATAATAATCGAGTAGAAAAAGAGTGGTGGGAGACAATAAAACAGAATTTCTATGTATGATAATTATCGTACGCAGAAAGAATCGCGTGATAATACGGAGGTTATAATGCGAAAATTATTATATTTTATAGCATGTAGTAGTGTTATACTTTTTACCTCACCGAGTGTGTCAATAGCTCAATATGATGCACCTCTTATGGAAGATGCACTTTATTCTGTTTTATTTCCAAAAATAAATAAAGCAATTGAAAAACAATATGGAAGTTTGAAACCGTATCAATGTCCTAAAATTATTAGTTTAAAAAAAGTGTATAGCGGTACATATTTATTTCAAGCAAGTATTGAAGTGACAAAGTATGAACGTGTTGCTGGGAAAATTGCTCCCCCATTTGAGAAGGTAACGATTACATTTAATAACGAAGAAGGCGAATGGGAAGTGACAAAGATTTCAGTAAAGCGCTTACCAAATGATACAAAATTAAACTGTAAAAAAACAATATAAAAAATTGTTTGACAAATAAAATGGTCCTTTGGTATTGTTAATAGCAACAATTAGATGTTTGAAAATTAAATAGACTTACCTCATCTACTCTCAAAGGTAGAGGCCGCGATAGGAAAGAGTAAGCTATGGGAGATTTCATGGAATCTGTGATCATAGGCTGAAAGGGACTATTGCCGAAATATAAGAATAACCATCTTATTCATATATTGGGACTACATTGAATAAATGTAGTACTGTCATAAGATTTATTTTATGGAGAGCTATTTGGAGATGTTGATGCGGTTTCTTATTTTGAGGAGATAACAACTCGTTTATTTTTTCAATATATATTTTTCCTAATAAGAAACGCGTGTGAACATTGTTCCGCGCGTTTTTTGTCTATCTAAAAGCGTGCTGCAATGAATAGAAGATTGGGGTTATGAGTTTTAGAGGAAATAAGGGAGGAATTTAAATGTATTTACACGGCACAAGCCGAATTAATGGGCAAGGACACTTAGAAATTGGAGGGTGCGATACGACGCAGCTAGCAAAGCAATACGGAACACCACTTTATGTATACGATGAAGAGTCTATTCGAGGAAAATGCCGAGCATTTCATCGTGCTTTTAAAGAAAGTGGTTTCTCTTATCAAGTAGCATATGCAAGCAAGGCGTTCTTGTGCATGGAGATGTGCCGAGTAGCTCGTGAAGAGAATATGTCATTAGACGTTGTTTCTGGAGGAGAATTATATACTGCGCTCCAAGCAGGATTTCCAGCATCACGTATTCATTTTCATGGAAATAATAAAACAGAAGAAGAGATAGTGATGGCTCTTCAGGCGAATATCGGTTGTTTTGTCGTAGATAATTTCTTTGAATTAGAAGTTTTACACGATTTAGCGATGCAACATGGAAAGTTTGTGAACATATTAATTCGTGTAACGCCTGGAGTAGAGGCGCACACACATGAATATATTACAACAGGCCAAGATGATTCGAAATTTGGATTTGGCGTTTCAAACGGTCAAGCGATACAGGCAATTGGATTTGCTTTACAAAAATCCAATTATAATGTGCTAGGGATTCATTCACATATCGGATCGCAAATATTTGAAACAGCTGGCTTTGTTCGAGCGATTGAAGTTCTTCGCCAATTTTTAGAAGAAGTGAGAGAGCAAACAAACTATGTAGTAAAAGTGTTAAATGTAGGCGGGGGATTTGGAATACGCTACACAGAGTCGGATACACCGTTAACTCTTGAGACATATGTGCGAGCTGTAACAAGTGCAGTGAGAGAACAATTTACTGTATGTGAATATCCATTGCCAGAAATATGGATTGAACCAGGCCGTAGCATTGTAGGTGATGCTGGGACAACAATTTATACAGTTGGATCTGTGAAAGATATTCCTGGTATTCGGAAATATGTATCAGTCGATGGTGGAATGACAGATAATTTAAGACCTGCTTTATATAGTGCGCGTTATGAAGCAATGTTAGCGAATCGAGGGAATGATGAGAATGAGGAACTCGTTTCGATTGCGGGGAAATGTTGTGAGAGCGGAGATATGTTGATTTGGGATATTCATTTACCGAAAGTCGCTTCTGCTGATTTACTAGCAGTTTCCTGTACAGGAGCCTACGGGTACTCGATGGCGAATAATTACAATCGGATTCGAAGACCAGCCGTTGTCTTTGCAAAAGGCGGAACATCGCAAGTAGTTGTGGAACGCGAAACATATGAAAATATTATTGGGAACGATCGCATACGTATTAAAGAGCTTGTTTAAATAGAAAAAGGGGTTGTTCGGATGGGCAATTCCTTTTTTGTAAAATAAAATAATTAAAATATATCGGAAAACTAGGATTGAAAAAAATCAGAATTGTGATAAAATACAAATACAAAGCTTATCAAGAGAAGCGGAGGGAACTGGCCCGAAGAAGCTCGGCAACCTGCTTATAGAAAGCAAGGTGCTAAATCCAGCAAAATGGAATCCATTTTGAAAGATAAGGTAAAATATATTACCGAACAGTCTTTTCGAAATGGGAAAGATTTTTTTTATGAATAAAAAGGGGGGCTGTTCGCGTGGGTGTACGGGAACATTTTGATGAAGTATCCGAGAAGATTGAAGCGATGCTTGCTGATATGAAATATGGCTCAATTACAATTGTTGTGCAAGATGGAAAAGTAATTCAGTTAGAGAAAAGTGAAAAAGTACGTTTAAAGTGAAAAGCGCTGACTAGAAAAACTAGAGGCGGTTTTAACCTATTTTCATTAGGTTAAAACCGTCTTTTTGCTTTTACAGGGGGAAAAAACATGTTGACGTATGAAACGTGGGAAGAAAATGTTGTTTCGTTTTCGGAAGAAGATGAAACAAAAGGCGCTTTATCAGTATTAAATTGGGCTTATGAAGAGTATAAAGATGAAATCGTCTACGCATGTAGCTTTGGGGTGGAAGGTATGGTATTGCTGCACCTTATAAACCAAGTAAATCCATCTGCTAAAGTTGTATTTTTGGATACAAATGTTCATTTTCAAGAAACATATGAATTAATTCAAAGAGTGAGGGAACGATTTCCTTCATTGAATATTATAGAAAAGCAGCCAGAACTTACACTTGATGAACAGGCGAAGTTGCATGGTGAAAAACTGTGGGAGAGCAATCCGAATCTTTGTTGTAAGATTAGAAAAATTTCACCTTTAGAAAAATCATTAGTCGTGGAAAAAGCATGGATATCGGGCTTAAGAAGGGAACAATCAGAAACACGTAAGCATACAAAGTTTATAAATCAAGATCATCGTTTTCAATCTATTAAAGTTTGTCCACTTATTCATTGGACGTGGAAAGAAGTTTGGCGATATGTATACAAACATAGCTTGCCGTATAACCCGTTGCATGATGTTGGCTATCCAAGTATTGGGTGTGAGAAATGTACTTTACCTGTAGGGGATGGTGGCGATTCAAGAGATGGTAGATGGGCTGGGAAAGTGAAAACCGAATGTGGTCTTCATTATCAATAAGATGAATCTTGAAATAAAGCTAAGAGGGGATATAGAAAATGAGCACAGTAAACGAATTAGTAAACCGTATAGATGAGACATATGATATATCACAAATTGAAAAAGAAATTAAATTAGACAACATTGCTTTAAGTGATTTAGAACTATTGGCGACAGGTGGATATAGCCCGCTTACTGGTTTTTTGGGGAAGGAAGATTATGATTCAGTCGTAGAAACGCTTCGTTTAGCAAATGGTAGTGTGTGGAGTATACCAATTACATTACCGGTAACAGAAGAAGTCGCAGAAAGCCTGAAGACCGGAGAGGAAGTAAAGCTTGTCAACAATGGAAATATATATGGTGCTATTAAAATAGAAGATATTTTCGTACCAGATAAAGAAAAAGAAGCGTTACTTGTATATAAAACAACGGATGAGGCTCATCCAGGAGTGAAAAAATTATATGAACGACCAAACGTTTACGTTGGAGGAACTATTATTCTAACAAAACGCTTTGAAAATAATCAATTTCCTTCTTATCATTTAGACCCAATTGAAACGAGAGAAGAATTTAAAAAACGTGGGTGGAAAACAGTAGTCGGATTTCAAACGAGAAACCCGGTACATCGTGCCCATGAGTATATTCAAAAATCTGCTCTTGAAATTGTAGATGGTCTCTTTTTAAATCCACTCGTTGGAGAAACGAAATCGGATGATATTCCTGCTGATGTAAGAATGGAAAGCTATGAAGTACTCCTTCAAAACTATTATCCGAAAAATCGTGTCTTTTTAAGTGTATTTCCTGCTGCAATGCGTTACGCAGGACCAAGAGAAGCGATATTTCATGCGTTAGTAAGAAAGAATTTTGGATGTACCCACTTTATTGTAGGACGTGATCATGCCGGAGTAGGAGATTATTACGGAACATACGAAGCGCAAGAAATCTTCACGAATTTTACGATAGAAGAGTTAGGCATTACACCACTATTCTTTGAACATAGTTTTTACTGCACGAAATGTGAAGCGATGGCTTCAACAAAAACATGTCCGCACGGAAAAGAAGATCATGTTATTTTATCAGGTACGAAAGTAAGAGAATTATTAAGAAACGGTGAGATTCCGCCAAGTACATTTAGTCGTAAAGAAGTAGTAGAAGTGCTAATTAAAGGTTTAAAAAAAGAAGTAGTAACAGAATAGGGAGAGAACGAGATGGATACGAATATTACTTGGCATACAGCTTCGGTTTCAAAAGATGAGAGAAGAGTGAAGAATGGACATCACAGTTTTGTAATTTGGTTTACTGGTTTATCAGCTTCGGGTAAATCTACAGTAGCGAATGCGGTCGCTCGTAAACTGTTTGAAAAGAATATTGGAAATTATGTGCTGGATGGGGATAACATTCGCCACGGTTTAAATAAAGACTTAGGATTTTCTGAAAGTGATCGCATGGAAAATATAAGACGTATTGGCGAAGTGGCAAAGTTATTTGTAGATCAAGGAACAGTTGTCCTTACAGCATTTATTTCACCATTTCGAGTAGACCGCAAACAAGTAAGAGATTTATTAGCGGCAGATGAATTTATTGAAATTTTTGTGAAGTGTCCGATTGAAGAGTGTGAGAAACGTGATCCGAAAGGGCTTTATAAAAAGGCAAGAAAAGGTGATATTAAGGATTTCACAGGTATTGATTCGCCTTATGAAGAGCCAGAGCAAGCAGAATTAATTGTAGAAACGCACAAATATTCTATTGAAGAATGTGCAGAACAAATCGTGAAGTACTTACAAGAGCGTAGTTTTATCCCGCTATTTGCCGGGAAGTAAAATTCCTACCTCAAAGTTCGATTGGGGCAAGGAAGTTAGGTGGGGGTCGGGCTGCCCGTAAATACCCGATTGGTTAAGGCTAATAATCAGCGTGGGATGAACAAAACTCTACTGATTAAAGTTTCACTTTATATAGGGGGATTTAAAAATGAGTTATGAAAAAGTATGGGCTAACAATGAAAAACTAAATCAAACGGAGAAAAATAAATTAGAAAAAGATGGATTAGAAATTTTTAATGATATTCCTTACTATGCGGAAAATGGATTTGAATCTATTCCGAAAGAAGAGTGGGATGCCTTTAAATGGGCGGGATTGTATTTACAACGTCCAAAAGAAGCTGGTTATTTTATGATGCGGGTAAATATTCCGTCAGGGATTATTACAAATGCGCAGGCAGAAGTACTTGCTTCTATCGCTGAGGATTATGGACGTGATGTAATAGATATTACTACGAGACAGGCGATTCAGTTTCACTGGTTAGAAATTCAGCAAATACCAGATATTTTTAAAAGATTAGCAAGAGTTGGATTATCTTCAGCGGGGGCTTGTGGTGATATAACGCGGAATATTACAGGTAATCCGCTTGCTGGAATTGATGCAAATGAACTATTTGATACGACACATATTGTGAAAGAGGTATATGACTATTTCCAACATAATGAAGAGTTTTCTAATTTGCCACGTAAATTTAAAATGTCTATTAGTTCTAATATTTATAACTCAGCAAACGCAGAGATTAACTGTGTTGCATTTACACCTGCTACGAAAGAAATAGATGGTGAGAAAAAAGTTGGTTTTCATATAAAAGTAGGCGGAGGATTATCAGCCCGTCCATATTTAGCTGATGAATTAGATGTGTTCGTTTTACCAGAAGAAGTGAAGGCAGTGGCAATTGCGATTGCTACTATATTCCGTGATTTTGGATATCGTGAGAAACGTCATTTAGCCCGTTTGAAATTTCTTGTTGCGGACTGGGGAGCAGAGAAATTTAAAGAGAAACTAATAGAGTATACAGGGCCTTTACAAAGTAAAGGGGAAAGTGCACTCAAAGGATGGAATGCAGGCTATTTTTATGGTGTTCAAGACCAAAAACAAGAGGGATTAAAATATGTAGGTTTTAATGTACCGGTAGGTCGTTTACATGCAGAAGAAATGTTTGAGATTGCAAGAATCGCAAAGCAATATGGAAATGGACAAATTCGTACATGTAATTCACAAAATTTCATTATTCCGAACGTTCCTCCGGAAAATGTAAAAGGATTACTTAGTGAACCGTTGTTTGAAGCGATATCTGCAAGCCCAAAATCATTTATTGGTCATGCGGTTTCATGTACCGGTATTGAATATTGTAATCTTGCATTAGTAGAAACGAAAGAAAGATTACGAAAAATTGCAGAATACTTAGATACACAAATTGCACTCGATGTTCCAGTTCGAATTCATATGGTAGGCTGCCCGAATTCATGTGGTCAACGTCAAATTGCTGACATTGGGTTACAAGGGGTGAAAATGAAAACGAAGGAAAAGGGAATTGTTGAAGCATTTGAGATATATGTAGGTGGAACGTTGTTAGATGGCGGTGCCTACAATCAAAAGTTAAAAGGAAAAATAGATGGCGAGGATTTACCTGATGTACTCGCATCATTTATAAGTTATTTCAAAGAGAATAAATTACCAGCCGAAACATTTTATGATTTTGTAGGTCGTGTTGGTGTAGACACATTACAAATAGCGTTAAATAACGTGTTAGAAGAAGTCATAGCGTCTTAGGGGGGACAATATGGATTTATATCGATTTGAAGCTGTATTAGTGAGTGATATTGTTCCGATTGTTGTTGTTGCTCAAAGTGAAGAACAGGCATTTAAGCTTGCGGAGATTGAGCTTGAAAAACATTTTTTACCGTTGCCAGAGGTAAAAGAGATTTCTTTGTTTGAAAAAAAGAAGATTCGAAAAGGTGCAGCATTTGTTATTCATGAGTAGAGATTAGTAATACGAAAAAATAAAAACTTCCATTCTTATATACGAATGGAAGTTTCATTTTAATAGTAGAAATGAGGAGAGATGATGGGGAAGGTTTATATTGTTGGAGCGGGTCCTGGCGATCCAGATTTAATTACTGTTAAAGGGTTGAAATGTATTGAGAAGGCAGATGTTATTTTATACGATCGCCTTGTGAATAAAGAGCTGCTTTCACACGCAAAGCCTGACGCGGATTTAATTTATTGCGGGAAACTCCCGAATTATCACACGATGAAGCAAGAAACAATTAATACATTTCTTATTAAGTATGCGAAAAAAGGGAAAGTAGTAACGAGGCTTAAGGGCGGCGATCCATTTGTATTTGGTAGAGGGGGAGAAGAAGCGGAAGCATTAGCAAAGCAAGGTGTACCATTTGAAATCGTCCCAGGTATTTCATCTGGAATAGCTGCACCTGCTTATGCTGGTATTCCAGTGACGCACCGTGATGCAAGTGCAAGTTTTGCTATTGTGACTGGGCATAGGAAAGAAGGTGCTGAAGAAGAAGTGAAATGGGAAAGTTTAGCGAAAGGTGTAGAGACTTTAGCGATATATATGGGGGTTAGTAATTTGCCCTACATATGTGAGCAACTTATGAAGCATGGAAAAGATAAAAGTACGCCAGCTGCTATTATTGAGCAGGGGACGACGTCTATGCAACGTACAGTTGTTGGGACATTAGGAACAATTGTAGATGTTGCGAAAAAAGAGCAAATTCAAAATCCGAGCATGATTGTAATTGGAGAAGTTGTCCGTTTTAGAGAAAAAATCCATTGGTTTGAGAAGCAAACGGAAAATGCTTATCAAGTAAGTGGAGTGTTGTAAAATGAAAGCCGTCTTATATATATGTCATGGAAGTCGTTTGAAGACAGCGAAAGAAGAGGCGATTCAATTTATTACATCGTGTATGAGTCGTATAGAAGCGAATATTCAAGAAGTTTGTTTTTTAGAGTTAGCGAATCCTTCTATTGAAGATGGTTTTCGTACATGTGTGAAGCGTGGGGCCACGGAGATTATTGCCATCCCTGTTTTTTTATTAGCGGCAGGTCATGTGAAGAAAGATATTCCATTTGAATTGGTAAAGCTCAAGAATCAATATCCGAATGTTAAAGTGACTTATGGTAATCCGTTTGGTGTATCAGAAACACTTATCAAATCAGTATATAACGGAAGTGGTATTGAAAAGGAAGGGAAGGCTGAAGTGACCCTTCTGCTCGTTGCAAGAGGAAGTAGTGATCCTGAAGTATTACAAGATATAAAATGGATCGCCTCTTTATTTCAAGCTGAGGAGAAAATTAAAAAAGTTGAGGTTTGTTATTTAGCGGCTGCGGAGCCGAAATTTGAGAGGAAATTGAAGGAAGTTGTAGAACGGGAAGTGGAGAACATCGTTGTGCTACCTTATTTGTTATTTACAGGTTTACTTATGAAACATATTGAGAAAGAAGTGCGCCAATATGCATTGGAAGAGATTAAAATCAGTCCATATTTAGGGAAGAATGAAGCGTTACAAGATATGTTAATTCAGAAAACGACGGAGTTATTGAAAGGAGATCAGTATGTATCCACTTACAGTGCGAGTTAATGAGAAACGCGTTGTTGTTATTGGTGGGGGAAAAGTTGCAGGATTTAAAATTATTCCTTTACTCAAACAAGGTGCGGATATAGTTGTGATCAGTCCAGAATTAGATGCGAATTTAGTAAAACTTGTGGAAGAAAAGAAAATTCGTTGGTATCAAAGAGAATATGAAAAAAGTGATATTAAAAATGCTTTTTTAGTTGTTGCAGCGAGTAGTGATTCAATATTAAATGAACAAGTTGCTGAAGATGCCGCAGAGAATCAATTAGTAAATGTTATTACAAATCCGGAAAGTGGTAATGTTCACTTTCCAGCAGCGATTCATCATGGTTTGCTTAATATAGCAGTTTCTACTGGGGGAGCGAGCCCAAAGCTCGCAAAAAAAATTCGAGATGAGATTGCAAATAAATATGATGAGACATATGAATCGTATTTAGATTTTTTATATGAAGTAAGGGTGAAGTTAAAAGATTTACAGTTAGAAAAGAGAGAACGAAATATATTACTCCAAGAAGTGTTGAAATCAGTATATGTGCAAAACGAGAGAGAAAGAGAAAGTTTTTTGCGAGAATTAGAGGGAAAGGTTTTAAAATAATAAAAGATAAAGTGCGCTTTACAAATATAAAAATATAATTTATAATCACAAGTAACTTCAATAGATGAAATCGATGAGCAAGAAGAGTACGTATATTTGATGCGTTCAGAGAGCTGGGGTTAGGTGGGAGCCCGGTACGATAAATTATACAGAATGGGCTTGCGAGAGGTATGTTGAACATTGTAGTAGGCAACCCGGGTTCCGCCGTTAAAAGGATAGAGTATCGGAATTATTCCTGTACTTGAACAAGTGGGATTTATCAATCCAATTGAGGTGGTACCACGGTATTTACATTACATATATCGTCCTCTACATGCATATTTGCGTGTAGGGGACTTTTTTATTTTCTAAAGGAGGTGTGCGAGTATGAAATGAAAGTGTATAATTAACAAAAGTTTAAATATTCAGAAAAGGAGAATTTATGATGAAAGAAACACAGCAATGGACGTCGAAAATAGGCTTTGTACTCGCAGCAGCCGGAGCCGCAGTAGGTCTTGGTGCGATATGGAAATTTCCATATGTTGCAGGTAATGGCGGGGGAGGCGCATTCTTCCTTGTATTTTTACTGCTAACTTTATTTATAGGTATGCCTCTTCTAATAGCGGAGTTTGTTATTGGACGTAGCACGCAAAAAGAGGCGGTTACAGCTTATAAAGTACTAGTGCCAAATAGCAAATTATATCCTTGGATTGGTCGTATGGGAGTTGTTACTTGTTTTAGTGTACTATCTTTTTATAGTGTTGTAGGTGGATGGATTTTACTTTATTTATATTATAGTGTGACAGGAAGTTTCTGGAATGGAGTAGCTGATTATGGACAATTGTTCGGTGAAACGATTTCAAATCCGTTAAGTGCGATTGGAGCGCAATTTATCTTTATGCTTTGTACGATTTTTGTTGTAAGTAAAGGTGTAGAGAAAGGTATAGAAAAGGCAAGTAAGTACATGATGCCGCTATTATTTATTTTATTTATTGCGATTATTGTTCGTGCGTTAACACTCGATGGTGCTTTTGCTGGAGTAGAGTTCTTCTTAAAACCAGATTTTTCAAAGCTTACAGCAGATACAATTTTATATGCGATGGGACAATCTTTCTTCTCGCTAACTGTAGGTGCCTCGGTAATGGTAACGTATAGTTCGTATTTAAAGAAAGAGGAACATTTAGCGAAATCGGCAACATCTATTGTAAGTTTAACTGTTTTTGTTACAGTACTTGCAGGATTAGCAATTTTCCCAGCGATTTTCGCATTAGGAGTTAAACCGACTGAAGGACCGGGATTACTGTTTATCGTCCTTCCAGCAGTATTTGCAAAAATACCATTTGGTCAATTTTTCTTTATTATGTTTTTAATTTTATTCTTCTTTGCGACTTTAACATCAGCAATTTCAATGCTTGAAATTGTAGTAGCATCTGTTGCGAAAGGTAATGAGAAGAAGCGTCCGTCAGCATCATTATTAATTGGTATTCTTATTTTTGCAGTCGGTATTCCATCAGCGTTATCATTTGGGATTATGAGTGACGTGAAAATATTTGGGAAAACATTCTTTGATTTAGTCGACTTTTCGGTAAGTAACGTATTGCTGCCGTTAGGAGTACTAGCTATTTCATTATTTGTACCAAATAAAATGAGTAAAGAGTTATTGATGAAAGAATTAGAAGTGACGGAAACGAAGGGGAAAACGTTATTTAACATTTGGTTCTTCTTACTTCGTTATGTCATTCCGATAACTGTAATAATTGTATTTTTAAATGTGATAGGTGTATTTAAAATGTTTGCATAAAAAAAGGCGGGGATCTCCCGTCTTTTTTTATGTTGTTGAATGTAATAGACGATTATACGCTTTATAGGCTGTGGTGACTGCGAGGAATGAACCGATTAAAAATAAAACTGATCCGCCAAATGTAAATATCCGGCCGATAAATGTCGCTCTAGCTTCTTCTATTTTTTGTTGTAATTGCGTATTCATATTGATCACCTCGTAAACTATAGGCATTTAGTTATAGTCTATGTAGAATGCCTATATTGTGTGAAGTGTAAATAAAAAACCTCGGTAGGTACCGAGGTTTTTTATAATCCGATATAAGGAGATGGGTCGACTGCGTTTGTCTTGCCGACATTCCATTCTCCAAGATGAAGTTCGAAGTGTAAATGTTGTCCGTATGATTGGCCCGTGTTCCCCATAAATCCAAGCTGATCGCCTTGTTTTACAGTTTGTCCATTCGATACAGAACGGCTATTCATATGAGCATATACTGTCGTATATGTTTTTCCGTTTATACGGTGAGATAAATACACTACGTTTCCGTAACTAGATGATAATTCTGAGCGAATAACAACGCCATCTGCAGCAGCGATAATTGGAACCGTTCCCGAAGCAGCGATGTCAATTCCTTTATGGTTATCTAAAGAACGTACACCAAATCCGGAAGTTTTTGATCCAGCTGCTGGTTTGATAAAGCCACCCATGTTTGTATCGTGTGGTGTTGGAGCTGCTTGAGTTGCTTGAGCAGATTTAGTAGCTTGTTGTTTGCGAGCCTCTTCTGCCTGGCGAGCTTCTTCCGCTTTACGAGCTTCTTCGGCCCGTTTTTCTTCTTCAATTGCTTTTTGCACAGCTTGACGTTGATTTTCTAAAATGCCTTTGGATTCTTCTAATCCTTCAATCTCTGAATCTACTTTTGCTACTTTCGTATGTAGATCGTTAATAAGAGTCTGTTGCTGCTGTTGGTTATTTTGTAATTCTTGTTGTTTTTGTTCTAGTTTTTGCTCAGATTCTTTCAGTTGTTGTTCTTTTTTCTCAACAGCTTCTTTTTCTGTAGTTACAGCATTTTGATCAGATGTTTGTTTTTTTACAATATCTGTATCGTTGTTTAATATTAAACTTACGGAGTACATATTATCAACAAGATCAGCAATGTTTGTAGAGTTTGTTAATACTTCTGTAATGATATTTGTACGCGGTTTTTCTTGCATAGATTGTAATCGTTGTTTAATAACTTCCTGACGTGTATCTATGTTTGTTTGTAATTGTTCTATATGTTTCTTTTTGTCAGTAATTACTTGTTGTGTTTTGCTAATTTCTTTTTTTGTATCGTTTAATTCAGCCTCGTTTTTATTAATAGAAGTAGTTAATTCATCGATTTTCTTCTGTAATTCTTGAATTTCTTTTTCTATTTGTTCTTTCTCGACTGATTTATTTTGTAAGTCACTTTGTTTGCCTTCTAATTCAGATTGAATGTTAGATAATTTATCTTGATTTGTTTCAGCGTATACGGGTGAAAGTAACGGGGAAGCAAAAATCGTTCCTGCTGCTAAAACACTAAACGCTGCAAATTTCTTTTTCATAGTTGTCTGACTCCTTTCCCTATGAATGTTATATATCATAAGAAGAAGAGTGTCTATCGTTGTAATCATAATGTAAAGAAAACTTTATAAAATTGCTAAGTTTTGTCGGAATTTATCATTTTTCAACTTTAATTGTCATAGTACTTACATTTTATTTATGGCTGTAATAAAGGTATATTTTGGGATTTATCTGTAAAATACAGGAGGAAAGTAATAGTTTTTATGGGGTGAAATAGTACTTAGAAAGCTAATAAAACACTAGTAAGGAATCGTTCTCATGTGAGGTTTTCTAACATGGGTTTATTTTTTGTCAAGAAAATTATTTGCATTCGGGCAAAGTTATTTTGTTGTCAGATTTTAAATTTTGATTTATGATTTTTAACAGGGACAAAATGTAGTGAATTGTCGAATAATATGTAATACTCTTAATTTCTTAGTTTTATAGAGATAGAATGAGAGATAGAGTGACACATCGAAGAGGGGGTTACAACAAATATGAAAAGAATAGGACTTGCATGGCAAATATTAATAGGGCTTGCGCTTGGTATTGCGGTTGGGGCGATTTTCTTTGATAATCCAGCTGTTGTGAAGTACTTACAACCAATTGGTGATATTTTCATCCGATTAATTAAAATGATCGTTGTACCGATTGTTGTAGCAAGTATTGTTGTTGGGGTTGCTGGTGTTGGCGATGTTAAAAAACTAGGTCGACTAGGCGGAAAAACAATTATTTACTTTGAAATTATTACAACAATTGCAATTATTGTTGGTCTATTAATAGCGAATATTTTCCAACCAGGAAAAGGCGTAAATATGGAGCAGTTAACAAAGACAGATATTTCGAAATATACACATACGACAGAGCAAGTACAAAGTCATTCATTTGCAGATACGTTTGTAAATATTGTTCCAACAAACATTATGAAGTCATTGGCTGACGGAGATATGCTTGCTATTATCTTCTTCTCTGTACTATTTGGTTTAGGTGTAGCAGCAATTGGTGAAAGAGGAAGACCAGTTCTTCAATTTTTCCAAGGTGTAGCTGACGCAATGTTTTATGTAACAAACCAAGTTATGAAATTTGCACCATTTGGTGTGTTTGCACTAATTGGTGTTACAGTTTCTACATTTGGTCTTGCTTCATTAATTCCATTAGGGAAATTGCTAATTGTCGTATATGGGGCAATGATCTTCTTCGTCGTAGTTGTCTTAGGACTTACAGCGAAAATATTTGGAATTAACATTTTCCAATTCTTTAAGATTTTAAAAGACGAGCTGATCTTAGCGTATTCTACAGCAAGCTCAGAAACAGTTTTACCAAAAATCATGGAGAAAATGGAGAAATTCGGTTGTCCGAAAGCAATTACATCTTTCGTTATTCCGACAGGTTATTCATTTAACTTAGATGGATCAACTTTATATCAAGCAATTGCGGCTATTTTCTTGGCGCAAATGTACGGTATTGATTTATCTATTACACAACAAATTACATTATTACTTGTATTAATGGTTACATCAAAAGGTATCGCAGGTGTACCGGGCGTATCATTCGTTGTATTATTAGCGACACTTGGTACAGTAGGTATTCCACCTGAAGGTTTAGCGTTCATTGCTGGTATTGACCGTATTTTAGATATGGCTCGTACAGCAGTTAACGTTGTAGGAAACTCTTTAGCAGCTGTAGTTATGTCTAAGTGGGAAGGTCAATATGACGCTGAAAAAGGACAAGCTTATTTAAAAGAGATTTCTGAAAAGGGTCAAGCTGCTTAATTATAATATGAACAAGCTCTCACATAATATGTGGGAGCTTTTCTGTATATAGAAGAGGAGTATACATAATGAAACGTAAATATGGTGACGGTTCTTCGTGGAAAAGACTAATAGAAAAGAGTTATAGGCTTAAGCAAGTGGAAGAGGGAATGCTCGGAATACTGGATATAAAAAAGGTGAGAGAGCCTAGTTGTAAAGAATATGATGGTAAAGAAATTTGTATTGCAAGTGATGGGTATACGTGGGTTCAATATTTCATTAATGGAAAGAACTTTGCGATTACAGCTATGTTAGATGATAGGCACAATTTAGTGCAATATTATATTGATGTGACGAAAGAATATGAAATAGACGATCGTGGTTTACCGTATTTTGATGATTTATATTTAGATGTAGTATTATTACCTAGCGGTAAGGTGTATGTATTAGATGAAGAGGAGCTAGAGGATGCTTATAAAAGTGGCGATGTCACGAAGGAAGAGTATGAGTTAGCTTGGTACACTACGAAATGGATATTAGCAGCAATAAAAAATAGTGAATTTTATTGGATTTCAATATTGGAAGAAGAAATCGAAAAGTTAAAATGATTATTGTATTCAAATTTTTGTATAATTACCAAAAAAATCTATACAAAAAATAATTGACTTTTGTTTTGTAAGCGAGTAAAGTTAGGGAAGAAATTATTATTAAAAAATAAATATGAAACCTTCTTATAAAGAGAGGCGGAGGGACTGGCCCTACGATGCCTCGGCAGCGGACTCGATTTCAGAGTGCTGTGCCAAATCCAGCAAGCATGTGCTTGAAAGATGAGAAGAGCGTTTCTTATAGATGTATAAGACCTCTTCTCATCGGAAGAGGTCTTTTGTTATTCATTAGAAAAAGGTTGAAACTAGGGAGAGATGGTACTTTGAAAGAAACGAGAGGAAATGGTTTAGCTTTATTACCACTTGGGATATTTTTGGCGCTATTTATTGGTTCTGGAATTATTACAGGTGATTTCTATAAATTGCCGATACTTGTAGCAATTTCAATTGCTGTAGGAGTCGCTTTAGTGATGAATCGTAAAGAAAGTTTTAATGTGAAAGTCGAGCGGTTCGCTAAAGGTGCAGGAAATCCGGATATTATGATTATGGTATTAATTTTTGTGCTTGCAGGTGCATTTTCTGAAACGGCTAAAGGAATGGGCGGAGTAGACTCAACTGTTAATTTAGCGTTAACTATTTTACCGCCAGGATTTATCGTAGCTGGAATCTTTGTTATTGGTGCATTTATTTCATTAGCAATGGGAACTTCAATGGGAACAATTGCAGCATTAGCGCCGATTGCTGTAGGTATTAGTGGTCAAACTGATATCTCAATTGCGCTTGCAATGGCTACTGTTGTTGGGGGAGCGATGTTTGGTGATAATTTATCATTTATTTCAGATACAACAATCGCAGCTGTTCGTTCACAAGGAACAGAAATGAAAGATAAGTTTAAAACGAATTTTTTAATTGTGTTACCAGCGGCTATTATTACAATTGTATTATTAGTAATAGTTACTTCAGGAAGTGACACGCAAATTAAAGCACATAGCTTTGATTGGATAAAGATTTTACCGTACGCAGGAGTACTTATTACAGCGCTACTTGGCTGGAATGTACTTATTGTATTAACTGGTGGAACTGTATTATCTGGTGTTATCGGTCTTATAGATGGAAGTTACACGTTAGAAAGTTTCTTTAAAAGTGTAACGACTGGAATGGGCGGTATGATGGAGTTAGTATTACTTGCTATATTAATTGGCGGTATGGTTGAATTAATCCAATATAATGGTGGTATTCAATATTTAATGAATGTATTAACACGTAATATTCGTTCGAAAAAAGGTGCAGAATTTGGTATTGCTGGTTTAGTAAGTATGACGAATATGTGTACAGCGAATAATACGATTTCGATTATCTTTACAGGCCCGCTTGCAAAAAATATTGCAGATCAATATGAAATAGACCCTCGTAAATCAGCGAGTGTATTAGATCTTTTCTCATGTTGTGTACAAGGATTAATTCCGTACGGTGCCCAAATGTTAACGGCAGCAGGATTTGCAGCGTTATCTCCGGTTGAATTATTGCCATATGCATTTTATCCAATCTTAGTTGGAGTATGTGGGATTGTTTCTATTTTAATTGGATTTCCAAGATTTTCGAAAGTAGCTGAGAAAAAAGAGTATCATAAAACAGCTTAATTTAATATGAATGTTAGTAATTAAAAAAACGTGCAGAGAATAAACTCTGCACGTTTTTTTGCGTAAAGGGCTGAATATGACTCGGTCTTAAGTCTGAGTTAAAAACGGTTCTTAAGCTCGTTATGGAAAGATGAAAAAATAGTTAAGATAAGAGTATCAAATCGAAGGGAGGCAAGCACAAGATGAAACAATTTCTAGCGTTTATCGCAGCCGGTATTTTGGCTTTAATTGCTCTTGGTAGTCTTGCTGGTATTGTAGGATTCGCAATCGGAGCAGGAGTTGTATATTGGAGCTATAAATCATTTGTGCGAGCTAA
Organism: Bacillus sp. LQ16; assembly: GCF_057784645.1. Taxonomy (NCBI): domain Bacteria; kingdom Bacillati; phylum Bacillota; class Bacilli; order Caryophanales; family Bacillaceae; genus Bacillus; species Bacillus sp. LQ16. The sequence goes on from NZ_CM173491.1 coordinate 1,491,958, forward strand.
GTCATTTTTTGGAAAGTTAGCTTGGGGTATTGTTGGTTTAATCGGTTTATCCATTGCGCTTTCTCATTCACCAGCATTAATCGGTATCGCTGCTTTAGTGGTTTTATACTACGGATACCGCGAGTGGAAAAAAGAAAAAGATGTAGTTGTTGAATCTGCTCCAGAAAGTTCTAAACCATATAGCAACTTTGAAGATGAGTGGAACAAATTAATGAAAAACTAAAACAATAAATCAAATTATAAATAAAGTAGAAGAGAGGAAGATTTATAATGAAACAATCTTTATTCGGACGTGTACGCGATGCAATTTTAGCTGATTTTCATAACGTGTTAGATGAGAAGGAAAGAAAAAATCCAATTGCGATGTTAAACCAATATTTACGTGATAGTGAGCGTGAAATAACAAAAATTGAGAAGTTAATTGAACGTCATAAAACATTAAAATCTAACTTTGCTCGTGAGCTTGAGCAAGCACGTTATTTCGTTAACAAAAGATCAAAGCAAGCTATCATTGCTCAAGAAGCAGGCGAATTACAATTGCACGAACGTGCGTTAGAAGAGGTAGCTTATTATGAAGGGCAAGTAACTCGATTAGAAGAAATGTATGCAGGTGTTGTAGAGCAAATTGATGAGTTAGAGCGTCGTCTTTCTGAAATGAAAAATAAATTAAAAGAAATGCACGCAAAGCGTATGGAACTAATGGCACGTGAAAATATGGCACATGCAAATCGTCGTATGAATACTGCGATGCATAAAATGGATGAAAATAATCCGTTCTTACGATTTGAAGAAATTGAAGATCACATTCGTGACTTAGAAACTCGTATGAATGAAGAACATGAGCGTGACACATTTGATATGAAAATTGCAAAACTTGAGCGTGAAATGAAAGAAAAGAATGATGTATCGTTAACGAAAGAGTTAACAAAATAATAGTAGTATATTATAAAACAGGCTTATGATATAGTGATAGGAGAAAAGGTGTTGGAAAGCAATGCCTTTTCTTCTATGTATATGTGACAAGAAGGGGGGAGCTGAAATGAAGAAACATTTTTCAAAGACACAATTAATGGGGATGCTCCTCATCATATTTGGATTCGGTCTTTTTCTTGATATGATACTTGGACATTTTGAACCAGGTGGTCTCATTTTTGCATTTATTATGCTTATGTTTGGAAGGCATTATCGTAAAAAGAATCGTTATGTACGGGGAAATGTATTTTTATTTGTTGGTGGTATCGTATTTTTATTCTTCTTATTTTCATCAGCAGCATTTGTTCTTGTCGTATTTGCTTGTTTAGCTTTAATTGGTTATCAATTGATTCAACAAGGGCATCAGCAAAAAGCGATGAAGGTTGAAATTAAAGAAAAAGGGATTATAGACGAAGAGAAGCAAATATATCGTACAGAACCATATTTGAAAAATATGTTTGTAGGCAATGTACGAATGATGGATCATATTTATGAACTTGAGGATATTAATGTTCAATACGGTGCTTGTGATGTGGAAATAGATTTAACTACTGCTATGATTCCAGAAGGGGAAACGGTAATTGTTATTCGGGGTGTCGTTGGTAATATTCGTTTATATGTGCCATATGATATTGAACTTTCTTTAAATCATTCTGTTATTGTCGGACGTGTGCTCTTGCCAGGTCATGAAGAGACAGGGTTTAACCGCAATGTTACATTTAGAACAGAGCAGTATAAAGAGGCTCCTCGTCGTATTAAAATTATTTCTTCGCTTGTCGTAGGCGACACGGAAGTGAGGAAAGTATAATGAAGAAACAAAAAAATATTTCGTGGATGTATATTCGTTATTCTATGTTGTCCTCAGTTAGTATCGCACTCATTTGTACAATTGTATATGTATGGAAAAGCGAGCAACAAGTGTATGATTTATTATGGAAGGAATCCATCGCTTCTGTTCCAATTGGCTTGTTTATTATGACTACAAGTTTACTTATCGGGGGAATTGTAGGATATGCAATCGGTTACTATATAGAGCAGCGTATACAAGGATTAAATACGTTTCTATTTGAAGTAGAGCGAGGGAATTTTCCGAGCGATGTTTCGTTTACTGCAGATGATGAATTTCATGAAGTGGAACGAAAAGTAATCGTTTTGGCTCGTCGATTAGAGGAGCAAGCTGGACTCTTTCAAAAAGTAACGAATGAACGAGCTCATTGGAATGAAGAGATGAGACAAGAAGCGATTTCTCAAGAAAGGCATCGTTTAGCAAGGGAGTTGCATGATTCAGTAAGTCAGCAGCTTTTCGCAATGTCGATGATGATGTCAGCGATTAATGAACAAATAACTGAATTTCCAGATGTGACAAAAAAACAATTACAACTTGTTGAAAATATGGTTGTAAATGCTCAATCAGAAATGAGAGCATTGCTCCTTCATTTACGTCCTGTACAATTGGAAGGTAAGAAACTGACAGAAGGTATAGAGGAATTATTAACGGAATTATCGCGAAAACAACATATGAAAATTGAATGGCTTATTGAGCCAATAGAATTAAAAAAAGGTGTAGAAGATCATTTATTCCGTATTGTGCAAGAAGCGTTATCAAACACGTTGCGACACGCGAAGGCAAAGAAAACAGAAGTGCGCCTTCGAAAAATTGATCAATATGCGATTTTAAAAATTATTGATGACGGCGTTGGGTTTGAAGTAGGCGTTAATAAGGCAGGTTCATATGGCCTAAGATCGATGCAAGAGCGTGTTCATGAAATTGGTGGGACACTCAAGGTGCTTAGTTTCCCGGCCAAAGGTACACAAATAGAAGTAAAAGTACCGATTATGATTGAGAGAGGGGGAGAAGTATGATAAAAGTATTGCTTGTCGATGATCATGAAATGGTTCGTATGGGTGTATCGGCATATTTATCTACACAGCCAGATATTGAAGTAGTAGGGGAAGCTGAGAATGGACGAAAAGGATCAGAATTAGCATTGCAATTAAGACCGGATATTATTTTAATGGACCTTGTTATGGATGAGATGGATGGCGTCGAAGCAACACGTGCTATTATTCAAGAATGGCCAGAAGCAAAAATTGTAGTTGTAACAAGCTTTTTAGATGACGAAAAATTGTACCCTGTTATTGAGGCTGGTGCGACCAGTTACTTATTAAAAACATCAAGAGCAAGTGATATTGCCGATGCTGTACGAGCTACTTATGATGGAGAAACAGTATTAGAGCCGAAAGTTACCGGGAAAATGATGTCCCGTATGCGTCAAAAGAAAGAGCAACCTTTGCATGATGACTTAACGGAAAGAGAGTTTGAGATTTTGTTATTAATTGCAGAGGGAAAAAGTAATCAAGAGATTGCGGACGAGTTATTTATTGCACTGAAAACGGTAAAGACACATGTGAGTAACATATTAAATAAATTGAATGTAAGTGATCGTACTCAGGCAGTTATTTATGCATTTAGGCATCAATTAACGAAGTGATAAAGTGAAGCTTTAATTGGCGGGGAATTCCTCGCTGATTATTGGCTCGCTACAATATAGATTTGGCGTTAAAACCATCGAATGTTTTTATTGACGATAAATAATGTAAGCGTTATCATTAAGGTGTTAACAGTACATATAAAGGGGAGAATGTATATGTTAGTTCAAACTATATTCGGAATGGATAAGTCTAAAAAATTAGGGGAGTATGTGAACGCATTACAAGCACTTTGTGAACAATATAATGTTGAAACAGATAAAATTGCGATTATTGAGGCAACAGAGGAATACTATTTATTTTTAGTAAAGCAAGAAGAGCGCTATGATGTTGTCAAGGTAGAAACAGTTGATACAAATATTGAATATTATACGAAAGCTTATAAAATAAGCAGTTTTAATCATACTGCTTATCAAATGTAAAAAAACTCCCTTTTGGGAGTTTTTTTAGGAGGCTTTTACTTCGTTAGATTCGATTAGTAATGGAACTTTTTTCGTACCGCTTAACTTAGCGATTGTAAGGCCAAGAAGAGCTCCTGCTAATGCTGGTATTAGCCAACCGATTCCTTCATTATATAAAGGGATAAATTCAAAATATGGTGTGATGAATGAAACTGAAATACCACCTTGTTTTAATCCATCAAATACGCTCACTACAGCTGATCCGATTAAAGCACATACATAAACAGAGCGATATCCACCGAAGTATTTATGAAGTAACGATAGTAGTACGAGTACAATCGCAATTGGATACACAACAAGTAGAATTGGAACAGAGATTGCGATAATTTTCGTTAAACCTAAGTTGGCAACTAATAATCCTAATGCGCAAATGATACTCGCGAATGTTTTGTATGAAAATGTAGTCAATAATGTTGAAAAATATTGGCTGCACGCAGATACGAGTCCAACGCATGTCGTTAAACAAGCGAGTGTAACGATAAGAGATAATAGGAGCAAACCATACGGACCGAATAATTGTTGTACGATAACAGTAAGTAGCTGTCCACCATTTTTTGCATATCCGAGAGAGACACTAGTTGCCCCCAGCCAGCCGAGTGCACCATATACAAGTACGAGTCCTGTAGCGGCAATAAGCCCTGCTTTTGCTGTGGCGATGGCAATGGACTTACGATCATTCACACCTTTAGAGCGAATTGCATTTACAACGATAATTCCAAATGCAAGTGCTGAAATGGTGTCCATTGTTAAGTACCCTTCCATAAAGCCTTTGAAGATTGGAGAAGTTTGATACTCTTGCATAGCTGGTCCTGATTGCCCAAGTGGTGTAAAGACACTTTTAACAAACAATAAGAAAATTGAGATTAATAAAATAGGTGTTAATATATTTCCAATACGATCGACAAGTTTAGATGGATTTAAGCTCAGCCAAAATACGAAAGTAAAGAATATGATTGTATATACAAATAGCACTAGGCTGCTAGAGCGGATTGTTTCTGGTAAGAAAGAACTAACACCCATTTCATAAGCAACATTTGCAACACGTGGGATGCCCATGGATGGACCGATGGCAATGTATACAACTACTGTAAAGAAAATTCCGAATAATGGATGGACATGACTTGCAAGTTGCTGCATCCCATTTCCTGATAGAGAAATTGCGATAACAGTTAGTAGTGGTAAGCCAACTCCTGTTAGTAAAAATCCAATCATTGCTGGCCAAAAATTTTCACCTGCGTTTTGTCCAAGCATGGGAGGGAAAATTAAATTACCTGCCCCAAAAAATAAAGAAAATAGCATAAGACCCGTCAAAAAAATATGTTTTTTTGATACAGTGTTCATTGTTTTTCCTCCTTTTTTAAATTCATTTGTAAGAACACAAAAAACTCGTCCCTAAAGAAAGGGACGAGTTATATTTACCCGCGATACCACCCTAATTTACACATGTAGAAATAAATCTATATGTATACGGCTTTGCAACGTACAACATGATACGTGTTCCTTGTAACGGGGGACGGCCGGTAAGAACTTACTGTAACATTCGGTTCTACTTCTCGGAGATGATTTTCGGTTACGCACTGAACGTTGGCTTTCAGCAAATCGCCAACTCTCTGGGGAACAGTTCTATAACGTACTCGTTCTCGTCAATGAATTTTTATTCAAGTATTCTGACAGTATTGTTGCATGTTTTTTTTAGAAAGTCAATATGTTTTTTGAAAGATATATTTATATACGGAAATATCGAAAGTAATATTCGTTGTTGCAAAAGGAATAATGAATTGTAAAATGGGAGTAAAAATTTGTGGAGAATTGTAAAATTTATAGAGAAAGTTGATATTTATAGGAGTAAAGAAGGGATTATTTGAATTTACAGAGAATATTACAACAATCCACTTGCTGGAAAGAACAAACCAAAAGAGGTGACTGAAATGCTTGCGATGGGAGTATTATTTGGCATTATTGCTATAATTGGTTTTATGTGGTTATATTATTCGCGTTCGTTTAAACAAGCAGAAGTTTTACTCTTTCAAAAAGGTAGTTTGTTGACAAATCAGTCTAGATATTTAGTATGTCCGAAGTGTGGAAGTGCACAGGCCAGAAGTGGAGGATATCAAGAGTGTTGCAAAATTAGATTATGAAAGAAAGGAAGCCTCACATTATTTTGTGAGGCTTCCTTCCTTACAACTTCATGGCGCTCCAAATTGTCCATCGATCTCTTTCAATAATAGGAGAGACGTTTTGTAATGCGGTCTGTATATGTTGTAGAAGTTGAGAAAGTTCATCATCTGTTAACTCATATAGAATGGATCGACCTGTTCGAGGAGATAAATCTTGTAGTAATGCTTCTACAGAATCATGTATTTTTCGTACTTCCCATTGTGTTTGTGTGGGAAGCACGTGAAGAGAATGTTTTTGTAATTCTTTCTGTATCGTGTTGGTTTTTGGACGTCTTTTTGACTCTATTTCAATGAGTTTTGGAAATATAGAGAAAAAATATCCACGAATGTGTTCGGGACTTCCTGGAACTGTACAATCTTCAATCGTTCGATCTTGTAAAATAAGTACACCGTTTTTATTTAATATACGAGAAGCTTCACATAAAAATGTAGGAATGTCTTGTAAATGATGAATAACTGCACGAGAAATAACTATGTCGAATGTTTCATTAGGGTATGGGATATTATGTGCATTACCGTGGATGAAAGAAATATTTGGAATGTTGCCGCAATTTTCTTTTGCAGCTTGTAATATTTCTTTTGAAAAATCAAGTCCCACAACATTTTTGGCTCCCATAAGAGCAAGTTCTTTCGTATAAATCCCGCCACCGCAGCCAATATCAATTATTTGCTTGTTTTGTATGTCTGTAATGTTTTTTACCATTTCAGCCCAAGAAATATGAGCGTTTCTTGTTGCGTATGTGTATTTATTATTTGGATCATGAAAATTAATGGACATGATAAAGACCTCCTTTCAATGATTAGTATAACTTATTTAATAGGATGTCACGTTTTTGTTTTATGTATGAAGATTATAAGAATTTCTTATCGTAAAAGGAGGATTAATTTGAAAGGGAAATATGTATTGTTGTTATTTGTTATGTTACTAGCAGCTTGTGGTCAAGCTGAGCAAAAAAAAGAAACAAAAAAAGTAGAAGAGACGGTGAATGAAGTGAAAGAAACAATTGGGGTAACCGTTATACAAAAAAAACATAAAGAGAAAAAGTTGCAGGAATCAGAAGCGAAGTTAGTAATAGACATTTTGGATAAAGCTGAGAAACAAGAAATAACCGGAAGCTTCGGTGAACCTGAATATGAAATACAAATTAGTAGAGATGGGAAAAAAGAAACTTATTATGCATGGTTAAGGGGAGAAGATAGACGAGGATGGGTGCAATATAAGAAAGCTATGTATATGTTGAATGAAAAAGATACGGAAAAGCTTTTGGCTATATTTCCAAATGTTTCAGAACAAAAAGAAGATGAGATGCAGGTAGGTCCTTTAACGGAAGTAACAAAAAAAGATTTGCAGATTACTGCGTTTCATATTAAAGCGGGCGATCAAAACGTGAATTATATGGTACGGTATACGATTTCACAATCACTATATAACAAGTTAGTGAAGGAACGAGAGTATTATTTGCAACTCACTTTCCCAGAAAAAGTTCAAAAATTAATTGGAGCAAAAGAGAGTGAAATGATTTTAGGTGAAAAAGTAAAGGAAGGGTATAAGCAATATGAATTGCATGCTACTGTTCCGATAAAAGGTGCTTCAGAATCACAATTAAAATCATTAGAAACATATTACGAAAAGTATGATTTGAAAATATTAAACAGTGAAAAAGAAAAAATAGGCGTGTTTCAAAATATAATTCAAATCGTTAAAGAGTATGGTGAAAAAATGAATTTTCAAAGATAAAGTGAGACTTTAATCGGCAGAGGATGCTCATTTTTCGTTGATTAATAGTCTTTGCCAATTCGGCGTTGATTCCCGCTTAACTTCTTTGTTCCAACTGAATTTTGAGATAAGATCCTTATTGGCTGTAGCTGAATTGAAATTGTATGTAGCCTTTCCTAGGAAATGATAATAGAGAGGGGGGAAGAACACCCTCTCTATTATTTTGCTTTTGCAGATGGCTCATTCATTGATTTTCGTGTAATAAGAAATGAAATCATAAGAGCGGAAAGAATGATAAGAGTGATAAGTAAGTGATATGGCAACCAATCTAATAATAATACATAGCTCACTGTATAAAAAATAAGAGTTGAAGCTAAAAATGATAAAACACTTATTATGAGAGATTGTAAATTCATTCGTATATACCTCCTTTATTTATATTTTTGGCTAAAAATGGATTAAATAAACATTATTTCTAACAATAGAAAAAAATATGTCATAATAGAGAAAAGAACAAGCTTTGATGAATGAATATGATTCATTAATGAGAGATAAAGGAGAGGAATATGAAAAATAATAAAAAAGGATTATGGGGAATTATTGTTGCGATAGGTCTATTTTTACTGTCTAAGTTAAAGTGGGTATTTGCAATATTTAAATTAGCAAAGTTTTCAACGGTATTTAGTATGTTTCTATCGCTTGGCGCATACGCAGTTCTATATGGTTGGAAATTTGGAGTGGCGCTCATTTATTTGTTGTTTGTTCATGAAATGGGCCATTTATGGGCTGCGAAAAGAAAGGGGATCCCAACATCGCCAGCAATCTTTATTCCGTTTATGGGGGCCCTTATTGGAATGAAAGAGATGCCGAAAAATGCGAAAGATGAAGCTTACATCGCCTATATGGGGCCGCTTTTCGGACTTCTTTCATTTTTACCAGCGATCCCACTTTATATAATGACGCAAGAGCCGTTTTGGGCGCTTGTTATTTTGCTTGGAAGTATGATTAATTTCTTTAATTTAATTCCTGTTTCGCCGCTAGATGGTGGGCGAATTATTTCAGTTGTCAGTACTAAAATTTGGGGAGCAGGCCTTATTTTATTACTTGGCTATTCAATTTACTTTAAAAGTATTTTGGGAGGATTTATTGTTATTATCGGTTGTATGGAATTATACAGAGTGATAAAGAGAGATGAGCCGATTAAGGAATTAGGGCATAAAATTGATGGAATGAAAGAATATGTTGCTAGGCTTGAAGAGGAATTAAAAGAAACTGGAGCTGTACATCGGACTATATACATGATGCATCATGAGATGAATGCATTAAGACAAAGTGAACGGGAAAAAGAGTTACAAATAGGTGAACTTCAAAAAATGGAAGTGTTAGAGTATCTTTTACCGAAGTTTGAACCGTTAGATTATGTTCCATATGAAGATGAAATAGATGAGTATACTATTCACATAAGAGAAGCATTTGAAGCGTCAGAAAGAAAATTAAATGAATGGAAAACAGAAAAGGAACAACAAGAAAACTATTATAAAGTGGATACGAAAACGAAATGGACAGTATTTGCTTGTTATATCGGATTAATAGCTATACTTGGTTATACAGCTTATGAAGGTTATATTGTTTTACAGGAGCATTTGCCAAGACGAAATGTGTAGAAAAATATTGTCGAAATGATAGGAAGAATTAATACAGGAATTATATTTCTACGAGAGAATGTTACAAGTATAGTCATACATTGTAATATCTTTAGTAGAGAAGGAGTTCTGTATATGAAGAAATTGTTAAGTGTATTCGGGATTATTATCGTAATGATCATTGCGAGTTATAGTCTTATGAAAGTGCTGTTACATTATGCGAATAAGCCTGCTGAGGTAAATACAATAGCTCAAGTAGAAGATGTGCAAGAAGAGACAAAAGTGCTAGATTTTATTCGAATGACACATGAAAGCTATAATAATTTCTTAAATTATGGTAAAGCAGAGAATTATACAGACGGGGATTGGAAGCAATTTAAGCAATGGTTTCAACAACAAGAACCATCTTTAAAAAATATACATACGGAAATAAAGAATGAAAAAATAAAACGCGATGTAAATAGAAGCTATGAAATTGTAAAAAAAGGTGTGGAACTTCAAAATATTGAGTATGTAGTGTATGCCCACCGTGTATATCATGATTTGGATATTATCGTAAATAAATATAGAGGTGAAACGAATATCTGGGGGTATACGGAGTTTGGTGATGGGAAAGATAGAAAGGTAATTGAACAAGCTATACAAACAAAATAATAAGCTAGCTAGAATTCTAGTTAGCTTATTTTCTTTTGTAAATGCAATGTTCATATATTATTCACAAAAACAACGTGTTAATAGTGATTAAAATCACAATCTGCATTATAAGATTCAGTTAAACTAAAAACAGTTAAGGAAATAGAGGAGTGGGATACAATGTTAAGTGCAAAAACAATTGAAATCGTAAAGTCAACAGTACCATTATTACAAGAAAAAGGCGTTGAAATTACAACGAGATTTTATCAAATTTTATTTTCAGAACATCCGGAGTTATTGAATATTTTTAACCATACGAATCAGAAAAAGGGAAGACAACAACAAGCGTTAGCGAATGCTGTTTATGCAGCTGCAACGTACATTGATAATTTAGAAGCAATTATTCCAGTTGTAAAACAAATTGGTCATAAGCATAGAAGTTTAGGTATTAAAGCTGAGCATTATCCGATTGTAGGTACATGTTTACTACGTGCCATTAAAGAAGTCGCAGGTGCACCTGATGAAGTTTTAAATGCATGGGGAGAAGCATATGGTGTCATTGCTGATGCATTTATTAGCATTGAAGCAGAGATGTATGAAGAAGCTGCACATAAAGAAGGTGGATGGAAAGACTTCCGCAACTTTGTGATTGTTAAAAAAGTGAAGGAAAGCGATGTTATTACGTCATTTTATTTGAAACCTGAAGATGGAGGGAAAGTTTCTTCATTCATCCCAGGTCAATATGTAACGGTTCAAATCAATATTGAAGGTGAGACATATACACATAATCGTCAATACAGTTTATCCGATGCACCTGGGAAAGAATATTATCGTATTAGTGTAAAGAAAGAAAAAGGTGTAGATACACCAGACGGTAAAGTGTCTAATTACTTACATGAACATGTAAAAGAAGGAGATGTTTTACCAGTAAGTGCACCAGCGGGAGATTTCGTGTTAAATATGGATTCAACATTACCAGTTGTACTAATTAGTGGTGGAGTAGGGATTACACCGATGATGAGTATGTTAAATACGTTAATTGAACAAGATTCAAAACGTAATGTATATTTTGTTCATGCAGCAATAAATAGTAATACACATGCAATGAAAGAACACGTTAAGGCAGTAGAAAATGAATATGAACAAGTTAAAGCATATACTTGTTATTCTGCACCGACTGAAAAAGATATAGAAATGAAGAACTTTGATAAAGAAGGTTTCGTTGAAAGCGAATGGTTAAAAACTATTATTCCGACAACTGAAGCAGAATTTTATTTTTGTGGTCCAGTAGCATTTATGAAGCATATAAATGCTGCACTAACTGATTTAGGTGTGAAACAAGAGCATATTCATTATGAATTTTTCGGCCCAGCAACAAGCTTACAATAAGACGAATGAGAATAAACAAAAAAACGAGGTATTTATTTTACCTCGTTTTTTATTTGTTCTCGTAATAAACGGTTAACTGTTTCACGGCGTATGCCTATCAGTTGACCAATTTCAGTTTGTGTTAATATTTCATATATAGGAATGTCACCTAAATATAATGTGAACCATTCTTGTAAACGATGAAGACGTTCTTTCGGAGAGACGGTTGTCAATTGATCAATTCGTTGTTGCATCATTCTTAATTTAGATTGCAATTGCATAGCGATGTTGGCATATGATTCGGGATTTGCTTGAAGTCTCTCATACCATTCACTACTAGTGATCGGTTCAACTTCTGTTTTTATTAAAGCGATAGCTGTACCGTGATATTCTTTCGGTGAAATCAAAGAATGATGAGGTATCGTTTCACCTGGAACGATAATGTTGAATAAAAATGGTGTTCCGTCTTCCTCTAGCCGAACTACTTTTAATAAGCCTGTTTTTATAAAGTATAAAGGACCGTCCTCGCCTTGACGGAATAGTACATCTCCTTTGTGTAGAATCAATGTTAGCCCCCCATTAATATGTTTCTATTTCTTCTATTTTAGCGTATATGTATATAGACAATATGCTATTTCAACAGCAATTTCATTGACGAAATGTATGCTATTACAGTAGTATACTATTTAGTGTGTAATAGTACTAGCAATGAATACGCTGTAGGGGGTTTAGTATATTGTTAGATGCGATGAGAATGACGGATATGAGAATTCCGGCGAATGCTATCATTCATGTAGAAGAGATGAAAGGTGGAGTCGTTTTATCCGTTGAAGTAGACGGCCAAATTATTTATACGATGGCTTATGATGAAGAAACAGATAGTTATGCTGAATTATATGATCGAAATGATAAGAGGGCGTGCCAAGTACATGAAGACTTTATGGGATGGTCACTTCTTCACTAAAAAAGATGTCAATATGACATCTTTTTTTATTAAATCGATAGAATATACAAAGAAATGAAATATAAGGATAAAATTTGTAATAATTGATTTTGCATTGTTAGCACTCTGTAACTGCAAGTGAACTATTTTTTCGCTATCATAAAGATAACAGTCGCAGTTATAGGAGTGGTCAACTTGAAGAAAGTACATATTTCAAATTATATGTTATTATGTGTTTGTTTAATTTTATTTGTTCTCCTCGGAGGATTTTTATATTCATGTGTATAAGAAAAACGCATTCTAAAAAGAATACGTTATAAAAGGGAAATAATGATTAATCTAGTTCCAAGAATAATTAACGTAATACGTAATAAATTAATTACGGCGTTACCACTTAGTTTTGTATTAATGTAAGCCCCGATTTTTCCGCCGATCCATGCACCAGGAATAAGGATTAATGCATAAATCCAGCTGACATTTCCAAGTGAGATGTGAGTTGCAGAACTTACAATTGCTGATAGAAATACGATGAACATTGAAGTTGCTACTGCAATATGTGCTGGGAATGCAAAAAGAAGCATCATTGCTGGAACAAGTAAGGCACCGCCACCAATTCCAAATAACCCAGATATAAACCCAACTATAAAGGCAATAAAGATAGCAAGAAACGGTGGGAATTGGTAGTGTACAGTATTTCCATCATTATCTGTAAAAGAACGCTTAATTACAGACGTATTTGAGAGGGAAAGAGGTTTTAATTTGTCTCGAAGCATAAGTAGAATTGAGACGAATATAAGGAAAACCCCAAAGTATAAAGAAAATGTGTCTTGGTTTAAAAATTTATTTGCCCATGACCCGATAATACCACCAGGGCCGCTTCCGATAAATAAAATAAGTCCACTTTTATAATCTACTCGTTTATGCTTCATATAAGTAAGGGTGGAAGATAGCCCTGTAAAAACGACTGTTACCATAGAAGTCCCTACTGCAAGTTGTGGTGATAAACTGTGTAATCCAATTAATAACGGAACAATAATAATTCCGCCTCCAAGCCCAACTAGGCTGCCGACTGTCCCGGCGATTAGTCCGATGAAAAGTAACATGATGTATTCCAAAATTGCCAACTCCTCTAAATAACTTATCCACCAATTATTATACACGCTTTTTAATGAGAAATAGGCTTGTTCACAAAAAAGTCGTCTTCCTAGAAAAATAAGGAAGACGACTTTTGATTAGAAAACAAAATGTAATAGGTAGTAAAATAGAGCAGCTAAAGAAGCTGAAATAGGAAGTGTAATAACCCATGTAATTAACATACGTTTTGCAGTTCCCCATTTTACCCCTTTCACACGGTGAGAAGCACCAACCCCTAAAATAGAAGAAGAGATAACGTGCGTCGTACTAACCGGTAAGTGAATGAATGTTGCACCGAAAATAACAAGTGATGATGATAAATCGGCAGCTACACCATTTACAGGACGAATTTTCATAATTTGTCCACCGACAGTTTTAATAATTTTCCATCCACCGACAGAAGTACCAAGCCCCATTGCGATAGCACAAGATAATTGTACCCAGAACGGAATATCGCTAGAAGTATGATAGTTATTAGCCATAAGAGCCATCGTAATGATTCCCATTGCTTTTTGTGCATCATTCGTACCGTGTGTATAGGCTTGTAATGCTGCAGTGAAAATCTGGAATATACGGAAGTTTTTGTTCGTTTTCGTTAAGTTAAAGTTTTTAAAGACCACTTTAAAAATACTGTATACGATATAACCAATAACGAAAGCGATAATTGGTGAAATGATTAAAGCTTCAAGAATTTTAATGAATCCTTTAAGGTTTAATGAGCTAATACCAGCAGCAGCAATGGCTGCACCTGCGATTGAGCCAATAATTGCATGCGAAGAACTACTTGGGATACCGTAGTACCAAGTAATTAAGTTCCATGCTATCGCCGCAAGTAAAGCAGCTAAAATTACAAGAGAACCATTTTGTAAAGCAAATGGGTCAACGATATCTTTTGTAATCGTTTTTGCTACACCTGTAAATGTCATTGCACCTAAAAAGTTCATAATAGCTGCCATAATAATTGCATGTCTAGGCTTTAGAGCTTTCGTTGAAACAGCCGTTGCAATAGCGTTTGCTGTATCGTGAAATCCATTGATAAAGTCAAAAGCTAAAGCGCAAATGACTACTAAAACGGTCAGTATCAAGAGTGTATCCATGATCAAACTCCTTACGCGTTCTTCATAATAATTGTTTCTAATACGTTTGCAACGCTTTGACAGCTATCAGCTACTTCTTCAAGCTCTTCGTAAATCTCTTTAAATTGAATAATCTTAATCGGATCTTTCTCACGAGAGAATAAGTGCTTAATCGCATGACGACGAATATCATCGCATTGTGATTCGTAATCCTTAATCTTGATTGCGTTCGTACGAATGTCGACTAACTTCTTTTTAGACAGTAGTTCAACAGAATTTGCAATTTCAATTGCACATTGATTAATTGCTTCTACGAATTTAATCATGTATTCATCAGCTTCTGTAATAGAATACATTTCGAACAGACCAGCACTGTGATCTAATCCGTCTAATACATCATCCATACTCATTGCAAGTTGTAGGATGTCCTCACGTTCAATCGGAGTAATAAACGCTTTGTTTAACTCCATAATGATTTCGTGAATAAATGAGTCACCTTTTGACTCATACTCTTTCATGCGCATAGAAAACTCTTTTAAATCGCTAGCATTTTTAATTTTATACTCCACGAAAAATTGCGCGCCTTCTTTTAAATTTTCGGAAACATTCATTAACATTTCAGAAAATTTATCTTTTTTTGATTTAAAGACCATTATTGTTACCCCCACAAAAGTAATATATGTAAAATATATTGGCTAATCAATTCTAACAAAAAACTGTCGTTTTTTAAAACATTTTATCGAAAAGTTTACAAAAACTTAACATAACTCTCGTTGTTCTATTAATAATATTAATATCCAATAGTGAATATCTTACTTGTAGAATGTCCTTTTCTTGCAAAAAGTATGAATGTAAAAGAAAAGCTTTACACTATAGGAATGACTACGTTATTATAATAAATTTAAAAGGCGGTATATTCTTCCTTTTAAAAAGAAGAGTGTAAATAAATGAAGGAAGTGAACGAATGAAATTGAAGAACACTCATTTTAAAAAAATGCTTGAGTGGTTCAATAAGAGGAAGAAACTTCGTAATTCATTAATTGTATTGGGAAGTGTACTCGTTACTCTATTTATTGCTGTAAATATAATAATTTCCATTCAAGACATATCTGAATTAAAACAAGCTGTTCCACAACCGACTTTAATTTATGATGCAAATAATGAGGTCGCAACTAAATTAGCTTCTTCGAAAACAGAAGGTGTTAAAAGAAAAGATATTCCTGATATTATGGTTCAGGCAATTGTTGCAGTAGAAGATAAGGAATTTTTTAACCATCATGGTATTTATTATAGTGGAATTATAAGTGCAGTTTTTAAAAATATTACAGCAGGAGAAGTTGTAGCAGGGGGAAGTACAATTACACAGCAGCTTGCGAAGAATGTATTTCTGACACAAGATCGTACATTTTCTCGTAAAATAAAGGAATACTTTTTAACGAAAAAAATAGAACGTACTTATACAAAAGATGAAATTATTGAAATGTATATGAATCAAATTTATTTTGGGGAAGGTGCTTGGGGGATAAAGAGGGCAGCTAAATCTTATTTTGATAAAGAGGTAAAAGATTTATCAATTTCAGAAGCTGCAACGATCGCGGGCTTAATTAAAGCGCCGTCTGCGTATTCGCCTTATAAAAACTTTAATAAATCAATTGAACGACGTAATGTCGTATTAAGTTTAATGAAGGAACAAGGATATATTTCTGAAGAGCAATACAATAAAGAAAAAGAGTCAGGACTTGTATTAAAACGTGGGGTTGATGATAAATATAAAGGTAAATACTCCCAATATGTAGATTATATAGTTAGGGAAGCGATGGATAAGTATGAATTAACACAAAATGAAATTTTAGCAGGTGGTTATCGTATTTATACTGAGCTGGATCCGAAAAAACAACAAGCTGTAGAAGATGTTGTGAATAATGATAGTTATTTCAAAGATAGTGGCTCAGATCAACTTATGCAAACGGGTGTAGTCCTTATAAATCCCAAAACAGGCGGTGTTCCAGCTTTAGTTGGGGGGAGAGGACCATATCAGTTTTTACAATTTAATCATGCTACGCAATTAAAAAGACAGCCAGGTTCAACATTAAAGCCTCTAGCTGTATATGTACCCGCTTTAGAACAAGGGTATGAGGTATACGATATATTAAAGGATGAACCATTTCATATTAAAGAATATGAACCTAAAAATAGTGATCAGGCTTTTCATGGTAATGTGACAATGTATGAAGCGGTAGCAAAATCGTATAATGTTTCTGCTGTGTGGCTATTAGAACAAATAGGATTAGATAAAGGATTGAAATCTTTAGAGCGATTTGGTATTCCATTAGTACCAGAAGACCGTACGTATCCAATTGCTTTAGGTGGGATGCATGTAGGGACATCACCATTTGTAATGGCCCAAGCATATAGTACATTTGCTAATGATGGGGTTCAAGTAGAGGCTCATGCAATTAGAGAAGTTCAAAATGCTGAAGGGGAAATAATAGGGAAATGGTATAAGAAAGAGACACGAGTGACGAGTGAGAAAATCGCTCAAAAGATGACGTATTTATTAAAAGGTGTTGTAGAAAAGGGAACAGGTGAAAAAGCGAAAGTTAATAATGTTGATACAGCAGGGAAGACAGGGACTACTCAACTTGTAAATGGTCCGAGCGTAGGGGCAAAGGACTCTTGGTTTGTAGGATACACACCAGATTTAGTAGGTGCGATTTGGGTAGGATATGACAAAACAGATAGCGAGCATTATGTTCCGGGTGGTAGCCAAATTACAACGACGATGTTCCGGGATATCATGAAAAAAGCAAATGCAAACCCAGCCCAAAAAGCGTTCCAATTGTCGTTAATATCTGAGGCGGACTATAAAAAACAATTGCAAACAATTGAAGAAGAAAAGCGAAGAAAAGAAGAAGAAAAGAAAAGGCAAGAAGAAGAGCAACAAAGGAAAAAAGAACAGCAAGAGTGGTTTGATAAAGTGAAAGAGTGGATTCCATCATTATGGTAAAAAAAGAGGCGAATTTCATTATTCGCCTCTTTCTCGTGTGAAAAATAAAGTGAGCTCATAATGAGTGAGATAAATGCTACTATTCATTAAGAGTAATGTTCGTACTGCCAAAGGATTGAGAATCGTATGTGACGATTATTGTTCCTTTACTAATCGGTTCGTAAGGTAATTCTTCTTCATAACTACCATTATTTTCATTATGGATAGACAGCGTGATTTCATCAATTCCTTTATTTGTATACTGATCTTTAATCGTTTCAGCAATATGAAGTAGAGTTTCGTAATTAGAAGCTTTCGTAATAAGCATTCCTTTTATAACTTTTTTTTCATTATTTGTGGAATTGGAATAAGGGATGTCGTTTTGTTTCGTATACAAAAGTTTGTATGGAACTGTTTTTCTCTCTGCTTTTGAAATAGTGGAGTATTTTAGAGTTAAAAAAAATCCTACACATAAAATAATGCATACCATAAGAGCAATCCAAATGCGTATCAGTGACATAACTCTCATTTTTCATCCCTCTTTCATATCTTTGACTTCATTATTTATCATACAAAATGAGGATTAAGATAGAGTAAATTTGAGGTAAAGAAACGTAAAGAAGGAGCACTTATCCTCCCAAATAAGTGCTCCTTTTTATTAAAAGAGAGATTTAATAGACAATCAATTAAACATATAACTATAAATATGATTATTTGACGAAAATTAGTAAATTCGGAAGACGGTTAGTACTGCAGTTGTTTCACCTGTATTTGGAATAGAGATAGTATTTGCTGTAGGTTGTACAGAGATTGTTGTACCAGCTGTTAAAGTAATAATCGTTGAGAAAGAAACCGCACTACCGATAACGTTAGTTGAAAAATTACGACTAGGTGGTTGGCCATTAAATGAAAGACCGAAACCAAATGGTGAAGAGCCTGGGAATGTTGTAGATGCGGAGAAGTTAATATCGTATACACCAGTTTCTAAAACAGTTAGAGTATCAGAGCCGTTAAAGGAGAGGTTTGTTAATTCGAATGTTTCATTGAATTGTATATTGCTTCCTGGTGATACTGTTTGTGCATTTGTGTTACCTAAGACAGCTGTAGTTATAGGAATCGGAGTACCCGCTGGTCCAGTAGCCCCCGTAGCACCTTGAGCGCCAGTAGCCCCAGTAGCGCCTGCTGGCCCTTGAGCACCTTGAGCACCTTGAGCGCCAGTAGCCCCAGTAGCGCCTGCTGGCCCTTGAGCACCTTGAGCCCCAGTAGCGCCAGTAGCGCCTGCTGGCCCTTGAACGCCTTGAGCACCTTGAGCCCCAGTAGCGCCCGCTGGCCCTTGAACGCCTTGAACGCCTTGAGCGCCAGTAGCGCCTGCTGGCCCTTGAACGCCTTGAACGCCTTGAGCGCCAGTAGCGCCTGCTGGCCCTTGAACGCCTTGAGCGCCAGTAGCCCCCGTAGCGCCTGCTGGCCCTTGAACGCCTTGAGCACCTTGAGCCCCAGTAGCGCCTGCTGGCCCTTGAACGCCTTGAGCGCCAGTAGCCCCCGTAGCGCCAGTAGCCCCCGTAGCGCCTGCTGGCCCTTGAACGCCTTGAGCGCCAGTAGCCCCCGTAGCGCCTGCTGGCCCTTGAACGCCTTGAGCGCCAGTAGCCCCCGTAGCGCCTGCTGGCCCTTGAATACCTTGAGCGCCAGTAGCCCCCGTAGCGCCTGCTGGCCCTTGAGCGCCTTGAGCGCCTTGAGCGCCAGTAGCCCCAGTAGCGCCTGCTGGCCCTTGAACGCCTTGAGCGCCAGTAGCCCCAGTAGCGCCTGCTGGCCCTTGAGCGCCAGTAGCCCCAGTAGCGCCCGCTGGCCCTTGAGCGCCAGTAGCCCCCGTAGCGCCTGCTGGCCCTTGAATACCTTGAGCACCTTGAGGTCCAGTAGCCCCTTGAGCACCTGCTGGTCCCTGAGCACCTTGAGGTCCTTGAGCCCCAGTAGCGCCTTGAGCCCCAGCCGGACCTTGAGCCCCAGTAGCGCCTTGAGCGCCCGCCGGTCCTTGAGGTCCAGTAGCGCCTTGAGGTCCAGTAGCACCAGTAGCCCCCGTAGCACCAGTAGTTCCTCCACCTAGGCAACCAGATCCATATTGAACTAAGATAGCTTGAATTTCTGAAATGAGTTTAACGAGATTATCGATAGCACAGCAATCAATTTTGAATAACTTAGCGATATACAATAAATAATTAAGCAGGCTTTGTAGTTCAACGTATAATGCCCCACATGAAAAAGGTGTTGTTCTTAAAATAGTTAACAGATTAGCGATAATAGAATTTGCAATTTGTTTTTGTGCAGGAGACAAATTTAAGCAATTGAGGAATCGTTGGAGATTATTTAAGACGTTAATCAGATTATCAATATTATTTTGAGAAGGGTTTTGGAAGACAGCTTGAATAGCTTGACCAAGAGCTTGAAGAAGTCTAACAAATTCTGTAAGTTCTGACTTAGAGATGTTAATATGGCTACATGCTCTTACTTCGCAACAATCATTACCATAAAATACTTTTCCTTTATTTTTATTGTTCATCTTTTCATTCCTTTCTTTCATAGAATAAATAGTCGTTACTATATATTAAAATGAAATTCAAATTAAATTCGTGATGGACAAACTACTATTTCTCAAAAAATAAGAAGTTTACCTACCTAACACGAATAATAAAAAAGTAGAGAAAAATCTATATGTTTTAAAGAGAATAAATTAGCATAAAAAAACTCCCTTTAATTGTTAGTGTTTGCTTAACAATTAAAGGGAGTTCATAGAACAGCATTATTATTTTATAAGTTAATTGCTTCACGATTTACTTTAGGTAAAATCGGAATAGAAATAGTGAAGGTTGTACCGTCTGGAGCACTAGTCATTTTGAGCGTACCGTTATGATTTTGGATGATTTTTTTTGTTACTGACAAGCCTAGTCCTGTTCCCGAATCCTTCGTTGAGAAGAATGGATCAAAGATATATTCTTGAATAGCTGGAGGAATACCAATTCCATTATCTGTGAAAGTAATCCGAACGAAGTTATCAAGGCGATAACTAGTGATTTGAATAGAAAGAGGTTTGTCGCCTTGAGCATCGACGGCATTTTGAAATAGATTTAAAAACACTTGAACAAGTTCATGTCGATCAATATTGACTAAAATATCATCTAATTCATTAGAGAAGTTATAATCAATTGAAATGTTATGCAAGGAGACTTCACTAGCTAGTAACTGTTGAATATAGTCACGTAAAAATGTATTGATCGGAAACGGTTCTCTTGTAAATTCCCGTGTTTTTGAAACAGCTAAAAATTTTGTAATAATATTATTTGCACGATCTAATTCAGGGATAAGCAAGTTTTTAAATAACTCTTGATTTGATGTAGAAACGCTTTCTTGTAAAAATTGTAAGTATCCTCGTACTGTTGTAAGAGGATTTCGTACTTCGTGTGCAATTCCAGCTGCGATTCGCCCTGCTAACGAAAACTTCTCTGCATCACGTTCTGTATTTAAATAATGAAAGACACTAATAACTCTAAAAATCTCACCGTTATAATCACGAATAATTCGGTTATTTATAATACCGTAATTTTTGTCTAAAACTTCTTCATTATATATTTCTGTTCCCGTTCTTAATGTTTCAATTGCTTTAATTTTTTCTTCCGGCAAGTTTAGTAATTGTTGAATTGGTTTTCCAATAATATCATTACGTATTACACCGAAATCATCTGCGGCAACTTGATTACATAAAGTAATATTCCCTTTACTATCGACAAAGGTTACATGATGTGAAAAGGCATCAAAAATATGAACAAAGTGTTTTTCAAGTTGTTCAAATAAAAATAATGAATCACAAGTAAGTTGAAAATTAGCTTCTTTATTTTCTTTTGGTATTTCTTGAATGGAATGAGTTGTTCTGGTTTTCTTTATTCGTAAACCAATATGTGGATTTTTGTATGTGAAATGATGTGGTAATTGATTCACAAGTTCTTCATAAAAACGTACTTTATTTTCTAGTTCTTCAATTCGTTTTTCATGAGATACAGTAGCATCGTTTGGAAGCATAAATAAATAACCCCTCATTTTAAAAATTCTTCCATATAGTATATCATATTTTTATAAGGATACTCTTAAAGAAAAGGCTACATGATGCAAAGTGTTTGGAAAGTGAATAGAAGATGAAGTTAAAAAGGGAGGGATATATGTGCTGTTCATTGGAGTGACAGGATGGGGAGATCATAATTCTTTATACATAGATTCCTATGAAAATAGAAATAAATTACGAACATATAGCGAGTATTTTCCTATTGTGGAAGTGGATAGTTCATTTTACGCGATGCAACCTGCACGAAATTATATAAAATGGGCAATGGAAACGCCGAAAGATTTTTCTTTTGTCGTAAAAGCGTATCAAGGAATGACAGGACATATGAAAGGTGAAATTCCTTTTTCTACGTTCGATGAGATGTTTGATGTGTATAAACAGTCTATTCTTCCTTTATTAGAAGCTGATAAATTAAAAACAATTTTATTTCAATATCCACCATGGTTTGATTGCAAAAAGAAAAATGTAGATTTTCTTCGATATACGAAAGAAAAAATGGAAGGTTTACCATGTGCAATAGAATTTCGAAATCAAACATGGTTTTATCCAGAAATGATAGATAAGACGTTACAGTTTCTAGAACAGGAGAAATGGGTTCATACAATTTGTGATGAACCACAGGCTGGGATAGGTTCTGTGCCACTCGTGTTAGAGGTTACGAATTCAGACATGGCATTAATACGTTTTCACGGTCGAAATGTTCATGGTTGGCTTGATAAAGGGGAAAATTGGAGAGCGGTTCGCTGTTTATATCGCTACAACAATAAAGAACTGGAAGAATGGGTTGAACGACTAGAGCAATTAAAAAAGAAAACAAAGGATATATACGTACTGTTTAACAACAATTCAGGTGGGGATGCAGCAGATAATGCGAAACAGCTTATGAAAATGATGAACATTACATATGGTGAGCCGAAGCCGGAGCAATTAAATTTTTTTGAATGATAATAAACAAGAAAGGCACTGTACAAACAGGGGGAATGTACAGTGCCTTTCTATATGAAAAAGAGGGGTAACAATGTTACTGAGCGTTTGGTTGATTCATCAATTGTTGGCTTCGTAATAAATGATAATGGTTATCATTATCATTGTCAATGGTTTTTCTAAAAATATATAAAAAACTTTGTATATTTTAAATAGAGATAAAAAAAGAACAGCATTAATGCTGTTCTTTTCCGTTGACAAATTGTTGTAAATCAAAAGGAGTTATCGCCTGGATAAATTCTTTTGAGATAAGTGTTTGAACGAGAGTGCTCTCAGAGATAGAAGCACCTGTTTTCTTTTCATAAGCTTGTTTTAATAAATCAAGTTTTTCAGCCGTTTCTTTTGGTAATTCAATTGTAAGTGTGTTCATAATTTCTCCCCCTTAGTATTAGAGTACCACTACAGTATAGGAGAGACAAGAAAAGAGAATATGAAATATAAAAAAGGTTACCAAATTTTCAAATGGTAACCTTTTTTATGTATAAGAGTTATTAAGCAATACCGATATACTTTAAAGTTTTTGATGGAGTACTGTGATCAAAGAAGTGTTGTAAAAATGCAATATCAACACCTGATTTGTATGCACAATAACCCCAAGTTTTTCGAAGTGTATGTGAGCTAATCCCTTCTAATCCAACTTCTTTTGCAGCTTTGTTTAAAATGTACCATGCATGTTGTCTCGTAATAGATTTTGTTCCTTTTTGAGATTTTAGCAATGGTTCATTACGTTTCCAAGTTTTACGTTCTTTCATGTAGTCTTCGATTGCGTGCTGTAAGTCTTCATTTACAGCAAACCATTTATGTTTCTTCACTTTTTCATTGTAAAATAAAATGGAATGGCGAACATTTTCATTTTCATCGATTACATCACTAACTTTTAATTGTAAGATTTCACTTACTTTTAAGCCAGAATTTACAGCTAATACGAATAATAAGCCATCACGTTTCGAAGATTGTAAAAGTATATTTTTGATAGTTTCTAATTGTTTTTCATTTTGAATAGGTTGTCCTGCTTGTTTCATTTCACGCACTCTCCTCTTTTATATGTGTAAAGGAAAGGATTAACTTGTTTCTTACTATAAAGGGAGAGTGTGAATTTCATGTGAACTCCTAGTGAAATTAAGACAAATTATTTGACTTCTTTTACTTTTTGTAAATTGAAATAGAATACAACACTGTTAGTCGTATTATACACACCGTATTCGGCATGATGGAGGTCTAAAATGTTTTTAACAATAGATAATCCGAGACCGGTACCTCCAGTGTGACGGCTACGTGATGCATCTAGACGATAGAAGCGATCCCAAATTTTTTCAAGACTTTCTTCAGGGATAGGGTTTCCTGTATTTTCGATTTCGACTTTTACGGTATCTTCTGCTTCTATAATAGAGACTTGTATTTTTTCTCCATCTGGCGTATAACGGATTGCATTACTTAGTAAGTTCACAACTACTTGCTCAATACGGCTACGATTTGCTTTAACAAGTATAGAAGGGTCTGCATCGACATTCACTTGTAAATGTTTTTCTTCCATGCTAAATAATAATTTTGTGTAGACTTGTTGCGTTAATTCACCGATTGAGAACGTCGTCATATCTAGTTTGTAAGTACCAGATTCCAACTTTGCTAATTCTAACATTTCAACAATCAGCCTGTTCATATTTTCTGTTTCTTCTAAAATAACATCAGTATAATACGAAGTATCCTTACTAACACCATCTTTAATTCCTTCTGCAAAACTTCTAATTACACTCAGTGGTGTTTTTAATTCGTGTGACACGCCAGAAATGAATTCTTTTCTTGTTTTTTCTAATTGACGTTCACGTTCAATATCTTGTTGTAACTTTGTATTAGCGACATTTAATCGATCGATTCGATCTTTTAAATTTACAGATAATGTATTGATACTGCCAGAAAGCCCGCCAATTTCATCGTCAGCTGTAACAGGTAATTTCTCGCTGAAATCAAAATTAGCCATTTTTTTTGTAACACGATTTATTTTAATTAATGGCTTAACAATGATTTTTGAGTAGTAGAAGGATAACAAAATAATAACGAGAAACACGATGATTAAGGCATAAACATAATAGTCTTTTAAAACGAGCATCGCTTCATTAACGGGCTGCAAAGATGCTATCGCAAAAGCATATTCTGTAATCTTTCCGTTTTCTATAATCGGTTTTACAAAGATACTATTTTTTATATTTTCGCCACCATCTAATATGAACGTGTTTAATTGGTTCGAGTTAGAAGTGCCATCTCTAATAATATCTGCAAAATATTGAACGGCTTGTAATGTTTCAATATCATTTGCAAGACGAACCTCAGCTTTTGATGGGAGCTGTAACTTAGTTATAACACCTGTAAAGACGATGCGAGTTGTAGATTTGTATCGGCTTGTAAGTCTATTTTTGGAAGGATTACCATTAATTGACTGAAAATCCGAATAGAAATGTTCGTTTTGCCATTGATTATAATTCGTTCCTAATTTTTGTGGTGTGATTATATTATTCTCTTGTACGACTCCATCAACATTAATTATTACATCTTTTTTTAAACCTAAATTTTCGAATTTATTATATTCTTCTGGTGTTAAAAGATTATTGAGTGGAATGGAATACTGTTTATTATTGTTGGGATTAAATACATCGATATAGTAATTGTTATCACTTTTAATAATACCGTTAGAATCCAAAAACTGCATATCGGCATTTGTTTTATCATGAAATTCTTGTTTTAGTTTTCTAACTTTCTCATAACTTTTATCACTTTTGTCATAATTATCTACGAATTTTTCAAAAGCAGTTTGAACTGTTTTTACTTTTTTATTAATATAAAATTTCTCTAAAAATAGAGATTGTCCTAGGAAAAAAAGTAGGAATATTATTGTAAATAAAGTTGATGTTAATAAAAATAGTTTAAAGACGATACTTCTGTTTTTCACTGCGTCACCTCTTATGAGAAATACTGTAAATGATTTCTTTATCCCGCCTTAACAGGTAATAAGACTCCTACTTCAAAATTCGGCAAATACAAGGGAGTTAGGCGGGAGATCAACTGCCCGTAAAATCCTGATTGGTTCAACTAATAATCAATGGAGAATGGGAAAAATCCCCACTGATTAAAGTTTCACTTTATTATAACAAACGTTACAAGAAAGTAGAGGGGAGAAATCTGTCTCTTTATAAAATAGTTATTTATAAAAAGTCACATAAAAAGAACTCGCCAGACGTATGACAAGTTCTTTAGTGTATTATTGTTGAATTGCTGCATCTAAAGCGATTTCAATCATTTCGTTAAATGTAGTTTGACGCTCTTCAGATGTTGTTTCTTCGCCAGTGAAGATGTGATCGCTAACTGTTAATACAGATAATGCATTTACACCGTATTTCGCTGCTAATGTGTAAAGAGCAGTTGTTTCCATTTCTACTGCTAATACACCGTAATCTCCAAGTTTTTTAACCATGTCCATGCTTTCACGATAAAACACATCTGCTGTTAAAACGTTACCGACACGAACGTGTAATCCTTTTTCAGTTCCAGCATCGTAAGCTTTCTTTAAAAGATCAAAGTTTGCAGCTGGTGCAAAATCAAATCCTGGGAATGTTAAACGGTTCATATTAGAATCAGTACAAGCCGTCATTGCGATAATAACATCACGAACTTTTACATCTTTTTGAATTGCACCGCAAGTTCCAACGCGAATTAAATTTTTAACTCCGTAGCTTTGGATTAATTCGTTTACATAAATAGAAATAGAAGGAACACCCATACCTGTACCTTGAACAGATACACGTTTTCCTTTATAAGTTCCAGTGAAACCTAACATACCACGTACGTTATTATAGCAAGTAACATCCTCTAGAAATGTTTCAGCGATATATTTTGCACGTAATGGATCACCAGGTAATAGAATAGATTCAGCGATTTCGCCTTGTTTTGCTTCGATATGTACACTCATGAAAAGTCCTCCTTATAATGTATTGATAGAAATCAATATCATTTGCATTATACACTACGAATCCTTTCAATTAAAATCTTTTTATTATTTGTAATATGTGCAAAATAGGAGGATTTCATAAATCATAATCTAGAATATATACCTTAAGAAGTTTTGTATGAACAGAGACAATAAAAATGGTAGGTGATGTTTTGAAAAATCTTGTCATTGGACTTATTGCGTTAGTACTTATTGTGGCAGGAGGATTTTACATAAAAAAATATCAAGAAAACGAAGAGACTGTAGGAGATGTTCAGGAAGTAAAGTGGGATGTGTCAAATGGAAAGGGAAATGAGAAAGTAGATATTGTATTTCAGTTGTTAAACAAAAAGAATAATGAAATTCGTGGTGTAAATGATCAAATTCGGGCAGTGATTGTAGATGGACAGTTAAAACACATACAACAAATTAAACCTACATTTGCAGGGAACGGGTCATATAAGTTATCTTCCAAAATAGCGAAAGACGAAGAATATACAATATTTTTATACGAAGATAAAAATAAGTCCGTAGAGTCATTCGCTAGGAAAGATTTTGGTAGAACGAAAGAGGAGAACAATAAGAAAAAAGTGAAATTTCCAATCGACAGTGTACTTACAAAAAAAATAGGAGAGTATGAAGTTTCTCTTTTATTTGGCGCATTACATCCGAATGAACCAGTTACGTTAACATTTCAGTTTCAAGCGAAAAAGGGTGAAAAATTGAAATTACATTCAGAGAGAGGAGAAGTAGAGTCACTCTATATCGTGGATGAAACGAAGGAGAACTTTTTATACGCTATGCCTGTAGATACGGATGAGCAATTACAATACCGGATTACATTTCCTGCCGAGGGCACGTATAAAATGTGGGGGAATTTCTATATAAATGGTAAGAAGTATGAAAAAGAATTTATTGTACAAGTTCAAAAAAGAAAAAACAGCTAAGAATTTAGCTGTTTTTTCTTTTTCCTATTAATTTTGTTACAGAGAGCATTGTAATTGGTAAAGAATGATTCTTCCTAAATGCTAAATATTTACCGCTCCATGCTGGTTTATATTTTTCTTTAAAATGGCGTAATCCGCTGAAACTATACGTATAACGAACGTTATTAAAGATTGCAGCAGCCACTCGTTCAGACCAGAAAGACTGTGTGGATAAACCAACATTTGAAAGTGGTGCCATACCAATATTAAAGGAGTGGTATTCATTTTCTTTTGCCCACTGGAATAAGTGGATGAAAATTGCGTCCATAATGCCGCTAGGCGCATCTGGATAATATCGCATTAAATCGACAGATAATGATCCGTTTTGATATACGGGCATGAATGTTGTGAATGCAATAATTTTTCCATCTGCATCAGATAATGTTGCAATAGGAGCACGACTAATATATTCACGATCGAAGTATCCGAGTGAAAAACCTTTCTCTTTTTTTCCACCAAGCCATGCATCTGAAACTTTTCTTAACTCTTCATATAATTCGTCTGAGAAAGGTGGCTCGTGAATAGAGAATGTATAGCCTTCTCTTTCAAAACGGTTGAAAGTAGCTCGCATGCCAGCGCGTTTCTTTCCTGTTATTGTAAATGTATTTAAATCAACAACAGCTTCTTCACCGAGCTTAAAGAAGTTATAACCAAAATCGTGATATAAACTCATCCATTTACTTTCAATTTGGTAGAATACACAAATGTATCCAAATCGATCAGCCTCAGCTAAAAACTCTTGCAGTACAGTACGATAGGAGGAAGGGTCCCCAATTGGATCACCTAGTACAATAAGTCGTTTTCCAGTTATTGAGAAGAGAATGAGTGCTTTTCCATCACTACTGAAAAAGAACTGCTTATCTCCTAAAAAACCTAAATGACTAAGTACGTTTCCACCATGTTCATCTAAGAAGTTTTGTAATCTTTTATCATTAGCTGGTTGCCCGGGAAATTCATTTCGATAACGATTTGCAATGAGTGAACCAATTAGTAAAAAAGTAGGAACAAAAA
This sequence comes from Bacillus sp. LQ16, assembly GCF_057784645.1. Lineage (NCBI taxonomy): Bacteria > Bacillati > Bacillota > Bacilli > Caryophanales > Bacillaceae > Bacillus > Bacillus sp. LQ16. The sequence continues at coordinate 1,520,623 of NZ_CM173491.1, forward strand.
AGGCAGCTGCTAATGCACTTCGTTTCACTTGTGTAATATTACGAACGACAAAATCAGGTTTGAAAGCTTCCTTTGCACCTGCAAATAAAATACCTAAGTTTTTATATAAATATAACGTTACAAGTAGGAATATAAAAACTTTTACGATATCGGAAAGTGAGACTTCCATTTTCTCACGTACAAACCTTTTACGAAGCATATACAATACAGCGAGTACGATTAATAAAATAAACGTTTCTTCAACATCAATTCCTTTTAGTGTATTAAAAATAGCCGCTCCAATTAAAGAAACAATCGTCATATAATAAGAACGTTTTGTTCCGTAATATATCCCCCGTGAAAGAATGAGTAGGAGAATACCGAATGTTAGCGATAAGCTAAAAGAAAATTGAATAAGGTGTTTTGGAGCTAGAATATGTAAGGCGTGTGCCCGATTTATACTTGTCGGTAGAATGGTTGATAAAATAACCATTAAGCCAGCAAATACTGTTAAAGCAGCAGATGCCCAAGAACCTAACTTTCCTAGAAAGTCACGCTGCAAAGTCCATATAACACCAGTTGTCTCTAATGCAGGCGCAATAAAAGGTTTATCTTCAAACTTTTTAATGGCTACTCCTGTCATTTCAAAAGCTGCAAAAATGAGACCAAGGCAGAATGGTAAGATGTAATAGACGAGACGATATAATAACATAGCAGGGAGTAAAACACCTGTATCGATGCCGTATTGCCCAAGCCCAGTTAAGAAGACAAGATCAAATGATCCAAGGCCACCAGGAACAAGACTAACGACACCAGCTAAAGCAGCAATGACATATACGCCTAAAAACTTTTGGAATTCGATTTCAATGCCAAATAATAATAATATGACGTACATAACAATACCAGCAGATACCCATTCGACTAATGAAACTAATGAGTATAAAACGGTTGGGTTTTTCTCCTCTTCTTCTTGTCCCTCTGTTTGCGTCGCTTTTCTATTTTTTAATTTAGAAAACCCGATATATATAGGAACGAAAAGAGCAAAGAAGATAAGAACAGGCCATAGCCATGGTTTTTCATGCAAAATAAATCTCGTGTCTAATATTCCGATAAGACCAAGAAATGAAAGAATGGCTAATCCATTAATAAAGGCAGTTGTCATCCAAGCGATACTTTTAATAAGTTTTCCATTTTCTTTTATGTATGGACGATAAAGCATTGTGCGTACGCCGGCTCCAACGAGACCACCAAACCCGATAAATCCATTTAAAGTATTAGCAATCCACGAGATACGGAAAATCTTTTGGACAGGAATATCAGCTTTTAAGTAACGAAGCATAACATAGTCATAAAAGAACATTGTTGATACAGCGAATGCACCAAGTGTAATTGCTAAAAAGACTCCTCCAGTTGGAATGTTTTTAATTGTATCAATCGCTTCTAAAAAAGAAATGCCCGCTAATTCTTTTTTTGCTTGAAAGAATACAATTGTTAATACAACAAATGGGAAGATAATTTTCCCGATTTGTAAGAAACGTTTCCATGAAAACGACATAAATACAACTCTCCTTGTGTAAGAAAACTGAGACAATAATATTATTATGACAAACTTCAAGAAAAATAAAAAGGTAAATTCCTGTATAGGGGAGCTATTTTTTATATAGGTATATTTAAAAGAATATTTTGTTTATCAGAAAATTAAGTTAGAATAAGATAAAAGAAGGAGGAGGGGGGAGTATATGATTATAAAAGGTTATGTAGGATATGAGTTAGAAAAAGCGAAACCTAATACATCAGAGGATTTTTTTAACAGATCTGAAGTGACATATATATTAAATGATAAAGAGAAAACTTTTTCGGTTTTATACGTTCGATATTTTGAAGAAGTTTTACAAGAAATTACTCCTTTTGAAGGAAATCCAGTGTATAAAGTAGAAGAACAAAACATATATTTGCGCGATATTGTAGCGATATGTTGTTTAGTGAAAGATAGGGAGCTTCGTGCGCAAAAACGTTTGTATTTAAATAATATGGAAGAATTTCAACAATATTTTGATGAGGGAACGGTGTTGAAAGTACAAGAAATATTGGCTGAATTACATAAAAATAAAAGAGTAGAAATAGCGTGAAATGGCAAAGGAGAGAGAAAAAATGTCTAATTTGATGGTTGAAAATCAAACAGAACAAGTTTCTATATTTTTAGAAGATGCTATTCATTTGATAACCAATTATGTAAATTATCATACGTTGCCTTCTTTATTAGAGGAAACACCAGCAGGGAATGAGCAATATTATAAAGGGGTATTAGCATCAATGAGACGACTTCTCGTTTTTTGTGAAGAAGGACATGATGCATGTTTTGTTTTGTTGAATAGCCAGCCATTTCGAAAAACAGCAGCTGAAAAAATTTTATATAAGATTTACCATCAAGTAATTGCAGAGTTTTTTTCACCGAAGAGTGATCATTGGTATGAAAATAGTCGGTCTGCATATACAGGAAAAAATTCTATCGTTTTTCAACAAACACCACCTGCATCTTTGGAGCAAGTGATGAAGAATTTAGAAGGTAAATTTCAATTGATGCGTGAAGAACTAGAATATTATGAGACGGATTACCAGACAAAGATGTTACACAAATATTGATTGTGGAAAAGAAGCTAAGGAGACTTAGCTTCTTTTCCTTTTGTACAGTTATATAAGGGATTTTCATTGAATATAGTTAAGTGGATAGCATTAGGGAGGTGCAACATGAATCAGCAAGGTGTATTTACAGATTACTTTCATGAAGTAGAAAATTGGTGTGAAAGTGTTCTTCACGTATTAGATAGCCGCGCAATGGAAGTGTATGATGTCCATATGCTTGCTTATAAAATTCAGACGTTATTAGAGCGTATGAAAGAGCATGAGTATGGAACAGATGCAGAGTTTATGTATGAAATAAGCGATGATGTAGAACATATTCAGCATCACTTGCAGGAAGTATTTATGCAAGAAGAAGAGGAATATGAATTGTATGAAAGAGGGGATAGTGAACGAGCTGTTCCAATTGGAGGACATACACTCCCGCCATTACCTTATCCGTATAATGCGTTAGAACCGTATATTTCTAAAGAAATTATGATGTTACATCATGATAAACATCATCGCAGTTACGTGGAAGGGTTAAATAAAGCAGAGAAGATGATGGAAGAAGCGAGAAAAACAAATCAATTTGATTTAATTAAGCATTGGGAAAGAGAAGCGGCTTTTCATGGATCAGGTCATTACTTACACACAATATTTTGGAATAATATGAAAAAAGATGGTGGTGGAAGTCCAAGAGGGAGCTTTTCGCAACAAATTGAACAAGATTTTGGGAGCTTTTTACGTTTCCAAAAACATTTTACAGAAGCGGCCTCTAAAGTAGAAGGTTCAGGCTGGGCAATTCTCGTTTGGGTGCCTCGATCTGGAAGGTTAGAAATTTTGCAAAGTACACTTCATCAATTATTTACACAATGGGATACGATACCACTCCTTGTACTAGATGTATGGGAACATGCATATTATTTACAATACCAAAATCGAAAAGATGAATATATTAAAAACTGGTGGAATGTTGTAAATTGGCCTGATGTAGAAAAAAGGTTTGAAACTGCGAAACAAATTGAATGGACACCATATTAGACGCAAATTCCCTGCGTCTTTTTTAATGGAAGCAGAAGGAAGATTTCGTTCATATTTTAAAAGGCCAAGCATACACTTGTACAAAAAGTGCCAAAAGGACGTGGGGGGAAATATGAGACGAATTTGTGTAATCATTACGCTTCTTATTATGTACGCAAGCGTTATGCCGATTCCTACATATGCAAAGATGAACAGCAATGTCAGTGCTCGAAATGCTGTATTAATGGAGCAACAATCAGGTCGTGTATTATACGGAAAAGCAGAACATGAGCCGCAAAAAATTGCTAGTATAACAAAAATTATGACCGCCTTGTTAGCTGCTGAATCAGGGAAAATGAAAGAAATGGTGTCAGTTAGTAATGAAGCGGTGAGGGTAGAAGGATCGGCAATCTATTTAAAGCCTGGACAAAAAGTGAAGTTAGAAGATTTAGTATACGGACTCATGCTTAGATCTGGTAATGACGCGGCGCAAGTAATTGCTGAAAGTGTGGGTGGGAGTATAGATGGATTCGTATATTTAATGAATGAAAAGGCGAAAGAAATTGGAATGAAAGATACTCACTTTTCAAACCCTCATGGCTTAGATGGAGATGGATCACATTATTCGTCGGCTTACGATATGGCATTATTAACGAAATACGCAATGGGGAACGAGACATTTAAGAAAATCTTTGGAACAAAAACATATAAATCAGATTCTTGGGATTATCCGTGGAAAAATAAACATAAGCTGGTGACATCCTATTATGAATTTGCAACAGGAGGAAAAACAGGCTTTACGAAGAAAGCAGGAAGAACGCTTGTTACAACGGCATCAAAAGATGGACTAGATTTAATTGTCGTAACTTTGAGTGCTTCTAGTGACTGGGATGATCATATGAATTTGTTTGATAAAGGTTTTGAACGTTTCAAACAAACGAAAGTTTTAGGACAAGGAGCAATTGCTGAAATAAATGAAAAGAAGTATGCCAACCATGTTTATACGAAAAATAGTTTTTCCATGCCGTTAACTGAAGAAGAAAAAAAGAACGTAGTATTAAAAGTTGAACTCGATAAAAGTGCAAAACTTACGGATGGAGTAAAGGTTGGGAAGACAGACATTTATGTTGGCAATGAGAAAGTTGGAGAACGGAATTTATTTTATAGTAAACGGAAGTTAGTAGCTACAACGGGACTTTACTGGAATAATGTGAAAGAAATTTTTTCTTACATGATAGGTGTTGGGAACGATGGTTAATCTCGTCTGGGTAGCGATGGCTGTTATTGGGATTGTATACGCCATGATAAATGGAACGATGGAAGAAGTGAATAAAGCTGTATTTGACGGAGCAAAAGATGCGGTAACGATTTGTATAGGACTTATTAGTGTTTTAGTATTTTGGCTCGGTTTAATGAAAATTGCAGAGGAAGCAGGATTGTTAAAAAAGTTAGTTGCACTTTTTATGCCGATAGTAAAAAGGTTGTTTCCAGAAATACCGAAGGATCATCCGTCTATGGGATTTATTCTATCAAATATGATGGCAAACTTTTTTGGTCTAGGTAATGCAGCAACCCCTCTTGGTATTAAAGCGATGGAACAACTGAAAGAGTTAAATGGAGGAAAGGATTCGGCAAGCCGTTCTATGGTGACGTTTCTAGCATTAAATACATCAGCTATTACATTAATTCCTACGACAGTCATTTCAATTCGAATGACGTATGAATCAGCCAATCCTACTGAAATTGTTGGGGTAACATTTATTGCACAAGTACTTTCTATGATTGGAGCGATTTGGATTGACCGCTATTTTTACCGAAGAAGGAGTAGAAAGGGGCGGAAAAAATGAGTATTGTAAATACAATTTCCTTATGGGTAATCCCTTGTGTAATTGGTTTTATCCTTTTATATGGCACGATAAAGAAAGTGCCGACGTATGAATCGTTCGTTGAGGGAGGAAAAGAAGGGATTCAAATTGCAATTTCCATTTTACCGTTTATGGTTGGAATGCTTGTTTCTATTTCTATATTCCGATCTTCAGGTGCGCTAGATGCAATGATATCAGTAATGAAGCCAATGCTAGATTTAATTCATGTTCCAGCAGAAATCGTTCCATTAGCACTAATACGCCCTATTTCAGGTTCTGCTGGTCTAAGTATTACGACTGATTTAATTGCCACATATGGGCCAGACTCATTCATTGGGAGATTAGCTTCTACGATGCAAGGGAGTACAGATACGACTTTTTATATTTTAACAGTATACTTCGGAGCTGTTGGTATTAGAAAAATGGGAGATGCATTAAAAGTAGGTCTTTTTGCAGATTTAATCGGAATTATTTGCTCGATTGTCTTTGTTTCCCTATTGTTTCAGTAAAGCTATTCATTTTTTATGCTATTTCGCGTATAATACGTATACGACCACTATTAAGGTGTAGCTTAATAGTGGTTTTTTTATGTGGTATTTTTGACAAAATGATGAACTTTTATTGTGAGAAATATGAAAAATATGGACAATAATAAAGGATAAAAACATGATTTGACCTTTATATGTTTAATATCATCGCTATGTTGTTTAAGTGAGATGGAGCGAATAACCGTAAAGCGTATGCGGTTGCCAAGTCTTTCTAATGTAAGGTAAGATAAATTCGAGGTGAAAAAAAGAAATGGAACGATTACAAAAAGTGATTGCGCAAGCAGGTATTGCATCGAGAAGAAAGGCTGAGGAATTAATTCAGCAAGGAAAAGTGAAAGTTAACGGAAAAATAGTGAAAGAGTTAGGAACAAAAGTAACTCCTCAAGATAAAGTAGAAGTAAATAACATCCCTCTTGAAAAAGAAGAACCTGTTTATTTTTTACTATATAAACCAACTGGTGTAATTTCAAGTGTATCAGATGATAAAGGTAGAAGTGTTGTAACAGACTTTTTCCCTGAAATTACACAACGTTTATTCCCAATCGGACGTCTAGATTATGATACGTCAGGAGTATTATTAATGACAAACGACGGGGACTTCGCAAATATATTAATGCATCCTAAATATAAAGTTGAAAAAACGTATGTTGCAAAAATAAAAGGCCCATTAACAGGTGAGAAAATTCGCATGTTAGAACGCGGTGTTGCACTAGAAGACGGTAAAACAGCACCAGCACATGTGAAAATTATTTCTTGGGACAAGCGTAAAGAAATGGCTATTGTACAATTAACAATTCATGAAGGACGTAACCGTCAAGTACGTCGTATGTTTGAAGCGTTAGACTGTAAAGTAGTGAAATTAAAACGTGAACGTTATGCTTTCTTAGAAGTAGGAAGCCTGCGACCTGGTGATGCGAGAGAATTGACACCACATGAGGTGAAACAATTACGCGCGCTTGCTTCTACAAAGCCAAGATAAGCTATAGAGTTAAAAATTCACCAGTGGAGTGCTCTGCTGGTGATTTATTCAATACAACATTTACAGAAGATAATACATAACATTTACCGAGGAGAGGAGAGGTAATATGAAGAAAAATCGCTTATTATTTCGCGTTATTATTCTACTCATTTTATGTGGTGCTGTAGGATTTACCCTTTATCAAGGATTCTTTGCTAATAAAGAGAAAATGCAAATCGGAAAAGAAGCACCTAACTTTGTTGTGACGGATTTAGAAGGGAAGAAAATTGAACTAAAAGATTTAAAGGGAAAAGGTGTATTTTTAAACTTTTGGGGTACGTGGTGTAAACCTTGTGAAAAAGAAATGCCTTATATGAATGAATTATATCCAAAGTATAAAGAAAAAGGCGTTGAAATCATAGCGTTAGATGCAGATGAAACGGATATTGCAGTAAAGAACTTTGTGAACCAATATGGTTTGAAATTCCCAGTTGCTATTGATAAAGGACAAAAGATTATAGGAACATATGGAGTAGGTCCATTACCGACAAGCTTTTTGATTGATAAAGATGGAAAAGTAGTGGAGCAAATTATAGGTGAACAAACGAAAGAACAGTTAGAAGGGTATTTAAAGAAAATTACTCCGTAATAAAGAAAGCCTTTACATAAGAGGTGCGTGTCTATAGTGCCTCTGGTTTAAAAATTCTGAGTATTGCGGTAACTCGAGGTTAGAATATACAATAGTACATATAGAGACAGGGGCGGTGAGAGTGTTGAAAGAAATTAAATGTGAATGTGGACATGTTAATCCGATAGGAACCGTTTTTTGTGAAGCTTGCGGGAAACCATTTGAAAGCAATGAAAATGCAAAACTATTGGATATGCGCTATGAGGGGAGTGCACGGAGATCTCTCACGCAAACAAAAACGATAGTCGATAAAATTTGGAGCTTTTTCTCTTCTGTAAAAGTGGGTGTATGGCTAATCGTAATAACTTTAGCTGCATCAGCGATAGGAACTATTTTTCCGCAAGAAATGTACATAACTCCAGGGATTGCACCAGCTGAATATTATAAACAAGAATACGGATTTTTAGGGCAATTATACTATCAATTAGGATTTAATAATTTATACGGTTCATGGTGGTATATGATTTTGATTGCTTCTATCGGTATTTCACTTGTGATATGTAGTTTAGACCGCGTTATTCCACTTTATAAAGCTTTAAAAAAGCAAGGCGTAAAAAGACATCCTAGCTTTTTAAAGAGACAGAGATTATATGGGACTGGTACACCGAAAGATGGTGACCTGGAAAGAGTGCAAAAGAATTTAAAGAAAAGAAACTATAACGTGAAAGTGGAAGACGGAAACGTTTTAGCAGAAAAGGGACGCTTCTCGCGTTGGGGTCCATATGTAAATCATATCGGTCTTATTATCTTTTTATTCGGTGCGATGCTTCGTTTTTTACCGAGTATGTACGTAGACGAAGCACTTTGGTTACGTGATGGTGAAACGAAAGAAATACCAGGGACGGATGGACAATACTACTTAAAAAACGAGAAATTTATAAAAGAAGTTTATGATAAAAGTAAGGACAAGGAAGTTTTTGAGGAAGCGATTGATCGTGTAGGCGATAAAATGATTGCGAAAAACTTCCAAACGAATGCTGTATTATATAAAGCTGTGGGCGAAAATATAGCAGGGCAAAAACCAAAGTTGGAAAAAGTAAAAGAAGCGGAAATTCGAGTAAATGAACCACTGAAATTTAATCAATTTGCAGTGTATCAAGTGGATTATAAAGAAAGTGAATTTAAAAGTATGTCCTTCAACTTGCAAAATAAAGAAAATAATCAAAAATGGGGACCGATTAAAGTAGATTTAACGAATCCTAAGGAAAAATATGATTTAGGAAATGGTTATTCTCTAGAACTATTAAGCTATTTTCCTGATTTTTATTTCGATGAGAATGGAAAACCAAATACAAAAACGAAATTACCGAACAATCCTGCATTTGTATTTAAAATGTTTACACCTGAAACACCAGATGGTGAAGTGAGTTTTGTTGGTATTCAGCAAAATATAGAACCTGATGGAAACAACAAATATAAAATGTCGTTTGCAGGTGTTGAAATGCAAAATGCAACAGCACTTACTGTAAGAAAAGATTTAACGCTTTGGATTCTCGGTATTGGAGGGTTTATATTTATGGTTGGTGTCATTCAAGGTATGTATTGGAATCATCGCCGTATTTGGATACAACGTGTTAATGATGAATGGTGGATTGCAGGGCATACGAATAAAAATTGGTTCGGTTTAAAGAAAGATATTGAAAGAGTAATAGAAGGTACAGCAATTCCACAGCCAAATGATAAAGTAATCGATAAAAAAATTAGTTAAGGTGGGGAAACGATATGGTGCAAATAAGTAGTAACTTTCTCTTTACCGCATTTATTTTATATTTAATTGCGACTCTATTTTTTGGTGGAGCCATTAAAGAAAAGGGTCATAAATGGGCAAATGTAGGAATAACAATTACAATTTTAGGGTTTATAGCACAAACAGTATATTTTGTTACAAGGTGGATCGCATCAGGGCATGCACCAGTTAGTAACTTTTTTGAATTCGGTACATTTTTCGGCATGATGCTTGTAGGAGCATTTATTGTAATGTATTTTATGTACCGTGTAAGTATAATTGGACTATTTGCATTACCAGTTGCGCTTTTATTAATTGCCTATGCAAGTATGTTTCCGAGGGAAATATCTCCGCTTATTCCATCTTTAAAAAGTAATTGGTTACATATTCACGTGACGACTGCAGCAGCAGGACAAGCAATTTTAGCGATTAGTTTTATTACGGGCGTTATGTATTTATTAAAAAATGTAGATCAATCAACGAGAAGTAAACGGACATTTTGGCTAGAGACGGTAGTATTTACACTTGTTTGTACAGTTGGATTTATTGGAGTAACAACGGTATTTTCTAGTATGAAATATGAAGCGAAGTTTCAATGGGTTGATAAAAATGAACAGCAACTGGAAATGAAGTACAATCTTCCGGCTTTAGTTGGACCGCATGAAGGGAAGTTACTGACAGAAAATAAATTAGAACCGGCAGTTGAAGTTCCAGCGATTGTAAATGCGAAGAAATTAAATACTGTTATTTGGTCAGTGTTAGTTGGAACATTACTTTATATTGTATTAAGACTTGTTTTACGGAAGCGAGTATCGGCAGCACTTCAGCCGTTAGTAAAGAATACGAATAGTGATTTACTAGATGAAATCGGATATCGATCTATTGCAATTGGATTCCCAGTTTTCACATTAGGAGCGTTAATTTTTGCAATGATTTGGGCTCAAATAGCGTGGACGCGTTTTTGGGGCTGGGATCCGAAAGAGGTTTGGGCACTTATAACGTGGCTCTTTTATGCTGCAGTACTACATTTACGATTATCTAAAGGGTGGCATGGAGAGAAATCAGCTTGGCTTGCAGTAATTGGTTTTGCAATTATTATGTTTAACTTTATTGTAGTAAACTTAATTATTGCCGGTTTACATTCATATGCATAGAGAAATAAAATAGGAGAGTGCATGTCACTTTCCTATTTTATTTTTGTCAACTTTTCTTCTTTTTTGAGAAAAACATGACAAAGTAGCGGTTGATTTTGTAAAATGATGTCGAGGACATTATATACTGTTCAAAAAAAATACATAGTTTTGGAAAAAAATTGAACAAAATTTATTATTCTTGTGAAGCATAATATGGGAAGTGAAACATTTAGAAGATTGCTTAAATAAACGAGAATAGCGCAACATAATAGTAAAGAAGGGTAGGTGTGAACCGCTGAAGTGAGAGTACGCAGCGGGTAGAGATGGAAAATGAATCAAGAATTTTAATTGTAGATGATGAGGATCGTATTCGTCGTTTATTGAAAATGTACTTAGAAAGAGAACAATACACAATTGAAGAAGCAGATAATGGTGATACAGCTTTAGAAATGGCGTTACAAAATGATTACGATTTAATCTTATTAGATCTTATGATGCCTGGTAAAGATGGCATTGAAGTATGTAAAGGGGTTCGTGAGAAGAAAGCGACACCAATTATTATGCTGACAGCAAAAGGTGAAGAAGTAAATAGAGTACAAGGATTTGAAGTTGGAACAGATGATTATATTGTAAAGCCATTTAGTCCACGTGAGGTCGTGCTACGTGTGAAAGCGGTATTACGTCGTGCTGTACCAACAACATTCTTTACACAAGATACAACGACAAAAGATGTTACTGTATTCCCGCACTTAACAATTGACAACGATGCACACCGTGTTACTGCAGATGGTAATGAAGTAAACTTAACGCCGAAAGAATATGAGTTACTATTATTTTTAGCGAAAGCTCCTGATAAAGTATTCGATCGTGAGCAACTGTTAAAAGAAGTATGGCAATATGAATTCTTCGGAGATTTACGTACAGTTGATACACATGTAAAGCGTTTACGTGAGAAGTTAAGCAAAAAATCACCAGATGCAGCGAAAATGATTGTTACTGTTTGGGGTGTAGGTTACAAATTTGAGGTTGTGAACGACTGATGCTTTGGAGAAGTGTAGTAGGGAAGTTATGGATGACCATATTACTTCTCGTTTCGTTTGTTCTTGGATTTGTTGCGATTTTACTTTCACAGTTTTTTAGAACGTATTATGTTGATATGAGTGAAGCTAGGCTTCAAAAAGTCGCAACAAGTGTTTCAGAGTTAATTGAAGAAGGTGCCGATGTAAAAACGATTGAGAATATCGCTTACAAATTCTCTGATCCACTTTCAAGGATTATTATTGTAGAAGATGGTAAAGAAATCTCTTCTTCACCGAAACAAGAAGGCTTAGTCACTCTTACAATGGATGACTTAAAAGAAGATAAAGAATTAGCGGCTGTGTTTACAGACAAAAAAGAAATTAAGAATAACATTAGAAAAGCCTCTAATAGTAGAAAGAATAAAAATACTGAAAATGATATTATGATTGTCGGAAAACCAGTGCAATCAAAAAATCAAAGTGCAGTGTTTGTGTACGAATCTTTACAAGTGCCGATACAAGGTATGGAAAGAACGACTGATTTTATATTCTTATCAGCAGGGATTGCGATTATATTAACAACTTTCTTTGCATTCTTCTTATCTACTCGAATTACAGCACCACTTCGTAAAATGCGTGAGGTTGCTTTTGAAGTGTCGCGTGGGAAGTTTGATGCGAAAGCCCCTATGGTATCTCAGGACGAGATTGGTGAGCTTGCAACGGCCTTAAATCAAATGGGGAAACAGTTGAAGTTTAATATGAATGCCCTGCAGCAAGAGAAAGAACAGTTAGCAAGTATTTTGAGTAGTATGGCAGATGGGGTTATTACATTAAATCAAGAAGGTGAAGTTGTAGTAATCAATCCGCCAGCTGAACATTTCTTACAAGTTTGGCAAGAAGAAAAAGAGATAGAGCTCAGTAAAAAACTGCCTTCTGAACTTGTTGAACTATTCCATCTCGTTGTAGAAAGCGAACAACAACAAGTTGTTGAAATTAATTTACAAAAAGGGAACTATGTAGTTCTTATGACGCCGCTCTACAATCAAACGAAAATTCGCGGGGCTGTAGCAGTACTGCGAGATATGACGGAAGAACGTCGTCTTGAAAAGATGCGTCAAGACTTTATTGCGAATGTATCGCATGAACTTCGTACACCGATGGTCATGCTGCAAGGGTATAGTGAAGCAATTTTAGATGATATTGTGCAAACGAAAGAAGAAATTAATGAGTTTGTTCAAATCATTTATGATGAATCCGTTCGTTTAGGTAAACTTGTAAATGAATTATTAGATTTAGCACGCATGGAAAGTGGTAATGTAGAGTTACATATAGGTGAAGTGGACATACATCCGTTTGTTGAAAAAATTGGTCGTAAATTCCAAGGGATTGCAAAGGATAAAGAAGTTGAACTAACAGTTGATTTCAAAAATCCAATTGAACAATACCCGTTTGATGCAGATCGTATGGAACAAGTATTGACGAATTTAATTGATAACGCAATACGTCATACGAACGCAGGCGGACATGTAACACTTGTAATTGATACGAAAAATAATGGTCTCATTTTTGAAGTACAAGATTCGGGCGTTGGTATTCCAGAAGAAGATATTCCATTTTTATTTGATCGTTTCTATAAAGCTGATAAAGCAAGAACACGTGGGAAAAAAGGTGGAACAGGACTCGGGCTTGCGATTGCGAAAAATATTGTTCAAGGCCATGATGGTAAAATTTCTGTATCAAGTGTTGTTGGAGAAGGAACTACATTCTCTGTCTATTTACCGAATCGTATAATTTAGATATACGTTTTTAAAGTTGATAATGAATAAAGTTCTGCTGTTTTTTATTTTTTTGTAAACTCAATTAAATAAAGAATGGTAGAACTTTTTTCTATGTTGCTCGAATAAAGAATAACAAGAGAGGTGCTGTGAAGAAATGAAATTATATACAAAAACAGGAGATAAAGGAACGACAAGTGTAATAGGTGGTAGGGTTGATAAAGATGATATCCGTGTGGAAGCGTATGGAACAATAGACGAGGCGAATTCTCATATCGGATATGCAATGACTAAACTACAAGGCGGGCCTTTCGGAGATATTTACAATGAACTTGAAACGATTCAACATGAACTATTTGATTGCGGGGGAGACTTGGCGATAGTAGGTGAGAAGATACCTTATAAAGTAAAAATTGAAATGGTCGAAAACTTAGAAAGTAGGATTGATTCGTATATAGAAGAAGCACCGCCGCTAGAGCGCTTTATTTTACCAGGTGGAAGCGAGTCGGCAGCTGCTATTCATATTGCACGTACAGTTGTAAGGCGAGCAGAACGATGTATCGTGTCCTTACAAAAAGAAGGAAAAATAAATGAAGTTGTTCTAAAGTATGTAAATAGATTATCTGACTATTTATTTGCAGTAGCTAGAGTAATAAACGCTCGATTACAAGTAAAAGATGTAGAGTATAATCGCAGTGCAATCGTTTTTCGTGATAAGAAAGAGAAGGAAGTGGAGTGATTCACTTTCTTTTTTGTATACTTTTTTCTATAATATACCAAAATAGAGAAGGTATGGTGGTAATTAGAAAACGGAGGATGTATATGAAAGTTTTAAAATACGGCGTTATGTTATTGACAGTACTGTTTTTATCTCAATTACATGTGTACGCAGAGGGAAATCAATGGGCATGGCCTGTTGAAGGACAGATAAGTGATTATTTTGGGACAAGACACGGAAAACACTACGGTATAGATATAGCGGCACCGATCGGCACGCCTGTGTCAGCTATTCAAGAAGGGAAGGTAACAAAGTCTTATTATTCAAGTAGTTATGGAAACGTTATATTTATTAAACATGGAGAATATGAGGCTGTGTATGCACATTTAAATAAGAGATATGTAGTTCAAGGGGATTATATTTCAAAAGGAGAAAAAATTGGAGAAGTAGGGAACACGGGAGAATCGCGAGGTGCACACTTACATCTAGAACTTCATCAAGGAAGATGGACGATGGCGAAAAAGAATGCGATGAACCCATTGCTTGTTTTAAGTGAACAAAGAAATGAAGTTGTTTCTTCATCATTATATGTCGTACAAAAAGGGGATACTTTAGTTAGTATTGCACGGAAATTTAGTATGACACTTAAGGAAATTAAAGAAAAAAATGGATTGCAGCAAGAGCTAATTTATCCTAATCAACAATTATATGTTAAGTAAAGGCAACGTCTCAAAAATTAAACTTTGAATATTCTTAAATAAGGTTCAATGTAAATGAAATTATATGGGCGCTTCTCCTAGAAGTATTGAGTGAATTAGAGTATCTATATTTAAAAGAAAACCGTCCCAAAATTTATTTTGGGACGGTTTTCTTTTACCAAAAAATAAAGACACATATAAATCCAGAAATAGCTAAATAGCTATATAAGTAAAAAACTTTTGTTCTTGTTTTCTCTTTTGTTCGAAACAGTACGATAGTCGGTTCAATTAAACCGATTGTCAAACAAAGTAGGCCAAGAAGCATACAACCAATCGAAATAGAATACAGGGCGATTTGTGGTGCTTGAAATGGAATCATCCATTTTAATAAAAATGCAATAAGTGCAGTGTAACAAATGCTACCGATGTATTTATTCAGTGGTGTATTAGAACGAAAGCCAGGAAGTTTTTTTAAGAAAGAGCGGGAAACAACTTCTGTTTGTAAAGATGTATGCTCTTCAATAATTTTTTGAGCTTCTTTTCCTTTTTGAAAAAGAGATAAGATCCAATTTCGCTCACCCTGAAAAATAAATTGAGAAGTTGTCAAATAGTGATCAATCTTCACTTTACTCCAACTCTTCCACGGATGACGCTCACACAATTTTAATTTACTTTCTGTTTTCTTATCATACTGATAAATACTGATGCCATCTTCATCGAAAGTAGCATAGTATGTCTCGTTTGAGAATGTGCCTAAATCAATTGGGCAGTAGAAAAGTAATTCTTTTTTTAAGTAAAAGTATTCTTTTCTTAAGTTTTTTTTCATTGCTTCTCGAATAGAATGTCTCTTTTCTTTTTTCATGACATTTCCTCCATAACTCAGAAAATGTTCTTATCTTAACAATTCAATATCTTATCACTTTTAATTATATATGACTAGGTAATTCAAAAGAGAAATGCCGAATAATAAAAAATATGGATTGTATTGTAAAATATTTCGCAATTCATTTGTTGTTACGAAAAATAAATAACTAATTTTAAATAAGTTACAATTTTTTAGTTCACAATGTTATGAGGTTGTTGTATAATGAAGGGGAAAATAGAATATCGGTCTATCTTCGGGGCAGGGTGAAAATCCCGACCGGCGGTGATGAACTATTTATGATTTTGTTCTAAGCCCGCGAGCCGTTAAGGCAGGATTTGGTGTGATTCCAAAGCCGACAGTATAGTCTGGATGGGAGAAGATGGAGGTTCAAGCGTTCAAAAAAGATATGGATTTGAACGTCTGTTTGATGTGCCTTAAATTCTCCCTTTGTGTAAAACACAAAGGGTTTTTTCGTTCTATGAAAAAATAGGCATAGCAGAACCTTTCCACTTTCCATGAGATGATCGATGGAAAAGGAGAGAGAAAGATGAAACAAAAAAACAGTGTAGTGCAGATGGTGAGTGTAGCGATGCTAAGTAGTATTGCATATTTACTAATGATGTTGGATTTCCCGTTCCCAGGGCTTCCGCCATTTTTGAAAATTGATTTTAGTGATGTACCAGCTCTAATTGCAGCAATTATCTTTGGACCAGTAGCAGGAGTGATTGTAGAGGCGATAAAGAACATTTTACATTACGGGATTCAAGGAAGTTTAACAGGAGTACCAGTTGGAGAAATTGCAAACTTTATTGCAGGATGTTTATTTATTGGTCCAGCAGCTTTCTTATTTAGAAAGTATCGTACTGTGAAGAGTTTAACGACAGGATTAATGCTAGGGACAATTACAATGGCACTTATTATGAGTGTATTAAACTACATCATCATATTCCCGGCTTACACTTGGTTTTTAAATTCACCGGCTATGTCTAGCGAAGCTATCAGAACAACGGTTGTAACGGCAATCTTACCATTTAATTTAATTAAAGGAATTGTTGTAACAATTGTATTTGTAGCATTATTCTCACGCCTGAAAGTATGGGTGTTTGCAAAAATGAAAAATGCATAATATATATTAAAGCCATTAGTAGTGTGGAACTACTAATGGTTTTTTATTAAGGAAAATAAAATTTAGATACAAAAAACGCCCCTCATCAATATGAGGGGCGTTTTTTGAAGTTAATAAAAGACTATTCGAATTTTAAAGCGTCTCCGTCGAATGATTCGTCAGCAACTTTAATTGAGTCAGTTGGACAGCCTTCGAATGCATCCATCATATCTTCAATTAATACATCTGGAATTTCAACGATACCTTGGTTATCGTCTAATGTTACAAATGCAATACCTTCATCATCATAGTCATAAATGTCTGGTGCAGCAGCGCCACAAGCACCACATGCAATACAAGTATCTTTATCAACGATTGTATATTTTGCCATCTTTTTTCCCTCCTGATAATATGTATGTGAAAAGCTCGCCATAAAAATTATAACCTTATTGTAAAACGGTTTGTGAAACTTTTCAACATAAAATTATAATGATAATGCTTATCAATTAGAGTGTCAACTTATTTTTGAATTATTTCATAAGATTTTCAAAATACGTAAATGTGATTTCGTTTGATACAATAGAATATATACAAGTATATAGTTCTTATATGATAAGTTTAATGAGCGACAGTAGAAAGTGTAATTGTACTGAAAAGAATGAAGTTAAGATTGGAAGGTGGAAGCGGTCATGCAAATACAATATACTTTGTTGCATTGTTTAAAACAATTGAATGGTGAAAGAACCGTTTCTTCTATTTATTATTTACTAAAGGGCAAACGTTCTTCGCAAACTTTACAAGATGGAAATATGTTCCGGATTTCTTTTTTATTCGGAATATATAAATCATTAAATAGAAATGACTATGATGGTGAAGTTGTAAAGTTGTTGCAAGCGGATTTTATTCAAGAAATACATGAAAATACATATGTGTTAACACCTATGGGTAAAATGCAGTTACATAAATGGGAGGAAGTTTATGCTTTTCCAGCACATTTGCATGGTTTACATTATGGTGAATTAGGTGAAACATTTTGGAAAAGATTATCATTGATTATTCAAACCATATCAAATTTACAACAGAATAATACGAAGTTTATCCCAATTCAACAAGATACAGAAATAATGATGTGGGTAAAACGTTTTCTAACAGGAAGGCCATATAAAAGAAGTGAGTTGGCGAGGAAACTATGGACGGAAGTACATAATCTTTTGGAAAAGAGTAATGCGATAGAAGCGACGATTGTAACATATCGATTAACGGGATATGAACGTATTGGTTGTACATTGCAACAATTAGCAGAAATTACGAAACAAGATATATTCAGGGTGTATTTTTTATTTTGGGGTACAATGCATTTCTTTATACAAGAAGTTCGTGATAAAGAAAATGAATTTCCACTATTAGCTGAAATTATATCTTATCCAAATGAGAGAGCTGAATTATTTAGTTTATCCACGAAAAAAACATATAATTTTTGGAGACAAGGGCGTTCTTTAGAAGAAATAGCGACGATTCGGAATTTAAAGGTTGCAACGATAGAAGATCATTTTGTTGAAATTGCTTTGCGAGAAAAAGATTTTTCTATTGAAATGTTTATGGAAAAAGAAAAGATAGACAAAGTAATAAAAGTAATTGAAGCATTACAAACGCGGAAGTTACGTGTTTTGAAACAAGCGGTTGGAGAAGATATCTCTTATTTTGAAGTTCGTCTTGTATTAGCGCGGATGGAGGGTGTAAATGAAACTTGAAGAATATTTATATAAGTGGTTTGGATATTCTGAATTTCGTCCAGGTCAAAAAGGAGTTATTACAGATTTATTAGAAGGAAAAGATGTGATAGCAATGCTTCCGACTGGAAGAGGGAAATCTATGTGCTATCAGTTTCCGGGGCTTATGCGAGAAGGAACAGTGCTTGTTGTATCACCGTTATTATCTTTAATGGAAGATCAAGTGACACAATTAAAGTATGTTGTGAAAAACCGAGTGATAGCATTTAATAGTTTTCGGACATTAAATGAAAAAAGAGAAGCGATGAAAAAATTATCTTCATATAAATTTATTTTTGTTTCACCAGAGATGTTACAGTCGGAGTTATTAATTAGGGAATTGAAGAAAATTCAAATTTCATTATTTGTTGTTGATGAGGCTCATTGTATTTCTCAATGGGGTTATGATTTTAGACCGGACTATAAGAAACTAAATGTAGTTATTGAAAATATTGGTTCTCCTACAGTATTAGCATTGACAGCCACAGCGACAAAAGGGGTACTACAAGATATCGCAGACAGTTTAAATTTAAAGGGTGCCGCGGAACATGTATACTCTATTGACCGTCCTAATATTGCAATGGAGGTGCAATTTGTAGAGACGATAGAAGAAAAGAAAGAGGCGCTTTTGGAGCAGGTGATGTATTTACAAGGGCCGGGAATTGTATATTGTTCAAGTAGAGCGTGGACAGAAAGGTTAACGGAATACTTGAGAGGAAAAGGTGTTACTGGTGTAGCTTTTTATCATGGTGGTATGGAACATGAAGAGCGTATGTTAATTCAACAACAGTTTATGAACGATCAATTGCAGCTTGTAATATGTACAAGTGCATTTGGTATGGGGGTAAATAAGGCGAATACGCAATATATTATTCATTTTCATTATCCAACTAATATAGCTTCTTACTTACAAGAAATCGGAAGAGCTGGAAGAGATGGCGAACCGAGTATAGCTATTTTATTGTGTAGTCCGTTGGATCATGATTTACCAATTTCAATCATTGAGGATGAATTGCCAAGTAAGTCGCAAATACAATTTTTATTTTCTTTACTACAAGAAAGAATGTTTCAAACGAAAGAATTACCAATAGAAGATGTAGAAGAAATTTGTTATAATGCAGCAAGATTTAATGAGCAATATTGGCGTTTCGTTCGTTATCATCTCGAACAGGTTGGAATTATACAACAACGAAGATTATTATTAGAGGGTTTGTCAGATGAAATTATGAACCGATTAATAGCTGAAGTAGAAATAAGGTTGCGTAATAAATATAGTGAGCTAGAAAATATGAAGTCATGGATACGAGTTAAAGGATGTAGACGTGAATATGTGCTGCAACAGTTCGGTTATAGGAAAGAGAAAGAGTTAAATAATTGCTGTGATTATTGTGGTATTACAAAAGAAGATTATAAAAAAAGACGAGCGCAACAATCGGATTTCGACTATAATTGGGAAACAGAGTTACAAAAGCTTTTCGGCCTAGAAAAGATGGGGGAATGATGAACATTCAAAGGCATAATGTTGAAGATATGAGTCCGCAGGAAATAAGGCTGAATCTATATATAACACAGTTAATTATTATCGGTATTGGCTGTTTACTAGCATATATATTATTTCAAGATGTAAAAGAAGTGTTTAATTTATGGAGATGGGAACCAGTATCTATACTTATTATAGGTGGTTTGTTAGCGATTGGTATTGTGTTATTAGATTATGTTGCAATGCGAGTGTTTCCAGAGTCTTGGTTTGATGATGGTGGTATTAACGATAAGATGTTTCGAGGAATGTCGGTTCTGCATTTACTCATTATTACGTTCGTAATCGGTTTTGCAGAAGAATTTTTATTTAGAGGTGTAGTGCAGACTCATTTTGGAATTGTAATTGCGAGTTTCGTATTTGCAGTGTTACATATTCGTTATATAACAAAGCCATTTTTGTTTTGTTTCGTCTGTTTCATTAGTTTTGTCTTTGGTTATGTATTTGAATGGACAGGGAATTTGTTTATAACAATCTTTGCACACTTTCTTGTTGATTTTATAATGGGACTCCAATTAAGAAAATAAATGGAAGGTGGTGGTGAACAACATGAGGAAACGAATTCCTGATTTTGAAGAGGAATTAGAAGTTGAGCGAGTAGAAGAAAAAGAAAGTTTACCGCCGCGTAGTGAAATTCATAGAAATAAAGAGAAAAAACAAAAGTTTAAAATAAATCATATTTTCGTCCGGGTTTTAACATTTCTATTCATTCTGCTGCCGATTAGTATTTTGTGGTATACGGATAAATATATTCAGGTGAAGGGCGATAGTAATAATGCCGGGAAAAGTGCGTTTGAAGTAATCTTCTTTGATTCAGCTAAATCTGAGTCGCAGAAACAGTCTGAAAAAGCGATAACGCATACTGTGAAAGAGGGAGAAACTTTAGAAAGTATAGCGAAGCAATATTTTTCAGATGAAAATGGGGTTGAAGTAATTAAAAAGTATAATAACTTGCAAGAAGATGAAGTGAGTGCAGGTCAAGAATTAAAAATTCCGATAAAAGATAAGTCCACAAAGCAAGAGAGCTAGTGAATTAGGCGAACGCAGTTTGTTATAAAAGCCTAGGGTTATCTTTATGATGAGGGGAGTAAAAAATATGATATGGATTATATTATTCAGTACTCTCATAGGAATGGGGATTTTATTACTTCTTGTGATGTATAAAGAAGCGATGCGTAATACAGTGTTGGAACATACTTTAGTATTTAAAGAATTTCCGAAAAGTTTTCAAAAAGTAAATGTGTTTTTTATTTCTGATATTCATAGAAGAGTCATTTCGAATTTGTTAATTGAACAAGTAAAAGGAAAAGTAGATCTCGTAATTATCGGAGGAGATTTAGCAGAGAAAGGAGTCTCTTTATCAAAAATCTCTGCCAATATTCAAAAGTTAAGAGAGATAGCTCCTGTATATTTTGTGTGGGGAAACAATGATTATGAGATAGAATATCATGAATTAGATGCTTTATTATTAGAAAATAACGTAAAAGTTTTAGATAATACAAGAGTGGTATTTGAGTCTGAATTAGGCGAGAAAATTTGTTTGCTCGGTATAGATGATGTTGGATTGCACCGTGATCGTTTAGATTTGGCATTGGCGGATTGTAAAGAAGATGGTTTTCGTATCTTAGTTAGTCACAACCCTGATATAATAAAAAAGATGTCTGGAAATGAACAGATTTCACTTGTATTAAGTGGACATACGCATGGAGGACAAATCCGATTATTCCCATCTAAAAAATATTTAAAAGGTGGCGTATATAACCATTTGAATACGATTCTCTTTGTTAGTAATGGGTACGGAACAACATTGATACCACTTCGTTTCCGAGCGCCTGCTCAAACACATATTATTACATTGTGCGGAGGGAAATGATGCCAACTCTTAGTGGAAAATATAATATAAAAGCTGTTTCAAATATAATTGGAGTTCAGCCGAGTACGCTTCGCGCATGGGAAAGACGATATCAAATTATTGCCCCAAAGCGGAATCAAGCTGGGCATCGTTTATATACAGAAGAGCATATTCAAATTTTAAAATGGTTAATGGAAAAAGTTTCTTCCGGTATGATGATTGGACAAGCAGTTCAGTTATTAGAAGAGAATCGTTTGCAGAGTACAGTTCAAAAAGAGATACATTTCGATAAAGAAGTTGTTTTAGTGGACGATTTGCTACAAGCTTTGTTAAAATTTGATGAAATTACAATTGCTGCATTATTAAACGAAGCTTTTAGTATATATTCAACAGAAAAGGTTGTTGCCAGTATCGTTCTTCGAGTGACAGACAAATTATTAACGTCAAAAAATAATAATGAGATTTCAATGGTGCAATTTCAATATGCACTATCATTTTTACAAACGCGTCTAGGGATGGTGTATCACAATGCCTCAATGTTTTCTTCTTTACACAAAGTTATTGTGTTAGAAAAGAATGCATTGAAAGGATTTATTTTTTCAACTTATTTACGCTTAAAAGGATATGAGGCGATATATATTAGGACAAGCTTAGCTGAAGATGGTATGTTGTCAGCGGTAGAGGAAATACAGCCGAAATATGTGTTTGTATCTTTTGCTGACGAACTAGAAATGAAAAAGACGATGAACTTTATAAATGTATTACAAGAAAAAAGGGAATCTCTTTCTGTTGGATTTATCGGAAAGCTAGGCGTTCTAAACCAGTTGGACATTGAAACAATCTTAATTGGTGATACGAAAGAAGAATGGGATGAATGGTTAAAAATGTCGGAATAGTTGTTCGAAAAGAACCATCTATTTTCTATTTCATATAATAAAAATTAGATGCATTGGTTACGTAGGGAGGGTATGAGATGAGGCTGGAACGATTAAATTACAATAAGATAAAAATTTTTCTAACATTTGATGATTTATCTGAACGAGGATTAACGAAAGAAGATTTATGGAGAAATGCGCCGAAAGTACAGCAATTATTTCGTGATATGATGCAAGAAGCAAATAAGGAATTAGGATTTGAAGCAGATGGTCCGATTGCAGTTGAAGTGTTTTCTCTACAAGCACAAGGGATGGTTGTAATTGTAACGAAAGAAAATCAAGAAATGGATACGGATGATGAGTTCCGTGACGAGTTTATTGAAATGCAAGTGACTCTAGATGAAAGTGAACATATATTATATGAGTTTGCTACGCTAGATGACATAATTAACCTGTCGAATCGCTTATATAACCTTGGTGTAACTGGCGGAAAGCTATATACGTGGGATGAGCGCTTCTATCTTTGGGTGGAAGAAGAGGAACAAATTCAATTGTTAAAAGCGGATTTTATAGCTATTTTAGCGGAATACGGCAATCCGTCTACAGCAACTATTTATCGCATCATGGAGTACGGTAAAGAATTAATGGATTTTAACGCGATAGAACAAATACACAATTACTTTGTGAAAAAACAAAACCTCAGCTAATACAACATAGCTGAGGTTTTGTTTTTATTTGGATAAGGGAAGGGATGATAGTAAATACGCGAACATACTTTTTGAAAATAAAATATGCAGTTTTATGGGAGCGTCGCTGAGGAAAATAAAAAATATTTAAATATTTAAGTATTTTACTTTTCTAAAAGTAATAAAAGGACTATAATAATAGTGAAAACGCTTGCAACAGAAAATAGTTTGTATATATTTGTTAGCGTTTTCTATTGCATTCCAAATTTAAGGGTGTATACTAGGCAATGAAGGTTTACTAAACAAGTGAAATTACAGGGGGTTTACTTACTATGGTAGCCGAAAAGGGAACTCAAACAAAAACACAACAACAAAGGGAACAACATTTTGAACTATTGAATTCAACACAAATTGTTATTAGTGAAGCGTTAGAAAAATTGGGTTATCCAAACGAAGTATATGAATTATTAAAAGAACCAATTCGTATGATGACAGTGAAAATACCAGTTCGTATGGATGACGGGACTGTTAAAATATTTACAGGATATCGTGCACAACATAATGATGCTGTTGGTCCAACGAAAGGTGGAATTCGCTTCCATCCGAATGTAACAGAAAATGAAGTGAAAGCACTTTCAATCTGGATGAGTTTAAAATGTGGTATTGTTGATTTACCATATGGTGGAGGTAAGGGTGGAATTATCTGTGATCCACGTGAAATGTCATTCCGTGAGTTAGAAAGATTAAGCCGCGGTTATGTACGAGCAATTAGCCAAATCGTAGGTCCGACGAAAGATATTCCAGCTCCAGATGTATTCACAAACTCTCAAATTATGGCATGGATGATGGATGAGTATAGCCGTATTGATGAATTTAATTCACCAGGATTTATTACAGGTAAACCGCTTGTATTAGGTGGATCACATGGACGTGAAACAGCAACTGCGAAAGGTGTAACAATTTGTATTCGCGAAGCTGCGAAAAAACGTGGCATTGATATTAAGGGTGCACGCGTTGTTGTTCAAGGGTTCGGTAATGCTGGTAGCTTCTTAGCTAAATTTATGCATGATGCAGGTGCGAAAGTTATTGCAATCTCAGATGCTTACGGCGCTTTACATGATCCAAACGGATTAGATATTGATTATTTATTAGACCGTCGTGATAGCTTCGGTACAGTAACAAAGCTATTTAACAATACAATTTCAAACAAAGAATTGTTAGAGCTTGATTGCGATATTTTAGTTCCAGCTGCAATTGAGAATCAAATTACAGAAGAAAATGCTAATGATATTAAAGCGAAAATCGTTGTTGAAGCTGCAAATGGTCCAACAACATTAGAAGCGACTAAAATTTTAACAGATCGCGGAATTTTACTTGTTCCAGACGTATTAGCAAGTGCTGGTGGTGTAACGGTATCTTACTTTGAGTGGGTACAAAATAACCAAGGTTACTACTGGACTGAAGAAGAAGTAGAACAACGTTTAGAAAAAGTAATGGTAAAATCATTTGATTCTATTTATGAAACAGCACAAGTTCGTAAAGTGAATATGCGCTTAGCGGCGTACATGATTGGTGTTCGTAAAATGGCTGAAGCAAGCCGCTTCAGAGGTTGGGTATAAAATATTATATATTGAGAAAACGTGATTTCCTTTCGAGGGAATCACGTTTTTTTGTTGAAGTATTAAATGAGGTGTTGTATATGAAGAATGAAATGCTGGAACGAGTAGAACAATTAGAAGAAAAGGTTAAGAGGTTAGAGGGAGAACTTGCAAGAACGGTGAAAGCTCGAAAAATAAGTACTGTCCGGATGTTCGGGGAAGGGCTACTGTTTTTGATATTTGGTGTGGTTGTAGTAGGGCCGATTATTGCCGTTGTAATCTCAATTTTTACTTGGCTTGCTGAAAAATAAAATAAAAACAAAAAGAACGCTTGTTCTATGCGAACAAACGTGCTATACTCTCCTTAGATAAACAAAACGGAAATGATTTTAAGGAGAGATAAATGATGAAAATGACAGTAGACCAAAGATTTATGATGCCAGCAGATGTTGTAGAGCGAGTGGAAGTATTACGAAACAAACAAAGCAAGCGTGGCACATTATTACAATCGGTAAACAAATTTTTCGGTTTAGATACGAAAGAAGATTGTGTTTGGTTTTACGGTTTTTATGGAGTGGCTGTAAGTATCTTGTTGTTTATGGTGTTCACTTCAAATATTTTCGATTTTCTCTTTGCGTAAGAAATATGCGATAAGGACATTGTTACCGAATACATATATAAGGAAGTAAGGTAATCTTCTAGAGCGGGAGTTGGTAGCAATGGCGATGTTTCCTATAGAGCGCAACTATATAGGATATGGAAGTTCACGACCAGGGATTCCTCTAACTAAAGTGAGATTTATTGTAAGCCATGATACGGGGAATCCTGGAAGCAATGCGATAGGAAATCGAGATTACTTTAATGAATTACAACCGAAAGCTTCGGCGCATACATTTATAGATGATAAAACAATATTGGAGATTATTCCTATAAATGAAGTTGCATATCATGTTCGATATGGTGTGCCGACGGATAATGACTTATACGGCTATGACGCGAATAAGGCGGCCATTGGAGTGGAACTTTGTTATGGCGGTGATGTTAACTTTTGGGAAGCATATAATCGTTTTACATGGTATCATGCGTATTTATGCCAAAATTTTGGCTTAAATCCGAAAAAAGATATCGTGTCACATAAAACGCTTGATCCAGCTAGAAAGATTGATCCTGAGAATGTATTAGGGAAACAAGGTATTAAATTTCAGCAGTTTTTAGCAGATGTCTATCGGATGTACGTTTCGTTTAGATGACAAATATATGAAAAATGAATACAATAAAGATAGGTGCCTACTGCGGTAAGTAGGTTTTTTCTTGTTTTTATAAATAGTGTATTGGTAGAAGACTAGGAGTGGACGAGTATGCAGAAAGAAACAGTTATTATAATCGGAGGCGGTCCGTGCGGATTAGCGGCAGCGATTTCGTTGCAAAAGGTAGGGATAAATCCGTTAGTAATTGAAAAAGGAAACATTGTAAATGCCATTTATAATTATCCAACTCATCAAACATTTTTCTCTTCTAGTGAAAAATTAGAAATTGGTGATGTAGCTTTTATTACAGAAAATCGTAAGCCAGTTCGAAATCAAGCGCTTGCGTATTATCGTGAAGTAGTAAAACGTAAATCTGTACGTGTAAATGCTTTTGAGCGAGTGGAGAAAGTTCAAAACGATGGAGAAGTTTTTCAGGTTGAGACGACAAAGCGTGACGGAAGTAAAGAAATATATATAGCGAAATATATTGTTGTAGCAACTGGATATTATGATAATCCAAATTATATGAATGTTCCAGGTGAGGAATTGAAGAAAGTAGCTCACTATTTTAAAGAGGGGCATCCTTATTTTGATCGAGATGTAGTAGTTATAGGTGGGAAAAACTCGAGTGTAGATGCCGCGTTAGAACTTGTTAAAGCTGGTGCGCGTGTAACGGTACTGTATCGTGGAAGTGAGTATTCACCAAGCATAAAGCCTTGGATTTTGCCGGAATTTGAGGCGTTAGTACGAAACGACACAATTCAAATGCATTTCGGGGCTCATGTGAAAGAAATTACTGAGCATACATTAACGTTTACAGTTGATGGTGAAGATTTTACAATCCAAAATGATTTTGTATTTGCGATGACTGGTTATCATCCTGATCATAGCTTCTTAACAAAGATGGGTGTTAAGATTGATGAAGAAACAGGACGTCCAATTTATACAGAGGATAGAATGGAAACGAATGCTGAAAATATTTTCATTGCAGGTGTCATAGCTGCTGGAAATAATGCAAATGAAATATTTATCGAGAACGGTAGATTTCATGGAGATGCGATTGCACAAACTATTGCATCAAGAGAAAAATAAAAAGGAGCTGTCGGGAAAACCTCGACAGCTCCTTTTTATTCGTGCATAAACATATTTTGAATGGATTCATGAGAATTTGTATTCTCTAATGCGACAAGTAATTTAATGCGTGCTTTTTGTGCATTTAAGCCGTATGTGAATACAATGCCCATATCTTTTAAGTGTTTACCGCCACCTTCATACGAATATACGTCTTGAACGATACCGTTGAAACAGCGAGAAACTAATACGACAGGAATACCTTTATTTAATAATCGTTCTAGACTAGGAAGTGTTCTTGGAGGTAGATTACCTTGTCCAAGCGCTTCGATAACAATGCCGTCTACAGGAAGATTTTCGATTGCTGCTAATAATGTATCATCCATGCCGGCATATGCTTTTAGAACAACTACATTTTTAGATACTTTGTTTATCGTATATGTTTCGTGATGTACTAAAGCGTGATGGAAGACAACACCCCGTTTTGTTACCATTCCAATTGGTCCATATTGTGGGCTTTGGAATGTTGCGACATTACTTGTATGTGTTTTCGTTACATTTGTAGCGCAATGAATTTCGTCGTTTAATACGACTAAAACACCTTTTTCTGCAGCTTCATCACAACTAGCAACTTTTACAGCTGATAAGAAGTTATATAGACCATCAGCACCTAACTCATTGCTAGAGCGCATTGCACCTGTCACAACAATCGGAATGGTTGCTTGTACTGTTAAATCTAAGAAATAAGCTGTTTCTTCTAATGTATCCGTACCATGCGTAATGACTACGCCATGAATGTTGTCTTGTTTTACTCTTTCATCAATGATGACTTGTAATTGTAACATTTCGCTCGGTGTCATATGAGGAGATGGTAGATGGAACACATCTTCAACGATTAAATCAACATCGCCTTCTAAATCAGGAATGAATTTTAAAAGAGGATTTTTTTCACCTGGTTGTACGACCCCAGTTTCTTTATCTTCCTCCATTGCAATTGTTCCACCTGTGTGTAAAACTAGGATTCTTTTCAATGCTTATACCCCTTTCAAGTAAAAAAATACATTTAGAACATAACATGTTTTGAGTAAATTCGACAATGGAAATGTATAAAAGTATGCCTCGAAAATGACAATAAAATTAACTACTATATGTACGATGTATAAAATCACGAAACGAAATGTGCAAATATAGTATAGGAGGGGGCAATTATGTTGAAAAAGATGGAGAGAATTTTTATTCGTATATTAATAATACAATTCATTTGTCTTTCTGTTGTACAATTGTTATTTATACATAAGTCATCAGTGAAATATTTATCTAAAATTGTTTATTACGAAGGTGTCATGGTAAAAAATAAAGCAGAAATCTTGCAGGTGAATAGGTAGTTTTCATTTTCTTCTATGAAGGATTATGCTACAATAATTGAGGATTTAATGACGTGAAGCAAATGAGAAGAAGCAGGGTGAACACCTGCTTTTCGTTTTGTTTTATAAGTGAAAAAATGAGGTGTTACAATGGATAAACGAATTTCAATTGCTATAGATGGTCCAGCAGCTGCTGGGAAAAGTACAGTGGCAAAAGTTGTTGCGAAGGAACTTTCTTACGTTTATATTGATACAGGCGCGATGTACCGTACGCTTACATATGCAGCCCTTGAACAAAAAGTAGATATTGAAAATGAAGAACAGTTAATGGAAGTTGTAAAGAATGTAAATATTGAATTTCAGCAAGGAGAAAATACGCAGCTTGTATTTTTGAATGGACAAGATGTTTCTGAAGTAATCCGTACACCTGATGTGACGAATCGAGTATCTATTGTAGCGAAGCATCGCCTTGTTCGTGAAGAAATGGTACGTCGTCAGCAAGAGTTAGCGAAAAAAGGCGGCGTTGTAATGGACGGCCGTGATATTGGTACACATGTATTACCGGATGCTGAAGTGAAAATCTTTATGCTTGCTTCTGTTGAAGAAAGAGCGGAAAGAAGGCATTTAGAAAATTTAAATAAAGGTTTCGATTCTAATTTAGAGCAGCTAAAAGAAGAAATTGCTCAGCGTGATAAATTAGATTCAGAACGCGAAGTTTCTCCACTAAAAAAGGCTGATGATGCATTGGAATTAGATACGACTTCTTTATCAATTGAAGAAGTTGTCCAAAAAATTATGAGTATTGTTTCAGGAGTGTTTGCGAAATAAAGAAAGGGGATAATCCTCTTTCTTTTTTTGTTGAAATAGAAATGTAAAGGATACGTGAATTGTGAGTCTCTTTCCTTGACAAATGAGCTGATTTGTAAGAAGTTAGTTAAAGAGGAATAAAACTGTCAGAATATATTCGCTATTATATTTCAAAACATACTTTTTTCAAGCTGGTTTTGCTGTATACTATTTATATAGGTTTAATATATTTTCTTGTGAATGGTATTGAAAAAGAGTATGTGATGAGAAATTCTTAAACATGCAAATGAAAACTTTGTTTTCATTTCGTATATACATAAAAAAATGCTTTGTCAATTCTGTAGGGAGGTATTTCCATGGTAGAGAAAATGAATGAAGAAGTTATGGATTCAAAAGAATTACAAGTTGGTGACGTTGTTACAGGTTCTGTAACGAAAGTTGAAGAGAAACAAGTGCTTGTAAATGTTGGATACAAAACAGATGGCGTAATTCCAATTAGTGAATTAGCTAACGTTCATATTGAAAAAGCAAGCGATGTTGTAGAATTAGATCAAACACTAGAGTTGAAAATTATTAAATTAGAAGAAGATGATCTTGTCTTATCTAAACGTGCTGTTGATGCAGAAAAAGCATGGGTAGAATTACAAGAGAAATTTACTTCTGGTCATGTATTTGATGTTACTGTAAAAGATATTGTGAATGGCGGATTAGTTGTGGACCTTGGTGTTCGCGGTTTTATTCCAGCTTCACTTGTAGAAGTACATTATGTAGAAGACTTTACTGACTATAAAGGTAAAACATTAGCGGTGAAAATTGTTGAATTAGACCGTGAAAAAAATCGTGTAATCCTTTCGCATAAAGCGGTAGTAGAATTAGAACTAGATTCTAAGAAAAAAGAAGCAATTTCTTCATTAAAAGAAGGTGACGTTGTTGAAGGAACAGTGCAACGATTAACTGACTTTGGTGCTTTCGTTAACGTTGGTGGCGTGGACGGTTTAGTTCACATTTCACAAATTTCACACGAACGTGTAGAGCAACCTTCTGAAGTATTAGAGCAAGGTCAAAAGGTTAAGGTAAAGGTGTTATCTGTTGATGCTGATACACAACGTATTTCTTTATCAATTAAAGCGGCTCAACCAGGACCTTGGGAAAACGTTGCTGGCGAAATAAAAGCTGGAGATATTCGTGAGGGAGTAGTAAAACGCCTTGTTACATTTGGTGCATTCGTTGAGATTTTACCTGGCGTTGAAGGACTTGTACACGTATCTCAAATTGCAAATCGTCACGTGAAAAACCCGAATGAAGTATTGGAAATGGGACAAGAAGTAAAAGTGAAAGTACTTGAAGTTCACGTAGCAGAGAAACGTATTTCTTTAAGTATAAAAGAAGCGCTTGAGGAAAATAATGTAATTGAAGATTATAGTCAGTATGAGCCAAATGCTGATTCTGCTACTTTCCAATTAAGTGATATTATTGGTGAACAACTGAAAAAATTAAAGAAATAATGAGGGGTACAAGTGGTAAGGGCAAAACGTAAATTAGATCATATTGAATACGCTCTTTCTACTGGTCAGTCTCGTACGCATGGCTTTCATGATATTGATTTTGTGCATCAAAGCTTGCCAAATTCAAATTATGACACAATAACATGTGAAACAAAAATCGGCGAACTTTCACTAAGTTCGCCGATTTTTATCAATGCGATGACTGGTGGTGGAGGAGAGAAAACGTTACATATTAATGAGCAATTAGCATATGTAGCGAAACAGCATAACCTTGCTATGGCTGTAGGGTCGCAAATGGCGGCGTTAAAAGATGAAAGTGAGGCTGCTTCTTATAAGGTGATTAGAAAGGTAAACCCGAATGGTATTTTCTTTGCTAATTTAGGTAGTGAGGCAACTATCGAGCAGGCAGAGCGTGCCGTTGATATGATTGAAGCGAATGCATTGCAAATTCATTTAAATGTCATACAAGAGTTAACGATGCCAGAAGGAGACCGTGACTTTACTGGTGTACTTCAGCGCATAGAGAAAATTGTTTTAAATAGTAAAGTTCCTGTCATTGTAAAAGAAGTTGGATTTGGGATGAGCAAGGAAACAATGCAACAGTTAGCGAACGTAGGTGTAACGGCAATTGATATTGGTGGGCAAGGTGGTACGAATTTTGCTGCTGTTGAAAATGAAAGAAGACAGCGAATGCTTTCTTATTTTAATAACTGGGGCATACAAACAGCAACCTCGATTATTGAAGCAACCTCTACAAATAATAACCTCTCTTTTATTGCATCAGGGGGTATACAGACAGCGCTTGACGTAGCGAAAGCAATCGCATTAGGGGCGAATACAACTGCGTTTGCTGGTTACTTTTTACGTATTTTAATGCAAGATGGTATCGAGAAATTAGTGGATGAAATTGAGCTTCTACATACAGATTTGAAATTTATTATGACAGCTCTTGGTGCGAAGACGATAGAAGAGTTGCAATCTGTACCTCTTGTTGTAAAAGGTGAAACATATCATTGGTTAATGCAGCGTGGTATTGATACTGCGCATTATAGTAGGAGATAAAGTTATTTAATATCAACCGGAGAATTATTTATATCCGGTTGATATTAAATTAATATGAATTGCGTATAGAATTTTTAAATTCATATATAACTATATATAAAAATATTTCATATAGAGAGGCTATTCTTTAGTGAATTTATTGCTGTAATATAGAAAGGCAGTATTAGAAAGGAGCAAATGTTTTGAGGGATATAGCATTTTTTATGGATAAATTTCGAATTCATTTATTAGAAAAAGCTGAAGAAAATAAAAAAACATCAGATTTGATAGCGATTTTATATATAATATATTTTATTAGTATATTAATGTTGGTTCCTATGTTGTTAAAAAAAGTCGGTATAATAGAATTATCAAATTACTTTGTTGAATTGTTTGATATACTTAAAGGGGTTTTACGTGGGGATATTAGCTACGAAACGCAAAACAAATTAATCATGATGACAGATAAGTTAATGAAATTTACGAATGAATATATAAGCGATTTTAGTCTGTACATAAAATGGACAATTAGCGTGTTTATTTTTATGTTAATTAGTCAAGTGATAAGAGTGGTATTTAAATCTATAAAAGTTCGATTGATTGTACAAAGTGTGTTGTCTTTTGTATATTTGATAATGCTTGAAGAAAATATGATTTTTGCATTAATAATTGGGCTAGTAATTCTTTTTTGGATGACACGATATATAAGTGTAGGAAGTTTAAAATATGTTAATTTTTTTATGTATTTAAGTGGTGCAATTCGCATTTATCATTTAAATAAAGCAGAAGAAAAAGCGAGGGTCATCAAGAGTCGGTTTAGCTATTGGTTAGTAATTTTAATTAGCTTTTTTGTCGTGACTTATTGTACGAAAATGATTTTTTGGGGTATATCTCTTAAGATGAATGCCTTGATTAGTCTCTCTTTATTTTTGTTAATATGGATGAATTCGAGTTCTAATAAAGTAATAGAACTAGTTAGAAAATTAGTAGTTTATGTATTGTTTATACCTATTGTAATATTAGCTAATGATGTGTTTAATAGTTCTGATGTAGTTAAAATGTTATCTATCTTTATAACTGTCTTTTTTTCATTAGAGCGAATTATCGGGATTGGCAAGGAAATCAAAAAACAAGTTGAAGAATATGATATTAACTATATTTTTAATTTTTATGAGATGAAGGACTATAGGGCCATCCAAAATGTAGATATTTTGAATGAATTAGATTTGGAAATAGAGGAAGAAGAGTTAGTAAAGCAGGTATTATGTTATATGGCTATTGATAAAAATATAGCAAAAAAATTAATAGAATTTTATTTGAAGAATTTTTATAAATATGAGGCGCTAGTACTTTACTGTCAGTACCAATTAAAGATTGAGAAATATAATGAGAGGGAAATTGGAAAAACACAATTGCGTGATTTGTTAAGCGTTATGCAGAGGGTACAAAAAGCGAATAGTAAAGAGCAAAATATTATTAAAATGGAAGACGCAGCGAAAGAATTAGCTGATTTGTATTTTCAATTAGGGGAAAATGAATTGGAAATTATAAACCTTTTATCTGGGTATGTTATGCTATCTGACTATTATAAGTTTATATTGGTAAACTCGTATGTTAAAGTTGATAATATTGTAAAGGCCGAGGAAGTATTTTGTACAATTAATGATAAAGATACTTATTCGTTAGAGATATAATATTAATTTAAATAGGTATCGAGATAATCGCTATTCTCAGATATATTTGTAAATTATAGTCTAAACCAATAGGTATAGTGACGATTGATGCCACGTCAAGTAATCGAATCTATAATGCGAACACAAAAGAATTGTATTATGAGTAGAAATTATGAAGAAATATGTAAAAGACGGTTTCGTACAATATCGAAACCGTCTTTTTGTATTCATTAGTGCTGGTTTTGTTTTCGAGCCTGCTCTGGTGTATCAAGTCCAGTTGCACCTGGATATTGTAGTGATTGATCACGATCAGATTCAACGCGGCGTGATTCTCGTAGTTTTCGTTCTTGGCGATCTTTACCCATAATGAATAACACCTCCTTGTTAAAAGTGTTGCTGTTATAAGAAAAAACTATGCGTAAATAAAGTGGATTAACTTTCATAAAAAATTCCCATAATGGAAAACATAGGAGGTGAAGTAGATGGATGGAAGTACTTTTTATTTTATAGCTTGGATAGGGTGGGTTGTCGTAACCTTTTTTATGAAAAAGGACCATATTCGGTGGAAGTTAGGCGCTTGTATATTGATTTTTATAATTTGCTCTCCGTTACATGTAACGATCGCCTCATTCATGGTATCGGTAAATGCTCTTTTACTTTGTATTATTTCTTTTATAGGGATCGCGCTGTATTCTGTTTGGAAAAAATTATATAGCTTACTTTCGGCACTTATTATTACGATGTTATATACAAGTTTTCATCTGTTAGAGATATATGATCCGATTTGGATTGTGGTGGATAGAGTGTTTCTGCTAAGTAGTGCTCTTGTGTATGCATCGGTGTTATTGCATGGGGATCGCATATTACGATTATGTTCCCTATATGTAGGGATGTTACAAGGAGAGTTGCTAGTGACATTTATTTTTCGGAAATTGAATTTTCCATATGATTACGGTAGTTTAGCATTTTTTGATATCGTCGCCGTTTCTACATTATTTATGGCAGTATTGTTTTGGATTGCAAAAGCATCAGTATACATGGAACAGTTTAAGAGAAAAACACGTAAAAGAAAGGCGAGGGTAATACATGACTGAATATACACCAGCCATTTTATGCGGCGTAATAGCGGGGACAGTTACAAGGGTGTTAATGCTTCGGACGGATACACGGCAATATCCGACGAGGCTACATGGAAAGATTATTCATATTGCAATGGGGTTAATTGCAGCAGCTTTAGGAGCGATTGCAATCCCATCTATTTTGAAAAAAGATTTTTCTGCCATTACATTTCTTACGTTAGCAGCGACACAATTTCGTGATGTACGTAATATGGAAAGAAATACACTTCAACAATTAGATGGATATGAGCTCGTACCGCGTGGAAATACGTACATTGAAGGGATTGCATTGGTTTTTGAAAGTCGCAACTATTTGGCGATGTTAACGTCGTTTGCAACGACGTTTGCGTATATAGGGTTCCGTTCATGGATTGCTGGAGTAATTATGGCTATAATCGCATTTTTTATTGCGAAAAAATTAATGTCTGGTAGAAGGCTCCATGACCTTGTAGATATTGAGCATGTTCCGCTGCGTTTTGAAGGAGCAGGGCTTTATATCGATAATATTTATATTATGAATATTGGATTGCCGGTGAGGCAAGAAGAGATTATGAAATATGGCATGGGGTTTATATTAAAACCGAAATCGATTGATGCGATGGTGACAATCTCAAATTTAGGGCAACGGCAAGCTATTTTACACGATGTTTCGGTGGCGTTAGGGATTTATAGAGATTCTGGTACACCAGCGCTTGTACCGTTAGCAAAGCGTGATTTAGAGGATGGCAGGGTTGGGATTTTTGTCTTACCGCAAGATCAAGATGCAGAGAAAGCGATAAGTGTCATAGGAAATGTACCAACGTTAGAAAGTGCTGTCCATATGTCATCGGAAGCCCCGAAAGGAAGGGGAGATAAGAGATGATGTTAGAAAGCGTTATCCTGGCAGTTATTACAACAGCGCCAGAAAAATTTGCAGGTGGTGCTCCTTTATTTGTTTGTGAGTCGATGGAGGAACTAGAATTTGTTGCAAATAATTTAGAGGCAATTTTAGATGGTATTGCGCATCGCTTACAAGAGAATGTATATATTATTGTGAAACATTAGGAACGTGTGTTATAATGTGAGGTGTTTTGATACGTTGAGAAATATTCTGGAATGCAAATCCCTTCTTGCACAAAGAAGGGTTTTTTACATAATAAACAGAAGCAAGTTGAAAGGATGAAAGTATATGCCGAAACCAGTAATAGCAATAGTAGGCCGCCCGAACGTAGGAAAATCTACTATTTTCAATAGAATAGTTGGAGAAAGAGTTTCAATCGTAGAAGATATCCCAGGTATAACTCGAGACCGTATTTATAGTGCGGGAGAATGGTTAAATCATGAGTTTAACATTATTGATACAGGTGGAATTGATATTGGAGACGAGCCGTTCTTGACACAAATTCGTCAACAGGCGGAAGTTGCGATTGATGAAGCAGATGTTATCATTTTTATGACGAATGGTCGCGATGGTGTAACTGCAGCGGATGAAGAAGTTGCTAAAATTTTGTATCGTTCTAAAAAACCAATTGTACTTGCGGTAAATAAAGTTGATAATCCAGAAATGCGTAGTGATATTTATGATTTTTATTCATTAGGATTTGGCGAGCCATTCCCGATTTCAGGTACACACGGTTTAGGACTTGGTGATTTGTTAGATGAAGCTGCAAATCATTTTCCAAAGATTGAAGAAGAAGCGTATGACGATGAAACAATCCGTTTCTCTTTAATTGGACGTCCAAACGTAGGGAAATCATCGCTTGTAAATGCACTTCTTGGTCAAGAACGTGTAATTGTAAGTAATATCGCAGGAACGACGCGTGATGCTGTCGATACACCATATAGTAAAGATGATCAAGATTATGTAATCATCGATACAGCTGGTATGCGTAAAAAAGGAAAAGTATATGAAAGTACAGAAAAGTATAGTGTACTTCGTGCACTTAGAGCGATTGAACGTTCTGACGTTGTTTTAGTTGTTTTAGACGGAGAAGAAGGAATTATTGAGCAAGATAAAAAAATCGCTGGATATGCTCATGATTCAGGACGAGCTGTTATTATCGTTGTAAACAAATGGGATGCAGTGAAAAAAGATGAAAAAACAATGAAAGCATTTGAAGAAAACATTCGTGCTCATTTCCAATTCTTGGATTATGCACCGATTGTATTCTTATCTGCAAAAACGAAAAAACGTACACAAACGTTATTACCGGTTATCAATGAGGTAAATGAAAGCCATAGTATCCGTGTACAAACAAACGTATTAAACGATGTAATTATGGATGCGGTAGCGATGAATCCAACACCGACTCATAATGGTAGCCGTCTGAAAATCTTCTATGCGACACAGGTTGCGGTAAAACCACCGACATTTGTTGTGTTTGTAAACGATACAGAATTAATGCACTTTTCATATGAGCGCTTCTTAAAGAATCGTTTACGTGAAGCGTTCGGTTTTGTAGGAACGCCGATTCACATTATTGCTCGAGCAAGAGACTAATGGAGAGGATGTGATTTTATGACAAAAATCACAGTAGTAGGAGCAGGTAGCTGGGGAACAGCGTTAGCGATGGTATTAGCTGACAATGGACATGATGTACGTATTTGGGGAAATCGCTCAGAACTTATGGATGAAATGAATACGAAACATGAGAATAGTCGATATCTCCCAGGCATTACATTGCCAAGCACAATCGTAGCCTACTCTTCTTTAGAAGAAGCATTAGTAGATGTAAATACAGTACTGCTAGTAGTACCGACGAAAGCGTACAGAGATGTATTACAAGAGATGAAAGAAATTGTTACAGAACCGATTACTTGGATTCATGCGAGTAAAGGGATTGAACCTGGTACGTCAAAACGTATTTCGGAAGTAATCGAGGAAGAAATTCCAGAGAACTTAATTAAAGATGTTGTTGTATTGTCTGGACCGAGTCATGCTGAAGAAGTTGGTTTACGACAAGCGACAACAGTTACGTCTGCAGCAAAGCGTATGGAAGCGGCTGAGGAAGTACAAGATTTATTTATGAATAGTTATTTCCGTGTATACACAAATCCAGATATCGTTGGAGTTGAACTTGGTGGTGCGTTAAAAAATATTATCGCATTAGCTGCTGGTATAACTGATGGTCTTGGATTAGGTGATAATGCAAAAGCGGCATTGATGACACGTGGTTTAACAGAGATTGCTCGTTTAGGAAGAAAAATGGGCGGGAATCCGTTAACGTTTGCTGGTCTAACTGGTATGGGAGACTTAATTGTAACTTGTACAAGTGTTCATAGCCGAAATTGGCGCGCTGGAAATATGCTTGGAAAAGGACATTCTTTAGAAGAAGTGTTAGAAAGCATGGGTATGGTTGTGGAAGGTGTAAGAACAACGAAAGCTGCTCATGAATTGGCAGAGAAAATGGAAGTTGAAATGCCGATTACAGCTGCTTTATATGACGTGCTGTTCAATGGGAATAACGTAAAAGATGCGGTAGGCTCATTAATGGGACGTGTTCGAAAACATGAAGTGGAAGCTATACCTGACTTACTGTAAAGAAAAGCGACAGAAGTACATTTGTACTTCTGTCGCTTTTTTATTTTATGGGTCTTTTCACCATTTATTTATTTTTGCATAGGATGAAGAGTAACTTGAGGAGAGGGTGAAAAGAATGGATAATAACATTTTTAATAATATTGAGAAGGAAGCGAAAGTAAATAAAGAGGATATTTTTAAATTAGCATCATCCGTGCAAAATGCGAATTTACGTGATGAAACTGTACTTCGTCAATTGATTCATCAAGTGGCTCTTATGGCGGGACGTGAAGTGCCGAAAGAGCAAGAGGATCAAATTGTAAAAGCGATTATTAATAATAATATGCCAGCGGATTTTGGCTCGTTAAGCAAAATGTTTAAAAAATAAATTATGAGAAACAAAGAGTTTGTAGATTGCATATGATAGCCATGAAAGAATGGGAATAGAGCTGTTTTTGGGCATATTTGGTCAACCGAAGCGAGAGATATAATCGCTTCGGTTTTATTTTTATCTAGATTGGTGGAAGATGCTGAAAAACCTATTGATTAAAGTTACATATTTGCGATTTGTAGTAAAATGTTCTTTTTGTATTTGTTTAAAGATTTTAATTTGTTAAAATAGTATAAAAATAGATTAATAAAAAGGGGTGTGTATATGTCAGAAGGGCTTATGAAAATGTGGTTGGCTTTAGGGGCAATTGGATTTATGTTTTTTGCAGTAAGTTTTATTTTATTAAGTAGACATAAAATAAAGAATAAATTTTTGAAAGGGATTACAGCGTTAGTAGCGTACACCCTTATGGTTGTGTCAGGAATTGTTATTTTTCTTGTTGTATTTAGTGGACCTGTACAGCAGTAAATGGAATGGTCTCGAAAATACTACATAGGGAGCAAGTTATATTAGTATGAAAAGGTGATGCTAGTGAAAAAAGTCCATATTATTTTAATATTTTGTTGTATGAGCCTTTTAACGGGGTGTCTGTATCCGAAAGAAAATATGAAGCAAAATGCGGTTCCTTATGAAGATCAGCTACAGTTTGTTCAAAAAGCTGTTGTGACATTTAAGGAGCAAAATGATGGGATATTGCCAATTAAGACGAGGGATATGAGTACACCTATTTATCAAAAGTATCCAATCGATTTTCAACAGATTGCTCCGCGTTACATACAAGAAGCGCCAGGGAATGCATATGAAAGTGGAGGAGTATATCAATACGTATTAATAGACGTTGAAACAAATCCAACAGTAAAGTTAATTGATGTTAGGATGGCTGAACAAATTCAGGAATTATCTTTAAAACTTAGGATGTATCGTGATGAACATCAATATCCACCTTTTAAAAAAGTAATTTCAGATGGTGTATATGAATTGGATTTCAAAAAACTAGGATATAAAGATGTGCCACAAGTGACAAGTCCATATTCTGGTAAAGGGCTTCCTTTTGTAATTAATGAAAAAGGAGAAGTTTTTGTTGATTATAGAATCGACTTATATGACGCTTTGAAAAAAAATGAAGGGCAGTTTACGGAGGGAGAAGATATTCGAAATATACTTTCGAAAGGTTCCCCGTTTGTACCAGCTTATTCTTTACCGTACACAGTAAAGAACGGAGAACCAATTTTTTTAAAATCATAAGTCATGAACCTTTCTTTTAGTGAATAAGTTCTAGAAGAAAGGTTTTTTATGTTATACAACTTACGATGCAAACAAAAGATATTTTTTAATAGTCATATGAAATTGGACAAAATTATATGATATATTGTCCGAACTTCTAGAATACCATTATATTATATCAGATATTATAGGCAACGTTAGAGAAGGTATTAGTTGACTATAAACGCGGAATTATTCCCAAAAATTTTGAGGGAGGGAATCACTTGGAAAAGGTAGATATTTTTAAAGATATTGCAGAACGAACAGGCGGTGATATTTATTTTGGAGTTGTAGGAGCTGTTCGAACAGGAAAATCAACATTCATTAAAAAATTTATGGAACTTGTAGTTATTCCAAATATTGAGAATGAGTCTGACCGTCAAAGAGCGCAGGATGAATTGCCTCAAAGTGCTGCTGGTCGTACAATTATGACGACGGAACCGAAGTTTGTTCCAAACCAAGCGGTTTCTATCGAAGTAGATGAAGGACTTGAAGTGAACATTCGATTAGTAGATTGTGTTGGATATACGGTTCCAGGAGCGAAGGGCTATGAAGATGAGAATGGCCCGCGCATGATTAATACCCCTTGGTATGAAGAACCTATTCCATTCCATGAAGCTGCAGAAATCGGCACGCGTAAAGTAATTCAAGAACATTCAACAATTGGTGTTGTAATTACAACAGATGGAACAATTGGTGAAATTCCAAGAAGAGATTATATAGAGGCAGAAGAACGCGTTGTAAATGAGTTGAAAGAAGTAGGAAAACCTTTCATTATGATAATTAATACGGTACAGCCGTATCATCCAGATACAGAGCAATTACGCCAAAGTTTATCAGAAGAATATGATATCCCGGTTATTGCAA
Source organism: Bacillus sp. LQ16 (assembly GCF_057784645.1). Taxonomy (NCBI): domain Bacteria; kingdom Bacillati; phylum Bacillota; class Bacilli; order Caryophanales; family Bacillaceae; genus Bacillus; species Bacillus sp. LQ16. The sequence goes on from NZ_CM173491.1 coordinate 1,561,505, forward strand.
TGAGTGTGGAGAGTTTAAGAGAAACAGATGTATATAATGTACTTCGTGAAGCGCTATTTGAATTCCCTGTATTAGAAGTGAATGTGAACCTTCCGAGCTGGGTAATGGTGCTAAATGAAGGGCATTGGTTGCGTCAAAGTTATCAAGAAGCAGTTCAAGAAACTGTGAAGGATATAAAACGTCTTCGTGATGTGGATCGCGTTGTTTGGCAGTTTAGTCAATATGAATTTATTGATCGAGCGAGCCTAGCTGGCATTGATATGGGGCAAGGTGTGGCGGAGATTGATTTATATGCGCCAGATGAATTATATGATCAGATTTTAAAAGAAGTAGTAGGAGTAGAAATTCGAGGGAAAGATCATTTATTGAAGCTTATGCTCGATTTATCTCATGCGAAAATAGAATATGACCAAGTGGCAGATGCATTGCGTATGGTTAAGCAAACAGGATATGGTGTAGCAGCCCCTGCGCTAGCGGATATGAGCTTAGATGAGCCAGAAATTATTCGTCACGGTTCAAGGTTTGGTGTGAAGTTAAAAGCGGTAGCGCCATCTATTCATATGATTAAAGTAGATGTAGAGTCAACGTTTGAGCCGATCATTGGTACTGAAAAGCAAAGTGAAGAATTAGTTCGTTATTTAATGCAAGATTTTGAAGATGACCCGTTATCAATTTGGAATTCTGATATATTTGGACGTTCGCTTAGCTCGATTGTTCGAGAAGGAATTCAGGCGAAATTATCTTTAATGCCAGAAAATGCTAGATATAAATTAAAAGAAACGCTAGAAAGAATTATTAATGAAGGATCTGGCGGATTAATTGCGATTATACTATAAGAAAAATCCCTCTCACTGTAGAGGGATTTTTTGTTTTTCCGATTATAAAATAGAAAAATAAACAGTCATTATCTAATACATTGTTGTAAATTGTCAAGTTTCATCAGATTTTCACATTTTCAGAGTAACAATTTCCTTAAAAATATTGAATTATAAAGGAGAATCGTATAATATAGGCGTTGATAATGATTTATCTACATCTTTGTAGTATAGAATTTGTAAAAATTGCCTACAAATGAAAGTAAGACTCATTTTATGATCATTATACAGTCTTATCTTTGGGAGGAGGTGAATGGCATGAACAAGACAGATTTAATCAATGCTGTTGCAGAAGCAAGTTCCCTTTCTAAAAAGGACGCAACAAAAGCAGTAGACGCTGTTTTTGATTCTATCTTAGAAGCTTTAAAACAAGGTGATAAAGTACAACTGATCGGATTCGGTAACTTCGAAGTTCGTGAGCGTGCGGCTCGTAAAGGTCGTAACCCACAAACAGGTGAGGAGATTGAAATCGCAGCAAGTAAAGTACCTGCATTCAAACCTGGTAAAGCGTTAAAAGATGCGGTTAAATAATCCTTACATATTAACAGGGAAGAAGAGTTTCCTTTTTGGGAACTCTTCTTTTTGCTTTTAAAAACATAAATATGCTAGAATGTGTTCGTATCACTTTTAGGTTTTCGGGAGGGCTAGCGGATGGCAAAAGTTAATTTAGAACAAATTGAACATGCAGTACGCCTTATTTTAGAGGCGATTGGGGATGATCCAAATCGTGAGGGAGTACTTGATACGCCAAAGCGTGTTGCAAAAATGTACGCAGAAGTGTTCTCAGGTATGCATGAAGATCCGAAAGAGCATTTGCATAAAGTATTCGGAGAAGATCACGAAGAGCTTGTACTAGTAAAAGATATACCATTTTATTCGATGTGTGAGCATCATTTAGTTCCATTCTATGGAGTTGCTCACGTTGCATATATTCCGCAAGGTGGAAAGGTGACAGGGTTAAGTAAATTAGCTCGTACTGTAGATACAATTGCACGTCGTCCACAACTGCAAGAACGTATTACATCAACAGTAGCGAACTCTATTATGGAAGTACTAGAGCCTCATGGTGTAATGGTAGTAGTAGAAGCAGAACATATGTGTATGACGATGCGTGGTGTGAAAAAACCAGGTGCGAAAACAGTAACGACAGCAGTGCGTGGTGTGCTTGAAAATGATGCTGCAGCGCGCAGTGAAATTTTATCGTTTATTAAAGCGAAGTAAAGAAAAGCGGGAAACTGCTTTTCTTTTTTTTTTTTAGTAAATAAATGATATAGTTTTAGCTAGACAGAGTGAGATTAGAAAGATTGCTTACATGAATGGTAGGTGTAGCCAAGTTTTGGTTATAGAAAATAGAGTGTATGTGTTATAATAAGTTTTATGAATTAGAAAACAAGGGTGATTTTTTGTGTGTGACATCTACGGAGGGTATGCGGGTATAAAAGAGAAATTGATGGAGAAATTACGCCATCCTTATTTTATAAACTATATTGAAGAACCATTTATTGATGAAGAAAAGATAGCATTGTTATATGGTGCTTTAAAGAGTGCAAACTTACATATAGAACAAATTGAGCATTACGTAGTAACAATTATGCTTGTACAAATTGCGCTTGATACGCATGAAAGGGTATCAAATAAAGCAGGCGAGGAAGAGATTGAATTCCATAAATGTCGTCAATTAACAGTACTTGCAGGCGATTACTATAGTGGACTATATTATTATTTATTGTCTATGAATCGTGATATTGTTTTAATTCGTGCACTTGCTGAAGGAATTAAAGAGATAAATGAACACAAAATTATGTTATACCAAAAAGCGCATGAAACGACGGATGACATAATGAAAAGCGTAGTAACAATTGAGTCTGCGCTCCTTCAAAAAACATGTGATCATTTTCATTTATCACATTGGAAGCCATTTATCACATACGTATTAGGTGGAAATCGCCTTCAAAAAGAAATTCAATTGTATGCTGATAAACAACATTCACCTGTTTTTCAAGCGGTGCAAGATGCTTTAGGGGATAAAGCAGAAGTAGTGATTAATGGTTGGATGATGGAATTGAGAAAGAAAGAAAAACAATTTTTAGAAAATCACACAGACGTAAATGAAATAAATTCTGTGTTAAGGGATAAATAGAAGACATAAGCAATTTTACATTGGAAGAAGGTACGAGCATGCAACAATCAAAAGAAGAAAGAGTACATGACGTATTTGAAAAGATTTCTGATAAATACGATGTGATGAATTCTGTAATTAGTTTTCAAAGACATAAAGCGTGGCGTAAAGAAACGATGCGAATTATGGATGTACAACCTGGCAGTAAAGCGCTTGATGTATGCTGCGGAACCGCAGATTGGACAATTGCGCTAGCTGGAGCGGTAGGTGAGCAAGGAAAGGTTGTTGGCTTAGACTTCAGTGAAAATATGTTATCTGTCGGTAAGCAAAAGGTAGAGGCGTTACAATTAAAACAAGTAGAACTTCTACATGGGAATGCAATGGAGCTTCCATTTGAAGATAATACGTTTGATTATGTAACAATTGGGTTTGGTTTACGTAACGTACCGGATTATATGCACGTATTAAAAGAAATGACGCGTGTAGTAAAACCAGGTGGAAAAGTAATCTGTTTAGAAACATCTCAACCAACAATGATTGGTTTTCGACAAGGGTATATTTTATACTTTAAATATATCATGCCGTTATTTGGAAAGATGTTTGCGAAAAGTTATAAAGAATATTCATGGCTTCAAGAATCTGCTAGTGCATTCCCAGGGATGAAAGAATTGGCCCAAATGTTTGAGCAAGCTGGACTTGAACGTGTGCAAGTGAAACCATTTACTTTTGGGGTAGCAGCGATGCATTTAGGTATTAAACCAGAATCAAAATAGAAAAAAGAAAAAAGAAGTTTTAGGTTAAGGTGAACAATATGAAGTTACAACTTATGTACTCTTTTTTACGATCGGATATTAATGTGATAGAAAAAGAATTAAAAAAGACAGTTGCTTCTGAACAGCCATTAGTAGAAGAGGCAGCATTACAACTTATTGAAGCTGGTGGGAAGCGAATTCGTCCTGTATTTGTGTTGCTTGCAGGGAAATTTGGAGATTATAAGTTAGATGCGATTAAGCATGTTGCTGTTGCGTTAGAGCTTATTCATATGGCTTCTCTTGTTCACGATGATGTTATTGATGCTGCATTTTTACGACGCGGCAGTGCGACTGTGAATGCGAAATGGGGAGATCGTATTGCGATGTATACAGGGGACTATTTGTTCGCTAAGTCTCTTGAATGTATAACAAATATCGAAATCCCAGAGGCGCATCAAGCGTTATCACATACTATTTTAGAAGTCTGTAAAGGTGAAATTGAACAAATTAAAGATAAATACAATTATGACCAAAATTTAAGAACGTATTTAAGAAGAATAAAGCGAAAAACAGCATTATTAATTGCCGCGAGTTGTCAATTGGGAGCGATTGCTGCTGGTGCTAATCGTGATACAGTAAATCGTCTATTTTGGTATGGGTATTTTGTAGGAATGTCTTATCAAATTATTGATGACATTTTAGACTTCGTTTCCACAGAAGAGAAACTTGGAAAACCTGCTGGTGGAGATTTATTACAAGGAAACATAACGCTCCCTGCTTTATATGCGATGGAAGATCCAGTACTTCGTCAAAAAATCACATCTGTACATGAAAATACAACAGCAAGTGAAATGCAAGAAATTATTGATGCTGTAAAAAATAGTCCAGCAATTGATCAAGCATTTGCGTTTAGTGAACGTTATTTACATAAAGCTTTAGAAATAATAAAACCACTCCCACGTGGAAAAGCAAAGTATGCATTACAAAATGTTGCAAAGTATATTGGAAAACGAAAATTTTAATGTTTATTCTAAAAAATAAAATAATCTCTCTATTTCAAAACTATTGCACAATTGTGATAAGGGTGATAATATGTGTGTGGGGATATACAATTACATACATAATTCAGAAGTGGAGAGATTTTTTATGGAAAAAACATTTCTAATGGTAAAACCAGACGGTGTACAACGTGCCTTCATTGGGGAAATTGTAGCTCGTTTTGAGAAAAAAGGATTTCAATTAGTTGGTGCAAAATTAATGCAAGTCACTCCGGAAATTGCTGGACAACACTACGCTGAGCATAAGGAAAAACCTTTCTTTGGTGAGTTAGTAGACTTTATTACATCTGGACCTGTATTCGCAATGGTATGGCAAGGTGAAGGTGTAGTAGATACAGCGCGTAACATGATGGGGAAAACAAGACCACATGAAGCAGCTCCTGGAACAATTCGTGGAGATTTCGGTGTAACTGTTGCGAAAAATATTATTCATGGTTCTGATTCTTTAGAAAGCGCAGAGCGCGAGATTGCTATTTTCTTTAAAGAAGAAGAATTAGTTGACTACTCAAAATTAATGAATGAATGGATTTACTAATTATTTTGAAATAATTTGTAAACGCTTTAATCACTGTGATAATAGTAAAAAGTGCAAGGAGAATAGGGGTATTCTTCTTGCACTTTTTTTATTTTCAATTAGTTACGAAGTTTGAGCTGTTATGATATATTGATATTTAAATTAGGCCTATCGGAAATATAGAATAAGAAAATGGTCGATTTATGATATAATTTCTTTAATATTTTTAGAATGATAAAAGTTAATATAGTGAGATAAATACATATACGAAAAGAGGAATAACGTATGCGATATATTACGGCTGGTGAATCTCATGGTCCGCAACTTACAACGATTATAGAAGGTGTTCCAGCAGGATTGTCTTTAGTAGCGGATGATATAAACGAAGAGTTAGCTAGAAGGCAAAAGGGATATGGGCGTGGTAGACGCATGCAAATTGAAACGGATCAAGTGCAAATTTTAAGTGGTGTTAGACATGGAGAAACATTAGGTTCCCCTATTGCACTCGTTGTTGAAAATCGTGATTTTGCCCATTGGACAAAAATTATGGGGGCAGAGCCTTTAACTGAGCAGGAAGAAAAAGAGATAAAAAGGAAAGTGACAAAACCAAGGCCTGGGCATGCTGATTTAAATGGTGCAATTAAATATGGTCATAGAGATATGAGGAATGTACTGGAACGTTCGTCAGCGCGCGAAACGACGGTGCGTGTTGCTGCTGGTGCGGTTGCTAAAAAGGTGTTAGCAGAACTTGGTATTAAAGTGGCGGGCCATGTAATTGAAATTGGCGGTGTACAAGCTAAGGAGGTTACGTATAGTTCAATTGAAGAATTAAAGAGTATTACAGAAGCATCTCCTGTACGTTGCTTAGATGACGAAGCTGGTAACCAAATGATGAAAGCGATTGATGATGCGAAAGCAAATGGTGATTCAATTGGTGGAATCGTTGAAGTAATTGTGGAAGGAATGCCAATTGGAGTAGGTAGCTACGTGCATTATGATCGAAAACTGGATGCGAAATTGGCAGCTGCAATTATGAGTATTAATGCTTTTAAAGGTGTCGAGATTGGAATTGGTTTTGAAGCAGCGCATAGACCGGGAAGTGAAGTTCATGATGAAATTCTATGGAATGAGGAGCATGGATATACAAGAAGAACAAATAATGCAGGTGGATTAGAAGGCGGTATGACGACTGGAATGCCAATTGTTGTGCGCGGTGTGATGAAACCGATACCTACACTTTATAAACCTCTTCAAAGTGTAGATATTGATACGAAAGAGCCTTTTACAGCGAGCATTGAACGTTCAGATAGTTGTGCAGTGCCAGCAGCTAGTGTCGTTGCAGAAGCGGTTGTGGCTTGGGAATTAGCAACAGCTTTAATAGAACAATTCGGATTAGATCGTATGGAACTAATTCGTGAAAATATTGAGAAACATAATGAATATGCGAGGGGATTTTAATGGGAAACATACATATTCAAACGAAATCAAAAGAATATGATGTACATGTTGGTAAAGAAGCGTTGTCAAACTTAACAATGATCGTTCAAAATATGCAGCCAGCTGTATCTAACGTAATGATCATTTCAGATGAAGCTGTTGCATCACTACATTTACAGACAGTTATCGATGCATTACAAGTGGAGCAGGACGTGTTTTCGTTTGTTGTACCAAGTGGCGAAAAAGAGAAGTCTTTCGAAAATTTCTATGCGGCTCATACGTCAGCTCTTGAAAATAAATTAGATAGAAATTCTTTAATTCTTGCACTTGGAGGCGGAATGATTGGAGATTTAGCTGGTTTTGTTGCTGCATCTTTTATGCGGGGTATTCGCTTTGTGCAGGTTCCGACGACTTTATTAGCGCACGATAGCGCAGTAGGTGGGAAAGTAGCGATTAATCATCCGTTAGGTAAAAATATGATTGGTGCATTCCATCAGCCAGAAGCGGTTGTATATCATACACCGTTTTTACAGTCTCTTCCTGAAAAAGAGTGGCGTTCAGGTTATGCAGAGGTGATAAAGCATGCTCTTATTGGTGATGTGGAGCTATATCATTGGTTAAAAGAAGAAGTGCAAACATTAGCGGATCTTCGTGATGAGAAGTTAATCCATATATTAACGAAGGCGATTCCTGTAAAGGCAAATGTTGTGTCACAAGATGAAACAGAGAAGGGTGTACGTGCCCATTTGAACTTTGGACATACGTTAGGACATGCTCTTGAAAAAGAGCTAGGGTATGGGAATATTACTCACGGTGACGGCGTAGCGGTTGGAATGTTATTCGCCATATTTTTAAGTGAGCAAGTGTACAAGGTTGATCTTGCTTATGAAGATATGAAGCAGTGGTTCTTGAAATACGGCTATCCAAAAATGCCAAGAGATTTGAATGTAGAGCGCCTCGTTCAATTGATGAAACAAGATAAGAAAGCAAATGCAGGAGCAATTCATATGGTGCTTATGCAGGAATATGGGGTAGTGAATGTCGTATCTATTTCAGATGAGACTGTTCATATTGCGTTAGAGGCATTTCAAAAAGATATGGTTTAAAAATGATAGCGAAGTGTTGTGAAGTGCTCATTTAGAGGTATTCTCGTAATAGTGACGGTTATGATAAAAGATTACAGTAAGGGGCTATAACTGTATTGTAATCAAATTGAATGAAATGACTGGGGGAAGAAAAATGAGAGTGAAAGAGCAATTGTTAACTTTGAGAGCGTATGTGCCTGGGAAAAACATTGAAGAAGTAAAAAGGGAATATGGATTATCGAAAATTGTGAAATTAGCATCGAACGAAAATCCATTCGGTTGCTCAGCGCGTGTGACAGAAGCATTAACTTCTTTAGCGAGCCAATATGCCCTTTATCCAGATGGATATGCCTTTGAACTTCGGACAAAAGCAGCGGAACATTTAGGTGTAAAAGCAGAACAACTACTATTTGGTAGTGGATTAGATGAAGTCATTCAAATGATTAGCCGAGCGTTACTACATGAAGGAACAAACGTTGTAATGGCGAATCCTACGTTTTCACAATATCATCACCATGCTGTTATTGAAGGAGCAGAAGTTCGTGAAGTATCACTTAAAGACGGTATTCACGATTTAGATGCAATGCTAGAGCAAGTAGATGATAAAACGAAAATTGTATGGATTTGTAATCCGAATAATCCGACAGGTACATATGTTGAGAAACAAAAATTACTTTCATTTTTAGAATCAGTTCCTAAGTCGGCTCTCGTTATTATGGACGAAGCATATTATGAATACGCGGAAGCAGAAGACTATCCGCAAACATTGCCACTTCTTGAAAAGTATGAAAATCTTATGGTTTTACGCACGTTTTCAAAAGCATATGGTTTAGCTGCTTTTCGTATCGGATATGCGATTGGGGATGCGAAGTTAATCGGACAGCTAGAAGTAGCGAGGTTACCATTCAATACATCAACTGTAGCGCAATCTGTAGCACTCGCTGCATTAGAAGATCAAGCCTTTTTACAAGATTGTGTGAAAAAGAATGCTGAAGGTCTAAATCAGTATTATGCATTTTGTAAAGAATATAACGTATTCTATTATCCATCTCAAACAAATTTCATTTTCTTAAAACTTGGTATACCAGGTAATGAAGCTTTCGAACGATTAATGAAAAAAGGATATATCGTTCGTTCTGGTGCTGCATTTGGTATCGATGATGGTATTCGTATTACTGTCGGTTTGAAAGAAGAAAATGATGAAATTATAGAGTTGCTGAAAGAGCTTGTAAATGAGCAAGTACAGAAAGAAGAAACATATTCTTAAGAGATTGTGAAGGCTCCTATTATAGGAGCCTTTTTTATCGTATTAAAAATAAAGGTTGAAGACTGGTAATTAAGTTGTTCTGTAAATCACGGTTTGTATGGCTTGATAATTAGTGAGAGAAGTTATTTGCACGGTCATAAAAGAAAGCGGTACAATAGAAGATGATGATAAGGTATCGGTGTCATATCCGAACCTTTTGAACAATTACCTACTCTGTAAGAAGAAGTATAAGAAGAAGCATGCTCATTCTAAAGGTTGCGTTCTAATAGTGAGTTGCTTATGATAAATGAACAGAAGAGAATATTTTTTAGAATTAAAGGAGACGTTTATGCAAAAGTTTGAACAAGCTGTTTCATATATTGAAAATGGTGAAGCGGAAAAAGGATTACAATTATTAAAAGAACAATTAAAAATTGCAAATGATGAAGAGAAGTATGATATCGCTCGTTACTATCATACACTTGGATTTACAGATGAGGCATTAGCGATTACTGAAGACTTACGTTTACTGTATCCGGAAGAAAGTGAATTCACTGTATTTTTAGCAGAATTATATATTGATCTAGATAAAGAAGATGAAGCGATTGAAGTACTTCATGATATTCCAGAAAATGACGATTTATATGTTCAATCTTTATTACTTGTTGCAGATTTATTCCAAATGCAAGGTTTTGATGATGTAGCAGAGCAAAAACTATTAAAGGCGAAAGAAATGATGCCTGATGAACCTGTTATTACGTTTGGGTTAGCAGAATTATATAGTAGTAAAGGTGAAGAACAAAAGGCAATTACTTATTATGAATCGCTATTAGCTGAACATAAAGTAATGGGTGGTGTTGTGATCGCACTTCGCCTTGCAGAAACGTTAAGTGCGATTGGAAACTGGGAAGAGGCGATTTCTTATTATGAAGCAGGCCTAGAGGAACAAAAAGATATTCACTCATTATTTGGATATGCCTTCACATTATACCAAGGTGAAGAATATCAGAGAGCAATCGGTGCTTGGCAAGAACTAAAAGAATTAGACCCTGAGTACGCATCACTGTACATGTATTTAGCGAAAAGCTATGAAAAAGAAGGAATGCTTCAAGAAAGCTATGAAACGCTTCATGAAGGAATTAAAGTAGATGAGCTTTCAGTTCCGTTTTATGTAGAGTTAGCGAACATTGCGGCGAAATTAGGAAAAATAGTAGAAGCAGAGGAAGTTCTTCAAAAAGCACTTGAGTTAGACCCAGGGCATTTAGGCGCAACATTAAAATATGCGTATATCTTAAAAGGACAAGAAAAGTACGAAGAGTTAATTGCAATTGTAGAGCGTGCTATTGATAGTGGAGAACCAGATACACAACTACTTTGGGACCTTGCGTATGCAAAAAAACAATTAGAAATGTATTCGGATGCATTAAAACACTATGAAAGTGCATATACTTCTTTTAAGAATCATCCAGACTTCTTAGAAGAATACGGTTATTTCTTATTGGAAGAAGGAAAGCGAAAAGAGGCGAAAGAAGTATTTACCCAGTTATTACAACTAGACCCGACACAAATTCATATTGAAGAGTTGTTATATAATTTAGAGGATTTTTCATAAGTTGGAAGGAAACTGAATGCCGCTTCTTGAATCTAAAAAGAAAAGAGAAAGACAGAGGAGGGACTTAATTGCTATGAATACCCCTGTTTCTGTAAACGAGAAGAAGGATTTTGTAAAATGGTTTTTGAATAATTACCAACTGAAACAGCGTGAATGTGTATGGATTCTGAATTATTTAATGAGTCACGACCAATTGATGCATAAAGTCCACTTCGTAGAGCATGCAAAATATTGTCCGCGTGGCTTAGTGATGTCAGCGAATTGTGTGAAAGACACACCGTTTCACTTTTTTAAACAAAATGTTATGACAACAGATGCTGAAAAATCGTTTCATGATATTCGTTTAAATCGAGATGAGGATATTTATATTCAACTCAACTTTAAATCATCGTTTCAAAATGCGAATTATGTAGCTGTATTAGAAGAAAACCCATATCTACCAAAGCATATTGAAGTAAATGAAAAAGATCGTTTACTTGCAGAAAGGTTTTTGGAAGAAAGTGTATTTTCATTTAGGAGAGAACGCCTTTTGAAACAAATTGATGAAGCGTTAGATAAGCAAGATAAGGAAGCGTTTCATAGATTAACGGCCGAGTTAAAGACTTTATAGAATTTATTTGGATTAATAAATTTTTACAAATTTCAGACTTTCACCAAGAAAAACTACCTATATTGGGTAGTTTTTCTTTTTTTACCTCTTTTAGTATGGTTTAATATATATAAAGTGAAAGTTCTGTCATTTGCAAGTGAAGGAGGGAAGGAATTTGAAGTGGAGTGTAAAAGATGTGGAACAGTTTGAACAAGCAAGAGAGTATGTTGATACAGGAGTAATACCGCTTTTATCAATTTCGGCAGCACAAGAAATGAAAATGGTTGTAGAACAAGGTGAATTTATCGAATTGTTGAGCACGGAATTGGAAAGAGAGTATAAAGGAAGAGTGCTTTTACTACCTGCGTTTACGTATTTGGTAGAAAGTCAAAAGAATGAAAAAGGTCGTTTGCAAGAATGGACAAATCATTTACGAAGCGAAGGTTTTAAGCATATTGCTTATGTTACAAGTGATTTTTCATGGAAAGAGGATATGCAAGAGTTACAGGGAGATTTATTTTGGTTTCCTTCATTAGCATTAGAACAATTTAGTGATCAAGCAAAAAGAGAAGTTATTCATGCGCATATAAAAAATATAATGGTGATGTTGGAAGAGAAGTGGGGAAACTCGTAATAAACAGAAAGTTCTTATTATTATGAGTAGTATGATATTGACCTGTGCATGAGCGTATTATATCATGATAGTGTCCTAGTTTTTATTTTTTATATAATTTATCACGAGGGGACAATTTCTGATAGAGGGGGGAAATTTTCGTGAGCGAGAAAGAACATCGCGTGTCAAGAAGACAATTTTTAAATTACACACTCACAGGGGTAGGAGGCTTTATGGCTGCCGGTATTTTAATGCCGATGACGCGATTTGCGCTTGATCCGGTGTTAAGAAAAGAAGCCGGAACAGATATGGTTGCTGTTGCGCAAGTAAAGGATATTACAACAGAGCCGAAGCGTTTCGATTTTAAAGTGAAACAGGTTGATGGTTGGTACAAGTCTGAAGAACCAAAATCGGCGTGGGTTCATAAAGATGAAAGCGGAGACATTGTTGCGTTCTCTCCAGTATGTAAACATTTAGGATGTACAGTTAACTGGAATTCGGACAAAGCACATCCGAATCAATTCTTTTGTCCATGTCACGGGGGTCGTTATACAAAAGATGGGATGAACATTAAAGGTACGCCACCCCTTGCTCCGCTGGATGTGTACGAGTCTAAAGTGAAAGATGGAACGCTGTATCTAGGAAAAGCGAAGCCAAGAGGGGGTGCAAAGTAGATGTTAAATAAAATTTATGATTGGGTAGATGAAAGATTAGATATTACACCGATATGGCGTGATATCGCTGATCATGAAGTACCTGAACATGTAAACCCGGCACATCACTTTTCTGCATTCGTCTATTGCTTTGGAGGACTTACCTTTTTCGTTACTGTAATTCAAATTTTATCTGGAATGTTTTTGACGATGTATTATGTGCCTGATATTAAAAATGCTTGGGAATCAGTTTACTATTTACAAAATGAAGTTGCTTATGGGCAAATTGTTCGTGGTATGCACCACTGGGGTGCTAGTCTCGTAATTGTAATGATGTTTTTACATACACTCAGAGTTTTCTTCCAAGGTGCGTATAAAAAGCCCCGTGAGTTAAACTGGATTGTTGGTGTTCTTATTTTCTTTGTTATGTTAGGTCTTGGTTTTACCGGATATTTATTACCGTGGGATATGAAAGCTTTATTTGCTACAAAAGTAGGGATTCAAATTGCAGAGCAAACACCGCTCATTGGTCCTTATATTAAAACATTACTCGCTGGTCATTCCGAAATTGTTGGCGCTCAAACATTAACTCGCTTCTTTGCTATTCACGTCTTCTTCTTACCAGCAGCACTTCTAGGTTTAATGGCCTTCCACTTCATCATGATTCGCAAACAAGGTATTTCCGGTCCACTATAAGAGATTGCTAAATTAAAGGGGAAAGAACTAAAGGAGGGAGATTATGCATCGCGGCAAAGGGATGAAGTTTGTAGGAGATTCTCGGGTACCGGTAGCTCGGAAACCAAATATTCCAAAAGACTATTCTGAATACCCAGGGAAAACAGAAGCATTTTGGCCGAACTTCTTGTTAAAAGAATGGATGGTTGGTGCAGTTTTTTTAATCGGTTATTTATGTTTAACAGTGGCGCATCCGTCGCCGCTTGAGAGAATGGCGGATCCAACAGATGCTGGATATATACCACTTCCAGATTGGTATTTCTTATTCTTGTATCAGTTATTAAAGTATTCTTATGCTTCCGGTTCATTTACTGTAATTGGAGCGTTTATTATGCCAGGGATTGCGTTTGGTGCATTACTGTTAGCTCCATTTCTTGATCGAGGTCCAGAAAGACGTCCATTGAAGCGTCCTGTAGCAACTGGATTTATGCTTTTAGCAATTGCATCGATTATCTTTTTAACTTGGGAATCTGTAGCACACCACGACTGGGAAGCTGCAAAGAAACAAGGAGCAATTGTAAAAACCGCGCCAGTTGATAAAAATGATGATGGCTATAAATTAATGCAAAAAAATACTTGTTTAACATGTCATGGTGACAACTTACAGGGCGGGGCGGCAGCACCAGCACTGCAAAACTTAACTTTAAAGCCAGAAGAAATTGCTAAAATTGCGAAAGATGGAAAAGGTTCCATGCCTAAAGGTGTATTTAAAGGTACAGATGAGGAACTGAAGAAGCTTTCGGAATTCGTTGCAAAGTATAATAAAAAATAATAAAAAGCTGACTACAAAATTTGTAGTCAGCTTTTCTATTTAGTTGGATGAAGTTTGTTATAATAGAGTAGGATTTAGTGAATGAATTACTTTGCTTGAAAGGTGTTGGACATACAGATTGGTGTACTTGTATGCAATGTTAAGACAACGCTCGGTATTATTATTTTTATTGGTTGTTAACATATTAGGTACAATTTACGGGTTTATATGGTACGGAAATCAACTGAAAGAAACGTCACCTATATTTTGGCCGTTTGTACCAGATAGTCCTATGGCGAGTCTCTTTTTTGTCTTTGTTTTAATTGCTTTTTTGACAAAGAGAAACTGGGGATTAATAGAAGCGCTAGCGATTGTTACTTTAATAAAATATGGTATTTGGGCTGTTGTTGTAAATGCGATTATGATTTACGTAAAAGGTCCTATTGGCCTTATGGGCTACATGTTAATGCTTTCGCACTTTGCGATGGCAGTGCAAGGTGTTTTATATGCTCCATTTTACCGTATAAAAAAATGGCATTTTATAGTAGCGGGTGTATGGACGTTGCATAACGATGCAATTGATTATTTATTTTGGCAAATGCCACGATATGGAATTATGCATTTGTTTGTAGAGGAAATTGGTTATTTTACGTTTTGGTTAAGCGTTGCTGTACTATGTATTACATATTATTGTTGCTTACGTGAGCACAGGAAACAATTTTCTTTATGATGGTTAGAACATTTAGGGGGAGAACATGGAGAAAAATAAGAGTGGTACAAAAATATTGGATCGATTGATTACTTTAGTTGTTTCATATAGCATAGCATTTTCTATTTTTGCACTCGCAACAACGGCAGTTGTGTATGGAAAATGGCTGTATTATTTTGAAATTGATTTTTTAAATATTCCTGATTTAGCGGATATGACGAAGGATGAAATTAAAAGAAATTACGATGTGCTTATTACATATTTATCCCCGTTTTATGACGGAGCATTACATTTGCCAACATTAGATATGTCTACAAATGGCCGTATTCATTTTGTAGATGTTAAAAATATTTTAGTAAAGATTCAATATGTGATGTATGCGACAATTATGATTGCAGTGATAGGGGGAATTTATTTATTAAAAAAGAAAAATGAAAAGTTTTTACTGCACGGATCAATTTTAACAATCATTTTTCCGATAGCGCTTATGTTACCAATCGCTATTAATTTTGAAAAGAGCTTTGTATTATTCCATAAGCTTTTATTCAGTAATGATTATTGGATGTTTGATATTGAAACGGATCCAGTTATATTAATGCTACCAGAGGAGTTCTTTATGCATGCTGCGTGTGCTATTTTATTATTCATTTTAGGTGGTAGTATACTTTGTTATAGCTTATATAGATATTTCGTAAAAAAGAAAAGGATGTCAAAGAAAAAATTCTCTGCTTAAAGAGAATTTTTTCTTTGTAAAACGATAATATATTTTTCGGTTCAGTTCTGTTCTATTCTTGTCCCAATTAACATATTTTGTACTAGTAGTTATAGGGGGGACCGGGATGAAGAGAACATTAATTGGATTGATAGCATTTCTAATTATAATGTTTCCGTTACGTATATATGCTGAAGAGTGGAATGAGCTAACAGGGTTGTTAGACGACTCGTTACAGTTAGTGAAGCGTAATGAAGATGAAAAAGCGGTACAAGTATTACAACTTTTCTCAGAGCAATTTTTAATGAAGGGGAATGAAAAGATGCATGAAGTAACACCAGATCAAGTTAGAGTTATTTCTTTAGCTTACGACAAGGCGCAGCAATCGCTCTCTGAAGAAGGTTTAGGTAAGCAAGCTAAAATGGATAATGTGTTGGCATTACAACTTGCTGTTGATGCACAAGTATCGAAATATCAACCACTTTGGATGGAAAGAGAAAGGAAAGTAATGGATGCCTTTTCTCAAATGGAAAAAGCGATGGAAAAAGAAGATGCTGGGCAGTTTCAACAAACATTAAATACATTTTTAAATGAATTCAATATTATTTATCCAAGTTTAATGATTGCTTTGCCAGAAAACGAGGTACAGCGTGTAAATGTTCATTTATCTTATTTGGATGAATTTCGTAACGTTATGTTAAAAACGAAAGGTGGCCAAATGCAATTAGGGATTATTAAAGGGGATTTGCAAAAGATATTTCACACAGTAAAAAAGGATGAAATTGCACCTTCTCTCATTTGGTTTATGACAATTACTGGGGGACTTATTTTATTCACATTAACTTATGTTGGATGGAGAAAGTATAAAGGAGAGAGAGAAAAAAGAAAAAGTAATGTGCATTCTAAAAATAGATAATGTAATAAGTAAAGATATGGATTGTAAGGTTTATTCATTGACAATAGTGGCAGAAGAAAATAGAATGAGAAGTACTATAATTAAAACTTCAATGGAGGTTCATGATGTTTTATTTAATTTACTTCGCGATCATAATGATCATACCGTTGTATGCACAGTCAAGAGTACGAAGTGCCTATAGCAAGTATTCACAAGTTTATTCAACATCAGGTATGACAGGAGCGGAAGTGGCTCGAAAAATTTTAGATGAAAATGGATTATACAATGTAGCTGTGGAAGAAACACCAGGTCATTTATCAGACCATTATGATCCAACGGCCAAGACGGTTCGATTATCAACAGATAACTATTATGGACATTCAGTTGCTGGTACAGCAGTGGCAGCACATGAAGTAGGACACGCAATTCAAGATGCGCAAGATTATAACTTTATGCGTATTCGTCATTCGTTAGTTCCTGTGGCGAATTTTGGATCGAATATATCATGGGTATTTATTATGATTGGTATATTTGCGACAATGTCGAAACTATTGTTATTAGGAATTATTTTAATGGCTGCAGGTGTTGTGTTCCAACTTGTTACATTACCAGTTGAGTTCGATGCTTCAAAGCGTGCAATGCAACAAATTGAAGCGTTAGGTATCGTATCAACAGATGAATATGGCCAAGCTCGTAAAGTATTAAATGCAGCAGCATTAACATATGTAGCAGCTGCAGCTGTAGCGGTATTTGAATTATTACGTCTCGTATTAATGTATACTGGTATGCAGCGTAGCGACGACTAAAGACTATCAATTTTGATAGTCTTTTTTTGTTGTGTGGATTGAATTATATAATGTATTACAAATAGAAATAATAGAAGTAATGCGGAAAGGCGGTGGGGGAAATGAAATATCCAGACCATTTAGTAAAACAAGTGAAAGAGCGTAGTGCTCCTTATCAACTAGAAGGTTTTTTAAGTGGACAAGGTCCTGAAAATCCCAAATTTATGTTGTTAGGAGAAGCGCCTGGTGAAACAGAAATTCATAATGGGATTCCGTTTAGCGGGAGGTCGGGAAAACAATTAATGGGTTTTTTAGAGCGTATTCACGTTACGAGGGAAGAAGTATATATTACGAGCGCTGTTCGGAGTAGACCTTATAAATGGCGAGAGAAAAAAGAACGAAATGGTGAAAGCATACAAAAAAAGTATAATAGAACGCCAAATCAAGGAGAAATAGTTGCCCATGCGCCTTTGTTAGATTATGAATTAGAGAAAATAAATCCGAGGCTTATCGTCACACTTGGAAATATTGGTCTTCAACGTTTAACAGGAAAAAATAAAAAAATCACAGATGTACACGGGCAATTATTAAAACAGCCCATTCAAAAATTAAAGGATATGCAAAGTGCAGAGTTTACATGGTCAGAGAATGAATATCATGTTTTTCCAACTTTTCATCCAGCTTCCATTTTTTATAATCGGAGTTTATTGGAGCTTATTTATGAGGATTTGGAGAAGCTTAAAAGACTTGTAATAAAAAACTAGAAAAGCTAAGGCGCTTTTCTAGTTACATTTAATTATGTAAAGGGTTTTTATTTTCATCTAACGTAAATCCTTCACCAACTACATCATGTACATCACTTACAGCGACAAATGCATGAGGATCTACTGAAGTAATAATATTCTTTAATTTCACGATTTCATTTTTAGCAACAACGCAATACAGTACGTTACGTTCCACTTTTGTATACGATCCAACAGCCTTTAAAAAGGTTGCTCCGCGCTCCATTTCAGATAAAATTTTGGCAGCAATTTCATCGTTTTTCTCTGAGATAATAGTCGCTCCTTTGGCGGCATAGGCTCCTTCTTGCATAAAATCAATGACTTTAGCCCCGATAAAAACAGCAACTAACGTATACATACCCTCGCGGTATGATAAATAGGTAAGAATAGAGACGACGATAACGACAGCATCGAACATAAACATCGTTTTACCCATACTCCAGCCAACATATTTGTGAGCTAGTCGTGCGATAATATCTACACCGCCAGTAGTCCCGCCATATTTAAATATTATCCCAAGACCGATACCGATAAATGCCCCGGCGAATAAAGCTGCGAGTGTCATATCATTTTGCAAGTTTAAATGTAAGTTGAGCACTTCGTAACGCTGGAAAATCCATAGAAATAAAGATACGCTAAATGTGCCGATTAATGTATATAAAAATGTCGTTCTGCCAAGTAACCTCCAACCAATAAAAAATATAGGGATATTTAAAATTAAGTTTGAGTAGGAAGGATCAAACTTAAATAAAAAATACAATAATAGTGTAATACCAGTAAACCCACCTTCTGCAAGGTGGTTTTCAATATTGATATTGACAATACCGAAAGAAAATATAGCGGAACCGATTAAAATAAAAATAATATTTCGCATCTTCAATTTTGATGTCATATAGAAATCCCCCTAATTATGTAATGATTACATTGCTCCGCTGAAACGGTAAAACATAATAATAAGTAATTTCTAGTTGCTAGTGAAAATAGTAAGAACTCGATTAGTATGGGCTAATCTTTTGCAAAAAGCGCAAAAGAAAGTTTCACTTTACCCCGTTCCAACGGCTGGTAGGAGACAAAGCTCTGAAGAAAGGCGAACCAGCCGTAGGAACCCGATTGGTTCAACTAATCTTTTGCAAAAAGCGCAAAAGAAAGTTTCACTTTATTATAGTCTATCCAAAAAAGGGTCGCAAATAGGTGTTTGGCGGGGAATAATATTTGTCAAATCGCGATGAATTGGCTAACATGAAAGAGGAAGGATTAGAGGTGAATAGTATGGAAGCAAAAACGATGAAAGATATGCAGAAAGAAGTAGATGCATATATTGGTCAGTTTAAAGAAGGTTATTTCAGTCCGCTTGCAATGATGGCTCGTTTAACGGAAGAAATGGGAGAGCTTGCGAGAGAGGTAAATCATTATTATGGTGAGAAACCGAAGAAAACAACTGAAAAAGAAAGAAGTATTGAAGAAGAGCTTGGAGATGTATTATTTGTTATGATTTGTATGGCAAATAGTTTAAATATTGATTTAGAGACAGCACATAACATTGTAATGAATAAATTTAATACACGTGATAAAGATCGCTGGACACGTATTGATGAGGGAGAGAAAGAATAATGAAAGAAATTAAAGTAATTATCGCCGGACCAAGAGGACGTATGGGACATGAAGCAGTCCTTCTTATGGAAAGAACGGAACATTTTAATTTAGTAGCAGCAGTGGATTATAAGCATGGTGGTGAGAAGATTTCTGATTTACCTGGCATGCCAGCATTACATGCACCGATTTACGCTGATTTACATACTTGTTTAGATGAAGTAGAAGCAGATGTGTTGTTAGATTTAACAACACCAGAAGTTGGGAAACAACACGTTACACTTGCAGTTGAGCGTGGACTTCGTTCTGTTATTGGTACAACTGGATTTACAGAAGAAGAATTGGCACGTTTAACAGAGAATGCAAAAGAAAAAGCAGTAGGAACAATTATTGCTCCAAACTTTGCAATTGGTGCAGTTCTTATGATGAAATTCTCACAAATGGCAGCGAAATATTTCCAAGATGTTGAGGTAATTGAATTACATCATGATCAAAAATTAGACGCACCATCTGGTACAGCTGTAAAAACGGTAGAATTAATTCGTCAAAATCGTGAATCAAAGCAGCAAGGTCATCCAAATGAAGTAGAGCAACTAGCAGGTGCACGTGGTGCAAATGTAGACGGTATTCACATTCATAGTGTACGTTTGCCAGGGCTTATTGCACACCAAGAAGTAATGTTTGGTGGAGATGGACAAATGTTAACAGTTCGTCATGATTCATTCAATCGTGCATCATTTATGTCAGGTGTAAAACTATCAATTGAGACAGTAATGAACCTTGATCATCTTGTGTACGGTTTAGAAAATATTATCGACTAAAGGGGAGACAACGGATGAAAATTGCCTTAATCGCACATGACAAAAAGAAAAATGATATGGTTTCGTTTGCATACGCATATAAACCAATTTTTGAGCAACATGAATTATTTGCAACAGGAACGACAGGGCTTCGTATTATGGAAGCGACTGGATTAGTTGTAACAAGATATCAATCTGGCCCTCTTGGTGGAGATCAAGAAATTGGTGCAATGATTGCAAAAAACGATTTAGATATGGTGATTTTCTTCCGCGATCCATTAACAGCACAGCCGCATGAACCGGATGTGAATGCATTGCTTCGTTTATGTGATGTATATGCGATTCCACTTGCAACGAATATGGCAAGTGCTGAAATGTTGATGCACGCATTAGAGCGAGGAGATTTAGATTATCGTAAGTTAAGAAAATGAGGGGAACAATTATGAGTGGATTACATATATTAGTGTTTGGTGCTCATGCCGATGATGTTGAAATCGGCATGGCTGGTACCATCGCTAAATATACAAAGCAAGGGTATGAAGTAGGTATTTGTGATTTAACAGAAGCTGATCTTTCTTCCAATGGAACGATAGAGTTGAGAAAAGAAGAAGCAGAGGTCGCAGCTCGTATAATGGGAGTAAAAACGAGGCTGAATTTAGCGATGCCAGACCGTGGTTTGTATATGAAAGAAGAGTATATACGTGAAATTGTCAAGGTGATCCGTACATATAAACCAAAACTAGTTTTTGCGCCATACTATGAAGATCGTCATCCAGATCATGCAAATTGTGCAAAGCTTGTGGAAGAGGCTATTTTTTCAGCAGGAATCCGTAAATATATGCCGGAACTTTCACCACATCGTGTGGAGTCTTTTTATAATTATATGATTAATGGTTTTCATAAACCGAATTTTTGTATAGATATAAGTGAGTACCTCTCTATAAAGGTGGAAGCATTAGAAGCATATGAAAGTCAATTTTCAACAGGAAGTGATGGTGTTAAGACACCGTTAACAGAAGGATACGTTGAAACTGTGATTGCTCGTGAGAAGATGTTTGGAAAAGAAGTTGGAGTCTTGTATGCCGAGGGATTTATGAGTAAGAAACCGGTTTTATTACATGCTGATTTATTAGGGGGATGTAAATGAAATTAAAAATAGGTATTACATGTTATCCTTCTGTAGGTGGTTCTGGAGTTGTTGGAACAGAATTAGGAAAGCAATTGGCGGAACGCGGGCATGAAATTCACTTTATTACATCGGGTTTACCATTCCGGTTAAATAAAGTATATCCAAACATATATTTTCATGAAGTGACGGTAAGCCAGTACTCTGTATTTCAATATCCACCATACGATTTAGCGTTAGCAAGTAAAATGGCAGAGGTTGCACAAAGAGAAAACTTAGACATTTTACATGTGCATTACGCAATACCACATGCAATTTGTGCATATTTAGCAAAACAAATGATCGGAGAGCGTATTAAAATTGTTACAACCTTGCATGGAACAGATATTACTGTGTTAGGTTCCGACCCTTCGTTAAATAATTTAATTCGTTTTGGTATTGAGCAATCGGATGTTGTTACTGCTGTCTCGCATTCATTAATTAACGAAACGCATGAGCTTGTAAAACCAAGTAAAGAAATTCAAACGGTATATAACTTTATAGACGAACGTGTATATTTCAAACGTAATATGTCTCAATTAAAGAAAGAATACGGTATAAGTGAGAGTGAAAAAGTACTTATTCATATTTCGAATTTCCGTAAAGTGAAACGTGTGCAGGATGTTGTTGAGGCATTTGCTAAAATTGTTAAAGAAGTAGATGCGAAGTTGCTTCTTGTTGGAGACGGACCAGAATTCTGTACGATTTTACAGATAGTGAAGAATTTACATATTGAAGATCGTGTTTTATTCCTAGGGAAGCAAGATAATGTTGCAGAACTACTTGCGATGAGTGATTTAATGTTGCTTCTATCAGAGAAGGAAAGTTTTGGTCTTGTTTTATTAGAAGCAATGGCGTGTGGTGTACCTTGTATCGGAACACGGGTTGGAGGTATTCCAGAGGTTATTCAACACGGGGAAACAGGATATTTATGTGAAGTTGGCGATACAACAGGAGTGGCAAATCAAGCTACTCAGCTATTAAAGGACGAGGAACTTCACCGTAATATGGCAGAACGAGCAAGAGAAAGTGTTTATGAGCAATTTCGCTCAGAAAAAATTGTTTCACAATATGAAACGATTTACTATGACGTACTAAGGGATGACAAAAATGGAAAGATTTAAAAAAGCTAGTTCTATTATTGAGACATTAAAACAACAAGGACATGAGGCTTACTTTGTTGGTGGGAGCGTGCGAGATCTTATTATCGATAGGCCGATTGGAGATATTGATATTGCGACATCTGCTTTACCAGAAGAAGTGATGGCTATATTCCCAAGAAATGTTCCTGTTGGTCTTGAGCATGGAACTGTAATTGTTT
Source organism: Bacillus sp. LQ16 (assembly GCF_057784645.1). Classification (NCBI taxonomy): domain Bacteria; kingdom Bacillati; phylum Bacillota; class Bacilli; order Caryophanales; family Bacillaceae; genus Bacillus; species Bacillus sp. LQ16. The sequence goes on from NZ_CM173491.1 coordinate 1,584,303, forward strand.
TAGAAAATGGTGAGCCTTATGAGGTAACTACTTTTCGAACAGAAAGCGAATATGAAGATTTTCGAAGACCTAGTAGTGTTCAATTTGTTCGTTCATTAGAAGAGGATTTAAAACGTCGTGATTTCACGATGAATGCAATTGCTATGACAGAAGAAGGCGAAATGGTTGATTTATTTGCTGGACAGGAAGCCATTCAACAGAGAGAAATTGTGACAGTTGGAAATGCTGCGGATCGTTTTCAAGAAGATGCCCTGCGAATGATGCGTGGTATTCGGTTTGTAAGCGCGTTAGGTTTTTCATTAGAAACGAAAACGAAGCAAGCGATTGAAACGTATGGACATTTGCTAGAACATATAGCAATTGAGCGCATTACAGTAGAGTTTGAGAAATTGTTAACTGGTACATATTGTGTGAAAGGTCTCAAAGAATTAGTAGAGACGAAGCTATTTTCTCATTTGCCGTATTTACAAATGTCAGAAGAGAGACTGTTAAAAGCTACGCAGTATAAATGGGATTCTTTCGAAACGGATATTGAGGCGTGGGCATTTTTCTTATATTGTATCGGAGAAGAACATCCATCTGTCTTTCTACGTCAATGGAAGTTTTCGAATAAAAAAATAAAAGATATTGTTGCAGTTTTATTGGCAATCCGTACTAGAAAGGAGAAGGATTGGGATACAGTCCTTCTTTATAAAACGGGAATTTATATCGCTGAAATGGCAGAGAGAGTATATGAAGCGATGATTGAAAGCTATGATCCTACATCTGTTAAACGAGTACAATCAATGTTTCATGCATTGCCAATCCAGGGTCGTCAAGAAATGAATGTGACTGGTAATGATTTATTAAACTGGGCAAACAAAAAGCCTGGTCCGTGGGTTGCTGACATGCTTCAGAAAATCGAGGAAGCAATTGTAAAAGGAAACGTAGTTAATGAGAAAGAGCGTATAAGGGAGTGGCTGCAAGGATGCAATCTACTATAAGAAAGCAGTTATTACAAGTTTTTTCTGAAGCGGATGGCGAGTTTGTATCCGGCCAAACGATTAGTGATAAACTTGGTTGTTCAAGAACTGCTGTGTGGAAACATATGGAAGATCTCCGGAGTGAGGGATATGAACTTGAAGCTGTGCGCCGATTAGGTTACCGAATTGCAAGTAAGCCAGACAAAGTGACTGCTAATGAAATTCAGTTAGGGCTACAAACGAAGCGAATTGGTAGAACAGTGTATTTTGAAGAAACTGTTGAATCAACGCAGCACATTGCAGCAAAACTTGCTTATGAAGGTGCAGAAGAAGGAACTATCGTTGTAGCAGAAGAACAAACAGCGGGAAGAGGTCGTTTAAGCAGAAAATGGCATTCACCAAAAGGAACAGGAATTTGGATGAGTATTATTTTACGCCCATCGATTCCAGTTCATCATGCACCGCAACTTACTTTGTTAGCGGCTGTTAGTGTTGCACAGGCAATTGAAAAATGTACAGGTGTAGACGTGGGAATAAAATGGCCAAATGACATTTTAATTCAAGGTAAAAAGGTTGTAGGTATATTAACAGAAATGCAAGCGGATCCTGATAAAATTAATGCTGTCATTATGGGCATCGGTATTAATGCGAATCAAAAGCAAGAACATTTTGATGAAGAAATTCAGCACATTGCTACTTCATTAGCGATTGAATCAGGTAAGCCGATTGTTCGTGCAGAACTTATGCAACAAATCTATTTACAACTAGAAAAATTATATGAAGAGTATTTACAAAATGGTTTCTCTGTCATTAAAATTCTTTGGGAAAGTTACGCTGTGAGCATCGGGAAAGAAATTACCGCTCGAACGATGAGAGAGACGATTACGGGGTTAGCAAAAGGAATCACAGAGGATGGTGTATTACTTCTGGAGGATCATGAGGGGAAAGTACATCATATTCATTCTGCAGATATCGAAATTAAGTAAAAGAAGTTCCTCTTTTGGAACTTCTTTTTATTTCAATATTTTTGAGTTAAATTTGTAACATGATAATAAATCCTTTTCATATTTAAAGTTCATTTCAAGATATCTTCCGTCTAGTTGGTCTGGCATGTTATTTGACGATTACTTTGCCTTCCATTCCTTTAAGGAGATGGTATCGACATATTAATTCATATGTACCAGTATTTTTAGGTTTCACGGTAATATTCTTTTCTTTTCCTGACTCAACTACGACGTCAATGCCGAGTTTTTTCACTGTAAAGGTGTGCTCGTTTTTACCTTTATTTTTCAATAGTAATGTTGTTGATCCTTCAAGCGGAATCGTGATGACATTTGGATTAAAGTAATCATCATTTAGTTCAACCTCAATCACGTTCGTTACATCGGTGGGTTGTGTTACGACATTAACTGAGGCAAATACATGAAAGGATCCTAAAGACATCCACCATACAATCATTACAAGCAAACTGCTGAATCGAAATAACCACCTGTTCATAGACATCTGCAATTCTCCTTTGTTAAGTACTTTTCCTCAATTAACCTGCATCATTAGTTTAAGAGTTATACAGTTAAATTGATTACAGAAGAAATTAACTTGGACTTTTTTAACATGCGCTGAAAAAACATGTATCTTTTCAGGATTGAATTATCTATAAAAACTTTATCCCGCTATTTACTGGGCAATAAGACCTCCACCTCAAAATTCAGCGGAAGCAAAGAAGTTAGGTGGGAATCTGGCTGATTAAAGTTTCACTTTCTAGCATATATACTCTCTTATTAAATTTCATATACCGTAATAAGAATAAAAAATTATTTTTTCAAAAAAATGTAGTAATTCCCTTTTGTAGTTTGCTATAATTAGTTCGAATGTGGGCAGTATCAGAGCGAACTGCACCATGATTCGAAGTAATACGAAAAATAATAACTTGGATTCTGCCTTGATCCAATAACGGACTGGGACAGAGGGATGAATAATGCCGACTAACACACAACCCTTCTGCCCTTTTATGGCCAGAGGGGTTTTTTATATGATTGCGGCCATCTCCTCTCTCCTGTATAAAGGAGGAGTAGTTTTTGAAAACAAAAACAGATTTTTTGAAGATGAAAGAGCAAGGTGAGCCGATTACAATGCTAACGGCGTATGATTATCCATCTGCTAAATTAGCAGAAGAAGCTGAAGTTGATATGATTTTAGTTGGAGATTCTCTTGGAATGGTTGTACTCGGATACGATTCAACAGTACCTGTAACAGTAGAGGATATGATTCATCATACGAAAGCTGTACGCCGCGGAGCGAAAGAGACGTTTATTGTAACTGATATGCCATTTATGTCGTATCACGTATCATTACAAGAAACGATGGTGAATGCACGCCGCATCGTTCAAGAGAGCGGGGCGCATGCACTGAAGGTAGAAGGTGCTGGAGAAGTTATATCAACGATTCAATATTTGACGAACGCAGGAATTCCTGTTGTAGCGCATTTAGGTTTAACCCCTCAATCTGTAGGAGTATTGGGTGGATATAAAGTGCAAGGAAAAGATGCGGAGAGTGCAAAGAAATTAATAGAAGATGCAAAGAAATGTGAAGAAGCTGGTGCAATAGCGCTTGTGTTAGAATGTGTACCAATGCAGTTAGCAGAACTTATTTCAGAGCAACTAACAATACCGACAATTGGGATTGGTGCAGGACAAAAAGTAGATGGGCAAGTGCTTGTTTATCATGATCTTATCTCATACGGCGTGAATCGTGTGCCGAAATTTGTGAAGCAATATACATCTGTTCAAGAGGAGATTGTGCGTGGGATTTCACAATATGTTACTGAAGTAAAGACAAGGCAATTTCCTGAAGAAAAACATTCGTTCACAATGAAAGAGGAAGAATGCTTAGCGTTATACGGAGGAAAACAATAATGAAAATCGTAACTACAGTGCAAGAGATGCAGCAAATTACAAACGAACTTCGTGCAAGTGGAAAGAGTATTGGTTTTGTTCCAACGATGGGTTATTTACATGAAGGGCATGCTACCTTATTACGTAAGGCAAGAGAAGAAAATGAAATTGTAGTTTTAAGTGTATTTGTAAACCCGCTGCAATTTGGCCCAAATGAAGATTTAGATCGATATCCTCGTGATATTAATAGAGATGAAAATGTAGCAAAAGAAAACGGTGTAGATTATTTATTTTATCCGAGTGTAGAAGAAATGTATCCAGCAGAACAAACAACAACAGTAGAAGTTGTGAAGCGCACGGACGTATTATGCGGTCAACAAAGACCTGGTCATTTTGCTGGTGTTGCAACTGTACTAATGAAACTATTTAATATTACGCTGCCAACGCGTGCTTATTTCGGTATGAAAGATGCTCAACAAGTTGCAGTAATTGAAGGATTTGTAACTGATTTCAATATTCCGGTTACAATCGTACCAGTTGATATTGTAAGGGAAGAAGATGGATTAGCGAAAAGTTCTCGTAACGTGTACCTATCACAAGATGAACGTGAAGAGGCTCTTCATTTATACCGCAGCCTATGTATAGCGAAAGAAAGAATTGAGGTAGGTGAACGTAATCCGGAAATCATTACAAATCTTGTGAAAGAGTATATTGAGACGCATACGAAAGGCACTGTAGATTATGCGGATTTATATGCATATCCGTCATTAACAATGGTAGAGAAAGTCGAAGGACGAATCATTTTAGCTATTGCAGTTAAGTTTGAAAATGTAAGATTAATTGACAATATAACATTAACGGTTAAATAAGGGGGAGCACCTATGTTTCGCACAATGATGAGAGCAAAGTTACATCGTGCAACTGTAACGGAGGCAAATTTAAATTATGTAGGTAGTATTACAATTGATGAAGATTTAATGGATGCAGTAAATATTGTAGAAAACGAAAAAGTCCAAATTGTAAATAATAATAATGGTGCTCGTTTAGAGACATACGTTATTAAAGGGGAACGCGGTAGTGGTGTTGTTTGTTTAAACGGTGCTGCGGCAAGGCTTGTACAACCAGGGGACAAAGTAATTATTATTTGTTATGGGCTAGTTACGGAAGAAGAGGTTCATAAACAAGAACCCAAAATTGCAGTACTAGACGATAATAATCAAATTATTGAAATGTTAGGTGCTGAAAAAGCGGGTACGATATTATAAGTAGAAAGGCTATCTCCATTGCGGAGATAGCTTTTTTGTGCATCTTTTCATTAAGATGAGATAAAACGTGGTATAGTAACATTATATAAATTATTGTTGTTTGAAAGGTAAGAAATTGAGGTGTTACATATATGAGTAAGCGTTATGTCGTTGTTGATTTAGAGACGACAGGGAACTCCTGGAAAGATGGGAAGGATAAAATTACCCAAATTGCAGCTGTTGTAGTAGAAGATGGAGAGATATTGGAGATTTTTTCGTCTTTTGTTAACCCAAAGAGAGAGATCCCACCATTTATTACAGAATTAACAGGGATTGATGAAAGTCTTGTAAAACAAGCCCCGTTATTTCAAGATGTAGCCCCGATGATTGTTGAGCTATTACAAGGTGCGGCTTTCGTTGCGCATAATGTTCACTTTGATTGGAATTTTTTAAATGAAGAATTAAGACAGGCTGGATATACAGAAATACATTGTCCTAAAATCGACACGGTTGAATTGGCTCAAATTCTTTTGCCGACAGCTGATAGTTATAAATTACGTGATTTAGCTAAGAAGCATGAACTAGAACATGATCAACCACATCGTGCGGATAGTGATGCTCTTGCAACAGCGGAATTATTTTTACAATTTTTAAATGAAATTGAAAAGTTACCACTTGTCACGTTGCAATCGCTTTATGAATTAAGCGATGTGTTCCAAAGTGATATAGCTGATGTGCTTTCTGAAAATATTTTAAAGAAAGTAATGAATGGTAAAGAAGATATAGCGGAGTATGAAATACATCGAAATATTGCGCTGAAAAAGCGGAACTATTCCTTAAACCTTGGAGAAACGTGTTCATCAAAGTTTGATGCTTTCTTGAATAAAACGATGGATAAATTGGAATCACATATGCCAAAGTTTGAAAGAAGAGAAAGTCAACAACTGATGATGAAAGAGATATATACGGCGTTAAGAGATTCTCGTTTTTCACTAATTGAAGCCGGTACAGGAACAGGAAAGACTCTTGCATATTTGCTTCCTAGTCTTTATTTTGCAAAGAGAAAAGAAGAACCTGTCATTATAAGTACACAAACGGTACAACTCCAACAACAAATATTAGAAAAAGAAATACCGTTATTACAAAAAATAATGCCATTTTCATTTGAGGTAGCTCTTCTTAAAGGAAGAAAGCATTATCTTTGCTTACACAAATTTGAGTATGCTTTACAAGAGGAAGAAAAAAATTATGATATGGCACTTACGAAGGCGAAGATTTTAGTTTGGCTATTGCAAACTGAAACGGGTGATCAAGACGAATTAAATATTCCTGAGGGCGGAAAGTTACTTTGGAATCGTATTTGTAGTGATGCGTATAGTCCAGGCGGTATGCAAAGTAATTGGTTTAGTCGTTGTTTTTACCAGCGAGCGAAGAATAAAGCTTTATTTGCAGATATCGTTATCACAAATCATGCGTTATTATTTCAAGATTTTTCAAGTGAAGAACCGCTGTTTGCTTCATGCGAACATATTATTTTTGATGAAGCTCACCATATTGAAGAAGCTGCGAGTAGAACATTGGGTGAACAGTTCTCTTGTATGTATTTTCAATTGGTTATATCTCGTCTTGGGACGCTAGAAACAGAAGATGTACTCTCCAAAGTATATAAAATGATGAAAAAATCAGAGCAAGCATCTCGTTCAACTTTCCGTATGATAAGTTATAGTTTGAAGGAACTTAAGTTTGATGCGGATGAACTCTTCCAAATGTTACGTACTTTTATATTTAAACAAACAAAGCAAGAACAAGGAACGAATAATATGCCGCTCATCTATAGGTATAACGCAGAACTAGAAAAAGGTAAGTTGTGGGATAGTATCGTTGAATTAACAAATCGTTTTATATATGAATTAAGAAGGGTAGTAACTGCTCTTGAGAAGCAAGTGGATATATTGCAAAGTAAGTTAGAATGGGAGATGCATGTTGTAACAGGTGAATTTATGCATTTAATTGAGTTGCTGAGAAAGATGGCAGAATCATTACAGTTACTCGTATTAGAAAAGAATTCGTATGTAACTTGGATGGAGACTGAAACGAAAGGGACGATTCATTCAACAGTTCTATATGCACAGCCTGTTCATATTGGTGAAAGATTTGCTGATGAATTCTTAACAGAAAAAAAGAGTGTTATTTTTACATCCGCAACACTAACAGTTAACGATACGTTTGATTATATAAAAGAGGAACTTGGTTTACATGATTTCGCTCCAAATACTTTAAAGGTTCCATCGCCATTTCGTTATGATGAACAAATGAAATTAATGGTTTCAACGGATGTACCTTTTATTAAGCAAGTAAGTAATGAGCGATATATTGAATCTGTATCGGAACATATTGCAAAGATAGCGAAAGCCACAAAGGGCAGAATGCTTGTTTTATTCACTTCGTATGAAATGTTAAAAGAAGCGTATGCGAATTTAAAAAATAATGATGAATTAGAGGGTTATTTATTACTCACACAAAGTGTGAATAATAGAAGTCGAAGCCGTTTAATTCGAAAGTTTCAAGAGTTCGACAAATCAATTTTATTAGGGACGAGCAGTTTCTGGGAAGGGATAGATATTCCAGGAGATGCCTTAAGTTGTCTTGTTATTGTCCGTCTACCATTTACGCCGCCTCATCAGCCGATGATGGAAGCGAAAGGTGAGTGGCTAAAAAATCAAGGTGAGGATGTATTCGCTAAATTAGCGCTGCCACAAGCAATATTACGTTTCAAACAAGGATTCGGCCGCTTAATTCGAACGAATACAGATACAGGAACGGTAGTAGTGCTAGATCGTCGTTTGACGAGTTCTTCCTATGGAAAACGATTTCTACAATCGATCCCTAACGTACCTCTTTATGAAGGACCATTAGAAGAATTATTAGTACAATTAGAAGAACCATCAAATGAATAAAAATGGAAGAAAAATACGCCTGAAGTATTTATAAACTTCAGGCGTAAAAAATGTGGGTAGGAGGAATTTTATTTTTCTTACTTCTTGTATACAAAATGTGTTGGTTTTCGACTTGAAACCTTTTTTTGCTGTACATGTCCTGCTATAATAGATGGGTGATGAAGCAGGGGTTGTAAAGAATGTACTCTTATTGTAACCGCATTGCGTTCTTCTATAATTAGAAATTTTTGTGTAACGGAGGAGTTTTTTCATGGAGAAGAAAATCGAAGTACTATCAACGACGCGTATTAAATATTCGTCTGATTTGTATAAAATTGTTGATAGTTTGAATCGTACGTTAAAAGAGCAGGACCTCATGTTCGGACTAGCATTAGACGAAAAAGATAAAGAAACAGCTGTATTTACGATTTACAGAACGTAGTGATACAATGAAAAAGTGGATCTTTGCAATCATTATTGTTATCGTTGCTAGCGGAATATATGGGGCGTATGTTTATAATAAAGCAATGGGGAAGAAAATTCCAAAAGAGTCGAAATTTGTAGAAATTGCTAAAGAAAAAGCAAAGCTTACAAAGGTGAAATCTGTTGATTATTACAACGGAAAATCTGCATATATAGTCGTGCAAGGTACAGATGAAAAGGGAGAACAACTTATCGTTTGGGTGCCGGAGAAAAAAGGGGATACTGTAGTAAGGAAAAAGAGCGAAGGTATTTCTGAAAAAGAGGCTATACAAAGAACATTAGAACAAGTCGGCAATGAAAGTAAGGAATCAAAAAGTAAGCCGAAAGAGATTATGAAAGTGAAATTAGGCTTTGAAAATGATGTACCACTATGGGAAGTTACATATATTGATGATGACAATCGTTATAGTTATTACTATCTTGAATTTAAAGATGGAAAATTTTTAAGACGATATAGCATTGAAAAATAGATGTAGGGGGAACTACAAATGAAATTAGCAAAGCGAGTAGCTGCTTTAACACCGTCTTCAACTTTAGAAATTACAGCAAAGGCACAAGCATTAAAAGCAGAGGGTCATGATGTAATTGGATTAGGGGCAGGGGAACCTGACTTTAATACACCAGAGCATATTATGGATGCTGCACATAAAGCGATGTTAGAAGGGCATACGAAGTATACACCAACAGGTGGACTACAATCGTTAAAACAAGAAATTGTGAAGAAATTTACTCGCGATCAAGGTATTGCGTATGATCCATCTGAAATTATTGTATGTAATGGCGCAAAGCATGCATTATATACATTATTCCAAGTATTACTTGATGAGGGAGATGAAGTTATCATTCCAACTCCTTACTGGGTAAGCTATCCAGAGCAAGTAAAGCTTGCTGGCGGTAAGCCGGTTTATGTAGAAGGTTTAGAAGACAATGAGTACAAAATTACAGCAAAGCAGCTGCGTGAGGCAATTACAGAGAAAACGAAAGCAGTTATTATTAATTCACCGAGCAATCCAACAGGAATGATTTATAGCAAAGAAGAATTACAACAGCTTGGAGAAGTATGTTTAGAACATGATATTTTAATCGTTTCTGATGAAATTTATGAAAAATTAATTTATGGTGGCGTAGAATATACTTCAATTGCCCAGCTTTCTAATGCATTAAAAGAACAAACACTTATTATTAATGGTGTATCTAAATCTCATTCTATGACAGGATGGCGTATTGGATATGCAGCAGGAAATAAGCAGCTTATTAAAGCGATGACGAACTTAGCGAGTCATAGTACGTCAAACCCTACTTCAATCGCTCAATACGGCGCAATTGCGGCATATGCAGGCTCACAAGAACCTGTGGAAACAATGCGTCAAGCCTTTGAAGAGAGATTAAACATCATTTATGATAAATTAATTCAAATCCCTGGCTTTACTTGTATTAAACCGCAAGGTGCATTTTACTTATTCCCTAACGTAAAAGAAGCTGTAGCTTTATCAGGATATGCAACAGTTGATGATTGGGCAAAGGCTCTATTAGAAGAGGAAAAAGTGGCTCTTGTACCAGGTACAGGATTTGGTGCTCCAAATAATGTTCGTTTATCATATGCGACATCTCTTGAACAAGTAGAGAAAGCATTAGAACGCATCCATACATTTATGAAAAGTAAAGTGCAAGCTTAATTTTATATTTCATTCATGTAATATAAAAAACCTCCCTATTGATGGGGAGGTTTTTTTGACGAATTGTGGCAAAAAGAAATAGCTAAAGGTGTGTTATACTAGAGAGCGAGGTGTTTGGTGATGAAAAAGAAAATGATGCTACAGTGGTTTGAGCAGGGAAGCATTGCAATTCCAAAATTGCTTATGATGCATTATAAAAAATTAGGTTTAAATGAGACGGAATTTATGGTTGTACTTCATGTACACACATTTTTAGAATCAGGTAATTCGTTTCCGACTCCTTCAGAGATTTCTGAACGGATGACGATAACGGAAATGAAATGTATGGAAGTAATTCAAGCGTTGATTCAAAAAGGTTTTTTATCACTAGAAGGTGGACAAAGATCAGAAGCAATGATGTGCGAAAGTTATTCTTTACAACCGTTATGGGAAAAAATATTACATTTCTTAATGGATGAATCAATAGAGGAAGAGCAAAAAGAAAAAAAACAGCTGCAAGTAAATTTATATACAGTATTTGAAAAAGAATTTGGAAGACCACTTTCGCCGTTCGAATGTGAAACGTTAGGAATGTGGGAGGACCAAGATCAACATCATCCAAATTTAATTCAAGCAGCTCTTAGAGAAGCTGTAATGAGTGGGAAACTAAATTTCCGATATATTGATCGTATTTTATTTGAGTGGAAAAAGAATGGAATTAAAACGGTAGATCAGGCTCAAAATCAAGGTCAAAAATTTAGAGCGAATCAACAAAGAGCACAACAAATGACAAAACAAGAGACGAAATTTACTGGAAAAGTGCCTTTTTATAATTGGTTGGAGCAGTAATATAGGAGGAGAAATATGCTTAACAAAACGCAAATCCGTTATTGTTTAGACACAATGGCGGATATGTATCCAGAAGCGCATTGTGAATTGGTTCATGATAATCCATTTGAACTTGTAATCGCGGTGGCGTTATCTGCACAATGTACAGATGTACTTGTAAATAAAGTGACAAGAAATTTATTTCAAAAATATAAAACACCAGAAGATTATTTAAGTGTTTCTCTAGAAGAATTACAACAAGATATACGCTCTATCGGATTGTATAGAAATAAAGCAAAAAACATTCAAAAATTATGCCGAATGTTATTAGATGACTATAATGGGGAGGTACCGAGCGATCGAGATGAACTTACGAAATTACCCGGTGTAGGAAGGAAAACAGCGAATGTTGTAGTTTCCGTAGCGTTTGGGATTCCTGCAATTGCTGTTGATACACATGTGGAGCGAGTGAGTAAACGATTAGCGATTTGTAGATGGAAAGATTCTGTGTTAGAAGTAGAAAAAACGTTAATGAAGAAAGTACCGATGGATGAGTGGGGGGTTACGCATCATCGTATGATTTTCTTTGGACGTTATCATTGTAAAGCACAACGACCGCAATGTGAGGAGTGCAGACTGTTAGAAGTATGTCGTGAAGGAAAGAAGCGAATGAAGGTGAAATAAGGGATGGAGCGAGTTATAGAAATACCGAAAGAATTTCACTGCTTACCATTTTTTAAAGAAAGCGTAAATTCAATTGAATATCATACAGACGAGTCTTTTGAAGAAATAATACAAAATACTTACTTTATATTTGATATTGAAAGACAGTATGAGCCATGGAAGGAAATTGAAAACAGTATTCCAGCGATGTTGAATGTATGGAAAAATAAGCATGAAGACATTGCTATACTGTTTCGAAATAGAAATAAGCAAGAGGCTGAGGGGCCAATGATTCTTTTTGCAGCTCACTTGTTATCGGTTGTCTATTGGCTAAATGAGCAACCTGTTCATAGTTTGAATGAAATGCAAATAAATACGAATAAATTAAAAGTGCAACCTGTTAATTTTATGGAAAGATATTCATTCATAATAAAGAAACCGAGTAATTATCATTCTTATATTCAATTAGCGCAGTTGTATATCGAAATAGAAAAGCTATATGTAAAGAAAATGATAACAAAAAAGAAGTCCGCTTCTCGTTAAGAGAAACGGACTTCTTTTTTGTTTATTAGGACTCTGTTGTAATAACAGTACCGTCTGCGTGAGGTGTATCTCCTCCGGTATTTTGATGTTGCTGTTCTTGTTGTTTCTTAGCTTCTTCTTCAGCTTTTTTCTTGGCCTCTTCTTCAGCTTTCTTCCTAGCTTCTTCTTCAGCTTTTTTCTTAGCTTCTTCTTCAGCTTTTCTTCTAGCTTCCTCATCAGCTTTCTTTTGAGCTTCTTCTTGCTGTTTACGTTGTTGTTCTTGTTGCTGTTCTTGTTGTTTCTTAGCCTCTTCTTCAGCTTTTTTCTTAGCTTCGTCTTGTTTTACTTTATCTTCATTAGCCTTTTTCTGGGCTTCCTCATCAGCTTTTTTCTTAGCTTCTTCATCGGCCTTTTTCTTAGCCTCTTCTTCAGCTTTTTTCGCATCTGGAGTTCCGCCAGGCGCAGTGAAGGATGCACCAACTGCTGGGCTTGTGCCAGTGCCTTTTTTCGCTACTACAGAGAAGCTGTAAGTAACACCTGGTTTAATACCACCAAGAGTAGCTGTCGTACCACTTATTGATAGGCTACCACTTGAACCGTCAGTTGCTTTATAGCTGGCTGCATATGCATCAACTTCTGCTGGTCCAGACCAGTTTAGTGTAACTGTGCTAGCGCCATCGAAAGTGACATTCAGACCACTAGGGGCATCTACTTTAATTTCTTTAATTGCATCTTTTTTCGCACCTTTTACGTATAGTTCTCCGTTTATTTCTTGAACAGAAGAAGGACGTTCAAAGCGTGATTTATCTGTAGCGAATTTGCTCATCATTACTTGGAACATTTGCTGTGCAATTTTAGTATAACGATCACTAATGTAGTTTTCTGGACCGTTCTTTACATAACCCGTCCATACAGCCATCGTATATTGTGGTGTATATCCAGCGAACCAGCTATCCCTGTTTGCATCAGCTGGAATGCCGTATTTCTTTAAATCTTTTGCATCAAAGTTTTGCGTTCCAGTTTTACCTGCTACGTCAACACCTGAAACATATGCTGTTGGTCCTGTACCACCAGAACCAGGTTTTACTACGTCACGAAGAACGTCAGTTACCATGTAAGCTGTGTAGTCTTGCATAGCACGTTGTTCCTTCGGTTTAAAGCTTTTCTTTTTCCCGTCCGGGAAGATTACTTCTTTTACGAAATGAGGTTTATTATACACGCCGTTATTACCAAACGTTGCATATGCACCTGCTACTGCTAATGGAGAACTATCGTTACTACCAATTGCAGTAGATTCATGTACTCCATCTTCAAATGTCATGCCTAAACCTTCAGCAAACTCTTTTGATTTATTAAGCCCAACTGTTTGAGCTGTTTTTAAAGCCGGAATGTTTAATGACTTCTTCAATGCTTCACGAAGTGAAACGTCACCTTTAAAACTTCCTGTAGCATTTTTAATCTTTGTGCCATCAGAATAAGTATATTCAGAGTCATTTAATTGATGATAAGTAGACCACTGAAGATTCTCAATCGCTGGACCGTAGTCGAAAATAGGTTTCATTGTTGAACCAACTTGGCGTTTTAAATTAGTTGCCATATTATGACCTTTGAAAGTGGACTTATTTTCTTTACGTCCAGCACCAATTGCTCGAACTTCTCCAGATTGTGTATCCATAAATACGAATGACCCTTGGAATTGATCGTTTGGATACTTAATAAGATTTCCATCCATAATTTTTTCAGCGTAATCTTGAGCATCTTGATCAAGTGTTGTATGAATCGTTAAACCATCTGAACCGATATTTACATCAGGATATTCTTTTTCAACTTCTGTTACAACCGCATCTAAAAATGCTTGATACTTCATCTCAGTTACTTCTGAAGACGGTTGAAGGCCCTCTGTTACTGGGATCTTAACGGCGTTATTCATTTCTTCTTTTGTTATATAACCATGTCGATTCATTAATGACAATACGACATTACGACGATTTGTTGCTCGTTCAACATTTTCCTTTTTTGTTGGATCATAAATGTTTGGACCTTGGGGTAAACCAGCGAGCATAGCAGCTTCATGTAATTGCAAGTCTTTCAAATCTTTACCATAATATTTTTGCGCTGCTGTCGCAATACCATATGAACGGTTACCTAAATTAATCTTATTTAAGTACATTTCTAAAATCTCATGTTTAGAGTATTGTTGCTCTAATTTATAAGATAAGTACCATTCTTGTACTTTTCTCTTAGCGGTTTTATCCATCGTTAGAAAATAGTTCTTAACGACTTGCTGTGTAATCGTACTACCACCTTGGGAACCGAAACCACCAGTGACATTTTCCATAACTGCTTTTGTAGTTCGTTTAAAGTCAATTCCATTATGATCATAGAAACGCGAATCCTCAGTTGCAAGGAATGCATTTTCAACTACTTTTGGAATTTGATCATAAGTAACATGCGTTCGTTTTTCAGCACCGTATTCATAGAAGAAATTTCCGTTTTTATCAAGAAACTTTGTTGATAAAGGATTAACAAGTTTGGATTTATCTAATTTTGGAGCGTCCTTTACCATAACAAAGAAAGCGGAAACGCCGGCTACAAGACCAACGATACCCAGAAGTAGACAACCTATAAGGAATTTCTTGAAAAAGGAGCCTTTTTTCTTTGGTTTTTCTTCTTTATTTGTTTTTTTCTCTTGATTTTTTACATGATTTCGTTCTGTACGAGAACGATAATTATCTGACATTATACTTTCTCCTACCTTTCATTCTCTCCCCCAAAAGTCGAAAAAAGAGCCTTAGTGATGACTCTATCACGAAAAATAAACCGTGTCTAGTACACGGATATAGTCAATCCGAGGGTGATAACCGCATGATAATAAGGATCCATGCTCTTCTATTTCTTCTTTCGTAATCGACTTGCGTCCACCTGTATTTTGACGATTCCAAAATGCAATAATATGTTTTGCATCTAATAAATAAAATTCATCAAAAAGTGTAAATTTAATAATGACAAATGCAATTCCATTATGAGCAACCACTTGCTTCATATGTTCTATTTGATGAAGGTGGAAGTTTTGAAGTGGGAAACTAGTTTTATTTTTTGTTTCCTTTGCTTCAAAATCGATGTATTTCCCTTTGTATACACCGTTGTAATCTGTCGTAGAAGGTTGTTTAAAATACGCTTCTTTTACCACTGCAGCACTTCGAGCGGGGTAATCTACTTTTACAATTTGAAGAGGTGTAGGCTTTTTATGTACACATGCAATATTATGGGTTAAGTAATATTGATTTGTTTCATTCAATTCCTCTTCAAGGGACATACCTCTATTACTATAAGTATGTGTTTTTATAGGTGTTTTTTGAGGTTGTGAAGCTTGATTATACCTTTTTCCATTTGGGTAACGAATGGTCATAGTGTGTCCACTCCCAACTTGCTAAGAATTACTTACAAAGGTGATTATATCAAAAAATGAAAAAAGATGTGACCTTTTTGATGAAAGGTATGATGACTTATTTATGTTTACATGGAATGATTATATGAAAATTAAACAAAATCGAGAAAAAAATTTTTGTACAGAGAAAGAAAAAGCGATCATTCGCAATATTAAAAAGAAAACAGAAATAGCTAATGTGGACAATATTTCTCGGACACAATCTTATCAAGAATATTATTTAAGAAATAGTGAAATCAGGTGGGCCTTTTTAGCGAGTATGGTTTCGAGAAATGCGGGATGGAATATGACTGATTTAGAAGGGAGATATTATGCCACTGTATTACCTGAAACGGTAAAAAAACATTTATTTCTTCTGTACGAACAAGCTAATTGGATTATTTTCTTAGATGCATTTCCTCAGCTATTATTGTATGAGGAAAGTAAGAAGAGACGGGCACCTCTCTTTCATTTGTTGCAATATTTCAGCGTATCAATTTTTATGGAAAAAGAATGGTTACTTTTCTGGGAAAGAAGAGATATGAATAGGCTTATGACAGCGCTTATTATAAATGAACAAAATAAAATTCAAAAACCAGTCATTGAGAACACATATTTTAAAAAACATGTATTCCATACTGCACTTTTTAAAGTACAAGAAAGATTTCATATTAGTGCAGTTATCTTCCCAACAATTGAAGGGAGGATGTATGGATTTTCGGTTTATCAATTTGAAACGTTACAACAGCGTATAGAACTAGGAAAAAAATTAGCATGGTTATTGTTTCATCCAATTTATAATGGTTCGTTTTATAAGTTTGCATTGCAAACTACACATACTGGGTCTAGAGAAGATTATGAAGTTTACGCACAGGAAACTCGAAAGTCTTATACGCCAACACTT
The DNA here is from genome assembly GCF_057784645.1 of Bacillus sp. LQ16. NCBI lineage: Bacteria > Bacillati > Bacillota > Bacilli > Caryophanales > Bacillaceae > Bacillus > Bacillus sp. LQ16. Next base: position 1,600,818 of record NZ_CM173491.1, read on the forward strand.
AGAGATATTTATCCTGTTATTTTACATGAAGAAATAAAAATGAGAGATTGGTTTTGTGCAAATATGAAAATGAATGTGCTATTTGTACTTGAAGAACCTAAAGAGGAAGTTAATATAACAGAATGGTATAGAAGAAAGAGAGAACAAATCTATAGGCTATCTATCGTAAATCGTTTTGCTAAAAGGATGGATGAGTTCATGATATAATAAAAAAGAAGTCCCGTCTTCCATTTTGAAGACGGGACTTCTTAATTTGAAACAATCCTGCTATGCGTGCTACAACTTTAATTTCAAAACGTAATGCTAGTAGGAGATTAAGGATGATTTGAAATCTACCTGTTCGTAATAAAGTCTCGCTTTATGTAGCAGGGAAGTTTGGACCATCTAGCTTTGGATTGCCAGTCTCGGGTTTATTTTGTTGTTTGTTTTGGTTTTTCTTTTTTTCATTTTTGTTCTTTGCCATTGTAATACACCTCCTTTTTGTATTGTTACCATTTCTATAAATGACATACGAAATGATTTCTTTGACGAATAACAACTAGTTTTGTCATGTGGGCAGGAGTGGTGAATCATTCGGCGAAATTACATGACAAAGGAAAAGCAAAGAAGGAGGCGTTTTGTATATGGCGATGGTTCAGAAGGAAGATGTAATGAAAAAAATGGATCAAATGTTAAGTTCTCTCGATTTGCTGGAAATGAATATAGCGATTAGAATGAATCATGCATTAAAGGATGCGAGTGAAAAAATATGCAATAAGATAGAAATAACAGAAATGCATATTGAACATATGGAAAATAAATTAGTGCATCACGAAGAAAAAGGGAATTGGGTAAAGACATTTCAAAACGTCGTAGTGAGTGCATAATAAGGTGGGAAAGAAATGAAGAATGAAGCATTAATACAGTCTTCAGAAAAACTCATGCAGTATAATAATGAAGCGAATGTAAAAAAAAGAGAACTGATTGAATACGATTTTTATAAGGATATGAAACCGTTTGTAGATATGGTAGATGAGGAATTAGAAAAGTGGAAAGAATTAGCTTATACGTGGATTAAAGAAGAAAAGCCAAAGTATATACATGTACAGCAAATTGATCAAGTATACGATAATTTACAAACGAATGTGTTACAATGCTTTGTAAATAAAGGTAAAGGTAAACGATTCTTTGAAACACACCAAGCCGTTTCGTATACTTTGCAAAATATAGTTGAGCAATGTAAATAACAAGAGGGAGAACCCTCTTGTTATTTTTATGCTTCTGTCATTGTTGTAGGTTTTGTTGCGCCGTTTATTTCTAATTCTTTTATTAATGTTCGATAATCTGATATGCATATTTTTCCTTCGAGATACCAATGTCTCGCAAAGTCTAATAATTCATTTGCATTCTCTGTGCAATACCCCTTTTTTTGAGAAAACGCTTGTTTTAAATCCCCTAATACCATGTTGATTCCTCCCCCATGAGAATCTTCTTCTTAATTATCATAGCATGGAAGGGTTTTCTTTTTTAATTTTTTAAAAATTTAAACTTCCGACAAAAATAGACAGATACTCCATCACACATATTATTTTATAGGTACATATTATATATGTAGAAACTTATGTAAAGGAGGAGAGAATGCATGTTTCAACAATCTAACGTATATCAGCAAACGTATCCATATGCACAGCAAAATATGTACCAATATAATACGGATACATATTTACGGTATAATATGTATCCTTTCGAGCCTTATTATGGAAATCAAAATTATTATCAACCGTTTGAAGTGTCATTTATGAATCAAGCTCAACAACAGCAGCAACCTTATGTAAATCAGGCCCAACAACCACAACAGCAGCAACCTTATGTGAATCAAGCTCAACAATCACAAGCTCAGCAACCATACATGAATCAACAACAGCAGCAGCCTTATATGAATTCACAATATTATATGCCACCACAAGCGCCCTATGCTAATCAACAAGGGATGTTTTATCCACCAAAACAACCGTATCCGACGCAGAGTAAACAAAAGCAACAACAGCCAAGTCAGTTTTCTAGTTTTGTTTCTCAATTTAAAACATCAGATGGTAACTATGATGTAAATAAAATGATGAACACAGCTGGCCAGATGATGAATGCGATGAATCAGGTGACAGGTATTGTAAAGCAAGTTGGAGGCTTCTTTGGTAAGTAATGTTGAAGGGTTGTCTATGAAAGTATTGTATATGAAATAAAGGACTAGACAAATTTCCTTGTAATAAATGGGTATATATAACAAACGGCTTTCTCTCTTTTCTCATACTGTAAAGTGTAATCAGATTTTTTTAACGAGAGAGGAGAGAAAAAAACTATGCATCATTGTCATCCTTGTTTTGGAGGGCATAAGCCTGTAGGACCTATTTGTACAACTGCTCCTGTCGTTCATCCGACGAAACAATGCGTAACACACTCTTTTTCAACAACGGTGGTGCCACACATTTTCCCAACACATACAACACATGTACATCATCAACAAATTAAAAACCAAAACTTCTTCCCACAAACAAATTCAAATGTAAATGTTGTGGACCCAATCGACCCAGGATTCGGCGGTGGATGTGGACCGTGTGGCCATGGTCATCATCACCACGGTCATCAAATATCTCCATTTGGGCCAGGACCGAATGTATCACCGTTTGGACCAGGACCAAATGTATCACCGTTTTTACCAAACAATGTATCACCAGTAGGTCCAAATATCGGACCAAACGTTGGTGGAATATTTAAAAAGTAAATGATATGTTAGAACTAGCGAAATGCTAGTTCTTTTTTTGTAATTGGAGTGTTGATATGAAAGTTATTGCAGTAACAGGATATAAGCCATTTGAACTTGGAATATTTAAAAATGATCATCCAGGGGTGGAGTGTATAAAAAAGGCATTACACCGCAAATTAACCACTTTTGTAGAAGATGGTTTAGAGTGGGTTATAATAAGCGGCCAGTTAGGTGTAGAATTATGGGCTGCTGAAGTTGTTTTTGAAATTCAAGTAGAATATCCAGACTTAAAATTAGCGGTATTTACTCCGTTTTTAGAACAAGAAGAAAATTGGAAAGAAGATAATCGTGAATATTACGAATTTATTCTTTCTCAAGCAGACCATGTTGATAGTATCACGAAACGGAAGTATGAAAGCCCAGAACAATTTAAATTAAAAAATCAATTTTTTATTGAAAAAAGTGATGCGCTTTTAGCGGTATATGATGAAGAAAAACCAGGAAGTCCCAAATATATTGTAGAAGCAGCAAAGAAAAAAGGGGAAATAGAAAATTATCACAGTTATTTCATTCTTTTTTCTGATTTACAAGATATAATAGAAGAGGAACAGTGGAATAATGCAGAGTAATATGTAATATAGTACTCGTATATATGATTGACAAAAAGCATTGTTTCTGAAAAAATTTAGTTAATGAAAGTTTTGGTAAAAATTTGAGGTGAAGAAAATGATTTCGGATAAAATTAAATTAACAGCGAAAGATATTTTAGAAAAAGAATTTAAAACAGGTATGAGAGGTTATCAGCAAGAAGAAGTAGACAAGTTTCTTGATATGATCATTAAAGACTATGAAGCTTTCCACAAAGAGTTTGAGCAATTAAAGCAACAAAATGCTCGTTTAAAGCGTGAATTAGAGGAACAAAAACTAGCAGTAACGCAAGTTCCACAACAACCTGTACAAACACCAGTTGCACAACCGGTTTATAACAACACGAATACGGATATTTTAAAACGCTTATCTAACTTAGAAAAAGCTGTATTTGGAAGTAAGTTATACGAATGATGTAAGGTGGGAAAAGGTTTAAGCGTTTTACATAGAAAAAAACGTTGCAAAATCTTTTTGTTTCCACTATACTAATGGATGTCATAACGTTTGGGTAATCGCTGCAACGCCAACGTTGTAGAGGAAAGTCCATGCTCGCACGGCCTGAGATGGCTGTAGTGTTCGTGCCTAGCCAATTCATAAGCTAGGGTATTCTGGCTGTAAGGCTGGTTTAACGGCAGGGAAAAAACCTAAGTCCTTTCGGATATGGTTTGACTACCTTTAAAGTGCCACAGTGACGAAGTCCTTGAAGAAATGATAGGAGTGGAACGAGGTAAACCCCACGAGCGAGAAACCCAAATAATGGTAGGGGAATCTTTTCCAAGGAAATGAACGACGGGAAAGGACAGGTTTTATAACCTGTAGATAGATGATTGCCACCGGAGTACGAGGCGTGGGCCGTTTGTAGTACAAAGGAACAGAACATGGCTTACAGAACGTTATGAACCAACTATGAAATAACTCAGCTCTCCTTTGTTAGAGGAGGGCTTTTTATTTGTATGAAGTTATAAAGTATGAGTTAAAATGGTTAATGAGAAAATTTTTCGTAAAATGTAATGATTAATAGGACCAATTGCTATTAATTATTGTTTGAATATACATAAGAGGTGAATGCAAATGGGAAAAGTTACTTTAATTGCAACAGCGGCAATGGGTATTGAAGCGTTAGTTGCCCGAGAAGTTCGCGATCTTGGTTATGAATGTCAAGTAGAAAACAGCAAAGTAACATTTGAAGCAGATGAAAAGGCGATTTGTCGCACGAATTTATGGTTACGCACTGCGGACCGTGTAAAAATTAAAGTTGGCGAATTTAAAGCAACAACATTTGATGAGCTATTTGAAAAAACGAAAGCATTAAACTGGGGAGATTATATTCCAGAGAATGGCGAGTTCCCTGTTATCGGTAAATCTTTAAAATCTGAATTATTCAGTGTTTCGGATTGCCAACGTATCGTTAAAAAAGCTGTCGTTGAAAAATTAAAAACAACATATAAACGTACAACTTGGTTTGAAGAAGATGGTCCGTTATTCCGTATCGAGATTGCAATGCTCAAGGATATTGCAACATTAACAATTGATGCGAGTGGTGTTGGACTTCATAAACGTGGATACCGTATGGATCAAGGGGAAGCTCCGTTAAAAGAAACATTAGCTGCGTCTTTAATTAAATTAACAAACTGGAAGCCAGATCGTCCATTTGTTGATCCATTCTGTGGATCAGGTACAATTCCAATTGAAGCAGCATTAATTGGACAAAACATTGCACCAGGATTTAACCGTGGTTTCGCATCTGACGAGTGGGGCTGGGTAGGTAAACAAAACTGGCGTGAAGCTCGTCAAGAAGCTGAAGATTTAGCGAACTATGATCAACGATTACAAATCATTGGATCAGATATTGATCATCGTATGATTCGAGTTGCTCAAGATAACGCAGAAGAAGTGGGCTTAGGCGATTTAATTACATTTAAACAAATGCAAGTAAAAGATTTCACAACAAAAGAGGATTATGGCTACGTTGTAACGAATCCTCCATACGGAGAACGTTTAAGTGAAAAAGCACTCGTTGAACAACTGTATAAAGAAATGGGACAAGTATTCCGCCCGTTAGATACATGGTCAGCGTATGTATTAACAAGCTACGAAGCATTTGAGAAGTGTTACGGAAAAGATGCGTCGAAGAAGCGTAAACTGTTTAACGGATTTATCCGTACAGATTACTACCAATACTTCGGAAAACGTCCACCGCGTAATTCATAGTATAAAACTCCTCCAGCGCGCATATACTGGCTATTATGTAATGCGTAAAGGAGGAAGTGATATGGATAATTTCCAATTATCAATGATTCAAAAAGCTATTCACCGTACGTATGATGAGCTCGGAAAAGAAGTGGATAGTCAGGGTGCGATTGTAGATGAAATACAAAAAGCACAAGAAGAATATTTGTCAGCTCTTTCACATGAAACAGCGATTGATAAACGGTATTTAAAGTCATTAATATAGAAGAAAATTTTCCTTTTTCGAAAGGAAAATTTTTTTTCGTGAATTTCTATGTATTGCAACAGGGGAAAGCAAATGCATACATATGCGTAGCAGTTGCTATTATCTTTTTATAGAAAAACTTTTTGGTTGGAGGCTAAGGATGTTTACTGAGAAGAGATTACCATTTGAAGTAGGAAAACAAGATAATTTTTATGATAAGTTGAATGAGTGGATTGGAGATGTGTTTTACGACATCCTTCCGGAAAAAGGCTTTGAAGAGCGTGATGAACAAATTTTTATGGCGTTTCAGTTAGAACGCGCTTTCCAAGAAAAGAAAGTTATGTTCGCAGAAGCTGGTGTAGGAACAGGGAAAACAATTGTATATCTTCTATATGCAATTTGTTACGCGCGTTATACTGGGAAACCAGCTATTATTGCTTGTGCAGATGAAACGTTAATTGAGCAGCTTGTGAAAGAAGAAGGGGACATCGCTAAGTTATCTGAAGCATTAGGGCTATCTGTTGATGTAAGGCTTGCAAAATCAATGGATAATTATTTATGCTTACGTAAACTTGAAGATGTTATGAGTGGACGAGCTCCAGAAGTAATTGAAGACGTATATTATGAGTTACCACAGTTTGTATTCGATCATGGTACGATGCAAAACTTTACTCACTATGGTGACAGAAAAGAATTTCCACTTTTAAATGACGAAGAATGGTCAAAAGTAAATTGGGATTACTTCCAAGATTGCTTTACTTGTGATTCTCGTCATCGTTGTGGACAAACTCTTTCTCGTGAACATTATCGTAAAGCAGCAGATTTAATTATTTGTTCTCAAGATTTCTATATGGATCATATTTGGACGTACGATGCTCGTAAGCGTGAAGGACAAATTCCATTATTACCAGAAAGTAGCTGCGTTGTATTCGATGAAGGACATCTTGTAGAATATGCAGCTCAAAAAGCTTTAACATACCGTTTAAAGCAAACGATGATGGAGCAACTTTTAACGAGATTGCTACAAAACGATATTCGTGAGGAGTTTGCACATTTAGTAGAAGAAACAATTTGGCAAACAGAGCGATTCTTTGATGTGTTACAAGAAAACAAAAAAGAAATTGCCGGTTCTGATCGTTTAGAAATTACTGTGACAGAAAAAGTAACAGCTGAAGCGAAACGACTTTATGCAAAAATCGGTGAAGTTGGAGATGCATTAGTATTCGAAAGTGAAATGCATACAGTAAACACGTATGATTTAAATATTGTTGATGAGCATTTAGATGTATTAGAACATTCACTTCGTCTGTTCATGCACGAGAAAAATGTAATTACTTGGGGTGAAGAAGGTGATGGTGCCTTCACATTAGTGATTATGCCGCGTGCAGTTGAAGAAGTATTACAAGAGAAAGTGTTCTCGAAGAAAATACCGTATATTTTCTCTTCTGCGACATTATCGAACAATGATTCATTCGCGTTTACAGCTAATAGCCTAGGGGTAAAAGATTACTTATCATTCTCAGTTGCTTCACCGTTTGATTACGAAGAGCAAATGGCAGTAAACTTACTATCGCATACGAAAGAAAATGAATGGGAAAGAAAGTGTCAATATACACTTGAAAATATACAAAAAACAAATGGACGTACGCTTGTATTATTCCGTACAACGCAAGAGCTTGCAGCGTTCAAAGAGTATGTAAGTAAGGAGCAAATGTCGGTTCCGTTCTTATATGAGGGAGATCAGGAAATTAGCCAGCTCGTTTCTCGTTTCCAAAATGAAGAAGAGACTGTACTTTGTGCGGTTCATTTATGGGAAGGTTTAGATATTCCTGGTTCATCATTATCACACGTTATTATTTGGTCATTACCATTCCCTCCAAACGATCCTGTGTTTGAAGCGAAACGTAAGCACGTAAATGATCCATTCTGGGATGTAGATGTACCATATATGATTTTACGACTTCGTCAAGGAATTGGGCGTTTAATTCGTACAAGTGAAGATAAAGGTGCTATATCAATCTTCTTATCTGATTCAGAAGATGAGAAAGTAGTTGCAGCTGTGAAAAATGTACTGCCAGTAGAAGGTAAAGAATTATAAGGAGAAAGCTTGGCGCTTGCCAAGCTTTTTTTCTATTATAAAAGGAATTTATGTTTCCGTGTCGAATTAAGTTTGAGGTAGAAAAAGGAGGCTTTTATACGATGACAGTTGCTACATATGAGGTAGAAAAACAATTTTTAACATACGTGAAGAAGATACAGAATTACGGAGAAGCATTAAGTTTAATGTTTTGGGATTTAAGAACAGGTGCACCAAAAAAAGGTGTAGATCAGCGTTCAGAAGTAATTGGTATGCTTTCGTCAGAAGTGTTTGCTATGTCGACTTCAGATGAGATGGGAAACTATTTAACAGAACTTGAAGCTTTAATACGTGAAGATAAACTTTCTGAAACGACAAAGAAAATGGTTGAAGAGTGTCGGAAAGAATATGATAGAAATAAAAAAATTCCACAAGCTGAATATGAGGCTTATGTGAAATTAGAAGCGAAAGCAGAGAGTGTGTGGGAAGAAGCTCGCGAAAAATCTGATTTCGAAATGTTCCGCCCGTACTTAGAAAAAATTGTTGAATTTAAAAAGAAATTTATTACATATTGGGGTTATGAAACATATAAATACAATACATTATTAGACATGTATGAGCCAGGTATTACAGTAGAAGTTTTAGATCACGTATTTGGTCAACTTCGTGAGCGTATCGTGCCGCTTGTAAAAGAAATCTCTGAGTCTAAAAAAGGATTAAAAACAAGTGCTTTATCGGAACAGTTTTCAAAAGAAAAACAAAAGAACTTTACATTAGAACTATTAAAGCAATTGAATTATGACTTTGAAGCAGGTCGTCTTGATGAAACAGTACATCCTTTCGAAATTACATTAAATAGAGGGGATGTTCGTATTACGACACGCTATGATGAAAAAGATTTCCGTATGGCTGTATTTGGAACAATTCATGAATGTGGTCATGCAGTATATGAACAAAACATTGCAGAACAATTTGAAGGTACACCACTTTGCAGTGGTACATCTATGGGTATTCACGAATCACAATCATTATTCTTTGAGAACTTTATCGGCCGTAATAAATCATTCTGGAAGAAAAATTATGATTTATTAAAAGAGTATAGCGATGGTCAATTTGATGATATGTCAGTCGATGAGTTTTATGATGCAATTAACGAATCGAAGCCGTCATTCATTCGTATAGAAGCAGATGAGCTTACATACCCGCTTCATGTTATGGTGCGTTATGAATTAGAGAAAGAATTATTTGATGGTACATTACAAGTGAAGGACTTACCAGCAGCTTGGAATGATAAGATGGAAGCATATTTAGGAATTCGTCCGGAAAATGATGCGCAAGGTGTATTGCAAGATGTTCACTGGGCTGGTGGCTCATTTGGATACTTCCCATCTTATGCGCTTGGTTACATGTATGCAGCGCAATTTAAGCAAAGAATGTTAAAAGACATTCCGAACTTTGATGCATTATTAGAAGAAGGAAACGTAACACCGATTCGTGAATGGTTAACAGAACATATTCACCAATATGGTAAAACGAAAAAGCCGCTTGAAATTTTAGAAGATGTAACAGGTGAAGGCTTAAATGCAAACTACTTAGCCGATTATTTAGAAGCGAAATATAGAGCGATTTATGAGTTGTAAAAAAAGAGCTGCTTAATTGCAGCTCTTTTTATTAAAGGGGATGATAGAATGGGTTATACATATACAGTAATGAAGCAAGAAGAAGCGGAGGAAATTGCGTATAACTGGCATTATGAAGGGAAATATTCTTTTTATGATATAGAGGCAGATGAAGAAGATTTAGCTGAATTTTTACATGGTGAGAGTAGAGGAGATCATACATTTTCTGTGAAGCAAAATGGCATTCTCATTGGTTTTTTTACTGTTTGTAAAATGAATGATGGAACGGTTGATATAGGACTTGGAATGAGACCTGATATAACTGGCAATGGATTTGGTTTACAGTTCGTGAATGCTGGACTAGCTTTTAGCAAAGAAAAATACGGATGCAAATATATAACACTATCAGTAGCGATATTTAATGAGAGAGCGATAAAAGTGTATAAAAGGGCGGGATTTGAAGTGGTTGGAACGTTTATACAGAAAACAAATGGTAGTTGTTTTGAGTTTTTGAAAATGAACTACATATGTAAACATGATTAAAAAACAGAGGGATCTTCTGTTTTTTTATTTTGATTTAGAAATATAAGATACATATTTTTTTACTTGTTGTAATTGAGGGTTTTGAAATTTTGGTAAAGGATGTGTATGATAGAAGTTTAGTAGCGAATAGTAGGTTTAGCAAGGAAAGGTAGAGGTAGTATGATTACAATTAAAACGAAAAATGAAATAGATTTGATGCATGAATCTGGAAAATTACTTGCTTCATGTCATAAAGAAATTGCGAAAATGATAAAGCCAGGTATAACGACGCAAGAGATTAATACGTTTGTTGAAATGTATTTAAAAAAGCATGGTGCCACATCTGAACAGAAAGATTACAATGGTTATCCATATGCGATATGTGCATCTGTAAACGATGAAATGTGTCATGCGTTTCCGGCCGATGTTCCTTTAACTGAGGGTGATATTGTAACAATTGACACGGTAGTAAACTTAAATGGGGGTCTTTCAGATTCTGCTTGGACGTATAGAGTTGGAAAAGTTTCTGATGAAGCAGAAAAGTTGTTGCTAGTAGCTGAGAATGCTTTATATAAAGGGGTTGATCAGGCGGTAATCGGTAATCATGTAGGAGACATTGGCTATGCAATTGAAAGTTATGTAACAAATGAAGGTTTTTCTGTTGCAAGAGACTTTACGGGGCATGGGATCGGTAAAGAGATTCATGAAGAACCAGCAATTTTTCATTTTGGGAAGCAAGGACAAGGGCCTCAGTTACAAGAAGGAATGGTGATTACGATTGAGCCGATTGTCAATGTAGGTATGCGATATTCGAAAGTAGATTTAAATGGGTGGACTGCACGAACGATGGATGGGAAATTATCAGCTCAATATGAGCATACACTTGCGATTACAAAAGATGGGCCAATCATTTTAACGAAGTTGTAATTGGGAATGAAAGAGTTTACAAAACTCGAACGAAAATAGTGGTTTTTAAAAATTCGTACGTGTTTTTTCGATAAATGCTTTTCAAAGTATAAAAAGTGCGTTATAATCCTTCTATAAAATAAATAGTTAGCTACACTCATATAATCGCGGGGATATGGCCTGCAAGTTTCTACCGAAGTACCGTAAATACTTTGACTATGAGTGAGGACGAATATAATTGCTTGTTTGGCATTCTTTTTTGCGAAACTCCAAAAGCGCGTCTCTCACTTGTAACGAGTGGTGGCGGCTTTTGGAGTTTTTTTATTGCATAAGAGGGGGAACAAACATGAAAGTATTACAAGAAAAGATTTTGAATGAAGGAAAGGTTTTATCTGGTGACGTATTAAAGGTGGATGCATTTTTAAATCACCAAATTGATCCAGTACTTATGCAAGAAATCGGAAAAGAATTTGCTAAACGTTTTAAAGAAGAGAACATTACAAAAATCGTGACGATTGAATCTTCAGGCATTGCACCATCTGTTATGGCTGCATTAGAGCTTGGTGTAAAAGTAATCTTTGCAAGAAAACGTAAATCGTTAACGTTACAAGATAATATGTACGTTGCAAACGTATATTCATTTACAAAACAAGAAACAAATGAAATTTCATTATCTCGAAATCATATTGATGAAAATGATCGCGTGCTAATCATCGATGACTTTTTAGCAAACGGTCAGGCTGCTTTAGGTTTAATGAGTTTGGTAGAGCAAGCAGGAGCAAGTATTGCAGGAATTGGAATTGTTATTGAAAAAGCATTTCAAGATGGAGGAAAGAAGCTTCGTGAACAAGGCGTTCGTGTTGAATCACTAGCAGAAATTGCATCACTTGATAACGGCACAGTTACATTTGTACAGCAAGAAACTGCGGAGGTGAAATAAACGATGAAGCAGCATCCATTTAAAATTGCATCGCTTGGTATGCAACATATGCTTGCAATGTATGCTGGAGCAATTATCGTTCCGCTTATTGTGGGCGGTGGACTTGGTTTAAATCAAAAAGAATTAACATATTTAGTCTCAATTGATTTATTAATGTGCGGCGTTGCAACAATTTTACAAGCATTATCAAATCGCTTTTTCGGTATTGGACTTCCCGTTGTACTCGGTTGTACATTTACAGCCGTTGGACCGATGATTGCGATTGGAAAACAATACGGTGTGTCTTCTATTTATGGAGCAATTATTGCTGCTGGGTTATTCGTTGTTATTTTTGCGAAATTATTTGGAAAGCTTGTAAAACTATTTCCACCTGTTGTAACAGGATCTGTTGTTACTGTAATTGGAGTTACACTTGTTCCAGCAGCAATTAATGATATGGCTGGCGGAGTAGGAAGTAAGGATTTCGGTAGTCTTGAAAATTTAGCATTAGCATTTGGTGTGTTACTATTTATCATCATTATGTATCGTTTCTTTGATGGATTTATTCGTTCAATCTCTATTTTACTAGGTCTATTGTTCGGTACAATCGTTGCAGCGTTTATGGGGAAAGTAAGCTTGCAAGCGGTTGGAGAGGCTGATTGGTTCCATGGTATTCAACCATTTTACTTTGGTACACCAACATTTGAATTAACACCAGTTATTACGATGATTCTCGTTGCTTGTGTAGGGATTGTGGAAGCAACGGGTGTATACTTTGCATTATCTGATATTTGCAATAAAAAAATCGGTGAAAAAGAATTAACAAAGGGCTATCGAGCAGAAGGATTAGCGATGGTGTTAGGTGGCATTTTCAACGCGTTCCCATATACAACTTACTCTCAAAACGTAGGACTTGTTCAATTAACTGGAGTAAGAAATCGCGTTATTATTTATACTTGCGGTGGTATGTTAATCGTTCTTGGATTCATTCCTAAAATCGCAGCTATTACAACAATCATTCCGAAATCAGTACTTGGCGGTGCTATGCTCGCAATGTTCGGTATGGTAATGGCATATGGTATTAAAATGTTAAGTAGCGTTGATTTTGGCAAACAAGAAAACTTATTAATTGTTGCATGTTCTGTCGGAATTGGGCTTGGGGTTACAGTTGTTCCTACATTATTCTCACAACTTCCTGAAAACATTCGTATTTTAACAGATAACGGAATTGTACTTGGAAGTGCGTCAGCAGTACTTTTAAATATCGTATTTAATATGGTGCCGCAGCGTAAAGTGAAAGTAAAAGAAGAGCCGGTGTCTATGCAAAGTGCAGTAAGAGAAGCGTAAAAAAGCAAGGTCTCGTTATGAGACCTTGCTTTTCTTTTTAAGTGGCATCATTTTCCCGTAAGTACCAAGACGCCAAATGTACTCAAGTGGTCCGTATTGGTAATGTGAAAGCCACCAGCGGCTAATAAAGATTTGTAACGTGTAGAAACTAATGCAGAATAGTGGTCCAACCCATAGTGGAGCCAGATAATCATTTTTAAACAATAGCCCGAATACAAGTAATGTAACAATTGTATGCGAGATGTAATTTGTTAATGCCATTCGTCCAACGTATTGGAATGGACGTAATAACGTTTGCCATTTTTCTTTTTGTAATAAACGCATTAACGTGACAATGTAGAAGATGAACAATGTCTTTCCGCTTATCATCGTAATGCCCATAAGTGAAAATGGTGTGTATGGTTGATTGTTCATAAAGAAGTAAACCATAATAAACCACATCGGTAATGTTAAAATGAACATAATGATTTGCCATTTTTTAAGTTTTGGATCTAATTCCTTAGCACGGCGGAAAATGTCTTTTTTACCGGCATATAATCCGAGTAAAAACAATCCTAGTGTTTCAGGAAGCATAATAAGACTGTTACTTATTGCTTCAGAATAGAATGAATAGAATCTGTCTGTAATTTGTAAGCCCCAGTTTTCTAACGGCATAATGGCTATGGAAAGGCCTAGTTCATCTACCGGCACTAATAACATGACAAGAGAACCTAATAATGTGAACAATTGCATGAAACTTAATAGTACAATTGACCATATTAAAATAGTACGTGTCTTTCTTTTGTAAAATAAAAATAAGAAAAACCCGGTAATTGCATAAGTATGTAAAATGTCACCGTCCCATAAAAGAACGTAATGTAAGAACCCGAATAATAATAAGATAAGTAAGCGGCGAACAAACAAAGTTTTTGGACGATCGGTCTTCGCCTCAGCACGATTCATAAAAATATAAAAACCTAATCCGAATAAAAACGAAAAAATTGTATAAAATTTCGTTTGAATAAACATATCGTAAAATAGGCGAATATAGCTGTCTATCCCTTCGTAAATTCCTGTAATATCACGTGAGTCAACCCCGGCAATAATTGGCCAGTTAACAAGAAAAATACCTAATACAGCTATTCCTCTAATAATATCAATGGAGTGTATCCTCTCGCCTTGTGTGAGATTTTGTGTCATTTTTTTCCTCCTTGTTAAGTAATTCCCTTTTATTATACAAAATGTAAGATGGAGGTGATAGGGGATATTTCCATTTTTTTAAACTGTTAAGTTATGTAGGATGAGATATAATAAGAGTGCACAACAAGTTTTAACCTTTTTCAAAACAGGCAGTAAAGCTCCTTCTTATAAGGAGCTTTCTTTATGGAAAGTGTTGATAATGATTCTCTTTAATGATAAAATGTATTCAAAAGTGATAATCATTATCAAAAAAAGGTTGGTGCATGAGTATGGTATATGCATTAGTAGCAGGTACAGTTGCTGTATATGCAGTTATTGCAAAGTATGTTTTAAATGGAGTAGGAACAGCAAAATGAGTGATATGACATAAAATCCCTTTCATTTGTAAAAAGAATGAAAGGGATTTTTTATTTTTAATGAGAATATGCTGAAAATTTAGTATGATAGTAAAGTGAAACTGTAATCAATGGGTAGGTGTAACTCTCACTGGTTATGAGCTCGCAATTAGCGGGGAAAAGTATATACATCTTGGATAAAGGGGAACAAGGGGATGACAAACATAGTACAGACAAACGGTATGAAAAAACTTGTTTGTTTTTATGAAGAGTGGCAAAAACACGGCGATGCAGAGAATAGCTTAAAGTTGTTTGAAGTAATTCAAAAATATAAACGAGAGCAGCTTATGATAGCGTTCTGCGGTCACTTCTCAGCAGGGAAATCAACGATGATGAATCATCTATATAAAGCGCAGTTGTTACCAACAAGTCCAATTCCGACAAGCGCTAACGTCGTTAAAATTGAAAAGGGATTTGATCGTGTTGTTGTAACGATTAAATCTGGAGAACAGTACGAATATGACGGTGCATATTCAGCAGAAGAATTAAAGCAAATTTGTAAAGATGGCGATGAGGTAATTGGTGTTCATATTTATCGGAATGATGCACCAATTCCTGAGGGTGTTATGTTAGTTGATACACCAGGGATTGACTCAACAGATGATGCCCATCAACTAGCGACAGAATCAACGCTACATCTAGCAGACGTAATTTTTTATATGATGGATTATAATCACGTCCAATCGGAAGTGAATTTGCAATTTGTTAAAGAATTGAAACAACGTAATAAAACGGTTTATCTCGTTGTAAATCAAATAGATAAACATAAAGAAAATGAATTATCATTTGAGGATTATAAAGATAGTGTGAAACAATCGTTCTCTAACTGGGATATTGAAGTAGATGGAGTTTATTATACGTCATTACGAATGATGAACCATCCACATAATGAAATTGGAAGCTTAGAAACATTAATTACTTCTATTATGAAAGAAAAAGAGCAGTATGTAAGAGAGGGAATGGAGCGAGAAACAGAACATTTAATGGGAGAACATTTCTCGTTTATTGTTTCTGAAAATGAAAAAGCTCTTTTGACATATGAGGAAGAGTTAGCATCACCGCTTTTGATTTCAGAAATAGTTGAAAAGAAAGAAGAGCTAACGGAAACTAAACATCGCGAGGCTAGTAAAGAATCTCATGTGAGAAACGAATTTATAAAAGGTTTACAAGCTATATTAGATAACGCGTATTTAATGCCATTTGAAATGAGAGAATTGGCAAATGCATATTTAGAAACGAAATTAACAAAGTTTAAAGTTGGTTTGCTATTTGCGAAAGGAAAGACGGAGCAAGAAAAACAAAGACGTGTAGAGGCGTTTTATTCTGCCCTTCAAAAGACTGTTGAAACGCAACTTGATTTTCATGTGAAAGAATTTATTGTAGCCTTCTTAAAAGAAGAAGGATTGTTCACGGAGGAAATTGGGAAAGACATATATGCTTTAGAAATCGCTTTTGGACCAGAAATGTTAGCTGAAGTCATTAAACAAGGTGCAGGTTTCACAGGTGATTACTTACTTCTTTATACAGCGGATGTAGCGAATGAACTGAAGAAACGTTATTTTACAAAAGCACAGCAAATTTTTGATAAAAGTGCAGTTGTTTTAAAGCAAAAAGTGAAGGAAGCAGTTGCTCGTATGGAAGAAGAGATTGAAAAATATACGATGTTGCAAACGGCAAAAGAGACGGAATTACAATACAGTAACAATTTAGAGACATATGAAAGTTATTTACAAAATGTTTGGCACGAGCGTGTTGCTACACCAGAAGGATTGCAAATAGAGGAGATATTGCAACGTGAAAAACAAATTGTTAGTGAGAAATTCACACTACAAGAGCAGGAAATGGTAAATGATAACGTAGCGGCTCATGAAGAAGAGATAAAAGGAACGGCAGCTTTAAATATTCAGCGTATATTAGAGAAAGTGAAGAAAGCTGAAATGATATTAGAGCCATTGCCAGCGCTGAAACATGTACAGCAAGAGGTGATAGAAAAAAGGCGTCGTGTGGAAACGAAACAATTTACAGTAGCGTTATTCGGAGCTTTTAGTGCTGGGAAATCATCATTTGCCAATGCCTTACTTGGTGAGAAGGTACTTCCTGTATCACCAAATCCGACGACGGCAACGATTAATCAAATTTTGCCGGTTACAGAGGAAAAACCACACGGAACAGTAATGGTTCAATTCAAATCAAAGCAAGCTCTATTAGAAGATATGAAAGCTGTTTATAAGCTGTTTCATTATGAGATTACTACGTTAGATGAGGCGTTAGCACAAATTGATAAAGTTATGAAATATCCTTCACCGACTGGGAAGCAAAAAACAACATTTAGCTTTTTACGAGCGGTACAAAAAGGGTATGATGCAGTTTCTACTTATTTAGGAGAACAAGTACAAGTCACATTAGAAGAGTTCTCTGATTATGTAGCGAATGAAGAAAAATCATGCTTCGTTGAGTATATGGAGCTTTATTATGATTGTGCTTTAACAAGGCAGGGAGTAGCGCTTGTAGACACACCTGGAGCGGATTCTATTAATGCTCGCCATACGGATGTTGCATTCCAGTATATTAAAAATGCAGATGCTATTTTATTTGTAACATATTATAACCATGTATTCTCTCGTGCTGATCGTGAATTTTTAATTCAGCTTGGGCGTGTAAAGGATACTTTTGCCCTTGATAAAATGTTCTTCTTAATTAATGCGGCGGATTTAGCAGAGTCTGAAGAAGAACTTGAAATGGTAAAAGGTTATATCGCAGATCAGCTACTGCAATACGGTATTAGAAATCCGCGTTTATTTGCAATTTCAAGTTTATGTGCGCTTGAAGAGAAACAAGGAAAGAATGTTGAAAAAGAGAAGTATGGTATTTTACAAAACTCTGGAATTACTAAGTTTGAGGAATCATTTACGTCCTTTATGATGAGAGATTTAATGCTTGTTTCTGTGCATGCTCTATATGGTGCGTTGCAAGGAGCAGATCAACTTTTAGTAAACATGATAAATGGTGCAAAGCAGGGGAATGAAGAGAAAGATAAGCAAACGAAAAAATATGAAGCAGAGCGTGATCAACTACTTCATATTATTTCATCATATAGTGTACTTGCTGAAGAACAGGCGATGCAAAATGAAGTGAAAGAGTTGCTTTATTACGTGCAACAGCGTCTATTCCTACGTTATAACGATGTGTTTACTGAATTTATTAATCCGGCGTCACTTCGAACGGATGGAAATGTGAAAACACAATTGCAACAGTGTGTTATGGAATTAGTAGCATTTATTCAGCATGATTTATTACAAGAAATGCGTGCGACATCATTACGTCTTGAAAAATGGATAGACGAAGCGATGAAGCGTGCAAAGGACGAAATTGTAGTGAACTGTAAAGTAGAAAATCAATCAATTTCTATGAATGGAACAGTTGAGTATGAATATAAAGATATTACACATAAAGAACCGTTCCCTTCAGTTGAAATAAAAGATTTCAAAAAAGCACTGGCACATTTTAAAAATGAGAAAAGCTTTTTTGAAAAGAATGACAAAGCTTTTATGCAAGAAGACGCTAAATCTGTATTAGAACCGCTTGTATCAAACTATGTAGCCGATGAAAAAGATTTATTTGTCCATCATTATAAGCAAGAATGGGATATGAAGTGGAACTTATTCCAAAAAGTGATGCAACAAGATGTAATGAACTATTATGAAAGTATATTGTTTGCATTGGCTGAAACGATCGATGTATCTCTATATGAACAAAGTAAAGAACAATTGCACAATCAGTTAGTAGAGATTGAAAAAGAAATTTATGTTATATAGTCGTTATGAGAAAAAGATTCGTTCAATTTTCTTTTGCAGTACAGTATCTAAAGATTTGACAAATCCAGCAAATTCATCGGTAGAAATCATATGAGTAAGAACGAGTCGTCTGCCATCTGGTGTTTCACCGCATAAGACGAATGAAGAAAATTCGTATGTTTTATTTTCAACTACTAATTTTGGATAGGAATACGTGTCGCTTTTCTTCTTCTTTCCATCAATAGAGATGACGTTGCATTTTTTCTCATTGTTGTCCATGGTGAATCCCTCCTTTCTATTATTTATGGTAGACAAGGAGGGTTTAGAACAATAGAGATGGGGGGATTTTTTATGTCTTTTGTAATAGAACGTATTTTAAAAGAGGCTATACCGAAGTCTTTATTGCTACTTGCTGATCCAAGTGAACGGCAAATAGCTATATATGTACAAAGAGGGTTAACATACGTAGCAAAGCAAGGGGGCAGCATCATCGGTGTGTATGTTCTTTTGGAAACAAGGCCGAAGACGATGGAAATCATGAATATTGCGGTTGCAGAGCATTTGCAAGGAAAAGGGATTGGGAAGAAGCTATTAAGGCATGCCGTAGAAACTGCTAAAGGATATGGTATGTCA
This sequence comes from Bacillus sp. LQ16, assembly GCF_057784645.1. NCBI lineage: Bacteria > Bacillati > Bacillota > Bacilli > Caryophanales > Bacillaceae > Bacillus > Bacillus sp. LQ16. The sequence goes on from NZ_CM173491.1 coordinate 1,620,031, forward strand.
AAACTTGAAATTGGTACAGGCAATTCTAGTGTTTCACAACTTGCTTTATATCAAAAATGTGGATTTCGTATTTTTTCTATTGATTTTGATTACTTTTCGAAGCATTATGAAGAAGAGATTATTGAAAATGGCATTGTATGCCGTGATATGATTCGGCTTGCAATGGAATTGAATTAGAACGTATAACTTATTTAGGGGGAAGAGAAGATGGAAGTACATAAAGCAATTACAGCACATTCTCGTAAACAAAATGAAAGTGTAAAAGCATGTTTACAATTAGATGCGCAGCGTGAAGCAGCTATTGAAGCAGCCGTATCTCTTGCGTCAAATGGGAAAGAATTTTCGGTTGATGTCATTAATGTTGTAACAAAGCAAATTAATGATCTTGCAAAAAATGGTGTTACCTTGCAGCGTAAATATGTTACAGAAGAAATGGTTATGGAGTATGTAAGTCGTTTACAAGAGAAAGAAGGTCGTTAAAGATGATAGTTACAGTCGAATGGTTACGTGAGCATATAGAAGATGAGAACGTCCGTGTAATCGATTGTCGTTTTGATTTAGCGAATCCTAATTGGGGTAGAGAAAAGTATGAAGAAGAACATATTCCTCATGCGTTATATTTTGATTTGAATTTAGATTTATCAAGTCCTATAGCAGAACATGGTGGCCGCCATCCGTTGCCAAGCATTGAAGAGTTTGCGGACAAGCTTTCGGAGGTTGGTATTGATGAACATACGACAGTAATTGCGTATGACAGTCAAGCTGGTGCAAATGCTGCTCGTTTATGGTGGTTATGTAACTATGTAGGACATGAGAAAGTATATATATTAGATGGTGGTTTCCCGGTTTGGAAAGAGAATGGACTACCGACAACAACGGAAATTCCTGTTGTTATACGAAAAACATTTAAAACAAACATACAAGATCATATGCTTGTATCGATGGAAACAGTAAGAGAGAATATCCAGGCAGGTGCAGATGTTACGTTAATTGATTCAAGAGAGCCAAAACGTTATGCTGGTGTAGAGGAACTTGTCGATCATAAAGCAGGACATATTCCGACAGCAACAAACTATTTTTGGAAGGATGGAATGTTGCAATCAGGACAATTTAAGAATGAAGCTGAGCAACAAGAACGATTCCAAAATCTGTCGAAAGATAAGGAAACCATTGTATATTGTGGTTCTGGTGTTACGGCATGTCCAAATATCATTGCGTTAAAATTGGCTGGATTCCAAAATGTTAAATTGTATGCAGGTAGCTGGAGTGATTGGATTTCTTATCCAAAAAATCAAATTGCAAAAGAAGAAGATTAATCACTTGCATGCAAAAATAATTTGTATTAAAATAAGGTCACAAGCAAGAGATTGCTCGAAAAACTTTGTATTTTACACATTGGAAACAATGTGATAATATAACGACAAGTAAATAATACATCCTGCGGTGTACGTAACTTATTTATGTCTAAAACCGATGTTAGTTATACGGAAGCTCAATATTTAGCGACCATCATCAAGCCTTCCTTGTGGAGGAAGATGTACGGTAACTGTGAGGGCATCCACCTGCGAGTAGCGGGTTTTTGGACATTTACGAGGAGCGGCACGTGCGGGGGTCTTATTTCAACTAACCTTATATAAAATTCCTACGGTGTACGTAGCTTATGCATGTCTTAAACCAATAAGTTTAATAAGGAAGTTCAATATTTAAATGTAGCTAACATGCCATCTTTTTAAGAAGGAAGTTACAAACATTTGTGAGAGCATCCACCTGTGAGAGCAGGTTTATGGACATCTAGAGAGAACGGCATATGTGGGGCTATATAAAAACCTTACGTTTTATACGTAAGGTTTTTTTGTTGCATAGATATATCAATATTATCTTGATTCACCTGTGAAGTTTCCGTAATAAATGTAGCACTTTCTGTCTTCATCAATCTCTCTTGAATCCAAGGAGAATTCCATAGACATGCCGTCTCGCTGAATATATATAATATCTGAATGAAGAGATGGTAAAATTTCTTCGTAGTTCCATACATCTTGACTATCTACTAAGCTTGAACTCGTTTCACTTAGTTCTCTAATTTCAAAACCGATGTGGGAGTATGTAGGGTCTGAAGGGTCATTGGCGAAAACTTCTTTTTGAATATAAATAACTGCTGTTCCGTCTGGATCAACCGAAGTTGCAGTAACAACATAAGTATTTTTCTCTTTAATAAAATATTCACAAGTCATGCGTGCGATAATTTCAGAATTAGAAATATTGGCGTAGTTCCATAAAGCAGGATACCCTTTCGTTTCATCATTAAGTCGATATTCTAAGCGCATTTAATCCCTCTTCTTCCTTTTTCTTCTACTTTATCATGCCATCCTATATAATAGGAATAGAATTTAAAAAGGGGAGTGCGAAGGTGACAAAAACGAAATGGCTAGTAGGTGGTGTCGTAACGTCTTTAATGACTGGCACTTTATTTGGCTGCGCACAAGATCTTCCCCCAAAACCGAATGATAATAGTTGTTCTGATTGGGATTGGGATGATGAACTTGGGGTATGGCAGTGTGATGATAGTAGTTCAGGTTATCGTGGGCATTATTTCTATGGTGGGCGATACTATCAAAATAAATCCACTTTTAAAAATTCATCGGCGTTTAAATCGTATCAATCGTCTGCTGAATTTAAAGGTGGAATTGGAAGCGGTTCAAAGGGAGGATTTGGGGGCTAAAATATGTCGCAATACATAAGGGATCGAAAAGAATTTTATTTAAAATATCCGAATTTTTGGTCGGATTTATATGAATGTGAGTATAGTTTGTTTCATGTTTTTTCTATAACAAATCAGACTTTGGACCAATTACACTTAGCGACTGAACGAATGGGGAAAATATTTTTTAAGACTGCTAGACTGCTGCGTAATTTAAGTGACGAACAGCTTCTAGATCTTGGCTTTCCATCCGCGAGTTTATCATTCATTAGAATGAAAGGGCTTTATCCTGAATCTGTAATTTCGCGATTTGATTTTGCTGTAACAGAGGATAATAAAATCAAAATGCTTGAGTTTAATAGTGATACACCAACTTTTATTGTGGAATGTTTTCAAATGAATGGGAAAGTATGTGAAAATCTAGGCTATGATGATCCAAACTCGGATCAAGAACGATTGCTATCTTCTGGTGTAACGAAAGCAGTAATGGAAGCGACAAAGGGATTAGATAATCCAAATGTTGTTTTTACAGCACATCATGAACATATCGAGGATTGGAATACCACTATGTATTTAAGTCAGCTATGCCATGTTGAAAATAAAGTATTGCCAATGTCAGAACTTAGAATTACAAAGGATGCTCTAGTCGATAAAGATGGGGCGAAGATTGATGTTTTATATCGCCAAACATATCCGATAGAAGATTTAATTGAGGATCAAGATCCTGAAACAGGAGATTTGGTAGGTGTGGAACTGTTACAACTTGTAAAAACCGGAAAGCTTTTTATAATAAATCCTTTGTCAGCATTTTTACTTCAGCCAAAATCAATTCAGTGTCTTATTTGGGGGTTAGCAGAAGAAGAGGTCTTTTATACAAATGAGGAACAACAGTGGATTAAAGAATATATGTTACCTACATATTTAGAACCAGATTTATTTTTAGGAAAAGGTTCTTTCGTTCAAAAACCTTCATTTGGGAGAGAAGGAGATACAATTACGATTCGCGATAAAGACGAAAATATTATGCTTCAAAATGCACACGAAACGTATAAAGCGTCACTGCCGATATTTCAAAAGTATACCGAACTGCCAGTCGTATCCTTGGAAACAGAAAAAGGGATCGAGAAACTGTCATATGTGTTTGGTTCGTTTTTAATTGCTGGAAAAGCGAGTAGTATCGGTATTCGTGCGGGAGAAAAGATTACAGGAAATGAATCGTACTATTTACCGGTAGGTATAAAAAGGAGGGGAAAAAATGATTAATTTTTTATTATATTTAGCAGTAACACTCGGCCTTTTATGTATAGGTCTGTTCTTAATGGAAGTGACAACGAAAGTAAAGGAATTTAAGTTAATGGCTCAAGGAAATAAGGCGGTAAGCTATGTGCTTGGAGGAAGATTACTTGGGTTAGCTGTTGTTTTATATTCGACAGCAGCTAATTCAATTTCACTTCTTGATATGATTTCGTGGGGAGCAGTTGGGATTTTGGCTCAAATTATCGTCTTTTATTTAGCTGAGTGGCTTACACCACGCTTTAATATAAACAAAAGTCTCGAAGAAGATAATCAAGCAGTCGGTCTTTTTCTTATGTTTTTATCGCTTTCGATTGGGATTGTAATCGCTGGTTGTATAACTTATTAAAAACTTTACGTTTAAACGTAAAGTTTTTTATTTTATCCCGCTATTTGCCGGGCAGCCCGATTGGTGAGGGCTAATAATCAGTGGGGGATGAACAAAACCCCCACTGATTAAAGTTTCACTTTATATACGTTAGTTTGCCATACCTTTTGAAAAAATTGTAGGCTACTGTTGACATCTATTTTAAATAAGAGTAACATTTTCAATGTAATGAAAATAAGTCTCTGTTAGGTGAGGCTCCTGTATAGAGAAATGCTACTGCCCAAAAATGTCGAGAGACGCCAATGGGTCAACAGGAATGATCGAATTAAGGTTTTTCTTAACGTAGCTGGTAATGTACCTATGCTATACAGTGCTAAAACTCGGCGAGGGAGAGGTCCGTAGATTTCTAATTATATTAGAAATCGTTTATTTGTGTATGTAATGGCCACTACTCTCTTAAGGGTAGGGGTCTTTTTTGTTACCAAGCTATGAGTAATTTCATAGTATAAACTATAAAATTAAACGAGGAGGTGAGGAGCATGTCAAATTCTGACTCGGTTCCGTTACCCATATACTTCAAATCAAAAATATATGATGTAGGCAGGAAACGATTTGTTCCTCCCTCTATATTTATCACAATGTAGCGTTTATAAAGCGCTAGACACTTTCACAGAAAAGTGGATAAATTGAGAAACAAAGCGTTTCTTCCTATGTTGTAAAGGAGGAGACGATAATATGTTATATGCAAACAAAACTGTGGGTAACACGTCATATAAACTAAATAAAAAATCAATAAAAGAACAAACAATGCTCCAAAAAAATAAAGATTTATTAATTGAAATTGCAACAAGAGATGTAAAATCTGTATTTGCATATTTTAAAACAACAAGAGACGGACTATCAATGAAAGAGGCGCAAAAACGTATTCAAGTATATGGCCGAAATGAACTAACTTCAAAAAGAGCAATTCTTGCAGAAGTAATGATGAAGCTTGGTGGCATGATTCCAGGTTTTTCAAAACAACGTGTGTGTGATGAATTACAACGTGAAACGATTACTGTATCTAGAGTAGAATGTTCTAGTAGTACAGGGCTAAATAGTGAACTGAAAATGATGGAGATACCAGTGCAAGAACTTGTACCTGGAGATATGATTTTTCTTTCGGCTGGAGATGCTGTGCCAGCTGATGTACGTATTATTTATGCAGATGATTTATTAGTGAATGAGTCTGTGTTAACGGGAAACGAAGCGAGTATAGAGAAGTTTGAAAGCTGCTATCACCTTGAACGTAAACGATTTATTCCATTAAAACGGATGAAAGATTATAATCCACTTGAGCTTGAAAATGTATGTTTTAAAGGTTCACATATCGTTAGTGGAAGTGCAAAGGCTGTAGTTGTTTCTACTGGAAAAAATACGTATTCAGGCATATTGCATACTTGTTGTAGTAGAACGTCTTAATGTGTTAATGGTGCTAAATATACAAAAACAATGTATAATAGACAAAGTTGAGCAAAAACGTAGAATGGTAATCTATTTATATAACCTTACGTGATAACGTGAGGTTATTATTTTTTTAATAGGAGAGGAATTATGAAAAAAGTATTATTAGTTGATGGTATGGCACTATTATTTCGTGCTTTTTACGCAACAAGTGTCTACGGACAATTTATGAAACGACAAGATGGAACCCCTACGAATGGGATTCATGGTTATATGAAACACTTGTTAACAGCTACGCAAGCGATTGAACCAACACATATCGTTACATGCTGGGATATGGGAAGTACGACATTTAGAACAGAATCGTTCTCGAATTATAAAGCAAATCGTGCAGCGCCACCAGAAGAATTAATTCCTCAATTTGATTTAGTGCAAGAAATGACTGCGAAATTATCCATTCCAGTTATCGGTATGAAAGGCTACGAAGCGGACGATTGTATCGGTACGCTTGCAAAACAATACTGCAATGAAGCTGAAGTTTATATTTTAACTGGTGATACAGATTTACTTCAACTTGTTGATAAGAACGTTACGGTTATGCTTCTGCGTAAAGGAATTGGAAATTACGAATATTACACACCGGAGAAAATCATGGAAGAAAAAGGTGTAGAGCCGTGGCAAATCGTCCATGCAAAAGCTTTCATGGGAGATACAAGTGATAATTATCCAGGTGTAAAAGGTATCGGTGAAAAAACAGCGTATAAGCTTATTCAAGAGCACGGAACAGTATCCGCTGTACTAGAAAATGTAGAATCATTAACAAAAGCGCAGCGTACGAAGATTGAAAGTGATTTAGAGAACTTAAATATTTCGTTGCAATTAGCACAAATTCACTGTGAAGTTCCAATTTCATGTTTACTAGAAGAGGGATTACACACAATGGATGAAGAAAAACTTAGATTTGTTTGTGAAGAAATGAATTGGGGAAGACCTGAAATATTAATAAATATGCTATAAATAGTTTGGAAAGAGGGATGTTGCATAAGTCGAAATTTGACTTGGTGACACCTTCTTTTTGTTTTTGTAAACAGTATTATAGTAAATAAAATTATGTCGAACTCAATTTTAAATATATAAATGTTTCGACAAGATATAATGATAAAAGTTGATGGGAATAGTAATTTTTATAATGAAGTGAATTAATTTCAACATAGTTTTAGAGAGTCTTTTTTTCGTGTTCACAAAGTTGTCAGAAAATAAACGGAATTTTCATATGAAGTTCAAATAGAATTCACAACAATCAATTATTATAAGGACACACAGATAATTCTTTATCTTTTATATAAACCATCCCCCAAGGAGGACAATGAAAATGAGAAAAAAAGTGAGAAAATCTTTTAAACAATTATTAATTGAAAATAAACAATCACTATTAAATAATAAAGAAAATATGAAAGAAATTGAAGAGAGAATTGAGAAACGACATGTAGCATATAGTGGTGCCAGTAATTAAATAAAATAAAAAAGATAGCCTATGTAGGCTATCTTTTTTATTTTATATTGAAAAAACGCTATTCATCTCTTTAATTTTGTAAATATGCAAGAAATTTTTATAGTGTTTTTCTATCAATATTACTCATTTTTCGAGGTTGAAATTGGTATATACCAATTTTTGAGATTCGCTATTCATAATATTACAAAAAATGTTACAATACACTCAAATTTATACTATAAAATCATTTTAATATGAAAAATTGGAATGAAAAGAAAGGAGAGGAATATGAATAAAGATGTCGCTTTGAAATGATTATTATCATTTCATTAGGAGTTGATGTAAAAAGATGAAGAGATACGAAGAATTGGATTCTATAAGAGGGATTTCTTCATTAATAGTAATGATCGGTCATCATTTAATGATTTTTTCAGCATTTCAAAATTACAGTTATGAAGATAATAAACCATTTGTTGTGTATCTATTAAAAGAAACGCCTGCTCGTCTTATTTTTAGTAGTGGTAACGAATCTGTTATTATCTTTTTTGTTTTGAGCGGATTTGTTTTGTATGAATCTATTCAAAAAACCTATAGTAGCTATGGGTCATACCTTTTAAAACGTATATGCAGAATATATATTCCCTATATTGTGGCAATAATTATAGCTATTATATGCCAGGCTACAATTAGTGAATATGGTATTTCTTATTTAAGTGAATGGTTTAATCGCTCATGGACGATTGAAAGTTCTCCAAGCTTAATAGCGCAACATATTTTATTGGTTGGGAAATATAATACAGATGCATATAATGGTGTGATTTGGTCACTTGTCCATGAAATGCGAATATCAATAATTTTTCCGTTAATTTTGATGATTTGTTTACGAAAAACGTTAAGGTGTTCATTACTATTATTGTTTAGTTTTAGTATATGTTCTGTCGTAATATTATTTTTGTTTCGCTCGGGCTTAACATTAACAAGCTATGCATTAACGTTGCATTATACGGTGCTGTTTTTATTGGGGGCACTAGTTGCGAAGTATAAAAATAATTTAATAGTTTTTTATAGTAATTGTACTAAAAACACGAAAATTGCATGGTTTTTATTTGCGATTTTACTTTTTATGTATGAAGGACTTATTGGAGAAATTAAAGTACTCAATAATTTTATATTTCGAGACTACGTAGTGGCGATAAGTGCAAGTCTATTTGTCATATTAAGTTTGTCAATATCAACTTTGTCATCCTTGCTACGCAATAAATACTTGTTATATTTGGGGAAGATTTCTTACAGTCTTTATTTATACCATATTATATCGTTGTTTTCCCTTATATACATGTTCCATGAAATATTACCGTTGCCTATTATTTTAATTTTTTCACTTATATTTTCGTTTATACTTGCAATACTTTCGTATATATATGTAGAAAAATTTGCATTCAGAGTCGGAAAGTATGTAACAAAACAAGTGGATAGAAAGAAGAGAGGGGTATCTGTAAAGAGTGACTTGCAGGATGTTATTCAGAAAAGGGCGGTGAAATAATTGAAGCAAGAAATGAGTATAAAAGATTTTCAACAATTATTGAAAAGAAGATTCGTAACGATTATTTTAACGATGTGTTGTTTAACCGCTTCTTTAGTTCTTATCTCTATGTATGTTTTAAAGCCGTCATATCAATATTCAACGCAAATTCTTGTTGGGAATTTAGATGAGTTTAATAAGGAAAATTCAACAAATAAAACACAAGAAAATAAGCAACTAGTAACATCGTATGTTGATATTTTAAAAAGCCCATTAATTATTTCAACAGTCAAAAAAACTTTGAAATTAGAGCAATCAAGTTATGAATTAGCACAAAAAATCTCGGTAGTGAATACGGACAATTCACAAATTGTAACTGTTACAGTAAAAGATTCCAATCCGAAAGTCGTGAAAGACATTGTAAAGACATTGGCAGAGCAATCACAACAAAGTTTTCAACAGTACACAAATGTACAAGGTGTGAAAGTGTTGACTGATCCTGAGTTACAGGAACAGGCTGAAAAATTGTTTCCGAAATTTCAACTGATCATTCCTATTTCTTTAATTGTTAGTTTTTTTGTTGGGATAGGTTTAGCTGTATTTCGAGATTATTTTGATGAACGTATATACACGGAACAAGATTTAGAGAAAATAACAACAGTCTCTGTTATTGGTCACATAAATGTGAAACCGAATAGAAAACAGAAATCTACAGAGATTGATAAACAATCATCTATATATCGAGGTGAACATGTCGATGTTTAGGACAAAGAAACAGCTGCCATTCGATTTGCATGATAATCTGATGAAAGAGCAGTTTTATACGGTGTATCACGAGCTGAAAAAATCTGGAAAACAACTATTCACAGTTAGTTCAACGAAGGACAGAGGGGTTGTTGCCTCACTTATAGTAAATATGGGTCTAGTGTTTGCAGAAATGAAGAAAAAGGTGTTACTTATTGATGTGAATTTTTCTGACCCTAAATTACATGTATTATTACAAAGTGATCACATGATAACCGTAAACGATATAATAAGCTCTTTCCCCTGCAATTATGAATCTTTTTCTAGTAATTTGTCTAAATACTTATATTGTATTCCTGCAAAAAAAACAGTACACACAGGGACGCCCTTAGTTGCTATGGATGAATTTGATAATGCGATTGCTAAGTGGAAAGAAGATTTTGATTACATTTTCTTTTATTCTTCTGAAGTATTTGATCTTCCTGCTACGCACATTATTGCAGAGAAATGCGATGGAATGGTCTTAGCAGTTAAAAAGCGAAAAGATTCACTACGTACAGTGCAAAAAGTAATAGCGGATATAAATAGGAAAGAATGTGAATTAATAGGTATAATTTTATATTCTTGAATGTGGGGGTAACGATCCATGATTCGTGAAACAAATCAAGCCAAGTTGTATACGATTCCGGCTCAAGAAAAGCCTAGCATATTGAATCGAAGTGTAAAACGCTTGTTTGATATTATATTTTCAATCATATTGTTACTATTAACGATACCAATTATGTTGTTCTTTTGTATTATGATTACTTTAGAAACATCAGGGGCTCCAATTTACTTTCAAGAACGTTTAGGTATAAACGGGAAGAAGTTTAATGTATTTAAATTAAGATCAATGGTAAAGGATGCTGAAATAAATGGCCCACAATGGGCAAAAGAACATGATTCAAGAATTACAAAAGTTGGATTGTTTATAAGAAAAACGAGAATTGATGAATTACCACAACTTTTAAATATTTTAAGAGGAGATATGTCTTTTGTAGGCCCTAGACCAGAGAGAGAGTTTTTTTATAATGAGTTTGATACGTTTATTCCAGAATTTAAGGATCGTTTAATGGTAAAACCAGGATTAACAGGATGGGCACAAATAAATGGAGGATATAATCTTGATCCAAAGGAAAAGTTGAGGCTGGACATGGAGTATATTGAAATGAAAACATTTCGGCTGGACATCCGTATTTTATGTAAAACCGTTTTAATTGTATTGAACGGTAATGGTGCAAGATAAATATATATGTAAACAAACAACATATGTAAGTAGGTTACTTGCAAAGGAGAACTTGTATGGGTAGATCTATTCTAAACAATATTATCCATCTATTTTATAGTACGATTTTAGCTAACCTTCTTCAGGCCGTCAGTTTAATTGTTTTAGCAAACTTTTTTAACGCACAACATTATGGGATGTTTAGTGTTGCCATAGCAGTGACGTTTGTTATGTTATTTTTTACAGACTTAGGACTTAGTAATACGTTTCTTCGAGAAGGGGCAAAGGATGGAGCAGATTTAGAGAAGATTTTATCATCGTATATAAAAATAAGAATGATTCTACTTATTCTTATTTCTATAATCGGTTATATTGTTATTCATTATATGTATGCGGATAAAAATTTAATTTATATGATGATAAACGTAATGTTTTTCATGTTAATAGGATTAACTTGGCAAAACATAGGAATTGCCTATTTTCAACTGACGGAACGTATGAAGTATATAGCGCTCATTAAAGTTGTATCAGCATCGGTTGTCATTATAATTACATGTTTTTGTATTTTCGGAGAGTTACCGGTGTATGTAACGGCTCGCTTATATGCTTTTGGGTATATGATCGGTGGTTTATTCAGTATATATATCATGAGAAGAAAGACGAAAATGAATATGAAAGTCGTAATTCATAAAGCTTTATTTTGGCAATTAACTCCCTTTATTATTAGCGGTTTTTTAATAATGAGTACGCCACAATTAGCACCTATCTTGCTTAACTATACATTGCCATTAAGTATGGTAGGTGTTTTTGCAGTGGCGTACCGGATGCCGGCAGCTTTATATCAAGTACCAGGGGTAATTGCAGGTGCATTTTTTCCAGTGCTCTTTAAGCATTATAACCAGAATAATATAGAAGAGCATACGAAATTAAATTTGCTTCAAATTAAATCAATGGCGATTGTAGGAATATGTATGACGATCGGTTTATATCATTTAGCACCATACTTTATTTCTATATTTTTTCATGAAGAATGGAGCAATGCAGTAGAGCCACTCCAAATATTATCATTTCTTATTGTGCTACAAAGTTTAAATATTGCTATTGCTGACGGTTTAACGACGAGTGGATGTCAAAATAAGAGAACTGTTGTGCAGTGTGTAGCATTGGTGATAGGTGGGGTTATGCTTTATAGCTTTAGTAGTCTTGGTGGAGTGATAGGAGCGGCATACGCTATGGTTTTATTTGAAATAGTCGCTTTAGTGGGATATATAGCGGTAAGTGTAGTGAAGAAAAAAATTGTATTCCAAATTGTAATACCGTATACAATTTATTTTGGTGTAACCTTTATTGGAGTGCAATATATATTGCATACATATCATTTAATTGCGCTTGTTCTTAATATACTAATTGTAGTAGCTGCCATATTCCTATATGATTATGAGCTAAAAAAACTTCTTCTTTCTTTTATAAGAAAAATACGCAAAAAGGATTATATTACGAAACAGGGGATATAGCCTATGGAAAATAATATGAAAGTATCGATGGGATGGATTATTCTTCTAATATTATTTGTTATGTTAAGTAAATACAATTTATATATTGGATTTTCATTGAAAATATATATGATTTTTTTAGTCATATATTTTTGTTTAACAATTAAAGACTTTCATATTCAAAAGTTATATTTTCATGAAGTTATATTTTTACTGTTTTATTTCATTTATTGTTTGAGTGGAATTCTTTCTATGTATTTAAATGCTAGTATTCGTATGATTTTTGGCGTGCTACTTGTTTTAGGATGCTATTTTATAATGAGGAATTTATTGGGCAATACTGAAATAGTGGTACTTGAATCATCTATTGCTTATGTAGGAGTAGTATTTAATGTAGTAAGTCTAATACTCTATATAATCGGTTTACAATACTTTAGTTTATACGGTGGAGAAGAGAGAGAAATTTTTGCCGGGTTATTAGTTGATAGAGGATATCCACGGTTAATTGGATTGCTAGATGATCCTAACATTTTTATTTTCTATAATACAATATTTTTTATGTACTATATGACGAATTTACAAAATATCACTAACATCCTAGGGTTAATTTTATGTGTTACGACGAGTTTATTAACCTTTTCAAGGGGCGGTATATTAGCGCTTGTACTTGTCGTTTTTGTATATATATGTATATCTAGTTTCGCCAAAAAAATAAAAATAATTATGAGTTTAGTATTGTTTAGTGTAGTTATTTTTAGTTTATCGAATAGTGTAATGGGGGGCCAATTAGATGACATATTAAATAAACGAATTTCTGATTTTTCCCATGATAATGGAAGTGGTAGATTTACATTATGGGAAGCTGCTTTTAAATATTATTTATCCAATCCATATATCGGAATCGGTGCTTTTAACTTTTCGAATTATTATGAGTATCAATTTAATGAAAAATTATATGTACACAATACATTTTTAGAAATTTTGTCTGAATCGGGTACAATTGGTTTTCTTCTATATAGCGCGTTTTTATTCATATTAATGTTCAAGCTAGCGCAGCATACTTTGTTTCGTGAAAAACCATATCTTCTATTGACTATGATTGCATTTTTATTTCAGATGATGGCATTGTCACTCATTATTAACGAAGCGTTCTTTTTATTTTTAGCAGTTGTTGTGAAGTATATTTCAATATATGAAGGAAGGGGAAAGATAGATGGTAAAATGTCTATCAGCACATAACGAGCCGCCTTATGTTTCTGTAATAACACCTTCTTATAATAGTATACGATTTATAGGTGAGACAATTTCATCTGTACAGAATCAATCGTATGAAAACTGGGAAATGATTATCGTTGATGACGGTTCAACCGACCAATCTGCCGCAAAAATTAAAGAGATAATAGAAGGAGACTCACGAATTAGGTTATTATCATTAAAAGAAAATGTTGGTGCTGCTAAAGCTCGGAATTTAGCGATCCAAGAGGCAAGAGGAAGGTATATTGCCTTTTTAGATAGTGATGATATATGGTTGCCGCATAAATTGAAGACACAATTGTTATTTATGGAAGAAATGAATATAGCTTTTTCATATGCGTCGTATAGTTTAATTGATGAAAATGGTAATGAACTAAATTGCGAAGTGAGTGTACCAAAATCTGTTGACTATCATTATTTAGTAGGAAATACAATTATCGGGTGTTTAACAGTGATGATTGATCGTAAAAAAATTCCGTATGTCGAAATGCCTAGTATACAGCCGGAAGATACAGCGTTATGGCTGAACTTATTACATGAAGGGTATGAAGCAAAAGGGATACAGCAAGTATTAGCGAAGTATCGAATTGTAGCAAATTCTGTTTCGAGAAATAAAGTTAGAGCAGCTTTTCGGTATTGGAAATTGTTAAGGGAACAAGAACGACTGAATTCGGTGCAAATTTTTTACTATTTTAGTAAGTATGCTTATCATGCTTATAAAAAAAATAAAATCAATGTAGTTGGGAAGACGCAATTATGAATATACTGTTGATGACAGATAAATTGATAACTGGCGGAGCCGAGAGCTATTTCTGTAAATTGGAAAGTAATTTGCGTTATGATGATTTTAAGATTTATACAGCTGCAGGTGATGGAGAACTATATGAATCTCTTACTAGAAAAGAAAATTTTATATTACTTAGTCGATGGAATCATTTGAGAAATCTTTATTATTTACGAAACGAAATTTGTAAACGAAAGATAGAACTTATTCATGCAAATAGTTTGCGAATGGTATTATATGCTTTTCTAATTCAAAAGTTTATTAAAAAAAAGATGAAAATTGTTTATACGAAACATAATGTAACGATATTAGAAAAGAAAATGCCAACGCTTTTTCGTTATTTCATGAATAAATATGTAAACAATATTATTACAGTAAGTGAGTTTGAAAAGAATAATTTAATTTCAATTCATGTAGCAGAAGAAAAAATAAATACAATTTATAACGGTGTCGATATTGAAAAGTTTTTATTCCAGCAGAAGAAGAAAGAATCTACATATAAAATAGGGATATTAGCTAGATTATCCAAAGAGAAAAACCATCAACTATTTGTCAAAATTGCAAATGTGTTGAAAAAGAGAAATGATTTTATGTTTTATATTGCTGGTGATGGACCAGAGAAAGAATCGATTATGAAAGAAATAGAAAAATATGGATTGCGGCAAAGGGTGAAGATGCTAGGGAATATTTCAGAGCCGCATGAGTTTATTGGGAATATGGATGCCTTACTTTTATTATCTTTTCGTGAAGTGTTTCCAATGGTAGTAATTGAAGCGATGGCTACAGGGACACCAATTGTTTCAATAGATGTTGGCGGAATACATGAAGCGGTAATAGATGGAGAATCAGGTGTTTTAATATCTGAATATTGCGAATCTGAATTCGCAAGTGCACTTGAAGAACTACAAGGGAATGAAGAAAGGGTAAATGATATTAGATTGAAAGCACGAGAGAAAGCAGTGAGGTATTTCTCGTTAACTAAAATGATAGAAGAAACGAAAAATATATATGAGTTAAACAAATGACCGGGTAGGTCGTTTGTTTTTTTTATTATAGAAACTTTTAAGAGAGAACTCACATATTATATGAAAAAAGGTAATATGAGGAGTGAATTTATTTTGTCAGAATATATTTCTTCCCAAGAAGATTGTGCGCCAGAAGGTAGCGTTCACATCGATTGTTTTGGCGCAGTTCCAAACTCGGGAAATGATAGCTCATTAGCAATTCAGCAAGCTATTGATTATTGTGTAGCGAATCGAATTTCGACGGTTAGAATTACAGGGGTAAATACGTACAAAATTGTAAAGCCGATTGTTATTAAATCAAACGTAAGATTAGAATTAGATCCTACCGTAACGCTGCAAATTGATGGGGATTTTAATGCGTTTGAGCTACAAAGTAACGCTTCGATTGTTGGTGGTACTATTCAAGTTATAAATTCATTGTTTCAATCTGCTGTCATTTATGTTTCTGGTTCACAACAAATCGAACTACCTAATCAATCTGTTATATCAAATATAAATATAATAAATACAACTCCATCGTATAAAGGAAAAGCTATACATTTTTATTGTCAAAAGGCATGGGATTATATTAGTTTCTTTCAAGTTAAATTTATTCAAATTAAAAACTTTCAAACTGCAATATATTTGAAAACAGAGTATATAGATGATATCAATACACCTTGTTGGATTAACGCCAATGTATTTCAATCTATATTTATTGATGGATGTGTGTATGGGATTGAAGTCGATGGAAATAGTGATTTGCCAAATGAAAGTTCAGGAAATACGTTTCATGATATTCAAGTGCAATGTAGACAACAAACGAAAAAAGCAATTCGTTGCTCAGGTGCATATAATACATTTGATTGTATGATTTGGGATACGTACCGGATGAGTAGTGAACAAATTGTTATTGAATTTTCTTCCAATTCTCATCGTAACTACCTTTTTTCAAATCTGCTTTCGACAACTATTGTAGATAAAGGACAATACAATGTTTGTAAGTCTACTTATGAAGAATCCCTACGAATTCAGTTACCGTTGACGTTAAATAGACCTCATTTAATAGGAAACCAAGATGATATTTTAGTAAATGCTCAGCAGAAATATAATGTTAAGCAAGTAAGTGGGAAAGTGCCGTACGGGGGGAATCTCACAAATTGCTTTAATTTAATAGATGAACAAAGTGTAAACTATATTGACGTTCCAGATAGTAATCCAGTTGTAATTGAACTGGATTTTACGAAAAAACCAATACAAATGTTAAATTGTTTTGGAATGTATTTTGGGTGGGGAGAGAGTCCAAAGAAAATTAAAATTGAATATGCATTAAGTGCAACTGGAAGTTGGGTTATTGCGTTGGATGTTCCATTAAATGTTGGCGATACAATTATATCGAATATGAAGGCGAGTCAGTTATATAAAGTTAGAATTACATTAAGTGGGTATTCTCAAGATCATAAGCGTTTTCGAATTAATCGTATTTTTGCAAGGTCTTCTATGGAAAATGGGAGCGCTTGGTTAGCGACAACTGGTGGAAGAATGTTTGGAGATATTGAAATAGAGGCAAGTAAAGGTATAATCATGAAGACTGCTAGTGGAGTGAAGTGGAAAGTTACTATTAATGAAGCTGGCCAACTTATTACGACTAAGGTAACTTAAGATGATATTTAATTATATATCCTTGGACGAGTTCCATTGTAGTGTGATAAAGGTAATGAAAAAGAGATTGTAATTTGGTTTCAACCAAACTACAATCTCTTTTTTGTTTCAATTACTTCCACCAAATCCAAGTCCAAAGGTAATTTCGTACATTTCGAGGAGTAATGCGAATGAAGCGTTCACCGTCAAAGAAGCAATTTAAATTTGGAAGTGTTTCATCTGGATTTTCTGGAACAAAGGTGACGATGTTTTCGTTACTTGTAACGGTTACTGTAATTGGTGGATCGGTAGGCGAGACTTGAAGTTGTAACGAAATATTGGCCGTATTTTTAAATTGATTATTAACAGGTGGACTTATTACTTGTACTGTGAATAACACGATAATTGTTTCGTTTGGCTCTAAATTAGTGGCAACTAGGAAACCGATATTCGGATTCGCTAGTGGAGAGCGTTCACCGTTAATAAAGACAGTGCCGTTTATAAATTGTAAACCTGCTGGAATGGTATCTTGTAAAGAAATATTTGAGAGTGAAATTTCGGAAGTATTTGTAATACGCACCGTGTAATCAAAATATTGATTTAAATAAGCTGAGCTGACGGAAGCATTTTTCGTGACTGTTGTAGTTATAAATTGAACTGGTATACGAACGATATTTGAATTAACAATGAAAGTAATAATTGGATCCTGTGGTGTCAATTGAAAGGCAGCGGTAACTGTTGCAGAATTTATAATTGTACTATTTGAAGGAATAGAAGTTACGAGAACTTGGAATGTTATAGTTGCTACTGAATCTGCAGGTAAAGAGCCGATATTAATACCAGTGTCTGGACGAACATTTGGAACGGGAGTACCGTTAATTGTTACGCTGTTTTCTATAAATGTTGTACCAGCTGGAATGCTGTCTATAACAGAAGTGCTGATTGTCGGAATTGGGGAGTGATTAAATACCGCTAATGTGAATGTAATGATATCCCCTATAACGACAATAGATTTGTCAGTTGTTTTTTCAATACGAACCATCGGATCAATGACTGTCGTTGTAACGGTATTTGTTTGCTTTGTAATTGTAATAGGTGGTTTTGTTGGATCAATGATAACGGTATAGGAAACAGAAGCATCGTTATTAATTGTAGGTTGAAGAGTAGAAGAAGATATTGTCACTTGGAACGTAATAATAGCAGAGTCATTAGGAGCAAGATTTCCTAACGTAATACCATTTTCAGGATTCTCATTAGGCTGATTGATTCCGTTAATTGTAACACTACCAGCAACAAAAGTCGTATCTATTGGTATGGTGTCTATAGCAAGAAGGTCTTCAATCGTTACATTACCGCTATTCATAATCGTAATTGTATACGTTAAAGTTTGAGCAGGTAAGGCATTCGTTACATCAACAGATTTTATGGCAATGACATTATCATTTTGGACAGTAGTTGTGACGGTATTTGTTGTAGTCGTATTTGTAACGGGTACGTTATTTGGGTTGACTATATAGTTAAAAGTAGTAATTGCGTTGTTGTTTAGTTCATTTGGTGTTGGAATAGTAGTCACAGTTACTTGGAATGAAACGATAGCATCTCCATCTACAATTATAGTACCAATTGGTATGCCGCTTACTGGATTCACTCCTGGAAGAGTTTCTCCGTTTACAATGACGCTATTTTCTATAAACGTAGTACCTTGAGGAATAATATCTTGAATGATTACATCATTTACTGCAACATTACCGGTTTGATTTAGTGTAATCGTATACGTTAACGTATCACCAACCGTTGCAAATGCAAGGTCAACAGCTTTATTACTATTCAAATTCGCGTGATTAATTTCTGTTGCGGCAGCTGATGAAATAATAGTTTCGGTAATAGGTGGTCGATCTGGTACCGTGTATTCATATTCAATTGTACTCGTGTTAGAGATTGGATTTGTTTGTGGAATCGAAGTAACCCGTACTTGGAATAGAATAGTTGCTGTCGTATTAGGCGGAATGTTATCAATTTGTATACCGTTAAGAGGGTTGTCATTTGGCCGAGCGTTGCCGTTCACGATAACACTATTCTCTATAAAGCTCGTATTTGCTGGGATGATATCTGTAACAATAATGTTTTCGACTTGTATATTTCCGTTATTTATGATGGAAATTGTATAAGGGATGATAGTTTGTAAGTCAGCATATTGGATAGGCGTTGTTTTTGTCGCAATTACATTAGCAGAAATAACTTCAGTGAAAGTAATATTGCTAGTCGATATTTGTTCTTCCACGTTTATTGTATAACGAGAAGTTGATTGATTTTGAATATGACCGCTAGTTGGAAGAGCTACGACGGTAACAGAAAATGTGACTGGGATAGAAATGTTAGGAGCAATCGTTCCTACAAGTATACCTACACTTGGGTTGGCGTTAAGCTGAGGAATGTTATTTACTAAAACGCTACCGTCAATAAAGGTTGTTCCATCAGGTATATTGTCTGTAAATACAACAGCAGTGGCATCCGTATTCCCTGTATTCGTTAAAGTTGTTGTATAAGTTAAAATGTCACCAATCGTTACAGAGGTTAAATCAACAGTTTTAAGTGAAACGATATCAGCATCATTAATTTGAACGAAAGTAGTATTGGAAGTAGTAGATTTTTGAATTGGTGCAAAGTCAGGATTGAAAATAAAGTCGTAGACGACGTTTGCAGTATTAGGTGTTGGATTTACAGTAGGTAAATTTGTAACGGAAACTTGGAATGTT
Source organism: Bacillus sp. LQ16 (assembly GCF_057784645.1). Lineage (NCBI taxonomy): Bacteria > Bacillati > Bacillota > Bacilli > Caryophanales > Bacillaceae > Bacillus > Bacillus sp. LQ16. The sequence continues at coordinate 1,639,747 of NZ_CM173491.1, forward strand.
ATTGTAGCCATTTGACCTGCTGCGACATTAGGAATGGAAAAGCCAATATTCGGATCTGCTGCAGGAAGTACAGTATTATTAACTACTACACTTCCTGGAATAAATACTGTTCCATCCGCTATAGTATCTGTAAAAAAGATGGAGTTAGTTGTAGCCGATCCATTATTTTGAATGAATACTGTATATTCAATGGTTTCATCAATGTTAGCTAATACAGTATTAGTGGACTTTGTAGCAATAAGAATAGCATCAATAAATTGTATGTTTGTAGCATTGGAAGAGGTCGTTTCTGAAATTGGTGGTGTGCTTGGGTCTGGTCGATACTCATAGTGAATGACGGCGATATTATTAATTTTATTTTGTGGCGGTATAGAGACTACGCTTACTTGGAACGTAACAATAATCGTATTATTTGGAAGAATTATATCAAGATTGATACCTGTAATTGGATTTTCGTTAAGTCTTGGTACGCCATCTACAAGAATGCTATTTGGAACGAATGTGGTGCCAGAAGCAATTGCGTCAAGTAGGAGAGTGTTTGTAATAGGTATTGTACCGGCGTTTGTAACTGCGACTGTATATGTGATGATTTGACCGATACGTGTAATGGATCTGTTAGCAGATTTAATTGCATTAACATTTGCCGTTCGCACTTCAGTATTTACTGCATTTGATAACGATCTACGCTGAATAATTGGAGAACTAGGGTCAATTTGGTATTCGTACGAAGTGTCTGAAATATTAATGACTGTATTGCCCTCTGGTATATTTGTAAGTTGTACTTGGAATGAAATAGTGACTGTTTCATTTGGTTGTATCGTGCCGAGAGTTACTCCGTTTTCAGGATTCACGCCAGGCTGAATTACATTATTTATTGCTAAGCTATCTTCAATGAATATAGTACCTTCTGGAATGTTATCAATGAACACGGTATTGTTAGCTGGAACGGTTCCTATATTTTGTAGTGTATTTGTGTAGGTAATCATTTGCCCGATTGATATGAAATTTACATCCGCGCTTTTAACAGAAATAATATTTGCATTTTGAAGTGATGTTGTAACAATGTTAGAATTTGCAGAGCGATTTACTGGTGGGGCTGTAGGAATACTTACATATTGGTAAGTTGCTGAAGATTGATTTACAATTTCAGTTTCATTCGGTGGATTATTTGTTTGCACTTGAAATAGTATCGTTTTGGAACTGTTTGCTGGAATTGTTCCAATCGGTATTCCGTTTTCAGGATTTACACCTGGCTGAAGGACACCGTTAATTGTGACACTATCGGGAACGAATGTAGTCCCAGCTGGGATAGAATCTGTGAAATTAATATTTATTGCGTCAACATTACCGATATTTTTCACTTCAGAAATATAAAGTATAGTTCCACCGATATCTACAGTTGTTGGATTGGATGTTTTTGTAATTGTCAATTGTGCTTGCACGAAATTTGTAATGACGATATTACTAGTAGATGTTTCAGTAATAGGCGGTTGCCCTGGGTCTGGTTGGATTGTATATGTTGTATTGGATTGATTTGTAATCGATTCTTGCGAGAATGAATCGTTAATAAGAATTTGGAACGAAATAAGGTGAGTAGCGTTTGCTGCTAAGGTAGGTAAAGTAACACCTACATTTGGATTGGCATCAAGTATAGTTGTTCCGTTAAGTGTAAAACTATTTTCTACGAATGTAGTATCTTGGGGGATCGTATCTGAAAATATGAGATTCGTAGCTGGAATATTTCCTGTATTTTCTAGTGTTATTGTGTAAGTCAAAATATCACCTGTTGTTGCTTGCTGTGCATTGACTGCTTTTAAAGAAAGGATAGTCGCATCCGAAATTTGTGTGAAAGCAGGATTAGACGTAATTGTTCGGGAGATGATAGGAGCAGTTGGATCGGCGATAAAAGTATAGTCAATACGGGCTGTATTAGAAATTGGGTTCACGCTTGGAATAGATTGAACGATAACCTGGAATGTTACAGTGACGATTTCTGACGGTGTGATGGAGTTTAATGGTATTCCTACGTTAGGATCAGCATCTGGAACGGAAATGCTATTAATAGTTACGCTATTCGGAATAAAGGTAGTTCCTTCGGGGACCAAATCTGTTAAAGTAACTGTATTTGCAGTAGTATTTCCGTTATTTTGAACGACTACTGTGTAAGTGATTGTACCGTCAGTAGATTGTACGAGAGAATCTGTACTTTTAATTACGGATAACGATGCATCAACAACAGCTGTATTAACCGTATTAGACGAGGATGTTGCTGTAACAGGAGGTTGACTTGGATCGACAATATACGTGTAACTTGTAAGTGCTTGATTTATAATTGCTCCTTGTGGTGGAATAGAACTTGCAAGAAATTGGAATGTAATAGTAGCGGAATCACCTGGTGCGATAATACCAACGGGAATACCGAGAGTTGGACTTGCATCTGGAAGTGAAATCCCGTTGAGCGTAACACTATTTGGAACAAATAATGCTCCTTCAGGAACTCCGTTAATGAGTAAAACAGAGTTTGCAGGGAAGTTTCCAGTATTCGTTAATGTTGCTGTATACGTAATTACATCCCCGATAGACACAATTGAACGATTTGCTTGTAAAACAGTTGTAACAGTCGCGTTATTAATTTGTGTTGAAGCGCTATTAGAATTTATCGTGCCTGTAACAGGAGGAGAGGCCGGATCAACGATGAATGTGTATTGAATAGATGCTACGTTTGTAATCGGATTTGAAGGTGGAGTTGATGTAACTATGACTTGGAAAGTAACGGTTAAGGAACTATCCGAGCTAATTGTTCCGATATTCACTCCGTTATTTGGATTTGCACCTGGAATTGTACTCCCATTTACAGCAAAACTATTTTCAACAAAGGTTGTTCCTGCTGGAACTGGGTCTGAGAAATTTACATTCGTAGCGTTTGTATTGCCACTATTTTGAATCAAAACTGTATAAGTGATCGTATCTCCAATATTTGCAAAGGCTGTATTAGCAGTTTTTACAGCTGAAAGTATTGCTGTATTAATAGAAGTAACGAAGACATTCGTTTCCACATTGCCAGGCTGAGCCAGTAATGCATTGCCTACGTTATATTGGAAGTTAACAAATCCTAAGTTTTGGAGTTCAGGTGTGAACGTTGTTGGATTACTTACGATTTGTACTTGGAATATGATTGTAACAGTTTGATTTGGATTGATTGTATTTATGCCAACACCGTTAATAACCGAAGCGGATGGTAATGGAGTGCCATCAACAATAACTGATCCTGCAACAAATTGTGTCCACGATGGTAAAGGGTCTGAGAATATAGCGTTGTTAGCAGGAATATTGCCTGTGTTCGTAATAGTCGTTGTATACGTAATCGTATCACCAATCGTTGCAAAAGTTTTATCTCCTATTTTAATAGTATTTAAAATAGCACTTTCAATTTTTGTTGTAACGTTGTTAGAAATAATATTTTTTGAAACTGGAGGATTAGCTGGATTAACGATATGTTGAAAGCTAACGCTAGCTTGATTAGTAATTGGATTTATAGGCGGAATTTCATTGGCGATAATGTTAAATGCTACGATGACAGATTCGTTTGGCGCGATATCACCGATTGGAACGCCTGTAATGATATCTGCATTTGGGATGCTAGTTCCGTTCAGTGTAAAGCTATTCGGTTCAAAGGAAGTTCCGTCTGGAATAAGGTCGGTAAAAATAACATTCGTTGCACTCACATTTCCGCTATTTGTAATTGTAACGGTGTAGGTAATATCCTGCCCGATATCTACCGTAGATACATTTGAATTTTTTTGTGCAGTAAGGATAGCGCTATTAATTTGTGTTGTCGTTGTATTAGATTGATTGGAAGTTGTAATAAGTGGCTGGCTAGGATCAACGACATAATGATATGTGGTAGAAGCAGAGTTAGAAATGGGATTAAGTGTTGGAAGTGTAATAACAGTTGCTTGGAATGTAACGATTGCCGTATTACCACCATTAATGGAACCAATATTTACACCAGTTGATAAATCGGCGTTTGGAATGGTTTGCCCATTAGCTGTGAAACTATTTGGAACGAAACTTAAATTGCTATCAAGAATATCGATAATAGTTACATCAGTTGCGGTCACATTCCCGGTATTAGGGAGGTTAAGTGTAAATGTTATTGTATTACCAACATCCGCAAAAGTAAGGTCTGCTGTTTTTGTGCTAATAATAGTTGCATTGTTTATTTGAAGGAGTGTAGTGTTGGAAGTAGCTGCACTTGAAACGGGAGGATTAACAGGATCAACAGTAAATTCATACGTCGTTGCTGCTGTATTTGGTGCAGGATTAATAGGTGAGATGCTGTTCACCGTAACTTGAAAGACGATACTATATATTTCATTTGCTGGAAGTGTTGCAAGTAATACGCCTGTATTTGGATTCGCATTCGGTTGTAAAACGCCATCGACCGTTAATGTGTTAGGAACAAATGTGAGTCCACTTGGTAATGCATCTGTGAATACTATATTAGTTGCATCGGTATTGCCTATATTGGTAATAGAAGTAGTATAAAAAGCAGTTTGCCCGATATCAGCAAAGGATACACTTTCATTTTTCGTCATAGATAATATTGCTTCTTTAATTTGTGTTGAAACAGGATTGCTAATTGAAGTTTCTGCTTCAGGTGGTGAGACTAATTGATACGATGTTGATGAGAAATTTACAATTGGGTTTGCGGTTGGTAATGATGTTACAGTAACTTGGAACGAAACTGTTACTGTAGTCCCGGCTGTTATTGTCCCAATATTCACACCGTTCGATGGATCCGCCCCGCTTTGAGGAACTCCATTAATAGAAAATGTGTTTGCAATAAATGTAGTGACGCTTGGTACGGTATCTGTAAATATAACATTTTGTGCGGATGAGTTTCCATTGTTTGTTAAAACGACAGTATAAGTGAGTGTGTCTCCAATACGACTAAAGGATTTATCGACTTGTTTTAATGAAAGAATGTTAGCTGTATTAATCGTAGTAAACACTGTGTTTGAAGTAACGTTTCTTGAAACAATAGGTGCATTGGGATCAGCGATAAATGTGTAAGAAGCAGTAGCGGAATTGGCAATAGGATTTTGAACAGGGGTAGAAGTAGCGGTCACTTGAAATGCTATAGATATTGAGCTGTTAGGGGCAATTGATCCAATCGTTATGCCTGTATTAGGATTCAATCCAATTTGTGTGAGTCCATTTATTGTAACGCTATCAGTAATAAATGTTGTACCATTTGGTATAAGATCCGTGAAAGTAATATTAGTTGCATTTGTATTACCGTTATTCGTTAAAATTGTCGTATAGGTTATGGTATCGCCTAGTGTTACAAGGGTTTGATCGACCGATTTTACCATCGTTATCATAGCATCTAATACAGGATTTGTAGCAATATTCGTAGAAGTAGAGGTAGTAGCAGGAGCGCTGTTTGGATCAACAGTATAAGAATATAAAATTGTGTCATTACCCATAATTGAACTGGAAGGGGAAACGGAAATAACATTTACTTGGAAAGTAACAGTTACCGTTTCACCAGGAGCGATATTTGGTATATTTACTCCAAGTGCTGGTTGCGCACCAGACTGCTGAACGCTATTTATTGTGACTGAATTTGGTATAAAGGTAGTGTTAGCTGGAATAGCGCTTGTGAAAGTAATATTAGTTGCGGCTGTATTTCCGGTATTTCTAATAGTAGTTGTATACGTAATCGTATCTCCAACTGAAACTATAGATTTATCAGCACTCTTTTTTGTTGTTAAAATTGCACTATTAATAGTTGTCGAAACCGTATTAGATACATTCGTTTGCGATACGGCAGGTTGGCTAGGATCGACCACATGTGCAAATTGTACAGAGCTAGAATTAGAAATTGGATTTATACTTGGAATGTTTGTAACAAGTACGTTAAGAGTAATCACGGCCGTTCCATTTGGGTTTATATTTCCAATCTGAATTCCGTTAGCTGGATTTCCGATTTGCTGTGTACCAGAATCGTTTGTAAGAGTGCCAGATATGAATGTCGTTCCATCAGGTAAAGTATCCGTAAAAATTATATTTTGTGAAGTGACATTTCCAGGGTTACTTAATGTAATTGTATAAGAAATTGTATCGCCAATTGTTGCGAAAGTTTTATTTACAGATTTGATTGCCACAATTTCCCCAGAATTTATTTGTGTCGAAACCGGATTGGACGTCGTACTTCTTGAAACGAGTGGTAAGTTTGGACCTGTCATAAATTGATAATTAATGGAAGCGCTGTTTACAACCGGTGAGTTTGGTCCGCCTGGTCCAATTGTGAAAATTGGATTTGGAATGCTAACTACTTGCACACGGAAGGTAACGTTTATAAAATCTCCAGCAATAATATCCCCAATCGGTATCCCATTCGCTGGATTTACTCCAGGCAATAAAACTCCGCCTACTCGAACGCTATCTTCTATAAATACTGTGTTATTTGGAATCGGATCTGTAAAAATGATATTCGTAGCAGTTGCGTTTCCTATATTATCTAATAAAACAGTATACGTTAAAAATGAATTTCCAGGTGCTACGTCAGAAAATAGTCGATCTACACTTTTCGTTGCTTGAATAATCGCTTCGTTAATTTGAACTAAAGTTGGATTACTTGTAGCTGTTTCTATCACCGGCGGCTGGGTAGGATCAATAATGATCGAGTATGTTGTGCTAGATTGGTTCAAAGTTGGGTTTGTAGCTGGTATTGAGCCAACGATAGCTTGAAAGCTAATTGTTGTCGTTCCTCCAACTGGAATTGAGTCTAAAGAGATTCCGCTATCTGGTCTAAATCCAAGTTGTGGGATTGTATTAATTTGTACGCTATCAGGAACGAATGAAAGTTCAGGTGGTAATATATCGATAAAAACAGGTGTGTTTGCTGAAGTATTTCCGCTATTGGTGAGGATAGTTGTATACGTAATTGTATCTCCAACAGCAGCAAAAGCACTGCTTGCAGTTTTTGTTGCGATAACGGAAGCAGTATTTACTTGTGTAAAAGTTTTATTAGATTGAACTGTTCGTGAAACTGGCGGTTCATTTATATCTACAATAAAGCTATATTGAAGCGATGATTTGTTCGGGATTGGATTCGGGTTTGGAAGTGTTGTAATGTTTACTTGAAAACTGAGTGTAGCAGATGCATTTGAATTCAAGTTACCAATATTGATACCGTTTTGTGGATTTGCATTAGTAATAGTTGTTCCATTTACCGTAAAACTATTTGGAATAAACGTTGTACCATTTGGAATTACATCTGTAAAAATAACATTGTTTGCGGTAGTATTACCGGAATTAGTAATGGTAGAAGTGAAAGTAAGTGTATCTCCAATAGTAGCGAATGTTGAATTGACAGTTTTATTTATAGAAAGAGTAGCATCAATAATTGGAGTAACCGTTGTATTCGTAATTGTACTATTGACAGCAGGTGATTGGTTGGGATTCACGGTATATTCATAATTTACAAGAGCATTATTTGTTAATGTGCCACTAGGTGGTATCGCTAAAATTTGTGCTTGAAAAGTAATAAATACAGTATCCCCTGGCGAAATATCTGCCAAGTGAATACCAAGTGATGGATCTAATCCTGGTTGTGGGACATTATTGATCGTTACGGAGTTTTGGATAAATGAAGCTCCTGCACCAAGCCCATCCGTTAAAACAGTCGCACTAGCAGGAGTATTACCTGTATTTGTTACTGCAATCGTATAGGTAACGATATCGCCAATTGCAGCTGTCGGTGTATTCACAGACTTAGTAGCGACAATAGTAGCGTTATTAATTTGAGTTGTTATTACGTTACTTAACGTATTGGCGGATGCTGGAGGTAAGTTAGGATCTACGACGTACTGGTACGTTGTATTGCTTTGGTTCGGGATTGGATTTGGATTCGGGATAGAATTTACTTGTACTTGGAACGAGATGAGCGTATTTGCATTCGGATTTATTGGATCAATGGCAATTCCACTTGCTGGATTTACATTAGGCAGTGTATTCCCGTTTACAGTAACACTATTAGCAATAAATGATGTCCCGTTTGGAATTACATCTGTAAATATTACATTTGATGCAAGTGTGTTCCCGTTATTCGTTAAAGTAGTCGTGTACGTAATAATATCATTTACGTTAGCAAACTGTTTATCTGCAGATTTAGTAGCGGCAATTGAGGCGTTATTAATAGTTGTCTGTACAGTGTTAGAAGCAACCATCTGCATCACAGCAGGTTTGGATGGATCATACGTATATTGGAATGTTGTGCCTGATTGATTTGTAATTGGATTTACAGTAGGGATAGTTGGTACAAAAACTTGGAATGCAACGGTGCGTGATGAATTCGCTCCTATTGTACCAATTGAAATGCCGGTAGCAGGATTTGCGTTAGCTACAGGGACATTATTAATCGTTACAGTATTAGGAATGAAGAGGGTACCCGCTGGAATGATATCTGTAAACGTTACATTAGCGGCAGGGATATTCCCGTTATTTGTTAAAATAGTCGCATATAGTATGACATCACCAACATCAGCGAAGTTTGTACTCGTTAGTTTTGTAGCAACGATATTAGCAGTATTAATTTGTGTAGTTACTATATTGCTAGCAGCGTTTCTAACAAGAGCAGGTAAATTTGGATCAGCGATAAAGCTATATTGAAGTGAAGCGCTGTTTTGAATTGGGTTTGGTGAAGGTAGCCCATTTGCACTTATTTGAAAAACAATCGTTGTAAAACCACCTGAAGGAATGGAGCCGACTTGAAGACCGGTACTAGGGTCTGCACCTAGTTGTAAAGCACCACCTATAAAAATACTATTTGGTACGATTGTGGTGCCATTAGGGATTATATCGGTAAAAATAACATTATTTGCTATAGTATTTCCAAGATTAGCTAAAGAAATTGTATATGTGATTGGTTGCCCGACATCGGCGATAGTTAAATCTACTTCTTTGACAATCACTACATTTGCTAAATTAATTTGTGTACTTACAGTGTTACTTACAGATGTTTCTACAGTTGGTGGATCGCCCGGATTTAGAATAAAACTATACTGTGTACTAGATGAATTTATCGTTGGGTTTTGTGTTGGTAAAGAGGTGACGGTTACTTGATAAGAGACGGTAAGTGAGCCGTTAGCAGCAATGGAAGGTAGTGGAACACCTATATTTGGATCTGCGTTATTTTGGAGTACACCATTAATAAGAAAAGTGTTTGGAATAAAGGTAGTCCCGTCTGGATTCGTATCTACGAAAGTAGGACTATCAGCAGAAACACTTCCTGCATTCGTCAAAGTAACAGTATAAGTTAATATATCCCCTACGGTAGCGAACGCTCGATCCACTGTTTTGGCTGAAATGACATTTGCATCGTTTACTTGAGTAAATGTAGTGGTTGAAGTAGTGTTCTTACTTACAGGTGAAGCGTTTGGATCAACAATAAAGTTATAGGAGATGGAAGCGCTATTTGAAATAGGGTTTGGATTTGGAATGCTAGTTATTACTACTTGGAATGAAGCTGTAATTGTAGTATTAGCATTGATGCTACCAATATTGATGCTAGTTGGTGTAACGCCTGGTTGAGTAACACCGTTAACTATAACGCTATTTGGTACAAAGGCGGTTCCATTCGCAATTGAATCGGATAGTAATACATTGTTCGCTGCAACATTCCCATCGTTAGTAAGAGCGAAGGTGTAAGTTAATACATCGCCAACTTCCGCAAACGTTTTATCTACAGATTTATTAGCATGGAGATTTGCTAGTCTAATTGTTGATGTAACAGAATTAGAATTTGCTGTCTTTGAAGTCGGTGGCAAATTTGGATTTACAGTATATAGATAAGAAGCGAAGGCATTATTAATGATAGGATTTTGGGTCGTAATATTGATGACTGTTACTTGGAAAGAAAGGGTAAAAGTAGCCCCGCCAGGAATTGTGCCGATAGGTAAAGCGACGAGAGAATCTACATTTTGCAAAACTCCGTTTAGTGTTACAGTACCAGGAGTTAATATCGTTCCATTTGGAAGTGGGTCTGTTAGTTGAACGTTATTAGCGGCCGTATTTCCACTGTTTGTAATAAGGATTGTATAACTTATCGTTTCGCCAATTGTGGCAAATTGTTTGTTAGTTGATTTTGTTAATGTTACATTCGCATTGTTAATTTGAGTGGAAACGAGATTAGAAGAAATGTTTTTTGTAACGGGTGATTGGCTAGGGTTGACGGTATATTGATAAGAAGCACTTGATCCGTTAGATACGACATTTGACGCGGGTATTGTATTTACTACTATTTGAAATGCAACATTTTTTGTTGTGCCGCTTGGGATGGATCCAATATTCACGCCGTTAGCGGGATTTGCGCCCACTTGTGTCGTGCCATCTATTGTTAAACTGTTTAGAACGAAAGTTGTTCCAGTAGGGATGACATCTGTAAAAATAACATTGTTCGCATTTGTATTACCTGTAGCTGTAAAGGAAACGGTGTACGTTAGTGTATCACCAATATCTGCAAAATTTTTATCTACCGCTTTCGTCATTGTTACAGTAGCATTATTCACTTGAGTGGAGACAATATTTGTCTTATCAGTCCCACTTACTGCTGGTTGATTAGGTACAGGAATGTATTGATATGTTGTTGTTCCACTATTTAATATTGGGTTTGTTTGAGGGATAGAAGGAACGAGTACTTGGAATGAAATAGTAGTAGTGGAATTTGCGGCAATTGACCCAATTGATATACCATTAGCGGGATTTGCGCCAGCTTGAGTAACTCCGTTCACAGTTACACTCCCTGGAATGAAAGTAGTCCCGCTAGGAATCGGATCCGTATATATCACATTCGTTGCAGCGATATTTCCTATATTAGCTAAGGCAATACTGTAAGTTAATGTTTCACCAATATCGGTAAAAAGTTTGTTAACTGATTTTGTTCCATTAATATCTGCGAGGTTAATTTGTGTTCCAGCAGAGTTGCTTGTTGCAAGACCATTAAAAGTTGTTCCTCCGGCGATTGGTGTATATTGAAATGTAATATTAGCAGTGTTAGAGATAGGATTTTGACTTGGAAGAGAAACGACAGTAGCTTGGAAAGTTACTATACGAGAAGCACCATTATTAATTGTTCCAAGAGATATACCAGCCGCAGGATTTGCATTTGTTTGTGGTACGTTATCTACTGTTACAGTGCCGGGTATAAAAGAAGTACCGTTAGGGAGACTATCTATAAAAATAGCGTTATTGGCAGGAAGAAGCCCGGTGTTAGGGATAGTAACTGTATAAGTGAGAATATCTCCAATTGCAGCAACACTTTTATTCACGCTTTTCGTCGCTTGTATATTTGGTGAGTTTATATTAATTTGTAAGCCTACTGTATTTAACATATATGCGTCTCCGTTAGTAGTTAAACGGATTGCGGCGGATACTTGTGAGTTTGTTAAATAAGGAGAAATATCAATGGAAGTAATGTCCCAGCCCTGTCTTCCTGCGGAGATGTTTGTACTTGTAGAAGCACTTTGATTTCGCGTTCCAAATGTCCCTGTTGTATCTAAGTTTCCTGCAGCATTATTAACTTGAGAACCGAAGAAATTATTTATAGCATTGTTTGGTCCAGATAAAGCATTTAATGAACTGAAATTTGGTCCAAATAAAGCTTGATCCCCGGTTAAATCTGCATCTCCTTCAGTAGAACTTAAAAATAATCTCCCGCTTACTGGTCCACCTGAAGGTGTTAAAAATCCAGAAACAGATACATCAGCACTACCAGTTTCTGCAGAAACACGGTTACCAGCTACATAAATGGTTAAGTTTCTTGCTGGCAATGTCCCGTTTTGATAAGCGACGATAAGCGTCCATCCAGCCGAATTAATTGTTCCATTAGAAGCATCTATAGGATCTACAAGTCCAGGAACCGCTCCTGTAGTATAGGAACCAGAACCTCCCGCTTGAATAAGAGTTGTTACGTCTGCTGAACGAGTGTAAAAGCCAAATGTAATAGAGTTTGAAACGAATGTTTGATTTGAAGCTGTAACAGCTGAAGGAGTAATCGAGTATGTTGAAACAGGTGTTGTAAAAGAAACTGGGTTTCCTAATACACTCGTAATGTTTTGATCACGAGATAAATAGTTTCCACCCCAAACGAGTTCTGCGTAAAGAATAGTACTACCAGCAGGGATATTTAAAATAGCGGTAGAACTATTTTGTGTATAGTTTAACGTTGTACCAGCAGGAAAAGTAGTTACTTGTAAAGCAGTATTCGTAGTTACGAATGCACCAATTGCCCCGATTGTACCAGCACGGTTTTGATTACTAATTTTACTTAAGCCTAAAGTATTGCCTGTAATAGCGAGTGCGCCGTTAGTGGTGGTAGAAAATCGATTCGTAATGGGCATGTTGTCACCTCATTTACAATATAGTCTTGGTCAAAATAACATATGTGTGTGACAAATAAAGGGAAACATGTACAAGTTGATTTCGTAATAATGATTTAAATGTCTAGATAAGGGGATGGAGTATGGTTGAATTAGAAATTAGGGTGGAGTGTCTTAGGAAAGAACAAATAGGCGATATTGTAGCATTATCTTCTTATATTGGATGGGATTATAACAGAGAAGAAGTTGAAACAATTTTCAACTCAGGTATTGTATACGGTGTATGGAATGAGAGAAAAGAACTTATTGCTAGCGCAGCAATAATATTATATGGGGAGGCGTTAGCATCTATCGGAATGGTAATTGTACATCCAGATTATAAGGGAAGAGGAATTGGAAAGGTGATAACGAATTCATGCATGAATAGCGTATCAGCTCAAACTCCAATTATGCTTATTGCTACGGATGAAGGGAAGCCCTTATATGAAAAATTAGGATTTAGGGTAGTAAGCTATGTTTCTAAATATATTTGTAACTCGTACAATGCCAATCATAAATGTGCAGAAAATGAAGAATATATGATGGTTTATAGAGAGAGTGATTTAGAAGGAATAATAAAAATAGATGAAGGCGCATTTGGGACAAGCCGAAACGGGTTTTTAAAACAAAGAATTATGCAAAGTGAGCGGTGTGTCGTTGTAAAGGATACGAAAGAAGATGTAGTAGGATACGGTATAAGTATACAAACGTCGGAAAATAAAATAATAGGACCAGTCGTTGCTAAAAATAATGCGATGGCAATGAGAATAGTACATGATTTAGCAAGAGGGCATAATGGAAAATTAAGAATGGATGTACCAGAAGGAAAAAACGGTTTCATGAAAGAATTAGAGATTGCTGGTTTTAAAAAGGTGAATACACCGCCAATTATGATGAAAAATAGCGATAAATTATTAAAAAGGAGTAATGAACTGTATAGCATTGCAGCACAAGTTTTTGGGTGAAAAAAGAATCCTTTCGTGAAAAGGATTCTTTTTTATAGCCAACTTAATCACGATATTGGTCATGAGTAGGTTGAAAGAGGTCTTCCTCGACATCTCTAACAACTGAAAAATGATCAACGTTATAATGGCCGTGTAAAGTTTTATTGTGATGACCAATAATTTGCTCTGCAGACAATACGTTAGAATCAGTTGTTGAATGACCGTTTTTAATTAATGTAACGTCAAATCCTTGTACAGTTGCTGTCCTAACCGCAGTGTCAATGCAATGTTCTGTTTTACATCCGCCTATAACAATATGATTAATGTTTTCTTCTTTTAAAAGCTCAAGTAAAGAAGTGCCGTAGAATGAATTGGTTGCTGCTTTATTAATAAGGATTGCAGACTGGGGTACTTGAATTTGATTATGTACTTCAAATCCTTCGCCACTACCAGAAGCAACATCGATATCTCTTACGAAAACAATAAGAGCATTTGAATCTATTGCTTTCTGCAGTGCTATATTTAGTGTAGATAATAGCTCGGTTTTACGAAAAACTTCATTTTCTTGCTCATTTCCATCAATTAATTCTTGTTGAGCGTCGATAATTAATAGTGCTTGTTTCATCGTGTCTCCCCTTTAATATGAAATAAGTTCCACTTTACATATTCCTTCAGATTGTTAGAAAATCCTCCATTGTAAGCGAAGTAGAAGATTGATTTACAAAGTTGTCAAAGAAATTTCATTCTCATAGCGTGTAAAAACATGTATGATAGGAGATGGAGAATTTTTGAGTAGGTGGGAATAACATGCAAACAGTAGAAGATTATCTTTCATTCTTACATACGAAAGGATTTAAATTATCAGAGGAAGCACAGGGGTTTATTATGTTTGGACAAGGATATACTGGTGCGTCTGATGGGATTGTGAACGCAGCAATAGAAGCGACAATTAAACATCAATTGCAGTTTGATGGTAGTTATTTCGTTGCGTTATTAGAACGATTGAAAGAGGAAGAAATTACAGATAAAAAAAGCGCTAAGGCTTTTATGCGGAAGTTACAAGCGTAACTTCACGCAGCCTGCGCTTCTTTTTTTGTTTTGGAAGGTAATTCAACAAAAATCATGCCTAGAAAAATACATAGACATCCGATAATAGCAGAAATAGAAAGTTGTTCATTTGCAACGAGAACGCCTGTTAAGGCAGCAAAAACGGGCTCCATTGCGAAAATAATTGCTACTCTCGTTGGAGAAGTGTGTTTTTGTGCCGATGTTTGAATGAAAAAAGCAATAGATGTTGCAAACAGGGCAGTTAGAAAGAGTGCGAATAAAAAGGATTGATTCGTCCATAGTGATACTGAAAATAACTTTTCCCAATCTTCAAACAAGAAAGCGCAAATAGAAGAAAATATACCAACAGCTAATACTTGAGATGTGCTTAATAATAAAGGTGATATTTTTTTAGAAAAGAAGCCGTTAATAAGAATATGGGCAGCGAAAGCGACTGCACAACCGAGAACAAGTATATCTCCTATATTTAATTGGAAAGAATCAGCAGCTGTTAATAAGTACAAACCTGTTGTAGCTACAGCAATACCAAGTACGATGAAAATGGTAGCTTTTTGTTTTAAAAAGATAAATGATAAGATTGGGACCATAACAATGCTTAGCCCAGTTAAGAAACCTGCTTTTGAAGATGTTGTATAGAGTAAGCCAAATGTTTGCAATAAATAACCGACAAATAAGAAAAAACCAACGATTATCCCTGCCGTGCTACTATGTTTTATATCTTGTTTTGAAGTTTTTTGTGAGAAAATAATTTGAACGAATAATAAAATAATTCCAGCGAATAAAAAGCGAATACCATTAAACGTAAATGGACCAACGAAAGACATAGCGTTTTGAACGACAACAAACGTAGCTCCCCAAATAAAAGAGACAAATAATAAAGCAAGAGGAGCAATCCACTCTTTTTTCACACTCATACCCCCGTTAATTTTGTAATATAGCTTTTCTAGCTAATTCATCAGCTACTTTATTTTGACTACTTGGAATCCACTTAATAAAAAAGAGATCGAAGTTTTTTATGTACTGCAGCGCTTCATCTAAAAGAGGTGCAAATATTTTATTTTTTGCGTATTCCTTTTCAACAGCCCGTTCGACAAGCTGGGAATCTGTACGAAAAGAGACAGTGCTATAATTATGCTCGATGCAATATTTTAATGCTAGAAGTAAAGCGCGGTATTCTGCTTCATGATTGGACATTGTTCCAAGTGGTAATGATAATTGTACAGGCGGCTGAACGCCTTTAATAAACACTCCTGCACCAGAAGGACCAGGATTTCCTTTTGATGCACCATCAATATATACTTCAATCAAAATGAGAAACCTCCAAATTATAAGATTATCCCCTACTTAAATGCTTTTTGAAGTAGGGGATAGAGTAGTTATCCGATTGTGATGCTATAACGACATGTAAATGTTTCATTCGCTTGTAACGATTGAATTCCCTTTTTGTCCTTGAAATCTTTTGCTGGATTTATTTCATCAGCGATTCCATACCAAGGTTCAATACATAAGAAAGGTGCGTTATCCCCTGGTGTCCATACGCCGACAAATGGGAAGCCATCAAATTCTACTTTTACAAATTTATTATGTTTATGAGAACGAATCGAAATTTCATTCGTATTCATATTTTCAAAAATAAGCGCATCATTTTTGAATAAATCATATGTAAGTGGCAATTCAGTTGTATTTTCAGCGATTAATTGCTTTTTGTTTGAAAGATAAGGTCCTTCTAATACGCTTGTTTCTAAGCGTTCCGAACCATTAAACGATAAATGATAATCTGTAAATGATTCACCATCCAATAAAGGGAAGTTGAAGCCAGGATGTGCTCCGATTGAGAAGAACATCTCTTTTGAAGTAGGATTGTTTACTTCATATGTTACATGAACGATTTGTCCATCTAGCTCATAAGAAACGAGTAGTTCGAATTCGTATGGGTATTTTTTTAATGTTTCTTCATTACTAGTAACGATATAAGTGATTTTTGTTTCGCTTTGTTCTTTCACAGAGAAAGTAAGATCACGAGCGAAACCGTGTTGTGTTAATGAATATGATTTACCGTCTACGTAGTATGTATTATCTACTAATCGGCCGACAATTGGGAACAAAATTGGTGCACGGCGTCCCCAATAAGTAGAATCACCTTGCCATAAATATTCTGTGTTGTCTTCTTTTAAGCGAACGCTCTGTAATTCTGCACCTTTGTCAGAAATGGAAACGATCACTTTTTCATTTTGAATTGTTGCTGTCATGAAGTGAAACCTCCTAAATCTTTCATATGTTTCATTATACGTTGTCTAAAAGGAAAAAGGTAGTTTATGATAGGAATCTATTGACGAAAGAGGGGCTACCACGTAAAATATAATCTTGTTGCTTAAAAAACGAATAACGTGGTTCGAAACCATCCCACGTAAAAAAACTAAGGAGATTTTGTCATGAATATTAGAACTTTAGTCGGTAATGGTATTTTAGCGGCATTATATATTGCTGTTTCTATGCTTATTCAGCCATTTGGCTTTACGAATGTACAATTTCGTATTTCAGAGATGTTTAATCATCTCGTTGTATTTAACAAGAAAGCAATTTACGGAATTGTATTAGGTGTATTTTTAACGAATCTCTTTTTCTCACCTATGATCGCTTACGATTTAGTATTTGGAGTAGGGCAATCTATTCTTGCGTTAGTTGCAACGATTATTTCTATGCGATTTATTAAAGGTGTTTGGGCTCGTATGATTTTTAATACAGTTATCTTTACGATTACAATGTTTATGATTGCAATTGAACTTCATCTTGCATTGGGTTTACCATTTATGTTGTCTTGGTTAACTTGTGCAATCGGTGAATTTGTTGTCATGGCGATCGGTATGCCTGTAATGTACTGGATTAATAAGCGAGTACAATTTGAAAGATTTATGTAATAGATGAAAGAGCTGTTCCTATAGGGATAGCTCTTTTTGTATGTAATCATATTGAATATAATGCTGTGACTCTAGATAAAATATAATAAAATAAAGTGAGGCTTCAATTAGCCGGATATATATAAGAAGTCTTACATAAGGGGAATGTAGTATGAAATATAAAATTCATTGGTTGTATAAAACGAAGCGTGGATTGCAGACGGAATTAACAACAGAGTATATGAACATAGAAGAAGTACTTCAATTTGCAGAGGATTTTGAGAAAACAGGAAGAGCTAAGGAACTTTTATTTTACGATGAAATGGACGCAGAATGGTCATTAAAAGAGATGAAAAAGTTAAGTAAGCAAGTAGAGGAAGAGCCCCAAGAAATACTCGTTTATTTTGATGGGGGGTATGATGTGCAAACGAAAGAAGCTGGCGTTGGTATATGTGTGTATTATAAAAAAGGAAATACAAACTACCGCATTCGCCGCAATGCATATATAGAAGGTATATATGATAATAATGAAGCGGAATATGCATCATTATTATACGGTATGAATATACTCGAGGAACTAGGGATTAAGTATGAAGCAGTTACACTTCGCGGAGACTCACAAGTGGTACTGCAGCAATTAGCCGGAGAATGGCCTTGTTACGATG
This sequence comes from Bacillus sp. LQ16, assembly GCF_057784645.1. Lineage (NCBI taxonomy): Bacteria > Bacillati > Bacillota > Bacilli > Caryophanales > Bacillaceae > Bacillus > Bacillus sp. LQ16. Next base: position 1,657,749 of record NZ_CM173491.1, read on the forward strand.
AACATTTAAATCATTATTTAGATCAAATTGAACAAAAGGCGAAGCAAATGAAATTAAAACTTGTATGTGAGCCGATATCTAGAAAACAAAATAAAGAAGCACATCAATTAGCAACGCAAGCATTAGAAGGAACAGTTATTGATAGTCATAAAGAAATAACCGAATAGAGAGGTGCAAAGGTGGATAAAAAGCAACTCATTACAGAGGTAAATGACTTATTAGAAACGTATTGTGAAGGATGTTTCTTGCGAGAACATAATCGAAAGACAAATAGTAAGTATTATGCTCATTCATTTTGTATAAGGCAATGTACAGTTGGAGAAACATTGAAAAAGTATGGAGAACAGTTGTCATAAAAAAACATCCAGAGAAAATTCTCTGGATGTTTTTTTAGTGCTTTGCTTCGTTTAATTGCTGCTCGCATTTGCTTAGTTTCTTTTCCTCGTTCATTAAAAAGGGTTCATCTAAATCTACTGCAACAGATTTCATAATTTCAAGCTGTGAGCGAGCTGCTTCTACTGCAGTAGTAGCATGCTCTAATGTATCTGGATCCATTGAAATTGTTGCTGAGCCTACCATTTTTTGTGCTGTTTCTACACGGAATTTTACTTCTTCAAAATCATTTACTTCTGATCCCATTGTTACTGCCTCCTTTGTATATTGCGCATTTCACATAGTTTTTGCTCTGTAAAACGGAAATATACAAAGGAATAATAAAGGAGGTTACCAAGTAAGGTAACCTCCTGTTATATGTTGGATTAAAGTTTTACTACGTTAGCAGCTTGAGGTCCGCGGTTACCTTCAGTAATGTCGAAAGATACTTCTTGACCTTCTTCTAAAGCTTTGTAGCCGTCTCCTTGAATAGCAGAGAAATGTACGAATACATCGTCAGCGCCTTCCATTTCGATAAATCCAAAACCTTTTTCGTTGTTAAACCATTTTACTTTTCCTTGCATGTTATAATTCCTCCTAAAAGCGTTTACTATTTTCATTTAGTGAAATTCATTTAAAAAATAATATAAACTAAAAATGCTATATTCTTGAATATTCTGCTAAATGATTAATTTAAATATACACGAATTGGGAGAATTTAGTCAAGTAAGCGATTTTATTTTTTGTATTTTTAAATAATTTTTCAGTCAAATTTTTAAATAGGTATAGGACAGGCCGAGTATGTAATATTCTTAATTGAATGCTATACATAATGAGGTGAAAGAATGAATAAGTCTTATTTATTAGATAATGAAGGAATAAGAACGAGAACCGACATACCGGATTGGGTTGCAAAAGAATTTGAGATTTTTTCAAGTGTCGTGTTAGAACCAACTTTTCCATGTTATTTCGGTTTAACAGCTTTGAAAAAGAATGAACTTCGTTATTCATTTCTTTCTCATAATGATTGGAGTCATTTACCGCATACAATGTTATCTTTTTTAGAGTTAATGAAAGAGAGGCCGATTGTAAGAAGGGGCTTTTTCCTTTTTATAGAACCGGAATGTGAAGAACAATCACTCGAATATTACCGCGATTCTTTTTGGAAAGTGCTACAGTATTTGCATGAAAACGATGATCAAGCATGGCCAAAGCAAATTCCTGAAGATCCAGACCATTATTTATGGGAATTTTCATTTGGTGGTGAGCCAATATTCGCATTTGGAAATGCGCCAGCTTATAAACAACGAAAAACTAGACATTTAGGGAATGCTCTCGTTATTGGGTTTCAGCCACGCACTATTTTTGATGGATTAGAGGGAGATCGTCCTAAAGGAGCATATTCAAGACAAATGGTCCGTGAGCGAGTTGAAAAGTGGGATCAATTGCCGAAACATCCGAACATTAGTCATTATGGTGACTCAGAGCATCGTGAATGGAAACAATATTTCATAGGAGACGATGTAGAACCAATAAAAGGGAAATGCCCTTTTCTTCATAAGATAAAAAAGTAAGAGCCATCACCTAGATGGCTCTTTTGTATATTTTGGATAAAAAAGGGTATTTTATTACGAAAGCTAGTCTATTTTTTCAAATTATATCATTAACTAGTAATAAAGAGAGTAGAAAGGATAGAGCGATGTTTGGAGCAATTATACAGCAAATCGTATTAGGTATTTCATTAGCTGCACCAGTAGGGCCGATTAATATTGAAATGTTAAAACGAGGAATTGAACGTGGGTTTTGGCATGCTTGGGTTGTTGGAATTGGTGGAATGACTGCAGATGTTTTATTTATGTTACTCATTTATTTCGGTTTATCTTCTGTGTTTATGTATACATATGTACAAGCCTTCATGTATTGCACGGGTTTTTTCTTGTTATTTTATTTAGGATTTCAAAGTGTAAAACAAGGAATTTTCCACTCGAATATGGAATATAAAAAAGAAGAGGTAGGTGGCCTTAAGCAATCGTTTATGGCAGGATTTTTAATTGCGATATCCAATCCATTAAATCTTGTTTTTTGGTTTGGTATATACGGAAGTACACTTAGCTCATTACTTACGAAGGTAACGAAACAAGAAGCTTTTTTGTACAGTCTTTGCATTATTGCTGGCATTATTTTATGGAATTTAAATATTGCTTTTTCTGTACATTTTGGAAGAACTTTATTAAAACCAAAAGCACTTGGCTACATAACAGCTGGAGCAGGTATTATTTTAGTAGGTTACTCTATACATTTTGCATACAAAGCTTTACAGTTGTTCACATAAGATTGAAGGGGAGATTTTTATGTATCGAACCACTATTGACGGAAAAGAAATTATCATTACGTTAGCGCCAAAAATCCGAAAAGAAATTACTGATAGAAATCCACTATATGAAGCGGTATTTCATAATGCTGCAAGATTGCTACAAACAAAGCAACCGACGTTTGCAGTAAATCATGAAATATTTGGTCTCATTATTGGAGAAGTGCAAAGAGGAGAAGTAACAGTGTTTGCAGTGGAACATATTATTCCGAAGCAAAATATATTTGGACCAAATAATTTTTTCTCGACAATAGAACAGCAGGCAAATTTGTAAAGTGAATAGAATAAGAATAGAAAAGAAATAGTCGTAACGATATGTTGCGGCTGTTTTTTGGGAAAAGGGGGAAACAAGATGAAGAAAGTGGGGGAAGAGTTCTTTTTACAACATGATATCGTTATTATGTATAGCATTCTATTTATTTTCATTATTATTTTAAAAATGCAATTTTTCTCTTGGGTTGGCATGTTAGCATTTATGTTTGGGATTGTTTTCTATACACTTAATGAATATATGACACATCGTTTTTTATTCCATATAAAGCCACCTAAAAACACATTTCTATTAAAAATGTTAAGAAGATTACATTATGATCACCACGTATATCCAGAGGATTTAAAACTTTTGTTTTTACCTGTATGGTTTAGTATACCTAGTTTTACTATTTATTTGCTTATAGCATATGGTATTACAAAAAGTGTTACTATTACACTTTCATTTGGAATCGGAATGATTATCATGCTGCTCGTTTACGAATGGAAACATTATATTGCCCATAGACCGATTCGTCCCGTCACTAAGTTTGGAAGATGGCTAAAAAAACAACATATATTACACCATTATAAAAACGAAAAGTTTTGGTTCGGTGTTTCAAATCCAGTATTCGATTTTATATTTGGAACACTTAAAGACGGAAAAGATGTTGAGCTAAGCGAAACGGCTCGTAATTTAGAAAAGGAAAAAAAGACAAAAGTAGTGCGTTAAGCACTGCTTTTGTCTTAATGAGGATAAATAAGTAAGGTGTCACTTTATTTTGAAAAAGTATATTAAAAATTTAGGGGAAATTGCCGAAAAATGTCTATCGAAAAATCTTTGCATGAATGTATGGATTGTCTAAAATGAGTATAAGTTTCTGAATATTTATAAAATTTAGTCTTTAGGTATGCAAGGGGGAAGTGTATTTCAAGTAAGAGAGGGGATCGGTTAATGAAACGAGATGATACGTCAGCACGTAAGTTGCAAAATGAGGTGAATTATACAGAGGTTGTTCAGTCGGAAGAATTTCAATTGTTATTAAATACGAAAAAGAAGTTTATCATTCCAATGAGTATTTTCTTTTTTAGTTTTTTTATCGCATTACCTATTTTAACGTCGTATTCAAAGGTGCTTAATACACCTGCATTTGGTGACGTTACATGGGCGTGGGTATTTGCTTTTTCCCAATTTCTTATGACATGGGCACTATGTATGATTTATAGCAAAAAAGCAGAGTCATTTGATGAAATCTCCCAAAAAATTCTGCAAGATATGCAAAAAGGGAGGGGCTGAACTTGAATACTACTGCGTTTGCACTATTTTTAATTATCGTTCTTGGTACGCTCGTCATAACATATTTTGCATCGAAAAAAACGAAAAATGCAAGTGAATTTTATACGGCTGGAGGGGGATTAACTGGTTGGCAAAATGGTTTGGCCATCGCTGGAGATTACATGTCTGCTGCTTCATTTCTTGGTATAGCCGGAGCAATCGCATTAACTGGGTTTGATGGATTCTTTTATAGTATCGGTTTTTTAGTTGCTTATTTAGTTGTACTGTATCTTGTTGCAGAACCGCTTAGAAATTTAGGAAAGTACACTTTGGCGGATATGATTGCAGCACGCTTTGATGCGAAAAAAGTTCGCGGAGTTGCAGCTCTTAATACGATGACGATTTCTATCTTTTATATGATTGCACAATTAGTTGGCGCGGGTGCACTTATTAAATTATTATTAGGGATTGAATATACGACATCTGTATTAATCGTTGGAACACTTATGACGGTGTATGTTATTTTTGGAGGTATGACAGCAACGAGCTGGGTACAAATCGTAAAGGCTGTATTGCTTATGGCTGGTACGTTTATTATTTCTGTTATCGTTTTCGCAAAATTCAACTTCAGCGTGACTGAAATGTTCGCTCAAATGAAAACAGCTACACCTTTAAAAGATTCATTTTTAAATCCAGGTGTAAAGTATAAGGATGGTCTTGATACACTTTCTTTAAATTTAGGACTAGTACTTGGTACAGCTGGATTACCGCATATACTTGTCCGATTTTTTACAGTACGTGATGCAAAAACTGCGCGTCAATCTGTCGTATATGCAACGTGGTTAATTGGTGCATTTTATATTATGACGATTTTCTTAGGATTTGGTGCGGCAGCGTTTGTAGGAAATGAAGCGATTATTAAAGCGAACCCAGCTGGTAATATGGCGGCACCTTTATTAGCCAAAGCGTTAGGTGGAGACTTCTTATTTGCTTTCGTATCAGCAATTGCTTTTGCAACGATTTTGGCTGTAGTGGCAGGTCTTGTATTAACAGCAGCATCAGCATTCGCTCATGATTTTTATAATGAAATCATTCGTAAAGGAAAATCAACGGAAAAAGAGCAAGTATCCATGGCTCGTTATGCATCTATTGGAGTAGCGATACTATCTATCATACTTGCATTATTTGCCCAAACATTAAACGTAGCATTTTTAGTATCATTAGCATTTGCAGTTGCAGCGAGTGCAAATCTACCAGTAATTTTATTTACAATATATTGGAAGCGTTTTAATACAACGGGTGCTATTTCGGGTATGATTGTAGGTCTCGTATCAGCAATTGTTCTCGTAGCGTTGAGTCCGAATGTTTGGAACCCTGTAGCTGGAAAAGCTATTTTTGTTGGGGAAGCGTTATTCCCATATACGACACCAGGAATTATTTCAATTCCACTCGGATTTCTTGCAGCATATTTAGGAACGGTTTTATCTAGTAAGAAAGAAGATGCAGCGAAATTTGATGAAATTCTAGTGAAATCTAATACTGGTCATGGCATTAGCGATGCGTCTTCACATTAAATAAAAGAGGAGCTTTTCGATAGATAAGAAAAGCTCTTTTTTCTTTTGTCATTTTCTTGTAAATATTACTGATTTGTAAGTAGGATTTGTCTTAATTTTGTGGAATGAAAATAGCAGGGAGAAATTTAAGTCATCATGGCACCAGCGCAGCTTTTGTGAAAAATAAGTTGTTATGGAAGGTGGAAGTAATGATGAAAACGAAGCAAACTGATGAATTATTAGCAAAAGATGAGCAATATGTTTGGCACGGAATGCGTCCCTTTAGTCCAAATAGTACAATGGTAGGGGCAAAAGCTGAAGGGTGCTGGGTTGAAGATATACAAGGAAAAAGATATTTAGATGGTATGAGTGGCCTTTGGTGTGTGAATAGTGGATATGGAAGAAAAGAGCTCGCAGAAGCGGCTTATAAGCAATTACAAACATTATCATACTTTCCAATGTCACAATCCCATGAGCCAGCTATAAAGCTTGCTGAAAAGTTAAATGAGTGGCTTGGGGGAGAGTATGTTATTTTCTTCTCAAATAGTGGTTCAGAAGCGAACGAAACAGCTTTTAAAATAGCAAGACAATACTATGCTCAAAAAGGTGAACCACATCGTTATAAATTTATGTCACGTTATCGAGGGTATCACGGGAATACAATGGCGACAATGGCAGCGACGGGACAAGCGCAGCGTAGATATCAATATGAGCCGTTTGCTTCAGGTTTTTTACATGTAACACCACCGGATTGTTACCGTATGCCTGAAATTGAAGGGCAGCATATTTATGATGTAGAATGTGTGAAAGAAGTCGATCGTGTTATGACGTGGGAATTAAGTGAAACAATTGCTGCGTTTATTATGGAACCTATTATTACAGGCGGGGGCATATTAATGCCACCACAAGACTATATGAAAGCTGTTCATGAGACGTGTCAAAAACACGGTGCCTTGCTTATTAGTGATGAAGTGATTTGCGGTTTTGGACGTACAGGAAAAGCATTCGGATTTATGAATTATGATGTGAAGCCAGATATTATTACAATGGCAAAAGGTATTACGAGCGCATATTTACCATTATCTGCAACAGCTGTGAAAAAAGAAATATATGAGGCTTTTAAAGGTAAAGGAGAATATGAATTCTTCCGCCATATTAATACATTTGGTGGAAATCCAGCAGCTTGTGCATTAGCACTTAAAAACTTAGAGATTATGGAAAATGAAAATTTAATCGAGCGATCTGCGCAAATGGGTTCCCTTTTATTAGAGCAACTAAAAGATGAAATTGGGGAACATCCGCTTGTTGGGAATATTAGAGGAAAAGGTCTATTAGTTGGAATTGAATTAGTAAATGATAAAGAGACGAAAGAGCCAATTGATAATGATAAAATAGCAAGTGTTGTAAATGCTTGTAAAGAAAAGGGCTTAATTATAGGACGAAACGGTATGACAACAGCAGGATATAATAACGTTTTAACATTAGCGCCGCCTCTTGTTATTTCAAGTGAAGAGATTGCTTTCGTTGTTGGAACGTTGAAGACAGCGATGGAGCGTATTTAATAAATAGAGAGAGGAGCGAGCTGTAATATAAGACTCGCTCTTGTTTAGTAGGAGGGGACTTTTAATGGAGAAATATGATCCTAACAAACATTATCACATCGGATATTATGAAGACGGATATGATTTAGAAGTGACGGCGTACAAAAGAATAAATGAACCAGTTTGGGATGCTTATATTCCGCACTATGAGGCAGACAATTTTTATAAGAAAGTGGAGGGAATGAAGCTAGGTAAATATATAGATGATTATGGCATTATGGTGTATTCATTTGGGAATGATATTGATGATGATGAAGCACGAATTATTTTTGAAAAATGGTTAAAAAAGAACGGGATTGTTTAAAGATAAAACAAAAAGGAGATTGCTATCTTATAAAATAGCAATCTCCTTTTATTATAGTAAATTTATTTACTTGCTTTCATTGCTTTATCTTTTGCACCAAAAGTGTATTTTAACATTGGTGGTGTAATCATTGTAGTTAAAATAACGACAATAACGATTGCTGTAAAGTAATCTTGTGCCAATAGACCTGAAGAAAGTCCTGTTCCTGCGATGATAAGTGCAACTTCACCACGAGAAACCATTCCAGCACCGATAATTGCAGAAGACTTAGCGTCAAATCCAGTCATTCGAGCACCGAATCCACAGCCGATTAATTTCGTTAATACAGCGATAACAGTTAATGCTAAGATGAACCAAATTTGATTGCCGATACCGTCAAATGTAATATTCATACCGATACTAACGAAGAATACGGGAACAAACATAGCGTAAGCAATTGGTTCTACTTTCTTTTCTACTTCATGTTTGTAGTTTGTTTGAGAAATTGCAATACCAGCAGCGAAAGCACCGATAATACCAGCAATTCCTAATAATTCGCCGAAATATGCGAATGAGAAACAGATGATAAGAGCCGCGCTCACGATAGACTCAGATACGCGCAGTGGTGATAACCAGCGCATAATCGCAGGAACACCTTTCCATCCGATTAAAATAATAGAAGCGAAGAATACTACTTTCTTCAAGATAACCATTGTTAAGTTAACATCATCAGTACCTAAGAAGCTCATTGCAAATGCTAATAAAATAACAACAAGAATGTCATCAAATACAGCGGCTCCAAGCATCGTCGTACTTTCACGTGTTTTCATTTTACCTAAATCACGAAGTGTTTGTACGGAAATACTAACACTTGTCGCACATAGAAGTAATCCTAAGAATACAGCGTTTCCTTGTTCCATTCCCATCACAAGACCGGAAACGTAACCACCTACGAATGGAAGAATGATACCTCCGAGTGCAACTGCTAAAGAAGAATTACGATTTGCGTTTAATTCTTCTAAGTCTGTTTCAAGTCCAGCCATAAACATTAAAAGAATAACTCCGACATTACTTAATTGAGTTAGAAGCTCTGAATTTTCAATCCAACCTAATACAGCTGGACCGATAACGATACCGACAATTAATTTACCTAGTACAGAAGGTTGACCTAATCTAACACTAAGATCACCAGCAAGCTTTGTACTTAATAAAATAAGTGCAATTTGAAAGAAAAATTCGAATTCCATCTGATCCTCTCCTCGTCATTTTTAATTTTATCATACGATTTCTCGGAATTTGCCTAATGAAAATATGTAAAACCCATTAAACAAAAGGGTCTGATTACAAGTTCTTTTGAACTCGTAATTTGAACCTGTAATTAATATATAATAAAATTTATTAAAAATCAATGAAAAAATAGCAGATTTTCATCATGGAATTTGATTTAGGTATGAAGGGAATGGCTATATAATAAGAAGAAATAAGGCAATATTTTTAATGAATTGGAGAAGGAAACATGTTATTAAATAAACGCTTTACAATTGGAGAAATGGCAAAAATGCATAATATCGCAGAATCTACATTGAGGTATTATGATGAAAAAGGAATTTTTCATCCGTCCATTGTTGATCCTCAAACGAATTATCGTTATTATACAATCGATCAATTTTCACTGTTAGATACGATTAAATTTTTACGCCAGTTAAATATTCCGTTAAAGGAAATTAAGAAATATATTGATGAAAGAAATCCAACATACGCACTCAATTTACTGGAAAAACAACAAGAAATGATGCTGAAGAAACAAAGAGAAATTGAATATGCTTTAGCAAAAATGGAACATAGAATTCATTTAATTAAGGAAGCAACAAAAGCAAAAGCTGAACAAATGGTAATTAAAGAGATCCCGCAGCGGAAAATTACAGCAATTGCGGTTGCTCCAAATACGACGGATGATATGTTTGAGTACTACATCCATTCGTTGCAAAAAAATATGAGGCAAATGGATGATAGTTTATTTTCTGGAGATATTGGTGTAACTGTTGCGAAAAAAGGATTAATGCAAAATGAGTTTCAAGCATATAGTAGTGTTTTCATTCTTTTGGATTACATGCCCTTTCAAGTGAATAGTTCAGATGAAATTAAAGCAGGTATATTTGCCTGTGTATATCACCACGGGCCATATGAAGAAACTGATGAAACATATAAGAAATTAATAAAATATATTGATCAAGAAGGATATGAAATAGACGGAGATTCGATTGAGATTGCATTAATTGATTGGTCTGTAACAGAAAATCCAGAGGAGCAAGTAACAGAAATTCAAATTCCTATAATGAAAAAACAAAGCAATAAGTTATAGGACTCGTATAATTACAAATGAGCATCAAACGCGATAATTAAGTTACCTATTTTTTAATTCTCTATTGACCTTCAAGTTACTTGAAGGTTTAAACTAAGGAAAGAGAGTTGAAAAAAGGAGCATATTAGAGTATGGAAGCAACAGAAAAATTAAGAGAAAAACCGATAAAAAGTTTATTTATTTCTTATTTAATACCAGCTGTTCTAGGAATGGTATTAATGTCAGTTAATATTGTAATTGATGCGGTCATGATTAGTAGAGGAGTTGGGGCGAACGGTTTAGCAGGAGTAAACGTGGCTATTCCAGCGTTTTCGATTTTTTTCTCTATTTCATTATGGATCGGAATGGGCGGGGCAACGTTATATTCCATTGCATTAGGTGAAAATAAACGAGAAAGAGCAAGGTCTATTTTTACTCAATCCATGACGGTAGCAGTTGTTATCGTAGGTGTTTTAGCGGCTATTTGTTTATGGAGAATAGAAGATTTAGCGTACTTATTTGGTGCAAATGAAGTGATTTTACCATATGCGTTAGACTATTTACACGTATTATTAACATTTGGAATGATATACGTTTTAGAAAATATTTTAAGTACATTTATACGAAATGATGGAAATCCTAATTTAGCAATGGCAGGTCTTGTTGTAACGGCTGTATTAAATATAGTATTTGACTATATCTTTATTTTTATCTTTGGATGGGGGGTAACAGGTGCTGCTTCAGCGACTATTCTTTCGGCAGCGATTGGTTTCCTTGTATTATTAACTCATTTCTTTAGAAAAAGTAGTATTTTAAAATGGACGAAATTCCATTTTGAATGGGATACTGTCAAACAAATTATGGTGATTGGTTTCCCAAGTTTTACAGCAGAAAGTACGGTTGCAATCGTAACGATTGGTTTTAATATCGCATTCGTCCAATATGCAGGAGAAGTAGGAGTAGCTTCCTATGCGATGGTGAATAGTATTCATGCAATGGCATTACTATTATTCTTCGGTGTAGGTGCTGCATTGCAACCGATTGCTAGTTTCCATTACGGGGCAAACTTATCAGAAAGATTGCGTGAAGGATTGCAGTTTGCTGTGAAAATTGCTGTTGTACTTGGGGGCATTGCGATAATTGTCGGATTATTCTTCGGGAAATATATCATTGGTCTATTTGATGTCCAATCTCCAGAATTATTGGAGTTAACATTAACGGGTATTAGCTTATTCTTTATTCAATACGTATTTTTAGGCTATAACATTGTGTATGGAGAGTACTTCCAATCAGTGCGACAAACGAAGAAATCAGTACTGATTATAATGAGCCGAGGGTTACTATTTATCATTCCATTGTTATGGATTATGCCGAAATTATTTGGGATAAACGGAATTTGGCTCGTTATGCCAGTTGCTGAAGTAATGACAGCAATTATCGTATTTACGATGAATCGTATGAAACATCCTGTTCCATTAAATATGGCAGGAGAGAAAGAAGCGATATGATGAAGAAAATCCCCTTAAGCAATTAAGGGGATTTTTTTATTCCTTTAAACTAATCGCAAAAGATCCATCCGTTTCTTGAACAGAAGCGAAAGCAACGTTTTTAATATTTGTAATTCCTTTTTCTTTTAATTCTTTATATAACCATTTTTCATCTTTATGGATTAACTTTAAGTTATCGTATTGAATTTGTGAATCGACGATAAGTGCAATTGGTAATCCAGCATACTTAACATCTATGTTTAAATCTTTTGGAGTTAATGGTACAAGTTCTCTTTTTGGTAAAATACTAATAGCTCCGTTCGCTTCTAAAATGGCGTATTCAATTTCATGAACACTCGGATATCCTGCAACGCGAAGATTAGAAAGTAGTTCGGCAATGGGATATCTACTTTTTTGTAAGTTCTCAAAAATAATATCACCATGTTTAATTAAAATGATAGGGTGTCCGAGAATAAAACGATTTAGTTTGTTGAATAGGCTTAATTTTGTAAGGAGTAAATGTAAACATGTAATAACAACCATACCGAGAAATGCTTGTAAAGCACCAGAGACGGGTATGGCCTGGAAAGCTAAATAAGATAAAAAGATTATAGCCCCAAAATCATGAGGAGTTAGTTGTGCTAACGCGGATTTACCGAGTAACTTAAGCGATAGTAAAAATAAGATGAAAAAGAACGACACGTTACATAAAAAGAGAAGCAATAGAGACACTCCTTGGTGTAAAGTTGTACTTACTATTCCCGAAAGTAATATAAATATTACCTTTCAGAGGATAATTTAGGGTTTATTGGAATTTGTCTGTATACAAACAAATAAATGGATATTATCATGAAGGAAGTAAAAGAAAATAGGAGTATATGAGTATGAGAAAGAAGAAAATAATAAAGTGTATTTTAGTTGTTATAATAATTTGCGCCGTATATGCGGGGTTTTTACAATATCACATTTATAAGCATGGACATATGAATGCAAGTGACGATGCTGAGTACATAATTGTACTAGGATCGAAAGTAAATGGAACGAAACCATCTTATTCATTGCAATATCGTATTGATAAAGCAGCTGAATATTTAAAATCACATGAGAAAACAATCGCTATCGTATCTGGAGGACAAGGAAAAGGTGAAGACATTTCAGAAGCATTAGCAATGAAACAAGGACTAATAAAACAAAACATCGCAGAAGACCGTATTATAATGGAGGACAAATCTACGAGTACAGATGAGAATATTACATTCTCAAAACCGTTAATTCCAGCCGATATGAAAAAAGGTATGATCGTAACAAACGATTTTCATATGTTTAGAGCGAAAAAAATAGCGGCCAAACAAGGTTTACAATTAGAAGGTCTTCCGGCAAAAACACCGAAACCAATCATCATTCCATCGAATGTACGAGAATATTTAGCAATTACACAGTATTGGTTTATGAATCGAATATAGTGAAAGTGATTCCGCCTGAAAATTCAGACGGGATTTAATTTGAGGAAAATCTTACAAATATGTCACGTTAGTGAAAGGTAAAGCGATAGTTTCTAGAATGGTTTCCTGACATAATGAAGGTAACAAAAACTATTTAGAGGTGAATCGGATGAAAGGAAATAATATTTTATCTTCGTTATGTTACTTTAGTATCTTTTTTGCACCATTTTTACTACCGATTATCGTGTACTTTGTTGCAGAAGATGAAGTGAAGTATCACGCGAAAAAAGCATTTTGGTCACATGTTTTCCCATACGCAATCTTATTTGGAGGACTAGCAGTATCAGGCATGTACAGTTTAGGTTTTAATCAATCTGACGGTGCTGGAATTGGAATGATTATCACATATGCAGTGTTCATTCTTGTAGGAATTTACTACTTCATTTGGAATATCGTAAAAGGTATTAAAGTGTTGAAAACGGCGTAATAAGACAATTGTAATTTCATTTACCGTATTCATAGACGTTTTAAAAAAAGAGCAATTCAAAAAAGAATTGCTCTTTTTGTGCTTATAAGTTGTGAATATTGAAAAAGATGTGTTAATTTTTCATTATGAAGAGAAAAAGGAGTGATTTTCATGAATGAGATAATACATAAGATAGAGCAACACGTTTCAGTTCGTAAATATAAAGAAGAATCAATTCCGAAAGATGTAGTAGAAAAAATGGTGCACGCTGCACAGCATGCGGCTTCATCACATTTTGTACAGGCGTATTCTGTCATATATGTAACAAATCAGGAATTAAAGGCTAAATTAGCAGAGCTATCCGGAAATCGCCATGTGAAAGACTGCGCAGCATTCTTTGTTTGTTGTGCAGATTTAAAACGACTTGAAATTGCATGTGAAAAACATGGTACAGAGATAAAGCATGAAGGGGTGGAAGACTTTATCGTTGCGACGGTAGATGCTTCACTTTTTGCGCAAAACTTAGCGTTAGCAGCAGAGTCATTAGGATACGGTATTTGTTATATTGGTGGTATTCGTAATAATCCGAGAGAAGTGAGCGAATTGCTTCATTTACCAGATAAAGTATATCCTGTATTCGGAATGACAGTCGGTGTACCAGATGAAGAACATGGAGTTAAACCACGCTTACCGGTAGCAGCGGTTCTTCATGAAAATGGATATGATGAACAAAAATATGATGAAATATTAAACGAATATGATGAAACGATGAGCGCGTATTACAAAGAAAGATCATCAAATCAAAAAAAAGTAACATGGACGGAATCAATGAGTTCGTTTATGTCTAAAGAAAAAAGAATGCATATGAAAGAGTTTTTAAGTGAAAAAGGATTAAATAAGAAGTGAGTAAAGAGGCAAACCTGTGATGCGGGTTTGCCTTTTTTGAAAGGAGAAATACCTAAGATCAGAAAGTTGTCTATTCTTTCTGATCTTAGGTATTTCGTTTGTTATCATATATATAGAAATAAAAGTTAATAAATTTTTACAAAAGTGATAGAAAATGAGAATGAAATACCAATAGTAAGTAAAGGCAGCTGCTAAAGGGGAACTGAGGAAGGAAGATGCATATGATTTTCGATTCTGAAGAGGATTTAATTATAGCTATGAAAAAACATGATCAAGATGCTTTGAAAGAAGTGATTGATCAATATGGAAAATTAATTTTGTACATTATTCATAAATCATTAAGTACCCCTACTGAAAAACAATATGTGGATGATTGTTATAACGATGTATTTACTGTTATTTGGTTTAATATCGACCAATTTGATACAGAAAAGGGAAACTTAAAATCTTGGATGATTGGTATTACTAAATTGAAGGCATTGGAATATAAAAAGAAAGTATATAAAGAGAATAAAATCGATAAGGACGTAGAAATAGATACAAGTGTCCATGATAGGTATGAAATAGAACAAGAAGAAGAGATTATGGAAATTGTTCAAGATTTAAATAAGAAAGATCGATATATCTTTTTAAAGAGGTATATTGATGGATATTCCATTGACGATATTGCAAAAGAATTAAAAGTAACGGCAGATTATATATACAATCGAATTTCTCGTGGGAAGAAAAAACTTCAAAAACTGTGGAAAGGGAGTGTGTAATATGGATAAAAGATTATTATCGATGTTAAATGAGCTCCAATATTCAGAGGAAGAAATTACACGTTTAGAGAAAGAAGCAAATGAGTCTATCAATATAGATAAGTATTATGTGAAAAACGGGGAGTTATTGAAGAAATTAACGGTGCAAATGTTGGAAGAATCAGTTCGGAAAGAGTTGCAAGAAGGAGAGGAAATACAATGTGAAATATTAGTGGAAGAAGGAAGTCTTGTAAATTCTAAAGTTATACCTAATATATTAACCACAGGTGCTACATTTTATTATTACATTGTTTTAACTAATACAATGTTACAAATTATAGCGTTAGATTGTTATTTTAAAAAGTTAAATGAATACAGTGTATTAGTAAACTCAATTCAAGCAGTTTCGCAACATAAAAAAATGAAAAATGTATATGGAATTAAAATAAATAACAATTATATACAATTAGGAAGTAAAGAGTATAATCAAGAATTAACAGTTTTAATTGGAAAGCTAAAACAATGTGGAGTGAAAGAAGAGAGATATAAAGATTTCGAAAAAAGTTGGATGATTTTTTTCAATGTGTTTGTAATAGCGATAGCTGGGCTTCTAGTTTTAAAATATTTAATGTGAAAATAAAAAGCGGCATAATAGCCGCTTTTTATCATTTGGTTAGTATTTTATTTATGATTTTGTATTTTGAAAAACTTACTTATAATAAATGCAAACTTTCAATAAGAAGATACATACCCGTGCAACTTAAAAGGATGTACGTAAATATTTTGAAAATTCGTTGATTAAGCCATTTGAAAATAATTTGCCCTATATACAAACCTAGAAATACGATTGGAATAGCGTAAAAACTTGATTCCCAAATTGTTTTGTTTGTGCCAGTAAAGAGTATTTGAGTTAGTAGGCTAATGAAATATATAAATAGATAAAAAGCTAAAGTAGTTGCTCTCAATTTCTCTTTTTTCGTATCAGTTCCTGTAAAGTAAAGTAACAGGGGTGGTCCTGGCATACCGATACTTGTCGTTAAAAGACCGGATAATCCGCCCACTAAGAAATCTCTAGATTTTGTTGATTTAATCTTAAAGTTGCATATTAGCATCAACGTTAATAGTAAAAGCAGGATGCTAATTGCTAATTTAAAAGTGTTGATGTTAATGGAAGTGAAAATGAAAATGCCAAAAGGAACACCAACTATACTTCCGAAAATTAATCTTTTCAGTAGTATAAAATCAATATCTATTCTTATTTTCCAAATGAGTGATATGGAAATAATTAATGATAAAATGATATTTATTTGTATAGCTTCTTGTGGTAGAAATAACATGAGTAAGAAAGGTGTTGCCATAATAGAAAAGCCAAAACCTGTACTTGTTTGTAAAATAGAAGCTACTAATATAATACATATGAAAATGAATATAATTTCCAAAATAGCCCCCCTACATAATCAAATTTAATAAATATTTTAACATAAAGTGAAACTTTAATCAGTGGGAGGCTTACTGCACGGCAAATAGCGGCTTTTTATGTGGCATTTAATATTCTAATGATGATCCTGTAGTTTTAAAGTATTTTTCTCGTGAAGGAGTCATTACCCGGATTGCTAATAAACAGGAAAGGAAAAGAATGAGTAACGAGCTACTTATTACAGTAAATTGAACGGAAAGAAATTGTGCGGATGCCCCAATTGCTAAAACGAAAAAGATTTGGATGAAATTTTTTATGGAATCAAACACGCTATCGATACGTCCTATCATATATATAGGGATGTTATTTTGATAAAATGTTATAAAGCCAGTACCAGCAAATGATGAAGAAATACCAAGTAAAATGAAACCACCTGCTGCGACTATAAATGAATTTGAAAAGGCGAAAATTACATAGCCTATTGCTGTGAAAATCATACCTAATCCGATACAATGTTGAATTGGTAATCGTTTGGCAAAGAGAGAGACGAGAAATGAACCGGAAACGTAAGCAGCGCCAGTTATACTAACAAGCATACTGTATTCTATATCGGTTAAAAACAGTACTTGCCTCGTAAAAACAACTTCTTGTGAATCGAGTGCCATAGAAACAAGCATAGTCGCTTGAAATAAAACGAATATGAGAATAATGTACGTTTCTGTTCGAGCGAACGAAAAAACTTGTTTCCAATCACTTCGTAATGTTTGTACAAAAGTATTTGCAACTTCTTCGTTTTGCTTTGTTTGTAATGTAATGTTTGGCAAGAAGTAAATGAGAATGGTAGAAAGTAGAAATGAAAGTGAGTTGCAGTAAATAACAAAGGCTGCTGAGTATGTGGTGAGAAGTATTCCAGCAAGAGCTGGACCGATAATAAAAGCCCCGTTTGTACATAGGCTATTCCATGCATTAAATTGAGCGCGCTCTTCAGCTCGTATGAGCATTGTTTTATAAGTAAATGAAGCTGGATCAAAAAATGATGTAGCGATGCGAGTTAAAAAGATGAACATATAAATGGCCCAAATAGAATCAAATAATGGAATACAGCCAATGAGAGCTGCTCGAATTATATCTGTGATGAGCATAATGGACCGTTTGTTTAATCGATCTACTATACTACCAGACCATATTTTTGTAACAACAGTGGCGATTGGACCAACAATCCATAATCCTGCTACAGCAGCAGGTGAGTTTGTGCTATTTAACACCATTAAGTTTAGAGCGATGAGATACATAAAATCACCTAAACGAGAAATTCCTGTTCCCGACAATAATAATAATTTATTTTTCATGAATAAATGGCCCTTTCTTTCATTGTTTTTTAATCCTGCAGGAAATAGCGTATTCCTCTTCAGAGTTTGATTGACGAGCGGTTTTGTTTTCCCAGCGTAATAAAACTTGTGTAATCTCCCAAGTAAGCTGTTGTAATTCCTCTGGAGTTAAAAATAAATGAGATACAATATGACTACCTGTATTCGTTCCTTCTGTGCCGCTTTCTTCAATATAGAAATGAGCAGCTTTTGCTTTATAATATTTTTCAATAATCCCTCGTTTTTCCTTCGTTTCTACTAATTCAAGCAACCCTCCATCATATAAAATTTGAACGTGATAATGTACGCTTCCAGCAGATTTATTTAGTTTAGTAGCAACTTGTTTTGCAGTAAGTGCTTCATCTTTTAAAAGGTGAAGAATTTGAATGCGAGTTGCATTGGAAATGAGCTTCTGCTGCTCAGCTGAAATAGTAAGTCTATCGTCAAACATTATGGCACCCCTTTTCTTATAATCTAAATTTATTGTACATTCTAAAAAATTAGAACTTAAGGAAAATAAATCGTCTTTTTCCTCTGTATTTCGACATAAATAAAAATAGCATGTTTATAAACATGCTATTAAGTAGAAGGAGATTCTTCATTAAATTCCCCGCGATAAAACAAGAACAGCCATATAAAACTTACAAAAATACAACATATAGCTAATAAACTGCCAATCATTTGAGGAGAAAGAATTTCTAACAGCCCTCCTGTAAAAAACATCGATAACTGAATAAGAGATCCGTAAATAGAATAATGGAATGAAAAAACTTTACCTATCATATTTTCGTGTGTGTAAGTTTGAAGTAATGTCGTATCAAGTGGAACGATAATTCCTCCTGCTATACGCATACAGAATAAAGTAATGATACCGATAATAAGTTGATCGGATAGAATGAATCCGAGAAAGAAAATTCCTTGTAATAAGTAGGCCCAACCGAATACTTTTTTCATTTTTTCTTTATTATGGGATATATAAAGATTAACGAGAAGGCTTCCTATCATAAGTCCAGCCCCTTGAACCGTATATAAAATCCCAATGTTCGTATGGAAAATTTTTTCGGCATAGATCGTTAGAAGTAGTTGATAAGCGCCTCCAATAATCCCCCATGAAATGCCGACAAGAATTAATGTTAAAATGATTTTTGTTTGTAATATGTATGTATAACCACCTTTTATATCAGTGAAAAATGCTTTGTTCTTGTTACAAGTATCATGAGCAGGAATACTCATATTATAAATAAAATAGGCTGAAAGAAAGTATGATAGGCTATTTACTAAAAAAGCGAACTCAATATGTAAAGATTGTGCAATTACTCCGCCCAAAGAAGCCCCCATAATAGACATAAAACCATTAATTGTACTAGAAAGAGAGTTAGCAGTTACGAAATGATTTTGGTGTACGATATTTTTTAGGGTTGCTTGTTTAGCCGGTTCAAATAAACAAGCAAGTACAGATAAACATATATTAGCAATGAAAATAATCTCAATTTTATAGCCTGCGAGTAAGTATGTAAGGACTAGAATTCCCCGTGTAATATCGGTAAAAATCATAATATTCTTTTTAGAGAAACGATCTACAATTCCGCCTATGAATGGACTAAGAAGAAGCTGTGGTAAACTTTTACTTATAAAAGTAAGTGCGATCATAAACGGCGATTCCGTTATGCTGTAGACAAATGTTAATAAAGCTACCGTATGGAACCAATCCCCAAGTACACTTAATGTTTGCCCATAAAATAGTTTATTGAAGTTTTTATTTGTTTTAAGAAGTGTGGAATAAGAAACAGACATAAATAGATTACTCCTTATGTAATGACGATGTTTGAATTTGTTCTTTCCACTCGCTTAAATACACTTTTTCCGCTGTAGGAAGTCCAACAGGTAATTGTGCAATCAATTCTAAACTATTTCCATCAGGGTCGTTAAAGTATACGGCTGCATGTGCTAATTCCGGAAAAACAATCGGTTCAATTGGTTCCATTCCAAAGTCTTTTCGTGCTGAAATTCCTTTTTGATTTAGCCAATGAATCGCATTTTCTAAATCATGTAAACTTACTTGAAAGGCGATATGTCGTAAAGAGGGGTGATAATTCACTTTGTATTCTGTGCCTTCCCAAAGGCCGAGCCAACTCTCATTTTCTTTAATCCAAAAGAAAGCAATATTATCTCCTCGTTTATATAATTTTAGCCCTAGTGATTCATAAAAAGGTATTGATACTTTTAAGTTGCGGACAGGTAAATGTGCTTCGTAAAGACCTCTAATCATTGTAATCCCCCTTAGTAAAAATGTTTCTTATTCCATAGTAAACAATATGTTGCTAGTTGAAATCGCAAATAAGAGGGATATAAATTCATACGAAAGTATGAAAAAAACAGCTCAAATATGAGCTGTTTTTCTATAGTTTTTAGTTCATTTGTCAAGGATAGGATATATTAATATCCGTATCCGCCGCCACCCCAACAGCTACATCCGATGATGATTAGAAGGATGAATAGTACGATAAGCAAAGCAAATCCACCGCCGAAACCAGCGCAACTTCCACCATAACTCATATGTTTTCCTCCTTTTTAGTAAGTTAATCTATATGGTTCATGGACTACTATATACAGTATGTTTTTTGTATAGAAAACGAGCCAGTCTCATTTATAATTAGACAAATGCCTGTAGATTCATTAGGATTGTATGTTAGTGATTTGTAAATAAACCTTTACATGATTCGTAATTTAGGCATAGAAAAATAAAAAATTGTAAAAAAAACCATTTTTTTATTTTTTTATGAGAGAATATGTACTATAATTTTACAAGTAATATTATGGGAAAAGGGAGTTTTAGTATAGAGATGGAGATGGGACAATTACAAAATAAAATAGAAAACAAAAAGAAAGAATTAATTCAACTTGTTGCGAGACACGGATTGGATCATGATAAAGTTTTGTTATTTAGTCGTGATTTAGATATACTAATTAATAAGTTTATGAATATAAAAGACAAAGTGCATAAATAAAAAATTTATAGTTTTTTATATTAAGATGTTTCACAGAAAGGAGAGGACAGTAATTGGAACATTTACAGGAAGAATTGTATAAACAAATAAAAGAAGAAAAAGGTACAGTTACAATTTTCTTAAAGAGTGGCGTTAGAATAGTAGGAGAAGTTGTTGGAGTAGATAAATTTACAGTTTTAATTTTAGTGGATGGAAAACAACAGCTTATTTATAAGCAGGCTATATCAACAATAATGAAATAAGACACTCTTGTTGAGTGTCTTATTTCATTATTGCTTGCATGCCTCAACATCAATGCCGGCAGCAATTAACTTCTTTTCTCCATCTTGTTCAATAATTTTTTGTAATTTAGATAGGAAAGAATCAAAGTTTGTATGCTTTGCTACTTGGAATGTCATTTTATGTTCAATTGGTAGCCACGTATCAATATCAGCTTCGTTATGCTGGATTTTCACCTCAAGTTTATCGAGTGCATTAGCAACTTTTGCTTCGTACGTTTCTTTTGCTTCAAACTCCATCCATAAGTCATATAATTCCTCACCGGGAGAACCTGTTAACGTTTGTTTAATATTTAAAATAGCTTCTAGTTCATTTTTTTGTTTTTGTAGCTGTAATTCCTGACTATTCATCGTATCAAATGCAGGGATATCACCAGCTTCGGCTTCGACTAGGTCGTGAATAATAACCATTTTAAGTAATTTCTCAATATTTACTTTTTGATCCAAATAAGGTTCAACTAAAATGGCCATTAGAGACATACGCCATGTATGTTCGGCAACACTTTCTTGACGTCCGTTGGAAAGCCAGCTATGTCGCATTTCATATTTTAGTTTTTCTGCTAATGCAATGACTTGTAAAATGTTGTGTTCCATCGTGAGCCTCCTCATGTTTTTATACCATAATTCTAATATAGAAATGAAATGTGTCAATTTCATGAGTATATTGCGATAAACAGATGATAAGCGTATAATACATGTTATATGTAAAAATGTATTATTAAAATAAAAAAATGTTATATGAAAATGGAAAGGAAAGGGCAGAAATATGGGAGAAAAAAATCAAGTATTAGCTAGACCACAAAGAAGAAAAAGGAAGTTTGATATTTCTAGCCCAGTGGGCATTATAGTAGGTTTCATCATAGTGATAGCGGCGATTATGCTTGGCGGCGGTGGAATAAAAGCTTTCAAAAACTTTTTAGATATTTCATCTATTTTAATTGTCATAGGGGGAACAACAGCGACAATTGTTGTGGCATATCGATTTGGAGAAATAAAAAAATATACGAAAAGTATTTTCACTGTTTTACATAGAAGAGAAGAAGATTTAGAACAGTTAACGGATTTGTTTGTTGATTTTTCAAAAAAGTCTAAAAAGAACGGTTTGCTTTCTTTAGAGGTTGATGGAGAGCAAGTAGACAATCCTTTTATTCAAAAAGGAATTCGATTAATGTTAAGCGGTTACGATGAAGATGAATTAAAAGAAGTGTTATTGAAAGATATTGAAACGGAAGTGTATGAGTTAAGAAAAGGAGCGGCATTATTAGATAAAATTGGTGATTTTGCTCCAGCTTGGGGAATGATTGGTACGTTAATCGGTCTTATCATTATGCTCCAAAACTTACAAGATACATCGCAAATTGGTACAGGGATGGCAGTTGCGATGTTAACGACATTATATGGGTCTGTACTTGCGAATATGATTGCAATCCCTCTGTCGGAAAAAGTATACCGTGGTATTGAAGATTTATATACAGAGAAGAAGTTTGTAATAGAAGCAATTTCAGAATTGTATCGCGGACAAATTCCTTCTAAATTAAAGTTGAAACTGGATACATACGTATACGAAACAAAGGTAAAAAAGGTAAAAGGAGCAGCCTAATATTTCAAGGAGTGGTATGATGAGTAAAGGACCGCAAAAGGGATCGCCTCGTTGGATGACGACTTTTACAGATTTAACGATGTTATTATTAACTTTCTTCGTATTACTAGTTGCTACATCAAAGCAAGATGCAGTAAAATTGTCAAAGATGCTTGAAAAGTTTAGTGATACGGGGCAAGTAGATGCAAAAGTAATGGAAAATACAATACCAGATATTTCACATGAAAAAAATGATGAAAAAATGATCTCAAAAAAGAGAATGGATGAATTATATAAGAAGTTGAAAGCGTATGTAGATAATAACGGTATTAGTCAAGTGAATGTATATCGAGAGGATACAGGGGTAAGCGTCGTTATAGTAGATAATTTAATATTTGATACAGGCGATGCGAACGTTAAGCCCGAAGCGAAAGGGATAATAAGTCAATTAGTTGGATTTTTCCAATCCGTACCTAACCCAATTGTTGTAGAGGGACATACAGATAGTAGACCTATTCATAACGAGAAATTCCCTTCTAATTGGGAGTTATCTTCAGCACGAGCGGCAAATATGATTCATCATTTAATTGAAGTGTATAATGTGGATGATAAAAGGCTAGCTGCGGTAGGATATGCAGACACAAAGCCAATTGTACCAAATGATTCACCGCAAAACTGGGAAAAAAACCGTCGCGTTGTTATTTATATAAAAGAGTAGTATATTATTATTTTAATAATAAAATAATAAAAATACGAAAATTCTTTTAAAAAAATATTAAATTTTATCATTTTATTTTGTATAATGAGTGAGAATGATAAGGTGAAATATTAAGATATATTTATACATAGAAGGAGAGAATTAAAAAGAATGGCACATAAAATTTTAGTAGTAGACGATGCGATGTTTATGCGAACGATGATTAAAAACTTATTAAAAAGTAATGCTGAATTTGAAGTTATCGGCGAAGCAGAGAATGGGGTAGAAGCAATTCAAAAATATAAAGAACTTCAACCTGATATTGTAACATTAGATATTACTATGCCAGAAATGGACGGGCTTGAAGCATTAAAAGAAATTATTAAAATTGATTCAAGTGCAAAGGTTGTTATTTGTTCTGCAATGGGACAACAAGGTATGGTATTAGATGCAATTAAGGGCGGGGCAAAAGACTTTATTGTAAAGCCATTCCAAGCGGATCGTGTAATTGAAGCTTTAACAAAAGTAGCAAATAGTTAATATAGAAGGGGTGCCACAAGGAATCAAAACAGTGATAGCGGATCGACGTGTGGCCCCCTTTTTTCTCATTATAAAACACTAAATTGTTATACATAAATGAAATGTTTGTTAGACAGGTAGGGGATAAAAATGCAAACAGATCTATTAAATATATTTTTCGAAGAGTCAGAAGAACATTTACAGTCGCTAAATGAAAATGTGCTAGTGTTAGAGCAAAATCCTGCTGATATGGATGTTGTAGGGGAAATATTCCGCTCCGCTCATACATTCAAAGGTATGTCTGCGAGTATGGAATTTACAGAGATGGCTGATTTAACGCATAAGATGGAAAATGTGTTAGATGAAATTCGTCATGGAAATATAGTTGTAAATGCGGATATTATTGATGTGATTTTTGAGTGCATTGATAATTTGGAGAAGATGGTTGCAGATGTGCAACAAGGTGGAATGGGCAATATTGATGTAGTCTCAACTAAACAGAAATTAGAAGCATTATTGAACGGCAATGTAGAAACTCCTACGGAACATATAGAGCAAAATCATATAGACAACGATGATGCAGTTTCACATGAAGTGCATATAACAGTTGAACAGCAAGCAATTTTAAAAGCAGTACGTGCCATTATGTGTATTGAAGCATTGCAGAATGTAGGGAATATACAAAAAACAGCTCCGAGTATTGAAGAAATTGAAGCAGATGCTTTCGGATTTGAATTTACAGTATTTATGGATACTGATTGTAGTATAGAAGAATTGAAACAAGTAGTACTTCATGTTTCTGAAATTGAGAAAGTGGAAGTAAAGCAAGGAGAACCTATATCGAGGGAAGTAGCTTCTAAAAAAGTTGTTACACAAGAAGTTGTGCAAGTAGAAGAAATGCTACAACCAGCTGTGGCTACGCAGGTAGAATCACCGATAGTGGCAACGAATCAACCTACAAGTGCTATGCCAGCTAAAAGTACTACAAAAACGAAAAATGCTAAAGTGGAGAATCGTTCAATTCGTGTTCAATTAGAGAAAATCGAAAGATTAATGAATATGTTTGAAGAAAGTGTAATTGAACGTGGGCGCATTGATGAATTGGCTCAAACGATTCAAAACAAGGAGTTAATTGAACATTTAAATCGATTAGGCGATATTTCAAAAGATATTCAAAACGTACTATTAAATATGCGTATGGTGCCGATTGAAACTGTGTTCAATCGTTTCCCACGTATGGTACGTATGTTAGCGAAAGATTTAGGGAAAAAAATCGATTTACAAATTACAGGTGAAGATACTGAAGTAGATAAAATTGTTATTGATGAAATCGGTGATCCGCTCGTTCATTTAATTCGAAATGCAATCGATCATGGTGTTGAAACTGTTGAAAAACGACGTGATGCAGGTAAAAATGAGACAGGTACTATTAAATTAGAAGCCTTTCATAGTGGAAATCATGTCGTTATTCAAATTACGGATGATGGAAACGGTATTAATAAAGGGAAAGTATTAGAAAAAGCGATTAAAAATGGCGTTGTAACTGAAGCAGATGCAAATAGATTAACAGATCGTGAAGTGTTTGATCTTATTTTCCAACCAGGATTTAGTACAGCTGAAGTTGTATCAGATCTTTCTGGACGCGGTGTCGGATTAGATGTTGTAAAACATACGATTCATAGTTTAGGTGGACATTTAATCATTGATTCTGAGGAAGGAAAGGGAAGTACATTTAGAATTGAACTTCCGTTAACGTTGTCTATTATTCAATCTATGCTTGTTCAAACGAATGATAAGCGTTATGCTTTACCTCTTGGAAATATCGTTGAAGCAATTCGAATTAAGAGAGAAGACATCCAATCCTTACAAGGAAAAGATGTGTTAAATTATCGTAATCAAATTATTGAAGTGAAACATTTAAGTACTGTATTTGGTGAAAAAACAGTAGATGAGGCGTTTGCGTCATATGATGGTCAAATGGTTCCTGTGTTAATTGTTCGTAATACACATCGCAGCTATGGACTTATTGTAAACACAATTATCGGTCAAAGAGAAATAGTCTTAAAGTCATTAGGTGACTTCTTTGCAGAGAGTTCTAACTATTTCTCTGGTGCGACGATTCTCGGTGATGGACGAGTGGTCCTCATTTTAAACCCAGAAGGTTTATAATAGGAATGAAGGAAAGCTCCCCACTTGTATACAATTGGGGAGCTTTTTGGCTAATCGTTACCAATCTAATAATGGGAATACATACATATTAACGTTTTATATAATAAGTTTGCTAAAATCAAATGAGAGTTTATATTATTTGATAGAAAAACAGAAATGAGGAGGCAGGGAAAATGCCTGAGCAACACACAAAAGGGGATACGAGCACGATTGTGCTAGAAAAAGAAAATGAGCATTTAACGCCTCAAGAATGCGATATTCTTGGCGAAATTGCAAATATATCATTTGGTTCAGCTTCGACTGTATTATCAACGATTTTAAATAGGCAAGTAAGCATTACTGCTCCTCGCATAGAGTTGGTAGATTTATATGATTCAAGAGATGTCGAAGTTCCACATGTTGTATTAAACATTCATTTTACAAAAGGATTAGATATGGAAAACCTTCTTGTTCTTAAACAAGATGTTGCATTGTCCATTGCTGATTTAATGATGATGGGAACAGGTGAAGTGGAGGATGGAAAAGAACTTGGTGAATTAGAACTAAGTGCTGTACAAGAAGCGATGAATCAAATGATGGGATTCGCAGCTACATCTATGTCGGAATTCTTCCAAGATACAGTAGATATGTCTCCGCCGACGATTAATGTTGTAAAGTTATCGGAAGAAATGGAGAAAATCTCTGAAATCGATGGGAATCATACGATTGTTAAAGTGTCGTTTGATTTAAAGATAGATAATCTTGTAAACTCTAAACTTGTACAAATTGTTTCAGTTGAGCATGCGAAACAAATGGTAAATAAATTAATGCAATTATCTGGTGGAGTAGAAGAAAAAGACGAGCCAGCAGAAGTAGTGGAAACTGAGATTGTAGAAGAAGTTGAAAAAGAGCATTTAACACAAGAAGAGAAAGATGTGCTTGGTGAAATTGCAAATATTTCAATTGGTTCCGCTTCAACAGTATTGTCAACGCTTTTAAATCAGCCAGTTACAATTAGTACACCAAATGTGGAAGCAATCAATGTTCGTCATTATGATGGAGTACCAGTGCCATTTGTTATTTTAAATGTTGACTTTGTTGAAGGGCTAAAGAATGAGAATGTATTCGTATTTACGAAAGATGTCGCCTTAACAATGGTAGATTTAATGATGATGGGAACAGGGGAAGTTGATCCGGAAAAAGAGCTTACTGAATTAGAACTGAGCGGTATTAAAGAAATTATGAACCAAATGATGGGTCACGCTGCTACGGCGATGTCAGAAATGTTCCAAGAAAAAATGGACATGACGCCGCCAAATGTTAAATTTGTAACGTTAAAAGAAGAAATGGAGTATTTGGGAGAGTCAATGGAAGTGGACGAACTCGTTCAAATTACGTTCAATCTTGAAATTGGTGATCTGCTTCAATCGAAAATGTATCAAATTTTGCCAATTTCTGAAGCGAAAGAAATGGTAAGGCGACTTCTGTATCCAATGGTGGAAGAAGAAGAGATTGCCACAGAAGAAATTGAAGAAGAAAAAATTGTAGAACCAGTTGTGCAACCTATTGAATTTAAAGAAGTAAAACAAATGGAACCAGTATATATGGACACGTCCATTCTACAAAATGTAGAAATGAACGTGAAATTTGTATTTGGAAGTACAGTAAAAACGATTCAAGATATATTAAGTTTACAAGAAAATGAAGCAGTTGTACTAGATGAGGATATTGATGAACCAATTCGTATTTATGTAAATGATGTATTAGTGGCGTATGGTGAACTTGTAAATGTAGATGGATTTTTCGGAGTAAAAGTGACGAAATCACTATAAGGCATTGAAATAGGAGTTTGAACTAGTAGATGAAAAACGTAAAGTTTTTTCTAATGAGTTGGCTATGCATACATGTGTGCTTGTTCTTCCCCTTGCAAAGTCAGGCTGAGGAACAAATTGAGCCAGATCAAAAAATAAGTGAAGTGAATGTACAAGAAGAAAATAAGGAATCTCAAGAACCGCCAGAGCAAGTGGAAACGAAACAAGATGAAGAGAAACAAAAAGAAGCAGAACAACAAGAAGTAGCAAATAAACAATTGAGTGAAAGAAAGATAGAAACAGAACAGGGAATTATTACAGTAAATAAGCTGGAGCTTAAAGTTGGCGAAGAGGTGCGAATTGCTGTAGAACCGAATGGGAAAAACATTCAAAGTATGAAAGGTATATTGCAGTTACAAAAAAATGGCGAGCAATATGCGCAAGAAAGAATGTTATCTTTTGAGTATGATGAAGAAACGAAGAGCTGGGTTGCTAACTATAAAGCAGGGGATTTTGATTTGCAAGGTGATTGGAATCTTCAGCTCGTTCAAAGTTACAAAGAGAATGAGAAAGAAGAGCTCATAAAAAATGAAGTGAAAGTCCCGCTCATTCGTATTAAAAATGAAACGCCAACTATAGATAAAGAATTGCCAAAGTTACAGAAAGTTACTATTGATGAAGTAAAAGAGAACTTAGTTGAACGAAAACAGGGAGATTCTATACATATACGAGTAAAAGCGTCAGATATAGAATCGGTTGTAAAAGAAGTGCGCGTTACATTAAAAGGGAAAGAAAATAAAGAGCTTTCCTTTTTATTAGACTACAACAAGCATGATATGGATTGGCAAAAAGTATTTGAAATAACAGAAGCATTGCCGGCTGGGCCATACGAATTACTTGTAGAGATAATAGATGCAGCAGGTAATAAACTTGTTGAGGAAAGTGAATATACCATTTCTGTTTTGGCGCCAAAAAACGAAGATGATAAAAAGATAGAAGAGAAAGAAAAAGAAGAAAAATTAGATAATAAACTAGAAAATGAATTAGAAGATAAGAAAGAAAATGAGAAACAAGAAGATTCGAAAGTCAAAAACCCGCTTCCAGAAGAAAATTTGCCAGTTGTTCAAATTCCGAAGCAAGATGAGATAGTAAATAAGTTTATAAAAGAACCGTTGAAAGAGAAAGAGGAATTTACTTACGTTATAAAAGAGCCGTTCGAAGACAACAAGGAAGTACATAAGGGGAAGGACCAAAAAGAGAAAAATAACAAACAAGTTGCCTCTAAAAAGAAAGAACAAAAAGAAGAACCGAAAGACAAGAAAGAAGAAAAAGGTGAACAGGGAGTGCAAGCTTCTGATGTGTTTACTATCATGTCAGGTTTATTCGTACTGTTTTTAGTTTTAAAGAGTAATAAAGAATGGGGCTAATTATTTCATAGTAGTGGAGGCGCTTAAATGGAGATTAAACGTACGACAATTGAAGATAAGGCGTTACAACCATTAAAACAGCCTGCAGCTATTTCGGAGCATGAAATCCAGAAAGAACGAAAGCGTAGCAATTTAGTGTTTACTGGACAGTCTAAAATTATTTCGAAAAATAATGAAATAGGTATTTTACTTGCAAGTTTAAGTGATGGAAAGATTATGAAGGAAATGCTTTCTAAAGAGATGGATACAGTGTTACAACTTTTTAAAAAGTTACACACGTTATCTGGAGAAGGTAAGCAAACAGAAAAAATATTTGAACAAGTAATTAGAAGCCTACAAGGGCTTGTTAAGCAGGCGCATATAAAAGAACTTCCTTTGTTAGATGGAACATATGATTTCGCTGAAGTACAACTATCATTTGGTAGAAAAGTACATATTCCGTTACTAGATGTGAGTGCACTTATCTCTAGAGTGGAAAGTGATTCTTCAGAAGGAAATATAAATTTGATGGTAACGGTTATTACTGCTTATATAACGAAACTGTCTAACGAAACAATTTTAATTAGCGTTACAGACCGTATTGCTAAAGATCGGGATGTAAGTGTATGGAGAGCGCTTGCGGAAATGAACATGACACAATTGTCACAGGCGTTGAAACATACGGTGCAAGAACATAAATGGTCTATGACGTTTCTTTTTCTCTTTATATGGATTGTCGGTATTATTTTAATTCGAGTTATGTAAAAAGGTCGTCACTCCATTGTGACGACCTCTTTTATATTTTTTCGTAGAAGAATGTATCAAATCGCTGAAGATTGTAACGTTCGGGTGTTAAAATTTGTTCCGTACTACCAACAAATAGTACACCGCCTTTTCGTAAAGAACGACTAAATTTTTCATAAAGTTTTACTCTTGCTTCTTCTGTAAAATAAATCATTACGTTACGACAAATAATCAAATCATAATTTGTATCGAACGACTGCATTAAAAGATCGTGCTGTTTGAACGTAACGTTTTGTTTAATGTTTTGATGCAATGAATATATATCATTCTCTTTTGTGAAATGACGTTCTTTCAAATCATTAGGTAATTCCTTCAGAGAACGTTCTGTATATTGACCGCGTTTTGCGGTTTCTAAAATATGAAAATCAAGATCTGTTGCTTGAATTTCAAAACGAAATGGAGCTAGATGCTTTGATAAAATTAAAGAGAGTGTGTACGGTTCTTCACCAGCAGCGCAAGCGGCACTCCATACTTTTAATTTTCCGCTATTTTGTTCGAGTAATTTTGGTAGTGCTTTCGACTCTAAAGTTTGCCAGCGTTCTTTATTTCTAAAAAACTCTGAAACGTTAATTGTAATATAGTCAATAAAATTTAAAAATAAATTTTGATCAGCGCGTAATTTGTTTAAAAAATTAGTGTAGTTTTCGAAGCCTTTTCTCGAAATGAAAGCATCGATTCTACGGCGCATTCTATCTTGTTTATAAGAAGCGATATCCATATTGAATTGTTGTTTAAAACTCGCGATAAAATGATCATAATCTTGTTCAATTATCATATTTACAATGGGCACAATAATGATATTGTGCCTCCCCCTTTACATCATACGAATTTTTTGTTCAAAGCTTTTTTTCATTTGCTTTTCATGTAATCCTGGTAAATCATAAATGACAGCATCAATACCTGCTTCTTTTGCAACATCGACAGGGATGACAGATGTATGTTTGTCCCCATTATAAAAACAGAGAACTAAATCAGTGTCTTCAATAATTTGTTTAACAAAAAACATATAATCTGATCGGTAAATGGAGTCAGAAGGATGATCGAAAGCAACATATTCGGCTCCGTGTTTTTTTAAGTAATCAACGACTTCTTGAAATTCATCTGTAATTGCTTGCAATGGTTGCAGCGTGTAAAGGCATAAATTTTGAGCGAGTCTTTCATTCTCAACGAAAAAACGAAGAACCTCATTTTCAATAGATTTATAACATAATATGTAAATTTTATGTTTGTGAGCATAGTCAGTTAAAAATTTTTTAATTTCTTCTTGATCTAATGCTGTTAATTGATTTGAACCACAAAGGAAAATATTCATAGAATTGTGCCACCTCATGCTAAATTGTAACATATCTTTTATAAAAAATAACTGCAAAATATTACTGTTCAGAGTATAATTATAAATAACTGGATTTTACGATTAAGTTTAGGAAGAAATAAAAAAATAAATAGGTGATATATATGCTACGTTCTATCTCGCATAATCCAATTTTATCGCATATACCGCCTGCTACTCAAATGCCGAAAGAAGCAAATGTCAGGACAGGACTTGCATTTTTGGATAATTTGCATGCAGATCCGAAAAAAGATAAATTACTAGAACAAATGGAAGCGTTTGTCGATAATATTGGAGAAATTAAAGAGAAAATTGAAATGGAATTAACGCTTGATAATGTAATGGAATACAAAAATACAGTAAAATCATTTTTGAATTTTTACGTTGATAATGTATTGCAGTATAAAGATGTCATGTCTCGTCACCCACGTTACGGATATTCACAGAAAATGACGATTGTGAAACAGGCAGAAATGGGATTGAATGAATTAGAAGATGTAATGAATTTAATTAATACGAAAACAGGACATTTAGAAATGTTAAATCAAATTGGAGAAATCCATGGTTTAATTGTGAATTTAGTCTTGTAAAAGGAAGGAAGCTATATGTACATACAATTATATGAAAAACTCGTTATTATTCAAAAAGCGTATGAAAATATTCAAGCGCTTGGAGAGCAAATATATGAGAATTTAAAAAATAAAAATGTAAATGCAGTTCAAAAGTTGCAAGTAGAGCAACTGCAGTACATTGATGGTTTAAAAGGGTTATCAAGCTCATTTGAAGAAATGGTTGTTCAGTTCTGTAAAGAACAAGGAGTTGAATCGTTTCGTGTAAGTGCGTTATTTTCGTATTTTTCTCAAGAAGAAATTGAAAAAATGGAAGAATTACAAAAAAACGTAACTGAATTAGAAGAGAATGTAAAAATGATTCTTTTGAAAAATCAATATTACTTAAACGTACTATTAAAAACTACAGAAAGTATTGTGGATTCTGTTTCTGAATATAACTTAGAGCGAAACAATAATTCGCAAATCTTTATGAACGAACTATTGTAAAGGAGAAGTGAAGCTTTATGAGATTATCTGATTATAATACACCGCTATCGGGCATGTTAGCGGCTCAAATGGGGTTACAAACAACGAAACAAAACTTGTCTAACATTCATACACCGGGTTATGTGCGTCAAATGGTGAATTACGGATCTGTTGGAGCAAGCAATGGTCATACGCCAGAACAGAGAATTGGTTACGGTGTACAAACGCTAGGTGTTGACCGTATTACTGATGAGGTAAAGACGAAGCAGTTTAATGATCAATTATCTCAGCTCTCTTACTATAACTACATGAATTCGACTTTATCACGTGTAGAGTCTATGGTTGGAACGACAGGAAAGAATTCATTATCTAGTTTAATGGACGGTTTCTTTAATGCCTTTCGTGAAGTGGCGAAAAATCCAGAACAACCAAACTACTACGATACATTAATTTCTGAAACTGGGAAGTTCACAAGTCAAGTGAATCGTCTTGCGAAAAACTTAGATACAGTGGAGGCACAGACGGCAGAAGATATTGAAGCGCATGTTAATGAATTTAATCGTCTTGCTGCTAGTTTAGCAGAAGCGAATCATAAAATTGGACAAGCAGGTACACAAGTGCCAAATCAACTTTTAGACGAACGAGATCGCATCGTTACAGAGATGTCTAAGTATGCAAATATAGAAGTATCTTATGAATCTATGAATCCTAATATCGCGAGTGTTAGAATGAATGGTATTTTAACAGTAAATGGACAAGATACATATCCACTTCAATTAAATAAAGAAAAAGACCCAATGTCAGTTGAGATTTACGGTTCAGAAATCAATGTAACTAGCGGAGCGATAAAATCAGCGATTGACACGAAAGCGAAGATAGTTGATTATAAAAAAAATCTTGAAGACTTAATGAGTTCGATGAAAAATCAAGTGAATACAGTGATGGGAAAAGATTTCTTCGTTGGAGATCATGCGAAAGATATGAAGTTAAATCCAGAATTCCAAAAAGATATTTCGAAAATGAAAATATCTGCTGAAACAGCAAATAAACTAGCAGCAGTTACAGAGGACGATTATAAAGAAGGTCTTTCTTATAAACAAGCATTAGATCAATTTATAGTTCGTGTTGCATCTGATAAAAGTGCAGTAAATGGTTATCAAAAAATTCATGGCGACTTACTAGAAGGTATTCAACAAGAAAAAATGAGCGTTGAAGGTGTAAATATGGAAGAGGAAATGGTAAATTTAATGGCCTTCCAAAAATATTTCGTCGCAAACTCTAAAGCTATTACTACGATGAATGAAGTGTTTGATAGTCTATTTTCGATTATTCGATAAGTGATAATAATTGATTGGAAATATATAAGGAGGAGATAGAAATGAGAGTATCTACATTTCAAAATGCAAACTGGGCAAAGAATCAGTTAATGGATTTGAATGTGCAACAACAATACCATAGAAACCAAGTAACTTCAGGGAAGAAAAATCTTCTTATGAGTGAAGATCCACTAGCAGCGAGTAAATCATTTGCGATTCAACATTCATTGGCGAATATTGAACAAATGCAGAAAGATTTAGCTGACTCAAAAAATGTATTAACACAAACTGAAAATACTTTACAAGGTATTTTTAAATCTTTAACGAGAGCAGATCAATTAACGGTACAGGCATTAAATGAGCCAAATGGTGAAAAAGAATTGAAAGCCATTGGTGCAGAGATTGATCAAATTTTAAAACAAGTTGTATATTTAGCGAATACGAAAGAGCAAGGTCGTTATATTTTCGGTGGTGATAGTGCAGAAAAGTCACCATTTACAGAAGATGGTACGTACCAGGGCGGAAAAAATGATGTGAACTGGCAATTAAATGATGGTTATGAATTAAAGGCATTTCGTAACGGAGAAGCATTATTATCACCGGTTATAAAAACGTTAAAACAGATGAGCGAAGCGATGCAAAAAGGTGACCAAAAAGCGTTACAACCGTTATTAGGAGAAAATAAGAAAAACTTAGATGGCATCATTAACCGTACAACTGAAGTTGGTTCAACAATGAACACGATGGAGACGTTTAAAACAATTTTAAGTGAGCAAAATTTAGCGCTTCAAGAAAACCGTAAAGAAATTGAGGATGTTGATTTAGCGGTCGCAATTTCTGACTTGGCATATATAAATGCAACGTATGAAGCGACGCTTAAAGCGGTTAGTACGATGAGTAAAACGAGTATTTTAGACTACATGTAATCTATAAGGAGTGAGAAAAATGGCAGGAACAACGATGACAGGTATTGGTGGTAGACAACAAATTTGGAACCTCGGAAATAATATGATTGATACTTCTAACCTAGTAGAATTAGAAATGCAAGCGTTAGATATGAGAAAAACACCATATACGAAAGAAAAGAACGACCTTACAAATGATAAACTACTATATACAAGTTTAAAATCAGAATTTAGTTCTTTCACACAAACGTTTAAAAACTTAGCGGTTTTTAAAGGGAATGAGAAAAAAGTAACAACATCACAAGACGGTTATATTAATGTAAAAGCTGATGGTGGTGCGATTGCAGGAACTTTTAATATGACGATTACACAGCTCGCGCAACGTCATCAAATAGCTTCAAATGACATTAAAGATATAAATGCGAAGCTTCCTAAAGATGAAGTATTAAAACTAGGCGGTAAAGAATTAAAAGTAACAACTGATATGACATATAAAGATTTAATTAATAAGATTAATGATGGAGATTATGGCGTATCAGCTTATACACTTGGAAATAAAATTTTCATGACCTCAAAAAAAGAAGGAACAGATGGAGTAATTAAGTTTGAAGGGAACACATCTACACTATTTCAAGATATTGGTTTAGCTAATGCGGATGGCGTAGCGCTCAATACAATTAATGAAGCACAAAATGCTATGTATACTATTAATGGTATCAAAGGGGAAGGTTCTACTAATACAATTGAAGCTCTTCCTGGTGTGAAAATTGAACTGTTAAAGGTAACTGAACCGAAAGTAGAAGGAGCGCCAGATGCTGGTGCAACAGATCCAAAAGCAAAAGGTATAGATCTAAGATTTACAGTAAGTGATTCAAACGTAACAGATGCATCGAATGTTATTAAAAAAATGGTAGCTGATTATAACAAAGCTGTTTCTACAGTAGATATCTTTGCTGGAAAAGGTGGAGCTTTCCAAGGTCAAGCTATTATGCAAAGTGTACGTCAAGCGATGAACAATGTCGTAACATTTTCTCAAGATGGTAATTATTTATTCACATTCGGTATTCAATTAAAGCAAGATGGAACGATGGAAGTTGATGATGAAAAGTTAACGAAAGCATTAAAAGAGAAGCCAGATGCAGCGAAGCAATTTTTCTTTAGTTCTAACGGTTTAGGAAAAATGATGGAAGAACCGCTTGATAAACTATTCGGTGATAAAGGTGTAGTTGGAGAACGTGTAAA
Source organism: Bacillus sp. LQ16 (assembly GCF_057784645.1). Taxonomy (NCBI): domain Bacteria; kingdom Bacillati; phylum Bacillota; class Bacilli; order Caryophanales; family Bacillaceae; genus Bacillus; species Bacillus sp. LQ16. The sequence continues at coordinate 1,693,700 of NZ_CM173491.1, forward strand.
AAATATTGATTCACGTGTAAGTGATTTAGATAAAAAGATTAAAGATATTGAAACGCAAAACTTGCAAAAGCAAGATGAAATTGTGAAGAAGTATCAAAAGCTAGAGAGTACATTAGCAGCGCTTGATAGCCAACTAAAAACAATTAAAGCAATGACAAAACAAAAAAGTGATGATTAATGAAAGTTGAGGAAGTGATCGTATGCAAGCATGGCAACGTTATATGCAAAATGATATTATGACGAGTAATCCGATTAAAAATACAATTTTTATTTATGAAAGATGTATTGTAGAGTTTCGTAATTTAGAAGAACTTTTACATACTTTTAAACTTCAAGAAGGGGACGCACTTCTTGAAAAATTAGAACGTATTTTTGAAGAACTAAAGCTTCAATTAAATCCTGAGATTACGAAAGATTTATATGATAGTCTCTATGGTTTATATGATTGGATTAGCATTCAAATTCAAACGATGAAAGTAACGCGTGAAGCGAAAGATATTGATGCAATTGTGAAAGTGTTACAAGATTTAATAGACGGTTACCGCGGAGCACTTGAAAATGAACAATGATATTTATCGGACGTTTGTCAGCTGTTTTAATGAAATCGGTGAATTGCAAGTGTCAGACAGAGAGTTTGCTGAGAAGAGTGAGATGTTAAATCGCTGGATGATGACATTGGATGAAGAAACGCGTGCGCAAGTTGCAGCGGAGGTAAGCCCGTTCATTATTAAGGCAGCTCAGCATATTCGAGATAAGCAAAAGATTTTGGAAGAAATGATTATGACAAATGATGGGCGAATGAAGGCTAATTCATTTTACGGTAAATATTAATAATAACGTTTGGAAACAGATTCCCCTTTTAAAAGGGGGTCTATTCCTTCGTTTACATAAAGAACTCCGCTGATTGAGGTTTCATTTTATGACTGTGATGAAAAAATAATAGTAATCTAAATAATAGAAAAATGGACTTTAGTTTATAGTTTATCTATTGAAATGTTCTATAGATTACTATGTGTATACAGTTTTTTTGTATTCTTTTTTATATTTTTGTATTTTTCTAAAGACAACAATGAAAAAATGGAATAAAATATGTAAGGGTACATAATAGTAAATATTTTAATAAACGCATATAAGAAAATAAATAATGAAGTGAAACTTCTATCAGTGGATCATTACGTTAGAAAAGGAAGGGTGTGGAATATGCCAGATTTAGTGAGTGATGTAAGCCATTATATGAATTATTTAGTGACGAAACGAAATACTGTTTCTAGTAATATTGCAAATGCGAATACACCTGGCTATAAAGCACAAGATGTAACATTTGCTGAGCAGATGAATAAAAGTAGTGCGTTATATAAAAATAATGCGGCTGATTTAAAGAGCAATCCAGATTTATATCAAACGAATGAAATGCACTTACCGACAGTAAATACAAAAAATACATATGCAAAGATTCAAACAAAATCAATGCAAACGAATAAAGACGGAAATAGTGTGGATGTAACGACAGAAATGCTAGATTTAATGAAAGCAAATCAGTTATACGGTATTTCAATAAACGCAATTAATACACAATATGCAATTAACCAAGCGGCACGCGGACGTTAAAAGTAGAAGGAGAGACAACGGATGTTTCAGGCAATTAATGCAAGTGGATCAGGGCTAACGACAGCGAGAAAGTGGATGGAAGTTACTTCTAACAATATTGTAAATGCAAATACGACGGCGGCTCCGGGGGCAGATTTATATGAGCGTCGTAGTGTGGTGTTAGAATCAAACAATAGTTTTGCAAGTATGTTAGATGGGGCTCCTACTAATGGAGTAAAAATAAAAAGTATTGAAGCAGACAAAACGGAAAATTTAGTGTATGATCCGACGCATCCGCACGCAAATGAAGAAGGATATGTACGTTATCCAAATATTGATGTAACTGCTGAAATGACGAATGTAATGGTTGCTCAAAAAATGTATGAAGCGAATACGAGTGTATTAAATGCGAATAAAAAAATGCTTGATAAAGATTTAGAAATCGGCCGAGGATAAGGGGGAAGATAGTAATATGAAAATTCAACCAATGTTACATACACAACCATTTGGAGCAATTCAGTCAATTGGTGCACCGAAAACTTCTCAAACATCTGTAGTTGAGGGGAAAAAGTTTATTGATTTATTGGAAGATATGAATCAAACGCAAAACAATGCACAAACAGCAGTATATGATTTACTAACTAAAGGGGTAGGAGAAACACATGACGTTTTAATTCAGCAAAAGAAAGCTGAGTCTCAAATGAAAACGGCTGCTCTCGTACGTGATAATCTTATTGAAAATTATAAGTCACTAATTAATATGCAAATTTAGGAAAGTGGACGGGTGTGTTTAAATGGAAAAGATGAAAAATGTTATCCAATCATTAAAAACGTGGCATAAGTTAGTAATTGGTGCTGCGCTTTTAGCGATTGTAACAGGAGCGCTTTTATACTTCACCTTGCCAGATAAATATGTTGTTGTATATCAAAATTTAAATGATACAGATAAACAAGAGATTACAGCAGAATTATCGAAGTTAGGTGTCGATTATCAATTAGCGGCCGATGGTTCGATTCGTGTGCAAAAGAATGATGCTCCATGGGTTCGAAAAGAAATGAATGGGATGGGCTTACCGTTTAATTCGAAAAGCGGTGAGGAAATTTTATTAGAAAGCTCGCTCGGTTCAAGTGAGCAAGATAAAAAAATGAAGCAAATTGTCGGGACGAAGAAGCAATTGGAGCAAGATATTGTAAGAAACTTTGCGACAGTTGAAACGGCAAATGTTCAAATTACATTGCCTGAAAAAGAGACAATTTTTGATGAAGAAAAAGCAAAAGGAACAGCGGCGATTACGGTTGGAGTGAAGCGTGGCCAATTGTTAACAGCTGATCAAGTTGCAGGTATACAGCAAATGATTAGTGCAGCAGTTCCTGGTGTGAAGGCAGAAGAAGTAAGTGTTATTGATAGTAAAAAAGGTGTTATCTCAAAAGGAGCAGATGAAGCACATTCTAGTAGTTCCTCTTCTTACGAGAAAGAAGTAGAGATGCAGCACCAACTTGAAGGTAAATTAAAGCAAGATATTGATGCAACGTTAATGACGATGTTTAAACCGAATGAATATAAAGTGAATACGAAAGTATCTGTAAACTACGATGAAGTTACACGTCAGTCAGAAAAGTATGGTGATAAAGGTGTACTTCGTAGTAAACAAGAGCAAGAGGAAAGCTCTACTGCGCAAGAAGGGGCAGATACGAAGCAAGGTGCTGGTATTACAGCGAACGGTGAAGTGCCAAACTACGGTACGAACAATAATCAAAATGGTAAAGTTGTCTACGATAATAAAAATGGTAACAAAATCGAAAACTATGAAATAGATAAAACAGTTGAAACAATTAAGAAACACCCAGAATTAACGAAAACAAATGTTGTTGTATGGGTAGATAATGATACGCTAGTAAAACGTAGAATTGATATGACAACTTTTAAAGAAGCAATTGGAACAGCGGCAGGACTTCAAGCTGATCCGAACGGTAACTTTATAAATGGTCAAGTTAACGTTGTAACTGTTCAGTTCGATCAGCCGAAAGCCGAAAAAGAGAAAGAGCCAGAAAAAAGTGGTATGAACTGGTGGTTATTCGGTGGAATTACAGCTGGCTTATTAGCAATCGGTGGTCTAGTATGGTTCTTATTAGCAAGACGTAAGAGAAAGAAAGAAGAAGAGGAATATGAAGAATACTTAGCAGAAGAGGAAGTGGCTGCAAGTAATGAAAGTATCTTGGAAATTCCTGAAGAAAAAATAGTGCCAGAGCCAAAACCTGAACCAGAAGAACCGAAAGAACCAACGTTAGATGAACAAGTGCAGGATGCTACGAAAGAACATGTAGAAGGAACTGCAAAAGTAATTAAAAAATGGTTAAACGGACAGTAAGGGAGGAACAACGATGTTAGATGAAATCTCCTCCAAAGAAAAAGCTGCCATCCTTATTCGTACATTAGAAGAAGGGGTGGCAGCAAAAGTCATTGAATATATGACAGCTGAGGAAAAAGAAGTATTACTTCGTGAAATCGCAAAGTTTCGTGTATACAAACCAGAAACGTTAGAAAATGTACTAGGAGAGTTCTTATATGAACTAAATGTAAAAGAATTGAACTTAGTCACTCCAGATAAAGAATACATTCGTCGCATATTTAAAAACATGCCAGAAGACGAACTGGAAAAATTATTGGAAGATCTTTGGTATAACAAAGATAATCCATTTGAATTCTTAAATTCACTTACAGATTTAGAACCACTTCTTACAGTGCTTAATGATGAGTCACCACAAACAATTGCAATTATCGCTTCTTATATTAAACCGCAACTTGCGTCTCAATTAATTGAGAGATTGCCAGATCATAAACGAGTAGAGACGGTAATGGGTATTGCGAAGTTAGAACAAGTTGATGGTGAATTAATTAATCAAATTGGCGAGTTGTTAAAATCGAAATTAAATAATATGGCATTCAGTGCAATTAATAAAACTGATGGCTTGAAAACAATCGTAAACATTTTAAATAATGTTTCACGTGGTGTTGAAAAAACAGTCTTTCAAAAGCTGGATGAAGTCGATTATGAGTTATCTGAGAAAATTAAAGAAAATATGTTTGTCTTTGAAGACTTACTTGGTCTTGAAGATCTTGCGCTTCGCCGTGTATTAGAAGAAATTACAGATAACGGTGTTCTTGCGAAAGCACTTAAAATTGCAAAAGAAGAAATTAAAGAGAAATTATTTACATGTATGTCTTCAAACCGTAAAGAGATGATTCTAGAAGAATTAGATGGCTTAGGACCGCTTAAGATGACGGATGCTGAAAAAGCGCAGCAAACGATCACTGGTACAGTGAAAAAGCTAGAAAAAGAAGGAAGAATTATCGTTCAAAGAGGTGAAGAGGATGTCCTTATTTAAAAACAGAATTCCGAAGAATTCTGTTTCTTTTTCTGAAGAAACGTATGAATTACAATTTCCAAAACCAGCTTCAGTTCAAATAGAAGAGGAAGAATTACAAGCTGATCATGCAGAACTTCGCGCCCAGCAAGAATCATTACATATGGAAATGAATCAGCTAAGGCAAGAGAAGCAAATGCTAGAACGAGAGCAGCAGCAGTTATTACAAGATAAAGAACAATTTCAAATGCATATTCATGAACAAATGGAACAGATGGAAGCAGCGCGTGTGCAGTTTCAAAAAGAACAACAAGAAACAGCATATGAATGGACAGAGTTATTATGGGATCAATCTTTTCATCTAGCAGAAAAAATCGTGAATCAAGCGGTAGATTCACGATCGCTTGATGTGTTACCTATTTTAACTGGCATCGTGCAAACATTGCCAACTTCGTTTGAAAAATTAATCATTACAGTACATCCAGAAACGTTTGAACGTATTCAAGAAGAGAAGGAGAATACGAAAGAATATTGGTTACTACAATTAGTAGAATGGAAATATGATTTCTCCCTGCAGTTTGGTGAATTTGTTCTGGAAGAAGAGAAAGAGTTCTTTGAATTTAAATTTGCACCTATATTTGCGAAACTTCGTCAGAAATGGGAAGAAGAGAAGTTATTTGAGGAGCAAAATGTATGAGCCGCCTGTTAATGAATGAGAACGAAAAATGGAATAAGTTCATTGAAACACCGCTGTATACGAAAGTAGGCAAAGTTCATAGTGTACAAGAACAGTTTTTCGTAGCAAAAGGGCCGAAAGCGAAGATTGGAGATGTTTGCTTCGTTGGAGAACATAACGTCTTATGTGAAGTGATTGCTATTGAAAAAGAAAATAATATGCTACTTCCATTTGAACAGACAGAAAAAGTATGTTATGGAGATTCAGTGACATTAGTTTCAGAAGATGTTGCTGTACCACGTGGTAATCACTTGCTCGGAAAAGTGTTAAGTGCAAATGGTGAAGTGTTAAATGAGGAAGCTGAAAACATTCCATTACAGAAAATTAAACTAGATGCACCGCCTATACATGCATTTGAACGTGAAGAGATTACCGATGTATTTGAAACAGGAATAAAATCAATTGATTCTATGCTAACAATTGGTATCGGTCAAAAGATTGGTATTTTTGCTGGGTCAGGTGTTGGTAAATCTACTTTACTTGGAATGATAGCAAAAAATGCAAAAGCTGATATAAACGTTATTAGTTTAGTAGGAGAACGTGGCCGGGAAGTAAAAGACTTTATTCGAAAAGAGTTAGGCGAGGAAGGGATGCGAAAAAGTGTCGTTGTTGTAGCGACGTCAGATGAAAGTCACCTTATGCAACTTCGTGCCGCGAAACTCGCAACGTCTATTGCTGAATACTTCCGTGATCAAGGCAATAACGTATTACTTATGATGGACTCTGTTACTCGTTTCGCCGATGCCCGTAGAAGTGTTGATATTGCTGTTAAAGAGTTACCGATTGGTGGTAAAACACTGTTAATGGAAAGTTATATGAAGAAGCTGTTAGAGCGGTCCGGAAAAACACAAAAGGGATCTATAACAGGTATTTATACGGTGCTTGTTGATGGGGACGATTTAAATGGTCCTGTACCCGATTTAGCACGTGGTATTTTAGATGGACATATTGTATTAAAGCGTGAGCTTGCAACGCTTAGTCATTATCCTGCAATTTCAGTATTAGATTCAGTAAGTAGGATTATGGAAGAAATTGTTTCGCCACATCATTGGCAACTTGCAAATGAAATGAGAAAAATTTTATCAATTTATAAAGAAAATGAATTGTATTTTAAGTTAGGAACGATTCAAGAAAATGAAGAAAATGCTTATATTTTTGAATGTAAAAATAAAGTAGAAGGTATAAATACGTTTTTAAAGCAAGGTCGATCGGATAGTTTCCAATTTGATGATATCGTTGAAGCGATACACCATATAGTATAAGGCCTCTGCCTAAGAGGTCTTATTTTTTTGTTTTTTAATATTTCACAGATTTTTTTGGAAAAAAACTATATAATAGAAAAAGAGAACGTTATAATAGGAAGGGGCTATGAAAACAGGTGGATAAACAGCAGTACGACACAATAAAATTGCAAATAAATCAAGAAAAAGAACATATTTTAAAAGAAGTGTATGAATTAACAGCTGAAAAAAGAAAAATAGAACAAAAAAAAGAATATGATTTATATGTTGTGAAATCGCGTAGTAAAGTCGTACAAACTGGGCAACGTATTATGGCGGGCATGCTTTCTTCACATACGTTTTCACCTGAAAGAATAGAAGAATGGAATCGAAAAATTAAAAAAACGGAAGGTTTTATTCAAAAAAATGAAAGCCTTTTAGAGCAAGTAAAAGAAAAAGAACGTGTCATTGATGAGATGTATCAAGAAAATTGTAAAAAGCTTGCGAAAGCACAAGAAAAGCTGGAAGAAAAAATGCTTCTGGATTTGAAAATGTGTATGAATGGATGAGGTGAATGTAGTGATACAGTCTGTATTACCGGTGCAACAAAGTTTACCTCCGCAAAAAGAAAAAGGGCTAGAAGTACAATCAAAAAATGAAGATTCTTCATTCGATCGTACGATGAGAATGGAAAATAAAAAACAGCCGCAAACGGAGAAAACGAAACGAGAAGAAGCACCACCAGAAGAGAAAAAAGATTATATTCTTTCTAAAAAATCGGTAACGAAAGAAGAACCAAATGTAAAGAAAGAAGAAAAAAAAGAGACAGAACAGTTGTTATTAGCTGTATCTGAGCAAATGGTTGCAATTGAGCAATTACATGTGCAGCCGGAATTGTTATATCAATACATACAAAAAATACAAGAGCTATATAAAGAATATGGCAATATTAAACTTAATGAATTACCTGCAGCTGAATTACAACAATTACAAGAACTTCTTTCAAATATGAATATCAAAAATGCTATATGTTTAGAAGATACAATGCAAATGGTATTAGACAAAATGAAGATGCCAGAGCAAACTATGCAAGCATTGAAAGTTGTAGAAACAGAAACTTGTAATATTGCAAAGGAACAAGAAGAGTCTAAAGAGGTAGATCTTCCAAAACTTGAGAGCGATGACGCAAAGGTAGAGTTGCCAGAAGTTGATGCATTAAACGATTCGAGCTCTGCAGGTGCAGAATTATTAAATAAAACGACGAGTACCGAACAAGTAGGGAAATCAAATAGTGGTGCTGAGAAAGTTTCATTACCTGACTTAGGAAAGAAAATGGAAGCACAAGTAGAAGCGCTGCAAAAATTTGTAGTGAAACAAGAACGTGTTTTATTTCAGTTAAATCCAGAAAAACTTGGTACATTAACAGTGTTTATGAAAAAACACGGAGATCAAATTGATGTTCACGTAGAAATGGAAAAACACGATGCGAAAAAACGTGTTGAAATCATTTTTGATGAATTGAAATTAAAATTAAAAGAAAAAGAAATCAATATTCAAATTAGCTATTCAGATAAAGATGAAAATCGAAAAGAACAGCGAGAACAAGAGCAAAGGCAAAAACAGAAATTAGCAAATACAAATCATGAAAAACAACAATCAACAGAATTTGCGGGATTATTGGAGGAATAAAGCGTGCCAACAGTTGGATTAAATACAACGAGTACAAATCATATTCCGTTACAAGCAGGAGCGCAAAAAAGTAATGTACCTGTTAATGGTGTACAATCGCCAGTGCAACAAAGTAATGGAGTTTCGGCAGGAGCGCAAAAGACTCCTGGGGTAATGGGGAAAGATGATTTCCTAAAATTGTTTTTATCAAGTTTCCAACATCAAGATCCATTTAATGCGATGGATATGAATCAAATGATGAATCAGACAGCGCAGTTATCTCTTATGGAACAAGTACAGAATATGACGAAAGCAGTAGATAAGCTGCAATCAACGATGTATTCAACAGCACTTGATGGTGGAATGAAGTTTTTAGGTAAATACGTAAGAGGTGTTGACGGTGACGGAAACAAAGTAACCGGTCAAGTAGAAACAGTTCGCCTTGCGGAAAATAACGATGTACAGCTTGTTATTAATAATAAGGTTGTATCTCTTCGTTTCGTTGAGAGAGTGTCTGATAAACCGATTGGGGAAACGAACCCAGAAGACGCAAAGAAAGACGATCAAAAAGTAACTGAAGAAGTAAAAACTACAAATTCATAAGGAGTGTCCATACGTTATGATTAAAGCGTTATATACAAGTATTACAGGGATGAATGCAACACAAAATGCATTAAGTGTAACTTCAAATAATATTGCCAATGCACAAACAGTAGGTTATAAAAAACAAAAAGCAATGTTTGATGATTTACTATATAACAATTCGATTGGTGCAAAAGGTGACGGTAAATACGCAGGAACAAATCCGAAAAGTATTGGTAATGGTGTGAAAATGAGTGGTACAGTTACGGATTATAGTGATGGTACAATTACGTTAACAGGTGGCAAAACACAAGCCGCAATGGAAGGTAATGGTTTCTTCGTTGTAGGTGATTCAAAAGGCGGAAATATGGAATTTACTCGTAAAGGTACGTTTGGGATATCTTCAGATTACTATATTACGAATACTGAAGGTCAATATGTATTTGCATACCCTGCGAATGAGGCAACTGGTGAAGTTGATTTATCTGGAATTCCAGGACCGTTGCAAATTCCAATGGGAACAGCAATTGGTGGTATTCGAACATCGAAAGGGACAATTAAAGGTAATATTCCAACTGGTGAAAAACAAATTACACAAGATTTACCTGTATATGATAATGCGGGGAATACATGGACAATGCGTGTCGAGTTTAAACAAACGAGCGAACATAATTATACATATAAAGTACAAATGCGTAATGACTCGAAAAAAGAAACAGAGTTTAAGGATGTTCCAGGTGCAGGTGGTAATATGACATTTGATGCTGTTGGAAATCCAAATCCGAAAGAGCAAGGGGCCAATATTCCATTTGATGGCGGCTCTATAAAATTAGACTTAAGTCATTTAACAAACCATCCAACAGATAAAACATTATCAGTAACAGACGTAGATGGTAGAGCAGCAGCGACGGTTAAAGATTGTTTCATTGCTGACGGTGGATATGTGATGGTAAAATATTCTGATGGAAGTATGAAATCAGCTGGTCAATTAGCTGTTGCGATGTTCCCGAACGAAGGCGGACTAATGAAAACAGGTAATGGTAACTATACAGCGACGAATACAACAGGTATTTTAGCTCTTGGTGCATCTGGTCAAAACGGTGCAGGTAAAGTACGTGGTGGTGCACAAGAAGGTGCAAACGTAGATTTATCTGTAGAATTCGTTGACTTAATGTTATACCAACGCGGATTCCAAGGAAATGCGAAAGTAATTAAAGTTTCAGATGAAGTATTAAATGAAGTTGTAAACTTAATTCGATAATATATCGTAATGAAAAAATGTAATGGAGTAGAAAGGGTTTTTTATTCGTATGACAAGACAAGAGCGAATTTTACAATTGCCTTTTTTCGAAAATAAACGTGAACTTGCCGAGCAAGTATTAAAAATAGAACGAGAAGAGCATGTATATTTACCAGATCAATTTGAAATTAAGCAAGTGCCTCCGTATTCATTTGGTGAAAAACAAGCAATCATTGGCCGTATCCATGAGTTTTATTTCATAAGTGTTGGTAGCGATAGCGTTTGGAAGTATCAACTGTTTAAGGATGAGATGAAGTGTCGTGAGTTTTTTGTTATGTTGCCAAATATTACGGATCAGCAGATAGCGTTTTGGTTTAATAACATAGAGTTATTGAAAGGTTCTTAAAAGCACTTTTTAGGTTTTGGGAGAGGACCTGGCGATGTTTTGGAGCGGTTAGTGCCTAATAGAGTCCCGACCGATGTGTAAGACCAGAGATATGTAGCGTTACTAGAGTAGTGTGGTAGTGTAAGAAGTGGTAATATAAAATAGTTTTAAGTTAATTTAAGATAGTTGTAGTATACAATTAGACTGAATTTCTATAAAAGGAGAGGTGAGGAGGATGGCGCAAAATAAGTATCGCGTTACATTCATTTCGCCGAGTGAGATTGAGCAGCGGACTGTAATGGCGGCGAATAGTTTGCCAGATTTAATTCGTAAAGTAGAAAGTATTATTGCAGATCCAAACGGTTATTTTGTAAATGATAAAAAAAATAATTGTTATTTTAAAGTGATTAAAGAAAATGTTACGTTTATTCAATATGAGTTACTATTTTCGGATAAGGAAATTCATATTGAAAAATTAAAACATATAGCACCGGTGGTATTAAAACGATTATTCGAAAAAATAAATGACCCGGAATTATATGCACTTGCGCTACTTGATGTTGATATAGCAACGAAAGAATATGTGCTAGCAGAAATGAATTCTGAGTTGAGAATAAGAGTAGAGACCGAGCTTTCGAAAAAATGGGAAGCAATGCCGACGGAAGTTGTAGGAGCACAAGAAGTGTTATTAGAGGCACTTGCTTCGTTTATACAAGATTAATTGTTTTTTTATAAAATGAATCGTTCGACTATCTATATTTTTTATATAGGTAGTTGACTTTTTCGCTTTTATAAAGCTTAATAATTAGATATACGGAATTAATGGAAGGGGAGCGACACCTTTATGTCACAAGCACAAAGTATTTTATTAGAAAGCGGAACAAATGAATTAGAGATTGTTACGTACACTGTTGGTGAAAACCTATTTAGTATTAATGTAATGAAAGTACGTGAAATCATTAATCCATTCCCTGTTACAACTGTGCCAGAATCTCATCATGCAGTTGAAGGTGTTGTTCAAGTACGTGGTGAAATTTTACCTGTTATTAACTTGGCAATGGCTCTTAATTTAAAGTCAACAAAGCCACTTGATCAAACGAAATTTATCATCTCAGAATTAAACCAAATGAAAGTTATTTTCCGCGTTGATGAAGTGCATCGTATTCAACGTATTTCGTGGGAACAAATTGATGAACCAGCTTCATTATCTATGGGACTAGAAGAAACGACATCTGGTATTGTAAAACTAGATGGCAAAATCATCTTACTACTAGATTATGAAAAAATTGTATGTGAAATTAGCGGCACTGGTTATGACAATAAATCAATTGCAGGGTTAGAACAAAAAACAGATCGAGCTGAAAAAGTAATTTATATTGCAGAAGATTCAGCGATGCTTCGTCAAATATTAGAAGAAACATTATCATCAGCTGGATATACGAAAATGAACTTCTTCAGCAATGGTGCAGAAGCGTTAGCGCAAATTGAAAAATTAGCGAAAGAGCAAGGCGAAAAAATGTTTGAACATATTCACCTGCTAATTACGGATATTGAAATGCCAAAAATGGATGGACATCATTTAACAAAAGTAGTTAAGGATAGTGAAGTAATGAATCGTTTACCAGTCATTATTTTCTCTTCATTAATTACAAATGAATTATTCCATAAAGGTGAAGCTGTAGGAGCAAATGCTCAAGTAAGTAAGCCAGATATTCAAGAGCTAATTGGTTTAGTTGATAAGTTAGTGCTTTAAAAGCTTCTTTTTAGCCGGAATAGAAGCTCTAGCTAAGTGTTGAGCGGTCAGTGCTTAATAGAGCCCTATGCGATGTTGAGACCAGAGATATGGAGTGGTTATAGGTAAGTAGAAGAGCTGGCGTATAACATTTTTCTATTTAGTAGGAATAGGGGAAACTACTTATGTAAGTAAGTTTTCAGTGATTAATAGAGTCTCATGCGATGTGAGTTCAGAGGTATGAAGTAGTGAGACTTTGATTGAGGATTTGAAGATTGGGTTTATAACTCTATTCTGTTAGAGAGAGGAAGGAATTAGCCATATGTAGCATTGGCTAATTCCTTTTTGGTATTCTATACTCTAACCTGGCAGAAAAATGAAAGGTTTCTGAGATGTTTGGCGCTGTATGTATGAAAAAATCTTCAAATGAAGATTTTTGATTTGAAAATATAAGCAAACATATTTTCGAAGGTTATTTTAGTAACATTTCGTGGTAACGCAAATTTTTTCGGTGAAAAAATATTCAAAATACCATATAATATAATTAAATGTAATTAATATGCAATTTTACATATTAATAAAAAAACATTTTCCAAATTTTTATACTTTCTATACATTTTTGTATGTTAATTATTTGACAGATAATTTCGAACTGTTATAATATGGATATGTAAAAATTGCTATTTTCTTAAAAGACATGGGAGTCAGATGAGAATTGTGAAAGGATGAGGGGGAGTGGCACAGATTATGTATCACCACACAGCAATTAATGTATTAGGTCTTTTACAAAACATGTCAAATAATAAAATGAACGATATGCAACTAGAGGTGGAATTTAAAAAAATAGAAAAAGAATTCCAAGTAAAGTATGAAGAATTAGTTGATTTACATAATAGAATGGTATTATTTCAAATAGATATAGAAAAAAATGGCGGGATGCGAGCGTACGAAAAATCAGCAATTACATGGCTGAAATCTGAACTAGAGCTACTGTATGAAGTGTATCAATTTTGTCAGCGTCACGGTTTAAACATTTTAAATATTTCAAAATACGTAAGTAAAAATGAACTAAATCTTTTTCCAAAAACAGAAAGTCAATTGCAAAATACGTATTATAAATTGAAAAAACGTGAAATACCGTTTGAAAATATTGAAAAACAAAAACCAGGACGAAAGAGAAAATATATACCTGTAAAAGAGACAATCGTTGCAAGAAAACAAGAAAACGAGTACGAATTAAAAGAAGACATCCAGCATAAAGAGGATGAAAAAAATCTTGTAACAGTTATATCTGGTATCGTTGATAATTTTGAAACAATTAATCAATGTAGTGAAAGGAAAGAAGACGAACTACATCAGTTTATGGAAGGTATTTATAAGCTTTCTAGCATGGCAGCAGGGCGTTCTAGGGAAGCGAAGAATACACGTAGTCTAGAAGGTGAATTGCAGTCGTTACAACTAGAAAATGAAAGGCTAAAACGAGAGAAAGAAGAGCTTGTACAAGATATTAAAGGCATGACGCAGCTTTTAATTCATTTCATTACAAGTTCTGATATCGATCAAATTCGTAAATTACCAACTTTCGTACAAGATTGTAAAATGGAATTACATAAACTAGGGCTATATAATGCACAAGACGGTAAAATGAAAATTATGGTTGATCGTAGCGGACAAGTTATGACCGTAACACAGTAATAAAATTTGGGTACAAAATAAAAGGGAGATACATAGTTTATATGTATTTCCCTTTTATTTTGTATGGAATCGTTCCAAAGATGGAAGATGAACTTTTACGATTGTAGTAGTTTAGAAACCATTTGCGGTATTTGATTTGCTTGTGAAACCATACTAAGTGCAACTTCAGTTAATAATTTAAACTTTAAAAAATCACTCATTTCCTGCGCCATATCTGCATCTTCAATTCGAGATGCAGCATCTGTTAACGCCATACTTTGGCTATTTAAATTTTCAATATTGAACTGTAAACGATTTATCATAGAGCCAAGATCGGCACGATGAAGTAATACATTTTGTAAAGCCTCTTCAATTTTAAGAATTGCCGCTCTTGCTTCTTGTTCTGTTGAAATCTTGATGTCATGTTGTGTAGGGGAAGGGGGAATATGTTTCGTCATATTTATTGTATGACCGATATCGTCTAATGTAACAGGGCGGTTTTGACCGTCAAATACGGATAAATCATTAAATTCAGTCGTCTCGCCAATATAGCCAATTTGTTCTGTTAAAGACTGAAACTCTTTATTCAGCGAATGACGGTTTTTATTTGAATTTGTACCGTTCGCAGATTGAACGGCTAAATCACGCATACGCTGTATAATATTCGTCACAGTTTGAAGGGCAGATTCCGCCGTACGAAGCATCGATATCGCATCCTCATTATTACGAATCGCCACTCGCATACCACTCGCTCTCGCATGCATACGAGTCACAATCGCAACATTAGCGGGATTATCAGAAGCGTTGTTCAACTTCTTACCAGTCGCCAAATGCTCCATTGCCACATTCATACGTTTCTCATTCTCATACAATGACTGCCTAGCATTCATACTTAAAATGTTTGTACCAATACGCATAATAGAAACTCCTTATAGATTGATATAGTTAGTATCTTTTAATCTAATAAACAGTTATGGAAGGATAGAGGGGCTTATGCTTATTTACTGTTTGTATTTTAACATAAGAGGGGATCAAGATAAGCACTGATCGCTTCTAAGGATCGCGGATACTCTCTTCCACATAAAAAAGAAAGTTTTATAAATAATCTATCTATATAGAAAAAATAAACCTCTCCGCAAGCAGAGAGGTTTATTCAGGAAACTAACTCAAATGGCTTATTGTAATAATTTAGAAACCATTTGTGGAGTTTGGTTTGCTTGAGAAAGCATGCTGATACCAGCTTCGTTTAAAATTTTGAACTTAGTCATTTCAGACATTTCTTTCGCCATGTCAGCGTCTTCTACTTGAGAAGCTGCTGATGCCATGCTTGATGCTTGGCTCTTTAGGTTATTTACGTTAAAGTCTAGACGGTTTAATGTAGCACCTAAAGTTGCACGGTTGTCAGCAATATTTTTAATTGCTGCATCAATAGCTCTAATAGCTTGTAGTGGGTTTGCTGCCGAATCATCTGCTGATTTAGCTACAGATAAATCAACTGCTGGGAATTTTGAGGCAATATCACTACCTTGTTTACCAGAAGCAGAACCAGCTGTTGTTTCCGTTCCATCGAACGCTTTAAATGCTGCCTCTAATGCTGTTCGATCAGATCCTTGTAAGTAATCTTTGATTTTATCAAAGTGTTCTTTAGCAGCAGCAACTTCTTTACCTGTTGAATCTGCTTTTAGTCCTTTAATTGCATCTTTAGCTGCAGTGTATACATCTTCAGAAACCTTTGCCATACTAAAGTTAGTAATAGTTTTGTATGCATTTGAGATTTCTAGTGCTTTAGCACCTTTGTCTCCAGATGCAGCGTTATCATAATCTTCAAAGGCTTTTGCAAGTACTTGTGCATCAGCATTGCTTAAGCCATCTTTAATTTGATCAAATGATTTTTTTGCAGCAGCAACAGCATTATCATCTGATGATGTTCCTAATGTTTTAATAGTTGCATCAGCATTCTCTTTAGTTGCCTGTGTAATCTTACCTGATCCAATATTTAATGTATCAATACCTAATGCTTTAGTAGAAGCACTACCTAATTCAATGCCAATTTGTCTTGAACCATCTTCAGAGTCAAGAGTTTGGATATTAATTGTTTTGTTAGAACCATCTAATAGGTTTTTATCGTTAAATTGTGTATTGCTTGAAATATAATCGATTTGTTTTTGTAATTCTGCAAATTCTTTTTGTAGTGCAACTTGGTTTTTATTTGTATTTGTTCCGTTTGCAGATTGGTTTGCAAGGTCACGCATACGAAGTAAGATGTTAGATACAGAGTTTAAAGCTGAGTCAGCCGTACGGATTAATGACATACCATCTTGTGTGTTGTTAGCAGCTACGTTTAGACCACTTTCACGTGAACGCATACGAGTTGCGATTGCAAGACCTGCTGCATCGTCAGAAGCGTTGTTGATACGTTTACCGCTTGATAAACGATCCATAGAGTTGCTCATTTTAGCTTGGTTTTGGCGCATGTACTCTTGAGTACGCATGCTGTTAATGTTTGTATTAATTCTCATGTTAAGAAACCCCCATTTTTTTATATTGACTTTTCTGCAAATTGAAAAACGGTAATATGCGAAAAAATCAATTTCGAGATTTATTGTAATCCTTGCTACAACGGGTGTCAACTAAAAATTCGAATTAATAAATATAAAAAAATAACAGTTTAACAATATATTCATTTTTTTATTACATAATTATTAAAAGGATTATTGCAAACTTTAAAAAAAAACTCTAATATTAGATTATCTTTGTTTACCGAAAAGGTGATATTATGATAGTTGGAAATATAGTAAAAGAAGTGCTTGCATATAAGAAAGGGCAAATTCAGCAAAAGCTAAGTAGTCCACAAGCATTCGTTAGTAGTCGTTTTCAAGAGAAGTTGCAGAGTGAGCCTGCGAAGGAGACGAAAGAAACTACGCAGCCGGCAAAAGTAGAAGATATGAGTCAGCCGGTACAATCTACGAAAATAGAAGCGGTTGTTAATAAACCGACAGAATCTATTAATAAAGTAGAGGAAGCGAGTAAGCCTGAAGAAAAGGCTGAAACGAAGAAAGCAGATGAAGTGCAAGTTGCGCAAAAAGAGTTTGAACGACGTTTCCTAGAAACGAAAAATGAGGCTGTTGATACGTGGGAATTAACGAAGAAGTATAATATTCAAAAAATACGTTCTTCCAATGAAGGGAAGTATGAGGATATTATTGATCGTGTAAGTCGTACATACGGAATTCCGAAAACGTTAATTCAAAAAATGATTGAAGTAGAGTCTAATTTTAATCCGAAAACGGTGTCACATGCCGGTGCGATGGGACTTATGCAGCTTATGCCAGCGAATGTGAAGGAGATGGGTGTGAAGAATCCCTTTTCACCAGCTGAAAGTATTGAAGGTGGCGTGAAAGAGTTAAGCGGTTATTTAAAGAAAAATAATGGCGACTTAGTATTGGCGCTTGCTTCTTACAATGCTGGTCCTGGGAATGTGAGAAAGTACGGAGGCGTGCCGCCATTTAAAGAAACGCAAGGATATATTAAAAAAATATTAAATATCGACGTTTCAAAATAAGAAGTTTCATATATAGAGAGAACATGAAATTTTCGTGAACATGATATGGGAGTTGGCTAGATTTGAAATTACAAGATGATATTCCGTTAACAATTTATTTTGAAATCGGAAATACGAAAAAGAAAATTGAAGATCTGCTTCATATTACGAAAGGTACATTGTATCGTCTTGAAAATTCAACGAAAAATACGGTGCGTCTTATGCTTGAGAATGAAGAGATTGGAACCGGAAAGATTTTGACGAAGAATGGGAAGATGTACGTTGAAATCGTTGAATTGAAAAGGTAGGGAAGGGGATTGTCATGAGTGGCGAAAAATTAAGCCAAGAGCAAATTGATGCCCTGCTGAAGGCGGTAAATGAAGGCGAGGAAATGCCAGCTTTCGCACAAGAAGCAGGAAAGCAAGAGAAATTTCAAGAGTATGATTTTAATAGACCAGAGAAGTTCGGTGTTGAGCATTTACGTAGTTTGCAAGCAATTGCTTCTACATTTGGAAAACAGACGTCACAGACGTTATCAGCGCGTATGCGTATTCCAATTGAACTAGAGCCTTCAACAGTTGAGCAAGTTCCATTTACGAGTGAGTATGTGGAGAAAATGCCGAAAGATTATTATTTATATTGTGTAATTGATCTCGGTTTACCAGAGCTTGGAGAAATTGTTATTGAGATTGATTTAGCATTCGTTATTTATATTCATGAATGTTGGCTTGGCGGAGATAGTAAGCGTAACTTTACGATGCGCAGACCGTTAACAGCATTTGAGTTTTTAACGCTTGATAATATATTCTTGCTTCTTTGTAAAAATTTAGAGCAATCATTTGAAAGTGTTGTTGCGATTGAACCGAAATTTGTAACGACGGAAACAGATCCGAATGCATTAAAGATTACGACAGCGAGCGATATCATTTCATTACTTAATGTAAATATGAAAACAGATTTTTGGAATACGACGGTGCGTATCGGGATTCCGTTCTTATCTGTTGAAGAAATTATGGATAAGTTAACGTCTGAAAATATTGTCGAACATTCTTCGGATAAACGTAGGAAGTATACGTCTGAAGTGGAAGTGAAAGTAAATCAAGTGTACAAACCTGTTCACGTTGCGATTGGTGAGCAGAAAATGACAATGAGTGAGATTGAACAAATTGAAGAAGGCGATATTATTCCGCTTCATACGAAAGTTTCGGATGAATTACTTGGTTATGTAGATGGAAAGCATAAATTTAATTGTTTTATTGGAAAAGACGGAACGCGTAAGGCGCTCCTATTTAAAAGTTTTGTAGAGTAGGAGGATCCATATGAAGCATGAAGTATCTCCTGTGTCATTAATGGGATTAGAAGATTTTGCAGGAAAGCGAAATGAAGCAGGCAAAGCACATATTGATACTGTTTCAGATATTTCGATTGAACTTGGTGTAAAGCTTGGAAAGTCATCTATTACGCTCGGTGATGTAAAGCAGTTAAAAGTTGGCGATGTTCTGGAAGTAGAGAAAAACTTAGGACATAAAGTAGATGTGTATTTAAGTAATATGAAAGTCGGCATCGGTGAAGCAATCGTAATGGACGAGAAATTTGGTATTATCATTTCTGAAATTGAAGCTGATAAGAAACAAGCGGCGCTTATGAAAGCGCAAAGTCAAATGCAAGATAAAGAGTAAAGGAGGAGTCATATGTCGTATATGACGACCTTATTTCAAGTCGTTTTACTGTTTGGTGCGCTCGGTTACGGTGCATATTATATGACAAAAAAGACGCGCAAACAGCAGTTTTTTAAGCAGGGTGAAAATGGCCATATTCAAGTAAAAGACGGCGTGTATTTAAATCATCAAACGAGTGCCTTTTTATTTGAAGTGGACGGAAAGCAAGTGTTCACTGTTATTAGTAATAACGGTGTACAGTCTGTGCAATTAACCGGAACAGGAAATCAGTTTCAACAAGCACTAGAAGACGCGGTGAAGACTGAAACGAAAAAAGTAGAGGATCCATCATGAGAATAAAGAAACAGTTATCATTATTAGCCGTTATTTTCGTATTTTCTATCGTTTTTTCAATTATTTTTGTAAATCCAGCGTATGCGGCCCCGAACGGTTTTATTAATTTCGAAAATGGAAAAGAGTTTACGAGTAATTCAAGTGTACAACTATTTGCGCTCGTTACCCTTTTATCATTATCTTCTTCTATCGTTCTATTATTTACACATTTTACTTATTTTATGATCGTTCTTGGGATTACACGTCAAGGACTTGGGGTAATGAATTTACCACCAAACCAAGTGCTTGTTGGACTTGCATTATTTTTATCACTCTTTACGATGCAGCCTGTACTCGGGCAACTGAAGAGCGATGTGTGGGATCCGATGACGAAAGAGAAAATAACAGTAAGCCAAGCTGCGGAAACGACAGCTCCTATTATGAAAGAATATATGTCAAAGCATACGTATAAGCATGATTTGAAAATGATGCTGAAAGTACGCGGAGAAGAGTTGCCGAAAGATTTGAAAGATCTTTCCTTATTTACACTCGTACCATCCTTTACGTTAACGCAAATTCAAAAAGGGTTACTTACAGGGATGTTCATTTATTTAGCGTTTGTATTTATAGATTTGATTATTAGTACACTTTTAATGTACCTCGGGATGATGATGGTACCGCCGATGATTTTAAGTTTACCGTTTAAAATACTCGTTTTCGTATATTTAGGTGGATATACAAAAATTGTCGATATTATGTTTAAGACGGTCGCCTGAAGCGTTTGATGCTATGTGATAGGAGTCATATAAATGAATACGTCACCAATTATAGATATTTTCCAAACCTTTTTTTATAAAGGGGTTATGATTTTAATGCCGATTGCCGTTGTAAGTCTGATTGTCGTTATTATTATCGCGGTTATTATGGCAATGATGCAAATTCAAGAGCAAACGCTGACGTTTTTACCGAAAATGGCGAGTATTGTGCTCGTTATTATCATTTTAGGTCCGTGGATGTTCCAAGAGTTAACGATGCTTATTTTAGATTTATTTGATAAAATCCCATCGCTATTGCGTTCGTACTAAGATAGGTGAACTGAAATGAATATGGAATTATGGGCGGCAACGTTTTTTGCGTTTTGTCGCATTACTTCATTTTTATATTTTTTACCGTTTTTCTCAGGCCGATCCATTCCAGCAATGGCGAAGGTTACAGTTGGACTTGCTCTTTCAATTACAGTGGCCGATCAAGTGGATGTCTCTCACATCAAGACAGTTTGGGACGTTGCAGCTTATGCAGGAACGCAAATTGTAATTGGATTATCACTTTCAAAAATTGTAGAAATGCTGTGGAACATTCCGAAAATGGCAGGGCATATTTTAGATTTTGATATCGGTTTATCACAAGCAAGTTTGTTTGATGTAAATGCAGGCTCACAGTCTACTTTACTATCAACCATTTTTGATATATTTTTTCTCATTATTTTTATTTCACTTGGCGGCATTAACTATTTCGTTGCCACTATTTTAAAGTCGTTTCAATATACAGAGGCGATTTCAAAATTGTTGACGACTAGTTTTTTAGATAGTCTACTCGCAACGTTATTATTTGCGATCACATCAGCGGTTGAAATTGCTCTGCCGCTTATGGGAAGTTTATTCATCATTAACTTTGTTCTAATTTTAATTGCAAAAAATGCTCCGCAATTAAACGTTTTTATGAATGCATACGTAATTAAAATTACATGTGGTATTTTGTTTATTGCAATGAGTGTACCGATGCTCGGTTATGTGTTTAAAAATATGACGGATGTATTACTTGAAGAATATACGAAACTATTTAACTTTTTCTTAACGAAGTAGGGGGACGCGCATGGCAAAGGATAATAAAACAGAAAAGGCCACCCCGCAGAAGCGTAAAAAATCGCGTGAAGAAGGGAATATTGCCCGGAGTAAAGATTTAAATAATTTATTTTCCATTCTCGTATTAGCAGTTGTCGTTTATTTCTTCGGAGATTGGCTAGGTTATGAGATTGCAAATTCCGTAGCGGTGCTGTTTGATCAAATTGGAAAAAATACAGATTCAACCGAGTATTTTTATTTAATGGGGATTTTATTACTGAAAGTATCGGCTCCGATATTAATACTCGTATATGCTTTTCATTTATTCAATTATATGATTCAAGTCGGCTTCCTATTTTCTTCTAAAGTCATTAAACCGAAAGCGTCACGTATCAATCCGAAAAACTATTTTACGAGATTGTTTAGTCGTAAAAGTTTAGTAGATATTTTGAAATCACTGTTTTATATGGGATTAATCGGTTACGTTTCGTACGTTCTTTTTAAAAAGAATTTAGAGAAAATCGTCAGTATGATTGGATTTAACTGGACTGCGTCACTTACTGAAATTATTAGGCAAATTAAATTTATCTTCTTAGCAATTTTAATTATTTTAATCGTTCTTTCTATTATCGATTTCATTTATCAAAAATGGGAGTATGAACAAGATATTAAGATGAAAAAAGAAGAAGTGAAACAAGAGCATAAAGATAATGAAGGGGACCCGCAAGTAAAGGGGAAACGAAAAAACTTTATGCATGCGATCTTGCAAGGGACAATCGCGAAGAAGATGGATGGTGCAACGTTTATTGTAAACAACCCGACGCATATTTCAGTGGTGCTTCGGTACAATAAACAAGTTGATGCGGCGCCTATTGTCGTTGCAAAAGGGGAAGATGAGCTCGCATTATATATACGAACGCTTGCCCGTGAACATGAAATACCAATGGTGGAAAACCGTCCGCTTGCTCGTTCTTTATATTATCAAGTCGAGGAAGATGAGACAATTCCTGAAGATTTATACGTAGCTGTAATTGAAGTTATGCGCTATTTAATTCAAACGAATGAACTTGAAGTATAATAGCGCGTTTGGAGGGGATCTCTTTGTTTAAGATGGATTCTGCAAGAACCTATTTTTCTATCTTTTTAGCAGCGTCATTCGTTGTGGCGCTCTTAATTCCACTTCCACCATTTATACTTGATATCGTTATCGTTTTTCTACTAAGTATGTCAGTGCTTATTTATATGCGAGCGACAAGTATTAACGAGTGGGATGAGTTAAAGTCATTTCCGACGATGTTGTTATTAATCGGGATTTTCCGCGTATCGATTAACGTTTCGACGACGCGAGCGATTTTAACAGACGGAAATGCGGGTCATGTTATTGAAGAGTTTGGCCAGTTCGTAATTGGCGGGAACTTATTAATTGGTATCGTTATTTTTATAGTTTTAATCATATTCCAGTTTATCGTTGCAAACGGTGCATCTCGTACAGCTGAAGTAGCAGCTCGTTTTACACTTGATTCTTTACCAGGGAAACAAATGTCTATCGATGCGGATTTAAACCAGCGTATTATTTCAGAAAAAGATGCACAAGCAAAACGTAAAAAATTAAATATGGAAACAGAGTTTTACGGAGCGATGGATGGTGCCGGGAAGTTCATTAAAGGGGACGTTATTTTCGGGATTGTCATTTTATTCGTAAACATTATTTTTGGTTTAATTGTCGGAATGATGCAGCAAGGAATGAGCTTTGCAGATGCAGCTCTTCATTATACACAGTTAACTGTCGGTGACGGAATCGTAAACCAAATCGGTTCATTAATGCTTGCAATTTCAACAGGTATTATCGTAACGCGTGTATTTGACGGCTCACCGGATACAGTAACAGAAGGTATCTTTAAAGAGTTATTAGCGCATGAAGTCGTTGTATATGCACTAGGTGGTTTATTTATCGCAATGGGTATTTTTACTCCGCTACCGTTTCTACCATTCGCACTCGTTGGTGGAACGATTATCTTCTTAGGCATTCGTAATAAAAATCGAATAAAGAAAGAAAAAGAAGACGAGCTTCAAAAAGAATTAGAAATGATTCAAGGCGAAGATGAGCAATTACAACAAGTGGAAGATTCATTCGGAGTATTTACGGATAAATATCCGATTATTGTAGAACTCGGTTTAGATTTAGCAGCACTTGTAAAGCAGAAAATTAACGGGGAAACAGCTCGTGATAAAGTTGTTCTTATGCGGAAGTCGATTATTACTGACCTCGGTATTAACGTTCCTGGAATTAACTTTAAAGATAATACGAGCTTTAGACCACGTGGTCGTTACATTATTCGTATTAAAGGTGCGAAGGCGGCTGAAGGTGTTTTAAAATCAGGTTATTTATTAGCACTAAAAACACCGAACGTAATGGCTGATTTAGATGCAGAACCAGCGAAAGATCCAATTTTCGGCGAAGATGGATATTGGATTTTAGAGCATATGGTGCAAGATGCACAAATGAAAGGCTATCAAGTGTTAGAGCCACTTAGCATATTAATTACACATTTAGATGTTGTCGTAAGGCGTAATCTGCATGAATTAATTCAGCGCCAACATGTAAAAGACTTAATTAACTCGCTTGAAAATGATAATGGCGTTCTATTAGAAGAGATTAAGAAGAAAGAAATTGATTTATCACTCGTTCAAAATGTTATTAAACAACTTCTAAAAGAAGGTATTTCTATTCGTGATTTACCAACAATTATTGAAGGTATTATTGACGGAAAAGAAGTGTATCAAAATCACGTTGATGGTGTGACATCATTTGTTCGTGAATGTATTTCAAAAGTTATTTGTGAAAATGCGAAAAATCCGGACGGAAAAATTTATGCAGCGCTCTTCTCTGATTCAATTGAGTTAGATGCGGATGTTGTGAATAATTCATATCAAGGTTACTTGTTAAACTGGGATTTAGATTTAGAAACACGTGTCGTTGAGCAAGTGCAGCGCGTCTTTAAGCAAGCACGTTTAATGGGAAGAGAACCAGTGTTATTAACACGTAGAAAAGATTTTAGATTTGCAATTGTAAGACTGCTAGAACGTTATCAAGTAGAAGCACAAGTACTTTGTATTAGCGAATTAGCACCAGAAATTGTTGTGGATCAAATTGCCTATATTGAATAGTAGGGGGTGAAGTAATGGAAAGTACAGAAAAGAAAGAAGCGTTAATGCGAATAAAAGCAGCTTCGAAAAATGAATTGTATCGAAAGTTATTTGACCAATATGGTACAGATTATTATTACGTTGTCGATGAAAGTGTAAAACGAAATATACCGTTTTTTTGGAAAAAGGATTATGAAATGTTAGTTGCTTTTCCAGAAGAAAAACAGGAAGAAGTGAATGAAGGTACAGCTCAATTTCATGAACAGTTAATGGATGTTGTGAATGATCCTTCAGAACAAATTGTGAAGGCGAATGGAATTCAATCAGTACTGCACAATTTAGAAAACGTAACGACTTCTATGTCATACGCGGCAATGCAAACAGGAAATAGTGAAGAATGGGCAAGAAAAAAAGAAAAACTATTAAAGCTGTTTGAAAAAGGAATTGTCGTGGTGAAACAGACGAAAGAAACGGAAGTACCGAAAAAGAAAAAAGTTGTGAAACAAGTCGTTCCGGTAAAGAAAGAAGAAGTAGTTCCAAAGAAAGAAAGTCAAGAATCTGTACCGTTTATTATTCAAAAGGTAATTCGGATGCTAGAACAAAACGATGTGGAACAATATTTCATTTATGCATATGCTGAAAAGTTAAAAATAAAGTTTGAAAATGCAACGATGATTACGGAAGAAGAAGTTATTAGGTACATATTGGAAGATATGAAATCTCATTTCAATACGGAAAACGTCTTTGAAAAAGAAGTACAAACAATTGCATTAATCGGTCCAACTGGTGTTGGTAAAACGACGACGCTTGCGAAAATGGCATGGCAATTTCACGGTAAGAACAAAACAGTTGGTTTTATAACGACAGATCATTCGCGCATAGGGACAGTGCAGCAATTGCAAGATAACGTAAAGACAATTGGATCGGAAGTAATTGCTGTGCGTGATGAAGCTGCAATGACAAGAGCGCTTACGTATTTTAAAGAAGAAGCGCGCGTCGATTATATTTTAATTGATACAGCCGGAAAAAATTATCGTACGACAGAAACAGTAGAAGAAATGATTGAAACGATGGGACAAGTAGAGCCAGATTATATTTGTTTAACGTTATCAGCTTCGATGAAAAGTAAAGATATGATTGAAATCATTACAAACTTTAAAGATATTCATATAGATGGTATTGTGTTTACAAAATTTGATGAAACAGCAAGTAGTGGTGAATTGTTGAAAATTCCAGCAGTATCATCAGCTCCTATCGTATTAATGACAGATGGCCAAGACATAAGGAAAAATATACATATCGCTACAGCTGAACATTTAGCGAAACAAATGTTACAAACATCGTAGAAAAGAGGTGAAGAATAAGGCGCTTGCCTTATTCAAACGAATATGAACGGTCTTTATATAGGTTCTATGGGTATGATGAACTACATGCAGCGAATTAATGTTCATTCGAATAACGTTGCAAATGCTCAAACGACAGGATTTAAAGCAGAAAATATGACGTCTAAAGTATTTGATGTACAAGACACATATCGCCGCGGAGATGGGGCGGTAACAAATATCGGTTCGGTCGATTATGCTGTAGTACCAGCTGCAACACATGTGAATTTAGTACAAGGAAATATACAAATGACAAATAGCGCTACAGATTTCTTTTTAGATGACGGCGCAGCCGGCACAACATCATTTTTCGTTACTTCTAAAAATGATGAAACGTTTTTAACGAGAGATGGTAGTTTCACATTAAATAGTGATCGTTATTTACAAACATCTTCAGGTGCTTTCGTAATGGGAGAGAATAATGAGCGTATTCGTATTCCGGAAGGAGCAAAGGTTGCTGTACAAGCAGACGGTACATTATATGATGAAGTAACACAAAATAATATTGCTCGTTTGCAAACAAAAACAGTAGATGCAGAAACGAATGCTCGTCTCGTACAACGTGAAAATAAAAGCTTTACACTAGCAGAAGGAAACATTGCTAATTTACCGAACGGAACAGGAATAGTAAAAAATCATATGCTAGAAAATTCAAATGTAGATATGACGAAAGAGATGGCCGATCTTATGACGGATCAAAAGATGATTCAAGCATCACAGCGCGTTATGACGTCATTTGATAAAATTTATGAAAAAGAAGCGAATGAAATATTGAGATAAAGGACTTCCAAAAGTGGGAGTCTTTTTTGTTATTGCTTTTATTACAGTTACATCATAAAAAGATAATGATTATCAATATCATTTTATCTATTTTCATAATGACAGCAATATTTGTTTAACTAAGTGAATTAAAAACAAGGGGATGGTGTATATATGTCTACAAAGAATCAACTTTGCATTGGATTATGTTTAATTTCTAGAAAGAAAGAACAAGAGAATGAGTTTAATTCCGGAATTGATGAACAAGTAGAGTTGGCACTACAGGCAGAAAAGGCTAAGTTAGATTTTGTTTTTAAAGCCGATTATTTAGTGGCGCACCCAGATTTAATTGCTCGTAATAAAGGGAATGTCATTTTAGACCCGACGTTACTGTTTACTGCTATTGCTTATGCGACAGAAAAAATTGGAGTCGTTACAACTGCTTCAACTTCGTTTTATCCACCATATATATTAGCAAGGCAATTACAATCGTTACACTGGATTAGTAACGGCCGAGTAGGGTGGAATATTGTTACATCCATTGACGGTGCTGAAAACTTTGGTGAGGAAGGGATGCCATCGTCTGAGGAACGATACGCGGAAGCGTCAGAATGTACAGAGTTAGTAAGAAAACTTTGGAGGAGTCACCCTAATGAAGTATTGAAAGTAGATAATCCTGATGTTATTAGAGAGATGGTAAAGCCTATTGAGCATAATGGTGAGTACTTTAAGGTAAAAGGTCCACTTAATATTCCGCAGCATATATCAGGAGAAATGCCATTATTTCAAGCCGGTGCTTCAGAGTCTGGTCGGAATTTTGCTGCTTCTGTTGCTGATGCAATTTTTGCTGCAACGCCAGATGTAGAGTCAGGTATTGAACTTCGTCAAGATTTAAGAAGAAGAGCAGAAAAACATGGCCGAAAGCAAGATGCTATACGCGTATTACCTGGATTATATTTCTTTATAGGTGATACATATGAAGAGGCGTTAGAAATGCATAGGCAAGCTTATCAACATCTCACAAAAGAGAAGAGATATACGTTACTTGAAATGGTTCTCGGATTAGATGCGAGAGGGATTCCGCTAGGAAGTAAAATTACGGAAGAGATGCTGCCAAGTCGGGATCAAACTGTACGTAGTAAAACTCATGCCGAGTTATTACGGAACTTCATTATTAAAAATGAACCAACAGTTGAACAAATACTAGAACGACCAGAAGTTGTTGGATCGGCTCATTGGGTTGCGGTTGGTACACCAAAAGACGTTGCGAAGCAAATTATGGATAGGTTTGAGGCAGGGGCGTTAGATGGATTTATTGCTATTCCAGGAGGACCTCCAAAGTCACTAAATCTATTCTTTAGTGAAGTCATCCCTTTATTTGTGAAGGCGGGTGTATTTAGGGAAGAGTATACAGGTTCTACTTTACGGGAGCATTTGGCGGGGAACATATTAAATACTTTACAGTTAAAATAATAGCATGTAGAAAAAAGCCTTATTGTAAAAGGCTTTTTTTGTTTGAAATTAAAAATTCTGAAATATAAGTTGACTGTATGAATGTTATTTTTTATATTAGTAGGTATAACTATAACTACTAAAGAGGTGAGAGTATGACAACGGCATTATATTTAGAAGATGCATACAAAACGAGTTGCGAAACAGAAGTGATAAAAGTAGAAGGGAATAAAGTATTTCTAAAAGAAACAGTTTTTTATCCAACTGGTGGAGGGCAGGAATGTGATACGGGTGTCATTGTACAAGATGGGTCTGTATTTGAAGTTGAAAAAGTAAAGAGGGAGCAGGGAGAAATAGTTCACTATATAAAAGGTGAAGCTCAAGTAAAATTAGGTCCAGTTAAATTAGAGATGAATTGGGAAAGACGTCATAATTTAATGCGTCATCACTCTTTGCTGCATCTTATCGGAGCTGTTGTTTATGAAAAGTATGGAGCACTATGCACCGGAAACCAAATTTACCCTGATAAAGCACGTATCGATTTTAATGAGTTACAAGAGTTATCGAGCGTGGAAGTAGAAGAAATTGTTGAGGAAGTGAATAAACTTATTGAGCAAAATAAAGAAATTTCCACTCGCTATATGAGCCGCGAAGAAGCAGAAAATGCTGTAGGAATGATTAAAACAGCAATAAATCTCCTGCCAACTACTATCCAAGAAATCCGCATTGTTACAATTGAAAATTTAGACGAACAAGCTTGTGGAGGCACACATGTGAAAAATACAAGTGAAATAGGAACACTTGTTATTGATAAAGTAAAAAGTAAAGGGAAGCAAAATCGTCGTTTTGAAGTAAGGGCGATTTAGATTGTGAGGGGTTACCGATGGATGAAATTATAAAGGAATTACAAAAGTTAGGATTTTCCCAGTATGAATGTAAAGCGTATATTGGATTGTTAAAACACTCCCCAGTAACAGGCTATGAAGTGAGTAAACAAACAGGAGTACCTCGTTCTATGATTTACGAGGTACTCGGTAAGTTAATGGATAAAGGAGCGGTGCATATTGTACCTTCTGAACCAGTTAAATATGTACCAGTACCAGCTACCGAATTAATGAATCGAATGCGAAAAGACTTTGAAAAGTCCTTTGAATTTTTAGATGAGAAATTAAATTGTTTAGAACAAGAACGACAAATAGATGTAATTTCGCATATTCGCTCAAATGATCGTGTTTTAAAAGAAATATGCAATATAATTAATAGGGCAAAGGAAGAATTATGGATTTCTGTATGGGAAGAACAAGTGCATGAAATTGAGCCATACATTCATCAAAAGGAAGAGGAAGGCGTACATATATTTTCAATCTTATTTGGAGCTCCAGAAACAAAAATAGGAGCGACGTTTCACCATAATTATATGACGCCCCACGTTGTTGAAAAGAGAATGGGTGGTCATTTAACTGTTATTGCTCGTGATGGAGAGGAAGTATTAATTGCAAACTTCTCAAATGATAGCACTTCATGGGCCGTTACAACGTATGACCCAGCGCTAGTTCTCGTTGCGACAGAGTATGTGCGGCACGATATTATGGTTGAAGAAATCACAAAGGAATTTGGAGCTGATAGGTTAGATACGTTATGGCGTGAAAATATAGATTTAGTTCATGTCGTAACAGGAAAACGAACTTTAGAAGGAATGGAGGATGATAAGGATGAGTAAAGCTGAGGCACATGTAGCTTTGCAGAGCGATGATACATTTCAGCAAGGAGTAAAAGATTGTTTACCAACTGTATTTGGTTATTTGAGCATCGGTATAGCAGCTGGTGTAATTGCAAAAACAGCAGGTTTTTCTATCATTGAAATTGCATTTATGTCCACTTTAATTTATGCAGGTTCTGCCCAATTTATATTAGCTGGTATGTATGCAGCCGGTGCTCCTGCTTCCGCAATTATTTTCACTGTATTTTTTGTTAATTTACGCCATTTATTAATGAGCGCAGCGCTTGCACCGTACTTTACGAAAATTCCTCTATTTAAAAACTTAATCATCGGTTCGCAAATTACAGATGAAACTTTCGGCGTTGCAGTGCAGCATGCAGTGCAAAAAGGATATTTAGGTGAAAGATGGATGATTGGGCTTAACGTAACAGCGTATTTAAATTGGATACTTGCTACCATTATTGGCGGGCTATTTGGTGAGTGGATACCAGACCCGCATACATATGGGATGGATTATGCATTACCAGCGATGTTTATCGGGTTATTTGTACTTCAGCTCATAAGTAGTAAACCAAAGCTAGCAATTCATTTAAGTGTTGCAATTGTAGCGATTATTATCGCATACGTTTCACACCTATTTATGCCAGATAGTATAGCGGTTATTATCGCAACATTACTAGCTGCGACGATTGGAGTGGTGATTGAAAAATGGAAATGAGATTAGATGTATTATTACTTTTACTAGCAGCAGGAGCTGTTACACTCGTGCCACGTATTTTACCTCTACTCGTATTTAGTAAACTACAAATTCCTGAATGGGGTTTAAAATGGTTAAATTACATACCAATTGCAATATTAGCAGCGCTTTTAGCACAAGTTTTATTTATGCATGAGACGATGCAGTGGGATTATCTTATTGCAGCAATTCCAACATTTCTTGTAGCGATATATACTCGTAGTTTATTAGGCACAGTATTAACGGGAGTGATTGTGATTATTTTGTTACGTTTCTTTTTCTAAAAAGGATTACGCTCATATAATAGCGAAAGGTGTAATAACATGAAAAATATAGGGGTGGTGTTATGATACTTTTAACGATAGGAGCAATTTTGTTAACGTTGTTTATTTTCTTTATTATCGGCTTTATTACGTTTATGATGTTTGTTGATAGGGCGACACCTCAAATTTATTATTCACCTTGTGAATCAGTGACAGTGAAATCTAAAGGTAAACATAGAAGGAAGAAAAGTTGAAAGTTGGCTTTTCTTCCTTCTTCTATTACATCCCCGAAATAACTAACAACAATAACCAAAATAGAAAACTAATAAAGGAAAGAAAACCAATACATATCGAGAACACACGATTATTTCTCCATTCGTGCCAAAAAGCGATAAATCCTAAAATACAAAGGAAAAACCAAATGGGCAGGAATATGAACTCGCTAACTTTCTCGGGGAGTAACGAATAAAAAGTTGTTACATATAAAATCCAATTTGTAAAAAATAAAATGAAAATGATAATAGATTGTAAGTAGGGGCGGGTGAAAAATCTCACTTTTTTTACGGTTTTAAAAATGATAGTTAGCGCTGAGATAAAGGCAATGAATATGAAAATAAGTAAGAGTAATGTCAGCGTCATTTGATTCTCCTTTATAAGATTGTTTTTATCACGCATGGGCAGTAAGACCCACACCTTAAAACTCAACGTAAGAAAAGAGATTAGGTGGGGGATGAACATCCCCCATTGATTGAAGTTTTACTTTACAAGAAATGAATCTATTAAATTGTATGCTTGTTTTGTAGAGTGCCTGTTATATTTTTCAGTGTACGGATTTAGAAATCCATGTTCACCGTGTAGTTGTTTTATTTCTAATAAAGGATTTTTTTGTTGCTGCAATGTTTGAATTAAAGAGGATACTGAAAAACTAGCTTCTTTTTCAGGGAATATAAGTAGTGTAGCGCATGTAGGCTTTATGTGAACATAGTCGCGTATACGAGAACCGTAACATCCGATAATAAAATCTATTTTCGGATTGTTACTACATAGCCATGAGACGGTAGCTCCAACGCTAAAGCCGATAAGACCAATATGTGTATAACTACTAGAAAGATGAGAAATGAATTCTTCAATTTGCTTTTTTCCATAATCAAATCCAATATGATTTACAAAATGTTCATATGCTTTTTCTTCATCACTATAATGAAATGCATGTTGCGATTGTAGAAGGTTAGGACAGAATACGTCTATATGAGATGAAGTAAAGTGGTTGGTAACGTGATGCATATGGTCGTTCACACCATATATTTCATGAACAACAATGAGAGCTACTTTTTTCTTCATAGTTATAAAGTACCTCTATGAAACTTAAATTCTTTCTCAACAAGGCAAATACGCAGGTGGAAGTTTTCATACCATTGCTCACGACCTCTTTTTTTCGCTTCTTTATGTAAGGCGTTCTTTTTCCAATTTTCAATCGCATCAAGTGATTCCCAATAAGAAATTGTTATTCCGAGTCCAGAATTACCTCGTGCACTTTCTACACTTAAAAATCCAGGTTGTTGCTTTGCAAGTTCCTCCATTTCTTCGGCAACGGTATTATAGTCTGTTGTATCATTTGATAAATTAGAAGTGAATATCACCGCATAATAATGATTCGCCTTTTGTGAAGCATTTTCCATATAAAATCCCCCTTTAATAAGTATTTTAGCATGTAAAAAAGAAAAGAAGCAGTACGCTTCTTTTCTTTTTTTACGCTGTGAATTTTAATCCAGCATATATTTTACGACCCTTTTTTTGAATCCAACATACTTGTGCATTTCTCTTTTGAATATTACGTTCTTCCATTGTTACTTGTATAATTTGGTCAATCACAAGAGGGGTGTTCGTTTGTACTTGGCACCCACCTGTACTATAGTCGACAATGGTCGCTTCAATCGGCATCCCATTCATATGCAATGTTCCAGAAGACATCAGTTGCTCACGTATATGTTGCCTGCGAAATTGTCTTGGTGCTTTTTTGGTATTTTTTATGAAAGATGCAATTGCTAGTGTAAGAAATGCTTTATCGTACACCTTTTCCACCCGGTCATTAACCGGTTTACTAAATAGATGAAGAATGAGTTTACAATATTGCTCATGGGATACATCATCAAATGATACACCAACTTGTACAGAATTTTCTTGTCTCCGAATCCATTTTTTTGTACTATGAATCTTTTCTACCTCGCCAAAAGATAGCGTATAGGAAGATAGACTTGATAAAGTTTCAAATGGAATGGAGGGATCTAATTCAAAACGTGCCCCCGTTTCACTAATATCAAGGACATGGCAAGAAATGATCATATCTTCGGCATATAAAGTACCTGGTAAATTTACTACGAAACGTTCTGAATTTCGAAAACGCGGTCTTTCAAATGCTACAAATAGTGAAGTGACAATAGCTATCCCGTTGTATAGTACCCAGAAAATATTAATATATAAGCTCTCTCTTTCAATATGATATTGCTCAGGATATAAGAGCATAAGTGTTGCCCGAATCAGTGCAATAATTGTTAAAATGAGTAATACGAGGTGAGGGACGCTTGCAATCCATAAAAAATGCCTTGTATTATTTTGAACTCCCTTTCTTGTCACATGAAATTGAAATTTTTTACGTAAGAAAGTTTCTGATAAAATAGCAAATCCCATATAAGGAGCCATAGCAACTTCGTACACATGACTCCACGTAGTTGTGCGTTTCTTATTAGAAACAGCTTTGAAAATAAGCTGTGATGTTAAAAAGGCAGGTGCCCAAAACATAAATAAGTGCATAAAATTAATTTCTAAACTATAAATATCAAATACTAAAAATAATAGCGGTGCTAGTAAAAATATCATTTTATAAACACCGAAAAACCAATAATGGATTCCATCTGCATATAAAAGACGCTGCATAAAAGATAATCCTTTTATAGTAAAAGGATTCCATTTTTTTACGACTTGAATGTTCCCTCTACACCAGCGATCACGTTGTTTTAATAAATCACTAAATGTTTCTGGGGATAATCCAACAGCTAGTGTTTCATTGACAAATATAGTTTCCCATTTGTTAGCTTGTAGTAGCATACCAGTTGCCATATCCTCAGTAATAACTCCAGTCGCAAATCCTCCAATTTCTTCAAGAGCGGTGCGGCGAAATAGAGCGTTACTACCAACATACATCGTAGCATTAAAGCGATCTTTTCCTTCTTCTAACTGGCGCATAAAGAAATCTTGTTCATTGGCGATGTTATCTTCAAAAAACAAATTATATTGGAAAGGATCAGCATTATAAAAAACTTGTGGTGCTTGAACGAATACAACATTATTTTTAGAAAAATAACCAATCGTTCGCTCTAAAAAGTTAGCTCGTGGTATCATATCAGCATCCATTGTTACGATAATATCACCTTTTGAATGAAGCATCGCATGATTTAAATTTCCAGCTTTTGCATGCTTATTTTCGGTGCGAGTTATGTGATGAACAGAAAACTCTGCCGCAAGTTGCTTTACACTTTCACGGCGCCCGTCGTCACAAATATAAATGTTTAGTAACTCTTTCGGATAAGTAATCAACGTACAACCAGCTACAGTACGTTTTAACAAATCGATCGGTTCATTGTAAGTTGCAATAAATATGTCGACAGTAGGTAGTTTTTCAAAAGTGGATAATGGTACTTCTTTCCGTTTATATGGCTTCCATGAAACAATGCTGAAAACGATAGATTGTAAGTAACCAGCCCATTCTGTAATTAACAATATAATACCAGCGATAATACTTATGAGATTAATAGTTGGTAACGAATAAAAAGTTCGCCAAATAAGATAAATAGCATTACAAATGAGAAATAGAATAATAAGTAATTTTTTTGACCATAAATATTTGTGTGCAAGGGCGTAAGTCATAATGATTACGAAAAAAATAATACCTAAACCTTCGTATATAGAAAGGCTCATACAATTCCTCCTTTATGTGTAGAGTGGGAAATAGGAAAAACTTTATATTATTCATTTATAAAGATTTAGTTATTTCCAAATCATACATTATCACAAAATATAGGTTTATAGTATAAATTTTACATTTTCTTATTATAAGTTTAAAAAATTAGAAGAAATAATAGTTATATTTTTGATTCATAAGAAAAATGCCACTTCAAAAGAGAAGTGGCATTTCTTATATTTCCTCTAAGCTATTAACTGGAACAGTTAATTCGCGTCCTGGGTTTTTTACTTCATATATGCGGGCGGTTTCATTGCTTTCATCGACGTGTTGAATCATAACAGGCATGCCTTGAAAACTAACATTAGCTTGCTCTGCTGACACAGAAAGCTCTATTGCACGTTGTATATTCATTTATATTCCTCCCATCATTATTATCTTTGCTAAAAAAGAGGAATAATATACCATTTAGAGACATTCTTAAAGTTTTTGTATTATTTGTAATGTTTCTTTAATAAATGAAGTGAAGATGGAATCAGGATAACCATCTATCGTTTGAACTGCTTCTTTTGCTTCTTTCAGAGCAGCTGGTTTATCTTGAAGTTTTATATGACACAGGGCACGATAAGACCCGGCTGTTAATACCCACGATTGATCAAGTGGATGAGTCATATAATCTGGTATGGTAGCGTGTTTTAATATTGCCAAAGCTTCCTTATAACGTTTTAAGCCATACAAAGATTTTCCTTTTTCAAGATAATATAATCCATCGTCTTGAAAGATTGGTTCATCTTTTAGTTTTTCTCGGAATTGTTCTAGATGTTCTAATGCGATTGTATATTCATTAGTAATTGTGTTGTAGTAGTAAGCTTTTAAAATATCAATAATCGCAATGGATAGAATATCTTCTGTAAAAATGGCAAATTGCTCCGATTTTTTTATGTAATATAAATACTGTTCTTTATCAGCTGTAATGACTTTTTGGTAAGATAAAATGCGATAAAATTCATCTGTTTTATAATACACTTGATGTTTTTTTGAAAATGCAAGTGCATCTAAAATGACTTTTTCACATTTTTTATAATTGCCGTATGCGAGTAAAATAATGGCTTCTTTTAAGTATAGTTGTATATGTGTAATGAGATCCATTTCTAAATTCTTCGTTTTATATTCATCGCGAATTTTGGTAATCAACTGTAAACATTCTTTATATTTTTTCCGTTTGTAGAGCATATAGTAAAACAGTAGTTTCGTTTCAGTATTTTCACGATACAAAGTATATTTTTCAAATATAGAAACAGCTGTTTCAACGTAATATTCAATATTGTAATCGTTCATAATGGCCGCTCCAGTTATGAACTGTTTATATAAACGTGCTGTGTTTAAAGTAAGGGGTAGTTCTTTTTGAACGATAGGTAGTAAAGTCTTGTATACTTCATCGCATTTATTTGATTTTATTAATGGCTCCATTTTTTGAATGAGTTCCACAATTTCTTCTTCATCTTCTTCTAATAAAAAGCTAGTTTCACATTCAAGTTTTTCCGCAATATATTGTAATGTTTTCATAGAAGGTGTAGCTTTTCCATTTTCAATTTGACTAAGCATACTTTTTGTCAGTTCCGAACCTGCCAGTGCTGTTTGCGTAAGCTTTTTTTCTTTTCGTAATGCTTTAATTTTTTCACCGAGAGTTGCCATATTATTGCTCCTTTATATTCAAGAAGTTTAATTGTATTTAACTTTTTGTTGTGAAAATTGGAAAGTTGATTATATAATAAGTTTAACACAATTTAACTTTTAAGGGGAGAGAGTCAAAAATGGGAGATATAAGTATAGGACAACATGATTCAAGAATGAAGATTGCAACTAGAAATATCATTTTAATGATGATTGGAAAAATGACGTCTTTATTAGGCGCAGGTATTTATACGTTCGCAATGGGGTTATATGTATTAAAGACTACTGGTTCAGGGATGGGGTTTGCAATTACGCTCGTTTGCGGATCACTTCCAAGGATGATCTGTGGCCCAATTGCTGGTGCTGTAGCAGACCGTGTGAATCGAAAATGGCTTGTCATTGGTACTGATTTATTAAGTAGTTTAACGATGCTTAGTATGTTTATTCTTGCTACTATATTTGGACCATCACTTCTTTTTATTTATATTTCAGCAGCATTATTATCAATTTGTGCAAGTTTTTATTCCGTTGCATTAACTTCGTCTATTCCGAGTTTAGTAGATGAAGGACGTATTCAAAAAGCGAGTGCTTTAAATCAAACGGCGGCTTCTTTATCAAATATTTTAGGGCCGATTATTGGCGGAGTTGTATATGGTTTCTTTTCAATTAAATCGTTTTTCCTATTAAATAGTATTACGTTCTTTTTAGCAGTTATTTTGCAATTATTTATCGTATTTGATTTATATAAAAAAGAAGTGGCTGAGAGTACAGAGCATTTCTTGACGAGTATAAAAGAAGGTTTTTTATATGTAAAAAGACAACGTGAAATATATGGTTTAATGAAAATAGCATTGTGGGTAAACTTTTTTGCGTGTGGTCTAACAGTTGCACTTCCGTACATTATCGTCCATACATTGCATTTATCTTCAAAGCAACTCGGTACTGTAGAGGGAATGTTAGCAGTCGGGATGCTAATGGGAGCGATTGCTTTATCAGTGAGTAAAGAAGTGAATAATCCGTTTCGTTCTATTTATACTGGACTGTTTTTGTTTGCAGGTTTAAGTTTATGTACAGTCTTTCCGTTGTTAGTTATCATTCCAAAAGTAGCAAGTTTTATTTACTATATTGCTTTTATGATGTTAACTGGTATAGCAATTATGATTGTAAACATTCCAATGCAAGTACATATGCAAAAAACGACAGATCCGAGCTATCTAGGGCGTGTGTTTGGCCTACTTGAAACAATTGCGACTGCAATCGCACCACTTGGTATGATTGTATATGGACTACTATTAGATATGTTGCCAACTAGCATTGTTATGATGACAATAGGCGGAGGGTTATTGTTAGTTGTATTAGTTGGAGTAAAGCAACATATGGCGAAAAAACAAGTAGATGTGTCCGCTTAAAAATAAGAAAATAATAAAAATTTGACTTATCATTATAAAAATGACTAAATTAGTATTTTAGTTTTTGAAACTCTTTTTCATGTATGTTAAAGTAAAGTGAGCTTGCAAAGAAAAGGAGACAACAGCATGAAAAAATTAAGTTTTGTTATGCTTTTTCTATTAGTCGTAATGGCTGGATGTAGCAATTATGACACATATATTGAAACAGGTATGCAATCATTGAAAGATGAAAAGTATAGTGATGCAACAATGTGGTTCGAAAAAGCAGAAAAAGAGAAATCAGGAAATGAAGCGAAATCATATAAAGAAGTTGCTGAGAAAATGGATCACGGAGCAACAGCATTAAAAGATGGTAAGTATTTAGAAGCGAAAGACATTGCAAATGAAGTGTTACAAAAGAAAAAAGATGCTGAACTTGAAAAAGCTGTAACATCAAATGCAGAGAATATGCTTCAAAAAGCAAAAGATGTGGAAGAGAAAGTAAATGAAAGAGTGGCAAAGCGTAGAAAAGTAGAAGAAGAAGGAATCGATAAAATTATTAAAGCTGTCGATAGTATAGATGAAGTGAAAGAAAAAGAGAAGAAAGTATCAGAAGCATTAGATAAGGCTGAAGAGGCGCAAGCAAAAATTGAGGCAAAGAAAAATAAATAGATTTATAGTTTGAAAGGCTGTCGTGCATAACGACAGCCTTTTAATTTTTTGTTGCAAATGAAGTGATGCTCTGTAGTAAAAAAGAAATGATTTTAGAATTCCATCTGTCCTCATGATGAATCGTATAAATGTTACGCTGAAATTCAAATTCAGGGATTGGTATATAGCATAGCTCATTTCGTTGTATTTCTTGCTCGATAGCAAGTTTAGAAATAAAGGCAATTCCATTACCATATTTTAAAATTTGTTTCATCGTTTCTAATGAGTCTAATTCAATTTCAGATTGGAATGTAATGTTGTGCGCCAACGTCCATTGTGTAAGTAAATCTCTCGTTGTAGATGGATTACGATGCAATAGTATGCGTTCCTTTTCGATATTTTGTAACGATACATTGTCTTTCTTTGAAAAATGATGTTCTTTGGAAAAGGCAAGAACAAGTGTATCGGGCATTATATTCGTTTGTTTTAAAAGTGGTTCATCAAATGGAGCAGCGGAAATTATCCCAAGATCGATTTCGTGATTTTGTAGCATCATTCGAATTTCAGGGGCTGTTTTCACTAGTAGCGTTATTTTTATATTGGGAAATTCACATTGAAATTGATGAACGACTTCTGGTAAAAGATAAGTCGCTGGTACATAACTAGCGCCGATTGTTATAGCACCTTTATGAAAATCTTTAAACTCTTGCGTGACACGTCTGGCTTCTTTCATAAGTGCATCTATTTTACAAGCATAATGGTGCAAAGCCTCACCAGCCTCTGTTAAGAAATACCTTCCAGAACGTAATTCGAATAGAGATACACCGAGTTCTTCTTCTAAGCTTTTTATATGAAATGTAATAGTTGGTTGTTTAACGCCAAGTTTTTCTGCAACGATTGTAAGCTTTTTGTATTTCTTAATAAGTACTACAATTTCTAATTTTAAGAGATTCATTATGAATTGCCGCCTTTTTTATTTTAACTATAGAAAAAATCTATAGAAATAAATAGTTTATTAGAAGTTTTTTAATTTAATCTTTACAGTACATTAACATTCAGTATAAATCTTCCATATAGAATGAAAGCAGGTTAAGAATGAGGGGAGAGAGGTGAAGCAATGGATATTACAATTAGTGGATTAGAAAAGGCATTTGGAAAAATACAGGCGTTAAAGACGTTGCAGATTGTAATGAAACAAGGGGAATTCACTACACTTTTAGGACCTTCGGGGTGTGGAAAAACGACTTTACTTAGAATGATAGCAGGGCTTGAAGAACCGGATAAGGGAGAAATATATTTTGGAGACCAGTGCATGTATTCTGCTGCAAAAAAGATAAAGACATCTCCTCATGAACGGAATATCGGTATGGTATTTCAAGATTTTGCTTTATGGCCGCACATGACTGTTTTTGAAAATGTTGCATTTGGTTTAAGAGCTACAAAGCAAACGAATCAATTGCGAGAAAAAGTAGAAGATGCGATAAAGCGAGTTCGCCTGCAAGGTATGGAGAAAAGGTATCCACACGAACTTTCTGGTGGACAGCAACAACGTGTCGCATTCGCTAGAGCAATTGTAACAAAACCTCATTTTATTTTGTTTGATGAACCGCTAAGTGCACTCGATGCAATTTTGCGAGAAGAAATGAGAATAGAGCTTATGGATATCGTTCATTCCATTGGTTTAACTGCACTGTATGTCACTCATGACCAAACAGAAGCAATGTCAATGTCAGACCAAATTATTGTCATGAAACAAGGAGAAGTATTACAAAAAGGAACACCGGAAGATATTTATGTGAAACCGTCTCATGAATTTGTTGCCAAATTTGTTGGTAAGGCGAATTGGCTTGTAGAGGGTAAAAAAATGGTTCGTCCAGAGCATGTGAGCTGGACGAAAAATGAAGTGTGCGAAATGTATACAGGTGAAATTAAGCACGTTACATATGTAGGAGAACGGTATGAAATAAAAGTAAACATGGGGGCACTCGGAATATGGACAGCTTATCACAATAGTAAATTAAGCATCGGTAAACCAGTATCGTTATATGTGCCAAAAAAATGTATTCATCATATAGGGGGAGAATCATATGAAGAAATTCAGTTCGCTTAAGTCTTTATTTGTATGTACTTTATTATTTTCGGCTGTAGTAACAGGGTGTAGTTCAAAGACAGGCAATGCAGATGCAAAAAGTAAAAATACGACTGAAAAGAAAATTGTTGTATATAGTGCAGGGCCAAAAGGGTTAGCAGAAAAAATTCAAAAAGACTTTGAAAAGAAAACTGGTATAAAGGTGGAAATGTTTCAAGGGACAACTGGTAAAATTTTAGCGAGAATGGAAGCTGAAAAGAAAAATCCAGTCGTTGATGTAGTCGTACTTGCATCATTACCAGCGATGGAAGGATTAAAGAAAGAGGGTCAAACGTTAGCTTATAAAGAAGCGAAACAAGCTGATAAGCTGCGTTCTGAATGGTCAGATGATAAAGGACATTATTTCGGGTATAGTGCTTCAGCATTAGGGATTGTGTACAATACAAAAAATGTGAAGACAGCGCCTGAAGATTGGAGCGATATAACGAAAGGGGAATGGAAAGGAAAAGTGAATCTTCCAGATCCAGCACTTTCAGGTTCAGCTTTAGACTTTGTAACTGGATATGTGAAAAAGAATGGAAAAGATGGATGGAATTTATTTGAACAACTTAAGAAAAATGAAGTTACAGTAGCAGGAGCAAATCAGGAAGCGTTAGACCCAGTTGTAACAGGTGCGAAAGATATGGTAATTGCGGGTGTTGATTATATGACGTACAGCGCAAAAGCAAAGGGTGAACCTGTTGATATCGTATATCCAAAAAGCGGAACAGTTATTAGTCCACGCGCAGCGGGGATTATGAAGGATAGTAAAAATGTAGAAGGCGCAAAA
Source organism: Bacillus sp. LQ16 (assembly GCF_057784645.1). Lineage (NCBI taxonomy): Bacteria > Bacillati > Bacillota > Bacilli > Caryophanales > Bacillaceae > Bacillus > Bacillus sp. LQ16. Next base: position 1,735,311 of record NZ_CM173491.1, read on the forward strand.
GAGTTTATTGATTATTTATTATCCGATGATGTACAAAAACAAGTTTCTAAAGCGTATTTATTGCCTGGTAGAACAGATATAAAAGCTGAAAATAGACCAAATGTAGAAGAGATTCGAGTATTAAATATTGATTGGAAAACAGTTGAGAAAGAGCAAGATGAAATAGGAAAACAATTTAAGAAAGTATTTCAATAAGATGGTGATTCCATGGTAAATCGATTCGTATCAGTAAGACAAGTTGGAATGACGGTAGCGTTATTGCTTGTGGCGATGTTAATCGTCATTCCCCTTTTTCTTATTTTATTTTCTAGTATATATGAAAATAGCAGTTGGAACTTTTTAAAGCCTTTTGAAGTGATGCAGAGTGGTGGATTAGCTGGGATTTTTCTGAATTCGCTGCTTCTAGGTGTACTCGTTGTAATAGGAGCTACAATATTTGCATTTCCATTGGCGTTTATTATGAGCAAAACAGATGTAGGAAAGTATAGTAAGTTAGATATTGTTTTTATGATTCCATTTATGACACCGCCGTATATTGGATCAATGGGCTGGATTTTGTTCATGCAACCTAACGGCTATTTTGAACAGTTTTTTCCGATGCTAAAGACAGTTTCATCATCGTTTTTTAGTTTAGGAGGTATGGTCTTAATTATGAGTCTGCATTTATTCCCATTCCTTTATTTCATGCTGAAAAACACGTTACTTCAGATTGGGAGTAGTAAAGAAGAAGCTGCAGCAGTTCATGGCGGAAGTTTTTTCTATCGTTTAAGAAAAATAATATTGCCGTTATTAGTATCAAGTTATGTAATGGGTGCTTTACTCATTTTCGTAAAGACGATTGCTGAATTTGGAACACCGGCTACATTCGGACGTAGAATAGGATTCCACGTGTTAACATCAGAAATCCATAAATTTATTTCGAGTTGGCCAATTGATTTTAGTAGTGCAACAGCATTATCTTCTTTATTACTTAGTGCTTGTATGCTTATTTGGTATATGCAAAATGTATTGAATCGAAAGTATTCATATGCAATGGTTAGTGGAAAAGGTGTGAAATCTAAAAGATATACTTTGTCTATATTTACGCGCGTTGTAGCATGGATGTATGTAATTGGTTTATTAATAGTATCAATTGGAATTCCATACTTTTCTATACTTATTGCTTCTTTGTCAAAATTAAGAGGCGGCGGTTTACATGTAAATAACTTTACAACAAGCCATTATGAGGCATTGTTTACAATAGGATCTCCGGGATTAGAGGCTTTATGGAATAGTTTTCTTTTTTCACTCGTAACAGCGATTATCGCGGTAATGATTGGAGTTTTTTTGGCACTTATGATTCGAAAGGGGAAAAAAACCTCTGAAAAATGGCTTGATATGTGCGGTATGTTACCGAATATGGTACCAGGAATCGTTATGGTTGTAGGTCTTATTCTATTTTGGAATTCACCATATATGCCTATGTCAATTTACAATACACCAATCATGGTTATCGTAACGTATGTTGTTCTGTTTTTACCTTACACGGTGCAATATGTAAAATCATCACTCGGACAAATTGATGATTCTCTCATGCAGGCAGGAAGTGTTTTTTCTGGAAATTATATTTATATTTTTAGAAAAATAATAATGCCTCTTATTATCCCAGGCATTCTTGCTGGATGGGCGATGACATTTACAATTTCGATAAGAGAGTTAGTAGCATCGCTTCTCGTATTACCTCCATCAGTAGAAACGTCAGCAACGTTTATTTTTGCTCAATTTGAACAGGGTGAAGTATCTATAGGCATGGCGATGGCCGTTGTTTCTGTTGGACTTACAACAATGTGCTTATTACTGCTGCAACATATGGAGCAAAAACGAAAAGGGGTAGCATGATGAGAGTAGAAGTATGGGGAGGAGCTGGAGAGTACGGTCGCTCCTGCTATTTTGTAAAAAATAAAGAGACGAAAATAGTATTTGATTGTGGTATTAATCGATCTTATGAGGATAGTTATCCAAAAATAGAGAGAGAAGCTGTTCCATTTCTAGATGCGGTATTTTTATCACATATTCATGAAGATCATACGATGGGTTTACCTTTATTAGCGAAGTATGGCTATAAGAAAAAAATTTGGACGACTCGTTATACGAAGGAGCAACTGCCGTTATATTATGAAAAATGGAGAAACTATAATGTGATGCAAGGGTGGGATTTACCTTATAGCGACCAACACATAAAAGATTTAAATTATGTATGTATTGATGAGATTAGCAATCCAAATGAATGGGTACAAATTACTCCTACATTGCGGTTTCAATGGGGATATAGTGGGCATGTATTGGGAGCTGTTTGGTTTTTAGTTGATATGTATAATACATACGTATTTTATTCAGGCGACTATTCAGCAGAGTCTAATATACTACGAGCTAATTTACCTGAGAAATTGGGCCACAATATAAAAGTCGCAATTGTGGATGCCGCTTATCACACAGATGATGTTTCGCAAAATGAACGTGTAAACGAACTATGTGCAGAAATTGAACGAGTTATGCAAAATAAAGGAATAGCATTATTACCGCTGCCACAACTTGGTAGGGCGCAAGATATAGTATTGTATTTATATGAACGATATAAAGAATTTCCTCTTATAGTAGATAAAGAAATCTTGGCTGGATTTGAAGAGATGTTCGCATATAAAGATTGGATAAAAAATAATAAAGAACTTAAATGGGTTATGAAGAGTCTAAAAAGAAACATAATAGTGATGGATAATGACATTAGTATGCAAAATAGTTACGGAATAGTTGTAATGAGTGATGCGAATATGCAAACGAAACGAGCACAGTTATACTATGAACAGCTTCGGAATGAAAAGCGGAATGCCGTTATTTTTACTGGGCACATTGCGAAAGGGAGTTTTGCAGAAAGAGTTATGAAAGAACCTGTAAGGAGTACATGTAGGGTGAAGCGAGTTCCGTATAAAGTTCACCAAAGTATAAGAGACGTTAAAGAGATGTTAAATACATTATTACCAGAACATACGGTGCTAGTACACGCTTTGAAAGAGGATACAGATCGATTACAACAAAAGCTAAGTACAGCAGGATATGAAAATGTATATTCACTTGCAATGGAACGTATAGAAGTCATTTAAAATACAAAGGGGATAGGTATATGAAAAAAGTATTTGTATTCGTAAGCATTTTCTTTTGTTGTTTCCTTTATAACGTTAAGGAAGGGTTTACTGCTAGTCCAATGAAACCTAGTTTTGAAGTGAAGTTATTATTAAAGCCAGAACAAGTATTAGGTTATAACAAAGAGATGAAGCAAGAGGTGCTAGAACATTTCCAGGCTGGTACAAAATATGAAAGAATACAAGTGCAATTTTTAGATACTGCAAATAAAAGTTTAAGTGATGAAGGTTGGTTTGCTAGAATTCGAAAGAAAGAATTTAGTAAAGATTTTGAACTAACATATAAAAAAAGATATCCTATTCAAAATGGTGTAATTCAAGATGCACTAGAAGTAGCTAAAAAAGAAGGATTCGATAGTAATACGGATAGTTATGAGGCGGAAATAGATTGGGGATTTGAGAAGAAAACATTAAGCATTTCAAATAAGAAAAGTTACAGTGCTAAAGGATATGGGATACTTGATTTACCAAATGAACAAGCCGCTCAAAACATGTTAATAGAAAAATTACCAGGGAAAATGAACAAATGGTTGTATACAAATTGGGGAGAAGAGATGTTAAAGAATTCCCGTATTTACGGTCCTGTATTAATGAAGCGATATACAGGAGAGTTTGAAAACATAAAAGCAAATATTGAAATTTGGCCATTAAGTAATACTGGGAAATTAGAAGATGACTTCGTAATAGAAGTGTCATTTAAAACAAATGAAGAAAGTATTGCGACAAAACAAAGGGAATTATTAATGGCGAGTTTAGAGAAAAAAGGCTGGTTGTTACCGAAAGATAGTTTGAAGACAGAGCTTATTTTTCAGTAAATAGTAAAAAGGAATCCATATGCCATGGATTCCTTTTTATATATGAGTATTAAGCTAAATCATGTACAGAGATAATAAAGTTGTTTAATTTACAATAAAGTCATTTAAAAAATAATATAGTTGTTTAAAAATCCTTCTTCTACTAACGAGGCAGGTTAGTGGAAGAAATAGCAAGTGGGTTTAACTAGGAGAAGTGTCGATGACATTAAAGAAGACACCGAGGTGTCTTCTGTTTTTTAAATTAAGGATATCGATAAATTAAGATTTATTTACTTAACATTATACTTATTTTCGGACCGAGGCATCTAATCGGTGAGTATATACAAACCAAGTAATGCTTGCTGTTAATAATGTTGACGAAATTAAAGCTGTAAGAACACTATATGTTTGCCAAATAAGTATCGTTGACCAATCGAAGGCAAAAAACATTATACACTGGGCAATCGTAGCGATTAGGAAAATAATTGTTACGATTGTTCTCTTTTTTGTCATTGGCTGCTGCTTATTCGTTTTCTTTTTTCTTAATCCTAAGAAAAATAACAGAACGGCTAATAGGCAAAGAATAATTGTGGTAGACGACAAAATGATATCCAACAGCTGTGTGCCGCTTATCTCATATGACTGAGTTAGATTGCCGTTTAATATATTTTTAACTTTTAGTACCAGGTTTATATTGGTATTTGCGCCGTTGCTCAGTAAGCAGATGGCTGTTCTTTCATTTGGCAGTATGGCTACTTCGGTACTAAAATTTGGATTACCCCCAGTGTGTTCTATAAACGTTTGTTCGGCGTTTACCGACCAACCTGCCGCATAATACATATCATTGACAGCCGAAACAGACATATCACCCCTATGTGATTTTTCGATGGCCCTGTGAAATATTTCGGGTATGTCCTGCACGATACCCATCTGTATGCCCATCCAACGCGCCATATCTTTTGTATTAGAAATGATATAGCCGGCAGGTTTATTCCCAGCATAATCCGGAGCGTTAAATGGAGTTGTTATAAAAAAGGAAGAACGGTAACCCTGTGCTAACTGTCCAGTGGCTTGAGCATCTTCTTTATAAACATACGTCTGGTGAAGACCTAAGGGTAGAAATACCTGTTCCTTCATAAAGTCTTCATAGCTTTGTCGTGATACAATCTCAATAACCAAACCCAATACGTCATAATTAACGGTTCCATAGTTATATTGTTCACCGGGAGAGAACGCCAATTCTGCATCTACCAGCGTTTCCACAGTCTTTTGCAACATATCCGGTGTATTGCCTTGTGGAATACTTTGAGTATGCCTAATATTTGTTAGACCACTGGTATGGTGAAGAAAGTTATTTAGTGTAAGGCTTTGCATATCAACAGGTTTCCCTTGATACTTTAACGTAAACCAAGGTAAATATTTTTGGACAGGGTCAGTCATTGAGAGCAGCCCTTGCTCTTCCAATAGCAAAATCCCCATACCAGTAAAAGCTTTACTCACCGAGGCCAACTCATAGAGTGTATTTTCACTTGCAGACAATCCCTTTTCAAGATCTGCATACCCAGAAGAAAAGTAGAACACTTCACCATCAGCAAGTATTGAGATTGACATTCCAGGCACACCTGATGTACGACAGGCATCATCTAGCAATGCTTGTATTGCCACAGATTTCGAATCTGACAACGCATAACTTTGTGTTGCGAATCCTGGGAATAATATAAATATCGTTAATACAAAAACAATAGTCTTTTTCATACACTCTTCTTTTTGAAGAATTATAAGGATATAAATAACTTATTTTTATAACTATAAACTAAATTCTAATTTATCTTTCTATTTACCTATATAATATGAAATAATTGTGAAGAGTTACACTTAAACTAACGGGGGCGTTAGTTCAATAAGAAGTAAACAACTTTATTATTCATTTTTTAAGCATTACATAAGCAGATGGATATAATTTGAAACAACTTTAAAGAGGCTTGCTGCATATAGAATGTAGTAAGCCTCTTATCTTTTTTAGTCAAAATTCAATAACTTTATTATCACTATACAAATCAGCTGACACGAACATATCACTATTTTGAAGATTTTTAGAGCGTAAACTATAAGCAACTACCTTCTTTTTATATTGTTTTACAACATCAACATGCTCTTCATGACTGTAAATATAAAATGTGAAATCTTTTTTACCACGTTTTGCATGGATAATTAAAGGAGTGCCTTCATTATGGGGTGGTGCATAATAGCGATCTAAAAATAAACCTTCGTTAAAATCATGAATAATTTTTGATTTCTGTTCGCCTTCTACGTTATTTCCGTGAATTGTAATAGTCACATTCTCTTCTTCAAGTTTTGGATGTGTTTCGTACTTGCTAATAATGGATTCAATAACAGTGTTAGGAAGGCTAGAAACGATAATTTTAAATGCTCCAAATACAACTAACATTACAATAAACCAAGTCGTCATAGTAATCATCCCCTTTATTCTATTTAATAATATAACTCATATGGTAATAGTACATATGGTGAAGTTTTGTATAATTTGTGAAAAATATGCCATTTTTACGAACGAAATATTAGAAAAATCAATTTTGTTACAAAAAGTTGAAATTGAAGTATTTTAAAAGAAAAAGGTTTATAATAAAAATATAACTAATAACCACATTACTAATTATAAGGAAGTGTAACTATGAGTACTGTAGCAATCGTATATGGTATTATTCTTTCCACAATTATTGTTTTGTTTTTCGTTGGGGTTTCACGTTATATTCATAAATGGAAAGAAGGCGTTGCGAAATTAAATCACATTGAAGAAGAACTTAGTGATTTAATGTTACATCATGGTAAATAAAAAGATAATTTTTTAACGAAACAATGTGAAGAATATCACAAAACATGCTCTCATCATGAAAGCATGTTTTTTTGTTATGTGAATGTTAGACATATTCATGAGATTTTTTCGTGCAATACAGTGTGAAATAAAATAATAATTCTTTATGTGTAGGAAGAGTTATTCTGTTTTGTATAATTTTGTAATTTAGTTCGGTATAATTATGATATAGAAGGAAATTTGTTAGAGGAGGTATATTGTGAACATATTAAAGATTATAGGAATTGTTGCAGGAGTGATTATAGTAGCAATTATAGCTTTCTTTGTCATAATGAAGTATTATTTGTCAAAAAAAGATTCTGATTACGTATTAACCTATATAAAAGAACATAAAGACGATGAGACATGTTCATTACTGATTAGAAAAAATGGTGAGATATTAACATCTATAAATGAAAATAAAAAATTGCCATTAGCGAGTACGGCAAAAATCGTAATAGCAGTTGAATTTGCTAAGCAAGTGTCAGAAGGAAAAATAAGTCGTGATGAACAAATTTCATTGCACGAGCTAGAAAAATATTACGTTAAAGATACTGATGGTGGAGCACATCCTAACTGGTTAGAAGATGCCAAAGCGAGAGAATTAGTGAAAAATGGACAAATCGCTTTAGAAGAAGTCGCTAAAGGAATGATTCATTATAGTTCTAACGCAAATACAACATATTTGTTAGATAAGCTTGGAATAGAAAGAGTAAATGAAAGTATAAAAGAGTTAGAGCTTACTAGTCATGATAAGTTCTCTTCGTATACAGCTTCACTATATATGAGAGGGTATGTAGAAAAAGAGCTTCATAAGCCAGAAAATCAATCATTAGAAATGATACGTAACATGTCAAAGGATGAGTATAATAAACATGTGTTACAAATTCATGAATGGATGAAAGATGAAGAAGAATGGAAAAAACGTGAAATTCCATTAAAGGTAGATATGGAATTTCAGCGAATTTGGTCAGATCGATTAGTGAGTGCAAACGCTAAAGATTATATGAGTATAATGGAAAAAATAAATAGTAGAAATTATTTTCCTAAATTAATGCAAGAAGAAATCGAGAATATTTTCAAAGGAACAGTTAATAATAGTAAGTTAGAATTTGCGGGGCAAAAAGGTGGTTCTACCGCATTCGTATTGACAAAAAGCTTGTATACTACAGATAAGAAAGGGAATAAAGTAGAAGTTGTAATTATGTTTAACGATATAGAAGATCAAGTTGTATATCAAAAGCTGAGAAATAATATAAATTATTTTATTCAAGATGCTATAACAGATGAAGAGTTTAGAAATAAATTATAATAAAATAATTTTATTATGTAAACAACATGCTATTAAAGGTAGGTATTGAGATGAGGTTGAATGAGTATATGCTTGAAACGTTTCCGAATTTAGAACTTAGACCACCTCTATTTTATAATTGGGATATTGGTATTCGTTTTAGATTAGGTGTGGACTATGATTGTAATAACATTTATGAAAATTGTCTATATTTAGAAGGCGTTTATAAAAGGACGATTACTTTATTTCAGTCTTTACATTCAACAAAAGATGATATTTATATTGTAGTGGATGTAAATGACTATGCAAATGGTGAAATTTTCAAACAGAAATTGAATATCTTTTCTAAGTATGTCAAAGAGAAGTCCGATTTGTTTAAGTTACAGAAAAATACAATCCCTTATGTTTTTCCAGAAGAAGATGAAGATGGAGCATATAAAACACATAGATATACTTTGAAATGTAAAATCTCTGACTTTACATACATTCCTATGCTAAAAGCAATTTGTAATCAAGATAGGGGAATAAAACCGAGTATTTTTCATAGGGTGTATTTTATAAATGTTAACAAGAATACTATATTTCACGTTTATGATGATAGAGGTTGTGATGTATTAGCTACCTCTCCTGATACAATTAGGGATATTTATAATACATATAATGATTGGATATTAGAATACGATAGAAATAAAATTGATAAAGTATTTAATTGAATGTAGCCTATTTTAAATGAGGGAAACACCATATGGGGTGTTTCCCTTTTATTAATATGAAAATCAACATTTAAATTTGAAAGCACTTATTATAAAGGTAAAGGGATTTGATGGTAATGTATTGAATTTGGGTAGAAACGGAAAAAGGAGATGAATAAATGACAACAATCTATTTCGTTCGCCATGCCCATTCTACCTATACAAAAGAAGAACGGGAGCGACCTTTATCTGAAAAAGGGTACTTAGATGCAGAGAATGTAACACGCTTATTAAAAGATAAACATATTGATGTTGTGATTTCTAGCCCGTATAAAAGAGCAATCCAAACTGTACAAGGAATTGCGCATACATATAAATTATCAATACAAACAGAAGAAGATTTGCGTGAAAGATTATTGAGCACAGAGCCGGTATCAAATTTTAATGATGCTATGCAGAATGTGTGGGAAGATTGGAGTTTTGCATACGAAGGCGGAGAATCGAATGATGTCGCACAAAGGCGCGCTGTAATATGTATGCAAAATATATTAAAACAATATGAAGGTAAGAATATTGTAATAGGTACGCATGGAAATATTATGGTATTACTCATGAATTATTTTAATTCGAAATATGATTTAGAGTTTTGGAAAACACTTCATATGCCTGATGTGTATCAATTAAATTTTGATAAAAATCGTTTCATTTCTGCTGAAAGAATAGAGAAAACAGGTCATCGGTTAAATATTTTGTAAAAGTTTATCAAAAAAAGAGGAAAGAGAGAAGTTATTGTAGAAGTATGACTTTGTAACATAAAAAATATATGTTAAAGGAGGCTGTTTACATGTTTGAGAAAGAGAAAGAAGGGCTTATTGAAGTTCAAAACGTATATGAAATTGCACCAGAAGATGGAACAATTATTGGTATGGCAACGGAAGAAGAAATGGAAATTGCTGCTGAACTAGAGTTACAGTACTATGCCCATTCTCGTTTGTTAGAAGCAAATATTCAGTTAGACGGTTCCTCCTACAAAGAGTTACTTCAGGAGTTCCAGGAGTACGAAAGAAAATCAATGAGCTTTTGGCGAGCGATACATAAACGTTTAGCTGTGCCATGGGCGTGGGTACTACGTATTGATGTTGCGAATGGCCCTATATATGTAAGTAATGGAAGTTCATATTACGAAGAAATCGATGATGAAGAAGATTATGAATAGATAAGTAAGGAAGCAGCTTTAGTTGCTTCCTTTTTTTATTTGTAAGAAATGAATCGCCTCAATAATAATATCTGGTCGATCATTTTCTATACCGTGACTCGCATGTTCGGCAAGAATATATTGGTTGTTAGTTGAGAGGTGTAATGGTTCGTGAATTAGTTCTTGCCACATTGCTTCAAGTTGTGTTGCTTCCTCTTTTGGCATGCCGCCATTAGTCAATTGAGTAATAGAATATTGAGGATCTCTACCGATAACGATTAATGGTATTTCTAATGTTTTACATAGCTCTTTTAGTGAGAGAGCACAGTTTTTCCACTCCGATAGTTCAGAAGCTGTCGCTTTATATAATGAAGACGAGGTAGAGAATTCAATTTGCTGTTTTGATTGATCGATGAGCATAGGTTTTAGTTCATTATAAAGTGTGTCTACATCCATTTTGGAATATATATTATATTTTTGAAACCAAACATCATCAGAATCAGTTTGATCAGAAATTGGTAAATGAAGTTCATCTAAACGGTGTAAGTTCATCGAAGTAGAATCAACTAAAATAAGTGCTTGCAGCTTATCTTCATGTAACATTGCAAAATGTTGTGCACATAATCCTCCATAGGAATGACCGATTAGAATAAATGGCTCTTGAATAGCTAGTTTGTTTAGTAACATATGTAGCTCTTTTGTAACTTGCCTTATTGTACGCGGCTGATTGCCTAAATCACTTTTTCCGTAACCTGGGCGATGGTATGAAACAACTGTAAAGTGCTCTGAAAGCTTTTCTATAATAGGAAACCAATCATAAAATGAGCAAGTCATTCCGGTTTGAATGACTACAGTTTGTTTACCAATTCCTTTTATATGTACTTCTATATTTTGCCCCATTATTTCTACAAATTGATGAATGTTAATTCCTCCTAAGCTTGAAATAATTTTTGACAAGCAAAAACGATACACCAAACACCTATACCAAGTAGGACAGATGTACTAAGTGTAAATGAATTTTTTAAACCAATATAGACGATAAATAATAGTAGTGCTGATGCGGGGAATCCATATAATACCCCTAAAGCAAATTGACTCAATTCTTGTTTATTTCCGCCTTCGAATGAAATCCAAAATAGACTAAGTAAACTCACGAGAGGAAGGGCAGCAATAAAGCCACCTATCGTACTGTAATGTTTAGCGACTTCAGTGATAATGCCAATAATAAGTGCCGAAACGATTACTTTAATGAGGAAATGCATATTTTGCCTCCTTCGCTAATAACGAAAATGCTTTTTCAATTAATTGTTGTTCTTCTTTTGATAACTGTGATTCTAATATTTTTATCTTTTCTTTATCTAGTAAAGTATGTTTTTCTAATCCTTCAATTCCTTCAATTGTTAAAGTAAGGTTTACCACTCTTTCATCTTTTTTATTTCTCTCTTTAACGATGAAACCCTTTTGAATAAGGCGTTTTATATGTTCAGACGCTGTGTTATGAGAAAGACTAAGCTCAGTAGCGACTTTTCCAATTGTTATATCTTTCTCACGAGAAACGATTTGTAAAATACGAATTGCTTGGTGGGAAAGGTTGTCCTCGTATTCGTATCGTAAGTGATAATAAATGCTCTCCCAATGTTGATTAATGTTGTTCATAATAATAAATCCCCTTTTTTATATCGTATAGTAAGATATATTCGTTGTTTTAGAAATAAAATCCTTTTATTTGGATAAAAAATGTTGAAAAAGTTTATTTTTATTGAAATATAAGGTAATCTATGTGTAAAGGTATACATTTAGCAAGAGAGAGGATGATAGCTGTGAATACATTCAAATGGATTAGTCATGAACAGATGTATGTAGATGAAATACATGTTGAAAAATGTGGTCCTCTTTCAGTCGGCGTATATGGGGGAAATCAAGAGAGTGATGCATATGAACGAGGAGATGCGGTGCTGGCTTGGTGGGATCCTGAATTACAATTTGAATTTGTTATGATTTTTGATACACATCACAAAACAAAAAATATAGATTATATAATAGAAGCGATTTCGGAAAGAAAAGAAAAACTAAAAGAGTTATTCTCATATCCAATACATTTAGCTTTCCATCATACACATATGTACCTATTAGCGTTATTTACAGATGAGTTATTTATTAAAAAGTGTGATCAAGATGATGAGGAACTCGCTTGCTTAATTTGTTTACGAAAAGGCGAATTTTTATATTGGTTATCAGTTGGTGATTGTTTCGCGTATTTATTCCATTCTGAGAAAACGAAAAATGGAAAAGGAAGATTAAATAAACGGAAGAATTACGAATATATTGGCAGGAAAAATATTTTTGCAGCAAATACACCTTGCTTTACGTCAGGTGTAAGAGGATTAGAAAAAGGAATGAATCACATTGTAATGGCAACGGACGGTATTTTAGAGTGTGACAAACGAAGGTTTGATGATGATCAATCTTTAGTAGAAATATTACACGACGGAAATAGCTTGCAGATTGAGCCCGTATTAACAAATGTACTGCAGTGGAAAGGTAGAGACTGTGCCACGATTATTGGATGGTCTATTGATACTGATAATAAACAATGTGCTAATTAATATAAAAGGAGTTCAAGGTTTTTATCCTTGAACTCCTTTTTGTTAAGCAATATGGATGTGATATGTTTTCAACCATTCATTTACTTGTAGCATATACTCCATGGCACTTCTTGCCTCAAAATTGTTAATCTCTTTATTACTTTGATCAGCAATTGAAAGTAAGATGGAATGGTTAATAAGTGAGAAAATAGGATTGTTTTTATTGTTACACATATCAAGTGTTAAATTACGGATTGTTTGTAAGTAGAGTGGATCTTGTGAAGTTGGATAAGCGCTTTTTCTTCTATTGCGTACATCGTCAGGTAAAGCTGGTTGTAGTGCTCTACGTAAAATGCCTTTTTCAATATTATCAATACTTTTTATGTTGAAAGGAACATTCCATAAATATTCAACTAATCTATAATCACAAAACGGTACACGAACTTCAAATCCAACAGCCATACTCATGCGATCCTTACGGTCAAGTAAGAAAGGAAGGAATCTTGTTAAAAATAAATAAAACATTTGGCGTTGTTTCGCGGATTTTTTACTTTCGCCTTCAAGAGTAGGTACTTCAAGTATCGCCTCTTGGAATCGTGTATCAATATAGTCTTCTAGATTACATTGGTTACTTACCTCATTTAGTAGAAGAGGAGATGTATTTTTCCAATTTGTTAGCCAAGGAAACTTATCTACATATAGTAGTTCTTCTTGATGAAACCAAGGATATCCACCGAATACTTCATCAGCCGATTCGCCGGATAAAGCTACGGTCGCATCTTTTTTCATTTCGCAAAATAGTAAATATAGTGAAGTTTCCATTTCACCAGCACTCGGTAAATCTTTTGCATGAAGGGGAACGAATAATTGATTTGCTAATTCTTCAGCATTCACAATAATATCATGATGCGCTGTCCCGACATGTTCAGAAACGCGTTTTACCCAAGGAGCGTCTAAACCAGTGCGAGCAAATGTCAGCTCGAAATCTTTTGCACTATTTACAAAGTCAACGGAATACGTATGAAGTGTTTTATTTTCCGCAGCAAATTCTTTACCCGCAAGTGCAGTAATACCGCTAGAGTCTAATCCGCCTGATAACATACAAACGAGAGGAACATCGGCAATTAATTGTCTTTTTACTGTATCTTGTAAAATAGATAAAATATGCGAAGATGTATCTTCTATAGAGTCTGTATGGAACTTACTTTCTAAATTCCAATACTTCGTAACTACTTTTTTATGACGTGTAAACGTTATACAATGTCCAGCACGCACTTCTTGAATATGTTTAAAGACGCCACATCCTGGAGTGCGAAATAAGCCTAATCCAAATATTTCATTTATTCCATCCGCATCAAGTTCAGCAGGGACAGATGGATGCGCTAATAATGCTTTAATTTCAGAGCCGAAAATAATACTGCCATTTCTTTCTGTAAAAAAGAGTGGTTTTACACCTAAATGATCTCGTGCTAAAAACAATTGTTGCTTCTGATCATCCCATAAGGCAAAAGCGAAAATTCCGTTTAAATGTCGTACACAGTCTTCTTTCCATTCTAAATAAGCATGTAGTAATACTTCTGTATCTGAATGGGTTTCAAATGCATGCCCACATTTTTGAAGCTGCTCTCTAAGTTCACGGAAATTATAAATTTCTCCATTATAAGTAAGAGCATACGTATAATCACCAGCACGAAATGTTTTTGGCTGCGTTCCTCCTTTAGGATCTATTACGATTAATCGGCGGTGTGCAAAAGCTGCGCGAGGTGAAAACCAAAATCCTTCAGCATCTGGACCACGATGCTCAATACTATTTGCCATCTTTTTTAAAATAACATGTTGATTTGAAAGGTCTTCCTTCCAATCTACCCAACCTGTAATTCCACACATACACATCTCATCTCCTAAATTAAAATAGTAGATTAACGAAATAAAATGTACACTAAGTTAAAAAGTGACTATATAAATAGTGTACTACATGAATTAAATTACAGACTTGAGAAAATTTTCTTTGAACGCATAGTTATGTGAGACAATGGCTAAGGGAAAGTATTCCATTACATACAAAAAATAAAAAGATGAGAGAAAAAATTTTCTCAGACGTTATATAGGGTGTAAAAGCTTTTACAAAACAATAAGGGGAATCGCTACATGAAATCAAATGAGAAAAATTTTATAAAAAGATTACAGCGGCAAAAAGAAGACGCGTTAGAATTTGTTGTCGATACATACTTACCACTCATAAAGGGGATCACGCATAAAGTTCTACTTCCCATTCAAAATGATGGACTCATAGAGGAATGTATAAACGATATATTTCTTTCCATTTGGAATAACGCAAATAAATTTCATGGAGAGCCGAGTGATTTTAAAAAGTGGATTGCAGCGATTGCAAAGTTTAAAGCAATTGATTATTACCGGAAATCGACTAAAACGGTAGAAATCATTTCAGATGAGTTTCATATCAGTACAGAAAAATCAGCAGAAGACGAATTAATCGTTATGGAAGATAGGGAAGAATTATTGAAGCTCATTAATCAATTAGAACCGCTAGATCAAAAGGTGTTCATTATGAAATATTTATTTGGTATGAAGACAGAGGAAATAGGTGACAAGTTAGGATTAACTCGGGCAGCCATTGATAATCGAGTGTACCGTGGGAAAAAGAAACTACAACAAAATGCTACGAATATTAGTTTTGGAGGTAGTGCAATATGAAAGACATTTATGAACTATTAAATGATATTGATATAGACGAAAAAGAACTAGAAGAAATTGAGGCTTCTGAAATTGAAAAGGAAAAAGTAAAACGAAATGTAAAACAATCGATACGTACGAAGAAAAAGATGAAAAGTTGGAAAAAAGGTGTCGCTGCTGCATCTATTTTAGTAGGATTATCAGTTGCAACACTCGGTATCGGATTTCCTACATATGCGGGGGGATTGCCAATTGTCGGTGACATATTCCGATTTTTAGATAATGGTAGAACAGGGTTATATGAAAATTATAAAGAATTTTCGACTGAGTTGAATATGACGAGAGAGAGTAATGGAGTTAAGGTTACCATTAATGATGTAATTTCTGATGGCAGAACATTATCTATAACGTATTCACTGGAAAGTGAGCAGGACTTAGGGGAGGATCCTATCATATTATTAGGTGGATTGGATATAATGGACGCTCATGGTAGTTCAGGCAGTGGTAAAATGACTAAAGTTAATGAAAAAAAGTATGTAGGTATGGTAACAACGACGCATCATGATAGCAATAAAAAGGACAAAGTAAACTTTAGATGGAATATAGAGAGAATAGAGATGCCAGATAGGAAAAAATCAATACAAGGTAATTGGAATTTCGCCTTAACTGTAAAATCAGTGGATAGTAAAGAGAGAACAATTGGTGGGAGTTCGGAAAAAGAAGGTATAAAAGCAAATATGGAAAAGGTCGCAATATCGCCAGTTTCATTTATTCTTTATTACAATCAAGAGGTTTCTAAGGGCGCGAGGAAAGAATGGGATAGTGTAGATGTTGAATTGACGGTTAAGGATGATTTAGGGAATATTTATTCGGGTGAAGGAAATGGGGGAAGTGGCAACGATCCTTACAATATCCATTGGAGTGCCACCTTCCAAAAACTAAACGAAAATGCAACAAAGCTTATCGTTACACCTCGTGTGCACTTGCAAGTACATACACCTGAAAATCATGGTGGAGTAGAGTATGTGAATGGGAAAGAGAAGAAAATAGAAGTGCCGAAAAAAGAAGCGAAGAGTAAAGATATTGTGTTAGATGATATGGTCATTGATTTAAAGAAATAAAAGAGAGACTGCCTAAAACCATTTAGGCAGTCTTTTTTTCGTTAAGAACTAGTAACGAGCAATGCATGCGGATGCTGCGTTTTATATTCATCTTTCCACGGAATATTTAGTTGTTCCCACGATTCGCCGCTATCATTGGATTGAAAGACGCCATTGTTATTTAACGTGTAAAACGTATGTGGTTCAGCCTTGTTTGTCGCAAACATCGAAATGACTGTACCGATTGCAGATGGTAGTCCTTGTTGTACTTGCTGGAAAGGAGTATCTTTCGTTTTTCGATAAATATAAGATTCATAAGGGATACGGTGATGAGCCAGATCAGCACTTGGCGCGGCAGAAACTAGAATCGTATTACAATCAGCTGGATCAATTGCCATGCTGTATAAATAATGATGTTCAAGTCCTTCACTACATGAGATCCAGCTGTTTCCATTGTTATAACTTTCAAGATAAGCACGATCAGGTCCGCCCATAAATCCGTCACCACATGATGCATAAAGACGATTTGGTGCTTCAGGGTGCATAAGTAATTGATGAGCATCGATAGGAGCACCGAATTTTTTATCAATCCATGTATGCCCTTTATCATTACTTTGAATAACAGCACCAGCTTCGATTGAAACGTGTATTGTATTAGGGTTGTTTGGATCAACTGTAATCCAGCGTACGTGATGGGTAAAAGGTCTAGGCGGGAAAGCCCACGTATAAGAAGATAATAATGATTTCATATTTTTAAGTTCAGTCCACGTTTCACCACCATTTTCAGAGCGAAATAAAGCGCTCGGTTCTGTGCCGACATAAACGACCCCATATCCGTTCACTTGTTCATTTGAGCTTATTGTTATGGAAGTGATAGAGGAGTGCAAAATACCATCTTCTTTAGGGAAATCAAAGTAACGATAGGAATCCCCAATTGGTCGCCAAGAATCCCCACCATCATCGCTTAACCATAAACCTCGTCCAAATGTTCCGCAATATACACGGTTTGGGTGGAACGGATCAACAGCGATACAGGTAGGTTGCATATTTTGTAAGTGGTAAGTCGTTTCATAATTATCATATTGTTCTTTCACTACAACAAGTTCACGTTCCATACAGAGAAATAAACGTTTCATTTAAGTAACCTCCTTAAAATTCTTTCATTAGTAAACAATATGAAAATAAAAAAGAAGTAGTCTTGTTTTATTTGAGAAAAAGGGATTGTCTAAAAAATAGCGAAGTGTGTATACAGAGGAAGCGGGCGTTTACAATCAGTCGATTCGGGATAAAGATGGGGAGTTTGTTTCATACTAACATACAGATATTGTACTTAAAGGAGTATAAGTATGGGACATTCGCATGATCATGGTCATTCAAAAAATAAAAAGGCGTTACTAATTGCCTTCCTACTAACAACAAGTTTTATGATTGCAGAAGTTATTGGTGGATTTGTAACAAATAGCTTAGCACTACTATCTGACGCGGGGCATATGCTAAGTGATGCAGTATCTTTAGCTTTAAGTTTACTTGCGTTTAAGCTCGGAGAAAAAACAGCAACAACTGTGAAAACATATGGATATAAGCGAGTCGAAATGTTAGCAGCATTATGTAACGGTGTCGTTCTTATTGTCATTTCGGTATACATTTTTATTGAAGCAATCCGTCGTTTTAAAGAACCAGTTGAGATTGCTAGTAATGGGATGCTCATTATTGCAGTCCTTGGTCTGCTTATTAATATTTTATCAGCTTGGATATTAATGAGAGGCGGAGATGTGAAAGGTAATTTGAATTTAAGAAGTGCTTTCTTACACGTACTAGGCGATCTATTGGGTTCCGTCGGAGCGATCATTGCTGCGTTACTTATTAAATTTTTCGGATGGACTGCTGCAGATGCGATTGCTAGTATTTTTGTGTCTATTTTAGTCATTATTAGTGGATGGCGTGTAACACGTGATACGGTTCATATATTAATGGAAGGTGCACCACAGCACATAAATGTTGAAGAGGTAAAAAGTACGTTATTAAATATTCCGGTTGTAAAAGAAGTTCATGATTTGCATATATGGTCTGTCACATCTGATTTTCAAGTATTAACTTGCCATTTGATTATTAAAGATAATGAAACGCAAAGTGTATTAAAAGAGGCTACGGATGTATTAAAGGAAAAGTTTCATGTAGAACATGTCACCATTCAAGTAGAAATAGATGGTGCATTTAATCATGGTGAGACAACTTGCAAAGTATGAAAGAAAAAGGGTAAGAAAATGTGTCATAACATTTTTCGCATGGCATACATATATATAATGTGGCCACAAATACTTTGTAAGGTAAATATTTCATGAAATTACTTTACTTATAAAGAGTCATCTTTTATAATCAAAAGTGGTAATTGATAAAGATTATCATTTTCAATGATCGTAGAAAGGAGTTTTTTAAAAGATGAGTAGTCAACTCCGTTTTGCTGTTGAAAATCGTAAGAGGCATTTAATTGATGAGTTAATTGGAGCAGGTGTGTTTAAGATTCGCGACCGACAATTATACGAGCTGTCTTTAGAGGAATTGGAAAAAGAGTACGAAGATATGGAAGATTATGCAAATATTCAGGCGTAGCTATATAGATTAGTAAAAGGAGAGCTGGTTACGATATAATGTAACCAGCTCTCTTTTTATTTCGTAGAAATTATTTTTTGTATTTCTTTCATGGGACGGAGCCAGTTTTGAGTCATTATTTGTTCCATTTGTTTTTCGTCCTGCTTCTGCAATGCTTGAATGATAGAGTGATGTTCTTCAATAGATTGACTTGCTGGAACAAAGTTTTGGAAAAACAAATATTCAAGACGTAAAACGTGAAGTTGTATATTTTCTAGAAAGGGTTCAATATATTGATTTTTAGCAATAGAAGAAATTGTATTGTGGAATTGTATATCTAATTCTAAAGCTTGTTTTGCGTTTTTTTTCTCTATAGAGTGCTGAAAATGATCATTTATTTCAGAAAGTAGTTGAATATCAGCGTCTGTAATGTTTTGAAGAGCTTGCTTTCCTATAATAGAGTGAAGACCAGCCATCGTTTCATAAATGATAGATACGTCGTCTAACTTAATAGGAGCAATTTTCGTTTTTTGCCCTGGTACCATTTCCACTAATCCAGAAAGCTCTAATATTTGAAGTGCTTCCCTTACAGGTGTTCTGCTTACTCCTAGTGCCTCAGCCAATTCCCCATCATTAATTTTTTCATTGGGCTTCAGTACACCTTCAATAATCCAATTTTGTAGTTGATTTAAAACGAGTGATTTTGCTGAAATTCTTCCTGGTTTTTTATAATTTTGAGGGACAGGCATAGTGAATTCAATCCTTTCATTGTATATTTTCCTTTTTTGCATGAACAAGCTTTAATTTTTGTTTCCCTTCATCCGGCTTTTGGCTTAAGATGAGCACCATTACAATGACACAAAAAGCGCCTAATAACTGAAAAGATTGAAATGGCACGTGCAATATAAGTACAGAAGAAATAATAGCTGCGAGTGGTTCTGTGCAACCAAATAATGTTGTTTCTTTCGGAGTAAGGTATCGTATGCTGTCTAAGTATAAATAAAAGGCAATAAGTGTCCCGAAAATGACGACAAATGTGATGAGCGGTAGGGTACTTAGTTTTACATATTTCATAGTTGATAATAAAATGAATTCGTTTGTAGAAATAAAGTGTACAATCGTTACACCAATACCCCCAATAATCATGCCCCATCCAACGATAACGGAGGAAGACCATTTTTCTAACAATTCCTTTGAATATAAACTATAAAAAGCGAGAGATAATCCAGATAAAACACCCCAAATAATAGCTGGTGTAGAAACAGCCAAGTTATGAACAGACCCGTTTGTTAGTAAGAGAAAAGTGCCTACTAATGAAAGGGTAATTGAAATGAAATCAACTTTTGATGGACGAACGTTCCATTTGAAAAGTAAGTATACAGTGATGAATATAGGAGCTAAATATTGTAATAATGTTGCCACGGCAGCATTTCCTTCTTTAATTGAAGCGAAATACGTATACTGTACAGCAAGCATACCGAATAGACCAAACAAAATCATTTTAATAGCATCAGATTTTTGTTTCCAAATGCCAAATATCTCTTTTTTTCTCGTTCCGAATGAGGAAATAATGAGCAAAATAATTCCAGATATAAGTAAACGGATCGTAACTAACCATTCGGTTGAAACATTGTCATATTGAAAAAGCTGTTGTGCAGCTGTACCAGACAAGCCCCATAAACAAGCACCGATTATGACCATTATAATTCCTTTTAATCGATTTGAATCCATATGATTTAAAATTCTCCTTTCTAAAAATATAAATTGAATACAATATGCAATATATCACAGAATGACTCGTTAATAAACTGAAATTTCTAATTTTATTTTTTTATGTATAGTAAAATATTGTAGAGGAGGGGGAGTATATGTTAGCTGGATTTTTAGTTTGTTTATTTGTTGGGTTACTTATCATTTTTTTAGGGTATCAAATACATGTGAAAAAGAGGTTGTTTTTGTTAGCGGGATATCAAGAAGAAACGTTTGTTGGAGATAAAAATAAATTAGCGAAGCTTTCAGGAGCATTTTCTTATATAGTTGGAGTTGCTACTATAATATTACCGCTTGGCTTAGAAAAAATAGGGGATGTAGTTGGTATCGTATATGCTATATTAATTGTTTTAGGTACAGTTGTATTTATAATTAAAGCAAACCTATTAAATAAGAGTGCTATAAAGTAAAAAGGCTTCATTCTACTGAAGCCTTTTATTAATTATTATGAAGTATAAGTAAAAGCCGGAATAGGATCAATAAATGTATTCCACTTTTGTCCCATTTCCTTTTCTGTTAATAGACAATCATCTAATGATTGTTCAATCACAGAACGATTCATATCAATACCGATAAATACGAGCTCAGTTATTCGATCTCCATATCGCTCGTCCCAGTTTTTTAATACTTCTGGTTCTTCTGCAATCATTTGATTTCTTTCAGTTTCAGGTAATGCGGCTATCCATTCACCGGCTCCTTGAATTGTAATAGAGGAACCTGCTTGAGATAGAAGCCCTATCATATTATTACGAGATGCGAGCCAGAAGAATCCTTTCGCTCTTACAACATCTAAAGGCCATTTTTCTAGCCAATTCATAAGGCGCTCGGGATGGAAAGGATATTTGCGACGGTAAACAAAGGAATTGATACCGTATTCTTCCGTTTCCGGTGTATGATGTTCACTATTTAATTCTTGTATCCAGCCGGCCGATTGACTAGCTTCTTCATAATTAAATAGATTTGTGTTTAAAATTTCTTGTAATGGTACTTTGCTAAACGAAGCTTCAAGAATTTTTGCATTAGGATTTAATTTTTTTAGTAAATGATGAAGCTCTATCACATCTTCTTTTTCTAGCAAATCTATTTTATTAAGAATAATTACGTTTGCAAACTCAATTTGATCTATTAATAAATCAATAACTTCCCGGGTATCATTCTCATCGATTGCTTGTTTTCGGTCTAATAAACTTTCTCCGTCTGCAAAATCATCCCAAAACCTATTTGCATCTACAACTGTAACCATCGTATCGAGGCGACAATTTCTCGTTAAATCAATGTTAAGAACTTCGTCTGTATAAGTAAATGTTTGAGCAACTGGAATAGGCTCACTTATACCAGAAGATTCAATAATAATATAGTCAATATCACCATTTTCAACAAGACGATTCACTTCTATCATTAAATCTTCTCGTAGTGTACAACAAATACAGCCATTTTGAATTTCTACTAGTTTTTCCTCCGTACGTGAAAAACCACCCTTTTTTATAAGAGATGCATCAATGTTTACTTCGCCCATATCATTAACGATGACAGCTACTTTTAAGTTATTCTTATTAGTCAAGATGTGATGTAGTAAGGTAGTTTTTCCAGATCCTAAAAAACCACTTAATACAGTGATAGGTACTTTTTTCATGAAATGATCTCTCCTTTAAATCGTAATGATTACGTTTTATGTTAAACGATGAGAAAAGAAAAAGCAAGAATAAATCATAATGATTACGATTTAAGAATAGAAATAGACTATAAAATTTGTGCTGTAGTATGGAGCATTTGGACAAGCACATGTTTACATATAAATAAAATGGAGGCGAGAAGCTTGGTCTTTAATAGAGTTTCAAAAGAATTAGTAGGCATAGCTCTTATCGCTATGTTTCTCTTTTTATTATTTTTTGTAGATTTTACAAGTCTAGCAAATTTGCACAAAAATATGCCACAGGAATGGTTGAATGTGAATACAGTATTTTTAAGTATCATTTTTGAAGCAATACCCTTTATTTTATTAGGGGTAATTGTTTCTTCATGTATTCAAGTGTTTGTGACGGAAGATATGATTCAAAAAGTAATGCCGAAATCTCCGATTGTTGCAATGATTCCGGCAGTATTTGTGGGAGTTCTTTTTCCAATGTGTGAATGTGTCATTATACCAATTGTAAGAAGGCTCATTCAAAAGGGGTTACCACTTCATGTAGGCATTGTTATTTTACTGAGTGCACCCATTATGAATCCAGTTGTTCTTTTATCTACTGTATATGCGTTTCCAAAAAATGATTACGTAGTATATGCACGCTTTGGGATAACAATTTTAGTTGCTCTATTCATAGGTCTAATTGTGTATTATTGCTATCGCGAAAGAAATGTTTTAAAAGATGTAGAGGTTTCAGTTCAAACAAGCAAAAAAAAGAGTTGGAAAGATGTTATGAATCATATTGTAGATGAGTTTTTTGATACTGGTAAATATTTATTGATTGGTGCTTTTTTAGCAAGTGTATTTCAAACGTTTTTTGATCGGAATGTACTGGATGCAATAGCACATAACGAAGTAATTGCCCCCTTTATTATGATGGGATTTGGTTATGTTCTATCAATTTGCTCTGCAGCAGATGCTTTTATAGCGGCATCTTTTGGAAATGTTTTCTCGGTAAAGGCACTTCTCGCATTTCTTGTGTTTGGGCCTATGCTTGATATGAAAAATACGTTAATGCTATTTGCATATTTTCAAAAGAGATTTGTATTCTTTTTGATGGGAATTGTGATTGTATCTGTGTATACCATCCTGCAAATCATAATGTTATAGGAGGTGAGAAAGAATGGAGAAAGAGGAGCGGAAGGCATATCATCGCTATATACGTGGCATTATTTTAATTGGTTTAGCAATGCTCTTATTTAAGCTACTTGTAACAGGGAATATTTATAATTTTATCGCTCCAAAAATGATCAAATTTACGTATATAGCTTTTGTAGTAATTTTAATTGTTGGTACTGTGCAAGTTTTGGGAGATGGAAGAGAAAAACAGCATGATTGTAATTGTTGTAAACATCATACAACATCAAAATCAGGGATAAAAAGTTTCTTTGTATATGTTTTATTTGTCGTTCCGATAGTTAGTGCTTTTCTCTTTGGAAGTGTAACAATTGATGGAAGTTTAGCAGGAAAAAGGGGTATGAATCAAAGTGTACAGGCGAGAAGTCTAGAAAGGAACGAAAAAGAGGGGGAACAGGTTAAGTTTGATGGGCGAGAAGTATCCGTTGATCCAGAAGAAACATCAAATTTATCAACGACTTATAAAACGGAAGAGCAAGTAGTAAAAAGTATGTTAGGACAGCGTAAACTACAAGTAAAGGATAAGGACTATGTTCAAACAATGAATGTAATTGGTCAAAATGTTAATTGGTTTAAAGGGAAAGAAATTACATTCTTAGGGTTTATATATAAGGATAAAGATGTGACGGGTAATAAAGCAGTAGTGGCTCGATATGGTATAACTTGTTGTATTGCGGATGCATCAGTCTGGGGGATGATTGTTACCGGGAAAAATATTGAAAAAACTCCAGAAGAAACATGGGTGAAAATAACAGGATTATTAGATGAAACGACATATAAAGGAACAGTCTTTCCACTTGTAAAAGTAAACAAAATCGAGAAAATTAATAAGCCAACTGACCCATATGTATATGATGCTTTACCTTAATAGAAAAGAATAAATTCTTCATATTTTCATGAAATAGAATCATAATCAAGGCGATAAAAAAATAAAGATAAGAGTAATTTGGTTTGTTAAAAATATGTGCAGAAGGAGTTATGCGATGAACTGGGTTACTCATAAACCATCATTTGAATTTGAAACATTTAGTCCTATTATTCGGTCACAATCTGCGTGGAGTGGACATTTAGATTTTGCATATGACTTAGTACGATTTGAAAAACCAGAAACTTTAGTTGAGTTAGGTACACATCTAGGTGCTTCTTTCTTCAGTTTTTGTCAAGGAGTAAAAGATGGAGGGTTATCGACTAAATGCTTTGCAGTAGATACTTGGGCTGGAGATGGGCATACAGGTCCATATGGAGAAGGGGTTTTTCAAATAGTAGAAAAAGTAGTGAGTGATAACTACCTTAATATAGGAAATTTAATTCGATCTACTTTTGATGATGCTGTAGAGCGGTTTCAAGATGAAACGATAAATCTTTTGCATATTGATGGCTATCATACGTATGAAGCTGTTTCTCACGATTATAATACATGGCTACCGAAAGTCGCGAAAAACGGTATTGTATTATTTCATGATATTGAAGTTAGAAGTCGTGATTTCGGCGTATATAAGTTTTGGGATGAGGTAAAAGCGAAGTACCCTCATTTTCAATTTGCGCATTCATATGGACTGGGAGTGTTATTTCCGAAGGGTTGTAGTGATAAGTTTGAGGAAATACTTAAAAATAAAGAAGAAATACAAAATATGTATAAATAAAGGTAGGGCATGCATCATTTTAATGATGTGTGCCCTATTTTTGTTTGGGGAATTATGGTTTGAATTAAAAAGTGAAGATAGTTGTAAAAAGTTTTGTTGCAGCAAATATTAAAAGAGTTAGTATGGGATTGTTTTTTGTAAATAAAGTGAAGCTTTAATAGGTTCATGTCAATTCGGGATTTTACAGTAGTTAATTTCTTAACTAAGTGCTTTGCACTTACTAAATTTTGATACAAGGGTCTTATTGACCGAAAATATCGGGATAAATAAAAATACAACATTTTTTATATTTTTCATTGCGAAAAACGTAATCTACTTTTACAATAGAAAGGGTTGTGAATATATTATACTGGAAAAATAAATCGAAATAATATGAAAATTTTGTTTTGTCTTCGCTAATTGTATATTACATACATGTAAGACGACATACGTCATGTTATCGACTT
Organism: Bacillus sp. LQ16; assembly: GCF_057784645.1. Classification (NCBI taxonomy): domain Bacteria; kingdom Bacillati; phylum Bacillota; class Bacilli; order Caryophanales; family Bacillaceae; genus Bacillus; species Bacillus sp. LQ16. The sequence goes on from NZ_CM173491.1 coordinate 1,760,979, forward strand.
GTAAGGAGAGAAAAAAATGAAAAGTGTAAGATTACCATCGATGCTAGAAATCATAGTTCTTTTATTACTATTTCTTGCTGTTGTCTTTTCCTTCCAAACGATTTTTGATCTCCCAATTCAATTAGCGCTATTTATTTCATGGTTTTTAGTAATTGCGCTTGGATTAAGATTAGGATTTCGTTATCAAGAATTGCAAGATGCAATTACGAAAGGGATTTCTAACGGATTAGAAGCAATACTGATTTTAGTTGCAGTAGGTGCTTTAATTGGAACATGGATTGCTGGTGGGGTAGTACCAACATTAATCTATTATGGATTAGAATTTATTCACCCTAGCATATTCCTATTAGCAACATTAATTATTTGTTCTATAACTTCTATCGCAACAGGAACGTCTTGGGGAACAGTGGGAACAGCAGGTATTGCTATGATGGCGATTGGTGAAGGACTTGGTTTACCACTTCCGCTTGTTGCTGGTGCAGTTCTTTCAGGAGCTTATTTCGGCGACAAATTATCACCACTTTCTGATAGCACAGTTCTTGCAGCTTCTATGGCGAAAGTAGATGTTATTGCTCACGTTCGAGCTATGCTCGTATTAGATGTTCCGGCTTATATTATTACTAGTATTATGTTTACTGTAGCTGGTTGGATGTATGGCGGCGATAATGTAGATTTGAATCGAGTAGAATTTTTAAAAGAAGCTTTATTAAAGCAATTTGATATTAAAATATGGATGCTTATTCCAGCGGTCATTGTTATCGTTCTATTAGCGATGAAGAAACCATCTATGCCAACAATTGCAATGGGAGCTTTAATTGGTGCAATTTGGGCAACTCTTTTCCAAGGGATGAACTTTGGAGAGGCGATTGGAACAGCTTATAACGGATTCTCAATTCAATCTGGTGTTGAGTTTGTTGACAAGTTATTAAACCGTGGTGGAATTAACGGCATGCTTGGCTCAGTAGCCGTTATTATTTTCGGTTTAGGATTTGGTGGATTACTTGAAAAATTAGGTGTTTTAAAAGTAATCGTATCAAAATTCGAGAAGAAATTAAATTCTGCAGGTAATGTAACATTGTCTACCTTAATCGTGGCATTCTTAGCTAATATATTTGGTTGTGCGATGTATGTATCACTAATTTTAACACCAAAAATTATGGAAGATAGCTATGATAAATTAAAAATAGACCGTCGTGTATTAGCGCGTAACTCAGAAGTAGGTGGAACGTTAACTTCAGGTATGGTTCCATGGTCTGATAATGGTATTTTTATGGCTGGTATTTTAGGTGTAGCAACGTTCTCATACGTTCCGTTTATGTGGTTAAGCTTCGTATCGTTAATTTTAGCAGTTATTTATGGATATACAGGCAAATTCATCTGGTATGTAGATGATGCAGATAAAGGAAAGCAAGCATCATAAAATAAAAATCACCTTCTACAATATGTAGAAGGTGATTTTTTATTTTTTAATAGCATTTTCTGAAGTTATTTCATTCTCGTATTTAGCAATTTTTTGTTGTATCTTTTTTAAGTTTTTTTCAGTGTCTTGAATGAGCTGTAAGACATTGGTTTCCTGTTGTTTCATTAATTCCAGCCGTTGAAAGATAGTAGATTCTCCTTCCATAGACCAGTCGATAAATTGTTTTATTTTTTGAATTGGCATACCAGTGTTTTTTAAACACAAAATCATCTCTAAATATTTCAGTGCTTCTTCGTCAAAAACTCGATCTCCTTTTTCATTTCTTTGAAGAAAAGGGAACAGTCCTTGTTTATCGTAATAATGTATTTGAGAAATAGTTAAATGTTGCATTTTGGCGACTTGCCCAATTGTATAATACATATCATTCATCCTTTTATTACCAAGGTATAATGCCATCTTTATTTAGTATTTTACCATTATAATTTGTTTCACTTAATGCATATTTAATAATAATTTTAGCACTTTCAGTGGTTGTATGGCCACCGGGGGAATTTCCATTAAGATCCGTAGTTGTAAAACCAGGAGTTACCCCAAATACTTGTGGACCGTTAGTGGCAAATTCTTTACTAAAAGCTAATGTTAAAGCATTAATAGCTGTTTTGGAAGAATTATATCCTAGTGTATTAATTGGATGTGTTTCACCATTAGCAAACATTGTTAGTGAGGCCATGTCAGTTGTTACATTTATGATTTTACTGTTGCTTGATTTCTTTAATAATGGTAAAAAGGCTTGCATCATTTGGAAAGTTCCAAAAAAGTTAACTTCAAATCCTTGGCGTAAAGTTTCAATATTTAATTCACTAGGTAGCGTATTGAAGTCTAGCGCTATGCCTGCGTTATTAATTAATAAATGTAAGTGGTCAGTCGTTTCGTAAATTTTCTTTGTTGCTTCTTGAATGGATTGTGAATTTGAAATATCTACTTGAATATAGGAAACGTTTGAAACATTTAAAGATTCTACGGCTTGTTGTCCAAGTTGTTCATTACGAGCACCTAAAAATACGTGATAATCTTTTTCTGCTAATTGACGAACAAGTTCATATCCAATTCCTTTATTCGCACCTGTTATAAAAGCATATTTTTTCATATTGAATTCCTCCAGTAGTGTTATAGTAGGTTACAATGGAAAGGATACAGCCTAAACTTAAGTTTAGGTCAAGAGGAATTTTTTAAAATAAATATAGAATATCTATATATAAGAGTGAGAATTCTTATCATTTAAGAGAAAGTCTGTTATTATAAGAGATGTAGGTATTATATTTTCAAGGGGATGAAAACATGGAGTACAGAATTGAAAGAGATACATTAGGAGAAATAAAAGTTCCAGCTGATAAATTATGGGCAGCACAAACACAACGTAGTAAAGAAAACTTTCCAATTGGAACAGAGCCAATGCCGCTTGAAATTGTAAAAGCATTTGCAATTTTAAAGAAGAGTGCAGCGCTTAGCAATCAAAAATTAGGAAAGCTATCAGAAGAAAAAGCAGAAGCAATTGTAGAAGCTGCGGATGAAGTGATTGCAGGGAAATGGAATGAACATTTTCCGCTTGTCGTATGGCAAACAGGTAGTGGTACACAGTCAAACATGAATGTGAATGAAGTAATTGCAAATCGTGGGAATCAAATTTTGAAAGAGAAGGGATCTGACGTACACATTCATCCGAATGATGATGTGAACATGTCACAAAGTTCAAATGATACATTTCCAACGGCGCTTCATGTAGCTTGTGTAATCGCAGTAGAAAATCACGTATTACCAGCAATTACGAAATTAAAAGAAACTTTAGCAGAAAAAGTAACTGCATTTGAACATATTATAAAAATTGGTCGTACACATTTACAAGATGCAACGCCGTTAACTTTAGGGCAAGAAATTAGCGGATGGCACCGTATGCTTGAAAAAACAGAGCGTATGATTGCAGAGAGCAATACATATATGAAAGAGTTAGCAATTGGTGGAACTGCGGTTGGAACAGGTATTAATGCTCATCCTAAATTTGGTGAGATGGTATCAGAGGAAATTAGTCAATTTACAGGTAAACAATTTGTTTCTGCACCAAATAAGTTCCATGCATTAACGAGCCATGATGAAGTTGTATATACTCACGGTGCATTAAAAGCATTAGCTGCGGATCTAATGAAGATTGCTAACGATGTACGTTGGCTTGCAAGTGGTCCACGTAGTGGTCTTGGAGAAATTATTATTCCAGCAAATGAACCAGGGAGCTCTATTATGCCTGGTAAAGTAAATCCAACGCAAAGTGAAGCATTAACGATGGTTGTAGCGCAAGTGATGGGGAATGATGCAACAATCGGATTTGCTGCGAGCCAAGGTAACTTTGAGTTAAACGTATTTAAACCTGTAATTGCTTATAACTTCTTACAATCAGCTCACTTATTAGCGGATGCAATTGTTTCGTTTAATGACAATTGTGCAGTTGGTATTGAAGCAGATGAAGAAGTAATTAATGAAAATGTGAATCGTTCACTAATGCTTGTAACAGCGCTAAACCCACATATCGGATATGAAAATGCAGCGAAAATTGCGAAGCATGCTCATAAAGAAGGATTAACTTTAAAAGAAGCAGCATTGCAATCTGGACTACTAACAGAAGAGCAATTTGATGAAATTGTAGATCCAAAGAAAATGATTGCTCCAAAAGAGTAATAGAAAAAGCCAAGATTCTTAGTATAGAATCTTGGCTTTTTTGATGTTCATTTTTAAGTTTCATCTACTTACAATAATGCAAGCTTCAAAATATATTATTTGTTAGCAGGCGTATTCATTACTTTCATCTGTGGGCAGTTCTCTTTTAAGAGTGAAATGAATTTTTCTTCTTCTTGTGGTACGAAAGTGGTCACTGAGTCAAATAAATTATAATTAATTTCTAATTGTTGCCTCGTCCATTTTTTTGAACGAAGTTTTTTGCCAGAGTACTTAATATGACGAATGTCTTTAAATGGGATTTCAGTACGAAGTATGAAACCGTGTTTTACAACAAGAGATGATTCCGTTACGTTGTAGTGAGAGAAATAGAATGAAGAAAGATTCACGATATTTAGCAGCATCATGAGAGTGAAAAAAATAGAATTTTCATTTTGGAAGAATAACGAAACGAAAAAAATAATTATAAATAATGTAATGAAAATGACGTGGAATGGATTTTTTTTCGCTTTAAATTTCAAGTTTGTCACCTCGGTATACTTGTTCTTTAACTAAATTAAATCATAACATTGTGATAAAACGTGTGAATATGCAGAATTGCATATTCACACGTTTTATTATTCATGTAAAATTTCTTGATGGGATAAATTCAAAAGAAGTTTTGTAATAGTGGAGTGGCATGAAGTGACTTACAAGAATAGAAAGATAGCGTTAGTCATAATTAGTTGTATGATGATTATGAGTAGTTGTGCTAATAAATTTGTTGAAGATAGAAATCGAAAGCATACATTTGTACAAGCAAGTAAGGTTTTAGTAGAGACTGTAAATAGAATATATAAAAAGTAAAGGATGTTTTCTTATACGAAAACATCTTTTTTGTAGTTAAAATTGAATACTGAAGTTTTGGAATGAGTGAATACCAGTTCCATATTCACTAATCGCATATGTATTCTGTGCAATTTGTTTATCGGTAAACTAAGGGTCTTGAAGAATATTTATGTTCTATTTCACATCCTATAAAATGAATTTGTATAAACATATTCGCTTTTCTTTGTATTAAACCCTTTTGTTAGATGTTTTTATAAAAGTTTATAAAATGGGTAAACGAAACATTGAAATGTTTGTTTGCGTTGTGATAAGATGGTGAAGTGATAGTAAATGTTATGCTGATTTGTTTGGTTTTAAATAAACATTTTAAAGGAGTGTTTAGTATGAGTGATATTTCAGAGAAGTTTTGGGATGCGTCAATAGAGGAATTAAAGAAAGGGTATGTGTTTGATGAAGAAAAAGAGGAGTACATTTGCTTAGCTTGTGGTGAAACATTTATTAAAGGTGTTATTTATCAAGATAACCAAATTTTGTATGAAGCAGAGAAGTTCGTCCAATTGCATATTCAAAATGAGCATACGTCTATGTTTGATTATTTGTTAAATATGGATAAGAAATTTACTGGTTTAACGGATTTACAAAAGAAAATGGTTCAGTTTTTCCATATGGGACTGAATGATAAAGAAATTGTAAAAGAAATGGATGGCGGAAGTACATCAACAATTCGTAATCATCGATTTACACTGCGAGAGAAAATGAAGCAAGCAAAAGTATTTTTAGCGCTAATGGAATTATCAGAAGAAAAATCAAAAGTACAAACGAAATTTGTGCCAATTCATAGAACAGCAACGATGGTGGATGATCGATACAATATTACGGAAGAAGAAAATGATGAAGTATTAAAAGCTCATTTTACAGAAGGATTAGATGGACCTCTCTCTAAATTTCCGAAGAAACAAAAGCGCAAATTAATTATATTGCGCCATTTAGTGAAGAAGTTTGATAGTAATAAAAAGTATACTGAAAAAGAAGTAAATACAGTGATAGAAAATGTATACCCTGATTTTGTAACATTAAGAAGATATTTAATCGAATATGGATTTTTAGATCGAACAGCCGATGGAAGTCAATATTGGGTGAAGTTATAATCATACGAAAAGAAAATGAATAGAAGCACAGTATTATAACAACTATACAAAGAGATAGAGATTGAAAATAGATGTTTAATAAAAGGAGAAATGAAATTTGAAACCACCTGCAGATAACAATAAAGAAGGTGCGGAGTCACATAAGTTGGAAAGTGAGAGTAAACCGATTTGGAAATCGATGTCGATGTTTTTAGTACCGTTATTATTAAGTAATGTACTACAATCAGTTGGACAATTATTTGGTATGGTAGTAGTAGGAAGATGGCTTGGAGTTAATGATTTAGCGGCTATATCAGCATTCTTCCCATTATTTTTCTTGCTCGTTTCATTTGTAATTGGTATCGGTTCAGGAAGCTCTATTTTAATTGGTCAGGCGTTTGGTGCTAAAAACGAAGATCGTTTAAAAGCTATCGTTGGTACGACGTTGACGTTTACCTTTATTATTGGAGTTGTGTTGGCGATAATAGGCAGTATTTTTGCGATGGATATTATGCGTCTAATGGGAACGCCAGAAAATATTATTGAAATAAGTGTACATTATGCACGGATTTTATTTATATCGATGCCAGTATTATTTTTATATTTCGCATATACAACATTTATGAGAGGTACAGGAGATTCTAAAACGCCATTTTACTTTTTAATTGTAAGTACAGCGCTAAATATGATTTTATTACCAGTTCTTATTTTTGGATGGTTAGGAGCTCCGAAATTAGATGTGTATGGAGCGGCCTATGCATCTGTTATATCTACAGTTATTACGTTTATTGTCATGCTTGTGTATTTAAAGAAGAAAAATCACCCATTACAACTAGATGGCACGGTTAGAAAATACCTTCGAATGGATGGGGAGTTATTAAAGCTATTGCTAAGGCTCGGTATACCAGCAAGTATAAATATGATATTAGTATCATTATCTGAGATTGCCGTAATCGCATTTGTAAATCGTTACGGTTCGGATGCAACAGCTGCTTACGGCGTTGTGAATCAAGTTGCAAGTTATGTACAAATGCCAGCAGTTAGCCTTGGTATTACAGTTTCCATTTTTGCGGCACAATCGATTGGTGCGAATCAATTTGATCGATTGCAGAAAGTTGTGAAGGCTGGAATTATTATGAACTACGTCATCGGTGGTGTGTTAATATCTCTTATTTACTTATTCTCAAGAGACATTTTATCACTATTTTTAACAAGTCAAACTACAATTGAAATTGCTCATAGCTTAGTTATGATTACGTTATGGAGTTATTTAATTTTCGGTCATGCACAAATTATTAGTGCGACAATGCGAGCGAGCGGTACAGTACTTTGGCCAACTGTTATTGGAGTTGTTTCAATTTGGCTTGTAGAAGTACCCGTAGCATATTATCTTTCTTACCATACAAGTCTTGGAATAGAAGGCATCTGGATCGGGTATCCAGCAGCATTTATTGTCAGCTTAATATTACAGTATGCATATTATAAGCTTTCATGGCAAAAGAAACGAATTACACGATTAGTTAGTTAAATAGAAAAAATGTCCCTAAGTTATTAGACTTAGGGACATTTTTTCGTAAGTGCAGGTTTACAAATAGCTTTTTAAAGTGATATCAAAATGTTGTCTAATGAGTGTTTTATCACTCATATAAAACTCCCACGCTTTTTCCGGTTCACCGATAATCTCAAAGGATTCTTCTGTAATATATAAAGCGCAATTATCCTCGAGTGCAATTCCTTCTATATTCCCTTGATGATTTTGTAAAAAGGAATGGAAGGCGTTCATTCTGTTTAATTGATTATAATGTGGACAAAATCTTTTATTAACAATCCCCCATCCGTTACTTTCTATATAACCAGAACCTTCATAATCTGATCGGATACTAGACGTGAACCAACACATAGCACCAGCGCTATAACCAGCAATAAGTGTTCCTTGTTGCAGAGCCAATAATAATTTTTCATCGAGTCTATGTTCTTTCCATTGCGTAAGCATGTGAATATAGTTCCCGCCACCTAGATAAATTAAATCGGCTGAATGAATCATCTCGTCTATTTCATACTTAGAAGGTGAATCTGTTGTAGTACGTAAAATTTGTACTTCACAATGTAATTGTTTTTCAAACGTGTCTAAAAATAATTTTATATAGCTTTCATCATCATGACTAGCCGTTGGAATAAACAATATTTTTGGGTACTGTTTATTTGTTAATTCTATAAGGCGTTCATTAATAGGCAAGTGATTTGAATCTTGTAAATCACCGCCACCAATGACAGCTAATTTCATAGTAAAGCACCACCTAATCATTTTTGTTATATAAAAATTCGATAGAAGAGAGTTACATTCCTTCCGTAATGTAATCAATAATTAGAAAATATAGCTTAAGTATATCGGAATAGTAAAGAAACTACTGACTATATATACCAATGCATTAGAAACCATTCATTGATATATAATATTTCATACTAATGTTTCAAAATATGGAAAAAATATGTTTAAATAGATATAATGACGCATTCGTTCATATTGAATTTATACTTATATTTTAAAAGGGTATCGGAAATAATAGCGATTTTCTAAAACAGTTTTTACTTTTAATAGGAAGTTGTATTACAATATGGTAAAATTATTTCAATATATTTATTTAATATGAAATACAAAGAAGGAGCGTGAAAAAAGTGGATTTTCGATTTGAATTTACAACGAAGCTGAAAGAATACTTAGACGATGAGAAGGATGAAAAAATAATAAAAGATGGACATAGAGATGTAATTTTTCACTATTTATATGCGTTAGAGACTGAAATTGGCGTTGTTAAAAATCCTAATTTTACTTTTTTTGCATCAGGAAGACGTTCACATATAGTGTTAGAAAACGTTGAATTTAAAACAGAAGTGAATGTGAAAAGTAATATAATCGAAATTGTAAAAATAGTGGATAATGTAGTTATTCCGTTAGATACTATCGTAGCGAAAGATCGGGAATTATTTGCCCTTGGGCGTAATGAGAAGTTTAGTGTACAAATATTAGAGCAGTACCTTTTTGATACATTTGGAGAAAAATTAGGTTTAAAATGAATGGAATAGCCTATGTATTTATAGGTAGTTAATTTTCGTATATATCATTTACGTTTGACCTTTCATTTAATTTGTACTACAATTCGTAGTGTGAAAGGAGTTGTACAATGTTTACTCAAAACTATAAGTTAAATGAGCACGGGTTAAATCATTTCTTTGGACCGCTTGAAGCAAAAATTATGGAGATTGTTTGGTCTAGCGATGGTATTACGATTAAAGAAGTGCAGCAGAAATTAAGTGAAGAATCACCTGTGAATTTTAACACTGTTATGACAGTTATGAACAGGTTAGTAGAGAAATTACACTTAGAAAAACAGACTGTGAAAAGAAGTGGCATATATCGTGCTGTACAAACGAAAGAAGAATTCTTATCCAATCAAACGAAGAAAATGACACAGGAATTGATGGGGGAATTTGGAGATTTAGTTGTAAATCATATGTTAGATGAGTTAGAGCAGGCTGATCCGACTTTAATAAAAAAGTTAGAAGACAAATTGAGTCAGTTAAAAAAAGAGGATTAATGAAATGAAATGGCAAATGCGTAAAATCGTATTGTTAGCAGTAATTGTTAGTACCCTCTTTTTCAGCTTGTTACTGTATTACGTTACATATCCATTTCTGTTTCAAAATAAGATGTTCCTTCTTTCAAAATTTTGCTTGTTCCAGTTAGAAAAACATATGAAAGAATTATCGCTGATTCGTATAATAATCGCTGGATTATTATTACTTACTGTATTAATCGTGTGCAAAAGAATTTGGCGACAATTTTTCTATAGTAAAAAATTACAAAAAGTACTTATCCCTTTCATCCGAAAAGGAAAACAAATATATATATTGCCGACTACGGAAGTTGCGGCATTTACAATTGGGCTATTTCGTCCGAAAGTTGTCATGTCAGAAGGGATGCTTCAAACATTTTCAGATGAAGAAATGGATGCAATTATTTTCCATGAAGAATATCATCAAAAGAATTGGGATCCGCTAAAATTATTTTGTTTTACGCTATTAGCAGAAGGAATGATGTACATACCAATATTAAAAGGGTTATTACAGCGATATCATACGTATCAGGAACTAGCTGCTGATAAATATGCGATGCAAAAAATGGAATCCTCACTTGAGTTAGGTAGCGCGTTATTAAAATTAATTAAAATAAAGACAATGGAAAATCGATGTGTTACAGCTTTATTTGCAAAAACAGCAATAAATTTACGAATCGAGCAAGTGTTAAATGAAAAGGTTGTTAAGCTTACTATCCCGTTACATACGAATTCGGTATATGTAACAGTAGGTTTATTCTGTATGTCGGTTGTACTTATTGTCGGAGAGTGCATATAGCCTCTTTTTTTTAGAATAAACACTACTCATTGTAGTGTTTTAGGGGGAATAAAATGAATGCAGGAGATTTAACAATTTGGCTTGTGGCTGGGGCAGGAGTATTGTCATTTATATCACCGTGCTCTTTACCGCTATATCCATCTTATTTATCTTATATTACAGGTGTGTCTATTCAAGATTTAAAAGAAAATCGTGGGATTATGCAAAAATCAGCGATTATACATACAGTATTTTTTATGATCGGATTTTCGGTTATATTTTACGCGTTAGGTTTATCGGTAAGTTGGATTGGAATAACATTTTCATCTAACCAAAAATTGATTCAACAAATTGGTGGGATTTTTATTGTTTTAATGGGGCTATTTATGACGGGCTTGTTTCAGCCTAAGTGGCTTATGGCAGAGAAAAAGGTGCAGTATAGAAGTAAATCGACTGGATTTATTCGCTCGATTTTAGTCGGTATGACATATGCAGCGGGTTGGACGCCATGTGTTGGACCGATATTTTCAGCTGTACTCATGCTTGGCGCGACGAATCCTGAAGGGGCACTTCTTTATATTACAGCGTATACTCTTGGGTTTGCGGTTCCATTTTTCGTGATGGCGTTCTTTATTGGGAAGGTAAAATGGATTGTTACATATGCCAATGTCATGATGAAAATTGGCGGTGGAATGATGATTGTAACGGGTATTTTATTGTATACAAATCAAATGACGAAAATTACAGCATTCTTTATTCGTCTATTCGGTGGATTTACGGGTTTTTAAAAATGAGGAGGAAGAAAAGTGAAGAAAATAATTGCTATTATATTAGTAGGGGCACTCGTTTGGGCGGGGGTTAACTTTTATAATTCAAAGAAAGAAGAGAAGGAAAGAAAAGCAAAGCAAGCAGAGTTACAGGAGAAAGAAGTATTACCACAAGTCGGTTTTAAAGCACCTAGCATCACATTAAAAGGATTAGACGGAAAGTTACAGTCGTTAAATGATGCAAAGGGAAAACCGTATATTATTAATTTTTGGGCATCATGGTGTGGGCCGTGTGAAATGGAGGCACCTGACTTAGTTCATATGTATGATAAATATAAAAAGGATGTTGAAATTTTTGCGGTGAATGCAACTGTTAGTGACCCAGTACAAGAAGCAAGCGCATTTGCTAATCGTTATGGTTTTGAGTTTCCTGTTCTACTAGATATGGACGGAGTAGCTGGACTAGATTATAAAGTATTCTCTTTACCGACGACATTTTTTGTTAATAAAGATGGAATTATAGTAGATCATGTACGAGGTGTATTACCACCAGATCAATTAGAAAAGAAATTTAAGAAATTGATTGAGAATTAAAAGGAGATTTCGTGACGATGGAGTGGATCGTGAGGTTACAACCCATATCTCTTATAATTGGAAGTCTATTTGGATTTATGTTGATGAAACGAAAGATGAGGCATCAAAATGTATCATATGAAAAAATGATGGATGCCGTAACAAATGCTTTTCTTATCATCGTATTTGTATGGAAGTTTGCACCAGCAATTTTAAATCCTGTATGGGCCTTTGGGGCGCCAGTGCAAGCAATATTAGCTGTTGGAAGTATGCAACATATTGTAGTAGGATGCGTAATTGCGAGTGTATACATTGTTTGGAAAAGTAAAAAGGAGCAATTTTCGCTTCGTATTTTACTTGATGCATTGCCTTTTGGTCTGTGTGTGAGTATTATCTTTTATTTTCTATTACATCATGAAGTAGGTGCACAAACGACACTACCATGGGGAATGAAAATATATGAATCTAAACTTTTATATCACCCTATATTCGTATACGAGATCATCCTTGCTCTTTGTATAATGGGCTTGTTATGGATGAAAAATGAAAGGCTCGGAAATGGAAAGAATATAAGTGTTTTTCTAATTATTGAGGGGTTTGCTCATATTATTATTTCGCTTGTTAGTGAACAAAATTCGGTTCTGTTTGGTCTATCAGCAGAGCAAATAATGAGCTTTTGTATTATTAGTTTAGGGATTTTGTTGGTGCCGAAAAAATAAAAGATAGCCATGTACAGAGAGTATATGGCTATCTTTTATAAGCCTATTTCTTCATCATATGCTAAATCATTATATTGTAGAAATCTAAAAACCCCTTTATTAGGGGTTTTTAGGTTTCTATAGGTCTGCATGTGTTTCTTGTTTATCTGTATCCCATTTTGGAAGTTGTTTTGCTTGTTGACTTTCAGTAAAATTATTAAATCCAAAAGCAAGTATGCATGTAAAGGTTAAAATAGCTAAACTAATCTTTTTCATTATCTTAGTGCCTCCTTAGTTAATAATTTTTGTTTTGCTTCGTAAGTTTTGAAAAAATATTTTTGAGATTTCTCTATTTTATTCACTTTATGAAATTCTACTGCTAATAATTCGTAATATTCTTGTACATAATCGTATAATTCTTTACTGTTAAAATATGTAGTGCCTGCAATGATCGCGTTTTCTAAGTCGTCTAGAATACCAGTGTGTTGTGTTTTTAAGATAGTGAAATGGTGTTTATATTCTTGATTATTTAATTCATTACAAATTTCTAAGCCTTTTTGAACCCAATTGTTTGCAAGTTCTTTTTCATTTAAACTAAAATGTTCTTTGGCTTGTAGAAAATTGGCTTTTAGGTGTTTAGGTAATTTGTTTGTAACTATTGTAAGATGTCTAATAGCAAGGGTTGATAGATTTTGAGAAGAGTAGAGCCAACCTAAGTTATTTCGAACTTTTAAGATTAGTGTATCGTCTTTCAGCTTTTGTAAAATATTGATTGCTGAATTATAGTTCTCTTCGGCTTGTTCGAATTGTTTTAAATAAACAGAACATGAGCCTAAAATGTTTTCGCATAGAGCTATTTTAATTTCATAACGTGGATATTTTGAGAAAATCTCTTTAGCTTGATTTGCATAATTGATTGCTGTAAGTGGTTTGTTTGTATGGTGATTAAATATAGCAAATTTATATTTATATTCAGCTTCTTCTAGTTCGCCTGGTACATGTTTTAAAAGGGATTCAGCTTTTTCGTATTCTTTTTTTGCTTCATCATAATTTCCAATAATGGTAGCATGTTCAGCTTTAAAAAAGTGATAATAATAAGTAATAAAGTCTTCAGTTATTGGATTGTCTAAACGAACAATTTGACTAAAAGTATCATACTTAATGTTTGTCCAATCGGTTAGGACCTTATATTTAAAGTTTAGTAGGGAGTAGTAAAGCGATAGATTTTGATCAGCTTCAATTTTATTAATCTGTTTCTCTATTTTTTCTTTTAATTGTTTCGCTTCAATTAATTGCTCCGCTACCATTACTTGATATAAAATGTTTAATTCGTTGACAATCTGTTCATGCCCTTTTAATAACACACTCATTATATATTCCCCCATTCGATAAAAGTATCCTAATTTAATTATTTCTATAATAGCAAAATAGAAGAAGTATAAGAGTGATTTTACCATATTTTTCAACAAAATTCTGAAAAATTAATTAATTTTTTTCGTATTTCTTATTGTTATGTGAATATTACAAGTGCCTCTGGTAGTGGTGGGATGAATCTGACCCATGATACGTTAGCATCAATGGGAGGGATAGTTTCACTTGTAAATATGTTATTAGGAGGATTGTTCGGATTGGGTCCAACTGTTAAGTTTTTAACAAAAATTTCACTTTCTTATTTAATAAAAACAGGATAATCCTCATTTTATAAGAATCATCCTGTTTTTATTGATATATTAAAAAATCGGCGGAGTAACAGAAAATAAGACAATCGCGTTTTTTTCAAAATGATTCACCCATTTATGCTTTAAATAAGCAGGTATTTTTACACTGTCGCCAGTTTCTAATACGTATTCTTCCTCATTTAAATATAATGTGATTTTCCCATCTAAGACAAATGCTAATTCTTCTCCTTTATGTTCTAGCACATTTTCTGATGAAGCTGTATTAGGCGGGACGGTCATAATTGCTGTTGCTAAATTTCCAGTGAAATCAGGTGAAAGCATTTCATATGATAAATTATCAATAATCATTTTCTTTCGTTTATGGGAACGTACAATTAAATCGTCTGTATTTGTATCTTCAAGTAAAAAGCTAAATGTTGGCACATCAAGAGCTTTAGCAAGCACTTTTAATGTTTGGATAGAAGGGTTAGCGGACCCGCGCTCAATTTGACTTAACATTGATGGTGTAATATCGGCCATCTTTGCTAGTTCTTTACTAGTTAAACCTTTTTCTTTTCTTTGTTTTTCAACTTTTTTACCAATATCTATATTTTCCATAATGAAAATCTCCTTAATAATTATTAAATTATATTTAAATAAATTAAATTAAAATTAACTTAATTGGATTATTTGTGTTAAACTATATTAAAATTAATTTAATTATAATTTATTGTATGGTGAGCTACAAGGATATAAGGAGGAAACAAAATGAAAGAAATAGGGGCATTACAAGCAGAATATCCATTAGTGAATAAGCTTATTGCAACAGAAGAAGTATTTTGGATAAATCCAAACATAGAAAAGTATGAAACAGCAATAAAAGATTCACCACTTAATGAAGAGAATGTAAAAGATGCGGAAGAGAGATTAAAGCGTTTTGCACCATATATTGCGAAAGTTTTTCCTGAAACGAAAGGGGCGAACGGCATAATCGAATCACCTTTAGTGAAAATACCTTCTATGAAAGAAGCTTTAGAGAGAAAATATGAGCAACCTATTTTAGGAGAATTATTATTAAAATGTGATAGTCATCTTCCAATATCAGGATCAATTAAAGCTAGGGGCGGCATTTATGAAGTGTTGAAACATGCTGAGCAACTAGCATTGCAGCACGGAATGGTAACAGAAGAAGATAATTATTCCGTTTTAGATAGTGATACATGTAGAGAGTTTTTCTCGAAATATTCAATTGCAGTAGGTTCTACAGGGAATTTAGGACTTAGCATAGGGATTATGAGTGCGAATCTAGGTTTTAATGTAACTGTTCATATGTCAGCAGACGCAAAAAAATGGAAGAAAGATTTATTAAGAAGTAAAGGTGTAAACGTTATTGAATATGAAGATGATTATAGCAAAGCAGTAGAAGAAGGAAGAAGACAAGCGGATGCGGATCCTAGCTGTTATTTTGTAGATGATGAAAACTCGCATGATTTATTTTTAGGATACGCAGTAGCAGCATCAAGATTACAAAAGCAATTAGAAGAGTTAGAGGTTGTAGTAGATGAAAACCATCCTTTATTTGTTTATCTTCCGTGCGGAGTAGGAGGAGGACCTGGCGGAGTAGCATTCGGTTTAAAGTTATTGTATAAAGACAATGTTCATTGTTTCTTCGCAGAGCCAACACATTCTCCTTGTATGTTACTCGGCTTAATGACAGGCCTTCATGACAAAATTTCCGTTCAAGATATCGGAATTGATAATGTAACAGATGCGGATGGACTTGCGGTAGGAAGGCCATCTGGATTTGTCGGTAAAACGATGGAACCATTTTTGAGTGGGAATTACACAGTAAGCGATGAAGAGTTATATAGATTGTTAAAAGAACTAGCTGATACGGAAAATATTTATTTAGAGCCTTCTGCACTAGCAGGTATGATAGGGCCAATGAAAGTATGCAAAGAAGGTGAGTATTTACAAAAGCAACAGGTAACAGAGAAGGTGAAAAAAGGTACTCATATTGTGTGGGGAACGGGTGGAAGTATGGTTCCAAAAGATGTAATGAATGAGTATTATAGGAAAGGTTTGGATTTAACGGTATAAGAAAAATGAGGCTAGTTGTAGCCTCATTTTTTCATGTACATAAAAATCTTTGTTATTTTCACAATAGTTCTTTATAGTATATATAAAGGATAACTAATATTGAATAAATACAACAAAAAAGCTTTATTTTACATAATAAGAGGATGTGTATACGATGTCATTACAGACTAAATATATAGCGGGTATTTCGCTTGGGGTTATGGGTGTCGGCTTTGCGGCTTCTATCCCTTTTCAAGGAACGGTAGCAGGAGAGATTATACAAGGGGGATTTGAAGCTGGATTGGTTGGTGGACTTGCGGATTGGTTTGCGGTTACTGCTTTATTCCGTCATCCGATGGGAATACCAATTCCGCATACAGCTTTGTTACCTAAAAACCGTAAACGGGTAACGAAAGGGCTCATTCATACGTTAGAAAATGAATGGCTGACGAAAGAAAGTATTACGAATAAAGTAAAAGAGATGCAGTTAGCACAAATGGTACTGCAAATTGCTGAGAGAGAAATGCAGTCTGATGCTGTGAAAAAGGGGATTGTAACGATTGCAGAGAAAGCAATTGTTACAATAGATACAGAAAAGTTAGCTGTTATTATTGAAAAAGAATTAAAAACATATTTGCATACAATTAATACAAGTAACATTTTACAAGTGCTTGTTGATCAATTAGTTGTGCAAGAATATGATGAAAAGACACTTGATTACATATTAGTGAAGGTAAAAGATTGGACAGCGCAAGATGAAGCTCGTTACCAGCTCGGTAGCTTAGGTATGAAGGCGATGGAAAATATAAAAGTAGATGGATTCTTGCAGTTTACTTTGAAATCATTTATGAATATTGTAGATGAAGATAAAATTGGCGGCATTTTGCAGAAGTTTATCATTAGTAATATTAACAGCTTACAAGAGGCTGATAATAGCACAAGACAACTTATATTAGCGAAGATTCGTCAAGAAATTATCAATGTAAAAGAAAATGAAGCCTTATTAAAGGAATTAGAAAATTGGAAAGAAAAGTGGATTGCGAATTGGAATGCTACTGACAAAATAAAAGAGATGCTAGAGCAAGTGCAACAAAGAGCAGTTGCTTTTGTAAATAATGAAGAATTTGCTGATGAATATGTTATTCCATTTTTACAAAAACAAATGAATAAAATAAAAGAAGACGAAATGACTGTTCAAAAAATAGAAGATTGGTTACAAAAACAAGTTGTGAATCTTGTTGAGAAGAACCATTCGAAAATCGGTAAGCTTGTACAAGAAAACCTGGATAAGTTAGATGATAAAACATTAATCGAAATGATTGAAAATAATGTCGGTAAAGATTTGCAGTGGATCCGTGTGAACGGTGCTGTGTGTGGATTTATGATTGGATTAATATTAGAAGGAATTAAAGCGATTATATAAGAAAAACCTTCCACAATTGTGGAAGGTTTTTCTTATTTTTCGATAACGCTCATATTCAAATTATAAGCTTTCTCAATATTTAACTTGTACGTCCCATTTCCAGTTTTAATCGAATTTTTATACCAATGTTCTTGCTCGGTTAATTCTGGATGTTCTTCTGAAGAATTATTTTCTTTTTTCGTTAAATCTTCTACTTGCTCCCAAGGTGTGTTTCCGTGTGTTTCTTTTTGATTTGTTATTGCTGTTAAAGAAACATCACTTTCTTTAGCTAAATGAACAGATACACTTGAGTTGTTTTGTACAAACCAATTATTTTGTAATTGGCCAGGATAAAGAGATAGCTCGTTATTTGAAGCGCGAATTTCCACATTTTTATTTTGCGGAAGAACAAGCGTAGGTTTCACCTGTGGTGCTGAGTTAAATAACGTATGCTGAACAGGTAATGATTTTAAAGCGATGTACATCGTTTCTCCAGCCGTTTGAACCGAAAGGAAATCATCTCGTTTTAAATTGAGTTTTTCATTTGCTTTCGTCGTCATTTCATAAGTTCCCAAAAGGTGAATTTGATTTGTATTATTTCCCTCTATCGTTAGAGGCTGATGTCCTGCATCTACTACGATTTTTTTGATAGATTCAGGTATATCAAATTGTCCGTCTGGAATATTACTCGTTTGCCTCGTTGTGTTAATAGAGTGACGAACTTCTTCTAGTAATCCAGTTGATAATAAACAGTAAAAAGCAATTCCGACGCTTCCTAAAACACCGATAAAGAAAATACTAAAAATATCATATTTAATAAATGATTGTTCCTTCTTAGAAAATAGAAGGTATAGTAAAACTTCAGCTCCAAGTATGATAAGTAAAACTGGCCACCATGCAGTTAGTGTATCTAATACTTGAATTCCTTTTACTACTGAAAATAGTAAAAAGCATCCTAACGATATAATAGAAAGCCCCATTGAGAATGTTCCAACACGCCAAGTCCTCATTCGCTTGTCCCACCTTTGTTTTCTTTATTTCCAAGTAACAATTTAAAGCCGCCACCAATTAAAAGGAGCGCAACGATAGATGTCTGGAAATAGCGATAATATAGTTCACTAAGATGAATATTAAATATAGTTACAAAATAATCATTCAAAATAGGAAGGACTGTTTGATTTAATAAATAATAACCACCGAGTGTAATTAATCCGATACCAATCCATCTTTGATGATTTATAAAATAATCGATAATGGGTTCGTCTTGTACTCGTTCTTTTCCGTATTTTGCTGTTTGCTGTAACGCATCAAAAAAGCTATAGAACCAAATGATTGGTACTAAAAATAAAAACGCAGAAAGTCTTAATAAGTCGAGTAAATAAATAGATAGTAAAAAGGCTGCCATAAGCTGAAGACCACGGCGTTGTAAACCTAAATACATATGACCTGCTCCAGGGAACATTGCTAAAATAGAAGCAAATGTTTTACTTTTCTTTCCTTGCTCTCGATGTTCTTCAAAATCTTCGAAAATAGTACGGTCAATTAATTGCTCGTCGCGTTCTTTTTTCTGTAGTTGCTGAACAACGTCAAAGAAATTATAAATCCATAAAACAGGTAACGTAATAAGAAAGATAAGGAAACTTCCTTGAGATGTTAATAATGTTACAAATATAATCATGCTGCCTAAGCCAGCGCAAGCGACTAAAAACGTAAGACCGCGTTGCATAAGTCCTAATTGGAAATGGCCAAGTCCAGGGATGATGGATAGGAGAATGATATAAAATCGTTCGCTCTCTTTAGAAGAATTTATCAATTCTCCAGCTTCTTGTTTTTTCGTTTGTTTTATAATGGTGATAACTAAATCTAGTAAGTTAATTACCCATAGAACAGCTAGTAAAAATAGAGAAAGAAAAGCAATATCACGTCCTCTTACTACTATGGTACAAAATACTGCAAAGGAGAATAGAAATAAAGATCCTCCGCTATATAGAATAAACCGTCCTAGCTTTTTTAAGTATAAATGTCCAAGCCCAGGAATTAGCCCTAATACAAGTGCTAAAAAGGGGTTTTTATTCATGCTTTAAACCTCCGTCCTTTTTTGATGTATCTACCGATTTGTTTACAATTTGTTGTGAGATAGAAGACTCGTTATGTTTTGAAGATTTCTCGAAATTTGATGTCGCTGTAAAAATATATTGGAATAAACCACTTACCATAAAAATAATTGTAGCTGCAGTCGCAATTATGTAGTGAATAATTGTGCGTTTTAGTGAGTTTGTTTTTATATTTTCATTAGGTTGTAGCGTTTCAAAATTAATTTGCGTCATAACTTCGTTCGTAAATGAATCATCATTTATCATTGGAAGGTTTTCATGTTGTTCATCAATACTTTCCATATAAAGTGCTAAACAATGATCACATTCATAAAGATGTTCTTCCATAGATTCACGTTCATTGTTTTCTATAAAATCTAATGTATAATTGCGCCAATCTTCTTTTGAATAATGCATCATAGAAACTCTTCCTCCTTCCAATGTTTTTTTATCCATTTTCTTGCCCGATACAGTTTCATTTCGACTGTTTTCACTTCGATGTTTTCTTGGAAAGCAATTTCTTGATAACTTTTTTCCTCCAAGTAATGCGCGAGAACAACGTCACGGTAATTTTCCGGAAGTTCTCTCAGTTTTTGAGCAATAAGTAATTTTTGCTCTTTCGTCAATAGTAAAGCTTCAATGTTATGAGAGGATTTTATATTTTCCTCTGTTTCTTTACATAAGGAGAGTTCTTCGTGTTCTCTAGCTTTCTTTCTCTTATAATCAATAGCGTGATTGGTGGCAATACGTGCCATCCACGTTTTTAATCCGCGAAATTGATAATTTGGGAGAGAGGTATGAATTTTTACGAATACTTCTTGTGTAACATCTTTAGCATCTTCTTCATGTCTTAAAATAGAAAAGATAACTTGAAAAATATAATGACGATATGTTTGTACAAGGATACGAAAAGCATGCTCGCTTCCTTGCTGTGCTTTTTCAATTAATTGTTTTTCCTCAATCGGTCTCTCCCTCCTTTTTGACGCATTCTATTATATAGACGTAAAGAATGATAAGTCACCCTACACATTTTATAAAAAAAGAATAATATATTTTTTGCAGGAGAGCTAGATGAAAAAAGGTGTGAAAAAATGGTAAAGAGAAGTATATAATGAGCAAGTAGGAAATGTTACGGGAAGAAAGGATGTGAATGTTAGTACGGATGGTCCATACTAACAAACATGAAAATTAAAATATTGATAGCAGATGATAACTCTTTTATTAGAGAAGGCATGAAAATTATTTTAAATACATATGAAGAGTTTGAAGTTGTAGATACAGTAAATGATGGAAAAGAAGCAGTGGAGTATTGCAAAAAGAACGATGTTGATATCGCTCTATTAGATGTTCGCATGCCAAATATGAACGGGGTAGAGGCGACGAAGTTCATTTGTGAAGAGACGAAAACAAAACCGCTTATTTTGACGACGTTTGATGATGATGAATATATTTTGGATGCAGTAAAAAACGGAGCGAAAGGTTATTTATTAAAAAATAACGATCCGGAGCGGATTCGTGATGCGATAAAAGGAGTATATAACGGTCAAACTGTTATGCAAGATGTTGTCCTCGATAAAATTAAGTCTAATTTAATGGAAAGTAAAGAGGAAGAATGTAAAATTGATAAGAGCCTTTTCACAGAAAGGGAGCTTAGTATTATCGCATTAATTGCAAAAGGTTTCTCAAATAAAGAAATTTCGAAGCAGCTTTTTATATCTGAAGGAACAATCGCAAATTATATTACATCAGTTTTAGGGAAAACTGGACTTGAACATCGCACACAAATTGCGATTTATTACTTAACAGGGAAAGTAGATTAATGATATGGAATTTTGGTTAACTGTAAGTAAATTAATTGTCTTTTTATATATTGTGTTTAGTTATATTTACGCAAATGTAGCAAATTTATCGTGGGTTATATTTACTTTACTTATTTACCTCTCTGTAAACGTAATGATTTCTATATTTAAAAAAGATACGTATAAAAAAATATTAATCTGTATGTCAATTGGTGTAGTTATGTTATTTACATGGAGGGTTCATCCATTTTTTATTTTGTTTTTACCTTTGAATTTATACGAAATTACATTCTATTACATAGAAAAGAATTGGCCACGCTTTGTCATTATGATGCTCCCAATTACGATTTCAGATGAAAGTATTCGAATGACTTATGGATTAATTGTTGCATTTACTTTTCTCGTTTTAACTATGGCAGATCGATATATATCACGTGTAGTAAAGCTTGAATCACAAAATGATAAGATGCGAAAAGATATGCAGCGATTGACGAAAAGCTTACATGAAAATAAAGAGTACATAAGGCAATCAGAATACACATTTAAGTTAGAAGAGAGAAATCGACTTTCTCAAGAAATTCATGATAAAATTGGCCACTCGATGACAGGTGCACTTATTCAAATGGAAGCAGCAAAGAGGTTAATGGAGATAGATAAAGAAAAATCAGCCGAGTTATTACAAAATGCAATTCACATTTCAAAAGATGGTATTGAAAGCATTCGGATTACATTAAAAAATATGAAACCACCAACTGAGCAAATTGGCATTCATCGTATGAAATTATTCATAGAGGAATTTGCCGGTAAGAATGATGTGAATATTCCTTTTGTGTACAAAGGGAACTTAGATATGATTTCTCCCATTCAGTGGAAAATTATCGGTGAGAATGTTACAGAAGCACTAACAAATGCAATGAAATATGCTGATGCGACAGTCATTTCTATAGATATTCATGTACTTAACAAGATGGTAAAGGTACAAGTGAAGGATAACGGCAAAGGTGCAGTACTTGTTAAAAAAGGTCTCGGTATTATGGGGATGGAGGAGCGAACGGCGTCTGTAAACGGAAAAATTATTGTAGATGGGACAAGTGGTTTTTCAGTAACGATGTTGTTGCCAATATAAAGAGAATGGGACGAGGATGAACCATCTCATATGAAAAAAGTGAATATTCTCATGTGAAAAGAATGAACTTCTGCACTGAGCAGGTTCATTCTTTTTGTTTATACTAATAGCAGAGAAACCGAAATAGGGGTGAAAATGATGAATACATTAGAAATTAAAAATTTAACGAAAAAATTTGGTGATTTCATCGCAGTTGATAATATGTCTTTATCTATTAAAGAAGGAGAAATATTTGGCTTTTTAGGATCAAATGGTGCTGGTAAGAGTACAACGATAAATATGATTGCTGGTTTGTTAAGAAGTAATGAAGGTGAAATTAGCATACTAGGAAAAAATATAAAGAAACATAATCGATTTGCGAAAATGAATATCGGTATTGTTCCACAAGATATTGCGATTTATGAAGAGCTAACTGCCTATGAAAATGTGAAATTCTTTGCTGGATTGTACGGATTACGAGGAACCGAATTAAAAGCTAGGGTAGAGGAAGCTCTTCAATTTGTAGGACTTAGTGATAAACAGAAAAGCTATCCGAAGAACTTTTCTGGTGGGATGAAGCGAAGACTGAATATCGCTTGTGCAATTGCTCATAGACCGAAGTTAATTATTATGGATGAGCCGACAGTTGGAATTGATCCACAGTCAAGAAACTACATTTTGCAGTCAGTACGTAAATTAAATGAAATGGGAAGTACAATTATTTATACGAGTCACTACATGGAAGAGGTAGAAGAGATTTGTACGAAAATAGCAATAGTAGATCACGGTAAAGTAATTGCAGAAGGTACGAAAGAACAACTAAAATCGATTATTACTGATACGAAAGATATTTGGATTGAAGTGAAGTCGGTGGAAAATTTAGACGTGGAAAAATTAAAAGAGATAAACGGTGTGAAAGCAGTTCAAATTGAAGAAAACGTAATTAAAGTGAATTCTGATGCGGGATTAAATAATTTAAATAAAATCATTCAACACTGTATCAATCATGATATTGAAATTCGTTCATTAGAGGAGCAGGCTCCCAACTTAGAAACAGTATTTCTTACATTGACGGGAAGAAACTTACGAGATAAATAAAAAGTAAATGAAGAAAAGGTAAAGGGAGGTTCATCAATTGAACATCTTCAATATTGCAATTATGCATATTAAAAGAGATTTCAGAGACGTAAGGACTTTAGTTTTTATGTTAGCATTTCCGATTGTGCTTATGCTTGTGTTAGGAACAGCGTTAACCAACGCATTTAATAGTGATAGTCATTCGATTAAAGATATACAAGTGCTATATAAAGATGAAGCGAGTAGCACGTTTTCTCAATCATTTGAAGCATTTACGAAAGAAGTGGATAAATCAGGTATTCATTTTAAAAAAGCTTCCGGCAGTATAGATGGGAAAGAAGAAGTGAAGCAAAATAAATATGCCGCTTATGTAGAGTTAAATAAAGATGGTGCAAAATTTTATGGAAGTGACAAAAGTAGTATTGAGGGAAGTATTGTGGAAGGAATGCTTACAACATTTGTTGATAAGTACAATGTAGCGGTCGAAGTTGCAAAAGTAGATCCTACTAAGGTTAGTACGGTTATTTCAAACGGAAATCATAATGATTATATAAAAGAAACATCTTTACAAGCTGCGAAAAAACCAGGTTCTATGGATTACTATGCGGTTGTAATGACAACGATGATTGCACTATATGCTGCGATGGGAGCGAGTTCTTTAATTCGAGGAGAACGAATACGTAAAACAGGAGATCGTCTCATTGCTGCACCTATAAGTAAAGCTGAAATATTCATTGGAAAAGTACTTGGTAGCATAGTAGCGAATGCCCTGTGCATATTACTCGTCATGTTATTTAGTAAATTTGTTTTTCAAGCGAATTGGGGCGACCATCTTGGAATCATATTTCTTATTTTATTAACAGAAGTCTTTCTAGCAATTAGCTTCGGTTTAGGAATCGGATATATTACGAAAACAGCTGAAGCGTCTAGGGCAATTATTATGGTTGTTGTGCAATTAGCTTCTATTTTTGGAGGTGCATATTTCGTAATAGAAGAAAATTTCATTACGAATTTATCACCATTAACTTGGGCAAATACAGCTGTTATGAAAATTATTTATGCAAATGATGTAGGGGCAGCATTACCAGTCATTTCTTTAAACCTTGGAATTTCAGCACTCTTTTTATTAATTGCAATTATTGCATTACGTAGACGGGAGGGGCTATAGTATGAAGGATATTTTATGGCTCATACAAAAAACGTTATCTGTGCTTTTGAAAAATAAAAAAAGTTTACTCATTATAATTAGCTTGCCGATAATAGGGACGCTCATTTCCTTCTCGATATACGGAAATGCAGGGCAAGGAACGTTAAATATCGGGATTGTAAATAAAGAAAATGAGCCGATAGCAAATGATACGATAAAGTTTTTAGAAGGATTAAATCATGTGAATGTGAGTAAGGTTAAGGAGTCTGAAGTAGAAGATAAACTCACTTCCAAAAAACTTGATGGAGTTATTACATTAGATTCTGGTTTTTCAAAAAGTGTTCGAGAAGGGAAACCAGAGCATATTGAAATTTCATCGATTAAAGGTGATCAAGTAACAGGATTTATAAAATCATATTTATATAATTATATTGATAATATAGCAGCTATTAGTAAAGTAGCAGGAACAGATCAAAGTACATTCGACAATATGTACGCAGGGTATCAAAAAAGTTCATTTAAAATGAAAACTGAGACGCTAGAAGATACTTCGAAAAATAAAGATATGACAAATCAAACGATGGGTTACCTTATTATGTTTATGCTGTTTTCAGCAGCGAACTTATCAGGTCATATTTTAAAAGAAAAAGAGAATAGAACGTACTTTAGACTATTATCAACGCCGATAGATGGGAAGAAGTTCATATTATCTAATGTCGGGGTAAATATGATAATACTAACAGTACAAATTTTGATTACAATCCTATTCCTAACGAATGTTTTTCATACGAATATCAATATGCCTTTTATAGTGATGATGGGCGTACTAATGCTATTTGCATTAATCGCAATTGGAATATCATTAGTCCTTGTAGCTTTTTCGAAAAACTCAGCATCGGCAAATGCGATGCAAAACATGGTCATTGTACCAACATGCTTACTTGCTGGATGTTATTTCCCATATGACATTATGCCAAGTGCAGTACAAAAAGTAGCTAATTTTCTTCCGCAGCGCTGGTTGTTAGATACAGTATCGAAACTACAACAAGGAATACCATTCTCGGAGTTGTATTTAAACATTTTAATTTTATTCGCTTTCGCAATTGCATTCTTCTTAATTGCGATTTATAAGTTTGGAAGAAATAATGATGCGAGGAATTTTGTTTAATGTGAAAAGGTGTGGCTTAATGCCATACCTTTTTTGTTTGTAATTTAGAGTATCTTTTGTAATATAGGAATGCTTTTGTAGAGCACTTCGTTATGTGAAGCATGCACAACATATTTATTTCCCTCTAGAAGAAAAACGCTATGTAAAACAGCGTTGCCGTCACCATGTTTTGTAAGTAAATCACCGACGACTTTGCCGTCTGTCCATTTCAGTTTGGAGTGTGAAGGGACAACTTGTAAATATTGAATTGTTTCCTCTCCATCTCCGGCAATGAGTGTAGTTTCAATATTTCTTTTTTGTATAATAAATCTATTTTCATTTAATGTATCGAGGAAAGGGTTTTTCGTTTGCATATTACTATAAGGAAGAAATGTAAGAGAAGAGTCAGATCTTATAAATAAATAATTTCCGTAATCTTTACAAGGAATAACATCTTGTAATCCTGGAAAGTAAAGATGTATCGCCTCAACCTTATTCAGTTTATGTAAGATGCTTAAGTAACGAATATATTGTTCCATATAAAAATGAACGATATTTATTTTAGAAGAGGCATGGATAGGGAGACTACCTCCAGTCCAATAACTATAATTTGGTGGAGATCCAGCGTTTGGTGTGCAGAGTATTATAAGTTGATTCACATCATTTTTATATGTTTCACTTTGAACGTAAGAACGTCCAAGAAGCCCGCCCATACTATGACACATTAGATTTAGCTTATCGCACCCTGTAATTTTTTTAGCATAGGCAATTGTTTGTAATAAATATTTTTGTGTAGAAAAAACAATGCGCTGCCGCCAGTCATAAAAACAGATGAACAAGTCTTTATTTCGTTCGTACCCCATACTTTCTAACATCATGATGAATGGTTCGTAAACAAATGCAGAAAGTCCAAAACTCCAATTACCAGTACCTGGAATGATAATATTACTCATTGAACCGAAAAGACCTGGGATAAAAACAATAGGGATTTTTCCTCTTTTCATATTTCTCTCTCCTTTAATCGTTTGGTATCAATAGAAATACATTTCGTATGAAAACATATTTAAATGAAACACTACAGAGTAGAAAGTAATTTGATCGGAAGGAAATCAAAATGATTAAAAAAATATTACGAGTTACTTCTATTATTATTGCTATTTTTGTTTTTATTTTAATTTGGATGCATATCGATGTTACCTTAGGTAGGAAAATGGAAGCTGGGAAAAACATGCCGACAGAGTATGCATCTCATTATAGTGACTTTCAATTATATGTAGAAGGGAAGTCTTTTTATAAACAATTATTTACTGATATAAGAGAAGCGAAAAGCTCCATCTACACTTATTTCTTCATTTTGTCGGATGATAAAAGTAGCCATACTTTTTTAAACTTATTAAAAGAGAAGGCAAAAGAAGGAGTAAACGTCTATTTATCAGTTGATCGCATTAATGATTTATCATTTGAAAGAAAGGTGATAAATGAATTGCGGGAAAGTGGTGTACATTTTACATATAGTAGAAAACCTTCATTACCATTCGGATTTTATTCACTTCACCATCGTAATCATCGCCGTATTACGACGATTGATGGGGAGATTGGCTATACAGGCGGATTTAACATAGGAGATGAGTACTTAGGGAAAGATAAGCGATTTGGATATTGGCGTGATTATCATGTACGTCTTAAAGGAGAAGGGGCAAAAGATTTAGAACAGCAATTCGCTTTAGATTGGAAACGAGATACGAAAGAAGAGATAAAGAGAAGTACGAATAAAGCTAGTAAAGGGAATACTTTACATACTATGACTAGTTACAATGGGCATTACGTCGCTGAAACATATATACAGCTAATAAAGCAAGCGCAGCATTCAATCGTCATTACAACACCTTATTTTATAGCGAAAAATAAAGAATTAATGAATGCTTTAATTGAAGCGCAAAAACGTGGTGTTACAGTAAAAATACTTTGGTCATATAAACCAGATATCCCCCTTATTAAAGAGGCGGCATATCCGTATATACGTCAAGCTGTTAATAACGGGATTACGGTATATGGTTATAAAAAAGGGATGTTTCATGGAAAGTTAATGCTAATTGATAATGAGTTAACTGTTATAGGTACAACAAACTTTACTGCCCGTAGCTTCTATATAAATGATGAGATGAATTTGTATATTCATGGCGGGACTATTGTATCGGACGTGAATAAGGCGTTAACAGAGGATTTTCGTGATTCAAAAGAAATGACGAAAGAGTTTTTTGAGAAGTTATCTTTTTGGGAGCGTTGTAAGGAGAAAGTGGCGGGATTGTTTGATTTTTATTTGTAACGATGAATTAGGAAAGGGTGCCTACAAAAGGCACCCTTTTTGGTGGGAAATCATTATTTCTCATGCACCAGCATCGTAACATCATCATTGATCAACGTCCCCACATGTTCGCCTAAACATATTTTCTTCATGACACCAGGCTCATCAAAGTTAAAGACATGTGCTGGTAAATTGTAGTCCCTGGCAAGCAGTAATGCCGCTTGATCCATGACTTGTATATTTTGTCTAACGACATCATTATAGTTTAGTTTGCTGTACATTTTTGCTGATTTATTATGCTTTGGATCACTTGTAAAGACGCCATCGACCCCTTGTTTTGCGACTAATATGGCATCACTATTCATCTCGATGGCTCTTTGTACACTTGGATAATCTGTCGTCACGAACGGTTGGCCGTTACCGCCTCCAAAGATAACGATATAACCGTTATCTAAATGGTGGACTGCACGCAAGCGAATGTATGGTTCAGCTACTGCATTAAATGGAATGGAAGTCATAACGCGTACTTCTCTATTTGTTTTACTTGTTAAAACACCGCGAAGCATTAAGCTGTTAATGATTGTACCTAACGTACCGATATTATCAGCTTCTACGCGATCAATTCCCCACTCTTCAGCTAGATGTCCCCTAAAAATGTTACCGCCACCGATGACGATGGATACTTCGATACCTAAATCAACAATGGATAAAATTTCGTTTGCGATATGTTCTAATCGTTTGGAGTTAAAGCTATTTCCAGTTTGATCGGCAAGTGCACCGCCGCTTAATTTAATTAAGACACGTTTATATGGTCTCATAACAATTCCCCCTATATAGATCGCAATAAAAAAGGAACAAAGGCGAATGCCTTTGTTCCTTTTTAAGAAAATGAAAAAGAAAAGAAGAAGACAGGACGAATTGCTTTGTATAGTTTTTCATAACATCCACTCCTTTTCATTTTGATTTGTTTTAAGTATATATCTTTTTGATTATACGAAACAATCTGATTACTTATCAAGTTTATTTTATCGTTTTTTAACAAAATGGTGTCAATGAAAAAAAGAAGAAAAATATTTGAATTTTTTGTGACGAACTTGTAGGTTTTTGTATGATTTTGTAGGTTCGCTTATAAGATGTGTGAGTAGCTTTTATAAATTCAAATTGAAAGCGTTCGCATGAAGGGGATGAACATAAATGAAAAAATTCGGATTGGCAACACAAATTTTTGTCGCGCTTGTTTTAGGGATTGTAGTAGGGGCAGTCTTTTATGGCAATAAAACGGCGATTTCTTATATCACACCAATTGGGGATATATTTATTCACTTAATTAAGATGATTGTAGTACCAATTGTTATTTCAGCCTTAATTGTTGCGGTAGCTGGTGTAGGAGATATGAAAAAGCTTGGGAAACTGGGCGGTAAGACAATTCTTTATTTCGAAATTATTACGACGATTGCTATTTTAATGGGATTACTTGCAGCGAATATATTCCAACCAGGTACTGGTGTTGATATGAGTAATTTACAGCAAAGTGATATTTCTTCTTATAAACAAACAGCAGATGCAACGGAGAAGAAAGGTTTTGCTGAGACAATTGTTCACATTGTACCAAAAAACGTATTTGAATCGATTGCACAAGGTGACCTATTACCGATTATATTCTTCTCAGTATTATTCGGCTTAGGAGTTGCGGCAATTGGGGAAAAAGGAAAGCCTGTTTTTAACTTCTTTGAAGGTGTACTCGAAGCAATGTTTTGGGTTACAAATCAAGTTATGAAATTTGCACCATTTGGTGTATTCGCATTAATTGCCGTTACGGTTGCAAAATTTGGTGTAGCAACATTACTTCCGCTAGGAAAACTAGTGCTAGCTGTATACGTAACTGTTATACTATTCGTTGTGATTGTATTAGGTATTAATGCACGAATGGTTGGAGTAAACATTTTTACATTAATAAAAATTTTAAAAGAAGAACTGATTCTTTCGTTTACGACAGCAAGTTCAGAAGCTGTTTTACCTAATATAATGAGAAAAATGGAAGAGTTCGGTTGTCCAAAGGCAGTTGCCTCTTTCGTAATTCCGACAGGTTATACATTTAACTTGACTGGATCGGCTATTTATCAAGCGTTAGCGGCATTGTTTGTTGCACAAATGTACGGTGTGCACATGTCACTAACGGAGCAAATAACGTTATTATTCGTTCTCATGTTAACATCCAAAGGTATGGCGGGAGTTCCAGGTGCATCGTTCGTTGTTGTATTAGCAACGTTAGGTTCAATGGGGCTACCACTAGAAGGTATCGCGTTAATTGCGGGAATTGACCGCATTTTAGATATGATTCGCTCATCTGTCAATGTATTAGGAAATGCATTAGCGGCCATTGTTATGTCGAAGTGGGAAGGCGAATTCGATAATGAGAAAGCAAAACAATATGTAGAAACAGTCAAAGAAACAAAAGCAGCATAAGAAATCGTTAAGGAGTGAATAATCATGGCAACATTAACTGAAGTTAAAAATGGTGTTCGAATTGAAAAAGATTTTTTAGGTGAAAAAGAAGTACCAAACTATGCATACTACGGCGTACAAACAATGCGTGCAGTTGAAAACTTCCCAATTACAGGATACAAAATCCATGAAGGTTTAATTAGAGCGTTCGCAATTGTAAAAAAAGCAGCAGCGCTTGCTAATACAGATGTAGGAAGATTGGAATTGAACAAGGGTGGCGCGATTGCAGAAGCTGCTCAAGAAATTCTTGATGGAAAATGGCATGATCATTTCATCGTAGATCCAATTCAGGGCGGAGCAGGTACTTCAATGAACATGAATGCAAATGAAGTCATTGCCAATCGTGCTCTTGAATTATTAGGAATGGAAAAGGGAGACTATCACTATATTAGTCCAAATAGTCATGTAAACATGGCGCAATCAACAAACGATGCATTCCCAACAGCGATTCATATCGCTACATTAAACGCATTAGAAGGTTTATTACAAACGATGGGTTATATGCACGATGTATTTGAATTAAAAGCAGAACAGTTCGATCATGTGATTAAAATGGGTCGTACACATTTACAAGACGCTGTGCCAATTCGCCTTGGACAAGAATTTAAAGCGTACTCTCGTGTACTTGAACGTGATATGAAACGAATTCAGCAATCACGTCAACACTTATATGAAGTGAACATGGGAGCAACTGCAGTTGGTACAGGCTTAAATGCAGACCCAGAATATATTGAAGCAGTTGTAAAACATTTAGCTGCAATTAGTGAACTACCACTAGTTGGTGCAGAAGACTTAGTAGATGCAACGCAAAATACAGATGCATACACAGAAGTATCTGCAGCACTGAAAGTATGTATGATGAATATGTCTAAAATTGCGAATGACCTTCGCTTAATGGCATCAGGTCCACGTGTTGGTTTAGCAGAAATTATGTTACCAGCTCGTCAACCAGGTTCTTCTATTATGCCAGGGAAAGTAAACCCTGTTATGCCAGAAGTTATTAACCAAATTGCGTTCCAAGTAATTGGTAATGACCATACAATTTGCCTTGCTTCAGAAGCAGGACAATTAGAATTAAATGTTATGGAACCAGTACTTGTTTTCAACTTACTGCAATCAATTAGCATTATGAATAACGGTTTCCGTGCCTTTACAGATAATTGCTTAAAAGGAATTGAAGCGAATGAAGATCGCTTAAAAGAGTATGTTGAGAAAAGTGTAGGAATTATTACAGCCGTGAACCCTCATATCGGTTATGAAGCTGCAGCTCGCGTTGCGAAAGAAGCAATTGCGACAGGGCAATCCGTTCGAGAACTTTGTGTGAAAAATGGTGTACTGTCACAAGAAGACCTAGAGTTAATTCTAGATCCATTCGAAATGACACATCCAGGGATTGCAGGAGCAACTCTTTTAAAGAAAAATTAAAAGAAGAGGGGGGGACAAGCCCCTCTTTTTTGTTTACAATATAGAAATGCTATATATGAATAGAGGTAGGGATGTTATGAGCAAGTTTACAGTAGCTTCTAATGGCGCATTAGAAACAACATTAAGAGGAGCAGAAGTATTATCAACACCACTTTTAAATAAAGGGGTAGCTTTCACACAAAATGAAAGAGAAGAGTTAGGTTTAAAAGGGTTATTACCGCCAGCGGTTTTAACGTTAGAAGAACAGGCACGCCGAGCATACGAACAATTTAGTTCTCAGCCGGATGATTTATTAAAGAATGTATACTTAACTGCGTTACATGATCGAAATGAAGTATTATTTTATCGTATATTAACAGATCATTTACGTGAAATGTTACCGATTGTATATACACCAACTGTCGGTGTAGCAATTCAAAGATATAGTCATGAATATCGTAAACCACGTGGTGTTTATTTATCGATTAACGATCCATCAGGTATTGAAGAAGCATTCACCAATATTGGTGCAACAGCTGAGAACATTGATTTAGTCGTTGTAACAGATGGAGAAGGCATATTAGGAATTGGTGACTGGGGCGTTGGTGGTATTAACATTGCAATCGGAAAGCTAGCTGTTTATACGGCCGCAGTTGGAATCGATCCTAGCCGCGTATTACCGGTAATTTTAGATGTAGGTACAAACCGTGAGGAACTATTAAACAATCCATTTTATATTGGAAATCGTCACCCTCGTATAACAGGTGAAGCTTACGATGAATTTATTGATACGTTTGTACAAGCGGTAAATAAACAATTCCCGAAAGCACTTTTACATTGGGAAGACTTTAGCTCTCGTAACGCACGAAAAATTTTAGATAAATACCGTCATGACGTTTGTACGTTTAATGATGATATTCAAGGTACAGGTGCAGTTTCACTTGCGGCAGTATTATCGGCAGTGAAAGCTTCTGGTGTACCGCTAAGTGAACACCGCGTTGTTGTATTTGGCGCTGGTACAGCTGGAATCGGTATCGCAGATCAAGTAAGAGATGCAATGGTCCGTGCTGGCTTATCAGAAGAAGAGTCACATAATCGTTTCTGGTGTATTGACCGAAACGGATTAGTTACAGATAACATGGAAGATCTTCTTGATTTCCAAATTCCGTACGCAAGAAAAGAAGCAGAAGTAAGTGAGTGGAAGCAAAATGATGTGATCGGACTTGCAGAAGTTGTGAAACATGTAAAACCGACAATTTTAATTGGTACATCTACTGTTGCAGGTGCATTTAAAGAAGAGATTATTAAAGAAATGGCTTCTCACGTAGAAAGACCAATCATTTTACCAATGTCGAATCCGACGCCACTTGCTGAAGCAAAACCAGCAGATTTAATCGAGTGGACAGAAGGAAGAGCGTTAGTTGCAACAGGAAGTCCATTTGAACCAGTTACATATAACGGTGTAACGTATGTGATTGGACAATCAAATAATGCACTTATTTTCCCAGGGCTTGGTCTTGGAACAATTGTAGTACGAGCAAGCGTCATGACGGATGGAATGTTCGCAGCGGCTGCTGAAGCAGTTGCAAGTATGGTAGATACAAGTCAGCCAGGAGCACCTATTTTACCAGAGGTCGAAGAATTACGTAATATCTCAGAAATGGTTGCAATTGAAGTAGCGAAAGTTGCAGTTGCAGAAGGTGTTGCAAGAGTGAACTTAAGTGATAACGATATCAAGATGGCAGTGCAAGAAGCAATGTGGAAGCCAGAGTATCGCGAAATAAAAGCGGTAGAAAAGGTTAGAATATAGAAAAAAAAGCCCGTTTATAACAATAAGCGGGCTTTCACTTTTACTACTGAAAAAAAGTATAGGAAGTGTCACTTTTGAATTGGAATCAATTATGGAAGAAAGATATGTCCCTTTTAATTATATTAATGGTCGTTGTTCCGATTGCTGGGGAGCTGAACTTTCATCCCTTTAATGATACGTTTCGAGTTAGCTTCGGTACACCGCTATTCTTCTTTTTATTATTATTTTTAAGAAGAGTACCAGCAGGAGTTGCAGGTATTCTTGTTGGTATATCTGTAGTCTTATTCCGAGTATGTCTTGACTGGATCATGCAAGGTTCATTTCATATGACAGAATCATTTTATTTGCGTTATCCTGTGTTCTTCTATTATTTTATTTATGGCAGTTTCTTTTCGCTTTGTAGGGTAAATAAGTTCCATCAGAAACCAATCATTATTGGATGCCTTGGAATTTCAATTGAAATTGTTGCAAGTATGTCAGAACTTGCGTTTTATCACATGTTAGTACTAGGTACAACAATAACGATTTCTGAAGTGAATAAACTTATTATTATTGCTATTTTTCGTAGTTTCTTTGCACTTGGTTTTTTAAATATGATGAATTTATATGAAACGAAATTAAAAGAATCGCAAGTTCGAAAAGAAAATGAAAATATGTTAATGCATCTTTCTAATTTATATGTGGAATCTGTTCATTTGAAAAAGACGTTACAAAATGCGGAGTTAATTACACAAGAAGCATATCAACTATATCGAAATTTACAAGTAAGCGCTGATTCAAGTAGTAAAACAGCATTGAAAATAGCGGGGGAAGTGCATGAAATAAAAAAGGATAATCAAAGGATATTTGCAGGGTTATCTAAACTGTTATTAGATAAAAATGTGGCTGAATATGTAGAAGGACATGAGTTAGCAGAAATGATTGTTAGAATAAACGAGAAGTATGCTGAAATGCTAGAAAAGGATATACGTTTTTCTAAACATATAGAAGGTGAGCATGCTGCATACCACGTGTATACAGTTCTATCAATTTTTAATAACCTCGCTGCAAATGCAGTTGAAGCAATTGAAGATAAAGGTGTCGTTATTATTAAGCTATATAAAAGAGATCAACATATATTTTTTGAAGTAATTGACGATGGACCTGGTATTGCACAAAAGTATAAGAAATTAGTATTTAAGCCAGGATTTACTTCCAAGTATGATCAAACGGGAACACCGTCAACTGGTATTGGGCTTTCTTACATAAATGAAATGGTAACAGAGCTAGGCGGAGAAGTGAGATTAGAAGGCCGAGAAAATAAAAGAGGATGTAAGTTTATCGTTTGTTTACCAGAGGGTAGTTTAAAGCGGGAAGGGGAATAGATTTGTTTTATTATATCGTAGACGATGATGAAGTTTTCCGTTCGATGCTTTCGCAAATTATTGAAGATGGAGATCTTGGCGAAGTAATTGGTGAGGCGGATGACGGAGCTTTTATTGAGGCGGATCAACTAAATTTTAAAAAAGTAGATATTTTATTTATTGATTTGTTGATGCCGATGAGGGACGGAATTGAAACAGTTCGTCACATTGCGTCAACTTTCACGGGGAAAATCATTATGATTTCTCAAGTGGAATCGAAGCAGCTTATAGGTGAGGCATATACACTTGGTGTAGAATATTATATTACAAAACCATTAAATAAAATCGAAGTTGTATCTGTTGTACGCAAAGTGATGGAGCGTATTAGATTGGAGCGTTCTATACACGATATTCAAAAATCATTGAATAACGTGTTTCAGTGGGAAAAACCGCAATTGCGCACTGAACCAGTGCAAGAAGGAAAAAAGATAGGGGATTTAGGGCGCTTTTTACTATCAGAACTCGGTATTGCGGGAGAGAATGGAAGTAAAGATTTACTTAGTATGCTGGAATATTTATATGGTCAAGAAAAGGCGCAGACATTTGAGTTTGGCTTTCCTGCGTTAAAAGAAATTTTTCATCATATTACGATAAGGAAATTAGGGGATCTAGCTTTAGAGGCGGATATTGATAAAGAGAAAAAAGCGTCTGAACAAAGAGTACGTCGAGCTATTTATCAGTCGTTAAATCATTTGGCTTCTTTAGGATTAACAGACTTTTCAAATCCAAAATTTGAAAGCTATGCTCCAAAATTTTTCGATTTTACCGTAGTTAGAAAACGGATGACAGAAATGACGAAAGATGAACTCGCATCTTCTGGTCATACGCGAATTAATACGAAGAAGTTTATTCAAGTGTTGTATTTTGAGGCGAAGAGGTTGATGGAGATAGAGTGAAGAAGATGCTTATAAATAAGCATCTTCTTTTGTTAAATCAACATTTTATATTTTCTCGTGGAGCATGTAAAATGTTAAGTAAGAGAAAATGGTTTTATATTAAGGAAGTGTCAAAGCGATGAGTTTCACATTGAATAAATCGATTATTAAAGAAGTGTGCGGAGAGACCTCATATAAAAGAGGTGAAACCTATTATAAATCAAATAAAGTGATAATAGATCATTACGATGAAAATAAAGAAATTTGTGAGGCGACAGTAAAAGGGAACGAGGATTTCCATGTTACAGTAGCAAAAGCCAAAAAGGGTGATGTTGTTGCAAAATGTAGTTGTCCTTCATTAGCGTCTTTTCAAACGTACTGTCAACATGTTGCAGCAGTATTAATACAAATAAACTATAATCAACAAACAGGTGGAATGAGCTCTACTAGTAGCAGAAATGATCAATTGACAAGTGGTATGTTTCAGCTGTTTGCAGACAAACCACTGAGGCCAAAAAGTAAACAACACCGTTTTGATACACGTGAAATATTAGATATTGAGTTTATATGTACACCAGTTGCTACGAGAAGTGGTGGGGCTCTTCTTGGAATTCAATTGAAACTTGCCAAAGTGTATTTCATAAATCATATTAGAGAATTTCTTTCTAAGGTGGAGAAAAGAGAGTCTTTTCATTGTTCAAATGAATTTACATATACATCAGATGTACATAGTTTTAAACAAGAAACGGATGCAATTATTCAGCAGCTCATTAAAATGTATCATAACGAAAAAATGTATGAGGATGCGCTAGAAGTACATGCGAAACAAGATGAAAGTATGATATTTATACCACCAGCTTCATGGAAAGATATGCTCTCTTCACTTTCTAAAGTTGAATATGTACAGCTGAAACAAAATAAACAACTGTTTCAGGGATTACAAGTTTCAAAAGGTTTGTTGCCGTTACACTTTGAATTTACGAAGGGAAATAATGGCGGATTTACACTTCATATAGATGGTCTAAATCGTGTACAAGTTATGGATATGTATAACAATGCACTTTATGGTGGGAAATTATATCACTTACACATTGAAGATTGTATGCGACTTATTGAATTACAAAAGATGATGAGTCGCTCAAATAGTAATCAGTTTTATATTCCAGAAAGTAAGATGGAACATTTCGTCGCGAAAGTTGTACCAGGATTAATGAAGCTCGGAACTGTACACATTGATGAAGTAATATCGGATCGTGTTGAAACACCTTCGCTAAAAGCGAAATTGTATTTAGACCGCGTGAAAAATCGCTTATTAGCAGGTCTTGAATTTCACTATGGGAACGTCATGATTAATCCGCTAGAAGAGGATGGACAGCCGTCTGTTTTTAATCGTGATGAGAAAAAAGAAAAAGAGATTTTAGACATTATGAGTGAAAGTGCCTTTGCAAAAACAGAAGGCGGTTACTTTATGCATAATGAAGAAGCTGAGTATAACTTTTTATATCACGTCGTGCCAACATTAAAAGGTTTAGTTGATATTTATGCGACGACAGCAATCAAATTGCGAATTAGTAAAGGGGATGCAGTTCCTCTTATTAGAGTGAGAAGAAAAGAAAGAATTGATTGGTTGTCATTTCGTTTTGATATAAAAGGAATACCAGAAGCAGAAATTAAAGGTGTATTAGCGGCCCTTGAAGAGAAACGTAAATATTATCGATTGGCGAACGGTTCGTTTTTGTCGCTAGAGAGTAAAGAGTTTAATGAAATTAATCAGTTTATAAAAGAATCAGGTATTCGGAAAGAATTTTTACATGGAGAAGAGGTAAATGTTCCGCTTATTCGGAGTGTAAAATGGATGAACGGACTTCACGAAGGCAATGTTTTAAGTTTGGATGATTCAGTTCAAGAGTTAGTAGAAAACATTCAAAACCCGAAAAAATTAAAGTTTGCTGTGCCAAATACTTTAAATGCAGAAATGAGAAAGTATCAAGTATATGGGTTCGAATGGATGAAAACACTTGCTCATTACCGTTTTGGCGGTATTTTAGCAGATGATATGGGACTTGGAAAAACGTTGCAAAGCATTGCTTTTATAGATTCTGTTTTGACTGAGATTCGAGAAAAGAAACTGCCAATATTAGTCGTTTCACCATCATCTCTTGTTTATAATTGGTTTAGTGAATTGAAAAAATTCGCCCCGCATATTAGAGCAGTTATTGCAGATGGAAACCAAGCAGAGCGCCGGAAAATTTTGAAAGATATAACGGAATTTGATGTCGTAATCACGTCATATCCATTACTGAGAAGAGATATAAGATTATATGCAAGACCATTTCATACACTATTTCTTGATGAAGCACAGGCGTTTAAAAACCCTACAACGCAAACGGCAAGAGCTGTGAAAACAATTCAAGCTGAATACCGTTTCGGACTAACTGGTACACCTGTAGAAAATTCATTAGAAGAGCTATGGTCTATCTTCCATGTCGTCTTCCCGGAATTATTACCAGGAAGAAAAGAGTTCGGTGATTTAAGGCGTGAAGATATAGCGAAGCGAGTGAAACCATTCGTATTAAGACGATTAAAAGGGGACGTATTAAATGAGTTGCCAGAGAAAATAGAGCACTTACAATCATCGGAGTTATTACCCGATCAAAAGAGTCTCTATGCTGCTTATTTAGCGAAGTTAAGGGAAGAAACGTTAAAGCATTTAGACAAAGACACGTTACGTAAAAATAAAATTAGAATTTTAGCTGGTTTAACGAGATTGCGACAAATTTGTTGTCATCCCGCTTTATTTGTTGATGATTACAAAGGAAGTTCAGCTAAATTTGAACAACTGTTAGAGATTTTAGAGGAATGTAGAAGTACAGGGAAGAGAATATTAATTTTTTCTCAATTTACGAAGATGCTTTCCATTATTGGTCGTGAGTTAAATCGACAAACAATTCCATACTTTTATTTAGACGGGAGTACACCAGCGCAGGATCGTGTAGAGCTGTGCGATCGGTTTAACGAAGGAGAAGGAGATCTATTTCTCATTTCTTTAAAAGCTGGTGGTACCGGACTTAATTTAACTGGTGCAGATACAGTAATATTATATGATTTATGGTGGAATCCAGCTGTTGAACAACAAGCGGCCGATAGGGCGTATCGAATGGGACAAAAAAATACAGTGCAAGTTATAAAGCTAGTAGCTCAGGGAACAATTGAGGAGAAAATGCATGAACTGCAAGAAAGTAAGAAAAATTTAATCGCTGAAGTGATTGAGCCGGGAGAAGAGAAATTGTCCTCAATCACAGAGGAAGAAATTCGAGATATTTTAATGATTTAATATAAAAAAGCTATGCCTTCAAATTTATGAGGGCATAGCTTTTTGTTGTAATAATTATATTTTGTTTTGTACAAAGTAAAGAAATCAAATGTTATTTAAATTACTTCTTTGTACCTTTACTTTTGTATGGTTTGGCAGCTGCCTTTTTCTTTGCACTTGATTGCCAACGGTTCCATCCTTTACTTCCTGTACCTTGTCCTACACCTTTTTTCGGTTTTGCTTTCGTTTTACTCATATGATCACTCCGTTATATAAAAATCTTATTTAATAATAGTCAATGATTTAGAAAATACTCTTTATAAATGACTATGATTGCTTTAAGTAAAAATAAACTGCTTGAATGCTATAGTATAACATGAATTTGCAAGTAAACTGAAAGGAATTATAAAGAAAATGAAAATAATAAGAAATACTGCAGAT
This sequence comes from Bacillus sp. LQ16, assembly GCF_057784645.1. Lineage (NCBI taxonomy): Bacteria > Bacillati > Bacillota > Bacilli > Caryophanales > Bacillaceae > Bacillus > Bacillus sp. LQ16. The sequence continues at coordinate 1,801,071 of NZ_CM173491.1, forward strand.
TCTATATTCCGAACGATCACATTAATTGTTGTGTATACGTTAGTTTCGGTCAGTGAAACATTTTTTGGATTGACGAGGCAGAAAAAGTAAAGATGTTAAATTAACAACAATCAATAAAGCCGTAAAATAAAGAATTGAAAAACATTTTAAAACTTTTTGTTGACTTTCTTTATTTTTTGTATAGAATAATCATTAATAAAATGTTTCAGAGATGTGACAACAAAACGACTATGAAAGGACGAGTAGTAGTAGGACGTAGTTTAAGCGAGTCAGGGGTGGTGTGAGCCTGATACGAAGCCTATTATGAAGAACCTCCTGGAGTTGCTAACCGAAATCCTTTATAGGAAAGTAGACTTAGCCGGGAACTTCGCCGTTACAAGAAGAACAGTATCGAGATATTTCATCTCCGTATTGTATAAGTGAGCAACCTCTGTTGCTAATTTGGGTGGTACCGCGGAACCAAAGCCTTTCGTCCCAGTTTTTTGGGAAAGAAGGGCTTTTTTTGTTGGCTTCTTTTCACAACATCCAAACATTTTAGGAGGAAACCACCATGTATCAATCATTAATGACAGTAAGAGAGACTCAAATCGCAATTAAGGAAGTTAAAACATTTTTCGAGGACCAATTAGCAAAACGCCTTGAACTATTCCGCGTATCTGCACCATTATTCGTAACGAAAAAATCAGGATTAAACGATCACCTAAACGGTGTAGAACGTCCAATTGAATTTGATATGTTACATTCAGGAGAAGAATTAGAAATTGTTCATTCACTAGCGAAATGGAAACGATTTGCATTACATGAATACGGATATGAAGCTGGTGAAGGTTTATATACAAACATGAACGCGATTCGTCGTGATGAAGAACTTGATGCAACGCATTCCATTTATGTTGATCAATGGGATTGGGAAAAAATCGTTCAAAAAGAATGGCGTACTGTTGAATACTTACAAAAAACAGTACAAACAATTTATGGAATATTCAAAGATTTAGAAGATCACTTATTTGAAAAATATCCGTTCCTTGGAAAGTATTTACCGGAAGAAATTGTTTTCGTTACTTCTCAAGAATTAGAAGATAAATATCCAGAATTAACACCGAAAGATCGTGAACATGCAATTGCAAAAGAACACGGTGCAGTCTTCATTATCGGAATTGGTGATGCACTTCGTTCAGGTGAAAAGCATGACGGACGCGCAGCTGATTATGACGATTGGAAATTAAACGGTGACATTTTATTCTGGCACCCAGTACTACAATCTTCATTTGAGTTATCATCAATGGGAATTCGTGTTGATAGTAAATCGCTTGATGAGCAGTTAACGAAAACTGGTGAAGACTTCAAACGTGAGTATGATTTCCATAAAGGTATATTAGAAGACGTACTACCATTAACAATCGGCGGTGGCATTGGACAATCAAGAATGTGCATGTACTTCTTACGTAAAGCACATATCGGTGAAGTTCAATCTTCTGTATGGCCTGACGATTTACGTGCAGCTTGTAAAAAAGAAAACATTCATCTGTTTTAATAGAAGTGAGGGAATAGCTTAAATATAGAGCTATTCCCTCTTTTTTTAATTGTGTAAACGAATGGTTTACAGAGAGTTTTACTAATGGTTTCTTTCATTTATATCTCTTTTTATGTAATAATTTGTTAAAGGAGGGGACGTTATGAGCATAGGAGAGCAGCTAAAAAAACTACGAGAATCAAAGGGGTTTTCGCAAGAGGATGTTGCTAAAAAGATTGGTGTGACGAGGCAAGCAGTGTACAAATGGGAAAATGATAAAAGTTATCCTGATATTGATAATTTAATTTTACTGAGCGAAATGTATAATGTTACGCTAGATGAGTTGATAAAAGGGAAACAGAATATTAAAGAAAAAATACATATTGATGAAGAAGATGAGGATTTTGAGAAAGAGAATGATTTTGGTTTTTATATTGGGTTTGGATTGCTAATTATGAGTGCATTCATTGATTATGAAGGAATACAAGTATTTGTATTAGGAGTTGCACTATTCATGATGGTTTTTTATTCGAATGTGAAGAAAGTTATTTTGAATGAATATAGATCGTTTTTTCAAGAGAAAGAGCGAAAAGATATATGTGATAAAAAGTGAGAAGAGTTAGTTATATTTCCTAGGAAAGGGTATAACGAATATTTTCATTGTATTATAATGATTTTGGGATATCGGTAATATGAAAGCTATTTGGGTAGATCCTTGAAATCTATATGTAAAATGATAATAAAGTTATTTAATTTTAAAAGCTCAAACAAGCATAACCCCGTTCTAAAGCTAGGACGGGGTTCAAAATATAATAATAAAATCGCTTAAGAGTCTACGTTTTATTCAATGATAGTGCCTTTTTATAAAACGTCACTTACTTATTTATTACCGAGTTCTTCCGCTAAACCGATTAAAATTCCTTCGACTCCACGAATGTAGCAGAGACGATACGAGTTCTCGTACTGAACTACTTCGCCAACGAGCTCTGCACCATGCTTAGTGAGTCTCGATACCATTTCGTCAATATCTTGAACGGTGAACATGACGCGTAGATAACCGAGGGCGTTTACAGGAGCTTTTCGGTGATCTGCTATAGTAGGAGGGGTGAGAAATCGCGAAAGTTCAATTCGGTTGTGGCCATCTGGAGTGACCATCATAGCGATCTCTACGCACTGAGAACCGAGTCCAGTTACGCGACCAGCCCATTCACCTTCGACATTGGCTCGACCTTCGAGATTCAAGCCAATCTCCTCAAAGAAAGAGATTGCGTTATCAAGAGATTCTACAACGATGCTGACATTGTCCATTCGTAGTAATTTGTTTTTTGCCATAGTCTTATCTCCTTATGTATAAAAGTTCATTATTTAATCATCCTCATAATTATACTACTAAGTAGTTACAAATTCCTTTCAGTCAAAAACACCTTGTCACAGTATAGGAAAAATTGACAAGGTGTTTTTTTATATGTCATATAGCATCTTGTTAACGAACAGCTTTTATTTAATAGGAAGGAAGTAGATTAATATGATTTTTTTATAAGTGTTACTGAGCATATCAAATTAGCTCATTTGCACTAAAGGCTCAATTTTCGCCATAAATGATTGATGCAGTGCCTCAACACCTGTTACTAAATGAAGGCGGTCAATAACGACAGACACTTTAATTTCTGATGTACTTACCATTTTAATATGAATATCTTCTTCTTTTAAAGTAGTAAACATATTTGCAGCGACACCAGGGTTAGATACCATGCCAGATCCTACGATTGATACTTTTGCTAAATGATTTTCATATTCTACTGCTTCATAGTGAAGTGCCTCTTGATTTTGTTCCAATACTTCTAATGTTTCTCTTAAATCATTAGAATGGATGGAGAAGGAGAGATGAACAGTTCCTTCATTTGTAATACTTTGAATGATGATATCTACATTAATATGTGCCGCTGCTAATGTAGAGAAAACAGTTGAAAGTGAACCTTGTTCTAATCCTTTCACTGTGATGCGTGTAATATTATCTTCAAATGCAATACCTTTAACGATTGATTGTTGTTCCATGTTACATTCTCCTTTTACAATTGTTCCGTTTTCTTGTTCCATACTTGAGCGAACTTCTAAAATGACATTATGATTTTTAGCAAACTCAACAGCACGCGGGTGTAATACACCAGCACCGAGGTTTGCAAGTTCTAACATTTCGTCATAAGAAATTTCATCTAATTTATAAGCATCTTTTACAACTCGTGGATCCGTCGTATATACGCCGGTCACATCTGTGTAAATATCACATTTTTTTGCGTTTAGTGCAGCAGCTAATGCGACAGCAGTTGTATCAGAACCGCCTCGTCCAAGCGTTGTAATTTCAAAATCTTCACTGACTCCTTGGAAACCAGCTACAATAACAATCGTGCCTTTAGTAAGATAAGACTGAATTCGATCTGTATTAATTTCAGTAATCCGTGCACTACTATGTACAGATTCTGTCGTAATACCAGCTTGCCATCCTGTTAATGAAATCGCACGATAGCCTTTTGCTTGTAGTGCCATCGTTAATAATGAAATAGTTACTTGCTCTCCTGTCGATAGAAGCATATCCATTTCGCGTTTACTTGGATTTTCTGTAATTGCGTTAGCGAGTGCGACAAGTTCATCCGTGCTTTTTCCCATTGCTGAAACGACAGAGACAACGCTATGACCTCGTTCATATTCTTCAATAATTAAATTTGCTACATGTTGAATGCGCTCGACGCTACCGACAGAAGTGCCACCAAATTTTTGAACAATTGTTTCCATTACAAATTCCTTCTTTCGTCTATTTTTAAGAATAGATTAGGAAATATATAAATCCCAATACTCCTGTAGTTACCATAAAGACAAACAAAAAACACCATCTCAAATAAGTGAGGATGGTGCTGTTACAGGAAAAGGGAAACAGAAAACGGAGCTAATAAAAAAACCGCCAAAAAAGGAATATCATAAAAAATGATATCTCTTTTTTGTAGATAGCTCTTCATACGTACACGTCTGTACATATGACAGTTCTGTTTCTATTCGAAAACAGCCCCAATTGATAAATGCAGAGAAACTTATCAATTTCGGCAATACTTCCTTTCATCTAAGTTCATAGACATCTCTGTGTCTCCATTAGAATACTCATAAGTATCGCAACCTCTATCTCACGTTTTAGGCGAGAGTGTTTGATTTATGAAGTTGTTGGTAACATTTGTTTTATAATAATTTAAATTTTTCGGGGAATCAAGTGTTTTATATATATTTTAAAAATTCTTTCTTTTTTCTGAGGAAGTTTGTGAAAAATGTAGCAAAATAAATTCATTGCATGTACATTAAACTTATAGTGCATAGGAGGTGGGAGAATGAAAAGGAAACAGCCTATTTATGTTGCGACAAAAATGAACACGACAATGGGAAAATTATGGGAATATACGCAAGAACCAGATATACATACAGAGTGGGATGCTCGCTTTACTGAAATTTCGTATTTAGAGAAAAAAGAAGGAGAACCACAGAAGTTTTTGTATAAAACAAAGATTGGATTTGGGCTTGAAATAGCTGGAGAAGGGGAATCAATAGGTGAAATAAGAAAAGAAACTGGTGAAAGAATTTCTTCTTTAAAATTTTGGACGGATAATACATTATCTCTTATTCAAATAGGACGTGGTTATTGGAAGTATACGCCGAATAAAGAATACATCCATTTTGAGACACAATATGATTATGATACAAGATTTGGTCGTATAGGAAATGTGATAGATTCCTATATTTTTCGTCCGTTATTAGGTTGGGCGACTGCTTGGAGTTTTGATGCCTTAAAATTATGGTTAGAAAAGGGGCTTCATCCTAGGTTACTAATTAGAAGAACAATGACGTATTGGCTCGTATGTTTTTTATTTGCTTTTGTATGGATATATCAAGGGATAGTGCCAAAACTACTTTTTACTCATTTAGAAGAAGTAAAGATGCTTTCTGTATTAATCGGTTCAAATGAAAATAGTGTATATATACTTAAAATAATTGGGGTGTTAGAAATAATTTTCGGTGTTGTATGGCTGTTGCCAATAACAAAACGAAAATTATTTATACTGCATATTATTGTATTACTAGTTTTAACATTAGCGGCAGGATTTACGAATATTGCAAGCTTTACAGGGCCGTTTAATCCGATTACATTAAATGTTCTTCTAATGGGGTTATCAATTGTCGGTTATATAAATAGTTTCGATTTACCAAGAGCGAAAAATTGCAATAGGGCGAGAAAGGGATAAGTGCATGGCTAATATATATGAACGATTATTAGGGGATACCTATAAAAATCTTCATCCTGAATTGCAGAAGCGTTATGCGATTACAGAAGAGAATAGTTTTACAGGTGAAGGAAAGATGGATGAAATTTACGGTGGCTCTTTTTTCGTGAAATTTATATTAAAAATTGCATCGAAGTTTCGAATGTTTTTCTCGGAACGAGGAGAGGAAATTCCATTTACGATACAAAACATAGCTGAGCGAGATGAATATGGACAAGAATTAGTAAGGTGGAACCGTACTTTTTATTTTCATAATAAGAAAAGATATTTTAACGCAGTTATGCAATTGGATGGAAACGAAAATGAAATTGTAGATTATTTTGGCGAACCACATTTACTCGTTTCTACACTGCATTTTCATATCGATGAGTTAGGGGCAATGCATATTTCTTCAAAGAAACAATGGTTTTATATGTTTGGAAGAAAAATGCCGTTACCAAAATTTTTGTATGGTGAAGCAAAAATTGTTGAAAGTTATGATGCAACACTACAGTGTTTTCGAATTCATGTACAAGTACGAAACCCGTTAATTGGCTCGCTTTTTTCATATAAGGGAACATTTGTGGAAAGGAAATAAACGATATGAAAAATATAATATTTGGGTTTGCTTGTTATGTTGTTTTTCTAATATATGAGTGGTCGAATATAAATCCTGTTGAAGCAATTATATTATTATCTGTTTTATTATTTATACCAATGTCACTTTGTATTAGTGATAAAAGAAAAAGAGATGGATCGTATTTACTATTTTATAAATTCGTATCGTTTTTATATCCAATCGCAGCAATTTGTGCAATGCTAGCTTTCGTCACAAATTACAATGTATTTGCGCTAGTTTGGTTTGTATATACAGGAATTGTTGCGTTATTTGGTGTAAGTAGATTGCTAGAAAGAGGATGGAAGCCGTTAGAAGAGATCGCCATAGATAGTGCGTTTATTTATTTGTTTTTAGGTGGTTTTTGGTTTTTTGCTTCAGTAGCAAAACTTTCAATTATGCATTTTAGCTCTGACATTGTTTTACTCACAGCAGCGCATTTTCATTATTCGGCGTTTCTATTGCCATTATCAGCTGGTTTAATAGGGAGAAAAAGAGAAAAGAGAAGTAAAGTATATGGTGCTATTATGTTTATAATCATGATTTCACCTATGACAGTTGCAATAGGAATTACATACTCGAGAATATTTGAATTTTTTGCAGTGCTCCTATATTTATGTGCGATTTATGGATATGGATTTTACGTTTGGAGAGCAAAATTTAATGCTATGAGTGCAAAGATTCTTTTAATCGTTTCGTCTAGTACACTCATGGTTACAATTATGTTCTCACTTATATACTCATACGGGAATTTGAAGCATGTAATGACGATTACAATTGCTCAAATGGTTTGGATTCACGGTGTTGTCAACGGAATTGGAGTAGCGTTACCGGCATTTGTCGGCTGGATGATCGAAAAGAGTGTTCCGAATTATAAATACTATGGGAAACCAATGAGTAAATTAAGAGGAAGTGTGGCAATTGGTGAGGCTTTTTTATATAGCGGCAATTTAGTAGGCAGTAAGGAATACAACGGTTTAGTTGATCAAATAACTGATTTTCATAGTGAGTCATTTGACGTGACGAAGGTACCTTTAAGTATTATTCGTTTTTATGAAAATACAACAGAGTATGAGTTGCAATCGAATATTAAATGGGCTCATTGGTTCCGCCCATTTGCATTTTGTTATGAGAAAATGAGCAATCATGTAGGACAAATACATTTAGGAATGGGCGACAAGTGGGAAACGATGCATGGCTCTATCATTGGTGTAATGGATGAGGAAGATGGAAGAGAGAATGTAAGGGCTTGGCTAAGGAAAAATGAAGCAGGTGAATCTATTTTTGTAGCTCTTTATTCAAAGCATACAGATAAGGATGAGACATATATGAATATCGCCTTGCCTTTACCTTATTCGAATATGACTGGTATTTTGAGGCTATGTAATGATAATCATGATTTAATCATTACTAGTAAGTTAAGAGAAAATGGCCAGGGAGATGAGGGGATTTATTTACATACTCGGTTCTTAACAATCCGTTTACCGTTAGCAGAGACTTTCATCATTACAGAGGGTAAGGATAAAATGTTAACAGCTCATCATAGCATGTGGCTATTTGGACTTGAATTTTTACATATTCATTATAAGATTGAAAAAATTGCACAGAAGTAAGAAAGGCTTGGATGGGTTTCCAAGCTTTTTTATGTATGGGTAATTGTCATAGAAATTTGTTTATTTAGCTCATTATCCCAAACACGTTGAATTTCAAAAGTGCCTGTTTCAAAAAATAATGGGAATCTTTCTTTAAACCAAGTTTGCATAGGTAGCTTTAGTGCGGTATCGATTGGTATCCATAAGAAAGAATAAGCCCTAAAGAAATTAGGACTTATTCTTCATTAAATACAAATGTTTGTTTCATTTTTTTACCTTCATTTACCGGATGGCCGTTATAAGAGAAATTCTTTTCTTCCCAAGTGATCACAACTTTAAAATTATGACTATTAAAGTCTAATGGGAATACCATGTAGTCAAAGCTTGTATGACTTTTAGAAATATTTTCATTAGGTGTAGTAGGTTTAAAGGTAGCCTTAGAGGTAGGATTGTTATCAAGTATTTCCACGGATACGTTTGATACATCATGACCGATGTTTTTTACGAGTAAACTATACGTATCAAATACACCTTGTTTCGGCTGGATTGCTTGCTTGTTTGAGTTATGAGATTTATCAATTTCGACATACCATTGTTTAGACTTTGATGCAATCGGTAGTGACTGAAATGTGTAAGCACTAGCTTGCATTGGTAGTGCTAAACATATAAGCGTAAAGAGAGTTAATATTTTTCGTTTCATTTTTTGAGAGCTCCCATTCTTTAATGGATTTACTTGTTATTATCTTCTTTTTACGAGTTAATATACCATATAATGTAAAGTGGTTATTGTGAGTAGTGAATCAATATCTTATTCACTACTCTTATAGCTAGCATAATTACGTATGAAGTAAGAAAGAATAAATTTGTTTTTTCTATACTTAGATTACTGCCCTTTTTAAAAGGGCTATTTTTACGTTTTAATAAAAAGAATATACTAAGAATTCCGTATAAATTATTTATTTTAATGTAGTTAAATGTGCTTGTATATGTGAAATTAGAGAGGGAAGCTGTGTAGAGATGTTTCTACACAGCTATTTAGGATATGAAAAAATTACCAAAAATATGTTAAAATAACATTGTCATACAACAAGGGGGATTTGTTTTATGGAAAATGGACATCTTGCTAAAGTAGACTTAACGAAAAAAATTGAATCAAAATCTAAGTACAATAAGAAATTAGAAAAATATCAAAGGCGCTTATTAGCATTACAACAAATTTTGAAAGAAGAAAAAATCGCGGTTATGCTTGTTATGGAAGGATGGGATGCAGCTGGTAAAGGTGGGGCAATTAAGCGGGTGACGGAATATCTTGACCCGCGTGGGTTCCAAGTAGATCCAATTGGAGCGCCTGCACCTCATGAAAAACGTTATCATTATTTGCAACGTTTCTGGCGCAAAATTCCACAGTACGGGCAAATTACCATTTTTGATCGCTCATGGTACGGTCGTGTGTTAGTTGAGCGTGTTGAAGGTTTTGCTACAAAGGAAGAGTGGATGAGAGCATATGATGAGATTAATGATTTTGAAAAACTACTAACAGATGACCATTACATAATAGGGAAGTTCTTCTATCATATAAGTAAAGAGGAACAGTTAAAGAGATTTAAAGATAGAGAGAAAAATCCTTTGAAAAGATGGAAAATTACAGACGAAGATTGGCGTAATCGTGAAAAATGGGATGAGTATGTTGAAGCGATGGAGGACATGTTTGAAAGAACAAGTAAGCCAAATGCGAAGTGGCATATTATTGAAAGTAACGATAAATTGTATGCCCGTGTGAAAACGTTAAAAATCATTATTTCATTCATAGAAGATTATTTCTTAGAACATGGTATAGAATTGCCTTCTTATTATTATGAAATGAAAGAGGATATTGAAGTTTTGCAAGATGTAGGTGTTAAAGAGTAAAAAAGAAAATGGTCCTGTGAATTGGTGAAACCAAATTATGGGGCTTTTTTATTTAGAAACATTTTACAATTAACAGAATAAGGTATATAATCAACAATCATATTAACATTGTTAATATGATTGTTGATTATATACTATGTGGGGGTTTTACTTTGAAGGGAAGAGATGTTGTTTTAGGTTTATTAATGGAAAAGGAATTGTCTGGTTACGATATTAAAATTGTGTTTGAAGACGTATTTACTCATTTTTTTGATGGAAGTTTTGGAATGATTTATCCAACGTTACGACAATTGGAGAATGAAGGGAAAATAAAAAAAGAGGTTGTCATGCAAGAGGGAAAACCGAATAAGAAAATGTACTTTATTACAGATGAGGGGCGTGAAGAATTTTATCAATACATGCAGACACCTGTAGAGAAGGATGTTTTACGTTCGGATTTTTTAATGAGAATGTATTTTGGTAACTATAGTGATGATGTAACAATAAAAAAATGGATTAAAGATGAAATTGAAAGAAAAGAAGCGTACATTGCAGATCTTCGATTGAAATATGAAAAGTGGAGAGTAGGTATTACTTTCGTCGAAGAAATTTCACTAGATGTAGGTATTGCATCGTATAGTGCACAAGTGGAGACTTTGAAGAAAAAATTAGAAGAGTTAGAGGCGAAAGAAAACAATAAAACAGAAGAATAAAAAACGCGTTCACAATAAATAAAGGGGTATATAAAGATGGAGCAATCAAAGGGTATTAAGATTGTCTTTTTAATGTGTCTAGGTATCTTTCTTTGTATGATTGATACGACAATTATGAATATAGCTTTACCGGCAATACAATCGAGTGTAAATACTTCGTTAGAAAAGATGTCTTGGGTATTAAATGTTTATACAATGACGATTGCAGTACTTGCCATTCCGTTAGGGCGGATAGCTGATATCTTTGGAAAAGCAAAGATGTATATTCTTGGTCTGGTGATTTTTGGTGGTGGATCGGTACTTTGCGCTTTTGCTAATACAGGTGATTTTCTTATTTTTTCTCGTTTTATACAAAGTATTGGGGCAGCGATTTTATTTCCAACAAGTATGGTAATTGGTGTATCAGCTATGCCATTAGCTAAAAGGCATGTTGCGCTTGCGATTTTAGGAGTAACACAAGGATTGTCAGCTGCTATGGGACCAGTAATAGGTGGAATTATTACGCAAAATTTAGGATGGAGATGGGTGTTCTTCGTTAATGTTCCGGTTTGTATAATAGGAATCGTTTTATGTTGCATCATGCTACAAATAAAAAATGAAGAACGGATTATCTCAAAAATAGATTGGATAGGACTACTATTAAGTAGCACAGCAATTTTTTCATTTACTCTCATATTAGTAAAAGGTAATACATGGGGATGGCAAAGTAATATTGCTTTGTCTTGTTATGCAATTAGCACTATTTCTCTTATTCTATTTGTTTTAGTAGAACGAAAGATTCATAATCCAATGGTGAATTTAAAGTTATTTCAAGATCGAATGTTTGTCGGAGCGTCTATCGTTGTTATATTAAGTAATTTATTTTTAATTGGAGTTACTGTATTGCTTCCAACGTTCTTGACGAAACTACAAGGTCGAACGGAAATTGAAGCGGCTTTTTTAGTGACACCTATTTCAGCAATGATATTTTTTGTCTCACCAGTTGCAGCAACTTTAATTAAAAAACTCGGAAAAGTAACTATTATTTTGTCAGGATTTCTTATTATGGGGCTTTCCTACTATTGGTTGCAAATGATTGATGTTAATTCAACAAATATAGAAATTATTATTCCATGTATGATATTAGGTGTTGGATATGGTTTAGTAGTGGGGCCAATTACAGTTTTAAGTGCGTCTTCGTTTGAAGGAGAATTGTTAACTGCTTCTCAAAGTGTTGTATCAATGTTACGACAAGTCGGAATTGTATTGGCAGTCGCAATATTTGTCTCTAACTTAACTCACAATTTAACTGTAAATAAAGAAAAAGTATATCGTTATGCAGAAGAAAAGGTGCGTACTATTCATGTGAATAGTACTGAGCAAACTGAAATTTTACAAATGACTAAAGAGAAAATAGAGAATCAAAGTTTAGAGTCGAATATAAATAAGAAACAAAATGCAATGACAATGGGATTAAGTAAAGAGAAAAAGGAAGAATTGATTCGCGACAAGACGGATGAAATATTAAGAAAAGTTCCAGTAGAATATAGAGATGTAAAAAGAGAAGAAGTTATGAGGCAAGTGACAAAAGAAGTTGAAAAACAAGAGGAAAGTATAAAGAAAGAAGTACTCACATTTTCAAATGATGTGAATCATTATGCCAAGAATCAGATGGCTATGAGTTTTACAGATTTATATAAAGCAAGTGTGCCAATTATTTTAATTTGTGCTTTCGCAAGTTTGTTGTTTTGGGAAGGGAAAGCTTTGAGTAAAAAGAGAAAGGGAAGGATAGTAGAAGAAGCGTAAAGGAAAACAGGCTATAGCAGCCTGTTTTTTTCATTGTTTTCTCCTTGCATATTGTGAATAGTAGTATTTTTAATATAGCATGGGATAAGTCGAGTATGATTAGAAAGTTTTTTAGAATGAAAGGGATGAATGGAAAATGCCATTGAATATGTAACGTTATACATAGTACATTAACAAGAGGGATTAATTTTAAAAGGAGGATGGGGAATTGCTAGATAAGGCAGGGGCTTTAATAGATAATCATGTGTACACAGAAGAAGAGCAACAAAAACTATACAAACGAACGTTAATAATCGTCAGCATTTCACAAATGTTTGGCGGTGCAGGACTAGCTGCTGGTATTACAGTGGGAGCACTTCTTGCGCAGCAAATGCTTGGAACAGATGCATTTGCAGGATTACCAACTGCTATGTTTACATTAGGATCGGCATTAGCAGCTTTCATAGTAGGGGAGCTTTCGCAACGATATGGACGCCGGATAGGTCTTGCAACAGGGTTTATAGTAGGCGGATTTGGAGCAATTGGTGTTGTAATGGCAGCTTTAACAAATAGTATTATTCTTTTACTTATTTCTTTACTTATATATGGTGCCGGTACAGCCACGAATCTACAAGCTCGTTATGCAGGTACAGATTTAGCAGATAAGAAGCAGAGAGCAACGGCTGTTAGTATTACGATGGTAATGACGACTTTCGGTGCAGTTGCAGGACCAAATTTAGTAGGGGTAATGGGAAGTTTTGCACATTCAATTGGAGTTCCTAAACTTGCAGGTCCGTTCATACTATCGGCAGCAGCATTTATACTGGCGGGTCTAGTTCTTTTTGTTATGCTTCGTCCAGATCCTTTGATTATTGCTAACATAATAGAAAGATATAAACAGGAACATACATATAAAGGACAACCAATAACAGAAGAAGCGAAAGAAAATAAACGAGGTATTACAGTTGGAGCAATCGTAATGATACTTACGCAAATAGTGATGGTTGCGATTATGACGATGACGCCAGTTCATATGGGACACCACGGTCACGGTTTAAGTGCAGTAGGACTTGTGATAGGTTTTCATGTAGGTGCAATGTATCTTCCATCTCTCGTTACAGGAATGTTAATTGATAAAATTGGCCGAACTACAATGAGCATAGCTGGTGGAGTGATTTTACTTGCAGCGGGTGTCATAGCTGCGATAGCGCCAAGTGATTCTTTATTATTATTAATCGTTGCTCTGTCTTTACTTGGGCTAGGATGGAACCTCGGATTGATAAGTGGTACAGCACAAATCGTTGATTCCACAACACCGTCTACACGTGCTAAAACACAAGGGAAAATAGATGTTTTTATTGCGCTAGCTGGGGCTTCTGGTGGAGCAATGTCAGGTATGGTAGTAGCGAATTCAAGTTATGCGGCATTGTCATTGGCTGGAGGCGTGTTAGCGTTATTACTTATTCCTGTTGTGATATGGTCTCGAAAAGGGGCAAGAAATTAAATGAAAAAGAGGTTCTAGTTACTGACTAGAGCCTCTTTTTATACACTTAAATTAAATTCCACTCTACAATAAGCCCTAAATGCGTAAGTCCGCCACCAAATCCGTATAGTAAAAGTGTGTCTCCGTTATTTAATTTCCCTTCTTTTATAGCTAAATTTAAAGCGAGTGGAATGGTGACTGAAGAGGTATTCCCCATATATTCCACGCTCGTTAATGTTTTTTGTATTGGAATTTGAGATTTTTCGCAAATAGATTCGATCATTCGTAAGTTAGCGCTGTGGGGTATGAACCAGTCTATATCATCTACTTGCATATTTACGGTATGTAATAAATTTTTTATGCCTTTTGGTACTGTGCGTGTTGCCCATTTATATACTTCTCTTCCATTTTGAACGATTTTTTCATTTGTTTGCAGTGGTGTGCCATTCATAGTAGTAGATAAGTTTGTTCTATATAGATGAATGCCGCCATCACCGTTTGTTCCCATGTGAGCAGCGATAAAGCTTTGGGTGTTTTCATCTCTTTCTAATAAAATAGCTCCAGCACCATCACCGAATAAAATACAGGTCGTTCTATCGGTATAATCAGTAACTTTAGATAATGTCTCTGTCGCTACGACAAGTACTTTTTCATGTGAACCAGAAGTGATTAAGCTATTACCGACGTGTAGTCCATATGTAAAACCAGCACAAGTTGCATTTAAATCAAAAGCTAGTGTATGAGGTATGTTGAAGTATTGTTGTATTTGGCAAGCAACACTAGGGAAAACGTAATCGGCAGTAGTAGTAGCGACAATGATACAGTCGACATCTTCTAAGTTTTTCTTATATGTTGTACATAAATTTTCAATTGCTTTAATGGCTAAGTTTGAGGAGTATTCTTCGTCGCTAGCGATTCTTCTTTCCTTCATTCCTGTTCTTTGTACAATCCATTCATCATTCGTATGGACCATCTTTTCTAAATCGTTATTAGACAATATTTGATCTGGAACATAAGTACCAATTGCAGTAATACGAGATTTAGAATGCATAGGAACATCTCCTAACTTTTATTTTTATAACCTGATACTAATATCAGGTTATAAAAATGTCAATAAAGATTTTTGTTGTATTAAAACGATAATACTTAACTTACTATGAAGGAATTTGGCGAGTGCTGTAAAAATAATATACGAGAAGTTTCTAAAATTGATAATGAAGGGAGTTGAGCTCCTTGAAAAGGATTTTACACATGTTTCCTGTCGTCATCATTTGTAGCTTTATTCTTATTATTTTTCCAGAGAAATCTTATGCTTGTGATTGTATTAAAGTATCAACAGAAGATGCATTTCAAAAAAACGATGTAGTGTTTGAGGGAAAAGTAATTGAGGTTGGAAGGAAAGCAGGGGTTGGAACTGAAGTGTTATTTGAAGTGAAGAAAATTTGGAAAGGGACAACTTCTTCGCAAATTATCGTATATACAAAGGGTGGTGATTGTATGTTTCGCTTTGTAGAAGGAGGAGAGTACTTAGTATTTTCTACTCAAAGAGGATCAGAAAAACAATTACAGACAAATAGTTGTAGTGGAACGAAGAGATTGGATGAGGCAGGGGCGGACAAAGCGGCTTTAAGTCAAATTGCAAAAGAGTCTGTTCCGACGAAGAAAGTGGATTTAAAAGGTGAGATGGTGAGCGGTTTAAATTGGCGGCAAGTTGTTATTATTTCCATTGGTTTGTTATTGATGATTGTTTTTGTTATTTTTATTGTGAGAAAAACTCGCAAAAAATGACGATTAAAGTAAAAATATAAAGATTTTCTTTAGTGTGATATAGGTTGTTAAACCTTGTGAAAGCGAATTACTTATGCTACACTTTATGTAACTTAAAATGAACGGAGGGGCTTCCTTTGATCTTAATCAGATTACGTCTCAATACTTTGTGCCAATAATTGAATAGCGCTCAAAGGCTCTGTCTGTGTACAGAGTGAACGGGATTGGTCTGCCTATTTTAAAGGAACCCTTTATTAAGCTTATATGTGAAAAAGAGGGAGGGACGAATACGCCCTCTTTTTGTTTTGCCTTTATAAATAGAATGGGATTGTATAAGTGAACACTTACTGTGGATACGTATACAATCTTGGGACTTTTTGACTATAAAATAGGATGAAAGCATAGCTTTCTTCTATTTCTTTGGTGAACCCTTATCCGTTTACGAAAACACAGGCAGCGACCTGTGTTTTTTATTTTACGTAATCGAAATGGAGGAATAAATATATGGAAGAAGTATTACAAAGAGCAGTTTTAGTTGGAGTAAATGTAGGTAATGAAGATGATTTTGCATATTCGATGGAAGAGTTAACAAATCTTGCGGAAGCTTGTGATGTAGAGGTAATTGGGCAAGTAACGCAAAATTTACAACGAGTAAATCCATCGCATTATATCGGAAAAGGAAAGATTGAAGAAGTTGCAGCGTATGTACAAGAAATAGATGCGAATATGGTTATCTTTAATGATGAATTATCTCCTTCACAAATTCGAAATTTAGAAGAGGATTTAGATTGTAAGGTAATTGATCGTACCATTTTAATTTTAGATATTTTTGCGCAACGTGCGAAAACGAAAGAAGCACAGCTGCAAGTAGAAGTAGCCCATCTTCAGTATATGATGCCTCGTTTAATCGGTCTTCGTGAATCGTTAGGAAGACAGAGCGGCGGCGTCGGTACGAAAAATAAAGGTGTCGGTGAGAAGAAGTTAGAGTTAGATCGTCGTAAAATTGAAGAACAAATTTCAGTTTTAAATAAAGATTTAGAAGCGCTCGTTGCCCAGCGTCAAACGCAGCGAAAGCAACGTAAGAAAAATGAAATACCTGTAGTAGCATTAGTAGGTTATACGAATGCAGGAAAGTCTACGACGATGAATGCAATGCTTGAAATTTATAATGGTACAGAAGAAAAACAAGTATTTGAAAAAGATATGTTATTTGCGACGTTAGAAACATCTGTACGAAATATTGATTTGCCAGATAATAAATCATTCTTATTAACAGATACAGTTGGATTTGTAAGTAAATTACCACATCATCTTGTGAAGGCGTTCCGTTCAACATTAGAAGAAGTAGCGGAAGCAGACTTACTTATTCATGTCGTAGATTACGCAAATCCAAATTATGAACAATTAATCGATATTACAAATGAAACGTTAAAGAAAATTGGAGTAGAAAATATTCCAACAATCTATGCCTATAACAAATCAGATATGGTAGATGTTGAAATTCCGAAAGTACAAGAAGACCGCGTGTATTTATCTGCGAAGAAACATGTTGGAATTGAAGAGCTTGTAGAAATGATTCGTTCCCATATTTATAAAGAATATACGAAATGTGAAATGTTAATTCCGTATGATCAAGGACAGGTAGTTTCGTATTTCAATAATCATGCACACGTTTTATCTACGAGTTACGAAAACGAAGGTACCAAATTAGAAATAGAATGTAAGACGAGTGATTACGAGAAGTATAAGCATTTTGCAATTTAATGTAAGAGGCAACCCAGTATGTGATTGGGTTGTCTTTTTTTGTACTGTTTTACCGCTGCAAGTTACAAGGATGCAAGCCAATGACGGGAGTTAAGTTATATTTCTGGAAAAAGAAATGAAAGCAGTATAGAATAGAAATGTTTCAAAAGTCAGAATTTATTACACCTACTGTAATAAATATATATTTTGTACAGAAAGGGGAGATTCACATATGCAGGCAGTTTCACACAAAAAAACTGTAGAAACACCGACAATATATCGAATTTTATTTGCGATTAGCTTTGGGCATTTTTTAAATGATTCGATGCAAGCAGTTGTGCCGGCGTTGTTTCCTATTTTGGAAAAAACGATGAATTTATCCTATATGCAAGTAGGGTGGATTGCGTTTGCATTAAATATGACGTCATCGATTATGCAACCGGTGTTTGGTATGTATTCAGATAAGAAGCCGTCACCATTTTTATTACCACTCGGCATGTTTTCAAGTATGCTTGGAATGATTGGACTCGCGTTTGCACCAAACTTTATTATTGTTATTATTTCTGTTTTATTTATTGGTTTAGGTTCCGCGGTCTTTCATCCAGAAGGCGCTCGTGTTGCGTATATGGCGGCAGGTGCAAAACGAGGGTTAGCACAAGCAATTTATCAAGTTGGGGGAAACACGGGGAATTCTTTAGCTCCTATTTTTACAGCGCTAATTTTCGTTCCACTCGGTCAAATTGGTTCATTAGGTTTTACAGCATTTGCAGCAGTAGGAATTGTATTATTAATTTTCGTATCGAACTGGTACAAAAATGAATTAGCAACCGGTGCTGTAAGAAGGAAGAAGAGGGCTGCACTTGAGGCGGAAAATGCAATTGTAAGTACACACATTAAATTCGTTATTATACTTCTTGTTTTTCTTACTTTTGTACGCTCTTGGTACGGTGCTGGTATCGGGAATTTCTATCAATTTTACTTAATAGAGCATTACGGTTTATCTATAAAAAATGCCCAGTATTTCGTATTCGCATTTATGATTGCTGGTGTGTTAGGAACTTTCTTCGGAGGACCGTTAGCAGATCGATTTGGTAAGAAAAATATCATCGTATTTTCAATGTTAGGTTCAGCGCCACTTGCACTGTTATTACCACATGTCTCACTTGTGTGGGTCGTACCGTTATTTTTATGTATCGGTTTTATTAGTTCAAGTAGTTTTAGTGTAATTGTTGTATATGCACAAGAGCTTGTACCTGGAAAAGTGGGAATGGTGTCAGGATTAATCGTAGGTCTTGCGTTTGGACTTGGAGCATTAGGTGCTGTAGTTCTTGGGAAATTAGCAGATATATATAGCCTGCAATTTATTATGCTATTATGTAGTTGTCTACCATTAATTGGACTCACTTCATGGTTACTGCCAAGTGATAAGAAAACGATAGAATAGGGGATGCGCTATGAAATTGTGTGAAAACGTTACGGAATTAATAGGAGATACACCTGTCGTCCGATTATCTAAAGTTATTCCGGAAGACGCAGCAGATGTGTATGTGAAACTAGAAATGTTTAATCCATCGCGCAGTGTGAAAGACCGTGCTGCTTATAATTTACTTCACGTTGCAGAAGAAAATGGTCTCATCAAACCAGGAGATACAATTATTGAACCGACAAGCGGGAATACAGGGATTGGTTTAGCGATGAATGCAGCAGCTAAAGGGTATAAAGCGATTTTAATTATGCCAGATAATATGTCAAAAGAGCGTATTAATTTATTGAAAGCATACGGAGCAGAAGTAGTTTTAACACCAGCAGAACAAAGAATGCCAGGAGCAATTGCGAAGGCGTTAGAACTGCAAAAACAAATACCGAATAGTTTTATCCCGCAACAATTTGAAAATCCAGCTAATCCGAATATTCACCGTTATACGACTGCGCTTGAAATTTACGAACAAATGGATGGAGAGCTGGACGCTTTTGTTGCAACGGCAGGAACAGGCGGAACGATTACAGGGACTGGTGAAACGTTAAAAGAGAAATTACCAAACTTATATATTGCAGTAGTGGAACCGAAAGGATCTCCCGTTTTATCAGGTGGTGTACCAGGTCCTCATAAACTAGTAGGAACAAGCCCAGGGTTTATCCCGAAAAACTTAAATACAGAAGTGTATAACGAAATTATTCAAATTGCAGACGAAGAGGCTTTAACGACAATGAGAAACTTAGCTAGACAAGAGGGATTATTAGTTGGGCCGTCTTCCGGAGCATCTGTTTACGCTGCAATCATGATAGCGAAACGTCTAGGCGCTGGTAAAAAAGTTTTATGTATTGCGCCTGATACAGGTGAACGTTATTTGAGCATGGGGTTATTTGAATAAAAAGGATAGAAACACCTTAATAGTGAATAGCTACTATTAAGGTGTTTGTTTTATGGAATGAAGAGGGGAGAAGAACAATGAAACTATTAAAACCAACCCATGAATATAGTGAGCATATTACAGCGTATAGACACGCGTTTTTAAACTCAGGGGAACAACCACATGGAAGTAGTTCTTTACAAAAATTTGATTCTCTTGATGAATGGTTTGAAAAAGTGAGTAAACAAGAACTAGGAGAAAATTTACTAGCTAATCGAGTGCCATCTAGTCAGTTTTTAAGTTTTGAAAAAGGGGAACTTATAGGTTTTGTGAATATTAGACATAGATTAAATCCAGAATTATTACGGGAAAGCGGTCATATTGGATATAGTGTCCATCCAAATAAACGTCGCCACGGTTACGCTACGAAACAACTACAACTTGCATTAGCTGAAGCGCAAAAATTAGGATTGCAGAAAGTATTAATAACTTGTGATGAATCCAATATCGGTTCTGCTAAAACGATTCAAAAGGTTGGCGGTGTGTTAGAAAATGAAGTAGTTTCTTCTCGTACTGGTGAAGTTATTCAGCGCTTTTGGATAGAAATATGATGTAGTAGGAATTTGAAAAGGTAATGCAAGCTATAATATCGAAATAGATAAATGCAGTATAGGGGATTACTGCAATTTTAGGGGGAAATGAAATGGGATTAAAAGAGAAAGCAATAGAGATGTCAGAGATCTATAGGCAAAATCCGAAAGTAGAAGCCATTATTTTAGCGGGTTCAGTAGCTAGAAAGCTTGAAGATGAACATTCAGATATAGAATTACATATTTTATGGTCAACACCGCCAGAAGATGAGGATCGTAGGGCCCCTATTCATCATATTGATGGGACAATATTATCGTATCATCCGTATGAGGAAGAAGAATGGTCGGAAACGTATTTAACGAAAGAGGGAATTAAATTAGAGATTAGTAACTTTTTAACAGAGACGGTAGAGAAAGTGATTTCGGATGTGGTGGATCAATATGATATAAGTTATGAAAAACAATGTATTGTATCATCCGTTCATGATGGTGTTAGTTTGTATGGAGAAGGGAAAGTGAATGAATTAAAAGATAGAGTAGTGGTATATCCAGATGAACTAGTAAAACGAATGATTTCAGAAAATCTATGGTTAAGTAATCGTTGGCACAATCGAAAGGCGCTTTTAAAACGGAAAGATTGGCTTATGCTTTATGATGTTATTTGCGAAGTACAAAGGAACGTATTCGGTGTTTTATTTGGTTTGAATAAAATGTATGTACATCATCCAGCGTTTAAATGGATGCCTAATAATGTGGAACGAATGACTATTAAACCTGAAAATTTATATGAACGTATGGCGGACACATTAATAGGGAGTCCAGAAAATAGTGTGCAGGAGTTAGAGTTGCTAATAGAAGAAGTGTTGCAACAAGTTCATACATACGCGCCAGGAGTAAATGTGGATGAGCAAGAAAAATCTATTTTTTATTTTGTGAAATAGAAAATAGTAATAAGGGGGAAGTTATGGGTTTTTTTAATAGGTTTTTTTAAAAAGTTGAAAAAGTAAATGAGCAAGAAGCTACTCTTCATGAATTAAGTGAAGAATTGTATGTTGAATCACCGGTAGAGGAAGCGACTAGTTACTGGGTATCAATGGCACAAAATATAATTGTTAATGCTGTAAAAGCGGCTGACAATGATGTGGAACGTGCCTTCGTGTTATTGAATTTGAAGAAAGGTGAGGCTTCATTTGATATTTTTTATCAAATAAATGGGCAATTGTATTTCTGGGATCAGCTAGAAAATGAGACGATAAGAAATAGAATTCAGAACGAGTTGTTACCGCAAGCTCCAGAAGTTTCAAATGCAGTAAATGAGCAATTTCGTGGAGCTGATCACCCTATAATTTCGTTCGCACAATTGCAGTTTGAATGGGAAACGAAAGCCTGGTTCTCACATATAATTTGGGAAGATAGCCTTGCTGCTCAATTGCCCAAAACTCAAATTCTAAATGAATGGTTTCGTGTAATTAAAGAAGAAACGAAAAATAGACCACTGGATAGTGATGCGAAATTTTCTTGGTATCCATCAAACTCTTAAAAAATGAATACAGAGAGACAGGTTATGTTTCTAGATGATTTGTATTATTGAATAAGTATCAATAATACGTAATTCTTTTTCTATTGCCTGTTAGAATTCGTTATGTACTAAGCTACTTGTTTTCTAAACTAAAACTTATATTTCGAATTTTTAAATAGATTGTAATACATAAAAATTCGAAATATAAGTTGACACTATTTTTAATGTGTGATAAAAATGATAGTAATCAATTCGGAAAATAATATTTGGGCAATGAAAGGGTATAGTAGTGAATATCTCCCTATTTCAGAGAGCTGATGGTTGGTGTGAATCAGTATATAGATTATTCATGAAGTTCGTCCTGGAGCATCTTTCATAAATCTCGCATTATGAGGAAATGAAAGACGGTAGTTTATACCGTTATCAAATAAAGTGGTGAAGATTTTTTCACAACTAGGGTGGTACCGCGATATTTATCGTCCCTACGTATTTACGTAGGGACGTTTTTTATTTAGGTCCTAACTTTGTTGTGTCTTCATAACTAGGGTGGTACCGCGATATTTTATCGTCCCTACGTTTTTGCGTAGGGGCGTTTTTATTTAGGTGGTTTCTTAGTGTTCTTCACAACTAGGGTGGTACCGCGATATTTTTGTCGTCCCTACGTATTTACGTAGGGACGTTTTTTTATTAGGGAGGAAGTGAACGTATTAGAAAAGAGTATTGATAGAACAATATAAATACCGAATTGTAACAAAGAAAAAGAGATAGAGAGGAGATTAACAAATGAATTCACAGCAATGGACATCGAAATTAGGTTTCGTATTAGCTGCAGCAGGTTCGGCAATTGGTCTTGGGGCGATTTGGAAATTCCCATATATGGCCGGCATTGGAGGAGGCGGAGCGTTCTTCCTAATTTTCATCGGTTTCACATTATTAATTGGTTTACCGCTATTATTAGCTGAATTTGTTATTGGAAGAAGTACACAAAAAGAGGCTGTCGATGCATATAGAGAGATTGCTCCTAAAACGTTATGGCCTTGGTTAGGTAAATTAGGAATTGTAACATGTTTCATATTACTTTCTTTCTACAGTGTTGTAGGAGGCTGGATTTTATTATATTTATGGAATGCAATTACAGGTAGACTATGGGAAGGAAATGGAGCATACGAAGCTACGTTTGGTGAAATCATTTCCAATCCATATTTAGCAGTTGGATCACAGCTATTATTCATCCTTATTACTATTTTCATCGTAAGTAAAGGTGTACAAAATGGTGTTGAAAAAGTAAATAAATATTTCATGCCAGCATTATTCGTTTTATTCTTTGTATTAATCGTTCGTGCACTTACATTAGATGGTGCTGGAGAAGGCGTTCGTTTCTTCTTACAACCTGATTTCTCACATGTAACATCAGAAGTTATATTATACGCAATGGGGCAATCGTTCTTCTCATTATCTGTCGGGGTAGCCGTTATGGTAACGTATAGCTCGTACTTACCGAAAGAAGAAAGCTTACCACGTTCAGCATTTTCTATCGTAGCCTTAACTCTTGTTATTACATTACTTGCAGGACTTGCAATTTTCCCAGTTGTGTTCGCATTTGGAATGGAACCATCTCAAGGGCCGGGACTATTATTTATCGTGTTGCCAGCTATTTTCAGTAAAATGGCGTTCGGAAAATTATTCTTCATTGTTTTCTTATTACTATTCTTCTTCGCTACGATTACATCAGCAATTTCGATGTTAGAAATTAGTGTTGCATCGTTAACATCAAAAGGTAAAGGGAAACGTGAAAAAATGGCCTTAATCGTAGGGTTATTAATCTTCGTTGTTGGGGTACCATCAGCATTATCATTCGGTATATTAAGTGATCTGAAGATTTTCGGGAAGACAGTCTTTGATTTAGCGGACTATGCAGTAAGTAACGTATTAATGCCACTTGGTGTATTATTAGTTTCTATCTTTGTTCCTTTAAAAATGAAGAAAGATGTATTAATGAAAGAGCTAGGTGTAAGTAAAAATAAAGGTTATAAACTATTCGTATTATGGTTATTCTTACTTCGTTATATCGCACCAATTGCGATTATTATCGTATTCTTAAATGTACTTGGCATTATATAAAAAGAAAGGTAGCGTATCATACAAAGATACGCTACCTTTTTATTTTGCTCTTTTTTGCAATTCATTTACTGTTACGAACTGATAGCCCTTCTTAGATAAAGAATCTAAAATACCTTCAATCGTTTGTGAATTTTCATTAGACTCATCATACATAGAGTGCAGTAAAATGATAGAACCTGGTTTTACATTTTTATTAACGTATTTAATTTTATCAGCCGCAGATTTATAAAAAGTATCGGGCTCAAGATCCCATGTGATTGTTTCGATATTGTTTTTATTTAAATAATATGGCAGCCCTATTAACTTCTTACCGTTAGGGGGCCTAAAATCAATTTCGTCTGTAAATCCTGTTTGGCGGATTAATGAATTCGTTTTTTCTATTTCATCTTTAATAAAAGAAGGTGTTTTGAAAACCATTCTATTATGAGAATATGTATGGTTTCCAAGTTGGTGCCCAGATTGCGCGATAGCTTCTCCTAACGATAAATTTTGCTCTAATTCATTTCCAATTAAAAAGAAAGTAGCTTTAGCGTTGTATTTATCTAGTAGCGGTAATATTTGTTTTACATTGTTAGTAGGGCCATCATCAAAAGTTAAAGCAATCACTTTTTCATTTGTTTCTACGCGTTGTGTTAAATCTCCAAATAATTGAAAGCTTCTTGCGTTCATCAATTTGTATGTTCCGAATAATGCCGTGATAATAAAGAATAGTGTAACGATTGTAATAATAATTTTTTTCTTCATAATGTAACCTCACAATGATTTTTAATTCAGTTAAAAAGTATTATATCAAACTAAGTAATTTCGTGCTTTAAGAAGGGTGTGGATGCAAGGAGAAGGAATTTATCATATAATAAAATGCAAAAGGTATATTAGGAGGTGTTTATATGGCGATTATAATTCAATTGCCAGACACTGCAACGTCTCATGCAAAGCCAAGTATGGAAATGGCGATACTTTGCGTGAGGTAGACAAGTAATATACAATCGCCTATATGAGCTCGTATCATTTTTTATATTTGGCTTTGCACCTTATTGAAATGGACCATAAAAAATAAGGGGCGAGCAGAAATGAAATACGTAAAAGCTAATGCTGTTTTACCAGAGAGTTTAATTACTGAAATTCAAAAGTATATACAAGGTGAAACAATTTACATTCCGAAACAAGAAACGAAACATTATAAATGGGGTACACGATCTGGCGGAAGAAAACAACTAGATGAAAGAAATAAAGCAATTAAAGAAGCGTTTAAAAGTGGGATCGCTATTCATCAACTTGCAGAAGAATATTTTCTTTCTGGGGAAACGATTAAAAAGATTGTGTATTCTAAATAAGAGGAAAAGAGTCTGATTCATATATTACTTTGAATCAGACTCTTTTTGTTTTATGTGTATTGGATATATGAGGTGTGAACGGGCATGATAATAGAAAAAATGTGCCGTTTTTTTATTAAATGGTATACAGAGCACTTGAAAAGTAGAAAGGTGAACATATATGAATCATATTGGACAAATAACGATAGAGCTTTTAGTTGGTTTTTTTGTTCTATTAATTGCTACAAAAATATTAGGGAAAACACAAATATCTCAGCTAACGCCATTTGATTTTATTTCTGCAATCGTCCTAGGTGAGCTCGTTGGAAATTCAATATATGATCCTAAAATTAAAGTATGGTCTATTTTATATTCAGTATTTGTTTGGGTAATTTTAATTTATACTATAGAAGTGATAACACAAAAAGTAAGAGGAACAAGAAGGTTTTTTGAAGGGTATCCTTCAATTATTATTCGTAACGGAAAGATTGATCGTGAACAATTAAGCGTAAATCATTTGGATATAAACCAATTACAACAAATGCTTAGGCAACAAAAAGATATATTTTCAATCCGAGAAGTTGAATATATGATATTGGAACCGAACGGAAACATAAGCGTTCTGAAAAAAAGTAAATACGAATCTCCTACTATAAATGATTTAAGTTTAAAACATAAGCCTGTATACTTACCAATTTCATTAATTAGTGATGGAAAAGTAGTTAAGGATAATTTGAGGGAAGCGGGATTTGATGAAGGATGGCTTTATAAACAAATAAAGCAAAAAGGAATTACTAAATTTGAAGACGTATTATATGCGGAATGGAAAACAGATGATGGCTTCTTTTGTCAGGAAATGCAGCGGTAGAGAATAAGTGATATATGTAATGTTTGTTTCTAAGTTATCTTTTACATATCAAAAAACGTAATCATTGTATACAATAAAACTAGATCAACAATTTGTATGGAGTGATAAAGATGGAAGCGTTTATTAGAAGTGATCAATATAATTTTATAAAATCACAAGCTTATATTTTAGCAAACGGGCATGCAACGGCAAATGATAGAGGTGTAATTCAAGCGTTAAAATCGCTTGCGATTGAAAAGATAATACATGTATTTGAGAATTTAACGGATGAACAGAAAGAGTTAATTGATACGGTATTAACAGTTCAAAATAGAGAAGATGCAGAATCATTTTTAATGAAAATAAATCCGTATGTAATTCCGTTTCAAGAAGTTACAGCACAAACATTAAAAAAATTATTTCCTAAAGCGAAAAAGTTAAAACTTCCTGATATGGAAGAAATGGATATGAAAGAAATATCTTATTTAAGCTGGATTGATAAGGGGTCAAGCAGGAAATTTATTATAGCGAAAAATGATAAAAATAAATTTGTTGGTCTGCAAGGAACGTTCCAAAGTTTAAATAAAAAAAGCATTTGTTCGTTATGTCATGGACATGAAGAAGTAGGAATGTTTTTAGTTGAAATTAAAGGCGATGTACCAGGAACTTTCGTTAAAAAGGGAAACTACATTTGCAAAGATGGTGTAGCTTGCAATCAGAATATGAAATCGCTAGATAAATTGAACGATTTTATTGAACGCTTGAAGAAATAACGAGAAAACCTCTAGTATTTAAACTGGAGGTTTTTATTTTTTGAAGAAGTAAAATAAGCTTTCTTTGTAAATGTAGATTTATAATGAAATTTGATAAAAATATCTATTATGATACAGTTGCTTATATGCAAGGAGGTAAAACATGGATTACCTTTTATCGAAAGAAAAAGTGAAGCGATGGCCCAAAGATATGATAGCGGCGGGGCGTTGTCATACAGTTGGCCTGAAATCGGATGGCACGGTAGTAGCGGTGGGCCGGAATAAAGAAGGGGAATGTAATGTAAGTGGCTGGCGAGATATTGAAGCAGTCGCAGTGGGCAATGTTCATATGGCAACGAACACGGGTAATGCTCATACAATCGGTCTTACATGTGACAGTACTGCGGTAGCAGTGGGTTGGAATAAGCATGAACAATGTGATGTAAACGATTGGCATAATATTGTAGCGGTTGCGGCAGGGTGGCGTCGTACTATTGGCCTGAAATCGGATGGCACGGTAGTAGCGGTGGGCCGAAATAAAGAAGGAGAATGCAATGTAAGCAGTTGGCAAGGTATTGTGGCAGTCACAGCGGGTGACTGGCATACAGTCGGTCTTAAATTGGACGGCACATTGACGACTGTGGGGAATAATCGATATGGTCAATGCAATGTAAGTAGCTGGCGAGGTATTGTAGCGGTCAAGGCTGGGTATCTTCATACTGTTGGTCTTAAACGAGACGGTACGGTGACAGCAGTGGGGAATGATAAACATAACCAGTGTGATGTAAGTGGCTGGCGAGATATTGTAGCAATAGCGGCTGGTACGAATCATACAATCGGACTTAAATCAAACGGTACCGTGGTGGCAGTGGGTTGGAATGAGTATGGTCAATGTAACGTAAGTGATTGGAGAGATATTGTAGCGATAGCGGCTGGTTGTGCACATACAGTCGGACTAAAATCAGACGGCACGGTGATCGCGGTAGGTAATAATGAATTTGGCCAATGCGATGTAGGTAGCTGGCGCGACATTCGGTTGCCTGGCAAATAGTCAATTTACAATAAATCATTAGTAATATTATTCTATTTTAGGAGTAATTATGGAATAGGATATGTAGAAAATAATTAAACTTAAATCTGCTGAATAAGAATCTCTTTTGAAAAGGGATTCTTATTATTTTTCATAAAATGAGGGTGTAAATGGAATTTTTGAACAAATTTTATTTCAAAATTACAGTAGAAGATATAAATTAAAAAGTATAGAGGAGATAAAGGAATGCTTAAAAGGTTTTTACTTTCTTTACCGGATGTTTTACTTATATGTATCGTTCTCTACATAATGTACACAAATTCTTTTAGTTTTGGACAGATGCTAGTAATTTCCATTGCAATCGGAATTATTGGTGGTCTTGCTATTAGAATTTGTAAGGATGTATTCACGTATATAAGATGGACAATTAAACAAAGAAAAAATTGAATATGTTCAATAGTTTTTAGGAGGGAATGAAATGACTAAGAAAAAGAATAGAGTGAAAAACGAGATAGTACTTTGGTCACTAACAGCAATTGTTCTATTAATTGTATGGTACTTTTATCAAAAATAAAAACGCATCGTACTCAAAAAGCACGATGCGTTTTTATTATTTTTTTTGCCAATTTTCTTTTATAAAGTCTTCACGCCCAGATTCTTTTTGCTCAGTAGCATATTTCTCTGGATTCTTTTTATAGAAATGTTGGTGGTATTCCTCTGCTTCGTAAAAAGGTGCAGCAGGACGAATTTCAGTCACGATTGGATCTTTAAACATACCGCTTTCTGCAAGAGCTTGTTTTGATTTTTCAGCAAGCCCTTTTTGTGTTTCGTTATGATAAAAAATAGCGGTACGATAAGATGGACCACGGTCAAAAAATTGTCCGCCATCATCAGTTGGATCGATTTGTGGCCAATATAAGTCTAGTAATTTCTGATAAGGAAAAATAGAAGGATCGAATGTAATTTGAACAACTTCTAAATGTCCAGATGTTCCAGCTTTTACTTGTTCATATGTTGGGTTTTCTACATGACCTCCTGCATAGCCAGAAAGTACTTTATGAATACCAGGAAGTTCATCAAATGGTTTTACCATGCACCAAAAGCAACCGCCTGCGAAGGTTGCGAGTTCGTATGTTTTTTCGGACATTGCTGTAATCCTCCTAAATGTATATGTTTTATATAGTATTATATAAATTGTTTTATTGCGCAATAAAAAAGATTTGAAAATATATGTTTTTTACAAACAAGATCCTCCGCTCACATCAATTAATTGTCCAGTAACCCAGCGGCTGTCTGGAGAAGCAAGGAATGCAGCAGTATCGGCAATGTCTTCTACTTCACCTAAGCGATTGAAAGCGGAAATAGTAGTAGCGTACTGCTTCATCATCGGGTCGCTCAAGAGTTCTGCATTCATATCTGTTTTAATAAATCCTGGAAGTATTGCATTCACCGTTATTCCTCGTGCTCCAAGCTGTTTTGCTAGCGTAAAAGTCATTGTATTAATAGCGCCTTTCGTCATACTATATGCAACAAAATCAGGTAAAGAAATGCGGGTCGCAGCGGATGAAATATTAATAATTCGGCTATTGTCACGTAAACGTGGCAGTGCTTGTTGAATGATAAAGAATGGTGCTTTTGCATTTACTGAAAACATTCTATCAAAAAATTGTTCAGTCGTTTCTTCAATAAAAGCACCAGGACCAATGCCAGCATTATTTATTAAAATATCAAATTGTGTTTCACCAGTGTGCTTTTGTAATTCAGTATCTAAAGCTTTATAAAGGTTTTCTACACCGTGTAAGGATTCTAAATTTGCGCCGATAGAAAAAGCTTGGCCACCATTTGATTGAATTTCATGAACAGTTTCTTCAGCGTCATCTTTTCGATTACCGTAATGAACAGCAACCAATGCACCGTCATTTGCTAAACGTTTAGCGATTGCTCGTCCAATTCCTCGGCTTGCTCCTGTAACTAACGCTACTTTCCCTTTTAACATAGTTTCCTCATCTCCTCATAAACTTTATAAGTTTTTCTTTATGTAGTAATGCAAACATACTTAAGTAATATATGAGTGTATGTAAGTAATGCATTCCAATTTTGATTTGAGAAAAAATAAATAGAATGAATTTTGATTTTTTTGAAAAAACATGTTGACAAGGAAAAGAACAACGTCCTATAATACGTGTAACAAATAAAAGTTAATTAAGAATTTTCTAACTTTATATATTGTATATGCAAAGAAGAGGAAAGTAGATGATTATGATCGTTTCAGAGAGCTACTCCAAGGCTGTGAGGGTAGTAACAATCGAATCATTGAAGATCACCTCGGAGCATCGCTTGCGAAAGGGAAACTGAGTAGAGGGCGGCGGCATCGTCTCCGGTAAAAGGACGGAGGTCTGATTGGACCTACAAAGCTTATATTTCGTGAGAAGTATAAGGAAGCTGAGTGGTAACGCGAAACTCTCGCCTCAGCAATCAAAGCTACTAAATTGTAGTAGTTGATTGCTGAGGCGAGAGTTTTTATTTTTAAAAATAGAAGAAGAGAATGCGTAGAAGAGGAGAGTAAATGATAAAGATTGTTTCAGAGAGCTGCCCCAAGGCTGTGAGGGTGGTAACAATTCACTCATTGAAAATCACCTTGGAGCACTACTTTTGAAAACTAGTAAAAAGTAGCGGGGTTGTTCCCGATAGAAAAACAAAAGTCTAATTGGACTTGCAGAGCTTATATTTCGTGAGAAGTATAAGGAAGCTGAGTGGTACCACGATTCCCTCGTCTCAGCAATGGATTGCTACAAGTATGTAAGTAATCGATTGTTGAGACGAGTATATTTTTAAGGTTTATATACTGAATATTCTGTTAAAAATACTCATCTCAGCAATCGATGTAGAAATAGATTGCAAAAAATAGAGAAAAAAAGAGGAGCGATGTGAGATGGGAAACCAGTACATTTACATGAATGGGGAATTTGTAGAAAAAGAAAAGGCAGTTGTTTCAGTATATGATCACGGTTTTTTATACGGAGACGGTGTATTTGAAGGGATTCGTAGTTACGGAGGAAATGTATTTTGTTTAAAAGAACATGTGAAACGATTGTATGAATCAGCGAAATCTATTTTACTAACAATTCCAATGACGGTAGAAGAAATGGAAGAAGCAGTTTTACATACACTCCAAAAAAACGAATATACTGATGCTTACATTCGCTTAATTGTCTCAAGAGGAAAAGGTGACTTAGGGCTCGATCCGAGAAGTTGTGTGAAGCCGAGCGTAATTATCATTGCAGAACAATTAAAGTTATTCCCACAAGAATTTTATGATAATGGGCTAAGCGTTGTATCGGTTGCATCAAGACGTAATACGCCAGATGCGTTAGATCCACGTATTAAGTCAATGAATTATTTAAATAACGTACTTGTAAAAATTGAAGCAGCACAAGCAGGAGTGTTAGAGGCTCTTATGTTAAATCAACAAGGATATGTTTGTGAAGGTTCTGGTGATAATGTTTTCGTTGTGAAAGATGGAAAAGTATTAACCCCGCCATCCTATTTAGGAGCATTAGAAGGTATTACGAGAAATAGTGTTATCGAGCTATGTGAGCGACTGAGTATTCCGTGTGAGGAAAGACCGTTCACTCGCCATGATGTATATGTAGCGGATGAAGTATTTTTAACAGGAACAGCAGCGGAGTTAATTCCAGTTGTAAAAGTTGATTCCAGAGAAATTGGAGATGGGAAACCAGGAAGTGTAACGAAACAATTGACCGAAGAATTTAAAAAATTAACGAGAGAAAGAGGAGTACGTGTTCCCGGGCTGACGGAAAGCTTAGCGTAAATAAGGAGAGGAGTTAATGGAAATGAAGCAGCAGTATACAGCGTATGAGAAATTACAGTATGAAGAAATGACAGGCGCTGGGCACGTGATTCAATGTTTGAAGAAATTGGGTGTAACGACCGTTTTCGGCTATCCAGGCGGAGCGATTTTACCAGTATACGATGCGTTATACGAAAGTGGTTTGAAACATGTTTTAACTCGTCATGAACAAGCTGCCATTCATGCGGCTGAAGGATATGCGAGAGCTTCTGGAAAGGTTGGGATAGTCTTTGCTACCTCTGGCCCAGGGGCGACAAATTTAGTTACGGGTTTAGCAGACGCTTATATGGATTCGATTCCTTTAGTTGTCATTACCGGGCAAGTTGCAACGCCTTTAATTGGTAAAGATGGATTTCAAGAAGCGGATGTTGTCGGAATTACAGTACCTGTTACGAAGCATAATTACCAGGTTCGTGATGTGAATCATGTATCACGAATTGTGCAAGAAGCTTTTTATATCGCCAAAAGCGGGCGCCCGGGACCAGTATTAATTGATATTCCAAAAGATGTTCAAAATGCAAAAGTCACCAGTTTCTTTAATGAAGAAGTTGATATTCCGGGGTACAAACCAGAACTTGTACCAGACAACATGAAACTTAGAGAGGTGGCTAAAGCAATTTCAAAATCTAAGCGTCCACTTCTTTATATTGGAGGAGGTGTCATTCATTCAGGTGGATCCGATGAACTCTTCGAATTCGCAAGGGAGAACCGTATTCCAGTCGTTTCAACTTTAATGGGACTTGGTGCATATCCACCGGATGATCCATTGTTTCTAGGGATGCTTGGTATGCATGGGACATACGCTGCTAATATGGCGGTAACAGATTGTGATTTACTACTTGCATTAGGTGTTCGCTTCGATGATCGTGTAACAGGAAAATTAGAACTTTTTTCTCCGCACTCGAAAAAAGTACATATTGATATTGATTCTTCTGAGTTTCATAAAAATGTAACTGTAGAACATCCGATTGTTGGTGATGTAAAAAAAGCGTTACACATGCTGTTACATATGTCTATTTATACACAAACAGACGAATGGCTTCAGAAAATAAAGACATGGAAAGAAGAATATCCACTTTCTTATAAGCAAAAAGAATCTGAGTTAAAACCACAGCATGTAATCAACTTAGTAAGTGAATTAACGAATGGTGAAGCGATTGTCACAACAGAAGTAGGTCAGCATCAAATGTGGGCTGCTCACTTCTATAAAGCAAGAAAACCTCGGACGTTCCTTACCTCTGGAGGATTAGGAACAATGGGGTTTGGTTTTCCAGCAGCAATTGGTGCTCAGCTAGCTAAAAAAGAAGAACTTGTCATTTGTATTGCAGGTGACGCTTCTTTTCAAATGAACATTCAAGAACTACAAACAATTGCTGAAAATAACATCCCTGTAAAAGTATTTATCATAAATAACAAATTTTTAGGGATGGTAAGGCAATGGCAAGAAATGTTTTATGAAAATCGTTTATCAGAATCAAAAATTGGATCACCAGATTTTGTGAAAGTAGCAGAAGCTTATGGAGTAAAGGGATTAAGAGCAACAAATTCAACCGAGGCAAAACAAGTGATGTTAGAAGCATTTGCTCACGAAGGTCCTGTCGTAGTTGATTTTTGTGTAGAAGAAGGTGAAAACGTATTTCCGATGGTTCCGCCAAACAAAGGGAATAACGAAATGATTATGAAGAGGTGGGAAGAATGAGTCATACTTTTTCACTCGTTATTCATAACGAGCCAAGCGTCTTATTACGTATAAGTGGGATTTTTGCTCGGCGTGGTTATTATATTTCTTCTTTACATTTAAAAGAAAGAGATACTAGTGGTGTTTCTGAAATGAAACTCACAGCAGTTTGTACTGAAAATGAAGCGACATTACTTGTTAGTCAGTTGAAAAAATTAATTGATGTTCTGCAAGTAAATAAATTATAAGGAGTGTATGGAATATGAAAACATATTATGAAAAAGATGCAAATGTAGAGTTATTACAAGGAAAAACTGTTGCAGTAGTTGGTTATGGATCACAAGGTCATGCGCAAGCACAAAATTTACGTGATTCTGGTGTAGAGGTTGTAGTTGGTGTTCGTCCTGGTAAGTCGTATGAAGTAGCGAAAGCGGATGGATTTGAAGTAATGTCTGTTTCAGAAGCGGTTCGAACCGCACAAGTTGTACAAATGTTATTGCCAGATGAACAGCAAGCTCATGTGTATAAAGCAGAGGTAGAAGAGAATCTTCGTGAAGGACAAATGTTACTTTTCTCACATGGATTTAACATTCACTTCGGACAAATTAATCCGCCAAGTTACGTAGATGTAGCGATGGTCGCGCCAAAAAGTCCAGGTCATCTCGTTCGCCGTGTATTTCAAGAAGGAAATGGTGTTCCAGCATTAGTCGCAGTGCATCAAGATGCGACGGGAACAGCGCTACATGTAGCACTGGCGTATGCAAAAGGTGTAGGGTGTACACGTGCGGGGGTAATTGAAACGACATTCCAAGAAGAAACCGAAACGGATTTATTCGGTGAGCAAGCTGTACTTTGCGGCGGGGTAACTGCACTTGTGAAGGCCGGGTTCGAAACGTTAACGGAAGGTGGATATCGTCCTGAAATTGCATACTTTGAATGTTTGCATGAATTAAAGCTAATTGTTGACTTAATGTACGAAGGTGGATTAACGACTATGCGCCATTCTATTTCAGATACGGCAGAGTTTGGAGATTATGTAACAGGATCGAGAATTGTTACAGATGAAACGAAGAAGGAAATGAAGCGTGTTCTGACAGAAATTCAGCAAGGTGAATTTGCGAAGAAATGGATTTTAGAAAATCAAGCAGGGCGTCCGACGTATAACGCAATGAAAAAAGCAGAACAAAATCATCAATTAGAAAAAGTGGGAGCAGAGCTTCGTGAAATGATGAGCTGGATTCATGCACCGAAAGAATTAGTAAAGAAATAGAGTAAGAGAGTATAAATGAAAAATATGTAAGAGGGGATTTGACAAGATGAGAAGTGACATGATTAAAAAAGGTTTTGATAAAGCACCGCACCGTAGTTTATTAAAAGCAACTGGTTTGAAAGATGAAGATTTTGATAAACCTTTCATAGCGATTTGTAATTCTTTTATTGAAATTATTCCAGGGCATAAACACTTGAACGAGTTTGGGAAACTTGTAAAAGAGGCAGTTCGCGCGGCAGGTATGGTACCATTCGAATTCAATACAATTGGAGTTGACGATGGTATTGCGATGGGACATATCGGTATGCGTTATTCTCTTCCGAGTCGTGAAATTATTGCAGATTCAGTAGAAACGGTTGTAAATGCACACTGGTTTGACGGCATGATTTGTATCCCAAACTGTGACAAAATTACACCAGGTATGATGATGGCTGCACTACGTATTAATATTCCGACTGTGTTTGTTTCAGGCGGCCCGATGGTAGCAGGAAAAACATCTAAAGGGGAAGTTGTTGATCTGAGTTCCGTTTTTGAAGGAGTAGGAGCTTATCAATCTGGGAAAATTTCAGAAGAAGAATTAAAAGATATTGAAGATCATGGCTGTCCATCTTGTGGCTCTTGTTCGGGTATGTTTACCGCGAACTCTATGAATTGTTTATGTGAAGTGTTAGGTTTAGCTCTTCCTGGTAACGGGAGTATTTTAGCAATTGATCCAAGACGCGAAGAGTTAATTAAACAAGCAGCAGAGAAATTGAAAATTTTAATTGAAAGAGATATTAAGCCGCGTGATATTGTAACAGAAGAAGCAATTGACGATGCTTTTGCACTTGATATGGCGATGGGCGGATCAACGAATACAGTATTACATACGCTAGCACTCGCACAAGAGGCAGGACTAGATTATGATATGAACCGTATTGATGCAGTTTCAAGACGTGTACCTCATTTATGTAAAGTAAGTCCAGCCTCAAATTGGCATATGGAAGATATTGATCGTGCGGGCGGGATTAGTGCAATTTTGAAAGAGATGAGCCGGAAAGAAGGAGTACTTCATCTTGATCGAATAACTGCTACTGGGCAAACATTAAGAGAAAATATTGCTGAGGCAGAGATTAAAGATAAGGAAGTTATTCACTCTCTCGAAAACCCTCATAGTGAGGAAGGAGGATTGCGTATATTAAAAGGCAACCTTGCGAAAGATGGAGCAGTTATTAAAAGCGGTGCAACAGAAGTAAAGCGTTTTGAAGGACCTTGCGTTATTTTTAATTCACAAGATGAGGCACTTGCTGGCATAATGCTTGGGAAAGTGAAAAAAGGAGATGTAGTTGTCATTCGTTATGAAGGACCAAGAGGTGGCCCTGGTATGCCAGAAATGTTAGCACCAACATCAGCAATTGCTGGAATGGGATTAGGTGCTGAGGTTGCATTATTAACAGATGGACGTTTTTCTGGAGCTTCACGTGGAATTTCAGTAGGACATATTTCACCAGAAGCAGCAGCGGGCGGGATGATTGCACTTCTTGAACAAGGGGATATTGTATGTATTGATGTTGAAGAACGCTTGCTAGAAGTAAGGGTGAGTGATGAGGAATTAGAAAAGCGTAAAAAAGAATGG
Source organism: Bacillus sp. LQ16 (assembly GCF_057784645.1). NCBI lineage: Bacteria > Bacillati > Bacillota > Bacilli > Caryophanales > Bacillaceae > Bacillus > Bacillus sp. LQ16. The sequence continues at coordinate 1,837,404 of NZ_CM173491.1, forward strand.
AAACGACCAGAACCGAAAGTGAAAACTGGCTGGCTTGGACGTTATGCACAAATGGTAACATCGGCGAATACAGGGGCTGTTCTGAAAATCCCGAATTTTGATTGAGCCAATTTAAAAGAGATAAGGATGATATATAATGGTGCAAAAGGTAAAGGAGAGAGTGAAAATTGAAGATATCTTAATGGCCCATAATTGCATGAAAGATATCGTTATTAAAACACCGTTACAACGTGATACAGTTTTATCTGAGAAATATGATTGTGACGTTTATGTAAAACGAGAAGACTTACAATTAATTCGCTCTTTCAAAATTCGTGGTGCATACAATTTGATTCAAAGTTTACCGAAAGAAAAGTTACAAAACGGTGTTGTTTGTGCAAGTGCTGGTAATCATGCGCAAGGAGTTGCTTATACGTGTAATTTATTGAAGATTCCGTCAAAAATATTTATGCCCACAACAACACCGAAACAAAAAGTATCACAAGTACAATTTTTCGGTGGTGATTTCGTAGAGATTGTATTAGTTGGTGATACATTCGATAGCTCTTTCCAAGAAGCACAGTGTTATTGTGAAGAAAATAGAATGACATTTGTTCATCCGTTTGATGATCCGTATGTAGTTGCTGGTCAAGGGACAGTGGCAGTTGAAATTATGCATGATATGGAGAAACCGGTTGATTATATCTTTACAGCAATCGGTGGTGGTGGATTAGCATCAGGAGTTGGTACATATGTAAAAGGTGTTAGTCCTACTACAAAGGTTATTGGTGTAGAGCCAATGGGAGCTGCATCTATGAAAGAGGCTTTTCTTCAAAATGAAAATGTAGCATTGGAGAAAATAGATAGCTTTGTTGATGGGGCAGCTGTTAAAAAAGTAGGAAAGTTAACATTTGAAACTTGTAAAGATGTAATTGACGATATTATTTTAGTACCAGAGGGGAAAGTTTGTACGACGATTTTAGAACTGTATAAGAAAAATGCGATTGTAGCTGAACCGGCTGGTGCACTCTCTATTGCAGCGCTTGATTTATATAGAGATGAAATAAAAGGTAAAACAGTTGTATGTACGCTAAGTGGTGGAAATAATGATATTGATAGAATGCAAGAAATGAAAGAGCGTTCGCTCATGTATGAAGGACTGAAACATTACTTTATCATTGAATTTCCGCAGCGTTCAGGTGCGCTAAGAGAATTTCTTGATAAAGGATTAGGACCAGAAGATGACATTACGCGCTTTGAGTATATTAAGAAACATAATAAAGAAAATGGTCCAGCATTAGTCGGCGTAGAATTAAAACATAAAGAAGATTATGAGCAATTAATTACTCGCTTTAAAGAAAATAATATTCAATTTATGGAACTTAATAAAAACCCTGTTTTGTTTGATTTGCTTATTTAATAGAAGGAAAGAGTTAGAATATAAATAAAAAAGATAGATACAAGCGAGGGAATATAGTGCTTGTTCTATCTTTTTTATAGTTAAACTAGGTACTCATTAAATTCAAGAAGAATAAAGCTAGCTAACCAAAAGAGTATCGCAATACGAATGATTACATGCATTGTAAATTCAAAAGGAGTAAGATTTCTCTCTCGCTTTATTTTTTTAAATAGTCTCACAGAATAAAAGGAACATAAAAGTAGAACTGCTATAGAAATTTTATAAACGTTCTCTAACAAACTTACATTTTCTAATAAGTCTTTCAGCATGTTTATCACCTATTCTGTAAAGTATATTACAGAGAAATAGATCTTGAGCTGTCTAGTTTCGTTTGTTTTTTATTTTCCCTGTATCATCAATTTCTACATCAGTTGAAATTGTTTGTAAATATTGAAGAGCTTTTTTCTTTTCTCCCTCATTTACAGGGGAAACTTGGTTGTTGCGAATGATATAAGGATTGAATGACATTTGGACATCCTTTCCTTTAAAAGTTAAAGTTAATACGCCAGTTTCAGCGCTTTTCCCATTCACATAACTCGGGAATAAAAAGTTACCTAATGAGTAAGCGATAGGAACTTTATTATAATACTCAAACCCTTGTAACCAATGTGGATGGCTTCCGACAATTGCGTTAGCTCCTGCTTCAACCATTTTAGGTACATATTGCTTTTGGTATTCTACCGGACGATTTGATTTTTCAACGCCCCAATGCATATAGACGATTAAATAGTCTGCATCTTGTTTTTGTTCTTTAATTGTTTTTGTTACAAGATTTAAATCATAGCCATTCGCAACGCCAGGTTTATTCTCACCAGCTACCCAATTAGAATCAGGCATAAATCGAACGAAGGAAAGAAATTTAAACTTTTTCCCTTTTACGGTCATTTCTCGTGCTGTATATGCATCTTTCGCATTTTTTCCGGCTCCAATGTAAGGGAACTTTAATTTTTCTACGTGAGAAATCGTATCTAATAATCCATCTTGCCCATAATCAAGTGTGTGGTTATTCCCAATATTTACGATGTCATATCCAGTGTTTTTAATAGCTTGTAGTGTAGATGGATCACTTTTAATCCAAAACAGTTGCCCAGGTGCTTTCTTTTCTTTCGTTGTAAATGCCGACTCTAAATTCACAAAAGAAATATCAGCTTTTTTTATTTCTTCTTTTACATGTTGGAATGGGTAATCAGCCCCATTCTTTTCGATTATAGGACGTAATTGCCAATCAAACATTGTATCACCAGAGAAGGTGAGTGTGATTTCTTGGTCTTCTATTTTCTTTTCGCTTTTTGAAGCGGTTTTACTAGATTTGTTTTGCAAATCGGGTTTGTCTTTTGCTTTTGAAATAAAAGAGTAATTGATTAATAAAACAATCGGTGTAATGAAAAAGGCTATTAACAAAAATCGTTTTAGTAAAGTTTTCATATATACCTTCCCTTTTAATATTATCCCGCAATTAAATTAACACTGAATCTATTAAAGGTAATTAAAGTTACAAAAAATAGCGGGTTATGTAGTGGAAAACATTTGTTAATATTCTCAATATTAAGTTAACATATAGATAACCTGTAAATCAATGTATAAACCAAAATATAGAAATAAAGAATTCGAAGGGTGAAGAATGAGAAATGGTTATATTAGGAGCAGTTGTAAATGGGATTTGTATTATATTTGGTACTTTACTTGGTAAATTATTTAGTAGGATTCCAGAAAGTATGAAAGGGACGATAATGCACGCAATCGGTTTAGCGGTTACTGTGCTTGGGCTTCAAATGGCATTAAAAAGTGAAAACTTTCTTGTTGTCATACTGAGTTTAGTGATTGGTACGGTAATTGGAGAATGGTTACAATTAGAAGAAAAGTTAAAACATTTAGGGGATTGGCTAGAAAATAAAGTTGGATCGAAAGGGAAAGGTAGCATATCCGAAGGTTTTGTAACAGCTACTTTAATTTTTGCAATTGGTGCGATGGGGATACTTGGTGCACTTGACAGTGGGATTCGCGGAAATCATGATGTTTTATTTACAAAGGCGATTATCGATGGATTTATTTCTATTATATTAACGACAACTCTAGGAATTGGCGTAGTATTTTCGGCGATTCCAGTTGTTTTATATGAAGGTGGTATTGCAGTTTTTGCAACACAAATTAATAGTTTTGTCCCGAAAGAATTAATGAACCAATTTATAGTGGAGATGACGGCTACGGGCGGCATTATGATATCTGCTATTGGATTGAACTTGCTTAGTATTATTAAAATCAAGGTGGCAAATTTACTTCCAGGTATATTGGTAGTGGGTGTAATTGTTTCAATTATTTATGGTTACGGTTTAATGGATTATTAACCAACTTCATTTAGTGGGAGTTGGTTTTATTATGAAAAAAATGTGGGATTGTAGTGATTTTCACTAGAAAATAGCGGGTTTTGTAGTAAATCTTACATATAAAGCAAATTACTAAACTTTTTACAAGAAAGGGTGTAGAATGGGTATCTAAAGAAAGAAGGTGTGAAAATGGCCAGCTGGAAACGGAATTTAATGATTTGTTGGCTAGGTTGTTTTACCACTGCAGCCGGTATGAGTTTAGTAATTCCTTTCTTATCTTTTTATATTGAGGAATTAGGAGTAACTGGCACTTCAAGCATTGCACAGTGGTCGGGACTTGCATTTGGTGTAACATTTTTAATGGGTGCGATTGTATCGCCAATATGGGGAAAGCTTGGTGATATACATGGCCGGAAATTGATGCTTATTCGTGCTAGCCTCGGTATGGCGATTATTATGACGCTTATGGGGTTTGTAACGGATGTGTATCAACTAGTCGCACTAAGATTTTTAATGGGAGCAGTATCTGGTTTCCTTTCAACAGCGATGACATTTATTGCAGCAGAAACTCCGAAAGAACATTCAGGTTGGGCGATTTCCACAATTTCAACTGGTGGTGTGAGCGGTTCGTTACTTGGCCCGTTACTTGGAGGTTATTTGTCTGAGTTAATTGGAATGCGTCATGTCTTTCTTGTTACAGGAGCTTTTTTATTCCTTTCCTTTCTCATCGTTTTTTTCTTCCTGCATGAAGAAAATCACTCTGCTCAAGCAAAAAAAACACAGCCGAAAAAAGTATGGACGATGGTCCCAGCGAAGCATTTAATTATTAGTTTATTTGTAACAACATTTATTATTCAACTTGCTAATATGTCAGTTCAACCAATTGTTACATTGTACGTGAAAAATTTAGTAGGTCCTCATACTGCACATATTGAAACAATTGCGGGTGCAGTTATGTCAGCGACAGGATTAGCAGTTATTTTGGCAGCACCAAGACTAGGGAGATTATCAGATCATATCGGTCCTCAAAAAACGTTAGTTGTAGCGTTATTTGCAGCAGGAATTATTTTTATCCCGCAAGCATTTGTAACCTCAGCTTGGCAACTATTAATTCTTCGATTTTTATTAGGTATCGCACAAGCAGGATTATTGCCTTCCGTACAAACTCTACTAAAACAACATACACCAACCCATGTTACGGGACGAATATTTGGATATAATCAGTCGTTTCAGTTTTTAGGAAATATGATTGGGCCAGTGCTCGGGGGACAAATTGCAGCGCATGCAGGCTTCCAATATGTTTTCCTCTCTACATCATCACTATTATTTATTGCGTGTATTTGGGTTTATTTTCACAATAAGAACGAAGAAGTATCAGAGAAACAACGTTTGGAAGTTAGTTAACTAAGTGAATGAAAAAGAAAAAGGATGAAGCAACATGTGCTTCATCCTTTTTCTTTAAAATCGAAGACAGAGATAACTTAATGTACCAAGCTCATAACTACGGTGAATGACTTCACCGCTATTCTCGCCACTTCCCATTGCAATAAACAAAGGAACAAAATGCTCTGCTCTTGGTACGGCTAATTGTGCATGAGGAGCATTATTCTCCCAATTAAACAATGCATCTTTATCGTTATTCTGCATATGTTTAATAATCCAATCATCAAATTCAATTGCCCATTTTTCAGGTGTAGTTTGATTCCATTTCAGTGCTCGTAAATTATGAACGGTAACGCCACTACCGATTACTAAAATATCTTCTTGTCCGAGTCCTTTAAGTGCTTCTCCAATTTCAAATTGTTCTTTTGCAGAAAGGAATGGATTTACTGATATTTGCACGACAGGAATATTTGCTTCTGGATACATGCGGTGCAGGAGTGTCCATGAACCATGATCTAAACCTCTCGTCATATTATGATGGACTGGAATACCTTTGTTTCTAAATTTTGTTTCTAACATAGATGCAATGCTAGAAGAGCCTTTCGCACGATATTTGATTTCGTATAACTCAGGGGGGAAACCTCCAAAATCATAAATTGTTTCATATTCGTTATCTGATGAGGAAATCGTTAATACTTCAGTTTCCCAGTGAGCAGTGAAAATAACAATTGCTTTCGGTTTATATGTTTCTCCAAGTGTTTTTAAAAATCGTGTATAGTCTGTATCTTGAATAGCGAGCATAGGCGAACCATGTGCTAAAAATAGTGATGGCATCATAATAGTAGAAACCTCCTAAAAATTATATAATTACTTTATGTAAGTAACTATATAATTTTATTTTTAATTCGTCAAGAAATTAGTTTAAAAGCAAGTCTGAAAAATACATCATTTGTCATAATGAAAGCAATTACATATAATATAAAATAAGAAAAGTGAATGGATATTCATTTTCTTAAAGCTATACATAATAGAGTTGGGGGCTGACGAAATGAATGTACAGGAAAGTTTCGTTACGGCATTGGATGGATCGGAAATTTATTTGCGTAAGTGGTTACCAGAAGGAGATCCGAGAGGAATTATTCAAATTGCACATGGCATGACAGAGCATGCAGGGGTGTATACAGAATTTGTAGATGCTTTATTGGAAGCAGGGTATGGTGTTTATGCGCATGATCATAAAGGACATGGGAAAACAGTAAAAAAAGAAGAAGATTATGGTCATTTTGAACCAAATATAGGGTGGAATCAAGTTGTATCGGATGTTATCTTTGTTTCAGAAAGGATAAAAGAAGAGCAGTCAAGTCCTTTGTTTTTACTTGGACATAGTATGGGTTCTTTTTTATCAAGACGTGCTGTACAACTTAGAGGCGAATTATATGATGGATTTCTAATTTCAGGAACAGGTGGAAATCCAGGGCTTTTAGGAGCTATTGGTCATAAAGTAGCAACAATCGAAATGAAATTGCGCGGGGCAAAAACGAAAAGTCCAATGTTAAACTTTTTATCTTTCGGAAACTTCAATTCGAACTTTAAGCCAAATCGTACAAAATTTGATTGGTTATCTTCAGATAATAATCAAGTTGATAAATATATTGCGGATCCGTTATGTGGTTTCATTTGTACGACGAGTTTTTACCGAGAATTATTTTCTGGAGTATTAGAAGTAAATAAACTAGAAGAATACAAGAAGACGCCAAAGAATCTTCCAATACATATATTCTCTGGTGATCGTGATCCTGTTGGCGATATGGGGAAAGGTGTAAAAGAAGTATATGAAAACTATAAAAAATGTGGTGTGAAAGACGTGACACTACGTTTATATGAAAATGGTAGACATGAAATGTTTCATGAAGTAAATAAGGATGAAGTATTTAAAGATTTAATTTCGTGGTTAGATGCGCATAATAAATGAGAAAGATAATCCCAAACTGTTTGTAGTTTGGGATTATTTATTATACAGAAATAGGGGCAATAAATTCTTAAATTCACTTTACTTAATAAAAAATAAATCTTATTCTATATAATTAAACAGATATCAAGCTCTGTGTAAGTAAGGAGATGAATGTATGAGATTTGGAATTATCGGTCCATCAGAAGATGAAATTACGCCTTTTATTGAAGAAATGTCTAATAAGGAAATAACGAATCTTGCGATGTTAACATTTCACAGTGGGAAATATGAGAATGTAGAAGTTGTTGCCTTATATTGTGGTGTATGTAAAGTTAATGCAGCTATTGCAACTCAAATATTAATCGATAAATTCAATGTAACGCATATTATTGTCACAGGTGTTGCAGGAGCAATCGACAAAGTATTGAAAATTGGAGATACAGTAATTTCAACAGAAATAGCATATCATGATGTTGATGAAGGGATATTAACTGAATATCATCCTTGGATGGAAAGTGTATATTTTAGAACGGATAGAAACCTGCTTGAATTAAGCAGAGAAGTGGTTGAGAACAATCAATTCGCTCAAAATGTTTATTTTGGAAAAGTTGTTACTGGAGAAGCGTTTATTAGTGAGAGTGGTCGTACAGAAATAATCTCTAAATACAATCCACTTTGTGTAGATATGGAAACTGCAAGTATAGCCCACGTCTGCTATGCAAATACGATTCCGTTTTTAGCAGTGAGATCAATAACAGATACAGAAGAAGCGTCTGGCATAGAAGTGTTCGAAGATAATTGTGTATCTGCTTCGCATAATTCAATTTATTTTGTTAAAAAGTTACTAGAGTCTCTAAAAAAATAAAGAAATATTGTATGAGAGGAAACCTCACTTTTCTGAAGTGAGGTTTTTTGTAGTAACGAAGTAATAGTGAATAAAACTAATTTTAAAAGTAACTTAAAATCAAACTTTTTATAAAGCAACAGATGCCTGTTCATAATAGTAGTATAATAGTGAATGAGGTGTTAATAGAATGGAAGATAGAACGTTAGGTTTATTACTAGATGTTGTTGGTGAATTATTTTCAGATGAAATTTCAATTGCTGTTTCGAATACGAAAGAATATATTTACTATCGGCCAAGTAAACGAATTGATTTAAAGATTAGTGTCGGGGATCCTATAAAGGAAGGAACGATTGCTCATAAATCGATGGTGATGAATCAAAAAACATCTGAGTTTATTAATCGGGATGTTTTTGGTATTCCTTATCATGGAATGGCTGTACCATTTTCAAACAATGGAAAGCTTGAAGGGTGCGTAACGGCAATTTATCCAGCTTTAACGGATGGAAAGTCAGTCGTTACTTTAAAAACAACAGACGGCTGGATTCCGGTTCCTTTTTCAAAGGTTATGTATTTAGAGGCTAAAGATAAAAAGACGTATGTGAATTCAGAAGAGTTATCAGGAACACATAAATACTCTCTACAAGAATTCGAATACTTGCTTCCGAAAGATTCATTTATTAGATGTCACCGTTCGTTTATTGTAAATGTTAATCATATTAAAGCGATTTATCCTGATACCCATTCTACTTTTGTACTTTCGATGGATAATGGTGAGAGGGTACCAGTTAGTCAATCATACGCTAGTTATTTCCGTAAGCTTCTAGGATTCTAAATTTTTCTGCTTTAGAACCTAGATTTGCTGTTCTGTCTGAATTTTCGGCATTGTATACTAAAATCCCTATTTTGATAGTGTTAATGTGTAAAATAATTATGAATATTCAATGAGAGAGGGATTACATATGGAGAACAATTTAGATAGAATCAGAGATCAACGTCTAAAAGATCGGGTAGTTACACCTGAAGAAGCAGCTTCCTGGATTCAAAGTGGAATGACTTTAGGCTTAAGTGGGTTTACACGTGCAGGTGATGTGAAAGCAGTCCCATTTGCGCTTGTAAACCGAGTTAAGAATGATGAATCTTTTAAAGTAAATGTTTATACTGGGGCTTCTTTAGGCTCGGATGTAGACAAATTATTTGCTGAGGCAGGAATTTTAGGGAAACGATTGCCTTTCCAAGCTGATGCGACAATGCGAAAAGGAATTAATAACGGAGACTTTTTATTTGTAGATCAGCACTTATCTCATACAGCAGAGTTACTTCGTGCTGACGTTCTAGATATAGATTTCGCTATTTTGGAAGCGGTTGCGATTACAGAGGACGGAATGATTATTCCAACCACTTCAATTGGAAATTCCTTAGCGTTTTCCTTAAATGCTAAGTCTATTATTATTGAAATGAATATGGCTCAATCCGCGCAATTAGAGGGGCTACATGATCTATATGAACCAGGTAAACAAGGAGAGAGGCTTCCAATTCCGCTTGTGAAAACGGATGACCGAATTGGAACAATCGGTATTCCAATTGATCCTGAAAAAGTAAAGGGAATTGTGTTTACGAATCAATTGGATTCGCCATCGACAATTGTTCCTCCGGATGAAGAAACTGTTATTATGGCACAGCATTTAATAGAATTCCTTCGAGAAGAAGTCAAAGTAGGCCGATTAACAAATCGTTTAGCGCCGTTACAATCAGGAATTGGTTCAGTTGCTAACGCAGTATTGCACGGAATGTTAGGTTCAGAATTTGAAGATTTAGAAGTATATTCCGAGGTTTTACAAGATGCAGTTTTTGATCTTATGGATGCTGGAAAAGTCAATTTTGCTTCTTGTTGTTCTATCACGCTTTCTGAAGAGAAAATGCAACAAGTATTTTCTAACTTTGAAAAATATCGTGACAAATTAATGATGCGTCCACAAGAGATTTCCAATCATCCTGAAATCATTCGTCGCCTTGGATTAATCTCAATTAATACTGCTTTAGAATTGGATATATATGGTAATGTTAACTCTACTCACGTTTTAGGTACAAAAATGATGAATGGTATTGGTGGGTCTGGTGATTTTGCAAGAAATGCCCGCCTAGCTATCTTTGTTACTAAATCGATTGCGAAGGGTGGGAACATTTCAAGCATCGTTCCTTTCGTTTCACATGTAGATCATACAGAACATGATGTAGATGTTATCGTCACTGAACAGGGGTATGCTGACTTAAGAGGGCTCGCGCCAAGAGAAAGAGTGGAACTTATTATTGAGAATTGCGCACATCCAATGTATCGTGATCAACTACGTGCTTATTACGAAGAAGCAAAAACAAGAGGTGGACAAACTCCTCATATTTTAGAAAAAGCTTTTTCTTGGCATACGAATTATGCTAAAAATGGAACAATGCTTGAAGCGGTAGTAGAAACTGTATAGGTTTGTATTGTACGAAATAGTAAAACGAATGAGTGAGTTTGAAGATTAAATTTTAGAAAAAGAGAACGCCAACTTTTAGGGATGGCGTTCTTTTTCTTTAAAAAATTTGTTGAAAATCGTACTGATTATAATAAAGAATTATAAAAGTAAGCTCTAATTTATGAAAATAAAAGGTTTTTTGAAGTGCTTTCCGAATCAATTTAGTAGTTTACATATCGAAAGTGAGGAGAAAGAATCATGAAGATAAGAGAAGCGTTATTAAGTGAAGCAAATGAATTAAGTGAACTCGCACTACAATCAAAAGCAACGTGGAATTATAGTGAAGAATTCATACTTGCTTGTAAGGAAGATTTAACAATTACAGAAGAATACATAAAAAATAATTTTGTATATGTTTTAGAAAACGATAATGCGAAGATTGGTTTTTTCTCATTTTTACGTAATGATAAAGCTCTCGATTTCTTGTACATTCATCCTGATTACAAAGGAAAAGGTTACGGGAAAATACTTTGGGAGTATGTAATAGAAAAAGCAAATGAACTAGGATTAAAAAGTTTTACAATTGATAGTGATCCGAATGCAAAAGGATATTACTTGAAAATGGGAGCACAGTTAATAGGAGAGACACCATCAACTGTCTTTAAGGGTCGTGTACTGCCTCTTTTGAAATATGATGTGTAAAACTATTAATAGTAGGGGAAGATTAGAATGGATGATGTAAAGGAAAAAAGAATATATGAAGCACTAATAAAATCGTGGTCAATTGAAACAAGTTCAAAGTGGACAATTGAAAATCCAGCAAAGGGACAATGTGGTGTTACAGCTCTTGTCGTTCAAGACATATACGGAGGAGAAATTAAAAAGACAAAAGTAAGAGAGGTATGGCACTTTTATAACTTTATAGATGGGCAGAGATTTGATTTTACAGAGACTCAATTCAATGGAAAATTGAATTATATGGATGAAAAGTCAAATCGGGAAGAAGCATTTGCAGATACAAATGAAAAGCAATATAACATTTTGAAGGAAAAAATAACGAAAGAATTCAAATTATCTTTTGACTCTTAATCTTTAATAAGTTACTATAATGGTGGTAACTTATTAAAGGGAACTTCATAGAGTTGAAAGGGGAAATACTTTTGAAAACAACTTATGTAAACGCTACAATCGTAACGATGAATGAACAAAACGAAGTGATAGAAAATGGATATATCATTGTAGAAAATGATCAAATTATAGATGTAAAGAGCGGAGAATTCGCTAATGATTTTGAAGTAGATGAAGTAATTGACATGAAAGGAAAGTGGGTTTTACCAGGGCTTGTAAACACACATACACACGTTGTAATGAGTCTCTTAAGAGGTATTGGCGATGATATGTTATTACAACCATGGCTGGAGACGAGAATTTGGCCACTTGAAAGTCAGTTTACTCCAGAGCTTGCGGTTGCTAGTACGGAATTAGGATTACTTGAAATGGTGAAAAGTGGTACAACATCATTTTCTGACATGTTTAATCCAATTGGAGTAGATCAAGATGCAATTATGGAAACGGTATCAAGGAGTGGAATGCGAGCTGCTGTTTCAAGAACTTTATTTAGCTTCGGAACGAAAGACGATGAAAAGAAAGCAATTGAAGAAGCTGAGAAATATGTGAAGCGTTACTATAAAGAAAGTGGCATGTTAACTACGATGGTTGCACCGCATAGTCCATATACATGTTCTACAGAACTGTTAGAAGAATGCGCACGTATTGCAGTAGAAAATCAAACGATGGTCCATATTCATCTTTCGGAAACAGAGCGTGAAGTACGTGATATTGAAGCACAGTACGGAAAACGTCCAGTAGAATATGCAGCAAGTTGCGGGTTGTTTAAACGCCCAACAGTTATTGCACACGGTGTAGTATTAAATGAAAATGAGCGTGCATTTTTAGCAGAACATGATGTTCGAGTAGCACATAACCCAAATAGTAATTTAAAACTAGGTTCTGGTATAGCGAATGTAAAAGCGATGCTAGAAGCAGGAATAAAAGTAGGAATTGCAACAGATAGTGTTGCGTCTAACAATAATTTAGACATGTTTGAAGAACTGCGTATAGCAACTTTATTGCAAAAAGGTATACACCAAGATGCAACAGCATTACCAGTTGAAACAGCTCTTTCTCTTGCGACAAAAGGAGCTGCGGAAGTCATTGGGATGAAACAAACAGGGTCACTAGAAGCTGGTAAGTGTGCTGATTTTATTACGATTGACCCGTCTAATAAGCCGCATCTACAACCAGCGGATGAAGTGTTATCACACCTTGTATATGCTGCGAGTGGAAAAGATATAAGCGATGTAATTATTAACGGAAAACGTGTCGTTTGGAATGGTGAATGTAAAACGTTAGATGAAGAGCGTATTATATTTGAAGCAAGTCGTTATAAACGAGGTTTACAAAGATAACTTTTTTAGGCTGTGGAGAGAATCTTCTCCACAGCCTATTTCTAATTTGTAAACCTCACTAAATTTTTTAAAACTTTGCAACAGAAGTGATAATGCTAACACTACCCAAAAAATTAGATGTTGACGCTAGTTTTAGAGTACATTGATAGTTAGGACATGTATTTATTTTTGGTTTTTAATAAACTTATTGTATTATTGTGTATTAAATGAACTATTAAGGCGATTAAAGGTAAAGCAGCTCCAATGAGTAAAGTTACTTCACTATTAAATTTATAGTAAGTATAACTTCCAATCCATGAACCAAAGGCTCCTCCCAAAAAGAAAATAGTCATATATAATCCATTAAGTCTGTTTCTTATCTCGGGATTCAAACCAAAGATAATTTTTTGACCTAATAATAAATTTCCTGCTACACCAATATCAATGCAGATACCTGAGATAAGAATTAAAATTATGCTAAATAGTGAATGATCTTGAACAAAGAATAATAGTACGATCGATAATAGTACGAGTGCCAATGATACATTAGTCATTGTAAAAATATAACCTTTATCTGCTATTTTACCAATAGTAGGAGTTAATAAAGCTCCAGCAATTGCAACAAAGCCAAATAATGCAATTTCATTATTTGAAAAATGTAATGGCTCTGATCTTAATAAAATTGGAATAGCTGTCCAATAAAGGCTAAATGCAGCAAATAAACATGCGTGATAAAAAGCTCTTTGTTGTAAAGGAGAAGTATTTATTAGTAGCTTTACCATAGAAGTTACTAAATTTGGATATGTCATGTTACTAGTTGAGATAACTTCATAGTTGGGTAAAAATTTTAGAATTAACAGTAATACGGTAACTAGGGTTATTAATGAAAAAAGAAATACCATTCTCCAGCTAAACCACTCTGTTATTCCGATAGATAATGGGCGAGCAATCATAATCCCAATCAATAAACCACTCATCACTTTACCCACATATTTACCTGCCTCTTCAATTGGCACGATTCTCATTGTTAGTGGAACTAACATTTGAGCTGCACAGGCCCCAATGCCAATTATAGTTGTTAATAGTAAAAAAATAATTCCGTTTGTCGAAATTAGCGTACCAATTAATGAAAAAATAGTTAACCCGATAAGAATTCCTATTATTTTCTTACTTTTCAATAAATCAGCCATCGGTACGATAAAAAATAACCCCAATCCATACCCAATTTGTGTCAAAGTAGTGAGCAATCCAGATAAATCAGAAGAAATGTTCAGATCTTTTGCAATGAATTGTACAATTGGTTGTGCATAATAAATATTTGCAGCAAGTGAACCACAACTAATTGCTAAAATAAATATTAGAAAATTTGTCTTTTTAGTCAATTTTATCATTCCTTTCTTTTTGGAACGTTCATTCCGAAATCATTAAAAAAGAAAGACTATAGGTCTGCAATAGTCTTATCTACTAGATGATAGGCTGAATTTTTCTCTTTTTTATATTTAGACATTACATTCAAACTATGATTTAAACTTAATAAAGAATATGCAACTAATTCAGTATCAACCTCTTGTGAAATTTCTCCTTTCTTTTTTCCTTCTTCGATAACTTGCTTAAATACTTTTTCAAGTTCATTAAAATCATTTATGAGTATTTCTTCTATGGCAGGGTCAATTTGTCCAATAAGCAGTGAAGAATTAGTTATCATACAACCTTTTGGAATTTCACCTGAATAACATTTTTCAATATGTTGATAAAAAAAGGATTTAAGTGATGCTTTTGTGTTTATACCACTAAAAAGTAAATTTCTCTTTTGAGAGCCATAATTTTTATAATGTTCCAAAACTAGTTTAAATAGTGCATCCTTATCTCCAAAGCTATCGTAGAGAGTAGATCGACTTATACCCATCGTTTCAATAAGATCTGATATATATGTAGCATCATAACCTTTTTCCCAGAATAAATGCATAGCTTTATTTAAAGCGTGTTCTTTGTTAAAACTAATACTTCTACCCAATTTATAACACCTCCATTCATGTAACTTAGTATAAATATTCCGGAACGATAAGTCCAGAATATTCGTCTTAATTTCCGAAAGTTTCGTAAAATATCCGTAAATGTTAATTTGGTATTGTGGTATTTAGATGCTATAAAATAGAAAGTATGTATTGAAGCGACAATTAAATTCGATTTTATTGAGGAAAAGTTAAGCTCCTATTGGTTTATATGTTTTTTTCGTTAAAAATCGAAAAGATTCCAAGGTAATCCATATCCTTTTAAAAGGATAGTTTTTTTCTTGAACGAATAAATATTCAAAAGAATGTCGCATCTTTCTGTTAGTATTTCTGCTATAATATATTACGCTTTATAATATTTTATATTTAAGGAGAACAACTCATGAAGCGAAAAAAGAGCCATTTAATGGTAATGGCACTTGTTACATCTTTATTATTAACAGCTTGTAATAATAAAGCGGATAAAAGTGACATAGAGGTTAAAAAACAAGTGTTAAATGTAACAGTATCAGAAGAAATTCCTTCTCTGGACACTGTGAAAACAACAGATGGTACATCAGCACACATTATGCAGAATATATTTGAAGGGTTATATGTATTAAACGATCAAGATCAGCCTACTCCAGCCATAGCAAAATCGTTTAAAAGAAGTGAAGATGGTAAGAAATATACATTTGACTTGCGTAAAGATGCAAAATGGTCAAATGGGGATAATGTAACAGCAAATGATTTTATATTTGCTTGGAAACGTGCAATTAACCCTGAAACAGCCTCTCAATATGCGTCCATGCTCTTTTATGTAAAAAATGCGAAAGAGATCAATAAGGGAACAATGCCTCTTGATGCACTTGGGGTTAAAGCGATAAATAATTATACGTTAGAAGTTGAACTCGAACAGTCAATTCCGTATTTTTTACAGTTGTTAGCACTACCTATATACTTACCACAGCATGAATCATTTTTGAAAGAACAAGGAAACAATTATGCATTGGAACCTAGTAATCTCATATATAACGGTCCATTTGTATTAGAAAAATGGAAGCATGAACAAGAGTTTCAATTAAAGAAGAATGCTACATATTGGGATCGAAAGAAAGTGAAATTAGACGAAATAAACTTTCATATCGTAAAGGATACAATGACAGCTGTAAATTTATATGAAGCCGGAGATTTAGATCGAGTACCTATTAATTCGCAAGTTGTAGACAAGTATAAAGGGAATAAGGAATTACATATGTCGAGTGATCCTGGAATTGCTATGCTTCGTTTTAATGAAAAAAATAACGCGTTAGCAAATAAAAAGGTGCGTCAATCTATTTCATTAGCGTTAAATAAAGATGATTTCGTTGCTCACTTTATTAATAACGGAGCAAAACCTGCAAGTGGACTTGTACCAGTTGGTCATGTAAATGAAGTGACTGGTAAAGATTTTAGAAAAGAAAATGGAGATATTTCCTCATATGATTTGCAAAATGCGAAAAAACTTTGGGAAGAAGCGAAAAAAGAGCTTGGGGTAGAACAAGTAAACCTAGAGTTCTTAACGTTCGAACAAGATAACGCAATACGTATGGCAGAATATATAAAAGGTGATTTAGAGAAGAATTTGCAAGGGTTAATGATACAAATTAAACAACAGCCATTTAAGCAAAAATTACAGTTAGAACAAATAGGTGATTACGATATAACTATGGCAAATTGGGGACCTGACTATAAAGACCCAATTAGTTATTTAGAGTTATTTACGACAGGGAATCCGAATAATAAAATGAATTATTCTAATGTTCGTTACGATGAATTAATAAAGAAAGCGAAAACGGATTTTGTACTAGATACGGAAAAACGATGGGAAGCGTTGCGAGAAGCTGAGCAGGTATTATTAGAAGATGCAGCTGTGGCACCGCTTTATCATATTGGCTCAGCGTATGTACAAAAGGATTATGTAAAAGGGATTGAAAAACATCAATTTGGTGGTATTTATACTTATAAGAATGCTTATATTGCTAATGAATAAATACAAAAAACCTTACTTTTTAAAAGTAAGGTTTTTTACACATAAATTCTATTAAACTGATTTTAATAAAGCGTAAAAATTCGTATCATATGGGATATCATCTTGATACATATAATTTTTTAGAACACCTTCTTTTTCAAAGCCTAATTTTAATAGTACTTTATTGGAAGCTTCATTTTCAAGAAATACAATTGCCCCGATCCGCTTTAAATGAATCGTATGGAAACCGTATGATATAACCTCAGAAACAGCTTCAGTCGCATATCCTTTTCCCCAGTGTTCAGGCAAAAAGGCATAACTTATATTGGCTCGTTTATGCTCAGAAGACCAATCGTGAAAACCAATGGTACCGATGAGTTCTTTCTTGTCTTTTAATTCGATTCCCCATTTTATACCGCTTCTTGCATTGTAGCTCAACTTAAAGTTATGAATGATTTGTTTCACTTGATCAACATCTTGTAACGGTTTTTGGCCATAATAGCGCAGTACATTAGTATTAGAAAAGCATTGTAGTATACGTGGTGCATCTTTTTCGGTAAGTTCTCTTAAAATGAGTCTTTCAGTTTTTAATAAAGGAAACATATTTTCGCTCCTTTTCACATGAAAATAGAATGTATTTGTTATTATATAATTTAATCTGAAAATAAAGATTATTCAAGGTATAAGGGTAGATTTGATTTATGATAAACTTAGATGTGGAATATATTTCAAAAAAGAGGTTTGGAAATGGAAAAAAATTCGATATTAATTGTAGATGACGATAAAGATATTATTCAATTTATTAATGTGAATTTAAAACAAGAAGGTTTTAAAGTTTTTAGTGCTCATAACGGAGAAGAGGCTTTAGAAATAATAAATAATAACAGTATTCAACTTGCTATTTTGGATATTATGATGCCTCAAATGGATGGTATAGAACTTTGTAGAAGGATTAGAGAGAAACATAGTTTACCAATTATGTTTTTAAGCGCGAAATCATCGGATGTAGATAAGGTAATTGGATTTAGTACTGGGGCAGATGATTATATTGTGAAGCCGTTCAGTACAATTGAATTTATAGCAAGAGTGAAAGCCCAATTAAGAAGGTATACATATTTCAATCAAAATGCTCCCCAAGTAATGGAAAAGAAAATAAATATTAGAGGTTTAGAAATAGATGAAGTGTCGAGAACAGTAATGTTATATGGAGAAAGAATCAATCTTACGAAAACTGAATATGATATTTTACACTTAATGGCAGCTGCAAGGAATCGTGTGTTCACAATTGAAGAAATATATGAGAGCGTTTGGAACGAAAGAGCCTATGAAAGTAATAATACAGTAATGGTTCATATTGCAAGATTGAGAAATAAAATTGAAGAGAATCCAAAAGAACCGAAGTTTATACAAAATGTTTGGGGAGTCGGATATAAAATTGAAGATTAAATCATTACAAGGCATTAGAGCTAAGTTTTTTATCGCATTCATATGTAGCATCTTGTTAGCGACTGTAAGTATAATAGTGTTTCAAATTTTGGTTGGAAATATATATAGTCAGGTTAATGTTTTAGAGGAAAAATATTCATTTTTATATTTTATAGTTTTTTTGATTTTTACTACAACATACTTTGCATTAATGACAAAAACACTGATGAAAAGGTTGTCTCAAATTAACAAGAACGTGAAGGAAATAAGTGACGGTAATTTTGAAATACATATACCTATTTTGAAAAATGACGAGATTGGTGAACTAGCGGCAAATGTTAATAGAATGGCGAAAAGCTTAAAAGAGTCTATTGAAAATGAAAAAAAATCACAGGAAATGAAAAATGAAATGATTAGTAATATTTCTCATGACTTACGAACGCCAGTAACATCTTTAATCGGTTATGCAGACCTGTTAGGAAATAAACTTCATTCGAATGGAGAAGAATGTGAACAGTATGTAAGTATATTAAAGCGAAAAAGTTATGAATTAAAAAATCAAGTAGATGATTTATTAGAATACTGTCAAATAAATTATAGAGAGATTGAATTACATAAAGATGAAGTAGATATGAAAGCATTAATTGAACAAATCATGATTGACTTTGTACCACAATTAGATGATGCCAATATGAGCTTTTATATTAAAAGTGATGAAGTGCTACATGTAGAAGTTGATGTGACACTTATAGTGAGACTATTTGAAAATGTAATAGGTAATAGTATTATGTACGGGAGAGATGGAAAGGAAATTGCAATTGAAATTTTCAATAAAACAATGAATGTTGAAGTAGAAATTAAAAATTTTGGACAATGCATTCCGAAAGAGGACCTTCCTTACATTTTTGAGAAGTTTTATCGTAGTGAAAAATCACGTAGTTCTCATACGGGCGGGAAAGGAATAGGACTTGCAATTTCAAAAAGTATAGCCGATCTCCATCAAGGGGATATCACTGTACGTAGTAACGATAAAGAAACAGTTTTTACTGTGAAATTACCGCAGTATAAAAAAGTAAGAAAGTCGTAAGTATTTCTTTTATATGTCGTAATTTTTACTTTGTATCATTGAGAAAAAGGATATGAGAGTAGGGATGCGACATGTGGAAGAAATTTTTATTAGTAATTATAGTTTCTTTTTTAATTATAAGTTGGATCTTAGTTTATGTAGCTAATGGTGTTACATCAGTTTTTGTTTGGTGGAGTATTCAGGCTTTTAGTTTTATTTCAGTTTTCCTCTTGATAGGATCAGTAATAATATTTTTTTGGAAAGGCATTTTTAGAAAGCGGATAGATAGAACGCTATTTTTAATCATTCTGTTTTCTATCATTGGAGCTTGGCCTGTCGGTTGGTTTGCTAATATAGGTAGAATTGCTTATCCAGCAGATATACAATCTATGAGTCCTAAAGCAGTAGTTCGTTTTCCTTTGAATGAGCGAGCATTAATAGGTTGGGGTGGTGATCGGTTAGAAATGAACTATCACGTTATAAAACCAAATGAAAGGTGGGCATATGATATTCTCATTCCACCTGCTGAAGTGAAAAGTAGTAAGTTAGAGGATTACGGAATATATGGAGCGAAAGTAATGGCACCAGCTTCTGGGACGGTTGTATCAATTAATAATAATGAACAAGATTTAGTTCCGGGATCGGATAATTTTCAGTCAATGGCTGGGAATCATATTTATTTACGACTAGATGAAACGGGCACATTTTTAATTCTTGCCCATTTAAAGAAAGGATCAATTAATGTGAGAGAAGGACAACATGTAAATGAAGGAGAGTTTCTTGCTCAAGTCGGTAACTCAGGAAGTTCAAGTGAGCCGCATTTACATATTCATCATCAAAGGCAAGATCCGTCCAAGGTAAGTATGTTTTTTGCGGAAGGCTTGCCACTTTACTTTCGAACTGAAAATGGTGTCATGATGCCGGAAAGAGGGGCATACATAAGTGGTAACTAGAAGAAAATCATTTCATCCAAAAAGGGTATTCCAAATAAAAATTGGAATACCCTTTTTTCATTACCCTACAAATGTTTGATACAGTAAGAAGATATTTAAAACGATAACGAGAGCAGCAATTATCCATGCGATAAATGTTGTTATACGGTGGTTAACGAGTGCACCCATAATCTTTTTATTACTTGTAAACATAATAAGTGGTACAAGTGCAAATGCAATACCGAATGATAAGACAACTTGACTCATAACTAGAGCGTAAGTTGGATTTACACCTAAAGCAATAATAACTAGTGGTGGAATCATTGTAATAAATCGGCGTAAATATAACGGAATATGCATGCGAATGAAACCTTGCATAATAATATCACCCGACATTGTACCGACAGAAGAGCTAGATAGTCCTGCTGATAAAAGTCCAATCCCAAATAATGCAGCCGATACAGGACCTACTAAGTTGGTAAATTGAGTGTAAGCAACATCTAAATCTTCAACATGCATACCATTTTTAAAAAATAGTGCAGCTGCAACAATTAACATACTCGCATTAATTGCTCCAGCGATAACCATTGCAATAATAATATCGATAAATTCGAAACGAAAAATCTTTTTCTTTTGTTCGTCAGTTGTTCCGATCACGCGGCGTTGTGTTAATGCAGAATGCAAGTATATTGCATGCGGCATAACTGTCGCACCTAAAATCCCTGCTGCAAGTAATATACTGTCCACACCTTGGAATTTTGGAATAAATAGTCCTGAAAGAAGGGGACTTAATTCTGGTTTTGCATAAAAAACTTGAATCCCAAAAGCGATTACTACAATGAAAATCATTCCTGTAATAATAGCTTCTAGTGGACGAAATCCTCTACGTTGAAATTCAAGGATAATAAATGATCCGGCTGCTGTAATTAAAGCGGCAGGTAGCATCGGGATTCCAAATAGTAAGTAAAGCCCCAATGCAGCTCCAATAAATTCCGCTAAATCTGTAGCCATAATAACTAGTTCACCTTGTATCCATAAGCCGATAGACACAGGCTTTGGAAAGTTTTCACGAGCTATTTCGGGTAAATTGTTTCCTGTAGCAATTCCTAATTTAGCCGATAAAGTTTGGATTAATACAGCCATTAAGTTAGAAGCGAGTATAACCCATAATAGTAAATATCCATATTGTGAACCAGCTGCGATATTTGTAGCAAAGTTGCCAGGATCAATATAAGCAACGGACGCGATAAAAGCGGGTCCTAAAAATGGTAACAGTCTTTTCCAGCCTTTTGTTTCTCCACTTAAAGCTAAGTGAGCTGATTGTACAGTTGTACTTTCAGAAGGGAGATGTTTATCTTTTGTTATATCTTTATTCATAGTAGTTTTCCCCTTTAAAATGTTAACTTGATGAAATTATTGTATTTATTCTTACTCATTATTTCAATACATTTAAATATGTTATGTGATAATTTCATTTGAACACGAAAGTTTCCTTAATGCAAATTATATGCCTTTATGCAATGGATGGTGTGATAATGTAAAATGAATTGGGAGTTTATGGTGTGGTGACATGGGGAAACATAGTGAATTAAAGGGCTGTTTTTGAAATTTATGTGAACATAAAGCTGATAATACAGCATATTAATTGATGGAATTGCAATTGTATGATATATAATATATTGGGATTACAACATAACCATAGTGTTATGATGTGTAATCTTGTTTTTTATTTTTGTTAACTGACAGAAAATAGTATAAAGAAAAGAAAATGGGATTCATTTTCTTATTATATATGTTTTGATATGAACGTTAACTTATACATGATTTTAAAAATTAGATAGGTGGTAGAAATACATTGGCAACTACAAAACCATACAGAGTATTACTATATTACATGTACACAACAATTGAAAACCCAGAAGAATTTGCTGCAGAGCATTTAGAATTTTGTAATTCACTTGAATTAAAAGGAAGAATTCTTGTAGCAAAAGAAGGTATTAACGGAACTTGTTCTGGAACTGTAGAGCAAACAGAGAAATACATGGAAGCAATGAATAATGATCCACGTTTTGATGGTATCGTATTTAAAATAGATGAAGAAGAAGGGCATGCATTCAAGAAAATGCACGTACGTCCTCGTCCAGAATTAGTTACACTTCGTCTAGAAGATGACATTAACCCACACGAAATAACTGGGAAGTATTTAGAGCCAAAAGATTTTTATGAGGCAATGAAACAAGAAGATACAGTTATCATTGATGCACGAAATGATTATGAGTTTGATTTAGGACACTTCAAAGGTGCGATTAAACCTGATATCGAATCATTCCGTGAATTACCAGATTGGATTAGAGAAAACAAAGAAACACTTGAAGGTAAAAAGATTTTAACTTACTGTACAGGTGGAATTCGTTGTGAGAAATTCTCTGGTTGGTTAGTTCGTGAAGGTTTTGAAGATGTAAGTCAGCTTCACGGCGGAATTGTAACGTACGGAAAAGATCCAGAAGTACAAGGTGAGCTTTGGGATGGACAATGTTACGTGTTTGATGAGCGTATCGCTGTTCCAGTAAACCAAAAAGAACATGTTATCGTTGGTAAAGATCACTTTACAGGTGAACCATGTGAGCGCTATGTAAACTGTTCAAATCCAGAATGTAATAAGAAAA
Source organism: Bacillus sp. LQ16 (assembly GCF_057784645.1). Taxonomy (NCBI): domain Bacteria; kingdom Bacillati; phylum Bacillota; class Bacilli; order Caryophanales; family Bacillaceae; genus Bacillus; species Bacillus sp. LQ16. Next base: position 1,860,338 of record NZ_CM173491.1, read on the forward strand.
TTTTATGTTCTGAAGAAAACGAAGCGAAATATTTACGTGCATGTTCTCATGAATGTCGTGTAAGTCCACGTAACCGCTACGTAATACAACATGAATTAACGGAAGAGCAAGTAGCTACTGCATTAGAGAAAATCGAAGCTGGGAAGTAAGCTGAATTCGTATAATAAAAAAGGGTATTCCAAGTTTTAATTTGGAGTACCCTTTTTTTATTATCCAGTCCTGTCATTCGTCGTTTTTTGTCGGTAAGTCGATATATTTAAAAATCGCTGATAAAAATTTCACTTACTGCAGCACACCAAGAATTTGAAAATAACCTTCTTTAGTTTTTATCCTCTTTCTCTTTAACGGCAGAAAGTACCGTTTGTTTTACCCAAGCTTTTCTTTGTTTATGCTGTAGACCCCATTGATATAAACTTTGGGCTCCTAAAATAAGTGAAATGACAATGCCGCTAATCGCAATTAATAGAGCGAAAAATTCAAGAGGGGACGATATTTTGTTTGAATCGGTGTTTCTTAAAAGGTCAATCATAGTAAACCCTAACATTTGGCCCACTACAGAGTAGAGCGTTAAAATTAATAATAAAAGGCTATCTTTTTTAGAGGCGACATTTTCTTGATATTTAAACAAACTATCAAGATTTTGTTTCGCGTTCGAGTATAGAACCTCAATATTAAAAAGTTTTCTTAAGCGGAAGAAAATATCTTCACTTTGTGATTGGGATACTAATTCTAAAGAAAAATAATTAGCAGTGAACGAATTGATCGAATAAATTAATTTCTCTATTTCATTAGTATCTTGTTCAATGTTTAGCTCAGCATAGGCGTTTGCCATTTTTAATAAAACAATTTTATGAAATAGGTTTAATAATAAAGCGTAATAAAATTCTCCGAACATTTGACTAGCAAGTTTAGAGATTTCGCGTTCGCCTTCATTTGTTACACATGTAAAAATATGTTCTTCCATTATGAAATAACGATTTGGAGCCCATCTCTGATAAGCGTGTTTTTTTAAATAGTCATGAATGTAAGGAAGGTTATTTGCGCTTACATATGGTTTACCATCACTTGTTAATCCGGAAAGACTGGAAGTACGATAAACATCCACTTCATTAAGTTCCATACCTTCTTTTAGTGACAATAGAGTTTGAACGTACATTCTTTGGTCTTCAAAGAAAGGGAAGGTTTGAAAGTATGAACTTCTTAATCTCTTCTTTTCAAAGAAATCAGTTACGCCATGAAATAAATAACCAAAAATGAATTTTTCAACTTGGGAATACTTTTTTCCGTTACATTCAATACAAATAGACTCATTTGTATCAGTTTTAGTTTCAAGTACACGGAAGCGAGCAGCGAATTCGATTGCTTCAGATAAAGTCATGTTTGGAGCAGTGTTTACTTCTGTTCGAATTGTTAAGAAGCCAAGTTCATAAGGACAAAGTGTGACATCAATAGAGTGTATCTTGAATGGAATTGAAATAAGGTTTGTTGTTAAATGTCCAGTTAAGTTAAGGTCCTTTGAATAACGTTGCAAGCCCTTTTGATGCTCTGAATGAGGAAAGAGAATTTTATTTGTAAATGAAAGATAGTATGCTTCCATATTTTGATGTGAAACTTTAAACTCCCCATAATATGTATTTTCATCATCGAGATGATCGAGCCGAAAAGGACGAAAATCGTTTTTTTGTAAGAAAGGGAACATATTTTGTTCATATCCAGCTTTAAACGAAAACGGGAATATAAATTGGAATATAGCTGTTGCTACACCTTTTTCCTCAATTGCTTGTATTGCCTCCATCTACATTGTGTCCTTTCCATATATGCTATAGAAACAACATGCCCAAATTTATTTGAAAATAACCACTCTTTTATACTCAATTGAGAGTGAAAATTCAGCTTATTTAGTAGGGAACATGTATAATGTTATGTATACTAAAAGTTATAAAATTGTATTTTGAAAAGGGGGATGCTGTATGCGGATTTTAGTATTAGGCGCTGGTGGAGTCGGAGGATTTTTTGGTGGCAGATTAGTCGAGAAGGGAGAAGATGTCACGTTTCTTGTTCGTAGTAAACGGAAAAAACAATTAGAGGAAAGAGGACTTGTAATCCGAAGTGTTAACGGGGATTTTTCCTTCCGACCGAAATTAATAACGAAAGAAGAGCGAACTTCTCCATTTGATGTCATTTTATTTTCAACAAAAGCGTATCACTTAAACGAGGCAATTCAAGATTTGAAGCCGTTTGTTGGCGAAAATACTGTAATCATTCCATTGTTAAATGGTATCGCTCATTTATCGCTATTACAAAAAGAATTCGGCGAAGAAAAAGTAATTGGCGGTTTATGCTTTATCGAGACGACGTTAAACGATCAAGGAGAAATTGTACAAACTAGCGCTGCCAACAGACTTGTGTTTGGAGAAATTAAGTCTCAAAATTCAGAGAGAGTAAAGCATATTTCTAAAGCATTTTCAGGTACGAAATCTAGTTTTGTTTTAAGTGAAAATATTACGCAAGATATGTGGCATAAATATTTATTTATTACTGTAATGTCAGGTGTGACAACGTTAATGCGTGCACCAATTGGACCAATCCGTGAAAGTGAAGGCGGCCGTGATTTTATCCGTAATGTGTTTGAGGAATCTGTACAAATCATGAGAGTATTAGGAGCTCCAGTAAAGGCTAATATTGCCCAGGAACATATGAAAACGATTGATAAAATTTCGTATGATATGAAGTCATCAATGCAACGTGATATGGAAAAGGGTTCGTTTATTGAAGGGAAGCACTTGCAAGGATATTTACTGGATGTAGCAGAGAAATTTTCTATAGCGGCACCATTATTAGAATCTATATATCAAAATTTAAAGGTGTACGAAGAGATGACCTTTAACAAATCTGTAATAGAATTAGATGTATGAAAAAATAAAAAAGATAGCAATATATAAGTGTATTGCTATCTTTTTTATTTTTTGTATGACAAATTATTTATTTCTTTTCGTTCTATCTGTCAAATTTATTTCCTGTTCACGTTTACCATATAACTGATTAATTTCATTTGCTACTGCATCTAAATATGAATCGGAAAAAATAGGCTTCTTTTCTTTAGACATATGGGTCTCCTTTGCGGATTTTTAATATTCATTATGTATATTTCTCAGCGGATTATGCGCAATCATTTTAATTTTTTTCTTATTAAAAATTTTTGTTTACTTTTTGAAAATAAAGGAGTATTATAATTCACAGTTTCAATTTTCTAAATCGCTGAAACCGCATGGTACGGGGGACCCGTTTTTACGGATTAGTACATAATCCGATGGGGTGAATCCTTGAAAAAGGTAGGGCTACTCATAGGCCCGAATCCGACAGCTAACCTCGTAAGCGTTATATTGAGAAGGAAGGTGGAGCTTGTGCGACAAAAAAAATAATGTCTACAAGTCTATTTCGCTATGGCTTGTAGACATTTTTTGTTTTCTGAAGAAATCGTTTACTGGCTGTAACAAGCAGAAAAGTTCGTACAAAATTATTGGAGAGTGGACAGCATTGGTTTCATCTATTAAAAGATTTTTAATTGGAAGACCGTTAAAATCAACAGAGCTTGGAGAACAAAAGCTTAATAAAACGAAAGCTTTAGCTATTTTATCTTCTGATGCATTGTCATCAGTTGCTTACGGTCCAGAGCAAATTTTAATTGCTTTAGCAGGTATGGGAGCGATCGCTTATTGGTATTCCATTCCGATCGCTGTTGGGGTATTAGTATTATTGACAGCCCTTATTTTATCTTATCGTCAAATTATTTTTGCTTATCCGCATGGCGGGGGAGCGTATGTTGTATCAAAAGAAAATTTAGGGATGAATCCAGGCTTAATTGCTGGAGGATCTTTATTAGTCGACTATATTTTAACTGTTGCGGTAAGTGTATCTGCAGGTACAGATGCGCTAACATCTGCTTTTCCTAGTTTACATGCACATAATGTAATCATTGCGATTATATTTGTTATATTTATTACGATCTTAAATTTAAGAGGAGTAACGGAATCAGCTTCTGTTTTAGCATATCCTGTTTATTTATTTGTTTTAGCCCTATTTATATTAATTGGTGTAGGCATATATAATATTTTGACTGGTCACGTTTCACCAACTTTACACACGCCGATCGGAACGCCGGTTGCGGGTATTAGTTTGTTTTTACTGTTAAGAGCATTTGCATCAGGTAGTTCTGCTTTAACAGGTGTTGAAGCAATTTCAAATGCAATTCCGAACTTTAAAGATCCTGCGCCAAACAATGCTGCAAAAACATTGCTTGCAATGGGTGCATTACTTGCTGTGTTATTTTCAGGAATTGTATTTTTAGCTTATTATTACGGAGTGACGCCGAGTAAAGAAGTAACAGTTGTTTCTCAAATTGCTGAACAAACATTTGGACGTAATTTCATGTACTATTTCATACAAGGTACAACAGCTTTAATATTAATTCTCGCAGCTAATACAGGCTATTCTGCATTTCCTTTATTAGCGGTTAACCTCGCAAAAGATAAATTCATACCGAGAATGTTTACGATTAGAGGAGACCGTCTAGGTTACTCAAACGGTATTATAATACTTGGAGTTGCTTCGATTATTTTAATTGTAGCTTTCCAAGGACAAACAGAACATTTAATTCCGTTATATGCAGTAGGTGTATTTATTCCATTTACACTTTCTCAAACAGGGATGGTATTAAAGTGGCTTCGTGAAAAACCTGAAGGATGGGCTTTAAAATTAACGGTTAATTTAATTGGTGCAGTTATTAGTTTTATCGTAATGAGCATGTTCTTTTTAACTAAATTTGCACAAGTTTGGTCGATTCTTATTTTCTTACCAGTTATTATCTTCTTATTCCATCGAATTAAGAAGCATTATGATGCAGTGGGTGATCAATTAAGTTTAAAAACTTGCGAGCCTCTTATTCCAATTGAGGGGAATGTAATTGTCGTTCCTGTAGCAGGTATGACGCATGTAGTAGAAAATTCATTGAACTATGCGAAATCTCTTTCTGCAGATCAAGTTATCGCTGTATATGTTGCTTTTGACAGAGAAGAGGAAAAGAAATTTGAAGAGAAATGGAAGGTGTGGCAACCTGAAGTAAGGCTTGTTACATTACATTCTCATTATAGAAGTATTATTCAGCCGTTAACGAAGTTCATTGATACAGTGCAATATAAGGCAAGTGAATCGAATTACCGCGTTACGGTCGTTATACCACAGTTCATTCCGAAAAAAGGTTGGCATAACATTCTTCATAATCAATCCAGTTTACTCATACGTGCGTATTTACTTTATAAAAGAAATGTTGTTATTACGACAGTTCCATATCATTTAAAAAAATAAGAAGATTTTTGAAGGATAGCTTCGTGAAAATGAAGCTATCCTTTTTGTGTATATGCTATGCATAATTGCATATGGGTTTAAAAGTTATATGGATATAATTTTATTAGTTATTTATAAGTAGTGTTTTCTGTTGTGATATATAGATATTTCAATCGATAAAGTGAATCGGATTATATTTTGAAATAAGGACATGAAAGCTTGGAAATAAAGGGAATGAAAATACTTCTTTACGTTATATAAACAGCTGTGTTTAAATGACCTTACAGTACAAAACATATATGAAAACAAAACGAAATTTCATATTTACGCATGTTTTTTAGTTTAAAATGAATAATATTTTTACGTAATATATTCACTATGTGAATGTGGGAATTTCGATGAAATAGAAAATTTATACAATATTATTCATACTAAACACATATGAAAAATAATAAAATGTTTTGTGGCGATAAGTAAGTACTGTAGCAATATGAGAGAGGTGGTTCATACATGGATCGTGGTGAGGACGTTCTCTATTTTAACCATCTCAAGTTATGGACAAAAAAATAGAATAATAAAATGCGATAGTAATAGTTGCTAATACATAGGAGGAGTTAAAGTGAAAAAGACTTTAATTACAGGGTTATTGGTTACAGCAGTATCTACGAGTTGCTTCATTCCTGTAAGCGCTTACGCTAAGGAGGGGCAAACGGAAGTGAAAACAGTATATGCGCAAAATGTAATTGCTCCAAATACATTATCCAATTCAATTAGAATGTTAGGATCACAATCACCGCTTATTCAAGCATACGGATTAATTATTTTGCAACAGCCAGACATTAAGGTAAATGCGATGAGTAGCTTAACGAATCATCAAAAGTTCGCAAAGGCGAATGTGCGAGAGTGGATTGATGAATATAATCCGAAGCTAATTGACTTAAATCAAGAAATGATGAGATACAGCACTAGATTTAATAGCTATTATAGTAAGCTCTATGAACTAGCAGGAAACGTAAATGAAGATCAGCAAGCAAAAGCAGATTTTATGAGTGCATATGGAAAATTACAATTGCAAGTACAAAGCATCCAAGAGAGTATGGAGCAAGATTTATTAGAGTTAAATCGATTTAAAACAGTATTAGACAAAGATAGTAACAACTTATCAATTAAAGCCGATGAAGCAATAAAAACACTGCAAGGATCAAGTGGAGATATTGTGAAATTAAGAGAAGATATTAAAAGAATTCAAGGGGAAATTCAAGCTGAACTAACTACTATTTTGAATAGACCTCAAGAAATCATTAAAGGTTCTATTAATATCGGTAAACAAGTATTTACAATCACAAATCAAACTGCACAAACGAAAACAATCGATTTTGTTTCTATCGGTACTTTAAGTAATGAAATTGTAAATGCTGCAGATAGTCAAACGAGAGAAGCAGCTCTTCGCATTCAACAAAAGCAAAAAGAGTTATTACCACTTATTCAAAAGTTATCACAAACTGAAGCAGAGGCGACTCAAATTACATTCGTTGAAGATCAAGTAAATAGCTTTACAGAATTAATTGATCGTCAAATTACAACTTTAGAAACGTTATTAACGGATTGGAAAGTTTTAAATAATAATATGATTCAAATTCAAAAGAATGTTGAAGAAGGCACGTATACAGACAGTAGTTTACTTCAAAAACATTTCAATCAAATTAAAAAAGTAAGTGATGAAATGAATAAACAAACAAATCAATTTGAAGATTACGTTACAAACGTTGAAGTACATTAAGCAGAAAAATAATTAGCGATATAGGGAGAGAAGAAAAATGACAAAAAAACCATATAAAGTAATGGCTCTATCAGCACTTATGGCAGTATTTGCAGCAGGAAACATTATGCCAGCCCATACGTATGCAGCTGAAAGCACAGTGAAACAAGCTCCAGTTCATGCGGTAGCAAAAGCTTATAATGACTATGAAGAATACTCATTAGGACCAGAAGGCTTAAAAGATGCAATGGAAAGAACAGGTTCAAATGCTTTAGTAATGGATCTGTACGCTTTAACAATTATTAAACAAGGTAATGTTAACTTTGGGAATGTATCATCTGTTGATGCGGCTTTAAAAGGAAAAGTCATTCAGCATCAAGATACAGCGAGAGGAAATGCGAAGCAATGGTTAGATGTATTAAAACCACAGCTTATTTCAACGAATCAAAATATCATTAACTACAATACGAAATTCCAAAACTATTATGATACTTTAGTTGCTGCAGTTGATGCAAAGGATAAAGCAACTCTTACGAAAGGCTTAACTAGATTATCAAGTAGTATTAATGAAAATAAAGCGCAAGTGGATCAGTTAGTAGAAGACTTGAAGAAATTCCGAAATAAAATGACTTCGGATACGCAAAACTTCAAGGGTGATGCAAATCAAATTACATCTATATTAGCTAGTCAAGATGCAGGAATTCCACTATTACAAAATCAAATTACAACGTACAATGAAGCAATTAGTAAATATAATGCAATTATTATCGGTTCATCTGTTGCGACAGCTCTAGGACCAATTGCAATTATCGGTGGTGCAGTAGTTATTGCTACGGGCGCAGGAACACCGCTAGGAGTAGCATTAATTGCAGGTGGCGCAGCAGCTGTAGGCGGTGGTACAGCTGGAATCGTATTAGCGAAGAAAGAGCTTGATAATGCACAAGCAGAAATTCAAAAGATAACAGGACAAGTTACAACTGCGCAATTAGAAGTAGCAGGATTAACGAACATTAAAACACAAACAGAGTATTTAACAAATACAATTGATACTGCAATTACAGCGTTACAAAATATTTCAAACCAATGGTACACAATGGGATCAAAATACAATTCTTTACTTCAAAATGTAGATTCTATTAGTCCAAATGACCTAGTTTTCATTAAAGAAGATTTAAACATTGCGAAAGATAGCTGGAAAAACATTAAAGACTATGCAGAAAAGATTTATGCGGAAGATATTAAAGTAGTAGATACGAAAAAAGCATAATCGAATACGAATCGTTAGAGCGTTAAGTGTTGATGAATGGTTTGAAGCTCCTGTTCAGTTGTGAGCAGGAGCTTTTTATACTTTTATAAAGAAAATAGGTGAAAAGTATGCAGAAAAGATTTTATAAAAAATGCCTTTTAACGTTAATGATTGCTGGAGTGGCAACGAGTAACGCATTTCCTTTACATCCTTTTGCAGCAGAACAAAACGTAAAAACATTGCAAGAAAGTGCGAAAAATTATTCTCTAGGGCCAGCTGGATTCCAAGACGTTATGGCGCAAACGACATCGAGCATATTTGCAATGGATTCATATGCAAAATTAATTCAAAATCAGCAAGAGACAGATTTAAGTAAAATAAGTTCGATTAATAGTGAATTTAAAGGGAATATGATTCAGCATCAAAGAGATGCAAAAGTTAATGCAGCATATTGGTTAAATAATATGAAGCCTCAAATTATGAAAACGGATCAAAATATTATAAATTACAATAATACTTTTCAATCGTATTATAACGACATGTTAATAGCGATTGATCAAAAGGATAGCGGAAAATTAAAAGCGGATTTAGAAAAGTTGTATGCGGATATTGTAAAGAATCAAAATGAGGTAGATGGATTATTAGGGAATTTGAAAGCTTTTCGCGATAGAATGGCGAAAGATACAAATAGTTTCAAAGAGGATACAAATCAGTTAACAGCGATATTGGCAAGTACGAATGCTGGTATTCCAGCTCTAGAGCAACAAATAAATACATATAACGATTCGATTAAAAAGAGTAATGATATGGTCATTGCTGGTGGCGTACTTTGCGTAGCTCTAATAACATGTCTTGCTGGTGGGCCGATGATTGCGGTTGCGAAAAAAGATATCGCAAATGCAGAAAGAGAAATCGCCAATTTAAAAGATAGAATTTCAGGAGCACAAGCAGAAGTCTTAATTTTGACTGATGTAAAAAATAAAACAACAAACATGACAGAAACAATTGATGCAGCAATTACAGCACTACAAAACATATCAAATCAATGGTATACAGTAGGTGCAAAATATAATAATTTACTACAAAACGTAAAAGGAATTTCTCCAGAAGAGTTTACGTTTATAAAAGAAGATTTACATACAGCGAAAGATAGCTGGAAAGATGTAAAGGATTATACAGAAAAATTACATGAAGGTGTGGCAAAGTAAACAGTGGACTAGTTCTGCTGTTTATTTTTTTATCCTGTTTTTTGTGAGAGTTGAACTTGCAATTATATATAAGTTTGTCATGTGTTTTATCCATGTGTGTATAAAAATCTTTCCGTTATCGCTCCCTTTGATAGAATCCATTTTCATATGAGTTTTTTACTGAATTTTTTAAAAATTAAATTTTACGGCTTGATAATTCATTCAAAATGATTTAATCTTATGTCAAATGATATGTTTATCTATCAAAAATGCTTTTATAAAGATAAAGGAGTGATTGAGAATGTTAATCGTCCCATTGATGGTAAGTCTTTAGGTGCAGTAGCATTGAAAAGATTGGGAAGAACTGAGTGAGCTTTCACAATAAAGAACTCTATAACTTTATGTAGTGTTTGATACCCTTCGATTAGATTTTTTGAAAAACAAATCAATATTAATTGAATCAAAGTTTAGAAATTAAATATATGAGTAGTAGAAAAAATCCATTAGTTGTTATCATGTTCTAATAAAAAATGGGAAATGGAAATTCTGAGAAAACCTGTTCAGAAAGTAAGTTAGTGAGGGGAATTCAAAACCAATTTAATAAAAGCGAGGTAAATAATATGACTTTTGAAGAAAAATTACAAGCATATGCAGAACTTACGGTGAAAATCGGTGTCAATATTCAACCAGGGCAATACTTATTAGTCAATACATCAGTGGATGCATTGGATTTCGCCCGTATAATTGTGAAAGAGGCTTATAAGGCTGGGGCAGGGCGTGTTCATGTTAATTTTTCGGATGAAGAAATGGAACGTGCTTACTTTGATTATGCCTCAGATGAAGAATTTAATCGCTTCCCAGAGTGGATAGTCAAAATGAATGATGAGCTGATCGAACGTAAAGGAGCACTATTAATGATAGATGCTACAGATCCTGATAAATTTACAGGTATTTCATCTGATCGTCTAGCTACCTATCAAAAGGTAGCAGGAGCTGCTCTGAGAAACAATCGCAACGCCGTAATGAAGGATTCAATAGCTTGGTCGATGGTAGCAGTTCCTTCACCAAAGTGGGCATCGAAGGTGTTCCCAGGTTTAGCAACTGAGGATCAAGTACCAGCATTATGGGAGGCTATTTTTAAAGCTGTTCGTATTGGTGACGGCAGTGCTATTGAAAAATGGCGTGAACATGTAACAAATTTAGAATCTCGTGCGGTCATACTGAACGATAAAAAATATATGAAGCTTCACTATACAGCGCCAGGTACTGATTTAACAATTGCATTAGCACCACAGCATAAATGGGTTACTGGAGGTGGTAAAACTCCTGATGATACTATCTTTATGGCTAATATGCCGACAGAAGAGGTTTATACGTTACCGATGAAACAAGGTGTAAATGGCTATGTAAGCAATACAAAACCATTAGTTTATCAAGGGAATATTATCGATGGCTTTAAACTGACATTTGAAGAAGGAAAAATTGTTAAAGCTGAAGCACAGGTAGGACATGATTTATTACAAGAGCTTATTAATGTGGATGAAGGCTCTTGCTATTTAGGTGAAGTAGCACTTGTACCACATGAATCACCAATTTCAGCATCGGGAATTTTATATTTTAATACATTGTTTGATGAAAATGCATCGAACCATTTAGCGATTGGTAAAGCTTATCCAACTTGCTTAGAGGATGGAAGAGATTTAGAAAACGATCAGCTTGAAACGTTAGGGGCAAATATTTCTGTAACACATGAGGACTTTATGATTGGTAGCAGTGAGATGGACATTGACGGTATTCTACCAGATGGAACTGTAGAACCAATTTTCCGTAAAGGTAGCTGGGCATTTTAAGTTTTTAATTTGAATAAAGGAGTAGAGTGGATGAAACGGTTACTAAGCATAATTAGTGCAACTATATAGGTGTTTCATCTGCTTTTGCTTAGGCTGAAAACTACCTCTTTAATTAGAAGTAAAATGCATGCAAAGGAGATAGGCCAATGAATTTCTGGGAAGTTGTTTTGATAGTAGTGAATTTTAGTCTATTGAGTTGGATACTGTTAATAGGCAGAGAAACGAAAAAGTGGTCTAAATTAGCTACTTTGATTGCCGTTGTAATGGTTACAGTTCAGTTATTGGCAGAAGGTTTTAGGTGGCAGATGATTCCGGCATATGTATCCCCAGTTATCTTAATTTTATGCTATTTATTAGCTGGACGGAAAAAGGGCTTTAGAAGTTCGGGTGTATTCATAGTTAAGACTTCGTTACTATGTATCTATTTGTCTGTAGCAGTTGCGCTACCCTTACTTATGCCAGTATTTTCATTTGAAGAACCAACTGGTCCACATAGGGTCGGTACGAAGCTATATCATTGGGTTGATCATCAGAGAAATGAACCATATTCAAAAAATCCAAACGATCGGCGCGAACTGATGGTGCAAATTTGGTATCCTGCAGCTGAAAAAAGCAAGGGGGATCCAGAACCTTATATTCGTAACATAAATGAGCTCTCCAAGGGATTGGAAAAAACATTGTCTATTCCTGCATTTGCATTCAGCCACATGGAATTGGTAAAGTCTCATTCGTTTATAGATTTACAACTCTCAGACTCAGAGAATCACTATCCCATATTACTCTTCTCTCATGGTTTTAATGGTTTTCGTAATCAAAACACGTTTCAAGTTGAGGAGTTGGCTAGTCAAGGATATATTGTTCTAAGTATCGATCATACCTTTGATGCTGCAGCTACCGTCTTTCCAGGTGGTCGAACTGCTTACGTACAGCCCATCAATTTAACTGATGAAGGAGATAGCCACATAAAATTATGGGAGGAAGATGTCAGCTTTGTCCTTAATCAGATAGAGAAACTTAACGAAAACGATGAGACCGGTTTCTTTACAGGAAGACTGGATACCTCGCGAATTGGAATGTTTGGCCACTCTTACGGTGGAGCTACCGCAGCACAAATACTTGCAAAAGATTCTCGTGTCAAAGCAGCTATCAATATGGATGGTACATTGTATGGTGAAATCTTGCCTGAAAGTGGCATTGGAAAACCATTTCTGCTCATGAATGCAGAAGAGCCTGATGAAGCAGATCCCTTTGAAGTGAGGGAGCGATACGGACGCGGGTTAGCTGGCGGTGGTATGTCAATGGTCATTCCTCATACGGATCATACAAGCTTTACCGATTTACATTTGTTCTCACCTCTGTTGCAGAGCCCAGGTGAAAATCCAAAGGAAGTTCATCGTATTATTAACGAATTCAGCCTGGCATTTTTTGACCAGTATGTAAAACAGAAGGATGACGGCTCAACCCTTAAAAGGCTGATAAGCAAATACCCGGAAGTGAATTTTAAAATAAACCGATAACTTTATGCAGAAAGTAACTCGTACCATTTCCTTTGGCTCTTGTATTTATTACATTAAAGAATTTAATTTCTTCATCGTTATCTAAATAATGAAATGCTAAAAATGAAACATTCAAAGTACTATCAGTTTCAGGAATATAATTCTTTTTGAAAAGCTACATTCAGCAGCTGGAAACTTTATTTGAGATTGTTTATTATAATATCAAATGATATATTTATCTATCAAAAATGACGACTTTATACAGAAAAAGGGAGAGATTGACGATGAAGAAAGACTTGTCAGCGTTGAAGGAAGCGAGATTTAATGCAATTCTTGATTCAGCTACTATATTGCTTGTTGAAAATCCTACTGCTTCGATGAATGAAATTGCGGAATATGCGGGAATTGGAATTGCTACACTCCATCGCTACGTCGAAAGCAGGGAGAAATTGATGCTGTTCTTGGGCCATCGGGCTATACAACTGGTAAGTGATACTGTAAACCAGATTCCACTGGATGAGGAAAGAAGCGAAAACTATATCCCGGAACTCATTGAAGCGTTAATCCCTTTAGGTGACAAAATCTATTTTCTAGGTCATGATGCATCTGTATTTAACAACAAAGAATTAGGTGAAGCAGAAGAGAAGCTGAGGGAACCCTTAAGACGCGTTATTGAATTGCTACAACAAAGAGGTTACTTTCAGCAAACAGTTAGCAGTGAATGGATTTTGAATACGCTTTATGCTCTGCTTTTCCATACCTGGGAACAGGTACATGAAGGAAATGTGGCTAAAAAATCTGCTGCAGAGCTTGTTTTAAATACATTTTATTATGGTTTCAAAGCTAAGGATGAATTGAGAGGGAAGTGAACTGATTCAAATCCATGATAATTAATATTAATAATATAGAAAGTGAAAAGGAGCAATAGGATAATGAATAAAATCTCTATTGTAAAGGCTGTTCATCAATCCATGGTCGGCGCCCAGCTAAATGTAATGGCATTGGAATACATGGCGTTTCCACTTGCAGGATCTGAGGAGAAGAACACAGTCGATTGGACATTTTGTAAGCTATGGCGGCAGGAGAACAACCGTTTTAGTCATCAATACGCCTATGAAGCTCAAATGGACGGGAAAACTTTAGGGATGATTACTTGCTATCCCATACCCGTTTTAAATCGTCTTGCCTGGCCCACTTTTAAACAGCTGCTTTCGTTCCGAAAGCTGGGTTTTGTTGTTTATAACATTCTGAATATTAAAATGCTTTATTCCATGTTTACCTTGAAGGAGGGAGAAGATGACGAGTTTCACATCGGAACAATTGCCTTACTGCCCGAAAGTCGAGGACTAGGGATAGGTACCAGATTAATTGAGTTTGCTGAGGAACAAGCTTCGCTGCAAGGCTTTGCCAAATGCTCTCTGACGGTAAAGAAAGAGAACCAACTTGCCATTAAATTGTATCAGAGGATAGGCTACCAGATTACAGGTGAAATCAATAAACCAAAGTTATCGTTGTACAGAATGGTCAAAAACGTAGAACCTTACAACCATTTATAAAAAATTTGTACAGTATTAGAGGGTACCAGCACATGCCCATAAGCTTAAGGATTCAAAATTACCCCAAAGTAAAAAATGTACATTTTTTACAAGTTAACACAAAATTTTAGCTTGATAGTGATGGGATGAGGCTTCTATATAAAAAAACACAGTTTACACTCAAACTGTGTTTTTTCGACGTATAATGCTTTATCAACATCTCTTTTTATTCTTTAAAATCTGCAACAGAACCAGGCCTCTCCTCAAAGTATAAATTCCAAGGGAGGAACCGTTTTTTTTATTTACTTATATACGTACAGCTGTACCACTGACAGCAACCATTAACATTCCATCACGTACAACTTCGTAATCTACGTCAATACCAACGATAGCGTTCGCACCTTTTTGTTTTGCAAGTTCTTTCATTTCGTCCATTGCAATATCACGAGCGTCTTTTAGCTTACTTTCATAAGCACCAGCACGGCCACCGACAACATCACGAACTGAAGCGAATAAATCGCGGACAATGTTTGCACCCATAATAGCTTCACCATTTACAATATCAATATACTCAATAATTTCTTTACCTTGAATTCCAGAAGTTGTTGTTACAATCATGACCGACACTCTCCTAATAAGTTGTAGTTTTGATAAGATTTCTTATGCCTTAGAAAAAGTGGTTCTGGTGCCAAAAATACTCGATAGAAACATAGAGTATTTTTGCATCAAAACCTGCAATTGTTTAACATATGTATCGCTATGACATATGCAATTGAATGAAAGTGATGCAATTGTTTAACATATGTATCGCCATAACATATGCAATGGATCTCTTAGAAATAAGATAAGCTACAGTAAGTATCACCGAGCCAGGTAAATAAATAGCAATATCCGAAAGCTGATTCGTATGAAGAACTGTAAAAATTATAATCGAGATGATAGATGCAATAGCAGTACCAATATAATGTGAAAAACGATTTAATATTATATGACGAAACACAATTTCTTCAAGCAATGGCCCTAGAATACCAAATACTAGCAATGTAAAAATAAGAGGTATCCCCGTACCTGTTTCAAGGAGCTGTTCTTGGTTCTCTGGCTGGGCAGTTGCTAGAAAACGCATAACAGATTGTTCTACAATTACCGTAAATAAAACCACCAGAGGAACACTTACTATTTTCAAAATTGTTTTCTCTTTAAAATAAGTAAAACTTTCAATAATTTCTTTCCTAAAGAAAATTATTCCTACAATAGCAGGTACAGTCAAACCGATGGCACTAAGAGCAAATTCTGATTCAACTAAATTGCTTTTAGTTAAAAGTGATAGGCCAAATAATATGAACAAGCCAATTTGAAGTAGTGCAAACATTGTATAAACGATTAGCATAATAATTTCTTTTTTATTCATTTTTATAAAGTTCACTTTATTGCCCCCGTAATTAAATTACCTATAATCTTTGATTTTTCTTTCTGCATAACGTTCTCCTTCTAAATATATTTATGTTAAAAACCGGACGGTTCGGTCTGAATCGAAATCTAATGATACTACAAGTTTCTAGTTTTTTAAACCCTTTTAACGAAATCAAAATGGTAAAAAGCAAATATATTTATATCTCAGTTGCTTTGTTACAATTTAATTCCAATAATCATTAATGATTAATCTTTTATAGAATGAAGTGAGAGTGGGGTGGTTCAAACACTTTAGCTAAACATATTAATAAAAATTATATATAATAATCATAGTCTATACGTTAAAATTAACTATATATTTTTACACCTTCTACAATTGTAGGTGAAATTAGTTGTATAACAGGACTGAATTAAATAATTGGACATGTTAATTTTGACAGAAAATTTATTTGAATGATATAGATAATACAATTTGATTACCTCTTTTCAAACTGTATTGTTTGAGGTTCACATAATATAGGGATGGATAATATATTTTTGTTCCAAACTTATTTATACTTACAAAAAAATTCAAGAAAATAGATGGTAAATATCACCTGGAATATTAAGCTCGTTTTTATTAGGAGGATTACAAAGTATGACTAAAGTTGATAAGATTAAAGAAAAAATTATTGAAACATCTTTATATTTATTTAATACTAATGGGATAACTCGCACATCCATACAGGATATAATGACAGCTACTGAACTACCTAAAGGATCTATTTATCGTAGATTCAAAAGTAAAGAAGAAATTGTCCTTGCTGCCTATGACAAAAGTGGTGAGATTATGTGGAGTCATTTTCATAAAGCAATGGAAAATAAAAAGACAGCAATCGATAAAATCCTTGCAATTTTCCTTGTATATCAAGATGCAGCTAATAATCCTCCTATTGCTGGAGGCTGTCCATTACTTAATAGCGCAATTGAAAGTACTGGAGTATTTCCAGAATTACAAAAAGCAGCAGCAAAAGGTTATGATGATACAGTAATGTTAATGGCTTCTCTCATAAAAGAAGGAATAGAGAAACAAGAACTTAAAGAAGATATAGATATTATATCGCTCGCTTCTTTTCTTGCATCTTCAATGGAGGGAGCTATTATGGCAAGTCGCGTATCTAACGATAATATACACCATCATTATTTTATTGAACAAATAAAACATCATCTTTTCACTTATTCTAAATAAGTGAGAACTTGCAGTGTTTCCATCCGATTTTTATAAACTTAAATTGAATACATACCCCTTATGAACAGTATCTTTTGTTTATGAGGGGTATTTGAATAGCTTTTTAGACGATATTCATGTTTCTTATTGAACGGCTTTGTTATCGTTACTACAGAAAAAGCAATAAAGAATTACATATAAACCGATTTATATGTTGTAAGTGTTTCTATATTCAGTTTGTAAATCTACACAATAAGGTTTCATTGTATATAATAAGTGGAATAGAAGTTCAGTTAGATAAAATTCGGTAGTCGAATTTTTTTGCATAAAGCTGTATAATGCTTGTAACGAAAGGGAAATACAGGAAGGGATTTGTAATGAGTTACTATGGAAAAAGATAAACAACAATTAAGCGTTGAAGTTGCAAGATTATATTATCAATCAGATTATAGTCAGCAAGAAATTGCTAACAAATTAAATATTTCAAGACCGACGATTTCTAGATTGTTAAAGTACGCGAAAGAAAAAGGGTTTGTTCAAATTAGCATCGCCGATCCATTTGCGGATTTAGATAACGTTGGGAATTTACTGAAAGAAAAGTACAACTTGTTAGAGGCACATGTTGTATTTTCTCCAGTACCGGAATATGCAACGATTACAGAGTATATAAGTAAATATGCTGCTGAGTATATGGAAAAGACGGTTAAAAACGGTGATATTGTTGGTGTAAGCTGGGGAATGACGATGTATGAAATCGCTAGAAAAATCGTACCGCAACATGTAAAAGGGGTAGAGGTTGTCCAGCTAAAAGGTGGCATTAGTCATTCGAGTGTAAATACATATGCGAATGAGACGATAGCTTTATTTGCAGATGCTTTTCAAACGACGCCAAGAAACCTACCTCTTCCAGTTATATTTGATAATGCAGTGACAAAAGAATTAGTAGAGCAGGATCGACATATTCATCACATTATCGAAATGGGGAAACAAGCGAATATTGCAGTTTTCACTGTAGGAACAGTGCGAGACGAAGCGCTATTATTCCGATTAGGTTATTTCGATAAGGATGAAACAAGTTTACTCAAAAAACAATCGGTCGGTGACATTTGTTCACGTTTCTTTGATGGAGACGGAAATATTAGTAGCGAAGAGATTAATCAGCGTACAATTGGAATTGAGTTAGAGGAACTGAAATTAAAGAAACGCTCTATTTTAGTTGCAGGTGGTAATAGAAAAATAAAAGCAATTGATGGTGCGTTACGTGGCGGGTATGCAAATGTATTAATTATCGATCAGCATACAGCAAAAGAATTGTTACATTATGAAAAAGGTTAGAAATAAAAGGAGTTCTCAAAATGTTAATTTTGAGAACTCCTTTTATTTTGTTATGTATGAATGATAGGAGTCTTTTTTGAACACAAATTGCCTTTTTAAAAATAATTATGGATATGGAGATACATACTACCATTGTTAACATAGAAAATTTGATTATATATGAAGTGTTCTTTGTTAGAATGCGCTTTATTTACTACAAGAAAATGCCTTTTAAAAAAGAATGAACAAAATTTCAAAAGTGTATTTACATTTGTTCAACTAAGAGTTAGAATGAAGTTGTTAAAAGATATGAGGAGTGAAGATAATGAACATTGCAAAGTTAATTGACCATACAATTTTAAAAGCTAATACTACTAAAGAAGATGTTATGAAAGTAATCGAAGAAGCAAAGGAATATAAATTCGCTTCTGTTTGTATTAACCCAACATGGGTAAAATTAGCGGCTGATGAACTAGCTGGACATGATGTAGACGTTTGTACTGTAATCGGTTTCCCATTAGGAGCAAGCACTACTGAAACAAAAGCATTTGAAACAAAAGATGCTATCGCAAAAGGTGCAACTGAAGTTGATATGGTAATCAACGTAGGCGCTTTAAAAGATGGCGATAACGAATTTGTTGAAAAAGACATTTATGAAGTAGTACAAGCAGCAAAAGGAAAAGCTCTTGTAAAAGTAATCATTGAAACTTGCCTATTAACAGATGAAGAGAAAGTACGTGCTTGTGAATTATCAGTAAAAGCTGGTGCTGATTTCGTAAAAACTTCAACTGGATTCTCAACTGGCGGAGCAACTGCTGAAGATATCGCATTAATGCGTAAAACAGTAGGACCAAACGTTGGTGTAAAAGCATCTGGCGGTGTTCGTACACGTGAAGATGCAGACAAAATGGTAGCTGCTGGAGCTTCTCGCGTTGGAGCAAGTGCTAGTGTTGCAATCGTATTAAATGATGCAAAAGGTGCTACAGATAACTACTAATCGATAAAAGCTTAAAGCAATAGATATACGTTTAAAGTATATCTATTGCTTTAATAATTGAAAAAAATGTAAGCGGATACGAATGGGAGGAAACGGCTTATGAAATACTTAATCGGTGTTTTTGGCCTCGTATTGATTTTAGGTATCGCTTGGCTTGCTAGTAACGATAGAAAGAAAGTCAAATATCGTCCAATCATAACGATGGTTATATTACAATTCATTTTGGGGTTTCTATTATTAAATACAAGTGTAGGGAATATATTAATTAGCGGAATAGCAGATGGTTTTGGAGAGTTATTAAAATATGCCGCTGACGGTGTGAATTTCGTATTTGGTGGATTAGTAAATCAAAAAGAGTTTTCGTTCTTTTTAAGTGTATTAATGCCAATCGTATTTATATCAGCCTTAATAGGTATTTTGCAACATATTAAAGTATTACCTATTATTGTGAAATCTATCGGTCTAGCATTAAGTAAAGTAAATGGAATGGGGAAACTAGAATCATATAACGCTGTGGCATCGGCGATTTTAGGACAATCGGAAGTATTTATTTCGGTTAAGAAACAACTAGGGTTATTGCCAGAGAAAAGAATGTATACATTATGTGCATCAGCAATGTCTACAGTTTCTATGTCTATCGTTGGATCATATATGGTTTTATTAAAACCACAATATGTTGTAACCGCTTTAGTGCTTAACTTATTCGGTGGCTTCATCATTGCTTCTATCATTAACCCGTATGAAGTTACTGAGGAAGAAGATATGTTAGAAGTACAAGAAGAAGAGAAAAAGACTTTCTTTGAAGTATTAGGGGAATACATTATTGATGGATTTAAAGTTGCGATTACAGTAGCAGCTATGTTAGTCGGTTTCGTTGCTCTTATCGCATTCATTAATGCAGTATTTAAAGGTGTAATCGGTATTTCATTCCAAGAAATTCTTGGTTATGCATTTGCACCATTTGCATTTATTATGGGTGTACCTTGGCATGAAGCAGTTAATGCCGGAAATATTATGGCAACAAAATTAGTATCAAATGAATTTGTCGCTATGACAGATTTAGCACAAGGAAACTTTAATTTCTCAGATAGAACGACAGCGATTATCTCTGTATTCTTAGTTTCATTTGCAAACTTCTCTTCAATTGGGATTATTGCAGGGGCAGTTAAGAGCTTAAATGAAAAGCAAGGGAATGTAGTCGCAAGATTTGGTTTGAAATTACTATTCGGTGCAACATTAGTAAGTTTCTTATCAGCAACAATCGTTGGCTTATTATTTTAATAGATTTATATAATATAAAAAGGAATGGTGATTGTAATGAGAATGGTAGATATTATTGCAAAAAAACGTGACGGCAAAGAATTAACGACTGAAGAAATCAAATTCTTTATTAATGGATATACAGACGGAAGTATTCCTGATTATCAAGTGAGTGCGCTTGCAATGGCAATCTTCTTTAAAGATATGACAGATCGCGAACGTGCAGATTTAACGATGGCGATGGTTGAGTCTGGAGAAACGATCGACTTATCAGCAATTGAAGGAATTAAAGTAGACAAACATTCAACTGGCGGTGTTGGTGATACAACAACATTAGTATTAGGACCGTTAGTAGCTGCTTTAGATGTACCAGTAGCAAAAATGTCTGGTCGTGGTTTAGGACATACAGGCGGAACAATTGATAAATTAGAAGCGGTAGAAGGATTCCACGTTGAAATTACGAAAGAACAATTCATTGATATTGTAAACCGTGACAAAGTAGCTGTTATTGGACAAACAGGAAACTTAACACCTGCAGATAAAAAGATTTATGCATTACGCGACGTAACAGGAACTGTTAACTCAATTCCTTTAATCGCAAGTTCAATTATGAGTAAAAAAATTGCAGCTGGTGCTGACGCAATCGTACTTGATGTAAAAACAGGTGCTGGTGCATTTATGAAAACAGAAGAAGATGCAAAAGAATTAGCACATGCAATGGTACGTATCGGAAATAATGTAGGACGTCAAACAATGGCAGTTATTTCAGATATGTCACAACCTCTTGGATTTGCGATTGGTAATGCTCTAGAAGTGAAAGAAGCGATTGATACGTTAAAAGGTGAAGGTCCAGAAGATTTAACAGAATTAGTACTCGTATTAGGAAGTCAAATGGTCGTACTTGCGAAAAAAGCAAATACGTTAGAAGAAGCTCGTGAAATGCTAATTGAAGTGATGAAAAACGGAAAAGCAACTGCGAAATTTAAAGAGTTCTTAAGCAATCAAGGCGGAGATAGCTCAATTGTAGACAATCCAGAAAAAATGCCACAAGCGAAGTATGTAATTGATGTACCTGCAAAAACTTCAGGTGTTATTTCTAACATTGTTGCAGATGAGATTGGTATTGCAGCTATGTTACTTGGTGCAGGTCGTGCAACGAAGGAAGATGAAATCGATTTAGCAGTAGGATTAATGTTACGTAAAAAAGTTGGCGATGCAGTAAAAGAAGGCGAGCCGTTCGTAACAATCTACGCAAACCGTGAAAATGTAGAAGATGTAAAAGCAAAAATTTATGAGAACATCTCTATCGCTGAAACAGCAGTGGCTCCTAAATTAGTTCATACAGTTATTACTGACTAATGATCATTTCATTTACTTTGAGGGGGAAATAATATGGATAAGAAAAAATATATTGAAGAAGCAAACAAGATGTTATCGAAAGCGTATATTCCGTATTCTAAATTTCCTGTTGGCGCAGCGTTAGTTACGAAAGAAGGGAAAATCTATACTGGTTGTAATATAGAAAATGCTTCTTATGGTTTATGTAACTGTGCAGAAAGAACAGCAATATTTAAAGCGGTATCAGAAGGGGAGCGCGATTTTAGTTACTTAGTTATTACAGGAGAAACTGATGGACCGATTTCACCATGTGGTGCGTGTAGACAAGTAATTGCTGAATTCTGTGATCCGAAAATGCCTGTATTACTAACGAATGTAAAAGGTGATGAAAAAGAAGTGACTGTTGAGCAATTACTTCCAGGTGCTTTCACAATTGATGATTTAAAATAAGTTAAAAAGCCATTTTGCAATTATTAATTGCAGAATGGCTTTTTTGTTCATATTCCGTTCATAAACTTTGCGTAAAATGATTGCAGCGAATATGGAAAGTTTACAGCAGGAGGAATATAATGAAGAAATTCTATAATGCGGCATGTAGTTACTTATGGTTTATGATTTTGCTAAAAAAGTCATTTAAATAGATAGGAGTGGAAAGTATGATAGCACTTTTATCAAGTGTCGTAGCAGTTTGTATGGCTGTTGGGGTAATGTTTCTACGTTTTAAAGCAGCGAAAAAGCCGGTAACGAAAAAGAAAATTATATTACCACCATTTTTTATGAGTACAGGCGCGATGATGTACTTTTTACCAGATTTTCGATTAACATCGTTAGAAATAGTCGAGGCAATTAGTATAGGGATTATTTTCTCTATTTTTCTTATTAAAACAACTAAGTTCGAAATAAAAGGCGAACATATATTTATGAAACCGTCAAAAGCATTCATATTCATTTTAGTAGGCTTATTAGCTGTACGCGTGGCATTAAAGTCATATTTAAGCCAATCAATTGATTTGGCAGAGTTAAGCGGCATGTTTTTCTTACTAGCATTTGCGATGATTGTGTCGTGGAGAATTGCGATGTATCGCTCGTTTACTAAATTAGAAAAGACAATAAACAGAGCTGGAATTTCTATATAGGAAATCCAGCTCTGTTTATGTTTTATTGAAATTCTTTAGCGCGGAACTCATTTGCTTAATTTTAAACGTATTTGAGCATCTTGTAATGCAACTGGTGTAACGTTAAGACCATTCGAATCAACAATTTTTGTATTTAATAAAATGGAATCTAGGCTTCCACGAAATGTTTCTGTATAGTTTTGACGTAACATTTGTTGTTCTTGTTTTTCATCAACTGTTAATCCAGATGTTCTTTCTTTTTTTGATAATTCATTAATACGGAATAAAATGTTTTGCATTTGTTTTCACCTCTAGTTAGAATTAATTACATTAGTTACTTACTAATATATAGTTATTGTAACCTATCTTTCATTAAGTGTCAACGTCTATAAAAATTTCTTTTTTGTAAGGGTATGGAGTGAAAAAGGATGTGAATAACTTAATGATACTTGAAATAGAAAAGATGTTAATATACAATACCGTAGTATGGTATAAAATTTATTGTTTTACATTATGAAAGAAATGAGCACAAAGGAGTATGTAATAATGAATGCAGTAATTTCAAAGAAAGAAACAATCATCTCATATACGATTGCTATTTTATTTATTTTAGCCATGGTAACAGCGGGTGTGTTATTAAATGATCCGGAAGTTATTCTGCCGGAAATAGCAGCGATGGCAATTGCTTTATGGGCGTATCGTGAGCCAGGATGGTTAAGGCAACCAGAAAAAATCTTCATTGCACCTTCAATAACAGCTGTGATTGGTTTTATGGTGAATCAAATGGATATTGCTTATTTAGGGAAAGTAAGTTTAACGCTTGTATTCATGATGCTTTTTTTACGTGTAATTCAATCCAATTTAGCACCATCTATTGCGACAGGTTTATTACCATTAGTAACAAATGCGACGGAATGGTCATTTGTTATCGCGGTATTCGCTTTAACATTTATTTTAATGGTTGGTGTTCTTATATTTAAATTGAATAACGGTATTAAGCGAAAAGTGCAAATACAGTATAAATATATGACTGTATTTCTCATACTAAATTTCGTATGGATTAGTTTATGTTGGATAACTGGTTATGAACAATTAGCAGTTATTCCACCAATATTAGTTGTTGTATATGAATCACTTCAAAAGCCGATGTACAATGAAAAAATGGCTTTTAAACAAATAGTAGTATTAACTACATCTGCAACTGTT
Organism: Bacillus sp. LQ16; assembly: GCF_057784645.1. Lineage (NCBI taxonomy): Bacteria > Bacillati > Bacillota > Bacilli > Caryophanales > Bacillaceae > Bacillus > Bacillus sp. LQ16. The sequence continues at coordinate 1,884,601 of NZ_CM173491.1, forward strand.
GGAACAATATTGTACTTTGCGATTGATTCATGGATTGTAGTCACTTTATTAAATATGATATTAATGCTTATTTTATTAAAAATTGTTGGTGTACGTATTCCAGCAGTGTATGCATTTCCATTATTGCCGCTCGTATTTCCAGATGGAATGATAAAGATGTTACCAGTAGCTTCATTTGTTGCGGGAGTATTTTTATTTGGTGCAGTACTACTGTATAAAAAGTGGGAGATGAAGCAAAAGGGCATGGCAATGTAGATAGAGTAAAGATAGCTTTTAATTAGTAAAATAAATAGACACCTGTGAGTGTCTATTTATTTTATGAAAAATTTAGTTTAATTCATTTAAGTAATGAACAAGTTCCAATGCTTTAGAGAAAAATGGAGAATGATCAGCTTCTAAAGTAATAATTTTCTTGCAGGGTGTTTCTGTATTCATTCGGCGCTGAAAATCAATTGGAATCGCTCTATCTAGAGTCGTTTCAATATAAATGCGATCTATGGATCCAAAGTTTTCTTCAGATATTTTCAGCTCTTGTTGGAAGGGTCCTAGTGGTTGAGGACGCATTTGATTAAAAGATGCTTCTTTAATAGAACCGTCTTCTGTAGCATTTAAAAATGTTTGTTCAATTAGATTAGGTATAAGTTCAGCAGTCAAGTCATTTTCATTTATAGTGAATTGCGGGCCATCTTCTCCGCCTAATTTACTACCAAGACTTTCTCCATTTCGTGGTAAGAAAGCACAAAGATATACTAATTTATCGATTTTATTTGGTATAAGTTCAGCAGTTTGAGTAATAACGATTCCACCCATACTATGTCCAACAAGAATAACCTTTTCATTTTGTTGATTTATATTAGCTGTTACTGCATCAACATAGGAATCTAACGTTATATTTTGTGAAGGAGTTGTATCTTTCCCACTTCCAGGTAAGTCTAGTGTAATAACAGTGTGACCTAAAGCCTCTAGTTGAGGTTTTACTAATTCCCATGCCCATTCACCTTGCCATGCTCCATGTACTAAAATGTAAGTACTCATTTAATCAACACTCCTCTAGGGTATATAAGTTTCATCTATTTGTAATATTGATGATGTATACTCAGTGTAAATGAAGTGGTTTCATAAATATAATGAAGGTTATTTATAGATGATATAAATATATTTTATATAAGGAGAACAGAATGAATGTTTTTGATTTTAAAGTCTTTACATATGTGGCTCGTTTAAATAGTATTAGTCTGGCAGCAAAGGAATTACATATGACACAGCCAGCAATAACCCATATTATTAACAAATTAGAGAAACGATATGCTATAACTTTATTTGATCGCTCTAGACAAGGAACGATTCTAACTGAAAATGGTAAAGAATTTTTAGTTGGTGTGAATCGACTTCTAATGGAGTATGAAAAACTTGAGGAAACAGCTTTCCAGTTGAAGAATAAAAGCTTGTATAAAATTGTACTAGCTACGTATCCTTCCGTTACTGTATATTGTTTGGCGGAGTGTATTCAACTAGGGAATATTGATCATAGTCAATATGTACTTGCAGTTCGAGAAGGAAGCTATCAAGAAGTGTTAGATTGGCTATCATCAGGTAGTGCAGATTTTTCTATTTCTATAAAAGAAAATTTAATACAAGGATTTCATTATGATGTCATTGGTGAAGATCCGTATGTTATGGTTTCTTCAAAAAAAGTTCCGCCTAACCTTACTATTAATGATATAAAAAATTATCCTTTTATTATGCCACTTTCTGGTTGCAAAGAAGTGCTCGAACCGTATTTGATGAAAAATGAAATAACAGTTAATAAAGTGATGGAGTCAGAATCAATTAGTTCAGCATTAGCACTTACTATACAAGTTAATGGCATAACAATCGTTCCGTTATCAGGACTACATAAGCAAATTATTCATGACTTCATTGTACAGCCGATAGAAATTACAATTCCACGACAACTTATTATGCAATGGTCACCTAAAAAAGAGAATGACCCGCTGTTTCTCGCGTTTGTTAAGAATTTATTAGCTCAACTACAGCAAAAGAAAAAATGAATATAATATTACAAAAGATAAGCTCATTTCACTAGAGCTTATCTTTTGTATGTATTACCAATAAAGAGCAGTATCATAAAATCCGATTAAAATAAGGAGAAAACCAGCTATACGCTGAATGCTATTTCCTATTTTCCTGCTCTTCTTTAGTAATGCCCCGTTTAATCCCAGATAGGAGATGAAGGACATTAATACGACGATAGGAAGAGCAGTTCCTATCGAAAAGAACGTTGGAAACAAGTACCCGTAATTAAATGATAAAGATAAAGGGATTAACGTTCCAAAAAATAGAACGAACATAGTCGGACAAAAAGCTAAGGAAAAGAAGAATCCGAGTAAAAATGAACCAACTTCATTTTGATTTCGTATAAATTTAATCGAGAAGAAATATCTTCTTTTTATAATACCTGACAACAGTAGCCCCATTAAAATTAATAGGGGTCCCATCATTTTTCGTAACCATGGAAAATACAAAGTCAATATTTGCTGAATCTCTTTTCCTAAAAACCATACTAATAGTCCAAGCGTCGTAAAAGCCATTATTTTTCCTAAAATGAATAAAAGTATATGTTTCCATACATGTCCCTTTTGTAAAGATTGGTTGCTATAAAGTGTAATAGCACTAATGTTTCCTGTTAATTGGCAAGGAGCAAGGGTACCTACTATGCCTAATAAAAACGAAAATAAAAGAGGTACAGATTTCGTAGCATTCGCGGCATCCATTAAAGGAGACATGAGTTGATAGCTCCATTCACTTATTGTTGAAAACACGTTATATTCACCCTTCTACTTAAATTGGAATGTTCCTTCATTAGCAATCTGCTTCCACGTATTACCCTCATCTGTAGAGAGGAATACATTTGATTTCATTGTAGCAAATACGATTTCGGCTGAGTTTTGAGGGTTTTGTGAAATATACATAATTGCATCTTTAGAATCTAAAGGTGGAATTTGTATGTTTGTTTCTTCATTTGTAGCAATTGATTTCTTCGTTACGATTTGCTTATTAATAGGGGCGTAAATAACATCTTCATTACTTAATGTAATTGCGGTCGATTCAAGTGATTTAGCGAATAGTTCAAATGTATTTCCGTAATCTGTAGATAAGTAAACACCGTCTTTAGCACTTACCGCGACTACACTAGATTGATTCGGATGTACTGAAAAGGAATGAATCGTACTTGAAAGACCTTTTAACTTACTATTTTTCCATTCTTGTCCGTTGTTCGTACTGAAATAAAAACCTTGTTGTAATTCAGAATTAGGGCGTTCGTTGTATAAATAAATTGCTTCCGTATTATATCCGACAGCAAGGTTATGAAAATCGGATTCTCCATAAAACGCTAGCTTTTCAAGGGTATTACCGCCATCAGAACTTTTCAATAATCCTAAAGGATTTTTTAAATTTGCACCTGGTTCAGGATGACCGCTGGCAAAGAACCCGTTCTTCGTTGCCTGAAAGCCCATATAATCATGTAGTCCAGTTTTAGTTTCAAGCCATTTTCCATTTTGATAAACTTTTATCCCGCTATGAGTGGCGATAGAAACCCCAGACATATTTCCTGCATAGCCAATTCCGTGAATGTGCTCGATTTTTCCAGATGTAATTTCTTTATAGAAGTCTTGCGGACTCGTATTTGCTGTTTCTATATTTTTTGGCTGAGATTGCACCGTTTCTTTTTTCACTGGTGCTGTTTCGACGTTGCTAGAACATCCTGAAATTATTAATAAAGAAGTAATTGCTAACCCTGTTGCTACATAATGTTTCAAAGTTATGGCTCCTTTCCTATATATGAGATTTTAAGTATATGGAATAAATATCAAGAAATTGTGGAGTGGTATGCATAATTTAGCGTGGAAGAGGCCCGAGTAATGAAAATTCTCCTTTCGCTATGAGTATAATTAATTGACGAAAAATTATAACAATAATAGAATAAATTGTATTGATGATTAGTTTCACAAGCATACATAGAACACTAGGGGGATTATTATGAAATCAACATTTTTTGCTCAAAATAGAGAAAGACTAACGAAAACATTACCTGATGAATCCGTTACGATTTTATTTGCGGGACAAGCACCGCATATGTCAGCTGATGCACATTATAAATTTGTACCGAATCGTAATTTTTACTACTTAACGGGAATCGATGAACCAAATGTTATTTTTATGCTGAAAAAGTTTGGGAATAGTGTAGAAGAGACACTTTTCATTGAAAAATCAGATCCAGTAATGGAAAAATGGGTTGGGAAGACAGTTTCTAGCGAAGAAGCAGAGGGAATTTCAGGTATAAAGAAAGTTTTATATTTAGATAGCTTTGAAAAAGCAGTATCAAATATACTCTTTACAGAAAATGCGAAGCATCTATATTTAGATATAGAACGTCGCGAGTGGAATGGTACGGAGACAAAAACATTAGCATTTGCTAAACATGTAAGAGAAAAATATCCACACGTAACAATTGGTAATGTATATCCGAACATTTGTGAATTACGAGTTTTTAAAACCGAGGAAGAAATTGAAATTATTAAAGAAGCGATTGCTATAACGAAAGACGGTATTTACAACGTACTTAAGCATGCAAAAGCAGACATGATGGAGTATGAATTAGAAGCTCAATTTGATTTTACACTGAAATCATCTGGCATTAAGCATCATGCGTTCAATACAATTTTGGCAAGTGGTAAAAATGCTACAGTTCTTCACTATGAAGATAATGATGCACAAATTCAAAATGGTGATTTAGTATTGCTAGATTTAGGTGCTCAAAAAGACTACTATAATGCTGATATTAGTTATACATTCCCGGCAAATGGAATATTCTCTAGTCGTCAAAAACAAATTTATAATATTGTATTAAAAGCATTAAAAGAAACAACAGAGATTATTAAGCCGGGATTAAAGTTCGCTGCATTAAATGAGCATACAAAAAAGGTACTGGCAGAAGAGTGTAAAGCAATTGGTTTAATTCAAGAAGATGAAGAGTTATCAAAATACTATTATCATGGTGTCAGCCATTTCCTTGGTTTAGATACACATGATGTAGGAACATATAAAGATAGAATGTTAGAAGAAGGTATGGTTATAACAATTGAACCTGGTCTTTATATTGAAGAAGAATCAATTGGAATTCGTATTGAAGATGACATTCTTGTAACGAAAGACGGGTATGAAAACTTGTCAAAAGATATCATTAGAGAAGTTGAAGAAATTGAAGAATTTATGAGTGTAAATAATGAACATGTAAAAGGAAACCAAGCTGTAGTTAAATAATAAAAGAGTCATCACTAATTTATTTGAACTTTATCTCGAATCGTGGACAATTAAAAAATCCATGATTCGGGATAAGGTTCTTTTCTTCGAAATACTAATCTTTAATTATCAATCCTAATAAAGTAGCAAACTGAACAGCTTGATATGTTGATACTTTACATCCTCTTAAATCGTTCACTGAAACTGTAAGTGTATCAAAGGTAGAAGAACTAATATCTATCCCCTTCAGTGATGTCTGATCAAAATTAGCTTCATCAAGACTACATAATTGGAATTCAACTTTTTTAAGTTTACAGTCAAAAAAATCTGCATTATTTAATGAAGTTTCATTAAATATAATTTTTTCTAGTTTAGAATTTCCAAATGCCGCTAAATTCAAAATTGAATTCTCAAATTTAACATTTCCTAAGCTAGATTCTGCAAAATTAACCCCGATTAATTTACTATTTTTAAATTCGACTCTATGAACAGAAGAATTGCTTAAATTAACATTTGATAAATCGCAGTTTTCAAAACAAACATCTGTAATATCAATATTGCTAAAGTCTGTATTAGTGAATTTACAATTCTTTATCACTGCATCATACAATCGCACTCTATCTACAGATTCATTTTCGAAAGTGGAGTCTATAATTTCACACACTTCTAATGTTGGATCTTCTTCATAAAAAATATCTTGAAAATTCTTTGAAGATAACTCTGGTGAAATTTTTGGTCTATCAATTTTCATCGTATATCAATCCTCTTCTATTTGATATATTTGTGTAATTTGAGTCCATTGTCTGTAAAGAACATTAGTTCTTATTATACAAAAATGTAAGTTCTTTTGTGAAGAGCATTTTAGCTACATTTTTCTTATTTAATAATAGCAGTGTTATTGTTTCTTAAGAAATAACGTCAAAACAAATACGAGAACGGCTAATATAGTCGCTACAAGGAAAGCATTTTGTATTTCTAAAATATTCGCCTCTTGTAATGTCTCCGCTTTTAGTAATCTTCCAATTAGCTTACGTAAGATCTAATTACATCTCCTTATTTTCTTGAAAATCAACTTCTATAATGATTTTGAAAAAGAAAAAGGGGGGATTTTCCATGAAGCGATTTGTATTAGCAGCCATTACAGTCTCTGTAATATTTTTAATTGCTGCCTGTTCTGTGACGACAAATACAACAAATGATCATAAAAATATGAATGATAAAAAAACACTACAGACTGAAACAGCTACAACACCATTGAAGGTTGAAAAAGGACCAGAAGTTACTTTAATAGCGAAAGAAGAAAAGCAAAAATTAAGTAACGGTGTTATTGTTCCAGTCTGGACATTTAATGGCTCATCTCCTGGTTCAGAAATTCGGGTGAAAAAAGGTGAAAAGGTGAAAGTGACATTAAAAAATGAATTATCTGCACCAGTATCTATTCATTGGCATGGATATCCTGTCCCAAATAACATGGATGGAATTCCAGGCGTGACACAAGATGCAGTTGAACCAGGAAAAAGTTTCACTTACGAATTTGAAGCGAACGTACCAGGAACGTACTGGTATCACTCGCATCAAGATTCTGTAAATCAATTAGATAGAGGTTTGTATGGAGCACTCATTGTAGAAGATACAAAGGAAAAATATGATAAAGATTACACATTAATGTTGGATGAATGGGTTACAGATAAAGAAGAAATTAAAAAGCAGTTAAAAGAAATGACAAAAGGGCAAATAGGTAATAAATCTAAAGGTAATGAAAATGGGGAAAAGAATGATGATAAGAACGGCATGGATCATTCTGATATGAACATGGGCAGTGATAAAAAAGACTCTAGTAATATGGAAGGAATGGACCATGGAGATATGAAGATGGAAGGTCATGATATGAGTATGTATGATTTATTCACAATCAATGGAAAAAGCGGTGATTTAGTAGTGCCATTGAAAGTGAATAAGGGAGATAACGTTCGTCTTAGACTCGTTAATGCTGGTTATCTATCACATGATATACATGTTCACGGTCATGATATAAAAGTAATTGCGACAGATGGTCAACCAATAAACAATCCAAAAGTTATAAAGGATAAAGTAATTTCAATCGCACCGGGTGAACGTTATGATATTGAATTTACTGCTAATAATCCTGGGAAGTGGTATGTTGAGGACCATTCAAAAAATAAAGGTGCAAAAGGAATGAAAGCTGTTATTGAGTATGATGGCAGCAAAGAGATGAAAGATAAAGCAGATGAAAAGGGAAAATTAGCGAAATTAGATATGACGAAATATGGTGCTAAAAAATTAGGTAGTTTCACGTTAAATCAAGAGTATACTGCCACATATAATATGGACTTAAATACGCAAATGAATGAAAATGAAATGGTATATACAATTAACGGAAAGGTATTTCCGGATATTGACCCAATTCAAGTGAAAAAGGGTGATTTAGTAAAAGTGAAATTGGTAAATCGTTCTAAAATGGATGATCACCCAATGCATTTACATGGTCACTTCTTCCAGGTGTTGAGTAAAGATGGAAAACCGATAGAAGGTTCTCCAATTGTAAAAGATACATTGAACTTAAAACCAGGAGAAGAATATGAAGTAGCCTTTGTAGCAGACAATCCCGGTGAGTGGATGTTCCACTGTCACGACCTACATCATGCTTCAGCAGGGATGGTAACGGAAGTGAACTATACAGATTATAAATCTGACTATGTTCCAAACCAAAACATTCCTAATAAGCCAGAATAATAGGAAGCAGTTATCCTATGGATAGCTGCTTATTCATTTTTGTTGCAAGTACTAATGTATATGTTGATTATGCCCAGGTGAAGGTGAAGGTGCAGGAGTATGATCTGGGAATGTCGCGAATACGGCAACGATAATTACTACACTAATTGAAAGGAATAACAAAAAACGACGTTGGATAAAAGTAGAAAAGTTCTCCGATAACAATTGAATCACACAGGACATAGTAATCGTTATAGTAAGTAAAAGGCTAATGAACAATATACTATGAGCTTGTTGAGCGTTTAACATTTCTGTAATCATTGCTCCCATCATACTTGCCATTAATCCAGAGAACATTCCTTCTAAAGCAGTATATAGGTGAAAACGTAGACCCACTAAAAAACCGATAAAACCACTAATTAAAATAGCAAGTAAAGTAGAATATAGCAATTCCCCCTTAAAGAGAATGCCTAAATAAAAACCAATACTTAAACCGATACTCATACTAAAAGACATAATAAATACCATATACTCCATTAGGGTACCCTTACGTTTAGAAATATTGGATACAATAAGAATTGAGGTACAGCAAAGTGTTAAGGTAGTTAACGTATAAGCAAACATTATGATACCTCCTTGTCCTATCGTTCATTTCATCATATGTGTACTTATGATAATTTATATCTGCATATTATCTGCACAATTTCATAGATGTAAGCAAAGGAACGCTTGATTTTTTAGGGCGTCTTTTTTAATTGTAAGCATGTGAAAGAAATTGTTATATTATGAGTTTCTATTGTGAAGCCATAAAGAATAAGCGTATAATATTATAGGTCTCACATTTGCGAGACAAACTGCGAATGATAAATAAGATTGTTGTTTTATCATCGCTTCTAAACATATAGACAATGAAAGTAACACTGGAATACAGATAGGGAGTTATAAAATGAAATTAATTATTGCCGAGAAACCAGATCAAGGGTTGGCTCTTGTTTCACAGTTTAAATATCGCCGGAAAGATGGATATTTAGAGGTAGAAGCGAATGAGTTATTTCCAAATGGAGCGTACTGTACATGGGCAATTGGTCATTTGACGCAGTTATGTAATCCAGAGCATTATCACGCAGAGTGGAAAAAATGGTCACTTAATACATTACCGATGATTCCAGAACGTTTTCAATTTGAAGTAACAAAGTCAAAGTATAAGCAATTTAACGTTGTGAAACAGCTGTTACATAATCCACAGGTAACAGAAATTATTCACGCAGGCGATGCTGGGCGTGAAGGGGAACTGATCGTACGAAATATTATTAATCTTTGTAACGTGCAAAAGCCGATGAAGCGTCTATGGATTTCGTCTTTAACGAAGCAAGCTATTTATCAGGGGTTTAAAAATTTACTTGATGAATCAGATACAATTAATACGTATTACGAAGCATATACAAGATCTTGCGCTGACTGGGTTGTTGGTATGAATGCATCACGTGTCTTTAGTATTTTGCTAAAGAAAAAAGGAATGAATGATGTATTTTCTGCTGGTCGTGTCCAGACACCAACGTTAGCATTGATTGTAAAGCGAGAGAAAGAAATTGAAAACTTTAAGTCAGAGCCGTTTTGGGAAGTGTTCGCAACCTTTAATATAGAAGGAAAGAAATATGACGGAAAATGGGAAAAGGATAATGAATCCCGCTTAAAAGACCCTGATATGGCGAATAAAATTGCGGCATTTTGCCAAGGGAAACCGGCTGTTGTGAAGGAAATGAAAACGGAGCGTAAAGAGTTTCAGCCGCCGCTTTTATTTAACTTATCATCACTGCAAGCAACGGCAAATAAAGCCTTTAAGTTTTCACCGAAAAAGACGCTTGATATAACGCAAGCACTCTATCAAAAAGGGATTGTTTCTTATCCACGTTCAGATTCTAACTATGTTACACAAGGAGAAGCAGCGACGTTCCCTGATATTTTACAGAAGTTAAGTCAGTTTGATGAATATAAAGGCTTATTACCGGCTCCGGTTGAATCCATTATGAATAACAAGCGTTATGTAAATGAAAAGAAAGTAACAGATCACTACGCAATTATTCCGACAGAGCAAGTTACAAACCCAAGCAGACTATCAGGTGATGAAAAGAAAATATACGATATGATCGTAAGAAGGCTTATTGCAGCTCATTATGAAGTTGCAATCTTTGACTATACAACGATTGTAACGCTTGTAGATGAACGTGCTGAATTCATTTCAAAAGGAAAACAGCAAATTCAAGAAGGTTGGCGTAAAGTTATTTTCCAAGACGATAAAGATGACGAAACCATTCTTCCAATTGTAGCTGAAGGCGAAGAAGGAAAAGTTGTAAAGGTGAAAGTGAAAGAAGGAAAAACACAGCCACCGAAACGCTATACAGAAGGACAACTTATTACGTTAATGAAAACAGCTGGTAAGTATTTAGAGAATGAAGAGCTGGAGAAAGTATTAAAGAAAACAGAAGGTTTAGGTACGGAAGCGACTCGCGCAGGTATTATTACGATGCTGAAAGACCGTAAGTATATAGATGTAAAGAAAAACCAAGTGTATGCGACTGATAAAGGAAAAGTATTAATTACCGCAATTGGTGATAAAATACTAGCTTCACCGGAAATGACTGCGAAATGGGAACAACGTCTTGCGGAAATTGGTGAAGGTACAGCTTCACCAGCTACATTTATGGAACAGACGAAAAAGCTATCAGCTAAAATTATTGAAGACGCAGTGGAAATGTCTGAGAAGTGGGATTTCACGGGACTACATGTTGAATCGATTGAACGGAAAGGATCGAAATTTACAACGGGTAAAAAGGTTGGTAGCTGTAAAAAATGTGATGGTGATGTAATTGATAAGTCAACGTTTTACGGTTGTTCTAACTATAATACAACGCAATGTGATTTCACCATTTCAAAGAAGATATTAAGTAAAACAATTTCGCAAAAGAATATGACAAAGCTCTTAAAAGGTGAAAAGACTGATTTAATTAAAGGTTTTAAAAAGGGCGAGAAAACGTTTGATGCGAAATTAGAGTGGAAAGATAATAAGATTAATTTTGTATTTGAGAATTAATTTGTTAAAAGAGCATGACATAAAACTGTCATGCTCTTTTGTTTTTTCTTTTATTTAAAATTTAACGATAAAAAAAATCCTTTAAATAATAATTTTTTATTGTAAAACAATAAATCTTGTATTAAAATCAAAATCATAATAAATGAGTGAGGTGCTTTTGTTAAAAGGTAACAACCTTATTTTTAAAATTAGAGGAGGTATAACTATGAACATTAACAATTTGATTGTTAAAAATATGGATAACCCCCATGAGTTGGAGAAGATGTATAGAAAAGATCCGAAAGCTTTTAAAAAAGCATTCTCACAAGCATGGGACCAAAACCCTGATTCTCAGGTTCTAGGTGCTTGGTATGAAAGGTTGCATTTCAAGGAGAAAGTAAATAAAGAAAAAACATCTTTGTTTCAAAAAGGTTTCTTATTCATGGGCCTTTTAGCTATTCTGGCCGGCATAAGCACCAGGATCATTTTCCACTTTGTTGAGCAGGAAGCAATTGCTCCAATTAACTTGGCTTTTGGTGTAATTCCCTTTATTGCTGCTTATTTTGTTTACAATAATACTCCCAAAAAAAGTATTATTTATTCCCTTGCAGCGTTGTTCCTAATTTCCGGGATGTATCTTAATACGTTGCCAGTAAATTATAAAGACAGTACCATCCTTGCTTATTTACATCTTCCTATATTTTTATGGGTCTTAGTAGGGCTTGCGTTTACAGGAAATGAATATTTAAAAGGCAGTACAAGATTAGCCTATATTAAATTTAATTTAGAATATTGTCTTCTCTACGGGAGCATGGCAGTGAGCGGAATGATACTAGCAGTATTCACCATGCGTTTATTTAGCTTTGTTGACTTAGATATAGGAGAATTCTATTTTAGTAATGTTGTTTTATTTGGAGCAGCGGCTCTCGCTATTGTGGCTGCATACTTAGTATCAATGAATCTTAAGTTTGCTAAAAATATTACACCATACATATCTAAAATTTTTAGTCCTCTCGTCCTGATCACGTTGCTTATCTATCTTATAACGGTAATTTGGATCGGGAAAAATCCGTTCTTGGATCGCAATTTCCTAATGGCCTTCAACGGAATCCTCCTTGTTGTATTGGCTGTTACCATATTTTCTATCGTTGAAAGTGACTCGGATGAGAAAAAGAACATTTCAGATTATATAAATTTTTCCTTAATTGTTCTGGCGCTTATTATTGACACTGTCGCATTGTCAGCCATAGTATTTAGACTTTCTTCTTACGGGATTACGCCTAATAGACTTGCTGTTTTAGGAGTAAACATAGTGATTTGGGCAAATCTCATTTGGATTATGTTTGCCTATATGCGTTTCTTGCAAAATAAATCAGGACCAAAAGCTATCCAAGATGCCGTTACGAAGTTTTTGCCAATATACGGACTTTGGGCAGCTTTCGTTATATTTACGTTTCCTATCATTTTTAATTAGAAAGGATCTGTTAATGCGGGAGTGGTGAGGGCTAATAATCATTGGGGGATGAACAAAACCCCCAATGATTAAAGTTTCACTTTATTACAATTGGTATTATTACGTTTGTAGTTTCGGTAATTTCATTTGTATTGATAAATAAGAAATAAGTGTTGTATGTAATCTTTCCATAATAAAAACCGTCCCAAAATGGGACGGTTTTTTATTATGCGTATTGCCGTTTTTTCTTAATAAGCAACAAAACTTGTGAAACACAAGCTAGTACCGGTAACTCAATCAACGGTCCAATAACGAGTGCAAGTGCGATAAGAGGCTCGTCTGGAAAAGCTGTTACAGCGATAGCGAGTGCAACAGGTGAGTTTCTTGCTAACGTTGTTAAGCTTAGACTTACTGTATCTTTGTAAGATAAATGCATGATGCGCCCGATAAATTGTCCTAGTAAAAAATTAATGATGAAGAACAATAGAACAGGAACGAGTAATAATAAAACGACATTCATATTTTGCAGTAAATATTTACTTTGTGATGCAAACATCGCTACTATTGCTAAACTTAAAAATACAATTTGAGCAGAGCTGAAAAACGGAATGAGTTTATTCTCGAGAGTTTCAGCTTTTTTCATTTTATTCATAATGAATTTTGTAGCGTGTGCAAGTATAAATGGTAAGACGATTACGATAACAATACTTTCTACTAAAACAGAAACCGCTACAGTTTTCATGACACCAGCAAATAAAAATAAATAAATTGGAAGGAGTAGTACTTGCAAAATTAAATTTACAGGTAAAATTGCAGTAGAAAGTGCTACATTTCCTTTCGCTATTTCAGTAAAGATTAAGTACCAATCTGTGCATGGAGTAACCATTAACATTATAAATCCAACCCAAAGTGCTGGATGATCTGAAAGAAATAGTGCTCCTAATCCCCAAGCGAGTAAAGGTGTCCATAAGAAGTTAATAGTAAGACTTGTTCCAGCAAATTTTAAATTACGAAATCCGTTTTTTATTTCTTTTAATGGGATGCTGAGGAATAATCCATATAGCATGAAAAATAAGAAGGGGACAATAAACTGGTCTGAATACGTATGTATCATATTAAATTGTCCGAGTACGATGCCGCATGTAACAGCAAAAAGAATAATAAAAGTTTGAATCTTTTCTATAGTGCTCATGAATAAATCCTTTCTATATATGAATTTTCCTCTCTAAGTTTATTATACAAGTAATAAAGATGTATTTGGTGTTCAATTGTATTTTAGTTAATATTTTTAAATTGAGATTTTATTTTTTATTAAAAGTTACTTGACTAAAGTAAGTGACTATATTACAATCACTTACATAAGGTAATTAAATAACAAAAAGTTTCGGCGGTTTAACTTAAGGTATCTATTGGAACTTTTTCTTAGAATAAGAATTTTTATGATGATGAATAATGAATATGAAAAGAAAGATTAGGTGAAGAAAATGGGACTATTTAGCTCATTATTTGGTAAAAAAGAAGAAAATACGAATGTAGAGGGGAATAAAAAAATGTCAAAAGTATTATTTGTAAAAGCAAACGATCGTCCAGCGGAGCAAGCAGTTAGTTCAAAAATGTATGAAACATTTGTAAGTACTTATAAAGAAGCAAATCCAAATACAGAAATTACGGAATTAGATTTATTTGCATTAGATCTTCCTTATTACGGAAATATCGCGATTTCAGGTGGATATAAACGTAGCCAAGGCATGGAGTTAACAGCTGAAGAAGAGAAGGCAGTTGCTACAGTAGATCAATATTTAAATCAGTTTTTAGAAGCTGATAAGGTTGTATTTGCATTCCCATTATGGAACTTTACAGTACCAGCACCATTAATCACATATATTTCATACTTATCTCAAGCTGGAAAAACGTTTAAATATACAGCAAATGGCCCAGAAGGTTTAGTTGGTGGTAAGAAAGTAGTTGTGTTAGGTGCTCGTGGTTCAGATTACTCTTCAGAGCAAATGGCTCCTATGGAAATGGCAGTTAATTACGTAACAACTGTACTTGGATTCTGGGGAATTACAAATCCAGAGACAGTTGTAATTGAAGGGCACAATCAATATCCAGATCGTTCACAACAAATTGTTGAAGAAGGTCTAGAAAACGTTAAAAAAGTAGCAGCGAAATTTTAATTTATGATAGTAAATGGAAAAACCAACATGGATGACCGTGTTGGTTTTTTAGTCTATTTTTCATGTTAAAAAATGTATATTTATAAAATAAAAGAAAAGTTCGAAAATAGTATTGCAAAATATTATATAGCAAACTATAATGAGTTCAAGAATAGTTGATACTTAAATTAAATATTCAGAAAATTCAATTAGTTAAAATTGGAAAATGAGATAAGTAAATTTGAATGGGGGTTATATTATGGCGAATAAAGTACCGTTTTCGTTCATAGTAGTTATTGGATTAATGTTATTTGCACTATTTTTTGGAGCAGGAAATTTAATTTTCCCAGCGATGCTTGGTCAATCAGCAGGAGAGAATGTATGGATTGCTAACGCTGGATTTTTAGTAACTGGTGTTGGATTACCATTACTAGGTGTACTAGCATTTGGTTTTTCAGGTAAAGATGATTTACAGTCATTAGCAAGTCGTGCTCACCCAGTATTCGGAATTGTGTTTACAACAGTTTTATACTTGGCGATTGGCCCGTTATTTGCAATACCAAGAACAGGAAATGTTTCTTATGAAATTGGTCTTAAACCGTTTATGCCAGAGGGACTAGGTTCTACACCTTTAATTCTTTTCACAATTGTATTCTTTAGCATCACTTGTTTTTTTTCGCTAAATCCTGCGAAAATTGTCGATATTGTTGGAAAAATCTTAACGCCAATTAAGTTAACTTTCATCGGTATTTTAGTAATCGTTGCTTTTATTCATCCGATTGGAGAAATGCAAGCACCAGTTGAAGCTTATACATCACATGCATTCTTTAAAGGGTTCCAAGAAGGATACTTAACGATGGACACGCTTGCATCATTCGTATTCGGAATCATCATCATTAATGCAATTAAAGAAAAAGGTGCAAAAACGAAAACACAAATTATGGTCGTTTGTGCAAAAGCAACAATCATTGCAGCATCTATTTTAGCAATTATCTATACAGCACTTTCTTATATGGGTGCTTCAAGTGTTGCAAAGCTTGGACATTTAGAGAACGGCGGAGAAGTATTAGCGAAAGTTTCTAACTACTATTTTGGATCATATGGCGGAGTATTATTAGGGTTAATGATTACAGTAGCTTGTTTAACAACTAGTGTGGGACTTGTATCAGCATGTTCTTCATTCTTCCATAAGTTATTCCCAAATGTTCCTTACAAAGCAATTGCAATCACGCTATGTATATTTAGTGCAATTGTTGCAAATGTAGGATTAACACAATTAATTGCAGTTTCTGTTCCAGTATTAACAGCAATTTATCCACTAGCAATCGTATTGATTTTCTTAACATTCTTCCATTCATTATTCAAAGGAAGAGCTGAAGTTTATCAAGTGAGCTTAACTGTAACATTTATTATCAGCTTATTCGATGGATTAAGTGCAGCTGGAGTTAACGTTGAAGTAGTAAGCCAAGTGTTCACTAAATTCCTTCCGATGCAGGAAGTAGGATTAGGTTGGATCTTCCCAGCGATTATCGGCGGATTGATCGGATACGTTATTAGCATTGTGAAAGCAAAAAATCAAGTTCAACCAGCAGCTAGTACAAATAAGAAAATAGGTTAAATAAAAAAGTTATAGAACTTGTTTCTATAGCTTTTTTTGTTACTATTAATAATGAGAAAAAATAAAGTAGCAGGAGAAATAAAATGAAAAAAACAATTGATCATATCGGAATCGCAGTTCGTGATATAGATAGTACGATACGTTTTTATGAACAGGTTCTATCAGGAGAATTAATAGATCGTTACGTAAGTGAGACACCAGGTGTAGAAAGTGAAGTAGCCATTCTTGAAGTGGATGGAGATAGAATTGAATTACTTGCACCGACGAATAATACGACGTCGCCAATTGCCAGATTCATTAAACAAAAAGGTAAAGGTGTACATCATGTTGCATATCGAGTAGATGATTTAGATGTAGCTTTAGAAGATTTAAAAGAACAAGGTATTCGAACGTTAGAGCATACACTTCGAATTAATAAACACGGCAGAAGATTAATTTATCTTAACCCAGCGGATACAGAAGGAACAATCATTGAGTATTGTGATTATCCGGAAGAGAAGTAGAGGGATTTTATTATTGAAAAAGGGTGTTGCGTAATTGTGTAACACCTTTTAATTTGTGTACTTTCTTTAGATGGAACATCAGGCTATAGAGTTCCTTATATTTAATGAGGTTAAATTCTTAGGATAGGAATATAGTTTAGGAAGTATATGTAAGAAAAGTGTAGTGACGAAAAAATAAGTGAAGTGTGAAAGTAATAAGAAGGTTAGAGGCATGTTTGTTAATAGAGTGCGTTTTCATTATAGGAGTATTAAAAAGTACCTCTGCTCATGCGTATGTTGTGACATCGAATCCTACTGAACATGAAACGTTGAAGAAACGCTAACTGTTGTGAAAATATACATTTATCATCAGTTTATGTAATAGATTAAGTGCAGCTGGAGTTAACATTGAAGCAGTAAGCCATCTGTTCACGAAATTCCTTCCGATGCAGGTAATAGGGTTAGGCTGGATTTTCCTCGCGATTATCGGTGAATTTATTGGGGAGGGTATTAGTATTTTAAGAGTGAAAAATCAATTGCAACCAGCAGCAAGAGTGAGTAAGAAAATAGGTTAAGTAAAAAAAGGTTATAGAATTTAATCCTATAACCCTTTTATATATAGAATACATAATCATGGCAGTTTTTATTATAGTTATATAATAAAAAAAGAATTCAGATTAGTAGAGAAAGCCAGTAACAGTAGGCTACGCTTTAAAATGAGAGCATTTAATTTCTAGTTCTTTTATCATTCTCTTTGCAGAGGAAGAGTACAGCAGCGAAAAGATCCGCCAGATTTTATAATTTCTTCAAAGTCAATTTCAATAACCTCATAACCTCTAAGTCTCAGCTCTTTATTTGTTTTAGTATTACTGGGTAAACTAATAATCTTTTCATTGCCTAAAGATAATACATTGGTTGCTAAAGTAAATTGCTCTTTTTTAGATACTTCTATTAAATTATAACGATCTGATAACATTTTTAGTGTACTATTACTAAATGCATGTGGATATATTAAAGCTTCTTCTTGTGAAATGATATTAAAAACACAATCTAAATGTAAAAAATCTTTTGAAAAAGGAACAGGAATTATTTTATAGTGTGTGAGCAACTGTTGAAGTTTTTTTACAGATTTAAATAACGTTCGGTTGCTTACGCCAATATATATAATATCTTGATCGATAATGACGTCGCCACCTTCTATATGACTATTAATACAATCTATATAAGTAATATCTTTTTCTAACAATATATTTTTGAAAATTTGCTCTTCACCTTTACGAACTTCATTTTTCATGTTAGAAATGAAAACAGTTTCCCCTATAGTAAAACCGACATCCCTCGTGAAAACTTGTTCGGGAAAGCGTACTTCAGGTGGTAGCATTAAAGTGTGTATTCTATTTTCTTTAAGTATATCAATAAATTTTGAGTATTGTTCTCTCGCTAGATTTACATTAAAGCCTAAATTGATAAAATATTTTTGGGTCTTGTTTATACCGCTAGAAATATTCATATATAGTGGTTCGCATAGTATAACTTTTTTTAACGTACTATACTCACTTGAGCAATATGACTTTACAATACTCATTCTAATAATCCTCCAATATAGTTAATTTTTAAATTGTTATACGATGATTGAAGCTTAAAATAATTTTGGATACAGAAGATAAAACGTAATAAAATATGAACTTAAAAAAGATGGAGCTTATAATAATTAAAGTGATTATTATAAGTGGTTATTTTTCTGTGTTTTCAGTTATTTCAAACACTGGATGTATCATTGCTCTAGAAAAAACGTAAAATAATTATAGGAACTCAGAACAATCTAGTATCTTTATAGACAAATTGTTTATCTGTTCCCAATCTGTATAACAAACCGCGATAGTGTAATTTTGCTCTAACCGATTTAGGCAGAAATAAAATTGACTAAAAGCGGAATTAGTGTTCCGTAATGTTATTTTATTTTGGGACCAATCGTCCATATTGAAGCCAAAACTATCTAATGGATATAGAAGTCCTTTTCCAATCGCTTTAACAAATGATTCTTTTAAAGTCCAAATATCAAAGAAAAACGATAACTTTTGATCGTGAGGAATATGCTGAAAATAGTCAATTTCTTCTTGAGTAAAGCATAGTTCGGTTATGGAAAGATCTATAGGTTGAATTTTTTCAATGTCTACACCAATTCTTCCAGTTGAAGCAAGTCCACATATAATCCATTCTTCAGAATGAGATAAATTAAAATCCCCCTTCCAACCATGATATTTATTTAAAAAAGGGCGGCCTGCTCGATCTCTGTTTATAGAGATAGTATCTGCAGGTATGAGTAAAAATTTTTCTAAACGTTTTCTGATGCATAGATGAGCTAATAATGTTCTTTGTTGATCTTCTAATTTATGAAATCTTAAAATTCGTTCCCTTTCATTTCTAGGTAATTCTGTGAGTTTCAGCTCTATGTCTTTGTAGGTTAGTAAAATTTCTAATTTAACTGCAATAATTTCTAAATAACTATCAATTTTTTTCATAATGACCTCACTAACAATATAAATAATAGTCTCAAGAGAATTTAAATGTATAATTAATTTTATTATTTATCAACTACCATCAAATTATAGAGAGCTATATAAAATTTATTGAGAAATAATGTGAATTATATTAAGTGTTATTGTATAGCTAGTTTGAAAAAAATGAACAAACTTATGTGTGTTTTTTTTTTTTGAAGTCAATTCAATTATTAAAAAAGTTTCTCAAGTTTTGGTATGTATTTTAGATTGCTTTGAAAATTAAATAAAGTTACAATTAACCCTGTTTAATAGTTAGAAAAATTAGAAAATTAAAAGGGGATTGGGTAAGTGATAATTTCTGGAGAAATAAAAGAATTCATAATGAATTATGATGGAAAATTACCATTCTCAGGTGCAATTTTAATTCAAAATAAAAAAAAGATCTTTGAAGATGGATTTGGATATGCGAATAGAAGTGAACAAATTCTTAATACATCACGGACTCGGTTTGGTATGGCTTCTGGGTGTAAAATTTTCACTGCAGTGGCAATATGTCAATTAGTTGAAAAAGGTGTTTTAACTTTTGATACCTGCTTGAAAGAGTGTTTAGAAGACTCATTCCCACATTTTTATGAAAATATTACAATTCATCATTTATTAACTCATACTTCGGGCATACCAGATTATTTTGATGAAGAAGAGATGGATGATTTTGAAGATTTATGGAAGGATACCCCAATGTATTCTATTAAATCTCCTGCAGATTTTCTACCTATGTTTCAAAATTTTCATATGAAGTTTAATCCTGGAAGTAAATTTTCTTATAGTAATGCAGGTTATATTTTACTTGGGTTGATTGTAGAGAAATTGACAGGGATGAAGTTTGCAGAATATGTAAAAGAGAATATATTTAAGGTTTGCGGTATGTCAGATTCAGGGTATTTCCGGATGGATCAACTGCCGGAACGAACTGCACTTGGATATATAGATAATGAAGATGATAACACTTGGAGAACTAATATCTATTCAGTTCCTATAGTTGGTGGTCCAGATGGAGGGGCTTTTACAACAGTTTTAGATTTAGGAGAATTTTGGAACGGATTATTTAATGGGAAACTCCTAAATGAAGAGTACACTAATCAGTTGTTAACTCCTTATGTGAAAAATAACAGTTTACACTATGGATATGGTGTTTGGATTTCAATGGAAAATGATGAGATTCTCAAATATTTTGTATTTGGATTTGATCCAGGTGTGAGAGTTCATTCATCTGTAAATGCCAAGTCTAAGATGCAATTCCATATTATGTCTAATATAGAACAAAACGTAGTTCCTATTAAAATTGGGATTGATAAATTAATTACTGAAAAAAGGATTTAGTTTTTGAGATTCATGGATGTTTTTTTGATACCTACAAAATAAAAAAGGATATGAATATTTAACTAAGAGTTAATATGCTTATAAAAACTGTTGGATTGTTCGCTTTAAATAATCAATTAGAGTATAAAATTTTGAGAGTCTAAGGGTGTTTGTTAAGGATTCCTGATATAAATCAAAAGCATTAATTTCTATATAAAGGAGTTAATAACATGATTAGAGGAACTACCGATTTAGGGGAAAGTCAAAAGAAAGAGTTAGAGAAGCATCGTTTTTCGAAAGAAATCAACTTGGAAATTCGCGAATTACAAAAAACCAACAATTGGTATAATTTTTTTGCCATAGGATTAGATTGGGGTATTGTGTCCTTAGTAATTGCCTTGAATTATTTTATCCCAACTATGTGGATGTATTTGATTAGTATTGTTATCATTGGTAGCCGTATGCGTGGCCTTGATATTATGATGCATGAGTCAAGTCATCGTATGCTTTTTAAAAATCGTAAATTAAATAAGTGGGTTGCGTGTTTATTTGCTGCTTATCCGATAATGATTTCTTATAAAGCATATTGTAAGAGTCACATGAATCACCACAGGTATTTATGGAGTGAGATAGACCCTGATAAGCAAAGGTATCAAATTGTTGGATTAGATAAACCGACTAAAAATAAACTGAAATTTTTTATTCAGCATTGCTTAAAGCCTTTGTTCTTAGTACATGTGCCAAATTATTTGATTGGAATGATCAAAGTAACAGCATATGCAAAAGAGGAACCTAGATTTGATCAAATAATCAGGACTCTATATTGGGGCGCTATCATTATTTGTTCAATTGTTTTCGGTTTCTGGAAAGAGTTGATTTTATTTTGGGTAGTTCCGTTTTTAACAACTTTTCAAATGCTAAAATATTGGGCTGAAATGGCCGAACATGCAGGACTAGAATCAGAAAATGAGATATTTGCATCAAGAAATTCTTTTGGGAATTGGTTTGAGCGCTTTCTCATACATCCTCATAGAAACTCATACCATTTGGTACATCATCTGTTCCCGGCTGTTCCACACTTTAACATAAAGAAGGCCCATCTTATTTTAATGAAGGATGAAGAATATCAAAAAGCGCATCATTGTACAGGGTTCTTTTTTTCCACTGCACCAGGATTTTCTTCTGTAATAGATGATATACAAGGACGGATACCATTTTGGAATAAAGTGAAAAGGAAATAGATAATTATACGTGTTGTGCTAGCATAGGCTGTATGGAAATTTAATGGTTTACCAAAGATAATTCCTGATTGCACCCTAAAATATAAATGGGAGCTAGATTAATAAAGAAATTGGGAGATGTTAGGTGGCTAATTAAGTTCTATAGAGCCTTTTAAAATTTAGTAAATAATTTTGATTTATAGGAAAGGAGAGCATATGAATAATACGATGCTTTTTTGTTTCCCTTATGCTGGTGGATCTGGCTCGATATATAGTAAGTGGAAAAATTATTTACATCCTAGTATTGAATTAAAACCAATTCAATACGCAGGAAGGGGTATAAGATTTCAAGAAGATTGTTATGATGATATGAATCATGCTGTTAGTGATATATTAGAATATATATATGGAGTTGTAGGTAATTGTGATTACGCGTTTTTTGGTCACAGTATGGGAGGACTTATCGCTTATGAACTTTGTAAGGAAATAGAAAGTAGAAATCTCAATGCTCCTGTGCATATTTTTCTATCAGGTGTAAAGCCTCCCAATTTTATTAGAGAACAAAAAGTGTCTAACTTACCAGAAAAAGAATTTAAAGATGTGATATTAAATTTAAATGGTACTCCAAAAGAGATTCTTAATAATCAACAGTTAATGGATATATTTATCCCAATTTTAAGATCTGATTTTAAATTGATAGAAGAATACAAATTCAGTAATGAATTGTATAAGTTAAATACGTGTATTACTGCAATGTACGGTAAGGTGGATGATGTTACTGAGGAATACATGAAAAAATGGTGTGAGTTTACTTCGAGAGATACGGTTGTTTATGGCTATCCAGGAGATCACTTTTTTATTAATGAAAATTACATTGATATTATAAATCTTATTAATTCAACATTGGTTGGGAGAGGAGATTATTATGAGCAATGATGTTTATAATACAGATTTGTTAACTAAAGAGGAGAAGTTTTGGTTGGATCAACTATCAACGGATTTAGAAATGAGTAGTTTTGTAAATTTTAATAAAAAAGTTGGTGTAAAAAATCAGGAAGAAAAATTATTTACATATAGATTGTCAGAAAACATATCACATAAAATTAGTGAAATAAGTAATCATTCTGAATATGGAATGTTTATCATTTTGATTGCTAGTGTGAAATATTTACTCTCAATATACACGGATAGTAAAGATGTTTCTATTGGAACGCCAGTAATTCAATCAAAATCTGGTACAGCATATTATGATCATCTTTTGATTATACGAAGTAATGTCCATAGTAATATGACATTTAAAGAGCTTCTATTAAAAGTACAACAAAACATTACAGAGGCAAATAAAAATCAGAAAGTATCGCATAAGCGATTAGCAAAACTTTTAGGAGATGAGAATACAAGTTCTAATAAACTGAATCCTCGTACAGTCATACAGTTTGAAAATATTCAACATAATAGTTCTAATCATTATACAAATGCAGATACCGTCTTTAATTTTAAATGGTATGGAAATAAAATAGAGTGTTGTATCACTTGTAAAGAAAGTGAAGGAGACTTAATTGGAAGAGTTATAGATCAACTGACTCATTTGTTAAAAGCTGTAGTAGCTAATCCGAGTATAAGGCTCTCTGAAATCGACATTTTATCCAATGAGAGAAATCGTATTCTAAATGAGTTTAACAACACAATATCAAGTTTTCCTCAGGATAAATCTGTTGTTGACTTATTTGAATTTCAAGTAGCTCAAAGTCCACATGAGCTAGCAGTCTTTTACCAAAATCAAAATTTAACTTACGAGGAATTAAATATAAAAGCAAATCATATAGCACATAAATTAGTTGAATTAGGAGTTGAACAAGATTCTGTAATAGGAATTATGTTAGATAGATCGCTTGAACTTCCAATTGGTATATTAGGTGTTTTAAAGGCAGGAGCTGCATATTTACCTATTGATCCAAACTATCCAAATGAACGAATTAATTATCTTTTAAGTAATTCTAATGTAGATATCATTTTGAAGTGCAGCAATAATGAATTTAATTTTATAAATGAAAACACTAGATTTGTTGATATAGATACAACTTTGGGAGACGGTACACCTATAGAAATGAGTGGGAATTTAGAATTGAAAATCCCATTAGAGAGCTTAATGTATGTTCTTTATACATCTGGAAGCACTGGTGACCCTAAAGGAGTTATGGTGAAAAGAAATTCATTTATGAATTTGCTCAACTGGTATACCAATGAATTTGATATGAATCCAACCGATAATGTATTATTAATTGCCCCAATTAGTTTCGATACAGCGCATAAAAATTTATTTGCTCCATTGATAAAAGGCGGGCGATTGCACCTTTTTGAGTCGGGTATGTATGATTACAATAAAATGTCTGATTATATAAATATTCATAAAATTACGAGCGTTAATTGTACCCCAAGTGGTTTTTATCCATTGGTTGATTATAATGAGAGAACTAATTTTAGTAGGTTAATCACGTTGAAGCGTATTTTTTTAGGTGGTGAATCGATAAATTGTAAAAAACTCAAACCTTTAGTTAAATCAATAAATTTCAAGGGCGAAATTATAAATACGTATGGTCCCACGGAATGCACGGATTTAGCCTCTTTCTATAGAATTAGTAATCAAGAGATAGAACAATTAAAGGTGATTCCAATCGGAAAGCCTCTTAATAATGTCGAAATATACATTGTTGATCAAGAGATGAATCTTGTACCTATTGGTATAACGGGAGAACTGTGTATTGCTGGGATTGGATTGGCACGTGGGTATTATAATGCTCCAGATTTAACGAGAGAAAAATTTGTAGAGTTTCCGAAAATCACTCCAAAAAAAGTTTATAAAACAGGAGATATGGCAAGGTGGATGCCTGATGGGAATATTGAATTTATTGGAAGAAAAGATAATCTTACGAAAATAAGGGGGTTTCGGGTAGAAGTTGGGGAGATAGAGACTTGTCTTATGAAGCATCCAGATGTAGATGAGGTTGTTGTTGTTGCAATCGAAGATACTTTCGGTACGAAAGTATTAAGTGCTTATTTTGTTGCCAATGTGAATATAACAAACTCAGAATTAAGAAATTTCCTTATTAAAAGTTTGCCGAATTTCATGGTGCCAACCTACTTCACTCAACTGAAAAAAATGCCACTCAATCAAAATGGGAAAATTGATCGTAAAGCATTGCCGGTGTCCAACTTGGATCCAGTATCAGACTTCGACTATGTTGCACCAGAAGGTGAATTGGAAAAAAAGGTTGCCCATATATGGAGAGATGTTCTTAATATTCAAAAGATAGGAGTGTATGATAATTTTTTTGAGTTAGGTGGGCATTCTTTAAATGCTGCTTCGATTATATTGAAAGTTAACCAAGAATTTGACGTGAATATACAATTAAGTGAAATGTTTAAAAATCCAACTATAAAAGAATTTACAACTCTAATACTGGATGGGGAACAACATAAAAGTTCAATTATATTACCTGTTGAAGCAAGAGAATACTACCCTGTTTCATCACAGCAAAAAAGGCTATTTATTATGTGGCAACTTAATCGTGATTCAGTAGCTTATAATTTACCATCTGGGACAATCATAGAGGGTAATCTCGAATATGATATGTTGGTGAGAGCTTTCCAACATCTTGTTGATCGTCATGAATCTTTACGTACATCGTTTTCATTCATCAATGGACAAGTGGTGCAGTATGTACATCCTACATTAAAGGTTATTGTTGATATCGTTGAAGCATCGGAAGAAGAATTAATGGAGTATGTACATGGGTTTACTACACCTTTTAATCTGGAACAACCGCCTCTATTTAAAGTCAAAGTTATTAAAATCAGAAAAAATAAGCATTTACTGTTAACTGATGCTCACCATATTGTCTTTGATGGTATATCGATGGACATAATTATGGAGGAATTTTATGATAGTTATTTAAACAAAGACTTGCCTCCGGTTAAATTACAATATAGAGACTATGCAGTATGGCAGGGAGAGTTTTTTCAGTCTGATGATTTTAAGAGTAAAGAAAAGTATTGGCTAAATATATTTAAAGAGGAACCCCCATTGCTAGAGTTAAATACAGATTATCCACGACACCCGGTGCAACTTTATGATAGTGATTATGTATCAATTATGGCAGGATATGATTTGACAAAGCGTTTGAAAAAGATAGCGAAGGAGAATGGGACAACCCTATATACGGTGCTACTTGCTGCTTTAAATGTATTGTTTTTAAAATATACGGGTAAAGAAGATATTACGATTGGAACCCCTACAGCTGGCCGATCTCGTCCAGGTTTGGAACAGATTATTGGTATGTTTGTGAATACGGTAGTAATAAGGAATTTCCCGTGTCGCGAAAAAACATTTCTGAATTTTCTGGATGAAGTTAAGGATAATACAATAAAAGCCATTGATTATGAAGAATATCCGTTTGAATTGTTAGTAAATGAAGTTGATGTTTATCGAAATACAGGGAGAAATCCAATATTTGATATTATGTTTTCTTTGGATAATGATGAGTGTTTCTTTAAGGATACAGGGGATTTAACTTTCCATAAATTCCCCTTTGAAAGTAGTATGACTCAATTTGATATGTTCATTCATGTATTAGAAATTAATGAAGATATGCATTTTAAGTGGAGGTATCGTAAGGATATATTTAAGAAGGATACAGTGCAAAGATTAGCAGAACATTTTATTTATCTACTTGATGAGATTACCAAAAAGATGGATATACCATTACAAGATATTCAGATGATGTCTGAAGCAGAGATGAAAACTATTCTTTATGAATTTAATAATACGACGGATGAATATTCGTATCAAATGACGGTGCATGAGATATTTGAGCAGAAAGTGAAAGAAAATCCATCAGAAAATGCCATCGTATATAAAGAGATGACACTAACGTACTCTGAACTGGATGCAAGGGCAAATCAACTGGCCCGCACCTTAAGAAAAAAGGGAGTGCAAAGAAATAGTATTGTTGGACTTATTGCAGAGCCTTCCTTAGAAATGGTCATAGGAGTTCTCGGTGTGCTAAAAGCAGGAGGGGCATTTTTGCCGATTGATCCCACTCTTCCAATAAGCAGGATAAAATATTTTTTGAGAGACAGTGATTGTCAGTTGGTTCTGGCCAGAAATAATATGAAGGAACGATTTACTTTTGAACAGGAAGTAATTAGGTTGGATGATGAAATAAACTGTAAAGAAGATGGTTGTCATCTTGAAAGCATAAACCAGCCCGAAGATTTGGCATATGTAATTTATACCTCTGGAACAACTGGTAACCCTAAAGGGGTTATGGTCGAACACAAAAATATTGTGAATCAGTTGATAGGACTCATTCGAAAATTAAAATTTAATCAAGAAATGAATCATTTATTACTAGCGAAAATCACATTCGATGTTTCTGTTCAACAAATTCTTCTCCCGATTCTCTCTGGGGGGAGGTTATATATTCCTGAGGAAGAGCTAATCGTTGAGCCAAGAAATATGTGGAACTTTATTGAGAGAAACAAAATTAATGCCTTGGGTGCTGTACCTACCCATTTGAAAGTTTTAATAGATAATATTGTTACAAGTCACTCGCTTAAATATGTTCTTGTAGCCGGTGAGGTCTTTACAAAGAGTCTTTATAATCAATTAAAGAGTACTGTTAATGCTGAGATGATTATTAATCTGTATGGTCCAACCGAGACGACAATTTTTTCAACATACTATATTTGTCATGAAAATGAAGAGAGTTCGAGCATACCAATAGGTAAACCTCTAAGTAACTATAGGGCATATATTTTAAATCAAGATTATTATCCTGTACCTATTGGTGTGACTGGGGAGTTGTATATCGCTGGAGCAGGTGTAGGAAGGGGATATATCAATAAGTCAGATTTGACAGATGAAAAATTTATATCGGATCCATTTATTCCAGGTGAGAAAATGTATAAAACGGGAGACCTTACAAGGTGGCTTCCTAATGGAGACATCGAGTATATTGGAAGGATTGACCATCAGGTAAAGGTTAAGGGAGTCCGAGTAGAGCCAGATGAAATAAAAAACCATATTTTAAATCATAAATCTATTGAGAATGCAATTGTTGTTGCAAAACAAAATCAAAGTAATGAAAGCTATTTGTGTGCGTATCTAATTGCAAACCAAGAGGTTACCAGTACAGAATTAAGGAATTATTTGAGGAATAAGTTACCTGAATATATGATTCCGTCACATTTTGTGCAATTAGAGAGTATGCCTTTAACGAATAACGACAAAGTCGACGTAAGAGCCTTGCAAGAAAGGGATGATGAGAATTATATATCGTTAGGTACTACTTATATGGCACCTGGAACGAATCTAGAAAAAATGATAGCGGAAATCTGGAAACAGGTACTTGGGGTAAATCAGGTCGGTATTTATGATCATTTCTTCGAACTTGGTGGGAATTCACTGAATATTATTCAAGTAAATGAACGGTTGAAAAATGATTTGAACATTGACATAACTGTGATGATGCTATTTAGATATCCTACAATTTATTCTCTATCCCAGCAATTAAAGATGACTGCTGAGAGCAGGGTACAGGAAGAAATGAACTCAAATAGAGTTCAGGTAATAAAGGAATCGAAAAATAGGTTGAAACAGAGACGTCAAAGAAAGAGGGATTCGAATGAAGGATAGTGCACAGGAACCGATAAGAAATGGTATAGAGATTGCTATTATTGGAATGTCTTGCAGATTTCCTGGTGGAGATACTATAAATGAATTCTGGGAAAATTTGAGGAATGGCGTAGAATCGGTAACTTTCTTTACAGATAAGGAGTTACAGAAAGGAGGAATTGATCTAGAAACAATCCAGAATCCCAATTATATAAAGGCTGGTGGGGCTATTACAGGAACAGAATGGTTCGACAATAAATTATTTAATTACTCACCTAGGGAATTAGAGGTAATGGATCCACAGCTGAAAATTTTGCACGAGTGTGCTTGGGAGGCATTAGAGAGTAGTGCTTACTTTCCGGATACCTTTAATGGTTTAATTGGTACTTATATTGGAGCAGCAACAAACTTATATTGGTTAGAAACGGTATATCATGGAGCGAAAGACTTTGTCAAAGAAGCGGAATTTTTAAATGGTTCTCAATTTTTCGGTACCAGATTATCACATAAATTAAATTTGAGAGGCCCTAGTTATACAGTTCAAACTGCATGTTCATCTTCGTTGGTTGCTGTGCACTTGGCATGTCAAGCGCTATTAAGTGGAGATTGTGACATTGCTTTGGCTGGAGGAGTTTCACTTACATTACCTGAGAAAAGAGGATATTTATACAAGGATGGTATGATTCTTTCACCAGATGGACACTGTAGACCTTTTGATGCTAATGCTAGAGGAACGGTCAATGGAAATGGAGCGGGAATTGTTGTTTTGAAGCGTATGGAGGATGCGATTGTCGATGGAGATTTCATCCATGCTGTTGTGAAAGGATCCGCAATAAATAATGATGGCGCTGATAAGGTTAGTTTTAATGCGCCAAGTGTAGAGGGACAAGCTGCTGTTATTAGAGCAGCTCATCACATGGCCGAGGTAGAATCTGAAAGTATATCATATGTAGAGGCTCATGGTACGGGAACAATGCTAGGTGACCCAATTGAGGTTGAAGCTTTGAAGTTGGCGTTTAATACAGAGAAGAATAACTTTTGTGGTATTGGATCGGTTAAAGGGAATATTGGACATCTTGATAACGCTGCAGGTATAGCAGGTTTGATAAAAACTGTACTTGCTTTAGAGCATCGCATGATTCCACCAAGTATTAATTACGAGAAAGCAAATGAAAAAATTGATTTTGGTAATAGTCCATTTTATGTACAGGATACATTGGTGGGATGGAAGAACCCACAGTTTCCTTTAAGAGCGGGAGTAAGTTCATTTGGTATGGGGGGAACAAATGCCCATGTTGTACTTGAGGAGCCTCCCAAAAGAGAAGCTTCGGAACAGAGCAGGAGATATCAATTACTTTCTTTCTCTGCACAAACGAAAAAATCTCTTGAAGAGCAAACTAAAAGGTTGGCTGAATATTTAAATCATAACAATAATGTAAATTTGGCTGATGTAGCTTATACACTTTTAAATGGAAGGAAAAATTTAAAATATCGAAGAGCATTAGTGGTTTCGGATATAGAGGAAGCGAAGCAAGAACTTTTTAATCAAAATTCTGCTAAGGTTCAAACTAATATTTGTGATGGCGGTAGCAAGCAAATAATTTTCATGTTTCCCGGGCAGGGGGCGCAATATGTAAATATGGGATTGGATTTATATAAAGAAGAGAAGAGATTTCGAGATGAAGTGAATCTTTGTTGCGAGATTTTAGAAGAGATTAGTGGGATTGATTGGAAGGAAGTCTTATACCCAAAGGACCTAGACGCTAGAATGAGAGATGATATAAATCAAACATCTAATACTCAGCCTGCAATATTTATTTTTGAATACTCATTAGCAAAAACACTAATGGAATGGGGCATCTATCCGGACGGCATGATTGGACATAGTATAGGGGAATATGTGGCTGCTTGTTTGGCGGGTGTGTTCTCATTAAAGCAAGCGCTACAGTTGGTGTATGAGCGGGCGACCTTAATGCAGCAATTACCTAAAGGAAGCATGATAAGTGTAATGGCTTCGGAAAATGAAATTTTACCACTAATGAATCAAGATGTATCTATTGCCGCTGTGAATAGTCCAATATCATGCGTAATTTCAGGTTCTGATGAGGCAATCTATACTTTTGAGGGGGAATTGATTAGGAAAGGTTTTCAGTTTAAAAAACTTGCAACTTCCCATGCCTTTCATTCATCCATGATGGACTCAATTTTAGATATCTATGGAAAGAAGTTAAAAGAAATTAATTTCCATGACATTAAAATACCGTTTATATCCAATTTTACAGGAGGATGGATTACGGAAGAACAAGCAAAAAGTGCAGATTATTGGGTGAATCATCTGCGACATGTAGTGAAATTTTCTGAGGGAATTAAGCATCTACTATCGGATAGGGAAAATGTTTTTGTGGAGGTTGGACCAGGTAGAACATTAAGCAGTTTTGTTAGACAACATACTCAAGGAGAATCTAGTTGCCCGATTGTAAATACTGTAAGGCATCCGAAAGAAAAAACTTGTGATGACAAGTACTTACTTCAAAGTATTGGTAAGTTGCATATTCATGGCGTGAAGATCGAGTGGTCCAAGTATTTTTCGCAAGAAAGAAGATATCGTGTTCCGCTCCCTACGTATCCTTTTGAACGACAGTTCTTTAGCCTCTCTAAGGATATTGAAATGGAAGAGAGGTCCCCTTTATCGCAAAGCGACTATGTAGAAGAGCTAAAGGGGAATATTATTCCGAAAGATGATAAACAGCGGAAAATTATAGAATCATATAAAAGAGTTACGGGAGTAAAACAAGTTAGTATCCATGATGATTTCTTTGAATTAGGAGGTAGCTCACTAACGGCTATCAATGTTGTTTCGAGTTTGCAGAAGGATTTTGATATTTCTATTAATCATTTATTTGAATACCCTAGAGTCTCTGATTTAGCGCAACATATGACATATAAAAAGGAGAAGACTATTCCAGATGCATTAGCAACTTATCTGATTGCTAGAGGAGAAAGGCATCGGTTGATGGAGGAGAAGATAAGAGGAGACATAGCGATACGAAGTTTATATGATGATAGAAACAAAAAGTATTACGGAATCAACCTTTCTTGCCAAGTCGGCTATAAGGAAGTTCTATTGACAGGAAGCACGGGATATTTGGGCGTTTACTTATTACATGATTTATTAACTGAATTAGATTGCAATGTACATTTAATTATAAGAAGTGACAATTGTATAAAAGCAGAAAATCGCATTAAAGAAAAAGTTTGCTCTTATTTTGGGACATCTTTTTATGATAAGTATAAGAAAAGAATTTTTGTATATAGTGGCGACCTGACAAAAAAATATATGGGTTTAGATCTGCCGAACTATCAATATTTGAGTGAAACAATCCAATGTATTATACATTCAGCAGGTAGTGTTAGTCATTATGGGAAATATGAAAAATCCTATGAAGCAAACGTTCTAGCCACGAGAAATGTAATTGATTTTTCTGTTAAGGGAGTAAAGAAAGATGTGAATCATATTTCTACATTGGCTGTAGCTTCTGGTGTGGTAAAGAATAAAGAAGACGTATTGTATACAGAGTATGATAATGATTTAGGGCAAATTATTGAAAATCCTTATCCAAAGACAAAGTTAGAAGCTGAAAAGATTGTACTGGAAACGAGGGATAAGGGGATAAATGTAAATGTTTTTCGAGTGGGAAACATCGGTTTTGATTCTAAAACAGGAAGGTTTCAAGAAAACATAGAGCAGAATGCATTATACTCAATGATGAAATCATATATAAGAATTGGATTGGTTCCAGAAATGGAAAGAGATATAGACTTTGCATGTGTGGATGATGTTAGTCAGGCAATTATTAAGTTGTTCAATAAAAAAGAATTAATGAATGAGACTCATCACATTTTCAATCCTAACTATGTAAGCTTATCAGCTCTTTTAACAACGTATGGATTAGACATAGACGTAAAAGAAACCTCAATTGAAAAATTTATAGATTATATCTTTGATGAAAAACAAGCTAATCAACATGCATCTGATATATATAATTTACAGCTGCATTGTATAGGAGATGAATTGAAAACATTTAATGATGTCGAACAAACATTATTTCATATAACGGGGGATAAAACGAATATGCTGTTAAGAAAAACGGGTTTTGTATGGAATAATATTACGGATGAAATGACTAAAAAAATGATTAGATATGGTCAAAAAGTGAATTATTTCAAAAAATATTAAATATAAAGTGGTGATAATTTGAAGTATAGAGAATATTTTTCACTAACTCATCCTCAACAAAGGATTTGGTATATGGAGAAAATTAATCCTCATCAGCCATTGCATAATATTGGGGGAACAGTAAAGATACAAGGAGAAGTGGATTTTGTTTGCCTTGAGAAAGCAATTAATTATTTTATAAAACAAAATGATGGAATCAGGCATCGATTTGTAGAATCGGATGAGAAGGTTCATCAATATGTGGAGGAATATCATAAATATCAAGTACGATATACTATTTTTAATAGTCAGAAGGATTTAGATGCCTGGGTTCAGCAGGAAGCTGCAAAACCTTTCGATATCAATGAGCAACACTTATTTGATTTTGCTTTGTTCAAATTACGAGATACTAAAGAAGGGGGATATTTCGTTAAGGTCCATCATATAATTTCTGATGGTTGGTCTATGAATCTTTTAACTGAACAGGTTTGTAATGCATACACTCAATTTTTGAAAGGTGAAAAAATAACAGATCAGCTTAATAGTACCTATATGTATTGCCTTGAGAAGGAAGAATCGTATTTAACTTCAAAAAGATTTATGAAGGATAAAAAATTTTGGAATGAGAAGTTTAGTAAGCTCCCAACTGTGAAGCGGAAGAACGAAGTAGATTGTGCAAAGGCAAATAGAAAAACATATTCTTTAACAAATAACCAATCGGATGAAATTAAACAATTTGCTACTGGCATAAATGTTTCTGTGTACGCATTCTTTGTTGCCCTATATTATATTTACTTAAATAAAGTAAATGGGCAGGATGATTTAATTATTGGAATGCCTGTACTTAATCGAGCGGGGAAAAATGAAAAAAATATTGTGGGAATGTTAACAAGTACTATGCCATTTCGTCATACTGTTGATAGTGAAATGACAGTCTTAGATTTTATAAAAGGCATTAATCGTGAATTGGTTCGCTGTTATTATCATCAAAAATATCCATATGATGTATTGGTGAAAGATTTGGAATTAAAGAAAAAGGGATATGGTGATTTATTTGATACATGTATTAACTATTACAATACAAAACTTCCTACTGAAATTAATGGTACACCAATAGAAAATGAAGAATTTTACAATAGGAATCAGATTTATTCAATTCAATTGATTATTCGAGAATGGTCTAGATTAGGAGGATTTAATCTAGATATAGATTATAAGGATCATATGTATACAGAAAAGCAAATTGAACAAATGTATCTTGGAATCAGTCATTTACTGAATCAGATGTTGGAATCACCTAATAAAAAGTTGATGGAATTAGAAATTTTACCAGAAGATATGTGGAATAAATTGATATATGAATTTAACGCAACGAATAGGGGGTATCCAAAGAACAAGACAATCTATCAGCTTTTTGAAGAACAAGTAGAAAGGACACCAGATAAAGTTGCAATTTGCTTGGAAGATAAGGAACTTACGTATCGTGAATTGAATGATAGATCTAATCAATTAGCGAGATATATATTAAAGAAAAATGTAACAAAAGGTACAGTGATAGGAATATCAACTACGCATTCTCTAGAAACGATTATTGGAATTTTAGGGATTTTAAAAGCGGGAGCGGTATATTTACCTATTGATCCACAATATCCATCTGAACGGGTCAATTATATGCTGCAAGATTCAGATATCAATATTCTTTTCACTAATTTTGATATTTCGCATCAATGGGATCTCTCTTTGTATGCGATTGAGGTTATCCATATAAATTCAGCTCATATTTATATGGGAGATACTTCTAATATTAAAAATAGAAGTGAGCCGACTGACCTCGCTTATATCATATATACATCGGGTTCTACGGGAAACCCTAAAGGTACAATGATTGAACAGAAAGGATTGGTTAATTATATTTCTTGGGCAAAGCAAGTATATGTAGGTGCAAGTGAAAATGAAGTTTTCCCATTGTATTCATCTCTTGCTTTTGATCTTACTGTTACAACTATATTTACCCCATTAATTAGTGGTAATCAGATTATTATTTATCCTGCTGATGAAAACGAATATGTATTATATAAGATATTTAAAGAAAAAAAAGCAAGTATTATTAAATTAACTCCATCTCATCTTAATTTATTGAAAGATTTAGAAATAAATGAGTGTTCAATTAAAAAAATTATTGTTGGTGGAGAAAACTTAACAGTAAACCTTGCCGTAAGCATACAGAAAAAATTAGGTAGAGAAACAAAAATATATAATGAATATGGGCCCACAGAAACAGTTGTAGGATGTATGATTCATCAATTCGATATTGAAAAAGATAAAGGGATATCTGTTCCTATTGGTGTACCTGCACAAAATATGAAGATATATGTGCTGGACTCCGATCTTCGCCCAGTACCAATGGGGGGGATTGGAGAAATTTATATCTCTGGGGAGGGTGTTGCAAGAGGATATTTTAACAATCAGGATTTGACACGAGAGAGATTTATTGTAAATCCATATTCGGCAAAAGAGAAGATGTATAAATCGGGTGATTTAGCTAGATTTATTGAAGGAGATAAAATCGAGTATTTGGGAAGGAAAGATGATCAAGTAAAAGTTCGTGGGTTCCGTATAGAACTAAAAGAAATCGAAATAAACTTGCAAAAACATCCGAGCATTAAGGAAGTAGTAGTGATTGATCAAGAGGATTATGATGGAAATCGCTATCTTTGTGCCTACTATATTGAGAATGTTAAGGTGAAGACATCCGAACTATTTAGATTCTTACAAGAAATCTTACCAGTTTATATGATTCCTTCGTATTTTATTGTATTGAAAGAAATACCGTTGACGTTTAACGGAAAGCTGGATAGAGAGGCTTTGCCGAAACCTGAAATTAAAATAGAGAAAAAAACTGAGGGCGAGATAGAAAGTGATTTAGTAGGTATTATACGTGAAGTATTAAATGTTGAAAAAGTAAGTATAAGAGACAACTTCTATCATCTAGGCGGGGATTCCATAAAAGCAATTCAAATTTCTTCTAAGATACGTGAGAAAGGGATTAAAATAAAAACAAAGGATATTTTGGCTAATCCGGTTATTGAAGATATGGTTTTATATTTAGAAATGAATAGCACAAAAGAGCAGAAGAGTAATCAACAATGTGTTGGTAGTATTGAAACGATACCATCTATCGCATGGTTTTTTTCGAAAGATTTGAACAATATAAACCATTATACACAGTCGGTGTTAGTCAAAGTAAAGGATGACATTGAGGTTGGGATACTTGAATCGGCATTTAGCTTATTAGTTTGTCATCACGACGCTTTTCGCTTGAATTATCGGATGGAAACGAAGGAATTATTTTATAATCAAAATAATTACAATAAAAAGATAAAAATAGAATCGTTCGATTTATCTGAATTATCGGAATCGGAACAAAATGTTCGTATTGCTAGTATTGGAGAAATGTTGAAATCAAGTTTTAATATTGAAAATGAAATTCTTCTTAAAGTTTGTATATTTGATTTAGGTAATTTCGGTAAAAGAATATTGATGACAGCTCATCATTTAGCTGTTGATGGTATATCGTGGCGAATTATTTTTGAAGATATAAATCAATTATATAAACAGATAGAAAATAAGGAGAAAACGTCTTTGCCGCCAAAAGATAATTCGGTACAGGATTGGGCAATTGAGTTGAAGAGAATGAGTAAACAAATTTCAGAATCAGAAAAGCGATACTGGGAGCATGTATATCAATATGAAGAGAAATCATTTAATGATTTTGATTTAGGATTGGATCGTATGGAATTTTGCGAGAAAATGATTAAGAAGTTAACAGAAGAAGAAACTATGCAGCTGTTACAAAAAGCAAATGAAGCTTATCGAACAAAAGGTAATGAGCTAATGCTTATAGCGCTATCATTGGTAATGGCTAAGTATATTAAAACAAATGATGTGATTATTGAAATTGAAGGGCATGGGCGTGAAGAATTAAATGATGAAATCGATGTATCGAGAACTATTGGATGGTTTACGAGTCTATTTCCAATTCGGTTACAGTTTGAGGATACAGATATATCACAACAAATTAAACAATTAAAAGAGCAATTGCGTGGCGTTCCGAATAAAGGTCTAAATTATGGAGTTTTAAAGTATATTTCGAAGGAATTAAGTTGCGAATCTCGAAAGCATGTTCGTTTTAACTATTTAGGTGATTTTAATGCTACATTTTCCAATGGGATTTTTGAGTTTGCGTATGAAAATTCCGGTCAAGATAACAGCGATAAAAATGAGATGGATTGTTTGTTAGATATCGTTGCGTATACAGTAGATAAAAAGTTGAATTTGTCGATTACGTACAGCAAAAATAAATTTAAACAAGAAACAATATCCCAATTTTTCACAGAGTATATGAATCAATTGAGAGATTTGATTCAACATTGTTGCCAGAGAAGACAGGTTGAATTCACTCCATCTGATTTTGAAACGGCAAACCTCTCGAGTGAAGATCTTGAAAATATATTTAATATATGATATTAGAGAGGAGTCATTCAATCATGATGAGAGTAAAATTTGTTTTGATTACCCTTGTAATATTATTAAATGTACAGATGCTATTTGGGATTCAAATAGCAAATGCAGAGAATAATAGAATGTTTACGGAAAACGATAAAGAACAACTAGACTCGCTTATAAAAA
This sequence comes from Bacillus sp. LQ16, assembly GCF_057784645.1. NCBI lineage: Bacteria > Bacillati > Bacillota > Bacilli > Caryophanales > Bacillaceae > Bacillus > Bacillus sp. LQ16. The sequence continues at coordinate 1,922,078 of NZ_CM173491.1, forward strand.
AACAAATGCAAGAAGCCAAAATTCCTGGAATGTCAGTGATAGTAGTCAAAGGTGATCAAGCTGTATATAAAAAAAGTTTTGGCTATTCAAATCTTGAGAAAAAGCGACGTGTAACGGAAAAAACATTATTTGAAATCGGTTCGAATAGTAAGGCGTTTACAGCTCTCGCAATATATCAACTTGTTCAAAAGGGGTTAATTGATTTAAAGGACCCCGTTAGCGAATATTTGCATTGGTTTCAAATGACATATGAAGGTAATTATAAAGGACAACAACTTAATAAAAATGTTGAAATAACTCTTGAACAGCTTTTATATCATACGAGTGGGATCCCTTTTCATACGATTGGGGACATACCTATCTCAAATGACAATGATGCGTTGGAAAATACAGTTAGAGAAATATTAAATCAAAAATTGGAGACATATCCAGGAGAGCAATTCAATTATGCTAGTATTAACTACGATATTCTAGGATTAGTTATACAAAAAGTTACCAATCAATCTTTTGAACAATACGTTCAGAATAATATATTAAACCAATTTAATATGAGTAATACTTTTTTGTTTAGAAAAGATGTCGCTAAATATGATATGTCAAAGGGGTATAAAATAGGTTTTTTAAAGCCTATAGAGTTTAATGCACCTATTTATCGAGGGAATACACCCGCAGGTTATTTTATCTCAAATACTGAAGACATGGAAAAGTGGCTTCGTATGCAGCTTGGGATATATGGACTAAGTGATGATCAGCAAAAGGCAATTTATAGTACACATATACCAAACAGATCAGTTCCACCATCTGAGGATGGCTCTTCTTATGCCGGAGGATGGCAAGTTTTTCAAAATGGTCCTGGTGAAATATCACATGCAGGAAGTAATCCGAATTTCTCCTCTTTCGTTGTATTTCATCCTCAAGAGAAGTTGGGAGTTGCGGTGATGGCTAACATGAACTCCGATTACACTCAAAATATTGGCCAGGGTATTATGGACACACTTGTGGGGGAGAGTGTGGTGACAAACGGTAAAGATATGTATAAGAGTATCGATGCTTTTTCTGTTACTGTACTTTTGTTTATGGTTCCTTTTTCAATTATTACTCTATACTTCATTTTCATAGTTATGATTCAGGTGTATAAGAAAAAAAGGAAATTGGAAAAAAATAAATTTAAAAGTATTTGTATCCCCTTTATAACGTTTCTGTTTGCGTTCTTAGCTGGGTATGCGCTTTATAAAATTCCATTTGTATTTTTCGGGAGACTTTCTTGGGATTTTGTTAATGTTTGGTTACCTATCAGTATGAGTTTTGCGGTATGGGCTACCTTAATTGGTATTGTACTGTTCTGCCTATATTTATCTTTAATAATTATTTTTCCTTTGCATGATAAGAAAAATTTTTTTCCGATTTTTGTGTTGAGTGTAACAAGTGGTTTTGGAAATGCGATGATTATTTTTATTATTAATGAAGCTTTAACTAGAAGTAATTATTCAAGCAACAATAGTCTATTTTTATATTTTTTGCTAGGAATTATTACTTATGTATTAGCGCAAAAATTGGTACGGACGCAGTTGATTACCATTACAAATAATCTAATTTATGAAAAAAGGATCCAGTTAATTAACGATATATTAAAAAATCCTTATGAAAAAATTGAAAAAATAGAGTCAGAAAGAATTCAAACCACCTTAAATAATGATACAGAAGCTATCAGTAATTATGCTGCCACTATAATTACTGGTTTGACTGATTCAATTACACTTTTATGTTGTTTGGTTTATTTGGGAGTAATTAATGTTTATGGGCTGCTTGTTTCTATTGCAGTTATTTTGGTTGCAGCAGGTATGTATTATGTAGCTGGAAAATCAGCTAATAATCTTTGGGAACAAACAAGAGACATCCAAAACACTTTTTTTAGATATATAAACGATCTCATTGGCGGTTATAAAGAGTTAAGCATAGGAAAGTCAAAACGAGAAGAGTTTGGACAAGGGATGCAAGAGAGCTGTGGGGATTATAAGGATAAGCGGATTCAAGGTGGTCTTAAGTTTGCTAATGTCTTTATTATTGGTGAATTGCTGTTTGTTATGGTAATTGGGGCTGTTACATTTTTATTTCCGCTTTTATTTAAAGGGGTACAGAGTGATTTTTTAAGAAGCTATGTTTTTGTTTTTCTTTATATGACAGGGCCGCTACATAGTATACTCAATACTATCCCTAATGCGATTCAAATGAAAATTAGTTGGAAGAGAATAAACGATTTTTCAAGGTATTTAAAAACCGAAACTAATAAGACAGACGTAAACAGTATTTTGATGCCTCAAAGTAAAATAAACATGGAGATTAAAGAGGTAGTATATCAATACGAAAGTGAACATGGAGAAGCTTTTCAAGTAGGGCCAATTAATTTTGAACTTAAATCAGGAGAGGTTGTATTTATAACTGGTGGCAATGGTAGTGGTAAATCAACTCTTGCTAAACTAATTACAGGTTTGTATTCTGCAAATAGCGGAAACATATTTGTTAACAATCAAGAAATAAATCAGGAACAGTTAAGAGAGCTATATTCCGCAATATTTAGTGATTTTTATTTGTTTACAAAAGTCTATGGTATTGACTATGGTTCAAAAGAAGAAGAAATAAAAAAATATTTGAAAATATTACGTATCGATGAAAAAGTACAAATTCAAAATGGAGAATTTAGTACAACTAAACTTTCAACAGGACAACGCAAAAGACTCGCGCTATTAATTAGCTATTTAGAGGATAAATCTATTTATCTATTTGATGAATGGGCCGCAGATCAAGACCCTGAATTTAGACATTTTTTCTATACAGAACTATTGGCTGAATTAAAGGGAAAAGGAAAAGCTATCATTGCTATTACTCATGATGATAGGTACTTTCATATCGCGGATAAAGTTATCAAGATGGAAAGAGGGGAAATTATAGAAAATATGCAGAAGCATAATTATTTAGATTCATTTGATTGTCTCAAGGAGGAGCTCAATGATGATAAAATTGGATAAACAAAATGTGGAAGATATTCTTGGTTTAGCGCCAATACAGGAAGGGTTGTTATTTCACTACTTAAAAAATCCTGAAAGTGATGAGTATTTTGAACAGATATGTTTGGGGATTTCAGGTAGAGTTGATGCAGGATTGTTTACGAAAGCTTGGGAGGCGGTTGTCCAAACAAATGAGCAGTTACGTACACTATTTCGTTGGGAAAAAGTGAAAACCCCTGTTCAAATAGTGTTGAAAGAATATACCCCTCATATTAAAATAATTGATCTTACACACAAGAGTGAAAGTGAAAAAAATATTTTACTAGAAGAGATAAAAGTTAAAGATCGTGAAAAAAAGTTCGATCTTCGAGAAATACCATTCAGGGTTACTTTGTGCATATTAGCAGAAGAAAGACATGAAATGATTATAAGTAATCATCATATTATATATGATGGTTGGAGTAATGGAATTATTTTAAAAGAATTCCTAAATGCATACCGATGCCTTAGTGAATCAGAAACTTACAATCTGCCTACTAAAAAAAAATATAAAGATTTTATTAAATATATTCAAAAACAGGATAAAGAAAGGCAGAAAGTATTTTGGCAAGAGTATTTAAAAGGATTTAACTCGCAAAATAGATTGGAAGTAACAAAAAAGAAACATAAATCAATTCGAAAAGATCATCAGTATCGTATTCAAATTTCAAGGGATAAGTTGGAAGGATTTGCGAAGGAAAATGAAGTTACTCTTGCCGCCCTTGTTTATAGTTTATGGGGAATTGTGCTACAAAAGAATCATAATTGTGATGACATTATTTTTGGCTCAACTATTTCCGGTAGAGCAGGAACATTTAATGGAATTGAAGAAATGGTAGGCCTGTTTATAAATACAGTTCCATTAAGAGTCAAAAAGAGTTCTGGCGAAACATCTATAGAACTTATCAAAAAATTAAATAAGACATTGCAGGATTGGGAATTGTATGGAACATCATCTTTGGTAGATATAAAAAAATATAGTGAATTGGAAATAGAAAACGATCTTTTTGATACTATTGTTGTTTTTGAAAACTATCCTTTAGATCAGACGATACTGAAAAACAAAAATAGAATCGCTTTGAATTCATATTCCACCTTTGAAATGACTAATTATGGCTTATCTATTAGTATAAGTTTGCACAAAGATATTGAGATATGTTTCAGTTACAACGAACAATTATATGAATCATCTAAAATTGAGCGTTTAGCTCAACATTTTACTATAATTGCAGAAGCAGTCATAAAAAACCCTCAGAAAAAAATAGAAGAGATTGATATCGTATCTATTGAAGAGAAAAAACAAATCCTTTTAGAATTTAATAATACTCGTAAAACATATTCAAATCAGTTGACGATTAGTCAGTTGTTTGAGCAACAAGCGATGAAAACCCCGGATAATGTTGCGATTGTATATAAAAATAAGACTATGACTTATGAAGAATTAAATGACATGTCCAATAACTTATCAAATGAACTGCTTAGAAAAGGAGTGAAAAAGGGTGAGATTATTGGAATCATGACGGATCCATCAATTGAAATGCTAATAGGGATAATTGCTATTTTAAAAGTCGGAGCTGCATACTTGCCAATTGATCCAGAATATCCAGAATCAAGGAAAATGTATATGATACAGGATAGTCAAACAAAGTTCATATTGACCAGTAAGGATTTAATTAATAAAAACGAATATGTGATTGAAAAATTCAGCAATGATTGTGTTTTTGCATTGGATAATAGTGGGGATTTTTCAGGTGAGATTCTTCTACCAAAAGTAAACCTTAGTCCGAATGATTTATTTACGGTTTTGTATACTTCAGGTACTACAGGAAAACCTAAAGGTGTAATGTTAGAAAATCGAAATGTTGTTAATCTTGTTCAGTGGTTTGGAAAAACATTTAATATAACGGAAAAAACGAATCTATTACAACTAACAAATTATGTGTTTGATCCGAGTATTGAGGATTTTTTCGGTACATTACTTTATGGAGCGACATTACATATAGCCGAAAAGAATTTGATTTTAAATAGGAAGCACTTTTGTGATTATGTTGATCAACATGAAATTCATATTATTAATTTCATACCGACTGTATTAAAAGAATTATTATGTCATGATCGCAAATTACAGAGTTTACACACAGTTATTTCAGGTGGAGAAAGACTAGAAGAATCATTAAAAGATGCACTGATTGATAGAGGATATAAATTATATAATAATTATGGTCCAGCAGAAACAACAGTGGACGCTTTAAGTATTGAATGTTCGGAAAATACCGTCTCTTTAGGGCGACCGATTTCAAATGTTAGATGTTATATATTGGATAAAGATAAAAATATTAGCCCAATAGGTGTTCCGGGTGAGTTGTATATTGCTGGAGACGGTGTAGGAAGAGGTTATTTGAATCTTCCAGGATTTACAAATGATAAGTTTATGAATGATCCCTTTAATCCAAATGATCGTATGTATAAAACAGGGGACTTAGGAAGATGGCTTCCAAACGGAGAAATTGAGTTTCTTGGACGAGAGGATCATCAGGTAAAAATCAGGGGGTATCGGATTGAACTTTCAGAAATTCATAATTTAATATTAAAAAGGAACTACATTGAAGATGCTGCTGTAATTGATTGGGAAATTAATAATGGGAAAAAAGTTATCTGTGCATATATCGTTTCCCATGTTCAGATTAACATGGAGGAACTTAAGGAATCTTTAGCCAAAGAGTTACCAGATTATATGCTTCCGTCATACTATATTCAGCTAGAGAGTCTGCCCTTAACTTCGATAGGAAAGCTTGATCGAAGGAACTTACCAGTTCCTCAAATTCATACCTATAAAGGTTACGTTGCTCCAAAAAATAAAGTTCAAGAAGAACTAGTAGAGGTATGGTCTGCAGTATTGGGTCTACATCAGAGGGAAATTGGTATACATGATAACTTCTTCGAGTTGGGAGGAGACTCGATTCTAAGTATTCAAATAGTAGGTAAAGCGCTTCAAAAGGGTATAGAGATTACCGTGAGTCAGATGTTTGAGAACCAAACGATAGCAGAACTGGCGGATTGTATTGCAGATATTAAAGAAAGCTATAGTGAAGATCAAATAGAAGAACCTGAGACTGGTGAAGTGCTTCTTACACCGATTCAAAAGTGGTTTTTTGAGCAAGATTTGGAAAATTATCATCATTGGAATCAATCTGTGCTATTGGAAACACAAGCAGGTATAGATCCGGATTTGTTGCATGAAAGTTTTCGTATACTTACAAATTATCATGATAGTTTTAGGCTCCGTTATTATCAAAGAGCTGGAGAATGGATTCAAGTTTATTCAGAGTCTGATGAGAATGTATTATTTGAATTACATGATTTTAATAATAGTCATATGCATGAAATTTTATCAAAATTGCAGTATGAATTAAACATCACAGATGGACCATTAATTAAAGTTGCATATTTTGATTCTGGGGATCAGGAAAAAGGAAGGTTGTTTATAACAGTACATCATCTTGTAATAGACGGATATTCATGGCGACTTATGCTGGACAATCTACAGATGATATATGAACAGCTTACAAATAGTGGCTCTGTTCAACTTCCCGTGAAAGGTCTCTCTTTTAAAAAATGGTCTGAGCATCTCTATGAATATGCTTCTTCTAATCAGCTAAAAGATGAACTTGCTTTTTGGAAGAAGAATGTCCCTTCTTCTATAAATACTATACCTATTGACATGGGAGGGGGGAGAAATGATGAAAAATCTGCTCGTACACTTTCTTTTATGTTGACGGAGAAAGAAACAAAGTATTTACTGCATGACATGTATCAATTATTTAAAATGAGAATTGATGATATTCTGCTTTCCGCACTTTCTAGTACATTAGCAAATTGGAGTGGTGAAACACTAGTTGATTTGGAGGGCCATGGTAGGAGTCCTTTGTTAAAAGAGTACGATACTTCAAGAACTATAGGATGGTTTACTTGTGTCTATCCTATTGTTATAGGCGACATTGAAAAAGAGAAAGGTATAGCAGAAATATTGAAGGAAGTAAAAGAGCGGTATCGTGCTATACCAAATGGTGGAATTGGTTATGAAATTTTATATTACTTAGCAGAGAAAGAGATGCGAGAGCAAATTTCGTCTAGGAAAAGGGCACAAATAAGCTTTAATTATTTAGGAAAGTTCGAACAAGCAACTAAAAAACAGCAGTTATTTAATATATCGGATGTGAATACAGGACCAACCCGTGATTTGAATGGAATTAGAAGTCACTTGCTTGAAATTGAATGTATGATCGTTGATAAAAAATTATGTGTAGAATGGAAATACAGTGCGAATAGTCATTTGGTTGAAACAATTCAAGGCTTGGCAAAGGACTTTGTCAACAATTTGAAGGATATAATTGACCACTGTCAAACAAAAGAAGGTACATATTTGACGCCTTCAGATTTCCCTCTTGCCTCCATAGATCAAAAGAAAATTGATGAATGGCTTGAGGTATATAAAAATATAGAAGATATATACATGCTTTCACCTGTACAACAAAGTATGGTTTTTCATCATATCTACTCACCGAAATCGTCAGTAACTGTGGAGCAAACAATATTTTCAATAAAATCAAAACTAGATATGGAGATATTTGAAAAGGTTTGGCAAAAACTTTTAGATAGACATGAAAGTTTAAGAACATCATATCATTGGGAAGGACTAGAAGAACCTGTACAGATTGTTCATAAAAATATAAAAATTCCTTTCCAAGTTTTAGATTGGACAAATTTTTCAAAATCTGAAGGATTGCAAAATTTAGAACAACTTATTGAGGAAGATCGTAAAAAAGGATTCGATCTTTCAAAACCACCACTTATGAGAATTTTGGTCATTAAGCAAGACGAGTATGCCTATGATGTAGTATGGACGCATCATCACCTTCAGTTAGATGGTTGGTGTAATAGCATCCTCTTTAAAGAACTGGGTCAGTGTTATGAAGCCTTATGTGTTGGTGAAAAGATAACATTTGGACACGTATATTCATTTAAAGATTATATCGACTGGTTACGTAGGCAAGACAAGAAGAAAGCGGAACAATTTTGGAAAACCGCGTTAGATGGATTTAAAACACCTATACGATTCAATAATATTTTTCCTGCAAAAAATTCAAATCAGTTATCCGCTTTTGGAGATGTAGTATACGAAGTGTCTGAAGATAAACAGCAGATAATTCAAGACTTTACTAGAAAGAATCGGATTACACTAAATACTATGATTCAGGGGGCTTGGGCAATTCTTTTAAATCGCTATTCCCAAGAAACAGATATTATTTTTGGGGTAACTTCATCAGGGCGTCCAGCTGAGTTAGAAGGTTCGGATTCAATAATTGGTTGCTTTATGAATACTCTTCCTTTTAGGGTAAAGATAAATAAAAATGTAAATTTGATTAAGTGGCTTAAAGATGTACAACTGAAGCAGGCTGAAATGCGTCAATATGAATATACCTCACTCGTTGATATAAGAAGTTGGATTGATATGCCAAGAAGCTCTGCCTTATATGATTTGTATGAGAGTATTGTAATTGTTGAAAACTATCCATTCGATGTGAAATTGAAAGATGGAATTGGTTCATTACAAGTGAAATCAGTACGTATAGATGAACAAATGGATTACCCTTTGGTTGTTTATTGTAATCTACAACCAAAGCTTCAATTGAAGCTACTATTCAATAGTTCCTTTTTAAATGAAACGGAAGCAAATCAGATACTTTCGCATTTAATCAATATTTTGTGGGAAATGCTTGTTAGCGAAGATGATAAGTTAGAGGATATCTCAATGATTTCTGAAAAAGAACTTACACATATTTTAAGTGATAATAATTCTACTTGGTTGGATTATCCTAAGAATCAATGTTTTCAGGATTTATTTACTGATCAAGTAAAATTAAATTTAAACAAACCTGCTGTTATACAGGGGAATGAAAGTTTATCTTACACAGAATTAGATATACTTTCAAACCAGTTAGCACATAAGCTCATTAAGTTAGGGGTCGGGCCTGAAATACCTGTGGGAGTGTATGTTGAACGTTCACCTAAAATGATTGTAGGAATTTTAGCTGTTTTAAAAGCTGGTGGAGCTTTTCTACCTATTGATATGGATTATCCTGGAGAAAGAATAAATTTGATGTTGAAAGATGCCCAAGTACCTATATTACTCACCCAAAATAATTTACAACCGAAGATTAGAGATTATCAGGGGCATACCGTTTGTCTTGATATAGAATGGGATTCAGTGCTCGAAGAACCAAAAAAACAACCGAGTGTTAGAATTGAACCCCAGAATTTGGCGTATATCATCTATACTTCGGGTTCTTCTGGTCGACCAAAAGGTGTAATGATGTCTCATGAAGCAGTTGTAAGCCACTCCATTGATATTCGCAAACGTTATGAGCTGACACCAGAGGATCGTGTTCTTCAGTTTTCTTCGATAAGTTTTGATATTTCACTTGAACAGATTTTTACAACACTAGCTGCAGGAAGTTCTCTTGTTTTGCGTGATAAGAATATATGGACTCCGTATCAGTTTTCTCAGAAATGTGTTGAACTTGGACTCTCAGTTGTTAATCTACCTACAAATTATTGGGGCGAAATTGTACAAGAATGGTATACAAGACCAGAAATAATTCCAGATAGTAAGCTCAGACTCGTTATAGTTGGTGGGGAACAAATGCCAGCGGAAAAAGTAGGGATGTGGGAACAGTTACCTTTAGAAGATATTATTTTATTAAATGCATATGGACCTGCTGAAACGGCGATGACAAGTACTTTATATGAAGTGTCTGGAAAAGGAACTAAAAGCGCTGATTTAAAATTTATTCCCGTGGGAAAACCACTTGCTAACAGGCGCATTTATATCCTTGATGAGAATATGCATCCTTTGCCAATTGGAGTGAAGGGGGAAATATTCATAGGTGGCATACCTTTAGCTAGAGGTTATATTAACAATTCTAAGTTGACGAAGGATAAGTTTATTCGAGATCCATATTATCATAATTATGGAAAAATGCTTTATAAAACAGGAGATATGGGGAAATTACTTTGCGATGGTAACATTGAGGTTCTGGGACGGAAGGATGACCAAACAAAAATACGAGGGCATCGAATTGATATAGGAGAGATTGAAGTTGTTTTAAACAAATGTGATAGTATAAAAAACTCTATAGTTGTCGTGAAGAATGGAGTAGCAAATGATAAGTATCTTGTTGCATTCTATGACTCCCCCTCACATGATACAAATAATCAATGCAGTATAAGGGATTTTTTGCGGAAGAAACTTCCTGAATATATGATTCCTTCTTATTTTATTCAACTAGGAAGCCTCCCACTCAGTCCGAATGGGAAAATTGATCGGAAGTCCCTAGAAAATATGGAGATTAAAGTAGAGTTTGATGAAGAGTATCAAAAACCTTATAATACGATACAACAAAAACTTGTAAGCATTTGGGAAAAGATACTGGGAACTGATGGTGTAGGCATTAACCATCATTTCTTTGAAATTGGGGGGCAATCATTAAAAGCAATAACACTTGTTTCTGAAATTCATAGGGAATTTGAAGTTGAACTTCCACTTGGAAATATATTTGCATCTCCTACTATTAAGGAATTGGCTGTAATCATTGAAGAAATGATGGGAAAAAAAGAAACATATGAAGCGATTCGTCTAGTAGCACCACAGGAGTATTATGAAGTCTCTCCAGCACAAAAAAGTATGTATATTGTTAGTCAATTGAATGGTGCATCTACCAACTATAATATTACCGGAGCAGTATTTCTTGAAGGGAAAGTTAATATAGTACAGATAGAAAAGGCATTGCAAGCTTTAATTAATCGTCATGAAAGCTTGCGAACAACATTTAAACAAGTAAAAGGGAAAATAGTTCAAAAAATCCATCAGAATCCTGAATGGAATATGCAACACTTGTATGCAGATGAACAAAATTTTGAGAGTGTTGTTGAAACATTTATTAAACCATTTGATTTAGAGAAAGGGCCTTTGTTCAGAGCGGCAATTGTGGAGGTGCAATCATTATCGAAATATTTGCTTGTTTATGATATGCACCATATTATATCCGATGGTTTATCAATGGGAATTTTAATTAGAGAGTTTGCATCTCTTTATCAAAAATATAATTTGCCAGATGTAAGAATTCAATACAAAGATTTTTCAAACTGGCAAAACAAAATGATAGAATCCGGGAACTGGAAACTAAAAGAACTTTACTGGCTTGAAATATTTTCAAAAGAAATACCATTACTCAATTTACCAACTGATTATCCAAGATTAGATGAGCCAATGTTTGAAGGTGATGTAGTTCAATTTAATTTGGATGAAAATTATACATCTAAATTAAATGAAATCTCAAGCCGAAAAGGAGCTACTCTGTACTCATTATTACTTTCGACATTCAATATATTATTGTTTAAATATAGCGGACAAGAAGACATTATAATCGGAAGCCCAGTAGCAGGAAGACTGAATTCTGAATTAGAAAATGTAGTAGGTATGTTTGTTAATACACTTGCGCTCAGAAATTATCCTACTTCAGAGAAACGGTTTGAGGATTTTTTGAAAGAAGTTGCAAGCCACACACTTCAAGCTTTGGAACATCAGGAATATTCATTTGAGATGCTTGTTGATAAGCTACAATTGCGAAAAAATGTGAATCGTCATCCTCTGTTTGATGTGATGTTTGCTTTTGAAAATGTTGATGCAGTAAGGGCGGAAATAGGTGATTTTGAAATTAAACCGTACGAGTATACGAATCGTACATCTAAATTTGATTTAGAGCTGAAAGTAACTGAGCAGGATGGACAACTTCGTTTTATATTTGAATATAGTACAGGTTTGTTCCGTAAAGAGACCATGGAACGAATGGCGGAACATTTCGTTAAAATTATTGATACTATCATAGAGGACATTACTATTCCAATTGAGGAAATTGATATAGTAACCATGAAAGAAAAAAATAGAATATGTGATTTTAATAATACTGATACTTTGTATCCAGAAGAAAAAACGATTAAACGTATATTTGAAGAACTGGTGGAAAAACATCCGAATCGTACTGCTGTAGTGTTTGGACAGAGGACAATAACTTATAAGGAATTAAATGATAAAGCAAATCAATTAGCTAAACACTTGATTAAGAAGGGGGCAGGAAGTGATACAGTAATCGCTTTATTAGCTGAGCCTTCTATTGAAATGATCATTGGACTATGGAGTATTATTAAAAGTGGGGCAATTTATCTACCACTTGATCCGGAGTTTCCATTAGAACGAATAAATAGCATGATTGAAGACAGTGATACAATTCTTCTTTTGACCCAGTCTCACTTATTAACTTCTAATAATTTTACTTGTGAGGTTATGGAATTGGAAGATAAGAGCTTATTGTTTGAATGTCCTTCAAACATAGAAGAAAGAAGTACAGTTGATAATCCAATATATATTATTTATACATCTGGTACTACTGGGCTCCCAAAAGGGGTACCAATTAAGAATCAAAGCTTGGTAAATTATATTTCATGGTTCACACGAGAAGCAAGTATAACGTATAGTGATAAAACACTATTGTTATCTTCCTTTGCATTTGATTTAGGATATACAAGTTTGTATACAGCTTTATTAAATGGATGTGAGTTACATTTGGTTCCAAAAGAACATTATATGCTCCCAGAAACCCTTATAACATATTTGAAAGAGAAAAAGATAAGTTATATAAAATTGACTCCTTCACTATTCAATTATTTAGTTAACCATCGCGCGATTGAAGATTATGAGAATTGCATGGCACTAAGGTTAATCGTATTGGGTGGTGAAGAAGTGAAGTCAGCTGATATTAGTAAGTTTAATAGGGTGTATCCGCAAACTGCAATTATGAATCACTATGGACCTACAGAAACCACTATTGGCGCTCTATTTCACAAATTTAATGCTACTGATTTTGACCTTGTATCCAAGAGAACGATTATTGGAAAACCAGTAGATAACGCGAAAATATTCATTTTGGATAGGGATCAAAAACTTGTTCCGATTGGAGTGGCTGGTGAAATTTGTATTGGTGGAGTAGGAGTGGCAGAAGGTTATTTGAATCAAATTGATTTGAATAGCGAAAAGTTTATTACGGTTTCACCTTTAGGACAAGAGAAAATCAAACTCTATAGAACGGGAGACATAGGGAGGCTCACATGCCATCAAGAAGTAGAATTTCTCGGAAGAATGGATAATCAATTAAAAATTCGAGGATATAGAGTTGAGTTAGAAGAAATAAATTCAGTACTGTTGCAACATGATATGGTACTTGATGCAATTGTTGTTCCAAAAAAAGATAAAGAAAATAATAATATACTATGTGCTTATATTGTGTTGAAAGAGAACGAGAATGGGTCGGGAATAAGGGAATACCTTTCAAGTAAGATTCCTTACTACATGATACCCTCTATCTTTATTAAGTTAGATAGAATTCCTTTGACTCCAAATGGTAAGCTAAATGTTAAAGCGCTCCCAGAAATTAAGGATGAATTATTGATAAAAACTAATTATGAACTGCCTGAGGATCCAATTGAAAAAACTGTTGCACAAATGTGGGGAGAAACTCTTAATGTTAAGCAAATTAGTATGAATGACTCGTTTTTTGAAATGGGTGGAAACTCATTGTCGTTAATGCTTTTAATGGCAGAAATTCATAAAAAGTTTAGTGTAGATATATCGTTAAGAGAAGCGTTTAAAGCACCAACAGTAAGAGGTATAAGTAAGCATATAAAGAAAAGCTATGAAAGTAAGTATGTGTCATTACAACCTATAGAAAAGTGTGAATATTACGACCTTTCTTCCGCTCAGAAAAGGATATATACACTACAACAGATGGAAGGGATTGGAACTAGTTACAATATGCCAAGAGCAACTTTACTTGAAGGTGAAATCAATCTGGATAAATTGGAAAAAGCTTTTTGTGAGATTGTAAAGAGACATGAGGCATTTCAAACATCTATTGAAGTAGTAGATGGTGTGCCCAAACAACGAATTCAGGGAGAAGTAGATATAGAAATTAGTTATTCTGTTTTAGGTGAACATTTATGTTCTAATCCATCAAGTAAGCTGAATGTCGAACTGGAAAAAATAATTGATGAATTTATTGAACCTTTTGACTTAAGTAAAGCTCCTTTAGTAAGAGTTAAGATCATTCGCTTAAGTAGTCATAAACATGTGCTCTTAACAGATATGCACCATTTGATTTCAGATGGATATTCAGTCAATATTTTACTGCAGGAGTTATCAGAATTATATCAAGGAAAACTGTTACAGGAAAACCCTATTCAATATAAAGAATTCGTTTATTGGCAGAATGAGTTTTTAAAGACTAGTGCTGCAAGTATACAAGAAAAATATTGGTTAGATGTACTTTCAGGGGATCTTCCAGTATTAGATATGCCTACGGATTTTCCTAGACCAATTATACAAAGCTTTGAAGGAAATAGTTTTATTTTTGAAGGAGGAAATGAATTAAAGCAACGTTTAGACAATTTATGTTTAGAAACAGATACGACATTGTACATGATTTTGTCTGCAGCTTATAGTATTTTGTTATCAAAATGTTCCTCGCAGCACGATATAATTGTAGGAATGCCTATTTTAGGGCGGACACATTCTGATTTGAAAAATATCATTGGTATGTTTGCAAATACTATTGCAATTAGAAGTTTTCCCATTGAGAAAAAAAACTTTACGGAGTTTTTGTCAGAGATTAAAGAACAGTTAATTAAAGCGTATGATAATCAAGATTATCAGTTTGATATGATTATTGATAAGTTGAAAATTAAGAGAGACTTAGGGAGAAACCCTATATTTTCTACAATGTTAGCTTTTCAAGAATCTCAAATCAATGAAAATATAATGGGGAATTTGAAAATGACGCCTGTTAAATACAGAAATAAAATTTCGAAATTTGATTTAACCCTATTTGTAGAAAAAGGAAAAAAAGAGTTATTTTTTGAATTTGAATATGCAAGTAGTTTGTATAGAATGGAAACCATTAAAAAATTAGCGGAGAATTTTTTAGGTATCTTAGACACGATTAGCTCAAATAAGGAAATAAAATTAGAAAATATTAAGATTGAAGGGTTAGTAATCGAGAATACAGAAATTGAAAATGTTAAATTTAATTTTTAAGTTAGATAAGATATTTGTTATTGAGGCTATTCCTAATATGATACGTTAGGAATAGCTGTTTCATGTAAATGCATTCCTTAAACATATATGAAAAATAAAAGGATATATTGTATAGAAAAGGTTAGCTTTTAATTATAATTAAAACGATGATATAGAAGTGGCGATATAAAGGGAGTCCTCTATCATGGAGGGATTTAAAGAAGTGTTTCATTTTGTTGGGGATAGCGGTATTGCAATTCAAGTAGTACTATATGTTTTTACGAAAAGGTGTTACATTATAATAATCTGTACCCTTTATAATGTGACACTTTTTTATTTATCCTGCTATTTGTGGAGATGAACAAAAAATACTTATTAAAGATTCATTTTATGTATTTTTCAATGTGAACGATTATTGAGTATTATGATTATCTGGAAGAGTATTACGTAACAACGTAATACCTTTTTTATTTATTCTGCTATATGTGTACAGTAAGACTCCAATCTTAAAACTGGTTGAATGTGGAGGGAGGATTAAAGTTTTTGCTGTATATATTTCACATTTTCTTCACAAATGATTCACGATAACTTTTCTATTTCGAAAACTTACATAAATATATTTTATGATATAATAACAATCAGCTTTAAAAATATAAGTTGTATATATGAAGGTAGTTACTATTGTATTAGAAGTTTAGAGGTGGGGAGAAGTTAAGAGTCATACTGTGCAGAAATTTATACTTAATAAGGTTAATATTTCGCCAGATGATTAAGATTAGGTAGTTAAAAGTAATGAAAGTGTATAAAGAAGAAAGAAGTGAAATGAGTGTGAAAGTAATGAGACGATTAGGGACATGGCTATTACTTGCGTGTGTGCTTATTATATTGATACCGAAAAGTGCATCTGCTCATGCGTACGTTGTGAAATCAAACCCTGCTGAAAATGAAACATTGAAGAAAGCACCATCTGTTGTGAAAATTGAATTCGATGAGGATATACAAGTTTCAAGTTTTAATACATTGTACGTGAGAGATACATCAGGTAAAAGGGTCGATTTAAAAGATGCTCATATTGATAAAAATAATAAAAAGCTATTAGAAGCCGGATTAAAAGAGAATCTCAAAAACGGTCTCTACTCTATTCAGTGGAAAGTGATTTCAGCTGATGGCCATCCAATTCAAGGAGTTATTCCATTCCGTATTGGATTAGCAGAAGCGGGAGTAGACGATGTAAAGGTAGAAGAGATGGGGTATGTCCCGCAAATTGATATGATTATGGAACGTGGAATTTTATATACAAGTTTCTCACTATTTATAGGAGTTCTCTTCTTTAATCTTATTATGTATAAGGGTAATGCAACCTCGGTACGATCAAGGAGTAAGAACATAATATGGATCTCCTTATTTGGGATATTGATTAGTTTGTTATTCAATCTACCACTACAAGCGAAAATAAATGCGGATGTTTCATGGCTAGAAGCATTCAATCCTTTACTATTAAAAGAAACATTACAGCTTTCTGTCTTTGGTTATATATGGATTACTCAAATGACTCTTATTAGTTCGCTTATAATCGTTACGTATTTTGCGATGAGGCGTGAGAAGCTGTCGTCGTTTCAAGTATGGAGCGTTCCAATAGTATTGTTTATTGGGCTACTTGTTATGAAAGCATGTAATAGTCACGCATATGGTTCAAAGTTTAAAGAAATTGCTGTTGTTATGGATTTTTTACATTTATTCGCAGCTTCATTATGGATTGGTGGTCTATCATCTATTATTCTTCTTTTACGTAAAGAGGATGATAAGTGGAGTATGTATTGGGATATGATTAAGCGTTTTTCACCGTGGGCAATATGTGCTGTCATTGTGATTTTAATAACAGGTCTTTTTAACAGTACATTTTTTATTCCAACAATCCACTCGTTATTTGATACAAAGTATGGATTAGCTTTATTAGCAAAGATACTTTTATTCATTTTCATGGGGATATTAGGAATTATTCATTATGTGAAAGGGAAAATGAGAGCGGAGCAAGGATTAGGTGCTACGGTGAAAGTAGAGTTTATCATTGGAATTATCATTTTTGTAATCGTAGCTTTTATGACAAACGTACAAACCCCACCCATGCCTCCTACTGGACCTTTTACAGAGAGTAAACAATTGGATAATGGATATGAAATGACGCTAAATGTAAGTCCTAATAGAGTAGGACAAAATATATTCCATATTACTTTAAAGGATGAGAACGGACAACCTGTTACTGATATGGAACAAATCATATTAACGACTCAATCGTTAGATATGAATATGGGAAAAGGATCATTTAAAGTTTCGGCAGTTTCACCGGGAGAATATGAAGCAGAAGGTATGTATATTAACATGACAGGCAACTGGAATATACAAGTACATGGATTAACGAAATCGCTTGATAGCTTCGATACGGATTATAAATTTATTGTAGGTGGCAGATAAAGTGAAACTTTAAGCAGCCCTCATCAATTGGGCTGCCCGGCGAATAGCGGGATAAAGAGTAGGTATAGATAAAAAGGAGCTAATTGAAAATGAAACGCATAAAAAAATTAGGAACAACAATGATCGCAACAGTAATTGCAATGGGAATTTTTTCGTTACCTGTTAGTGCGCACGTCACTGTGAAGCCAGCAACTTCTGACATCGGCTCTTGGGAGACTTACACGATAAAAGTACCAGTTGAAAAGAATGTAGCAACGACAAAAGTTACATTGAAAATACCTTCTGGAGTAGAGTTCCAACAGTATGAACCAGTGCCAGGATGGAAAGTGGAAGAACAAAAAGATAATGTTGGAAAAGTAAAAACTGTAGTATGGGAAGCAACAGGAGAAGGGATTTCACCTGGTCAGTTCCAGCGATTTACTTTCGTCGCTAAAAATCCGGATAAAGAGCAAAAAATAGCTTGGGATGCATATCAACAATATAAAGACGGAGAAATTGTTGAATGGACGGGCGATGAAAAAGCTGAAAAACCACATTCACTTACAACAATTGCAAAAGGTACGTCATTAACAGGAGAACATGGTGAAGTGTCTAGTGTAGAAAAGAATGAAGGTACTAGTAATATGCAATTGATAGCAATTGTCTTATCTATTTTGGCGATAGTATCGTCGGTAAGTGCGTGTGTTCTTGTAGTACGTCGTAAAAAGTAAGACGTAAGAAAGAGCCTACAAACAGTAGGCTCTTTCTTACGTTTATTTCATTTCAACTTGCTGCCTTACAGCAAGTGTTTTCGGTTTCATATTTACAAAACAAATACTCACAACAATAAATAATAGTCCGATGAATAAGCTAATGGTAATAGCCTCATGTAAGAAAATTGAACTTACAATAATAGCTATTAGTGGAATGAGGAATGT
Source organism: Bacillus sp. LQ16 (assembly GCF_057784645.1). Lineage (NCBI taxonomy): Bacteria > Bacillati > Bacillota > Bacilli > Caryophanales > Bacillaceae > Bacillus > Bacillus sp. LQ16. Next base: position 1,940,695 of record NZ_CM173491.1, read on the forward strand.
ATAAGCCCCAACTTTACTTGCTTCACCAGCTCCAACAAGTGTGAAGTATGCAAGCCACCCCATTGCAATAACAAAGAATGAAATAAAGAGTAGTACACTAACAAATGGCATACTCCAAGCAATACTAGACCAACTTTCAAATTCTGAGCCAAATCCGATTAAACAAAGACCACCGATAAGAAGCTGAATTGTTACCATCCAAATGGCATTCACACGGTGACCAGTTTTCTTAATAAATACTGTTCCAAGTGCCCAGCCAATCGCACATCCTAATGCAAGAAGAATGCCAATGACAGAAATATGTCCAGTTAAACTACTAGAGCTAATAACACCTACACCAATAAATCCGAGTACAAGCCCGAAAATTTTTAAACCGTACATTGTTTCTTCAAGCCATATCCATGAGAAAATACCAAGTAAAACAGGTTGTAAAAATACGATAGCGGAAAATAGACCAGCAGGCATATATTGAAGACCAACAGTTTGTAACCCGTAAAATATAATGATGTTAAGTAAAGAAGAAATAACGTATAAATGCCACGTTTCTTTTAAATGTAATTCTTTATATTTGGGTAGAGCGAAAAGGAGTAAAATGAATCCTCCAATTAAAGTTCGAACGCCTGCAAATAAAACGGGTGGTGTATAATGCAGGGCAAACTTAGATAAAGGCCAATTGATTCCCCACATAAAAACGAGGAAGGTAAGGATTATGGCCGTCTTAGTTCGAGAAAGCTGTGTCACGGTAAGACCTCCTTGTTGTTATTCATTTCACTATGATATGATATCGAATGTAATAAATAAAATGAATCTTTTTTATAAGGAGTATAAGTGATTAGTTATGACCATTACACAACTGCAAGTATTAATAAAAACTATTGAGTTAGGTAGTTTTACGAAGGCTGCCAGGGTGTTAAATATGACGCAGTCAGCTGTAAGTCATGCCATTTCAAGTATTGAGTCAGAGTTAGGAGTTACGATTCTTATACGTGATAAACGACAAGGATTACTCGTTACGGATGTAGGAAACAGAATTCTTGTACATATTAGAGAGATTTTGAACGGTGTAGAGAAGATTGAACAAGAAGTTGCGATGGAGAAAGGACACGAAGTGGGGACGATTCGAATTGGGAGTTTTCCGAGTGCTTCTGCACATTTCTTACCGAAAATGATAAACCATTTTAAGGAGAAGTATCCGAGCTTAGAGGTCGTTCTTTGCGAAGGAACAATTAAAGAAGTTGAAGATTGGTTAATATCGAGGGTTGTTGATATAGGAATTGTTATTTTGCCTAATAAAGAGATGGAGATTGTCCCGTTAACGAAGGGAAAAATGGTTGCTATCTTAAGAGAGGATCATCCTCTTTGTAAGAAGGACTCTATTACAATTCGTGATTTGGAGAATGAACCGATCATATTATGTAAGGGCGGATACGAACCACCCATCATTGATATGTTTAAACAAGCCAACGTACCACTTCGGGCTGAGTATGTAATTTCTACCGTTACTACCGCTTTAAATATGATTCAAGAAGGGCTAGGTATTGCAATATTAGCTGAATTATCTTTAACGAATTTACCACAGAATGTGCAAACGAGAGAGTTGGAACCGCAAGTATGGAGAGAAATTGCTTTAGCTGTTCCTTCATTAAAGGATTCTTCAATCGCTGTACAGCTATTTATTGAAGAATTTCAAGCGCTATTTGCAGAATAAAAAGGGGTGTCTCATATATCATAATGGGGCACTTTTTAATTTGCTTATAAAAAATCTATGAAAAGGATTGACTTATTTTTTAGTTGTAACTATAATGATTACATCGAGGTGGTGATTACGATGAAAATTAGTAGCCGCTTTTCCATAGCTGTTCATATTTTATCTATTTTGAAAAACAATCCATCTTCACTTTGTACTTCAGACTATATGGCTGAGAGTGTCAATACAAATCCAGTAGTCATTCGTAAAATCATGTCGTACTTGAAACAAGCTGGCTTTGTTTACGTAAATCGTGGACCGGGTGGCGCGGGATTACTAAAGGATTTACATGAAATCACATTGTTAGATGTGTATCATGCAGTGAACGTAGTCGAAGAAGACAAGCTATTTCATATTCACGAGCAACCGAATCCAGATTGTCCAATTGGGGCGAATATTCAAGCGGTGTTAGAAATTATTTTAATTCAAGCACAATCCGCGATGGAAGAAGTTTTGAGAAATATTACGATGGGGCAGTTGTTTGAAACTTTGCAAGAAAAAATGAATGCTTAAATAATATTTATATTTTTTTATCATTAATGTAACTAATTTGATTACAACGATAAGGTAAGGTGTAAAAGTTATGACTGTAAAAATGAAAGTATACTCAGATTTTATATGTCCGTTTTGTTTTTTAGCAAAAGGTCCATTAGATGAGGTAGCGAAAGAGAAAGATGTAGAGATTGAATGGATGCCATTTGAATTACGTCCAAGTCCATATTCAAAAATAGATCCATGGAATGAACCAGAAAAATTAGGTTCATGGGATGCTTTCATTCTTCCGACAGCGAAGAAGTTAGGAATTGATATGCGCTTGCCACGTGTTTCACCACATCCATATACACATTTAGCTTTCGAAGGATGTCAATTTGCGAAAGAACGTGGACTAGGTAATGAGTATCATCATCGCGTATTCACAGCATTTTTCCAAGAAGAGCAAAACATTGAAGATATTGATGTGTTAACAAAATTAGCGGTAGAAGTAGGACTTCCTGAGGCGGAATTTAAAGATGCTTTAGTAACTCGTAAATATAAAGAAAAGCATCAAGAAGCAATTCAACACGCATATGATGAAGCGAATATTATGGCTGTTCCAACTGTCATGATTGGAGATGAAGTCATTCAAGGGCTTGCTAGTAAAGAAACACTAGAAAGGGTCATTGATAAAGAAATTGAAAAGGATAAAACAAATTCATTTGAAGGTATGCAATGTAATACCGATGGATATTGCTAATTCGCTTGTTATGAAATAACAAAATAAATTATAAAACAAACATTTGGAGGAATTAAAATGTCAGCAACTACAACAAACTTAAAAGAAGCAATCGTGAACCGCCGTTCAATTCGTAAAGTAACAAAAAACGATGCAATTACGAAAGAAAGAATTGAAGAAGTGTTAAAAACAGCTTTACACGCACCAACATCTTTCAATATGCAAAGTGGTCGTATGGTTGTATTAATGGATGGAGAGCATGAAAAGTTTTGGGATATCGTTAAAGAAACACTAAGAGCACGCGTACCAGCAGAAAACTTTGAAGCGACTGTAGAAAGACTAAAAGGCTTCCATGCAGGTGTAGGAACAGTTCTATTCTTTGAAGATCAAGCAACTGTAGAAAAAATGCAAGAAAATGCCCCATTATACAAAGATCAGTTCCCATTCTGGTCTCATCAAGGAAATGCGATGTTACAACATACTGTGTGGATGCTATTATCTGCTGAAGGAATTGGGGCGTCATTACAACATTACAACCCAATCGTAGATGCTGAAGTGAAAGAAACTTGGAACATTCCGGCAGAGTGGAGCTTAGTAGGTCAAATGCCATTTGGTGAACCAAACGAACAACCAGCAGAAAGAACGTTCTTGCCTACTGAAGATGTAGTGAAATTTTATTAAGAAATACAATATGTAACGAGAAGGAAGCTGTGTTTAAAAACAGCTTCCTTTTTTGTAGTGGTGTTAATTTATGCGCATTTAGGGAAGAAATATAAGAAATAATACGGTGAGAAGGGAATTAGAAAAATGAATGATGAGAAAAAATATACAGTGGTAGGTACTGATGTTGAGGAAGTAAAGCGTTTAAATAAAAATTCAGGATTAACGTATAATCAAGTGAAAGAAATGTTAGCAAAGCAAATGCAAAAAAAGAAGTAATTAGATTGAAATCTTTCATTTTTTTATTTAGCATTTTGATTGGAGAGAGTTAAGTAAAAGGTAACTCTCTTTTTTGTATAGCTAAGCATCTTATAGAGTGGAGGAAGCAACATGAAGAAATGGGTAAAGGTAACGCTGTCTATCACTGGAGGCATTGTCTTATTAGCGTGTGCCGGCGGATATTACGTGTATAAAAATTATTTTCCAAAGGAACCTGAGCGTATTGTATATGATAAAGAAAGAGTGCTACAACCGATACATAATCAGCTTAAAGGAATCAATATAGAAAATGTAAAGATAAAAGAAAAAGAAGTCGTAAATGGGACTGTAGATGAGCTTCAAAAAATGATTGATGATGGAAAGTTGTCATATGAAGAATTAACGAGCATTTATCTCTTTAGAATACAAGAACATGATCAAAATGGAATAACATTAAATTCTATTACAGAGATAAATCCTAATGCGATGGAAGAAGCAAGAAAGTTAGATCAAGAGCGGGGGAGAAACAAAAATTCGAATTTATATGGTATTCCTGTCGTTGTAAAAGATAATGTACAGACGGAAAAAGTGATGCCGACTAGTGCAGGAACTTATGTATTAAAAGATTGGATTGCAGATCAAGACGCAACAATTGTGAAGCAGTTGAAAGAAGAAGGAGCATTTGTTTTAGGAAAAGCGAATATGTCTGAGTGGGCGAACTATTTATCTTTTACAATGCCAAGCGGGTATAGCGGGAAGAAAGGACAAAATTTAAACCCGTACGGTCCGATTACATTCGATACTTCAGGATCAAGTTCAGGATCTGCTACAGTAGTTGCGGCAGATTTTGCGCCGCTTGCAATTGGAACAGAAACGACGGGATCGATTGTTGCACCAGCGGCGCAGCAATCAGTAGTTGGGTTACGTCCATCTTTAGGTATGGTAAGTAGAACAGGAATTATTCCATTAGCTGAAACTCTTGATACAGCAGGACCTATGGCAAGAACAGTAAAAGATGCAGCAACGTTATTTAATGCAATGATAGGTTATGACGAAAAAGATGTTATGACAGAAAAAATGAAAGATAAAGAAAGAATTGATTATACAAAGGATTTATCAATAGATGGATTAAAAGGGAAAAAGATAGGGCTGCTTTTTTCTGTAGACCAACAAGATGAAACTAGAAAAGCAGTAGCAGAAAAAATTAGAAAAGACCTTCAAGATGCAGGTGCGATATTAACTGATAATATCCAGTTAAGTGCTGAGGGTGTAGATAATTTGCAAACATTAGAATATGAGTTCAAGCATAATGTAAACGACTATTTTTCACAGCAAAAAAATATACCGGTAAAATCGTTAGAAGAGATTATAGCGTTTAATAAAAAGGATAGTAAAAGACGAATAAAATACGGACAAACATTAATTGAGGGGTCTGAAAAATCTGCTATAACGAAAGAAGAGTTCGAAAACGTAGTACAAACGAGTCAAGCAAATGCAAAAAAAGAGCTAGATAGGTATTTAGTAGAAAAAGGTTTGGATGCTCTAGTTATGATTAATAACGATGAAGTTCTTCTATCAGCTGTAGCTGGTTATCCGGAATTAGCGGTTCCTGCTGGATATGATAAAAATGGAGAACCAATCGGTGTAGTGTTTGTAGGGAAACAGTTTGGTGAAAGAGAGCTTTTCAATATGGGATATGCGTATGAACAGCAGTCTAAAAATAGAAAATCACCTAGTTTATAAAAGATTATATGAAAAATAACTGGAATCCACCGAAATTATGTTGGTGGATTCCAGTTAAACGAATCTAACAATATGAAAAGAAAAAAAGGATTCTTCTCAATTAGTAAGAAAGATTGTCTATAGGAGTTCATAAAATGTAATATATTCAATTTCCATCCATTGAAGGGGGAGGTTAATTCTTAATGAATGAAGTAAAGAGTTTTTTTCGAAGTAGAGGGTTTCAACGGTTTCTCGTTTTAATAATAGTAGCGCTTGTATTATATGCATTAAAAAGTATGATCAATTTAATATTAATTACGTTTATACTGACGTTTTTAATGGATCGATTTCAACGTTTTATTTCAAGGAAATTGAAAGTAAACCGGAAAATTGTTATTGCATGTTTGTATATAATACTAGTTTCCTTTATAGGCACAACGTTATATAAATATTTACCTGTGCTGACGATACAAATTTCACAATTAATTTATCAATTTAAACTATTTTTTCAAAATCCACCTGATAATGAAATCGTTAAATATGTACTTTCGACAATTAATGGGATGGAAGTATCAAAATATATAGAACAAGGTGTAGATGTCATATATCAATCAATAGCAAATATAGGGAAGGTAAGTTTACAAATATTATTATCTCTAATTTTAAGCTTATTTTTCTTATTAGAAAAAGAGCGTATTATTACATTTACATCTAAGTTTAAAGACAGTAAGCTAAAGATCTTTTATGAGGAAATTGCATATTTTGGTGAAAGATTTGCAAGATCGTTCGGTAAAGTAATTGAAGCTCAGTTTTTAATTGCCGTTGTAAATTGTATTCTTACTGTCATTGCATTAATCGTTTTAGGATTTCCACAGCTACTCGTATTAGCTGTTATGATTTTCTTACTAGGGTTGATTCCTGTTGCAGGTGTGATTATTTCTTTGTTTCCACTTTGTATCATTGCTTACAACGTAGGCGGGGTTATGTACGTAGTATACATAATCGTGTTCATAACAGTAATCCACGCTCTTGAAAGTTATTTTTTAAATCCGAAGTTTATGTCTGCAAAAACAAATTTACCAATCTTTTATACATTTATGATTCTCATCTTCTCAGAGCATTTTCTCGGAATATGGGGGCTTATTATCGGGATACCAATCTTTATCTTTTTATTAGATGTACTTGATATAAATAATGAGGATGCGACTAAAAAATAAGAAATGATAGAAAATCATTAAAAGGTCATAGGGGATAAAGAAAATAAAAAAGCAATCCAAAATAAATTGGATTGCTTTTTATCTTAATTAAAGAACCGGAGCCATTGTTTCTTTTAATACTTGAACAGAATGATCGAATTTTAATTCTTCTTCTTCACTTAATTCAACCTCTAAAATTTCACGAACACCGCCGCGATTTAAAACAGCAGGCACCCCGATATAAACATCTTTTTGACCATATTGACCTTCTAAGTAAGCTGATACAGTTAATACACTATTTTCGTCGTTTAAAATTGCTTTTGTAACACGTAGAAGTGACATACCGATACCATAATAAGTTGCGCCTTTACGTTCAATAATATGGTAAGCTGCATCACGGACGTTTATGAAAATTTTGTCTAAATCTTCTTGATTATACGTGTTGTCTTTTTCAAGCAGTGTTTGTAGTTTTTGGATACCAACGGAAACATGACTCCAAACAGGAAGTTCAGTATCGCCGTGTTCGCCGATAATATAAGCGTGAATGTTGTGTGGACCAATATCGAAGTACTCACCTAACATATAGCGGAAACGAGCAGAATCAAGCGTTGTACCAGAACCGATTACACGTTCTTTCGGTAAACCAGATTCTTTCCAAGTTACGTAAGTTAAAATATCTACAGGGTTTGTTGCGATTAAGAAGATGCCATCAAATCCGCTATCCATAATACTGCGAACGATTTGTTTAAAGATTTTAGCGTTTTTCTCAACTAAATCTAAACGTGTTTCGCCTGGCTTTTGTGGTAATCCAGCTGTAATAACTACAAGGTCAGCATCTTTACAATCTTCGTAGCTGCCTTTCCATACTCTAGTTGGAGCTGGTGCGAATGGAACAGCATGACTTAAATCCATTGCTTCCCCTTCAGCTTTTGCCTCATTTACATCGACTAAAACAAATTCTTCAGCTACGGCTTGGTTAATCATGCAGTAAGCATAACTACATCCAACTGCTCCTGTTCCTACTAATACAACACGGTTAATACCTTTTTTCATTTCAAAATTCCTCGCAATTTCATTGATTTTATTATGTAAGATAATACGTCTTACTTCTATAGAGTCATATCTAGTTTATTACATTTTATAAAAGATATTCAAGTATTTGAAAATGTATCCGTGCAAATCCGCGAACAAAACATAGGAATTCAGTGAACCGAATATAATTCAGTAAAATCCTTTGTAAAAGGGGAAATGGCATGGGGAACCCATTAGCAATGGAAGAAATGCTTCATATTATTCATGCAGGGCTTGTTAAAAAGAATAACCCAAAACGGATTACGATTGCAGGTGCAGGGATTTCTGGATTAGTTGCAGGTTCTTTATTAAAAGAGGCTGGGCACGAAGTAACGATTATAGAAGCAAATAACAGAATAGGTGGCAGGGTGTATACGATTCGGGAACCATTTAGTGTGGGTTTATATTTTAATGCGGGACCGATGAGAATCCCTGACACCCATAAGTTAACCTTAGCGTATATTCATAAATTTAAACTACCTTTAAACCTTTTTATAAATAAAACTTTTGCAGATATCATTTATACGAATAACATTCAAACGAGATTGAATGTGTTTGAAAATGATCCAAGTGTACTTGAATATCCGGTTTTGGATAAAGAAAAAGGAAAAACGGCAGAAGAGCTAATGATTGAGGTATTAGAACCAATACTAAATTATATTAAGAAGGATCCTGATAAAAACTGGCTTATTGTTGAAAAAAAGTATAAAACGTATTCGCTTGGTTCATTATTAATGGAGTATTATTCAGATGGTGCAATAGATATGATTGGGGTACTTCTTGATATGGAAGCTTATATGGGAATGTCCTTAATTGAAGTATTACGTGAAATGATTTTCTTTACTTCAACAACGAAATATTATGAAATAACTGGTGGAATGGATAAGTTATCGAATGCATTCTTACCACAATTAAGAGAACATATTTTAATGCCGTATAAGGTTGATAAAATCATACAAGAAGATAATAAAGTAATGTTACAAGGAAATCATGAACAAACGTTAGAGCAATTTACAATAACAAGTGATTTTGCTATTATTACAATTCCATTTTCAGCGTTAAGATTTGTAGAAGTTCAGCCATACTATTTATTCTCTTATTTTAAAAAAAGAGCAATTCGTGAATTAAATTATATTGCTGCAACTAAAATTGCAATAGAGTTTAAAAGTAGATTTTGGGAGAAAGCGGGACAGTGTGGCGGTAAATCTATTACTGATTTACCGATACGGTTTACATACTATCCGAGTTATGGCATTCATACTCCAGGACCAGCTATCGTAATAGCAAGTTATACGTGGGCAGATGAGGCGTTAACATGGGATAGTCTCCCGCAAAGAGATCGTATTCGTTACGCATTAAAAAATTTAGCGGAAATATACGGTGACATCATCTATAGTGAGTTTGTCACTGGAACATCTTTTAGCTGGAGTAAAAATCCGTATTCTTGCGGTGCATTTACAGCTTTCGAACCAGGCCAAGAGCTCGAGTTATTTCCGTATATTACACCACCATCTGGAAAAGTACATTTTGCAGGAGAGCATACGACATTAACACATGGATGGATGCAAGGGGCAATTGAGTCTGGAGTTAGAGTTGCATATGAAGTAAATGAACAGTGAATCTCTTATATTTACAAATGGTCATTCTTTTAATAAAATGATAAATATAAATCGTAATTATTACGCTTTGAATACAATTGAAGTAAAGAAATGGATGGTCGGTTGAATGAATAAAGTGGAGATTCATATATTAGGTGGTTTTTTAGGTAGTGGAAAATCAACATTATTACAAAATTTATTGTTAGCAGAGAAAAAGAAGAATAGAAAAGTTGCAGTATTAATGAATGAAATTGGTGAATACTCAGTAGATACAGATATTATTGGAAAAGAGAATGTTTTAAGAGAACTTCTTAAAGGATGTATTTGTTGTACGTTAAAAGAAGAGCTTGAAATACAATTACATTCGTTATACCAACAAGAAAGACCAGATGTAATTTATATAGAAACGACAGGTGTTGCGCATCCAATTGAAGTGTTAGACGCGTGTGTCTCACCAATTTTAGCTCCTTTCCTGGAAGTGAAATCAATTGTAGTCGTTTTAGATGCAGTAAGGTGGTTAAACCGAAGTATATTAAGTGCAAATGTACAACAGCTATTGCATGAGCAACTGAAATTTGGTAGTCACATTCTTGTTAATAAAGCAGATTTACTAACAGATGAAGATAAGAATACAGTATTTGAAGAAGTAAAGGCAATAAATGATCATGCGAAAATGTATGAGACAAAGTATTGTAATATATCTTTAAAAGATATAGAAGAAGCAGAATTTCCAAATGATGAGGAACACGAGACACTACATGTCAAACAGCATTTACATATACAAACGATGACGTATCAATTTACGAAACCGATTGATCAAGACAAATTATATGAATGGCTTTCGAATTTACCAGATAGTATTTATCGAGTAAAAGGTTTTGTGAAATTCCATGGAGATAAATACCCTCACCTATTCCAATATTCGTTCGGAGTACCAACTTTATTAGAACAAGACTTCGGTTTCCCGACAAACTTAGTAGTAATAGGAGAAGGACTAGATAAGAAACAATTGGCTGAAGGGTTAGAGAAAGTAGAACTTAACTCTAATTAAGGGGAAAAGACTAACTTAAAAATAAGTTAGTCTTTTTGTATGGTCATTACTGAAATGAAACAGTATTTTCAATTGGATTGCAGAATATATATTGATTGTATGTCCGTTTCCATTACATAGGAAGGTGATTATATATTTGTGCCGAATGTAGAGGGTACTACAAGAGTTTTCCATTATCTATCGAATTAGTTAGTCATGATTACGGACAGGGGATTTTGGCGTGTTTGATTCTATCAGAAAGTAAAGTATGGGGAGGATCACAATGTCGATGAAAAAACGTAAGTGGCTAAAGACGATGTTTACTGGTTGTGTTCTAGGTTCATTATTAATAACGGCAGCTTGTTCAGGAAAGAAAACAAGTACAGAGGATGAAAAAACGATTAAAGTAGGGGTTCTTGCCTCATTAACAGGTCCATTAGAATCGTATGGAAAACAAACAGTGAACGGATTTGAATTAGGGTTAGACTATGCCACTGGTGGAACTGGGAAAGTAGATGGGAAAAAGATTAAGTTTGTTGTAGAAGATACAGAAACGAAAGCGGATGTAGCAGTTAAAAAAGCTACGAAGTTATTAGAAGAAGAGAAAGTTGATTTTTTAGTTGGATCGTCTAGTTCAAGTGATACGTTAGCGGTTTTACCACTGGCCGGGGAATATGAAAAGATTATGGTTGTAGAACCGGCAGTTGCGGATAGTATTACCGGGAAGAACTGGAATAAATATATTTTTAGAACTGGAAGAAGTTCCTCACAAGATGCGATTGCAGGAGCAGCAGCAATTGCGAAAAAAGATGTAAAGATTGCAACATTTGCCCCAGATAACGCTTTTGGTCGTGAAGGGATTGCTGCATTTAAAGCGGGTGCGAAAAAATTAGGTGCGAACATTGTGAATGAGCAATACGCGGATACAAATTCAACAGATTTTACAGCGAATATTCAAAATATCATTAGTTCAAAACCAGATTATTTATTTATCGTTTGGGCAGGGGCAAATTCACCTTGGAAACAGTTGAAAGATATGAATGTGGAAGCGCAAGGTATTAAAATTTCTACAGGTGCGCCAGATATACCAGCATTAAAAACAATGGATGCATTAGTAGGTATGCAAGGTTTTTCTGTATATTATCACACACTTCCCAAAAATAAAGTGAATGATTGGCTAGTTGAAGAGCATAAAAAACGTTTTAATGGTGCAGTGCCAGATTTGTTTACAGCAGGAGGAATGTCAGCAGCAATTTCTATCGTAGAAGCTTTAAAGAAAACAAAAGGTGATACAGATGTAGATACATTGATTAAGAAAATGGAAGGAATGGAATTCGATACACCGAAAGGAAAGATGAAGTTTAGAGAGAAGGACCACCAAGCGATGCAGACACTGTATTCTATCACATTGAAAAAGCAAGACGGTGTTGATTATCCGGTGCCAGTGTTAGAGCGAGAATTAACGATGAAAGAAACAGAACCACCAGTTCAAAATAAATAGACTGAATTTTCTGTTGTTTTTGTATAAAGAGGGGGACCCTCTTTATACATATTTCTTTCATACTCACGGCTTTAAAGGGAGGGATTTCGTGACACATTTGCTAGAGACGAAAAATCTTAGCGTATCTTTTGGTGAACATCAAGTTATTAAAGATGTAAATTTAACTGTCCAAAAAGGAAAGCTCATTTCTATTATCGGGCCAAATGGTGCGGGGAAGACAACGTTATTTAATTTACTAAGTGGACAGATTTCACCCACAACAGGTGAAGTGTATTTTAAAGGGCAAGATATTACAAAACTATCGATTTCAGATCGAACACGCTTAGGAATCGGTCGCTCTTTTCAGCTTACAAACATATTCCCAGAATTAACGGTACTTGAAAATGTCCGTTTAAGTGTTCAATCATTCGTACAAGATTACTATAGTTTTTTCCCGAGCCCAGCAAAATTAAAGCAACAAGTTGGAGAGGCGAGACGTTTCTTAAAAACAGTATTACTTCATGAGAAAGAGAACGTATTAGCGAAAGATTTGGCACATGGAGAGAAAAGAAAGCTAGAACTTGCGATGTTATTAGCTTTAAAAACGGATGTGTTATTACTTGATGAGCCGACGGCAGGTATTTCGGTTGAGGAAGTCCCTGCTATATTACAAGTGATTGAAAATATTAAGAAACATCCAGAGAGCACAATTGTACTTATCGAACACAAAATGGATATGATACTAGGTTTGTCAGATCATCTTATCGTTTTATTTCATGGAGAGTTATTGGCTGAAGGATTGCCAGAAGAAATTATGAAAGATGAGCGTGTACAAAGTGCTTATTTAGGGGGATTATATAGTGGCACTATTACAAGTGAATAATATAGAAACGTATTTAGATCAGTTTCATATTTTGCAAGGAGTATCTCTTGCTGTTGAGAAAGGGACGATTACTGTACTGTTTGGTAGAAATGGGGCAGGGAAAACAACGACATTACGTTCAGTGATGGGGTTTCACCGCATTGCAGATGGTGAAATTTATTATGATAGTGCAAAAGTAAGTGGATTACCTACACATTTAATTTCAAGGAAAGGAATAGGGTATGTACCAGAAAATCAAGGTATTTTTCATGATTTGACAGTAGAAGAAACATTCGCTCTTGCTAGGGGGAAAGGTGAAGAAGTAGAAGGGAAAATAGAGTGGATGCTGGAACTGTTTCCGGATTTAAAGCAGTTTTGGAATAAGAAAAGTGGGCTCTTGAGCGGAGGGCAAAAGCAAATGTTGGCTATTTCAAGAGCGTTTATTAATAGTGATGGATTATTACTTATTGATGAACCGAGCAAAGGGCTATCCCCGATAATGGTGGAGAAATTAATGGTAGCTATTTTGAAGATGAAAGAGAAAACAACAGTTTTGCTTGTTGAGCAAAATTTTATGATGGCTAGTCAAATTGGCGATTATTTTTACATTATGGATAACGGACGAATTGTTCATAACGGTTTTATGAATGAATTAAAAAAGGATAAGGAAATGTGTCATAAATATTTAGGAATCTCTTAACATGAATCCGAGGTGAAAAGGATGGATGTGTTAATCAATTTATTTGTAAATGGGATTTCAACAGGGATGCTCATTTTTTTGTTAGCATCAGGTCTTTCACTTATTTTCGGTCTAATGAGCGTTTTAAACTTTGCACACGGTGGTTTATTTGCATGGGGAGCATTTACAGGTGTTTGGTTATTTAATATGACAGGAAGTTATATATTAGCTTTAGTTGGAGCAGTAGCTATGGGAATGTTCCTAGGATTTATTTTAGAAAGGTTTCTTATTAGACCAGTATATGGAAATCATGTTCGACAGCTGCTCGTTACGCTTGGGGGAATGCTCGTTCTTAGTGAGTGTATTAAAATATTTTGGGGGCCAAACCCTATTAGTGCAAAATTACCGTTATGGTTACAAGGAAGTTTTACATCCGGAGGTATTATATTAATTAAATATCGTCTATTTGTTATTTTGATTGGGATAATTATTTACATTGCACTACTACTATTACTCAAAAAGACGAAGATAGGTCTTATGATTCGTGCAGGTGTAATGGATAAAGAAATGGTTCAAGCGCTTGGTATTAATGTAAAAGCGATATTTTCTTTCGTCTTTTTATTAGGAGCAGGGATGGCAGCTTTGGGAGGATTCTTATTAGCACCGTATTCGGGCGTTATTTTCGCCGAGATGGGCATGCAGTATGCAATTTTAGCATTTATAGTAGTAATTATCGGTGGATTAGGAAGCGTACAAGGTTCAGCTATTGCTTCTTTAATTGTCGGATTAGCTGGTGCTTTTACAGCGTATTTTATACCAGATTTATCACTTGCAATTAATATGTTAATGTTACTATTTTTCTTAATAGTGAAGCCAACTGGACTTGTTGGTGAAAAGGGGTGAAATGGTGAACAACACATCGGACCGAATTAAAGTATACTTCGGAGTATGTATGCTCATTTGTTTAAGTGTATTTCCGTTCGTAAATGATTCACGGAGCCTGTTAATTTTGTTCACTCAAATCTTCATCTTTGCTATTTTTGCAATGAGTTTTGATGTATTGCTTGGGTATACAGGAATTGTATCGTTCGGTCATTGTATGTTCTTTGGGATAGGAGCATATGGGGTAGCGCTTTTATTTGATCGACAAGGCGTATCAATAACGAACTTTTTAATTGGAATAGTAGCTGCAATTATCGTTTCAGCAATCGTTAGTTATATAATTGGTTTGCTTTCTTTACGATTGAAAAGTCATTTTTATGCAATGTTAACACTTGCTATTTCACAGTTGTTTTTCGTACTTGCTGAAAAATGGCGTGGGCTTACTCACGGAGGAGATGGTTTTACATTTGGGGTACCAGAAATATTCCGTGATCGTTTTACTTTTTATTATGTATCACTTGTATGTTTATGCTTCATTTTTATTCTATTACGTCTTTTTACAAAGTCTTCTATTGGGAAAGTATTAAAGGCAATTTCACAAAATGAACAACGTGTTGAAGCACTTGGATATAAAGTCCTCCATTATAAAATAATCGCAAGTGTAGTCGCAGGAATAGTAGCTGCAATTAGCGGTGGTTTATTTGTTATTACATTGCGCTTTGTCAATACGACTGTATTTTCAATTGAAATGACACTAAATGCACTCTTAATGACAATGATTGGAGGAGTGGGAACATTAATTGGAGCTATTGCTGGGTCTGGGATTATTGAATCACTAAAATATTATTTATCAGAACTAGCGACGGAATATCCGATTTTTGAAAGATGGACGATTATTCTAGGTTTATTGTATATTATCGTGCTACTCGTTTTTCCGAAAGGATTGGTTGGGACGGTTAAGAAATTGAAGAGTTTTAAAAGGAATAAAAAGGAGAAAAGTACAGAAGTGGAGCAAAACGTGTGAAAAATCAATTGTATACAAAATAAAAATCCCTCTTTTATATTCGTTAAAGAGGGATTTTTATTTTGAAAAAAGTTTGTAATCAAAGTCATTTTATTAATCAAATAGTTCATCAGGGATATGCTTTATAAAGGTTTGATTCGTAAAAAAATGAACAGCTAAATTCTCAAGGGGAACATCTTCAATTATTACTAATGTATCATTTTTAATCGGTAAAAAAGCTATTCCTTTTCCATCAGCAATAAACTCTTCCATAAGCGAATAAGAATCCAACTGTTGAAGTTGTCGCTGAGATAGATTGTTTTCTTTTAGAAATTGTATTGTCTTATTCCTAAAAGGGCACTTTTTGTCATTGCTAACGAAGAAAATTTCTTTTGAATAATCAATGGTACATTTTTCTTTCGCTTTTAATAAGCCTACAGAAATTGAGGTTGTGAACACTTTTTTAAACGATGCGTCAGGATAATCCTCATAAGTTATGACCATATCAACTTTTTGTTGCTGCAGTAATTTTTGCAAATGACTACTACTTTCTACATATATTTGATAATTTCTGAAATTTACTTTAATACGCTTACTTAAATAATTTGTCAAAATAGATTGTGACGTCGCTATTATATAAGAAGAACCACTCGTTTTAATTTCATCTTTTACTTCTTCTAATAGAGTTAATATTTTATTCGTGTAATCTAATAAAATGTCACCAGCAGGTAACAAGGAAACACCTTTGTTATCTCTATGTAGTAAAGGCGTTTCTAATTCTTGTTCTAATTTTTTGATTCGCTCAGTTACGTTCGGTTGAACATATCCTAACTCTTTAGCAGCTTTACTAATAGAACCCTCACTGGCCACAGTTTTGAATATAATAAGATCATTTATTTCCATGTATCTCAGCCCCTTATGCACTATCATTATAAATGATACCAAACATAATTTATACCTATTTTACGTTAGCCGCTTATCGAGTTATCATAATGTATATAAGATTGAAAGCGAGTGATAAACATGATTGGAATGCAATATAAGGTCATTCTTCCAAAGGATTATGACATGGAAATTATTAAGAAAAGGGTAAAGGATAATGGCTATAAAACTGATGGTTTCCAAGAACTAAATTTTAAAGCTTATTTAATTACGGAAACGGAGAAAGACGGGAATTTTTATAACTGCTATGCACCTTTATATATTTGGAATGGTAATGAAGGGATGAATAAATTTATCTTTGAAGGGTATTACGATAACATTTTACAATCTTTTGGATGGCAACAAATACATATAGGTGTTCCATTAGTGGTTAATCTAAGTGATGGATTTAAGAAAAGTAGATATGTTGTTGAATATGCAGGAAGTATTTCTCAAAGTAAAACACTGATTGGGACTCAATTAAGCACTATGAATGAAGAGGTACAAAACAACGAAAAGTGTTTAGGGAATGTAATCGTTTATAATCCGGATAAATGGGGATATAGTAGGTTTGAGTTTTATGAAGAGAAGCCTGATATTGTAGTGAATAAGGGTGTTACAGTATATGAGATTTTACACATTTCACGATGAAATTTTGTTGTATATTAAAAATAAGAAAAGGAATGAAAGTCTATGCCTTTTGTGAAGATTTATTATTCTGAAAACATATTAAATGAAGAAGAGTTGGAAAAAATGGGTGAATGTATCCATCTTTCATTAATTGAACATTTTAACATCCCTGAAAATGATTATTTTCAAATGTTCTTACCTTACCAACAAAACAAATTTTTATATAATCCATATTATTTGTTGGAAAGAGGAGAAAAGAGAACAGAGAATATGATTTATGTTTCTATTACATGTGGACCGGGAAGAACGGTGCAACAGAAAAAAGATTTGTATCAATCTGTATCCTTAAAAATCCCGCAATATTCCGACGTTAAAGTTTCGGATATTTTTATTACACTAAATGAGACAGCTGCTGAAAACTGGTCATTTGGTCAAGGAATAGCACAAATGGTGAAAATAAAGGGAGAAAAAAATGAAGAATGAACTTATTGAAGTACAGATTAAAAAGAAAATGAGAGAAATGGCACCTGCATTTGCTCATTATAGTGAAAAGATATTATTTGAGGAAGTGTGGCGGGATGCCACTTTAACATTAAGAGAAAGAAGTTTGTGTACTGTGTCAGCACTAATCAGTCTCGGTAATACAGAACAATTACAATTTCATCTGAAGCTAGCTAAACAAAATGGGGTTATGGAGAATGAATTGGTTGCATTAATAACACATATGGCTTTTTACGTTGGTTGGCCAAAAGCTATGGCAGCTTTAAATATAGTAATGAATGAAATGAAAAGTTAAGAATAATGATAAGTAAGAATTCATGTTTATATGAATTCTTACTTATCATTATTTATGCAATACTCTATCGCTATATTTATTACATTTTATCTTGCTTTTTTATCACTTGCGTAGTAAAGTGATAGTAAGATGAACGCTAGGAAGTGATGAAACATGCGTGATAATACGATAGGATCATTAATATGGTTACGTTTAATACGATTTACGAACCAAAGTAATCAAATGTCAAATGAGTTTTTAAAACGTTTTGATTTAACGACAGCTCAATTTGATGTGCTTTTGCAAATACGTACGTATCAACCACTCACACAAATGGAGTTAGCTGAAAAGGTAACTGTTACACAAGGTGGCATTTCTCGAATGTTAACTCGTCTTGAAAAAGAAGGATATATTGTACGAAAACAAGATTGGAAAACGAAAACAATTAGTCTTACAGAGCAAGGAGAAGCTGCTTTAGAGAGAGCATTGCCAGAGCAACTTGCATTTCAATCTTCGTTTTTTGATGATGTATTAAATGAAGAAGAGCAGAAAATATTATACGAGCTGATGACGAAAGTTCATAAGCATAGCGAAAAAAAAGAATTACCGCAAGAGTAATTTTTTTTACCTTATCAATTGACTAATCAAGTGATGAGATAGGTAATACGGAGATATACTTGACTTACCAACGTTTTTAGAAGAAAAACTAATACTACATTATTAAAGGGGAGAGTAACTATGGAAAAATACCGTATAGATACAAGAAAAGGAATTGAGTTTGGGTTATATTCAATTGGCGATCATGTTTTAAATCCACATAATGGGGAGAAAATTACGCCAGAAAAAAGAATTCACGAACTAATTGAAACAGCTAAGTTAGCAGATGAGGCAGGGCTTGATGTGTTTGCTGTAGGCGAAAGTCATCAAACGCATTTTACAACGCAAGCTCATACAGTTATTTTAGGTGCGGTCGCGCAAGCTACGAAAAATATAAAAATTGCAAGTTCCGCAACGATATTAAGTACATCTGACCCAGTTCGAGTATATGAGGATTTCGCTACCATTGACTTGATTTCTAATGGTCGTGCTGAAATCGTAGCTGGTCGTGGATCTCGTATTGGAGGATATAGTTTACTTGGTTATGATGTGAATGATTATGAAGAGTTATTTGAAGAGAAGATGGATCTTTTATTAAAAATTAATAAAGAGGAACATGTAACATGGAATGGGCAGTTCAGAGCACCACTTGAGCATGCTTCAGTTATCCCTAGAGCTAAAAATAATAACCTGCCAATTTGGCGTGCGGTTGGTGGACCGCCAGCTAGTGCAATTAAAGCAGGACGTGCAGGTGTGCCAATGATGATAACAACACTTGGTGGTCCAGCAATTAACTTTAAAGTGTCAGTAGATGCTTACCGCGAGGCTGCTCAGCAAAGTGGATTTGATCCAGCTAGTTTACCAGTTGCGACAACGAGTTTATTTTATACGGCAAAAAATTCACAAGATGCACTTAGTGAATATTACCCTCACATTAATGCTGGTATGCTTACACTGCGCGGTGGTGGGTATCCGAAACAGCAATTTACAAATGCAATAGATTACCGCGATGCTTTAATGATTGGTAGCCCACAACAAATCATTGAGAAAATGCTTTACCAATATGAATTGTTTGGCCAACAACGCTTTATGGCACAAATTGATTTTGGCGGTGTACCATTTGATAAAATTGAGAAAAATATTGAATTAATTGCTACTGAAATATTACCAGCCGTTAGAAAACATACAGCAAAATAAATAAAAAAACTGGGAGTCTAATTGACTCTCAGTTTTTTATTTGTTATGGAAAAAATGACAAAAAAATGAACTTTTAGTCGAGGGAGAGGGAAGTTATTTTCTATTTTTGAATAACATTATTTCGAGTTTGAATTTTGAAAATACATTTTTCTCTTGACAAAAAATAAGCATTTATCGAGGGTAGTTTCGAGGACATTTTTTCGGTTGAAAGTCAAGTGTATGAAGAAAAAACGATTGTTTTATAGATATAAAAGTAAGCCGTATATTGAAAAAACACATTTTGCTAATGAAAAAAATCTGATTCAAAAAAATGACAAAAGACATATTTCAGACAAAATGATGTCAATAATACGTCAAAAATAACCTGAATTTACTATGCAGGTATATTATACAATTCGATTAACGAATAAAACACTACAGAAATAGTGAAAAGGTAAAAAATAGCATTACAATAGTTTGAAAAACTGAAACTTCATATTTTTCGACAATACATACAAAATGTTTTTGTCTTTTCGTATTTCTTAATAATTGAGTTTGATAAGATTGCTCAATTAACTTTTATTATAAAAACTATGAAGGAAGTGATTTTAGTATGGAAACGCTCGAATTGGCACGAATACAGTTCGCATCAACAACGATTTTCCATTACTTTTTTGTTCCGCTGTCAATTGGTTTAGCTTTTATTATTGCGATCATGCAAACGTTGTATGTGGTAAAAGGGCAAGAAGTATATAAGAAGATGGCAAAGTTTTGGACGCAATTATTCCTTATTAACTTTGCAGTAGGTGTAGTAACAGGTATTTTACAAGAATTTCAGTTTGGTATGAACTGGTCAACGTATTCACGTTTTGTAGGTGATGTATTTGGTCCCTCGCTTGCAATTGAAGGATTACTGGCATTTTTCATTGAGTCTACATTCCTAGGTTTATGGGTATTCGGTGAGGATAAATTACCGAAGCGAATTCACTTAATGTGTATTTGGCTCCTTTCAATTGGAACGATGTTATCAGCATTCTGGATTTTAACTGCAAGTGCATTTATGCAGTCACCTGTCGGGTATGAAATGGCAGCTGATGGTCGTGCACAAATGAATGATTTCTTAGCCATTATTCAAAACCCACAACTATGGGTACAATTCCCGCATACAATTACAGCAGCAATTGCAACAGGTGCATTCTTTATTGCGGGTGTAAGTGCATGGAAAATTACAAAAGGACAAGAAACTGTAGTATTTAAAAAATCTTTCCGCATTTCTATCATTGTTGGAACAATTACAACGGCGCTTGTATTATTCTTCGGTCATGCACAAGCGCAACAATTAATTAAGACACATCCAATGAAGATGGCGGCAGCTGAAGCGCTATGGAATACAAGTGAGGATCCAGCGCCATTTACAGTATTTTCGAAAATTGATACAGAGAAGAAAGAAAATTCGTTTGAAATTCAAATCCCTTATATGCTAAGTCTATTATCGTATGATAAGTTTAGCGGTCAAGTTGAAGGGATGAATCAAATTCAAAAACAATATGAAGAAAAATATGGACCTGGAGATTATATTCCTCCAGTGCATACAATGTTTTGGAGTTTTAG
Source organism: Bacillus sp. LQ16 (assembly GCF_057784645.1). Taxonomy (NCBI): domain Bacteria; kingdom Bacillati; phylum Bacillota; class Bacilli; order Caryophanales; family Bacillaceae; genus Bacillus; species Bacillus sp. LQ16. The sequence goes on from NZ_CM173491.1 coordinate 1,961,806, forward strand.
AGCGATGGTAATGAGTGGAACATTCATGCTTCTTCTAGGAGCTTACGGATGGTTCTTATCAAGAAAAGATCGTTTAGCTGAAAAAACGTGGTATTTAAAATTAATGGTGTATGCAATTTCTCTTCCATTCATCGGTAATACAGTAGGGTGGATTATGACTGAAATGGGTCGTCAACCTTGGGTTGTATTTGGTGTAATGAAAACAGAAGATGCTGTATCACCAAATGTAACATTCGGTGAAGTATTATTCTCACTTATTTCATTCACATCAATGTATTTAATTATGGGTGGAATTTGTGTGTACTTATTTGTTCGTACCATTAAGGGCCACAAGAATAAGAAAACGAAAAAGGATTATCAAAGCCATGATCCATTTGATAAGGAGGAAGAGTATGTTATCTCTTAATGAGTTATGGTTTTTAGTTATTGCAATCTTATTTGTTGGATTCTTTGTACTGGAAGGTTTCGACTTTGGGGTAGGAATGGTTTCGAGGTTTTTAGGAAAGAATGATTTTGAAAAACGAGTTTACTTAAATACAATAGGACCGTTCTGGCACGCGAATGAAGTATGGCTTGTTTGTGCTGGTGGAGCCATGTTTGCGGCATTTCCGCACTGGTATGCAACTTTATTTAGTGGTTTTTATATTCCGTTTGTATTTATGCTTCTTGCTTTAATTTTAAGAGGTGTTTCCTTTAAATTTCGTGCGAAAATAGATAATCATAAATGGAAGAGTGCGTGGGATTGGGGGATGTTTATTGGAAGTATGTTACCTCCTATCCTTTGGGGAGTTGCGATTGCAAACTTTATGGTAGGTGTACCTATTGATGAGAGTAAAAATGTTGTAGGTGGATTCCTGCAATTACTTCATCCATTTGCGTTACTTGGGGGAGTAATGTTTCTCCTACTATGTATTGTTCACGGATTACAATTTCTTACGATACGTACAACTGGTAAATTGAGAGAACGTGCACGAATTGCTGCAATAAAAATTGCACCATTTTCATTAATTACACTTCTTGTTTTTGCTGGTGTGGGGTTATGGAAAACCGACATTTTCACTGCTCATGGAACAGAATGGATTATGGTACCAATCGGAGCTTTTGTAGCACTATTAGTGTCCACGTTATTAAATAAAAGAAGAAGAGATGGTTGGGCTTTCTTTATGACGAGTTTAACAATCATTTTACTAAGTGCGAGTGTATTTATCGGTATGTTCCCACGTGTTATGATTAGCTCTTTAGGAGCAATGAATGATTTGACAATTTACAACGCAGCATCAGGAGCTTATGCATTAAAACTTATGACTTACTTTGCGATTGCTATTTTGCCTTTCGTTATCGGAAGTCAAATATGGAGTTATTATGTATTTAGACAACCTGTTAAGTCAGACAACGATTTGGAGTACTAATGAAAAGAAAAAGAGGACTTCCGTCTTATCCCGGTAGCCGTATTTTATATGTAGCGTTAACTATTATTAGTATTTTAGAAGCTTTTAGTATTATTGCGCAAACAATCTTTTTAGCACGAGCTATTACGTTTTTATTTCATGGAGAGACAGTACAAACAATATTAAGTGAAATTGTTTATTTTGGTATCGCGTTTGCAGCGCGTAACATAGTAGTTCGAACATCACAAATATTAGTGGAACGTTTTGCCGAAAAAACAGGGTCGTTACTAAGAAAACAATTGATAGAGGCATATTTCACATTAGGTCCAAGGTATGTTCAAACTGTTGGAACAGGTCATCTGGTTACCTTATCAATTGAGGGGATTGAGAAATTTAAAACATATATTGAATTAACGATTCCTAAAATGATTAGAAGTAGTATCGTTCCAGGTCTAATTGTACTATATGTTTTTACGCTAGATATTGAGTCTGGAATCATTTTAGTTGTAACGATTCCTATCGTGATTATATTTATGATTCTTCTCGGATTAGCAGCGCAAAAAATGGCAGATAGTCAGTATGAGATATATCGTGTACTTTCGAACCATTTTGTAGATACGTTAAAAGGTTTAGAAACATTAAAGTATTTAGGGAAAAGTGAACAGCACGAAGGAAAGATTGAAAAAGTAAGTAAAAGATATAGAAAAGCAACGATGCGTACTTTGCGAGTTGCTTTTCTTTCTTCTTTTGCATTAGATTTCTTTACGAGTTTATCAATCGCGTTTGTGGCAGTTGGATTAGGGATACGTTTAATAGATGGAACGATTATACTATTACCAGCCCTTACAATTTTGATTTTAGCTCCGGAATATTTTCTGCCGATTAAACAAGTGGGAGCAAATTATCATGCGACATTAGATGGACAAATTGCGATGGAGCAAATAGAAGAGATTTTGCAACAACAAAAAGGAATACAAAAGAAAGATTTAAATGAAGATATAGTATGGAATGCCTCTAGTAGCTTGAAATTACAAGATATCAAAGTTAATAATGCTGAATCTGAAAAGGCTATATTAGAAGGAATTAATTTTACTTGGGAAGGTAACGGTGCTATTGGTGTTATTGGTGAAAGTGGTGCAGGGAAATCGACGTTAATCGACGTATTAGCAGGTTTTTTATCTCCTTCGAGTGGAAAGATGTTAGTAAATGGTGTAGAAGTTGATGGATCTACTCGTGAAGATTGGCAAAAAAATATTGCTTATATTCCGCAGCAACCCTATATATTTCCGCTTTCATTAAAGGATAATATTCGTTTTTATGAAACAAATGCAACAGATGAAGAAGTTGAAAGAGTTATTAATGAAGTCGGCCTTCGTTCACTCGTTACATCACTTCCAAATGGGATACACGAAAGAATTGGAGAAGGTGGACGTATGCTAAGTGGCGGACAAGAACAGCGTGTTGCTATGGCGCGTGCGCTTTTAAGTAAAAAACCAATCATTTTATTAGATGAGCCTACGGCACATCTTGATATTGAAACCGAATTTGAAATAAAGCAAGCGATGTTACGTCTATTTAATGGAAAGTTAGTATTTTTAGCAACTCACCGTCTACATTGGATGAAACAAATGGATCATATCCTTATTTTAAATAAAGGGGAAATGAAAGAAAGTGGGACGTATGAAGAACTTTTAGAGAATGAGACATTACATTTTCATAGGGAAGAGAGGGGAGAGAAATGAGTAACTGGGTTAAACCTTATATAAAACAAAATAAAGGTAGAATGACTTTAACTATTTTCCTTGGTCTTCTTGGAGTTAGTTCAGGAGCGATGTTACTTTTTATTTCAGGTTATTTAATCTCAAAATCTGCCCTTAGACCAGAAAATGTAATGGCTGTATATGTTCCTATTGTTGCAACAAGAGCGTTTAGTATAGGGCAAGCTGTGTTTCATTATATAGAGCGCTTAGTCGGACATGATGTCGTACTACGTATATTAGAAAAAATGAGAACGAAGCTATATAGAATAGTAGAACCACAGGCGTTATTTTTCCGTTCTCGATTTCAAACGGGTGATATGTTAGGAGTGTTATCCGAAGATATAGAGCATTTGCAAAACCTATATTTACGTACAATATTTCCTAGTATATTAGCGCTAGTTGTTTATAGTATCTTCGTACTTGTTATCGGTGCATTTGACCTTGTGTTTGCACTTATTGTAGGTTGTATGTTAGCTATTATCGTGTTTCTTCTTCCATTTGTATCATTACTTTTGATGAAGAAACATCATGTTACTTTAAAGCAAGGCAGAAGCCGTTTGTATCAACAACTGACAGATGCTGTTTTTGGATTATCTGATTGGCAAGCAAGTGGTCGTAAAGATGAATTTATTAATGAGTATGTAAAACAAAATGATCAGTTGTTAAAAATCGAAAAGAGAGTGAAACGCTGGTATCATATTCGGGACAGTATCATTCAATTAGTAGTAGGTATTGTAGTTATTTCGATGATCATATGGACTGGGAATGGAGCGGCAAGTGAACAAATTGCTCCTACAGTTATCGCAGCTTTCGTATTAATGACTTTATCTGTAACGAACGCGCTTATTCCTATTGCAGATGCCATCGATCGAATACCATCGTACGTAGAATCTACCCATCGTCTTAATGGCGTAGAAAGTGATAGTGTTTTACATGATGAAACGGATTTGCATGGAGAGAAAGATTATATTGAACCAAAACATGTAGATATTGAACTGAATCACGTATCGTATAGTTATCCAGATAGTAATGAGATTGTATTAAAAGATGTATCATTACAAATAAAAGCAGGGAAGAAAATTGCTATTTTAGGGAGAAGTGGGACAGGGAAATCTACTTTACTAAAATTGTTAACAGGGGCGTTAAGCCCAGTAAATGGCCAAGTTGTATTGAATGGTGAACGAGCTCATACGAATCTTTTATCTAAATATATTTCTGTATTAAATCAAAAGCCGCATTTGTTTGATACGACAATTGGAAATAATGTACGAATTGGCAAACCAGAGGTGACGGATGAAGAGATATGGAAAGCTTTAGAGAAAGCACAACTAGCTTCACATGTTACTTCTCTTCCAGACGGATTACAAACAAAAATGCATGAAATGGGAAAGCGGTTTTCTGGTGGGGAAAGACAAAGAGTTGCTTTTGCTAGAACTCTTATGCAAGAAACACCAATTATTGTACTTGATGAACCGACTATCGGTTTAGATCCAAAAACAGAATTGTCTTTAATTGAAACAATGTTTTCTGCAACGGAAGAAAAGACGGTTATTTGGATTACGCATCATCTTGTAGGAATAGAACATGTAGACGAAGTTATATTCCTTGATCGTGGCCAAATTGTCATGCAAGGTAGTCATAAACAACTTCTGAAAGAAAATGAAAAGTATCGTAAACTTTATGAGTTAGATAAAGGAATATGATTTGAATAAGCAATAATTGTAAAAATAGCTACGCCTAATGGTGGAGCTATTTTTTTGTTAGATTGAAGGTGTATATGATTGTTACGAATTAAAAATGAATTTCATATTATACATATAATGGAGGGGATGTACATGAAGGAGCAATATAAAATCATTGTTTTAAGTGATGAATTATCAGGGGATAGGATTCGAAATACGTTAGACAAAAATAAATGTAAAACAATAGTTCATGTTGTAGACGTTTCAGATGTTGTTCGTATAGAAAGTTCTTTTCAATATATAGTCATTTGGAGAGTGGACGCAGAAAAACTTACAAATGACTTGATAAATAGGGGCGTGCAAAGTTCAAAAATTATTAATTTAACAAAATACATGTATGAATGGAAGGATAAATTAATTTCTATCTATCAAATAAATCCGGATCTTATGTCTTTATACATTTCTATGAAAAAAGCAAAGAGTGATCCGACGTATGAATTGTTTGCTACCGGTTTGTCTTATCCACATTGTGGCATAAGTACAGAGCTTCTCTCAAAAAAGTCAATAAAATTAACACTTCCATCGCAAGATCTATACTATGATTATTTAATAGCGTCACAACTTTTATCAAACAATCATTCATTTCAATATTGTTTAATAGGAATAGCCTATTTCTCGTTTTACTTTGATATGTCGTTATCATCTGAATCATATAGAATTCACAAAGTATATTATCCATTGTTTCAAGATGGTCATCATACTGTAGTTCACTCTCCTCTACCCACTGATGGATTCTCACATCTAAATACTCCGAAACCACTTCTTTCTATTTTTAATTTGCATTTTGAATATATTTTATTAGATGAACTAAAAGATGAATCATTGATACTGCCTTGGATAAATGCTGAATGGAATATCATTCCACTTCACATTCCTTTTGAAGAACACGGGAAAATAAGAGCAGCTTCACATGCTAAATTGGCGTATCCTCATACTTTAGTTGAAAATAAAATAATTTTTAAGAAATATTTAGAATTACTGTTAAAAAACGATATAAAGCCATTAATTGTTGTATTCCCTGTTACTTCACATTATTTCAATTGTAGTAGTAAGAAATTAAAAGAAGATTTTTATAAAGTTATAAATGAGTTTCAAACTCAATATTCTTTTCAAATTATAGATCTATTTGATTCGCCATTATTTTGTGAGGATGATTTTTATGATAGTGATCATATGAATAAAAAAGGTGCAAATAAAATGTCCGCGTTATTAAATATGTTTATTCAGGAACGAAAAGTATGATATTTTGTTTCATGTTTGCATAAATGTATATAGGCTCCATACAGTTAAAGTAATGTGATTTTTGTGTCGCGTATATAAATAATATGCGAAGAGGTGAGAGAGTTAAAATGAGAACTCGTATTGAAAGAACTGAAGAGGTGGTAGAGCAACTTCCGTTGGTAAGTGTATTAATTCCTACGTATAATCGTCCTCGTTACTTTGAAAAGGCGTTATGTAGTGTATTAGAACAAACATACCCTAATATAGAAATTATAGTTGGAGATGACAGCACGAATGATGAAACAGAAAAAGTGTTACAAAAATACTTATGTGATCATTCAAATATTATTTATATAAAAAATAGATCAACTCTCGGACAATTTGAAAATGCGTTAATGTTATTTCATGAAGCGAACGGTGAGTATATAAATTTTTTAATGGATGATGATGTATTTCATGTAAATAAAATTGAAAAAATGATGAAGTATTTTTTCCATGATTTAGATAATGAAATTAAGCTTGTAACATCTCATCGTCAAGTAATTGATGATAAAGGGAAAGAACTGCGACATATTTATTCAACTGTCCGTTTATTTGATGAAGATACGATTATAGAGGGAACAGAATTAGGAAATAAGGTAATAGTGGATCAAAAAAATTATATTGGAGAACCGACAACAGTTTTATTTCGTAAAAATGATTTACAAGAACCATATGGGATTTTTGATAAGAGGCGGTATTTATGTAACGTAGATATAGCTTCATGGTTAGCTTTATTAAGTAAAGGAAAAGCAGTATATATAGCAGAAACACTTAGTTACTTTCGATTACATCCAGATCAACAGTTAAATGAATCTAATAAAATGATGGATGGGTTAGAAGATTTTTCACACAGTATTATAGCAGGAGAACAATATGGTTTCTTATCCACCGAAAAAGAGTTAGACAAAGCGATAACTAATTTTCTAGATTATGCAAGAAGGATAGTTCCATCATCCATATTATATACATTAGACTATTACCAAAAAATTAGAGAGAAGAAAATAAACATAGAAAAGAAAAAACAACATATAAATAATAATTCTTCTTTACCGAAAGTAAGTATACTTATTCCTGCGTACAATAGACCTTATTACTTGGAATTAGCACTCAACAGTGCTCTGAATCAAACATATGAAAATATAGAAATTATTATTTCTGACGACAGTACAAATAATGAAGTCAATGCTATGATTCAACCGTACTTACGTGAATATGAGTGTATTACATATGTTAAAAATGAAACGCCGTTAGTTGCCGAAAACTTTAATAAGTGTGTAGAACTTGCGGATGGGGACTATATAAACTTTTTATTAGATGATGATTTATTTCATCATGAAAAGATCGAGAGAATGATGCAATACTTTTTGACGTTAGAAAATATTTCATTTGTGACGTCATATCGTGAACTGATTGATGAGAATGGAGAGATATTACCACCTTCAACATTGAATATGAAAATCGCGAAAGAAACTACACTTTTTGAAGGAAAAGAATTAGGGAATTATATGTTAAAAAACTTAAAAAATGTAGTTGGTGAGCCGACAACTGTTTTATTTAATCGTGATTTGTTTGACGGGAAGTTTGGGTATTTTAAAGGAAAGGCTTATTCTGCTATTAATGACATTGCAACTTGGCTAGATATGATGAGGAAAGGAAAAGTAGTTTATATACAAGAACCTCTTAGTTATTTTAGACAACATAGTGGCCAAAATCAAAAACAAATGCATTTTATTTTAATGACAATTGAAGAGTGGATTGAATTAATTATAGATGCATATAATAGTGGATTTTTAAGCTCCGAAAGTGAGTATAAAGAGAGTTTATCTTATTGTTTAGAAAATGCGGGATTTATAGTTAAGGATGCAGTAAGAAATGGCGAACTAGATCAAATTTATAATGAAAAGATAAAAAAAGGGTTAAACAAGTTAGTTGCTCATATGTTCGAGAAAGAATCTTGTTATTGTCAATATTGCAATAAACAATTTGAAAAATTTTCACCTTGGCCAGCACATTATGATTTTCCGAAATATAAATTTGAGATGTGGAATAAAGATACAGGGATATGTCCAGTTTGTAATTCGATGGATCGTGAAAGATTGTATCGTGCGTACATTGAAACGGAAACGGACTTGTTAAATAGAAACTATACAATGCTTCATATTGCACCTGAAGCGAAGTTAAGAGATTGGTTTAACGAGTATAAAAATATTACGTATGTATGTGGTGACTTAGAACCAAAGGATCCATTAATGAAGGAAATTGATGTTACAAGGATTACATATGATAGTAATACTTTTGATGTAATATTATGTAGTCATGTGTTAGAACACGTTCCTGATGATGACAAAGCAATGCGAGAGTTATATAGAGTGTTAAAGCCAAATGGATGGGGAATTATTCAAGTACCAATCGTAATGAATGTAGATTTTATTGTAGAGAATGAATTAATTGTAACACCACAATTGAGGAAACTAGCTTTTGGTCAAGAAGATCATGTGAGAATTTATAATCAATCGGGATTTATTCAACGATTAATGAATGCAGGATTTAAGGTAGAATTATATAACATAGCAGAAAAACAAGGAATGAAAATTGCTAGGAAATTTGGATTATCTGAAACAGATATGCTCTATATTGTCCGAAAATGATAGGAAGGAATAGATAGATATGGAGAATATTCCTTTTTTACGTGCTTCAACTGTACCTGTAAGTGAGTATTTGGACGAATTGAAGGAAATTGATACATCTCACATATATACGAATTATGGACCTATAAATCAACGTTTTGAGGAAACAATTATGTCGTCATTTTTTCAAAACAGGGGAGCTGTTACAACAGTAGCAAACGCAACGTTAGGGTTAATGGCGGCTATTCAACTAAAGAAAAGAAGAAAGGGAAAGTATGCTCTCATGCCTAGCTTTACATTCCCTGCGACTGCCTTAGCCGCTATTTGGTGTGGATTGGAACCTTACTTTATTGATATTTCAATAGATGATTGGTATATGGATAAAACGGTACTTTTGGATAAGATAGAAGAATTAAAAGAAGAGGTTGCGATTGTTGTCCCGTACGCCACCTTTGGATCATGGATGAACTTAGAAGAATATGAAGAATTAGAGAAGAAGGGGATTCCGGTTGTCGTAGATGCGGCGCCGGGATTTGGATTAATGAATGGAGGGATGCATTACGGTCAAGATTTTAGTGGAATGATCGTATATAGCTTTCATGCAACAAAGCCGTTCGGAATTGGTGAAGGAGGGCTCATATATAGTAAAAACGAAGAAGATATACAAAGTATTAAAAGAATGGGGAATTTCGGATTTGATAAAAATCGTGAATGCACGATGATGGGGTTTAATTGTAAAATGTCTGAATACGCAGCAGCTATTGGGATTGCGACTATAAAAAAGTGGGATCAAAAATTAAAAGAACGCACCCGTATTTCTGAATGGTATAAACAGTTGTTACAAAATACTGGGCTAATGAAAAAAGGGTGGAATGTCCAAAAGACAGAAGCAGTTATTCACCAATTTATGCCTATCATTTGTCCAGAAGAAGTTCGCAACATACAAGTAATAGAAGAACTGAAAAAACAGAAAATAGAAGCTAGATTATACTTTTCACCATCTTGCCACCAACAAGTTCTTTTTAAAAACTATAAGTCTACAGATTTAACAAAAACGAATAAAATAGCAAAACGAATCGTAAGTTTACCTTTATGGGAAGGAATGACGAAAGAACTAGTAGAGCAAATTGTAATCTGTTTAGAGCAGAAGGTGGTGTCGGTAGATGAATAGTTTTTATAGTCAAGAAGAACTAAAGAAAATTGGATTTTTATCTGTTGGGAAAAATGTATTGGTTAGTAAAAAAGCAAGTATATATAATCCGAGTGCTATATCAGTTGGCAATCATGTAAGAATTGATGATTTTTGCATTTTAAGTGGTAAAATCACAATTGGAAGTTATTCGCACATATCAGCGTATACAGCGTTATATGGAGGGGAAGTTGGGATTGAAATGCATGATTTTGCAAACATCTCAGCTAAAACAATCGTATATGCAGTACTTGATGATTTCAGTGGAAATACATTAATGGGGCCAACCGTCCCGAATCAATATAGGAATGTGAAAGCAGAAAAAGTTATTTTAAAAAAACATGTGATTATTGGTGCTAATTCTATTATTTTTCCAAATGTAACGGTAGGAGAAGGAACGGCAGTCGGCGCGATGAGTATGGTAAAAGAGAGTTTAGATGATTGGTATATTTACGCTGGAGTTCCCGTAAGGAAAGTAAAACCTCGTCAAAAAAAGATGCTAGAGTTAGAAATTGATTTTTTAAAAAGCATTCATTCTTAACAAAAAAGAATGAATGCTTTTTATTTTTATCCCGCTATTTGCTGGTAAAGATTCGACTGGTGAGGGCTAATTAAAGTTTCACTTTATGATAGAGCGGAGTGTATCTTAACTTATTATGTTTTAAATTTTGCTGACCAAGGCAATACTGAGCCATAGTGAATGTAAAGTTGGAGGGCGAGCGTATATGTTTGATGAGGATGGGATTGTTTTAATTATGGAACCAGCTGATGAAAGAAACTTGAGGAGATTTATTTTTTCAGTGCCAAAGTCAGTGTATGAAAAGAAGGGGCTTACATTACACTATGGAACAGCTATAGGACAAGGATATATGGATATAATTGAAGATATTATAAGCGTACATATAGAAATAGATGTTGTAACGATAATAGGGCATGTAAGAGGATAAATAGCTATTTGAAAAAGGTTATAAACAATTTAGCTAGAAGTTATGTATAGAGAAAATTACAGACAATGATAAAGACGAAGGGAGTCTAAAATGAAAATAAAATCAATTTTATTAGTATTTATAGTTTCAATTGGTTTAATGGGATGTTCAATAGTGGAAGAAGGAAAGAACTCCATAGATTATGCTCAAAAGGCGACAGACTATGTAAATGAAATAAGTGCATTTGCAAACGATGCACCAGCATTAGCAGAAAAGGCCGTTAATGATAGCGAGGCTCGAAAAGAATTAGAAACGAAGCTTAGTGAAATTAAACAAGATATACCCGCATTCAATGAATTAACGCCACCTGATGTAGCAAAGGATCTTCATCAACAAATCGTCGGATATAACGAAAAGTTAAATACGTTAATTGATACGGCGATGACAAAGATAGAAGAAGGAAAAGTGGATGTAGAGCAATTTAAAAACTCAGAGCTTATGCAGACGGTAGATCAAGTTCGAGATTTGAAAGATAAGGTGCAAAATTTAGGTCAATAGTAAAAAGCTCCGTTTGTGATAAACGGAGCTTTTTATTATTGGATACAATAAACGATTACACCAACGATAATAATAGCTGCACCAAGTAAATGATTCCACTAAATCGTATCTTCAAATAGAAATACTGACCAAAGCATTGACCATAGTATAATAATCCCGCGATGTGAATATGCTTTTGAAATTTCGAAATGTTTAATTACTTGTTTCCATAAAATTGCATATCCGAATAAAAGTACAACTAGTCCGAAATAAGCAACAAAAAATGAGATGGAAGCAATGGGAAACTTAGCTGCATGGATTTTATTGTAAAACAATAGAAGCCATGCATTCATTTTTTCCAAGGTTCTACAATATGTATCGTTTTATTTGTTGCATCCAACTCTACTTGAACACCGATAGGTATAGTAATCATTGGATGTGTATGACAACAATCGAAGTCAGCTAGAAAAGGAATTTTTTGATTTTGAAGTACTTCTAACAGTATTTCAAAAGGTTTTCGATTTGTACCACAATCATCAAATTGCTCATGTTTTCCAAGAATGATAGCTGAAATTTTATCGAATACACCGTTAATTTTAAGGAATGAAAAGCTTCTTTCGATAGTAGCTGCATCTTTTGAACTGTCCTCAATAAAGAGAATATCGCCTTCTTGAATATGTGGCATATAGGGGCTAGCCCAAATTCCTTGTATCGTGTTTAAATTCCCGCCAATAATACGACCAGTAGCTTTTCCGTCAATTACTGAAATCCAATTGTTTGGTCGAAGTTCTTTCTCCTTAGTCTTTTCTTCCCAATTAATAAATTCATCTGACCAAAATAATGGTTGTTTTATATGATAAGGAAGAGATTGATGATGTAGTAAAGTTTCTGCAAAATATTTGTATGTACAATTAACAAAAGGTTCAAATTCGCCAAAGGAAGGGACGAGAGCTGGCCCATAAAATGTAGGGATTCCTGTTTTAGCATAAATTCCTAGTAATAAAGCAGTTGCATCTGAATATCCAATCATTATTTTAGGGTTATTTAGAAAAGCATCATAATCAATATAAGGTAATATTGAATTTGAATTCATCCCACCAATTGTTGACATAATACAAGAAATATTAGGGTTTCTTATCAAGGCATTTAGTTCATCAGCACGCTCTTGTATACTACCAGAACGATAAAAATCATATCGACCTGTTAATGAACCTTCTAATATATGAAACCCTTTCTGTTGTAAGTAAGATTTTGCTCGTCCGAATCTACTTGGGGAAGTGTAGGTTACTGGTGAAGAAGGAGAGTAGATCCCAATTGTGTCTCCATATTTTAATGATTTTGGAAGTAGCATTTGTATGAATCCCTTCTATTAAATAGTTTATTTACAAGATTTTATTGTTGAATATTCTTATATTTCAGTATTATTAGTGTAACATAAACAAATTAAAATAATAATTACTGTATATGAATAAATATACTTTTTACCTTGACTGTATAAAGGAATTGTTGTTAAGGTTAAATGTGAGTGTATAAAAGGTTTGCTAAAGGAGTTTTGAAATGAATCGGTTAAAATGGGGAAGGATGACAGTCCTATTAGTCATTATTTTAGGGATATGTTGGTTCTTATTCCAAGGAAATCAAAAGAGCGTAGCGAATGTAGAAGGACAACCTTTGCAAGTGGCAGAACTACCTAAAGCAGGATTTACTGAAAAAGTAGTCCCGCCAAAGTACATCCCACCAGAAATTAACGCAAAAGCGGCTATGATTATCGATGCGAGTGATGGAGATATTATTTATCAATATAATGAAAATGAAGCTTTTGCACCGGCTAGTATGTCTAAGATGATGACAGCGTATCTCCTACTAGAGAGTATACATAACGGGAAAGTTCGCTGGGAAGATCCAGTTAAAATGAGTGCGAAGGCGGCACAAACAGAGGGAGCGAGAATCCCAGTACAAGTTAATGACACATTAACTGTTAAAGACTTATATCATGCATTAATGATTGAGTCAGCTAATAATTCAGCTGTGGCTTTAGCAGAACATATGGCAAAATCGGAGAAAGATTTCGTTCAGCTTATGGATGCAAAAGCGAAACAGTTAAAAATGTCGGAACATGCTAAATTTGCAAATGCTTCTGGATTACAAGAGCCAGATGGAAGTGAAACAAAAATGACGGCTGGTGATGTAGCACAATTGGCGTATCATCTTATAAAAGATTATCCGGAAATATTAGAAGTGACTCATTTACGTCAAAGTCAGCTAGCATTTAATAATATTAATGTTATAAGCACAAACGACATGTTAAATAAAAATAATAAAAGTTTATATATAGAAGGAATGGATGGACTAAAGACTGGATTTACAGATAGCGCAGGATACTGTTTTACGGGGACTGCAAAGCAAGGTGATAATCGAATTATTACAGTGGTCATGGGGACATCAAGTAAAACAAAACGTTTTACAGAGACAAATAAGTTAATGTCGTATGCATTTGGATTAGTTAATTAAGTAAAATACGAATCTAGATCGCTACATAAGTAAGACTGTTTGTTGTTACTAATTTTAGATAACAACAAACGGTCTTTTTATTTTAACTTTAAAAAGGAAAAAGATTCTAAATACAAGTGTTATCATTTGAGTTTATTTGTTGCTGTGATATTATAAAGTTATAAGCTTATTAATAATAAGTTTGAGGGGCGTAATATGACATATACATATGAAATAGCCTCAATTGAAAATTGGAGGGAATTATGATGGCAAAAGATTTTTACTCAGCAATTGAAGACAGAAGATCTATTTATGCAATTAGTAAAGAGCAAGTAGTTTCTGATGAAAAAATTCAAGAAGTGATTTATCATGCTGTAAAACATACACCTTCAGCTTTTAATTCTCAAAGTGCTCGCGTTGTTGTTTTATTAGGAGAACAACATGATAAATTATGGGATATTACGAAAGAAACATTAAGAAAAATTGTACCTGAAAATAACTTTGCACCTACTGAAGAAAAAATGAATGCATTTAAAAGTGGTTATGGAACGGTTTTATATTTTGAAGACAGTGAAGTTGTGGAAGGTCTTCAAGCAAACTTTGCATTATATAAAGATAATTTCCCAACTTGGTCTCAGCAATCATCAGGAATGTTACAATTTGCAATTTGGACAGCTTTAGAAATTGAAGGGTTTGGTGCTACGTTGCAGCATTACAATCCGCTAATTGATGAAGAAGTGAGAAAAGAGTGGGATGTTCCAGCAAATTGGAAGCTCACTGCGCAAATGCCATTTGGTAAACCGGTAGTACATGCTGGTGAAAAAGAATTCCAACCGTTAGAAAACCGTGTGAAAATTTATAAATAAAATAATTTGATAAAAGGTGAACAGGAATATAACCTGTTCACCTTTTTTATATGTAATAAGGGTTTTTTTGTCCAGCATTTTTCATCTGATTTTTTAATTCATTTTTACGTATTTCAATAGCTGATACTTTTTGTAATGTTATCATTGAAACGAATTGAATAAAAGCATAGTATGGCTCTATATTTTTTTGTATTGGATCATCTATTATATTTCTCACAAATATGCCTCCTCTTTTTATTCCAATAAAATTCCGCATTAATGGGTAGCCCGAGTAGTGAGGGTTAATAATTAGCGGGGGGATAAAACCTTTACTAATTAAAGTTTTATTATGATATATAATACTATGATTATCCTATAAATTCCATTATCGGAAAAGAAAACAGTTGGTATAGTGTGTGTTTTCTTTAAAGGAGAAATGGTTTTTGTGAAATAAATCTTACAATTCGTCAAATTATTTCAAAATTGTAGATAGTATAGAAATTTAGTTTTCTAAAAATATTATGCTATTGATAAATAGAGTGATTTTTGTCATGATGAAAGTATACTTCATGTAAGGAGCTTTATAAGGAAATACATAATGTGGTTTGTATTAGGTTAATAGAATTTTTTATAGAAGATAGAAAAGGGATGTTTTATATTGAGATATTAAATGAAATGTCGAATTTTCATGCGATATATAAGAAATTTGAAAAAATCATTGCAAAAACACTATAATTAATGATAAAGTTCACATGAAGTTCACACGGATTTCACTTTGTTCATTTAAAATGAACTCTGTGTGAAAAATAAAACTCTTGCTAAAAAATGGAACTGGATGAATATTTTACTTTGATAATATTGTAAAGTATTAAAGTTTTAAGTTTTTTTTAAGAGGATAGTAGGGAAAGGAAGTAAAGACAACTTATGAAAAAAGTAATTGCAGGTTTAGCAGCAGCTTCTGTAGCTGGCGTTGCAGTTCCAGGAATGGATTCTGCTCATGCACAAGTTTCAAATGAAGCGCTAAAAGAAATTAATGGACAAACTCAAACTCAAACTCAAACGACTGTAACTGAAACAAAAACTGTAGAAACAACTTCTGAATTAAAATACACAGTAACTGCTGATGTATTAAATGTTCGTTCAGGTGCTGGTACAGGACATAACGTTATTTCTAAAGTGAAATCAGGTCAAGTGCTACAAGTAGTTGGACAAGAAAACGGTTGGTTCAAAGTAAACGTAAATGGTCAAACAGGTTATGTAAGTGGTGACTTCGTAACGACTGGTGGCAAAACAGGAACGACTGTTCAACAAGGAACAGGTACTTACACAGTAAACGTTTCTTCACTTAACGTACGTACAGGCCCAAGTACATCTCATACAGTATTAGGTTCTGTAAACAAAGGTAAAACAGTACAAGTTGTAGGTGAAGTACAAGATTGGTTTAAAATCAACTTCAATGGTGGAACTGGATACGTAAGCAAAGACTTCGTAACAAAAGGTGGTTCTGCTGTATCTAACCAAACACAACAACCAACTACAAACAACAATACTACAACAGTTCAAACTGGTGGTTCTTATGTTGTTAACACTGGTGCTTTAAAAGTACGTACAGGCCCAGCTACATACAACGCTGTAATCGGTGGAGTAACAAATGGTAAAGTACTAAACGTTACTGGCGCTGAAAATGGCTGGTACAAAATTAACCATAACGGCCGCACGGGTTACGTAAGTGCAGACTTCGTTAAGTTTGTAAAAGGCGGAGTAAACAACGTTACAAATAACGTTCAACAACCAGGTAAAGACGTACAAAAACCAACAACAGGTGGAGATACATCTTCAATCGCTGGATTCGCTAGATCTTTAAATGGTTCACCATACAGAACTGCTGGTACAACACCTGCTGGTTTTGACTGCAGTGGATTCATTCACTACGTATTAAATCAAACTGGTCATAAAGGCGCTCGTCAAACAGTTGCTGGATACTGGAGCTCTAAAACAAAAACTAGCAATCCACAACCAGGTGATTTAGTATACTTCCAAAATACTTATAAATCAGGTCCTTCTCACATGGGTGTTTACTTAGGAAACGGTCAGTTCATTAGTGCAGAAACAGATGCAACTGGTGTACGTATTAGTTCTGTAAGTAACTCTTACTGGAGCAAGCACCTATTAGGTTACACAAAAGCATACTAAGAAAAAGTAGTTTTATATACTTTTCGTATAGAGAAAAGGCTTTCCAAGGAAACTTGGGAAGCCTTTTTATAGTTGTATAAATTGGAAGTTTAATAGTTTTTATTTTAAATTTCCATTTAAAAATCGATCATATAAGTCATGGAAATAGTTAGGACGAAATAAGTTCGCTGCATGTCCTGCTAAAGGTATTTCCTTATATAGAACGTTAGGTAAAATAGATTTCAAATCAAATAGACAAGATTTATAGAGATGATCATGCTCTCCCATTACCCATAGTATAGGGTGAGGAAGTGATTTTAATTTAGACTTTAAATCGAATTCTAACCGATGTCGTAATGACTGGGCAATAATGGATGAATGTAATTGTAATCCGAAACGGTAGTAAATATTTCTTGAAATGACTGCAAACGGATTTGCTTTTAGTATACCACTTGGAAAAATAGTATTTGCGTATTGAGAGAGCCATTTAGAGTATTCATCCCCTCGCTTCTCCCAAAAATTTTGGAATACGCTATATAAGCGAGAAGGGTTATTGTAATGTCCTCCAATATGACAAATACTTAATACTTTTTCTGGATGCATTTGTGCAAAAATTGTAGAGATGTAACAGCCGTAACTTAGCGCACAAATATGAGCTTTTTTAATACCTTCTTGTTCATATAAGTTTAATAATTGATCTACGAGACGCTGTAATGAAAAGTCGATTGCTTCTCCTTTATCATCACCGTGACCTAATAAGTCATAAGTTATAATGTTGTAGGAGGCAGAAAATCGTTTTTGCTCCTTTTTGAAGGCGCGACGATTGCCAACTAATCCATGAATAAAAATAATTGTTTCCTTTTCAGAATGTATATTTGTTTGCAAAAAGGATACTCCTTTCACTAACTGGAGATTTATATCGTGTTTTAAATTATTTATCTATAATTAACATAGAATAATATTAAGTACCAGGTAATAATATCAGATGTTTATATCTGTTGTAAAGATGAGTTTTTATGTATATTTTGTAAAAATAGAAAAAGTGTGTTTACATTCAGTTTACATTTGTATCGTATTCTAATTTTAGAAAGAATAGTTTGGTTTAACATGAGGAGATGAACAGGAATGGAAGTTAGAAATGAAATGAAGAAAAAAGGGAGCTGGAGGCAGTTTTTACGCCTTATTCAAGATACAAATCCTCCGAAAGGAATTTTAATTTTTGCGTTATTAATGAGTTTGCTTTCTACGGGAGCGAGTTTATTTATTCCTATGCTAACAAAAGGATTAGTAGATAATTTTTCGCTTTCTTCAATTAGTGCAGGACAAATTGTTGGGTTAGTTGCTTTCTTTGTAATGCAAACTATTGCGGCAGGGTTGTCTATATATTTACTAAATTATATTGGGCAGAAGATTGTAGCGGGACTAAGAGAACGTTTGTGGAAAAAGGTACTTATCTTGCCGGTATCTTATTACGATCAAAATAGAACAGGTGATACCATTAGCCGTATGACGAATGATACAGGTGTTGTGAAAACGTTAATTTCTGAGCATTTGTCAAACTTATTAACAGGTGGTATTTCAATTGTTGGATCGTTAATTGTATTATTTGTGTTAGATTGGAAAATGACTGCTTTACTTTTAACGGTTATTCCGTTGTCTGTATTAATTTTAGTTCCACTTGGACGAAAAATGTATAAGATTTCAAAAGCGCTTCAAGATGAAACGGCATCTTTTACAAGTGTGTTAACGCAAGTGTTATCAGAAATTCGTTTAGTGAAATCTTCAAATACAGAAAAAAGAGAATATGAAACGGGTAATACAGGCATACAAAAGTTATTACAATTTGGTTTGAAAGAAGGAAAAGTGCAAGCATTAATTTCGCCAGTTATGTCGTTTGTTTTAATGGCACTACTTGTTATTATCGTAGGATATGGCGGGATGAGAGTTTCTAGCGGTGCATTAACAACTGGTGAACTTGTAGCGTTTATTTTGTATTTAGTTCAAATTGTAATGCCGATGAGTCAATTATCTATGTTCTTTACACAATTCCAAAAGGCAATTGGTGCAACGGAAAGAATTAGTACGATTTTAGAATATAAAGTAGAAGATCATGAAACTGGTGTGAAAGTGACAAATGCTAAGCAACCGATCGTTCTTGAAAATGTACATTTTGAGTATAACGAAGAAGAGCAAGTTTTGAAAAATATTGATTTCACAATTGAATCTGGAAAAGTGACAGCGATTGTAGGACCAAGTGGTAGTGGGAAAACAACGTTATTCTCATTACTGGAACGTTTTTATGAGCCAACTAGTGGTGCCATTAAATTAGGAAAAGAATCAATTACGAGTTATTCATTACAGTCATGGCGACGTCAAATCGGTTACGTATCACAAGATAGTCCGTTAATCGATGGAACGATTCGTGATAATATTTGTTACGGCGTTGAAGGTGAAGTAACGGATGAAGAAATTGAAAAAGTAGCAGCAATGGCATATGTTGATGCATTTATTCATGACTTACCAAACGGTTATGCAACAGAAGTTGGAGAACGCGGTGTGAAGCTTTCTGGTGGACAAAGACAGCGAATTGCCATTGCCCGAGCGTTACTTCGAAATCCGCAAATTCTTATGCTCGATGAGGCAACTTCAAGCTTAGATAGTAAATCTGAGTCTGTCGTTCAAAAAGCGTTAAATAACTTAATGAAAGGCAGAACAACGTTAGTGATTGCGCATAGACTTTCTACTGTTGTAGATGCAGATAAAATTATCTTTATTGAAAAAGGAAATCTTACAGGTAGTGGTACGCATGATGAATTATTACAGACGCATGATATGTATCGTGAGTTTGCAACGCAACAATTGAAAATTAAAGAGGGTGCATTTTAAAAAAATATATTAGATGCTAAGTAGAAAGGAAATGGTTCCTTTGATACCTAAAATTTTAATAGTAGACGACGATCCACACATTAGGGAACTCGTTTCTGTATTTTTAGAACGAGAAGGTTTTCAAACATATGAGGCAATTGATGGAGTAGATGCACTTCGGAAAATGGATGACGTAAAAGTCGATATGGTTATTCTTGATATCATGATGCCAAATATGGATGGATTTGATGTATGTTTTGAATTAAGAAAATACTATGATATCCCGGTTCTGATACTAACTGCCAAAGGGGAAACATCACAAAAAGTAAAAGGATTTCACCTTGGGACAGATGATTATCTTGTAAAGCCATTTGACCCTATAGAACTAGTAGTGAGAGTAAAGGCATTATTGAAACGTTACCAAATTACAGTTTCACAATCGATTCAAGTTGGAAATGTATTATTAAATCGTAAAACATTCGAAGTTACATCTGGAGAACAAACGGTTATGTTACGGTTAAAAGAATTTGAGCTGCTTTTTACTTTAGGGTCTAAATCGGGAAGAACTTGTTCGAGAGAGCAATTAATTGAAGAAATATGGGGATATGATTTTGAAGGGAATGAACGTACACTAGACGTTCATATTAATCGGTTACGTGAGAAGTTTCAAGAAGAGCAGTCGAAATTTAGTATTAAAACAATAAGAGGATTAGGGTATCGCTTAGAGGTAAGTAAATGAGAAAAAGAAAACGAATGAGTAAGTTGAAGATGCTGAAAGTATTTGGAGCGGTATTAGCGCTCTTTTCTTTTCTTACTATCATTTGGTCTATCGCATTTTATGTAGCAACTAGTATATTGAATGCTTTTGACGTAAACGTATCGCCATTTGTTGCCTTTCTAATTAGTGATATGGTCGGTTTTGTATTTATTATTCTTATTTGGACATTAATTGGAATATTAATGAGGCCAAAACGAGAGGCAATGATTTGGACTATTATTGAACCGATACAAAAAATTGCAAAAGGAGACTTCTCCGTAAAAATACGAAATGAAGAAAAGTATGATGGAGAAATTGGAGTGCTCGTAAAAAGTATAAATGATATGACAGATGAACTGAATACGATGGAGAAAATGAGACAAGAATTTGTATCGAATGTTTCTCATGAAATACAGTCACCATTAACTTCTATAAAAGGGTTTGCTAGAGCACTACAAGACGATAATCTTTCTGAGGAAAAAAGAAAACATTATCTTACCATTATTGAAACTGAAACAACGAGATTATCTAAACTAAGTCAAAACTTATTGAAGCTAACTCTTTTAGAATCAGAAGAGTATATACCAGAAAGAGTGAGTTATCGATTAGATCAGCAGTTAAAGCAAATTGTGTTAAATAGTGAACCACTCTGGGCTGAAAAAGAAATCGAGTTAGAACTAGATTTAGAAAAAGTACATGTTATTGCTGACCAAGAAAGTATGAGTCAAGTGTGGATTAATTTAATTCATAATAGTATTAAATTTACTCCAAGCGGTGGCACGATTACTATTCAGTTAAAGGAACATGAAACAGTAGTGGAAGTGCGCATCCGTGATTCGGGAATCGGTATATCAGAAGAACAGAAACAACATATTTTTGAGCGTTTTTATAAAGCGGATTCTTCACGAAATCGTGCCTATGGAGGAAGTGGCTTAGGTTTAGCTATTGTAAAAAAAGTACTCGACCTTCATCAAGGAGAGATAAAAGTAGAGAGTGAAGAAGGAAATGGAACAGAATTTATTGTGTGTATTCCTAATTATGAAGAAAAATAGTGTTAGAAGGAGAACCTTCTAACACTATTTCTCTTTAAAAATGCATTTACCGTTACTGCAATTATATTGAAAAGCTTTTCCTTCGCTTTTCATACTCATACACTCCCCTATGCTGGATTTGTTTTTATTTTACATGAATAATGGTAAAAAAATGAAACTTATAAATAAAAACTTTCTATAGTTACCTACAAGTAACCTACGCACATGAAAGTGCATCATTGCCTTTTTACATAAACATAGATACAATTTTAATATAATACATAACTGAGATGATTAAGGAGTGTTATACTTGGCAGAATTATTACAAGGCAAAAATGCTTTAATTACAGGAGCAGGTAGAGGGATTGGTCGCGCTGTCGCAATCGCATTAGCGAAAGAAGGCGTAAATGTAGGACTATTAGCTCGTTCAGAAGAAAACTTAAAAGCTGTAGCGAAAGAAGTAGAAGCAGAAGGTGTAAAAGCTGTTATTGCAACTGCTGATGTTTCTTCATACGAAGAAGTGACTACTGCGATTGAAACGTTAAAAAATGGTTTAGGATCTATCGATATTTTAATTAATAACGCTGGTATTTCTAAGTTCGGTAAGTTTTTAGAATTAGATGTTGCTGATTGGGAAAAAATCATTCAAGTAAACTTAATGGGTGTATATTATGCAACTCGTGCTGCTTTACCGAGCATGATTGAACAACAATCTGGTGATATCATTAACATTTCATCTACAGCAGGACAAAAAGGTGCACCTGTAACAAGTGCATATAGTGCTTCTAAATTTGGTGTCCTTGGCCTAACAGAATCGTTAGCGATGGAAGTTCGCAAACATAACATTCGTGTAACAGCTTTAACTCCAAGTACAGTAGCGACTGATATGGCTGTAGATTTAGGATTAACTGATGGAAACCCTGATAAAGTAATGCAAGCAGAAGATATTGCAGAATTTATCGTAGCGCAGCTGAAATTAAATAAACGTACATTTATTAAATCTGCTGGGCTTTGGTCTACTAATCCATAGGAAGTAAATTTAACTTTAAAAGAAGGGATATCTATTCTGTAAGGGGTAGATGTACCTTCTTTATTTTTTGTATTGGAGACAGAATTTTCGGTATAATTAAAAGCGAATGGTAGAAAGCATTGGGAAATTGAAAGGGATGGTATTTACATGAGTACAATTGAGAAATGGACGGCTGTTGATCAATATATGAGTGATGTATTAATACCGAAAGATTCTACATTAGAAGGGGTTCTTCAAACTAATGTTGCAGCTAATTTGCCAGCACATGATGTATCACCAATGCAAGGGAAGTTTTTACAACTGTTAGTACAAATTCAAGGGGCTCGTAATGTTTTAGAAATTGGCACGCTAGGCGGGTATAGCACGATATGGCTTGCTAGAGCATTGCCATCTGGAGGCCGAGTTGTTACATTGGAAGCAAGTGAAAAACATGCTGAAATTGCACGTAGCAATATTGAGCGTGCTAATTTGACTGATAAAATTGAAATACGAACAGGATTAGCGTTAGATTCTTTACAACAAATAGAAAACGAGAAGTATGAAACGTTTGATTTTATTTTTATAGATGCTGATAAACAAAATAACCCTGCTTATTTTGAATGGGCACTAAAACTATCACGACCGGGTACTGTAATTATTGGGGATAACGTAGTACGTGAAGGAGAAGTTATTGACAATACTAGTACCGATCCTCGTGTACAAGGGATACGTCGTTTCTATGAATTAATAGCTGCTGAGCCACGTGTTAGTGCTACAGCGCTTCAAACTGTCGGAAGTAAGGGATACGATGGATTTGTAATGGCAATCGTAAAAGAATGAGGTAAGGAGATAGATAGAATGAAAAAGATGTTTGAAAAATTATAACATGTATCTTGTATAACGAGATTAGCTCGTGGGCCTCCGACATACATAACGCTATATTATATATCAAAAAATTGGAGGCTATAAGTAGATGAGAACTGAAAAAGAAATGCTAGACTTAATTATTAATACAGCAAAAGAGGATGGAAGAATTCGAGCAGTTATCATGAATGGATCGCGTGTAAATCCAAATGTGAAAAGAGATTGTTTTCAAGACTATGATATTATGTATGTTGTAAATGATATACAATCTTTTACGTCTAATCATAATTGGGTTCATAGATTTGGAGAAATAATGATAGTACAAATGCCAGAAGAAATGTCGTTAGTTCAACCAGATGAAGATGGGAAGTTTCCGTATTTAATGCAGTTCATGGATGGGAATCGGATTGATTTAACGCTAGTTCCAGTTGAGTTAATAAAAAAGTTCGTTGGACAAGATAGTTTAAGTAAATTACTTCTCGATAAAGATAATTGTATGGAAGGATTCCCGCCAGCAAGCGATAAAGATTACTTAATAAAAAAGCCTACAGAAAAAGAGTTTTTGGATTGTTGTAATGAATTTTGGTGGTGTAGTACGAATGTGGCAAAAGGGCTATGGAGAGAAGAGCTTTCTTATGCAAAAGGAATGCTTGAGGGACCAGTGCGAGATATGTTCATCGTAATGCTAGAATGGTATATTGGTATGAAAACAGATTTTACAGTTAATGCAGGGAAGTTTGGAAAGCATTTCGAGCAATATATTGAAAAAGATATGTGGGTGCAATTTAAAAGAACATTTTCTAATGCAGAATATGAAAACATATGGGAGTCATTCTTTGTCATGGGTGATTTATTTAGGGAAGTGGCGAACGAAATCGCTAACAAATATGAATATCAATATCCGCAAGATGATGATGATAAAGTGACGAACTATTTAAAACATGTGAAAGCTTTGCCAAAAGATAGTACATCGATTTATTAATAATAGTAAGCAGTAAGACTGTCCTAATTAAGGACAGTCTTATTTTTGTTTATGAATAACAATTTCTCTAACAAAGTGCAGATGAATCACATATGAAAATTTAGGGAGGTTTTTTATCATGTATTATTTTTATTCGCCAGAAATGTTTGCTCCATATCAATGGGGACTAGAACGAGATGTTTCGTATGCTTATATGCCATATAACTCATTTTATTATGGAGACTATATAAGCGCATTGCCATACGCATATATCCCTCAAAGCTATGAAGTACAAATGAAAGTAGATGATCGTGGATCGTGGACACCATTTACATGGGTTGAAAAATATGCGTACGCATTTTCAGGACCGTATAATAAAGCGGAAGTAGCTCTTACATTTGATGATGGACCAGATTCAGAATTCACGCCAAAAATATTAGATAAGTTAAAACAACATAATGTAAAAGCTACTTTTTTCTTACTTGGTGAAAACGCAGAAAAATTTCCGAATGTAGTAAGGCGTATTGCAAATGAAGGGCATGTAATTGGTAATCATACGTACAGTCATCCGAATTTAGCGAAAGTAAATGACGCTGAGTACCGTAATCAAATTATAAAAACGGAAGAAATATTAAAACGTTTAGCCGGCTATGCTCCTAAATTTATACGTCCACCGTATGGTGAAATACTTGAAAATCAATTGAATTGGGCAACTGAGCAAAATTTTATGATTGTACAGTGGAGTGTTGATACAGTTGATTGGAAAGGTGTAAGTGCCGATACGATTACAAATAATGTGTTAGGGAATTCATTTCCAGGTAGTGTCATACTGCAGCATTCTACTCCAGGTGGGCATTTACAAGGATCTGTTGATGCACTAGACAAAATCATTCCGCAGTTAAAAACGAAAGGGGCACGTTTTGTAACACTTCCAAGTATGTTCCAGACATCGAAAGAAAGAAAGTGAATGTGTTATAAATTGGAAAAATAAGGGTTGTGTCGTATAATGAAAGTGTAAGTTAGGGGGGATATAATTGATTGATGCACTAGTAAACATAGGAATAAGCATATTGATTGGTATTATTTTTATACTTGCGGCAATTATTCTTCAAAAAAATCCACCGACCGATATTAATGCGGCATATGGTTATCGTACGAAACGATCTATGAAAAATAAGGAATTATGGGATGCGGGTAACAGGTATAGTGCAGAAGTGATGAAGCAAAACGGATTTATCATGCTGTTAATTGGAAGTGTTATTAGTATACTGTTTAGATATCCACATACAATAATAGCGATTATAGTGGTTATGCTGTTATTAATCATTCGTTTATTTATACAAGTAGAGAGTAGATTAAAAATACTTGAACAATAATAAAAAAATAGGACTCTACGCAATATTTTGCTAGGAGTCCTATTTTATTTATTAACTATTATTTTTTAATAATTCTTTTCCTTGCTCTATAACAAATTCATAGTATGCAAGATCATACGGATAAATATCTTCAAATGTTATCGTAATCGGTGTATTGTTTAAGACTGAAATAGTCGTTAAAGATGAAATCTCTCCTTTTAATAGTTGTAGAAAAGAAGTTGCATGTACTTTCATCACATCGTCTACTTCTTCACCTGGTGCGAATGGAAGTGGATTGATGACGTTGTGAAAATACATATGACAAAACTCGCGATCAGTAAGATTTGAAATTTCATAATCTATTTTAAAGATTCCCTTGTATGTTAAATCATTAGTTTGAAAGGAAAGCCCTAATTCTTCCTCAATTTCACGAAGGCCACCAATTTGTACATCTTCATCATGCATAATATGTCCAGCTGAAGTAATATCCCATATACATGGAGCTTCTTTTTTATTTTTAGAGCGTAATTGGAAATATAAAAACATATCTTCATTATCTTTTTCTACAAACCAGCAATGAAATGTTTCGTGCCAATCGCCGTCACGATGCACTTCATCACGTAATTTCTTCCCAAGTGTATTTCTTTCAGGATCAAATATTGTTAACCACTCTGTCATTTTAATTCCCCTTTCCTCAAATTTTATTATACAATATTTGTATTGAATTTTGGGAAAATAAAGAAAAAGGAGTGGTTATAAGTGGGGATAGAGCGTACGGAAATAAAATCGATTATTTCAACAGAGGAAGAGTTACGGAAAATATTGGGGCAACCAAGTGAGCGAGCATTGAAAAAAGTTATTTCATCATTAGACCACCATTGTGTAGATTTTCTTTCTAAATCTCCTTTTCTAGTATTATCTACTGCAAATAAGTTGGGGGAGTGTGATGCCTCGCCGCGAGGAGACGCACCTGGATTTGTATACGTACTCAATAATAATAAAATTATCATTCCAGAAAGACCAGGAAATCGTCGTATAGACTCCATTTTGAATATTATTTCAAATCCACGTGTAGGACTAATCTTTTTTATTCCAGGTCTTGGGGAGACACTCAGAATAAATGGCCGAGCGTATATTATAAACGACGAAGAAATTTTGAAAGAAATGCAGGCGAATGGACGCAATCCGTTGCTTGGAATTGTTGTTGAAATAGAAGAGTGTTATATTCATTGTGCAAAAGCTTTTATTCGTTCTAAGATGTGGGATCCAGAATCTTGGTTAAATAAAAAAGAGTTACCTTCAGCAGCAAAAATGTTGCTGGAGCATGCGAAAGTGAATACTTCAGAAGAAGATGTTGCACGTTCTTTAGAAGAAAGTTATACAAAAAGATTGTATTAGAAATTTTATTAATATAGTTTTGTAGAGCGGATATGTACGGGTTTTAGAATGGGGAATTTATATATGAACCGTTGATTTATAAAATGGAGAAATAACAAAATAGGTAAATTGAGTGGCGGTTGCATAATGCTATTGTAAAATATTATAAAAAAATTCTTGAAAATAGTTAGTAAAAATAGGCTTGCTTTTTAAAAAGTTGATAACTATAATAAGTTAACAAATAGACATGAACGAAAAAGTAACGATAAGGACAAGAAATCATTTTTACGGTTTACAGAGAGGGAAGTCTAGGGTGTGAGCTTCCTAACACGAGAAATGGTTTTACCACCTTTGAACTTCAATAGTGAACGAGTAATCTAGTAATTATTGACGGTATCAGCCGTTATCTGAACTTGAGCAATCTAGGAAGAAATACGTCTAGGTTGGAACAAGGGTGGAACCACGAAAACACATTCGTCCCTTTCCTAGGGATGAGTGTGTTTTTTTTTACGGTTTTAGAGATTGAAAATTTAAAATAATTAAAAAATAGTGTTGATTTTGTTTTTTATGCGAGTATAATGAGTTAACAAATAAACATGAACGAAAAAGTAACGATAAGGACAAGAAATCATTTTTACGGTTTACAGAGAGGGAAGCCAAGGGTGTGAGCTTCCTAACACGAGAAATGATTTTACCACCTTTGAACTTCAATAGTGAACGAGTAATCTAGTAATTATTGACGGTATCAGCCGTTATCTGAACTTGAGCAATCTAGGGAGAAATACGTCTAGATTGGAACAAGGGTGGAACCACGAAAACACATTCGTCCCTTTCCTAGGGATGGGTGTGTTTTTTTATTACTTTGAAGGGAGGTGCGGTAACATGAAACTATTTATAAGTACGGAAATAACCACCACCTGCATGACAAAAAAGCAGAGTAAGGTGATTTATAGGTGTAACAATTAAACTTTTAGGAGGAGATTAGAAGATGAATAACGTTATAAATGTTGGGGTATTAGGTTTAGGCACGGTCGGAAGTGGTGTTGTTCATATTTTGAAAGAACATTATAAAAAAATCGCTCTTGATACAGGATACGAAGTGAAAGTGAAAACAGTCGTTGTACGTGATTTGGAAAAAGAACGCGATGTTTGTATTGACGGAATTGCAGTCACAAGTCATGCAGATGAAGTTCTAAATGATTCAAATATTGATATTGTAGTAGAGGTAATGGGCGGAATTGAAGAAGCAAAACAGCATATTGTTAAGGCTTTAGAAAATAAAAAACATGTCGTAACAGCAAATAAAGATTTAATGGCTGTATATGGTGCAGAGCTTCTTCAACTGGCAAACGATAATGATTGTGATTTATGTTATGAAGCGAGCGTAGCAGGCGGTATTCCAGTGTTAAGAGGACTAACTGACGGGCTAGCATCAGATCAAATTGAAAAAATAATGGGAATTGTAAATGGTACAACAAATTATATGTTAACAAAAATGAGTCAAAATGGGTGGTCTTATGAAGAGGCTTTACAGGAAGCACAAAAATTAGGTTTTGCAGAATCGGATCCGACAGCAGATGTAGATGGACTAGATGCGGCGCGAAAGGTAGTAATTCTTGCAAACTTAGGTTTTTCGATGAATGTTTCATTAGATGATGTGCAAGTAAGAGGGATTCGAAAGGTTGAAAAAGAAGATTTACAAATGGCTGAAAAGTTAGGATTTACTATGAAGTTAATTGGGAAAGCAGAAAAACAAGGATCAGCCATTCATTTAAGTGTAGAACCGACACTTTTACCAAGTCGTCATCCATTATCGAATGTAAATAATGAATTTAATGCAGTATATGTTCACGGTCAAGCGGTAGGAGAAGTAATGTTTTACGGACCTGGAGCTGGAAAGTTGCCAACTGGTTCTGCTGTAGTAAGTGATATTATTTCCATCGTTAAAAATATGAATCAAGTGCCGAAAAATAAAAGTGCGTTAAAAGAACCAGTTCCTTATGAATTACAAGGTGATGAAGAAGTAGTTTCGAAATATTTCTTGCGTATTTCATTACGAGATGAGCCTGGGATGTTACAAAAAATAACAGAATGTTTCGTTAATTACTCTGTAAGTTTAAAAGAAGTTATTCAATTACCTTTAAACCGTGAACTGGCAGAAGTTGTTGTTGTGACACATCGAACTTCCAAGTATCAATTCGAACGAGTTTTAGGAGCGATAGAAGCTGTTGCAAGTGAAATAAACAGTTACTACATTATTGAGGAGGAAAAACAATATGTATAAAGGACTATTAAAACAATATGCTTCTTATTTACCGGTGAATGAAAACACACCTGATGTCAGTTTAATGGAAGGAAACACACCTCTTATTCCGTTATTAAATATATCAAAGCAATTAGGGATTCAGCTATATGGTAAGTACGAAGGAGCGAATCCGACAGGTTCTTTTAAAGATCGTGGTATGGTGATGGCAGTTGCTAAGGCGAAAGAAGAAGGTTCAGAAGCAATCATTTGTGCATCAACAGGTAATACATCAGCATCAGCTGCAGCATATGCGGCACGTCTTGGGATGAAATGTATAATCGTAATCCCTGAAGGAAAGATTGCGCATGGAAAATTAGCGCAAGCGGTCGCTTATGGAGCTGAAATTATTTCAATAGAAGGGAATTTCGATGATGCACTTAAGGCTGTAAGAAATATTGCTGCAGAAGAGCCGATTACATTAGTAAATTCAGTGAATCCTTATCGAATTGAAGGACAAAAAACAGCAGCATTTGAAATTTGTGACCAATTGCAAAATGCACCAGATGTTCTAGCTATCCCTGTTGGGAACGCAGGGAATATTACAGCATATTGGAAAGGCTTCTGTGAATATGAGAAAGAAAAAGGTTATAAGAAGCCAAGAATTCATGGCTTTGAAGCAGAAGGAGCAGCGGCAATTGTAAAAGGGCATGTAATTGAAGAGCCTGAAACAATTGCAACAGCAATTCGCATTGGTAACCCAGCAAGTTGGTCGTATGCAGTAGAGGCTGCCGAGCAGTCTTGTGGTGAAATAGATATGGTATCAGATGAAGAAATTTTACATGCGTATAGGTTATTGGCAAAAACTGAAGGAGTTTTCGCTGAACCAGGATCAAATGCTTCATTAGCCGGCGTAATTAAACATGTTAAATCTGGAAAAATCAAAAAGGGAGAAACAGTTGTTGCAGTATTAACTGGAAATGGTTTGAAGGATCCTGATATCGCTATTTCTTCAAATCAACTAGACATCGCAAGTGTGTCAAATGATATAGAACAAATTAAAGATCATATTAAAGGGGTGATTATGTCGTGATACCATTAAGTGTTCGTGTCCCTGCTAGTACGGCGAATGTTGGTCCTGGATTTGATTCAGTTGGAATAGCTTTGTCATTGTATTTAGATGTGGTGGTTAAAGAAAAAGCTGATAAATGGCAAGTAATCCATTCCTTTGAAGAATCAATTCCGACAGACGATAAAAATTTAATCGTTAGCACGGCATGTAAAGTATGTCCTTCTATATCACCCCATATAATAGAAGTTACTAGTAATATCCCATTAACAAGAGGGCTAGGAAGTAGTGCATCAGCGATTGTAGCTGGGATAGAGCTTGCGAATCAACTAGGCAATTTGAACTTAACTGCTGATCAAAAAGTTCAAATTGCTACAAATTTTGAAGGACATCCTGATAATGTTGCTGCTTCTATATTAGGTGGAACTGTAATCGGAGCACTTGATGGAAAGGATATTTCCGTCGTAAGAATTGAGAGCAAGGAATTAGGGGTAATTTCTCTTATTCCGAATGAAGAATTAAATACAGATGAAAGTCGCTCTGTATTACCAAAGATGTTTCCGTTTCATGAGGCAGTTAAAGCTAGTGCGATAAGTAACGTATTAGTAGCTGCATTATGTCAAAAGCGGTGGGAAGTTGTAGGTGAAATGATGGAGAGAGACCATTTTCACGAGCCATATCGTTTAGAACTCGTACCGTTATTACCATCTATTCGTAAATGCGCAAAAGAATTTGGTGCGTACGGCACAGCACTTAGCGGTGCGGGACCATCTATTTTTATATTAACGCCATATGAGAAACGTCAAGAAATCGCTGAGCAATTAGCGAGAGTATTTACAGATATGAAAGTATGTGAGCTTGAAATCGACCATAAAGGTATTATTGTAAATAAGGAAGAGCATATTGGATCGTAAAGAAAGCTGGCATGGCTAGCTTTCTTTACGTTGCAAACCTATTTTAAATTAGGTTTTTTCGGAAAAAAATATAAAACAAATGTTGATTTTGAATAATGTAAGTAAAGAGTGTATTCATTTTGGAGGTGATTAAATGAATAAAGAGTCACCAGAAGAAAAAAGAGAGCGTATGAGACAAAGTGAATTAAAAAGTAATCCTACGGGTTCTTTACATGACGGACTCAATAGAGCGGAAACAGGTAGTCCAGTTGATATAGCAGGCGGTATGAATTGGAAAGCTACAGGGATAATCATTTTAGTACTACTTTTAGGATACATTGTATACACTTATTTTTTCAGTTAAAGAATGCTTGTTAAAATTTTGATTTGTTTAGTTTCATAATTGTTGAGAAAAAATGCAGTTACTGTATTACATATCTTCTAAGCGAATTATAGTTGTTCATATCAACTTTTAATACTCCAAATAGAGCTAGCAAAATGCTAGCTCTATTATTTTTTGCCACATTCCTGTAACAAACCACCTGTATATTCATTGGTGGAGGTGCAGAGGATGAAAAAAATGATAGCGATATGTCTTCTAACAACTATGCCATTTTCGACTTTAGTCGGTTGTGACGTAAAAGGTAGTAATGCTGTACAAGAGTCTAAAATAAAGAAATCGACGTATAAAGATTTTACTTATGATGTAAATCCAGAAACATTCACATTAACTGTAGAACATGAGGGGGTAAAGGAACAGGCATCACAACCCCTACCGAAAATGAAGGTATCGAATGTAAAAAAAGAAAAGGATCGTACATCATGGGAATATCCAGATCAAAAAGTAAAAATAAAATTAGAAAAGAAAAAAGACCACTTAAACATTGAAGTGGAATCGACTGGTGCAGAAAGCTTTACATGGCCGAAAGTAGAAGCTGAAAATTATACACTTCCGTTATGGGAGGGTAAGCAAATTCCGAGCAATGATGAGAATTGGAAGAAGTTTTTAAAGGATGATGCATATTCATTTGCTGAATCATTTTCTATGAAGTTTTTCGCTTTAAATGGTTCGAAATATTCAATTGTATATATTGCAAACAATATGTTTAATAATGAATTGAAATTTCATTCGGATCCGAAAATAGGATTTGATTTTACACATGAATTTCCGAGCATAAATAAAAATAAAACATATGGATTTCAATTATATGTGACAAATAATGATGCGGTAAGCATTGCTAAACTGTATAAGGATGATATTGTTCGAAAAGGTGAATTTAAAACATTACAAGAAAAGGCTAGAAAAAATAAAGAAATCGAAAAGTTATATGGAGCGGCGCATTTTTATTTTTGGAATCAAAATGGTTTATCAGAAAATAATATAAATTGGCCAAAACTAAGGGAGCAAATAAATAGCCCGCTGTTTAGTCATATAAGAGAACTTATTCAAAAGAATAGTTCAGAGCCTGGGGAACTGAATGTATTAGATCAAGTAAGTAAACAAGATTTCATTGATAAGTATCAAAAAAATGTTATTTTACGTTATATAAACGAAGTATTATCCATGAAGGAATTTTATAAAGAGGATATTTTTCAAAACGTTGATCAGGAAGCTAGTGTGCTATTAAAGAAAGGTGTAGGTCACTTAACGAACACAGAATTGTATAGCTTAAATAAGCATTTATTAAAGTCGCTACTTGGTGATGCGGTTGAAGAGGTAAGTAAATGGGGTAATGCAGATGGAACGGACATACTAAAGGAAATGAAAGAGGTAGGAATAGAAAAAGCGTGGATTGGTCTGCCGAACTGGGAACAAGGATTTATGCAACCTAATTTCGTGACAAAAGCGAAGGAAATGGGGTATTTAGTTGGTCCGTATGATTCATATCATTCCATTCACGAAAAAAGTGATAAAAATTGGAACACAGCATCCTTTAATGACCCATCATTATATGAAGAGGCTACTGTAACGAAGAAAAACGGAGAAAAGGTGCAAGGCTTTTTAGGCAGAGGTCGCAAGTTAAACCCGACTTTATCGCTGCCTAGTGTAAAGGAACGCATGAATGATATATTACAAAATGGTCCTAAATATAATTCATGGTTTATTGATTGTGATGCGACAGGTGAAATTTACGATGACTATTCAGCGAAACATATAACGACACAAGAGCAAGATTTAAAAGCACGTTTAAAACGAATGGACTACATTGCACAAGAAAAGGGTATGGTCGTTGGTTCTGAAGGTGGAAATGATTTTGCTAGTAGTACGATTGCATTTGCACACGGAATTGAAACACCTGTTATTAAATGGGACGATGAAGATATGCGGAAAAATAAAACAAGTCCGTATTATGTCGGTGGATATTGGTCACCAAATCAAAATGTTCCCGAAAAATATGCAAAACAAGTACCATTGAAAGAAGAATATAAACAAGTGTATTTAAACCCAGTATATTCGGTACCATTATATAAATTAGTATACAATGATTCCGTTATTACAACGCATCATTGGGAATGGGGAAGTTTAAAGGTAAAAGATGAAGTTGGAAATCGAATGCTGTCTGAATTATTGTATAATGTTCCTCCGTTGTACCATTTAGATGAAGTAGAGTGGAATAAACATAAAAAAGAAATTACAGAGCATCTAAAAGTTTGGAATGAAGTTCATGAAAAAGCAGTAAAAGAAGAGATGACGAATTTTGCGTATTTGTCAGAAGATAAGCTAGTACAATCTGTTTCTTATGGAAAAAATATTAAAATCATTGTGAACTTCTCAAATGAAGACATGGAAGTAGAAAAAACGAAAATAAAAGCAAAGTCGGCTTTTATTGATAATCAGGGGAAGAAAAGCATGTATACGCCGTTTGAGAAATAATAACGTGAAATATACTGTACTCATAGAGGTTTTATCATTAGCTGGACTCTTTATTCATATCGTTTATCTGGAAAAAGATATCCTAATTTAAAATGAAAGAGTTAATGAATTTATAAATTTGCATGTTGCGAAGTGCTAAATTTTTGAAATTGGTAAATAGTGACTTGCCAAAAATAAGTACGAGAGTATAATGTGAAATGGAATACATATTGGGTTTTAGTAGTAACCTTACAAAATTGTAAGGTTAATGAAAGGAAATTCAATATGAAGATAAATAGACTTACATTATACTTGGTAAAGAGAAAGAGAGGCGAATGGGTATGAGCTCTGAATTAGAACAAAATACGAGAAGTAATAAAAAGCGTTCTAAAAGAAAGTCAATAAAATGGTTCATATTAATTCCATTTTTCCTACTTATTTTTGGAGGAGTAGGATATGGTTCGTTTATATATAATAAAGCAAAAGCTGTTGTAAATGATGCGTATGCGAAAATTGAAAAGTCATCAAAGCGTGATAAAGAAGTTGAACCTTTAAAGGATAATATTTCAATATTAATCATGGGTGTAGATGGAAGTGAAATGAGAAAAAGCCAATATGGCGAAGCAGTTCGAACAGATGCACTTTTATTAGCAACAATTAATAAAGATGATAAGTCTGTTAAGCTAGTAAGTATTCCACGTGATTCACGTGTTTATATTCCAACTAGAAAAAAATTAGATAAAATTACTCATGCTCACGTATTTGGTGGAGTAGAAAGCACACGCGATACGGTGGAAAGATTTTTAAATGTCCCTGTTGATTATTATGTGAAGTTTAACTTTGAATCATTCGTACAAATTGTCGATTCAATTGGTGGTATTGATATTGATGTACCAGTTACTTTCACTGAACAAGATAGTAAAGACCAAGCTGGTATGATCCATTTAGAAAAAGGTTACCAACATTTAAATGGAGAACAAGCACTTGCACTTGCAAGAACGCGTAAAATTGATAGTGACGCAATGCGTGGACAGAGACAGCAACTTGTAATAGAAGCAATTGCCAAAAAAGCGATGTCTGTTCAATCAATTAGCAAAATGGGCTCTTTACTAGATGCGGTTGATAAAAACATGAAAACGAACTTAACATTTGACGATATGCTTGCCATTACAAAAAATATGGCAGGATCTAATTTGGAAATGGAAAAAATGCAAATAGAAGGTACAGATAAACGTATCGGTGGTATTTATTATTACATTCCAAATGAAAAAAATGTAAAAGATATTTCAAAAAAATTAAATGATCATTTAGGTGTAACGCCAAAACCAGTTCGAAACGAATAATAAAAAAAGATTGGCTTTTGCCAATCTTTTTTTTGAAGTGGATTAGCAACTTTTTAATAACGTATTTTTGTTGCGGAAAAATTATACTAAAATCATTTTAATTTATATAAACAAAAGGTGTAATTATACGATATACTAGAGGGGACTATTTGGAAATTAGCTCCTAAAGTTGAAGGGAAGGAAATTCAATTTATCACTATTTATAGAACAATTGAATTGGTGGAAATTGAAACAGGTTAAAGAAAGACTGTTCAAAATGCAATTACATATTCATACACAATGAAGCGATTAAGGTGAAAGACGAAGAGATAGTAATTGCGAAAGATCATGTATCATATATTAACCAGCTATTTTAGCAGATAAATAATCATACAATAGGTGCTTAGCTATCGTCAAAAAAATGGTGGACCTTCATGGAGATATGTTTAGTCGTATAAACACATGGAACAATACTTTTGATAAAACTCCCATTATAATACAAAAAAATCTGTTTACATGGTGAAATAAAAATAAATAGATGTATAATTATATTGGGCGATTTATATATAAGATTAATAGGGAGAGGAATTCGATAGAATGGAAAAAGCTTTAAAAATTAAACAAATAGTAGTCGTTTTAATAGCGATTGCCGCAGTAGCTATTGGGTATTACATGTTTCAATCAATTACTTCACCAGCAAAAGCTGTTGCGAAACAAGAAAATGTAGTGCAGCTTGCAAGTGAACAGCCGAAAGTTGAAATGAATAAAACGGCACCAAGTCGTTTTAATGGAAAAGAAAGAAAAGTTGCTTATCTTACATTTGACGATGGGCCAGGGAAATATACGGCTGAATTATTAAATACGCTAAAACAACATGATGCGAAGGCGACGTTCTTTTTAATTGGAGCGAATGTCAAAGAATTTCCTGATTTAGTGAAACGTGAAAATGCTGAGGGTCATTATGTAGGCATGCATAGTATGACACATAATTTCGCAAAGTTATATAAAAATGGCGAGTATGTAAATGAGATGAAAGAAGATCAAGGTTTAATCGCTAATATTATTGGGAAATCACCTAAATTAACACGTCCTCCATATGGTTCGATGCCTGGATTGAATGAAGGTCTTCGAAATAAAGTGGTAGAAGGCGGATTTAAAGTATGGGATTGGACAATTGATTCATTAGATTGGAAATACAATAAAATGCCAGTTGATGCAGCTGCAGCACAAATTGCTCAAAACGTATTAACAAATGCAACAAAACCGCAGGAAGTAATTTTAATGCATGATATTCACCCGCAATCAGTTGCTGCTGTGCCAGCAATTTTAAAGGGGCTAAAAGAAAAGGGTTATGAGTTTGAAGCTTATCATGAAGAGAGTCACTTCCCAGTGAACTTCTGGCATGATAACCGTATGTAATGGAGGAATGAACGTTGAAGTATGGAAAAGTAGCAGTAGTTGGAGCATTATCAGTAGGACTTTTAACAGGTTGTTTCGGTGAAAAGCCAGAAGAAAATCTATATACAGCTTTTGAAACAGCAGCAACACAAGAAAAATCTTTAGTGGATGAAGCAAAAAAATTAGAGCAGTTAGAGAAACAAGGGCAAGAATTATATGCTCAAATTTTGCAAGAAGGTAAAGATCATAATGAAGCAGTTGTGAAGAAAATAGAGCAAGCTACTACAAATGTAGATGATCGTGAAAAAGTATTGAAAAGTGAAAAAGAAATGCTAGAAAAAGCACAGAAGGAAACGAAATCTGTTCAAAGTAATATAGAGAAGATTGAAGATAAGAAGTTACAAAAACAAGCAAAAGCAGTAGAAGAGTCGTATAAAAATCGTTATGATGTATTCAAAAAGATGAATGAAAATTACACGAAAGTGTTAGCGACTGAAAAAGAACTGTATGAAAAATTAAAAGTAAAAGAAACGAAATTAAAAGAAATCGGTGAAATAGTTAAAACTGTTAATGAATTAAATGTGGAAGCACAAAAGTCCAAAGAGCAGTTTAACAAATTTACAAAAGAGTATAATGACAGTAAATTAGCATTCTACAAAGATGCAGAAATTAAGATTAAAGATCAGAAATAAAGAAGAATCTAAAGTGTAATAAAAAGCCGGAGAAACATCGTTATAAATGTTTTTTCGGTTTTTTACGTTAAATGAATAGAAAAGACTGGAATTGATATCATAAAAGAGTTATAGTGAGTTATTCTAAGGGAAACATTGTAAAGTAAGGAGAATGGAAATATGTCATATGAATTTTTACTCAAATTAGGTTTAGCACTCTTTTTAGGATTATTCATCGGGATAGATAGGCAGCTAAAGAATAAACCACTTGGTGTGAAAACAAGTATGGTTATTTCTGTAGCAAGTTGTTTAATTACGATGGTTTCAATTGAATCTGTGCATGTATATTCTGTTCCAGGACATACAAATATGGATCCGATGCGACTGGCCGCTCAAATTGTTAGTGGAATTGGTTTTCTTGGCGCAGGTGTCATTTTACGAAGAAGTAATGATGTTATTTCTGGATTAACAACAGCTTCTATGGTGTGGGCTGCTTCAGCTTTAGGGATCGCAATTGGTGCGGGATTCTATTTACAAGCGACAGTTGCTATGGTTTTAATTATTTTAGCGATTAATGTACTTCCGCAACTTGTGAAAATTGCAGGACCGTATTCATTAAGACAAAAGGATTTATCTATAAAAATTACTGTTAAAGAGCATCATGAGTTAGATGGTATATTTAAGCAAATTAAAAATTTAGGCATGCATGTGAAACGCGTGAAAATTAAAGATATAGATAGTGGAGCATTTCAGCAACTGGAGATGGTTATTTTAGCTCCAGAAGATTTATATACAACAGAGTTATATAGTTCCCTGAAAGAGATTGATCGAGTAGTTTCAGTTGAAGTGGAAAGTAGATAATTGTGATAAAAAAGAGTGAAGTGAATTCACTCTTTTTTATTTGGATTTTTAAGGAATGAAATTGATATAATGATGAGTAACAAGGGGGAGAAATGATGGGAATACATATTAGAAGAGCAATAAAGGATGATATACCAGGTATAGCAAAGGTGCATGTTGATAGTTGGAAAACAACGTATAAAGGGATATTTGCTGACGAAATTCTAGATAATGTAGCATATGAGAAACGAGAAAAACAATGGGAAGATATTTTTCAAAAAGAAGGTAATCATCAATTTAGATTTGTAGCAGAGAGTTTAAATGGAGACATAGTTGGATTCGTCGATGGGGGAGTAGAAAGAACTGGTACATATAATTGTGATGGAGAATTATATGCAATCTACCTTTTACAAGAGTATCAAGGAATGAAAATAGGACAAAAGTTATTTCAAGCTTTATTATCGGATTGTATAAACAATGATATGCAATCACTTTTAGTTTGGGTTGTTACGAATAATCCTTCTAAAAAGTTTTATGAAAAATTTAACCCTGAAAAAATTGATACGAAATTTTTAGAGAGAGTAAGGGTAGAAGAAACAGCGTATTGTTGGAGAGATTTGAATTTGTTATACAAAAAGTTATATAGATTTGCTTAAATAATATTATTATGTAAACTTTATGTTTGAAAGAGGTATACCAATTAAGGTATACCTCTTTTGTTTAATCATTTTGGATAGATTACTAATGAAAAATAGTAAGTATGTAGTTTGAAACTGAGTATTTTTTTCGTGTATTTTTAACTAGATTAAAGAAAAGAGAGAAAACAAGAAAAATTAAATCAGATAAAAAAATTCTGAAATATACTCTTGAATTGAATATCATTATCAATTAGAATCATAATTGATAACGACATTCAATTATCGTTTATTATATAAAATTTCGATAGCTTTAATATAAAGAGGAGGACCAACATGCAGCATGCGAAACAAATCGCAGAACATGCAACATTACAAAGCTTTTTAAACTGTTATTTAAGAGAAACAGGGAGTGGAGAATGGATTACAGAGGATGAAAGAATGAAGATTATCTTCAGTAATACGTTGAATAGAGATACAGTCCCCACATATTTATGTTGTCGGCTATCGGCACAGAACGTTACTTTGTATGGAGAAGTTATATATAAATCATCAACAGATCGTCATTTGTTTGGAGAACAATTTTATTATCAAATTGGAGATAGTAATTCTGTTATTAAAGCAGATTACGTTACAGTTATTACATTTTTAATAAAAGAGATGTCTATCAACTACGGAGAAGGGACGAATCCTGCGGAACTTATGCTTCGAGTTATCCGTAGTTGTCAAAATATTGAGGAATTTACAAAAGAGAGAATAGAAGATACGTCCGCATTATACGGTTTCCATACAACTTTTATAGAAGCGGAGCAGTCTTTATTATTTGGGCATTTAACTCATCCTACACCAAAGAGTAGACAGGGGATATTGGATTGGAAAAATGCAATGTATTCTCCAGAATTAAAAGGAGAATGTCAGCTTCATTATTTTCGGGCCCATAAAAGTATAGTAAATGAAAAATCATTATTATCAGATTCTACAACAACGATTATAAAAGAAGAATTAAGTAATGATGAGATGGTTAGTAAGGAATTTATAGAGAAGTACTGTAAGGAAGATCAATATGCATTAATTCCAATTCATCCGCTTCAGGCAGAATGGCTCTTGCATCAAGCTTACGTACAAGATTGGATAGTTCAAGAATTGCTTGAGTATATTGGACCTGTAGGTAAGTATTATATGGCAACATCATCACTAAGGACACTGTATCATCCCGATTCGAAGTATATGCTTAAGTTTTCATTTCCGGTGAAAGTAACGAATTCAATGCGTATTAATAAACTGAAAGAACTTGAGAGTGGTCTTGAAGGGAAGGAAATGTTAAAGACGGCTATTGGTGAAGTACGAGAAAGATTTCCAGGCTTTGATTTTATTTGTGATCCAGCCTATATTACATTAAATTATGGAACACAAGAATCTGGATTTGAAGTGATTATTCGCGAGAACCCTTTTTATAGTGAACATGCAAACGACGCAACATTAATTGCTGGGCTAGTTCAAGACGCTATACCTGGGGAACGTACGCGGTTATCGAATATTATTCATCGCCTAGCAGATTTAGAAAGTAAAAGCTGTGAAGAAGTAAGCTTAGAGTGGTTTAGACGATATATGAATATTTCTTTAAAGCCAATGGTATGGACGTATTTACAGTATGGTGTTGCATTAGAAGCTCATCAGCAAAATAGCGTTGTTCAGCTAAAAGATGGTTATCCGGTCAAATATTATTTCCGTGATAATCAAGGATTTTATTTCTGTAATTCAATGAAAGAGATGCTTAATAATGAATTAGTTGGTATTGGAGAACGTACTGGAAATTTATATGACGACTATATTGTGGATGAGAGATTTCGTTACTACTTAATTTTCAATCATATGTTTGGTCTCATTAATGGTTTTGGCACAGCAGGATTAATTAAGGAGGAAATTCTTCTCTCGGAATTAAGGTCTGTACTTGAATCATTCCTTCCGTATAACCGGGAACCTTCAACATTTTTAAGAGAATTATTGGACGAAGATAAGTTAGCGTGTAAAGCAAATTTACTAACGAGATTTTTCGATGTCGATGAGTTAAGTAATCCATTAGAGCAAGCAATTTATGTGCAAGTACATAATCCGCTCGTTAGAGAAGTGGCTGTTCGTTCATAAATAGCGTTAAAATTTCACGTAATACAAATAATGGTATTTTGTCATAAGGTGGAGGGTTTTATGAGAGTGGACATGTATCATACGAAAGTATTAAAGGCGCTCGAATCAGAAGATTACATTTCAGTACGAAGAAGAGTGCTACGTCAATTAGTAGAATCGTTAATTTATGAGGGGATTATTACACCGGTTCGCATAGAAAAAGAAGAACAAATTCTTTTTATAATACAAGGACTTGATGAAGAAGACAAAAGTGTCACGTACAAATGCTATGGCAGGGAACGGATGACATTTGGACGTATTTCTTTAGACTCATTAATAGTAAGAGTCCAAGATGAACAGCAAGAAATACAATCTGTCTCGCAATTTCTAGAAGAAGTTTTTCGGGTTGCTAGTATAGAACAAGCTAAATTAGATTCTTTTATGCACGAATTAGAACAAACAATATTTAAAGACACGATTGCACAATATGAAAGAAATAATAAGAAAGAATATACTCAAAAATCTTACGATGAGTTTGAAAGCCATTTAATAGACGGCCATCCATATCACCCTAGTTATAAAGCACGTGTTGGATTTCAATATCGTGACAATTTTCAATATGGATATGAATTTATGCAGCCAATAAAACTCATATGGATTGCAGCGCATAAGAATTATGCGACTGTAGGTTATGAGAATGAAGTGATGTATAACGACCTTTTAAAAGAGGAGATTGGCGATCGTAAATTAGAAGAGTTTATGGAACGAATTCGTAATAGGGGATGTTATCCAAAACAGTACGTGTTTATACCTGTTCACCCATGGCAGTGGGAGAATTTCATCATTTCAAATTATGGGGATCATATACAGGGTAATTTTATTATTTATTTAGGAACATCAGAGGACGATTATTGCGCGCAACAGTCAATGAGAACGTTAAGAAATATTACGAGTCCAAAGAAACCGTACGTTAAATTATCGATGAATTTACTCAACACTTCAACACTCCGTACACTGAAACCATACTCTGTTGTGAGTGCACCAGCAATATCAAATTGGTTAAATGATGTTGTAAGTAATGACGCTTATTTAATGGATGAAGCACGTTTAATCTTGTTAAGCGAGTTTTCAAGTGTAACTTATGACACGAATAAGAAAGCTATATATGGTTCATTAGGATGTATTTGGCGCGAAAGCATTCATAAGTATTTAGATGCACAAGAGGATGCAATTCCTTTTAATGGTTTATACGCTAAAGAGAAAGATGGTACACCAATTATTGATGCGTGGTTGAACAAATATGGAATGAAGGATTGGCTACAATTACTTATTCAAAAAGCGATAATACCAGTTATACATCTTGTTGTAGAGCATGGTATCGCACTGGAATCACATGGACAAAATATGATTCTAGTCCATAAAGAAGGGGTGCCTGTTCGTATTGCGTTAAAGGATTTTCATGAAGGGCTTGAGTTTTATCGTCCATATTTGAAAGAAGTTGACAAATGTCCCGACTTTACTAAAATGCATAAAACATATGCGAATGGAAAAATGAATGATTTCTTTGAAATGGATCGCATCGAATGTTTGCAAGAGATGGTGTTAGATGCACTTTTCCTGTTTAATTTAGGAGAATTAGCATTCGTACTTGCGGATGAATATGGATTGAAAGAAGAACATTTTTGGATGATGGTTGTTGAAGAAATTGAAGATCATTTAAGAATATATCCACATTTGAAAGGTAGATTTGAAAATATTCAATTATATGCACCTACATTCTATGCTGAACAATTAACGAAACGTCGATTATATATGGATGTGGAATCGCTTGTTCATGAAGTTCCAAATCCATTGTATAGAGTAAGACAACTTATGAAACAAAAATCAGTTGTTACAGGAGGAAATTATGTTAATTGTTAATAAACAAGAGTATAGCAAAAGTGATTTTAATTTGAGATTACAAGTTTATGAGGAAATGGAACAATTTCAAGAAGCAGAAGGAAAT
Source organism: Bacillus sp. LQ16 (assembly GCF_057784645.1). Classification (NCBI taxonomy): domain Bacteria; kingdom Bacillati; phylum Bacillota; class Bacilli; order Caryophanales; family Bacillaceae; genus Bacillus; species Bacillus sp. LQ16. The sequence continues at coordinate 2,005,017 of NZ_CM173491.1, forward strand.
AGATTTGCACTTTGTCTGAAAGATCCATTCGATATTATTACGCTTGTGTTTTTCTTAAAAGAAAAGAAATCATCAGTATTACTTATACATGAAGATACGCCAAAAGAAACGGCTATTGAAATGGCAAAGCGTGCAAATTGTGTAGGGATTTTATATGGAGAATATGGCGATTTTACAAAATTAGAAGTAGGGAACTTTTTACTAGAAGAGCCTTCTTTATTGCAATATAGTTCGGGAACTACGGGAGAACCGAAACTGATTCGTAGAGCATGGATGGAAGTTGATACAGAAATTACTGCCTATAATGAAGCTTTAAACTGTGAAGTAGATGAAGTGCCAATCGTTATGGCTCCTGTTTCACATTCATACGGACTAATATGTGGTACGTTATCCGCAATTACGAGGGGGAGCAAACCTATAATTATTACGAACAAAAATCCTAAATTCGCATTAAATATAGTTCGCAATACAGAAAAACATATCATATATGCAGTACCACTTATGTTACACATTATGGGGAGTTTTCCATTAGGAACGTTCCAGTTTCATAAAATTATGACATCAGGATCGCCTTTGCCAGAAGCACTATTTTATAAACTAAAAGAAATGACAACATATATGATGCAGCAATACGGTTGTTCTGAAGCAGGTTGTATTAGTATATGTCATGATATGAAGAGCCATTTAGATTTAGGAAACCCTCTACCTCATGCGAGTATAAGCATAGGTTCAGATGAAAATGCACCGGAAGAAATCGTCGTGAAAATGAATGATAAGGAAATCTTCACGAAAGATTTAGGGTATAAATCTGAGCGTGGCATTCATTTTATGGGGCGTATGGACGATGTAATTAATGTTTCGGGATTAAAAGTCTTTCCTATAGAGGTAGAAGAAACGATGCTTCGATTGGAAGGTGTTCAAGAGGCAATTGTATATCGAGGGAAACATCCTGTCATGGGCGAAATAGTTAAAGCGAAAGTGATCTCTCATGTTGATCCAGTACAAATAAGAGAATGGTGTATTCAGCACTTACCTTCTTATAAAGTTCCCCATGAAATTGAAAGTGTAAATGAAATTCCTAAAAATAAAACTGGAAAAGTAAGTAGAAAGTTACTAGAGATGGGAGAGGTTACAACATGAGACGGGAAGCGTTAAAGAATGCCGTGTTAAAAATTATGATAGAAAAAATGGAACTGAAAAATGTAACGCATTTAGAAGAAACGATGCGCTTAAATCAAGATTTATATATAGATTCGGTAATGATGTTACAGCTTATTGTATACATAGAAATGGATGTAAAGCTATGCGTTCCAGAGGATGAGGTAGACCCAAAGGCATTTCTTACTGTAGGATCTTTGCTTGATTTTATGGAAGAGTTAGAGCCGTTACAGGAAGTAAATGTGAATAACTAACCTTTAGGAAAGTGGATGAGAGTATGACTTCAATTAAAGTGCACTGTTTAGTGAGTTGTTTTTGTGAAATTATAAAAAGGCGTAGCGACATTGATTTTCGTCCATTTTATTTTGGACTATGGGATGGAGATTTTGATATAACACAAGGCGGAATTATTTCATATCACTCTGAAAACATTAACCATGATCATTATTTAATTTGGTTTGAAAAATTGTACGGTATTAAAGTAAACGAATGGTATGATCATGCAAAAGATAAAGATAGCAATGTAGAAACGTTTTTAGAATTAGTAGAAAACAAGCCGGAAAATCGTTATGTCATTGTAATGGTTGATATGTCTCTATTACCAGAGAGGGAAAATAAATTTCATCAAAAACCGTTTCCACATTATTTAATGATATCAAAAACAGAGAAAGAAGAAGAGTGGTTCATGCTAGATCCTGATTTTCGTTGGGAAGGAAATATGGAAAGAGAAAAAGTACTTCACTCTATTCAAGATAACCCATTTGGTGGAGGTTATTTCATTGATATAGAAGGAATTGGGGAGCCAACGCAAGAAACAGTAGCTAGTTATTTCACAGAAACATTCAAAAAGAACGACAATGAACTGACTATGGAACTGAAAAATTTAATTGTAAAAATGGCAAATGAGGAAGAAGGATATGCGCTTTCTGGTCTTGTAGCAGCAGTAAAACAAATACCAGTACTTGCAATTCGTAAATATAGTTATGAGCATGCCTTTGCATACTTCCGTGAAACGTTGCAATATTCGGAGCAAGAATTTGATTATTGGTGTGATCGGGTAGAGGATATTGTACAAGGATTTACAAATGTACAGTATCGTGCAATTAAAATGGCAATGACGAATAATAAAGGTATGCTAGTATCGATTATTGAAAAACTGGATGAAATGAATGCAATTGAACTGCAAATTAAGAAGGAATTAGAGAGACAGTTTCTATCATGGAAAGGTATGAAAACAAATCAGTCTGTCGCAACTTTTTAATAAGCTAACTGAATTTAAGATAGGGGAGTTTAATGCTATGAAATATTCGCTATGTACCATTTCATTTCGTCATCAATTAATTTCATTTACTGATATTGTTCAATTTGCATATGAAAACGGTTTTGAAGGAATTGAATTGTGGGGGACTCATGCACAAAATTTGTATATACAAGAACGCGAAACGACAGAACGAGAATTGACTTTTCTAAAGGATAAAAATTTAGAAATTACGATGATAAGTGATTACTTAGATATATCATTATCAGCAGATTTTGAAAAAACGATAGAGAAAAGTGAACAACTTGTAGTACTAGCTAATTGGTTTAATACGAATAAAATTCGCACGTTTGCTGGGCAAAAAGGGAGCAAGGACTTCTCGGAACAAGAGAGAAAAGAGTATGTAAAGCGAATACGTAAGATTTGTGATGTGTTTGCTCAGCACAATATGTATGTGCTGTTAGAAACACATCCCAATACACTAACAGACACATTGCCTTCTACTATAGAACTATTAGAAGAAGTAAATCATCCGAATTTAAAAATAAATCTTGATTTTCTTCATATATGGGAGTCTGGCGCAGATCCAATAGACAGTTTCCATCGATTAAAGCCGTGGACACTACATTACCATTTTAAGAATATATCTTCAGCGGATTATTTGCATGTGTTTGAACCTAATAATGTATATGCTGCAGCAGGAAGTCGTATTGGTATGGTTCCGTTATTTGAAGGTATTGTAAATTATGATGAGATTATTCAGGAAGTGAGAGGTACGGATCTTTTTGCTTCCTTAGAATGGTTTGGACATAATGCAAAAGAGATATTAAAAGAAGAAATGAAAGTATTAATAAATAGAAAATTAGAAGTAGTAACTTCGTAATGTGAAATGATGTGAGAGTCTCGTTTTAGAGGCTCTTTTTTATGGTAAAAAATAACCAAAAATTTCCATGTATTTTAATTTGAATTTAACACAATTTATATATAAATAAGGAGGTGATTGGTAATGGCTAGAAATCGTAATTCTAATCAATTAGCATCACATGGAGCACAAGCAGCTTTAGATCAAATGAAATATGAAATTGCACAAGAGTTTGGTGTACAACTTGGCGCTGATACTTCTTCACGTGCAAACGGTTCTGTAGGCGGTGAAATTACAAAACGCCTTGTAGCGATGGCAGAACAACAACTTGGTGGCGGATATACTCGCTAATTGTAGAAGGTTATAGGAGAAAGGAAGGATTCTTCCTTTCTTTTTTTTTCAATTAATTGGTATGGATATATTGTGAACTGGATTCAAAGAATAGGAATAATACTATAATTTCCCCAATTTCTTTTGTTGTGAATGGGAAGTAGTAAAGATGTAATAGCCCTGGTGGAATGAAAAGTTACGTTCCAGCGGGGCTATTATATGGTAAGAAATATATGATGAAAGGTTTCGAAGCCAACATGTTAAAAAAAGAAAACTGTTGTTTAATTGCGCTTGCATCAGTTCCACTTGTTATGACATTAGGGAATTCAATGCTCATCCCAATTCTGCCGACTATTGAAAAGAAATTACATATTTCATCGTTTCAAGTATCCATGATTATTACAATTTACTCTATCGTAGCCATTCTACTTATACCGATTGCTGGTTATTTATCAGATAGATGGGGACGAAAGATGGTAATGGTTCCGAGTTTGCTGATTGCAGCTATAGGAGGAGCGATAACTGGTTGGGTATCTTGGAAAGTTGATAATCCCTACAATTGGATATTGATTGGTAGAGCGATTCAAGGTATTGGTGCTGCTGGTGCAATGCCAGTTGTTATACCGTGTGTTGGTGATTTATACAAAGACGAAAAACAAGTTAGTACAGGTTTAGGAATCATAGAAACATCTAATACATTTGGGAAAGTGCTGAGCCCTATTTTAGGGTCTGCTCTTGCTGCCATTGTATGGTTCTTACCATTTTGGGCGATTCCAGTTTTATGTGTCGTAGCAATTGTTTTATTGCTGGTATTAGTAAAGGCAAAAAAACAAGAAGGGGAAGTACCGCCACTAAAAGAGTTTATTCGATCTATTATCTCTACGTTTCGAGAAAAGGGAAGATGGTTAATTGCCATTTTTGCATTAGGTGCAATTATTATGCTTATTTTATTCGGAATTCTCTTTTATTTGTCGACTATACTGGAATCAAAGTATGACATTCATGGTATATGGAAAGGGTGTGTGCTTGCTATCCCGTTACTTGTACTGTCACTTAGTTCCTATATGGCCGGTAAAAAAATTGGAGATAATCAAAATGTTATGAAGAAGTGTATTTATATTGGTTTTTTAATGGCAGCTGCATCAGTCATCATTCCTTTATTTATAAAAGGGATTTACTTACTACTTCTTTGTCTCGTTATTATGGGGATAGGAATTGGTATGGCACTCCCATGTTTAGATGCTCTCATTACACAAGGGATTGAAAAGGAGCAAAGGGGAACGGTTACGTCCTTTTATAGTTCAATGCGATTTATCGGTGTAGCAGCTGGACCACCTTTATATTCTTTTTTTATGAAAGGGGCGGACCATGAAGTGTTTTATTTGACAAGTATTTTCGCTGCCATTGGTGCTGTTATAGCAATCATTTGGATTAAACCAGCAAAAGATGCAAAGACGGTAAAACAGAAACCGGAACCTACTTCATAATTTGAAAGAGAATTGCATGATGTTTTCAGTAACATGCAATTCTCTTTCGTTCATTAAGAATAAATAACTTGTTTTAACATATAAAGCGCGACACCCCATATGATGAGACCAGAAAATTTATTTAATAATAAGATTGTCTTTCCGGTTGAGTCTAGTCTTTTTAGAAATTTCCCCGCTAAAGCTAAGCTTATAAACCAAATCCAAGAAACGATAATAGTTGCAAGTGTAAAAGCCCATTTTTCACTTCCTATGTATTGAATAGAATTTGTTCCAATTACACCGATTGTGTCTAAAATTGCATGTGGATTTAATAACGAAACTGATGCTGCGAAAAGGATTTGCTTTTTTAAGGGCATACTTTTTTCTTGTTTTACATCGTTGGAAGGGTTACTTCTCCAAATAACAAAGCCCATATATAGGAGAAAGAAAAATCCAATTATATATAACGAGTTAGTTAGCCAAGAAAAAGTAAGGAGTACAAGGGAGACACCTTGCACCGCAATCAATATGAGTAACGTATCACATATAGAGGCAGTTAATACTACAGGGGCTGCCCTCCAAATGTTTGGTTGGCTAGCGCCTTGGTTAAAGACAAAAACATTTTGTACACCTAATGGAATGATAAGTCCAAATGCAAGAATGATACCATGAATAATTGCTTCACTCATCATATTACCTCCTATTTTAATTCATTATGATAGTGTATATTGTATAGAAGAAATGAAAATTTGTATCCATCCATATGGTTGGGGAGGTTACCAACCAAAAAGAATATAAGGTGATATGATGGAAAGATTCGTTTGGAAACCGAATATGTCTCTAGCGACGCCGCTGTATAAACAAATAGAAACGTATATAAAAGAAAGGATTGTTAATGGAGAATGGACCGTTGGAACAAAATTACCTTCACAAAGAGATTTGGCCCATACATTTGGTGTGAATCGAAGCACAATTGTAATGGCTTTCGATGAACTAGTTGCGAAGGGATATATTGAAGGGAATGGCAGGAAAGGAACAATTGTTGTAAATAATAATGAGAATGCTTCAACTTACGCACCCCCGCCTAATTGGCAGTCTTATGTAGAAACAGGAGTTCATTATCCGAATCTCCCAGCTATTCAAGAGATTAATCAAGCTGAATTTTATCCACATGTAATTCGGTTAGGAACAGGTGAGCTCGCGCCGAGTCTCTTACCTGAGAAAAAGATGAAAGAAATTATGAATAAGCTTTTAAAGTCAAATGTGACGCTTGGGTATGAAGAGCCGAAAGGAAATCTGTATTTAAGGGAAAAGATTTCCGAATACTTAAAGGAGCATGGCGTATATGTATCTCCTGCCTCTATATTAATTGTTTCAGGAGCAATTCAAGCGTTGCAACTTATTTCTATGGGGCTGCTTTCGAAAGGGGCATCAATCTTATTAGAGAAACCATCCTATTTATATTCGCTTAATGTTTTTCAATCAGCAGGAGTACGTTTAATTGGAATCCCCATGGATGAGAGCGGGTTACATACATCATATATTAAGAAATATAAGAAGCAGTTCAATGCCTCTATTTTATATACAATCCCGTCTTTTCATAATCCGACGAATTTTAGTATGAATACTAAGAAGCGAAAAGAAATAATGGAAGTATGTAATGAAATTGGATTACCTATTATAGAGGACGCAGTGTATCAAGACTTATGGTTTGATGTACCTAGTTCGAAACCTTTAAAAGCCTATGATAAAAATGGAATTGTACTACATATTGGAAGCATGTCCAAAGTAATTAGTCCAGGTTTAAGAATTGGATGGATTGTTGGACCCGAGCCAGTAATTCAAAGATTGTCAGACATAAAAATGCAAACAGATTATGGTTCAAGCACTATATCTCAGCAAATTGCAGCAGAGTGGTTTACAAATGGTCTATATGATGAGCATTTGCGATTTGTAAGAAGTGAATTGAAAAAACGAAGAGATTTTATGTTACTAATGTTAGATAAATATCTTCGTGAAATAGCAACTTGGCATGAACCAACAGGCGGGTTTTATATATGGGTACATATAAAAATACCCATTTCATATCGCAGTTTATTTGATAAAGCTCTGCAAGAAAAGGTTTTATTAAACCCAGGTACTTTATATGATAGAAGTGCAAATCAATTTTTGCGCCTATCGTATTCATACGCAACGTTAGAAGAAATTGAAATAGGTATAAAAAAACTTGCACAACTAATGAAAAAGTAAGAGGAGAAAGTAATGAAACAATATGTAATTTGCCAAATGATCAATGGAGAAAAATATTTAGCTGCTTATGCGGAGACGAAGCAAGAGGCGATTGAAAAAGCAGAACTGTTAGGATTAAGAACGGGAAATCGTTACATAGTTATAACTGCAGAAGAAGCCGAAGGCTTAACGTATCCTTAAACAATGTATGAGATTATATAGGAAGTAAATAAGTCTAGTAATATAAGAATTTACTAGGCTTATTTACTATTAAGTTGTTAAACGTTCTCGTATTTATACGCAAAGTAATAATATTATGAGTCAAGTTGACGAAAAAATCGATTTGTCTTTCGGTCTTGATTTCCTTTTCTATACTCATCAATATATTGCCTAAAGTTCCAAGCTTGTAAAAATTTATTAGCAGAGTTATAACCAGAATTGTAAAGCCAGTCTTTTTCTTCCTTCGTCAGTTCAAAATTAGTACTTGTAATCGTTCCTGTTGGAATTGTAATCGTTCTTGCTTTTGATTCCTTATCTAAATGACGTAAATCATGAGCTTGCATCATTGTTTTAAATAGTCCTTTGAACATAGAAATAGGCTCGTTATAGTGAGCAGGGTCAGCTTGAATCTCATCTTTTACAAAATGAAATCCGAAAGTCGGCCAGCGAGGAGCGGTAGGTGAATCGAAGATCCAAATTGGATAATTACTTAGAATTCCTCCGTCAACCATATAACAAGGCTGCTTCCATTTTGGAGTTCTCCATTTTACGGGTTCAAAGAAGAAGGGGATTGTACTACTCATTCTTACCGCTTTAGCGATAGAGAAGCGATAATTTAAAAATCCATAGTTTGGTAAGTCGTCAGGAAAGACAACCATTTTACCATTACTAATATCAGAAGCGATGATTTTGAGTTTGTTTAGATCCGGTAAATCAGTAAATAAATGAACACCTTTTTTTCGAAGTAATTCTTCAATCCATTCTTCTATAAATACATTAGAGTATATACCTAGAGTAGTCCATGCACTTAGTCCTTTTCCGATAAAGGGGATTTTGTCAATAAAGGTTTTCTTCGTAAATTTGTTATAATCGATATCAGTTATAATGGTTTTTAGCTCTGAACAAGAATATCCTGCAGCTAAAAGTGCCGCGATAATTGCACCAGCTGATGTTCCAGCTACACGTTCCCATTCATAACCTTTTTCGGCTAACGCGCAAATTGCCCCAACATGCGCAATACCGCGCACACCGCCTCCTTCAAAAACACCATCAATCTTCATTAAACATACTTCCTTTCAAATAAAAGATTTGGAAATGGCAAAAAAGCACGTATTGTACGTGCTTTTTTACAATGGTTTTTAAGTTTACTAGCAGCCTACAAAGCCGCCCCAACAGCTAGCTCCGATGATGATTAGAAGGATGAATAAAACGATTAATAAAGCGAAACCTCCGTAACCACAACCACCACAGCTACCGCCGTAACCGTAACCGCCGCAACTATATCCGTAACCCATGTGGAATTCCTCCTTATATTAAAAATAAAAATGAACGAGGGGAAAATGTACTGGAAGAACTAAAGAACTATCGTGTTTGTAGGAACAATGTATAGTATGCTTTTTTAAACTTGTTCGCGTACGAAGGATAAGCCCGTTTTTTGGAGGCTTGTTGATTTTGTAAAGAATGAAGTATAATCTTTGTACTATGATATAAATAAGTATGTAAATGTAAGGAGAATTTATGAATAAAAAAATTGAAGTATTAATTGATAAATATGAACTAACACACTTGAAAGAGGAACTTATTAATACTGTATTTCCTTGTATAAAAGTTGTGCCAAAGCAGCAGGAAACTGTTGCGATAGGTAGTTCGAAAATGGGAGGAGTTCCTGATTTACCAGCTTTATTTGAATATCCAAAGCATAAAGGAAATCCACTACAATTTATCGCGCAATTTAACTTAAGTGATTTACAAAACGTTGGTATGGATCACAATCTTCCTAAGACGGGGATGCTGTATTTCTTTTGCATTGAAAATTATTTTGAAGAAAATGTGAATCTAACAGAAGCTGGGCGTGTACTTTATTATGATGTTCCTGTAGAGCAATTACGAAGAGAAAATGAAATACAAGCGAAATATAACCAGTGTGCAATTACTTTTGAACTGACATACAAATTACCAGAACTTTTCATTGAAGATGAGGCTGATTCAGATCGTTTCTTGCAATTACTTGAAGAGCTAATTCCAGATAACTACGATAACCATCAAATGTTTGGTGAGCCATTCTCTGTACAAGAAGAAGTGTTATATGAGACAGGAGAATATATGGGAGTAGACCCGCAGCAAATGACTCTTTTATTCCAAATTGATTCAGATCATAAAAATTGTAATATGGTTTGGGGAGAACTAGGGATGCTATATTTCTGTATTAGTAATGAAGATTTGAAAAATCAACGTTTTGAAAATACATGCTGTGTATTACAAACATGCTAATGAAAAAAGGTTGTTCTTTTAAAAAGAACAACCTTTTTATGTGAATTAGTTAATATGCATAATCTCATATGACCTATACGAAAAAGTATTGTATACTCTGAAACTATACGATACTTTTTCGTATAGTTATAGAATATAAGGAGTGACAAGATGGGAAAGACAAGTAAGTATGTGACAGCTGCCGCACTTTGTTCAACTATAGTAATGGGAGGCTTACAAGCGTCATCTGTATCTTATGCAGCTACAAATCCGACTACGGTGACAGCACAATCAGATGTAAAGTTATTAGATGATTTCAGAAAAGAATTAAAAAAACAGATTGATAATCGAGAAGAAAATATTACAATCACATATAAAACAAAAGATAGAAATGCTAGAAATATTATGGATCAATTGTATGGTGAGTTTAATAAAATTGTAGATGCTGATGAGTATGTAAAATATAATGTAGCGTCTACTAGATATTCTATTAAAGGAATGCCAGGGGACTATACGTTTACACTGCAAGTAAAATACCGTGAATCAAAAGAACAAACTCAATATGTAAAAGCTCAGGCGAAATCAATTGTTGGATCAATTGTAAAACCAGGGATGGATGAGCATGAGAAAGTAAAAGCTATTCACGATTACGTTGTGAAGCATGTGTCTTATGATACGTCTTATCAAGCGTATACAGCATATGAAGCATTAGCGAATCGTTCTGCCGTTTGCCAAGGATATACATTATTAACGTATGAGTTGTTAAAAGAGGCAGGTATTCAAAATCATATTGTAACAGGCACAGGAAATGGACAAGCTCACGCGTGGAATTTAGTGAACATTGAAAACAAATGGTATCACCTAGATACTACATTTGATGATCCAGTACCAGATAAAGCAGGGCGTGTAACTTACTCATATTTTAATATGTCTGACGAACAGTTAAGTAAAGATCATGAATGGGATCGTAGCAAATATCCAGCGGCAACTACAAGTTATTTTGGTGAATTAACAAATAAAATAAAAGCTGGTAGCTCAAAAACTGTTGTATATGAGCAGATGTTAAAAGAAACAAATTTACAATACTTATCTGCAGAATACGGAGCAGAAAATTATAATGAATTTAAGCAAAAGTTGCAGCAACAGTTTGCAGCCAAACCAGAAAAAGTAGAAGTACGATATAAGCAGTCCATGGATGGAACGATGCAAGATATAAAGAAAGTATTAAATGAAATAAATTGGCCAAAAGGTGCAAAGCGTGTGTCTTATCAAGTAGCACCTTATAGTGCATTGGCTGGTTATTCATTGGCGACAATTACATTTACGTATTAAGCAATGAGAAAGAGCATCTGTAAAAGATGCTCTTTTTATATTTGTTGATCACTTTAAAATATTGGAAATTATGTGATAAAATAAAAAGGAGAGGATGTGAATGCTGAATGAACTTGTTCGAAAGTAATATTTTCACATTGATATATACTTGTTTAGTAATCGGACTTATCGTTTTGTTTTTCATATCATTTACTTTGTTTATTAGAAGAGTATTACAAAGCAGCGTTGCAAAGAAACACCACGTGATTAATATGAACCAGAAGCTAGATCGAATTATTGAATTGCTTGAAAAAGATAAGAAATAGCGATAGAAGAAGTATGAAAAGGGGAAAGAGAATGGCGAATTATATAAAAGAATTACGTGAAAAAGTAGGACATGATTATGTTTTCTTAAACTTTGCCGGTGGTTGTGTATTTAATAAAGAAGGAGAAGTATTACTGCAAAAAAGAGGAGACTTTAACGCTTGGGGCTTTCCAGGTGGCGCAATGGAGATAGGAGAATCGGCTGCGGAAACTGCAATCCGAGAAATAAAAGAAGAAACCGGGTATGATGTAGAAATAAATGAGCTTATTGGAGTGTATACAAAATATTTTCAATCATATCCAAATGGAGACAAGGCACAGTCAATTGTGATGTGTTTTTCATGCTCAATAGTTGGGGGCGACAAAAAAGTAGATGGTGATGAAACGTTGGATTTGAAGTTTTTCCCGTTAGACGACATGCCACCGTTATTTTGTAAACAGCATGAAGATTGCCTGCAAGATTTATTGGAGAAAAGAGTAGGGGTATATCGTTAACATATAAAAAAGAAGCTAAATGAGATTAGCTTCTTTTTTATGTTTTATTTCCACCAATCATCAAACATTGACGCTGGTACTTGTCTTTTATGCTCACTCACTGTGTAACGTTTTTCAATTTTCTCTGCAACGTCAGCTGGAACTGCTTTACCTTCTAAATAATCATCTAATTGATCATAAGTAATACCTAACTCTGTTTCGTCAGCTTGACCTGGTTTTTCATCTAATAAATCAGCTGTTGGCATTTTTAAGTAAAGTCGCTCGTCTGCACCTAACTCTTGTAATAATGCACGTCCTTGGCGCTTCGTTAATCCCGTTAATGGTAATAAATCTGCACCACCATCTCCGAATTTTGTAAAGAACCCTGTTACAGCTTCTGCAGCGTGATCTGTTCCGATAACAAGAAGCCCTTTTTGTCCACCAATTGCATATTGAGTAACCATACGGATACGTGCTTTCACGTTACCTTTATTGAAATCTGTTAATGATTCACCCAATAAGTTTTCATATTGATTTGAAAAAGCATCAACAGTTGAAGCAATATCAAATGCAACAGATTGATCTGCTTGAATGAATTGTAATGCTAATTGTGCATCATTTTCATCTTTTTGTACTTTATAAGGAAGACGTACGGCGATAAACGTTACATTACCACCTTCGTTACGAATTTCTTCAACTGCAAGTTGTGCTAAGCGTCCTGCTAATGTAGAGTCTTGGCCGCCGCTAATACCAAGTACAAATCCTTTTGCACCTGTTTTTTTTACATAATCTTTTAAGAAATCAACTCGTTTACGAATTTCAACTTTTGGATCAATTACAGGTTGAACATGTAATGCTTTCATAATCTGTTCTTGTAATGTCATTATGTTTTCCTCCTATTCATATTAAAGCGGTAAATAAGTTTATATGTATAATGGTACATACTTCTATCCTTTATTATTTCGCAAAACTAACGAATATACAATAGGATGTGTGTATGAATACGAATGTAGTCATTATAAATAAAGTACTACGTATAAGCAATTTTTTTAAACCTTTCAAAACTGTAAGGTTTTTGTCATTTGAATCGATGGAAGGTATTTCCGTACTTTACTAATATAAAAACATAGTTAGTAGAAAGAAGGGCGGAGAAGTAATATGAACATTAGAGAACTCGCATATCGGAATGTAACGCGAAATAGACGGACATACTCAGCCTATTTTTTGAGTAGTGCATTTGCTATTATGGCCTTTTTTGTGTATTCATTTTTTGCGTTTCATCCGGCATTAAGTGCAGGAGAATTGGGTCAGTACGTATTCGTAAGTATGTCTTTTGCACAGTCTATTATTTACTTATTTACATTCTTCTTTATTTTATATTCGATGGGAATGTTTTTAAAAACGAGAAAGCGTGAGCTAGGAATTTTAATGATGCTAGGTATGACGAAATATCAATTAAAGCGTCTTATCTTTTTTGAAAATATTATGATTGGAATAGGGGCAATTATTTTTGGTATTCTTTCAGGTATGTTATTTTCAGGGGTATTACTATTTGTCGCCCCGATGATATTAAAACTAGATATCTCCTTATCCTATTACATACCGATGAAAGCAATTGTTGTAACAAGTATTATGTTTTTCATATTATTTATGATCATATCATTGTTTAGTGCAGGAATGATTCGTAAAAATAAAATTATGAAGTTGTTTAGAGGGTCAGCAGAGGCAAAACCAGAACCGAAAGCATCAATCATTTCTTCAATATTAGCAGTAGTATTGCTTAGTGCTGGCTATATAGGAGCTCTTCTATCGCATGGTGCAATGGTATTTATTATGATGATTCCTGTTACAACGGTAGTTATTATTGGGACGTATTTGTTGTACAAGCAGCTGAGTGTCTTTATTATTCGATTATGTAAAAAAAGTAAACGTTTCTATTGGACACAGACTAATATTATTACGTTATCAGATTTAGCGTATCGCATGAGAGATAACGCAAGAATGTTCTTTATTGTAACCATTATTTCTACTGTAGCATTTTCCGCAATAGGGACATTAGTCGGCTTCGCATCCATGACGAAAGGGATAATGGAGAGACCAATTGCGTTTCATTACCATTCTAAGCAAGGGAATAGTAACGAATCACAACATATACAAATGATTGACAAAGGATTAAAGAAACATAATATAGCAGCTTCAAAAACTAATATTTCGACAAAGAAAACGGAGGAACAGTCGTTAAGAAGCGCCACTTTTATAAAAGAATCAGATTATAAGGAATATGCAAAGTTAACAGGAGAACCATTTAATACTGTAGCCAATAAAGAGATTGTATTTTTGTCAGCTGATATACCAGGGCCAGCGATGAAAGAAAGAAAAGAAATTACTTTACCCAATATGAATGAAAGTTTAAAGGTGAAAAAAGTTACTTCATCTTCATTGGGGAAAATATTAAGAGGAAATGTTTATGTAATCTCTAATAATCAATATGATTCATTACAAGATGGATTTATAGAGACAAAAGATTATATGTATAAAACTGAAAGAACGAAAGATGAGATTGAAATTGGTAAAGAGCTTACTCATCAAATTAAACCGTATCAAGAACAGTCAACGTTTAGTGCGGAAGAGTACGAACAAAACCAAAGTTTACAAATTGCAGGACCGATTTTATTTGTAGGTTTCTTTATTGGTATAGTATTTTTCGTTTGCGCAGGAAGTTTCCTTTACTTCCGTTTATTCTCCGATTTGGAGGATGATGTTCGCTTGTTCGAAATGATTCGAAAAGTTGGATTGACGAGTGGGGAATTATCGAAGGTAGTTACAATTCGATTGGCGCTTTTATTCTTCGTTCCAATTGGTGTTGCAACATTACATGGGGCAGTAGCCTTAACTGCGTTAGGGCAAATGTTTGAGTACTCATTGTTTAAAGAAAATACAGTTGTATTAAGTATTTTCATAGGTATTCAAATTGTATACTTCTTACTTATAAGATCCCGTTATGTAAAACAATTGAAAGAGAGATTACGTATGCATTAAATGTGTTTTTTTAACTCGAGTACAAAATTTTCTAAAAAGAGGCAAGTATTGCCAAAAAGTGATAAAATGGAAAAAGCGAGGTGAAAAAATTAATATAGAGTAAGGGGGGAGAAATATGAAAGCAACAGGAGTTATTCGAAAAGTAGACGAATTAGGACGAATTGTTATCCCTAAAGAATTACGCGATGTATTGGGAATACAAATCAAATCACCGCTTGAAATTTTTGTAGAAGCAGATAAAATCATTCTACAAAAATATCAACCTTACAATGCTTGCCAAATCACAGGTGATGTTTCAGAACAGAACATATCATTAGCAAATGGAAATATTACTGTTGGGATAGAGGGAGCGGAATATTTAGTAAAAGAAATAGAAAAGTTTTTAAACAAGAGTGAGGTTTAGTCTTAATTTATATTATTTTTCCAATTACATATCATTCTTTTAAAAGACTGTAAGAGGACCATTAATTGGTTCTCTTATTTTGGTTAGTAGTTGAACGACATGGGGGGTTACTTCCTACAAATCATAGGGAAAATAAAAAAGTAGTATAGAGTTAGTAAATGATGTTGAGAAATATTTGAAAAGAAGGAAAACAAAAAGAATAAAACGAATGTTACATTTACACGTATTCAAAAGTGGTCTGAAATGAAAATAATACATTTTCAGGAGGGATTACGATGAGTAGTACAGTGAATAAACAAAAAGGTATACAATTGATTCCGTTTACCGTAAATAAGGTGGTAGAACAAGTAAATGAAATTCCACCAGGTGTACAAATGATTCACGCTCCGCAAGTATGGGAAAAGAGTGTGAAGGGGCAAGATGTAGTCGTTGCCGTATTAGATACAGGGTGTGATACTAATCATATAGATTTAAAAGATCGTATTATCGACGGAAGAAATTTCACAAAAGATTATGAAGCTGATCCAAATGTGTATCTTGATAATAACGGACATGGTACTCATGTAGCGGGGACGATTGCCGCGACTGAAAATGGTGTCGGTGTATTAGGAGTTGCACCACTTGCTAAAATGTTAGTATTAAAAGTTTTAGCGGGAGATGGTTCTGGAAGTTATGAGCAAATTATTGAGGCAATTCATTATGCTGTAAATTGGAGAGGGCCGAATCAAGAGAAAGTGAGAATTATTTCAATGTCACTTGGTGGTCCGCAAGATGTTCCAGAATTACATGAAGCAATTCAAAATGCGGTAAAGCAGGATGTTCTCGTTGTATGTGCTGCTGGAAATAATGGAGATTGCGATGATGAAACAGAGGAATTAGATTTCCCAGGTGCTTACTCTGAGGTAATTGAAGTTGGTGCTGTTAATTTAGAGCGGAAGATTGCATGTTTTAGTAATTCAAATCAAGAAATTGATCTAGTAGCGCCAGGTGATGAAATATTATCTACGTATCCAGATGGGAAATATGCTGTGTTAAGTGGAACTTCCATGGCGACGCCGCATATTGCTGGGGCGCTCGCCTTGCTCATTAAACAGTGTGAGAAAGAATACGGTCGAAAGTTATCAGAGCCGGAAATATATGCACAACTTATTAAAAGAACTGTACCTTTAGGGTACGAACGTACATCTGAAGGGAATGGATTAATAGATTTATTAAAAGAATAGCCATATTAAAAAACATCTCATATGAATATGAGATGTTTTTTAATATGGCTTTGTCGCATGTAATACAACTTGTAACAAACCTGGGAATCTAGCATTTAAATCTTCTTCACGAATTGAAATGAAACGTTGTGTTCCTTCAAGGCGCGTGTACATAACACCTGACTCACGTAAAACTTTGAAATGGTGAGATAAAGTTGATTTCGCAATAGGGATGTTTAAAGCACCACAAGATTGTTCACTTTTCTCTAGTAACATATTTACAATTTGTAAACGAATTTGATCGCTAAGTGCATATAAGACAGAAGAAAATTGAATTTCTTCTCGATTTGGATGATAGAGTGTACGCATATTTCACCTACTTGTATAAGTTAAGATATTTGCACTATAACATATAGAGTGGTATATTTCTATTGTTCGAAAATATTCGAACAATAGAAATATAGGGGGAGAAAAAATGAAGTATACAAAATTGCAAAAGGCAGGATTAAATATTTCAAAGTTGGGTTTAGGTACAAATGCAGTAGGGGGACATAATTTATATGCTGATGTGAATGAAGAAGAAGGAAAGCGATTAGTAGAAGAAGCTATTCAGCAAAGGATTACATTTTTTGATACAGCAGATTCATATGGTTTCGGTAGATCAGAGGAATTAGTAGGAGAAGTATTAAAGGGAAAACGTCATGAGTTTATACTTGCTACAAAAGGTGGAATTCAACCGTTGTTAAATGGAGAAACTTATATTAACAATGAACCAAGTTATTTAAGAAATGCTGTGGAGAATAGCTTAAGAAGATTACAGACTGATTATATTGATTTATATTATTTACATTTTACAAATCCTGAAACAAGTTACATAGATTCAATCGGAGAGCTTACTCGTTTAAAAGAAGAAGGGAAAATTCGTTCAATTGGAATATCGAACGTAAACATAGAACAATTAAAAGAAGCGAACCAACATGGTCATATAGATGTTGTACAATCTCCGTACAATGTGTTAGAACGTACGGCTGAGGAAGAACTGTTGCCGTATTGTATAGAAGCGGGTATTTCATTTATTCCATATGGGCCTCTTGCTTTTGGAATATTAGGCGGAAAATATACAGAAGATTTTAAATTGAACGAAGTTGATTGGCGCCAAAATGTAAATCTATTTGAAGAAAATACATATAAGAGTAATTTTAAGAAAGTGGAAAAGTTAAAAGGGTTAGCGAAAGAAAATGATATTGAAGTGTCTCATTTAGCGTTAGCATGGTTATTAAATAAAGAAGGAATTGATACAGTTATACCTGGTGGAAAGCGGGCAGAGCAAATAAGAGAAAGTGTGAAAGCGGTAGACGTTTCATTGAATGAAAGAGTCATGAAAGAAATCCAATCTATTTTAGAAGATTAGTGAAACAGAGGGATAGTACCCTCTGTTTATATAAGGAGAAGGTCTAAATGAATAGAGTACTAGCTGTATTTTTCACGATAATGTTTATGATCGGTACAGACACTTTCTTAATTTCACCACTGTTGCCGACATTACAACAGGTGTATCATGTTTCAACCGAGTTGTCAGGATGGATGGTGAGTTCGTATGCTTTAGGGTATGCTGGATTTGCGCTTATTGCTGGTCCTATATCAGATGGATTAAACAGAAAAAAAGTGATGGTACTAGGTATGAGTTTTTTTGCAATAAGTACGTTTTTGTGTGGAATTGCACCGAGTTTTTTATGGATGCTAACATTTAGATTTTTAGCAGGTGTAAGTGCAGCTTTTGTATCTCCACAAGTGTGGGCATCCATTCCGCTCCTTATAGAGAAAAAGCAAATTGTGAAAGCAATTGGGGTTGCAACAGCAGGGTTATCAATCTCTCAAATTTTAGGGCTGCCACTGGGAGCTTATTTAGCAACGATACATTATACAATCCCATTCTATTTCATTGGTATATTATCAGCACTACTTGTTATTCTTATTTATGTTGTATTACCAGAAATACAGTCGGTTCATATAGGTGGAAATAAAAAAGTGATTTTACAGCGTTATAAACAATTACTTACAGATTCAAAGGTTTCACTTTCTTATTTTGCATACTTTGTTTTTCAAACCGGAAATTTTGCTGCATTTTCATTTTTTGGTGTATGGCTTTCCATTCAATTTGGCTTACAGGTTCATGAAGTAGGTACGGCTATGCTTGTACTAGGATTAGGAAATTTAGCTGGTAATATTTTTGGCCCTAGACTTGTAAATAAAATTGGATACAATCTTTCTTTCTATGGTGGAATTGTATTTACGGCAGTGTTATATGTAATACTTCCCTATTTAAAGAATCTTATTTTTGTTGAATTCTTTTTCTTTGTTTTATTTTTTGTGACAGGAATTTTGTTTGTATTAATGATGGGACATTTACAAAACATGTCTACTATAGCACGGGGAACAGGTGCTGCCCTTGCTAACGCCTCGATGTACATTGGCCAAATGATTGGTGCGGTAATAGCAGGAATGTTATTTGCAACATCTCACAATTTTATACTAGTAGGTAGCTTTACAGCGTTATTATATGTTGTAGCTTTATTTCTGTTTAGAAAAGGTGAAAACATTAGTAAAGATAATGAAAAAGGAATTGCATCATAAAGTTTTAGTAAATCAAAAAACAATTTTTCAGGATAAGTTAAAAAGGTGCTTTTTGATTGCATAGTTGCTGTATTTTTAATAATTCGTCGTTGAGCTGTATGATTGAAAAGGATTTGTAATAAAATTATGGGAAAATAAAAAACCCCTATATAGATAGGGGTTTATATATCGGCATATAGCTCCTCGGAAAAGGATATACCTAGTTTAACATATAGGAGTACTTATAATTGTGAAATAGATGTGAAAGTAATGTGAAAAATGTTGTAATAAAAAGCACTGTTTTAGCTAATGTAGCTAAAACAGTGCTTTTCTCTTTGATTGAACAGTTGCAGCATTTTCATCATGTATACCTGCATCTTTAATAATTCGTTGTTTTGCTTTATTTAATAGATGGTTTACTGCTTCACCAAAATAGTTAGCTTCGCTTTTTGTGCGGGCTTCTCGTAAACATTTATAGTTTTCTAGCAGTTCCTCTTTTTCGGAGTTTGTTAAGAAATCTTCTATTTTCTTTTTTGTCATACGAAACACCCTTTCTCCTGACAAACGACGCAATAGAAAATATTTATTTCTCATTATAACAATAATTTTAAAAGAAAGTATACACTAACGTCGCAATAATTTGTCAATTTCTTGAATCTTCTCATCAGCTTTCCCAATTTGCGTATTTTTAGCCTGTTCGCCACCAAGAGCTTGATGTAGTAAGAAAGTTTGACCGGAAATAGCAGTTACAATGGATACTTTTATAATTTCTTTTATTGCGGTGACATCGAATAAAACGAGTCCAAGAAGTGCAGCTAGGCTACCGGTAAAAACATCAGTTAAAAATCCAAAGTGAAAAAAAGTTTTCAAACGGCGTGGAAGCAATAACTTACCTTGGTTATTGATTAGATGGGAAACGAAGCCAGTAATGCCACCAACGAGAACAGCGGTTAGCCATTGATACATTTCCATCGAATCCACTCCTTTTAGTGAATAAGATTCGATTATTTTATATTGATTCCTTTTAATATTTCATATAAGCATATTGAGAAAGTTTGTTTGGGTATATTTTGTATTCAATTTAATTATAACAGAAAATTTCGATAGATTTCAGTCTATTATATGAATCATTTTTACAATAATATGAATGCAGAAAGGGGTGCGTCATATGAATATAGATTATCGAATAAGAAGTGTAGATGGTTATACAAAAAAAATAGGGGAATTAGTAAGCATGCTTGAGCATACGAGAGCTGTAACATTAGGCGAAGTAAAAAATTTATCAGTTGAGCAATTAGATTTAATTATGCAGAGCAGCGGAAATTCAATTGGCGCCTTATTAAAGCATATAGCAGCTATTGAAAAAGTTCATCAGCTTATTTCATTTCAAGATCGTGAATTTACAAAAGAAGAATTAGAAATATGGGAAGATGCATTGTATTTAGGGGAAGCAGGTAGAGCGATCTGTGGTCATGAAATACAGTATTATGTACAACTTCTACAAAGTGTTCGAGAAGAATCTCTGAAGTATTTAAGTGAACAAGGTAATGAGTGGCTCATGTCAGAAAGAAAGTGGCCTAACGGTGTAGTATATAACCAGCACTATCTTTGGTTTCATGTGCTAGAAGATGAAATTAGTCACCGAGGACAAATTAGAATGCTCAAAAACGAGTTATTTGAAAATTACGTTAAATGATGTAGCTTTTTATAGGAGAATTCCATATAATGAGAGTAATTAAAATAAGAACGGGGTGATGTATTATGGCGAAAATAACTTATATGAATAATAAACCAAATACAAAGGTGGATGGAAAGGGCGAAACGATATAAGTGAGCGCACTATCCTTCCACTTAGCTTAAACTAGGGAGGATATCAATTTGAATCAAAATATTTTAGAATCGTATGGCTGGGATTCTTTTTTTGAGGAACAAGCTGTAGAGAACTTTGAAGTAGGGCGTATTTTACTTGAGCATAAGCATATATATCGAATTATTTGTAATGATGGTGAATATATGGCAGAACTGTCTGGAAAGTTTCGGCATGAAGCAGTAACGAAGGGAGATTATCCAGCTGTTGGTGATTGGGTGTATATAAAGAAAATAGAGAATGAAAAGAAAGCTATCATTCATCGTATTTTTCCGAGAAGAAGCTCTTTTTCTAGGCAAGAAGCTGGTACTCGAACGGAAGAACAAGTAATAGCAGCAAATGTAGATTATTTATTTTTAGTGAATGCACTTAATCATGATTTTAATGTTAGAAGGATGGAACGTTATTTATTATTAGCGTATGAAAGTGGCGCTATGCCAGTTATTGTTTTAACAAAGAGTAGTATATGTAATGATGTAGAACAGAAAATTGTAGAAACGGAAGCTATAGCAATTGGTGTTCCTATTTTCGTTGTTGATAGTTTAGAGCATACAGGTATTGATTCGTTGAAACAATTCGTTTCTTCAGGGAAAACAATTGCTTTAGTTGGGTCATCAGGGGTAGGAAAGTCAACTTTGTTAAATGCGCTAATAGGAATTGAGGTAGCAAAAACGGGAGATATACGTGAAGAGGATAGTAGGGGGAGGCATACGACAACGCATCGAGAGTTATTTCAATTGCCAAGTGGCGCTCTCGTAATTGATACTCCCGGCATGAGAGAATTGCAACTTTGGGAAGGAAGCGAAGCGATTCAAACAACATTCTCTGATATTGAAAAACTTGCGACAACATGCCGTTTTCGTGATTGTAAGCATGAGGATGAACCAGGATGCGCGGTGCATAGTGCAATTGATAACGGACTTATTACGATAGATCGTTTGAAAAGCTATAAAAAATTACAAAGAGAACTGGCGTATTTTATGAGAAAACAAGATGTAATCCTTGCCAGAGCAGAGCGTGATAAGTGGAAAAAGCTTTCTAAACAACATAAAAAAATGTAAAAACCAAAGGGTGCCCCTTTGGTTTTTTCTATTTGTAAATTTTATAATAATATTATTCATATATATAGACAAAGGGAACTTAATTGTTTAAACTTTACAAAGTATTCATCATAATAGGTTATGAAAATAATAATTAGGGATTGGGAAATATTCATAATTAACTCAATTTAACTTTTAAATTTGAAAATTAGGAGGTTCATAATGGATAAACTATTAAATTTGTTTCGTGATATGAAAGTAGCAAAAAAGCTATTAATTTCATTCTTTGTAATTTTAATTGCGGCTGTGTCTATTATCGGAGGCATGTCTTATCAAACAGCCAAAAAGAATTTTGAATCGCAAATTAAGAGTAGTGCCAACGACAATATAAAAATACTGGATAATTTAATCAATCAAATGATTGATGCAAAATTTAATGATGTAAATAATTTTGCACGGGTGATTCAGGGGAATATGTATCAAGGAGATAATCAGGATGAATTAAGAAAAATGTTATCTCAATATATAAATTTAAATAAAGATGTTGAACAAGTATATGTTGCCGGAAATGATAAAAAATTTGTACAAGAACCAAATATACAAATGGCAGCAGACTATGATCCAACAGAGCGTTCTTGGTATAAAGATGCAGTTGCAAAACAAGGTGGTATTGTTGTTACTGAGCCATATAAGGCAAAAGGAAATGGACATATTGTTGTAACAATCGCAAAACAAACAGAAGATAAAAATGGGGTTGTTGCGCTAGATTTAAGTTTAGATAATTTATTAAAAACATCAAAGTTAATTAATATTGGTAAAAAAGGATATGCCTTCATTTTAGATGGAAAGCAAAAAATAATTGCTCATCCACAAGAAAAATCAGGGGAAAAAGCGGCTGATTCTTGGGCAAAGAAAATTTATGAAGATAATCACGGTGCTTTTTCATATTCTTATGGCGGTAGTGAAAAGAATATGGTATTTGCTACAAATGTAAAAACAGGTTGGAAAATTGGTG
This sequence comes from Bacillus sp. LQ16, assembly GCF_057784645.1. Taxonomy (NCBI): domain Bacteria; kingdom Bacillati; phylum Bacillota; class Bacilli; order Caryophanales; family Bacillaceae; genus Bacillus; species Bacillus sp. LQ16. The sequence continues at coordinate 2,028,077 of NZ_CM173491.1, forward strand.
GGACTATGTACTCAAGTGAAGTAATTGAAGCTGCTCAACCTGTATTTTATAATATGTTAATTGTTATGCTTATCTCATTAGTAATAGGTGGAGCACTTATTTATTTTGTAACACTTTCAATTACGAAGCCTTTAAAGAGATTAGTTGTTACCTCTAAAGAAATAAGTGAAGGGGATTTAACGCAAACAATTGAAATTCATTCTAATGATGAAATCGGCCAACTTGCTAAAGGATTTAATGAGATGACGAATTCGTTACGGACGTTAATCGGAAGAATTAACGATTCAGCTGGGCATGTTGCAGCGGCATCAGAAGAGCTAACTGCAAGTGTAAGGCAAGCAAGTGAAGCGACTGAGCAAATCACAATCGCAATGGATGAAATATCAAGTGGGGCAACGACGCAAACAACAAGCGTAGAAAATGGCGCTATGTTACTGTTTGATGTAACGGAAGGAATTCAGCATGTAGCAAATAGTTCATCATCTATTAATACGGCTTCTGCACATACTCGTGAAAAAGCAGAAGATGGTGGGAAACTAGTAGGAAGAACAGTAAACCAGATGCAGTCTATTGCAGAATCTGTGTCACAATCAGATGCAGTTATACAATTACTAAATAATAAATCAAAACAAATTGGTGATATTTTAGAAGTAATTCAAAATATTGCAGATCAAACAAACCTTCTAGCTTTAAATGCGGCGATTGAAGCCGCAAGAGCCGGTGAGCATGGAAGAGGTTTCGCAATTGTTGCAGATGAAGTGCGTAAATTGGCAGAGCAGTCTAGCGTATCTTCTAGTGAAATTAGTAAATTAATATGTGAAATACAAGATGATATGGGTAAGACAGTCAAATCTATGAATCATGTAAATGAGGAAGTTCAATCTGGACTTGTTATCGCAAATGAAACGAAGCAAAACTTTGCTGAAATTTTACAATCTACAAATGAAATAGCTAATCAAATTAAGACGATGGTTGAAACGGCTAATGGAATGTCAAAAGGGGCAAATGAAGTATCTATTTCGGTAGGACAAATTGCAATGACAGCGCAAAATAATGCGACAAGCACACAAAACGTTGCGGCTTCAGCTGAAGAACAGCTAGCTTCGATGGAGGAAATTGGATCCGCAGCGGGCACGCTATCTCAAATGGCTGAAGAGTTACAAGGACTAATTGACAGATTTAAAGTTTAATAGAGAACAGACTATCCCCTAGTAGCATTATGCCACTAGAGGGTAGTCTGTTTTATTGTGTAAAATCAAATAGGGATGTAGACTTTCTTTATGACGTTTAAAATGGCATTTTACATAATGTTTGTCGAAAAATAGAGGTATTTGTTAGCTTTGTGTATAATTATTAACGTATAGAATACAAATAAAAGGAGAGTATTATGGGAGTGTATTGGGGGACAAAAAGACATTCTTGGCTTAGTTACGTCTCATTTTGGCTAAGTATTTCATTTTTTATTGTTTTTCTAATTGAAGTGTTTATATTAAAAACACTTTCGAATAGCTCGGTACAAATTGTTAAATATTTTTATTTTATACTTGTACCAGTAAATATTTTTCTTAGTTTAAAGTTACTATTTAAGAAGAATGAAAAGAAAGCGTTACCTATTTTTAGTTTCATTGTCTCATTATTATTTGCAATTTTAATAATCGTATTAGTTTTAGCAGCTATAGGGAAGTTCTTTTAAGGGGAGTGGTATAAGTCACTCTTCTTTTTTATTTGTGGTAGTCTTATTATATGTAAAAGTATGAATGCTGTGAGCTAATAAAAGCGGAGAGTAGACAATATTTGCATGGATTAAAGTCTGACGCTATTTAAACTTGTAAGAGTGTATGGAGTAATGAGGTAATATACATAATAATGGAGATAGAATTAGTTATTTTATAAGTATCTATGAAGCAAATGAATACGGTAAGAACGGTGATATATGGTACAATAGCTATGGATAGTGATAGAGATAAAGGGTATATAAAATACTCATCGTTTTTTAGTAAGAGAGGGGTTATCTTATGCTATACGAGGATTTGGAGACATTATTTCAAACAGCTCCGAAAGAAGATAGAGGCGGATGGAAATATATAATCCAAGAACAAAATGATACATATAAAATTGTTGATGAAATACTGAAAAATCAAATGAGTGTCGAATTGTATTTTAATGAATACGATGAGGTGAAAATCACTTTATATAAAGATGGAATTCCCATTACGACTATACAAAGAATTGTGATTTCAAAAGTTGAATTAGACGAAGATGAAGAGGGTATTCAATTTGTTTTAGAGCGCATGCCTAGTCGAATGATTCGGTTGCAATTAAAGCCATATTTAGCATTAGAAATGGGGCCGTACTGGGAAGTATGTGATGATTGTGAATGAACATAAAAAAGCATCCAATAACATGGATGCTTTTTTATGTTTTTTGAAGTTGTTTAAACGCAATGATTGGAAGTATAACAATACTTACCCATCCGATGATAGGATATAGAATGTGAAGTAAGTCACTGTAACCGATGTAACTAAAGCAATAACTAATTAGTAAAATGAAGAAAATAATATTGTTATTTTTCCACCCGGTAATAGATTGCATCTGTTTTGTCATCCCGAACACATTACCAACTAAAGTTGTGAAAACTTCACCGAAAATAATGAGAACGAAGAAGAAGTGAAAAGTTGCATTAAATCTTCTTATGACTTCAGCCATTGGGATGTTATATTGATAAAATTGATCGACTGATAAGATTGCTAAATGGCTGCATAATAAAATTAAAGAAAGTCCAGCACCACCTAAAATCCCACCCAAAAAAATGGCTTTTCGATCCTTTACTTCACTGGCTAATGGGACGAGAACACTTTGGGCAAGAGAAAGATTTAAGGCGACATATGTAATAGGGCTAGTAATCCATTTCATATTCCAACTCTCTGCAGGAATAGTGTTATTAATGGAAGGTGTACCGTGAAAAAAGGTTGTAATAGCAAGTCCGATAATAAAAATCATCATAATAGGTACGACAAGTGTATTTACTTCAAAAACACCTTGTAATCCGCGGCTACTTATAATGAGACAAGCGATAACTGTAATGAGAATACCGAGTTGTCTTGGTAAGCGAAGTTGCTCTTCAAATACTGCACCAGCCCCTGATAACATAACGCTCGTTACGCCGAATAAAACGAGTAATAATAATGTGTTTACAACATTCCCAAATACATCCCCAAATAAATACTTGTTAAATTCTTGCGCTGAAAATGCCCCGATTTGTGATGAAAGTAACATCATCTTTGTGCCGAGCCAAATAAAAAAAAATCCACTTACACATATGCCAATTGTCCCGTATAATCCATTCACTGTGAAAAATTCAACAATTTCTCGTCCAGTAGCAAATCCAGCTCCAACGACAGTTCCGATATAAGTAGCGGCTACTTTCTTTGCTACTTGCCATTGTTGATTGTCCATGTTATCCCTCTTTCTACTATGATGAGCTTGATGTACTATTATGCATATGTATGAGCTTGGACAATTAGACGTATGAAGTGTTTGAAAAAATACATGAATTAAATGATATTAGGGAAGTATTAAAGGTGTTAAAACTTTGTTACATATAAGCCGATTGTTCGAAAGGAAAGGGAATGTATGGTAAAATGTAATTAGGTTATTAAAAGATAAACATTACAAAATGATAAGAGGAGTGGATTGTATGAGTACGAAAACAAATGTTGTTGAAGTATTAAACAAGCAGGTAGCAAACTGGAATGTGTTATATGTGAAACTACATAATTATCACTGGTATGTGACAGGGCCACACTTCTTTACATTACATGAGAAATTTGAAGAGTTTTATAATGAAGCTGGAACGTATATTGATGAGTTAGCAGAACGTATTTTAGCTTTAGAAGGTAAACCATTAGCGACAATGAAAGAATATCTTGCAACATCTAGTGTCAGCGAAGGGACAAGCAAAGAATCTGCAGAAGAAATGGTGCAAACATTAGTGAATGATTATTCTGCACTTATTCAAGAATTAAAAGAAGGTATGGAAGTTGCGGGCGAAGCTGGCGATGAAACATCAGCTGACATGCTGTTAGCAATTCATACAACATTAGAACAACATGTATGGATGCTAAGTGCATTCTTAAAATAACGATAAAAAATATAAAGAAACCCATTGAAAAATTATTTCAATGGGTTTTTTTATGATTTTTCAGTTTTCTTTTATGCTATAATATAGTAAAAAGGAGGCGATGCGATGTTTCGCTTTTTCAGAACTGGAAAAGAAGAGCGGGAAATTACGAAAGATGAATTAGAACAAGCGATGGCTCAGTTTTTAGAAACGAATGCTAATATCGTTTATACAGTATTAGTAAATGAAGATTATACAGTAAATTATGATTTGTTAAAACCGTATTTACCTGCATTTCCAACAAATGATTTTCTCATAACGAAGGAAACGCTTGAGGTATTTGAACATACAGCAGAAAATTTAAACCTAGTGAAAGAAATTGATGTCGTACAAAAGGCAGTAGATCAATACGTAACAGAAAAAGAAATGTTCCCAATTGTTGAAGGTAGCGAAGATCGCCTCATATGCGGAATGAAACTAGGACCTTACTTAAATCGTAGCTTAAAAAGAGACTTATATATTTCAGAAAAACATTATTTAGTTTCAAGTAAACCAGATAGAAAAAAACAAAAGAGCGGGTAGACGTAATGAAAACAACAATACATATATTGTTGTCTTTTTTTGTTTGTTAAAATATTGATTTTTCAGTTTATTGATATTTATATTAAATGTATTGGACAGGGAAGGATAACTATTAAGTATCATTCGGAGAATAAGATATTGCTAGGGCGAGTTATATAAAATCTTCACAAAGTGGTATAAAGATTCGCAAAATAAATATTATAAAAAGTTTCGGGGGATTTGGTACATGAAAAATAGTATGACTTACATTCAATTATTGAATGAAACGTTACGTTGTTATGCAAATAAAGGAAGTTTTGAAGCGTACAATTTTATAATGGAAAACGCTACAGGTGTAATAGGGAATGAGGCGCAAATATATAATTTTAAGTATGCGCTCGCAAGTGCATCAGGACTTGAAAAAGAAGCATTACATTTAATGAGGGAGGCCATTATAGAAAAGGGATTCTGGTATGGAAATGAATATTTAATTTCCGACGAAGATTTAAAATCACTACATAAATATAAAGAATTTCATACAATGGTGCAATTATGTAAAGAAAGAGCAGAATTAGCACATAAAAAGGAAAGACCAGATGTGAAATATATATACAGCAAGAAAGAGGGGAATCTACTACTTACATTACATGGTGACCAAGAAAATATTCAAATAGTAGAGCCATATTGGAAATCAGTTTTGACACAAGATTACACGTTAGCTTTACCACAGTCTTCACAAATTCAGTTTTCAGATGGATTTGTTTGGGATGATATAGAGAGAGGGAAAGAAGAATTAAAAGAGCATTACAATAAGTTTATAGAAAATCATACAGTAGAAAATGTAATAATTGGTGGTTTTTCTGCTGGGGCAAGAGTAGCTTTATATACGATTTTACAAAAAGATATAGATGTAGATGGTTTTATTTTTATGGCACCATGGCTTCCTGAGATTGAAGAATGGGATGAGTTGCTAAGAGTGCTGGAGGATAAACATATAAAAGGATATATAGTATGCGGGGATCAAGATGAAGATTGTTTCGAATCCACGCAGCAATTTGTACGATTATTAAGAGATAAAAATATAGAGCATAAGTATAAAGTTGTGCCTAACTTAGATCATGATTATCCTATTAACTTTGATGAACTATTAAAAGAAGCTATTGAATATATAGGAAATAAAAACAATAAGTAGTAAGAAAAAGAGATGCATCGTATGTGATGCATCTCTTTTTAGAGTTATAAATTAAAAGCATTTGCTAGTAGGCGATAAGACTTTAATTTATGTTCAAATTGATGGGTAATCGTGACAATCATAAATTCGTCAGTATTGTATGCTTTGCTTAAATTTATTATTTTTTCTTTTACAGAAGACGGATCACCAACAATCATACGTTGACGATTTTCTTTTATACGGAATAAATCATAAGCACTGTATGAATAATTTTGAGCAGTTTCGATAGAAGGTGTACCAGTAGTTCGTTTTCCTTGCTCTAATAATAAGATTGATAAATCCAAACTAGAAGCAATTTTTTCCGCTTCTTCATTTGTTTCTCCGCATATAACAAAAATAGAAACGATTGACTTTGGTTTATCTCCTAAAAATGAAGGCTGATATTGTTCTTGGTAAGCCTTCATAACTTCAGGACCTCCGAATCCATTAATAAATTGCGCAAATGCGAAAGAAGCTCCGTTGTTTGCGGCAATTTTAGCGCTCTCTCCGCTAGAACCGAGCATCCACATTTCAGGAGATGTTGGGATAACTGGAGTGGCTTTTAAGTTTGCATAGTGATGGTTTTCTGGTACTTGATCATGTATGTACATTGCAACGTCTGCAATTTGTTCTGGATATTGATCAAGTGAGACCATTTTCCCTTCTTGAAGTGCGCGAGTTGCTATTGGCATACCACCAGGAGCTCTACCAACACCGAGATCGATACGATTTGGATACAGTGCTTCTAAAACGCGGAAATTCTCAGCAACTTTATATGGGCTATAATGCGGTAACATAACACCACCTGAACCGACTCTAATACGGTCCGTTTTCGCGGCAATATGAGAAATAAGTATTTCTGGACTTGAACCAGCTAAGCTTACGGAATTATGATGTTCGGATACCCAAAAACGTGTGAATCCGAGTTTTTCAACTTCTTGTGCAAGCGTAACTGTATGTGAAAAAGCTTGGGCTGCTGTGCTACCATCTGAAATAGGTGATTGGTCTAATACACTTAACTTGATCATAGAATATACCTCTCAATCTTAATGTACATCCTATTATATATTTACTTATGAAAAATGCGTAGTGAAATGCTCAAAATGAAAAGTGGATAATCCTATTTCCGCTTTTAATGAGAAAATCCGCGTTCATAATGATTCATTTCAACCAGATTTAAAATATATTCATAGTTGTCAATTTCACATTTTAGCTGTTCACGTTCTTTTTCAGATAGTGTCATATTGCTAAGTTTTTTACATAAGTTTTGTTTCTTTAATTCTAAATGCTTTTTTGTAGCGTGGTAATCATAAGTATGTTTCATTTTTTAGTCACTCCTTCGTTGCGGTTGCTATATTATACGAAGCATAAAGAAATATGAAATCTGTCTCTTATGTACTTTTAGTGAATATTCAAATTGCAATGGTGTTATGTTTATGGAGATTTATGAATAAAATGCACTAAACCACTAACGTCCATTTGATGAAGTAAGGGGTGGAATTGTGCAGAAAGATATAATGTATAACACTGAAATGGATGAAGCGTTAAAAGTTATAGATAAAGGATTGAAGAAGACGATAAATCCAAAACAAATTATTGTAGTGGGAGCTGGTATGGCTGGATTAGTTTCAGCATCTTTATTAAAGGCTGCAGGACATGATGTGAAAATTTTTGAAGCAAACAACCGGGTAGGTGGCCGTATAGAAACGGTTAGAATGGAAGATACCGGATTATATTTAGATGTTGGAGCAATGAGGATTCCATATTCGCATACATTAACGATGACATATATAAGAAAATTTGGGCTACAGGTGAGACCTTTTATTAATAGAAATGAGACGGATATTATATACGTAAATGGACGGAAAACGACGTTAAAACAATATGAAAAAGATCCAAGTATTCTAAGATATCCTGTGGAAATGAATGAAGTTGGAAAAACGTCAGAGGAATTATTATTGTTAGCGGTACAGCCCATTATAAATTTTATAAAAAAGAACCCAGAAAAAAATTGGGACGTTGTAGTAAAGGATTTTGGAAGATACTCTACTGGGCAATTTTTAAAGTATCATCCTTATCAGTATAATACTTACTTTTCGCCAGTAACAATTGAGATGATCGGTGTTCTATTAGATTTAGAAGGTTTTTTGGAACGATCGTTTGTAGAGACTTTACGCTTTCTATACATTATGCAAGAGGAGAGCGGATTTTGTGAAATTGTGGGCGGGAACGATAGATTGCCAAAGTCATTTTTACCGCAATTAGAAGAGAATATTATATATAATCAAAAATTAATGAAGCTACATCAACACGATAATGGTGTGACAGCTTTCTATCGGAACGAGGAAACTTTTGAATATAGTAGTATTACAGGAGATTTAGTTATTGTTACCATTCCGTTTTCGACAATGCGTTTTGTAGAAGTAGATCCGTTTGATTCTATATCTCATGAAAAATGGAAAGCAATTCGTGAATTACATTATATGCCTGCGACGAAAATAGGAATTCAATTTAAAAGCCGATTTTGGGAAGAACAAGGACAATTAGGCGGCAGAATTATAACAGATTTGCCAATTCGTTATGCCTATTATCCAAGCTATGGAATTGGGGAGAAAGGACCGGCTATGATGTTAGGTAGCTATACATGGTCTTATGACGCATTGTTATGGGATGGTTTATCAAAAGGTGATCGTATTTATTACGCATTACACAACTTAGCAACAATATTAGGTGGTCAAGTGTATGATGAGTTCATATCTGGAATATCAAAAAGCTGGACATTGGATCCGTATGCGCTTGGAGGATTTGCACTTTTTCAAGCAGGTCAAGAATCTGAGCTGCAACCAGCGATTGTCAAACCAGAAGGGAGAATATTCTTCGCTGGAGATCATACAACGCTATATCACGGATGGATTCAAGGTGCGATTGAATCTGGAATTCGTGTAGCGGTGGAAGTGAATGAGTAAAAGGTTTTCAATTCAGAAAATTCTTTACTATATAATTTGAGATGGATATTATTATATATAAAAGAAATATAGGGAGTGTTTACAGTGAATCCGTTATTATTCGATTTTCCTTCTGAATTTTATACTGACAGGCTTTTTATTCGAATGCCGAAACCAGGAGATGGTAAAGTTGTATATGATGCAATTCAGGCTTCAATAGAAGAACTAAAACCTTGGATGGTGTTTGCACAAAAAGAGCAAACAGAGCAAGAAATAGAAGAAAGTATTAGAAAATCACATATTCAATTTTTGCAACGTGAGGATTTAAGATTACTAGTGTTTTCGAAAGAAACAGGTGAATTTATTGCTTCAGCCGGATTACATCGTATTAATTGGGATATACCTCAATTTGAAATCGGATATTGGATTGATACAAGGTTTAGCGGAAAAGGCTATATGGTAGAGGCTGCGAAAGGTATAACGGATTACGCTTTTTCTGAATTGAAAGCAAACCGTGTAGAAATTCGTTGTGATTCTTTAAATAAAAAGAGTAGAGCGATACCTGAGAAATTAGGCTTTAAGTTAGAAGGTACGTTAGAAAGTGCGAGTGTTGCGGTAGATGGAAACGGATTAAGGGATATGTGTGTATTTGCCATGACTAGAAATACATATGAAAAAGAAGAGCTGTAAGAAAACAGCTCTTCTTTTTATGCATTATGGTACAGGATGTCCGTTAGAGCTTTCGAAAATTGTAAACCATTGTTGACGATCTAAGTTAACGTTTGTAGCAAGAGCGGCAGTTTTTACGCGATCTAATTTACCAGAGCCAACGATTGGCATCATATTAGTTGGATGAGCAAGTAACCAAGCATACATAACCGTATCGATACTAGAAACACCTAGCTCAGTAGCAACTTTTTGCACAGTTTCGCGTACACGTACAGCACGTTCTGATTGACCAGTAAAGATCTCACCACCAGCAAGAGGTGACCAAATCATTGGATTGATTCGTTTTTCTTGGCATAAGTCAATTGTTCCTTTTTCAAAATGCTCAAGCTGCAATGCAGAAACTTCAATTTGGTTCGTAATAAGTGGAAAATCTAAGTACGAACTTAACATATTAAATTGTGAAGGTAAGAAGTTAGATACACCGAAGTGACGAACTTTTCCTTCTTGTTTTAATTGTGTAAATGCTTTTGCCACTTCATTTGGATCCATAAAAGGATCGGGACGATGAATAAGTAATACGTCAATATAATTTGTATGTAAATTTTTAAGTGATGCTTCTACACTTTGCATAATATGCTCTGCACTAGTATTGTAGTGAGCAACATATCGCTCTGGAAATTTCGGTGATGGGGGAGCGATTCCACACTTTGTAATAATTTGCATGTTTTCTCGTAAGGAAGGCTTTAATTGTAAAGCTTCGCCAAATAACCCTTCACACGTATATCCGCCGTAAATATCAGCGTGATCAAAAGTAGTAATTCCCATATCCATACAATCTTCAATGAAAGAAAGTAATTCTTGTTTTGTCATATTCCATTCTGCTAAACGCCAAAATCCTTGAATAATACGAGAAAATTCTAGCGTTTCAGCCATTTGAACTCGCTCCATTATAAGTACCCCCTTGATGAATAATAATGTTTTGAAAAGGCTTTCTTACTACATATTATTATATAGTTAATTAGGTGTACAAACAATAAATATGTTTTGCTATAAAAACGATTTTTTCTATCATGCCTTTCGAGAGGACTCCCACCTCTAAACGTAAATGAAGGTGGTGAGGTGAATCGAAAGAAATATTTTATTTTCAAGCAAAAAACAGAAACGTATGTTCTGTTTTTGCTATAATATCCTTAACAGGAGGTGAATAAAATGACAAAGGAAAATCCATCAAACTATAAAACTCTTCAAATCTGGATTAAAAAAGGGCATCGTATGTATTCTTATTTTCAAGAATGTTGTCATAACGCTAAGAACATGTACAACACCACAAACTTTTATATACGCCAGGTGTACACTGGATTAACGCAAGAAAAAGAGTTGCAGCCTTTGCAAAAAGAAGTTCTGGATCATATTCATAAAAATATTGGTAAGATGAATGACACACAACGTCTTGCCTATCAGAAGAAATTGGAAAAAGAGAAATTAAAGCCTAAAGAAGAACAGAAAGAGATTACATGTAATTTGTTTTCAGAACCTAATTTTGAAAAACCTTATGTAGATTACAACTTTCTAGATGCACTATTTAAGGCTATGATTCAAAATGATTATCGAGCTTTGCCTACGCAATGTAGCCAGTCAATCATGAAAGGTTTGTTCCAAAATTGGAAATCTTTTTTTGCTAGTTTAAAAGACTATAAAAAGAATCCAAACAAATATGCTGGACCGCCTAGAATTCCAAAGTATATTCGTTCTTCTGAAAAAGAGATTCTGTATACAAACCAAGATTGCATCATTAAAAACGATAGATTTTTAAAGTTTCCAAAGACGAAATTGCAATTAAATATTGGGAAACTAGGTTTCACTGAGGGTAAACTGAAACAAGTTCGTGTGATTCCAAAATACAATGAATATGTAGTGGAATTGGTAATTGATGTTCCTTCTGAACAACAAATGATTGAAGAGAATGCTCGTTATATGAGTATTGATTTAGGGATTGATAACCTTGCAACCATCGTAACAAACACAGGTATGAAACCTGTCCTTGTTAAGGGCAAACATGTCAAAAGCATAAATCAATATTACAACAAAATGAAGAGTCATTTTACAAGCGTTCTTAGAAATGGAAAACAAACGAATGAAGGGCCTTTTACTTCTAAAAGGATAGAAAAACTTCATCAAAAACGTTACTTGAAAATAAAAGACGTCTTCCATAAAGTTAGTCACCATATCGTAAAACTAGCTCAAGAAGAAGTTTGTAAAATTGTTATTGGTCAAAACAAAAGTTGGAAACAAGAAACGAATATGGGAAAAAGAAATAACCAAACGTTTTGTCATATCCCACATAGTTTATTGATTCAAATGATTACATACAAAGCAAATGCTGTAGGCATTCAAGTTGTTGTAACTGAAGAATCATATACATCGAAAGCAAGTTTTCTGGATAACGACTTCATTCCAACGTATGGAGAAAATGACCAAAATACAACTTTTTCAGGAAAACGAATAGAGCGCGGCATATATCGTTCAGCAAATAAAACTTTAATTAATGCAGATGTAAATGCTGCGGCTAACATTTTACGAAAGGTAATCCCAAATGCATGGACAAATGGGATAGAGGGGTTAGGCGTGAAACAGCTCGCTAATGTGTTAACTCCCCTGACGTTAATCGTCCGTTAGGTCGAAACGTTAGAAACCCCCACTTCAAGATTTGCTAAGTGGGGGAGTGTTCATATGCTATAATGTAGAAACATATAGCTAGAAGGAGATGTACGAAATGATTCCAGTAACAATATTAACTGGTTTTCTTGGATCTGGGAAAACGACATTATTAAATCGTATTTTATCAGAAAATCACGGTAAGAAATTAGCGGTGATTGTAAATGAAATAGGGCAAATTGGCATTGATAATCAGTTGATTATGAATGTGGAAGAAGAAATTATGGAAATGACAAATGGCTGTTTATGCTGTACTGTACGTGAAGATTTACTCGTTGCTTTAAAACAGTTACTGGACGTAAAAGCGGAAGGGAAAATGGATTTTGATGGTTTAGTAATTGAAACGACTGGCCTTGCAAATCCAGGGCCGATTATTCAAACATTCTTTTTAGATCCAGTCATTCAATCTGCATACCAAATTAATGGTGTTGTAACGGTGGTAGATAGTTATCATATACATAAACATTTTGAAAAAGGATTAGAAGCAAAAGAGCAAATTGCGTTTGCTGATGTCGTTTTAGTAAATAAATTAGACTTAATTGAAGAGAGTGAGAAAGAAAATCTTTTGCATGAACTTCAAGGAATTAACCCGACTGCAAAGTTAATTGAGGCGACTAACTGTGAGGTAGATATACCATCTTTATTACAAATCCAAACGTTTAAAACGAAAGATACGTTGCAAATTTACCCTCATAAAGAACATAACCACTTAGAAGGTGTGAAATCATTTGTATTACGTGAAGAACGTCCGCTGGATTTACAAAAGCTTAATGAGTGGATGTCAGCTGTCGTTCAAGAGCTAGGGGAATATTTATATCGTTACAAAGGAATTTTATCGATAGATGGAGTAGATAAACGTATCGTTTTCCAAGGTGTACATACGTTATTTGCTGCTTCGTACGATAGAGAGTGGCAAGAGGGCGAAGAGCGAGTAAGTGAAGTAGTTTTTATTGGAAGAGATATTAATAAAGAGTGGTTCCAAGAACATTTCGAGGAGTGTGTGAAATAAGTCTGTGTAAATCGCAGGCTTATTTTTTATAAGCATTCTATTAGATTGCAAAACAGAATTAAATAAGGGAAAGAAACTAAAAATTGATACATGTATAATAAAAAGCCTGTTTTCACAGGCTTGTATTTTCGTCTATTAGTAACTCCATTACAACACCCACAACTGGACCTTCATCATCAATATCACCATTTAAGCGGAAACCAAATGATTCATACAGTCCCATTGCAAGTTTGTTGTCTGGATGTAAACTTAAGTAAATTATTTTGCATTCAAATTTTTCTTGTAAGAATTGAATGAGTAAGCGAAGGAAACGTTTTGCGTATCCTTTTCCTTGATATTGTTGGTCAATCATAAAGCGATCGAGCCATACACTTTTATGTTTTACTGAATACCATCCATACATTGCATAACCTACAAGTGTTTCTCCATCATATAAACCTACTGACGTTCCGTTTCCTTCATATAATGATTCTGCTAAAGAAAACGCGTTACTTTCAATAAATTGTTGCTGATCTTTTGCGACGTCTAAAGCAACTACTGAACGCCAATTTTTTGCTGTTACTTCACAAATGTGAAGATTCATAATTCCAACTCACCTTCTAAATTAATATAGCTTTAAAGCTAATATGGATAATTTTACTTGTTATTTTGGTCAAGTCAAGGATAAATACATAAAAAGGCAGCTGAATACTAGATTCAGCTGCCTAGAAAATATAATGGATTAGTTTGTTGCTTCTTTCAATGTGTTTACGTTTTCTTCCATTAAAGTGAAGTAATCTTTATTATTTTTTGCATCATCTTCAGAAACAGTAGCTAAGTGATTTAAGCGTAAAACTTTTGTACCAGTTTCTTTTTGAATAACAGATGCTACTTTTGGAGTAGAGAAAGTTTCGAATAAAATATATTTTAGATTATGTTCTTTTACTGTTTTTGTAATGTCAGCAAGCTGTTTTTGAGATGGTTCATCAGAAGCTGAAATTCCAGCGATAGGAATTTGTTTTAGGCCGTATCGTTGTTCCCAGTAACCATAGGCAGCATGAGAAACTAAAATTTCTTTCGTTTTTGCGTTCGCTACAGCTGCCTTAAATTGATCGTCTAAATCAGTAAATTTAGTTTGAAGTGCTGCAAAGTTTTTTTCGAATTCTTTTTTATGTTCAGGTTGTAATTCTACAAGTGCATTTTTAATTTTTTCTGCCTGTTTCATTGCTAGAGTAGGATCTAACCAAACATGTGGGTCTTTATCGTGATGATGTTCATCTTCTTTATGGCCATCTCCATGATCATGATGCTCTTCTTCAGTAGAAGCACGAAGCTCAATACCTTTAGATGCATTTACAATTTTAACATTTTCTTTTTGTAATGTTTTTTCCATTTTTTCAGCAAATGGTTCTAATTCAGCGCCGTTATAAACGAATAAATTGGCTTTTGCAACTTGTACTGTTTGTTTTTGACTTGGTTCAAATGTATGTGAATCTGCACCAGGTGGGTAAATTGCTTCAACATTTACATAGTCGCCACCGATTTTCTTTGCGAAATCAGCAAGTGGGAAAATCGTTGTATAAACTGTTAGCTTTCCATCTTTCTTGGCATTACTTTCTTTTTTATTTGAGCATCCAGCGAAAATTAAGGTAAAAATAAGTAAGAATGAAAATATAGTCAATCTTTTAGGCATGAAGTTCTCCTCTTTTCTTTTTTACGGATATATTTTCCCCAATTATAGAAGAAAAATATCATTTTAATACAAAACGGAATAATTACGTTTTAGTTTGCGAACTTAGTATAATACATCTTTAATAAAGTTGCAATAAATAATAATCATTCCGATTTGTTTTTGTTATAAAGTTGTCAAATATAGGTGTATTATTTTTGCAAATGCATGCATATGTGACAACGCTGTTTTCATATATTGAAAAGGAGGTAAAGAGGGGGATGAGCGCTTGGGTTACTTAATGGAAGCTATTTTATTAATATTAGCGGTAGTATTGCCATTATCTTTCGTATTAATTTTTTTAAGAAGATTAATAAGTAATTTAGGGGACGCTACAACAATAACGAAATTACAAGAGAGAGATGAGAAAAAAGAGTGAGTAAAGCACTATGCGTACGCATAGTGTTTTACTTGTGGTAAAATAAGAGCAGGAAACTCCTAAAGGTTGTATTTTACTGAAGGAGAGAAAAGTAAAATAAGAGGTATATGCATATATGAATAAGCGAACAGCGTTAATACTTGGTGCAAGTGGTTTAGTTGGACAAGAGATAACGCGTCTATTACTTGAATCAGATTACTACGATTCGGTTACTATTTTTGTAAGAGAGCCAATGCAATTGCAACATGAGAAGTTACAGCAGAAACAAGTTGATTTTTCGGTATTAGAGGAATATAAAGAGTTCTTTGCTGTGGATGATGTTTTTAGTTGCTTAGGAACAACAATAAAAAAAGCAAAAACAAAAGCAAATTTTAAAAAAGTAGATTATGAATATACGTTACGAGCTGCTTGTTTAGCTGAAAAACAAGGGGTGCAAAATTTCCTTGTTGTGTCTTCTATGGGAGCGAATCCTAAATCATTTTTCTTTTATTCACAAGTGAAAGGAAAAATGGAAGAAGAATTGCAAAAGTTAGTGATTGGTGGTATTCACATTTTTAGACCATCATTATTAGTAGGAAACCGACAAGAATTTCGTTTCGGCGAACGAATGGCTGAAAAGTTATCTCGTATTATTCCTTTTATTTTTAAAGGGGCTTTCAAAAAGTATAAACCAATTTCAGCTAAAGATGTGGCGAAAGGTATGTATATAACCGCGCTGCGAGAAGAATCGGGTATCCATACTTATAATTCAAATGAAATTACAACGATAGAATAAATAAAACCGAGAAGAATGACTTCTCGGTTTTATTTATTCGTATGAATTTTTCCTGGTGCTCGCTTATATTGGTGAGGTTCTTGCAATTCAAAGCCAAGTTCATTGGCCGCTATTCTTGGGAAGTACGGATTGCGAAGTAATTCACGTCCGATGAAAATTAAATCTGCTTCGTTATTATTTAAAATTTGCTCTGCTTGTGACCCAGTCGTAATCAATCCAACTGCACCAGTTGCAATCTTAGTATGCTCTTTAATATGTTTGGCGTATTGTACTTGGTAACCAGGATACACATCAATATGTGCTGGTACAACTGCACCAGAACTACAATCGATTAAATCTATTCCCTGTTCTTTCATCCACTTTGTATACTGAACATAATCTTGAACTGTTAGCCCGTCAGGATGATAATCATTTGCTGAAATACGAACGAATATTGGTCCGTCCCAAACTTCATTTACAGAGTCGATGATTTCGCGTAAGAAACGATAACGGTTTTCAGGTGAGCCGCCGTATTCATCCGTTCGTTTATTAGTAAGTGGTGATAGGAATTCATTGATAAGGTAACCGTGAGCGCCATGTAATTCGATAACATCAAATCCGGCTTGTTTTGAACGTAACGCGGCCCTCTGAAAAGCTAATATAGTCTCTTTGATTTGCTGTATATTCATTTCTACTGGTATTTTCATCTTATCATTAAAAGGAATTGCAGAAGGAGCGAAAGCATTCGTATCTAATTCAGCTTTTCTTCCGGCGTGAGCGAGTTGAATGGCAGCTTTTGCGCCGTTATCATGTATAAAAGTAGTCGTTTTATGTAAGCCTTCAATTAGGTTGTCATCCCAAATGCCCAAGTCTTTGTTAGAAATTCGTCCTTCAGCTAACACCGCAGTTGCTTCAACCATAACTAAACCTACTTGGCCAGCAGCGCGAGTTCCATAATGAATGAGATGAAAATTCGTAACGCTGCCATCCTCACTCCCTGACGAATACATACACATAGGCGACATAACGATACGATTTTTTAGTGTAACGTTCTTAATTGTATAAGGTGAAAAAAGCTTGGAATTCATCAAATAGCCTCCTTGATTGAATTTTCTTATATTTTACCATTCTCTTTTTTGTTTCTCTAATAAAACGCTTATACGAAAAATTTTGTATATTCGTGTTACAATGACTAATATGAACTGAATTGGAGGATGGCATATGTACCAGGCTTATTATGAAAGCGAAGTAGGTTTGCTTGAAATTACAGCGAATCAAGAAGGAATTACGTCTGTTATATTTGTTGATGAACGACAAGAAGAAAATAAAAATGAAATGATAGAACAATGTATAAATGAGTTAGATGAATATTTTAAAGGGAAAAGAAAAGAGTTTACGGTCCCGCTGTCTGCAGAGGGAACAGCATTTCAAAAAAATGTATGGGATGCACTTTATACTATTCCATACGGCGTAAGTGCTTCATATTTAGATATTGCAGAGAAAGTTGGAAATATAAAAGCTGTACGGGCAATAGGAGGGGCGAATAGTCGGAATCCAATTTCAATAATTGTTCCATGTCACCGTGTAATAGGAAAGAGTGGAAAGCTTGTTGGATATGCTGGTGGTTTATGGAGGAAAGAGTGGTTATTAAAACACGAAGGTATTTTGAAATGACGTATGGATGGGAAGAGGGATTGTTTTGAAATGTATAAATTGTGGGCAACCTTGCGAGGAGGAACAGTTAAATTGTGCAAGTTGTCAGCGAAACTTGGATAATGAACAAGAGGAAGGTAGCTCGTTAATAGATAAAGAACTGGAAGTATATGTAGGGAGACAATATCCGTATTATCAAAGGAAATGGGAGCTTGAGAATAAGCGGATTGCTAGATGGAGCTGGAATGGTTGGGCTGCTATTTTCAATATAGGCTGGCTAGGATATCGTAAATATTATATACCAGCTGCTTTATTTATGCTGTTATTAGTAGCTTGTGATGCATTTTCGTACTATATGGGATTTAATGTAGCGTTGCCAATCATTAATATGGTGCCTCTGACGTTTTTATTACTCATTTTTATTCTGTTTGGAATGGGGATTTTTGCAAATGGATTATACTATCAATTTGCGGAAAGACGTATATACCGAATAAAAGCAAGAGAAATAAAAGATAAATCAGTTGAAAACTATCTAATCAATGATAGTGGCGGAACGAGCAAAATGGGAGCGACAATTGTTACTATTTTAGCAGTTGCTAGCATATTTTTTAGTCATTTCTTTTTTCCGACTGATCGAGACGTTATTCAAAAGGTTCGTACCAGCTCGCTTTATGAATATCCTTTCTTTTCAATAGGTGAATCTTTCGAAAATTATTTTCAAAATTCAGGTTGGATATATTATCGTGGAACGGAAGGGTTAGAATTAGTAGAATTCCAAGGATATAACACCGGAACGCCAAGACAAAAGGTGAAGATTCAATTTGTTGTCGATTATAAATTAGGTGAAGTGGAACCATACTCACTTATGGTTAATGGTGAATCTAAAACTGAAGAAGAGTTTTTGAAGCTGATGGAAGAAATATTTAAAGTTCAAAATCCATTTGATATAGAGGATGGATTACAAGTAAATGCTATTTAAAAAAGCGGTTGGAAAGAAATTTCTAACCGCTTTTTTCTATGTTTGTAAAAATAAATATTTAAAATAATCAGAATCTTTTGTATAATAAAATATATTAAATAGGATTTAACTTATACATATAGATTGGGGGAAGGAAGAATGAAGAGAAAGACAACAACAATTGCTGCACTTGCATTAACGACGAGTGTATTGGTTGCGGGATGTGGGAATGGTGAGAAGGCTTCGACAACGAAGAAAGAATCGAATAAGGGAATGGCAGATAAACAAGTTTTAAATTTACTAGAAACAGCTGAAATTCCTTCAATGGATACATCTAAATCAACGGATTCTGTATCTTTCCGTGTATTTGTAAATGCAATGGAAGGTTTATATCGTCTAGATAAAGATAATAAACCAACACCAGGTATGGCAAAAGATGTGAAGATTAGTGAAGATAAAAAGACATATACATTTGAATTACGTGATGCGAAATGGTCAAATGGTGATCCAGTTCGAGCACAAGATTTTGTATATGCATGGCAACGTACATTAGATAAAGCATTAGCGGCAGAATATGCATTCATTTTATTTGATGTGAAAAATGCACAGAAAGTAAATAAAGGTGAATTACCAGCAGATCAATTGGGTGTTAAAGCGAAGGATGATAAAACGTTGGTAGTAGAATTAGAGCAACCAGCACCTTATTTTCTTGAGCTTACGTCGTTCCCTACATTTTTCCCATTAAATGAAAAATATGTGAAAGAGCAAGGAGATAAATACGGATTAGAAGCAGATAAATTATTATATAATGGACCATTTACAATGAGTCAATGGAAACATGAACAAAATTATCAGTTGAAGAAAAATCCTAATTATTGGGATAAAGATACTGTAAAATTAGACGAAATTAATGTAAGTATTGTGAAGGAAACAAGCACAGGAGTCAATTTATATGATAGTGATCAAGCAGATCGAGTTATTTTAACTTCTGAATTTGTTGATAAATATAAAAAGAATAAGCCAGATGAATTTAAAACGAAGTTAGATCCACGCATATATTTCTTGCGTTTTAACCAAAAAAATGCAACATTTAAAAACCAAAAAGTACGTGAAGCGATTGATTTAGCATACGATAAAAAAGGAATTGCTGATGTCATTTTAAATGACGGTTCATTGCCAGCATATTTCTTAGTACCTGAAAAATTTACGACAGGTCCGGATGGAAAAGATTTCCGCTCTGTAAATAAAAACTTCCGTGATAGTAAAGATAATGCAGAGAAAGCAAAAAAATTATGGGAAGAAGCGAAGAAAGAGCTTGGTCAAGATACAATTACGGTTGAATTACTAAACGATGATAACGGTAGCCGTAAAAAAGTGGGCGACTTTATTAAGGAAGAACTAGAGAAAAACTTGCCTGGTATTAAAGTGAATTTGAAACAGCAACCATACAAGCAGAAGCTAGATTTAGAAAAGAAATTCCAATATGAATTCTCATTATCTGCATGGAGCCCTGATTATCCGGATCCAATGACTTATATTGATATGTTTGTTACTGGAAGCTCATTTAATGAAATGGATTATTCTAATCCGAAGTATGATGATTTAGTAGCGAAATCAAAAGGAGAGCTATTAAAAGATGATAAAGCACGCTGGAATGCACTTGCGGAAGCTGAAAAAATCTTAATTGGTCAAGACGCAGCAATTTCTCCTACGTACCAACAAAGTACAGCTTATTTAGAGAAGCCATTTGTAAAAGGTATTGCTAATCATACGTTTGGTGGGGACTTCAGTTATAAATGGGCATATATTACAAAAAAATAGTATAACAAAAGATGAGTGAATTTTCGCTCATCTTTTGTTTGTATAAGGAGGAATTATAGTTGTTAAGGGGAATCAATCATATTTGTTTTTCGGTATCTAATTTAGAAAACTCTATTATGTTTTATGAAAAAGTATTAGAAGGAGAATTATTAGTTAAAGGAAGAAAATTGGCTTATTTTAATATATGTGGAGTATGGATAGCGCTTAATGAAGAGACGCATATTCCGAGAAATGAGATTCATCAATCCTATACGCACATTGCATTTTCTGTTGAACGAGAAGACTTTAAAGGTTTAATACAGCGATTAGAAGAAAATGATGTTCATATTTTACAAGGAAGAGAACGTGATATCAGAGATTGTGAATCTATATACTTTGTTGATCCTGACGGTCATAAATTTGAGTTTCACTCAGGGACACTGCAAGACCGTTTAAATTATTATAGGGATGAGAAACCTCATATGACATTTTATTAGGGAGGGATAGCATTTGCATGCACTTGTAATTGGTGGAACAGGAATGCTAAAGAAAGTTTCTATGTGGCTTTGTGAGAAAGGATTTTATGTTTCTATTATCGGGCGAGATGAAGTGAATTTAGAAAATGTTAAGAGAATGAGTTCTGCACCAGAAAATATTACATGCCTTTCGTTAGATTATCATAAGGATGAAGATGTAAAGCTAGCTATTAAAAGTACAATTAAGAAAAATGGCCCGATCACATTAGTTGTTGCATGGGTACACACAAGTGCAAAGCATGCACTATCAAATATTTGTAAAGAACTAGATTTGTCGTCTAAAACATATAGTTTATTTCATATTTTAGGTAGTAAAGCATCACGTATGCCTGCACAAAAAATAGGAAGTACGCGATGTATTTATTATAGAATTATTTTAGGTTTTATTTTAGAAGATACATATGGGAGATGGCTTACGCATGAAGAGATAGCTGATGGAGTTATAAAAGGGATTGAAAGTAAACGAGCGGAGTGGATTGTAGGGAGAGTTGAACCGTGGGAATTACAACCAACATGGTAAGGGGGAGTAAGAAATGAAAACAACTATATATGTAACAAGGCATGGTGAAACAGAGTGGAATGTAGCGAAGCGAATGCAGGGACGGAAAAATTCTGCTTTAACTGAAAATGGTATAGTTCAGGCAAAACAATTAGGGAATCGAATGAAAGATTTACCAATTCATGCGATCTATAGTAGTCCGAGCGAAAGAACACTTGATACGGCAGAGTTAATAAAAGGGGAACGTGATATACCCATTATAGCGGATGAGCATTTCTATGAAATCAACATGGGTATATGGGAAGGACAAACAATCGCGGATATAGAAAAGCAATTTCCAGAAGAAGTACATCTATTTTGGAATGAGCCACATCTTTTTCAGTCAACATCAGGCGAAAATTTCGAGGCCGTTTATGAAAGAGTAATTGAAGGGATGCAGCTTCTTTTAGAGAAGCATAAAGGACAAAACATATTGATTGTTTCTCATGCGGCAGCAGCAAAATTACTTGTAGGGCATTTCGCGGGAATTGAAATAGAAAATGTGTGGGATGATCCATTTATGCATAGTGCCAGTTTGAGCATAATAGAATTTGAAGAGGGTATTGGTAAAGTGAAACAATTTGCAGATATAAGTCACTTTCAATGAATGAAAAAAGGCCGCAAAGCGGCCCTTTTTGGTGGTATAAAACCTAGCAATTACGTTTTTTATACCAGAAGTGATCGAATTTCTTATTTTTGCAAGATGGGAATTTATGTCCGCCTTTGCAATCATTCCATTTGTGTCCGCTATCGTGACAGTCTTTACCATGATCACATGAATCATCGCAAGAGTGACCGTGTCTGTTAGGGAAGAATTCGCATTTTTTACAGAAACTTCGTTTTGTCCAGAAAAATTTCTTTTCAAAGCGTATGCATTTTGTAACGAAAGTGCAATGTTTTCTGCGAGTACGTTTTGTAACTAAAACGCATTCTTTTCTACGCGTTACTTTCGTAACGAACGTCCATTTTTGAACACGTACACGAGTACATTTCGTAACGAATGTCCATTTTTTTACATGTGTACATTTTGTAACGAACGTACAATGTTTCACGCGAGTACATCTTGTTCTTGGACATTTACCCCCAGTTGTACATTTACATCCAGTTGTACAATGATGATGAGTGAATTTATCATCATCGCATTCAAAAGTACTTGGATCTTGGTGTAAGAAATCCTCCATCCCAGCACTTTTGATTTCTTCGACAGCTTTTCTAATATCACGTTTCATAGAAATCCTCCTTATCATGTATTAAAGTGAAAAGGTATTCTTTTTCCTTAACATGATATGTATGTAGGCATCTTTCTGAACAGGACAAGAGTGTAATTTTATATAAATAGATGATTGCGGATGTATGGACAAGACAAGGCGCATACATTGAATGAAGAGAACTGAGAAGGGATGAGAAAACATGCTGCCTTCATATGATTTTTTTGTTCATCCAATGTACTTAGTGGAATTGAAAAAGGACATTTGGTCAGATAGTCCAGTGCCAGCAAAATTAACTTATGGAAAAAAGAAGTATGACATTGATATCGTATACCGTGGGGCTCATATTCGCGAATTTGAGAAAAAGTCTTATCATGTTATGTTTTATAAGCCTAAAAAATTTCAAGGTGCGAAAGAGTTTCATTTAAATTCGGAGTTTATGGATCCGTCTCTCATACGAAATAAATTATCTTTAGATTTTTTTCATGATATTGGTGTACTTTCGCCAAAATCACAACATGTATTTATAAAAATTAATGGTCAAATTCAAGGTGTGTATTTACAGTTAGAATCGGTTGATGAAAATTTTTTGAAAAATAGAGGATTACCGAGTGGTTCTATTTATTATGCGATAGATGATGATGCGAATTTTTCATTAATGAGTGAACGAGATAAAGATGTTAAGACAGAGCTCTTTGCGGGTTATGAATTTAAATATTCGAATAAAAATAGTGAAGAACAACTGAGTGAATTTGTATTTCAAGCGAATACTTTGACGAGGGAAGCCTATGAAAAAGAGATTGGGAAGTTTCTACATGTCGATAAATATTTAAGATGGTTAGCAGGAGTTATTTTTACACAAAACTTTGATGGTTTCGTTCATAACTACGCACTATATCATAACGATGAAACAAATTTATTTGAAGTTATACCGTGGGATTATGATGCGACTTGGGGGCGAGATGTACAAGGAAGACCACTTAATCATGAATATATTCGCATTCAAGGGTATAATACGTTAAGTGCAAGATTGCTAGACATACCTGTATTTAGAAAGCAGTATCGAAGTATTTTAGAAGAAATATTAGAAGATCAATTTACAGTTTCGTTTATGAGGCCGAAAGTAGAAGGGTTGTGTGAATTGATTCGTCCATATTTACTACAAGATCCATACATGAAAGAAAAATTAGAAACATTTGATCAAGAGGCTGATATGATTTATGAATATATAAATAAGAGAAGAAAGTATATACAAGACCACTTACATGAATTGGATTAATTTTGAAAGAGATTGAAACGTTATCAATCTCTTTTTTTTGTATAATAAAGATGTATCAATAAAAATGAAGTAATATATTTGATAGAGAATGGGGATGCGGATATATGACGATTAAATGGATTGATTGGGTAAAACAAATACAATCTATAGCTCAAGCGGGTTTAACGTATTCTAAGGATGTATATGATATTGAGCGTTTCCAGCAATTACGAGATATTTCTATTTCAATGATGTCACATTACACGAAAACAGATTGGGAAGTCGTAGAGAAATTATTTGCAAGTGAGACAGGCTATCAAACACCTAAAGTTGATATAAGAGCGGTTGTTTTTCAAAATGAAAAGTTATTATTTGTGAAAGAAAAAAGCGATGGGAAATGGGCATTGCCAGGTGGATGGGCTGATGTCGGTTATACGCCAACCGAAGTTGCAGCAAAAGAAGTTTTCGAAGAGACTGGTTATGAGGTAGATCATTTTAAGTTACTAGCTATATTTGATAAAGAAAAACATCAACCATCTCCATCGGCGACGCATGTATATAAGATTTTCATTGGATGCGAGATTATTGGTGGAGAAAAGAAAACTAGTATTGAAACAGAAGAGGTGGAGTTTTTTGGTGAAAATGAATTGCCTAATTTATCAATTGCTAGAAATACAGAAGACCAAATTAAAGAGATGTTTGCCTACATGAAAGACCCGCAGAAAGAGAAATTAATAGATTAATCCTGCTTGAATTGTCCATATTGTTAAAATGAAGATATTGGCAGATTGCAGCCTTTATGTAATAATGGGATGGTATGTGAAGAAAAAAGGAGATAAAAAAGAACATGTTAGCAAACATAATAGATCAGTTATTGCAATTTTTTGCAAGCTTAGGTTACTTTGGAGTAGCTCTTGCTTTAATGATTGAAGTAATCCCAAGTGAAATTGTACTTTCGTATGCTGGCTTTTTAGTAGCGAATGGTAAAATTAGTTTTGTTGGTGCAGTTATCGCCGGAACGATTGGTGGTACTTTAGCACAAATCTTTTTATACTGGCTTGGATACTACGGAGGGCGTCCGGTTGTAGAGAAATACGGGAAATATCTACTTATTAATAAACATCATTTAGACATAGCAGAAGGTTGGTTTAAACGTTATGGAGCAGGCGTAATATTTTCTGCGCGCTTTATACCAGTAGTACGTCATGCGATCTCTATTCCAGCAGGACTAGCTAAGATGCCATTAAAACTATTTACACTTTATACGGTTGTAGCGATCATTCCGTGGTCAATTCTATTTATATACTTAGGTGAAAAACTTGGTGGGAATTGGCGACAAATTAAAGAGTATGCATCTGATTACACACATTACATAATTATAGGAGCTGTTCTTTTTATTGCTCTATACTTTGGTTTAAAGTATTTCAAAAAGAAAAAAGCTGCGCGTTAAAGTCAATGATTTTTCATTGGCTTTTTTATTTGTTTCCGGTTCTAAAAAAAAGGAGTTGTCCATAATGTGTAATAATAAAGCGTAGCGGAGGAATGTGATGAAAGGGTCACCGTTTATACGTGGAACGATATTTTTAACGATGGCAACGATGATATCAAAAATGTTAGGATTTATATATGTTATACCATTTACAGCAATGGTCGGTACGAGTGGGTATGTTTTATACACATATGCATATCGTCCCTATACCATTATGCTCAGCATTGCGACAATGGGATTACCACTTGCAGTTTCAAAAATGGTATCAAAATATGATCAACTGAATGATTATCATACGGTTAAGAGAGTGTTGAAAAGTGGAATCGTGTTTATGTTTATAATGGGAGTCATTTCGTGTTTTACGTTATATATGCTAGCTCCGCATTTAGCTAAGCTTGTCATCGATGGGAATGATCAAACGGGGAATAGTGTAGGAGCGGTTACTACTAATATTCGAATTGTAAGTTTTGCGTTAATACTTGTGCCAGTAATGAGTTTATTAAGGGGCTTCTTTCAAGGATTCCAATCGATGGGGCCTTCTGCATTAAGTGTCGTTGTAGAGCAATTTTTTCGGGTTTTAACCATTTTAATAGGAAGCTTTGTCGTTTTATATATTTTAAAAGCATCTGTCTCGCTAGCAGTTGGTATTTCAACATTTGGTGCCTTTATGGGAGCGGTAGGTGGATTAACTGTTTTAAGTGCGTATTATATGAGAAGGAGAAGGCACTTAAAGAAAAAAGAAATGGCAAGTATACCACAAACAACGAAATCTTTTTTCTCGCTTTATAAGGAGCTCTTTACATATTCTATTCCTTTTGTTGTGGTGGGCTTAGCAATTCCGTTGTATCAGACGATTGATACATTTACAATTAATAAACTACTTATACAAATAGGGTATATGCAAGGAGAAGCGGAAAAAATTAATGCGATAATTGGTCTTGTTCAAATGGTTGTGCTCATCCCGGTATCCGTTGCGACAGCTTTTAGTATGTCTCTTGTACCAGAGATGACGAAAGCTTACACAGCAGGAAATACGAAGCTATTGTACAAACATTTTACGAGAACAAATGTATTAGTAGTAGCGATTACGGTACCGGCGGCAATTGGAATGATGGTGTTAGCCAAG
The DNA here is from genome assembly GCF_057784645.1 of Bacillus sp. LQ16. Lineage (NCBI taxonomy): Bacteria > Bacillati > Bacillota > Bacilli > Caryophanales > Bacillaceae > Bacillus > Bacillus sp. LQ16. Next base: position 2,054,713 of record NZ_CM173491.1, read on the forward strand.
CCTGTATATACTCTTTTATTCGGTGCTGGAAATGATCCAGAGATGGGGAGAATCATTTTACAGTATTATGCTCCTGCTTGCATATTATTTTCTCTTTTTACAGTAACGGCTGCTATGCTACAAGGAATCAATCAACAGCAGAAGACGGTGCTAGGACTAGTGATTGGCATTATTGTGAAGATAGTTTTAAATATTGTATTGCTTCCGTATTTCGATTATGTAAGTTTTATCATTTCAACATACGCTGGCTATACGATTTCAGTCGGGTTTAACTTGTGGATGCTTTCTAAATATGTTATAAAGGCAACATAAGCTTTTAAGGCAGAGAGCACTCTGTCTTTTTCTATGTTTATCCCGCTTTAACGGGCAGTGAGACCCTCACCTCAAAATTCAGTGAAAGAAAAGAAGTTTGGTTGGGGGCGGGTAGCCCGTAAAAGCCCGATTTGTGAGGGCTAATAATCAGTGGGGGATGAAGCCACCCACTGATTAAAGTTTCACTTTATAATATTTTTCCTATAAAAACGTTTTCAAAATAATTTTTCTATTGAAATTTAAACGTATGTTTCATATGCTGAGAATGGCGGTTTAAAAACTGTGATTTAAGAGAGGTAGATTCCTACATGTAAAAAGAATCGGGGTGATAGTATGTTAAATATATATTTAACAGACCGAAACGGAAAACTACAAGAGATTGAGGAAATGCAAAAGGGGTGCTGGATTAATGTACTTCATCCAACAGAAGAAGAAATTCAATATCTAGTACAAACTTTAAATGTAGACTTAGATTTCATTAAAGACCCTTTGGATGATGAAGAACGCTCTCGTATTGAAAAGGAAGACAATAATACTTTAATTATCGTGGATATTCCGACAGTTAGACATGACGAAGAAGGAAATTCGATTTATGACACGATTCCAATAGGTATGATTGTGATGCCGGATTGTTTTGTTACAATCTGCTTAGAAGAGAATCCAATTTTTGAACGTTTTATTAATCAACGTATTAAAGAATTTTATACGTTTAAAAAGACGCGCTTTGCACTTCAGCTCTTATATACGATTTCTACTTATTATTTAAGATACTTAAAGCAAATAAATCGAAAAACAATTGATTTAGAGCATCAATTAAATCAGTCAATGAAAAATAAAGAGATTTTCACATTATTAGGCCTTGAGAAAAGTTTAGTATACTTTACAACGTCATTAAAGGCTAATAAAATTGTAATTCAAAAGTTAATGCGTAATAGTACATTTTTAAAAATGTATGAAGATGATCAAGATTTATTAGAAGATGTATTAATTGAAAATAAACAGGCTATTGAAATGGCGGAAATATATAGTCACATTTTAAGTGGAATGATGAATACTTTTAGCTCCGTTATATCAAATAATTTAAATAGTGTTATGAAACTGTTAACGTCAATTACGATCATTTTATCTTTACCGACGATGGTTTCTAGTTTCTTTGGAATGAACGTAAAGGTTCCGTTTGAAGGGGAAGCCCACGGTTTTGTAATTGTACTCATCATATGTGTAACACTATCTTTCACGTTAGCTTTTGTTTTTTGGAAGAAACGTTACTTTTAACGATAAGAAAGCTGCTCTAGCATAGTTATATAACTACGCTAGAGCAGCTTTTTTGCTATGAAATCTCAAATTTTGAATAGAATATAACTTGTACAATGTAATGTATATAAAGGGTATGTATGCCATATAAACCTTGTCCAATTAACGAAATGGGGTTAAAATTACATATTGTTAATGAAAAGTTGGAGGAAATACATCATGGAATTGTTTCAATTACCGAAAGCATTCCTGCAAATGAATACAATTTTTATCTCCATATTGATCGAAGCACTTCCGTTTGTGCTAATTGGTGTATTTATTTCAGGATTCATTCAAATGTTCGTGACAGAAGATATGGTGGCTAAATGGATGCCGAAGAACCGATTTCTGTCTGTTTTATTAGCTACTTTTTTAGGCATGTTGTTTCCAGGTTGTGAATGTGGAATTGTTCCGATTGTAAGACGATTAATCGGAAAAGGCGTTCCACCATACGCAGGGATTGCATTTATGTTAACTGGTCCAATTATTAATCCAGTTGTTTTATTTGCAACATACGTTGCCTTTGGGAGTAGTATGCACATGGTATGGTATCGTTCTATTGTAGCGATTATCGTAGCCATTATCGTTGGAATTATATTATCCTTTATGTTTAAAGAACATCAATTAAGAGATGATCACTTCCCAGAAGTGAATAATAAGCGTCCACTGCGTAAAAAAATGTGGGATGTATGTACACACGCTGTTGAGGAATTCTTCTCAATGGGAAAATATTTAGTACTAGGTGCGTTAATTGCAGCAGCGGTACAAACGTTTGTACAAACTTCAACACTTCTTGCTATTGGACAAGGTCCGTTTTCTTCATCAGCTGTTATGATGGGACTTGCTTATATATTATCACTTTGTTCAGAGGCAGATGCATTTATCGCTTCTTCGTTCCAAAGTACGTTTTCAACAGCTTCACTTGTCGCGTTCCTCGTTTACGGACCGATGGTGGATATTAAAAATATGTTTATGATGCTTGCGACATTTAAAACTAAATTTGTAATTGTTGTTATAGTTACAGTTACTCTTGTTGTTTATGCAAGCTCACTACTCATTTATGCGATGGGGTGGTAGGTTATGTTTCGAGCATATATATTATTAGGTTTTACAATATTAATTGCGCAGCTTCATATTTCCGGTAACATTACGAAGTATATCAATATGAAGTATGCCTATTTATCAACAACAGCAGCAATTATTTTAGGTTTCTTAACGATTGTACAAATTATCGTCGTTTTCCAAAAAGAGCACCAAAAGGAAAAAGAGAAAAATGATTGCAGTTGTGACCATAGCCATTGCGGACATGATCATTCAAAAGATGAGAATACATGGTGGAAAAAAGCATTTTCGTACTCCTTGTTTTGTTTTCCAATTATCTCAGGCTTATTTTTCCCGATTGCAACGTTAGATTCAGATATTGTTAAGGCGAAAGGATTTCATTTTCCTGTTGCACAAGCAGAAAGTAAGGATCCATTTATGACAAGACAATTTCTAAGACCTGATACGAGCATTTATTACGGGAAAGAAGGATACCGCGGTGTAATGGAAAAAGGGAAGAAAGAGTTTGTTACGAAAGACAATATTAATTTGAAAGATGAAGACTTCCTAAAGGGTATGGAAACAATTTATAATTATCCTGGCGAGTTTACTGGGAAAAAATTATCTTTTAAAGGGTTTGTTTTTAGAGATGATTCTTCTAAAAAAGAACAATATTTCTTATTCCGTTTCGGTATTATACACTGTGTAGCGGATTCTGGTGTATATGGTATGTTAGTGAAAAAACCAGAAGGCGTAGAGTGGAATAATGATGACTGGATTCAAGTAGAAGGAGAGATAACTACTGAGTTTTATCAGCCGTTTCATGCGAATATTCCTGTATTAGAAGTAACAAAATGGAATAAAGTTGAACAGCCGAAAGAACAATATGTATTTAGAGGAGCCGATTGATAAAATCGGTTCTTTTTTGTGGACTAAAAGTTCTGAATGTTGCTAATATTAAACGTGTAGTTCATTTGGTATAGGGATTATTGAAATATTAGGGATAGATCATTAAAGGGGTGATAACAATGACAGAAGTAAAGGGGAAAACAGCCAATGAGTCAAGGGTGTTCAAAACGAGCCGGGTATTCCCAACAGATTTAAATGATCATAACACGCTATTTGGTGGGAAGATATTAGCGGAGATGGATATGGTTGCTTCTATTTCAGCATCCAGACATTCGAGAAAGGAATGTGTCACAGCATCTATGGACTGGGTTGATTTCTTACATCCTGTTCGTTCTTCAGATTGTGTTAGTTATGAATCTTTCGTAATTTGGACGGGAAGAACTTCGATGGAAGTGTTTGTGAAGGTAGTGGCTGAAGATTTAATTTCAGGTGAGAAGCGTATAGCGGCAACGTCATTCGTTACTTTTGTTGCACTTAGTAAGGGAAATAATCCAGTTCCAGTACCGCGTGTTATCCCTGAAACAGAAGAAGAGAAAGAATTACATCGTATTGCAGTGTTACGTGCAGAGCAGCGTCATATACGTAAGGCAGAGAGTAAGAAAGTAGCTACATTGTTAACCTTTTGAGATAAATGTTTAGCCATTTAAGTTACAATAGCAGGCGGAAATGGTTTTAAAATGAAAAGCGGACACCTAAAAATAGGTGTCCGCTTTTATAGTTTTTTCATCCACATATCATATGACAGTAGCTACTTAGCAGAAGCAAGCAGCACCGACGATGATTAAGAGGATAAATAATACGACTAATAGCGCAAATCCATTACCATGTGCGAAGCCCATTGTTATTTCCTCCTTTTATTTTAAGATACAACATACAATATGCAAATGAGCTATTGTTTGATATGGACATATATCATGCAATGACATATTTTCTTGAATGATAATGTAATAAAAAAGGGAAGATATAGAAATAACAGTAAGTGGAGAAAGGAATTTATCCATGAAGCACTTTTTCGCTATAATCCTTTGTTTAATAGGTGTATTCATTTGGATGAACATCGATGTGGAAATGGGGAAGGAAATGGCTAGTGAATATGAATTAGGACAAGTTCGATTAGGTGAATTTCAACTATATACGAACGGTGAAGAGTTATATAGAAAATTATTTGAGGATATAAACGAAGCAGAAAAGTATATATATATCCATTTTTATATTGTAGGAAAAGATGAAATAAGCGAAGAGTTTTTACAGTTATTAGAGAAAAAAGCATCTAGTGGAGTAGAAGTGAAATTGTCAGTCGATCGGATAGGTGGATATAAGCTGAAGAAAAAGGTAATTAGCCGATTAAAGGAAAACGGTGTGAAGTTTACATTTAGTAAAAAACCGAAACTGAAAAATGTTTTCTATTCTTTGCATCAACGAAATCATAGACGTATTGTTACGATAGATGGAAAGGTATCATACGTCGGTGGTTTTAATATCGGAAAGGAGTACCTTGGACAAGATCCGAAGTTTGGGCCATGGCGTGATTATCACATGCGCATCCATGGTGAGGGTGCAGCGGATATGGAAAGAAAGTTCGCCGAAGATTGGAAAGAAGATACAGGAGAAAAAATGCCTATACATGAAAGTATACCGACATTAGGGAATGTAAAATATCAATATTTATTTTCAAATGGAAAAGGCTTATGGGAAAAGTATGGGGCACTTTTAAAAAAGGCTAAAAAGTCTTTAATTATCGCTACACCATATTTTGTACCAAGTAAAGAAATGGTGAAAGAGTTAAAAGCTGCATTAAATCGTGGTGTTAATGTGAAAATTCTCGTGCCATTTAAAAGTGATGCCATATTGTTAAAACAAGCTGCCTATCCATATTTGAAAGATATGTTACATGCTGGAGCGGAGATTTATCAATATCGAAATGGATTTTTTCATGGGAAAGTAACAATCATTGATGGAGAAATTGTTGATATTGGGACAGCGAATTTTGATAATAGAAGTTTTTATTTAAATTGTGAGTCTAACTGTATCATATATGATAAAACAGTTGTTGATGAAGTATGGAGTCGATTAAAGGTAGACTTTCATAAATCAAAACGATTTTCTGAAGAAGATTTTGAGAAAATTAGTAGATGGGATTGGTTTTTAGCAAGAATAGCAAATGTTTTAGCATCATATTTATAACATATAGACCCTAGAGAAGGGAGGCACTTTCATGGATTGTATGAAAGAGTTAATGAGATATAGTTATATGCTAATATACAAGGTTGGAGAGTATGCTGGAAAGGTCAGAGACGAAGAATTAAAAAATCTATTACAGCACCATTTACCATATATGTTACAAGCATATAATGAACAAGTAAATTTTCAAGAAGGAGAGAATGTGCAACATATAACCTGTGAAACAACGGAGTTTGGTTTGCATGAAATGGAAAAGGAAACAGTTAGTAAATATACAGGGGATATTCATATTGCAACATGTTATATTGCGCACTTAAAACGATTAGCTCTAAAGTTTGCTCAAGTTGCAGTGGAAGTTGCTAATCCGGAGTTCCGCTCATTTTTGGAAAATTGTTTCCTGAAAATGAACCGTTACGCTTATAGTGTGTGGCAATATGTTATGAAGAAGGAATATAAGATTACACATCTATATGAAAATGAAAAGTTTGCATGAGAAACTAAGGCGGAATGGTATGCGCCTTAGTTTTTTTATGTCCATTTAGAGAAAAAATTAGTTTTATTGTGTATCGATTGGAAATGAAATATGTAAATTTAAATTAGTTTTTGTTATCAGAAGATTTACAAAAATTTACCGTATATTTACTGTTTTTCAATCTCTCCTTTAAAAATAGAGAGTAATATGAGGTTGTACATATTCTATCACAGGGAGGAAACGCAAATGAACAAATGGGTTAAATCATTAACTGCTATGGCACTTGCAAGTTCTTTATTAATGGTAGGTTGTAGTAAAGGTGAAGACAAGAAGAAAGAAGACGACACAACAACACAACAAGAGGATAAAAAGGATAAAGAAACAAGCGGAACCGAGAAGTCTACTGATTCTAAAGAGAAAAAATAAAGTAATAATAAAGCTTCCTCTCATATATGAGGAAGCTTTTTTGTTGTAAATTGATTGATATTATTGAAAAATAGAAAGAGAATGAAAGAGGGGGAAAACAAATGAAAGTATGTATATTGGGAGCAACAGGACGAGTAGGTTCAAACATAATTAATTTAGCATTAAAGGATTCAGCTGAAGTGACTGCATTAGCGCGTGATTTTAATAGAATAGAAATACAACATGAAAGGTTACGAGTGATAGAAGGTAATGTATTGAACGAAAATGATATAAAAAAAGCGATAGAAGGAAGCGATATAGTAATTAGTGCACTTGGAACGGATCAAAATGGAACATTAGCGAAGAGTATGCCGCAAATTATTAAGCAAATGGAAGAAGAAGGGGTTCATAAGATCATAACAATAGGAACGGCTGGTATTTTACAAGCAAGAACGGATCTAAATTTATATCGTTTTCAATCAACGGAATCAAAAAGGAAAACGACAACAGCAGCAGAAGATCATTTGGCTGCATATAAGGTACTAAGTAATAGTAATAATTTATGTTGGACAGTTGTTTGTCCGACACATTTAATAGACGGTGAGGCGACAGAGGTATATCGAACTGAAAAAGATATATTGCCAGAAGGTGGATCAAAAATTACAGTGGGTGATACAGCACACTTTGCATGGGATCTATGTAAGAAAAACATATATGAAAATAGTCGAGTAGGTATTGCATATTAAAAAACCATCCCGAAGTCGGGATGGTTAAAATATGATATAACACAAGAAGATGACAATCATAATGATTTGGAGAATTGCTTTCGCTACTGTACTGCTTAAAAAACCAACTACAGTAGCGACTCCAACTAGAAAGGCATCTTTTGGCGCTTTTTTATGCACTAGTTCTGTTATAAATACTGATAAAAACGGTATGATAATAAGTCCGAATGGTGGGAAGAAGAACGATCCGACAATGATAGAAATCATTCCGACACGTTCGCCCCATTTAGAACTACCGTATTTTTTTAAGAAATATCCATTTGCAATAAAATCAGCAACGAAAATGAAAAGAGTGAAAATGACTTGAATAATCCAAAAAGAAGTTGTTAATTCTCCTCCATTTATACCGAAATGGTAAATTAAATATCCAGCCCAGACAGCAAATATGCCAGGGATAATGGGATAAATAAAGGCGAGAAATGAAACAAGGAAACAGGCAATGATACAAATTGTTAATAAAACAGTCACTTTATAGCTCCTTTTTAATATCTAGTTTATGTACAGCAACTTTTTTGACTTGATGTCCATCAAGTTCTAATACTTTAAATTGAAAACCAGCATATTCAATGGAATAACCAGCTTCAATATTTAAGTCAACTGCTTGAGAGAGAAGCCATCCTCCAATTGTATCTAAATCACTATCATCAATATGTAGGCCAAACATATCATTTACTTCAGAAATGAGCACCTTTCCATCTAAAACAGTAAGCTTAGGTGTACGCTTTTCAATCATAGGTGATTCATCCGCATCGAATTCATCTTGAATTTCTCCAATGATTTCTTCAAGAATATCTTCCATCGTTAAAAGTCCGGCAGTGCCACCATATTCATCCATAACGATTGCCATCTGAACGCGATTTTTTTGAAGATGGACTAACGTTTTACGAATTGGAACTGTTTCAAATACTGTTAAAACAGGATGTATATAAGATTCAAGTGGTTTATAAATACCTTTCGTTTGATCATGGAATACTTCTTTCGTATTAATCATCCCGATGATATCATCTTTATCTTTTTCAATGATTGGATAGCGTGTATATTTTTCAGTTGCGACGATATCCATATTTTCTTCTAACGTATTTTCAGTAGATAAGCAAATCATTTCGGTACGAGGAACCATTATTTCTTTCGCAACTCGATCATCAAATTCAAAAATGTTATTTACATATTTATATTCGGTTTGGTTTATTTCACCGCTTTTAAAACTTTCACCTAAAATGAGTCGCAATTCCTCTTCAGAATGAGCAAGTTCATTTTCTTTGGCAGGTTCTAATCCGAGTAGTTTTGTGAAAAATATAGCTGCACTATTGAGTAACCAAATAAATGGATACATAATTTTATCAAATAAAATAAGAGGTCTTGCAAATTTGAGTGTGATTGCTTCTGCTTTTTGAATTGCGAAAGACTTTGGAACTAACTCACCTAATACAACGTGGAAAAATGTAATAACACTAAAAGTAATAACAAAAGATAAAGTGTTAGCCATTGTTCCAGTAATATTAATTTTTTCAAAGAGCGGTCGTAGTATATGTTCCACAGTCGGTTCACCAAGCCAACCAAGCCCTAAAGAAGTGATCGTAATCCCGAGCTGACAAGCTGATAAATAAACATCTAAATTAGATAGGACGCTTCTTGCAGCTAAAGCTTGTTTATTACCTTCATTTGCAAGTTGGTCAATTCGACTTTTTCGTACTTTTACAACAGCGAATTCTGATGCAACGAAAAAGCCAGAAATAAGAATAAGTACAAAGATGAGAAAAATATTTAATATGTCCAAGTGTGTTCTCCATTCCAATGTTTGGAATAAAGATGTCACCTCCTGCAATTATGTTATACTTTTATAATAAATCCAAATGAAAAGAATAGTCAAAGGAAAAGGGCAAATATTGGTATGTTTCTGTAATAGTTTTTGAATTTGCTGTTATTTTGTCCGCTATACAAAAGGAATAACCCCCTACTTTTAGATTATAGAGGGTTATTTCAATTAAGGTTTTGGAACACTTCTCGTTAAAGTGTATGACTGTTGCTTGGAGTAGTTTGTGGTCCATAGTGTTTGAAGGAAAGAAAGTATGCTATATGGGATATAGAGTAGTAATAAGCCGATTGTAACAATTATGGGTGAATTTCCGCCAAATTGAACGATAAATTGTAACAGTCCACTTGCATGAAAAACGCATTCCATAAAAACGAATGAAAGAATGATGGAACCTAAAATTGATTTATGGTTCGAAGTAAGCGCCAAAAACAATGTATCCACAAGAAAAGAATCATGTTTTATTTCATATTCATTTGTGTTTTTCAAGAAAGGAATCCATTTTTTTACTGCTTGCATAACGATAATCATGGAAGTACTACATACGATGATAAAAGATGAGTAGTAAGGAAGGTTTATAAATTGTGCGACGTATAGAAGTAGTAATAAGACTGAACATTGTAATACTACAGTGCAAAAAGAGTAAGGTATCCAATTCAATACAGTAGTAAACTTTTTAAACGAGTTAGGTACTTTGAAAAATAAATGGCCGATACCCAAACTTATGAAAAATCCGATCGCAAGGGTAAAAGTAAAACGAACAATCGATATAAAATATATTTCCCATATGTAAGGGAATAATGGTGTTGAATGATTAGAAGTATGTATCATTTGATTTGCTGAGAAAAAGATAGATTCATGCATCCAATCAACCTTTGGAATTGATATAGAAGAAAGCTGTGCGAAGTTTTGAAAAATGCTAATAAATCCATTTTGATAAGAGTAATTGTGTGTAATAAAAAGAGCTGGAATAGGACTTATGGCAAAAATAACAATAACACCAATTATAAATTTACATATATGTGAGCGTAATAAGGACATATAAACCACCTACTCTTTGAATATTCAGAAAATTCTTATTCTTATTTTAGCCGTTTTTGGAGCAAGTTACAATATATTTTTCTTCATGTATGGGCATATGGATAATTTTAAATTGTATTTAGAAATCTATTTTATGTGTGGAATATAAAGCAGAAACTGGTATGTAACAGTACAAATACAAAAAGCGTGAACAGTTTTGCATTTTCACGCTTTTTGTGTGGAATGAAGAGAATGTAGGGAAATGTCGAAAGGATTAAATAGATTTTTAAAATTGGAAAGTGATACCATAAAATTAAACGATGTTTAAATCGTTGTTTAACTGATACATTCTAGAGGGGGAGATGAATTGGGGGGGAATGAAAACGTATCAACGAAAGAAAAGATTTTAAATACAACATTGGAATTAATTAAAAAAGAAGGTTTTGAAAAGGTAACGATAAGAAAAATTGCAGCATTGTCAGATGTAAATATAGCGCTAGTAAATTACCATTTTGGTTCAAAAGAAAAGTTAATTAGTGAGACGATTAGAGTTTTATTAATTAGCTTTCAAGGCACTTATTCTATTTTAGATAATATTACAGTGCCAGCAAAAGAAAGATTAAAAATATTTTTATTGGATTATGTACTAGTAATTCGGCAATATCCGGAGTTAGTTAGGAAGATTATTGCAATGGGAACTACGGTATTTACATCTCAATACGAATATGGGGATTTTTTGAAGAGGCTAGGTTTCAGTAAAGTGAAGAATATTTTGAGCGAGATAACAAATGAAACGGATCGGGAAATTTTAATGATGATGACGGTGCAAATATTTGGATCCATTTTTCTTCCCACATTAATGATGCCAATTCTCGAATCAGGGGCAGATATAAAAGTACCATCTGTAGAAAAACAGATTGATTTCCTATTTGAACGCTATTTTTATAAAAATTGAGATAGTGGGTGATAGAGGTGGCTAGTTTCTTTAGAAAGCATTGGTGTGATATAGGGTTAGTTGTCGCTATTATTGTCGTTGTTTCTTTAGTCGCGAATTTGGGAGAAATGAGTGAAATAAAAGTACTGTTAGGGTTAAGTTTTGTGGCCATTTTAGTGCATCAATTTGAAGAGTATCGTTGGCCAGGTTATTTTGCTGGTCTGTTTAATGTAGTTATATTTAAAAGTGATATACCAGACCGCTATCCATTAAATACGCAATCTGCTATGGTAATAAATATTTTGATTGCGTATGTTTTTTATTTACTCCCGGTTTTCTTTCAAAATATAATATGGCTTGGGTTGGCACCTATTTTAATGGGATTTTTTCAATTCATATGGCATGGTATTTTTGCGAATATAAAAGCTAAAACAATATATAATCCGGGATTAGGTGCGGTTGTATTACTACATGTTCCAATTGGTTATGTATATATGAGGTATATTCTTTTACACAATCTGGCTACAAATTTGGATTGGTTATTTGGGGTGATCTACTTTCTAATAGCTACCTATTTTTTAATTATAAAAGGAAATATGTTAATGAAAAGTAAGGAGACAAATTATTACTTTTCTAAAAAACAATTAGGTCCGTACAATGATACATTGAAGTGATTCAGAATTCAGAGGGAGGGTTTTGGATGCGGAAGAAAGTGCAAGTGAAGGATTCATGAATAAATTATGACAAGAAAATGAATAATTTTCAGAAAAATAAAATAAATTATTTATTTTTTTCTGAAAATATAATATAGTTATGGCACAGAAAGTATTTTAACATAAGGAGGCTTTTTATGAGGATTAAAGGGAATTACGTGCCAAAAAGGGAAGTTTTACTGTGCTCAAGTTCGATTACGATAGGGGAAGCGTTAGAGCATTTAAATAAAACGGGGTATCGTTGTGTACCAGTTTTAGATGAAAAAAAAGAGAAATTTTTAGGGAATATATATAAAGTAGATATTTTAGAATATAAAGGATCACTTGACGAGAGTGTAATGCAATTATTAAACGATAAAGAGGGATTTGTGAGAGAAGATTCTTCTTTCTTTAAAGTATTTTTTACAATAAAAAAATTGCCTTATTTATCAGTAGTTGACGAAAAAGGGGTTTTCCTTGGAATTTTAACGCATAAAAAAGTTTTTGAGTTATTAGAGGATGCATGGGGCGTTCACTCTAGTAAATACTCTGTCATGATTGGAACGCAAGACTATAATGGAGCAATCCAAAAGTTATCGACAGTTTTAAAGAAATACACTGGTATTCAAAGTTTGATGACTTTTGATAATGATGCCTTATTAGTTCGTAGAATTATGTTTACATTAGGAGAAGAGTTTAACGACGGTGAATTAGAGACATTATTGAAAGATTTAGAAGATCACGGATTTAGAGTTGTATATGTGGAAGAGATGAAAAATCCACGTGAAGTTGAAACGATAGAGTAACATACAAAAGCCATCTAATTATCTTGGATGGCTTTTGTTATGTTACGTGTGTAAAGTTATTTTAAAATAACGACAAGATAATAGGTGAGATTATAACAATATTTGTGTAAGAGAATAAAAAATGTAGATAATTTCGATTTTCAAAAAAATCAATTTGAAAATATGTTTTTATTTTGCAACTAAATATGTTACTATATGTGTGATAAAAACAAAGAGGTCTGACAACTATACTCCACGTAATAACACTCTAATGATTTAAAAATTCAAAAAACTCAAAATTCAAAAATAACAATTGTATTAATGATTAGAGTAAAAATAAGGGGAATGGAGAAATTATGGAGAAAGACACTGCTTTGTAAGGGGCATATTTTATCATCTTGAGCAGAGAGGAGGATGCATAGCATATTGTAAAATATAGAGATAAACAATGAAAAAATGCTATGCAAATGAAGAGCATGAAGGGACGTTTAAGGCCAGGTGATACGGTAGCAATTGGTTTGATGCTATTTGCATTATTTTTAGGAGCAGGAAATTTAATTTTCCCGCCAGTTTTAGGTCAACAAGCAGGAGAGAATGTTTGGATTGCTACAATAGGATTCCTTGTAACGGGAGTCGGATTACCCCTACTAGCTGTAACAGCTGTCGCGTTTGTAGAGGGGGACTTGAAAGCGCTATCTTCTAGAGTCCACCCTATATTTGCGTTTATTTTCCCATTGATTAGTTATTTAGCAATTGGACCATTTTTCGCGATTCCTCGTACTGGAGCTGTTTCGTTTGAAATGGGTATGAAGCCGTTTTTATCAGAGGCAATGGTTTCAGAGTGGTACATGCTATTTCTTTTCACGATAGTTTTCTTCGGAATAACGTGGTATTTATCATTAAATCCATCTAAATTAGTGGATTGGTTTGGGAAGTTTCTTACTCCATTATTAGTATTAATTGTTGCTGTTATTGTCGGAAAGGCAATTATTGATCCAATTGGAGAGCCGGCTGCGCCGTTAGCTGCTTACCAAGAGAATGCTTTCTTTGGTGGATTTATTCAAGGGTATTTAACGATGGATGCAATTAGTGCTCTCGTATTTGGAATTGTCGTTGTACAAGTTATTCGCTCTAAAGGGATAAAAGAGAGTAGCCAAATTGCAAAAATAACAGTCGTATCAGGTATTATTGCTGTACTTGGTTTAACGTTAATCTATTTATCACTTGCTTATCTTGGTTCAACAAGTACATCACTTGGTGTCTCAGAAAACGGTGGTCTTATTTTAACGAATGTTGTAAATGAGCTATATGGGACGAGTGGTAAAGTTTTATTAGGACTTGTTATTATACTCGCTTGTTTAACAACTTCTGTTGGGTTAACATCGGCGTGTGCGGGTTTCTTTACAAACTTATTCCCAAAACTTTCGCATAAAACGATTGTAACAATGGTATGTGTATTTAGTTTAATTGTATCTAACCTAGGTTTAACACAATTAATCGCAGTAACATTACCTGTGTTAATGATCATTTATCCAGTTGCAATTGTATTAATCGTACTTTCGTATTTCCATAAGTGGATTGGGAAGCGTAATACAATTTATATTGGAGCTATTTTAGGTGCATTGTTAATTAGTTTCTTTAACGGTTTAGAAAGTGCGAAAATTAAAATTGACGCGATTTCTAATGTACTACAAATGTTACCGTTATATAACGAAGGAATCGGATGGTTAATTCCATCATGTATTGGCGGGATTCTCGGTTTCTTCTTCTATAAATCAAATGAATCAAGTGAATTACAAAAGAAAGGTGCTTAGGCACCTTTCTTTTTTTGAAGGGGATTTTTGAATTTTGTCTAAGTAATAATTGGGGGGAATGATAAATGGCTAATTTTGAAGATTTTTTAAATTTGGATTTGAGAATTGGAACTGTAATACATGCAGAGGAATTTAAAGAAGCGAGAGTACCAGCGATTAAACTAGCAATAGATTTTGGAGAAATCGGGATAAAGCAGTCAAGTGCCCAAATTACGAAAAGGTACAGTCCAGAAGAGTTAGTCGGTCAACAAATCGTTGGGGTTGTAAACTTTCCACCGAAGCGTGTAGCTGGATTCAAATCAGAAGTGCTTGTGCTTGGTGGTGTTCCTGAAGCTGATGATGTCGTGTTACTTCAGCCTAATATGGAATTGCCAAATGGAACAAAAATTAGCTAGGGTGAAGGTAGGGGCTAATATGGATATCGGACGAGAATATTTGCAATGTGCGATTTCGAACTTTGAAGCAACAAAGAAACAAGGGGAACGGGCACTTTCTCAATTATCATATGAACAAATACAATGGTCTTCTCATGAAGAAACAAATAGTATAGCGATTATTATTAAGCATCTGCACGGTAATATGCGTTCTAGATGGACGGATTTTTTAACGTCTGATGGTGAAAAAACAGATCGTAATCGAGATGGTGAATTTGAGGGATGCTATCATTCAAAAGAAGAAGCCCTTATAGCTTGGCAAGAAGGATGGAAATATGTTTTTAATACGATGAATACTTTAGCGCCGGAGCACTTATTGAAGACGGTATACATTCGCGGTGAAGCACATACTGTCATGCAAGCAATTGAAAGGCAAATTTCTCATTATGCATTGCATATTGGTCAGATTATTTATATTGGGAAGATGTTAAAAGAAAATGAGTGGGAATGTTTAAGTATTCCGAGAGGTCAGTCTGCACGTTATGTAGAGAAAAAACGTTCCACATAATAATAAGAAAGAAACCGATAAAAAATGGGAAATAAGAAAATCAGCCAAATAATAGATGGTTCTGTAATCATAAGAATGCTGCCAAAAATAAGTCCATACATAATAAGAAAGAAATTGAAAAGTGTATTCACTGGGATAAATCGTGAGAGGAACACTTGCTGTCGTTTAAAACAATCACTGTGAAATAAATAAAAGCGGAAGTACCATGTGGCGGTAATAAGATCTTTCTTTCTCACAATTCTTTTTTTGCATGTATGACAGATAAATGTTGGTTGCATTTCATTACGCTCCATTTTTTATTTTTATAATAATGTGAGACATAAGTAGGTACAACGTGTATGTTCCTATATACGCTCCTGCAATAAGGAAAAATGGATTCAGTAAAATCCCATGAATGCTCGTCATGAAAACTAAATCTTGTATTAAAACATCGTATATATTAATGGAAATAATTGTACCGAGTACATAAAGTGCCAAGTACGCAGAAATATGTAGTACAATAGAGATTTTTGGATGCTTAGCGGACAAATAAAAAATGAATGATAGAGCGATTGGTAATATTCCTATTAATAGCTTCAATTCATTTCACCTCATTAACAATATAGCCGAAATTTTAACGGTCTATTCTCTAGGGCTTGTACATAACTTGAAATAGAGAGGTGATAGTATGAATCGGGGCTTTTTTTTTATGAAGTTTACAAGTATGCGTAAGTTAGTTTTATTTGTTATTACTACAGTGCTAGCGACTTTTTTTCTTATTAGTATGATGGTAACCTCTATGAAAGAGACGAAGTCAACGTATTTATATAATTGGTTAAATGAGTTATCGATGAATGGTTACATGTATGTACTTGGAAAAGAGAATCATTATTTTACACAGGAGTATCGAAATTTGAATCAAGATTTTTCAATTTCTTCTTTTCTCTTTTCTATGGCTACAAATATTCGCTTTAATGATGTACGCAGTTTTGTCGGGAAAGAGCTACCCGGGTTTGGTAAGTACGATACAGAAATTGTTATTGCGGGTGAGGGCACAAACTATTCTAACTTACCGATAGAGTCGAGTGTACCTCTTGAAGAAGTAGTGAAAGAACGGACTAGTGGAACTGGACAAGCACCTAAACAAGATACGAATAAAGAGAAGAAACAGCCGTCCCAAACGACCGGGAAAAGACAAGTTGCGTTTATTTATCATACACATAGCTGGGAATCTTATTTACCTTTACTTAACTTAACGAATGATCCGAATCCGAATAAAGCAACGAGTTCTGTATCGAATATTTCTATATTAGGAGATCGTTTCCGTGAACAACTAGAAGGTGAAGGGATTGGAGCTACTAACGATAAGAGTGATGTTGGTCAAAAGTTAATAAGTAAGGGTTTAAACAGTAATAGTTCGTATAAAATGTCACGAGAAATTGTGCAGCAAGCTATGGCTGGAAATAAAGATCTTCAATACTTTTTTGATTTGCATCGTGATAGTGCTCGAAAGAATGTAACGACAAAAACAATTGGAGATAAATCATATGCGAAGCTTGCATTTGTAGTAGGGAAAGGAAATAAAAATTATGAAAAAAACTTACAATTAGCGACAGCTTTACATGAGGCGATTAATAAGAAATATCCAGGAGTGAGTCGTGGGGTCATTCAAAAAGGTTTCCAAACAGGAAATGGAATCTATAATCAAGATTTATCAGGACAAGCGATATTAATAGAAGTTGGCGGTGTAGATAATACGGAGGAAGAATTGAATCGATCAATTGATGCACTTGCTAAAGCATTTGGTGAATATTTTTGGCAGGCAGAAAAAGTGAATGGATAAAGTGAAACTTGAATTAGCCAGGGTATCTATCGATAATTATTAGCTCACTTCAATCTTGGAAAAGCGTAAGTGTAATGCTTACGTTTTTTGTGTTGGTTTGAAATGTGGATAGCAAGATGTCACAAAATGGACATGATTAATAATTATTATAGCGATATCGAAATTTGTCTAATTATAATAGGAGAATTAGAAAGGGATTTTTGAAATGGCAGAGAAAATCTTTTTACAAGGAAAATTTTTATATTATGAAATTGATAGGGTGATTTAGGTGATTAGGGAGATCAAAGTAGAAGATGCAGCATCATTTTTGCAATTAAGTAAGCAATTAGATGAAGAAACGAAGTTTATGTTATATGAACCAGGAGAAAGGAAAACTACAGCTGAGCAACAAGAAAAAATGATCCAGCGATTTATAGAAAATGAATATGCAACAATATTTGTAGCAGTTGAAGATGAGAGAATAATAGGTTTTATATTAGTGAATGGAAATAACATTCAAAGAAAGAGGCATGTGGCAAGCATTGTAATTGGTATTTTGCAAGAGTATAACGGGCGAGGTATTGGGACGAGATTGTTTAAAGAGGTTGAGAAGTGGGCAAAATTACATGATGTATGGCGTTTAGAATTAACAGTAATGGCCCACAATACAAGAGCTCAGGCACTATATAAAAAAGCTGGATTTGAGAAAGAAGGTGTCAAAAAAGCTGCTCTTATTATCGATGGAAAGGACATCGATGAGTATGAAATGGCCAAATTATTAAAATAAGAGGTCGTTATATGAAAAAAAGATGGGCACTACTCGGTATCGTAGCTGCAATAATTATTGTTGGAGTAGCAGGAATCAATTATAAAATGTATAAGGATAAGCAGGCGCGGGAAGTAAGTGTAAATAGTATATTTCCAAAAGCGAAAGAAACGATTGCTAATATGGATGGGGATATTGCGGTAATTAATAATCCGAATTCAATGCTTGTACTTGTGAATAAAAGTAGGCGTTTACCAGATGGTTATAGACCGCCAGATTTAGTTATTCCGAAAGTGCGCTACTCTAGTGAAGGTGATCAAGAAAAGAAAAAGATGAGAAAAGAGGCAGCGAGGGCGCTTGAGGAAATGTTCCAGCAAGCTAACAACGAGCGTATTTTCCTTTTTGCAGTTTCTGGATTTAGATCCTTTGATCGACAAAAAGCATTAAATACGATGTATAAAAAACAAGATGGGGAAGCAAAAACAGCAATGTCTAGCGCGGTTCCTGGCACAAGTGAGCATCAAACTGGATTAGCTATGGATATTACGTCTCAATCTGCTAAATTTCAGTTAGAGACGGTTTTTGGGGAAACGAAAGAAGGTCAGTGGCTTTCTGAAAATGCCCATAAATTTGGTTTTGTGATTCGATACACAAAAGCGAAAGAAACGATTACGGGCTATCGGTATGAACCATGGCACGTAAGGTATGTGGGAAATCCACAAGCTACATATTTGTATGATAATCAACTGACGCTTGAAGAAGTAACAGAGTAAATGATTGAGGGGAGAGACGTATAATGACGATGTTATATAAGAAAAAAGTACATGCATATATTACAAGAGAAAAAGAGGGGGTTATGCAATTACTGGTTTTTAAACATCGTGATATACATGAAGCTGGTATTCAAGTGCCAGGGGGAACGGTTGATGAAGGTGAAACGTTAGAAGCGGCTATATTGCGTGAAGTACAGGAAGAATCCGGATTACGTCATTTATGTATAGAGCGTTTTTTAGCAGATTACATTATACATGTGAAGGAAAAACAGGAATATGAAAAACGTCACTTTTTTCATGTAACTTTACTAACTGATGTAAAAGATACATGGGAACATATAGTAAGTGCTGGTGAGAAAGATCAAGGTTTAGCGTTTAGCTACGAATGGGTTAATATTGCAAAATGCCCTGAATTAGCAGGGAAACAAGGAGAGTTTTTACACTTATTGGATGAGATATATGTAAAGTAATAAAAGAGTCTGAAGCGAAAGTTCATTCGTTTCAGACTCTTTTTATTTTTCGGGAAATTAAAGGCTTTTTGAATAGATAAATTGAATTTCTTTAAAGGAATATTAGTTTGGAATAGTTGGGGTGAAAAGATGAAAAAGTAAGAGTTATACGCAAAAAAGTTGCTATAAGGGAGAATATAAATGGAGATTCAGTTTAATCCAGTATTAAAAAAAGAATTAACAATTCATGATATACAAACCGAAATGGAATCTGGGCAGTTAACTTCAAAGGAATTAGTGATGTATTATCTTCATAGAATCGCAAAGTATGACCAAGACGGACCGGAAATTAATTCTATTTTAGAAATCAATCCAGATGCTATTTTTATTGCAGAAGCGTTAGATTATGAAAGAAAGACAAAAGGTATAAGGGGTCCATTACATGGTATACCTGTTTTGCTTAAAGACAATATTGAAACGAATGACTCCATGCATACAAGTGCAGGTACGATTGCTCTAGAACAAAATATAAGCAGTGAAGATGCATTTCTCGTTACAAAATTACGAGAAGCCGGAGCAGTAATAATAGGAAAAACAAATATGACAGAATTAGCAAATGCAATGTCTTTTGAAATGTGGGCTGGATATAGTGCAAGAGGTGGTCAAACAATCAATCCATACGGAACGGGCAAGGACCATATGTTTGTTGGCGGATCTAGTACAGGATCTGCGATAGCAGTTGCCGCTAACTTTACAGTAGTATCTATTGGGACAGAAACCGATGCTTCTATTTTGAGCCCCGCTGTTCAAAATTCTGTAGTAGGTATTAAACCGACTGTCGGTTTAATTAGTCGTAGAGGAATTATTCCATTTACTTATTCGCAAGATACAGCTGGACCATTTGCTAGAACGGTAACAGATGCTGCTATTTTGCTAGGGAGTTTAATTGGAGTAGATGAGAAAGATGTTGCTACTCATAGAAGTGAAGGTAGGGCAGAGCAGGATTATACAAAATATCTTAATGTTAATGGCTTAAATGGAGCGAAGATTGGTGTGTTTAACGATGCACCAAAAGATTATTACGAAAATGGTGAGTATGATGAAATCTTGTTTAAGGAAACGATCCAAGTATTACGTAATGAAGGAGCGACAGTAGTAGAAAATATTAATATTCCTTCTTTTCATAGAGAATGGAGTTGGGGAGTGCCGCTTTATGAACTGAAGCATAGTTTAGATAACTATCTTTCTAAATTACCTTCTACTATTCCGGTACATTCTATTTCGGAGTTAATGGAGTTTAATAAAAACATAGCAGAAAGAGCTTTAAAATATGGACAAACTAAGTTAGAGGGAAGAAAAGATTTTCCTAATACGTTACGAAATCCAGAATATTTAAATGCAAGATTAGAAGATATATATTTTTCACAAGAACAAGGCATTGATTTTGCATTGGAAAAATATAATCTTGATGCGATACTGTTTCCTTCCTATATAGCTTCTACTATATGTGCGAAAGCGGGTTATCCGTCTATAGCAATACCTGCAGGGTATATGGAAAGCGGGAGACCTTTTGGAATTACGATTGCAAGTACTGCCTTTAGTGAAGGGATGTTAATTAAGCTAGCTTACGCT
Source organism: Bacillus sp. LQ16 (assembly GCF_057784645.1). Lineage (NCBI taxonomy): Bacteria > Bacillati > Bacillota > Bacilli > Caryophanales > Bacillaceae > Bacillus > Bacillus sp. LQ16. Next base: position 2,075,532 of record NZ_CM173491.1, read on the forward strand.
TTTGAACAGGCGACAAAACATAGAAAAATCCCAAACTTGTCATGAATAGAATAAATAAAAAGGACAGAGAATGCCTGTCCTTTTTGTTTTAGTGATTAAAGTGAAATATCGTTCTGCTCTGTTTTATGATATTTTAATAAACTAAAAGATAAACAAGCGGAACATAAAATAAGAATAGATGCGATGATATAAATTGTACGAACACCGAACATATCGGTAATAATGCCAACGCTAAGCATAGAAAGACCAGAAGCTGTTGAAAGAAGGGCGCCATGTGCTGTATACATTTTTGATAATAAAGAAGGGGTGACACTTGATTGTAAAACAGTCGTTTGAGAAATATCTCTAATTTGATAACATGGTCCCATTAGAACACATAGAAAAAGCGCAATAAATCCGCTGCTTGTCATACCATATAAAAATGTAAGAATGCTAAACATAAGAGAGCCTATCGACATGGAGCGTATTAAATTGTTTTGAATATAGGAACTCATTTTCCATGCCAATAGACCACCGATTAACGTGCCAACATAATAACTTGTATTAATATATCCCCACCATTCCTCGCCTTTATGAAGGATAGTCGTAACATATGCCATCGTAATAGCACCAATCCATATTGTCCCGGCGAAAGTTTCAATTAAGTCCATATATGTAACGGTACGGAGAGAAGGATTTTGAAATAAGAGTTTCCAACCTTCCGATAAAGCAGTACTTTTTGAAGAGGGAGGATCTGCTATTCGTTCAGTATGTATGGTACGTAATGAAAAGTGTAATGCAATACATCCAAAAATCATTAACATGTTATTAATCATGAGTGTAGATGTAGCGCCAATGAGAAGAACGATAACACTCGTAAATGAATAAGCGGCGGCTTGCGCAATTTGTGTTGAAAAGGAAAAGATACTATTTACTTTTACTAATTTTTCTTTCGGTGTAAGGCGCGGAAGAATGCTGTATAGTAATGGAGCGCTCCATCCACTACATAATGAAATGAAAAAAATAAAAGTTAATAGAGCTATAATGTTTGTGGATAAGACCGGAAACAAAATCATTAATAATAGTAAAAAGACTGTTTTTAGCCATTGTAGCGTATATAACAACGTATAAGACGGAAAACGATTTATTATTAGTGGTGCAGAGATGTTAGCAATTAGATTTGTGATAACTTGTAATAATGGAAAAAGAGCAGTAATAGTAGCTGATTTAGTTGCTATATAAATATGAGTTGTAATAATCATTACATATACGATGTCAGCGAGAGTAATGCATGTTTTGGAACCTAAGTAGTAGGTTAGTGACAGGTTTCTCAATAAGAATAACACCTCTATAAAAATAGTATTTAGTAATTAGAATAATTGTAATTTAAAAAATGAAATTTTTAAAGAATTTAATTTTTTGTCACTTTTTGAAAGGAATTTTCATGTATAATGAAGAATATATTGATATAGTATTATATTAATAATCATTGTAACAGTGAGTATGTACAATAGCTTGTAGCAAACGCCCAAGTGTAAGAAAGGGCGGATAAACCATTCTTTTCTTCATATACATATAGAAAATGAGAAAGAAAGTGAGGGTTGCATATGGCTGCTTGGGTAATTTGGTTTATAATAGCTGGTATTTTATTTATTGCAGAAATGTTGTCGATTACATTTTACATGCTTTGGCTTGGAATTGGAGCTGTTGTCGGAGGTCTTATTGCTTTGTTTGCTCCTGATGCACTACTGTTACAAGTTACTGTTGGCGCAATTGTAAGTTTAACTTTGACATTCTTTACGAAAAGAATTTCAAAAAACTTTCGAGAAGCAAAAGGTTTTACGGATACAGTAGATATGCTTGTTGGTAAAAAAGGGATTGTTATGCAAGCGATTACAAATGAAGCGAATGGTATTGTAAAGGTGGATGGAGATACTTGGACAGCTATTGCAGATTCTTCAATTGATGCTGGAGAAAAAGTCGTTGTTATAAAGAGGCATAGTACTATATTACAAGTAAAAAAGGAGAGTGAATAAATATGGTAGCATTAACGTTAACGATTATATTCGCACTAATTGTAGTTACATTTATCGCATTAACAATTAAAATTATTCCTCAGCAAAAAGTTGGGGTTGTTGAAAGATTTGGTAAGTTTCAACGTATCATGCACCCAGGATTAAATATTTTAATCCCAATTGTAGATCGTGTTCGTGTATATCACGACTTACGTATTCAACAAACGAATGTACCACCGCAAAAAGTAATTACGAAAGATAATGTTCAAGTAGAAATAGATACAATTATTTTCTATCAAATTGTTGAACCAGAACTTGCGACATATGGTATTTCAAACTATGAATATGGTGTTCGTAATATTACTTCAGCAACGATGCGTCAAATTATCGGTAAAATGGAACTGGATGAAACGTTATCTGGTCGTGAAAAAATTTCAACAGAAATCCGCTTAGCGCTTGATGAAGCAACAGAAAAATGGGGCGTACGTATTGAACGTGTCGAAGTTGTTGATATTAACCCGCCAAAAGATGTGCAAGCATCAATGGAAAAACAAATGAAGGCTGAGCGTAATAAACGTGCAATTATTTTAGAAGCTGAAGCAGCAAAACAAGATAAAGTTCTTCGTGCTGAAGGGGAAAAGCAAAGTAAAATCTTGATGGCTGAAGGGGATAAAGAAGCGCGTATTCGCGAAGCTGAAGGTATAAGAGAAGCAAAAGAATTAGAGGCACAAGGGGAAGCGCGAGCAATTGAAGAAATCGCAAAAGCAGAACAAAACCGTATTGAATTGCTTCGTGAAGCGAATTTGGATGAGCGCATACTTGCTTACAAATCATTCGAATCATTAGCTGAAGTTGCAAAAGGACCAGCAAATAAAGTCTTTATTCCGTCTAATGCAATTGAAACACTTGGTACTCTTGGGGCAATTGGAGAAATATTTAAAGAAAAACAAGCGAAGAAACTACCTTCAAATGATACAGGAAAAGAACAATAAAAGTGAGGAAGAGAAATGGGATGCCATTTCTCTTTTTTTGTGCGTATATTCCGAAAAGCTTGTACATATCCATGTATAAAGAAGGTGATGCAGTGAAAAAGTATGCAACTCGAATACATGGGAAGAAATTAATTTCGTTACTCCTTTTATATGCGCTAATAGTAATTATAATAGCGTCGATTTTGACGTCACTTTTACATACAATGAAATCGAATTATGCAAATCAATGGTTTGGAAAAGTATCGATGCAAGGTTTTGTTCAAATGATAGAAAGTGAGAATCACTATTACGGATTTGATTATTTTAAGCAGAATAAAAGAGAGTCAGTTGGGAATTTAATGTTCTCTATTGCGACAGATTTGAAAATTAAAGATTTAAGAACATTCGTCGGTAAAGAAGTACCTGGTATGTCAAAGTATTATTCTAATATTATCGTAGCTGGGGAAGGGACAAACTTGACGAATATCCCAAATGAATCTAGTGTACCGATTGAAGAAGTAACGAAAGAACGGGAAGTAGCAAAAGATAAAGTTACAGAAGCGGAAAAGAATAATCCGGTTCAGAAAAAGAACGGAGCGAAAAAAGGTGAAAGTGCAGTATATATTTATCATACACATAGCTGGGAATCCTTCTTTCCATTATTACCAGGGGCAACTGATCCATCTAGCCCAGATGTAAATGTGTCCTTACTAGGAAAACGTATGAAGGAACAACTTGAGGGGCAAGGAATTCCAGTAATTCACGATAAAACGAATATGGGTGATTTATTAGCGAGTAAAAAGTGGGTATGGTATCAGTCATATAAAGCATCTCATGAATATGTAAAAGGAGCATTAGCACAAAATAATAAAATTGCGTTTCCCATTGATATACATCGTGATGATCAGCGTAAGAAAGTAACAACAAAAGTAATTAATGGAAAATCGTATGCAAGATTATATTTTATTATTGGGATGGAAAATGAAGGCCGTGCTGAAAATGAAAAAATTGCAAGAGCGATCAATAGTTATTTAGATGAAAACTATTACGGATTAAGTAGAGGGATTTTTCCGAAGTATAAAAAAGATGGAAATGGCGTTTATAACCAAGATCTATCGAAAAATGCGATGTTAATTGAAGTTGGTGGTGTTGATAATACGTTAGATGAATTATATAACACAATTGATGTGTTAACAGAAGCGTTTAGTAAATATTATTGGAATGATGCGGAAAAAGTGAATGGATGAGGGACGGGAGACCGTTCCTTTTTATTTTGAAATCTTAAAATGTGATATAATAGAATTTTGTGAATGTTAAATAAAGGGGGAGAGAGAAACATGCAAATACTACTAATACGCCACGGAGAATCAGAAGCTGATATTTTACATGTGCATGAAGGACGAGCTGATTTTGAGTTGACTGACAAAGGGAGACGACAAGTACAAAGACTTGTACAGAAAGTGAAAAAAGATTTTGCACCAGATTTCATTTGGGCAAGCACATTAAAACGCGCTCGCGAAACGGGTGAAACATTAGCAGAAGCAATTGGTTGTCCAATTCAATTAGAAGAGGAATTAATGGAGTTTAATAATGGAATACAAGCTGGCTTATCATTTGAAGAAGCAAAGAAATATCCAGAGCCAAAATTTCTTCATGACCGTTTTGAAAACGGAGAGTCATTTATTGAGTTTCGAATGAGAATAGAAGGGATTTTTTCTAAAATTGTGACAGAGAATACATATGATCGAATTGCGATTGTTGCCCATGGAGGTGTAATTAATAGTCTATTACGTGCATTTTTCAATATGCCAATTTCAATGGACTACTATTTCAAAATGGGAGATACGGGAATAAGTTTAATTGAAATTGAGGGTGAACAAAAAACGGTGCATTTCATTAATGATACGAATCATTTGGACGGGATGTAAAGACTTATGTACAAAGTTGCATTTTTTGATGTTGACGGTACGCTTTTAAGCGAGATTGATAGAAGTATGCACGAAAGTACAAAAGAAGCGGTACAAAGATTAATAGATAAGGGGATTCACGTAGTTGTTACAACAGGGAGACCATATAGTTTATGCTCACAATTTAAGGGGCTAGGCATAAAAACGTATATTTCTGCAAATGGTGCACATATAAAATGTGGGGAAGAAGTTATACATAAATCAGTACTTTCAAGCGAAATCGTTCATGATATTTCAAATTTTGCTGAATTACATGGTCACAGTGTTTCTTACTTTACAGAAGAATTTGCAATGAATGATATTGCCTCCAAAGATGAACGTGTCATACGAGCGTTAAATGAAACTTTAAATTTAGAGCGGTATCCTGACAAAGTTAAAAACTTGTCAGATGAGATGTATTGCATATGTCTGTATGCTGATGAAGCAGAAGCTCAAAAATTCATTGAAAGATATCCAGCACTTACGTTTGACCGTTTTCATGGTTACGTTATGAATGTATTGGAAGATAGTAAAGTATCGAAGCTAACTGCAATTCAAAAAGTATTGGAACATTTAAATATTAGTAAATCAGAAGCCATTGCTTTTGGTGATGGTGGAAATGATATTGAGATGTTGCAGTATGTAGGATTAGGAGTTGCGATGAGAAATGGTGGAGAGGAGTTGAAGAGAAGGGCTGATTTCGTTACAACGAAGGCGAGTGAAGGCGGAATTTCTTATGCCTTAAAGAAGTTGCACATTATTTAAAACTGATAGCTAGTCAGTGTGAAAAATCCTGTTTTATAATAGGATTTTTTTGTTTAACAATGTGCTTGCAATAAAAGGAAAAATATGAGTATAATGAGAAAGTAATTAGGTAAGCTAATTATTTAATGAGAAAGGAGAGTGAAGATGAATGGATTCAAGAAAAGATTCCCTTCCTTTAGGGATTGAGCCGTACGCAGAGTTAATCAAAAAGACAGCATCAGCGGAAACGGATCCAATCGCAGCAAAACTTGGTTTGTTAATGTTATGGACGTCTGATAATGTTCTTGATGCGGTTGACGTAGATTTAGCTCCGCTTGGTATTTCAGAGAGTAAATTAGATTTTTTACTATTGTTTATTTTGCGTGAAATGGAAGCGAATGGGGAAGAGGTGAACATGAGTCCTTCGGATATTGCGAGTCGATTAGGGATTACACGTGCTTCTGTCACTGGCTTATTAGATTGGATGGAGAAACGAGAGTTAATCGTAAGATTCCACCATTCTGAAGATCGAAGAAGATTAAAGGTGAAAATTACTCCGAAAGGAAAAGAACTAGTTACACATTCTTTACCAACTTTTTGGTTATCTTGCGCTTCGTTAGTTGATGGCTTTAATCAAGAAGAGCGTCAAGTTTTAGAAAAGCTATTAAATAAAATGCAAACAACTATGCAGGTGAAATTAGGAGAAGGTAGGTAAATAAGTTGATTATGAAGATCAACTTATTTATTTGGACATATAATTAGCTTACCTTATTATATGCTTAACTAACTTTATGGACGGTGATAATTTTTGCTATGTAATTAAAATAAATAAGAGTTAAAGGAATGCTATTTTAGTAATTTAGAGAGTTTAAACTATTAAAAACAAATCGTAATAAGGGAGAGAGTTTATGATGGAAATAGGAAAGGAAGTAAATAGTGAAAAGAATTATACAATAATGACAGCAGTATTATGTTGGTCGGGTATGGTAGTTATGTCTAGCCTATATGTAACAATACCTTTAATCTCTCTATTTTCAAACATTTTTAATACGTCATTAGCACAATCGGCAGCTACAGGAAGTATATTTTCTGTTGGCTTTGCTATAGGGTGTTTGTTATTTGGGGCAATTTCTGATAAATATGGACGAAAAAAAGTGATTTTTATTGGATTGCTTGCACTGTCGATTGTTTCTTTTTGCTTAGGGTTTGTAGATAGTTTATTTTGGCTTGTTATTTTTAGAGGTATACAAGGGATAGCAGCAGCTACATTTTCTCCAGTAGCGCTAGCCTACGTTGTAGAAATGTTCCCAGTAGAAAGAAGGGTTACAACAATAGGATTTGTTAGTACTGGTTTTTTAGTAGCTGGAATTGTAGGGCAGGTAATAAGTACTGCTGTTAGTCAGCATTTTGGATGGCATATGGTTTTCTTTCTTCTTAGCATTGTCTATATAAGTACTGCTATATGGGTTTATTATTCTCTTCCGAAAGGAGAGACGTCTCAATCCTATACTGATATTTTGGGGCCAATTAAACAGATGGGTAAAGTTTTTACAAATAAAAGCTTAGTATTAAGCTATATAATTGCATTTGTTTTATTAATGGCTTTTGTTAATATGTATACTGTTTTAGGGAATTATTTGAGCTCTCCTACTTACAATTTAACTGCAGAACAAATTCTTTATTTTCGCTTAGCGGGGCTATTTGGTATGTTGCTATCACCGCTTGCAGGTCGTTTAACGAAGAGGTTTGAAGTAAGAAAAGTTCTTCAGGGAGGATTGTTGATCGCTATTTTTAGTCTAAGTTCAATGGGCTTTGTTTCGTATCTATCTCTACTTGTAATGATGAGTGTCTGTTTTGTAATAGGTATTGCTATATCCGTTCCGTCTTTAGTTTCTCTTGTAGGTCAATTAGGAGGGAAAGCGAGGGGAATAGCAGTATCTATTTATACTTTTATTTTATTTTTAGGTACTAGTATAGGACCTATCATTTCTATTTATCTAATGAAAATAGGAGGGTATGCTCAAACATTTATTTTATTAGGAATGCTACTTTTTATTGGTTTTGTAGCTTCTCTATTTATAATTAATGAATAAGTGGAAAATCACTCAAATAAAGGAATGCGAGGATCTTTCATATGCTCACATAATAAAAGATGAATTTGTCCACGATGATGATAAAAGTGTGCAACGATTTCAAGTAACCATTCAAAGCGCGAATAAGAAATACCCCAATAGGCAGTCATAACTTCTGCTAATTCTATTTGGGAGTAGGAAAGAAATGTTTTGGAGAGAAGGTTGTATCCTTCAATCATCGTTTGTTGCATTTGAGCAACTGTTACGGGCGTATGTTCTATATAAAAGGTATGTAATTCTTTTTCTGGAATACCATTTAAAATGAGCAAATCAGCATGACAAATAAGAGAAAGATGTGTACACATTTCAAATAATGATCGTTTTGAGTGAATCGGTTGTATTTTTAAATCGTTTTCACTATATTGGTTAAGCATATAAATAGAAGTATCAATAGCAACTTTTAGTTGATGTAATGCAGATTGAACAAACATTGTAATTCTCCTCGTCTCCGTATATAATAGTTTCTTGAGGATATTATATCATACTCAAAATTCCGAAAATTCTAGTAGTTTGACTAGCATAATGAAAAGTATTATATTGTAAAAGGTCATATGAAACGTGAAATAGAATGGAATGCAATTATTGAGTTAGGAGTTAGACCAATGAGTTTGAAATATGGAAGAGATACAATTGTAGAAATTGACTTAAATGCTGTAAAACATAATGTAAAAGAATTTAAAAAACATGTAAATGATGAAGAAATTAAGATGATGGCTGCTGTAAAAGCGAATGGGTATGGCCATGGGGCAGTTGAAGTTGCCAAAGCTGCAATTGAAGCTGGAATAAATCAACTTGCAGTTGCATTTGTAGATGAAGCAATAGAATTAAGAGAAGCAGGAATTACTGTGCCGATTTTAATTTTAGGATACACACCAGTAGCGGCTGTAGAAGATGTAATTCAATATGACGTTATGATGACTGTTTATAGAGTAGAAGATTTACATGGTATAAATGAAATTGCAAACCGTCTTCAAAAGAAAGTACAAATTCAAGTGAAAATTGATACGGGAATGAGTCGTATCGGTTTACAAGAAGAAGAAGTTAAACCATTTTTAGAAGAATTAAACCGTATGGAGTATATAGAAGTAGTAGGGATATTTACGCATTACTCTACGGCAGATGAAATCGATAAATCATATACGAATATGCAAACAAGTTTATTTGAAAAAGCTGTTAATACAGCGAAAGAATTAGGAATTCAAATACCATATATTCATAGTTCAAATAGTGCAGGATCAATGGAATTAAGTAACACATTTCAAAATATGGTGCGCGTTGGAATAGGAGTGTACGGTATGTATCCATCAAAAGAGGTGGATCATTCAGTCGTTTCTTTACAGCCTGCGTTGTCGTTAAAATCAAAAGTGGCTCATATTAAACATGCGAAGAAAAATCGTGGTGTAAGTTATGGGAATACGTATGTAACAACTGGTGAAGAATGGATTGCGACTGTACCAATTGGTTATGCTGATGGTTATAATCGTCAATTATCTAATAAAGGCTATGCGTTAATTAACGGGGTTCGAGTACCTGTAATTGGCCGTGTTTGTATGGATCAGTTAATGTTGGATGTTTCAAAAGCGATGCCAGTACAAGTAGGAGACGAAGTAGTATTCTACGGTAAACAAGGTGAAGAAAATATCACAGTAGAAGAAATAGCGGATATGTTAAGTACAATAAACTATGAAGTTACATGTATGCTAGATAGAAGAATTCCGCGTGTTTATAAAGAAAATGACGAAACAACTGCAGTTGTAAATATATTAAGAAAAAACTGAATCATTTAGATTCAGTTTTTTTATTTTTGGCAAGTGAAAAATGCTCTATTTGTACCGTACGATTGAATATTTTTAAAACCTACAGATTGTAATGCATGAGTAATTTCGTCTTTAGTGTAACATGTTTCTTTAAAAGAAAAGTTACTTCTTTTCCAAATATCATTTGTATCACGTGTAAATAATATGAAATTCATTTCTGCTTTTTTGTTTTTATTATCAAATGTAGAGTCAATCGTACAAACATATTCTTTCTCTGAAATATGAAACGAAGCAATCCAGTTTTCAAGAAATCCTTTTTCCATATTCATATCAAATGCGAATATACCCTCGTTATGTAATACGGAGTAAACGTTGTGAAACACACTTTTTAGTTCATCTAAATTCATAATATGGTTTAAACTATCACCGGCAGAGATGACGTAGTGGAATTGCTCATTTATATTGAAATAGCGAGCGTCATCGACGAAAAAGGTTGCATCTGGCGCATTTTCACGTGCATATTCAATCATTTGAGTAGAACCATCTATACCAGTTACTACAAAATTGTTATCAAGTAGTTTCCTAGTAAGATGACCAGTCCCGCAACAAAGATCTAAAATATGAGAATGTGGTTGTGCATATTGTAAAACGAGTTTTTCAAAAGCAAGATAGGAGTGTTCGGCAAAATGTCCCCAATGTTTATTATAAATAGATGCGAAAATATCGTAATCAGAATAAATAAGTTTTTTAGACATAAATATTCTCCGTGCTATTCATTAAATTATAATAGTCATGCTTCGTTTTAATTTTAAAACCACATTGTGTATATAGTTTTAAAGCATGGTTGTTTTTCGTTTCGACGTCTAATTCAATTGTTGAAGTTCCTTCTGTAATAAGGGTATGTACCATATAACTAAGAATATCTTTTCCATATCCTTTACCTTGATAAGAAGGATGAACGGCGAATCCTGATAGTGTAGTAGATTGTTCTTGCTCAGTAACTGTAATTGTTCCAATAGCTTTTTCGTTAATAAGAGCACTGTAAACTTTATGAGAAGGTGAAGTCATCATTTTTTGTAACCATGTAGCCGTATTGTCTACTGAATCACCAAAAGCTTTACTAGAAATTTCAATAAGGTCAAGAAGTGATTCTGAAGCTGCAAGAGTAAGCTGTATATTACTTTCTGTTGTTTTTTGAATTTCGTTTATTTTGAACTCCATACTATATTCACTATATAAATACGGTAACTTCATATGTTTTACAAATTCATTCCCAGAAATAGAATCCCCATTGATAATAAGAAGAGCTTCATCTGCCTCTCTATTTTGTATTTCTTTCATTGCAGTTTGTAAAAGGGTAGTTCCGAAACGTTGTTTTCTAAAATGAGGATGTACAAAGCCTATTAGTTCAAGCTTTGTTGGTCTTTCGAAATCATACATATTTAAAGTGCCAATTAATTGAGTACCGTTATAAAGAAGAAAATCGTTTATATGATCTTCATTTCGATTTTTTAAAAAGTTGATATGTAAATCTGAAGAGTAATCAAGATTGTCTTGTTGCCCGCAAATATAAGCCAAATCCTTCATTTGCTGTATTTCACTTTCTGTTACAGAACGCTTTTTCTGAATATCCATTGTATACTCCCTCTCAATTGTATTTAAAAATAGGATGGGTGACTTAACCATTCCTTTAATTCCACACTACCTTGCACAGATAACAGTCGGTATAAATAACGATATGGTCGTCTACATTCTTCAAGATGAGGAATAGGCATAATTGTTTCGTAACCACTTTAAAGGCATGTGCTTCTTTTTCGGTAAGTACATATTCTAGTCCGATAAAATCAAACTCTCGCGGGGCAACCGCGTAAGCTTCAGTATCTACTAAACCCGTAATAGTTGTACCGTCATATAAAAATTTGGTAGGGTCCATATCAAGTAAGACGAGTGTAGCTTCTTTTGGTACGGACAGGGAAGAAAGCTGTGATTCAAAGGTAGGAAAAGCATTTTGTATGCTTTCATCATCGGAATAAAACATATTCACAAGCTCTTTACTCACGTTTAAAATATGTGATTGGAATTCATCTAGTGGAACTTGGAACGTGCCTGACGGATTTCCTATAAAATCAGCTTTAAACTTATGTATTTCTGCAAGTCCTTTTCCTAGGCTAAATAAAATAGAATCTGGTTGCTCGATAAAAGATTGAACTGTGTTACCTACTAACTTTTCGACCACCACAAATTCACGGCCATTTAAAACATGTTTTTCTAATATTGTTGGGATAGGAAGATTCGTATGTTCTTGTAGCAATGTATGTACAGTTTCTAAATGATGGACGTTCCTTGGATCAATTCCAAATAGATTTTTACATCCCCACCAAAAATCATTATTTGGTTCTTCATTCATTTTAGAAGTACGAACGATAACTTCTGTATCTTCTGTTTGAACGAGAAAAACATCACTTGCATGATCTTCATAACCTGGGTGCAAGGCCTGAACGGATAGAATAGTTGAATTGAATAGTTGTTGTAGCATGAAAAGACTCCCTTTTCTGTAAATTCTATAAATTTATTATATAACAGATGATGTGTTATGAGGATAAAGATAAAAAGATTGAAAGCATAGTTACATTTATAGCGAAAATTCATTAAAAACATTATATTTCTACATTTTTGTGTGAATTGTCTAAAAAAATATAGTAGTAAGACTTGAATGTAAGACTCATATCTTTAAATCTATGAAGAGTAAAAGTAAAATTAAGCATTCATTTATAAGATTGTGAATCACAATAATGTAGACTATAGAAAATATTTCTCAATAATAAAATGAAGAGAAAAGCATGAAGAAGTAGAATGCATTCATTTATAATAGACTTAAATTAATTAATATAATTAATTGTTAACTTTATAAGATTGACTGGATAGGAGAGAATATTATGGCAAATGTACTCGTAATAAATTTCCCTGGGGAAGGTCATATTAATCCGACTTTAGCTATTGTAAGTGAGTTAATCCAACGAGGAGAAACAGTTGTTTCGTATTGTATTGAAGATTATAGAAAGAAGATTGAAGCAACAGGTGCAGAATTCCGAGTGTTTGAGAATTTTCTCTCTCAAATTAATATTATGGAACGAGTAAATGAAGGTGGGAGCCCTTTGACGATGCTATCTCATATGATTGAAGCATCAGAGCGTATTGTTACTCAAATTGTAGAAGAAACAAAAGAGGAAAAATATGATTATTTAATATATGATAATCATTTTCCAGTAGGACGTATTATAGCGAATATTTTACAATTACCAAGCGTTTCATCTTGTACAACGTTTGCTGTTAATCAGTACATTAATTTTCATGATGGGCAAGAATCGAGACAAGTAGACGAAATGAATCCATTATATCAATCTTGTTTAGCGGGAATGGAAAGATGGAATAAGCAGTATGGAATGAAATGTAATAGTATGTATGATATTATGAACCATCCTGGTGATATTACGATTGTATATACTTCAAAAGAATATCAGCCGCGTTCAGATTTATTTGATGAATCGTATAAATTTGTAGGTCCATCAGTTGCTACTCGAAAAGAAGTGGGGAGTTTTCCTACCGAAGATTTAAAAAATAAAAAAGTGATTTTCATTTCTATGGGAACAGTTTTTAATGAACAACCTGCTTTGTATGAAAAATGTTTTGAAGCGTTTAAAGATGTAGATGCGACAGTCGTATTAGTCGTTGGTAAGAAGATAAATATAAGTCAATTTGAAAATATCCCGAAAAACTTTAAGTTGTATAATTATGTCCCGCAATTAGAAGTTTTACAGCATGCTGATGTATTCGTGACACATGGTGGTATGAATAGTTCGAGTGAAGCGTTATATTACGGTGTTCCATTAGTTGTAATTCCGGTAACAGGAGATCAGCCATTCGTTGCAAAACGATTGATTGAAGTAGGGGCAGGCATAACACTTAATCGTAACGAGTTAACTTCTGAATTGTTACGTGAGACTGTAAAGAAAGTAATGGATGATGTGACGTTTAAGGAAAATAGTCGTAAAGTGGGAGAGTCGCTTAGAAATGCTGGTGGATATCAAAGGGCAGTTGAGGAAATATTTGAATTAAAAATGAAGCCGTACGTAAAGATTAAATAGATGTTAGAAACACACTTACTTTTAATTTGTAAGTGTGTTTCTAGTATTACGTGTTACATAAAAATAGCGATAAAGGTGAAACTTTTTTGTATATAAATCGATACCTTTGAATTAGTAGTAAAATTACGTTAAAATAATACTAAGAAAATATATAAGTTTTGGGGGTAATGAATGAAGAAAGTATTTGAATACGTATTATTAACAATTGGCTCAATTATAGTAGCAGGTTCATTAGAGCTTATTTTAGCACCTAATGGATTAGTAGATGGCGGGGTAACGGCTATTGCTATTATGGCAAATAAAGTCGCAGGATTGCCGCTTTATGGTGTGTTCTTAGGAATTAATATCCCAATTTTATTATTTACTGCAAAAGTAATGGGAAAGAAATTTTTTATCCGTACATCTTATGCGAATGTAGTTACAACACTCGGATTAATTTATTTAAAACCATTTCCAGCAATTACGACTTCTGAGTTATTAATTGTACTTTATGGTGGAGTGCTGTTCGGAATTGGTGTTGGGATTGTTGTTAAAATGGGTGGAGCAATTGACGGTTCGGAAATGTTAGCAGTTTGGATGAATAAACACTTTAATGTACCGATTAGTACATTTTTACTTGCAGTAAATGCAGTTATTTTCATCTTTGTTGCCATTTTATTTTCAATCGAACAAGCGATGTTCTCATTAGCCATTTTCTATATTGTTACGAAAATGATTGATTTTATATTAGATGGTATAAATCAAGGTAAGAGCGTTATGATTATTTCTGGTAAGAATAAAGAAATAGGCGATTTACTTATGAAAGAATTGCAACTATCTGTTACGTATCTACATGGAGAAGGTGGTTTTTTAGGGGAGCATAAGAGAATCATTTATTGTATTACAAACCGATTCATTTATCCGAAAATGAAAGATCTCGTTCTCTCTGTAGATCCAACCGCTATAATTGAAGCTTCTTATTCAACAGAAACGACTGGTGTGAAACGTCCGGGAAGGAAAGCTAGGTCAGGTGAATAACTAGCAGAAGGCTGTCCAAAAAGTTATTTTGGAACAGCCTTCTTTTTTATTTTGTTGAATTGTTAGTATGTTACAAGTTAAACCCACTGTTAACAAGTTTCCTTGCAACTAGGGAACCAAGCGTTTTTCAATAATATAGCCAACGTTTCAATTTTATTTTCTGGAATGCTACCAAAACCGAGTAATACGTATGATTCCTTACGTAAATCATTCACGAAATCATATGGAGAAAGCGGGTATAATTTAACGCTTTGTTTTTTAGCGGATTCAATCAGTTCGTTTTCATTCATACTGTTATGGACACATAAAACAATATGAAGTCCGGACTGTTCGCCAAGAATTTGAACATTAGCCCCCATTTCTTTCATAATGGATTTTACTAACGCATGATGTTTTCTTTTATATAGTGTACGACTCCGGTTAAGATGACGTTCCCAATTCCCGCTTTGTATAAAGTTAGCAAAAGCAAGTTGTTGTATTGTAGCGACTGTTTGTTTGAAAATTCCATGCAGTTCTTGATATGTTTTAAAAAGATGTGGTGGTAAAACAACATATCCCATTCGTAAAGAAGGTAAAAAAGATTTTGAGAAAGTTCCCATATAAATAACGCGTTCATTTGAATCAAGACTTTGTAAAGAAGGAATTGGCTTACCAGCGTAGCGAAACTCTCCGTCATAGTCATCTTCAATAATGTATCCATTGCAATCATTAGCCCACTTTAACAATTCTGTTCTTCTAGATAAAGGCATAATAATCCCGAGTGGAAATTGGTGTGATGGTGTAACGTATGCGACATTGGCATTTGTATTGTATAAACTAGAAATATCAATCCCTTTTTCATCCAATGGTATGGGATGAATTTGTCTATCACAGCTTTTAATAATTGCGTGTATACGGTGAAATCCAGGGTTTTCAATGCCGTATTCTTTTGTAGGGCCAAGCAGTTGAAGTAGTAGCCAGAGAAGTGGCTGTGTTCCGGCGCCGATCACAATTTGATCAGGTGAAGAATGTACACCGCGAGAATGATATAAATATGTTGATATATGCTCTCGAAGAGCGAATTCACCTTGAGGATCTTCTTTGGCAAATAGTGCATTTTCGTATGTAAGTATGGATTCTTGTAATGCTCGTTTCCAATTTGTAATCGGAAATGCATTTTGATCAATAAGCCCTTGGCTACAATCATATTCAAATTGTTCGTCTATCAAATTGTTCGTCTTCTTTGCTGCATTTCGTTTTTTATTTGGGATAACGTCAATATCGAAATTTGCTACAAAAATACCACGTTTCGGTTTACTTTCTACATAACCTTCAGCTAATAATTGTTGATAAGCTGATTCAACAGTGATGCGGCTAATATTAAGTTGTGATGCTAAATTTCTGTGTGAGGGTAGACGTGTGCCAACAGAAATACTCCCTTGTATAATTTCAGCTTTTATATAGTCGTAAATTTGCAAGTAAATAGGTGTGTTACTTTGTAATTGCAATGGGATAGTAAAATCCATATAAAACTCTCCTTTAAAACTGGCCTTATAAAAAATACTTAAACTGTCACTTAAGTAAAGGGCAGTTACTTTCTATAATAATGATATAACATTTAGAAAATTAAATAAATAGTTAGAGGAGAGTTAAAAATGAATGTTAAAGAAGTAGTAACAGAAGAGCAATTACATGAAGTATTACCTGTTTTACAGCAATTAAGAACGAAACTTTCAAAAGAGGAAACAAGCTCTTTATTTCGAAATATGAAAGAAGAAAATTATAAACTATTTTCGCTGCGTAATGAGGAGGATGAAGTTGTTAGCCTTGCAGGTGTAGCGATTTGTACGAACTTTTATAATAAGAAGCACGTTTTCGTATATGACCTTGTAACGGCAGACGCACATCGTTCAAAAGGACATGGAAATGTATTACTTTCGTATATAGAGAACTGGGGAAAGGAAAACGGATGTGAATCTATCGTCCTCACATCAGCATTTGCAAGAATTGATGCGCATCGTTTTTATGAAAGAGAAGGGTATGATAAAGTGAGTTATTCTTTTCATAAAGAATTATAAAAAATAAGAAGAAGTTGTCCCGCAAAAGTTGGGAACAGCTTCTTCTTATTTTTTAAGTTATTATTAAACCGTAAATAGGTTGTAAGTTATGGTATATGTATTTGAAAAGGTTATATAGTGTATTTTGTCGAATTATTTTAATTTAATAAAGAGAATGATTGGAGCGCTTATACTTGAAGAAAATAAAGAAACTATCAATCCCTAATGATGCTAGAGTTATCGTCATATCTGATATTCATGGAGAATTAAATCTTTTAAAAGAAGCACTACATAAAGTTAACTTTAAAGATGAAGATTATTTAATTATTAATGGAGATCTTTGCGAGAAAGGACGAGATAGCGTAGGCGTAGTAAACTATGTTATGAATCTTGTAAAGAACAATTCAAAGGTTCACGTTGTTGAAGGAAATTGTGAAGTTTTAGTTGATGCTCTTCTAAATGAAAATCCTCGTCTTATTAATTATTTATGTACGAGAAAGCATTCGATTTTTAATGAATGGCTAGAGCAATTGGATTTTTCAGTTCATGAAGGCACTTCAATTCGTGAAGTGAGAGAAGCATTGCAAAGTGAATTTTCACAAGAAATACATTGGCTAACGGAGTTACCGACAGCGATTGAAACAGAAGATTATATTTTTGTGCATGCCGGGCTAGAAGATAGAGTAGATTGGAAAGAAACAGAGCGCAAAAATGCGATAGCAATGCCAGAGTTTTTTAATAAATCACATAAAGCAAATAAGTATGTAATAGTTGGTCATTGGCCTGTCGTGAACTATTCTGAAGAAGCACCGTCTAACAATCCAGTTATTGATGAGGAGAAAAAAATTATTGCAATAGATGGAGGAAATGCAATTAAAGAAGCAGGACAATTAAATGCATTTATCATTCAGAGGAAACAAACCGGCGATACGTTTTCTTATACATATGTAGACTATTTTCCAGGGTACGAAGTAATAGCGGATTTTAATGCGAATTCAGAAATGCAGGGCGGAGTGACATATCCGTATTATTACATAGAGCCTATCGAGAAGATGCAAGATTACACAATATGTAAGCAAAAGGAAACAAATAAATTACTCACTGTAAAAAATGAATACATGAAACAACTTGAGTCAGGTGAATATACAGTGAAAACTGATATTTCTTGTGCGCAAATAAGCGTTAGAAAAGGAGAGATCGTTTCTCTCATTGATGGTAGTTGTTCAGGATATGATTTAATTAAAAAAGATGGTGTAGAGGGGTGGATAGAGAAAGGCATTTTGCTTGAGCTGAAATAGGAGGGATGTAACCTCCTATTTTTTATTGCCTATTTTGCGCCTTCGTACTTCAATTAACCTTTTAAATTAGTGGACTGCCTGCTGTCTTTAATAAGTAAATAAATCGTACTCGGTAGAATGATAAGCGTCATTCCTAAAAGAATTGCTAGTATGCCATAACCTCTATAGGGAGCAGAAACGCTAAAAGGAAGTATCGCTAAAAAAATCCCTGCTATCATCATTGAAATACTACTAATATTTGAAGCTCTTTTTTCGAGGTGCTTATCATTCCATTCTAATGAAACGGTTGATTTAGTCGTATCAATTTTGGAACTGAAATAACCTATTAATATAAATAAAAGCCCTAATGCTAAAAATATGAAATGATCAAGAGGAAGTGAAAAGCCAAGAGCGATGAGGGCAATGACAATATCGACAAAAAATAAGAATAGTAACATTGTGTTGCCGATCCAATGGAGAAATTTCTGGTTACTCGCTGCTTTAGATAAAGCTAAAAATACAAAGAATAAGAAGGAACATATAATTATATTTACGATTATAAAAGTGCTTTTATCCATTGTTGATGTAGGCGTTCCATTGAAGTTCCATTGAAGTCCCATTTCGTAACAATATTTGATGGTAAGAAGAAATATAGAATAATATTTGTCGTAATAATAGTGAGAAATAAAGCAATACTAAATTGATTATTCATTGAATCACCAGCTTTCTAAATCAATAATTGGTATCTTATAACAAAATTATACAATATAATATATGATATTGGTTTTGATTTTTCTGAAAAAACATTATAATTATATATGAAATAAAGGTGAATGCAGGAGGGAATTATGCAAAACGTTGTATTAAAGGGGAAGAAAGTTACAATTCGTACAATAGAAGAATCGGATATAGAAACATTATGGAATATCATATTTAAAGAAGAAAGCCCAGAATGGAAGAAATGGGATGCGCCATATTTCCCGTTCTCAATGCAAGAATACTCTTCCTATAAAGAGAAGATGCAAACTCGTTTGAAAGAAGAACCACTGTCAAATTTAATTATAGAAAATAACGGTCAAATCATTGGGACAGTCGGGTTTTATTGGGAATATAAACCGACGCGTTGGTTAGAGATGGGGCTTGTGATTTATGATCCAACATACTGGAATGGTGGATACGGTACAGAAACATTGACATTATATAGAGATTTGCTATTTGAAAAAATGGAGATTGGTAGAGTAGGAATCACGACTTGGTCTGGCAATGAACGAATGATGAAAGTAGCGGAGAAAATAGGAATGAGCTTAGAAGGTAGAATGCGAAAGTGTCGTTATTATAAAGGAACATACTATGATTCTATTCGAATGGGAATGATTCGTGAAGAATGGGAAGCACTATGTGTAACGAAGGGGTGAGAAAGATTGTACGCTATTATTGCTACATTTGATCGTGTATTTACTAATAAAATTACAGAACTGCAAAATGAATTAACGAATATGATGGGAACAAATCAATTAGCTGGAGTAGAACCTCATATTACGATTGCGGATTATAATGAGTTAGATGTTCATTTGTATACGGAGAAACTAGGGGAGTTTGTAGCTATTCAAGAAAATATGGACGCAGTAACTTTTCCTTCTGTTGGAATTTTTCCTACTAATGGAACGGTCTTTCTAGCACCGATTGTTACCGATGAATTGTTAAAACTTCATCATTCTTATCATGATTATTTTTAAAATTTTCATGACAATCCAAATTCATATTACGTACCGGGAAAATGGGTTCCGCATTGTACCATTGCAAATAGATTACATACAAAGCAGTTTTTAAGTGTAATGGAATATATTTATGAAAAATTTGATTTTGCAACAGCTTCAATTGAGAAATTAAAATTAATTAAGGTGAATTATAAAAATGGTTCTGCCATTTCTTCTAGTATATTAGCAGAATATAATTTAAAGAGAATGGAGACATCGAGATGACATATGTAATTAGAGAAATGAAGCAAGAAGACATTCACGCTGTACAATCAGTAGCAAAAATAGCTTGGCATGATACATATGAAGGCATTATTCCAAGAGAAATTCAAGACAGTTTTTTAGACGAGGCATATTCTGATGAAAAAATGAAATATCGTCTTAAAAATACACATTTATTCGTTGCGGAAGAAGAGGGAGAAGTAATAGGATTTGCTAACTTTTCACCTGTTAGACTACAAAATGAAGCGGAATTAGGTGCGATTTATTTGTTACCAGATCAGCAAGGAAAAGGGATCGGAAGTGCTTTATTACAAAGAGGGATTAAGGAATTAAATGGAATACGTAAATTGTACATACATGTAGAAGCAGCAAATGAAAAAGGAAAACGCTTTTATGAAGCGAAAGGTTTTGCTGAATTAGAGCAATTTGAAGAAGACTTTGAAGGACATATGATGCAGACAGTAAGGATGGTTTTATACGTATAAGGAGGACTAGCAATGAAAATTTTTGATTTTAGTGAAAAAGTAGGAAAGCACATATCAGTATTTCAATCTAATTTCATAATGTCGAAAATAGTAAACCATCAAGGAAATGTACATATCGGTGCTATGCATTTACACGAGAATGGAATCATCGGTAATCATGAAGCAGTTGTATCTCAACTGCTTCTTATTGTGGACGGAGCAGGATATGTATGTGGGGCAAATAAAAAAAAGATAAAGGTAGAGGCGGGACAAGCTGTGTTTTGGGAGAAGGGAGAGCTCCATGAAACAAGTACAGAACAAGGATTAACGGCAATTGTTATGGAAGCGGAGAATCTTGAACAAGGGATAGTAATGCCTATTATTCAAGGGGAGTTGTGAAAAATGATAATTAAGGCGAATCAAGAAGATACCAATGAAATATTAAAATATGCGGCGCAATCGCTTTTTGAAGGGACGAGAGGGAATTGTCAATTAAGTACCGAGAAAGCGATTGAAATTACAAAGCCGATTGTAGAAAAAGGAGCATATTATTTAATCGTTAAAGAAGCAAATAAAGTAATGGGATGGATATTAATAGGGGAAAATACAGACTATTTTTCTCGTGAAAAACTTGGATTTATATATGAATTGTACGTTTTCCCAGAATATCGCGGGAGAGGATTATCGCGAGAACTGATGGAAGCTGGTATTAAGGAATTAAAGGAGGAATATTCAGAAATTAGGCTGAATGTATTTACTGGGAATTTTGCAAAAGAGATGTACGAAGAGTTTGGGTTTGTTGAAAGGCAGGTAATTATGACTTTGAAGTGAGTATAATAGTCTGAATGAGGGAAGCGAGAAAGCATGAGAAAAGAAAATGAGTATGTAGCGTATTTACAAAGTGTGTATCCTGAACTACAAATAAAATCGGCACATGTAAATGAAATTGGCCAAAATAATGATGTTTTAATTATAAATGATAATATAGTATTTCGTTTTCCGAAATATGAAAAAGGTATTCAAAAACTTCGAGTAGAAACAAAGTTACTGGAGAAAATACGACCATTTATTACGATCCAAATTCCTGATCCAAGTTATCAAAGATTGCAAGATGAAGTGCTAGGAAAAGTATTTGCAGGATATGAAATGATTGAAGGGGAACCGTTTTGGAAAAATACTTTTACGGGAATAAATGATGAAAAGCAATTACAGAAACTTGCGTGCACATTGGCGGGATTTTTAAAAGAATTGCATGAAATTCCGTTATCCACATTTGAAGGTATTATGCAAAATGATAGTGCTGATATATATGCAGAAACAAATAGTTTATATAGTCAATTAAAAGATTATGTTTATCCATACATGAGAGAAGAGGCAAAAAGAGAAGTTTCATTATCTTTTGAAACGTATTTAAATGAAGAGAGCCATTTTAATTTTACACCGAGTCTTGTTCATGGGGATTTTGGCATGACAAACATCTTATATAGTGCAACAAAAAAGGATATTTCAGGGGTCATAGATTTTGGTGGTGCGAGCATTGGAGATCCTGCTTATGATTTTGCAGGTATATTAGCTAGTTATGGAGGAGAGTTTTTACAACTATTTGCAGCACATTATCCTAATTTAGAAGCAGTAAGGGAACGAATGTATTTTTACAAAAGTACATTTGCTCTTCAAGAAGCATTATTTGGTGTACTAAATAATGATAAGAAAGCCTTTGAAGCTGGAATAGCACAGTATGTATAAAAGCCGATTTTAAATCGGCTTTTAATTATCGATACATCGTCCACATCCCAATATCTTTAAACCCTAATCGTTTGTAAATACGTCCAGCAGCTGGATTGTTATAAAACAAACAAAGCGTTCGGCCTTCATTCGTAAAGTCTTGAATCATTTTTTGTAATATGAGCGAAGCGTATCCGCTTCCGCGATAATTCGGATGTGTACATACGCCAACTACCATAGCGGATAATGAATTTTCAGCGGAAGTAGAGGCGGATGCAATAATAGCACCGTCTTTTTCAATATAATATGTGCGTCCTGTATTTGTTTTGAGAGCTTGTCTTAATATTTTCTCTGATTCATTAGCAACTGGAAATTCAGCAATGTTACCTCGCAATTGCATAATTCGCTCTACATCATCTAGTGTGGCAAGTTTAATTGTTTCTTGGATAGGCGTGCTAGGTAAGTTGTTGTCATTTAGACATTCGCAAAAATACATTTCATTTTTGGCGCCTAATTGTAGACTTGGAGAAGTTTCAAACCTTTCTACAATAGTTGACTTGCCAGAGAGTTTAAGCGGTTTATATGCGGAAAGAAGTGCCTCATAATCAAGGGTAACAAAGTCTTCTTTACTATATGGTATAAATGAATCGTGGAATCGGAGTAGAATTGATTTTAATGTCCCATTCTCTTTAAATACTCCCCATAATTCTTGGAAATCTGTGTCATAACCGAAAGCTTCAATATCTCCAATAATAAACAAGTTAATGGCTGCTTCTTCTTTTAGGTAAGCGAATACTTGTTCATGATCTTTCTTTGTTAATTTTCGCATCATAAAGAATCGACCTCTTTTTTTATTTTTCTAAATATTGCAACTTAAGTTTTTTGAAATCAATATAAAATTTTATGTTTAGTTCACAAACTTTCGGAAAAACTAGGAAAGATATGACAAAGGAGGTTATGAACGGTGGATCATCCAATTCAAGGGTTAATGAAAGCAGCAATGGAAAATTTAAAAGAAATGGTTGATGTAAATACGATTGTTGGAGAGCCTGTTCAAACGGCTGACGGTGGTGTGGTGTTAACGGTTTCTAAAGTAGCGTTCGGTTTTGGAGCAGGAGGTTCTGATTTCCAAACGAATGATGGACAAAGAGCGAACGGTAACCCTGCATTTGGTGGCGGTAGCGCGGGTGGTGTTTCGATTACACCAGTAGCATTTCTTGTGGTGAATAAAGATGGAGTAAATATTCTTCATTTACAAAATGCGACACATTTAGCAGAAAAAATGATTGAATTAGCTCCACAAACAATTGATAAAATTCAATCGATGTTCCAAAAAGAAGAAAAGAAAGAGGGAAATCATCATCCTCAAAACCCTGATGAAATCCTTTAAAAACGCCTGCTTATGAGCAGGCGTTTTTTCTTGTAATCACTATGTAATAAAACACATGAAATTGTAAATAGTTTTTGAAGTTTTTTCTATGTTTCTAAAATTTTTCATGTTAAAATATGCTATAGAATTGAAACATATAAAACGAAGGTGGCTAGGTGCTTTGTCTGGAGGATCTGACCAAGTAAAGAATATGATATATATTAATGGTAATCGTCGAGGTCATTGTTTTATTACATCAGGAATTACGTTTAAAGAGTTTGCGAGTAACATCCCTTCACCGCTTCATCAAGTGTTGCTTTTGAAGCACAACTTTGAATGGACGGATTTTCATTATCATACTTTATTTGAATATGTTGAGGAAGAAAATATACATAAGTTAATTCAAGCAGAGATTGATGAATTTGATGAATTTTGTTGGGTAGATTTTGATGATGCAAGCGATTTAGATGAATTAGAGCCGAAAGAAATTGCAGAATTATTATATTTGGCTCACAAAAAAGAACCACTTGCAAGAACATTCTTTCCGTTACTGAAAAATAGATTTGTTTATTTTTCACATGATGACGGATGGTACAACAAAGTGTATTATCGTAGAATTGCCGATTTTGTAGGAATGTTAAGTAAAGTCATTCCGTATAAACTCGGTGCTTTCGGTAAGAAACGTTTTTCTTTCTTCCAAAAATCAAAAATTTTCCCAGCAATTTCAAAAGAATTGATTATGGGACTTATTCCACTAATGGAAGATGGTCTTTACATAGATCTAGCAGGGAAGATTGAGTCAAGAAGAGGTCTTGAAATTCCGGTATATGTAGTTGGTTCGTATGAAAGTACGGATGAGGTGCTAGATAATATCGATGAATTGAAAGAGGAAGCAACAGAAACAGGTTGGCTCATTTTTGATAAGAAAGAACAAGAGTGGCAATGGGTTGTTGACTAAGAAAACTTGGCGCATGAAGTCAAGTTTTCTTGTCATTTGAAAGGAGTACAAATGAAGAAATATTATACAATTGTGGGTATTGTAAGTATTATTCTCGTGGCAATATTACTTATAACTTGTCCGAAAGAATCAGATTTTAAAGTGTATGTAGAGGATAAGTATGCGTTGAATTGTAATGAGAGTAGTTTTGAATGCACGCAAAATGTAGATGGTAAAAAAGAAAAACTACAATTTGAAAGTACAGATGCACGAAATGGTGTATTCTTTATGACTGTAAAGCAAACATTTAAAACAGAAGCTGGTGTTTCAAAAGAATATAGCGGAGTAGGAATGTTTGGTACATTTCTTTTTGTTTCAGAGAAGACTTTCTAGTAATAGAAGGTCTTTTTTTTATGCTTATGTTCATATAGATGAAGTAAGACAAGCATAGGAGGGATAGCGATGAAGAACACATGTATCGTTTGCGGTGGTGAGGAGTTTTTTTCCTCAACATTATATGCACGTACGAAACAAGATTGGGCATATGCACCAAACATGTATCGGTTTGAAAAAGTATTTATTGAGCATCGAGATGAAGAAAATTATCCAGTGTTTCAAGAAATTACAGCGAAACATTGTTGTGGATGCGGTCATATTATGTTGTATCATGAATGAACACACCAAGTATAACTTGGTGTGTTTTTTTAAAACGCTGACAAAGCAAGCGGATAAAGTAAAGTAAATAAAACAGAAAAACTACCAAAACCAATTGCTGTATATCCAAGTGTTCTTGCTCCGAAATTGACAGCTAATAGGCCAACTAAAATTGCTAGGGAGCCGAGCGTAACTGGATAAAAAGCAATGGAGAATAACGAAAGAAATAAAGCGACATAGCCTACCATTGCGCCGGTATTTGTACCTTCTATCTCATTTGCAATTTCTTTACGCTTATGTCTAATTGGAATGCCAGCTGGTGATATTTCAGCAGCATACTCTTCGTTTTTTTCACCACTTTTAAAATGATGATTTCTCTTTCTTCGCATGTACATCCCTCTCTTTCAATTGGGTGTATCTATAGTATCTTTCAAAATGAGAAGAGCATGAGTATGAGTTAAACCCAAGTAAAGCAAAAAATGGAGAATACGTATTCCATCGTTAACATATCCATTTCCTATTGAAGATAAAGTGCGGGATTTTTTCCATCACGACTGATTATCAGCCAGCAACAATTGGATTTTTATGAGCAGTTCTCTCCCATTAACTGGTCCGCATCCATTGAATTTTGAGGTAGGTGTCTTACTGCAAGCAGGATAAAACAGGAATTTTGGAAAATGATGTAGAATGAAATGAATGATAATACGTGAAGGTAGGGGAATGTATGACAACATTTAATTGGCATGAATCAGCAGAGAAGAAATGGGATAGTAGTGCGGAGTTTTGGAATAAAAATAGTCAGGAAATGTGGGATAGCGGGAGTAGGAGCACAATTATTCCGTTTTTTGAACAATACGTAAAGAAAGAAGCACAAGTGCTCGATGTTGGTTGTGGTGATGGGTACGGTACATATAAATTAAGTAGCGCAGGCTATAAAGCAGTGGGAGTAGATTTATCGGAAGTGATGATTCAAAAAGGTAAGGAGCGCGGAGAAGGACCAAATTTATCTTTTATAAAAGGAGATCTTTCTGCATTACCATTTGAAAATGAGCAATTTGAATCAATTATGGCAATTAATTCTTTAGAATGGACGGAAGAGCCATTACGAGCGTTAAATGAAATAAAGCGTGTGTTAAAGAAAGATGGATATGCATGTATTGCAATTTTAGGACCGACAGCAAAGCCACGAGAGAACAGTTATCCTCGCTTGTATGGAAAAGACGTTGTTTGTAATACGATGATGCCTTGGGAATTTGAACAGTTAGCGAAAGAACAAGGTTTTAAAGTTATAGATGGCATCGGCGTATATAAGCGCGGAGTAAATGAGAAGATGTTAGGTCAACTACCTACAGAGTTACAACAATCGTTAACATTCTTATGGGTATTTATGTTAAAAAACGTATAAAGAAATGAAAGAATTTTTAGGAGGTAAATAAGTGCAGAAAATACAAAAAACTGATACAATATCATCAGAACCAATTAAAGGGGGACTAGGGTATATGACAACTACTACAACAGTGAAATCCGATATTGAAATCGCACAAGAAGCGAGTATGAAGAAGATTCAAGAAATTGCAGCTGATTTAAATATTTTAGAAGATGAATTAGAGCCATACGGGCATTATAAAGGTAAGTTATCTCTTGATATTTTTAAGCGCTTACAAGATGAGAAAGACGGTAAAGTTGTTTTAGTAACAGCAATTAACCCAACTCCAGCTGGAGAAGGTAAATCAACAGTAACAGTTGGTTTAGGTCAAGCTTTTAACAAAATTGGTAAGAAAACAGTAATTGCACTTCGTGAACCATCTCTTGGACCGACGATGGGATTAAAAGGTGGAGCAGCAGGTGGCGGTTTTTCACAAGTCGTACCAATGGAAGACATTAACCTTCACTTTACTGGAGATATCCATGCGATCACAACTGCCAATAACGCATTAGCAGCGTTTATTGATAATCATATCCAACAAGGAAACACACTTGGAATTGATACGCGTAAAATTGTTTGGAAACGCTGTGTTGACTTAAATGATCGTGCCCTTCGTAACGTAGTAATTGGTCTTGGTGGACCTGTACAAGGTGTACCACGTGAAGACGGTTTTGACATTACAGTCGCATCTGAAATTATGGCCGTATTCTGCCTTGCAACAGATATTCAAGACTTAAAAGCGCGTCTATCTCGCATCGTAGTTGCTTATAACTTTGCAAATCAACCTGTAACGGTTAAAGATTTAGGTGTAGAAGGTGCGTTAACGCTATTATTAAAAGACGCATTAAAACCAAACTTAGTACAAACATTAGAAAATACACCAGCTATTATTCATGGCGGACCATTTGCGAATATTGCTCACGGTTGTAACAGTGTTATCGCTACGACAATGGCAGCAAAATTAGGTGATTATGTTATTACAGAAGCTGGATTTGGTGCTGATTTAGGCGCTGAGAAGTTTTTAGATATTAAAGCTCGTGCAGCTGGCATTAAACCAGAAGCAGTTGTTATTGTTGCGACGATTCGTGCGCTTAAAATGCATGGTGGCGTAGCAAAAGATCAATTAAAAGAAGAAAATGTAGATGCATTAGCAAAAGGTATGGAAAACTTACAGAAGCATGTTGAAACAATTCAAAGCTTTGGTGTGCCTTTCGTAATTGCAATTAATAAATTCATTACAGATACAGATGCAGAAGTTACATACTTACAAGAGTGGTGTAATGAGCGTGGCTATGCAGTATCCTTAACAGAAGTTTGGGAGAAGGGTGGCCAAGGCGGAGTTGACCTTGCTGAAAAAGTACTAAAAGAAATCGAAAAAGGTGAAAACAACTACGCACCACTTTATGAATTAGAATTACCATTAGAAGAAAAAATTCGTACAATTGCTCAAAAAGTGTATGGCGCAAAAGATATTGAATTTGCTCCGAAAGCACGTAAGCAATTAGCTCAATATGAAGGAGAAGGTTGGAGTAACCTACCAGTTTGTATGGCGAAAACACAATACTCTCTTTCTGACGATGCAACAAAATTAGGTCGTCCATCTGACTTTATCGTTACAATTCGTGAGTTAAAACCATCTATCGGTGCAGGCTTTATCGTTGCGTTAACAGGTACAATGTTAACAATGCCAGGTCTTCCAAAACAACCAGCAGCACTTCAAATGGATGTAAATGAAGATGGAAAAGCAGTAGGTTTATTCTAAAAGGTTGTAATTCATCTCGTTTATCTGTAAACTATATATACATCAAGTGGCGCCTTTCCATCGAAAGGCGCCTGTTTTTTGGAGGAAATTATGTTTGATCCAACTGCTTTTGACAATTTAAAAGTAATCGTAGAAGGTGCTGTGTATGATTTTGATCTACATGGAGATATTCTTGTAACAGATCGAAAAGATATGATGGACCTTGCCTCATTAAGTCGTATATATCATATCTCATTTCAATTAACAGAACCGTTCGAACCATTAGTAGAAGCAACATTTTCATTATCTGTGGATGCAAAGAACTTGTCTGGTGAAATACTAGAAGTGCCTCAGTTTACACCAGGTTGTGAAATGAAGCTAGCATTTTCATTCCCGTTAGAACAACCAGAAGTAGGATGCGAAGAAATTGAAACTTTAATGCGTTCTATATGGGGAAAAGAAAGAATGATTATGCAGAAAGTTTCATACGAATATAATAAGCAAGCGATTTCATATCATAATAAGGTAGAGGTTCTATTTCAAAAAGCGATTACAGAAGACCATGTTGATGATTTAATAGCTGTTATTTCACACATGATAGAAACGGTGCGAACAATACAGCATTTTCTTCAAAAATAGAGATAAAGGAGAAAAACAAATGATAAAAGATATGCAACCATTTTTACAAGAAGCTTGGGAGAAGGCTGGTTTTAAAGAATTAACTGAAATTCAAAAACAAGCGATTCCAACTATTTTAGAAGGACAAGACGTTATAGCTGAATCTCCAACTGGAACAGGAAAAACATTAGCGTACTTATTACCCCTTTTACATAAAATTAATCCTGAAGTAAAACAGCCACAAGTTGTTATTTTAGCTCCAACGCGTGAACTTGTAATGCAAATTCATGAAGAGGTTCAAAAATTTACAGCAGGAACTGAAATTTCAGGTGCATCTTTAATTGGTGGTGCAGATATTAAGCGCCAAGTTGAAAAATTAAAGAAACACCCAAGAGTAATTGTCGGTTCACCAGGCCGTATCTTAGAATTAATTCGTATGAAAAAGCTAAAAATGCATGAAGTAAAAACAATTGTATTTGATGAGTTTGATCAAATTGTAAAGCAAAAAATGATGGGTGCAGTGCAAGATGTAATTAAATCAACGATGCGCGATCGTCAATTAGTATTCTTCTCGGCGACAATGACAAAAGCGGCAGAAGATGCGGCACGTGATTTAGCAGTTGAACCACAATTAGTACGTGTAACACGTGCAGAATCAAAAAGCTTAGTTGAGCATACGTATATCATTTGTGAGCGACGCGAAAAAAATGATTACGTAAGAAGAATTATGCATATGGGCGATGTAAAAGCAGTTGCTTTCTTAAACGATCCATTCCGTTTAGATGAAATTACTCAGAAATTGAAATTCCGTAAAATGAAAGCAGCGGCTCTTCATGCAGAAGCAAGTAAACAAGAGCGTGAAGCAACGATGCGTGCTTTCCGCGGTGGAAAATTAGAAATCCTACTTGCTACTGATATTGCAGCACGCGGTATTGATATTGATGATTTAACACATGTAATTCACTTAGAATTACCAGACACAGTAGACCAATACATTCACCGCTCAGGACGTACTGGACGTATGGGTAAAGAAGGAACTGTCGTATCTCTTGTAACTCCACAAGAAGAGCGCAAATTACTACAATTTGCGAAAAAACTAGGCATCGTATTTACGAAGCAAGAAATGTTCAAAGGAACATTTGTAGAATCGAAGCCACCAGCACCTAAGAAAAAGAAACCAGCATTTACTGGGAAGAAAAAGCCTAGATAAATAATGGGGAAGGCGTAACTATTTGTAGTTACGTCTTTTTTATTTGCAATTGAATAATACAAGGAGTTTGATTAATGATTATTGAAATGTATCTATTATCACTTTTTTAATCAACATATGTACAAGGAAGTAATATAAAAAAAGTCGAATATTAAACTGATGCGAAATGATAAAAAGAAGGTTCATATATGGATAGGAAATTAGGAATGTTTTTGAATACGAAACATATTGAAGTAAACGAAGGAATACAAAAAGCAAGGGAATGGGATTTAGAATATATTCAATTATATGCTATGAATAAAAACTTCAACTTAGCTAATATTCCAGTGGTAGAATGGACTGCTTTAAAGAAAAGCTTATCTTTTAATGGAATAAAGATTCCGTCATTAGCAATTAGTTTTGGAGAAAATGGAATTACAGGAACAGAAGTTGACAGTACAATAAATCAGATTAAATATATTACTGACAGAGGTTTGGAGCTGGGAGCAAAGATCATAACAGCTCATATTGGGAAAGTTCCAGATGATGAAAAAAGTGAGTGCTATGATAAAATGATACGGGTTTGTTATGAGATAGGAGAATTAGCATTCAAATTTGGGGGAGTCTTTGCTATTGAGACAGGATCTGAAAAAGCAATAGTATTAAAACGATTTTTAGAAAATGCAAACTCGAAAGGACTAGCTGTTAACTTTGACCCAGCAAATTTAATAAGTGATGTAAATGAAAATCCGTTAGAAGGTTTATTACTATTAAAAGATTATATAGTACAAACTCATATTAAAGATTGTAAAGAAGTGAAAAGTAATAGTTCAAGTAAGTATATAGAAGTAGCAGTAGGAAATGGTGAAGTGGATTTCGATATATTCTTCAAAGTATTAGATGAAATTGGATTCGACGGATATAACATGATTGAAAGAAACAATTATTTTGACGAACTGGATGGGATGAGTCAGTCGATAAATTTTGCAAAGAAGTACATACCAACTCAAAAGGAATAACGATACCAGCTGTAGAAAGCTACATAGAATGTAAAAAAACAATAGGAGGAATAGAAATGATTCATAAAGTAGGACAAATTATGTTATATGTAAATAATCAAGATGAGGCAGTAAATTTTTGGACGGAAAAGGTAGGGTTTCATGTAGTTGCGGAGGAAGATAACAAGCAAGGAATGAGATGGATTGAAATTGCTCCAACTAACGGTGCTGAAACGAGCATTATATTACATAATAAAGAAGTTATTTCGAAAATGAGCCCAGAATTAAATCTTGGTACACCGTCCTTAATGTTCTTCTCAGAAAATCTGGATCAATTATATGCAGGTTTAAAAAATAAAAATGTTACTGTTGGAGAAATGGTAACTATGCCTTCTGGTAAAGTGTTTAACTTTGCTGATAGTGAAGGGAATTATTTTGCGGTTATGGAGAAGAATCAATAATAATATTGCTATGTGAAAATCCCCCTCAAATATATTGAGGGGGATTAAATCTTTGAAGTGGATTTTTCATGAGAGAGTTGTGTAATAAAAAATACACCTTTTTCAATAGCGGTTTCAATGTAACCGACAATTTGATTAAACGTAAACACCTGTAAGTCTTCATGCAAATGTTGCTCAGGATACAACATATCTTCAAAAAGATACTTTCGAAAAGCTAAAACGTTTTCTTTAGAAACCTCTTCAATATCCACAATGTGAGCCTCTTGATTGAGAAGAGAGAAGAGCTGTTGTTCTTGATCGTAATGATGAAGCAACTTTGCATTTAACAGTTTAAAATCGTTATAGTACAGGGGTGCGATGGTTTCGTCATTCTCTATTCTATTTTTTAGCCATGGTAGAAAAAAGCCACTTAGCCAATTATCATCGGCAATGAGGTGGGTATAATAGCCTAAAATAAAGGGGGAATCTATATGTGCTTCGTATTTATGAAAGAATGAATCATAATCTATTCTTCTCGTATAGTTCTTCGTTGTACCAGCGTAAAAGTGTGAAGTTCCTTTTTCTTCTGCTGAATGAACCGCATCAGGGGCTACCCCTCCAAGTAAGAAAGAAGTTTTATCTTGAATACATAGTTTCTCAGCAATACCGTTAGCGATAATAACATGCATAATTCGTGATCCCATGAATGCCACCTCTGTTTCAAGTATTCATTTCAGGAAGAAGACTGAACAGTTAGTATTACTTTCCCTGTACTTTTTCTACTTTCGACCCATTCATGTGCTTTCCCTGCATCTTGAAGGGGAAAAGATTTTGTAGCTTTCATTTGCAAACTTCCGTCACGCAAATAACGGAAAACTTCATTTGCCGTTTCTTGGAGTAGTTCAGGACGTTTTTTCCGTGTAGTGCCAAAGCTAAAGCCTAGTATAGAGCGGCAACTTGCGTGTAAATCTTTCGTTTTGAAATTGCCAATTTTACCGCTTGCATTACCGAAATGAACGAGGCGACCGTAATAAGCTAGGCAGTTTAAACTTCTTTCAGAGACAGTTCCAGAAATAGAGTCCAAAATTATATTCACTCCTTCTCCGTTTGTCAGCTCATTGACTTTCTCTACAAAATCTTCATCTTGATGACAAATAACATAATCAGCTCCAGCATCTAAAGCGATTTCTTTTTTCGTTTCACTTCCGACAGTACCGATAACTGTTCCAGCCCCTAATCGTTTTGCAAGTTGAATCGCGGTAGTACCAATTCCGCCAGCAGCTGCATGAATCAGCACGGATTCATTTTGTTGAAGCCTTGCAACATTCACGAGTAAATTATAGCTTGTGAAAGATACGATCGGACAAGCAGCTGCGGTTTGAAAGTCGACTTCATGGGGTAAAACGAAAGTGAGATTTTCATTTGAAACAACGTACTCTGCGTAAGATCCATTTTGAGGAAAAGCAATGACACGCTGTCCAGGTTGAATATTTTTCACATGAGAACCGACGCGTTCTACAATACCAGTGGCATCTATACCTGGAATAAAAGGTAGTGCTTTATTTCCTTTTTTGCCATAACGTGATTTAATATCAGCGAAATTTACACTAGTAGCAACAACGCGAATTAAAACTTGATCTTCTGAAATAGCCGGTATATCCAAATCTGTATATTTCATCACTTCAGGACCACCGAACGACGTTACAACGATAGCTTTCATCATATATCCTCCTAAATTTGACTATATAAATCATTTTAAATCTTTATCAGAAATTGGAAAATTATATAATAGTTATGTGTGGTTATAAGTGAAGCTTATGAACTCATTGGATCATAATATTAATTTATATAAAAAAATTTTTCGGAAAAATCGAACGAAATATGAATTACTTGCCAATATATAGTGTAAGACAAAGGAGGGCTGGAATATGAAGGCTGAAATAGATTACGCACATTTAATTCATTAACTTTATCAGGAAATAAAGAAGCGTATAGCGAATTGTATGATGTAACGATTCAAGAAGTATATAAAACAGCACATTTTTTAATTGAAGATAAAACGGATGTAGATGATGTCGTTCAAGAAGTATACATACAGCTATATGAATCGCTTCGTAAATATGATAGCGAGAAGCCATTTCGCCCTTGGCTAATTGGGATTGCGATTAAACAAATTCATTCTTATAGAAGAAAGAGGTGGATGCGACTACGAATTATGAAAAAAGCAGAAGAGCAAAGAAAGCCAGTGCAAATTGATTTTTCTAACGATGTTGTAAGTAAAATATCAAACCAAAAACTAATCGAACTCATTCATAAATTACCGTATAAATTGAAACAAGTTATTATCTTAAGATACTTATACGAATATTCACAAGAAGAAGTAGCACAAATATTACATATTCCAATTGGTACAGTGAAGTCTAGAATTCATGCGGCATTAAAGAAACTACGTCAAAAAGAGCAAGTAGAAGAAATCTTTTTAGGAGAGGTAGGGAATGTGAAATGAGTTTAGATTGTAGAGTTAGAGAATCTATACGAGAAGAAGCGAAGGGGATTGTTGCCCCGCCGGAGTTAAAAGAAAAAGTAATTGTTCAAATCAAAATGAATCGCGGGGGAAGTAAGGTGAAGAAACGTCTTATCGCCGGAGTGCTTGCAGCAGCATTTTTAATCCCTACGACCGGTTTTGCATATCAATCTATTATGGCGGATGGTATATACGGATCTTTTGAGAATTTAAAAAAACACGCCGGAGCGATGACATTAGAAACGTATATGCGTTTTAATGCAAAATTATCAGAAGCGAAAGATGAAATGAGTTCGAAGGAATATGAAGAGTTTACAAAAGAACTGAAAAAATTAACTAATGCAAAGCTTGCGTACGGGGATTCGAATGGTAATATAGATTATGATCAATTATCACCAGCTAAAAAAGAGGAATTGAAAAAGGTAGTAATGGAGCTTCATCCGTATTTTGATAAATTAAATGGCCATAAATCTAGTAAAGAAGTACTAACTCCTGAAGAGTATGAACAATATATGGAGGCATTAATGTCACATCAAACTGTGTTAGTAAAAACGAAATCGAGTGGCGGGATAACAGTAGAAGAAGTGCCTGAGGCGTACAAAGAAAGATTTATTAAAGCGGAGCAGTTTATGGAGTATGTAGATGAAAAGGTGAGATAAGTAAAAAAGCTCAAAGCTTTAGCTTTGAGCTTTCTTTATTAAAAGAAAATAGAGCATTCAATTATATTTTTTCATCGTTGCATTGTCCTTTTGTATAAAACAATCTAAAAGGGAATAACCAGCTATTAAACTAATAATCGTAACAAAAGTTGTATTTATTAGAATAATATTAACTAAATAAGGTAGGTATTCGGCAAGTGGTGAAAAGAGTAGTGCTGGGGAAAAGGAAATGAATAGTGTAGGCACTGTAATAGCAATAAATTTATCCGGTTGAAAGCTCCAGTTTTGTTTACTCGTTTCGCGATTAATAGATTGAAGGAATCGTAATAAAATGCCAACTATAAGAGGGAAGAGTGTAAAGTAGAATAATCTTGGATAAACGTTAAAGTTCACTTGTGCATCTGTATCTAAATAAAATTGAATTTTTACTCCTACAAATAATAATAAGACGATAAATAATGTGAAGCAGAGGTATAGCATCACTTTTTGCATTATATTCCACCATCCTTTACTCAAAATATATTCAAAAAAAGAAGAGATATACAATAACTACTGTTGTATATCTCTTCTTTTACTGTTAGTTAATAGTGGAGTTTGCTTTATCTTGCTTCGTGAAATAATCAATAATGCCCATTGCGCTAATTTCTATATCTAAATGTAAAATATTATAAACGGAATGATCTGATGGAACGTTTAACTTTGTAAGATGAGAAGAGATTTTATCCATTAACAAAGTTTGTAAAGCTTTAGTTGCTTCATCGAAATCATTATACTTTTCAAAGACTTCCTTACCAGTATGAACGAAAATAGGTAGCCAATATTCCAGTTGATTATATACTTCTGTAACATGAGAGGATGCGCCGTAATGACCGAAATAAATAGTATCTACATTTATACTTTGAATGTGATTTTTAGAAGTAATCATCGCATCTGGTTGGAATTGTGAAGGGGACGTTGATGGTAGATATAACTCTACATCAACGTCTGCGAGTTCTCTATAATAAATTCCAATTGTATCGCCAGTAAAAATCCCGTTTGTTAATGAATCGTGAATGCTAATATGGTGCTTCGCATGTCCTGGTGTATCATAAAATGTAAGGGTGCGATCTTTTGCAATTTTTAACGTATCACCATGTTGTACAATATGAACACGTTCTTCTTCAATTGGAAGAATTGGATCAAAGAGTTTATCGAAATCTTCTTTGTAGACAGCTTTTGCACCTAAAATAAGTTTTGTTGGATCAATCATATGACGAGCACCACGAGAATGCACATATAACGTAGCATTTGGGCACTTTTCCATCATTAAACCAGCTGCGCCAGCGTGATCTAAATGCACATGTGTAACGATAATGTTTTTAACATCGTTTAAATCAATATGTAATTGTTGTAAGCCGTCTAAAATATACGGAAGAGAAGGGGCTGCACAAGTTTCAATTAAAGTAATATCGTCACCTAATAAAACGTACGTACCTGTTCGTTCATTATGCTGTAAATCGAAATCATCAATAAGATATAGGTGAGAAGATAATTGCTCTACTTTTTTCATAGTTACCACTCCTTATATACTGCATGTTTTTATTATACGCTAAAATAGAAAAAAGGCAGAAAACGAAGCTTGTCTTCTGCCTTTTTGTAATATTATTATTTCGTTTGTTGTTTATTAATAGACATAATGAACAGTCCAACAATCCCGCCTACTAATGGAAGCATAATCTCTCCTGCTAAATTAAAGTAGGAGCTTAAGAATAAACCATTTACATCGATTACCCAGCCAGTAACAAACAATAACATCATATATAGTACGAAATAAAACTCGCGATTTGAAATCGTTTCATGTTGTGCAGTTTTCATAATGAACACCATCCTTTTCTTTTATAATGGAATATAAACTGTCACATTTTGTTCACATTTCAATTGTAAAACTTTCCATCATAAAAGTCTAGTAGTTTGTGTCGAATTTTCGAACAGAAATAAAGCGCTATCATTACAACTTATAAGTACGTAATAAGAGCTGTATATTCACGAATGTAGTATAGTATAAACATAGAATGATAGTGAAGAGAGGGGCAAAGACAATGACAGTTTATGATTTTTCAGCTAAAACAATTACAGGTGAAGAAAAATCGTTAAAAGATTACGAAGGAAAAGCACTTCTTATTGTCAATGTAGCTAGCAAATGTGGTTTCACA
Organism: Bacillus sp. LQ16; assembly: GCF_057784645.1. Lineage (NCBI taxonomy): Bacteria > Bacillati > Bacillota > Bacilli > Caryophanales > Bacillaceae > Bacillus > Bacillus sp. LQ16. The sequence goes on from NZ_CM173491.1 coordinate 2,112,466, forward strand.
CCACAATATAAAGGATTACAAGAGGTATATGATAAATATAAAGACCAAGGACTCGAAATACTCGGATTTCCTTGTAACCAATTCGGGGGACAAGAACCAGGTACAGAAGCGGACATTACTAGTTTTTGTGAATTAAACTACGGTGTAAACTTCCCGATGTTTGCAAAGGTTGATGTGAAAGGTGATAAGGCTCACCCTCTATATACATACATGACAGAACAAGCACCAGGTTTACTTGGTATGAAAGCAGTGAAATGGAATTTTACGAAGTTTTTAATCGGAAAAGACGGGAAAGTAGTAGGGCGTTTTGCTCCGCAGACGAAGCCGGTAGATTTAGAGGTTGAGATTGAGAAGGTGCTTGGGGAATAAGTAGGAGTTTCACTTTATTAAAAAACGTCTCAAAGAACAATGTAGTTCTTTGAGACGTTTTCTTTAAACTCAAATTTTCAAGATTAAATAACTGTATCAAAGCCATCTGATTTAGGTGGAGAAGCTGCTTTTTTCATAAGTACTTCCCATAAGTGTACGGATTTCTTCCATTCTACCGTAGCCTGCCCCTGTTGATACATAGCGTTCTCATAACTGGCAGTAAGTTGTTGCATATCGGTCGAGTTGTAAAGTGTATCGATATGGAGAGCGTATTCTCGGAATGTTTGACTTTCACCCCGTGGTATGCCAATTCTCGCAAATTGTTTTAAAAGTGCACCGTAAGCTTTTTGATAAACAGCATCATCTTTTCGGTATTTATAGAAATGAATAATAAGAAATGTCATCCATTTCATTCTAGTGGTGAAGAGAATGTATCCTATAATACTAATTAGTATCGTAGAGAGGAATACGTACCACCAAGAAAAACTAGTTTTAGAATTTGTGACCTTTTTAGTAGAAGCTTCTTCTGTATTTTCAATTAAACTTTTAAGTTTTGCTTCATTATTTCGTTGTTGTATTTGCTCGTTATTAGAATTATTTGCTTCGCTATTTTGTGAAATAGGAGCAGGCGTATTATTTATAAAATTATAGGGATTAGTAAATCCTTTTGTCGGTTCGAATGGAATCCATCCGTATTCTGGGAAATATACTTCGACCCAAGAGTGTGCGTTATCGTTCGTGATTGTATAAACATCCTCACCTTCTGCAGAGGCAAGTGTATTGTCAAGAGTTCCTTCTGTATAGCCTTTCACCCAGCGAGCTGGAATCCCGGCAGAACGAAGTAGTACAATCATAGACGTCGAAAAATTATTACAGTAGCCGCTTTTTGTATCGAAAAGGAATTGATCTACATAATCTTGGCTTTTGGCAGGGAATGAGACATTCGTTGATTCGTATGTAAAAGAGTTGTCTGTGAAGTAATTTTCAATAGCTAATACTTTATCATATCGGTTGTCTTTATCATTTGTAAGATTGATAGCCAAGTCTTTTACGCGCTGTGGTAATGACTCGGGAAGTTGTGTGTACTTTGTCATAAAATAAGGATTTGTTTCTTGACCTTCATTTGTTTTTACAGCTTTCAAGTTTTTTATGGAAAACTCAGGGATCTCATATGTTAATTTATACGAATGTAAAGTAGTAGAAGAGTCTCCATTCATTGTATAAATTTTTTCTGAAAACGGGTCAACACTGTATGATACATCAGAAGAAGCTTCAACTGTTACTAATCCTGCTGGATAGGTAAGGTGAGGGTAACTTTTTTGCATGGTAATTGTTGCCTCAGTAGTTTCTGTTTTTGTATTTTGTTCGTACCAGCTTACGACGTCGTTTTTATTTTTAAAAGAAACCTTTTTCGGATTTTCAGAAACCTCCCAGCCTTTTCCGGTATAAAAATCTTTCGTTTCGACTCTCCAATATTGTTTGTTTTGCGTTCGTGCTGTGAAAACAATTGTAGGATCCGCCTTAAAAGGACCACCTAATCGTGAGTCATCTAAACCATACCCAATTGTAGAAACTTTTTTTTCTTTACTTGCTTCAGATGTGTTGAATTTTAAAAAATCCATTGGGTTTGGCCATTGAGGGCCAAATTTTGGAGCAAAGTATGCGATGGTTGCTAATAATACAATAAATATTGTAAGTGGTCTAAGTAATTTTGAGATTTCCCTAGCATAATTTTGTAAGTGTTCACGTTCTTTTATTCGTTCTACTTGAAGAAGACTAAGCATAAAAAAGCCGATGACAACAGTACGAATAATAGCGTAGTTTGCATTGTATAAATGTAAGTTATGAAAAGTTGCGATATAAATAATAGTCAATACAAGAAATAGAAACCCACGTTTTTTATGAATAATCCAAAATGAAGTAAAAGAACTCAAAAACCAAAATGAGAGAAAAAATAAAACCGTCGGAAAAACTGGAGAAATATCTAGTAAATTCCCTTGGAAAAACAGGGAGGAATTTCGAAACATATCAGAAAAGAATGCTGTTAGCCAAGATGGATTTATAAAAGCATTTTTATAATATAGGGAATGAATGATAAATAGGACTGTGACAATTTTTATTGGAATCTGCCACCTCGTTTGAAAAAAAGAGAGAGCGAAGCAAATTCCTATAAATGTTACGAAAATATCTAATCTACCTACATTTGTAATACCTATAAGAGGTCTTAGCCATTCTAGTAAAAGAAGAAATACACATGCATGCATAAAGAATCTGTTCGTATCCCACTTGTATTTTGTTTGTAATGTTATCATTTGCTCACCTCAAAAAACACGTTTGTATACCGGTTTTCATAAACCGTGTTTACAAATATTTGTCGTTTTTTTAGAGTTTCTATTATACTGATTTCTCGGTGTGAAAGTTGATTCGCTTTTTCTTTCACGACAAAAACCATACATTTTCTATTTCTTATAGCAGCACAATCAGCCGCCTTTTGAATATCGGGAGAAAGATTACTGGTCACGAGTATAACCGTGACGGGCTCATAAATTTTTCTTAGTTCCATGTCTACACTCTGGGAGAGCGGGAATACACTGTCTGCTTGCACTTTTGCTAAATGACAAAGGATTTGTTGTAACTGCGTATCTCCATTGTCTAAAGGGAAAATAGTTTGTTCTTTTCCGATAGACACGAATGATGCTGGTGAATTTTGTTTCAAGACAGTCCTTACGATAGAGGCAGTAAATGTGACGACTGATTCGAATAGAGGAGACTCGGTTCTGTCTATGAATATCATGACATTATGGCTGCGCTGTTGTTCAAACTCTTTTGTCATAATAGTGTTTGTTCGTGCAGTTGCTTTCCAATCAATCCATGAAAAGCGATCACCAGGTTTATAGTCTCTGACACCGACAGAGATTGTAGAGTCTTTTGCTGAATTTATATTTGCTGAAAGCGCTCCTTGTTCGAAATGATTTTCCAATTGTCGATATGCTATATCTACATACTGGGGATAGACTAAAAATGTATCTGGAACTGAAAAAGTTACTTCTTTCTCTATCATGCCGAATAAATCGCCAGTTTTTACACGAACGCTTGAAAAAGTGTGCTCGCCTCTAGAGATTGTGTCAATAACGTATTGAAACGAAATATTTCGTTTCAATCCTGGGAAGAGTACTACCTTATTCATCTTTGTTTGTTTACAACTTATAAATTGTGGTGGCAGTTCATCTTCTATAACTAAATAAAGTAAGGGAAAAGGAAATTTTCTTTTTATTGTAATCGTGCTTATAAATTGTTCTCCTACTATATATCCATTTTGGTTTGTTATTCGTCTTACTTCAGCGTCCCGTAAAGCGTAAAAGGGGAGTAGTAGTGAATAAAGAGCAATGGGAATTGTGCTGTAAAACAAAAACCAACTTACAAACCCTCCTTGAAACATAGCGTACACAAATGTTAAGACTAGACATAAAGGGAGTAGCAATAACTTCGTAACGTGATATAGCGCTCGCAGTATTCGTTTCATCAAGGGTTCATCGTCCTTTGAGTCGGCACAGTAGTTCGTGCAACGATTTTTGCGATAACTTGTTCTCCAGTTATTCCTTCAAATTTTGCTTCCATTTTTAAAATGAGTCTATGTGCTAAAACGTAAGGAGCTAAAAATTTAACATCGTCTGGAATAACATAATTTCTGCCATGGATAAATGCATAAGCTTGTGAAGCTTTCATTAAAGCAATTGAGCCACGTGGACTTGCACCTAGCTGTATAGAACTGTACGTACGAGTCTGATTAACAAGTTTTACAATGTAATGCTTAATTGCTTTGTCCATACTTACTACCCGTACGCTTTGTTGTAAATAAATTAATTCTTCTATTGTAGTAATGGTCTGTAATTGAGAGAGTGGATTTGTTTTTTCCATCCGGTTTAAAATTTCAAATTCTTCTTCTGGTGTAGGATATCCCATTTTTAGTTTCAATAAGAAACGATCGAGCTGAGCTTCTGGTAGAGAATATGTTCCTTCATATTCGACCGGATTTTGTGTAGCCATGACAAAGAACGGCTTTGGTAAAGGCCTTGTAATGCCATCGATTGTAATATTGCCTTCTTCCATACATTCAAGTAAAGCAGATTGTGTCTTTGGAGATGTACGATTAATTTCATCAGCAAGTACAAAATTCCCCATAATTGGTCCAGGCTTGAATTCAAATTGGAGCTCTTTCGGATTATAAATAGAAACTCCTGTTACATCTGACGGCAATAAATCAGGTGTAAATTGAATTCGCTTATAATCAGCATCAATGGATTTAGAAAGAGCACGTACTAGCATTGTTTTCCCGACACCAGGAACATCTTCTAATAGCACATGACCGTCAGCTAAGAGAGCTGTCAAAGCTAAGATCGTTTCTTTTCGTTTTCCGACCATTATTTTTTCAATATTATTGATTATTTTTTCTACAGTGGGATGTAATGAATCAAGCTGGGGCATCGTAATCCTCCTAATGTTATTATCGTTTTCTAATCTATTTAGTGGACATATTTCTAATTCTATTTGTAGATAGTAAAACTTTTACCTTAAATTCTGAGAATATTCAGATTATTTATTTCAATTACATCTAGTATAATTGTTTCCGTAACTAAGGGCAATACAGTAAATAATGATTTGTAGTTTTATTCCTAGCTAGTAAAATCCCCACTGATTAAAGTTTTACTTTATGAGATTTTTACGCATAATTGTAACTAAGGGAGATGATTCCAAATTGAATAAACAGAATATCAGCACAATAGTTTCAGGAGATTTAATTATTACCCATTTAATTGGAAAGATAAGAACAGATGATGTGTATGAATGGTTTGATGGTTTTGAGCAAGTTTGTCAGCAATTCATTTCCGAGGGACGAAAATACAAATTGTTAGTGGATAGAAAAGGATACACGCCAAATCATTTTTCTGTTCAAAAAGCATGGAAAGATAAGTTCTTCAATGAAACTATTTTGAATCACAGTAAGGCGATTGCGTTTCTCCTTGAAGAGGGGGAGATAATGAATTATTTACAGCAAGCCAATATAAAAGAATCTGTGAAGTTTTTTGATGATTATGAACAAGCGCTAAGTTGGTTGAATGAATATCCCATATAGAAACTTTGTTAAACTAGTTTCTCTCAATCAACTGGTTTTTAAATGTCCATAATGTTGAGGTTATTGTAAAATTCATTAGCTTATCAGTTTCCAACACAATTGTTTTCTTCGCAGATTCTTGTCTAATTGCTTGTACGATTCTAAAAAGTGAAGAATAATTAGTCGAAATACTTTAAGATAATAAAAAAGAAGCTTAGTAGAAGCTTCTTTTTTATTGCTATTTTTCACATGCAATTCCATCGCCATCACGATCAAGATGAGAGCTATAACCTGGTTGCCCTTTATGTAAAGGGGCTTTCCCAGCCGCTCTAACTGTAGCACAATTTTTGTAGTATGCACTACTAGTATTTCCTGAAGCGGGTTGGGTTTGAGCTTGCTGTGCTTTTTGCTCTTCTTGTTGTTTACGAGTCTGTTCGTCAGCCTGACGTTTTTGTTCTTCTTGTTGTTTACGAGCTTGTTCATCAGCTTGTCGTTTTTGTTCTTCTTGTTGCTTACGAGCCTGTTCATCAGCTAGACGTTTCTGTTCTTCTTGTTGTTTACGAGCTTGTTCATCAGCCTGACGTTTTTCATCTTCTTGCTTACGAGCTTGTTCCTCGGCTAGACGTTTCTCATCTTCTTGTTTACGAGCTTGTTCCTCGGCTAGACGCTTCTCATCTTCTTGCTTTTGAGTTTTTTCATCCGCCTCTTTCTTTTCTAGTTCTTTTTTTTGTTCTTCATTGTTAGAGGCAACTTTTGTACTAGTTGCTGTCGTTTTTTCAGAAGAAGGAGCTGAAATACCTAATAGCGCAACAAAAATGACAAATAATACGGCTGTAATAATAAATTGTTTTTTCGCTACACCTGTCTTCTTAATAACAGATAATATTGCAAGTACAAGGAAGAATATAAATAGAATGAAACTTAAAATAGCAAAAAATTCGATGACTGGATGTTCAGATGTTGTTGTACCGGTCACTATTAATATAATTGAAATCATAAAAAGAATAACGGTAGGACGACCATATTGTTTTGCTTTTCCATTTTTCTTAAAGAATGAAATGATACATAAGATTAAAAGAATAAAAGCAATAAAAAATAAAGCTGCACCAATATTACTCAAAACCTCCATTTTCATACCTCCATTTGTAAGATTTTCTTTATTGATTATATAGGAACTTATTGGATATTACACGTATTATATAAATTTAGAAAATTAATATTTTTACTAGACCTATAAACATTTATTTTGTATATAAGGAAAAATAGATATATTTCCTATTACTTTTTGAAAGAGATTTCATAAATTATAGTATATCGATTGAAAGGAGGAGATTTGAATGGAATTTCAATTGTTGGTAACTTGTATATTACAAGAAGGTAATGCTTACTTTTTAGTAACGAAGGTAGACGATGTTATTACGTTAAAAGTACCGATTACTGCGGGAGTAGCAGGTTTATTTTTAGCTTTAGGTGTACCAAGATGTTCTTAATTTAAATCTCTATAGTAGAAGAGGAAGGGACATGCCTTTCTTTTCTACTATTACATAATGTAATTATGTAAACTTAAATATCATATTTGTGATAGCACGTTTGAAATGGACATGCATATACTATAATGTTTCATTGGATGTTAGCGGTGAAAGGTAGTCTTAATAAGTGCATCCAGTGATGTTTTAAGTTATGAAAATAAAAGAGGTGCTATTATATATGAAAAGAAAAACATTGGATATTCCAGTTACATTGCGAAGAGAGTGGTTTTTAATAGAGTTAGCTCATTTAACGAAAAAATATGGAATTGAAATTGCAACTAGCAAAATGGATGCTGCACCGTTTTTAAGAGATCAAGTTACGGAGTCAAAGATAGGGGAAGGGCTACAATACGATAAATATGATGATGAGTATATAATTGAAAATTAAAGGGTAACAACAAAATTAAATTAATTTATAGCAAAATATAAAATAAAGCAGATTCTAAATATAGAATCTGCTTTATTATGAAATACTTGTAGTCAACTAGCCTCTTTCTAGTGTTTTTCCTACATATTTCTCTTGCGTTATTCCAAAAGAGTCACGAAGAATGCGAGCATAATCTTTAGATTCTATTGGTTGTTTATTTTTGGTGCCTTTAAAGGTTTCTGTATAATTTTTATTTGTTAATGATATGTGACCATAAGTAGTTAATTTACAAGTGATAGCTCCTTTATTAAAAGGAGATTCTTTATGCTCTACAATCACTTTTTGAATATTATTCACTTTTTTCTCATCTATTGGATCTACAGTGAAAGCATAGCCTATTTTCCATTCGTTTGAAGGTTCAGATTGTAAGAAACTTGTAGATTCTCCGTTAGCTCCTTTTCTCATTTCTAAAATATGCGTACCTTTTCGAGTATTTCGCTTACGAATTCGATATTCTCCTGTTTGAGAGGAGATGGCTTCTCCGTTAAAAGGTACTGGATGTAAAGGGAGATGAGATGCAAAACCTGCATCCACAACATAATCTTTATCCTCATGACTTAATATGATAATGACATGACCATCATCGGGTTTCCATTTATTATCGTACAGATCATAAACAGTACCGGCTACTTTGTATACTTGAAACCCACAATCAATTAAGAAATAATACAATAAGGAGTTTAATTCATAACAAAGTCCACCTCGTTTTTGAATAAGTAACTTTTCTATTAAGTTATCTTTTGAGATATTTTTAATAGTACCAGCCATAATATCAAGATTTTCATAGGGGAGAATCATTCCCATTTTTAAGAGAATTTCATCTAAATCATCAAATGTTATTTCTTTTGCAGGAATTTTTAAGCGTTTAAAAAACTCTTTTTGTAATTTGGTCATCATAAAGTATTCTCCTTTCTTTTTACAGAATTTTCTTCTGCTCACCGATAGGTTAGTACTTCTAAAAAGTTAATTCAAGTGCACGAAAATTATCATAATATATGTTTCTGGAAATATAACTATCTATTCGGAAATTTCAGTTTAAATTTTAATCGTAGGAAAGTCTTATAATATAAGCTCCTTTGAAATTAGTTTGTATTTAATGAAAAGAAAGTACATATCTTTATTATATTTTTAAATAACTAACTAGTAATAAAATGTTTTTTCACTAAAATTTTTTCAAGATTTGTATGCTTTATATAAACAATAATAATTTAAAAAATATCTGGATGTAGCGAAGTTAACAATTATTGAGAAACTTTTTTGTCGTATTCTATCAAAAGGAAGAGGTAGAAACAAAGAGAATAACGAGAGTTAAGGAAGAGGGTACACAACTAGTAACCTTCTAAAAATAGGGCTAACATCTTTTTAAAATAAAAGATTAGCTATTATTAAGGAAGGGAAAATATAAAATATTATAAAGAACACCTTCTTTCAAAAAAATAGGGGGAGTAATATGCGACTGATGAGAAGATTTGTGGTCTTACTAATTGTATTTTTTATCATGGCTCCAACGTTTAGCACAAATGTACAGGCAGAAGTTGTAAAAGAGCTTGGAAAGGGGTTTCCTGATACAGAAGTATTCACACCTGGAGAATGGTTTTTAGGCCAAAAACCTGCTAATTATGATGAGAATAAACCACCAATTCTCTTTGTACAAGGAAGAAATGGTAATGCAGATAGTTGGTATGGAAAGACAGTATATCATGATATAAATGATATGTATGATTATGCTTTGAAAGCAGGCTATCAAACAGTGTTTATACAATTATATGATGCTGCTGGGAAAGGTTCGGCTAGTCAGTGGGATAACGGAAAATTGTTAGCACAAAAACTTGAAGAAATATATAATCATTTCGGTAAAAAAGTTAATATTGTAGCACATAGTAAAGGTGGTATTGATACACAAGCTGCATTAGTTGAATATGGTGCGAATCGATTTGTTGGAAATGTTATTACACTTGCTACACCGCATCACGGCTCAAATTTAGCAGATTTATCATATAGTTGGTGGGCAGGGTGGCTTGCTTCTATATTAGGTCAAAAAGATGATGGTACGTATTCGTTACAAATAGGTGAAATGGCAAAGTTTCGTTCAACAATAGATAACAACCCAGCAGCTAAATTAAACCGTTACTATACGGCTACTGGGACTAGCTGGGGGCCAACATTTTCTGCATTATCTATGGGCGGGTTATATTTATCGTCGTACGGTTCAAATGATGGACTAGTAAATGAATGGAGTGCGAAGCTATCGTACGGTACACATTTATTTACAGATTCAAGATTTGATCATGACAATATAAGAAAAGGATCAGCTGTTTTTGCACGAATTGAACCATATTTACGTACGACAAATGTGGGGTTACCAGCTTTAGTAGCATCCAGCACTAGTTCAAATGAAAATCTAGAACAATTAAATACAACTTCAAATCAAAATATTTTAGGAGGCGAATTACCACAAAATCAGTGGATAGAGCAAAGTATTTCTGTTGATAAAAAGGCTGAAGGAATAGTTTCTGTACTAACTGCTTCTTCTGATGTAGAAGTACAAATGGTATCTCCAAAAGGAAAAATCTATGCAAACAAAGATAGCGCTATAACTACTGGTGAAGGCGAATCTTTCTTTAATGGGGCGACAATTAGAACATTCAAGTTTGATAAATTGGAAGTAGGCGAATGGAAAATCAAAATGATGGCGAAGCAGTCGAAAGATGCATATTTATTTGTAAGCGATTACAAGAATGACGCGCCATTTGTTCTTCAAATGCCTACAAAGGTTAAAGTAAATAAACCTGAGTATAAACTGAAAAAATCACCAGTGGCACCTGAAATGAAAGGGGATCTTTCCATAACAGTAAGAGTCGTTAATAAAGAAGGTAAGTTAGTCTCTGAATTTAATGAATTACAAAATGTTAATACGAATACATTTACAGGTGCTTTGAAAGATATAAAACAACCGGGAGTATATAACGTTACGATGGATATAAAAGGGATGAATAAAGAAGGAAAACCATATAATCGTACGATTGTTAAGTCGGTTTATGTAGAGAAATAAGGAAGAATAAATAAGCATAATATAAAAGTGCAGAAATCTTGTGTTAGAAAGAATTCTGCACTTTTTTGCGTGATGAGAGATAATAAAAGTCGAAGAAAACTGTTATTCAATAAAAAAAGATGCTGAAATAGCATCTGAATGTGAAGAAATAATATTAACTTAGTTTTGTAACTGTTAATTCGACTGAATTTATACCATTGTCACAAGTTACAATACTTTGACGATTAAAGCCACTATTATTTCTAAGTTGAAGAGTTGAATTAGCTGGCACTGTAACAATCGTTTCGCCAACGAGTTGAAGACATTCGTTATTTGATGAAGTATTCATTTGAATAGCGAAGTCACCTTGACTATTAGCAAGTGGATTGTTATTTAAAAATATAGTTATGACTGGGATATGTGGAAATACAGGATTTAAAGTAGTATTAATACTGGAAATGAACGAAACTCTATAATCACCAGCTTGTCTAAATTGTATAGTAGTAGAGTTTAGTAAGGAAACGCCTCCTGCTAAAGGTCCAACGTGATTAAATGGAAAAGGGTTGCCAAAAGGAACAGTTATAAATTCAGTTTGCCAAAAAGTTCCGTATGCAGGACAGCTTCGTTTATGTGAATGGTCACATGAACATTTTTTATTTGAACTGGAAGAAGATTTACATGAGCATTTTTTATACGAGTTTGAAGAATGATAGTATGAACCCAATATATTACCTCCTATTCTTAATAAATGTAAAACACATAATAGTTTATGAAAATGAATCACAATTGGCGTGTATGCTTGTACTATAAAAGGAGATAGATTTGGAATATAAAGTGCTCAAATGATGAAATATAGTATTGGGGTATTACCTGTAACACTTTTTGAAGATGATAAGGTTCATAATTTGATAGAAAAATGAATGGGATTTCTAAATGGATTAAAGTAACGAGGAAACGTTTATCCCGCTATTTTCCGAGCGGTAAGACCCCACCTCAAAATTCAGTGAAAGCAAAGAAGTTAGTTTGGGGATGAACAAAACCCCCACTGAGTAAAGTTTCATTTTACTATATTAATTTCGTCTGACAAACAGCAATATTATCTTTTGCTGTATGGATGTTATCGTTTGGTGAAGTTATGATATTTAATCGTATGTATATTAGATTATTTAGTTTATTTTTTTATTTTATTTGTGTAGCTGGGCAGGAAGAAGTCAGAAAATATAGAATAAATGTACATATGAAGCATCGTTTGTTTTTGGTGTGAATAGTAATTAAAGATACGCTAAAATATTTAAAATTGTAACGAAAGAGAGATTAAATAATAGAGGGAGCAACTTACATGGAAAATATATTAAAGGTATCTTCAAAATCAAGCCCAAATTCAGTCGCGGGTGCAATAGCGGGTGTACTAAGAACAAGTGGTAATGTGGAAATTCAAGCGATTGGGGCTGGAGCTATAAATCAAGCGATTAAAGCAATTGCGATTGCAAGAGGGTTCGTCGCTCCAAGTGGTATTGACTTAGCTTTTGTTCCAGCGTTTCAAGAGATCTCTATCAATAATGAAGAAAGAACAGCGATTAAATTAATTGTAGGCCCTAGAAAGAAAAGGTCTTAAAAGTAATTGTGAATGGTTCGTATCAATACAAATTTCACAACAGTAAAAGCATACTATGTAACTGCTAATCCTGCTTATGTGTATGCAAAATGAAAATTATAAAAGCAGAACTCTCATAAGGTTCTGCTTTTATTTGTTGTAATTAATTATCGCTATCTAGTGTAAATCCCTATATAGTTTTTTTTCTTCAATTAACTTAACATTTTTTAAGTTTACAGACATTTCATATTCTGATTTGTTAACATTTTCATAAATTGTATTTTTTATCATTTTTTTAATAAATCAACGGTGTGTTCTAACCATTCTAAAGGTGTTACTTTTAATCCCTCAAAATATATTCCATCTGCAGCTTCTTTTATATATCTATTTTTTTCTTCCTTACTGTAATCACTTTGAATAAATTTAGTTAAGAAAATAATAGCATCTTGTATATATTCTTTATTTTCCTCTTCTATTAGTTCTTGAATTACCTCTTCATAGAAAGAATCTTGATGAAAGTTTCCTGCTAGGAATTGATAAATTTCATCTTCTGGATTGTGTTTTAATAACATATTTATCCTCCTATTTATTAATTTGGATAGCCAGTTAAAATAAATTTTCCGTTTGCATCTTTCTTTAAAATAATTTTAGCATTGGTCATTTCCTCAATTGTCGTAGAACCTCTTTGAATTCCTCTACCAATTATTTCATTACCACCTGAGAAAGCCAAATTATCGCCTTTGCTCAATATTTGTCCAGCTTTTGAGATACCTTGAGAGAATTTAGCACCTTGCGCTAGCTTTGCAGCTTTACTGACTCCTTTATCCCCCCAATAAGACCTAATCCAATTTGTGTTAAAGCATACGATCCCCATCTTCCGCGGGTTTCTGCATCTCCATTTATCACATCTTTCTTAAAAGAATCTGATAACGCATCCCACATAGCAGGTAAAGCTTTATCTAAATGGGTAACAGTGTAGCCCATACCTTTCCAAGTTTCCCAGTTACCTAATGCCTTTGATATAGGAAAGAACAGATGGAAAAATAAAACAGGCCTAATTCATTTAGTTTTATATTTTGTGGGGGCACCCACAACCCCACCCGCAATTTACCCACAAAATATAAAAAGTGATGAATCACTATGAAATATCATTTTTATAAAAGCTTGATAAATCAACGTTTTTAGCGCACTTTAAAACTTGATGAATTAAGAGGATATATTTAGAACAAAAGTTCAACAAATGGAAGGGGAATGTTTATTTATCAAGGGGATCTAATACAGTTTAATTAAAAGGTTATTATTTGCTCACAAATAATATAAAAACATGTGAAAAAATATGAAATACCCTTTTGAAGTAGAATATAATATAATAAATAAAAAGCGTCGCAAATGCTTGTATAACAGGCATTTGCGACGCTTTTATAGTTTTTCTGAACATAAAATAAACAACCCTAAGACTGTTCATTCTTCTCCTAAGATTCAACGATATAGGCCTATAAACCTTGTCATATCAAGGTTTATAGGCTCTGCCTTTTATTAATGCTCACATTAGAATTTTTTGGTTTTTATTTGATGTTTTCATAAGGTTTTATTACATTCTCAAACTTTTCTGCGGCCTGTTGCTGCATGTTTTGTGAAATGTGGCTATATTTATCTAAAGTCATTTGAATAGAGGAGTGTCCTATGCGATTCTGAACAATTTAAGGATGCTCACCAGCTTGAAACATAAGTGTTGCATGTGTGTGCCTTAAGTCGTGAATACGAATTCGTGGAACACCAGCTTTTTTATAATGGTCTTTCAAAAAACGATGAGGAGCATCTATATGTAAGGGAGAATGAATCGTATTGCCAGCGAAAATATAGGACTCCTCATTCAAGGAGATACCCCAGCGAAAAAACTCTTTCTTTTTATAAAAGTAGTATGTTTGTAACTCAGTTATAACAAAGGAAGAGATACTAATGCTTCTATTAGAAGTTTTAGTTTTAGTAGCAGCTTTAAATAGTCCTTCTTCAGTTTTTACAAGTGATTTAAACGATTTGTACATGTAGAGTTATGCGAAACAGCGGACTATACAAAATTCAAACGCAGCTATGACAAATAAGTTAAGTTACTAGCTAAAATCTTACGTGACCGTGGGTTATCTGTAGAAAAAGGATTATGGACACATAGCGATGTAACTCATTACCTTGGCGGTACAGATCATGAAGATAATTGATTACTTAAAGTCTCATGGCGTTTCAGAAGCTCAATTTAGAGCAGATGTACAACGAGTATACAATAATTCTAGTGTGGATGTTTCTGGTCCTGATAAGCCATCTAAACCAGCGGAAGTACCAACATCCGTAACAGATGGGATTGCTTATATTGAGGGTTATAACGTTAATTTACGTAAAGGACCTGGCACAAGCTATTCTAAGATTCGTCAGTTGAACAAACCAGAATCTTATATTGTGTGGGCTGAAAAAGACGGGTGGTTAAATCTTGGTAGAAATCAGTGGATTAAGAACGATCCATCTTATGTGAAGTTTAATAAGAAAAGTACAGTAGATTCTTCTATTGTTGGAAAGCGTGTTGTCTCAAAAGTTAACAATCTACGTTTCTATGATGCTCCATCTTGGCAGGATAAAGATGTGGCTGGTTCTGTAGATGCAGGATTAGGATTTATAATTGATGCGAAGATAAGTGTAAATGATTCGTATCAATATAAAGTGCATAATAGTCATGGGCAAGTTTTCTATATTACGGCTATTGATACGTATGTGAATGTGCGTTAATTTAACGAAAAGGGCCCCTTATTATAGGCGGCCTTTTTCGTGCTGTATGTAACATCATTTAATTGTTATTTTTTTCGGTTTTCAATTTTGAGTATTCATTTAACCAAATATCTATTAAATTTCTTAATGTAATAGTTTCTATTTCAAGAGGGATTTCGATTTCATCTTCATCATACTTATTAAATATAACAGTTTTATCTCTTCGAACATCTGCCCCAAAAATATTCGCACTTATTTTTTCATAATCACTTTTTTCATTTAAAACTTTATCTACAGTTTCTGCTATCCAATCACCGAATTCAGATACCTCTACATTTAAAAAAGCTTCTAAAATATCGAATTCCTTTGGTAGTCTAATAACTAAACTTCCTGTACTAAGTAACTCAAATTTGTAATCCATATTATTTTCTCCCTTAAAAATTAAATTATCGACCTTGTCTTGGAAATGCAGAAATAATTTTACCATTACCATCTAAAAACAAACGAATAGGTAGGCCGTCTATCCCTACTCCATCATAGATATTAGTATTACCACCCATGTGAATTTTATTGCTGTATGCCTCGTTTATATTGTCTACGATTTGTTGTGGATGCCAATCTTTAGGGAAAAAAGTAGAATAGCCACCATTCGCCGCCTTAGGAATCCCATCCACTTCCACTTGGGCTTTGTATGCCCCATAATCATTAATGCTACGATCTGTGCCAGGAATTATTCTTCCGTGAGTATTCTCTAAAAACTCTGAGTGGTATCCGGTTGCTTCGCCTCTCCGGTTTATCTCTCCTTCAAGGATATGTTTGAGTGAGTTTGACCGGAAATTCTCAGTTTCTTGTAAACTAGATATAATTTCGCTAGTAGAGAGTGATGAAGTATGACTTTCATTAACAGGATTATTTCCGCTAGAACCAGCCTCGTCTTTAGCAAACTGATGAGTCGATAGTTTTTCTTCAGCTTTTCTAAAATCAGGTGTATCAAATGCAGAGCGTATATTATTTCCGCCAGCTAAAGCAAACTCATTGCGATTACGATTGAATACGGATGCAGCGTCTTGCAAGCTTTGATTAGCAGTTCGTGAAATCTCAGCTAATTTTGTGCCAGGGTTCAACATTGCAATTTTATCCACGCCTTTTGTTCCTACGAATAGTTGTCCAACAGCCAATATAGTATGACCAGCTGCGCTTCCATACCATTCTGCACCACTATACGAGTCACCATTGGTAACATCACGATTCCAAGAATCAGAAATTGTTTGTTTTATCGTATTGAACGTCTCGACTGGGTGAGAAACGGCTTCAATCGTGTTATTAAATGTGTCAATTGGATGGATAACTGCATCTGCAAGTCCTAATAATTCATCACCTATAGCTTCGCTCATTCCCTTTTTTAAGTGATAGGGGACACCTAATCCAGATTTTTCAAAAGCAGATGCGATTTCATCATCTATAGTGTCTTTTATTTTATTCACATCTTTATACGCTGCATCGATACCATGTTTAAATTTATCATATAAAGACTCATCGGAATTTTTTACTTTACTAAAATCCTCATAAGTTTCCTTGAGACCATGCAAAACCTTGTCACGTAAAGATCCATCATTTTTCTCACTATTTAACTTACCACACATTGCTCCTTCTTCAAGATTTCCATCATATGAAGCATCTGCGGTACGGAATTTTTCGGCAATTCGTTTCAAATCCTCTTCCACTTTTATAATCGAATTGATAGATGTAAAAGCTTTTGGTCTTGCATCATTGAACATTTGAATGAACTGTTGGTTAGAGGCACCAATCCATTGAAAACACAAATGATCTATTTCATTACATAAATTATTATGTATAGATTCTAATGCGATCCTGGTATTACTTGCACGATTTGCAACATCTTCTAGCATTTCAGGTGTCACTTTGATTTGAACCATTTTTTTCCTCCCTCTCCCAATTAAAATTATAAGATAAATAGAAGAAAAGTAAATATATAAAATTTAGATTATATTAAGGGGGATTTATTTATAGAAGAAATATAAAAAAGTGCTAACAAGTTTGCAAACGAACTTGCTAACACCTATAAGAAATAGACATAAATTATCGCCGATATGTCGTCTTTGAAAATAGCTTTAATCAGTTACATCATACTTATACGAAATGCTCATAAAAACAGTCTTAATATCAAGAATAAAAACAGCCAAGAATTAATAACAAGTAGTGATATCATAGAAAAATGTTATCAGATAAAAGGGCATTTTATGTGACGTGTGAAATGAAACCATATAATATGAAGGTATATTTTCCGCACGCAAGTTCACCAATGGGAACGGTAATACCTGTTTATCAAAATGATTATAATTCAAGATTTATCGTAAAAATTTATGTTAAAAGAATTATATTAAATTAAAATTCAAGCTAATACAGTTTAATTAAAAGGTTATTATTTGCTCACATTTTGCTCACAAATAATATAAAAACATGTAAAAAAATATGAAATACCCTTTTGAAGTAGAATATAATATAACAAATAAAAGGCGTCACAAATGCTTGTATAACAGGCATTTGTGACGCTTGTTTGTTTTATTAAAAATAAAACGAACAACCCTAAAACTGTTCATTCTTCTCCCAAGATTCTACGATATAATGAGCAATCGTCGGATTGAAGCCTTTACCAACTAAAAACATAATCGCAGCAACTTCTGTTAATGCGTGTTCGTGTGATGTATGTTTTGCTTCATTTAAACCGTAATCTACCCATGGTTTTACGAAATCTAGTACGGGTTTCTTGAAAGGTAAAAACTGTGTACCGACAACTTGTTGAATTTGTTGTTGTGTTGGTTCAGTAATTGGTCCAGGTGGTAAGATTTGTGGTTGTGTAATGTCTAATGTTGGTCCTGGCGGTAAAATTTGTGGCTGCGTTGGATCTATTGTTGGTGGTTTAGGTGGTGAGACACGTGCGTCGTAGTTTGGTTGATACATTTGTTGTTGGTATTGCGGTTGTTGTGGTTGAGTTGTGTATGGATTTTGTGGTGCTGCATATGGATTTTGTTGATATGGTTGTTCTTGGTTTTGTGGTGCTACATATGGATTTTGTTGATATGGTTGTTCTTGGTTTTGTGGTGCTGCATATGGATTTTGTTGATATGGTTGTTCTTGGTTTTGTGGTGCTGCATATGGATTTTGCTGATATGGTTGTTCTTGGTTTTGTGGTACCGCATATGGATTTTGAGGATATTCATAATTTGGACGTGTTTCATATGGATTTTGTTGAAATTCAGTTTCTTGATTTTGCGTTGTTGCATATGGGTTTTCGTCATATTGTTGTTCTTGCTGTTGTAACTCTTGTTCTTCGTATTGTTCTGTGTATCTTTGTTCTTGTTGAGGGTAAAATGGTTGCCTTGGATAAGGCGGTTGATTATTATAGAACATATTTATTCCTCCTTCATGATGATGCTTACCACTCAGTGTATGGGCGGACAAGAAAATATGTGATGAAAAAATGTGGGCGTGTTACAATAAGTAACTGGGTGAAGATAAAATGACAAAACAAGAAAAGATTCAAAAAACAATTACTTTTGTAAAACATATTTTAGAAAAAGATGCGAGTGGGCATGATTGGTATCATATTGAACGCGTACATAAACTGGCGATTTCTTTATCCGAGCAAGAAGGGGGAAATCGTTTTATAATTGAAATGGCAGCATTACTTCACGATGTGGCAGATGAGAAGTTAAATGAAAGTGAAGAAGAAGGAATGAAAAAAGTTTCTGATTGGTTAGAAGAGTTACATGTGGAAGAAGAGGAAAGTAAACATGTTCTTCATATTATCGCCAATATGTCTTATAAAGGTGGTCATGGCGGTAAAGTGGATTCACTTGAAGGGAAGCTTGTTCAAGATGCGGATCGCTTAGACGCCCTTGGAGCAATTGGAATAGCTCGCACATTTGCGTATGGTGGAGCGAAAGGGAGATTAATGTATGATCCAACTATTCCTCCGCGTGAAGTGATGACGAAAGATGAATATAGAAAAAATAACGATCCATCTTTAAATCATTTTTATGAAAAACTTTTGAAATTAAAAGACTTAATGAACACGAACGCAGCAAAACAAGAGGCGGAAGTTCGTCATCGTTATATGGAACAGTTTATTGAACAATTTATGAAAGAGTGGAATGCACAAATATGAAAATGTTAACTGTGGAAAACTTATCAAAATCATATGGAGAAAAACCGTTATTTGATGGATTATCATTTAGTATTGCAGAAGGACACCGTGCCGGAATTATCGGTGTAAACGGAACTGGTAAATCGACGTTATTAAAAATTATTGCAGGGGCAGAAATTCCTGATACAGGTGATATGACTCATTCTCGTGGGTATACAATTAGTTATTTATCACAGCAACCAGAGTTTGATGAACAACTAACAGTGCTAGAGCAAGTCTTCCATGGTGATACTCCTTTAATTCGTCTTCTTCGTGAGTATGAAAAGGCGCTATTACATATCGAAAAAGATCCAAGTAATGAAAAAGTACAGGAACAATTATTTGCAGTGCAGCAACGTATGGATGCAATGAGTGCATGGGAAGCAAATGCAAATGCGAAATCTCTTTTAACGAAATTAGGAATTACGGACTTCACTGCAACTGTTGGAAATTTATCTGGTGGACAGAAAAAACGTATTGCGATGGCGCAATGTTTTATTGAAACACCGGATCTATTAATTTTAGATGAGCCTACGAACCATCTTGATCATGAGACAGTGGAATGGTTAGAGGAATATTTAGCTCGATATAATGGTGCAGTATTACTTGTAACCCATGATCGTTATTTCTTAGATCGTGTGACGAATCGTATTTTCGAATTAGATAATGGAAAACTGTATAGTTATGAAGGGAATTACAGTACGTTTTTAGAAGCGAAAGCGCTTCGTGAAGAACAAGAAATTGCGCAAGAATCAAAACGTCAAAACTTATATCGCCGCGAACTAGCATGGATCCGCCGCGGTGCAAAAGCCCGTTCAACAAAGCAAAAGGCACGTATTCAACGATTTGATGAGCTAAAGGGCCAAGAAGGGCCAGCTGCAAAACAGTCAGTTGATATTGCACTTAGCGGTAGCCGTCTTGGGAAAAAAGTACTTGAGTTAAAAGATGTGACGAAAAAATTTGGTGATAAAACGGTATTAAACAACTTTAATCATATCGTGAAACCAGGCGATCGCATCGGAATTATTGGAGCGAATGGAAGCGGGAAATCTTCGCTATTAAATATGCTTGCAGGTAAGTTATCTCCTGATAGTGGTGAAATTGAAGTTGGGCAAACTGTAAAAGTTGCTTATTATACGCAAGAAAATGAAGAGATGAATTTAAATCAGCGTATGATTGAATACATTAAAGAGATTGCAGAAGTTATTCATACAACAGATGGAAAAGTAATTGGTGCATCTCAAATGTTAGAACGTTTCTTATTCCCGACTCATTCACATGGTACACCGCTTGGTAAACTATCTGGTGGTGAAAGAAGACGTTTATATTTATTACGTATTTTAATGGGAGAACCAAACGTACTTTTACTTGATGAACCTACGAATGATCTAGATACACAAACATTAACAGTACTAGAAGATTATTTAGAAGATTTCCCAGGTGTCGTTTTAACTGTATCGCATGACCGTTACTTCTTAGATAAAGTAGTAGATGAACTGTTCATCTTTACTGGCGGAGGCGAAGTGCGTGAGTTCCTAGGTAGTTATACAGATTATTTAGAAATGGAAAAAACGAGAGAACTTATGGAGAAAGCGGAAGTTCAAAAAGAGAAAAAAGTAGTAGAAGAAGCTCCAAAACAACAACGTAAACGTAAACTTTCATACAATGAGCAGCGTGAATGGGAAACGATTGAAGATACAATTGCCGAACTTGAAGAAAAAATTGAGTCAATTGGAGAAGAACTTGCGAAAGTTGGATCTGACTTCACAAAGGCACAAGAATTATCTGAAGCACAGCAGAAAACAGAAGAAGAGCTAGAAAAAAAGATGGAAAGATGGAGTGAACTATCAGACATCGTTGAAGGATTAAAATAAAAACAAGCTGCATATATTGAAAAGTAAAGAGAAAAACTTTACACTATTGGTAGAACCTATTTTAGGAGGGAAAAAATGAGAACATCTAATCCAATGTTGAAAAAAGAGGCATTCCGTAAAGAGGGAGCAAGCGCTTCTGCGATGACAATTGGCGGAACAGTAGGCAAAACGTTCATTATGCTTATCTTGCTACTTGCAACGTCTGTCTATTCATACATACAGATGATGCAGGGGACGATGAAGATGCCAGTATTAATTGGTGCTTTAATCGTTGCAGCAATCATCGCATTTGCGTCTATGTTCTTCCCGCGTATTTCACCTTTTGGTGCACCAATCTATGCGGCGGTAGAAGGGGTTGTGTTAGGAAGTATTTCAGCAGTTTATACAATGAAATTTGGCGATTCTATCGTTTTAAATGCTGTATTACTAACAATCTCAATTCTATTTGCAATGTTAGTGTTATATGCAACACGCGTAGTAAAAGTAACGGATAAATTCCGTACAGGCGTTATGGCAGCAACACTTGGAATTATGGTTATGTATTTAGTCGTATTCCTACTAAATATGTTTGGTGTAACTGTTCCATACATTCACCAAGGTGGTACAATCGGTATTATTATTAGTGCAGTTGTTATTGTAGTTGCTGCATTAAACTTATTACTAGATTTCGATTTAATCGAAAATGGTGTACGTAGTCAAGCTCCGAAATATATGGAGTGGTACACTGCAATGGGACTAATGCTTACATTAGTTTGGTTATACTTAGAAATTCTTCGTTTCGTTTCTTACTTTACGAAAAATGACTAATAAAAAAAACCTGCATGAAAAATGCAGGTTTTTTTTATTTTCAAAGATATATTGAACGTATGGTATAATATGGATGTTATCAACTTGAATTGAAGGAGATGGAATATGATGAAAGGGAAGAAGGGGATTATGAAAAAACTATTTTCTAAAAGTTTTTTCATAGAACTAGATGAAGCTTTAACGTATCCATCATCTGAAGTTATTACTTCAGCGATTGAAGGATATGCAACTGAATGCAATGAAAGACTAAAATTTGAGAGTAAAGTTAAACCGATTACTTTTTACTTAGAAAATGTAATGTACCGTGCTGAAATAAAGATGGCTCGCGGAGGATATTACATATCTTGTACTGAAGTGTAATAAATTTTGAAACCATACATGTTTGAACTATGTATGGTTTCTTTTTTTGTTTTGTAAGGTCTAAATTAATACTTTTTACTTACGGATACATCATTTTGTGCTTTTTACCATTCATCCATTTCTCCTTACAATGGAGAAAAATATGTGAGGTGGTATAACTTATGATGAATAGAGTTGTATTAATCGGTAGATTGACAAAGGAGCCAGAATTATACTACACAAAACAAGGCGTTGCTTATGCAAGAATATGTATTGCGGTGAATAGAGGATTTCGAAATAGTTTAGGTGAACAACAAGTCGATTTTATTAATTGTGTCGTTTGGCGAAAATCGGCTGAGAATGTAACTGAATATTGTAAGAAGGGATCACTTGTTGGGATTACAGGGCGTATTCAGACGAGTAATTACGATGATGAACAAGGCAAGAGAATATATAGAACTGAAGTTGTGATTGAGAGTATTACCTTTTTGGAGAGAAGGCGGGAGGGGGCATCGTAATAAAAGGTGATTTTAAGTAATAGCTACGGAAAAAATTGTGGAAAGTATTTTAATAAACTTAAAGAAGGAGTACCGCCAGATTTTTTTGGAAAACAAGTAAAGAGTATACAAAATTTTATTACGTTTTTCGGCTAATCCAGTAACAATCGAGAACCGTAAAACCCATGCCAGGATAGGAATGTATAAAAAGAAGAATCGAGTGATAGAAAATAAAAAAGGGGATCCTTCTGAGAGTAAGGAATCCTCCTTTTTGTTGCTACCGATAATAGGACGTTATGTTAACTTTACATGAATATGTTATACAATAGATAAAAAAGAGATGGGGAGAACAATGAGTATAAACTATCCATTTAAACCAAAATCAAATCGTTATTTAGTACCAGGGCAATTTTGGACTATTCCTTTAGATAACAGTAAATTTGCATGTGGTAGAGTAATTGAAACAGATCCAAATAGTAGAAGGGGATTTTTAGCAGGTTTGATGGATTGGATCGGAGATAGCCCACCTATGGCTGAAAATTTAAAAGGTTGTAAAACGTTAATACAAATAGATGTTCATATTAAAACCATTCATGAAACAGCATTGGATGGTTTTATAAGTGGCTATCGTTCATTAGAATTAGATGGAATTGAAACAGAGTATTTCACTTCACAAATGGTTCATGATGAGAATTGTATGTTAATGAAAGGATATTCAGTACTTAGACAGGCGACCAAAGAAGAAGCAGATACGTATGATCAGTTCGGTTACGCAGGCTACATGATGATTAAATGTTACGCAGAAGATTTATTAGCAAATAAATAACTTCCAATAACGAAAAATATGTAAATAAGCTATCCATATGGATAGCTTATTTACATATTTTTTTGTTTAGCGTGTTTTTTTCAAAAATAATGGCGATGCCTCAAGAAATGGATAAAAAATAAAAATCATCGGAAACGAAAGCTTTTAAAATCCCATCCCTAATTTGAAATGTAAAAAGAATGAAATAGTATGGTAGCGGGAAGAAAGTAGTAAAATTAAGCACCTGAGTAGGAGTATAGAGTGATAACATGTTACAATACAGCTAAGAACACGCAATAAAGGAGAGTTTTTTACGTGAAGATTAAAGCAATTGAACCGACGCCAAGTCCAAATACAATGAAAGTTATTTTGAATGAAGTATTACCATCAGGAGCGCGTAATAATTATACAAATGAAAATAAAGAACAAGCACCAATGCAAGTGCAAGAAATTTTGAAAATTGAAGGCATTAAAGGTGTGTATCATGTAGCTGACTTTTTAGCAGTCGAGCGAAATGCAAAGTATGACTGGAAAGTATTATTACAACAAGTTCGTGCTGTTTTTGGCGAAGAAGTAGTGGAAGAAAGTGAAGAACAACAACTGTCTCATTTTGGAGAAGTGAAAGTGTTTGTTCAAATGTTCTTTACAATTCCAATGCAAGTAAAGTTAACAGATGGAACATCGGAAGAACGCGTTGGCTTACCAGATCGTTTCAAAGAATCAATTATGAAAGTACAAATGTCTGCACCAAACGTTGTAAAAGAGCGTAAATGGGTAGAACAAAGTACACGTTACGGTAATTTTGAAGAAATCGGGAAAGAAGTAGTAGAAGAGATTGTTGCTGCTTATTCAGAAGAACGTGTAAATGAAACGGTTAAAGAATTATTAAATCAAGCAGGTGCTGTTGAAGTAACGATTCAAAAGCGTGAACCATATAAAGTAACAGAAGAGATGATGAAAGATTCTGACTGGAAAAACCGTTTTGCAGCATTAGAACAAATGGATCCTACTGAAGAAGATATTCCAGTGTTGAAGATGGCGTTAGATGATGAAAAAGTTTCAATACGCCGTTTAGCAACAGCGTATTTAGGTATGGTAAAAGGTGATGAAGTATTACCGTTATTATATAAAGCGTTGTTAGATCGCTCTGTAAGTGTTCGTCGTACTGCAGGAGATTGTTTATCAGATGTAGGTGATCCGGCAGCGATGTTCGTTATGATTAAATCTCTGAAAGATCCAAGTAAATTAGTACGCTGGCGTGCAGCGATGTTCTTATTTGAACTTGGAGATGAAAGTGCGATTCCAGCATTAAAAGCAGCGCAAGATGATTCAGAGTTTGAAGTAGCGATGCAAGCACGTCTAGCATTAGAGCGTATTGAAGGCGGAGAAGAAGCAAAAGGTTCTGTATGGAAACAAATGACGGAGTCTCGTAAAGGGGAATAATGTATGATTGTTTTCTATGATAGTTGGTGTCCGATGTGTACGGCCGTTGCAGAACGTACGAAAAAATTAGATAAAAAGGGTAAGATGAAATTTGTTTCATTTCGAAATGAAGATGTAGTTGAGAAATATAAGCTTTCTCAAGAACTACAAAGTAAAATGGAACAAAGATTGTATATTTTTAAAAATAATAAGTGGTATGACGGCATTCAGAGCATAGATGTATTGGCAAAGGCCGTTCCATCTTATTGGTTTGCAGTTCCTTTTATAAAGCTATCTATCGTACTTGGTTTTGGAAGTAAAGTATACGATTATATCGCTAATAATAGAAAACTTGTTCCAGTGGGACATTGCCGCGGTGGGGTTTGTGAAATCCCTACAAAAAAATGAAATCATCGTTATCTTTCTTTTGCACCTATTAATAGAGCGTGATATGATGAATTTGGAATGAAAGTTGAAGGAGAGATTACAAGATGTCAAATGCTTATGAAGAATACATGCGCCAAATGGTAATCCCAATGCGCCAAGAGTTAGTGCGTTCTGGGTTTGAAGAGTTAACTACAGAAGAAGCTGTAACAGAATTTATGGAAAATACATCAGGTACAACTTTAGTAGTTGTAAACTCTGTTTGTGGTTGTGCAGCTGGTTTAGCACGTCCATCAGCAGGTCAAGCGGTTGTTCGTGCTGAAAAACAACCTGATCATCTTGTAACTGTATTCGCAGGTCAAGATAAAGATGCTACTGCAAAAATGCGTGAATACTTCGGAGAAATTCCTCCATCTTCACCATCTATGGCATTATTAAAAGGAAAAGAAGTTGTTCACTTCATTCACCGTCATGAAATTGAAGGTGCAACTATGGACGAAATTATTACGAACTTAGAGCAAGCTTTCGAAAAGAATTGTTAAAGAAGGGGGAGAGTAAATCTCCCTCTTTTCTTTATATAGAGGTGAAACAATGATCGTAACAACAGCAGGAAGAACAAACAAAGAAATGACAGCATATGCAAAAAAGGTAGCAGAAGAATTAAATCGTTCTTTCATTTTACGTAATGATATACCAGTGCATAAATTACATGAGCAGTATGAACAAGATATACTTGTCGTAGGAAAGAACCGATTAGCTATTTATCCGAAAGGTACGGAAGAATCATTTTTCTTTCATCCGAACTCAGCGATGTTTCGTGTGAAAAGGTTAATGCGTGGAGAACACGATCCGTTTGTACAAGCTGCTAAATTAGAGAGCGGAATGACAGTGTTAGATTGTACGCTCGGTATGGCATCAGATAGTATTGTAGCTAGTTATGTTGTTGGTGAAAGTGGAACAGTAACAGGACTTGAAGGCAATGAATATATGGCTTATATCATGAGAAATGGTTTGAAAACATGGTCTTCATCTGTTTCTGAAATCGATGAAGCAATGCAAAGAATCCAAGTAACGCAAACGGAGCATTTTTCATTTTTAGCGCAATGTGAAGACAATAGTTATGATGTCGTTTACCTTGATCCGATGTTTGAAGAAACTGTCATAGAATCTGACGGAATTAAAGGATTAAAACACTTCGCTTTGTATCATGATATTACTGATGAAACAATTGCGGAGGCGAAGCGAGTGGCGAGAAAGCGTGTTGTATTAAAAGATCATTTCCGTAGTTCTAGATTTGAAAAACACAATTTTCACGTATACAAAAGAAAAAGTGCTAAGTTTCACTTTGGTGTAATTGACCCTTGCTAATTGTTTGAAAAGATGTATAATAAGCAATAATTAATTAAATATACTGTCTGTGATGAAGAGAGTAGTCTTTTTTAGAAGGAAAGCGAGCTAGGGATGGTGTGAGCCTAGTACGGAAGAAAAAGATGAAGCGCACTTCGGAGATGCTTCTTGAACGAATAGTAGAGAAAGCCGAGGCCCCCTGTCCTCGTTATAAACGGGAAAGTGGTTCGTAACGAACAACAAGGGTGGTACCACGGGTTCAAACTCGTCTCTTTTTTAGAGACGAGTTTTTTGTGTTTTAAAAAATAAGGAGGTTGTATCATGGATTATAAAATGCAGTTTGCGGAAAGTTTATCTAATATTTTCACGAATGAATTAACGCAAAAACAAATTTTAGATTTAATTGAAACACCGAAACAAGATGAATTTGGAGATGCAGCGTTCCCATGTTTTTCATTAGCGAAGCAATATAAAAAAGCACCAGCTCTTATCGCAAAGGAAGTTGCTGAGAAATTAAATGATCCGTTTTTTACGAAAGTAGAAGCCGTTGGTCCTTATGTAAATGTATTTTTCAATCGTGAAACTGTAAGTGATGCAGTATTAAAAACAGTTTTAGCGGAGAAAGAAGAGTTCGGTCAAAACCACTTTGGCTGTGAAAAAACAGTAGTAATTGATTATTCCTCTCCTAATATCGCGAAACCTTTTTCGATGGGGCATTTACGTTCTACAATGATAGGAAATTCGCTGAAACATATCGCTGAAAAATGTGGCTATGAAGTTGTAGGGATTAATTATATAGGAGATTGGGGAACACAGTTTGGAAAGTTAATTACGGCTTATAAAAAATGGGGAAATGAAGAAGTAGTGAAAGAGGATCCAATACGTGAGCTATTTAAGTTATATGTTCAGTTTCATGTAGAAGTAAAAGAGAATGATGAATTAGAAGAAGAAGGACGTGCTTGGTTTAAAAAGCTAGAAGAAGGCGATGAAGAAGCAGTTGAACTTTGGAATTGGTTCCGTCACGAATCATTAAAAGAATTTTCTCGTATTTATGAACTTCTCGGTGTGGAATTTACTAATTTTCAAGGCGAAGCTTTCTATAATGATAAAATGGAAGACTTTATTGGGATTTTAGAAGAGCACGACTTACTGGAAGAATCAGAAGGCGCATTAGTCGTTAATTTAGAAGAAGAAGGAATGCCGCCTTGCTTAATTAGAAAATCAGATGGTGCGACGATTTATGCAACGCGTGACTTAACGGCAGCTTTATATCGTCAAAACACTTATGGGTTTGATAAAGCGCTATATGTTGTTGGTCCAGAACAAAGCTTACATTTCAATCAATTTTTCACTGTATTAAAAAAACTTGGCTATACTTGGGTTGATGGTATGGAACACGTACCGTTTGGCTTCATTTTAAAAGATGGTAAGAAAATGTCGACACGTAAAGGAAGAGTTATTTTACTTGAAGAAGTACTTGAGGAAGCAATCGACCTTGCAAAACAAAATATTGAAGAGAAAAATCCAAACTTAAAACAAAAAGAAGTAGTAGCAAAGCAAGTCGGTGTAGGTGCAGTTATTTTCCACGATTTAAAAAATGAGCGTATGCACAATATTGAATTCTCATTAGAAAACATGCTGAAATTTGAAGGAGAAACAGGCCCGTACGTACAGTACACACATGCACGTGCTTGCTCTATTTTAAGAAAAGAAAGTGTAGAATTTGAAACATGTACGTTTGCTTTAAAAGACGATCATAGCTGGAGTGTCGTAAAATTACTAAACAAATTCCCACAAGTAATTGAAGCAGCTTTCAATAAAAATGAGCCATCGATTATTTCGAAATATGTATTAGATGTAGCACAATCGTTCAATAAATATTACGGTAATGTTCGTATATTAGAAGAGAGTGAAGAAAAAGACAGCAGACTCGCATTGGTTTATGCTGTGACGGTTGTATTAAAAGAAGGATTACGTTTACTTGGGGTGGAGGCTCCTGAGGAGATGTAGCATAAAAGGTGTATGTATCATTACAGATATGTATGCCTTTTTATTTGGTATAGGAGTCATGTAAGCAGTAATCTCACCTTATTAAAACCAATTTCTTGGGTAATTGTTAAAAATGTAGGAATGTTTTGTTAAATGGAGAATTGTAAGGGGTGTATATAAAAGGAGGCGTTAGAGGTTGGAAACATACGATTGGAACAGTAAACTAGCGTATTTAAAAAATACGAGAGATTTATATTACAATAGCGATTATGTAAGTTTTCTAGTGAATTCAGTTTGGAAGATTTCTGAGCCAGTCCATGTTGTTGATTATGGTTGTGGATATGGTTATTTAGGCTTATTATTAATGCCTTTACTTCCAGAAGGATCAAAGTATACAGGCATTGATAGTGGAGAAACATTATTAGCTGAAGCGAGAGAGTTGTTTCGTTCACTTCCGTACGAGTCAGAATTTCTGGAGGGAGATGCTATAGAAATTGAATTGAACGATACATACGATATAGCAATTTGTCATGCCTTCTTATTACATATGAGTTCACCAAAAACGATGCTACAAAAAATGATTCATTCAGTTAAAAGTGGCGGGAAAATAATCTGTTTTGAACCACATTGGATATCAAATATGTCTTCATACACTTTGGATGGAGAGAACCAATCGGAAATTATCCAGCTAGGCATTTTGCAGAATTTATTTGAAAGTGACACGCAGAGGAGTGGAAAAGATGGAAATATTGGTATGAAAATACCGATATATTTAAGTGAATTAGGTGTGAAAAATATTGAATGTAGAGTAAGCGATAAAGTGAACTTTTTAGATTCAAATATGCATCACAATGATAAAAACGATTTGTATCAATCATTAAAAGAAGAGGGGATTGCAGGTGATCCGGGTGATAAGCAACAATTTGTAGAACGTTTAATGGCTAGAGGATTAACATATGATGATGCGCTAGCTCAATATGAAGCTGAACTACGATTTTTTAAAATATTTCATGTGCATTCTTCTTTAGTATACGCTCCGAATATGAAAATTACATTTGGTGACATAGTATGTTAAAAGTCATGATATATAAGGATCGTCGTTTAATGTCGATATAATTTGAAAATCGCCGATATATTTGAATTATCGCTGATATAATTTTATGTACTAATTTCAGCTTCTACAAGATTAAAACCGCATGTTACGTTATTCCATATAATTAAACAAAATACGGAGAAAAACAATCATTTTTACTATATTTTGTTATAAATTTGAATAATATTAATTAATACCATCCATTATAAGAGATTTTAGTTGAATACATACTATATGGTGTGTAAAATCTAAGCAAGTAGCAGTATAAATATAAATTCGAGGTGAATGCATGCTAGATTTTAAGCAGTTAGAAACTTGTTTAAAAGACAAGAGATTTGTAGATGGATTACAGGAAATAAATAATGAAATTGCATATATAAAAGAAACGAATACTTTATCCTATGTGAAGAATTGGCTTGCTAATATTCCTTCGCATAAGGAGTTTGACATATTAATTCGCCTTACTGATGAAGGGCTTATGCACCAATACAGTTCATTCCTCATTCGCTACGCTTATAAAAAATTCCCAAATATGAGAACGCTCTCTTTATATTGTGATGAGTTAATTGATGAGCGGAAAATTCTTGAAGCAGAGCAGTTGTTAAAATCTTCTTTAGAAGAGTTAAGTAAAGAAGAAATGGATGCAGATTTTTTAGCGAAAACATATTTTACATTAGTACGATGTCTTTTAGAAATGAAAAGAAATGAAGAAGTGCTAATGTATATGCAAAAAGCAGAGGAGTATAGTACGCGCGTAGTGTTTGATAAATGGGGCTACGTTTATATGCATACAGGCGAATGGGAGAAAGCGGAAGAACAATTTATTGCTGGCATGCAGCATGAAGATTGTGAAGAGTTATCTACCTATTTATTATCACAATTGTATGCAAATAAAGGAGAACAAAAACGTGCGATACAGTTAATTAATGATGCGATTGTAAAGTTCCCACAAGTACCATATTTTCATTTTGAGAAGGTAAAGTATTTATTAGATTTAGAGCAATATGAAGAGATGTTAGCGGTAATAGATAACATAAATACTCAGCTGCCATATCATGCTTATAACACTTACTTTGTACATTTACGTGCAGAAGCGCTGTACAAAATGAATAAATTTGCAGATTTACAAAAGCTATTAAAAGAAGAAAAGAGTTTAAAAGAATCTTTATATCATAATTTAGAAAAAAATCCGGATGGAAAAAAGGTTCACTTGCCGATAGTTCCTATTGTACAAAAGGATAATTATTGTGTTCCGACAAGTTTAGAGATGATGTTGCGTATATGGGGAGAGACACGTACACAAGATGAAATAGCAGAGTTTATTTTTGATATGACAGGATCGAAGTTTTCAGATACTGTTTCTTATTTAGAAGAATTAGGTTATGAATATCGTTATTTTAAAGGGAATGAAGAGAATTATAAGAGACTGATTGATGAAGGAATTCCTGTTTTATTAAGTATAGATATTGAGCATGCTTCACACGTACAAGTTCTATCTGGATATGATGATACATTGCAAGCTTTCTATGTTCAAGATCCAAACTTTATAGAACCAGTTCTTGTAGAATATAGTAAATTACAAGAAAAATATCGTTATACAGGCTGTTTAGCAATCACGTTTGTTCCGAAAGAAAAGAAGGCGCAACTAGCGTTTCTAAGTGAGGAAGAAAATCGTTATTTTAAATCTATTTTTTCTCTTACGGATCATTTAGATGAACATGACAAAGAGGGAATTAGTAACTTAGTACAATTTTTAAAAGAAACGAGCGATAATCCAAATACGTGGCTATATACGATAAAGCACTTAGATGTTGAAGTAGATAAAGAATTTATTTTATATTGTATCGATAAGTTAATGGAAAAGTTTCCGAACTCGGACTTTGTTAAATTGCATGGTGCACAGTGTTTTATTCGTCTTCAGG
Organism: Bacillus sp. LQ16; assembly: GCF_057784645.1. Taxonomy (NCBI): domain Bacteria; kingdom Bacillati; phylum Bacillota; class Bacilli; order Caryophanales; family Bacillaceae; genus Bacillus; species Bacillus sp. LQ16. The sequence continues at coordinate 2,143,969 of NZ_CM173491.1, forward strand.
AAGTAGAGAAAGCGGAGCAAATGCTGACAAGCGTTGAGAAGAAAAATAATCGTGCATTATATCATTTGATAAATGGAAGATATGCTTTTGAGCAGGAAAGTTATATAGAAGCGATTTCAAGCTTTCGTTCATCGTTACAATTAGACGCAGATCAGCCTATTGCTTGGAGTTTTCTCGCTTTATCCTATATGTATATTGATCAATCTGAAAAAGCATTGCAATACTCTCAAGTTGCGTTAGAGCGCAGTCCTGAAAGGTTCACTTTAACGAATCACGGTTTAATATTAATAGATTTAGAAAGATATGAAGAAGCATATGAAATCTTTAATGACTTGTTAAAAGAGTATAAATATGAAGCACATGTATGGTATGAACGAGCGAGATGTGCACATCAACTAGGAAAATTATATTTAGCAATAAAAGGGCTTAAAGTAGCGATTCATTTGGATAGTAATGCACCTTACATTTATACGAAACTTTCGGAAATATACGAATCTGATTTGAAGGATGAGGAAAGTACGAAAGAAATTTTATTAAACGGTATTGAGAATTGTGATGATAAAGCACCTCTTTACGTAAAATTAGGTGACTATCATTTTCAAAATGATAGCTTGGAAGAAGCAGAAGTATTGTATAAGCGTGCTTTAGAAGAAAACGATGAGGATGTTTATTCTCACTTCGGACTTACACAAGTGTATATGGCAAGAGAACAATACAAGGAAGCAAAAGAATACATTCTTGGTCTTGAGAAGCAAATTGAAAAGAGCCAAGATTTCCTCATGAATGCAGGAATGGTTTTATGGGATGCTGAAATTGAACTTGGTGGAAATGAAGAAGGGTTTAAAGTAGCGCTATCTAAGTTAGAAAATGGTATAAAGAAAAGTGATTATAATGTAGCAAGTGCGTTAGATGAATATGTGAATCGAATTAAAGGAACGGAATTTGTACAACGAGGTATAGCGTTTTTAAGAACGTTACACAAAGAAAGTAATGAAGTAAGTGAGTACGGTTGTTATGCAGGTATTTTATATGAATCTATTGGACAGTACGGCCAAGCGATGAAAAGATATAATAAGGCGATAGAACAAAAGGAAACGGCATTACCGTATTACCGAATTGGTGAAACACTTATGGCATTAGGGCAATTGACGGAAGCAAAACAAGCGTATGAAACATGTTTAGAGCTTGATGGGAATTTCGTAGGTGTACATTTACAGCTTGCGGAAATATACGAAAAAGAAGAAAACCGTTCTAAAGAACAAAGTCATATGGTTCAGGCGATGAAGGAAGAGCCGTTGCATATTAATATGGAATATTTGGCACAGCTTTCAGTAGATATGAATCTTCAGGAAGAATTGCTGACTGAACTAGAACAATTAGAGGAAGAAGTACCTGAAATATGGCGTTTAGATGCGATTGCATATGTGTACGGAGCGATGAATGAAATAGATAAAGAACAAGCACAGATTGAATACGCGCTACAATTAGATGGTGAGCATATAGAAGTTCTATATCATTATGCAAAAGTATTAGTGAAAAAAAGAAATGTAAAAGCAATTGAAGTTGCAATGAAAGTAATACAAAAAGATTTTGATAATGAACGTATATTTGATGTTTATGTAAAAGCAGTAGAGCAGCATAAAAAATTGTCTAACATACGAGATTTTCTTCATACGTTAAAGGTGAAAAAAGCAGAAAGAAGTGCAGCATTCATGTATGCTGCAGCTGCGGTTACGGAAATATGGATTGAACGCCAGCTGCATGAACAACCAAAACGATCTATCATTACGAGAGCTTTTTATCGTATGAAAAATCGTGCCAAAGAAATTTCAATGGTTACTATGATAATTGATTTATATGAAATCTCTTTAAAGCTAAATCCGAAAAATAGTATGGCAGCACAGCGATTTGCGCTATTTTATGAGAATGTAGAGATGAATAAAGAAGCAATAGAGATTCTGCACACGTCACTAGAAAATAGATGGGATTATGAAGTAGCGAAGCAACTTGTAAATCTTTTCGTTGAGTGCGAGGAAGAAGATATGTTAAGAGATGCTTTGGAATTAACGAAGCAAATGGTTCGAGAACTACCAGATGATTATGATACTCTTCTTCTGCAAGCACAAGTATTCTTTAAAGCAGGGGAAGAAAGAAAAGCAGAAAAGATTACCTTACAATTAACGGAGCAAACACCGTTCGTAAGTAGAGCATTTCTTGCTTTAGGAGAAATGTATCAAAGTCAAGAAAGGTTTGAAGAGGCAATTCATGTATTAGAAAATGCTTCTATACATCATCCAAATGAAACAGCAATTCTCCTTTCTTTAGCGTCTTCATATCATGGTGCCGGCCAAACACTAAAGGCAGAAAAAATAGCAAATGAAGTATTAACAATGGATGCAAATGATTTGTTAGCAAGATATGATCGTGCTTGTTATTTAGCACAGTTAAATAGAAATGAAGAGGCGAAGGAAGAGCTTGAAATTGTCCTTCGTGAGGATGAATCGGGATTCTTTGCTGAACTTATTGAGGATGATGAAAATTTAGCAGCATTGCGAGAATTTGAAAAGTAATTGTATAAGAATATATTTTGAATTAGTTGACAATTAGTTGTCAAATGGCATAAAATAACTTTTAATAAAGTATACAAATCTGAAGACGAGAAAGAGTAAAATAGTGAACTGTTCTCCAGAGAGCCGGTATATTGCTGAAAGCCGGTGGGCAGACGTTATTTGAAAATCATCTCCGAGGAGCCGAGGCTGAAAGTGAGTAAGCCCGGACGGATGTCTACCGTTACAAAGAACACGTATGATAGTACGTTGCTAAGCGCTATTAGTGAAAAAGCTAATAGAATTAGGGTGGTAACGCGGGTAAACCCGTCCCTACTTCATAGGGGCGGGTTTTTTGTGTGCTTTTAAAACATTCAAAGGAGTGATTGTAGATGAAGAAAGTAGATGTAAAAGAGTCAGCTGTAGGGAGAGAAACACGTATTCGTAAGCAGTGGAACGAACAAAGCATTTTTGAACAATCAATTCAGAATCGAGAAGGCGCGCAATCGTTTGTGTTTTATGAAGGACCACCAACGGCGAACGGTTTACCACACGTCGGCCATGCACTTGGTCGGGCAATTAAAGATTTAGTAGCAAGATATAAAACGATGGCTGGTTATAAAGTAGTAAGAAAAGCAGGATGGGATACACACGGTTTACCTGTAGAACTAGGTGTTGAGAAGCAACTTGGTATTTCTGGTAAACATGAGATCGAAGAATATGGTATTGAACCATTTATTCAAAAGTGTAAAGAGAGTGTTTTCACATATGAAAAGCAGTGGCGTGAATTCACTGAAAGTATTGGTTATTGGGTAGATATGGATGATCCATATGTAACTTTAGAGAATCCATATATCGAAAGTGTATGGCATATTTTGGGGACGATCCATGAAAAAGGATTGTTATATAAAGGACATAGAGTTTCACCATACTGCCCAAGCTGCCAAACCTCATTGAGCTCACATGAGGTTGCACAAGGGTATAAAACAGTAAAAGATTTAAGTGCAACAGTGAAGTTTAAAGTGAAAGATAGTGAAAATGAGTATTTCTTAGGCTGGACAACAACGCCTTGGACACTTCCAGCAAATGTTGCGCTTGCTGTACATCCAAATATGGAATATGTTAAAGCAAAACAAGAAGGTCATGTATACATTGTTGCGAAAGAACGTGTACAAGAAGTATTAAAAGAAAACTATGAAGTATTATCTGTTCATAAAGGCGAAGAATTATTAAACACATCTTATACAGCGCCATTTCCGATGAAAGAAGTCACAAATGGTTACCGCGTTATCGCAGCAGAGTTTGTAACGGCAGATAGTGGTACAGGACTTGTTCATATTGCTCCAGCATATGGAGAGGACGATTATAGAGTTGTTCAAAGTGAAGGATTGTCATTCTTGCACGTTGTAGATGAAAAAGGTGAGTATACAGAAGCGGTACCATTTTTGAAAGGTAAATTTGTAAAAGATTGTGATGTGGATATCGTTCGTTATTTAGCGAAAGAAGGTTTACTATATCATAAAGAAAAATATGAACATAGCTACCCACATTGCTGGCGTTGTGATTCACCACTACTTTATTATGCAGGAGAAAGTTGGTTAATCCGAACAACTGCAATTAAAGATACATTTTTACAAAATAATGATTCAGTTACTTGGTATCCGGATCATATGAAACATGGACGATTTGGTAAGTTTTTAGAAAATATGGTGGACTGGAATATTAGCCGAAATAGATATTGGGGAACGCCATTAAACGTATGGGAATGTGAAAGTTGTGATCATCAGTTTGCGCCGAAAAGCATTGCCGAATTAAGAAAGCATAGTACGAAAGAAACACCGGAAGATTTAGAATTGCATAAGCCTTATGTAGATGAAGTGCAAGTCCGCTGCGAAAAATGCGGAGGCACAATGAATCGTACACCAGAAGTGATTGATGTTTGGTTTGATAGTGGTTCTATGCCATTTGCACAATATCATTACCCATTTGAAAATAAAGAGTTATTTGAAGAGCAGTTTCCAGCGGATGTTATTGCAGAAGGAATTGATCAAACACGCGGCTGGTTTTATAGTTTATTAGCAGTATCAGCACTATATACAGGAAAAGTACCGTATAAACGAGTGTTATCACTAGGGCATGTTTTAGATGAAGAAGGGCAGAAAATGTCTAAAAGTAAAGGGAATGCACTAGATCCAGTTGATTTAGTAGATAAGTTTGGTGCAGATGCGCTAAGATGGGCTTTACTTGTTGATAGTGCTCCGTGGAATGCGAAGCGTTTTTCTGAAAGAACCGTACTGGAAGCGAAATCTAAATTTGTAGATACATTAGTCAATGTGTATAGCTTCTACGTTTTATATGCGAATTTAGATGAGTATAACCCGAAAGAAACGTATGATGTAAAGCGTACGAAATTAGACGAATGGGTATTATCAAGATTGCATAGTACAACGAAAAAAGTGAGAACAGCACTTGATGATTATCAATTTACGAATGCAGCTCGTGAAATTGCAGCACTTGTAGATGAAGTGAGTAACTGGTATGTAAGACGCTCACGTAATCGTTTCTGGGAATCTGGTATGAACGCTGAAAAAGCTGCTGCGTATGAGACACTTCATGAAGTACTTGTAACAATTAGTAAATTAATTGCACCATTCACACCGTTTGTCGCGGAAGACATTCATCTTAATTTAGAAGGAAGTAGCGTTCATTTAGCTGATTATCCAGTTGTAAATGAATCACTACTTCAGCCGAAATTAGAAGCGGAAATGGATGCTGTTTTACAAGTTGTTGAACTTGGAAGAAGTAACCGTAATCAGCATTCTTTAAAAGTAAAACAGCCGCTAGCAGAACTTGTATTACTTGAGCATAACGAGAATGATATGGATTGGGAATCTTATCGTGATATCGTTATGGATGAGTTAAATGTAAAAGCGTTCCATGTTGAACTTGATGAAACAAAATACACATCATATCAATTGAAGCTCAATTTTAAAACAGCGGGGCCGAAATTCGGTAAAAATGTGAATGCAGTGAATGGTTGGCTAAAACAATTATCACAAGAAGAAGTACAAAACTTTGTATCAACAGAAAGAGCAGTTTACGAAGCAACACCAGGAGAAGAAGTAGTTGTAACTGCTGAAGATGTGTTAGTTGAAAAAGTTGCAAAATCAGGATTTTCTAATACGACTAACGGACAATATACAGTTATGTTAGATACGAATGTAACGGAAGAATTGTTACAAGAAGGAGTAGCGCGTGAATTCATTCGTGCGGTTCAAGAATATCGTAAACAGTTGAATTTACCAGTTAATTTACGAGTCGATGTTATTCTCGATACAGAAGAAGAACTACAACGAACGTTAACGAACAATAAAGATTTATTGGAAGAAAATTTACTCGTTAAACAATTTACATTTGGTCACTTAACGAACGAAGACGATGAACTTACTTTAGGTGAAACAAAACTTAGAATTAAATTAAGTGCAGCTAATTAAAGAAAAAAGGAAGTTGGAATGATTCCAACTTCCTTTTTCGTATGGAGGTAAATTAACTAGTTAATTTCCTCATAATCCATTCGATAGGTCCTTTAGAAAATTTCTTTCTCCATAATACGCTAAACAAAATACTGAAAATGAAAAATATAGTAGCAAATAATAAAACGAAAAGTAGTGTTTGATGTTCCATTCTATTGAATAGAATTAATGCTCCAATACCGATAAATACATGACTTACATAATGAGTTAATGTTAATTGACCTGTTTGTATAATGGAAGTAACAAACCAATTATTTTCATATTTTTCAGTGATATAGAGGCAAAGTATTAATATAGCAATAGCGGATCCTGTAGCAGATAAAATATATAATATATTTGGTAAAATGGGTCCTGTATTAAACAAAAATGTAGCAGCTTCTTTGCCAATGTGTGGAATGAAGTAATGCGTGAGCCCCTTTGATAAAAGTTCTATCAGTATGGTGAATGTAATACCGAGCAAGAGCAACCTATCTCTAATCTTTTTATTATGAAGATCTAATCTGCCAATTATCATACCGATTAAGAAGAACGAAAACCAAGGGAAAAAAGGGTGATAACCATTAAAGAATAAATTGCGAAGAAAACCGTTAACTGTCCAGAAGTCTACATAGTTTATAAATGGAGTAGGGCCTCCCCAACCTTCGAAAGTATTGAAAGTAAGCTGAAGAGATTGTGCCAAGAGTAGGATAATAATAGATAACAAGAGTAATGCTTTTTTTCGGACTGTAATGAGTAATGCAGCAACGAAAAGGTAAGCACCGTAGTAGTGTAATATATCCCCAGTCCACTCCATTACGTATAAAAGTAATCCTAAAATAAATAAGAATAGTGCCCGTTTCCAGGTGATTTTTCGGCTATTAGAAATTTTTATTTTTTCATTGCTAGCAACAGATGATCTAGTCATTAAAGATATGCCAATTCCAGCAAGTATAACAAACAAGGCAGAAGCTCTACCTTCAAAAAGTGACATGAAAGTTATTAAAAATGGGGGACCATTTCCTTCTGCACCTGTTATCACCATAAAATTAACAAGCAGCATACCAAACATCGCCAAAGCTCTAGCAAAGTCTAAGCCGATAATTCGTTTTTTAGTATTCAATTCAATCCCTTCTTTCAAAAATACTGTTTACAGCTTCCATCCATATTTGTCTATAATCTATATCCACATGTAACATCATAAAATTCCCGACATTATCAAGCACTAATGCTAACATATGAGCTTTTGAAACTAGATTTTTATTTTCAATCAATTGAAGCTCATTTGCTTTTGTAAGGAGGGATTCAAATCCTTGTAAATATTCTGTTTGCACAGTTAGTAATCGATCTTTGTACATATCATTTCTTGAAGATAGTAATACATATTCTTGCAACACACGATTAAAATAAGGATCGTTCTGCTGTTCATCAATTATTTTGAATCCAATTTCAATGCATTTGTCAATAAAATTTCCTTTCGTAAACTCTTCTGTATGGAAGAAGGAAGAAAACTGCATCGCAGCACATAATTCTGTGAAAATACATTCGATTAATGCATCTTTAGATTTAAAGTAATAATAAATGGACGGTTTAGCAATTCCGACTTCTTCAGCAATCATTGAATAAGTCGTTTTGGTAATACCATGTCCGGCAAACAGTCGATAGCTTGCTTCCATAATTGAAGAGAGTGTTTCTTCACTTTTGCCCATAATAAAGCCTCCTAAAAAAAGGTTATATAAATCGTATCATTCATTAATATTTTTTTCAACCTACCGTTAGGTAAAAAAGTGGCCTGTTTTTTACAAAGTCATTTAAAAAGTTTAAGAGTTAAGGAATTGCTTTAGAAATATATTTCTAAAATATTGTGTTCACTTTACACATAAATATTGAGAAAATTTCACTTACCCTAAATGGAAAGGTAATAGAAGTGTCCATAGAGAATTACTCGTAGATTCAATTTTTATCCCCCCATTTTGTGGGGAATGATTGCCGAGTGGTAATGGGATAAGGTTGAGCTACTTTATTAGGGGGAGTGGTTCTATGTTTAATAAAAAAATGGTGGCAATGGCAATGACTGTACCGTTAGTAATGGGGACGATTTCTACGGTTTCGGCATTGGAAAAACAACAGCAAGTAAAGTTAGAAGCTTATTCGCCACAGAAAAAAGCAACTGAATATTTAAAAGAAAATGCTGCGCAGTATGGATTGAAAACAGACCTTTCAGACTTGCAATATATTTCTACAACAGAAACGTCAGTAGCTTCATATGTTAGGTTCCAACAAGTTGTTAATGGTGCACCTGTATTTTCAAAACAAATAACAGTTACGCTTAACGGAGAGGGAAAGGGAGTACTCGCTGTTTCTGATTATCAGCCTGTTACAGGTGTGAAGGAAGTAACGACAAAAATTAGTGAAAAAGATGCAATACAAAAATCAATGGCGTATGTTGGAGAAGCAAGTGAGCAAAATTTATGGGCTCCTACAGATAAAGAGTTCGGATATATTGTTGAAGAAGGAATTGCTCGTCCAGTATATAAAGTTGTAGTCCATTCTAATAATCCATTTGGTGCATGGGAAACATTTATTGATGCAGAAAATGGAAAGTTAATTAAAAAGGTTGATATAAACCGAAAAGCTGAAGGGTCAGGAAAAGTATTTTTACCTAACCCAGTCGTATCTAGCGGTAGTAAAGTAGGCTTAAAAGATAATAACGATGCAGATTCAACAGCTCTAACGAATCAACTGAAAACTGTTACGTTAAAAGGTTTAGATGGAACAGGATTTTTAATTGGAGAATATGTAACGATTTCTTCAAAAGCGAAAACAAAATCTACGAATTTACAATTTAACTATACACGCGCAAATGATAGCTTTGAAGATGTTATGTCGTACTATCATATCGACACATTGCAACGATACATTCAAAGTCTAGGTTTTAAAAATATTAATAACCGTTCGATAAAAGTGAATGTTAATGGTACAACTGATGATAACTCATTCTATTCTCCATCAACAAAAGCTTTAACTTTCGGTACTGGTGGTGTTGATGATGCAGAAGATGCTGGAATTATCGCACATGAATATGGGCATTCGATTCAAGATAACCAAGTTCCTGGCTTTGGTAGTTCAGCAGAAGGTGGAGCGATGGGAGAAGGATTTGGCGACTTCTTAGGTGCTACATATGAAGATGCAGTATCGACTACTGGATATGGTAAAGCATGTGTTGGAGAATGGGATGCGACAGCTTATTCTAGTTCAGATCCAACATGCTTACGCCGATTAGATACGAATAAAGTATATCCGAAAGATATAACGAATGAAGTGCATGATGATGGTGAAATTTGGGCTCAAGGTCAATACGAAATGGCACAAGCTTTTGGCCGTGATGTAGCAACAAAAATCATTTTACAATCACACTGGTCATTAACACCAAACTCTAAATTCAGTGATGGAGCGAAAGCGATTAAGCAAGCGGATGCTCTTTTATATGGCGGACAACATGCTGCTGATATCGATCGCATTTGGGCAGCGAGAGGCATTAGTACGAATTAATATAAAAAGTCGTGGCATTTATAAGCCACGACTTTTTAATTTGCTTACGAACTGGTACTAGTAAATAAAGCTATATCAATGATAGTGTGAATATATCCGTATCCCATTTACTTTTTAGCTTCTTTAAAAACAAAATGCTCTTTAAATTTTCTAGATTCAACTTTTTGACCATTTCGCATCGATCGGAATGGGTGCTCTTGCCATGTAATAATAACATCAACTTCATCTGCTTTTGTAGCAACAGGTAAATTAGCGTGTTCAAATCCAGTTTTTCCACTTGCTAAACGACTTTCCTTTAGGGAAAAGAGTTCATATTTCGTTTTCTTATTTGGTTCGTTGCGGAATACTTCGACGTTTACGTTATATACCTCACTATTCCCAACATTCTTTACTGAAAAATGATATGTTTGAAATTCAGCTTTTTTAGCTTGAAGCATATTCTTGTTTGTTTTTTTCGGTTTATCAATATTCACTTGCCATTGATCAGAGTTTTGGGAGATTGGTAAAGATTTTGGTGAATAGGCGTATGTTTCGTTTACTACAATTAGGCAAAACAATAGGAGAAAGAAACTAATTGCTTTTTGCATATACACACCTCGCTATAAAATTTTTTATTAATATGCGTAAATGAATTGGGTTTTATGTAAAAAATGGAAAAGGGTGACAATTTGATTCAACTACAATTAAATAAATTGGAAGAGATAGTAAATGGTGAAGGATTACAAGAATCATTTCATTATATAGAGATGCAAGGCGTCTGTATTGACTCTAAAAAAATTACGAAAGGGAATTTGTTTGTTCCGATTATTAGGGTGAAAGATGGACACGATTATGTAAAAGAAGCGATGGAAAAAGGTGCGGCTGCTTCTTTATGGAAAAAGTCTTACGGTGATCCTCCAAAAGGAATCCCGATTATTTTTGTAGATGACACATTACTTGCACTGCAAAAAATAGCGCGATATTACCGAAAGACAAGTAATGTGAAAGTTATCGGAATTACTGGTAGTAATGGAAAGACAATGGTAAAAGATATAATAAGCACGATATTAAGTACAACTTATCGTGTGCATAAAACGAAGGGAAATTTAAATAGTCAAATTGGTTTACCACTAACGATTTTAGAAATGAAACAGGATACAGAGTTGTTAATACTTGAAATGGGAATGAGCGAAACGGGACAAATTCGAAACTTAGCACAAATAGCACAGCCAGATGTAGCGATCATTACAATGATTGGACAGTCACACTTAGAAACGCTTGGATCAAGAGAAGAGATTGCGAAGGCTAAATTTGAAATTGTAGACGGATTAAATGACGGTGGACTGTTCTTATATAATGGTGATGAGCCATTACTTTCTCAAAATATTAATATGCTAGGTATAGAAAGTAAGTCGTTTGGTGGAAAGTATACAAATGATTTGTTTCCAACGAACGTACAATTAGATGAATATGGTGTTCATTTTAAATTAAATCATTCAAAAATACAGTACGATGTTCCCTTACATGGAAAACATAATATTTTTAATACGATTGTCGGAATCGCTGTAGGTCAATTTTACAAAGTCCCTATAGAAAAAATACAAGAAGCATTGCAGCAAATAAACATTACACAAATGCGCTTTCAGTTTTTAACCGCTAAAACAGGTTTTACAATTATTAACGATGCATGGAATGCCAGTCCTTCCTCCATGAAGGCTGCAATTGAAACGTTGCAGAAATTAAATGCCTATAAGAAAAAAATTATAGTGATTGGGGATATGTTGGAGTTAGGCAAGAAAGCTGAAACATATCATAGAGAAATTGGTAAAATGTTAAATGAGGAGAGCATTCAATATGTATTTACGTATGGAGAGTTAGCCAAAATTGTAGCGGAAGAAGCAAGAAAGAACTATCATACAGGAAAAATAAAGTCATTTGATAATAAAGCCAAAATAGCAGAGGAAGTATTGAAAGTTATAACGAAAAAAGATGTTGTTTTACTGAAAGGTTCACGTGGAATGGCTTTAGAGGAGATTGTACAAAACTGGATGTGAAAAATCAAAATATATTTAAAAGTGCTTGCATTTTATAGGGAAAAGAGTTAGAATACTCTGTAAATATAAAAAGTGATGATCAGGAAAAGTACATGGTGCAAAGGTCTACAGAGAGCAGCCGGTTGCTGGGAAGGTTGCGATACCGCATGATGGAAAGACACCTGTGAGCGTTGCTTTGAACGTGATTGTTAGTAAAAGCAAACGGTACCTACCGTTATCAGGGCTAAGATGGTCAGTATGACAATTTGGGTGGTACCGCGGAAAAAAAATCCGTCCCTATTTATAGGGGCGGATTTTTGTATTCTTTGAAAGGGGGTGAGTGACCGTGGATGATGACGATGACAACAATAACGTAAATAAATATAAAATTACTGGAGGGAAAAATAATGGATTCAATAATGAAGCGTTCACTCACAAAAGAATGTACAAAGCAAAGTGGAAAGGTTGTATTACTTCAAGGATGGGTAAAAAAAATTCGGCACCTTGGAAATGTTAGTTTTTTATTATTACGGGACAGAACAGGAGTAATTCAATGTGTATTAGAAAATGAATTGGCCGGATATAAAGTTGATGTAGAAAGTGTTGTCCATGTAATCGGTGAGATAGTCGAGACGTCGAAAACGGAATTGGGTGTTGAAGTACTTGCTCATGAAGTGAAAGTAATAAACGGTGCAGAGCCACTTCCATTTGAAATAAATAAAAAGAAGTTACAAGTTGGCTTAGATCAACTACTTAATGAGCGGGTAATATCATTAAGGCATGAGCGAACTGCAGCGATTTTTAAAGTGAAATCTACACTCGTTCAGAGCTTTAGTGAATTTCTAATAGAGAACGATTTCACACGTATATTTACTCCGAAAATTGTTTCACAAGGGGCAGAAGGAGGAGCAAATGTTTTTAAGCTTCCATACTTCCAAAAAGAAGCTTATTTAGCACAATCACCACAGTTCTACAAACAAATGATGGTAGCGGGTGGACTAGAACGAGTTTTTGAAATTGCACCTGTATATAGAGCGGAACATCATAACTCTTCCCGTCATTTGAATGAATATATCTCGTTAGACGTAGAACTTGGATTTATTCATGATTTTTATGAAGTGATGCAACTAGAAACGGATGTTTTACGATATATATTTCAACAAGTAGCGAAAAAATGTGAAATAGAACTACAACTATTACAAATAGAAGTACCTGTTATTACTGAAATACCTAAAATTACATTGTTAGAAGCACAAGAAATTTTGAAAAGTAAGTATCGTAAAGAATCTCCTGTAGGGGATTTAGATACAGAAGGTGAAAAGTTACTAGGGAAATATGTAAAGGAAACATATAATAGTGAATTTGTTTTCATTACACATTATCCGAAAGAAGCGAGACCGATGTATACGATGCAAAATAAAGAGAATCCAGCTATTACTGATTCATTCGACTTATTATATAAAGGGTTAGAAATAACGTCAGGGGCACAGCGAATTCATAATTATGAAATGTTACTCGCTTCGTTTAAAGAAAAAGGATTGCACCCAGAGAAATTTCAATCTTATTTAAATACATTCCGATACGGTTGTCCCCCGCATGGAGGTTTCGGAATTGGGTTAGAAAGGATTGTATATAAACTATTAGAATTAACAAATGTACGAGAGGCGAGTGCTTTTCCGAGAGATTGTACTCGTCTTATACCATAATATCAAAACCCTTCTATGAATATAGAAGGGTTTTGTATATTTAAACATAAGTTAAAGAGAAGAAAAATGTCTTTTTGTGTGAAAATATGTAAATTATATCGAGAACATTTTATAATAAATTGAGAAAAAGAAAATTCATAAGTTATAATGAAATGTGAATATAAAAAAAGTTCATATAATAATGTATGGAAGGGTATGAAACATGTTATATCAAACTCAAGCAACACAACAAACACCAGCTTATATAATCTATCTTCTTGATGTAAGCGCATCAATGAATCAAATGATGGATGTAGAGGGAGAAGAAAAAAGGAGAATTGACATTGTAACAGATGCTCTTTCTTTAGCGATTCGCCAAATGGTATTTCGTTCGACAAAAGGTAGTCGATTGCTTCCAAGATATAAGTTATCTATTTTAGCTTATAGCGATCAAGTTTTTGATCTTTTGGGTGGGGTGAAAACAATAGATGAAGTAGCAAGACTACGTCCACTAGAAAAAATTCAAACGCATCGCTTAACTGATACAGCAAAGGCTTTCTCTGTAGTGGAGAAGTTATTGCAAAAGGAATTACCGAATTTACAAGATGGGCCAGCTCCTGTTGTTTGTCATATGACAGATGGTGCTTCAACTGGCGAAGATCCAGAATTAATTGTGCGAAGAATTATGAATATGTCTGTACCTGATGGAAATGTACTAATTGAAAATATCTTTATTTCGGATGAAATTATGCAAGAACAAATTACTAGTATAAAGAAGTGGGAAGGGATTATGCCACATACAGAAATTACGGATGAATATGGTGCAAAGTTGCAACGACTTTCCTCTCCTATCCCTCAAAGTTATCGTGAGATGATGACTGAGTATGGTTTTCATATTGGGGATGGTGCAGTGATGATGTTTCCAGGTACAAATGCAGATTTAGTATCACTTGGATTTCAAATGTCTGCTGCAACGCCGGTTCGATAGGAGGGAGAAAAATAGTGAAGTATATCCTGTCGCAAGAAAAAGAAACAGTATTACAAGAGAAGAAAGGTGAAAATTTTACATATCGATATAGTTACGTAAGAGCTAAAGAAACGCAAGACTTAAATGAGAGTGGACAAGATTTTCTTATATTTCAAGATAATGGGACTAGTATTACCTTTGCATTATGTGATGGTGTAGGAATGTCTTTTCATGGTGAAATCGCTGCGAAATTTCTTGGTATGAAGTTAGTAAACTTGTTTGATACATGTCAAGAAAGTGGACTGGATATTGCTACATTATTAAATGAACAGTTAAATAATTGGATAGAAGAAGCTTCAGAGGAAGTGAGTGCATTTCGCTTGCCAGAAGAAACACCGTGGTTACTACTTGATGTTTTGGAAGAAAAGCGAACAAAAGGTAGTGAAACGATGTTTATTGGCGGGAAAATAGAACTCATTCCAAATCAAGATAAAGTACAAATAACGATAGTTACACATGGTGATTCATTTGTACAATTGTTTCAAGATAAGGAGAATTGTTCGAATATAATGAAGTTTAATAGAAATATAGAGAAAAGATGGTCTACACAGCGAGGCATTATTGGTGGGGAATTGGCGGTTTTTTCAAAGGCATTATCTAGGCAAGAAGCTAATCGGATAGTTATTCACTCAGACGGACTTGTGCCGCTTATGCAGTATAATTTTGAGGAAGTGTTAAAAGAAATTGAGAGGGCACAGAACTCTCCGACAAGCGATGATATTTCATTTTTAGATGTTTCTTGGTAACAAACATGATGGAGAAAAAGGTGAATAAATGTGGAAGAGATTATTGTGACATACATAAAACAGTCAAATGAAGAAATTGATATTGCAATTCCAAATGACGTAAAAGTGGTGCAAATTATTGAAGCGATTTTACATCATGAAAAAATAGATGAAGCATTAAGCGAGATCTATGAAATTAGAGTGGCAAAAGATAAAGAAGAGTGGCATTCTATTCGAAATGATGAAACGTTACGCGATAATGATGTGTGGGACGGACAATATGTAATGCTACATAAAAAAGGAGCAATTATCCCTTCTTTTGAAATGATGCCAGCAGAAGAAGTTTATAATGAACCTGTTAAACAAGATATGTCTTCTAGTGAAGAAGATTATGTATGGAAAATCATTGAGTAATAGTTTTTGGATGGGGAAGGAGAAATGTTTTGTGCAAAAATCACCGTATTTTCAACGCTCTCCGCGTGTGAAAGTAGATATACCAACAGGGGATGTTATTATTCATGATCCGCCAAATATACCAGAAGAACCTAAATTTTCTATTGAAACAATGTTATTACCAGCGATGATGACAATTTTAACATTGATATTGTATTTTGTGATGATGAAATTTATGAAGATGAATGCAAGTTATATGCCACTTATGATGGTTTCGAGTATCCCAATGTTAGGATCGTATGCAATTACAACGATGGGGCATTTCCGTAAAAAGAAAGAACATAGGCAAATGGTGGAGCAGTTACAACAAAGATATTTGGAGCAAATTCAAAAGCATCGAGTGGAGTTAGATACGTTAAAGGTTGAACAAGCGAAATATTTAATAACACAAAATCCAAGTCCACTAAAGAGTGTACAAAGAATTGAAAATCGAGAAAGTAATTTATGGGAGCGAACACCTGAAAGCCCAGACTTTTTAGATATCCGTATTGGAACAGGTGAGAGACCATTTTATGTTGAATTGAAAGTGCCTGAACAGCAAGGTTATGAGGAAAATCCATTAATCACAGAAGCACAAAATGTGAAAAGAGATTTTAATACAATCCCTAATGGGCATATTTCAATATCATTGAAAAAAAATGATGTAATTGGTGTGGTTGGCAATAAAGAAGATCGATTGAACTTCACTCGAATTGTAACGACGCAAATTATGACACATCACGCTCCAAATGAAGTGAAAATAGCAGCCTTCTATCATGAGAAGGAGAAGAAAGAATGGGATTGGATGAGGTGGATTCCTCATGTGTGGGATGAGCAGAGAAGCATGCGTTTTTTATCTGAGAATCAACAAGAAGCGCAGAAATTAGCTGAAGCGTTGTTCACACCACTTAATATGCGTAGAATTTATAATTCCTCTGCACAGGTAGATGCGAAAATACCTTTAATCCCAATGTATGTTTTTTTCTTATCCGCGAGAGAATTTTTAGAAGATGATCCTATACTTCCAATGTTACTTAGAGAAGGGGAAAGTGTCGGAGCATCTACATTTATATTTGCAGAACAGAGAGAACGATTGCCGATGGAATGTGATCTTGTTATTAGCTTAAACGGAGAAAATGGTGAGTTAGTAGAAACATTTTCAAGCTCAGCTGAAAATAGCGGGACAACGCGTGCTAGTTTTAAAGTAGACCGACTTTCATTTGAACGATGCGAATCAGGTGCGCGAAGTATTGCTCCTATTCGAATGAAAAGTTCTACAGCGGCTAACATACCGAAAGTATTAACTTTTTTAGATTTGTTCCAAGTGAAAAAAATGGAAGAGTTACAGGTGCTAGAGAGATGGAATAAAAATCGATATCCGACTTCATTGCCGGTTCCAATAGGTGTAAGAGAAGGAAGTAAACCTGTGTTTCTAAATATTCACGATAAAATTGAGAAGAAAGGACATGGTCCGCATGGTTTAATGGCTGGTACAACAGGTTCAGGGAAAAGTGAAGTGATCCAGTCTATTATAGCAGCGTTAGCGGCTACCTATCATCCTCATGAGATGGCATTTATGCTTATCGATTATAAGGGTGGCGGAATGTCAAACACGTTTGCAGGATTACCACATATTATCGCATCTATTACAAACTTAGAAGATCCGAACTTAATTGAGCGTGCAAGAATATCATTAAAGGCGGAATTAGAGAGAAGACAAAAATTGTTTATTCAGGCTGGAAATGTTCAACATTTAGATGAATATTATGAAACAAGCTGGCGTGAAAAAGAACCTTTGCCACATTTATTTATTGTCATTGATGAGTTTGCTCAAATGAAAAAGGAACAACCAGAATTTATGGACGAACTAATTAGTGTTGCTGCAATAGGAAGGACATTAGGAGTTCACTTATTATTAGCTACACAAAAACCTTCAGGGGTTGTAAATGATAAGATTTGGAGTAACTCACGTTTTCGAATTTGTTTACGTGTACAAGATGACGCCGATAGTCGTGAAATGTTAAAAATTCCAGATGCCTCTAAAATTAATGTACCGGGAAGAGGTTATTTACAGGTTGGAAGTAATGAAATATTGGAATTGTTCCAATCTGCATGGAGTGGAGCACCTTATAATCCAGATGAAGAGAAAGTTCTTGCTGTGGTTGATTTTACAGAAGTTAAGCTTTCGGGTGAAAGAATAAAAGTGAAAAAGCGCCCAAAACCAATGACAAATAGTCCAAAGCAATTACAAGCGTTTATTCACTATATACAGAACGTATCGGAGAAAGAAAATATTAAAGCATTGCCAGGGCCGTGGTTGGCACCTTTACCAGAAAAATTATTATTAAAAGAGTTTTATGAAATGGAAAATTGGACTGCTGATGTATGGAATAAGGAGAAAGAAAATTTACAAATTACGGTTGGATTAATTGATGATGTCGGAAATCAAGCGCAGTATCCTTTAAAGCTCGATTTACAAGAAGGCCATTTAAATATATATGGTATGCCAGGAACAGGAAAAACAACGATGTTACAAACGATCATTATGTCCCTAGCAGTATCTCATACACCAGCTGAAGTGAATTTTTATATTATTGATTTTGGACGTATGTTTTTAGATTTTAGAGATTTACCTCATGTAGGCGGGATTGTACAAGAGGACGAATATGAAAAAATGAAACGTTTATTTGGTTTTTTGAAGAAAGAAATTACAGAAAGAAAAGAGAGTTTTTCTAACATCGGTGCAAAGTCATTTTCTATGTATAATCGAATGGTCGGAAAGAAAGTTCCTGCTATTGTTGTAATGGTAGATGGTTATATAAGATTTAAAAATGAATTCGAAAAAGAGAATGAAATATTAGAAATGTTATTACGAGAATCAAGCACATACGGCGTGTACTTCTATTTCTCGCTTAATCAAACTATTGATATGTTTGATCGTGTTCGTAATAATATACCGATGGCAATTACATTTGAATTGCAAGATAGAACTGAATATCATAGTTTAGTTGGTAGACCTAATTTCCCATTAATCGAAGTTCCTGCTGGTCGTGGGTTAATGAAAGGACAACCGCCTGAATTGTTCCAAGCAGCATTGCCGTTTATTGGTGAAAGTGAATTAGAATATTCACAGCAGTTAAAAACGATTATTCAAACAATGAGCAGTGAATGGAATGGTGAAAAAGCAAGAGAGATTCCAATGGTTCCTAAAGAAATATTTGTAGAAGATTTAGTTGAGCGATTAAAACCAGCTCAAATTTCTGCAGGAGTTGAAACAGACGATATTCGTTTACAAAGTTTTTCATTGGACGAAATGAATCATATATTTATCGGTGGAAGAATAGAAGGTGGGAAAACATCATTATTACAAACACTTCTGTTCTCTACTGCTTATCAATATTCTCCGGATGAAGTCGAATTATACTTAGTAGATTTTGGTGAAAGACCTACAGGTATTTTAGCTCTTGGAGATTTGCCTCATGTAGAGAAGAGGTTTACAGATGGTATACAATTAAAAGAAATGTTAGATGATCTGCTAGAAGTAATAAATAATAGAAAAGTAGTTATGCCATCTTTAGATTCAAAAGAAGAAGTGGAAATGCCATATAAGAAAATAATTATTGCAATTGATGATATTGATCAAATGTTAGCGATATTATCTAACGACTTTGATTCGAAAAATAAAATGGAACAAATAGTTCAAAATTGTAAAAATAAAGGAATTCATTTTGTTGTGGCCGCTACAACGTCTAGTGTAAATAGCTATTCTCATGAAAAATGGTTTACAGAAATTAGAAAGAGAAGTTTTGGTTATTTATTAGGTACGACTCAAAATAGTGATGTCTATTTCTTTAATATAAAGCTTCCACATACTGAGATGGATCGAGAATTATCAAGTGGGGATGGATATTGTATACGTAGAAAGCCAATGAAAATAAAATGTGCATATACACCACCACATTTACTTTACAAAATGACAAATAAAATTATTGTGAAATGGTCAGAATTAAAGGTTAAATAATATTAAAAAAGGGTTAAATTACAAGAAAATAGAATTTTTTTGTAATTTACCCCTTTTAAAATTGTTTGAATATAGTTTATAATCTAATTGTTGTATCATTTAAGAATTGAAAGGGGAAATATATACAATGGCAGAAATTAAAATTACACCAGAAGAACTTGAGCGAATTGCTAGTAACTTTACAAACGCAGCTGGGGAAGCTCAAAACCAAATTAATAGACTTGAAGGCGACATTAATAGTTTAGAAGGACAATGGGCTGGGGCAACACAAGCGAAGTTCCGAGGCGAATTTGCTCAATCTAAACAAGCGATGCAACAATACATTCCAATTTTAGAAGGTATTTCATCAGAATTAAAACGTATTTCTGATAAATTCCGTAACACAGATAACGCATATTAATAATAGAACAATTGCAAAAGACCAGGAGCTATTGTTCCTGGTCTTTTCTTTAAAAATTGTCATATGAGAGTAAGGGGATAAAATGGGATTCCGACCAGAAGTAGGAGAAAAAATTATTTTTAATAAAGATGTTTATCGTTTTGAGAAACATCCAGCAGTTATTGGGATTGAAATGCCATATGGGCAAGAGGGAAGACAAGGAACAGTTTATCAATTACAACATGAAAATGGTGTGGAACGAATTGCGTTAAAAGTTTTTAAAGAGCGCTATCGTGATGAAAAACATCAACTAGCATTTTTAAAGCCACTTTCCTCCTTAGCTGGTCTTAAAGTATGCTCACGCTATATCGTTACTACAGAAGAACATACATCTGCTATCGAAAAATCAGAAGATCTTGCTAATAGTATTGTAATGCCTTGGATTGAAGGTCCAACTTGGGCTGATATTTTACAAGAACAACGAGTGTTATCAAAAGAACAATGTTTCTTTATTGCAGAAGCATTTCTTACAACACTTAAAATGATGGAGGAAAATGAGGTTGCTCATAATGATCTATCATCCAGTAATGTACTCATACCTTTTTTAAGTGAAAATCCAATTGAAGGCCAACATTATATTGAACTTGTTGATGTTGAGCAAATGTATGGATCAAAAAGTAAAAGACCTTCATTATTGCCAGCAGGTTCAGCGGGTTATGCACCAGTGTATTTGGAAAATGGGATATGGCAAAAAGAAGCCGACCGTTTTGCTGGCGCCATTTTATTAAGTGAAGTATTAAGTTGGTGTAGTGAGGAAATTCGAAATAACAAATGGACGGATGCAAGTTACTTTAAAACGGAAGAAATGCAGACGGAATGTGAAAGATATACGTTACTTCAGCAAGAATTGCATAATCAATGGAATGGGGAAATCGCACAGTTATTTAATCAAGCATGGAATAGTAACACTTTCGCAGAATGTCCAAGCTTTGCACAATGGTACGATGTATTTCATAGTGCAAGAGAAATAGTAAAAATTGATGCGAAAAGGCAGTCAGAAGAAGAACACTCTCTTTTTGTATCGAAATGTTTGGAAATTGCAAGATTATTAGAAGAGAGAGGATTTAAACAAGCGGCATTATATGAATATAAAACAATTTTTAATTCACTCAATCCATCAACAGCTCTAAAACAAGAACTCGCATATATTATTCAACTACTAGAGAATCAAGAATCTGAAATAAATCAAAAAAAAGTGCTGCAAAGTTATGTGGAACTAGCTACTGAATTGGAGCGAGAAAATAATAAAGAATATGCTTGTTTCGTCTATTCACGAATCGTACAATTTCCAAACATTGATCATGCGTTAAAAAAGGAAATTGAAAGCATTATTAAAGAGATAAAAGAAGAAAAAGAGCCACCAATGCCAGAAATAGCAGCTACAATCACAGTTCCAAATAGCATTTTACAGAGCCGTAAACAAACAAAAAAACAAGTTGAATATGATATAGATGATGAAATTTTAAATGCAAAAGCATCGAATCAACCTCTTACATTAACACATGAACAAAAAGAACCGTCCGCCTTCTCAATATGGTGGAACAAGCATAAAAAACGGGTTTTGATTATTGGCTCAATTGTAGTAGTTGTTATAGGTGGTTCAACACTATTTTACTTTTATACAACAAATGCTAAATACCAAAAATTTATGGGACAAGCACGCCAAGCCTATCATGATAAAAAATATATAAAAGCAGAAGAAGCTGTTGGTCATGCGATCGCAGTGAAAGGAAAAGATGAAGCTCATCTTCAGCTAGCAACGATTTACGTTGCTGAAGGGAAAAATAAAATTGCAATCGACTACCTTACAAAATTAATAAAAGATAGAGAAATAGATAAAGAAAATAATGAAGCGGCATATCTATTAGCTTCAGCGAATTTCCGTATAGGAAAATATCAAGAAGCAGTTCCGAATTTCGAACAAGCATTAGCGAATAATGCAAAAGGAATTGAACCATATAAAAAAGATGCGATGCGAGATTTAGCTGTAAGTCATATGAAAATGAAAGAATTTGAAAAAGCAGAAGATGTTATTGTCAAAATGAGTACGAAAACAAATGAAGATAAGGCAATTGTTTCGTATTTAAAAGGACAACTAGCAACTGCAACTGTGCAATTAGATAAAGCAGAATCTTTCTTTAAAGAAGCCATTATGCAAGATTCAAAGAATGCTATATATGCAATTGAAATTTCGAATTTATATGTACTTTGGAATAAAACAAATTTAATTGATAGTGCAAAAAAAGAAGTGAATTATCAACAAGCATCGCAAGTATTACAAGCTGCAATCCAAAAAGATATGAAAAATATAGAGTTACTAAATCAATTAGGAATTGTATATTATGAAGCTGGTCAATTTTATGAAACACGAGATGGTGGAAAAAGTAATGCAGCGTATCAACAAGCGTTAGAAGCTTATAATCGAGTTGTCAACAGTGGGACCCGAGATACAAATACACTTGTGAATATAGGGATTTTATACGATAAAGTGGGACAAGGAAATGAAGCCGAGAAATTTTTCGCAGAAGCATATTCGCAAAATGATGAAGATCCACATGTGAATTTTGCATTTGGGATGTTCAAAATTAAACAAAAAAAATATGAAGAAGCGAACCGCTTCTTAAGAAAAACAGTACAAGCAAATGAAAATGAAGCTGAAGTAAGAGCAGCACAAGAAAAATTAACAGAGATGAAAACAAACGGCTGGATTCAATAAAGATGTGAAAAGGGGAAGAAACATGGAAGAAAACAACAACAATCTAGGAAAAAAAGTTGCTATATCAGTAATGTCGGTGGCTTTATTTGGAACGTCAGGATATCTTGTTTATGACAAAGGCTTTAGTACAGCAGGAAGAGAAACGGTAAAACTAGCAAGTAATACAGAAGAGAAAAAAGATGACCGTATTACAGGAAGTAATTTACAGTCTATGTTCCCAAATTTAGTTGCTGATCCTGCAAAAAAAGATGACAAACCTGGAGAAAAACCAAACATTAATTTAGCAGACTTAATCGGAAATAATAAATCACCGATTACACCAGTGACGTATAAGCCAGATGATGTGTCGGTGGAAAAGAAAGATCCACAAATCAAATTATCAGATGCACCAGCGCCACAAAAGCCGGAACTGCCAACTAATATGGGGGGGCCTGTGGTGGAGCCGAGTAAAAATTTACCGGATAGTTTGGTGGATACGGGGAAAACACCGGGTGGTGATAAGGAACTAGAAAAACCAAAACCGGATGGTGATAAAGAGCCGGAAAAACCAAAACCAGATGGTGATAAAGAACCAGAAAAACCAAAACCGGATGGTGATAAAGAACCAGAAAAACCAAAACCGGATGGTGATAAAGAACCAGAAAAACCAAAACCGGATGGTGATAAAGAGCCGGAAAAACCAAAACCAGATGGTGATAAAGAGCCGGAAAAACCAAAACCAGATGGTAATAAAGAACCAGAAAAACCAAAACCGGATGGTGATAAGGAACCAGAAAAACCAAAACCGGATGGTGATAAAGAGCCAGAAAAACCAAAACCAGATGGTGATAAAGAACCAGAAAAACCAAAACCACCAGTGCCACACGATCAAATTACAGTATCACCAATAACGGGAGATATTTTAGTTGAGTGGTATGCTGGGAATGGAGAGAGGTATTCATCTGTATTCTTTAATGAGTATTATGGAAAAGGGCAAAATTCTGACACGTTAAATAGTAGGGCTAAATATTCGGAGGAAAATAAAGAGTTAACACTGATATCTCAATTGAATGCATCTTCAAATGCACAGACAGTTGCTGATCATAGATTAACATTGGACAATTTGGGAGAAATTTTAGCTAATAAGGAGAATTATTCGAATCAAAGTGAATTATTTTATTTACGTAACCAAATGAATACACTTAAGGAAAAAGTTACAACCCAACAAGAATTACAAGAGTATTTAAAAGAAAATAAGAAAGAGTATATTCAATCAGTTGCAAAGTTAGTATACGATAAGGCTGTACAAGAGGAGAATGTTTGGTTAAATAACCAAACAGATATAGCTTCTCTAGAACAATCTTTAAGTAAATATTACTTAGTTACTTCGGTGCTTGAAAGCGTGGATCCTAAATTAGTAGAGGCTGCAAATCAACGTGTAGAAAAGATTTTCTATAAACTATTACAAGAAGAATTAAAAAATATTAACATCGAAGCACCAGTAGTGACATCTAAAAATGATACAAAAGAAAACGTAAGTCCAGAAAAAGAAACTGTAACTAGCAGTAATGGAGGACAAGTGGTTGTTAAAGAAGATAATACGAATAAAACTGGGGCGTCAGAAATAGCTAGTGAGAAAGAGCAAAAAGATCAATTAATTGAAGCTAATAAAAACAACAAAGAAAATACGAAAGAAGTAAATCATAAAGAAACAAATAGCAATGATACAGATGGTCAAATGAAACCAGAAAAACCAGAAAAACCGGAAAAACCGGAAAAACCAAATCCGATTAATCAAGCGATTGAGAAAATTGAAACATATTTAACCCCTGAAAGTCTAAACTATGAAAATGCTTTACTATTAGCAAATCAATGGATTGATGTCGCAAAAGACCAACAAAAAGAAAAATTAAATCAGCAATTTAGTATAGCGGTAGATGGGCTTAGGGGACAGATGAAAGACCCAAAATTTTCAGTGGAAGATGCTTTAAAGAAAGCAAACCTATTAGCAAGTACGGCAAGGATAGAACAATCTGTTCAAGATGAAGCAAATAAAATGTTAATGCCACTTATGTTTGAAAGAAAAGCGACTGAGGCTGCAAATAAAGGAGAATATTATACAGCTGTATTGAATATTGCTAATGCAATTCGTACAAAGCATCCATTAGAGCGTTCAAGAGAAGAAATGGTGAATTATGCAAATAAACTATGGGAAAAAACAGAAGTTGAATGGGAGCAAATCAATGGAACACCAGATTGGCAAGAAAAGGCTGAGAAATCTGTACTTCCATCGTATACATTATTGGCACAGTTGAAAGATATCGATAAAACAATTGAAAAAATCGTTGGTATGAGTGTTATTGACAATGCGTCGAAAAAGATGGAGGGAATCCAACTAATAGAAGTAGCAAATACAAAAGCGAATCAGAACGGAAAGCTTTACGAAGCTTTACACTATTATGGACAAGCTTCCTATCGTGGGGTTAATGATAAAAAAGGATTTTCGGATGTCGCAAATCGCGTATTAAAAGAAGGGGAAAAAATTGAAAAGAGTAATTACCTATCAGCTTTAGAAATCTATCAAATTCTTTATAAAACACCGGGGATTGAAATGACTGGAGTGAAAGATAAAGCAAAAGTTGCCATTGAATATTTAAGTACATTTGATGCTGCTAATAAAAAGGCTACTAGTATAAACACTATTGAAGATTTAGCGTCAGTAGTTGAGCTAACTCATCAAGCCATGAACTTAGGATATCAGCAGGCACCTGCAAAAGAATTTATGAAAGTTGTCTCTGAAAAAATGTTACAAACAGGTAAAGGGTATTTAGACAAAAATGAAAACAATAATGCATATAAATGTTTTGAGTTTTTAACTCGACCACAATATGCAACAACGATTGTTGGAGAAGTGCGCCAAAAAGCAATGGAGAACTTAGACAAAATAAAAGCAATGGATACAAAAAAATAAATAGATAATGAATTCGCCATCTTATTCCAAGTAAGATGGCGAAATTATTCCAAATAGGAGTGAAAGTTAATGAGTTTACTAGAAATTAGTCCGTTAGATGAGGCGTTAGTGGAAGCGTTACAAAACGAAGAGAAAAGAGGCTATTTTTATGAGATATTACAGAAATCAAATTTATTCGTTGTTGCTTCTGTCGAAGGGGATACAAGTGTAGATGAAGAAGGAAATTTGATTTCTACTAATAATACACAATTGCAAATTCATTATTTTGAAATGGAAGAAGGATTAATGTTACCACTGTATTCGGATTTAAAGCATCTAGAAATGGTTATTCCAGAAGAATGTCCATATGTTTCTATGAATGCAGTTGAATTATTAAAAACAATAGATTTAGAGGCAAATGTCATATTGAACCCAGGAACAAAATTTCAAAAATTATTTGTAAAGGAAGAAATTGAAGCGATTTGTGATAACAGTATTTTTGATGTTTTCTCTAAAGAGAATAAGTAAAAATTAATGCAGTTCTATTTCTTTTTGGTATAAAATAGAGGAAGGTGGGAGAAGGTTTGGAGATTAAAGTCAAACCTGAACAACTCGAACAAATTGCCAAAAACATATCAGAGATGCAAACACACAGCCAGAATATACAACAAAATCTCAATCAATCTATGTTTAGTATTCAAATGCAATGGCAAGGAGCAACGAGTCAGCATTTTTATGGGGAATATATGAGATCAATGAGACTCATGGAATCTTACATACGTAACTTACAAGTTACAGAAAAAGAATTACGGCGCATTGCTCAAAAGTTTCGTCAAGCAGATGAAGAATATCAAAAGAAACAAAATGAAAAATTGAAAGAAACCCATAAAACAGAAAAGAAACATGAAAAATCATGGTGGGAAAAGGGAGTAGAAGGAGCAGCTGAATTCATTGGAGTAAATGATGCAATTCGTGCAGTTACCGGTAAAGACCCTATTACAGGGAAAGAATTATCATCAAAAGAAAGACTCATCGCCGCAGGATGGACACTCCTAAACTTTGTTCCTGTTGGAAAAGTGGCAAGTCTTGCTGGAAAAGGAATAAAGTATGTCGCTTCTAGCTTTGGGAAGACGATTGTAAAAGCAGGAAAAAGACTAGGCGAAGGCGTAACAATGGTAGCCGGAAAAGTTGGAAAAGCAGCTGTTGATGGCATAAAAACAGCCAGCCACAAAGTAACAGAAGGTGTAAACTTTGTAGCCTCCACAGCAAAAGGACTTGCAAACAAAATCGGAAACCTATGGAACAAAGGTACCACAACCGTAAAAACAACCTTCTTGCAGGGGAATGAAAAGATCCAGCACGCAGTAAAAACATTACTGGAGTACAAATGGATCCCAGGCGAGGGAAAAGGCTTCGCCATGGCTGGAGTAGGAAATGTCTCAGGAGGAGGACAGTATTCTCTGAAAGAGGCTTATCAGTATATGGAGAGTAAGGTTGTTAAGGGTACGGGTGAAGGTAGTAAGAAAATCTCTGATGTTCCTCATGTAAAAGAAGCAAGAGATATTATAGCAGAGAGAACAAAAGGATTAGATTTAAATCAGCATCCAACTACGACAAAGCAAATGAGTTCTAAGAAAATGAAAGCATTAAGAGATAAGATTGATAATAGAACTATTACAAAACAAGAGTATGCAGACTACATCTGGAATAAGAAATTTGCTAAAAGACGGGATAAAGGAGTTAAAGAATTTTGGTACCAAGAACAACAAAGAATATTAAATAATGAACCGCTTACTCGAGAGTGGTCTCAAGAACAGTTAAAAGATATTCTTGCTGGTAAAACTCCTAAATTTGATGGTAAACCAATTGTAGGGCATCATAGTTATAGTGCTGCAAAATATCCGCATCTCGCTGATAAGGGAGAAATAATCTATCCAGCAACTTTTCGTGAGCATTTTTACGGATGGCATGGAAGAAAGTGGAGGAATAGTATTCCAGGTGAGCCTATAATACCAATTAAAGACTTTTAAGGAGGTAAGAATTTATGGTGAAGATGAGACTCAAAATTGATGATGATTCAAATAAATTAAAGTATGTATCGATTATCAGACAGAATAATGGAGCAAGTATTCAAGATATTAAAAGAAATATAGAAGATAATAATGTGGTACTAGAATGTGATTATTTTGATACAGATGAATTAAAAGATTTCAAAAAAACAATGGAGGCTTTAATAAGTAAGGGGGCTACTGTACATTTGTTTCAAGATAATCGAGAGGTTCAAATTGATTATATAAGTAACCTTATTAGTTCATATGAACAAATTGCTGAAGACAGAGAAAAGCTAGATGATAGAATTTTAGGTGATGATTAAGATAGATTAGGGTATTGAAATATACATTATCAACTTTATGTATTGAATAGTGAAGAAAATAATAGCAATTATGGTGTTGAAGATAAACATGCATAAACGTATATGTAGATGAATAAAGATAAAGTATATTTGTAGTGGAAAGAAAAAGAATAAGTGGTTTAAAAGTGCATACTCCATGATGGTTGTACCATCATGGAGTACTATGTGCAATTCTAGAATAGAAAACAAAGTACTAGCTTAGGCGAGATGACATTTTACATTGCTATGAATATAAACACATGGAATGTATATTAAACTAACGAGTTCGTACAAACTCGTTAGTTTTAACGTAGTAGTTGTCATGACATATAAAAAGTGTCATACTGTTACTATAAAACTTACAAATTTATGCTACTTAAAAACATATGAACTTAAAGCACTTGATTGTCTATGAGAGGCAACAAGTGCTTTTTGCATTTTAAGATAGAAGAGAGGATAGTATAATAAATAATAAGTACATATGTTGTTTCAGCAAATAGTATAAGAAAATAGATTAGAAGGAGCAGCTGAATTCATCGGAATTAATGATGCAATTCGAGCGGTTACTGGTAAAGACCCTATCACAGGCGAAGAATTATCAACAAAAGAAAGACTCATCGCCGCAGGGTGGACCCTTTTAAACTTTATTCCCGTCGGGAAAGTTGCGAGCCTTGCTGGAAAAGGAATAAAGTATGTCGCTTCTAGCTTCGGAAAGACAATTGTAAAAGCAGGAAAAGGGCTAGGCGAAGGAATATCAATGGTGGCTGGAAAAGCTGGAAAAGTAGCTGTTGATGGTATAAAAACAGCCAGCCACAAAGTAAAAGAAGGCGTAAACTTTGTAGCCTCCACAGCAAAAGGACTTGCAAACAAAATCGGAAACCTATGGAACAAAGGTACCACAACCGTAAAAACAACCTTCTTGCAGGGGAATGAAAAGATCCAGCACGCAGTAAAAACATTACTGGAGTACAAATGGATCCCAGGTTTGGGAAAAGCCTATGTCATGCCTGGAGTAGGAATGGTCCGAGAGATGGGACAGCATTCTCTGAAAGATGCTTATCAGTATATGAAAAGTGTTGGAGAGAAGGGTGTTAAGGGTACGGGTGAAGCTCTGGGTAATAAAGAAGTAGCAGTAGGAGAAGAGATTATTGCCCAAAGGGTACTGAAAGCAGAACTTGATTTAACACCAAAACTTACACCATACAAATCTTTAAGTAGGGGTCAGCAGAAAAAAATAAAAGAAAAGATTGAAAATCGTACAGTAACAAAAGAAGAATATAAAAGATATCAATGGGATAAAAGATTTTCAAAAAGAAGAGCTGCAGGGGTTAATGAATTTTGGAAGCAAGAAAAGAAAAGGATTTTAGATGGAGAACCTACAACAAGGGATTGGACTAATGAACAGATACAAGAGATTTTAAGAGGAAAAAAACCTCAATATAATGGGCAATCAATAATTGGACATCATACTTACAATGCTATGAATTACCCACATATATGTAATAGAGGAGAATTAATTTATCCTGTAACTAGCAGGGAACATTTAAGGGGTTGGCATGGCGGAAGCTATAGTAAAAATGCACCTGGTAGACCTGTTAATCCAAATTATTTAGAAGAATTTTAATGGAAAGGAGAATAATAGATGAGTAAAATGGCAATTACAATAAGCTCTAATGGTCCATTTAGTAAATGTGTAGTACCATTAAGAAAGTACACTGGTTTAGGAATTACAGAGATAAAAAATAAAATTGAAAACAAAGATTTTTTTGCCGAAACAGATGCAAATGATATTGATGATATGGAAAATTTAAAGGGATTAGTTGATAACTTGTTGAAGTTAGATGCGGAAGTGAAAATATTTGATAGTGATGAATACGGTGAAGGGATTTTCGATTACCAAGAAATTTCTTACGGCGAATTTATAAATAATATTGACCGGTTAAAAGAAATTATGGAAGAATTACAGGATTACGATGATGCTTTGTCTGACGAAGTTTAATTGGTCTTAATAATTATTATTTTAAAAATATATGTTAAGAGTTTGTGTTAGTAAAGCAACATAAGCGAGTGATAAAGCTCATGGTTCTAAAACGATAAATACAAAAGCACATAAGAAAAATTGATGAAAAAGAATGTATTTTTGAAGTGGATAGAAAAATATATGGTGTTTGAAAATAGATACTCCATGATGGTTGTACCATCATAGAGTGTTATGTGCAATGATAGAATAGAAAATAAAGTACGAGCTTAGGCGAGATGACATTTTACCGGGCGATAAATATAAACACATGGAATGTATATTAAACTAACAAGCTCGTACAAACTCGTAAGTTTTAATATAGTATTTGTCATGATGTACAAAAGGCGTCATACTGTTACTACAAAACTTACAAATTTACGCTACTTAAAAACATATGAACTTAAAGCACTTGATTGTTAATTAAAGGCAACAAGTGCTTTTTTGCGTTTTAGCGTAGAAATTTAAAAGAGCATTATAATTTTATTAGTGCATTAAGTGTTAAATTTTTATTGTTGTTTTATAGATTGTAATGGCTATGTACAGTGTACGACGATAGTAGAGGGAAAACTAAAGGGGTGTATTATTTTTTGAAGTCATCGTAAAGTACGTTTTAACGGAAGGACAAGTACGTGATGGACTACAAGCGCTATTGTCCGATATGGCGAAAGTATTAATACAACGAGAACTAAAGAAATATGAAGTAGATGTGAAGGCGATTGAACAATCTAATAGTATTTACACATGATCCAAATGACTTTTTGGTGAATGGCATGTTAGAGCTATTAGACCAATATTAACGTCTTGAGAAATCTTTTTTGACAAAAAAATAATATATCCCTTGACAGTTACAAATATAACCGATATACTTCATATTAATTTCAAAAGAAAATATATTCTAAATATTAAAATGTGTTGAATAGGAGTAGTAAGGTCATGTATTTGTACAGAGAGCTATGGGTTGGTGCGACATAGTCAAATGACATCCTGAACTCGCCTAGGAGCAGTAAGGTGGAACGGAATCACATTCTTAGTAAATCTTAACGGTTAACCTTCGATATTAGGTTTGTAATCAAACGATTACTACTAAGGTGGATTCATAATGGAATCAATAAGGGTGGTACCGCGTTAAGTAAATGGCTTAGCGTCTCTTTATATAGAGATGCTAGGCCATTTTTTTATTATATGGAAGAAGAAATGGAGGGTTTATTTGGATAGGTCTATAAAATTTATTTATTTATATAAAAAGATTTAATTAGGAGGAAAATGAGATGAAACAGACGGAGCAATGGACTTCGAAATTAGGTTTTATAATGGCAGCAGCCGGATCAGCAATTGGACTTGGTGCGATATGGAAGTTTCCTTATATCGCTGGGAAGAGTGGGGGAGGAGCGTTCTTTTTAATCTTTATATTATTTACTGTTTTAATTGGACTACCGCTACTTATAGCTGAATTTATGATTGGACGCAGTACGCAGAAACAAGCAGTTGGAGCATTTAAAAGCATCGCACCAAATACAGGATGGCACTGGATCGGACGCCTTGGCGTTGGAACGTGTTTTATACTACTTTCGTTTTATAGTGTTGTAGGTGGATGGGTATTAATTTATTTATTCAGAGGAATAACAGGACAACTGATTACTCCAGGACAAAATTACGGTGCGTTATTTACTGAAACAATTGGGAATCCCGCTTGGGCTATTATGGGACATTTCGCTTTTATGTTCATTACGATATGGGTTGTATCAAAAGGTGTACAAAATGGAATTGAAAAAACAAGTAAATATATGTTGCCAGCATTGTTCGTTTTATTTGTCGCTCTTATTATTCGTTCGTTAACACTTGATGACGCAATGAAAGGTGTGAAGTTTTTCTTACAACCAGATTTCTCAAAGATTACTTCGGAAAGTATTTTGTTCGCAATGGGGCAATCATTCTTTGCGATTAGTATCGGGATTTCAATTATGGTTACGTATAGTTCCTATTTAAATAAAAAAGAAAGTTTACCAAAATCAGCAATAACAATTGTTGGATTGAATTTATTTGTTTCTTTATTTGCGGGTCTTGCTATTTTTCCAGCCGTATTTTCATTAGGAATGGAGCCAACAGAAGGACCTGGATTACTATTTATCGTATTACCATCTGTATTTAGTCAAATCCCATTTGGTGGATTTTTCTTAACAGTATTCCTTGCACTATTTACATTTGCGACATTAACATCGGCATTTTCTTTACTAGAGACTGTTGTTTCAGCATTAGCAAATGGTGAACAAGACAGAAGAACGAAATTATCATGGATGATCGGTTTCTGCATTTTCTTAGTAGGCATACCATCTGCGTTATCATTTGGAGTATGGAGTGATATTACGATTTTTGGAAAGAATATTTTTGATGCAGTAGATTTCTTATCTAGTAATATATTAATGCCACTTGGAGCACTATTTATTAGTATTTTCGTATCATTCAAGATGGAAAAGAAAGTACTAGAAGCAGAGTTTTTTGTAGGTGGAAATTATGGAAAGAAAGTATTTACTTGTTGGGCATTTTTACTTCGATTTGTAGCACCACTTGCAATAATTATCGTCTTCTTAAATGTAATAGGGATTATTTAACATTAAATGTTATAATATTCAGTAAAAAAAGAAGATGGTGATGTTTATGGCGAATTTGATAGAAACAGGAGAGTATATGAATATTAGAGGGAAAAAGCTATACGTTGAAACACATGGAAATCCTAAAAATAAGTCAGTCTTATACTTGCATGGTGGTCCAGGAGAGAGTTGTTATGATTTTTCATTTCATCAAGCGGAACGTTTAAAAGATTCTCTATATGTAATTATGATAGATCAAAGAGGTGTTTGTCGTTCAGAAAAAATTACTGAGGACGAAGCTTTTGGATTAAATGATTTGATTGAAGACTGTGAGGAATTAAAAAAAAGTATTACAAATTGAGAAGTGGTCTATAATTGGACATTCTTTCGGTGGATATGTAGCATTGCTTTATGCGTCGATATATCCAAGTTCAATAGAGAAAATAATATTTGAAGGACCAACTTTTGATTTTGCATTAACAAGTAGAGCTTTGTTGCAAAAGATAGGGCATTTATTAAAAAAGTATGGAAAAGAAGAAGTAGCAGAAGAGTCTCTTGCTTATTCATCTAGCAATGCTAGTTCAAAAGAGTTGTTAGAAGCTTATATAAGACTAAGCAATGAATTAGAAGAAAAAAGAATGGAGATTTACAATAATAAGGAAGATAGGACAGATGAGAGTTTATACAGTGATGAAGAGTGGGAAATATTTCCAAATCGCTCTCAAATTCATTTTAATAGATTAAAATTAGAGGGCTCATGTCATAAGTCATTATTATATAAAATAAAAGAAGTACAGAATCAAATGTTATTAATTGTAGGAAAACATGATGTAGTAACGTGTGAAGAACAAATTAAAACATTTAATAAAGATGCCCGAAACGGCAAGTATATCGTATTTGAAGAGAGCGGTCATTCACCTCATTATGAGGAAGCAGATAGGTTTGCAGAAACAGTCATATATTTTTTGAAATGAAGAAAAGGGTGCTTCTATAAATGAGGGGCACCCTTTCTATATTTCTGGATATGTGATTGTGATGTTAGGCCACTTACTTTGCCAATTCTTTTTTATAACTCTGTTTTTGTACATATGTAATCGTTCTTTCGATTCAAGAAAATGAGCTGTTGGTCTCACTTGTAAGGAAAGGACATCTTCAATACCACATGGGGCTGTTAATAGGACGTTGTTTAGTTCATCAAGTGTAACTCCTAAAGCTGTTGCTGTTTCAGGAAATTTAGAAATAGCATCAACAGAAGAAGAATATGGTGGCATATTATTCACTACATGCATACGAGCTTGATTTTTTACAGACCAAGGGATAGTAGCATCAATATTCATTAATTTCGTTTCTAATGATTGTTCGTATATCTCATCTTGATGTAGACTATCATAATAAATTACATCAACATCAGGCATAGCCGTTTTAGCTTCATAGTCATGTAAAGTATCCCAAATTTTAGAACGAACAAAGCCGGCACAAACCCACCAATCAGGTAACTCTAGTGATTTTGCCATTTGTAATACATTCATCATCCATTCGTCGTTTTCTATTAAGCGAATGATATCTTGTTCTGTTTGTATAGTCATTTGTTATCTCACCTGCTTTTTTTTAGAGAGTAAATTTAATTCATAAGCTTTATAATCCATGTAATCCAGTAAGCACCTGGTATGAATAACAGTTGAGCAAGTAATGTACCAAAAAGTCTAGAAATCATTAGCCAAGCATACATTTTACTCATTGCTTCAGCACCTTCTTCTGATTGAAGAGCTCTCTCTGTTAAAAGAGCAATACGTGGATCTAGTAGCACTGTTAATAAAATAGTAGCAAAACCATTAATAAGACCAGAAGCTGTAGTGGCTTTTGTTGCGAAAGCTGGAATTAAAAAAGAAGCATATAGTGCGGAAAGAACTCCCGCTGTATAAATTGCAGTAGCGAACATGTTAATAAGCATTATACGCTTTGGAATACCGCCGATACGCAGTCTATGAATCATTTCTAACTTTGGAAAGCGGACATATTTTTTTGTGTACTTTAATTTTTGAATGTTATTCGTTTTCATCATTCGAATGAAAGAACCGTCTGTTTCAAAGTTTTGAATGACATATCCAAATAGTTTTGTCAAAGTTGGATACAGTATAATCGCAAACAATGTACCGATAGAAGCAGATAATAGTACAAGACGTATAATATGCTCTAAATCAATAGAAGGATCTAGTTTTGCTTCGTCCACAATCCCGCCAAGTAAAAAGGCTTGTAGTAAGTTTGACGTTCTTGAAATGAGTAATACGATTCCTACGACGGATAATGCGACAGCAATCTTCTTTAAACGAACCCCCGCTAATCGAATACTATAAGAGCTTGTTTCAACTGCGTGGATTACAATTGTGAAAGCCATTATAAAAATTAACGTAATTGACATTTGTTTCACCAGTTTCTATTAAAATAATTGTAACTTTTTTACTTTATCATATCTATCGTATTTTGTAACTGAAAGTATGTGACATATGGAAATTGATTTTTCGAAAAAATAGATAATGATAGTATAATAGGGAGAAGTGGAAGAGATGTTAGCAGTTATTTATACAGCAAATTAAGTGGAGGAATGAAACATGTATAAAACATTTCTATTTGATTTAGATGGAACTTTAACGGATCCGAAAGAAGGGATTGTAAATTCGGTTTTGTATGCGTTAAAAAAAGTAGGAATTGAAGAAGTACATATAAGTGAGTTAGATTCATTTATAGGTCCTCCTATTCAGCAATCATTCGTAGAGAGATATAATATGAGTGAAGGAGAGGTTGAACGTGCAGTTTTTTACTTCCGTGAGTATTTAAAGCAGCGTGGATTGTTTGAAAATAATGTATACGAGGGGATTCTGAAGCTCTTGCAACAATTAAAAAGTTCAGGAAATCGCATATTCGTAGCTACTTCAAAGCCCACTGTATTTGCGAAACAAGTTATAGAGCATTTTCAATTAACGAATTATTTCGAAGATATCATTGGAAGTAATTTAGATGGTACGAGAATAAAAAAAGAAGAAATAATTGCTCATATTTTACAAACAAATGAAGAACTAAATAAAGAAGAAATGATAATGATTGGTGATAGAAAGCACGATATAATAGGTGCGAATCAGAATGGAATTGCTTCAATTGGTGTTTTATATGGCTATGGCTGTGAGAAAGAACTGACTGAAGTTAGTGCGACTTACATAGTGAAAGATGTTGAAGAA
Organism: Bacillus sp. LQ16; assembly: GCF_057784645.1. NCBI lineage: Bacteria > Bacillati > Bacillota > Bacilli > Caryophanales > Bacillaceae > Bacillus > Bacillus sp. LQ16. Next base: position 2,179,795 of record NZ_CM173491.1, read on the forward strand.
CTGTATCATTTTTGTGCAGAAAAAAGTTTAATAAATTAGTAAATATAGATGCTAGCAATCCCTTTATAACGTATGATGAGGAATTCGTTTCTGTTTAAAGGGATTTTTCATATGTAATCGAATATTTATAATTAGACATTTTTAGCATGAAAAAATTGTATGAATAAGAGGAGGGATGTCAGAATTAAAAGATTAGTAGAAGTTTATCGATAAAATTTAGAATATTCTGTTTAATGGAGGGGTAAAATTGGAGTTAGTTATTATATTATTAGCACTAAGTTTACTTATGTTCGTAGCATACAGAGGCTTTTCTGTTATTCTATTCGCACCAATATTTGCATTATTTGCAGTATTTTTGACAGAACCTAGTTATGTATTACCTTTCTTTTCTAATATCTTTATGGAGAAAATGGTTGGATTTATAAAGTTATATTTTCCTGTGTTTTTATTAGGAGCAATATTTGGAAAAGTAGTGGAAATGTCAGGAATTGCAGATTCTATCGCAAAAACGATTATTGAGTTAGTTGGTGAAAAACGTACTATATTAGCGATTGTATTAATGGGGGCTATTTTAACGTATAGTGGTGTTAGTGTGTATGTAGTAGTGTTTGCTGTTTATCCGTTCGCAGCTAAGTTGTTTCGACAAGCTAATATTCCAAAACGTTTAATCCCTGGAACGATTGTTCTTGGAGCAGTAACGTTTACAATGGATGCGCTACCTGGATCACCACAAATTCAAAATGTAATACCTACAACATTTTTTAAAACGGATATTTATGCTGCACCGATACTTGGGATTGTAGGAGCAATTTTTGTTCTTACATTAGGTTTACTATATTTAGAGAGTAGACGTAAGAAGGCAAAAGCAGCAGGTGAAGGATATTTTGGTTTTAATGATGGAAATACTGAAATGGCAGCATCTTTGCAATTAGAACAAAAAAATATGCCATTAATTAATAACATTGAAATCACAAGAGCACAACAACTTATTGCATTTATACCACTTATTTTAGTAGGTGTAATGAATAAAGTGTTTACTATTATGATACCGAAGTGGTATCCAAGCGGTTTTGATTTTTCTGCAATTGGTATGAAAGCATTTGGAAAAGTAGAATTAAGTGCAGTAGTAGGAATCTGGTCTGTAGAATTGGCACTTATTATAGGGATCTTAACAACGTTATTATTATATTGGAAGCGAGTAGTAACAGGTTTCCAAGCTGGATTGAATACAAGTATTGGTGGAGCACTACTTGCAACGATGAATACAGGAGCTGAGTTTGGATTCGGTGGTGTCATTGCAGCACTTCCAGGCTTCGCAATTATGAGAGATGGTATCTCTGCTACTTTCACAAATCCGTTAGTGAATGGTGCAGTAACGACGAATATTTTAGCTGGAATTACAGGCTCTGCATCAGGAGGTATGGGAATAGTATTAAGTGCAATGGGAGATAAATTTATTGCAGCGGCCAATCAATTTGATATTCCATTAGAAGTTATGCACCGTATCGTATCAATGGCATCAGGAGGAATGGATACACTACCGCATAACGGGGCTATTATTACTATTCTTACAGTAACAGGATTAACACATAAACAGTCCTATAAAGATATATTTGCTATTACAATTTTGAAAACGGTTGCTGTATTTTTAGTTATCGCGTTCTATACTTTAACAGGACTCTATTAAACATTCGAATCGTAAAGATTCATCAAATCGATAATTTATATCATAAAATATTAATTAGGATAAGAAGGGGTGGAGTACTTGCAAGAGGTTTCTGAGTTTCGTATGCCAAAGTCGGTATTATATGGAAGGAATTCGCTTGAAAAACTGGGAGAACAATCAAAAAAGTTAGGGAAAAGAGCTTTTATAGTTACTGATACAATTATGGAGAAATTAGGATATGTTGAAAAGTGTATGCAACAACTAAATAAGAAAGGTATTACTGTTAGTACATATAATAAAGTGGATGCTGAGCCTACAAATATACATGTATTAGAAGCGTTATCTCTTTGCAAAGAGGAAAAGTGTGATTTTATTATCGGTATTGGTGGTGGAAGTTGTGTTGATGCTGCGAAAGCAGTAGCGGTTTTATATACAAATGGTGGAGAAGTTGAGGGTTATGTCCAAAAGGATATTGAAATAGAAAACAACCCACTACCACTTATTGCAATTCCAACAACTTCTGGTACTGGATCGGAAGTTACAAGTGTAGCAGTAATTACGAATAAAAAAACAGATGTAAAAATGATGATGAAGCATCCTAGTTTTATACCGAAAGTAGCAATTATAGATCCAGTTTTGACAAGTTCATTACCACCACAAATTACGGCAGCAACAGGAATAGATGCGTTATGTCATGCAATTGAAGCGTATATTTCTAAAGTTTCACAACCACTTACAGATGTACTAGCTCTTTCAGCTATTGAAAGTATTATGAAATATTTACGTATAGCATATGAAGATGGACGTAATATGGAGGCAAGAGAAGCGATGATGATTGCTTCCTTACAAGCTGGAATTGCATTTTCTAATGCATCAGTTACATTAGTTCATGGAATGTCAAGGCCAGTGGGAGCATTATTTCATGTACCGCATGGAATATCAAATGCCATACTATTACCTACAGTGTTAGAGTTTACAAAAACAAGTGCAATGAAAAGGTTAGCAAAAATTGGACGTAGTTTAAATAAGGATTTGTATTCGAATTCTGATGAGGAAGTAGCAGACTACACGCTTGGTGAAATAAAAAAACTTTGTTTTGATCTTCGTATTCCAAATTTAAAAGAATACGGAATCGATGAAATTGAATTTGAAAATGCTATTTCTAAAATGGCATCAGATGCAATTGAAAGTGGTAGCCCAGCTAATAACCCACGTGTTCCATCATATGATGAAATCAAAGAGCTGTATCGAGAGTGTTTTAATTATAAGTATAAAGAATTCATAAAAAAATCAGATTATTAATTTCAGAATATTCTATAAAAATTTCCTTGGAAATGAAAGTAGAATTATTCTTTATTATTTCCGTATTTTCCGTTAAAACAAGACTTTATATTCCAAACTTAAAGTCTTGTTTTATTATGTATAATATACATAATAAAACATTGTTATTAGTTTTATAAAAATAGTTTAGGTAGGTGTTTGTATGAAAACGATAGGTCTTATAGGTGGTATGAGTTGGGAATCAACTTCTGAATATTATCGAATTATTAATGAAGAAATAAAAAAGAGATTAGGAGGGCTACATTCAGCAAAATGTTTGATTAATAGTGTGGACTTTGAAGAGATTGAAAGATTCCAGTCTAGAGGAGATTGGAATGGAGCAGGTGAAGTTTTAGCGAATGCGGCGTATTCATTACAGAAGGGAGGAGCAGACTTTATAATCATTTGTACAAATACAATGCATAAGGTAGTTGGAAAAATAAAGGAGAAAATTGATATTCCAGTCTTACATATTGCCGATGCAACTGCAAAAGTAATTAAAAGAAAAGACATTCAAAAGGTTGGTCTGCTTGGAACTAAATATACAATGGAGCAAGATTTCTATAAGTCACGTATTGAAGAGCATGATATAAAAGTAATAGTACCATCAGGAACAAATAGAGAAAAAGTAAACGAAGTAATATATACAGAATTATGTTTAGGAAAAATAGTATTTCAATCTAGAGAGTATTATAAAAGGGTTATAGAAGAATTAGTACAAGAAGGAGCACAAGGAATTATATTAGGTTGTACGGAAATAGGTTTATTAATAAAACAAGAAAACGTATCAGTCCCGATATTTGATACGACCCATATACATGCAATTGAAGCAGTCAAGGTAGCTTTAGATAAATAGATTATAATTATATTATGTAAACTTAATTCATATATCTGGAAAACATTCAGAAAATATTTTATAATGTAAGTGGTTACATTTAAGGGGGAATGCGTATGTTTTCAGTTCAACCAATCGCATTTGTACATAATGAAAGAAAGGAAATAAAAGATGATGAGTGGGGAGAAGTAAGATCCCATATAACTTTAACTGAAATGTATGCAGAAGAAAGTATACAAGGGATTGAAGATTTTTCCCATATTGAAGTTGTTTTTTATTTTCATAAAGTAACTGACGAGCAAATTCAGTATTTTGCTAGACATCCTAGAAATAATAAAGATTATCCTGAAGTAGGTATTTTTGCACAGCGCGGAAAAAATCGCCCGAATCGCATAGGTGTAACAATTGTAAAGGTGATCAAAAGAGAAGGTAAATCAATTATTGTTGAGGGATTAGATGCTATTAATGGTACTCCTATATTGGATATAAAACCAATAATGAAAGAGTTTATGCCGAAAGAAGAAATACACCAGCCTAAATGGGCAACGGATATAATGAGACAGTATTGGAAGGGGAATGGAGTAAAATGAGAATATATGAGGCAACAATTGCAGATTTAGATGGACTAGCATCAGTTTTTAATAACTATCGCATGTTTTATAGGCAGGATTCTGATTTAGAAGGTGCAAAAGTATTTTTACGAAATCGAATTGAGAAAAAAGAGTCCGTTATTTTCGTAGCAGTTGAAGACGGCGAATATATTGGGTTCACACAACTATATCCATCATTTTCTTCCATTTCAATGAAAGAATTATGGATTTTAAATGATTTATTTGTACAAGCGGCGAAGCGTGGAGCCGGAACAGGTAAAAAATTATTAGAAGCTGCTAAAGAATACGCATTAGAGAATGGAGCAAAAGGTGTAAAATTGCAAACAGAGATTGATAATTTATCAGCACAACGATTATATGCTGAAAATGGTTATTTGAGAGATAATCGTTATTTCCATTACGAATTAACGTTTTAAAAAATTAAGTTGAAAGAGACATTTTCAAGAAAAAGAATTTCTTTGTAATGAGAAATTCTTTTTTATTTTTGCCTAAATTAAACATGAAGGAAACGATATTTATTTATTGTTAAACGATAAATAATATGATAAAATTATGTTATCATTAAATAAATGAGGTATTGTAAATGAATCTTAAACGAAGTTCAACAACGTTCTTAAAAGTAATTATTTTTCTTGTTGGAATTGCAGTACTTGCTTTATGCATATTTTTAGTGCCGGAAATGGCGAATTTCGCAGCGAATTTGTATCCTAATATTACTCTGATAAAATATCTTGTTTTCATTGTGATGTATGGAGCAGCTGTGCCTTTTTACGTTGCTCTTTATCAGGCTTTCAATCTTTTACAGTACATTGATGAGAACACAGCGTTCTCGGAATTATCTGTAAAGGCGTTAAAGAATATAAAGCGCTGTGCAGTTACAATCAGTGGTTTGTATGTATTAGGTTTACCACTTTTTCATTTTATAGCGAAAAAAATGGACCCTCCTATTGGGTTAGTGGGACTTATTATCGTTTTTGCTTCTCTCGTTATCGCTGTTTTTGCTGCTATCCTCCAACGACTTCTACAAGAGGCAATTAACATAAAATCAGAAAATGATTTGACGGTCTGAGGTGGCGGATATGACAATCATTATTAATATTGACGTCATGTTAGCAAAACGAAAAATGAGTGTAACGGAGCTTTCGGAGAAGGTTGGAATTACGATGGCGAATCTTTCTATTTTGAAAAATGGGAAAGCAAAAGCGGTTCGTTTTTCAACATTAGAAGCGATATGTAAAGCTTTGGAGTGTCAGCCAGGGGATATTTTGGAGTATAAAAACGATGAGAATACTCAATAAAAAAAGATAACAAATGTAAATAATAGAAGTCAATAAAGAAGGGATAGCCACTAAGCTATTCCTTCTTTACGTTAATTGCTGTTACTAATAAAAAATAAAATTTGAATTGCAATGTTTGCGTATCAAAAGGGAACTTGCTACCTTTTGAGGTAATCCGTTTTGTGGAAGACAATTATTTGCCAAAAAGGCTATTTTAACTATGTTTTAAATTATTTTGAGTGCATCAAAATCTTCATTTGTATTATAGTTGATTTAAAACCCAGTTTGTTGCATCTTCAAAGTTATCTGCAATGTAGTTTGGTTCAATATGTGCCCATTTGTCTCGGTACGTATGCAAAGCATCATACCCAGCGCCTGTTCGGACTAGAATTGTTGTCGCATTTACTTTTGCTCCTGCAACAATATCAGTCCAGCGATCACCAACTACAGCACATTGTGTTAAATCAAGCCCATGTTTTTTTGCTGCTTTAAGCAGCATGCCTGTACTTGGTTTACGGCATTCACAACCATCACCGTGTTTATGAGGACATACATAAATATCATCAAAACCGAAGCCTTCTAATTCTTGTACAAAATCGGCTACAGTTGCTATTCCATCTGCGATACCAGGTTGATTTGTGAAAGAGAAAATTTTTATATTTTTAGCTTTTAGTTTTTGCAAGGATGTTTTTGTGAATGGAAATAATGTAAAAGATCCTGGATAATGTATTGTAGTGTCACCACCAATTGTACCGTCACGATCAATGAAAATTGCTTTAATGTTTGTCATAGTTATAGTCCCTTCAATTATAAGTAGTTTAAAAATGTTTTACAAATCGGTAGCCATTTACTTCATATCCTAATTTTTTGTAAAAAGGATGAGCTTCTACTCTTTTTGTTCCACTAACTAGCCATGTGCCAATGCAATTATGTTTCTTTGCTAATTGCTCTGCATAATCCATCAACACTTGTCCAATGCCTTTCCGTCGTATGTTAGAATCGACGCTAATAATTGAAATCTCTCCATAACGTGTTACATCTTCTAAATTTTCACGTATACGAAATCCAAGTAATCCAAATATAGCTTCTTCTTCCTCGTAAACATATAAAAAATCAAACGGACTCATTTGTACGAATTGTAATCGGTTGTTCATATCTTCATAGGAAATAGAGGAACCTTTTAATTCTTTCGTTAAAGAACAAAGTGCGTCTATATCATCTATCGTTGCTTCACGAATTTGAAAAGACATATTATCCACTCCAATAAAATGTAATCAAACATTTAATATTCTGTTAAAAAATGTTTTTTCCTGCTATGAAAATAAATATTTTATAATGATATATAGATAGTTATATGTTATTCTTTTCCTTGATTGTATTGGAAATGGAAAGAGGGGAAATGCATGTTAGAAGTAAATATCCGCTCAGCCGGATATGAAATAGGCGAAAAAACAATTCATGATATAGCTTTTTCTATTGAAAAAGGTGAACTAGTTGCTCTTATTGGAGCAAATGGTGCTGGGAAGAGTACGACGATAAAAACGATGCTCGGATTACTTGTAAATATGGACGGTGAAATATCATTCGGTAAAAAGAAAAATCCGTATGCATACGTGCCAGAACATCCAACATACTATGATTACTTGACGCTCTGGGAACATATTGAATTATTAATGGCTGCTCGTGGAAGTGAAATGGGAAGCTGGGAAGAACGAGCGGAACAATTATTACATACTTTTCGAATGGATAAGCATAAACATGAGTATTTATCAAAGTTTTCAAAAGGTATGAAACAAAAATCGATGCTAATATTGGCGTTTTTAACTGAGCCAGATTTTTATATCATTGATGAACCCTTTATCGGTTTAGATCCAGTAGCTACGAAAGAGTTTTTAAGTTATTTATATAAAGAAAAAGAGCGCGGAGCAGGAATTTTACTTTGTACGCACGTATTGGATACTGCTGAAAAAATTTGTGAAAGATTTTTACTCATTTCACAAGGTACATTAGTCGCAGATGGACATTTAGAATCTATTCAAATGTTAGCGGAAATGCCGGGTAGCTCATTACTAGACTGCTTTGATGTAATCGTAAGGCGTGAACAACATGATTAAACAACAATTTTATAAAAGATTACGCCATGAGCTTCAGCGGAAGTGGAAGTCTATACGTTCGGTAACAGATTGGACAGTCGCATTATATATTATTATACCAGCACTTATATTTATGGGAATCTATTATAGGTCACTATGGATAAATGAATTATCAACGGAAGAGACGATTTATTTCGGATTAGGATTACTCGCATTTTATCTAGTAACATATCCGAGAGGAGTTCGTTCATTTTTTGAGCAAGCGGATAGTTTATTTTTAATTTCGTATGCAACACATATGCAAAAATTAGTCCAGTATGGCATGATGTACACATTTGTTCGAATAGCGATAACGAATATAATATTAGTCGTTATTATGTTACCGGTGTTGATGAAAAGTATCGGAGTAACAGAGATACAAGTCCTATTATTTTGGGTATTCTTTACTATATTTCGATTTATGATGTCGTTGTTAACGAGATTTATTCATGTACATGCGGAGAAACGATGGGTTTTATGGATTGTAAAAAATGTAGTATTTTCTATGAGCGTGTCCTTTTTGGGAATTAGTTTATTTTTTATTTATAAAAATCCATTTTATTCAATTCTATTTATCGGTTTAGTAATTTTCTTAAGTAGTGTATTAGTAAAAGCGAAAATGAATTATAAAAAGTTCTTTTTTAAAGAAATTAAGAAAGAAAAGGAGGAAAGCATGCGCTGGACGAGCGGAATTATGCAAGTTGGTGGTCATGCGGCTAAACCGAGTAGTTCGAATAAAAAACCGTGGATGTTTCCGTACTCTAAAAGACTATTAGGAAAAAAAGCTGATTCTCGTATTGTCGAATCTTTTTTGAAAGAATTTTTCCGTACAAGTACTGCACGAATATTTTATATTCAAATTGTATGTATCAGTACTGCAAGTATAATTATGACTCCTAGGTGGATTGCAGCTATTGTTCTCGTATTTGCTGTAGTTGCAATTTCTCGCTATGCACGTGATTATTGGAATGAATTTACGAATAAGATGTTTCTTCATTTATATTGTGATGAAGGGAACTTACTTTTGTTAAGATGGAAGGCAAATCGTTATTTACTACTACCAGCAATACTTTTGTATGGAATAGTTATACTTGCCCAGTTTTATTTATTGCCAGCTGTGATTGGTGGCATTATTTTTATTTTATTAATTGTATGGATTGTATTTTTACCATTAAAAAAGAGCCATTGACGGCTCTTTTTCTAGTCTGTAACACATTGATAAATAAAATATACTAAAACGAGTATGCTTGCGGCGGAATACATGACATCTAAAGTCATTCAAGTGCCTCCTCAATATTGTGGTATTAATATTGTATGAAATCTTACAATTTCATATTCAAGTGAAAAATATGTGAACGTTAACAAAATTGTAAAGTGCAAAAATTATAATCATTTTGTATAATAGAAGAAACCACCGTTATATAAAAAATAATGAGTGAAAGGGGAGGGAACATAAATGCCAAATTGGTTTAGAAAAACCTTAGTCGCATTAATTACCGTATTTACATTTGGTTTAGTGACGCCTCCTTCCATATTGCTTGATAATGCCAAAGCTGCGGACAAGCCTACGAGCACAGCTGGGCAACAAAATTTGGAGAGTACGTCCTATACATATGAAGAAACGAATGACAGGTTAACCACCGATACTTTTATTACTTATGCGATGCAAGAAGCAGAAAAACAGTCGATGCAAAAGTTTGGTACTAAAATTGGCCCAGTAATTGAAGATGAATTTAAAGATGTAATATTACCAAAGATTGAAGAGGCAATTGCTGAACTTGCCAATGATGTACCAGAGGAGTCATTGCAATCATTAGCGATTTCTCAAAGACCAGCTGGTGGAAATAATGAAAAGATTTTTCACGTCTACGATACGAAAACAGGAAATGACTTATTGCGTTTCCATGTAAGAAGAGATCATCCACCGCAAGATGGTTATTATTTTAATTTCCACTATCATCGTTTTGATGATGGATACTCTGGACATCATGAGTTAGGGAATATTTATTGGAATACGAATGTACCGCCAAAATGGTTGTCTTAAAAAGAACAAGAGAAAATCTTGTTCTTTTTTTATGTTTATAGAAGGGTAAGACAACTATGGTGTTGAATATGATAGGTTTAGAAAAAAAGCAGCAAAGGGAGTATGGGAATGCAAAAATATATTGTTTTTGACTTTGATGGCACATTAGTAGATTCACAAAATATATTTGTACCAATTTATAATCAACTTGCTGAAAAACACGGGTATAAAACGGTAAGGGAAGAAGAAATTGAGTATTTACGTAAATTAACGATGTCAGAGAGATGTAAACAACTCGATGTACCACTGTACAAACTACCGATATTAGCGTTAGAGTTTTATAAATTATATCAGCCTGCTATAAAAGATCTCGTTTTATTCCATGGAATGAAGGATGTATTAGATGAACTACATAAAAAAGGATACGGTATTGCGGTTATATCATCTAATTCAGAAGAGCATATTCGAGCATTTTTACAAAAGAATGATATAGAAAATATACAAGAAGTGTATTGTTCTAAAAATTTGTTCGGTAAAGACAAGATGATAAAAAGATTTTTAAAATCGAAAAAAATAACTGAGAAAGATATGTTATACATTGGTGATGAACAGCGAGATGTAGCAGCTTGTAAAAAGGCTGGGGTGAATGTAATTTGGGTATCTTGGGGATATGATGTTATTGAAACAGTGAAAAAAGACGCACCCGATTATATGGTTCATAAGCCGATGGAAATTGTGCAAGTAGTACAAGGAGTGTATTCATCATATTGAATTTTGAGTAGCAAATTTAGAGGAATCCATTTCTTATTATGATAAGTTGTTTCCGATAATTGGATGGAGAAAGTTAAATGAAGTAGCATATAGCACGGGAGAAAGTGAAATATAATTTAAAGAAGTAGATGAGGAAATCGTAAGGACGTTAGGTCCTAGACATATTTGTTATCAAGCTATTCATAGAGAAGTAGTTGATGAAGTAGTAGATTTTCTTTCTAGTACGAAAGTGAAGGTAATACGTGGTTTAATTGAAATGAATCATTATTCAGAAGGGTACTATACGATTGATTTTTACGATCCGAATGGATTTATTGTAGAAGTAGCCTATACACCAAATGCAGAAATATAAGGGGAATAGATATGAAGATAATTACAGCACGGCAAAACAATATACAAATTGTAAAAGATGCAGCGAATATTGAAGAAATTTCTAAAGGTTTCTCTCCAGATAAGAAATATGTAATTACGAATGCAAATAATGAAAAATATTTATTTCGGACAGGAGATATAAAAGAGTATGAAAGAAAGAAAATAGAGTTTCAAATTTTAAATGAAATGGTAAAACGTAACGTACAGGTACAAAGGCCAATTGAAATAGGTATATTGGAAGAAGAAGGTGTATGCTATAGTATTTTTTCATATTTAGAAGGGGAAGATGCGAAGAAGCTATTGCCTACGTATTCACCAAAAGAACAATATGATATTGGCATAGAGGCAGGAAAAGATTTAGCAAAAATGCATACATATGAAGCTCCTAATGATATACTTCCATGGCATGAAAGAGCAATGAAAAAACATAGTAAATATTTAGAAGCATACAAAACATGCGGAATAAAAATAAAAAATGATGATAAGATTATTAAGTTTATAGATGAAAATGAAATGTATGTAAAGGATCGCCCAAATCGATTTCAACACGATGATTTTCATTTAGAAAATATAATTGTACGGGATGGGAAATATGTAGGTGTAGTTGATTTTAATGGTTATGACTGGGGCGATCCACTGCATGATTTCGTGAAAATTGCACTATTTGCAAGGGACATTAGTATTCCGTATTCAATCGGACAAATAGAAGGATACTTTAATAGGAGAATACCAGAGGAGTTCTGGAAATTATATGCGGTGTACGTTGGCATGACAGTTTTCTCATCAGTTGTCTGGACATTAAGAGCAGCACCACATATGTTGGATGATACGTTAGAGCGTCTTACTATTGTATTGGAAGATCATAAAAACTTTGAGTTATCAAAACCAAGTTGGTTTCAACCAGATAAGATTGATATGAAATAGAAAAGGTAGGTGTGATTCGCACCTACCTTTATTTTTTACCATCAAAATACTTATTTAATTTTCTTAAATGTAAGCGGCTGTGTACTTAACATAGCAGGTACATGTAACTGAAGGGATGGGAATTCACCACTTATATTCATTTCATAAGCGAATAATAAGCTCATTTTCATTTGGAATAAGTCAACTTTTGCGGAGAAGATGTCGTAATGATGATGCCCTAATTGAATATCCATTTCCATAAATTGTACATATAACGAATCATCTCGTTTATATACTTGTAATGTTCCGTATGCAGGATGTTCAAAAGTACCAGTATAATCCTCTAACTTGTGCGAAGGTGTAGTCCCTTTAATTTGTTCAGGGAGGGATTCAGTTGCTTCTTTCATCATTTCCTTCATTTTTTTAGTATCTTCTACAGCACGTTTATGCCAATCAATGGATTCTAATTCAAGTAGTTCGTCATAAATTTGATTAGCGAGATAAGTAGGAAGTAATGTTCCTCCAGCATTCGTTAAAATGACAAGGCCTATGTTTTCTGTTGGTATGAATGAAACAAGCGCTGAAAATCCATCGATATTACCGCCATGATGAATCACTTTTTTACCACGATAAGCGCTAATAAACCAACCAAGACCGTAACTATTTAATGGAGATTCAGGGAGTGATAAAACCGGTTGGTCTGGAATTGAATTGTGTGGTGTATACATTTGTTGTAATAATTCAGAGGAGATTAATTCATGATCTCCAAATTTTCCTTCATTTAAGTGGAGAAGTACCCAATTTGCCATATCTTCAATTGTGGAATTAATACACCCAGCAGCGCCAACTGTATCGATGTTACGGAATGGAACTGCTTTTATTTCACCGTCATTTTCAATGTAAGGTAAAGCGTAATCATCTGTAGTTTGTGAATCGTTAACAGAGAAGTTTGTATGTCTCATATTTAAAGGTTCTAAAATATGTTCTGTAGTGTATTGCTCCCACGTTTGATTTGTAATGTTTTCAACAATGTAGCTAATTGTTGCATACATTAAGTTGTTATATAGAAATGCAGTCCGGAACGGTGCATCAAGTGGTAAATGTTTAATTTTTTCAACGAGATCTTTTCGAGATAAGGAAGAACTGTACCAAAGAGCCTCATGACGACTCACTCCAGTACGATGAGAAGCTAAATCCCGTCCTGTAACTTGTGAGCTAGCAAGTAGTTCAGATAAAGTAAAGTTAGGTATATAAGACTGGATAGGGGTATCCCAATTAAACTTTTTTTGCTGTGCTAACAAGCTTAATGAAAGTGTGCCAAATGCTTTCGTTGAGGAACCGATTGCGAATCGAGTATTCGGTGTAACAGCCTCTTTTGTTTCTATATTACGATAGCCAAAACCTTCTGAAATAATAACCTCACCGTCTTTTATAACAGTGACAGCAGTACCAGGAACATTTAAATCCTTCATCATTTTTTCAACCGTTGTTTGTAAAGAAGTCATAACAGGCGTTTCAATTTTAGACATACTTCTAACCTCCAAATATAAATTTTGTTCTACCGCACTATACTTTCGGTAATAGAAAATGAAAACCTTTTTAAATTTGGAAAGTTAATAATTTTGTAAGAATTAGCGGAAGAAATTTTATTAATTAGGATTATTAAATTTACCATTTTTCATGTTATGATAAATTGCATATACGATTGAAAGAAGGTTTTCCTACATATGAAACATGCTGAAAATGAATACTTAAATTTATGCCGCCATGTAATGGAACATGGTACGAAGAAAGAAGATCGTACAGGGACAGGAACTGTATCTGTATTTGGATATCAAATGCGTTTTGATTTGAGTAAAGGATTTCCTTTATTAACGACAAAAAGAGTACCATTTCGCCTTGTAGCAAGTGAACTACTTTGGTTTATGAAAGGTGATACAAATATTCGCTATTTATTGCAGCATAATAATAATATTTGGAATGAATGGGCGTTTAAGAGCTGGGTAGAAAGTGATGAGTATACTGGTCCTGACATGACGGATTTTGGTCTTCGCTCACAACAAGATGAAGAATTTAAAGTACAGTACGATGAGCAGATGGAATTGTTTAAAAAGAACGTTTTAGAAGATGATGATTTCTCAAATAAATATGGTTATTTAGGAGACGTTTACGGTAAACAGTGGCGAGCTTGGAAAACGACAGCTGGTGAGACACTTGATCAATTAAAAGATGTAATTGAAATGATTAAAAAAACACCAGACTCACGTCGTTTAATCGTTTCTGCTTGGAATCCTGAAGACGTACCAAGTATGGCATTACCCCCTTGTCATACATTATTCCAGTTTTATGTAGCGGACGGAAAGCTTTCTTGTCAGCTATATCAAAGAAGTGGTGACATATTCCTTGGAATACCATTTAACATCGCAAGTTATTCACTACTAACACATTTAATTGCACACGAATGTGGTCTTGAAGTAGGGGAATTTGTTCATACAATTGGTGATGCACACATTTATACAAATCATTTTGAACAAGTAGAAAAGCAATTGGCACGTGAACCACGTCCGTTCCCGAAACTTACATTAAATCCTGATGTGAAATCTGTTTTCGATTTTGAAATGGAAGATTTAACGATTGAAGGATACGATCCGCATCCAGCAATTAAAGCACCGGTTGCAGTATAATTGTAGAGGAGATGAAAAAATGATTGTTTCATTTATGGTCGCAATGGACGAAAATAGAGTAATTGGTAAAGATAATAATTTACCTTGGCGTTTACCGAGTGAATTACAATACGTGAAGAAAACAACGATGGGTCACCCGCTTATTATGGGAAGAAAGAACTATGAAGCGATTGGTAGACCGCTGCCTGGAAGACGTAATATTATTGTAACTCGTAATGAAGGATATCACGTTGAAGGATGTGAAGTTGTTCATTCTGTAGAAGAAGTATTCGAACTATGTAAAAATGAAGAAGAGATTTTTATTTTTGGCGGAGCGCAAATTTACGATCTCTTTTTACCATACGTAGACAAGTTGTATATAACAAAAATTCATTATGCATTTGAAGGAGATACATTCTTCCCAGAAATGGATATGACAAATTGGAAAGAGATTTTTGTAGAAAAAGGTTTAACAGATGAAAAAAACCCGTATACGTATTATTACCACGTATATGAGAAACAATAATAATAAAGAAGATTGATGTGAGAATTCGCATCAATCTTTTTATTTATATTCACCAATATAAGTTTATAGATGAGATTCGATAGTGCTATAATGATAGGTAGCATGTAAAAATGCTAAAATTTTCAAAAGTACTAATATAGAAAGAGGAGGAGAATCGATTGAGAAAGATATGGGGGATTCTTTTTCTTTGCTTAACATTCATGTTAGTTGGATGTGGTAAAGAAGAAAAACCACAAGAAGCGTTTGATACATATGTAAAAGCGTGGAATAAACAAAAATTTGCAGATATGTATGATCAACTATCAAAAAATGCAAAAAAAGATATTTCAAAGAAAGAATTTACTGAGAAATATGAAAAAATTTATTCTGGTATCGAAGTGAAAGACTTAAAGGTAGAAACAGGGGAAGTAAAAGAAGATAAAAAAGATGAAGGCCCTGTTCCTTTTAAAGTAAGCATGGATACAGTTGGTGGTAAAATTACTTTTGGCCATGAAGCAAAAATGGTGAAAGAAAAAGATGGAGATAAAGAATCTTGGAAAATAGATTGGACTCCTGATTTTATTTTCCCTGGCATGACGAAAGATAGTAAAGTGCGTATGCAGACAACACAGCCAAAACGTGGTGAAATATACGATCGTAATGGAAAAGGTCTTGCAACAAATGGGAAAGCTTCTGAAATCGGATTGATTCCTGAAAAGTTAGGCGATACTGCTCCGCAAACGAAAGAAACAGTAGCGAAGTTATTAAATATGTCTGTAGAAGAAATTGATCAAAAATTAGCTGCTAAATGGGTAAAACCAGGGTATCTCGTACCAATTGGAATTTTGCCTGAAGGGGCAACGCAAAATACGTACATTGATTTACCAGGTGTTTCAACAAAACCTGTAAATGTTCGTACATATCCGTTAGGGGAAGCGGCAGCTCATCTGACTGGCTATATTGGAAAGGTAAATGCTGAAGATTTAAAAACGCTACAAAAGAAAGGCTATCAAGCTGATGACCCAGTTGGTAAAGCTGGTTTAGAGCAAGTATTAGAGGAAAAGCTACGCGGTAAAAAAGGTGGCCGTGTCTTTGTAGAAGATGCGCAAGGAAAAGAAATTAAAAACTTGGTAAAAACAGATGCTGTTGATGGAGAAAATGTAACTTTAACTATTGATAGTGCTGTTCAAGAAAAAACGTATAATGAAATGAAGGGCGAAGCTGGTTCAAGTGCAGCAATCAATCCGAAAAGTGGAGAAACAATTGCACTAGTAAGTAGTCCAGCATATGATCCTAATTTAATTGCACGAGGAACATCGAAAGCGCAACGCGAAGCTTGGAATAATGATCCGAAAAAACCGATGACGAATCGCTTTACACAATTATCGGTACCAGGTTCTGTATTTAAACCAATTACAGCTGCAATTGGTCTT
Organism: Bacillus sp. LQ16; assembly: GCF_057784645.1. Lineage (NCBI taxonomy): Bacteria > Bacillati > Bacillota > Bacilli > Caryophanales > Bacillaceae > Bacillus > Bacillus sp. LQ16. Next base: position 2,196,306 of record NZ_CM173491.1, read on the forward strand.
GAAACGAAAACAATCGATCCAAAAGAAGAGTTGAAAATTGAAGGATTAAAATGGACAAAAGATTCTTCTTGGGGTAATTATTATGTAACGCGTGTGAAAGATGCAAATCCGATTGATTTTGATAAGGCGATGAAATACTCGGATAATATTTACTTCGCACAAGAAGCTTTGAAAATCGGAAAAGACAAGTTTATGAGTGAAGCGAAAAAATTCGGATTCGATGAGAAACTACCAATTGAATATGGATTCCCTGCTTCTAAAATTGCAAATGACGGTATTAAAAATGATATTCAAATGGCAGATACAGGATATGGACAAGGACAAGTATTAATGACTCCTCTTCATTTAGCTTTAACGTATGCGCCAATTGTAAATGATGGAACGATTCCATCACCGTATATTATTAAAACAGATAAACAACCAAAAGCTTGGAAAGAAAATGTAATTTCTAAAGGAAATCAGGATATATTAAAAACTGCTATGACGAAAGTAATTAATGATCCGGATGGTACAGGGAAAATTGCTAAGATTGATGGAATGACTCTTGCTGGAAAAACAGGTACAGCGGAATTAAAAGTATCTAAAGAAGCCGAAGGAAAAGAACTAGGCTGGTTCGCTGCATTTGATTTGAATTCGCCAGATATGGTCATTACAATGATGATTGAAGATGTAAAAGGTAGAGGTGGAAGTAACATTCCAGCTGAAAAAGTAAAACATGTTTTTCAAAAATAATATGTAATAAAAGGCTATCTCTATAATTTATAGAGGTAGCCTTTTTGTATGAGAAGTCTTAATATCTGTATACTAAATTTTAGAGAAACAAAATAAATCATTAACTTACGAAAAAAAAGTAGCTATTTTTTATTGACATTGAATAAAACTTTTTGTATTATACTTACATAAGGTAAGTTATTAACTTTTAAAAAACAAATCTTGAATTGAAGATAAAGAGAAAAAAGGGAGAGAATACAATGACAAAAGTACTATTTATCACAGCAAATCCAAATTCAGCAGAAGGTTCTTTCGGAATGGCAGTAGGGGAAGCTTTCATCGAGGCTTATAAAAACGAGCATCCACAAGACGAAGTTGTAACAATTGATCTATTCAATACTACTGTACCAGCAATCGATGCAGATGTATTTGCTGCTTGGGGTAAATTTGCAGCAGGTGAAGGCTTTGAAACTTTAACGGAAGCTCAACAACAAAAAGTAGCAGCAATGAACACAAACTTAGAAACATTTATGCATGCAGATCGTTATGTATTCGTAACTCCAATGTGGAACTTTAGCTATCCACCAGTAGTAAAAGCATACTTAGATAACGTAGCAATCGCAGGTAAAACATTCAAATATACTGAAAATGGTCCAGTCGGCTTATTAGAAGGTAAAAAAGCACTTCACATTCAAGCAACAGGTGGCGTATATTCTGAAGGAGCATACGCAGCTGTAGACTTCGGACGCAATCATTTAAAAACTGTATTAGGATTTGTCGGTGTAAATGATACTGATTATATTGCAGTTGAGGGTATGAATGCAAACCCTGAAAAAGCACAAGAAATTAAAGAAGCGGCAATTGCTAATGCTCGTGAATTAGCAAAACGTTTCTAATATAGAATGCTTAAAAAGTCCAAACACTTGCTGTTTGGACTTTTTTTCTTCTTTTTCCTTCGTTTGTCTAGTATAATGAAGGTCGGAATGATAATAGGTGGGGGTTCTGTATGATTCAAACGTTTTTTAAAATCTTTTATTTAATTTTAATTGTAATTGCGATTACACCGAGAATGTGGCGTCTTAAAAGACAAGTAAATACGATGGCGCCAAAAGAAAAAGATAATGCTGTGTATAAAACGACAAATTGGTTTGGTAAGAAAATGGTACGTGTAGCTGGAGGGACAGTAGAAGTGAAAGGGCTTGAAAATGTTCCGAAAGACAAGCCGGTACTAGTTGTAAGTAATCACCAAAGTAATATGGATATCCCTGTTTTACTAGGTTACTTAAATAAACCAATTGGATTCGTGTCAAAGGCAGAGATTAAAAAGTTCCCAGTTGTACCAACTTGGATGGAACTTATGAATTGTGTATTTATGGATCGTAGCGATCGTCGTCAATCTCTTAAAGCAATTAAAGATGGAATCGAACTATTAAAGAATGGACATTCTATCGTAATTTTCCCAGAAGGAACGAGAAGTAAAGGTGGCGAAGTTGGAGAGTTTAAGGCTGGTAGTTTCCATCTTGCAGTAAAATCAGGTGTAGCAATTTTACCTGTAACGTTAGATGGTACATATAAGATGTTTGAAGCGAATGGAAATCGTATGAAGTCAGCTCATGCAACAGTAACAATTTCTAAGCCGATTACACCTGAAGAGTATGCGAATATGGATATTAAAGAATTAACGAAGCATACACAGGAAGTTATCGCATCACAATTACATAAGTAATAAAAAAGGTTTCAGCTTATAGTAAGCTGAAACCTTTTTTATTATGCTGTAGGTAAGACGTAAAAGAGTACACAGAAGAACATCATCGTACTACCACCTAAAACGAACAGGTGCCATATGGCATGGTTAAAAGGTAGCTTTTCCCAAAGGAAGAATATAGCTCCGACAGAATATAAAATTCCACCTGCTAAAAGTAGTGAAAAACCATGTCCAGTTAGATTTTCATAAAGTGGTTTAATGGCAACGATTATGAGCCAGCCCATAATGATGTAACATAAAGTTGATGCCTTTATAAAGCGACGTACAAAGAAGATTTTGAAGACGATACCTCCGATTGCAAGTGTCCAAATTATAGCAAGCAACGTCCATCCTAATGGGCCACGAAGTGTAATAAGTAGAAAAGGAGTATACGTGCCAGCAATCAATAAGTAAATGGCTGAATGATCTAAAATAGTAAATATTTTTTCTACTTTAGGATGATGAATGCTATGTAGCAATGTTGAAAACAAGTACAGTAAGAACATGCTTACACCATAAACAGTAAATGCGACTACAGCTGATGCGGTACCGTGCTTAGAAGCATGAATAATCAATATGATTAAGGCAGGGATGCTTAAAATGGCACCGATACCATGTGTAATTGCATTTGCAATTTCTTCTTTTACAAATTGGGTCATTCGTGTCATTTTTTCAGTCATAATGCAAATCCTTTCTACTATCATAAAATAATATGTCATTTCCCTTACCATATCATACACAAGAGCAATAGAAAATGAAATTTGTATAATTGATTATATTTTTGAATTTTTTTGACAAAAGGCAATGGATTTGTTGACGTTTTCAAACTTTTTTGACAAAATAAAATTATGTAATAGTAGGACAAGGAAACTACTAATAAAGGGGATGGGGAAATGTTTTCAAATATTGGCTTTCCAGGGTTAATTTTAATTTTAGTAGCAGTACTCATTTTATTTGGACCTAAAAAATTGCCGGAAATCGGGAAGGCTTTAGGGGAAACGTTAAAAGAGTTTAAAAAATCAACGAAAGAATTGACAGATGACGCATTTCAAGAAAAGGAAAAGAAAGAAAAACTGTAATGTATTTTCCTTGTAATGGATAAATAAAGTGTGGTGAACGAGATGGAAGATCGGGAAATGAGCGTAGTAGAACATATTGTTGAACTTCGAAAAAGAGTAATATATACAGTGTTATCCTTTGTACTATTTTTAATTATTGGATTTACTTTTACAAAGGATATTTATTTTTGGCTTGTAAAAGATTTACCAATGAAATTAACTGTTCTCGGTCCAAGTGATGTATTGTGGATTTTTTTCTCGATTGCTACAGTATTTGCTATCGTTTGTACAATTCCTTTTGCTGCTATACAAATTTGGTTATTTGTAAAACCGGGTTTACATCCAAATGAACAAAAGATGACAATAATGTATATACCGGTATTGTCTATATTATTTATCGCAGGTTTATGTTTTGGATACTTTATTGTAATGCCGTTTCTATTTCACTTTTTAACTACGATAGGTAATGAAATGTTTAATACGATGTTTACGACAGAAAAGTATTTTCATTTTGTACTTAATTTAACAGTTCCATTTGCTGTGATTTTTGAATTGCCAGTCGTTGTAATGTTTTTAACTAGTATTGGAATACTTACGGCGGAATTTTTAATAAAAATAAGAAGGTATGCTTACGTAGCATTAATTATCATTGCATCTTGCATATCACCGCCTGACTTTTTATCTCATAGTTTAGTTGCGGTGCCGCTTATTTGTATTTATGAAGTAAGTATTGCTTTATCAAAGGTTGTTAGTAAGAGAAAAAAGAAAAGAGAAGAAATGCAGTCGAAAAGTGCCTCGTTATAAAGGCACTTTTTTATTTATTTGTTATACTATAGCTATAAACGTATACAATATATAGAAGAAAAAAATTATAGAATCTCCAAAATTTAGACAAACTTTGCGCTTTTATAAGCTTATACTAAATGTATTAAACAATTGATGGGTAATGAGGTTCCCGTCTCAGGGATATTTAGGACGGGAAGATGGATTAGGTGGAGATGAATAGAGTATAAATCTTCTAGCCATAAGGACTACAGAAATCATATAAGTCTGATTTTACTCCACTTTAAACAACGTCTTACAGCGCAAAGTAGAGGAAGTTCAAAAATCCAATGAAAAAGAGGATTGATATTGTGATTACGAAAAGTTTTTATTTCACTCATTCAACAGGGGATTGTATTAAAATATTCGAAATCCCTGTCCTACAGGCACAGCATCCATTATCGTTTCTAATTCAGTCTCGTCTTCAATTATTTATTGCAAAAATTCAAAAACAAAAACATCCAAGATTTTCATATTCTTTCCGTGAATATTTACAAAATTGTTTGAAGTGGAATGATTATTTAAATGTATATAAAACAAATACTCTTGAAAAAAATGCATGATATAGAGTAGAGACAGGGTTAGGAGCTCTGTCTTTTTCATTTTAGATATAAAAATATAATTAATTTGATGAAATTTCGTTCCAAATTGTTGAAAGCAGTGGGAATACTAGTATAATAACAAGGAGAGCGTATTGGAAAGGGAAGAATATAATATGCAAAAAATTAAAATTGTAACAGATTCAACGGCAGATTTATCACAAGAGGTAATCGAGAAGTATGACATTCATGTTCTACCATTATCAATCTCTGTAAATGGACAAACATATTTAGATCGCGTTGATCTACAACCAGATGAATTTATTGAAGAAATGATTAAATCAGAGGAACTACCAAAAACATCACAACCTGCAATGGGTACATTTGTAGAAATGTACGACAAGTTAGGTGAAGATGGAAGTGAAGTACTTTCCATTCATATGACAAGTGGAATGAGTGGTACTGTAGCAACTGCAAATAGTGCTGCATCAATGACCGATACAAAAGTAACAGTTGTTGATTCTCAATTTATTACACATGCTTTAGCATATCAAGTGATTGAAGCTGCAAAAATGGCAAATGAAGGACGCTCACTAGAAGAAATTTTAAAACGTGTAGATGAAGTAAGAAAGAATACTCGTTTATATGTAGTAGTAGATACATTAGAAAACTTAGTGAAGGGTGGACGTATCGGTAAAGGAAAGGCGTTTATCGGTTCGCTGCTTAATATAAAGCCAATTGCTAGTCTTGAAGATGGTGTTTATAATCCTGTAACGAAAGTTCGTAGCCAAGGCCAAATTGTAAAAACATTAGCTAAGTTATTTGAGCAAGATACAGCTGGAAAAGTTGTAAAGGCTGTTGCAATTCCGCATGCGAAAGCAATTCCTTTAGCTGAAAGTATGAAAGCGGCGGTTGAAAAAGTGAGTGGGTTTGCTCAATCAGAAATTTTCTATACAACGCCTATAATTAGTACTCATACAGGTCCAGGTGCAATCGGATTTATGTATTTAGCAGAGTAATAAAAAAGCTACTTGAAAATATATTTCAAGTAGCTTTTTTATGTAAATAGAAAGTAAGAAATAAGAAGAGCTATACAGGCACTACCGCTAATGATATAGCGAGTCTGTAAATATTCATTCATAGATAACACCCTTTATCCTGCTATTTGCAGACAGTAAAACTCCCACCTCAAAATTTAGCTGGAGCAAAGAGGTTAGGTGGCGGGCTGTCCGTAAAAGCCCGATTGGTGAAGGTTAATAATCAGTGGGGATAAAGAAACTCCCACTGATTAAAATTTCATTATAGGATTTTCTATATTATATGTTGGATATAGAAAATCAGTCGTTACGTTACACATGTAAAGTTTCAATTTTTTCATTTACTTGCTTATCATTTGTTGCGTTACTATAAATAAAAGTTTGGCCTAAAAAGAGTACATGCAGTTGTTCCCATGGTAACATGCGCAAATTCCAATTATTTCGAAGTCTAGTTATTGCTTCACGAGGTGTTTCATCGGCGAGTGCAAAAGCTCCGTAATGCATCGGTATAAAATGCGTAGCGTTTAAATCTAAATAAGCTTGCACAGCTTCTTCAGGTGAAACATGAGATACTTTCATAAACCATTCTGGTTCATAAGCGCCAATGGGCATAAGAGCAATATCAATTAAAAAGCGTTCACCGATTTCTTTGAAACCTTGGAAATAGCCACTGTCGCCACAAAAATATATGGTTTCCATAGTCGTTTCATTATCAATAATCCATCCGCCCCAGTGAGACGTATTCATATCAAATAAGAATCTTCTCGTCCAGTGCTGAGCAGGTACGAAGTGAAAAGAAACTTCGTTAATTATCGTACTTTCCCACCATTTATACTCTTCTACATGTTTAAATTTCTTACGAGTAAATAATTTTTTTAATCCGATAGGTACAAGATATAGAACATCATCATTCAACTGACGAAGAGTTGAAAAATCTAAATGATCATAATGACCATGTGAAATAAGGACAATATCAATTTTAGGCAGTGCTTCTATAGAGAGTCCAGGTTCTGTAAGTCTTGTAACTAGCTTTAATTTATTGGCCCATACTGGATCTGTTAATATATTAAGTCCATTCGTTTGGATAAGAAAAGTAGAATGCCCAATCCATGTGACAGTCGTTTTTTTTACATTACTTTGCAAAAATGCACTTTGTTTAACGGGTGATTGTTCTACTAAGAAAGAAAAATCTTTTTTGTTTTGCTTTCGTTCTTTACGCCAGCGTAAAAAAGAGCGAATTGATTTTTTTGTACTAACATTATCCATATTTTCATAGCGCTTTGCCATGAACATCACCTCATTTACAATCGTTGTATTTGTATTGTACCGAAATGTTGTTAAGGAATACAGTGTAAAACATGGATTAATGTTTAAGGAATTGTTAAAAAATAGGGAGAGGTATTTACAAAAGTAACAATAAAATTAGTTTTATCAATTCTATTTATAGAAATAATAGTAAAAAAATATATTTTGTCTAGTAATTCGCTTGAAATAAAGAAGTAACATACGTAAATTCGTACGATTTCGTGAACAAATGTAGTAAACAATTTTCTCGTAGTGTTAACTTTTGTTATTATAAACATAACCTATTTAAATTTAGGATAGAGAAAAGAGGTTTATAAATGAAGCGTTATCAAAAAATAATTGGTCTTATGGTTGTATTTTGTCTCTTTGTACTTGCTGGATGTAGTGAATCAGGTTCAAAGCTTCGTAAACCATTAAATTGGGATTTAGAAACTTTCCAATTTACAAATCAAGATGGAAAGCAATTTGGTACAAAAGATTTAAAAGGGAAAGTTTGGGTTGCAGATTTTATGTTCACAAATTGTCAAACAGTTTGTCCACCAATGACTGCAAATATGGCCAAGCTGCAAAAGATGGCAAAAGAAGAGAAGATAGACGTTCAGTTTGTTTCATTTAGTGTAGATCCAGACCTTGATAAACCAGAAAATCTGAAAGCTTTTATTCAAAAGTTTACAGAGGATACTAGTAACTGGAATTTATTAACGGGATATTCGTTAGAAGATATCACGAAGTTTTCAAAAGATAATTTCCAATCACTTGTAGATAAGCCGGAGAATGGTCAGGTCATGCATGGTACATCATTTTATTTAATTGATCAAAACGGAAAAGTAATGAAAAAGTATAGTGGCATTAGTAATACGCCATACGAAGACATTATACGTGATATGAAGCGATTAGTGGATTAAAAATAAGGGTGCATAGCACCCTTATTTTTTTGCATTAGTCTATGGATAAAATGTCATGTTGTTGGGGAAGTTTCGGCGCCCGAATTTCTAATACGCCGTTTTGATAAGAAGCTTTTGCTGCTTTTTTATTAATTGAATACGGCAACTTAATCAATCTTGATGCTTCTGAAATGGAACGTTCCCGGCGATAATAGTTATGGGATGTTTCTTCTTCTTCTTCTTCGAGTATCTCTTCTTTTACAGAGACTTTTAAGTATTCACTTTGTATTTCAATTTGAATTTGCTCTTTTTGTATACCTGGTAGTTCAGCTGTAACAACGAGTTCTTCACCAACTTCATATAAATCTACAGGGAATGTTAATAAACGGTTTCCTTTTTGGAAAAAATGATTTAAATCAGCGATTACATTGCGAAGAGGTGTTTGCTCGAAGAAATCATCAATTTGCTTTAAGTAATTACGAACCGGTGGGCGAGAAGAATCTTTTTTTTCTTCACTCATGGTATTCCCTCCTAGAAATCAATTTGCAATATCATATGACAAAAGCGGAGAAAGGTGAGTGCCTAGTTTTCATGTTTTCATAAAAAATTGTTAAAAATGTGAAATGGAGTGATTTTTTTATAGTTTTTGGTCGCCATATTCAGTTGATTATGCTAGTATAAATAGGGTTGATATAGTAGTATAGAAACAGAATGAAAACCGAAAGAGGGTAAGAAGTATGTGTGGTTTTGTAGGATGTTTATGTGAAAACCCTAGAGAGTTTTCAGAAACAGAAAAACATCAATTTGAAAATATGAACACGATGATTTTCCACCGTGGTCCAGATGACGAAGGATATTTTCGTGATGAACATGTACAATTTGGCTTCCGCCGTTTAAGTATCATTGACTTAGAGGCAGGACATCAGCCGCTAACTTATGAAAATGATCGATATGTAATTATTTTTAATGGTGAAATTTACAACTATGTAGAATTACGTGAAATGTTACTTGAAAAAGGTGCAACGTTTGCAACACAATCTGATACAGAAGTTATCATTGCATTGTATGCACATATGAAAGAAAAATGTGTAGACTATCTTCGTGGTATGTTTGCATTTATGATTTGGGATCGTGAAGAGAAGAAACTTTTCGGTGCACGTGACCACTTCGGTATTAAACCTTTATACGTCGCACAACAAGGTGATACTACATTCTTCGCATCTGAGAAGAAAAGTATTATGCATGTGATGGAAGATAAAGGAGTTAATCCAACGTCACTACAACATTATTTTACGTACCAATATGGTCCAGAGCCAGAAACATTAACAATTGATGTTAATAAAATCGAGCCTGGTCATTATTTCGTAAAAGAAATCGGTAAAGAGATGGAGATCCATCGCTACTGGAAACCTTATTTCAATGCTTCAAGCGCAACGAAAGAGGAGCATATCCAAGCAATTCGTGATGTGTTATACGATTCAGTAAAAGTGCATATGCGCAGTGATGTACCAGTAGGTTCATTCTTATCTGGTGGTATCGATTCATCTATTATCGCTTCTATCGCAAGAGAAATGAATCCAAATCTTTTAACATTCTCTATTGGTTTTGAACAACGTGGTTTCAGTGAAGTTGATGTTGCCAAAGAAACTGCTGAGAAATTAGGCGTTAAAAACCATAACGTATTCATTTCAGCGAAAGAGTTTATGGATGAGTTCCCAAAAATCATTTGGCATATGGATGATCCTTTAGCAGATCCAGCAGCTGTACCATTGTACTTCGTTGCAAAAGAAGCACGTAAGCATGTAACAGTTGTTCTTTCAGGTGAAGGTGCAGACGAGCTATTTGGTGGTTATAACATTTATCGTGAGCCAAACTCACTAAAAATGTTCTCTTACATTCCTAGCCCAGGTAAGAGCGTTCTAAAAGCATTAAGTGGTGCTCTTAAAGAAGGATTTAAAGGTAAGAGCTTCCTAGAGCGTGGATGTACGCCAATTGAAGAGCGTTACTATGGAAACGCGAAAATCTTCCGTGAAGAAGAGAAAGTTGAATTAATGAAGTATTACAATGAAAGTGTTAACTATATGGATATCACGAAACCATTGTATAACGAGATTAAAGATTATGATGATGTAAGCAAAATGCAGTACATTGACATGTTCACATGGTTACGTGGTGACATTTTATTAAAAGCTGATAAAATGACAATGGCAAACTCATTAGAACTTCGTGTACCGTTCTTAGATAAAGAAGTATTCGATGTTGCATCTAAAATTCCAACTGAATTTAAGATTGCTAACGGAACTACGAAAGCTATTTTACGTGAAGCAGCACGCGGAATCGTTCCAGATCACGTATTAGATCGTAAAAAACTTGGATTCCCAGTACCAATTCGTCACTGGTTAAAAGACGAAATGCATGATTGGGCTATCAATATTATAAACGAGAGTAAAACAGAGCATTTAATCGACAAACAGTATGTATTAAACTTACTGGAAGCACATTGTGCAGATAAAGGCGATTATAGCCGTAAAATTTGGACTGTCCTTGCGTTTATGGTATGGCACCAAATTTATGTTGAGCATAAATACGATACGAATAAGTTCCATGAAGAAACAAAACGTGCGTATAGCTTAGTTTAATTAAAAAAACCTTAAGATCGCATACGGTCTTAAGGTTTTTTTCATAAATAGGAAGTATTATTGATACAATAATAGTAAAAGGATGGACAACATATGATTACGTTTGAGAAAGTTAATGTAGAAAATGAAAGCGTTGTTAAAGAAATGTTTAAATCGCATAGTTTAGGTGAGAAAAAGGTACAGTACTGTGTGAAAGTTGATGATACATATATTGGTGTAATAGATTATAGTGTTCAAGAGGAACGAGCTGTTTTATCACAGCTAATTATTCATTTTGATTACCAAGGTTACGGTTATGGTGCAAATACGTATTTTACATTTGAAGAAATGATGAAACAAAGAAATGTGAAAGAAATAAAAGTGCTACAAGAGGAATTAACAGAAAAGGCGAAGTCTTTCATAGAGAGTTTTGGTTTTACTTCAGAAGATGGAGAGTATGTAAAGAAAATATAACGATGATTACTTATGCGATAAAATAAATATAAGGCAGGTGGATGTATGACGATGACTTCTGGTCTTGTATTAATTGGAGGGTGCTTTATAGTAGCAGAATTATGTCATATACTCATTCGGAAAAGAATGAGTAAGCAAAAAAAGCCGTATGAATTACAATACGTCCCTGTCTTTTTCATTATGTTTTGTATGCTTAGTACATTACAAAATCTAATGAACTTTCCACCACTTGTGAATGTTTTTTTAAAGTTCGGTTTACTTTATAGTGGTGCTGGAATAACACTTTTATTTATTTTATTTTGCATACGTTATGTTCACTATCAATCGTATATATTTATTTTAAATTGGTTAAAGCAAGATGATAGAAAACGCCTTACATAAGGCGTTTTTTTTATTTGTAATTGTAACAGAACTTGTACATTTCACATAAAATAGGACGAGTAGCAATGCAAACATATTACAAGAAAGGGGCGGGGCAATAAAATGAAACTTGTTATAGACGCAGGGCACGGTGGATATGATTCTGGTGCTGTTGGTAATGGTTTAGTAGAAAAAAACTTAACACTTCAAATTGCTAGACGCGTTCGAGACATTTTAACGGTAAATTACCCAATTACAATTAAAATGACACGTGATAGTGATGTGTTTATTTCTTTATCGGAACGTGCTAATATTGCCAATGCTTTTGGTGCGGATTATTTTATTTCATTTCATATTAATAGCGGCGGGGGTACAGGTTTTGAAAGCTATATTTATAATGCGTTATCCAACAGCAGCACTGCATATGCAAAGCAACAAAAGATGCATACAGCAGTAAATCCTGTATTAACAAAATACGGTCTTCGTGATCGAGGAGCAAAAAAAGAAAATTATGCGGTATTAAGAGAAACCACAATGGATGCAATTTTAACTGAGACTGCCTTTATTGATACAACGTTTGATGCAAATTTATTAAAAAATCCACAATTTATTGAAGATCTAAGTCAAGCGTATGCGAATGGAATAGCGGCTATTTTTGGAGTAGCTCCAAATCCACAACCTCCTAACCCACAACCGACACCTCAAACGAAGGGGATCGCTTATATCCTTGGGAAAAATGTAAATTTAAGAAATGGTCCATCAACTTCTTCCTCAGTTATTCGTCAATTAAATTCTCCAGAATCTTACGTTGTATATCAGGAAAGTAACGGATGGTTAGATTTGGGGAATGGACAATGGGTGTATAATGATCCTTCTTACATTAATTTTGTAAAGACAAGTAATAGTGATGGAAGTCCGATTGGGGTTGCATATATACAAGGGATGAATGTAAATTTAAGAAGTGGTCCATCAACTACATCTGCAGTTATCCGCCAATTAAATTCTCCAGAATCTTATTTAGTATATATAAATGAAAATGGTTGGTTAAACCTTGGTGGAAAGCAGTGGGTATATAATGATCCATCGTATATTAAGTATACACAATATTAGCAATTAAAATGATAATGCAATATGGATGCGTATCTTTGTTATGTATAACAAGGGTACGCATTTTAATAACAACATTTATTTTCATACTTATGCACTATGTTTTAAAAAGAAACATTAGAAAAGCGGATAGAATCTAAATAGTATATATTAAAAAAGTTTTCTGATATACATTGACAATGTATGTAGGATACATTAATCTTTAATTGTTAATGATAATCGATTTCATCTAGGGAGGACATATGATACATACTAAAAAACTAATTATGTTCTGCATTATGATACTCATGGTTGTAATTGCAGGATGTAGTAAAGAAGAGAAAAAGGAAAATGATATATCAGCGAAAGCAAAAGATTCATATACGGTAAAGCATGCAATGGGCGAAACGACAGTAAATGGTACACCTAAAAAAGTTGTTGTTTTAACGAATGAAGGTGCAGAGGCTCTTCTAGCTGTGGGCGTAACTCCAGTGGGGACTACAAAACCACGTGCTGGTGATGAATGGTATCCTCATGTAGCGAAAGAGTTAAAAAATACGGAAGTTGTAGGAACTGAACGTGATATTAATTTAGAGGCTGTAATGAAGCTTAAGCCAGATTTAATTATCGGAAATAAAATGCGTCACGAAAAAATATATGATCAGCTAAAAGAAATCGCACCAACTGTTTATGCAGAAACATTACGCGGTGATTGGAAAGAAAACTTTACGCTTTATACAAAAGCTGTAAATAGAGAAAAAGAAGGGCAAAAAGCTCTTGATGATTATAAAAAACGTATTGAAGGAATGAAAGAGAAGTTAGGCGATAAATTGAATTCTAAAGTTTCTATTATTCGTTTCGTGCCAGGTGATGTTCGTATTTATCAAAAAAACTCATTCTCGGGAGTTGTGTTAAATGATATTGGGTTTAAACGACCACCATTACAAGATAAAGATGATTTTGCGATAAAAGGAATTACAAAAGAGCAAATTCCAAATATGGACGGAGACTACTTATTCTATTTCACGTCTGATAAAGATGCAGATAAGAATAATGAAGGAAATTCGTTAGCAAAGGAATGGACAGAAGATCCACTCTTTAAGCAACTACAGGCTTCTAAAAATAATAAAGTATTCCAAGTAGATGAGGTAATCTGGAATACAGCAGGCGGTATTAAAGCTGCGAACCTTATGTTAGATGATATTGAAAAATATTTCCTTAAATAAATGATAAAATACATCACTTTTACGAAGTGATGTATTTTTTGTTTGTGAAAATACAGAAAATTCCTTCTTTCGGGGTGGCATAAGTTGTACAATAAAATCAATCATGTGATAAAGGAGTGGGGAAGAATGAAAGCTACTCATAAAGATTGGATCTTGTTTAATGGGAGAATGATTAATACGAAGGAAGAACAGCCGATGGTCGCATTAGAAGAGCGCGGTTTCCAATTTGGTGATGGTATTTATGAAGTATTTAGACTATACGATGGCAAGCCTCATTTATTAGATTTACATTTAGAACGATTCTTTAACTCTATGGCAGAAATAAAACTAATTCCACCATTTACGAAGGAAGAATTAGTAGAAGAGTTATATCAAATGATTGAAAAAAATCAATTTCAAGAAGATGGGAATGTATATTTACAAATATCAAGAGGTATACAACCGCGCAATCATGTATATGAATCAGATTTACAACCGACATATTTTGCAAATCTTGTTTCGTTCCCAAGACCAGTTGCTTCAATGGAGGCAGGGATTAAGGTAACAGTAGAAGAGGACATCAGGTGGAAGTTTTGCCATATAAAATCTTTAAATTTGCTTCCTAATATCATGGTCAAAAACAAAATAAATGAACAAGGGTATCAAGAAGCAATATTAGTACGGGATGGCATTGTGACTGAAGGGTGTCATTCCAATTTCTTTATCGTGAAAAATAATAAGTTAATTACACATCCAGCGGATCATTTTATTTTACATGGTATTACACGTCACTACGTGATTACATTAGCGACAGAGTTACATATCGAAGTAGAAGAACGAGAGTTTTCATTACAAGAAGTATATGAAGCTGATGAGTGCTTCTTTACAGCGACGCCACTTGAAATATTCCCAGTCGTTCAAATTGGTGATGAACAGTTTGGAGCTGGTGAAAGAGGACCAATTACGAAAAAATTACAAGCTGCATATGAAGAGAGTATTCGTTTGTTTAAAGTGACAAATTAATCATGAAGAAAAAAGCTGGTATTCTTCCGGCTTTTTTTCATGATATAATTCAAGCATAGGACAAGTTTTGAAAACGCTGTAAAAAGGGGATTTAATATATGAATTATGAAGATTTTAAAGAAGTAATTCACGGAAGACGAAGTGTTAGAAAGTTTAAAGATCAAGAAGTATCTACTAATGATATAAAAGAAATAATTGATTGTGCGCGTTACGCACCGAGTGATACGAATTCGCAAACGTGGGAATTCTTAGTTATCATGAATCGAGAGAAGATCAAAGAAATTGAACAAATGACATGGGATGCATTACATAAACTTGCGGCAAAAGCAGCAGAAAATGGAGAAGAGAAAGCAGGGAAATTACTTACACGTTCTTTCGGACCATATGCAACAGCTTTCTCGGAGGCACCAGTATTAATCGTATGTTTGGCAACACCATATGAATCAAAGTTCCGTGAAAAGATATTTGATCCAATTGCTTTTGTTCCAGATTCAGTTTGGGAAGAAGAAGGGATTAAGAGTAGCTGTTTAGCGGCACAAAACTTAATGTTAGCTGCACATGCAAAGGGACTTGGTACTTGTCCAATGACAGGGCCAGTATTGCTAGCTCAAGATGAACTGCGCCAATATTTACAAATTGAGCCTGAAAAACAAATAAATATGGTTATTTCACTAGGATTTCCGAAAGATAAGCCAAAAAAACTTCCAAGAAAAGAAGTAGAAGAAATCACAACATTTGTTTTTTAAAGTGCTACATAGAAAAGACATTGGACATATCAATGTCTTTTTATTTTTGAGCGGGTATTATATCGATTTGTTGGGCTAAAATGATAAATAAGAAGGAATTACTATTTATTTCATAAAAAAAATTAATGTTCTATTAAGGAAAGTATGATACATTAATCGTGAGCAAGCTTCTATATGTTCATAAAAGTTTTAAAAGTTGTCTTAAAATTTAAAAGTTATTTTTGTATAATAAATTATAATCAAATGACAGGGGGGATGAATTTTGAAAAAATTCATAATCACTGGATTGTCTGTATTGTTATTAGTAGGTTGCGGTGCTCCACAGGAAAAAGAGGACGCGCAATCAAAACAGGAAGAACAAGTTGTAAACGCAAGTGATGAGAATATGGTTGTATTTCCTGAAGGTGCAATGTCAATTGGAGAAGGGAAAGTAAAAGTTATTACTCCAGATGGTACTTCTGAAAATGGCAATATACCGACTGTATTCATTAAAAAGGATACTTTAATTCAGCAAGTTGAATTAGAACTTTCTAATTTTCAAAGTGATAAAGAAACCTTCATATTTGTAGATCAAATGTATACAGATAGACATCAAGTAACTAGTACAACGCAGACAACAGTACAATTAAAAGAAAAGACGCTTGAAACAGGTAGTCATACGATTACTGCAGTTCAGTATGAAAACAATGACCCGAAAGGAAAGGTTATTAGTTTTAATCAAGCAACATTTGAGACAAAGCCTGCGTCTTAATAAGAATAAAAAGTACATTACTCAAAAAAGTAGTGTGCTTTTTTATTTGGACTAGAGTGTGCAAGAGTAAATAACTTGTTTCGTTTTCTAATACGATTAAATAGGAAGAAATCACTTGCTACTACTATGACAGAGAAAGAGGTTGAAGATGTAAATCGGTGTATTCGTATCGTCTTGATTAGTATAATGATGGCAGTAATTTGGTTTACGATACAAGAGGTGATTCAAATTACGTTTAATTACCAAATTCATGACTTAGTAATAGGAGCTAGTTGTTTTACCATTGTGTATCTATTATATCCCGCATTAATGGGCAGTAAGACCTCGCCTTAAAAATCGGTATATGTGAGGAGATTAGGTGGGAGATCAACTGTCCGATTGGTTTAACTAATAATCATTGGAGATGAACAAACTCTCCAATGATTAAAGTTTCACTTTATGATAAACTCGAATTAAGGTAAGTTTTACAAGAAAAATGTAGGTATTTCATTTGAAATGTCGAATAGTACATACGATGTCGTAATAACAAATTTTCTATTGTTTACTGTGAAACAGAAGAAGGAGAGATAGTAGTTATGAAACGAGCTCTTATTAATATTGATTATACATATGATTTTGTAGCGGAAAAAGGTGCTTTAACTTGCGGAAAACCAGGTCAAGAAATTGAGAAGGAAATTGTACATATAACGACGCAATATATTGAAAATGGAGATTACGTTGTCTTTGCGATTGATAAACATGAAAAAAATGATGTATATCATCCAGAATCAAAATTATTCCCACCCCATAATATAGCTGGTACAAGTGGAAGAGATTTGTTTGGGGAATTACAAGATGTATACGAAACATATAAAAATGCTGAAAATGTATATTACATGGATAAAACACGATATAGTGCATTTGCAGGAACCGACTTAGAAATGAAGTTAAGAGAAAGAGGAATAGAAGAAGTTCATCTTGTAGGTGTTTGTACTGATATTTGTGTTCTTCACACAGCAGTAGACGCTTATAATAAAGGATTTAAAATTGTTGTTTATGAAAAGGCAGTTGCATCTTTTAATGCGCAAGGGCATGAATTTGCACTTGGACATTTTAAATCTTGTTTACATGCAGAAGTGAAATGAAAAAGAGGCCTTTAAAAAGGTCTCTTTTTTGCGTTTAAACTGAGACGACATTTTGTTCAATTAATTTTTTTATGAATGGGCTAATATTTTGTGGTAGCTCATTTAAATTAAAAAATTGTACATGTAATGATTCGACTCCATCAGCTTTTAGCAAGCCACCTGTAATATCTTTGCAAAGGTAAGCAATTGTTATAGGGTAAAATTCATCTCCGTTCGGTAATTTCACAAAACATTCTTTACCTGAAAACACAGTTGCTAGCTGAAGTGTACCAATTTCGATTCCGGTTTCTTCAAGTACTTCTCGTCTTCCAGCTGCTTCTATAGATTCACCAAGTTCTACAAAACCTCCTGGAACGCCCCACATGCCATTTCACCTTTGTTGTAGTAGTATTTGTCCTTGTTCATTGAAAACAGCTACCGCAACGCCTGCTAAATTAAGCGGTCTTGATCCAACAACTTCTCTTAGTTCTTCAATATATCCCATTGCTTGTAACCCTCGTGAGTAATAATATTTTCAAATGAACTATTCGATATCATGTAAATATTTCCCTTTATTAGGGTGGGTTGTGTAGTCTTAAAGTGAAGTCATAAAAAAATTCAATTGCTAGCTCCCTTTAGGTTATGAAAAAGGGTATATTTATAGAAGAATATCTAATGAATTTTAAAAATATAGCAGCTTTGTATAGAATTTTTATTAGTTAAGGAAGTGGATGGATGAGTTTATTAACGTATACTGAAGAATTTTTTAATTATGTAAGGGAGTTTTTACTTTTAAGATTTTTACTATTTGCTTTAGTTTTAATCATTATTTCGTTTGTAATAAACCGTATTATTGATTGGTTTTTTAGGAAATCAAGCTTTTTTGATGAAGAGGTAGAGCAGACGATTCAAAGTGTAATTCGATCTATTTTTAGATATATTATTATCATCAGTCTTATCATATATTTAATTAGCCAATTTGTAGATATAAAAAGTATTATTGCAGGTGCAGGGATAGCTGGAGTTGTCATCGGTTTTGCAGCACAACAGATGCTAAAAGATGTAATATTAGGCTTTGCAAGATTAGCGGACAAAGAGTTTCGAGTTGGTGATTTTGTAACTTTTAACGGAACAAATTCAGGAACTATTGAAGAGATTAGTATTCGTTTTATGCAAATACGTGAATGGTCAGGAAAACTACTTACCATCCCGCACGGAGAGATTAGAACGATACAAAATTTTAATAAAGGATGGATGCGTGTAATTGAACGCATCACGGTAAGTTATCAGGAAGATCCAACAAGAGTGAAGGAATTGTTAGAAGAAGTATGTGTTATATGCAATGAAAAATTGGATCAAACTCTTTATAGAGTAGAGGATGACGCTGTTGAACCATTTAAATACGTCGGTGTTACAGACTTAAATCCTAACTTGAAATATGTTGGCTATGAATTTTGTATTACAGGTTTAATAAAGCCAGAAGATTATTTTGAAACTTCTAGACAAGTAAGATTTGAATTAATGTCTATGTTTCATAAGAATCAAGTGCAAATGCCAGCAGCGAATATGGTTGTTACTACTGAAAATTTACAGCATATCCATGGTGGAAAATCTTTATCGGACAGCTAAAGTAGAATCGTTTGTTAACAAAAATTCTGATTCCAACATTGGATAGAATAACAATAATAAAATGATTGATATAAAGAAAGGGCTGAAGAGATTTGGTTCTTTTTTTATTTATAGAATTTAGAAATTTCTTAATGTTATAATTGTAGTTGGTGATGAGAATGAACTTTGAAGAAAAAGAGATGCATCGTTTAGAAGCATTAAAAGAAATTGCTGAATTATTAAATGAAGCAACAAACTTACAGGATATGTTAGAAAAAGTGTTGCATACATTGTTACAAGTAATGAATTTACAAACAGGGTGGATATTCTTTATTGATGAAAGTGGAAAGCATAGCATGCTTGTAGACGAAAATTTACCAGAGGCTCTTACGTGGCAAGAGAAGAAGCCGATGTGTGAAGGAAACTGTTGGTGTGTAGAACGTTTTGTGAATGGGAGATTAGAAAAAGCGACTAATATTATTGAATGTAAGCGAATAGAAGATGCAATTGAATGTAATTGGGGAGAGACAGAAGATGTTACACATCATGCGACAATTCCGCTTAGGTCTGGATCAGAAAAATTTGGTCTACTAAATGTGGCTGCGCCTCATAAGACTCATTTTTCAGAGGAAGAGTTAGCATTATTAGAATCAATTGCATTTCAAATTGGAACGACAATACAACGTATTCAGTTAGTTGAGAAAGAACGTAAATATGTAGTGGTAGCGGAAAGAAATCGACTTGCACGTGATTTGCATGATTCAGTAAAACAATTGTTATTTTCTATTATGCTAACAGCGAAAGGTACTCTGAATATGACGCAAGATAGAGAATTGCAAGAGATGTTAAGTTATATTGGAGAATTATCACAAGAAGCATTACAAGAGATGACTCTATTAATTTGGCAATTAAGACCTGAAGGATTAGAGAAAGGGTTAGCAGAAGCAATTCAAAATTACGGGAAGTTATTAGGAGTTCAAGTGGAAGTTCGAATTGATGGGATGGTTTCAATTGGGGATGAAATAGAAGAAGTTTTATGGCGTATTAGCCAAGAGGCGCTACATAATTGTAAAAAGCATGCTTCGTGTGAAAAGGTATATGTTCTTTTGAAAATAGAAAATAACCAGTTACATTTTTACATAGAAGATAATGGAATAGGATTTATACAAGAGCAAGTAAGGGAGTCAGCACTTGGCCTGAAAAGTATGAAGGAACGTATTCAGTTAATGAAGGGGTCGTTTCAAATTATAACAGAGCTGAGAAAGGGTACAAAAATAGAAATTCAATTGCCGATTTGAAGGGGAGAATAAGATTGAAGATTAAATTGCTACTAGTTGAGGATCATCATATCGTTCGAAGAGGACTTGTATTCTTTTTGAAAACGAGAGAAGAATTTGAAATTATTGGGGAAGCGGAAAATGGCGAAGAGGCATTACATTTCGTGCAAAAAGAAAGACCGGATGTCGTACTAATGGATGTATCGATGCCGAAAATGGATGGAATTGAGGCAACAAAATGTCTAAAGCAATACGATGAGACGATAAAGGTACTTATATTAAGTAGTTTTTCAGAGCAAGATTATGTTATACCAGCACTTGAAGCTGGAGCAGATGGTTATCAATTAAAAGAAGTACAACCTGAGCAACTTGTCGCTTCTATTATTGCAGTACATCAAGGAAATGCGAATTTTCACCCGAAAGTAACACCTGCATTAATGGGGCGTACCGCAGTAAAGAAGGAAATAGAAAATCCTTTTTCAATGTTAACGAAAAGAGAGCAAGAGGTACTTCGCGAAATTGCGAAAGGAAGAAGCAACAAGGAGATTGCAGCAGAACTTCATATTACAGAACAAACTGTGAAAACACACGTTTCAAACGTTTTAGCTAAATTGGAAGTGGATGATCGTACGCAAGCCGCATTATACGCAGTGAAACATGGGGAGGATTATTCATAAGCATGAATAATTCTGTTATATCGTATGACAGAATACATAGGAGCAATTAAAATTTATAGTAATCCCTAATATAGGTTTTTCTTCTTTCAATAATTAGGTACAATAAAGTTAAACTAATCGGTTTTTACAGGATAAAGCTACGATGGAAGAGGAGGATATGCTATGCCTGGTACAAGGAGTGGGATTGGAAAGATTCAGGCTTCGTTAAATGGTTTATCACCGAAATTGCGAAGTATTGCCGAACATATTTTGAAACATCCACAAGATGTTGTACATAAATCTATTACAGAATTAGCTGAAGTTACGAGTAGTTCCGAAGCGACGATATTTCGCTTATGTAAACACCTTGGTTTGCAAGGTTTTCAAGATTTAAAGATTACATTAGCTCGTGAAATTGTACATACACCGATGCAAAATATTCATGAAGAGGTATCAGCAGAAGATAGTATGGTAACTGTTGCTAAAAAAGTTTTCCATTCGCATATTACAGGACTGCAAGATACTTTACATTTGCTAAATGAAACAGCACTTGAGCAGGCTGTACGAGCTTTGCAAGAAGCAAGTCGAATTGAGTTTTATGGAAATGGTGGCTCTGGTATTATTGCGATGGATGCGTATCATAAGTTTATGAGAACGGGTATTTCTTGTATCGCTCATACTGATTCGCATTTTCAAATTATGGGAGCAGGTTTACTCTCGGAAAATTCAGTTGTTATTGGCATTTCTCATTCTGGTAGCAATAAAGGATTACTTGAAGCGTTAGAAGTAGCGAAAGCAAGAGGGGCCAAAATTATTGCGATTACGAGCTATAAGAAATCAGCATTAAGTCAGCTTGCTGATATAACGTTATATACATCAACACGTGAGACTGAATTCCGTACAGAAGCAAGTTCATCACGATTAGCACAGTTAAGCTTATTAGATACTTTGTATGTAGGGTTGTCGTTGCAGCGACAAGAAGAAACACTAAAAAATTTACAAAGTATACGTGAAACGATTTCGATGAAGCGAATATAAAAAAGCTCTTCAAATGAAGAGCTTTCAGATTGTAGACAAACTATTTTTGGAGAGTTCAAATGCTAAAAATAGTTTGTCTCGTATTTTATGGATAATTTATCTAATTGTATTTATATATAGTGCTTTCTATATATAATTTACTATAAGTGAGGAAGGTGTCTTATGAAAATATCCGTTTATGTTGCAAGTGCATTTAGCAAGAATCATAAAGGCGGGAATAAAGCAGGAGTGGTATTTATTGAGAATACAAATACATTGACCACTACTCAAAAAATGACAATAGCGAAACAACTGGGTTATGCGGAAACCGCATTTATATCAGAATCTGAAATTGCTGATTATAAATTTGAGTATTTTACTCCAAAAGAAGAAGTTGATTTATGTGGTCATGCCACAATTGGCTCTTTCGCGATACTGATGCATTTAAATAAACTTTTCAGGAATCGCTATACGATTGAAACGAACAGCGGTGTTCTTACTATTACTATAAAAGATGACATCATATTCATGGAACAAAACAAACCGATATTCTATGATGTTGTATCTCCAAACGAGTTCATCGACTGTTTTGACATTAAAGATATAGACAATAATTACCCAATTCAAATTGTCTCCACGGGCTTAAAAGATATTTTAATTCCTATAAAAAGCGAAACACAATTACATGCGCTACAACCTAATTTTGAAAAAATTAAAGAAATTAGCAAGTATTATGATGTTGTTGGGATGCATCTATATACTTTTAATGACAATCGAATTATATGCAGAAATTTTGCTCCACTATACGACATTAATGAAGAAGCAGCGACTGGAACTTCAAACGGTGCATTAGCTTGCTACCTTTATGAACAGCACTATTTGCAAAAAGAAGTCTATGTATTTGAACAAGGTTATTCTTTACACTCGCCTTCTGAAATATTAGTTAAATTAGCAACCAATAGCAAAAATAAAATAGAAAAAGTTTATGTTGGCGGTAAAGGCTATTACTGTGAAACTAAGTGTTTAAATATAGAAAATATTGAGTGAAGAGCTTTTTTATCGATGAGAAGTTTGTTACTTTATTTTCTTTTAGAAATGTATGACTTACTTATAGTCAGTGATAAACTCTCATTTTTAAAAATTTAAAATAAAGACCGATTTGTGTAATAATTCAAATATTGTTCATAATTTCACAAGCTGTTTATGAAGTGTCATGTTATGATGAAGGTGTAATGATGATTGAACACTTAAATTTGGTACAATAACTAGCCAAAGTAGTGAGGAAAGTAGTTGTGAGATAAACTCATTAAAACGCTAAAACACTAAAGGGGAGATCACATATGAAAGCAGTAGTGGTTAATAAAAACAGCAAAGCAAACATCGAAGTGATTGAAAAAGAATTACGTCCGTTACGCTCAGGCGAAGCGTTAGTAGATGTAGAGTATTGTGGAGTTTGCCACACTGATTTACACGTTGCGAATCATGATTTTGGTAACACTGATGGCCGTATTCTTGGTCATGAGGGTGTAGGTATTGTTACGAAAATAGCTGATGATGTTAATTCGCTAAAGATAGGTGACCGTGTAAGTATTGCATGGATGTTCCAATCTTGTGGACGTTGTGAATATTGCGTAACTGGTAGAGAAACATTTTGCCGTGAAGTTAAAAACGCAGGTTATTCAGTAGATGGTGGTATGGCTGAACAATGTATCGTTACAGCTGATTATGCGGTAAAAGTACCAGAAGGATTAGATCCTGCTCAAGCATCATCAATTACATGTGCTGGTGTAACTACATATAAAGCTATTAAAGTATCAGATATTAAACCTGGTCAACCTATTGTAATCTATGGCTGCGGTGGATTAGGTAACTTAGCTATCCAATATGCTAAAAATGTATTTGGTGCAAAGGTAATCGCAGTAGACATTAATGACGACAAATTAGCCTTAGCGAAAGAAGTTGGTGCTGATATGACTATCAACTCAATTTCTCAAGGTCCTGCTGATAAAATTGTGCAAGAGGAATTTGGTGGCGCTTATGCTGCGGTAGTAACAGCAGTCTCTAAAGTAGCCTTTAACTCAGCAGTTGATGCAGTACGTGCTTGCGGTAAAGTAGTTGCAGTAGGGCTACCAGTAGAAACAATGGACTTAAACATCCCGCGACTTGTACTAGATGGAATTGAAGTAGTTGGTTCACTAGTTGGTACTCGTAAAGATTTGGAAGAGGCGTTTATGTTCGGGGCAGAAGGAAAAGTAGTGCCAGTTGTTCAAACTTGTTCGCTAGATAAAGTACAAAATGTATTCGAAGAAATGGAACAAGGTAGAATTCAAGGGCGTATGGTAATTGATTTTAAAAAACATAATTGTGATTGCAAATAATTCACTTTAAATATAAAAAGCATGAGTCTAGCAAAGGACATGTAAAAAAGTTAGACAGCATAAGAAGATGATCCCTGTATTTAATAGGGATCATCTTCTTTATTTTCTACTAATATCGATGCCAATTAATACTTGATTAATGAGAAATGATTAAAGGTTTACTTTATTTGCAAACGAAAAGGAATCTTTATGTTTAACAAATTTTTTATGATCTGGAACGTTTTGAATTGCTACAATTTGCGAATCTCTTGCTTTCAGTGCATCTTGAATCCCGATGGTCATAAGCTTAATAAGTAGAATCGTAATAAAGAATGAAGCGAGAGTATAAAAAATAATCCACCATGAAAGATTCATTTCATTACGATTTAATCCAATAAGACCTGCCCAATCATTAGATAGAGAAACAGGTTTGAGCACTCCGTCATAGAGTTCACGCATTTGTATGCCGCCAATTACAATGTTAAGCAACGCTAAATGGATAACGAGTATGAGTGTTTGGACGATATGTTCCATAAATAATACAAATAAGCGGTCAAGTAATAAGACTCGTAAGTGTTTTTTAATAATATGAAAACGACTAGCCCCCAGTAATTGTGAACTTAAGATGTAATCTTGTTTCATAAATTCATCAACCTCTGAGGATATGTATAAAGAAAGTGTAGGCAGAGCGACGAAAATAAGTACGAGTACTTGATAAAACGTAAATGAAATATTTGGATCTACCCCATCAGCATTTGATGTGATTATAATATTAACGGGCGTGATGAGTATGAATGCGATAAATAGAGTTGGAATATAATAAAAAACTTCTGAGCATGACTGGAAAAATCTCTTGAGTTTTGGAGCAAATAAACTTAAGAGGATTCCTATACATGTTCCGCATAAAATTCGAAAGAAGCTAATTGCCACGGCTAATAAAATAGTGAATTTTGCTCCTTCTACAATTTGTAAGAAAACAGACTCTCCAAAACGATCAGATCCAAAAGGTGGAATTAACGAAGGCGGAAAGGGGGCCTTTCCAAGTAATTCGTTATTGTCATTGTAAAGTAACTGAGGAGGTTTTGGGATGTTATCTTTAAAGAACCAACTATAAATAAAACTAGCTGAAATAAGTATGAATAGATAAGTAAAGCCGATTAAAAAGCGTTTTGATTTCCAAATAGATTTCATAAGGTTACTCCTTTCAATTGCTTTTTCCATCTATTCATCATGAATGAGACTATGTGGAAAAGGGCATAAAACGGTAAAATAATCATAACAAGTATGATAAATGCAGCGGGAGGTGAAACAAACGCCTTATTAAATAGAAATTGAATAATGCCTTCCATATTAAAAACAAATTCTAAAATGAATAAATTAGAAAGTAAGAAAACAAAAATCGTTTTTAAATGGTGAAAGAAGTGGATAGATATATTTTTGAATAAATGAATGCAGAGTATATAACTTGATGAAAGGCCTTTTCCATATGCAACCTCTACGTAATGTTTTCCTTGTTCTTCTTTTATGTATAACACCATCATCCGAAACATTTGTAATGTAGGTAAGACAGCTAATGATAAAATAGGGAGTAAATAAGCTCGATTTTCATTAAAAGAAATAATAGTGACAGGAGATTCCCCAAATTTCTGAAGTACCCATATGAAAAATATTTGTAAACAAATCATCATCATCATATCAGGGACAGCTTCTAATATGAACACAATTCGGTTTATCCATTTTTTTATATAATCTTTTGCTAAAAAATAAAAAAATGCCGTGCTAGATGATAAAAAGAGAGCAAGAAAAAAGGCTAAAAATAATATAGTAAATGAATATAGGTAAGGCTCTAAAACAGTTGGAAATAATGGTGTTTTTTTGAAATGGCCAAACTTCGGGTCGGATCCTATAATCACTAATGATTCAGGGGAGAAGACCTGTTTTAACATGATAACGATCTGATTAAAAAAATAAATTGGTTGAAAGGTAAATCCTTGTTGAGTGATAAATAAATAAGGTAAATTTAATAATAGTAAGAGTGATAAAAGAATTGATGAAAGCTTAATTGTGAATTGAGATATTTTATTTAACATTAAATCCCTCCGACATCTTTTTACAACATTATACAATAAATTCTATATTATTGTTTTATTTTTCTGAAAAATAAAAATAATTTCGGTTTTATAGTATGCAAGATATATTTACAAGATAAAAAATTGATAGTAGGGGGCCGCGCTCTATGTTTATCAAGATAAAAGACTAGTGAACCTAAAACAATAAATAAGAGTAAAATGCACAGAATTCTCATTCTGCGGTTAGTTACTTTTCTTGGCTTGATGGTGATGTTACGTGACCGCTAAAAATGAATATTGCTTTTCAACTCTTTCTTCATGCAAATAACTAGAACGTATGGAGGGACTATGTATGTGTTGTGAATGAGAGGAAAGAGTGTATTGCGTAACGAATATAACGTAATTTTACCGCATGGAAAAGCTAAATTTAGTATATAAGTGAAATGGAATGAGGGGATTTATTTTTTGATATGAAAAAAATTTTCTTTTTATAACTTGATAAATGAAAAAATATTTTATATACTAATTCATGTAAACGGTTTACTAAATCGTATTTTGCTAGAAATGAAGGGAAGATTCGCATGGAAACAAGGGGGAGAGTAATCGGGATTGATATCGGTACCACAAGTACAAAAACGGTTGTGTTCACAGAAAAAGGAAAAGTCATTGCATCACATGCAATCGATTACCCAATTATTCAACCGAATGTAGGATGGGCTGAGCAAGATCCTGATGTAATATGTGCCGCTGTATACAAAAGTGTAAGCGTTGCCATTGAAAAAGGTAATGTATTACCAGAAGATATTTCTTCAATCGGTATTAGTACAGCTATGCACGCATTAATTGCAGTAGATGAAAATGGTGCGCCATTAACGCGTTCTATCATTTGGGCAGATAATCGAAGTACGAAGCAATCAGAAAAATTATTACAACAAATGAATGGGCATGAAATTTATAGACGTACAGGTACACCGATTCATCCGATGTCACCACTTTCTAAATTGTTATGGATGAAAGAAGAGGAACCAGAGTTATATACAAGTGCCTATAAATTCATTTCCATTAAAGAGTATGTGATTTACCAATTATTTTCACGCTACGTAGTTGATTATTCGATTGCTTCTGCTACAGGGTTATTTAATTTAGAAACATTAAACTGGGATGAAGATGTTTTGACTATGTTACATATGTCACCAGAACAATTATCAACCCCTGTACCCACTACATATATTTTATCAGGTATGAAGCCAGAATTAGCACAGAAGATGGGGATAAGTGCAGAAACACCAATTGTCATCGGAGCAAGTGATGGGGTTCTTGCAAATGTAGGAGTTGGTGCGATATCACCGGGTGCGGCTGCAATTACGATTGGAACGAGTGGTGCGGTTCGAACAATCTCATCAAATATAAATACAGATGAGAAAGGGAGAACGTTTTGTTACGCATTAACAGATGAGCACTGGGTAATCG
Source organism: Bacillus sp. LQ16 (assembly GCF_057784645.1). Classification (NCBI taxonomy): domain Bacteria; kingdom Bacillati; phylum Bacillota; class Bacilli; order Caryophanales; family Bacillaceae; genus Bacillus; species Bacillus sp. LQ16. The sequence continues at coordinate 2,224,226 of NZ_CM173491.1, forward strand.
GTGGTCCAACGAATAACGGCGGAATATTACTGAGATGGTTACGTGATGAATTTGGTAGTCCAGAGCAAGAAGTAGCAAGAAAGCTCGGCATTGATCCTTATGATTTATTAATTAAATATGCAGAAAGCGTACCAGCTGGAGCGGATGGGCTATTGTTCTTACCTTTCTTATCTGGAGAACGCGCACCTTACTGGAATGCAAACGCTCGTGGTACATTCTTTGGAATCAATCTTCAACATAAACGAGAACATTTTATACGTGCAGTGATGGAAGGTGTTTGTATGAGTGTATATTCAGTAGCACTCGCAATCAGGGATTGTACAGGGCCACTTACTGAAATACGAGTTTCAGGAGGGTTTGCAAAATCTGCATTTTGGAGACAAATGTTGTCCGATATGATGGGAAAAGAATTGTTTGTACCTGAAAGTCATGAAGCATCTGCGCTTGGGGCAGCGGCAGTTGCTTTATATGCTGTAGGAAAAATTGATTCTCTTGAAGAGGTAAAGGATTGGATTGATATTGTCCATCATCATGTACCGAATAAAGAAAATACGGCTATATATTTAGAAATGTTTTATATGTATGAACGACTTTACAATCGCTTGAAAGAAGAATTTGATTGTATAGCTGCTTTCCAACGTAAACAATAGGGGGATTGGGAGAAATGGTAGTTGGGATCGTACTAGCGGCAGTTGTCATACTACTTTTACTTATTACGGTAGTAAAATGGCATCCATTTGTCGCATTAATTTTAACAGCAATTGGTGTAGGTTTAGCAATGGGAATGCCTTTAATTGGAACTTCACCAAAAGATCCAGGGATTATTGATTCTATTAAACTAGGGCTTGGTAATACGTTAGGCTTTTTAGCGATAGTTTTAGCACTAGGAACGATGCTTGGAAAAATGATGGCCGAATCTGGCGGTGCTGAACGTATCGCTAACACATTAATTAATCGTTTTGGGAAGAAACGAGTTCACTGGGCGATGATGTTCGTTGCATTTTTAGTAGGGATTCCGGTATTTTTCCAAGTTGGATTTGTCCTATTAATTCCGTTAGTATTTACAATTGCGTTAGAAACTGGGGTATCACTTATTACAATCGGTATTCCGCTAGTAGCAGGACTGTCAGTCGTACACGGACTTGTTCCACCGCATCCAGCGGCAATGGCGGCAGTGGGTATTTTTAAAGCAGATGTAGGGAAGACAATTTTATATGCGTTAATTGTCGGACTTCCAACTGCAATTATTTCAGGTCCACTTTACGGGAAATGGATTGGTGCTCGTATACATAAGGAAGTACCATTAGATATAGCGGAGCAATTTATTGAAAGAGATAAGAAGAAAGAACTTCCTAGCTTCGGAAATACATTGTTTACTATTTTACTTCCAGTATTTCTTATGCTTGGTGCATCCATTGCTGAAGTAGCATTAAATAAAACGAGTCAACTAGCACAAGTATTACACTTTATTGGAGATCCGATTGTGGCTTTATTAATTGCAACCATTTACTCTTTCTTTAGCCTTGGTTATGCAAAAGGATTTTCTAAAGATAAAGTATTACAATTTACAAATGATTGCCTTGGACCTATTGCAAACATATTGTTAGTAATTGGTGCAGGTGGCGCATTTAATAAAGTATTATTAGATTCTGGAATTGGAACGACAATTGCAGATATGGCGAAAGAATCACATATTTCACCAATATTACTTGGATGGGGAATTGCTGCACTTATCCGAGTTGCGACAGGATCGGCAACTGTTTCTATGATGACAGCAGCTGGTATTGTTGCGCCGATTGCAGCAAGTACACCAGGTGTAAATGTTGAATTATTAGCACTTGCAACAGGTGCAGGGTCATTAATTTTATCACACGTGAATGATTCAGGATTTTGGATGATTAAAGAGTATTTCGGAATGACTGTGAAAGAAACGTTATTAACATGGACTGCAATGGAGACTATATTATCTGTAGTAGCACTTGGGCTAATTTCGATATTAAATATATTTGTATAGAATAGGAGATTGATTAATATGAAACTAGGATTAATTGGATTAGGAAAAATGGGATTCCCATTAGCTGAACACTTACATGAAGACAAGCATGAAGTAGTTGTATACGATGTAAATAAAGAGCTTGTAGAAAAGGCAGGAAAACTAGGAATTACTGCACGTCATACATTAAAAGAAATGATCGCTGAATTAGAAGCTCCTCGTACGATCTGGGTAATGGTGCCTGCAGGAGAAGTTGTAGAGTCAGTGTTAAAAGATGTGTATCCGTTATTAGATGAAGGTGATATCGTTATTGAAGGTGGAAATTCATTCTATAAAGATACGTTACGCCGTGCTGAAGAAGCAAAAAGCTTCGGATTACATTATGTAGATATCGGTACATCTGGCGGTGTAGAAGGAGCTAGATACGGTGCTTGTTTAATGGTTGGTGGAGAAAAAGAAATTTACGACCAATTAGAACCTTTATTTAAAGATTTAGCAGTAGAAAATGGCTATTCTTATGCTGGCCGCGTTGGTAGTGGTCATTTCTTAAAAATGGTTCATAACGGTATTGAATACGGCATGATGCAAGCAATTGCTGAAGGATTTGAAGTACTAGATAAGAGTGACTTTGATTTCAATTATGAAGATGTTGCAAAAGTATGGGCGAACGGATCAGTAATCCGCGGTTGGTTAATGGACTTAACTGAAAAAGCATTTGCAGATGATCCTAAGCTTGATGGCATTAAAGGTGTAATGAACTCTTCAGGAGAAGGGAAATGGACTGTTGAAACTGCGCTTGAGTTACAAGCAGCGGCACCAGTAATCGCGATGTCATTATTTATGCGCTATCGTTCTCAGGAAGATGATACATTCCATGGAAAAGTAGTTTCAGCACTACGTAATCAGTTCGGTGGACATGAAGTTGTAAAAAAATAAGGATGTTTTTGAAAAGAAACTTGTGCATAAGCGCAAGTTTCTTTTTTATAGTTTAAGAAATTACTAATTTAAAAATACCAATCAATCATCGTTTTTTTGTCACAAATGACAGCTTCAACATTCATTGATTGAACAATATATTCTATATTTTCTTCTTTAGCTAATAATAAGGTTGTAAAGGAATCGTATATACTCATAAACGCATACTCATTGTCTTCTCCAGTAATAATTAACTCATTATTGCTAATGTCCCAAATATCTAATGGAGTAGTATTATTTACCTGTAATAATCCGTTTGTATCAAGAATTGGTTCAGAGAAATATAGATTTTTTGCACCTTTAGAACCGAGGAGTTTAAGTAATTTGTGTAATAAAAATATAGACGTATAATCTTCTGTTGGATAATAAAGATCTTTTTTTAAGTTTGAATGTAGCTTTTCAGCTAAATCCTCTCTTTTATATTCTTCTGAAAAGGCACTAATGGAAGTCAACATGGCCATTGCTAGGTCTGCGTATGAATGTAATCCACTACAAGACATCATTTCCTTCCAAGAAACGGATTTCCCATTGTGAATGATTTCTTCAGCGCTAGGATAGATGTGCTCATATGGTCTTTTTCTCACAGACTTTTCCCATCCTAAAGGCATTTAGACAAATGGATGTAGCAATATAGCTGCAGATTTAAAATTACTTGGTAGTTGTTCTAAAATTGGTGATTTGTCATCTAGCCAAATGTAATCCAACAAAATATAACCTCCTCTTAGACTTTGAAATGTACGGATTCCCGTATTATGTTTTTTTGTATTGATTGTATCAAATATAAAGCGAAGCATGAAATATGTCCCAACATAAAAGTAAGAATAAATAAAATGAAGTTTTCATAAATAGTAAAAGGGTGCTTATGTCATCAGTATAGCTAAAAAATGTTGTTACATATGAGAAGAGCGTGTTAATAAAATATGAGGTGGTTAAATGGGAAATGAGCAAGTGAAGTCTGTAAAGGAAGAAAAAAAGTTATGTCTTTGTATGATTGTCAAAAATGAGTCTAGAATTATGGAAAGATGTTTAAATGCAACAAAATCAATTGTAGATTATGTTTCTATTTGTGATACTGGATCGACGGATAATACGCCTGAAATTATTGAAAATTGGTGTAAGGAAAATGAGATACCTGGGACGGTTCATCATGAGCCGTTTAAAAACTTTGGTTATAACAGAAGTTTAGCTGTTTCATTAGCGCAAAAAACATATCCAGAAGCAGATTATTTATTAATATTAGATGCGGATATGATTTTAGAGGTTGATCCGAATTTCGATAAAACGAGCTTAACGGAAGATCATTATCTTACATCGCAATATGATGTTCATATTAAATATTGGCTTACACGTCTTTTGAAAGCTTCTTTACCATGGAAATCTGTCGGTGTTACTCATGAGTATTGGGATATAGATCGTTCAAAAGTTGGAGCGAATTACAATACGAGGGTAGATCGGTTAGAGACTCTTGTCGTGAATGATCCCGGAGATGGCGGGAGTAAAGCTGATAAATTTGAAAGAGATGAGAGGTTGTTGTTACAAGGAATAAATGACCCAGAAACAACGCCAGATTTGCATATAAGATATTTATTTTATTTAGCCCAAACTTATTTTCATTTAAGTCAATTTGAAGATTCGATTAAATGGTATAAAAAACGAGTGGAAGCAGGGGGGTGGGTTGAAGAGGTATTTTATTCGTTATTGCGAATAGGATTTTGTTATGAGCAGTTAGCAAATCGTTCAGCAAATAAACAAAATGAAGTGACAGATGCTGATGAAAAAGAAACTGTTAAAGGGCAAGAAGAGCAATATTTAGCATTAGCTGTTTTTTATTTTCAAAAAGCGTGGGAATATAGACCAACCCGGGCTGAACCATTATACCAACTTGCAAGGTTGTATCGATTACGATCTCAAAACAATATTGCTTTGATGTATGCTCTGCAAGGGAAGGAAATTCCTTTTCCAAAGGATGATCTTTTATTTGTAGATTATCATGTGTATGATTACTTATTTGACTATGAAATTTCTATTAGTGCTTTCTATATACCTCATAAAAAACATTTAGGGGCCGTGTCGCAAAAGTATTTGGAATCGATTAAAGAAGAGATTCCATTTCATATAGCAAATGTAGTAGAGAATAATGCGAAATTTTATTAAATACATTTTCGGTTAAAGGAGTAGTGGAGTAATCATGGAATTAATGCGATGGGCGATTGAACTAGGAGAATCGGTGCATGGAAATACGTATGAAGAATTGATGCCACTACTAGACTATTATTATGACCGTGATCATTTAAAAGCGTATTGTATCGCAAATCTTCTTTTAAACATGGATGTATTAGATGAACATCGTGAAAGAATCGAATTAAGAAGATGCATCGCTGCTTATTATGCTGGATTATATAAAGTAGCAAGAAAACATGCAAATGAGTTAGTGTTTAAACATCCGGATGTAGATTTATATAAAAATAATTTAAAATTAATGGAAGCTTATTTGAATAAAGAATATGATTATTGTCTTTTTATATGCCCAAAGACATACGGTAGTTTCATAGATGTTGCGCGAGCTTTAAAGTGGCGGTTGGAGCAGGAGGGAAATACAGTAATTATATCAGAAACAATACTAGAAAATGTAAAGAATACAGTTGTTTTTGGAGCACATACATACGCATATAACCCGAATCTTCTTCCGAAAGATGCAATTATTTATAATTTAGAACAGTTATACGAAGGAAGTCCATATGCACACCCCCTTTATTTAATATTATTAAAAGATAGAGTGATTTGGGATTATAGTAAACAAAATATAGAATGGCTAAAACAAAAAGGGGTAGGAAAAGAAATAAAACATGTAAAAATGAACTATGCTCCAACTTTGGAAATAAAAAAAGATGCATTTGAAGATGACATTACTGAAGATATTGATATTCTGTTTATAGGTGCTCTTAATCCGAGGCGGCAAGCTATTTTTGATCATCTAAAAGCGATTGCCCCAAATTTAAATATAGTTTTTAAAAATAATGCGTGGGGAATTGTTAGAAATGAATTGATTGCTAGAGCTAAAATTATATTAAATATTCATTTTTACTTATCAGGAATTCTTGAAACACCTCGCGTGTCTTATGCAGTCGCAAATAAGAAATTTATTATTTCTGAAAATAGTAATCCAGAAGATGAGGTAGAGTGGCCGGGAATTGTATTTACTCCGTACGAAAAAATAATTGAAAACGTAATGAAATATATAGAATTACCAGAAGAACGGAAAAAATTAGCGGGAAAAGCATATAATCATTTTGAAGCAAATGAAAGTTTAGGTACATTGAGTCTGAGAGATGAAACGAAGTAATTGTGCGAAACTCATACGAAAGTATGAGTTCTTTTTTGTTTATCATACTATTTTATGAAACAAGTTAACTCTTTATATTGTGTTTTGTATAGAAATTTCTGATAATATATAAGTAGAACTTGAAAACAAAGGGGAGAAATAATCATGAAACTAGTCGTTATTAACGGTACACCAAGAAAATTTGGTAGGACTCGCGTGGTGGCAAAATATATTGCGGATCAATTTGAAGGGGAATTATATGATTTAGCAATTGAGGAGTTACCTTTATACAATGGAGAAGAGTCACAACGTGATTTAGAGGCAGTAAAAAAATTGAAAACGTTAGTGAAAGCTGCGGATGGGGTTGTATTATGTACACCAGAATATCATAATGCGATGAGCGGTGCGCTGAAAAACTCTTTAGATTACTTAAGTAGTAGTGAATTTATTCATAAACCAGTTGCGTTGTTAGCGGTTGCTGGTGGAGGTAAAGGTGGAATAAATGCATTAAACAGCATGCGAACGGTCGCTAGAGGTGTTTATGCAAATGCCATTCCAAAACAAGTTGTGCTTGATGGATTACATGTGCAAGATGGTGAACTTGGGGAAGATGCCAAACCATTAATTCATGATGTAGTTAAAGAATTAAAAGCATATATGAGCGTATATAAAGAGGTGAAAAAGCAACTAGGAGTGGAGTGATATGTCCTCACTTTATCATGATTCTCGCTTGTATTACATTCTAGGGGCCAATAGTCTATCTGCTATTGGTTCCGGAATTGTTATGATAACGATTCCGTGGCTGTTAATTAAAGAGAGTGGAGGAGAGACAACGTTTGGTTATGTTTCTATCATTGCAACCCTCATTATGTTTTTATTAACACCATTCATTGGGCAAAGTATTGATCGTTTTTCAAGAAAATCTTTATTGCTATGTAACGAAGGAATCGGAATTGCCGTAATTGGAATAATGGTTATATGGGGATTTGCGGGGCAACCTTATCATTCTATTCACTATATTCTTATTTATATAGCCGGATCATTCTACTATTTATTATTTTATCCTACAATATTTGCGTTCAACCAAGAGATATTTCAAGCGGAACATTATAAAAGTTTAAGTGGAACGATGGAAATACAAGGACAGTTAACACAAGTTATTTCTGGAGCGGTCGCGAGCTTCTTAATTGAAATTGTATCTTTGAAGTGGATTTTGTTAGTAGACATGTTAACTTTTGCTGGAGCATTTTTTCTTTTCTTATGTATACCGTACGTAAAGAAAAAAGAAGTGAAAAGAAAAATAACATTTAAGAAGCAATTGTTTGAAGGAATTCACTTTATGAAAAAACGTCCTAAGCTCTTTTGGTTCTTACTGGCTACTTATATGCCGTTTATAGGTGTCATGATGGCAAATTATTTAATACCCGTGTATATTTCGGATATACTCAAAGCAAATGCCTCTGTATACGCAATAGAGGGCACGATGTACGGTGTCGGAGCGGTTGTTGCAGGAATCTGTATTCCACTCATAATGAAATATGTCAAAACAGAAGTTTCAATCGTTATGACGATGTTCATTTATGTAATTTCAATTACCGCAATGAGTATTGAACCTTCCGTAATTTTCTTATATGGACTTGCAATTTTTCATGCAGTTGGAAATGCGGGTACAAGAGTGGCGAGAAATGTATTGATGATGGAGGAAATTCCAAATGAAGTAATGGGACGTGTAGACAGCTTATTTCGCCTAATTGGTACTGGAATACGAATTTTATTATTAATGTTGTTTACAGCGGGTGTATCTAAAGTCGGAGTCATGCTGCCGTTTTACGTATTAAGCTGCATATTGATCTTCTCATTAGGAATCGCTATTTATTATGTACTATCACAACGTAAAGTAGCGGCGCATGTTTCTAATAAATCAATCGTTTGAAAAAACACTTCTGCCTCCCTTTCTTTTTCTATATAATAACAAGAAAGGGAGTGAATACTTATTTATGAACAAATGGATCTTTCTTATGATTTTATTATTACCGCCACTATACATCATTTATATGACGTTTCGAATGAACAAAGTTGCTCGTGAAAAGTTGAGCTATCACTCTCCGTACGTTCTTATACTGGGTGCAAAGTTATTTGGGGATAGACCGTCTTTATCTCTTCAAAATCGTTTGGATGTAGCGTTGGAGTATTTATTTTCCCATCCTGAAGCGAAAGTAATTGTTTCAGGTGGTCAAGGAGAAGATGAAGATATACCGGAAGCTCATAGCATGAGAAATTATTTAATGGTACACGGTATAGATGAGAGTCGTATTTTAATAGAAGATCAATCTACAAATACGTATGAAAACTTAAAATTTAGTATGGATTTATATAATGTGAAACATGCGGTAGTTGTAAGTAATACATATCATTTATATCGAACGAAAATAATTGCAAAGCGTTTAGGTATGAAGATGGAGGCGCTAGCTGCTGAAACACCAATTCGTTCTAAGAGAAAAATGTATGTTCGCGAATATGCTGCTATTATGAAAACAATATTGTTCGACCGTTAGAGCTCAAATGCGAGCTCTTTTTTAATTTAAAAGCGTATCATTTGAAATGAATGCCATCTTCCATCAAAATAAAGGAAACAACAGTAAAGGAGTTGTGTTTGTGATTCAATTTAATCATGTGTCAAAATCGTATGAAGATGGCACGAAAGCAGTGGATTCATTGCATTTAGAAATTAAAAAGGGAGAATTTTTCGTTCTCATTGGTCCGAGTGGTTGCGGGAAAACAACGACAATGAAGATGATTAATCGTTTAATCGAAACGACTGAAGGATCGATTTTAATCGATGGAAAAGATATTCAACAATATAATATAAACGAATTACGTTGGGATATAGGATACGTGTTGCAGCAAATCGCTTTGTTTCCTCATATGACAATCGCTGAAAATATTGCAGTTGTTCCAGAAATGAGGCAATGGAGCAAAAAGGAAATAAAAGCACGCGTCGATGACTTGTTACATATGGTTGGATTAGATCCGGATATATATCGAGATCGTATGCCTGATGAATTGTCAGGAGGACAAAAACAACGTGTCGGTGTCGTGCGAGCATTAGCCGCAAACCCGAAAATCGTTCTTATGGATGAACCATTTAGTGCGTTAGATCCATTAAGTAGGGAACAGCTTCAGAAGGATATTGTACAGTTGCAAAAAAAGATTCAAAAAACAATCGTGTTCGTAACACATGATATGCAAGAAGCATTATCACTTGGAGATCGCATTTGTATTATGAAAGAAGGAAAAGTTGTTCAACTAGATACACCAGAAGGAATTATACATAATCCGAAAAATGAATTTGTAGAGGAGTTCATTGGAAATCGTGGACGAACTTGGTATGAGGAGAAAAGTGTAGCAGATGTATTGCCGCTTGATCAAAGTGTGCAATTAGAAGGGCAGGCACTATCATTACATTCTTCTTTACAAGAAGCGTTAGTTCGTGTGCGTGATGAGGAGATCGTTCCAGTTGAAGAAAACGGTCAATATATTGGAGCGTTAACAAGTCGTCATATCGTCAATTACATTGTTGAACAAATGAAGGAAAGAGGCTAAACAGTGACTAATTTTATACAAACGTTCCAAGAACGAAAAATAGAATTACTAACTGCATTAAGTGAGCATTTACAAATATCGCTTATTTCATTATTTTTTGCAGTAATTATAGCGGTGCCACTTGGCATTTTATTAACAAGAAAAGAACGAATGGCTGAATTTATAATAGGAACTTCTGCAGTAATGCAGACAGTGCCATCACTTGCATTACTCGGACTATTAATTCCGTTAGTAGGAATCGGAAAACTTCCAGCGATTATTGCATTAGTTGTGTATGCACTATTACCTATTTTACGAAATACATATACAGGAATAAGGGAATTAGATGAATCACTAATAGAAGCCGCGAGAGCTATGGGGATGAATAGTTGGAGAAGGCTGTGGAAGGTAGAGCTTCCTCTTGCATTGCCTATCATTATGGCCGGTATTCGTACAGCGATGGTATTAATTGTTGGAACGGCTACATTAGCAGCTCTCATTGGTGCTGGTGGGCTCGGTAAGCTTATATTATTAGGCATAGATCGAAATGATCATGCACTTATCATTTTAGGGGCCGTACCAGCCGCGTTACTCGCTTTATTCTTTGATATAGTACTTCGCATACTTGAACGACCGAAACGCTCTTCTAATCGTGTTATATTGACGATATGTATAGTTGTAGTAATGATTGCTTCTCCATTTCTTTGGAGTACAGAAAAGAAAGATATTGTTATTGCGGGCAAACTTGGATCAGAACCTGAAATTTTAATTCAAATGTATAAGCAACTTATTGAACAAGATACCGATTTACACGTACAATTAAAACCAGGTCTTGGAAAAACAGCATTTGTATTTGAAGCGTTGAAATCCGGGGAAGTAGATATATACCCAGAATTTTCAGGAACAGCTTTATCTACTTTCGTGAAAGAAGAACCAAAGAGCACAAATCGTGATGAAGTATATGATCAGGCTCGCATTGGGATGGAAAAGAAATATAATATGGTTATGTTGAAGCCAATGGAGTATAACAATACATATGCACTAGCCATGCCGAAAAAAATAACAGATCAAAAGAATATAAATACAATTTCTGATTTAGGGAATGTTGCGCAGGAAGCCAAAGTAGGGTTTACATTGGAATTTGCTGATCGTGAAGATGGTTATAAAGGAATGCAAAAATTATATAACTATAAGTTCTCGAATGTTAAAACGATGGAGCCGAAGCTGCGTTATAGCGCAATTCAATCTGGAGATGTTAACGTAATTGATGCATATTCAACAGATAGTGAATTGGAGCAATATGGACTGAAAGTGCTAAAAGATGATAAAGGGTTATTCCCACCTTATCAAGGAGCGCCATTATTAAGAAAAGAAACGTTACAGAAATATCCTGAACTTGAAAAGGTATTAAATAAATTATCTGGAAAGATTACAGATGAAGAAATGCGAAAAATGAATTATGAAGTTAACGTAAATGGTAAAAGTAGTGAAGAAGTCGCAAAACAATTTTTAGAAAAAGAGAATTTACTTCGTTAAATTTACAAGAAATATACAAATTTATATGTTTGAAATGACCGTTCATTACAAAATGAGCGGTTTTTTTGTGCATACTTATACATTTTTTCAAAAAAGTATTCCATTTTTGTTCATTTTCTTTTAGAATAAGTAATGTTTTCCTGAAAAAATATAAGAGAAACGTCTATTAGAGAAAAAGGTGACTTTAATAGTTGAACGAACATAACACCTAGAATGACAGATGGGGTGGTACAAATAGAAAAGAAGTTAGGGTTTTTTCCGTTAATCGCATTAGTAGTTGGAACAATGGTTGGTGGCGGTGTTTTTAGTTTACCGCATGATTTAGCAGTAGGAGCAAACAGTGGTGCAATAATAATTGGCTGGTGTATTACAGCGATGGGAATGATTCCACTTGCGCTCGTATATCAAACGTTAGCAAGACAAAAACCGGAACTTGAAGGTGGAATTTATAGTTATGCACGTGCTGGTTTCGGTGAATATATTGGATTTAATAGTGCTTGGGGATATTGGCTAGCAGGAATCTTAGGTAATGTCGCAACAATTATGTTACTGTTTAGTACATTAGGTTATTTCTTTCCAATTTTCAAAGGAGGAAATAATGTTGCATCTATCGTTGGGGCATCACTTTTATTATGGACACTTCATTTTCTAATTTTATTTGGAATCCGTGAAGCTTCTATTATGAATGTTATCGCAACAATAGGGAAGTTAGTTCCAATCGTTTTATTTATTGTTGTAATGGTAACAGCCTTTCGCTGGGACACATTTACACATGATTTTTGGGGAGAAGGAACCTTCTCACTTTCCGCTATACTTGGTCAAGTGAAAAATACAATGCTTGTAACACTTTGGGTTTTCATTGGAGTTGAAGGAGCGGTTGTATTATCCGGAAGAGCGAAGAATAGCCGAGATGTTGGTAAGGCAACAGTAATGGGACTTATTTTAGTAATGTCCATATATATTTTAATTTCTGTTCTGTCAATGGGAGCGATGACAAGAAGCGAACTTTCTGTGCTAGAAACTCCGTCAATGGGACATGTATTAGAGCATGTTGTTGGTCCATGGGGTGCAGTTGCGATTAACATTGGGTTAGTTGCTTCACTTGTCGGTACATTAATTGGCTGGTTTTTACTTGTTTCTGAAATTTCTCATGTAGCCGGAAAAGATGGCGTATTTCCGAAAGTCTTTACGAAAACAAATAAAAAGCAAACACCGCACATGGCATTATGGATTTCAAATGGTGTTGCCCAAATTATATTTATCATCGTTCTGTTTTCAGAATCAACATATCAAATTATGTATTTCATTGCATCAACATCAATTTTATTACCATATTTATTATCAGCGTTATTCCAATTTAAATTAGTCATTACAAACGAGCTAAAAGACGCTAAATTAAAAAATGGAGCGTTAGCTTTAATTGCTTCTATTTACTCTGTATGGCTTCTTTATGCAGCTGGTTTAAAGAATTTACTACTAGTTTCAATTGTGTATGGAATTGGAATTATTGTTTACACGTTTGCAAGAAAAGAACAAGGGAACCGTTGCTTTGCAGGTGCAGAGAAATATGTGATGTGGGCAATTATTATTGCGGCTATCACATCACTGTATATGTTATTAACTGGAAATATAAAAATGTAAAAAGTCCTTTTCAGTTAAAGGGCTTTTTTCTTTGTTTAGAGAATATTTACTACATAAGATATTCAGGAGGGATGAGAATGGAAGAAAAAGAACAGTTGTCTAGAATAATTGATTTAGCTAGTGAGTTAAGGAAAGTATTAGTGCAAGAATCTTTTTTTAATCATCATCCTGAGCTGAGAGGAGTCATTGAGAATTTAGCAAGTTCTGTTGAAAATTTGGCGGAATTGCAAAAAAGTAAAGATGAAAATGCTGAAGATCGATTACGTTACGTACTTGCTAAAATGAAAATTGCTCATAATGCAATTTTACAAGAGAAAAAAGCATTTCCTTCTCATTAATATACGTTTTAATTTTGAACCTGGCGGATAACGTCAGGTTTTTTATTTCTAGTTTTTCGTTTCTTTCATACACTAAGAATAGTATGAAAAAAGAAGGTGACTAAGGTGAAATTACATAAAGCTCTTCAGCCAAGTTTTATAAAACGAATGTACTATATGAGATTTTTAGGGAAATTTACAAAAGCTGAAAAAGAGAAGAGTGGAGAGAATTTCTTTGTACAATGCTTATCGCCAATACCATTCACTTTACAGGAACAATTTGCAAATGAACCCTATGTATTTGAAGGATTATGTAGTAATAAAAAGAATGAAAAAATCTTTTTGGAATTAAAGAAGAGGAAATTAGAAAAGCAATTAGTGATGTTTCGTCTTTATTATGAAAGAGGAAATGTATACGTGGAGTTAATATGTACAGAAGAACCGAAAGAAATAGCAAGCAGCTATAAAATGATTCCGGCACCTAAAGTTACAAATAATAAAAAAAGAGAATCTTTAGAACGAAAACTTAGCAACGGTTATTTATCATTTCTTATGCCTAAATTTCCGAAGGACTTTGAGCCTCCCGAATTATTGTGGCACGATGGAAGACTGTATGGAAACATATCCTTAAAGTCATCAATTAGCTCAATCGCATATTTTGAACAGAAACGTGAATGTAAATATATAAACTGCAGTGACTGGACGAAGTATGTAGAAATAGCGGTAGAAGATCAATTATATTTTGTAAGTGATCATGTGTATGAGCAATTAAAAAAACGAATGCATGAAGAAGGTAAGCTAGTTGAAGTAGAGGATATAAAAGTGCAAAAAGATGAATGGGAATGGGATGAGCGTGAATCGTCCTTTTTACAGTATGTACAAAGTATGGTGCATAATAAAGGGCTATATTTGGATGCAACGGATATTTATAATTTCCATATAAGTGTGAAAACAAATATGTTAACGATTCTTGGTGGTATACCGGGCGTTGGGAAATCACGTTTTGTGCAAACTTATGCAGAAGCATTAGGATTACAGTATGGGGAAGAATTGGTTTGGATTCCAATTTCACCATCGTATCAAGAACCACATGATTTACTTGGTTACCTTCATCCAAATGGTACTTTTATTGAAAGTGAAACGAAGTTAGTTAGGACGTTAATGAAGGCGAAAGAAAATCCCAATCAACTGTATATTATCGTTTTTGATGAAATGAACATGTCACATATTGAGCATTGGTTTACTCCATTTTTATCTGTTCTTCAACTTGAAACAAAAAATCGTATTTTAAACTTGTATGAGGGTGTTCAGGACATTGAGAATTCAATTCCATCAACAATTGAAATTGGAGAAAATATTATATTTGTAGGTACTGTGAATTTTGATGAAACAACGAAAGAGCTCTCCGATCGATTATTAGACCGAACGAACTTAATAACGTTACAAAAAATTCCGTTTTGTGAGATGGGCATGGAACTGGGGAAAGTCGTATTACACCCACCTTTGAAAGTAACAGCGGGAGAATTTCGGATAAATTGGATGAGAAATAAAACGATGATTGAAGTGTTTTCTGAAGAAGAATTAGAGCTATTAGATAAGTTGCATGTCGTATTGTCATCACATGATGCGTCTAAGGGAATTTCTTTCCGATGTGCAAACGCAATTGCGACTTATTTGCAAAATATACCGTTCCAAAATAACCATACCTATATGATCAGTAGAGAAGAAGGGTTTGATTTACAAATAAAGCAGCGTGTATTGACGAAAATCAGAGGGACCGAAATGATGGTTGGTTCTTTACTTTCTGAAGAAGCAAAAAGGGGAGCGACCTTAGTACCTCTTTTGCAATCTGCACTTGCAAACAGAGTATCTACATTTGAACACTCTTTAGCATATATACGAGAAAAACGTAGGGAACTGGAGCTGTATGGATATGCAAAATGAAGGGCGTTACGAAACAAAAATCGTTGATACGAATGAAACGCTCCCTTTTGTATTAAAGTTAATCATTGGAAATGAGGGGAAAGGAGATTATATTTTATTAAATCGTCTTTGTACATCTACTACAGCATTAGTTCAATGCATTTATAAAGTACAAGAATTAAAACCGATTAGATTGCAGTACAATTATGAAATCCCAATGAATATTACTTTTATATGGAATAAAGTATATGAGGGACAGAAAAATATAAAAGAGGCTCAATATGAAATAAATGAAAAAAAACAAAGAGTATTAATATATGAACATGGGAAAACAGAATTCTTTTATCCATGGCGCTGTGGTTTATACCATTTTGAAGTTCGTATAGAAGATACAACGTATTATGGTGCTTTTCAAATCGTACCGAAAAACTTTTTTGATGATCAATTTGAAATGATTCAAGACTATGTGAAGTCAATTTTAAATGAGTTGATTTTGGATAGAGGTTATTATAAAAAGACTTTCTCTGCACTTAGCGATATTGAGGATTCTTCTTATTTAGTGTTGCTTAGAAAGTTACCCCAAAAAATGAAGATGATAAAGCAAATCTTTAAGAAAATAGAATCAAGCTCAAAATTTATAAATGCATATAAATGGGAAGGAAAAGAGAGAAAGCCAACAAGAAAAGGAACCATAGTGGCAGAAAGAAAACCTTATGCAAAACATTATAATCGTAAGTTTATGGAACAAAAAAATAGTAAGGAAAATGCATTTCTTAAATATAAATCGATGCAATTTTATCATTATTTAATTGAAGCTAAAAGTTTTTTACGTCAAACAATTGAAATATTAGAAAGAGAAAAAAAGAAAAAATCAGAAGAGTTTCAAGCCGTAAAAACAATTATACAAACAATTGAGCGTAATGGATCAGTAACCGATAGAGAGAAGCAAAAATATAAAAATATACATTTACTAAAAGAAGCCGATTTACGAAAGAGCTCAATGAAAATACAAGAATATAAAATATTGGCGCACATTGTGCATGAAAATGTACAATATTTTCAAATGTTAATGCACTCCTCGTTTTGGAGGGAAGTTACTGAAACAAGTAATATGAACTTACATGATTTACCGATACCACATCAACAATTACTACATCATTTAGAAGTACTCCCGCAATATACGGATCAATCTCCATCGTTATTATTTGTTTATAAGCCAACGTTTTTAGTGTATGAATATTACGCTTTTTTTATCGTTATTTCAATTTTAGAGCAAATTGGTTTTGAGGCTAGAAATTCCATTCGTGAACAAATACAAGAACATTTTTATGTAGATGGATTACAAGATGGAACGACAGTAGTTTTACAACGAGATGATTTAAAGGTGCATGTCGCATTTAATGACTTAATTGAAACACATCCTCTTATTGCATTAAGTAAAGGGAGTAATTTTTACAATGGTGAGGATACGAAGAAGCCAGATATTCGCTTAGACTGTTATGTAAAAGAAGATGGGAAATACGTATATAAATCTTCTATTATTATTGAAGTGAAGTATAGTCCAATGTACAATATTTTTCAGCACGTCGGAAATACGAAAGCAACTGAGCAAATGTATAAGTATTGGTCTATAAAGTATGTAGAAGAACAGGATGGAAAGCGAGTCTATTATCGAAGGTCAATTTATGAAGTCATTTGTGTATATCCAGGAAGCCATATGCATAGTAAAAAAATTGAGTCTGGATGTGGTGTTTTCTTGCAGTTATATCCATATAAGACGAAACAAGGGGAAGAGAAATTAGCTGGAAAACACGGGATGGTACAAATTTTTGAAAAGTGGTTAAAAAGCATTGAGAAGTAAAAGAAATCCTTTTTCATAAAGGATTTTTTTAGATTAAGAAGAATTATATGCTGTATGGAAAGAAACATATTGTAAGTTAGATTTGAAAAATGATACAAATGTGTTATTAAAAGGAATGTGAGCGCGGGATAAAAGTCGATTAAATTGGAATCTAATTCATTTTGCAGAATATAATAAGTAATAAATATTTTTAGTTGCATACGAAGATTTGTTCTTATATGATAGATAGTGAAAGCGTTATCAAAAAACAGAGCGACGATGGGAAAGGCGGTTAAATATGTTCCAGCGTGTTCAAACAAAGGAAGAACATTTTGGGTTCGAGCAACTATGGGGAGATTTTTGTGAAGAAAGAAACTTAATGTTCGTAGAACGTAATTTAAATCCATCACGATTTTTATTAATAGAAGATGAACATCCTATTGGTACAGTAGAATGTATTAAGTATACGGTACCTGAACAATCAAATTCTGAGTTTTTCTATCCGTTTTCTAAAAATGATTTAGTAAAAGATTTGAAGAATGTGTATGAAATAGGCAAGTTAAGTATTTCGAAAACGTCTCGTGGGAGAGGACATTTTAAAAGGTTAACAGCTATTTTATTTATACATGCGTTAGAAACAAAAGCTGAATGGTACATTGCAGCAGTAACAAAAAGAATGTATATGTATTTACTTACACTCGGTTTTCCAATTGAACCGATAGATAATCCATTTCAGTTTCATGATACTTTACAAGGTGTACCAGTAAGAATTCATGCTCGAAAAGGGGTTACGCATTTGTATTCTTTAAAAGAATTTCGTGATGTGATTCAAGGGAATGCTCATGCACAGGCATTAATTGCAGAATACAGTAAAAATATTATGTTAACGAAATAAAACGAAGTGAATATGTATAATAAAGAGAATAATATTTTTATAAGATATAACTCTTCATTAAAAAAGACCCTTATTATTTTAATAAGGGTCTAAAAATTATAATCCAAATATACTAAAAATCATTTTGCGGCGCTTCGGTTTCTTTTCTCGTTCGTATGTTGGTTTTGAATCAGGAGTAATATAAATGGGTTCTTCTTTCGTTAGGGCAGCTTCTAACTTTTGAATTCGTTCTAACATTTCCTCCATTTCACGACGGTGTTGTAAAAGTTGGTACGTGACGACATCATTTGCCTTATCTTGCATTTGTTCTTCCATTCGATCGAGTCTTCTCGTAATAGTGTTTAATTGATCAGCTAATTGTTCAAAATCATTCGATGATATGTTTTGAACAATTGTATTGACTTGAGTTTTTAATTCTTCAACCTCATTTGAGGAAGTCTTTTGAGTAGGTTGAGGATTTTGAGACTGCTCTATTTGAAATAGATGGTGTTCTAACATTTGATCGACATCATCTTGTGTAAAAATAAAGTGGCCATATTTGTTTTTTTCTATCGTAAGATTTAATTGTTGCGCGATCCGGACAACAGCCTTTGGGCTAACACCTAATTTTTTTGCGATAAATGGTGTTTTATATTCCAAAATAATCCCTCCTATATATATCCTGTTGAATGATTTCGAGCTATGAAGTAAGTTCCCTTCTAGTGCGACAAAAGAAGTGTGGAATCGGCAAAGAAAGTGTTTTTTCACGAAATTGAGTTGAGAAGAATAGTTAGTTTAAATAAAAATGTTTTATCGTAACATTTAGAATAATTTGACTAGTGTAAATGAATTAGATTATCATAATGATAAATATCTTTTTTATGTATGCATATAATATATAAAAAGGTGGTTGCTAATGTAGAATTTTGTTAGAGTATTAGAATGCTTACTTCACTTGAATAAAATTAAGTAGGAGGTGGCTTCCTTGCTTACAATGTAAGTAAGGAAAAGTATTTGGACATATATAGTATAAGTATAGTGATTGTTTTAATTGCCTTAACGGCATTTTTCGTTGCAGCAGAATTTGCAATTGTTAAAGTGAGAAGTTCACGAATTGACTATTTAATTGCAGAAGGAAATAATCGTGCAACATCGGTCAAAACAGTCATTACAAACTTAGACGAATATTTATCTGCTTGTCAGTTAGGAATTACTGTTACAGCTTTAGGAATTGGGTGGTTTGGTAAACCTGCGTTAAAGCAAATGTTTGATAAGCTTTTTGCAAATTGGAATATCTCTACTCAACTAGCAGACATTTTTGCTGTAACTTTAGTATTTTTGTTAATTACTTTTTTACATGTTGTAATAGGGGAATTGGCCCCAAAAACATTTGCAATTCAAAAATCTGAACAAGTGAGTTTGCTTGTTTCTAAGCCGTTAATTTTCTTTTATCGTATTGCATTCCCATTCATTTGGCTATTAAATGGTTCAGCTCGAATCATTACGAAGCTGCTAGGGCTGAAACCGCCGAAGGGGCATGATGAGGTTCATTCAGAAGAAGAATTACGGTTGTTAGTTTCAGAAAGTTATAAAAATGGTGAGATTAATCAATCTGAATATAAATATGTAAATAAAATTTTTGAATTTGATGATCGGATTGCAAAAGAAATAATGGTACCTCGAACTGAAATGAATATTATAAGTAAAGAAATGCCCGCTGAAGAAGCTTTGCAAAAAATGTCTCGCGAAAAATATACAAGGTATCCAGTTGTTGATGGCGACAAAGACCACGTAATAGGTTTTGTGAATTTTAAAGATATTTTTACTGAGTTTGTACAACATAAAGCTGTTAATAAGAAGACAGTAGAGCAATATATGAGACCAATTATTTTAGTTATCGATTCTATTCCAATTCATGATTTGTTTTTAAAAATGCAAAAAGAAAGAACACATATTGCTATATTGATAGATGAATATGGTGGGACATCTGGACTTGTTACTGTTGAAGATATTTTGGAAGAAATTGTTGGAGATATTCAGGATGAGTTTGATACGGATGAGCAGCCAGAAATTCAAAAGGTTAGTGAAACGAAGACAATACTAGAGGGAAAAGTACTTGTTAGTGAAGTGAATACGTTATTTGGTTTAGGGATTGATGATGATGGTGTTGATACAATCGGTGGTTGGATTTTAACGAAAAATATAGAGATTGCTGAAGAGGATTCCATTGAAATTGAAAATTATAAGTTTTGTGTGAAAGAATTAGATGGACATTATATAAAAAGATTAGAAGTTACAAAGATAGTAGAATCGATTGTTATTTTAGAAGATGAAAAACAAATTTCGTTACAAGAGCAAATTAGCTCGTAAACTCTGCTATATAGCAGAGTTTTTTTGAGCATAATGTTTTTTGAGGGATAAGGGCTATGATACAATGACATAAGTTGAACCTTTCACTAGGTGAAGTATTGTTGTATACATATATTTGGAAGGAGAAGAAGTATGAAAAAGCATTTATATATAAACGGAAATTGGAAATCTGTAAACACGTATAAACCATTATACGCACCATATTCTGAAGAAACATTAGCGGAAATTGCACAAGGAACGGAAGAAGATGTAAAAGAGGCTGTTACTGCTGCAAAAAATGCAATGATAAAAATGAATAAATTATCTGCATATGATCGTGCGACTATTTTAGAGAAAGTTGCACAAAAAATGGATGAAAGAAGAGAAGAATTTGCAGAGATTATTGCAAAAGAAGCTGCAAAACCAATACGTGCTGCAAGGGGAGAAGTAGATCGTACTGTTCAAACGTACAAATTTGCAGCTGAAGAAGCGAAGCGTATATATGGTGAGACATTGCCATTAGACGCCGCACCTGGTGCGGATGGGCGTATTGCATATACAATCCGAAAGCCGATTGGGGTTATAGGGGCTATTACACCATTTAATTTCCCGTTAAATTTAGTAGCGCATAAAGTTGGACCAGCAATTGCTGCTGGAAATACAGTTGTATTAAAGCCAGCTGATCAAACGCCATTATCATCTTATGCATTAGTTGAGTTATTTGAAGAGGCAGGATTGCCAAATGGAGCTTTAAATATCATTTCTGGCCCTGGCGCCACGGTTGGTGAGGCAATCGTCAAAAATGATTACGTTGCTTCTATTACTTTTACCGGAAGTCCAAAAGTTGGAATCGGAATAAAACAAAAGGCTGGGCTAAAACGAGTTACGTTAGAACTAGGCTCAAATGCTGCTGTTATTATTGATGAAGATGTAGAGTTAACAGATGAAATAATTGAACGTGTAAAATGGGGAGCATTTGTTAATAATGGGCAAGTTTGTATTTCCGTACAACGTGTTTTTGTACATGAAACGAAAATGCATGAATTTCTCTCGAAGCTAAAGAAAGCGATGGAATCAGTTGTTGTTGGTGATCCACTGCTTGAGGAAACGGATGTATCAGCTTTAATTTCAAAAAAAGATGTAGAGCGAATTGATATGTGGGTTCAAGAAGCAATCAAGGAAGGAGCAACTGTTTTATGCGGTGGTAAGAAGCGGGATGCAAGAATTTTTGAACCGACTGTATTAACAAATGTTCCAGATCATGTATCTGTGCAGTGCCAAGAAGTATTTGGTCCACTCATGACAGTAAATACATTTAAAGAATTTGATGAAGCGATTGAGCAAGTAAATAATTCGCGTTACGGCTTACAGGCAGGAGTATTTACAAATAATTTATTTAAAGCAATGCGTGCAATTGATGAGCTAGAGGTTGGTGGTGTCATGATTAATGATATTCCAACGTTCAGAGTAGATCATATGCCTTATGGTGGTGTGAAAGAAAGTGGCACGGGGCGCGAAGGAATTAAATATGCAATAGAAGAAATGACAGAAATGAAATTAGTATGTATTAAAAAATAAAATAGAAAACTTAAAATTTGCGCTAAAAAACGAGTAGGGAATGTTTACGATTCCATACTCGTTTTTTTACGCTTTTAGTAACTATTTAATTAAGTGTAACTTTTACTTCATTTCTTGTTTGAAAATAGTATCTTCTACATAAATTTGTTCTTTATCTACAGCAGTAGCATGTGTTAATACTAAACCGATTGGTGTTTCTGTATCTTTATTTTGAACAATTGTAAAAGGAACATTTTTTTCGTTTGCTAATTTAATGTATTTTGATAAATGTGGGTAAGCAATGCTACCATTTAGGAGGAGTTGTAATGATTGAGAAGAGCGCATGCTACCTGCCACTTCAGAGTATACATTACTTTGCATTACTTGACCGATCGTTAAAGCGATTTCTACACGCTCACGTAATGTAGTTAAATACATATTACGTTCTTCTGGTTTGTTTTGCTTTTGGCCGTAAATGCCTTCTTGGAGATAATCTTCCACATTTTTATTTACCATATTTTTCACACCTTTCATTTTCTATTGTACGCAAGAATTAAAAATGATGCAAAAAAAAGTCGTTTTGACTACGGAAATAATGAAAATATGTGAAGGAAAAAGGGAATTTGCATACAATTAGTTAAATAAGAAAGAAAAAATAATTTTATCAACAGAAATTAACAAAATGTGACAAAAATCTATTAACGAATCGTATTTTTTGTGTTAATATTCAAAATATAAAGGGTATTCGTCGTATGGAAATGGAGGGAATGGAGGTTTTTCCAATCGATAAGGATATTAAAGAAATATTTTGTTCACACTTGAAAAACAATAGGCACCAATTCGTAGAGAACTGGAAAAACAAAATGATAATTTCCGAAAAAGATCCATTTAAACTAGAAGTAGTTCAAAATGGAGAGGATTTACTAGAGTTAATTATCGAACTTACTATGGAAGATAAAGATATAAATTATCTTCAACCGTTATGCGAGAAAATTGCTATTGAACGTGCTGGAGCAGATGCGAATATTGGAGATTTTGTTTATAACGCAAACGTGGGAAGAAATGAACTTTTCGAAGCGATGTGTGAATTAGATGTTAGCGCTCGTGAATTGAAACCAATTATGGCAAAAATACATACTTGTTTTGACAAATTAATTTATTATACTGTTTTAAAATACTCGGAAATTATATCGAAGAATTTAGAGGAAAAACAGCAATATATTAACGAAACACATAAAGAAAGGCTGACGATTTTAGGACAAATGTCAGCTAGTTTTGTACATGAATTTCGTAATCCGCTTACTTCCATTATGGGGTTTGTCAAATTATTAAAGGCAGATCATCCGAGTTTATCGTATTTAGATATTATTTCGCATGAATTAGATCAATTAAATTTTCGCATTTCGCAATTTTTACTCGTATCGAAAAAAGAAATGTGGAATGAATCGGAACGGTTTTGGCTTAATGACTTGTTTCAAGACATTATACAATTCTTATATCCGAGTTTGGTCAATGCGAATGTTTTGATTGAAAAGAATTTACCGTATCCAATTCCGCTTGTTGGTTATCGAAGTGAAGTGAGACAAGTATTTTTAAACATATTAATGAATTCAATTGATGCTCTTGAATCAATGAAAGAAGAACGAAAAATTATCATTGATGTATTTGAAGAAGATCAAGCTATTCGAATTGTGATAAAAAATAATGGACCAATGATTCCAGCTGAAAATGTAGAAACGATTTTTGAACCATTTGTAACTACTAAAAAGTTAGGAACTGGTATTGGATTATTTGTATGTAAACAAATTGTGGAAAAACATAATGGATCCATTATGTGTCGATCAGATAACGATTGGACAGAATTTCAAATTGCATTTCAAAAATAAACAGTCTACACCAAATGAATGGTGTAGACTGTTTTAATTTGTAAGTATAACGGCTTCTAATTTAGGATCTTTAGTTGAATAACCTACTATTGAAATTGTATAAATAACATTTGGTTCAACATTGAATTTCGGAATAGTCAATAAAACGTTTTTATTATCTGCGAGTGAAATTTCAATATCTGCTGTACCAGGGCTAACTTGTAAAAAATCTGTTATTTGTTTAAAGAGTACATTTTCAAATAAATGATCTCCATCTTTTAAATCTACATTTACAACAGGGGTATCTGGAGAGAAATGTGCAAAGCGTATTTTAGCTTGACCAGCTGGTAAATGTGTATTATCAAGTATAGGTTGTAATTGTAGGTGATTATCACTATTTATTGCAGCAAGAGTATAAGTATGATTTCCCATTATTGGTACCAATGCTGAAAAGATTGGAGTTTCATTTCCGACAGGGACAATATCTATACGGTATTTACCTTGCACTAATGATAAATAAGGGCTGAATTGCTTAAATGAAATACTTTTAATAACCTTTTGTCCGTTTACTAAAATATCAACCGCTGATATATTTGGATCGGCATGAAAAATTCTTATATGTGACGGTAAAGCAGCTTCTTGTGAATCCCTTTTCTCATGCGCCTGTACAAGTTTTGAAAGTGCATCGCAATATTTCATATATAATTCTATATATTTTTTAGGATTACGAAACTGATAGTAACGTGCGAGCTGTTCGTATTGCGTAACTTCTTGTCCATATTTTTCAATTTCAGATTGAGACATGAACATTCCTCCTTTGTCATCATTAAAACTATATGCGAAGCAAGAAAGCGGTTATGCGAAAAAAATAATTTTATAAAGGGAAAATATGTTTTCATAAAGAGGTGCTGGTGCTTACGAGTATTTGGCAGAGTAAAGCAGTACATATGACTGCACGAAAGTAAAATAAATGCCAAATTGAAACTGCATTTCAATTAACATATTGAATACATGTCCAGCAATCGCTAGAAAACTAGAGTTTTTTTTAATTATAGGCAAATACACATACAAAGTGATAATTGTCCTACATAAATTATAAAGGAAAGGTAGTTTGAATCTGAGGAAAGGGGTGCCACTTCGGGATAGGGATATCCCGATAGTAATTGTGAATGAAGTTATGAAAAGGTTTTGTCTTATAGGCTGTAGTATGAATTTGTAAACATGATTTTTCTATTTATTTTAGCAATTGACAGTATTAACCCATAAGAGAGCGTCATGACGAACTGATTAGTGTGGTTAATCGGTTCTTTTTTTATAGTTTAAAAATGAAAAGTTTACATATTAAATATGAATCTGAATTGGTTAGTAAGGTGGGGTGTCGAAATTTGTTTTAAAATATGCAATTTAAAGTAGGATATTAGGAAGGAGTTTAACGGGAGTTCCGTCGAAGTGTACAGAATGTCGGCATTTAAGGGCAGCTGGCATTATGCTATAAAAACATTTGGTGATGTAGTCATTTCATATAAAAGGGAGGGTTATTTGGGCGTATAGAAAAGGATTGGTCTTCACTTCGAGTTCTGAATTTTCTGTTTTATAAATATTTTTAAGCACTCATTTGTATATTTTATAATAGTTTTTTGATAAATTCACTGCTTTTGCAGAGGATTCTTTTTTATGAAAGAAACGTCAATTTTCTTCATATATATATACAAATTGGAGAAATGGGGGAGCGCTATGCGCGATTACTTAATTAAACCACTTGTTGGTCAGCCGTATCCAATGATTTCACATGGAAAAGGTGTTTATTTGTATGATCAAAATGGTAATAAATATTTTGATGGTTCGTCAGGAGCAATTACGGCAGGTATTGGGCATGGCGTAAAGGAGATTGCAGACGTTATTAAAAAGCAAGCTGAGGAGATTGCTTTTGTTTATAGATCACAGTTTACGAGTGAACCAGCTGAAAAATTAGCAAAGAAGTTAAGTGATTTAAGTGTAGGAGATTTGAACTGGAGTTTCTTTGTAAATAGTGGTACGGAAGCAAATGAAACAGCTATGAAAATTGCAATTCAGCATTTTCAAGAGCGAGGTATTCAAGGGAAACATAAAATATTATCAAGATGGATGAGTTATCACGGTATTACGATGGGTGCGTTATCGATGTCTGGTCACCCACTACGTAGACAACGTTTCGTATCTATTTTGGAAGATTATCCGACTATACCAGCTCCATATTGTTTCAGATGCCCTGTTCAAAAGGTATATCCAACTTGTCAGCTGGCATGTGCGACTGAACTAGAAAGATCAATTGAAAGAATTGGTGCAGAGCATATTGCTGCTTTTATTGCTGAGCCGATTATCGGAGCAGCTGGAGGCGCGGTTGTTCCGCCGAAAGACTATTATAAAGTCATTAAAGATATTTGCGACCATTACGATATTTTATTTATTGCGGATGAAGTGATGACTGGGCTTGGTCGTACTGGAGCATGGTTTGCAATGGAGCATTGGGGTGTAGAACCGGATATCATGACACTTGGTAAAGGGTTAGGAGCGGGATATACACCGATGGCAGCGACAGTTGTAAGTGATCGTGTTATGGAACCAATATTACGTGGGTCACGTTCAGTAATGAGCGGTCATACGTTAAGTGCCAATCCATTGTCTGCAGCAACGGCTTTAGCTGTTATTGAATATATGGAGAAACATAATCTCCCTGAAAAAACAGCAGAAAAGGGAGAGTATTTAATAAAAGGCTTACAGAAAGTTCAGCAACAATCGACAATCATTGCTGATGTGCGCGGAAAAGGGTTGCTAATCGGAGTAGAATTGCAACCGTTTACAAAAGCGTCGGAGCTTATTTCAGTTGCAGCTAAAAATGGTCTACTTTTATACCAAGCAGTTTCAGGGCAAGCAGGAAAAGAAGATAGTGCACTGCTTGTAGCACCGCCAATGACAACTACATATTCCGAGTTAGATGAATTACTTTCAATTTTCTCTAAAAGTGTGGAAGAGATGATGCAAAAAGGAGGGCATAGTATCGCATGACAACTATTACAAATACATTCGGTAAATTAAAAGAAATTGAGGAAGTAATTTCTTTGTTCCATGATGATATGACATTAATGTTTGGGGGATTTGGAGGGATTGGATCCCCTCCATCTTTAATACAGGCAATTTTAGAAAAAGGCGTTACAAATTTAAATTTGATTGGAAATGACACTGGATTCCCTGATGTAGGTATCGGTCGTCTTGTTACAAATGAAAGAGTTAAATCACTAATTACTTCTCATATTGGCTCCAACCCAAATGCAGGAAGGCAACTAAACGAGGGAAGATTACAAATTGAGTTTTCTCCGCAGGGAACATTAGCAGAGCGCATTCGCGCTGGTGGCGTTGGTCTTGGTGGTGTTTTAGTTGATGTTGGTGTTGATACGATTGTGGAAGAGGGAAAACGAACAGTTGAAATGAATGGTAAGACCTACTTAGTTGAAACAGCATTAACTGCTGAAGTTTCAATTGTATATGCGAAAAAGGCAGATCCGTTTGGTAACCTTGTATTTGACAAAAGTGCACGAAATATGAATCCTCACGTAGCGATGGCTGGGGATATAACAATTGTAGAAGCAGAAGAAATAGTCCCGCTTGGAAGTTTAGATCCAGAGGAAATTGTCGTTCCAGGTGTTTTCGTAAATTATATTGTACCGTCGGAAGGAGTGAACTGGAAATGGGTATGGGCGTAGAAGTGAGGGATAAGATTGCTAGGCGAGCGGCGAAAGAAATACAAAATGGCATGATTGTAAATTTAGGTATTGGCATACCATCGCTTGTACCAAATCATTTGCCTAACGATATAAATGTTATGTTTCATGCGGAAAATGGAATCGTCGGTATGGGACCAACGCCAAGTAAAGGGAATGAAGACGAAAATTTGTGTAACGCGGCAGGTTTACCAACTTCTCTTATAACAGGAGCGAGTTATTTCGATAGTTGTACAGCGTTTGGTATGATTCGAAAAGGTTTGCTAGACATAACGATTCTTGGTTCATTACAAGTAAGTGAAAACGGTGATTTAGCAAACTGGATTGTACCTGGAAAACGTGTTCCAGGTATTGGTGGAGCAATGGATTTAGCACAAAAAGCGAAGCGGGTCGTTGTTGTGATGAATCATGTTGATAAGTACGGAAATGCAAAAATTATTTCAGAGTGTACATTGCCATTAACTTCAAAGAAATGTGTAGATTTAATTATTACTGATATGGCGGTCATGGAGGTAACTTCGAGTGGACTTATATTACAAGAATTAATGAGCCCATACACAGTAGAAGATATAAAACGACATACAGAAGCTGATTTTCAAATTAGTTCTAACTTACTAGTAATTGAATGAAGGGAGATGTAATATATGGAGCAATTAAAAAAGCAAGTTTGTGATTATATTGAGAGCCATGAAGAGGAAAGTGTGAAATTTTTAAAACGATTAATTCAAGAAAAGAGCGTATCTGGTGATGAAAGCGGTGCGCAGGCGATTGTGATTGAAAAATTACGTGAATTAGGTTTAGACCTCGATATATGGGAGCCTTCTTTTTCTAAAATGAAAGATCATCCTTATTTTGTATCACCCCGTACAAGTTTTTCAGATAGCCCAAATATTGTAGCAACTTTAAAAGGAAGTGGCGACGGGAAATCTATGATATTAAATGGGCATATTGATGTAGTTCCAGAAGGGGATGTGAATCAGTGGGAACATCATCCTTATAGCGGTGAGAAGATAGGAAATCGTATATATGGCCGTGGAACGACGGATATGAAAGGTGGAAATGTCGCACTCATGCTTGCGATGGAAGCGATTATTGAATCTAGCATTGAATTAAAAGGAGACATCTATTTTCAAAGTGTAATAGAAGAGGAAAGTGGCGGAGCAGGGACATTAGCAACTATATTACGAGGATATAAGGCAGATGGTGTCATTATTCCAGAGCCTACTAATATGAAGTTTTTCCCGAAACAACAAGGTTCCATGTGGTTTCGTTTACGTGTAAAAGGGAAAGCTGCACACGGTGGAACGCGTTATGAAGGGGTTAGTGCAATTGAAAAAAGTATGTTTGTTATAGAACATGTAAGAAAGCTAGAGGAGAAAAGAAATAGTCGAATTACAGATCCGTTATTTAAAGGGATTCCGATTCCAATTCCAATTAATATTGGGAAAATTGAAGGAGGGAGTTGGCCAAGTTCTGTTCCAGATGAATTAATTTTAGAAGGAAGATGCGGTGTTGCGCCGAATGAGACTATAGAGGCGGCAAAAGAAGAGTTTGAGAATTGGATTGTTGAATTAAATGATGTGGACAATTGGTTTGTTGAAAATCCAGTAGAAGTAGAGTGGTTTGGAGCGAGATGGGTTCCTGGTGAATTAGAAGAGAATCATGAACTCATTACAACACTTCATCACAACTTTGTTGAAATCGAAGGGAACGAACCAATTATTGAAGCATCTCCGTGGGGGACTGATGGAGGTTTATTTACACAAATTGCAAACGTACCAACAATAGTATTTGGTCCAGGAGAGACGAAAGTAGCACACTATCCAAACGAATATATAGAAGTTGATAAAATGATAGCTGCCGCAAAAATTATTGCATGTACATTACTAGATTGGTGTGAGGTGAAAAAATGAAATACTATGAATCTTTTAGAGAACAGACGAATTGTTATACAGTAGAAGGCGTTTTAGATTATTTTAATAAGCGTATTCGGGTAGATCACTATACAGGAAATGTTGAAAGTATTATACAGACAATTGACGAACTAGCAGAGGAACATTCTTTCACTAAATGTATTATTAAAGGAAAGGGAGAGCATGTTTCAACATGGCTCTCTTTCGGTTTTTTGTTGGAAGCAACGATACCTCATTATTTTCAAGGACACGATGCATACTTTTTTGTGAAATATAATAATGATGAAAGACGAAATAGTATGCATTGGACTGAGGAAGATACTATATTAAGCGGTGTAAAAGGAAAAGAAATAAAAGAAAAAGTAGTTCCAGAGAAATTTTTGCTGAGAAAAGCGACTGAAGAAGATGCAGAAGAATTAGCAACTGTATTCGGAAAAGTATTTGAAGTGTATCCGACACCTTTAAATGAAGCGAGTTATGTATTACAGACGATGAAAGAAGACGATACAATTTACTACGTATATGAATATGAGGGGAAAATTATTAGTACAGCATCTGCAGAAATGAATATAAAAGAAGGGAATGCAGAATTAACGAATTGTGCTACTTTACCTGAATATCGTAAACATGGATTTATGAAAAGTTTACTAATTAAATTAGAGGAAGAGCTTCGAGAAAGATCTATTTTCTGCTCCTATACAATTGCTCGATCGCTTTCTTTCGGAATGAATGCTGCCTTTCATCAATTAGGTTATACGTATACAGGAAGACTGGCGAATAATTGCTACATTTTCGAAAAGTTGGAAGATATGAATATATGGGTGAAAGATCTTTCTAGCTATTCGAAAGCAGTAAAACTTCCGCCTCAAAATTCGGCTGTAAAGCAAAACAGTTAGGTGGAGCTGGGTGTTCGAAAAGCTGTACTAATTAGAGTTTCGAGTTATCTAATGAAAATATAAAATTGGTCAAAATTATAGAACGGAATCGTCATGCTTACAATCGCACATAGGTGTGCCGAAAATTCGGCATGTAATTGCTGGATTTTCGGCAAGAGGGGGGATGACATTGCTAGCAGTTTCGACACAAGAAGTCATTGAAGCGATTTTGGGCAGTATTGATGAGGCTATACACGCTGTAGATGAGAATGGAATTACAATATTTTATAATTCTGTAGCTGCAAAACACGATGGATCGAAGATTGAAAAAGTGTTAGGGAAACATCTGTTAGAAGCGTTCCCGTCTTTATCAAGGGAAACGAGTACATTGATGAAAGTACTAGATACAAAAAAACCTATCGTACATCAAGCACAGCATTATCAAAATTTAAATGGTGAAGATGTTTGTACAGTAAATACGACGTTACCTATTTTTATAGATGGGAATATTGCTGGGGCTGTTGAAATTGCAAAGGATTACTCTACAATTCAAAAACTTACTGACACAATTGTTGACTTACAGTCGAAAATAAAGCGATCATCTAGAAAAAAAGTGATTAAAAAGCATGCTGCATTTGAGACGATAGTGACAAATGATACGCGGTTTAAACAGACGAAAGAGTTAGCACAAAAAGTAGCACCAACAGACGCAAATGTTTTAATATATGGTGAAACAGGAACAGGAAAAGAACTGTTCGTGCAAGCAATTCATGAAGCTTCTAAAAGAAAAAACAAGCCATTTATTGCACAAAACTGTGCAGCTTTACCAGAGTCGCTATTAGAAAGTTTATTGTTTGGAACGACAAAAGGAAGCTATACAGGAGCGATTGAAAGAGCTGGGCTATTTGAACTTGTTGATGGTGGTACATTATTTTTAGATGAACTGAATTCAATGCCTCTTGATTTGCAGGCAAAAATGTTACGAGTGTTAGAAGATGGAGTCATTAGAAGAATTGGTGATAATAAGACGAGAAAAGTAGATGTTCGTGTTATTACCGCAATGAACCAGCCTCCAGAAATATGTTTACGAGAGAATAAAATTCGCACTGATTTATATTATCGCTTAAACGTATTTTCATTATATATCCCACCGCTTCGTGAAAGAACTGAGGATGTACTATTATTAGCATCTTATTTTTTGAAAGAATATAATAAAAGTTATAAAAAAGGTGTACTTCAAATTGATGAGGAAGCGAAAGATAGACTGCAAGCTTATCAGTGGCCTGGAAATGTCCGAGAGTTAAAACATACGATTGAACATGCTGTTATTATTGCAGAAGGGAATACATTAACAGCCAATTGTTTACCACGTACATTTCGGAAAGAGAATTTTTCGAAGAAGAAGGGTATAATGCCACTTAGAGAAGCACTTTATCAAACAGAAAAAGAATTAATAGATCAAGCGTTGATTGAAACGGAAGGGAATATATTACAAGCCGCAAAAATGTTAGGTATCCCTCGTCAAACGCTTCAATATAAACTGAGCAAGTACGACAAAACCGCCGAATAATCGGCGGTTTTTGTGTGTTTGCACGAATAAAAGAGCGTTTACATATATAAAAAGTAATGAATATGATGTTAAGTATTGATTTCATACAACGCTTAAAAATATTTTTTCGCTTATGTAATAGGGTTCTCCGCACATTTACTTATCAACAATGTAAAGTTGGCATAACTATTGCTTATATAAAGGATGAGCGTATAAAAAGGGGGAATAGCAATGTTACATGATGTATACAAACCAAATCGTCACTGGAAGGATATCGAATTATGGAAAGATGTTACTGAAGAGCAATGGAATGATTGGGTTTGGCAATTAACGAATACGATCAAAACGTTAGATGACTTAAGAAAAGTAATTAACTTAACACCTGAAGAAGAAGAGGGCGTTAAAATTTCAACGAAAACGATCCCGTTAAACATTACACCGTACTATGCTTGGCTAATGAATCCTGATGATCCACGCTGTCCGATTCGGATGCAATCAGTACCGATTTCGGAAGAGTTATATAAAACAAAATATGATTTAGAAGATCCACTTCACGAAGATGAAGATTCACCAGTTCCAGGGCTAACACATCGTTATCCGGACCGTGTACTATTCTTAGTAACAAATCAATGTTCTATGTATTGTCGTTACTGTACACGCCGTCGTTTTAGTGGACAAATTGGAATGGGTGTACCGAAGAAACAATTAGATGATGCGATTGCTTATATTAGTGAAACACCACAAGTACGAGATGTATTAATCTCCGGTGGTGATGGACTTCTAATTAACGATAAAATTTTAGAATATGTATTAAAAAATTTACGAGAGATTCCGCATGTTGAGATTATTCGTATCGGAACGAGAGCACCAGTAGTATTCCCACAACGTATTACAGAAAATTTATGTAACATTATTAAAAAATACCATCCAGTATGGTTAAATACACATTTCAATACATCTATTGAAATTACTGAAGAATCGAAAAAGGCATGTGAAATGTTAGCGAATGCTGGTGTTCCAGTCGGAAACCAAGCAGTAATTTTAGCTGGTATTAACGACAGCGTCCCAATTATGAAAAAACTTATGCATGACTTAGTAAAAATCCGTGTACGTCCATATTACATTTATCAATGTGATTTATCTGAAGGTATCGGTCACTTCCGTGCACCAGTATCTAAAGGTCTTGAAATTATTGAAGGTTTACGTGGACACACATCTGGTTATGCTGTTCCGACATTCGTTGTTGATGCGCCAGGTGGAGGCGGTAAAATTGCACTTCAACCAAACTATTTAATCTCACAAAGTGCAGATAAAGTTGTACTTCGTAACTTTGAAGGTGTTATTACGACGTATCCAGAGCCAGAGAGCTATATTCCAGGAAGAGCGGAAGGATACTTTAAAGAGATTTATCCGAACTACGAAGAAAAACGTTCAGATGTTGGTATCGCAGGTCTTATGAGCGATAAGAAATTTAACCTCGTTCCAGACGACTTACAGCGTATGAACCGTCGTAAAGACTATGAAGATAATGATACGCATGCATCTTTAAAAGATAAACGTGATAAGCGTGATCAATTAAAAGATAAAAAATATCAAGCACAAATGGCTAAATTAGAAGAAAACGACAAAAAAACTGAGGGTGATGCAGTATGAATTGTATGTGGTGTGACAGTACAGAAGCGAAAGAAAGCTTGAATACTGTATATTGGGAATTACCAGATGGTACGAAAGCCATTGAAATCCAAAAGACACCATGTATTTCTTGTTCCTCGTGCGGGATGGACTATCAATCAGACCATACAGTAAAAGAAATTGAAGATCAATTATTTTTAATTTACACGAAAGATTTACCAAAACAACTAACGTATGAAGAATTAATGGGAAGACCGCGTCTATTAAAAAGAAATTATTTCGACTTTTAACCAGCTTTTATGCTGGTTTTTTTCTTTTTTGCCTTGTATAATGTACCCAAGTTAGAAAGGTAGGGAATATTTTTGAAAAAAACATTTTACCATTATATGATGAAGCATCGTGCAGCTTTATTTAGAAATGAAATTTCAGATTTAGCAGAGGCGATGTATGATGATTTAAGTTTTCCGAAGCAATCTGAAGACTATGATGAAATTAGTTCATACTTAGAGTTGAGCGGAATGCTAGAAAGTATGTCTATATTTGATGAAGCCTGGGATTTATACATACAAGATAGATAAAAACTATTTGAAAACATACAGAATACATTACTTTGTGTAAAGTGAAGTATTCTGTATGTTTTTTTATACGAAATTTGTTGATTTAAAGCTAGTCTAGTTACTAGCTTTTTTTTGAGTGTAACGTAAATTTTATAAGGTTATAATTTTTATTGAAAAAATTTATGAATATAAGCTTCTGTGATAAGCGTTTTTATGTAGGTTGCATATACTGATATCAAAATCACGACGTCAAAAAAAGGAGAGATAGAGATGGCAAGAAAAAAACAACCTAAATACAACGTAGGGGACATAGTCGTGATTACGCTATATGGAACCGTTGGGAAAATCACAAATATGAAGGTTTTAGATGGAGTTTATGTATACGAAGTCAATAATCACGATGGATTTTATGTAGAGCAAACGCTGCAGCACGTTACAGAGCAAGATATGAAAAAGGGCGATACGGAGTGGATTGAATTAAATTATAATTTCACGTTTGGTGATCTTGTGCAAGTAACTGGATATGATAAAGATGTTTTCCGTATTGTTGGTTTTCGTACAGAAGTATGGAGATATAAGAATGACGCATGGGAAGATACAATTTATGAATTGTCACGGATTACGGATGGTGAATGGTTAGAAGCGGATGAGTCAGATTTAACGTTACTTGCGAATGCTCAAACGGCAAATGCAATTTTGAAGAAACTGAAACAAGATAAAGCAGGTATGAATAAATTAGATTTAGGTAAGTTAAAGTCAATTAACAACTCGAAAAAAGTGAGTGTTAAGACGAATCGTCAAGAAATCATTGATGGGTTACTTGATATTTATAACGATTATCAATTATTGTTCGATACATTTAAAGATGAAGAATATAAAATTGTAATGGATGTTGTTCATAATTATTTAGTTAAATTGACAGAGAAAAAATAGTTAACTAGAAAGAGAGAATAAATTGAACAACAACATATGCAGTATAAGGTATGCCTACAACTATTAAAAAAATAAAAAGCCACTTTATAAGAGAGTCTGCCCATTGATCTTCATGCATGAACTCTTCTTTTGTTTGTCCTACTTCATATTGATTTTCCATTATTATTTCCCCCTTTGAATAGCTTGTACTACAATCGTATGCATCTCGTCCAAAGCTTATGACCTATAAAAAAATAAAATCTATTTTTCTAATCTCATATACATAATTTTGAGATTTTTTCATAAAACAGAAATAAAGGAGTGATGCTCATGAAGGAAATTGAAGTCGTGATTGATACGGAAGAGATTGCGGAGTTTTTTTATGAGCAACTAATTGAAAGAGGGTACGTCCCAAAACGAGAAGAAATTGAAGATCTCGCAGATATTACATTTGAGTATTTATTAGAGAAATGTATGATTGATGAAGTTTTTGATGAAGAGGATGAATGAAAGTAACGACGGGCATAACTCGTCGTTTTTTACTCTTTACAAACCTGTCACAAATATAGTCAATAATTATTGGTATAATGAAAAGGAAATTTTACTCAAGAGGTGAAGGAATGTTCAAAAAAATTATTGATTCTTTATTAGGAAAGAAAAAATATCGTTCGTATTCAAGTAGTGATTATCGTCGTAGAGGGCGCTCTTATTCAAGTAGCGATTATAAACGACGTTCATCTGGTTATGGACATCAACATTATAAAAGAAAACGTAAAAGCCGTAGCTTCTTTTCAAGTAGCTGATGAAATGGCGTCGTGTACTAGCTTTATTTGATAGACCACTGCGAAAAAATACAATTGTTGCAGAACGTTATAAAATTGAATCAGTAATTGGAATGGGCAGTTATGGGGTTACATATGTCGTTAATGATTTACAAATAAATAGATATAAAGTCTTAAAACAATTAAGACAAAGTAAACAAAGATATGAGTCTGGTAGAAAATCATTTGAACAAGAGAAAATGATTTTACAAACATTAAATCATCATGCAATTCCTAGTCTATATGATCATTTCATATGGGAGAAAAAGAGCTTCTTTGTGATGGAGTACATGCCTGGTGAAAATTTTGAAGATTATATTTTCATAGATGGGTATGTATATACAGAACGTGAAGTTTTTGAGATTTTATATGAAATATTAGAAATTGTATCGGTGTTTCATAGTGAAGGCATTATTCATCGAGATTTACGCATTCCAAACATACTAATGAAAGAAAATCAAATTAGTATTATTGATTTTGGATTGGCTAAATGGAAAGGTGAGGATGATGAGCGAGCTACAACTTACGAAGGTGAACAAGCTTTGATGCGAGAAGTTCACTTTCGTAGCGACTTTTATGCGCTCGGTCATTTCTCATTATTTTTATTATATGCAGGATATGAATCTAATGAAAAACAGGAAAAACCATGGTACGAAGAATTAACTTTGGAAAATTATAATCGCGAAATTCTTATGAGAATGTTACAAATAAAAACGCCGTACTATGAGAATGTACAAGATTTAAAACAAGATGTAGCTTCTGCTTTAGAGAGGATGGAGACTCCATGTTTCAAAAGTTTTTAGCAAGCGTTGGTATTGGAAGTGCAAAGGTAGATACTGTTCTTGAAAAAGATGAGTATATTGTTGGGGAAGAAATAGTTGGAAAGGTTCATATAACTGGAGGTTCAGTTAGCCAACAAATTGAAAGCATTTACTTAACATTATCGACGTCGTATGTACGAGAAGTGGATGATAAAAAAGTAACAGCAACATATGATTTAGAGCGAGTACGCTTAACAGAACCTTTTTCTGTAGAACCGAATGAAAAAGTTGAAATTCCATTTTCTTTTCCAATGCCAATTGAAGCACCACTTACACTTGGTATGAAAACGGTTTGGATTCATACAGGTCTTGATATTAAACGTAGTATAGACCCAAGTGACCGCGACTACGTTCAAGTGTTACCCAATGCATTATTAAGTAGTGTTTTAGATAGTGTAAATGAATTAGGGTTTAAAGCACGTCATATAGAATGTGAAGAATTACCGCATCGATTACGTAAGCAAGTTCCATTCGCACAAGAATTTGAGTTTATTCCGGTTTCTGGAGAGCATTATGGGAAATTAGATGAATTAGAATTATTAATCTTGCCACGTGCATACGACCGACTAGAAATTATTATGGAAGTAGATAGAAAATCCCGTGGTTTAGCTGGATTATTCGCTGAGGCGCTTGATCTTGATGAGAAGGTGATTCGTTTTACCGTAACAAGAGAAGATATCCCTGAGATGAAGCAAAAAATTAATAATTATATTTTTTAATAAACTATGCATAAAAAAGAAATGGAGAGGAAAACTAAAACAACCGCTCCATTTTTTTGCATAGTGAGGTTATGTATGTGAAACGATATCGACATTTATACTTGCTAAGTTTTACGTTACTCATTTGTTTTGTCGTATTATCACTTTCGTATCATACCGCTTGTATTGAGAAGTTTGACAATATAGTCGCACATTTTATTCAAAGCTTTCGAAACGATTATTTGACGACCTATTTTACTTGGGTGTCTTTTATCGGTTCAAAAAGAATATATTTTCCATTACTCATTATTCTTGTAATGTATTTTCTCGTTAGAAAAAAGTTGCTTAGTGCGTTACTTCTAACAATTAATTACTACGGATCTCGTTATTTAAACAGTATGCTTAAACTATGGTACGAACGAGCAAGACCTGATGTCACCCAGCTTGTTACTGCAACTGGATATAGTTTTCCGAGCGGTCATACGATGAATGCTACTGCTTTTTTAGGATTTATTGCATACGTCACAATTACTGAAGATCGTATTTCATTGCATAAAAAATTATTAATTATTCTTATAGCAAGCTTTGTTGTATTATCTATTTCAGTTAGCCGAATATATCTTGGCGTGCACTATCCATCTGACGTATTAGCAGGATGGGCAGCTGGCGGTAGCTGGCTCGTTTTATGTGTTATATTTCATAAAACGTTCATAAAAAAAGAACCTATGTCATAATAGGTTCTTTTTTCATTGGCTCAACATGAATGTGTGCATGGTAAATTCCGAACTTTTTGCGAAGCATAGCCTCGATATTGTCAGTAATACAGTGACTTTCTCCAACATCCATACGAGCATCTACTTCAATTGTAATATCAACATACGTTTGATTCCCGTACATACGTGCTCGAATATCTACAATGTTTTCCACACCGCCAATATGCTCAATAGCATCAGCGTATTCCTCCATTTTATCAGGATCAATTCCATCTGTTAGCATATGAGAAGATTCTACGAAAATCTCCCATGCAGTTTTACAAATAATAAGACCAACAATTAAAGCGGCAATAGGGTCTAAAATAGGCATTTGGAACTGAGAACCGACAATACCTACTACAGTACCAATACTTACGAGTGCATCTGATAAATTATCCTTTGCAGCGGCTTCTAATGATTTACTTTTTGTTCGTGCTGCAATTTTTTTCGTATACAAATACACGCAGTACATAACGACAGCAGAAAATAAAGCAACCCATGCAGCGAGTACATTAGGTGCTGCTTGTTTCGGATTTAAGAAAGATTGAATGGCACTAATAACAACTTCTAATCCGACTGTTGCCATAATGAAGGACGCAACAAGTGATGCGATTTGTTCGGCCCGCGAATGCCCATACGGATGATCTGGGTCACGAGGTTTACGAGATATTTTTAGACCAATTAATATCGCTAAAGAAGCACCGATATCCGTTAAGTTATTTAAACCGTCAGCACGTAATGCACTAGAGAGGGTAATATAACTGATGATGATTTTCATAGAGGATAAAAATATGTAGGCCATAATGCTGACAATAGCACCTTTATCAGCTTCTTTATGAGAAAGAGTATCCATTTTAATCACTCACCTTTCTTTAAAGGAATTCTTTCTATAAATAGAGTATCAAACGAAAGTCGTGTGGGTCTATACAAACATTGTTGACGTTTTATAGCTTTTTAAGAAGGGGATAACAAAGTTTCGTGAAGGAAAAATATGTTGAAAAGTACAAAGTCAGGGTGTAAACCGAATTGGAGTTTATTTACTAAAGAGATAGGAGGGTAGATGGATGAAGAAACGAATACTTTTCTTACTATGTATTATTCTTATAATGACAAGGTGTAATTCATTAAACGATGAAAAACGTCAAAAGATAAGTGTGAAAATAGATGAAAGCCCTCTGAAAAATATTTTCCAGAGGGCTTTTATTTTAGTATGCTTCTAAAAACTCAGTAACTTGCTCTTCAGTTTTTGCGTTAGCACTATGTAAGTGGCCTAACTTCTCACCATTTTGGTATACAAGTAAACTTGGAATACCCATTACTTGATACTCTTCAGCGATACTTGGAAACTCATCTTTATTAATAGAATACCATTCAAATTTATTGAACTCTTCCATTACATCTCCGATAAAGTTGTCCATACGTACGCAATCTGGGCACCATGTAGTAAAGAACTTAACAACTACAGGCTCCTCGCTTGCGATGATGTCTTTGAATTCTTGTTCTGTTTTAATTTCTTTCATAAGTAAAACTCCTTTCAATATCACACGAATTTATATGCAAAATTCGTATTTGCAAACATGTTGCAAACTTATTATTTGTTTTTTAGTTTTGTAGTTCGTTCACACTTATAAAATTGTATGTAACATGACTGCGCTACTAAGTGTGAAAATAACGAAACCTCACTTTTCTTTATAAGCTTTTTCCAGGATTGTGTCAAACTTTTGAATTTTATACAGAAATTAAAGAAGCCCGCACTTTGATTGAGTATGGGCAGAGGGACTAAAATTAATCGCTTATTAATTTCGAATAGATATTTAAATCGATAAGCTTTCCAGCTGATTTTTCGCTCTTTCTCAGAGTACCTTCAAAAGTAAAGTTTAATTTTTCTAATACTTTTATGGAATTTACATTTGCAGGTTCAACTTTTGCTTCAACACGATTTAGTTTTAGATGTGTAAAAGCATAATCTAATAAAGAGGATATTGCTTCAGGTGCATATCCTTTACCCCAAAATGTTTTTGAAATATCATAGCCAATCTCAGTCTTTGAGTTTTCAAAATCTAAGGAATTATAGCCACATGAACCGATAATGTGATTAGATTCTTTTTCAATAATAGTAAAACGTATAGCTTTATTATTTTGAGCGAGTTCGTTAAGGAATTGAATCATATCTTTTGCCTGGTTCTCATCAGTGAAATTACTTATATTCATGAATTTAGTGACATCAGGATCAGACCATATTTTAAACATACTTAGTGAATCAGATGCTTTCATTTTCCTTAAATATAATCTCTGTGAGTGTAGTTCTGTAATCAATACTTTTACCTCCGTTATGTTGTAATGATAGGTAGATTAAAAATATTGATATCTGCGCATAATTCAGTCCCTTCTAGATTAATTAACTTTTATTATACAAGAAAATTACTACATTGAACAAAGGCGTTAATTGGAGGTAACGAAATGACAAACTCATCAATTGAATATTGCGTTCAGTGTGATTAAGAAAGTGGTGTATAAAGATGGGACGAGATGAGAGTTACTTCCAAACTAAAAAAAGAGTAGATAATTTAAAAACATTTTACATTCATTTAACCATCTACATACTAGTCAATCTGATGCTTTTTTTACTTTTTAAGTAGTGAATTAGCTATTTTTTATTTTAATTACAAAAATTGAATAAGGTTAGAAATTATATGGTTGTAATGGGAATTAAGGGATATGAATAAAAAAATTTATCCCGCATTAACGAGCAGTAAGATCCTCACCTCAAAATTCAGCGGAAGCAAAGAAGTTAGGTGGAGTCGGGCTGCCCGTAAAAGTCCGATTGGTGAGGGCTGATTAAAGTTTCACTTTATTAGGGATTTGCCTTAAACATTTATTACAGTCAAGAATATTTATAATAATATGAACTAAAAAAGGTCCAATTTTTGTAATGTTGGAGGGGATTATTGTGGACATAACTCAAAGCGTATCAAGAATAGTGGTTAATGGGAAAGACCTTTCTTTCACTTCAGTTCAAACCTCTGCATGGAATCATGGACCTGTAAATGATTTAATCGTTACGACGAATCAGAGAGTGAATG
Organism: Bacillus sp. LQ16; assembly: GCF_057784645.1. Lineage (NCBI taxonomy): Bacteria > Bacillati > Bacillota > Bacilli > Caryophanales > Bacillaceae > Bacillus > Bacillus sp. LQ16. The sequence goes on from NZ_CM173491.1 coordinate 2,265,371, forward strand.
AGCTTTATCAATTCATGTGGTCACAAGTACCGGTTACGATTTCGGTATATTTCCTTCAAGGAGCGGATTTACTTAGGTTCGTTAGGGTTGCGGGAATTAATGAGCGTGTAACAGGAGAATATGTATATCATTTCATTTGGTAATAAGAAGGAGTCAAAGTAGTCTAGCAGCTACTTTTTTATTTTGTCATTTGAATATAAGCGAGCGGACTAGCTTTATAGTACCCACTGAAATAAAGAATCATAATATAATTTGTAATAACTTATACGGGAAGGGAGCTGAAAATCATGTTTTATTCATATTTTAATTCTGAAACTGGTATGCGACCAGCGTATGGTACATCTATAACGTATAGTGGAGCACAAAGTACAGTCCAAGCTATTCAACAAGCATTGCAAATGCAACAACAATTGCAAATGCAGCAGCAAGGTGTACAACCGTATTATTCATCCGTAGAGTATTTTTACCCAGTACATCAAGTTACACCGTACGGAAGTTCTTTTCTGACTATTCCATATGGGACTGTATACAACTTATAACTAGTAAGGAATGAAGTGGTGTATATAAATAAGGGTGCAGGTTAATAGCGCCCTTATGAATAATAAAAATAGCTAGTCCAAACCTTATAAATCAATCTTACATAATATGTAGTAATAAGTTTGAAAGGGGAATTAGTATGTCTTGTTATTACTACTGTAAGTATTGTAAGGAGTATAAAAAGAAGTATCATGATTGTTGTAAGAACACTTGTAAGTGCCATGATAACAAGGACAATCTTGTTAGAGCATCCGCATTTAGAGCTAGAAATACAGTAAATCAAAATGTTCCTGCTAATACTTTTGTGAAAGTGTTATTTCAAAATGAACAATTTGATTTAGCGAATGAGTATAATCCAGCAACATCTATTTTTATGCCGAAGACTAAAGGAGTATATTCTATTATTGGAACGATTGGTTTCTTTCCAAACGATCCAACTTTAAATTATAGAGCGCGTGTAGAAATTCGTGTGAATGGAAACGCAGCGATAGCTATAGATAATGACTTTTTTGGTCCAATAAGTTTTGGAAATGTAGTAAGTGTTTCGACGATTGTTCAATTGAATGCAGGGGATGAAGTTGAGATTTATGCACAAAGTAGTATAGATGGAGTTTTAAGTCCTTTAGAAGATGGTGCACATTTTGAAGCAGCAAGATTTCCTTCTCCAGTTAAATAAAGTCATGAAACAATGAGTTTACAGAAGCTTAAAGGTAAACCCTCACCGAAATGGTGAGGGTTTTTTACTCTATTAAAAATAGTAACAGGTCGTCCAAGCTATTCTAATCTATATAGCATACTATGTAAAAATAAGTGTAAAGGGGGACTAACTATGTCTTATTATTACTGTAAGTATTGTAAAGATTACAAAAAGGAAAGTCATGATTGTTATAGGAAAAGTAGTAAATGTGATAGGAAGTATGTAAAGGTGAAGTGTTGTGATGATAAGAAAGAGGAGCTTGTAAGGGCATCAGCATTTAGAGCTGTGAATACAGTTAATCAACCTGTTCTAGCAAATACCCCTGTTAAAGTATTATTTCAAAATGAACAATTCGATCTAGCGAATGAATATAATCCAGTAACATCCATTTTCACTCCGAAAACTAGAGGGGTATATAATGTATTAGGAAATATAACATTTTCTCCAAATGATTTTAATGTGAATTACAGAGCTAGAGTAGAAATTCGTGTAAATGGAAATCCAGCAATAGCGATAGATAATGATTTCTTTGGAACAGGAGTATTTTTTAATAATGATGTTTCCGTAACTACTATTCTTCAATTAGAAGCAGGAGATTTAGTTGAAGTTTTTGCAGAAAGTAGTATTGCGGGCGTAATTATACAAAATGTTAATGGTTTAAATACGGTTCACTTTGAAGCAGCAAGATTTCCTTCTCCAATTAAATAAAACAGATCATTAAATATTTTTTAGTAGGTTTAGTTAATCCCCTTACCAAATGGTGGGGGATTATTATTGTTTTTCTAAAATATATAAGTAAATAGGTAAAGTATAGTTTAATTTTTAGAGGCTTCACCCTTCTTCAGGTAATGAACAAAATAATATGTAAATAAGTAACATGCTTCTGAAAACTCATTGTTAGTAAGTTTACTAGTTTTCTTATAGAACAAGAAAGACGGAATACATAAAAAATCGTATCATTACGTTTTTTTTACTATATAGAAATTACATATTGAACATAGATTTGTGTAGGCAATGCTAATACACTGAAAAGAATAACATAAAGGCGAGTACACTATATAAAAACAAAATCAATCCTAAGATGAGTAGTATTGGATGCAGCTTGAACATATTTGACCTCCTTGTGTATATAAAGAATTTTAATATATTGTTGGTCAATTTAGAAGGGGGACGGTTACATAAAAAAAGAGCATACATAAAAAGTACGCTCTAAAGAAAGATAGGTTTTATGAGTGGATAATCTCCATACGATAATATATGTTCTTTTAATAAAAACGTGTAAAAAATCAATGAATTATCAATGGAATATCATAAAATGAGTAATTTTAGTTTAGGAATGCAGTTATTTTCTTTCTCAGTTATTTTAGGTAACAAAGTTGTGAAAATCGTACATTATGCGGACTAACAACGGGATAGCGATCGTACTTCAGTTACATATTTCTTAAAGTCTGGATATTGCGTGATAGTTTGACATCTAGGGGTGCATAGTTGATTAATTATAGACACATTTGTAATTACTTCGTTACAAGGACCGAAAAATGTAACTTTTAGCTTTGAATTTGGTGGGATTTTGAACAAGATAGGTTTTTTTTCCATGAAATCAGCTCCTAATATTGAGTATTATAAGTTAAAGGATATAGAGTCGTATTAGTATAATATGAAATTTCAGTGGATTTGCTTATAATAAAGAATTTCATAGTAGTAAAAGTGCTTAAAGATGTAAAGGGGAAATTGAAAATACGAAATAAAATGTTTAATTAATATAATCAATAAATACGCAAATGGTTAATATAACTAATGCATTTTTTAATTTGCTACATATTATGTTAGTAAGAATTGTATAAGGAGGTAGTATAAAATAGTGGAAGAAAATGTACAAGCTCAGCTTTCGCCACCATGGATCACATATTTTAATGAATTAAAAAATTCAATAGGTGCTGATCCAACTGTTACAGTTGGGCCGCTTATTCCTGTTGGTGGTAATTATATTATTTTAGTGCATGCGTTAAGTAATGAAAAAGCGAGAGCATTAGCAACGCTTTTAAAATCTTTTGTACAATTTGGGAATGTAAGTGTGACAGTTATTGTAACGAATAATGAGAATGAAATTGTAAATCCATTTCCTTGTCCACTAGATGCATTTGAAATAGCTCATTTATTTCAAGTAGCACTAGAAAATAATCCTTATTTTGAACAAGTTGTGGTACAGCCTCAGTTCCCTGGCGGACCGAATGTTGTCTTTCCGGTTTTCGCTGCGGAAGTCATTCAGTTTTTCAATGACGATATTTCTAACTTATGTCAAACGTTTACAGGTGTTGCTGCCAATGTATTTCGTGATGTAATGAATGATGAGGTTTGTGGTATCCCAATTCTATTTTCCACAAGTTGTGTTATGAGCAGTGAAAACTCACAATTACAAAATACAGATTTAGCACCAAAGTTGTTTTATTAAACTGTAAAAAGACATTTTCATGAATAGAAAATGTCTTTTTTATGCACCAATAGTGTGCAGATTGGACAATTGTAGGTTAGTAGGAATAATCTTCAATAAATTAAAAAAATTTCTGAATCTCAAATTTCATGGAAAGATAGTAATTTTGACTTAAGAATATATAGAAAATGAGGAATGATTTATATTAGCTGAAAGGGAATTGATATTGGAAGTTTTAATTTAATAATGTAGGGGGATGTTTTCTAATATCCGTAAAAATAATTGATACCTGGATTGATAGGACGAGATTACATAACAAATGAATAGTAGGGTATATTTCAAATATGAGAATGTTTTATATGGTATATATGTTAAAGTTAATAGAAATATTTCTGAAAGAGAATATATTTTTTAAAACAGTAACGATTCTTTTTATTTATATTATAGATAGCTAGTTTTAGAGAGATAAGGCTTACAATAAAACAAGCTATGAATAAGACATTAAAAAGGAGCTGGAATGTATGGGTTATATTGTAGATATTTCAAAATGGAATGGAACTATCAATTGGGATATTGCAGCATCTCAGCTAGATTTAGTGATTGCTAGAGTTCAAGATGGCTCTAATACGGTGGATTTTATGTATCAAAATTATGTTAGTGAAATGAAAAAGTATAGTATCCCATTCGGTAATTATGCTTTTTGCCGTTTTATATCTATTGCTGATGCAAAGAAAGAGGCACAAGATTTTTGGAATCGTGGTGATAAATCAGCTAAGTTTTGGGTGGCGGACGTAGAAGTTCAAACGATGGCAGATATGCAAGGCGGGACACAGGCATTTATTGATGAATTACGCCGTTTAGGTGCGGAAAAAGTAGGATTATATGTAGGGCATCACATGTATTTATCATTTGGAGCACGTAATATTGAAGCTGATTTCGTATGGATCCCTCGTTATGGAGGGAATAAGCCAGCATATCCATGTGATATTTGGCAATATACGGATTCAGGGAATGTTCCTGGGATTGGGAAATGTGATCTGAATCGATTAGTAGGAAATAAGTCACTTTCTTGGTTTATAGATTCGAACAAAGCAAATCAATCTAACATAGTGTATAAACAGCAACCGAATGGCATTGGTATTGCAGTTTCGAAATATCCTGATGGATACGGAATAAATTTATATGAGAACCCCATGAATCCTCAATTTACAGGTGCACTCACTCAGAAAATTCCATATTTAATCTTAACAGGCTATTGGGGAGGCGGTGAGCAAGATATGATTTGTTTAGGGAACGATAAGCAGTGGGCATATTTAAAACATTTTAAGGTGAAATGGTTTTATGCAACTTCGAAATATCCTGTCGGCTACAGAGTAAATTATTATGAAGAGCCTGAATGTATGAATTATAAAGGAAATATAGATGGATCGACATCTTTTCGAGTGTGGGGTAGAGTGGGAAATGCGGTAGATATCGGGCAGAATAGTTGGATACCTGAAGAACATGTAGGTATTAAGTAACTATAGCAGCCGTATTGTTTTTGAGGTGTATGTAAAGAGTCTTCTTACTATACATAATAGTAAGAAGACTCTTTATGTTTAAAAATGGAAATGCATGATACATAGTCAACTCATATGAAATGAATTACATGCAGAAAACACACTGTTTTCACAATGCCTGTGTATAGTTAATTTGCATAATGATAAAAGTGAGGTATTTGAATTGAAAAAGAAAAAAATATTTATTGGAACAATTATTTCATGCGTGATGCTAGCATTATCTGCATGTGGTTCTTCAGACAACGTAGTAACATCAAAAGTAGGAAATGTTACAGAGAAAGAATTAAGTAAAGAATTAAGACAACAATATGGAGAAAGTACTTTATATCAAATGATGTTAAGTAAGGCATTGTTAGATAAATATAAAGTTTCGGATGAGGAAGCAAAAAAGAAAGTAGAAGAAGCAAAAGATAAAATGGGTGAGAACTTTAAATCAACTTTAGAACAACTTGGATTGAAAAATGAAGATGAATTAAAAGAAAAAATGAAGCCAGAAATTGCATTTGAGAAAGCGATTAAAGCAACAGTCACAGAAAAAGATGTGAAAGATAACTATAAACCAGAAATGAAAGTAAGTCACATTTTAGTGAAAGATGAAAAGACAGCTAAAGAAGTAAAGGAGAAAGTAAATAATGGTGAAGATTTTGCTGCCTTAGCAAAACAGTATTCAGAAGATACTGGTTCAAAGGAACAGGGCGGGGAAATATCTGGTTTTGCTCCTGGACAAACAGTGAAAGAATTTGAGGAAGCTGCGTATAAATTAGATGCAGGCCAAGTAAGTGATCCAGTTAAAACAACTTACGGTTACCATATTATTAAAGTGACGGATAAAAAAGAATTGAAGCCATTTGATGAAGTAAAGGAAAAAATTCGTAAAGATTTAGAACAACAAAGACTACAAGATACGACAGGTAAATGGAAACAACAAGTAGTCAATGATTTATTGAAAGATGCTGATATTAAAGTGAATAATAAAGAATTTAAAGATACATTTAAATTTCTAGAAAAGAAATAATGATTGTAATCATAATTAGAAAAGGGAACTCATATAGAGTTCCCTTTTCTAATTAGTGTGTGAGTTATAAATAGATAGTAAGACAATACAATATTACATTTAAATATTAAGAATTACAATGGAAAATAATGGAATATAATTAAAGGTGCTATAACTATTTCAACGAAAGTGGATATTATACGGTTTTCATTATGCAAGTTTGTTACATATATTTATTCTTTAATAATGGATATCGAACATAATTTAAAAAATAATACATATAATGTTTTTGAATAAATATTTAATATGGATAATTAGTAAAAAGCTGAGCATTCGAATGGAAAGGATGTTCTTTTTGGTGTGAAAATTTTAGGATAAATAATGAATCGTATTAAACGCGTCATTTACCACATCAATAAATTAAGGTGGGGAGAATATATGAAAGTAATCTTTCAAGGAGAGGGCGGCGCGAAAATTTTTGAGTCATATGATGAAAATGTAAGTGATTTATTAGCTATATTAAAAGAAACGAAAGGGATTAAAATCGGAATTGTTGAGTATAAAGTGTTAAAGTACGAACTTAATTATTTTCGTCATCCGAAAAAAGCGGATACAGAGAGAGAGTTACATATAATAGTACAACCTAAGTATATGTAATGAAATATAATAATAAAAATCACTGATTCAGTTTTGTAAAGTTTCATAGAGTATGTAAGAAAAGAGAGTGTTGTAAATGCTCTCTTTTCTTATGCTTTGTGAGTTCGTTCATCATAGTATATGTGTTCAGTTATAGATGGTTAATAAACGAAAAAATTTAAAACTTTTTTGTTTAGGCAGGGATTTTATATTTGAGTAAATAAATATACTATGAAGTATTTTTTATACGAATATTGGAGGAGTATAAAATGAGTTTAGCAAGTTACATAGGCTGTAATGTAGAAATTCCGTTAACGGAGCCCGATTCTAATGATATAATTGTTTTTGGATCATGTTTTGCAGATGAAAGTATGCTTGAAATGGTACAAGAGTATCAATTCCAAACAAATTACATATATGAGGTTTCAACTAGTTGGGGAATTGAACTTGTCGAGTGGCAAAACGTAAAGGAAAAAAAAGAAGCGAAAGAAAAACTTTTAACTTTATGCAAGATTATGGAAGGTTATTTGGAAGATGGAGACTATATCGAATTATTCAGTTGTTGGGTTGGTGATGAAGATAAGGAACGAGTAGGGGAATTGAAATTAAAAATAAATCATTTTAATATAGATGAATTATGTATTCCAGAAAGAACATTAGTTAGGATAGAAAAATAAACATTGAAATATTTTTTAAGAAAAGGCGATTTCACTTTGTGTGAAGTCGCCTTTTAGTTGTTATATGCATTTTACATAAGAAATGAGAAGCTTATTTGATAAAGGAAAAAGTATGGAGATAAATAAAATTATGTTTTTTGTTAAAAAATAATAAGTATGGCTCTTCTCAAAAGAACGTAAGTTCGTGTATAATAAGAACGAATGTTCTTTTGAGAGGTAACCTAATTATAGTTTAGAAGTAAATCCGAGTTTAGTGCGTATTAAAAATAACTAAGGGATAGTATGGCTAAATAAATGTATAAATGATCAAGGAGATAAAAAATGAACGATGTAAAGATACAAAAAGAAGAAAGAGAGTGGGTTCCGTTTACAGTAATATCCGAACAACTTTTAAATATGAGAAAGATTATTGGAGAGAAATTAAAAGTACAAAAACCGCTTTTAACAAACGAAGCAAAAGAGAGAATTTCTGATAAATTATTAACGTCATTACTGTCTGAGAAAGAAATATTGGTAACATATTTTGAAGATGGTTACATACTAACAAGCTACATGACTGTTGTACATATCAATCCGGTAAAACAAATTGTAATTTGTACAGACGCCTTTTATAAAACTTACGTATTTAACGCTATGGATATTATTGAAATAACGTAAAAGAAGCTGAATATTAAATGGCAGCTTCTTTTATTTCTGATTTATGAGACAAATAATACAAGAAAAAGCAGCTAGCTTCGTGCTAGCTGCTGAGCCCCAGGGAAAGGGAGAAAAAGATAGGGTACTCCAAAATCAACAAGAGCTGTCAAACAGCCTGATTATAGTATAGACAAATTAAAATTTTCTATACAAAAAGTTGAACATAAGATTAGGCTGTACCCACTTGGTTTTGATCTGCAAGATCAGAATCAAATGTATTGGTCGCGCTAACACCGCTAAAAGTATTAACAACAAAACCAACGTTTGATGCGCCAGAACCATTATAAGCTTTCGTATTTTCTTTTGGAGAAACGTTGTAGAAATCACCTAAGTTAAATGAACCATTACTATTTTGTACAACTAAATTCCCTACAACTGATGGCATAATTTTCACCTGCTTTATAATAAGTTGTTAACATTACTATATGGAGTTATAGTCCAGATGGTTCATATAATAAAAATTGTGGAATAGTAAAACGTTTGGAGCATGGATTTCAATAAAAGTGTGTTAAAATTAATATAATAAAGTTGAGTAATTTTTTAAAAAAATTTGTATAATTGATATATACGAAAATTAAGGAGGCAAAATGTAATGAAAGATATTATGAAAAAAGTTGATTTAACAGATGCCAAATCAAGTAATCTTGTTGCACTAATTTATAGTAATGAAGTTATATTAGTTGAAGACGCATTTTGTCCAAATGAAATAAAATTAAAGTTTAATGAAATTGCAATTTTATCTGCAATTAAAACAGCTCATATTGCGAAAGTGTCTATTAGGAAAGAACTTGAAGCGCTTTTTCATGATACGGGTGTTATATTAGTGAAACAAAATGTTGATTATGGTAGTAGCCAATCTATTACCATGCATTTTGAGCAATTTAAAAAATTGCAATATGAGATTGAATATTTAAATAAAAGTATGTAATAAGGCAGCTAAATAAAGGTTCTATCATAAAGGTGGAATGTGTTGTGTTGAAAAAGTGGTTTGAAAATTATTTGGGTGAATCGCATTGTAAACATAAATATATTTTTATTAAGATGCAGGATAATGAGGATTTAAAAAAAGGTACATTAGGTGTAGTTTATATTTACCAGTGTGAGAAATGTGGAAAAGAGAAGTTGAAATGTAAAAACGATAATGAAATAAACAATGAATTTTTAGATATATAGCAAAAAGTAACCATGATGGTTACTTTTTTATTTATGTATGCAATATCAAAACCATTACTAAAGTATGAGTTGAGTTGATACTATAGTAAATGGCTGAATAAAAATGAAGAGAGTAAAATATAGGGAAGGAGGATGAGAGAAATGCAGAGAAAAGAAATTGGTAAATCTGTAATTATTACAGGTGTGACACAAGGGTTAGGACGTGCGATGGTTGATCGATTTCATGAATTAGGGTGGAACATATATGGTTGTGGACGTTCAAAAGATAAAATTGAGGAACTAAAAAAACAGTACAGTAAAATACATGATTTTCAAGTAATTGATGTTTCAGATTCTCAGCAAGTTAACAACTGGGCAAATTATATACTTAATAGACATACGGCTCCCGATATGATAATAAATAATGCATCGATTGTAAATCAAAATGCACAACTTTGGAAAATTACGGCTCAAGAATTCGAAAATGTAATGAATGTAAACGTGAATGGTGTAGTGAATGTAATAAGAGCGTTTGTTCCCGCAATGGTAGCTAGGAAAGAAGGAATTATCATTAATATGAGTTCTAGTTGGGGGAGAGAAGGTGAAGCTGAGCTTGCGCCATATTGTGCCTCGAAATTTGCAATTGAAGGTATCACTAAATCTATGGCACTGGAATTACCTCATGGCATGGCTGTAGTTGCTTTAGATCCTGGAGGGAGTATTAGTACTCCAATGCTGAAGTCATGTGCGCCACAATATATAAATGAATCACCTACACCTGAAACTTGGTCACATAAAGCAACTCAATATATATTGAATATAACAATAGATGAAAATGGAGATTCATTGACATGCCCAGCATGCATATAAAAAGCACCTTTAAGGTGCTTTTTATATTAGTAGCACATTATATCATTCACAAAATTACATTTGAAAAATAAAATAAAAGATTAAGGGTGGAATTTATTTATTCCGCTATTTGCCAATCAGTAAGACCCCCACCTCAAAATTCAGCGAAAGTAAAGAATTTAGGCGGGGGATGAAGAACACCCCATTGATTAAAGTTTTACTTTATTTTGAAGGGTTTAGAAAATATTTAAATAGGTGATAAAAATGAATCCAAGCGGTTTAAAAGTTACAGGGGCATGGTTTCAAGTAGGAGGGAACCTTACAGCTGCAATTGGAACGACAAGAGGATTTATTGGAGAAGAGAAAGTTGAATCGGATCTTGTTATTGTAGGAAGCTCATTACAAGCCCTCGGGTATATATTACAAATCATTGCGAGCAATTATGATGATGGGGAAGAAAAAAGAGAAAATCAAAATATAGGCTTAGAGAATCAAAGTAAATTACTTGATCAAATAGGAATTGAGCTATTAGCATTAGGGAATATATCAAATGTAATAGGAACATATTTTAATATAAATGAACAATCGAAAGAAAATGATTATCTTATTATTACAGGGAACAGTTTACAATCGATCGGTGCTTTTTTCGGAGTAGAAGCAGCTTTGATGGATATAAATGTGCTACAGAAAATAATTATATTAGGTAACTCCATGCAAAGTTTAGGTGCTGGATTACAAGCGTATCAAGGTGTTTCAAATGTATTGAAAGATGAGAGAGAAAATGAAGATAGTATTTTTGATAAGAAGGATGAGAGAATAATTGCACTCATTGGTATTTGGATACAAGCGATAGGAACGTTAATTTCTGCAATTGGAGTAACTGCAATAGAGGAAGAAAATAGGCTAGAAAACAATGAAAAGGTTGAAATACTTATATAAATAGAAGGAGATACATGAATTTTATAGGTACGTTAAGATTAAAATAGTAGTAGGTTTTTTTGCCTATAGATAGAATATATAAAGTAAGAGATGTTATATATACTTAATGAAAATTTATGTAACAACAACATCATAAGGTTTCTTTACGTATGTTTTGAAAAGGGATATATAAAATACAAAATAAGGAGTTTTCAAGGGATGATGTATTTATTAGCAATTTTTCTTCCACCTGTTGCTGTACTATTTTGTGGAAAACCAATTCAGGCAATAATAAATTTCATATTAACATTAATATTTTGGGTTCCAGGAGTTATACATGCAATTCTTGTAGTGCATGATAAAAAAGCTGATCGGCGTTTGAAAAAACAAATTCAAGCATATGATGAAATTAATAAGAGGAATCGAAGATAATTCATCTGTGAAATGTTTTTAAAAGAAAGGAGGATTAACCTCCTTTTTTTAGTGGGTGTTAAGTTTAAATTTTTGTGTGGCGGAAAGAATTTTTAATATAAGTTTTATGATAATAACTTTTAGATTGTGCATGTAATAGGCCAATATAAATACTTTCTGGTACATTAAAGAAATCGTACATACCGTTCTTTAATTGGATTCGCAAAATCATAGAAAAAGGATTATAGCCAACAGCAACTATATTTTTTGAAATCACGGGAGATAGCTTCATCATTACGCAACTCCTCACTTTTCATTTTTAATAATTTCTTGTATATGTTGAGGTTGTGATGTTGAAATCCTTATAATTTAAGAGGTATTATACTTATATGCAACATATTAAATGTTTGTTATACGTAATTATAAGGAAGTTCACACGAAGTACATATCGTTGTGCTATTTTTATTTCACCTTTGATTTATAAATAAGAAAATATTGACCATTTGAAAAAAAGGTATATTATTTATACGAGGTATTAAAAATTCACTTTTTACATTCTATGCTTAAAGGGGCAGCGTTATTAGGAAAAATAGAAGTGAAAATAGTTTGTATAAGAAGTATTCTAAAATTTATAATCTGTGAATTGGGAAAATATTGAATGCTCCAGGTCAATATACTTTCTTAATCAAATGCATTTTAGAAAGTGACCTCAATATTTTTAAGTAAATCAACGGGAGAATTGAAAGGCAGGAGAAAGTAACATGTCAGAAAATTATCGTTCTCGAGAGGAACGACGACAAGTTAAAAAGAAAAAACAACCAGCTTCTAAAACACAAAAACCAAAAGGTAAAACATCATTCTTTCGCAAGTTTTTAATTACTTGTTTATTACTTGGTATTGTTGGTTTAGTGGCGGGGGTTGCTACCTTTTTCGTAATGATTAAGGATGCACCAAAACTTGAGAAAGCAAAACTTGTTAATCCGTTATCCTCAAAAATTTATGATAAAAACGGGGATTTGGTATATGAATATGGAAAAGAAAAAAGGACGAATGTTACGTATGAGCAAATACCTAAATTAGTAGAAAATGCATTTTTAGCAACAGAAGATTCACGTTTTTATGAGCATAGCGGAGTAGATTTTAAAGGCACTGCGCGTGCTGTTCTAGTAAGTCTTAAGGGAGATTACGGTTCTCAAGGTGGAAGTACGATAACACAGCAAGTTATTAAAAACTACTTCTTATCAATGGACAAAACACCAAAGCGTAAGGCGCAAGAAATATATTTAGCTTATAAGCTAGAACAACAGTATTCAAAACATGAAATATTAGAGATGTACTTAAATAAAATTAACTTAGGAAACCGTTCATATGGGATCGCAACAGCAGCACAAAACTACTATGGTAAAGAATTGAAGGACTTAACATTACCAGAAGTTGCGATGCTGGCAGGTTTACCGAAAGCACCGAATAACTATGATCCAACGAAAAAAGAAAATGTTCAAAAAGCAACAGAAAGAAGAAATGTTGTTCTAAACTTAATGAATCGACATGGATATATAACAAAACAGGAAATGGAAGAAGCATCAAAAGTTGACGTAGAAAAGGGACTCAAGCCTGCAACTCAACTACAAACAATGCCATACCCTGCATTTATGGATGCAGTTGTGAAAGAAGTAGAAAAAGAATTGCCAGATGCTAATATTGGTTCTGATGGTTTAGAAATTTATACAACGTTAGATCCGAAAGCACAGAAACTTGCTGATAATATTTTAAATAATAATATCATTGATTATCCGAACGATAAATTCCAAGGTGCATTTACATTTATGGATACGAAAACAGGAGAAGTTCGTGCTATAGGTAGTGGCCGTGGAGAAAATAAAGCTGTATTTAAAGGGCATAATATGGCAATTGAATTAGATCGTGCAGCTGGTTCAACGATGAAGCCGATTTTCGACTACGCTCCTGCAATTGAATATTTAAAATGGGCTACGTACCATCAAATTGATGACTCTCCATTTAAGTATTCAACGGGACAAGAAGTACGAAATTCAGATAGAAGTCATATGGGCCCTATTACAATGCGTGTAGCATTAGAAAAGTCACGAAATATCCCAGCAATTAAGACTGCGAAAGAAGTTGGAATTAATAAATCAAAAGACTTCTCTGAGAAATTAGGCATTACATTTAATACGGCACCGACTGAATCAACAGCGATTGGTACAAATGAAGTATCACCAACTGAAATAGCGGGCGCTTATGCGGCATTTGGTAATGATGGTAAATATACGAAACCGCATTTTGTTAAGAAAGTCGTTTATCCAGATGGTAAGTCACAAAGTTTTGGACAAAAACCAAAACAAGTTATGACAGACTCTACCGCATATATGATTACAGATATGCTTCGTTCTGTAGTTACATCGGGTACTGGTACATCTGCAAATATAGCATCTTTAGATGTAGCTGGTAAAACGGGTACGACAAACTACTCATCAAAACAATTAGCTCAATATAAAATTCCAGAAAGTGCAACTCGTGATAGTTGGTTTGCTGGATATACACCGCAATATACGATGGCAGTATGGACGGGGTATATGAAAGATGGTAAAGACGAGTATATTAGTAGTAAAAATACGAAAATTGCACAGTTGATCTTTAAAGAAATGATGAGTGAAATGGCTACAGATAAATCACGCTTTAAAATGCCAAGTAGCGTTATTCAAGAAGGTAGTGAGCTACGTATAAAAGGTGAAAAACGTGATTCATCGCCAAATACTAGCGTACCGGATACAACGGAGCAACCAAAACAAGATCAACAGCAAAAAACTGAAGAAGAGAAAAAGCAAGAAGAATTAAAGAAACAAGAAGAACTGAAAAAACAAGAAGAGCAAAAGAAACAAGAGGAACTTAAGAAGCAAGAAGAACAAAAGAAACTAGAAGAGCAAAAGAAACAAGAAGAAGAAAAGAAACAAAATGAACAAAATAACGGAAATGGTCAAGGAACGACACCTCCAGCGAATAACGGAGGAGGCCAAGGAACGACACCTCCAGCAAATAACGGAGGAGGTCAAGGAACGACACCTCCAGCGAATAACGGAAATGGTCAAGGAACGACACCTCCAGCAAATAACGGAGGAGGCCAAGGAACGACACCTCCAGCGAATAATAATGGAGGTCAAGGAACTCCAACCCCACCTGCAACAGTACAACCAAATAATGGTGGAAATGCAGGAGAGGTTCCTGCCAATAATGGACAATAAGAAAAATTTATAGAAAAGTTTTCAAAAGAGCACTTAAGATTTGTAGGAATTTACAATCTTAAGTGCTTTTTTCATTTTGCTACAGAAAATGTAATGTTAAGGGCTGGATAGAAGAAAAAGAGTGAATTAACGTAAAGAGAGGAAAGTCTATTTGCAAAAGATGGTATGTGTTGGTTATCCCGCAAAGTGACTAACTGTGATGAATCATATAAAGTATTAAATAAGTAAAAATTATATTCAAATCTTTAATAAATATCTTTCTTTAGTTGGGAAAATAATTTAAAAAGTCGAATTTCTTATTTAGGAAATTCGACTTTTTATGTTGAAACTGGAGTGAAGTTAATCTTTATTGCAATGTAGGGGGAATACAGTGATGGCTATTAAATGTTAAACGTGCCATAAAAATTTTGAAAATAAATTGATGGGAAATGATAAAAGACTTGAGCCTGAGGTGGTGGAGCGTAGCTAGGGTGATAAAAGGTAGTGCTACTTGGATGGGCACCATGATGCCAAAATGAAGGGGTAGCTTGACCTGGTGATTGGTATTGTTGCCAAATTGCTGGAAGTTCAATGCCGACATCGGAACTTGCTGTATGAACGGCGGGGGCATGTATTTCGGGTATAGAAGGAACCGCGACAGTTACTCTTGATGATAATACCCACATAAAATAATCACTCCTAAGTTGTGATAATAAATTAGTATATTCTTTTCACACGTATAAAGGTACATATATAGGACTTTCGTTTAAAACATGCGTACAAAGTCTTAAGACTAATGTAAGCTGATGGTGGACTATTTAATATGAAAAGATACGTCTATTTACGGAGGGAAAAGAGATAAAAAAAATGTACAATGAGGGTGTTAATCGTAATATTTTACGAGTGTATGGAGGTATTTTTATGGAACGATTATGGACGAAATCATTTATTCAAATGACTTTCGCAATGTTATTTTTATTTACAGGATTTTATTTACTTGTTCCAACGCTCCCGCTCTTTATTAAAGAGATAGGTGGCAATGAATCGCAAGTTGGACTCATGATGGGAATGTTTACAATAGCTGCTGTTGTAATACGACCGATTATTGGAGGAATGTTAGATCAATATGGTAGAAGATCATTTATTATTTTTGGACTCATCTTTTTTGGCTTAACGATGTACTCCTATAATATAGCATCGACTATTATTCTTTTAGCTGTTTTACGTGTTATTCACGGAGTAACATGGGCTGTTTCTACAACAGCTGTTGGAACAGCAATAACGGATATTATTCCAGATTCACGCCGCGGTGAAGGTATGGGTTGGTACGGGATGGCGATGACAATTGCAATGGCGATCGGACCTATGATTGGATTATGGGTTGTGCAAAATTATTCATTTGATGGTCTATTTTTATTAGCGACGTTGTTATCTTTTATGGCAGTCGTATTATCATTAATAACGAAGATGCCATTTACGCCACAAAAAGAAAAAGGGAAAATTCAGCTATTTGAGAAATCCGTATTAACAATCACGATTGTAGTATTCTTTTTATCGTTTGCATATGGAGGAATAACAACCTTTTTACCGTTATTTGCATCATCAATTCATGTAAACCCGGGAACTTTCTTTCTTGTATATGCAATTGCATTAACAATTGTAAGACCAATTTCAGGGAAACTATTAGATAAGTATGGAGAAGTATTCATCATACTTCCAGCATTATGTATTACTATTTTAGCTATAGTTGTTTTAACTATTTCAAATGGTTTGATAGGTGTAATTATCGCAGCAACATTATACGGTATTGGATTTGGTTCAGCGCAGCCAGCTTTGCAAGCGGCAATGCTTACAATTGTCGACCCGAGTAAAAGAGGAGTTGCAAATGCTTCATTTTTTACAGCGTTTGATTTAGGAATCGGGTTAGGTGCTATTTTACTTGGAGTTGTTTCACAAATGTTTGGTTATCGTATTTTATTTTCAGGGAGTGCAATTTCAGCATTGATAGCTTTAATTATTTTCGTCTTCTTTGTAAAACAACGATTAGGAAAAAAAGAGTTTGCGTAAACTGGAGGAATAAAGATGAGAATTTCAATTGATCGTAAAGCTCTGCAATGGTTCCAGGAAGAATTACGTATAAAGCACGGTGAATCTGTACGTTTTACTGTAAGGTACGGAGGGGATAGTTCAATTCAGCCCGGATATTCTTTAGGGGTTGTTGCTGAGAAACCAGATGGGGAAATAGTGTCAGTTGAGAAGGAAGGTATTATATTTTTTGTAGATTCTGATGATCTTTGGTATTTTCAAAACTATGATTTATTTGTAAGTTATCATGAGGAAATGGAAGAAATTCAATTTAATTATGTAAAATAATAACTTTATTAAAAATGAATAAGTTTTATATAAAAATTATATTTAAGAGATAGTGAAATAAATATCATATAGTAACGAGCTGTATTTATGTACAGCTCGTTTTTTTTATTTCTCAAATAAAATTAGAATAATTGTATATTTGGCGGTGTTATATGAAAAATCTTTATATCTTGTTTTTGAAAATACGCAAAGAAGTCTATTCTTTCTTTATAAAATATAAGAATTATTTTCAAAAAATTGTATTGTTACAGTAAGAAAAGTGTAGGAAACTTATCATTATAAAATAAATTGAAATCTTCTAAAAACTCTGATACATTGAAATAGAAATGTAGTTTCACAATATTGTAAAGGCTTACAGTTATGTGCACGAAGATCTATTAGGATTGGAGGAAATAATGATGAAAGCTGAAGAAAAATTTTCCCCGGGATTAGATGGTATAGTGGCAGCGGAGACGAAAATCTCGTTTCTTGACACAGTAAAAGGTGAAATTGTAATTCAAGGGTATGACTTAATCGAACTCTCAAAAACAAAAGAGTATTTAGACATTGTGCACCTTTTATTGGAGGAACACCTACCGAATGAAGATGAAAAAGCAACACTTGAAAAGAAATTAAAAGAAGAATATGCAGTACCAGAAGGTGTATTCAACGTACTAAAGGCATTGCCTAAAGAGACGCATCCCATGGATGGATTACGTACAGGTGTGTCAGCGTTAGCTGGTTACGATAATGATATCGAAAACCGCTCGTTAGAAGTGAATAAAAGCCGAGGGTACAAGCTGTTAAGTAAAGTGCCAAACATTGTAGCGAATAGCTATCATATTTTAAATAATGAGGAGCCAATTGAACCTCTTAAAGAATTATCTTATAGTGCGAATTTCTTCTATATGTTAACTGGTAAAAAACCAACTGAACTTGAGGAAAAGATCTTTGATCGTTCCCTTGTTTTATATAGTGAGCATGAAATGCCAAACTCTACATTTACAGCTCGCGTTATTGCATCAACACAATCAGATTTATACGGTGCTTTAACAGGTGCAGTTGCATCTTTAAAAGGAAGTTTACATGGCGGTGCAAATGAAGCGGTTATGTACATGCTTTTAGAAGCTGGTAATGTTGAGAAATTTGAAGAGTTATTACAGAAGAAACTATATAACAAAGAAAAAATTATGGGCTTTGGACACCGTGTTTATATGAAGAAGATGGATCCAAGAGCACTTATGATGAAGGAAGCTTTAAAACAGTTATGTGATGTAAAAGGTGATTATACACTATATGAAATGTGTGAAGCTGGAGAAAAGATTATGGAAAAGGAAAAAGGAATTTATCCAAATCTTGATTATTATGCAGCTCCAGTATATTGGATGCTAGGTATTCCAATTCAACTTTACACACCTATCTTCTTTAGCTCTAGAACAGTGGGATTATGTGCGCACGTTATTGAGCAACATGCAAATAATCGTTTGTTCCGTCCGCGTGTAAATTATATTGGCGAGCGACATGTACTTAGTAAATAAGAACAACTGGGGAGTTGTTAGCACCGCCCGCCAGATGGGTGTTTGACCGACACCCATCATTAATAATAACGAATTTTCGACAGAAAGGGAAGGATAGCATGATTAAAACAAATGAAATTAAGCAAAAAGATGCATTATTAGAAGCGATTACGGATTATGTATTAAATAAAGAGGTTACTAGTGCAGAAGCATTCAGTACAGCTCGTTACGTATTACTTGATACACTTGGATGTGGAATTTTAGCATTACAATATCCAGAATGTACGAAATTACTAGGACCAGTTGTGCCAGGAACAGTCGTGCCAAATGGTACACGTGTACCAGGTACGTCTTATGTACTAGATCCAGTAAAAGGTGCATTTAATATCGGATGTATGATCCGTTGGTTAGACTATAACGATACTTGGCTTGCAGCAGAGTGGGGACATCCATCTGATAACCTAGGCGGAATTTTAGCGGTCGCAGATTATATTAGCCGTGTTCGTATTTCAGAAGGAAAAGAAGCTTTAAAAGTACGTGAAGTATTAGAAATGATGATTAAAGCACATGAAATTCAAGGCGTGCTGGCTTTAGAAAACAGCTTAAACAGAGTTGGTCTTGACCATGTATTATATGTAAAAGTAGCAACAACTGCAGTAGTTGCGAAAATGCTTGGCGGAACACGTGAAGAAATCTTTAATGCATTATCACATGCGTGGATTGATAATTCTAGTCTTCGTACATATCGTCATGCTCCAAATACGGGCTCACGTAAATCATGGGCTGCAGGTGACGCAACGAGCCGCGGTGTTCATCTTGCAATGACTGCTCTAAAAGGTGAAATGGGTTATCCAACAGCATTATCTGCGCCAGGATGGGGATTCCAAGATGTATTATTCAATAAACAAGAATTAAAATTAGCAAGACCACTAGAGTCATATGTAATGGAAAATGTATTATTTAAAGTGTCATATCCAGCAGAATTCCATGCACAAACAGCTGCAGAATGTGCAGTGAAGTTGCATCCGGAAATTAAAGAGAGATTGGATGAAATTGACCGCATTACAATTACAACTCATGAATCAGCAATTCGTATTATTGATAAAGAAGGTCCATTAAATAACCCAGCTGATCGTGATCATTGCTTACAATACATTACGGCAATTGGTTTATTAAAAGGAGATATCGTTGCAGATGATTATGAAGATGCAGTAGCAAACGATCCACGTGTAGACGAATTACGTAATAAGATGGTTGTTGTTGAAAACAAACAGTACAGTTTAGATTACCTTGACCCGAACAAGCGCTCAATCGCCAACGCTGTTCAAGTTCACTTTAAAGATGGCACAGTAACAGAAAATGTGGAATGTGAATATCCACTTGGTCACCGTTTCCGTAGAGACGAAGCAATTCCAAAAGTTGTTCAAAAATTCACTGCAAATATGGCAGGTCATTATTCTAGTAAGCAACAAGAACAAATTCATGAAGTTTGTTTAAATGAAGAAAAGCTAGAAAATATGAATGTAAATGAATTTGTAGATCTATTCTTAATTTAATAATAGGGGGAATTTAGAATGGCTTGGGTTGTGAAAAAGCAGTCAACACAAGAGGAGCTTGCGAATCGATTCCGAGCTTTAGTAGAAGCAAATGAAATTTTGCAAATTCCAGGTGCTCATGATGCAATGGCGGCTTTAGTTGCAAAAAATACAGGTTTTTCAGCTCTTTATTTATCAGGAGCTGCTTATACTGCAAGTAAAGGCTTACCAGATTTAGGTATCGTGACGTCTACTGAAGTGGCTGAGAGAGCAAGAGATTTAGTAAGAGCTACAGACTTACCTGTTCTTGTTGACATTGATACAGGATTTGGTGGTGTACTAAATGTAGCGAGAACAGCTGTAGAAATGGTGGAAGCGAAAGTAGCAGCTGTCCAAATTGAAGATCAGCAATTACCAAAAAAATGTGGACATTTAAATGGTAAGAAACTTGTTACTACAGAAGAATTGGTTCAAAAAATTAAAGCGATTAAAGAAGTTGCACCGAGCTTATACATTGTAGCACGTACTGATGCTCGCGGCGTTGAAGGATTAGATGAAGCAATTGAAAGAGCAAATGCATATGTAAAAGCAGGTGCAGATGCAATTTTCCCTGAAGCGCTTCAATCAGAGGAAGAATTCCGTCTATTTAATAGTAAGGTAAATGCACCTTTACTTGCGAATATGACTGAATTTGGAAAAACTCCATATTATAGTGCAGAGGAATTTGCAAATATGGGCTTCCAAATGGTTATTTATCCTGTAACTTCACTTCGCGTTGCAGCGAAAGCGTATGAAAATGTGTTTACTTTAATTAAAGAAACAGGTTCTCAAAAAGATGCACTTTCTAATATGCAAACGAGAAGTGAATTATACGAAACAATTTCATATCATGACTTTGAAGAGTTAGATACTGGTATTGCAAAAACAGTATTATCAGAAGATCAATAGATAAAGCAGCGAAGGCGATGAAAATACATCTTTGGCAAAATAAAATGCTTGATGTGAAAAATCATCGCCTTCTATTTTCAAAAAAGATATTCCACTCATCGTAGACGAGCATAAGCAAAAAGCTATGAAAGCCGAATGATAGGGGGATACATATGGAGAAAACGAAGTTACCATGGGATGAATTTTTTTCACTCAATAAAGATATAAATCATACTTACTTTACACCAGAAGATTTTTCAGGTGATGAAGATTTAATCGCAAAAACGACAGAACAATTCGTTAAACAAGAAATTGTTCCACAAATGGAGAATATTGAACAACATAACTATAAAGTTTCTCGTCAATTATTTGAGAAAGCTGGGGAACTTGGATTATTAGGCATTGAGGTACCAGAAGATTATGGCGGGTTCGAGTTAGGAAAGGCTGTCTCAGGTCTTGTAGCAGAGAAAATGGGTTACGCTGGTGCGTTTAGCGTTTCTTTTAATATACACGCTGGTGTCGGTACATTGCCTTACATATATTATGGAACGAAAGAACAGAAAGAAAAATATTTACCGAAAATCGCATCGGGAGAATGGATTGGTGCTTATGCTTTAACTGAGCCAAATGCTGGTTCGGATGCATTAAGTGCAAAAACAAGCGCCGTATTGAATGAAGAGGGAACAGCTTGGAAGTTAAATGGTGAGAAGCAATGGATTACAAATGCTCATATGGCAGATGTATACGTTGTTTTTGCGAAGACAAATAAAGGAATGACAGCGTTTATTGTCGAAAGAACATGTGAAGGTGTATCTATTGGATTAGAAGAAAAGAAAATGGGAATTAAAGGTTCTTCAACAGCGACTCTTATTTTAGAAGATGTTGTCATCCCTGCTGAAAATGTTTTAGGGGAAGTTGGGAAAGGGCATCACGTAGCCCTTAATATTCTTAACTTTGCTAGACTTAAACTTGCTTTTGGAAATATTGGAACAGCAAAACAAGCAATTGGTTTGTCGGTTCAATATGGAAAAGAGCGAAAACAGTTCCAAACGGAATTAGTAGACTTTACGATGATTCAAGAGAAAATTGCAAATATGATCATTGCTACATATGGAGCAGAAAGTGCAGCTTATCGTACAGCAGGTGTAATCGATGAAGCAATTCATGAGAGCGATGAAGATCTTATGAAGAAAATGTCCCAATTTGCAATTGAATGTGCACTAAATAAAGTAAATGCTTCTGAAACACTTGGTCACATCGTAGATGAAGCTGTACAAATTCATGGTGGTTACGGTTATATGCAAGAATACGAAGTAGAACGTTTATATCGTGATGCTAGAATTAGTCGTATTTTTGAAGGGACGAATGAAATTAATAGATTAACAGTTGCTAAAATGTTAATGAAGCAAGTGGAACAAATTGAAGATACTGAAGTAGAGATTGATGTAGAAAATGTCGAAAGAAACCATCGTTACATTTTATTAGCGAAAAAATTGTTGAAACAATCTTTGAAAACGCTCTCTAAAACTCCAGGTTTAAAAATTGATCAAGAGCAAGAATATTCACGTGTATTATCAAATATGTTAACGGATGTGTACGTCATGGAATCAGCATTTTTACGTACGAGTAAAGCAATTAGTAAAAATGGTGAAGGGAAAGAACGTACGAAACAAATGATAACTGACGTTATTTGTGAAGAAGGATATCGTAAAGTAGAAGAAGCGGCGATTTCTATACTTTCAGCGGCTGTTACAGAAGAACAAGATAGACACGTAATTTTAGCTGGAATTCGTCAATTATCAGTACCTTTATACACGAACGTATTTACGAAGAAGAGAGAAATTGCGAAAGCTATTATAAATCGCGGAAAGTATATTGTGTAAATAGGAGGAAAGCGATATGAAAAAGATTGGTTTTATCGGTTTAGGTAACATGGGTCTTCCGATGTCTAAAAATTTAGTTAAATCAAATTACACAGTATATGGTGTGGATTTAAATAAAGATGCTGAAGCTTCCTTTGAAAAAGAAGGAGGAATTATTGGCTTATCAATCTTAAAACTAGCAGAAACATGCGATGTAATTTTTACAAGTTTACCTTCACCTCGGGCTGTTGAAGCAGTATATTTTGGAGAAGAAGGATTATTTGAAAATAGTCACTCGAATATAGTTTTAATAGATACAAGTACTGTATCTCCACAGTTAAACAAACAGTTAGAGGAAGCTGCAAAGGAAAAGAAAGTAGACTTTTTAGCAGCACCTGTGAGCGGCGGTGTAATTGGAGCTGAAAACCGTACATTAACGTTTATGGTTGGTGGATCAAAAGAGGTATATGAGAAAGCGGAATCTATCATGACTGTACTAGGTGCGAACATTTTCCATGTTAGTGAGCAAATTGATAGTGGTACAACAGTTAAATTAATTAATAACCTATTAATTGGTTTTTATACAGCTGGTGTGAGTGAAGCCTTAACATTAGCGAAAAAGAACAATATGGATTTAGATAAAATGTTTGATATTTTAAATGTAAGTTATGGTCAGAGTAGAATTTATGAGCGCAATTATAAAAGTTTCATTGCATCAGAAAACTATGAGCCAGGTTTTACTGTGAATTTACTAAAGAAAGATTTGGGGTTTGCAGTAGATTTAGCGAAAGAAAGTGAACTTCACTTACCAGTAAGCGAAATGCTATTAAACGTATATGAAGAAGCAAGTGAAGCTGGGTATGGTGAAAACGATATGGCTGCTTTATATAAGAAAGTTAGTGAACAATTAATTTCTAATCACAAATAATAGACTTATAAACATCATAAAAAAGGAGAGAATACAATGATTACAACTGAAATTAAAAGAGTGAAAAATCACATTAACGGTGAGTGGGTTGAATCGACAGGTACGGAAGTAGAAGCAGTTCCAAATCCAGCGACTGGAAAAATTATCGCTTACGTTCCACTATCTCCAAAAGAGGATGTTGAAAAAGCTGTTGAAGCGGCAAAAGCAGCATTCGAAACATGGTCTAAAGTACCAGTTCCGAATCGTTCAAGAAATTTATATAAATATTTACAGCTATTACAAGAAAACAAAGATGAGCTTGCAAAAATCATTACGCTAGAAAATGGTAAGACGCTAACGGATGCAACAGGTGAAGTACAGCGTGGTATTGAAGCGGTAGAACTTGCAACATCGGCACCTAATTTAATGATGGGACAAGCGCTTCCGAATATTGCTAGCGGAATTGATGGATCAATTTGGCGCTACCCAATCGGAGTTGTTGCTGGTATTACACCGTTCAACTTCCCAATGATGATTCCATTATGGATGTTCCCACTTGCAATTGCTTGCGGTAATACATTCGTATTAAAAACATCGGAAAGAACGCCACTTTTAGCGGAGCGACTTGTAGAATTATTCTATGAAGCAGGTTTCCCAAAAGGCGTATTAAATTTAGTACAAGGCGGAAAAGATGTTGTAAATAGCATTTTAGAAAATAAAGATATTCAAGCTGTTTCGTTCGTTGGCTCTGAGCCGGTAGCTCGTTACGTATATGAAACAGGTACGAAACACGGAAAACGTGTACAAGCGTTAGCAGGTGCGAAAAACCATGCAATTGTAATGCCAGATTGCAATCTTGAGAAAACAGTACAAGGTGTAATTGGATCTGCATTTGCAAGTAGTGGAGAGCGCTGTATGGCATGCTCAGTAGTAGCAGTAGTGGATGAAATTGCTGATGAATTCATTGATGTATTAGTAGCAGAAACGAAAAAATTAAAAGTAGGCGATGGCTTTAACGAAGATAACTATGTTGGACCATTAATCCGTGAATCTCATAAAGAGCGCGTTTTAGGCTATATTAATAGCGGTGTAGCAGATGGGGCAACTTTATTAGTAGATGGCCGTAAAATTAATGAAGAAGTTGGAGAAGGTTACTTTGTAGGTGCGACAATCTTTGATGGCGTGAATCAAGAAATGAAAATTTGGCAAGATGAAATTTTTGCTCCAGTATTAAGCATTGTACGTGTTAAAGATTTAGAAGAAGGTATTAAACTAACAAATCAATCTAAATTTGCAAACGGTGCGGTTATTTATACGTCAAATGGTAAACATGCACAAACATTCCGTGATAACATCGATGCTGGTATGATCGGTGTAAATGTAAACGTTCCAGCACCAATGGCATTCTTCGCATTTGCAGGAAATAAAGCTTCATTCTTTGGTGATTTAGGTACAAATGGTACAGATGGCGTTCAATTCTATACACGTAAAAAAGTTGTAACTGAGCGCTGGTTTTAATATAGAGTAAACAGCTAAATCAGCTATTAAATGAAAACCACCACCACTATTAATAGTGGTGGTGGTTTTCATCTTGTTAATTATTTTTTTCAAAAGCTAGTTTAATACCAAATCCAATTAGGACGACTCCTGTTAGCCCTTGAATATAACGTTGCGTCTTTGGTTTTTTCATAAAAGCACTAATTTTATCAATTAAAAATATATAAAATGCAAACCAAATGACTGTTAAAACGAGGTAAGTAAGGCCCATTACAAGAAGTTGAATAAATGTATTATGATTTGGATTTAAAAATTGCGGTAAAAAAGTTAAAAAGAAGACTGCAACTTTAGGATTTAATAAATTTGTAAGAAATCCTTGGCGAAAGCAAGAAGTATGTTCGTTTTCATTATTCAAAGATAGATCATTTGTATCTAAGTTTTCTTTGTTTCTTACTGCTAAAAGGGCTTTAATACCGATATATATTAAATAGAGAGCCCCAACGTACTTGAAAATAGAAAATAAAAGAGCTGACTTTACAATAAGTGCAGAAAGACCAATTACAGCAGCTAAAGTATGAATTAATAGTGCAATACATGTACCAAACACTGTTTTCACTCCACCGACTTTACCAGCAACCAATGTGTTTTTCGTAGCCATTGCTGTATCTGGACCAGGTAAAATGATAAGGCAAATAGACATAATGATGAAAAGAAGATAATTTTCTATCATAGCCGCCCCTCCTTTTTATTTTTGGAATATTTGATTAAAATCAGTGTAGCACAAAAATGGATTTAATAAAATTAAATTTTATTAAAAATTATTAAATAAAAAAAGGCTATATAGTAGCTGTAATTTCACTACTATATAGCCTCGATTTTATCCCGCTATTTGCGAGTAGTAAGATTTCCACCGCACAAGATTTAGCTGAAGCAAAGAAGTTAGGTGGGGGATGAACAAAACACCCACTCATTACAGTTTCATTTTATGCATTAAGTAAATTAAAGAAACGATTCACATCTTCTTCTGAAACGTCACTTAACTGTTTATATTTATAATTCGGATTTTGATCTTTATCAACGACAACGGAGCGTACTCCTTCGAAGAAATCTTCATGTCTCATGAAGTTTTTAGCAAGTATAAGGTCCGTAGCGAAACATTCTTCAACGGATTTATCTTGTCCATCAATAAACTGTTTTAATGTTACTTTTAGTGAAATAGGTGATTTTGATAACAGTGTTTCTTTCGTTTTTAGAGCAAAGGAGCTTTCATCTTTCTCCAATGAATGGATGATTTCTTCAATTGTATCGTAAGCAAAATGTGAATTAATTACTTCTAATGAAGGAGTCAGCTCGCTTTCTAAGTTTGGAGCAGTTGCGAATGTACGAATAACTTCTTTTAAATTAGTATGTACATCATCTTCTTTATGCCAATTTACACTTTCAAGTTCAGTAAGAAACTCTGGTAATGAATCAGATGTCATAAAGTAATCAGCAGCATTAATAAATAATACGTCAGAAGCTTTTAAAATAGATGCTGTTAAAGCAACGAAGCGTCCTGTATATCCAGGTGCTTTATTTAAGAAATATGCAGCTCCGACGTCTGGGAAGAAGCCGATATTCATCTCTGGCATTGCCCATTTCGTACGTTCAGTTACAATGCGATACTTCGCACCATTTGTAAGACCGACACCACCGCCCATTACAATTCCATCTAAACAAGCAATAATCGGTTTTGTATATTGATAAATATATGTATCAATTTCATACTCTTCTTCAAAAAAACGTTCTGCATGTTGCAATGCCACTTCATTGGAACGCGCTTCATAAAGAGTTTTAATGTCGCCACCTGCACAAAAACCTTTTGTGCCAGCTCCTTTTAACACGATAAGTGCAATACGCTCATCGTGTTCCCACTCTTTAAGTTTTTGTCCGATAGGTTGTAACATGTCATAAGATAAAGAATTAAGTGCTTTTGGACGGTTTAAAGTAATTGTTGCAACGCCGTTTTCGCTAACAGAAAATAAAACGTGTTCAGTCATAATGCATCCTCCCTTACATATCTTCTTATTCTTAATTCTTGATATGTACTGAAATGTCCTTTATAAATTTTGTCAAAAGTTGACGGTAAATATTAATTTGGTCACCGCATATTTTGACGAGTTATCTTTGCAGGATTTCAGAGACTGAGGGGGAATATTACAACATTACTGTAAGTGTAATTATTTGAAGTTATAATGATAAAAGCGCTATTATATAGGTGTGAATTGTTCATTATCAATTCTAAAAAGAGTGTTTGAAGAAAAAATGAATCGTACAATTGTAATAAGAAATTTTGCACTGAATTAGAAATAGAGAAAGGAGAAATCGGAATGCCAGGACCTTTACTATTGTCGGTTATTATTTTGTCTTCTTTAATGATAGGGATAACGCAGTATTTTCATCATACAGATACGACAGAAGAAGTGAAGGATAAAGTACGTCTCGTATTTCCGATTTTTATAATATCTATTTCATTCTGTATTTTATTAAATAAAGATGGGTACATTGTCGCAGTGTTCTCATTTTTCGTCGCAATCGTTTTAATTACCGTTTTATATTATGTAATGAAAGACTTTATACAAAAATAAAGATGTCACAATAGGCATTTTTATTTTGGAGAAAATATAAAATTTCACATACCGTACTTTATATAAAATACATAAAACATATAACAATAGAAAAGTGTGTACTTTGCTGTGTATGTACTTGTCAATCTTGCATAGCCACTATACTATTAAAATGTAGAGATTATAAAAAGGGGTTGTATCTATCATGAAATTTGAGATGCACACAAAAATTATTTCAAATGAAAAAGAAGTAAGATTACATATTGAAGAAAATATATTTCAATTAATATTGGATGGTTATCACTTATTTACAATTCAAGAAATATTGCCTTTATATAAATCAAATGAAGAAAGAATTGGAAGTGCAACGATATTGAAGCTAGAGTGGGAGAACGGAAAAACTACAATAAACTATCAACTCGTTTCACTAAAATCAGTAAATTAAAAGGAGTAGAAAAATATGAAGTTATTTCATACAGCGGATTGGCATTTAGGTAAGCTTGTTCATGGCGTGTATATGACTGAAGACCAAAAGATTGTATTAGATCAGTTTGTACAGGCTGTTGAAGAAGAAAAACCAGATGCTGTAATTATTGCAGGGGATTTATATGACCGAGCAATTCCACCTACAGAAGCAGTAGACTTATTAAATGATGTGCTGCAAAAAATAGTTATTGATTTACAAACACCAGTTATTGCAGTAGCTGGTAATCATGATAGTCCGGATCGTATCCATTTTGGGAGTAGTTTAATGAAAAAACAGGGATTACATATTGCAGGCCAATTTCAATTCCCGTATGAACCTGTTGTACTAAATGATGAATATGGAGAGGTTCACTTCCATCTAATACCGTATGCAGACCCAAGCATAGTTAGACACGTGTTGAAAAATGAAGACGTACGTTCTCATGATGATGCGATGCGCATTTTTATGAATGAGCTCTCTGAAACAATGGATAAAGAAGCTAGACATGTATTTGTTGGACATGCATTTGTAACTTCTTCAGGAGAAGCGGAGGAGAATACAAGTGATGCAGAACGACCACTTTCAATTGGTGGTGCTGAATATGTAAATAGTCATTATTTTGATAAGTTTCATTACACAGCGCTTGGACATTTACATCAAGCGCATTTCGTACGTAATGAGACCATTCGATATTCAGGTTCACCACTTGCCTATTCAATTTCTGAAGAGAAACATAAAAAAGGTTATTACATTGTAGAACTGAATGAAACTGGTGAAGTAGCAATTGAAAAAAGGTTACTTTCACCACGTCGTAAAATGCGAACAGTAGAAGCGAAAATAGATGAATTATTACAGCACCCAGTAAGTGAAGATTACGTATTTGTAAAATTATTAGATGAAAACCCTGTCTTACAGCCAATGGAGAAAATACGATCTGTATATCCAAATGCAATGCACGTTGAAAGAGCGATGCAAAGGCGAGAACTCACAGATACAAATGAAGTAACGGTTTCAAGACATAAAATGGATGATTTATCTCTTTTAAAGGCTTTCTATAAAGAAATGAAAGGGTTAGATTTATCAGAAGAGAAAGAACGCCTATTTATAGATGTATTACAAACAGTGCAAGAACGGGAAGGTGAACGAGGATGAGACCGATTCAGCTTATTATGACAGCATTCGGGCCATATAAACAGAAAGAAGTAATCGATTTTGAAGATCTTGGAGAACATCGTATTTTCGCTATTTCTGGGAATACGGGAGCTGGAAAAACAACGATTTTTGATGCGATTTGTTATGTGTTATATGGTGAGGCTAGTGGAGAAGAACGTAGTGATACGAGCATGCTTCGAAGTCAATTTGCTGATGATGATGTTTATACAAGTGTAGAACTAACCTTTCAATTAAAAGGGAAACGCTATGAAATAAAAAGACAACTTGGACATAAAAAACAAGGGAATAAGACCATTACAGGACATGCAGTAGAATTATATGAAGTTATTGATGGAGAAAACGTTCCAGCCGTCGATCGTTTTCATGTAACAGACGTAAACAAAAAAGTGGAAGATTTAATTGGGTTAAGTAAACATCAATTTAGTCAAATTGTTATGTTACCACAAGGTGAATTCCGAAAACTATTAACATCTGAGACGGAAAACAAAGAAGAGATTTTACGTCGTATTTTTAAAACGGATCGTTATAAATTAATGCGTGAGTTACTTGATCAAAAGAGAAAACAATGGAAAGATGTTTTACAAGAAAAACAAAAAGAGAGAGAGCTCTATTTCCGTAATGTTTTTAAATTACCAATCCGTGATGGAGCATTATTAGAGACATTAGCGGCACAAGAACATGTAAATACGCATCAAGTAGTAGAAGCGTTAGAACAAGAAACAACAGTGTATAAGGCAGAGGTTGAGCAATTACAAGTAGAACAAGATGCTCAAACGAAGCAATTAAAGGATGCAGAAACACGTTTTCATGCAGCAAAATCTGTAAATGAGAAATTTATAGATTTACAACAAAAGAATGAGAAATATAACACTTTACAAGAGAACCGTGCAGCAATTGAAAGGAAAGAAAAATCCTTTAAACGTGCGGAACAAGCAAAGCGCTTATTACCATTTGAACAATGGTATGAAGAAGCGATGCAAAATGAGCAGAAAGCTGAAAGTTTGTTAAAACAGATAATCGTCAAACAAGAACAGATAATGAACAGCTTTGAACTTGCTCAGGAGAAGTATGAAGTAGTAAAGAATAAAGAAGCTGAGCGAGAAGAGGCTAAAAAACTTGTTCAAAGATTAGAAGAGTTACAAGCGATTATTGAATCATTAGCTGAGAGAAAGCTGAATTTACAAAATGCCGAAATTCAAATAGGGAAATTAAAAGAAAGTATGCAAAAGTTAGATCAACAACTAGAAGAGCATACAAACCAAAAACAGAAAATGTCTGATGAATTGCAGCAATTAGAACAAGCACTTGAGCAATATGTAGCTAAAGTAGAAGAACTAACGAATATGCGAGAAGATGCAAAAGTTTTAAAGCAAGCATATGATGTTTGGCAAGAAAAACAAAAATTCGAGCAAGAAAAAGAAGCGGCAAATAATAAAATGCAAGTGGCAGTTCGTGCATATGAAAACATGGAGCGCCGCTGGTTAAGTGAACAAGCTGGTATATTAGCTCTTCATTTACATGACGGTGCATCTTGTCCGGTATGTGGTAGTACGAATCATCCGCAAAAAGCTACAGAGCAAAGTAATGCGATCGATGAAAAAGAGTTAAACGATTTAAGAGATAAGAAGAACATTGCTGAAAAATTACATGTGCAAGTAGAGGAGAAATGGAATTTTTATCGACTACAATATGAACAAGTGATAGAAGAAGTTGTGAAGCGTGGGTATAACTCCGAAAAATTAGTTGAAACATATAGTGCACTTGTTCAAAAAGGAAAACAATTAGCTGCAGACGTTAATACGTTAAAAGCAAGTGAAGAAACTCGTAAGCAGATTGCTGCGAACATGAAAAGCGTAGAAGAAAAAATAGAAGAACTTCAGAAACAAAAACGGGAAGTAGAAACAATGCAGCACCGTACAGAAATGGAGTGCATGCAACTACGTACGTCATATGAACATGATAAACGAAATATTCCAGAAAACTTGCAAACAGTACAAGCTTGGAAAGCACAGTTTGACCAAGCTATGCACGAACTTAGGTTAATGGAGGACGAATGGAAGAAAGTGCAGGAAGCGTATCAACATTGGCAAAATGAAAATATACGTATTCAAGCAGAACAGAAAGGTGCTTCTAATCAATTTGAAAGTGCAAAATTGAAGAAAGAAGAGACTTTCGCACGCTTTATGAAAGAGCTAGAACAAAGCGGATTTACAGATCAATTCACGTATAAAGAAGCCAAATTAAGCGATGCCAAGATGGAGATGTTACAGAAAGAAATTCAAGGTTATTATTCATCTCTTGAAGTGCTTGCAAAACAAATTGAAGAGCTAAGCTCAGAATTAAAAGATAAAGAGTATATGGATATTACATCTTTAGGTGAACACATAAAAGAACTAGAAATTAATCTCGATATAATTAAAGAAAAACGTCAACGTGCGCAAAATGCGGTAACATATATTTCTGATTTACATGAAAACATTAAACGTATTGACGAACAAATTCACGAGGAAGAAAAAGCCTTCCAAGAACTTGTTGATTTATATGAAGTAATGAAAGGTGATAACGAAAGTCGTATATCATTTGAACGTTACATCTTAATTGAGTATTTAGAACAAATCGTTCAAATCGCAAACGAACGACTACGTAAATTATCAAATGGACAATTTTATTTAAAACGAAGTGAACGAGTTGAAAAAAGAAACCGTCAAAGTGGATTAGGCTTAGATGTGTACGATGCATACACTGGCCAAACGCGCGATGTAAAAACATTATCCGGCGGAGAGAAATTTAATGCATCACTTTGCTTAGCTCTTGGAATGGCAGACGTCATTCAAGCGTATGAAGGTGGTATTTCCATCGAAACGATGTTTATTGATGAAGGATTCGGCTCATTAGATGAGGAGTCATTAACAAAAGCTGTAGACGCCTTAATTGACTTACAAAAATCAGGACGATTTATCGGTGTCATTTCACACGTACAAGAGTTGAAAAACGCAATGCCGGCTGTATTAGAAGTAACGAAGCAGAAGGATGGGTGTAGTCAGACTAGGTTTGTGGTGAAGTAAGCTTAGAAAATGGAGTAGGGAATCTATCGATACTTTTAGTGTCATATGTATGAATCATAAAACGTCGTCTCTTCATATTGGAGGCGACGTTTTATTTTATAAAATATCTATGAATTATCTGTAGAAGGCGGCGTATTCTCCAACCGATTATAAGCTTTAAAAGCTGAAATTGCCGATATAACCCCGCCTACTAAAAATAAAGCGGATCCTCCAACTAAGATGATACGACTGACATATGTTTCCCGTGCTTCTTCGACTTCTTCTTGTAACGCTGTAGGCATATGAATCCCCCTTTATAAAAGTTGTTTTATAAATAGTATATACAAACGCCTAAAATATGTTAAAATAACTGATGATTTTATGTAGTGGATAATTAGATGAGTAGGATGCGAGTGGCTAAATAAATCTTCATCACAAATTTATGCGAACTTCACATAGAGCACATATTAACATTGTATTATGTATATGTACCAAATAAATAAAGTGAATGTAAGTTCTGTTTTCAAAAATTTAAAATCCTTTTATTTCTATATGAAAGTTTTAATCGAGGGTTTTAAAAATTTTGGAAATAGATCTTATAAAAATGGAATTCATATAAAAGGGGAATGTCTTATGACAACATATACAAGTGAAATGAAAAAAACTTTAGTTTCAGAAGAAGATGTAGATATTTTAAAAATTATGGCGCATCCAATCCGACTGCAAATTGTAAATGAATTAAGTACAAGAAAAACTTGTAATGTAACACAATTAACAGAGTTACTGAACATCCCGCAATCTACTGTTTCACAACATTTATCAAAAATGAAGGGTAAAGTGTTACGAGCAGAGAGAAGAGGTTTAGAAATTTATTATCATATTAACAATTTAAAAGCGAGTAAGATTGTTAATGTTTTAGGGTATATAAACTAGTGAAATATTTTTATATAAAATAGCCCCTGCTGTTTAGCAGGGGCTATTTTGTGTTGTTTTATGTATTTGTATTTAAAACTTTATAGTTTTTATGATTTACAATTGTTCGATCAAATTCAAAAGTACCACCGCTTACATTTGTAATTTCAACTAAGACCGATTCAGTATAAAGTTTTAGTACAGATCCTGTAATCTTTAAATTGTTTCGTTGAAAAAGTATAGTATCCCCTACGTTTGCTTTCATAGTACCTCCTCATTAAAGACAGAAATATTTTTTTATTATATATATTAAACCACGGATAGATATATTAGTGAATATTTAGTTTTATTTATTGGAAAAAAATTTGTGATTTTATAAAAAATAAGGTGAATCGAAGTATAAAAAATTTTTCTATTGTATTTAATCAGTAGTTTTTTGTATTTCATCCTTCGTTTTTTGTAACTGATTCCATGTTTTTGACGCTCTATCTTGTAAGTGCTTACATAAACAGAAACATCTTATACAATGAAGGTGTCAAATCAAAAGAGGTGACCAAAATGAACATAAAAAAAGTAAATTTAGCGAATAGCATTGAAATAGAAAGAGGAGGCGGAAAGATATGAAAAAATCAACTGTTAATCCATGGTTTGTTGTCCTTGGCACAGTCATAGTACAAATGGGGCTTGGGACGATATATACATGGAGTTTATTCAATCAGCCTTTAGTTAGTAAATACGGTTGGAGCCTTAACGCTGTTGCGATAACTTTTTCAATTACTAGTCTTTCTTTAGCATTTTCAACTTTATTTGCGAGTAAATTGCAAGAAAAATGGGGACTTCGTAAACTTATTATGATAGCTGGATTAGCATTAGGACTAGGGTTAATACTTAGCTCACAAGCGTCCTCATTAATATTACTTTATGTACTAGCAGGAGTTGTTGTAGGTTATGCAGATGGTACAGCATATATCACTTCACTATCAAATTTAATAAAGTGGTTTCCAGAGCGTAAAGGTTTAATTGCTGGTATTTCTGTCTCTGCATATGGTTCAGGTAGCTTAATCTTTAAATACGTTAACGCACAGTTGATTGAATCAGTTGGTGTATCGCAAGCATTTATATACTGGGGTTTAATTGTTACAACTATGATTGTAATTGGTGCTTGTTTAATCCATCAAGCTGCAGATCAAGGAGCAGTTCATGAAACAAAAACTAAGGAATACACAACGAAAGAAATGTTAGGCACAAAACAAGTATACTTATTATTTATCATGTTATTTACATCATGTATGAGTGGCTTATACTTAATTGGTATGGTAAAAGACATTGGTGTTCAACTTGTAGGGCTTAGCGCAGCAACAGCAGCTAATGCGGTGGCTATGGTTGCAATCTTCAATACATTAGGTCGTATCATTTTAGGACCGTTATCGGATAAAATTGGGCGTTTAAAAATCGTTACTGTTACTTTTGTTGTTATGGCGAGTTCAGTCTTAGTTCTAAGTTTTGTAGATTTAAATTATGGTATTTACTTCGTATGTGTAGCAAGTGTAGCGTTTTGCTTTGGTGGAAATATCACTATTTTCCCAGCTATTGTTGGTGATTTCTTCGGTATGAAAAACCATAGTAAGAACTACGGAATTGTGTATCAAGGATTTGGATTTGGGGCGCTTGCAGGTTCCTTTATCGGTGCACTTCTAGGTGGATTCAAACCAACGTTCATGGTGATCGGTGTATTATGTGTCGTGTCATTCATTATCGCAATTTTAATTCAAGCACCTAAACAGAAAAAAGAACAAGAAGAAGAGTATCGCAGCGTAGCATAAGTATACAAATCTTCTATAACACTATGATTACGAAAAAGCATCCTATTCTATTAATTAGGATGCTTTTTTTATGAGTTATTTTAACAAGGTTAAATTACTTTTGGGATTTTTATAGATGTAAAAGTGATTGGGATACCCATTTGGAATATATTGGAATATAATGAATTGATACATCGTATTCGAAATATATATTAAATCTTAAATGATAAAGAAGACATTCATTAGTATTTGTAAGATATATTTTCAGAAAAATATTGAGAAAATATATACTTGAGTTTTTCATAAAGCATTGTAAATGAACGTATCTCTAGTTTATCTTCTTCAATTTTAAAAAGAGGAGTTTGAATTTTATTTATAATATAAGTACATTTAATGCGTTTAGGTATGATTTTATTAAGAAGCATTAAAATGCTTTATCTGAAAAATAAAAAAAGATTGACAAGTTTATTGAGAAACATTATCATTTCGGTGTAAGATAGTAAATGAAAAACATTATCAATAAAATGGATTTTAAAGTAATGCGCACTTGACCAATTAGTTTAGTAAGTGTATTATTTTTTACAACATAACTGATAATGAAAATCAATATCGTTGATGTTGCTTAATGAAATTAATGTTTATGTGAAAGGATAGAGAAAATGAACTTAGGGGAATTTGATGGGCAAACAGTTTTAGTAACAGGTGCAGCACAAGGCATAGGCAGTGTTGTTGCCAAAATGTTTTTAGAAAGAGGAGCCACAGTTATTGCGGTTGATCAAAATGAAGAGGGGTTAAATGTACTCTTAAATCAAAATGAATTAAATAAAACACGTATGAAAACGTTTAGTTTAGATGTGAGTAATAGCGCTGCTGTTGAAGATATGGTAAATCATATTGCAAATGAAATAGCGCCAATAGATATTTTAGTAAACGTTGCAGGGATTTTGCGTATGGGACCAATTCATTCGTTAAGTGATGAAGATTGGAATAAAACATTCTCTGTAAATACTACAGGGGTTTTCAATATGTCCCGAGCGGTAAGTAAAAATATGATGTTAAGAAAATCAGGGGCAATTGTTACAGTCGGTTCAAATGCGGCAAATACGCCGAGAATGGAGATGGCTGCGTATGCTGCGTCAAAGGCTGCAACGACGATGTTTATGAAATGTTTAGGACTAGAGCTTGCGGCATACAATATACGCTGCAACTTAGTTTCTCCAGGTTCTACTGAAACTGAGATGCAAAGATTACTATGGGCTGATGAGAATGGAGCTAAAAATATAATTGCTGGTTCTCAAAATACATATAGACTCGGAATTCCATTACAAAAAATTGCACAACCTTCAGAAGTTGCTGAAGCAGTGTTATTTTTAGCCTCAGATAGAGCAAGTCATATTACAATGCACAATTTATGTGTCGATGGCGGTGCTACGTTAGGAGTTTAATAAAAATTCAGGAGGTTATTATATTATGAATGAACATATAGCTGTAAAGGAATTGTCAGAAAAACTTTTAGAAGATTATAAGACTGAATCTTCATTCTTTTTTGCTTCACCAACTCGAACTATATTAGCAGAAGGAGAGTTTACTACAGTAAAGCATCGTGAAATTGAAAATTTCCCAGAGCTTGTGCAAGCGACATTAAGTAATGCGAAACAAGCTGGAAATCCAAATCCTATCGTTGTGGGTGCTTTGCCATTTGATCGTAGAAAAGAAGTCCAACTTATCGTACCAGAATATAGTAGAATTTCTGAGCGTTTACAATTGGATACAACAAATCAGCTTGAAACAAATGAGAACGTAACATTTGAAATGACGCCAGTACCAGACCCTGAAGTTTATATGAATGGTGTGAAGCAAGGAATTAAAAAAATACAGGACGGTGATTTAAAGAAAATCGTTCTATCTAGATCGTTAGATGTTAAATCTTCCGAAAAGATTGATAAGCAAAAACTTCTGCGAGAATTAGCAGAACATAATAAGCATGGTTATACATTTGCTGTGAATTTACCGAAAGATGAAAAAGAGAACAGTAAGACGCTAATTGGAGCAAGTCCTGAATTGCTTGTTTCACGTAATGGTATGCAAGTTATTTCTAATCCGTTAGCTGGTTCAAGGCCACGTAGTGAGGACCCAGTAGAAGATAAAAGAAGGGCAGAGGAATTACTTTCTTCTCCAAAAGATTTACATGAACATGCGGTAGTAGTTGAAGCGGTTGCCGCTGCACTTCGTCCGTATTGTCATACATTACATGTTCCAGAAAAGCCATCAGTTATTCATAGTGAAGCGATGTGGCATTTGTCTACAGAAGTGAAAGGTGAACTGAAGGATCCAAATACTTCTTCTTTACAATTAGCAATTGCCCTTCATCCTACGCCAGCAGTTTGCGGAACTCCGATGGAAAAAGCAAGAGAGGCTATACAGCATATTGAGCCATTTGACCGCGAGTTCTTTACAGGAATGCTAGGATGGAGCGATTTAAATGGAGATGGAGAATGGATTGTTACAATTCGTTGTGCTGAAGTACAAGAAAATACACTGCGTTTATATGCAGGAGCTGGAGTTGTTGCTGAGTCAAAACCAGAAGATGAGTTAGCAGAAACATCAGCTAAGTTCCAAACAATGCTAAAAGCTTTAGGGTTAAGAGATAGTTCACTTAATGAAAAATAGGGGGAAGAAAGAATGCTAGTAGGTTATACAGAATGGCCAAAAGAATTTGCCGATCATTATCGAGAAGAAGGATGTTGGCTTGGTGAAACATTTGGAGGAGTATTAAGAGAGCGGGCTGAGAAATATGGAGATCGAATCGCGGTTGTAAGTGGTAAGAAGCATATAACATATAGTGAACTTGATAAAAATGCAGATCGTTTAGCAGCAGGTTTACTGAATTTAGGAATAAAGAAAGAGGACAGAGTTGTAATCCAGTTACCTAACATTATCGAGTTTTTCGAAATATGTTTTGCACTATTTCGAATTGGAGCGCTTCCTGTCTTCGCACTACCTTCACATCGAAGCAGTGAAATTAGTTATTTTTGTGAGTTTGGCGAGGCGAGCGCTTACGTTATTTCAGATAAGGCTCTCGGTTTTGATTATCGAAAACTAGCAAGAGAAGTGAAAGAGAAAGTGCCAACTTTACAACGTGTAATTGTAGTGGGGGAAGAAGAAGAGTTTGTGAACATAAATGATCTGTATATGGATCCCGTCTCATTACCAGAAGTTCAGCCAAGTGATGTTGCATTTCTCCAATTATCAGGAGGGACAACAGGTCTTTCTAAATTAATTCCTAGAACACATGATGACTATATTTATAGTTTACGTGTAAGCGCTGAAATTTGTAATTTGAATGCAGAAAGCGTCTATATGGCAGTTCTTCCGGTAGCACACAATTACCCAATGAGTTCTCCAGGGACATTTGGAACTTTCTATGCGGGTGGAAAAGTGGTATTGGCAACTGGTGGTAGTCCAGATGAGGCATTTGCTCTTATTGAAAAAGAAAAAGTTACAATTACAGCGCTCGTTCCGCCATTAGCAATGATTTGGCTTGATGCTGCATCTTCTCGTAATACCGATTTATCGAGCCTAGAGGTTATTCAAGTAGGTGGTGCTAAGTTTAGCGCTGAGGTTGCAAGACGTATACGCCCTACATTTGGATGTACGTTACAGCAAGTATTCGGTATGGCGGAAGGATTAGTGAACTATACAAGATTAGACGATCCGGAAGAAATTATTATTCATACACAAGGTAGACCAATGTCTGCACTCGATGAAGTACGAGTTGTTGATGAAAATGACAACGATGTACAACCTGGCGAAGTAGGTAGTTTATTAACAAGAGGTCCATATACAATTCGTGGTTACTATAAAGCTGAAGAGCATAATGCACGATCATTTACAAAGGATGGGTTTTATCGCACAGGTGATCTTGTAAAAGTAAATGAACAAGGATACATCATTGTAGAAGGAAGAGATAAAGATCAAATTAACCGTGGTGGTGAGAAAGTTGCTGCGGAAGAAGTTGAAAATCATTTATTAGCACACGATGCGGTCCATGACGTAGCAATTGTATCTATGCCTGACGATTATTTAGGTGAACGCACCTGTGCTTTTGTTATAGCTCGCGAACAAGTTCCGGCAGTAAGTGAATTAAAAATGTTTTTAAGAGAACGTGGTATAGCGGCTTATAAAATTCCAGATCGAATTGAATTTATTGAATCATTCCCGCAAACAGGAGTCGGAAAAGTCAGCAAAAAAGAACTACGTAAAGTCATTGCTGAAAAACTTATTACAGTAAAACAATAATAAAAACCGGAAGGAAGTGATTAGATGGCTATCCCATCTATTTCAGTATATAAAATGCCAATTGAATCAGAACTACCAAAAAATAAAGTGAATTGGACACCAGACCCGAAACGTGCAGTACTTTTAATTCATGACATGCAAGAATATTTTCTTGATGCATATAGCGATAAAGAATCACCAAAAGTAGAACTTATTTCAAATATTAAAATGATAAGAGAAAAATGTAAACAACTTGGTATACCAGTTGTTTATACAGCGCAACCTGGTGGACAAACGTTAGAACAAAGAGGTTTATTACAAGACTTTTGGGGTGACGGTATTCCTGCTGGACCAGATAAAAAGAAAATTGTTGATGAACTTACTCCTGATGAGGATGATATATTCCTAACAAAATGGAGATATAGTGCATTTAAAAAGACAAATCTATTAGAAATTTTAAATGAACAAGGAAGAGATCAACTCATTATTTGCGGTATTTATGCGCATATTGGATGCCTTTTAACAGCTTGTGAAGCATTTATGGATGGTATAGAGCCGTTCTTTGTAGCAGATGCAGTTGCTGATTTTTCACTAGAGCATCATAAACAAGCATTGGAGTATGCATCTAATAGATGCGCAGTAACGACATCAACAAACCTACTGTTAAAAGATTTACAAAGTGTAAAAGGTGATGAGAGTGAAGGAATCACTATACAGCAAGTACATGAACTAGTTGCACAACTACTTCGTGAGTCAGTAGAGAGTATTGATATTGATGAGGACTTATTAAATAGAGGGCTTGATTCGGTCAGAATTATGAGTTTAGTAGAGAAGTGGCGTCGTGAAGGGAAAGAAATCACGTTTGCAGATTTAGCAGAACGTCCAACTGTTGCAGGTTGGTACAGCTTACTATCTTCACAAACAGCACAGGTGCTGTAACAAATAGACTACATAATAAAGGGGTAGTAAAGAATGCCTAACAGTCAAAAGATTCGTCATTCGTTATCATCTGCGCAGTCTGGTATGTGGTTTGCGCAACAATTAGATCCGCTTAATCCGATATATAATACTGGGGAATATGTAGAAATAAACGGGAATATTCATCAAGACATTTTTGAATTAGCTGTACGTAAAGTTGTAATGGAAGCAGAAGCACTTCACGTTCGCTTCGAAGAGGATGAAATTGGCCCATGGCAAGTTATTGAAGAATCACAGTTCCATATGCATTTTATTGACGTTCGGAAAGAAGAAAACCCTGAAGAAGCTGCTAAAGTATGGATGAAAAATGATTTATCTATGCCAGTCGATTTGAAAAAAGATACTTTATTTACTGAAGCACTTATTCAAGTTGAAAATAATCGTTTCTTTTGGTATCAGCGCATCCATCATATTGTGATGGATGGCTATGGATTTTCACTTCTTAGCCAAAAGGTAGCGAATGAGTATACATCACTTATAGAAGAAACAAACAAGAATGAAAAGCCATTTGGTTCTCTTGCAAAAGTTGTGCAAGAAGATATTGAGTATCGTGAGTCTAAACAATTTCAGGAAAATCGTACTTTTTGGTTAGAAAAGTTTGCAGATGCCCCAGAAGTTGTAAGTTTGGCAGAACGAGCACCGAGAACATCAAATGGATTTTCACGAGAAACAGCTTTTTTATCTAGTTCTAGCACGAAAACTTTACTAGAAGATATCAATATTTCGTTAACAAGTTGGCCGGAATTCATTGTCGCTGTAACAAGTATTTATATGCATAAATTAACAGGTGAAAATGATATTGTTTTAGGTTTACCGATGATGGGACGTTTAGGTTCTGTATCTATTCATACACCAAGTATGGTAATGAATTTAGTTCCACTTCGTATTACAGTAACTCCAAATATAACTCTTGCGGAATTATTGCAGCAAGTTTCTAAAGAAATCCGA
The DNA here is from genome assembly GCF_057784645.1 of Bacillus sp. LQ16. Classification (NCBI taxonomy): domain Bacteria; kingdom Bacillati; phylum Bacillota; class Bacilli; order Caryophanales; family Bacillaceae; genus Bacillus; species Bacillus sp. LQ16. The sequence continues at coordinate 2,306,971 of NZ_CM173491.1, forward strand.
GATGTACGTCGCCATTATAAATACCGTCATGAGGAATTAAGAAGAGATTTAAAGTTACTAGGTGAAAATCAAAGGTTGTTTGGACCGTTAGTGAATGTTATGCCTTTTGATTACGGGCTTAATTTTGCTGGAAATCGTGGTATTACGCATAACTTATCAGCAGGACCTGTAGATGATTTATCGATAAATGTATATAAACGTTTTGATCAAAATGAGCTAATGATTCATTTTGATGCGAATCCCGAAGTATATAATGGCGCAGAGCTAGCATTGCATAAAGAAAGATTTATGAATCTATTTGAATTAGTAATAAATAATTATGAGAAAAACGAGTCGATTGGAAAAATAAACATTACTCTACCTGAAGAAAATCATAAAGTTTTATTGGAATGGAATGAAACGAAGGAAGACGATGAGTTAATCAGTTTACCTATATCATTTGAAAAACAAGTGCAAAAAAATCCAAATAAACTAGCGATTACTTGTGACGATGTAATCCTTACGTATAAAGAGCTAAATGAACGAGCGAATGAACTAGCACATTATTTAGTAGAAGAAGGAATACGACCAAATCAGTTTGTAGCTTTAGTATTCCCTAGATCAATAGAAATGGTAGTTAGTATGCTAGCAGTCTTAAAGGCTGGTGCAGCGTATTTACCAATAGATCCAGAATACCCAGCAGATAGAGTTAATTATATAGTAAAAGATGCAAAACCAGTTTGTATCATAACACATTCATCTGTTTCATCTAAGTTAGTTATAGAAAATGATATGAAAAAAATTGTATTAGATGACGAAGAAACGAAACTAGCGTTACATACATATTCTCGTATGAATATTGCATGTAAGAATGATGCATCACTTTTAAACTCAGCCTATACAATATATACTTCAGGCTCAACAGGAAACCCAAAAGGTGTAATTGTTCCTATGAGAGGTTTAAGTAACTTTTTAATGGCTATGCAACAAAAGTTTTCATTAAATGAAAATGATCATTTATTAGCAGTTACAACGTTTGCGTTTGATATTTCTGCTCTAGAAATTTATTTACCTCTTATTAGTGGTGCAAGTTTAACAATTGCGCAAAAAGAAGACATACAAGAGCCATCAGCATTAACGACACTTTTACAAGAAGAAAGAGTGACAATTATGCAGGCTACACCGACGCTTTGGCAGGCGTTAGTAACTGATTATCCAGAGAAGCTACAAGGACTAAATATACTTGTTGGTGGTGAAGCTCTTCCAGCGCATTTAGCAAATAAATTAAAAGAATTAGGTTGCTCAATAACTAATTTATATGGACCAACTGAAACGACGATTTGGTCTACTTTCATGAACATTGATGAAGGTGAAAAGGGTATACCTCCTATTGGAAAGCCAATTTGCAATACAGAAGTATATATATTGGATGCAGGGTTACAACCAGTTCCACCTGGAGTTATTGGGGAATTATATATTGCTGGGGAGGGACTTGCAAGCGGATATTTAGGAAAACCTGAGTTAACAGCTGAACGGTTTGTTGCAAATCCTTATGGAGAATCAGGGAAGCGCATGTACCGTACAGGAGATCTTGTGAAATGGCGTAGTGATGGTGCGTTAGAGTACATTAGTCGCGCAGATCATCAAATTAAAATTCGTGGATTCCGAATTGAATTAGCTGAAATTGAAACGGTATTACAACGACATGAAAATATTCAACAAGCGGTAGTAATGGTACGAGAAGATCGTCCAAATGATAAACGCATCATTGCGTATATCGTTGCAGAAGAAAAGGAACCGATTAATCTTTCAGAAATTCGTTCTTATGTTTCAGAAAGTTTAGCGAATTATATGATACCATCGGCATTTGTTGTGCTAGAAGAATTACCATTAACGCCAAATGGTAAGGTTGACAGAAAGAAATTACCTGCTCCTGATTTTAATGGAATGAACAATGAGAGAGTTGCTAGAAATCCGAAAGAAGAAATATTATGTGATTTATTTGCAGAAGTACTTGGTGTTTCTCGAATTAGCATTGATGATAATTTCTTTGAAATGGGTGGACATTCACTTCTCGCATCTCGTTTAATGGCAAGAATTCGTGAAACGTTAAGTGTGGAATTAGGAATCGGGAAACTATTTGAATCACCAACTGTTGCCGAACTGGCGAAACAATTAAACCATGCAAAAAGTGCAAGACCAGCTATTCAGAAAGCAAGTAGGCCAAATGAAGTTCCACTTTCATTTGCACAGCGCAGGTTATGGTTCTTAAATTGTTTAGAAGGTCCAAGTCCTACTTATAATATTCCGCTAGTCATTCGTATGAATGGAATATTGAATCGGGAAGCATTACAAGGTGCTTTTTATGATGTAGTTGAGAAACATGAAACACTTAGAACAATTTTCCCTAACGTATTAGGTAGTTCCTATCAGAAAATTTTAGATATGGAAAACTTAAATCTAGAAATGGTTATAACTAATACATGTAAAGATGAATTAGAAAGTGTACTTTCAGAGGCGGTAAGATATAGTTTTAACCTCGATATTGAGCCGGCAGTTCGTTTGCAACTTTTTACAGTGAGTGAAAACGAACATGTATTATTAATTTTATTACATCATATTGTAGGTGATGGCTGGTCATTACAGCCGTTAACGAGAGATTTTACAGCGGCGTATAAAGCACGATGTCAAGGTGACAGAGTTCAGCTGGAGACACTACCAGTTCAATACGCAGATTATGCACTTTGGCAACAGCAATTGCTAGGTGATGAAACGACACCAGAGAGTCTTATTTCAACACAATTAGATTTTTGGAAAGAAGAACTTAAAGGTTTACCAGACCAAATGGAGTTACCTACAGATTTCCAGCGTCCAATTGAGACGAGTTACCGCGGGGAAACAATTCATTTTCATATAGATGAAGGTATGCATAGTAGGTTAGTAGAGCTTGCACGTAAAAATGGAGTTAGTTTGTTTATGGTATTGCAAGCAGGGCTTAGTGCACTATTTACAAGATTAGGTGCAGGCACTGATATACCAATTGGAAGTCCGATTGCTGGAAGAAATGATGATGTACTTTCAGATATCGTTGGTTTATTTGTAAATACATTAGTGTTACGTACAAATACGTCAGGAGATCCAAGTTTTAAAGAATTATTAAATAGAGTGAAGCAGGTAAATCTTGCAGCTTATGAAAATCAAGATGTTCCATTTGAAAGGCTTGTTGAAGTGTTAAATCCAGTACGTACTCGAAACAGCCACCCGTTGTTTCAAGTTATGTTAGCTTTTCAAAATACACCAGAAGCAACGTTTCATGCACCAGATTTAGAAGCGAGCCTTGAAATTCAAAGCGTTGGTTCTGCAAAATTTGATTTAACATTTGAAATTAGTGAGAGTAACGAGGTTGATGGTACTCCGAACGGTTTACATGGATTACTAGAGTTTAGTACCGATTTATATAAACGTGAAACGGTTCAAAAACTAATAGAACGATTCATTTTGTTATTAGATGATGCAGCTACAAATCCGGATCAATCAATTGGCAGATTAGAAATATTAACTGTAGCAGAGAAAAATACAGTGTTAGAAAAGTGGAATGGTGGTTTTCAAATTGCACCAGAAATGACATTGCCACAATTGTTTGAAAAGCAGGCTCATATAAATCCAAATTCTATAGCTGTTGTCTTTGAAAATAAGAAATTAACTTATGAAGAGTTAAATAGAAAAGCAAATAAAATAGCTCGATTCCTAATAGCAAAAGGGATTGGTCCTGATCAACTCGTTGCTTTAGCGATGCCAAGATCATTAAACATGGTTGTAAGCTTATTAGCTGTTCTTAAAGCTGGTGCTGGATACCTTCCGTTAGATCCAGATTACCCAGCAGACCGCATTTCATTTATGCTACACGATGCGAAACCATCATGTGTTTTAACGAATTCAGAAGTGGAAATTGAATGTGATGAGGCACTAAAAGTTTTAGTTGATGATGTGAAAGTAATAGCAGAAGTTGAGAAATATAGTGATGACAATATTGATGAAGTGGAACGAATTAAGCCATTATCTCCATCACATATTGCTTACGTTATTTATACGTCAGGCTCAACGGGTAGACCGAAAGGCGTTATGATACCTCATCAAAATGTAGTAAGACTTTTAGGAGCAACTGATCATTGGTTCCAGTTTGACGGAAACGATGTTTGGACGATGTTCCATTCATACGCTTTTGATTTCTCGGTTTGGGAAATTTGGGGACCTTTATTATACGGAGGGCGTTTAGTTGTAGTGCCACATACTGTAAGTCGCTCACCGAAAGAATTTTTACAGCTTCTTGTTAAAGAAAAGGTTACGGTTTTAAACCAAACTCCATCAGCGTTCTATCAATTAATGCAAGCAGATCGTGAAAATGAAGAGATTGGCCAAAAATTATCTTTACGATATGTTGTTTTTGGAGGAGAAGCACTTGAGCTAAGTCGCTTAGAAGATTGGTATAGTCGACATCCTCATAACGCACCAAAGCTTATTAATATGTACGGTATTACGGAGACGACAGTACATGTTAGTTATATTGAATTAGATGAAACTATCGTCTCTTTACGAGCAAATAGTTTAATTGGGTGCAGTATACCTGACCTTAAAGTGTATGTGTTAGACAACTATTTACAACCAGTGCCACCTGGAGTAGTTGGAGAAATGTATGTTGCAGGTGCAGGGCTTGCACGTGGATATTTAGGAAGAGCAGGATTAACGGCTGAACGCTTTATCGCAGATCCATTTGGCAAGCCAGGTACAAGAATGTATCGTACAGGAGACTTAGCTCGCTGGCGTAAAGATGGGACGCTAGATTATATAGGACGTGCAGATCATCAAATAAAAATTCGTGGATTTCGAATTGAATTAGGAGAAATAGAAGCAGTCATAATGAAGCACCCTAAAGTTGAGCAAGTAGCCGTTATTGTACGGGAAGATCAACCAGGGGATAAACGGTTAGTTTCTTATATCGTTGCATCAAATAATGAAGCGATTGATACGAATGAAATGCGTCAGTTTGCTGGTGGTAGTTTACCAGATTATATGGTTCCATACGCTTTTGTAGTAGTAAATGAGTTACCTTTAACTCCAAACGGTAAATTAGATAGAAAGGCATTGCCAGCTCCAGAATTTATCGCATCATCTTCTAGTCGTGGTCCAAGAACACCGCAAGAAGAAATGTTATGTGACTTGTTTACAGAAGTGCTAAGTGTACCTCAAATTGGAATTGATGACGGATTCTTTGATCTTGGTGGCCATTCACTCCTTGCAGTACAGCTTATGAGCCGCATTAAAGAGGCGCTTGGAGTGGAACTAAACATTGGTACTTTATTTGCAGCACCGACTGTTGCAGGGTTAGCTGAAAGACTTGAGATGGGGAATGGTCAAAGTGCACTTGATGTGTTGCTTCCATTACGAACAAGCGGGGATCAATTACCACTATTTTGTGTACATCCAGCAGGTGGATTAAGTTGGTGCTATGCAGGACTTATGAAATCTTTAGGGACAGATTATCCAATCTATGGTGTACAAGCACGTGGTATCGTTAAAAATGAAGAACTTCCAAAAAGTTTAGAGGAGATGGCGGCGGATTACTTGAAACACGTTCGTGAAGTACAGCCTCATGGACCATATCGTTTATTAGGTTGGTCGCTTGGAGGAAATGTTGTGCATGCAATGGCGGCGCAATTACAAAATGAAGGGGAAGAAGTAGAATTACTCGTTATGCTTGATTCTTATCCTGGACACTTCTTACCAAATACGGAAGCGCCTACTGAAGAGGAAGCGTTAATCGCATTACTTGCTTTAGGCGGATATGACCCAGATAACATGGATGGTAAACCACTTACAATGGAAAGTGCAGTTGAAATCCTTCGTAAAGATGGAAGTGCATTAGCAAGTCTTGAAGAAGAGACCATATTGAACTTGAAAGAAACATATGTAAATTCAGTAGGGTTGTTAGGGAAATATGTACCGAAAGTTTATAATGGAGATATCTTATTCTTTAGATCTACTGTTATACCAGACTGGTTTGATCCTATTTCTCCAAATACGTGGCTAAATTATTTAGACGGGCAAATTGTGCAGCACGATATTGATTGTAGACATAAAGATCTATGTCAGCCAGGTCCGCTTACGGAAATTGGACAAGTATTAGCGAAATATTTGCAGAATAAGAAAGGGGTAAGTAGAGTATGACGAATCCATTTGAAAATGATAATTACACATATAAAGTATTAATAAATGAGGAGGGCCAGTATTCTCTCTGGCCTGCTTTTCTCGATGTACCTATTGGCTGGAATGTCGTATATGAAGAAGCTAGTAGGCAGAGCTGCTTAGAATATGTTGAATATAACTGGAAAGATTTGAATCCAAAAAGTAATCAAGTTCGTGAAAAAACATTAGCAGGAAAACGATAATGAAAGCAAAACTAAATCCAAAAGTAGTCGTAAGTATCGTTTATATAACTGCGATGTTTATGGCTGCGATGGACGCAACGATTGTAAATGTAGCACTACAAACGATAAGTAAAGAACTACAAGTAACTCCATCTGCAATGGGGACGGTTAATGTTGGGTATTTAGTTAGTTTAGCTGTTTTCCTTCCGATTTCTGGTTGGTTAGGAGATCGATTTGGTACGAAAAGAGTGTTTTTAATTGCTCTTTTCGTATTTACAATTGCCTCTGCTTTATGCGGAATGGCTAACGATATTACTTCATTGAATATTTTCCGTATTATTCAAGGTGCTGGTGGAGGGCTTTTAACACCGGTTGGAATGGCAATGTTATTTCGAACATTTTCACCAGAGGAAAGACCGAAGATTTCTCGGTTCATTATACTTCCAATTGCTGTAGCACCAGCAATTGGTCCTATCATCGGTGGTTTCTTTGTAGATCAAATGTCTTGGCGTTGGGCATTTTATATTAATCTACCGTTTGGAATCGTTGCATTGCTCTTTGGACTTCTATTTTTAGCAGAGCATGTTGAAAAATCAGCTGGTCGCTTTGATTCTCTCGGCTTTATTTTATCAGCACCAGGATTTGCGATGCTCATATATGCACTCAGCCAGGGACCATCAAAAGGGTGGATTTCTCCAGAAATTATGAGTACTGGGATAGCTGGGGTTGTATTCATTACATTGTTTATAATCGTAGAACTGAAAGTAAAGCAGCCGATGTTAGATTTACGCTTATTAAAAGAACCAGTCTTTAGAAAGATGAGCCTTATATCATTATTTTCATCAGCTGGTTTACTAGGAATGTTATTTGTTTTTCCACTTATGTATCAAAATGTGATAGGAGTTTCCGCGCTGGAATCAGGACTTACGACATTTCCAGAGGCGATTGGATTAATGATTTCTTCACAAATTGTGCCATGGTCATATAAGAAATTAGGAGCTCGAAAGGTAATTTCTATAGGATTAATTTGTACGGCGATTATCTTTGTTTTATTAAGTTTTGTAAATCACGATACGAATCCGTGGCAAATTCGGGCATTATTGTTTGGTATCGGTATTTTCTTAGGTCAATCTGTCGGTGCGGTGCAATTTTCTGCCTTTAACAATATCACGCCGCCTTCCATGGGGAGAGCGACTACTATATTTAATGTGCAAAATCGATTAGGTTCAGCGATAGGAGTAGCTGTTTTAGCTAGTATACTAGCTGGTTTTGGAAGTAATAACGTTCAATCCAATTTTTTACCATATCAAGCAGCATTAATTGGATCAGCAATATTTTTGCTCATAGCACTACTATTTTCTTTACGTATTTCCGATAAAGAGGTAATGTCAAATAAGAAAGAAAAAACATTATCTGTATCAAAAAAAGAGAAAGCACTCGTCAATGAATAACAATATACGTATGCTTTTTTATGAAAATTGATATTCGTTGAATAAAGGAGAGTTTACATGATAGAAAGTAAAGTTGTAGATTCTGTTCCAACTTTGAATGAGAATGATTGTCAAATATGGTGGGCAAGAATTTCAGATTTACAATCATGGCATTACAATTTACTAAATGATATAGAGCGAGAGAAAGCAAATTCGTATCATCATTCGGCAGATCGAGCTCGTTTTATAATAGGTTGCGTAATTAGTAGATTAGTTCTCGGTAAGATACTTTCTATGTCACCAGTCCAAGTACCAATTGATCGAATGTGCTCAGTATGTAAATTGCAACATGGTAGACCACAATTACCAGAAGGTATGCCGCAATTATCCGTTTCACATTCAGGTGAGTGGGTTGTCGTTGCATTTACAAAATCTGCACCTGTTGGCATAGATGTAGAACAAATGAATCCAAATGTAGATGTTATGAAAATGGCAGAAGGTGTATTAACAGACATTGAAATAGCGCAAGTTATGAAACTACCAAATGAACAGAAAATAGAAGGTTTTTTAACATATTGGACTCGAAAAGAAGCGGTGCTGAAAGCGACAGGTGAAGGACTAATGATTCCGCCAGTACATATTACAGTATCAGCTCCAAATGATCCTCCAAACTTGTTGGTTTTTAAGGATAGACAAGAGTTAGCAAGTAATACAATGATGGAAGATGTAAGGCCTAGTTTAGATTATAGGGCCTCTGTTGCAATATTCAGTAAGGAAGTGACTGAAATTACGCAATTAGACGCGGCAGCACTTTTAAATCTTAAATAAAAAAATTATAGAAGAGGTGTTCCTCATGTTAGTAGCGGAAAATAGAAAGAATGAATTCACTTATAACGTACAAGCAATTAAAAATATTTTATTTTCTGGAGATACATCATCCATTCATGCTTTAGAAAAGCTTTTAAATGATACAGTTCAGTTTGATGTTCTTGAACAAGAGGCGCTTGGTAGACAGAACATTCCGAAAGAAGCAAAGAATTTCTTTGATAAAGATGGAACATTTCTTTACCGTGTATCTAATGTTAGTTATAAAGGAAAGGTGTTATCTGAAAATCTAATTTTTGCAGACACTTCGTTTTTACCGGACGCAATAAAGAGTGAATTAGAGAGTGGAAATATTCCTGTTGAAAAGCTTATAGAAAAGATGGAAGTAAGAAGAAACGTATTATATGAAGGATATCAGCCATCTGGAAATATTATTGAATTGTTTGATGGATGTTCTGTTACAGCGAATGTGTATCCAACTAGAAAGTATCAAATTGTAAGTAACTGCAAATGTGTATTTTATATTTGTGAAGTATATCATGCAGAGAATATAAAGCAATTGCTTAAATAAAAACGAGAAACCAGCCTATAAAATGGCTGGTTTCTTGTTTATTTAACAGCTTCTTTTAATTCTTTACCTGCTTTAAATGCAGGAACTTTACCAGCTGCGATTTGAATTTCTTCGCCAGTTTGCGGATTACGTCCTGTACGAGCAGATCTTTCGCGCACTTCAAAAGTTCCAAATCCGATTAATTGAACTTTATCGCCAGATTGTAATGCATTAGCAATTGTGTCAAATACGGATTGTACAGCTGCAGAAGCGTCCTTTTGAGAAATATCAGCTGATTGTGCTACGTTTTTAATTAATTCTGTTTTGTTCATGTTTTCACCTCATAAAAAAATTTTTGGAATGAATGTTTTAGTATAATAGATAGTAAAGATAAAGCTATCACTATGATTAGAAAGAATACTATATAATTATGTTAATTTCGTTGCAAGAGACTGAATCCCTTCTATTATTTAGGGATTAATTAAGAATCGATGCATATAAAAAGCTTTAATATGAGGATGAGGGGGAGTATATGAATGATTTTTCGTGAAAAAAATGAGAAGGAAAGTATATTAATTCGTCAACATGATCATGGTTTTTTAGCTGGAGAGATTGCAAAGCATATAAAAGAAGACTTTTTTGAAGGTAAAACATATTTAAAAGAAACAGTTGATGCAATATATGAGCATGACAGAGGATGGATAGAGCTAGATAAAGTACCAATTTTAAATGATGCTAAAAATATTCCATATACATTTATGGATTGTCCAAGCCCATTACGTTTTGTTTTTTATACGATTGGTTTGAATGAAATTGAAAATTATAATCCATACGGGGCATTGCTTTGCAGTAAACATTTTTTATCATTTCCACTAAACGAGGAAGATGAAGAGATGATGTCATTTTATAAACATGAATTAGAACGACAAAAAAGAATTTTGAAAACGTTAACAAAGGAACAGTTTGCGATGTTTGATAAACATTATAGATTATTAAAGTTTTGTGATGAACTTTCTTTATACGTATGTATGAATAAGCCTGGTGTAAAAAAGAAAGATGAAATTGATTTATTTAAAGATGGTTTTGAAGGAACAGAAATGTTTAATAGTAAGGATGAGAAACTTATTCAAGTTGAATGGGTGGACGAGGAAACAATTCGGATTACACCATTTCCATTTCAAACGGAATTTCATACGTATGTAAAATATAAAACGATAAATAAACATGAAATGAAAGAAAAAGGGATTGCAAAGGTTGATAGAGAATCGGAAACGAAGAAACAAATTATACGTTTCATACAATAGGGAGGTAATATAAATTGAAAGATTATATATTAAAGCAGTTTGATTACCATGCTTGGGCTAATACTAGATTATTCGATCGATTAAAAGAGTTATCAAACTATGAGACAATTTTTAATGAACAGATACAGAGTGTATTCCCATCCATTAAGGATACTTTTGTGCATATTTATATTACAGATCAAGTGTGGTTACACATATTGCATGGTAAAAGTATGAATGAAGCAATACAAGACCGAGAAGATTTACGAAAACAAATTGAAACTAAATCGTTACATGAATTAGAAAAAATGTTTGAAAACATGGCAAATCAATATAAAGACTTTTTAATTACAATACAAGATGTGAATGCTGTATTTGTTATTGAGAATCCATATGTAGGGAAATTAGAAACTTCGATTTTAGAATTAGTGCAACATGTCGTAAATCATGGTACATATCATAGAGGAAATATAACAGCGATGATCCGTCAACTTGGTCATTCGTCGACAATGATGGATTTTGTACTGTATTTACATATGGTTAAAAAGCAGGGAGAGTAATATAGTTTGTAAGAAGGAGAGGCTTTAATTATAGAAGTCTCTCCTCCTATTTTATTCCGCATTCATGGTAGATCGACTGATTAAAGTTTTCTTAAGAAGCTTTATTTTCTTGTAATTGCTTAGCGTATTGTACAGCCTTATATGCATTGACTCTACCGTTTTTCCAGTACGTACCTGTACCACTAATTTTATCAGAAGTTGACTCAATAATTTGGCGAATTTGTGTATTACTATATCCTTGATTTGCTAAAAGAGCAGCGACTCCTGCAACATGAGGTGTTGCCATAGATGTACCACTTAATGATTGATACGTGCTTCCTTTATATGTTGAATATATATTTGAACCTGGTGCTGCAACATCTACCCAGCTACCATAAGTAGAGAATGAAGATTTTCTATCTGATTGATCTGTAGAAGCAACTGCAATTACTTCGCTGTAATAAGCAGGGTAATTAGCTTTTGTATTTCCAGCATTTCCAGCAGCTGCAACTATAACAGAGCCTTTATTCCATGCATATTGAACGGCTTGTTGTAATGCAGTACCACCATTTGGAGCTCCTAAACTTAAACTAATTACTTTTGCACCCGAATCAGCAGCTTCTCGAATACCTTGCGCTACAGCATCAAGAGTACCACTTCCTTGATTATCTAATACGCGGACAGCATAAATTGAAGTTTGTGGGGCAACACCAGCAATTCCGACACTGTTATTCGTAAGTGCTCCAGTAATTCCAGCGCAATGTGTACCATGACCATTACCATCATCAGATGTGTTGTCGTTATCAACATAATCATGCCCGTAAATTACTTTCGAAGCCAAATCAGGATGTGAACCTTGAACTCCTGTATCAATAATAGCTACTTTTACACCAGGATCACTTCGTTGGCTATCCCAAGCTTGTGGAGCTTGAATCTTTTGTAATCCATATTGATTTTTAAAATATGGGTCGTTTGGAGTCCAAAAGGCGTGAACGTAATAATTCGGTTCTGCATATTCCACATCTGGATTATTTTTATAACTCTTTATTTTTTCTTTTACAGTACCTTTTGAAAATTGTACGACTTCAAAACCTAACTTATCATCTTTAGATAAGACATTAGCTCCGACAGATATATGAAAAGATTGCACATTACTTAAAGATGCATTTTGCTTGAACTTAACGATTAATTGGTTAGGAACGTAATCAGTAGATGATGTTTCAGCGCTTGAAGTATTTGTGTTAAAGAAGAAACCACCAATAATAAATGATAAAACAGATAGGAAAACAATGATTTTGTTTTTCAAAAGATTTTTCCTCCCTTTTCTTGGATGAGTTTTTCAGCGACACTTTAATGTCGCATTCCTTTTCAACTATATAGTTAGACCATACGATTTATGACATTTATGTGAAAAACTTTTGGAGGAATAAAAAGGAGTAAACATTGATATAAATATATTTTTAATGATAGTAATTAAGTAAAAGAGGGGATGAAAAAAGGAATGCTCATCATGTATGAGTCATTCCTTTTTTCATAGATTAACTTGCCTGTTTTTTATTATTTTCTTTCAATTTCTCTGCTTGTAAAAAGCGATTCGTTTCAGCAACAACAATACTACTTAATCCAATTAGACCAATTAAGTTTGGAATGGCCATAAGTCCATTTGCAATATCAGCAAATGTCCATACGATTCCTAGCTTTAAATTAGCACCAATTGCAATCATGAAAATAAAGATTGCTTTATAATATTTAACAGCACTTTCTCCGAATAAATAAGCTACACATTTTTCTCCATAATACGACCAGCCTAAAATAGTAGAGTAGGCAAATAAAATAATTGCGATACCGAGAATCATACTACCAGCAGTACCAAATACAGATTGGAATGCAAGTGTTGTAGCTTCAACACCAGTTTTACCAGATTTCCAAGCACCTGTAGTAATTAATACTAGTCCTGTAATTGTACATACAATAAACGTATCTAGAAAAGTACCAGTCATTGAAACTAAAGCTTGCTTTGCAGGTGAATCAGTTTTTGCAGCCGCCGCCGCAATTGGTGCACTCCCTAAACCAGCTTCATTCGCAAATACACCACGCGCCATTCCGATTTGAATAGCTGATGCAACTGTTGCCCCAATAAAACCACCAGCAGCTGCTGTACCATTAAATGCACCAGAAAAAATAAGTGAAAATGCTTCAGGAATTTGGTCGTAGTGATAGAAAATAATTATAAGACCAGCAATTATATAAAAGAAAGCTTTAATAGGAACGACATATCCCGTCACTTTCCCGATTTTTTTTACACCGCCTAAAATAACAATTGCGATTAAAAATGCCATTAGTATACCAGTTAAAGCAGGAGGGAAAGAGAAATTAATTCGCATTGCCTCTGCAACTGAATTAGATTGCACCATATTACCAATACCGAAAGAAGCAGTTGTACCGAATATAGCGAATAATACTGCTAGCCATTTCTTACCCAAACCACGTTCTAAATAATACATTGGCCCACCTGAATATTCACCATTTTCATTACTAACACGGTATTTCACTGCAAGTATTGCTTCAGCATACTTTGTTGCCATACCGAACAATGCGGTAATCCACATCCAAAATATTGCACCAGGTCCACCTATAGTAACAGCTGTTGCAACACCGGCGATATTTCCCATACCAATCGTTGCGGCCATAGCTGTCATAAGTGCTTGGAAGTGACTAATATCTCCAGAAGAAGAGGTATCTTCTGATTTTTTAAACGCTAGTTTGTGAGCGTATAATAGTTTACTAAACTGTAAACCTTTTAAACGCACTGTGAGAATGACACCAGTTCCAACGAGTAGCAACAAAGTTGGTAATCCCCACACGTATTGATTTAGTTGTTCTAATACTTTACTTACTGTCTCCATCTTTATTCTCCTTTTTTAGAAAAAATAAAAACCACTTCAAGTAAATGAAATGGTCTCTGGAGAAACAAGGGATAGAAAAATAAACCGATACAATCGGCTTTTTCTTTCGCTTGTCTCTGTCCTTTTACCTGAGAGATTATCCGCTAAAGTAGCGGATTTGCTCCTTCGGTGCTCGTTTTCCTCCGCGCTCTATAAAAGCGAGAGGGAGTCTCTCCAGAGATTCGTCCCCATGCAGTTCTACTTGTAACCAAGACCTGAGAGTTTCAAAGTTGGTATAACAACTTTTTGCCCCGTCGGTAGATCAATAGACCTTCTCCTGAATGGTTCATCCGAATTATAAAATTTACAAACACATTGATTGTAAATCAATAAAAACATTATAGACATACAAATTGTGAATTGCAATCATTTTTTATTTTAAAATAGTAAATAGTTTTATTTTTTTGTAAGTCCTAATTTATCTTCAACTTCATTTAAAGTAGATAAAGCGATGACAATATGTTGATCCGCAAGTCCTAAAGCTTGTTTTGTTTTTTCAATAGTTTCATTGGTTGGAATAGAGTTATTTGTTCCGTCTATAATCAAATTTGCTGCATTTTTCATGAAATTTGATGCGGATTTAAACTGAGTTGTGAATTGAAGGAGTTGTTTTTGTATATCTATATCTGCTATGTTTTCTTCAATTTTAAGTGTGTCTATTTCGTTCATAATTGTTTCATACTGCTTGGAAACAGCATTCATTGTAACTAATAGTTTATTTCGATCTACTGAATCTCCATTCGTGTTAATCTCTTCCCAGGCAGGCAACCAATCTTTTTCGATGATGTCATTATAAGTAGTAGTCAATTCATTAATTTTAGGTTGTAATTTCGTTTTGAAAGTTTTTGTATCCGCTGTTTCTACAGGTGCTTTTTCGTTGTTATTTTTAACATTAGTAACGTAGAAAATTGTACCGAAAATGATGAAAATAGAAATAATAACTGTCCATTTAGTAAAAAATAATTTCTGCAATATGTAACGCCTCCAAAATTTAAAAACTTATAATTATAATATATAACAATAATGTTGTTTAGAGTAGAGAAAATAGGTTGGAAATGATTTAAATTATATCTTTTCTATACATAAATAATTAAAGTTAGTAAAATGATGAAAGTTATATGTGAGAAAAGAGGGTTTTTAGTGAAAATGAATAGAAGAAAACTAGTTTCAAATATTTCAATGGCTATGTTAATAGTTGGTGTAATTGTATTCATATTTATGAATAAAGAATCTAAAATTAAAGGTTTTCCAGTACCAATGTCAGCAATTCATATTAACGATGATAAGGAAGAGGACTATCAATATATAAGTGTAATGCCAATTACAAAGGCGAGTGGATGGGAGAACTTAGGGGAAAACGGGCATACTGTTAGTTTTAAAAAAGGGGAGCGGAAGGTAACTGTATTACATTATCCAGGAGAAATTATGTATTCTATATTTGAAAAATAATTGATGATAAAAAAGATAGGGAGTAGATGATATTGTAGGATTGTTTACTTCCTATCTTTTTTAGTTTTTAATTCTGAATTGTTTGAATTAAATTTATTATGCGTATAGAATAAAATAGTATTTCTTATGAAAATGAGTGGAAAGTTTACCAAGTATAAAAAATAGGATGTTTTATTGAATGATATAGATAATCAGTAAGGTATAATTATGTTATGTAAACTGAAAGTGGAATAAGAAAGCGAAGCAAGAAATTTGAATTTTTATATTCTAGATGTCTTTTTACAAGCTAAGTATTTCGGTAATCAACTTACAGCATTTACGGAGGGGCATCAAACTTCGAGTAAGTAAATGGATCGAATCATAAGGGGGAATTTAAAATGTTACTAAAAACAATCTACTGTAAGGTGGAAGAAGAGAAAAAAGAATTGTTTTCCAGTGCGCAAGAAAAATGGCGTGATATACAGCACCTAGATGGTTTTCATGGACAATTTGGTGGATGGAATGAAGATGAGGCATGTGTATTTACTTTATGGGAAGATAGAAGTGTATATCAATCATTTATGAATGGTGCTCACGATACAATTTATTTAAATAGTAATCAAGAGGATACGTTTCTTTCATGTGAAATTGAATTATTTCAAACGTTGTATGATATAACTGATATGCATTTGAAAGACGTTGTAATAGAGGGAGCATTCGTAAGAGTTGCTATATGTGATGTAAAGTTGGAAAAGGAAAAGCATTTTTTACATAAGCAAGAAACAATTTGGAATAAAGGAATGGAAAAAGCAAAAGGAATGCTAGGTGGAGTAGTTGGGAAGTCTTTGGAAAATGAAAATCGTTACATAGTGTTAACGTATTGGAAAGATGAAATAGCGCACCAACATTATGTGGAAGAGATTTTCCCAGATTTATATAAATTAGCTAATATTCATGAAGATATAGAAAAGATACAAGGAAAACAAGCTGTATGTAAGGAAGAATGGCTTGTATATTAAACGATGAAAAAGTGCATAAATGAATGTATAATAAAGATATTTTCTTATAAACAAGTAATTAATAGAAGACGTTATATACCCTTTCATGTTAATATATTTAAGTTATAATAGGAGGCTTACCCTTTTGTATTGTACGGTAGAAGCAGTGTGAGCTTGAAATTTTTTTTAGAAAAGGATGTGCCTAATTTGCGTATCAATAAATTTATTAGTGAAGCTGGAAAAGCGTCTCGACGTGGAGCGGATAAACTAATTAATGAGAGAAGAGTAATTATTAACGGTAAGGTTGCAAAAATTGGTGACCAAGTGAACCCAGGTGATGATGTACGAGTAAATGGAGAGCAGCTTCGAATTGCTCGAGATCACGTATATATCGCTTTAAATAAACCAGTAGGTATTACATGTACGAGTGAAAAAGCTGTAAAAGGTAATATTATCGATTTAGTGAACCATCCTTTACGAATTAGTCACATTGGACGTCTTGATAAAGACTCAGACGGTTTAATTTTATTAACGAATGATGGTGATATTGTTAATGAAATTTTACGTGCTGAAAACAAACATGAGAAAGAATATATCGTTTCAGTAGATAAGCCAATTACACCTGATTTCTTAGAGAAAATGGCAGCGGGTGTTAAAATTTTAGGAACAAAAACGCTTCCTTGTGAGGTTACACAGTTATCAAAATATGAGTTCCAAATTATTTTAACTCAGGGGCTAAATCGTCAAATTCGCCGTATGTGTGAAGCTTTAGGTTATCAAGTATACACGTTAAAACGTACGAGAATTATGAATATCGAATTGAATAATTTACCAGTTGGACAGTGGAGAGATTTAACGAAGAAAGAGAAAAGACGTCTATTTGCAGACTTAAATTACGAACCACAAGATTGGTAAAATTGTGAAGTGAAACCAAAAAAATTTGGTTTCACTTTTTTAATTAAATAAATAAATTTTTTAAACACTTGCAAAAATAAAATGAATAAGATATATTAAATAACAATAAAT
Organism: Bacillus sp. LQ16; assembly: GCF_057784645.1. Lineage (NCBI taxonomy): Bacteria > Bacillati > Bacillota > Bacilli > Caryophanales > Bacillaceae > Bacillus > Bacillus sp. LQ16. Next base: position 2,324,399 of record NZ_CM173491.1, read on the forward strand.
GGATGTTTTACAAAAAGCAAAGAAAAGGACACGAGTTATTTTACCCGGTTATACAGAGAAGGAAGGAAAGCTGAGAACTTCCTAACGCAGAAAAATAACTTACCACCTTAGAGCTGCCCTAGGGAAATTAAGTATCTAGTGCCGTGTATGCGACGTTATCGCAAAAGAAGCCATTATGTTTTTTGTGATGGGAATCTGGGTGGAACCACGGATATAAGCATATTCGTCCCTATATTTAGGGATGAATATGCTTTTTTGCATTCAATTTCATAATAAGCGAAGAAAAGGACACGAGTTATTTTACCCGGTTATACAGAGAAGGAAGGAAAGCTGAGAACTTCCTAACGCAGAAAAATAACTTACCACCTTAGAGCTGCCCTAGGGAAATTAAGTATCTAGTGCCGTATAAACGACGTTACCGTAAAAGAAGCCATTGCATTTTGTGATGGGAATCTGGGTGGAACCACGGGTATAAGCACGCTCGTCCCTATTTTAGGGATGAGTGTGCTTTTTATTATGAAATGGAGAGATGAAAAATGAAAGAACAAATGATTGAAATTAAATTTCCAGATGGTAGCGTGAAAGAATTTGGAAAAGGAATTACTTTAGAAGAAATTGCGGGATCTATTAGTAGTAGTTTGAAAAAGAAAGCAGTCGGGGGGAAAGTGAATGATGGATTATATGATTTACGCCGAAATATTGAAGAAAATGCGGAAGTAGAAATCATTACTATAGATTCAAATGAAGGTGTAGAAATTGCAAGACACTCTGCGGCACATATTTTAGCGCAAGCTGTAAAAAGAATGTATGGTGATATAAATCTTGGGGTAGGGCCTGTTATTGAAAATGGATTTTATTATGATATGGATCTTCCAAGTAGTGTAAACATAGAAGATTTACGAAAAATCGAAAAAGAAATGAAAAAGATTATAAATGAAAATATAAAGATAGAACGAGTTGAGGTTTCTCGAGAAGAAGCAGCAAAACTGTTTCAAGAAATGAACGATTGCTTGAAATTAGAACTTTTAGAAGCAATTCCTAGTGGGGAAAGTGTAACACTATATAAACAAGGTGAATTTGTAGATTTATGTAGAGGGCCACATTTACCATCAACAGGTTATTTGAAAGCATTTCAATTAACTCACGTTTCCGGTGCATATTGGCGAGGTGATAGTAATAACCAAGTGCTTCAGCGCATATATGGTGTTGCATACTCTTCTCAAAAAGAATTAGAAGAGTATTTACATTTCGTTGAAGAAGCAGCAAAAAGAAATCATCGTAAGTTAGGCAATGAGCTTGAGTTATTTATGTTTTCTGAAGAGGCTCCGGGAATGCCGTTTTATTTACCGAAAGGACAAATGATTCGTAACGAATTGGAAGCATTTTTAAGAGGAATTCAAAAAGAGTACAATTATCAAGAAGTACGCACTCCGTTCATGATGAACCAAGAAGTATGGGAGAAATCAGGGCACTGGGGACATTATAAAGATAATATGTATTTCTCTGAAGTAGATAATAAAAGTTTTGCATTAAAACCGATGAACTGTCCAGGGCACATGCTTATGTTTAAAAATAAATTGCATTCTTATCGTGAATTACCGATTCGTATGTGTGAATTTGGTCAAGTACATCGCCATGAGTTTAGTGGTGCGTTAAACGGATTATTAAGAGTACGTACTTTCTGCCAAGATGATGCACATTTATTTGTAACTCCAAAACAAATTGAAAATGAAATTAAATCAGTAATGGCGCAGATTGATTACGTATATAAAACTTTTGGATTCGAATATGAAGTAGAACTTTCTACTCGTCCAGAAGATTCAATGGGTGATGATAAATTATGGGAGCAAGCAGAAGCAGCATTAGAAAATGTATTACAATCGCTAAATTATAAATATAGACTAAATGAAGGTGACGGTGCATTTTACGGGCCGAAAATTGATTTTCATATTAAAGATGCTTTAAATAGAAGTCACCAGTGCGGAACAATCCAGCTTGATTTCCAAATGCCAGAGAAATTTGATTTAAATTATATAGATGAAAATAATGAAAAGAAAAGACCAGTTGTTATTCACAGGGCAGTTTTAGGGTCATTAGATCGCTTTTTAGCAATATTAATTGAGCACTTTGGAGGGGCGTTCCCGGCATGGGTGGCACCAGTTCAAGTGAAAGTAATTCCAGTTTCAAATGCAGTACATGAACAATATGCCAATGAGATTGCACTTAAATTAGCACAAGCTGGAGTTCGTGTTGAACAAGATGCACGAGATGAAAAATTAGGATATAAAATAAGAGAAGCACAAATACAAAAAGTACCGTATGTTCTTGTTATTGGGGATAAGGAAATGGAAAACGGAGCTGTAAATGTACGTAAATATGGAGAAGAGAAGTCAGAAGTTGTTGCGCTAGATTTATTTGTGGCAAGTATTGAAGAAGAAATAAAGAATAGAAAATATTGATTGTAAAGAAAACACACTATTAGAAATTAGTGTGTTTTCTTTTTTATCTTACAAAAATGTAAGGTAAATGTAAGCGAAATCGAGGGAACGAGTTGTAGAAAAATGAGAATATGAAGTAGGAAATAGGTTCATGTTAAGGGTGTAACTCTTATTGGGTGAATAATTAAAAAATTCTTAAGAATTTACATGACAAAATAATAAGAAATATGTGAGAAATTGATTTTATACAAAAGGGATGGAGTGAAAGAGATGTCAACAAATGTAGTTACTGTAGAAAGTGTAGAAAAAACGTATGGGAAAAGAAATGAGAATCAGTCAAAAGCATTAAGGGGTGTATCGTTAAGTATTAAAGAAGGAGAATTTGTCGGGATCATGGGACCTTCTGGTTCTGGAAAAACGACTTTACTTAATGTGATAAGTACACTTGACCAAGCGACAGGTGGTAGTGTGACGATAGCTGGTACAAATATTACTTCTATGAAGGGCAATGCGTTATCTGATTTTCGCTCTCAAAAATTAGGTTTTATCTTTCAAGATTTTAACTTACTAGAAAATTTATCAATTTATGAAAATATCGCTTTACCACTTTCTTTGCAAGGCGTACCATCAAGTGAGATTACTGGAAAGGTAAATGACGTTGCGAAGAAATTAGGCATCACTGAAATTTTAACAAAATATCCGACGGCTGTTTCTGGAGGACAAAAGCAAAGAACAGCGGCGGCAAGAGCTTTAGTACATAATCCAGCAATTGTATTAGCAGATGAACCGACAGGCGCGCTTGATAGTAAAAATGCAAAAAGTTTATTAGAAGCGATGCAAGATTTACATGAAAATCATAATGTAAGTATTTTAATGGTTACACACGATGCATTTAGTGCAAGTTATTGTGAGCGTATTTTATTTATTCAAGATGGTCTTCTTTATAAAGAATTAAATCGTCAAGGCACTCGAGAGAATTTCTATCAAGACATTTTAGGTGTGCTCGCTCATATGGGCTCAGCTGCTGAGTCTAAGTAGGGGGCGAAACTATGTTATTTAAATTATCACGTCATAGTATGAAAAAGATGTTAAAAGATTATATGGTTTTACTTATTGGCCTCGTTATTAGTATTAGTATTTTCTACATGTTCCAAACAATGGCGATGAATAGTGAATTTACGAAAGATAATAGCCTAATTAGTAGTATTAGACTCGTCTTTTGGGTAGGTGCAATACTATTATCTTTCATTACTGTATTTTATATTATATATGCCAACTCTTTCTTACTCACGTTAAGAAGAAAAGAACTCGGTATGTACATGATGCTTGGTGCAAAAAAGAAAAAAGTAGCACAGTTATTATTTATTGAAACATTCGGTATGGGTATTGTCAGTATTATTATCGGTATTTTAGTAGGGATGTTACTTGCAAGTGTAGCAGGAAACTTTTTAATGAATGGAATGGAAATTTCAGCAAAAGGTAGTTATGCATCTGTATACACACCAGCAATTTTAGTTACAGCTATTTTCTTTTTAATACTATTTTTCATTACTGGCTTAATGAACAGTGTCCGATTGTTACGTAAAACTGAACTAGAGTTAATTCGTGAAGATGAAACACTAGATGAAGTGAAGAAAAGTAAAACTCGTATTATTATAATGACAGTACTCGGTATATTGCTAGTAAGTACAGGATACTACTTTATGGTAAATATAAAAATGTTTGCTGAAGTCGGTTTTATAATAGCGACAATCGTTACAACACTTGGAACATATTTTATTTTTAGTTCATTGCTCCCATTTTTTGTGATGAAAATTAAAGGGAATAAAAAACGAAATGAAACAGGCTTAAATAGTTTTACATATGCACAGCTACGCTTTCGCGTAAATAGTTTATCAAGAGTATTAGGTACGGTAGCGATGTTAATTGCATTAGGCGCAGGTGCGATGACGGCAGGTATGGCGTTCCAAAAAAATGTAGGTATTATGACAGACTTTTCTCGTGTATATGATGTTGTAATTCATGATCCGAATGATCAAGACAAAGCTGCCTTAAAAGAAATGGAAATGGTTGAAGAAAGCAAGTACAAATATAAAGTAGATGGAGAAGCGGTTTATTATTTACGTAACGACTTAACTGCGAAACCACCACTTGTTTCAGACCATTTTGATACAAAAACGTTAAAAGAGCCTGTTCGTAAACGTGTGACTGAACCTTTAACTGAACCTGTATATTCAGCTTTAGAGGCTCCTGAATTAGCAAAATTCCCTCGTTTGCCAAAGGATTGGGAAGACGCAGTTGTAAGAGAGATACAAATTACGCATAATCAATTTAGCGGAAAACCAGTAAGAATTGCAGACGAAGAGCATTATAAAGGAATTCAAGGAACAGAACACACTGTAACATTAGCAAAAGTAGATGATATGAAAAAATATAAACCGTTATTGATCGAAATAGACAAGAGACAAAAAGCACAAATTGAAAAAGCAACAGGTGAAAAGGTAGACTTATTTACGAAAATGACAATTTATCAGTTTATGAACAGCTTTATGAGCGGAACAATGTTTATGGGATTTTTCCTCGGAATTGCCTTTTTAGCAATGATGGCAAGTTCCCTTATGTTCAAAATATTAACAGGTGCTTCTCGTGACGTACGACGTTATGAAATGTTACGAAAAATCGGCGTAAGACGTAGTATGTTAACGAAAAGTATATATAAAGAAATTTCATATTTATTTATCTTCCCAGCAATTATTGGAATTTCCCACGTTTTAGTTGGGCTTAACTTATTCAGCTTTATATTAGTTGACCCGTTTGTAAAAGTATGGGTGCCAATAGGAATTTTCTTAGTCATTTATTTCATTTATTACTGGATAACTGTTCAACTTTATAAAGGTATGGTAATGCCGAAAGAAGAGGTAGCTAAATAGTTTATGAAAAGAGTCCTTGTTTAGAAAACAAGGGCTTTTTTCTATATTTGTAATACATTGTGATCGAGTCTTTCTATGAATCGTGTATTGAAAATTAAGAAAATATTAAGAGTTTATATAGCGGAAAGTTAAGAAGTGTATGGGATATTAAGAATGTGCAAAAGATCAAGGTGAAATTGAAGAGTGTAATTGTTATTTATTCCTATTATTTTGAGGTAGTTGTGCAGAATTAAATTGATATTTTTATAAATTTAAAAGAAAGGAGACTACTTATGAAGAAGATAAAAAAATTAATAAAACTTATTGGTGCTACCATTACACTATTAGTAATCGTATCATTAGTATTTCCTACATGGACTGCGCAAATAAAGGGGAAAAACAGTATAAGTACATTAGAGCAAGTAGAGATCAATGGAAGTGGTCATGAAATTATGATACGTGGCAAAGATAAGAACAATCCGGTTATTATTTTTGTACATGGTGGACCAGGTACTTCAGAAATACCATATGCTCAAAAATACCAAAACTTATTGGAAGAGGAATTCACAGTTGTTAATTACGATCAAAGAGCGAGCGGGAAGTCGTATCATTTCTTTGAAGACTATTCGAATCTTACATCAGATCTTCTTGTAGAAGATTTATTAGCTATGACAGATTATGTTTCAAAACGTCTTGGTAAAGAAAAAGTAATATTGGTTGGTCATTCTTATGGTACATATATCGGAATGCAAGCTGCCAATAATGCTCCTGAAAAATATGAAGCATATGTTGGCATAGGGCAGATGAGTGATACAGTAGAAAGTGAAATGGATAGTTTAAACTATGTAATTGAACAGGCACAAAATGCTGGGAATACAGATGAGGTTTCCTATTTAAATGGGTTGACTGAAAAAATTAAAAATGGTGATACATATACTCCGAGAAATTATGTTGCGAAATATGGTGGAACATCAAGACTTATTGAAAATCCAGATGGTGATAATATCGGGATGTTACTTAGTAATGAATATAACTTGTTAGATGTAATTCGTTATAACGTTGGATTATCACATTCTCAAACTGTCTTATTAGAAAAGGATTTAAAGAATCCATTGCCTACTAAGGTGACTAAAATGAAATTACCGCTTTATTTTCTTATGGGGAAATATGACTATAACACTTCATATCATGCGGCAAAAACATATTTTGATACGATTGAAGCAGATCAAAAAGAATTTATTACTTTTGAGAAATCAGGTCATTATCCACAATTTGAAGAGAAAGAAAAATTTTATAAGTGGATGTGTGATACATTTTTAAAATAAATAAAGTGGATCCGAAATTTATAGAATTAAAAAAGTTAGCGAGACGTAAAAAAATCTTAGCTACATATCATTACGTAAAGCGAAGTTAAATAAAAAGACTCTTGTATAAATGACAAGAGTCTTTTTATAATGTTCTCTATGTAGAAGGAAAAGATTGGATAATAGTCGAAAAATATAATATAACTTCCGGGAAATGACTAGAATAATAAAATTTTGTCGAGAGAAAGGATATTAAGTATGAAAGAAATGCTACAGTTATTTCGCAACAAAGTGTACACACGTTTTTTCTAGCAAATATTTTAGAGCGACTCGGTTCTATGATTGCTGTCAGTCAATAGGCTGAACACTCTGAGAAAGGTGGTGAAAACAATGACTAGAAAGAAAGCAGTGAAAGTATTACGTAAACAAAAGAAAAGAGAAACCATGCAACGATTCACGCAGAAACAGAATATCGGACGAGCTTGCCTGACTGCAAAAGAATTCCGCTTACTGCAACGCATGTCACATAGTTCAAAAGCGTTGCGAAATGTTGGATTGTACACGATTAAACAAAGTTACTTGAATCATAACAAGATGGCTACTGTAAAAGAAGTGGACAATGCCATGCAAGCCGATATGAACTACTGGGGCATTCAATCAAACTCTGTCCAAGCGATTCGTAGAGCCTTATATGCAGACGTAAAAAGCTTTTTTAAAGCAATGGAACAGTGGAAGAAAAAACCTGAAACATTCACAGGTCGTCCTAAGTTTCCGAATTATTCTCGTTCAACGGACAAACGAATTATTGAAATCTATCAAGTTCCAAAAGTGGATGATAACGGGTATTGGATGATTCCGATGAATGTTGCATTCAGAAAAAAATTCGGTTCCATTAAAATATGTATGCCAAAAAACTTAAGACATAAAAAAATCTCCTACATTGAGATTGTACCGAAGCAAAAAGGTCGGTTCTTTGAGGTGCATTACACATATGAAATGTACGTTTCTCAAATGAAGAAACAACCCACGACTACGAGTAACGCTTTAAGTTGCGATTTAGGTGTAGATAGATTAGTAAGTTACGTGACAAATACAGGTGATGCTTTCTTAATTGATGGAAAAAAATTAAAATCCATAAACCAATACTTCAACAAAATGATACGTAATCTCCAGCAGAAAAATATTGAAAATGGACTTTCAAAACGCGTTGTAACGAACAAAATGGCTGCACTTTGGCATAAACGAGAAAGACAAATAAATGGTTACATTTCACAAACGGTAGGTCTGTTGTTCAAAAAAGTGAAAGCATTTGGCATAGATACGGTTGTCGTAGGGTATAACGCTGGTTGGAAACAAAAATCTGATATGGGAAAAAAGAATAATCAAACATTTGTTCAAATCCCATTGCATAAACTGCTTGCAGCAATTGAGAATAAATGTGTAAAAGAAGGCATCCGATTTTTAAAACAAGAAGAAAGCTATACTTCAAAAGCTAGTTTTCTTGATAAAGATCCGGTTCCAGTTTGGTCTAAGGATGATAGGATGCATTATCGCTTTAGTGGCAAACGAATCACTCGTGGTCTGTACCAAAGTAAAGCAGGAACATGTATCCATGCTGATATTAACGGTGCTCTGAATACATTGCAAAAATCAAAAGTTGTAGAATTGGATGACAATCTCAAAGTGAAAACGCCGATTCTATTAGAAGTGCAAAAACGTAAGGCTGTTGCTTCGCGCATAGCTTAGTGGGTGCGTCAACCATCCATGTGTACTCGACTTGTCGGGGCTTGTAGCACACGCCGGATTCATCTGAGTGGTGGCTTCTTCCACAAGGAGGAACTGCTCTTTTTCGAAAGGGTGGTGCAAGTGGGGAAACGATAGTTCGTTTCAAGTACCAACCAAAAACATACTTGGGGTGTTACCATAAGGTGGCATGAATGCTAGAGCGTCAACTGTCTAGCGATAGACGAAAAGACCTAGCGTTCTAACTCAAGCCTCCACTGAAACGTTTCAGTGGGGGTAGTTGACTACGGGATGATTATACTTATCTTTATATTATTATTTTGGGAAATGTATACAATTTTTCTCTCCATCAGAACAGTCGATGATACAGGGAGTAGTTGAATCCGACCAATACGGTGCAGCAGCGGGCATGAATCAAATGGTAAATAGTTTATATGCTTTGTTTGGTGTAGGAATTGCAACAATGGGTTGGATGTATGAAATTGTAGAAGAGTCATTCATGGGGCGCGTTCAAAGTTTACTTAGTCCATTAACGACAGGGTTTCAGCTATTATCTCTCGGTGCGATAGCGATGTTGTTCCCGAAATGGATTAGTGCAGATACGTTATATATTATTTTATTTGGTTTATTATTTTTCGTTACGTGTTTATATCAAGCTGTTTTACCTAGTGGAAAGAAGCAGGTGCAAGGTTTAGCTGAAGAGATGTAATATATCTGTCTTTTTGTTTCTGAATATTCTATTGGATTGTAAGGGGAAATCGTTATGTTGATGCGAATTGCTAAATGGTGTGGGATTACTTGTTTACAATTATTAGCTGCAATTCTATGTATAATCTGTTTAGGTGCGCTCCCTCGATTATTTAAGGGATTGCAAATTGATTTAATCGGTTTTTGGAACACGATTGTGTTTATTGGAGGAAAGTTACTCCGACCATGGGAAATTACATTTGGATTTCGAGACTCAAGGAAATTATTTCCACAAATATGGATTCATTATAGTGAAACTATGATTGTATTTCTATCAGCTTTTTTACTATCTTTGCTTATAGCGTATGTACTTGTTGTTTGGGTATTGCAGCGTTCTCATATGAAGCAAAAAATGTGGAATGGAGTTTTTCTTACGCTAGAGAGTATACCGGATATATTACTTATTTTATTATCACAACTTCTTGTCGTAATTGTTTTTCAAAAAACAGGTTTTATGCCAATAAAACTTGCTGGATTAGGAGAAGAGAGAGTACGATTGTTACCGATTATATGTCTTACAATACCAACAACGTTATTATTTATTAAACTATTGTTATTACGTTTTAAAGAAGAAATGGAGAAAGATTATAGTATATTTGCGAAGAGTAAAGGACTAAGTTTGCAGCATATTTTAACACATCATGTTTCAAGGAATGTTTTATTGACGACAATTTACTATGCGAAAACAAATATTTTATTTATGCTATCCAATTTATATATTATCGAATGGATTTTTAATACATATGGAATGTTTGTATTTGTAAAAGAAAATTCTAAATTAGAAATATTTACAGTGAGTCTAGTTATATTATACGTTCCGCTTTTTATACTATTTCGTATATTACATACGCTTTTACAAAATGTTATAAGGGAGCGTGTGTAACATGTGGCAAGTTGTAAAAAGAGATGTGAGATTTTGGATAGGTGTTACTTTTCTGAGTGTACTAATGATTATTAGTATTGGATATACGTTATTTTTCGATGGGAATATTCGTGAACTTACGATGATGTATAACGAAAAAGGAGAACTAGAGGCTGCTCCATTTTCGCCATCAAGTAAATTTTGGTTCGGAAGTGATACGAAAGGCCGTGACCTTGTCCAATTAATAATAGAAGGCGCGAAATGGACAGTTGGAGCGAGTATAATTATAGCAACTTTACGAGTTATAGTTGGAGGAGGGATTGGTTTACTTCTTGGTATGTATGGTAAGCGATCTTTTCCGGTTATCTCATCCTTTTTTGATCCTTTTAGTATTGTACCAATGGTTATGATTTCTTATTTTATGTTAAATGAAGTTTTAACGTTTGATAGTGGAGCGGAAGTTGTGCCGTTGTATTTGCGGGTGACATTTCAAATTATAGTTCTTACATGTCTTGCTGTACCAACAGTTATGTTGTATGTAGCGCAAGAAGTTAAACGTATTAAGAAAGAAGAATTTATGTTGGCAGCCACTGTGCTTGGCGGGAGTAAATGGCAGAGGTTGAAGCGCCATATATGGCCTCATATGTTACCATCATTTCTTTTATTAGTAGCACAACAATTTGTGAGTACTTTATTACTTCTTTTACACCTTGGTTTGTTGCAATTATTTTTTGGTGGAACAATAACCTTCAGTGGAATGGATCCAGATAGTGTAACAAAAGAATGGACAGGATTAATTGGTCAAAACTTCCGGCACTTAACTACTCATACATGGATTGTACTTATACCGATTGCTTTTTATAGTATGACAATCTTAGCTGGAAACCTTATTAGTAATAGCATGCAAGATGCGATTAAGCTAGGAAATGTGAGAAGGTCAAAGCGGGAAGGGAGAGAAGTGCAAGTAGAGAAACAAGTACAACCAACTATGAATGACTTTTCTTTTTATAGGGAGATACAAAAGTAAAGAAAGATAGCTGAAGACAAATCGTTTTCAGCTATCTTTTTTCGCTTAAAGTGGAGGTAAATCAATCTTACCTTCTTCAAATAATTCTTTTATCATATGCTTCGTATAACCAGCGGCTTGACCAAATGTGATTTTTGCTGGCATTGGTGCTTCGTTAGCATCTACAACTACATCAATAATACACGGTTTATTTTGTTTTACTGCATTTTCGAAAGCGGGAAGGAGTTCATCTAAATTCTCAACACGGTATCCAATACCTCCACACGCCTCTGCATATTTTGCAAAATCAGGGTTCGTTAAATCTGTTTCGAATTCGATGTTACCCATAACTTCTTGCTCGAATTTAATCATCGCAATTTTATTATTGTTTAATACGACGACAACGATTGGTAATTTATATTTTACAGCTGTTACGAAGTCATTCATCGTCATTCCAAATCCGGCATCACCACAAACTGCAAATACTTGTTTATCCGGGAATGCAATTTTTCCAGCAAGAGCACCAGGTAAACCGCAACCAAGTGTTGCGAGCCAGCTAGAAATAACAAATTGCTGGTTCGTCATACGGAAGTGCCTTGCGGTCCATACTGTTACATTTCCGACATCGACTGATAGAATTGCGTCATCATGTGCTACTTGCTGCAGAGCATGCATAACGCGTTGTGGTTTAATTGGAATAGAAGAGTCTTCTTCTTGATCGTGTAATTTTTCTTCCCACTTTTTCATCATTTCTTGATGATGTTCTAAGAAAGAATGGTCTGTGTGTTTTTCAACATTTTCAATTAACCATCGTAATGTTTTATCAGCATCACCAGCTAAACCAATATCTGTCGCATAACGTTTTCCGATTTGGGCAGGATCTGTATCGATATGAATTGTTTTTGCTTTTTCAGGTAAGAAACCAGTGAACGGATAAGAAGTACCAACCATAATTAAAGTATCTGCATGTTTCATTGCTTCATAAGAAGGTTTCGTTCCGATTAATCCTAATCCACCGATACAAAGAGGATGCTCATCAGGAATAATTCCTTTAGCAGGTAATGTAAGTACGATTGGAGCACCAATATGTTCTGCCAATGCAAGTAAAGATTCTCTCGCATGTTTTGTTCCTTTTCCAGCTAAAATCACAGGCTTTTTCGCTTCATTTATTGCGAGTTTCGCTCCATCTAAATCTTCTTTTTGTGGAAACAACTCAGGTAAAGTAAAAGAAGTATTTGTAATACGAGCACCATTTTTCACTTCGAATTTCGGGACATCATCTGGAATTGTAAGAACGGATACACCTTTTTTCGTATAAGCCATTCGAATTGCTTGATTCACTACGGCAGGTAGTTGCTCTGCTGACATAATACGCTGGTTATAAACCGCAACATCATCAAACATTCTTTCTAAATTTACTTCTTGGAAAAAGTCCGTTCCAAGTAAATCGGTTTCTACTTGACCTGAAATTGCTAGAACAGGGGCTTTATCGAGTTTCGCATCATATAAACCATTTAATAAATGAATAGCACCAGGTCCTGCAATTGCCATACAAACGCCAAGTTTTCCTGTTAATTTTGCATAGGCAGCCGCTGCTAATGCACCAGCTTCTTCATGGCGAACTTGAATGAATTTAATTTTATCTTGTTTTTTTCTTAAAGCTTCAATGATAGAATTGATGGAATCTCCAGGCATACCGTATATGTGTTCTACTCCCCATTCAATTAATAAATCAACTAATGCTTCACCGGCTGTTTTCCCAAACATAATTGTTCCTCCTTATAATAGGTAGATAACATTATGTTTTGGATAAAAAGGAAAAATATACAAATAAGAAAATTTATCTGGTTATTTGTAATCTAAGAATCAGTGTGGGAGGAACAAAAGTTTCACTTTAGCAACTTTAATGATGACCAGCGAATAAAGTGAACACTGTTATTAGTAAAAAACCACTAGTTGCCCACATTAGAAATGTAAGGAAAGAGAGCTGTTTCTTAGCTTTCCAAAGCATTTCATGAATTGTGACATATCCAAGTGAACCAATAGCACTTCCCATAATGAGTCCTTGCAGGTGAAGAGCTTTTCCTTCCATCAAAATGCCAAAAACTGTGCCAGTACCGAGAATAAGAGAAAGTAATAAAGTCGTTAATAAAAAGGAAATATATTTATGTTTTGTAAAAAGAAATGGAATAATTAAAGCTAATCCTTCTGGAATATGGTGAACGACAATTGCTATTAAAAAGGGAATGGCAGAGTCATTATGATTTATAAAAGCTGTACCTAACGCAAATCCACTCGGTATATTATGAATAAATATAGCGAAAGAGAGAAAAAGGAAGGTTTGCCATGCTTGTTGATCTTTTTTATGTATCATTGGATGGTGACAATAGTTATCTAATAAGCTCATAACTAAAATACCGATAGCTATACCAAGTATAGGCCCAACCATTTCGTAGCTTGAAAATGTTTCAGGAATAATTTCAAGGGATAAAAGCCCAAGTAAAATACCACCACATAATGCGTATAAACGATGCATCTTTTCTTCAATAAGTTGGCGTGTTGCTACTCCAACAGCACCTCCTAAAAGTAATCCACCGAACGAAAAAAATGTTACAATCATTGGAATCCATAAACGTTCCATAGTATCACACTCCGATTCTATTCCCTTATTTTTAGCTTACGAAAAGGAAAGTTAGATTAGTCCAAGTAATTGTGTTTGATTATAGAGAAAAAAGTAGTGATTCGTTATAATTTATATATTAAATTTAAGTGAGAAAATGAAAAGGGGAATTGGTTATGCAACAAATTAAAAAAATAGGAAACTCATTTTGGTATATGACACCTGTTTCTGAAACAGATAGACCTATATTAGGAATGGTTGTTGGACAAGAAAAAACTTTAATGATCGATGCAGGGAATTCAGAGGAGCATGCACAATTATTTTTAGAAATGTTAAAAGAACAAAATGTATCGAATCCAGATTTCGTAGCACTAACCCATTGGCATTGGGATCATATTTTTGGATTGCCTGTACTACAAGATGCATTGTCAATTGCACATTCTGAAACGAAAAAAGAGATGCGTACACTTGTTTCTTATGAATGGACAGATGAAGCTTTGGACGCACGCGTAAAAGAGGGTACTGAAATTGCATTTTGTGCGGATTGCATAAAAAAAGAGTTTGAAGAAAAAGCGAGAAATATTAACATTATTCCTCCGACCTTAACGTTCCAGAATCAAATTGAATTAGATCTTGGTGAAGTGACATGCGTGTTAAAACATGTGGGCGGAGATCATGCACATGATTCAGTTGTTATTTACGTGAAAGAAGAAAAGATATTATTTTTAGGAGACTGTATATATGCAGATATTTTTTCTTCGAAGTGGAACTATACGACGAAAAGAACGTTTAAATTGATAGATGAATTAGAGAAATTTGATGCTGAGACATATATTCTCTCTCATGGTGAAGCGATAAATCGAGAGGAGTTTTTACAAGAGATTCGTATGTTAAAAACAGTAGGAACTTATACAGAAGCTCATATAGGTGATGAAGAGAAGATAAAGGCAGCGTATAAACAAGAACTAGATAGAGAATTAAATGAAGATGAGTTAGAAACAATAACTTATTTTGTCAATGGTTATGAAATGAATAATCAATAAGACACTACATTAATCCAATATAATTAAATTGCACAAAAAGAGTATTGAAATTTAATTCAATACTCTTTTCAATAGTTAAATATGTAGTTTCAACTAAATTCTAAATATAGGGGTTCATCGTCTGAAGTGATTTTATTCTATTTATTTTTCGTATAGATAGTGGTTCAAGTAGAAGCTTTCTTTGCTAATTCAGTAATATATTCAAAGAATACATCACGTTTTACATCATAAACGACATTTACAGGTCGTCCATCAGCAGTTTCCTCTGTACGCCCCTGGCTAGGTCCATATGTATGAACGATACTATTAATCGTTTCAGTTTTTGCAAGGCTAGTGTTTCCGACAAGCGCGGTAGTTAGTACATCCCATAAATAATAAGTAGAGTTCGTTGAGAAGTGAACGAGAGGGGGGACCATTGCATAGCATTGACCAAGGAAATCCATACCAATATACTTTCGTTCTTTTGCCCATTGTTCACGTATGTTTATAGTTAACGGAACTTGGTTTGTACTTTCTAGTGTCACTAAGTCGATTTTAATTTTTGCATCCCATACACGAGCCACTGCTTCAGGGTCCCAAAACGAATTCCACTCAGCTGTTCCATCATGCTCTGGTTCATGTACATTGCCTGCTGTAAGAAATGTACCACCCATCCAAACGAGACATTCAATTTTATCTTCAATTATGGGAGCTTCATATAACGCACGAGCAAGGTCAGTTAGGGGCCCGGTAAATAATAAAGTTGTTTTTCCTTCCGTTTGTAGAAGTGTTTCTATTAAATGGTGATGTGCAGGCTTTGCTGCCATGGGTGCTACAACTTTTCCAGACTCATTTAAAATTGGTAAAGCATCTACATAAAATGCATGCATCCGCCAGTCTTTCGGAAACGGGTTTTGCCCGCGAGAGTTTGAAGCGGCTACTGCAATATTATCTTTGCTGAAGCGATCAATAATTTTACGACTTGCAGACATTGCAGGTTCTAAATAGCAGTCTGCTGGGATAACAGATACACCGGTAAGTTCAACGTTTTCCATTTGAAGTAATAAAAATAATGAAATTAAATCATCTACGCCGCCATCATGATTGAAGTATACTTTTTTTTTCATTGTAATCTCCATCCTATATGATTTAGTTAGAAATTAAATATGAATTGAGGAAAAGTCATCAATAATTTCCACCACTTCAATTTCTCCATTAATCAGTAGCTCAGGAAGCTCATTTCTAATATTTCCTTTCCAATACTTTCTAGCTTGTTCGATTTTTTGAGAAAAAGGAATACCATCTTCTTTCGGTAAAAGATTCCCGTCACCTTCAAAAGAACTTCCGATTACTCGTAGTTTAACAATCTGTAAAACTTCTCGATTGTAAGAATCAAATAGCGCTTTCCATTTCAAAGCATCCTCATAGCTTTTAGCAGCATATAAACAAGATAACCTGGAAGGGTATTCAGGGAATTCTTGTAGTCTAACCATTTCTACAATTGTTTCTCTAACTGCTCTAATTGTTTGATTCATATAATTCATAACTACTTTAGCATTTTCATTATTTATATGTAATTCGTCATTTTTATAGTGATTATTTAAAATTTGTATGCCATCTTCACCACTAACATTTAATTGTTCTCTTTCAAAAAAGAAGTTATATAGAGTATTGTGTTGATTTTTTTTAAAAGGAATCATTTGTCCGATATGCATTCTTTTCCTTGTTACGATGTGATATGCGTAAAATTCTGTTTCATTCATGGTTATCCTCCTAGTAATAATGTAATGCAATGTTAAATTTAGTAATTCAACATTGAAATATATAAAACCTTTATAAGTAAAAGTGAGAATTTGAGTTGAAAGTAAAGAAAATACATGAAAACGTTTTAAATTTGTTCACAAAATGTTCACTTACGAAGGGGGTTCCAATGTCGATATAATGACAAAGACTCAAAGAGAGAGGATGATGAAATTTGCCAACAACAAGAAAAGAAAACCTCCAATTTGGCATGATGATGTGCCTTGGAATGGTTATCGTAATGACGTTTTACAATTTACTAATAAATGAAACAGGAGGACCAATTTATATTAAAGAGATTGCATTAGAACTATTAATTGGCTTTATTATTGCGCTATTAATTGAAATAAGTATAGTTGGACCTTGTGCGAAAAAAATTGTATTCATGTTGCCATTTGATAAATCTAAGAAAATAAATATTATCGTTGCAATGGCGACAACTATGGTAATCGGAATGGTGTTCTTTATGTCATTTTTCGGTATGGCTATGATGCATTTACATGGTGGACTACAAGGAGATTCATTTGTTTCAATTTATTTTTCGATTTTTATTAAAAATTTCATAATGGCATATCCATTACAATTAATTATTATGGGACCGCTTGTACGTTTCTTATTTGCAAAGTTTGTTATGAAAAAGAAATCTTTTAATGTAGCGTAATTTTTATTTATAAAACATTATATATAAATATTGAAAAACATATCTCGCATTTTTGAGGTGTGTTTTTTTCATTCCAAGTTATTTTCATAGTGATGTGACATTTGTCCTTTTGCCATTATAGGATGATGGTTTTTAATTAAGTCAGAAATAAAGGATGAGGAGATGATTTTTTGAAAGGTATTCTATTTGCTGTTTTTGCGGGGATATTTATAACACTTCAAGGAACCTTTAATGCGAAACTTAGTTCACATATCGGTATATGGTCGACGAGTATTATAACCCATTTAATTGGATTCATTATTGCAACAACTGTATTTTTGTTAAAGAAAGAAGAGAAAGTAACGGATTTAAAGAGTGTAAAAAAAATATATTTAGTAGCGGGTGCATTTGGTGGATTCATTATTTGTGCAGAAACTATGGCGATATATTCACTAGGAGTTACATTGACAGCTGGCACACTAATGGTTGCTCAATTGTTAACGGCAACAGTTATTGAAATGAAAGGACTGTTTCATATAAAAAAGATACAGATGGAGAGATATCATATTGTGGGAACAATAGTAATGATTATAGGTATTGTTGTATTTAATATGTAAATGAAAGGAGGAAATGAATATGGAGAATAGATCAAGTTTAATTACGCATTATTTGAAAATCAATAAAACGCTCGAGGTTTTTTCAGAAATAGATACAGCATATTTTCAATTAAATCATTTTGAAAAAGGCGAGCTTATTTGCAATATAGATGACGAAATGAATCGTTTATATTTTGTTGTTAAAGGTAAAGTAAAAGTTTATACGATTACACCTGAAGGGAAGAAACTAATCCTTCGCTTTATCAATCCACTCGCAATTGTTGGTGATATTGAATTAATTCAAAATAGCAAAGCACATAATGTCGTTGAATCTTGTTCAGATGTTGTAGCGATTTCCATTTCTAATAAGGTTATTAGAAACAAGTTATTACATGATCCTATATTTATGAAATTCTTACTTGAAAACATTGCGAACACGTTAAAAATATCGACTCGTTTTACTGCTCTTAATTTACTTTATCCTGTAGAAGTACGTGTAGCTAGTTATTTACTTTCAATTTCAACAGATAGTAACGGAAATATGTACAAAGGGGATTTGGATACGACTTCGGTAACGAGTATTGCAGACTTTATAGGGGTAAGTTATAGGCACGTAATTCGGGTATTACAAAGATTTTATAATGAAAAATTAATTGAAAAAAGTAATGGAGTTATTGTCATTAAAGATTTTTCTAGAATGAAGGAAGTCGCTAAAGATAATATATATGAGCAATGAAAGGGAGAGGAAGATTTTGATTGGATTTAGTTTAGCTATATTAGCAGGAATATTAATTAGCTTACAATCTGTTTTTAATGCAAAAGTAAATGAAAATGTAGGACAGTGGTTAACGACTACATGTGTCCTTGGAATAGGTCTCATTAGTTCTATTCTATTTTATATCATTACAGAAAACAGTATTAGCATTAAAGTGTATACTGCAAATTATTTGTTTTATGTAAGTGGACTGTTTGGCATCGGGTTAATTATTTGTATAATGGGTGCAATAAAGAGTTTAGGTCCAGCATATACGGTGCTAATTAGTCTTATTACTCAATTGGTCGTTGCGTTATGTATTGATACATTTGGATTATTTGGAATGGAGAGCATTCCATTACAAATAAATAAATTAGTTGGTATAGGTTTATTAATTGTGGGAGTAGGAATTTTTAAAAATATCTTTTCAAACAAGAGAGCTATTCGAATAACCGAGGATGAGATTTAAAGGTTATAAGGATGTTGATAATCAGATTATAGATGTTTATGTAGTGGGAATACATTTCATATATGTCTCTGTTAGTGAAGGGTCTATATATATTCGAAAAAAAACGTGAATTAGCTATTAGTGTAGTTGAAAAGAAGACGTCAATAAGTTGAGGTCTTCTTTATGTATTGTTCTGAAGTTATCAGAACTTAAGTATAAGGGAATGGGAAGTGGTTTAAGTTAAGCAGAATATACCCGAAAATAAAATATTACTTAACATATATAACTAATGAATACAATGTCTTTTTCAGTTATTAAGTTGTAAATCATTTTATGATAAAATCTTTTACATAATTTAATAAAGGGGTAGTTTTCAATGGGTTATTTCTCAAATGGTTTATTAGTTTTATTTGTGCTAATCGTATGCAGTTGTATATTTTTTGGTTGATAATATAATGAGAGTCTTATATAAAAGAAGTTATCTTAAGTGAGATAACTTCTTTTTATTTTATGTTGAGAAGGAATTCTATCTTTCTTATTGAAGTTTGTTCTAGTTATTTTTACATCGATCAGATTTGTGTAATGGGAATTTTATGAAATATAAACAAGCCAGAGAATAGGGAGTATTTACATGGAAAATAGTATACGCTACACAAGTGAACATCCTACAGATTTTAATGGATTATTATTCTTATACGAATCTTTAGGATGGAATTCTCTTAAATTAACAGTTAATGAATTGGAACAAATGTGTAAACATAGTTGGTATGCAATATATGCATTTAAAGAGGAACAATTAATTGGGATGGGGCGTGTTATATCCGATGGAGTAATAACAGGCGTTATTTGTGGTGTATGTGTATTGCCAAAATATCAGTCCATTGGTATTGGGAAAGAAATAGTGGAACGATTAATCCAGCACTGTGAACAAAACAAGGTTATTCCACAACTTATGTGTGTAGAAAAATTGCAATCTTACTATGAATCTATAGGGTTTGAGGCATTCTCTATTGGTATGACAAAACATATTATAAGATAGAGGAGCTTTATCACGCTATTTGCCGGGCAGTAAAACCCCCACTGATTAAAGTTTCACTTTATATTTTCAGTTTACTCGTACATATTTTCAAACTTTAATATAAAGGAGAATGGCTGTATGGAGATCGCTAAAGGGATAGAAATGTTACAACTTGAATTTCAAGAATTTGTTATTCATCCAATTCTTTTATGGGATGATGAAATGGCAGTATTAATAGATACGGGTTTCCCAGGACAAATTGAAGATATACAAGTAGAGATGGAAAAGGTTGGGGTATCATTTGATAAGTTAAAAGTCGTGATTTTGACGCATCAGGATATTGATCATATAGGTAGTCTTCCGGAGTTGTTGCAGCGCTGTCGAAGTAATATTAAAGTTTATGCGCACGAACTAGATAAGCCATATATCGAGGGGGATTTACCTTTATTGAAGGACGGAAATATAGAGAACCGACCAAAAGGAAAAGTGAGTGATACTGTGATTGACGGGCAAGAACTTCCGTATTGCGGTGGAATACTAATTCTTCATACTCCAGGGCATACTCCGGGTCATATTAGTTTATATTTGAAACAAAGTAAAATTCTTATTGCAGGAGACTCTATGTATAGTGTGAATGGGATGTTAGGAGGAATTCACGCCCCAACAACTATAAATATTAAGGAAGCACAGCAGTCTTTGAAGAAGTATTTAAATTTACATATTGAATCTGTAGTTTGTTACCATGGGGGATTTAGTAAGGGGAATATAAATGTTCAACTTCAAAATTTGTAAAAGTTAAAGTGAAATTTTTTGTTAAACAGCATTGAAGTATAATCTGATTATTAGTATATAAATAAATTATAAAAGAGCATGTTTGAAAAAATTCAAACATGCTCTTTTATTAAAGAAAATCAGTTTAATATGAATGACCTAATCCGTTCCAATAAAAAGAAACGATTTCTTGTGATAATTCATCTATATTTGCAAGAATAGGATTGTGATTTTCATCTTTAAAATTCCCAATTGATAATAAAGATACGAAAGCATGAGCCGCAAATTTAGCGTTCCCTTTCGGGATTTCTCCGATGTGCATCGCATTATCGAGTGCTTTTTCTAGTACTTCATACATATTATCTTCAGCATTTTTTAATTCTTTCAATTGTTCTTCAGATAACGACAGTTTTGCATCTCTCATAAAATTTTTCATATCAATATCCATCGTTGCGTGTAAGTAAACTTTAGCGAAGTCTAATAATCTTTCTTCTAACGTTTTGTTTGTAGAGAGTATTTGAGACATATTCTCACGTATACGTACCATCATTTCGATCATAGTAGCGGTAAATAAATCGGCTTTTGTTGAATAGTAATAGTAGACAGTTGCTTTCGTAACACCACAAACTTTTGCGACCTCATCCATAGAAACGACTTGATAATTTTGTGTAAGAAATAAGCGGGTTGCTACTTCTAAAATGGTTTCTTTTGTAGATTTTGTATTTTTATTTTGACGCGGCCTTCCGAGAGGACGTTGTTTTTGTTCCAAATACATTCGCTCCTGACATTTATGATTGAGATAATTATAACATAATTTTCAATCATTCTTGATTAATTAACCGACCAGTATATATAATTAATAATGGAGGAAAAAAGGAAGGTGGGTTTTTATGAAAAAGCACCCGTTACATATGTTAGGGAGGCTTGTAGCAGGGAGAAATACGCAGTGGATCACTTTATCGGTGTGGATTCTTATTACATTATTACTTTCATTTACGTTACCACAAGTAAACAGTACGAAAGAACCGAATCCGAAAAATTTACCTGAAACAGCTATGTCACTGCAAGCGGAAGCGCTTATGAAAAAAGAGTTTCCGAATAATGCAGGGAATCCGTTGTTAGTAGTATGGTATAGAGATGGTGGATTACAGTCACAGGATTATAAACTCATACAAGATGTTTATAAGGAGTTAAAAGCTAGTCCTTTAAAAGAACAATCAACGTTACCACCATTTGATACAATCCCAGAGCAAGTATTATCAAAAAGTGCATCAAAAGATGGTACATCATTTGTTACACCGGTATTTTTTAATAAATCTGCTGGTACAGATATATTAAAAGGAAATCTTGAAGAGTTTAGAAAAATAGTGAATAGTAAGGTGGATGAAGATCCATTTAAACAAAAAATAAGTGAATCTGGTTTACATGTTCGATTATCAGGACCTGTAGGTATTCAAACGGATGCAGTTAGTTTATTTAGTCAAGCAGATGTGAAATTGTTAGTGGCTACTGTACTACTAGTGTTAGTTTTGTTAATTTTACTTTATCGTTCACCAATTTTAGCGATTTTACCTATACTTGTTGTTGGCTTTGCATACGGTATTATTAGTCCTACACTCGGTTTTTTAGCTGATCACGGATGGATTAAAGTAGATGCCCAAGCGATATCAATTATGACAGTATTATTGTTTGGCGCTGGAACGGACTATTGTCTATTTTTAATTTCGAGATATAGAGAGTACTTGTTAGAAGAAGAAAGTAAATATAAAGCATTACAACTTGCGATTAAAGCTTCTGGCGGTGCAATTATAATGAGTGCATTAACTGTTGTACTTGGATTAGGAACATTACTACTTGCTCATTATGGAGCCTTTCATCGATTTGCAGTACCATTTAGTGTTGCTGTATTTATAATGGGAATCGCTGCTTTAACGATTTTACCAGCACTATTATTAATATTCGGTAGGATTGCATTTTTCCCGTTTATACCGAGAACAACTTCAATGAATGAGGAGTTTGCAAGAAAGAAAAAGAGGGCTGTAAAAGTTGAAAAATCAAAAGGCTCCTTTAGTAAAAAACTTGGAGATATTGTAGTACGAAGACCGTGGACAATAATTATGCTAACTGTATTTGTATTAGGCGGATTGGCTTCATTCGTACCACGTATTCAATACACATATGACTTATTAGAGTCGTTTCCAAAGGATATGCCTTCTCGTGAAGGGTTTACGTTAATTAGTGATCATTTCTCAGCTGGTGAACTAGCACCAATAAAAGTTGTTGTTGATACGAAAGGCAAAGAGCTTCCTATTAAACAAGAACTAGAGAAATTTTCTTTCGTAAATACAGTGAAAGAGCCAAAAGAGGGAAAAGAAAATAAGCAAATACAAATGTATGAAGTTTCTTTAGCGGAAAATCCATACTCAATTGAAGCGTTAGATCAAATTCCTAAATTGAAAAGTAGTATAGAAAAAGTATTAAAAGATGCTGGGATTAGTAATGCTAAAGATCAATTATGGATTGGTGGGGAAACAGCTTCATTATATGATACAAAGCAAATTACGGAACGTGATGAATCAGTAATTATTCCAGTAATGATTAGCATTATCGCTTTACTATTACTTGTCTACTTACGATCGGTTGTTGCGATGATTTATTTAATTGTAACTGTCGTTTTATCATTCTTCTCAGCGTTAGGAGCAGGATGGATATTACTTCATTACGGTATGGGTGCGCCGGCCATTCAAGGTGCGATACCGTTGTACGCATTCGTATTTTTAGTTGCTTTAGGTGAAGATTATAATATCTTTATGGTTTCAGAAATATGGAAAAACAGAAAGACACAAAATCACTTGAATGCAGTAAAAAATGGTGTAATACAAACAGGTAGTGTTATTACATCGGCTGGTTTAATTTTAGCAGGAACTTTTGCAGTGTTAGGTACACTTCCAATTCAAGTATTAGTTCAATTTGGTATTGTAACTGCAATTGGCGTATTACTAGATACGTTTATCGTAAGACCGTTACTTGTACCCGCGATTACAGTAGTTTTAGGCCGATTTGCTTTTTGGCCAGGTAAACTTTCAAGAAAGAGTGAAGAAATACAAAAGGTGGATGCATAGTTAAAAAAGCCAAGGATATTTTCCTTGGCTTTTTTAAATGTAGTTAATTAATTTTTTGAAGTCAAATCATCAGCTGCAGCGTGATCAGCATCTTCAATTGTTGTTTCGGGCATTCCGTATAAGCCGTTCATTGCTTGTTCTTCGATAGTAAGATTTGCAGTATTATTATTTTGAATAGATGTAGTGTTTTCAGTAACATTTTCTTTTTTATTCATATTTTTGTTATTCATGTATGTATCCTCCAAATTTCATTTGATTTATCTATAGTATGTGGATGGATTTCCAGAAATATGTGAATTGATTCTTACATATGTTATATAATTAAATGAATAATTAGGGTGAATTGTAAACTGTTAGGAGTGACAAAGTATGGTGAGAGCAAGGGAATTAGCCTTCTAAAATAAAAAGAAAATTTTAGGAGGCTATTAGAATGAAGTTTCATGTAATTGATAGAGAAGATTGGAATAGAGAGCGGTATTTTGAGCATTATTTAAAGTTGAAATGTACATTTAGTATGACTGTGAATGTTGATATCACGATGTTATTAGAGGAAGTATATCAAAAGGGAATAAAATTTTATCCCGTTTTTATATATTTAATTTCTAGAGTAGTAAATAATCATAAAAAATTTCGAACATGTTTTAACGATGAAGGAGTTTTAGGCTATTGGGAGGAAATGATACCGAGTTATACAATCTTTCATAAAGATGATAAGTCTTTTTCAAGTATATGGACGGATTATTCAAGTGATTTCCGCACTTTCTATAAAAAGTATGAAGACGATATGAGATACTATGCTAGTGTTCATGGTCTTTTCACGAAAGAAAATATTCCGCCTAATGTATTTCCGATTTCTAGCATACCTTGGACTAGTTTTACTGGATTTAATCTTAATATTAATAATGATGAAAATTTTCTATTGCCAATTATAACTTGTGGGAAATATTTTAACGAAGGAAACAAGGTTATGCTACCAGTTTCATTGCAAGTACATCATTCGGTTTGTGATGGATATGATGCGAGTAAATTTATAGAAGATTTACAGCAGTTAAGTAATACTTGCAACGAGTGGCTTAAGTAATATCTAATTTTTAATTATATAAAGTGAAACTTTAATCAGTGGGGGGGTTCAGCCCTCACCAATCGGGATTTTACGGGCAATTGATCCCCCACCTAACTTCTTTGCTTTCGCTGAATTTTGAGGTGGGGGTCTTACTGCCAGGCAAATAGCGGGATAAAATTGAAAATGAATAAAAGAAGAGAACATGTTTATATTACATGGTCTCTTTTTATTATTCATTAATACTAAGTAACTGTGGAAAATATAGGGTGATTTGTAGTTTAATAGTAAATAGAGTGATTAGTGTTAATTTTCTTATTTTTTAAAAAGGATATAAATGTTTTAATAGGGGGGAGTAAAGTGAAATTTGTAAGCATTGAAAAAGAGGAGATCCTAATTGGGAATATGGCAAATTTGTATTGTAAATTATTTGAGAAAACAAATTTCAATGAAATGATCAAGCGAATGAATAGGCATATAGAATATACAGGTTTTAAAGGTATAGTAGCAATAAATGATGAAAATGAAGTAGTTGGTTTTACTTATGGTTATCGCTCAATGGAGGGACAGTACTATAATCAATTAATGAGAGAAGCGTTACATCTAGAGCAAGTAGACGAATGGTTGCAAGATTGTTTTGAATTTGTAGAGTTAGCAGTTCACCCACAATATCAAAATAAAGGTCTTGGAACGAAATTACATAATAAATTACTAGAAGGGGTTTCAAATAGAACGAGTGTTTTAACAACACAAATAAACAATGAAAAAGCACGTTCGTTATATGAAAGATTAGATTGGATAAATGTATTGGAGCCATTTCATCCAAGTAAAAATGATGTTCCATATGTAATAATGGGAAAAGCATTAAAAACAAAAGTGAATTGATAATTATGGCATTCACAAAAATTATTGGTTTGTAATAATGAAGGGGAAAACAACAATGATATCTATAGAAAAAGCTACAATTTTAGATGCTGAGAAATTAACAGAAATAATGAAAAGAACATTCGATGCAGAAGCAAAACAATGGCTATACGGCCAAGATGATGTCATTGATTATAACATTCAACCGCCAGGATATTCTTCAGTTGAAATGATGGAATATTCCATTGAAGAATTGAATTCTTTCAAAGTTGTAATGGATAAAGAAATAATTGGAGGGATAATAGTTACGATTTCTGGTAAGTCGTATGGTCGAATTGATCGTATTTTTGTAGATCCTGTTTATCAAGGAAAAGGAATTGGATCACATGTTATGAAATTAATAGAAAAGGAATATCCAAACATAAAGATTTGGGATCTCGAAACATCTAGTAGACAAATTAATAATCATCACTTTTATAAAAAGATGGGCTACCAAATGATTTTTGAATCGGAAGATGAGTATTGTTACGTGAAAAGAATAAAAACAAGCTCAAATAAAGAGAGTGTAGTTACAAATAAAGATATGAAAAATAGTCAATACGAAAACTGTAATTTAGCAAATACAGAGTATTATCAAGTGAATTTAAAAAACAGTTCATTTGTTGGTAGCAATATAATGAATACGAATATGAGTAATTGTAATGTAAGTCAATCAAAGTTTAGAAATATAAATTTTAGATGGTCATCATATGCAGATTTAAATCTTTCTGGTAGTAAATTTAATTTGGTGACTTTAGGTGGAGTGCAATTTAAAAATACAAGTCTCGGAGATGAGAAGGAACCTATTTTATTCGATAAATGTGATTTGGAAGGTAGCACCATAAGTAATAGTAATCTGAAAAATATTGAAATAGAAAATTGTGATATAGTCGGCATGAAACTAAATGGTATTCCAATTGAAAATTTGTTTAATTTATATAATAAAGTGAAAAGTTAACCATATAGATATAGTTGTTAATCTTTTTGGAAATTAAGTATTATATCGAAATAATTATGTAAAAATGACATAAAGAAATACGGACGAGAAGGTCATTCATGAACGTTTCTAGAATACACACAAATATATTGTTATTTATATGGAGGAGAGAAAGATGGGGATCAACGTTAGAGCAGTAGAAATACAAGATGCTAGAGCAATTCATCGTATATGTATACAGGATGACGTTTTACCGTATATGGTTTTCTTACCTAGCATGCGTGTAGAAGCTATGGAAAATCGAATTCGAAATTTAGCACCAAATCAATTTGAATTTGTTGCAGAATATGATGGAGAAATTGTTGGGTTTGTAGGTTTAACACAAAGTCCGGGACGAAGATCTCATTCAGGCGATTTATTCATTGGGGTTGATAGTGAATATCATAATAAAGGAATTGGGAAAGCACTTCTTACGAAGATGCTTGATTTGGCTGATAATTGGTTAATGTTAGAGAGAGTAGAACTAGGTGTGTTAGAAACGAATCCAAAAGCAAAAGCTTTATATGAAAAATTTGGATTTGTAGAAGAGGGAGTAAAGATAGGGAATTTGAAAGCTCACGGAAAGTTTATTAATGAAATTATGATGAGTCGTTTTAGACCGGATGGTTTAATTGTACATAATTAGTAGTTAAAAGCATGACAGTATACTGTCATGCTTTTTTATTAGAATTTGGCTGTATTAAAAATAATACTAAACCAATAAAAATAACGGTAATTCCTAGTCCTTGTTGTAAAGAAATGGTCTCATGTAATATAAAGTACGCTAGTATACAAGTGCCAATTGTTTCACCTAAAATACTCATTGAAATTACAGTAGCACTTATCCATTTTAATAACCAATTAAAAATGGTTTGTCCTAAAATTGTAGCAATGAAAGCTAATCCAATAAAGCACAACCAAGTTTGTGTAGAGTAATGGATGAAAGATCCTTGTTGCGTGAAAGCAAATATGCCAAGAAAGCCAGCACTACTTCCATAACTAATTACCGAATATGGTATAAGTGACAAATCTTTACGAACGTGTTGGCTAATGAAAAAATAAGCAGTAATGATACCGGCAGCGATAAGTGCTAAAATATCTCCATATAAAGCTTCTCCACTAATTTGGAAATCTTGCCAGCCAATGATGATACTACCTGAAATAGCGATGAGGCAACCAATAACTGCTCCTTTCGTAAACCTCTCCTTAAATAAAAAATAACCACCAATCATTGAGAACAAAGGTTGTAACGTTACGATAACTGTAGAGCTTGCTACAGAAGTATATTGTAATGATTCAAACCATAGTACATAATGTGCAGCTAAAAATAGCCCAGATACGAATCCAAGTGCCCATTGTTTTTTCGTTAAAGTTTTTAGCTCATTTCGACTATTTTTATTAAATAGTAATAACGGTAACAGAATTAGTGTGGCAAAGAATAATCGGTAAAAAGCAATGATTGTCGCAGGAGCATCTGCCAATTTTACAAAAATAGCTGAAGTTGATAAGGCGAATACACCAAAAAATAAGATGCAATATGAAAGAATAGGTGATTTCAAAGTTTGTCCCTCCGATAGAATGTTTATTATAATAAACTTAATACGATATAATGTACAAAGGTAAGTATATAAGTCCCGGAGATAATAGGGAAGGGTTATTTACCTTTGTTTAGTATGTCAGCACAAAGACAACGAAACATGCATTATGATGGACGAAAGGAAGTTTTACTATGGTACATGATAGGCTTGGGCAAACAGTATTAAGTTATCGTAAGAAAAATAATATGACAATTCGTGAATTCGCTGATTATGCAGGGATTAGTACGTCGTTAATTAGCCAAATTGAAAGAGGACATGCTAATCCTTCTTTAAATGTTTTGGAATTAATTGCAAAAGCATTAAATGTACCGCTGTTTACACTTTTTATTAACGATATTGATACAGATTCGCTCATTTCTAAGAAAAAAGATCGAAAAAAAGTATATCGGGAAAACAATGATCACATTGTATATGATGTATTAACACCTGATTTTATGAAAGCACGTATTGAAATGTTAATGATGGATTTAAATAAACGAGCAAACACAACAGAAAGCCATTATTCCCATGAAGATAAGGAAGAGATTGCTGTAATTATGAAAGGGGAAGTGTATGTGGAATTGGAGGGAAAAGAATATTTTTTAGAAGAAGGCGATGTTGTACGTATTCCACCGAATGTGAAGCATCGATTTTTGAATAAAAGTGATGAATCGAATCACATTTTATTTGTCCTGACACCATCTTTAGGATGAAAATATAGTGATTTTTATTAGGGGAGTAAGAAAATGGGAAAAAGTATTTTAAAAGGCGGTCTTTCAATTATTTCTCAATGTAAAAAAGAAACAAATGATATTTGGCATGCACATTTTGGAGCAGCTGCAATTGCTAGTTATTTTTTTATGAAAGATAATCATATTGATGAAGAAACAGCTCGTAATATACATTCGCAAACAAGGATGATGCTAAGCAAGAAAAAAATTGGTGAGATGATTGATGATAAAAAAGAAATAGATTTTCAAATTGCGGAGAATATGATTATAAAATCTTTAGAACAAACGATTGATGAACTTCATTGGGTCGGGCATAACGTCATTTATGCGTCATTAAGCTTATTAGCTATGAAAGAGCTACAAAAATGGGGAGATAATCAAGCAATTGAAGGGATTACTACTCTTATTTTATCATTTCGAAAAACAATTCCAGGTAGATCGTGGATTGGTTATACGATGAAAGAAGTAAAACAATTAAGTTTTGAAGATGAGATACAAAGTGAATTGAGTAATCCAACACAAGTATCTCGATTCGTTTTAAATGAGTTATCGAAATTTAATAGTATTTATCGAGCAGAATCACATCATGATTTAATTGGGCATTTGCTTACATACTCCCACGCAATTAATATAATGTACGATTTAGGACATATAGATCTATTTCAACGAGGGATACGTCCGCTTTTAAAACTAGTATACGTACTAAGAGCTAGCCAAAAGCTCAAGCTGAATACGGAAATAACTTTACACTCACCCATAGATCGATTACCTTTAATTCAATCTAAACGTGCAAATATTTTACCAACTGAAAATATATTTTGGATAAAAGACTATAGTGAATTCGATTGGGATTTTGGTCATGTATTTAAATTCTCATATAGTTATTTTAATCATATAAAGAGAGCTCCAAATTATAAAGATATAACATTAGAAAAATTCCGGTATGTTATTCATTCTTAATGAACGTCAATAATCTGTAAAAGGAAGCTTAATCTAGTTTCTTTTTTTGTTAGTAGTATATTATTTTTTCAAATATGTAAGATTTTACATGCGTATTTTACTTTTACTAATTATGTAAGTAGGCTATACTGAAATACATACATTTTATTTTTGGAGAGATGTAAAACGACATGGAACTAGCGAAATTGGAAAAAGTAATTGAAATAAAAAAAGAAGAACTTTTATATTTAGTATCGGATTATGGAATTCAACATGAAAAAGTATTGGCATTGAGTCAAGAACTAGACAAATTAATCAATTACTTTATGTTTTTAAAATAAAGAGAACTATGACGGGGTTTGTAAATGTTATAGTTCTTTTTTATTAGGTAATTTGAAAATATATTAAAATATATTGTCTAATTTCTTACAGAATGCGCAACTTGCTAGTCGAATATAAGGACTTTTGGTTATAATAAAAAGGAATTATTAATTGTATCGGTTAGGAGCGCAGCACATATGAAAACAGTTGTTGTTATCGGTGGAGGTATAACGGGACTTTCTACTATGTTTTATTTAGAAAAATTAAAAAAGGATTATAATATCGATTTAAATTTAATTCTTATTGAGAAAGAAGAGTATTTAGGTGGTAAAATCCATAGTGTGGAAGAAAAGGATTTCATTATGGAGTCAGGGGCGGATTCAATCGTTGCTCGTAATGAACATGTTATGCCACTTGTAAAAGATTTAAATTTAGAAAATGAAATGGTATATAATGAAACGGGTATTTCTTACATATATTCTGAAAACATGTTACATCCAATTCCTTCTGATACTATATTCGGGATACCGATGAGTGCCCGGTCGTTGTTTAGCAGTACGCTAGTCTCAACGAAGGGGAAAATCGTAGCTTTAAAAGATTTCATAACGAAAAATAAAGAGTTTACGAAAGATACATCACTTGCTCTATTTTTAGAAAGCTTTTTAGGGAAAGAGTTAGTGGAAAGACAAATTGCTCCTGTGCTTTCAGGCGTATATTCTGGTAAATTGAATGAGCTTACAATGGCATCTACATTACCGTATTTACTGGATTATAAAAATAAGTATGGAAGTATTATTAAAGGTTTTGAAGAGAATAAAAAACAATTTCAATCAGCAGGAAATAAAAAATTCGTATCATTTAAGGGTGGACTATCTACGATAATTAATCGCTTAGAAGAAGTGCTGACTGAAACTGTCGTAAAAAAAGGTGCTATAACGACGGCTGTAAGTAAACAAGAAGATCGATATGAGATTTCTTTTGCAAATCATGAAACAGTACAAGCAGATTATGTTGTTTTAGCAGCTCCACATGATATAGCGCAAACTTTATTACAGTCTAATGAGTTAAATGAGCAGTTTAATACATTTAAAAACTCATCTCTTATTAGTATTTATTTAGGATTTGACATACTAGATGAACAACTACCAGCTGACGGTACGGGGTTTATTGTAACGGAAAACAGTGATTTACATTGTGATGCTTGTACATGGACAAGTCGAAAGTGGAAACATACATCGGGTAAACAAAAATTATTAGTTAGAATGTTTTATAAGAGTACCAATCCGGTATATGAAACAATCAAGGATTACAATGAAGAAGAATTAGTACGAGTAGCTTTATATGATATTGAAAAGAGTCTCGGAATTAAAGGTGAACCAGAAGTAGTTGAAGTTACAAATTGGAAAGATTTAATGCCGAAATATCATTTAGAACATAATCAAGCGGTTCAAGCATTGCAAGAAAAAATGACAAATTTTTATCCAAATGTATATTTAGCTGGTGCCTCATATTACGGTGTTGGAATTGGTGCGTGTATTGGAAATGGAAAGAATATTGCCAATGAAATAATGGCTACATTAAATAAATAATACTGTAGAATAAATAAAAACTGTTCCTTCAGCAAAATGAAGGAACAGTTTTTATTTATTTTATTTGAATGGAAATTTTATTGTTTTTTACATTGTTTTCTTTTATTGTTAATGTTATTTCTCCAGATTCTTTAAATGAATACGGTGATAGTTGATAAATATCTTTTATATCATGTTTTTCTTGTAATTTACTTATCGGTATTAATACGATATTTGGCTTCCATGTTTCTTGTTTTCCTGAAGGATATTCTATAAGTATTACCGGATTTTTTAACTGCATTTTTTTCCAAGAGACGAAATATAGTTGAACTTCTGTATCTTTTTTTAATAATTCTTCGGAGAAATAACCGAATTCGCCTACATTACCGAAAACAGTGTAGTTTTGATTTTTTAATTTAATATCTAAATAACTAGGTTGATATGTTACTGCATGATAAGTTCCATATGAAAGTGAGAGTATAGCAGCGATTAAAATACCGATTGAAAATGTCTTAAAGCTATTGCCTTTAAAGTTAGTCATCATGAAAGAGTTTGGTGTGAATTTTTTTGCGAATAAAAAAATAAGTAATATGAGTAAGAGGGATAAGCCGATGAATATATACATAGGAAATTTACACCTCCACAATAAAATAATGTATTAACTATATTTTACCATAAATGTATGGGGTAGGGTGGTTGTTTGGAAGGAGAAAATGAAGAAACAATTTTTTTACAGTTCTTGATAATTTGAAATTCGATTTATGGAAATTATAGCGTAATGTTTGAGTAGTAATCAGAAGGTATCCAATTCGTGTATATAGAATAAAGAGGGAATGCGTCATTAGAAATGTTTGATTTATGGAACAATAAGGACTTTAGTAATTATAAATATTTTTTCTGATATAATGAATGAGTAGAGAGAAAGGAGTGATCCTATGGCATTTCCTATATTAGAAACAGAACGCTTACGTTTAGTTGAAATAGAACAATCTTATTGTCAAAAAATATATGAAATCTTTTCATTGGATGAAGTAACGTGTTATTACGGTATGAATTCTTTTACGGAGTTTGGACAAGCTTCACGTATGATCGAATCTTTTTCGAAAAATTACTTTGAGAAAAAGGCAATACGATGGGGAATTGTGTTAAAAGAAACGAACGTTTTAATAGGAACAATTGGACTAAACAATTTACAATTATGGAGTAAACGATCTGAGATTGGATATGACCTGCATCCTCGTTATTGGGGAAATGGTTATGCGTCAGAAGCGGCTCGAGAAATTATTGATTATGGGTTTAAAGATTTGGGTTTGTTTAGAATTGGAGCTATTACATATCCTGAAAATGTTACTTCTTGTAGAATGTTATCTAAAATCGGCTTTCAAAAGGAAGGTCTATTGCGCGGATATATTCATCAAGGAAATAAGCAACACGATGCATTATTGTATTCTATAGTGCGAACTGATATTGGGGACATAAATTTATAATAAAAAAAACCTCTTAATTAAAAGAGGTTTTTTTTATTATAAATTAACCTAATTTAGGTAATAAACGTTCTCCGCTTTTCATGCTACTTTTACATAAAGGGCATTTAGGCTCTTCTTCAAATGAAAAGTTCTTTCTCATCCATCCTAAACAATCCTCTGATTCACATTCCCAAACAGGGGTTTGTTCTGGTGGTACTTCTGCTACATCGTTCTTTCGATTGCGATACATGTAACCACTCCTTTTATGTAAAAAATTTTAGTTATATATTAAAAAGGTTGTTAACCTTGCTGGTAACAACCTTTTTATTGTTTGAATTATAGCTTTACAACGTTTTTAGCTTGAGGTCCGCGGTTACCTTCTTCAACTTCGAAGCTAACTTCTTGACCTTCGTCTAGAGACTTGAAGCCGTCGCCAGTGATAGCTGAGAAGTGAACGAATACGTCGTTACCGTCTGCAACTTCGATGAAACCGAAACCTTTTTCGCTGTTAAACCATTTTACTTTACCTGTTAATGTCATGGTAATGCCTCCTAAAAGTAGAAAAATTACAATATGATCGGCCTTATTTGAATGAAAATAAAAGTTCACATATTATCAAAAACCCATAAGGAGTACAAAATGTCCCTGATTGATACTTGATAATATGCAAAGAAAATATAGTGTTAAATTGACCTTAATTACTATCTTACAACAAATGGTGGGAAATAGCAAGTGCTGGTAATACCACTGACTAATCTGGGTGATAATAGTAAAGGCACAAAGGCACCTCTTTTATTTATATATTATTCCTAATTTGAATTTATTCCAAACAAAAATCATTTATATGAAAAAATAAGTTTAAATAAAAGGCTAAATATTATTTTAATATTGCTGATGAGTACCATAATTAGGAGGATAGAATATTGCAAAATAAACAATTTAAAATAATTGAAGCAGCAAAAGAAGGAAGAAGAAAAGTTCATCCTGTTTTTGCTGTCATACTCGCGATTATATTTTTAACTTTAGGTGAATTATTTATGTTGTTTATGCTGATTTTACCGAAAGCAGAAACAACTTTTATGAAGGCGATTTATAGCGACATTGAGATGATATTAACGTTTGGCGGCGCAATATTTTTTGTGTTTTTATGGATTAGATTTGTAGAGAAAAGATCATTTTCATCCATTGGTTTTTGGGGGAATCAATGGATAAGAAAATATTTGAGAGGTGCATTAATAGGATTTGTTTTCATTTCAATACCAGTAATTTTACTCCTATTAGCAGGAGTTGTAACATTACAAATACAAAAAATTACAGTAACCGCTATATTGGGTATTGTAGGTTCTTTAGTCGCATTTTTAATACAAGGGGCAACAGAAGAAATTATTGTACGAGGTTGGTTATTCCCGGTTCTTTCTGTTAGAAGTCGTATATGGGTTGGGATTGTTGTGACGTCTTTCTTATTTGGTTTTCT
Source organism: Bacillus sp. LQ16 (assembly GCF_057784645.1). NCBI lineage: Bacteria > Bacillati > Bacillota > Bacilli > Caryophanales > Bacillaceae > Bacillus > Bacillus sp. LQ16. Next base: position 2,359,214 of record NZ_CM173491.1, read on the forward strand.
TCATTTACTTAATCCAGGTATTACAATTCTTTCAATATCGAATATAATATTAGTTGGTGTATTTGCAGCTTTTTACGTTTTAAAAGACAGTAGTCTGTGGGGGATTTGCGCATGGCATTCCATTTGGAATTGGGCACAATATAACGTCTACGGTTTTGCAGTTAGCGGGATGACCATATATTCAACGCCGTTATTTAAACCTGCAACAAATGGCCCCGTATTCCTTCATGGAGGCACGTTTGGAATTGAAGGTAGTATCATTACAACAATCATGCTCACTATCGCTTCAATTGTTTTATGGAGAAAGTTATGGGGAAGAAAAGCGAAACAACGAAATTTTAGTTAATGAAAGAGGGAGAAACTATGGGGATAATAGCATTTGAGGGAGCAAGCGCTGTTGGTAAAAGTACCACGTGCCGTGAATTAGAAAAGAATTATGGTGCTTATATAATACCTGAAGTGAATTCTTTATTTGAAAGGCCAAAAAATGAACATAGAACATGGTATTTTGAAAAACAAGTTGAGCGCTGGAATATAGCTGTTCAGAAGTCAGAGCAATATGAATTAGTAATACTCGATGGGGATATATATCAACCACTTAGTTATAATTGGTGTTTTCATTTTGATATATTTAATCAGCCATTATCTTTAATAGAAAATTTTTATAAAGAAAAGATGGTAAATAGGGAAATTGGTTTTCCGGATCAATATTTTTATTTATATACGAACGATGAAGAACTTAGAAAGCGGAAAGTATATGATGAAACGAAAAGAAGGAGAAACTTTGAAAAACATTTACATATATCAAAATCTTTTCAGCGTTATTATGAAAATTTAAATACTGTTACAGATGGGTATTGTAAATTAATTGAGGCGAGAAGTGTAAAATCGAATGAAATAGAAATTGTAAATAATTTAAACAGTTTAAATGTTTGTGAAGAAAGACGTTTTGATGTTTCGAGGTTAGATGCTATTACGAAGTGGTTAAAAGAAAATCGTGCATAAAGTAAAAACAACGAGTGTTGTAGAACGCGCTCGTTGTTTTTTTGCTTCTTTATAAATATAAAGGAAAAATTTGTAGAATACTTTCAATATTTAACAGAATAATCTTTCAATTTTAAAGAAAAAGAAATACAATATGAGAAAGTATATATAAATAATATGATAGGGGATGGGATGCGATATTTTAAATGAAGTAACAGTTTTTATATAAAAAATAATTAGGTAGTCAGAACAGAGATATTTGGGAGGAAACAAGCGCGATGAAAACACTATTTAAAATAATCGGTATTCTAGCTGGTATGGCGGTAATCGGAGTAGGTTTAACATATGGTATGCTGCATTATTTAAATAATAGTAAACCAGCTGCGAAAAAGGCATCACCAGCTGCTCCAGCAGTAGAAGTATTAGCTGATAGTAACGTAAAAGCAGAAGATGCAAGGCTTTTAGAGAATGGCAATTATTCATTGCCAAATAGTGGTTTTAATAAAAATTTTAAATGGACAGATGAGAACATACAGACAGCATTACATGAAATGGCACATCAAAAAGCGAAAGCTGATCAAAAGTGGGGCTATATTTTTATTACACAAGAGCGGATTGAAAGCTTAATTGATATTGTAAAGAGTAATGATCTTGTACAGGGAAGTACATATGTAGAAATTTTAGAACGATGGAAACAAGGAAAATATGAAAAGGTTGATGGGGATCACAATAAGATTTGGAAATTACAAAGTGGGAATTTAGGAGAAGGAAAAGGAGTAATGTCGGAAGCTGAGCAAAAAGAATTAATTAATCAAGTGTTTATGAACAAAGGTACATATTCAGGTAGTAAATTAATTGCAGGTGGCGGACAGACTAATAAATAATATACTAATTAATGTAAGAGAGTAATTGCTTATTAGGCAATTACTCTTTTTATATGTACTTCTTAATATCTTAATCTTGTTCAAGTAAGGAAAGAAACGACTGTAACACCGGGGAAATCCATCTGGATTTATGATAGATTACATGACTTTGAATAACGGATGGAGTTTCGATAGGCTGAAAACATAGTTGTTCTTTTTGACAACTTTCCTGTACAACGATATAAGGAAGAATTGAAATGCCTAACTCACACATGACGGATTGTTTAATGACTTCAACATTGGAAGTTTCAAATGTTTTAGCTGGAATATTTCCGCTTTGACGTAAAAAACGATCTACCATTGTCCTATAGCCGCAACTTTGTTCTGTAAAAATGAACTGAGTTTCCTGTAATAACTGGAATGGATTTGTATGTGCAGCGGAATAAGCTGGTAAAATCCATCCAAATGTTTCATTACTAAAAGTACGCGTAATAAAATCATTATGTTCTATACTTTCTCCAATTATGAAGACAACGTCTGTTTCTCCTTCACGTAATTTTTGTAATGCTTGTTCATTTGTGTTTGTTTCAAGTACGATATTTACTTTCGGATTTTTCTGTTTGTAAGTACGTAATAATTGTGGTAATCGGTATACCGCTAATGATTCATTAGATGTAATACTTAATGTACCTTCTAAATAATCTGTATTTTGGGGGATTTCTTGCGCTTTTTCATATATTGAAAGTAATTCTAATGCATAAGGATGAAATTGATGACCTGCTTTTGTAAGTAGCACTTTTTTCCCTAACCGATCGAAAAGAGGAATATGTAAATCGTTCTCTAAAGCTTTCATATGTGCTGTAACAGTAGATTGCGCATAACCTAGCGCGTGCGCAGCTTTAGAAAAATTACCATACTTCACAATGGCGCAAAATGTTTTAACATGTCTCATTTCCATAAGCGATCCCTCTTTTATTATCATGATTTGTGAATGATTATATCATGTATTTTAATTTTCCAAATGATTAAATTCTGTATAAAATGAAATTGTAGAAATATTCATTCAGGTGATATTGGAGGAGAACAGATGATCAAAAAGGGCTATCATGTAGCTGTTGTTGGGGCTACAGGTGCGGTAGGGCAAAAAATTATTGAACTGTTAGAGAATGAAATGAAGTTTAATATAGTTGAAGTTACATTGCTTTCGTCAAAACGATCCGCTGGTAAGAAAGTAAGATTCAAAGGACGAGAGATAATTATACAAGAGGCAAAAACAACTAGCTTTGAAGGTGTAGATATTGCCTTTTTTAGCGCTGGGGGAGAAGTATCTAGACAATTTGTAACTCATGCAGTTTCTAGTGGTGCGATTGTAATTGATAACACAAGTGAGTACCGAATGGCACAAGATGTACCGCTCGTTGTTCCGGAAGTGAATGCGCACACTTTAAAACAGCATAAAGGTATCATTGCAGTTCCAAATTGTTCAGCATTACAGATGGTAACAGCACTTCAGCCGATTCGAAAATCATTTGGTTTAGAAAGAATTATCGTTTCAACATATCAAGCTGTATCGGGTTCTGGCATTCATGCGATTCATGAATTACGAGAGCAGGCTAAGTCTATACTTGCAGGTGAAGAAGTGAAGAGTGATATATTACCGGTGAAAAAAGATAAAAAACATTATCCAATAGCATTTAATGTACTGCCTCAAGTAGATATATTTACAGACAATGATTTTACTTTTGAAGAAGTCAAAATGATTCAAGAAACGAAGAAAATATTAGAAGATGAAAACCTAAAAATGGCAGCTACTTGTGTACGTGTTCCAGTTGTATCGGGGCATTCAGAATCGTTTTATATAGAACTGGAAAAAGAAGCAAGCGTTGCGGAAATCAAGGGAATACTAATGGATGCACCAGGTGTTATTTTGCAGGATAACCCTAGTGAACAGCTGTATCCAATGCCATTATATGCAGAAGGGAAAATAGATACATTTGTCGGAAGAATACGTAAAGATCCTGATACGCCAAACGGATTCCACCTCTGGATTGTTTCCGATAACCTATTAAAAGGTGCGGCTTGGAATTCAGTTCAAATCGCAGAGACTTTAGTGGAAAAGGGGATACTTTAATATAGTTTAAAAAACTGGGGAATCGTTAATGATTCCCCAGTTTGTATTTCATAATTGATTTCTTTATTTCGGCCGACTTTAATTAAAATTAGTCGTTATTGAATTTTTATAAATATCTACTTTATGTGCAGTGAAGCGTAAGGTTTTGGATTCTGCATGAATTGTAAGATTAATAATAATCGATAACGGCATTTCGACCGTTTTCACAATATCTTCTATAGCAATATATTCATTTTTTGCTTCCTTATAATAAACAACAGAACGAATTACGGCCTCGTCACCTTCAATATCAATTTCACACATCATAGGGAATTTTTCACCATTATGTAAGAATAATTCGCCTAGTACGATTGAACCGTTTAATTCTTCTGTAAAATTAGTAGTTGCCGCTGGTTTTACCCATGTTTCGTCATGTTCTTCGTTTTCCTCTTCATCTTCATCTATTGCCCATTCCCAAATGGGGTTTTGTTTTAGGTCCTCAATAGTTAATTTATCAATTGGTTTGCAACTACTCATACATAAATTCTCCTTTTATTTTGATAAATAAGTTTTTTGATTTCATGAATTAGATGATTGCTTATAAGTGGGTTTAACAAAGTATTTTGCTCATTTGATATCCAAACTACTGTATTTTGAAATAAAGCTATTACAGCAATATTAACAAAACTTTAATTGTCTAGTAAATAATTATTAGTGGAGATATTAAAATGGGATGGTGTTAAAGAAAGATAGTAAAAAACATCAAGGATGAATGAAATCCATTTGGTACGATATGGATATATCCAATGTGAGGGGGAGTTTGATGTATCAAGTAAAGGGGTATTTTTCATCATTAAAAGGAAGTTATTATGAGATTGGAAAGCAACAAGGGGAATTCGTGAAACAAAATCCGTATCTCATCCCGCAATTTATACACGAAGAAAATGTAATATCTAATAACCATTGGACAGAATCGAGAAATATACTAAACAAACATTGTCCAGGCATAAATGAAGAAATTGAGGGGTTTTGTGAAGTGTTAAAAATTCCTTCAAAAAATATGATGTATTACTATCAAACACTATTGAAAGCAGGTTGTAGTCATTGTGCAGTATTACCTAAAAAGACCGATTTAGAGCACACATATGTATTAAGGAATTATGATTTGTCACCAGTAATAGATGATATGCGTTTTTGTTCAACTCATGTTGAAGGTGCGTATGCACATAGTGGCTTTTCTACTCAATATTTTGGCCGAACGGAAGGGATAAACGAGCATGGATTAGCTGTTACATTTTCAGCATGTGGTCAACCAGTAGGAAATATTGCAGGTTTAAGAAAGCCAATGGTGAGTGGTTTACAATGTTTTGCGGTAATTCGATTGTTGTTGGAGAAATGTAAAAATGTGCAGGAAGCTAAGTTACTAATAGAAGAAATCCCAATTGCTAGTAATATTAATTTAATAATAGCTGATCCTTTAAATGCAGCATATATTGAAATATTTGACGGTCATAAATCCACAATAACGATTGATGGTGAAAAACAAGCTTTTATTGTATCAACAAACCATGCAGTTAGTTCATCAATTCAGAAATTAAATAATAGGAAATTAGAACAATCAACAAAGAGATATCACCTTTTACATGAGCATTTAAATAGATGTGAACAAGTAAGCATAGAGTCTTTAAAAAAGTTAGTAGAAGAAGAATATCCTGCTGGACTTACTGTGCATAACTATGAAGAATGGTTTGGAACTTTACATTCTGTATTATTCGATTTACATGATCGTACAATGAAGATTTGTTTCGGATCACCACTTTTAAACGACTGGTATTCATTGAAAGTTGGAGGAAGTATGCCGTTTTCTGAGGTGAACGTGAACTTTAAAAATAAAACTTATACTGACTTTTGGAAGGAAGATAAGAATGAATTGATACCTAAAAGATAAATGGGATAAGATGGTGATGTAAAGAGTGCATTTATACTGGAGGGATTATCAATACTAAAAGTTATGTTACCATATGTTCTTATCTTTTTTCTTGTCATTGCGATGTATATTGCTTATCAAAAGAGAAAAAAATCTGGGATAAAAGGATTGAAAAGTTCGTTAACTTCTATTTGCTTCTTTTCACTTGCAATCTTAAATATGTTTGCATATTGGTTTCATTTTGGCGGTGCTTTTACTTGGTTATTTTCAATTGTATTATTGCTAGTTGGTGCATATTTTACTAAATATATTCCAATATCTAAAAAGGTACATTAAAGTTTATAAGAGTTAAATATAATGTTTACTTTGTTTTGAAAAGAGATTATTCTACTAAATTGTTGTGAAACGGTTTCATAGGATAATCTCTTTTGTTTAGTTTTGGAAAGAACGTACTGTGATTTTTAGTTGCTCAATAAATTCTCGAGTTGCAGCACACATATATTTATCTTTTCTATAAATTAGCCCTATTTCAATTATTGGAGTAGGGTTTTCTATTTTAATAGCTTGAATGTTTTTATTTTGTAAAAAGTCTATATATGGTTTGGGTAACACTGTAATTCCCATTCCTTTGGAAACCATTTGGATTAAAGATTCCATCGTACTAATTTCTAAAATTGGCCTTGGTTTAAAGTTGAATTTTTGACAATGAGATGTAATTAGTTCGGTTAAAAAGAAATTTTTAGGCAAAAGAATTAAAGGGTAGTTCTGTAATTCAGCAATAGATACATGGTTACGTTCAGCTAATCGATGACCAGTGGGCACGACTAATGTAAGATCGCTTGTGTATAGAGGGATGGAGATAATCTCTTTATCTTGCACCGGGAGAAATGTAATTCCAATATCTAGTTCGTTTTGTAATAATTTTTCACGAATATCTCCTGTACGAAGCCCTAATACAGAAAGCTCTATATTGGGATATAAATTATTAAAATTTAAAATAGCTGGTGGTAGTAAATAATTTACGACGGTTAACAAAGCCCCTATTGTTAAGGAACCTTGCTGTAATCCGTTTAGGTCTTGAATAGCTGAACGAGCTTGTTCGACTTCATGAAAAATGGTTTTACTATGTGATAATAAAACCTTCCCTGCTTCAGTTAAAGATATTTTTTTACCAATTCGATCGAAAAGTGGCATTCCTACTTCATGCTCTAATGCACGTATTTGTTGACTTAGTGAAGGCTGTGAAATATTTAATTTTTCAGCTGCTTTTGTGAAATGTAATTCTTTTGAAACAGCTAAAAAGTATTCAAGTTGTCGTAATTCGATTGGAATCACCTCAAGTATAATGATAGGTTATACCTATCATTATTATATAAATAATTGAATTGAACAATGATTTTAGAGGTTTTATAATCATCTTTATGTAACAGAGAGGGTTGTAAAAATTAATCGAGAGAAAATACATGTAACACCTGTAAAGGAGGAAATAGAATGGCTAATGAATATCAATTATTATCTTTAAATATAGGATTACCAAAAGAGGTTATATACGGCGGAAAAGTAATTCATACAGGCATAAATAAGAAACAAGTAAAGGAACCGGTATATTTATCCTTTGTAAAATTTAATGGAGATGGACAGGCGGACTTAGTTCATCATGGAGGAGTAGATAAAGCAGTTTGTGTTTATACTGGTGATCACTATCCATACTGGGAAAAAGAATTGAATCAAGATCTTGTATATGGGGCTTTCGGAGAAAATATAACAGTTAGTGGTATGCGCGAAGAGGATGTTTGTATTGGTGATACATTTGAGCTCGGAGAGGCAATCGTACAGGTAACACAACCAAGGCAACCTTGTTTTAAATTAGCAAAAAAATATAATATTCCAAAGTTACCACTATATTTTCAAGAAACAGGATATACAGGATTTTATTTTCGTGTATTAAAAGAAGGATGGGTATCATCAGTCGATACATTAAAAAGTCTACAGTCTGATCCGAAAGGTGTTTCAATAGCGTTTGCTAATCGTATCATGCATAAGGAAAAACAAAATATTGAAGGGGTAAAAAGAATATTAGAAGTAAATGCACTTTCAAGTAGTTGGAGAAAGTCTTTTAAAAAGCGTATAAGTGGAGAAGAAATTAATACGAAGGAAAGACTTGAAGGGATAAAAGAATAAAAATATTTTATTATAAATAGTGTATTTCTATTAGTAAAAGCTAATTAGAAAGCGCTATTTTTATATAATAAACTAATTAATATCCAGAAATCTTAATATTGTTTTATTCGACTTATTTTCAAATAGTCAAAACATAAAATTAATTAGACTTTTTTTTTATGTTTTATGATAGTATATTGATTGGTAAGACCTCTATTTTTAAGAGTAGGTCATATAAGTATATCTAATTTAATGGAATTTAACATTTGGAGGTACAACATGGGGAATGTTGAAAAATTGGCAAGTCTTCTAATAGAAGAACCGAAAAGAGAGCAGTTATTTCCTTTATTTGAAGAAGTGTTTGGAATTAAAACTCAAACATTGAATGATTTTTCGGATAAAGGATATTGGGATGATACATATAAAGCTTTATCGTTTTTACAAGAAGATAAAGTGATTGCAAATGTTGCGGCATTTTCACTCCCATTATTAATTAATGGTGAAAAAATAAATGCGGCGGGTATTCAATCAGTAATGACACACCCTAATTTCCGTAGACAAGGGTTAATGACACAATTAATGGGTAAAATGATAGAAGAAATCGATAAGAAATGTGAATGTGCATTATTGTTTACGGAAAACCCTGAACTATATACAGCATTTGGATTTAAAGTTGTGCAGGAATATTTGATGACTATACCATATGATAAAAATAATAATAATAACGATTCACTACTTAAAAAGTTAGATTACTATAATATAGAGAATAGACAGTTAATACATGAAACTATTGATAGTAGCCAAAGACTTTCAAATAGTTTTTCAACTTTAAACTTCCATCCTTCATTTTATTTGAATATGTATGATTCGGAATGGAATGAGAAATTGTATTATTCAGAGAAACTAGATGCTCTAATCGTTTATGAAGTAGAAAATGAAAAGTTGAAATTATTTGGAGTATTTGCGCCAGTACTTCCGGTTTTAGATGAATTATGTGGAGAAATCAATGAAAGGTTTACGGAAATCGAATTTTATTTTTCTCCGGATCAATTAGGGGTTGAGGATGTACAGTTTACAGAAGTACAGTCTAGCAAGTATTTAATGGTTCGAAGTGATAAAGAGTTAGATTTTAAAGGTTATAAATTCCCAGTATTAGCGGAGTTTTAAATGTCTATATAAATGCTTTATTATGGAGGAGCTATGAATATATCGTATATACCAGAACATATTGAGCAACTCACTATAATGAATGTACCTGAATACTATAAAATTAATGATAATCATGCGTTTATTGTCCGTTCGAAAGCAGAAACTGATTTTTGGCTTAAAACACATTATGGTTTTGAAGTAATGAATGGTCATGTATTTTATAATGAGATGATGACAGACTTTCAAGCTGAAGTTCAGTTACGTATGAATCCAAATTCAAAATTCGATCAAGCAGGTCTTTTTGTTATGATTTCGGAGAACTGTTGGCTAAAAACATCTTTAGAATATATCCCTGAAGGGCCATCTCACTTAGGTGCTGTCGTAACGAATAATGGATATTCTGACTGGTCAACGCAAGATTATCCAACTGAAGCAGCTAAGCAACAACTTCGTTTTCGAATTATTCGAAAAAGCGGTGATTATACAATATATGTGAAAAAGGGCCATCAATGGGAACAAATAAGAATCGCTCATTTAATGGAGGATATAGGGAAGGAGCCTGTTAAAATAGGTTTTTACACGTGTAGTCCTTCTAAAAATAAGGGATTTGAGACTGAGTTTTTACATTTTACAATTGAAGAAATATAGATGAAAAACCGTATTCTTTTCATTAAGAATGCGGTTTTTGTATTTATATAATATAAAGCACATTTATTGACTAGAAAGTCATTAATACTTATCATTTAATAATGTTAAATATTAATTTACATAATATAATAGAAGTAATAAAGAAATTACAAAATATATCGCTTAAATAAGGAGGGATATGAATTATTCAGTGGTAATTTCATGGGAAAAGGAGATTATGTATGAAATCATTTCGTAAGTTATTACAGTATTTAAAACCATACATGTTCTTCGCTATTATTGGGCCGCTATTTATGGTACTTGAGGTTGCGATGGACTTAATTCAACCGACTATTATGCAACATATCATTGATGTTGGGATTGCAAATCGGGATTTAAATTATGTAATAAAAATGGGGCTTCTTATGATAGGAGCAGCAGCACTCGGTTTAGTTGGAGGGCTTGGGTGTATGATGTATTCTACAAAAGCAGCTGTTAATTTCGCTACAGACATACGAAAAGATGTGTTTGCGAAAATAGAAACATTTTCTAGTAATAATCGGGACTCATTTGGAACAGGTAAATTATTAACGATCGTGACAAATGATATCACTTCCATTCAATCGGCAATGACGATGACATTACGTGTTCTCGTTCGTGGTCCACTGTTATTTATCGGAAGTATAATTATTGTTTTTGTAACAGCGCGAGAGTTATTTCCAATATTACTTGTAGTTGTTCCGATTTTATTACTTGCGATTATTTTAATTGCAAGTAAAGCAAGTGGTACATTTAAAAAGGTGCAAGAGGCATTAGACAAAGTGAATACAAAGCTACAAGAAAATTTATCTGGTGTGCGTGTTATAAAAGCGTATGTAAGACAAAAATACGAAATCGCTCAATTTGGAAATGTAAATACAAATTTAACGAAGATAAATATTCGAGCTGTGCAACTTATTTCTTTAATGATGCCAATCATTATGCTAGTTGTAAGTGGCGGGATTGTCGCAACATTATGGATTGGTGGAGAAAAAGTATTTGATGGAACGCTTCAAGTAGGAGCGATTTTGGCATTTATTAATTACTTGAATATCATTTTAATGTCGCTTATGTCGATTAGCATGGTATTTATTCAAATTGCGCGAGCTTTTCCATCTGCGGATCGTGTACAGCAAGTGTTAAATACCGAGGTTGATATTATAAGCGAAGCGAATGCGATCGAACCTGAGAAAATTGAAGGAAATATCGAATTTAAAAATGTTAGTTATAGCTATACGAAAAATAATGAATACGTTTTAAAAGATATTTCGTTTATCATACAAAAAGGTGAAAAAGTAGGGATTATTGGATCAACTGGAAGTGGTAAATCTACCTTAGCGAAACTGTTACCACGTCTATATGATGTGGATCATGGTGAAATATGTATAGATGGAATAGATGTTAAAAAATATGATTTGCAAAAACTCCGTGCTTCAATAGGGTTTGTACCTCAGAAGGCGTTGTTGTTCTCAGGCAGTATAGAAGAAAATTTACGTTATGGTAAAGAAGATGCAACACATGACGAGCTGGAAGTAGCAGCTGCATCAGCTTGTGCGACTGAGTTTATCAATAAGCTGGAAGAATCTTATCAATATAATTTAACACAAGGCGCGACAAATCTATCAGGTGGACAAAAACAACGTGTATCAATTGCAAGGGCACTTGTGAGAAAGCCACCGATTCTCATATTAGATGATTCTACATCAGCAGTTGATGCAAAATCAGAGGCTACTATTCAAATAGCTTTAAAAACAAAATATAAAGGCACAACAACTTTATTAATTGCGTCTAAAATTTCTTCCATAATGGATGCGGATAAAATACTTGTATTAGATAATGGTGAATTAGTTGGCAATGGTACACATGAACAATTGTTAGAACAAAGTGAGGTTTATCAGGAAATTTATCTTTCCCAAGGTGGTAATTTAGATAAAGAAGGTGGGGAAGAACATGCGTAATTTTCAAGGGCAATTTGCTAATAAAGGTGGACGAAACACCCCAAAGATGGGAAAAGCTAAAAATGCTCAAGGAACTGTAATGCGGGTATGGAACTATATGGGCTATCAAAAAGCTGCTCTTATGTTTGTTATATTTCTAGTCGTTGTTACTACATTACTTGGATTATTAGGTCCCTATTTTATGGGAGTTATTATAGATCAATATATTGTACCGAAAGATTTAAGTGGTACAGCAAGAATGTGTATGTTACTTATCGCGATTTATGGTGTAACTGTACTTTTAACATGGTTACAAACGTTTGTCATGATTAACGTTGCATTAAAAACAATTCAAAAAATACGACAAGATATTTTTGAGAAAATCCAAACGCTTTCTTTACGGTTCTTTGATGTGCGTTCTCAAGGTGATTTAATGAGCCGTGTGACAAATGATATAGATAATTTGAATCAAGCTTTGACACAAAGCGTTGTACAAATTATTTCATCAGCATTAACTTTTATAGGTGTAACGATTGCAATGTTCGCCTTAAATTGGATTTTAGCAATTGTAACTTTAATTACAGTACCTATTATGTTTTACGTTACAAAAAAACTAGTTGCATATAGTGGTAAAAACTTTGCGAAGCGTCAAAAAGATTTAGGTGAATTAAATGGATTTATTGAGGAAGCAATTACAGGTGCGGATGTTACAACGTTGTACGGAAAAGAAAAAGAAACTGTACAAAATTTCAATAAAATTAATGAACAGCTAAGAGTTTCAGCTACGAAGGCTGATACATTTTCAGCTTTTATTTTTCCAAGTATGAACTTTATTAATAATTTAGGTATGGGCCTTGTCATTGGGACTGGATCAGTTATGGTCTTAAACGGAATGACAACAGTAGGAGTTATTGCGGCTTTTATTAATTATTCTCGTCAATTCTCAAGACCGCTAAGTCAATTTGCGACTTTAATGAATACAATTCAAGCGGCAGTTGCTGGTGGAGAACGTGTTTTTGAAATTATGGATGAGGTACCAGAAATTCAAAATAAAAAAGACGCATTCGTTGTACAAAATTTACAAGGGCATGTTGCACTTGAGAATGTTTCATTTGGCTACGCAGAAAATAAAACGATTTTAAAAGAAGTGAGTCTTAAAGCGCAGCCAGGAGAGACAATTGCTTTAGTTGGTCCGACTGGATCAGGGAAAACAACAATCATTAATTTGTTAACTCGCTTTTACGATATACAGCAAGGACAAATTCATATTGATGGAAAAGATATAAAAGATTATGATATTAATTCTTTACGAAGTAAAATAGGAGTAGTTTTACAGGATACGTATTTATTTGCTGGTTCGATTATGGATAATATCCGTTATGGACGCTTAGATGCTAGTGATGAAGAAGTTATCACTGCAGCTAAGGCAGCATCTGCACATTCTTTTATTAAGCATTTGCCAAATCAATATGAAACAGAAATTGCTTCAGAAGGATCGAATTTAAGTCAAGGACAAAAACAACTTCTTGCGATTGCACGAGCAATTTTAGCAGATGCAGATATATTAATTCTCGATGAAGCGACATCAAATATTGATACAAGAACAGAATTACAAATACAAGCAGGACTAAATAATTTAATGAGAGGTCGCACAAGTTTTGTGATCGCTCATCGACTTAAAACAATTGAAAAAGCAGATCAAATTCTTGTTATAAAAGATGGAAATATTTTAGAAAGAGGGAATCATGAATCTCTCATGGAAGATAAAGGGTTTTATTTTGATTTGTATACGAGTCAGTTTAAAATTTAATATAAAAAATGAGGTTTCTCTAGAAAAGAGAAGCCTCATTTTTTATATTTGTAAATTTTATGAATCACTTTTCTAACCCAATTAATTATCCGACCTGAAAAATACTTATACTTGCAGATACATTTGTTAAAGAGCCACCATCACTATTTGAGAGAGTGATAGTACCTGCTGAAGAGGTGTTATTTATTAAAGTCAAGGTTGAAGGAACAATTGTTACGGTAAAAGCAGCAGTACCTTGATTGATTGTATGTGGTGACCCCGTACCAAAACGCCCACCTGGAATTGGTGTACCATTTAGTTCGAGGGAGAATTGGTTTTCGCGAGAAGCTTGTAATTGAAACTCTGCTACATATGTTCCTAGTGTATTAATTATAATATTTCCAGTACCTGTGATGTGACTAAGAGCAGTTCCTGTTATAGGTCCATTTGTGTTAAAAGTAACACTACTTCCCACTGCGATTGATTGGTTAGTAGTATCAAAAACATATAGATAGTTTGTTAATCCTACACTAGCCGCCCCGGTAGGCCCAGTAGCCCCAGTGGAACCGGTAGAGCCAGTATGTCCAGTAGCCCCAGTAGGCCCGGTGGAACCAGTGGAGCCAGTAGAACCGGTAGCCCCAGTAGGCCCAGTGGAACCAGTGGAGCCAGTAGGCCCGGTGGAACCAGTGGAACCAGTGAAACCGGTGAAACCAATGGAGCCAGTAGCCCCGGTAGGTCCAGTGGAGCCAGTAAGTCCAGTGGAACCAGTAGCCCCAGTAGCCCCAGTGGAACCGGTAGAGCCAGTAGAACCAGTATGTCCAGTGGAACCGTTAGAACCGTTAGAACCAGTAGGTCCAGTAGGCCCGGTAGAGCCAGTAGGTCCAGTGGAGCCAGTAGCCCCGGTAGGTCCAGTGGAACCGTTAGAGCCAGTAGGTCCAGTGGAGCCAGTAGCCCCGGTAGGTCCAGTGGAACCGGTAGAGCCAGTAGGTCCAGTGGAGCCAGTAGCCCCAGTAGCCCCAGTAGCCCCGGTAGGTCCAGTGGAACCGGTAGAGCCAGTAGCCCCGGTAGGTCCAGTGGAACCGTTAGAACCAGTAGGTCCAGTAGGTCCAGTGGAACCGTTAGAACCAGTAGGTCCAGTAGGTCCAGTAGGAGAATGTGGGAGAATAATACGGTTAATATCTAAAAGTGAAAAGTTAATGAACATATCTTTGTTTTGATAATCTATCGAAATCACCTCACTAGCATGTTTAAAGAAATAGTAAAGTAATAATTTTTATAGGTATTTCATTTCTATATTATTAATGCAACTTATTTTGGAAACAGTAAATAGCTATTATGACTATAGGGTATTAATTTTTAACCTAAATTTTAATAAAACCTTTATTAAAGATAAAGAGCGCTTTTAAAGGCGCTCTGAGACAAGTTTCATGTTGAAAAAGGGAATTGAGGATATTATGTGCATACTGTTTTAGAATGTTGTAAATTTTTAATTAAAAATAAAAGGATCTTATAAAAATTTAAAATTTGTATTATTAGATAGTCACCATACAATAAAATATGCTTGTTTGATATAAATGTGTGTCAAATTTACCAAAATATATTTTGGCATGCATAAGAAAATTAAAATACTTTATTAGTAAATAATAGCGGCTTCAGTGACAGATGGTAGAAAGAGTTTATGTGGTATTGTAATAATTTCAAGCGCAATTTGCGCTGAATATAGGAGTATTTGAGTTAAATCTAAAGCGAGTGTTAAAAGTATTATGAAGCTTGTAAGAATTACAAAACTACCCCAAAAGAAACTTTTTGAAGTGTTGCGGAAATCTTTTATTAAGGAAAAGAAAGAAAAAGATGCGGTAACAATAAGAATGAAAATTTTATACTTATCAGACATTATAACCCTCCCAAAGAACAGTAATTTATATTATACTGTATTTTTCAATATTATTATAAAAAGATTTTAAAGTGAATAATAAGAAAAAAATAAAGCCATAACTTAAGACATTAGTTTAGGTTCTATTGTTTGAATACTTTGTTTTAGAAGGTATATAATCTGAAATTGAAAATTTTCCAAATGAATTGCCATTTTTTATTTCTAATCCAACATCAGGTACTCAATGAAATGGTATGAAAGATTATAGGCTGGTGATACGACATTAAATAAGAGGAATCTGCGCGCAGCAAGAGTCCTAGCTCAGATTTCTACTAGAGAAAAATATTTAGTTGGAGTTGATATGTTAATAAAAAACGGATGGATGTGGAAACTAAATATTCATGACATTAAGGATAAAGGTCAGGAAATATAATTTGGTATTCTGGGAATAACCGGAGGTCCGTAGTTAAAGTTGCATAGAATTTGTATTTTGTTTCTAATTTTTCAATTGTTGTTAAGTGATGAGAACCTAGTCCACGCTGTACACTATGTTGAGAAAGAGTCGGCCCAATTTGTAATTTTCGTTTTTTCATTGCATCGTTCCATGGACTATAAAAAAATTTAAAAATAAAAGCAGGTTCCATGTAAATGCTATAAGGATAATGCGAACCATGTCTCCCGACTCTATAGTTCCCGTGCGAATTATTGTGAATTAATCTACCGTTAAGATATAGTTGGTTTGGATTAGGTTGAATTATTATGCCGTGATAACGTTGTTTAACAAGCGGAGAGCTATATCTTGGGTTAGTGTAGCCATGAGTCGGTTTGTCAATCATCATAATCATTCTTATTGAAAACATATTGCCACCCATAGTGCTAAGTGATTTGAAAAATTGTTCTTTATTATAACAGCACAGGAATTCTGTCGTATTCAATACCATTTTCCATCCTGTAATTTCTCTTTCAATTTCCATAACTTCTTGATCAACTAAATAAGCATCAAATTCGAGTGATTTTGAGTTTCGTATTTCCCAATTAGGAGCGAATGTTTTACAGATTTCAACTGAACGATCAGTGGATCCACGATTAATAAGAATGCCATGATCAAATAGCTTTGTATGGTGCATTAACCACCATGGAAGTAAATATTCTTCATTGTAAAAATGAGAAATTAAAGTAGTCTTAATCAAAATCACCTCCGTATTTAACCTGCTTCTTATTTAATATGATATGGAAGGAAACCTATTGTTAGAAGGTTTCCTCTTAAAAGTTTTAAACCACATAGGGTATGTGGATGGATTAGTATATAAAGTAGTCTAATTGATAAAGAGTGGTATTAAAAAGTACAAAATCTAAAATGAGCATCGAATTAGTGTATAACGATTGAAACGGCACTGAAAACTAATAAAACAGCCATAATGATGTTGAATAATTGGTTATGTTTTACTAATATTTTTTGGAATATTGAACCAAATAAACTCCAACTAAATGTACTTAGTAAACCGACTATACCTAGAAATAATGAGAAAAGCAGAAAACTTGAATATGAATTGTAGTAGGGGAGTATGAAAGTCGATACTACAGTCAGTCCGAATAATATCCCTTTAGGATTAACGAATTGAAGAGAAATCCCCACAGTGAATAAGTTTTTATTATCTTTTTCAACGGGATTCGTACTGCTTTTACTAGTAAGTATTTTAATAGCTAAATATAACATATACGCTACACCTAAAATTTTTAAAGGGAATTCGATTATGGGTAAGATATTAAGTAGTACAACATTAAAGAAACTACATAAAGAAGTGAGGATGAAAAAACCAAAAGCTACTCCGAAGCAAAAGTTTATGCTTCTCTTTAATCCATGTTGATTTGCGTATGTCATAGCTAAGAAATTGTTAGGACCAGGTGTGAAGCTACTTATAAATACAAATAACAAAAAAGAAAATATAGGCATTTGAACCCCCCTAATTATTTTTGTATGTTATAATGACCGAAAAGAACAATATAACGTGTGCTTTTTATTATACATAACGGTCGTTATATTGTATATAGTGTGGGAGTGTTTTTTATGGAAGAAATTCAACTTATACTAGCGAAAAATTTAAAAACTATAAGAGAAAAAGAAAAAATAAGTTTGGAAAAAGTTTCCCAATTAACAGGTGTGAGTAAAACGATGATTGGACAAATTGAAAGAGGAGAATCAAGCCCGACACTAACAACAATATGGAAAATTGCAAATGGCTTGAAAGTTTCTTTTACCTCTTTAATCAACAATCCTCAGCCTGATACGAAAGTGATCTTAAGAAAAGATATTCAAGCATTGTCTGAAGACAATGGAAAATATAAAGTGTATCCTTCTTTTCCTTTTCAAGATGATAGACATTTTGAAATGTATACAGTAGAAATAGAAACAGAAGGGAAATTAAGTTCAGAAGGGCATAAAGAAGGCGCAGAAGAATTTATTACGGTATTTGAAGGTGAATTGACAGTAGAAGTGAATAACTGTCAATATACATTAAATAGTGGAGATTCAATTCGTTTTAAGGCCGATAGATCACACTCTTATTATAATTTAGGGGAATCTTTGACTCGATTAAGCATGACAATTTATTATCCAACTGCATAAGTTTACATTTATAGTAACAAAAGATAAAACCATCTTTAAGAGATGGTTTTTATTTTTTATTACTCACAAAAAAAGACACTCATCTGAGTGTCAACATAGTATTGCTCTCGCGTATAGGATTGGAGTACGTTTCTCAAATACGTATTGAGATGGTTCGTAAAAAAGAAACTGTCTTCATATTTAATGTAACATCGGTGGAAGTCAGTGTAAATTGATAATATATATACGGAAAATTTAGTATAGATAGTTTCTACTATGAATATAGTGCAATTTGTTCTTTAATGCGCCACCACTTTTATGAAATAATTGGGAGGTTCTTATCATGACAGACTTAGTATTTAATAATGTTTATTAGAAAAAGAATGAATCATTTTTAAATCGATTCGTATAATTGTTAGAGAGGCACCTGTTGAACCGCCTCCAACCAAATTAACGATGTATAATACGCCGAATAATTGAAGTGAAATTGTAGTATCGGCAATTAAATTATTGTTATAATTTGAAGTTGATATAGCGGGAGAAAAAATAGAACCAGGAAGTGGAGTAGAAGCGTTTAATAGTAGTTTTGTTCCAGCGAGTAGAGCAGTTGTCGTATTAACTTGATAGGTTAAATGATATCTTCTGGTTACAGGAATTGTAAATATATCGTTTGAGGCGTTAACTGTAAAATTACCGAGGCTTTGGTTATTAGAAAGAGGAATATTAGTTCCGCCTAATATCACAGTGATGGGATCACCTAATGTATTATTAGCGAACATAGAGTTTGTTGTAACTATTGACCCAGTATTTCTGGTAGGTTCAGTAAGTCTGTATGGAAGAATAATTTCAAGAGTCGTTGATACTAGTTTTTCTATTCTTTTTTCATTTTTATCTTGAGTATAAATTACCTCATTTTTAAATTAGAATGCAATAAGTTTCGTGTTTTTGGAATGGAACTATCATTTTATTATATTAATAGGGGTTATAGCAACGGTAAAATGTTTAATAACTGTATGAATCATTTGGAAAGAAAAAAGAATAGTTATGAAAGCATTTCTTAATAATAGACTCATACTTATGTAAGTTAATTAAAAATATGTGGAATGAGGAATTAAATTGAAGCGGAATGACAAATTATCAATAAATAAAGGTAAGATAGAACCTGAGAATATTGGACCTACATTTTCAGCTCTTCCACCAATATATATTCCAACAGGAGCAACAGGAGCAACAGGAGCAACGGGAGCAACGGGGGCAACGGGGGCAACAGGAATAACAGGAGCAACGGGAGCAACAGGAATAACAGGAATAACGGGAGTAACGGGAGCAACGGGAGTAACAGGAACAACGGGAGTAACAGGAACAACGGGAGTAACGGGAGCAACAGGAACAACGGGAGCAACAGGAACAACAGGAGCAACAGGAGCAACGGGAGTAACAGGAGCAACGGGAGTAACAGGAGCAACGGGTGTAACGGGAGCAACAGGAATAACAGGAATAACGGGAGTAACGGGAGCAACAGGAGCAACGGGAGCAACGGGAGTAACAGGAGCAACGGGAGTAACAGGTCCTACTGGGGGGATTGGCCCTATAACAACAACTAATTTGCTATATTACACTTTTTCAGATGGAGAGAAACTTATATATACAGATGCAGATGGCATAGCTCAATATGGTACAACGAATATACTATCACCTACTGAGGTTTCATATGTAAATTTGTTTATCAATGGAATTTTGCAACCACAACCATTCTATGAAGTTAGTACTGGTAAACTAACTTTATTGGATAACCAACCACCATCGCAAGGTTCTTCAATTATTTTACAATTTATTATTATTAATTAAAAAAGACAGATTCTTAATGTGAAAAGGAATCTGTCTTTTTTGTTCTGAATTACATTCGGTAACATTAAGTGACGATAAATTCAATTGTAATTGGAATTCCGCCGTCTAATGCATCCCCACCAGGAATTGTAATAGCACCAGTAGGACCAGTAGTAACACTGGAGTTCACGCTTGGTTGAAGAATACCGTTCACATATAAGTTGTAATACGTGAAAGTCGGAAAAGCGGTTGCAGTAGTACCCGCATCGTTTAAACAAGCTGTGGCAGCAATTGCAAAAGCCGCACCTGTACCTGTGCCGGCTCCTAGTGTAGATGTAAATCTTCTAGATGCCATAAATGGTTGAATGATAGGCAATTAATTTTCACTCCTTACAATATTTTATTAGAACGAAGTATAAAATAACTTGTCCACTATATTGTATGAGAGTTTTTTATAATAGAAACGGCTTCCCCTTTAAAAGGGGAGCCCAATTTTAGTAAAGAAGTGTTCTTTATGTATATGAAAAAATGATGTTGTTACTTGCGGAATATATGTAAATCGTAAATTCGGTTTTTGTATTCAAATTAAAATGTGTCTTTGAACCTAAGAGATAAACGTGGAAAAATAAAATAAACTCTTAAGTTTAGGTATTTAATCTAAGCAGTCAATTATTAAAAACATATAATTAATATGTGAGTCATGAACATAATTAAATAGCGTTTGCAAGTTTAATTATATTTCATGTTTCCTATTTTAAGTCAATATATAACACATACTCTTTTACAACTTTATGATTTTTATAATAGGAAAAACTCAAATATAAAACAAGTAAGGAGGACATAAATGACAAGTAATAATTGTTTCGGTCATAACCACTGCAATAATCCGATTGTTTTCACTCCAGAGTGTTGTAACAATCCACAAACAGTTCCGATTACTAGTGAGCAATTAGGTAGATTAATTACTTTACTAAACTCTTTAATTTCGGCTATTGCAGCGTTTTTTGCAAATCCAAGTGATGCAAACAGATTAGCTTTACTCAATTTGTTTACTCAACTATTGAACTTACTAAATGAATTAGCACCTTCTCCAGAAGGGAATTTCTTAAAACAATTAATTCAAAGTATTATTAATTTACTACAATCTCCTAACCCAAATCTAAGTCAATTACTTTCTTTATTACAACAATTCTACAGTGCTCTTGCACCATTCTTCTTCTCTTTAATTATTGACCCTGCAAGTTTACAACTTTTATTAAACTTATTAACTCAATTAATTGGTGCTACTCCAGGAGGCGGCCCAACAGGTCCAACAGGTCCAACAGGTCCAGGAGGCGGAGCAACAGGAGCAACAGGAGCAACAGGAGCAACAGGAGCAACAGGAGCAACAGGAGCAACAGGAGCAACGGGAGCAACAGGAGCAACAGGAGCAGGAGTAACAGGAGCAACAGGAGCAACAGGATTAACAGGTCCAACGGGAGCAACAGGCCCAACAGGATCAACAGGAGCAACAGGTCCATCAGGAGTAACAGGAGCAACAGGCCTAACAGGAGCAACAGGAGCAACAGGAGCAACAGGTCCAACAGGTCCAACAGGAGCAACAGGTCCAACGGGGGCAACAGGTTTAACTGGTGCAACAGGTTTAACAGGAGCAACAGGTGCAACTGGTGGCGGAGCTATTATTCCATTTGCTTCAGGTACAACACCATCTGCGTTAGTTAACGCGTTAGTAGCTAATACAGGAACTCTTCTTGGATTTGGATTTAGTCAGCCTGGTGTAGCATTAACAGGTGGAACTAGTATCACATTAGCATTAGGTGTAGGTGATTATGCATTTGTAGCACCACGCGCAGGGGTTATTACGTCATTAGCTGGTTTCTTTAGTGCAACAGCTGCTTTAGCTCCATTATCACCTGTTCAAGTGCAAATACAAATATTAACTGCACCTGCAGCAAGTAATACGTTTACAGTACAAGGCGCACCTCTTTTATTAACACCAGCATTTGCCGCAATAGCGATTGGTTCTACAGCATCAGGAATCATTGCTGAAGCTATTCCAGTAGCGGCTGGAGATAAAATACTACTGTATGTTTCATTAACAGCAGCAAGTCCAATAGCTGCAGTTGCTGGATTTGTAAGTGCAGGTATTAATATCGTTTAATTTGTTACAATATTTAGTAGGAAATTAAACAGGGGTTTGTATATAGTCCTTCCTAATAAATTTAGGAAGGACTATATTTTTTTGGAAAATAAGTAATAAATCAATTGAACAATTACTCTTTGTTAAGTTCGTATAAAAAAGTATAATTTACCCTTTCTCATTTAAGGAATAAGTTATGTAACTTTAAAAATTTTCGATCAGAAAAAAAGATGAATTCTTTAAAAAAAGAATTCATCCATAAAATAAACTATTTATTTTTATTGCAGTTACATCCTTTTTTCTTTACATAGCCTTGCTCGGCTAAGTCTCTTTGCGATTGGGAATTGGAAGATTGAGAATTGGAAGATTGAGAGGATGCTGAAGAGCTACTATTTTTATTATAAGAGTAGTTTTTTCGATAGTTATAATTACTCATAGTACTATCACCTCCAATTTAATATATAAATATTATATGTATGTACACTATCAATTGTTACTATTATTAATAGGAAGAGAATATACAATAAAAAAATCTCCTCGGTATTTTCCTAGGAGATAAATGATGATTCTTTTAAAAATTTACAAATTAATAGCCCCAGTAAAGAGGAAAGTAATAAGAATCTTGGGGATACGGATTATGTTGTTGAGGGAGGGGCTGGGTTGGGTAATTTTTCATTCCACGGTTTTGATTGCAGTTTGCCGGAGGGCCAATAACAGTAGTTGATTGAATAGGAGAAACCGCTTGTTTCCATTGTTGTTCATTGAGGCAGTAAGTATGGGCCATCATATGAGCCGGAGTTAATCTTAAAATATCAGAACCGAAAATAACTTCTGGCGCTGGGGCATTGAAAATAGCTAATAAATGAGTATTATCAGCTGTAGCAATTTCATAATGCCACCACGCTTGTGGAATGTTGGCAACTTGCCCCGGTTTTATCGGTAAGTTTAATATTTGATTCGTAAATGGATTAAGTAAAGAAACAACAGCAGACCCTGAAATACAATAAACAAGTTCAGCTGCATTTTGATGAATATGTGGTTCTACAACATTTCCTGTACTTAAATAAATATCTAATAAAGAAGTATTTTCTAAAGTGTTTAATTGTTTAATACCAAGTACATTTATATAATTTTGGGCATCTTTCCGAAAAAAATTACTTTTATTTACATCATAAGTAAAATTGGTTGAGGGGGAGGTATAGTCGATGTTGGCAGTCAATTGTATTACCCGCCTTTCTATAGGTAAGTTAGGTTACAAAATTAGGATATGTGTCTAGTCTTTGTTTTGTGCTGTTGTCGGTAGCTTAATAAATTCACTTATTCCATAAAGAATAAAGTATAAAGATTAAACTATATTCGTATTCCCATTCATACTTTGGATTGATGGAAAAAAGTAATGAAAATGTTAATTTAAAAGTACATCAATCATTTATAAGGAGTGAATGTTCATGTCATTTAGTGAAATGATTAGAAATGAAGTACTCAGCTGGGCGGGTGTTTCTGAAAAACCGCATCGATTTGGTGGTATTGAAATAAATTATGATAAGAAAGAACTTGGCCATCTTCATGGTGATAAATTAGCTGATTTACCATTTCCGAAGTTAAAGCGAGATGAATTAGTGAAGCAAGGATTGGTAAAACCACATCACGTATTACCTGAATCAGGATGGATCAGTTATTATATAAAGAGTGAAGAGGATATTCCATTTGCAATTGAGTTATTTCGTATGCAATATGACCGAATTAAAAAGTAATGAAATAAAGTAGGGTAATAAAAATTTATTTTCATGTCACATCCCTCCTTAATCGTTCGTCTTGTATGTAGAACGATAAGGAGGGATTTTATTATGAATACATTTGATGTAGCAATTGTTGGCGGTGGGCTTGCTGGATTAACAGCATCTATATATTTAGCGAAAGCTGGAAAGAAAGTGATTGTATTAGAAAAATCCAGTCAACTCGGTGGCCGAGGGATGACTATAAATAAAAATGGAATCTGCATGAATCTTGGTGCACATGCTTTATATAGAGGCGGGGCAGCGTTTATAACTTTTAATGAGCTCGGTTTGAATCTTCCAGGTGGAATACCATCTACAAAAGCACATGGAATATGGAAAGGGGATATATTCACCATCCCAACAGATTTTCGCTCAATTTTATCAACACCACTACTTTCGTGGTCTGCAAAAGTACAATTCTCACGTCTTATGATTCGTTTAGGAAATTTAGATATAGGAGAAGTTCCGAAAATGAGTCTAACTACATGGGCAGAAAATGAAATAAAAGATCCAATGGTTCGCAATATATTTTATGCGTTATGTCGGACAACAACATATACGTTTGCTCCTACAATACAATTAGCATCATCTGTACTAAAGCAAATACAGCTTTCTATAAAAGAAGGAGTGCTTTATGTAGATGGTGGTTGGGAGACGATAATAACAAAATTAAGAGATTTAGCGAATGATGTCGGAGTGAAATTTTTGGCTAAAAAGCATGTTTTGGAAATAGAGCATTACGAAGATAAACAAAGAATACATTGTGTTGATGATGAGTTTTTTGAAGTAGGTACAGTCATCGTGACGACTCCGCCAAAAGAGGCTTGTAAAATAATAAAAGGTGCAGAAGGAACAAGTTTGCATAGATGGAATGAACAATCGGTACCGGTTACTGTTGCTGCATTAGATATTGGCTTGAGACAATTACCCAATCCTACACATCAATTTGTATTAGGATTAGATCGACCTATATTTTTCACAAATCAATCGAGAGCAGCTAAATTAAGTGAAGATGGATCAATTGCAGTGAGTCTAATTAAGTACCATAATCCTGTGCTAGAGATGAATCACATTCATGAAGATAAAGAACAGTTGGAAAGTACGATGGAGTTGTTACATCCAAATTGGAAAAGAGAAGTTGTTGCACAGCAATATTTACCGAAAATAACAGTAGTACATGATTTTCCTCATATTGACCGTGTTGAAAATCCGGGTCCTAATATACCTGAAATGCCAGGTGTTTATGTTGCAGGAGATTGGGCAGGGCATGATGAAATATTAGCTGATGCTGCGGTAGCAAGTGGGAAACGAGCAGCGTTACACATTTTAAAGCAATATGAAAGTGAGGCAGTTCATCATGGAAACGGAGCAGTTATATGAAGCGTATCAACCATTATTATTTTCGTTAGCATACAGAATCCTTGGGAGTGTTATGGATGCTGAGGATATCGTTCAGGATGTATTTATCTCGCTAAATAATATAGAAGATCCTCAATCTATAGAAAATATGAAAGCATATTTATGTAAGATGGCGACAAATCGTTCAATTGATAAATTACGATCGGCAGCGCATAAACGTAACGTGTATGTAGGGATGTGGTTACCAGAGCCACTTGTAGACGAGAGTGATGAGCCATCAAAGTCATTTATAATGAAAGAATCCCTTTCCACCGCATATTTATTACTTTTACAACAACTATCTGAGGTAGAAAGGATTGTTTTCATATTAAGAGAGGTTTTCAGTTATGAATACGAAGAAATAGCTTCAATTGTTGATAAGAGTAGTGTGAACTGTAGAAAAATCTTTCAACGTGCACGAAAAAGCATGTTGGAGAAACCGAAGCAATCAAAATTAAGCACGGAGAAAATGGCTTCTTATGTTGAAAAGTTTGTAGCATCATTACAGTGTGGGGATACGGAAGGTATGTTGGAAGTATTAAAAACAGATGCTATATTCAAAGCTGATGGTGGCGGTAAAGTTACAACTGCGATCAATCCGATTTATTCTGCAGATCGAATTATTCGCTTGTTCTTTGGGATTGCACAACGATTGACAGAAGAGTACACTGTTGATTTTAAAATGGTAAATGGTATACCAGGAGTTATAGTTACAATAAATAATAAAGTAACGTATGTTCTTTCGTTTGCATTTGAGGATGAGAAGATTTCAAATATTTATATGATGGTTAATCCTGAAAAACTTATGCATTTAAATGTAAAAATATAAAAAAGCGCATTTCTTTAGAAATGCGTTTTTTTATTATTTTTCTAACATTTCAAGAGGTACATCTTTTTCGCCAGCTACCTCAAATTTAATTTCCCCGTCTTCTTCATAAATACGTGTAATAATCGGTATAGTAATCATTAATTTTTTATGCTGCTTTCGTTTTCGAGCAGCATCTAAGCTAATCACGTTCATTTGTAAGCATCCTTTCTTCTGGAAATATATAAACAAAGAAAATGCGTCCGAAAAGGGCGCTTAATTGAATTTGAAATACCGATTCATTTAAATGGGGTTTATATAATTTAATAACTGCAATTTTAATATGAAATAATATGAATGGAATAATTGCACGTAGAAATTAACTTTACCAAAAAACGAAACAATATGCTATAAAAAATTATAAATCTTTGTCATATAACGGGAAAAAGGATTTCGTTTCGCATATAATAAAAGTAGACGGGCAGCAAGAGCTTTTTCATCATATTGCTTGGAAAGGCGATGAAAAGAATGGATACGTTAGATTCATTATTACTTCAACTTGAACAATATGGAGAAGAGCATGATCGGAATAAAAAAATACGGGAAGAAAAATTACGGAATGTTTCTCGTGAGATGGGGCAATTTTTATCAATTTTAGTAAAAGGGTGTAATGCAAAAAATATCTTAGAAATTGGAACTTCTAATGGTTATTCTACATTGTGGTTGGCTAATGCGGTAGAAGAAACAAATGGAAATGTAACAACTGTAGAGCTTTCTTCAGAACGAGTTGGAGAGGCACTTGTCAATTTTGAAAAGGCAAACCTTTTACAAAGGATTGATGTTCACAATCAAGAAGCAGGGGCATTTTTAGATTCACAACTAGATGATTCATTTGATTTTATTTTCCTAGATTCAGAGCGTACGCAATACATGTGGTGGCTTGAACATATAAAACGCATTTTACAACCACAAGGTCTTCTTGTTGTCGATAATGCTACTTCTCATGCGAGTGAATTAGTTGAGTTTATAAAAATGATTGAAGAAGATGAAATGTTTGAAACAGTATTATTGGCATTTCAAAAGGGTGCATTTGTAGCGCGTAAGAAGAAATAGGATTGAGTGTAATATAATTATCACATTGAAAAAGGGTGTATGTCAAAAGGTTGCGTGCAGTAGTATGGGAAGGACGTAATTTATATACGTAACATACGAAGAATCCGCCTTCAGCATGTCGGCCTCTAGGTCTTAAGTCTGAGGAAAATTATGTTGTTTACAGGTATACTTATAGTAAGAAACAGGGAATGACTGCATAAGCAGGTATTTCTTGAAAATTGATTTCATATAGGCTGTTTGCAAATGAAATACAATATATTAGATGAAATATAGTGCATATAAATTCGCACATATATATAAAGGAGCGATTTTGTTGACTGAACTCGAGAAAAAAGAACCTGTATCCATTGTGAAAGATAATAATGTAGAAGTAGTAGTTGATACAGTTATAAAAGATGCAGAATTAGAGGAACTAAATAAAGAAGCTGATCTTTATGTACAAAAGTTAAATAGCGAGCAAAATACAGATTTATCAAAAGTATTGTCTCAGCTAGGAGATTTAGGGGATAAAGAGCAACAAGCAGCAGGACAAACGTTATCAGCTTTAAAACGTCCTGTCACAGCGATGATGAATGGAAAGAATGAAGAAATTCCAAATACATTGTTAGAATTACGCAAAGTAGTATCAGAGCTTGATCCGAATTCATTAAAAGCAAGTGGTATGAAGAAAATTATGTTTAAAGTATTTAAGAAAAATCCACTTGAAACATACGTGCATAAATATCAATCTATAGATAAGCAAATTGAGGAAATTATTAGATCCCTTCTAATTGGTCGTGATAACTTACAAGAGGATACAGTTGGTCTTGAAATGTTAAAAGAACAATCGCACGATAAAATTCATGCTCTTGATAAACAAGTATACTTAGGGAAAAAGCTTGCTGGCATGCTTGAAGCTGAGAAACAAAACCCAGAGCGTCAAAGGGATATTCCATTAATTAACGATGCATTAGAAAAGATACTTGTACGTACACGTAATATGCAGCAAGCGAAAAGTGTATTATTACAATCTATAGCTTCTGTAGACATCATTAAGAAAAATAATGAAAAATTAACAGAGGCGATACGTAATGCGATTACGATGACACAAAACGTTGTAACAGTTTCAGCTGCTATTCAGCTTGCATTAACGAATCAACGGAAAACAATTGATGCCGTAAATGCGACGAATGAAGCAATTGAATCGATGGTATTAAGTAATTCTCAAGCGTTAAAACAAAATACAGAAGAAACGACGAAATTGCTTGAAAACCCTGCTATTAGCATGGATAAATTACGTGAATCATTCCAAAATGTGTTCGCTGCAATTGAAGCATCTGAAAAATCGTCAGAACGTATTATTGAGTCAAGCAAGAAGTTCGTTATTGAACTAGACACATTTAATGATGAGATGAAGCAGAAACTCATTCAGCGTCCAAGGAAATAACGGATTATTAGAGGAGGTGAACAAATGAGTTTCATTCAAACAGTACTATTACTACTCGGTACATTGCTTTTAATAGCATTTACTGTCGTTGTTTTAGTCGTATACTTCGGGCGGAAACTGTATTTTTCATGGACGAAGCCATATAAAAGAGCGCAAGATTCTTTAGATAAGATATCAAACAAATCAATACCGTTTCTACAAGAATTTACACAACATCCACTGTTTTATCGCTGGATTCGCACCGAAGGAAAGAAAGAACAAAATACATTAAATACTCTATTTTGTGCATCAGGTCAACGGACGAGAGAGCAAGTCTTCTCGATGTTACCGAAAGAAAAGCAGAAAAAAGTGCATGTAATGGCAAAAACTACGAAAAAGCTTACGAATGAAGATATTGATGTGGCTGCGATGAAAGTGAAAGATTTCTTAAGACAAGAAACGCAGCAAACTGTAAAACCGACAGACTTATCATTTTACAAATTGTATTTTTATGACCGTTATCCAGACGCATTAAATACAATTCAAGCGTATAAACGCTCAATAAATCCTTCATTACAAAGAACGGTTGATGATATTACAATTTCGGTATTAAATGCACTTCCGTACTATCAAGAGCAACGCATGTTTGAACAACAACATAAACTTGAAACATTCTTAATGAAAGATTTAACGGCCATGTTATCGTTGGTAGTACAATTACCACCTTCACAAAGACCAGAGAAGGAAGAAGAACTGAAGATCTACTTGGAAAATTTCAAAAAAGAAATGGAAGTAGTAGAGCGAGATATTCGCGACTCGATTGATCACGATTTAAATGTGAAGATGAGGGCAGCGACTGAGAAGTTTAAGAATAAATAACAAAAAGCGCCTTAAAAGCTAAGTATCACAGCTTTAAGGCGCTTTTTTTATGAGATTTTATTTTGCTCTAACGGTAGTATGACTAGAAGCCACACTTTCATTATGCAATCGATCAACTGCAGTTACGACATACGTATACGTTTCTCCAGAAATAGCGGTTTTATCTACATAAATTTCTCCAAGTTTTGTTTTTCTTACAGTAGTAAGTAAATTTTTTGGGTTTTGTATATCCACTTCATTTTTCCCATTCACGCGGTAAATAGCGTAATAAGCAGAATCATTATCTCTATTGTCAATGATACCGATTGCAATACCTTCATCTCTTGGAATGGCGCCTTTTAAAGTCGGTTGTTTTGGTGGATCATGATCAAGCCAAGGCATAGGCGGGATTAATGCAGGATGTTTATATATGTTTTTTGAAAGTCTATCTTTAACTCCGAGTGGATTGTTATTAATATCTTTTAAGCTAAAATGCATACTACCTTTTATATCAGGATATAGCCGGTTTAATGCAATTTGTTTTGGATATTCTTCTGGATCAGACCAAGCAGGGACGGAGTTATTATTAATTTTATAGGCCGCTTGACCGATGTATAGGTGAAGCGGTTTGTTATTTGTTTCTTTAACCCACCAATCTACTAATATGTCATATGCAGCTGGGGTGAAACCTATATTCCAATATATTTGCGGTGTAATGTAGTCAATATATCCTTTTTGTATCCACTCACGTGTGTCAGCATAAAGGTCATCATAGTTTCTTTGGCCTGCGGTTGTGTTAGAGCCAGTGGGATCGTCAGCTATATTTCGCCATACGCCGAACGGACTAATGCCAAACTTTACATATGATTTTTCTTGTTTTATAGCAGTATTTAAATCTTTTACAAGTTCATTTACATTATTACGTCGCCAATCTTCTATATTTGTAAATCTACCATTATTATATGTTTCGTATGTTTTCTGATCTGGAAATTCTTCACCGGCTACTTTATATGGGTAAAAATAATCATCCATATGCAGCGCATCAATATCGTAATTTTGTACGATTTCTAAAGCGCCTTCTGTTATAAATTTTTTCACTTCCGGAATACCGGGATTGTAATATAACTTTCCGCCATAAGTGACAACCCAATCGGGATGTTGCCTTGCAGGGTGATTATTTGATAATCGATTTATATCGGTGTGATTCATCGTTATTCGGTATGGGTTAATCCAAGCGTGGAATTCTATATTTCTTTTATGAGTTTCTTCAATCATAAATGCGAGCGGGTCATAACCAGGATCTTTTCCTTGTGTTCCTGTAATGTATTCAGACCAAGGACCGTAATTTGAAGGATAGAAAGCATCAGCGGTTGGTTTAATTTGTACAACAACTGCATTCATACCAGTGCTTTTTACATTGTCTAATAATCTTATAAATTCTTGTTTCTGTTTTTCAATGGGTAAGCCAGTTTTTGAGGGCCAATCAATATTCAGAACAGATGCAATCCATACAGCACGTAATTCATGTTTTTTGTACGTAGTATTTACTTCAGCATAAGTAAAGTGAGGGGGAATGAAAGAGAAAGGGATGAACAAGATGACGATACAACATATCATTAATAAACGTTTAACGATCATTTATACGCCTCCCTATCATATGATTATTTAAAATAATATATGAGGCGAGGTTGACTTTGCAATAGAGAAAATTGCATATTGAAACATTAATTTAATAGGAAAAATATTTTTAATGAAATTTACTTTCATTATAACTAAATTCATTTACTACTTCATATGCTTGTTAGTAAAGTGAAACTTCCTTTCATTTGAAGGGTAATAAATTATAAGTATAGGAGGATTAATAAATGAAAGTTTTGTTCGTCTGTTCTGGAGGAATGTCCAGTGCAATTGTTGTAAACGCTTTAAAAAAAGAAGCGGAGAAAAATGGTGTGAACATGGAAGTGCATGCAATTGGAACGAATGAGGTAGAGGAAGAAGTAAAGAATGGCTGGGATGTCGTAATGGTGGCACCTCAAATAAGACACCGATTTGACTCTGTAAAAAAATTTGCAGAGGAGGAATCTATTCCGTGTGGCATCATACCGCCGCAAGCATACACACCGCTTGGTGGCCCGACTTTATTAAAAACTGTAAATGAATTAATAAGTTAGGGGGAAACGTTATGAATAAGTTTGTCACGTTTCTTGATAAAAACTTATCTGGACCGATGGCAAGGCTTTCTGAGCAGAGACATTTACAAGCAATCCGTGATGGAGTTATTTCGGCGTTACCATTTATTATAGTAGGAAGCTTCTTTTTAATAGTAGCATTTCCACCACTGCCGAAAGATAGTTTCATATCAGTTTGGGCATTAAAGAATCAAACAAGTATATTGATACCATATCGTTTAACCATGTTTATTATGTCTTTATATATCGCATTTGGAATAGGATATAATTTAGCGAAAAGTTATAAATTAGATGCTTTATCAGGAGCACAGCTCGCAGTATGTTCACTACTTTTAACATTAACGCCTGAGTTAATTGATAAAAAAGGATTCATGCTTCCGATGACAAATCTCGGAGGTCATGGATTATTTGTGACGATGATTGTTTCTATTTTATCCGTAGAGATTTTAAGATTTTGTAAGAAGAAAAATGTAATGATTAAAATGCCAGAACAAGTACCGCCATCTGTATCGCGTTCATTTGAAGCACTTATACCTGCAGCATTCGTTATTATTATAATGAGTCTAGTAACTGTCGTTTTTAGCATTGATTTACACCATGTTGTTGATAAATTAGCAGCACCATTAGTAAAAGCTGGGGATAGTTACTTCGGTGTAATGATTCCAGTGTTTTTAATTACGTTTTTTTGGTCATTCGGAATCCATGGTGTGTCGGTTGTTGGAACTGTTGCTAGGCCATTATGGGAAGTATACCTAGGGAAAAATGGTGAAGCAGTTGCTAGTGGAGCAGATCAGTTGCCATTTATTTCACCAGAGCCGTTATATCAATGGTTTATATGGATTGGCGGTTCTGGTGCGACGTTAGGGCTTGTATTAGCTATGATTATATTTGGTCGATCGAAATATTCGAAAGCATTATCAAGAACTTGTATTGTTCCAGGTATTTTTAATATCAATGAACCAGTCATATTCGGATTACCGATTGTACTAAATCCAATTTTAATTATCCCATTTATCATTACACCACTGGTAACAGCAACTGTTGCATATTCAGCAACTGCGATGGGATTTGTAACACCAACGCATATTATGCCGCCATGGACACTACCTGCTCCAATTGGTGCATATTTAGCAACAGGTGGAGATTGGCGTGCGATTGTATTAGTTTTTATAAATATAGCAATATCGTTCCTTATTTATTTACCATTCTTTAAAATGTACGACAAAAATATGCTTGAAATTGAAAAAAATGGTGACGGGGAATCTGTTAATCCTTAATCTGCACGCTGTTATTTTGAGTGATAGACTTTTTGTCTATCACTTCTTTCACATTAAAACTAGAAAGGGGGAAATAGAATGAATATAAAATTTAGTTATAAAGGCGTATTTTTATTATTATTTGGAGTGATTTGTGCAAATTTACTTTTTGTCCCTTTATTAGGCATGCTAAATCTATCACAAATGCATAGTATCTGGCTTGTTACAAGTATTGCGGCAAGCGTTTTGCTTACGGTAGTTGTTTCTTTCATTGATGGATCGTTTGCATCAAAAGCTCAGTTGTTTTTTAGATTTATATTGTTTTCGATTTGTTGTACGTTCGTTACTTACATGATTGTTTTTTAGTAAATAGGAGGTCATGCACGTTATGTATATTACAGGGGTAATGTCTGGTACTTCATTAGATGGAATAGATGTAGCGCTCGTTCATATAGAAGGAAGTGGTGTAGATTCTAAAATCCAACTCATCCATTTTACTACTGTTCCATTTTGTAATGATATGAAAAATGAGATCCAACAAGCGTTATCAATTGAAACTTCGAATGTCCAACTTATATGTAGTTTAAATTTTAAACTTGGTTTATGCTTCGCCAATGCTGTAAAGGAAGTTTGTAAAGAGGCCAATTTTCCTTTGAGACAATTAGATTTAATAGGCTCTCACGGACAAACGATTTATCATCAGCCAAAGCAAGAAGGGAATATTATTTCTTCAACATTGCAAATTGGGGAACCAGCAGTAATAGCATATGAAACGAACACGACGGTTATCTCGAATTTCCGAACGATGGACATGGCGGCAGGGGGACAAGGTGCACCACTTGTACCATATTCAGAGATTATTTTATATCGGCATCAAACTAAAAATAGACTACTACAAAATATTGGTGGGATTGGTAATGTTACAGTGGTTCCAAGTAAACGAAGTAAAGAGAGTGTTATTGCTTTTGATACTGGACCAGGCAACATGGTAACCGATGAAGTATGTCAAAGATTATTTCATGTACCATATGATCAAAATGGTTGGATTGCAAAGCAGGGGGTAGTTGTAGATGAAATTTTAACATACTGTATGAACCATCCATTTTTGAACATGAAACCACCAAAATCAACAGGTAGAGAACAGTTTGGAGAAGCGTTTGTGACTGAATTATTGAATCGATTTAAAAAGCATAGTAAAGAAAATATATTGGCAACTGTCACGATGTTTACAGCATGTTCAATTGTTCATCATTATAAGGCGTTTATTTTGCCGTATTATGAAATTGATGAGGTGATTTTAGGTGGTGGTGGAAGTTATAATAATACACTTGTTGAAATGTTACGGAATGGATTAAGAGAAGAGAAATGTAGCATATGTATACAAGAAGATATTGGTCATTCTTCAGCAGCGAAAGAAGCAATTGCATTTGCTATTTTAGCAAACGAAACGTATCATCGTAATCCGAGTAATGTGCCGAGCGCAACAGGTGCTAAGAATTCCATAATTTTAGGGAATATAACATTCCCTCCATACGCAGATGAAAATGAGGCGAACATATGAAGTATATGATTGGAGTAGATGGCGGGGGAACGAAGACCGAGGCAATTGCATTTGATAAAGACGGAAATGAACTTGTAAGAGCTACCAGTGGTTTTGGAAACATATTAATAGATTTTGAAGAAGCTCTTGTGCATATTATGGAAGCAATTAATCAATGCCAGAAGAGTTTAATAAATGGGCATTGTATTTGTGTTTGTTTAGGATTAGCTGGTATAAGCGGAGCGAATACAAATGAATTAACATTACGTTTAAAAAAGAAATACGGAACAAAAATTGAAATTTTTAATGATGCAATGATCGCACATGCAGCTGCTTTAAAAGGTAAGGATGGAATATTAACTATAGGTGGTACAGGTGCAATTTGTATAGGAAAAAAAGGAGAAGTATATCAGTATAGCGGTGGATGGGGACATATTTTAGGAGATGAGGGGAGCGGATATTGGATTGCATTACAAGCTTTAAAGAAAATGGCAATTCAGTTCGATCAAGGAATCAGTCTTTGTCCATTGAGTTTGAATATTCAAAGGCAGTTTCAACTTTTGACACCGTCTCATATAAAAAGCTTAATATATACTTCTTCTAAAGATAAAATTGCAGCAATCGCCCCATTAGTTATTCAGGAAGCGAGAGATGGCAATGATGATGCGCATGAAATTATGATGCAAGCTGGAAAGGAATTAGCAAGAATTACGGTAGATGTTTATAACAAGATGCAATTTAAGCGCTCAACTCCAATTGCAGTAAGTGGCAGTATATTGCGTTTAGTTCCTGAAATATTTGCTGTATTTAAGAAATGCTGTGAAGAAAGTATGAAAGAAATTACATTCGTATCACAAGCAGAAATGGCAGTGAAAGGAACATATTATTTAATGAGGGATATATATTTTTAAAAATAGCGCATGAGAATTTTTGTATGATTTGTAAAAATATGATGTTAAAATGTATAAAGGGATGTATGTTAAAAACGTACAATATACGTAGTAATTGAATATTGTATATGTATTCCTATTTAGAAAGTGAATGATTACATGATTAATAGTATGCAGTTTTTATATTTGGTGGCTTCTTATTTAATTGGAAACATATTGACCGCTTATATAGTAACAAAATTGAGACATAACGTTGATATTAGGGATGAAGGAAGCGGAAATCCTGGCGCAAGAAATATGGGGCGCGTATATGGAAAAGGGTATTTCATCGCTACATTTTTTGGGGATGCGATTAAAGGGGCAATCGTTGCTACTGTTGCAAAATATCTGTTTGAAGACCCTACATTCGTAATGTTAACATTATTGGCCGTTATTATTGGACATATTTACCCAGTTTTATTTAAAGGTAAGGGCGGTAAAGGTATTTCAACATTTATTGGAGGATTAATTGCATTTGATTATTTGATAGCGCTTACCCTCATAGGCATTTTTATTGTATTTTATTTAATATTCAAAGGATTTACGAAGCCAGGACTAATTACGATTGCTTGTTTACCAATTTGTATGATTCTTTATTCTTATTCTGTTGTTACGACTATTTTAAGTGGAATGATTATTGTACTTATTCTATATGTAAATCGAGAATAAAATAAATGTTTAATAAGTGGGGATAATCTCCACTTATCATTTTTTATTAAATAGATAAAGGAGATAAGGCATGGGGTTAATTTATAAAGTTGCTGATCAAGATTGGGAATTTGAAAGTATACATAAATTAAATTATAAAACTTTTGTAGAAGAGATTCCGCAACATGAAGAAACGAAAGACCGGTTTCGTATAGATCGGTTTCATGAAGAAAATACATATTTAATTTGTTTAGATGAGGATAGATTAGTAGGTATGGTCGCGGTGCGGGGAAAACGACCATTCTCGTTAGATTATAAAATTTCAAATTTAGATGTTTATTTGCAAGAGCATGGAGAAAAAGTGTATGAAATTCGTTTACTTTCAGTAGAACGTGAATATAGGAATGGAAGAGCGTTGTTAGGATTAATCCGTTTTCTACATCGTTATTTGCTTCTAAATGGATATGAATTAGCACTCATTTCTGCAACAACACGTGAACTAGCTTTATATGAGCAAATGGGATTCAAAGTTTTCCATACGTTAGTTGGTACAGAAGAAGCGGCCTTCCAGCCAATGTATGTTACCCCTGCTATGTTTGAAGAATCGAGCGTTGGGGGGATTATGACGAAAGAATATACGTTTTTACCTGGTCCAGTAGATATTGAAGAGAACGTTCGAAAGGCATTTTCTACGCGGCCTATTTCGCATCGCTCTAAGTCATTTCAAGTGATGATGGACAATGTGAAAAAACGGTTACTTTACATGACAAAAGCAAAACATGTACAGCTTATGTTAGGAACAGGGACGTTAGCAAATGATGCGATCGCTTTACAGTTACGTTCTTTAAAAGGGAAAGGACTAGTATTAACAAATGGGGAATTTGGTAATAGATTAGTTGGACATGCAAAACGAGCACAGTTACATTTTGATACTTATAAAAAGGAAATGGGAGATCCATTTATTTATACCGAATTAGAAGAAATCATGACAACTGGAAATTATGAATGGCTTTGGTTTGTTCATCATGAAACATCTACTGGAATGTTAAACGATTTAAACGAGCTAAACACTCTTTGTAACGAGAATCAAATAAAACTATGTGTAGATTGCATAAGCTCAATTGGAGCAATACCATTAGACTTAAAGGATGTGTATTTTGCAAGTGGTGTTAGCGGTAAAGCGATTAAATCATATACAGGAATTTCTTTCGTTTTTCATAACCACATTGTAAAAATAAACGAGGCTGTGCCGGCCTATATGGACATTGGTATGTATGAAGAAAATGAAAGCATTCCATACTCACAATCATGGAATTTAATTTATGCATTGCAAGAAGCGTTGAAGAGATTTGAAGATGAAAAGGTATTTGTAAAAATTAAAGAGACATACGAGTATATTGAAGAAGTTATTACTGATATGGGGTTAAAGCTTGTTTCACCTAAAGAACATGCCGCGAAAATTATATTTACAATTCAATTAAGCGAAGGTCAGTCTTCTAAAACGGTAGGTGATGCGTTAGCTTTACAAGGATATATTGTCCATTATGAATCAGCGTATTTACAAAAGAATAACTGGATCCAAATTGCATGCCTGAATCATTATAAAGAACGTGATATGAAGAGGATGTTAAATTGTTTGCAAATGTGTTTATTTCAGAGTGGGGTACATATATAAAGACTTTTTCTTTTCGTATAAAGGAGCTACGACTTACGAAAACTTAGGAATAGAACATTGGAAGAGGTGTAAGTATGATAACTAGAAAACTACCATTACATATAGACGATATTAAAAAAGCTCACAAGATTCTAGATAGAAATGCTCGTAAAACGCCATTAGTAAAATCTTTTTACTTGACTAGTAAAACGGGCGGAGAAATTCATTTGAAATTAGAAAATATGCAATTAACGGGTTCTTTTAAATTTCGTGGCGCATTTAATAAAATGTCGCGGCTCACGGATCAAGAAAAAGAAAAAGGTGTAATTGCATGTTCAGCAGGTAATCATGCACAAGGAGTTGCATTATCTGCTCATTTACTCGGTATTAAGAGTAAAATTGTTATGCCAATTTCTGCACCGCAGGCGAAAGTTGAAGCAACTAGAGGATATGGATCTGAAGTGATTTTACATGGTGAAACCTTTGATGATGCAAAGGCAAAATGTGAAGAAATTATAAGGGAAACAGGTGAGACATACTTACATCCATATGATGATGTAGAGGTAATGGCTGGTCAAGGTACAATTGGATTAGATATTCTTGATGATATGTGGGATGTAGATACTGTTATTGTACCAATAGGTGGAGGCGGAATTATTTCTGGTATTTCTGTAGCATTAAAATCTTTTAATCCATCGATTAATATAATTGGTGTCCAAGCAGATAATGTTCATGGAATGAAGGCATCTTACGATAAAGGAGCAATCGTAAAACATTATGAGGCACCTACTATTGCAGATGGTTGCGCAGTTAAAATACCAGGGGAATTAACATTTGAAATTGTAAAAGAATTAGTAGATGATATTGTAACTGTATCAGAAAAAGAACTGGAAGTAGCGATGAAAGATTTATTACAACGTGGGAAAGCTGTTGTAGAAGGTGCAGGTGCATTAGCAACTGCTGCACTTCTTGCAGGAAAAGTTGATAGTTATATAAAAGGGAAAAAAGTAGTAGCTGTTATATCCGGTGGGAACGTGGACTTACAGCGCATATCAAGTGTATGTGAGCACTTTTTTGTCGCTAATGAAGTGAAATAGTTTTATAAAAGAAGAGCTAAGAGAAATGATCTTAGCTCTTACTTTTTGTCTACCGTTTACTGTAAGTAGCAATAAATTTGCTGTTTAATGAATTGTTTTATTTAAGCGCCAATTTTTACACATATCTTGAATGTTACAATAATTATTTCAATATTGTCGAAACATAAGCAGAAATTTAATATAATAGTTTTAATATGCTAATGAGCGGTGAGGAGGGCAGGTCATGAATAAAGAAGAACAGGTCATGAACGGTTTCAGGGAATTATATAATAAGCTGGTTTGGCTTAATAAAGATAAGATGGAAGAAGGTCTTAAAGGTTTTAAGTCTTCTGAAGTCCACTGCATTGAATATATTGAAAACAATGCAGATTCTAACGTGACACAACTCGCAGAGGCTTTTTATGTGACTCGCGGTGCTATAAGTAGAATGACTAAGAAGCTCATACAAAAAGGCCTTGTTGAAAGCTACCAAAAGTCAGAAAATAAGAAAGAAATTTATTTTAGGCTTACCGAACAAGGGAAAGAAATTTATAAAATCCATGAAAATTTGCATAAAGAGTTTCAAGAGCGGGATAAAGCTGTATTTGAGCAAGTAACTGAAGAAGAATTCAACAGTATAATTAGCTTTGTGGAAAAGTATAGTAGACATTTGGATGCAGAAATAAAGAAACAAGGTATACATATTAAATCGTAATACATTTTAATAATGAAAAGGCAGCCTTACTCTAATGAGAATAGGCTGCTTTTTTATTATGTTATTTTTGTTGACTAATCAACAAAACGGGGTTATCATTTTGTTGACGCAGCAACAAAAATGTTTTAAGGAGAGAAGTTAAATGTCTATATTTAGATCACAAAATGAAAGGGAAACTGAAAAAAACATAGATAAACATGCTTTACTATTCGGACTTATTTCTGTATTTCTTTGTGGTATAGGTTTCAGTATCATCATGCCTGTAGTTCCATTCTTAGTACAGCCATATATAAGTAATCCAGAAGAACAAACATTAGTTGTTACACTACTAACTTCCGTATATGCGGCTTGCGTGTTTTTAGCTGCCCCAGTACTCGGAGCTTTAAGCGATAAATATGGGCGTCGTCCATTACTTTTAATATGCTTATTTGGTTCTGCAATTGGGTACTTAGTTTTTGGTATAGGAGGAGCTTTATGGGTACTATTTGCTGGACGCATAATAGAAGGAATAACAGGCGGGAGCATAAGTACTATCTTCGCATATTTTGCAGACATTATTCCAAAAGAGCAGAGAACGAAATACTTTGGATGGGTGAGTGCAGTTGTAGGTGCGGGAACTATCATTGGCCCAACCATTGGGGGGATACTTGCCAAGTTTGGTGATACTGTACCTATGTATTTTGGTGCAATCATAACGTTAATAAATGTTGTATATGGAATCAAATATATGCCTGAGAGCCTTGAAAAAAATAATAGGTTGAAAGAGATTACTTTTGTAAGGTTAAATCCTTTTGCACAGCTAGCAAACATACTTTCCATGAAAAATTTAAAGTGGTTACTTGTCTCAGCGTTTTTACTTTGGATACCTAACGGATCTTTACAAGCAATTTTCACGCAATTTACAATGGATACTTTCAGTTGGAAACCTGCATTAATCGGACTTATGTTTTCAATTTTGGGCTTTCAAGACATTGTTTCACAAAGTTTTATCATGCCAAAGCTTTTGATCAAGCTTAGTGATAAACAAATAGCAATTCTTGGGATGGTTTCGGAGATTATAGGATACAGTTCTATTGCGGCATCAGCTTTGTTTTCACTCTATCCACTACTTATCGTTGGGATGCTGATGTATGGTTTTGGGGATTCAATTTTCGGACCTTCATTCAACGGGATGCTTTCAAAGTCTGTTAGTTCTAGTGAACAAGGAAGGATTCAAGGTGGAAGCCAATCTATTCAAGCTTTAGCAAGAATGATTGGTCCTATTATTGGAGGGCAAATCTATGTATCGCTTGGTCATGCTGCACCTGCTTTTATGGGTGTGATCCTTATAGTCGCGGCAATAGCAGTTTTGTATAAGGGGACACATGCAACTGTATAACAGATAGAAATAAGAACAAATAAAAGGGTGCCAGAACTTAGGAATAAGTGCTGACACCCTATTTGTTTACGGTTTGAGGACTAAGAGAAATTCTTTTACTGTTTAGGAATTTATTCTGCAATGCTCTCATGGTAAATGACTAGATAGTTTAATTATGCTTGTGCTGAAGTAAATAATGACTCCATCTTTACTTTGCTCTTCTCTCGAATTTCAGCATCTGCATGGCGCATCACATATTTATGCGCTACAGCGATTGCTAAAACATCATCTAATAAGCCGATCCCAATAATAGCAGCTATATCTGGAATGAAATCAATTGCTAATACGTAATAAGATAAAGTGGCTAATATTATGAATTTCGCTTTAGTAGGTAATTCTTTCTTTTTCATTGTGTAGAATAAAATAATACTTTCATATACGCTGGATTTACCGAGGTTTACAGAGCTTTTTTTGAACTTTTTCCAAAGGGTCTGTTTCTCCATATAAACACTCCTTTTACAAAAACATAGATTTTTTAAAAGGATGGACAAAGAAGAGAGAGATTAATCAATTTTATTGTTTTTCTTAATTATATATTTCCATAAAAATAGGGGAATACCTGTTCAAAATAATATAATGTGGATTATGTAACGATTCACAGTGTTCCGCTACATAGTATATATATTGTAAGATGTATGTGAATGATTTAGTTATTATTATGCATTTTATAAGCGGTATGGGGGAAGAAAAATGAAAATAATAGAACTACCAATTGAATTCGAATTTAACGGGCAAAAACAATGTATTTATCCAAGTTTAATTATATTACATAATGAATTAACGTTAGTCGATACAGGATATCCAAGTTTTTTACCTTTAATTGAAAATGCAATATTAAAACATGGATATGAGATGAAAAACTTAAAGAATATAATTATTACCCATTATGATGATG
Source organism: Bacillus sp. LQ16 (assembly GCF_057784645.1). Lineage (NCBI taxonomy): Bacteria > Bacillati > Bacillota > Bacilli > Caryophanales > Bacillaceae > Bacillus > Bacillus sp. LQ16. The sequence continues at coordinate 2,400,920 of NZ_CM173491.1, forward strand.
ATCATATAGGGGCTGTATATGATTTTAAAGTGAAATATCCAAATATTAATGTTATTGCTAGTGAAATTGAATCTAACTATATTAGTGGTGATATAAAATCAGAGAGGTTAGTTCAAGCTGAAGAAATGTTAGAACGTATGCCAAATGAAGAAAAAGAATTTGGCAAATGGTTTATACAACAGTTAAAAAATATAAAACATATTTCCGTCGATGAAAAAGTACATGATGGTCAAATGATTTTGAATAATGAATGTCAAGTAGTGGCAACGCCAGGACATACCTCGGGGCATATTTCATTATATTTTCCGAATTTAGACTGTGTAATTACAGGAGATGCAGCGGTTCAAGAGAATCGAGAATTAGTTATAGCTAATCCGAATTTTTGTTTAGATATAGAAAGGGCGGAACAGTCTTTAAATAGGATTAAAAGTTTTAAAGCAGCACAGTATTATTGCTATCATGGAGGAAAGCTTACTGTATAAAATAATAAAAAACCAATCTTTTTGATATAGAAAAGATTGGTTTTTTAATTCATAGATTCTGCAATTTGAATTAAATCCTTTACGTTATATTTACCTTGTATATAGCGTTTGTTACCAATTGCAATTGTATATTGAAAACCATTCTGCTGAAAGATAAGCTCATATGCTGAATCAAAATGAGGATTATATAATGCTTTTATATTATTTTTTAAGCTGTAGAACTTAGCTCCACTAGGTACATAGAAGCCTAATTTGTTTTGAACTGGTGAAACAGTGATTTTAAAAATCTCATTAATATCTTCATTGTAGTATTGGAGGTTTAAGTAATCGTTATAAATGTACCCTTGAAATTCGTGAATTTCGAACGGGAATTTTGTAGGAGTAAGTATATGTTCCTTACACTTCATTTCATATTCTTTTACGATAGTAGCTTCTTTCATAAGTGGATTCCCATCATAAATTTGATTGATTTGAGATATTTTATTATTTTTTGTTACTATTTCTAAAATGAAACCGACAGTAAATTCATCATTAGTGCCTTTGAAATAAGAAATAAGAATTGTAGTATCTTCTTTTGGAGATGGTACTATTTTAATTTCATGAATAGGTTTTTCCTTTTGGAAAGTAGGTAGTTCAACTCCTGCTGTTACATATGACTGCATTAATTTTTTATCATTTTTGAGTAAAGCTTGTTTAAATTCACTTATCACATTTGTTCGAGATTTTGCCATAATAATTGAGGTCGACTGAAAATATAGTAAGAAAAATATGAAAAATATCTTTATGAATGTAGTGTTCAATTCCATCACCCTTTAACTATGTTTCCGTAAATTTGAAATATATATGTATAGGGGGGGAGAAGATGGGTTCGTTATTTGATGTAATAGCAGATATCATTTTATTTTATCCTCGAAATGACATGAAATTGAAACACCATATTGCAAAATTAAGTGAATTAGAGTGGTTTCGAAATCTACATGAAGATCCGAAGTATACAAGTTTAATTTGGAGTAATAGAAAAATTAAGAAGTTCATTTTGTCTTCTACTAACATGGAAGCATTAATAAAATCTGAGAAAAAGCAAAAAGAATTTGTTCATCTAGTACAGGATGAATATAAAAAAAGAAGATAAGAATTTTTTTATTTTTCATATTTGGCGAAACAAATGGTACAATGAAAGCTAATGTGAAAAATAAGGAAAAGAAGTGGTCTATTTGAAAAACTTTTTAGAATTAGGAATTAGTGAAACTTTTAATCATACATTACGTGAAAATGGAATTACAGAAGCAACACCAATTCAAGAGAAGGCAATTCCTGTTATTCTGTCAGGTAAAGATATTATTGGGCAGGCGAAAACAGGAACGGGTAAAACGTTAGCATTCGTGTTACCGATTTTAGAAAAAATCGATCCAGCGTCTAGTGATGTTCAGGCTTTAATTGTTGCACCAACAAGGGAATTAGCCCTGCAAATTACAACTGAAATTAAAAAAATGCTTGTTCAAAGAGAAGATATTAATGTACTAGCGATATATGGCGGACAAGATGTAGCACAACAATTGAGAAAATTAAAAGGTAATACACATATTGTTGTAGCGACACCAGGACGATTATTAGATCATATACGACGTGAAACAATTGATTTAAGTAATCTTTCAACGATTGTACTAGATGAAGCGGATCAAATGCTTTATTTCGGTTTCTTATATGATATTGAAGATATTTTAGATGAGACACCTGGTAGTAAACAAACGATGTTATTCTCAGCAACGATGCCAAAAGATATTAAAAAATTGGCGAAACGTTATATGGATGAGCCGCAAATGATTCAAGTACAAAGTGAAGAAGTAACGGTAGATACAATTGAACAGCGTGTCATTGAGACAACAGATCGTGCAAAGCCAGATGCACTTCGTTTTGTTATGGATCGTGATCAGCCATTTTTAGCAGTTATTTTCTGTCGTACAAAGGTTAGAGCAAGTAAGCTTTATGATAATTTAAAAGGACTAGGTTATAATTGTGCTGAACTTCATGGTGATATACCTCAAGCGAAACGTGAAAGAGTTATGAAGAGTTTCCGCGAAGCTAAAATTCAGTACTTAATCGCAACGGATGTAGCAGCTCGTGGACTTGATGTAGATGGTGTAACGCACGTATTTAATTTTGATATCCCTGAAGATGTAGAAAGTTACATTCACCGCATTGGCCGAACAGGACGTGCAGGTGGATCAGGTCTTGCAATTACGTTCGTTGCAGCGAAAGATGAAAAACATTTAGAAGAAATTGAAAAAACGCTTGGTGCACCAATACAAAGAGAAATAATCGAACAACCGAAGATAAAACGTGTAGATGAAAATGGAAAACCGGTACCAAAGCCGGCTCCGAAGAAATCAGGTCAAAATCGTCAAAGAGATAGCCGCGAAGGTTCAAGAAGTGAATCAAGACGTGATTCGAGAAATAGCTCGAGAAGTGATTCAAGAAATAGTTCGAGAAATAGTTCTAGAAATGAAAATAACCGATCATTTAATAAGCCAAGTAATAAAAAAGGTAGTACAAAGCAAGGTCAGCAAAGACGTGGTCGTTAAAGTATGAAGTGGTAATTGGGATGAAGAGTTATATCGTTTGTTAATAGAGAAATCGATATATATAATAAAAAATCCTGATACAATTATTAATGCAGAAGGAGTCACAAAATTTGTGGCTCTTTTTGTATTTTAAGATTAGGTTGGTATGCATTTGCACCATAAGAGTAAAGTTTGTAATTTCATTTACCGTATTTAAAGTAATTAAAAAATAAAGAAAAAATAAAATGTGGAGCTTTAATTTGTACGAATGTTCGGATAGTTATATAATGATTTTCTGACTATTGAAATATGGAGGGTACAAATGAAAAGTGAAACGTTACACACACAAGAAGATATTTTAAAAATGCTTGATTCATTATTAAGACCTGCTGAACCCTTTTGGAATGAGTTTTATGAGAATAGAGAAAAGGATGTTCCGTTTTTTGAAAATGTTCCAGATGAGAATCTAGTTTCTTATATACAAAAAGAGAGAGTTTTAAAAGGGAAAGTATTAGAACTTGGATGTGGTCCGGGTAGAAATGCAATTTATCTAGCGAATGAAGGATTTGATGTAACAGCAGTGGATTTATCTGTAGAAGGCATTAACTGGGCAAAAGAGAGGGCATTGGCAAAAGGGGTAGAAATTCATTTTATTTGTGATTCAATTTTTAATTTAGAGGTTCAAAACGAATTTGATTTTGTATATGATTCGGGCTGTTTGCATCACATTCCACCGCATAGAAGAATAAATTATGTGGATTTAATTAAAAACTCATTAAAATCGGGTGGTTATTTCGGATTAACATGTTTTGCAGCAGGCGATTTAGATGAGCGAAATGGATCAGAAATAACAGATTGGGACGTATATAGAGAATGGAGTCTACAAGGTGGTCTTGCATACTCGGAAGAAAAGTTAAGAGAGATATTTAAAGAATTTGAGGTAATTGAGATTAGAAGGATGAAACAAATGAAACAACCGAATGAAATGTTTGGAGAATCATTTCTTTGGACAGCATTATTTAAGAAGAAATAATAAAGTAGATAATTGACAAACTCATCGTTTTTATAGACAATATATTAATAGGAATATACGTTCGGTTTTTGAGTGACGTATGTTTTACATAAATACATAACAAGGGGCTGTCTCCATATGAGTAACGCAAATCAAAAAATTACTACGTTTTTAATGTTTGAGGGCAAAGCTGAAGAAGCAATGAATTTTTATACGTCGCTATTTGATCAATCGGAAATTGTAAGTATTTCTCGCTACGATGAAAATGGACCTGGTAAAGAGGGAACTGTAATTCATGCAACTTTTACGCTAAATGGCCAAGAGTTTATGTGTATTGATAGTTATGTAAATCATAATTTTACATTCACTCCAGCTATGTCTCTTTATGTAACTTGTGAGACAGAAGAAGAAATTGAAACGGTCTTTCATAAACTAGCGCAGGATGGAGCAATTCTCATGCCTTTAGGTTCTTATCCGTTTAGTAAAAAGTTTGGCTGGTTAAATGATAAGTATGGTGTATCTTGGCAGTTAACTCTTGCTGAATAAAAAAGAAAAAGCATAGCTTATTTGTTTAATGGATTTAGTTAAAAGCTTGAAAAACTAAATAACATAAAAAAGCGTTCCAATTGTCAACAGATTTGGAATGCTTTTTTTGTGTCTTTTTAGAATTTTTAGTAATTATTAGTGTTTATCTGTTAATATAAATATAGACAACTATGTATGAACTATCAGGCGGGTTAATAGAAAAAGGAAAGCATAAATAGTTAATAAGTTTACACTTAAAATCCAACTAGATCGTTAGGAGGACTAATCGCAATGGATATTACACAACAAAACAGTAATGCATGGGATAAGAAGGTTGAAGAAGGTTCTAGATACACGCAGGCTGTAAGTAGCGAGGTTATTGAGAAAAGCAAATCAGGTGAATGGGAGATTACAGTCACTACGGAAAAATCAGTTCCTAGAAAGTGGTTTCCAAAGTCATTAGATGGATTAAAGATACTTTGCTTAGCATCAGGTGGCGGACAACAAGCACCTGTTCTAGCTGCTGCTGGAGCAGATGTAACAGTTACTGATATATCTAAGAAGCAATTGGAACAAGATGAAAAGGTAGCAAAACGGGATGGTTTGACTTTGAAAACAGTACAAGGAGATATGTCAGACCTTGGTGATTTTGAGGATGAATATTTTGATATTGTTATAAATCCTGTTTCTAATTTGTTTGTAAAAGATGTTCATCTTGTATGGGATGAAGTTTCTAGGGTTTTAAAGAATAAAGGTATTCTTATTGCTGGATTTACAAATCCGTTACTATGGATTTTTGATGATAACCAAGAGCAAAAAGGTATTCTTGATGTTAAACATTCAATTCCTTCATCAACATTGGATTATTTACCAGAGGATGAAGTTCAAGATTACATCGATTCAAATCAAACAATAGAATATGCGCATACTTTAGAAGACCAAATCCAAGGCCAAATTGAAGCTGGTTTTGTTATAACAGGTTTTTTTGAGGATGATTTTGGTGGAACAAGGATATTAGATAAGCATATTAAAACATTTATTGCGACAAAAGCTATAAAGTTAAAGATGGATTAAGAATTTTTGCTTGTCATACGGGGCGTTAGTCGAAGAATGCTCTTAAAATAGAAAAGGATGGTGCTTTCCATCCTTTTCCTTATGTATTTTGAGTGTCGAAACTATTCTCAAAACAAGTTTTACACTACCAATTGTATAATTAGGTTATGCTTTTATATTAAGAATTTTGCTGACCAAATCTTTTCCCGAGTTTAGCTAACAATTCAGGTTGATCGCTTTGGCTCATTATAACTTCAATAAAGATAAGTTGATTCTTATTAAAAGTTATATTTGTTAAGACTTCTGCTAATTCTGCTTCATTTTCTACTTTAAATGTTAGACTTTTTTCTTCTGACCCAAATACCATTGATAGTTTATTGTAATCCCACATTTGTATATCATTATAAGGTTGGTTTTGGCCGTGAATGGCACGTTCAACGGTGTATCCGTTGTTATTGATTAAAAATATAATCGGTTTTAAATTTTGACGTAGTATAGTTGATAACTCTTGGGCAGTTACTTGGAAAGAACCATCACCAATAATTAAAATGTTGCGCCGTGATAAATTGGCGAGCTGTGTACCAAGTAGAGCGGGCAGTGTATATCCGATAGATCCCCATAACGGTTGTCCTACATATGCAGTGTTATTAGGTAGAGGGATAGCAGCACTACCAAAGAAAGGTGTTCCTTGCTCTACAATTAAGACGTCGTTTTCTTGTAAGAAATGGTACATTTGCTGCCAAAAACGTTTTTGTGTGACCATTTGTGCTTTTGGAATGAACTCTTCAGTAAAAGGTGATGATTCTAAAATAAATGGCTTAACGTCAAGGGTATCTTTATTACGATGCTCAATTGAATCACTTAAATGTTGTAAAACATCCTGCATTACAACTGGACCGTATTTTTTATCTATAATTTTCACAGTGTAGGGATGGATTTCTATAACTTGTTCTTTTGTAAAACCTTGTGTGAAGCCGCCTGTAATAGTATCAGTTAACTTCACACCAATACTAATAATACAATCAGATTCATCAATTCTTTTTCTCAAGTACGGAGAACTTACATCACCAGTATAAATCCCTATAAATTGAGGGTGTTTTTCTGGGAATATTCCTTTTCCCATACTTAACGTCGCGATGGGAAACCCAGTTTTTTCTACAAATTGATGTAAATTTTCTTTAGCGTGAAATCGATCTACTTCAAAATCAGCTAAAATTACAGGTTTTTTGGCGTTATTTATTATTGAAGTGGCATGTAGTAGCATTTTATCCAACGCTTCTTTATTACTTAAAATCGGTTTATATAAAATTGGTTCTGTAGGTTTATTAATTGGTTTATTATATACATCAATCGGCAAATTAATATGAACCGGGCGTTTTTCATTCCAACATGCACGTAAAACACGGTCAATTTCCTCAGCAGCATGCTCAGGTTTTACATTTGTTTGTGCCACAGTGATTTCTCGATACATATTGGAAAAGTGATCGAACTTTCCATCTCCTAACGTATGATGGACGATTGCTCCATTTTCCATAACTTTTGTTGGTGGCGTACCCGTGATTTTTATAACTGGCACGTTTTCCGCATATGAGCCAGCAATACCGTTAATAGCGCTTAATTCTCCAACTCCGAAAGTAGTAATAAGAGCAGCGATTCCTTTTATGCGAGCGTACCCATCTGCTGCATATGCAGCATTTAATTCGTTACAATTGCCAATCCACTTTAAATTTTCATGTGCTACCACATCATCTAAAAAGGCAAGATTATAATCACCAGGAACCCCAAATATATGTTCAATTCCTAATTCATGTAGTCTATCCAATAAATATGTACTTACAGTATATTGTTTTTTCAAATGAATCATCTCCTAATTATGCAATGAATGTTTCAATAGACTAAATAAGTTCTAATGCGTTGATTAAAATATTCATTACTAGATTGTGGTATAATTTACATACAGGGGGAAAGTAGATGACACAACATAAAGAAGAACAGATGAATGAGGCATTAGCATTATTTTATTTTGCATATAAAACATTTACTGAAAAGCCAGATGAAATTATAAAAGAATATGGCATTCAACGAGTACATCATCGAATTTTATTTTTTATCGCACGTTTTCCAGGGATAAGTGTAAATGAGTTATTATCACTATTAGAAATAAGTAAACAAGCTCTCCACGGACCGCTACGTCAACTTGTGGAAAAGGGCTTAATTGAGAGTAATGAAGCTATGCATGATCGACGTGTGAAACAGTTGTCTTTAACAGAAAAAGGTACAGATTTAGAGAAAAAACTGAGTGATGTACAAAGACAACAAATGGGTGCTATTTTTTCAAAATTTGGTGAATCATGTGAGGACAATTGGCACCAAGTTATGAATGAAATGGCAAATAGCCGATCAGGTTTTGATGCTTGGATAACGAAACGTGAACTACCAGTCGATCAAAAATAATGAAAAAACTTCTGTTTTTATCGTTTGAAAAAGAACAAATTTTATCCATACATTTGGCAACTATGATGTGGTCATAGAGTGAATGGATAAAAAGATACATTACTAGATACTTTATACGTGTACGCAATGGAACAATAAAATTCACATTTCCGAAAGGGGAATTATAATGATAAAACTTGTACTTATTCGTCACGGACAAAGCTTATGGAATCTTGAAAATCGCTTTACTGGATGGACAGATGTTGATCTATCAGAGAATGGATTAAGTGAAGCGAGAGAAGCAGGAGCAATATTAAAGAAAAACGGATATACTTTTGATGTGGCTTATACATCTGTATTAAAACGCGCAATTCGGACGTTATGGATTGTACTTCATGAGATGGATCTTACTTGGGTCCCAATACATAAATCTTGGAAGCTAAATGAAAGACATTATGGTGCATTGCAAGGGCTGAATAAAGATGAAACTGCACAAAAATATGGTGAGGAGCAAGTTCATATTTGGAGAAGAAGTGTTGATGTAAGACCACCGGCTCTTACTGAAGACGATCCTCGATATGAAGCGAATGATCCAAGATATAAAACACTCAAAAAAGGTGAATTTCCATTAACTGAATGTTTAGAGGATACGGAGAAGAGAGTACTTACTTATTGGCATTCAGAAATTGCGCCGACATTAAAAAGTGGTAATAAAGTAATTATTTCATCACACGGTAACACAATTCGCTCGCTAGTAAAATATTTAGACAACCTTTCAAGTGATGGTGTAGTTTCATTAAATATTCCCACTAGCATTCCGCTTGTTTATGAATTAGACGAAAACTTACGTCCGATTCGTCATTATTATTTAAGTATGGATGGAGAAGTACCTGAAGGGGAAATTCCGAAACATATTTCTTTTTAATACGAAAATTTGAAATGAATGCTTGTCTACATATACAATATAGACTCATGGTAAAGTAAAACTTTAATCAGTGGGGGTCTTACTGCCCACAAATAGCAGGATAAAAGACGTGGTACCTTCTAATATATATGCGATGTAGCTAATTTTAGAAGCTTGTCCACGTCTTTTGTCATAAAGAGAGCAACTTGCGCATGTAATGATATCGTGAGTATTTTTTGAATGGAGGGTGATGTGATTAATGATCTCTAACATTCGAATTGGCTTATTTGTTTTAGCGATTGTCTTTGTAGTCCTTGTTTTCTTTTTTTGGAAAAATGAGGAGTTGTACGAGGAGAAAAAGCAACGTATTAGAAAGACTTGGTATGGTTTGTTTATCATATCTGTCACTGTGTATTTCATGATAAAAGGAATCGATTTAACCCTCTGGAAAAATCTTTTGATGTTTACTGCGATGGTTATTTTTGTTGATATTGCGTTCATTTTAACACCTAATATTTCAGAAATATGGGGTGCGAAATTTAGTGATATTGGCAAGACAGTTCAATCGATAAAACGATCATTAATTGCATCTAAAGCGAGAGGAGAAATATACACGACAATTATTCAAAATGTTAATCCATCAGTATTCGGTACGATGGAATGGCATACGGAAGAGGAATATACAAAGAGCTTAAATGCATTTTTAGATTCATATGGGGAAAAGATTGGCGCGAAAATTGTTGTTTTTGAAGCCGCGAAAGAGTTAAATACAAACTTTCGTGGTATTCGCTCGCAATTTAGTATTATCGTTCCGTTAGAACATATCGAGCAATTGAATGAGCAGAAAGCGGTGCAAGTAGAAAATGTCGGGATTATACCAGCAAAAATAGTAAGTGACGTTTTCATTGTTATTGATGGAAAGAAAAATAACCTGCAAGATCGGGATTTTGAAAATGTATATAATTTAACAATACATCATAGTTATTTTAGTAAATAAGGACAGAATCTTTTTCTGTCCTTTTCTTCTATACATAAATTAAAAACAAAATCCGACAAAGTTGAATAAAATTGGACAATCATTCCTACACTAGCATGTAGAGGTGATTGTAGTGGTAAAAGATTATGACAATGATTTTTTTAAAGAAGATAACGAAGATACAACAGATTTCTCTTTAATAAAAGGGGATACGTTGCAGCAAGTAGAAGAATTAGAAGAAGAATTAAAAAGAAAATCATAAGTGTACACTCTTTCTACATTTGCTATATAATATAAATAAAAGGTTGTATCTTTTTGAAAAGGGGGAGAAGAGATGGCTGAAGTCAATGTACAAAAGTCTTCGTTTTTTAAAGAAAAAAAAGAAGAATCCAATACAGATTTCTCTCTTGTGAAAGGTGCATTAACGGAGAATATAAATCGGTTAGAGAAACTGATGAATAATAGTAGTTCAAAATATATACAGGTGAAAAGAACAAAAGAAAATGCATAGAGCATTTTCTTTTGTTTTTTTATTTAATAGTAAACTTTTCTCTTATTTTTTCAGGCAAATCTGCTTTCTGAATCTCTTCATAGGACTTTACTTCAATTGATGATATTTCATTTTTATTATTATCATCTTGATCTACATAAAGGCGTAAAAACGCGTCTGCATTTAATTTATGATTGTTTTCTTTTTTTGTACTTCTAAATGTAATTTGTTTTTTGACGCCATCTTCATCATATGCGGGCAGCGTATAGTTTCGTAAGTTTCTACCATCTACCTTTTCGATAGTTCCTTCGCCTTTTATCTGCATGTAATATACATCTTTACCAATTCTATTTAGTGACGCTCTCTCACAGCCAATAGTAAAACTAGAAAATGATAAACATAGTGTAATAATTGCTAAAAACTTTTTCATTTTCTTTATCTCCTTTAATGTGTTTCTTTAAAAAGTATACGGCTATTATTAAATGAGAAAAATCGATATAGATTACAATGCCCTTACAATGTTGTAAGAGTGTTTTACATAAAATGAACAATAAAAGTTAAAAGAAAGGTAAAATAATGAATCATGGTATAATGATAAAAGACTTACATACTATTTTTTCATTTTGAAAGGAGCTTGAAAAATGTATTCTACTTTAGAACAATTAACAAAGCACCCTGTATTTTATCATTTTGCAGAAATTTCAAAGATTCCTAGAGGATCAGGTAATGAAAAGGAAATTAGTGATTATTTAGTGGGCTTTGCAAAAGAGCGTAACTTAGAAGTCATTCAAGATGAAGCATTAAATGTCATTATTAAAAAAGAAGCAACAGCTGGTTATGAAAATGTACCAGCTATTATTATTCAAGGTCATATGGATATGGTTTGCGAAAAAAATCAAGCAACAGTACATGATTTTGAAAAAGATCCAATTGAATTAAGAATCATTGGGGATATGTTATATGCAAATCAAACAACTTTAGGTGCTGATAATGGTATTGCAGTTGCGTATGCATTAGCTTTATTAGATTCAAAAGAAGTTACGCATCCAGCACTTGAAGTCGTTATCACTACTGAAGAAGAAACGACAATGGGCGGGGCTTTTGCTATTGATCCAAATCATTTTGAAGGAAAGATATTTATAAATATTGATTCTGAAGAAGATCATAAATTACTTGTAAGTAGTGCAGGTGGTGCGAAAGCTGTTGAAACAATTCCCGTAATTTGGGATGAAACGCCAGCGAATATGGATGCATACCGTCTATATGTTGGTGGTCTAAAAGGCGGACATTCTGGTATGGAAATTGATAAACAACGCGGTAATGCGAACAAAGTATTAGGACGAGTATTACGTGATTTATCAGCACATACGGAGTTTAACATAAGTGAAGTTCACGGCGGATTAAAAACGAATGCAATTCCGCGTGAAAGTGTAGCTACAATTTTAATTCGTACAGAAGATGTAGGACAAGTAGAAGAAAAACTAGAATCATGGACACGTGTATTACAAGAAGAAATGCGTGCTGTTGATCCAGATGTTCATGTTACACTGACAAAATTGGATGAAAAAGTTGAAAAAGTATTTGCTAAAGAGACACAAAAGCAGCTTATTTCATCATTATTCTTAATTCCAAATGGCATTCAAAGTATGAGCATGGATATTAAAGGTCTTGTAGAAAGCTCAACAAATTTAGGCGTTATTGAAACGTTGCAAGATGAAATTAAATTACGTAACGAAGTGCGAAGTTCTGTAAGTAGTTTAAAACAACATGTTGCAGAAGAAATCAAATATATTGCTGAATTAGTTGGTGCTACATTTGAAATAGAGTCAGAGTATCCAGAATGGCCATACAATCCAAACTCACAAATTCGTAATTTATTTGAAAAAGTGCATCAAGAAAAATACAATAAAGAAATTGAAATCTTCGCTGTGCATGCGGGGATTGAGTGTAGCGCATTCGTTCAAAAAATGCCTGAATTAGATGCAATTTCATTCGGACCAGACATTTTTAACGTCCACACTCCAGATGAACATATCAGTATCTCTTCTGTAGTGAATAACTGGGGATTCTTCATTGATGTAATGAAGGGTACAAAAGAATTAGCTAAGTAATAACGACGAAATAAAAAGGAGCCTATAAAAATTTATAGGCTCCTTTTTTGTATTGGAATTTATCCCGCTATTTGCAGAGCAGCCCGATTGGTTTAACTAACAATCAGTGGGGGATGAATAAAACCACTACTGATCAAAGTTTCACTTTATGAGAAGTCATTTTTCGTTAGTATGTAATATTAAGCTTGAACAATTAATAAGGATGAATTGTTGATGTTTTTTAGTACTGATGAAGGGGTGGAGAAATGAAGGGAAGAAAGCATTTTATTGTTTGTATGTTTTTATTGTTCTTCACATTTAGTTTTATTGGTGTTCAGAAAATAATAGCAGAGGAAGTTGAATTTACAGGAACAACAGCTCCATTGAATGTAAATGTTAGAGAGGCAAAAAGTTTGAATGCAAATATTGTAGATGTGATTCCCGGAAATACAAAAGTATCTTTTAAAGGATGGGAGTATGGTGAAGCGGTTAAAGATTACTGGACAGGAAATTCAGATAATCGTTGGTTTTATTATTTTAAAGATGGAAAAAAAGTATATGTAACGTCAGCGTATATTAATGGAAATCCTCCAAATACATCAATAGATCGTAAATTATCTGTACCTAACATATTACAAGAAAGATCAAATTGGTGTTGGGCAGGCACTTCGGTTTCAGTTTTAAATTATTTTGGGAAAACTCCTTCACAAGATCAGTACGTTAGGTATGTTAAGGGTGGATCATATAATAATCCTGCAACTTCACGTGAAATACAATATGGATTATCGGGATATGGTGTTAGCTCAGCTATAAGTTCTGGAGCAAAATCGTATGATTGGCTCAAAAGTCAAATTAATAGTAATCAGCCGATGATTGCACTCATTATGTGGCAAAATGGAGCTAACATCGGACACTTTGTAGTACTTGATGGATTTTATAAAGGGACAAATGGAACAGATTATATAACGTACATGGACCCTTGGTATGGTGATCATTATAATCATAATTTCAGTACGTTCCATAACAATAATAATTTTTGGTGGAGTGAAACTGTTTATAATATCCATGCAAACTAATAATATTAAAAGCGGGGGTTCATAAATGGGAAAACTACTTAAGCTTGTGATACCGTGCATGTGTTTAATGACCGTTATTATTTTCGCTAGTAAAATTAGTTATGCATCAAAAAATAAAAGTGAATCGGTACAATCGATCGCATTAAAAGATTATCAATATAGTAAGGGAAGTTCTTCTGAAAATTTAAGCTTTGAAAAAATAACAACATCTCCATTTTCGTTACCAATCTATGAAACAATTCCAGCACAGCAAATTTTAAATAGCTCTGAATTTAAGCATTTACTATTACCAACAAATGAAAAGTTGTGGTTTATTATGAAGGGTGAGCAGCCAGAAGGACTAATTGTTGCGAATGATATTGAACCGATTCGAACGGGCGGAGAAAATAGAAGTAAAGATTTATATGGATTATATACAGCAATAAAGAATAATACAAATGAAACAAAAGATATTAGTTATTTCGAATTTGAAGGACAAGGAATATTGGTAGTAAATCAAAATAATGATCAAGAAATATACCTTAGTAAAGGTGCCGCTGCCATATTAAAACTTCCTGCTGGTCAAAAAGTATTGAGCAGTGAAGTATTACAGAAAATGAAAGAGAGAATTGTAACTGCTTTTGAATAGTTAAATATAAACTGAATAAACAAATCAATAAATAAATGAATATGTATTTAATATGAAATTTCATGTACTGTATTATTTTCGAAAATAATACAGTACATAGTATAAAAAGAATAACATAAGAAAAGAGTGTAAGATTTTATGAAAAAATGATGATTATAGTAGAAATAGTTGATTCTTACTTGTTTTGTATAAAGTTCGATTCAAATTACACTTCACATTTAAAATATTTAAATAATTCAAACGGAAAAGCTTGACCTTCACACTATGTAAAGGTTTACAGTAAGACAGAAAAGGAGGTTAAGAAATGAAAAAAATAACGAATTTGTGTATAAGTGCTATACTAACCACATCTATTTTCAGTGGTTATGCTCTAGGGAAGGGGATTGAGAAAGTTCAGGCGAAGGAAATTGAAAAAACGCAAAGAAAAGATATGAAGAAAGTAGAGGTGCGAAAACAAGTAGGAAAGTATACAATGCCAGATGAAAAAAACAAACATGAAGGAACATGGCTACAATGGCCTCATGAATTTACATATGGGCAAAAATATCAGAAAGAAGTAGAGCCAATTTGGATTCAAATGACAAATGCTTTAAGTAAAGGCGAAAAAGTTCATATTGTTGCATTTGATCAAGAAGAAAAAGAAAGAATTACTGAGGTTTTAATAGATCACGGGGTAAATATGGAGAAAATTGATTTCTTTATCGCACCTACTGACGATGTATGGGCGAGAGATACTGGACCAATTTTTGTTTATGATAATGACAAAAATCTAAAGATATTAGACCCAGGATTTAACGGATGGGGAAAGAAAACACCATATAAGAAAGATGCTCGTCTTCGTGAGAATCTTAGTAAACAGTTAGGAATTGAAAGAATTGATTGGAATAAATTTGTTCTTGAAGGTGGCGCATTTGAATTAGATGGTAATGGAACTGCTTTACTAACTAGAAGTGCTGTGACGAATAAAAATAGAAATGCAAAATTGTCAGAAAAAGATATTGGAAAATATATTAGTGACCTTGGGGTAACAAATTTTATTTGGTTAGATGGAGTACCTAACTTAGATATTACTGATTTTCATATTGATGGATTTGCAAAATTCCACGATAAATCTACTATTATAACATTAAACAAAAAAGATTTAGCTGAATGGGGAACGTCTGATAAAGATATTAACAAGTTGTTGCAGGCAAAAGATGCTGAGGGGAATAAGTACAAGTATGTATATCTGCCGCTAAGCAAGAATAATGTTACATTAGAAAATGGGAAGCAGCTTGATTATAAAGGTTCATATATTAATTATTATATAGCGAATCAAGTTATCTTAGTTCCTAACTATAATGATCCTAATGATAAAATAGCAAATGAGATGATTCAAAAACTTTATCCTGATCGTAAAGTTGTGGGGATTGATGTAAGAGAGCTTTATAAAAATGGTGGTATGATCCATTGTATTACTCAACAACAACCAATTAATTTAAAATAATATATTTATAGTGTTCAGTGGAGTTTTCTATTTCTTATGAAAACCTGTTTATCTATAGGATAGGTAAAGATGCGATGGTATTTTTACCTATTTTATTGTAATTTTTATGAGTTAAGTATACCTTTCCTATAAACTGAAGAAACCCACCCTTTTTGAAAAAAGCTTAATCAAAATGGATGGATTTTCTACATTAAAAGCTATACTTGCTGTTGAAGAAGAAACATTGTCTAAAGGTATGTTTTTACCTTTTAAAAGTCGTTTGAATCCCTTCAATAAAACATCCAAAGAGTCCTCTATTATTGGGGTTTTAAAAGTTTCTGGTACAATCATTCTTACTAAAATATCTAAATACAATCTATATTTTTTCTTTTAGCAAGCCATACATGCCCATCAGCTTCAGAATTACCTTAAATAATAAAAGTTCAGCGACTTTTCTGTTTTTATTTGTAAATGAACACATTATACTTGGCCAATTATTGTGCAACCTTTTCGAATAAATGATTTTCTTTATTTGAAAATAAGGGTGCATCTATAAAACCATAATGATAAACTAAAATACCTAATTCCACTCTAGAATTAATATGCCATTTTTCTTTAATATGATTAATTATCGTTGAAATTCTTCGAGGGGTAACATATATTTTTTTTGAAATTTCTACATCTGTAAATCCTTTTGCTACATAAATAGCCACTTCTAACTCTCTTTCGGTCAACATTCTTTTCATAAAATACGCTCCTTCGAAATTATCTATATAAAAATCAAAAGAAACTATTAAAAGAAATAAAGGTGAAAAACCATATTTATTTTAATCTGGCTATTTGCGGGTAGTAAGACTCCCACCTCAAAATTTAGATGTGGCAAAGAAGTCGGACTCCCTGTAAAAGCCTACCTGGAGTGGACTAATAATCAGTGATGATGAATAAAACTCCCATTGATTATTAGTGAACCATATTTTAATAATTTCTCGTATTGTGATACAAGTTTGTAAAAGAAACTATAAATCCATATAATTAGTAATTGTAACTATATTAATTTTACATTACATTAAAAGTTGGAAAATATTCTTATACTCATAAAGTGTTACATTTGAGGGAGGAAAGATGGAATTCTACAATCTTGGTATTATTATTAAAGAACTTAGAAAGAAAAAAAACATGTCACAATCTGAATTATGTCATGGAATATGTTCACAAAGCCAAATTAGTAAGATAGAAAAAGGTATTATTTATCCATCTAGCATATTGTTGTATCAATTATCTGAAAGACTTGGTATTGATCCAAATTATATATTTGCGCTAACGAAAAACAAAAAAATAAAATATATTGAAAATGTAAAATGTGTAATGAGAGATTGTGTGAAACAAAAAGAATATAATGAGCTTTACGAAATAGTGAAAAAAGAGAAAAACGAAAATAATTTCCACTCAAAAGAAGATAAACAATTTCTATTATGGCATGAAGCGATTGCTATATATTATGTAAATGGAGCAACAATTAATGCTTTTGACATTTTAAATAGAGCACTAAAACAAACCCTAAGTAGTAGTAACTTTTTATCAGAAAAAGAAATAAGCATAATGAATTCAATTGCTATAATACATGCAGAAAATGAAGACTATGAGAAAAGCATAAATATATTAAAACAAAGTTTAATTAATTTTAATAAGATAGAATTCCCTAGAGAAAAAGAAATCAAATTAAGACTCATTCATACGTTAACAAAATGTTTACACCTTGCAAATCAATATGAAGAAGCAATAAAGTATAGTGAAATAGGCATAAAATTAGCTATAAATATGAATACTTTATACTTATTAGGTGAATTGTTTTTTGAAAAAGGTGCAATTTTATTAAAAGTTCAGCACTCTAATGAAGTTGGTTTAACATACATAAAAAAGGCATTATTTATATTTGAATTAACAGAAAGAAAACAATATATAAAAATGATCAAGGATAAATATATTAAAAATCAAGAATAAACAAGAAATAATTCTAACATAAGTTATTCCTAATTGGTATTTATTCCTAAAAAAAGTACTGTAATACGAACTATTCCTAATTGTTATTTATTGCTAAAATAAATACCGTAATATTAGATAAATATAAAGGGTGGCATTTTATGAAATCAAGAGGAATTACTCGTAAAGCAGATAGCATGGGGCGTATTGTTATTCCAATGGAAATAAGACGGAGTTTAGGAATTGTAGAAAAAGATTCTCTTGAAATGTTTATAGAAGAGGACCAGATTATTTTACGAAAATATCAATCACCAAGAGCTTGTGCACTTACAGGGGATATTTCAGACAGCAATATTTCGTTAGCGAATGGGAAGATTATTGTAAGTCCAAACGGGATGGAACTGTTAATAAAGAAGTTACAGCAATATCTTTTAAAATAAAAGATAAGTAAGAAATTTAAAATAGAATATACTTGGAAAAAGGTCCTCTATCACCATTTAGGGGACCTTTTTATTGTTATCAATAAAATTGAGAGGCCGTAGTTGGTTCAATGAAATACGAATTACCTTATGAATAGTCTGACTATTTTTTATAAAAAAACTATTTATTTACATTTTTTGGTTTCGTGTTATATTTTTAGTGTTAATATATTTATCTTGAAAATTCTGATTTTAAACTCAGGAAAACTTTAGAAAATGAATCAGATTTTCAAATTAAATTTGCCAATTTAACGGAGATTCGTGGGGGAAATGTGACTAAGAAGAAATCTCTTATACTCCACGTTTTTTATTTGTAAATTGGTAGTTCTAATAGCTTTGAAGAAAAGCAAAGGAGCAAAAAAGAAGTAGGTAGTTCATTCAATAGAAGATATGGTGTGAAAAAATAAAACAACGGAGGTTTTATAATGAATAAAGGAACACTGCAGATTACAGAAATCGAAGAAATTAGCATTCCTAATGTATTGAAGGATAAAATGAAGAATCTAATAGACCATGAATTAAAAACTCATAATCCTTATACTTGTGATCAAGAAATAGCTGCAAGCTTTTCAAGAGAGTGGCTTAATTGTTTGATTGATTATTTAAAGAAAACTTCGAATTCAGACATGAAAAAACTACTACATATGATAAAAGTTGCGAATTGTGGTGGGAACGTACCACCTACTCTTATTAAAAATATTCCATGTGATCCTATGGAAACCCTATTACCTGGGGAGAATCGCAAAGGTTTTAATTATGGTGAAGACGAAGACGATAGAATGAAAAAATATTTTTATGCAGAATGGGTCACATGGCTATTCGCCACACTTTTTAATTATGATGCTTTAATTCACCCATCCGAACATGCAGGGAAAAATAGATTTCACCTCATTTCCCCTTTGAACAACGATGAAGTTTTGCGAAATGTCGGTGCAAGCACCGGTGGTGGGAACTTTTATCAACATAACGATGCCACAGTGTATACAGATATGAAAGACCAATCAGATATTGAAGCAAGATTGAAAACATTCAATACGAATTTAGAAATTGTATCAAATAGACTTAATAAATCCGTGGAACAAATAGTGTCTGAAATTACTTGTGGAAAATTTACTAGAGTTGATGCTCTTTTATTAAAAGGAGTGTTAAATTTAAAAACTCAAACTCATATTGGAACGCCAAAATTACTTCAAAAGCATCTTGAAGAAAATCACTTCAGTAAAGATGATATATTGGCGATAAGTAAAATGCCTATTGCTCATATTGCAGGAATGGCGGATGGTGAAATATCTGGATTTGTAGGGGAAATAAACCAAATTATATTTTTGGATGATAATGGTGATATTATTGCAACTTGTTTGAATGGAGCAGAAAATAGATTGATTTATGTGGGAGAAAGTGAAGAAGAAAAATTGAAATTTGACATATTTTTAGAACTCTTACGAACAACGCCCACTTATAAGGTTCCACTTACATCTGAAGATTTATTAATTATTCCAAATTCATACTATGATAAACAAGCAAATGTAACTCATGGTAGGGAAAGGTTATCTGAGGAAGAATATAAAATCCCGATTGGAGATAATAAGTACGGAAGAAGAATTGTTTGCAGGCAGTACGTTTCCAGCCGATTACGTGATCAGAAAGAAAGTTACTTTACAGATATCATTAACTAGTTTAAAGAGAGGAGGGGCGATGGGGAGGTTTGGGTTATAATAGCTCAAGCCTGCCCCTATTCTTTGTATGGATTTTACTATTGAATTACTCATACTACTATTTTTAGTAGCTGTATTAGCAGGATGGATAGATACAATTGCTGGGGGCGGTGGTATGATAACTATCCCGATAATGTTATTAGTAGGTATGTCTCCTTCTGTAGCGATAGCAACTAATAAACTACAAGGGAGTAGCGGAACCCTCATGGCAACAATGATTTTTATTAAGAAGAAAGAAATTAATCTCAAAGATATGCGTTTGTCCATCTTAATGACCTTTTTGGGATCCGTTTTCGGTGGATGGCTTGTTTTACAGATACGGGCAGAATATCTAATTATGATATTACCTTTTTTACTTATTATTATTGGTCTTTATTTTCTATTATCTCCAAATATAGCAAACGAAGATCGACCGAGAAAAATAAGTATGTTGTTGTTTGCGTTAACAGTGGCTCCGTTACTTGGATTTTATGATGGTTTCTTCGGCCCTGGAACAGGTAGCTTGATTGCTTTAGCGTTCATTCTCTTATGTGGATATAGTGCTACACGGGCAACTGCAAATGCTAAGATTTTGAATTTTACAAGTAATTTCGCTGCTTTGTTGTATTTTATTATTTTTGGCCAAATCGATTGGACAATTGGATTGATTATGATGCTTGGTCAAATTATAGGATCATATATTGGGGCGAAGATGGTGCTTACAAAAGGGACGGCATTAATACGACCAATAGTGGTTATTGTTTGCTTTGTCATGGCAATTAAAATTTTTTTACAAAATATAAACTGAATGTAATCAATATATTATTTGGATCAAAGTTAGAGTGTTTTCATGTTCTTATTGCAGTATTACGCTGTTTAAGATGTGTTCAAAATTACACAATTTGACTAGTGTAATGTATTGCGTTATGCTTTTTTTAGTATAAAAGAAAGGCTTGAAGATAATGATTCGTCGTTTGAGAAAGCTAAAAAATGTAGCTGTCGTAGTAAGCTTCTAAGTAAATAGCAAAATATATAATACTTAGAAGCGAGGAATAAAGTTATGAAGTATCCATTATTTAATCATTGGTCAGAAACAAAGTATATAAAAGATATAGTAACAAATCCACTCATTGAAGTGGGAGAGTACTCCTATTATTCAGGCTATTATAGTCATCAAAATTTTGAAGATGGCTGTGTAAGGTATTTGTGGGGGGATGCTAAGTCTCAAGCACTTTTTAATCCAATTGAACAGATGGGATGGCATCTTGATAAACTCATTATTGGGAATTATGTTTGCATTGCAAGTGGAGTAGTCATTTTAATGGGTGGTAACCATAATCATCACTCAGAATGGATTACAGTATATCCATTCGCTGAGCAAATTGAACAATCATATGAACCTAAGGGTGATACAGTCATAAAAAGTGATGCTTGGATTGGAATGAATGCTATAATAATGCCTGGCGTTACTATTGGTGAAGGGGCAATTGTTGCTGCAGGATCTGTCGTAAGTAAAGATGTTCCGCCGTATACAATAGTTGGTGGAAATCCTGCTAAGGAAATAAAGAAACGATTCACTGATACAGAAATAAACATGTTAATGGAAATGCGTTGGTTTGATTGGGATAGGAAATTGATTGAGAAGGCAATTCCGCTGTTATCTAGTCCATCCATCGAACCATTATTTGCTTTTTATAAAAATGAAGTGAAAAATAAATAAATCTGTTAGAAAAACTACATCCAGTATAGGGTGTAGTTTTTTTATTACAAAAAACTAATAGTTTAGACTAAAGAAAATTCATCTCTAATATAAGTCTAGCAAATAGCTGAATTGAGTAATTAAAATCCTTGATAGCTAATAAAGCATTAACGGGCAGTAAGACCACAACTGATTAAAGTTTCACTTTATTTTTTGTAAATGTGGAACAAATGTATTATTTAGATTGTCTATTAATTGTAATCCTAAAAAATATGAAAGTACGAATCATTTTGAAAAATATAAGGGGATTAAAAATAGTGATATGTGTGGGAATACAAAGTATTAGGGTACCTAAAAGTGTCGGATGAGATGGTCTATATGAAAGCGATTCTAATGTCTTATATGTATATACAATTTGAGAACACTGTCTATTTTTTGAGATTATGTTAGAATAACGCTTTTTTTGAGTATAAAAATATTGGAGGTAACAGAAGTGAAAGGTATGTTTTGCAAGAGATTTATTGCAATAGTAACAGTGCTTACACTATTTTGTAGCATGTTCGTTACATTTGGAAGAGCAGCAGCGGAAACAGTTTCTGCTATAGAGGTTGAAGCAGGATCAGCAATTTTAATAGAAGCAAATTCCGGGAAAATTTTATATGAAAAAAATGCAGATGAATCATTGGCAATTGCTAGTATGACAAAAATGATGAGCGAATACTTAGTTCATGAAGCGGTGGATAAAGGAAAACTTAAATGGGATCAAAAAGTTAAAATCTCTGAATATGCACATAAGATTTCGCAAGATCGCTCATTATCAAACGTTCCATTAGAAAATGGTGGCTCTTATACGGTAAAAGAGTTATATGAGGCAATGGCAATTTACTCTGCAAACGGTGCAACAATTGCTTTAGTTGAAGAGATTGCTGGTAAAGAAGTCAACTTTGTAAAAATGATGAACGATAAGTCGAAAGAATTTGGAATGAAAGATTATAAATTTGTAAACTCTACAGGCTTAACAAATCACGATTTAAAAGGATATCATCCAGAAGGGACAACTCTAGACGAGAAAAATAAAATGTCTGCAAGGGATTGTGCAATTTTAGCACAACGTCTTATTCAAGATTTCCCCCAAATATTAAATACAGCAAAAATTCCTAAAAAAACATTCCAAGAGGGTGGTAAATATCCAATTGATATGGCGAACTTTAACTGGATGTTAAAAGGTTTAATTAAGCAATATGAAGGTGTAGATGGTTTGAAAACAGGAACGACTCCAGAAGCGGGAGATTGTTTCACTGGTACAGTAGAAAGAAATGGTATGCGCCTAATTTCTGTAGTGATAAAAGCAAAATCTCATACGGCACGTTTTGATGAAACAAAGAAATTATACGATTATGGATTTGCGAATTTTGAAGTGAAGAATGTCTACAGAAAAGATTCAGTAGTAAAAGGGCATGAAACAGTGCGAGTAGCAAATGCAAAAGACAAAGATGTAGTAGTTCAAACGAAGCAAGCTGTTTCACTTCCAATGCCGAAGGGCAATAAAGACATTTATAAAAAAGAATTTAAAGTATTGAATAAAAAACAAGAAGTGCCTATTAAAAAAGGTGTAACAATTAGTAAAATGATTATCTCGCCTAAAGATACTACAGATCCTGGGTTCTTATCAGGTAAATCATTACAAATAGACCTTGTAACAAAATCTGATGTGGAACAAGCAAATTGGTTTACACGTTTTATACGTAAAACAGGATCTTTTTTTAGTGGTATGTGGGATAGTGCGATTGATATAGTAAAAAGCTAATTTTATAGGATACAACTAAATGTTTCACTTTATAAAAATTTAATAAAATCTTTTCTTTGTATTAAATATTTTGTTTTACATTATGTATATAAAGAAATGGAGGTCAAATTAACTTTATACTGCTTATATTAGGAATTTAAAGAAAGAATATGTACAATTCTCCCACTACATTCTTATATTGGCCTTTATGAACAGCAAAATTTACAATTTACAAGGAGAACATTTTATGAGTAAGAGAATAAAAGAATTAGATTCCATACGAGGGTTAGCGGCACTTACTGTGGTATTTGGACATTTTTGCTTAATGCTACCATCGTTGCCTAATTCTATTAAATTTTCCCCGCTTAGGTTTTTATGGGCGGGTGGGGAAGCTGTTATCGTTTTTTATGTACTAAGTGGTTTTGTGTTATCTATGGCACTTTATCATTCAAAAACAAATTATTGGGGATATTTAATTAAGAGATTTGTAAGAATCTATATTCCTTATTATTTTTGGATAATCGTTACCTTTGTTTTATTTATTTTATTTTCGTCGTATGAAGTGGTAGGATTACGGGATTGGTTCTATGATAGGTGGCAAGGGTCTATAACAAAATTAGATATTCTAAACCACTTTGTGCTTCTTAATAACTTTTTTACGGAAAATTATAATCCAGTTATTTGGTCATTGGCTCAAGAAATGCGTATATCTATTGTGTTTCCTTTGTTATTCCTTCTTTTTTATAAACTGAATTGGAAGAAAACGATACTATTTGCATTGAGCTTTTCTTTAATTAGTGTTGTTCTTAATATGTTGCATATTGGGAAAGCTGAAGGATTTTATAATGGTTATGCTGATACACTGCATTTTACATCTATGTTTATGGTTGGAATGTTACTTTTTAAGTATCAGGAAAAACTTATCTACTCATATAGGAACATGAAAAAATTTAAAAAAGGATTTCTTATTGCATTAGGGATTATTCTATATTTATATTCCATTTTAATTTATGGTTTTTCCCGTAATGATACAACTTTCTTATTAAAAGATTGGGGTGTCGTAATGGGGGTTAGTATATTTATTATAATGGCTATGAGTAACCTAAAAGTAAAAGCATTTTTAAATAAGAGTGTATTTGTATATTTAGGAGAAATTTCATACAGTATCTATTTGTGTCATTTTCCAATCATGATGGTATTATTTAAACTTTTGTATACAAAGATACCTATCTTTTTCCTTCTTACTTTGTGCATTGCAATGACACTACTTTTTTCTATAGTTTCATATCATTTAATCGAAAAGAAATGTATCAACTGGGCAAAACAAAGAACAATAAATTTTTTGAAAAAAGTATAATTTCTAGATAGATTTTATCTCTTTAGTAAATATATGAATATGACCGATTCTTAAGTATACTTAGGAATCGGTCAATTTTGGATTCTAAATATAAATATAGTAAAGTGGAATATAATTGAAATCGAAAACCACTTAGAAATAACAATTACGGTGTGAGCTATTGTATAGTATAGATATGGTTAATAATAAAGGGGGAATACATATGTGGAAGCGATTTGTAGCAATTGGCGATAGTTTTACAGAGGGGATAGGGGATGAAGTTGAGGGAATTGCATTAAAAAGCTGGGTAGATCATTTTGTTCAACTGTGTGAAAACGATATAGAATATGCCAATTTTGCAAAGCGTGGGTTAGTAACTAAAGAAATTCGCTCGCAGCAATTGGAAAAAGCGCTAACTTTTAATCCAGATTTGGTTAGTCTCATTGCAGGGGCAAACGATGTTTTAAAAGGACGTTGGAATCACGATGCATATAAGAACGATATGGAATTTATGATAAATACATTAAGTAAAGCAGGGGCTGATATTATTATAGCAAACCTTCCAGATTTTACAGTTAGGCTTCCTTTTGCTTCTAAAAAAAAACAAGTAATAAAAGAACAATTATTAGAGGCAAATGAAGTTATACATTCACTGAGCAGAGAGTATAAGCTTCATCATGTTGATTTTTGGAATCATCATTTAGTTAATGATAATACGCTTTGGTCTAAGGATTTAATTCATCCAAACTCAAAAGGATATGTAAAAGTTGCTGAATTAATTTTTAGTAGTTTGCCTGTACAGAAGGCAAAATAATAGTTTGCAATTTAACGAATATGATATTAAGTGTATGAAGTTATGTTTTTTAGTAAATGGAAAGAACTAAACATTTAGCAAACAAAGCGTTTCTACGATATATTTCTACAGTAGTGCACAAATACAGAATCACAAAGAAAGATCACTTATGGAAATAGGTGGTCTTTAAATGTTTTTATAACTAAATTAGTATATACTGTATTACTAACAGTTTCGTACTACATAAAAATTAAGTTCTCTTATAGAAAAACTGATTTTATATTATCTTAAAATATAATAAAACGTTCAAATCATATTTTGGGTATGTATCTTAATTGTGAATGATGTGTAATTTTTTTGAAGTATAAATATCCAATAAATAGAATAGGTAGTAGGTGCAGAAGTATTAATACTATATTATTCAATTCTTGTTATGAGTACATTAGTGATTGGTAATATTATATTTTTGTTATCAACTTTAGTTATTGGAATTAATTTGCATAGAAAATATGTAGGATTAGAAAAAATATACTTTATTGTATATTTTTTTTGTTTAGT
This sequence comes from Bacillus sp. LQ16, assembly GCF_057784645.1. Taxonomy (NCBI): domain Bacteria; kingdom Bacillati; phylum Bacillota; class Bacilli; order Caryophanales; family Bacillaceae; genus Bacillus; species Bacillus sp. LQ16. Next base: position 2,426,940 of record NZ_CM173491.1, read on the forward strand.
TGGATTTACGGTCTCTTTAAACTATTATGTTAATAAAATTAAAAAACTTAATTCTTAATACCCTTATGGTTAAAGCTAACTATAAAATGAAAATATAACTAAATAATAGTTTGTTATGATTTGTGGATTTGGTTTTTTATCCGAATTTTCTGATTCAAATATTTCAACTTTATGAATATAGTAGGTGAAATATTTGTGTGATAGTATTTGAGATAGAAAAAAGCCAACTTTAAAAAGGATGTGAATTGAATGTGTAAACGACTGTAAAGGGTTATATTAAGGCAACGTTTAGCTGTTATTAGTGTAAGGTAAAGATATATTTTGTAACAGTTGATATAAAAATGAAGGAATAGGTACGCTTTCGTTTGTCTGACTATTTTAAATATACGAAAAATAATACCGGTTTGAGTTTTGACGAAGTTAAATTCTAGGTGAGATGTCAATAATGATTAATTAGGTTTAATAAAGAGGTACCTTATACGCAAAAGCGTTTATATTAGTAACCTAAGGAGCTTGCTTTTATGAAAACTACTGATTCAAAAGGCCTATTAGGAAATGGGGTTTATTTACAAGTTTTCTCTGCCTATTCATTGCTTATGCTTGGTGTTTTTATTGATATGTTAGCGATTATGACTATAGTTGGGTTTGAATGGGAAGTAGATCCTACTATGATTGGATTGATTCCTGTTGCATATGCACTTCCTGGAATTATTTTTGGCTCATGGGCAGGTGTTATTGCGGATCGTTTTAGAAAAATTCCAATTATGATGTTCTGTAATCTAATGGTTGGTCTAATAACAATTGCTCTTTTATTTGTACAAGATATCCACTGGCTCTTAGTGGCATTAATGATTCGTTCCATTTTTATTGTTTTCTATTATCCTGCACAGCAAACACTAACAAGACAGATTGTATCCCCGGACTTGCTTACTAAAGCAGTAAGTATCAACGGAATAGTAGAGCAGGGTACAAAGATAGTAGGCCCACTTATAGGGGGCATGTTGCTGAGCTGGTTTCAACCAGAGTTCTGCCTCATTATAAGAGCTATAAGTTGTTTATTAGCTACCTTAGTTCTGATACCCACAATAAAATTTAAAGAAACTATATCGAAAGAATTTGTTGAAAAGCAAAAACAAAGTACTTGGACTGCTTGGGTACAAGGGTGGGGTTATGTGTTATCTAATCGGATAATATTATCAACCATGATTTTCGTTACAATAGCCATGGCAGTATTACAATTAGTAGACTCACAATTCCCAACTTTATTTAAGAGCTTATTCCCACATGATAAAAGTAAAATGGGATATATCATTTCTATTATTGGTCTTGGTGGAATACTTGGTGCATTACTAACTCAGAAATTAAAACAATTTCAATATGGCTGGGTAGTATGTGGAGGTATGGTTTTAATGGGAATTGGTTTTGGGGGGATTGGTTTGATAACGCCCGGTACGGTCTTCGTTTTAGCTTATTTAATTAGTTTTATCGCTGGTATCGGAAGTGGGCTGATGCTTGTATCTAATCAAGTCATTTTACAAATAGAATCCGATCAAGATCAAGTAGGAAGAGTATTTGGTATACAAAGCAGTTTAACAAACGCAGTTCTAATTATTTCTCCTGCTATGAGTGGTCCATTAGTGCATTTGTTTGGAGTAACTCAACTCTATGTTTATGGAGGGATTGGGCTTGTTATTATTGGAGTAATTGGAGTTTCACTGCAGAAATATTTATGGGCTAAACATAAACACGAACCTATAAGAGCAAATAATTTTTGAAGGGAAGATTTTTATGACCAATGAGGAATGCTATCCATTAAGCCATCCGCAGCGAAGAATATGGTATACAGAAGTCGTTCATTCTGATAAAGGAATATGTAATTTAAGATTTTTATTTAAACTTCATCGAAAAATGAATTATTCAAAATTAAACCAAGTTGTGAATCGCGTTATCAGTGAAAATGACGGTCTGTGCATTAGGTTAAAAGAAAATGGGCATCAGGAACCGAAACAATATTTTACTAAACATGAAGAACAAGAATTTGAGTTTTTTGATTTCAGTAATGTGGAGAATACAAATTTGCTTGAGGAATGGATTGAGCAGAAAACAAAAGAAACGTTTACATTATTTAATTCAAATTTATACTATTTCGCTTTAATAAAATTAAACGATAATGAATGTGCAGTCTTTGGAAATGTTCATCATATTATTATGGATGGTTTATCAATTCAAATATTTACTGAGCAGATTGCAAAATATTATTATGACATGCATAACGAGAATGAGGAAGGCGAAATTAAAAATTCATATGTTCAATTTCTGACCAACGAACAAACATACTTGAATAGTAGTCGCTTTCAAAAAGATCAAAAATTTTGGTTAGAGGAATTTAAAACACTGCCATCTGTGACTGGATTGAAGCCTTATAATACGTACCAAGTTAGTACAAAAGCATCACGTGAGACGTTTATATTAACGGAACATTTGAAGAGAAAGATAGAAAAATTTTCTGAATATTACAAAAATAGTTTATATACTCTTTTTGTTGCTGCTTTTTCGTTGTCCATGTATCGGTGGACCTCATCGCTTGATATTGGTTTAGGAATGGCTTACGGCAACCGTATGAGTAAAATGGAACGAAAATTGATTGGAATGATGGTGAGTACAGTTCCTTTAAGAATGGATATTGATCCAGAAGAAGAAGTACTTTCATTTATTAGTAGAGTGTCCAGAAAACAAAGTAAATCATTAAGACACCAGAAATATCCATTTGATTTGTTATTAAAGCAGATTAATAAAGAGAATAACAGTAATGTGAGACTTTTCGGAACTACGATTGATTATAGGGATCGTGATGAAAGTGGTGACTCACTATGGATTCCAAACCGTGAAGAAGTACAAGATTTTGCAGTTCATATTGAAAATCTAATTGATATAGACTCTTTACATGTACATATTGATTATCGTGAGGAGCTATTTTCTAAGGAAGAGATAGAACGATTCTTTAACGTTATGCTAGTGATACTGGAAAATATTTTTGAAAACCCAAAGCAGAAGGTGGCTGAAATAGAAATCATTTCTGAGGAAGATAAAAGAAAAAGTTTAGTTGAGTTCAACAATCCTAAACTGGATGTCCCGCCTCAAGTAACTATTCATGAAATGTTCGAACGGCAAGCGATGATTTATCCAAATGCTATTGCAGTTACGTATGAAAAAGAAAAAATTACTTATAAGGAGCTTAATGAACGTGCAAACCAGTTAGCTCATTATCTGCAGAAAAAGGGAGTAGGACCTGATACTTTAGTTGGACTGTGCGTTAAACGTTCCCTCGAAATGATTGTAGGTATTTTAGGAATTTTGAAGGCTGGTGGGGCTTATGTTCCACTTGATCCAACATATCCAGAGCAGCGACTTCAATATATTTTAGAAGATGCTAGCATTCAGTTATTCGTAACGCAAGAAAGTTTAAAAGAATTGAACTGGTTACCAGAAAATGTTGAGTCGATTTGCCTGGATCGTGATCAAGATGAGATTGGGAAAGAAAGTAAGACTTTGCCGGTTTCTAGTGTCGGTCCCCAAAATCTGGCATATGTGATCTATACTTCGGGATCAACGGGAAATCCAAAAGGCGTTATGATAGAGCATCACAATGTTATACGGTTATTTAAATCGACGGATTGTTTGTATCAGTTTAATGAAAAAGATACTTGGACGCTTTTTCATTCGTATGCATTTGATTTCTCAGTATGGGAAATTTGGGGAGCGTTATTATATGGTGGGAAATTAGTTGTTGTTCCGTACTGGATTAGTCGATCACCTAAGGATTTTTATCAATTATTGGTGGAGGAAGAAGTCACAGTTCTAAATCAGACACCTTCCGCATTCCGCCAATTAATACGAGTGTGTGAACAAGAAGATAAGAATAAAAATTTGCAGCTGCGTTACGTGATATTTGGCGGAGAAGCGTTAGAACCTATTGGCTTGTTACCGTGGTTTCAAAGGTATGGGGAGAAAAAACCACAGTTAATTAATATGTATGGAATTACCGAAACTACAGTTCATGTTACATATTATCCAATTACTCTAGATGATGTGCAGCATGCTTCAAGAAGTAATATTGGAAAACGGATTCCCGATTTAGAAGTGTATATACTAGACGCTTATCAACAACCTGTTCCTATAGGTGTTGATGGTGAACTTTATATTGGTGGAGCAGGATTGGCACGTGGATATTTAAATAGACCTGAATTAACAGCAGAGCGTTTTATATCTCATCCATTTAGTAGTAATCCGAAAGCAAGATTATACCGGACAGGAGACTTAGCTAGGTATTTGCCAGATGGGAATCTAGATTATCGTGGAAGAATTGATCATCAGGTTAAAATACGTGGTTTCAGAATTGAGATTGGGGAAATTGAGTCTACTTTAAATACATATGCATCTGTAACAGAGGCAGTTGTAATTGTAAGAGAAGATCAGCCGGGCGATAAAAGATTAGTAGCATATGTTGTAGGAGATGGAAATGTAGATGCGTGGAGAGAGTATCTTAAAGCGAAACTACCAAGTTATATGGTTCCTTCGGGATTTGTGGCGATGGAAGCTATTCCACTTACAGCTAACGGTAAAGTTGATCGTGAGGCCTTACCTATGCCAGAGGAAAAGCAGATTAATAGTGAATGTGTTGGCCCTCGGAATAGTAACGAACAGATACTGACTACCATTTGGAAGCGAGTATTAGGTGTTAAAAAGGTGGGAATCTATGATAATTTCTTTGAAATTGGTGGCGACTCGATTCTCAGTATTCAAATCATATCTCAAGCAAGTCAAGTGGGGTTAAAACTTACTCCAAAGCAAATGTTTGAATGCCCAACTATCGCTGAGCTGGCACAAGTGGCTATAGAAACGCAGGGAGTACAAGCGGAGCAGGGAATTGTGATAGGTGATGTGCCTCTTACTCCAATTCAGTGCTGGTTCTTCGAGCAAGAACATCCACATATAGAGCATTGGAATCAATCAATGCTTTTAAGAGTAAAAGAAAGATTGAATGTGAAATTACTAGAGGGAGCGATATTAAATTTACTGAAACATCATGATGCTTTACGTTTCCGGTACGAACAGTTACCAAACGGAACGTGGAGGCAGAGAAATGAAGGGACTGATGAGCTGTCAGTACTCCATGTTGTAAAACGTAATCAAGTTAATGAAAAAGAGTGGAATAAAATAATACAAGAAGAGATGAACATTAATCAAGCTAGTTTCAATTTAGTTACTGGTCCGTTAATGAGAGTAGTGTACTTTGAAGATAACTTGACTGGAAATGATCGAATATTCTGGGTGATTCATCATTTAGTAGTAGATGGAGTGTCATGGAGGATTCTATTGGAAGATTTACAGGTGGTATATAACCAGATGAAACAAGGTCAAGAAGTTCGCTTACCTGCGAAAAGTACATCTTTTAAAGAGTGGTCTGAACGACTCCAGACATACAGTGATTCGGGTATTTCAAAAGAAGTACAAAATTATTGGAATGAACAAGTAGAAAAAGAAACGATGAAAATTCCAATGGACTATCCAATACAAGAAACAACAGAAGAATCGATTGATCAAGTGACGAGGACTCTAGGAATAGAAGAAACACAAACATTGTTACACGAAGTTCTAGTCACTCATAAGACAAGGATTGATGAGGTACTATTAACGGCATTAGGACAAGCTATCGTTGATTGTATAAATCAGCAAACTGTTTCTATTCATCTAGAAGGACACGGAAGAGAAGAGATGATTGAAGGTATTGATTTATCAAGGACAGTGGGCTGGTTCACGAGTATTTATCCCGTTCATCTCAATTTTCAAGGAACTCAGACACCTATTGAAGGGTTAAAGGCTGTCAAAGAACAATTACGTCGAATTCCAAATCGCGGAGTTGACTATGGTATTTTACGTTACTTGAATAAAGAAATACTTCCGTTTTATCAGCAAAAGCCTTCAATAAGCTTTAACTATTTGGGCCAATTTGATCAGGTGTTTTCAAAGGAATCTTTGTTTGTGCAAGAGGCAGGGTTTACATTTTTAGATCATGCTCCAGATTCCAAACCATCTCATCTAATTGAAGTTATCGGAATGGTGAAAGATGAAAAGTTACATTTTATTTGGATGTATAGTAGGGAACAGTTTTCTAAATTAAAAATTCAAGTGATAGCAGATGGTATGTTAAGGCATCTCCGTCAACTTATAAATAAACCAACAACAGAGTCTGCTTTTACGGTATCAGATTTTGCTGATGCAGAGGATCTTACGGAAGAAAGCTTAAGCAAAGTATTACTTAAATTAACAAAGAAGAGGGTGTAAAAATGGGAGACGTTATTGATATATATGGTTTATCACCTTTGCAAAAAGGAATACTGTTTCATACTTTATACGATCAAGATGATGAACATTCTTTTTCCTATATTGTACAAGTAGGTTTCTTGCTCGGGGGGCAATTGGATGTTGCTACTTTTGAAAAAGCTTGGGAATATGTTATTCAACGACATGAGGTTCTGCGCTCAGTATTTGTTTGGGAAGAAGTAGAAAAACCTCTACAAGCAGTTTACGAACGTCTTCCTTTTACTATTCATCAAGAGGATTGGAGTACCTATTCGCATGAGGAGAACGAGAAGAAATTACAACAGTTTTTGACTGCAGATCGTAGGAAAGGATTTTTATTGGATGAAGCACCATTGATGAGAGTCACTGCGATTAAAGAAGCAAAAGAGGAAACGAGAATTATCTGGACACATCATCATATTTTGCTAGATGGATGGAGTGTGTCATTGATCCTTAGTGAAGTGATGGAAGTTTATCTCAAGATGATAAAGGGAGAATTGTTGAATCTTCCTAAATCTCTTCCTTATAAAAAATATATTCAATGGATAAATAAACAAGATCAAAGTCAAGCAGAGGAATTTTGGAAAGAAGAATTAAAAGGGTTCTATGCACCTACTCCATTAGCAATGGAAAGAAAGGATGAAGGACAAGAGAAGGGTTATGGAGAGTGTGCTTATCAAGTATCTGAGGAACTTACTGAGAGTTTACAAAAGTGGGTACGAAATAATCGATTAACGTTGAATACGTTAGTACAAGGTGCATGGGCTTATTTGATGAGTAGGTATAGCGGTGACAGTGACGTCGTATTTGGCGTAACTAGCGCTGGACGTCCTACTGATTTAATAGGAGCAGAGAATATGGTGGGGCTATTTATTAACACATTACCTACCAGAATTCGATTAACGGATAATACATCAGTAGTAGATTGGCTTCGTAAAATACAAATGAAAGAAATGGAACGAAGACAGTATGAGTATAATTCGTTGATAGATGTTCAAGGCTGGAGTGAGGTTCCGCGAAATTGCTCCTTATTTCATACCTTGTATGTGTTTGAAAATTATCCAATTCAAGATGAGAGAAATGATGATTTAAGATTACTAGATGTTAAAAGCACGGAACAAACAAATTATCCTTTAACACTCATTGTAATGCCCGGTAAGAAAATTACTTTAAAGTTGATGTATGATCGAAGCTATTTTAATGAAGAAGCAATAAATCGGATTCAGAATCACTTATTGCAAATATTAATTCAGATGACGAAGAGCTTAGATTCAAAACTATTTGAAATTACTCATTTAACAGAAGAAGAACAAATACAGTTACTAGAGGAATGGAATCATACTCAAGTTAATTATTCGGCTGAAGGCATGATTCATACGATGTTTGAGGAGCAAGTAAAAAAAACACCGGAAGCAATCGCGGCTAGTTACGAAAATGAACAAATTACCTATAAAGAGTTGGAGAAGCGTGCAAATCAGTTAGCTCATTATTTACAAAAGCATGGTGTAGGCCCAGAGTCTCTAGTTGGGGTATATATGGAACGTTCATTACAAATGATGATAGCGTTATTAGGTATTCTAAAATCAGGAGCAGCGTATGTTCCACTTGACCCTACTTATCCAGAGAGTCGACTTCGATATATATTAGAGGATGCTGGAATCGAAGTACTAGTGACGGAAGAGAATTCTAAAAATTTGTTTGTATCTGAAAATATAGAAACGATTTGTATGAATAAAGATTACACTGCAATTGAAAAAGAAGAAACAACCCCATGTATAAGTGGTGTAACAGGAGAAAATTTAGCGTATGTTATGTATACTTCAGGATCTACAGGGAATCCAAAGGGAGTAATGATTGAGCATCATTCAGTAATTAATTATCTAGAATGGATGCAACATAAATATCCGCTTTCTGAAAAAGATGTGGTCTTGCAGAAAACACCATTCTCATTTGATGTCTCTGTTTGGGAATTGTTTTGGGGCATTCACGTTGGTGCAAGTGTATCTTTCCTACCTCCAGGTGGAGAAAAAGATCCTTCTATTATAGCTGAAGTGATTAAACAACATCAGGTTACTATAGTTCAATTTGTACCTTCGATGTTATCTGTTTTCTTAGATTACTTCAATCATATTGAATTGAACATGAATTGTTCGTCCGTACGCCATGTATTTTCTGGTGGAGAAGAACTAAGTTCAGGGTTAGTTAGACGTTTTCAACAAAAATGGAATTATAGTGGACAAGTGAAATTAACCAACTTTTATGGGCCAACTGAAGCCACTATTTATGTCAATGCATTTGATATTCAGCCTAATCAAGAATTTGTTTCTATTGGGCAGCCAATACAGAACACGCAATTATATGTATTAGACCAAAATCAACGCTTGCAATCAATAGGAATTGAGGGTGAGTTATATATTGGTGGTGCTGGTTTAGCACGTGGATACTTAAATCGTCCGAATCTTACTGCTGAAAAATTCGTTTCGCATCCATTCCAATTGGGAGAACGACTATATCGAACAGGAGATTCAGTAAGATATCTAACTGATGGAAATATAGAATTTATAGGTAGAATGGACCATCAAGTCAAAATGCGTGGTTTTAGGATTGAATTAGGAGAAATTGAAGCCATTTTAGAAAAATGTTCGTTTATTAAAGAGGCTGTTGTATTAGTTAGAGAAGATCGTCCAGGTGATCAACGATTGGTTGCATATGTAATAAGCGATGGAAATACCCAAGAGTGGAGAGAGTATTTACAAAACCAATTACCAAATCATATGATTCCAGCGCACTTTATAGAGTTAGAACACTTCCCGCTTACTCCGAATGGGAAAATTGATCGAAAGGCCTTGCCAGCACCTGATGAGCAAGCTATTGAAGATTTAAATGTGCTACCCCGGACGCCATCGGAAGAGCTTATTGCCTCGGTTTGGAGTCAAGTGTTAGGAACAGAAAATATTGGTATTCAGGATTCCTTCTTTGAACGTGGTGGGCACTCACTACTTGCTACTCAAATCGTCTCTAGATTGCAAGAACTGTTCCAAATTAAAATTCCATTACGTGAACTTTTCAAGCACGATACAGTGGAAGCATTGGCGAAACGAGTGGATCAGTTACGAAAAGAAGATAAAAAACGAGAGGTTGCTCCTCTTGTACCTATGAAACGAGAAGAAGTTATCCCACTTTCCTATGCGCAGAAACGTCTATGGTTTATTGATCAATTAATGCCAAATAGTGCTATGTACAATATTCATGCAGCGTGTCGCTTAACAGGTAAATGGTCAATTCAAGCATTGGAGGTCGGATGGAATCAATTGTTGGAGCGTCATGAATCATTAAGGACTACAATTCTAGAACAAGAGGGTGAACCTTTTCAACAGGTTCAATCTCATGTGTTCAGACATATTCCTCAAACGAATCTAACAGATCTTTCTTTGGAAGATAGGGAAAGAGAAATGAAACGGCTCATTCAAAACGAAGCTGAGGAACCATTTCATTTTGGACAAGATCCTCTGATTCGAACACGAATATTGAAAGTGGACAGGGAAGAATGGGTTCTCATTTGTACGATGCATCATATTATTTCAGATGGATGGTCAATGGGAATCTTACTTGAAGAATGGATGGCTTTTTATGAAGGAGCACTAACCGGAAAACCAGTGGAATTGAAGGAGTTATCTATCCAATATGCAGATTTTGTCATGTGGCAGAAGGAATGGCAAAAAGAGGAGAATTTGAATCAGCACCTTCAATATTGGAAGGAAGAATTATCTGGGGAACTACCGGTTTTACAATTACCGATGGATCGTCCTCGATCTGCAGTTCAAACCCATCGTGGTGCAAGTCAGTCCTTAATAGTGGCGAATTCCCTACAGGAAAAGCTCAAAGATTTAAGTTTGCAAGAAGGGTGCACTTTATTTATGACATTGATGGCAGCGTATCAAAGCTTCCTTTCTCGTTATACAGGACAGGACGACATTATAGTTGGAAGCCCAATCGCTAATCGAAATGTGAAAGAGATTGAGGGATTAATTGGATTCTTTGCAAATACGTTGGTTTATCGAGCTGATTTCAGTGAAAATCCGACGTTCCAAGAACTTTTGTCGCAGGTAAGAAAAAAAGCGCTAAAAGCATACGAGTATCAGGACATCCCATTTGAGAAAGTGGTAGAATCCGTAAAACCTGAACGGAATACAAGTCATTCACCAATATTCCAAACTATGTTTACTTTACAGAATACGAAACAAGAGTTTCTTCAGCTATCTGAAAGACAAATGGAACTCATGGAAAGCCATGCTTCTGTTGCCAAATTTGATTTGAGTTTATTTGCTTCTGAGACGGAAGAAGGATTATCACTAACCTTTGAATATAATACTGATTTGTTTAATGATACAACCATTGAACGTATGGCAAGTCATTTTAAACATTGGTTAAATCAAATTGTCTCTCATCCAAAATGTGTACTATCAGAACTGAATATGTTATCGAAAGTAGAATATAAGCAACTACTAGAGGAATGGAATAAATCGCGTGTTATAGATATGGAAGAAAGTACGATTCATACAATGTTTGAAGAACAGGTGAAAAAAACACCAGAAGCAATTGCAGTAGTGTGCGAAGATGAAGAACTAACATATCGAGAGTTGGATGAACGCTCGAATCAGTTGGCACATTATTTACAAAAAAATGGTGTAACATGCGAATCATTAGTTGGCATTTGCGTTACACGTTCATCCGAGATGATTGTCGGTCTCTTAGGAATTATGAAGGCGGGAGGAGCATATGTCCCAATTGATCCAGCGTATCCGGAAAGTCGACTGCAGTACATTTTAGAAGATGCTCAAATAAAGGTACTGGTGACACAGGAAAAGTTACAACAAAAAATGGCTATACCTAAATTCGTCAACGTGATTTGTATTGATCGTAATCGAGCAGAAATAGAACAAGAAGTAACTACGGTATGTACGAGTGAAGTGACGGGCGATAACTTAGCCTATATTATTTATACTTCAGGTTCCACTGGAAATCCAAAGGGAGTAATGATTGAGCACAGGAATACAGTAACAATGATTCATTGGGCGCATCACACGTATTCCCGAAAGGAATTAGCGGGAGTGTTAGCTTCAACTTCGCTATCTTTTGATTTATCCGTTTTTGAAGTATTTGTTCCCTTAACGATGGGTGGTAAGGTGATTGTCACTGAAAATGCGCTACATCTAGAGAAGTTGTCTTCCAAAGGTGTGACTTTGGTTAATACTGTGCCATCGGCAGCAAAGGAACTGGTTCGAGCAAAAACAATACCTTCTTCGGTAAAGGTGATGAATTTGGCTGGAGAACCATTGCCATATTCGCTTGTTCAAGATTTATACGAGAGAAATACGATTGAAAAGGTGTACAACCTATATGGACCTTCCGAAGATACTACGTATTCCACGTATATGGAATTAGAAAAGGGTGTCATGCATAGGGTTCCACCGATTGGTAAACCAATATTCAATACAGAAGTATATGTACTAAGTGCTGAACAAAAAATGGTTCCAATTGGTGTAGTTGGTGAGTTGTACATTGGTGGATCAGGATTAGCACGTGGATATTTAAAGCGCCCTGACTTAACGAAAAATCGTTTTATACCGCATCCGTTTAAAGAAGGAGAGCGAATATACCGGACTGGAGATTTAGTAAGGTATTTGCCGGATGGAAATTTGGAGTATGTTGGACGAATCGATCATCAAGTAAAAATTCGTGGGTTCCGGATTGAACTAGGAGAAATTGAAGCGACATTACAAAGGCATACACTAGTTAACGAAGCTATTGTGATGGTGCGGGAAGATTATCCTGGCGATCTGCGTTTGATTGCCTATGTTGTAGGAGACGGAGATGCTCAAAAGTGGCGTGATTATCTCAAGGGTCAACTACCAAATTATATGATCCCAGCCTATTTTGTTGGATTAAATGCATTTCCACTCACTCCTAATGGGAAAATTGATAGGAAGGCTTTACCAGCACCAGAGAAACAGGAGATAGCAAGTGGTTATATTGCTCCTCGTACGTCTACGGAAAAAACAATCGTTTCAATATGGCATGAAGTTTTAGGTATGGAAAACATCGGAATTCAAGATTCGTTTTTTGAAATTGGTGGCCATTCACTACTCGCTACGCAAGCTGTTTCCAATCTTAAAGAGGCTTTTGAAATCGAGATACCATTGCATGATTTATTTATGTTTCATACGGTGCAGCAATTGGCAGAACAGATTGATCAATTGCTCGATAACAAAAATCAAGAAATGCAGAATGATAGTAAGGAGAATGTAAGTCTTCAAGACTATGTTCAAAAAGAAGCAGAAGTGAGTAATGATGAAGAATTACTGGAACTACTTAAGCAATTAGAGGAGCTATCAGAGGAAGAAGCACAAGGGATATTCGAGAGTAATTTGATTGAGGAAGGGGTAAAAAAATGAGAAGTGATTTACTTGCAAAGCTGAGTTCACTTTCTCCTGAGAAGAGAGCATGGCTTCAGAAGCAAATGCAAAAAAAGGAGAATAAAGAAGCACTCCCGTTGTCTTATGCACAACAACGTTTGTGGTTTATGGACAGATTTAACCCAAACAGTTCTTTATATAATATTCCAACAGTATGGCATCTAAAAGGAAATTGGATACCTGAAGCATTAGAAAAGGGATTCAATCGACTCATTGAACGCCATGAATCATTACGAACTGTTTTTAAAGAAGTAGGAGAACAACCTGTGCAACAAATTGCCGAATTCCTTCCTAGAGCATTACCTGTAAGAGATTACTCTCAACTTCCTCCAGAAGTAAAAGAAAAAGAGGTAGATAGTTTAATTGCGAGAGAAGCGCAAGAACCATTTGATTTAATGAATGGTCCTTTAATTCGTAATCAGCTTGTTCAATTAGAGAAGGATGAATGGTTATTACTGTGTACGATGCATCATATTATTTCTGATGCTTGGTCCATTGGTATATTCATTAATGAATTACTTGCTTTCTATGAAGAAGAAATGGGTGGAAATCCTGCTAAATTAAGTTCATTATCCATTCAATATGCAGACTTTGCGAAGTGGCAAAAGGAGTGGTTGCAAGGTGATGTGCTAAATCGTCAGCTTACGTATTGGCAGGAAGAATTGTCTGGGGAGCTTCCTATCTTACAACTGCCAGTGGATCGACCTCGGCCGGTTAAGCAGACTTACTCTGGGGCTACGCATCATGTGATTTTTCCTTATAAATTGCTCAGTCAATTGAAGGATATAAGTCGACAAGAAGGATCTACTTTATTTATGACTTTAATGGCCGCATACCAGAGCTTTCTTGCTCGTTATACGGGACAAAAAGATATTCTAGTTGGTAGCCCGATTGCAAATCGGAACCATAAGGGAGTAGAAGGATTAATTGGTTTCTTTGTTAATACGTTGGTTTATCGATCAGATTTGAGTGGCACCCCTACTTTTCGGGAGATTTTGAACCAAACAAAGAAAAAGGCGTTAAAAGCATACGAATATCAAGATATCCCATTTGAAAAAGTGGTAGAAGCTGTGCAACCTGAACGAAGCATGAGTCATTCCCCTATATTTCAGACCATGTTTACGCTACAGAATATAAAACAAGAACGACTAGATTTGCCTGATAGAAGTATTGAAATGGTAGAAAGTAATATGTCTATTGCTAAATTTGATTTGAGCTTAACTGCCTATGAAGTGGAAGAAGGTCTATTCGTCTCATTTGAATACAACACGGATTTATTTGATAGTAGTACCATTGCACGTATGGCAGTACATTTTGAGAACTGGCTAAATGAAATCACGTATCATCCAGATGAATCATATACAAAGCTGTCAATGTTATCGGATACTGAGCAAAAACAACTCCTAGAAGAATGGAATGATACGGACGTAGTTTATGGTCATGATCGTATGATTCATGAGCTATTTGAGCAGCAAGTTGCACGGACACCTGATGCAGTGGCGGTAGTTTATGAGGGTGGAAAGCTAACGTATCAAGAACTGAATGAAAAATCGAATCAATTGGCACATTTTCTACAAAAACGAGGTATCGGACCTGAATCATTGGTTGGTATATGTATTGAACGTTCTCCTGATATGATTATTGGTCTCTTTGGGATTTTGAAGGCAGGTGGGGCTTATGTCCCACTGGACCCAAGTTATCCCGAAAACCGCCTAAGATATATTTTGGAGAATTCACAAATTCAAGTGCTGTTAACAAAAGAGGCACTACAGGACTGGTTACCTAAAGATATTCAAGCAATTTGTTTAGACCGGGATCAAGTGATGATTTCTAAAGAGAGTAATTTAACTCCGGTAAGTGGAGTAACAGCAAATAACTTAGCCTATATTATATACACTTCGGGTTCGACGGGAAATCCAAAGGGGGTAATGATTGAACATCATTCTGTTATCAATCGCCTACAGTGGATGCAGAAAAAATACCCATTGTCTGAGGAGGATACAATCCTACAAAAGACACCGTTTTCGTTTGATGTTTCTGTCTGGGAATTATTTTGGTGGTCATTTGTAGGAGCACGTGTTTGTTTACTTCCACCAGGAGGAGAGAAAGATCCTGCGGTGATTGAGGAGTATATTGAACGATACCGTGTATCCACCATGCACTTTGTTCCGTCGATGTTATCTACTTTCTTAGATTATATGGAACTATATAATTCGAAAAGGGATGTCTCGTCTTTAATTCAAGTTTTTACTAGTGGAGAAGCGTTAAACACTGAGCAGGTTCGCCGGTTTAAGGGGATCCTTTACAATGCTCAGCAAACAAAGTTAATTAACTTGTATGGTCCTACTGAAGCAACTGTGGATGTGACTTATTACGATTGTGATTTAGAAAAAGAACCAATGCTTATTCCGATTGGTCGTCCGATTAATAATACAGAGTTGTATGTGTTAGATCAATATCAACAAGTGGTCCCGATTGGTGTGGCAGGGGAACTTTACCTTGGAGGAGTAGGATTAGCACGTGGCTACTTCAATCGACCGGATTTAACTACTGAACGTTTTATTCCGCATCCCTTTAAGGACGGGGAACGATTATATCGAACGGGTGACTTGGTGAGATATATGAATGATCGTAACTTAGAATATATTGGAAGAATAGATAACCAAGTTAAAATTAGAGGATTCCGAATTGAATTGGGAGAAATTGAAGCAGCTTTACATGATCACTCATCTGTAAAAGAGGCAGTCGTGTTGGTGAAGGAAGATCGACCAGGAGATAAGCAGTTAATAGCTTATGTAGTGGGTGAAGGCGATACTGGGGAGTGGCGTGAATATCTCAAGAAGCAACTGCCACATTATATGGTTCCGGCATACTTTTTCAAAATTGAAGGTATGCCACTCACTCCAAATGGTAAGGTGAATCGGAAAGCCTTACTGGAATTAGAAGAACAGTTCATAAGTGAAGATATTACTTCATCACGAACACCAGTGGAGGAGCTTATCGTTTCCGTTTGGAGCCAAGTGTTAGGAATAAAAAATATTAATGTTCAGGATTCCTTTTTTGAAATCGGTGGTCATTCACTACTAGCTACTCAAGTAGTTTCACGTTTACAGGGAATTTTTCAAATCGAATTACCAGTACGTGAACTATTTGAATATACAACGGTGGAGTCACTGGCAAAGCGACTAGATCAGTTACGTAAAGGAGATAAAAAACGAGAGATTCCGCCGCTAATACCAATGAAACGAGGAGAAGCTATCCCACTATCTTATGCCCAACAACGCTTATGGTTCATTGATCAATTTACACCTAATAGTGCCCTTTACAATATGCCAATGGTATGCCGCCTTACAGGGAATTGGCTACTTGAAGCATTGGAAACGGGATGGAATCAACTAATAGAACGTCATGAATCACTGCGGACGGTCTTTCACGAAGTGAACGGTCAACCCGTACAGCAAATTGAACCGTATGCTTTTCAATCAATTCCGAAAACGGATTTAACTATGCTTTCTTCTGAAGATCAAGAAGAAGAAGTTAAACGTTTAATTCAACAAGAAACAGAAGTGCCATTTGATTTAACAGAAGGTCCATTAATCAGGACAAGTATTTTGCATGTGGGAGAGGAAGAATGGATACTCCTTTGTACTCTACATCATATCATTTCAGATGGATGGTCAATGGGAATCCTACTTGAAGAATGGATGGCATTTTATGAGAAAGCAACGGATGGAAAGGTAGCGGAACTTGAACCATTACCGGTTCAATATGCTGACTTTGCTCAGTGGCAAAAAGGATGGCTAAAGGAGGAGGTGCTTGATCAACAACTCCAATATTGGAGGGAAGAATTGTCTGGGGAGCTTCCTGTACTCCAACTTCCTATGGATCGCCCGCGTCCCGCAATACAAACTCATCACGGGTCGACATACACTCTGGTTCTGCCAGGCACGCTACATGATAAATTGAATGAACTTAGTCGAAAAGAAGGGGCTACACTCTTCATGACGCTTTTAGCTGCATATCAAAGTTTTCTATCTCGTTATACGGGACAAGAAGATATCCTGGTCGGAAGCCCAATTGCGAATCGGAATTATAGAGAAATTGAAGGACTAATTGGTTTCTTCGTTAACACGCTGGTTTATCGAGCTAATTTAAGTGGTAGACCGACATTTCAAGATGTACTATATCAGGTTCGTCAAAAGGCATTGAAGGCGTATGAATATCAAGATATTCCATTTGAAAAAATTGTAGAAGTTGTGCAACCGGAACGAAGTACAAGTCATTCGCCAATCTTCCAGACTATGTTCATCTTGCAAAATATGAAACAAGAGTTTCCGATGTTATCTAGTAGAAGTATTGAAATGATAGAAAGCCATAGTCCAATTGCAAAGTTTGATTTAAGTGTAATGGCAACTGAGACGGAAGAGGGATTACTTTTTACTTTTGAGTACAATAAGGATTTATTCAATGCTACTACTATTGAACGGATGGCAGGACACTTTGAGAAATGGCTACATGAAGTTTCTCATCGCCCACAAAATCCGTTGCATGACCTGAGCATGCTATCAGAACCCGAACGTACTTTGTTATTAGAAACATGGAATGACACTGTAATGGAAATGTCTCATCAGGGTCTTATTTGCGACAGATTTGAGGAGCAAGTAGCAAGGCGTCCGGATGCGATTGCGGTAGTTGATCAAACAAAACAGTGGACTTATGGTGAACTGGATACACAAGCAAATCAGTTGGCAAATGTTTTACGGCGAAAGGGAGTAGCCCCAGAGTCAGTGGTAGGAGTTTATCTTCCGAGGTCAGCTGAGCTAATGGCAAGTTTACTAGGCATTTTAAAAGCTGGTGGAGCTTATGTTGTTTTAGATCCGTTATATCCAAAATCAAGGTTAGAATACATGATTGAAGATGCAGGAATTCAATTTGTAGTGACGGCGGAAGGACAAGAAGGACATTTCGCACACATCGAAATGGTGAGGTTAGAAGAACTAACAGTGGAAAGCGTAATCGCACCTACACGTCAAATAAATCCAGAGAACTTAGCCTATATTGTTTATACCTCTGGTTCTACAGGAAAACCGAAGGGGGTCATGGTTGAAAATCGCTCATTAATGAATATGGTTTCTTGGCATCAAGAAGTTTATCATATTTCAGCAGAGGATCGTGCGACTCAGATTGCAGGGGTTGCTTTTGATTCGGCTGTCCAGGAGATTTGGCCGTATCTAACTGCTGGCGCAGCACTCTACTTGTCAACAGAGGAACTGAGAATTAATCCAGAAGCGCTAAGGGACTGGCTCATCGATTCACAAATAACAGTTAGTTTTGCACCTACGCCTATTCTGGAAAGACTATTGAAATTATCTTGGCCAGATAAAACGGAGCTTCGTTTTATCATTACTGGTGGGGATCAATTAACGCAGTATCCATCTAACAATATTCCTTTTGCGGTAATTAATCAGTATGGTCCATCGGAAAATACCGTTGTTACCACAGATTGTTACGTACCTGTAGGAGTGACAACAGGTACGCCATCGATTGGTCGACCGATTGCGAATACAGAAGTTTATGTGTTAGATTCTCATCTTCAGCTAGTACCAATTGGTGTAATTGGAGATCTCTATATTGGAGGGAAGAGCCTTGCACGTGGATATGCTAATCGTCCGGATCTTACAAAGGAAAAATTTATTCCACATCCTTTCAAGTCAGGAGAACGTCTCTATTATACAGGAGACAAAGCAAGTTATCTTTCTGATGGTAATCTCCAGTTCCATGGACGTATAGATGACCAAGTGAAAATTCGTGGTTTCCGGATTGAATTGGGAGAAATAGAAGCTGTTTTGCAGGCGCATTCTTCTGTGAAAGAAGCTGTTGTATTGGCGCGAGAGGATAATCAAGGTGATAAGAGATTAGTAGCTTATGTAGTTGGTGAAGGAAGTGTCCATGAATGGCGAGAACATCTACAAACACATTTACCTAATTACATGGTTCCAACAAACTTTATTGAGATGGAATTTTTACCACTTACACCGAATGGAAAGCTTGATTTGAAGGCATTGCCTATACTTAGTGAACAATCCGCTGAAAATACTGTATACCCAAGAACTCCGCTGGAAGAACTTATTGCTTCAGTATGGAGTCAAGTGCTAGGAATAAGAGACATTGATGTTCAGGATTCTTTCTTTGAGCTTGGTGGTCACTCTCTACTTGCTACACAAGTGGTCTCACGCTTACAGGAAGTCTTTCAAAGCAAATTGCCAGTACGTGAACTGTTCGAATATTCAACGGTCGAGGCATTATCGAAACGAATAGATCAGTTACGTAAGGGGAGCGAAAAACGAGAAATTCCACCATTGATGCCGATGGAACGAGGGGGAAATATTCCACTGTCTTATGCCCAACAGCGCTTATGGTTTATTGATCAATTTGCACCTAATAGTGCACTTTATAATATGCCAATGGCATGCCGTCTTACAGGGAATTGGTTACCTGAGGCATTGGAGTTGGGATGGAATCAGTTGATAGAGCGTCATGAATCTTTGCGGACTGTATTTTATGAAGAGGATGGCCATCCTATGCAGCAGATTCAACCGTACGTTTTCCGTCCGCTTCTGCAAATGGACTTAACTAAGCTTTCATTAGAGGAGCGAGAAAGAAAGTTGGAGCAATGGATTCAAACTGAAGTCGAATCTCCATTTGATTTAGAAAAAGGGCCATTGTTCCGTGGGAAACTCATAAGAATTTCAGAAGAAGAATGGATTCTTCTATGTAATATGCATCATATTATCTCAGATGGATGGTCGATGGAAATCTTGCTTCAAGAATGGATGGCATTTTATGAGAATGCGATTGGTGAAAAACAAGCAGAGCTGGAACCACTACCAGTTCAATATGCCGATTTTGCTCAGTGGCAAAGAGAATGGTTGAAAGATGAAGTACTATATCAACAACTTGCGTATTGGAAGGAAGAATTATCCGGTGAGTTACCAGTCTTAATGTTGCCAATGGATCGTCCGCGTCCGCCAGTGCAAACCCACCATGGATTAACTCATAATGTTTTGTTATCGCGCTCATTACTGGATAAATTAAACGAACTAAGTCGTCAAGAAGGGGCCACACTTTTCATGACCTTATTGGCATCGTATCAAAGTTTCCTTGCTCGTTATACGGGACAAACGGATATTATTGTTGGCAGCCCAATTGCAAATCGAAATTATCGAGAAATTGAAGGGCTGATTGGTTTCTTTGTCAATACATTGGTTTATCGAGCTGATTTAAGTAATGCACCGGCATTTCAAGAGTTGTTGTCTCAAGTGAGGATAAAAGCATTGAAGGCGTATGAGTATCAAGATGTTCCGTTTGAGAAAATTGTAGAGGTTATCCAACCTGAACGAAATACAAGCCATTCTCCGATTTTCCAAACCATGTTTACTTTGCAAAATACGGGACAGAAGCTACCAGAACTACATGGAAGAAATATAGAAGTAATGGAAAGTAATGCTCCTATCGCTAAGTTTGATTTAAGTTTAACTGCTGCAGAAGTGGAAGAGGGTTTATTACTTACTTTTGTTTATAGAACTGATTTATTTGACAGTTTAACTATTGAATCCCTGGCTGAACATTTTGGGAACTGGTTGAATGTAATCGTGGAGAATCCTGATAAATCATTAGCTAAGTTGCCTATATTGTCAGGATTACAGCAAAAACAGTTGGAGGAGTGGAATAATGATGCTGTAGCATATCCACAGGAAAGTACGATTCATCAGCTGTTTAAAGAGCAAGTAAATCGTACACCTGATGCGGTAGCAGTGGTAGATGAAAAACAGAAGTTAACGTATCGAGAGCTGAATGAAAAAGCTAATCAATTGGCCCACTATCTTCAGCAATGCGGGATTGGGAATGAATCATTGGTTGGACTTTGCTTTGAGCGTTCAGTTGAGATGATTGTTAGTATTATGGGGATTTGGAAGGCTGGAGCAGCCTATGTTCCATTAGACCCATCATATCCAGAGAGTCGTCTACGATATATTTTGGAGGACACTGGAATTCAAGTATTAGTTACGAACGAGTCATTGGAAGACTGGATACCTAAAGAAATCAAGATAGTTTGTCTAGATAGGGATCAAGCAATGATTTCACAAGAAAGCATTCTTTCACCAAAATGTGAAGTAACAGGAGAAAACTTAGCGTATGTTATCTATACTTCAGGATCAACGGGGAATCCAAAGGGTGTCTTGATACAGCATCATTCTGTACTAAACTTGTCGCATGGTTTACAAAAAGAGGTTTTCGAACATGAGATACCATCTAACATGCATGTCGGTTTAAATGCGTCAATTGCCTTTGATGCATCTATCCAGCAATTACAAATGCTGCTTTATGGTTCAAGTTTGTATATTATTCCGAATGAAGTACGAAGTGATCCGGAGCAGTTTGTAGCTTATATTAGGGAGAACAAGTTAGAAATCTTTGATATAACACCTTCATTGCTTCAATTACTTATAGATGCCGGATTGTTAGAAACGTGCGATGGCGTTCATGTTCCAAGTAAGGTACTGGTTGGTGGTGAAGCGATTATGCCGTCATTATGGGAACAGCTAGTAGAGACTGATAAAATACAGTTTTATAATGTATATGGTCCTACAGAATGTACGGTTGATGCAACATGCTATCATATCAAAAAAGATAGTAAGAGAGTAACAATTGGGCGTCCATTGCCTAACGTCCAAACTTATGTATTAGATAGTAATAGGTTGCCAGTTCCAGTTGGTGTGATGGGGGAACTTTATATCGGAGGAGTAGGTCTAGCAAAGGGGTACTTGAATCGTCCAGAGTTAACATCCGAACGATTTATTTCTCATCCATTCAAAGAAGGCGAGAGGTTATATAGAACAGGCGATCTTGTGAGATATCTTCCTGATGGTAATATAGACTACTTAGGAAGAATGGATAATCAAGTGAAGATTAGAGGATTTCGAATCGAGCTTGGGGAGATTGAGTCGACTTTACAAGAGCATGACTTGGTAAAAGAGGTAGTTGTAATAGTTAGGGAAAATCAGTCGGGAGATAAGAGGTTAGTAGCTTATGTAGTGGGCGAAGGTAGTGTAGAAGAATGGCGAGAGTATCTTAAAACAAAACTGCCAATCCATATGATACCTTCCTACTTTGTCGAAATGAAAGAATTACCGCTAACCATAAATGGAAAGGTTGATCGGAAATCGTTACCTATACCAGATTATCAAGGAATACAAGAAGGCTACGCGGCCCCAAGAAATGAACGTGAACATAAGCTTTCTATCATTTGGGAACGTGTGCTAGGTTCAAAACGTATTGGTATTTATGATAACTTTTTTGAAATTGGTGGAGATTCAATTCTTAGCATTCAGATTGTCTCTCGCGCAAAGCAAGCTGGTTTACAGTTGACACCAAAACAACTATTTGAACACCAAACGATTGCTGAGTTAGCGAAAGTAGTCAAAGAAGAACAAGGTGTACAAGCTGAACAAGGAATTATAACTGGAGAGACGATACTTACACCTATTCAGCAAAGGTTTTTTGCACAAAATCATCCTAATCCACATCATTGGAATCAATCCATGTTCTTTAGAACGAAAGAAAAATTGGACATAGGATCACTGGAAAAGGCAGCGCGTAACCTTCTACTTCATCATGATGCCCTGCGTTTAAGATATGAACGTTTACCTAATGGGACTTGGGAACAGTGGAATGAAGGAATTGAAGAACAATTGATGCTGACTGTCATTTCATTAGACGAAGTGCCGGAAGCGGATTGGCATGAAGTTATTCAAAAAGAGATTAATGTTGCACAAGAAAGATTGAATTTACATGATGGTCCTTTAATGAGAATGGTGTATTTTGATGAAGGTGAGGAGACTGGTCGATTATTTTGGACAATTCATCACTTAGCCGTGGATGGTGTTTCTTGGCGAATTTTATTGGAAGATTTGCAAACAGCATATACGCAAGCGGTCCAAGGGCAAAAAATTCAATTACCTATGAAGAGTACATCTTTTAAAGAATGGTCGGAGAAATTGCAACATTACGCTCAAACTGGAATATCAAAAGAAGTGCTACATTACTGGGAGCAGCAGGTTGAACAAGACGTAGTTATACTGCCAGTAGATGGTACTATAAGTAATCCAGTAAGCGCAGTAACTGAGGAAATTACTGTGGTGTTAAACGAGAATGAGACCCGTATGTTATTGCAAGAGACTTTAAGCACTCACCGTGTCCAAATCAATGAAGTATTATTAGCAGCATTGGTACAAGCTAAAGCAGCATGTACGGGGCAGCCGATATTAAGCGTAGATTTAGAGGGACATGGTCGAGAAGAGATTATTGAAGATGTTGATTTATCGAGAACCGTGGGATGGTTTACAAGTATTTACCCAGTTCATTTAAATATTACTAATGCTAATACGCCAATTGCAGCATTAAAAGCAGTTAAAGAACAAGTTCGCAAAATTCCTAATAAGGGTGTTGATTATGGGGTGTTGCGTTACATGAACACAACAATGTGTGAGCCATTAAGCTCCCAATATACACCGTCTATTAGTTTTAACTATCTTGGACAATTTGACCAAATGTTTTCTAGCGATGCAATGTTTATTCCAGAGAACGAATTTAAGCGTTTAGATCATGCTGCCGGTTCCAAGCGATCGCATGTAATTGATGTAATTGGGGTTGTAACGGATGGAAAACTTCAGTTCACTTGGGTATACAATGTTGGACAATTTGCCAAATCAACGATTCAAAGTATTGCACAGAATATGCTATATCAACTGAGTAGATTGATTCAATCTTCAGATAGAGAATCTGCACTGACCATTTCGGATTTTGCAATGGCTAATCTTAGCCAACAAGGTTTGACAAATGTACTAAATAAAATGCATCGTGGAAAGAACAATCAGATTACTGATTTATATCCACTATCACCTTTGCAAGAAGGTATGATCTTCCACACATTGCATGATCAAGGGGATGAACATGTTGCACCGTATATAGTGCAATTGAGTTTTATGATTCAAGGGGAAATGGATATTCCTACTTTTGAGCAGGCGTGGAAATCTGTAATTCAGCGGCATGAAATTTTTCGTACAGCATTTGTTTGGGACGAAATTGAAGAGCCTGTACAAGTGGTGTATGAAAATATCCCATTTAAAGTGAACAAAGAAGACTGGAGTACAATGACAAGTGAAGAGATAGAAGAAAAAAGAAAAGTCTTTTTGGAATTAGATCGAAAACAAGCCTTCCAATTTGATAAAGCACCATTGATGCGGGTAACTGTCATTCAAGAAGGTGAGGAAGAATATCGGATTGTTTGGACACATCACCATATTTTACTGGATGGATGGAGTTTACCATTGGTCTTTAATGAATTACTTACAGTCTATCAGAAGAGAATGAATGGAGAAGCTGTAAAGTTACCTAAATCCTCACCATATAAGAAATATATCCAATGGCTCAGAGAACAAGATAAGGAGCAGGCGGAACAATTTTGGAGAGAGAAGCTAAAAGGTTTTACTGCACCAACTTTACTGGGCTTAGAAAGTAAAGAGGAAGAAAAAGGTTACACAGAGAAGGTTACGTATTTATCAGAAGAGCAGACTCAAGAGTTACAAGGATGGGCGAAACGAAATAAACTTACTTTAAGTACAGTAATTCAAGGTGCATGGGCATATCTCATGAGCCGATATAGTGGAGAAAATGACATTGTCTTTGGTGTAACAAGCTCAGGGCGTTCTACGGAGATTATTGGTGTTGAAAACATCGTAGGTCCTTTCATTACAACGTCACCGACGCGAATTCAATTGATTGATGATATAAAAGTAATAGATTGGTTGCAGAAGTTACAAGAGGAAGAGTTAGAAAGAAGACAATATGAGTATGCTTCTTTGACAGAGATTCAGGGGTGGAGTGAGGTTCCTAGAGGTACACCGCTGTTCAATTGTTTATATGTGTTTGAAAATTATCCAGTGAAAGAAGAATCTTCAGAAAATCTGGAAATTGGTGAATTGAAAGGGGAAGAACAAACCCACTACCCATTAGGATTGGCTGTAGTTCCAGGAATCCAGTTATCGTTAAAGTTAATGTATGACCGTAGTAAGTTTAATAGATTAACCATTGAACGAATGCTGGGTCATTTACACAAAGTGTTAATGCAAATGCTCAAAAACATTGATCAAAATCTATCGGAGCTAGTATATATTACGGAGGCTGAACAAAGAAAGCTATTGGAAGAATGGAATAATAATGCTATATCCTATCCACGTGAGAATGTAATTCATCAACTATTCGAAGAGCAAGTAAATCGTACACCTGACGCGGTGGCAGTGGTAGATGAAAAACAGCAACTAACGTATCGAGAGCTGAATGAAAGAGCTAATCAATTAGCCCATCATTTACAGAAATGTGGAATTGGGACAGAGTCATTAGTTGGCCTCTGCTTTGATCGATCAGTTGAGATGATTGTTGGTCTCATGGGAATTTGGAAGGCTGGAGCAGCCTATGTTCCATTGGATCCATCGAATCCAGAAAGCCGCCTGCAATATATTTTACAAGACACGGGAATTAAAGTGTTAGTTACAAATGAGGTATTACTAGGATGGATACCTAAAGACATCAAGACAGTTTGCCTAGATAGGGACCAAGTAATGCTTTCTCAAGAAAGCAAACTTTCACCAATATGTGAGGTAACAGGGGAAAACTTAGCGTATGTTATCTATACTTCTGGTTCGACAGGGAATCCAAAGGGGGCTTTAGTACAGCACCATTCTGTAATAAACCTATCCTATGGTTTACAAAAAGAAGTTTTCTCACATGACATACCTAGTAATATGCGCGTCGGTTTGAATGCGTCAATTGCCTTTGATGTATCTATTCAGCAATTACAAATGTTGCTTTATGGTTCAAGTTTATATATTATCCCAAGTGAAGTTCGCACTAATCCGGAACAATTTGTGTCCTATATTAGGGAGAATAAATTGGAAATGTTTGATATGACACCTTCATTACTTCAATTACTTATAGATGGAGGATTGCTAGAAATAAGTGCTGATGTTCATGTACCAAGTAAGATATTAGTCGGTGGTGAAGCAATCATGCCGTCATTATGGGAACAGCTAGTAGAGACCGAAAAAATTGATTTTTATAACGTATACGGTCCTACAGAATGTACGGTTGATGCAACGTGTTATTATATCAAAAAAGATAGTAAGAGAGTAACAATTGGACGTCCGTTGCCGAACGTTCAAACTTATGTATTGGATAAAAATTTGTTACCTGTTCCAGTTGGTGTAACAGGTGAGCTATATATTGGGGGTGCAGGTATAGCGAGAGGATACTTGAATCGCCCAGAATTAACAGCAGAGCGATTTATCCGTCATCCATTTAATGAAGAAGAACGTTTATATCGTACGGGAGATTTGGTTCGTTATTTACCTGATGGTAATTTAGATTACTTGAGAAGAATTGATAATCAAGTGAAAATTAGGGGCTTTCGTATTGAACTTGAAGAGATTGAAGCGAGTATAGAGAGGCATCCATTGGTAAAAGAAGCAGTAGTTTTGGTAACAGAGGATAAATTAGGAGAGCAGAGATTGGTTGCTTATGTAGTTGGAGATGGTAGTATGCATGAGTGGCGTGAATATCTCAAGACACAAGTACCAAATTATATGGTTCCCGCTCACTTTATTAAGGTAGACGAGATTCCTCTTACAACAAATGGCAAAGTTGATCGAAAGGCATTGAACAATTTAACTATTCATAGAGAAAATAACTTCTCTACACCAATCATTCCAAGGGATGAAATTGAATATCAGTTGATTGAAATCTGGCAGGATGTGTTACAGATAGAAGATGTCTATGTAAATGATGATTTCTTTAATAGAGGAGGACACTCTCTCCTTGTAATTAAATTAGTTTCAAAAATTAAGGAGAAGTTTGGAAAAGAGATTAAGGTGTCTACATTGATTAAGAATCCAACAGTGGAAGGAATCGCATGCCTTATTCGTGATAAGCATGATATGACGAAATCAGTAGTAGCGCTAGTTCCACTACAAGAATCAGAGAAAAGACCTTTCTTCTGCGTTCATCCGTTTATGGGGAATGTATTCTGTTACATTCAACTAGCAAGATTGCTTAAGAACCATTGTTCATTTTATGGTTTACAGAATCCTCTTATAGAAAAGAAAGAAATTGACGAGTTAACTTTGCCGGAAGTAATTCAACTTTACATCGAAGAAATAAAACGTGTTCAGCCAGAAGGTCCATATCGTCTTGGAGGATGGTCTTTAGGCGGTGCAATTGCTTATAAAATCGCAACTGTACTAAAGAATCAAGGTGAGGAAGTTGAGTTGTTGATACTAATGGATACTAAAGTACCTTCAGAGCAGGACTATAAAACAAGAGAAGAAATGCTCTCATATATATATGAGCATTTCATTCCTAGAGATTTTACTGAGCAGGAAGAAGGCCTCATCCATAAACAAGATATGCTTGTGGAGCGATTAATTATGGAGGGAGTACTCCCGCCTGATGCAGATCTTATGAATTTGAAGCAAGTTATCAATGCTCATAGGAAATGCCTGAACTTAATGGCAGAGCATGATTTAATACCATACTCTGGAGAAGTTCTCTACTTTAGTGCTGAGGAAGGAAAAGAGTTGTTTACAGATTGGGGACCTTTATTAAAAGGTAGAGTAAATAGGTATTCAGTCCCTGGATCACATGAGGAAATAGTAGATTCACCTGCAGTTGAAAAAATAGCTATGTATCTACTAAATGAATTTGAAGGAATAAAAGAGAAGTCCATTTTATTAACGGAAAAGTAGAGAGTATAAAAGATGCAAAGCAATGAACGAAAAGGGGAGACCAATACCTGCATATCAAGTGTAGGGAATAATGAATATATTAAGAGCATTACTTTTTAAGGGGATAATGTAAAAAGTAATTGGTAGAGACATAGAAATCTTTGTAATAGAAGCGAATGCCTGATGATATTACTGAGGGAAGGTGCATATTTTCATTGATATGTAAATATGCACCTTTTCTATTGTATATGCAATTTAATAAAGTTAATTTGAGTTTCTGTAACGTTCATATATGAAGCCATTCTTTAAAAAAGGACGTGATTTATCATACAAATTCACGCTGTGAAAATACCAAAGAATATTGAAAGTCATTTGTTTAAGAAACTTAGTAACTTGGTTTCAAATGGGAAGAAAGAGCGAATGAAGCGATTATTAAATTCATGCGACATTAATAGGACCCTGATAGGGGATTTACTAATCCGATCTCTAATCTGCCAAAAGTATAAAATTAATAATGAAGAAATTAGATTTATATATAATGAGTATGGAAAACCTTTTGTTGAAAACTTTTCTGACTTTCATTTTAATGTGTCTCATTCAGGAGAATGGGTGGTTTGTACTACTGCTAATTTTAATGTGGGTATTGATATAGAAAAAGTTTCAGAAATAGAGGCTTTTAAATTAGCAAAAGAATTTTTTTCAGCGGAAGAATTTTATGATATATCTAATATGAATTCTGATGAACAAATTAATTATTTTTATGATTTATGGACATTAAAAGAAAGCTATATAAAAACGATTGGAAAAGGGCTTTATACCCCATTAAATTCATTCTCTATAAAAAAAGAATCACGAACTTCAATTTCATACAAGCATATACCTAAAAACTTTTACTTTAAACAATATAACATTGATCCAAATTATAAGTTCTCTGCTTGTGCAACAAGAGATGAATTTCCGCAAGAGATAATAATTAAAGACATTTATACAATTTGCCAAACTATATACAAATTTGAAAGTAAGGAGAAAATCAATGCAGAAGACTAAACTTTTTTGCTTTCCACATGCTGGGGGATCTGCGTTTAACTACGCAAAATGGAAAAATTACTTTAATCCATATATTGAAGTAGTCCCGATAGAATTAGCTGGCAGAGGATATAGAATTGAAGAAAGCTTGTACCAAGGTATGGAAGAGGCCGTAAATGATGCCTACACTAGTATAGTTAAGCAAATAGATGCTTCGCCGTACATTCTATTCGGGCATAGCATGGGGAGTTTGATTGCCTATGAAGTAGCCAGGAAAATACAGGATTCTAATAACGAATTACCTGAATTTCTTGTTTTGTCCGGTAGAAACCATCCAAATAGTAAAATAAAAAATATCCGATATAATCTTCCTAATGAACAATTTAAAAGAGAAGTTATTGCAATGGGAGGTACACCATCTGGGGTACTTCAATCAGAAGAATTAATGGAGATTTTTCTCCCTATTTTAAGAGCAGATTTTAAGATTGTCGAGACATACATTCATGATAATAATATACAACCATGTGATATTGATTTTTTTATATTTAATGGGAAAAATGATGAATTTACTACATATGATCAAGTAATAAAATGGAAGCAATATACAAGTAAAACGTGTACTTTTCATTCTTTTGAAGGTAGTCATTTCTTTCTAAATGAAAATATTGAAGACATAGCAAAGAGTATTATAGGAAAGTTAAATTCTAAAAGATTATCAACTAGTTTTTAGAGGTTTTCTTTCATCATCAGACAGTCGTTGGATAACTGGTGAGTTAATTGATGCAATTTGTGGATCTTGCTTATAATGCTAATTGTAAGTATTATGTGCTTTAAAACCATACCTTCCTCAATTTAATGTTGAGAAAGGTTTGGTTTTTATTATTCTAGTAGTAATCACTTTTTAAAGTTATAGAAATTTAAAAATAAAGTATTGTATACTCTAAGAAAATAATCCGTATATATATACGGATTATTTTTCCTTTAATTTACAAAAATAAATTTTTGGAATTGAAAAAAACCTCTCAAATTCCCTTGTAATAACCTTTTTTAGTTGTGTTAATGACATAGGTATCGAAAGATAATTAATTCAATAAGAACGATGTATGAGCCCTTAAAAGAGTTTTGGTGTTATTCACAATTTTAATTCCATAATACTTAAGCCGATATAATAAAATGTTTTATGTCTAAATCGATATAAAGGAATAGTTTTTAAGTGATATTTCTTTTTTATAGAATAAGCAAAACCTGATATTGTAGTAATTATTGTTTTGAGGTCAATTTACTGTGCACCTTGGTTATTGAAGTTTTTTGTTGATTAACAACTATTGTATTTGGAAATTAATAATAAGTTTATCTCGCTGTTTGCTGGGCAGTAAGACCCCCACCTCAAAATTCAGCGGAAGCAAAGAAGTTAGGTGGGGGATCAACTGTCCGTAAAAGCCAGATTGGTGTGGGCTAATAATCAGTGGGGATGAACAAAACCCCCACTGATTAAAGGTTCACTTTATGTGATGAGGTAATAAAACTATCTAATTTGCTATTTTTAGTATTTGTAAAGTCTATATATTTTCCTCTTTTGTGGAAAGTAAAACTAATGTTGCGACCAGTAATATAGTGTCATTTTTTTGAATATTCCATTCGTTTTTTTATGTTTAGTTGAGTACTTGAATTTCCTCCACCTTGTACTTTTCAAAGCATAGTGCTTCAAAAATAACCGTATCGCTTTCATCTGTTTCCAATTTCACAACTTCTTTATTATCTTTTTTTAAAATTTGGAGCAAAATAGTTTTTCAGTTTCATATTTAAATTAGCAGTATTTATTTTTTTGAATTCAATTTGTATAAGTGATTGAATTGGAACTTTGACTGTTGTTTCTTGCGGTGGTACAGTATCTCCTGTTACTTTCGCTGTATTTTAAATCTTTTTCCAGCTTGGTCCTCGCATTGACTACCACTGTATTTTGTAGTACTTCACTGTTTTCTCAAGTTCAATAATTATATCTTGTAGAATTAAG
The DNA here is from genome assembly GCF_057784645.1 of Bacillus sp. LQ16. Lineage (NCBI taxonomy): Bacteria > Bacillati > Bacillota > Bacilli > Caryophanales > Bacillaceae > Bacillus > Bacillus sp. LQ16. The sequence continues at coordinate 2,457,656 of NZ_CM173491.1, forward strand.
AAAAGAACTTAACTTATTTCATTTACTTATCTACTCTGATGTTTAGATGCTAACTACAATTAAATAATATATGATTTTTATAAAAAAGATATAGTAATATTTTGTTGTGAATTGTACTAATTTGATATTTTATAGTATTATTTGTCGTGAATTATATCTAACAGAATATATTTTATGGATCTATAAAGGAGAATGTAATGAATACTTCTATCGATATACAACACTTGTGTGATCTTGCACATAAAGCATTTAATGCCCCTGTACATATTTTATCTGCAGACAGAAAAATTTTATATCATTCTACATCTGATAATGTTTGTAGTCCTTTTTATTCTTCAAAAGAAGAACATCTTAGTGATATTTATCAAGAAAACGATCCCTTTAACTTGCCACTTTTTCGAAGTAACAACTATCTTGAAAATTTTGTTCTAATTCATATAGAAAATCATGATGATATTAAAGGGACTATTATAATCGGTCCTACTATACATCCAAAAGATTCAGATGATATGATCATAAAATTTCAGAAAGAATTTAAATCAAATGATAACATTCAAGAAAGACTTGCCTATTATCAGTGTTTATCTGAGATTAAAAAAACTACATTAATTGATATGGGAATTTTATTACATTACATGATTTTCAATGAAAAGTTAGATGTAGATATTGTCTTGGAAAAAAATAAAGTACTAGAGGAAATTCCTAATAAAAATGTGAAACCTGATTTATATATTTTAAAACGCCGACAAAACAAACCTAAAACGCACAATATGGCATTAGTAAATGATTTCTTTTCGACTATTAAAGAAGGCAATAAAAAAAAGTTAATACAGTATATGTATGCGGTTTCGCAAGAAGATGTTGAACTTATGCTAATAGAGGATCCGCTCAGGAATCAAAAAAACCTTGGAATTATTGCGATTACCTTAGCCACTCGATATGCAATAGAAGGAAACCTGCCACCAGATATTGCTTTTGCTCATAGTATTTTATATATACAAACCCTGGAACAATTAGATAATGTAGAATCTGTAAAGCGATTGTCAGGGGATGCTTTACGTACTTTTGCAGATCGTGTGAAAGAATACAATGCAAAAAAGTATTCTTACGCAGTTACTACATGTATAAAACATATTAATAAAAATGTTTACGATGGAATATCTCTGAATGAACTTGCTAATCATTTAGAAATTACGCCTACTTATCTGTCTAAACTATTTAAAAAAGAAATGGGAATTACTTTAAGCGAATATATTCAAAGGGAACGAGTGGAAGAAGCAAAAAAATTATTAACACTCACTACTTATTCGTTATCAGATATCTGTGCGTGGCTTAACTTTAATGACCAAAGTTATTTTATAAGAGTTTTCAAAAAAATCACTAGCATGACTCCCAGGCAGTACCGTGAAAAATATACAGTAATATAAGCTTGTTATCTGCTGTCTCCAATGTAAAGACTTAAACATGGGTATAAGTATCCCAAAAAATGAAAATTCACTAACCATTATTTTGCTAAAGGAAACAAAAAGATAGAAGGCTGCAAAGTGCTCCAAGGAAACTTTGTAGCTTTTTTGTCATTTAAAACCTACGTTTATAACGAAGATAAGTTTATAGACTAATATCTTCATATTATATATTTATTAATAATGATATTAGGATGTTTTTTTGTAAAAAGATCAACAATATAACATATATTACTAAATATATCTACATTTTATGCAATTATACATAACTAAATAAAGGTAAAAAAGTATAAAAAGACCTATTATATTATTCTATAAGTATTTTTTCTAAAATAAAATTTCTTGGTTGAGCGAAAATAGTTATTTTTAACCGTATACACATTAATTTGTAATCATTACAATTACAGAAATGAAATTTATGAATAACTATATTTATATAATTTTTTCCGGGGCATATTTTTATTTAACAGTAAATTATCGAGCTTAATCGACAAAATTTTTCTATTTACGCATTAAAAATTTAATGTTTTAATGAACAACATAACTGGTATGACCAGATAGAAAGGAGAAGGTTACGCTAATAGGAATTATAGTGAAGTTGTAAGTAACATTATGTCGTTAATAATATTCTAAATAGTAAATTTATTAACAAGAGGTCAAGAATCAAATTTGTAATAAACGTGTTCTAAGTTTCTGCATAACAAAAGTGAAGTTATTCCGCAATAAAAGTATAAGCGATGTACAGTATAATTTTACCTTTTGTAGTCTAGTAAGGAGTTTGCTGATAAAACTAAGAGTAATATTATTAAATTTAAATTAAACAATGTTATGGCAAGATTAACTGTAAGCATTGGTTTATTGATTCTCGCGGTTCTGTAAGTTAAACCGCAATTCTAGGGAAGAATTACACATTTACTATTCATAGGGTGCTTGATTCAAATATAGTTAATAAATTTTTGTTATTTATATTTGAAAAAATAGAGTATCGAAGTGAGAGGTAAGTAAAATCCTTACATTCTATTAGAAGTAAAAAATAACGATATTATCCTATCTGAAAGATTTCTCCTTCTTAATCAGTTTACAACGAGAGAGGTCATACAAGTTATATGAATTAAGTTATAAAAACAATGGTAAAGGAGTGTACGGAATGAAAACTAAAATAATTACAGGATTATTAGTCACATCCATTGTAACTGGAGGAAATATTCCTATCAATACTCTCGCAACACCAATCGTTCAAGCGGAAACTCAACAGGAAGGCATGGATATTTCCTCTTCATTACGAAAATTAGGTGCGCAATCTAAATTAATCCAAACGTATATTGATCAATCTTTAATGAGTCCTAATGTACAGTTAGAGGAAGTCACAGCTTTAAATACAAATCAATTCCTAATCAAACAAGATATGAAGGAATGGTCATCGGAACTCTATCCACAGTTAATTCTATTAAATTCAAAAAGTAAAGGATTTGTAACAAAATTTAATAGCTATTACCCGACATTAAAATCGTTTGTAGACAATAAAGAAGATAGAGAAGGGTTTTCGGATAGACTTGAAGTACTTCAAGAAATGGCTATGACGAATCAAGAAAATACGCAACGGCAAATCAATGAATTAACAGATCTTAAATTACAGCTTGATAAAAAATTAAAAGATTTTGATACCAATGTGGCAACTGCTCAAGGCATACTAAGTACAGATGGAACAGGAAAAATAGACCAGTTAAAAAATGAAATATTAAATACCAAAAAAGCAATTCAAAATGATTTACAGCAAATTGCCTTAATACCAGGGGCTTTAAATGAACAGGGATTTGCTATATTCAAAGAAGTTTATAGTCTTTCAAAAGAAATTATTGAACCAGCTGCTCAAGCAGGGGTGGCAGCGTATAACAAAGGAAAAGAAATTAACAACTCTATTCTAGAAGCAGAGAAAAAAGCAGTGCAAGAAGCAACAGAGCAAGGTAAAACTGCTCTAGAGATTGAATCAGCAAAAAAAGCAGCTCGTGAAGCAATTGAGAAAAGCAAACAAGGTGAAATAGCAGCCGCAGCCGCAGCAAAAACACAAGAGTATGACCTGATGAAGGTCATTGATACCGAAAAGATTAAGAAAACATTTGGCGTTTTTGCTGAAGTAAATAAATTAACAGCAGAACAGCGAGCATATTTAGATGATTTAGAGAAACAAAATCAAAAAATATATGATTTAACAACGAAACTATCAATAGCTGATTTACAAAAATCAATGCTTCTTCTTACACAAAATGATTTGCATACGTTTGCAAATCAAGTAGATGTAGAACTTGATCTACTAAAGCGCTATAAAGAAGATTTAAATCTAATAAAAAATAGCATTACAAAATTATCTACTAATGTTGATACAACTAGCGAGCAGTCTCAAAAAGATACATTAAGACAATTAAAAAATGTAATAAGTTACCTTGAAGAACAAGTATATAAATTTTAATATTGCGTTTTTTCGGAATTCATAAAGATTATAAGCATTTAGCGAAAGAAGGAGAATAGTCATGAAAAAATTTCCATTCAAAGTACTAACTTTAGCTACATTAGCAACTGTTATAACTGCTACTACCGGTAACACTATTCATGCATTTGCACAAGAAACGACCGCTCAAGAACAAAAAGTAGGCAATTATGCATTAGGCCCCGAAGGACTGAAGAAAGCATTAGCTGAAACAGGATCTCATATTCTAGTAATGGATTTATACGCAAAAACAATGATTAAGCAACCAAATGTAAATTTATCTAATATTGATTTAGGCTCAGAGGGGGGAGAGTTGCTCAAAAATATTCACCTTAATCAAGAGCTATCACGAATCAATGCGAATTACTGGTTAGATACAGCGAAGCCACAGATTCAAAAAACTGCTCGTAATATTGTAAATTACGATGAACAATTTCAAAATTATTACGACACATTAGTAGAAACTGTACAAAAGAAAGATAAGGCAGGTCTAAAAGAGGGTATAAATGATTTAATTACTACAATCAATACAAATTCAAAAGAAGTTACAGATGTGATTAAGATGCTACAAGACTTCAAAGGGAAACTATATCAAAATTCTACAGATTTTAAAAATAATGTTGGTGGTCCAGATGGGAAAGGTGGATTAACTGCAATATTAGCAGGTCAACAGGCAACGATCCCACAACTTCAAGCTGAAATTGAGCAACTTCGTTCTACTCAGAAAAAACATTTTGATGATGTATTAGCATGGTCAATTGGTGGTGGATTGGGAGCAGCTATTTTAGTTATTGCAGCTATTGGAGGAGCGGTTGTAATTGTTGTAACTGGTGGTACAGCAACACCGGCTGTTGTTGGTGGACTTTCAGCTCTTGGAGCAGCTGGTATCGGTCTAGGAACTGCGGCTGGTGTCACGGCATCTAAGCATATGGACTCCTATAACGAAATTTCTAACAAAATCGGAGAATTAAGTATGAAAGCAGATCGTGCTAATCAAGCAGTTCTTTCGCTTACTAACGCGAAAGAAACATTGGCATATCTGTACCAGACTGTAGATCAAGCGATATTGTCTCTAACAAATATTCAAAAGCAATGGAATACAATGGGCGCAAATTATACAGATTTACTGGATAATATCGATTCTATGCAAGACCACAAATTCTCTTTAATACCGGATGATTTAAAAGCTGCTAAAGAAAGTTGGAATGATATTCATAAAGATGCAGAATTCATTTCAAAAGACATTGCTTTTAAACAGGAATAGAACTGAAAATGAAAAATTATATTGGAGGAATATAAAATGATGAAAAATATCCCGTACAAACTAATCGTCGCATCGGCTCTTTTAACTATGACAGCAACTTCTGTAGTCTCACCAGTAGCAACTTTTGCAAGTGAAATTGAACAAACGAACAATGGAGATACGGCTCTTTCTGCAAATGAAGCGAGAATGAAAGAGACCTTGCAAAAGGCTGGATTATTTGCAAAATCTATGAATGCCTATTCTTATATGTTAATTAAGAATCCTGATGTAAATTTTGAAGGAATTACTATTAATGGATATGTAGATTTACCTGGTAGAATCGTACAAGATCAAAAGAATGCAAGAGCACATGCTGTTACTTGGGACACGAAAGTAAAAAAACAGCTTTTAGATACATTGACTGGTATTGTTGAATATGATACCACGTTCGACAATTATTATGAAACATTGGTTGAGGCGATTAATACAGGGGATGGAGAAACTTTAAAAGAAGGAATTACAGATTTACGAGGTGAAATTCAACAAAACCAAAAGTACGCACAACAATTAATAGAAGAATTAACTAAATTAAGAGACTCTATTGGACAAGATGTTAGAGCATTTGGAGGCAATAAAGATCTTTTGCAATCGATTCTAAAAAACCAAGGTGCAGATGTTGATGCAGATCAAAAGCGTCTAGAAGAAGTATTAGGATCAGTAAACTATTATAAACAATTAGAATCTGATGGGTTTAATGTAATGAAGGGTGCTATTTTGGGTCTACCAATAATTGGCGGTATTATAGTGGGAGTAGCAAGAGACAACTTAGGTAAGTTAGAGCCTTTATTAGCAGAATTACGTCAGACCGTGGATTATAAAGTAACATTAAATCGTGTAGTTGGAGTTGCTTATAGTAATATTAATGAAATGCACAAGGCACTTGATGATGCTATTAACGCTCTTACTTATATGTCAACGCAGTGGCATGATTTAGATTCTCAATATTCGGGCGTTCTAGGGCATATTGAGAATGCAGCTCAAAAAGCGGATCAAAATAAATTTAAATTCTTAAAACCTAATTTAAATGCAGCGAAAGATAGTTGGAAAACATTACGAACAGATGCCGTTACATTAAAAGAAGGAATAAAGGAATTAAAAGTGGAAACAGTTACTCCACAAAAATAGGGAAATATTAATTCTGTTGTAAAGTGAACTAAAACATAGAAAGTCTATGATTACACTGTTAAACAGAAAAGTAATAATTAATAAATCCTTATATAACAGAAAGGCGGAGTCTCATTAAAGACTTCGCCTTTCAATTATATATAAGTATGATTCGAATAAAAAATAACCTTGTAGTTTAATTGCTTTTTTAAAATTTGCAACAGAATCGGTTAATTTGAAGCAGATTATATACATTTTCTTTAATACTTAATGATTTGAAGGCTGCTAAAGAAAGTTCAAACGATACTGATAAAAGATGTAGAACTCATTTTGAAAGACATCGCTTTTTAATAAGATTAGAACTTGAAACCATACCTTATATAGGAGGAATACGAAATGATGAAAAAAATCCCTAATAAACTACTCGCTGTATCAGCGTTTTTAACTATAACAACTACTTATGCAGTCATACCACTAGAAACTTTTGCGATTGAAATTGAACAAACGAACAATGAAAATATATCTCTTTCAGCAAATGAAGAACAGATGAAAAAAGCTTTGCAAGATGCTGGTTTATTTGCAAAAGCTATGAATGAATATTCTTATTTGCTAATTAATAATCCAGATGTGAGTTTTGAAGGAATAACTATTAATGGAAATGCAGATTTACCTAGTAAAATTGTACAAGATCAAAAGAATGCAAGAGCACATGCTGTTACATGGAATACACAAGTAAAAAAACAGCTTTTTGATACATTGACAGGCATTATAGAATACGATACAAAATTTGAAAATTATTATGAAACATTAGTAGAGGCGATTAATAATGGAAATGGAGATACTTTAAAAAAAGGGATTACAGATTTACAGGGGGGAATTCAACAAAATCAAAAGTCTGCAAAAGCATTAATAGAAGAATTAATTCAATTAAAAAATGCTATTGGAGAAGATGTTAGAACATTTGGAAGTCATAAAGAGACATTGCAATCGATTTTAAAAAACCAAGGTGCTGATGTGGAGGCTGACCAAAAGCGTCTAGAGGACCTTTTAGGACAAGTAAAATATCAGAAAGACATAGAATCTAAGGGATTAGACATGGTGAAAATCCCCTTTATTCCAACCTTGATTGCTGGTGGCATCATGATAGGTGATGCAAGAGGTAAGTTAGGTTGGCTAGAACCTGAATTAGCAAAATTGCGTCAGACTGTAGATTATAAAATAACATTGAATCGTGTAGTTGGAGTTGCATTTCATAATATTAGTGATATGCATAGTATGCTTGATAGTGCTATCACTGCTCTTACTTATATGTCTACGCAATGGGAGGATTTAGATTCTCAATATTCGGGTGTACTGGGACATATTGATAAAGCTGATCAAAAAGCTGATCAAAATAAATATAAATTCTTAACCCCTAGCTTGAATGCAGCGAAAAACAGTTGGAAAACATTAAAAACAGATGTTGTCACTTTGCAAGAAGGGATAAAAATTGCAGAGAAAAAAGAACAGGATTTTTTGAATCAGCTTCGTCCATCAAACGTTTTCTACTTTTATAAAAAAATTCATAACGCATACACTTTTGAAATAAAGACTGGAACAAATGCGCCAAATGCGTCTTATAAAGTTATGAATTTAACTAAAAACACTGTTCATAATATGTGGAGTGGAGGGGCTAATACTAACATGTGGGCTGATTGGCTTTCATTCAATCCAAATGATGAATTTGCGGTAGTAGCAGTAGTGGATGGTAAAGAATATGTTGTATATAAAGACAAAGTACAAAATATAATGAACTGAATCTGAAAAGTAACGAAGTAATTAAAGCTGGACAATAAACTAGACATCAAGTTAATTTGAAAATCTCCTTAAATCCTAGAATACTTTGCTCAAGAAAAAGAATTTGTTCAACGAAAAAGTAAATATTGAACCATGGAGTTAGTTGTATTATGTGTATGGTTTTACCGAACGGTTTCAAGTACATTACGCATACAATTATGTAGTTATCCTGAAGCATCTACAGGTGTTCTTATCGACCCTGAAGAACTACTTCGCTTCCTAAGTGGAGTAATTTTATGCAAAATTAAGTGAACGTTTTTGTACATAGATTAGTTGACATTTATATAGGTTTTTTCCATTTTCAAAGATAGATTTGTTTTTTGTGTTATTTTTTAAAAATTACGGCTGAAATTTCTATATTTATGACTCGGCATATAATCATTGTTCGATGAAATGACATACCACGTCCCTTAGAGTTTCAGACATATTACGATAACTTAAAGAAAAAAGATAATAGTAGTCAACGGTTACTATTATCTTTTTTGAACTATTTTTCATTAAAATATCTCATCTGCTGTTCGCCTTATTTTCTTTTCTAGATTTTATCCTAGTTTAAATTTTATGCATTTGAACTGTTTATACTATTTGTAGGATTTTTAGTTTTTTTGTCGAATACACTTAATGCAAGGAGGGACATTACATGATTATTAAAGATTATTTCATCAATCTTTCTATTTTTTCTTTATTAGTTAGCGCAGCAATATTTATTCAAGTGTTTACAATTAATTCTAGTCGATATTTCGAAAAGCTCTATGGAGGGATTATTGCAGTTACGTTAATGTTCTTTTCTTTTCCATACATGGGATTTTCCTACGATCTTCGAATTGTTCCTCTTATTCTATCTTTTATTTACTTTGGCCGTATTGCTGGTTGGATTACGTTAATTAGCATAATTTTAATGCGTATATTTTACATTGGAGGGTATTGGGAACCTCCTGTGATTGCTTATTTATGTATGGGAATTCTATTTTCTAATTTTAAAACTTATTTTAAAAAACTACATCCTTTTAAAAGTGCATCTTTATATTTTTCTGTTTTTATTGGAATAAAGTGGTTAGTTGGCGTATTATTTAATATTACATTACTTTACAAAGGAGGCTTATTATATATAGCGTTAGGACTTTTAATTGGGCTATTTCTTATGGAAGCCTACCAGAGATTGTATTATTTAACACGGGACTTATCTAAAATGAATCGAGAATTAAAAAAATCGAAGCAAGAACTTACAGATACCGTACATGAGCTTCAAGGAGGAATTTTTAAATTTAAAAAAGTGGGTAAGCACTTTATACACACTTTATGTGATGGACAGTTTTATTATCAAAACGGATTTTATTCTGAACAGGTGGTAGGAAAAAGCTTACGTACTATTGATGCTTCTATTGTTCCTCCACATTTAGTTCCACAATTGATGAAGTACTATCTTAAGGCATGGGAAGGAAAAGAAATTATATTTGAATTACCTTGGCCAAATGATAAAACTATTATTCTTATTGCGCTTAGGCCGATTAAAAGAAATGGACAAGTTATTGAAGTTGTTGGTTCTACAGTTGATATAACCGAAAGGAAAAAGGTAGAATCAGAATTAAGCGCTACCAAAGAATTATTAGAATCATTTATAAAGCACAATCTAGATGCTATTACCATTTCTGATCGAGAAGGGCATATTTTACAAGCCAATAAAGCTTATGAAAAGATATTTGGGTGGTCATCACAAGAAATCATAGGTAAGAGATTACCTTGTGTACCAGATTTTTTAATGGAAGAATCGCTCAAAAATATTCAGAAAATTCTAACAGGTGAATCGGTGGTTACTAGATTAGAAACTGTTAGACAACGGAGTGATGGGAGTCTTCTTGATATCAGTCTGACAGTTTCTCCTATACTAGATGTAAGAGGAAATGTGATAGCTTTATCAGCAATATGTAGAGACATCTCTGAAAGAAAACAAGCAGAAAGAGAACGGCATCGATTACACCAGCAACTAAGAGATAGTGAAATGAAGTACCGTGCACTAATCGAACAAGCAACTGATGCGGTATATGTAGTAGAGCTGAATGAAGATAATGCTCCAAGTCGATTTATTGAGGTAAACCCTGTTGGGTGTAGAAGATTTGGATATAGTAGAGAAGAGTTGCTCTCATTATCATTTTCAAATATAGTACCACAAGATTCTCAAATAATCGTAAGGTTATTAGAAAAAATTAAAAAAGGACAAACTTTCTTCACTTTGCAAGATGAATATGTTTTTCCAACAGGAAAAGTAATAACAACTGAGTTTAGTGTTCGTGTTTTTAACTTAAATGGTAAAAAAGTTTTTCTAAGTATTTCTCGTGATATCACTGAACGGCTAAAAACAGAAGAATTATTACGAAAATCTGAAAAACTTGCTGTTGTAGGACAATTAGCGACTGTAATGGCTCATGAGATTAATAATCCATTAACTGCAATGAAAGGGTTCATGCAATTACTAAAATCAACGGAAAATGAGAATAATCAGGGTTATATTAATATAGTATCATCAGAGATTGAGCGTATAGAGAGCATAACAACTGAATTTATGGCGGTAGCCAAACCACAGGTAGTAAAAATGCAACCTAATAACATTAGTGTGCTAATGGATCAAGTTTTAATGCTACTACAACCTCAAGCAATGATGCATAATATAAAATTTAGAATCGATCTTAACCCTGGTATTCCATTGATTTCATGTGAAGGAAATCAATTAAAACAAGTATTTGTTAATATATTAAAAAATGCAATTGAATCTATGCCGATGGGAGGGGAAATTCTGATTCAAATAAATATACTTGATAATAATCAAGTAAGCATTCGTTTTATCGATCAAGGGTGTGGGATTCCAAAAGAACGTATACCATACCTCGGAGAACCTTTTTATAGTATTAAAGAAGAGGGGATTGGCTTAGGATTAATGATCTGTTATAAAATCATTGAAACACATCAGGGAAAGATATTTATTAAGAGTGAAATGAATAAGGGGACTACAGTTGAAGTCACTCTCCCTATTTGTACACTTCAAAATTAAGATATTCTCTTACTGAAATTTTTTAAGAAACCATACAGAATGTAATGCCAATGTTACTTAATGAAATAATAAAGAGAAGAACACTGGTAAATGTACCCTATAGAATAGACACTTGAAAAAGCCTGTTATAAAAACATCCTTTCTTTAGAACCAAAAGAAAGGATGTTTTTAATATTGTAATTTTTCTTGGAGACATTTCAAATTTTTACTTGTAATACATTTTTTAACTAATTTTGGTTAAGTTAGTTAAAAAGGCATTATTTTTAATGAGCATATTGACATATAAATATCCCTCATTTTTAAAATAGAAATTTCTAAAAACTATATATAGGTTCTTTTTGAAAGGAAGGGTATTTATCAATTGAAACCACATGAAAGAATATCTGTTTACTCTATAGAATCTTTGCAGGATTTAATGAAATTACTAAAAAATCTAAAGATTTTATAACGTTGGAAATTGCTTCTAATAATTCCGCTATAGTCATTTCATATTTTAGAACATTAATCGATGTAAATATATTTCATGAAGAGGTTTTGACTTATATAAAAGAGAAGAGCTTCGATTCGTTACAAGATATTCAGTCTGTATTACCCTTTGAGAATTCAAAAATAACAAATCAAATGGAAGATATTCAGGATAGTATTTTAAATGGCTATATACTTATTCAGTTCAATACAGATAAATTAAATTGTTTGTTAGTAAATGTGTCAAAGAAAGAAAAAAGAGATATTTCAAAAGCAGAAATTGAATACAATATTGTGGGTCCGCAAATCGCATTTGTCCAAGATTTAGATGTAAATTTAAATTTAGTACGTAGAAAACTTTCAACACCTTATTTACAAATGAAGGAATTGAAAGTAGGATCTCTCTCTAACACAACTGTTGCGATTGTATACGTAACGCGAATTTCATGAATCATTATTTGTAGTCGAACTGGTCCTTAGGGCAATGTAGAGTAGACTTGAAACAGCATAGATTCTCTTAAACTGAATATCTTATTGTAGAGGGAATCTTTATTACATGGGGGAGTCTGCATGGGATACTTAATACCTGTTGAATCTGATGTAAGAATTTTTGTAGAAGATATAAATCCGAAAGGTAAGAAAACAATACTTTTTATACATGGTTGGCCATTAAACCATAAGCAATTCGAATATCAGTACAATGTACTTCCAGCAATGGGATATCGATGTATAGGCATTGATTGGAGGGGGTACGGCAATTCAGACAAACCATACAGTGGATACAATTTTGATAGATTGGCAGATGATATAGCAGTAGTAATTAAAGCGTTACAGCTTAAAGATGTCACACTAGCAGGACACTCCACAGGTGGTGCAATTTCAATTCGTTATATGGCTCGTTATCAAGGATTTGGAGTATCCAAATTAGTCCTAATTGGTGCTGCATCTCCAACTAGTGTGGAAAAAGGGATTGCGAATAAGTTCATTACAGACACACTGAACGATCGCCCTAATATGTTGCAGGGTGTAACAGATCAATTTTTCTTTCAGAAAATCACTGGACCATTTTTCGAATGGTTTCTACAGTTAGGATTGGAAGCGGCTAGTTGGTCGACAGCTGCGATTATGAGAACATTGAGAGATGAAAATGTGTATAGCGATCTTGGTAAAATAAACGTACAGACGCTAATTATTCACGGTATTCACGATAAAATTGTTCCATTTACTAAGGGAGAAGAGACGCAAAAATTATTGGGAAATGCACAACTTGTACCTTTTCAATTCAGTGGTCACGGCACATTCTGGGAAGAGCGGGAAAAGTTTAACCAGGTTTTAATCCAATTTATTGGATAAAAAATACACTATGTAATATGTACGTAGGCTAAATAGTAAGTAATAAAAGGAACGCACTTGATTAAAAACTTTATTCTGAGAGTTCCTTTTATTTTCAGCTATTCACTTCATCCAAAGTTGTATGAGAAGGCGATAAGCCTTACCGATACACAATTACTAAAGGTATAAAGGAACAATAAAGGATAAGTATGGCATATTGTTCTGTTTTATCCACGAATGGCTCTAGTTTTGAACCAAATAGCGAGGCGTTAAGATGATGGAATTGATTATATTATTTTGATATATTGAAGAATAGACACGTAAAGAATTAGCAGGTACAATGGCGTACGATAAAATTGAGTATGAACTATCCAAAAAGTATCAGCGGTTTACTAAGGATTATGAACAGTATAGATTACAAAACCCCTGTATTAAGGGGATTTTGTTTTTTTACATGACGAAATGCTTAAAAACATAATATAAAATAAACATGTTTGATTTTCATTCATGTTTAATTTTTATAAACATCCATTACTTTAAACGTTTGACAAACGAGCATTAAGTCTGGAGTAAAAGTAAGTCCATACCGACTTAATTCCCAAGTGAAAAATTTAACGTGCTCACTATACCAATAATCATAGCTTAAATCGCCTTCACCCTCAGATCTTGCAAAATTACTTGTTACTTCATTCATTTTTAGTAAATCGATCTTTGTATATTTTATAATTGCTAATGGATTATTGTCTCCATCCAATACAATATCGTACTGACCAACTTTTTGAATTTCTTCCCCTTCAAGCTCATAAACACAATGTGCAGCGCATGTTCCTGTTTTGATTCCTTTAACTACTAAACTTCCTAATTCATCTCCCATTTCTTTGGAACCATCTCCAAACATCCATGCATCTGGAACACTCATGTTTAACTCATTTTCTTTAGAGTACATATACCAATATTCTTCTATCTTATTAACTGACATCTGTCACTCATCTCCTTAATATTTAAATATTTTGAATTTAATACACGGCATATTATCTGTCAATATTTTAGAAGAACTTGCAATACAACTACATCGATAAATTTTTTTGTAAAATAAAACTCTTCATAATCATATTTCACATTCTGTAAACTCATGCAAATAAAGAAAACTGGTACTGTTATTATGCTGAAATTGTAATGGAAAAGTAAAATGGTTGAAAGTACACGTTATAAATGGATTTATTTACCAATAATATTTTCTTTGTTTCGTAGCATATTAAACGTACAGGAGGTGATATGTGATGGCAAACAATCGTAACAACTCTTTAGTGGTTGCAGGTGCAGAAAGCGCACTGGATCAAATGAAATATGAAATTGCACAAGAATTCGGCGTACAATTAGGTGCGGATTCAACTGCAAGAGCGAACGGCTCTGTAGGTGGAGAAATCACAAAACGTCTCGTTGCTATGGCAGAACAGCAACTTGGTGGATATAACAAATAATGCTAGGTATAAAGTCGAAAAAGGAGAGATTATTTCTCTCCTTTTTTGTTTTGTATTCGATTATAAATAGTATATTTGTTATCTTTCTTGTCTCTCATTATTTGTTTCTTCCAGCCACTTAGAAACGGATTCTTGCATACGAGATTCTAATGATTGTATTATTTTAATTGATATAGCAAGTGCTTGATCCGCATACTTATTCGGGAACATGTTGCGCAAAGTAGGTTCATTTTCAGCACCATCTCCTGGTTCACGGTAATCTTCAATGATGTAATCATCCCCATTTTTTGTGACTGTCACACGGACTGGAAGTAAATGTCCTGCTTGAGGAACTGTCTGTGTTTCGCGGTTATATCCTTGCATGAGGGAATGGAGGTAGACATACATTTTTTCATCCTTCATCTCAGTTCCATAGATTACATGCGTCTCAAATTGTTTTTCTGTATGATTTAATTTGTCTTGATTCCAGGCAATGATACTTTCTGAAATAAGGGAATCTAGTTTGCTGTTAAGTGGAATATCCGTTACATCCTTTGCCTCATTTTGGACAGAATCACACCCTGTTGCAATGAAAACGAGTATGACAATACTTACGGTAATTATTATCTTTCTCAAAATCTTATTTTCATATGTTAATGCAAAACGTCTGCTCATCAATTCACTCCATTTCTCTTTGTGCTAATCATCCACTGACATAACTCTTTTATATGACAATAGTAAAATCGCCTTCAAACTAGAAACTTATTCTATCCAAGGAAATATATTGAATTATATAATACATACTATACATTCTTACACATAACGGGAGAGACTCTATGAGAAAAGTTATAATGTATTGCGGGATCTTTATTATGATTCTTTTAAGCGGTTGTATCCGATTCGGAAAAGACATTACAGATACAATCTATCTCATTCCTGAAGCATACGAAGGAGACCTTTTGGTTATATACAATGTTCCAGGAGCTGAGTTGTTGCCAGAAGAAGATGGATTTCGTGTCGTCACTTTTTCTGCAGACGGGACCGCAGTTACATCTACAGCCGATATGAAATATGGGGAAGTCAATGACACGTATTACACGGTTAACAAGGAAGGTAAGCGCACCAAACTTGATGAAAGCTGTATACGCGTTGGTTCAAATGGAGGCACTACTGAAAACATTGGTAAAGAAAATGAGCATACATTCTCATACGCGAAATTGGCAGTTACAACTAGTGCTTGCTCACAAAGCTTCTCATCATACGGGAGAGAAGTACCAGAAAATCAAGAACATCCTGTAGAGAAGAAACTGAGGGAATTATTGGTGCTCGTAAAAGAGCAGTATATGAAAGTGAAATACTAAATTTTCAAAAGGGTGAATGGATGATGTTAGGAATAGGGTTGATTGTAGTAGGCGTTTTACTTGTCAGCGTTGTATCTTACCGAGAAATAAAGAAAGCAGGGGGCGTAACCTGGATTGAAATTCTAGTATATCCCTTTTTATTATTAATAGGCGCGTTACTCGAACATTTTGATCTGCCAGAGTTTTTAATATTTTTAGGTTTGGTATGTATTGTTTTTGGTAGCTGTATGGTCATGGGCGTCAATATTCTATAACATTAAGAGCAAAGCATCTAGTTCAGATGCTTTTTTATTTTATTTTGTAATTTTTATTTTTAATGTCTATCACACTAGTTAGCCAGACATACAGGGTTCCAAGTGCTGGTAAAAAACTTAGCAAGTTGAATGTATTCTCTATAATATAGAATGAAATAAAAATGGAGGAAAAATAAATAGACAATGGAAGAAAAATGTATACGTCACGTTTTAAAGATTTTAAACTTTGCACTTTATTCACCTCAGCTTTTCTGGCATTATGTTTTAAATAAGAACCCGTAAATTTGCAGATTCTCCTGGTGATGATTTTAAAATATGTAACTTAGTTTTAATCATAGAATGTATTGAGTCACTATAAAAATCAAATATTAATTTTCTAAAGAATCCTATACAAACCTTATTGCGTTAGAAATACAGACCTAATTATAACCGTTGTAAATGGATCCAATTAGATTTCGGCCATCCCAGTATCCGCATCATAACTAGTAACACATCCTGTCATCCCTTTTAAAATACCAACATGGATTGTTGCATCCGCATTAACTGTTACAATTTTCATCACATTCAGCTCTGTTTCGATAATATGCTTTGACTTTCCGCGTGATCATTTATTCGTTAGATAACAAAAACGCACCGTAACCCAGTGCGTTTCAGACAAATAATACCTATATGTTTTACTTTGTAATTTGGAAGGAGCCACCATAATAATATGAATTGTCTACTTTTAGTACTGCCACATATGTACCTGGTGTGTAAACCGTTGTAATTGGTGTTTTGAACCTAGAATAGTAGTGGTGTCCAGCCTCACCTGCAGAAATGGTTTTGTAGCGTTGCAATTTACCTTCTCCGTTCAATCGATAAATCTTTACAACACCTACATCTTTTCCGCCTATATATACCGTCGTATCAAACGTATCACCTTGTTTTAACGTACCAGGGGCTAATTCTTGTAGATAGTCCACGTTGTGATGCAATAAGAAATACGTCTGCCATGGCCAATCATCCACAACAGCTGAAGCTTGCTTAATCGTATTTACTTCAGCGCGCGCTTTATCAGGTAGCGTACTGTCTAAAACGATAAAACCCGAAAAGGTTAAGGCACCGATTAAAGCAAATGAACATAATTTTTTCATATTAAATTCCTCCCGTTTATCTGACATTGTCATAGTCCACTTACAGGTATTAGGTTGTCATCCATTAATTGGATTATTATTCTAAAATCAATATATCATTTTCTTTCAATTTAATCAAATTAGAATTTTCTAACAAGTTATGAGGATAGATAAAATTCCATCTTTCTCCGTTTTTTCTATCATACAAAAGAAAGAACAGAGGCGATAAAGAAATTTTATTCCGCTCTCTTTTCAAATTAACAACATTTCCCGTTTGTACGGTACGAGACTATATTAAACATAAAATAGACACGAAAGGGGATTGGAATTAGCGAATATTTACATGGAATCTAGGAGATGCAAGCTCAACATTTCATAACGGATCGATGGTTCCATTTCAACAGACTCCGAATCCTACAGAAATTTTGTTCTGTTTATTCATGAGGTAACGGAAGAGAATTTAGAAAAACTTGCTACAATTGCTCATCAGTATATAGAGGAGACCATCCATTGTTACAATTACGGCATTGTAGAAGAAATAGGTTAAAAGAATAAAACATACTGTTCCAAATTAATATTCCGTGTGTTTTTTGAACATATATCCTTTGTTTTATGTATATATTGAATATATAAATATATTGTGTTATGATGTGAATTAGAAACTCGCGTGTTTCAAATACAACATTTTTATCTTCTTGATGACCTCTTATCTTTCCGTAAGAGGTCTTTTTTTATCCCTCCTCATTTGCATAGCCGTTAAAATACTATGAAAAGATACTAGGAGACTACTACACTGTGATATTCTCTAGTATTTTTTCTTTATCCATATTATCTATTGTTGGGTAAACGATGAATTATTACTTTTTGTATAATTTTCATACATCCTGTAAATACGTTATTTTTTAGTAGGCAATTAAAATTTACATACATATGTAGCAAGTTTTTTTCTTAACGTACGAAATTCTCGTTATGCATCACTATCAACTTAAGATTATGTATCTTAGGATGAAAATAATTCTATCTCTCTATTCATTTATTCGAAGATTCTTAAAACTCTTGCGATAAAATGTGAATGTATTTATAATTATAGTTAGTTAAGCTAACTAATTATAATTAGTTTTTCAACACAGGAATAGAGCAATAAAAAACAAGAATCTGAAGCAAATTTGTCAATCTATAGAAAGATTCCCCAAAGAATAGAGCTGTACGCAGAATGAATTAAAAAAAAACGGCAGCAAAGGAAACTGATTCAATGGTAGCTAAGCTTGATTTACTTATGTTATGAGTATCTGATAATGCACGAGACAAAGAAATGGTATTTCGCTAATTACTTACTTTCTGTGCTTTTTGTGCATCATTAATTTAGGAGTAAAGTATTGGAAGGTTATTAAATAAAATACATGTAAGTATAAAAGCTAAAGTTGGAGAAGGTAGATAAATACGTTGGATTATTAAATTCAACTTATTTTTACGGAATAAAAGTTAGTCTAGCTTATTATAAGTTAAACTAATTTAAATGAAAGGAGGTGAAAATTGTTTATAATTTGTCTTAGTAATAATACAAATTACTTAAATATGCTGATTTCTATGGAGCTTAAGAAATTTGGAACAAATAACAAGGAGGGTTTAATTAATGAATATTTCTAAAGAAAATAATCCTATATTGGCGGTCGTTAGCTCCAGCGGTAATCAAATCCATTTCTTCAATGCGAAAAATTTTGAAAGAATAGGGGTTATAGATTCTCCAGTTACAGAACCTCATGAATTATGTTTCGATTCTAAGCGTCAATTGTTATATGTAAGTATTACTTATCGCTCAGGTTTTTATAGAAATAATCCGGAAAAAAGCCATGAAATTTTAGTTATCGATATTGATCAATTTAAAGTAATTGATATCATTGATATCTCGCCGGAATTTGCACCACATGGTTTAGTTTATAATGAAAAAAAAGACTTATTGTATGTAAGTGTTGAATCTGGTGAAGGAGGAATTTTAATTATTAATCCTAACACGAGAAAAGTGCTAGATAGAATCTCTACAGAAGCAGCAGGTCCACATTGGTTTGTAACGAATCCAGATGGTACAAAAGGATATTCCTCTAATAAAGAGGCGCCCTTTATATCGGTTTTAGATACACATGATAAGGAGTTAATTGGAAAAGTATCTATGCCCTATGGTAGTGAAGAACTAGCTATTTCTCCTAAAGGTAATCGAGTTTACATCCCTTCACCATGTTTACTTGGAGACTACAAAGAGGAGCAACCTACACTTAGCATCATTAATACAGAAACCGATAAAATTATAAAGACAAAATCATTTTCAGATTTAATTACTCCGGTTCATGTAACGAATGATGGGAAAGTATTGGTAGGACATACGCGTTTTCAGAATAAGAATGGAGAGAGAACAAGAAATATGTTTTCTCCAGCACCAGGGTATGTTTCTGTTCTTGATGGAGAATCGTTAAATGTGTTAGGTACAATAGAAGTAGATTTACTCCCAATTACAATGCGTTCTTCTACGGACGGAACGGTTGGATTTGTTTCTAACCTTAGATCAGGGACAATAAGTGTATTAGATTTAGTTAATTACAAGAATGTTCATACCATTGAAGTTGATCCAGGAGATCGAAATGCAGATCCTTCTGTAAATCAAGGAGCTCACGGTATAGCATATATAGAAAGATAAAATAAGAAAACGCTATTCTTTTTGTAGAAATTTACAGAAAGTATGGCGTTTTTTTGTATCTATTAATTTCTGATGAATTCCAATTAGGTCTATTTTTTTAAAATATGGAACAATGTCATTACTTACACTGTCTATTAAGCGTTAAAACATTTTTTATTAAATAAATTAAGAAAGGAATCATCATTTTTAAATAAGGGAGAAGATTGAATTGAAAAAATTATGGATGCTGCTTTTCGTTTGTGTTGCAGTTATGTTGGTAGGATGTAATAAAAACGAACCGCCAAAACAAGCATTTGAAGAATATATCAATTTATGGAATGATAAAAAATTTGCAAATATGTATGATCATTTATCAGATCATGCAAAAAAATCGATTTCTAAAAAAGAATTCACAGAAAAATATCAAAAAATCTATGAGGGGATTGGAGCTAAGAATTTAAAAGTTAAAATGAAAGGAGAGAATACGAAAGATAAAGAGCTTTTTCTTTTTGAAGTTAAGATGGATACGGATGTAGGACCAGTTTCATTCATCCACGAAGCAAAACTTGTGAAAGATAAAGAGTCTTGGAAAATAGATTGGACACCAGACTTCATTTTCCCAGGTATGAAAAAAGATTACAAAGTACGTATGCAAATAGAGCAAGGAAAACGCGGAGAAATATATGATCGCAATGGAAAAGGGCTTGCAACGAATGGTAAAGCAACTGAGGTTGGAATTATTCCAGAGAAACTAGGCGAAACAGCAGCGCAAACGAAAGAAATAGTAGCACAATTACTTGATATGTCTATAGAAGAGGTCGAACAAAAGCTCACAGCAAAATGGATAAAACCAGACTCCTTTGTACCAATTGGTATTTTAAAAGAGGGAACTAGACAGAATGATTATATTGAATTAGAAGGAGTTTCATCTCTCCCAGTAAATATTCGTACGTATCCATTAGGTGAAGCAGCGGCACACTTAACTGGATATATAGGAAAGGTGAATGCGGAGGAGTTAAAATCACTTCAAAAACAAGGTTATCAAGCGGATGATTTAGTAGGTAAGACCGGTTTAGAGAAAGTGTTAGAAAATAAATTGCGTGGTGAAAAGGGTGGACGCGTATTTATAGAAGATGAGAATGGGAAAGAGATTAAAAACGTAGCAAAAAAAGAAGCAAAAGAAGGAGAAAATGTTACGTTAACAATTGATGCTGCAATTCAAGAAAAAATCTTTAATGAGATGAAAAATGAAGCAGGGTCTAGTGCAGCGGTCAATCCTAAAACAGGTGAAACAATCGCACTTGTAAGTAGCCCTGCTTATAATCCAAATATAATAGTTAGAGGAGCATCGAAAGCCCAACGAGAAGCATGGAGTAACGACTCGAAACTACCAATGACGAATCGCTTTACACAAGCTTTTGTACCAGGTTCCGTATTTAAAACGATCACAGGTGCAATTGGTTTGGAAACAAACACAATAAATCCGAAGGAAGAATTTAAAATTCAAGGATTGAAGTGGACAAAAGATTCGTCTTGGGGAAATTACTATGTAACGCGTGTAAAGGATGCAAGTCCAATTGATTTTGATAAGGCAATGAAGTACTCTGATAATATTTATTTTGCTCAACAAGCTTTGAAAATGGGAAAAGATCAGTATGTAAAGGAATTTAAAAAGTACGGATTTCATGAAAAATTACCAATCGAATACGAATTTCCTATTTCAATCATTGCAAAAGATGGGATAAAAAACGATATTCAACTAGCAGACACGGGCTATGGACAAGGACAAGTATTAATGACGCCACTTCATTTAGCATTAACATATGCACCGATTGTGAATGAAGGGAATATTCCGTCGCCACATCTTTTAAAAGAAGCAAAAGTAGCAGGGAATTGGAAAGAAAATGTGGTTTCTAAAAAGAATCAAGAGATATTAAAGAGTGCATTAATCAAAGTCATTAATGACCCTGATGGTGCAGGGAGAATTGCAAAGGTTGATGGTGTAACGCTTGCTGGTAAAACTGGTACAGCAGAACTGAAAGAGTCGAAAGAAGCAGACGGAAAAGAACTGGGATGGTTCGCAGCTTTCGATGCAAATGCGCCAGACATGATTGTTACAATGATGATTGAAGATGTAAAAGGAAGAGGAGGAAGTAACGTTCCAGGTGAAAAAGTAAAACATGTATTTCAGAAATAATACTTAATTATAAGGTGAATTTTTTGACTAAATTTATTACATGTTTGCTTAACTCAAAGATATAAATTGGGGAAAATATAGAACAATTAAATTTCAAAAAAGCATTCTTTCTAATCGAGAATGCTTTTTTGCTGCGACTCTAGAAAGTTAATACCTTATCTTAATTTTCATTTCTAAAAAGTTGGCATTGCTAATGGTAAATAGAAGAGTATAGCAAATTGAAATGGACAAGTGGAGTGTTACGTTAAATTCAAAAAACAGATTTTCATGAGTAGAATTTTATCATTGTATGCTTTACTTGTTTTTTAGTAGTATTATTCTGCTTGAAAAAAGATAAACAATGGAACAAATGAAACTTGTATCTTGTCTATATATTGAAACCATAATAAAAGTGAGGGCAGTTTTTATGTTTATTCAAATAAGTTTGAGGTGTGGAAATGGAACAGACGTTTATTGAAAAGTGTAATCATGATGAGCTGGACTATGTTATAAAAGACTATTGGCAAGATGTATGGAATTATTCATTTATTATTACGAAAGATCCACACTTATCAGATGATATCACGCAAGATGTATTTATAAAGGTGTTTAAAAATTGGAATTCATTTCGAAAGGAGTCATCTATTAAAACGTGGATATTAAAAATCACAAGAAATACGGCAATAAACTATTTGAAATCCTCTTATTTTAAAAGGATATCTTTAATAGGATTTTTTAGTGACGATAAGCAATCCCTGTCAGCAGAACAAGAATTTTTTAACCAAGAAGAAATGAATGATGTGTGGAAGGTTGTATTAAAACTACCTAAAAAGCACCGTGAAATAATTATATTGGACGCAAAATATGAATTATCTTATGAAGAAATGGCTGAAACATTAGGAGTATCCATTGGAACTGTAAAATCGAGATTAAGTAGAGCAAGAAGTAAGGTTTCAAAATTAATAGGGGAGGGTAGTAGTGATGAACAATAAACAAAATCCTGACTGGTATAGAAAGATAAAAAAAGGCCCAATGGAGAATCGTAAAGATGAAGAAGAATTTATTTCTAAAATAAAGCAGTCTATATACGAAAATAATGAAGTGGATTTTGTAAAACATAAAAGACCATTTCGTAAAAAAGCATTACCTATTGTAGTTGTTTTAGTTTGTACAATGTTATTTTTCATTGTTCAACAACCTTGGCCTGATGATAATAAATCACCAGTACAAAGTAGTACTCAAATTAAGCCTAAAACAAAAGATGAGTCTGCTCAAGATCCATCACTAAAACAATTTATGAATGAACTATATCAAAGTACGAACTCAAAAAATGAAAATGACTTGTACAAAGCGTTAAATGATGAAGTTCTATTTAAAGGGAAGAGTTATAAGAAGGATGAATTGAAGCTTGATGAAGATATTTTTCATGAGTTGCAAGTCGCCCTTGCAATGGGGGGAGAATTTGTAAATGATAAGAAGAAAGTTTACAAAGTGCCAAGTGGAATGACAGAAAGTAATCAATTAAAGCAAGAACACTTTATATATGCAACTGTTACTGGAAACAAAACGAAAATTTTAGCTGAACCAAACCGAGAATCAAAAGTTTTATATGAAGTATCTAATGAAATGGTAAAAGCTTGGATCCCGGAAAAAGTGCAGAATGATGGATATATAAAAATATCGACTATTAACGGTGATACTACTGGATATGTACAAAAAAAGTATATTTTAACTGATATTAAATATTCTTTCATGTTTGAAAAGAATCATGAAGGTATATGGGAAATAACGAATATAGAATCTATATGGTAAAAGAGGAAGGTTCACTTTAATGAACCTTCCTCTTTATCTTTATCCTTCTTTTGAAGTATATTCCAAGACTTTAAAACTTCTGATGTAACGAGAGCAGCGATGTTTTTTTCTGAATTACTACCAGGAATAACGACAGAAACGGCAATTTGTGGATCTTCAGTAGGAGCATAAGCAATGAAAAGAGAATGATTTATCATTCTTTCTTGCTCATTTGGAAAACCTGTAATACCTGTTTTACCTGCGACGTCAAAGGGCAACTTTTTAATTTCCTCTATATTTTGACTCATTCCACCTTGCACGACACTCCAAAAGTTCATCGGGTAACGATTTGAACTTTCTAAAATGGGTTTAAACTTTTTTGTTTCCTTACCATCTTGACCAATAATGGCACTTACGATTTGAGGTTTATATTTATCACCTTTACTTGCCAATGTTGCTGCATATTGAGCGAGTTGAAGAGGAGTATGCACTTCATTTCCTCCCCAAGAGGCATTTAATAAAGCGGAAATCCCATTTTCAAATTTATTAGATGGATGGAATTCATATTGTCCGTCTTCTTCAAAGGGCAAATCAATCCCGGTTTTAGAACGTAGGCCGAATTGCATTAAATAATCTGTCCATATATGTGCTACTTTTTCTATATTTCCATTATTTTGGTTGAATAAGGGCAGAGCTACTTTTGCTGTCATAAATGTGTTAGATGAATTAATGATAGCCTGCCTCGGTGTAATCTCACCTGTTGGTGTTCCAGGTGCATTCGTAATGTTATTTTGACTATCATACTGAAAAGTACCTTTATCTAAATAAGTATCTTCGGGTTGAAAAAGTTTTTCGTTTAATCCAATTAAAATAGTGAGTGGTTTTATAGTAGAAGCCATATTTACATAAGATTCACCATACTTTAATTTTTGAATTGCTTTATTTTGCGAAAGAGAGTTAATGTTTTCTTTTCTAGAAGATACACGTGTATTTAATATATTTGGATCAAAAACTGCCGTGTTGGCCATAGTTAAAATTGCGCCAGTTTTTGCATCGCTTACTACAGCATAACCAGCTTTAGCATCAGGTGTTTTCTTAATTTGAGATCTTAATGCTTCTTCTGCCTTTTGCTGCAACTCAGAGTCTAAAGCTAGCCGTACATCTTTACCTTTTTGTACTTTTTGAATATTCCATAAGAATTTTTTATTATTCAATTTAAAAATAAGAGTTTTACCTGGTTTTCCTTTTAAATCATTTTCATATTGCAGCTCAATCCCGCTTTTTCCAACAGCCTTATGCTTTGAATTAAGGTCATTTTCTACATACCCAATTACTTGTGAACCAATTTCGTGTTTAGGATAATATCGAATCCATTCATCTTTAATTATTACATTATTGGGTTTGTTTTTGTTTATGAATGCAAGTTCATTCTCAGTTATATCAGAGTATAACGGTATATCATTCATAGTCTGCTTTTTACAAGATTGTTGTAATTGAGATTTTAGGTTCTCTGTAGAAATATCATGTTGAAACTCGCTTGAAAATTGATTAAAAAAAGCTAATGTGTTTGATGTATCTTGTTTCGATAGCTTTTCGTCATTAGAAGTGCAATATAGAGACTTAACTTTCTTATTTGTAGCTAGTATTACACCATTTTGATCAAAAATCTTTCCTCTTTCAGCTGAAGAAGTTGCGATAGTAATTGAAATGAAGTTGATTTTTAATAAAATTAGTAAAATCAAACCTACGATAGAAAAAACCGCAAAAAATCTCCATCTTTTTATATGTAACATATAACCCTCCCTTATGTAGCCTATTTCATCTTATATTTAATTATTTTTTTTGTAAATGTGGAACAACTTTATTGTTTAGGTTGTCTATTAAGTATTACAGCATGAAGAAAGGAATAATTAGCATGAAAATTTACTAGCAAGTTTATATGTAAGTTTAATAAGAGTCATTATACAGTTTAGCACTTCTCATGCAAGTGGCAAAAAAATAGAGAGAAAACAGGAAGGGAGAGTTATTAATTCCGTAGCTAAACGAAAAGGAATGGTTGCTTACAAGGATGAAGCAAAAAATTGAGGCGATATTTATAACCGATTATCGGTATCTAATATATAAGGAATGCTTTTAGTATTTGTAGCAATTTCTGAAAGGATTAAATGGAGGATTTATGAAAGAACAAAAAGGCAAGAAGCAGAAGACATATATATCTATTCGATTAAATATAATGTTCCTTTGCATATTTGTACTATTCTCAGCTATTATTATGCAGCTAGGAAAGGTACAAATCGTTGAGGGAGAGGCTTATAAGAACCAAGTGGAAAGTAGTCAAAATGCAATAACTAGTATTCCAGTTCCACGTGGACAAATTTTAGATCGAGAAGGGAAAACAGTTGTTAATAATAAATCTCTTCGCACAATTACGTATACAAGGGTGAAGGGAATTACGAGTGAAGATATTTTAAAAACAGCAAAAGACTTGGCGAAAGTACTTGAAATGCCTGAACAAGATATAAATAAATTAACAGATATCGATAAAAAAGATTTTTGGATGCAGTTGAATTCGAAACGTGCGGAGACAAAGATTACTAAGAAAGATATAGAAAAGTTTAAAGAAAAGGGTATAGAGGGAAAAGAGTTAGATAAAAAAATAGAAGACTTAAGACGAGGTCGTGTTACAGAGGTAGAATTAGCAGAATTAACAGCACAAGATTTAAAGGTGTTAGCTATTAAAAGTAAAATGAGTTCAGGTTATCAACTAACACCACAAATCATTAAAAAAGATGTAACAGATGAAGAGTATGCGCGGATAAGCGAAAATCTTGCGAATTTTCCAGGAGTAGATGCAACTGTTGATTGGGAACGTAATTATGTAAACGGTAATTTATTTCGTTCTGTATTAGGAAATATTACGAGTAGTGAAGAAGGATTACCGAAAGAAAATTTAGATTCTTATTTAGTACGTGGATATAACCGTAATGATCGTGTTGGAAAAAGTTATATTGAACAACGATATGAAGATGTATTACACGGCACAAAAGAAGAAGTGAAAAATATTACTGATAAATCAGGAAACATTGTTAGCACAGAAATAATCTCTAAAGGAAAAAGTGGTAATAGTTTAACATTAACGATTGATATGGAATTACAAAAGAAAGTGGAAGAAAGTATAGAGAAAAACTTGAGAGCTTTTAAGAGTTCAGAGCCACTGCTCGATCGAGCTTTTGTTGTCATGACGAATCCAAATAACGGACAAATTTTATCAATGGCAGGCAAAAAGATTGTAGAAAAAGAAGGGAAAATAGAGGTTGAGGATTTGGCATTAGGAAACATGACAACTTCGTATGAGCTAGGGTCAGCTGTAAAAGGTGCTACTTTATTAACTGGATATGAGACAGGCGCAATACATCTAGGAGATCAATTTTATGACGCGCCGATGAAATTTAAAGGTACACAAGCTAAGAAATCGTGGAATGTATCCGGATTTGGTAATATTAATGATTTACGGGCTTTACAAGTATCTTCGAATGTATACATGTTCCAGACAGCTTTAAAAATTGCGGGAGTTAATTACGTACCAAATGGCTCATTGGATATTAAACAAGGTGCATTTGATACGATGCGCTATTATTTCAAGCAATTTGGTTTAGGTGTCCCAACAGGTATTGATTTACCGAATGAAATAATTGGACAAACGAGAAAAGTAGATAGTCAACCTGGATTTTTACTAGATTTTTCTATCGGTCAGTATGATACGTATACGCCGTTGCAATTAGCGCAATATATTTCAACGATTGCGAATGGTGGTTATAGAATGCAACCTCAAATTGTACAAGAAATACGAGAACAATCAATAAAAGAAGAGGTTGGCAAAGTTATACGTTCCATAGAGCCTGTCGTATTAAATCGAATTGATATGAAGAAAGAACATATTGATCGGATAAAAGAAGGGTTTAGATGGGTATTCCAAGAAGGTGATGGAACTGGCGTGAAATATTTCAAAAACGCGCCATATAAACCAGCAGGAAAGACAGGAACAGCCCAAACTGTATATGGTGGAGATGACCCGATTGGTAGAAATGCAAAAGGAGAACGTATGGAATGTTACAACTTAACGTTAGTTGGATATGCTCCATATGATAATCCAGAAGTAGCATTTTCCGTAGTAGTTCCATGGCTTCATGATGATAAAAATGGAATTAATTCTATAATCGGAAAGGAAGTATTAGATGTATACTTTGATTTAAAACAGCAACGTATACATGGTGAAGCTACTAGTACAGGTAGTTCTAAGCAAAATTAGAGTACTTTTCTCAGGGAAAGACCCTGTTCATATAAAGCCATTTATAAGTAAAAAAATGAAATATGAAATAGGAGATAGAGGCGTCGTAGCTACTATCTCTTATTTTGTTAATAACTCTCATACTAGCTATAATTTTTTTAGTTTATGGAACAAATTTGGTTCGGTGATTGTCTATTATGTGTACGTATAAAAAGGTGCTAAAAATTTGGAAGGAATGATGATTTTGAAAAATAAGAGGATGCTAAAAATAGGAATATGCGTTGGTATATTAGGTTTAAGTATTACAAGCCTAGAAGCTTTTACAGGAGGGGCACTGCAAGTTGAAGCGAAAGAAAAGACTGGACAAGTGAAACATAAAAATCAGGCGACGCATAAAGAGTTCTCTCAACTTGAGAAAAAATTTGATGCTCGGGTAGGTGTATATGCGATTGATACTGGTACAAATCAAACAATTTCTTATCGATCTAACGAAAGATTTGCCTTCGCATCAACCTACAAGGCTTTAGCAGCAGGAGTATTACTACAGCAAAACTCAATTGATACATTAAATGAAGTAATCACATTTACGAAAGAAGACTTAGTGGATTATTCACCTGTTACAGAGAAACATGTAGATACTGGAATGAAACTAGGAGAAATTGCTGAGGCTGCTGTTCGTTCAAGTGATAATACTGCAGGGAACATTTTATTTAATAAAATAGGCGGACCTAAAGGATATGAAAAAGCGCTTAGAAAGATGGGGGATCGGGTTACTATGTCTGATCGCTTTGAAACAGAATTAAACGAAGCTATTCCAGGAGACATTCGTGACACTAGTACAGCGAAAGCAATTGCTACGAATCTTAAAGCTTTTACGGTCGGAAATGCACTTCCAGCTGAAAAACGTAAAATTCTTACAGAGTGGATGAAAGGAAATGCTACAGGGGACAAACTTATTCGTGCAGGCGTACCAACTGACTGGGTAGTTGGAGATAAATCAGGTGCTGGCAGTTACGGGACAAGAAATGATATTGCTATCGTTTGGCCTCCAAATAGAGCACCAATTATCATCGCAATTTTATCTAGTAAAGATGAGAAAGAGGCTACCTATGATAATCAACTCATTGCAGAGGCAACGGAAGTTATAGTTAAGGCTCTTAAGTAAAAATCTTTCAATTCTTTATGTAATATAATTAAAAATAAGAACTTGGAAAGCGATTCTTTTTAATGTGAAAAGAATCGCTTTTTTTATAAGCATGTAAACTATTTATACCTATGTATTATAAAGATATAATTAATGTAGAAAAGAGGGTGAATAGTTATGGAGAATGACAATCAAGTCTTTTGGAGAACAGATTGTCTTGTTTTGAGAAGGTTTAGTATGGATGACACTAACTACTTTCATTTTTATCGTTCTAATCCAGAAGTGGCTAAATTTCAGTCATGGGTTAATTATCAATATCATGAGGCTAAAACGTTTGTAAATGAACAAGTTAAAAATAATCCTAATCTACCAGGTACTTGGTTCCAGTTCGCAATTGCTTTGGCTGAAAATAACAAAATAATTGGAGATTGTGCACTTCACACACTTGTAAATGAACCTCGCATCGTAGAAATTGGATTTACTCTTTCTCCAGAATATCAGGGGAAAGGCTATGCAACTGAAGCTGTTTGTGCCTTACTGAATTACATATTTCATTCATTACGGAAACATAAAGTGATTGCATTTTCGGACGTTCGAAATAATAAGTCTATTTCTGTACTAGAACGAGTGGGGTTGAGGAGAGAAGGTCATTTATTACAGAATTACATGCTAAAAGGGCAGTGGATTGATGAATATCAATATTCAATATTGAAGTCTGAATGGAATGACGCTACATAATTTTAAAATTTAGAAACAATGAAGGAACTTATTCATGAAATTGATGAAAATGCCTTTGTCACTGTATATGATGTTGCGGAAGTACAAGGCGGAAACTTTAAAAAGCATGATATTCATTAAGGGTATTAACTAAGTTAAATGTTTTATACATAGTTGATTATTGAAAAAGATAAAAAACTCACCACATATAGAGAGACAACTGGTATGTACTAAGATGTACAACAGCAAGATACATAGAACTAAAACTAAGATATTCATACGAACTCAAAAAGCTGAAATTCCTTAACTTGGGAATTTCGGCTTTAATGTTATATGATAGAGTTACGATTAGAACAGAACCGGGCATGTTTACTTCAACAGAGTGATATAAGTTCTTCAGTTCCTAAAATTAGAAACTTGTACTTGATTATCGTAGTTAAATCGATTTCACTTTAAAAGAGAACCGTTAGATAAAAAGAATAATCTATTGAAATGTTTTTGAGAATTGTAGTATTGATGAAGATTTTAGGAGGGAATATGAGCAAGAAGATTAAAAGAAGTATATTACTTATTGCTACATTAGTAGGTTGTAGTATCTTTTTATATTTACAGAACAATTTAATAAGTATAACTGAGGTTAAAATAACCTCTAGTAAAATACCATCCTCTTTTAAAGGGTATAAAATTCTACAAATTTCAGACTTACACAATAAAAAATTTGGCGATAATCAAGATGTGTTAATTCAAAAAATAAAAAGTATAGACCCAGATATTATTGCGATTACGGGGGATTTAATTGACAGTAAATCATACGATGCAGAAGTTAGTATGCAATTAATACGAGAAATTGTAAAGAAATATCCTGTATATTTTGTGACAGGAAACCATGAACAATGGTCTGGAAAGTATAACAATTTAGAAAAAGAGTTGAAGAAATATGATGTCAATGTTTTAAGGAATGAACATGTAGGCATTCGAAAGGGTGAGCAAGAAATAAACTTGCTAGGTATTGATGATCCAGAGTTTGTTACTGGAAACCGTGATGAAGGAAATATTATAATAGATGAAATTAAAAAAGCGAAAATTGAAATGCAGCCAGATAAATATAATGTATTATTATCCCATCGGCCTGAATTTATAAAGGAATATACGAATGAGAGGTTGGATTTGGTTTTATCGGGACATGCTCATGGAGGGCAAGTTAGATTGCCATTTATCGGAGGATTAGTTGCGCCAAATCAAGGTGTTTTACCTAAATATACAGCGGGTTTATATGTAGAACAAAATACATCAATGGTAGTGAGTAGAGGATTAGGAAATAGTATCATTCCGCAAAGGATTTTGAATAGGCCAGAAATTGTAGTCGTGCAGCTAAATTAAGCTGTACGATTTTTTTTATACAAAAATGAGTAAAGGGGCTTTCTGTATTTTGCAGGAGTAAACATTACAATTTTGTTAAAAATTTTCTACGTTACATAAAGTAACAAAATTTGACCCTCAGTGTTTGTTATAGTGTAAATAATCAAAAAACTTAAAATTTGTCGAGTGAAAATTGTGATAAGTAATTCATATAAAAAACTTAAAGGGGTGTACACATGCATAAAGAATATGAAATTGAAGAATACACGGCGATTGAGGAACAAATCCATTATTATTGTAAATGTTTATTAGTAAGTCATCCTGATCAAATAATAAAGTATTTAGAAAAAAGGTTAGAAAAATATGCAGAAACATTACAATATGCACATTTATATCCTGACACAGTTATTTTACCGTTACAGCAATTAGTTATTGAATATTCTTTAGACGTTGCTAGAATTCGGAAGTATATGAATTTAAAAACGTAAAGTGAAATTTATAGTTTAAATGAAACAGAGTCGACTTTAGGAAATGAAATTCTAATGTCGACTCTGTTTCATTGTTTAATATCGGTGATTGAACATACATACTAATCAACGAAGTTTGACATATAATTAAGCAAGAGTAAAATAAAAGTGAGTACTCACTCATTTTTATTGGAAAAGGAGGATGAAACGTGCAACAACCTTCAATTATTTTACGGACTGTATCAAAAAGTTTTGGAAAAAAAGAAGTGTTACACAATCTTTCATTGCAAGTTGAAAAAGCAGAGATTTTTGGTTTTGTTGGACCTTCTGGATCGGGGAAAACAACGCTCATTAAAATGATTGCAGGTATTAATGAGGCAACGAAAGGTGAAGTGCTTGTTAATAATACTAATATGCCTAATTTAAATGAAATGAAACGAATTGGTTATATGGCCCAGGCGGATGCATTATATGAAGAATTGTCAGCATATGAAAATGCAGATTTTATAGCAACGATGTATGGACTAAAGGGAAAACGTAAAAAGACAAGAATTGCAGAGGTTTTTGAACTTGTACAATTGTCACAGTATATGAAAAAGCAAGTACAACAATTTTCAGGTGGAATGAAAAAACGCTTATCATTAGCAATAGCACTCCTCCATGAACCAGAAATATTAATTTTAGATGAGCCTACAGTGGGGATAGATCCGCTTCTTAGAAAAACGATTTGGGAAAAATTTTATGAACTTAAAAAGAAAGGTACAACGATTATAGTAACGACGCACATTATGGATGAAGCTGAATTTTGTGAGCGTCTAGGGTTAATTAGAGAAGGGAAACTAGTTGCGGTTGGAACAACTGAAGAATTAAAAAAACGCGTGTCATCTGGACGGATTGAAGATGTCTTTTTGTTGGAAGAGGTGGTGCCATCATGAGAGTTACTGGTGTAATCATTCGTATTATTCGCCAATTTTTTCGAGATAAGCGTTCGTTAGCGATGATGTTTGGGGCACCAATGTTATTACTTTGGCTATTATCGCTAGTGTTTACACAAAAAGACTATATACCGCAAATTGCTGTTGTTGATATGCCCGCTCAAATAGTAAAAGTGATGAAAAATCAAGAAGCGTCAATTTATGAATACAGTAAAGAAAACGCGATTTCTGAGTTAGAAAAACAAAAGGTAGATGCAATACTTCGAATAGAGAATGGAAAAATGAAACTTCTGTTGGAAGGTAGTGATTCGTCAAAAAATCGTGCTGTACTTCAAGTATTGCAAAAAAGCACAGAGAAGAATGATGTATCGATTATGAAACCTGAAGTAAATTATTTACATGGCTCTAAAGACTTTACGATGTTTGATGGGCTTGGTCCTGTATTAATTGGTTTCTTTACATTTTTCTTTGTATTTATATTATCAGGTGTATCCTTCGTAAGAGAACGTTTAAGTGGTACGCTAGAAAGGTTATTATCCACCCCAGTAAGAAGATGGGAAATAGTCGCAGGTTATATTATTGGTTTTGGAATCTTTGCCTTTATACAATCCATTATTATCGTAAGTTTTTCCGTTTATATTTTAGATTTATATGTAGCTGGCTCTATATGGCTAACGCTACTTATTACATGTATGCTCTCTTTAACTGCACTAACATTAGGTACGTTTTTATCGGCATACGCAAATAATGAATTTCAAATGATTCAATTTATACCGCTTGTTATTGTGCCACAAATCTTCTTTTCTGGATTGTTTCCAATGGAATCTATGAACAAGTGGCTACAAATGTTAGGGAAATTATTTCCGCTCACATACGGCGCTGACGCAATGAGACAAGTGATGATTCGGAATCAAGGGTTTACAGAGATTGCATTAGATCTTACTGTATTATTACTTTTTTCAATATTATTTGCAGTAGGAAATGTATTTGCTTTAAAGAAACATCGCAAAATATAATAATGACAAAAAGGAGCTTTATAAATGCAGAAGGATTGGCTGGAGGAATTAATAGCTGCAACTAATACGGATAAACGAAATGAACGTCAAATGCGAATATTAGAGGCGGCTGTTGATATGTTTGGAGAAAAAGGATACGCTTCAACTTCAACAAGTGAAATTGCAAAACGGGCTGGTGTAGCGGAAGGAACAATCTTCCGCTACTATAAGACGAAAAAAGATTTATTACTAGCGGTCGTAATGCCAACTTTAACTAAGTTCGCTGCACCATTTTTTGTACAAACCTTTGCAAAAGAAATATTTAAATCGGAGTATGAATCATACGAAGGACTTTTAAGGGTTGTAATTCATAATAGGTTTAAATTTGCTCAAAAACACTTTCCTATGATAAAAATATTAATTCAAGAGGTGCCATTCCAAACAGAACTAAAAAATGAAATACAGCAATTAGTAGAAACAGAACTGTTTTCACATTTCAAAAAGTTGATTGTGAAATTTCAAGAAGAAGGGGAAATTATTGAGATACCACCATCTTCCGTACTACGTCTTACTTTATCAGCTGTATTAGGTTTACTCTTAACAAGATTTTTATTATTGCCTGAAGAAAAATGGGATGATGAAATGGAAATTGAAAATACGATTCAATTTATATTGTATGGATTAACTCCACGAATTTAATCGTCGAAGTGTGAATTACATACATTACTTTTAAGTAAAAATAAATCGCC
The DNA here is from genome assembly GCF_057784645.1 of Bacillus sp. LQ16. Classification (NCBI taxonomy): domain Bacteria; kingdom Bacillati; phylum Bacillota; class Bacilli; order Caryophanales; family Bacillaceae; genus Bacillus; species Bacillus sp. LQ16. Next base: position 2,492,166 of record NZ_CM173491.1, read on the forward strand.
TTTAAAAAGGCGATTTATTTTCATTATATATTTTTGATAAATAAGTACTTGTTTACTAAAAATATTCTAAATCAGCGTGTTTCTTTGTCTCTTTTTCTAAGACCTAATAATCCTGCTAGTCCTAATAAACCAAGCCAAGCCCAATTATTATTTTTATCACGATTATCATTTAAATCATTTGTTGTATTTACATTTCGAGTTCTTACATCATTATTAACTCTGTCTAAGTTATTGTCATTTACTCGAGTTGAAATATCAGTGTTATTAACTCTATTCATATTATTTCCATCGTATTCAGCTTGCGTAGATGTACCTAAAAACATAATAGATAGTGCTAAAACACTTAAAATAGATGATAATTTCTTTTTCATAACAATCCCTCCTTTCTTAATCATTAATTTCTCCGAAGCATGTGTGTATTATTCATTTCACAATATCTAAACCCTCATTAATAGGGCGCACATTTATAGAAAATAGAGTTGAATGATTGTTAATATATCATTGGATATATATTTCTCATAAAAATAAATGAATCAAACTTTGCTTAAAATGTTAATCTTAGTACAATTTATATTATACGGGCTAGCACTAAGGAGGTAATGAGATGCGACAATTTGCAAAACCAACAATCGTCGTAAGTAAATGTTTAGAATTTGATGCTTGTCGTTATAATGGAGAGATGATTCCAGATGTAACAATACGAAATTTGCAGCCATTTGTTACATTTATACCTGTTTGTCCAGAAGTCGAGATTGGATTGGGGACTCCTCGTGAAACGATACGAATTGTAGAAGAAAATGGTGAGAATAGACTTGTGCAACCGTCGACACGAGAAGATGTAACTGAAAAAATGGAGCAGTTTTCAAATGACTTTTTACAAACGATATCGGATGTGGATGGTTTTATTTTAAAGAATCGTTCACCAAGTTGTGGTACGCGTGATGTGAAAATTTATTCTGGTTTTGAAAAAGCGCCAGCAAAGGGAAAAGGATCGGGCTTATTTGGCGGAGCAGTAGTAAAAAAATTTTCGCATCTTCCTATAGAAGAGGAAGGTAGATTGTCGAATTTTATTATTAGAGAGCATTTCTTTACAAGGCTATTTACAATCGCATATTACAAAATGATTAAACATAATAAAAATATAAAAGACCTTGTATCGTTTCAGTCGGACAATAAATATTTATTTATGGCATATAATCAGGTGAAACAAAAGGAATTAGGGCGTATAATTGCAAATCAAAAAAATGAAAAGATTGAAGTGGTATTTGAAAACTATGAGAAGACTTTATATGAATTATTTATGCGTACGCCCCGTTATACATCGAATGTAAATGTATGCGAGCACATTTTTGGATATTTTAAAACAAAGTTAAAAAAACAAGAAAAAGATCATTTTATAGAACTGTTACAAAAGTATGCAGAAAAGAAAATACCACTTAGTAGTTTACTTACAATTTTAAAATCATGGGCTATTCGATTTGATGAAAAGTATTTATTAAGACAAACATATTTCGAACCATACCCTGAAGCATTAGTAGAAATTTCTGATTCCGGAAAAGGTAGAGATTATTAAACAATAAATTACATAATTCGACACAAAACCTCCTATGTTGTTGTAGAACAATGTAGGAATTTTTTTGTGCATTAGTACAGAATCTGTTTTAAAATTAAGTTATGACAGAATTGTAGCAATTGTCTAACTAATATTCTTGTCTTTTAAGTTGTTATGTTTGTAGTAGAAACTCGCACGCTGTCGAAACTCAATATTCGATAAGGGGTGTGTAGCGGAATGGAATTTACTCTAACTCGCGAAAAACAAATGATTAAAGAAATGGTACGTGACTTTGCTGAAAAGGAAATCGCACCGAAAGCTGTATATTATGACAAAACTGCAGAGTTTCCATATGAAACATTTCAAAAAATGGGCGAACTAGGATTATTAGGCATCCCATTCCCAGAAGAGTATGGAGGTTCAGGTGGCGATACGGTATCGTATGCGTTAGCAGTTGAAGAAATTGGTCGCGCTTGTGGTGGCACCGGTTTAAGCTATGCTGCAACAATTTCATTAGGTGCTTCTCCAATTTATTATTTCGGTACAGAAGAACAAAAACAAAAGTATTTAGTTCCAATGGCGTCAGGTAAAACATTAGGTGCCTTCGGATTAACGGAGCCGAATGCTGGATCTGATGCAGGTGGCACTCAAACGAAAGCGGTATTAGATGGTGATGAGTATGTAATCAGTGGTGAGAAGTGTTGGATTACAAACGCAGAGTATGCAAATACAATTATTGTAACCGCTGTCAACGGTATTGAAGAGAATGGTAGAAAACGTATTTCTGCATTTATCGTGCCTACTACGAGTGAAGGATTAACGATTTCAAGTCCTTACGATAAGATGGGTGTTCGCGCTTCTAATACTTGTGAAATCGTACTTGATGGTGTTCGTGTACCGAAAGAAAATATTCTTGGTGATGTAAATAAAGGCTTTAAACAATTTTTATATACACTTGATGGAGGGCGTATTTCAATCGCTGCATTGGCAGTTGGTATTGCGCAATCAGCCTTTGAACGTGCATTACAATATGCGAAAGAACGTCAACAATTTGGAAAGTCAATCTCTAATTTCCAAGCGATTCAATTTAAATTAGCTGATATGGCGACTGAAGTAGAGCTAGCACGCAATTTAGTACATAAAGCAGCTTGGTTAAAAGATAACGATAAACCTTTCGGCAAAGAAGCGGCAATGGCAAAACTATTTGCATCGGAAGCAGCAAGCCGTATTGCGAATCAAGCAGTACAGATTCATGGTGGATATGGTTATATGCGTGAATATGAAGTTGAACGACATATTCGTGATGCGAAACTATTAGAAATTGGTGAAGGAACTTCTGAAATTCAACGTCTCGTAATTGCTAGACATTTAGGATGTAGATAAAAGGGAGGAATCACTATGTTTCAAAAAATATTAATTGCGAATCGCGGGGAAATTGCTGTTCGTATTATGAAAACTTGTCAAAAACTTGGCATACGCACTGTTGCTATTTATTCTGAAGCAGATGAAAATGCCCTTCATGTGAAGATGGCAAATGAAGCTTACTTAGTAGGTGGACCGCGTGTTCAAGAAAGTTATTTAAACCTTGAAAAAATTATTGAAATAGCTAAGAAGACAAATGCAGAAGCGATTCATCCGGGTTATGGTTTATTATCAGAGAATCCGTCTTTTCCGGTTCGTTGCAAAGAAGAAGGAATCGTATTTATCGGTCCTTCAGAAGAAATCATTACGAAGATGGGAAGTAAAATCGAATCACGTATCGCAATGCAAGCAGCAGATGTCCCAGTAGTCCCAGGTATTACTACAAATATTGAAACTGCTGAAGAAGCAATTGAAATTGCAAAACAAATTGGTTATCCCTTAATGCTTAAGGCATCCGCAGGCGGCGGAGGCATTGGTATGCAGTTGATGGAAACTGAGCAAACGCTCACCAAAGCGTTTGAAAGTAATAAAACAAGAGCGCAAAACTTCTTTGGTAACGGAGAAATGTATTTAGAGCGATATATAGCAGATGCGCATCATATTGAAATTCAGCTTTTAGCAGATACACATGGTAACACAGTGTATTTATGGGAGCGTGAATGTTCGGTACAGCGCCGAAATCAAAAAGTAATCGAAGAAGCACCTTCACCATTTTTAGATGAAGGTACACGAAAGGCGATGGGAGAAGTTGCTGTACAAGCTGCCAAAGCACTTGGCTATACAAATGCAGGTACAGTTGAGTTTCTTGTAGATGATCAGAAGAACTTCTATTTCTTAGAGATGAATACGAGATTACAAGTAGAGCATCCAGTGACAGAAGAAATTACGGGATTAGACCTTGTAGAACAGCAACTCCTTATCGCAAGTGGAGAGAAACTATCATTTACTCAGGATGATGTAAAACGTAGTGGTCATGCCATTGAAGCTCGTATTTATGCAGAGGATCCGAAAACATTCTTCCCATCACCTGGGAAAATTACAGATTTAACATTACCGTCAAATGTACGGATTGATCACTTCTTAGAAAATCATGTAACGATTACACCTTTCTATGATCCAATGATTGCGAAAGTCATTGCACATGGCGAGACTCGTGAAGAAGCAATTTCGAAATTACATGATGCTCTAGAAGAATTAAAAGTAGAAGGTATTAAAACGAACACGCCAATGCTACTGCAAGTTTTGGAAGACGAAGTGTTCAAAGAGGGTATTTATACAACGGGTTTTGTAACGAAACAACTCGTTAAAAAATAAGATTTAACAATATTAAGGGGGAAAAAATGATGACGAAAGTATACGCATCGATGGCAGGAAACGTTTGGAAGATTGTTGTAGGAGTAGGAGATACAGTAGAGGAAGAGCAGGATGTCGTCATTTTGGAATCTATGAAAATGGAAATTCCAATCATTTCAGAAGAAGCTGGCACAGTTATGAAAATTAATGTGCAAGAAGGCGATTTTGTAAATGAAGGAGATGTATTATTAGAAATTGAATAGGGAGATATAGGGGGAAGCGAATTGAAACTACCTAATTTTGCTGTCATTAAAGAAGTCGGGCCACGTGATGGCTTACAAAATGAAAAAAAGATTGTTGGCACAAAAGATAAAGTAAAATGGATTCAACTACTTACAGAAGCAGGATTGTCGTATGTTGAAGTTTCCTCATTCGTTCACCCAAAATGGGTCCCTGCATTAGCAGATGCAAATGATGTATTTTCTGAGCTGAAAAGGGATCCAAATGTTACATATGCTGCGCTTGTTCCGAATCAAAATGGTTTGGAACGAGCTTTTTTGCAAAATGTAGATGAGGTGAATGTTTTTTTATCAGCAAGTGAATCTCATAATAAAAGTAATATTAATAAATCGATTAAAGAAGCATTAGTTGTAATTGAAGATATAACAAAACAGGCATTATTCGAAGGGAAAAAGGTAAGAGGCTATGTTTCTACTGTATTTGGATGTCCTTATGAAGGGGATATAAGTGTTACAGCAGTTGACGAATTATGTAATCAATTATTTTCATACGGCATTTATGAAGTTTCTCTTGGGGATACAATCGGTGTAGCGAATCCATTACAAGTAGAACAAGTATTAGAACATCTATTAAAGAAGTATGATGCTTCGCAGTTTGCAATGCATTTTCATAATACGTATGGAATGGCTCTAGCGAATGTAGTTAAATCATTAGAATACGGTATTACAACGTTTGATAGTTCTTGTGGTGGACTCGGGGGCTGCCCTTATGCACCAGGAGCATCAGGTAATGTTGCTACTGATGACCTAGTACATATGCTCCATAAGTTAGGAGTCCAAACGAATATTGATGAAGAGAAGTTATTGAGAGCAAGTCAATTTATTCAAAGTAAATTAAATATCCAATTACCGAGTCATGTGTATAGAGCGCTTCAACATAAAACGATAAGTAGGTGAGTAGATGCTACAATTACAAAACATTTCCGTTGATTACGTAACACCTCACGTAGTAAAGATTTCGTTAAATCGTGAAAGACAAGCAAACTCATTATCTTTGGCATTATTAGATGAATTACAAACTATATTAACTCAAATAAGTGAAGATTCAAACGCACGTGTAGTTATTTTGACTGGTGCTGGTGAAAAAGCATTTTGTGCTGGTGCAGATTTAAAAGAGCGTGCCGATATGAATGAAGAACAAGTTCGCCATGCTGTTAGTATGATTCGCACTACTATGGAGATGGTTGAACAATTACCACAGCCAGTTATTGCTGCAATAAATGGAATCGCACTTGGTGGTGGTACGGAATTAAGTTTAGCTTGTGATTTTAGAATTGCTGCTGAATGTGCAAGTCTTGGTCTTACTGAAACGACACTTGCAATTATACCAGGAGCAGGTGGTACACAGCGCTTACCGAGATTAATTGGAGTTGGTAGAGCGAAAGAATTAATTTATACAGGTAGACGTATTTCAGCGCAAGAAGCAAAAGAATATGGTTTAGTAGAATTTGTTGTACCAGCTAATTTACTTGAAGAGAAAGCGATTGAAATAGCAGAGAAAATTGCTAGTAATGGACCTATTGCTGTTCGATTAGCAAAAGAAGCGATTTCAAACGGTATTCAAGTTGATTTACATACCGGATTACAAATGGAAAAACAAGCGTATGAAGGTGTAATCCATACGAAAGATAGATTAGAAGGATTACAAGCATTCAAGGAAAAACGCACACCAACGTATAAGGGGGAGTAAATATGTTAGATCAAAAACAACAATCAAATACATTTGAAGAACGAGTTGAAACGATTAAACAAGGCGGCGCACCAAAATATCATGAACAAAATAAAGCAAAAGGAAAATTATTTGTTCGAGATCGTTTAGCGCTTCTATTTGATAATGGCGAATATGTAGAAGATGCATTATTTGCTAACTGTGAACAAACAGGCTTACCTGCGGACGGCGTTGTAACGGCAACGGGTAAAATACATGGTCGTACTGCATGTGTAATGGCCAATGATTCTACTGTAAAAGCTGGATCGTGGGGATCACGCACAGTTGAAAAGATTTTACGTATTCAAGAAACAGCTGAAAAACTACGTGTTCCGTTATTTTATTTAGTCGACTCTGCTGGAGCACGTATTACAGATCAAGTAGAAATGTTCCCAGGGCGCCGTGGTGCAGGAAGAATCTTCTATAATCAAGTGAAATTATCAGGTAAAGTTCCTCAAGTATGCTTATTATTTGGACCTTCTGCAGCTGGTGGTGCCTATATTCCAGCCTTTTGCGACGTTGTAATGATGGTAGAAGGAAATGCATCTATGTATTTAGGATCTCCTCGTATGGCTGAGATGGTTATCGGTGAGAAGGTAACTTTAGAAGAGATGGGCGGAGCTCGTATGCATTGCTCTGTATCAGGATGCGGAGATGTTTTATGTAAGACAGAAGAAGATGCGATTACACAAGCAAGACAATACATTTCATATTTTCCAAATAACTACTTAGAAAAGACTCCATTGGTTACACCTCAAGAACCGAAACAATTCGATAAAACGTTAGAACAAATCATTCCAGAAAATCAAAATGCTCCTTTCAATATGAAAGATCTCATTAATAGAGTTATTGATGAAGGTTCATTCTATGAAGTAAAAAAATTATTTGCTCAAGAGCTAATTACAGGCTTAGCACGTATTGATGGTAAGCCTGTTGGTATTATTGCAAATCAGCCGCGTATGAAGGGCGGCGTATTATTCCATGATTCAGCTGATAAAGCTGCTAAGTTTATTAATTTATGCGACGCATATCATATTCCATTATTATTCCTTGCGGATGTACCAGGATTTATGATCGGTACAAAAGTAGAGCGTGCTGGTATTATTCGCCACGGTGCAAAAATGATTTCTGCAATGAGTGAAGCAACTGTACCGAAGATTTCTATCGTTGTTCGTAAAGCATATGGTGCTGGTTTATATGCGATGGCAGGTCCAGCATTTGAACCAGATTGCTGCCTGGCATTACCGACAGCCTCTATTGCGGTAATGGGTCCAGAAGCTGCGGTCAATGCTGTATATGCAAATAAAATTGCAGCTTTACCAGAAGAAGAGCGTGCTAGCTTTATTGCTGAAAAACGTGAAGAGTATAAGAAAGATATTGATATATACCACTTAGCATCAGAGATGGTGATTGATGGTATTGTTCATCCAAACAATTTACGTGAAGAGTTAAAAGGACGTTTCGAAATGTATATGAGTAAATATCAAGTATTCACGGATCGTAAACATCCTGTATATCCAGTTTAAAAGCCCTATTTAGGGCTTTCTTGCTCAAAAAGTTAAGGAGGGGAAAATATTGAAACAAGCAGTTTGGTTTCCAACAGAAGAGTACAAGGAAAAAACACGTTTATATAGTTGGATGAAATCATTGGGATATGAAGACTATGAAACTTTTTATAATAAATCTATTGAGGAAACAGCTTGGCTTTGGGGAGAGGCAGAAAAAGCAGTTGGCTATCAATGGATGAAACCTTATACAGAAGTGTTAGATTTAGAAAATGGTACACCGTTTGCACAGTGGTATAATGGCGGAACATGTAACGTTGTAGAATCAGCTTTATCCCGCTGGCTTGCGGATGAAGAGACAAGAATACAGCCAGCACTTCAGTACGAAGGAGAAAATGGAACTTCAAAATCATTTACATATGAAGAGCTTGATAACTGGGTAAGCCGTGTTGCCAATGGTTTGAAACACGCGGGTATTGAAAAAGGTGACCGTGTAACAATTTATATGCCGATGATTCCAGAAACAGTTGTTGCGATGCTAGCTGTAATGAAAATTGGAGCAATTATTTCACCAATATTCTCAGGCTTTGCGTCTGATGCAGTTATGACACGTGTGCAAGCGGCGGGTTCAAAAATGATTATTACTGCAGATGGATTTTCACGCCGTGGTAAAATTGTTTCTTTAAAAGATGAAGTAGATAAAGCTTGTGAACATTGCCCAACTGTTGAAAAAGTTGTTATCGTTCGTCATGCAGGAAATGATTTTACACCACATAACTATGACTTTTCGTGGAGTACGCTAGAAAAAGAAAAACCATTCATACATGCCGAGGAAATGCAAAGTGATGATCCATTAATGCTCATTTATACATCAGGAACGACTGGTAAGCCGAAAGGAACAGTACACACGCATGCAGGATTTCCTTTGAAAGCAGCTTTTGATGCAGGATTTGGAATGAATATTAAACAAGGTGATCGTGTATTATGGGTAACTGATATGGGCTGGATGATGGGGCCGTTTCTATTATTCGGTTCACTCATTAATGGAGCAACGATGGTTATGTACGAAGGTGTTCCAGACTTCCCAGAAGCAGACCGGTTATGGGAGACAGTTGATAAATATGAAATTACTCATCTAGGTATTTCGCCAACGTTAATCCGAGCATTAATGGCAAAAGGTGATGAGTATGTCAATAAACATTCTTTAAAGAGTTTGGAAGTATTCGCATCAACAGGAGAACCTTGGAATCCTGATCCATGGATGTGGCTGTTTGAAACAGTTGGAAAAGGAAATGTTCCAATCTGTAACTACTCAGGTGGAACTGAAATCTCTGGTGGGATTTTCGGTAATGTTCTTATTAAGCCAATCGCACCGATTAGTTTTAACGCATCTTTACCAGGAATGGCAGCTGTCGTGCTGGATGATCAAGGTAAACCAATTCGAGATGAAGTCGGAGAATTATGCTTAGAGAAACCTTGGGTAGGTATGACGAAAAGCTTCTGGGAAGATGATGAACGTTACGTGAACACATATTGGTCGCGTTTTGAAAATAAATGGGTCCACGGTGACTGGGTCATTTACGATGGTGAACAATATATCATCACAGGGCGTTCAGACGATACGTTAAATATTGCAGGTAAACGTATTGGACCTGCTGAATATGAATCTATTCTTGTGAAACATAATGATGTAATCGAAGCTGCTGCAATTGGTGTACCTGACGAAGTAAAAGGTGAAGTTTGTCATTGTTTTGTAGTGTTAAGAGATCATGTAACATTCACAGGAGAATTAAAGAAAGAATTAATGAGTTTAGTAAACTCTCATATTGGAAAAGCGTTGTGTCCTAAAGACATCCACGTTGTAGAAGATTTACCGAAAACACGTAATTCTAAAGTAATGCGCCGTGTTATTAAAGCAGCTTACTTAGGAAAAGAATTAGGTGATTTATCATCGCTTGTAAATCCTGAAGTAGTTCCGTTTATTCAGGGGTTACAGTCTAGTAAATTATAAAGTTAGCAAGGAGTTCTATATAAATAGAGCTCCTTTTTTATGTTTATAAAAAGAGAAGAAGTGAAGTTGATGAAGAAGAAAAATTCTACTATTGGTGTTAAGTATGTCTGTTTTATAATTTTTATTAAAATACGATACTGTGGCATCTTTATTCATTGGAGTAATTAAATTTTGTTAAGGATGAAATTCAATAAAAGCGTTATTTTAATAGATTGTTACGAAATTTAATTTGAAAGGCACATCCAAATGATAAAAAAAGAGCACTATAAAATCAGTGCTCTTTTTATTAGAAATTGCTTAGTTCTTAAAAATAAAATTATTACGGACAATTCACAATGGTAATAATGACGCTAGCCATTGTTCCAGGAGAATCAAGAAGTGAAGCAGTAACGGTTACTGTTCCAGGCCCATTAGCGGCCAGAAATACAGCGGTAAAGTTACCTGAGGCATTGGTAATGACAGCAAGAGGAACCATGAAAGCAAGAAATGGGTTACTAAATGAAAAACTGACCACTACCCCTGGAGTAGGACTACCGTTTACTAATACTTGACCCGAAAAAAATAAAGTATTATTTCCTTGAGTGGATACACATGCTGTGGTTTCGTTAGAAGTCAAGGTAATAGATGCAGGTCCAGCAGGAAGATTAAATCCAGTTGGCCCAGTTGGCCCAGTTGATCCGGTTGATCCGGTTGGTCCAGTTGATCCGGTTGATCCGGTTAATCCGGTTGATCCGGTTGGTCCAGTTGATCCGGTTGGTCCAGTTGATCCGGTTGGTCCGGTTGATCCGGTTGGCCCAGTCGGTCCAGTTGATCCGGTTAATCCAGTAGCTCCTGTAGAACCGGTGGGACCGGTAGGGAATTGAAAAGGTTGAACAGGTGGAAGTGTAGGTCCAATAGAACCCGGATTAAGTGCAGCAAAAGATAAAAACTCGTCCATTATTTATCACCTCTAAAAATCGTATTACTAATAGTAAATGTAATGATAGAGCAAAGTGAAACAGACAAGCGGTTGTATTTTAACAAATTAAACAAAGTAGTTATATGATAGAAAGAGAGATTAGTATGATTCCTTTAGAAATTAAATATAAAAAGGCGATTATCTTCAAATCGCCTTTTAGGTAATGCCGTGTAATTTTATTCAGTTATTTGAAATATAGTTTCATTTTGTTTGGAAAATCCATACAGTTTCCTTGCGAATTTTAAAATTTCTTCTTCACTACTTGTTAAAGCCTTGACATCCTTGTTAAGGGAATGACCATCCTTCTTTACAGAAGATAATTTTTGTTGTTCCATATTAAGTGTGATTTGTTTTTCTTTAATCATTTCTTGTTGGTTATTCAGAGAATATTGGAGGACAAAAATTATAGGCAATATAAAAGCCAAAGTAGTTATAATACGGCGTCTTGTTTTTTTAATACTACCTTGTTGGGTAGTATGATTCACTTGCTGTGAGGGTATATTAGGATTTGATTGGTGTGATGATACTTTTGGGATGTTTCCCATTAAAATGCCTCCATTACTGATTGTCGAATTTAAACCTTTTAAAAGTATTATAAATGTTCAATAGGGATTTTAGAAGATATTTTAATATAGGAGAGTTTGTAAAATTTAAAAAATCTTTATTTAAATAAAAGAAACCCCGATTATCTGTGGGGCTCCTGAAGATAATGAAAGTACTCGACTAATTAAAGAATCCATGAATTTTTTGGTGAAAATGCCGGTAAATTCGTCTGAATTAATGAGAGCATCTAAAGCTTTATACGTACGTGAAGTAATTAAAAATCGATTTATAAGAGTTAGCTTGTCTTTTCTTAATACCCCACTTAATCAGTAAATATATATGTCTGTTGAAATCTTTACGTGTTCATTGACAAAAAGCTGACTATATTCAGTCAGCTTTTTGTATAATACATTCTAGTATTTATTGGTTCCAAAAGATATATTCTTTCCTTTAAGTTGACATCAAAAATATTACCAATTTTTTCTTTTACAATGGCAACAAATAAAGAAACATTTACAACGACACTTATTTCGTTTAAAACTCCAATCATCATCACGATGACACTTTTCTTTAGATTTCCACCAATCATCATTACAATGTTTTTCCTGAGAACTCCAATCGTCATCACAATGACACTTTTCTTTAGATTTCCACCAATCATCATTACAATGCTTTTTCTGAGAACTCCAATCATCATCACAATGATGCTTTTCTTTAGATTTCCACCAATCATCACAACAATGCTTTTTCTGAGAACTCCAGCAATCATTTTTCCAAGACATTCATTTCTACCTCCTTTCAATAGTGTTCATATTATTCTATGTTTTAATAAAAAAATGGCTTGTTTATTAACCTACTATTTTATCTTTATATGATAGAGTGTTTTCTACTCGATATAGAGTTCATACAAACTATGCTAATTTTTAAGAGATAGTGGAGAGAACTACTACTAGTTATGGTGTTTTCCAATAAACATTTGTTGAAGAAAGCGTTCTGATTACATATAATATCTTATTTTCGAGTACGCTTTTTTAAATGTATATTTCACAATGAAAAATGGGAAATCCACAAATAAAGTCTATGTATATGTGAGTTAATGGGAAAATCTAGTGTGTTTTTAAGGGGCATCTTATTAAAAGAAAAAGATTTGTTTTAGAAAGTGGTGTCTAAACATTAAATGGAGTAGGACTAAATTCACGGCCGCTCATTAAACAAGATTTTAATTAGGAGAAGTCTGTTTTTATAATGAATAATGAAAAGAAGGTTTGGTACAATTGTTTGTTTTTTTCTTTTTATGTGTTTGCCTCGTACCCTTTTAAGCTAGTGGACATACTTTACTAATAGAAAGGATTAGGGGGTGAGGTATTGGGTTCTCGATTTAATAATTGTAAAAAGAAGTGTACATGTAAACAAGATGATTGTTGGGAAGTATTCGAAGAGTGTAAAAAAGAACAGCATGAGAAATGTGATAATTCTTGTGTACAAGGAATTAGAGATGAACTTAAGAAATTAATTAATCGAACAGTTCAAATTAATACAGAGGGACGTACTTATGTAGGTACTGTTTCGTCTGTAAGTTGTGATGTAGTTAGGCTTGCGGCTATTCCTGGATCGGTTGGAGTAATTATTTCCATTTGTAAAATTGAAGCAATTTTCCCACCTGTTACAACGGTTACTGCTGACTTTGATTTTAATGGTATTGATGTAGCAAACAAAGCATAATTATGCTGCTTTTTTGTAAAGCCATTCACATGAATGGCTTTATTTTAATTTCATATAAAAGGAGAATATATTCTTTATATAGAAATAAGTTTGAGGTTATAAAGTATGATGTACGAAAGGAGCATGGAAGTGATTAAACTAAAAACCTTTAAAAAATCTGATTTTAAACAATTAATAAATTGGATTAATTCTGAAGAATTTCTAATACAATGGTCAGGAAATGCATTCACATTCCCTTTAGACGAACAGCAATTAGAGAAGTATATAGAAAGTGCAAATACACTCGCTTTCAAAGTGGTAGATGAAGAGACTTCAGACGTTATTGGTCATATTTCGCTTGGGCAAATAGATAATATTAATAAGTCCGCTAGAATTGGAAAAGTATTAGTTGGTAATACGAAGATGGGAGGACGTTCTATAGGAAAACATATGATGAAAGCAGTACTTCATATTGCTTTTGACGAATTAAAACTACATAGAGTAACTCTTGGTGTGTATGATTTTAATATATCGGCCATTTCATGTTACGAAAAAATAGGGTTTGTAAAAGAAGGCTTATTAAGAGAGGCAAAAAGAGTAGGAGAAACGTATTGGAATTTATGGGAAATGAGTATGTTAGAATATGAATGGAAGAAGTAGCAACGATAGTAATTTATAATTATATTATGTTAACAAAAGGGGCTTGGTGGGTATAGTGGATAATAAAACAAAAATAATTTCAATTGCAGCTGTTTCGGGGGAGAGCTAGTATGTTAAAACTGACAAAGAAACCATTTTTGAAAAAGGCCCACCTGCATTGTTTCTGAGGAATAAGAGGGTGAGCCCTAATTAAACGAAACTGAATGAATCTGTAAAAATTGTAACTAAAGTATGCATCAACAAGGTATTAAAAGGGATGAATAGTAACCTTTATAGATTATTCCATATATAGCAAAACTGGTTAGCTTCTGATTTAAGCGCTACTAAATGATTATTATTAATAGAGTTATTCGTATACATTCTGTTCTTTTGGATGTTAAGTACCGTATAATTCACATCGTTTCGTTCATTTGAAAATGTTGATTCATTTAATAGTGTAAGCGTCGAGTTAATGTTGTACTTATCAATTCGCTCTTTTTTTCCTTTGAAAAACAGTTTGATAAGATGTGGCTCATTATTAATGAATAAGCCAAGTTCAGGTGATGAACGGACGATTAAATCATCTGATTTCCAATGTGATTTACCTGGATCAAACCAAGAGATGTCTTTATTTTTAATGAATTTTTTGTATTGCTTTATGACATCAATGTAGTTTTGTTTTTTTTTCTGATCAACCGTTTGTACTAATGTTTCGAAATATTCAAAAGTTAGTTTGTTTTGATGAAATTTAATAACAGTTTCTCGTAATTGTTTCCAGTAATCAAAAGCTGGTTGATATTCAGGTTGGGATTTTAGATTTTTTATAAAGGTTGTTTTAGCTGTACTACCTTTCAGTGTGAAGTCTAAAAATTGTGTAAGCCCTACTTTAATTTCTTTCATATTATATCCCCTTCCAAACATTATTCATTTAATAATAGACGAAAAATCCGACATTTTTAAAGAAATGAGCTAGATGCTAGAAAATCCAATATCCATGCACAATAGATACGGGAAAGCCAATCCGTAAGTATAAATGATGGACCATTCAATTGAAGATAAATTAGGTAATAGGATTTTACCAGGTGATAGGTTATTAATATAATCAGATAGTGAGCTGATTTTAAAAGATAACAATATAGATTATTTAGCTTGGATTTGAGAAAAAAAGTACATGGGAATAAAGAGGGATATAGGGAAATGGGCCCTCATCAAAAAATATAAGTTGGTATCAGTATACCGTAGAGAATGAGTGTATAGAACATACAAGTAAAAGTATTGGCAAGCATACTTAAAATAAGCCGTATAAAAAGTTAATCATTGTGTGCTTTGATAATATAGCGTCAGCGAAATAAATAGTGTGAAGGAGAGCTATCTTAACAAGTGTTTCATGTAACGTTCATATACTTTAATTTTATTATTAATCAAACTTGAATATTATAGAAACGGATAATGAGGTATGGGTGGTGCTCTTTTTTATTGAATAAAATGGGTTGATTTTTCGGATTTTCATTACAATATAACAAATAAAATTTAAATTTTATTTGTTGTTAAGAAAAGGTGAGAAGAAAATAAAAAAAGAGGGCTAATGCCCTCTTTTCTTATTAATTTGGTAATTAATCACAGATTGGTATCCCAAGCACTCTTAGAGCTAATGCTACTTGAAGGGAAATCTCTAATCTAGCAATTTCAATACCAGCTACTGAAAGAACTAAAAAAGGTTGTCCGTTTACAAATACAACACAACTATCCATAGTTAATCCTCCTTTCTAGTAATCTACTATAGTATATGAGTAGAACTTTAAAGTGTAATAGTTCAATTGTTGGATTTAATAGAATTAATAGATTAACCCATTTAAACTAAACAAACGAATACAACGAAAGGAAACAGAGATGGATGTATGTCTCAAAAAACATAGGTTTTAAGACATGTAATGGGATATGAAATTCATCATATTGGTCAGTTATCTATATGGGCGAGGGAGTTAAACTTGCAACCTGTTTCAGCAAATTTGATTGGAAGAGGATGATAGAATTAAAAACCGACTTGCATCTCAAGCGCAAGTCGGTTCTATATATAAGAAGATTTCTTAATTGAAATCCTCGGATTTTTTCTGACGTATATGTAAAAACATTAAGGTGGTAATGATTAAAAAAATCATTATAGTTTGTATAATTAAATTTTTAAACTGAAGCAATATTGTCCAAGATGTAAGGGCGTCTTTAAAAGCTTGGAGTGCAGAGTACGAGGAAGGATCAAAACCATACTGTAGCAACTTTTTTGTTTCAATAAATGAGATGTTTTCTTCATCTGCATCTAATATTACTGAAATTAGTCTAGTATCTCCTAGTTTTGCTGTACTGACAAAACTATAATTACCGTTAGTTGAAAAACTAGTTTGTAAGCCATCAACACCTTGAAGTTTAATGTTTTCATTAAGGGAATATATCATTTTATTCGTATTGAAAACCTGGGAATCTTTGAAGGTAAATTGGTAAGAGGTTAGTTTCGTAATATTCAATACATCTGGAAAATCTTTTACTAATCGTGCAGCTAGTTTAGCTGCGTCTATTGCTGTTGTAGTTGATTGTTTATTTGTATCATGATTAATTCCAGTAGAGTTTAGAAATGGAGATGGTTGTAATAACTGTAGTTCTTTTGCTTTTTTATTCATTAATATTGTAAAGTTATCTTCAGTTCCAGCAATGTGTTCTGCTAGAGCGAGTGCAGAACGATTATTCCCTGCCAGTAGCAATGCATGAAGTAAATCACGAACCGTTGTTTTATCATTCGATGTTACTTGTATAGGGCTTGTTTCTACTCGGAAAACTTCGTTACTTATTTGTACGAAGTCATCTAACAGTATTTTTCTATCATTTAGTTGTTCCAATACGATATATTCCGTCATTAATTTAGATAAAGTAGCTGATTGTACTGGGGTTTCTTCATTTTTTTTATAAACAATTTCACCTGAATTAGCATTTATTAAGATAGCTGATTTAGCTTGAATAATCGGACCATTTACATAAAGATAAAAATATAAAACGATAAGTGCAGTAATGAAAAAAGATAATAATAAAATAGCGAATTTTTTTAAGAATTGCATAAGTGATCCTCCTATTATGACATCAATAATAGTATTGTAAAAAGGAATGCTTAATTAGGAAGAAAGAAAAGGTAAAGAATTTCTAAAGAATTATAAAGGATTATTAAATTTAGGGAAATAATAGAAAAAGTTCAATTTCTTATATGGTAAGAAATTGAACTTTTTATTTGTAATATTAACATTTGTATGGAAGTAGTTTTACAGTGAATGTTGTTTTTTCGTCATCACTATATACTTCAATTGTTCCTTTATGCAACTCGACTATACTTTTTGCAATTGCTAATCCAAGTCCAGATCCACCAGTGTTTGTAGAGCGAGATTTCTCAACGCGGTAAAAACGTTCAAAAATATGAGGTAAATCCGTACTAGGAATAGGTTGTCCGTAATTTGTTATATCAATTGTAATCATATTATTGCTTTCATAAGCAGTAAGGTCAATATAGCGACCTTCGCTTCCATAAGCGATAGCGTTTATAATAAGATTTTCAAACACACGCACTAATTTGTCACCATCAGCTAATACCATGAGCTTTTGAGACGGGAAAGAAGGCCGACATTCTATATTAGCTTCTTGAACCTGTATGCGGAATTGAACAGTTAATTGTCCAAGTAATTCTACAATATCAATAGGAACAGAATACAAGCTTAATTCTTTATTTTGAACACGTGTATATTCGAACAAGTCATTCATTAATGCATTAAGACGAGTTACTTTATCGTAAATGACTTGAATATAGTATCGCAATTCCACTTCATCTCTATAATTATCATGATGGATTAAATTTACGTATCCAACTATAGAAGTAAGGGGAGTGCGTAAGTCATGTGATACATTTGTAATAAGTTCACTTTTTGCTTGTTCAGCTTGTCTTTCTTCATCAATGGAGACTTTTAATTGTTCAACAATTTCATTGACCCCGATTGCTAATTCTTCTAGATAATTATGATTTACAATAGAAACTTTATGATTGAAGTTTCCATTTGCAATATAACGAATTTCTTCTATCATTTTTTTTATACAAGTTTCATAATAAAGTTTTTTCTCGTGACGATAAAAAATGTAAAGATAGGATGAAAAAATAGAAAATAAAAACAAATAAGATACAATCATCATCCATAAAGACTCTTTAATCCCTTTATACTTTTCATAACCAAAAATTCGAATGAATTCTTTACCGAGTTCAGTTAGAGTAAGTGAACTCTCAATTACACTCGTAACGAGGCGATAAATAATTAGTTCAGTAATAGGAGTGAGTGTGATAGCTAATAAAAGCCAAAAAATAAGTTTCCATTTAGGAATATCTTTTAATATATCAAATGCTTCATTTCTCAATTTTATAGCCAACTCCCCAAACAGTATGAATAAATTTTTCTCCATTTATTACTGTTTCAAGTTTATCTCGTAAGTTGCTAATATGGACCATTACCGTCTTATTTGAACCATAACCATCTTCATTCCAAACGCGTTCGAAAATTTCTTCTGAACTAAATACTCTTCCTGTATTACTCGCAAGTAAATATAAAATATCGAATTCAATAGAGGTTAGTTTAATGTACTCTCCATTTACTTTAACTGTATGATTATGTTTGTGTATTTCAACAGAGCGAATACGAATAATACCATCTTCATTCTTTTGCGAAGTAGCATTTTGGAAAGAGGATCTTCGTAATAAAGCTTTCACTCTAGCTACTAATTCTAATGGATTGAATGGTTTGATCATATAATCATCAGCACCTGTCATAAGGCCTAATATTTTATCCATATCTTCTGCTTTTGCACTAAGCATTAGAATTGGTACAGTATTATTTTCACGCACTTCCTGACAAACTTCTAATCCGTTTCGTTTTGGCATCATAATATCCAAAATCATAAGGTCAACTTCATATGTAGAAACCTTTTGCAATGCTTCATCGCCATCATAAGCTTTATAAATGTTATAGCCTTCATTTCGCAAATAAACAGCAAGTAATTCAACAATTTCTTTATCATCATCAATAATTAATATATTTTTATTCATTGTGTAGTTCCTTTCCTTACAAATCATCAACATTACTATAATATCAAACATTTATGTACTTGTAGCGATGATTCTGTATAAAATTTCATGTAACGTATTAAAAAGGAGTAAAAAGATTAATAACGAATATAAAATAACAAGGATATTTAGATTCCACATTATAATGAAAGTTAGTTATAAGGGGGATTTTCTATGTTATGTAATGATATATATTCATTTACTCCAACTGGAAAAATAGACAATGATATTAAAGCTTTTCTACTAAAATATAATAAAGAGTTTACATATAAACATCCAATTCGTGTGGCAAATGAGGCAAAAAAGATTGCAGAAAAGTTTCACGTAGATAAAGAAAAAGCAGCAATTGCAGGATATTTACATGATATTAGTGGCATTTTTCCAAACGAGGAGCGGATTGCAGTTGCTGAAGAATTTGGTGTAGAAATAGTGGAAGCGGAAAGAAAGTTTCCTATGATTATTCATCAAAAATTATCGAGGGTAATCGCAAAAGAAATATTTAAAGTCGAAGATGAAGAGATTTTAAATGCAATTTGTTGCCATACAACGTTGCGTAAACATGCAACGAAGATGGATTTAGTATTATTTGTTGCAGATAAAATAGAATGGGATCAAAAAGGGACACCACCATATTTAATAGAAATAAAAAAAGAATTGGGAAAATCTTTGGAAAAAGCAGCTTTTGTATATATTTCATATTTGTGGGAAAGGAGAGATACATTGAAAGTTATACATCCGTGGCTAGAAGAAGCATATTGGGATTTAAAAAGAATTGTACAGTAGAAAGGACAAGGAAATGCAATTAAAAGAATATATGAATCAAACATTTCCAGGAGTTACATTAGGACCCTACTTATATTCTCAGTGGGAAAATCATTTACATTTTGATTTCGGAAAAGATAAATATCAAATTGTAGAAGGAACCGACGATTTAAATATGGAATACTTTTCTCAACTATATACATATAATAAATTCTTATTTGAAGACATATTTTCAAAAGAAGATGTAGTGTTTGTAGTGACAAATGTTTATAGATTTAAAAAGGAAAACATAAAAACTCCACAGAAAATAAATATATACAATAAATATATTAAGAAAAGAGATTTAAGATTTCATATAAGATAAGAAACGTTACCGTTTTTATTTGAAGATGAAGAAGCAGATTTATCCCGCTATTTGCCGGGCAGTAAGCCCCCCACTGATTAAAGTTTCACTTTATATTGTACATATCAATTTTCTTTTAAATGTCTTGCGGAAGATATTAA
Source organism: Bacillus sp. LQ16 (assembly GCF_057784645.1). NCBI lineage: Bacteria > Bacillati > Bacillota > Bacilli > Caryophanales > Bacillaceae > Bacillus > Bacillus sp. LQ16. Next base: position 2,512,203 of record NZ_CM173491.1, read on the forward strand.
ATATGAACCGCTGATACAAGCTGCTAATCATGAGGATTTTTCTGATCTGTATCTTCGATTTGGACGAAAAAAAGAAATTTCTTATCCAGATGTATTTCTCATAAATGCAAAGAAAGATATTGTGATGTTTATGTATGATGATAGAGGATGTGAAGTAATTGCGAAGAATAAAGAAATAATACGAGATTCATATAAGAAATACAAAGAATGGATTCCAGATTATGAACGAGAAAGTATAGATAACTTATTTAAATGACAATAGGGGAAGTGAAGCGTGTAATGAAACGTATTGCAATTGTATCTGCATGGGAACCAGAACTGACGTATTTGCATCAACATTATCCGAGTGAACGTGTTGAAAAAAGAGCAGCTTGGGAATTTCATTTTCATACTATTAATGAGCTGGAAATAATATCAGTTGTTACTGGTGTCGGTAAAGTAAGCTGCGCTAGTTGTGTACAATTGTTAATTAGTGAGTTTCAGCCAGATGAGTTGTTTATGACAGGAATATGCGGAAGTTTATCAAACAAGGTGAAAAACGGTCATATTGTAGTGGCACTAAACGCAATACAACACGATGTTACTGCTGCTGGCTCAGGGGAAAATGTTTTTAATTTATATAACGGTAGAACAGCACCTATTGAAACAACAAAATCACTTGTAAGAAGAATAAAAAAAATACGATCGTATGATCCAATACATTTCGGTACATTTTTATCAGGAGATCAACGTATTCGTAGTTCAGAAATGAGATATTTACTCCATACCGTATATGGAGCATTGGCAGTTGATCAAGAAGTAGCAGCTTTCGCCTATGTGTGTCAAATAAATAAAAAACCATTTCTATGTTTAAAAGCTGCTTCAGATCAGGCTAATGATAAAACGAAAGAAGAACAAAAAATCTTTAAAATGCTAGCATGCGAAAGAGCATGTGAGCATTTAATTGCTTTTTTGCGTATTTATGAGATTAATGTAGTAAATAATAGATAGTTTGTTATAAAACAAATTAATAGTAAGTTATATGTAGGGAAATGTCCGTTCATTTCAAATTAAGAGCTGAAATTTATAATAGATGGAATATATTATATGGGTACATGTTGAGGTTAATACAAGCAATTGGAGGGCAATTTTATATGATTCAATATAAAAGGTGTAGTGAAGTGAATATTGATTTAGTATATGAAGCTTTTAAAGATGGATTTTCCGATTATATTATTAAGATGGAGGTTTCAAAAGAGGATTTTATACAACGTTTTTTGGGACCAGAAGGTAATTTGCTAGAACATTCTTTTCTTGCTTTAGACGGTGACAAATCTGTTGGCGTAATACTAGGTGGTATAAAGGATTATGAAAGTATAAAGACTATGCGCTGTGGAACATTAGCGGTTCATCCTAATTACCGCGGTATTGGTGTGAGTCAAAAATTATTTGAACTGCATAAAGAAGAGGCGATTCAACATGGATGTAAGCAACTTTTTCTCGAAGTCATTGTAGGAAACGACCGAGCGATTCATTTTTATAATAAGTTGGGCTATGAAAAAGTTTACGATCTTTCTTATTATAATTTAAATGATTTGACTAAAATAATGAATAAAGATTGTAAGGATATTGAAGTAAAACAATTAGAATTTCCAACTTTTAAAGATGAAATTCAGAAATGGTTAAACTTCCATATAAATTGGCAAAATGATGTTGATTATATCGAAAAAACAAATAATGTATTTTATGGTGCATATGTCACTAATGACTTAAAAGGCTCTCTATGTGTAAATGAACAAGGTAAAATTAGTTTTATTTTCGTAGATAAAGATTATAGAAATATTGGTGTTGGGATGAAATTATTAGAAGTAGCAAGAGAAGAATTACATTTATCAAGTTTATCAATTGGGTTTCCTAACAATAATTTACTGGAGGGTTTTTTAAAGAAATGTAGATTTGAAAAGAATTCTTTAGCACAATATGAAATGTATTTATTACTCTAAGAGCGGAAAAATTTATTCTTTTCGCTTTTTATTTTGCTGTTATGTTGGTAAATGCTCCGTAACTATAATTTATAATGCGAGGGAGTTTGTTTATCCTTAAGTTATTTTTTAATTGTCAATTTCATACTAATAATTTTCTTTGTATAATATTCTAATTTTATGTAGAATAGATACGATGGGAGGGGATGAAATGAATAATGGATTAAAGTTTAAGATTTTTGAATTGCATTGTCTCGTTCAAAAGACTTATTCTGATATTAAAATGGCATGTGATATTGCTATTTATCAAGAAAATACTTCTAAATATTTAATTTCATTAGGATTTTTAAATAAATCATATATGACTTATATAGAAGCAAAAAGATTCTATCGCGAAAATGAAGAGCTTGTAAGTGTAGAATTTGATAATTTCTTTGATATGTATGATAAATTAGAAAACGAATTAAAACAAGTTATTTCAACTGAAGATAAAAATCCTTCATCGCTACATAGCAGACTTGATCAGTTTCAGCAGAAAGTTGAAAATATAAATGACCTAATAAAAGTATTGCAAAATGCTCGTTAATGAATGCTTTTTTCTTTTTGTATAGAAATTATGTATTAAAAACATTTTAGGGATATTACATATTGAAGAGGTGGCTTTTGTAGATTACAAAAGTCATCTTTTTATGTTAGGAATAGATTGTATACATTTTAGCAGTTTCATATAAATAATAGAAATTTATACGAGGTAAATATCATGGGAAATAAAAAAGAAATAGCTATAGTTGCATTAACAACAGGATTCGTCTTAACAAGTGTAACATCATATGGAGTAGGTCATGCAGAGGAACCTGGTCAAATGCAAGTTGAAATTCAAGAGGATTCGTTCCGTACAGGTGATCTTACACAACCATCAAAAAAGGCACCAGAGAATGTAGTGAAAGATGCACTTAAGGAAAATACGGAGCATGCTTTGTCTCCAAAACAAGTTAGTGCAGAAACAGGAGTAGATTACAAGGTTCTTCAAAAACGTGGTTCTTATGATGGAACTACACTTGTGCGCATGCAACAAATTTATGAAGGAAAAGAAGTATATGGCCACCAGTTGACTGCTCACGTAGATAAAAAAGGTATTATTAAAAGCATTTCAGGAGCTAGCGCACAAAATTTAACACAAGAAGATTTAAAGAAACCTATTAATTTATCAAAAGAAGAAGCAAAACAATATATTTATAAAAAGTACGGAAACGATACTAAATTTATTTCAGAGCCAGAAGTTAAGGCAGTTATTTTTGTTGATGAAAATCATGGGCAGGCTAGCAACGCATATCAAGTTACATTTGCTGCTACAACACCAAATTATGTATCTGGAACTTATTTAGTGAATGCTCATAATGGTGATATGTTAAAAGATATGGTACAAGAATCAAGTTTGAAAATAAGTGAAGAGTATGTTGAATCCGTTAAGGAAAATAAAACTAACAATTTCACATCATTAACTGGAACAGGAAACGATGATTTAGGCGTAACTCGTACATTTGGTATTTCTAAACAGACTAATGGGAATTATGCGCTTGCTGATTACACAAGAGGACAAGGAATTGAGACATATGATGTAAATTATAGAGATATTACAAATGAAGAAAGTTATTATCCTGGTATACTAGCAACTAGCGTTTCAACAACATTTAATGATCCAAAGGCGGTAAGCGCTCATTTCTTAGCAACAAAGGTATACGATTTTTATAAAGAAAAATATAAGCGTAATAGTTTTGATAATAAAGGAAAAAAAGTAGTTTCAGTTGTACATGCATGGGATTCTGGAGGAACAAATGATCCTGAAAATTGGGAGAATGCATTTAGTACTAATATTAATAACATTAGTATGCTTTTATATGGAGATCCTATGGTAAAAGCATTCGATATAGCGGGTCATGAATTTACACATGCAGTTACATCAAGCGAATCTAACCTTGAATTTTCAGGAGAATCTGGGGCGATTAACGAGGCATTATCTGATATTATGGGAACGGCTATAGAGAAATACATAAATAATGGGGAATTTAACTGGACAATAGGAGAACAAACTGGATCGACTTTTCGTAATATGAAAAATCCAACTGCAATTAATTTTTCAGAAGGACTACCGTATCCTGATGATTATAGTAAATATAATGATTTAAATGGAGAGGATTATGGAGGCGTTCATTTTAACTCAAGTATTATTAATAAAGTTGCGTATTTAATTGCACAAGGTGGTACTCATAACGGTGTAAATGTAAATGGTATTGGTGAAGATAAAATGTTTGATATTTTCTATTATGCAAATACTGATGAATTAAACATGACTTCTAATTTCTCTGAATTGAGATTGGCATGCCTTACAGTTGCAACTAATAAATATGGAACGAACTCAATTGAAGTTCAAGCAATCCAAAATGCTTTTGATGCGGCAAAAATTACAGGAACAGTGAAAGAAAACGAAAAAACAGTAGAAAACCAAGCTCCAGAGTTAACTGTACCGATTACCATTACACTACGTGTAGGAGATACGTTTGATCCAATGAGAAATGTAAAAGCTGTTGATAAGGAAGATGGTGATTTAACAAATAAAGTAAAGCATAAAGGCGATGTAGATACTTCAAAATCAGGTACATACATTATGGAATACATGGTTGTTGATTCTCAAGGGCGGAATGCAACGGCAACACAGACTGTAATTGTAGAGAAAAATGGAGAAACATCAGATTTAGAACCTGAATTAACAGTGCCTGTTAGAGCGACAATTCATGTAGGAGATTCATTTGTTCCAATGGCAGAAGTATTAGCTATCGATAAAGAAGACGGTGATCTCACTTCTAAAATCAAAGTTGATGGTGAAGTAGATACATCTAAAGCCGGTACTTACATATTAACGTACACGGTTACAGATTCTAACGGTCATGAAGTAACGGCAAAGCAAACTGTAACGGTCAAAGTTAGAGAAGAAGTTAAAAATGATAAACCAATACTAAAAGTACCTGCTACAACTTCAATTACTGAGGGTGATCAATTTGATCCGTTGGTAGGAGTATCAGCTACTGACAAAGAAGACGGTGACCTTACTTCTAAAGTAGCGTATGAAGGAACTATAGATGCAACTAAAGCTGGTACTTATGAAATAATATATAGTGTAAGAGATTCCGAGGGTAATGAGGTAAATACAATACAAAAAGTATTAGTGAAAGATAAAGAAACTAGCAAACCTAATGGTCTTGCTAATAAGACAAATAACAATAATATCTCAAATAACAGTAATACCGATAAAAAAGAATATACATATAAGGAGCTGCCAAAGACGGGTGTAAGTACAACTAACAGTGCAGCAATCGGCATATTGATGATTATTGCAGGTACAGTACTCACTTTGATTCGCAAATTTAGAAAGATACAAAAATAATAGTAGGGATTATTCGTTTGAAGAAAAGAGTTGAGTATTCAAAAGAAATAAAGTAGAAAGTAAATAAAACGAAATATGGATTTTTTACTTATTAAGATTTTAATAGTTAAGCGGTACATCTGGCTTTTATAAAAATTGCAGTTGGATACTATTCTGTCTACAGAACTATATTACATATAAAACACGTTACTATTCTCATTAAAATAAAAGAATAGTAACGTGTTTTTTGATTTGAAAATAGCATAAATCCTATAGCTCATGAATATAGGAGTACTTCTAATTTGCCATTGATAAGTTACTGAAAACACTTTGTTTTAATGGAAGTGTCACTCTAAATGACAACATGAGATTTTCGGTATTTACCAGGTGTTTCATTGGTGAATTTTTTAAAAATTTTAGTGAAATAACTTTGATCGCTAAAATTTAGCGAAGCGCATATGTCTGATAAGGGATAGGTGGTGAAAGTTAATAATTTCTTTGCTTCTTCGATTCGTTCACGTTGAATGTACTCAATTAATGAAATACCGACTTCTTTTTTAAATAATATAGATAAATAATCTGAATTCACATTTGCAAATTTAGCAAGTTGTTTAACAGATATTGGATTGTAAATGTTTTTAAAAATGTAGTTTTTGCAAATAGCGATAGTCTGTGAATGTTGCTGTCTTTTTTGTGCCTTTACACGGTCTGCAAAGGTACAAAAAGCATTTTTTAATAAATCCCAAACAGATTCTTTGTCTTTTAAATCTTCTGTTCTTTGAATATGTAAATCATAAATTTTGTAAGCAATCCCAGATGGAAGTCCCCCTTTTATCGCATATCTAGTAGCGAGCGTGATGGATGAAATACAAATGTTTTTATGACGTCTTAATTGATGGAATGAAGATAAAGATGAAAGAGTCTCTTGTTGGAATTCGTAATAATATTTGAGTACGGTTTCTTTATCCCCGTTTTCTATAGAACCAAGTAGTTGCTGCTCTATATATAAATTATGATAAATGGATTCGTCTTTTTGCATTGAAATATATACATCTTCGTTTAAGATTCTGCTATGACTTATATGAAGTAAGTCACTGTTATTTGAAAATGTGCTTACATCTGAATTTTTTTTATAGAGAATGTTATAGAACAATATTGCTATATTTACAAAGAAATTTTGATCTTTGACTGACAATGAAAAATAATGGTCTCTTGTTCTTTTATAATTTGGAATGAAATTAAGGTTACTATCCGTTTTACTTGTAGAAAAATTTACATGTGCCAAGGGCCCAATAATAACAGTACCGTTCACCATATAATCGCTCTTTATGTGAATTAAAATGAAGTGCCCTAGATGTTCGTGAGTTCTGAAGATGGGGAAATTATATGTATCATTTCTCTGAAAAAGCACATGTAACTGCTCTATTTTTGATGTATACAACGAATGTGAATCACTTTTTGATGTGAATTCTAAAAGAATATTTTTGTTACAATCTAAAAAACAAACTGGAATTTCAAAAGATTGGAAAAACATATTGCAAATGTACTCTATCTCAACTAGACTGAGCTTTTTAGTCATATTCTTCCTCCTTACAGTTATGCGTAATAGTTAAATAAACATATATTCCTTTTTTCATAAGTAGAAACGGAAAACATTTATTAATAAAAAATATAAATAAAAGTTATAAACTTCTAAGAATAATACCATAATTTAACATGAATAGCACATATTATTTGAATATACAGGTAATAGTTTTGGACAGTAGCATAAAATATGAATCGTCACATTTATTTGTTGGTTATTACTTATATGTATTAAAAAATGATTAAGATTGGATTTTAAATAGGGATAGGAAGTGAGAAATTAATAGATTGACAGTAAGTGACTAGTCGAAAATAGCAGTGAAAGCTATTATGTAACAAATGGAATGATTCTAGAAGTAGGGATATAAGTGTAATTTAGGGGGGGAAATTACATATATCATGTGGAGAGAAAACGTAATAATAGAAGATAAGAAAAGTGAATAAGTGATTGTAAACAATGGATTATTGGACGACTATGTTTTATGTTATTCGTTTAAATCTGATACTTGGCACACTATTGCTTTTAAGAAGGTAATAGTAATAAAGAGATTTTTAAAATGATAGAAGTAGTAAAGGGGATAAGAGAAATGAAAAAAATATTTAGTGTGCTTTTAGTGTTATTCTTAACATTTTCTACATGGTCTAGTGTATTAGTAAAGGCAGATTCACCATCTAAAGGTACTTTAACGATTCATAAGTATGAACAAGAAAAAGATGGAGCGCAGGGGCTAGAAGGTGACGGTTCTGCAAATCAAGAGGTGCCAAAAGATGCGAAACCATTAAAAGGTGTAACGTTTGAAGTGAAAAGGGTTGCATCGTTTGAAAAAATTTCAAACGATGGGAAAATCGTAAAAGAAGATGTGAAACCTGTAATGGGAGCAACTCCAACGCAAGTAGTAACAGATGATAACGGACAAGCTGTATTAAAAGATCTTCCGCTAGGACGTTATGAGGTGAAAGAAGTGGCAGGACCTCCACATGTTAATCTAAATCCCAATACGTATACAGTGGATATCCCATTAACGAATAAAGAGGGTAAGGTGCTAAACTATGATGTTCACATGTATCCTAAAAATGAGGTTAAACGTGGTGCAGTGGATTTAATAAAAACTGGTGTAAATGAAAAAGCATTAGCAGGTGCAGTATTCTCTTTATTTAAAAAAGACGGTACAGAAGTGAAAAAAGAGTTAGTAACAGATGCTAATGGTCATATTCGCGTGCAAGGATTGGTGTATGGAGAATACTATTTCCAAGAAACAAAAGCTCCGAAAGGCTATGTAATAGATCCAACTAAACGTGAGTTTTTTGTTAAGAACTCCGGAACAATTAATGAAGAGGGAACTATTACTTCTGGTACAGTAGTTAAATTAGAAGTGAAAAACTATGAAGAACCAATAATTGATAAAAAGATTAACGGAAAATTGGAAGCGTTACCAATCAATCCGTTAACTAATTATAATTATGATATTAAAACATTAATTCCAGAAGACATTAAGGAATACAAAAAATATGTGGTAACAGATACTTTGGATAATCGTTTAGCGATTCAAGGAAAGCCAATCGTGAAAATTGATGGAGCAGAAGTAAATACAAGCATTGTAGAGGTAGCTATAGAAGGTCAAAAAGTAACAGCTACAGTAAAAGATTTCACAAAATTAGATGGTAAAAACGAATTTCATTTGCAAATTAAATCTCAAGTAAAAGAAGGAGTACCATCTGGTTCGGAAATTTTAAATACAGCAAAAATTGATTTTACAAATAAAAATGATGTAATTGGAGAAAAGGAATCTAAACCTGTAGTTGTTGTTCCGACAACTGGAATAATTGAGTTAACAAAAATTGATGGTGCTAATAAGAATAAATTAAAAGGTGCAGAGTTTGTACTTAAAGATAAAAATGGAAAAATAGTTGTTGTAGCAGGAAAAGAAGTAACAGGTGTATCAGATGAAAATGGTGTTATTAAATGGTCTAACATTCCATATGGAGACTATCAAATTTTTGAAACGAAAGCACCAACATATACAAAAGAAGATGGTACAAAAGCTTCTTATCAATTATTAAAAGATCCCATTGATGTAAAGATTAGCGAAAATAATCAAACGGTTAAATTAACGATTGAAAATAATAAAAGTGGATGGGTTCTTCCGGTAACGGGTGGCATAGGAACGACTCTTTTTACTGTAATAGGCCTTACGTTAATGGTTACAGCGGCATTTGTTTTCTTTAGAAAAAAGTTTGCTAATAATTAAGATTTTAGGAACATGTAACTATGGGAAAAGGGGAGAAGCAAAATGCTTCCCTCTTTTCGATATTTAAGCATATACAGAGGTGGAAATATGAAACGAAATCTTGTTTTGGGAGGTATTTTTTTATTTGGATTAGGTGTTTTTTTATATCCTACTATTAGTAATTGGTTGGCGACTCGTGCACATTATTCTGAGATTAGCTCTTACGATAAGAAGATCAAAGCGCTACAAAAGAAAGAAGTCGAACGTAGGGAAAAAGAAGCAGCCGAATATAATAAACAAGTTCACACTTCCACGAAAACATTTACTGATCCATTTTCTGAAAAAAAAAGTAATCATCAAGCATATGCTGATGCGTTAAATTTAGGAGATGTAATGGGGTATATTGAAATATCGAAAATCAATATAAAACTGCCAATCTATCAAGGGACATCTGAGGAAGTATTGAGCCGCGGGATAGGTCATTTAGATTTTTCTTCGCTCCCGATAGGTGGAGAAAATACGCACACTATTTTAACAGGGCATCGTGGTTTACCATCAGCAAAATTATTTACAGATTTAGATAAGTTGAGTGAAGGAGATCTTTTTTATATTCATTCTTTAGACAAAGTTCTTGCTTATAAAGTAGATCAAATTAAAGTAGTGTTACCACACGAAACGGACGATCTACAAATTGTAGAAAATAAAGATTATACAACTTTAATTACGTGTACGCCTTATGGAGTAAACACCAATAGATTGCTAGTTCGAGGTGTGCGTGTGGAGTTAAACGAGAAAGAAAAACAAAAAGTGAGTACAGAGATATTTATATTTAATAAGTGGACTGTAATAGTTCCAATCCTATTGTTATGTGTGTTTCTAGTCGTAATTTATAAGAAAAGGTTAACTCGATAGAATGTATTTATTTATCCTGCATTAATGGGAAGTGGGAACGGAAATTCAGAGATAAGTAAAGAAAGTATATAAAGGATGAAGTAAATCCTCATTGGTGAATATGTCATTTTATTCGACTATAGAAAAAATACGGTAAAGGTGGGAACAAAGGAATTGAGGCTACGATTAAAGCTGGTAAGTATTCATTTTATTGTTTTGTTAATGTTAAGTGTAAGTTTTGTCGTATATGTACCAAAAGAAGCATATGGATCCACGACAAACCTAGAAAGTCTAGGTGATATATCGCGTTATAATGCTGTTGTCTTTGGTAACCATAAAGCAATAGGTGGTGACATTGAAGGAGCAATCGCAGTTCAAGGTGATATGGAAGCATCGGGGTATACGATTGTAGGTGCTGCAGCGGGAACATCTAATATAGTAGGTGAAAAATGGGTTGATGAGGGATATCCGTCCTTGTTATTGTCTGGAAAATTTAAGAAATCAAGAGAAGAATCTTTTATCATTCAAAACGGAATAGTCGTAATGACAAAAGAGAGTGATCCAGATCGCATCATACAATCTTCTTATGATCATATCGTATATAAAGAAAAACTAGAAATTGACGCGAAATTTAATGAATTTCGCAATATAGTGAACCAAGTCAGTAAAAATGCTGGTCAATATAAAACGAATACCCCAATTCCAAATATGAGTTATGGAATCGGAAAAGATATAAACAATTCTAATATTTATGTTTCATCAGAATTGACAGGGAAAATCAATTTAGATATAAGAGATGTATTTTTACCGAGTGCTAAGGACAAAGATTTTATTGTTATGTATTCGGATGCAACAGAGGTTACATTTAAAAATGGGTCTATTCTATATGACACGAACAATATTGGAAGGGCTACAGATATAGTTCCTACATCACAACCATATTCTCCTAATTCCCCGTTTACTGAGCTATATGGGAAAGTGATTTGGGTTTTTCCAAATGCGAAAAAAATTATAACAGAGGGATATGGTGTCGTTGGTAGTGTGTTTGCCCCCAATGCTGTATTAGAAACAAAAGGCGGTTCGATTAATGGACAAGCATTTGTCGGTGCGGTACAACAAACTGGTGGATTTGAATTTCACAATTTCAAATTTAACTGGCAACATTGGAACAAGCCTAGTACAGGAAAAATAAAAATAAAAAAGGTTGATAGTAATAATGTTAATAAAAAATTGGTCGGAGCAAAGTTTCATATAGAAGATTCAAATAAAAAAGTAGTTGGAGAACTAGTAACAAATGAAGAAGGAGAAGCGATATCAAAAGACTTACCAATAGGAAACTATACCCTTGTAGAAATAGAAGCGCCAAAAGACTATGAATTATTAAAAGATAAAATAGCTGTAAAAGTAGAAAAAGATGCAGTAGTAGAAATTAAAATAGGAAATAAGAAATTGCCAGATCCAATGGGGAAAATAAAGCTTGTGAAAGTAGACATAAGTGATAAAAATAAAAAGCTAGCAGGGGCAAAGTTTCATATAGAAGATTCAAAAGGAAAAATAGTTGGAGAACTAGTAACAAATGAAGAAGGAGAAGTAGTATCAAAAGACTTACCAAAAGGAAACTATACCTTAGTGGAAGTAGAAGCACCTAAAGGTTACGAATTATTAAAAGAAAAAATAACTGTAAAAGTAGAAAAAGATGCAGTAATAGAAATTAAAATAGGAAATAAGAAATTACCAGATCCGACTGGACAATTTGAAATTGAGAAAGTTGATGATAAGGATATCAATTTAAAACTACAAGGCGCTATATTTCAAGTCTTAGATAAAGAGGGTAAAGAAGTGGCTAGATTAACAACGGATGAAAAAGGAAAGGTGATTTCCAGTCAATTAGTACTTGGAAAATATACGATAAAAGAAATAAAAGCGCCAAACGGATATATGTTACTTAGGGATCCAATAGAAATAGAAATTACAGAAGCAGTAAAGACACAAAAAATAACAGTGAAAAATGCGAAGAATAATTGGGTAATTCCTAATACTGGTGGGAGCGGAACAACAATTTTTTACGTAATTGGTATTATGCTAATGTTTGCTGTGCTATATTTCTGTAAGAAAAATCGTATATTATGAACTAATTTTATAGAGTTAGACAAATCGTTGCGTTAGAGAGTTTTTAGGACATGAGTTCGGTATTGTACTGGACTCATGGTACTAAATTTGTTAAAGGAGGAAGGATAATAGTAAACATAGAATATATTAATGAATTAAAATATTTAAGAGGTGAACATGGTGGCAATAAAACAAGACGAAATTAAAGTAGTTGTCGGAGCTGGAGTGTTTAATAATAATCCAGGTTGGATTCAAACGCAAGAAGATGAACTTAACTTACTAGATAAAGCTACGTGGGAAGAAAGATTTGAATACAACTCTATTTCAGCTATTTTAGCTGAGCATGTATGGGAACACCTTACTTTTGAAGAAGGTGTAAGAGCAGCTGAAATTTGTTATGAATTTTTAAAACCATCTGGTCATATTCGGTGCGGAGTCCCTGATGCATTCTTTCAGGATGAGGCATATCAAAATATAGTTCAAATAGGGGGACCCGGTCCGAAAGATCATCCAGCAGCAAGTCATAAAATCGTTCATAATTATATAACATTAACGAAAATGTTTGAAACTGCTGGATTCGAGGTAGTTTTACTTGAATATTGTGATGAACATGGTCGGTTTTATTACAACGAATGGGATGCAAACGACGGTGTTATTTTCCGTTCGAAAAGGTATGATTCTAGAAATAAAGGCGATAAACTTGGTTTTCCATCGCTAATTGTCGATGCGATTAAGCGTTAATCATACAATAAAACAGGAGTTAATCCTATGATTTCATAAGTCGCAAATGCGGCTTTTTTATTTGTACGTAAATCTATATTTAATTTTCAATATTATATAACTCGATTTAGAAAATATTTAAGTTTTTCTCAGCACCATTCACTTTAAATTAACACTTCGTTGTCATAAATATTTATTTTATATTTATATTCGTGTAAAATGAAGTGAGAACATACATTCTATATAAGGAGGCAATCAAAATGATAGCTGAAATTGGGAAACTAACTGATGGATATATTGTAAAATTTGAACGCGAATGTCCATATACGGTAGAGGAAGTTTGGTCTGTATTAACAGAAAACAGTAAGCTGAAAAAATGGATGTCCAATTTACAGATTGAAAGCCTTAAAACTGGTGGAATAATAAAGTTCGACATGATGGACGGTTCATTCATAAACATTGATATTTTAGAATGTCAACTAAACTCAGTACTTGAATTTACTTGGGATAAAGACCGTGTTCGATTTGAAATACATAAAGAGGAGAATGGTACTTTGTTACTTCTTAAAGAGTACATTCATGAATTAACAGATCATACACCGAGAGATGTAGCTGGTTGGCATATTTGTTTAAATCTTTTTTCTTTCGTTTTAAAAGGAGAAGAGAAAGAATTTTCTAAAGATGAATGGCAACAGTGGTTTGAAATATACAAGGATAAGATTCATGAAGTGAGAGGATAATTGCATAATAGGTGATATTCATTATGTAATTATTATATTTTAAAAATGCTTTTGTGAATAAATAAGAATAGAGGTTAATATGAAAGTAAATCAATTAATTGCTAATAACATAAATAAATTAGATGCAACTATACCGTTTAATAAATCGTTTGGAATTGCTGGTTTATCTGGATCGGGTAAAACAACTTTTTGCCAAACAATTGGTGAAGAATCAAAAAAACGATTAGTTTCTTTATTACCAAAGGCTGAATATCAATATTTATTTCCTAACATTATGGAAACAAATTTTAGTGCCATTAAGATGGAAGAAATGCCTTTAGTACTTTTTCTAGGAAAATCATCGATTTCGTCTAATCCTCGTTCAACGATTGGTACTCATACTGGTGTTTTTACAGAGGTTCGGGAAAAACTTGCTGAAGTTTTTAATCTTTCTCCAGAGGTCTTTTCATTTAATAATCAATTAGGCTGGTGTACTGGTTGTAAAGGCCGTGGTACTACAAAAAATGTTGAGTGTAAAAAATGTAAGGGAAAACGTTATAGTGAAGAAATTGAACAATATGAAATTGATTTGTTGGACAAGCCACATTCAATCTCAAATATTAATGATTTAAGTATTGAATCTATTCTTTCACTAGCAAAAGAATTAAATATTAGTGAAGAAAAACAGCATATACTGCAAAATATTATTAATATGAACATTGGTTATTTAACATTAAATCGAATTATGGGTACGTTGTCAGGTGGAGAGTTAACACGACTTTATTTGGCTGAATTCATGGCAGTAAGTGAAAATGCTGTAATTATTATTGATGAGATTTCAGTTGGACTTGATCATGAAACATTATTGAAAATTTTGGAAGAGATTAAACGATTAGGGTGTAAAAATCAAATTTGGCTTATTGATCATTCAGATACGGTACTAGATACAACTGATGAGCAATTGTTCTTTGGACCTGGTAGCGGAAAATATGGCGGGAAAATTGTGAAAGAATCACCAAGACCAAAGTCAATACTGTGGGATCGAAATAAAGAAATACCAACAGAATATTATACATTCTATGATTTATATTGCCGTAATATCCAAATGGAGGAGTTTCAAATTCCTAAAAACAGGCTTGTAACGGTTACAGGAGAATCAGGATGTGGGAAATCTACACTTGTCAATGAATGTCTAGCTACAGATTTCTTGAAAAGATATCCAAAAGATAAATTAGTTATGGTGGGACAAGACCGAAATCAATCAATTACAAGTCGATCAACTGTAGCAACTTTCCTAGATATTAAAAAGAAACTAACAAAGTATAGTGAAGACATTGATGATATTTTTGAGCGCTCGATTGAGGATATTATTGATGAACTTCCAAATGAAGATATCGCTTATAAACGTTTGAGCCTACTAATTAAATTAGGACTTGGCTATTTAACATTAGAGAGAAAAACACAAACATTATCGACAGGTGAGTTTCAATGTGTTCATTTAGTTTCGGAATTATTTGCAAACACTAGAAATCCACATACATTATTCATTTTTGATGAGCCTTCAAAAGGTTTATCACAAAATATTTTAAATCAATTTATCGATAGTATTAGAGGTATTCTGCAAGATGAATCAGTTTCTATCATTATGATTGAGCATAATCGTTACATGTTAGAAAGCTCTGATTATATAGTTGATTTTGGAAAAAGGCAGAATGAATCTGTAGAGCATTTGGATGTTGTTAATCATGAGGATTACTATCGTCAAAAAAGTAATGTGAATAGCACAGAGAAAATAAACATCTCTTCAATGCTTAAGCAGAAAAAAGGAGTTCACTATTTAGAAGGGAATCATATTAACTATTTTAAAAATGCCGAAAACGTTTATAAGGGCGGTATTTTAAAAAGTTTATCATCAATGGCTAGGTTAATTTATGGTGAATATGAATCTGATACAATCGCACCTGTTGTTGCTATTGATCTTGAAAGACATTTATATAGTCAATATAGTTTCTTATATGAGATTGGTGGATTAATTAATCATATTGTAGCTGCTCATCCAATTAATAAAGATACGAGAAGTTTTGATTTCTATTCACAGGACAATCATTGTCCATCTTGTTCTGGACGTCTTCAAATTGAAGTTTTTGATAAAGATATTGCCATTCAAGATAAAAGTGTTCCATTTTGGGATGGGCTATTCGATCCAGAAATCATGAAGGTATTAAAATTTTATCAGCATGAAAAAATAGAATTTCTATTCGAAGAAATAAAAAATGAGCTTGGTCACGATTTGTCAAAGAGCTATAATGATATGTCAGAAGAAGAAAAGCATACGTTTTGGTACGGATATTTTGAGAAATCATTTTATGATAAAAAAGGAAAGACACGCAGAACATGGGTAGGGTTTAATACAATTATTGGTGGATATATTGTTATTTCAAAAGCACCTATTAAAGAAGAAATTAAAAGTTCAAAAAAAATGATGAAATGTCCAATTTGTGAGGGGACGGTTTTAAATCATCATAAACCACTTAAATTTGATAACGTAGATATTCGTGAAATAATCAATCAGCCTATTAATGAAGTATTGAAAACAGTTGGTGATTTACCGGCACTTGTTAAATTGAAGTCTATTGTCGGTGGCGAAATGGTATTGACGGAAGATGTTTCTTTATTGTCAAGAAAAGCACAAGTCGCACTGAAGATGTTTGAATTAGAACAAGCAAGCTTTTCAAACTATGAAATGGTGTTACAAAATGTCTTACCATTCTGGGGCGAAATAAAAGGAAATATCGAATCCATTAGTGTTAATAATCAGGTAACTGTTTGTGATTTCCCTAATGTTTATGAAACGAGAGAAAACATTATAGATAAGTATTTCACAAATGGTAAATATAAAAAACTTACGTATGTATACGAAGCATTTGGATACAAAAAATTAGTTACCCAAATTAATAAAATTAAAAAAAGTAATCCATGTCCATTTTGTAAAGGTAAGAAAGTGATAACCGAAGATAATCTACATGATGGTGTCTTTAAACTAACAATTCCATGTGTAACTTGTAATGCAAGTGGTATTAATGACGAAGGGTTAAAAGAAGTTGTCGAGGGCGTGGATGTACAAACGTGGTTAACTGGAAAAGTAAGTGATGTTGTGAATGAAAGATTATTAACAGAAGCTGTTGGGCAAATACCAATTTTTAATCGTATTCGTGAGTTGAATAAACGAGATATGATGGCGGTTTATGAATGTCTTGAGAGTAATCAGTAAATTTTATTAGTTTATGTGTTATTAGCATAAATTAATAAAACATATATTCTTTATAATGTATATATTAGCGCAGTATGACTAATACAAGGTAATGAAAGAAGATCCAATTTCTTAATATCAAAATTAAGAAATTGGATCTTTTAGTATTTTTATGTCTCCATAAAATATTTTTCAATAAGAAAAGAAGTAATATGGAAGGAGAGATAAAAAACTAATAGTGATAAACGATTAATATATTATGTAATTATTATATTATAAAATCTAAAATTAAGGTTGAAAACGGTTCGTAAGTGATATATTTTGTTTATTAATCTATTTTGCGTTGTCTGATTTTTTGAATTTAACAGAAATATATACTTGAATGAAGTATATATTTCTGTTAAATTTATCCTATGGATAGAACAAGTTTAATTAAAGGTCATTTAGAAATGTGTGTATTATCTATTTTGTCGAAAAAGAAAAGTTATGGTTATGAGATTATGAAAGAACTTGAAATAAACAATTTAAAATTGAAAGGAGTAGGAAGTATTTATCCTATTTTAACTAAGTTGAAAAATCAAGAGTGGGTTAATACTTATCAAGAGGTAACAGACAGTGGTAAAGTAAGGATTTATTATGAAATTAATGAAAATGGGAAAATACGTCTTGAGAAGAAAATTAATGAGTGGTTAGAATTGCAATTGGACATTCAAACATTATTAAAAAGCGGTTTGAAAGGAGACCTTCTGAAATGAGGAATAAATTGATAGGTAAAGAAAAGCAATTTTTAAGAGACGTACTTAAGGAATTAAAGCAATACGATATTAGTTTAGAAGAAAGGGAAAATATTAAGCGACAAATATTAGAACATATTCAAGAGTGTCGTGAACATGGTGAAGACAGTATAGATGATTTAGGTACACCTCAATTATTTGTTAAAGATTTTATAGAAATAAATGAAATTGATTTACAAGTTAAAATGAAACAACTTCAAAATGAAAAAGGAAAATTCAACACATTTATCTTACGTGGCATATTCATCGCATTTATTACTTACCTCATCTCGCAAACTACATTTTCAATATTTTTAACTGAATCATTTAATTCAACTAATAGCAAAAATACATTTAATTATAATATTTTATATCGCATATCAGAGAATCAATGGTGGAACGTTTTATTAATAATGATTAGCTTTATGCTCTCTGTAGTAGTGTTTATTAGCTTAGTAAGTTATAAAAAAAGAAAGCTATCTAAAGTATAATGAAGAAAACTATCTATAAACTATTTCAAATCTATATTCTTTGTAATGTAATAGTATTATGTATCATTCATCCAAAATCATATGCTCAGCAAGATATTAAAGCTACTTTAGATAAGTATATTGAAAAATTTATAAAAGAACAGAATATTCCAGGGGCTGCTGTTGCAATTGTACATAATAAAGATGTATTCTTCACTAAAACGTGGGGGATTACTGGGGAATCTGAAAAAAAAATAACTAGTAAAACACCATTTGCAATCGGATCAATAAGCAAATCTTTAACAGCTTTAGCTATAGTGAAATTAATAGAAGACAAAAAGATAAAATTAGAGGATTCAGTTCAACAACATCTTCCTTGGTTTAAACTAAAAGATTCTCAAATATCCTCATCTATAACAATCCAACACCTTTTAACTCATACAAGCGGAATAAACACATATGAAGGCTTATTAATATCAGATAAGCAATCCAAAAGTTCTACAGCATTAAAAGAAAATGTAATGAGACTTTCAAATGTAAAATTAACTGCTCTACCAGGAGAAAAATATCAATATAGTAATGCGAATTATATTGTTTTAGGTGCACTTATTGAGGAAATTACAAATGATACATATTCCTCATATATGGAAAAACATGTTTTTCAGCTATTAAATATGAATGGTGCGGCAGCAAGTAAAGAAACTGCATATGAAAAAGGCTATTTAACAGGTTATCAGTCATGGTTTGGCATACCAAGAAAAAGTGTAGTGTCCTATGATAATGCCGGGGCACCGTATGGTTATATTACCGCAAATTTGGAAGATATGATTCAATTTATTATGTTTTTGAATCGACAAGAAGATACTCAATTTTTAAAGAAAGAAAACATCGACCTTTATCTTACACCACTTTATAACATAAATTCAGAAAAAAGCTATGGTTTTGGATTAAGAACAACAAGTATAAATGAAAGCGAAACGATGATTTGGCATTCAGGATCAACGCCCGATGCTCGTACAGAAATATTTACTTTAAATAAAAGTGGCTGGGGTGGTGTGATTTTAACAAATAAAAATCATGTATTAGAAGAACCAGCACTTTCAGTATTAAAAAAGGGGATTATTAATATTTTGAATGAAGAAGAACCGGTTGATCCCCATAAAAGCATACCATTTACACAAATTGTTATGTCTACAGTTATACTCGCGCTTTTCATTTCATCAATTATGTTAATTAAAAAATATAAACATAAGAAAACTGTAAAAAAATTAACTTGGTTATTCGTAGGGACTCTATTCCTACTATTATCTATTATTTTCATCCCACTTCTTACTTATTGTACAAGCTCACCATGGCGTACGATAAAAATATTTGCGGCAGATGTAGGTTTACTTACAAGTATTATAGTAATTTTATTAGCTGTGAACGGATTATTATCAATCTTTATAGGTATAAGACGGTATAAGGATAAATAATTAAAGAAATATAATTCAAGTGTTATAAACAGTTGACTCTCACACAATGTCATTGTTTAAGATAAAGTTGAGCTTCAAAGTAGATGTAACTTATAGGAGGAAATCATGTTTAAAATAGGGGATTTTTCTAAACTATCTTCCATTAGCATACGTATGTTGAGACACTACGATAAAGTGGAATTATTACAACCAGTAAAAGTCGATGAGCAGAGTGGATATCGATTTTATTCAGCTGACCAATTAAAAAAGGTAAATCAAATTCAAACATTAAAAGCTATGGGGTTTAATATTGCTACCATCAAAGAAATAATAGAATGCGATAATATAGATAGCATAAAAGAGCAATTTTTAAATCGTAGTGCTCAAATTAAAGAAGACATGAATAACCTCCAAAAACAATTACGTCTCCTCGAAGACTCAATGAAAACGATGAGAGAGGATGTTGTTGAGATGAATTATCATGTTTCAATAAAAGAAATTCCAGAAAGAACTGTAGCTAGTGTTAGAAAGATTATTCCATCGTATAATTGCGAAGGTGATTTATGGAGTATATTAATGCAAGAAATTCAAATGAAAAATATTAGTATTGCCCAACCGAGTT
This sequence comes from Bacillus sp. LQ16, assembly GCF_057784645.1. Taxonomy (NCBI): domain Bacteria; kingdom Bacillati; phylum Bacillota; class Bacilli; order Caryophanales; family Bacillaceae; genus Bacillus; species Bacillus sp. LQ16. The sequence goes on from NZ_CM173491.1 coordinate 2,532,405, forward strand.
ATAGTATTGCGGTTTTCCATGATCGTGAATACAAAGAAAATGATGTAGATATAGAAATACAGCTAAGTATTCTAGGTAAGCACGAAAATACAAAAGACGTTACATTTAAAAATATGAAATCAACCAATGTAGCTTCTATAACAGTTAATGGAAGTTATGAACAGATGACAGCTGTAAATGAGGCTGCGGCAAAATGGATTGAGACAGAGGGTTACAAATTAGCAAGCCCGATGTTTAATATTTATCATGTGAGCCCAGCGATGGAATCGGATCCTAATAAGTGGGTTACAGAAGTTTGTTATCCAGTTAAATGATGATAAAGAAAAAAGGCATTATTTATATGCCTTTTTTCTTTGTAAACTTATCCATAAATATCAAGACATATTACTTCGAGATTCGATTCGTCAACTACTAGCACAATTTTATTTGCAAATGTACAAAATGAGCGGATTGTAATGAATCATCTAAAAACCAACCAGTTGGTACTAAAGTAATGTAATCATCTATTTGGAAATTTCAGCAATGTTTAAATGAGCAACAAAAGCCACCGTAATAAGGGGCTTTTGTCTTAAATAATTTAATGATATGTGTACCCTCCATCAGGAAACAATACATTACCCGTAGTAAAACTATTTTGCATTAAATATAGGACAGTATGTGCAATTTCATCATTATATCCAGCTCGTTGTACAAGTGAAAGAGATTTATAAGCTTCGTAAGCAACTAGTCTATTTTCATTTTGTTCATTCTCTCTTTGTATCGTTCCAGGAGAAACAACATTAACTCTTATAGGAGCTAATTCAACAGCTAAAGCTTTCCCTAAACTTTCAATAGCACCATTGCAAGCTCCATAAGCAGGTGCGCCTTTAAGTGGTCTTTGACTAAATGCACCGGACATTAACACGATAGATCCAGAGTTTGAAAGAAAAGGAATTGCATATTTTACGGCATAATATTGAGGCCAAAACTTTCCGATGAAGCTACTTTCAGCAATTTCCTCTGTAGAGGTAATTGGTCCAAGTGTGTAAGAGGCTCCCGGTGTGAATAAATGATCAAAGTTCCCAACTGTCTTGAAAAAATTTTGTAATTGCTCTTTATTTTGATTATCCAATATATAAGTTTGAAGATGATTGTTATTTATTACTTCTCGAGCAACTTTTAATTTTTCTTCCGAGCGTCCGGCAATAATAACATGTGCGCCTTGTTTAATTGCTTGTGTTGCTGTTGCTAATCCAATACCAGAACTCCCGCCAATGATAACAATACGGCTATTTTTTAATGTAGTAATAGACATATTTTAGCCACTCCTTTAATAAAAAATTTAGAATATAACTAACTGTGCTATGCTTTTATTATTCGCTAAAAGGGAGCAAGTGAAAAGTACGCACTTTATATGTACATAGTCGCAAATTTCGTACTAATTGCTATACATGCGGATAAGTAATAGGAAAAATTTCTAAATATGGTTTATCCCGCATTAACGGGCAGTAAAACTCTCACCTCAAAGTTAGGAAAATGCAAGGAAATTAGGTAAGAGATCAATTGCCCGTAAAAGCCCGATTGGTTCAACTAATAATCAGTGTGGGATGAACAAAACCCCCACTGATTAAAGTTTCACTTTATGATATCTGAGGAGAGGTGAGAAAAATGGATTTACAAGAACCGAAGTTAAAAGGGGTAATAGCAACATTACAAATAATCGGTGGGAAATGGAAGCCACTCATTTTGTTTATTTTGCTAACAGATGGAATGAAACGTTTTGGTGAATTAAAGCGATTGATACCAGATATATCTCAAGGGACGTTAGCGAAGCAATTACGTGAATTAGAGCAAGATCAACTAATAAAACGCGAAATTTATCAAGAAATACCACCTAAAGTAGAATATCGCTTAACTGAACATGGAAAAACAGTCAGTACTGTTTTGGATAGTATGTGTAGTTGGGGAAGAGGGCATTTAGAATATATAGATAAAGATAAACCATAAAAATGTTATGTAAACTTATTGTAGTGTGAAGGGAAATATTGTTTTAATAATTTGTATTTTATAATATATAATTAAGGAGTGTCGTAGGTTATTATACATATTTAATTTATTTTTACAAAGGGGAAGTAATAAGATGAACGAATTAGAGTATAAAAGCTTCTATGATAAAGTAGGAAGATTAAATGGATGGGATTTTAGCAAAATAAAATGTGAAACTGTAGGAGATACATGGGACTTTTATAGTGAGGTAAAAGAAAGGTGTAAACCATCACATATTTTACTTGATGTTGGTACAGGCGGAGGAGAAAATGTACTTAACATAGCATCATCAGCTAAATTGTTGATTGGAATTGATAATTCTAACGGCATGATTGCAACGGCACATTCTAACTTGAAAAAATCAGGTGTACAAAATGTTGAGTTTCTTCAAATGGGTTCTGAAGCTTTAACATTTCCACATGCACATTTTGATATTGCTTCAAGTTGTCATGCCCCGTTTCTGGCATCTGAGTTAGCGAAAGTAATGAAAAAGGGTGCCTTTTTCTTAACACAACAAGTAAGTGAGAATGATAAATTAAACCTGAAAGAAGCATTTGGTAGAGGACAATGCTTAGGTGAACGGGATGGTACTTTAAAAGAAAAGTATATGAATGAACTTATTAGTGCAGGATTTGATCTCGTGCAAGTACGTGAATATGATGTTACTGATTATTACAGTAGGTCTGAAGATCTCATTTTCTTATTAAAACATACCCCTATTATTCCTAGATTTGGAGAACAGGAAGAGGATTTTACTATTTTACAAAAGTTCATTGATACGTCTAGTTCTGAAAAAGGGATTCGTACTAATTCAAAAAGATTTATGATTATTGCTGTTAAATTATAATATATTTTAGTGTAAAAGCTGCTTTTCATTTAAAGAAAAGCAGCTTTTTGTGTGGAAAAGAATACAGAAAATACTTGAAAATAATAGAAATAAATAAAGTGTAAATTAAAAAATCAAAATATGGAGGATAAATGTTTTGAAACGTTACTATATTAGCAATGAAAAAATAAATGTACATATTACTGAATGGGGGAATAATGACAAGCCCGTTATCTTTTGTTTACATGGATTAGGTAGTACGAGTTTAAGTTTTATAGAAATTGCTGAGGAATTAAAAGAAGAGTATAGATTTATCTCCGTTGATGCACCTGGACATGGTAAAACACCTCCATTTGAAAGAACAGAAGATTATGAGATGCACAATTTAGCAAATTGGTTAAATGAAATAATAAATGAATTGAGAATCGAATACTTCTATTTTCTATCACATTCATGGGGAAGTTTTGTAGCTTTATTTTATTTGTTAAATCATCCAGAAAAAGTACAAGGAAGTATTCTTATTGATGGTGGATATCAAACAAAAAGGCTTCGAGAAGAAACGTTGGAAGAAGAAATTGCTTATTATGAAAAGGACTTTGATGAATACGTTTTTAATAATTGGGACGAATTTTTCAAAAGTGAAAAAGAAGCTTATACTAGGTGGTCTTCATTGTTAGAAGTTGCTGTAAAGGATCTAGGGATCGAAATGGATAATAAAGTATGGTGGCATGCCAGGGGAAATACAGCTAGTAATATAATAAGAGGTATGCATAAAGATGAAACAATAGATATATATGAGAAGCTACTGGCTAATATTGTATTACTTCGAGCTACAGTCCCACAAGTTTGGGCGGATTATAGAGATAAGACAGCAAATGTTTTTAAAGAGAAAACGGACAGTATAGTAAAAGTAATTCCTGATACTACACACATGTTGCACTGGGATAAACCAGAAATTGTTATAGCGGAAATAAAAAATAATTGGAGCTAACATAATCATACTAAAGTTGTAGTTTCTATATGAAAAATCCATCCTTCCGTTTGATTTTATCTATTTATAAGTGTAATACAATACGAATAGATAATAAGAAATGAGGGGGAATGTAAAGTGATTACACATATATCAGATATAAAACTACAAACGGTTTCCATAGAAGGGGTAAAACAAGTTTATAAGGACATATTATCTTTTCCAATAAAAAAAGAAACAGCATCCTTCATTCAATTTGAAGTAACACCTTATACAACAATTAGTTTTCAAGAAGTGTATGAACCAATCGCACCTGCACATTTTGCTTTTGAAATCCCATATTCAAAATTCCATGAAACAGCGAGGTGGTTAAACGACTCTGGATTACTCATTGTGAAATGGCAAAATGGAAATGTAATTGGTGAAGAGAATGGTCTATTCAATTTATACTTTAAAGACGGAGATGGAAATCTACTCGAAATTATTGCGCATAGTTATGTTAAAGAAGATGTATTAGTACCATATTCACCTTTAAACATTTTATACGTAAGGGAAATCGGTCTTCCCGTTAAGAGTGTACCTGTTTTTACGGAATGGTTAAAATCAAATCTAAATATGAAAACGATGGAAGATGGGGATATTTTTAACTTTGTTATAGGTGGCACTGCATATATTGTCGCGACTTGGTGGCAGCGACCTTGGATTCCAATCGCGATGAAAGCTCTATCACCGAAAGTACACGTTTCTTTCGGAACACCAGACGTCGCATTTTTACAGCGAATCCATAATAACTTTAAGATAAATAATGTTCCCTTTGAATGTAAACATAATGAAGTATCATTTATTGAGCAGGGATATTCATTTTCTATTGTGTATACACCAGAGTTTCATTCCAATATTCCTAAAGAACTAAACTTGCCACTTTCTATTTAAGGATAGAAAGTGGTAAGTTTTTTATATCTTCGTGAAGAAGGTTTTCGTTATGATTAGAGTGAATGCAAAGAAAAGGATTAAGCGTTATTCAAATTTATTTTAAGGAGAGAAATGAAGTGAATCTAGGTAATCCAATTGCAAAAGGGAATACTGCAGAAATTTATTTAACTGATGATAAGGTTGTAAAATTATTTAAAGATTACCTCCCAGATACAGAGTCTATGAATGAAGCAAAAAAACAAAAATATGCCTATACATGCGGGCTGCCAGTTCCAAACGTATTTGAAGTGACAAAGATACAAAATAGACAGGCAATTATTATGGAACATGTAAAAGGGGACAACATTGGTGATCTTCTGCTTAATAATTTAAATGAGGCAGAGCGTTATATCGGCCTTTGTGTTAATGAGCAAAAAAAGATTCATGCTATACATGTGAATACAGATGAAATGGAGTTAATGAGGGAAAGGTTAGAGCGTCAAATTAAATCTGTGCATAAATTGGATGAACGCAAAAAGAAGGATATATTACAAAAATTAGATTTTATTACATTTGATTTTAGGCTATGTCATGGAGATTTTCATCCATTTAATTTGATTTTGAGTAAGGAAGAGAAAGTGAAAGTTATAGATTGGGTAGATGCTAGTTCAGGTGATATTCGCGCAGATGTATTTCGAACATACTTGTTGTACTCACAATCTTCGGTAGAATTAGCTGAGATGTATTTACATATATATTGCAGTCGTACCGGCATATCAAGAGATGAAGTTTTTCAATGGGCTCCTATTATTATTGCAGCTAGATTTTCTGAAAAAGTATCACCGCAAAATGAAGTGTATTTGAGAAGATTATTGAATCAGTATTTATAAGTCATAAAAAAGGTTGTCAGCTAATTAATAAATGCTGTTGTTTAACCAAAGTTTCCTTGCAGTTAAACAACAGCATTCTTAAATATTGATATAGGTATTCTTATTTTCGATCTTCATCCTATAAAGGTTCATAATCCGTACTTGTTCCTCCGTTAATTCTTCTTTATCCCAATACATATGCATTAAGCTATATTCAAAAATCTCCTTTAATTTAATAAATAACGGAAACTTGTCTTTCATCTCTTTTGGTAGCTCATTTTCCTCTTGGTAGCCTTCAAATAGTGCTTTTGTAATAGAATACTCATAGTCAACGATATTCCCATTTCCAGCAAATGAATATTCTATCGCACTATAAATAGGAACGGCTAAATCGAATATGTAAAAATGTTTTTCGCAGTCTTGAAAATCTATCATTGTTAAGTTTGAATTATTTTCGACTAAAATGTTTTCTAACCATAAATCTCCGTGTATTAAGCCGTAATTTGAAGGGGATTTTGGTAGCTCTTTTATGGAAGTTAAAACGTCAGATGCAATTTCTCTTATTGTATTTTCTTCTTTAGGGATATATTTAAGAAAATTATATTCTTCATTTTCATACCAATCGTTTATATGTTTTACTGGTTTAATCTTTTCAAAGCTTTTAGATATACGATGTAATTTTCCAATTTGTTTACCAAGTTTTTTTAATATATTAGAATTCCATTCAGACCTTGGTAAATGTATACCAGGAGCAGCTTTATATAATACAGCAAAAATCTCCTTGTCTAATGTGAATTTTTCTACAAAATTCCCTTGTAATGAAGGGATTATTGGTGGAACACCTAAACCATTTTGATATAAAAAATTCGTATATATAACTTCTTCTATCTGTTCTTCATATGTTTTGTAGTTTGTAATTCTACTGAAGTATGTACCTTGTTCTGTAAGACATTCATACATCTCATTTGTTATTGGCTTAATGTTAATAAAATTCAACGGATACTGTTCATTTATGAATTGAAGTATTTCTTTTTCTAGCTTGTTCATTGAAACGTCCTTTCCAAACCTTAATTTTTTAACTTGGGAATTAAAAGAATTTTATTTTATAAAATTCGTGTTTAATTTTTGAAATCCTTTAAAATGAAATATGATGTAAATTGACCTTTAATAATTAGTAAGGTGTTGCCAACATACTCATTAACGCTAAATTGAAAAATGAATAGAAGGTATGACAAAATAAGATAGATGAAAAAATATAAAATTAATACTTATATATAGATTATAAAGATTTTAGAGAAAGGCTCATGTTATAAAACACAAGAAATATCAAAAGAAAGAAACGCACTTCTCCTATACTTTTAAATAAGGAGTGAAGGAAATGAATGAACATATACAGCAGATGATTGATTGGATTGAGAGCAATTTAAAAAAGAGATTTTCATTAGATGAATTATCTCGTTACATGGGGTATTCTCCTTATTATTGCTCTTTTAAATTTCATCAAGTAACGGGTTTCAGTATTAGACGTTATATTCTTCTTAGAAGGTTGTATTTATCTACGGAAGATTTAAAGAATGGTAGGAAGATAATTGAGGTCGCATTGGATTACGATTACTCTTCCCAAGAGGCTTATAGTAGAAGTTTTAAAAATGTTTTTGGAATGAATCCAAGAGAATACCAACTTAACAAAATGCCTATTCAATCATTTGTTAAACTAAATTTAAATAAAGAAGGGGCATTTAAAATGAATATTTCTAGAAAAATAGAGGTTGAACAGTTACGAGATAGGAAGAGTGAGCTATTTGATAAAGAGGTACTTAACATATTAAATGGTCAAGTTATGTATGAAGAATTTAAAAACGAAAAGCTAATGGGTGATTCTGATTATGCACCATTTAATGAGGCAATGTGTGTGAACTCGGCTACTACTCAAGTTTTTAATGAAGAGTTTATTAAAACAAGAGCGAAAGGACATAACAGTTCAGTAGAAAGTTATATAAAAAAGGTTATAGATCCGTTAGAAAACCTTTTTACGAAAAAGTATAAATGTATTGTTCTATGGTTTGGTGAAGATATGTTTTGCCAAATGAACCTACTTACCATACTTTCTCACCTTGAACAGTCTGCTTATGAAGGGAAGGTATACTTAAATAGCTTTAGAGAGGATGAATTTAAAGTAAATCAAATTGAACTTGAATTGGGGAATTATTCTTCTATATACAATGAAGTATTAGTAAACCATAAAAAGACCTCTCATAAGGTACCACCTGTAATGTATCAGGCTATAGACTTATTTTTAGAAATGTTAACAGAAGATAATGCAGTAATGAAATTCATCTCTAAAAATAAAGATTTATCAACTCGTGAATTATTAATAAAGTTGTTTTATCTTTTTCCAACAATCGGATATGGAGATACTCAGTACATAGAGCTGATTAATAAAATAAAGAAGAAAGCTACACCAAAAATATAGGTGCAGCTTTCTTCTTATAATTGCTCAAGTAATTCTAATTCTTTTTCTACAAATAGCATTAGTTCTTTAATTGTTTCACCAGAAAAATCAAAACGAATACCGGCTGCATCATACACTTCTTTTATAGATTGCGAGCTTCCTAGTGATAATGCCTTTTTATAATTTTCTAGCGCTTGCTTAGGATCCTCTTTATATTGTTTATACATTTGTAATGCACCAAGTTGGGCGATCGCATATTCAATATAATAAAATGGTACTTCAAAAATATGGAGTACAGGTAGCCAACTCGTTGCTATCCAGTTTTCGTAGCCATCAATATGTATGACGCTAGACTGATAATGTTTTTGAAGTTGTAAGTATTTTTCATTTCTTTCTTCAGAAGTATGACTTGGATTTTCATACAGCCAGTGTTGAAATTGATCGACAATAAGCATAATAGGTAAATATGAAATAACATCTTTAAAGAAGTTAATTTTTGCTTGTTTTAAATCTTTTTTGTCTGTATAGAAGGTATCCCAATAATTAAGCGAGAATAACTCCATTGTCATACTGGCTAGCTCAGCTGTTTCAGCTGGAATTTCTATATACTGTCGTAATTTTAATGGTTTTATGAGTTCGTTATGAATACTATGACCCATTTCATGTATAAAAGTGACAATATCATCTTGTGTATAATTTAAGTTCATAAAAATATAAGATAATTGTGAAGCTGGTAAGTACTCACAAAAGCCACCAGCTGCTTTTCCTTTGCGGCTTGTTAAATCAAGACAATTGTGTTTATACATTCGGTTTAAAAGTGCTGAAAATTCAACATCTAGTTTATTAAAGATATGAGTGCTCTTTTCAATTAAATCATTTTCATTTGCAATAGGTTTAAGTACTTTTTGATCTGGAGTTACAGCTGATACATCCCACGGGCAAAGCGTATCCAATTGCAGTTTATCTTTTTTCTCTAGCAATATTTTATCTTTAAGAGGCACAACATACTTACGTATGGATTCAGCTAGTTCATAGCAATCTATCGCTGAATAATCAAAACGCTCGTATTTTTTGAACATATAATCGCGATAATTCTCTAGTTGAATATTTTTTGCTTTTTGATGGCGAATTTCAATTAATTGATTTAATATGTTTTGGAGTTCTTTTTCAACAGATAAAAATTGTTCAGAAATAATGGTTTTTGCCTTTTTACGGGTGTCACGATTCGAATCTTGTAAATAGGATTGTAATTCTGTTATCGTTTTTTCTTCTCCGTCCCAAATTCCACTTAATCCTCCAGTGATTTCAAAGTACTCTGTGACTAATTTGTCTTCCTGTATTTCTAATTCAATATTTTCCTCACAAAATAACTTTTGAGCATTTTTTATTTTTGTATCTAATAAACCATATACGTTAGAATCTAATTCCATTCGAAAAGGTGACTCTAAATATTTATTATCCAATAAATTTTGGTACCGCTTTAAAAGTGGCTTTACAAATTGTTGATCATGTTCAAAAGTATCCTTTATTTCTTCATCATCCGTATTACATTGAAAGGCGATGTAATGTGATCTTAATTGTTCTTCGATGTCCCAAATAACTTTTGACTGCTCTTTTAACCAATTTTCAAGGTCTAGCTTTGAAGAAATCATTTTATTTAATAAAGTCGAAAGAGTTTTTTCCAATTGTAGTACATTACTAATATCAATCGTATTTACACGTTGCATTAAATATCCCTCACTTTTTATTTATTCATAGAGATATTCTATTTATTAATTGTAATTCCCTTGTTAAATGGGGGAAATGTGAAATAATGTTAAATTTAATAATTAAAGAAGGTATTTATATGTCAAAGTAAAAAGTTTATCGTAAATGAAAATATATGGAGGGGTGCTACATGAGAAAGGGAAAGAAGTTACTTGTATTTTTATTTCCCCTTGCTTTATTATGTGCCTGTGAGAATGACATTGAAGATGCTAAAAGTGAAGAGTCTATAGTGATGGATATTGCTACAGCCGCGGTAAAGGAGGAATCTTTTTTTAGTGCTGCTATAAGAGATGAAAAAGAAAGGATAGTAGATTTAGAGATTGCTGATAGCGAAAATGCTAACGAAATAAAAAAAGAAATTAATAAAAGATTGCAAATTCAAGGCGTTATGTCCTATAAAGTAAATATATCTCAAAGAAACAAGGAGATTGTAAATGCAGAACATAGATGGGAGTTAGTTTTTGGACAGATATTTGATGACGTATTTAGAAAAAATGGATATGAAGGGTTTGGTATTCAGCAAATAAATTATAAAAAGAATCAACCTGTTACCATAGATATAAAAACTAAGATTAGCGATGATGAAGTAGGGGCGAGAGAACTTGGACAGAAAATAGAAAAAGAAGTTGAAGGTGTACTTAAAACAGAAGCAGTAAAGAAATGGATTGAAAATGATTCATATGCTATTGGGATTTACGATATAGATGATCGGAAAATTAACTAATTGAGGAATGAATGCTATACGAATGAAAAATCGATATAATTAAATATAGAATTACTGAAGGAGGTGTAAGATGTATAAGTATTTAAATATTTTAAACGACATAGAAAATATGATTCAAAATGGAGAAATAAAAGAAGGGAAGAAATTACCGTCTATACGGTCACTCGTTACGCAATATGAATGTAATAAGGCAACAGTTATACGTGCGCTTCATGAATTAGAAAAGCGTCACATTATATATTCTGTCCCTCAAAGTGGATACTACGTTGTTAAGAAATCAGGGAGTACGATAGAAAATAATGAGATAATTGACTTTGCCTCTTCAGCACCAGATCCAGATGTTTTTCCGTATTTAGATTTTCAACATTGTATTAATAAGGCTATTGATACGTATAAAAATGATTTGTTTGTATATGGAACGCCGAAAGGGTTACCATCTTTAATACCAGTTATTCAAAAACAACTAGCAAATTATCAAGTCTTTACAAAAGAAGAAAATATTTTTATAACATCAGGTGTTCAGCAGGCACTTGCTATATTAACTTCTATACCATTTCCGAATGGAAATGAAACCATATTAATTGAACAGCCAACATATCATCTATATATTGATTATCTCGAAATAAATAAAGTTCCTGTAATCGGTATTAAACGTTCGAATGAAGGTATCGATTTGAATGAATTGGAGCAAATATTTCAAACTGGAAAAATAAAATTCTTTTATACGATACCGAGATATCATCATCCGCTTGGAACTTCTTATTCTATAGATGAGAAAGAAAAAATCGCACTATTGGCTAAGAAATACAATGTATTTATAGTGGAAGATGATTATTTAGCAGATTTAGAAACTGATTCAAAAGCAGATCCGTTATATAGCTTGGATAATTGTAGTCATGTCATATATTTGAAAAGTTATTCGAAGATTATTTTTCCTGGTTTACGGGTTGGAGTTGCAGTCATCCCACCATCCATTGCAAATGCGTTCTATACATACAAAAAGATACTAGATATTGATAGTCCAATGATTTCTCAAGCGGCTTTAGAAATTTATATAAAGAGCGGTATGTTTGAACGTCATAAAAGTAAAATTAATTCTTCCTACTACAATAGATCAATAAAACTAGCAGAAACATTAGAAAAAGTGCAAAATGAAAATCCATCATTATTTACATATAATAGACAAAACACATTTGGAATACACACTTGTTTAGAAATGCAGAAAAACACAGTTACAGACACACTTATACAAAAATTAGGTGACATTCAAATAAGTGTCGATACTATTGATAAGAATTATATGAGGAATTTTCCTAAAGAAAAACTGTTAAAGTTAAATGTTTCGAATGTAAAAGAAGATAAGATTGAAGAAGGTATTCGTAAAGTAATTGAGGAAATCAAGCAATTAAGACAGTTTAATTTTCAGTTTAGAAAAGAATAATTTGAATTAGGAGGTTCGTTGTGAGGCGCAAAATCATTCTCTTGTTTGTATGTAGCGCTATAATAATTGGAGTAATAGTTGTGACTAAATATTATAAAAAAGAGGATCAATGCATAGCAGTTGCTAAGTATTCAAGAGGTATTATCGTAGATCAAAATAACGAACCTATATTTAATGTGAAAATATATGAAGATTCAATTGAAAGTAAGGAACACAGTATTTCAAATGCACAAGGTGAATTTGAAATACTAGATGGGGTTTGTGGTGTGATTGTTTTACAATTAGTTACTCCAGATGGAGAAATCTATACGAGAAAATATGATAGTAAGTATATACCAGAAGTAATAAAGCTGAATTATAAAAATAAAAGTGAATAAGATGAAACCATTACGGAGAAAAGTAGCAGTTGTGGCCGGAGCAATTATATATATAATTGGATAATTATATATTTTTTAAGAGCACTCTTCAAAGAGTGCTCTTTTTCATCAATGTAAATATTTACTTATCATCTTTTTAAAGTGATTTTTATCATAATTTACATATTGCATAGCTGTATTTCGTATTGGATCTCCAGCATAAAATCTTTCATACAATTCGTGTCTAGATCCTAGGGGGCTTCCGATGATATCCCAGGCTAACTTAAATAATTTTGTGCGTTGTTCGGCATCTATATTCGTTCCTTTAAAGTACTTTTTCAATAAATCAGCTATAGGACTCTTGAAGTCATTCGAGCTCGAAGGAAGTTGAATGAACCCACCTGCTCCAATTAATTGTAAAATTTCTATTGCACGGGGATAATATTTGGAACCAAGACCCCTTGCAGTTTCGATATATTTAAAATTCGGCAAATAAGTTTTCGTATCATTTGTAGTACCTTCAACTTCAGCAGCAATTAAAAGTGCGCGAATTGTTTCGATTTGCATAATTAATTCCCCAAGCTTCTCTTGAACATGCAAATAAGTAGTAGCACCGATCGCTTCAGCAATTTCACAAGCAATTGCAGTTATAAATTCTAGTTTTACTACTAATCGTACAATTGCTTGATGATAAGCTAAACTACTAGAAGCTATATCTGACTTTAATTTCCATAATGCTTCAGGGTTGTTATACAGTAAGACACGTTCCCATGGTACAAATACATTATCAAAGATTAATAGTGCATCCATTTCATCGTACTGTGAGCTAAGAGGGGAATCAATTGTACTTGAGTTTGCATTCGCAAATGGTTCTCTACAAACCATATGTAATCCAGGGGAATTGGCTGCCACAATGAGAAAGTGAGCTAAATCTTTTTGAGTATCAGTCAGTTTTGCTAATGGATAGATTAATAAATCATTTGAATAAGGAGAAGCAGTACCTACCATTTTTGCACCATTTAAATAAATTCCATCAGAAGTTTCCTTCGTAACTCTTAGTAACCCTAAATTTTTTGCATTCAATATTGATTCTGTAGAACGATTTATTTGTGGGTCACGTTGAACTACACTTAAGAACAAGTGATTATCTCTTGCTTTTTCATAATAAGATGTAATTTTATCTGGAAACTGTGCATCGAATTTTTTATAAAAATATCTTGATACGTACCAGCCAGTAAGTCTCGATCTTGCATAATCAGATAATCTACTCATTACACCGTCTGTAGCATAACTCCACGTTTCAAATGCAGTTCTTCTCATTAATAATTCATTATAGGAATTCGGAACTAAAAATGCAGTATGAACAAATTCTTTCGTTTTTGGGCTCACATATCCAATAGAATCTCTTCGTATGGGGTCATCAAACAATGTAAATAAATTAGAAATGGTACTTAATGTACCTGCAAAATGTTTGTCTGTAGTTACATCTACTTTTTGTCCATAGAGCCAAACGTTACGACCATCTTGTAAGCTCTTTATATAGTAATCCTTTAAATTTTGCATATTTCCTCCTTTTAAAGACTACTCATATATTTGTACATCTTTTAATGGTGGGGAATATACATGAAATGTTATTGCTGTTGAATCTGTAGCGTTATACATTTTATGCACAGTATCTTTTTTTACTGTAAAAATATTTCCCTCTGTAAACTCTTCAATCCGCTCGCTATTATTTTCGTACGTTATATTTTGTAGCGTACCATTGACTATTAGTATACATCCTACAGATATTCCGTGATCGTGCACAAAAGTCTTTGCTTTGCTGGGGAAATTTAATACTAAAATCTCTACAAATTCAGACTGATAGATAACGTTCCTTCCATATTCCAGATTAACTGGTGAAGTAATAAAAGGAGATATTTTATGAAGTGAAATATTTAATGATTGAATAGCGTGTATTAAATTGACCGTATCGTAGTTACATAGGTTATTAAACGTTTTTTGTATGTTATGAATCAATTGCATGTAAAACTTCCTCCTAAGCATGTACAGTAAAAGAAAACCTAATCTAATATTATATAGTGAGTATTGAATTACATAATATTGTATTGAAACATTTCCAAAAAGTGACTTCTTTTACTTAGGAAGTTTATTCAATTTGAAAATTGTGGTAATTTGTTCCGTTAAAATGATATGCTTGAACTATATATTTTTTATCCCGTTAAATCCCGACTGGTGAGGGCTGATAATCAGTGAAGGATGAACAAAACCCCCACTGATTAAAGTTTCACTTTATTGGAAAGGTGATGAAATAAATGGCAGTTCTTTTAGTGGATAATCTATATCAAATGTCTATTGTTTTACTGATCTTATGTTCATTTTGTTTTTATAGATACTTAAAGAAAATAAAAAGGGAAAGAAAGCTTACAGGTTTTGAAATTACGATGTATATCGTGACGCAACTTGCGTATTTCATTTGGGCGGCAACGACTTTTCTTAAAATGTTATCAGAATAGTAATCTTAAAGTATTAGACGCTGAACAGAAAGGTACAGGAGCATTAAAGGTATAAACGTGGGCAAGGGTAATTTATCATCTATTAGGTAAATAAATTTAGTCGAAATCTAGATAGATAACAATATTACTTATAACATCTTTATAAAAAGAGAGGATATAAATGGAACAATATAAGTTAATTGTAAAAGGGCCTAAACAACTTGAGTGGGAAACAAATGAAATTAAGGACATACAGGACGATGAAATTATCGTTAAAACAATCGCAGGAGCGATAAGCATTGGGGCCGAGTTACCACAGTATAATGGATCCGATGTTACAGATACGAATCCTTTTTATCCAAGAAAAACTGGATATGAAAGTTATGGTGAAGTGATTCAAGTTGGTAATAAAGTAACACATGTAAACGTAGGCGATAAAGTAGTTTCTTTTTATGGACATGAAACGATAGGGATAGTTAAGGGTTATAAAGTAATTCGAGTGCCTAGTTCTATACAACCTAAAGTTGCTTTATTATCTATTCTTTCGTGTGATGCCGCTAAAGGAGTATTGAAACTAAACCCGCGACAGGATGAAAAAGTACTTATAACTGGAATGGGAGTTATTGGTTTACTCGCTTGTTATTTCTTAAAATACTATGTAGGCGTTGAGCACGTGGATGTTGTTGAGCCTAATAAAAATAGAAAAGATTTTGCAAAGAATTTTGGTGTGAAAAACATATATGATTCAGAAGAGAAAATAATAGAAACATATAATTATGGTTTCGAATGTTCTGCTACAAATAGTGGGTTCCATACTTTGCAAAAAGCTCTTAAAACTAATGGTGAAATATGTATACTGTCTGATGGTAATATAGAAGAACTAACATTAATTGCTAACTTTTATCAGAAAGAATTGCAAATCATTGGATCAAGTGACGGATACCATTATCAAAAGCATGCAGATTGGTTTTTTAAAGAAATAGGAAAAACACCATTTATAGAAGAGATCTTTCAACATGAAATACATTATACTTCACTCATAGAATGCTTTGATGAATTGAGTTTAGGGATAATTAAACCATTAAAAGTATATGTTTCATATGAATAACGAAAAAAATAAGCAAATATTTGTCACATTCCTTACAAATGTTTCGTCACATTTATGATTACTAAATGAGGAGGAACATATATGAAAATATTTGTAGCAGGTGCAACTGGTGTAATAGGACGTTCTTTATTGCCAATGTTAATAAAAAATGGGCATACAGTTTTTGCGATGATCCGTAATACTTCGCAAGTAGAAGCAATGAAAAAGATTGGTGCCATACCAGTAATAGCTGATGTATTTAATAGAAAGGCTGTATTTTCTGTATTAGAAGAAACAAATCCCGATGTAGTTATTCATCAATTAACGTCATTGTCTTCATGGAATTTTGAGGATAATGCAAAAATTAGAACAAAAGGCACTCGTAACCTTGTCGATGCCGCTAAAAATGTAGGGGTACAGAAAATAATCGCTCAAAGTATTTCATGGGCGTATGAATCAGGGGATACATTTGCGACTGAAAAAGACTCACTACATATTACTGCTTCTATGCCTCGGCAAGTCACTGTTAATGGCATATTGAAATTAGAAAAAGCTGTTACTGAGTTACCTGAATCGGTTATACTTCGTTACGGCACATTATACGGACCAGGAACATGGTATGCGGAAAACGGATTAATAGCAAGTCAAGTTCGTAATAATGAAATTATCGCATCAGACGGGATAAGCTCGTTTATACATGTTGAAGATGCTGCAAGAGCTACTATGCTAGCTCTTAATTGGCCTTCAGGAATCGTAAATATTGTAGATAATTATCCAGCAACTAGTAAAGAATGGTTACCAATATATGCAGCAGCGATAGGGGCACCTCAGCCTAAAGTTCAAGAAGGGAAAAATAGTTGGGAAAGAGGAGCTTCCAATAATAAGGCACGTAAAGAGTATGGTTGGATACCTTTATTTCCATCATGGTCTGAAGGATTTAACAACTTAATAGGTAAGTAAAACACACCTTTAATGGGAATGATAGTAAAATACACCATTAAAGGATTGGGTTATTATGAATATAATTTGGGAAAGTATTATATTAACTCTTACTGGAATAATTGTTTTGAAAATGACAGGTAGTACATCTGTCAGCCAAATGACAAGAGCTGAAATCATTATAGTTGTATCAATTGGCCGTATTATTGTAGAACCTGTATTAAGTAGAAAAGTAGTCCCATCTATATTCGCGGCTATCATATTTGCAAGCATATTACTTATCATTCATTTCTTTGAATTGAAATTAAGGAAGGTGGAAGAATTTTTAAATGGAAGTAGCATTATAATTGTTGAAAACGGAGAGATTGTAAAAGAGAATTTGATGCAGGCAAAAATGTCGGAACAACAACTTTATATGCAATTAAGAGAAAAAGGAATTCATGATTTGAAGATTTTACAAAAAGTTACAGCTGAACCGAATGGTCGTATTGGTTATCAATTAATAAAAAAAGCACAACCAATAACTTTAGAAATGTTAGAAAAAGTATTAGATCGGTACAATATAAAAAGATAATTTCTCGTGAGAAAAAGCCAATACTACAATAAAAATATTGGCTGTTTTTTTATTTTCAATAAACGTAAAGATTAATAAAATAGGGTAGATTTTTCACCAATCTTTATATTAGATATAGGCTTATTATTATGCTATATTCAATGGAGCTACGATGACTAAGGTAAGTGGTATGAATAGAAGAAAAAACTGTATAGCAAATACAAAAATGTTTTTAATTTGATACTGAAAATGGATTGAAAATAAGGAGATAGATACATAATGGAATTTTGGGAATCAAGTTTTATTGAAAAACAAACGATGTGGGGATTTGAACCTACAGAATCTGCAATTTTGACAAAAGATTTTTTTCTTGAAAAGAACGTTAAGGATATATTAGTTCCGGGTATTGGATATGGAAGAAATGCAAATGTTTTTATCGATAATGGTATAAATGTAACAGGTATTGAAATTTCAAAAACAGCCATTAATTTAGCAATGCAAAATGGCCTAGAAGATATTAGTATCTATCACGGTTCGGTAAATGAGATGCCTTTTGATAACAAATCATATGATGGTATATATAGTCATGCACTTCTACATTTGTTGAATAAGCAGGAGAGAGAGCAATTTATTAAAGATTGTTATAATCAGCTAAAACCAGGTGGATATATGGTTTTCACAACTGTTTCTCAAAAAGCTCCAATGTTTGGCAAGGGAAAACAGTTGGATAAAGACTATTTCGAAATAATGGAAGGAGTAAAAATGTTCTTCTATAATTCTGAATCTATAAAACGAGATTTTAATAAATATGGACTAGTACAAGTTTCCGAAATTGATGAACCAAATAAGCACATGGAAAATAAGCCTTCAATCAATTTCTTAATGATAAAATGCCAGAAGGAACTATAAATAAAAGTTTTTAAATATTTCTAAAGATGTTTATATATTGATCATGCACAAATAAAAAGGACAAGCATATAGTATAAATACCTCTTAACTTTAAGTAACCTTAACTTTCGTTAATAGGGTATCTCAAAATCCCCGAAAAGAGCACTTGCGGAAACAAGTGCTCTTTTATTTGGAATTTTACACCATAAATATTGCATAAAATGTTAAACTGAAAAGAACACTCGTTTTAATTAAGAGTGTAGCATATGAATGGAGTGTTATTGAATGCAAACAAGAAAAGCCTATCTATATGTATTTGACACGATGTCTGATTGGGAGTACGGACATTTAATTGCTGAACTTAATACAGGAAGATATTTCAAAAAAGATGTAGCGTCTTTTAAAGTAGTCACAGTTGGAATAAATAGAGAAACGATTATTTCAATGGGAGGCTTGAATATAAAGCCGGATATTTCCCTAGATGAATGTATCCTTGAAAGTAACGATTTATTAATTTTACCTGGAGGGAATACTTGGAGTGAAGAAATACATAAACCTATTTTGAAAACAATTGGTGAAGCTTTAAAACTTGGTACAATTGTAGCGGCAATTTGCGGTGCAACTATAGGTCTTGCAAATTACGGTTACTTAAATTCTAGAAAGCATACAAGTAATAGTTTAGATTATATGAAGATGGTTTGTCCTAATTATAATGGAGAAAATTTTTATGAAATGGGACCTGTAGCAACCAGTGAAAATCTTATTACTGCATCGGGTGTAGCGCCTCTAGAATTTGCAATGGAAGTACTGAAAAAATTAGATGTATTTGCGCCGGATACACTTCATTCATGGTATAAATTGAATGAGACTCATGAAGCAGAATATTTCTTCCAGTTAATGAATTCAATTAATAGCTGAGTAGTATTTCGAATGAAAAGTATATTTTAGATGATGCGAAAACTAATAACAAAATAATTTTATGAAAATAAAAGGTAAGGGTATTCCTATGAATATATGAGGAAATATCCTTACTTTTTATAGTATTATTTCTGAACGACAAACGTAATGGCATTTGTTTTTAATTGAATGTGTCTTTCATTTCGAACAATATCATAAGCTAATTCTTTTATTTCAACTTTTAGTTCTTTCCATTCTTTATAAATGCTTTTTAAAGTACTTATCATTTCTTCGGTTGAAAGATTAATTTCAATTAAAGCTTCTAATTCTTCATTCGTTATTGAATCAATTTCTTGTATGTTAGAGTTAATAATTAAACAATTAATACCACCGTTTTTTGTACCTCTTTTCATAGAGTGGAGTACATTTTTAAAATCTTCTTCTGATCTGACATGCTCTAAACTTGATACTGCAACGATATAGTCATAAGTATTAGGTCTAATATGATAGTTTTCAATTGCTGCTTCTTCTGTTTTTATAACCTCGAATACGTCATGTTCTTTGCTATAAATTTGTAGCTTTGTTAAAGCGGAATCAAGTAAATCAATACATGTAACGGTGCCGCTAGTATTTTTTATTTTTTTTGCAATTGGAATGCTATTTCTCCCAACGCCAGAGCCAAGGTCAAGTACTTGCAAGTTGTTTTGTCCGTCAAAGTGGTTCATCAAGTCCATAACCGTTTTAACTGGTTTGAAAAGCCAAGAGCCAGCTTCAAACAGTTTATATTGTTCATAGCAAAGGTCGTGATATTTCTTTTCTTCTTGTCTTATGTAATCGATACGGTTCACATTGTTTCAGCTCCAATATTTTTATTGCAAAATGAATAGGTGGGACAGCCTTTAACATTTGTTTGAATTCGAAAAATACCACCAGCATGTGGATACTCTTTTAATTCGTTATCACTCATTCTTGTTCTGGCTGTTGTAACATATAAATCTGTTAAATTAGGCCCACCAAATGTACATGATGTTACATATAACGCGGGAATTGGAATGCTTAATATTTGTTCTCCAGTAGAGGGATTCCATCTAGTTATTTTTGAACCTCCCCAATGTGCAATCCATAAACAACCTTCTTCGTCAATTGTCATACCATCAGGTAGACCATCATTTTCAGAGAAATTGATTACATCACTTGGATTATGAATGTCTCCAGTACGTATATTATATTGATAGCGAACCACTTTTTTAGTAGGTGTATCTATAAAGTAAAGGTATGTATGATCAGGTGACCAAGCGATTCCGTTTGAAGTATTTACGTGTGAAACTTTTTTCTCTACACTCAAATTATTATGTAAACAATATAAGGAACCTGCAGCATTCATACCGTATGTATCTGTAGTACCTGCCCAGAAACGACCAGCGGGATCACATTTTCCATCATTAAAACGATTTTCTATTAAATGAGGTTCGGGGTCAAAAATATGTGTCAGTTTTTCTGTATTTACATTAATAGAATAAAAGCCGTTTTCCATAGCTAAGAGTAATATGTCCTCTAAATATGGAACAACACAGCCAATTTGTTGATTGAGTGCGATTACTCGGTTCGTATTGGTAGTAGGATTATATATGCATAATTTTTTCTCCATAATATCAACCCAATATAAAAGTTGCTTTTTTTCATTCCAACATGGTCCTTCAGCTAAACTTGCTTTAATATTTAAAACTAAGTCTATATTACTGAACAAGATGTTCACCTCGCGTTATAAGATATTAATATAATTCGATAAGAATAGAGGTAAACCTTTTAGTCAGAGGATATTATGATTTTTGCTCTAGAAAACTAATCTTCTCAAGTGATTAAAAGGTTTATAAACACGGAGAGAAAAATGCATATGATGTTTTATGAGATTGTTTGCTTTTCTTGTAAGAATATATTTCGTGTTTACGAAGGCAGTGAAAAATATAAGCGATTTAAAGAGAAACCAAAAGGGGCATATTGTTGTGATGAGTGTAGCCACAAAATTCAATTAGAAGCGATAAAGAATTTTTTTAGATAATTTTACGATTTCGATTCGGAAAAGTTTGACAATAAAAGTGTTATAAATTATCATATTAAAAAACTAATATTTAAGGCATAGAAGAGAAGAGTAGTTAAGAAAGAATACGTACAGAGAGCTCTGGTAGCTGAGAAAGAGCGGTATACATCTTAATGAAAAAAGACTTGGAGCTGCGCAAGGAACGAATTTATTTAGGGATGGTGCGACGGGTTCTCCCGTTATAGAGATAGGGTATAAGCATATTTTGCCGTACCTGAAGAGGTTAATATGGTGACATATTAACAAACTGAGGTGGTACCGCGAAGCTAACAACTCTCGTCCTCAAGATGAATAATCTTGGGGGTGGGAGTTTTTTTGTTGCATAAAACTGGAAATGAGAAACAAAAAATAATTGAGGTGAGTAATATATGCATTGGGCGTATGAAGTAGCACATGAATTAATTAGGAAACATCCAAATAAAGAAATGTTTGTTTGTGCATCTGGAATTAGTCCGTCAGGTTCTGTTCATATTGGGAACTTTCGTGAAATCGTAACGACTTATTTCGTAGTAAGAGCACTTCAAGATTTAGGGAAAAAGACTCGTTTTATATTTTCGTGGGATGATTATGATAGGTTTAGAAAAGTTCCAAAAAATATTGATCCATCTTTTGCAAAGTATATTGGTATGCCATACTGTGATATTCCAGATCCGTATGGATGTCATAACTCGTATGCGGAGCATTTTGAAAAAGAGTTTGAAAAATCGCTTCAAGCATTTGGAATTGAAGTAGAATTTATTTATCAACATGATGAATATAGAAGCGGAAGGTATAACGAAAATATATTAGAGGCCTTGTATAAACGAAAAGAAATATATGATATTTTAATGGGTTTTAAAACTAGAGAGTGTAGTGAAGAAGAGCGAGAGAGCTTTTATCCAGCTACATTATATTGTGAGAGATGCGGAAAAGATACAACAACTATTACACATTTTGATGAAGTATTAAAAACAGTCCGGTATGAATGTGAATGCGGAAATGAAAAAGAGTTATCCGTATTAAATACAAATAAAATGAAACTAAACTGGAAAATCGATTGGCCGATGAGATGGATGATAGAGGATGTTATTTTTGAACCGGGCGGTAGAGATCATTCATCAGAAACGGGTAGTTATAATGTATCAAAAGAAATTGCAAGGAAAATATTCAATCGAGAAGCGCCTCATTACGTTGCTTACGATTTTATTGGTATTAAAGGGAATCATGAAAAAATGTCTAGTTCTTCAGGGAATAGTATTACACCAAGCAATTTATTGAAAGTGTATATACCAGAAGTAATTCTCTTTATGTTTGCAAAATACAAACCAGGTGCTGCTTTTCATATTGGGTTGGATGAAGATGTGATTCGTAATTATACAGAGTATGAGCGATTGAAAGATAGTTATGAAAATAAAACGCTCAAAAATGAAGATTTATTTGATGCAATTAAAATCTCTAGAGTTGATAGTGAGATTAAAGAATATCCGAAATTTAATCAAGTAGCAGGAACGTTACCATTATTAAATTTTGATTCAACTATTTTACAGGGGATATTAAAGAAAATAGATAGGAGCTATGCATTAGATGAAATGAGAGCGATAAGTAATCGCGCAGAGTATTGGATAAGAAACTTTCAATCTGAAAAATTAATCGCGGTAAATCAGGAGAAAAATGCAGAGTTTTACTATACATTAGATGAAAGGCAGAAAGAATGGCTAGTAGAAGTTTGTAAAATACTTCGTTCTAATAAAGATTACTCTAACTTAATGGAGCAATTATATGCGATTTGTCATCATGAAAATAAAAAAATAATGAAAGAAAATCAAAAACAATTATTCACTATTATATATAAGCTCATTATGAATCAATCAAATGGTCCTCGTATACCATTATTAATACATGTGGTCGGCATAGAAAGATTCATCACACTATTAGATTTCTAAAGCACAGTTATAAGCAACGCAAGTACCAAACTTTCTAAGTACTTGCGTTGCAAATTTTACTATCGTGAATACATTTTCGGACATTCATCACCACTTGGTTCATAAAAACAATGGCTTTTAAACTGTCCTACAAATGGCTGGTCATACCATTCAGGTGGACAAGCTCCAACTGGACGGAAATACCAAAGAGCCCATCGTGCAGGCCAGCGCCATTGACCTTGTAAAACTTTTCTTGCAATTTCTTTTTCTGAATTACGAGCGCGTTGATAAAAATACCCGTATTGCACTGCTTCGAATCCGCCGGGGCTTTGGTATACTGCATCACGTACAGACCGGAGTTGTTTAAAATCTAAGCAATCACAAAATACACGATTTACGACAACGCATCCAACAAGCTCCTCACCTTGGCGACCTTCGCCTTCAGCTTCAGCACGAATTAAACGAGCTAGTAAATCAACATCACTTTCGTTGTATGGAATAAGGGGCATAGTGATACCACCTTTCTGTTATAGTAAAGAGTGTATGTTATAAAACAATCTGCGTGCTTTTTTACATAAAAATAACATTTAATTTTAAGAGGAGCTTGTATAAAAAAAGCTAATTAGTAATAGTAGATAAATATAAAAGGGAGAGGTATTATGTATCGAATTCATAAAGATGATATCATTTACGCAATGTCACCAGAAAATAAGCCGTGTATGGAGGTAGAAATTGGGAGCAGTCTTGTATTTGAAACATATGATTGCTTTGAAAATCAAATCGATTCTGAAGATGTTGTGTTACAAGAATTAGATTGGAACCGAATTAATCCAGCGACTGGACCTGTATATGTTAAAGGAGCAGAACCTGGCGATATATTAGTCGTAACGATTGAAAAAATTGAAATTGCAGAGCAGGGCGTTTTAACTACAGGTGCAAACCTTGGTGTAATGGGTGATGAGTTAAATGAAAATAAAGTGAAAATTGTCCCAATACATAATGAATATGTTTTGTTTTCAAGTGAACTACAAATCCCGATTAATCCAATGATTGGGGTAATTGGTACTGCACCGAAAGAAGAGAGCATTTCATGTGGCACACCGCATGATCACGGCGGGAATATGGACTGTAAAGAAATTAAAGAAGGAACAACATTACTACTACCAGTTAATGTCCCAGGAGCACTATTAGCATTAGGTGATTTACACGCAGCAATGGGTGATGGTGAAATTGGTGTTAGTGGTGTAGAGGTTGCTGGTGAGGTAACTGTAACAGTTCAAATTATAAAAGGAAAACAATGGCCATTACCAATGGCTATTCAAAAAGAAAAAATGATGACGATTGCTTCAGAGAAATTGTTAGATGATGCAGCAAATCGTGCTGTACGTAATATGGTGACATTTTTACATGAAGAATTAGCAATGTCTAAAACGGATGCAACGCTTTTATTATCGGCAGCAGGTAATTTAAAAGTTTGCCAAGTTGTGGATCCGCTGAAAACAGCGCGTATGGAACTAGGAATGGATTATGTGGAGAAACTAGGATTTACTTTTAGTAAATTTCATATTAAATAGATAAGGGACGAAAAAGGATACTTTTGTATAAAAGCCTCCTTTTTTAATTTACGGATTTTGTGAAAAGAGGTAGTATTTATTTTATATAAGTATATTTGAGATTGTGGATTAAAAAGGAGTTCAATAATGGTCAAAATTATGATTGTAGAAGACGATATGAAAATTGCAGAACTATTATCGACACATGTTGCGAAATATGGTTATCAAGGAGTTATTGTATCGGACTTTCAAAATGTATTAAACATTTTTTTAGAAGAACAACCAGAGTTAGTTTTATTAGATATTAATTTACCGAGTTTTGATGGGTACTTTTGGTGTCGTCAAATTCGCGGAGTTTCAACATGTCCGATACTATTCATTTCGGCCCGTGAAGGCACGATGGATCAAGTTATGGCGTTAGAAAACGGTGGCGATGATTTTATTCCGAAGCCTTTTCATTATGAAGTTGTAGTGGCGAAAATTCGTAGTCATTTAAGACGTGCATATGGAGATTATGCACCGAAACTAGAAGAGCGAATGATTGAGCAACAAGGTCTTTGTTTATATCCTGAAAGACTTGTATTGAAACTTAGAAATGACGAGATTGATATAACGAGAAACGAAGCTATTTTATTAGAGACATTAATGAAAAATTATCCGCGTGTTGTGAGTAGAGAAGTGTTACTTAATAAATTATGGGATAGTGAATCTTATGTTGATGATAATACATTAAGTGTAAATACAACACGTGTGCGTAAAAAGTTACAAACGTTACATATAGAAGGTGCGATTGAAACGATTCGTAGTGTTGGATATAGATTGCATATTACTTGGGATACTGGTATAGAAAAATGATAAGGTTGTTTATACGTGATCATATACCACTTATTTGCTTTACCATAATTCAACTACTAGCTATATTTCTCGTATATTGGTTTGATGGGCATAATCATATTACAACGGCGTTATATGCAATGTTTCTAGGTGTTTTCTTTATGGGAAGTTATTTAGTGTTTCGTTATTTTACACATCGTTCTTTTTATGAGCGCCTAGCAAACCCGATGCAATCTTTGGATGAATCTGTTCAAAAATCTGATTTTGCAGCTGTATCGGCTGCTCTTCAAGAATTACTTGAGGTGCAATATAGACATTATCAAAATCAGCTGCAAATGCAAGAGAGAAAAAATAATGACCATTTAACCTTTATGAATCAGTGGATCCATCAAATGAAAACACCTTTATCTGTAATAGAATTAATTACACAGGATGAAGTAGATTCACGTTTTGAAAGTATAAATGAGGAAACTGATCGATTAAAAAAGGGATTAGAAATGGCTCTGTATGTCGCACGTTTAGAAGCGTTTACACAAGACTTTTATGTAGAAAGGGTACAACTACATAAAATAGTGAATGATTCGGTACATGAACATAAACGATTCTTTATCCGGAATTTTGTATATCCAGAGCTTGAAATTGATAAGGATATTACTGTAGAAAGTGATGTGAAATGGTTACAATTTTTAATCGGACAAATACTATCGAATGCGATTAAGTATTCATCAGGTAGTAGAGAAAAGATTAAAGTGAAAGCTTGTAAGGAAGGTAATACAGTTGTGCTTGAAATTATCGATAATGGTGTAGGAATACCAAAGCAAGATTTACCAAGAGTCTTTAAACCTTTCTTTACAGGAGAAAATGGTAGAGATTTTAAAGAATCAACAGGGATGGGACTATATCTTGTATATGAAATTACGAAACAATTAGGACATAGTGTAGAAATCAATTCAGAGGTTAGTAAAGGTACAGTTGTACAAATTAATTTTTTTAATGTGTAGATAAGTGATCTAGGCTAAAAAACTTTGGAGATAAGTTTTTTAGCCTTATTTTATAGCAATTATATGAAATAGTAAAAGGTCATCTTAGTATGTATAATGACACGTTAATAAATACGGGTGTTAAATTAGAAGGATTTAATAATAAATTGATAAATAGATTTTGTAAGAAAAAAGCTACCCCTTTGAAAGAGGTAGCTTTATGTATCTATCCTATGAATAAGTGTATTAACATGAATAAGTATAATGTTCAAATTCGTGATATTTTTTGTGGATTATAATAGAATTAGTCTTTTATTTTTTCATGATACAGTATTGTAATTAAACAAACAAACTTAATAATTTATATCCAATTAATCCTAAAATAGTGATAGGAACCATCATTAAGAAAGAAGAAATTCGATTAGCATTAGAGCGTTCTAATACAAGAATCAAGATAATCCCGACTATGACTTCGGTATATCCAACAGGTAACATGTGACTATAGTGTTCAAAATTTAAAAGAATGTGAAGTCCATCCGTTACAAAAACTCCACTTAAAAGTGCGCTTCCGAATTTATGAAGTGGATTTGTAGTATCTTTCCATAGAAAACCTGCAATTCCAAAGATAGTTCCTCCTATACATGCACATACAATCCATACAGATATAAAATAAATAGAGTGAGCTACATTTTTAATAACTATTGCATAACCATAGTAGCCTAATACCATACCGAGTAGTGCAAGGATACCAGAAAGTATAGCTGAACGCTTAGAATAACTAAAGCTAGCCACAAAAAAGGATGGAACTAACCAAACGCTTCCTAGATTAGCTAATGAATTCCAGTGTCCAGGAAGTATACTTTGCCCCAATTTAGTTAGTATACCAACAATAATCCCTACTATAATCGGGATGAGAAAAATCCTTAAAAACATATTTAACTTTGTGATTTTTAATGTCCTGTCCATAAATTCAATCCTTACATTATTATTTTCTGTAAAGATATAATAGCTTATCACAAGGGAATAATCAATAAAAATTTATCGAAAAACAATAAGTGGTTATTGGGTAACGAATAACATTTTGTTTTTATATAAAATTTATATAAGAGAGAGTGCTTAGAAGTTTACTACTGGGGAAATCTAAAGGACGTATTACAATCAATGTAATTTGTGCTTGTTCAATATGAAGCTAAGAAATGATAAATAAGCCTAAAAGAAAGCGATCTTTTTAACAGCACAAATAATTGCATTTACTCATACAGTACTAGTATGGTACAATATGGTTATTAATGACGGAAAGGAATGATGGGTGGACGATGATTAACTAATCTTATTTTTAAATGTTGAAATGAAATAAATTTCAATTTATAAAAATTAGGATTAGTCTGCCCAATTCCAAACAACGGTATTGCTATTTGATTTGCGTAATAGCTTATTTGGGTATAAATAATGTAACGACTAATCCTGCCAAAATTACTTTGGGAGGATTTTTTTGTTCTCCCTTAATGAAAGGGATCGGTAATATGAAAGAAATTTTAAAATTAAATGATGTTTACGTTGAAATAATGGAAAATACTTTGTTAGAAAAAATGAATGTAGCAGTGAAACAAGGGGATGTTATCGGATTAATTGGTAAAAATGGTGCTGGTAAATCAACGTTACTTCAATTAATAAATGGAAAGATTGAGCCTTCAAAAGGGATTGTTGAATGGCAGCAAATGAATATGAAAACCGCATATGTTGAGCAAGAAATAGAATCTTTTATTAGTAATGATGTGATTTCGCAAGAAGCAGAACTTCTTGCGAAATGGGGCGTGCCAACGAACGATTTTCATACTTTAAGTGGTGGTGAAAAGCTGAAAATTCGATTAGCAAAAGGATTTGCCGAAAATCCTAATGTCTTAATATTAGACGAACCGACAAATCATTTAGATGAGATCAGTACGGGATTTCTCATTAAACAAATAAAAAAGATGAAAGGTACTGTTATTGTTGTATCGCATGACCGATATTTTTTAGATGTTGTCGCAACAAAAATATGGTCAATTGAGGACAAAAAATTAATTGAGCATAGTGGTAATTATACGAGCTACATGAAAGTACGTGAGCAAAGAAGGAAGTCGCAGCAGCGTGAATATGAAAAGCAGCAAAAAAAGATAGAACAAGTAGAAACACATATAAAAGAATTGAGTTCATGGTCACAAAAGGCACATGCGCAGTCTACAAAACAAGAAGGTGTGAAAGAATTCTATCGTGTAAAAGCGAAGCGAATGGATGCGCAAGTGAAGTCAAAACGAAAACGACTCGAAAAAGAGCTGGAGAAAACGAAAGTAGAACGTGTGAAAGAAGAATATTCAGTTGAGTTTTCTATTCAAGCGAACAAAAAAGTAGGAAAACGCTTTTTAGAAGTGAAGCAATTAAAAAAAGACTTTCATGGGAAAGTATTATTTGAAAACGTTAATTTTACAATTCAGCACGGTGAGAAAGTTGCGATTGTTGGACCAAACGGTAGTGGGAAAACAACATTACTGAAGATGATTATGGGAAACGAAACTGCAGAAGGAGAAATATGGATTTCACCTTCTGCAAATATCGGCTATTTAACACAAGAAGTTTTTGATTTACCGCTTGATAAAACACCAGAAAATTTATTTTTTAAAGAGACGTTTGAAGAAAGAGGACAAGTCCAAAATTTAATGAAACATTTAGGATTCCAAGCGTCTCAATGGAAAGAGCCGATTGAGCATATGAGTATGGGGGAAAGAGTAAAATGTAAGCTAATGGCTTATATTTTAGATGAAAAAGATGTACTCATTTTAGACGAACCGACGAATCACTTGGATCTACCTTCACGTGAACAACTTGAAAATACATTAGCTGAGTATAACGGAACATTAGTAATTGTATCTCACGATCGATATTTTCTGGAGAAAACAACTAACACAAAACTCGTGTTTTCAAACAATACGATACAAAAGCAGCTAGAAGAACCTACTAAAACAAGAGATGATATTGAAGAGCTACGTTTAACGTTAGAAACAGAGAGACAAGAAGTATTAGGAAAATTAAGCTTTTTAACTTCTAACGACAAAGAATATAAAGAACTTGATGAACGATTTATAGAACTTACGAAGCAGATTAAGGCGCTATAACGTAAGTAAGGGGGATTAATATGGGAGAAGAGAGTTTGACTAAGTTATTTAGAATAGATTGTGGAGATATATACTTGCAAGAGTTTATGGTCAAAGATGCAGAGAGTATTTATAAAATAGCAAATCAACCGGAAATAGAAAAGTTTTTACCAGACTGGAAATCAACAAAAGAACAAAGGATGGATTGGATTGCAAATTATGAAATACCAGCAAATAAAGTATTTCTTGAGGCAGTGAAAACTACGAATAACATAGATAATCGTATGTTAAAGCTAGGAATATTTAAGAAAGCTACAAATGAATGCATTGGATGGTGCTGCACAGGCATGAAAGAAGAACTTCCTTCACCAAACAGAGAGATAATGTATGCTATCTCAAATGAACATCAAAATCATGGCTATGCTACAAAAGCGACTAAAGGTTTAATTGACTATTTGTTTAAAGAAACAAATTTAAATGTCCTCAACGCAATTGCTTTAATTAACAATGTACCATCAAATAAAGTTATTAAAAAATGCAGGTTTACTTATTTGAGTGAACAGAAGATAGAAGATCAAATATATAATCATTATGTATTGAGTAAATCTGAGTGGATAAAAAATATTTCTCTGTAAAAGGAATTAAAACGAAATCATAAAAAAGCTTAGAGCTAAAACTCTAAGCTTTTTATATTCATTTTATCCCGCATTACCGGGCAGTAAAACCCCCACTGATTAAAGTTTCACTTTATAGCTGCTAACATATGAAAGGTACAATTGTAATGACTTCTTGATGGAATTGCTTTTCAACAAAATAGGGAAATCAAGCTGTACAGGGGATAATCAGTTGAAAAATCATTCATGAAAAAGGGTGTTGGAAGATTTTGTCGAATTTATGTATCAATGATAATACAAATTTCTTACTCAAATCATTCTACAGATGAATTACTTGAAAAATGGAAGGGAAAAGAAAAGTGGGCGGTATAAAGAAGCATTTAGTATTAGTCAACAAAAATTGCTGGTAAGTCTATTAAAGAGCTACATATAAAACTTACGGTTGAGTGCTAGTAGATTAAATCTTTAAGCCAGGAATTAGTTTAAATGAGGGAGGGGAACACATATTATAATTTGGTTTCGTCACTTGCCACAAATAAGTATGGATTTTTCAGAATGGACTCCTTTTATACAGAATAATTGGTACCGAAAACATTATATGAAGTTTGTATATATACTCCAGATAATTATTTTTCTAATACCTTATTTCTTTGAAACAGGTTTCACTCATATTAATATATTTTATCTTATCATAATAGGTATCTTAGTCTTCATCATTCACGAATGTCTACACATTTTAGTAATAAGTAAAAAAGGGGATATTAGCTTAACATTTAGTAAAAGATTTTTTTGGTTAAATACAAATGTAGTCTTATCTAAAACGAGATTTTGGGTCTTTATGAGCTTGCCTATTATTGTATTATCAGTAGTTCCTGCCATGATGTCATTCTTTGTATCAGGAAATATTAAATCAATTTTATTATTTATATGTTGGATAAACACATTCATTTCCGCCTCAGATATTTACAATTCGTTTTTGATTGCAATGAAACCGAAGCGCTCATTTTTTTGCGGAGGTTATTATAAAGTGAAATAGTATTTAATAGGTAACTCAAATATGCTTCAACTACATACAACAGTTAAAATATAATATTTGAAAGTAAAAAGACCGATAAAAAAATCGGTCTTTTCATATTAATAAAATACAGATTAGAAAATAGCATTGTAATTCAAACCAATATGCAAATATTATAAGATAGATATACTTTGTTTATAGATTGAAAATAGATTTGTTATCAGTTTTTTTAGAAATCTTACATGCGTGTAAGATAAATGAAAGATGAATCAATATGAGCTGTAAGACAATTCATTTACACTCTGTTATGAGACGTGCAAATGAAGGGAGAATATACATGGAAATTTTACATGCAAAAAGTATTAGTAAAGTATATAAAGGGAAAGTACCTTATAAGGCATTAGTTGATATTGATTTATCAATTCAAGAAGGTGAATTTGTAGGGATTATGGGGCCATCTGGTAGTGGGAAAACAACGTTATTAAATATGGTATCTACTATTGATTCTCCATCATCGGGAGAAATTTTAATAAATGGCACAAATCCTTTTCAATTATCATCAGAAGATTTAGCGTTATTTCGCAGAAAACAATTAGGATTTGTATTTCAATCATTTAATCTTCTTAGCACACTTACTGTAAAAGAAAACATCGTATTGCCGATGACTTTAGATGGTGTTTCCGTCCGAGAAATGAATAAACGAGTGGAAGAGATTGCAGAGAAGTTAAACATTACTGATATATTGAGTAAAAGAACGTTTGAAATATCAGGGGGACAAGCTCAAAGAACAGCAATCGCTCGCGCAATCGTTCATAAGCCGCAATTATTACTTGCAGATGAACCTACAGGGAATTTAGACTCTAAATCTTCAAATGATGTAATGGAGATGCTTGATACTCTAAATAAAGAAGAAAAAGCTACGATGATGTTAGTTACTCATGATCCGTATGCAGCGAGTTTTTGCAGCCGAGTAATCTTTATTAAAGATGGTCAACTATATAACGAAATTTATTGTGGTGAAAGCAGACAAGCCTTTTATCAAAAGATTATGGATGTTCTTTCTTTGTTAGGAGGGAAAAGGCATGACTTTTCGTCAGTTCGCATTTAATAATATTTTTCGTAATAAGCGTACATATGCAGGTCATTTTTTAAGTAGTGCATTTTCAATTATGATTTTCTTTACGTATGCACTTTTATTATTTCATCCTGATCTACAAGGGGAGTTGAAATCGACAAGTACAACAATCAGTGCATTTGGTACATTAGGATTTAAAGTTTCACAAGGGTTGATATTTGTATTTTCATTTTTCTTCATTTTATATTCAGTTAGTTCATTTTTAAAAATGCGTAAGAAAGAATTTGGCATTTTAATGATGCAAGGTATGTCAATGAGACAGCTTAAAAAGTTATTGTTAATTGAAAATATGTTAATTGGTTTTGGTTCAATATGTATAGGTATTCTTATTGGACTCATATTTTCTAAACTAGTTTTATTAATAAGCGCAAGTGTATTAATGATTAGTAACGGCTTGCCTTTTTATATACCAGTACAGGCTGTATTATTAACAATCATTACATTTCTGTTCTTATTTTTAATTGTTTCGCTAGTAACATTTAAAATGATAAAAGTTGCAGAGCTTGTGGAACTGATTCAAGCAGGAGAAAAGCCAAAACCTGAACCAAAATCGTCAATTTTATTATCAATTTTTTCTTTATTTAGTATAGGGTATGGCTATATTTTAGTATTTCGCTTTATCCCAAATCATAGTTTTATTGTGCTAGGAATAGGAGTATTCCTGGTGATTATTGGAACGTACTTTTTATATACACAGTGTAGCGTTTATATATTGCATCTTGCTAAAAGGAGAGAAACTTTCTTTTTAAAGAGAACAAATATACTAACATTTTCAGAATTAATTTATCGTATGAAAGATAATGCAACAATGTTTTTTATAGTATCTATTATATCGGCAGTTGCTTTTACAGCAATTGGCACGACAGCTGCTCTTGGAAATAAAGATTTAGTAAGGATGACGAATCCGTATACATTACTATACATGGCTCCTGAAAACAACAAAATAGCGGATAAACATCTCTCTATTATAAAAAACCATCTGGCTGATGCTAATATTCCGTATCGAATGGCTTCATCTTCATATATATATACAGAAAGTAATGTATATGTAATGAAATTAAGTGAATATAACGAACTTGCGAGAGCGCTAGGGTATCAACAAGAAACGATTGAAAAAGAAGATGAAATGTTATTAATTCCTGGAATGGTATCACAAAAACAAGAATTTAAAAATGGTGATTATAAGAAGAATATTGAAGTCATTCAAGGCGATTGGACAAAGACATTTCATGTAAAAAAAACTGTCGATAATTTAGTTTTACCTCATGATACGGAAGGAATATATATTGCTATTCAAGATCATGTATATGATGGAATTCCACTGAATAGTGGTCCAGATAATGAAGATATTATTCAATATCGTACTTACGGATTTGTTGTAGATGATTGGATAAAAACGAAAGAGGTTTCAAACCAATTAAATAATATATTTAATCAAGATCCTAGAGATATACATTTTGAATTTAGAGCTCTAACTATAGAGTTGTTAAGTGCAAAACAAACGAATGGATTATTACTTATGGCAAGTGTTTTAGTCGGAATTGTTTTCTTCACATTTGCTGCTAGTTTTATTTATTTTCGATTATATACTGATTTGGACCGCGATCAACAGCAGTATAAAATGATTTCGAAAATGGGGTTAAGTAAACGGGAGTTAAAGAAAGTCGTAACGAGACAGTTATTATTAATGTTTTTCTTACCGATTGTCGTTGCAGTAATACATACTGTAGTCGCTTATATGGCATTACAACAATTAGTCGATTTTTCTATTCTAAATAGCTCTATCGTCATTTTAATTTCATTTATGTGTATACAAGTTTTATATTTCTTTATAACTCGTTGGCGTTATTTACAAAAGCTTTATAAAACGATGGAACAGTAGAGAATATGAGCAAGTATGCTTGCAGAAAAGCATGTATAAACCAATTTGAGTTATGAAAGGAACTGTGATGAAAAAACAATTATCTATTTTCATATTAAGTATATTATTGTTATTAAGTGTAGGTGCATGCTCTAAAAATGAAAACAGATTTCCAGCTAACGGTGTATTAATCATTGGAGATGAGAATCATACTGGAGCAATTATGAATCGTTATAAGGAAAACACGAAAGAACAGGAAGCTTTTGCAGTGAAAACAGGTAGATTCGACCAAAAAAGGGTTCTGATAATAAATGAATCTACTGCACAAGAGATGATGAATGCAAAGATTTTTCGTAAACGTGATCAATCATCCCTTTCTAAAACGTTAGATACGTTGCCGGATTTTCCAAAAGAAAGTTCCCTATTATTTATAAATGAAGAAGAAAAGAATATAAAAAGTATTGAAATAAAAGGAAGCAAGATACCTGTTACATATGGTAATGATGCTTGGCTTGGCAATAAACGTGACTATGGAGCACTATGGTATATTATTGTGGCGAGAAATAGTGTGTATAAAGAAATAAGGGCAACTGAAACGAATATGCAACTTCTACACTTGAAAAAGTCATTAGGTGATGAAAACCCTAAAATATCGACAGATAATACGTTGATTAATGAAAAAGTAAAAGTAAGAAAGTTAATTGAAGGTTTTAAAGGGGAAGGATCAGTTCAGTTTGTAACGATTGGAGGCAAATCTTAAAAAAGAGTTCAAAGTTGATAATGGTTCTATCAACTTTGAACTCTTTTTAGTTTATCCCACTATTTGTGAGGAGTGGTGCTTGTCTTATAAAACATTCATATAACAAGATTACATTACTTCATTTAATCGAGTATCACTCGTTTCCTCAATCCCATTTGAATTTTGAACTGAATTATTTTGGGCTTCTTTTTCTTTACGAGCCTTTTGTAGCATTTCAAGGATGATCCATAAAGGAACGCCTTTATCCTTTAACATCTTCCATAAATCTAATTCATTAAATTTATGCTCAGGCTGTTTCATTTCTTTTTCAGATGAACGAATATCAAACTTGATAGGATCATTTACTTTCGTACTTTCAAGTTTAGTAGAAGAGATAGTATTATGCTCAAGAGTAGATGGAGTTATTTTAGTAGGTTGAGATAATGTATGAATATTTGATCCGATTTGCATGCTTTTTCCTCCTTTTTGAAGCAATGAGATTAGTTTTCTTATGGTTTTTAAATTTTTTTAACATGAGGAAACTATATCTAATTATAAATTCAAATAAACAGATTTACAAGTTATATTGTAAAAAGTAAATGTTCAGTTGAATTAATATTTATCAACATTTGTATATGTTTTCTATATATACAACGTATATAAAATACTTTACATTATGTTTAAGTTGTTAAATTATTCTGTTAATTTTTCAAAAAGAAAAATGTAAACGTTTTATTAGGGGGGAGAAAGTATGGGGAAGTTATTTTTAAAAATATGTTTTTTCGCATTAGTGACCGTATGTTCATTCGCAGCGAAAATATCATACGCTGAAGAAAGGCAACAAAATAATTATCCTATCATATTGGTGAATGGATTTGCTGGATGGGGTAGGGAAGAAATGCTGGGCGTAAAATATTGGGGTGGTGTTCATGATATACAGGAAGATTTGAAACGAAATGGTTATACGGTACATACCGCTGCTGTTGGACCTGTTTCTAGTAACTGGGATCGTGCATGTGAATTGTATGCACAAATTAACGGTGGGACAGTAGACTATGGTGCCGTACATGCTGAGAAACATGGACATAATCGTTTTGGCAGAACTTATAGTGGTTTTGCACCGAATTGGACTGAAACAAATAAAGTTCATTTAGTTGGACATAGCATGGGTGGACAAACGATTAGAACATTAGTACAGCTATTAAAAGAAGGTAGTTTTGAAGAAAAGAATTATGTGAAAAATCACCCAAACACCAAAATATCACCACTATTTGAAGGCGGAAAATCATATGTTCATAGTGTTACAACATTAGCAACCCCTCACAACGGTACAACACTTGCGGATGGGAGTCTTCTATTGCCGTTCGTTAAAGATTTACTCATTACAGCTGCAAGCTTTGGAGGAAACAATAATTTATCATTATATGATTTTAAATTGGATCAATGGGGTATAAAGAAGAATGCTGGAGAGTCCTTTTTCCAATATAGTAATCGTATTCTAAATAGTTCACTTTGGAAAAATACAAAAGATATAAGTCAGTGGGATTTAAGTACAGATGGTGCAAAGGAGTTAAATAATTGGGTAAAGACGCAACCAGATGTGTATTATTTATCCTATAGTGGACATGCATCACAAGCAGCACCTATAACAGGTTTACATTTGCCTCATATAACGATGAATAAAGTGTTAATGGGAAATGCATTTTTCTTAGGTTCTTATGCGAGATATGAAGAAAACCGTCCGCTAGTTGATACTTCTTGGTGGCAAAATGATGGTGTAGTAAATACAAATTCCATGATTGCACCATCTTCTAATGTTGCTGTAAATAATAATGAGTCATTACAGGTTGGAAAATGGAATCATATCGAAACGAAAGCGAATTGGGACCATCTCGACATGGTAGGGTTAAGTGTTTCAGACTCGTTAGGTTTTTCTAGCATTCAAGAGTTTTATAGAACAATTGCTGAAAAGCTATCACGTTTACCGAAATAGGTAATAATAAAGCGCTCTCGATGGAATTCGAGAGCGCTTTATATTATATTGAAAGAGGGATTTGGTAGAAAAATATGGGGGGATATTATGAAAATTCAAGTTGTATTATCAGGATACGGAACAGTAGGCAGAGAGTTTATAAATTTATTAAATGAAAAATATTCATATATATATGAAACATATGGGATTCAATTAGTTGTAAGTGGCGTATTAGGGAGAAATATTGCAATACATAATGAAGAAGGCTTATCTCTTCATCATTTATTGATGTATGGTGGCGGTACCGCTGCAATTGAAAAATATTTAGAGTATCATCCGAAGGAACGTGCAACAACTAGCATAAGTGGTACTGTATTGGTAGAATCAACGGTTACAAATCTTAAAGATGGAAATCCAGGGAAACAATATATGAAACAAGCGATTGAGAAACAGATGGATATAGTAGCAATTTCTAAAGGTGCGCTCGTTACAAACTGGAGAGAAATAAATGAAGCAGCAAGAGGCGCAAATGTACGAATTCGATATAGCGGTGCAACAGCCGCTGCACTACCGACACTAGATATTGGACAATTTAGTTTAGCCGGTTGCTGTATTGATAAAATAGAAGGAATATTAAATGGAACAACTAATTATATTCTTACGAAAATGTATGAGGAAGATATGACATTTGAAGAAGCGCTGAAAGAAGCACAAAATAAAGGGATTGCTGAGACAAACCCTATATTAGATATAAGTGGTTCAGATAGTGCGTGTAAATTGTTACTTTTGACTAACAGCTTAATGGAAACAAAGAAAACACTTACTGATATACATATAAAAGGAATTGAGCACGTTACAAAACAGCAAATACAAAATGCTAAGAAACAACATAAAATTATTAAATTAATAGCATCAATATATAAGGATGAGGGTGGCAATGTGAATTTAAATGTTGAACCGTGCGAAATAGAAAAAGATCATCCGTTAGCAAATGTAAATGGGACCGAAAAAGGAATTACATTCTTTACAGATACGATGGGACAAGTTACTACAATTGGTGGGGCTTCTAATCCACGAGGCGCTGCAGCTGCAGCTTTAAAAGATGTAATTAACTTATATCGAAAAGATTTGTAAGACCGTACCGCCCTTTATAAAAAATACATATGTCGTGGACCTTTTGAGAATGAAATAAATATGCAAAAATGATTGCAGGGGGTAAGGAATTGTTTAAGGATTTTAAAGTTGTTAAAGATCGTCCCGTTTATATTCAATTAAAAGACTATTTGAAAAAGATGATTATGAAAGGGCATTTGCTCGGGGATCAAAAAATCCCATCAACAAGGGAACTAAGTGAATTACTAAGTGTGAGTAGAAACACTGTACTCGCTGCTTATGCAGATTTAGAGCAAGAAGGACTCATTTATGCAGTTAAAGGAAAAGGGAACTTTGTTGCGAAGGTGGATATATCTAACACTTCGTCTGTTGAAATAGATTGGAAAAATAAACTTAATACAGTGACCGCATTAGCGGACGAATTAGATTTAATGAAACATGGTGTTCGTTGGGAAAAGGGAATGATTGTTTTTAATAGTATAGCCCCGGATGAGAAGCTATTTGATGTTGAAAATTTCAAAAGAGCTTTTCTTACTCGTATGTCCATTGAAGGGGACATCGTATTGAACTACGGATATGCAAAGGGATATAGACCGTTAATGAATTATTTACTTCATTACATGGAAATGAAAGGTGTAGACATTTCGAATAAAGATATTCTAATTACAAATGGATTTACAGAAGGATTGGATATTGTACTCTCTTCTTTATCAAAAAAATCCGGTCGTGTCATTTGTGAGAATCCAACTCACCATGCTGCACTTAAGCTTTTCCGTTTACATGGACTTGAAGTTCATGGGATTGATATGCATGAGGATGGTATTGATACGAATGAAGTTGAAAAAAGTTTGCGTGAAAAAGATTTTGATTTTGCTTATTTAATTCCTTCTTATCATAATCCAACCGGTATTGTTACGAGTTCAGAGAAAAGAACGGAATTGATGAGGTTATTCTCAAAATACAAGGTTCCTATTATAGAGGACGGATTTAATGAAGAATTACGTTATTCAGGTTCACATTTAGCTCCATTATTAACTTTTGCGGGAGCTGGCAATAATGTGATTTATATTAGTAGCTTTTCAAAGGTGCTTTTCCCTGGTTTACGTGTAGGCTGGATTATTGCAGATAAAGAGCTGATTCATTATTTAGAAAGCGTAAAAAGAGCAAGAACGATTCACACATCTACGCTAGATCAAGCTGTTCTGTTTCAATATTTACATGAGGGATATTTTGAAAAATATTTAAAAAAGGCAAGATCTGTTTATAAGAAAAAATATGAGTTAGCTGTCGGGGCATGTAACCAGTACATTCCTTTTAAAAGAATGACTGGAGATGGTGGACTTCATTTATTTATAGAGCTAGAAGAGCATATGAATGCCCGCACACTTTTACAAAAGTGTTATGAGAAAGGCGTTACGTTTTCACCTGGAGATGTTTTTTACTCTGATGGAGAAGGAGCAAACACTTTCCGATTAGGGTTTTCGCGCTTGAAAGAAGAAGAAATAGTTCGGGGAATTAAAATAATTGGTGATACATTAAAAAATGAAATTTGGAGTTGAGAAAATGAAAATCGGTGTTATTATGGGCGGGGTATCGTCTGAAAAACAAGTTTCAATTATGACGGGGAATGAAATGATTGCTCATTTAGATAAAAATAAGTATGAAATAGTTCCAATTACATTAAACGAAAAAATGGATTTAATTGAAAAAGCGAAAGACATTGACTTTGCATTGCTCGCATTACACGGAAAATACGGAGAAGATGGGACAGTTCAAGGAACACTGGAGAGTTTAGGGATTCCTTATAGCGGAAGTAATATGTTATCTAGCAGTATATGTATGGATAAAAATATTTCGAAAAAGATTTTACGTTATGAAGGTGTAGAAACACCAGATTGGATTGAACTTACAAAAATGGAGGATCTAAATCTTGATGAGTTAGATAAGTTAGGATTTCCATTAGTGGTAAAACCAAACTCTGGCGGATCGAGTGTCGGGGTGAAAATCGTTTACAATAAAAATGAATTGATCTCAATGCTAGAAACTGTATTCGAATGGGATTCTGAAGTAGTAATTGAGAAGTATATAAAAGGTGATGAAATCACATGTTCTATTCTGGATGGAAAACAGTTACCTATAGTTTCAATTCGACATGCAACCGAGTTCTTTGATTACAATGCAAAATATGATGATACTAGTACAGTTGAGGAAGTTATCGAACTTCCAGCAGAAATTAATGAACGTGTAAATAAAGCTTCACTGACTTGTTATAAAGCATTAAAATGTAGTGTTTATGCAAGAGTTGATATGATGGTGAAGGACGGAATTCCATATGTAATGGAAATTAATACATTACCAGGGATGACACAATCAAGCCTATTGCCCAAAAGTGCAGAAGCAGCGGGAATTAGTTATAGCAAACTATTAGATATGATTATTGAAACATCATTAAAAGTTAGAAATGAAGAAGGGTTTTAAGGAGATTATATAACTAATTCTTTTGACAGTTTCACGAAGTATGCTATGATGAATACATTATAAAAACAAAATATTTATCCACTAGGGGGGCCTTTTATAGGCTGAGATCAAATGTGATTTTGAGACTCTTAGTACCTGATCTGGTTAATGCCAGCGTAGGGAAGTGGGAAAGACGTTGCTATTTAATGAGTAAATAAATACTGTCAATTTCACTTTCTTTACGCCTGTAAAGAAAGTTTTTTTATTTTACAGCTTTAATAATTGTGGATAAATACTTATATTTTATACATTATTGGAGGGATTTAAATGACT
Source organism: Bacillus sp. LQ16 (assembly GCF_057784645.1). NCBI lineage: Bacteria > Bacillati > Bacillota > Bacilli > Caryophanales > Bacillaceae > Bacillus > Bacillus sp. LQ16. The sequence continues at coordinate 2,573,342 of NZ_CM173491.1, forward strand.
TTTTCACAATCATTACGTAAAGAAGTAGATTCAATTTGGGAAGCGAGTTTTAACCATCCTTTTGTAAAAAAACTTGGTGAAGGAACATTAGATTTAGCTAGTTTTCGCTATTATGTGCTTCAAGATTCATATTATTTGAGTCATTTTGCTAGAGTACAAACTTTAGGAGCTGCAAAAGCTCTTGAATTAGAGACGACAGCTCGTATGGCACATCATGCTCAAAATACATATGAGGCCGAGTTATCTTTACATGAGAATTTTGCTAAAAAGCTAGGGATAACAAAAGAAGAAAAAGATAATTTTATTCCTGCGCCAACTGCATATGCGTATACTTCACATATGTATCGTGCTGCGTATGAAGGGCATTTAGGAGATATCATTGCAGCAATTTTACCTTGCTATTGGTTGTATTATGAAATTGGCGAACACTTAAAAGAGTGCCAGCCGGAAGAGCCAATTTATAACGAATGGATTTCTGCTTATGGATCTGATTGGTTCCGTACGCTAGTTGAAGAACAAATTACACGTTTAGATACTATCGCTGAAAAAGTAACAGAGGCAGACCGCAAACGTATGAAACAGCATTTTATTATTAGCAGTCAATATGAATATTCATTTTGGGAAATGGCTTATACATTAGAAAAGTGGCCAGTGGATACAGACGTAAAAGACGTAATTGGATAAAGAATAGAAGTAATGTTATAGATAGGTATGGATCATACCTATCTATATATTTTTTCTTGTCAAATTTGCGTAAAGTCATTAGTGCTACGGATATGGCGAAATAGAATATCGATAATTTAGCTCATTTACTTGTCTACGTATTAACTGGATAAACTTCTGTCACATTTATTTTACAATCAAAGAACGTAAATGTTGGTGGTATGAAGTTAAATAAGAAAAGAAACCCGAGCTGTTAGCTGTAACCGAGTTGTTTTTTCTTTGCAGGAATTTCTAAATTATCATGGAGTGTTGTTAATACGATATGCAAATATGCATATCGTATTTTTTTGAGTTCTTTATGTGTTAAAATTAGATATAAAGATATGGAAATATAAAGAAGCAAAAGCAGGAATATCCAATGAATTTTGAGAGGTGTTATATGTTTACAAATAAGAAATTAATTCGATTTGGTTTATCGTTGTTTGTATTTTTAGGGATAATTAATTTTACAATCAGCTATTTCCAAACATATCTTGAAACAGCAGCAGATATTAAATGGGTAATTCCAGAAATTTGGAAAACTATTTTGCTAGATGTTCCTCAAGGTATACTTGTTCTTTTAGGCGCAATTGCTTTATATGATTTCACAAAAGAGGCATCACAAAAAGACGCATCAATCTAAGTGTGTCTTTTTTCTATTAGGAATTTCATAGAGAGTTTTGCTGGAGAAATAGAATGAAAAGCCCTAATAAGGGCTTTTTTCTTTGTAGGAATTTCTTATCCGTCATAGAAACCGGTTACTTGGAGGTGTTATAGCGAAAGGCATTTACAGTACAGAAAAATCTAAGCGGCAGACGAAAATATATAGGATATGGCAACATAATTATTGAGAAATTAATTGAATTTAGTAGGTATGAAGATATGACGCTAGAATTCATATTTTTTAATTTTTATTTATCCCGCATTAACGGGCTGTTCGTAAAAGCCTGATTGGTGAGGGCTAATAATCAGCGGGGGATGAACTCCCCCCCACTGATTAAAGTTTCACTTTATAAAAATGAGCCCATAGCAAAAATAGGTATATGAACAAGGTGCATCATCTAGTGATAAGTCATACTTTGTTGGTGTACGTATTGAACTTAGTTTATAGCGCTATTTCTACTTAGATGTAACGAACAGAAATATGGGCAAGCATCGATGAGGTTGTATTTTATAAACGGAGGTCATGAAAATGAATCAGTTTCAACAAGAACTACAAGCGTTAAGTCTTAATGATTACCGGTCTGGAAATATTGTGTATTGGGACCAGCAAAACCAATATCCATATTACTATATTGAAGATGCCGCTCGTCGCTGTGGCGGTTGTGGTCGTTGTGGAGGTTGTGGTGGAGGACGGTGTGGCGGATTCCGTTGTGGTGGATTCCGTTGTATTGGTTGCTTCGGTTGTTTTGGTTGTGGAGGTTGCGGAGGTTGTGGCGGCTGTGGTGGTTGCTCTAATTGTTTTGATGGTTTTAGTGGTACTACTGATACTACGGGTACAATTGTAACATATGAATATTGATTACAGTTATCCCGCTATTTATCGGGCCGTAAGATTCTCCCTCAAAATCCAGCGAGAACAAAGAAGTTAGGTGGGGAGCGGGCTGCCCGTAAAAGCCCGATTGGTGAGGGCTGATTAAAGTTTCAAGTTATCAATAAAAAAACATTAGTTTTATATATGTACATGCCGACAAAGAATATAGCTATTGCTAATGGATATATTCAATTATTCAAGTGAAAGAGTAACGATAAGATATATAGGTGTAAATCAGGATGCATGGATAAAGCAATGACTAGGTTTAAAATCTAATCATTGCTTTTTTTATGGTATTACTATCAAATATGTGTCTAGTTTAGCGATTGGTTTCTTCTAGATAGTGAATTTATTACAACGGTGTAAGGTTAATGTAATATTAATCGATAGTAAATTAAGACGCTTGAGTGTATTTTTAATAGGATTAAAAAGTGCTGTTTATCTATAAAATATTGGGTAAATAATATGTAATTAGGAAGTGTATTAATATGGTTGAACTTAAATCTATTATCCATTCGTACAAACTAAAGAGAAAAATAGCTAAAGATTTATACGGAAAAAGAGATGAATTGACACTGTTATTAAATGAATTTAATAAAATGAAATGTACAGTAACATCTGAAAAAAAGAAAAAGAATATATTATCTCGTTTACAATTAATGTATCAAAACATGAAATTAGATAAGCAGTATCCTCTATCGGCTGTTTTTGATAGTAGATTATTGGACCGATTAGAAAAAGAATCTTTACATACTATTGAAGAGGGTGTAACATGTCTACATTTCATGTTAGATATGAATTATGAGAAAATAAAACAGTATGGGTCGAGTACAAGTAGGTCATTCGTTCCATTATCGCAGTCTTCTATTTGTCTCGCTGATTGTATTTGTTTAACAGGAGTTGTAGTAGGTTTACTAGGGGCCATTTCATTTGGAGGATTACTGTTATCTATATGTTCAATTACATAAAGGTTGATATTCGTAAAAAGAGCACCGACTTAAGGTGTTCTTTTTTGGTTTTTTTGTAAAGTTATTGTAAATGATAAGTGCAATACATTACTTACATTATATAATTATAATGTATTAAATTAACAGTATAAAGGGGTGCTGTATATGATAATTACTTTTAATTTTTAAAAGAGTCATTTTAATAATGTTTTATTTAGATAAACAGTTTTTGCTTTTCTTTTAAATACTTGGTTTAAATGGATTAGATTAAGTAAGTATTGTGCTAGTTTTTTGATAATCAAGACCACTGAAGAAAGGAAGGGATTATTGTATGAAAAAATTAAGGTTATTAACATTTGAAAATATAGTAGAGCCCCTTTTAAATGAAAGGGTATCATTTATATACTTTCCTATTGAATGGCTGGACATCGTAGAGATACATTATAAGACGTTTTTATTAACGAGTAAGTTGAAGCGTTTGAATGAAAGATTGTATGATATGTTTTCAGATATATTGTTTATTCAGCATAATCCGTACGTATTAAATCAAAATACACCATGGATTGTATCAAAAGAACCTATTAGACAAGAGCAACTCGATTATATTTTTCAAAGTTGGTATGAAATTATTCATGATTGGAAACCAAATCAATTAATAGAGCCACCAAAATATGAATGGCAATCCGATTTGATTTCTAATTTGTCAGTACTACATGATAATAAAACGTATTCTAAGTGGGTGCCCGCTTTAATCTCACATATTTTTTGTGAGCGGCCTATATATTTAGAAAATACACATGAAGAAGAAATGTATTTTTCTCCTCTTAGATCACAAAATATTTGTGAGGCGATGTCAGAGCCGATAAAAGATGAAAAAACACAAGATTTTTTCGCATACGTATATCGATTTGAATGCATAACCCGTGGTGGTGAGAACGCTCCATTATTAAATATTTCAATAGGAATTAGGAGGTTCTATCAAGAATATAATCATCCAGATATTCCTTTACTTTTGAGACGAAAACGAGGCATGATATTGATTTCTACCCCAGAGTTTGCATCAAATAATAAAAAATTTCGGTTTATAAAACTAAAAATCCAACAAGCTACAACCGGCATGAAATGGATTAAGATATTTAGAAATTTAAAAGATGATTTTCATATAGGTGGAGAAGTGGATTTAGACCATATTCTCCGATGTCCGAAAGATTATATTGTAGGGACAAATATAAGGGTGTTATTTCCATACAATGAGAGAATATATAAAGTTCAAGGTACTAAAATAGAAGCGGGTATAAAAGTAAAGGAAAGAGAGTATTTATTTAAAGAATTTCAGCGCAAATTCTCTTATTTCACAATACTTCCCGAATGTAAAAAGGTAGCAACAAATAATGAAAATGAATTATTTCCTTTATTTGCACCAAAAGGATTAGAGACACTAACATTAGAAGTGTGGTCTGAAAATATATCACTGGAAATAGAACAAGCATTACTTGATAGCGAAATTGTTTTGGCTAAAATTGGTGAAACATCTTACGTATTGAATACAGATTTTCCAGTGTTATTAAAGATTGTGAGATACAATATTGAAAAGGTGTTACAAAATCCATATAAAATGCAATATTGTCAAAAATATAAAACAAATCTTGTAGATGATGTTACGAAAGCCGTCTATGCTACTGCGGGTGAGCGCAGTGATGCGACATTAGCATTAATCGCAATGGAAAATTGTGATGGCCGCGAAAAAATTGATCCAAAACAAATCATTAGAGAAGGATTTGCACGAACAAACCGTATTTCAACATTTATTAATTTATTTATAGGCCAAAGTGTATCTCGTAAAACAATTATAAATAGTGTTTTTAGTCTATTAGAACAAAAAGGATTTTTGAAGCGTAGTTGGAATAAGATAAATTTACCTTGTACATATGTTAATTTATCAATTGAACGAATCTCGAAATTTGATTTCTTGCCTATTTTTTCAAAAATAAAAGGAAAAGAAATTTTATATAAATTATATGGGAATACAGAGTGGCAAACGATTGATTACTTATTATTAAATATAAATAAACATAAGGCATTTTTACCACAACCATCAAAAAGAAATGATATGGGTGCTCTTTTTAAACAATTTATTTTTGAAACATTAATGGAAATTGTACAATCTGCAAAAGAACAAAATGAACAAGTTTACTTCATTATAGATGCAAATTTGAGAAAGTATTGGATAAAAGAGTTACAAAATAAAGAAATTAATATAGATATTTTACCTAATATTGTTCCAGAGGTATTAAAGATTCCAAACTTAAATATTATTAGAATAAATACAGGTTTTGATGTACCAAGCTACGGTGTAATAGAACGTGATGATGCTCTAGATAGCATTGGCTTATATGCAGATCAAAAAGGGATGTATTATAGCACTGGTGAATATTCACTTAATTGTAGTGAAATTTTCCAACGATATATACTTGAAATTCTACCATTAGGGGTAAAACCTGTAGAAAGGGATTATATCGCTAAAATGATACATTACATGTGCTGTAATTCTAGTATGCTTTCGAAAAAGAATGCACACATGACATATTCCGTGCATATGGAAAAGGTAATAAAGAGTTATATTACTGACATAGATGCACGAGAGTTTAAAGAATTTGATGATGAATTGGATGTAGATATAGTAAAAATAGAAAAGAAAGATTCAATTATTCTACTTTAAATACTAGTAAACAAATCCTGCTCGTTATATCGATCAGGATTTGTCATTTTTTCATGTAAATAAGGATATCCTTTGTCAAGTATCTTTTCGTTTACATATTTACTTTATGTGCATACAGGATTAAGATGTTTTTTAGAAATACAAAAATCTACATCATATGGAAAAGCGATTTTTATTAATTGAAAAAAATTTGAAAGGAATGGGGAATTGTGAAGAAATTAGATGTGCTCTTAATGCTACTGAGCGGCCTCTTTCCAATTGCAGGAATTACAAAGCAAATCCCTCTAGAACAATCTTTATATATTGGAGGACTTTTATTTTTTATTAGTTTCGGTAGTTATTTTGCTAAAAAGATGTATTCACGTATATGTAGCTGGATAGCGTATGCACCATTTATAACATTATTGTTAGTTATTTGGCATCAGGATATTTCGACAAGTTCAATCATAGCAAACGCGAAAATTGCTGCATGTGTCGCGTTAATTCCATGTTTATTCCGTTTTCGTACATATGGACTTACTTTGGGCTTATTCTCATTATGGGCCGCTTTACTATGGGATATAAAAGAAGTACAGTCGTTAGTCATACTTGAACGCATAACGAGTTTAATGACAAGCCATTATGTATATATATTACTATTAATTGGAGGACTTGTATTAGGAGGATTACTTGCGATGTTCATTCACCGCAAAGAGAAAGATAATCAAGAAAATATAAATCTACTTGGACCAAAAAAGAAACGCAAAAGATTATCAATTAAGATTCGACTTCCAAGATTGCCGAAATTAAAGATGAAACTATTTAAGTTTGGTGGGAAAGAATCTAAAAGTAAAATGCCAGAAAAGAACCATGAGTATAAGTACGAAGAACCAGTTGCAACATATGAAATGACAGAGCAAATAGATCCATACAAAGAAAATGCAGTTCAAGGTCAAACAAGGATGGAACGCCGAAGAAATAGGTATAATGCATAATGAAGTTTAATAACCCCGTAATGACTTATCTTAATATTGATAAATCATTACGGGGTTTTTTATGTAATTAAATGAAGGTTGCTAATGAAAGGGGAATAGCATATTTTATAGATGAGAAGTTAAATAAAATAAGGGGAGGATAAAATGCTTATTATTACATATATATCTGTTTGTATATTATTCTTAGTTAGTTTTTTACATGTATATTGGGCTTTCGGAGGTAATTGGGGGACAAATAGTGTTATTCCAACTAAAGCAGGGGAAAAGGCGTTTACACCTCGTGCCGGAATGACATTGTTCATTGCATTATTATTAAGTATGGCAGCAATAATTTTGTTGCAACAAGCAAAAATTGTTCATTTTGCAGTTCCTAATGTTATTATTCAAGTCGGTTCCTGGATTTGTATGATCGTCTTTTCTATTAGAGTAATTGGTGAGTTCAATTATTTTGGTATCTTTAAACGACAAAAAGATACACACTTTGCTAGAATGGATACCGGTTTATATATTCCACTTTGTGCATTATTATCTTTATCTTTCTTATTAACAATAATTTTGTGAGTAAATAATAGTAGTTTCTTTTCTCAAAATACATGTAAACGTGAGAAATCTAAGAGTAAATAAAAAGGATGTAAGCGCATTCTTGTCGAAATGTAAATTATTATGAAAGGCGGTGACACTATGAAGTATGTAAAAGTTAGTATGAATGGTGGAAGTGAACACAAATTCTCAATGACTTTAGATCGGTTTGAAGAACTTATTACTACAGAGAATGGGATATTAGAAAATAAATTAGTATGTATTGAAAATGTAATGATTAATCCTACTAATATATCTTCTGTAGTTGAAAAAATTTGTGTACCGGCTAAGTTTATGGAAGCTTAAAATGTTAGATAAAAAACATCCATTGGGGATGTTTTTTAATTTATAAATATGATAATCGTACAGTAAATATTTGAGTAAATTTTATAGCAATGACTATGCGTATATTAAGTACCTGAACATGTTGCATAATATATGCACGAAATAATAAGTACAAGCATATATTATGTAGTAGGACAAGATCTTCGTGTCCTATTTAATACTCAGAAAAAACCTCTAATCACATAAGAGCATCCAATTGCAGGGTGCTCTTATTTTTTATGAAAATCTACTACGAGCCTTATTTTATAGTAGGATGCAATAATAAAGGACTATTTTGAAATAGTGTTTTTTAGCCTTTAATTTTAAATTTATCTTTAACGTTAATAAATATTAAAAATAATATGATAGCAGAAATTAAGTTAGATAGGTAGAAATCTTGATGAAACAGTAGTTCGAAGATGACATAGAAAGTAACGAATAAGGCGATAGCAGGTAGTATGCAAATAAATATAAATCTCCAATTTTTTAAGTAATGTTTATAATTTGTAAGTACTTTATCCATAAATATAGCTCCTATATTTTTGTTTTTATATAATTATACATTTAGATACAAGGATTTTCAAAGTAAAAATATTTAGCAATTCAAAAATATAAGAAGAGCTTTTGTTAAAAATCCAGATTGCTGTAGTAATCTGGATTTGACTTTAAAGAACTATACTAAAATGATACACTATAATCTACGTTATTTTTGAAATGAATAGAGGGATTTGTGTGATAGATAAAATTAAAAATGCTGTAGAGGATATGTACGAAGATGAGGCTAAAGGTTTACTTCAAAGTATTCTCATACAGTTAAACTTATTAGAAGAAAACTATAGTGAAGATACAATTAAAAATTTGATGGATATTCCGAAACAATTAACAAGTAATCCTACTTATAAAAGGAATGTAAAAGAAAGTACGCACGTACATATTGCTTTTGATGATTCAACGGCTGGTTGCTTGAAATATATGTTAAGTCAAGAAGAATTATTTAAAGAGAGTGTTGTTGCTTTTTCGGAATTCTTTTCAATTGGACCGATATATAAGTTGCATACGAATAAGGGGCAACTAGCAAGACAGAAGTGGTTAATAAATAACTTAACTGCATATGATAGTTATTTTGAAGAAGAATATTTATTAAGATTTATAGCAACTATAGAAGAACTACATACTATTCCTGTTGAAACGCCTATTACAATTTGGAGGGCTGATAATGCACATGAACATGTAGGTCTAAGTTTTGTAATAGCACAATTAAAGGATAAGAAAAACATTCGAATAATTAATACGTCTGAAGCAAGCAGAGAAATATTAAAACAAGAGTATGATATTCGTGGCACGGGAGAATTACCACCTGAAAGTTTAGCTCTATTCCAAAAAAGTTTTATAAAGTTACCTTATTTAACTGAAGAGAAGCGCATGAAGTTTGAACATGAGTGGAATAGATTATCGGAAAGCATAGAATGTTTAAGAGTGTGGAAAGAAAATGAAGTGCATTCTGTACAGGAAGATTATTTTGATCAATTTATAATTGAATGCGCGAAAAGTGTGGGTGCTGATCGAGAGTTCCTCAAAGCTCCTAGAGTAATTGGTGAAGCACTTGGTCTTGTTGAACAATTGGTTGGAGATACTTTCTTAGAATATCGCTTGAAACAATTAATTAAACAAGAAGTATTTGAATTTGAAGGTTCGTTAGATGAAATGCGTTTTTATAGTGTGAAGTTAAGGAGATGATAAAAATATTCTATTTTTGAAAAACTCGTATTTTTAATAATACGAGTTTTTTAAGTTGAATTTGGGCTATACATAAGCTTCCCAGAGAGGGCATATCACATATGAATGATAAAGGTAATGAATGAAAAGAAGGTGATTTGTTAATATGTATAACCAACAAAATTATCCATATGATCAAGCGATGTATTATAATCCACAAAACTACGGGTATGAACCTACAAATGAAGTGAGAGATATTGAACAAGAAGATTACAGACCAGATGATGCGGAGGATGCTCCAACGTCACCACCACCGTCACAAGCGCCATCGTTACCGTCTACATTTGCTTCTCCAGCACAACCAGGCAATATGAAATCATGGATGTGTAACTGTTTAGGAAGATGGGGCTATTTACGTTTACATCGTCCTGGACCTTTTGGAAGGGATTTATGGTTTTTTCCGACTGAAGTGAGAAGAAGCGGAGTATCAGGTTACACTTGGCAAGGTGGTCGTCGTCGTAAAGTAAGTTATCGCTATCAACAAATTAGTAATTTTATGTGCTTCGCATAAAGAGAAGTGGGAGAGTAAAACGATTGTACTCTCTCACTTTTTTATTTTTCAATATACGAAGTAAGATTTTGATTAAAAATTTACAATTTTCACGTTTTTATTAGAGTATAATGCATATGTTGGTTGGTTTTCAAAAACAAATGAGAGTGAGGGAATACAATGTCAATGAAAAACAAAGTTGGGTTAAGCATAGAGGATGGCATTAATTTAGCTTCAGCTCAGTTTAAAGAAGATGCGTATGAAATTTATAAAGAATCGCGAAAAAAACAACCTATATTATTTGTAAACCAAGTTGAAATCGGTAAAGAATGGCTCATTACTAGATATGAAGATGCTCTGCCACTTTTAAAAGATAATCGTTTAAAAAAAGATTGGACAAATGTGTTTTCTCAAGATATAAAGAACATGTATCTTTCCGTTGATAATAGTGACCACTTAACAACACATATGCTAAATTCAGATCCACCTAACCACAGTCGTTTACGATCTTTAGTTCAAAAAGCTTTTACACCGAAGATGATTGCACAATTAGACGGAAGAATTCAGAGAATAGCAGATGATTTGATAAGTGATATAGAGCGAAAAGGTACATTAAATCTTGTGGATGATTATTCATTTCCATTACCAATTATTGTAATAAGTGAGATGCTCGGTATTCCAAAAGAAGATCAAGCGAAATTTAGGATTTGGTCTCATGCTGTTATTGCATCACCAGAAACACCTGAAGAAATAAAAGAGACCGAAAAACAACTATCTGAGTTTATTACATATCTTCAATATTTAGTTGATATTAAAAGAAAAGAGCCAAAAGAAGACTTGGTGAGTGCTTTAATACTTGCAGAGAGTGAAGGGCGTAAACTTAGCGCTCGGGAACTATATTCAATGATAATGCTATTAATTGTCGCAGGACATGAGACGACAGTGAATTTAATTACAAATACGGTATTAGCACTTCTTGAAAATCCAAATCAATTACAGTTATTAAAAGATAATCCAAAACTAATTGATTCGGCTATTGAGGAAGGATTGCGTTATTATTCTCCAGTTGAGGTTACAACTGCAAGATGGGCAGCGGAACCTTTTCAAATTCACGACCGAACAATCGAAAAAGGAGATATGGTTGTCATTGCCTTAGCTTCTGCAAACCGTGATGAAACTGTATTTGAAAACCCAGAAGTATTCGATATTACTCGGGAAAATAATCGTCATATTGCCTTTGGTCATGGTAGCCATTTCTGTTTAGGCGCTCCACTTGCGAGGTTAGAAGCAAAGATTGCTATTACTACTTTGTTTAATCGAATGCCTGAACTACAAATAAAAGGGAATCGTGAAGAAATTAAATGGCAAGGTAACTATTTAATGCGTTCTTTAGAGGAATTACCTTTAACTTTCTAGAATAGTTAAAAGGAGACATGCATACATCGAAAATGATTTACATAGAGTATGTATGTGTTATTTAAATTCGAAACGGAAGGGTGAAGACATCCCAATGATCAACTAATTCTATTTGTAAGAGATCTTCGTTAAAAAACGAAATATTCTTCTGAATAGGGTTAGTCTGTACATTTATAGAAAAGGGATGTATTTCGCTCTGCGAATATATAGTCTTTTTATATGATTTGTGCTGCCTCCTGTTCAGAACATGAAATAGGAGGCTTTTTTATGTCGACAAATGTAGTAACGAAACAAAACAATGGGGTATCACAAGTATTAAAAAATCGGTTTGTACAAGGGATTTTAGCATCAGCATTATTTTTACAAATAGGAATATGGGTTCGAAACTTTGCGGTATTACTATATGTAATGGAAATGACAAAAGGTGATGCTTTTGCTATTTCCATGATTTCAGTTGCTGAATTCGCTCCAATTTTTATTTTTTCATTTATTGGCGGTACCTTTGCTGATAGGTGGAAGCCAAAGAAGACAATGATATGGTGTGAAACGTTAAGTTCCATTTCAGTATTCGCTGTCTTAATTACGCTTATGTTTGGAACGTGGAAAATTGTGTTTTTTGTGACACTCATCTCTGCAATCCTTTCACAGTTTTCACAACCATCTGGAATGAAGTTGTTTAAACAACATTTATCAACGGAACAAATTCAATTAGCGATGTCTATATATCAAACGATATTTGCAATATTTATGGTATTAGGACCAATTCTAGGGACATTTATCTTTCATAGTTTTGGAATTTATATTTCAATCATCATAACAGGTATCTCGTTTTTACTTGCGGCAGTTGTATTGTTATTTCTTCCGAAAGATCTTGAAAACGACGTAGAAAAGAAAGATATCACTCTGCTGCAGGAGATGAAGGATGGTATTAAGTATGTCAAAAAGAAAAAAGCATTAACTTTGCTAGGGCTTTGCTTTATGGCTGCAGGACTAGGTATAGGATTAATTCAACCATTAGGTATATTTATTGTGACTGAGCAGCTAGGATTATCAAAAGAGAGTTTACAGTGGCTACTAACAGTAAATGGTGCGGGAATGATTGTTGGCGGAGCATTAGCAATGGTATTTGCGAAAAACGTTGCTCCGCAAAAGATGTTAATTATCGGTATGCTTGGTCAAGCAATTGGTATTGGCATTATAGGATATTCTACAAATTTATGGGTGACACTTACAGCTCAGCTTTTTAGTGGCTTAGCTCTTCCTTGTATCCAAATTGGTATTAATACGCTTATTATTCAAAATAGCGATACCGATTTTATAGGTCGTGTAAATGGTATTTTAAGTCCGCTATTTACCGGTTCAATGGTAGTAACGATGAGTATAGCTGGCTCATTAAAAGAGATGTTTTCATTAAGTATGATGTATGAAGGGACGGCTTTACTTTTTATAATTGGATTATTGTTTATTTTACCTATATACAATTTAAAGCCAGTAATAGCGGTAGAAAGTGAAATAAGTGGTAAAGGAAGTGCTGTACAAAATGAATCCTAATCCAAATATTAAATACCCTATTGAAGGAAATCAAAACGTTCAATTTATAAAAAATACAATAACAAAACCTAATATACTTGTTGGTGACTATTCTTATTATGATGCGAAAGATGGAGAAACATTTGAAAATCGAGTATTACATCATTATGAATTTCTTGGGGATCGCCTTACTATTGGAAAGTTTTGTTGTATTGCATCTGGAGTTAACTTTATTATGAACGGAGCGAATCATCGGATGGATGGATTTTCGGCATATCCATTTAATATCTTTGGAAATGGGTGGGAGAAGTATACACCTAGTTTGTCTGATTTACCTTACAAAGGCGATACAGTTATAGGAAATGACGTTTGGATTGGTATGGACACAACTATTATGCCCGGAATAAAAATAGGAGATGGTGCAATCATTGCAGCTAAATCTGTTGTGACTAGAGACGTCGCACCATATACAATTGTTGGTGGAAATCCAGCAAATAAAATAAAAGAGAGATTTTCAAATGAAATAATAGAAGAATTATTACAAATTCAATGGTGGCATTTTGACATTGAAAAAATAACTGAAAATATAGATGTGATTGTACGAGGAGATATTGAACCATTAAGAAAGCTAAAAAGGGAATAAAAAATGCATGACAAAGAGTATCATACCTCCGAATTTTGTTAATGATAATAGAACAAGGAGGTGTGATACTATGGCACAAGACGTTTTATGTGAAGTAAATAACTGTAAATTTTGGGCGAACGGTAATAAATGTAGTGCAGAGGCAATTTACGTAGTAAGTCATAAAGGTAAACATGCATCTACAACGGAAGAAACAGATTGCAAAACTTTCGATCCAGAAGTGTAAATGTTTGAAGGGTAGCCAAATCGTGGTTGCCCTTTTATTAATTATAGTATTGATAATAAATATCATTTTCATTCATTGTTTTTAACTTTTCTTGTTATTTTTTCATATTTTTTTCATAAGTGATGTAATCCAACTCAATTCATGTTCAATTCGTGATTTACTAAATTCAATGACTTCAGTAATAAAAGATGAGGTAACATCTAGAGACTGAATAGCAGTAAGCTGATTATATAGTACGTTTTGACGTACAGTCAAAATCTCTTTTCTATCCTCATAGTCAAGTTTTTCAAATAGCGCAATACGAACAAGAAATTCTGTATTGTTTGTCGCAAGTTTTTCGGGAAACTCTCGTAACATTTCAGAAAAAATTTCTTCTCCTGTTTCTGTTATATCGTACATATTTCGGTTTGGTTTTCCGACTTGTTTATGTATTTTTTTCGTTATAGCACCCATATTTTCAAAGCGCCGAAGGGCAGGATAAAGCATGTTGTGATTTAATTCGAAATTTTCACCTAAACGATTTTGAACATTTTTTTTAATTTCATATCCATGTTTTGGTCCTGTCGTTAATTCTGCTAGTAGTAAAATGTCAACGTACATAAAAATCCCCCTTATATATTTCTCAAGTTCTCTAATGAAAAATCCCCTTTGGTATATGTTAAAATAACATATGATAGTTTATACAACTTTGGACTGCCGACCTATCACTTTTATTGTAAAAGAAAAGGGAGGAAAGAACTATGGCTTCACCTGAAAATGTTATTTTAGTTCATGAAATTTCAAAGCTGAAAACAAAAGAAGAATTATGGAATCCATATGAATGGTATCGTTTGATGAGGGATAATCACCCAGTTCATTATGATGAAGAGCAGGATGTATGGAATGTTTTTTTATATGATGATGTAAATCGTGTATTATCAGATTATCGCTTATTTTCAAGTAGAAGGGAGCGCAGACAATTCTCAATCCCTCCTTTAGAAACTAGAATAAATATAAACTCTACAGATCCACCAGAACATCGCAATGTACGTTCCATTGTTTCTAAGGCATTTACTCCAAGAAGTTTAGAACAGTGGAAACCTCGAATACAGGCTATCGCAGATGAACTTGTACAACATATCGAAAAATGTAGTGAAGTTAATATCGTTGAACAGTTTGCTGCACCTTTACCTGTTACCGTTATTTCCGATTTATTAGGAGTCCCAACAACAGATCGTAAAAAAATTAAAGAATGGTCTGATATTTTATTTATGCCGTATAGTAAAGAAAAGTTTAATGACCTGGATGCCGAGAAAGGGATAGCATTACATGAATTCAAAGCATACCTTCTACCGATTGTTCAGGAAAAGAGATATCATTTAACCGATGATATCATTTCTGATTTAATTCGAGCTGAATATGAAGGCGAAAGATTAACCGATGAAGAAATTGTAACCTTTTCATTAGGTTTACTAGCGGCTGGGAATGAAACCACTACAAATTTAATTATTAATAGCTTTTATTGCTTTTTAGTAGATTCACCTGGAATTTATGAAGAGTTAAGAAAAGAACCTAACTTAATTTCAAAAGCGATTGAGGAAGTATTACGCTATCGCTTTCCTGTTACATTGGCCCGGAGGATTACAGAGGATACAAATATATTTGGTCCTTTCATGAAAAAGAATCAGATGATTGTTGCGTGGGTTAGTGCAGCGAATTTAGATGAGAAAAAATTTTCACAAGCCTCTCAATTTAATGTACATCGAACAGGAAATGAAAAGCATTTAACCTTTGGGAAAGGTCCTCACTTTTGCTTAGGAGCACCACTTGCACGTTTAGAAGCTGAGATTGCATTAACTACCTTTATAAATGCTTTTGAAAAAATAGAGCTATCTCCATCTTTCTGTTTAGAAAAATGTATATTGGAAAATGAACAAACATTAAAATACTTACCTATTCGATTGAAAGCCAAATAAAAATCTTAACAAGGTGCATACATTTGCATCTTGTTTTTTTGTTTCTCAATTGTGAGTTTTCGGCAATTACCTTAATATGGAATTGTATAAAACGTAGAGGAGGATTCTTATGTTGACTTGTAATGGAAGTAAATCATTTCAAAAGTTTATTAAAGGTGTTACAGATCTTATGGAAAACGGTTTATTTGAAGAAGAAATAGTGTGTGGCATTGAAAAATTACTAGAAGAACTTTTAGAAAAGAAAACATGGCTTCCGTTAGAAAAACAGAAGGCCAATTTGACCCAATATGCAAGACATTTATTGTATGAAGATCCGCTCAAACGTTTTGAAGTACTAGCTCTCGTATGGAAAGATGGACAATCTACACCTTTACATGATCATGACGGCACATGGGGAGTAGAAGGCGTTTTTTCAGGAAGGATAATGGTGCAGAACTTTATACAAACGAAACAACTTGGAAATTCACTTGTTTATTTAACACATACAGGAAATCTTTATTTGGGAGAAGGAGAAACTGATAAAGTAATTCCACCAGCAGATTGTCATATTCTTGAAATTAGCGAAAATGAAAGCGTTATTACGATTCATGTCTATGGAAAACGATTAGAAAAGTTTAAAGTATATATCCCAACTGAAGAAAAAAACGTGTACATGTGTGAGACAAAATACATTAGTTATAATTCATAGTTTAAAATCCAAAGCTTTTTTTAAAAGAAAAGCTTTGGATTTTATTTTTAATTATTTCTTGACCTGAAACGCTTTTCATAAATTATAAATAAGAAGTACCTCACGAGGATTGTATGGAAACGATACCTAATAATTAATTAGAACTCGTGTATTTATAGAAAGTGGTGAAGAAATAATGAAATTAATCGCAATTGATTTAGATGGAACTCTTCTTTCGGGGAATAAAATGATAAGTAAAGAAAATGCAGAAGCAATTCGAACATGTCAAGAAGCTGGCCATGTTGTAGCAATTTGTACAGGACGTTCTATTGTTGACATTGAGCGATTATTGTTAGAAGTTAATTTAGAGTGTCCAATCATTGCGGAAAATGGGGCTCTTATATATAAAGATAAAAAAATGATGAAGAGATATCCAATTCAAAATATGCAGGCACTTGAAATTGTAGAATATCTTGAAGAGAATGGTTTATATTATCAGCTTTATACTGATAAAGGTGTGTATGTACCGGATTATGGAGTAGAGAGTGTACGTAATGAAATTGAGTATGTGAAGAATTCAAAAGAAAATTTCGACTTGAAAGAGTTAGAAACAATCGCAGCATTATATCTTGAGCATACAGCGTTTCATAGTGCGGAAAGTTGTAAACCAATTGTAGAAACAGATATACATGTGCATAAACTATTACCATTTTCTTATGATATTGAGAAATTAAAAAAACTAAAAGAAACATTTCTTCATAATACAGATTTAGCAATTACATCTTCATATTGGCACAATTTAGAGATTAATCATCGAGATGCTCAAAAAGGGAATGGATTATATACTTTAGCAGAACATCTTAATATTCCGGTTGAAAACACTGTAGCGATAGGTGATGGACTAAACGATGTTTCTATGATGGAAAAAGCGAATATATCAATTGCAATGGGAAATGCAGTTGAAGAAATAAAAGCAATGTGTAAATACGAAACGTTATCAAATGAAGAACATGGTGTGGCACATGCTTTATATAAATATGTAATGTAATTAAAAAAAGAAAAAAGAATCCAAATGGATTCTTTTTTCTTTTTTATTAGGGGTAAGGTATTCTATGAGATTCATAGAAGCCTTATTACATTTTATTATATAGAATATATTGGAATAAATGTGTATATTTTTCATAAAAATTGTGAATATTTTATGAACTTTATACTTATTGCATGTTTATACCGCTATTAGTGACGCGTATGACTCTCAAGTGAAAATTCAGTGAATGTAAGGAGGAATTCAAGTTACCTAGACAATAAATGAGGAATGAACGAAATATATTCTTTTCTTGTTTTAATTGAAAAATAAAATTTGTTCGAATAATTATTCTACAGCTATATACCTACACTAGCTTTCTTCGTATAATGGAGAAGTATGAATTTTAGATTTGTATTAATTTTACATATTGAGGTGAACAAAGAATGAATTCGCGGCTAATGGAACTTATTGATGTGAGTACAATAGAAACCATGGCAGAACAATTTTATAAATTAACTAACATATCACATCAACTTCTTGATGCTGAAAAAGAGTGTGTTTTTTCATTCGGAATGAATGAGATAAAAAAGAGTAAACTTCCAAAGATTGAAATCCCCATTTTCTTATACAATCAACATTTAGGATCTTTTGTTGTATGGTCCAAAAAAAGTGAAATTTTCAGTTGTCAAAAATACTTTGAAATGCTCTCAAGTTTAATTTTAGATGGTGCAATAAAAGTATTTCAAAGTAAAAATACAACGTTGCTTTCTCGGAAAGAGGAGGAACTACATACGATTTTACAAAACATGCCTGTTATGGTCGATGCGCTTGATTATAATGGAGATTTTGTTTTGTGGAACCGAGAATGCGAAATCGTAACAGGTTATACCGCTGAAGAAATAATTGGAAATCCAAATGCACTGCAATTATTGTATCCTGATCATAATTATCGCCATCAAATACAAAAGAAATTTTTAACTTGTGGAAAAAATTTCAGAGATTGGGAAATGCACTTAACATGTAAAAATGGTGAAATCAAAACAATAATGTGGTCGAATATATCAGAACAGTTTCCTGTAACAGGATATAGTTATTGGGCTGTTGGTGTAGATATTACGCATTTAAAAGCGATAGAAGAGCAGTTAAAACAACAAACATCTGAACTGGAATTAATTTTTAAAGCTTTACCAGATTTATGTTTCTTAACAGAAGATGATGGTACGATTATTGATTACAAGGCAGGATCTCCTACGAAGTTTTACGTACCCGCAGAAGCTTTTATGGGAAAAAAGTTTTACGAAGTATTACCATCTTCAGTAGCACAGCAGTTTCAGGAAGCCATTAATCAAGTGAAGGAAAAAGGAACGAATGTAATTGTAGAATATCCACTCACACTTAATGGAAGTATTGATTTCTTTGAAGCTAGGTGCTTACCATTATTACGTGATAAAATTATGATTATTGTACGCGACATTACAGAGCGAAAAAAGACAGAAGAATTGTTAAACAAATCAGATACGCTTGCAGCAATTGGTCAATTAGCAGCTGGCGTGGCTCATGAAGTAAGAAATCCTTTAACTGTAATTAAAGGTTTTATACAGTTATTCCAAATTAATAAAGAAGATCAAGAAAGATATTTTGATCTTATGCTTTCTGAAATTGAAAGGATAGAAGCAATCCTACAAGAATTTCTATCAATCGCTAAAACAGATGAGATAAATACAGAAAAGAAAAATATTTATCAAATTTTTAAAAATGTCGTATCGTTAATGAATACAAAAGCAATTATGACAAATATTCAAGTTGAACTTTTTACGGGTGACAAAGATATAATTATTGAATGCTCAGAAAATCAATTGAAACAAGTATTTATTAATATTTTGCAAAATTCAATCGAAGCTATGCCAAATGGTGGGGGAATTTCAATTCACATAAAAGAAATAAATGATGATGGTGTCATTATTCATGTAATAGATGAAGGAATAGGAATACCTGAAGAAAGAATTAAGAGATTAGGTGAACCTTTTTATAGTACGAAAGAAAAAGGGACTGGTATTGGATTAATGTTAAGTTATAAAATTATTGAAAGTCATCAAGGGACAATTAGTATCATGAGCGAGGTTGGGGTCGGGACAACAGTAACTATTTACTTACCGAAAGTACTAAATAAACAATCTCTTTCTAATTGTGACGACAAATGTATAGCGATACGCACTAGTAGTAATTCTTAAATCAATTAATACCCAATAACAAAGCGATTAGTGAAAACTAAACTTTTTGTTATTGGGTATTTTTTATATTTAATTTAGTAAACTTTACCTTTTCTTTACCTTTGTTTTAATTTCTATTAAGTTTTAAACATTATATTAATATTTGTACAAAGCAATGTATAGAAATTGTACATTACTTTTAATATAGAAATATGATTATTATTTGGAATATTGTAAGGAGGAGATTATGACAAGGTGAAAAAGCAAGAGAAGAAAAGTGGTAGAGTAGTACCTCTCCGGTTAAATATTTTATTCCTTTGTGTATTTTTATTATTTTCTGGCATTATTATTCAGTTAGGGAAAGTGCAAATTTTTGATGGAGAAACATATAAAAATGAAGTAGAGAAGAGAGAAAATGCAACCGTGGGCCTTTCTGTACCACGTGGGAAAATATTTGATCGTGAAGGAAATCCAGTAGTTGATAATAAGTCTTTACGTACGATTACATATACAAAGGTGAAAGGTGTAAAACAAGAAGAAATATTAAAATCAGCAAGACAACTTGCAGACATTATTGAAATGCCACAAGAAGATATTGATAAGTTAACTGAGACTGATAAGAAAGACTTTTGGATGCAATTAAATCCAGAACTTGCTCAAGACTTAGTATCCAAAAAAGAAATAGATAAGTTCCGAAATAAGGATATTACAGGAAAAGAGCTAGACAAAAAAATAGAAGATTTAAAAAGGAAGCGCGTTACAGATAAAAATCTTCAAGAACTAACAGCTAAAGATATAGAAGTGTTAGCTATTAAAAGTAAAATGACCTCAGGTTTTCAAATGGCACCTCAAATTATTAAAAAGGACGTTAGTGAACAGGAATATGCGGTGATTAGTGAAAATTTAGCGAACCTTCCAGGGGTAGATGCATCAGTTGATTGGGAGAGAATCTATGTAAATGATGGTCTATTCCGTTCTGTCCTTGGTAACGTTTCAAATGCTGATGAAGGATTGCCACGTGAAAGATTAGATTATTATTTAGTGCGTGATTATAGTCGAAATGATAGGGTCGGCAAAAGTTATATCGAACAGCAATACGAAGATGTACTTCATGGTACAAAAAAAGAAGTAAGAAGCATTGCTGATAAACAAGGAAATACTATTAGAACGGAAACTGTTACTGAAGGGAAAAGCGGTAAAAATTTAACTTTAACAATAGATATGGAATTGCAAAAAAAAGTAGAGGAGAGCATAGAAAAAATATTAAAACAATATAAAGGATCAGAATCAATGTTAGACCGTGCTTTCGTAGTGATGATGAATCCAAAAAATGGTCAAGTATTATCAATGGCTGGGAAAAAGCTTGTAGAAAAAGACGGGAAAATGGAAGTAGAAGATTACGCTTTAGGCACGCTGACTAGTTCTTATGAGCTTGGATCCACGGTTAAAGGTGCGACAGTGTTAACAGGATTTGAAACAAATGCAATAACTCCTGGAACACATTTTTATGATGCACCTATGAAGTTTAAAGGAACTAAGGAGAAGAAGTCTTGGAAAAATTTTGGTGATATAGACGATCTAAGAGCGTTACAAGTATCTTCAAACGTTTATATGTTTAATATAGCATTAAAAATTGCTGGAGTGGATTATGTAAAAAATAGTTCGCTAGATATTAAACAAGAATATTTTGATAAAATGAGGTATTATTTCAGGCAATTTGGACTAGGCGTACAAACTGGTATTGATTTACCAAATGAAACTGCAGGCCAAATTGGAAGAAAAGATAATCAGCCTGGTTTCTTATTAGATTATTCTATTGGACAATATGATACGTATACACCACTTCAGCTTGCACAATATATTTCGACTATCGCAAATGGAGGGTATCGAATGAAACCGCAAATTGTTCAAGAAATTAGAGAACAAACCGTTCAAAAAGATGAGGTTGGTAAAGTAGTACAATCAATAGAACCCGTTGTTTTAAATAGAATCGATATGAAACAAGAATATATTAATCAAGTAAAAGAAGGATTTAGAAAAGTATTTCAAGAAGGAGATGGAACGGGAGTAAGAGCGTTCCAAAAAGCACCATATAAACCAGCTGGTAAAACAGGGACCGCACAAACTGTATATGGTGGAGAAAATGAAATTGGGCGAAATGCGAAAGGCGATCGTAGAGAATGTTATAACTTAACATTGGCTGGATATGCGCCATATGATGATCCAGAAGTAGCATTTTCTGTTGTAGTACCGTGGGTTGAAAATGATAAATCGGGCATTAACTCCGATATTGGAAAAGAAGTTTTAGATGCTTATTTTGATTTGAAAAATAAGCGATTAACTGGTGAAGCGCCAAAAACAGATAACTCTAAAGAGAATTAAAATGGACGAAACGTCTCTAGCATTCATGTGAACTAGAGGCGTTTTTACCTGGGAATAGATTGGAAATGAGGTATATATGAAGCTGTATATTCTAAAATATTGGAGGAACATATGTAGCTACATCTTAATTATAATAGGGGTTATTTTTATTAATAAGTCATTTTTATTTTGTATGGTAGAAGGAATTTCGATGCAACCTACTTTAAATGAAAAAGATTATATACTTGTTAATAAGGTAAACGTCTGTTTATCGTCTTTTCATCATGGGGATGTTGTCATCATAAAAAAAGAAGACGAGCCTACTTACTATGTGAAACGAATTATTGGATTATCGGGGGATAATATACAATTAAAAGAGGCTGAGGTATATATTAACGGTAAAAAGCGTGATGAGTCGTATATACATTTAGATATGTTACAAGTATCCAATCGTTTTTCAAATTTTAGAGAAATAAACGTTCCTACGCATAAATTATTTGTGTTAGGTGATAATCGTAATCATAGTAAAGATAGTAGGAATACACTTGGACTTATTGATGAGTCAAATATAATAGGTAAGGTAGAAATGGTATTTTATCCATTTGATCATATAAAATGGATAAAATAATTCTATTAACGATTCACATTTTATAAAATAAATCATATATTGATAGCATAGGACAAGCAGAAAAGCTTGTTCTAACCTCACAGAACACTCCTTATCACGGTTAGGCATCTACATAGGTAGATGCTTTTTTTATGTTGATGACTGAAAATTATTTATCAACATAATGTAACAAGCACTTTAGGACTATTAGGGGACGATTATATGTACAAATAACAGTATGCTTAATTAAAACAGTGAAATATAAGGAGTGAGGAATAAGTGCTAAATATTTTAGTGGTTAATTTTCCAGCAGAGGGACATGTAAACCCTACATTAAATTTAGTAAAAGCCTTTACTGAACGAGGGGATCACGTACATTATATTACAACGGCAAACTTTAAGGATAGAATTGAAGATTTAGGAGCTACTGTACATACTCATCCAGATCTATTAAAGGAGATTTCTATTGATGCTGAAACTTCATCTGGATTAAATGCTTTCTTTCATGTGCATGTTCAAACTTCTTTATATATATTGGAAATTACGAAAAAATTATGTGAAAGTATAAATTTTGATTTCGTAATTTATGATATATTTGGCGCGGGAGAGTTAGTAAAGGAGTATTTACAAGTTCCAGGTGTAGTTTCCTCACCTATATTTTTAATTCCTTCAGAGTTTTTGAAGACATTACCTTTTCATCCAAATGCAGATATACCATTCCAACCAGAGGAGATCTCTGAAAAATTACTAAATCAGATGGAACATAAATTTGGAGTAAAACCAAAGAATAATCTTCAATTTATGAATAATAAGGGTGATGTTTGTTTCGTATACACAAGTCGTTATTTCCAACCTAATAGCGAATCGTTCGGAGAAAATAACATTTTTATTGGACCGAGCATTTCAAAGCGTAAAACAAATATAAAGTTTCCACTGGAATCACTTAAAGAGAAGAAAGTTATTTACATTTCAATGGGAACACTGCTTGAAGGACTCGAACCATTCTTTAATACTTGTATTGATACTTTTTCAGATTTTGATGGGATAGTTGTAATGGCAATTGGTGATAGAAATGATATTTCAAAAATAAAGCAAGCGCCAGATAATTTTATAATTGCTCCATACGTACCTCAATCAGAAATATTAAATGAAGCAGATGTTTTTATTACACATGGTGGTATGAATAGCGTACACGATGCCATTCATTATAATGTCCCATTTGTAATAATACCGCATGATAAAGATCAGCCTATGATAGCGCAAAGATTAACTGAGCTTGAAGCGGCACATAGACTATTGAAAGAACATGTTAATGTACACACTTTAAAAGAGGCCGTAACAGATGTTCTTTCAAATGAAAAGTATAAACATGGTATAAGAAAACTTAATGATAGCTTTTTAGAATGTGGTGGTTCAAAAGAAGCAATTGCAGTTATTGAATCTCTTTTAAATAAAGTAAAAATTTAATTGGTGGGGCTTTACTGCCTGCAAATAGCAGGATAAATAGTCATAACTTTATACAAGCATAGAGGTTCTCACCTTTATGCTTGTATATTCTTATCCAGCAAATTGCACAGCAGTATTTGCATGTAAAAAAGCAGTATCAAAAACGGGAACAGTGAGATCATTTTGGGAGATGAGTAAAGGTATTTCAGTGCAGCCTAATAATATACCTTCAGCACCATTTTGAATTAATGATTTTGTAATTTGTAATAACTCTTCTTTAGATGTTTCTGAAATAATCCCTCTACTTAATTCATCTAATATGACATGGTGGATAAAAGTTCTTTCCTCGTCATTGGGGATAATTGTCTCAATGTTATATTTCGCTAATCGTGATTTATAGAAATCTTGCTCCATCGTTTGTTTTGTTCCTAATAGTCCGATACGTTTTATATTCTGTTCTACCATTTCTTTAGCACTTACATCACCAATGTGAAGAAGCGGGATAGATATTGCTTGTTCTACTTCCTCGGCAAATAGATGTACGGTATTTGAACACATTAATAAACATTCAGCCCCAGATTTTTCAACTTTCTTTGCAACTGTAACTAGTTCATTTTTCACTTCTTCATATTGATGGTTTTGTAATAAAGTAGTTACTTCACCAAAATCCATACTATATAAAACTAACTTTGCATTTTGATCGTATTGAGAGAGTGTAAGCGTATTAATATGTTTATAGTATAATGATGTAGATTCCCAACTTAATCCTCCAATCAAACCAATCACTTTCATAATGCATTCCTCCCGAAACGATTTTGAATTCATTATTTCACAATTCCGATAAGAATACAATGATTTAAATGCGCCATTTAACAAAAAATAAAAATAGTAAGAAAAGTGTTGAAATTTACACTTTTTAGTGCCATAATACGAATTACAAATTAATACTTATCCAGAGAGGTGGAGGGAACGGCCCTAAGAAACCTCAGCAACCCCTATGCAATTTTATAGGAAGGTGCTAATTCCGCAGAGGACACGTTGTGTTTTTTGAAAGATAAGAGGATTCTTGAACGTGAAAGAAAATGACCTCTTATATAAGAGGTCATTTTTTGTTGTATAGAAAGGGAGTGTAGATGCATAATTCATTTTTAAATTAAATATAGAGTAATAAAAGTTGACTAATATGAGAGGGGAATTGTAATGAACAAATTATCAACAAAGTTAGTAGTAGCAATCGGTATTGGAGCAGCATTATACGGGATATTAGGACTTTGGGGATTTTCTATTGCACCGAATACATTTATTAAACCAGCATTAGCTATATTAACTGTTTTTGGAGCATTATTTGGTCCAGTGGCAGGACTCTTAATCGGACTTATCGGTCATACCGTAACAGATACGATTGCTGGATGGGGGATTTGGTGGGGCTGGGTTATTAGTTCAGGGATTATTGGTTTTTCGATGGGTCTTATTCAAAAAAGAGTTGGTTTTAGTGTGAAAAACGGGTCGTTTAACAAGGGGCATATTTCTTATTTAGCAATTACTGGGTTAGTTGGTATTGTCATTGCTATTATATTTGCTGGGGCATTCGATATTATTGTGATGGGAGAACCATTTGACAAAATTGTTATACAAGTATTAGGAGCAACAATTTCCGATGTTATCGTTTTCTTAGTAGTTGGATTGCCACTTACAATTGGCTTGACAAAATCTAATAAGAAACATACACATTTAAAAATTGAAAAGTAGGGATGTTAACATGAAACCAATTATTTCGTTTGAACAATTCACCTTTCAATATGGGCATGCTGCGCAGCCTACTTTAAGTGATATTACCTTTCATATATACCCTGGGGAAAAAGTACTAATTGCTGGACGAAGTGGTTCAGGAAAGTCGACATTAGCTCATTGTATAAATGGGCTAATCCCATTTTCTTACGAAGGGACTAGTACAGGTAACGTTTTAATTGCCGGTAAAGACCCGAGGGAAGGAAGTATTTTTGAACAAAGTAAGCAGGTAGGAACAATTTTGCAAGATCAAGATGCTCAATTTATTGGTCTGACAGTAGAAGAAGATGTAGCTTTTTATTTAGAAAATGAATGTGTAAAGCAAGATGATATGAAAAAGATTGTTTCGGACTCATTAAGAAAGGTGAAGATGCATACGTTTCATAAACAAAGTCCACATGAATTATCAGGAGGTCAAAAG
The DNA here is from genome assembly GCF_057784645.1 of Bacillus sp. LQ16. NCBI lineage: Bacteria > Bacillati > Bacillota > Bacilli > Caryophanales > Bacillaceae > Bacillus > Bacillus sp. LQ16. The sequence continues at coordinate 2,599,684 of NZ_CM173491.1, forward strand.
CAAACAGTTTCTCTAGCTGGTTTATTAACAACAAATGCGGATATATTATTGTTCGATGAACCGTTAGCGAACTTAGATCCACTAAGCGCCGTACATACGATAGAACTTATGAAAGATATACATGAGCAATATAATAAAACGATTGTTATTATCGAACATAGGATAGAAGAAATTTTAAAGCTGGATTTAGACAAAGTTATATTAATTGATGAAGGTAAAGTCATTGCAATAGGAACACCAAAAGAAATCTTAGCGTCAAATATATTGCCACGTATTGGCTTAAGAGAGCCTATTTACATCGAAGCATTAAAGAGATTACATTTTGATCGTAATAATGACGTAATATATCCAATGGAAAACCTTCAAAAAGAAAAGATAGGCAACGTTCTAAAAGAGTGGATGGAGAAACAAGTCATATTAAAAGGTAATACTAAAAACAAGGAATTACTTAAAGTGGAGAATTTATCATTTTCATACCCTAATAAACAAAAAGTATTAGAAAATGTAAACCTTTCAATATATGAAGGAGAAATTGTGGCACTGTTGGGACATAATGGAGCAGGGAAATCCACATTAGCTCATAGTCTTATAGGCATAAACAAAATGAAAAATGGGAAAATCTTGTTAGAAGGTGAAAATATTAGTTCTTGGTCTATTCGTAAACGTGGGGAAATCATATCTTACGTGATGCAAAATCCAAATCATATGATTACACAGCCTACTGTTTTTGAAGAAGTTTCATTTACATTAACATTACATAATTTTTCTAAGGAAGAAATTAAGAATAGAGTAGAAGGAACTTTAAAAATTTGTGGTTTATATCCATTTCGTAATTGGCCAATTCAAGCACTAAGCTATGGGCAAAAAAAGAGATTAACAATCGCATCTGTATTAACAACAAATCCTAAGCTTATCATATTAGATGAACCGACAGCGGGACAAGATTATTATCATTATAAACAATTTATGTCGTTTATTAAAAAACTAGCTAAGAAGGGTATTTCATTTATTTTTATCACTCACGATATGAATCTCGCACTAGAATATGCAGACCGTGCAGTAGTTCTACATGAAGGGAAAATTATTGCGGATAATACAGTGTCTAATGTATTTGGTGATCAAGAAACGTTACAAATAGCTAACTTAAGAGAGAGTTCTTTAACCAAGCTTGTTAAATTTAGTGGGATTGCATGTCCGGAAAAATTTATGGAACTTTATTTAGATAGTAATAGGAGGGAGGAAGGTGCATAGTACATATTTTCATCGTATGGATGGGGTAGTGAAATTGTTTTTATTTATTTTTTGTATGACGCTTACTTTTTTGTTTTTTGATTTTCGGGTGTTGCTAATACTATTTATCATCGGGTGTATCGGACTCAGCATTGCTAAAATTCCATTTCATAAAATTTTAATTGTTTTTAGTGTCATATTTACATTTAGTTTATTAAACTCTGTCATGATTTTATTTATTACACCAACTCATGGATCTGAATTAACTGAATCATATACCTCGTTTTTACATATTGGATATGCAACGATTACATATGAAACATTATTTTATGCAGCTACACTTTCATTAAAGTATTTTACGTTATTACCATTTACACTTCTTTTTATATACACGACAGATCCAAGCGAATTTGTAAGTAGTTTAAGTAAACTTGGTATCCATTATAAGATTACATATGCAATAAATATTGCACTACGTTATATTCCTGACATCCAGTCTGAGTATAAAATTATTAAACACGCGCAAGAAGCGAGAGGAGTGGCTTTTGAAAAAGGAGAAGCAAGTTTATGGGTTCGTATGAAGAACCGTGTTTTAATTTTCTGGCCACTAATCATTCATTCTCTAGAAAGAATAGATACGGTTTCAAATGCAATGGATTTAAGAGGATTTGGAAAGAAGGATAAACGTACATGGTTTTATACAAGTAAGGCGAAACGTGAAGATTTCATCGCTTTATTTGCCGGTGTTTTCATATTCATTGTTGCGGTATATTTAAAATTAAACGTATTTCAAAACTTTTGGTATCCATTTTAAAGCACTCTTTAAACGAGTGCTTTTACTTATTTTTATGTAGACATGCTCAAAAAAGGGATATACACATAATGTATAATACGAACCAGTTAAAATGATCAACTACCTATTAGTTTTCAAACCAAAAGGAGGAGAAAATATGAGTTACGGTGGTTCTTGTGGTTTTGGTGGAGGTTTCGCTTTACTAGTTGTGTTATTCATTCTATTAATAATTGTAGGATGCAGCTGCTGGGGCGGAGGATACTAATTTTTAATTAGTCTTCACAAATGTAAACTAAAAAAACATTGAAGATACTTATGTATCGAAACAAATAAAAAAGGAGCAACTATGCTCCTTTTTTATTTGTTTAAATGCGTATTCTCACTATATTTCGGGACCGTAATCGTTAAAGTCGTTCCTTTACTAACGATACTTCGGATTTTTAAACTTCCATGCATCGTCTCAATAATTTTAACAGCAACCATCGTACCTAAACCAGTTCCTTTTGTTTTTGTACTAAAATACGGTTCACCGAATCGATGTATTTGCTCCTGTGACATTCCAACTCCGCTATCTTCAATTCGTATTTCAACTTTACTATTATTGATAGATGAGGAAATATTTAAGGTACCACCATTCGGCATTGCTTCAATACTGTTTTTTATTAAGTTTAAAAAACATTGTTGAAAGTGCTGTTTATTACCAACAATGGTTGCCTCAGAAAAATCCTGTGTAATATGTATCGTATTCATATTACACAATGGCAATATCATATTAATAACTCGATTTAACTCTTGCTTTACTGAAATTTGATCTAATTTTTCTGGAGCAGGTTTGGCAAACGTTAAGTAATCATCGATAATTTCTTGGGCACGATTTAACTCTTCAAGTATATGTTTAATATATTCGTCTCTTGATTCAGGAGTTAAATTTGGTGTTTTTAAAAGCTGTGTAAATCCTTTTACAACCGTTAAAGGATTCCTTACTTCGTGCGATATACTTGCAGCGAGTTGGCTAACAATCTCCATTTTTTCTATTTTAATTAATTTTGAGCGCATTAATACAGCATCTTTTATAACTTCATTTATATAAACAATAAATAACATTAAAGTAGTCGGTAATACCATGAAATAAATAATATACAAATTATTCACTTCAAAATCTGATAAAGTTAATACAATTACAGTTGTAAATATTGCTAGGAAAAAGGTTAAAAACATGGAAAAAGCTACTTTAAGCTTTCTATTATATGTATTAAATTTTGAAGATGCGAGTGCTGTAACGATGAACATTATTCCGTAAACAACGACTGTCAGCATATTAAAGCCATAAAATATAAATCTTGTAATTAATAAAATTGTAAACAATATGATACCGACAGGGAATCCACCATAAAGCGTACCTATTATGACCGGAATTTGTCTTAAATCATGAATACAACTTTCATCCATATAGATAGGGTATCGCATACATAAAATAAGCGGGATACTAGAACAAAGGGTAATCAGTAATATTTTGTATTTTTTCAAATAATGCCTGCTATCATATATGAAATAAAAAACAAATATACTACATAAAATGTATAGAAGATTATTTAATACGTTTTGATTAATATAAACAAAGTCCATAATATTTGCCTCGTTATTCTGAATTTACTTAACATATGTATTATACATAATAACATATGTTAAGGTGAATAAACCTTGTTAATACAAGATTAGTTTGGCTTTTTGTTATAAAATGCAAATATTTCTCAAACGTTAGCTATCCAAAGATACTTTTACTAAAATTTTTTACTCCTTCTTCCTGCATGTTCGGTAAAACATGAGAATAAATCCTAAGAGTTAATGAAATGTCTGTATGACCTAATCTCTCACTGATAATTTTAGGATTAACTCTTTGTTTCAATAGTATAGTTGAGTGTGGATGTCTTAAATTACGAGTTTTAATTTTTTTCACTGCTGCATTTTTTATTTCCTTATAAAATTTTTCCTTGAAAGCATTTCTGCATAACCCCCCACCTGATTTATTACAATTAATTAAATCTAAATCTTGATAAGCAGAACTGATTGGTAATAAGAAACGTTTGCATGAGATTCTAAATAAATATAAAAATACTAAAGGAAAGTAAGGTATGAAAAAACAGGTGTTTCAAGAAAAGTGGACGAGCTAGGTCGTGTAGTAATTCCAGTAAGAGTTTATTTGGGAAGTGGCTTTTAAAACTGATGTTGTTGAGTACATGTGGTAGTAAAAGGTAGATGGACATATGAAAAAAGTAGAAATTGATGTTAGTAGCAACAAACTTTTAATAGTTTAGGACGAAAATGTAACAGTAGTCAATCCACCAATGAGCGGATTTGGTGAGCAAGTCGCGGTTTAGATAAACGGTAAGGTTGATCGTGTAGATACTAAGTTTGCTGAAAAGATAAAATGATTATTTTTAGAAAGATACCCAGACGGATTTAGTCGAGAAGCTAGTCAAAATCGCGTAGATGTGAAGTGAAAATCGTAAAAAAAAGAGTCATGAGTGGAAAGGCTCATAGCTCTTTGTATAAGGGTAATGGTTTTATAGGTAAATATTATTATTAAATTCTAAAAAATTTAATGTTAGTAAATTAATTGGTATGTGATTTGGGTTTTATAGAAAGAGATCAGCTAACAACAGCTAGCACTTCTTTATTTTATTCACAAATAGTTCCAGTAGCTATTCCGGTTGGAGCGACACCTACTGGGACATTAGTGATAACAGTATTCGTAGCAATATCAATAACGGAAACAGTATTACTAGCTTGATTTGTAACATATGCTCGAGTGCCATCAGGTATGATGGTTACTTGATCAGGGGATAAACCAACAGAAATTGTATCAATCACAGTATTTGTCGCCACATTTATTACCGATACATTATTGCTAACTTTATTTACAACGTAAATAAGGTTTCCACCCGGTGTAATATCTATGCCAACAGGTTCGGTACCTACGTTAATTGTATTAATAACTGCATTGGTAGCGGTGTTAATAACAGAAACCGTATTGCTGTTTTGATTTGTGACATACGCACGAGTACCATCTAGTGTAAACACGATTATTCTAGGACGAATACCAACAGGGATGGTAGCAATAACTGTGTTGGTAGCAGTATTAATGACAGAAATTGTGTTGCTTAATTCGTTTGCAACATATGCAAAGGCACCATTTGGGGAAACAGTAATCCCTTGTGGAGCGATGCCAACAGGAATAGTATTAATAACTGTGTTTGTTGCCGCATTAATGACAGAAACCGTATTATTACCATGATTTCCAACATAAACAGTTGTGTTATTTGGAGAAACAGCTACACCTATTGGATTAGTTCCAACAGGAATGGTAGCGATAACAGTATTCGTAGCAGTATCAATAACGGAAACGGTATTAGAAAAAATATTAGTAACATAAGCACGAGCTCCATTTGGTGAAACTGTTACTTCAAGTGGTGCATTACCTACAGTAATTGTATCAACTACTATATTTGTTCCGGTGTTAATTACAGATACTGTATCATTTGTAGGGTCATCTATGAGTCCTGCATTTGTAGCATATACTAGGAAATTACATGCAGGTCCGGTTGGCCCGGTAGGTCCGGTCGGTCCAGTAGGTCCCGGTGGACAATCACAATCTCCGGTAGGTCCCGGTGGTCCTTCCGGCCCTTGAATTCCTTGCACACCTTGAGGTCCAGTGGCTCCTGGTGGTCCTTCCGGCCCTTGAATTCCTGGCACACCCTGAAGTCCAGTGGCTCCTTCCGGTCCTTCCGGCCCTTGAATTCCTTGTACACCCTGAGGTCCAGTGGGCCCTTCCGGTCCTTCCGGTCCTTGAATCCCTTGGATACCCTGAGGCCCAGTAGGTCCCGGTGGTCCAGGAATTCCCATTCCGGTCCCTGAACCAGTAGGCCCAGGTGGTCCTGGAGGTCCTTGAATCCCTTGTACACCTTGAGGTCCTTCCGGTCCTTCTGGTCCTTCCGGCCCCTGAAGTCCTTCTACACCTTGAGGTCCTAGAGGCCCTTCAGGCCCTTCCGGTCCCTGAATCCCTGGCACACCTTGAGGTCCTTCCGGTCCTTCTGGTCCTTCCGGCCCCTGAATTCCTTGCACACCTTGAGAACCCTGAGCGCCTCTAGGTCCAGGAAATCCTCTAGGTCCAGTGGCTCCAGTCGGCCCCGGTGTTCCGATGTTACTTAATAGCGAACTATTTAAGATTCCTTGTAAAATTAAGTTGAATGTTTGCTGTAATAAGGGGTCCGATATATTTGAACAACTTATAAGTGAAGACAAGCTTTGGAATAGAAATTGGAATAATGCTGAGATTTGAGTGAGAGATGCGGTAGGTAAAGAATTAATTAATTGATTTATAGTTCTTATAACTAAATTTCTATTTGGTGTATTTGGTTGTACTGCTATTAATAAATCATTTAATGCCTGTAATGCTGATTGGAGTATTTGTATAGTTGTTGGATTTGGTGTTGTGAAAAAAGAAAGGATGGCTTGATTTAATTGATTTATTATTTGCAATAATTCTTGTTGTTGAGCATTCGAGAAAAAAACAGGTGTACAGCAATTACTTTGATCACAAGGGGATATAGAAACAAAGCAGGGTTGCTGAAATTTATCACACGAATTTGATTTTCGATTATATCTCATAAATACCTCCTTTAAAAAATTAAATGTTAAGTAATTTTTGGTAAATTATTAGCAACTGAATTTGTAGGTATATGTTTAATTGAAATGTTTTTTCCTTCAAAGTATATGCCAATAAAATTGAGGTGTTCATATGGGGGATATAGCCAATACTTGGTTGCTAGTAGGAAATTGTAATCATAGGAAAGGAAATGAAGGTTACAAAGTTTATAGAAAAACGATTGTATTTTAAAAAAGCGTTATTGTAATAAAAGTTGAAGTTTATTAAAAAGAAGGAATGAAGGAAGATGTAAAAGATTTTAAAAGATCTATAAAAAAAGAATTCAGTGAAACTCTGAATTCTTCTACACGTATTTTTATTTGTTAATCCATTTAGAAATAATAGGATAATGAAAGTCTTTTTCTTGTAGCACATATAAAATTCCTTTTATAGGTCCAAAAATTAACAAGAGAAACAGTATTAGATATAAAGAAGCTACCCCGAAAATAATCAAAGCGTTATTTGAAGCTAAGTCTAAATTAGACCAAAATAGCATTAAGATTCTTATTATGAAAAGATTCCAAATCACTGTAATTATCCAAATGAATAGTTGAAAAAAACAGCTTCAAGAATATTTTTCCGAATGTTTTGTGATTTACATACAAAATAGAAAACCAAAGGTATATAAAAAATTGTGACACTAAAGAAAATAAGAATAAAAAAAGATAATAATGTAAGAAAATGCATAATTAATTTTATGTTCTTTTCTTGAGTTAGGATTATTAAGGTCCTCCTATATTTATGAGATTTGTTGTGCCTATTAAAATATGTACTGTTGGTAATTATAACATGAAAATGAATTGTAATAGAATAATGCATTAAAAAGAACAAGTAATAAATTAAACAAATGCTTTATTTTGTTATAGATAAATAGGTGACTCAGCAATTGTGCTAGCCGAGTCACCTAGTACTATGGAACCAAATAATGTTCTTTTTCTATATGTAGTTATGTGGAGTTCTTAGAGGCTAGCCCAATAGACAGTTAAGGGATAAATAAAATCATTTTAGAGAGTTTTACATTTTATTATGTTAATGCTACAACAGCAAGAGTTAAGCCCAATGTATTTAATGTATTAGAATATGGTCCTACATTAACAGTAAGAGTACTTGTTATACCTAAAGGTGTAGTGAAAATAGCGGGTGCTGATACAGAAGTGAATCCTGCAGTATATCCCAGAGAAGTACCAGAGCCAATGATTGGATTATTATTCAGATACATAGTGATACCTGCCGAATTACCTCCTGGTTGAATGATAACTTGCACTTCATAGATTGCCAAATAGGTTCTTCCACCTTCAAGTAAAACAGTTGTTGGTGGTGTGAATGAGATTGCCGTACCATTAGAATTTACCACGGTATCTAGTGGAATCGCAGAATTTACTGAGACTATTGATGGGGTAGTTTGAACAACATTTAAACTGTTAGCCGTGGGGGATGGACAAGTGCAAGGTTTGTGAATGTTAGAGTTATTATCATTTTGGTAATTCACAAATAATCAAGCTCCTTTGCGTAAGATAATTTTTTATCCTATATAAAACGTAGCTTTTTTGTATCTAAGTGATTTTTAATAAGTTTTTAAAGATAAGTCGAATATTGTTGGTCAGTTAACTTTTAAAAGTATTTGATACTCTGGAATTTAAAAGTGCATCTGATAAATATATATGAATGTTTTTTAAGGACATTACTGTAAGTTAGGAAACATAATAAAATCGTTATTTTAATAAAAAACGGGAAAATGAGGGGAGTAAAAGGAAAAGAACCCTTTATATAAAGGGTTTTTCTGGTGATTTAATCTATCAATTACATTCTTGGTAATATTCATCACATGAATCGTTATTATCGTTACAGCATATACAAAATGTTTTTTGAACAAATAAACTAACTACACTAGTAGAACCTTCCTGCTTTGTAAGAGTAAGACTTTGAAAATCTTCAACTTGAAATATTTTTGTTTGAACAGGTTGTAATGTAGTAGTAATTGGTACGCTAGATCTTCTTGTTAGAATAGTTACTTGAACGGGTGCACTCATACCGACAACGAATAACTGAATTAATGTTTTGTTATGATTGTTTGTAAAATCCTCAAATACAGTTTGTGGAGCGGTGGTTTCAAGGAAAACTGACACAGGTATATTTCCATTTTCATTTTCTGCAGAACCAGCTATCGTATGAGTTTCAATAAAACAGTTATTTTTTTGATTGTTGGAATGTGATTGGTTTTTATAATATTTTTTACCATCTTTATAAAAGTAATCAGCCATATGAATTTAAAGCTCCCTTCTTTTAAATATCTATATAGTCTATTTAATAAAGTGAAGTAATGCTTGTACAACATAATAAAATCCGCTCTCGTAATTATCTAAAAATGTTATTTGGAAATTAAAGAGCGCCATTCAAGGCGCTCTCGGATAAACATTAATATTGAAAAAGAATACCACATTATATTTTATGCATGTTCTTAATAAATGTGTAGTTTTTTAGCAAAATCCTTATTTGAAAACAAGAAGCCCTAGAGTTAGGGCTCTAGGGCTTCTTATTTTGGTATTCTCACATGGTTTTTCAAAAAGAATAGAACATATTGAAGATAACATGTGAATGTTTCATAAATGTATCAAAAAAGTGAACAAAATTGCTAGTGGAGAAGAAGCAGAAATGAAGTTTCTAATACGTAAGTACGTGAAAGGTATTATTTCCAATGAATAAAATGCGCATGGGACACCTAATCATTATTTTATCGGGGGAAAAGAATATGTTATGAACTTGGTTGAATGAAAAAATGAAAATTTTACTTTTAGAGTGAAACTAAACAAAAACGCTATTTTATTAGAAAAGGAGGATGAAAATGGAGGTCCAGTTAATTCACGAACAAACATATAAAAGTCAGTATGATTTAGAAAATGCAGTAGAAAAATTCTACGATAGTCTCCCAGAAGAATTCGGAATGTTAGAGGACGAGGATATCAAGAAATTTGATCATATAAGCGGAGTATTTGAGGCGACGGCTGTAATGAAGAATGGTTTGAAATTGAAGGTAGAAATATTCTTTGCGGATTGATGCAGACGAAGATGAATCATGAGTTTGTAAAGCTTATCAAGTAGCTTAATAAAAACTTCATTTGAAAGGAAAGTGATCAAGGTGGAAGTTCAATATGATGCGCAGGGCCGAATGAAGTATCATCCCGATTACCATCCGAATCATAAGAAGCCGTATACAACGAAAGGATTAGCCTACATATATAAGTATTATGGATTCGGAAAGGTGAAGGAAATTGCTTTAGCATTAGGAAGAACGGAATTAATGATAAGGCAGCTAGTAAATACTCTCCGGAAGGAATGTTTGAAAAATATAAAACTATAGGTGAGTAATTACAATAAAAATTTCATTTTATAGAAATAAAAACCCTAGTTTCCTAGGGTAATGGTATAACAGCCAAATATATTTTATTCGTTTATATCGTAACTTAATATTACGTTAAATACATCAGGTAAATGAAACCAATTGTAGAAAATAAGAGTAGTTAACAAAAACTAACTGCTCATCTCCAAGGGGGAACAAGGAGAAAATCTAATGTCATATATAGTATTGACGTAATATTTAGTTTTATTCGTGAAGAATTACATTTAACTTAATGCATAACCAATGATTAAAGTTAGTGTTAAAAACACTGATAATAACAATGTTAGCAGAACTGTTACTATGCTTCTAAGCATTGTTATCCAATTACCTGTTTTAGAGAAGCCTTTAATACCAGCAAAAAAAGTTCCTATTGAAAAAATGAGTACAAAAAATAAAGGGTGAAAATAAACGATATTTATAAACGACGCATTCATTTCAGGTGTGCATATTTCAAGATATATAAGAAAAAAAGCAATGCAAATGAATGAAAAAATAAAAGACCATAGATTTATATTATGCTTCATAGGTTGCTCCTTTGTTATCAAAATATTTCTATTAAATTGTAATAGAAAATATAGGAAAAATATAGTGGTTATAAATTGGAATGAATTTTTAAACAAAATAAGCCTTTTGTTTAAAGAAAAACAAGCTACCACGTTACAATAATTAGAAATATTTTCTAAGGTATCCTTAAGAGGGTGGGAATAGAAAGAATATCTTCGAGAGGAAAGGAATTAATTTATATTAGGAAATTGGTTGGGTAAATTAAATTAATAGTCATGACAATGAAGATTTTAAAACTGGTAAGATGGGGATATTTAGTTATTGTAAATGTGAAAAGTGCTGGAATTGTTCTAAAGGAAGGAATATCTGAAATATAAATATAATTGAGGGGAGTGAAATAATAATGGAAACTAGTACTTTTTTAGGGCTGTTCTGGGGATGGATGACGGTTATCGTATCGGGAATACTTTTCGTCCGTCCATCTGTGCTACGTGACTTAAAAAAATTAGTGGTTGAAGACAGAGGATTTGGTATTATGTATGGTTTTCTATCGATTTTCCTAGGATTAGGTACTGTAATTCTACATAATGTATGGGTATTCAACTGGCAGGGATTCCTAACGGTTATTGCATGGCTTGCATTATTAAAGGGAATTTACATAATTGCATATCCTGAACCCTCCAAGAAAACAGACTTTGAAGTAAGGATACTATCAACACGTATAGTACTCGCTATCATTGGTGCTTTGGCTTTATGGATGCTTATAGTAATCTATATAAAATAATCTTTTTTTAATAAATAAAAGAGCCTGATATGAGAGAAAAGGCCTTTTCAAAAATTGCAAATGAGGAAAATCAATGTCAATACTTAATACCAATAAATTAGAAATAATTCCAGGTATTAAGTATTGAGAAATAAAAAATATTTAACGCAACAAAGTGGTTAACTTTATGAGCTAACCACCTGTTCCACAAAAGAAAATTAGGCCCTACAAGTAATAGATGTGTAATTTAAAGTTACAGTTATAGTGTAAGCGAGATTGAAAATGTTATACGAAAGTAATTTTGTTTAAAAGTTTTATTTTGTCATAAATAAAAGAGCATTTAGCCCAGCCTAACTGCTCGATACAGAGGTAATAGTCTAGCTACATAGATATTATATGCTGAGTTATTGATTTTATTTGTGTAAAATACAAAAGAGCAGCTAACAAAACCTAGCCGCTCTAAACAGTGATGTGTCTCTAGATGTAGTTGTAGTATAAACAGAACATTGAGTTTTATTCATGGGGAGATAGAAATGGGCTTGAAAATAGAATATAGTCCGGCTAGAAAACTAGAGGACACCAATTTTTAGAACTGCGATAAAATTGTTTTAAGAAATGGTGGTCTCTTTATTTTGAAAGGGGATTTAGGAAATGAAGGTATTAAAATAGAAATGGTTAATAAACGCATAGATTGATAAAAAGTAAAGGGCAAATCCCTTATGAGAATAAGGAATATTATCATTTTTGTTACTATTTTCTTCTATCTTTATATATAATTAATTTGTATTTTATATATAAATTAGGAGGGAATTTATGACTACAAATAAGGACTACATTCGTTATATCCGGGGAAAAGTAGGGCATGATTTAATATTTCTTAATTTTGCTGGAGGTATTGTTTATAACGAACGAAATGAAATTCTTTTACAAAAACGGGGAGATAGAAATGAATGGGGTCTTCCAGGTGGTGCTATGGAACTTGGAGAATCTCTAGAAGAAACCGCTAAACGAGAAATATTTGAGGAGACAGGATTAAATGTTGAAGTTGAACATCTTATAGGTGTCTATTCTAAATATTCTGGTGAGTTTCCGAACGGAGATAAAGCTCAGACTATCACTCATTGTTTTCAATGTAAGCCAATTGGTGGAGAACTTACTGTAGATGGTATTGAGACTTTGGATTTAAAATACGTCCCAATAGACCAAACGACTTAAGAACATAAAATCAAATTTAGATGAGCAAAGCTATTTCAAGTGAATAGAATCCCTTCTTTAAGAATACATAAAAAATATATATACAAGCGTAGTCTAATCACTACATCATTGGTGAAAGTAGAATTCTATAAATTTTTTGGAGGAAGAGATATGCAAAAAAAGGTTCTCCTGTTTACAGATTTAGGGATTGATGATGCCTTTGCTATACTGTACATCTTTTTTCGTAAAGACATTCAACTTGTAGGAATTGTGGCCGATTATGGAAATGTATCAAGAGAAAATGTAATAAGAAATATAAACTATTTAAAGTACATTGCGGGAAGAGAAGAAATACCTGTATTCCTTGGTGCTTCTGTACCGTTGACAGGTATATTAATTCAGTATTTCCCTGAGGTACATGGAAAAGTTGGATTAGGACCTATTATTCCACCTGAAATTTCATATCCAGTTTATCCTTTAAATGATATTTATCAAATTATAGAATCAAATTTAGAAGATCTTACCATTATCAATTTAGGAAGACTTTCTTCGCTAGCTACGACTTTTGTATTAAATTTAGAAACAATGCGAAATGTAAGAGAATGCATTTGCATGGGGGGAGCTTTTTTCTATCCAGGTAACGTAACTGCTGTGGCTGAAGCTAATTTTTACGCAGATCCTTATGCAGCAAACTTAATTTTACAGCATGCAAAGAACTTGACGATTATTCCTTTAAATGTGACTCAACATGCGATTGTTACACCCGAAATGGTCCAACAAATTGATGCATTTCATCGGAATACACAGGATCTTGCAGGACTCATCATCAAACCTATGTTAGATTATTATTATAATTTCTACTCCAAGTCTAATCCTGGTATAAGTGGAAGTCCTATGCATGATTTTGTAACGGTGTGGTATTTGCTGAATCAAGAGGCTGTTAGTCTTTCAAGGGTACCCATTAAAGTAATTCCTGATCAAGGGGAAGGATTTGGTCAAAGCATTGCAGACTTTCGTTTTGTTACTAATCCAGGCTATAAAACGCATAATGTAGCTTTTCAGTTTGATTATGAATGGTTCAAGAAGGATATTATGGAAACGTTCCTAAAGAAGAGAGTGTAACAGACTTTATTCACTTTACTTAACGTATAGGAATCCGACTTTTTTAGGTTGAAATTCTCTAACATACAAAGCTTCCTAATTGTTGGTACATTAAACTTTTAACTTGATGACTATGTTATTCTACCCCATTCTATACAGTTACTCATTTTTAATGTGTTGTGTAACTCAAAAGAGGAAGTGTTATGAAGCTATGAATATCAAGGGCTGTAGCATTTAAATTAGTTACACAAAATATAAGATATGGGTAAGTGAAGAAAAGGTATAAAAAAGGAGCGTAGTTTGTCCAATAGATGTAATGCTCTATTACTATTAAGTTAAGAAATTCATTGTTTCCGATTAATTGCATCCGTTTTTTGTGATTGTTATTGATTTTAAAAAATAAAAAATCGCCTTATTAAAGGCGATTCATTTTGCATTCTTTTGATAAATAAATATCTTTTAAAATTAAATACAATGTTCTACATTAACATGTTTCTGGATCTTTGTCTTTTTTTCTAAGACCAAATAATCCTAGTAGTCCCAATAAACCAAGCCAAGCCCAATTATTATTTTTATTCTGATTATCATTTAAATCATTTGTCGTATTTACATTTCGAGTTCTCACATCATTATTAACTCTATTCATGTTATAGTCATTAACTCGAGTTGTAATTAGTACGAAACGTTCATAAAACCATTTTTAATATACATGATAATAGTATAAACTCTATATTTCCTTTAATAATTTAGGGTTATATCTTTTCTGCGTTAGCTGCTTTTAACCACGCTTCGTAGAATTCTGTAACTGATGCATACCGTTCTGCGCGATCTTTATTTACAGCACGATACGCTACCTCATATAATTCCTTACTTGCTTCCCATTTTATAAAAGAACGATCTTTTTCGCCGCCTAAAAGTGAGAAAGCCATTGCTCCCATATTAAATACATTTGTTCTTGCATCAATTATAGCGTTTAGTTCAAATTCCTCTGGTGACATAAAACGGGAGGAACCCCATAGCCGGCCCATTTTATTTATGTAAGGTTTCTTACTGTATAAATCTATATCACAAATTTTTGTCTCGTTTGTATTAAAATTATATAGAATACTACCGTCATAAAAATCTATTGCTACATAGTTTTTCTTTTCTACATAAGTATGGAAAGAAAAACTGGAATGTAAGGAATGAATTCGTTCTATAGCAGATAAATGTCTAAATTTATAAAATGGAGAGTTTGGATTTTTATATTTCTCAGGAGGTGGGAAACTCCAATGCGAATGAAGACATTCACCATCAAACCAATCGAAAATTAATACATATCCAGATTGAACTGGAAAATGATCAATTAGTCTTATGAGCGATTCATGCTTTAAATCTTCATAGATAGTAACTGAATTTTTTAGCCTTTTAATAGCGTGACCCGTTGTTCCTTCAAATGCAATTGTTTGTGCTCCTGCGTATTTAATAAATTTCTTATGCCCATCTTTTTCTACACCAAAACTTATATTACCTGAGTCTTGCTGGTCAAAAACTGCAAATACGGTCCCTAATTTAATAAGCCAATCAAAATTATGATATTCTTTTAATTGGAATGTTACGTTATTTAACTGAATTTCCACGGAATTTTCTTTCATAGATTACCTCACATTTAATATAATTAAGTTGTACATTCCACTATTCGACATATTTTATGGAAATCCTATGCTAATAATATAAAACTTTATAAATATAATGATAAACATTTATAAAGAGGTGAATACAATGGACAAACAAATTGTTATTAAAGCATATCAAAAAGACTGGATTGAAGAGTATATAAAAGAAAAAGAGAAATTCTGTTCCTTGTTAGGACAAGAAATAATTGCTGTTGAGCATATAGGAAGCACTGCAGTAGAAGGATTAGGAGCTAAACCTCTTATTGATATGATGATTGGCGTAACAGACTTACAAATTACTGAAAACTGGATTGAAATTCTATCGGAAATTGGATATGAGTTTGTTCCAAAAGATGCAATCAATTGGCGTTTTTTTAGAAAGGGAAAATGGAGAGCCGGTACTCATCATTTGCATATTTATATTTATAATAGTGATGAGTGGAGAAACAATATTTTATTTCGTGACTTTCTAATAAGCCATGAATGGGCACGTAAAGAATATAGAGAATTAAAAGAGAGGCATGCTATTACATATGCTTTTGATCGTGTCTCATATACAAAGGCGAAAGCGCCGTTTATTCAAAATATAATAAAGTTAGCTAAAAAAATCAATAGTAATTGATATTCTCATTTTATTTTAATCTTTTTCTCATGTTCTTTTCTTTTTTATTTGATAGACTGCTTGTTACAAAGCCTTTATTAGTAAGGGGATTAAATAAAATGGAGAAGATATTAAGAAATAAATATTTGCATGTGTGTGTTAAAATTATAGGCATTACTATTATTATTTGTAGTGTAGAATTGCTATTTATTAATGTTATGTACGGCAATGCACTGAATGTAAAAGGATTAAATAAAAAATTAGGCTCTTTTGGTGAATATGGGGCGATTATCGCTGCTTCACTATGGTTTTTACGGCATATATGGTTGTTTTTAAAGAATAAAAATATACAAGGATTTAAAAAAGTTAAAGAAATATATCTATTCGCCAAAAAGTTTCATGTATTAATTGGTTACGCTGTAATAGCTGTTACGATTACTCACGGTGTTTATTTTTTAATAAAAGGGAGTCGTCATATTTTACTCATATACAGTGGTATATTTTCTCTATTAGCTATAATTGTACTAGGGATTGTTGGGTTTTATTTACAGCGAATAAATAATAAAGAAAAATTTGTGATGTATAAAAAAGTGCATCAAATCATTGTAATTATTTTTGGAATAGGATTATTTATTCATTTAATCGTCTAGGAGGAACTACTGTTGCAACACATTTTAATTATTGAGGATGAGGAAAGTTTAGCAGATTTTTTAGAATTAGAACTAAAATATGAAGGGTATCAAGTAGATATACAACTTGATGGGAGAAAAGGATTAAGCGCAGCACTTGAAAAGGATTACGATCTCATATTGCTGGATTTAATGCTGCCTGGATTAAATGGACTAGAGGTATGTCGTCGACTAAGAGCTACTAAAAATACACCTATTATTATGCTGACTGCTCGTGATAGTATTATGGACCGTGTGACAGGTTTAGATAGTGGAGCTGATGATTATCTTCCGAAACCATTTGCAATTGAAGAACTGTTAGCACGTATGAGAGTGATATTTAGACGAGAAGAACATAATGAAAACAAGCAGGTTTCATTTCTTACATTCAAAGATTTGCAACTTCAGATTGAATCTCGAACTATAACTAAAGGAAATGAAGAAATTGAACTTACAAATAAAGAATTCGAGTTATTGCTTATGTTTATGAAAAATATTAATCGCGTACTTACTCGTGATATTTTATTGGACCAAGTATGGGGATATGGTGCAATTGTTGAGACAAATATCGTTGATGTATATGTTCGTTATTTGCGAAACAAGTTACATAGTGTAGATAAGGAGGAGTATATCCAAACAGTCCGTGGTGCGGGATATATAATGAAATGATAAAAAATATTGTGTTTCGAATTCGAAATCTACCTATAAAGTGGAAACTAACACTTTGGTCCACTACACTAGTATTTATTTTATTCATTTTATATAGTGCATTGCAGTTTATTGTAATTAATAAGTGGACTATAGATTATGAACAGAAACAAATAAATAGGCAAGTGACGGAAATAGCAGCATATTTCCAAGATAAAAATGATACCCTTTCGAGTAAAACATTTGAAAATAGTAAAGAGTTTCTAAACAATATGATTGATAAGCATCAAATGATTCGTATTATTGACATGAATGGGGAGCCGATTATTACTGTTTCACGAGATTTTAATGAAACGTGGGTAAAACCGAAGCAGGTTATAAAAGATGAGTCATTTATAAAAAGGCATTTAGAAGATCGAATATTAGTTAAGCGCATACCAATTAAAACGAAAGACTTTACTGGCACTATTGAACTTACGAAAAACCTAGAGATATTTGATCATTTATTAAAAATTATTTTAGTGGTAATGGTTATTGCTGGAATATTCGGATTGATATTTAGTTTTTTAGGCGGGATACTTATAACGAAGAAACTATTATCAAGTGTCCAAAGTATAACAGATACGATGAAACGTATTAAGAAGAATGGACTAAATGAACGAGTTCCAGTACGAGAAAATAACGATGAGCTTGCAAAATTAGCACTTCTTTTTAACGAGATGATGGATGAAGTAGAAACTTCTTTTACACAACAGAAACAGTTTGTTGAAGACGCATCTCATGAATTAAGAACACCGTTAACAATTATTCATGGGCACTTAGCGATGTTAAATCGATGGGGGAAAAGTGATCCAGCAGTATTAGATAAATCTCTTCAATCTAGTTTAAAGGAAGTAGATCGTTTAAATAAATTAGTTTCAGAATTGCTAGAACTATCAAGAGCTGAATCTGAACAATTGCATCCAATAGCAGCTGAGCCAGTACATGTAAATAGCGTATTAAAACATGTTACACAAAACTTTGTAGTACTTCAAAGTGATTTTCAATTTGATATGAAATTTGGGGATGATGCAGCTTATGTGTCAATGCCATCATCTTACTTAGAACAAATTATTATTATCATAATGGATAATGCAGTTAAGTATACAAAAGAGATTAATAAATATATTTGCATAGAATCTAGTTTACAATCAGGGAAAGTTAAAATTTGTGTAATAGATCATGGAGCGGGAATACCTGAATCCGATTTACCATTTGTTCTTAATCGGTTTTACCGAGTTGACAAAGCGAGAAGTCGAAAACAAGGTGGTAACGGGCTAGGCTTGTCTATTGCCAAACGACTTGTAGAAAAATATAACGGAAATATTCAAATAGAGAGTAAAGAAAATGAAGGAACAATCGTTACGATTACATTACCGTGTATAATAAAATAAGCAATCAAAGAAGGGATGCTTTTTGCATTCCTTCTTTTTTTACGATCAAATCATTTTGTTTATTTCGAAATTTCTAGTACATTAAAATTATTAAGGGGGAATAATAATGAAAGCTATCGTACATCAATATAAAACTGGATTTGACGGTGTAGAATATAAAATATCACCTGGGAGAACACTTAATGATGGGGAAGTTAAAGTGAAATTAAAATCAGCAGGTTTAAATCATCGGGATTTATTTATTATGAATAATAGAAAAGAAATGCAATTACCTTTAATCTTAGGATCAGATGGTGCAGGTATTGTTACGGAAATTGGAAATGGTGTTTCTGATAACATACTACATACAGAAGTTATTATTAATCCTAGTATTGGATGGGAACATGCTACTGAAGTACCGGAGTTACCGGAAGTGCTAGGTGGACCAAAAGATGGAACGTTTGCTGAATATGTAATTGTACCAGCTGAAAATGTAGTAGAAAAGCCGTCATATCTTACTTGGGAAGAATCAGGTGTTTTATCTTTATCCGCATTAACTGCATATAGAGCGCTTTTTACAAAAGGTAGATTGAAGTGCGGCGAACACGTTTTAATTCCGGGAATAGGCGGTGGTGTTGCTACTTTTTCCATGTTATTCGCGAAAGCAATCGGCGCAAAAGTGAGTGTTACTTCAAGGGTAGAGAATAAAATGGAACTTGCTGAAAAATATGGTGCAGATATTTCGTTTCATAGTGCCGGAAATTGGGGAGAGAGCTTACAAGGTGAAAAAGTAGATTTAATAATAGATAGTATAGGTCCGGCAACTTTTTTGAAATATTTTGATGTATTAAAACCAAATGGAAGAATCGTGAATTTTGGTGCAAGCTCAGGAGATAAAATTGAATTACCATTACGCGCATTATTTTATAATCAAATTGATATTATGGGAACATCCATGGGTAGCCGTGAGGAATTTAATGAGATGATAAAGTTTATAGAAAAACATCAAATTAAACCAATTATTGATAAAGTTTACTCGTTAGAAGAAGCAATTAGTGCGCTAAGCCGTATGGAGATTGGAGAACAATTCGGAAATATTGTACTTCAAATGAATTAAAAAATATGATTTTGCAATTAGTATATTTAAATGAACATGTTATGTATCCAAAACAAGAAAAAATACGAACCGCCTTATTA
Organism: Bacillus sp. LQ16; assembly: GCF_057784645.1. NCBI lineage: Bacteria > Bacillati > Bacillota > Bacilli > Caryophanales > Bacillaceae > Bacillus > Bacillus sp. LQ16. The sequence goes on from NZ_CM173491.1 coordinate 2,619,552, forward strand.
TAAAGGCTTACCGGCTTTATACATAAATAGCGTATAAAATTTGTTTTATAATTGTCACATGAGTAATAGTAAAATGAGAATTAGATGAAAAAAGTTTAAGCCTATTTTCATAATGGTATTGTATACTGTGTAAATCAAGAACACTTGTATGTAAGGAGAGAGTTTAATGAATTACACAGTATTTCAGTGGTTTAATAATTTTGCTGGTTCATCCAAACTATTAGATACGCTAATGGTTGCTATTACAAATAGCGCTGCATACGTAGCCATTCTATTTATGCTTATCTTATGGTTTAATAATGGAAAGAAAGAGAAAGCAATTAGAAAACAATATACAGTTTTATATACGACGCTTTCGGTTATTATTGCATTATTAGTAAATGTTCTTATACACGCGGTATATTACCATCCGCGTCCGTTCGTATCACATGATGTACATCAATTAGTACCACATGCAGCAGATTCATCATTCGTTAGTGATCATTCTGTACTTGTATTTTCAATCGCCTTCGTATTTATTCTTAGAGGAGAAAAACTGAAATATATCGCGCTATTATGGGCAGTACTAGTCGGTATATCACGTATGTACGTAGGTGTTCATTATCCTTTAGATATACTTGGTGCAGCATTCTTAACACTTATTACGAGTGCTTTAGTAATGCAAAGTACACGTATGTTTGAACCAATAGCGAAACTTGTATTCAAAATGTATGCATTAGTAGCGAGACGAATTCCTTTCTTAGCGAAATATAACCATATCGCATAATTTTCCTATAAAAAGTTCCCCTTTGGACATCCAGAGGGGAATTTTTTTATAGGAAATACGAAAAGAGTTTAGAGTGCTCTGTAATCAAGTTGTACTAATTAATATTCAGAAATTTCACGCACCGTATTTTAAATAAAAAAATAAAGACACAAAATAACAATAGTCAGTTTCGCATTGTTTTAAAGGAATTAAAAAGAAAACTTCGAAACATATAGTATTGCAAACAAAAACTACAAATTTCAAACCATATCTTCGTATAAATCAATCCAAAAAGAAAGGAGATAAATATGCAAAAACTTCAAACGAATAAAGGCGCTCGATATATGATGATTGCTTTTATTGTTTTGTTTCTTATTATGATTTTGCGTATATTCTATATTCAGGCAGTAGGAGTCGTGCATAATGTGAATGTAAAGGATCTCGCGAATGAACAACATAATAAAAAAGGTGTTTTAGAAGCGAATCGTGGCACTATCTATGATCAAACCGGAAAGGTGTTAGTACAAGATTCTACAACATATCGAGTTGTTGTGAATTTAAAAGGAAAAGATAAAGTGAAAAATAAAGATGAAACCGCACAACAATTAGCCGATGCGCTTGAAATTGATAAAGAAGAAGTATTAAAAAACTTTCATGAAGGGCGTACGCAAGTTGAAATTGGGAAAATTGGTCGGAACTTATCTAGGGAAAAGAAGGAAAAAATTAATGATTTAAAAATACCAGGTGTATCTTTTATGTCGGAAAAAGCAAGAGTGTATCCAAATGAAGACTTTGCATCCTATATACTTGGTTTTGCTAGACCAGATGATAAAGGGAATACGGAAGGGAAGTTTGGGCTTGAAAAGAGTTTGGATAAATATTTGCGCTCTACAAACGGGAATATAGAATATGTGGGTACACGAAGGGGGATTCCGCTTACGAATGATATAGGTAAAGTAGAACCAGCTAAAAATGGGAATAACGTATATTTAACGCTTGATAAACAAATTAATAGCTTTTTAGAAGAAGCGATGAACAAAGCGCAAGAACATTATGATCCTTCTATGTTAATTGGCATTATTGCTGATCCAAAAACAGGAAAGGTGTTAGCAATGTCTAGTAAACCTAGTTACAATCCTAATGTAGGTGATATCGAATACTTTTTAAATGACCCGATTGCAAATGCATATGAACCAGGTTCAACAATGAAAGTTTTTACGTTAGCAGCTGCCATTAATGAAGGTGTATATAACGGAAAAGAATATTTTCAATCTGGAAAATATTCCGTTGGTTCATCTGATATAAAAGACCATAATGGTGGATTTGGATGGGGATCAATTACATTTGATGAAGGATTTGAAAGGTCATCAAACGTAGCTTTTTCTATTTTAGAAGATCAGTTACTGAAACCAAATAAATTTAAGCAATATATGAATAAATTTGGATTCAATCAAAAAACAGGGATAGATTTACCTGGAGAAAGGAAAAATACTTTATTATTAAATACACAAATTCAACAGGTTACAACTTCTTTTGGTCAAGGTTCTACAGTAACTCCGATTCAATTAATCCAAGCGGCTACTGCTATAGCAAATGACGGGAAAATGATGCAACCATATATCGTTGATAAAGTTGTAAATCCAACAAACAAAGAAGTTATTATGGAAAATCAACCGAAAGAAATTGGGAATCCGATAAAAAAAGAAACAGCGGACAAAGTTAGAAGCTTAATGGAGCGTGTCATAACATCTTCAAAAGGAACTGGTACAATGTATAAAGTGGATGGTTATCCAATTGGAGGTAAAACAGGAACAGCACAAATCCCGAATCCTGAAAACGGCCGATATATGGAAGGGAAAGAGAATTACATTTTCTCCTTTTTAGGAATGGCTCCAATTGATGATCCGGAGTTAATCGTATACTTAGCTATTAAGCAGCCAAAGTTAAAAGGAGATGAGTATGGAGCTCAGCCTCTTGCTGAAATATTTAAACCTGTTATAAAAAACAGCCTTGAATATTTAAAGGTGAAACCGTATACAGAAAAACAAATAGCTGATGCAACGAAGCAATCTCAATTAAAAGTACAAAATTATGTAAATCAATCGATGGGTACAGCAGAGAAAAGTGTAGAAAAAGAGAAGCTACAGCCAATAATTTTAGGAGAAGGAAAAATAATAAAACAATATCCACAGTCTGGCGAGGTCATGAGTGAAGGGGATCGTATATTTTTATTAGGGAATAACGCACAAATGCCAAATATAAAAGGTTGGTCCATGCGTGATGTTATGTATTTCTCTAAGCTTTTGAAATTAGATTTGAAAACTTCTGGTACAGGTTATGTAACGAGCCAAAGTATTGAAAAAGGACAAAATTTACAAGAAGGAGATACACTGGAACTAGAATTAGAACCGCCGTTACAACCGTTAACAGAGGCGAATACGAATTAATTCAAACTTGTTGAAGAACCTATATCCAATAGGTTCTTTTTTAAAAATTTATGAGTAATTTCACGCACCGTATTTTTTAGAAAAAATAATAAATAAAATACTTAACAGTTACTAAAACAAAAAAACTTACATATATTGAAATTAGAACGATTGTTCAATTTTTGTATTAAACGATGGAAGGAGTCTACATTGAATAAAAGACGATATGATAGTGATTTAGCCAAAGAAATAATAGCAGAAAAAGCGATAGAGTTATTTTCCTTAAAAGGGTATACAAGAACCTCCATTGATAACATTGCTAAAGCCTCTGGTTATAGTAAAGGACATATATATTATCATTATAAAAATAAAGAAGAATTATTTGTTTATTTAGCTAAAGACAGTATGAAAAACTGGCATGATAAATGGGAAATGGCAGAAAAACAGTATACAAACGCAACTGAAAAATTATATGGAATGGCTAAATTTGTACTTTATAATTACAAAACGCCGTTATTAAGAGCGGGGCAAGAACTTGCCTCTGATCCGAGCACGAATCCTTCTACAGTTCAACAACTTTATGGTTTAGCTGTTGTCCCTTTAAAGGCATATCAACAAATTTTAGATGAAGGTATAAAAAGTGGTGAGTTTTATATGAAAAATGTTGAGGGTTCATGCCTTTTATTAGGTTCATGGCTAGGTGGATTATGTCAATTCATTCATTCAATTGAAATGGAGAAATTAGAAGTTTTATTTGAAGAAGCTATTAAAATTTTTTTACTCTCTATTTCAAACAAATTTATGTAGCGTGACACGCGAATTAGAACGATTGTTCAAATCCTTACACTCGTCCGTTTTCATTTTATGCATAAACAACAGGAGGTTATTTATATGGATGAGCAAAAAATCGCAATTATAACTGGCGGCGCTTCTGGTATTGGTAAAGCTTTAGCCATTCAATTAGCAAATAAAGATATATTTGTAATTATCGCTGATATTAATGAAACTTGTGGCCAAGTCCTTGTGAATAATATAAAAAATAATAATCAACTAGCTAGGTTCGAATATTTAGATGTTACTAACGCTGGATCCGTAGAAGAACTTATTATAAAAATAGTTAATGAGTTTGGTAGAATTGATTATATGTTTAATAATGCAGGAATTGCTATGTATGGAGAAGTATTCGATATGTCTTTGGATGATTGGAAACATATTATTGAAATAAATTTATTAGGAGTAATTTACGGGACACAATTGGCTTACCAATTCATGAAAAAACAAGGATTTGGTCATATCATTAATACTGCTTCTGCAACTGGTTTAGGACCAGCTCCCTTTTGTACCGCGTATGCAACAACCAAACATGCTATCGTAGGTTTAACAACTTCATTACATTATGAGGCGGAAGAATACGGTGTAAATGTAAGTGTGCTTTGTCCAACTTTTGTAGATACACCCATATTTGAAAAATCAATTGCAATTAATATGAATAAGAATCAAATTATAAAACAACTAAAAACAAATAAGCCAATTTCAGCTGACAAGTTTGCTGAAATTGCACTGAAAGCTATTCATAAAAATAAATTAGTAATTTGTCCAATGCCATTAAAAAAAACGATGGACGTATTCTTTACTTTATTTCCTTATCTTCATAAAAAGCTAATGCGTTTCGTATGTCGAATTGGTCGTAAAGCAAAAATGACGAAAATATAAATGTCTGATTATTGTTTATTTACAGTTAAATGTATATGTGATAATATGGAAAAAATAAATGCAGTGAAGAGAAGAGTAAATAAAATGAATTTTTCACAGAGAGCTCCATGTAGCTGAAAAGGAGTAAAAATTCTTTATTGAACCAAGCCTCTGAGCAGCACATCGGAACCTATTATTAGGGGATGGTGTGACGGGAGCTCCCGTTATAGAGCTATGGTATAAGCATGAATTAGAATGCAGTACCTGATAAGGTTAGTATGGTGACATATTAACAAACTAGGGTGGCACCGCGATGATAAATCTCGTCCCTAAGATTAAAAGTCTTGGGGGTGGGATTTTTTTATTGTTGTAAAACAATTTTGAAAGCGGGGGCCAAAAATGAAAAATTTACTTAAAGATTGGAAATATCCTTTATTACTATTGTCCGGAGTTGGTATTGCGAATTTAGGGGCATGGATTTACTTAATAGCACTGAATGTACTTGTCTATAATATGGGTGGCTCAGCCTTAGCTGTTGCTACTTTATATGTAATAAAACCATTAGCTACTTTATTTACAAATGCTTGGTCTGGGAGTATGATTGATCGTTTAAATAAACGGAAATTAATGATTCACCTCGATATATATCGTGCGTTATTTATCGCTATTTTACCTTTACTTCCGTCACTTTGGATTGTTTATGTATTCGTATTCTTTATAAGTATGGCCAGTGCAATTTATGAGCCAACTGCTATGACGTATATGACGAAATTAATTCCAGTAGAGCAAAGACAACGTTTCAACTCATTACGTACTTTAATAGGATCTGGTGCATCATTAATTGGACCAGCAGTAGCGGGGGGATTATTAATTGCAGGTACACCAGAGTTTGCTATATATATGAATGCTATAGCATTTCTCTTATCAGGATTCATTACATTACTTTTACCTAATCTTGATAAGAAAGAAGCTTCGGATACAACAAGTAATACATTATCTCTTACAGTATTAAAAAAAGATTGGAACACTGTTATAAATTTTAGTAGAAAACATGTGTATGTCGTATGTGTGTATTTCTTATTTCAAAGTATGTTCGTATTAGCAACCGCTACTGATTCACTTGAACTATCGTTTGCGAAAGAGGTATTACTACTAACAGATAGTGAATATGGTTTTCTAGTTAGTATAGCTGGTGCAGGATTTATTTTAGGTGCCATAACAAATACAATTTTGTCAAAGAAATTAGCACCTTCATTTCTAATTGGAATAGGATCATTATTCATCGCAATTGGTTATTTAATTTATGCTTTTTCAAATATATTTTTAATAGCTGCTATTGGATTCTTTATTTTATCTTTCTCTATGGCATATGCAAATACAGGCTTTTATACGTTTTACCAAAATAACGTTCCCGTTCATATAATGGGACGGATCGGAAGTATATATGGACTTGTTATTGCGTTAGTAACAATCTTTATTACAATATTATCTGGTGTTGCGACTCAGTTCATTTCTATACAACTTGTAGTTATTGTAGGTTCATTGATCATGTTATTTATTACTATCGTCTTGTGTGTGTTTACTTTATTCCCATCACAATCTAAGTTGTATTCTACTGAATCAATAAAGTGAAACTTTAATCAGGGGGGCATCCCCCACTGATTATCAGCCCTCACCAATCGGGCTTTTACGGGCAGCAGGGTCCCCACTTAACTTCTTTGCTTTCGCTGAATTTTGAGATGGGGGTCCTACTGCCCACAAATAGCGGAATACATTCGAAATGAACTTTGTGTTCTCATTAACAATTTATCGTATTTAATAAGGGGAAAGAACAATACCGAAAGATAAGGGTGGTTGTTGTGATAAAAACAAAAGATGAAATTAATAAAATTGTAAAAGAAATACAAAAGAAAATAGATTTCTCTGGGGTAGTTTTAGTAAAAAAAGAAAAAGACATAATCTATGAAAAAGCAATGGGTTACGCAAACCAAAGTGAATGTATAAACAATACGATACAAACAAGATTTGGCATTGCCTCAGGATGTAAAATTTTCACTGCAATTGGAATCTGTCAACTTGTTGAAAAAGGTGTTATTTCTTTTCATACAAAATTAAAGGATTGTCTAGAGATAAAACTTCCAAACTTCGATGAAGATATTACAATACATCAACTACTAACGCATAGCTCTGGTATACCAGATTATTTTGATGAAAGTATTATGGATAACTTCGAGGATCTTTGGAAACAAACACCTATGTATCTATTAAAGAGCTTAAAAGACTTTTTACCATTATTCCAAAACAGTAATATGATGTTTGCACCTGGGAGTAAGTTTCACTACAACAACGCAGGTTTTATCATACTTGGATTAATAATAGAAGAACAGACGGGACTTAAATTTACGGAGTATATAGAAACAAACATTTTTAATTCGATTGGCATGAATGATTCTGGCTATTTTTCGTTAGATAAATTACCAAGACATACAGCTCTAGGATATATAAAGGACGAAACCAACCAAAATTGGAGAACAAACGCTTACGCTATACCAATAAAAGGAGGGACTGATGGAGGTGCATATGTTACTGCACCAGACATGTTGAAATTTTGGGCGGCACTATTTAATAATGAAATTTTAGGAAAGGAATATACAAAGTTACTTTTAACTCCCCACATTCATGTAAATGATAAACAGTCTTACGGATATGGAATATGGATTGAAACACGAGAAAACAAGGTATTCAAATATCATGTAATGGGATATGATCCAGGCGTCAGTTTTCGCTCGGCCATATATCCAGAATTAGGAATCACTTTAGTTATTCCATCGAATAAAGAGGCAGGACCTGAAAAATTAATGACAGAAATAGAAAGAGCTTTTTAATTATATGGATATAAAAGAAGAGATACGAAAATAATTTAAATGGGTTTATGATTGTTTCTGTTCTGAAAAATATTTTAGTTAACGAGGAACCCTTTATTTATTAAATAAGGGGTTTTTGTAATTCTGCACAATTACATATGTTTATATGGATTTTTAAATTAAAAAACATTACTATATAATTGTAAATTTAAATTATTAATTCATATGAAAGGATGTGTTAACAATTTGTATATGATCAACGGTAGTTTGTTTATTATTTTAGGGGTTATTTGTTATTTAATTGTACGTGGAATATTAATTGGTACAAAAAATAAAAAACATATGATTTGGTGGAAAGAAATAATAAGTTTTTTATTCGTGGTCTACATTTGTATGGTTGTTGCAGTAACTTTATTCCCTTTACCAATCGGTTTTCCTTCTAATATTGAAAATTTGAATCGATCGGTCAATATAATACCATTTGCATCAATTATTAAAGATATCAATCAAATTGGTAGTGCTTATGATGGGGATGCCCTATTTATGATTGGTCTAATTGTAAGAAATGTAGGCGGGAATATTTTATTATTAATGCCTTTAGGATTTTTAGCACCAATCTTATGGGATAAATATACGAAATTCAAAAATACTATTTTATTAGGATTTACTATATCAGTTAGTATTGAATTGCTACAATTAATTCAGTCTTTATTTAGTGGAGTGGGACGTATTACTGATATTGATGATGTAATCTGTAACGTTCTAGGTTCTATTTTGGGATATTGTATTTATAAAATCTTTTTAAAAATGGCTAATAAATGTAACATTCGAGTGTTAGATAAAACTAATTCTAAAGGTGTAAAATTAGTTGATAAATAAAAATTTAAACGAGGTTATGAATATATTAATAAAATTATTGAAGACGTACTTTTTAATTGTACGTCTTTTTATTTTTAAAAATAATGCTTAAGGCTGATGAGGAATCACATTTCCCATCTTACAATTGAAAGTAGCTATCGTATTTCAAGTATGGAATGAAAAGGGGAGAATATAATTTTTAAAGATAAACAAGTTTATGGGAGGATTCTAAATGGATATTTTACTTGTTATTCTTATTATTGTTTTGATGCAAAGTAAAGAACGAAAAGTGAAAATAAACCGTATTTGGCTCATTCCGGCTTTGTTGTGCTTTGTAACAATCCAGTCCATTATTCATGCGGGACAAATAACTTTGTTGCAAGGACTACTGTTTGTTGTAATGCTTGGAATCGGCCTAGGTCTTGGAATTATACGAGGAAGAGCTTTAACATTTCGAGTAGATAGTGAAACAGGTCATGTACTACGAAAAGGAAATTGGGTAAGTACAATAATCCTTCTTGTTATTTTAGGAGCAAAAATTATAATTAAACAAAGTATGTTTTCTGGTAGTACACACCAGACATTAATGGTTGTAACAAACGCCTTTTTATGTATTACATTAGGCACCGTGATTAGTAGATGTTATTATATTTGGAAAAAATATAATGAATTAACACAAAAAGCGTAAATACATTCATCCCTTGTTTAACATTGCTAAGAACGGTAATACTAATTAACATTGAACTTTTATAACAAGGGATGATAATATGATATACATTTACACAGACTTCGGCGGCACACATACAACTTCACTTGCTGCAGCGTATCATTTAAATAAATTACCAACGGATCGTAAGTTAACGAAAGAAGAAATTTTGAATGTAGATTACTTTAATAAATTGAAAACAGAAGATATGGGAAAAATTATTTTTCATGGAATTGATGAACATGGTCATCCTGTATATACGATTGGATGTGGCGCATCAAAAGTTGTTGTACCTGCGATGAAGCATTTAGGAGAAATCTTGCAAAAACATTATCAAAGTCATGAAAAAATTATTTTTTCTAATACATCACCAACCGTACCTTTACCAATGACTTTTGGTGGTCTGTTTTCTAGAAGGTTCCATATCGATTTTATTGGCGTACCGTTACTCGTATGGGGAGCAAAAATTTGCTGTGATAATATACAAAGGCTTGTTAGTTATACTAAAGAAGCTGGACGATTAACGAATGATTATGTTGTAATTTTAGATAATGAAACTTTTAAATAGTATATGATAAGAAGAAAATCGAGCAAATTCCTTGATTTTCTTTTTTATTTGTGAAATAGACAAGAAATAGTCACATTTAATATGCATCTACTATAGCCAAAACAATAAAGTCCTGTTACTATTACAGGGATATTCTCTTTTTATAACATAAATATATAGAAAAATTAGAAAAGAGGAATTGAATTAAGGGAGGAACAACATGAAGCGTGTTGCTTGGATTACTGATAGTACAACTGCGAATTTTAAAACAGAAGGAGATAACTTTGTTATCCCAATCGAAGTTATTATTGATGGAATGTCGTACAAAGATTGTGAAGAAGGTGTACGTGAACGTGTTTATAATGCGTTAAACGAAGGTAAAACAGTCACTACTTCACAACCTAATATTGGGGAAATGGTAGAGTTATTTACGAAATGCAAAGAAGAATATGAAGAAGGATTTGCAGTTGCTATTAGCGGAAAAGTAAGTGGAACCTATCAAAATATGAAGCTAGCTGCAGAAATGGCAGGTTTTCCATTAACGGTATTAGATAGTGAAACAACAAGTTATCCAATGGATGAACTAATTAGAAAAGCGAAATCGTTATACAATGATGGTATGACTTTACAAGATATACACAAAACATTAGTAGATGAAAAAAGAAGACCTTTTCATGTATTCCCAAAAAGCTTAAAAGGTTTATATGCAAGTGGTCGTGTAAAGGGCATTCAATTTTTACTTGGAAGTTTATTAAGTGTTAACTTAATATTAGAAGTAAAAGGTGGAGAGCTTTTACTTGAAAAGAAAGTTCGTAAAATCCAAAAATGTCGAGAATATATTAAAAATGAACTTGAAAAAGAATTACCAAAAGTACTTCATATGTTCCATGCTAATGATAAAGATGGAGCCGAGGAATGGATTGCAGATATTAGACAAGCATTCCCTGAAATGGATTTCAAATTATATCCATTACCAATTTCATTTGCGGTTCATGCAGGTGAAGGAACAATAGCAATTAGTTATTAAAGTAAAACCCGTGAATTATTCACGGGTTTTTTATTTAATTAAAATGAAATTAGAATACAGAAGCTTAGGAATATTGGATATAAAATATGATAAATACGAGGCATAAGCAAGTTTACAATTTTCATGTCAACACTACAAACTTGACATGTTTATTAAGAAAGAGTGAGAATGAAAATATAACACTTATCCGATACATTCAGGGGATATTAGAATTGGATTTATTTTTAAGGGGGATGTTTAATGAAACCGGAAATAATTATCAGAAATTTCTTTAAAGAAGTGCGTTCAGGGATTAATCCAGATTTTTCAAATCGATATATGGCAGATAAAGTATTGGCACATCAAGTTATATCTGAAGAGGAACAAACAGTATACAGATCGCCGAAAGACTACGCTGAGCATGTAAGAGAGATGATTGAAGTATATGGGAATTTTTCTTTAGAAATTCAAGAATTATTAGTACAAGATAGTAAAGTATATGTACGCTGGAAACAAGTAGGTACACACATAGGAGAAATAGATGGGTATGAACCTACAGGTCTCCCTATAATTCAAATAGCAAGTGCAGTGTATAGAATAGAAAACGGGAAAATTTCAGAGTATTGGATTCAAATTGATAGATCAGGAATTCAAAATCAATTAGAATACAATAAAAATATTCAATAAATTATCTTTAAGAATAATAGGAAAAAGCATAAAAACAAGATTTTTAAAACGATTATTTCTGTTACATAAAGGATACAAATCAATGTACTTTTTTACTGAAAGATTCATTCAAATTAATAAAAAGAGAGCTTTTTTTAATAAATCTTTTAAAATATGCTCTCTTTTATTGTTTCTATGTGTACTGACATCAGTTTGATGTAACATTATTATACAGTAACAAGAAATATAGGCATCTGTTTATGAACCAAAAAAAAAATAGCGACAATGGTTCATATGGTTTAAATTCGGTATACGCTAGTTAATAATGAAAATAATAGAATCAATTTGTAATGTCTATTTCGTTTTGCACTGTAAATCATTCATATTGAGTAATAGAATTGTAGAAATATATAATAGAATATTCGCACTAATATTTATACAGCTACAATCTATTTACATATAAGGTTATTAGGATTATATTAAAAATGAAAGAGAAAACAATAGATGGAAGGGGATGTTTTTTATGTTTAAAAAAGCAGCACTAGGGATTTCATCGTTAGCAATCACAGCGTTCGTCGGATTAGGAATGGCAACAGAAGCTTCAGCTGGACCAGCAGCACCACTTACTTCACTAAACGTCGTACAAGTAGAGTCTGAGCTAGGCGGGGTAGAAACAATTAATCAGAACAGCTTCAGCACATCGCGTAACCACGGGGGAAAATACTTATATATTACAACGAAAGAAATGGGCTATGGCCAAAACCCATTTGCTAAAATGAATGGTTCTAATGTAAAAAGTATTGATTCCACTATAATTGGCGGAAGACCAATCGTTGGCTGGTATTATAAATGGGATGCTTCTGGACACCAACAAGGAACTTTTGAGTACCAAAAGACATCTATAAATGCACCATTTAATACAATGCGTACATCAATTTATATCCAATAATTTTGAAAGCGTTCGCACATATAGAATAGTAAAAAAGGTACTTCTAGGAGTACCTTTTTTGATTTGAATCACGTTCATCTATATTTACAATCCTGATTTCACAGCAAGAATACTACCCATAAAACAAAATCCTTAAACGTCTATAAAATTAATATGAACGCGTAGTACAAGTCCACTACAGTTAAAGTACGTAACTTTACATATTTCAACTCAATGAAGAAGGAAGAAACTGTAGTACTTACGCCGCAGTTTTTAAGTCACCCATGAACTCACAGTTTTTAGATATATAAACATAAACGTACTACCTGCTCCTCTTTTTTAAATTTAAAATTAAAAAAGAGGAGCTAAACTTATATAAGCTTAGCTTGATGGGTATGTGGCGTAACTTTAAAATTAATTACATCTTTTTCATAACATAAATAATTTTGTATAGGGAGATGAAAGGATTTTTTAAAATAATAAAGAAGTATGTATAAACAAATATATAAATGGTAGTGATTAGGATGAAAATCAGTAAGTTTGCAGAAGTAAATAATGTAAGTGTAGATACGATTAGACATTATATGGATCTCGGACTCGTTATTCCCGAGAAAAAAGGAAGTCACTATTTTTTTGACGAGTATTGTCAAAAGGATATAGAACTTATATTAGAGTACAAATGGCTAGGGTTTAGCTTGTATGAAATTAAAGAACTGTTTCTTTATAAAAATTTAGGGAAATCCTTAGACTATGAAAAGGATAATTTTTATCAATCTTTATTTAAAGTAAAATATGAAAAGATTGAACAAGAAATAAAAACTTTAGAGGAACGAAAATGCAAATTAAAGGAAGTGTTACATAATTTATCTATAGAAACTGAAATTTCGAGTTCAATTTTAGGGGTAGATTTAAAAGTACTTCATTTATTTAAATGTGTTAAGTGTAACGGAAATTTAATTCTTGAAGATGGCATTATTAATAAGAATAAAATTATTGAGGGAAAGTTAATTTGTAATTGTGGTGAAAAATACACGATTATTTCAGGGGTTTTAACAGCGGGTAACTCATTGAAAGCGTATGAAAAGAAATCACTTGAAGATTCTATTTCGGATTATATTCATGAAACTGATACTGCTTTTTTGGAAAATGTTCAAAGAGGAGGGGAATGGGCGAAAAAGAAACTAATGCAATTAGATTTAAATGAAAAAATACTACTTGATTTAGGGTCTGGTATTGGGTTCTTTTTACGAAATATTTATGAAGAACTACCGGAAGAGTGTTTATATATTGCTGTTGATCGAGATTTGAATAAACTTTTACTTTTAAAAGATGTAATTGAGAGAAGAAATGTGAAAAGAAATATGTTATTTATCTGTGCCGACTTTCTAAACATACCTATTCAGAATAATTCTGTTGATATTGTAATCGATCAATCAGGTACAAGTAATTATAGTTTTGAACATGAGGAGTTCTTATTGTGCGAATTAAATTCCCTTTTTAAACACAATTGTTATTTATTAAGTTCATTTATTTTATTTAATAAATTTAGTATAAATAGCCAAATTGCACCTAGACTCAGAGAAAATTTTACATCTGCAAAAGTAACAAAAGAAATCGAAAATTTACAGTTTCAATCTATTGATGAAAGTACTTCAAATTATTTGATACGAGGGGGAAGGTACGAAGATTTCTTTGTTCAAGGAGAAGAAATTTATACATATTCATTTTTCGGAAAAAGATGGGGTTAACCCCATCTTTTATTTATTTCCCCTTAAAAATTTTCAAATAGTACATATTGCTATTGGGTTGACCCAAGAACTTACAATGTACGTAACACAAAGTTAGGCAGGGGGAAAAGTGATGGGAAGTTTACGATTACATATAGAAAATGAAAAAAGAAACCAAGAACTAAGAAATATTTGTTTATATTCAATTGCAAAAACAGTATCACTATTTGGTAGCTCTATTTATAGTTTTGCATTAGGATTGTATGTTTTACAAATAACCGGATCTGCGTTAAATTTTGCAATTTCGCTCATATTAGGAACGATTCCAATGATTGTTATGAATCCATTTGCCGGTGTCATTGCTGATAAGGTTGATAAAAAGAAACTGGTTATTTGCATGGATTTACTAAGCGGATGCTTATTAATAACTGTTTATATATTAAGCAGCTATTATGGATTAAACTTATTCATCATTTATACTACTACCTTTCTTATGACAGTATTTACAACTTTTTTTGGAATAGGTTTAGAGGCCGTAAAACCGAATATGGTCACTAAAGAGCGGTTAATGAGTATTAATTCTATAAGTAAAATTATCGATTCTATATCTTTAATTCTAGGGCCTATGTTAGGGGGGATTGTTTTTGCAGTCTTTGATATTAAAATTTTTATAATTATAAATGGTATTTCATTTATCCTTTCGGCTATTTCCATATTGTTTATTAACTTTAAATTGTTTGAGCAAAACATAAATGAGGAATGTTCAATTAGAGAAATTAATTTTATTGAAGATATAAAGGAGGGATACTCTTATTTATTGGAGCGGAAAAGCTTAAAAAATACTTTTAGTATTTTAATTTCTCTTAATTTCTTTTTAGGGTTTGCTGTAACTGTTCCATTGCCATACATTATTAATACAGTTCTCGATCTTGGTTCTAAACAATTTGGTATGATTCAAGGGACTTTTCCAGTAGGCATGATAATTGGTGCGATTTTAGTAAAAAAGATAACCGATCGTTTTTCTTACGCTTATCTTTTGAAAAAGTTAAGCTTTATGTTGGCGGTTTTTATGATTATTTCAGGAATTCCAGTTTTATTCAAAAGTTTTGAGGTAAATGATTTTGTATACGTTATTACCTATTGTGTTGTTATGTTCTTTTTAGGACTAATTATAGTGCTTATTGATATACCTATAGCTTATTTCATGCAAAAAGAGATTCCTGATGAATATAGAGGGAGGGTTCTCAGCATTGGATTAAGTATAAGTAAAATGATGCTTCCTATAGCAATGGCGCTATCCGGTCTATTATTAAATTATATTCCAGCCTACATGATTACAATTGTAGGGGGAATCTTATATTTAATAGTAATTAAAGTTTCATCGAATTGTTTCATATTAGAAGTTCACTCGAAAGATTATAGCGCTTAGTAGATCTTAGATTATTTATAGAATGGATACTACTACATTTTTCAAGTTAAGAAATGCAAATACTATAAAACGAAAAAATGGGCTGATTTCCCATGAACAATTTTGAAAAGATTACATATTCGTTTTGGAGAATACTTTAAAATTGTAGGTTGAGGGGATGAATATCGTTCCGAAATACAATAATAAAATTTAACTTTGTTGATTGACCTTCCCCTTACAGGAAGCAGTATATTTAAAATAATTAAATACAGGAGGTGAGTATTATGCTTTCAATTGGAGAGTTTTCAAAAATATCTCATCTTACAATGAAGACGCTGCGCTATTATGATGAAATTGGGCTTTTAAAACCAGCTTTCATAGACGCTAAGAATGGCTATCGCTACTATGATATTTTCCAATTAGAAATAGCCTTATTGATTACACGATTAAAAACTTATTTATTTTCGCTGGAAGAAATTAAGGATATTTTAGAAGATCGGGAGAATACTGAATTGCTTAACTCTAAAATGAAAGGCAAACAAGAAAATCTAACACAGCAGATAACATATTATTCTTCTTTATTAAAAAAATTAAAGCTTGATATTCAACAATTAAATGAAGAGGAAAGTATCATAGGTTACTTAAATCGTATTGAGATTAATCTTGTAAATCACTTAACCTATAATATATTATCTCAGCGAAAACAAATTAATACCGCTGATTTCCTAACACACTTTAATGAGTTGTTTAGTAAAATTTTATTTGAAAATTTATTACCTAGTGCAAAACCACTTGCTATATTCCATAGTTCAGAATATGTACCTGAAAATTATGATGTTGAAATTGCGATTCCCCTTGCAGAAGCCACAAATAAAACAAAAGTGTTTAATCCCGGTCTTTGCGCAATGGCTACGCTTATTGGTTCTTACGAAGAATTACCTTTTATTCATACAAAGCTACATGTTTGGATTGAAGAAAATAATTATAAACTGAATGGAGCTCCGTTTGAAGTTTATAAAACGAATCCTTATAGCACACAGGAGGAGAATAATATCATAGAAGTTTATTTTCCTATAAAATGAATAAAGGAAGGAGCGTATCACAATGTATGGTATAAACCGGCCAACAATAAAAGAAAAAATATTAATTTTAGTTACTGAGATTATTTATCTAGTCATTGCGTATTACTTACTTTTCATTACTTATTTCAAACCAGGCATTTCAATAGGGCTGTTTATAGCTTTGATTATCACCGCTTTACGATTAACGGCTATGATGTTTATATGGTTGCCTAGAGGGATTTCATGGCAAGAAGCCATTATGAACAGTATTGCTTTTGGAATTTATTATTTAGGTTTTCCAATCTTAATGATTACTAGTAATCAGGATCCTAATTTAATATTACTTACAATAGGTTGGATATTGTTTTTAGGAGGAAGTATGTTAAACACAGTTTCAGAGCTACTTAGAAAATCCTTTAAAGACAATCCTGTAAATCAAGGTAAGCTATATACAGGTGGTTTATTTAAATATGCGATTCATATTAATTATCTGGGGGATTGCCTTTGGGTGTTAGGTTTAGCATTTATCGCTAGCAATATTTATAGTTTATTTATACCTCTAGGCCTGTTCTTTGTATTCGTTTTTGAATATATTCCAAAATCTGATGGTTACTTACAGAAAAAGTATGGAGAACAATTTACAGTCTATAAACAGAAAACAAAAAAATTAATACCGTTTATTTGGTAAATCAGTTTCATAAATTATAAAAAGCGCAGGATCAGCATCCTGCGCTTTTCTATCGTAATTCAGCGGTTTTTCTAATGACAATCTTATCAATATCATCTTCTTCATCACCAATAAATAATCCGCGTTCTTTTAAATATGCTTCAAAATATAAATCTGCTTCAGCGCGTTCGTCATATGGCTTTACAGAGAGAACGAAACCTAATTTGTTTTGTTCTTCTAAGTGAGAAGTGGAGATGTAAGCCGGTACATTATGGCGTAAAAAGAGTTCTTTAACTGGAATAATCATATCTTTCATTAATTTCGTTAGCATACCCATTTCAAACTCGAAATTAAAGCGATCTATACTAGATAAATCAGCGAATACTACACCGATAAAACCTGTATTAAATACTTCTTGATATTCTACATCTTCATCATGGCCGCCATAAAAATTCTTTTCGATTAAATAATTTACAAAATAAGCAATGCCATCACTTTGTTCAAATGGTTTCGTTGAAAGAACAAAACCAATTTTCTTTTGTTTATGTAAATACACACATGACATGTATGCTGAAATGTTATGTTCTTTAAATAAAGCACTTGTTGCTCCAGAGAGACCATCTAGTACGTGATGAACAATTTGAAGTTTTTTACGAGCGAAATAATAGGATTTCTTTTGTAACTCCAATGTATCAATAAAGACAGAGCCGATAAAGCCTGTATTTGAAATAATAGGTGCTTGCTTTTTTCTTCCTCTGCGCTTTAATGGAGCCATTGTTAAAATCATCCCTTCATGTACGTTTAAAATAAAAAGAACGTTTGTTCGTATATTTATATTTTACTATTAAAACGCTATAAAGTAAAGGGTTTTTGATGAAAATATAACAAAAAAGACACCTTATAAAAGGTGCCTTAAACGCTGTAAGGGATAGGGTTTACCCTAACTATTTATATTATGATACAGAAACAATCTCTTCTGTATCTTCTACATCTAAATGACAGTCCATAGTACGAACATCTTGATCTTCATGACTTCCGAAATAAATAGTAATTTTCATATGTATCGCTCCTTTATTCTAGGAATACCTAAAATAATTACTAGTAATGTTAATATTTATTATATACCACTTTTTTCATTCCGACAACGTTATATCATTTTTAATTATTTTAAACTATAGAGCACAATTTAAAGAGGTACTTTTTATAGAAAATGGTAAATTTCTAATATGTTATATTTAATATAGAAAAATTCGAGTGTTACTTTTTATGAAAAGGAGAACAATTGATGAATTATAAACAACTACTACTAGATAACTTTGCATTTAAAACTTCATATGTTGCACAATTTGTGCCCGGAATGAGTATAAAAAAAACGAAAGATTATATTGCTGTTGATTGTGGATTACCTGCCGATACATTTAATATCATCACTCTACTAAACAATAATTTAACGGAAGGGATCGAGAAATTATATAAAGAGGTAGAATACTATTATCAAAGAAATTTTCCAATGAGTGTTTGGTTATGGGATGAGGAGCAAGAGCGGGATATAAAAAGTGAGTTAATTAAAATCGGTTTAAAAGAAGTGGAACAGAATATTGCGATGGTAGCAGACTTAAAAACAATTTCCCCAACAATAAACATGCCAGTAAGTTTTACTATTCAACAAGCATCTTCACCTGGACAAATAAATAAATTTGGAGAAACGTTAGCTGATCTATTCGGCACATCAGAAGAAGGTATACATGTACAAGCATTCTATAATCAAATTTCTAATCTTGATATATGTAACAGTGAGAATATGAAATTATTTTTAGGGTTATATGAAGGTGAAGTCGTAACTGTTGGTTCATTGATATGTTCAAAAGATAGTATTGGTATTTATGACATAGCAACGAAAGAAGGAATGAGAGGACGAGGGTTCGGATCTGCTATGTTCAATTTCCTGCTGCAAGAAGCACATAAATTTAAAAATACGTATTGTGTATTACAAGCTTCACCCGATGGAATCAATATTTATAAAAAATCGGGATTTCAAGCTATCGGCAAAATGACTGTATTGGAAAATCGACATTTAATTGAGTAAATCATTCAAGTTAAATCGTCTTTATATAGGAGCTTATAAATCGTTATGAAAAAGATATATCTCGTTACAATAATTTGTGCCTTTATAGTAATAAGTATCTTTGTTTTTCAGAAAATAAATGAACATAAGTATACTAAAGCTATTAATCAATCAAATCATATAAAAAATATCGCACATAGAGGTGCTTCTGAATATGCGCCTGAACATACAATAGCAGCATATAAATTAGGACAAAAAATGAATGGAGATTATATAGAAATTGATCTCCAAATGACAAAAGATGGGCATTTAGTGGCAATGCATGACGAAACCTTAAACCGTACAACAAATGGTACTGGGCTAGTGAAAGAGCATACATTAGAAGAAATAAAGCAACTAAATGCAGATTCTTTTTTCAACGAAAAATATCCGAACTTAGCAAAGAAAGAATTTGAAAATGCTAAAGTCCCAACATTAACAGAAATTGTTGAAACGTTTGGGCAAAATGCGAACTATTATATTGAAACAAAATCACCTAATGAATATCCAGGAATGGAAGAAAAATTATTAGAAATTATTAATCACTACGAAATACAGAATAAAGTTATTATTCAATCGTTTAGTGAAGAAAGTCTACAAAAGATTCATAGCTTAAATAGTAATATATCTTTAGTACAATTATTACCTTATAAAAAAGCAGTTCAATTAACAGAATTAGAGATAGAAAAGTATAAAACGTACTGCATAGGTCTTGGTATGAATTACAAATATATTGATTCAGATTATGTAAAGAAAATAAAGAAAAGCGGATTAGAAGTTCATCCATTTACAGTAGATCATGAAAAAGATATGAAAAAGTTACTTTCATGGGGAGTCGATGGGATGTTTACTAATTATCCGGATCGTTTACATTCAATATTATTGGATTTGAAAAGTCATGAATAAGAAGTGTTATTCATAAAAGGGAAATTTACACAACCTATATATTAGGGTTATCAATGTAAGATGGCATGTTGCATATAAAAAGAAAATACCAAAAACCGCAACTGGAAGACCTGGGTTGCGTTTTTTTTTATTGCTTAGATTTCAGTTTACAAAGTTTGAAGCTAGAAATGTAAATCTATTTAGATGAATTGGCTTCTTATGTATTTGTACTTCGGATCGTTCTAGGTATATGTACAACCCATGAGACGAGTTTTGCATATGATAATAGAAAAGGAGATGTTGCATATTGAAATACCAAACTAGAAACGTAAATAATCTGAATAAATTAGCGGATAATACGAAAGCTGCAGCTTTTAAGTGGTATCAGTACTGTATCGACAATGGAATTGAAGTGTTAATTTATGAAACAATCCGTACAGTCGAGCAACAACGTGAATATGTTCGTAAAGGAGCATCACAAACGATGCGCTCATATCACTTAGTAGGACAGGCATTAGATTTTGTTCCAATTCAGTCGAATGGTACAGAAGATTGGAATGGCTATAACAAAGAACCGTGGGCATCAGCAATTCGTTATGCTAAACAAATTGGTTTTGAATGGGGCGGTGACTGGAAAGGATTTGTGGATAGCCCGCATTTGCAATATAACTACAAAGGGTATGGAACGGATACTTTTGGAAAAGGTGCTCAAAATGTAGTGACTCCTCCCACGTCGAATGATAATGTAGGGGTTGCTTATATTAACGGTAGTAATGTAAATTTACGAAAAGGACCTGGTACTGGATATGGCGTTATTCGTCAATTAGGGAAAGGAGAGTCCTACAAAGTATTTGGACAATCAAATGGCTGGTTAAATCTAGGTGGCGATCAGTGGATTTATAACGATCCATCATACATTCGTTATACGGGAGGAAATGTACCAGCAACTTCACAATCATCAAATGATGGTGTAGGTGTAGTTACTATAATCGCGGATGTATTGCGTGTTCGTACCGGCCCTGGAACAAATTACGGCATTGTGAAAAACGTGTATCAAGGTGAAAAATATCAATCGTTTGGATATAAAGATGGTTGGTATAATGTTGGTGGAAATCAATGGGTTTCTGGTGAATATGTTACGTTTGTAAAGTGAAAATAAGAGCCGTCCAGTTGGGCGGCTCTTTATTTTAAATATTCATAGGGCGAACACTCATAATATCATTCGTGATACATAGAGTATAATTTTTCATTCTAATAATCAGAAAGTAATCAAAATGTAATTAATTTCAACTACGCTTTTTATATTTTTTTGATACACTGGCTACGAGGGGGATACCAATTAAGGTGGGTAAAAACCAAAACCATATTGGCGGAAGTAAATTTAAAATGGGAATATGGATGCCGATATTTACTAAAAGTGCGGTGACTGCACCAATATAAGAACCTAGCATACCTCTAATGTGGTGATGGAGCCAATTTTTCCAACGTTTTTTTCGTGCAAGGTATCCATAAATCGCAAATGAATAAGAGAAGATTGCTACATAAAATAAATATGCGATTTTATCCCAGTTGATAATGGATAATATTATTGCCGTAAGGGTAATGAAAACATAGGATGCATGATATATTTCGCCCCATTCGGTATGTTTTCCTTTCTTCTTTTGGGCAACCATCGCTACAATACCAGTGATTAAGCATATTGTTCCAAATAGGATGTGTATGGTTAAAAGAATGTTAAAAATGCTCATAATAATTCCTCCTTTTTTATTTTTATAGTATTGCAGTATAGGAGAAAAGTTGAAAAATATAGTTAGTTCGGCTTAATATATTGAAATAAAGGTACTCCTAGAACAAAACCCAATGATTTAAATATTTAGTGAGATGATTATTATGTTAAATGAAGGAGAGACTTCTATGTTTACATCTATTACATATTTACAATCGGGCAATGAGAAACAACAAAAAATATATGATGTTTTGAATAGCCTAAACATAATGGAGGATTTAGCTTTATATAATCCCGTTCTTTGCGGGACAATCCCTATAAGAATTGATACTCCTCAATCTGACTTAGATATTGTAATGGAAGTATATAACTTTGATGTTTTTGAGCAGGAAATGAGATCTTTATATGGTTCTTATGGAGGGTTCAACATAAAAAAGAAAAAAATTAAAGGTACTGAATCGATAAAGGTGAATTTTGAATTCGAAGGTTTTGAATTTGAATTATTTGCTCAACCGAAGCCAGTGCGTAATCAAAATGCATATAGACATATGATAGTGGAACACATGTTATTAATGCAACATCCCCATATAAGGGAAGAAGTTATTCGCTTAAAGGAACAAGGTTTAAAAACAGAACCTGCTTTTGCTCAAGTATTAAATATTGACGGAGATCCTTATGAAAAACTTATTTTATTAGGGCAGGAAATGAAATTGTGGTAAATAAGATACGTAAAAAAATCCTCCAAAAACAAAAGAGGATTTTTTTATGCCGTTAACTTTCGAATTAATTCACTGAGCAATTTAATCCCGTAAGTCATTTGTTCTGGTGAAGCATATCCATATGATAAACGAATGTACTGATCTGATTCTTCTTCATAAATACGTCCTGGGTTTAAAAGAATTCCTTTTGATAGAGCCTCTGAAAATAGTTTTTTCATCGGAATGTTATGTACAACCTTTAGCCATATAAAAAATCCACCACTAGGAATATCCCACGATGCAATATCTGCACAATATTTATTTAAAGCTCGTATCATTATTTGTCTTCGCTCTTTCAGGTGCATTCTTACGTTTGCTACATGTTCTTCATAAAAACCTTCATTTATCCATTCAGCAGCTACTCTTTGAGATAAAGAGCTGGATCCATAGTCTGTTTGCATTTTTATATCTGACAATCTATCAATAACAGGTTCTGGTCCGATTATCCATCCAATTCTAAGTCCTGGGCTAAGTGTTTTAGAGAGACTACCAATATATAATACATGTCCATGTTTATCCATCGACTTTAAAGGAGCTGGAGGTGATTCATCAATCCATAACTCTCGGTAAATATCATCCTCGATGATAGGCAACTGCTCTTTTTCACATATTTTTAATATTTCTTTTCTTCGCTCTTTGGACATCAATATCCCCGTTGGATTTTGAAAACAAGGGATTGAATATAAAATATTATTCTTTTGACTATATTTAATTCGTTTTAATAAGTCGTTAGGTAAAATACCGTGATGGTCCATTGATATACCGGATAAATTTATATTTGCTGATTGAAAAACATGAAGTGAATATAAGTAAGAAGGTTGTTCAAGTAAAACAGTTGATTTTCTATGTAAAAGACCAATCGATATTAATTGTAATGCTTGGAGTGCACCAGAGACTATTAATATAGAATCCGGTGATGCATGTATTCCAAATGATCTTACATATTTGCTTATTGCTTCACGTAACGGATAAAAACCTTTTTGTTCTTCGTATCCGAAATAATCTAATTCCTCACTGACGTTTTTTATTATAGATTGCATAGTTTCGAGCGGGAAAAGATGAGGTGCAAGTTCACCTTTACTAAGATGGATAAGCGTTTTATTTGCTTCTGCTTCATTTATTTCTCGCACCATTAACTTACTTGGTTTATGAATACCGGCTTTTACATATTCACTCCAATCGGGCGGAGGATTAGTTGCTAATAATGACCATGTATTATTCATTACAATTGTTCCTGCTCCGATTTGTCCTTGAATTAAACCATCTGCCATAAGTTCATCTAGCGCAGTAATTACAGTACTTCGATTTACATGAAATAATTTTGCTAACTGCCGCTGACTAGGGATTTTACTTCCAATTGGCCATTCTCCGTTTTCAATTTTTTCTTTCATATAGTCTATTATCTGCTGATATTTGGGCACTTTTTTATCGGTCGTCATATAAAAAACTCCTTCGTTTATTTAAAAGATTCAAAGTGGTTGGTTTTTCCGATAAATAACTGGTTGAAGACATTGTATCAACTATTAAATATGATGAAAAGAAATAATTGGTAATTTAAAAATGGTTGGTTTTTTAGGGAAGGAGAGAAAATATGCATAATAAAAAATGGGATTTACGCATTATATGTGCTCACGCTTTTACAATTCTTATATGGGGAACTGCTTTTCCAGCAATTCGTCTGGGGCTTGAATCTTATACGCCTGAACACCTTACTTTACTACGCTTATTAATCGCCTCATTTATACTTTTGTTATTTTCATTTATATACAAACTACGACTACCGGATTTAAAGGATATCCCAGCAATTTTCATATTTGGTGCTCTAGGATTTACTATTTATCACATCGCATTAAACTACGGCGAAAAAACAGTAAATGCTGGATCTGCAAGTTTAATAATTTCAGTCACTCCAATAGTAACGGCAATTCTTGCTTCTGTTTTTTTGAATGAAAAAATGAAATTAAATGGCTGGATCGGTGGTGTAATGAGTTTTGCAGGAATTGCCTTAATTTCATTTAGCCAGGGCGATGCTATTCAATTGAATAGCGGGGGATTATTTATATTATTAGCGGCGATTTCAGAAAGTCTATTTTTCGTTTTCCAAACATCTTCCTTAAAAAAATACGGCTTCTTACCATTTACCATATATACAATTTTGTCTAGTACTGTATGTATGCTTATTTTCTTACCCGGAGTTTATCAAGAAATACTAGTAGCTCCTCTTGAAGTTAACTTGAGCGTTATATATTTAGGTGTCTTTCCAACAGTACTCCCGTATATTGCATTGGCCTATATTATATCTCGTGCTGGTGCTTCTGAAGCAACAAGTTCTCTATATTTAACGCCAATAACTGCGTGTTTCATTGCTTGGATATGGTTAGGAGAAGTGCCAACTTTAGTTTCGATAATTGGCGGAGGAATTACTATACTTGGAATTGTGATTGCTCATATACCAGTATTAAGAAAAGAAAAACATAGGAATTTAGCAAATAATCAATCCGTATAATGTAATTCAATAATGATTTTATGATACTTTTTCATATAGTTTCTTTCTTATGTTGATAAATATAATATTTTGTATTTCAGTTAAATATTGTATGTTACATTTTATGTAGTAAGCATTTTAAAAGGAGCTGACAACATAATGAATGGAAAAAGAAAATTTTTCACATGTATTTCTATTGTAGGAATCGGACTAGCTAGTTTTTCTAATTCTAGTTTCGCAGCAAGTGTAACGGACAATTCAATACAAAATTCTATTCCCGTAGTTAATCAACAAGTAGCTGCTGCAAAGGAAATGAAACCATTTCCCCAGCAAGTTAATTATGCAGGTGTTATAAAACCGAATCATGTTACACAGGAAAGTTTAAATGCTTCTGTAAGAAGTTACTACGATAATTGGAAAAAGAAATATTTGAAAAATGATTTATCTTCTTTACCTGGTGGTTATTACGTAAAAGGAGAGATTACAGGTGATGCGGATGGGTTTAAGCCACTTGGAACTTCAGAAGGTCAAGGGTATGGGATGATAATTACAGTATTAATGGCTGGTTATGATTCGAATGCTCAAAAAATCTATGACGGATTATTTAAAACAGCAAGAACTTTTAAAAGCTCTCAAAATCCTAATTTAATGGGATGGGTTGTCGCAGATAGTAAAAAAGCACAAGGTCATTTTGATTCTGCTACTGATGGAGATTTAGATATTGCGTATTCTCTTCTTCTTGCTCATAAGCAGTGGGGATCTAATGGAACAGTTAATTATTTGAAAGAAGCACAAGACATGATTACAAAAGGTATTAAAGCTAGTAATGTTACAAATAATAACCGACTAAATTTAGGAGATTGGGATTCTAAAAGTTCACTTGATACGAGACCATCTGATTGGATGATGTCACACCTTAGAGCATTTTATGAATTTACAGGTGATAAAACTTGGCTTACTGTTATTAATAATTTGTACGATGTTTATACGCAATTTAGTAATAAGTACTCTCCAAATACAGGACTTATTTCAGATTTCGTTGTAAAAAACCCACCACAACCCGCACCTAAAGACTTCTTAGATGAGTCAGAATATACAAATGCATATTATTATAATGCTAGTCGAGTACCTTTAAGAATTGTAATGGACTATGCGATGTACGGCGAGAAGCGAAGTAAAGTCATTTCTGATAAAGTCTCTTCATGGATTCAAAATAAAACGAATGGAAATCCTTCTAAAATTGTGGATGGTTATCAATTAAATGGATCCAATATTGGTAGTTATCCAACTGCTGTATTTGTTTCACCGTTTATTGCTGCAAGTATAACGAGTAGCAATAATCAAAGGTGGGTAAATAGTGGTTGGGATTGGATGAAGAATAAGAGAGAAAGTTATTTTAGTGATAGTTATAATTTATTAACTATGTTATTTATTACAGGAAATTGGTGGAAGCCTGTACCTGATGATAAAAAAACACAAAATCTAATAAATGATGCAATTTATGAAGGATACGATAATTAATTAAATTTGAGAATGGTTACTGAAGAAAGGAATTAGCATTCGCTAGTTCCTTTTTAATGTTTTGTAAAACATTATCCATTCTAAAATTCGCATAGATATACTTGCTTTTTTCATATACATAGTTATTGATGACTCTATGTTTTTATGAAGGGAGAGTATTTCTTGGAAAAAGTATTATTTTTCGGAGACCCAGGTATTGATGACTCATTTGCCATTATGTATGGTTTACTGCATCCCGAAATTGAAATTGTCGGTATTGTAACCGGATACGGAAATGTTGAGCATATACATGCTGCACATAATGCAGCGTATATTTTACAGTTAGCAAATAGACAAGACATTCCTGTCATTAGTGGTGCAACAAAACCACTGACAGAAGAAATCACTACGTACTATCCTGAAATTCACGGAGCAGAAGGATTAGGGCCCATCCATGTTCCGGAAAATGTATTATCTATTCCAATATACAATTTTGGTAGTATTGCTGCGATTCTTATAAAGCACGGAAAAGATTTAACGATTGTTGATGTAGGAAGATCTACCTCGTTAGCAATTGCGTTTAATTTATGGAATGATTTAATGCTAAATGTAAAAGGAATCTATTTCATGGGTGGTGTTTTTTTAGAAGTCGGAAACGTTACGCCATTAGCGGAGGCAAACGTGTATGGGGATCCTATAGCAAGTAAAATTGTTTTCCATCAAGCAAAGAATTTATTCATATTCCCTTTAAATGTAACAAACAAAGCTGTGTTAACACCAAATGTATTTAACTATATTCAAGCTAATGCAAAGAATCCATTTCATATGATAATGAAACCAATGTATGACTACTATCTATCCGCATACCAAAAACTTAATCCATCTATGGCAGGACCTTTGCTACATGATGTGGTTGCAATAAGTGGATTAGTAAATCCAAGTTTTTTTGAATTTGTGCATCGTACAGTAAATGTAGATACATACGGAGATACGAAAGGACAAACATTTGCTGATTTTCGCCCTAGCTCTATATCTGAAGGAGCCCATATAGCACTAGAAATAGATGAACAAAAATTCATTCAAGATTTTATAAAAATCATGTTATAAGTTGCTGTCGAAAAAGGGAATTATTTCAATGCGTTGAATATAAAAATACATCCTCTAGATAAAGGAGCTTACAATATTGAATGTCCAGTTAAAGGTTGTTACGAGAGACAATTGGGAAGATGCATTAAAGTTACAAGTTAAAAAAGATCAAAGAAAATTTGTCCCCGCTGTATCAGTTTCACTTGCTAAAGTATATATAAAACCAGATGGTGACAATGTAGAGTACATACCATTCGCTATATACGATGGTGACCTTATGGTTGGTTTTGTTATGCATGCTGTTGTAATAGAGACATCGGATATGTATTGGATTAACGGATTTATTATTGA
The DNA here is from genome assembly GCF_057784645.1 of Bacillus sp. LQ16. Taxonomy (NCBI): domain Bacteria; kingdom Bacillati; phylum Bacillota; class Bacilli; order Caryophanales; family Bacillaceae; genus Bacillus; species Bacillus sp. LQ16. Next base: position 2,647,748 of record NZ_CM173491.1, read on the forward strand.
TCAATCGCAACAAGGTAATGGTTATGGAAAAGCAGCATTACAAGAAAGTATTAATATAATAAAAAATACGTTTAAGACGTGTAAAGAAATTAGATTAACCGTACATAAAGATAATCTCTCTGCAAAGAAATTATATGAACGATATGGTTTCATATCATTAGGGCAGGAGTATGATGGTGAGCAAGTATATCGTTTATTTGTTTAACTATTAGGAAGTAAAGGTGTGAAATGAAATATGCAATTTACTGAAGTGAAAATTGCAGTGTTCATTCCTGAAGAATATATTGAAACATTAAGGGATGAATTATATAAAATTGGAGCATGTAAAACGGGCGAATATGACCATTGTCTTTCCTATAGTTCAGTGAAAGGATATTGGAGACCTTTAGAAGAGGCATCTCCTTTTAATGGAGAAATTGGTCAAATATGCGAAGGACAAGAATGTAAAGTTGAAATAAAGTGTAAACGAGAACTTGTAAAAGATGCTCTTGAAGTTATTAATGATATTCATCCGTATGAAACACCTATGATTTATATTATACCAATACTAAATGACTATTTTGAGAAACTATACATTAAATAACTAGGAGGAATATCAATTGAAAAGTAAATTTCATCATATTGTACGAGCAGTCATGATAAAAGATGAAAAATTATTAGTTGCTGAATATATCGGCCATCATTATTTTTTACCTGGTGGCCATGTTGAAATTGGAGAATCAGCAGAGAATGCATTAAAAAGAGAGTTAAGAGAAGAACTTGGAGTAAACTGTAGTATACAACAATTTTTAGGCGTCATAGAAAATCAATGGCAAGATAAAGAAGTTCTTCATCATGAAATTAACCACATTTTTGAAGTAGAGTCACAAGATTTACATACGGACTTAACACCGAAATCTAGCGAGTCTCATTTAGCATTTCACTGGATAGCTTATAATAAAGAAGCCTTAAATCATTATGAAATCATGCCAATGCCTTTAGTAAAGGAATTACTAGAAAGTAAGTTAAATGATGAACTCCTAAATTGTTGGATTAGTAATTTTTAAATCACTTTATTTATAGTAAATACGTCCATCGAATGAATATAAAGAAAATAGGCTGAAAAACAAGGTACATCACCTAGTGTAAGTTCATATTTTGTTGATGTACGCATTTAGTCTATAGTCTTGTTTCTACTATGTTTAAAAGAATTTATTAACTTTCATATTTGGACGGAATTTACATTTATAAATGGAGGGTTTCATAATGAATCAGTTTCAACAAGAACTACAATCATTAAACCTTAATGATTATCAAACTGGCAATGTTGTGTATTGGGATCAACAACAAAGTCAATATCCATACTATTACATTCAAGACGATGCACGTCGTTGCGGCGGATGTGGAGGTTGTGGTGGACGTTGCGGTGGATGTGGCGGTAGATGTGGTGGTTGTGCAGGTCGTTGCGGCGGATGTATAGGATGCGCAGGATGTTTCAGTTGCTTTAATTGCTGGAACTGGTGGATTATTTAAGTATAGAAAATCCAAGTTATTTTATATGAAAGAAAGGTGTAAAAACTATTTTGCACTTTTCTTTCATGCTGTAATTTTGATGTGTATTAAGGGGGATTTATTTGTATACATATGATAAGTTGATTTCTTGGGTAGAGGATATAAAAGAAAAAAATCATAGTTCTGCTACAGCACTTTGTATTATAAAAGATAATAAAATCGTACTAGAGCATTATAGTGGTTATCACTCAAATACATCTACAAGCAAGAAAGTAACAGCATCTTCACAATTTAACGTTGCTTCTGCTAGAAAAAGTTATTTAGGATTAATGATAGCGTATGCGCTTTATGAGGGGAAAATAAACTCTATTGATGATGAAGCGATAAAATATTTTAAAGACTTTGATCCTGCATTGCTTAGTAAAACGACGATAAGACATTTAGTAACACATTCGCACGGATTAGAAGAAACGAATGACAGGACAATTTTTCGTGAATTTGCACCGGGACAATCATGGGCGTATAGAGATATTAATGTAAGAATGATGACACGTCTTATTTATCAGCTATATAACAAAAGTTTTCCTGAATTGTTAAAGGAGCGTGTGTTTAAACCTGCTAATTTTCAAGAAACAGGTTGGAGAGTTCAGCGAGATGAAAATTTAGTTGACGTTGTTAATGATCCAAATGAAGACGCAATTAGTGAAATTGGTACGGTAGATGACGGTACTGAAAAAAATTTATTTGTCTCAGCTAGAGAATTTGCGCAGTGGGGTAATCTTCATTTAAATCAAGGTATGATAGATGATAAACAAATTGTTCCAAAAGAAGTTATAAAAATCGCTACGAGTTTGCAGAGCCCAACATTTATAAACAAAGAGCTACCACAAAATGGGGTGTTTTGGTTCATCCAAAATGAGCCTGCACAATTAAGCGAACTTGGTGAACGTATTCCAAAAGGATCGTATCAAATATTAGGGATTACTGGACCGACTATTTTAGTAATACCTGAATATAATGTAGTTGTTGCAAAAATGTATAACAAAAGATATAACTACGGCGGTGATAATTACTTATATTATCTACGTGAATTTAGTAATTTAGTCGCTGATACATTTAGTAACGGTAATAGGGCATAATTACTCCTATAACAAAAAGGAGTGATTGAAAGTGAAAGATAAAGTGAACAAAGATAAAAAGCAAAATATAAAAGATGTAAATACAGAACAAAATGCGATCTATAGCGATCCTAAAGATGCAGCTAATATGCAAACTGTACCGCAGCCGAAAGATTTTGATGAAATCGAATATTAATTTTTCATCCGACTATATGATGAATGAAAAATACGTCTTAAGTCCCATCACATATAAGAAATCATTTGGTAACATATATACATAAGCATTTGAAAATGTCTTATCTTAACAAAGCTTTCTTTAGAAAAATCTGATATAACCTGCAAAAGGCACTTCTTTATGAAGTGTCTTTTTGTGTATATGAACTTAATTACCATTTTCCGTACAGTATCTTGCAATTTATGATGGATATACTAACTGTGAAAATTCATGTCAAGATAAAAGAAGGGGACAGTTAGTATGAAACAAACTTCTATAAATCCGTTACTAATTGTTCTAGGTACAATCATTGTTCAAATTGGACTTGGAACAATTTATACATGGAGTTTATTTAATCAACCCCTTGTAAGTAAGTTTGGATGGAATCTTAATTCAGTAGCGATAACTTTCTCCATAACTAGTTTTTCTTTATCATTCTCAACTTTATTTGCAGCCAAGTTGCAGAAAAAATTAGGCCTTCGGAAACTTATTGCTACTGCAGGAATTGTTTTAGGACTCGGCTTAATACTTAGTTCACAAATTTCTTCCTTACCACTATTATATTTATTAGCTGGTGTCGTTGTTGGTTATGCGGATGGAACAGCTTATATTACATCACTATCTAATTTAATTAAATGGTTTCCAAATCGGAAAGGGCTTATTTCAGGTATATCTGTATCAGCGTATGGAATGGGCAGCTTAATCTTTAGATATATAAACGGAAATCTTATCGATAACCTTGGTGTATCACAAGCATTCTTATATTGGGGTATTATCGTGTTACTTTTAGTGTTAATCGGATCGTTCTTCTTACGTGAGGCAATTGTAAGTAATACTGTAACTGAAACATTACACAATGACTATACTCCGCGTGAAATGATGCGAACGAAACAAGTATATCTGCTATTTTTTATGTTATTCACCTCGTGTATGGGTGGTTTGTATTTAATCAGTATGGTAAAAGATATCGGCGTACAACTTGTTGGACTTAGCGCAGCAACCGCTGCAAACGCCGTTGCTATGATTGCAATCTTTAATACAGTAGGTAGAATCATTCTTGGGACGTTATCAGATAAAATCGGGCGAATGAAAATTGTCTCTGCAACGTTTATTATTATAGGATTGTCAGTCTTTACTTTAAGTTTTATTCCGCTAAATTACGGAATCTATTTTGCTTGTGTAGCAAGTGTCGCCTTTTGCTTCGGCGGTAATATAACTATATTCCCAGCTATTGTCGGAGATTTCTTTGGATTAAAAAACCATAGTACAAATTACGGGATTGTCTACCAAGGTTTTGGATTTGGTGCGCTTGCAGGATCATTCATTGGAGCGATACTTGGAGGATTTCAACCAACTTTCATTATAATTGGTGTTTTAAGTGTTATTTCCTTCATTATTTCAATATTAATCCGTCCACCAAATGTAGAAAAGAAAAAGGAACTAAAACATTTACATCGGAAAGTAGCTTAATTTTAAAAAGAGTCCTCATACTAGGGCTCTTTTTTATTCCATTAACTTTGCTTCTTTACCAACTCATTAAAGACAGGACAATATCATTTTAAAATTGAATAGATAAGTAAAAAGGAGCGTGACACTTAAAATGAAAATAGTACAGCAGTGGGTACAAGAAGATAGTGATTACATAAGAGAGAAAGTAATTGAATATAATCAAAAATATCTCGCAGATGAAGAAAAAACACCTTCAGAAAAGGTTAGTTTCATAGTAAGAAATGAAAAAGAAGAAATAGTAGGTGGGGTAACAGCAATAACTTTTTGGCACCATATACACGTTGACTTTCTATGGGTTTCTGAAGAGTATAGGCATGAAGGTTACGGAAGCAAGTTAATAAAGCTTATTGAAGAGTTTGCAATTGAAAAAGGGTGTAGGTTAATTAATTTAGATACTTTTAGTTTCCAAGCTCCTGATTTTTATAAGAAACATGGATATAAAGTAATTGGAGTAAGTGAAGATCATCCGAAAGGACATAATCATTATTATTTAGAAAAACGGCTAAAAAGTACATAGAATTTGTTAACATTAGTATTTGGAATACAAATGCAATAAGGGCGAGGTTATTATTAATTTAAGTATTAATTGAATCAATTTTCATACTAAAACTGTAAGAACGTACTTTGGATAATCTTCCTAAGGTACGTTCTTTTTTATATCAGTAGCCTATTTTTATTAACTCCATCAATAGCGGTAAAGGCAAGACTTTACTAACTTATATATATTAAAAGGAGTTAATGGTAGAATGGATAGAAGACAGAAAATTCCTTTTATTAAAAATAGAGGAGGTACATATGAAAAAAGTTAATGTTACATACGCGATTTTGTACAATAAAACTAATGAAAAGATCTTAATGGTAAAAAACAAAGGGGAAAATGGTTCTTATTATACATTACCAGGTGGCGCAGTTAAATTAGGAGAAACGTTAGAAGAAGCAGTAATTCGAGAAGTAAAAGAAGAAACAGGGTTACATATAAACGTAAAAGGGATTTGTTCTATCAGCGAAGCCTTTTTCGAGGAAAGAGATCATCATGCAATTTTCTTTAATTTTCTAGGCGAAATAATTGGCGGGGAGACCTATATATCAAGACCAAAAGAAATCGAAGAGATTACTTGGATGGAATTACATATAGCAGCTCCATATTTACGCATACCAGAACATTTACTAGATTTATTACAAAGGAAAGAAACAGTACCGTACTTTTTTAACGGAACAATCGTTCATCAATCTTCATAAAAATATTATCTCATGTAAGGTGGGGAAAACATGGAGTTCATCGTTAATCACAAACAATTTACTCAAGCACTTTCAGAAGTTAACAAAGCGATATCAACAAAATCTTTAATTCCTATATTATCTGGTATAAAAATAACTGCAGATCAATCTGGAATTACTTTAATTGCAAGTAACTCGAATATTTTTATCGAAAAATTCATTCCTGTTTCAATTGAAGACGAAAAGATTGCAACTATTTTAAAGGCAGGAACTATTGTTGTACCTGCAAAGTATTTCATTGAAATAATAAAGAAAATGCCAAGTGATATAGCAATAAAAAGTAAGAATGAGCAATTAATTACGATACAATCAGAAGAAATCACATTAAGTTTAAATGGATTTCCTGCAGATGAGTTTCCAAATGTACCGCTTATAGACAATCATGCAGAAATCAAAGTAGAGACAGAGCAATTGATTGAAGTATTTAAACAAACAGTCTTTGCGGTAGCGAAAAATGAATCTAGACCTGTTCTTACTGGGGTGCATATAGAGTTATCTAATAATAAGTTAATTTGTGCTGCAACTGACTCACATAGACTAGCGATACGTGAAACGCTACTTTCCTCAGATGTAAAAGCAAATTGTATTGTACCGAGCGCAACCATTAGTGAACTTCTAAAATTAATGAACAGCAATTCGGAATTCGTATATATCTACCTTTCAGAGAGTCATATTATATTTACGTTTGGAACAACTACATTATATTCAAGACTAATTGAAGGGAAATATCCTAATATTTCTAACCTTATTCCGAACGACTTTAAAACGATTATTAACATAGATAGAAAAAAGATATTACAAGGTGTAGACCGATCAAGTTTATTAGCAAGTGAATGGGCCAATAACAATGTTAACTTAGAAATCATAAACGAATCTACAATTAAAATTTCTTCAAACGCTTCTCAAATTGGGCAAATATCCGAAACGCAACAAATAGATGCGATTCAAGGTGAAAAACAATTAAATATATCTTTCGATGGGCGTTTTATGGTTGATGCTTTAAGAGCAATAAAAGAAGAAACGATTACTTTAAGCTTTGGCGGTTCTATGAGACCGATATTGATTGAAGCAGGAGAGCAATCTGCAGCAGTACATCTTATATCACCAGTAAGAGCTTATTAGGGATAGAGGAAGGGATTACATTAGGTACAAGCAGACTTTTGTTTTATGAAATCATAAATTAATACATTATAAGAATGATGTATTAGTATAGCAAACAGTTTACTAAATCCTACATAATATAATTCAATCATAGACAAAGCAGCAATGGAAATCTGAAATACAAAGCAAAATAATAATAACCTAAATATAAAAGCCATAGATTAATCGATATGGGGTGAGTACGATGAAGAAAGTAATTGTTTTACTCATTGGTATAGTTTTAATTATTTTTGCTTTTTATCAATACAATAAAAAAGACTATGCAGCTAAAAGTAATAACTTGTATGTAGAAGACTTTAAAGGGGCAAATGATTCAATAAAAATACAATCTGCTATTAATAAAGCAGCGTCTAGTAAAATAAAAACCGTATTGCTTGATGATAAAAAGTATAAAATCACGTCACCAATCACTGTTAAAAAAGGTGTAAAATTATTATTTGGTTATGGATCACAATTTGTGGTTGAGGGAAACTTTAGAGTTCTAGAACTAGAGAAAAACGCATCCATTGAAGGAGCGTATATAGCTATTGACGATCCTAAATTTAACTCTGAAGTTATTTATTTAGACGGTAAAAATAAATATTATAACACTTGGAACAAAACACAAATAAAAGATATAAATATTATTAATTGGACGGAAACGAATAAAGGTACCGGAATTTCTTTATACTCTGCTGGAAAAGAAAATGAAATTTCGTTTGTTAACTTCGAAAACATTAAAATTGTAGGAATGGAAACCGGACTAAAATTAGTAGCAAAAAAACCGAGCACCGGACAAGCTTGGATAAATGCCAATCGTTTTATGAACTTTTCTTTAGAAGACTGTGTAAATATGATTTATATGGATAGTCAAGTAACTACGCCAAATGAAATTAGTGGGAATCAATTTACAAATCTTCAAATACAGCCTTCAAATAAAACAAAAAGCATTATACAGGTAAGTGGTCAGCATAATGAATTTCATGGGATGGTGTGGGATTTAAATAAAATAAAACATGAAAACGAACTCATTGAACTGACTGATAAGAGTATGAATACAGTGGTTGAAATGTCCAGTGTACCAGCAAATAGAGTTTTAGATAGTGGGAAATCCAATATTGTGAAATAAGTTTAAATACAGAAAAAAGAGCGAATTCTTTATAAGAGGATTCGCTCTTTTTATATTTTAAAATTAAATTTCCTTCCACCAAGTGGATGAAGGATAATTTGTAGATTTTAACGTAATAGATTCACCAATTTGAGGCGTTGTAATTTTAACTCCTAAACGGTTAGCTTCTTTCGTAACACGTTCTATCGGGTCACTCCATTCGTGTAATGCTAACGTAAAGGCACCCCAATGAATCGGAAGAAGTAATTCTCCTTTAACATCAATATGAGCTTGTACCGTTTCTTCAGGCAACATATGAATAGCAGACCACCTCGGATCATATTGCCCGCATTCCATTAATGTAAGATCGAATGGACCGTATTTCTCACCAATTTCCTTAAAGTGAGGGGCATAACCGCTATCACCACTAAAGAAAATTTTAGTCTCTTGACCAAGAATAAGCCATGAACACCATAATGAACGATCTCTATCTGTCATACCACGTCCCGAGAAATGCCTTGCAGGCGCACATACTAACTTAATATTATCAAACGTAATTTCGTCCCACCAATTATGTTCACTAATTTTACTAGGCGAAACACCCCATTTAATAAGATATTGTGCAACTCCAGTTGGAACATAAAAGTGCTTTGCGCGATCTTTTAACTGCATAATACTTTTGTAATTCAAATGATCATAGTGATTATGAGAAATGATAATCGCATCAATTTCTTGAAGGTCATCACGTTCTAAAGAAAAAGCACCACTATAGCGTTTACTATTAAACAAAGGGAATGGGGAAGAGGCATCTCCAAACATAGGGTCTAATAATAGTTTTTTACCTTCTATTTTCAAAAGAGAAGCAGAATGGCCAAACCATGTAACACTCTCTAACGATTCATTATCTTTATTTGATAAAACGATAGGCAAATCCTTTATAGGACGCAGCTTTGATTTTATTTTAAAGTAATCCGTCATTAAACTTATAATATCTTTCGATTTAAAACTCATATCAGTATGAATTTGATTTGTATATTTCTTATTCATTCGTTCTCCTTTTTACGATTAACAATTTACGTATGTTGTTTTTGTAGCTATTTGTAGTTTAAACTATATTATTTTACCTTTCATCTAAAATGCCTTGTATTTCATAAATCCGTCAAATTCATTATTTGTATCTATAAAGTACAAATCGCACAGCAGCAGCTAAGACAAATATTAAGTACATGTAAATTGTTTTTATTTAGTAAATTCCTTCTTATACGCAACAAAGAACATAAGTTCCGTTGTATGTTATAGAAGAAAATATGTCTCTAATAAAAGAAAGGAAGGAGAGGATGTAAGTGCACATAGAACGAAAAAAGAAATCAAAATGTAAACTATCAAAATCTGAAATCATGCATTTGTATACTGAAGGGAAGAGCACCTCAGAAATCGCTATGCTTGCTAATGTGTCTGCAAGGTAGATTCGTATGGTTCTAACAGACAACAACGTTCCAAGGCGAGCTATAGGGAGCTGGAAGAGAAAGTATGACATAAAAGAAGATTATTTTAAAACTTGGTCAAATAATATGGCTTATATATTAGGGTTTATAGCAGCAGACGGTGCTATACCAAAAGAAAATCAATGTGTCAGTATATGACAAAAAGAAAGTTATATTTTAGAAGATATAAAACAAGAACTAAACACCAACCAGCCACTATATCGAAATAAAAAAACAGGCGTATATATGCTAAACATTAATAGCAAAGTAATAAAAGACGATCTAATGAATATTCACGGAATCATGCCATGTAAATCTTTTAACATTGAATTTCCTTTAGTACCAGAAGAATATTTACATCATTTTGTTCGTGGATATTTTGATGGGGATGGTTACGTCAAGTATGAAACTTATACAGTAAGCTTTGTAGGAGGATCATATAACTTTATGAATTCTTTAAATCAGGTACTACAAAATCAAAATTTACCAGCCGATTTACTAAATCAAAATAAACATTATCGCGTCATTTTAACCGGAAGAAAACCAATACAACTATTTTCAAAGTGGATTTATAAAGACAAAGATATTTATCTGCATAGAAAATATGAAGAATTTCAGAAAGAAAGTCTAAGTCTAGATCAATTAAAAGATCGAAAGCTAAAAAGAACTCAAGCTGCTGTTAAGCAGAGAAAACAAAATTTCCTTAAGGAATATATGAAAAATAAATGTATCGCTAAAACTTGTTCCATTTTAGAAATAAAGGAGCCAACTTTTAAAAGTTGGTTAAAAAATGATAATCAATTTAAAAAAGACTATGAAAGAATTCATTCATTATAAAAACGCAAGAAACCTTAGTATATCTATGCTAAGGTTTTTAATTTTGGATTATTAGAGGACACTCATTTTCGTTTATAGAACTTAATAAATACATAGATTTTACAATGAATTTATTAGTAAGGAAGGGAATATGAAATGCTCACTAATAATAGTCCGGAGAATATATTACATACGGCTTATGAAACTAAAATGATTTCATCTGGAGATAATTCGCCATCTATAAAAATAAAAGGAACGAAACTTCAATATTTACTTGTATTGGTTCATCTTGGTTTTGAGTCAAATGCTATAAAAATGATGCTAAATTGGACAAATGATGAATTTGAAAAGCACGTTAATTCATTAGAAGTAGAGGGGCTATTGAAACAAACAGGAGGGAGGTACTATCCAACGTGCATGGTGATAACAGCTTGTGAAGGAAAAAAACTTTATAACCTTTGTGAACCTCTAATTAAACCAACACTTAAGATCATTGAAAATCATTCAAATCAAATTGAATTTATTTCAAAAAGAATCGACACGTTTAATCATTTATCTAAAGAATCGTATAGTCTTTTACTGTATAGTGGTGTGTTATTAGATTTTGGACAAATAAATTACATTGAAGAAAACTATTTAAAAAAGAAACGACCTTTAAGAAATAAGAAACGATATTATTATGCTATTCAAGAACAAGAACTAGCAGATATAGAGGCTTTCGGGATGTATGGTAATACGTATTTAGATTTAGGAGAAGTTCAAATTGGTCTTTATGGAAATTCTCGATATTCAACATTAAATTTAATAACAGCAAATAACGAAACATTTGAAGAATATTTTCAAAACACTAATACTGATATTAATTATAAGAAAAAGCAATTAGTAAAAGGTTACGTAGCAGCAGATAGACAAATAGATTTACATTTAAATGTAGTTTATGAAAAATTAGGTTTATATCAAAATTCACAACCTATCATCCCGATGTTTAAAAAAGCAGACGTATCTAGGCTTAACGACATTGCAAACACAATCAGTAAAGATTTAGTCTTATTATTTAAAGAAAACGATAAGCCTTTAAAAGAATACTTTGCGAGCAGCAGATACTCACAAGAAATAACTTATGAAGAGTTTTTTATCTGGTGGTATCACTTTTTCTATACAAAAGTAACTGAAGAATTAATAAAACAAGGTGTAATTATAACAAGCGCACAAGAAAATCAAACGTACATAATCCATTAATAACTTTAAATTAAAGTGCTAATATACTTTTACAAATGTAGCAGCTAAATGGATAAATAATTATTAGTAAATAGAGGATAATCTGAAATTAAAATCTAACATATGAAGAAAATGAAATATTTAAAGGGGAGTAGAGCCGTGCAAAAGAAATTTATCAATCCGGAAACGATGTCACCAACTTTTGGATACTCGCATGTAGTCGAAGTTAGTAACGCTAAACGAACAATTTACATATCTGGACAAGTAGCGATCAATACCGATGGTCAAATAGTTGGTGTTGGCGATATAGCTATACAAACGCGACAAGTATTCGAAAACATTAAAAGTGCATTAGATACTTTGGAATTACAATTTAATGATGTAGTAAAATTAACATTTTTCTTAACAGATATTTCTCAAATGGCCACTGTTAGAGATATACGAGATCAATACATTGATACTAAAAATCCACCAGCAAGTTCAGCTGTAGAAGTTAGAAAGTTAATTAACGATAACTTTTTAATTGAAATCGAAGCAATTGCTGTAGCAAACTAATTTTAAAAACTTATTATGAATCATATCCATGCAATTCGTTTAATGCGTTCATTTAAAACGAATTGCATTTTTTATTGTCTTAAATATAATTTATATCTGGAGACATTATCATCAACAACTCATAAAACAAATAAGCACACAATCGATTACACAGAATGAATCCGATGAAAAGGGAAGCGTAACAATCTGCACTAACATATAATAAGTTTATTACTTTTATCCAGTTAACATAATATATATTATAGGCAGTTATAAAAACAAATCAATATCAGGTATCAAAACCCAAGTAAACTATACTTAATGAGACGAAATAGGGATTTTTAGTGAGATTCACATGAAATCTTATCTAAACAAATTTCTTCAGTTTTTATCGTTTTTATTTGTTATAAATTCATCACAGCAAATCTTAATCACTTAAGATTTAACGAATTAAAAATATTTTTGATTGGTAAGAAATTTTTATACAGAAAAGTTATTTCTATACAAAATATAAATTAGTAATTTTATTTTATGTTTTACTTAATGAATTTATTGCTATTTGCACATGTTTTACAACTTTACATTATTTGTTGTTATTTCTGTTATTTAGGCTTGACTTTCATTACACTCATTGTTTTTTATTCTAGTTAACATAACGCTTATTTTTAACATAAAAAAATCCTCCTCACCTTCAGGAAGATTTTTTGTTTGCTATTATTTTATTTATATCTTCTAGTAACAATCCCAATTGTAAATGACATTGGAAAAATCTAGATTTAACAAATCTTCCTTACGTATAAAGAAATTAGCAACCCCAGAATCGCCCCACATAATATTTAATGAATCGTCTGTATCGATTTGCAGCAATAATATGTCATGTTGCTGGTATTTTTCTTCCCATTCTCTCGGATCTGTCTGTGTGAAAAATGGATAACCACCAATTTTATGCCCTTGATCCTTACATAAATCATCATACAGTTCGCCTAATTCTGTATTATTTTCTTCATCAACAATTTCTTCCCAATCAATGTTATCACTAAAAATCATTTCAAATCGATAATCTCTTGGTGTTACTGGTTGATATGCCAACTCAAACTTTAGTTTTGCTGCTTTGGGTATGATGAAATTCTCTAAATCTAAAGTGTTTAAATAACTAAAATCAGTAATCACCTTAGTTAAATCCGCTGTGATTGTAGAATGATAAACAATTCGAAAGTCTTTTTGGCTTGTGGGATGATCAAAATCTGCTCCAAAAAGATCTTCTTCAGCACTTATGAAAAACTGTAACATTCCATGTTGAGGCATATGTTCAATGTTTGGTATTTCTTCAAGGTTTAACTGCGCAAGTAGCATCATAGGTTGTCCGTTTGAGTCTTTAGGATGCTCTTGATCTATAGGTAAATACGGATATCCACCAAACTTACTTTCAAAAAGCGTTGTCTCTGCTAATGTTCCAGACACTTTAACATACGGTTTCACACTTTCTTCTAAAATACTACGATACTGTTCTAGTTCTTTCGGAATTTGAAGTTGATACGTATTCTTCACTACATTTGCCTCCTTTTAGTAATGAATTGAAAATGCCTAACTTAATTATATAGTAAGCGATAGCTTAATTGAAAATCGTTAAAAATCCATTTTCACCCTCATTTTTTGCGCGCTTGGTGGACAAAGTAGATTATGTTCTAAAACCTTTTTATTAATAGTTCGAATTAAATCCGCTGCTTCTGCAGTATTTGTATTTTCTTTTAGCTTTTCTTTTAAATCATCAATTTCTTTTGAAAGCTCAATCCACCTAGGTAAAACATGATTATTTGCTAAAGTTCTATAAAGTTGCTTTTCAGGATTGTAAGAAAGATCTTTATCAAGATTAAGAGGTTTCCCTTTACCAGGTAAATTATCAAAAGCTCCTTTTTGTTCTGCTTGTTTAACGATAGAACTAATATGATCCTCATACGTATAGGACCAAACTTTCTCATCTTTTACTAAAATCTCTTGTTTTTTTAGTTTTTTATCTAGTTCTTCTTGATTCATAGATTTTCTCTCCTTTTTATTTTATAGTGTGGTTTTTATCTATTTCAAAGCTTTCAATCCATCTAACAACTTTTTTCACCCTCACACGCTATCATGACCGTCTCGAAACTCTTCATAAGTGGTTTTTGTACCCTTTATCTTTTAAAGCTCTATACAAGTGGTTATTGGCCGTTAAAAGAGGTTTGTTTTCAAGTTGTCCTGCTACCATGTAAAAGTGAAGTTGAGTTGCAATAGAATTTATAGATGAAATTTGATTTTCAATCCAAGGAATATCGTTTTCAAAAGTTAGTTCTTCTAGCTGATTAACATGATCTACAGCAATACATGGCGGTATTCCATTTTCGTAAATTAAATAATTGAGTGTTTTTGCGATTGAAGATTACTTAATGCATGGATTTTTATTAAAGACAATGAAATGTTCTTGAAGATGTGAAGTTTGAGAATAATTATGAGGTAGATCAAGATGTTTTGCCCTTGCTGCAATGTGGCAGTAAGGATATTTAATTTTGATAGAATGATATAAGAGCCTTGCTACACTTTTGTAATAAGACTCTTTAAATGAGTTATTTACTAGAATAATTGTCTATTGCTTGAATAGAAAGTTCCAACGATTTTATTCTTCTTTCTAAAAGCGTTCTTTGAGGACTCCCAAGCTTTGACTTAACGTAAATCTTTTCAATTGATGGAAGCAAACCAATTAGAACATTACGAGCTTCTGCTAAATCTTCCTGAGTATAATGATGAGTTTCTTGCTTCCAAACACTTTCTAACATAGCTAAGCCGATACTAGCTGCTTTGAGTCTTTTTTTCACTAAAGTAGTATTTGATCCTTTTTGAGTCATCTGTGACAAGGCATTTTCAAGTTTACTAATTGTTGACTGTAAAGATTTTATTGATTCTACTTTATCTATATTTGATACGTTTTTCATGTTAATGTTATCCCTTCTACGTTGCTAACTTGTTTTGTTTAATGTTTAATGAAATCCTTAAAAGCTTGATTTCACTCGAAATATTTTAACATAAATAACTAACTGTATTCGAGTTGGACAGTAACTTAAAGCAAAACAGCTATTCCTCTCTCCTCCCCTGTAGCATTCTATTATATGTACTTCTTTCTTCTCATTAGAATTCCTATATAAACTAGTTGTTAATATTGAATGTTTTATGAACAAAAAAACGTACAAGTAATGTAACCTGTACGTTTTCGCTTTTATTCAGTAAGGTAATAAAGTAATAGCTTCCTGGTCTTCTCATAATTCATGAAATCTCTATACAAAATAGGATACTTCACAATTTCTGTTTCTATAAAACGATATTGCGGAAACCACTCAAAAAACGATTTTTTTAACCACTTGATTTGCTGAAACGTAATGTTCTGTTCGTTTCCGTTTAGTACAGAACTTAAAATTGCTGCTGTATGCATCCAATAATGATTAAAATCAGCGTTTATACAGTCATCTTCGGTAAACTCACTTTTTAAGTTTAGCTGCATTTTTGCTGTAGCACGATAAGGAAACGATTTGTGCAGTGGACTATGCATTCTCTGCAATTCATTAAAAATCACCTTTTTACCTAATAGCAACTTTCCACCCCTTTATTTCTCTATCCAATTTAATAAGTTTTCATAATGATATTGAGCATCGATATACCCAAGATTATATAGATTAACAAGCTTTTCCTTATTTCTTTCTATTCCGCTTATAGGAAGCTGTACACTTGGCTGAATTACATAAAAATTATCTTTTTGTTCTTCTTGATTCATATAAGATATCGTCTCATTATAAAAACGATAATGGTTTACTAAATTCTCTGCGATTTTCGGATATTTTCTATATAAAATTTTAGCCAGGCCTGAAAATTTATTTCGCTGCTTCTCATATCCTTCTGGCTTTGTCATAATTACAACGTTCTTTTCATAACCATCCTTTTGGGCTTTCAAAACTGGTATAGGGTCTATAATCCCTCCATCTAATAATTTTCGATTATTATATTCTACAGCAGGTGCTATAAACGGCACAGAGCTAGATGCACGAATGATTTTTAAAATATCATTTCCGTGTTCTGCTTTATTATAATAAATGGCTTGTCCTGATTCGCAATCAGTTGTCCCTATAACAAACTGTTCATTACAGTTTAAGAAAGTTTGAAAATCAAATGGTACAATTTTATTAGGTACTTCATCAAATAAAAAATCCATTCCGAATAATTCACGTTTTCGAATTAAGTTTCGATAAGATATATACCTGTAATCTGATACTAGCTCTGTATTTACTTTCTTATTTCTACCTTTTTGACGTGACAAATAGGTTGCTCCCATACAGGCTCCAGCTGATACGCCGACTACATATGGAAAGAATAAGTTCGTTTCCATGAAATATTCGAGTACACCTGCAGTATATAAACCTTTCATTCCTCCGCCCTCTAGTACTAAACCAATATTCTTCATGCTATATCCCTCTGCTTCTTTTTTCTTAATTTCATATTAGCATAAGATTTTAAGATGAGATTATATAAACTAATTACAACAATAACCAGAAACTACTAAAGTAATGTCATAATATCTTTGTGAGTAACATGTTACAATATAAGTAATTCATTCCACATATATTAAAGGAGGAATTTAATATGGGTTTATTTAGCGGTATTTTAGGAAATGCATCAAATACAAGTTCTGAAAGTGTAGAACGTGATTTAGAGAAGATTATGCTGGACGATGAAAAAGTAGAGCATGCTTATAAATTAATTCGTGATCTAATCGTATTTACAAATCGTCGTCTTATTTTAGTAGATAAACAAGGAGTAACTGGCAAAAAAACAGAATACCATTCTATTCCTTATAAAAGTATTACACAATATAGCATCGAAACGGCTGGGCATTTTGATTTAGATGCAGAACTTAAAATTTGGGTGTCTAGTATGGAGGATCCAATCACGAAAGAATTTAAAGGTGACGATAGTATTTTAAGCATTCAAAAAGCGTTAGTAACCTTTACGACAAAGTAGTGGTTTTTGTATTTTTATTCATTTTTAAAATTACTAACCCGAGTATTTTGGAAGAAAATACATTATCTTTGTATATTTAATCTAAAATAACATAAAAAGGTAAAGCGTATTTTATATGCTTTACCTTTCTTTTTTGTAATAAATAAGTGTAGTTTCATCATTTAATTTCTTTATAACTTCTGTTCTTTTATACTCCATCTTTTCATACAAAAAACAATTTTTCTCTTCTTCTAAAATAGTAGCAAGTTCCCAGCTCGTTGCTTCAGGAAACATTTCCTCAATTAATGTAAGTACCCTTTGGGCAATTCCTTTTCCTTGATAACTCGGGTGAATAAACATTGGACTGATCCAAAATTTAGAGGGTGTTTCTTTTTGTGAAATGCATATCGCTCCAACAAGATTCATTGCCACTATTATTTTATAGAAGCCACCGTCTACATGATTTATTCTACAAATAGTTTTTTCGATAGTTTCATTTGCTGGATTTGTTTCATAGTCTTTATATTTATGTAATAAAGGGCTAAATGAGTCTATTTGCATTTGAAATATAACTTCTGCATCACTTTCTGTCGCCTTCTCTAATGTAATCTCCATGTTACCAATTAAGTCGCTTTCTTAACGAGGTAATATGAGCGGTATGATGACGACCATGCCATGCATATAGTCCTATTGCAACAGCAAGTTTTGTTTCACCAGTTTCAGGATGGTTAAATGTCTTTTCTAAATCTTCAATTTCTAGAGAATATAAAAGGTTAACCCATCTTTTATGTAATGAATCTAGCATTACTAGTGAAACATCTACCGGTAATTTTGAATCGGGTAACTCTGCCCACTTCTCTTCTTTATACGGCTTAATAGTTGGATTCTTTTCTGTCAGTGCTAATTTAAAGCGTATGTAGCTATTCATATGGCTATCAACAACGTGATGAACAACTTGACGGACAGTCCACCCTCCAACGCGATATGGTGTATCTAACTGCTTCTGATCTAAATCTTTAATTGCCTTTGTTAGTTCATGAGGTAAATCTTCAATTTCTTGAATCCATGTATCAATCATTTCTTCAGTTATAGGACGTTTGTATGTAAATTGGCCAATTGGATAACGTAAATCATTCATGAATAAGTCCTCCTTATTATAAGCGCGAAGTATTTCTCCAAATATAGTGTACAAACTTCACATGTTCTCCATTTAATTCTACAGATGTTATATCTGATTCGTTTTGATAAGAAGAAAATCCGCTTTTTTCTAGTACAATTTGTGATGCGAGATTATTAGTAGTTGTTTTAGCATGAACTTCAGTAATTTCATTCTTTTTCGCTACATCTAAAATTAATTTTACGGCTGCTGTAGCAACTCCTTTTTTAATAAATTTTTCTCCGACCCGATACCCTAGAGAACTAATTCGAGTTTCCGTATCTATATCTACTAAATTAATTCGCCCTACAATTTCTTTTTCTTCATTACGAATTAAATAAAAATAAGAATCTCCATCTGCTTGTTCTATTAATAAATCGTCTAGTAGTTTTTGGAAATATTCAAATTCAAAATATTTTGAGCCACGATTTGGTACCATTGTTTCAAAAAAAGATTTATTCGTAAGTTCAAACGTAAATAAATCCTTAGCATCTTGTTTCTTTAGTTGCTCTATGTATATTTCCATCCCGTATTCTCCTTCTAGATTTACTAACTGTTATACATTCTTTTTTAATCAATTATATTCCTGCTATTACTTTCGATTAAGTAATACAGATAGTAGCACTTTCGGATGAAAAAGATGAAATGGACTACGAATTAAATTCATCACTCGTACTAACCGAATATAAACATCAGAATTACTTGCGGATAGTCGATATATTTGTTTCGTATACCATAGCTGAAATTTTTGTTTTGTAGTTAATTCTCTCTTTAGTTGCGGATGACGTGATATTTCCGTTGTTGTCATATCCCATGGGGTTTCTATTATATTAGCTGCCTTTTTATAAAATTGTTGTGTAAATGTTTTATCAAGTTGTTTTCTATCTTGCAGAAGTAATTGCAACTGGTGAGCCTCCATAGCAGCAACTGATACGCCTTGGCCGAAAACGGGATCAAAACGACATTGCGCATCTCCAACAACTAATAAGCCTTCTGGTACATTATTCACTAAATCAAATCGCCGGCGTACTTGATAGGGAATTTTGTATGTCTTTATATCAGTAATTCCCTCAGCCTTGTTTAGGAAGTCTGTAACATTAGAAATTGATAGGTTTTCAGCAAAATCATAAAAATCATCATCTGTTTGTGGTGCTTTCTCGTTTGCGTATCCACTGAAAGTAACAAAATAACGATTATCTTCTATTGTTTGAATAAGAACGCCATAAGGGTTATCAGGGAAACTCGGAGACATTAGCACATTGCAACAGTCTAATTTCTCATTTTCTTTAAGTTTGAACATTTTTGTTGCGTAAAATAAATCAATACGAACTTTCTCTTCTAGTACTTCAATTCCGTATTCTCGTAACCACTCTATACTTTTTGAGCCAAATCCACTCGCATCAACAACAAGATCTGCATAAACTTCTTCTTGTATGTCTGTCTCTAAATATTTAACTTTTACTCCACACACTTTGTTAAGCTTTTCATCTACCAATAACCCTTTAACCAATGTTTCATATTTAATAGTAATATTTGAAATTTGATGTATTCGTTTTTGAATATGCCATTCTAGCAAAGGACGACTTTGTTGAATCATATGTACTTCCCCTATGAACGGTTGTTTCCATAGACCGAATTGATGCCATTTCAAATCACGCGTAAAGTTGTTTATAATACTACCTGCTTCTATTAATTCGTTCGTAATATTAGGAAATAATTCTTCAATTGCGTTTTCTCCACCTTTTAATAACACGTGAGGATGATTACTTTGTGGAACTCTTTTTCTTGAAGCTTTTCCATCCCATTTTTCACCGACTTCTAAAATGATTACTTCTTTAAAAAAAGTTGATAATGCTTTTGCTGCAAACTTTCCTGCCATACTTCCACCAATAACGATAGCTTTATTAAACATATTTTCCCCCTTAATAAAAAGAGATCCTGCCTTGTATGAATGAAACAGGATCTTAAACTAATTAACTTCTTTATCATTATACTTAAAATACATCAGTAAATTGCAACATTAAAATTAAAATACCTAATCCCCATACGTAATACGCGAATACTTTTAAGGAGTGCCGTTTTAAATATTGAATCATCCATGAAACGGCTATGTATCCAAAAAACGCTGCTGATAACGTTCCGACAATTAAAGATGTACTAGAAATAGATTCTGCTTTCCCTTCAAAAACATCTACAAATTGCAAAATGATAGCTCCAACAATGGCTGGTGTCGATAGTAAAAAAGAAAAGTAAGCAGCAGTTTCACGGTCTAATTTTCTCCATAATGCAGCGACAATTGTCATTCCAGAACGGGAAATGGCTGGAAAAATAGCAGCAGCTTGAAATGAACCGATAATTAATGCGTCTTTATATGTTATGTCATCCATTTTTTTACGACCATTCTTTTGTTTATCTGCCATGTAGAGAAAGAATCCGGTTACTAAAAACTCCCAACCGATCGTGATTCCTGTTTTTGAAATATCTTCAAAGAAGTCTTTAAACAATAAACCAATTACAACTGCGGGTATTGTCCCAACGATAAGTAATAACATGAGCTTTGAAAATGGGTTTTTAATTAAATATATAAATTCTTTTTTGTAATAAATAAAAACCGCAAGTAAAGTCCCAATATGCAGCATCGTATCTAAAAATAAGCCAGCCTCATCTAATCGGAACAAATGCCTTCCTAAATAAAGATGTCCGGTACTACTGATTGGTAGAAATTCTGTTAAACCTTGAATTATACCTAGTATGAAAGCTTCTAACCAATTCATGATGGTCTCCTTTCTCTTTTGCTTGTACCAATATATGAGGGTTAAATTTTCGATATGAAAAAAACTATATTTCTCTATGAATTTACTTTTTGTTTATGGATATATATGTAAAGAGGGTTAAGGAGGGTTATTATGTGGAAGCACACAAAATTCGGTAATGTATTACTTTGGGTGGGCCCTATCCTTGTATTTTTAGGACTATGTATGACAAATGTTATTTCAGATATTCCTTTCTTTGAGGGAAAACATAAAACGGTTGGTATTGTACTTATATTTATAGGTGTAATCTGTTTTGTTGCTGCTAATCATTTGAAAAAAGGAGAAAGATATGAAGAATAAATCTAAATAAAAAACAATCCTGGCATATTAGCTAGGATTGTTTTTTATTAATGTTGATTACTTGTAGAATACTTTATCAACGTTATATTTCGCTTTGTATTCATTAATGATATATGTTTCGTAAATTTCTCTTTCTGTTGGATCTTCTACGATACATGCATCTATGCGGTATACTTCATCACGGTGATTTTTAATTGGTGAAACATTATCTTCAAAATGCTTCTTAATACGTTGTCTAATTTTACGAGCTTTACCTACGAAAAGAAGTTCGTCATTAATATTGTAAAACATAAAAATGCCGCCTTTATCTCTAGGGAACAAGTGGAAATCGATAAATCCATTAATTGGAGTAATGATTGGCTCGTCTCCTTTAATAACTTGTTTACGTTCAGTAATTGAAACATCAGCTTCAGGAATATTAATTTTAATCAAGTTCATTCACGTCCTCTTTTATTATAAAGATAAATAATAGCATACATAAGTAAGAAAAGCTATGTTCAGAGGCATATTTCATTTTATAATTCAAATATTATAGGTGTATCATGTAAACTTTTCTTCCAAATCATATGATCACTGGATTCTCCCCAGTAATCTTTCAATACATAGCTAGGTTTTCCAAACTTTTTCATCCATATACTTTGCGCATTTTTATATCCACTATCTAAACAATATTCTGTTATCCCTCTGCTAAGTAATGTAAGAAACATTGTATGTAGTAATAAACTCCCTATTCCCTTTCTCTGATACTCCGGAAGTATGAATACAGTTCCTATTTCATACAAATTTTTAAGTACACCACCTGTACAACTATTAATCAATGTACTTGCTGGACCGATTTCGATTGTTCCAATGATTTTATCGTTACTTGTATCAATTGCTAATAAAAAGTAACGACTTTCTCCGTTACTATCAAAATCACTTTTCAAATACTGCTTTTTTGAGTTAATTTCATTTTCTATGTCATCTAATAATTGTGACAATCCTTCATTTTTGTATGTATTCGTAATAACTATACGGAAAAATAAATATAGTTCATCTACATCATTCAAATTCGGTCTTCTAACTGCAACGTTAGTCATGAATTCAATCTCCAATCCTCATTATGCCATTGTCAATACAACACTTTATATAATCTATTCATCATTATTCTGCAAAAACCTGCATAAATCCAACAGTATAGAAAGCTCATTATAAATATTGATAAAATAATTTTTATGTCCATAGTTGTATGAACAGTAGGACCAAGTACCGGAAAACGGAAAACATCGAGAACGATCATAATACCTATAAGTAGACACGTTGCTGAAAAAGAAACTATCCAAATTCTCCTCTTTAATTTTAAAAAAGATACTCCTAAAGCTAGACCTAATAAGCCTGTAGTAAAAGGAAAGACAATTAGTTCACTTGGCTCAATAATAAATAATAGAAAAATAGTAAGAATATAAGAAACTATTCCCTCACGAATAGAATAGAAAATAGCAAAAAAAATCGGTAATGTCGAAAATGGACTAATGAGCAAACCTATACCAGGAACTAAGTTACCCGCTGCTTGAAACATGGTGGCTAATGCACTCATCAAAGCTGTAAGTACTAACTTATTCGCAAGGGACAATTTTCTTTTATGAACAAAGCTTATATCATGCTCTATCATCAGTTGATACCAATAACGTACAAACCGATTCATTAAAATCCCCCCTAAAGACACCTCATTCATTACTTTCTATATTATTCGTACACATACGGTTTATGAGTTACTTTCTGCAAGTTAATAGATGCTCATACATTGAAGATTTTTAGGGGGATAAGTTAAGTCGTGCGTTTTGGGAACAGAATGAATTCCTTATATTATATTTTTAGACTGATAATTTGTATCGTATTAAGGGATAATTTCAAAAATGGTACCTTTATTAAAATCAGTTACTTTCATAGAACCGTAAACTCCTAAATATAATTTAGTTTGATTCAAATTTGTTCCTAAACTCATATAATAAGCTGCTTGCGTACCAAAATCATAATTGGTTTCAATAGCATGAAAGTCAGCATGTTTACCGTCTGTACCTGCTCTAGTATAGGCTAAAACACCTTTAACTGGCGGTCGAGAATCTTCTTTCTTAGCAAGGTCAGTAAACACTACGCTACCTGTTAAATTTGGAATTGCATTTGGAATTGCATTTCCCATATATGGCTGAACTCCTGTAAGGGAAGTTCCTCCAAACTTATCTGTTCTAGAATCTTTATGAAAATAACTAAGTAGAGGTAGAATGCGCTTCACTGAAGTTTGTATTGTTTCATCATAATAAGTCATTGTTCTTTCATCCAAAGTCTGATTTTCGGAACAATGCCGTATAAAAGAAGTAGGTAAATCCCCTTCCCATCCTCTCCAACCAAAATTGATAAACCCATCTTGATTGGGAGTGAGCCTCATAAAATGCATTTGAACAAGTTCTGTAACCGGTATAGGTTTATATTGAACAAATGAAAAAATAGACTCTACAATATCTTGTCCGACATTTCCGGCGTATTTGATATATTGATTATAAAACCTTTGAAATGAAATGCCGGTTATATTACGTACTCCTTTTGCAATTACTGTAAGTGTTTCTTGTATAGAGAAAGGGAGTTCATTAAAGCGTGTAACTACAGGAGGGTTATTTATAAATGTATTTTTACTTACATCGATTTCAATTATTTTACCTGCTATTTCTAAATCATCTTGGCTTAAATTAAATGGATCATAACCTGATCCGCCATCTCCATTTGTAAAAACAAGTTTTCCAGTCTCAGGTGAAAAGTTTAAACTATTGACTCCGTTATGATTAAAAAATGGTCTTCTTACATTCAGTAATGTTCGTCGCTTTTGAGCTTGACCATTAGGTTGTAAAGTCCATTCTTCCACAGTATCAATGTGATCATATTGCGTATTTCTATTAACCCACTTTAAATTTAATGTTTTAGGGTCACAAGGATTCGGTTTAAATTGTTCAGAAAGTGCACCTGGCCCTTGAGTTCCGGCTACTGAATAATGTAGATAAAATAACCTATTTTGATAAAATTGTGGATGGAACGCAAGTCCTAGCAATCCGCGTTCATCATAACCGCTACTAGAAACACCTTCTTCAAATGTACCTAATTTAATAATTAGGTGACGAATATCTAAAAATATCTTTATAACTCCATTCCCTATGTAAAAAATCTCTCCTAATTGGGTTGCGATAAATAGTCTTTCGGTCGATTCGCCTGGAAGTATTGTTGTTTTCAATACGGTTGGTAAATTTATATTATGAACAATGGGTCGTAAACTAACTTTAACTTTTGTCAATTAACTGTACACCCCTTTTTCTTCTTTTTATAGAAGAATATGATTAGAGTAGTTCTGTTAGTATCAAATAAGTCGCATTCCTTTTTATTACAATTTTGTATATAATATAATTATAAATAATATGGGGGACGAACTATGATAATCGTACTACAAATCATCTTACCACTAATTTTCGCAGTCTATTTATTTACCCTCTATCATAACGGGACGTATGGATCAGCTTCATTCATTTTAGCAGTCATGATAGGAATTTTCGGTTTAGAGAATATTTTTCAATATGCTAGTCTAACAGATCATGCTATTTATCCATATTGGGGAAGTTTGAAGGCTGTTGTTATCGTTTTATCAGTCGTATTTCTATTTAAAAAAGGTGGTTTAACAGGAAAATATTGATTTGTAATGCGTTACATATTTTCTTGTTAAATTGCTTTTATTTTATAAAAGAAGAAATATTTATGTGAAAACAAGAAGGGATGTGTTACATATGTCTATAGATATTATTTCAATAATCTCTATCATAATATGGATTGTGTTAATTACAGAACTTATAAAACCTTCAAAAGAACAGAATGGACGAAAAATAGTAACTTTAGTAACTGCTGGTTCCGTATCAACACTTATTTTGACGGTTTCATTTATTCAAAATATCCCGTTTTGGAATTGATAGTGATATTCATAACAAAAATATGTATAAATAAAAAGATTAGGATTCACTCCTAATCTTTTTATATTTTGAGGTAGCACCATATGCCCAGCAAGCTAAGGTCTTGAAGTAGCCCCTAAACAAAATTTTAAATTTTTCTAAAGTTATTTATGTGAATTCAAATCGTTTTCAGGAACATATGTGATCCTTTTATAATTTGAAGTTCTTTTTAAGCTTCTTATATTTTCTGTACGAACGTCTAACAATGTTTAACATAAAATACGGTATTTTAACGGGGAAAGGCAATTTATAAATGAAAGGAAAATAAAAGGTGAAATATGCCTTTTCTAGGTCTCTCCACTTACTATCTTCTTTTGTTTTTAAGAAATCAGATACATCGACTACATATCCCCTTCCTTTTTCCATCATCACATTTTTCCCGTGAACATCACAAGGAGTTAACCCTTGCTCCCTCGCATACTCTAAAGCCTCATTAATATCAAGTATTACTTGCTTAGGAATTTTAATCCCCTTATGAATAGCATCGTATAAGGTAATTTCTTTTAAACGTTTCAATACTATGAAATTTTCTCCTTTATATATAAGCTTTGAATAAGAAGGATGATCTCCAATTCTTCGGTATACTTCTGACTCTTTTTCAATTCCTTCTCCTTCTCGCACGTAAACTTTCACTACCCAATCTTTGTATTCTTTGTGCATGAATACTGCGGCATAATTACCTGTTCCTAAACACTTCCAAAGTCTAGGAATATCTTTAACTACTACAGGCTCGAATTCATCCTCACTTCTTATACTTACCTCTTTTAATAATTCGTCCTTTATCAATCCCACAAAACTATTTATACTCATCATTCCCACTCCGGTTTTGCTAAAAGGGGGCCCACCCACATTTTAACGAAAATATACACTAAGCGAATTTTAGCATAAAACGAGTCATCTTTCTTCTTAAAATAAAAAGCTAACTCATTTTATTTAAACTGTTGAATACTTAATATTTATTCCGTTATTCATAGCCAAAAACCGTACGATATAAAAATATTTCTAACTATTTTCATTTTTTCAGAGTCAACTGTATAGGGCTTTTCTTAGTACAAGTTCTCTTAGTAAATTACCTATACAAAATCTATATTACTCTATTTTATAATCTAAAACATTGTTTAGAAGTGTAGCAAAGGTTTGTTAATGGTTCAATTCTTGTTCCACTACTATCTTTGTTAGCTAAAACTTTTATTGTTTTAATAGTCTTTTGTTTAATTCCCACAATGCTGTTTTGTTGCTATCCCATTTCAAAAACGTTACTGCTTCCTCAAAGCATAACCATTTATAATTGAAGTGTTCTTTAGATAATGATATGTTTTTTGTAGGGACTTTAACTCCAAAAGAAAATTCTTTTATTACATAAACCTCTTCTCCCCAAAGGAATCCTCCAACTACATCTTCTACTGATAGTGAAGACACAGAATCTAATTGTATATATGGACATTCTCTTGTAATACCAGCCTCTTCAAATGCTTCCCGTTTTGCTGATTCAATAGGAATCTCACCGTCTTCTCCGCCACCAGCTATTCCTTGCCAATAACCATAATCACTTCGGTTAAAAATGGCATATTGAATAGAATCGGCAGTTTTTATATAAGGAAATATCAATACTTGATATGGCGCTCTCATTACTTAACCTCCTCTCGAAAATAAGTTTTAAATCAATATGAATAAAGAGCCGACATCACAATTCTACATTATTAATGCAGGTTTATAATGTCGGCCCTCTATTTTTAAATAATTTTATTTTTCATAAACAGGCTTACTCTTAACAGAGGAAAAACTACTTATTCTCTGTCGAATTTGTTTAGCATGGTTTTTCATAAATGTTAGCAGTACTCCATATTATTCAATTGCGCCAGCAACGTCATAATCATTTAAATCTAATTCAATCGGTTGTCCGAGCGCTAGTTTAGCAAGTTCCGCTCCTAAGTATGGACCAGCTGTTAAACCCGAAGCCCCTAATCCATTCGCAACGAGAATTCCTTCAAAGTTAGGTAGTGGCCCGATAACAGGTAAGAATCCTGGTGTGAATGGTCTGAATCCAACTCTCGTTTCAAGCATTGTAGCATTTTCTAAGCCAGGTGCAACTGCTAATGCCTTATGGAATACTTCATGTAAACCACCTGCTGTTACACGATGATCGAAACCAGTATCATTCTCATGTGTTGCACCAATTACGACATGACCATTGTCAAACGTTAAAATATATTGATCGTTCGGTGGCATAACAACTGGCATATTTTCTGTTGCTGTATTTTCAATTTGCAGATGAACAATTTGTCCTTTTTGGAATGTAACTAAGAAATTAATTCCTAATGGGTTCAAGATTTCATTCGCCCATGCGCCTGCAGTTACAATAACCTTTTCTGCTAAAATTGTTTCATCGTTTACTGTAACTCCAGTAATATGATTTCCTTCACGGACTAATATGGCATCGCCTTTTATAAAAGTTGCACCATGTTTTTTCGCAGCACTTATTAACGCATTGCGTAATAATCTTCCATTTACTCGTGCAGCACCACTAATATGAACAGAACTATATTCGTCTGATAATGCTGGGAATAATTTTTTTGTTTCTTCAGCTGATAAGCGAGTTATTTCACCAATCTCTGGGGCATCTTCACGTCGTTTATAAGCTCGCTCTTCCATTTGATCTAACTTTTTCTCGTCAGTATGTAAACTAATTGCACCTACACGATTATATCCTGTGTCAGTTTCACCGTCTTCTTCTAATTGCTGAATTAACGAAGAATAGTAACGTGCACCGCCTTTAACGATTTTATACCATGCTTTATTACGACGCTGTGATAGCCATGGACATACAATACCTGCTCCTGCATCAGTTGCTTGCCCTAATTGTTGGCGATCCACGATAGTAACATTCGCACCTGCCTTAGCAAGATGATAAGCAGTAGACGCTCCTAAAATTCCAGATCCAACTACAATATACGATTTCATTTCAAACACCTTTTCTCTTTTGCTAATTATATAAATATAAGAACATTCCTTAGTATAATGGAAGGAATGCTTTTTTCAATGCACTCATCACAATTAATTGTTGCAGCATTGTGACTTTCTTAATCATTATTTTTTCTTCTTACGGAATAATTCAATTGTTTTATAGCCTTGTGAAAGGATCTCTATCATTTTCTCTAGACGTTTTTCACGTGTTTTTTCTTGTTTTACAGAAAAAAGATTACGTGCCCAATCTTTCTGATATCCAGGCGTTAAACTTTGATAAAACTTAAGTTCATTCGGGTGATTTGTTAATAATGCTTCAACATCTTTAATTCGATCTGCATAATCGGCAACACATTGACTCATAGCAGATGTTTTCGTTGTTTTTTTCTTTTCACGTTTTAAACCTACAACAGTAAAGACTTCATCCATACTTACCATTCGTGCAAATTTAATATCGCTTTCTCCCACATAACCATCTTCTCCAACGTTTAATGCCGGAAACATCTCATCACGGTGAATAAACGTACTATAACGAGCATTACCTTTTTTCGGATATGCGAAGAATACGTAACCTTTTTCAATTAGTAATTCTTCATTACTAATAATAAAATTCGTTTGTTTCACCATTTCATCAAGCGTTTCTACAAATATAAAGATAGCATCGTGTTCTTTTGAGAATCCATTTTCTTTACCTGTAAAAATGTCATAATCACTTGGTTCGTTAATAACGACCATATTTGTATACTTATTAAGTTTCAATTTATCAATAACTGACATAATAATCTTCCTTTACATTCAAAATTCATTGTACATACTTTTTCGTACTGTTCTAGTGTATTATATGTATTAAGAAAATCAAACTTTAAATCGTTTTATTCTGCTGCAAAAGAACAGAATTCTTTAATAGATGGGGTGGTTTTATGCCATATGTAATCCGGAATGAAGGGCTAGTTTTACAAGGGGATGATGGAAAAGAACCAATTTTTCATACATATGAAGAAGCTGAGGAAACATTAAAAACATTAACTATATCGCAGTTTCCGAAACGTATTAGAAGAAAACCATTTACACCAAAAATAATAAAAATAGCCGCTTCTGAATAAGAACCGGCTATCTTTATTATTCATGACTTAATAGCAAATAAAGTATATAACAACTCTCTATATTGATCTTCTGTAATTTCACGCTTAGTTTTTTCCCCATGAATAATTTCGGTTAAACTTGTATTCGTTAATGAAATATGGCCAGAGTTCGTCAACTTTACTGCAATTGGTCCCTTATTAAAAATAGACTTCTCATCTTCTATCACTCTTCTTTGAACATCATTTACTACTATCTCATCAATAATATGTTTATAAAAAGCATGACAAACTTTCCATTCTCCAGCAGCATCTTTTCTTTCTAAAACATAATTTCCTCTACTAGTATCTTTTTGTCTCACCCGGTACGAACCATTTTTTGAAGAAACAGATTCACCAGTAAAAGGTACAGGAATAAGAGGTACTAAAGAAGCTATACCTACATCAATTAAATACTGTACATTATTATAAGTTAAAATAATTGTTATATGGCCATCCTCAAGTGCCCATGCATTTATATCGTTTTTATAAACCGTACCTAATGCCAGTTGTACATCATAACCACAGTCTCTTAAAAAATAGTAAAAAAGAGTGTTTAATTCGTAGCAAAGTCCACCACGGGAACTAGTTAAAATTTTCTCTCGCAAGTTTTCCGGAGAGATTTGATTCGTATTACACGCTATAACATCTAAATTCTCAAATGGTATAGTGTGTGCAAATGCAAAGAGAATTGTATTTAATTCTTCAAACTTCACTTCAGTACGCTTTGCAAGATTCAATCTTGTAAAAAGCTTATGTTGTAGACTTGTCATAGTCAGCACCCCTTAAAATGTATAAGTTAAAATAGTATATGCTGATTGTAAATTTGATGGGGTACTGAAACAATGTACATTTCGTTTAACTGTACCGGTACAAAAAGTCTAACCGACAAGATCACTTAAGATAAGAAGCTACGAATAGAAATTTAATAGTTTGTCTATAGGTAGATTATTATGATCGCTTAAATCAACAAAATACTGAAGTTGCCACATTTGGCTCTTTTTAGCTTGATTGCTAACAGTGGTATCCCAACCAGGATAAATTCTCATTGCCATTTTCCCTGTTTGACTTGGTGTTCTCAATATTTTTTCTTTAAGAAGAATCTCTTTAGGAAAAATAAATTGCCCTAGTTTATTATCAGCAATACAAGTGATTACTAATAAATCAGGAGCAGCTTCATAAGAGAAAGCTCTATTTCGCATATTTTCATCTTTCTCCCAAAAAGAAACAAATTGACCAATTTTATTAGGTGTAACTTTTGATTTTCTAAAACGAATGGTTTTGTTATTTAAGTGGAATAAACATCCGGCATATTCTGCGTTTTGCTTTTCTTCTTTTAGATTCGTAATCATTAAGTTGTTAGGTTTGTAAACTTTATTGTTTAAATTTCGGATCGTATCATTAAAATTGTTCAAAAAAACTCCCCCTTTATCCGCCTCTTAGTTTACCACAAACATCAGTTCTTCTATATCGTATATAATCATGAACTAAGTGAAATGAGGGAATTTAGCAGGATATAATTATTACTTTAATGTACTTAGTTTTTCAATTGCTTGTTGTTCAGTTGCTAAGTAAAAAATGTCATTCCCTTTATTACATTCATAAATAAAATCCTTTAAGCTTTTACTAGTATACATAGAGAAATCTCCAACAATAGCAATCTTTACCTTGTAGTTTATAAACTTTTGAAGGATATCGCCCGCAAGCCGTGTTTTTAGATCAAAGAAATCTTCACTTATTAAAGATTTATGGATAATAATATGTTTCGCATCTACCTCATATTGAACGGTTGCCATAGTATCTAATGCAGACTGAACATCCGATATTAATACCTTATCGTTTCTAATGAGCGCAATATTGATTCCATCGATTACTACTTTCTTTATTTCCATAGTCCCACCCCTTTATAATTTACACAGTATGAGTAAAATTGTTTTACAAAACTTCGTATTAAGCATAGATTAAATTAGCCACAGCTATTAAAATCGCATCTATTTTTTATTGTAAGTATATATTTTTTATTACTAATACGGTCAATGAAATTAATGATAGTTTCTCTTTTTTTATATTTTTGAATATATATATGGAATTGCCTTTACTTGTTATAAAAATATTGTGGAGTAACATAACTTAACAAACTATCCAAAGTGTTAATCTCGGCATACGGTTGTATTTTGGTAGTATTCTTGATCTTCTGAGGGTTTAAACCACACACCTTTTATATTTACATTTTGAGGACCAGCAATATCCTTTTCTAAGTCATCACCAACAAATAAAGTATTTTCCGGCTGTAAATTTAGCTTATTTAATGCTAGTTCGAATATACGTTTATCAGGTTTACTAAATCCCACTTCTTCAGAAATAATGATTGTTTCAAAATACCTATTTAAATTCGTGTTAAATATTTTAGCTTTTTGCCTCTGAGTTGAGCCATTTGTTATAATTCCAACTTTAAAGTGCTTCTTTATTTGATTTAAGAAATGAATAGTATTTTGGTCTATTGAAAAACATCTAGGGAAATTATTATTCCAAAAATCTTGGATGTAATTGCGTGGCAATCTATACTTCGGCGTGAATTCATCAAACAATGATTCTAAAACTGTCGTTTTATTACTTATACCATATTCTCTTTTATCGTATTCTTTGAATTTCTGTAACATGTTGCTTTTAGCCGCACCATCTACATTTTCATAACACTTTTCTAAAACAATTAAAAATAATGCCTCTACTGCTTTATCCCTATCAAGTAATGTATCATCTAAATCAAACAGCATCGCTTTATAACCCATCAAATCATTTCACAACCTTTCTAGCATTATATAAATCTTTCCAAGTTTGTACCTTTAAACTTTTGGTTTAGCAAGAACATTGTTATGTAGTGATTAACGATTAAATAAAAACTAGATGAAAGAAATCCATAGTTCTTGGCACACACTCTAGTATTACAGTAGCTTCTTCTATATTGAAATTCCTTTTCCTCTTTTGGTAAAGAAGCAAAAGTATATTTTCGAGAATTTTAAGAAACTACATACAATTCACGTTATTATACATTAGTTTTTCGTAAATATTAATCGTACATCAATTCATACGATAAGTTTTTTTAAGCAATTATTTCTCCATAAAAAAGGAATATAGCTAATAATACTTTTTGGTAGTAAACGTCCTATGAAGTTTACTACTGTATCTCCACATAAACTCCAGATTGTACGGCTATAATGACTACCAGAGGTGATATTATGAAAAATTATCATATCCTCGTGGTTGAGGACGATCAAGAAATTCAGGAATTAATTAAACAATTTTTAATGACACAGCATTATACAGTGGTAGTCGCTTCAGATGGACTAGAGGGTATGACACAATTTAATAAGCAATCCTTTGATTTAATTCTTCTAGATGTCATGATGCCCAATCTTAATGGATTTGAAGTTTCTAAAATGATCCGAAGTCAGTCAAACGTACCAATTATTATGCTAACTGCGTTGGAAGAAGAGGAAGATCAAATGAAAGGATTCGATCTTGGGATCGATGATTATATAACAAAACCCTTTTCATTTCATGTTTTGATTAGACGAGTCGAAGCTGTACTTAGAAGAAGTTATGATAAAAATGTAAATAATCATTTGATATTTAAAGAAGTTCGTATCGATGTGGATGCATATAGAGTGTATGTAAATGACGTTGAAATTATATTAACGACAAAAGAGTTTGAAATTCTACAACTACTATTTCAAAATGAGAGAAAAGTACTTACAAGAGAAAATATCGTAGAGAAAGTTTGGGGGTACGATTATTTTGGAGAAACACGAATAATTGATACACATATTAAAAATCTACGCAAAAAATTAGCTATCCCTTATATTAAAACAATAAAGGGTATTGGTTATAAAATTGATGAATAGTATTGTGAAACTCATGAAAATGAAGCAAATCACTTACAAACTCTTTATGACTACATCTCTCATTTTGTTATCCTTTGCAGTATTGATTTATTTAACTTTATACTTCTTTCTTCCTACATTTTATGAGCAATATAAAACAGATCAACTTCAAACAGGGATAAACGAAATCATTGATAAGTCTAAAAATCTTACGTTTCAAGATGCGATACCACTTTTTGATGAATACGCAAAAAAAAATAATGCGATGCTTTACCTTCAAAATAAAGAAGGAGTAATTATTTACTCTCCTTCATTTTCTTTTATTCAAAGTGGTACGCAAAAAACAGTAGTTACTAAAGCAACACGATTCGAGAATGCAAGTACCCTTAGCAATTCATATAACGTTACGAAACCAATTCAATTCCAAGATGGTAGTTTAACGCTTATAGTCTTTGCTACATTTCAACCGATTGATGAAGCTTCACAGGTTTTAGTACGCTTTCTCCCCTATATTAGTATCATTGTACTCGTAATTGGTATAGGGAGTGCTTATTTTTATTCCAGGTTTATTACAAAGCCACTTATTTATATTAATGAAGGTGCACAAAAGATGGCAAATTTAGATTTCTCCGAAAAAATTGAGGTTCGCTCTACAGATGAGTTAGGAGAATTGTCTAATAGTTTGAATGACATGTCTATTAACTTACAACAAGCTATGTTTGATTTAAAAAAAGCAAATGAACAATTAAAAAATGATATTGAAAAAGAAAGAGAAATAGAAACAAAACGCAGAGAGTTTTTTGCGATTGTAGCACATGAATTAAAGTCCCCTCTTACTGTAATGAAAGGCTACTTAGAAGGGATGATTTATAATATTGGCCCTTATCAAAATCGCGATCAATATTTAAAGAAAAATCATCAAATTATTGAAAGTATGGAACAATTAGTTCGTGAAATTTTAAGCGTATCGAAATTAGAACAACACACCTTCAAACTAAAAGTAGAGAAAGTTAATCCTTCAAAGTTAATAGGTACAATCACAAAAGATCTCGAATTTTTTGCTTCTCAAAAGAGCATCGAAATAATAAAAGAAATTGATTCTGATCTTTCTATTTATACAGATTGTGCTCTTTTAGAAAAAGCATGTAAAAATATTATTCACAATGCGGTTATGTATTCACCACATAATGAAAAAGTCTATATAAAGTTAAGTGAGGATTCGAAACAAGGTCAAATCGAAATGCAAATTATAAATACAGGTGTCAATATTAAAGATGAAGATTTACAACAAATTTTCAAACCATTTTATCGAATTGAAAAATCAAGAAATCGAAATACTGGAGGAAGTGGTTTGGGGTTATATATTGTTAAACAAATTCTTGAAACGCTAGATATAAAGTATTCAATAAAAAATATGGAACATAGTGTGCAATTTCGCATGAGGATTCCATTATTTAAACACAAAAACAAACAAACTCTCCTTTAAATAGGACGAGTTTGTTTGTTTTTGTAGTAAATATAAACTTATTAACAGGTTTTTCACTTAATGGACAAATGCTGCTTCTTAAATGGCGATTGTCATAAGTAGTGACAAACTGTATTCAATTTACATATTTATCTTCTACTTTTCAGATTAATTTGGAATTCTTTTATGATAAGCTATATGTAAAGATTAAACATAAAACAAAAAGGATGATTCGTATGCAAATAAGACCAAAGGTAAGTGAATATAACTCCTATTATGCAACGTATACCAACTTAGTATCAGACGGAAATATCATACATATTCTAGAACAACAAATGAAGGAAACGAATCTTTTATTAAAGGGAATTTCTAATAGTGAGGGGCTTTTCCGGTATGCTCCTACTAAATGGAGTATAAAAGAAGTAATCGGTCATATAGCAGATACAGAACGGATTATGGCGTATCGATTGCTATCTATCGCTCGAGGTGAGACAGCAGAACTTCCAGGCTATAATGATGATATGTATGTTCTTAGAGCTGCTTTTGATAAGCAATCTATGCAAGATCTTCTTGAGAATTTAATAGTTGTTCGCCAATCTACCCTGTATTTACTTAGAAGCTTAGATAAAGAAGCTTGGTCACAAAGAGGAAATGCGAATAATTCTGAAGTTACAGTTCGTGCATTAGCATACATCATTGCTGGTCATGAGCTTCATCATCTTCAAATTATAAAAGAACGTTACCTCGGTTCTGATTTATATCCAGCAACTTAACATTTGAAGAAAAAGAGTCCTATTTATGTAGGGCTCTTTTTCAGTATTTATAACGGATTAGTGCTTAGAACTATGGCAATTAAATGCATTTATTTATAAAGTCCACCACATAATATATATGCTATCCCCTCTTATTCTGTACATGAATTTCTTTAGGTTGATATACTACAAACTCAATATATCTGGAAAGGTGATGATATTATGTATGAACAACAAAATAATAGAGATAGAGATCAAAAAATGATGTTTTTTATGCAGGGAGTTCCCTCAAATAAAATTAACATGAATCAATTACCTAAATGGATTAGAATTTTTGGCTATTGTGTGTTTGGTTGGATAATAGTATTTAGTTTAATTATGATTGTAGGTTTAATTCTGCAATAACTATGTGTGATTATCCCATGATATAGGTAACCAATTATAATAAAAAGAACTTGTAGAATATCCTACAAGTTCTTTTTCAAATATTATTAAAACGGGAACAACAAACTATTTTAACATTCAGTACAGGGAGACCATTTTGGTTATGGCTTGATATTATTATAAATCAAATATAAACTTTTGAAAGGGATAGATTTTGAAAATTATGTTAATTTAATAACTACGATGTTTATATTAGATTTCATTTACGACCAACTTCTTCTTACTTAAATACACAGCACGATCTGATTTTTTTGCAACCTCCTGTGAGTGCGTCACAACAATAATGCATTTATTCTCTTTATGTGCAAGTTCTTGAAACAGTTCTATTATATCCATTGCGGTTTCCTCGTCGAGATTTCCTGTCGGCTCATCTGCAATTAGTAAATCAACATTACAAGATAGTGCTCGAGCGATTGCTACACGCTGTTGTTGCCCGCCACTTAGTTGCAGGACGTTTCGTTTCGCTTCAGCTTCTGAGAGTCCTACCCTCTCTAATAATTCTAATGCTCTTGCTGTTTTATTTTGCACTTTAACACCTGTAATTTCCATTGCTGTTAAGACGTTTTGAAGAGCGGTCATATAGGTAATTAAGTTATAAGATTGGAAAATTACAGATACATTTTGATTACGGTATCGATCCAAACCAATTTTTCTAATATCTTTGCCATTATACAGTACATAACCATTTTTAGGGACATCTAGTCCACAACCTAAGCTTAAAGTTGTAGTTTTACCAGAGCCAGATGGTCCTAAAATCGTGTAGAAATGTCCTTTTTGAAAAGAAAAGTTAACATTATCTAGTATCGCTACATTTTTTCCGTTACTTTCATAATAATAATCCAAATTTTTAAACTGTAAAATCGTCTCCATATCGAGCCTCCTCATTCATCTTTTAAAAGAATTTGTTTTGGGTTTAAACGTAGAATAGATAATGCTGGAAGAAGCGTTGCTATTATAGCAATAGCTAGTCCAATTCCACCCATTTTTCCTACATCTTCTCCTGTTACACTTACATCAATTTTATCAATTGGATCTTCTTTTTGATTTTGTAGAGTACCACCGGGTCCAGCCATCATTACAGTACCATGTTGCGAGGTATCTGTTTCTTCGCTTGCAGTAGCAATTTCATTCGAAAGTAAATTATCCCCGATATATTGAGAAACTTTAGCTCCTGTTGTTATGGATAATCCAAATGCTAAAATAGCGACACACACTACTTCTACTACGAATTGCGCCATCAGTTTCCACTTTTTCTCTCCAATAGACAATAGAATTCCCATTTCTTTACGACGCCCTTTAATTGATAGCATAATGATTAATCCTAAAATGATCGCACCTGCAATCGATACAATATAAATGATCATTTGAGAAGTCGAAGAGATATTTTCGATAGGACCAATCATTTGCTTGTACAATGAATCATGCGCATCTAATTTATAATAATTAAAATCAATATTAGATTTTTTTGCTTCTTTTTTAAATGCATCAATATATTGTGGATCATTCAAGAAATACACGACTTGAACACTACTTATACCTTGGTCTACTTCTAATTTTTTCATAGTTGAATGCGGCATATATAGTTTATTAGCTGGATCCATAATAGGAGGAGCCTGTTGACCCATTGCTTGCTCATTTGTTTCGTAAATACCGATAATTTCAACCTCAAGGGTTTCCTTCTTATCCCCTGATTGCACTTTAACTTTGTCTCCTACTTTCAAATTGTTTAATTCCGCTAATCGTTTTTCCATTAAAGCTACATTCTGATCCTTCATTTGCTCTGTAATTGGTTTTCCATCAATGATTTTACTTTTTCCGTTTTTAAAGCTTTCTTGTAATGCAGTCTTGCGAACTCCCTCAATCATAAAAGAAGCATTCATATCTATTTCTGTACCAGAGCTTGAACCGCCTCGCACAGCCGCCATTCCGGCTTTACCTTTTCCTTCTTCTTCTGAAGCTCCTACTAGTTTAAGTCCATCAGAAATACCAAAAGTGTTAGCTATGTAATTATAGTCTTTTACATACTTGGATTTCGCTAATTGATCTGTTTCTTTTGTATCGAGCTGCGGTGGATTTGGCATTTCTCCAGTTTCCTTAGCTTTTTGACCTAATTTGTCGAAATCAAGACCTAAAGTAACATCTGCACCAAGTTTTTTTCTCGCAGCATCCGCTGCTTTTTTTGACGCATTTTGGATTGTGAAACCTGAAAGAACCAAATTTGTAACAATCAGAAAAACTGCCATCAAAATTAATGATGTTCCTATCCTTTTTTTCATACTGAGAATTGCTCGTTTCATAAAATTCATTTTTTCTTACCTCCTTGATATCTTGTATTCTATATAGGTTATCTAGAGTTTATATGGAGCTAATCGGTAGTTTAACTAGAGAAATAAGGAGTTTATGTGTAGTTATTTACCTGTTCCAAAAAAGCTAGAACACAAATTCAAAAACGCAGCCGTTTTTGAATATTGGTAAGGAGTTATTCCGTTTAATAAATTTATATAAAAGTTAAGATTAATTTAATGTATGTAGCACAAAAAATATTTACTGTGTAATTTCTATACAATAAATATAGAGAAACCTATTTGGATATCTATAATAGGGATTTTAATACTGTATCTCATACAAATCACGTCACTTTAAAAGGTGCATCTTTTAATACGAAAATAAGCAAGTTAATATTCTCTTATATGAATAAGAATATTAACTTGCTTTTTAGATTTTAGTATAATTTATTTATAGTTTTATTTTATTGCAAGCTTTATAATATGATATACAAATTTATCACCTACTATTAGGAAAAGAGAATATTTTATAATTAATTTACAACATAAATTTTGTCCATGTTTTAAACAATATGTATTTTGGAGGAGGTTAATTTGATTTTTTCAAAACTCATTGATCGGTACGCCTTATATGATTTACACAAAAAAAGAAGTGTAGCGTTTCAGTATACTTCCCTTTCTAACACTTCATTAAATATAAAGGACATAGAATCTTTTTATAAAGTAAAACCATCCTATATTCATTTTGACATTAAGCATTCAAAACAGGAAAAGGAATACATGGTTGGGCAATTCAAATATAAAAGCTCGGTTCAATCCGGTGATTCACGCAACGACTCTGTAACTGGGGAATTATTCTTACATAAAAATGAAAATGCACCTCATGTTATCTTTGTTCACGGTTGGAGAATGGATTCTAACGAACGTGTGAAAAAAATATTCCACGATCATATGACCAGCCTGAAGTGGAATATGTATTATTTCACTCTACCCTATCATTTTGAAAGAAAACCCGATCAATCCTTTTTCAGTGGAGAGTATATGGTAAGTGCAAATATTGAACGAACAGTACAAGCAACTAGACAAGCGGTAGCTGATTTACGAGCTTTGATTAAATGGATTAAAGCAAATAAAAATGGTCCCCTGATTCTAATAGGAATTAGTTTAGGTGGATTTATTACTAACTTAACCTCTCTTGTTGAAGAAGAAATTGATGTGTTAGCATCCATTTTCTATGCAAATCGACTCTCTTATTCAATTTGGAATACAACTCCAGGTAAATTTATTAGAGAAGACTTGGAACATCATGGTGTAACGTATGATGATTTAATAGATTATTGGAAAATCACTGAACCGAGTCAAGCATTACCAAAAGTAAAAAAAGAAAATATTTTATTAATTTCAGGTAAGCACGATCTATATGTGCATTCTGAGGATACAGACTACTTGTGGGAATCTTGGGAAAGGCCTACACGATATATTTATACATGTGGGCATGCCGGGATAGTTCTTAAACGTAAAAAAATTGCAACTGATACTATCAATTTTATTCAAAATCGATTGAACTCCCTGCATTTATCCAATGACAGGTCTTAAATTGTGAGATTACTAAGTAGGGGTAGTACCAACATTTGTACACTAAGATTCTTTCAACATAAAGATTGTTGATAACTTGTACGTGTCAGTAATGCTGGTGTTACTTTAAATACAAAGAGCATGTTTTAAAAAATGATAATAACATGCTCTAAACTTATCTATTTATTTTTATTTCTTACAGATATCTATAGATAATATTGAAACATCCCATGTATTAAAAAGTGTTCCCTGCAGTACATTTATGTATCGATCTGCTGACTTCTGAACAGCAAGGTCCACATGCTTTGACACGACTCGATGAAAAGCATTATAAATACGGTTGAATGGTAGCCCTTTTACTATATCCGTCAGCTATTTTACTTTACTAGCAGTGGATGTAGATAACTGTACATGAAACTCACTCACTGACAGTTGGCAATCACTTGAAAAATATCACCTGTTAGCAAAATGCCTTAATATAATTTCCAACATTCCAGTGTAAAACAGTTCTTCCTTTAAAATGACCTCCAAGACGATTTAATGTAATGCCATTTGGTTATTCAAAAGACTCACATACTTGTATACTCAAAATCCCTTTGATTTGTTTTTTGATGGTAAAACATGTTTCTCTACTCTTCCATATAGAGTAAGCAACTTGTTGATAAAAGAAAATTTCGGTATAAACCAATGCGAAAATAACGCTGAAACACATCCTATTAAAGCCCCTATTACTACATCAAAAGGATAATGAACTCCTACCCAAATACGAGAGATTGCCACACAAAATGCAAGTATAAGCCATAACCATCCAGTCTTCTTACGAACAAGCCAAAATGAAAAACAAATCGAAAAAAAGAGAATCGTATGGTCGCTAGGAAATGAATTATCTATAGCATGATTGACAAGTTTATTAACATCAGGTAATACTGCAAACGGTTGATAATTCAAATGAAATTTCCCTGCTATTTTCCCGATTACCTCGGCAATTACAAAAGCAACCAGCGCTTGAATAACCATCATTCTACTTTTTCTGGACCCAGTAAACCAATAAGCTAAAATAATTAAAGCAAAAATATATACCATATATTCTGCCAAAAATACCATGGCTGAGTTTAGAAATGAATATTGTTTACCTAAATCATTAATTGCTCGAAAAATATCAATATTGAATTGAGAAAAAGACATTTCAAATCCCTCCTTTTTAGTAAGGTGTTTTACCGATTTCCATATACTTTCATTACATAAATAGTTTTGGTTATTGTATCTATCTAAAAATATCAACCTCTTATGACATCACTTTCTTCTTTTTCACTTTAATAAAAAAAGAAAAAGGAAAACATCGAACTTTCTTACAAACATTCATGCATTCTTACAGTTTTGTCATTTTCTTGTCATTTTGTAAATAGGTTCATCGTCTTGCCTTTTGCTATTTTCAAGAACTCTTATATCTACAATTATGGAAACGCTAATTTCACATTAAAAAGAGAAGAACCTTGGTGAGTTCTTCTCTTTTTGTTTATTAAATTGTAATATAATTACAGTATGTGAAATTATATTATTTTAACTTTAAAACAAATGAACTTAATGCAGGGACTTTAATTTTATTGTCATGGACAACATAAAGTGGTGTACTTCCCGCCTGCTTCCCATCTACTAGTACTTTCCAAGGACCTTTCGATGGAAGTGTTATTTCAACAGCTTCTCTATTTGCATTGTGAGCCACTGTAAAGTATTCATTTTTATTCCCCTCTATTGTATAAGCTACAGTATTTTTCGGAGCATCAATAAATGATACGTGTGTTTTTATTTGCTCTGCAGATGTCATTCGAAAAGCTGAGTACTTTTTGCGTAATTCTATTAAGCCCTTCATATAATCTACTTCATTATTAAACGTTGCACGGCGCAGCCAATCCATCTGGTTAATTGAATCTGGAGATTTGTAACTATTATGATCACCATATTTCGTCCGCATAAACTCTTGCCCTGCATGTAAAAATGGAATTCCTTGTGATGTTAATAAAATCGAAGAAGACAATTTGTGCATTTGTTTTCGCACTTCATCGTTGTTACCTGGATTAGTTAACTCAAGTTTATCCCATAATGTATGATTGTCATGTGCTTCCACATAAGTTAGCACCTGCTCTGGATCTTGATAGGTAGACGAATTTGTATCGTAGTCAATACCTGCCGTAATACCTTTTTTAATACGATCTTCCATGTTTTCCTTTCCATTTATAAAACCATTTTCCTTCTCTTCAAATACACTACCTTTCAATCCATCACGTATATTATCATTAAAATGAGCAATCCCTTTCATTTTCTCTGCATTTTTTTGATTTGCTTTCAGCTCAGCTGCAAGAGGTGTATTTAAATCCCATCCTTCTCCGTGTAGTATAATAGAAGGGTCAATTTGATTAACAGCTTTACGTATTTCATTCATCGTTTCATAATCATGAATACCCATTAAATCAAAACGGAATCCATCTAAATTGTATTCTTTCGCCCAATATGTGACGGAATCTATCATAAATTTCCTCATCATTTTTCTTTCTGAAGCAGTATCATTTCCTACTCCAGTTCCATTTGCAAATGTTCCATCTTCATTGTAACGATAATAATAACCTGGAACTAACTTATGGAAATTAGATTCAGCAGCGTTATACATATGGTTATATACTACATCCATCACTACTCGAAGATTATTATCATGTAGTGTTTGAACCATTTGCTTCAATTCAGTTATTCGCACAGTCGGCTCATAAGGATTTGTAGAATAGGAGCCTTCTGGAATGTTAAAATTTTTAGGGTCATATCCCCAGTTATATTGCGGTTCATTTAAAGTCTCTTCATTTACTGAAGCATAATCAAATATCGGTAAAAACTGAACGTGAGTAACACCTAGATCCTTTATATGATCAAGTCCTGTTTTTACACCTTCTGGCCCTTTTGTTCCTTTTTCTGTTACACCTAAATACTTCCCTTTCTGTTTAATACCACTTTCAGGTTGGATGGAAAGATCGCGTATATGTAACTCATAAATAATAGCATCTTCCGGATTTTTAAATTTTGGCTTTTTGTTTGCTTTCCATTTTTTCGGATTTGTTTCTTCTAAATTAACGACTGCACCTTTATCCCCATTTACAGAAGCAGCACGCACATATGGATCAACTGCTTCAGTCCACTTATCACCAATTTTGACCTTATATGTATAAAAGAGCCCTTTTTGGTTCCCTTTTAGTTCTGCAGTCCAAGTTCCTTTTACACTTTGCTGCATGTTTATTTCAGTACCTATTTTATCGTTCCATTTTTTATATGTAACTAACTTCGCTTCACTTGCAGTAGGAGCCCATACACGGAACTTTGTATGTTGCGCGGTATATGTATTCCCTAAATCGTTACCACTATAATAAAATAAATTATCAAATTCCTCGCTACGAATGACTTTACCAATTTCAGTATTCGTATCA
The DNA here is from genome assembly GCF_057784645.1 of Bacillus sp. LQ16. Taxonomy (NCBI): domain Bacteria; kingdom Bacillati; phylum Bacillota; class Bacilli; order Caryophanales; family Bacillaceae; genus Bacillus; species Bacillus sp. LQ16. Next base: position 2,690,916 of record NZ_CM173491.1, read on the forward strand.
GCTAAGTTTTCTATTTTAAGTTTGTATGTTTGTTTTAAATCAATTTTCTGTTCCGTAATTATTTTAACCTTATTAGTAATATCTCCACTGTTTATATCATAAGGACTAATATTCTTAATTTTAATGCCTTCAATTTCAATTTTCTTTTCCCTAATATTAAATGGGACATTAGTCATTACAGTAATTTCATGGAAACTATCAATAGTTGCTTTTTGAATTGAGAGATCTGAAGAAGGCTTAGAGTTATATACTTTTTCATCACCCGAAAGAATCCATACTTCAGCACGACCGTCCTTTATATTTTCAATCCAACGATCTCCACCATCTTTTTCCCATTCATTTGTTCGAACTATAAATCCTACACGATTATAGTCACCGTCTATTTTTATCTTAGCGTATTTTCCAAATTCATCTTCACCAGTAAATTCATAAGATGTACCATTTGCATTTTCACCCCATAACCAAAGATTCCAGTCTTTTGTATTTCCAAGCTTCTCTTTGTAATGAATGATAATTTCAGTTGTTTTCGAATTTGAAATTGCCTTCACACTCTGAAAGGAGAAAACAGATGATAACATAACGATTATGGTAAGTAATAAGAATGATTTGTTAATTAACCTTTTTGTAATTTGCACCACATACACCCTTTCTTCAAATATTACTAGCGATTTATTATGCTTACACTGAATAACACTGCTTAAATTAATCTAGAAATCTCTTTTAATTCACCTCCATATTGGCTATTTTCACGTATGTATTTCAATGACCTTTTAATACGAAAACGTTTGCATTAATGCTTAAAAAAATAGATTTGTGTATGCCCTCATATATTTGTAAATGCTAAAAGGTCAGGGAAATCATTTTAAAGCAATCGTTTGTTATCGCTTTCATTTTATAGACTTTCTATCAAGAGGTCAATATATTATTAATTTTCTGTTTTTACAAACTTTAAACCTTATTTATTTGTCGCAACTTCTTACAGATAACGCACCTAATTATTGCTTAGTCAGTTTATTTCCAATAATACATTGCTAAGTAAAAAAACAGCTAATATCCTTAAAATGATATTAGCTGTTTTTCATAATGTATTAATATATGAATGATAACTATATTTCTAAATTACTTAATTTTTGCTGCATCAAATGCCTTTTGAACTGCTTGAACTTCAGCTGTATTTGCACCATATTTATTAGTTGCCACTCGAATACATGCTGATCTCAATTCTTTGAAATTAGAAGTCATGTTTAACTCATCAGTATTTGCATAATAGAAAATATCAAACATTTTATCTTCACCAATTCCTTTAACAGTCACTCCATTATGAGTTCCGCCTTTTGCAATGAGATACGCAACTTTATTAATAATACTTGAATTAAAATGAACACCGCCTTGATCCCATCCATTAAAATCGTTAAATTCACTGTAATCATCTGGATAAGGTACTCCAAGTGAAGATGGAACAGAAGCTGGGTTTTCCATATCACGGAAAACAGATCCCGTTTGTTCTCCCATTGTCCAGTTAAAGTTTCCATTATTTACGTATTTCTCAATAGATGTTCCCATAATATCAGATAGTGCCTCATTAATCGCACCGGATTCCCCGTAATATTCAAGATTAGATTCGCTAGAAGTAACAGCATGTGTAAATTCATGTCCAGCTACGTCATATGCTTTAACAATAGGATCACCATATACAAGCATACTTCCATTATTAGCACTTAATGCATTCTGCCAATTCTTCGGATCATTCGTCTCTTCAGAATCCCAAGCGTGTACAACTGAAACTACCTTTTGTCCCTTATTATCAAAGCTATTACGCTTGTATTTATCTTTATAAAAATCAAATACTTTTGTTGCTAAGTAATGAGCACTTACTGCTTTTGGATCGTTAAATGTTGCCGAAGTACTAGTCGCTAATGTACCCGGATAATAGCTTTCTTCTTTAGTAATATCTCTGTAATTCACATCATATGTTTCAATTCCTTGCCCTCTTGTATAATCAGCAAGAGCATATTTGCCATTACTTTGTTTAGAGATACCAAATGAACGATTAATACCTAAATCATCTTTTCCTGTTCCGGTTAATGATGTAAGACTGCTTTGTTTACTTTTCTTTAAAGCGCCAACTAGTTTGTCACTGGCTTTTAAGTTAGATTCTTGTACCATATTTTTTAACATATCACCATTTTGTGCATTTACTAAATAAGTACCAGAAACATAGTTTGGTGTTGCAGCTTCAAATTTAACTTGGTATGCATTTTTAGCTTGTCCATTATTTTCATCAACAAAAATAACCTCTTTAACTTCTGGCTCAGTAATAAACTTGATATCGTTCCCGTACTTCGTATAAATAAATTGTTTTGCTTCATCTTTTGATAGATTAATAGATTTTTTCAATTCTTCTTGTTTTAAATTTTGCGCGCTATCACCTGAAACACTTTTAATAACACCATTATTATCTACGTGTGCAGTTAATTGATGACCATATACTTCTTTTCCTTCGTATGTTTGCTGCATACGTACAAGTGTAGTTCCATCATACGAACCACGTTTTTGAAGGACTTTATAATCTACTCCTGCTTCTCCATTGACTTGTTTTTGGGAGAGAGCTTGCTCTGTTTTCTTCTTAAGTGCATCCTTTACTACATTTTCTGGTGTCTTTTGTGACGGTTGTGTCAGTTCACCCGAACGGAACGATTCTTCCTGAATTTGAACTTGTAGTTGATCTGTTTCCTCTGCATGAGCTACCCCATATGGTGCCACAGCTGTTAAAGCTAATCCTGTTGTTAATGCTACCTTAGTTAATGTCTTTTTGTTTTTCATTATTTCACCTCGTATAATTTTTGAAATAGAAAGCTTGTACAAAGTATACTGTCTATTTCTGTCGGAAAAAAGAGAAAATACACAATTTATGTAACATTATGCAAAATTACATAAATTGTGGTCAATATTATAAATAATGAACGGAACACATATGTACATTAATTTGAATAAAAGAGAGTCCTTATAGGCGCTCATCCAATTGGTTAGTTATTAATTATCTATATTCATTGTAATAAAAGTATACTTACCTCTAAATAACAACATAAAAACCCACTCTTTACTATTGTAAGAGTGGGTTTAATGTTATTAAAATAACAATTACTATAAGAAACCTTATAATTTATATTTTTTTAGTAATCCTACTAAGTTTTTTGTAAAATTCACCTTTCGTTTTTATATGCTTAAACTGATTTGGATTAATATTTGCTTTTTGTGAGAGTGCTACAATCTCTTCTTGTGAAATTGAGTCTTTCGTATTTATAGATGCTATATTTGTGTATTTTCCGTCTTCTGTTTTTGGAATTTCTAAAATCCCTTTATTCACAAGATCAACTACAGCCTTATGCTCTGAAGAATGTAAATCTACACCAGTAATTTTCCAATTACGCATAACTTTTGGTGTGTATACACTGTTCTTTACCTCTTTTAAATATGTAATAGCAAGGTTACGAATGGTTCCACCTGTTTCTCCAAATGCATTCTCTTGTTTAGATGACCAAATTTGTTCAAACTTACGCCCCTCTAAAGCTCCTCCTTTTGCCTGAAGAGCCTCCATTCTATATGCATTCATTCCCAGCGTCATAACATCGCTCATTTTGATTGGTTTGTTTGTACGAATAGAGCGTAAATTTGTAATTCTACTTCCGTATGGTTTTGTTAAGTCAATTTCGTATTTTACGCCTCCAAAGAAATCGTTCGTACTGTATTTAGATGCACGGCGGGTTTTATCAAAGCTAACGGTTACATCTCCGGCACGAGATGAGTTAAAATATCCTGCTGCCCATTCCATATAGTCTTTTAAATCTTTTCCAGAAATCTTATATACTGTAATTTCTCCCAAGGCATATTGGTAATTATACGCAATATCTTTTTTCTTAATAGGACCTGTATCCAAACGGGCATAATCATTATCAATTTGATGGGCTACTACATCTGCTTTACTGTAGTAGAGCATGACTTCATGAAAGAAATCTGATAAAGGTGTTTCTTGAACCTGAACACTTGGGATACCCTTTATTTCATTTTCAGGAACAAGATTTCTACCCTTTAATTGAGCGACTACAACATTTGCATCTCCTCTCGCATATTCGTGAAAAGGTGTTAGTGTTTCTTCAAGTGTAGGATCAGATAATATCGTTGTTCCATCAGCATTTTTTACAGGTATAGCGGTAGCAGTTTTATCTTTTAAAACCAACTTCCCATCTTGCTTTGTAAAAGTAAGATCAATACGTGAAATATGTGTTCCATATTTATCTGGCTCTGTAATAATTACGCCATTTACAACTTCTTTTTTTACAAGTTTATGCATGTGAGCCGCAAAAATAGCGCTTAGTTCCGGACAAGCATTTGCAATATCTTGAACACCAGTACCAGGGATACCATTCTCATTTTCTAATCCCATATGCATAACTCCTACCATTACATCTACTTTACCTTCTAATTCCTTAATTGCCTTTTTCGTCTCTTCTACCGGATTTTTCACCACTAAACCATCTAAGTGATCTGTCCCTTTTTCAAAATCACTAATCATTGGTGTATTCATACCAATAATCCCAACTCTAATTCCACCTTTTTCTACAATTGTATATGCAGGAAGAAAGCGCTCTCCATTTTCCTTATAAATATTACCTGCTAACGTTTTTCCCTTATATTGCTCACTAACTTTTTTCAATGTATCTAATCCAAAGTTGAATTCATGATTTCCAAATGCCCAGGCGTCATATCCCATTGTATTCATCGCTACCATCATTGGCGATTGTGGCTTATCGTTGAATAATTCTACTGAGTTTCCTTGAATTGTATCCCCGGCATCTACTAATATGGTATTTGGATTTTCTTGACGGACCTTCTTTATAACCGTATAAAGCTGCGTCAAACTTCCACTCATATTTGCTCCATCAAGTGCATAATCCCACGGCATAAATCTACCATGAATATCTGCAGTACCTAACAATGTAATATTAACTTCAGATTCCTCAGCCATAGAGATAAGTGGTTTGACTATGACTGCTGTTCCGAGCAGTAATAGAATTACAAAGTAACATACATAGTTCTTCCATTTCATTCTTTGCATAATAATAATATTTCTCCCCTTTTTGTACTTTCGTAAAGTTGTTTGAACTTTAAAAATGTAACTTATTATTCGGGAAACTTCAACTACAAAAAATAATTTTGAAGGTGGTTCTGTTGCAAAAATAAAGAGAATAAATTGCATACATCCCCTAACAGAATTGTATTTTATCGTTTCCTGACAGAATACCCCTTCCTTAAGGGTGTGAAGTGTACTTTCAAAATAAGGACATATCATTCATCATCATTTCTATTTATTAAAACGGGCATATACAATATGTTATGATGATTAATTTTTTGAATTTCGTTGCTGATTTATTTCCTTCTAAATAAAAACACTTTCAAAAAAAATAACCCCGCTCTTCATTTAAGACGGGGTTACACTTATACAGAAAATCGGGTAGTTTCATATTTTCTTAAGTTTATTGGTTACTTTCAACTAATTTCATTCTACTTTTGTTTTCTTCTGAATCAATATGAATCAACCGTTTTCCCTGTTTATAATACGTATCAATAAATAGGGGGGATTTTTACTTTTCAATTTCACATAGCAATTTTATTTCTTTAATTTGTTCTATATGACGCTGTTCATGCAGATAGATCAGTTCTATCCACTGATCAAGGTGTAATTCTCCAAGAGCTGGATGCATCACTGATTTTTTCGCTAATATAGATTCATCTTCTATTGTACTCAGGAAATGCATCAATTCTTTTCTTGATTTGCTTAGCATATTGAGCATTTGCTGCACTTCAAATGGTTCTATACTTGGTTCAATCATTTCTGGAGCTATAAACTTTTTCGTTCTATCTAATAAAATATTATGAATTTCTTTACGCTCATTTTGGGTACTATCTAACTTTTTTAACCCTGAGGAAATAACTGTTATCACTCTCTCATCTAATAAAACTAAATGATGACAAACTTGTGCAATACTCCATTTATCCTTATCTGGTTTCCTATTAAATTGAGCATCACTCAACAAAGAAATTTCCTCAACTAATTGATTTCTCGTTTCATAAAACTTTTCATTTACAAATGTATCCATGCGGATTCTCCTTTCATTGCAACCTTCATACTTAAATTTCTACGCTAAAAATATTATCTTCGAAAACAGATTTTCTTTCACTACTATTCCAATTTCATTTTAAAGCCACAAATGAAGTTATTTGTTTTTTGTATGTTTTTAATTGGCACAAATAAATCAACCTTTAACTTTCCTTCTAAATCTTCAGCAACATTATTTAAGCAAAACTCTAAATTATCTCTATCATAATCTGCATCATACTCACTATTTGGTAGCCACTCTGCATACATGTATTGATACGCTTCACTTAATTTATGAGGTTCATCATAGAACTGGTATAGACCATATGTACCTCCATCTAATCTTTTAAATTGCACATCATGATACTTTTCTTTATCGAAGTTTTCAGGAATCGTAACACATGCATCATGCCGGCACTTATGACTTGCAACAAGTTCAGGATTATCTAATGATATTCCGATAAATGATTGCTCTGGTGGATACAGTTTATTTTCAATTGACCAGTTCAGTAACTTTCCCCAATGATCTTGCGGTTCAAAGTAGCTACCAGTTCGTCTTATATACGCTACTTCTAATGGTGGTAATTTTTTTATAACAACTTTCATTTACATCTTCTCCCCTATAAATACGTACACTGTTTATTTAGCTTTCTTTAATATTTATTCCTTCTTAAACAAAAAGAATTTTCTAATCACATAAAGTGAAACTTTAATCAGCGGGCGATGAATTTGAATTGAAATATAATTGATTACTATTACTACTAAAGTAGTATGTACTTTCATACTTTTATTTGATTTTACATTCTTTTTAAATCGATATATTAATTGTAAGAAAATAAAAAGGTGGAGGATTTTAATTGATTAAAGGAATATACGAAGCGCATTTACCAGTGAGTAATTTACAACAATCTATCGAATTTTATGAAAAACTAGGGTTGAAGTTAGCCTGGAGCGATGAATCAACAGCATTCTTTTGGATTGAGGACGGGAAAAGTTGGCTGGGATTATGGGCGGGCTCTGAATACGAAACAAAATATCATCCTTCTTTACGTCATATTGCATTTAGAGTTTCCTATGAGGATTTAAAAGAATCATTACATTGGTTACACTCACTTCAAATTAAAGCTGTTCCGTTTGGGAGTAATGAATCTATTGAACCATTTGTCCGTCCACATCAAGGTAATGCATCTGTTTATTTTATTGATCCAGATGGTAATAGCTTAGAACTTATTTGTCATATTTTTGTACCTAACGCACTAAAACATATAAATGATAAATTATCCTTTAAAGATTGGGAGACACTATTAGCTGACACATTTGAATGAATATTAGTTATAAATCATAATGGCTCGCTTTTATTTTTATAACATGTATAACAATCTTGAATAGTAATGTCCTATCAATTTATCATTAAATAAATGTAAAAAATGACCCTATTTATTCATTTTTAATGCGTATGTATGTACATTTGTTAATTTATTCGATATATTATGGGTATTGAATGATTACGTGAAGTGTATAGGTCGCTTATATAACACCTTATATTTTTATATCCGTGAAAACTACAAAGTGTATGAAAATCCATTTGTCAAATGAATTTAGTGCGGAAGGAGGTTTGTGGTTACTTCATAGGGTATAATAATCAGTTTTTTACTGATAAAAATATAGGAGGCGACATAATGTTTCGTACGATTTCAAATTTCATGAGAGTATCTGAGATAAGAAGGAAAATCCTTTTTACACTAGCGATGTTAATCGTTTTTCGAATTGGCACGTTTATTCCAGTTCCTCATACTAACGCAGAGGTATTAAAAGTACAAGATCAAGCTAACGTTCTAGGTATGTTAAACGTATTTGGCGGAGGAGCATTGCAACACTTCTCAATCTTTGCTGTAGGTATTACACCATATATTACAGCTTCCATCATAGTACAGTTACTACAAATGGATGTTATACCTAAATTTTCGGAATGGGCAAAGCAAGGAGAAATGGGCCGTAAGAAATCAGCTCAATTCACTCGATACTTTACAATCATTCTCGCATTCATACAGGCCATCGGAATGTCTTATGGCTTTAATAATATAGCAGGTGGACAATTAATAACAGATCAAAGCTGGACTACATACTTATTTATTGCGACAGTTTTAACTGCAGGTACTGCATTTTTACTTTGGTTAGGCGAACAAATTACCGCTAACGGAGTTGGTAATGGTATTTCGATGATTATCTTCGCAGGTCTTGTTGCCGCGATTCCAAATGTTGCAAATCAAATTTATTTACAACAATTCCAAAATGCTGGCGATCAGCTATTTATGCAAATAATAAAAATTGTTTTAATTGGACTCATAATTTTAGCGATAGTTGTTGGTGTTATTTACATTCAACAAGCTGTACGTAAAATACCGATCCAATATGCAAAAGCTGTTTCAGGAAACAATCAATATCAAGGAGCAAAAAACACTCATTTACCGCTTAAAGTAAATAGTGCTGGTGTTATACCAGTTATCTTTGCTTCTGCATTTTTAATGACGCCGCGTACAATTGCGCAGCTCTTCCCTGATTCAAGCGTATCAAAATGGTTAGTTGCAAATCTTGATTTCGCACATCCAATTGGAATGACACTTTATGTCGGTCTTATTGTTGCTTTCACATACTTCTACGCATTTATTCAAGTAAATCCTGAACAAATGGCTGAGAATTTGAAAAAGCAAAATGGATATGTTCCTGGTATTCGTCCTGGTAAAGCAACTGAACAATATGTAACTAAAATTTTATACCGTTTAACATTTATTGGTGCAATTTTCTTAGGTGTAATTTCTATATTACCGCTCGTATTCACGAAAATTGCTACGTTACCACCTTCTGCTCAAATTGGTGGTACAAGCTTACTTATCATTGTCGGTGTAGCACTAGAAACTATGAAGACGTTAGAAAGCCAGCTTGTAAAACGTCATTATAAAGGCTTTATTAAAAAAGTGAATTAATTATAAAAAACACACTATATTTTAAAGACATAGTGTGTTTTTTATTTTATATAAATATCGCCATTAATTCTCGATTTTAAAATCCTTATTATTGCGCATGTAAAATACCTTGAAGTACAACTTCTAATCCCCAGCGGAACCTTTCTTCTCCACCAGACAACATATCATCTTTTAAGCTTACAATCATCGGATACTTTACTACATCTAATGTTTCGTACGAAGCACGAATTGCGTCAAGTGTAGTTCCCTTTTCTTTACGTGCTGTTTGTTCAAAGGCGACTGAAGCAGCATATAACAGTAGAATATCTACTCCCCATGCTGATGATTTCGCATTTACTCCTCCTAGGTGTAATTGGTGCAAAATCTGTTCGGTAAGAGCTAACGAATTTGGTCCAATTGGAATTGTCATTAAAGCCAATTCTGCCATTCCAGGGGAATTGAACAAAATTCTGAAATATGAATATACAAGTTCAAATAATTCTTTTTTCCATGTTTCATTTTTGACATCTATTTCTTCAATCTTTCCTAGACCATAATCTAATACAAACGCTCTTAATTCATCAGCATTTTTAACATAAACATATAAAGAAGATGGTCCTGTATCTAGCACTTTTGCAATTTTTCTCATACTAAGACCTGATATTCCTTCAGACTCCAGGAGGTTATATGCGGTTTTCACAATGATTTCTTTACTCAATGGTTCTTTTGCTGGTCGCGAACGACGGCTATTCGTTGTATTTGTTTTCTCTTCCATAGTTCTCCTTAATTACATCCAGTTTTATTGTTGTCCATGAAGTTGATTCATAAGATTGTACATTTTAATAGCAGCATCTTCTGAAAAACAAATTTCAAGGTTATCATTTGAGATAGCAGCAGATTGTGAAGAATAATCGTACATTTTTCCTTCATAAGTTTTGATTGCTTCGTTCAAATCGTCATACTTTACAATAGCTAGTGCAAGTTCTGCTGCATCACGCATAGCTAGGTTCACACCTTCTCCAGCAAATGGAGACATTAAATGAGCAGCATCACCAATTAAAGTAACACCAGGTGTACTATTCCAAGTTAGCCCCACAGGTAACATATAAATTCGTCTAGGAAAAATTGCACCATCTGCACATCTAATATAATTTTTAAGAGTTTCATCCCAGTCCTCAAAATATTGTAGAAGTTGACTCTTTGCTTCTTCTACATTTTCAAATGGAATCCCACAATTATCAAGCCATTCTTTATTAGTTCTAAAACTTAAGTATACTCGAATACTGTCATCTCCATTTAACTGTGCCAAAATACCTTTTTGATCCGAAAGTGCAAAGACTTTACCACGTCGATTAAACTCCGCTATTCCCGGATGATTTTCCGTGACATTTTGCAAATTCAATTCAATCATACTAATTCCAGTATATTGCGGTGCCGAATCTGTGACAAGTTGGCGAATTTGTGAAAAAGCACCATCTGCCGCTACAACTAAATCCACAATATCTACATGTCCATTTTCAAAATGAAGTTTATGCATACCATTTTCTAGAGAAACGGCTTTTATTAAATTATATCCCCAATGTATACATTCTGAATCAACAGAGTTTAAAAGCAACTCACGCAAAGTACCACGATCAATTTCAGGACGATCTCCGCCAGCTGAATCTGCTTCTTCATCTAAATATATTTTTCCACTTTTATCAAATAAGCGAAAATCTTCTCCCTCATATCTAGCAAATTCATAAAATTTCTCTAACAATCCTGCTTCTTTTAGCGCTTCTTGACCAGAATCATGATGGATATCTAATGAACCTCCTTGTTGACGACTCATTGGGGATGTTTCTCTTTCATACACCACACTTTTTAAACCATGTTGTTGTAATATACGAGCTAATGTTAATCCTCCTGGTCCAGCGCCTATAATGGCAATTCTTTTTTTCGTATTTTTCGTTCTTTCCATCATTAATCACACCTTACATGTTTTTGAATTACTTGTTCTATTTATAACATAACGAACACTGTTCGTAAAGTACAGTGTTCGTTATTATCCAGGAAAATTACGGTAACGGCTCCAATAAGAAAAACATGCTACAAATTAGTAATAGCATGTTTTTTGTGTCATCTATTTATTTAAGTTCTCAAAACACTTCAGTCGTTTCTATTTAAAGCTCCTTCTTTAATAGCTTCCCTTGCTTAAAATAAGCTCCAATTGTTGTACGGTTTGCTAAAAATACACCTATCAAAATGAAACAAGCCCCCATTCCCATTGTAGGATTTAAGGGTTCTCCTAATACGATATACCCTACGATAATTGCTATTAATGGTGATACATACAACCACGTCGATGGAAATACTGGGTTTGTTTTTGATAAGAGCCAGTAATATAATCCGTGTCCACCGATCGATCCGATAAATATGAGATATAAAATAGGCCATTGTACACTCCATGAAGTTAATACAGTTACATTTGGTTGTTCTACAATAATAGATGCGATTAGTAGTAAAATCCCTCCATAAAACATTTGAATTCCGTTAATAAGAAATGGTGATACATTTGATAAATCTGAAAGTATTTCTTTTGAACGAATAGAGCCTATTCCGTAAAATAACTCTCCTATAACTAAAACAATACAAGCAATACTCCATATGAAACTTACTTGTTGATGCATTCCTGGTAAAGAAACAAATATAACACCTATTAGTGCAATAACTAAAGCAACGAGTTGTTCCTTTTGTAATTTCTCCCTATTCCTCTTTGCTTGTATTAATAAAATCATCATTGGTCCCGTAGCAGAAAGAACAGCAGCTAATCCCGAAGAAATATATTGTTCTGACCAATATAAACTTGCGAATGTCATAAATGTTAAACAAAATCCAGCATACATAATACGTTTTGAAAATATATGTGGCATAATTTCTTTTCGCTTTAATTTAAAAATAATCATAAGGATTATACCCGCTAAAAAGAAGCGAATTCCTGCTGAAAACAACGGTGGCGCCCCTGCTTCAATTCCAATTTTAATCGTTAAAAATGTTGTCCCGAAAATAATACATACTAAAATGTAATTAAAAATGACCATTTTACTTCCTCCTTTTTACTCTTAAAATGAGTATAGAGGCTATGGTGTATAACAGTGTATCGGTACATATAACAGTTACTTCAAGTTGTAGTTGATTCCCTATATATTTTTCGCTTTAATTAAATTAAAAAGAAAAATAGGTGAACCTATGAAGATTGTGTTGCGTAAAGAAACAAACATACCGTATTACAAGCAAATATATATGCAAATTGTTGACAGAATACAAAGTGGTATGCTTTCACATGGTGAATCTCTTCCTTCTTTACGTTGTATGGCCACAGATTTACAAATCAATGTATTAACAGTTCGTAAAGCGTATAAACAGTTAGAAACGAAAGGGTATATACGCATCGAACAAGGAAAAGGTGCTTACATATATAAACGGGTAAAGAAAGATTTCAAACCAATTCCGTATAAATGGCAACAAACGAAAACGATTAATGTTATGCGTTCTCAATATGCAATGAATAAGCACCTTAAATATTATAATTTTTCACAAGCAATTCTGTATCCTCGTCTGTTACCAAATCCATTTTTGGCAGATGAAATGCATAAATTGCTGGATAAAAATCCGATGTTGTTAGCAACTTATGGGCCAGTTCAAGGCGATTATGAATTGCGAGTTGAAATAGCAAATTACTTAAATGAACACCAGAAATTAGTGACGGACCCATCTCAATTATTAATTACAAGCGGAGCACAACAAGGAATTGATTTAATTGCTCAAACATTATTAAAACCTGGAGATACTGTATTAGTAGAAAGTCCGTGTTACAGTGCCGCGCTTGATGTTTTCATCAATAAAGGTGTTCAAATCATTCCTGTTTCTCTTGATAATCATGGAGTTTGCTCCGACTTAATTGATGATATTTGTCAAAGTAAAAATCCCGTTTTATTGTATACGAATCCGACCTTCCAAAACCCGACAGGTACAGTAATGAGTAAAGAACGAAGAATGGAACTTATAGAACTAGCGGAGCTATATCAATTTTTTATCATTGAAGATGATTCTTTCGGAGAAATATATTTTGAAGATGCTGTAGTACCACCTCCAATCAAAAGTTTTGATAAAGATGGCCACGTAATATATATAAAAGGATTTAGTAAAACGTTAGCACCAGGATTGCGTATTGCAGCACTTATTGCCGATGGCCCTATTTTTGAGTGGCTATATGCAGTGAAAGGTTCAATGGATATCGGTAGTCCTTTATTAACACAAAAGGCACTTCTACCGTTTTTACGTGCGGAACGTATGAAAAATCATTTAGAAAAATTACGAACAGCTTTACAAATGAGACGTGATTTAACAATTGATATATTATCGCCATTAAAAGAACTAAACTTTGAAATACCAAATGGCGGTTTTAATTTATGGGTGACACTGCCTGATTCGATAGATCCCTTTACCTTATTACAAAAAGCAAATGAAGTAGATGTCTCTTTTTTACCAGGAACAGCTTGTCTATTAAATTACGAAACAAATGATAACCAATTAAGAATTAGCTATTCAATGTTAAACGAGAAAGATATGGAAATTGGATTAGAGAAATTACACGATACAATACGAAACAGTATTTATTAGAAGTAATATCACAATAGCCAACAATAAATAATACCTGCAAATGAAAATGTATAGTATGGGATATTATTTATTGTTGAGCTTTTTCGTTATTCAAATCTAGTTACTCTATAAGCTGTAATCTTGATTATCATTCCACTTTAACTACAATCTTTCCTCTAACATGTTGTCCTTCACTCAAAATATGAGCTTCTCGAACTCCTGCTTCATTAAATGGCACCACTTTACTTATGATTGGTTTGATTTTCCCGTTTACAATTAAAGCTGATAATTCTTCTAATTGTTTTCCATTTGGTTTTAGCCATAAAAATCCTGATTTTATTCCTTCTACTTTTTGTAGTGGTTCATGAACAATGGAAACTAGAACACCACCAGGTTTAATAATTCGAAAACTTTTTTCTTGCACTTCGCCACCTATTGTATCTAACACAATATCAAAATCTGATACTAGTTCTTCAAATTTATCTTTTTTATAATCAATAACGAGATCCGCTCCTAAAGACTGTAAAAATTCTTTATTTTTTCTACTAGCAGTCGTTGCAACAAAAGCTCCAAATGATTTTGCGATTTGGATTGCCAAACTTCCAACGCCACCAGCTCCGGCATGAATGAATACACGGTCATTTTCTTTTATTTTTGCGTAATCTACAAGACTTTGCCACGCTGTAAGTCCTGCAAGAGGAATAGAAGCTGCTTCTTCGTAACTAATATTATTAGGCATATGTGATACTAAATCTAATTGTACTGCAATGAATTCAGCATAAGAGCCGCTTCCTATATTTTCAGGTTTCGTAAACACTTTATCTCCTATATTGAAACACTCTACATCTTCTCCAACTTCTTCAATAACTCCAGCTACATCTAATCCTAAAGTGATTGGAAATGAAAAGCGTAACTGTTCTTGTAAGTCACCTTTTCTTATTTTCCAATCAACTGGATTAACAGATGTTGCATGAATACGTATTAATACCTCATTATTCTTAACAACCGGTTTTAAAACTTGTCTTTCTTTTAATTCTTCAACACTGCCATATCGATCAATAACAATTGCTTTCATTTCCTCTCCTCCTTACTGTTTATTTTAATAACATACAATTATTTCTCAAAATTTTTTGCCTTGAATTACCATATACTTATTTTTGGGGGTAATTATGCATAAAGCATTATAAAGTAAAACTTTAATCATTCCTCACCAATCGGGCTCTTACTGCCCGGCAAATAGCGGGATGAATTTCAAAAAGAATCTTACACACATCTTAGAATTATTCAAAACTGTATTATTAATTAAATTCAAAAGAAATGGGGCTAACTTTATGAGTGAAAAGATATTTAAAATAAACGGTATTGATATATGTACAGAAAGCTTCGGTAACTCTAATGATCCCGCTATTTTATTAATTATGGGAGCTACTTGTTCAATGATATATTGGGATGAAGAATTTTGTGAACAGTTGGCGAACACAGGAAAATTTGTTATTCGCTTTGATAATCGCGATGTTGGACGCTCTGTTACATATGAACCTGGCACTTCAAATTATTCAGTAACAGATATGGCTGAAGATGTAATCGGGGTATTAGACGCTTATCATATTGATAAAGCCCATCTTTTTGGTATGTCATTAGGTGGTATGATTGCTCAAATTGCCGCTGTAAAACATCCCGAAAGAATTTTGACGCTAACTTTACTAGCGACTAGTGTAATAGGATCTGATAATAATACTCGCGATTTACCCCCAATGGATGAAAGGATTTTAACACATCATGTAAAGAGCGCAAGTATTGATTGGACAAATAAAAATGATGTGGCAGAGTATTTAGTTTCAGGATCTCGTCTATTATGTGGATCAGAACGAATATTTGATGAAAATAGAGTTTATACACAAGTAAAACAAGAAATAGAACGCGCAAACAATTTATTAAGTATGTTTAATCACGCTTTACTTCAAGGTGATGATGCATATGAAGGTGTACTTCACTCCATACAATCACCAACATTGGTTATTCATGGAACAGACGATACAGCACTCCCATTTGAACATGGCCTCGCACTAATTGATGAAATTCCAAGCTCAGTACTATTAACTCTTAAAGGGGCAGGTCATGAAAATCATCTAAATGATTGGGAAAGCATAATTACTGCGGTTTCTAAACATACATCTGAAATTTAGACAAACAAATAATTAACAGAAGGGGCACAAATTGTATTGTGCCCCCTTCCATTTACAAACAAAAACCCATCACTGTATTCGTATGTATAGTGATGGGACTTCTTATATTTTTCTATGTTTAAAAAAATGGACAATCTAATTGATCAACAGATTCCCATAATTTTTTTTTTGCATTTTCGGTGGATGTATTTGCTTCTAGTGTCATGTTTTTAAAAGGGTTTACTTCGACTTTTAATAAGGATGAAGGCTCCACATATAATGAGAAAACATGGCTGCTTGGTAAAGCTTTTGAAACGTCAATATCTCCTACTTGTTTAAATAATTGCTGCGCAGCAAAAAAGAAGAAATTAGTTGGATTTGATTGTTTATTCAGCCACGCAAGCATTTCAGGTGATACCGATTTATGAATATTGATTTTTACTCGATCACCACGTTTATATCGCCTAGATCGCATACTTCCACCAACTAACTTATCGTTAAGTTTGTAAATCCTAACTCTTTTTGCTTATGCTCTCTATATTTTGGCGAACAAGTATAAACTAATAATCCTCGTGCATTTGTAAATAACGGATTATCTACAAAGATTACATTTTTGAGTCGTCCTTTTTGCTTTAAAATCATTTTTAAACTGTTTTTAATAATTACTGCACCCCCGCCATAAATAAACACGTATGGATCGTCTTTCATATCATCAATTTTATTTATAATATCTGTTGCAACACGTGCTGCTAAACCTAATAGCGCTGGCTGTGATTCCTCAACTAATAAGGTATTTCTCGGATGCTTATCATTTAAATAAATTTGATTGAATTCTGTAATACTATCAATCGTCTTAGTTGGATACTTCCGGTTCCATCTCGTAATGATTTGTAGTAACGTCTCTTTTACACCATAAGATAAACCTTTACTTAGTTGCGGACGGAAATTTACCCCTAATGAAACGACTTCTTCTGTCGTCCCTGCACCAATATCAAAAGAGAGTAGAGTTTTATCTACAAAATCAATTTCAGAAACTTGATTTTGCTCACATTCTATTTTATGTTTCACAACATTTCCTTCTTCATCGTATACAATGCCCCACGTCCCAGAAGCACCCTCAGGCAGGCATTTACAATACTCAATTGAAACATTAATTGTCACATCGCGTCCGTTCGGATAATGGAAAATAACCTTATGATTTCCCATATAACGTTTTGCATTTTCAGCAGCTATTTCTTGTGTAATAAGCTGCATAGGAAGAGCGACAGATAAATCATATCGAATATTAATATGGCTAGAAGTTGGACTTTGACGCATAGCGCTTACCGCCAAACCTGATAGTATTGTAATAACCATTAACTCATCCGTTGACTTATTTGATTTCTTCTCTACCTCAGTACCTTTTAATTGATCTTGAATGACTTTTTCTCCAACGATGTATCGTACATTATTTAGCATTAACGATGGCGAACTTATAGTCACATCAATGTGGTTTTCTAATTCAGATAATGAAACATCTACCTCATCTAAGAGTCCTGTCGGCTCACCTATATATAAAGAATAAATACTCGGAATAAAAATAGGGTCTTGCCCTTTCACCATTAACTTCAAACCGTTGTTTCCTGCATCTGCACCAGCTTTTAAAAGTATAGACATAACTACCCCCTAAATTAATCTGACATCCCTTCCAAATATATGCGAGCCCATTCTTTTACATTCAAATGTATTGTAATTTTTTATTTATCATAAAACCAAAATATTGCATACTTACATATTATATGTAAAAAGTATTTGACATGATACTTTTCCAATTTTATACTTATATTTGTAAAGAGTTTTTTACAATCGAGGGGGGCAATTATTTATTGAATACTAAAAAAACTATTTTTATAATCATTGTTTTAGCATTAATTGCAATACTAGTACATGGCACATATAAATACATCACTGAAGGTTCTATTTTGGGTGGTACGATTTTTGCTATCTCGTTAATACTTAGTAATTTAATTAATCACATTACTTGGGGAGATCCCCACGGTGTATCAGAAGAAAGTCAAGATGAAATGGGCCAACAAATTACATATAAAAGCTTTAAAATTGCGTATTTTGTGCTTGTAGTTGTAATGTTCCTTTTATTAATCTTCTCCGAAGGATTTTCTATGGGGGCTAATTTAGATGGCGTTAAAAACCTCCCTCTGTTCATCGCAATTTGCTCTTCATTCTTTATTTATCCTATTGTCGAACTCATAGTTGCAAAACAATATAAGTAAAAAGATGAGGTTTTCTACATGTAGAAAACCTCATCTTTTTATATTTACATACTCTCTACAATTGCTTTTAATTTATTCACAGTCCGCCAATTCCTAACTGTAGCTGGTGTATGTAACTTCTGAAACTGGTTCATTAATTTAGAATTTCGAATGCTATATTTGAACAATAAATAAACGACCTTCTCATCTATATAGCAATCTTCAAGTTCACTTTTAAATGTAAGCAATTGACTACTCTCTTCTTCAGAAAGTTCATTAGCTAAAAAAGCAATATGAACACTTTCTCCTTCTAACAATGAATGAACTTCATACGGGCATTGTTTAATAATATTTATAAATTCATCATGTGTTCTTAGCATGACTGGAACATCGAAATCAAATTCTTTTTTTAGTTCAGATTGTATTCGGTCCTTTAGAAAGTTTATACCTTCCTCAGATTCGAACACGATATTACCACTTTGTATATATGTTTTCACTTGTTTTAACCCTATTGATTCAAACACTCGTTTTAAATCAGCCATTTTGATTACTTTATGGCCACCGACATTGATTCCTCTTAGTAATGCAATATAAAGTGTCATATTATCCCCCCCACAATAAAATGAACTTATCAATTGAATCGATTTTCCAACTCATATTTCTCGGATATTTGTTTTAATTCTTCTAACATATCATGAATAGATAATACCTCAAATAAAACAATAGATTCACTTAAAAAATGGTGATGATAATGATTTGGTTTAAAATCTTTTAAATCATTTTTATAACTCCAAAATTGCTTATCTAATTCAGCAATAAGTTTGAAATGTTCCTCATCAATTTCATTACAATGGTTTCTCAATATAGCAATTATAGAATGAATTGTTCGTTGTAATATTTCTCTTTCACTTTGTGACCAGTCACAAGTCTCAATTGATACCCGAGCTAAATTATCTATATGGTAAATGATTTGCTGTAATATATGAAGTTGCTTCTGCATCATTAAAAAGCTTCTCATTTCCTTCTTTGTATGTTGATGATATTTCCAATCTTTCTGCTCATATTGAACAAATTGTATCGCCTTATGCAATAATACAGTCAATTTAGATAAATCCTGAGCAGTCTCCTTTTTCATACCTTTTCCTGCAACTAATGCAGTAATCCATTCTTCCATAATATTTGCTGTTTTAGCGAATAGATCCTCTGTACATCCAAAAATCGTTTTCGTGTAGTGGGGTGGGAAAATGAAAAAATTCACTAAAGTAGATACAATAATACCAGTAGATGTAGTAGCTAAACGAATTAAAAATGCAGTAAAATAATGATCTGCCGTAATTGGAATCATAGCTACAGCAGTTAAAGTTGCGACTAAAGTTCCCGCGTGTAACCTTAGTTTTTGACATGTTACGATTGTAAACATTGCAGCTGATGCATAAGAAATTGCTTGGTGACCTAGGAAAAATGTGAAAGTCATGGCATATGCCGATCCAATTGTTGAGGCCGGAAAGCGAATAAGCCCTTTTTTTATTGAGTCTGTTGCAGTTGGTTCAATTGTAACAATTGCTGTTATTACAGCAAAAATAGTTGGAATGTTAAAAAATTCACAAACTAACACTGTAAGAAAAACTGCAATCCCAGTTTTAATCACTCTTCCCCCAACGATATTCCATTTTCTATCTTGATTCATTTTTTATATCCTTCATTTCTGTTTCATTTTATATACATATATTATATATTACTAAAATAAAAAAACCTACTACGTGAATATTCAAGAGTAAGTTTTCTATCTCATTATTTCATTATAGGTAAATGCATTATTATTTGTTGGCCAATTGGTCCCATTCTTCTAAAACCTTTATCCTCGAAGCCCACTTTTGCATATAAATTTTGTGCAGGAATATTTCTTTCATTCACAGCAAGTACAACTTCATTTTTTATTGGAAAATAGCGTTTTACAAACTCTTCTAATAATAACAATGACTTTTTAGCGAATCCTTTTCTTTGTCTATTGTGATTAATAGAAAATGACGTTAAAAGTAAAGCATCCTCATTATCTGTGAACTCCTTTACTCTATCTCCCGTTTCCAATGCGAAAAGACCCACCGGTACCCTATTGTAATCTAAAATAACAATCACATTTTTTGTACGATCACTTTTTGCTTTTTCCAGTAATGCGCTTGGATCTGCTGTAAACTGAACTTGTTCACTTGGTAAAGTAAATGTTTGTATAACTTCTTTATATTTCTCCTTATACGGAACTAATTGAATTTCCCCTGTGTGTATGTTCATGCTAAACTCTCCCATTTTTTAGCTTATTAACTTATACCTTGCTGTGCTTTTGAATGCACTCTTCCATCTAAAAAGGTAATTTCAACAAATGAATTTGGATCGTTTCCTTTCCAAGCAAAAATTTGTTTAATTTGTGTAGAATGTTCTACCCCTTCTTCTATAAGTAAATCCCCTTCAAAACCAATTAAATCTTTCACTTCTGTATAAGTCATTCCTTCATTTATGTTCGAGAAATGATTTATATTGATAGATTCTTTCTGTTGCCTTTCCATCACAGTAGAAGAAGTTGCTGTTTGATTTTTCGCTTCTTTTCTCTTTTCACACGCTGTCATACTGAAACCTAAGCATAAACTAAACAATATACATGCGCTTTTTTTCATCATAACAGTTGTCCCTCCCATCATAATTAAACCATATATTCCCTTAAAAATAAACTGAATATTTAATATTATACTTAAAAACCTCGCACAATTAAGTACGAGGCTAATTTCATTTATTCAAATGATTATTTGATTGATCATCCTGTTCTTTTCTTAACTCTTGTTCTTCATCTTTTGGTAATTGTTTATCATTATCTTTAATTGGATTCGTTTCTCGATTTTCAATCATATCATTTGGAACTTGTGGCATTACTCGTCCCACAATAGCCGCTAATTCATCTAGTATACCTTCACCTGTTTTTCCTTTTTTAATTTGCTTTCCGATTTGTTTGAGGCGTTCATACGTATCAACATCTGCTACAACGACTGCATTAGCACCGTCAGGGTCATTTTTTAAACTTTCTGCAACAGAATATTTAATTGATTCAACACGAGTTCGATCAAGTTTTGCTTTTACGTCTATACCTACAATAGCATATTTTCCAACAACGACCGCTGTCGCATCATTCACACCTGGCACACTTGCTGCTAAAGATGCTAAATGATCTGCCGCTTTTTCATTTGGCTTATTGGATTTATTCGTATAATTAACATTTTTCATTGAAACATTTTTTTGTTCCGGCTTTTCGTTTGGGTTTTCTTTTGTTCCAATACTGCATCCAGTTATAACGAAGCAAAGCATTAATATATATATTAGAGTTTTCATTATTTTCACCACTTCACTTTTAAGGTTTAATCATAAATTTTTTCAACAGCTTGCATTTTCTTTACCTTTTCCTCGGCCCCGCTATTAGCATTAATGAATATTTGGTACGTATCTTTTCCTAAAGTACCTACAAATTCATAGCAAAGTACTTCATTATGCAAATCATTAACTACTACAGCTTTACGTTCTTCCATTACTTTTACATCCGGATTGATTTTCTTTCTTGCTTCTGCTGCAGTTAGCTTTGCCGATGGAACTGTTCGTTTTTGATGTGACGCTAAATATTCTTTTGCGGAGAACCCTACGATAGAACCGTCATCTAAAGCAATTTTCATTTGGATTGCTTCTGGATAAATTCGTACTCCATTTTCATTTACTACATACGTAAATACACTAACATTATCATATTGTGAGCTATCATAAAGCTCCATATTATTAAACTTATGGTCCTTTAAAAATTTTAAACCTTTACTACCTGCATCGTTTAAACTAACTTTCTGTTCTTTAATTTCGCGGTTATTCATAACCCAAATTGGATATCCGCCTTTTCCGGTAATATCCATATAGAACTCATTGTTCGTTGCTTCATCTTTAATTTTCACACTATAGAAGGATTCTTTCGCACCTTTTCCACTTTTCTCTACATCTACTTTTTCATTTCCTTTTAAATTCAAAAACGATTTGGCAATTTTCGCCGCTTCATCTTTAGAAATTGCCTTTCCTTCCGCTTCAAATCCGCCTTTTTTATTTTTTTGCGCACTTGTAAAGGTCGGTCCGAAGTTTGTAGAAGAATATGATGTTACGTTTTTCTCTACAGTTTTCAATCCATCAATAATTGTGTTATCTGCTGGATCACGATTTGATGCAAGTGCCATTTCTACATCCATCCAGCGTAAATTATTTTTCAAAACAAGATGTTGTACTTTTCTTAGTTCATCTTGTATATTTCCTGCATTTGAATATAAAGTTTGTAGCGTTTTATATTCTTGCTCATTTAACGGCTCTTTTTCTAAATCACGAATGGCTGCACGGTAACTGAAATCACCGATATTCGCTAAAAATTCTTCCGTTTTATTAAATGGCATTAATGTTAAAGGAAGTTGTCCTACATCTGAGCGAGCTTCAGATGTTAAACGCCATACATCCGCTAATGCAGGTGATAAAGATGATCGTGAATTCATCGCAAGTGTTGTGCCAATTTTATCGTGTAATAAATCGACTTCGTATGCTAAATCATGGAATGCACGTTGATAGCTATTTTCCGCTCGAATTAAAACCGCATTTTTCTCTTGGTGCTCTTTATAGCCCCAATAGCCTGTTCCTACTACACCGACTGTTAATAATACAATGATAATACCTCGTAACATTGTCCCACCTCCGCTCTATTTACAGAAAATATGTTTACCGATTTTTTTAATTTGTGGACGAGTCCAAATCCATTTACTAGTCGCAGTATCTGGATTGAAATAATATAAAGCATTTCCTGTTGGATCCCATCCGTTAATCGCATCTAAAACTGCTTTTTTTGCTGTTTCATTTGGCGTTAAATATATTTGTCCATCGGCTACTGCTGTAAATGCTCTAGGCTCAAAGATTACACCTGAAACAGTATTTGGGAATGACGCACTTGTAACACGATTCAAAATAACGGCAGCTACCGCAACTTGTCCTAAATACGGTTCACCACGTGATTCTCCGTATACTGCGTTTGCCATAAGCTGAATATCATTTTGAGAATAACCGTTCGGAACATTTGTCCCTTTATTTTGAGGTGGTTTATTCTCTTGTGCAGTTCCGCCGCTATTTCCTTTATTCGTTGTTGTCCCTTTATTAGCAGTTGACTTGTCATACTTCGTTGCCTTCACGAGCATTTGCTTCGTTTTAGCTCCAGCTAAACCATCAACGGGTAATCCGAATTTCTCTTGAAAATTCCGAAGTGCCCAGTATGTACCCCATCCGAAAACACCATCCACTTTTCCCGTATAAAATCCGTTATATTTCAAACGAGATTGCAGTTCAATGACATCTTCGCCAGATGCTCCTCTTTGAATAACTTGATTAGAAAAAGCTTCTACATTCTTTAGTTGTATACTACTGACCATTAAAGACAGTCCTATGAACGCAAGTAAAACTGCTATTTTAAAAATAGCTTTTTGGCGCATAATTTTCCCTCCTTAATTACGGAAATGATTTCTTGGTTATGTTTTGTAAAAGCCTCGCTTTTATGTAAAGAAGACAAAAAAATCCAAACTAATATCGTTGAAAAAATATGTAAACAATATAAAAAAAGGATGAAAGGAGTTCATCATGAAGAAATCGTTAAAACGTGTCGCACTCGTCATTCTGTTCCTAACAACATGTTCAAATATATATACAGGCTCATCAATTGTTCATGCGCAGCCGCCGTATGCCAAATGGGGTAAACTTGCCGTAGAAAAGACGAAAGAACAATACCCAAAAGCAGAAATTATTGACTATCTTCATATAGGTAGAAAACCAAAAACAGTTCAAATAACTGTTGAAAAATTTAAATTGTGGTTACGTGAAGATGGAAAAGAATATGGTGTTTTTGTTGATGTAGAATTTGAAACGAAGACGGAGAAATTTATAAAGTTGTCGTTTCAGAAGACGAGTAGATAAAGTGAAACTTTAATCAGCCCTCACCAATCGGGCTGCCCGTTAATGCGGGATAAAATGAAACCCCACTGTTAAAAATGGAAACAGTGGGGTTCCTTGCATTTCTAAAATTTTTTCCTAAAGTTTCGATTCCCTAAAAATCTTACCAATATACAAATAGCGCCAATTACTACAGCTATCCCTATGCTATATAAAAGTACTTTACCATATCCACCTATTCTCGGATCTAAAAACGGATATGGATACCAATTCACGATTGGACCACGTATTAAGCTATATACAACGTAAAAACACGGGAATAAGAGCCAACTTGCAGCTTGTTTCCAAGTGATTTTCTTAATAGGTGGATTTAAAATCCAATCTAAAAGCATTGCAATCGGCATGATATAATGTAGCACAGTATTTACCCATGGTATTGCCGTTTGAAGTGACTCTTCTAACCCTCTTAGTAACAAAAAATAAACGAGTCCTGTCGTAAGTATGTATACCGTTGCCGCACCACGAAGTATACTAAACTGTTCTGAGCGACCAAATGTAGCTGTTCCGATACTGCTTAAAAGGAGAATACATGCAACTAAAATGTTACTTTCAATGGTGAAGAAACTAAAAAAGTTAACTGGATTAAACGGCTTCACTTGTGCCCTAATTATGAATTGCGTAACAATGGCGCTACACACTAGAAGACTTAAACATAATCTAAATAAAGATAAAATTTTTTCATCCTTCATACATTCCCCCCTTTTCTTATATATAATTAGAATTTCCCTGTACATGCTCAATAAATAGTTTTAATGGAACAAGCCCACGTTTTGGCATATGACTACTTATAATTGCTACTATTTCTAACTGAGGAATGATAACGATGTATTGTCCGCCGTATCCCATAGCAAAATATATACAATACGGTATGTGAAATCTTCCGTTATGTAATACCCACCAGTGATATCCATATGCACCGACATGTTCATATGTTTCAAATAGAGCCCTACTTGACTCTTCTAACCATTTCGCTGATACAATTTCTTTTTCATTCCAATATCCATTTTGCAAACATAACTTTCCTAATTTTAATAAATCGGTAGATTTCATTTTCATACCGAAGCCGCCGACATATATACCTTGCGGATCTTGTTGCCACTCGTATTCGTTAATTTCTAATGGATCAAATAAATATTTCTTTGCAAACCGCTCTGTCGACATTCCAGTAGCTTCTTGAATAATATAGCTCAGTAAATGAGAAGAACCTGAATTATAATTCATTTTTTTAGCGGGTTCTTCAATTATTGGCTTTTCTAATATGTACTGCACCCAGTTCTCTGATTCTACAAAGTCATTTGGGAATACTACTCCATTTCCAAACTCTTTCCAATCCTCACCAGTAGTCATTGTTAATAAGTGATAAACCGTCAAATCATGTTTTTCCCCAGGTACATTTTCAATCCACTCTGTAATCGGTGTATGTATATCATTTATATAGCTCTTATCAAGAGCAATACCAATTAATAAAGATACAATACTTTTTGTAATCGAATTTATTTTATATAAGTTATTTGCACATTCAGGTGTTTTATAGTACTCAGTTGTTAATTCCCCTTTTTGATAAACAAGAAATGTATTCACTTTTTTCTTTTCGAATTTATTTTCTAGTTGCTTGAAATCCAAAAACTTTACCTCCATTTAAATAGTTACTCCATTTATTATATCTTGTTCCTTCATTTTAAACATAATTGTGCTCAAATAAAAATAAACCTGTCAGCCATAATGAACTGACAGGTTTATTTTTATAATTTCGTACGAACATTCCAAAGCTCTGGGAAGAATTGTTGATCAAGTACTCGTTTTAAATAAGAAACACCGGAGGATCCACCTGTTCCCATTTTATGTCCAATAATTCTTTCTACTGTTTTCATATGACGGAAACGCCATTGTTGTAGCCAGTCTTCAATATCAATCAATTTTTCAGCAAGCTGATATAAATTCCAATATTTTTTCACATCCGCATATACTTCTAACCACGCTGCTTCTACTGTTGCATCTTCTTCATAAGGCTGCGTAATATCACGGTTTAACACATCTTTATGAATAGGGAATCCTTCTTTTACTAATGCTTGAATCGCGACATCATATAGACTTGGTGCATGTAGCGCTTTATGAAGTCGTGCATGTAATTCTGGATCCTTTTCATAAATTTTTAATGCGTGTGGCGTTTTATAGCCAAGTGCATACTCAATCATACGATATTGATACGATTGAAAACCTGAAGCTTGACCGAGTGAATCACGAAACTCAATATATTCTGATGGTGTTAATGTCGCAAGAATATCCCAAGATTGAATAATTTGAGACTGAATTTTTGATACACGTGCTAACATTTTAAAAGCTGGTTGTAATTTATCTTGTTTAATAGATTCAATCGCCGCATTTAGCTCATGTAAAATGAGCTTCATCCAAAGCTCACTTGCTTGGTGAATAACGATAAATAACATTTCATCATGATGGTCCGATAATCTTTTTTGAGAAGATAGTAAACTATCTAATTGTAAATACTCCCCATACGTCATATTCTCTTTAAAATCCGTATGAATCCCTTTTTCCATAATTACTTTTTCATTTTCTTTCATATTAGCCAAACGCCCCTTTTATATGATTCTACTTATATTGGTCTAATAACGGCTCGAACTGGACTTCCATCTGCATCAGTTAATGCAAGTGGTAATGCAATAAGTTCATAATCACCGTCTGCTACATGATCTAGTACGACATTTTCTAAAATATGAATTCCATGTTTAAATAATTGATGATGCGCTGCTAATTCTTTATCATCTAGCGGATCAACTGATGGTACATCTACTCCGATTAAACGAATACCTTTCTCTGAAAGAAACGACGCTATGTCTGCACGTAAATGAGGGATCACCTCTGGAAATTCTTCAGCTTTTCCATGTGAAGATGTACGTAATAATAATCGTTCTACACCTTCTAAATGAAAGCTTTCTAATTCCTTTTTCCCGATGCTTTCAAGATTAGAAACGTCAATAATCCGTGCTGGGCCAACATAAACTTGAACATCTAAATCTAATACTTTCTTTCCATCATTATCAAAATGAAATGGTGCATCAATATGAGTGCCTGTATGAATACTCATCGTTAACTTTCCGACATTTACTGAGCCACTTTCTTCTTTTGACCATGAAACTTCATACGAGAACGGTGTGTCTCCTGGCCACGTTGCAATATTATTATTTAGCGGTTGTGAAATATCAATCCACTCTGATGTTTTCATATTTATGCCACAACCTCTCGCTTATTTTCAAACTGCTTATACTCTTCATTTTTCATAATTTTCTTTAATATTTGTACAGATTTCCACACTTCTTCGTATGTGTTATATAAAGCGACCGGCGCAAGTCTCACCCCATTTGGCGCCCTAAAATCTGGAATTACTCCATTTGCTTTTAGTGCTTTACATATACGTGCTGCTTCTGCATGCTCTAAATAAATGTGCCCACCTCGTTTTTCATCCTCTAATGGATTTCCAATTGTAAATTCGAAATCTTTTAATTCATGTCCAATTAAATTCAGCATGTATCTCGTAATATGTAAAGATTTCTCACGTAAACGTTCAATACCAGCATCTTTGAAAATTTCAAGTGAACCAATTAATGGTGCTGTACTTAATACGTGCGGTGTACCAATTTGATAAGCACCTGCATGATCAGCAGCTGTTAATGTATGCTCCATATCAAACTGTTTATCTTTTCTAGAACTAAACCATCCAGACAATCCTGGCAGTCTATTAAAATGTTTACTATTTACATAAAGGCCTGCAACACTACCTGGTCCTGCATTTAAATATTTATAATTGCACCAAACAGCAAAATCGACATCCCAATCTTTGAAATGATGCGGAATAGATCCTATTGAATGGCATAAATCAAATCCGATATGAATGCCGCGTTTATGAGCTTCCGTTGTTAAACGTTTCATATCCAGAATTTGACCACTTCTATATAAAACAGAAGGTAATAAAATTAAAGCGATATCATCTTCCATCGCATAAATAATATCTTCTTCAGAAAGTGTTCTACCATCTCGGCTTTTCACTCTTACTAGATGTTCATTTGGGTCTAATCCTTTTAGACGAATTTGACTTTGAAGTGCATAAATATCTGACGGGAAAGTTAATTCATCCGCAAGTATTTTTGTACGTATTCCTTTTGGTTCATAAAACGTCGCAATAACTTGGTGTATATTCGTAGTCGTAGAACCGGTTACAATAGTTTCTTCGGGTAAAGCTCCAATAAGAGGGGCTGTAAGTTTACCTAATTTCTCTGAAAGGAAAAACCACGGGTGCTCACCTTCTGTCCAGCCGTCAATGCCATACTCTTTCCAAGATTCTAGCAACGTAAGTAATGATTTCTCTGCTCTTTTTGAAAGTAGCCCTAATGAGTTTCCATCTAAATATATAGTACCTTCTTTTTTATAGAATTCAGTTTGAAAATCTTTCAGTTCATCATGTTTATCACATTCAAGCGCATACTCATAAGTTGGTTGAAATGGTTCTTTATACATGGTGTCACCTTCTCTTAATTTTCTTTTTATTCTAACTAATTGAAATATATCACCATAATTGATACAACGTCAATGATATTGTGTCAGTTGACTTTATATATGAACTTCTTTTACAATACAGTTATATTTTCAGATATTTCAGTATAAAGAGGTGATTCTTTGAAAAACTCTACTCTTTCATCAAGAAAACACCGCTCCTTAGAAACGAAGAAGAAACTATTACACTCTGGTTACACTATTTTTATAAATAATGGATTTCAAAAAACGACAATTACACAAATTATTAAACATGCAGAAACTGGTTATGGAACAGCATATGTATACTTCAAAAACAAAGATGATCTCCTAATTAGTTTAATGGAAGATGTTATGAATCAATTTTATAATATTGCTGAGCTCTCTTTTTCTCCACAAACAAAAGAGGAAGCACGTATAATGATCCAAAATCAAGTTAGAGCATTCCTGCAATTAGCAGATGAAGAACGCGCTATTTTGCAAGTTGTAGAGGAAGCAATAGGATTATCAAGAGAAATACGGCAAAAATGGGATGAGATTCGGGAACGTTTTATAACAAGTATTAAACAGGATATTACTTACTCTCAAGAAAGTGGATTAGCACAACCTAATTTAAATAAAGAGATTGTAGCACGCGGTTGGTTCGCGATGAATGAATCGTTTCTTTGGACTATTACGCAAAATGATAAAAAGATTAACTTAGAGGAAATTGTGTATACGTTAACGGAGATGTATACGACCGGGTTATATAAATAGCACACCTTCAATAAGTAAGGTGTGTTATTTTACATCTATAAAAATATATTATCTGGGTATGGTAGCGCTAAAGTAGGCTTTTCAGAAAATGAGAAATATTGTAGTTTTAAAGATTCACCATCTATCGATTTCAGTTTTCCACTAGTAATTTCACATTCAAACACAACAACAATATATTCTACTTGATCGCCATTCGGATATATATGACGGAACCTTTCCCCTCCAAATACCCCTTTTTGTTTTTTTACTTGCACTTTCAAACCCGTTTCTTCCCACACTTCACGAACTACCGCTTCTTCTGGAGTTTCTCCAGGCTCAATTGCTCCAGCTGGCAAACTCCAGTATTCCCCGCCAGGATATTGAAACAAAATATCTCCCTGCCCATTCTTTATAACAGCAGCTACACTCGGTATTAGAATTAGTTCATGGCCTAATTGCTCACGGATTTTTTTATAATATAGCGACATCGACATATAATTCTCTCCCACTCCAATAATAAACAACTGTATTTTCTGACACCTATTGTATAATAATACCAATAGCAATTTCTATATAGAAAGGATAAGAAAATGACTCCCCTTTATATCTGCTACACTAGATAATTTATACAGTTCTAAACCTCGCGTTTTCCATTCTTGTGAATCTTGTTTAATTATCTTTTTAAAATATTTTAGTAGTGGCCATAAAGCATACTCCTTATGATCTACATAACTAACAACATCCCATTTTAACTTTTCATTAATTTCACTCATAAGTTCGGGTATTACTACTTCACCATATTTTTTAAAACATTCATGAGTTTCTTCGTAATTTTAAAATAAAGTTTGATTAAAAATATCGTGTTAACCCGTATTCTATGGTAAATAAAAAGAATCCATTTTGAAAAAGATTGATCAAAATGGATTCTTATTCAGCAGGTTTATGTTTTGATTTTATAAAAAAGTTTGATCATTTTCTATCAATGAAAACAATTAATTGACTATTTTTATTATGAAAAGGTCGGAGCAGGAAATTCATCAATTTTGATACGAAGTAAACTATAAGGTTTCTGTCGTAAGTCTTTTCCATAATGAAATCTAGGCTGTCGATGTAATTGGTTCACAATGACATACAAATATTGATCCGGACCAATTGAAAAAGTATCCGGCCACAAAATTCTCGGATCATGTGCAATAGTTTCCATTATGCCATTTGGAAATATCTTACGGATACTGTTATTTTCATAATCTCCAGCATAAACAGTTCCTTTTGCATCAGTGATCATTCCATCAGACGCACCTTTTTCTCCCCAATACTCCACATGATAAGGTAAATTCATGTCCGATATCGTTCTGTCTCTCAGGGCTTCTGTTGAGATCGAGAACAAATGCCGACTGGTTAGTGGAGCAAAAAATAATATCTTTCCATCAGGAGAAATCGCAAGACTATCAGACGCCAATCTAAATGGAGAAGTTGAACCGTCTTTGTTTCGATTCATTAAAATTTGACCTTCTACTTTCGGTAAAAAATAGGGATCGGGTGAAGTTGAATTTGCTCCATTTAACCGTCTAAACGCGTTTCCATTTGATAAATCTACGACGATAATAGCTCCTGGTCCTCTTGAAGAAGAATCCGTTATATAGGCATAACCTGCTTTTCCAACACGAAAATCAAAACGGACATCATTCAGATAAGTTGTAGGCAGGACAACATCTTCTGTAAAGGTATATACTTTTCTTATTGTATTGGTTTCTAAATCAACAGCGACTAATTTTGCCCCCCCTTTAATAGGTTCAGAAAAATTTGGTGCCGCTGTATCTAATATCCAAAGCGTTCCCCTTCCATCAGCAACTACACTTTGGACACTGATGAAAGTCATTGGGATATTCTCGGGGTTAACCAAATTGGTTTGTAAATTAGGATAAGGCTGCAATTTATCCTCAAAAATTTCCGCCACAGTAAATTTAACATCGTCTCCCCATTTCGGAAAGCAAATGAAAATACGACCGGTTTCTGAAACAGTAACACCTGTAGGCATAGCCCCATAAAATGCATAAACTAGTTCTAAATTACCGAAATATTTTTCACTAGGTAACATAGGTTTCATAATATCCTCCTCAAGCATTCAAACGGGATATCTCCTATATATGATTTATATTTTTTCTAGTGCATGTTTCTTAATAAGTTTTTCTATACGAAAAGATGATTGAATTGATTGTTTTCGAAATTTAATAAGTCTGTCAGAAGAAAGGAAACATTTTAATTTAAAGGTCTCCAGATGAAGTAGAATTCAATTAGCAGGTAGCGAAGTTCAATATTCCCGAATCAACGTTAAGCTGGTATAAAAAATGGGGAAATTTCCCCCTTTAAATTTGTGAAAAAATGTACTTAAGCTAAACTGCCCGTTAGTTTAAGTGTAACACTTCACAAACAATCTTTTGAGTATTCTTATTATTCCTGTTTCCTCAACAATCTGGCCCTTTAATTGAACAATACAACTGAAATTTAAGGGGCAAAAAAAAACCTTATATTAATACAGGATTTTATCAATCTTTTTTATAAATTATCAAACTTTATTTTAAATCAATACCACACTTTATTCCATGTTCCATGAGTGACTAACGGGTGCTTTGAACAAGAAAATAAAGGTGAGTACATATTATACATGACTAATATGCGCTCACCTTTATTTTTTAAAGATTTTTAGCTTTTAGGTCTTGATAATAATTTTTAGTGGTTGTATTAACAATTTATATTTAGTAAAATTGCTTTTTATGAATTTGATATAAGTCAAAAGAATTTCCTGTCCAATATAACTACGCATGTTAGCCCACTTCTTCTTTATCCAGTCTACTTACAATTCCAACTATAAATTTATATTCAATCCTCCTCTTCTTAACCTTTTTAAACCTTTCTTTCGTATCAAAAATTAAACACGTTTTCCGAAACCACACTCGTACATATAAAGACTCAAAATAAATAGGTTTTATAATTCCTCGTTCTTCAAATTCAGTTCCATCTTTATTTTCAGTTTCTGTTCGAACGAACCACCTATTTCCGAAGCCAATTTCAATATACTTCACACACTAACCCCCATTAGGAAATTTCCCTTCTAACAATTCTATTATTTCCCCGGTAAGCGCACATTCCGACAGAACATGAGCCCACAAAGAAAAAGTAGATTACAAAAATCTACTTTATAACTTATATTTTTGCATTCGTTTATAAAATGTACTACGGGGTACATCTAATAGTTTTGCAGCTAATGAAACATTTCCGTTTGTCTTTTGTAATGCTTCAATCATGCTATCACGCTGTATTTTTTCGCGAAAATTCAATGTATGTTCGGTTTTATTTTCAACTTGTAACTCAAGTTGTTGTTGATTTCCCATCTTTGTTTGTATCAAAAGAGCGACTTGTTTTTCGCATATGTCCCGTCCTTGCGACAAAATGTAAATGCGTTCTAATGCATTTACTAGTTCTCGAATATTTCCGGGCCATGTATGTTGTAAAAATTGATTGTATATACTCTTTGGAAATACAACATTCCAATTCTTCCGTTCGCAATAGTGTTGTATAAAATATGGGATATCCTCTTTTCTTTCTATTAACGATGGAACATATAACGGATAAACGTGCAAACGATAATATAAATCTTGACGGAATTTTCCTTCTTCTACTAACCTTAGTAAATCTTTATGTGTGGCAGTAATAATACGAATATTTACTGGTACCTCTTTTGAACTTCCTATTGGAGTTATTGTGCGTTCTTGTAAAACACGCAATAAGGCTACTTGCATCTCTGGTGGTACTTCGCCAATTTCATCTAAAAACAGTGTTCCTCCATTCGCTTGTTCAAATTTCCCTTTATATCCTTGACGTCGCGCACCTGTAAACGCACCTTCAGCATAACCGAACAATTCACTTTCCATTAATTCTTTAGGCAAAGAACCGCAGTTAACAGCTATAAAGGGTCCGTCTTTTCTTGGACTATTTTCATGAATCGCTCTCGCGACATATTCCTTTCCTACTCCTGTCTCACCACATACATACACACTAGCATCAGTCGGTGAAACAAGCTTAATTTCTTCTAGTGTGTGTTGAAATGCTTTACTTGTCCCGGTAACTCCTGGAAAAGTAATTCCTTTTATAAATGTGAAAGCAGAATATGTATTCATTTGTTTGTTTTCCTTTAAATACATATATTTCCCAATCATTCTTTCATTACTATATACTGGTATTTCTAATTTAGTTTCTAATCCATGGTGCATTAACTCTTCAAGTTTCATTCTTGACCAATTATTTATTCGTTCACGAACGCTCTTACTCGCAGAAACGATAACATCACGATGATTACAAATAACTACTTGTTCATCACTATCAATGACATCTAAAAAACGATGAATTAAGTGTAATTCATTTTGATGAACTCTTATGCTACATTCACGTTCTATCGCATGTGCAATTGAAGTTACCATACCGAGCATATATGGATGCGAAAATTCAATTGGACAGGAGAAATCTAGAACACCAATTAATTTCCCATCATCATTATGAATGGGAGCAGCCGCACAACTCCAGCTATGAGATAACACGGAGTAATGTTCAGTACCACTTATCATAATAGCTTCTTCAATTTCTAGCGCTGTTCCTATTGCGTTTGTCCCCACAGCTGCTTCCGTCCATTTTACACCTTCAATAAAATTAATATGTTTCGCTCGCTTTAACGTTTGTTTATTTCCACTTAACGATAGAACATAACCATCTGGATCGATTAATAATGCCATCATTTGTAGTTCATCAATGGTTTTTCTCATATTTTGTATTTGAGGGATTGCGATATCTAGGAAGATTTCACTCTTTTTCTTTTGATCTTGAAAAAAAATAGAAGACAAAATTTTCTGACCTTTATTCATGTGAGGATTCACATTTGCTTGTTTACATCGATGCCATGACTCTGAAATTCTTTCGTTTATACGGTTCGAATCAAGGACTCCTTCATTAATAAACTTTTTCCATGTATGTAAGTAAAACGGTGAAGCTAACATTGTATCATCTCCCTATTCATTGTTTTGGAGATCTGTAAAAACATACTTTTATTATAAAACTGAATAAAAGCGTTTTCAATAAAACTAGAAAGACGACACAAATATGTTAATAATTTGAATATCTTAATGCACTTCTTTATTCTTTTTTAGTAGCACTATATTTTGTATAATGGAAGCAAAGAAAATACATAACCAAAACCACTTTTGTGGATTACCGTTTATAAAGAAAACAATCACGGCTATTGCAAATAAAATAGTGGATGCTAAACTAAAATATAATTTTGTTTTCATTCCTATTATCCCTCACCCCTCTATTACTTTACAGTACATACTAACTCTTCATTTTTCATCTCTACTATGTACTCCTGTAAAACATATTCTTTCCCGCCATGGTTTTCATACCATTCATGTATTCTTCTAATATGCCTCTCGTCACTTCTAATTTTCGATTCTATTTCTTTATACTGTTCATAACTATCATATTCCCATATGGCAAATACTTCAGACGTACCATTCTTATTATCTTTCATCCAGCGTCATATTAGCTTAGAACCATGCTTTAATTGATTAGGTAAGTTCGTGTTATTGAAATGATCATTAAATACTTCTATGAATTCATTTTTCACTACATAGTACTTCCTTCTGTAAAACATACTTCTTCACCTCTTTCATGAAAAGTATCAGTAAACCTTCCCATCACTACCGTATTATAATACTTTCCGTCCGATAGTCTTTTGTCATTTTTCAAAACGCCTTCTACTTCAAAACCTAATTTTTTATAAAGATGAATAGCTTTCTCGTTTGTCTCTAATACTTGTAAAGATATTTTATTTACTGCATTTTCGTCAGCCCATTTAATAGATTGTTGTAATAGGCTCTTACCCATTTTATATCCCCAAAACTCTTTTAAAATGCAAACGCCAAACTCCACTTTATGAGATAATCTCTTAAAATTTGATCCTTCACACCTTGAAAATCCAACGATTCGATTGTGCACTTCTGCAACTAAAAAGAGATTCTTCGTCTCTTCACTATCTGTTTTTATTATTTTTTGAAATCCTAGATTATCTATAAATCCCTCTCCAGCATCTCTATCCATATTTTCAGTTTCTCCATCAATCTGAACTCTAATTTTCGATAACTGGTCAGCATCTTTCTCAGCTGCAGAACGAATTGTATAAGTTAATCCATTTATATGAAACTCTTGCTCTTTTATAATCATGTCAAACTCCTTTCAAATGAGTATACTGGTGCTATTACAACTTGTTTACCTTGTTTCTCAAAGTCTTGAACAGTTTCTTTACTAGCCTCTTCGTCAGTTATAATAAGGTCAATTTCTTTTAGAGACTCTCCTCTTATAAAACAATCTATTCCAAGTTTATTATGCGGAGCTAAACAAATATTTCTTCTAGCAATTTCACTTACTCTTTTACTAAAATAAGCAACTTCAGGTGTTGCTGTACTTATACCTTCTAATGAAATACCTCCACCTGTAGAGAAATAAAGATCAATAGAAAATCTACTTATCAATTCAGAGGCAAGTGTATCAGTAATATTTCCTGAAGGTTTTACTTTTCCGCCAATTAAATACGTATCAATATTCTTATATTCTCGTAGATAACCAGCTATTCCTATAGAATTCGTAATAACCGTAAATGATACTTCCGGT
Source organism: Bacillus sp. LQ16 (assembly GCF_057784645.1). NCBI lineage: Bacteria > Bacillati > Bacillota > Bacilli > Caryophanales > Bacillaceae > Bacillus > Bacillus sp. LQ16. The sequence goes on from NZ_CM173491.1 coordinate 2,727,142, forward strand.
AAATATTTCAGCATCGCATTATGAACGGAAGCCCCACCAATAAAAATTGAATCACCTTCTTGTATATAAGATACCGCAACTCTTGCAATTGTGTCCTCATATATTGAGCTATCACTATAACGTTTAGTTGGTTCCGCAGCTAAGTTTCTCACTCGTGCAAGTTCAATTGCACCCCCATGGGTTCTTTTTAATAACCCTTCCTTCTCCATAATAGACAAATCTCTTCTTATAGAATCGATAGACATATCGAACCTTTCCGCAAGATCCTTTGCGATTACTCTTCCATCTTTCTTAAGCAATTCTAAAATGTTCTCTCGACGTTCTTCAGTAAACATGTTGCCACCACCATTATTGAAGATTCAGAAATTTAAACTTTATGTTAATTATATGCCCGTTTCTTCCGTTTTACAATATTTTCAATCCTTTTTCTTCCGTTTTTATGCAGGTTCCCCCCATTTTTTCCATTTTATTAACTCAAACACCGGATAAATGTACATTTGCATATTTTACTAAAAGGCTTCTATTTATTTCCTTATTGTTGTAAAATTATTCCTATGTTTTACTTTTTAATACAGAAAGGAATTTCTATGAACTCTTTAATTAAAGTAACTTGTACAGCATTATTATTTACAGGAATATTAACAGGATGTAATAGCAATACTACATCAAAACAAGAAAAGAGCGCTCTCGAAAAGAATGCAATGCATTATGGAGAAATAGTTAAAAACGAATACTATAGAGCGACAGTTGAAAATGCAAAGTTTGAAAAAATAGACGAAGAGCGACGCCTTACTACTCGTGTTATGATTAATAATGTTCGAGACGATGGACAAACTATTGACCTCTCGGAAATAAAATATTTCATACAAGATGAAAAAACTGGTGAGAAATATGAAGGTGAAGCTCATCCGATAGATGACGAGCACTATAAAAATGTTCCACACGAATTCTCATTAACTACTGACATTGTGTTTGAACTGAAAACTTCACCAAAAGATTTAAATAATATGTATTTATACATAGATAGCAAAGCTGCGCCGTTAACAAATACATATTGGAAGCTTGATAATTTAGTATCTAAATAGAAAGACCAGTCTTATACGACTGGTCTTTTTACATTCATACATTTAACACTTTCATTAACACTTATATTAATTTTCTAATAACAACTTGAATAACATCAGCTAAACCAGTGTGCCCTTTCCCTTCAACTCGCTTTTGTTCTCCATTAAAGAAATGAATTACCTTATGTTCTTCACACCAAGTAAGGATATCAATTGGATCATACAGCATATCAACATCTTTTGGTCCACCAGTACCATAGTTTATTTGTTTTTTTGAGTAAACTTCAAACATAATTAATCCACCAGGCTTTATCGTTTGTATCATTTTACCTAATATCATTTTTTTATAATCATCATGAAAATGTCCAAATACCATAATTGCTGCATCATATTCATTTTCTGGCAAACTATCAGCTAATAAATCTACTTTTTTTGTATGCACGTTTACGTTATGCTTCTCTGCCAATTTTTTTGTCTTTTCTAATCCATCTTCCGAATAATCAATAGCTGTTACTTCGTTCCCTTGTCTTGCTAGAAATACAGCATTTCTACCTTCTCCCTCCGCAAATGCTATTACTTTATTGTGATTTGCTAAACGAAATGCTTGTTCTTTAATAAATGTATTAGGTTCTTCCCCGTAAAAATATTCATCTGATTTATATCGATCATTCCAAAAATTATTCATCATCTTCTCTCCTTCTTCATATCATTTTCTAACTACAATTAAAGATATTAAAGAGCCTTTTTATCCTTAATTAACTTAAAAATAAAAGCAGATTAAAAATCCACTTTTATTTTTTTCGCAAGATCTATGATTTTTTGATTTCTTAACTCTTCTTCCATTTTCTCTTCTGCTGCGAGCATTGCCTCATTAATTAAACATCCAGGTTTGTCATGTAAACAACAGTCAAACAATGATGTTTTGCCTTCAATTGCATGTATAATATCTAAAAATGAAATATCTTCCCAATTCTTACTAAGCGAGTAACCGCCCTTTGGACCAGATGATGAGTGTATCATCCCTTCCTTCGTCAACTTAGTTAGTATTTTAGACAAGTACGTTGGTGAAACATTTTGCATTTCTGCTAATTGGTGAACACTAACTAACTTATTTGGTGTGGCCTTTGCCAGAAAAAGCATTGTATGAAGAGCATAATTTGTAGCTTTAGAATATTTCATAGTACAGCTCCTATTGTAGACTTCATGTATCTACAATAACTTTATTTTTTTATTATGTCAAACGTTTGTAATACTCCATACAACATTATTTCTTCACAAGTAATACATCTGCTGCGCAAATCGTCACTTCTCTAAACGGAGAGTCAAATAAAACGCCAAGTTCAAAACCATCTTCAGTAAGAGCTATTTCATGATATAACCACCAAGCATTTTCAAAGTTTTCCGGCATAGAACACTTTGTTACTCCTATAAAGGTTACTTCAAGTTTATCAAATTCACTAAAAGTACCACTGCAATCTAATACGATAGACAAAGTATCTTCTGATTCTCTCTTTATTACTTTAATTACACTATCGTGTAGTGATGTCTTGTGTAACTGAGCGACATTTGACGGAAGTTTTTTCTCAATGGAATTAAAATATTCTACGTATGATTGATCTAATTGTGCCATTCTTTTCTCATAATCTGTTGTCCACTCTTGCATAAGTTTTTTCAGTTCACCTGATGAGTATTCTGAATTAATTGTTATGTTTTGTATAATTGAGTATATCGATTCAGGAAGGAATTTTAATAAATCTATTTTCCTTTCCTCTATTTCTTCCTTTAAACTTTGTATATCCATTTCCGACCATTCTTTTATAGACTCTATAAAACTTATAAATTCTAAAACTTGCATTTTTTTATACCATTCTCTTGTAAAATATTTCAATGACACCTCTCCTAAAATATCTTTACATCCAGTAAAAACAATATATCCACTTATTATATCATTCCAATAACCATTTTTTCTAAAGAAATAATGTAAAAATGTAAATATTCCGCCTATTATTTCTAAAACTTCAGAATATTTACAAAAGTATAAAATTAGAATACATTTTAGCTGTACAAGATTCACCTGTACAAAAATTCAAACAAAAAGGGATGGTTATATGTTGAAGAAATTAGTAGCAGGGACATTAGTAGCGGGTTTTGCATTAACTGGAGGACTAGGTGCAGTAAGTGCTGAGGAAAAAAGTAACACAATTAAGTCATTTGATTATTTAAAAGTGGATGAACAAAATGTTAATTCATTTGCAAAATTAAGTGATCAGGATAAGAAAGATATCCAAATTACTATGGTATTACCAGAGCAAAATGAAAATGGAGATTGGCTAGCTTATGGTTTTACTAGCCGCGAAACATTAGATGCGTATATTGAAAAGGATAAAAAAGCAATTAAAAATAATATTTATTCTTTAGGTAGCGGTGCTGGTAGTACTGATTTTTATGAACATAAAGATAAAGGTGGCCAATATATATACTGGAGCAGCGGCTTTAAAAACTTACCATCTAGCTGGAATGACAGAATTTCTTCTGTAAGTACAGCGTCACCTTCTGCAAGTTATTCAACGACACTTTGGGAGCATACTTCTACACAAGGATTAGGAAAAGGTGTTATATTTAAACACGCTGATTGGTATGGTAAAACTGCTAATTTAGCTCCTGATTGGAACGATATTACTTCAGCGATTGAAATTAAAAAATAATAGGATATTCTATTAATAAAAAATCAAACCACTATTCTCTTATTTGTTTAGAGAATAGTGGTTTATTATATTTCCATTTAAGCATGTACAGCATGTCCTACCGCTTGCATTAACGCTTCATGAATTGCTTCTGATAAAGTAGGGTGTGCTGCAATATAATCTCTCATTATATCAGCGGTAACTTCTGTATGAATCATTATGGTTCCTTGACCAATAAGTTCAGTTGCATGAGGACCGATAATAGAAATCCCTACAATTTCTTGGTATTTAGGTTCTACAATGACTTTTACTTTACCTACTTGTTCTCCTAAAATAAGAGCTTTTCCGTTCGCTGTAAAAGGAAATTCTCCGATGAGAATATCACCATATTGTTCTCTTGCACCTTTTTCACTTAACCCGACACTAGCTATTTCTGGAGCTGTGTATATACAACGGGGCACAGCGTGATAATTTACTTTCACGTCTTCTCCGCTTGCGTGTAATGCTGCTGTCGTTCCTTCATGGAAGGCAACGTGAGCAAGCTGAATTCCACCGATCACATCACCAGCTGCGTAAATATGCGATATGTTCGTTTGCATATGTTCATTCACAGCAATCCCTTTATTTGAAAACTGAACTCCTGCCTTTTCTAATCCTAATTGTTGTACTCGTGGTTTTCTTCCTACAGAAACAAGAACAAATTCTGGAGTTACTTCGTGAGTAATTCCCTCGTATTCAAATGCAGCTTGCTTCTTATAGTTATTTAATCCTTTTAAAACTGCTCCCGTAAAAATTTCCACACCATCTTTTTCTAATTTTCCTCTTAAAATATTCGCGATATCTTCATCTTCACCAGGTAGTAATTGCGGTGCCATCTCAACTATCGATACTTTTGTGCCAAGTCTACTATAAATACTTGCAAACTCGCATCCTATTACACCACCACCAACGATTAACAATGAAGATGGTACACTCTCAAGAGACATGGCATGGCTACTATTTAAAATCCATTTTCCATCGAACGGAGTGAATGGTAATTCTGTAGGATCGGAACCAGCTGCGATAATAAAGCTCTCCCCATCAATTACTTCTTCTTTATTTCCTTGTACAACTCGCACACGATGATCCGTTTCGAATTTCGCTTTTCCTTTTACAACTTTAATTTTATTTTTCTTCATTAAATATTGTATTCCTTGGACGAGTTGCATTACGATTTGTGATTTCCTCGCCTGTATTTGATCCCAATCAATTGATATACTTCCTGTATTAAGCGTAACCCCATAATCATTCGCTTTTCTCACAATGTCATGTACTTCAGCACTTTCTAACAGTGATTTCGTCGGCATACACCCAACATTTAAACATGTTCCGCCAAGGTCAGCTTCATCAATAAGAGTGACATCTTTGCCATTTTGAGCCGCGGTAATTGCTGCTACATAGCCAGCAGGTCCGCCCCCAATAACAACTAATTTACTCATTCTCTCACCTTCTCTTTATAAAAGAATTGTTATAGGTTCTTCTAAATAATGTTTAATTGTGCGTAAAAATGCAGCTGCTGGTGCACCGTCTAATACACGATGATCGAATGTTAAACTTAAAGGTAACATACTTCCTTTTCTTAATTTTTTCCCTTTAAATACAGGAACATGTTCAATTGCACCTACACCTAAAATACCAGTTTCAGGTGTATTTAATACCGGTGTGAAATATTCAATACCAAAGCTACCTAAATTACTAATTGTAAATGTCGTTCCGTGCATATCATCACTACTTAAGCTACCTGCTCGTGCCTTTTGTGCCACATTCTTAATCTCTTTAGACAACTCTACTAAAGATAAATTATTTGCAAAGCGAATAGCTGGAACGACTAACCCTTTTTCTAATGCGACTGCCATGCCTAAATGCACATGTTCAAATTGATGAATTGCATCATCTATATAAGCGCTGTTCATTTCTTTATGCTCTCCAAGTGCTAATACAACAGCATGCGAGACAAAATCCGTAATAGTTAATTTATTATCATATCTTTTTTGTACAACTTCCGCTATTTCTTTATGTAAAGCAACTAAATCTGTTACATCTACTTTCATCGTTAACGTTAATTGTGCGCTATTTTGTAAGCTTGCGTGCATACGATTTGCGATTGCTTTACGCATACCAGTAACAGGAATCGCTTTACTTTCTTCTCGTTCAGATATTTCCGGAACGTTTACTCTTACCTCAAGTACTTTTAATACATCTGCCTTTGTAATCCTTCCGCCAGGACCTGTACCAACTAATGCCTTGATATCCAGATTTTCAGACTTTGCAATTTTCTTGGCTACAGGTGAAATTTTAATTCTTTGCTTCGATACTTCTTTCCCATTTGCTTCTTGATTTTGTACATTTTGTACTTCTATATTAGATGTTTTTTCTCCTACAACATGTGTGCTTTCCTGCATTTCTACCTTTTCATTCGGTTTACCGATGTAGCAAATTACAGTACCAGGCGGCACTCCTTCATCTTCACTTACAGCTATATCAAGTACCGTACCATCAGCTGGCGCTTCAATTTCCGTTTCAATTTTTTCTGAATTAATACTAGCAATTAGTTCTCCTTTTGCTACATTATCGCCTGCTTTAATATTCCAGCTCGTAATAATACCTTCTTTCATCGCCATACCTAACTTCGGCATTACAACTTCTACAGCCATGTCTCTCTCTCCCTTCTCATCGTTTTATTACACATGTAATAAAGATTGGTCTCCGATCATTTCTGATACAGTTTCAATTACTTTTTCTGGCGTTGGCAAATACAACTTTTCAAGTGGTGGTGAGAACGGAACGGGTGTATGTGGTGCTGTAATTCGTTTAATAGGTGCATCTAACAAATCAAAACCTTTATCCGCTACAATTGCCGCAATATCTGTTGCAATACTACATCTAGGATTCGCTTCGTCAATGACGATAAGACGATTTGTTTTTTCAACAGATGATAAAATAGTATCTTCATCAAGCGGTGATAAAGATCGTGGATCAATTACTTCTACTTCAAGCCCCTTTTTCGATAATTGCTTTGCAGCTGCAAGCGCTGTATGAACTTGCTTTCCGATTGCGACAATTGTTACATCAGAACCTTTCCGTTTAATATCTGCTTTTCCTAATGGAATTGTATAGTATCCTTCTGGCACTTCACCTTTCATATTGTAAAGTGTTTTATCCTCAAAGAAGATTACTGGATCATCATCTTCAATTGCCGCTAATAATAAGCCTTTTGCATCATACGGTGTGGAAGGAACAACAACTTTAATACCTGGTATGCTCGTAAATAATGCGTACAAACTTTGTGAATGTTGAGCTGCTGCACTAAAACCAGCGCCATGCATCGTACGTACTGTAACGGGTACTTTTGCTTTACCTCCAAACATATAACGGAATTTCGCACCTTGGTTTAATACTTGGTCAAGACAACTACCGATAAAATCATTAAACATTAACTCAGCTATCGGACGTAACCCAGTTGCAGCAGCGGCCATCGCAGCTCCCATATAACCCGCTTCAGAAATTGGTGTATCCAATATACGATTTCGGCCAAACTCTTGTACAAGTCCTTTCGTAACACCAAGCACACCGCCCCAAGCTTCATCATCTTGCAGGTGATCAACTTGTGCACCGCCTGCAACGTCTTCACCTATTAAAATTACATTTTCATCACGACGCATTGAGATTTTCATTGCTTCATTAATTGCAGTTGACATACTTACTGTTCTAGTCATAATTTTTCACCCTCCTCTTATTTGTAAGAAACGTATACATCTTTTAATAATTCTTCATCGTCTGGGTATGGACTATTTTCACTAAATTCAATGGATCTTTGTACTGCATCATCTACTGCTTTTTCCATATCAACAAGTTCAGATTCCGTTAATAAACCTTCATGAATTAAATGCTTACGGAAATTCACAATTGCATCTCTTTCGTTTAAATGTTCTTCTTTTTCTTCTGATGTTTTATATGTTTGTGCTTCACCTTCGAAATGACCATAATTACGATATGTCATACATTCAATAATTGTTGGACCATCACCATTACGTGCACGTTCCACTGCTTCTGCAGCAGCTTTATATACAGCTAGAAGATCTTTTCCATCTACTTGAACACCTGGAATATTATAAGCTTTTGCACGATCAGCAATAGAATCACAACTTGAAGCATATTCAAATGTAGTTGCTTCACCGTAACCGTTATTTTCTGCGATAAAAATAACTGGTAACTTCCAAATCGCCGCTAAATTAACCCCTTCATGAAATGTCCCTTCATTATTTGCTCCGTCACCGAAGAAGCAAACACTTACATCTTTTGTTCCTTTATATTTAGCTGTTAATGCTGAACCGCAAGCAAGTGGGAAACCGCCGCCTACAATGCCATTCGCACCTAGCATTCCTTTATCTAAATCGGCAATATGCATGGAACCGCCTTTTCCTTTACATAATCCTGTCGCTTTCCCGAAAAGTTCAGCCATCATACCATTTAAATCACAACCTTTTGCGATACAATGTCCATGACCTCTATGTGTACTTGTAATACTGTCACTATCCGTTAAGTGGGCACATACACCAACTGCTACCGCTTCTTCACCTGCGTATAAATGAACGAAACCTGGCAAAACGCCTTGCGCGAACAATTCATGCACCTTATCTTCAAACTTACGAATCTCTAACATTTTTTCGTACATCCAACGAGCTTGTTCTTTCGTAATTTCATTCCCTTTACTTTCAGTTGTTTTTAACATGTCCAGCCCTCCTATTTTCTTGTTCGTCTTTTATATTGCAAGTATTGTGCCAATTTCGAATCCTTGTTTTAATAGGTTTTCTCTATCTTTAAACAATAAAAAAGTGGACAAAATGAGACGTTTGTCTCGTTTTGTCCACTTTTGTTCCCTTAATAAGAGAATTGTTACTTTATTCATTATCAAAGCTCTTCTGTAATTTTCGGATGTAAATAATTTGACCAATATGATATGCATTATGAGTTGTTACATTCGCTAGCACTTCCCACCACTTTGCAGAAACAGGAAATCCCACTACATCACTTTCAACCTTTTCTTCATTTATGAGATTTTGCCATTGTAACAGTTTTTCTAGTAGTTTTTCCCGTAATTCATCGAAAGTTTGATTATCTGAGAGCATAAAACTTTTGTTATTATCTCCTATAGCGGGTACTGCATTCACATTTGATTCTTTATACCTAGTTTGCCACGTAGAGTTCCAATACAGTAAATGTTGTACGATTTCAGCTATACTATTACTCTCTTCATTCGGTTTCCAGAAAGCTTCCCTCTCAGATAAATCCTTAACTGCATCTGAAAATGGCATATACCAACTGAGATCATTTGCATTCGCTAATAGCTGATCTGCTAATACAGCTTTTACATGGACCATTTTTCTTCCCTCATTTCATTATCATATTAATATACACTACTCTATATACGCTGATTCCCTATAATCTCCTTTTTTACATACAAATTCATTTCATACTGAATGTAAGAATAATAGATTTTCTTATCATAACTCGTTATGATAAAAGAAAAAGAAAGCTGGCGAAAAATGAATAAAAAAATCGCAATAATTACTGGAGCCTCAAGTGGATTTGGACTATTAACTACACTCGAACTCGCAAAAAAAGATTATTTAGTTATCGCTACAATGCGAAACCTTGAAAAACAAGGAACCTTACTATCCCAAGTTACTCAACTTAACTTACAGCACAATATAAAAGTTCAACAATTAGATGTAACAGATCAAAATTCTATACATAATTTCCAATTGTTTTTAAAAGAAATTAATAGAATAGATCTCCTTATAAATAATGCAGGATATGCAACTGGGGGCTTTGTAGAAGAAATCCCAGTAGACGAATATCGAAAGCAATTTGAAACGAACCTTTTTGGAGCTATATCAATCACTCAGCTTGTTTTACCATATATGAGAGAACAAAGAAGCGGAAAAATCATTAATATAAGCAGCATTAGCGGCCAAGTTGGATTTCCTGGTTTATCTCCTTATGTATCTTCAAAATATGCATTAGAAGGCTGGAGTGAATCGCTTCGCTTAGAATTAAAACCTTTCGGAATAGATGTCGCTTTAATTGAACCTGGTTCTTACAACACAAATATATGGGAGGTTGGTAAACAACTAGCTGAAAACCAATCTGATACAACATCTCCTTACAAAGAATATATGGATAAAATACAAAAACATATTAATAGCGGTAGTGATACATTTGGTAATCCGATAAATGTTGCTAATAAAATCGTTGAAATTGCTGAAAAAAAGCGTACTACTTTACGATATCCTATTGGAAAAGGTGTAAAATTTATGATCTTTACGAAGAAGATTCTTCCTTGGAGATTGTGGGAATACCTTGTTTTGAGAAGCTTTAAGAAGATGTAATAAACTTTTTGAAAACTATTTTGAAAGAGGTGCTAATTAAATGTTAGGTTTACCGTATGGGGAAGTGTTTTTAGTGCCGTGGACTGAAGAATGGGAAATTGAGTTTATGAAAGAGAAACAAATCATTGAGGAACAAATTGGCGAACATATTTTAGCGATACACCATATTGGTAGTACTTCTATTCCATATTTAAGTGCAAAGCCAATTATTGATATAGTAATTGAATTAGAAAATTATACGGACGGTATACATTGTATTAAAAAGTTAGAACTACTAAACTATAAATATAGAAAAGAAGTATTACCCGAAAGATACTATTTTAATAAAGGTGAACCAAGAACTCATCAAATTCATATGTATGAACAAGGGAATACATATTTAATAGAACAATTACAATTTCGTGATTACTTAATAGACAATAAAACTGCACGCATGCAGTATGAACAGTTAAAGATTCAACTTTCACAAGCTAATCCTATTGATAAACATAAGTATGCAGAAGATAAAACTAATTTCATTACATCTATATTAACTAAAATAAATGCTTAAATAAACAAGAAACCATTTAGTAGTAAATGGTTTCTTGCTTATTAGTTATTTCATTATTTGCACTATCAAATTTTTATTATACAGCAGGTGGAAAGAAGTAAAATAGTATCGAAGTCATAAAAATAAACGTGAATACCCCAATTACCGAAAATATATATTCTTTCGATTCTTTATCATACTTCCATTCCATCACTGCTCTTAAGATTAACGTCCCACCTAAATAAGCAAAAATGACATAAGCGATATTAACACTCTCAAATTTAAAGATAAATATAAAGCTAGTTATTAAATAAATAAAAAGTAGTCCTATTTCCAATTTTTTATGTAAACTATTTACATGTTTCTTATATCCCCAAAAACCACCCGTGGGCATATTCAATTTTTTTCTTAAAAACTTATCGAGAAAATAGACAGCTATACAAAAAACAATAGTTATAATCCAAAAAGTAGAAGCTCCTATTTTAACCCCTCCTATTATTTCATTTAATTACTTGAAATAAATTGGACTATATTACGGTTATCCCCTTCTAAATAACTTATGATGCCTTCAGGATATGTCGGCTTCTCCTGTAATTCCTCTAGACTTTTCCAAATTAATATAATATCCTCATGCTCTTTATGCCTTATTTCATTTGTAATGATTTTTTCAACAGTCCCCCAATGTATCAATGTACAATGATGACCATTTTCGTTGCCCCACTCAAAAATGTGTTCATTTACAATTGCTAACTCTTGAACATCAACTTTCAAATCGTATTCTTCTATTAACTCTCGAATCATTGCTTCTTTTGGCGTTTCACCAAATTCAATAGAGCCACCTGGAAAACGGTAAAATGATTCATTCTCATCACATTGTACTAGTACTTTTGAATGTTCGTCGTTTACAATCATTACTTCAGCCCGTAAACGTGGTGTCTTATCATTTTCTCACCCTTTATTTGTATGACCATTCATCACCAATACGTATTATAGAATACATTCAAAATAAAACCTGTAATTATTAGTAACGGAACAATTCCAAACGAAATAATATATTCTTTTGCTTTCCTATCATATTTCCACTGCATATATCCTTGAAAAATGTACAACGTCATAAAAAAGAAAATTGGTATATAAGTCATGTATATTGGATTCAAAATTGAACCTATCATCATAAGTACTACATAAGAAATAATGATAATCCATTGCCCCCATTTATGTGATTGGCTGACATATTTACTATTCCATCCAGTTTGTCTCGGTATATTTAACTTCTTCCTCACAATTTTTTCTAAAAAGAATAAAATTATAATCCATAACAATAAGACAATTAGTTTCAAAAAAAACAGAAAGGCCTCCTCCTTTACCTTTTCTCCGGCTGATTACTCGGATACGTAGCACTCTCTTTATTTTCAACGTCCCAACTAATTATAGTCGCACTATCGCGTCCGAATTGATGATGAACGTGCTCTAATACATGATGAACACTTTCTTCAAGTTTTTTATTATTTCTATTCATATTATTATACAGATTTACTGGCGTTTCATATCGGCGTTCCCCGCATTCTAATACTCCATCTGTCACCATTACAATTCGGTTCTTTCCAGTACGTAATTCACGAATACCTGATGAATAACAAGGAACAAGTAAATCAAATGTGTTTACATTTCCAATCCATTCGTAAAAATGACGTTGATTTAATGCATATTGTCCTAACTTATGTAACTCTTCGTGAAATACATAAACTAAACAATCACCAATAGAAAGCCACCATATATAATTTTCTTTTCTTACACATAGTAAGCAAGCTGTTTCACCTTGTATTCTTTTGCACTTTTCCTTAAATGAAGATGACTGAAAAATTGTAAGTATATGATTTTCAACAGACTGAAATACTGTATCAATTGGTTCATTCAAAATTACGCTTATATTTTCATATTCTTTTTCGATTGTATTTACTACTAAATCAACACTTTCTGCACTATTATGTCCATCTAATGTAGCTGCAAATTCCCATTCACCATTTGACCAAACTAATGCACCATCTTCATTCTTTTTCGCTCCAGCACTTATATTCCCGCCATATTTACCAAGTACAATATCACCATATTGCTTAACTGAAATTTCTCCTAAACACATTTCTATATTTCCAACCCATGAATATTGTGTATTATTTGTTGTATGCATACTCATTTACCATATACTTACGTATTCTTTCGCATAGTTTTTTTATTTTCTCTTCATCACCATATGGTGCACCAGTCCATTTCGCTACTTCGGTTGGTGACCAAAATTCTTTTGGTGTATTGGGATAACGTGGAATAATGTGCATATGCATATGTGGTACACCATTTCCTGAAACAAAAGTGTAAATATGCTCTGCACCTTCGCTTTCTTTTAGCGCTTTACTTACTCTACTTGTTATAAGTCCGAACGCTTTCGCTTCTTCATCTGTTAGTTCAGCAAGTCCAGGTACATGTCTTTTTATATCTATCATTACATAACCTAGGTATGTTTCTTCACTATCCCAGTAGACATGTCCAACGTAAACGAGTTCATCTTCGTAAATAGCTCCACCTGGAACTATAATATTTCCTTTATGTTTTTCGCAAATGAAACAGTTTTGTTCTATTTGATTGTTTGTTGACATATCCATCACCTTCCTTTTCATATATAATAGCACAAAAAAAGGAAAAACAGGTTTCGTATTCCGAATTTTCATTCTTTTGATACAACAATTTTTGAAATGAATTTACATCTCATTATTTCTTCAAAAACGCAATCCCAATTATAATCCCAATCACAATTCCGATTATTAAATTATTTGTAAAGTGCCCTTGAAATACACCGATTACAACCCCTATACCGACACCTACTGCCAAAGCATCATTTCTTTTTTTATTTTTAGCCAAAATTGCATCTCCTCCCATCATTTCTCCCTAAACAACATGCATTCATTTAAATGTATTAATATACGCACTATCTCGCTTGAATCTTTTCAAAAAATGCACTTTAACTTCATATATAATATTTTCCATTTTCTGTACATACTCCTTTTATAATGAAAAAATTTCAAGTAACCATTAAATATATATAGGCATTTACTATAAGAAAGATCCGTAATTTATTGAAGGAGGAACGATTCAAATGCATCCTCATTGGAATCCAAATATAAATCAACAGTATGTTTATTCCCCCATCCTTTAAGGAATACATTGCATCATGATTCACAATATATGATGCAGCGCATCGCAAGTCTTGAAAGTCAGTTAGCTAAATTAATCTCATTAATTGAAGAAAATAATCAATTAATTAAATCCATGGAACAACAGCAAAACCAAGTTTGTGCACCAGCTGGAGGTTCTGTTATCGTTCGTATGTAAACTGGATGCAATAAAAAACACACTTTGTAGTATAAAAGTGTGTTTTTTGGTCATTATTTTCTTTTCGTATGGAACCCTTGTGTAATTCGGTCTAATATAATTGCGATTACTACGATAGCTAATCCAGCTTCAAATCCCATTCCGATATTAACTTGTGTTACCGAGCGATATACATCAACTCCAAGTCCAGGAGCTCCTACAAGTGACGCTGTTACAACCATCGATAACGAAAGCATAATACTTTGGTTCACACCAGCCATAATCGTTCCGGTAGCAAGTGGTAATTGTACTTTAAATAGTTTTTGTGATGCAGTGGATCCAAATGCATTCGCTGCTTCAATTAAATCTTCTGGAACTTGTCTAATTCCTAAGTCAGTAAAACGAATTGTCGGTGGCATTGCAAAGATTACTGATGCAATAATTCCAGGTACTACACCTACTCCGAAAAATGTGATCGCTGGAATAAGGTATACAAATGCAGGCATTGTTTGCATAAAATCTAATGTTGGTTTTAAAAATTTTGAGAAACGTTCATTTTGAGATGCTAATATACCAATTGGAATTCCGACAATAATTGAAATAATAACTGACGTAAGTACGAGTGCCAATGTTTGCATCGTTTGTGCCCAGTAGTTAATATTCAAAATAAATAATAATCCAATAAGCGTAAAAATGACTAAAGATAGTTTTCTCGTTGTGTACCAAATGAGGAAACATAAGATAATAATCATCAATATGGCAGGAATTATTATTAAAAAATTAGTGAGTAAATCAACGAATCCACCAATAATATAAGAGAATCCTCGGAATAAGCCTTCAAAGTGCTCATATAAACTTGCAACAAATGAGTCTACCCATTCCCCTAATGGAATACGCGGTATACTATTCATCGTCTTTCACCTCTTCCTCAATGTTTCCTGCAAGAGCTTGAATGACACTTTCACGTTTAATAATTCCTCTTAGCCTTTTCTTCTCATCGATTACTGGTAACGGATATTTCATCTCCGCCATTTTTGCATACGTCTCTTCCAGTAAAGTATCTAAATACACATGCGGAATATCATTAAGTAATAAATCAGCAATCGGCCACTGTTTTTGTACTGCCTTACTCGCATCATCCGCAGTTAATATACCTAAAAACTCATACTTTTTGTTTACAACATATACAGTTGAAACACCAGCATTCCTCATAATTTGAAGGGCTACACGAGGTCCACGATCAATTAATAAAGTTTCTGGTCGTTTTAAAATAGACTCCGCCGTAATTACTTTTCCTAAATTCACGTCCGCAACAAACTTTTCTACAAATTCATTAGCGGGGCTCATCATAATTTCTTCTGGCGTTCCAATTTGAACGATTTCTCCATCTTTCATTAATGCGATACGATCTCCAATTCGAAGCGCTTCATCTAAATCATGCGTAATAAATATAATCGTTTTTTCCATTTTATCTTGCAACTCTAACAATTCATCTTGCATTTCTTTTCGAATAAGTGGATCTAATGCACTGAATGACTCGTCCATTAGTAATACATCTGGATTATTCGTTAGCGCCCTTGCGATTCCAACGCGCTGCTGCATACCACCACTAAGTTGACTTGGATAATTATCTTTATGATGATCGAGTCCTACTAACTGTAGCGATTCTAACGCTTTTTTCTCTCGCTCTTCAACCGGAACTCCTTGTATTTCTAACCCATATGCAACATTTTGTATAACCGTACGATGCGGAAATAGAGCGAACTTCTGAAATACCATACTCATTTTCGTTCTTCTTACTCTCCGTAACTCTTCTTTTCCCATCGTTGCGATGTCTTCACCATCTATGTATATATGACCTGCGGTTGGTTTAATCAATTGATTTAACATACGAACTAGCGTAGATTTCCCGCTACCAGACAAACCCATAATAACGAAAATTTCTCCAGAGTATACTTCAAACGTTGCTTTTTTCACACCAACGTTCATTCCTGTCTCCTTTAAAATTTCCGATTT
The DNA here is from genome assembly GCF_057784645.1 of Bacillus sp. LQ16. NCBI lineage: Bacteria > Bacillati > Bacillota > Bacilli > Caryophanales > Bacillaceae > Bacillus > Bacillus sp. LQ16. The sequence continues at coordinate 2,743,229 of NZ_CM173491.1, forward strand.
ACTTTTTCCTTCTTTCAATAAGGAAAGGGCTTTTTGCGGATGTTTCCCGAATACTTTTGTTACGTTTTCAACACGCACCTTTGTATTATCCATGTCACTACTCCTTTTCTACCCATCTATTCACATAGTGTTGCGATTTTACAAAGAAATATTACATAAAAATGACATTCATAAGATTTCTTTAAAATTCTCGTTTCCGTTCATAATAAGAATGCTTACTTATACATTTATTTTATAAGGCAAACGTTACTTAGGAGGTTTTCGATGCGAAAGAAAATTTGGTTTATATGCCTTGCATTATTTATTACTATGATTTTCACTTCATGTAATGCAACAAATGCAAATTCGAAAGGAAAAATTAAACTTGGTGTAACAAGTTGGAAAGAAAATATTGCAACTGCAAACATGTGGAAAGTTTTATTAGAAGAAAAAGGCTACAAAGTTGAGCTTATGTATTTAGAAAAAGCCGCAATTTGGACTGGTGTTGCTCGTGGCGATGTTGATGCGAATTTAGAAGTATGGCTACCAGTTACAGATAAACCGCTAAACGATCGTTATAAAGATGATATTGTCTTAAAATCAAAATGGTACGAAGGTACTGGACTAGGTTTAGTCGTCCCTTCTTATATGAAAAACATAAACAGTATCGAAGATTTAAATGCTCATAAAGATGAACTAGATAATAAAATTGTCGGTATCGAACCCGGTAGTAGTCTTATGAATTTAACGAATAAAGCAATGAAAGAATATGAAATAAAACTAAAACTTGTCCAATCCTCTGAAGCTGCGATGATGAGTGAACTAAAGAAAGCATATACAAAAAAGAAACCAATCGCTGTTACGCTTTGGAATCCGCATTGGGGTTTTTCAGAATTTGACTTGAAATATTTAAAAGACCCTAAGAAAGTATATGGTGAAAAAGATGACATTTATTACTCCGTTCGTAAAGGTTTCGAAAAAGATCACCCAGATGTTATAAAATACTTTGATAAATGGAAAATGAACGATGAACAGCTCGGTACGTTAATGGTCATGTTAAATAAAACAAAAGATCCTGAAGAAGCTGCGCGAAAATGGATTAAAAAAAATCAAGCATTAGTTGATGAATGGGTAAAGGATTAATAAAAAGGCTAGAGAATTAATATGTCCTCTAGCCTTTTTCATCTTATTTTTTCGTAACAACATCGTCTACAATCCCATATTCCTTCGCTTCTTCTGCAGTCATAAAATAATCTCTTTCTGTATCATGTGCTACTCTTTCAATCGGTTGGCCTGTTTTTTCTGCAATCATTTTATTAATATCATGCTTTAACTTTAATATTCTTTTCGCAGTTATTTCAATTTCTGTTGCTTGCCCTTGTGCACCACCAAGCGGCTGATGAATCATAATTTCACTGTTAGGGAGCGCAAACCGTTTTCCTTTTGCTCCAGATAATAATAGCAATGCACCAAATGATGCCGCAAAGCCCATGCACAGCGTTTGCACATCTGGTTTAATTAAATTCATCGTATCTAATATTGCAAAACCTGCTGTCGTTGAACCGCCGGGGCTATTGATGTATAAGAATATATCTTTCTCTGCATCTTCTGCTTCTAAAAATAATAATTGAGCTACGACACTACTCGCTACTTGATCATTAATTTCTGAACCGATAATAATAATGCGGTCTTTTAATAACCTTGAATATATATCATAGGAACGTTCTCCTAATTTTGTTTGTTCTACTACATATGGAATTGCATTCATTTTAAATCCCTCCAATACTTGTTATGCTGCGCAAAGCATACAACTGTAGGAAGAAGGTTGTTTCACATTAAATAATAAGACTGGCTGTTTAGATGGTAACTTAGTAAAATCTATTGACGGAAGCAGTTTCGTTAATAATTCCGGTCTCTCTTCTCGAATAGACGTTACTACAACTTCCATATCATCTGTGAATTCGACTATCTCGACCCCTTCTTCACTTACAGTTTTCAGCCTATTTCTACTCCGAAATAAAGAAGCTTTCACTGCACCTTCTGATACAGAACACACTTTAGCAATATCAGCGATACTATATTGAAAAACATCTTTTAATAATAAAATTGCGGATTGCTGTACATTTAATGAAGACAATACTTTCCCTACCATTTCATGCAAATCTGCAATGTTCTCATGTGGTTCTTCAAAAGTGATTTGTTCTCTTATTTTTTCATGAACAGACTTAGACTTCATCTGATCTAACCAACGATTTCTTGCTATTTTATAGACGAGTGTCATACAAATATCTTTATTTCTATATTTTTGAAGCACTTTACACACTGTTTCTTGGGCGAGATCTTCCCCATCCCATTTGTTTTTCGTTAAAAAAGTACAATATCTTTTTAACTCTCCATATTGTTCAATTAAAAAGTTTATATTTGAATGATTCATATCGATACGGTTCTTTAAAACATGAGTTACTTTTGTGCACAAAATAACCACTCCTTTTCAGCGCTTACTTAATAAACGATTCAACATAAAAAAAAGTTACGGGGATATAAAAAAATAATGTTTATGTTCAATAATTCGCGGTCATAAATATGTTATGTACAATTTTACGTGAGGAGGAACAAATTTGCCAAAATTAACAATTGAAGGTGCGGGAACATTTGATGTAAAAGAAGGAACGAAGTTAGTATTAGCAATTGAAGATAGCGGTGTCAACATTCTTCATCGTTGTGGCGGGAATGCACGTTGCACAACTTGTAGAGTAGAAATACTAGCAGGTGATTTCTGTGAAGCGAGTGCGAATGAGAAACATGCAATGACGGAAAAAGGGATTGAAGACCATTTACGATTATCTTGTCAAATGCGTGTACATAAAGATATAGTCGTTCGTCCGGTACTTACAGTTGAAAATTCAGGTCTTGATGCCGGACCGCGTCCGGCGGAGTAAAGCGATGAATTTAAAACAGCTCGCTGGCGAATATGCCGCTAACTTTGTAAATGATGGCATGAAGATTGGGCTTGGTACAGGTTCTACTGTATATTGGACAATACAAAAATTAGGTGAGCGTGTAAAAGAAGGATTATCATTTCAAGCTGTACCGACATCAAAAGAAACTGAAGCATTAGCACATCAACTAAATATCCCCCTAATTTCGTTAAACGACGTACAAAGTCTTGATCTTACAATTGATGGAGCGGATGAAATTGATTCAAATTTACAACTTATAAAAGGCGGTGGCGGTGCATTACTTCGCGAAAAAATCGTTGCCTCTTCCTCTAAAGAACTAATTATCATTGCTGATGAATCGAAACTTGTAACACATTTAGGTACTTTTCCATTACCTATTGAAATCATCCCTTTTTCATGGAAACAAACCGAAAATAAAATTCAGTCTTTAGGATGTCAAACAACATTACGTTTGAAAAATAATGAAACCTATATAACCGATAACAATAACATGATTATCGATTGTATATTCTCTAATCATATTTCTAATCCTGCCCATTTACACACTCAATTAAAAATGATTACTGGTGTAGTTGAAACAGGGTTGTTTATAAGTATGACGAGTAAAGTAATTATCGGCGCTAAAAATGGGATAAAGGAATTGTAATAAAAGCTAACTTTTTAAAGTTGGCTTTTTAGTATGTTCTCCTCTTAATAGCGCTTTATTATGATATACTATGAAAACACAAGCTGATTACACTAGAAAGGACTGAACATTTTGCAATCCAAACTTATAACAGAACTTGCTGATTTAGAAACTGCCTTTCATATTCGAAAAGAAGTATTTGTAAAAGAACAAGGTGTCCCTCTTTCAGATGAATTCGATACATTCGATGAAATCGGAGAGCAATGTAAACATATTTTAGTTTATTATAATGAGCTTCCTGTAGGTACAGGGCGTATACGATTTGTTGATGGCGTCGGAAAATTAGAACGTATTTGCATTTTAAAAGATTATCGTACATACGGATTAGGTAAAGTCATCATTCAAACGTTAGAAGAAATTGCTCGTAACGAACAAGCTACAAAAGTGAAACTACACGGGCAAACACAAGCTGAAGGATTTTATAAAAAATTAGGTTATGAAACTTCTTCTGATATATTTATGGAAGATGGCATTCCGCATATACTTATGACGAAAATGTTATCATAATAAAAAGGGTAGTGTATGAATCTTATGTATTCATACACTACCCTTTTTTATTAATAGAAAAGTGAATTCTCAAGATTCCCTTTTTCATCAAAGCCCATCATCTCTTAGTTCATATCTAGGTAAAGCTTACACTGTTTTCCATAATGATAATGCATAAATCCAGTTCGGATCACCATTTCCTTGATAACTCTGGACTGCTTCATATACTTTTCCTTCGTGTAGAACTCTATCTCCCTTTTTATATGCTTTTTTTGCATCCCACGCTTCATATGAAGCGCTTTCGGTTTTTGTAGTAATTGTGAATATATCACTCTGTACGGATTCATTTCCAGCTACATCAACAGCTTTTACTACATATTTATAAGTAGTATTAGCGAGCAGATTTTTATCCATATAAGAAGTTGTATTGGATGTTGCAATCTTTTTCATTGATCCTTCTGTTTCTCTATAAATATCGTAATGGTCTACACCAATATTATCGTCAGATGGACTCCACATTAAATCCACACTTGACGCTGTCGTTCCCATACTATGTAATCCTTTTGGTTGTGTTGGTGCTTCTGTATCAGGAATCTCATCTGTTGTTTTTACTGTAAGCGCTGTACTTTCTTTCGATACATTTCCAGCTGAGTCAATTGCTTTTACAGTATAAGAGTATTCTGTGCTTGGTTGTAATTTCTTATCAATAAAATGAGTGCCTAGTACTGTATCAATCATCTCTCCGTTACGGAAGATTTGATATCCTTTTACCCCTACATTATCCGTAGAAGCGTTCCATGTTAGTTCTACACTATTCGCTGTTACTTTTTGCGTCTGAAGTCCATTTGGAATACTTGGCGCTTCTATGTCTGGTTTCACATCATTAATAAGATTAACATCAATTACATTATAGAATGCATTTGCTGTATCAGCTACATCCCATACTGCTAAAATCACATGATATCCACTACGATCAGTAGGTACATTGATTTTATGAGTTAAATTATTTGAAGCTGCAGAACCATCATGTTGTACAGTTCCAATTGGTTCAAAATCTGCTCTTGTTAGCGCTTTATTTGGATTCCATCCTTTTTTGGTAATATAGTAATGCCACTTACTCGTTAAGTGAGGCGCAGTATACTTCCAAGTAAATGTATTTTCCCCACCAGTAATTGTATTTTTAAACCAACGATTTGCTGTTTGTTGATCTAAAATACCACCAAATTTTCCGCCTGCTGAAGCAATTTGTCCATCTACTGGACCACCTTGTGGGAAACCTTTTGGAGCTTCTAAACTTTGTGGTTCATACATAACACTTCCACAGTTTACATTTAGCGCACCATAAGTTGAACTACATAAAGCGGATCGGCTACCGGGCTTTTCAACAAAACCGTGCGCATAAGCATTTTGAGGAATAAGTGTCGTACTAATAATTCCAGCTGTTAATGCTACAGCTCCTAAACTTTTTTTGTTCATTTTCATATTTTGTAGTTGTTTTAAAAATCGATTATTCATGTTCATGTCTCCTTCTTGTTATACTTTGTAGTGGAATGTGGGCTTTGATGTAAAAGAATAACAAGAGACAAACTTGTACCGATGTATGTGTTAATTATGCATACACCGCAGTAAAATTATATTTTTCTTGTGAAATATTTCACTTTATGGATATATCATGACATAGAAATTACCTGAGTATGTGCAGAAGTTGTGCAGAAACAGTGAAATTATTACTAACATGTAAAACTAAGTCCTAATATTTTAAAATAAAATTTGAATATATTTATCTATCATCTTTACTTCATAATTGAAAATACATTTAACTGGTTAACTTTTATTCTTATACTTATATCTCTCAGTGCCTTAGTTTTAACCATACTAGATATTAAAAATAAGAATTATAAAGTTAAATAAAAAGCATCCTATTTAGATGCTTTTCTAATGTATAATTTCATTTTTTTCACTGACCTACAAATAAAAAAATTTCATCAACAGCTTCCTTATATCCACCTGATTTTTGGAAAGATTCCTTCAAATTCAAAGCAACTTCTTTAAATGAACGATTATTTAATACTATTTCTACACTTTCACTTAGTTGATCCACAGTTAATCCTTGCATTTGTAATTTTACTCCTGCTCCAAGACTCTCCACTTGCTTTGCGACTACTGGCTGATCTGCACTTTGCGGTATTACAACGAGCGGAACCCCGTTATACAGTCCTTCATGCGCACTGTTCATCCCGCCGTGTGTAATAAATAGTTTCGTATATGTAAGCAGCTCCGTTTGGGGTACATAGTTTTTCACAATGAAGTTTTTAGGAATTTCGCCTAGATCACTTATTTTTGTTTTACTACCAATAGACATAACAATTGTATGCTCACTATTCTCAAAGGCCTTCATACACAGTTTATAAAAGTCAATCGCTTCATTAAAAACAGTACCTAATGAAATATAAATCGGACTTTTTTCTTCAATTGAAGTAAAATCAACGTCTCTGTTTTTCATTTGTGCAGAGATAGATGGTCCTACAAATTTATATGTTTCATCAAACGTATCACCAAAAGGCTGGAACTCCTTAATTGTATATACAATAGTAAGGGATGCAGGATTACAGAAAACTTCATACGATGATTTTATTTCAACACCATATTTTTCAGCAATTCCCTTCGTTAAGTTTTGAAAATCATTCTGTATTTTATCATAAATTTCTACTGGGATATTTTTTGATAGATGACCTAACATTTGCTCAAAGGATTTTTCATCCTGCGCAAAAGATGTGCATGAATTTATGGATGGCAATTTAAGAATTTGAGCAATTAAGTGGCCACAGCCAAACATAGAATCATGAATTATGTAATCAAAATGTTCACCTTCAATTTGTTCTAAAACGCTAGGTATTACAATATCCGCTGTATGTAGAAGGCCATTTATTCTTTCCTGTAAATAATTTCTGCCTCCAGATAGAAACGCTTTTATAAATTTTTGATCATCAATCGTTCGTACAGTAGCACCTGTCTTCTCAATCCGCTACCTGAAAGCTTCTATTGAAAAATAAACGACCTCTTCACCACGAGAAATCAATTCATCTACAACTTGTAAAGTTGGATTTATATGCCCTTCTGATCCAGCATTAATAAATAAAACACGCGCCATAATAAACACTCCTTACGTTAAATCATTTCTATGTTGGCAAGAGTACGGATTCTCTCCATACTCTTTTCCTAGCTGTTCGTATCATGTTCCTACTAAATTGACCTAGCGAGTCTAAAACCGAGATCATCTATATGAAATGTAGGATGGCTTCGACGACGACAAGTAGCGCCGCACCCTCTCGCTGTTTCAGCCCAACTACCACCACGAAAAATGCGGTATGATCCGTACACTGTTTCATCATACAAATCATAACACCATTCCCAAACGTTCCCTAGCATATCATAAAGTCCCCATGCATTCGGTTCTTTTTGGCCAACGTCATGAATATGTCCATTTGAATTTTCATTATACCACGCTATATCATGAAGTTTCCCGTATGTATATCCGGTTGTACTTGCTTTACATGCATATTGCCACTCCGCCTCAGATGGTAATCGGTAGCCATTTGAATCTAAATTACATTTCACAATTTGACCACCATCACTAATAGAATAATATTCTTTTAATCCCGCTTTTTTTGAAAGTACATTACAAAACGCAATGGCATCGTTCCATGAAATATTGACAACTGGTTTATGATTTTTATCAAAATTATTTAATGTACTATTTGTAATAGCATCATATAGTTCCATTGTTACAGCATACTTTGCAAGAAGAAATGGTTGAATTTGTACTAGCCATTCTTTTTTTATTCGATCATCTCTTAATACTACCTCTCCAGTTGGAATATTGACCATTAATGAATCGATTAGTTGAATTAAATCGTTAGTCATTTTCTATTCCTCCAAACGTTCATTTTATATGAAATTAAAGTCATATACTCATTACAAAATACAATTTTCAAAAAGCGTTAAATTTTTCATAATAAAAAACGATTAGTTTTATTAAACTAATCGGTAAGATCTACAAAGAATTGTTTTGTTACATTCTATTATTATATGTGTTCTAAAAATTTCCGAACCTCATTTGGAGATTTTAAAACAATAACCTTTTTCTCTTCGGGCAATTGCTCTAACCCTTTTAAAATTGTAGGTCGTTTAGCATTAGGATATTCCCATATCCATTTAAAAAATTGCAAATCAAATCTTTCTTCACATCCCGCGCCCATATCTGGTCTTGTTTTATTTCGGTATTTTACAATTCTTTTAAAAGCCCTATAAACACAAATTGTTCTATGAATATCAAGGAAGATAATTGTATCAGCTGCATTCAGTCTTATACCCATCGTCCCGCCATAATTCCCATCAATAATCCATTTCTCATCTTTAATTAAGTTATTTTGAACTGTTATTTGTTCTTCTCTCGGAACACCTTCCCAATTCGGTTTCCAAAATAATGCATCAAGATGATGCACCTTAATATTTAATTTATTCCCTAACTGCCTTGCTAATGTAGATTTTCCTGAACCACCAGAACCAATTAATATTATTTTTTTCATAAAGGGCTCCTTTTTAAAATCGATTATTTCCTCCGTAACATAAACTCACAAAGTATTCCCACTCCAACACCAATTGTATAAGCCACTAAATCACTCCACAAAAAACCGTATCCCAACACGAGTCCGCCTAAAGTCGTTGCACGAATGCTATCTATCCACTTCGCATGATACAATTGGCTCACTTCAATCCCGTAGCAAAACATTAAACTAATAAAAGCCAACTTCTTCGTCTCTGTTTTAGGAAACAAAAATCCAAAGCCAGTGAAAATCATTAATGCCCATAAAGCATCGCCTAAGTAATCATTTAATAGATGTGGTAGTGCAAAAGAAAACTTTCTTGAGCTAAGACCTAAAATAATAACAACTATAGTAAATAGTGCATATAATACTCTATTTCGTTTCGTATTCATTTTAAAGTCTCCTAATATATAATGTATAACTGTAAATAGCTAGTAAAATAAAGTTATTTTACTAGCTATTTATTAGTTGCTTTTATGATAAGAAAATGTGGATTCGTATTTAAATAATAATATGATTTTTCGTCTACTTCTTTCATCTTTTCAACTGCCTTCGGTTCCACTATCTCTTCTAATACAAAATAATTTGTAGTTTCATTTATTATGTCTTGTAGTGACCTTCTGAAAAATTCGACTTCAATAGTAATATTCGGTTTAACCCAAGTATCTATTAATAGCTGTTTTTCAAAATAACTTTCACATGGAAACTTTGTGAAATCCATAAAAGGATGATGGATAGAATATATAAGTTCTCCACCCGGCTTCAATACGCGACGAAATTCTTGAAATACTTGATTCCAATTTTCTAAGTAATGAAGAGTTAACGAACTTACAATCACATCATACGTATTATCTTCAAATGGCAATGTTTCTTGCAGATCATGACAAAGGAACGTTGCTTCTTCTCCTATATATTCTTTTGCTGCTTTTACCATTTCAGGACTTACGTCAATTGCTGTAACATTTGCTCCTCTTCCTATGAATTGAGAAGTATACCATCCAGCTGCACATCCAGCATCTAGTATCTTTTTTCCTTCTAGTTCCTTTGAAATAAGCTCCATCATCGCCGGTCTTTCATAATAACTGTTATATGGATTTGCGAAATCTAGATTTTCTTTATATGTACTCGCTAATTTATCATACGTATCTTTAATCGAATCTTTCATTACACACACTCCTAATGCATTTTAATTCATTAACTCCTGCTGCTTTTTCTTTGAAAATGATTGTAGTACTAAATCATACGACCAATCAATCATTTTATTTATTTGCTCCTGTTCTATACCCTTATGAATATAAACGGTATTCCAATGTTTTTTATTCATATGATAGCCTGGAATAATTGTTTCTGGATAATCTTCTCTTATTCTTAATGCGACTTCTGGATCACACTTCAATGTAATCGCAGCTTTTTCACCTTCTTCATGATTTACTATCGCAAATATTTTATTATTAAGCCTCATACATGTTGCACTCCAACCATCTGGAGAATCTTCTGTCGCTTTTCTTTTCGATAAACAGTACGCTCTTGTTGCATTCATTTTAATTGGCACCTCTTATTCTTTCCCTGTTTAATTACGATGCATCACAATTTGCTTCGTTGCTTGAAATTGTTGCTCACCATAAAACTTTATTAGCTTCTCTCCGCAAAATAGACTAACAATATCAATATGAGATATTTCTCGAAGTAATATTGTTAGCATCTTCTCTCCAATACCTTTATTTCTTATACTCTCATGTACGACAACATCTTCAATGTATGCTCGAAAAACACCATCAGAAACGACTCTAGCAAATCCAACTAATTCATTTTCTTCCCATACTCCAATGGCTATGCTATTCTTTAACATTTTTTCAATATCGACTTCTTTTCTTTCTGGCCACCAACCGACAGAATCATAAAGTTTTTTTATTTTTTCTGCACAGATTGGTTGTTCTTGTTGCAATTTATACGTCTACATATTCTTTCTCCTATCAAACAGTATACATAATATTATTATAATCTCTTTTCAAAAAAGTGCTGACTATGACCTTTCGGGTGATCTTCAACAATACCATACTCCCTGTAACCGTGCTTTTTATAAAATTCTGGTGCTTGAAAACTAAATGAATCTAGCAATATTAATCTACACCCTTTTTCCTTCGCAATCCCTTCAATTTCATGTAAAAGTTGGCTGCCATAACCGTCATGACGAACTGATTCATCAACCCATAAAAAGTCGATATGAAGGTGATAAAAATACATCGTACCTGTTACGCCACCAAAAATTTTTCCTTCTTCATTTTTTACTACGAGGCGTACTTCTTCCATCGTCTGTCTTGCCTCATCTGTTAAGATGGACATATTATATTGAATAACTTTATTTTTAATATATTCTCCTTCAGTGCGTGTACCGTTCTTTATATGTTTCATATATATTGCTTCCTTTCAGCTTAGTAAGCTACATTTTATTTTTTCTCTTCGAAATACTAATACATACGAATCCACCATATGTAACAAGGCATGAAAAGCCAATTATCCCTGGTACAAAGACATATCCTCCCCTTATGTAACTTATAACCGCAAAACAAACGATAGACAATAAAATAGATGGCCAAAATATAAGAGCTGTTTTTCTTCTTCCTCGTTTCGATGTACTTTCTTTCTCTCCAGAAACACGTGTGCCAAAAAGCAAGACAATACAAATAAGGATCGCTGTAAAGTAAATTGTATCTAATGACAAATCGTGATCATATAGTGCGATTCCAACTTCAAGAGCAATAATCGTTAAAATTAAAATAATGATTGTTGAAGTCTTTAAGTTTCTTTTCAACCGCTCACTCCTAGCATGTTTTCACTATATTCTTTGTATATGTACTTTAAAACTACTGCAAAAGCTTCATCTACCTCTTTATTTTCACGTCGATTCGGTAAATCTTTTCCCCCAATCACATAAAGAAGCGAAAATTCGTTAAACATTCCTATTATACCAATATTTATTGTAGCTGTGAGCAATCCACCTGTCATATGAGCTAAATGATAATATGGGATTTCTTCATACTCCCCTTGTTGTCTTACCATACCACTAATAATTGGTTCCCATAATTCTGGTTCTGATTTATAACCTTGAAAGGTTTGTATCAAAAGGGCAAGAACTTCATTTAAGTCTCCAATATTTTTCTCATCTCTAGCGTTTTCTTGTATATGAATTTTTGAAAAGTACGTTTGTACATACATTTTCACAGCATCCCATCCACCACAGTGCATTACAACTGACTGTGCAACATAACTATCATGACAAGCTATCATTACCTCGACCGCTTGACTAAGTGTTAAAGAAGTTCTTCCTTGTAAGTGCGGATATAACTGTGCACTATCTTCATGCGGATTAAATTTAATGTGATGAAGTATATCATTCCAATTATGTTTATTTTCCTTCACCATTTGTGCTACTACAAATCCAATAACTAATTTTGCTGCTGATGCTAACGGAATATTTAATTCACTATTATATGAAGCAACTATACGATTGTTTTTTGTAGAATAAATTTCCATTCCCACATAATTAGATTGTACCTCTTTTATTTTATTTATGACAGTTTCCATTTCCATCCTCCTTTTAATATTGTTATATTAATTTATAATAATTCCATATTAAATATAAAATACCTTTTCATCAGCTATTAAAATAAGAAAAAGGTAGCATGAATTTTTTCTTGCTACCGAAAAATATTTATTCTTCTATAGGATTTTCAGGACCGTTAAGCTCCAGCTGATAAAAAGCTAAATCTAGCCATTTATTAAACTTATAACCAGCTTTTTTTATTGTCCCTGCATGAACAAATCCATAGTTTTGATGCAAGGCAATACTTTTTTCATTCTCTGCATCAATTCCAGCAATTAAGGTCATATACTCTCTTTCCTTCGCAATTTTGATTAATTCTTTCATTAATGAAGATCCAATGCCATTTTTTCTATACGCCTTATCTACATACAAAGAATGTTCAACTGAATATTTATAAGCAGGCCACGCTCTAAATGGGCCGAATGTTGCAAACCCTACTACTTTATTATCTAATTCATATACGAAAATGGGATACCCTTCAGCCTTTTTTTGTTCATACCAATCTATTCTATTTTCAAGGGTTACAGGTTTATACGCATATACAGCTGTTGTATAAAGTATCGCATCGTTATAAATATCTAAAATGTATGCTAAATCTCTTTTCGTTGCTTCCCTTATCATTATTTTCTTCCTTTCATCATGTTCATCTTATTTCACTATTTTCTTAATAGTTTTATTTTATCGAAATTTCTGTATTTTTATCTACATACGAATACTAGCTTTTCGGAAACCATCAAATATATTTATTGCAGCAGATAACATATAAAAGAAAATTCCTCCCCCAATGAGCCACGTTTTAAACTCCTCTGGGGAAGTAGTAAATGCATTTGCCAAATACGTAATGAATCCTTCGTTTAATAAATGTGGATTTACTACAATTACAATGAATATGATTGTTCCGACTACTTGAAGAATAGCATTTCCAATTGCTAACCTTTTCGTCCATTGTCCCTGTACTAACTTATAAAGTGATATAGCTACTTCGAAAACGATCATAACCAAAATTAGGGGCCAGTATTGAAGCAAAACATCTTGATTAAACGTTGGCGCGACAAACTTCAATCCGTTTTCTGTACCATGATATACGCCTACAAGATGATTCGCATAAAAGTAAAGTGTAGCCCATATTGCTGTCCACATTAAACCTCCAAAAACTTCAAACTTTGAAATCGCCTTTTTCTTCGGGATATACGAAACATTTTTCAAGTCATCTGGTGTCCATTTTTTTAAGCTTGTTGTTAATGGGTGTGGATCCTTTTCTTTATCAGTTCTTTCTAAAATAGCAAACACAAGTGTCAACCAGAAAAATACATGAAGACCCACTTCAAAAATTTCCCCAATACCTTTACCTATCAATTGTAAAATAACATTTAATACCGCTTGATCACCACTATATCCTATAAAATTTTCTGCAACCATTGATATGAGTGCAATGATTGCTGCGATTGGTATAATCATTTTTAACAAGGTCGTATATACATCAAAATAACGTGGTCCAATTAAATGCATCGGTCTATCCAAATAACCATTAGCCAATGAAACTGGACTTCCCAATTTTTCGAGTACACTCTTCACATCTTCCTCATTATAATCGTCTGGTAACATATCCTCTATTGTTGACCGTAGTTCAAGTGTAATATCTTCACGATTTTGTTCAGGCAATCTCTTCGCAACTTCATGGACATACATATCAATCAAACTCATTTTCGTCCTCCTCCTTTAATAAGTTATAAAGTTCTTTCGAATCCTTTACCCACTGCTTTTTCAATTGTAAAAATATCTCTAATCCATATTCACTTAAAACATAATACTTACGAGGTCTACTCTCTGTTTTATCCCAACTACTCGTCACTAACTCCTGCTTTTCTAATCGGCGAAGTAGCGGATATAAAGTACTTTGATCAATTGTAATCCCTGATTGCTCCAATAACTGGACAAGTGAATATCCGTACTGCGGCGTTCTTAATTGACTTAAAACAGCTAACGTTAATGTCCCTCTTCTTAACTCAGTAATTAACGAGTTTAATAAAGTATCCATTCACTCACCTCATTTCCGTTACTATATGTCATACAGTATGTGTTTTATACTATGTATCGTACAGTATTAATGTGACAAAAACTATAATCATTTACCAAAAAAAGGATAATAAAAAGCGCAAATTATATGATTTTTGCTTTTTTAGCTAAGTTATATATCTATAGCACTCTAAAAGGTAGCACCTTAACGACTAATTTTGAAGTTCTAGTAATGCTATGTTACAAATATCGTATACATATGATGTGAACATAACATATCACTATAGGAAGCTATTAAAACGGCAAATTACCATGGTTGAATGATTCCTGTTTTATTCTTTAGGCACTGTTGATTTCACACTGTTTTCAGCACCTAATCAACGTTATTTCCTTCATAAACTTCATCTTTTTCAAAATCTCTATTTTTATTTGGTTTATTAAAGTAAAATAAAAAAACAATTAAATTAGGTTAATTGTTTTTCAAATGCAAAATCTTTATTTTTTTAAATAACCTATGATATTCGAAAAGACAAACTCTCCAAATGCAAGTGGTATATAAATAAACCATAACTTTAATATTGCCTTTGTTTCTTTGTGATCAGAATCCCCCATTAAAACCAACCCAATCCTTTTTCTTCAAATATTTTCATTTTAATTCCAATAACAAGGAAATTATACCATTTATTAACGTTATAGTCTATGTTTTCTAAAAATTAGATAAGTAAAACTTTTGTATTCCCTCAATATTCAGATAAACATAATAATTTTTTTACGTTTCATCTTCAAAGTCTATAATGAGTCCTGTTAGAACTGCTTCATTACCAATCGATTGGATCCCGTGACCAATAAAATCCATCTTAAATTCTTCCCACTCTAACTGCTCTTTTGTGATTCATCGTCACATTATGATGAATCACTCATACATTATCTAGAAGTAAAAACCCTAATTCACTTTTCTCTTTAAGAGCACAATTCAAATGTGCTCTTTTTAAGTCTGTTCGAATACAATTAAAAATCCTACTGATAAACAAAAAATCTCGTTTATCAATAGGATTCATTAGCTATATATAGCGATTATAGCGAACTCCATCGCCTATTACTAAAGTCGAACTGATTTAAGTAATATAAATTCCCCTTTTTCTTTAGAAAATGGAACAACCTCTACAATCGCCTCAACATTAATTACTCCGTAAACATGCGGATATTCTTGACCGTTTGAAGCAAGTTCATATTTTACTTCTGCTTTTAATAGGGCTGGATCAATTGTAAGTAATAAAACATCTTCTTCATACTTGAAATATTTTTCTGCAACTCTTAAAGCTTGATCTACTAATGAACAATGAATAAATCCCTCTTCTATAAGGGAATCTTCATTAATTTTTCCAATTATTTTTGCGATTTCCCAATTACTTTTCGTAATTACTTTTGTAATCATAGTAACTCTCCCTTTTTAATTTATGTAATGATATAATAACACTAAATTTTCAACACGTTCTTAATAGATTGGGGACTTATAATGGATAAACCTCTCACTACATTACAAACTATTATTATACATATGAATACAAATGAGCATTGGCATGATTTTATTTGTTACTGTCAGCATCGCGAAGCGGGACTTCGAAAATTAGCTTATAAACATTTAGAGACATTTATTTCAAATGCAAAGAAATGGGAATCAAAAGATCAAGAAGAGTTTGCCACTTCACTGTTTACTATTTTAGATGCATTAAACGAAAAAGATGAGGTCTTAACTTTCGCACTAAATAGTTTTCTAATAGACATTCTATATAGATGGACAGAAAACAACCCATTTGATTCAAGACCTTTTAGATGGATAGGAATTTATATGGACTCTAGCAATAAAGATGACGATTTAGAAAAATTCCTTCGAAAAGCGATTGAATTAGGTGGTGATACCGAACAAGAAGCTATGATATACCTAGTTTCTAATTACATCCATACTTTAGAATTTGGTACACATGAATTCCCTTCAGGTTATTGCGGAGATTTAAGCGAATGTATAGAAAAACTTCCCTATATGCTTCAATTAATTAATAGAATTCAGAATAAGAACATAAAGGAGCAAAACATTGGTCAAATACAAGAACAACTACACCTTATTCTAGATTGGTTAAAACATACACAAACTCCAGTAGATGCTGTTCGTACATGGGAAAAAGAACAAACTAAGGAATTAGAAAAAAGCATCGTATATCATTTAAACAACAGCTCAAGTCATTAATTCGTCTACCATTTTAATATAAAAAAGAGGATCTTCATACTGTACTAGAAAATCCTCTTTTTATATTTATCCCACATTAGCTTGCAGTAAAACTCCCCACTGATTATAGTTTTACTTTATTTTAATCCTTTAATTAAAGGTGACACTTCTCCACTATGGAAAATCCATAAGTCATGAAGTGATCTCGTACATCCGACATATAGTAATTTTGCATCATGTTTTGTGTTTTTGTAATGTTCTTCATCCACATCAATTAAAAGCACCGCATCAAATTCTAAACCTTTCGCTAAATAGACAGGTACTACTGATATACCACCTTCATATTTACTTTGGTTTGCTTCAATTACGTTGACCGTTAATCCTGCATTTGTTAATTTCACATATATATCACGGCATTCATCTTCTGTTCTTCCGATTACCGCAATTGTTTTCACATCTGCATTTTGCAAATGTTTTACCGTCTTCACAATTTCAGTAAATTGATTTTCTGCATGAATTACTTTTACATCTTCTCCACTGCGGAAGACTGGTGTTGCGAGTCCTACTGGGATTTCTGCATTTTTAATTATTTCATTTGCAAATTCAATAATTTCTTTTGTAGAACGATAACTTCTTGTCAATTCATAATAACCGGTTTCTTGGAATACTTCCTTAAAAGCATTCCAATCTTCAATTCCTTGGTAATCATAAATCGCTTGCGATAAATCACCTAATATAGTGAAAGAATTACCTAATGTAATTTCTTTTAATACATAAACTTGGAAAGGCGAAAAATCTTGCGCTTCATCAATAACAACGTGATGAAACTTCTGCCCGATTTCAATCCCTGTTATACGATGATGTATGTATATTAAAGCTGGTAAATCTTCTACATACACTTCTTTTTTACGACAACTCTTTTCTGTTTCTTGAACAAGTTCTTCAGGTAATACTTCGAGTATTTCTTTGCTTTTCAACATTGAACTGTATAGTGAAAGTGGGCTCATTTTTGGCCAAAAATTCATATAGGTGTTCAATCTCTTTGTTGCTTCTTTTTTTAGTAACTTTTTCTCGTTTGTTTCTCCATACTTTTTAAGTTCAATTTCAATCCAACGTTTCATACGGCCGACTAAACGTTCTCTTCTCTTCTTTAATGGATAATGTTTATATTCCACTTGCATCCATTTTTTAACGTCTTCCACTGGAATAGCAGCTTTATCCCATGCCTCAAAATCTTTTGTTGGCACTAAATCATTTTCAAATTGAGTCATTCTTTCTTCTATAAACGCCTTAAATTCTAGCGTACCTTTTAATTTACCGATCATAATCTTTCTTTCATCGCGATTAATTGAAAAGGCTTCTTTCAATTTTTCTTCTGTCTGCTTTAGTTTCACTGAACCCTCTAACGTACGTAATGCCCAATCCGAAAACGTTGTTTGACTAATATTCCCTACACCTAATTCAGGAAGTACACTCGAAATATAGTCTAAAAACAGACTATTCGGCGCAAATACGATCATTCTTTCTGCTTCTAGTTGTTCACGATATTCATAAATTAAAAAAGCAAGGCGATGTAAAGCGATTGTTGTCTTTCCGCTCCCTGCAACCCCTTGAATTAATAATGGCAAGTTTCTTTCCGCACGAATAATATCATTTTGTTCCGATTGAATCGTTGAAACAATATCCTTTAGCTTATTATCTTTATTCTCACCTAATCGATATAGAAGAAAATCATCGGCATGCGATACATCTTCATTTCCTTTTACATATGTATCAACAACACGTTCAAGTTCTCTTTTTCGAATGGAAATGTTTCGTTTTAAATACACATCACCTTCTACTAACCCATCTGGTGATTGATAAAATGCTAACTCTTCTCCACCGGTAAATGAATAAAACATACTTGCGACAGGTGCTCTCCAATCAATAATAATTGGTTTCATCGTGTCCATATCCGAAACCCCTACTTTTCCAATATAAATCGGCATAACTGCTTCTTTACCATCTTCCTGAAAATCTAACCTTCCAAAGTACGGCTCTTGCACACCAATACGTAAATTTTGTCTATTAGACTCTCTCATACTTTCAAGAATTTGCTCTTTAAAATCTTCTCCATAATAAACTGGGATTTTTTCAAGCTTATCCAATTGCTCATCCATCGTATGTAAAGTATCCTTCATTTTTTGTAACTCATCTTCAAATATGTTGCTCATTTCGACGATTCCCTCCTGTCCGTTCTAATTTTTCAGTCGAAATACCATTGTATTAAAAATTCAACCGTAAAGTCAATAGTTTCCAATTAAATTTTCCGAAAAAACTTACTTTTTATCTTTCTAATTTTAAAGATATATACAACATCTAAATCACATCACTACACATATAGTATAGTGATGCATACAAAAGATACCTCTTTCTATTTGTGACCTATTTAATTTATATATTGACAAACAATGTAAAAATCAAAGATACATAAAGTGAAAATTTTATAAGGGGGTTTTACTGCCCACAAATAGTAGGCTAAATAAAAGTAAAGGAGTCTATTCAAATGAAATTCGCGAAAAAGAAATCACTAAAGTTATATTTACTTATTTTTGTATTAACTGTTTTGGCCAGTGGATGGATTGGGGTATTTCTAGATTCTCTTCTAACAAATCAACCTGAAGGAAATACTTTAGGTATGGGGTTATGGCTAATATTACCTTTCCTCGTAAGCATTTTACTTAGAGTTATTAGCCGAGATTGGAATGATTTTGGCATCAAGCCAAATTTGAAAGGAAACTTTATATGGTATTTCACTGCACTACTTATTTATCCATTCGTTACAGTAATAACGATAAGCATATCGCTCATTTTTGGAGTAGCTCATATTGCTAGTTTTGATATATCCACGTTATTGTCACTCATAGTCATGTCTACTATTGGTAACTTTATTAAAAATATTTTTGAAGAGTTTTCTTGGCGTGGTTATTTAACTCCAAAGTTGATTGAACTAAATCTAAACGATTGGTACATTTATATTATTTCTGGTTTAATTTGGGCACTTTGGCATGCTGCATATTATATAGTCTTTTTGCCAAATGAATATTTTGAATCTATCTCAAGATTAAATATGCTTTTATCTGGCTGTATCCTTATGGTTTGTTGGTCAATTATGTATGTTGAAATATATAGACTTACAAAATCCGTCTGGCCATGCGTTATCATGCATGCGATCGAGGATGCTGTTCCTACTGTTTTAGTCACAATAACAGGGATTATTACTCTTACAAACAGTAGTGATTTTTGGTTAAATCCTATTAGCGGGGTCGCTGCTACTGTTTTATTTCTCGGAATTGGAATCGTACTAAGAACTATAAGAATAAAAAGAGAACGACAATTATTCACACAATAAAAGTAAAAAGAGTAAGGATTTAATCCCTACTCTTTTTCACTTTTACTCGATATGATAAACATTCATTTAAAGATGATTGCTCTTCATATTTCCCAGCTTCAAAATCATACGCTCCTCCTGGGAAAATCCCAACTATACTTAAATGAGCCTCGGCACATAAATTACTAATCTCATCTACAGCATAGCAGCGTAAAGATTGTGTCACGATATCATTTGAAGAATCTATTTCCCACCAATGGTCTAGCATTCTTGCATTTTCACTATCATATTCATACTTTCGTATTGCAGAACCTATCGGCATTTCTTGTCCATTGGCTTTTTCCCAATATAACGGTTGATAAATATCAATAAGTGCACATCCATCATCTTTCAACCAGTTATTTATACGCTTTAATAAAAATAATTGTTCCTCATCTGTTCCTACACCAAATCCGTCTAAATAAATAACAACATCAAACTTTTCTTTAAAGTTAATTTTATAAAAATCGGCGCAATGAACCTCAATGTCATTAGTAGAATGTTCTTTTGCAAACATAGCTAACTCCGGTACAAGCTCAACAGTAGTCATTTTTACATTCAAATTAGACATCGCCCTTGCAAATCCGCCATTTCCAGCTCCTAGTTCTAACATCGTCTGAATTGGATATCCAACTTGTTCTTGCACTTCTTTAGCAACTTCCTGTAACCAATTTTCATTATTTATATCATAGCTCATTAGTTCAAATTGTTTTTTATAAAATTCTTTTACATTTAATTCGTTCATTATTATTCTCCTCCTGCAAATTATTTTTCTGTTACAGGTGAGAAACTAAATTTCTAATCCCCATGAAAAATCCTCCTTTGGATTTCCCTACACTTACAATTTATCAAAATAATAAGAATTTTGAAAGTGAAAGTATAAAAAATAGATAATGGATTATTCCACTATCTACTCTTTAGCTACTCTTATTTTTCTTTTTGATACTCCATCCAGTCACCAGAATCAATAACTTTCAATATCATCTTTTTATCTTGAGCGATATACACATATGCCTCAATTTCCCTATCAGCAACATATACTGTTTGCGTGATTCGATCATATAAATCAGTCTCCGCATTACCTGTATATTCTTCTAGTTCATCTAACTTACACAATATCTCATCATTTACTACATAAACTTCTCCATACACCTTTTCTTCAATCGAATAAGTCATGGCCGGATATCCTTCGTTCGTATCAAATAATTTTCCATATGTCCAAGCTCTGTCTGCAATGCATGTTGCACCTAGCATATAATGAGCATTCGTTTGTCCTCTTCTTAACGTGCCATAAACGAAAACATGATACATAAATTCTTATCCCCTTTATATGTCTCTACTTTCTTATTTGTAAATAAGCACGAATCATAAAGTAACTCACTTCATTCGGAAGCTGTTCTTTAATAGATTTCAGACCACCCTCTGCATTTTGAACGGCAGTTTCAATAAGAGATTCATACTCTGATGGAACAAAACTTTGCCACTCTACTTCCATTCCATCCTCGTAGCAGCGAATTAAATGGTTTTCGATTGTTTGTCTTGATAAGTTGCGTTCTTTTGCAATCTCATTCAAATCAATACCTTGTTTATACATTTCATACGTTTCTAAATGAGAATTTGCGGACGCTTTTCCTGACTTTTTACGCTCTGAAACTACTTCTGTCTTAATCGTTTCAGCATAATTTGGATTTTCTTCAATAAAATGCTGAACTGCTTGTAAGAAGTGCGAGCCATATTTCACAAGTTTGTGTTCTCCGATACCTTTTACCGTCAACAATTCGGAATCACTTTGCGGCATTTTCACGCACATATCTTTCAATGTTTGGTCAGAGAAAATAACGAACGGAGGTACACCTTCTCCTTGTGCAATTTCTTTACGTACTTCACGAAGCACTTCAAATAAAGGATGGTCTTGAACAATTTGTCTTGTCTCTACTCGTTCTTTTCGTAAAACATTCTCTTTACCAAGTAATACTTCTTTCCCTTTTTCTGTTACTTTTAACGTCGGATAAGTGCCATGTTCAACTGCAATTAACTCATCTGAAATTAAAAACTCAATAAACTCACTGACCTCTTTTACACTACGGTTCGATAAAAGCCCATACGTTGGTAAAGTATGAAAATTAAATTCAATAACTTTCTTATTTTTCGACCCCGTTAATACTTGCGCTATCATTTGCTTTCCAAAGCGTTGGTTCGTTCTAATCATGCATGATAAAACCATTTGTGATTCCCTTGTCACATCGATGCTCTCGCGATTGTCTGTACAATTACCACAGCGTCCACAATCTTCTTTCGGTTCTTCTCCAAAGTATTGCAAAATGAATGATTGTAAACATTGTTCAGTATGACAGTAATCGGTCATATTTTGCAATTTTTCAAGTTCATTTGAAAAACGTGATTCTCCAGTTGATTGATCAATTAAAAACCGCTGTACTTGTACATCTTGAGAAGAATATAACAATATACATGTACTATCTAATCCATCACGACCAGCACGTCCCGCTTCTTGATAGTAACTTTCCATATTTTTTGGAAGCTGATAATGAATTACGTAACGAATATTCGATTTATCAATACCCATCCCGAATGCAGATGTTGCTACCATTACACTTACTTCATCTCGTAAAAAGAGTTCTTGTTGCTCATTTCGATCACTATCACTCATACCAGCATGATATTTTGATACAGAAACTCCTGCCTTCATTAAATCTTCATATAACTGATCGACTACTTTTCTAGTAGCTGCATATATAATCCCAGATTCTTTTTGATTTTGACGAATATAATCCGCCAAATATGCATTTCGATCTTGTCCTTTAATGACAGAAAACGATAAGTTCTCTCGCTCAAACGTTGTCATAATTGTATTTTCTTGATTAATTTCAAGTGTGTTACAAATATCTTCACGTACTTGCGGTGTTGCTGTTGCTGTTAATGCTAATACGAGCGGTTTTTCTGGAAGATAATCTAAAATGCGATGTATATGTAAATAACTTGGACGGAAATCATGTCCCCACTGTGAAATACAGTGTGCTTCATCAATCGCAATCATAGGGATTTTCATATCGATAAGTTGGTCAACAAACTCCATCGAATCAAGACGCTCAGGCGCCACATAAAGTAACTTGTAATGTCCTTGTTTCGCTAATTGAATTCGCTGATTTGCTTCAGCAATAGAAATAGAACTATTAATATATGTAGCTGAAATGCCATTCTGTACCAATGTATCTACTTGATCCTTCATAAGTGATATTAAAGGGGATATAACCAACGTCGTTCCTTCAAATACTAATGCCGGAATTTGATAACAAATCGACTTACCGCCACCCGTTGGCATAATACAAACTGTATCTTTCCCATCTAGTACATTTTTAATTGTTTCATCTTGTCCTCTTCGAAACGAAGAATAACCAAAGTAGGACGCTAAAAGTTCTTGTGCTTTAGTAAACAAAAAAGAGTCACCTGCTTTTCTTTATCTTTCATCTACTTCTATTATATCAATCACTTATACGACTTGAAAGGGATGAATAAATGCTTATTGTTTTTTCATTATTCTATATTTAATATGAATTAGCATCCGTGTTTTATATGTTTTACAACATTTATAACGTAAATCCAGTACACATGAAGAAAGAGTTTCAATTTAAATATTCATTTTATTTCCCTTTCTTGAATACTACTAATCGTATACATATAAATTCAGGAGGTTTCTATATGAAACATCGTAATATGAGTTCCATCACAACAAAAAAGAAAACAACACAACTCCAATTCTCTAATAATGATGCGTGGAAATATGAATCATACTATAAGTACCAGCCATTATTCTCTTATAAAAAGCTTTTACATTTTCTTTCTCAACTTTTTAGAAGTTAATATATGCGCAAAAAATGTATCATTCACAGAAGTTTTCTCAATATTAAACGTATAGGCTTACTACAATTCAGTTGTTACCATATATAATAATCTGTTGGATAAACCCCTTAAGTTGACCTGCTTATATTAGCAGGTCTTTTTCATGATTACATACTTCTGTGCACTTCAATCCCACTTCCAAGTCTTTTCTCCATTTTATAACTATATTTAAATCCCAACAATTAATGATAATCATAAATCGTTGGGATTTAAATTGTTCACATATAATTATGCAATTCTTCTTTCTCAATACACAAAACACATTTTACTTGTTACTATAAAAGTACTCCAGATGAGTTTTTGCTCATCGACATTATCTAGTTAATGGGGCCTGCCGCGGGAAGCAGGTCCCTTTGACTTTATGACGGTACCAATTTCATTTGGACACATTTACCAGGTTTTTTCAAAAGAATTTTATGATAACATTACGTAGTCGAGTCCGACATCTCGGCAATACCCTTTTGAGGGTCTGCAACTTCCCTTGCAGACTCTCTTTTACTTTATATTCATTTTATTCATATATACCACAACATCATTCGTTGAATTTCTCCATTTCAAATTCCCTAAAAATAATCTAGGACACGTAACTAAAAATAAATATTTATCATACTTTGAGTTATACATGTTCAAAGGAGTGTTACTATTTATGTATTCTTATTGGCAATCGTATTACTCCCCCTACCATAATCCTTATGTAAACTATGATTTATCCGTACGTAACTACCGAATTAGTAAAAACGAGAATTTTTTAAAAGGGTATATGCGTTCTTTATGGGAACAACACGTCGCTTGGACGAGATTGGCTATTATAAGTATTGTATTTAATTTACCAGATGTTAACGTTACTGTTGGACGGCTTCTACAAAACGCAACACATATGGGTCTATCACTTGAACCATTTTACGGTGAGGATGCAGTGAAAAAATATAGTGCATTAATTAAAGATCACTTAGTAATTGCAGCGGATCTTGTTAAAGCCGCAAAAGCTGGTGATCAAAATGCAGCGGCCGCTATAGAAAAAAAATGGTACGCTAATGGTGATGAAATTACTCAATTTCTTAACAGTATCAACCCATATATAGATAAAGAAGAATTTAGAAAAATGTTTTATGAACATTTAGCACTAACTAAGGCAGAAGCACTGGCATTCCTAAATAAAGATTATGAAGCAGGAGTAAAACTTTACGATAAAATTGAAAAAGAAGCATTAGAAATGGCCGACATGATAACAAACGCAATCGTAAAACAATTCCCGCAAGTATTTCAATAAAGTAAAACTTTAATCAGAGTAGGTATTACTACTAAGTAATACTTAATAAAAATAAGTCGATTTCCAAACATAAATCGGCTTATTTAGTTTTCTCTCCATGATATTTCACCTCTCCTCTTTACATTTAGCTTATATCGATATATTTTATTAATATCCGTTTTTTATAGGAGGAAATAGTTTGATTAACGCGATTGGTCTCGTTTTTATACTTACAAATAAACACGAGAAAAAAAAGAAAGTTTACTTAAATGAAAAATTTGCACTAATAGATATTATTGATTCTAAAGAAGTATTTGATGATGAAGGGAATCCTTTAGTAGAACTAACATGTAAATACAGTATATATTTAGATGAAAAATATTACTGTAAATCTCTCGATGATTATACCGGACAAGTATTTCCTTTCTTAAGTGCAAAAATAGGAAAAGGTCTTCTAAGAAACTTAAACTACTACTTTTCTTACGTTGATGCCTATGATAAGAAACCACCAGTTAAAGAAATAAGACCACTTATGAAACAAGTAACGAACAGATAGCGAAAAATACAAAAAAAAGAAAGCATCTAACTCTAGATGTTTTCTTTTTTATTGAAAACTCATTAACTTTCATCCTCTTCTAAAAGTATGTATCCAAGCATATTTTAAATTAAAAACATTGGAGGATTAGACTGAATGAAATACTCAGAAACAATTATAAGCAAACGACTTCGAATACTTAAACTGACGGGTATGTTTTTCATGCTAGTGTTAATAGCATGGATTGGCTATACAAAATTACTTTATGAAAAAGGATTTCTTCAAGAAAAGAAAAATTCAGTTGAAGTAATAAATACTAGTATTACAGGAGAAATCGAACAAAATTTCCAAGTAAACTTACAAGGTTATCGTAAAACAGACCTTGATACGATTATAGATGCAAGTAGGACAGATCCGAGCGAACTATCCTTAATTGAGATTATCAATACATCTTGTTCACGAGATTGCATAGGTGAACCATTGACATATGTGAACGCAAACAATGGATATATTTTTTATAAGGAGTCTACTGGAACTCATGTAGCTATAAAGATTAAAAAACAGGATAAATGGAAAATTGTAAAAAAATCTGTTGAAGATGGAATATAACCTTATACAATTAAAGAGTACTTAACGTACTCTTTTTATTATTAATACCCTTCATGTTTACAATGGCATTTCGGTTTCTCTTTACAATGACATTTTTCACAATCACATTTCGGCTTCTCCTTGCAGCAACACTCTTCACAATCGCACTTCGGTTTCTCTTTGCAACGACATTCGTGACACTCCCTACATCTACATCTTCCAAACATTAAATCGTCCCAAAATGAACGTCTGCAATTACAATGATTCCCCATGAATATGCATCCTCCTAATTAGAATTCAACATATTCTATGTTTAAAAGTATAAAATGCTTGTTTGCTAGTCTAGTTTTGACTCTTTAGTATAGTAAATCTTACTAAAAATAACTCTTTTTTAAAGTTTTTGTAAAATAATTACTTGTAATCTGTTATACTATAAACCGAAAATATATTTTATATGTGTAGGAGGATAAATTTTGAAAAAAATTCTATTATCTGTTCTTTGTGGAGCTATTATTTTAGGGGGAGCATGCTCTAAAGATACAGACTCTAAAGATTCAACATCAAAGAAAACTACTAAGGAGACAAGTGAATCGACACAGGTATTATCAAAAGAAGAATTTGAAAAGATGCACTCTAATCCTAAAGAGTATAAAGGAAAAAAGGTTGATTTCTATGCGCAAATCTTTGTCGAGCCTGAACGTGATAAAGATGGTACATATCTTCAAGCTTGGGCTGATAAAGAGCACAGCAAAAACACTATTATTGCTTTTAAAGACCCTAAATTAGATGTAAAACGCGAAGACTACATTCATGTAAAGGGAACAATAAAAGACGTCTTTGAAGGTGAAAATGCATTTGGTGGAAAAGTAAAAGGCCCCACTATTGTTGCAACAAGTATCGAAAAAACAGATTATGCAACAGCTTTTGATCCAGCAAAAAAAACAATTGAAGTAAATCAAGAGCAAGACCATAATGGTTATAAAATGATTGTTAAAAAAATTGAAATTGCTGATAAAGAAACACGAGTTTATTTTACAGCCAAAAATGATGCAACTGCAGCATTTAATTTCTATGATTTTAACTCTAAATTAATTGTAGGTGGTCAACAATTAGAATACCAAGATAATTATGAAGCAAAATACCCTAAAATTCCACAAGGTATGATGCCTGGTGTAACTAGTGATGCTGTTTTAACATTCCCTAAACTCCCAATTGAGCAAGGTGAATTGCAACTAATACTAGAAGGCTCAAGTGAAAATTACGATATAAAACCTGAACCATTTAATTACCAAATTAAGTTTTAAATAATAAAATCGACTCTAAAAAAGAGTCGATTTTATTTCATATTATAGAAACACGAATTAGTTTTCTATTATAATTCCTTACCTTCCCCTACAGCCCCTTTCAACCTCTGCAACATATATCCAATCCCTTTACATCCTGCTAACGGGTACGTAATGATTTCTTCTGGATATAATTGTGTTACTACCTTCTTATGCTTCTTACCTGCGAGTAAAACAATTTCATCAAAATGAAGCAAACCTTTTTCAATCATTTGTTGTTTTAATTGTTCCATACTAATAATCTCATCACTCTTTGAATCAAACGCAAGATCATAGTTTTCTAGTACAATATCATTTGGCTTTAAAAATCCATGCTTCGCCGATAATATAACCCAATTCTCGAAAAACATCGTTGCATACACCTGACATGCTTTTCCGAATGGGCTAATATATACATCCTTTGCCTCCATCGGTCCGTAATCAGGATACTTATCCCAAATTTTCTTCTTTCCGCATGGAATTATGCATAACCTTTTCATCGTTTTTTCTTACCTCATTTCTAACTTTTTAAATATAAAAATATAGAACCCTCTACTTCTTCATACTCAGCTTCTATATCTCCAACCCCTAATACGTTCCATCCATTATCTGTTTCTTTCGGTTTTTTGTTTATTATGATATGAACTTTTGTCATATTTTTAAAATCCTCTTCAAAAGATGCTAAAACAGGCTGATTTATCATATACGTTTTATTATGTATACCTACACTTAAAAATGTTTTATGTAATGCTTTATTTCCGTTTAACTTTACATTCATTGGATTAAACGAATTTAATTTTATATTTCCTATAATATACAAATGATACCCTTTCTCCTCATAAAAGTGGTTGAAATCCTTATCTCTTTCGTCTTGAACAAAATGAAGGATTTGCTTCGTTTCTTTACTTATTGTAATTTCATTATTTAAACTCAAATCCACATTTATATTTTGTTTTAAAAAAGCATATAACGATTTATCACTATTAAAGAAGCTCTTTTTCCATTCAGGTAGGACTTCATCTAATAATAAACATAAAAGCATTCCTGAGCTATAGCAGCTCTTTCTAATGTTACAATTAGCTTCATATGCATCTAAAATGAGTCCGCTATATTTTCGTAATGTGTCGCTTTCATCATTTTTACATACTGCATTGTAAGCATTCATTTCAATATACCAAGCAGGCCCCTCTATACTTTCAATCATATGCTCATATGTTATAAAATCTTCTCCCATAACACTAGCTCTTTGCTCTCTTAGTTTAATAAATTGCTTAATATAATTAATTTTCTCTTCTTGAGATTTACAATGAACAGCATCATATAAACAAATTCGTTCTTTATTTCGTAATTCTGTGTTTTCTTCTATTATAGGATATTGAAATCCTATAGATTCATTTGGAAATCTACTTTCTTTATTCAAATATTGATGACAATGAAAAAGTTCATGCACCATAATCGCAAGTAAACTTGCATAATCTTTATATCTATTCATATTCACGATGGCAGTTGGATAATCTTTGAATAGAATACAAGTATCACCTTTAAATTGTTCATCCCACTTTAAAACACTATACTCATCATTATCTTTCAAAAATAGAGGATGATGAAATACATACACATGCTCATCATCGTATAGTGCAAATGCAGCCCTCTTAAAACCAGGCCATAGCGTATTCAATAATTCTATACTTACATCTTTCTTTATTCGATTTAATATATTGTTCATTATATGTAACACCCCTATATCATTCTACATACACCTATTCTATTCCACTTAAAAACAACCCTTTTATTTACATAAATATTAGAAAAACATATTTGTTATCTCAAGCTATAATGTATTATATAAATATACATGTGATGATTTTCTGAAAAGGAGGTGAACAAATGAAAAATATAACCCCTGCACTAGTACTCTATATTATTGTTTGCATAATCGCTATGCTTGATCCAGCATCTCAAGGCTATAATCATGTTGGCTGGAAGTTGTTTGTTGGGCAAGTGTATGCTATACCTATTTTCCTCATTACTGCTATTATTACATTTTATATAAACAAGAAAAAATCTACAAATAAACAGTTATAAGGATAGCGAATGCTATCCTTATTTTAATCCGCTAATCAGATCCAAAATAACCATTACAGCACTTTCAATCCTTTCTTCTGAAAAGTCAAACGTGACACCGGTTTTTTCATATATTTCTTGTATAGGTAGGTTCCAATCTGCACTCGCTCCCTCTTTAAAGAAAGCAATCGCTTTTTCTGGGTCCTCTCGATATATTTGAAACAGTTGCATCGCTCCTATTTGTGCAATTGCGTATTCAATTTTATAAAAAGGAAACTGAACATAGTGAAATGACTCTATCCAGCTTGCACCGATTTCACCTTCTAATCCTGCAATGTCGACTGATGAATATTGATACCTTTTGCATAGTTCGGCATATTTCTTATCACGCTCTTCTGGTGTATGGTTTGGATTTGCATAAAGCCAATGCTGGAATATATCTCCTGCAATTGACGACATTAATAAAGACAGAGCACGATATAATTGTACGCGCTGCACTTCTTTATATTCATCCTCTTGCTTATAAAAAACATTTAACTTATCCATCACTAATAACTCAAGACTGAGTGAATAAAGCTCAGCCACTTCTTCGCGCAGATATCTTTCCTGCATGCTACTATCATTGTTAAATTGTTTATAAAAATGAAATGCATGCCCCAATTCATGTATTAATGCATGAATTGCATAAAATGAAGGACTAAAATTAGAATAAATAAAAACGTCTTTACTATGAGGTAAGGTAAAGCAAGCAGCTCCTGATGCTTTATTTTTCCGTTCTTGTACGTCAATTAATCCCGCTTCCCTTAAATGAGTAAATTCCTCATGAAAACATGAATCTGTCTTCCGAAACATTTCTTCAACCCCATCCAATAAATCAATGTAATTTTCAAATGAAGATTTTTGCAAATTACAAGGAGCAAGATCCCAAGGACGATACGTTTTTACATCAAGATTCTTTTTAAAAAGACTTCCTAACTGTTTCCAAATTGGTACAACATACTTTTCTATAGATTCATGGAGCTTATAGCAATCTTCAATACTGTAATCTCTATTTTTTTGTTTAAAAGCATATTCACTATAATTATGAAACCCTGCATTTAAAGCGAGCTCATTCCGTAATTGTACGAGCTCATTCATAATACAATCTATTTCCATTTTCACTGCACTTCTTGCTTTACATAAAGCGTACCAAGCTTTTTCACGAATAACTCTATTGGGGTTATCTAGCTTTGCTTTAACGTATGCATACGTCTTTTGCTCCCCCTCCCAATTAATTGTTATGTTAGACATTACTTCTCTATACTTCGTAATAAGTTCTTGCTCTTTAATAGAAAGTGCAATGTTTTTTTCATTAAACATTTTACTTTTTGCCAATCTTGCTTTTTTCATAAATCCATATTTCTGCTCATCTAATAAATCAGAAAACGGACAATTTCTAAATTTCTGGTCAAATTTTGCATTGTATCTTTTTAAAAGTGGCTGAATTTCATTTTGGTTATACATATGTATATCACGTATATTACTATCTTTTGTATCTCTATACATAGCGATTAAATTGATCGTTAACTCTTCTTCTATTTCTGCGTTTAAACGCAGCTCCTCCGAAAGCCAGCTCTCTAATTCTGAAACCGACGTAATATTTCGCTCTAAAAGTGACTGTAATTTACTCTCCAAATCATTCAACATACACAATCCTCCCGTTTTTAATTTTCTGTTTTTTAGAGATAAAAAAGGACAAGTAGCCAATCTGACTACTTGTCCTTGCTGTTTTTGTGTACTCAATAAAATTAAGCTTGGAATGCTTCTGTTAATACTGGTACGATTTGTTTTTTACGAGATACAACACCTTTTAAAGTAGCTGTGTTGTTTTCTAGTGATACGTTGTATGCTTTCTCAACAACGTTTGCTGCTTTACCGATCGCAAGACCGACAGAATCGTTAGTTAAGATATCAGTTACAACGAATAAGAATAGGTCTAAACCTTTCTCTTCTACTACTGCAGAGATTACTTTTTCAAGTTCCGCTTGGTGTACAAGAACGTCGTTTGTATCAACAGCGTTTACTTGTGCGATTTCAACTTTCGCATTACCCATTTGGAATTCTTTAGCGTCAAGAGAGATTAATTGTTCCATTGTTTTTCCACTTAAGTCAGCACCAGCTTTTAACATTTCTAAGCCGTAGCTATCAGCATCTACACCAGCGATTTCCGCTAATTCACGAGCAGCTGCTACGTCTTGTTCTGTGCAAGTTGGAGATTTGAATAGTAAAGAATCTGAAATAATTGCAGATAACATTAAACCTGCAACTTCTTTACGAATTGTAACGCCATTTTCTTTGTACATTTTGTTTAAGATTGTAGCTGTACATCCAACTGGCTCACAACGATAGTATATAGGATCGCTTGTTTCAAAGTTAGCAATACGGTGATGGTCAATAACTTCTAACACACGAACTGATTCGATATCGTTAGCACTTTGTTGACGCTCGTTATGGTCAACTAAAATAACGTTGTCCACTTCGCTTGCTACTGTCTCAACAAAACGCGGTCCTTCTACTTTAAAATAGTCTAACGCAAATTGAGTTTCACCGCTGATTTCGCCTAAACGTACAGGCTCAGCATTCATTCCTAATTCTTTTTTCAATTCTGCATAAGCAATTGCAGAACAAATTGCATCTGTATCTGGGTTTTTATGCCCGAAAACTAGTACTTTTTCCATGTTTTCCACCTCTTCATGAAAAGGATATCTTAAAGAAGCAAATATGACAATATTTAAAACATATTTTTTTATAAATAATTGCACTTTCTTCTATATTTTTCATCATTTTCATAAAAAAAATCATCTAAAATGAATTAGATGATCGAAATATATGTTTCAATTAAAATAGTGTAGGAGTTTGCACTACATTGTTAAAAGCGAAATTTGAGGATAAGCCATTATTCAAAAGGTTTACATCTATAACTTGATAAAACGCATTTCCAGTGTCTGCAATTTCCCAAACAGCTAAAATAAGATGGTACCCACTACGGTCAGTTGGTACATTTGCTTCGTGCGTTACTGTTGTCCCTGGTCTAGCTCCACCGTCATTTTTTACATAGAATGGCACTAAATCTAAATCTGATCGCGTTAAAGGTTTATTTGGATTCCAACCTTTTTTCGTAATATAATATTTCCATTCTTTTGTACTATGAGGAGCCGTTAGTTTCCACTTGAATGTATTCATCCCGCCATTTAACGTAACTTTCTTCCACCTATCTACAGTTTGAACATCTAAAGCGGGAAAATGACCAGCCCCTGCAATTTGTCCATCAGAAGGTCCTAGTTGCGGAAATCCACCTATCCCTTCTACGCTTTGTGGTTCATATTGAATCGGTCCACAATTTACATTTACCCCTTGCTTACATAAATAAGATCGGCTCGCTGGTGATTCTACATATCCATGAGCTGAAGCCTTTTCTGAAAATCCAAATGTTAATAATCCCGTAAGTAATACTCCACCACTTAAAATAACTTTCTTCATCTTTTGTAAACTATTCTTTTTCATACTTTCATCCCCTTCCGATAATAAAGCGAAAATAACTATAGTTGGCTAGTCATCTTCTCTACACTTATTATAAGACGAGAATCATTACTAAAAGAACCCTCTAAAAACTTTCTCAAATTCATTTAGTGCGTTAATTAGATTATAATTAACTATTTTAACACCGCCAGAAAAATATAGACTGTGTTAAAAATAGTTGTTTATTATTCACTTACTAATAATTAAGCACTCTCCCCGTTTGATTATATCTTAAATGTTTTTATAATAAATAACCGTAGCATCTAACTTTCCATTCGGAGAAATTGCATACCCTGGTATTGTTCCAACTTCTTGGTAGTCTAGTGATTTGTACAATTTATTGGAAGGATCTCCTTCTCTAGTATCTAATACTAAAAGAGACCTGTTTTCTTGCTTTGCTCGTTCCTCTGCTTTTTGCATAAGCGATCGTCCAATACCGTTACGTCTAAAGTTTGGATGAGTCATTAATTTACAAATCTCGGCTCTATGAATTCCGTTAGGCTTTGTAACTAATTGTAATTGAATACTCCCTACTACTTCGTTGTTTATTTTAGCCACATACAATATCACTTCTGGCGCTAATACTGTTTGCCAATACTTTGTTGCGTCTTTTTGTTCCAGTGGAGGCAAAAAACCAATTGATGCCCCATCATTTACAACCATTTTCAAAAGTTTCGAAAGTTCTTCCATATCATTTTCTAGTTTCTTAATTTCTTCAATTACTAAATTTCGCATTACTTTTCCCCCTTTTGTTTCATTGTAACAATTTTTAAAGAAGGAATAATGAAATAATAAGATGAATTTATATTAAGATATGATTTTTTTTGAAAGGATAACGATATGAAATATATATTAGATAGAACGTACGCAAAAGAATTACTCGAATGGGCATATGAACAAAACCCGGGCCCTTGGTTTGAACATTCACTACATGTTGCTCAAGCAACTGAAAACATAATTATAGAACTTATAAAAAAAGGGTACAAGCTAGATGCTGACATAGCATATAATGCTGCCCTTTTGCATGATATCGGAAGATACAAAGGTTTTACCAAATCGGTCATTCATTCCTATGATGGTTATATGTATATGAATGATTTAGGGTATACAGGAAACGCTGTTATTTGTGTGACACACTCATTCCCATGCAAAAATGAACATATAGATATCGCAGCGGAGTGGAGTCTCGTTCCTCACCATATGAAAAGCCGGTTAGTTGCAATATTGAATGAACATAGTAACTACGACTTATATAATAAAGTAATTACTCTTTGTGACGCTCTTGCTGACGCAGATGGCTTTACTACGCTGGAAAGAAGATTAATTTCCGTTGGTTTGCGTCATGGTACAACATCTCATACATCTTTACATTGGAAAGGGTTTTATGCGATTAAGAAAGAATTAGAAGCTTTAATCGGTAAGAGTATATACACAATTCTTCCTGATGTAGGAAAATCTATTTATGAAGATATAGAATATTAAATTGAATACAAATTGAAAACGATAAAAATTGAACCCATCCTAGATAATTTTTATACTCAAATTTAATTTCACATAAAAAACGTTTTAAACATAAAGTTTAAAACGTTTTTTATTCAATGCTTTTGATTTTTCAGTTCTGTTAAACACTCTTGCACTAAAGTTACCGCTTGACTCATCGCAGCTCCGCCAGCAAATGCTGCTGAAACACCACATGCTTCCAGAATCTCTTTATCCGAACATCCTTGATCAAGACAACCTTTTGTATGATAAATTGTACAATACTCATCTTGCGTTGCTAAACTAATTCCTAATGCAATAAGTTGTTTTTCTCTTTTTGTTAAAGCACCCTCTTGAAAACAAGCTTGCGTGAACGCATTATATGTCTCAGCGATTTCAGGAATTTGATTTGTAAAACTACCTATACCTTCTTTATAATGATGTAGAATATCATTTATCGAACTATGTTGCTCATGTTCCATCTTATTCCCTCCAGTCATATTATCCATACCTATTGTAGTATGCGATGAAATGGAGGCAATATACCTTCTTTTAAATTAAGAATTTTCAGTTAATTTATGTTATAATTTTAAATTATCATCTACAATAACTTTTCCTCTAGAACTTTTTCTTTCAACCTCTTTACTTCTTTCTTCCCAAAATGTTAATCCTTCAATCCCCACATTTTTAGGATTAAATACTGGATCTTTCCCTTCTTTTTTCTGCGTTTCATAGTCTTTTAACACTTTTAATGCGATTTGACTTAATAATAGAATCGCGATTAAGTTTAACCATGCCATACTACCGATTCCTAAATCTCCGAGATTCCATAAAAGCGACGCTGATTCAACACTACCGATGTAAACCATAATTAAAAATCCAAATTTTAAAACTGGTTTTAACCAGCCATACTTCAATTGACGATCTAAATAAGTAAGTGTCGTTTCAGCAATATAGTAATAAGCGAGTAACGTTGTAAATGCAAAAAAGAAAATTGCAATTGAAATAAATATTGGACCAAATCCTGTCATCACAGTTTCAACTGCTTGTTGCGTATAAATTGGACCTGCTTCCACATTTCCTATGTTTTTTACAATAGCGCTTTTCCCTTCAGGTATAACATTATACATACCTGTAATTAATATCATAAGAGCTGTCGCTGTACATACGACAATTGTATCGATATATACGGAAAACGCTTGAACTAATCCTTGTTTTGCAGGATGCGATACTTCAGCAGCAGCCGAACTATACGTCGCTTCTCCGACACCAGCAACGTTTGAAAATACAGCACGTTTTACACCCCATGCAATAGCTGCACCAACAATTCCACCAAACATTTCATTTACACCAAATGCGCTAGAGAAAATTAAAGCAAACATACTTGGAATCTCCGTTACATTCGCAATTAATATGATACATGTAACAATTACATAACCAATTGCCATAAATGGAACAAGCATTTGAGAAACGCCAGCAATTCTCTTTACACCACCAAAAATAATTGCCGCTAGTAACACGACTAAAAATATACCAGTTATATATTTGTTAATACCATTAGAGTTTTCGAATCCAACTGCGATACTACTAGATTGAATACCTGGTAATAACATGCCATATGAAAGTGTTACAACTACCGCTACAATGACTGCAAACCATTTCATTTTTAAACCTTTCTCAATGAAATATGGAGTACCGCCGCGATATTCATTCCCTACTTTACTTTTGTATACTTGAGATAATGTTGATTCAACAAACGCACTCGCTGCCCCTAACAAAGCCATTACCCACATCCAAAATACAGCTCCAGGCCCGCCGAAAGCGATCGCTGTCGCTACCCCTGCGATATTACCAATTCCAACTCTTCCTGATAAGGCTAAACAAAATGCCTGAAAAGATGATATTCCCGTCTCTGAACTCTTTCCTTCAAATAATAGTTTAATCATCTCTTTAAAATAACGAATTTGCAAAAAACGTGTTGCAATCGTGAAATATACGCCTGCCCCTAATGCAAAAACAACTAAACCGATACTCCACACTTGCCCTACTAACCATTCTACTAAATTCTCCATCCAAATCCCCCTTATCATTCTTTGGAAAAGCAATTTTGTATATAAGAAAACGGACAACTATTATCAAACTTTCTAGTTGTCCGCATCTTTCATTATTTCATCCCTCAATTTTTGTCAGTAAAACACCCTATTACTTTATATTTACCCAAACACTTTTCACTTCTGTATAATTATCAAGCGCATATGAACCTAATTCGCGGCCAATACCAGATTGTTTGTATCCACCAAATGGTGCAGCTGCATTTTCTAAGTTATAATCATTAATCCACACTGTTCCTGCTTTTAATTTATTTGCTACTTGATGACCCGTTTTGATATTTTGCGTCCATACACCCGCAGCAAGGCCATAAGATGAGTTGTTCGCTCGTTCAATTACTTCTTCTGTCGAATCAAATGGAAGTACAACAACAACTGGTCCAAATATTTCTTCCTTAACGATTGTCATATCGTCTGTAACATCTGTGAATACAGTTGGTTTAACGAAATAACCTTTTTCAAGCGCACGTTCGCCACCAGCCGCCACTGTAGCACCTTCTTTCTTCCCTTGCTCAATGTAATGTAACACACGCTCTTGTTGTTTCTTAGATACGAGTGGACCCATTTCCGTTCCTTTCT
The DNA here is from genome assembly GCF_057784645.1 of Bacillus sp. LQ16. Lineage (NCBI taxonomy): Bacteria > Bacillati > Bacillota > Bacilli > Caryophanales > Bacillaceae > Bacillus > Bacillus sp. LQ16. The sequence continues at coordinate 2,780,599 of NZ_CM173491.1, forward strand.
CCATACCTGCTCCAAGTTTTACGTTGTTCGCCATTTTCACAAGTGCATCTACTACAGTTTCATAATGTTTACGATGAACAAATACACGTGATCCTGCGCTACAATTTTGACCGTGATTATACATAATACCTTGGAATGCACCATTAATTGCTTCTTCCAAGTCCGCATCTTCTAAAATGATATTTGGTGATTTGCCGCCAAGCTCTAACGTTACATGCTTAATCATTTCTGCAGACTGACGCATAATATACTTTCCTGTAACAGTAGATCCTGTAAAAGCAACTTTATCAATGTCATGATGATTTACAATTGCTGCTCCTGCTTCAGGACCAAAGCCTGGTACAAAGTTTACAACACCGTTTGGAAATCCAGCCTCTTTAAAGAGTTTTGCTGTATATAGTAAGGATAAAGGTGTTTGCTCTGCTGGTTTTAATACGATCGTACAACCTGTCGCCAGTGCAGCTCCCATTTTCCAAGAAGACATAACGAGCGGAAAGTTCCACGGAATAATCTGACCTACAACACCTACAGGTTCATGTCTCGTGTAATTTAAGTAATCTTTTGAAATTGGGATTGTTTGCCCAATAATTTTTGTAGCCCATCCTGCGTAATAACGATAATTTTCTACAGTCGCTGAAATATCATCATCAAGTGCTACTTGATATGGCTTTCCATTATCTAAAGCTTCTAGTTGCGCTAATTCTTCTCTATGTTCTTCAATTAAATCTGCTAACTTATAAATAAGATGCGCTCTTTCAGCAGTAGTCATTTCTGCCCACGGACCAGATTTAAATGCAGATCTTGCTGCTTTTACTGCAGCATCAATATCCTCTTCTTGCGCTTCACATACGACTGCTAGAACATCTTCTGTTGCTGGATTGTATGTTTCAAACGTCTTTCCGCCAATAGCAGAAACAAATTCGCCATTAATAAACATTTTAATTTCTTCATTTAAAAACGCTTCCACTTTTGGTTTCAGCTCAATATTTGTCTTTAACATTATGTTCTCCTCCTTATTTAAACAGCTGCATGAGCTGCAATATTTGATAAAATCGTTTGAAGCTTTTGATCTTCGTCAACAGTTAATCCTAGTCTTGGATAGCGAGAAGGTCCTCCCGCTTGCCCATGTAATTCCATGGAACGTTTAACGATTTGAACATATTTCCCTGATCCTTCAAGAAACTCGCAAAGTGGTAAAATAGCATCGTTTATTTCCCACGCCTTTTCTAATTCACCATTTTGAAAATGCTCATACATTTTTGTAACGAGACCGGGAACGATATTTCCTGCTACTGAAACCCATCCCGAAGCACCAACTAAATATGATTCCATAACTAAATCTTCAGAACCACAGAAGACTTGGAAAGCCCCTTCACTTTGTCTTACTAAATCTCTCGCTTTTCGAATATCTCCGCTAGATTCTTTAATATGTGTAACATTTTCACACTCTTTTCCAATACGGAGCATTAGCTCTGTACTCATATCGACACCAGAAGTAAATGGGTTATTGTATAGCATAATTGGTATATTTACAGAGTTTGAGATTTCTTTAAAATGAAAATAAATCTCCTCTTCCTTCGGTTTACAATAGTAAGAGTTTATAATTAATGCACAATCCGCTCCGTGCGCTTCTGCATGTTTCGTATATTCAATTGTTTCTTTTGTGGTCTCTGCTGCAGTTCCAACAATGACTGGAATACGGCCATCAATTTCTTTCAACACAGTTTCTACCATTTTAAATCGTTCTTCTTTTGATAAACTTACAAACTCTCCTGTACTTCCATTAATGATAATACCTGCAACCTTTTGTTCGATAAAGTAATTTACATTTTGTTTTACCCCATCCCAATTAATTTCCTGAAATTCATCCATCGGTGTTATTAATACTGGAAATGCCCCTTTAATTTTTTGCATATTTATCTCTCCCTATCACATTTTATTTTAATAAGAATCCTGCCGGAAACGGATCCGTAGGGTCTAATAGAAACGTCTGCATCCCTGTAATAAATCCTCTACTTTCAAAACGGAAAATGTATCCTAGTTCCTCCTTCTTCACTTTTTCCACAGTTATAAAACTATTAAATATACTTTCATTTTTAAAAGGTTTATCCGCCATATAATCATTTTTAAATAATGCATGAACATAGGAAACGATAGTAGAAACAAAACCTGGCGAACGTACGATAAAGTTATCTTCATGAAATGTAATCGACTTTATATGGTTCTTTTCTTTTTGCGAAGGATCTACTAAAATAAGCCTTTTTATTAGCGACTGTTTTTGTATAGCCTGCAGTGTAGCTTCTCCCCATCTTTTCAATTCTGAAATGTTTTCAACACGAATTTCTGGCGAATACGCACCTTTTTCTACAACTGCATATACTTTATCTGCTTGTATGAGAGAATAACTTACATTACCAACCTGTAAATTTTCCTCAATCAAATAGCAAAGTTTGCTTTCAAACGAAACAGATATAACTTCATCATTCTCTACATACGCATGAACTAAAAATATTCCAGATAACGTTTCAATTTTGTATTGATTGGACTCTCTCTTTTTTAAATACCCACTTTCGAGTAACATCGTTATTACCGCAACAATGCCCCCATAATGAAGCGGAATCGAACCTTCATAATTAAAAAATAATACAGCTGCATCCACTTCATTATGGATAGATGGAACAACAATACACCCATTCAAACCAATAAAACCACGTGGTTCATTTAATAAAAGCTTCATCTCTTCTGCTAATTCACCTGAAAATTGTTCATTTAATTGCTCCAAACTGTAGTAGTATTTGCATGGTACGTCTTTCATTACACGAAATGCCTCGCCATTTACATGTACGTCTACTGCTGTATACATTTTTTGAATGTTCATTTTATATCCTCCGTTTCATGTTCCATCGGCGGAATTAGCAAAAATCCTTCTTTGAGTGGATCCATTTCATTGTAAAAAAATTTATGCATACCCATAAGCCAAGCTGATCCCGTAATTTTCGTTATGACAGCTTCAATATTTTCAACATGTGTCGTATTCACGACATATCCTTTAAATAAAGAACCAACGATACTCTCATGAATGAACTCTTCACCAATTTTGATTTCTTTCTGAGCGTATAATACAGCTAGCTTCGCAGATGTTCCTGTACCGCATGGGGATCGATCTATTCCGCCTGGTGGTACAACAACTGTATTTTTCACATGCGCACATTCATGAGTAGCATCTGTATAAAATTCAACATGTGTTAATCCTCTAATAAACGAATACTCTGGATGAATGATTTCAAACTTCTCATTAATTGTGTTTCTTATATGAATCGCCTTATCGATGATTGTAGATGCATTTTCTGGTACTAATTCTAGGCCTACTGACTTCGCATCAATAATGGCATAAAAATTCCCTCCATACGCAATATCAGCCTCTACAGTTCCAATGTCTTTAACTTGTACAGTAATATTTTTCAATAAAAAAGCTGGTATGTTACAGAAAGATACCTCTTTTGCTTTTCCATCTTGAACAGCAATATCTACTTCCACTAAGCCAGCCGGGGTATCTAGTTTTAAAGAAGTAATCGGTTCAACTACTGGAATTAAACCTGATTCAACTAACGCTGTACATACACCGATTGTATCGTGACCGCACATCGGTAAGTATCCACCTGTCTCTATGTATATAACACCTATATCAGCCTCAGGATGACATGGGTCTGTTAATAATGCCCCTGACATTACATCATGACCACGCGGTTCATTCATTAACAATTTTCGAATCCAATCATATTCCTTTTTCATATGTAACATCTTCTCTGCCATCGTCTCTCCAATCAACTTTGGAAGTCCGCTAATTAATGTCCTCGTTGGATTCCCGCCCGTATGTGTATCAATAGTCGTAAAGACTCTTTGTGACCTCATCCGTTTAACACCCTTTCTGTAAAACGACTCAAACGAAGTGGTTCAATAGGAATAATTGTCTCTTTTTCATTTAATAACTCTTCAATTACTTTCCCAGTAACTGCTGCAAGACTAATCCCATCCCCTTCATGTCCAGCGGCAATGAAATAATTCGGAATATGTTCCACTCGTGAAATAATCGGCAAATGATCTTCTGTCCACGGACGTAAACCAGCGTAAGAACGAATTACCATCATATCTGCCATTTTCGGATAAAAGCGAATCGCTCTATTTGCGATACATTTAATGACTTCATTGTTTATTCTCGTATGAAACCCTACAAATTCACGACTACTTCCAATTAAGAAATTTTGACTTTCAGTAGGCTCAAATACGAGCGCAACCCCGTATTTTTCAGTTAAAACATCTACTTTTCTTTTTCCGCCAAATTTAGAAATTAAATAACCGAATTCCATTACTTTACGGCACCCTACATGTTGTTGCCTTGATGCTACTATAATATGCCCTTTTCTCGGTTCAATTGGTATATTTATATCCAACATCTGACCAATCTTAGGAGCCCACACACCGGCTGCATTTACAACTTGTTTTGCTGTAAAAGTACCATTCGTAGTTTCTACAACAAATGAACCATTCGTCTCTATTTTCATACTCTTTACTTCGGTCTGCTTAAAGGCTTTTGCGCCAAACTTTTGTGCCTCTGACAGAAGCGAGAAAGCAAGGAGATATGGATTCACAGTTGAATCCGTCGCACATTCTAAACCGCCTAATAAATCATCAGCAAAAAAAGGCGACTCTTCTCTTATATCTTGCCTATCAAGCATTCGAAACGGTAATCCAGCTTTTTTTTGCCGATTTACCCATTGCTGTGCAGCCTCCATCTCTTCGTCTGACTCACATACGAGAATACTTCCTGGTGCCCTATATTCAAATGAATGCTCTAATTCTTCACTTAAATCAGTTACTAATTTTTGACTTACTAAAGACATTTGACTATCAAACCCTGGGTCTTTATCAATGGCCAAAATATTCCCATCACACCGTGAAGACGTCCCGCTGACAAATTCTCCTTTTTCAATGATTGTTACGTCTCTTCCGTATTTTGAAGTGTAATAAGCGATAGAACACCCTATTATTCCACCACCTATAATTAAAACGTCGCAGTGCCTCACAATATACTCCTCCTTTCCCTAAACCTCTCACTTTCTTTTATGCAATTGACGTGCCAATTCTGCACATATACAATTTCCATAAACAATATTTTTATTTGTAAAAATAATTCAAATTTATAGTAAATAGGTGTATTATTTTTTTATCACTGTCAAAATTTTTATACATAACAGGAGGATATTATGGCATTTTCATTTCCGACTATACAAGAGTTTTTGGAAAGTATTTTAATCGATCATACATGTAGCCTTAATCACATTAAGCAAGTAAACGAAAGGTTTTATTATCTCCCTTCTACTACAGAAGAATATAATTGCGCCATTATTTATGTAGATGACTCATTCACTGCACTAATTGACGCTTTTTCTTATGAATTAGCTGTTATCATCCTTAACGAAAACGATGAGCCGATATGCTGTATAACTTCTCAGCAAATGATTCCATTTCTTTATAAGTCCTACAATGAACTACAGGCATTTTATGACACCGTAATACTAACAACTGACTCTTCTGTTACAGTCATTGATAGTAAAGAATGCGTTCGAACTTGGACAGATGGTGCTGAAAAAATATTTTCAGTCAACCATAATGAAATTATTGGGCAACCGATTACTCGTTTTTTTGATTATAAAGACTTGGAAATTTTACAATCTTTACATGATGGAAAAAGCATAGTCGCTCAGTTCCATCAGCCTCGTCCCGATTTATTCGTATTAATTAATTCAAATCCAGTTTATTGTAATGATGAAATTATAGGAGCAGTCGTTTCAGAAACAGATGTTACAAATCAAGTCGCTTTAAATGAAAAACTATTTAATATGTCACATGAAATGCACCGTTTAGAACAAGAAGTGGCAAAGTATAAAGATGAATCTGATCCTTTCCTTGCGATGAATGGAAAAAGTCCTGTTATACAAAGAACGATACAATTAGCTAGAAAAGTTTGTTCGGTGAAATCAACTGTTTTAATACTTGGGGAAAGCGGAGTTGGAAAAGAAGTATTTGCGAAAGCAATTCATGAAGCAAGTGAAGCAGCGAAGGCGCCTTTTATTTCGATTAACTGCGGGGCAATTCCAGAAGCGTTATTTGAAAGTGAATTATTCGGTTACGAGCGTGGGGCGTTTTCTGGAGCTAATAGTAAAGGGAAAAAAGGTAAAATTGAACTCGCACAAGGCGGTACTTTATTCCTCGATGAGATTGGCGAAATGCCGCTCGATATGCAAGTAAAACTGTTACGTGTACTACAAGAACGAAAGTATTACCGAGTTGGCGGAGAAAAAGAAATTAATATTGATTTCCGCATTATCGCTGCTACAAATCGGGATTTACAAGAAGAAATGAGAAAAGGAACTTTCCGAGAAGATTTATATTATCGTTTAAATGTAGTTAGCCTGCATATTCCACCGCTGCGTGAAAGACGAGAGGATATTATCGAACTCACATACTCATTCTTAAACGATTTTTCAATCAACTATAACAGACCAATTCGTGACTTACCTTCAAGCATTATGCATGAACTGCTTCATTACAATTGGCCAGGTAATATTCGCGAACTTCGAAACGTTGTTGAACGACTTGTGGTATTTGCGACAGACGGAATTATAAAACAAGAATATTTACCATTTCATACAACCGAAAATTTAGACAATCATACAGCTCATTCCCTATTACTCAGCAACAATAATACAATCCTTTCTTTACAAGAAGAGATGGATGAGCATGAGAAAAAAGTTATTGAAAGGGCTTTACGAATTTTAAATGGGAATAAATTAGAATGTGCAAAACAACTTGGCGTAACAAGGGCTACTTTATATAACCGTTTAAAAAAACTTGGACTTCAATAAAGAAGCAGTATGCACCGATTAGGCGTTTACAGGTAGCTCTCTCCTTCCTCTATATTGGCATGATTTTTGCATATATAATTTGTGCAAACCGAACTAGAGGAGGAATACACATGACCAATAAAAACAACTTAATCGTTTGTCGTTGTGAAGAGGTTACATACGGACAACTTCAATCGACAATTGCTGAATATAACTGCTCGGCAAGAGAATTAAAACTAAGAACACGTGCTGGCATGGGATTTTGCGGTGGTCGTACATGCAGAATAATGATAGATCGAATGATTGAAAATGCGAATCCTGACGTAACTCTTAATGAACTACCGTTAAAATATCAACCACCAATACGTGCAGTTACTTTTGGATCGGTAGGTGAAAGTAAATGAGTAGAATTACACATCACCCTATTTTAGGTACTTTACAAAGTAGTGAGCGTATTACTTTTCAATTTAACGGTCATCAATACGAAGCATATGAACATGAAACGATAGCTGCTGCCCTGTTAGCAAATGAAATACGGACATTAAGAGTTCATGAAGATAGCGGGACACCGCGAGGTATTTATTGTAATATTGGGCACTGTTCTGAATGCCGCGTGACAGTAAATAATCAAACAAATGTACGCGCATGCTTAACTGTTGTAGAAGAAAACATGGTTGTTGAAAGCGGGAAACAGCATCCGAATATCGTGAGAGAGATGGTGAAAAAACGATGAGTGATGTAATTATCATTGGTGCAGGACCAGCGGGATTATCTGCTTCTATCTCTTGTGCTCGTTTCGGACTAAAAGTGCTCGTTATTGATGAATTTATGAAGCCGGGTGGGAGATTGTTAGGACAGTTGCATCAAGAGCCTACTGGAGAATGGTGGAACGGAATAGAAGAATCGAAGCGACTTCATGAAGAAGCAGAATCACTTTCAGTACATATTAGGTGCGGTGTTTCGGTCTATAATTTAGATAAAGATGAAAACAATTGGTTTGTACATACTAATATCGGTACGTTAGAAGCACCGTTTGTACTACTTGCTACTGGTGCTGCGGAATATTCTATTCCCCTTCCAGGCTGGACACTTCCAGGAGTGATGTCAATTGGAGCAGCTCAAGTTATGACAAATGTTCATCGCGTGCAAGTTGGAAAAAAAGGAATCATTATTGGTGCTAACATTTTGTCTTTCGCCATTTTAAGTGAATTGCAATTAGCGGGAATTAAAGTAGATCATATTGTACTCCCTGAAAAAAGCGAGTTAAGTCAAAAAGCTGGTGAACCTGAAGAAGTTTTAAACTCTCTTTTAAATGCAGCACATCTCGCTCCTTCTGCTATTTTACGAATAGGTAGCCACTTTATGAAATATGATTGGATTCGAAAAGCTGGATTAACATTCTATCCAAACAGCGGAATGAAAATAAACGGAACGCCACTTCACCTTCGGAAAGCAGCTCTTGAAATTATCGGAACAGATCAAGTTGAAGGTGTACGTATTGCTAATATTGACTCTAAAGGAAATGTTATTAATGGATCCGAGAAAATATATGAAGCAGATTTTGTTTGTATTGCTGGGGGATTATACCCACTTGCCGAACTTGCAGCTGTAGCTGGTTGTCCCTTCCATTACATTTCAGAATTAGGCGGACACGTTCCTCTCCATTCCGAAACAATGGAAACCCCTCTTCCTGGTTTATTTGTAGCTGGCAATATTACAGGCATTGAAAGCGGAAAAATTGCGATGGCGCAAGGAACTGTTGCAGGTCTATCAATTGCTAAATATGCAGGTGAAAAACATGATATAGTCGACCAACAATTATATCACGCCATGCAAAACGTTCACTCTGTTCGTCAAAAAGCTGCAATTCAGTTTAATCCGATGGTAGATATCGGTAGACGAAAAATGAATGATTTATGGCATAAATTCCAAACAAATGATAAAGATTTCTATAAACAACAAGAAATTATTTAATAAGACTTATTTTTCAAAAAGCTCTCCTTATCAAAAACATAAGGAGAGCTTTTCAAATTATTTCACTTCAATTGTCCAATCACCATCAGCTTGAATAGTAAATATATGTATACCGTTTTCTTTTACAGGCATTTTTTTTGTAGTATCAGCGTTTCCGATTTCGTTAAATAAAGTGTTATCATTTAGATGAACGATAAAATTACTTTTCCCATTATTATGTACCCCATGAAATTCTTTTAAACCTTTTTCTAATTTTACAAATATAACATCACTACCATGCCCACTTACTACCCCTGGAGTCGTCACTACTTTATCCATCGGAATAGATTGAGACATATTAGCACTCCAGTGTCCGTCTGCTAGTGCATCAATGAAATACTTTCCACTCTCTTTTATAACAACTAATTTTTTTTGTTTACCATTTCCAATAAAGTTAGAAAGTGTTCCCGCATCATTTCCCTGTTCATCTTTCAAATGAAGGATTGCATTACTTTTCCCTGTATGTTCTACATCAGCAATTACAAAACCAGATTTCAACTCAAAGAAATCAGATGAATTTTTACCATCTCCTTCTATTGACACATTATGGTCTTGTGATAACTGTTCTACTGTACTTGCTGATTTTACTTCCTTAACTTTTTGATTTGCTGTGTCAGTTTTTTGTTCTACACTCTTCTCCGTTTGCTCTTTCGCCTTTACATTCTTTGTTTCTTCTGTTGAATTACAAGCAGTTAAAGATAAACATACCGCAGCAATTGTTGCTAATAATTTCTTTTTCATAATATCCTCCTATTAATATAAAACATTCTTAATAAGAATAACATATTTTTACCAATTCATCAGTTTATTAAAAATTGAATTTTATCCTAAAATAGGAAACATACTAAAAATAGAAATTAAAATAAAAAACTGCTAGAGCATAAAGCCCTAACAGTCTTATTGTTCATCACTATTAAATTTCGCTAATGCGTAAATACCTTCTTCATCATCTAATTCAAGTTGTAATCTCGCTGCGAATGAATTGACATTATATTCTCTGTCAAGCAATAAGCGTAATGCTTCGATTAAGTTTGCTTGAATTAAAATTTGCTGGCGACCATTTACCTCTACTTCCGCAGAGAAACCGTAGTCATCGTCATACATGAGTTCAACTAACACTTCTTCTGGACCCACTTGTCTTTTTTCAGCTATATATACGCAAAGCGCATTTATTAATTCTTGTTCAGAAATTCTTATTGTTTCCATGCTACTTCATCTGCCTTCTTTTTACGTTGGTCTTTGAAGTATTTAAATGCACGAACTGCTAACATTACGATACCAGCCATTACTAACATATTTACCATAAACGCTAATACAGAACCAAGAGCTCCCATATTTGCAAATAAGCTACCCATTAGTAAACCACCAAGACCACCTAGTAATAAACCTTTCATAAAGCTTCCTTTATTACTTTTTGGTGCTGTGTTTGTTGCTTTCGTTTTTGAATCTGGAGTCGTTTTTTGAGAATTTACATTTGAGTCTTTTTTGTTTAAATCAACTTTTGACTTTTGACCTGAACTTGGTGTAAATGATTTTTTACCAGATTTGTAACTTTTCGCTGCCGCATGATCTACGAACATAAAGCTGCTAGCCCCAAAGATAACCATAAATGCTGTCATTACTGCTACAAGTTTTTTCAACATATTATATCCATTCTCCTTTTATATAGATATATGTGAAATCTATCTTTCTAGTAAATTCAGAATGATAGATTTGTTTTTAAGAACATTTTAAAGGTTCTTATGAACTTATTATATGAACTTTTGTCGAAATATGCAAGTATTATTTACTTCCGACAGTTTGGTGACAAAGGAAAATTTAAGCAAAACAGAATTGACTTTAAATGAAACAAAACATATTATAAGTTCATAAGAACTTTTTATTATTTTGGAGGTGAAAAGATGGAAACATTTCATCTCACACGAAACGAAATGGCTACCCTTCTTCTATCACTAAGAGGATGGAATACGAAAAAGCCTCTCGGTATTTTACAAGAAGCTTGGGCAAAGTCACATAAAAAAGATATTGAAAGCGGACAAAGCGTTACAGCTTTTATTACTACCGCACTTTCACCTATTTTTGAAAAGCTGATTAAAATTGACGATACTGATGTCGGTTTTTCTTTAAATGAAATAGTTGCGCTTGGCAATCAGATTGAAAACACAAGTTTCTCTGTAACTGCTATGCAAAACTGGGTGAAACGAGATATAAAAGAAATGATTGGCTCTCCTCAAAAAGGGAAAAAATATTCAATTGAACAAGCAGCCTTACTATTTATTGTCGAAGATTTAAAAACAGCACTTGATTTTGAATCCATTCGTAAGCTATTACGCCTTATTGTAAATGACCCAGCCGATCGAAGTGATGATTTAATCAATCCTGTTCATTTATATGTAGCATACTCTTCTCTATTTGAAGAACTCAATCAAGGGAATTGCTTACAATTAAATGCAACAGATACCGTTCATACAATTGAAAACATCGTAAAAGAAAAAGCTGATAAAATCGCAAGCAAGTTCGATCAAATTAATAACGAACAACGCGAAGCAATTCGTAACGCTATTATTATTGCGACCCTTTCTGTACATACCGCTTATGTACAAATGTTAGCAAAGCGTTACGTAACAGCAACTTTATTTTTACAGAACTTAGATGTGAAGCCTTAAAAAATAGGAGCAGAAATGCTTCTATTTTTTTATGAGAAATTTTTAATAATCTTTTCATTAACCCTTCATGAAAACGCGGCTTATATCCTTTACTATAATACTTATAAGAGACATAAAAGAATTGAAATAGCAATCCCCTATGTAAATAAGGTATAATCTACATATAGTGAACCTTTTATGTCATTAAATAAATGGTTCTTATACTCAAAAATTCATAAACTAGAAGGTGCAACAATGTTAAGTAGTTTTATTCATTCAGTATTAACGTTTTTTGAAGGATTAGGTTATTGGGGCATTATGCTTGGACTTATGATTGAGATTATCCCAAGTGAAATTGTCCTTGCTTATGCAGGATACTTAGTATTCAATGGAAGTATCTCATTTATAGGTGCTGTTGTATTCGGTACAATTGGCGGTGTTATTGCCCAAATCTTTATTTATTGGCTTGGACGATACGGCGGACGACCTATATTAGAACGTTATGGAAAATATATTTTCATACATAAAAAACAAATAGATGCTGCAGAAGATTGGTTTAATCGTTACGGAACTGGCGTCATTTTTACAGCACGCTTCATTCCAGTAGTGCGTCATGCGATTTCAATTCCTGCTGGTATTACAAAAATGCCTTTACTACGTTTCACTACATTAACAGCACTCGCAATCATCCCTTGGTCCATCATTTTCATTTATCTAGGTGAAAAACTAGGCGAAAACTGGGAGAATATAAACGATATTGCTGGTCCGTATGTGAAATCATTTGCAATTGGTGGCGTCGTACTTATACTTTTATACTTCGTTATAAAAAAATGGACAAAAAAGCGCAAAAATCTTGCTTAAGAATATAATAAAAACCGCTATAAATTCATTCGGAATTATAGCGGTTTTCTATTTATATATGAATTAATCTCCAGGAATTATATAACACCTTTCCATCTACATTTACATGGATAACCAACCATTCGATCATTCCTTTCGTATATTATCTCAAAAAGGAGTGATTCCCCTATGCATTGGCAGCAAAAAATACCATACTTAATCGGACGCCCTATCGGTATTTCCTTCATAAATGGGCAAGGAACTTCAGGTGTATTATGTTCAGCGCATGATGGGCAATTATATGTGTATGAATACCTTTATCAAGCCCAGTTCGCAATGAAACATTATGATTATAGACAGGTTCAAGATATACATGCATTCCCAAATTGTCCTCACCAAAATCCTCTATACTAAAAAAATCGGAACGGCTCATAGCCATTCCGATTTCTATACTTTATTTCTCAGAATAAAATTTCTGCACTGCTTCATCAAAATAAATCCAACCTTTCCAGCCTAAATGAATCGTATCTTTTAAGAAATACTTATCATATTCATGACCAGAGAAATCAACTACTGGATATCCTGCTTTCTCAACCTGTTCTCGAACTTTATTATAATACACTTCACGGCGTTCTTTCGGGAAGCCAGTATAATCATACCAAGGCCCATTTACAGGTACAGAAATAAAGAGTGGTTTGACATTTTTCTCTTTAAATAAATCTAAAATAATTTGTAAATCATCATATTCTGGTGATTCATCATATGTTTCATTTGCTCTAAAGTTTTTTAAACCTTTTAGTTTTTTCTTCAGATTATTCTTATGATAATACGGATTTTCAATTCCGAATGTATTTGTAGTAGACTCAGCTTTCCCTTCTTGTTCTGCGTGTTTACGTGCGTCTTCCCAAGAAATTGAACGAAGCCCGCTATTGGTTTTCTCTTTCATCGGTTCGATTTTAAATAAAGAGTTAAATAAATCTCTATGATCTAAAATATTTCGATACATATAAGCAAGTGGTTTAACTAAACCTGCTTTTATGTTATGTTTCGTATCATTATATACAATACCTTCTAATGAATTTTTTAATATATCATCTTCTTGAACAACTTTATAATCTAATAGCCGTTTCGCGATTTGCTTCTTCATTTCTGGATTTATCTCATCATTAAAAATAAAATGATATGCTTGTTGTTTGGAGAAATTATTAGTGAAATCCCCTTGTGAAACACCAGTCTTTGTAAACCATTGTGGTGAAAGAACAAAGACTACTTTTTTACCTTCTAATTCATCCATAGTAGATGTCATATTTAAAATATGAGCTAAACTTTGTGTACCGCCAGTTCCAATTAAAAACGGTGTAAAACCAGCTGGATTTACTTTGAAATAATTAGACGGATGATATGCATCCATTCGTAAAAATTCTGATGAACCGTACATCGGTAAATACTGTGAATTATCTAACATTTTTTGCTGTAAGAAAGCACTTTGTAATTTCTCTTTTTGTAAAGAAGTTGCCGCATCTTCTACCTTCTTATCACTAATAAGCGATACCAAACTTTTCGATGGGATTAGAATGATAATGAAAAACAGCACACACGCTAAAATTATAGGACCAAAAGCATGCTTCATTTTCATCTTCTGTCCCTCTTTCTATCGTTATTAACTTGTAACCCTTGTTTTTGACACGTCATCTTTTCTCTCCTTTTTCTCTATACATGTTCCATTCTATTTATCTATTATATACATGTATGTATTTCCTTCCTTGTTCTATTAAGCCCTATATAAATAGCGCCAGAAAATGTTTCCATAGAAACACGTTAATTATACAAGATTCTACATAAATTTCACACTGGAATTTTAGTAATAATTTTATTTTTAAGTCGTGAAAAAACATATGAAATGTCTATATTTCATTCGGAACTGTACAAAAAACAGACTATCACACACGTGAAGTCTGTTTCCCCATTCTTTTATTTTTGTACATCTGCCCATTTTAAACTTGTAGATGGACCAAATTGATGTACATATAAACCTTTCACATATGGTTTTTGTAAGTAAGATAATCCACGCTGGAATACCGGTGCAATTACTGCATCATCAAGTAGCATTTTTTCAGCATCTTGCATTGCTTTCCAGCGAGCCTTTTCATCATTACCTAATTCTGTTTTAATCTTCTTAATTAACGCATCAAATTCTGGGTTTGCATATTCTGTATTATTAACACTGCTTCCAGAAAGGAATACTTCTAAGTAAGTCATTGGATCTGGATAATCCGGTAACCAGCGTGATAACGACATTTCATATTCTTTCTTCTTCTCAAGTGCTAATTTTTGCGTATGTGGCTGTAATTTCACATTCACTTTTAATCCAGGTAAATTTTTCTCAAGCTGCTCTTTAATGTACTCTCCGACTTTTTTAAAGTTTTCTAAGTCATAATTTAATAGTTCTAACGTCACTTCATTTGTACCTGTCTCTTGTTTTGCTTTCTCCCAATATTCCTTCGCCTGTTTTACATTCGTCTTATTAAACTCACCAGCCGTACTTCTAAAATCTTTCTTATCTGGGCCTTTTAAGAATCCTTTTGGTACGTAATAATTTGCAGCAACCGAACCATCATTTAAAAATGAATCTGCGAGTCCTTTCTTATCAAAAACTGTACTTAGCGCAAGCCTTGCATTTTTATTTTTAAGAATCGGTACATTTTCATTAAATCGGAAGAAGTACATAACTGGATCTGTGTATTGTTTTAGCTCTTTATTATTTTTATATTTATCTACGAATTCTGTAGAAATAACAGCTCTATCAACTTTATCTGTTTCATATAAATTTACCGCAGTTGAAATTTCTTTTACAATTTGATAGTTTACTTCATCTAACTTCACTTCTTTTTTATCCCAATACTTATCGTTTTTCTTCATTGTAAAGCTAGCTTCATGCTTCCACTCTGATAATGTAAATGGTCCATTATATACCGCTTTATTTGCTTCTAATCCGTATTTATCACCTTGCTCTTTCGCATATTTTTCGTTAATTGGATAGAAGGATGGTAAAATTAATAATTTCGTAAAATACGGTACAGGATGTTCTAGCTCTACGACGAATGTTTTATCATCCTTCGCTTTTACTCCTAATTCATCTAGACCTAGTTGTTTTTTATTTATCTTCTCAGCGTTTTTCACATCGTACGCAATGTATGCATATTGAGAAGCGGTATCTGGATTAATCAATTGCTTCCAAGCGTATACGTAATCATGAGCGGTTACTGGATCTCCGTTAGACCATTTCGCATCAAGCAATTGGAATGTATATGTCTTTCCATCTTTACTCACTTCATATTTTTGTACGCCTGCCTCAATTACTTCATCATTTTTCGATAAACGGAATAGTCCTTCCATTACGTTATTTAAAACGTTAAACGAGACTGCATCTGTTACTTTTCCTGAATTTAACGACGGAATTTCACCTATTTCTAGTAACTGCAATACTTTCTTCTCATCTTTCGGCTTTGTTGCAGTTTTTTCTTTTGCGCAGCCAACTAAAAATGAAGAAGCTAATAGAGTACTAACTAATGAGTAACGAACAATTTTTTTCATTTGAAAACCCCCTCTATTTTTAAGGTAAGTAACGACGTGCACTAGCGTATTCTTCTGTATATCCTGGTGTATTTAGCGGTATAATCTCTACCGACCTTTCAGCTCTTGGTGAGTGAATCATATTGCCATCACCAATATACATTGCAACGTGATGGACACTACCTTTCCCTTGATCATGTGCAAAGAAGATTAAATCTCCCTTTTGTAAGTTTTCTTTATCAACTGCAATTCCTGCTCTTGATTGCGGTCCAGAATCTCGCGGAATTGTAATGCCGTGCGATTTATAGATCGTATGCGTGAAGCCAGAGCAATCAAATCCAAAACCACTTGTACCAGCCCATATATACGGTAAACCTAAAAACATTTTCCCTGTGTTAATTAAATCATCAGCTGTCGGTTTTGGAATATCAGTTTGAGAACGGTAAACTGTTCCATCATTTTTTCGTAGCCATGCTTTCTGACCATTTGGCAACAATACACGGTATGAAATTGTGTCTTCACTTAATAGCGGCAGTCTTGTATTATAACTGACTTCAAGTGATTTATGTTTTTCAGAAGGATTTATATATAAAATCGCTGTTGGCTTAGTTATTAACACAAAAGGTTCATTTGTTTTATCTGCAAATTCTTGATTATATGTTAATTGCTTTTCAGGCATCCAGCCCGGATAACCTTCTTCATTTCGTGGTGTTGGCTGTCCATGCACTAATACCTTCACCCACTCGCCTTTCTTATCAATAACAGTTACTTCTTGACCGAGTAACGCTTGTGTTTCTAATTTATTTGCATTTGTTAACCATAGTTTCTCGTCAAGTGTCATTGATTTCGTCCATTTCCAAAGATCCACTGGATTTGTTGCACTCGGTGTATCGATTGACCTTAATGAATCAGGTGCTGTCCATAACGTTGCAGCAGATACATCTATAAATGCTTTATTATCCTTCTTTTCTTCAGCATTTGCCGATGTAAACGATGAAAATATAAATAAAGTTGTTAAAAATGCAGTTCCTACTTTTTTCATATATATCCCCCTTAAAAAAATAGTTTACTAGTCTCTTCTCCTAAGACTTACTATTCACTGTTGATTGAAGGTTTACCTTTGATCCAGAATAAGTCATTCCTTCTGGCTCTTCCATTAACCAAAGCGGTGCATCAAGATCAAAATAATGTATATTAGGATGTGCTGCCGCTAAATGTGCAACAGCGCTAACGGAAAGTGAAGATTCCATCATGCTTCCCACCATACACTTCACACCAGCCGTTTCTGCGATATCTGCAATACGCCATGCTTCACGTATGCCACCACATTTCATTAATTTAATATTAATTAAGTCTGCGTATCTTCCTTGAACGAGCTTTAATGCATCACTTGCTGAAAATATACTTTCATCGGCCATAATTGGCGTTTGCACACGATCTTTGACGTACTTTAACCCATCCCAATCTTTCGCGTGTACTGGTTGTTCAATAAATTCTATATTTAAATTACGATTTTCCATCTCTTGAATGATAGAGATCGCTTCTTTTGGACTCCAACCTTGATTCGCATCTAAACGTAATGTCGTATTTCTTGGTACCACATTTCGAATTGCCTCAATACGTTCCAAATCTAAATGCGCCTCTTTACCCACTTTAATCTTTAATGTTTGAAATCCTTTTTCTATATGTTTCTTCGCTTCTTTTGCCATTAATACAGGCTCATCCACACTCACTGTAATATCGGTATAAATTTCTTTCTTCCCGCCTAACAATGCATATAACGGCACATTTTGATATTGGCAATATACATCATATAAAGCGATATCTACCGCTGCTTTCGCACTTGAATTTCCAATACAACTCATTTGAATGCGCTGTAGTAACTGCTGAAACTGAATGATATCTTGACCAATTAAACATGAACGCATCGGTCCTAAAATCGCTTCTTCCATTCCACTGGTGAAATCACCCGTAATAACTGGCGTTGCGGCTGCAGCCCCCTTACCAATCACTCCTTCGTCTGTATGAATATAAACATCTATACTTTCAATTTCTGTTACAGTACGAAGCGCGGTTTTAAACGGTGTATGAAGTTTTATACGTCTACGATTTACTTTTACATCTGTAATTTTCATTTTGTTCATCCTTTCGTTCTCCAATGAAGTGAAATCTTAATCCACCGGAGATTTATACCCACGAATTATTAGGTAAACTCATTGGGCATTTACTCTTCTATCACTCTACTTTGTTTTCGTTTACTTTTGATGTAGAACGATAATGTGAAATAAAAAAATCCAGCCATAAGAATGATTCTTACGGCTGGATTTTGTCTATGATTGAGTAGACAAAGCAGCAATCTGATTATATTTTTTCTGTGCATCTTTTAGCGCTACAAGTAACGCTTTTTGAGAAGAGCCGAAATATCGGTTCTTTACTTCCATTACTAACGCCGGGTCATTTATATTTTTATGTAGAAATAAATATTTAACAAATTGAGATGTTAATGCAATTGTCGCTGAGCAGTCTGCATCTACAATTTCCCCTGTATCCTTAACAAGTACAAATGCTACAAAATAGCTTTTAAACTTTTCAGTAATGGGATTATTTTGAGGTGCTTTCGCATCCCCTACGATATAAATTGTATTTGAAGCGTACACAGCTATCTTCCTTTCTTATACGAGGATAACGGGTTTCTTAATAGTCGTATGAGCGAGGAACTCAACGTTGATTAAAAAATGTATCCGCATACCTTGTATTATAATATAATTGACAGAATTTTAACAACATTTATTTTAGTGCATATTCCATATTTATGCAAATAGCTTAAACTCTTCATTTTTACAATATGTGATTGTTCCTTGTACCATGACATTCATACATAAAAAGCTGCACCTCCAATTGTTAGACGGTGTCTAACAATTGGAGGTGCAGTTCAATGGCTAACTGTTTTTTATTACTTTGGCATCACAAATATAGTTTCATTTGACTTAGAAAATTGATACTCTTTTCTCGCAAACTTCAAAATTTCTTCTTCATCGTCTGTTAAATTTTCTATGTTAGTCTTTAAAGAACCTTTATCTTTCTTTAAAGATACTAATTGTTTCTTTTGATCCGTAATCATATCTTTCTTTTTATCAATTACTTCTTGTTGTTTCGTTAAAATATATTGAACGTACAGAGTAGTTGCCGCAATAAAAAGGACCATTAAAATAAGACGCCTTAACTTCTTTTTATTTATCTTACGCTTGTCACTAGGTTGTGATGATTGCTCTGGTATATTAGGAACATTTACTCGTTTGAGTTTCCTCATTCAAATCCCCCTAACCCATATTTTTCACTACCATCGGCACGTTTTCTTACTAAACTAAATTCTATTCTTATAAAATAAACTCCTTCACAAAAATATCCCATAAATTAACCAATTAAAGATAGCATTCGACGACATTTCTACATTTACACCGTTTTTTTTTATACATGCTGCTATAAAATAGTAGTTTCTGTAATTCTTTTTCTACTATTGTAGAAGAGTTTTTTCACACAAAAAATTCTTACCCCACATATCCATGTTATAACATGCTTACAAGGAGGGGAAATATGCATTACCGCACATTAGGTAAAACTGGAATAACTGTTTCTGAAATAGGTTTTGGGGCATGGGCAATCGGTGGTGATGAATGGGGACCTGTTAACGATAAACAATCTATAACTGCTATAAAAAAAGCAATTGAGTGTGGTGTGAATTTTATTGATACTGCGGATGTGTATGGTTTAGGACATAGTGAAAAGTTGGTGGCCACCGCGATTAAAGGACATCGTAATGATATTATCCTATCAACGAAAGGTGGTTTAATCGGACACCACTACGACCCTAATGGAGTTCCTGTATATGATACTCCCGAAAAAATCATCGCTGTATTTGAAACAAGTTTACAACGTCTTCAAACAGATTATATTGATCTTTATTTTTGTCATATTTGGTGGCATAATCGTAGAGAAACAGAAGCATTTCTACGTGCATTTGACATATTAAAACGTGATGGAAAAGTAAGGGCAGTCGGTGTTTCGACTCATGATTTACAATACATTCATCATTTCAATAACAACAACGAAATTGATATCGTACAACTTGATTACAATATATTAAATCGAAAACCTGAAAAAGATATTTTACCATTCTTACAAGAGGAAAATCTAGGAGCTATTATTCGTGGTCCATTAAAAATGGGCATTTTAACTGGAAAATTCACAAATAAAACAATTTTTCCAGATGGAGATTTACGCAAAGATTGGCCAAATGAAACTTGGTTTCAAGAAGACTTACAAACCGTAGAGAAACTTCGGTTGCTCTCAAATAAAAATCAGACCCTAGGGCAACTTGCACTTCGCTATGTACTCTCTCATCCGGCAGTAAGTGTTGTAATTCCTGGTGCCAAAACCGGAATGCAAGCACAAGAAAATGCAAATGCATCTGTTCGCCCTATTTTGAGTGATGAAGAGCTTAACTATATTCATTCAATATAAAAAGCCCAATTCGGGCTTTTTAATTTGACAAACTAATATCATACTCCATTCGCTTCGCTGTGTCCTCCGCAACATGCATACCTAACAAGTTTTTCACAATATGAAATGCCATATTAATTCCAGCTGAAATTCCAGCAGATGTTATAATATGTCCTTCATCTACAAACTTTACATTTTCTATAACTTCAACATTTTGAAACTCATTTTGAAACTTTTCAATACTAGCCCAATGTGTTGTTGCTTTTAAACCTTCCAGTAAACCTGCTTTCGCCAGTAATAGCGCTCCTGTACAAACTGAAGTCATCAGCGTTACTTCTTTCATTTGTTGGCGAATCCATTTTATTACTATTTCATTTTTTATTTCATATTCTCTAGCACCTAGCCCACCCGGAATTATTAAAATATCCACTGGTGGTAAATTTTCAATACTATAATCTGGCTGTACCTTCAATCCGTTCCTTGCTGTAATCATTTCCCCATTCTCGCTAACTGTATAAACAGTAAATGGTTTTTCTTCATTCACCTCAGTTACAGAAAAAACTTCAAATGGCCCTGCAAAGTCTAACACTTCTACTTCATTAAATAAAAATATACCAACACTCCATTTATTCATCATAAGTTCACTTCCTGTTTCAAATGATGTAATAGATGATCATATCCTTTTTCTAATGCAATATCATACGCTGTTTTCCCATCATTTTTCTTTATCATCTTATTAGCTCCATTTTTAAGGAGTAACATAATTATTTCTTCATTTCCTAATAATGCCGCTTCGTGAAGTCCTGTCCAGCCACCACTTTGCATAATATTTACATCTGATCCTTTTTCAATTAAGAAAGCAACAAGTTCACTTTGCTTGTTCGCAATTGCTGCTTGCAAAGGCGTATTTTCATTTTCGTTTTTCGCTCTACTATGTATATCTGCACCGCTTTCTAAAAGAAAACTCGCTATTTCTGTCCAAAATAAGCTGCTAAATGAAGTGGTGTCCATCCATCTTCACTACATTCGTTAACAATACTTGGACTCGCCTTTATAAACTCCACTACTTTTTCCTTATGACCACTTAAAACAGCTTGTGCTATTGATTGTAAATGCTCCATAATAATCTCCTATCCTTCAAAATATTTAAGCATCCCCTTCTACATGTTCTATTAATTATTACATTTTCCTTCTAAAAACTTAAGTTTACATAATAATATTATAAATCACTTTTGTACTAATGTTGAATAGCAATAATGTTAAAAATAATACCTTTAAACAATAAAGACTATGATTTCATTAGAGTTACTGAAAAAAGCAATTAAAAAAACTATACACATAGTTTTCATCATATTCGTTCAGTTGCATAAACTAAAACAGGTAATGTTTATTCTGCTATTCATGCTTTCAACATATCAAATAATATTATTCCAATAAAAAAACAATCCATTTTAAAAATGGATTGTTTTTTTATTTCTGTTTTATGCGGTTTTATTTTATTTTTGTATTTTCAATGACGAAATAATTACGTTTACAAAAATGAAACGCCACTATCTTTGTCCCTCTTATAGTGAGCTTTTCGTTTGAAAACAAAAAACTTATTTTCGCCTTACGATTGAAAAAACATATGTAAAAATCTCTAAAACAGCTGCCTTATCATACTAATCTATAGCAATTCTGTCTTCTTCCCTTACCTGTTTCCTTTAACACATACGATTTTAAAACAAGCGCCGTTAATGAATCTGTTAATGTTTTATATGATAAATTTGATAATGCCAATAGATCGTTTGTATATAACATTCTATGCTTCTCTAATAATAATAGTACTAATCGTTCAGACGGTTTTAATGCCTCATCACTTTCTAGTATAAAGTCTATATTTTTCATTTCTCTAATTACTACTCCTTATATAAAAAAATACTTTATGTGCTAATTTAATATAAAAATAATACATAACAAAATTTGAAATATATTAAAATAACATTGTTTTAAAACACTATTATACTATAACATATAAAAAGCATTTCCCGAAATAGGAAATGCTTTTTATATTGGTTATATAATTCTTCAAAAACTACATTTAAAGACGGTTAGTCATTCTCTAAAAATGAATGACTAACCGTCTTCCAGCTTCTTCTCAATTAACATGTTTTACCTTAAATATTTCTTGCAATATGTGGCTTACTGTAATGACTTGTTCCACCGCCACCTACTACCACTTTACCGCCTTTTTCGAAAATTAATAATTTACTTGAACCATCTGCAAGAAGTACTATTACTTCAGCATTATTACTTGTTGCTACATAAATTACATAACCACTCTTTGATATACAAGTTTCCCAATTCGCATCAAATTCTGATCTTACTACACGATTTGAATACACTTGATTTTCAATTCTATCTTGTTCTATATTTTCCAAATTGATTCCTCCCACTTCACTAAAATAGCATTTATAGGAAATAACAGCCCTATATAAAATAGTAGCTGACTTTAACATAAATAGTATATGTAGTAAGTAGCAGAATGCTTGGACAATGAAAACCTAATAACATGTAAGCGATATACAATTAAAATAAGGCAATCGATATTATATCAATTGCCTTATTTTCATAGATAGTTCTTTTATTTCTCGTTTCGCACAGCTTCAAAAGTAATCATTTGATTTGCATTTGACGGTTCTTTTTCATAATCATATTCGGCAGAGCAAGTAATGTTAGAGAAACCTATACTTTCTAAAAGGAGTTTAAACTCTACTATTCCATACCAGCGCAGCGCAAAACGTTGTAACTCTGTTTGTACTAGCTGTCCTTTACTCCACTTTTCATATTTCAAATATGATACAGTAACTTGGTTCAGCCAATCTATTTCAATTGATTTATTTTCTAATGTGATTCCGTCTCCGTTCGGCAAAGAAAAAGTCGATGTATGAATTTCCCCAGTCTTCCAGTCATGCGGAAGCATAATATCTACGATTAATCGTCCGCCTGGATTAAGATGTTCATAAAAACATTTCAATGCGTTTATAGAATCCACACGATTTTCAATTAAACAAAAAGATCCAGTAGGAATGATAATTGCCTCATATTTATGCGGAATTGAAAATTGTTGCAAGCTTCCTTCATACAAATTAGGATGTAAGCCTCTCTCTTTACACCGCTTACGGCAAGAATCAAGCATTTCAGGTGAATAATCTATCCCATCCACTTTAAAACCAGCCTCTAGAAGCGGAATGATGACACGCCCTGAACCTACTGCAGCTTCGAGAATTCTACCTCTACAATCTTTTAAACGTTCTTTGTAATACTCAATATCACCATTTAAAGAATAACCGACTGGTTTTGTGTAATCATACAGTTCCGTACAAAGTGTACTATAAAAACTAAACATTTATTTTCTCCTCCGTTTTTACGTACGGAAGATTCCAATTCAACTAATCTTCCTGTACCTCTAAATTTAATGCGCTTTCGAAAGAGCTGACTGTCATAATATATCACTCACTTTCCATAGAATATAATGATATTGTATTACATAACCTTCCAATTTGAAATATAAAATTAAAAATTCAGACTATAAAACAAAAAGCTTACTTTAGTAAGCTCTTTGGAAAAAATATTTATTTCACAATCGGCAATGTCACTTCACTTAATTTCACTGTAAGTTTCGTGCCCGCTTTCGGTCTAATTGTATAATCATAGTCGCTAGCAATTAAAACGACCCCTATTTGATGTCCAGCTTTAAAGACATAATCATCTGGCTGCATGTCCCATATAAATGTATAATCTTTGCCCGGTTGAATCGCTGTTGAATCTTCTATATTATTCAAGTTTTGTGGATCCATCCAGCCTCTCGTTACGATTTCCGGCTTCGCTCCTCCATAGTCAACAAGTAATGCTGTTAAATTTGATACAGATCGATCAATATTTCCTGTAATTGAAATCTTTGGTGTACCACTTATGCGTGTATCTTTTTGAAGTACAGGCATTGTATATACTAATCGATTGGCTACTTCTAATTCTGGGTTTGCTACTAATTGATTTGATTTCATTTGTGCATCATCTAAGAATGAGAAAACTTTATTAGCCGATCCCATACTTAGTGGGAAATTGACTGATTTATTACTTAAATACATACGGATTTTTGAAGGTACAGCCGCTGGATCTGGCCAATTTTTTATCTTTTGCCACGATTTATTTTCTCTTTGCACATCAACCATTGGTTCATCCATAATTCCATTTTCAATTCCGTACAACCAATAATCTAACCATTTATTTTGTGTTTGCTGCCAGTTATTACTTGATGTCCCACCATGACCACCTTGGTGTAGCCACATTTTACGAGGAACATTATTTTCTCCGAGTGCATCCCACCATTGCGCGAACTGCTTCGTCTTAACATTCCAATCATTTAAACCATGAACAACAAATACGCTTGCTTTTACATTTTTAGCATCTTTTACATAATTGCGTTTATCCCAAAAATCATTATAATTACCTGTTTTTCGGTCTTGTCCAGCCGTTAACTCTTTTATAACTTGTCCGCAAACTTCAGGATTTTCCCTTGTCAGTACTGCTTCTGCCATATTATCTGTATCTTCTCCTTGATATCCGCCTGGCGCAATTACTGCACCATTTGCACGATAATAATCATACCAACTACTAATTGCTGCGATTGGAATAATTGTTTTTAAACCTTCAACTCCAGTAGTCGCAACAGCATTTGGTAGTGTACCATTATAAGAAACTCCAGTCATACCTACATTTCCTGTAGACCAATTTGCCTGAACTTCCTCACCCTGTTCTGTAAATGCTTTCGCGCGACCGTTTACCCAATCAATAACAGACTTTGTACCGAGTATTTCTTGTTCATCTCCAGTTGTAGGGCATCCATCTGATTTTCCAGTACCGATACTTTCGCCTAGAATAACTGCATAACCTCTTGGCACGTAATAGTTCCCATACGAACCAAGATTAACCGCTCCATACGGTTTTCCTTCATACGCATACAATTCTTCATCTACATTATATACAGGAACATCTTTTAATCCAGATCGATATGGACTCATTTCATAAATAACAGGAACCTTCACATTCGAATCTGTCTTTGGACGCATAACTTTTATCGATACTCTGTCTTTCTTACCGTCGCGATCACTATCAACTTCTGTCTCTACATATAAATTTTCGATAATGGCTTCATCGAGAGAATAAATCGGCTTTGTCATCCCATTTTCTAATTCAATTTTCGTATTTTTAGTCTCTTCTTTCTTCTCTGCATGCACATCCATAGTAAAGCTAGGTATAATTGTTGCAGATAGCATTGCTGACAGTGTAATTGCCATTTTCTTTTTACTCAAAATGTTCCCTCCCCTTATTCGTTCTCTTTTACTATATAACAAAATAACTGAAAATTCAGTTTTATTTTTATATAATAGTTGAGAAACTCAAAGATTTCTTATTAAGTAAAATTCAATACAGGTGTGAAAGTATTTTCCCACTCCCAGCTTCTATATAAAGTGAGCCCTCACCAATCGGGCGTTTACGGGCAGCGGGGCCCCCACCTAACTTCTTTGCTTCCGCTGAATTTTGAGTTTTGGGGTCTTACTGCCCGGCAAATAGCCGGAAAAATAGAGAAAAAGACAACCGATATTTCTATCGATTGTCTTACATTCCATTTATTTTTTTTCTAACTCTTTAAAGGTATCTTTCAAGTCTTTATCAGATACTTTTATATCTGCATTTTTAAGCAGATCTCTAGTAACTTGTTGATGGAATTGAGGATCTTGTATACGTTGCTGTTCTAATTCTTTACGAATATTCTCTTTCTCTTCCTCATATGGTTTAAGCTCTTTTTTATCCGTTAGCTTAATAATATGATATCCGAAAGAAGATTTAACAGGTTCACTCAATTGACCAACTTCTAACTTATATGCAGCATCCTCAAATTCTTTCACCATCATACCTGGTCCAAATTCAGATAGTTCTCCACCTTTTTCTTTAGAACCTGGATCCTCTGAGTATTGTTTAGCCAATGCCGCGAAATCTTCGCCACTATTTAATTTTTCTTTAATTTCTTTTGCTGTCTTTTCATCTTTCACTAAAATATGGCTAACTTGAAGCTTTGGCTTATAGTGATCTTTAATATCTTTTTCCGTTACGGTTGCTTTAATAGCTTTTTCAAAAGCGAAAGTAAGCTTTAATTTCTCTTTCAACTGATCTTCATTTTTCACACCATTAGATTCCATATATGTATTAAAATTATCGCCCATCTTGTCTTTTAATTCTTTCAGTTGTTTCGTTACCTCTTCATCCGTAACTTTATATTTATCATTTAATACTTTCTCTACTACCATTTCAGATAAATTCTGTTTACCATAGTTTTCTTTTAATTTTTTGTTAAAATCACTTTCTGAAATGCTTCCTGATTTTGTAGTTACAATATTATCTGATGAACCACATGCAGATAAAGATAACGTCATCCCCATTAAAATGCTACCAATTACTAATTTCTTTCTTTTCAAATCCGAATACCTCACTTCATTAAATTCAAATGTAACTATGTAAATATAACGTTTCCCTGTGAACTTCACGTGAATTTAATGAAAGTAGAACATTTGCTAATTCTCCATTTAATACATCAATTTTGAAAATTATGGTGATTCATCCTGTATCGCTAACCTCTAAAGCTGCAAAAAGGACTAAATTTTCATTTGTCCTTTTTCACATTTATATAAAATTGAATTTCTCCATTTATAGAGGAAACTCCATATTCAAAACCATGTCTTTCTAAAATACTTTTCACTATCGCTAGTCCTAATCCTGTACCTGATTTTTCTTTACTACGAGAAGATTCTAGTACGTAAAAAGGCTCCCAAATTTTCTCGATATCTTTAATTTTATCCGTATGAATGCCATTTTTTATTTGAAAATATATACTTTTATTTCTATCTTCTAAAGTAATTATTATGCTTTGATTTGCGGTATATTTTATTGCATTAGAAATTAAATTTTGAAATACCATTCTCATTTTATTTAAATCTGCATAAACGATTGTATCACCCGTATTACAGTTTACTTGTAAGTCAATTGCTTTCGAATCCAGGTCAATCTGATGCTTATCTAATATACTCTGGACCAGTGGTTCAATGGGGAATTCTTCTTTTTGTAAAATATCTCTTTCTAGTTTAGAAAATCGTAATAGTTCTTCAATTAAATTTGATATTTGATCTGTTTGTTTAATAATTGTATCTACGTAAGTCCCATCATCTAATCCATCTTTAATCCCCATAGAATATGCTTTTACTAATGCGATCGGTGTCTTTAATTCATGCGTTACATCACCCATAAATCGTTTTAAATGTTCATTACGATTAGTTAAGTCTTGATGTGCTTCATGTAGTTTTTCACTCATGATATTAATACTATTGGCCAACTCTCCTATTTCATCATTCGTTTTCACTTTCGTTCTTTTAAACTGCAAATGTGAAATATCCTGAGCCACATCACTTAGCTCCTTCAGTGGCGTCGTTATTATTTTTGAAAGTATCCACACAAGTAAAATAATAAGAAGGAGCGAGAAACATACGATGTATAAGTAAAATGTATTTAACGTATTTATAATTTCATTTGAATTCGCAATGGAAGTCCCAATTAAAATTATCGTATCATCTTTCGCAATATATTTAGCAAAAAAACTCGCTTTTACCTTTCCTTGATCGTACAGTTTATTGGATTGCCCTTCCGTCTTCACTTTCATAACTTCGTCTTTCGTAATCCAAAGCTTATTTAAAGTTACTTTCTTTTTCGTAAGTTGCATGCGTAACGCTTCGTTCATAGCATCTTCTGACTGATTAATTGGCGTATACGCAATTGTAACGTTATTTTCACTTTCAATTGTATGAATAACATCCTCTATATTTTCCACTGTTGTATTTTGTATTTGTGTTGTAAATTTATTTAAGTTTTCACGTGTTTTATAAATATTATAGTTCGGTAAGAGATTGTTAATGAATAATAATGAAATCATAAAGATGAGAATAACAGTTGCAGAAATACTTAAAAATAACTTTTTCCCAAGTTTATTCACTTTGTTCCTCCAAACTATAGCCCAGCCCGCGATGCGTCTTAATAATATTTTCTCCAATTTTTTTACGCAGCCTTCTTACATGTGTATCAACCGTTCTCTCTTCTCCAAAATAGTCAAATCCCCATACAATATCTAGCAATTTTTTACGAGTTAAAATCGTTCCTTTATGATTTAAAAAGCATTTTATTAATTCGAGCTCTGTTTTTGTAATTTCTAACTCTATATCATTTTTATATACTTTATTTTTGGCGAAATTTATTTTTACATCTTGTACTTGAATAATATCATCATGCTGAATAAGTTTTTTCGCTCGCGTAATTAGTACTCCTGGATGAAATGGTTTTTTCACGTACTCATCTGCCCCGCTTTGAAGTGCTGCTAATTCATCTTCACTTTCACTTTTCGCCGTAAGCATTAATACTTTTACGCTTGAATTCTTTTTTATTTCCTGACAGACAGTAATACCACTATGTTTTGGCATCATCCAATCCAAAATAGCTAAATCAATTTTTTCATCATAAAATATTTGAAGTGCTTCCTCTCCGTCTTTTGCTAATAAAACTTCGAAGCCTTCTTTTTCAAAATAAGCTTTTAAAATTCTTAACATATCTTGTTCGTCATCTGCAATTAAAACTTTCATATTTTTTCCTCCATTGCTTTTAAACAAAAACCAATTGTATCATACAACATCTTTGTTACATGAATGTGACAGAAAAATATTTAAAGCTTTTGAGGGGATAGTAATGGTGAGGTGTTGTATTATGATAAAAAAAATCGGGGTCATTTCTCTTCTTTTATTTCTATTATCAACAAATGCATTAGCAAATACAAATCAACAAATTGAAGTGTTTGATTGTCAAAAAGAAATGGTCATTCAAAAACAATCTTTAGATCCAATAGTCCAAAAAGAAGCAGTTCAATACGCTAAAGCAATTACTGGTCCATTTAAAAACTTAAATGTCGTTCCAAAAGATGGCTATATGATAAAAATCCCATTATCTAAGCCGGTTTCTATTACTAATCAATGGTTACACACTACAATAGACGAAGTACTTATACTGCTCCCACTAAATGAAAAGCCTTATATTATGCTTTATGATGATGAAAATAATCCGCATTTTTATTATGTAAAAGGTAAACCAGGATTATTATTGAAACAAATGAACGTTAAAACGTAATTGACTGAAAAGGAGTCACCTTATAAGCTAAATTTTAAAAGCTAAGGTGCTCTTTTTTATAATAACAATTCAGTAAATGAAATTATAAAAGTTGGTTTTTAATATAAGGATCGCAACTTCATATATCAGCGATTTTTAAGATATATCGATTTACCAACAAAAAACCTGTCCGTCTATTCTTTTGGTAGCTACCTCGATAATACTTTGTAGTGACTAGACCCCTTATATAATCCCTCTTTTACAAATCCATTTGCAGTATAAAACGCATCTCCTTGCTTCGTGTCAGCATGTAATACAATCACTTCAAAATACTTTTCCGCATGACATAATAGTTGGTTCAATAATAAGTTCCCTAACCCTATACGCCGAAAATCCTTTGAAATATAAAATCTCCTTAACCGCCCAATCTTATTGTCTTTTGTGTACGGATCCTCATTTAAACCTCCAACTCCAATTAACATATCACCTTGAAAAATACCATATAAACATTCTCCAGTTTTATTGAATGTATTTATTTCGTTTTTATATTCACTTATTAGCCTTATAAGGAAATTAAAACCTTCTTCTTCACTGTCTTGAACGAGATGACTGAATTCATATCCCATTAAATTTTCTATTTGTTGAATATGTATATCTTTCAAGTCCATTCCCCCTAAGTACGAAAATATATAAAATGCTCGAGAATCATTTATTCTGAGCATTTTTATGGTTGTTACTTTATTTAATTCATAGCGTGCGTATTCTTCACTTCATATCTAAACCGATAATACAGTTGATTAATTTTATTATGAAAATATAAGAGCCTTGCTACAATCTAGTGTGTGATAAGGCTCTTTAAAATTGTTTAATTCTTATTGAATTAAAGCATGTGTTTGTTTAAGTGTATACATTCACCATTTATAAATTCTCTCAAATATACAATAAGTTTATATATTTCTCATTCTTCTCTAACAGGTTCAAAATAAATTGTAATTTGTTAATCGATATGTTTGTGTAACCACTGTTCAAATATCTTTAACTGTTCTTCAGTATGAAAGTAATGTTCACCCGTCTCCATAACTTCTAATTCACAACGATGTTTTTTTGTAAAATAGTTAATAGTTTCAAATTCGCACAGTTCATCCTTGGCTCCGTACATAATATATGTATCTATATTCCATATATTAATAGGATGTTCTTTTACATAGCATAAATAATCCCAATATAACTTTTGACCAATAGGTGTCTCTATAGTCATTTCTTTTTGTAAAAGCTCCGGTGTTACATTAAACCATTTCATCATATTTTCGATAATTCGTTCCATATTAACTACTGGTGATAAAAATAACGCCTTTTCTATCACATCATTTTGAAAAGCTAAAAGGCTAAAATACGCTCCCATACTACATGCAAACACGTTTATTTCTTTCCAATGTTCTTTTGCATAATTCATAATTATAGATAATTCACTAACACTAATCTGTACTTTGCAAGGAGTGTTATCATTTTTTCTTTCTCCATGCTCAGGTAAATCAAAGCTTAATACTTGATAACCTTTTCGATTGGCTTCTTCAGCTAATATTTGAATAACTGCATCTTCCTTATTTGACATATTTCCATGTACTGCAATAAAAATTTTTTCACTCTTATCTCCCCACAAGACCGCGGGAATATTACTAATTTTAAAATTATTTTTAAACATATTCCCTCCATAAAATAAGACATATAGGACTTGGAAAAAATGCACACACTTTATTTATCTCTGTACAGCAGGCAATATCCCCTTCAACTCCATTAAATCATCTATTACTATATCAGCCTGAGCAAGTTCATCTTCTTGCGCAAAATCAAAATTGCACCCAATTGCAAGTAAACCGTTGTCTTTCGCTGCATTTATATCAGATAGCCGGTCACCAACTACGGCTGCCTCTTTTATATCATATTTGTTCATAATACTTTTAACTAAGTCACCTTTATTTAGCGATTGTATTTGTTCAATACTAAACGTTTCAGTCACCCACTTGTCTAAAGCATAATAAGTTACGATTGCTCGTAAATATTCTTTCAAACCATTACTAGCAATGTAAATGGAACAATTATTTTCTTTTATATGCGTAAATACTTCTTTTACGTTCGGATATAAAGCGCCTTTTCCGCTTTTTATGTTTTCAATAAGTCTATCTAAAAAATATGCATCTGTTTGTTCTCTTACTTCAATAGAATGGTCCGGTAATAAAGCTTCCCAAACTTTCGGTAACGGCACACCCATAATTTCTCTATATTTATCAATTGGAGTTACTGTATCCCATAATTGTAGTGATCTTAAGTGATCAAAAGTATCATCTAACGATAATTCTAAAATTTTATCTGTTTGAAATAACGTTCCGTCCATATCAAAAATTAATGCTTGTAACATCTCATTCTCTCCTTTTGAACTATAGTACAGTTTTACTCTTTATATTTTTAAGCATCTCAATAATAATTTCTGAGCAATAATTCGCAGCAGTTTTCGCGAAGTCATCATAAGAAATTTGAGCTTCATCATCTGCGCTGTCAGAAATACATCTTATAATGAGAAACGGTATATCATTTATATAGGCAACATGTCCAATTGCTGCCCCTTCCATTTCTGTACAATGAGGTGCGTATTCGTCTATTAATTTCGCCTTTAACTTTGAATCTTCAACAAAACATTCACCGCTGACAATTCTTCCTTCATGAACTGCAATCTGTAAACTACTACTAATACAAGCTTTACGTGCTAACTCTACCAATTCCTTACTTGCAATAAATTCCTCTTGGAACGGAAATAAGTTTTTCATTTGAGTTTTACTTACATCATGATGAGTAACATTCGTTGAAATAACTATATCGCCGACTTTTACATCTGAATGTAATCCGCCAGCAACGCCTGTATTAATGATAGAATCTACAACAAATTTATGAATTAATGTTTGCGCGCATGCAGCTGCATTTACTTTCCCTACACCAGAACGTGTAATAATTACTTCTATTCCCATGAATTCTCCAATATAAAAAGGCATTCCCGCTATTGTCTGTTCCTCTTGTATAACTAGTTTTTCTAAAAGTAAATCTATTTCAATTTGCATTGCTCCAATAATGCCGATTCTGTTCATGTATGTAGTCTCCTCTTTATTTATAAGTCGGCCAATATATGATGTAATACACCATAATTTTCAGCTATCCAATTCATTTCATCTGCAAAGCGTGAAGGTGGTACACTATGCTGATCCATATTGGCATGGATCCACCAAGTACTCTCCATGTACCAAAGCATTTGAATTGCCTGAACAATATTCCCTACTGGAAAGTCTACTTCATTGCGGTACCCTTCTAAAAATGATGCAACAAGACTCTTATTTAATACTCCGTCACTTAATGCGCACGATATAACTACACGGCCAATATCTAACTCTACATAATCGTAATCCATGCGATCAAAATCAAGAATCGCTGATACTTTATCATTAAGAAACAAGAAATTATCTACCCATAAATCACGGTGCACCCATCCCCGTTGGCTATTATGAAATTGTTCTGTATTTACCAATTGTGTTGCTTCTTGCTGTAATTTTATATAAGGGAGAATGTGCTCTTTTCCTAGCTTCTCTACTTCTCTCATTTTTTCTTCCCAATGTTTCAATCTCGCCTCTTTAGTAGGTGGAACAAATTTAGGATTTTCTCCTTTTATTAAAGAGCCATCATTTAACAAGTTATGCATATAACCTATCGTCTGACCAAGAGAGTGAATTTCCTTTTGATTCACTTTTCCTGGTGAAACTAAGCTACCTTCCTTATGTTCTAATACTATAAATCTTTCATCACTTTTTGATTTATGCATTACATTATTTTTATAAATTAATACCCTTGGACAACTTACACCATTATTATGTAATCTTTGCTGTTGTTGTAATGCTTGTATTAAAAGGTCTGAGTTATACATTTTGTACCGTTCTTGATTATATTGCTTTAATACAAAATCCCCTACATCCGTTTCGAGTTTCCACTTCAAATTTAGCCAACCACGATGAATAGGTATTGCATTTCGAATTTTAAATTCAAATAAAGTTTCACATTCTACTTTCAGTTCTTGAAAAATCATTGTAGCTTTTTCATTAGATAACGGCTCTATCATCTTACTTGTCCTTTCTTAGCTTGGCATTCCTTTCACTCTCTCTAACATAACCGACAATAAAAATTTCGGAAGTACAAGTTGCCTCTTCAATCTTTTCGGCTGTGAGAGTAACCTATACAGCCATTCAGTTCCAGTATCCCTCATCATTTTCGGTGCTCTTTTTACAGTACCAGATATTATATCAATCATGCCTCCGATACCAATAGATAGCGGAACGT
Organism: Bacillus sp. LQ16; assembly: GCF_057784645.1. Lineage (NCBI taxonomy): Bacteria > Bacillati > Bacillota > Bacilli > Caryophanales > Bacillaceae > Bacillus > Bacillus sp. LQ16. The sequence continues at coordinate 2,814,689 of NZ_CM173491.1, forward strand.
TTAATGTTTGTATGTTTTCATAGATGAACTCTTCTTGTTTTGGTGAACCTAGTCCTACGAGTAGTAAATGCGGCTTGAATTGCTTAATTTTTATTTTTTCTATTTCTTCACCATTTACAAATCCATGCTGTCCTTTAAACTGTGCTCCTAGGAACTGCTCATTTAATTTTTCTAATGCCTTTTTATTACTTTCTGGAGCGGCTCCAAAAAGAAAGACACGATATTCATTGTCGTTACAATATTTTATTAAATCACGAGTTAAATCCGCCCCAGTAACACGTTCTTTCAAAGTTCCTTTTAATATTTTCGAGCCAATTATGACACCAATCCCGTCCGCTGTTATTAAATCCGCAGATAGTAACATCTTTTTAAAGCGCTTTGCTTTTTCCGTATTTTCCTTTGCAGACATAACAATTTCAGGATTTGCAGTTACTACAAACCTTGGTTTCTCTTGCTGCTCATGTAGCCAACCTTTTAATAAACTTATAGCTTTTGCATATTCTAAAGTTGAAAAAGGTATACCTTTTATAAACTGCTGATCCACTATACTCTCTCCTTAAATAAGCTGCAAATATTCATCAATGTCTTTAGAAATTTGAATAAAAGCCTTATTCCAAAATTCATAATTCCTTATATCTATTTCAAAATATTTTTTCATAAGCTCCTCTACTGGAGCCTTTCCTGTTTCTCGTAAAAACTCTTTATATTTCGGATGAAAAGTACTTTTACTTTCTTGAGCTATTTCTAATAAACTAAAACTTACTAAATATCCAAATGTGTATGGATAATTGTAAAAAGGAACATCTGCTATATAAAATTGAATATATTTCATCCATACAAACGGCTGGTATTCACTTAAAGCATTTCCATATGCTTCTTTTTGTGCCATTATAGATAATTTCTCAATTTCATCAGCACTTAATAGACCCTCTTTACATTTTTCATAAAATGTTTTTTCAAACTGATACGATGCTCGTATTGCCATTACATAATTAAAACTATTTCTTATTTTCCAGCTAAGCAATGCCTTTTTCATATCTTTACTATCCGTTGTTTCAATTAGATAATTTAAGAGTACCGTTTCAAAGAAAATAGATGCTGATTCAGCCGTACTCATCGGCAAATAATCATCTAAAAAAGATGTAGATTGTTCAAAACTCATATTATAAAAATGCCAAGCATGTCCTAATTCATGAGCGAGCACTCTTACACTATCTATACTCCCATCATAACGCATGGAGATTCTCGATTCTTTCTCACTGAAAAATGGAGCACAAAACCCACCTGATGGTTTATTCTCTCTCGGTTCAGCATCTATCCATCCACTTTCTATCGCATTACGTGCAAATTCTGCTAATTCTTCATCAATATTCTTACATGCATCATAAACGTTTTGTACTGCTACTGAAAAAGGAATAGTAACCTCATTACTTTCCTTTACTGTCATAAGTTCATGCCATGTAATCGAAGCCTTCCCTTTCTTATACATGTTTAAAGCACTTACTAATTTATCAAGATTTTCTTCTGTCACATTCCACATTTGTAATAATACAGTTTCTGAAATGCCATTCGCATGAAAAGATTGTGTTAAAATCTCTCTCTCTTCTATTTCATTACTCTTTATATTACGCAATCTCCCTATTTGATTTAATACGGTAGCAAAGATTTCTTTTTCCTTATGTAAAGTACTTGTAAGTAACTCGAATACTTCTAATCTTTCCTTTTCATTATCACTATTCATTGCAATAGTATTTGCTTGTCCAAAGGATAATAGTTTATTATTGTGCTCTATTTCTATTCTATCCCGTAATTGTATGTACATATTTTCCCACGCATTAAGTTCATCTTTTATTAACTTAGTATTATCTGAAGTTTCCACTTCATTATGTTTTATTACTTGCTGTACTTCACTTTTTAGTTCCTTCACTTTCACAGTCAATTTAGTAAGGTCAGATGAAACACTTTCTTCAACCGATTGACAGTAGAAATAGTATTCCGCTTTTTCAATAGCTTGTATAAGCTTTGAAAGAACCTCTACATCTTTTGTTACAAAATATTGCTCTTTCAACTCCAAAATCGGAAATAGAATATCCTCATTCAAATACAATCGATTTAAATCCCATCTAGAAATTTCTTGCATTTTTATAGCCGCCTCCTATTTTTACAAATAGTTACAGATATTTCTCCCTACACAATTATATATGAAATGACAAAATTTCGATATCATTAAATATTCAGATTCCTATAAATACATTCGTATTTATACTCTTTTCTTCTACCATTAAGTATCATTCCACATATAAAAAATACTCCCTCTACAAGAGGGCATTTGATATAGGAAAACTTCAAAGATTTTATCTTCATCAATACCATATCGACCGATTATCACAGATTAAAAAATAAAAAAGGATTGATCAAAAGATCAATCCTTTACTCTACTTCATTTAAGAAAAATAACGTTATAACGCCAGGACCTGTATGTGCTCCGATTGCTGCACCAATTGTATTTACGATAAATACTTCACAGCCAAATCTTTCCGTAATTAATGATTTTAATGCTTCAGCTGTTTCTAAGTCGTCGCCATGAGTCATAGCAATTGTTTGACCTTTAAGGTCTTTTCCGCGCTCTTCCATAATATCTACAATTCGGCCAAGTACTTTCTTTTTCCCTCGTACCTTTTCAAGTGGTACAAGTTTTCCTTCTTCCACGTTTAAGATCGGCTTAATGTTTAGTAAACCACCGATAAAACCAGCTACTTTACTTAAACGTCCACCTCTAACAAGGTACTGTAAGTCAGCTACAGTAAAGATGTGCTCCATATGGTTCATTAGAAAAGCGACACGGTTTAAAATATCTTCTTTTGATGCGCCGTCTTTTGCCATTTTAGCAGCTTCTAAAACGACAAGACCTTGACCAAGCGAAGCACATTTCGTATCAATAATTTCTAAATCTAAATCTGCATATGTTTCTTTTACTTCCTCTTTAATGACAACTGATGATTGATATGTACCAGATAGTTCAGATGAAAAAGCTAAATATATACAAGGATTACCTTCTTTTGCATAAGAAACAAATTTTTCTTGGAAAGTTTCAAGTGAAGGCAATGACGTTCTATAAACAGCGCCTTCTCTCATTTTTTGCAATAATGTAACTGACTCTAATGTTACTCCATCTAAATACTCTGTTTCTGCTTCATCATATACACGGAGTGGAATTAAATCAATATCATATGCTTGCAGCAATTCTACTGGTAAATCCGCCGCACTATCCGTAATGATTTTAACACCCATTTTTAAACCTCTATTCTGTTATAAATATAAAATAATAAAATAAAAATAGTACTTTTAAATTATATACGTAAAACTTAAATGAAGAAAGGAAAACACTTTATATTGTATGCACTATTCTTCAAAACTTGAACTATTAATGAAAATTATGCGATTCCAACTACTTTTTTCCTAAAATTATTTTCTATATAATGAAAATAGCGCAAGTTGGCCAAAGGAGGATGCACATGAGTATTCAACTAGCTACATCTAATGATTTAGAATGGATTAATAATCAATATGAATCGATAGGATTTGTAAGAAGTGATTTAAAGAGAGATAAAGTTGCAATTATTACATATAACAACGAGTATGCAGGTGTTGGACGATTAGTCCAAATAGATGCAGATACTTTAGAAATGGGTGGAATTTTTATTCTACCTCAATTTAGAGGGCTACAATTAGCTGGTGAGCTTGTTTCATTTTTAGTAGAAACTGCGAGAAAATCACAAATACAAGATGTATATTGTCTTCCTTTTGAGGAATTAGAAAACTTTTATAAGAAATATGGCTATACTGAAGTCGATACTACGAAAGAAGCAGTCCATCCAATTATTCTAAAAAAATATAATTGGTGTTTGGAGAACTACGAAAAACACGTTCTACTATTTAAATTGTAAATGTAATAAAGCGAAACTTTAATCAGTGGGGGTTTTACTGCCCGTTAATGCGGGATAACAAAGTATATTCTCAATCGTTTTTCTATCAGTACTACTAATCGGAGCCAAAGGATTAATCAAAGATATTTTATCTCTCTTTTTATAAATGACTGATTAAAACTTAATGTTCCGTCAATACTATAGGTAACATGATTGTATTTCTCCATTCTCCCTTGGAGAGGAGCAGTAAGCTTTTGCTAGCTGCTCTTTTATTTTTTCAAAAAGTCACATAAATATCTTTAATTCCAAACATTCAAAAGATAAAATGTGATAAGATTGTTATGAAGATATTTACCAACTAATAAATGCGCCCTAGACTTACGTACTAGGGCGCATTTATTTTTTAGTATGTAATTCCTTCACTCATCTATTATCCACAAAATAAGTATCATACGCTTTATCAAAAACATATCCTAACTTTTCTGCTAGGTTAGCAGATGTAGTATTCGCTGCATCCCAGTTTGGATACTTTCCATTTTCTAAGCAATCCAATATAAGAGCTGCACTAACTACAGTTGCCAAACCTTTTCTTCTATGATTATGATCAGTCGCAACTTCAATTTCAATGCCATCATTATAAATACTATACGAGGATGCACCGCATACAACTTCTTCGTTATATAAAATGCTATAACCTATACCACGGTTTATATAATCTTCTACCGACTGAAATTGACTTGTAAAATCTTCGGAGATCTTATGTAATGTAGGGCTATTTGCGATATGCTTATCTATTCTTTTTAACTCATATCCTTTTGGAAGTGTTGATATAAAAGATTGTAATTTTGAACGATTAAAAACTGCTAGATTTCGTTTGAATTTATAACGTAAAAACTTATCTATTTTTCTTTCATGGAATGTTTCTAGGCGTTGTTTCCACTCTTCACTATTTACGATAACTAAAATTCTTTCTGGAATATTACGTAATAACTCTTCTGTTTCTTGCACGTTTGGGTCTCCAGCGTAAAATGTGAAAATTCCTACCGTAACTTGTGCTACTGTTGGATTTTCAAGATCATTTACCCAAGCAGTACCCATATGCCCTTGTAAATAAGAAAGTAAAACAACGTTATTGAAATCATTAAACATAGAAACTAGTTTTTTTCTTGTATGTATATTCGCTTCATATATCATTTACATTCCCGCCTTCTTTAGAATCAACTACTCTTAACATTTTCATGAGCGCTCCATAATTCGTATTCATATACATACCCACCTGTTCATCATAAAAGCAATTGACTATTAAATTAAAACTTCGAATATTTATAAAATATCAGTAAACATAAAATGATTATAACATCTACTAACTATAAAATGATCAACATATAAAATAAGTCAACAATAAATATATTTCTTACCCGTTAACAAACGGTTTGAAGGACCAACATAATTAATTATGTAACAACCCTCAACAATAGTTTGAGGGTGCATTTAAATACATGTATTATAACTCATTTTTATAAATAAAAGATTCCGTCTCACCGTTCTTATATACTTTAGTCAATTTAACAACTGATTTGTACGTGTTAACGTCATCCTCTATCATTTTTTTCATCTCTTCTATTTCGGCATCACCAGTTCCGCCCTCTATTTTTAAACAGTTCGAAATGGAAAGGTATCCGCTTGATGCCAATATAAAAATAAAAATCGTATCAGGAAAATTAATAAATAATAATCCGTAGTTTAAAGGGTCTCCAGCTGGATGTGATAAAAGTAATCGAAAACCTACCAGTTCAGGTACTTGAACAAAATCTCTAGAAACTCTCGCTTCACCTACTATAGTAATTTGCTTTACTACATTCCCAAGTTCATCTGTAAATTCAGTACATCTAGGTGGATTAATTGTTGTTGCTTGGAAAGACACATTTAATTCAGGATTGTTAAAATCGAAAAAGATTGTACTCCCCTCTGTTAAACATTGCGGGCAAACATTTCCTAGCAAGCTAAAGTCCTCTTCAATATATTTAACTTTCGATTTGCAACTACAAACTTTTCCTATTCGGATTGCATCAATTTTTGAGCAATCTACAAAAATAACCTCATTGTCTTCTTGTACAAATGATACAATCCCTTTCATCACATTAAACGAAAGAAAATAGGATACAACGATTTCGTTTCCTGCTATTACAATACTTTCAACTTTAGTATACGGTTCTAGACTTTGTAAAAATTCACATATACTATTTTGGCAACATCCACAATCACGTTTCGGCTCACAATCCACTTACACTCCATCCCTTCTCTATATAGAATAACTAATACATATATATGAAAGGAAAACAAAAAAGCTTGGACAATATAACTTTAACGTAGGAATATCGTTACCTATTCATAATATTAGTAAGGGAATTACACCAATAATGAGTAATAACACATAATTTTTACTATAAATACATATAACAATTTCATCTTTCATGAAAAAAACGTTATAATGAAGTGTAGCCTCTACGATTACGTTATAAAGGAGATTAAAACAATGGCTAAAATTAAAGTATACCAAGTAAAAGAAGAAAATATGGAAGCAGTAAAAAACATCATTGATGTTGAGGAACAAAACCCAACTGCTGAAAACTTACAAAATCTATATGCATGTGTATTAGAAACTGAAGATATGGCATTGCCTGAATCATACATTGAAGAAGATATCTTAATCGATTCTATGGAAGTTATGGTTAACGCTTCTCAAAGCAAAGTAAGAGACTTAGGTGCATACGATGTAATCGAAGTTCAAAACAAAGGTAAGAAAACACAAATTTTATTACTTGCAGACGAAGAATACGAAATTATCGAAGGCTAATCTAACACCATACATACGAAAAAGCTCCTTTCCAATTGGAAAGGAGCTTTTTCATTACGCTTTTGATGTTTCGCTCTTTTTATTCTTTTGTTGTTTCTTAATTACCATGCGCTCATTTCCCATAAAGAAAATGAATATGAATGCTAATCCAGCTGGTACCAATGCCCACATGAACGTTTGAACAATTGAACTAGAAAGAGCATCAATAATCTTATCTAATATTTGCGGAGGGATTTGAGATCTTGCCGATTCTGATAAAATGGCTCTTGAATCCCTTAATGTGTTTGTATTCATTCCCCCGCTCATACCTTTAAATGCTTCTTCTAATTGATCTTGGAAACCTGTTCTTTGAATCATTCCGAAGATTGTAATACCAAGTGTCATACCTAATGAACGAATGAAATTACTCGTCGAAGTCGCAGATCCGCGCTGTTCCATACCGAAGTTGTGAATAGCTGCCATACTTAGTACAGAGAATGAGAAACCGACTCCAAATCCGATAATGATCATATACACTGTTAATAATGCACGACTTGTTTCTGGCGTTAATGTGCTTAATAAAAATAGTCCAATTAGCATAATAACCGCAGAAATGATCATAATGTTTCGGTAGCTAAGCTTTGTCGTTAAAAAACCACCTAACTGCGCTGTTACGACTGAGCCTAACATCATTGGTAAAAGTAATAATCCTGAGTTTGTTGCAGTGCCACCGTATACACCTTGAATGAATAATGGAATGTATACAGTTGCTGACATAAATGCAGCTCCGTAACATAAAGCAATAATTGTACTCATTCCGAACAAACGTTGTTTAAACATCTCAAATGAAATGATCGGTTCTTCTACTTTACGTTCAATAAAAATGAATGCAATAATTAAAATAACGAATCCACCAAATAAACTTAAAATAAAGTTAGAATCCCAATCATACTTTTGTCCGCCAAGTTCAAGCGCAAACATTAAAGAAACTACTGCACCAACTAAAGTAATTGCGCCAAACCAATCAATTTTTTGCTTTCTATGAACTCGTGACTCTTTATAAAAGAATGTAATAAAAATAAGTGCTAAAACGCCAAGCGGTAAGTTAATATAAAATACCCAGTGCCAGCTTATGTAATCTGTAATATACGCACCAAGCAACGGACCAAAAATACTCGATAAACCAAATACTGCTCCGAATAAACCACCCATTTTCCCGCGCTTTTCAGGAGGGAAAATATCAAAAACGATAGTAAACGCGATCGGCACTAATGCCCCGCCGCCAATACCTTGAATGGCACGATAAATCCCTAACTGTGTAATATTTTCAGCAGTACCACAAAGCGCCGAACCAATCATAAAGACGATTAAACCGAAAATAAAGAACCTCTTTCTACCATACATATCTGATAGTTTTCCGAATATCGGCATACCTGCCATTTCTGCGACCATATAGGCAGAAACGACCCATACAAAGTTTTCAAGGCCTCCTAAATCACCAACGATTGTTCCCATCGCTGTTACGACAATGGTATTATCCATTGATGCCATTAAAATACCTAGCAATAAGCCCGCTACAACAAAGCCGAGCTTATTATTCTTTTCAACCATAACCTTGCTCTCCCTCGTACTACTTATATTTGTTTATGTTCCTTTACGACTGCATTACCTTTTTGATTAAGACTAGTATGATATTCTACAACACTAATTTCACATCCGGGACCAATTGTAACATTATTTCCTCTTACTACTTCAGCAATCGTATGCTCTAAATAAATCTCATCTCCTTCAATGATAGACGTTTGGAGGCTTCCAGCATGATTTGTAAATGGAATAAATCTCGCTTTTTTACGAACGGTAATCTTCTTACCGCCAATTTCTCTTACTTTGCTACCTTCATAACGAAGTGAAATTTCAATATTTTCAGCATTAAGTAATCCATCACTTTCAAGGCCACCAGTTAGTGACAGTTCTTCAACTTCAATATCTCCTTTTACATTTAAAGCGCCTTTCACATCTACGAAATCACCAGTTAATTTCCCCTTAACTTCTATCATACCTCTTACTTTTATTTTTTCAATATGAGCATCACTATGCATTTGTGTATTTCCGTATACTTTTACATATTCCGCATCTACATTTCCTTGTACTTCACTATCTCCATACACGACATAACTTTTCACTTTCATATTACCGCACACTTCACTCGTGCCGTACGTTTTAAATTCATTACAGCTCATGTCATTAGAAATCGTTCCTTCACCGCGAATCTTCACTTTATTATAATCTCCGCCTGCTGAACTACCAGAACCATTAACAGTAAGACTATGTTGATGTTCCATATCATTTTCTCCCTTCCATTAAATCTGCTTCATTTCTTTTACATTTGCGCTTTTATCAACAGTAAGAACACCCGTATATTCGATCAGTTCAATCTCACAGTTTGGTCCTACCGTAACATTATTTCCTCTTACCGTTCTTATGTGAGCATAATCAATATCGATATTGTCACCTTCTAATAGTTCAGCCTCTAATTGCATACCAAATACTGATTTAAACAGCCTACTAAAAGTACTTAGTCTATGTTTTACTTTAATCGTTTGACCACCAATTTCTTTCGCTCGACATGTACCGTGAATATTAATATTTATTTCATCAGCGCTTAGTAATCCACCAATTGTAAATTGTCCTTCTGAAGAAAACGTATCCACTTCACAATTACCATCAATTGTCGCTTGACCATTGACTTTAAATTCTTCACCAGTGACATTTCCACCTACCGTACCTTTTCCTGCAATTTTCAAACTGTTTGCCTTCACATCTTGCGTAATTGTTGCTTTTCCATCAATTCGCATCGTTTCAGCATGAACTGTACCGTCGATTTTACCTGATCCACTAATTCTTGCATTGCTACTTTTCAAATTTCCAGTAACGGCACCGTAACCGTTACATTCAAATTGGTCACATTCAACATTTCCATTCACAGTACCTTTTCCGTTTAATTGCACTTTATGAAACTCGCCACCATTCGATGAACCGTAACCATTTATAATCAAATTATCTGTACGCATACTTTCTCCTCCACTACAACAATTTCGTTTTTAATGCTTCGGTATATTTCATAATCGCTTCGCGTAAAACGATTTTAGTGCCTTTTTCAAAAATTAAATCTTCCACGTTTGAAACTAATAAACATGTAGAAATCCCTAACTTTCGTACAATGATTAAATCACAAGTTTTATGTTTAATTGCTTCATAATTTTCACGTAAAACTTGCAAGACCATTTTTCCTTCTTCTAAACTAATATCTCCCGATTGTAATAATTCTTCTAACATGTACACATAAAGAATATCTACAAATTGAAACTCTGCTGTTTTATTCGTTTGTTCTATGAAAAATTGTAAAACTGGTTCTGATGCAATCCCCTTACGTAAAATGTCTTCCTTTGTTAAAAGAATTTCTCTCACACTCGGTGAAAACATATTCGCTAGTTCATCAAGTGATAAATCCTCTTTCATCGTTTGGATTTTATCAATACGCTCTAATATCTTTTCTTTCGGAAAAAATGTCTCTTGACCCGTGAATGTTGACTTTCGTACAAACCAATCTTCCGGTATTAAATTTTTTCTTTTCCACCTATATAACTGTCCGTATGAAATGCCAGTTAGTTCTAATAAATCTTTTTTTGAAATCAAATCTGTACTCAACTGTATAACACTCCTTCCTGATAACAATGTAACATAACACTGTTACGCTGTAAATAGACTTTTATCACAAGTAGCGTAACAATGTGTAAAACAAACCTATTCCTACATACAAAAAAGGCTCTTACACATCTTATGAAAATGCGCAAAAGCCCTTATATATCAAGATTTAAACCAAATATTATAAAAATCAATCCAACCTTGTGAATTAATCATTATATTTTGGACTTTTTCATGTGTACTTACCTCTTGTTTATTACGATACAAAGGAATAATATGAATTTGACGTAACAAAGTATCCTCAATATCGCGTAACAATGTAACTCTTTTTTCTAATTCTTCTTGTTTAAAATAAATAGACAACTTTTCATAAAAGTCCATGTTGCTTTGTCCATGAATAAAACTATTTTTTGTAAGAAACATATATAATAGACTATCTTCTATTCGTTCGCTTATTGTGGCACTATCATGCATCATATCAGCCTTTTGTATCGTACTTACTTCCAATAGCTCTTCTATATCAAGAAAATTATTTTCTACACGAATCCCGTACTTCGCACACTCTTTTTGTATCCATTGTGCATCTTCAACATGATCTCGTCCTGTAAATGTGTAGAGCTGTAGCACTTCATTATGATAAGTACTCCTTTTAATTAAACTTTCTACATCTTCCTCAATCTCTACAATGCTTTCACCTGCTAATATTAGTTTCTTTGCCACTTCTCCACGTTCTCCGCCGAGTTCTTGAACGATTGTATAACCATGAATGATTTTATATAACGCTTTCCGAAATAACTCATCTTGCATTGGTCCTTCTTTCGTAAGATTACATGTTAGATATGTCACGTTCGACTCAAGCCGAGACAATTCTTTATTATGTTTTTCTTTATCTTTATACTGCGCCTTTACTAAAACATCGTATGTACTTACACCTTGTTCTACATTCCACAACTCAACACGATCTAAAAAAGGTCTTTCACGAAAATATAAAGGATGACCTTCTAAAATGAACAGATTTTCATTACTTTTATATAATTGAAAAGACCCTGTTCCAATTAGCTCTCCTGCTTCATCTTCATTCACGATAGAACACTGTTCTGCACTTATCATATGTAAAAATATTTTATTTTCCGTATGTAATTGAATTTCGACAACGTAGTCATCCACTGAACGGATACTTTCAACGTGTTGTAACATCCAAGCGTGTGCATTATTTTCCAGCTTCATAAATCGATTCAATGAGTATATAACATCATGTGCAGTAAGTTGTTTTCCATTATGAAAGTGAACTCCTTTTCGTAAATAAAACGTCCATATTTTTTCAGCGTCATTATATTCCCAGTGAAATGCAAGTCTTGGCTCTATAATGTTTGTATTACCGTCTACATACACGAGTGTGTCGAATATATGTTTTACCATATGACATTCTGAACGCATTGTAGCGTATACAGGATCTAATGTGATATCTAAATTCATTTGTACTTGCAACCGGAGTACATCTCTTCTCCCTTCAGATGTCATTTCAATCTTATGACCAAATATTGAATCTACCCAGCAGTGATATTCTCCCTTTACTGACGGAAAATGTGAGCTATAGCGTTCCACAAATATGCTTCCGCTTTTCACATCCCCTTTTTTCGTTATTTCTTTTCCTCTATCTAAAATTAAAGACATCGGGTGCTTTTGAAATATTAACTTAGAACGATTTCCCCTGCCGCGACCTGGAAACCACTTGATCCAATTTAACTCATCTAATTTTTTTATAATTAATTTACTATTACGCTCTGTACAAAATAATGTTTCAGATATATTTTGCACTGTTACTTCCAATCGTTCTCCCTCTTTTTTCCCTTTTCCATAAGCAATCCATAGTTCAATATATTGATCTAAAATAAACATCATAATCCCCCTAAAAGGTGAAAAATACTCCCTATTGTTTCTACCCTTTTTCCAATTCTTCTTTCATCTTATCATTTCAATATAGAAAGGAGGAATTAATATTGAATTATCTCTTACTTCGTTACAATAAACCTATTTTTATTAGACTGTGTGGTGAATTATTAACCCGAACGACTGAATCTATGTTAGCTATCATTATGATTATTTACGTTAATAAAATGTTAAACGGCAATGTAATAATAACTATGCTGATTTTCGGATTACAGCCACTTTCAGACATTTTATTTACACTTATTGCTGGAGGAATTACTGATAAATATGGCCGAAAAAAGATTATGTTACTCGGCTTATTGCTACAAAGTGTTGCAATCGGTAGTTTCGTTTTCGCTCAATCCATTTTTATATTTGCACTGTTATATGTCATTAATGGCATTGGCCGTTCCTTATATATTCCGGCTCAACGTGCACAAATTGCTGATTTAACAAAAAAAGAGCAGCAAGCAGAAATTTTTGCTCTTCTACAAACGATGGGAGCAATTGGATCCGTAATCGGCCCTTTAATCGGTGCAAGTTTTTATAATACTCACCCAGAATATTTATTTATCGTGCAAAGTGTAACCCTTACGATATATGCCGTTGTTGTTTGGACCCAGCTCCCAGAAACCGTTCCGACTATAAGTAAGACGAAACAAACAATTGAGGCAAGTTCACCAAAGCAATTTGTTTTTAAACATTACGCCATATTCGGTCTTATGTTTTCTACACTTCCTATTAGCTTTTTTTATGCACAAACTGAGACGAATTATCGTATTTTTGCAGAACATGTATTTCCTAATCTCGTATTCATACTCGCATTTATTTCAACATGCAAAGCCATTTTGGAAATCATTCTACAAATCTTCCTCGTAAAATGGTCTGAACGATTTTCTATGGCGAAAATCATCCTTATTTCTTATACCTGCTTTACAATAGCTGCAGTTGGCTTTAGTTATTCAACGACGATATTGTCGTTATTCTTCACCTTACTCTTTTTAGTCATTGGAGAAAGTATTGCTCTAAACCATTTATTACGATTCGTTTCAGAAATTGCACCTCATGATAAACGTGGTTTATATTTTTCAATTTACGGTATACATTGGGATATATCTCGAACGTGTGGACCAGTTATTGGTGCAGTTTTATTAAGTAAACTAAGTGGTAGTATGCTTTTTTATATTTGCGCTTGCTTCTTATTAGTTGGGGGCATCGTTCAAGCACTGTTCGTTCAACATTTGGAACGTAAAAAAATCGTGAACCATCCTACACACAATTTATAAGTTACTACTTTTTCAGTAGATCAATATTTCTTATTGGATGAATATTAAAAAACAAAAGTGAAGTATTTCGCATATGAAAGTATGTTTTATATGGCAGGAGACGTTCCTTATTTACAACTAAAAACACCTCACTTCAATAAAGTGAGGTGTTTTTGAAATCACTTAATTTCTTATCCTGCCATTTTATTAATACTATCCTCTGGTGAAAATACAGAAATATGATCTACCTTACCAGTCGATTTTGGAATGACAAATTTCAGCTCATACTGGTTATTTACTTTGTATACATATATTTTATCTTCACCATTCCCTTTAACTGAAGATGGTTTTCCTAACGCTTTTTCAATTTCTTGTAATGTAATCGATTTTAGTTCTGCATGATATGAGCGTACATCAAAAACTTGTGACCCTTTATTAAATCCGAAAACAACATTTTTATTTGTAAAAGTTGCGTACATTCCATTCCCTGCATATTCGGTTTTATTTGCTTTTCCCCACGCTTTTTCAATTTCTTCAATATCCCCTGTATGGGCTCCAAATGGTACATTAGGTACTTTTCCTTCTTTTGCTAGTTCAAACAAATCTTTAACGTGGTTAATTGATTTTTGATTAAGTGTTCTATCTTTCGAATCTTGCTCAGGTGATGGTTTTGTTGTTTTTTCATTACTTGGTTTTGCTTCAGGATTTTTCTGTTCTTCTGAAGAATTGCTTTGTTCATTTTTATTATTTTCCAAGGTTGGATTTGTTTCCTTTTTTTCGTCTATCCCATTACATGCTGCTAGCGCAAACATACATGCTAAAGCCAAAAACAACATGACTATTTTCAAATACCCTTTCATCATTTCCCCCCCCTATTGCATCTTATTCATTTCGATAACCAACCCATTACAATACTTTTCAAATTATGTTTGTTCCAAAAAGTCAGTGCTTCATTCTCTCCAAAGGCTTGTACAAAATATGTTACAAAAGCTGTTCCTAAAAAGTAACCAAGTCTGTTATATCCGAAGTAACTACCTCCTGATAAACGGAACCATTCTTTCTCTTTTTCATCTGTCCATCCTTCAACATAATCTTTTAAAAAACGTTTCTTTATTTTCTCTTCATTTTCTTTATAATATTGTAGCCATGAATCACCGTCACTATTATATGAGTAGTAAACAGACTCATTTAAATCTTTAACGATTTTTTTTGATAAATAAGTTGCAACACCTTCACGATACAAACTTACCGACGCATCGGTCCATTCAGCCCTAGTCCAATCCATTCCAGTATTTTGTAGCATAACATTATGATATATATGACCTATTTCGTGAGCAGCAATAACACGAAGATGATTCAAATCTGGAGATAATTTTTCTGCCGCAAAAAATATGTCTCCAATGATTTCCCTTTCTACAAATGCATTTGAACCAAATCCTCCAACGAATAAATGGAATTTCATATTTACATCAAAGTTATATTTATTACGATATTCATTTGTTACCTCTTGAATAATGATTGGTAATGATTCTGCAATAATACGAATATCTTCTATTTTTGCGGGATATTGTTTAATGGCATTAGAAAGACGTTCTTTCGTTTTAGGACAATGATACTTAAAGTATTCTTCAAATATCTCTGAATGCGAAGTAAAGTATCGATTAAGGAGTTCTAATTCTAAATCGTCACTTTCCCATAATTTTAAAAAACTTGGAATTATATTGTTAATCACTGTATTCATCTCCTTATTTAAACCTTCTCTTCTCAATGATAATATCCTCTATCTATAGCTGAAAATATGCCGTCACAACAGCTCCTTGAAACAGAAAAAAACCAGTAGGAAGTGATTGCTCTTTTCCTACTGGTTGAAATGAAATTAAACGGTAAATCTTAGTTTCTTAAAAAATGTAGCGATAGTGCTTTTTACAGTTTCAAAATTATAAGCAAATGTATTATCTCCACTTAATGATGAAATACATGTTAAACCTGCAGCTTTAATAAAAGCTTTTACATCTACAAGCATAGAATTAGCCTCCATGAATTTAATTACAATCATTATAACAGGTGTTTTACGATACTAACATGAAAGTAATAAATAATCCTACTTAATAAATAAATTTCTATTATTAATTTATCCCGCTATTTGCCGGGCAGTAAGATCCCCACGTCGAAGCAAAGAAGTTAGATGGGGGTAAGGGCTGCCCGTAAAAGCCCGATTGGTAGGGCTAATAATCAGTGGGGATGAACCCCCCACTGATTAAAACTTCACTTTATTTAGCTCAAAGTACACCATTTCAATGTCATATAAAAAAGCTGCCCCAAAAGGACAGCTTTAAATATGTATATTACACTTCGATTGACTTACCGTCTTCAACAATATGATAAAGTAAGTGAGCTAAATGATGAATTGGACCATATTCTTCCTCTTCCTCATCTGTTTCACCTTGGTATTCCAGATCATTTAAGTATAGTGCTAAAAATTGATAGTATAGTTTTAAATCAAATCCATAACACGCAGTTGGTTCTTCATGATCTCCTTCATATTGTAACATTAAGTATTGATCATTTCCTTCTGCATCTTCTGCATCAAAGAATACGAAGAAGCCAACGTTTGTGTCTAAATCAAATAAATGACGAGTACCTTTTTCAGTTGCTTTATTGAAGTCCTCTTCACTTAATTTATGTACTGTTGTCGCTTTTGCATTATCTTCTTGATGGAAATTTACTGTAAATGATTTCAATGCTGACACCTCCTGATTGTATAATACTAGCATAACATATAAAAAGGACTGCTTACAAATGTAAACAGTCCTGCTACATTCATTTCCGCATTGCTCGTAGTAAAAAACTCACAATGAAGATCAAAATAATCGCACCAATTAAAGCAGGAATGATTGCAAATCCGCCTATTACAGGACCGAAACTACCAAGTAATTTCGTACCAATCCAAGAACCGATAATACCAGCAATAATATTACCAATTACACCACCTGGTACATCCCTTCCAGTAATTAAGCTTGCAAACCATCCTAATAAACCACCAACGATTAAAGACCAAATCATATAATAACCTCCTTTATATTTAACCAATCAAAATATAATTAGAAACAATTGCTTACCATTAGTTATGTGACATTTTTCATAAGTTATTCATGCTGCTCAACTATAAGATTTTTGAGAATAATTCACACCGATAAACTATTTTTCGAACTGACGATTTATCCGACTTGTTATTACACACATTAAGGACAATCTGGCTTCAATATTGTTCGCATAAACTCTTCTTTAAAAGCAGGATAGTTAAAACCAACAGCAATTCTCTGAATCGGCCGATCATCAAACCTTGTTGGTTCAGCTATTTTTCTAAAGTCAGCTACACTTTGGCCCCTAGTCACATCATTTGTCGTACTAATCCACACTGCCGATTTTTTATATTCGAAAATACTATCGTTTATAAACGAGATAAACGGTAGTAAATCGTGTATGGGACTTCCACCAATACCTGGATATTCTTTTTTATAAAAATTCTCATAATAAAAATCAATCATTGGTTTAATGAGTTTCGCCTGTCCAGTTCCTTGTTTATCTATTATATTGGCCATTTCAGGCGTAATAAGCGCACCCTGTGTTACATTTAACGGGTATATAGTAGCGTTTTTCGCATATTTCATAACAATATTTGCTGCAATTGGATCACCATAAAAATTCGCTTCAGATACTGGTGTAACATTACCTGGAAATAGGAAAGCGCCGCCCATTATATAATACGAACAAATACGATCCATTATATTTGGATACAATAAAAA
This sequence comes from Bacillus sp. LQ16, assembly GCF_057784645.1. Lineage (NCBI taxonomy): Bacteria > Bacillati > Bacillota > Bacilli > Caryophanales > Bacillaceae > Bacillus > Bacillus sp. LQ16. Next base: position 2,832,156 of record NZ_CM173491.1, read on the forward strand.
TAACGTAGCAAGCGTCGTTAGTCTTCCTGTCGCCACAATTATAATATCTTCTGGACAAGGTTCGATTAATTTGATTAATTCACAAAAATTTTCTCGTTTACAAATTCTCATTTCAGGTGGAATAATAGGACCTAAACCATGATCCCCATGGATTTCAGGGAAAAACAAAGGTTCTTCAGCTGTCATCGGCCTACTCGCACCTTCAATAATTTTCACTTGTGTAGCATAGTACCTTTCTAAAAAATAAACATTTTCCGTAACGATATCTCGTGATACATTCCCGTACTCTGCAACAATACCTAGAATATCTAATTTACATGTTTTATTTGCATAAATTAACGCTACGGCGTCATCAATACCAAAGTCTCCAAAAAAGATGATTTTCTTATTAACTATTCTCACCCCTCTTCAGCATAATCTACTATTATTATTATGTGAAAAAGACAAGGCGGTGAAACAGCGCAAACTAAAAAAGCCGCCTATTTATTGGCGACTTCAATCTTTTTATAAGACAAATATGCTAGTACATTTTTACTTGAATCGTATTTCGGGTTATTTCCTTTTCTTGGCTCTCTCATATGTGTCTTTTCAAATCCAGGAATGTCTGGCATTTTCCCCATAAATTCAAGCATTTCTTCCTCAGTACCTTCAATGCGTACACGAATCATAATAACTATTCCTCAATTCACAGTTTCTCTGTACTAAGTATATCGTACTTCAGAAAGACTGCAACACATTTATCTTTTTAATGTTGTACTTTTTTTACATATAAACATAGCCATTTCAGTATAGAACGAATCTACTTTATTATTTTTAAGTTGAATATTAAAATATTCCTTCATTTCGTTTGGTGCTTTCATCATACATTCTGTTAATTTTTCACGCTTTTGTACAGGGACATCCATCATATTACACCACCAGTCAAAATCAAACTTCTTATCAAAAGTAAGACATGACTGCATTTGCAAACCGTTTTTTTCTAATAAAGTAAGCCATTCTGTCTTTTTTAGAGCTCGTTCATGACTTGGGTCCCGCTTCTTTTCTATAAAATTATAAAATGTATCATATTCATTATTTTCTGGCGAAACATTATCTATTAAGATGAATAATCCATTATCCTCCAACGTACGATTTACTTCATAAATAAATTGAGCCGGATTCGTAAAATGATGGGCTGCAATCCGGCATGTAATTGTATCAAAAAAATGATCTGCAAATGGTAAATCCTCTGCGTTTCCTGCTACAAAAGACACATTTTCATGACCATTCTGCTTTATAAAACCTTTTGCTTTTTCTAACATCTGTTCTGTTAAATCAAGTGCAACTACTTCTTCAAACATAGGTGCTAGCATATTCGCAACATGTCCGCCGCCAGTAGCAACATCAAGAAGACGATTATTATGGCGAGATTCAACTTGTTGAACTACATGCTGTAAGTCCTGTCCTTTAGCATGTATTTTACTATTCACATACTTATCTGCATTACTGCCAAACTGTTTTTTCACAAGCTCCTCTTTACTCATTTTATCATCTTCTTTCTATTGTAATTTACATATACGATTCATATAATTATTACAATTCTCTTCATGTATTTTCAAATCCTCTTTTCATCTCACTTCTTATCGTGCTGTCCTATCATCAACATAATATAAATTTTACTTTTACTATTAAACAAAAAAGGCTACGGGAACTTCTCCCCTAACCTGATTAAATATTTATTACATTTTCATTTCTTCATATACGTCTATATAATATAAATCCTCTTTCAACTTCATAATAACATCTACTTCGTTATAAGTAGCCTCACGAGCATGTAATCCAAATTGATCCATACCAATCCATATCCATCCAGGTGTATGATATAAAACATCTAGGTTAAAATAATCTAATTTAGTAAGCTCCGATGTAATAAATTTATCTTTATTAGCGATTTGTTTATCTAGTAAACCATATTCTTTTCCATTTTCAAATAGCGATATAAATTTCCCTACAATCGGATGTTCACGAACAATAAAATGATATTCCTTTTCCTCTACATTTGCCACAATCAAACGAGAAACAGATAAATCAGCCCCCGAATTCGACATATTTGTTTATTCACCTCCTTATATAGGTCTCTTCAATATAATAACAAATGAATATTCAAATCAGATTAATATAATGTAAAAAATAAAAAAGCTGACTTCCCTTTAGAAATCAGCCTTTATAATTTGATCAACTTTATACTTTTACAAATTATTATAATGTTTCTTTTTCCTCATCATTTCCGGAAACTAAACTTCCTATAGCATCTGCTGTTACTTCCACTACAAATTCACAAATACCTGCTACAACTTCTCCAATTACTTCATCCATCTTTTTACCCCCTTATTTTATGTAACTTATTTGTAGTATAGAAGAAATTGGTGAATGTAAACTATCGAAAAAGGTGACATAAACCTTACAGAATTGTAAGCTCTTTCATCACTTTACGTACCCCCTTTTGAAACTCCAAGTATTTTTAGCAGACATATAGGCCATCATAATATGAAGCAAGTAATAATCAAGTGTCAGGAGGCGTTTAATATGTATTACGTAAAATTAATTAAAGGTCAATCGTTCTACGCTTTTGATCATCGTTTCTTAGTGTCTGAAGAAGAAAAGGTTTCAGAGAAAATCTATAATTACTTACGACGTAATGAATTTTTTGAAGTACGTAAAGAAGAATATTCTGCTTAATTACAAAAAGCATTAAGAAAAATATCATCTTATTGTGATATATTCTTGATGCTTTTATGTGAATTTCTTCTTTCAATAATTGTTGTTGACTCTATTAAATAATCTAGTATTTGTCCAAGCTAATTCTTCACTATTTTCATATTCTAGTATATGAGGAGGTGAAGAATATGACTCATATCATTGATTACCAAGCTACTCAACCTATAAGTAAAACTGGTGAAACAACTTTTGCAATCCCAGCTTCTCCAAATAAAGCAATTTTAGCAAATTTGAAATTGAGAATTTCAAGTAGAGATTCACGTAATAATCGAGTAGAATTAATCGCTACAATTGGTGTAGAAGGTATAACTGGGACTTCACAAGTTTTATTCCGAATTTTTCGTGATAATATTGAAATTTTTAATGCACAAGTAGGTATTGAATCTACAGATTCTGAACAATTCTACGTACAAACATTTCAAGCTATAGATCAAAACGTTAGCAGTGGAACACACGAATATTCATTAACTGTAGAAAACCTTACTAGTGGTGCAAGCGCAGAAGTTGTTGGCCCACTATCTTTTAGCGCTTTAGCTATTGGACAAGAGCGTAGATGTTGCTAAGTGAAATTAATTTTTAATTTTGTACTTTGTAAAAGCAAGACGTAGTTATACGTTCTTGCTTTTTTATATTTATCCTTGCTTTCTATTAGCTTAAATCATAAATTTTTTACGTTTTGATTCACTTATTTCATCAATTAATACATCAAATTTTTACAAATCAAAAAGATTGAAATCCAATTATGAAACACGTAATATAGACTCTGACTCTAAAAAAGTTCGTATAAAAATACTACATAAATAAGGAGGTTTTATATACGAGTTTTTCATTTTAAAAGACGGAGAGGTTTTATGTTATGTGGCGTAATAAAAACGTTTGGATTGTTTTAATTGGGGAGTTTATTGCAGGTCTAGGATTATGGCTTGGTATTCTTGGCAACCTTGAATTTATGCAAAAATATGTCCCTTCTGATTTCATGAAATCAGTTATATTATTTATCGGACTATTAGCCGGTGTTCTAGTTGGACCTATGGCTGGCCGTGTCATCGATCAGTATGAAAAGAAAAAAGTTCTTCTTTACGCTGGGTTTGGTCGAGTTTTAAGTGTTATTTTCATGTTTTTCGCTATTCAATTTGAAAGTATCGCATTTATGATTGCATTTATGGTTGCTCTTCAAATTTCAGCAGCATTTTATTTCCCTGCATTACAATCTGTGATTCCACTCATCGTAAGTGAGCATGAGTTATTACAAATGAACGGTGTACATATGAATGTTGGTACAATCGCTCGTATTGCAGGTACTTCACTAGGTGGAATTCTTTTAGTTGTGATGAGTTTACAGTACATGTATGCCTTCTCAATGGCAGCATACGCCTTATTATTCCTCTCGACTTTCTTCCTGCAATTCGAAGATAAGAAATCAATAACACCAAGTAAACAAGCTGCAAAAGATAATAGCTTTATGGAAGTATTTCGTATTTTAAAAGGAATTCCTATTGCTTTTACAGCACTTATATTAAGTATTATCCCTCTTTTATTTATAGCTGGGTTTAATTTAATGGTTATTAACATTAGCGAAATGCAACATGATCCTACGATTAAAGGGTTCATATATACAATTGAAGGAGTCGCATTTATGTTAGGTGCCTTCGTAATTAAACGTCTATCTGATCATTTCAAACCTGAAAAATTACTATATTTCTTCGCAGTTTGTACTGCTTTTGCACACCTATCATTGTTCTTTAGCGATATAAAATGGATGGCTCTTACATCATTTGGTTTGTTTGGGTTTAGTGTTGGCTGCTTCTTCCCTATTATGTCGACGATTTTCCAAACGAAAGTTGAAAAAAGTTATCACGGTCGCCTCTTCTCATTCCGTAATATGTTTGAGAGGGTTATGTTCCAAATCGTCTTACTTGGCACAGGGTTCTTCTTAGATACAATTGGGTTACAATATATGGTTCTCATCTTCGGAGTCGTTTCATTATTGATTATTTCTATTTCCCTTTCTAAGCAGAAACATTATGAAAAACAGCATTCGCAATCTGCGAATTTATAAAATAAACAAAGAAGTATGGATATAATATTGAATCCATACTTCTTTGTTTTATAATACGCCTATTTATTACGTTTATTGAAATTACCTAAAGGAGTATCCCTCTTTTATTTCGAATAGATTATAAAAAGTACTCTTTATAAAAGGAGTGGTAAAATGTCTGATGGCATTGAAGTATTTATTGTCCTGCTCTTTGCAATTGCTCTGTTTAGCATCCTAAACTTTTTATCCATTTCCTTATCTGGACGTAGTTTTAAAAAAAGAATCGTGGCAGGTTTCATATTTTTACTACTGACTCCCATTATCTTTTTGACTATCGCAACATTTGCTTCTATATTCGATAAGGCAGGATTTGGCGCAGGTACGTTAGCCTTTATGATCGCAAGCCTATATATATTAAATGGAATAGTGATTCTGCTTTCCTCTTTATTTATCCTCAAAAAAGACATAACATAGGCTATAGTACTAGCATGAATCTGACTTTACACTAGATTCATGCTTATTTAATTTCTCCTAAATTTTTATATGAAATTAAATAATTCTTTAAAAAAATTTAAACTTTATTTATTATAATATCCCTATCGTATTCGCACGTTTATTCAAATTTAAAAGAAAGGAGCACAAAATGAAAAAGGTTCTACTTACAATTCCTATACTAATCATCCTACTTAGTGGATGCAGCAATAACGATATATACGGTTCTTGGGAAGTCGTTGACAATAAAAATGGTGAATGCCCTGTATATTATAAATTTGAAACAGTTGTCAAAAAAGAAAATAAAGAGGAAATTGTGCAAAATTTAGTAGAAATGCAGACAACAAAGAATAAAGACGATTTATATAAAGGCTCATTTGTCAAAAATTCTAATGTATATCACATTGATTATGGTAATTCATTTACATCAGAGCAAACTTTAAAAGTTGCCGACGGTACATTAAATGTATACTTTTTGACAGTTGAAAAATTATGCACATATAAAAAGAAATGATTACATTTCAGAGGAAACGCAGAAAATATTTTCTGCGTTATTTCACTTTAGAAATCTTCCACAAATACTTAATAAAAACTATAAAATAACTTAAGTTATATAAAATGAATCCTATAATAGACATTTCAATTAACACGTCTACGCTATTTACATCGATACTTTTCAAAATAGGCTAATCCTTCCTCTAAATTTGTCAATCGTTTTAATTTTCATAAAAAAATGATAAAATATAAACATGTGTTTTCAGAATAATTAAAAACGCAGAATGAAAGCACTGTTTTAGGAGGGGTTTTGATGACTTACACGTTAGCAACTAGAATGAAAGCATTCCAATCTTCTATATTTAGTGAATTAGGAGCCTATAAAAAAGAAAAAATTGCAGCAGGTCATAACATGATTGATTTGAGCATCGGAAATCCTGATATGCCGCCCGCTGATTTTGTAAGAGAAACAATGGTACATACAGCGAGTGAGAAAGAGAGCTACGGGTATACATTATCAGGTATTCAAGAATTTCACGAAGCTGTAACTGAATATTACAACAACACTCATAACGTTTTATTAAATGCGGATAAAGAAGTTTTATTATTAATGGGTTCACAAGACGGGCTCGTTCATTTACCTATGGTTTATGCAAATCCAGGTGATATTATATTAGTTCCTGATCCAGGATATACAGCTTATGAAACAGGTATTCAAATGGCTGGTGCAACATCTTACTACATGCCTTTAAAGAAAGAGAATGATTTCTTACCAGACTTAGGAGTCATCCCTGAAGAAATTGCCGATCAAGCGAAGATGATGATTTTAAACTTCCCAGGGAATCCCGTTCCAGCAATGGCTCATGAAGATTTCTTTAAAGAAGTAATCGCATTCGCGAAAAAGCATAATATTATCGTTGTCCATGATTTTGCTTATGCTGAATTTTATTTCGATGGTAATAAGCCAATTAGCTTCCTCTCTGTACATGGTGCTAAAGAAGTTGGTGTAGAAATCAATTCTTTGTCAAAAAGTTATAGTTTAGCAGGTAGCCGTATTGGATATATGATTGGAAACGAAGAAATTGTTCGTGCACTTACTCAATTTAAATCTAATACCGATTACGGTGTATTTTTACCAATTCAAAAAGCGGCATCTGCAGCACTAAGAAATGGCGCTGTATTTTGTGAGAAAAACCGCGATATTTATCAAGAACGGAGAGATACTTTAGTTGATGGATTCCGAACATTTGGCTGGAATGTCGATAAGCCAGCTGGTAGTATGTTTGTCTGGGCTGAAATTCCACAAGGATGGACTTCTCTAGACTTCGCTTATGCATTAATGGATCGTGCGAATGTCGTTGTTACACCTGGTCATGCATTTGGACCTCACGGAGAAGGCTTCGTACGTATTGCACTCGTTCAAGATAAAGAAGTGTTGCAACAAGTTGTTGAAAACATTAGAAATAGCGGCATTTTCACTCTTGAAAAAGTAAATGAATTAGTTAAAAATTAGTTCCCACTCCCCTGCTTAAATTTAGCAGGGGTATTATTAATTGGAGGTACTTTCATATGCATATTAAAGACACTCTTCCCCATCGTTATCCATTTTTAATGACTGATAAAGTAACAAATGTAAAACAAGGTGAATCCGTTACAGGATATAAACTCATTACAAATAACGAATGGTTTATAAATGATAGTCAAAAACATATGCCTCATATGTTAATTGTAGAAGCACTTGCTCAGCTTAGTGCATTTGTACATACAAGTGATTCTGAAGGACTAGGATTCCTCTCCTCTTTAGATGGAGTTGAATTCCAAGGAAAAGCATATCCCGGTGATAAACTTGATTTACATTATGAACTAACGCGCAATCGCCGAGGTTTTGTTCTTGGTAAAGGTATTGCAACTGTAAACGACCAGCCTATTGTAACTATAGAAAAACTATTAATATATCAAGCAGATTAAATTGTTCCTTATATCAGTTGGGAATATCTATTCTCAACCAATTAAAAATAAATAGGAAAACATATTACGTAGTTAGGAGCAGGAAAATGGAACGTACTATCGGTATCGATGCTGGAGGCACATTAACGAAAATAGCTTATTTTAACGAAAAAAGGCTATTAACTTTTGAAAAATTTTATTCGCATGAACAACATAAAATAATAGATTGGATTAAAAGCAACAATGGCATAAAACAAATATGTATTACGGGTGGTAAATCGAAACTATTACAGCAACTGCTTACAGGTTCATATAAAATAATAGAGCTAAACGAATTTGAAGCTACTCTTGCAGGTGTCCAATACATATTAAAAGAAGAAAAACATGCTATACGCAATTTTATTTTAACCAATATCGGTACAGGTACTTCTATCCATTACGTTTATAATGAACAATATATTCGCGCTGGTGGAACCGGAGTTGGCGGTGGGACTATTATGGGACTTTCAAAATTGTTAACAAATATAGATCATTTTGAAGATGTAATCCCTCTAACAAAAGTAGGATCTAGAAAAGAACTAGATATTACGGTTGGAGATATTTATGGTGGTATTCTTTCCCCTATCGATAATAACTTAACTGCTAGTAACTTCGGAAAAGCAGCCATTACAGAATCAAATAATAGTAGCTCCGATATACTAGCTACTGTACAAGGACTTGTCGGTGAAGTCGTTACTGCATTAAGCCTTCAATTCGCTGAAACAAAAAACATTGAACATATTATTTATATTGGTTCGACTTTATGTAATAACGTACAACTTCAACATATTATTAGTAGCTACACCGAATATCAAAATAAAACACCAATCTTTTTACAAGATGGTGGTAATAGCGGTGCAATTGGTGCATTACTTCATGCTACGAAATAAAAAGCTGACTTTTGTCAGCTTTTTAGAAATGGCACTTCAAATTCAATAATTGATTCCCCGTTCTCTCCAATTCGCTCCACGCTTATTCTATCAATCACACAATTTAACTTCCCATGAAAACTAGCAATCTCCTTCACTACTTCAGCAGCTAATTCGGCACTCTCTTTTCTTCCGACTGTTACATGCGGGATGTATGGAATGTCTTCTTTCAAAAATTGTAATAAAGGTCCTGTATATAGAATATTATGTAGTTCCTCTATTTGTTCTTTCCCCTTTTCAACTCGTAAAAACAAATATTCTCTTTCACTTGTAATTTGATTCTTAAATTCAATTTCTATATTCTGTATCGGTTTTGATACATTTATAATATGTAATTTCAGCTCATCATTTGAAATCGAACTTTCAAATGGGAATACAATTGTAATATGCGGTGGAATTAATCCAAATAAAGGATCATGTTTTTGCCTAATGTCCTCGATTTCGCTAATGAACATGTTGTTTAGAAAAAGTAAAATTGTACGCATTTTTATCCCCTCAACTTTTCCTCATTATAATATGTATCATATTCTATGACAGCCTGCCCTTCAACAACTTGTTTTGCTTACCTGTAAAAATAAAAAAACTTCTCAAATGAGAAGTTTTCATATAGCATGATTATTATTTTCCCGCCAAACTTTTCTAAACTTTATATAACAGGCAATTCTCCAAGGAAAAATATACGATACTGCAACAACATAAAATAATAAACCTATTGTTTGCTGATCTAAGTCAACAATATATTTTCTTGAACCGTATCTCAAAACGACAATTGCAATAAAAGTAATTAAAAAAGCTGCACTTTTTTTCGTATAAATATTCCCATCATCTCTTCGTTCATAATTTGTTAATACTATAAGCGGCACAGCAAAAAGTACACCAATGAATACCGCTATAATTACTTGCAATATAGCTGGATGTACGGGACCTAAAAACCATACAATACCTGGTGTTAAAAATAGTAATGGCCATAAAATACGTTTTCCCGATCCCTTTATTGGCTTATGCATGGAGCGATAACGACGCCAAAATATTAGTAGTGCAATGCATAAAAAGACGGTTATTAGTGAGGACGTGTCTCCCATATATTTTCCTTCTCCCTAAAAGAATAATCTATCACTATTTTAAACTGTTCGTTCAAATGATACTTTACGAATAAATATACTACTAGTTATGATATAAAGAATTGTTAATCCAATTGAAATAACAATAAAATAAGGGATATCTCTTAAAATGTCTCTCTTTCTAAAAATTCGAAGTTTCAACTCTTGTTCTCAAATTCTTTTCATTTATACCATTTTGACAAAAGTTAAATTGTTGTCCCTTTATTGACTTTGTACGATCTACTATTTGCCCTAAATGATAACTTGTATGCTCAACCAATTGTAATAGACTTTGAAGATCAATATGCGTTTTTCTTCCCAGACCTGTATATATGCTTTGCCCCACTCATCAAATATTTCTTCAACAGTTTTTAACAAAGCTTCAGAGCTTATTTGTTTCACTGAAAAATATTCTTCAATTCCATTTTCAAAAACTATATTTGGATCCTTATAACGCCTTGTATTTCTCTGTAAATGTTCACAAATATGTAGTACGATTCCATCAATTGAATTAACAGAGGTCTCTTGTTTCAACAAATCTGCTTCACTAACGGGCCTAATTGCCTGTACTAACTTAGGTAAATAATGATCCTGCATTCTATGATAAGAAATTTTGTATACTAACTCCATCTTCTCCCCTCCATTATTTCAACTGGTTCACTGGATATTTAGCAAATAAAGATTTCCGAAAATTTTTATCTTCCACAAGCATTTTAATTTTTTCTTCATTGCTGTTAAAGAACTTTATAACTTTATTTTTATCCCATATATCTTTTTCTTTTGGAAAATCATCGAATATCCTATGCAAAATTGATAACATTTCTTCCCTCGTTATCTTAAAGTTTTTATTCTCTACCTGAAACTCATAACTTTTTGCATTAGGCACTAAAATCACTAAATATATAGCATTAAAGAAAAAATTCTTCTTCATCGTATCCTTCTCATCAAACCAATACGTCTCAATCATTTCTTCTGTAAGAGCCCCACTTTCTTTTGTGCCATAGTTCACTTTTATATTTTCATTTTCTAAACTTATACTTTGAACTGTTCCACCACCGGGTAAATGATTAACAATTGCAACCACATCTGAATTATTACCAACGTATGTCCCAGTATATTTCTTAAAATCATCTGACCTAACATCATATATATCTTTTATTCTTTCTCCATTAGAACAAGCCGTAATGAATAAAAAAATTGTTAGCATAACGATCATGTTATGATGCATATATTTCATTTAGCATCCCCCATTTTTATCGGTATTTCGTTAATTACAATATTTATTTTCAAATCCCTTTTTAAATATACGCATTTTAATCAAAATTAAAAATTTTCATTTTTTATGTTTACAATTATCCATTAATTGTATATACTTACTAACGTAAGAAAAAAATTCTAAAAGGAGGTCGAAGGAAATGATGAAATTACAATTACATGCATTAACTTTAGCGTTAACTGCACCTGTGTTTTCTGGACAATTAAATATGAATTCGACCACCCTAATGGAGAATTGAAAATCGTACTTTATTTCATTTAATTCATAAATTCGCCACAGGAGGTCGTATACTTTCCTGTGGCTTTTTCACGCCCAGCCATAGGAGAACTGTATCTTCCTGTGGTTTTTTTGCGCGATTTTTTAGTCTCTTACATTATTTTTCTAAGAAAGGAGCAACATTCAATGACTATTAGCGTATTGTTTTTAAGTATTACGATTCAAAGAAATACAATTTCTAAAGATGAAATTCTTCATAATGAGCAAATTGAAAAAGCTATGAATGATGTTAAGGAGCGCCAAGCACTTTACTGTGATCACCTGTAATTCCTTTTCGAAAGGAGGAATTCATTTATGACTTTTCATATTTTCTTTTTTACGACTGTGCTTCAAAAAAATACTTTATCTGAAACTGAAATCAATTGTAAACAACAGTTAAAACAACTGACTGATAAAATAACTGACATTAAAAGTTCATACTACACTCAAATGTATTAAAAATATATTTTAAAGGGGTAATATATTCATGAAATTTAAAGCATTCTTTTTAACAATCACCATTCAAAAACGTAAGCTTTCACAAAAAGAGATTTTACGTGAGCAACACATCCAAAGCATTATGGACGAAGTAAAAGAGCGCCAATCTTCTTATTACACTCGTCTTTTCTAAATCACTTATAAAGGGGTCATAAGTCTAATGAAATTTAAAGCATTCTTTTTAACTATCACTATTCAAAAACGTAAACTTTCACAGAAAGAGATTTTACGTGAGCAACACATTCAAAACATTATGGACGAAGTAAAAGAGCGCCAATCTTCTTATTACACTCGTCTTTTCTAAATCACTTATAAAGGGGTCATTATCCAATGAAATTTAAAGTATTCTTTTTAACCATTACCATTCAAAAAAATACATTTTCCAAGTCTGAAATGTTTCATGAGCGACAAATTAATCAGGCTATGGATCATGTAAAAGAAAGACAAAGTCATTACTGTAGTCATCTGTAATTTCTTATTACACTCGTTTTTTCTAAATCACTTATAAAGGGGCAATTATCTAATGAAATTTAAAGTATTCTTTTTAACCATTACCATTCAAAAAAATAAATTTTCTGAGTCTGAAATGTTTCATGAACGACAAATTAATCAGGCTATAGATCATGTAAAAGAAAGACAAAGTCATTACTGTAGTCATCTGTAATTCCAATTCGAAAGGAGGAATTCACATATGAAGTTTCACCTTTTCTTTTTAACGATTACAATTCAAAAAGAAACAATATCTCAAAATGAATTAAAACAAGAAAGACAATATAAACAAGTTATTGATGAAATTCGAGATCGTAGAAGCAAATACTACACTCACCTTTAATCGTTTAACTATATAGAATTGAAAGGAGTCGATTATGATGTTGATAGCACGCTGTAAGGAAATGATTTGGATAGTTCAGAGGGATTCCACATAGTTTTATAGAGCTTATATCACACAAGTTTATCACTGAATTTGATGTATAAAAAATATATAATAAAATCAAATCAACCCGCTTTTAATTATTTATTTATAAACAAAAGATACACCACTTAAAAAGCGGTGTATCTTTCTCAGGTTTCACTATTTCCGATTACTTCTCTTTGTCTTAAACAATCTCACTAAGTTCGAAACAACAGTTTTTGTTACTGCATAAACTGGTACTGCTAAAATCATTCCGATGATTCCAGCAAAGTTACCTACCCCTAAAATTAGGATAATAATTGTTAATGGGTGAATGTTTAATTTCGAGCTCATAATACGCGGTGAAATAATATTACTTTCAAACTGTTGTACAATTGTTACGATAATAATTACGTATAAGGCTTGCATCGGAGAAACGAACAGTCCTACAATAACAGCTGGTGCTGCCCCAATAAATGGCCCTAAGTTAGGAATGATGTTTGTAAATGCTGCAATAATTCCTAAAACGAAAGCGTACGGTAAATCGATAATTAAATAACCGATAAAAGTAAACGCACCTACAAATATACAAACGAGCGCTTGCCCTTGAATATATGCAGATAATGTTTCGTTCGTTTCCTTAATGATACGAAGCCCCTCTTCACGGTAAGACTCAGGTAATAAACTTACCGCTTTTCCTGGAAAGGCATGTCCATCTTTAAACATGTAAAATAAAATGAACGGTACTGTAAATACAACTAATGCAACGTTCGTGATAATACCAAATAAAGCCGTTGCACTCGACGTAATTGTATTTGGTATATCTTTTAAGTATTCAATCGCATTTTTTTCAATTGTTTCAATGGAAACGTAGTTTTGTGTAGATAACCATTCAAACAACCTATGATGTGATAATTCTTGTATGTATACTTTCCCCTCTTTTATGTAGCTTGGCATATTTTTTACTAAGTCCATTAGCTGTTGTGAAATCGTAGGAACAACTACTCCAACGCCAACCGCAGTTAATGTTATGATAAAAAGATATAACAGTAATATCGCTAAATTTCTAGGTACTTTTTTATTCTCCAAAAAGATTAATACAGGATTAAATATGAAGTATAAAAAAAGCGCGATTAAGATTGGGAAAAACAATGTTGATATGAAGATACCAATCGGTTGAAATAAAAATGATATTTTTGTGCAAATAAATATGATTCCTACAACCATTAGCACTTCTAATGTCCAAAAGTGCACTTTTGATTTCAAAAAAACGGCCTCCTTTAAACTAGCACTTCTCTTCATTGTACCAAAATAAGCATGAATTTCACATAATATTTTCGTTTACAATATTCCAAAATACCGATAAATACACTACAATGAGATTACATACAAATTTGCAGGTAAAGGTGATAAAAATGACACAATGCATCATTTGCAGAAAAGATACGAAAGAACTTAGTGAACAATATGTCATTCCAGAAATATTATGTGGATATTATTTCACAAACTCAATTTGTGATACTTGTCATGAACAAATGACAACAAATATTGATCGTCCTTTAATTAGGCATAAATTGAGTCAATTTAAGATTGAACAAATGAAAAGACAAATTGATTCCCCACTCTATACGAATGAGCACGGTGAGGAACTTGCGGCTGCTGAGACTGATGTTGCCGAAGTAAGCGACGAGATTCTTTATTCTAATGCATTAATTATGAAACTATGTAAAAAGCACGATATTTCCTTACATAATGAAATTTGGAAAGAGGAACGTGTAACGAAAGTAGCGAGTTCTATTCAACGTGAATTACTATTAGATAACCGTAAATATAAAATGAGTGTATTAAAAATGGCTTATACATTCGCTGTACAAGCAGTTGATGGCTACTTTGAAGATCAAGATGCAATTGATATTTCTACCATTCTCTCAAATGCAGATTTCGTGGAACTAAAAGAAAAAAGCATTGTACGTGATTTAAGCAAAAGTTCTTTATGGAATACGCTAAATACAAGTAGTGAAAATCATTACTTTATTTTACTTAGCGATAAAGACGGCCTGTTTTGCTTCATTCGTTTGTTTGACATCTTTGATGTTGTCGTTCATTTATCAGAAAAAAGATTTGACCTTCCATCGCCGATTGTCGGTGTAAATAATGTGAATACGCAGAAATTTTATGTCCAAAGTTTAAAACAGTATATGGATGGGCTGTTTAAAGAAAAAGCACCTACTATATAACAGGAACCAGAACATACGGTCTCCTTTCTTGATGAAAAGACACTGTGTTATAATGAGTATGAAAAGAACAATACAATCACATAAACCAATTATAAATTGTATATAAATAAAAAAGACTAGTGTGCGGCTACACACTAGTCCACGTAACTTAGCAGATTGGATTGTTCATTTATCCTATTTGTTTCTTACAAACAAAACAACCCACATTCTATAAGCATAGGTGGGTTGTTATTTTTTGAGCTTGTCTATTAAAACGACGACGAACGTTAACAATGCAACGAGAAACAGTCCACCTTGCAGTAGCAACGCTATTTCACTCACGTATTATCACCCCCCTCCTACTCGGAGAAGTGATAATTGAACAACCAACCGCACCTTAAGTTACCCTTTAATTTTACCATATTTTCTAATAATTTACGATGAAAACCCGCAAGCGAATAACTTGCGGGTTTTTTATCCCGTATTAACAGGCAGTGAACAAAATAAAGCAATAAATATGTGAAACTTTATTTCTCACTATTTTTTTAATGCATATGCATCAGCAATCATTTCACCAACAATTTTATTTTCTTCTTTCTTCTCGTCTTTCAATAATGGGAATAACAATTCTGCGACCTCATACGCTTCTTCTAAATGCGGATATCCTGATAAAACAAACGTATCAATTCCTAACGATTCATATTCTTTTATCCTTTCTGCTACTGTATGTGGATTGCCTACAAGTGCAGTACCTGCCCCACCTCTTACAAGTCCGATTCCAGCCCATAAATTAGGGCTTATCTCTAACGACTCTCTCGTACCTTTATTTAAATGTGTCATCCTCTTTTGACCAACCGAATCATATCTTGCAAATGTCTTTTGAGCAAGCTCAATTGTTTCATTATCCACATATTGAATTAAACGTTCTGCCTCTTCCCACGCTTCTTCTTCTGTTTCTCTTACAATTACGTGTAATCTAATGCCAAATCGTACTGTACGCCCCTTCTCTTCTGCAAGTTTTCTTACTTCTTCAATTTTCTCTTTCACTTGCTCTGGTGGCTCTCCCCACGTTAAATATACATCACTATGTTCAGCTGCTACTTCTTTTCCAGCAGCTGATGATCCTCCGAAATATATAGGAGGATATGGTGTTTGAACTGGCGGGAATACAACTTTACTATCTGTAACTTGAATATGTTTTCCTTCTAAAGAGATCGTTTCACCTTGCAATGTCGATTTCCAAACCTTTAAAAATTCATCCGCTGCTTCATATCTTTCATCATGCTCAAGATATAATCCATCTCCTTGTAGTTCAACTGGATCTCCTCCAGCTACTACATTAATAAGTAGTCTCCCATCTGAAATTCTATCAAATGTAGATGCCATCCTCGCTGCAACTGTAGGTGACATTAGTCCTGGTCTCACTGCTACTAAAAATTTTAGTTTTTCTGTTTCAGCAGCAAGAGCTGAAGCTAACACCCAAGGGTCTTCACATCCTTGACCAGTTGGAAGTAAAACACCCGTATATCCTAAATAATCAGCTGCCGCAGCAACTTGCTTATAATAACCATATTCAGCTGCTCTTCCTCGTTTTGTCGTTCCTAAATATCGACCATCTCCATAAGCCGGAATAAACCATAATAATTCCATACCTTTACACACCCCTTATTTATTTTGAAACGTATACTAACAAATTCTATATAAATTACCCCTAATAATTTATATGTTAATTCCCAGTCTCACCTTTAAAATTATCTCGCCATCTTAAAAACTTCACTTCTAGTAAACGTACTAGAGAGTCAGAAAACTTCCCAACAAATGCAAAGATAATTATGCCGACAAATACGATATCTGTATTTGAAAATTGCCTTGCATCCATAATCATATAACCAATACCTTCTGTAGATCCCATAAGTTCTGCTACTACTAAACTCACCCATGCAACACCTAACGATAACCTTGCTCCTAGTAAAAGGTTAGGCAATGCAGATGGTAAAATTAGTTTCGTAATTAGTTTTCTTTTGCTAAACTCTAACACTCTCGCAACATCAAATAACTTTGAATCCACACCTCTAATACCTAAAAATGCGTTTACGTATAAAGGAAAAAATGCACCATCTGCAATTAATAACACTTTCGATGTTTCACCAAAACCGAACCATAATACGAAAAGCGGCGCAACAGCTAAATGAGGTACAGTTCTTAATATTTGCACAGATGGGTCTAAATATTGCTCACTTCTCGTTGAAAATCCAACAATTGTTCCTAAAATGATTCCTAAGCCCCCACCAATAAAGAAACCAGCCGCAGCCCTGAATACACTAATACTTAAATGGCCGAATAACTCTCCTGTTTTAATAAGCTCTTGGAAAGCTAGAAAAATATCTAATGGTGTTGGTAAAACTGTTTTAGAAACAAGACCGAATACGCCAGCCAACTGCCAAATTATTAATATAATAACCGGTATAGTAATCGCCCTTACTAAAACTTTTACATTTAACTTTCGTACCTTCTTTATGCCATTTTTCTTAATCGTTATACTCGCTGGTTTCATAACAGCTTTCGTATTTTCCACTTTACAAAACCTCTTTTCACTTCGCTTTCAATGCTTTTTCTACGAAAGAATTATCTACAACTTTTCCCGTCTTAATTTCTTTCTTTATAGAACCGATCTTATATTGAAAATCCGCTGTCTTTTGTTGTTCTGCTATTATTTCCTTCGTTACCGGAACTAAAATTGGTTTGTCGTGATTAAACACTTCTTTTACAATCTCCGCATCTATCTTTTTTACAGAAGTGTACACTTTTATTGCTTCATCTAAGTTAGCCTCTTGCCATACACGTGCTTTCTCATAAACTTTGAGGAATTTCTCAACTAATTCTGGATGTTCTTTCGCAAATTTTGTCCTCGTAATTAAAAATTCTGGTGAAGAGACATTTAATGTTTCACCGTCTGCAATCACCTTCGCACCTTTATTTAACGTATGTAATGATATGAAAGGGTCCCAAATCGCCCATGCATCTACTGATCCTGATTCGAATGCAGGCTGCGCTTCATCTGGTTGTAATTGAATGACATTTACATCTTTTGCATCAATACCTTCTTTATCAAGCGCTCGATATAATAAATTAAAGGCACTACTTCCTTTTGCTACTGCAATTTTTTTACCTTTTAAATCTTTTACACTCGCAATCTTGCTATCTTTTTGAACGAGAATTCCAGTTCCTTTTCTCGCATAACTTGTATTGGCGATTTCGGTAAATCCAATACCTGCTGCTTGCGCTGAAATGACTGGAGAATTCCCTACTTCACCAAAGTCTAACCGGTTTGATGCGATTGCTTCAAAATAAGGAGGTCCACTTTGGAACTCTGTCCATTTCACTTTAACTCCTTCTTTTTTAAACTCCTCTTCAAACCATCCCTTTTTCTTTGCTAGTAATAGTGGGCTTAATCCTTGCTGTATACCAATTTGTATTGTTACATCTTCTTTCTTACTACTTACTGTACTTTTTTCACATCCTAATAAAAATACTGATATAGCTAAAGCAAAAGAAAGAATTTTAAATTTTTTATACATATAAAATCACCCTTTTCCTATATACTTGTTTGAATCAACCCTCCATATTCAAACTGCTGTAATACTTTCGTTCGAAGTTGTTGGAACGATTGAGAAGTTTTATTTCGCGGATAAGGCAAATTATTTTCAATCACTTTATGTATTTTCCCTGGTTTTGCACTCATAATGATAATTCGGTTTGAAAGATATATCGCTTCGTCTATATCATGTGTAACGAATATCATTGTTGTTTTCTTCTGCTCCCAAATATTCAGCAATACTTCTTGTAAATGACTTCGAGTAAAAGCATCCAGCGCTCCAAAAGGTTCATCAAGTAATAATACATTCGGATTTCTTAATAACGCTCTCGCTATCGCAACACGTTGTGACATCCCGCCTGAAATTTCTTTCGGATACGATTTTTCAAAGCCATCTAACCGAACGATTTCAACCCATTCTCTCACCTTATCTTTCACATACTTATCTTTTAACGACAAATCTGCCGCTATATTTTCTTCAACTGTTAACCATGGAAAAAGCCTATGCTCTTGAAAAATAAAACCTTGTTTCTTGCTCGTTTTTAAGATAGGCTCCCCGTCAATAATAACTTCACCTTCAAAATCATTATCTAGACCTGCAACAATTTTTAGTAATGTACTTTTTCCGCACCCACTCGGACCAATTACTGTAACAAAATCCCCTTTCTCTAATTGAAAATTAATATTCTCTAGCACTTGAACCGTACCAGTTTGTTTCAAAAAATATTTTGATACCCCATCAATTGAAACAGTCATTTCTTTCCCTCCTTAAAATGATTCATATAAATGAACAGATTCAGTATTTGTGCAATAAAAAAACCAAAGGCATTTTATCTGTTGATAAAATGCCTTTGGTTTCTCCAATCAGCAATACGTTATGGAATTAAGTACATATTATACAAATATTTCCGATAAGTCAACTAGGTTTTATTAAAACATACATATGATTTGTTTGAACATTTTACTTTTGTTTATTTAAACGATATCGTTTACTTACTATTTTTTCTGATCTTTAATCCACTGTAACCAATAAGAAAACTCACACGCTAAATGCATTTGATGGGATTTAATTAGACTATTAGGACAAAGGGCTGGGAACTCAACAACTAGACTTACTTCTATCCCTGTATCAGTATCTTTAAATTGATGTCGAACTCCACCAATAGTAGTACCATCTTTCATACGTGCAACACCTGTTGATTGGTATTGATAAGATTTATCTCTTGGTGTTTTCAATCCAGTTTCGTCACCAAAAACAATGAAAAATTGAACTGGAAACGGAGAATTACCAGTAGTTTCGATAACCTCTAATTCATTTTCCCCAAAGGGCCTTAGTACATAGTGATCAGGACAAGCAGATAAATTCACTTTGTTATTTTCACGTGATTGTTCAAGCATCAAACTATCAATTCCATGTATGGCTTCTTCTGCTGTAATCCCGTCTAAATAAATACTAGTTTTTGAAAATTTTCGTCTATCGCCAGATAAAAGAGTACAGATACGCATACCTATTGCACTTAATCTAAGTTTTGATTTCAACTTTTCGTACATTTCATTGTATGTATATCGCAACTTTATTTCCGTTAGCTGTTTTATCATGACGTCTGTATCATTTATTTCAGGCTCTTTATGTCCTAATATATATAATACTTTTTTTACCCGTTCTCTTTTCCATTTTATAAGTTGCTCTTGTGAGATATTATTTCCATCGATAATAATTTTCATAAACTTTCTCCTTCCTTTTGATTGTATCGTAGTGTAGTTAATACTAAATTAACCATTTCTTGTTTTGTATCTAGATTCAACTTTACTTCTGAATGAGCAATACTGCTAAGACCGTATAGAATAAACCCAGAAGCTAATAATGAGTTATCAGTATAAAAAACCCCTATGTTTACTCCCTCTTCAATTACTTGTCTAATTAACGGTTGCATACGTGCGAATAATTTCTTTTCCAGTTGAAAATGTTGTTCCGTCTGAAACGAACTCACATTTTTATAGGGTGCTAACTTTTCAATAAATGTCCAAAATATATCTAGTGAATCTTTCATCTTTTGTATGACAGACCGTTCATTTGAAATAAGTATTTCTTCAATTAACTCCATATTTTTCACAATAAAGTCATTTAAAACTTCATCAACAAAATTCTCTTTAGACTTGAAGTAATAATAAAATAAACCCGTTGCTACACCTGCATGATTCACAACATCTTTTATGCCAAATCCTTTCATACCATTTTTCATATATAGTTCAAAACCAATATCCATTAACTCTTGGCGTCTTACATCTGGTTCTTTTGATATTCTTTTCATAGGTCATCTCCTACTTTATTTTCCCTGCGACTGAATCTGATTCAATCATAAACGACTGAACTTGATTCAGTCAATATTATTTCATAAATTTTAAATCCATTTAATAACTAAGCAACAAAATTTCTACCAAAAAAAAGTAATCTCAAGAAATATGCTACTAACCTTAGATTTATCAAAAAAGTTAGACCATATAACTTGAGACTACTCATTTCCATTCAAAATATTTATGTAATTAAATTTTAGTTCTTCTGCACCCTGGCTGTCTCCAAAACTATTTGTGGAAGCTCTTTTTGAATGATTTCTTTCAGTCCATAAAGAGCTTTCTTCACATAACCACCTTCGAAATTCCCTAATGATTCTGGTAATTCATCCTCATCTAATATGAAGTATTCTCCATTAGGAAGTACCATAATATCGATGATTAAATCTTCGAAGGAAACCACTTCGTCTTTTATTTGTGTATTTTTTACGATATTAAAATAGGAACCTAAATACTTCCCTTTTATATCTCTCCATACGTATAAATTGTACGGACGATCTTTCCAATAATATGCGATTGTATAACTTCCTTTTGGGATTGTTAACTTAGTATCTTTTGCAGTCATTGTAAATGAATACTGCACCTCGTGAAATAAAACGATACTTTGTGATTGCTTTTCAAGTAATAAACAATTGTGATCTACTATTGTTGAGTTATACCGGATTTTTCTTTCTAAAATTTCACTTTTCGATGTAAGTAACTTATTCATTATTTTGTTTCCCCTTATACTAGTTCTATCCTCAATTATATCCACTTATCTAACGATAAAGAAGTATATAGTTTTTTATATAATGATTTATACAAGTACACAAGAAAAACTCCTTCTTATTTAGAAAGAGTTTTTCACTATCCATGTTTCATATTTTTTCACTTCTAACGGAAGCTTATTTGTTTTTATGTAACTAACAGCACTATTACTCATGTTTTAACTTTTCCTTAACCGCATCATAAAATTTTCGTTCTTCATCAACATTTAAGTGCACACGACTTACTGTTTTAGAAAATCCATATAACAACTGTGCTTTCACTGGCTCTTTTAATGTTATTTCAAAAGTAGCAGGTTCTTTTATGAACTCCATAACAGTTGCATCCAATACCTGTTTCCCTTCTTTTGCCGTTAGCAATTCATCACCCTTGTAGAACGCAATATTATCAATTTGTGTAAATGGTATAACAATTTTCTTTCCTAATCCAATTTGAATGATTACTTGTTCTTCTGTTACGTTAAGTGGATTTTTACGCATCGCTTGTATTTCAGCTATAAAATAAATCATCGCGTATACATTTAAAATAAGTAAAATCCATGCTATTACTGGATTCCACTGGTGTAGCAAATAATGAAAACCAATACTTTCTATTAAGGTCGCATGGATGATCATGATATATACACCTATTGCACCAGTCTTTTTGTGATATGAGTATACGTATTCACCTTCTGGTACTTTTTCACGCCACGATAAAAATGCATAATAGATTAACTTACACTCCGTTACAATGATATCTATTAATTTATTTCTTTTCATAGTAGCGTCAAACGCAGCATCAATTGCATAAGAAAATGAAGAGTACTCACTTTTATATTCTTTATATTTTTTTATTATGGTAGGAAGCTTTCTAACAATTTTATATAGAAGGAATAACTCTAAACATACAAAAGCAATTTCTCCTGCAATTATAATATAAGAAACGTATGAAAAATCTTGTAAATAGTCACTTGGAATAATAAATCTTGCAAAAATATAACCAGCTATTACAACAGGAACTATATACGTTAACGAGTACCTTTTTCGAATAATGAAGAAATACGTGATGATTGGAATGACAAACATGCAATCTAATAATGACCCAAGTACAACTTCTTTCGGCGCAGCTGGTACTATTGGAAGAGCATACAATAAATAGTTTGATAGCATAATTAAAGAGACGAGTCCAATCCAAATACCTTTTCGCCTTCGCGATAGTGTAACATTCATACGTTCACTCCTTTATTTAAAAACCTCATTTAAGTGGTCTTTATAAAATGAAATGGCACGTTCAAATTCTTTTACTTCCTCTACTTTCACGACAGTTTCAAGTAATAATTTCATCGCTGACTCGTGATCGTTTACGTTATATTTTGCTAATGATAAAAATACTTTCATCGGATCGTTCTCTGGGAATTTTTTCACCCCAGCTTCTAATACTGTAATTGCCTTTTCATATTCCCCTATACAACGATATGTACTTCCTAGACCAATATAAGCACCGCAAAGGGATTCGCCATCAAGTCCATTTGCGATTGCCTGCTCATAATACGGAACTGCTTCTGTTTCTAGCCCCATTACATCATGTATCCACGCACACTGATACAGTACTTCTGCATCCTTTGTAAAGTTTGTTAATCCTATAAGCATCTCTTTAGACTGCGCATATTTCTTTTCGTTTCTAAGTTTAATAGCTTGCTTTAATAAATGTTCCATAGAATCCACTCCTCACCAATTATTCTGTGTATAGCTCTTGATTGATATACGCTTCACATTCGTGTAAAAGTAAAATTCCCACCAATTAAAGTTTCGCTTACTTATTACTATGCGGATTCATTCTTATCTAAAAACTTAATTTTAAAAAGCAGTGACACGATTACATAATACTTCTAAGCTTTTGACAATTTCTTTCGCCGTTTCATCTTTTCCATTACACAACTTCCCTTTACCATCCTGTCCAATTACATAATGTACAGCTCCACGCGAATATAAAGAATGTGGTGAATTCGCAATCATTACATTCGCCCTTGCTTCTTTCATTCTATTTTTCGCTCTTGCAAACAGTTCTTCTTCATTTAAATCACTTTCAAGTTTAAAACCAACAAGTACTGTTTCTGGGTCCCATTCTTTTATTTGTTTTAATACTTTTGGAGCCTTTTGAAAGTGAATAATCGGTGCTATATCACTTGAAATTTTTCCGTCCATATTAAGAACATTACCATCTTGATCACAAATTTTCTCCACAATCCAATCTGATCCAGCCGCTGCCATAATAACCGCATCAACCTTTTCATGTGTGACGATACTTTTCATTTTATCTTGTAAATCAACAATTCCTTCAAATGGATGTAATTCTAACCCTCTATGTACATCGCTCGGTTTCTCCGCAAAATAACCGTGCAAATATATAACATGTGCCCCTTTAGCTATAAGTTCTTCTGCGATTATCCTTCCGATTGTACCTTTAGCCATATTCGTATGCCCGCGTACTTGATCCCATTTTTCTAGACAACCACCGCTCGTAATTAATACCTTTTTCCCCTTCATTGTAACCATCCCTTACTAATTTTTCTTACGAAACCATTCTGTTCCAAAGTCAACTATATCACGCTGTTTCATTAGACGACACGTTGCATTCCCTATCTTCCCGTTTTTTACAGTTCCTTTTCGCTCAAACTCCACACCAATTTCTACAAACTTCTCAGATTCGTAATCCATTTCAACAAACTCTTTCCACACTCTTTCACCGTTTTCTATAATAGGTGCTCCTACTTGTATTAACTCACATGCACCAGTACGCACCTCGGATAAATGAACAGACGTATTTGAATCATATCCAACACCAATCAATAATACGTACCCGTCTAAATCGTATATTTTTCTTAATGGAGATTCTTCTCCAAAGCTCATTGATAATGAATGGTTCATTGTTATTTCTACTGCATGTTTTCCCCATGCAGCAAAACTTCCTAACGGATGATTACTACGTACTACATTCGGATATGTACGAAAACATTCAACTATTTCACCCATTCCCCTTGTTGGGGTTATACGTGAATCAAATGCAGGGACGTTATCTCGGATAATTTGCCACCAGTCTTCCGGTACAGGTGGTCTTGACCAATGTTTCGGATCAGACAAATCCGAAGATTGCGTTGGCATTATTATCGTTCCTTCTTCCGTAACAACTTTCATTAATGCTTCTACTACAGCAACCGCACCACCAGATGTCCATCCGATAGAACTTAGTGATGAATGAACGATAATTGTCATTCCTTTTTCGATTCCTAATGCTTTTAAATCTTTTGTTATTGTTTCGATTGTATTTGGAAATTGTGTGCTTGCTACTATTTCATTCATTTTCATATTGGTTCCCTCACTAGCCACGTAAATTTAAACTTTTATATAAATATATTATCATATTTTTCTTAATTTTTAACTTAATCATATTCATTACTACAAAAATATGTATATGGGTGTACTGAAGCCTCAAAACTCTATTAAAATCGTAGATAATGATGAGCGAGAGTTTTTTCAAATGAAGAAAAATGTAAATCTTATTTTTTCAAGCTATACTCCATATGCATATTTTTATACTATTTTTCCAAATAACAATGAAATCTTTCGATTCCCGTATATTTTTCTCCTAAACTTTTAACTTGAAAACCAATTCTTTTATAAAATTCTACCGCCCCATCATCTGTCTCTGCTTCTATATAAGTCAATTGATATATCCTTACCACTTCTTTAATCATTTGCAGTGCAATTCCTTTTTGACGATAATCTGAATCCACTGCTATATGGCATACTCGTGCTTTAGTTGCTCCGATTACTTCAATACCTATACAAGCTTTTTCTTCATATTTGTACAAAGTCCCTTTATTCATTTGGTAAAATAATACTGCCTTCTTTAAGCTTATTTCATTTGGACCGACGGCATATTGTAGCACATTTAATATTGAATCTTTTTCAATTTGTTCAACACGCTGTAAATTCATATTTTCATCCCTTTCTATGAAAAAAGACTAGCTCTTAATAAAAAGAGCTAATCTCATTACGCCGTTATTTTTTCTTCTTTTTTTACAACGACAGCCACATAACTATGAAGTACCATTCCAATAATAACGAGACTCATACCAATCCAAGATAATGATGACGGAATTGGTGCAGATAACCAGATCAGCTCTCCTACTAGCGCAAATAAAACTTCACCAGACTGCGTCGCTTCCACTGTTGCTAGTTTTTGTGGATCATCTTTCACAAGATCTGTTGCAAAGAAAAATAATATTGTCGCGATTAACCCAGAACTAACTGCTACAATAAAACATTGAAAAACTTGGTTACTTGACGGTAATCCGCCAGTTGATACTTCGTAACCAGATAATAAAAACCAAAATGGTAAACTTGCTAATGTCATACCGAGTACTCGCTGAAATACATCTAATTCCCCTTTACAAACTTGCATCATTTTTCGATTTCCAAGAGGATACGCAAATGCTGCAATAAGTACAGGAACTACACATAAAACGGTTTCACGAATACCTAATGAAGAAGCATGTTCTACTTGCATGAGAACAACACCGAATAAAATAATGCCCGACATAACTAATTCCTTCATCGGAAGTTTTTTATGTAGTGGATCCACCGCAAAAAATGGTGTTAACAAAATCCCTGCAACGATTGTAATTTGCCATGTTGATGCAACGAGCCAACCTGGTCCGAACGCTCCAGCAAAACTAAGCGGTGCATAAAAGAGACCAAATCCAACGATACTCCATACTAACCATTCTTTCGGATTGTTTTTCATATATTGAAAGAGTTGCTTTAAGTTCCCTCTATACATAACAATAAGTAATAGCATTGGAACCATAAAATAATACCGTAATGATGCACTCCAAATCCAGCTTCCACCTTCTAAGTCCATTGCCCGGTTTAAAACAAAGGTAAAGGCAAAGAAAAATGATGCCAGTATCCCTATAACAATTGCTTTCATTGTAAAACCCCTTGTATTTAATTTTTAATCTTTATAACATATATTTTAGTATACGCGATGAAAAATCTACATTCAAACTTACATTTCACTTTCCATTCACTTGCAATGAAAAAGATAATAATACATTCATTTATTATACTTAATATAAAAACATTAAACAGAAATAATTTTAAAAATAAGTTACTTCTATGGATGTAATAACACTGAAAATATACAGAGCCTCTATACAATCTATTTTATTTGTACTTTCTTTCGGAGTTGTTTTCCTTCTAATAAGTGTTTTATCTTTAATGGAAGAATTTGATTTACTAGGAATTATTTCAATATTTTTCTCCTTATGGCTACTAAAGTATGCCCTAACCTTATGGAAAACACGTGCAAACGATATAGGTTCCTATTGGGATGATGAAGGAATTGTAGTAGATTTGCATGGGAATAAAGTGTATTGGTATGAAATCAAGGATATTACATACCAAAATTTTCAAGGGTCAAAATCCACCTTAATCTCGACCCATTATACTCACCATGAAAATATACGAATCCGCCATAAAAGATGGCTACCAACTATTGCACATTCAATTTACTGGTTTTCTATTGAAAAACCAAAAGATTATCATAAAAATTTAATGATAGCTTGGGAAGAAAAGCAAACAAATAAAAATAAACGCCTCCTTTAATTATTATTTAGGAGCGTTTGTTCATTCAAAAATTAAAGAATATGTAGTTTATATTCTCTATATAATTTCCTCAATCGACTTATATGTGCTTGATGATACCGATTATGATCTGCTATATGCCAAATTCCCCATCTTATAGTCGCATTTTCCCCTTTTTCATACAAAACTTCCCGCGTTAAATCAGTTTCTGTTAGTTTCATACATTCTTCATAAAACAATTTTTGCACTGCTTCATAATCTTGCATTAACTCTTGCAACGTGTATTTTCTTAAACTCGGTATTTCTCCTACTTCATTCAACATAGGACCATATTTATTTTCAAATGCTGTTGGAACATCTTCTCCCTTGAAACGATACACCCAATGTAAATCGACAACTGCTAAATGCTGAAGTAACTGCCCAATACTATTTTCATTATTTTCAGACCCTTTATAGGATAGTTCGTTCTCTTCAGTACCTTCTACTAACCTTTGCAATCTATTAAACGTATCAGCAACCGTCGCATACAAAATCGCTACTTGAGGGTCCAGATTTCTTTCTAAATGGAGATCTTTCATACAAAACTTCCTCTCTTAAAAGAACAACACCATATGTTCATCATCACTATACACACCATTCATTTTTATAGCCCTTTTTTCAATTCCGTACGTTTTAAATCCCATTGATTCATATAATCGTTTGGCTGGTTCGTTCGTTGACACAACCCCTAAATTCAATTGCTCTAACTTCATCTCTTTTGCCCTTTCAATTGCTTTACGTATTAAATCACGTGCAAGACCACTTCTTCGATTTTCAGTATCTACATACATTGCAACGATATGCCCTTTATGCTTATATGCGTCCTTTTCTTCTGTTAATAAAGTAACAACCCCAACTAAACGATTTTCATTATTAAAAGCACCAAATGTAAAACTACTGTTGGATGAAAGATTACTAGCAACGCGTTCAAGAGGGTTTTCTTGACGTACTGCTTCTTCATAAGTCGTTACAAATGCTTCTGGATTTACTTGTAGTGCTTGTAAACGTAACTCCCAATATTGTTTTGCATCCGCTTTTGTAAGTAATCGAATCATTTTATCTTCCCCTTTTTAATTGACATAATATTTTTATAGGTTATTATTTTTTGATTCATACTCTTCTTTTAATATACTGTAACGATAGCGATGAATGAACTTTCCCTGTCTCAATCGATCATTTCTCATTAACCCTTCGCATACAAATCCGGCATTTTCATAACTCTTTTTAGCTTGTGTATTATCTTCATCTACACGTAACCAAATTTTCTCCAATTCAAACTGGGAAAAACCTATTTGTAACATGCTGTTTAGAGCTGCCATTCCAAATCCTTTACCCCAATAGTCTTTATTTCCAATCGCAATTCCTAGTTCTGCATTTTTATTTGTTTTATCAAAATTTTTAAGGTCTACCCATCCAATATGTATACCTTTCTCAGTAACGATCGCCCTTTGTTCATAACCATTTTTTCGGCTTATACAAGCTTCAATCCAGATTCTCGTATCTCCACGAGTGAACGGAGGATATTGGTCTGGTACGACTAAATGCTTTGTTACATCGCTATCTAACGACCATTGATAGCGATCTTCTACATCATCTAGTGTCAATTCTCTTAATTGAACATATGGTACATTCATTTTTCTCTCCCCTTTTTATTTACCAATAGAAAATCCTTCGAACACTCTTCCACCATACTGTTCTAACGTCATTTCTATAAAATGAATTAATTCATTTTTCTCTCCCGTTTTATAAAAATGATCAAAAGCCGCTACAAATTTGTTTGCATATTGCTCATCATATCTTCTTAGCACTCTAATAAACCATTTTGAACTCCCAAGCCACCTACCATTTACTCTTAATACATATTCATGTACTAAATCCGCTAATAAATTAGCGATAAACAATTCTTCTTCTCTTTTTGTTGCACCAATAAAGTCATCTAAAGTATCCGTAATAAAATATCGCTTCTGCTTAATCGTTTCTTCGGTCCATTTAGCTGGTCCTTTATGTAGTAAATCATTCGCTTCTTTTTTTAATTTCTCAACAATTTCCTTTTCCCCTTTTAATGCAACCCCTTCTGAAACTAATTGTGGTAACGACGGTCTCCCTCGATCACAATCCATTTTGAAAAAGGTTTTATATGTTGTAAAATTATGAACAAACACCTCAACAGGCCATCCATTACTATAGAAAGATTCTCTATAACAAGAAGTTAAACTTTGGTCAACTATTACAATATCAAGGTCAGATGTTTTCGTCGCTTCTCCTCGTGCAACGCTTCCACCGAGTAAAGCTACATCACAATTCGGAAATTGTGATGTAATTATGCTTTGTGCTGCTTCAATTGGTTTCATAGCCGTTCCTCTTTTCTTATTTCACTTTCTTTTTTTGAGCTCTTTCTCTCGCTTTTTTTATATAGCTTTCTGCATCTGGTGTTTTACATGATGTTGCACCGTGATCAACCTCTACTTTTCCAATTTCACGTGCAATTTCAATCGCTTGTCGCTCTAAGTCTTCATTACGAATTCCTATTGCGATTAAAGCACTATTCATCGCTTCTTTTTTTCTATTTTTTTCATTATGTATATTTTCTTTAATCTCTTCTAAGTATGGAGAGAAGAAATCATCATGTAACGTTTTATTTTTAATCGATATATTTGCTAATAAAGACCAGCCAGCTCTTCCAATCCATTCATCATTAGACTTTGTCCACTCTTCCATTCTTTCTATTGCAATTGGCGAAGTACATATAGATGTCATAAAAACATCCATTAAACAGTAATAATCAACATCCTGAACCCAACTATTAAGCTGTTCTGCTGTTATATTCTTCGGGTCTAAAATATAAGTTGCTAATATCATTGCGTCCATATTTTTCGTTTCCCACAATTCAACTGCTAAATCGTGATCTTTTTTTATTTTCTTTTTTAACAATTTTAAATTTGCAAAACTAACTCCGAATAGTGGCTCTTTCGCTCCGTGGTTTTTATACGTTTTACGATTTTGTTCTGTTCCATATTCCTCTAGTTGCTGCATTACTTCCTCAAGTAACATATACCCACCTCTTTATCTTTTATGTTGACTGTATATATGTATGTACGATATATTCTACATTACTTTTCGGTTTTCCTATATTTATTTTTAAAATACGGTATGTGAAATTTCTAAACATTGCACAGCTACACCATTAAAAAACTGTACATGTTAAACATACAGTTTTTTAATGGTATCAATTTTGCGTAGAATAAGATATAAACTACAATAGAACTTTTAATGGTCCTCTCTATCATTTGGTCTATTCCCTATTTTCAACTAAATTTTTTACATCTGACCACTCTTCTATTGATCCTGCGTCCGGAAAAACTGTAACTACATTAAAATTCGCACCTTTTTCTTTCCCAATTTGTTTAGCTGCTAATAAATTCGCTGCCGCAGAAGTTCCTATTTTTATACCAGTATCTTTGTAAAAACGTGCCATTTCATACAGGGTATCTTCATATGAATAAGTCCATTGTTTTTCTATCAAATTTTCTTCCTGTTCTATGAAATGTTGTTTCCTTCCTAAGCCGAACCCACCTGATCCAGCATATTTCTTTAAATCATTTGGTGGTTGTTCCGAACCATAAGGCAATTCAGCAGGCATTACTAAATGTAGTTCAACATTTTTTGTATAATTCTTTATTGCTGTATAGACTCCCATTAGAGTTCCACCAGTACCAGCAGATGCTACCCATGCATGTATTGGTTTTCCAATCATTTGTGCAATAATTTCTCGCCCTGTACCTTCTATATGACTTACTAGATTTGCATTATTATAATGTTGGAATAAAAAGTATAATTCTGGATTTTGTTTACTAATCTCTACTGTTTTCTCAATTACTGCGTAGAACCCTTTACATTTATCAACTAAGATTACGTTAGCACCATAACGATCAAGTTCATTTAATAGAGATTTACCGGTTCCAGAACTTAAAACTAACGTGCATTGAATCCCTAAATAATTACAAATACACCCAATTGACCTCGCTAAGCTTCCACCACTATACTCTAAAATATTTTGTTTTTTGTCCGCTTCTTGTAAATATTTATTAATCATTCCAAGTGCTGCCCTATCCTTAATCGATCCTGTAGGATTGTGCCATTCACATTTAGCATAGATAGAAAGGTCCTTCGTTTCTTCGCATTTTAATTTCATGAGAGGTGTATTTCCAACATGTTTAGAAAACTCTTCAAAATGGTTTACTATCATACTTTTATACCTCCTTCATAAATTATGTTTATTACATTTGTTCTCAGCCAAAATACTTTCTACATTTTAATAACTCTCTCAATAAGATCTTCTTATATAAAAATCCCTACAAACACTGTAGGGATTTATGTCTAAATCATTTTGTTACACTCTATTTCATATGAAAATAGTTTCTTTATTCAGATGCATTCATAAGCACAATTCTCCAACCATCTGGATCCTCTATTGTGGTTCCTTTCTCTATCCAATACGGGTTTTCTGGTTCCACCTCATGATAGCCCATATTACTTAATCGATTCACTATCTTTTCAATTTCATCTTTATTAGGCATATAAAAAACTAGTAAATTATCTTTTGTCGGTGCCGGACATGGACTTCCATTAACATGTGTAGTAAACTCCAAATGATACTCTTCATCTGGTAAGCCAAACATAACCCCATCATATCCTTCATGATTGTGAAATTCCCCTATACGTTTTAAACCTAATCCTGTTTCATAAAAATTTATCACTTCTTCAAATTTATCTGTTGGTCTTGCAATTCTAAATTGAACCCAATTCTTCATGCAAATCTCCTCCTTTTCATTTTCCAAAGCTTTATAGTAATTAGTATAGGTTACATATATTCCCTTTAACATCCCTCATTAGTGTGAACTTCCTAAGTTGAAAGACCTATTAGTTAATAAACAATAGGACTTTAGTATAAAATTAGTTATATAAATGTAGAGATGAATTACAAGCTATTACGTATGAAATAGTTCTCCTTGCAGGGCCTTTATATACCGATCAGCAGATCTTTGTACAGCTTTATTCGCATCTTCCACCACACCATGAAATGCATTATATAGTCGACAAAATTGGATATCTTTTACCTTCTCTGCCATATCTCTAACTTTATTCGCTGGTAATGGAATGAGATTGGGATAACTATACATAAAACTTACCCATTTTCGATCCGAAACTACTTGTATAATATCACCTGATAACAAAATGCCTTTCCCTTCATTACCGTCTTTCCAATGTATAACAGTTCCGCCCTTAAAATGGCCTCCTAAGCGATGCAATGTAAGTTCTTCCGATAATATCAGATGCTCCCCAGACCAAAATTTAATTTGCTTACTCGGACGAACCACCCACTCTTTATCATCTTCATGAATATAAATAGGTACATTGAATGTTTCCGCCCATTTAACTTGTGTAGAGTAATAATGTGGATGAGAAAGTGCTATTGCTTGAATACCACCTAAATCATATATACGTTGTATCGTTTTATCATCTAAATAACTAATGCAATCCCACATAACATTTAGAGTTTTACTTTGTATTAAAAATGCTGTTTGTCCAATCGCAAATTTAGGTTTAGTAGTAATGCTATACAAACCGCTTTCTTCTTTTATTATTTCGTTTTTGTATAAATTGCTATTTTGCATCGTTTCTAATGTTGTCCATGACTGCCCAATTGGATTAACATATTGTCTTTCCTCATTACAAATTTTACAGCGAGAAGGTGCTTCTTCATTTTCGGGATACTGTACTCCACATGTAGTGCAAATATAATTATCCATATTCCCACTCCTTTTTTCATGTAATTGTTTCTTTACCAATATTTTAATAAAAAGCAAAAATATTCGAATCAATAATTGGAATGAAAATGAAATGATACGAAAGTATGATTAGTCTCCTTTCGTTTTAAGACTTTAGCCTAAGTACTATATTTTTCATTTCTTCTTTCTGTGAAAGTTGCATATCGTTTTTAATAGAAATTCCAAGTAAATTAAACTTTTACCCATTAAATAAGTGAATACATCTTTTCAAAATAAATGAACCTATTCATAGATTTCGTCACACCTTTGACATAGTTGCACTAAGCGATACACATTAGAGGTATAGTATATTTAAAGAAACGATAAAAGAATATTCAATAATTTTATCTTCCTTATCGTTACTAGATTCAATTCGTAACAAATAAAGGAGAGGTTTTAATGGAAATCGTTATTATGCTCTATGATGGAATTACTGCATTAGATGCTATTGGTCCATACGAAGTATTTGCTGCAGAAAGCAACAACAACATAAAATTTGTTGCTAAAACGAAGGGATTAATAAAATTAGATTCGAAAATGGGCTATTTACATGCTGATTACAATTTTAATGAAATTACTTCAGCAGATATTCTTATTATTCCCGGATGTCGTCCACCAAACTTTACACAACTTATGAAGGATGAAGAAACTCTTAATTGGATTCTCCAAATACATAAAACGACAAAGTGGACTACAACTGTATGTACGGGCTCCTTAATCTTAGGTGCTACTGGTCTACTAAATGGTGTTAATGCTACTAGTCATTGGAGCTGTTTTAACTTACTTCGTTCTCTCGGAGCTATTCCAACTGAAGAGAGATTCGTGCGCCATGAAAAAATTATAACAGCTGCTGGTGTATCTGCAGGTATTGATATGGCCCTTCAGTTAATAGCTTGGGAATTTGGAGATGAAAAAAGCAAAGCAGTTCAACTCATGTTAGAATACGACCCTCAGCCTCCCTTTGATACAGGTTCTCCTAAAAAAGCGCATGCATCCTTATTAGAAGATTTAAATTTGATGATTGAAAGTTTAAATAATAAAGTTTAAATTCATCCTATTTTTCAAAACTGCAATTGATATAAAATCTTGCATACTTTTGAGTAAACTTTTTTACACTTGTAAAAAAGTTTTTTTGCATTTCCCTACCTATAATTGCTAATATAGTAGAGTAGAACTTTTATAGAGAGAAGGAAAATTATGCACAATGGAATTCGAATGACAACTTTAGTAAAAAGGGCTATGTTAGTTTGTGCGGGGGTATTATTCACATACGAAGCGGCTTTGGGATCAGTACATACTGCTCTAGCTAGTACAGAGGATGAAGCAAAATCTGTTCAACTTGTAAGTGAGATTCAAACATCTCTTGCTCCGAAAGAAGCTCCTAAACATTATAACGGGCAAGTTAGAAAAGTCGCTTATTTAACATTTGATGATGGTCCTGGAAAATACACAGCTGAGCTTTTAGATATGTTAAAGAAAGAAAATGCAAAAGCAACATTCTTCCTAATTGGTTCAAACGTAAAAGCTTTCCCTGATCTTGTAAAACGCGAAGATGCTGAAGGCCACTACGTTGGGATGCACAGTATGACTCATAACTACAAGAAACTTTACACAGAAGGTCATTACGTAGATGAAATGAAGGAAGACCAAGGCTTAATCGCTGGTGTTTTAGGTAAATCACCAGTATTAACTCGTCCATCTTACGGCTCTATGCCAGGATTAAACGAAGCTCTTCGCAACAAAGTTGTAGAAAATGGCTTAAAAGTTTGGGATTGGACAATTGATTCTTTAGACTGGAAATACAACAAAATGCAAGTTGATGCTGCATCTGCTAAAATTGTAGAAAACGTGTTACATGGTGCTACAAATCCAACAGAAGTTATCCTTATGCATGATATTCATCCACAATCAGTAAAAGCAGTTCCTGGAATTATTAAAGGACTGAAAGAAAAAGGATATGAATTAGAAGCATATAATGAGAACGAACACTTCCCATTAAACTTCTGGCATGATAATCGTATGTAATGAAAAGACTTGATTCCCTTTAGCTGGGAATCAAGTCTTTTTGTCGTTTTGGGAATTACTCCTCGTATATTCGACTCAAATTCCCCCTTCTCTAATATCAATAAAAATTCAAAATCACATGTTATACTAAAATTTAGTTTAAATAAGTAGGTGCCATATGATCGTATATACAGTACAAACTGAAGAAGCTTGGAAACAATTTAAGAAACTTGGTTATTTAGAAGGTAATAAAGAATTCATCGATCCAGACGATTTATATTCATATGACTGGATGGTGCGCGTTGCTAAAACAAGATTGCCTCATTACGAAGGTAACTATCCTATTTGGGTCTGGGAAGCAAATAATTACCCAAATCGAAATCATAAAGCTTGGGGTAGAACAAATTCAAAAATGGTAATTTTAACACTAGATGTACCGAAAGAATGGGTACTATGGAGCTATTTTGACTATTGGTGCTGTGCTATGACTGATGGATCAATATATTTACATACAAAAAATAAGTGTACTTTAGATGAATGGTATACATATATGGATAAAAAATACGAGATAATATTTGATTTCGATTATTTATTATCTCATCCTGATTGGTGTCTAGATAAAGAGGATTCGTTAGAAAAACAAGGTGTTATCGGCAACATCCCCCTTTTCTTCGTAAAAAAAGTAAGGCGTTTTCGCGCTAAGGAAGATACATCTATTAATGAAATCAGAAGTGATAACTGGGATAGTAGAAAAGAAAACCGTATTAAAAAGATGAATCGAAAATTAAGAAAAAGAATCGAAAAACAAAAAAGATTGCAAAAGCGACTTATACGAAATTAAAACAGATTTATCAAAATATAGTAAGAAATTATGGATTGAATATAAAATTTCAACCCTTTTTATATTATCAACACTTTAGCACATATTAACCATAAGGAGTGATATGTATATGGAGTTTCTCTCATCTGAATATTTGTCTGCCTTGCTTGCCATCATTGTAATCGATTTAGTGTTAGCCGGAGATAATGCCATCGTAATTGGATTAGCAGCAAGAAGATTACCGAAAGACCAACAAAAAAAAGTTATCATATGGGGTACTGTCGGGGCGATCGCTATTAGAGCCCTCGCTACCTTAGTTGTCGTTTGGTTATTAAAAATACCTGGTTTACTCCTAATTGGCGGTATACTTCTTATATGGATCGCTTACAAGTTGATTGCTGAGGGCAAAAATCATGATATTAAAGCCGAAGAAGGATTTTGGTCTGCTATTAAAACCATTATTATCGCTGATGCGTTAATGGGCATTGACAATGTACTCGCTGTTGCAGGAGCTGCCCATGGTAACTTTTCTTTAGTAATCATTGGTCTATTAGTTTCTATTCCTGTAGTCGTATGGGGCAGTACATTGATTTTAAAATGGGTGGATCGTTTTCCTGTCATCATTACGATTGGAGCAGCGGTTTTAGCTTATACTGCTGCAAAAATGATTGTAGATGAGAAATGGTTTGCTGGATTTTTCGAAAGTAACCCTTTCATTAAATGGGCATTTATCATTATTATCATCGTCGGTGTAGTTTTCTTCGGAAAGGCAAAACAAAAAGCAACAGCTAGTTCTGTCTAATAATGATGGTATATTTACAAATAAAAAGCGCTATTCACATGAATAGCGCTTTTTATTATTTAGCTTCCCCTTCCGGAGTCGTTTTTACCTTCGTTTTGTTTTTATCACGATTGTTATAGTTATACTTCGAACGATCTACTGGAGTGAATCCTTCCGGTGTGTAGAATCGTAATAAGTCACCATTTACGACTTGGTCAGAGTATTTTAGTGAGTTTTGAACCATTTGTTCATTTTTCTTTATTTCATCTGTAAATTCTACAGGTTTTCCAGTTGTTGTATCATAGTATTTGCCGTTTAGTGCAGTAACAGTTGGGCTTACGTAGTTACCGTTTCGGAACGCAACGACTTGTTTATGCTCTGGTGATAATAAATCTGAACCGAATTGAACATAGTTTTTCGTATCTGTACCTAGTAAGTGTAATAACGTAGGAAGAACGTCAATTTCACCGCCATATTGATGTTGTACGCCACCTTTCACTCCTGGTACACGAACGATTAAAGGCACACGTTGTAACTGTGCATTTTCAAATGAGTTCATTTCTTTACCCATTACTTTTGACATTGCTGCGTTATGATTATCTGAAATACCGTAATGGTCTCCGTACATAACGATAATTGAGTTATCATATAAACCAGATTGTTTCAAGTAATCGATGAAGCCTTTTACAGATTCATCTAAATAGCGTGCTGTTTGGAAGTACGTATCTACTGATGAATCACCTGTTGTTGCTGGTTCAATCGTTGCTTCTGCCTTATCAATTGGATAAGGGAAATGGTTCGATAACGTAATAAACTTCGTATAGAAAGGTTGTTTCAACGTTTGTAATAACGGAATAGATTCATTAAAGAACGGTTTATCTTTTAATCCGTAGTTTACTACGTCTTTTTCATTCATATCGTAGTATGACGCATCAAAGAATTTATTAAAACCAAATGATTTATAAATATCGTCACGGTTCCAGAATGTTTTGTAGTTACCGTGGAATACTGCTGATGTGTATCCTTGTTGTCCTAAAATAGCTGGTGCTGATTGATACGTATTATGAGATTTCGTTGTAAAGACAGAACCTTGCGGTAAACCAAACATTGAATTCTCTAACATAAACTCCGCATCAGATGTTTTCCCTTGTCCTGTTTGATGGAAGAAGTTATCAAAGTATAGTGTATTCGCATCTTTTGTAAATGAGTTTAAGAACGGTGTAACTTCTTGACCATTTAATTTGTAATCGATTAAGAAGTTTTGGAATGACTCTAAATGAATATAAATTACGTTCATTCCCTTTCCTTTACCGAAATACTCAGGATTTGGACTTGCATAAGTTGATGTTAAATAATTTCGTACTTCTGTCATATTATCGCCATCAGCTAATGCTCGTTCTGTCGATGCTTTCGCACTTTGAATTCCATCATAAATTGTGTAGTTGTATGCCCCTAAATATTTCACAATATAATTACGGTCAAACGTTCTTGTTAATAATTCAGGACGGTCAGACTCTGCAAGACCTAAGTTAACACTGAATAATAAAATACCTGCTACAAATACTAGAGATAATTTATGCTTCGCAACACGAATTGGTTTTGGATTTGCAAATTTTGTTGCGACTAACACAATTAATATAATCGTGTCTAAAAAGTATAGTGGATCATAAAGATGTAGCAACGCAAGAATACTACCACCTAAATCTCCAAAGTTATTCGTTTGTGTTAATGTCGGGAACGTAATAAAGTCACTGAAAAAGCGATAGTATACTACGTTTGCGTATAAAAGAATCGACAATAACAAGTTGATGACAATTAGCCAAATATAAGATCGTTTCCCTTTTGCAAATAATGCAAGTCCTAAAAATAGAACTGCTGAACTAAGCGGGTTGAAAAACAGCAAGAATTTTTGGATTGTGTTTGAAATTCCTAAATTAAATTCCGTTACATAGGCTGCATACGTTTTGAGCCACAATAAAATAACGGCAAACAGAAAGAATCCAAAATGATTGCTTAACACACTTTTGCTCTTTAATAAGAACTGTTTCATTTCTCCACCTCTTTTAATCATCCAAGGCTTATTTTTTATAAGTCTGTCTCTCTATTCAAATTTTCTTCTTCAAATAGATTATCTTTATTTAACTATATGAAGAATATTAGTAATTATAATTTGAAGCTAGTATTTATTCAACTATTTCTTTTTAAACATTTTGACCTTGGTTTCTATTTAACAAAATAAATTTGTAACATTTCCTGTTTTCTCCCAAGATTCATCCACTAATTATGACATCCCATACTATATACCTTTATAAACTCATTCGCAAACTATTCTATCTCCAATTTTGGTACATATTTCACATGACAAAATAATGTTATTTAATTATATTGCTCACCTTACATTCCCCTGCTTCAACTAAATCTTAAAGTCATTACATCTCTTCCATACATGAAAAATCCTCATGTTCACTAATATTATATTTGAATAATTATTCATTTACCCTACCAGTAGTGTTATGTTTTCTCGACAAAAAAACTCGCTCTAAAAAGAGCGAGTTTTTTCATGATATATTATTGACCTTTGTACATTGCATCTACTTGTTTTTGAAGTTCTTCATTTTCTAAGTACTCATCGTAAGTTGCCTCTTTATCGATTACACCGTTTGGTGTTACTTCGATAATGCGGTTTGCAATTGTTTGTACGAACTGATGGTCATGAGATGTGAATAACATTGTACCTTTGAAAGCAATTAAACCGTTGTTTAATGCAGTGATAGACTCAAGGTCTAAATGGTTCGTTGGATCGTCAAGTGTAATTACGTTCGCACCACTTAACATCATTTTAGATAACATACAACGAACTTTTTCGCCTCCAGATAATACAGAAACGTTCTTCTTAACTTCTTCACCTGAGAATAACATACGGCCTAAGAAACCACGTAAGAAGCTTTCTGACTCATCTTGTGGAGAGAATTGGCGTAACCAATCAACTAAGTTATAGTCACTGTTCTCAAAGTACTTAGAGTTATCTCTTGGGAAGTAAGATTGAGATGTTGTAACACCCCATTTGAATGAACCGCTATCTGGCTCCATTTCACCCATAAGGATTTTAAATAATGTTGTCATCGCGATATCGTTACGACCGATAAATGCAACTTTATCACCTTTATTTAAAGTGAAGTACACATTATCTAACACTTTTTCGCCATCAATTGTTTTAGAAAGGCCTTCAACAGTTAATAAGTCATTTCCTATTTCACGCTCAGGTGTGAAGCCAACGAATGGGTAACGACGTGATGATGGTCTAATATCATCTAATGTAATTTTATCTAATAATTTTTTACGAGAAGTTGCTTGTTTCGCTTTAGATGCGTTTGAGCTAAAGCGTGCAATGAAGTTTTGTAACTCTTTTACTTTCTCTTCTTTTTTCTTATTAGCATCTTGTGTTAATTTTAAAGCTAATTGGCTTGACTCATACCAGAAGTCATAGTTACCAACATAAAGTTGAATTTTACCGAAATCAAGATCAGCCATGTGCGTACATACTTTATTTAAGAAGTGACGGTCATGGGATACAACGATTACTGTATTTTCAAAGTTCATTAAGAAGTTTTCTAACCATTGAATCGCTTTTAAGTCCAAGTGGTTGGTAGGCTCATCTAGTAATAGAATATCAGGTTTACCGAATAATGCTTGAGCAAGTAATACTTTTACTTTCTCTGCACCAGTCAATTCTGATAATTTTTTGTCATGAAGATCTTCACCAATACCAAGACCTTTTAGAAGGATCGCAGCTTCTGACTCAGCTTCCCAACCGTTAAGCTCAGCGAACTCACCTTCAAGTTCTGCAGCACGCATTCCATCTTCATCACTAAAGTCTTCTTTCATGTAAATAGCATTTTTCTCTTGCATTACTTTGTAAAGTTGCGTGTGACCCATAATTACTGTTTCTAATACTGGGAACTCTTCATATTCGAAGTGGTTCTGTTTTAATACTGCTAGACGCTCACCTGGCGTAATATGTATGTCACCTGTTGATGGTTCAATTTCTCCAGATAAAATCTTTAGAAATGTTGATTTACCAGCACCGTTTGCTCCGATTAAACCGTAGCAGTTACCTGGCGTGAATTTTATGTTAACATCTTCAAATAATTTGCGATCCGCGAAACGCAAACTAACGTTACTTACTGTAATCATTTGTGTCCTCCTACTAATACCGCTTATTTCAGCGTTTTCTCACCGATTGTCTTAAAAAATCGCATATTACGACTCAATTATTGTAGACTATAGCTATTATATAGTAGAAGCTGGATGAATAGCAACGGTTGATTACCTTTCTATAATGAAATCGGATAGTTTTTATCCATTCCCCTAGCTATTGTATGTATATCATCGACCTCTTTCTCATATAACCATTCACTTCTCATTCTGTAATACATTGGATTCATTTTTCATTCGAAATTTTATATATAGAAAAACTGTAGAGAAATCATCCCCTACAGTCTTCACTTATTTCGTATTTATTATCTTTTCTTTATAACTCTTCAATTTACTCGTTAATCCCATTAAAGCAGGTAACAATATCGGCATCACGATTAAAGCTAATAGTAATAGTGCAACGCCAACAACTGATGCTACTTGTATAAGTG
Source organism: Bacillus sp. LQ16 (assembly GCF_057784645.1). Taxonomy (NCBI): domain Bacteria; kingdom Bacillati; phylum Bacillota; class Bacilli; order Caryophanales; family Bacillaceae; genus Bacillus; species Bacillus sp. LQ16. The sequence goes on from NZ_CM173491.1 coordinate 2,873,547, forward strand.
TTAATACACCTGAAGGGATTAATGCTGCAAATGTCCCTACTAAAATTAGCGCCGCTGATAATACAACTCCTCCTATATGACGAGATGCAGTTACAATTTTCGTTACCGAATCCCCTTCTATCTCGTTATAGCGCATCATTACGAAAATACTATAATCCACTCCTAAAGCGACAATCATAATGAAGCTAAAGAATGGAACATTCCAGCTTAATGACTCTACATGTAATACATGTGCACTAATTTGTTCGCTTATACCAAGCGATGCAAAGTACGCTAATAGTAATGAGCCAATAATAAATATTGTATTTAATAATGAACGTGTAATTACAATTAATACAATCGCAATTCCAATTAACATAATCGTAGCTGTACGTAAGAAATCTTGCCCTGTTACTTCTTTTAAATCAACGTTTCTAGCTGTTGTTCCGCCAATTGCTGTTTTCGCATCATGTAATTCCGTTCCCTTTACAGTGCCCTCGATTGTTTTATTGATTTCTTGAATAATCGGCATTGCTTCTTTTGAATACGGATTTACATCTAAAATGATGGTCATTTTAGCAATCTTTCTATCTTGTGACATGTACGTGTTCAATGCTTTTTGGAAATCGTCTCCCTCTAACACTTCTTTTGGAATATAAAACTTCTCAGAGCTTTTCGATTCATTGAGCTCCCCTAAATATTTCTGCGCGTCATGCAGGCCACTGCTTGCTTTTCCAAGCCCTTCTGTACTTTTAGATAAACCAGATTGTAATTGCCCCATCTTTTCCTGCAGGTCTTTAAGGCCCGTTAAAAGTTGCCCTTGCCCATCGTTTATTTTCGTTAATCCAAATTGTAACTCAGCTGATTTATTCGCAATTTGTTTTGAACCTGCAGAACCTTCATTTAATCCATTTTTAAGATCCGCTGCTCCCTTTTGTAACTTATTAATTCCATTGTTCATTTCTTTTAAGCCGTTATCCACTTTCAGTAACGATTGATTCGCTTCTTTAAATGAACTCATCGCTGCTTTATGCTGCGTTGCTAATTGATTTAATTCTTTTGAAAGTATATTTAATTGTTTTTGAGCTTCTTTAGCAATCCCTATCGTTTGTTGTATGTTTGAATCATTCGCTAGTTCTGGTTTCGTTTGAACGAAATTGGTCATTAACATTTCAATTTGTTCATATCCCTTTTTCGCACCATCAATTGCTTGAGAAATACTTCCGAAGTATTGATCGTAAGAGCTTAAACCTTTTTCTAACTGTGCATAACCAGCATGCAGCTGCGACGTTGCATTAGATAGAACATTTATATTTTCGTTTACTGAAGCTAAGCCACTCTCAATTTGCTGTGCTCCTTGTGCACCGTCGTTTATGCCATTTGATAATTGATGTAAAGCTGTTCCTAATGCTGATACCCCGTTTTTCGCCTCGTTCGTTCCATCAATTAATTTTTGAACATTCGCAAGACTATTTGAATCATTACTTCCCATTTTATTTTTCGCATCCGTTAATCCATCATTAATTTCCTTTATGCCACCATTCGCATCTCCTAATCCTGTATTCAATTCTCCCGCTTGCTTATTTAAATATAATTCTTTTATCTTCTCACCAGTTGGACGTGTCGGTGCATATACTTCTGATACACCTTTAACTTTCGAAATTTTATCAGTTAATTCGTCTAAAATTTGTAGAGAAGTTCCTTCATCCAGCTTTTTATCAGATTGAATGACTAATGTACTCGGCGAAGAGAAACCAGGCGGAAAATGATCTTCTATTACGTTAATACCCATCTTTGATTCATACTTATTATCTACTTCAAATAAATCATTGTAATTTAGTGTATTAGAGTATTTTAATATGAAAGGAATCGATATTAAAAATACGATGATTAAAGCGATAAATGGCCTTGCTACTGAGTTTTTCGCAAAGAATCCCCATAAGCGACTATCCTCATGACCTTTAAATGTTTTAACTGGATAAAACATTCCTTTTCCTAAAAGCACCATAAAAAATGGATTTAAAGTCGTTAATACGAGTAGTAATACTAAAACACCAATTGCTACCGCTGAAGTAGATTGATATAATTTAAAACTCGCTAACGCAAGTGATGCAAAACCAATTAGCACCGCTATACCGCTATATAATACGGTTTTACCTGCCGATTTAAATGTTTCTTTCGTAGCCCAAAATGCATTTTCTTGTTTACTTAATTCTTCTTTAAACCTCGTATATAATAAAATGTTATAATCTGTTCCTACTCCAAAGAGGACGACGACTACGAACACTTGTGTAAAGTTTGAAAATGGGAAATTAAATTGATTTACAAGCTGAGCAATAATCCCCATTGAAACTAAATACGACACACCGACTGTAAGAAGAGAAACAATCGGAACAACTGGTGAACGGAATACGAAGATTAATACTACAAGAATGAAAATGATTGAAATAACTTCTGTCTTTTTCACTCCCTCTTGAGAGGATTTAAGAAAATCACCCGCTATTAAGTCACTTCCTGTTAAATACGTTTTTACTCCTTTCGTTTGCACCTTTTCATGCAGATTATTTGAAACCCTTGATATTTCACCATGTTTTTTATCTATCGATATTTGCGTTAAAATAGTCGTATTATCTTTAGAAACTAATTGTTTCTCCAAGTCTTTATTATCTAAATGTGAAACAACTTCCTTAATTCCTAATTGCTCTTTTTCATTTTGCAGGGCGTTGATTGTTTTTGTTATTTCCTTCTTTTGTTCATCTGTTAAAGCTGCCTTATTGCCACTATTAAAAACGGCTATAATTTCATACTTTTCAACCCCTTCTTTATCCATCTCTTTAATCATCTTGTCAGCAATGCTGCTTTGTTCTGTATTAGGGATTGTAATTTTCCCTTTTTCCTTCACTAATTTATCCATATTAGGCATCGTTACGACCATTGCAATAGTAATAACTATCCATAATAGAAAAGATAAACTTCTCCAACTTTTTAACATGCTCATTTGAATCATCTCCCATTATAAAATTCACATGTGGAATGAATATTCATTCCTAATCTTTTGAAAACACTTTTCGGAATGAACGTTCATTCCTATCATTCTATTAATTTATTAATTAACTTTATTAAACTAGGTGAATCGGAATGAATATTCATTCCTTTAGTTATAAAGAGTTATCATCTCCTGTTATTCTTTTTCATACCTCTCTCGGAATGAATGTTCATTCCTATCCTTATAACGCTATAGAATCAAATGATTCTAATAGCATTCCAACAACTTTCTTCCAATTCCTTTACCAATTCATCTGTATATTCTAACTGCCCTGTTTCCATTACTTTAATTAATTTTTCAATTGGTTGATATACAATAATAATTAAAGCAATTGGTGGTAATGGACGAAGCAAACCTTTTTCGATTCCATCTTCAATCAAGTTCATGAAGAAACCCATGAAGTCCTCGAATATTTCATTGCTATGTTCATCTAGAAAATAACTATCACAGTGAGAATTTGTAAAAAGAAAAGCATCTGCATTTTGTCTCGCAAATTCAAATAAACGGTTGTATGTATGGCTAAACTGTTCACGAATATTTGCATCGACCGGGAAATCATTTTTTATTAATTCTGATAGTTGTAAAACACTTTTCGTAAATAAAGAATTAACAAGCGCTTCTTTATTTTCAAAATAACGGTAGATCGTACCTGCGCCTACTTTTGCTTTTTCAGCAATCATCGGAATTGTTGTACCATCATAACCTCGTTCTGCAAAAAGTTGTATTGCAGCATCAAAAATATCCTCTTGTTTGTTTTTAGCCATTTTTCCACCTCAATTTCCAGGAATGAAAATTCATTCCGTTTTTAATTATAAATTACATGAATTAAAAGTCAAGTGCGTGACAAAGTATAACTGTGATTTTTTATCCTCTATTTGTGAATGAAATTATATGAGTGACTTTCTGGATATATTGGCGCAACTTAAAATTATATCAGCGATTCTCATGATATATTGACTTACCGACAAAAATTCACAATATAAGAGGAAGCTATCCCGAAATTTCACTTAGGATAGCCCACCTTCATACATACAAATTAAAAGAAATCATAAATAAATGGCTTACGCACTGGTACTAGATTCTCAATTGACCGTATTGCCTCGTCACTTCCACTAATTAATTCAAGTTCATTTAGTTCTAATGGGCGTTTATAACCAAACATTATTGCCGATAGTGCATTTATATCCAGTTTTATTCCTTTTTCCGTTGTTTCTTCTACAATTGTTATTTCATGATTTGCAAGTCTCACTGTTACGTTATTCCACGGAGCAAATGCGTCTGTAATGTGTAGGATCACTTCTTGCTGTACATTGTTCCAATTCAACTCATATTGTTTTAAGAACTGCTCTACATCTACAATTCTTCCCATAAAATATGGTTTTATTTCTGTCTTCACGCGTGGCTCTTGCAATGAATATAACAACGGTTCGTTTTCACTTACTGTCATTTCAAGTTCTTTAATCATAGAATCATGCTGGCAAATAAAGTTCCACAGACCATTTCGTGCTTCATTATGTAGTGGTACAAATTCTTCTACTGTCATTTTATAGTTTTCTATTTTGTATAACATGTAACCTGCTGCCCTTTTATTTTCATCATAGTAAATCGCTAATGTTAAATCATCATAAACCGCTTGTAACCACCAGTTCTTCTCTCGAACTAGCATACCTGAAAAACGTTCTGCAAATACTTCATAGAGCTTTTCGACCTCTTCTGGATGATTTTCTTTATTAAAACGTTTCACAGTGCCATTTACTTGTTTTTTCATCACTAAATCGCTCTTAGTCATATGACATGTGACTAAATTCGCACAAAGTTCCCAGCCGTATTTACGGTAAAATGAAACCGCAAATGGATGTAACATAGAGACTGTATAGCCATCTTTTTTCATCGTTTGAAGTGAATCTTGAAGTAGCTCTTTTACATACCCACTTCTTCTATACTCAGGATACGTCGCTACCCCTGCAACGCCACCCATTTTAAATTTTTCTTTACCTATGTAAATATGAAACGGAATAAGATGTAGTTTTGCTGCTAAGTCTTCCCCTTCCATAATGCCGTATATTTCATGACTTTCCTTCATCTTTGTAAGTTGCTGCTGTAATCGTTCCTCATCTACTTTATATTGAAAAGCGTATTCTGATAAACGTAATGCTTCTCTGAACTTATCTTCTTTTAATTGTATGACATTCATATAATTCTCCTCCATTCCCTGTTTGAATTGTATCACAATTCTTTCTATTATAGTTCGGTAAGTGAAATTAGAAAGACGTTTTAACAAAAAAAGCAGATACATCACGTATCTGCTTTCCATCCTTATTATTTAGCTAACTTTTGAAGTTCATCAAAGAATGTAGGATATGATACACCTACTGCTTCTGCATCTTCAATAATTGTTTTTCCTTCTGCCAGGCAGCCAGCAATCGCAAGCATCATTCCGATGCGATGATCACCATAACTATTTACTGTATTGCCTTTTAGAGCTGATTTTCCGTAAATGATCATGCCGTCATCAGTTGCTTCTATGCGAGCTCCTAGTTTCGTTAACTCAGCAACGACTGTATCAATACGATTTGTTTCTTTTACTTTTAATTCGTGTGCATCTTTAATTACTGTAATTCCTTCCGCTTGCGTTGCCGCTAATGCGATTACAGGAATCTCATCGATTAATCTAGGGATAATATCTCCGCCAATTTCAATTCCTTTTAATGAAGATGTTTCAATTGTAATATTTGCAGCTGGTTCTGATGCCCCTTCGTTAATTATATCTACAGTGAACGTAGCACCCATTTTCTCTAAAACATCAATAATACCTGTACGAGTTGGATTCATTCCTACATTTTGTAATACTAGTTTACTATTTGGGATGATTGCACCTGCTACTAAGAAAAATGCTGCTGATGATACGTCACCTGGCACTTGAATGTCTGTTGCTGTTAATTTTTGTCCACCTGACAGCTTCACTGTTTTCCCTTCGCGATTTACTTTAACACCAAATGCTTCAAGCATTCTTTCCGTATGGTCGCGTGAAATATGTGGTTCTGTAACAGCTGTTACACCTTCTGCACGAAGACCTGCAAGTAAAATAGCTGACTTTACTTGTGCACTTGCAACAGGAGAAATATATTCAATTGCTTTTAAATCTCCGCCACGTATTGTTAGCGGTGTAAATGTTCCTTCTTCTCTGCCGTCAATGTTTGCACCCATTTGTTTTAATGGGTTTGTTACACGCTTCATCGGTCTTTTTGCGATAGACTCATCACCTTGTACGCAAGAGAAAAATGGTGTGTTAGCTAATATACCTGACATTAATCGAATTGTTGTACCAGAATTACCAACATCTAATACAACTTTCGGTTCTTGTAAACCTTCTAATCCTTTACCAACTACAGTAACTTCATCACCGTTTTGCGTAATTTCTACTCCCATTTCTTTAAAACATGAAATAGTACTTAAACAGTCTGCACCGGGCAAGAAACCTTTAATTGTTGTTTTCCCTTCTGCAATCGAACCGAACATAACAGCACGGTGTGAAATGGATTTATCACCTGGGATTGTAATATTGCCATTCAATCCGTTATTAACAGGTTGTATTGTTCTTTCTTTCACGTTTTTCACCTTCTCATTTAAATTGTTTCATAAGTTTGGTATTCTTCTTCTCCAAGCGCTAGCTTCGCTTTCATACGATCTTCTTCCCTTTGGAAACTAATACGTAATACCCCAAGCAGTCCTTCACGCGCTTCTAATATTTGCAAGTTCGTAATACTAATTTCCTCGCGCGCTAAAATACTCGTAATATGAGCCAATGCCCCCACCTTATCTAATACATCAACGTATAAGTCGTGATAGGCAGGAATTGCACCACTCTTTCTTACTGGTAAAGAATCACGGTATTCCTTCGCATCTGCAAAATAGTTTTGAATCTCGCCTGCATCTCCGGTAGAAACTGTCTTATATAAACCTTCCATTTCAGAGATCCACTCTTTTAATAATACCATTAAATGCTCTCGATTTTGCTTTACAATATCACTCCACATTTTCGGACTACTAGATGCGATACGTGTAATGTCTTTGAAACCTCCAGCAGCGAGTTGATGAATGAGCGGATTATCTCCTGCATGTTTCTCAACTTGCTTTACTAAACCTGCTGCGATAAGATGCGGGAAATGACTAACAATCCCTGTTACATAATCATGTTCTTCTGTATTTAAAACAAGAAAATGAGATCCTGTTCCTTTTAACCATACTTTAAGGTCTTCCACTTGTTCATTTGGTACATGATTCATCGGTGTTAAAATGTAAAACGCATTTTCAAATAAATGCGCCTTTGCGCTTTCAACTCCCGTTTTATGAGAACCCGCCATCGGATGTCCCCCAATGAAAGAAACTTCCTTTGAAAATAAAGCTTCCGCTTCGTTCATAATAGACCCTTTTGTACTACCAACATCAGTCACTATAACATCTTCTCGTAAACGGAATGACGCAAGTTTGTGTAATAGCTTCTTCGTTTCTTCAACTGGAGAAGCAAAAATAATTAAATGTGCCTCTTCACATGCATGCTGTAAATCAACTGCTACTTCATCTACTACGTGTAATTCTTTTGCACGCTCTACTTGCTCTTTAAATATATCGTAACCTGTTATCGTTACATCGTGCTCTTTCTTAATCGCTAATGCGAGAGAGCCTCCTATTAAACCTGTTCCAATTAATACTACCTTTTTACGCATTTGCCTCATCTCGAGACTTACTTTTTTTGTTTTCAAAGTGTTGTTTTAACACTGAAATCACTCCTTCATTTTGCTCCCTTGTTCCAACTGTAATACGGACACCATTTGGGAATGGACGAATAATAAACCCTGCATGTGCACAAGCTTCATAAATCTCTCCTGCATTCTCAACTGCCAAGAAGATGAAATTTGTTTGTGATGGATAAAATGGAATTTCATTTTCCTTACAAAAGCTTTCGTATTGTTGTAATCCCTCTGTATTCACACGAACTATTTCTTCAATAAACTCGTTATCACCAAAAGCAATCGTAGCTGCTTTTTGCGCTAATGAAGATACGTTAAATGGTAAACGTACGATATTTAATTTCTCAATTAGCTCTTCCTGTCCGATCGCATATCCAACGCGGAAAGAAGCTAATCCGTATGCTTTAGAAAACGTTCTAAGTACAAGAATGTTTTTATGTTTTTCTAAAAGCGGTAATGTCTCAGGGAAATCTTTTGCTGTTACGTATTCATAGTACGCTTCATCAATGACAATTAACGTATTTTCACTAATGCCTTCAATAAATTGAGTTAATTTTTGCTCATTCACATATGTGCCCGTCGGGTTGTTCGGATTACAAATCCATACGATTTTCGTATTATTATTTACCGCTGACAAAATTTCGTCTAAATCGTATACACCGTTATTTAAAGGAATTTCTTTCACTTCACAGCCTTCAATAATCGCATGATGACGGTATTGCGGGAATGTTGCACCTGCTGTTACAATGTTATCTCCCGCTCGTAATACGGCGCGGCTTATTATTTGAATGATTTCATCTAAACCACTACCACAAAGTACTTGTTCCATTTGCACATGCAACTTATCCGCGATTGTTTGACGGAGCGTCGTAGCACCTCCGTCAGGATATAAAGCATGTTCCAACCAAGATTTTTGCAACTCTTCTAAAACTCTCGGTGAACAACCGAATGGATTTTCATTCGATGCTAATTTCACAAACGAATGATCTCCGTACACTTCTTTCATTTGTTCTGGTGATTTACCTGGTTTATATGGTTGTAATGATGATAGTTGATCTTTTACTTGCACGTTAAACCCACCTTTTTATTAAAATTCTTTTGCGTAGTTATTGTGTTGCATAATGTTTTGTTTTAATAATTCCATACGATCTTTTCCGAATTGTTCGACTAGTGCATCTGCAAGTTCCCATGCTACAACAGATTCAGCTACTACACCCGCTGCTGGCACTGCGCAACTATCAGATCTTTCAATACTCGCTTGGAATGCTTCCTTCGTATCAATATCAACGCTTGCTAACGGTTTGTATAATGTAGGAATTGGCTTCATAACGCCTCTTACGACAATTGGCATACCTGTTGTCATACCGCCTTCTAAACCGCCGGCATTATTCGTTTTTCTCGTGTATCCTTTTTCTTCATCCCACAGAATTTCATCATGCACTTTACTTCCTGGTTGTCTTGCCGCTTCAAAACCTACGCCAATTTCAGCACCTTTAAATGCATTTATACTCATAATTGCACCAGCAAGTTTTGCATCTAATTTACGATCGTAATGAACGTAACTACCAACGCCAATAGGCATACCTTCTGCAATAACTTCCACAATACCACCGATTGAATCTCCGGTACTTTTTGCGTTGTCAATCGCATCCATCATTTCTTGCTCTACTTCTTTATCTAAACATCGAACTGGTGAGTTTTCAGTTATCGTTTGAATTTCTTCAATCGGTAAGTTTGAAATATGTTTTGCTTTTACTCCACCAATTTCAAGAACATGTCCTGCAATTTTTACGCCTAATTCGCTTAAAATTTGTTTTGCAACTGCACCAGCAGCTACACGAACTGTCGTTTCTCTTGCAGATGAGCGCTCTAATACGTTTCTTATATCACGATGACCATATTTAATTGCTCCATTTAAATCCGCATGTCCTGGACGTGGTTTTGTAATTGTACGTTTCATGTCTTTACTTTCTTTTTTAGAAATTGGCTCAGCACCCATTACTTTCGTCCAATGTTTGAAATCATCATTTTTTACGATTAACGTAATCGGTGATCCAAGTGTCATCCCGTGACGAACACCACTTACAATTTCAACTGTATCTGTTTCAATTTGCATGCGTCTTCCGCGTCCATGACCTTTTTGTCTTCTTAATAATTCTTTATTAATATGTTCCGCCGTAAGTGTCAAACCTGCTGGTACACCTTCTAAAATAACTGTTAACTGCGGTCCATGTGATTCTCCAGCTGTAATGTATCTCATTTCTCTTGCCCCTTTACTATTTTTTTGTACAAAAAAGTCCCTACTGAGCGCTCAGTAGGGACGATGTTTATCGCGGTACCACCCTAGTTGTAGACAACTGTCGTCTACCTCTCTTCTTCTTTAACGATCGTTTGACCGTCTTCCCCTCCATAAGTTGTCGAGAAAGATGCTCCAAGGCTGTAATTCATGCTTACCTTTGTACTGATTCACACCAGCCATCAGCTCTCTTTAACAGTGAGATAAGCACTACTGTTTCCTCTTCAACGCATATATGATATGGAATTAAGATAATTTATTTTTGAAACCTTTTAACTCATCCATGAATCTATGGAATTCTGGAATGTCCATTTGTTGTGCAGAATCTGACAATGCAACTGCTGGATCTGGATGAACTTCAGCCATTACTGCATCTGCGCCAATTGCAAGTGCCGCTTTCGCTGTTGGTAATAATAAATCTCTGCGTCCAGTTGAATGTGTTACATCAACGATAACTGGTAAATGTGTTTCTTTCTTTAAAATTGGTACTGCAGAAATGTCTAATGTGTTACGTGTTGCTCTTTCGTATGTGCGGATACCGCGCTCACAAAGAATAATTTGATCGTTACCTTGCGCAATGATGTATTCCGCTGCGTTAATGAACTCATCAATTGTTGCTGCTAATCCACGTTTTAATAATACTGGTTTGTTAACTTTACCTACAGCTCGTAATAAATCGAAGTTTTGCATGTTACGTGCGCCAACTTGAATTACATCAACGTAGTCTAATGCCATTTCAACATCGTTCGGATTTAAAATTTCACTAATAATTGCTAAGTCGAACTCGTCTGCTACTTGACGTAAAATTTGAAGTCCTTCTACTCCTAAACCTTGGAAATCGTATGGAGATGTTCTCGGTTTGAATGCACCACCGCGCATTAATTTTAAGCCTTGGTCTTTCATCGCTTGCCCTACTTGACGAACTTGCTCTAAGCTTTCTACTGCACAAGGTCCCATGATGAACGTTTGTGTTCCGTTTCCAATCAATTCACCTTTTACATCAACGATTGTATTTTCTTGTTTCTTTTTACGTGATACTAGTAACGCTTTACGGTTATCATCTTCTTGTAACTCTAAGCTTGCTTTGAAAATCGTTTTGAAAATATGTTGAACTGTTGATGTTTCGAATGGTCCTTCGTTATGCTCTGCAATCATATCAAGTACTTCACGCTCACGTACTGGATCAAAGCGTTTCGTACCTTGTACTTGCTTTTGCTCTCCAATTTTTTGAACGATTTCACCACGTTTGTTTAAAAGGTGTAATAGTTGTAAGTTAATTTCATCTACCTGTTTACGTAATTGATCTAATTCATGATTTGCCATTTGGAAATCCTCCTCTAATGTTTTAAAAGTATAGTAAGAGAATAAAAGATTCTCTATTTTCTGAACTGGCTAATTATACAAATTTATAGTGGAATCGATACCTCTTCTTATTTTAAACTAATAATTCGTACAAAGACATGAACTACTAGTTAAAAAGCCACTTTTTTGTACAAAAAAGCCCTACTGATCCAATCAGTAGGGACGATATTTATCGCGGTACCACCCTAGTTGTAGACTTCTTTCGTCTACCTCTCTTCATTGTTAACGATCATCTGACCGTCTTTCCCTTCATAAAGACAATACTATCTTTACTACGAAAAAGATGCTCCAGGACTGTAATTCGCTCTTGTTTTTGTACTGGTTCGCACCAACCACCAGCTCTCTGTTACAGGGAAACAACAACTACTGCTTTTCCTTTCAATGCATGACTATTTTATTTTCAAGTTGGACCACTAAAATACAAAAAGTCCCTACTGAATAAATCAGTAGGGACGATATTTATCGCGGTACCACCCTAGTTGTAGACTAACTTTCTGTCTACCTCTCTTCACTGTTAACGATCAATTGACCGCTTTTTCCTCATAAAGACAAACTATCTTTATTACGAAAAAGATGCTCCAAGACTGTAATTCATGATTATCCCTGTACTGGTTCACACCAACCACCAGCTCTCTGTTACAGTAAGACTAACCACTACTGTGATCTCTTCATTGCACTTTGTTTATTCAAATGTTTTTGAAATTGAATAAGTATGATTCGTATTATAGAACGCTTTTCAAAACACTGTCAACAACTTTTTATATATTTTTTAAAATTCCACTTTCGTCCTATAATTCTTCTTGTAAATCACCCATTACAATTCCTATGCGAATTATTTCATTTTCTAGTAAATGTAAAACATATTCCTCTACTCCATACTGAACTAATAATTCTTTTATTTTTATGATTTCTTTTTCAAATAAAACGGCTTCTTGACATGTTTGTAGTAAAATAAAAAACACATTTGCAAACATTTCTTTATGCGCTTTCATACTTTCTTTCTTATGAAGCATTTCAATCAATAACTGCTTCATTTCCTCACCTGTACATTTACCATTTACACTTGAAAATGCACGAGACATAATACATAATCCTTTTTCTAATATTTCATCCATGTATAAAATAATACGTAAAAGCATTACATATTCTCTCGCTGTTATCTCACCCATTTTTGGTCGTTCTCGCAAAAATACACTGAGCCAAGCTGTCCAAAATTTTTGTTGTTCTTTTACACTTAATGTTTTGACGTAATAGCATAAAAACTGCATAAATTTAATTTTATTTTCTTCATTTTCTAATACGAGTAAAGGGTATAACCAATCTGTTTTTTGCTCCCAATATAGTACACATTTAATAAATACAAAGCTAAGCCACTTCAAGAAAGCTTCCCTCGTATGCGGATGTAATACTTCCAAATGTTCTATCGCATACTTAATAAAACGCTTCATTTCTGTAAATAAAGGTAAATTTATTTGCGTGTAACATAAACCAGCCCATGCATATTCCGTAATTTCATTTTGTTTTTTTAAATCTAAGTATGGTAACAAATATTTTCGGCACCATTGCTTTTCAATATGATATAGAAATGTAATATCTGCTATTAAACGAGCAAACATAAAGTTTGTTCGTACTGAATTAACTCTTACTTGTTCTTCAAATAAAAATAAATATTCATATACATTACGATCGTATAAATGATCATATGATAACAACTTTAATAATACAGCCGTCATTTTTCCAACAGGATGCTGAATTGATTCATTGTAAAAATCTTGTTTTCCAAGCTTAAAATCCGTATCACTCTTCATAACTTGAGGAAATACTGAAAAAGCAAAGCGTTTTACAACACGTATACTATTCTCTTCTAACTCTTCTAGTCGATTACTAATTTCATATAAAAAACTACTAATTAACCAATGAAAAGCAGTATTTCTAACAAATTTCTGCAATAACGGAATAATTTTTTGGATTTGATCATTTGTCAATCCTCTGTTATTTCGCCATTCTCTAATACAAACAAACCATACTTCATTACTTATTTCTTGCACTCCTACTAATTGATATGCGAATGAAATACTCCACTCTGTATTCAATTTACATGCTTTTGATAACATCTCTAAAAAATGGCGTTGTTCAAAAACACCATCTTGCGAAAATTGCCGAACTTGCTTCATAATTTCAACATCTTTCAGCTGCAATAATCCGTCAGCTGTTACATTACAAGTAATGCTTTGCGCTGTATCCTCTTTCTTTTGTACACTGTATCGTTCAGAATGAAAATGAGGATGCTTTTGCTTCATTAACTCATACCCATTTGCCGTAGATGGACTATTTGAATCACACTTGAATAATAAGTCTAATACGAGACATGCATCAAATACTCTCTCTTCTGTAAGACGCTTTATTACAGTTCGAGTGACTTCTTCTTTTGTTTTTTCCAAACAATTTGCATAATGACTTTTTAAAAGTTGGAAAACTTCATGTTTATAAGTGAAATCTAAAAGAAGTCCTTCCTGTAACAACCATTTCATTTTGTCATCTACACGAACAAAAATATTTTTATTCATCGCATCAATTGCAATTCGCTTTTGAAGTACACTATTCGCTTCTATCATTTCTGTAATATAATAATCCGCTTTTTTCTCATTGTTTTCACATAAATAAGTTAGACACTCTTTTACAATTTGTATTAAAAATGCAAGATCATTTTGATGAAACTCTTTTTCTACATCTTCCGTATTTCTTTTTTTCAGTGCCGTTTGTCTTAATGACAACATTCTCAATTTTTCTAATCCAATCATCATAATTGGAACAGCATAATAGGCGATATATGGCCTCATCTTTTCATTCCAAATTTGCTCCACATGAGAAAATGTTGATACTGGTAAGCGACTCGATTCCTCGAGTTCTATTGCTTCTTGCGTATCATTTCCCCATTTTCTTACACGTTTCAACTTCAGCTTTCCGTCTAAAATAAAAGTTAGTAACAATAACGCAATTTCCTTATGCTCAGGAAAAGAACATTTTTGCAGTAACTTAGAAATCTTTTCTATAGAGCTACTATCTTTTTCAGCAGTTTCTAATAAAAGGAGTGTCCACCTGGCAAACAACAATGGGTCCATCTTACTCTTCGTTTCGTTTAAGTAGTTACAAATTGTTCTCCATAATAACGGTGATATTTTAGAATAGTTTTTATAAATTAATTGAAATAATTCTATCTGATGACTAAAAAGAAATTGTTCCACTAACCATTCTGCAAGTAATTCATCTACTTCATTATAGTTTGGCGTAAGCATAAACAAATTTTGTAATTTACCTTCTGCTTCTAACCATTCGACCCATTCATAATCGTGAGCAAATTCCACAAAGTAACGAACTGTTTCAATTTTTTTAATTGATTGCTTTATGTATGATAATTGTTCCTGTTCTACTGACGGGGGAACCGTTACAATATCCCGAATACGCATTCTTTTCGTAATATAATTATCACCCATTAATTCCGCCCAGCGTTTTACCGCTTTTACGAGGGATTGATGATTATTCACTTTATTCGGATACACAATCGGTCTTATCCCCAAATGTTCCCAGTGGTACGTATTTTCTCCTTGTGCGACGAAAGCAAATCGTCTTGTACTTGGTGGTAAACCAGTTGCTAAATATTTCATTACTGGGTCATTATGACTATATCCAACGAATAAAACGGTGTAATTTGAGAATAGATCGACTAAAAATCTTCTCGCCCACCCTTCCGTTAAGTAAGCCCTTCCAAAATCACCGTCTGTTAAAATTAAAGCCTCTTTCTCCTGTTCTACATTACCATGTATATAAGCAAGACCTTTAAAAGCTCTCCCAGTCGGTAAAGCTGGAGCGTAATAAACATTGATATCTCTATTTATTTCTTTAATTGCAGTTGTAAAATGTTGATCAAAATTTGTTGTTACAATGCGGATATCTGTATCTAAAGGAAATAACCTTGGAATTGCATAATGTAATGGATTCGGTTTTGATTTCTCTATATGAACAAGATCTCTTGCGACTTGATGTACATCTTTTGTTTTCGCAATTTTACCAAGATAATAATCATGTGGTTCTGTTATTTCACGCTTTTCGACATATAACGTTTTTGCAATTTCATCAACTAAATCATCAAAATTTGGTAAGTTTGATTTCCCTTTCATAGAAACTCCCGCTCCAACAAATAACACTAACTTTCCTTGCTCAATGTGATCAATTAACTCATCTGGAATTTCTACTTCTGAAGTAATCCACATCCTGGATTCCCCCTTACCTAAAAATGTCATACACTCTCATTTTACTATAACATTTTTTCGTTATTTTTATAATATTTAGACTAAATTCCGAACATGAAAAAGTTTTATGTAAATAAATCCGTTACAATGTATGAACTCCAGAATTTATTGCAAAACTATGTATAAATCGGAGGTGTAAATTTTGAATGATTTCACAGTAGTGCTTATCAAGTTTATATCGTGCATTATCGCATTTAGCATTGGGCTTGCTTTATTTTTCCCTGCAACGTTTGTTCAAATTATTTCATTCAGTCTCTTTGTTACAATCGTATCCTACATGTTCGTTGATAAAATTATTTTAAATCGAATTGGCAATACTGGTGCCATTATGTCGGATTTCTTATTAACATATTTAAGCGTATGGATTTTCGGTAATATTTTATTAGACAACTATATGCAAATTGCATGGGGCAGTATCCTTTCTGCCATCGTCTTCACTTTATCTGAAGTAATCGTTCATCGCTTCTCTAACTCTCATACAAGGCACAACAATGATAACATTCGTATTAATCGCCGCTTTGCATATGGTACGGAGTTTGCTGAAGAACAAAATATATTGGATAAAGACAAGAAAAAGTAACATTTTAATGCAGGAGCACCCTTTTTAATTATGTGGTGCTCCTTTTTTGTATATTTTTATTATGGTACGTGAAATTATATAAACGATTATTTCAAAATATCGACTTACCAACAATATTTGACGCTATTTTTCTAATAAAAAAACTGCCTCTTATTTAGAGGCAGCCACTTTCAAGTCTTTTAATGCAACAACATCCGCAAACGCTCCCAATACTGTGTTATGATGTTTCACAATATCTTCAGCACGTAACACTTCTGTATTAAATGTACTATGCGCATCACTCACTAACGTTACTTTATATCCTTCACTACATGCTCTGCGCGTTGTCGTATCTACACAATACTCTGTTTGCATTCCCGAAAGAATAACGTGTTCAATTCCTTTCTCTTGTAACACTTCGCTTAAGTTTGTCTTATGGAATGAATCTGGCGTCGTCTTTTCAACAATATCATCCCCTTCTTGCGGAGTGATTGTTGCATGGATTCGCCATCCATCCGTACCTTTTTCTAACGGATGGTCTTTAGGACCGTTATGTTGGACATAAATAACTGGAATATCATTTGAACGACATTCCCCAATAAGCTCTTGCAATGTTTGTAAAAACTTTCCCCCATTATGTACTGGCATTCCAGCTGTATACATACCGGCTTGCACATCAATTACGATTAATGCTTTTTTCATTTCACACAGCTCCCTTCGTTTATATAAGCCATTGCATATTCATTATAATTGTTTGTATTCCATCATCCAACAATCTTCTAGTTCCCCCTCATGCAGCTCATGTTCCTTTAAAATCTTTACTTTTTTAAATCCGCATTTTTCATAACACTTTATCGCTCGTTCATTATTTACTTTCGGATCCATTGCGATTGCTTCTGCTCCCATTTCACCCATAATGTATGTAATTGCTGCCTGAACGAGTTTTTGTCCAATTCCTTTTCCCCAATAGACTGGTTCACCGATAAATTGATCCATTCCCCATACATTTTGTGATTCTTTATAGCCATATATCGCTTTCCACTCTGAATCAACTGGGTACATTTGTATGTAACCAATCGGAACGGTATCAAATTCTATTAAACATCTATTTTCATTACTGTTTGGATTATGCATAAAATGATCAAGCACCTTTTCTACAGATTGCGGATTATCTCGCCCTTCGTAATACCGCAGGACTGCTGGGTCCGTTAACCATTTAGAAATGATAGCTGCATCATTTTCCATTACGTATCTAATCAATAAACCTTCTTTTTGAAAAAGCATATTATACCTCTATTATTCCTTTATATTTTTTCTTGATGTTACATCTTTCATTGCACCTACTAATGCATATGGTAGTAATGTAATCGCAAAAAATGCTGTAAATACGTTAAATTGCGGGATTGTATAGAGTGTGAACCATTCAGTGAAAAATTGAGAATTTAATATTCTATTAAAAAACTCTCCGCCTGGCCTAAAGTTTGGTGCCCACGCAGTTATTTCACACAAAATAAACAGTAACTGAACAATAAAAAATGCCCCTAGATAACGAAACCAAGTCCGTTTCCATATAGGTTGTGCATTTTTTAATATATCCCCCATCTAATCCCCTCCTTAAATATTCATCATATTAATTATACACTTTCCTCACTTTATTTGTTAAAATTTTCTATATAATTAATACCGTTTGGGGAATACATTATGTCTAAACCTATACTTACATCCACTTTAATCATTCTTAGAGGAAACTCCGCAAGTGGTAAAACAACGATTGCAAAGCAACTACAAGAACATTTCGGACAAGGTACACTTTTAGTCTCTCAAGACGTCGTGCGTAGAGATATGTTAAGAGTACACGACACGATGGGGAACTTATCTCATGATCTACTATTTGAAATTACGAAGTACGGAAAAGGAAAATGTAAGTTTGTTATTTTAGAAGGTATTTTAAACAATCGTAGATACGGTGATATGTTGAAAGAATTAATTCGTTATTTTGATGGAAATGCATATACATATTACTTTGATTTATCACTCGAGGAAACCATTAGACGACATAACACAAGGGACAAACGACATGAATTTGGTGAATATTCCCTTCAAAAATGGTATAATCCGCACGATACAATTGAAGTTGCTAGTGAAACTATTTTTACAGATAATTTTACACAAAAAGATATATTTGATGCGATTCTTAACGATGTTGCGATACAAAAACAAGACTAATATAATATGTTAGTCTTGTTATGTACTTTGTGTTTCCGTTTTTATAATTGAACAATCTTGACATAAATAAAAATAGATATTCATTTCCCCAAACTGGAAATCAACTACTGAAATAAGTTCACGTTCCTCGATATCTTGTGTAATTGTAGCAACATACTTCATCTCTTTAGAACAAGTTGGACACGCCAAATCCTCTGGAAGATCCGCATATAATGGTGCCCCTAATAATCTACATACATATTCAGAACCGAACAAGTCAAAAGCTTCCCAGTAACTATCTTCATCTGTAGGTATATCTTCATTTTTCATATTTATAAGCTTTACCGTTGTTTTTGGTAATGAAACTGGTAACTTATCTTCCTCTTCCATTATCCATTCTTCTGTATTTTGCTGCTTTATGATTTGAACTGTTTTACCTCCATCACTTAACTGAAAATATTGCGGTTCCCACACCATCGCGCAGTTCAAGCATGAAACGAATGGTAAAATATTTAGTTCATTACTTTTAAGTTCAGCAAGTCTCCCATCTTTTAAATCAAAACAGAGAATTTGATGCATCTTCTCACCGCATAACTTACATACTGGCAAATTACAATCTTGACCGCCAAAGTAATGATTATATGAACCTCTTCCTTCAATTACTCTATACCCTTTCCGCTCATTACAATGTGCGCCATATAATTCTATTGTCATATTCTATCCTCGCCTTTTATAAGAATGATTCACAAAATGATAATAATTAAGACTAAAAAACATCGTCTTCCTGAATAGTTTCCATAATAAATTCTTTTAAACTCGGAGATATTTCTTCCATTTCGTCATCCGCGTGATACCAAATATATATTTTATCATCCGTTTTTCCATTATTTATTTTAAAGCACAATTTATCCCCTGAACCATCGTCACCAATTATGATAAGATTTTCTGGTATAGACTCATCTCTCATGTCAATGTTTTGTCTAACAATATCATCCCAAGTTTTCGTTACATTTCTATTATCTTTAATCGGATATAGTATCCATTCCCCTATTTCAGCATTATTAACTAATTTAATAAGATCCCTATATTGATTTGGGAAAGCAACACCTAGCTTTTCTTCCGTTTCTTTTATTTGCAACTCCAATACACCTTGTTTCTTTGTTTCAATATATTCTCTTACTTCTTTCATGAAATACACCTATCCTTTGAACTTAATTACACTATTATGAGTGAAAGTGTTTAGTAAACGATTTGATCCGATTTATATATTTCATTATACGTTAACCCTTCGTTTTCAACATACTATTCTTCTCTACTTCTCAATAACCTTCTGTTCTACTTCCTTACCTCATTCTTAATAGTTTTTCTAAACATGAGACAATTTTTATGTTTTATTACAGGTTTATTAATAAGTCATTTAAAAATCCTATTATACTTCCACTAAAAAAATAAAAGCCAGCCTCAATAAAGAGAACTGACTTCTATTTGGATCATTATAGTTACTATAAAATTTTTACTTTAACAGTTTTTCTTCCCCAATTCATAGCTTTACTTTTTGACCCCATTAATACATCAATACGATTACCTTTAATTGCGCTTCCAGTATCACCAGCGATAGCTTCTCCATAACCTTCTACCCATACTTTAGATCCTAATGGGATTACTTTCGGGTCAACTGCGATAATTCTCATATTCGGATTTGCCGTTAAATCATGCCCCATCGCAGTTAAAACGCGTCCACCATATGTACCATTTTCACTTGGATCAGCAGTATACGCTGTCGCTACTACCGTTAATTCACGTTTAGCAGACTGTATATTGTTTTTTGATACTTCTTTCGCTCTCTCTTCTTCTTTAGCCTGTGCTATTTCTCTTGCTCTTTCTTCTTCCTTAGCTTTTGCTATTTCTCTTGCTTTTTCTTCTTCTTTAGCTTTAGCTTTTGCTATTTCTCTTGCTCTCTCTTCTTCTTTTGCTTTTGCTTTTGCTATTTCTTTTGCTTTCTCTTCTTCTTTAGCTCTTGCTATTTCTCTTGCTTTCTCTTCTTCTTTAGCTTTTGCTATTTCTCTTGCTCTCTCTTCTTCTTTTGCTTTTGCTTTTGCTTTTGCTATTTCTTTTGCTTTCTCTTCTTCTTTAGCTCTTGCTATTTCTCTTGCTTTCTCTTCTTCTTTTGCTTTTGCTATTTCTTGCGCTTTTTCTTCTTCTTTAGCTTTTACTTCTTCTTTAGCTTTTACTTCTTCTTTAGCTTTTACTTCTTCTTTAGCTTTTACTTCTTCTTTAGCCTTTACCATTTCTTGCGCTTTCGGTTCTTCTTTAACTTTTACTTCTTCTTTGACTTTTGCCTCTTCTTTAGGCTTTACTATTTCTTGCGCTTTCGGTTCTTCTTTAACTTTTACTTCTTCTTTGACTTTTGCCTCTTCTTTAGGCTTTACTATTTCTTGTGCTTTTACTTCTTCTTTAACTTTTACTTCTTCTTTAACTTTTGCCTCTTCTTTAGGCTTTACTATTTCTTGTGCTTTCGGTTCTTCTTTAACTTTTACTTCTTCTTTAGGCTTTACTATTTCTTGTGCTTTCGTTGTTTCTTTCGCTTTTGCTACTTTCTGCGTCTTTACTTCTTTCTTTTCTTTAACTGATTTTTGTACTTTCGCTACTTGCTTCGTTTTCTCTTCAGTTTTCTTTTCAGTTGGTGCTGTACTTGATAGGAAAGAAACGTTTGCATAAGCAATTTTTCCTTTATACTCAAATTCCAACCATCCGTCTTTTACTTGATGCGTTGATTCAATTACATCATCTTTTTTTAGTCTGCCAAGAATTTCTGAATCTGTGTTTGCTTCGGTACGTACATTTAACAAATTCGCCGTTACATGATACACATCTTTTGTAAACTCCGAACTTACAAACACTTCTTTACCGTTCAATTCAATTTTTGACCAGCCATCTTCGGTATTGATGACTTTTAACTCTTGCCCATTCTTTACTTTTTCGACCACTTTTGATTCTGTAGTCGGTTTTTCACGTACGTTAAGTACATCTGCTGTTACGATTGTTTCTGCGGTAGCAGTTGTGGTAAACGCCCCCAATCCAAAAATAGTTGCTGTTGCTGCGCCAATTACTTTTTTCATATTAGCCTCCATTATATTTTTTTGAATTTTATCAAATGTCTCTGTAAAATTGTATAATTTTACATAATATCAAAACATTTGCAACAGTATATTAATACGGCTTAATATACTGTTATTAAAACTCCTCACTTCAATACTAACAAATTCTCATTTCTAATTCTATATATTATAAATCTCCTTATCTTTTATAAAAGCTTCATGCCCTTCTTCACACTAAATAGTTGTTGCAATTCCCGCCAAAAATAAACTTACGATTGCTAAAATTTGAGTAGCGACTATAGCCCCTCTTAAATGAAACTTATAATCTTTATATCCTTTCATACCTGCCGTACTAGGAATCACAACAAACCTTGGAGTAATCCAGCAAAAAATTAGCCAATCAATTATAAGTAAATCTACTAAATTGAAAATCATTAAAATACCAAAAGTGTGTAAATAAGCATCCATATACATTAATTTTTCATGCTTATGTAATATATATGTAGAAACGAAAGGACAACCGAAAAGAATAGCATTGTATACAATATTAAAGTAAATGGTTTGCTTTTTTTCATGAATCGATTTTGGAAAAACTACTTTTTGAATATCTTTCGGATAATCAGTTAATGAAAGTCGAGGATTATAATATAAGGACCCTAAAATCATTACGGATAGTACAATAGACATGATGACACCAACGTACATCATTTGCTCAAATTGATTCATATGCTTCATTCACCCTTTTCTGTAATTACTATGTTAATCATTCACTTAATTACACATTGTATGTACGTACATAATCAAAAATTAACATCTAGCTTTAATAGTGAAGCAAACAGATGTAAACGTACTAAAAGCAATGATCGATCCAAATAATATCCCTTCTCGCAAAATTTTACTAAGCGTAGGTTTTACATCGGAGAAAGTTTGTGAGATTGATGGATTACCTGAGGAAATTTTGAGCACATACATATAATTACAAAAAGGCAGTGCTACTTATGTAGCACTGCCTTTTTCTTTATTGGAATAATCCTTTTCCTTTATTCATTTACTTATAAAGTATTGTCAGTTCTTCTTTATGTTCTGTATTTCCACATTATAAATATTTCACGTCAAGGAGAGATGACTGAAATGAATAATCAAAAAATTGAACTTACTGGTCGTATCGTTACACCTAATGATCCTGATTATAATTCAGCGCGTGAAGAATTCAATACATTCTTCAACAAATTTCCGTTAATCATTATTTTTGCTCAAAATACGCAGGATGTAGTAAACGCTGTTCGCTGGTCAAGGCTACATAACGTTCCTATACGCATGCGCTCTGGACGTCATAATTATGAGGCATTATCCGTCAGTAATGCTGGTCTTGTAATTGATGTAAGTGAAATGAAGCAATTAGAAATAGATCACAATAATGGAACTGTAACTATCGGGACTGGATGGAGAAATATTTCTTTAATTGAAACACTTGCAGCTGAAGGATTAGTTGTGCCGAGTGGTGTTTGTCCTACTCCCGGGATTGCAGGTGTTACTTTAGGTGGCGGACATAGTATTCTCTCTCGTCCGTTTGGATTAACTCTCGATCATTTACTTGAATTAGAAATGGTAGACGCGAATGGTTGTATAATACGCGCTAACGCCAAGTGTAACTCCGATCTCTATTGGGCTTCGCGCGGTGCTGGTGGTGGTAACTTTGGAATATGTACTTCGTTTAAGTTTCGAACACATAAAATTAATACGGTAGGATTTGCAGAAATAAGCTGGGGGATATCAGATTTAAAACCTGTATTAACCTCTTGGCAAGAATATACGCTACCTTGCGCTAATAATCGACTTACAACTACTCTTTTTATGTCTGCAGGATTAGAACCATCATTATTAATGCAAGGTGTATTTCTCGGTTCTGTACAAGAATTGCAGTCGCTACTACAGCCATTACTAGAAGCCGGTTCACCACTGCAAGTAACTATCGAAGAAATACCATGGGCAGAAGCAGCAGCGAAAATAGCTGAGAAGCAACCTGCAACACCTTTACCATTTAAAAGTGTTGGTCCATATGTATATGAACTATTACCAGAAGAAGGACTATCCATTATCGATCACTTTATTAATAATGCACCTCCCTTTTCCACCACCTCCGTATTTTTCCACGGATTAGGCGGTGCTGTTGCTGAAGTGCCAAATGAGGCGACTGCTTATTTTTACCGAAAAGCACTATCAAACATGTCAATATTCGCTACTTGGGGGCAACCAGAAGGTGCTGGTGGAAGTATTCGATGGGTTGAAGATTTCCGTTTGGCAATGCTCCCCTTTACAAAAGGTGTCTACGTTAATACGCCTGACCTTTACATTAAAAATTGGCCAGATGCATACTTCAGTTGCAACTTTGACCGATTAATGGAAGTAAAAGCGAAATATGATCCGAAAAATGTCTTTAACTTTCCGCAAAGTATTCCGCTTTTTTAAACTATATACTCCACCTAATCTATCTAAATACAAAACATCCATTTTAAAAAATGGATGTTTTGTAAAAATAAGTTTACATAATATAATTATCAATTACTTATACCAAATAA
This sequence comes from Bacillus sp. LQ16, assembly GCF_057784645.1. Classification (NCBI taxonomy): domain Bacteria; kingdom Bacillati; phylum Bacillota; class Bacilli; order Caryophanales; family Bacillaceae; genus Bacillus; species Bacillus sp. LQ16. Next base: position 2,897,732 of record NZ_CM173491.1, read on the forward strand.
CTATTCAATCACCGAAAGTAAAACTTTCTCAAGCTCTTTTTTGAATAACATACTTTCGTTTATATAGCCATTCTTTTAATTGTACTTCATCCAAAGTTTCGTTCCCCTCTCGTAATCTTTCACACTATATTCGCTCGTTTTTCACAAAAGGTTCATTTTACATGAAAATTTATTTATTACAATAAAAATATACGGTATATTTTTAAGAAAAGGAGGATTTCAAGAATGAATCAAGAGGATAAAATTTACGCTGAAAAAGTGTTGAAAAATCTATTCATCGGATCACAAGTTGATGGATTACAATTTGGTATTTCTCCAGCCGCTATAAAGATTCATTTCACAAACTTTCACGACTCAGTTGATTATGACGGACAATTATATATCAATATCGAATCCAAATGGTGTTTATTTAATAAACCTCAAAAAAGATACCCATTAAATGAAGATGAATTTGAAGTTTATTCTGAGGAAGAAGAATATGAAAGAATATTTAAGATAAGAAGAAAAAAAGTTACCGATATACGACTCGGCTTAGAAAGCCCTCATTTAATTATTACATTAGAGAGTGGACAAATTATTTTTGTAAATGGTTTTCATGATTATTATGAATGTTGGCAATCTGGTGTTCTATGTGAGCAATGGCTTGTAGTCGCTGCACCTAGGAATGAAATCGCCACTTGGGCTCCCGATGAGTTTATCGATAAATAAACTGTCTTCACGAAGAAGAACCGAAGATATTTTATGAAGCAGTTACATCTTCAAAGTTCTTCATAAATTCTGATGAGCTGAATGAGTTAGCTTCAAAAATTGAACAAGCTACAGCAGAACAAAAGTACATGATCCATTATGGGGTTTAAATGTAATACAAAAAACGCTTAGGATTTCTCCCAAGCATTTTTTGTATGGTACTAATAAATTTATTCCTTAGTCATTTAGTCAATGCTTGAACCTTTTACAAGTGAGAGCACCCATATTAATCTAAATAAGCGTCTCATTTCCAATCTTCCAGCTAAACCATCTCCCATGCCCTTCTGTTTCTCCAACCGTTTCACGATATTCGTTTCCGTTAATATAATAATCAATATGAAGGTCACGATCCCACATGTTGTTATAAAGGTGGAATACATCACGTTTTGCGCCAATTTCTTGTATTTGTTTTTCTAACTTATGTTTTACTTGTTCTGGTATTTGATTTGCGACGTGTGTATGGAAAATACAAATAACAGCTTCTTCACTTATTTGTTCAATAATAGATGATAATAGCTCTACACCGTCTCCTTCTATGAATTGGACAGATTCATTTTTCACTAAAGATGCAGCTTGATCAAACATCTCAAGCCTTTCTTTATGTTCTGGCCAAATTAAAGCACGTAACCATAAATAATCTTCCTCATTATGTAAATCATTCACATGTAAGTCCAGTCCGATTCTTTCTACGACAGATGGGCTTTCTTTTAGAAAATGCGGTACATTCTCCCCTCTTATTTCAGAAGTTACATGCACATTTGAATTTATATTTCCGTACATTTCATCCGTCCCGTACGAATAACTATATTGGTCCCAGAACAGTTGCAACCCAGAACTTGTCCCAATTTCAATTAACGCTAACGGCTTCTTCACTTTGTTAAATATGTAGCAGAAACTTGGGTATAAGTATGCACACCGTCTTACTTCATTCGTTTGAACGAGTTTCGTTTGTAACAATGTAATGATTTCTTCTCGGTACTCTTTACAGAAATCTTTAAAATGATCAAAAGCTTTATTTAAATTTGTATCGGCATTTTCAACTAAACTACTATAATACGTTTTTAAATGATGTTCTTTCCCTGCTAACAATAAATAATGTACTGCACCTAATAGTAAGTTTGGGACTGGTTGACCTACCTGAGCAGAGGACGATAGTGTAAGTACTTCCTCATCTTCAGCAATTTTCATTGATAAATATTCATATAAATCACTTGACCCTTTACATTCCTTTATTGAAAAGTTTCGAAATAAGTTTGAAATTTGTTCTTTTGTACACATTAGAGTCCCTCCTTTTTATTTTTCAGAATAATCTTACCATTACAGAAAGAATAATCCCATAAAAAGGTACTCGATTTAGTCACTTAAGGATACGTAAGCTTTTTCGAGATAATTTCAAACTGTAATTTTTTTCTATTTATCACCTTAAAAGAGCTTGTTAAATAAGATTTTTAGCGAATAAAACGTTAAATAGTTTAAAATTATCAGATAACACTAGATATTTTAGTCTATTAATTATTATAATAGAGTATGAGATGGTTATATAATTGAGACAAAAAAGGTATACACCTAGGTGGGGCCTAGGCGGTGTTTCTCTTTTACGGCTTAGACATAGAAAACACCTACACTTTTTTGCCAATATAGGGGATGGAGAGATTATCATGAGCAACATGCAGCAAAAAACAGACGTTATCTTAATTGGTGCAGGAATTATGAGTGCAACGTTAGGCTCATTACTAAAAGAATTAGCACCAGAATGGGAAATTAAAGTTTTTGAAAAACTCGCAAGTGCCGGGGAAGAAAGCTCTAACGAATGGAATAATGCAGGTACAGGGCATTCTGCGCTATGCGAACTGAACTATACTTCCGAAAAATCTGACGGATCTATAGATATTAGTAAGGCTGTAAAAGTGAATGAGCAATTCCAGCTTTCAAGACAATTTTGGGCATATCTTGTAAAGAGCAAATTAATTCGTAATCCACAAGATTTTATTATGCCACTACCTCATATGAGTTTAGTACAAGGGGAAAAAAATGTTGAATTTCTAAAAAACCGTTTTGAAGCGCTTTCAAAAAATCCACTGTTTCAAGGAATGGAATTTTCTGATGCTCCTGAAACATTAAAAAAATGGCTTCCACTCATTATGGAAGGCCGCACATCTAATGAACCGATGGCGGCAACGAAGATTGACTCTGGAACAGATGTTAACTTCGGTGCATTAACACGTATGTTGTTTGATTACTTAAAAACAAAAAATGTCGAGCTAAACTACAAGCATAGTGTCGAAAATATTAAGCGCACGAAAAATGGTTTGTGGGAAGTAAAAGTACACGATATGAATAGTGGTAAAATTGAGCATCATACTGCTAAATTCGTCTTTATTGGCGGTGGTGGCGGTAGTCTACCTCTACTTCAAAAGACTGGTATCCCTGAATCAAAGCATATCGGAGGATTCCCGGTAAGTGGACTATTTATGGTATGTAAAAACCAAAAAGTTGTAGAGCAACATCATGCGAAAGTATACGGTAAAGCTAAAGTTGGCGCTCCGCCAATGTCTGTACCTCATCTAGATACGAGATATATAGACAATAAAAAAGCTTTACTGTTTGGACCATTCGCAGGCTTCTCACCTAAATTCTTAAAAACTGGCTCAAACCTTGACTTAATCGGTTCTGTAAAACCGAATAACGTCTTAACGATGTTAGCTGCTGGTGTAAAAGAAATGGGACTTACAAAATACTTAATTCAGCAAGTTATGTTATCGCACGAAAAACGTATGGAAGAATTACGCGAATTCATTCCGAACGCGAAAAGTGAAGATTGGGATATTGTAGTTGCTGGACAACGTGTACAAGTAATTAAAGATACTGATGCTGGCGGTAAAGGAACACTTCAATTTGGTACAGAAGTAGTAAGTGCAGCTGACGGCTCAATCGCCGCATTACTAGGTGCATCACCAGGTGCTTCTACTGCTGTTCACGTCATGCTTGAAGTATTAGAAAAATGTTTCCCAAGCCGCATGGTAGAATGGGAAGAAAAAATAAAAGAAATGATTCCTTCATATGGCATTTCACTAACTGAAAATCCAAGATTGTTCCAAGATCTTCACACTTCGACTGGTCGTACACTTGGATTAAACGAAAAAGAAACTGTTCATAATTAATGAAGAAATTAAAAAACGTCCGATATATTCGGACGTTTTTTTGTCTACTAAAAATTATACTTATCAATATTATCTTTCGTAAATACAACTCGGTCTGGTAATACGATAATTCCGTTCCCTTCTGCCTCATAGTCATATCCTTGAATGGAGTTTGGCTCTACTTTCACTATTCCAATTCCTTTTACTTCAAAGCTATCCCCTACTTTTAACTTCTTCCCTTTTACAACAATTTCATTTGCTACATAAGTTGCCAACGCACCTTGCTGTTTGACATCCCATAATCCGAATTGTTGTACTGTTCCTCGTTTTACATAATCACGCATAACGTTCGGTGTAGAAAATCCAGTTACCACTACTTTTTTATCCATTTTTAAGTTTTCAGCTGCTTGCGCCATGGCTGGGAGTGCTGTTGCATCTGGACAAATAACTGCGTTAATATCTGGATACGTTTTTAATATGTTCTCCCCTACGGATAAAGATTTTTGTGCATTATTTTCACCGTACTGCGTCGTTACAATTTCCCAGTTCGGATATTTCTTTTTAATAATTTCTTTCGCTTTCGTTACCCATTGGTTTTGATCCGTTACTGTTGGACTAGAATAAAAGAACGCTACTTTCCCTTTATCTCCAATTTGCTTGGAAGTCATTTCAATTAATAAGTTAGCAAGTTGGTCTGGTGTCCCTTGACTTATATAAAAAGAACGGTCTTTGGGATTCACATCAGAATCCCACGTTAAGACAGTCATTCCTTTTTTCTTAGCACGTTGCAATGATTGCGATAAACCATCAACTGATGTAGAGGAAACCATAAGTGCATCATAATTTTGGTTAATAAAATTATTTATATACTTTACTTGCCCTGATACACTCGCTTCAGACGGCCCATCATATTTCACTTGTACGCCTAGCTTATCTCCCATCTCCTTTGCTCCTTCACCGCCCGATGTAAAGAAGCCAACTCCAGTTAATTTCGGGATAAATGCAAATTTCACATCATCCGCTTTTTTCTTATCTGCCGTTTGACTGGAACAAGCGATTAAACCTATTAAACAAATACATACAATCAATACAATCCCCAGTTTTCTCTTCATGACATTTCCCCCTTATGCCAACTCTGTCTTTTCCCCGCTAAAAATTGATGTAATTTGAAATGTCTCATAATAACTGAAAGAATAAGGATAATACCTATTACGACATTTGATTGTTCATTTGTTAAGCCTGTCATTTGTAGGCCATATTGCATAAGGCCTATAAAAATACTTGCAAGTACAGTACCGAAAATACTTCCTTTTCCACCTGTAATAAGTGTCCCGCCTAATACGACTGCTGTAATGATTGGTAATATTGTTTCACTTCCTATATCAGCACGTGCAGAACCGAAATATGCAGTTAAGAAAACTCCCCCTAATCCACCTCCTAACCCAGAAAGTATGTAAGCAATGATTACTACTTTCTTCGTCTTAATCCCGGTGTATTTTGCTGTATTTTCATTCGCACCTGTTAATTTTACGTAGCGTCCATATATCGTTCGGTGAAACAAAATTGTGTATACAATTGTTAATGAAATAAGTAACCATAATAAATTGGGTATTCCTATAAAACTACCATTTGCTAGTTGTACATAAGTATCAGGTAAACCGCTTATCCCTTCATATCCAGAAGCACCCGCCCCTCCTGAAATGACAAGCGCAATTCCTCCGTATAAAAACATCGTTCCGAGTGTAACGACTAGTGGTTCTACATCTGTCATTTTTATAATGAGTCCATTTAAAGCTCCTGCTAAACAACTAATTATTAGGGCGATTATGACAGCAAACAAAATAGGTATTCCGTTCATCCAAAGTACACCAATCAAGATCGAAGTGAGCCCCATTATTGATCCGACCGATACATCAATTCCTCCTGTTACAATAACGAAAGTCATTGGTATCGCCGCAATTGCGATAAATAGGAAATCATTTGTACTAAAAAGGAGATTACTAATATTTAAGAAATCACTATTTATAAAACTAAAAAGGATGAATTCTATAAGAAGTAATACAATTAGAACCCCTTCCCATCTATATAAATACTTCATAGATTCATCCTCCTTTTTGCCTTCCACTTTCTCATAACACTATCTAATATGATGATGAGTAATAATAAAAAGCCTGAAATGGCATTATTCCAAAATGCTGGTATTTTTAAAAAGACGAGTGAGCTGCTTATCACTTCTAGAAACAATGCTCCTAATGCGGCTCCAAATATAGAACCTGTTCCTCCTTTTAAATGAATTCCTCCTAGTACAGCGGCTGCGATTACTTGTAATTCTAATCCTGTACCTGTTTGATTTGGGACGAACCCGATATTCATAACAAATATGCAACCAGCGAGCGCAGCGCTTATGCCTGAAATCATAAACGCATATATCTTCACTTTATTAACAGGTATACCAATAAGCCTCGCGCCATCTTCATTATCACCTACCGCATAAAAGTATCTTCCCAATGGCACTTTTCTTAAAAAGAAGTATAGTAGTAGTAAAATAATAAAAACGAACCATACAGTTATAGGTAAACCAAGAATGATGATAGATGACAGCTGCTTAAAATCGTTTGGAATATCTTCAATCCACTTCCCGCCTGTGAAGATTAACATTGCACCTCTAACAATTCCTAGCATCCCTAATGTCATAATAATGGCTGGTACCCGAAACTTTGCAACGCCAATCCCGTTTATGAAACCGATAATAGCACCAAGCATTATCGCAGCAAGAATTGACATGAATGCATTATACCCGTTCGTTAACAACATCCCGCAAACTGCCGCGCTTAATCCCATAATTGAGCCAACTGATACGTCTATATTTTTCGTAAATAAAACGAACGATTGGCCAATTGCTAGAACGACTAAAATAACGCTTGATTTCATCAGTAAAGATAACGAGTTAAATTGAATAAAACTAGGGTTTATCATTCCTACAATAGCTATATAAATTAGTAGTAACAGTATGATAGACGTTTCATGCATTTTTAACATATGTTTCATTCCGCTACACCTCCGTATGCAAGGCGTGTAACTTCATTCACACTCAGTTGTTCTTTTTCCATATGAGAAACAAATCGCCCATTTCTCATTACATATACACGGTTTACTAATTGGACAATTTCTTCAACATCTGAAGAGATTAATAAAATTGCGAGTCCTTCCCTTTTCATTTTTTTTATCGTCTCATACACTTCAAGCCTTGCTTTCGCATCAATTCCGCGAGTCGGCTCATCAAGAATAATAATTTTAGGATTACATGCAAGATACTTCGCAAGCACGACCTTCTGCTGATTACCTCCTGATAAAGATGCCAGTTCTTTATTCATATTCTGTACAACAATTCGGAACTGTTCTATAAACGAATTAACTAAAGCGCTTTCTTTTTCTTGATTTATAAAAAAGCGATTATTTTGATATAAACTTGCTGCTGCAATATTTTCTTTAACAGAAGCAATTGAGAAAATTCCATTTCTCGCCCTATCTTCCGGCACATAAACGAGCCCTTCACTTAGTCTTTTATGCAAAGAACATGTATCAATTGATTTTCCTTCTAATAAAATAGAACCTGATTTTATAGCTTTCAATCCGAATATCGCTTCCGCTAATTCCGTTCTGCCAGATCCTATAATGCCAGCAACACCTACAACCTCACCCGCATGTACAGTGAATGATATATTTTCGAATGCGTGACCATTTATATCAACCACTTCTAATATTTTTTTCGTCTTTGCTGTCTCTTGAACTACTTCTATTTTCTCTTTCTGTTTATATCCTTTTGGCAATAGTCCCTCCATCAGCATGTCATATGTATAGTCACATACATCACCTTGGCTTACAACCATTCCATCACGTAGTATTGCTACTTTGTTGGCAATTTCAAAGATTTCTGGAAAACGATGCGTAATATAAATCATCCCAATTCCTTTTTCTTGTAAACTTTTCATCAACACAAAAAGACTCTTAATTTCGTGTGTTGTTAATGTCGATGTTGGCTCATCTAGAATAAGAATCTCAGCTTCTCTTATTAATCCTCTAACGATTTCTACTAACTGTTGTTGCGCAATCGATAATGTTCCTCCTAGTTTATTAAGGTCAATATCCCATCCTAAGCTGCTAATCAATTGCTGAATCTGTACTTTTAGTTTCTTTTTCTTTTCTTTTAACCCGATACATATATTTTCTTCAATGGTCATATGCGGAAAAATGAGCGGTTCTTGTGGTATTAAATAAATCCCTTCTTGGTGTGCTTCTTTTGGATTTACAAACTGCTGTCTCTTTCCTTTCACATACATTTCTCCACTATCATACGAATATAACCCCGTTAATATTTTCATTAATGTCGATTTCCCGGCGCCATTGCCACCAACTAAAGCGTATATATCACCATGCTCTACTTGTAAGTTCACTTCCTTTAGCACAAGTTGATTCGAAAACGCCTTACTCATTTTCTTCACTTGTAATAAGGGCACATTCTCCACATGATGTCACCTGCCTCTATCCAGAACATTTTTTGAGAAAATGATTATTTGTTCTACTTGTTTTGTAGCATTGTATATTCCTTTTTTCATATCTAGAACACTTTTTTCAATGTGCTATTAATCGTTTCAACTGGAATAAACAAAATATATGCTACATATGTTTAAGCATTGGTCAATTGTTGAAAGGGATGAAGAGTATGTCACAGCTGAACTTTGAAGAAAATTTATTAACTAAAGTAGCCTGGTACTATTATAAAGATCAATTAACACAACAAGAGATTGCTTCACTTCTTCATATTTCAAGAAATAAAGTCGTCCGGTTATTAGATAAGGCACGCAGTGAAGGTATCGTTACATTTCACGTAAAAGGAACCGGTTTGCATTGCTTGAGCATTGAACGTGACTTAATGAAAAAGTTCCACTTGAAAGATGCCTTTATTATCCCTACTCCAATAGACAATTATGCTACTTCTCTCGGAAAAGCCGCTGCACAATATTTAGAGACTCATCTCCAACAAGGTGATTTACTCGGCATCGGCTGGGGTGAAACAATAAGTAAAATGCTAGAAAACATTCATTTTGAAAGTTCTATTAATCTTTCATTCGTAACGCTAACAGGCGGAGTAAACCACTATCTTCCAAGAAAACAAAACTATTTACACTACATGCAAGGTGATCTTCATATTATTCCTACTCCTTTTCTAGCATCTTCTACTGAAATGGCACAAAGTATTTTATCAGAACCAAGTGTGAAAGATATGCTTCATGTCGCTTCACTTGCACATACGGCAGTTGTCGGTATTGGCGGGTTATCTCAAGACGCTACGATTGTAAAAAAAGAAAAATTAACGCTACGTGAAATGACATATATTCGAAGTCAAAACGGGGCGGGCGATATTTTAGGACAGTTTTATAATACGAATGGTGATTTATTAGAGCTCTCGCATCATAATCGTCTAATTGGCACACCACTTACGATTCTTCGCAGCATGAAGCATGTCATTGGTGTGGCTGGAGGTACTCAAAAGATAGATGCCATTTATGGGGCTTTAAAAGGGAAATTTATTCATACATTAATTACTGATGAAGAAACTGCGCTCTCCTTATTAAGAAAGGAAGGTGATTCTTAATGTCTACTTTATTAGCTTTCGATGCTGGTACAGGAAGCATTCGAGCTGTTCTCTTTGATTTACATGGCAATCAAATTGCAGTAAGCCAAAAAGAATGGGTTCATAAAACTGATCCTCGTTACCCCGGTTCTATGAATTTTGATGAAAAAGAAAACTGGCAACTTGTACAACAGTGTACGAAAGAAGTTCTGCAAAAAAGTAATATACTTCCCTCTTCTATTCAAGCTATTAGCGCTACAAGTATGCGAGAAGGTTTTGTTTTATATGATAAAAATGGGCAAGAAATATGGGCATGTGCAAATGTTGATGGCCGTGCATCCGCTGAAGTTAGTGAGCTAAAAGAAATCCGCTCACATCTTGAAGAAGATTTATACAGAAAATCTGGGCAAACTTTTTCATTGGGTGCTTTACCACGTCTACTTTGGATTAAAAAACATGAACCAGACATCTACAACAATATTCAATCCTTTTCGATGTTAAATGATTGGATTTTGTATAAATTAAGCGGCGTACTGCAAATCGATCCTTCCAACGGTTGTACGTCCGGAATCTTTGATTTACAAAATAGAAATTGGGATAACGAAGTCGCTAAAGAATGTGGTATAACGTTGCCATTTTCACCAAAAGTAAATGAAGCTGGCACTGTAATTGGTAATGTTACAAAAGAGTGTGCAGCACTAACTGGTTTACTTGAAGGGATTCCTGTCGTCGCTGGTGGCGGTGATGCTCAAATGGCAGCACTCGGGACTGGAGTCGTAAAGCCAAATCAAACTTTAATATGCGGCGGCAGCTTTTGGCAACAGGAAGTGAATATTACAGAGTCAACAACGGATCCAAATGCTGCAATTCGAGTAAATTGTCACGTCGTTCCGAACCTTTGGCAATATGAAACGATTGCCTTTTTCCCTGGCCTCGTTATGCGTTGGTTTCGAGACGCTTTTTGCCAAGAAGAAAAAAAGTTCGCTGAAAAACTCGGTGTAGACGCTTATGAATTATTAGAAGAACAAGCGAAAGACGTACCTGTCGGTTCATATGGTATTATCCTTACTTTTTCAAACATTATGAACTACATTTCTTGGCGTCATGCCGCACCTTCATTCTTAAATTTAAGTTTAGACGCTGACAAATGCGGAAAAAAGGAAATGTTCCGTGCTATTGAAGAAAATGCGGCCTTCGTTACACTTGGAAACTTAAAACTAATTGAAAATCTTACTGGTACATTCCCTTCTGAAGTTGTTTTTGCTGGCGGTGCCGCTAAAGGGAAACTATGGCCACAAATTCTATCAGACGTACTCGGCATTCCTGTAAAAGTACCAGTTGTGAAAGAAGCGGCTGCTTTAGGAACTGCAATTGCTGCTGGAGTTGGCGCTGGCATATATTCATCTATGGAAGAGACTGCCGAACAATTTGTACAGTGGGAAAATACATTTGAACCAGTCACTGAAAATCACGAGCTATACAAAGAATTCTATGAAACATGGAAAACCGTGTATAGCAGTCAGCTCGCTTTAGCTGATAAAGGACTTACAACACATATGTGGATTGCACCTGGTGCACTGTAACACATTACATAAAGGAGTGAACTGTATGTTAAAAGCGAATGAAAATGACTTCTCCTATCGCTTCGGTGATAACGGGCCGAAATATTTAATACAAGGTCCAAATATTGATCTTGGCCTTGTTGTCATTCAGCCTGGGCAAGAATTTCAAAATCATTACCATACAACGTGTGAAGAAGTTTTTTATGCGTTAGAAGGTGAAATAGACTTCTATGTAAATAACGAAAGAGTTCCGATTAAACAAGGTGATGTCCTGCAAGTTCGCCCTCATGAATCTCACTATCTGATTAACCATTCTGACAAACCTTTTAAAGCTGTTTTTATAAAGTCACCACATTTACCAAATAAAGATACGGTACAAACGGAAAATCCAACATTAACGAAGGAGTGATTTTGAATGACTTGGGGATTTAAAAATCGATTAAATACAATTTTACCTGATGGTAGAGCGGTTATGTTAGCAATAGATCACGGCTACTTTTTAGGGCCAATTCACGGGCTAGAACAACCACTTGAAACAGTTAAAAACTTACTTCCTTATACAGACTCCCTCTTTTTAACACGCGGTGTACTTAGCTCCTGTATTCCTGAAAACTGCAGCACACCAATGGTTATGCGTGTATCCGGTGGCGCTACTGTCGTCGGTAAAGATTTAGCGAATGAAACAATTGTTACACCTGTGAAGGAAGCAGTGAAGCAAAACGCAATTGGCGTTGGCGTTTCTGTTTTTGTCGGATCAGACTATGAAACACAAACTGTTACAAATCTCGCAAATGTAGTTTCTGAAGCTCATGATTACGGCCTACCAGTACTCGGCATTACCGCAGTCGCAAAGGAATTACAAAAACGTGAAGCTCGCTTTCTAGCACTTGCTTCCCGCGTATGTGTTGAAATGGGTGCTGATATTATTAAAACGTATTACTGCGAAGGATTCGAAAAAATAACGAGCACATGCCCTGCCCCAGTCGTCATCGCGGGCGGCCCAAAACTAGATTCAATTGAAGACGCATTAAACATTACGTACAATGCATTGCAAGAAGGCGCTATCGGAGTAGACATGGGCCGAAACATATGGCAATCCGAGCACCCAGCTGCGATGATTCAAGCAATACATGGTATTGTGAAGAATAGATTGAATGTGAAAGAGGCGCTTGAACTTTATGATGATGTGAAGAATTAATGTAAAAAGACAGACTATTTATTAGTCTGTCTTTTTTACTTTACAGTGAAACTTTCTTAATTCGTCTTCTAATATGATACATACTTAAATTTTATACACCTTCAAATGATTACTCTTGGTGATTACTATTAAGCTTTGAAACTTTCTTACCTTCTCTATAATCAAGACAAGACACTTCAATTAATAAGCCATTAAATACTGTAAAATAAAAACCATAACTACTACCTCGCATCGAATAAGGTTCCTTATCTATTTCAATGCCGCCTGCTACTAAACGATTATACGCTTGATCAACTTCATTTGAAGTATCCACTAAAAAACCAATATGAAAAGCTTCCGGATACGTAACTTCCTTATTCCCTTTAAATGCTTTTGGATCACTTAGCACAAGTATAAATCCACTCTCATCACTCATAACTACAAGTGCTTTCCCTTTTTGTTCCAAAAATTGAAAATCAAAAAATGTTTCAAAGAAATGTCTCGCTTCTGATAAGTCATCAACACATAAATTTAAATGATTCAGCTTCATGTACTCATCTCCTTTTAAACAGAAGGTATATAGACTCATTTTCATAACACTTAAATATGTAAGGCAAGATATTCAAGCGTTCCATCTAAGACTATGCTTTATAAGTCTAATATTTTTTTCTATAGCCTAGAACGTTTTTTAAATGAATGAAAGATTTTCTATCATTCCCATCCCCCCAGTAATAAAAAAAGATGATACATGTTTGCTTTTACAACATGTATCATCTACTTATATATTACGACTGCTGATAAGCCGCTTTCGATGATTTTACATAATAAACTGCATGATCCACATTAATAATATGATCTGGTTTTGGTTTACCACGGCCTGCTCTATGTCCAGCTAAGTGTTCTTCACTTGTTTCCCAGTTTTTCCATGCTTCTTCAGATTCCCAGCGAATCATTACGACAACTTCTTCGTCGCCGCGTCTTACTTTTTTCACAAGAACACTTAAATCGATGAAGCCTTCAAATTTTTCAATAATACCTTCTCCAGTGAAACGTTCTACAACTATATTTGATGTACCTTCTTTTACTGTAAATGTTTTCGTTTCGATAAACATATATCCCACTCCCTCTTTGTTATACGAATACTAGTATTCTTCTATTATAATTGATTATGATAATTATTTTCAATTGTAAAGTTTTAATTTTTTGAATTATGCTGATTTCTTTTCTATCGCCTCATCTAAAAATTTGAAATATGGAAGTAACATCCCTATTAAAGATGTAACACATATAATTGCACCGATGATTACATATAGCGCTCTTACTCCCCACATTTCACTCAATATTCCCCCTACTAACACACCTAATGGCATAGCGGATCGTATAAAAAATAAACGCACTGAAAATACTTGTCCTATCATATTATTTGGGACGGTTTGTTGGCATATTGTCGTGTTATGAACATTGAAAAATGCAATACAAATCCCTGCTATTACTTCAATTATTATTGCAATGATAATACTATGATTGAATCCTAATGAAATGTATGTGAGTCCCCCTATAAACAATCCTCCGAGCATAAGTATACGCCGGCTTTTATATGTTACTTTTCCGACTAGTATAGATCCAACTACATAGCCAAGTGGGAATCCGGCCATAAAATAACCATATTCCGCATATCCCGCTGATAGCTCGTCTTTTATATAAGGAAGATTTGTGACCATCGTTACCCCAACTCCAAATTGCACGAAAGTAAGAAATATACCGAGCCAAACGATGATTGGTTTTGTGAAAAAATATGTAAAACCGTGAAGAAATTGTTCTAGCCACGTTTTCCGAATAGGTTGCGACGTTCTATTTTCTTTTATATAAAATAAGAAAGCACCACTAACAAATAGACAAATACATACGAAAGATAATGTAAGTTCTGTTCCAATCAAATGAATGACTACTCCGCCTAATACTGGCGCAAGAAACATCATAAGGCGAGTCATTCCATCAATGTACGCATTTGCATCTTGAAGTTGTTCTTTCCCTACAATGCTCGGTGTAATTGCTTGACTTGCAGGTGTATAAAGTGGTGTAATAAGTCCTACTACAATTTGAACAACATAAATGTGCCAAACTTCTATACTACCTGTAACTAGCATCACCAAAGGTAATAAGAATACGGACGCTCGTATCCATTGTGAACAAATCATAATCCACTTCCGGCTCCATTTATCAATAAATGGGCCACTTATTAATTGCAATATGAGTGATGGGATGAAATATAATAGCCACATACTACTTAAAGCCATTTCCGATCCTGTTAATTCATATACTAGAATTGAATTACATAACGTTCCGAAAGCCCCTCCTAATTCTGAGATTGCACTACCAATCCACATAAAAAAGAAAGAACGATTTTTCAATACACTCTTCACTATAGCTCACCAACTTTTCTCTTAAATTCCTCCCTTTATGTACATTCTTGTTGCATATTATCTATTCAAAAACGCTTCTAATTCTTTTGCTAACGACTGTACTGCTTTCTTCCTTAATACATATTTTCCGTCATGTATATCAACTAACTTCGCTGCACGTAACAATTTCAAATGATGGTGTACTGTCGATTTTCCAAGCTGCAATCTTTCCGTTATTTCCTGTAAAGTACGTTCTTTTTCAAACAACATTTTTACAATTCGCAATCTCGCTTCATCCCCAAGAGCCTTATGTTTTTGAACTAAAAAATAATTCGGCTCATACGGATCTTCGGGATGAATGCTTTCATTCGCAACTGGATAATGAAATACTTTCGTATCTTCAATATCTGCTTCAATATTCCACGGTCTGTACGTCATTTGCGGAATAAGAAGTACGTGATGAACACTTGGCTCTGGCATATAGTTCACTCCGCCAGTCGCCCATTCGACAAACTCTTCCGGCTTCATCTTTTTATTCATTTCATTTTTTGCTTCATAATCTCGTTTTAATATAGAAAATATTTCTTCTTCCTCTTTCTTAATTACACTCTCATACCAACCTGTCATAACAGCAATTAAATGAGATTTCAGCACTTGTACATCTACATCACATATAAAGCGAATATAAGTAGAATAAAACTGATGATCATCTGTTAGTTCCTTTAGTTCGTGTATTGCACATACAACTCCGGTTGCAGCTAAACGTCTTTTCTCTTCATACTTCTCTCCTAAAAACGGTAAACATATATACTTCAAATCTTCTTCTGAAAGTGAATCGATTTTAGCATGAAACTGCGATAAATCCTGAAAATCCTCTTCATACAACAACTGAAGCAATGCTTTCCACGTATTATGTTCTTCTACAAACTGTAAGTGTTCTCTCATCTCATTTGTTAATGATTGTCTAATTCCTTCCCATTCACTTTCAGTCTTTTCAAGTGTATCAATTAACCTTTTATGAGTAATTGCTGCAATGCCAAGTGCACATTCGAAAAGTATCGAATATTTCACCTGAACGTTGTATGTTTCCCTCTTTTTACTCTTTATGTGATAGACCTCCATTTTTATCCCCTCCTTGTTTGCTATGTATTAAATTCTATTTTTATCGAATTTTACCTTCTATTCTTTTAGAATTTGCAAAAATATAAATTAAACCACATTCATTCTAAATTAAGAAGAATAAGAGCTTTTTTATATACAAATAATAAAGCTCAAGGAGTGGTTGACATGCATTTCATATTAAATATGTTAGGGATTTTCGTTGTCATATTAATCGTTTTCTTATGTTCGCCTAATAAAAAACATATAAAATGGAGACCAATTGTAATCCTCATCATATTGGAGCTTTTTATTACGTGGTTTATGTTGGGCACAAAGCTAGGCAGTATTATCATTAATAAAATTGCGTCATTTTTCAGTTGGCTACTGGCATGTGCGAATGAAGGAATTCGATTTGCATTTCCTTCCGCTATGGACAGTCCACACATTGATTTCTTCTTTAGCGCGTTACTTCCTATCATTTTTGTTATCACGTTCTTTGATATTCTTTCTTATTTTGGAATCTTAACTTGGATTATTGATAAAGTAGGTGCAGTTATTTCAAAGATTTCTCGTTTACCAAAGTTAGAAAGTTTCTTTTCGATTCAAATGATGTTTTTAGGAAACACCGAAGCACTTGCGGTTGTTCGTGATCAATTATCTGTTTTAAAAGAAAATCGATTATTAACTTTTGGAATTATGAGTATGAGTAGCGTTAGCGGATCCATTCTTGGTGCTTATTTATCAATGGTTCCAGCAACATATATTTTCAGTGCAATCCCATTAAACTGTATTAACGCATTAATTTTAGCCAATGTATTAAATCCTGTGGAAGTTTCGAAAGAAGAAGACGTTGTTTACACACCTTCCAAACATGAAAAAAAGGATTTCTTTTCTACTATTTCAAACAGTATGTTAGTCGGGATGAATATGGTTATCGTTATTTTAGCCATGGTAATTGGATATGTAGCTTTAACAGCATGTTTAAATGGGATTTTAGGCTTTTTTGTAACGGGGTTAACAATTCAAAAAATCTTCTCCATTATCTTTAGTCCTTTTGCATTTTTACTCGGTTTATCAGGCAGTGATGCTATGTACGTAGCTGAATTAATGGGGATCAAAATAACGACGAATGAATTTGTTGCAATGATGGATTTAAAATCAAACTTAAAGTCGCTACAACCGCATACGGTTGCGGTTGCAACGACATTTCTAGCTTCTTTTGCTAACTTTAGTACAGTAGGTATGATTTACGGAACTTACAATTCATTATTTGGCGGAGAAAAATCATCAGTCATCGGTAAAAATGTTTGGAAGCTTCTTGTTAGCGGGATGGCTGTTTCTTTATTAAGTGCTATGCTCGTTGGGCTATTTGTATGGTAAATAATTTTTATAATAAAAGACACTCAGGCCAATTGAGTGTCTTTTATTATTATTTTCGAATTTGTCCATTTCCACGAATCACATATTTTGTAGAAGTTAATGCTGGAAGCCCCATTGGTCCTCTTACGTGTAACTTTTGTGTACTGATACCAATTTCCGCTCCGAATCCAAATTCGGATCCATCTGTAAAACGAGTCGATGCATTATGATAAAGTGCCGCGGCATCTACAGAAGTAAAAAACTTGCTGACGTTTTCCTCGTTTTCAGTAATAATTGCTTCAGAATGCATAGATCCATACGTATTTATATGATGAATCGCTTCTTCAACAGTGGAAACCACTTTCACTGCTAGTGTAAGAGATAAAAATTCTGTCCCCCAGTCTTCTTCTGAAGCAAGTACAATTGAAGAATCCATTGCAAATGCTTTTTGATCACCACGTAGCTCCACGCCTCTACCCTTCAAAGAAGAAAACAACTCGCTACCATATTTCTCTGCCCACTTCTCATGAAGAACAATCGTTTCAATCGCATTACATACAGATGGACGCTGCGTTTTTGCATTTATAATAATATCCAATGCCATTTGTTTATCCGCTGTTTCATCAATGAAAATATGACAATTTCCCGCACCTGTTTCAAGTACTGGAACAGACGCTTCTCTCACAACAGTATCGATTAATTGTTTGCCACCTCTTGGAATAAGAACGTCTAGATAATCCTTCATTGTAAACAACTGCTTTGCGCTATCTCGCGTTGTATCTTCTATAAGCTGGACGCTTTCTTGAGGTAAGCTTGTTTGTTTGAGCGCCCTGTGAATAACGGCAACGATCGCTTTATTAGAATGAATAGCAGAAGAACTACCACGTAATATGACTGCGTTTCCTGTTTTCAAACAAATTGTAGCAGCATCCACTGTTACATTCGGTCTTGCCTCATAAATCATCCCAACAACACCAAGTGGTACGCGCATTTCCTGAATAGATAGTCCATTTGGCCTTTCCCATGCACTTACACATTCTCCTACAGGATCACGTAATTCAATTAGCTGCTTAATCCCTTCTGTCATATCAACAATACGCTGTTCATTCAGCATAAGGCGATCAATGAGAGAATCAGAAAACCCTTTTGCCTTACCTTCTTCTATATCCCGTTTGTTTTCCTCTAAAATATAAGCTGTTTCACTTATTAATTGATTTGCAATTGCAGCAAGTGCTTCGTTTTTTTGATTTGTAGATTTTAGTACAAGTTCCCTAACAACCTCTTTTGCTTTTATCCCCTTTGCCAACACTTCATTCATTTTTATTTCCTCCTTTTTAAAGTGAAACCCAATGATCCCTATGGATGACTTCATAACTATGTCTCTCGCCTCTTACTTGAATATCTTGGCTTTGCATACCTTTTACATCTCTTAGTTCCTCTGCACTATATGTGCATTGTCCTTTTCCTATTACGCGCCCTTGTTGCGTTACAACCTCTACAACTTCACCCACTTGGAAAAATCCTGATACATTCGTAACACCAGCTGGAAGTAAACTCTTACCATGCTGAATGATGGCAGTAGCTGCCCCAGCATCTACTTCAATTTGTCCGCTAACAAGCGAATGCAAGGCAATCCATTGCTTGTTCATCTTCATTTCTTTTTGAGGAGCATTACCGACATACGTTCCGTCACCCTTACCCTTCAAAACATCTACAAACTTTTCCTGCCCACGTCCTGTTCCGATAAATACACTCACACCAAGAGAGAGTGCTGTCTTTGCAGCATCGATTTTTGATTTCATACCGCCAGTCCCAAGTTTTGAGCCAGCATCTCCTGCAAGAGAAGAAATTTCTTCCGTAACTTCAGGAAGAAAATAATATTTTTTTGCATCCGCATTTTTCTGAGGATTTTTGTCATATAACCCGTTCACATCTGTAAAGATCATAAGCATATCCGCCGAAACAAGCCCGCTTACTAAAGCTGACAGCATATCATTATCACCGAACGTCAGCTCCTCTAAAGAGATGGAATCATTTTCATTAATAATTGGAAGAGCGGAACGGTTTAATAATTCTCCTAACGTAGCGTAAGCATTACTATACTGTTCTTTTCTAGAAAAATCACTTCTCGTCAACAAAAGTTGCGCAGTAACGATGCCATATTTACGGAATTCCTCCGTGTACGCCTGCATTAACAAACTTTGTCCGACAGCTGCTGCAGCCTGTTTCCCTTTAATCGTTACAGGTCTGCTAGGATATCCTAGCGCTGAAAACCCTGCAGCAACGGCTCCAGATGTAATTAACACAACCTCGTGCCCATCAGCTTTCAACCGAGCCAATGCGGCAACGTGATCTGAAAGCTGTTCTGTAGAGATGCCTACATGACTATCTGCCAAGGAACTACTTCCAATCTTTACAACAATTCGTTGTTTTTTCACTTTTTTATCCCCCAAGTCTAAAATCAAAGTTTTTATAATTTACACTTCATTCACTTTGCAACTATATCTATTCTCATCAATGCTGCACTGAATTATTTAAGAGCAAAATAAAAATGACCGCTTCGCCCTTAATAAAATAAAAAGGACGAAACGGTCATTGTTCCGCGGTACCACCTTAATTGATATACATAGATATCCACTTGGTGCCTATAACGCAGGCGAACGCCTAAACTTTCATTTAAGACTCAGGGATAGGTTCGATACATTCTATACGAGGAATCTTTCAGCCGGTGAATTCCACTCTCTTTCGCAAGAAGACATATGTACTAATTCCCTTCAACGATTTTCAATCTAATTTTTTTATATTATGCGATATAGTTCGATTCGGTGTCAAGAGGTATCTTAAAAAATAAATAGAGCCACAAGTTACTTGTATGAAATTATTGCCCTACTGAATGAAAATACAAATTGATATAAGTTTAACTCATATTCATAAACATAAAACCTTAAATTATAGTGTATATATTTACATAATGTCGAATATAATTAATTTTTATCTTTTAGTGTTGCAAAAAGGAATATATTCTCTTAGAATGTTTCTTTATATTGCACAGGGATGTTATTCTTATTCTAAGAAAATAATATCAAACCGATATAATTGATTATAAAAGGAGCAAGATTGAGTTATTATGGATAAACAAATTGGATTCATCGGTTGCGGAAATATGGGAATGGCTATGATTGGCGGAATGATAAACAAAAATATAGTGTCTTCAAATCAAATTATTTGTTCAGATTTAAACACTGCTAATTTAAAAAATGCTAGTGAAAAATATGGGCTAACTACAACTACCGACAACAATGAAGTAGCTAAAAATGCTGATATTTTAATTTTATCAATCAAACCAGACCTATACGCGTCAATAATTAATGAAATAAAAGAAGTAATCAAAAACGATGCTATCATCGTTACGATCGCTGCTGGGAAAAGTATTGAAAGTACTGAAAATGCATTTAATAAAAAAGTAAAGGTTGTAAGGGTAATGCCTAATACTCCTGCTCTTGTTGGAGAAGGAATGTCTGCATTATGCCCGAATGAAATGGTGACAGAAAAAGATTTAGAAGATGTACTAAACATTTTCAATAGTTTTGGTCAAACAGAGATCGTAAGTGAAAAATTAATGGATGTTGTCACATCCGTAAGTGGTTCTTCACCAGCTTATGTATATATGATTATAGAAGCGATGGCAGATGCTGCTGTACTAGATGGTATGCCAAGAAATCAAGCATATAAATTCGCTGCTCAAGCTGTGTTAGGCTCTGCAAAAATGGTACTAGAAACAGGAATACATCCAGGTGAATTGAAAGATATGGTTTGTTCTCCTGGTGGAACGACAATAGAAGCTGTAGCAACATTAGAGGAAAAAGGATTACGAACAGCGATTATTTCAGCTATGCAACGTTGTACGCAAAAGTCTGTTGAACTATCTGGTCAAACTAAAAAATAAAACTATAAAAGAGATTACGTTAGCTATGAATTCACATAATTTTAATTAAAAATTCACTACATGATAAACGGCCAAACTCATATAAAATTGAGCTTGGCCGTTCCGCTTTTTAATTATATTAAAATAATTTAATTCAAATCTTCTTTAAAGGTTCTATTTTATCCCTTACCTATTCCATACTATGATTGTGTAATTTTATTAGAAACTAATAATTTTTCAATGCATTTCGGTAACATATCTATTAGTGTTTCAAATGCGTAGTTTACATCTAGACGTTCTGTCCATTGATGTGCATCTTTTCCTACCGGCCCCATATTTAATACTGGAACATCAAACTCTTCTAATTCCTGAAGCGGAATTGAATAACCTTTATCCCATAATGGCATATTGTCTACAAGCGAACTCATTGAATCCAGTGGATACTGCAAGCCTACATAGCTTAAATCTGAAATCCCCCCAAAATAATTTTGGTTTTCAAATGTAATCTTATGATTGTAGTGTGCATACTTTTCCATTTCTACAACTACCTCTTTTATTAAAGGATTGTTGCGTGAACTCACAGCTGGATAGTACGGCGGAGCGAAGAAAAGTACAATCATCGGTGCCTTTTCTTTACATAAAATCGCTAATTTATCTACTAAATCAATCGTTACCGCACGATCATCTTTATCTTCTCTATTTTTTATAATATTAGATTGAATATGATTTATTTTTTCTTGTCCATGTTGCTCAATTGCATATGTGATAAGCTCTTCATAAGTTAATACATTTACTTTGAGATTAGGTGGTATAAATGGATTATATTTAGAAAAACGATATGCATGTTTTTCATACGACTCTTCTATTTTCTCTGCTACTTTCTTTACTTTTTGACGTAACAATGAAACTACATCTGTCATTGATTTTTCTAATAAAAACAAATTAAATAATGTAACTGCACGATGCGGAATTTGTACAGAATAATCCTCCTTTAAGTCCCTTTGAAGTAAGTTAGTTGGCGGAGGACTCGCTTCCCCTTCTACAATATCACAAAGGTCTGTGTTTAACTCTAATTCTGCTGTTATTAATGAAGCCATATAACTCCCATTTAAGCCTGCAAAAGGTTCACCTACATGTGTCTCTTTTCCATAGCAAAGAAAACCAGGTAATACTTTACCAATAGAGCCAGTGTAAATATACTTATTTTGGTCACCAGGATGTCTTGAAAACATAGGCTCTGAGTTTAAGACCGTTTTATAATCTAAGTTATGCTCTCTAGCTAAATCTAACAGTCTTGGAACAGCGGCCCTCATCCCTACAGAATTCACTTCTTCATCTGGTACAGCCAATAAAAGAACATTCCCATCGAATCTTCCTTCACATGCTTGTTCAATCATTGCCATTTGTAATGCTAGACCGCATTTCATATCCATTGTTCCTCTACCAAACAGCCATTCCCCATGTTCTATATCTTCACGTACATGGTCTGGAAGTTCATCTTTATGAGAATAAAACATAGATGTTAACTTTTTAGGATTAAATGCATCTTCTTTCCACACTCCGTAATCTTGTACATCTACAACATCAAAGTGACTTACTAGAATTACAGTATTTTTTGTACTATCGCTTTTCTTTACTAGTGCTGTAACAAAATATCGTCCGTCCCCTGTCGGATTTTTTTGTAAATGATGCGGGTTTTCTTTGAAGTACTGTAAATCAGATAACTGTTCCACAACAAAGTCTGGCAATATTACTTCAGCTTCTGAACCGGTAATACTAGGAATTTCAACAAGACCGCTTAATAATTGAATCAATTGTTCTTTTGATTGCCACTTTGACATATAAATCCCCCTATTTTTCCGCATTATGAAAACTAATTCCATTATATGAATAAAAAAATGACGACAGTTATCAAAATTATAGTTCTGATGTACTGCCGATTTTTATTGATATTTCATGAGCCGCTTGTTTTACCTTGCTAATAAGAAAAGATAGTCGATCATCATTAATACGATGACTAATTAACCCAACACTTAATGCTCCTACTACTTTATGATTAAATCCGATAATAGGTGCAGCTACTGAAGCTGTCCCTTCTGTTTTTTCACCATAACTGACAGCATATCCTTCATTTTTTATTTGCTTTATTTGATTAAGAAGAATTTGCTTTTGTTCTGGTAATGAAGAAAGTAAATTTTCTACAATATGTTCCATTTCATTCGTTTTCATATTGGCAAGCATCGTTTTATTTGCGGCACCAATTGAAAGTGGAATTTGTTCCCCTAGATTATCGATAACTCGAATTTTTAAAGGACTATCAATTCTTTCAATGATAATAGAATGTGTTCCGTTTGGAATATTTAAATAGACACTTTCCTCCACTTCAGCAGCTAAACGTTTCATCACTTCTCTTGCAACAGATCTGTAGTCTACCTTCTCCAATTGACGTAACCCTATTTCCATCCACATTGGTCCAATTTTGTACTGTTTTGTCTCTGAAATTTGTGTAACTAACCCATGCTCCATTAAAGAGTTAAGTAATCTATGTACTGTACTAACCGGGAGATGTGTTCCATCAGCTATATCAGAAATAGCCCAATACTCTTTTTCATTTGTAGAATTCAATAATTTAATAATACTTATCGCTCGATCAATGGACTGTACCATAACTCGCCTCAACTTTACTCGTAATATGTTAGTATGCTTAATTAACTATCAATTTAGCAAACATTCGAAATGAAATCAATCTATTTATTTAATTTTCTAACAATAAAAACATATCACTAACAAAGAATTGAAAACGCAAACAAAAAAATATTGACTTTTCTTTTTAATTATCTGAAAATTATAACAAGATTTCACATCACGGAATACATTCCATAATACGGAAAAATATCAAACTTTATTCTATCACCTATGAAAGTGAGGAAAACAATGGCGCAAGTAAGCAATACAAACAATGAATTAAAACGGACGATGAAAAGTAGACACTTATTCATGATTGCACTCGGTGGTGTGATTGGAACGGGGTTATTTAACGGATCTGGCTTTATTATAAGTCAAGCTGGACCTGGCGGATCCGTACTTGCCTTTATGGCCGGTGGATTATTAATGTATTTCGTTATGCTATGTCTTGGTGAACTTGCTGTAGCCATGCCTGTTTCAGGTTCTTTCCAAGAATATGCCACTAAGTTCATCAATCCTGCAACTGGCTTTACAATCGGATGGTTGTATTGGTTAAGCTGGGCGAATACGACCGGTCTTGAATTTACAACTGCCGGCATTACAATGCAGCGCTGGTTTCCTGATATTCCTGTTTGGGTTTGGTGTTTAATATTTGGCGTTACAATCTTCACTATTAACGCATTATCTGCTCGTAGTTATGCAGAAACAGAATTTTGGTTTTCAAGTATAAAAGTATCTGCCATTATCGCTTTCATTATTCTTGGCGGCGCCGCTATGTTCGGTTTTATTGATTTAAAAGGTGACGAACCCGCTCCGCTATTATCAAATTTCGTAAATCATGGTGGTTTATTCCCAAATGGACTTGCCGCTATTCTTTTAACAATGGTTACAGTCAACTATTCCTTCCAAGGTACAGAACTTGTTGGAATCGCAGCAGGTGAAAGTGAAGATCCAGCAAAAACTTTACCTCGTTCTATTAGAAATATTATATGGCGCACAATGTTTTTCTTCGTCTTAGCAATCTTTGTTCTTGTTGCTTTAATTCCTTGGGAAGAAGCTGGATTAACAAAGAGCCCATTCGTTGCTGTTTTTGATAATATCGGTATTCCATATGCAGCTGATATTATGAACTTTGTTATTCTTACTGCTGTTCTTTCTGTTGCAAACTCAGGACTATACGCTGCTACTCGAATGCTTTGGTCTTTATCAAAAAACGAAATGGCTCCAGCCTTTTTAAAGAAATTATCATCACGTGGGATTCCTCTCAACGCTTTAATCATGACGATAGCTATTTCTGCTTTTTCTCTTTTGACAAGCGTAGTAGCTGCTGAAACGGTTTACTTATGGCTCATTTCAATTTCCGGAGTCATTACCATTATTGTTTGGATGTCAATTTGTGTTTCTCAATTCTTTTTCCGCAAACATTATTTAGCAGACGGTGGAAAATTAGAAGACTTAAAATTTAAAACACCACTTTATCCACTCGTACCAATTCTTGGTTTTGGATTGTATGGCATTATATTAATCAGTCTTATTTTTATCCCAGAACAACGACTTGGAATCTATTGCACTGTACCATTTATCATCTTTTGCTATACCTACTATCACTTTAAAGTTAAGAAAAGAATATCTACTAACACTCATAGTGAAAGTAAAATTAGCGAGACTTCGTAATATTTGACGATACATAAAAGACCACACGTGGCGTTTCACTTCATGTGTGGTCTTTTATCGTTCCTTCTCTCATTTCCCCCTACTATTGAAAGAATTATTTATAACACTTTAAGTTCTGGATTGCTCAGGTGAACTTTTGGTTGAAAAATGAGCATTTCTATACCTTTCCCAAAATTTCAAGTTCTGCTAATGATGTTGTAGAAAGTGTTAATGTAGTAAATACTATAATACTAACAATTACTATTTTTACTATTCATAAGTTGATGATTCTGCTTACTATTACTGTTTTGTTTTGATATATTTAATATATATTTAAAGACAGACAGGAGTTAGATACGATGATAAAAGGTTTTGGAGGAATATTTTGGAGAACTAAGAATCTTGATGTTATAAAAAAATGGTACAGTGAAGTGTTGAAACTTGATATAGAAGATTGGAATGGAACTGTGATTAAACCCCAGTTAGGAAATGAGACCATCTTTTCTTTCTTTACAGAGAATGACAATTATTTTCCAAAAGAACAACAAGTGATGTTAAATTTCGAAGTACATAATCTAAACGAGACTATAAAGCATCTTGAGAATATTGGTGTACCTCTAGAGAAGAAAGAAGAAATCAGTGAATTTGGAAAGTTTATTTGGATTAAGGATCCTGAAGGTCGATTGATCGAACTTTGGGAGAAATAGTGGATTCTACTTATTTACTATTAAGTTAACAGCTGCGTTAATACATCAAGGTAAATAAAAAAGTCGATTCCTTTAACTCCACAGGAAATCGATTTTTTTGTGGAGTTAAACTTCTTAGCTTTGTAAATCCTCATTTTTCAAATTCTACCCTATGGCCACCAACTTAAAAACATAAAAAAACGCTATTCTTACGAAAAGAATAGCGTTTTTCATTATTTAAATATGATTTCATCTGAATTTAATAGATATATCCCCTCTCCTACAAAAGTAGTAGAGTGTTCATTTAAACACTTACTACCTCAGTGGGATTTATCACATTCCAATTTCAATATAATAGTAAATAGGTATATCGGATATAGATGTACATTACTAGGCTTATACATATTTCAACTTTAGAATTACATTTACTATTTAATTGGTAGTTACCAATAAAGAAAGGAATGATCATAATAATACAGAACATATACGAAACTCATTTACATGTAAGAAATTTAGAAAACGCAATAAATTTCTATCAAAACAAGCTAGGATTAACGTTAGCAAGAAAACTCTCCAAAAGAAGAGTGGCTTTCTTTTGGGTCGGAGAAAATAAACAACAAATGCTTGGACTATGGGAAGTAAATAATATCGAAGACTTTGAGCCGAGACATTTTGCTTTTGGTGTAAATTTAGAGTCTTTAATGACTTCTAAAGCGTGGTTAGAGGAACGTGGAATAGAAGTGATAGGAAGTCAAGGAAAAGGAAATCAAGAGCCAATTGTCCAAAGGTGGATGCCCGCTGCAAGTGTATACTTTCTAGATTGTGATGGAAATAAATTAGAATTCATTTCTATGTTACATGAGAATCCAGATGAACTAGAATATGCATCCTATTTAAGTGTATGGAATACGGAACACCAAGAAAAATGAATGGAATTTTCGTTCAAGTCTTTTCTTATTTTTGGATATAATGTTGTACTATCCCCATGCCCATCAACTTAAGAATTTAGAATTCCCCCCAAAAACGAAATTTCGCCACAAGTTGTCACAAAATTTCGTTTTTGGGGTAGTTTTATTTTCTTAGCTTGATTTCGATGAGCGGTACCCCATAAAGGCCCCTGATACATAATTGATGTTCTGCTATTTGTAGAAAACAATCCACTTATACCATTTTAACAAGAAGAAATATCTCGTCCATGTTGTAATATTGGCTTACGTTAAGCTTGTGAAAAAATCATATTCATGTATAATACAATTGATGTATGATACAATAGTTGTAGGAGGGTGACCTTTTTGAAAAGAGAAGATGCCTTAAAACTAAGAAAAGATATCAAGAAAATGATTATAATAACTGGGGTTTTTGAATCTCAAAATTTGCCCAATGGACCATTTGAAAAACCTTTACCAACTTCTCAAATGATGGCGTTAGAAGAACTAGAGGTGGAAAAATTAACTGTTTGGCAACTATCCAATAAACTTAGATTAGAGACTTCAACTGTAAGTAGATTGGTAGATAAGTTAGTAAAAAAGGGGCTTATTTATCGTGAAGTAAATGAAAAAAATAGAAGAGAACTTTTTCTGCACCTCACAGAAAAAGGTCACATAACTGTTAATTGCTTAAGAGAGCAATCCATTACATTTTATCAAAGTATTCTCAATAATTTATCAGAATCAGAACAAAAAATAGTTGTGGATGGTTTTGAATTATTTATTGATTCTATTTCTAAGCCTTTTGATTAGAGTCAGGTAAGTCATAACATTTGGAGGATAAAATGAGTTTGCATTTTGAACGTCCTATTATTGAATTAAAAGAGAAATTTGATGAATTAAAGAAAATTATGAAAGAAAATAATGTAGATTTATCGTCAGAAATTCATGAATTAGAAAAACGTTTAAATAAAATGCAAGATAAAATTTATTCTAATATTACACCTTTTCAACGAGTTCAAATTGCAAGGCTACGTAATCGACCCACGACATTGGACTATATACCTTTATTGTTTACAAACTTTCTCGAACTTCATGGTGATCGATTATATGGTGATGATAAAGCAATGATAGGTGGTATTGCAAAATTTAAAGGAATGCCCGTTACGGTTATTGGTCATCAAAGAGGTAGAAATACAAAGGAAAGTATAGAAAGAAATTTTGGAATGGCACATCCAGAAGGTTATAGAAAAGCGCTAAGACTTATGAAACAAGCTGATAAATTTAATCGCCCTATTATTACATTTATTGATACAATAGGCGCCTATCCAGGGATAGGATCTGAAGAACGTGGAATTTCTGAAGCGATAGCTCAAAATCTATTTGAAATGACTACACTTAAAGTGCCAATTGTTTGTATTGTAATTGGAGAGGCATCAAGTGGTGGAGCTCTTGGCATTAGTGTCGGTAACCATATCCATATGTTAGAGTATTCATGGTACTCGGTAATTTCGCCCGAAGGAGCAGCATCTATCCTATGGAAGGACGCTAAGTATGCTCCAGAAGCTGCTGAACATATGAAAATTTCAGCAAAAGATTTAAAACATTTAGGAATTATTGATGAAATCATTCCTGAAATTAAAGGTGGAGCACAAAATGATATACAATCACAGGCAAAAATGATTGAATCTGTAATCGAATCATCTCTAAAAAAATTGATACTATTATCCTCGGAAGAGCTTATACAACAGCGATATGAAAAGTATAGACAAATAGAGAATTATAAATGAAAGTATTTAAAATCCGTATTACATTTCGGAGGATTATCGCAAAAAAATTCTAAATATTTTTGCAAGTAACCTCTTAAACTGGGATATGCTGATACTATCATTCTACAAAAGATGTGTGATCGGTATGGAAAAGGATAATTTGTTCTAATGGATCAACGTGGTGTGTACTATATACCGCGACTCAAATTAAACAATAGGATATATGTCAAAAATGAATTTCCTGAATACTTTCGAAACGGAACAATAAAAAAACAATATCAGTACATCAAAGTTGATTTAGAGCACATCATGGATACCTTAAAATCAGGACAGTCCTATGAAATAAAAGAAGCTTATATTGGAAAGGATAAAAAACTATTCACTCGGGTGATTATGTATCGATTTACAGAAAAACAACTTCGTGAGCGTATGAAAAAACAAGTGTACACAGAAAGTACACTTTGTTTTCATTTTTAAGTTGATAGGCATGTGTCCCCCCCTTTTTGCTATTAATTTTCGTCGGATCTATGAACAGTTATCATAACGGAAAATTCATGACAACTCCATTTGTTAACATAATGTATTTACTGTCAACTTATATTTGTACTTACATACAAGCAATTTTCTAATCTGCTTCAATTATAATTTGAATCATTTAATTTTTCTTCTTATCTGGCATCTACTCTTTAAACAAAAACTCCCCTTAAATCGAAAATGATTAAGGGGAGTTTTATATACGATGCAATTATAGTTCAGATTTCACCCGAACAGAAACATTATTTTTAATTATATTTTTGACATCTTTAAAGCTAACAAAATTGTTACTTTTCTCATCCCAAAGACGGAAACGGAGTGAACGCAAGCTTGTAGCAAGCGTAATCGTTGGTACATTTTTTAAAGGAAGCGTATTGTTGTGTGCCTCTTCTAATTTATAGTTAGGTACTCTTGGACTTAAATGGTGAACATGATGGAATCCAATATTACCCGTTAGAAATTGCAAAATTTTTGGAAGTTTATAAAAAGAACTTCCCTCCACTGCCGCTTTCACATATTCCCACTCTTTATCTTCTTCAAAATAAGAATCCTCAAATGTGTGCTGTACGTAAAACAACCAAATACCTATTGAACCTGCTATTAAAAATATAGAACCATGTACTAAAAGAAACGATTGCCATCCAATTGCCCAGCAAAGCATTCCTATAATAGCAACGATTAAAATATTCGTTAAATAAGTGTTCATACGTTCTTTTTTTCTAGCACCTTTTCGGTTAAATCTATTTTTAAGCAGGAAAACATAAATCGGACCTAATCCAAACATAACGAATGGATTGCGATATAAACGATATGCTAAACGGAGTCTAAATGGTGCTGCTACATATTCATCTACTGTAAGCGTCCAAATATCTCCTGTACCCCTTTTATCCAAATTACCACTCGTAGCGTGGTGAATAGAATGCTCATGCCCCCACTGATCAAATGGGAATAATGTTAAAACACCCATACACGTTCCAACTATTCTATTTGCACGTCGACTTTTAAAAAACGAATAATGGGTGCAATCATGAAAAATAATGAAAATCCTTGTCATAAATCCAGCGGCTAACAATGCTGGAACTAATGTTAACCAATAAGAAACTGACAAACTTTTATAAGCAAGGTACCATAAAATAATAAATGGCACGATTGTGTTGATCAGTTGCCAAACACTTTTTTTAATCGTTGATTTTTCAAAAGGAGCAACTTGTTTTTTTAAATTTTTAGTATTTTCTAAGGTCATTGTTCTAATTCCTTTCCTTTTTGTTGCTAATTCATATTATAACACACTATTAGTATCAGGTGTTAAAAGTAGCTATAATAAATATTTTATACTATGAAAATCTCTTTTTTCTTACTCATTACTTACAAATTTCTTACGTCCAAAATAGCTTCTATAATTGGACAGACGGAGCATTTTATGTATCAAAGAAACTTCGAATTTTTCCAATAAGTACATAAAAAAACAGAGAGTTTTTTCACAAGAAGAAAAGAGCTGTCATAAGTCAGTTTCACCGACTTGTGGCAGCTCCTCTTCGTTTTACCTTATTTTATCGATGAAGCCAAACCGCACCTGCAGACTTGTCTTCAGCTTGGCCTACTACTTCAAACTTCAGTCCTAGTTTCGGCAACTTACGTCCTGCATCAGGAATGATGCTGTTGATATATTGCTTAGAATCATCAAATTTCGCCACTCCTGGTAATCCTTTATAATCAAAAATACCGCGAGTTGGTGAATTTACTTTCCATGCTGGCGTTTGATCAAATGAGAATGCCGCATCGGCAATTTGATAACGCGTACTGCTCTTCACAGTAGGTTGTCCGTTTAATGTCCCTACAATTGCCTCTGGATGAGAATCTACTACTCCTAAGAACCCTTCACCTGGATGAACGCCTACCCAGTTATCTGTAAAGCTTTGATCCGCATACCATACAACCATTCCTGTATTAAATACTGGTCCACGTGCATGTTGTAACGCAGTGTCAGAACCAGCATAATTTCTCCACTCTACATAGTAATTATGTTTTTTCTGTTCAAATCCGTTAGACACAGTAAAGCCTTTTAACGTCATTGCTGGCTGACCTTCCGCATCATCAGAGAAAACAACTTTTCCATCTACAGTTAAGGCTGCATTATCTAACGCAAATCCTTTATAAGCTACTGCAATATCTGTTAAGTACTCAAATTGCAGTTTTACTTTTTTTCCTTTGAATTGGCTTAGATCGTATGATTTATCAACCCATTTACCATCAGTTGTATCCGCGCCGCCTTTTACATCTTTTTCGCCCATTCTATCAATGCGTGTCTTCGTTCCATCTTCTGCAATCGCATATACGTCAAGGAAATCATACTTCGCTTCAAGTTCGTAAAATGCCTTATAATCGAACTTAGCATCCTTTGCATTTGTTAAGTCAAATACTGGTGTCTCAAGTGTTGTATGAATGTCATTTCCTTTTGTACTATAATAGAACTTCTTACCAAACGCCGATTCGATATTTTTTATATCTTTGTCCGGCAAGTTAACACGAACGATTCCAGGTCGTTTAGATTTTGTAGTACTTTGATCTACATATGTCGCAACACCGATGCCTTTGCTAAGTTTGTCATAATCTACTTCAAGGATATTCGCCCAATTCCCCTTCATATTCTTTTGGAAAAACTCTTTATTTTGTGGTGAGAAACTCGTTGGCTCTGTTCCTGCAATTTTTCCAGCCCAGCTACCACCACTCATAATAGACCATGACTCAACAGGTTCACCTTGTCCTGAGTACTTTGTATCATATTCATCTGGTAAGCCTAAATCATGGCCATACTCATGTGCAAACACACCAACCGCTCCGTCTTCAGGCTCGATTGTATAATCGTATGCAGCCATCTTTCCGCCCCAGTTCGAAACAGAAGATTTCGTGCCATCAATTGCATATGGTTTTGAACCGAGTTTTGAACGATGTGACCAAATCGCATCATCTTTCAATTTACCGCCGCCAGCTTCTTGACCAACGCCAGCATGTACAACCATTAAATGATCAATAATTCCATCTGGCTCATTTTTATTTCCATCACCATCTTGATCGTATTGATCAAATTGGTCATAGTCTGCTAAATTGATTCCTTTTGCTACCGCTGCTTTTAATGCTTCTTTCACAAAATCTTTTGGTCCTAAAGGCCCCTTGTTATCATGACCAGTACCCGCATCAGCACCATAATCTGATGCTTTTCCTGGAACAGTAAGCCACTCTGTTACAGTCCCATCAACTGTATAGCTACCACCAGATTGTTCTTCATAATATTGCTTAAATGTGTTAATCTTCGATCCATCAAATAAAGTGAATGGTTCATCACCAAATAACATTTTTTGATAATGTTCACGATTAAAGTCCTTGGAATACATGTATCCTGGCTCTTGATCAATATTGTTATGCTTAAAATCGCTAAATTCTACAAGTAAAACAAGTACTTTATCTTTTCGAACAGCTCCATTGTATTCTTCTTGCTTCGCTGATGTAGTAGGTACTTTTCCATTTAATTTTCCTGGATTCAATCCAGCACTTTGCCCAGCTACTGGGCCTACTTCAGGCTGCTGTGCCTGTTCATTTTCCTTCATTTTTGCATCTTTTACTTTTTTCATAAAATCAGAAGCTTCTTGTGTAAGACTATCTCCTGTTAAGATTTCTTTCCCAGGGTTTTCCCCTTTCTTTTTCTCAACATATTTTTCGACAGCCTTTGACGTCTCAGCTTGTGATGCAGATTGATCAATTACCCCCCGTTGTTTTAGCGCTTCTGCCAAACGCTCCTCCGGTATTAAGTGCTCATCTATTGGTAGAGATGATGTTGGTGTCTCAGCATACGCTGCGTGACCTCCAAAAGCAAACGTACTACTTAGTACTGCTGCTGTTGTTAATACCGCTAATGGTTTTAATTTCTTTTTCTTTTTCAATGTATTTCCTCCCCAGTGTCTGCAAATTATCGTTTTTTGCCGATAACAACATAATATTCGTTATAATACGAATATTCAATCTTTTTCAACAAATAAAATGTTGAGAAATATTTTTTTATGCAGAGTGAAATACAAAAGATAGAAAAACAAACAGGCTCTCCAATAAATAACAGTGAACTTTTATATGTTCTAAGTTACAATCAAAATCCAGTAAATCTGAGATTTATATTTTTTTAATAAAAATAAGAATTAAATATTTTCTATACTATTTAATCTATGGATTATCATATTACTCACTATTCTCATTATTACAAGCTAATAGTGGTTCATACATCATTATAGCGTGATTCTCCGTTACATATTGATCTTCTATTAACTGTTTCTGTTGATTATATACTTTACGTTGAATCACATTATGTCGTATATAACCGCCCCAGTATGCAGGTTGAATTGAGTGTTCTTTCTCATACACTTCATATTGATAAAGTTGCGGATAGACTGTTCTCCATTCACCAACTAAATGTTCATCTGTCATATAAAGGTGAAGTTGATACGGTTGGTCCGTTTCATTTTTAATTTGTAAATCCAAATAGTTATAGGAACAAGTCGCTCCACTCCCAAACGGTTGAGTTCGCCTCGAATCAGGAAAGACATCAAAGCTATGACGATATCGTTCTGTTACTGTCAGTGGTGTATGTAAAGTCATCCAATATATTAAATTCGAAAGCTGACAAAGACCTCCTCCAATACCTGTTTGAAAAGATCCGTAGTGTAATACCATACCTTCTACATATCCTTTTTTCCTCGTAGGCTTACCTATTAAACGCCAGTAAGAAAATGTTTCTCCTGGTCTAATGACGATACCATTTAGTTTTTTTACAGCAATTTTCAAATTAACAACCTTATTCTGTTGATACCACATATCTACATCTTTGAGCTTACGAAGTAATATCGTTCGGTGCTGAATTGCTGTACAAGGTAGCTTTTCTTGTTGGAGCCTTTTTGCATATGTTTTTCCGTCTACTAACCACTGAATGTATCTCTTTGTAGAGTAATACCACGTCCCTAGCATAATGCGATACTTAGACCGCTGTTTAGGACGTAAGTGCACTATATTCATTTTATTCCCTCTCTCTTTCTTCAACTAAATTCTAATATACCTCTAATTCAATGAACTACAGTTTTCTTAGCTGCATAATAATTTTCGTAAATAAAGTGAAACTTTAATCAGCCCTCACCAATCGGGCTTTTACAGGCAGCCCGATCCCCACCTAACTTCTTTGCTTTCGCTGAATTTTGAGGTGGGGGTCTTACTGCCCAGCAAATAGCGGGATAAAAAAGACGCAAAAAAATAATAAATTTACTCTAGTGGAGATTTTATTTTGATGATTGCTTTATAATTATATGAAACTGCGCTACAATACGATAAATTGAAATAAACATATTATAAATATAACGAATAATATTAAATAAAAAATAATGAAAATTAAAGAAATTCTAAAGTATTAATATATTTTTCATAAATATTAATTGATAATACATTAGACTTTACTATATGTATAAATTCTCTATTCTACAAAACGAAATTTTTTAATGTAAGAAAAAAATATAATTCCCCTTTCACATTTATACAAGTCTCATCTGGAAAACTTTCCAAAACAATCCGAACCCTTATATTTAGAATAAACACAAAAAAATTGCCACCAGTTAGCTTAACTGGTTGGCAATTTTTTAACGAGAATGCTTTACAAATAGTTGAATTGCTTCTTCTGGTACATAGCACTTTCCATTACTCTCTACAATAATACTTCCTAATTCATACCCTTTACCATTGATACGAATTATATTTTTGTTACCAAATAATTGTGCTTCTACTTTATTATGTTTTACTACGAGTAACGGGTTTGCTCCTTCGGTTTTGTCGGCTGTTACAGTTGCACCGATTTTCTTAAAGGCTTGTTCACTCTCTAAGAATATTTTATTCGTTACTTCTTCTAAGTTAAAGCCCATCGCTTTCGCCATCGTCTTCGCAATGTCTGTATTTTGGATTAAGCCTTCTGGTTTTTGAGGTCCATAAGAATGTAAAAATACATCCTCACCTGTATGTCCTCCTGTCGTAAAGCCAATATTTGCACGATTAGCCAATAATGTAGTAAGAATTCGTCCTACATCCATTTTCTTTTTTGCCGCTTTTAATTTTTCTTTTTCATCATGAGTTAGATTATCCAAACCGTATAGTTTAGCTACATCTTCTACATTTGATAAATCAGATTTCAGTTTATTTATAGTTCCTTCAAGTGTCATTTTCGCCTTTTTCAATGAATCAATGTATGCAGAAACCGGTGTAGTATTGTATCCTTTTGTCGTATTTCTATTCCCTATAGAGATACCGCTGTTACCATGATCAGTTAAAGCTATGAGCATCGTATCCCCATCTTTCTTCGCAAATTGTAACGCCTTTGCTACCGCTTCATCAAATGCCAATACATCACTAATCATCCCAATTGGATCATTAGCATGAGCTGCCCAATCAGGCTTACTACCTTCTACGAATAAAAAGAAACCATCTTTGTCTTTTGATAATGTTTGAATTGCTTTTTCTGTCATTTGAGAAAGTGTTGGTTGTTCTGGATTTGTTGCTATACGATCTATATCAAACGCAAGAGCATGATTTGAGAAAGAGCCCCAAATTTTATTAGATTTGGAGTTCAATAACGCATCTTTCGTTTCAACAAAATCGTATCCTTTGTCTTGAATCACCTTTACTAAATTTTCACCATCTTTTCGGATTCCATTACTTTTCATAGGTAGCAGCGCCGCTTTTCCCCCGCCTAATACGACATCTATATTTTGATATACTTGCTGCTTCGCAATTACGTCAAATTGCTTGCGATTGACATGGTGAGCCGAGAATCCCGCCGGAGTAGCATGCTGAATTTCAGATGTAGCAACAATTCCAGTTGCACGGCCAGTACGTTTTGCACCTTCCAATACGTTTGCGACCGGCCGTAACTTGTCCTCTTCTTTTATTGGCTTTAAGTTAGGTGAATTTACAATAGAAGGTAGTACGCCTACATATCCTGAATTCGATTTATTTCCAGTTGCTAATGCTGTTGCTGCTGGCGCTGAGTCTGTAATAGCTGATTCTGCAGAATATGTACGAACACCTCCTGTTACAATTTGATCTAACGTAAGCGGTGCCCCTTTATACCAGCGAGCCAATGTTGTCGCCGTTGAACTTGTTCCGTCCATAACCATCATAATTATATTTTTAGGCTGGTGTTCTACTTTTTTCACCTTAGCTTTGGCCGCATGATAATTCATCATACTTTCCGTACTTAATACGCTTACTATTATAGCTCCCACTAATAGTAACTTTTTCATCTTCACACCATAATTCAACATGATTGTTCCTCCATAAACTTTGCATTCATTTCAATACACCTTATTTCCTTTCTCATTCCACAACCTACATATGTTTTATTAGTTCCCAATTCTCATAAAGCTAACAATAGTTACTTTCTATTTCTTTCCTTAATTAAATATCGGTATGTGTCATCTATCTTATAAAAAAGATTTAGCATCCTTTTCATTAATTACTTGTTTAACAATAAATCCTCGATTAAAAGAAATAAAATTTTATTGTTTAACAATAAATTTCATGTTAAATTAATAAGATATTAAATAAATGAGGTGCTTTTTATGAAACAAGGATCCACACTCTTTTTAAAGACCGTTGTGATTCTGATCGGAATCCCCGTTCTTGCTATGTGCATTTTTTTAGTTCCTAAAATAGGAAACTTCGCCGCAGAATTATATCCGGATATTGCATATATTAAATACCTTGTATTTATCAACTTATACGCAACAGCAATACCTTATTACTTCGCTTTGTACCAAACATTTAAGCTTTTAAACTATATTGATACAAACAACGCATTCTCTGAGTTATCTGTTAAAGCTTTAAAAAATATTAAGTACAGCGCATTGGCAATTAGTGTATTATATGTATTAGGTATGCCACTTTTCTATCTCGTGGCAGAGAGAGATGACGCCCCTGGCATTATTATTATCGGAATGATTATGATTTTTGCTTCAATGGTAATCGCGGTCTTTGCTGCCGTTCTCCAAAGACTATTAAAAGATGCTATAGATATAAAATCAGAAAATGATTTAACGGTCTGAGGTGAATAATATGGCAATTATTATTAATATTGATGTAATGTTAGCAAAAAGAAAAATGAGTGTAACAGAACTTTCGGAGAAGGTTGGAATTACAATGGCTAACCTTTCTATCTTGAAAAATGGAAAAGCAAAAGCAGTCCGTTTTTCAACTTTAGAAGCAATATGTAAAGCATTAGAATGCCAACCGGGGGATATTTTAGAATATCAACCTGAAGATACCGAATAAATAGAGTCCTTCATACGAGTAATGGGTTCAGTTTAGGAAGAGAAAAATGCTAATAAACATTAGAAATAACAAACTAAAACGCTCAGAAAATATTCTGAGCGTTTTTTATTTCCCTCTTCAACTAAAGCACCAGTTAGTGTAAAAAGCTATTTCACCATTTGTATGGCTAACTTATCTTTTAACATTGACCTATATGAGTCAATTTCATATTTTGTATTATTGATTGTTTCTTTTTTCATTTTTAACATATCGAATATTTCTAATTCTAAATTCCTTCTAGCTTCAAGAACTTTTATCGCTCCTTCTACACCTGAATGGTGATGTTCTTTCCCATAGCCTTGGTTAGTGTAATAGTCGATAATTCCTGTGGACCATTCTGGAGTTCTTTCTTTTAACGCCTTCCTAAATGAAAATTCAAGATTATCTTGTTCTACATACAATAACATTGGGTTTAAATTCTCTATGATTTTTGCAACTTTCATTACATAATTTATTATTTTTTCTTTTTGTTCACCATATTTAATCATCCCAATAGTTAATGGATTTTGTATGAAACAACATTCAAAGATATAAACCTTATTGTCTTCTAGAGCGATTTCAGCAAAGTCATTCCATTTGTCAGCAATTAATTCAACATTTTTATCGAATGGTAATTCGTATATATCATTTTTTAAAATAACGTTAAATAATTCGTCCGAAAACTGGTCACCAAACTCATTTTTCATCTTTCTGTATGGTAATAAATAATTGCTTCCTTTTTTTAGAACTTTCTTAAGGAGCACTTCTTTAAAATCTCCACTGTTAGATAATAATCTATTGAACTCAAATTTATTAAAACAAGATACACCATCATAGTCGGCTGGGTGGTTCAAATTTCCCTCTAAAAATAGTTCAACTTCAATTTTATTTTGGCTTAGAATTTCATTTATTAGCTTTGCAGTGGTTGATTTTCCAAATCCAGGTAACCCTTCTACTATTATTAGTTTTGTATTCATAGTTATAAACCCCTATCTTCAAAGTATTTAACCAAGATTAAAAAAATCACTTAATCCACTACAATCACCCCTTCAAAATATGATATTTACCATTTCCTTTGAAAAAACCTTCTTAAAGTAATCTGAACGCTAGTTTAAGAACATTTTTTCACAATCTCTATAATTATTTTAACATAAATTTTCCATTTATCTTATTATTTAGAACGCTATTTAACTATATAAAAGCGCTTAAACACTGAAATAACAATAAAAAAAGGGATGCTAAATCATAAGTGATTTACATCCCTAATTTGTATGTTATTTTATATTTTCACTCCCGTAACTATACCCGTTATCATACGAAAAGGACTCTTTTTATTTCACATTACGGCGCAAAACTAATTTGACCAGTAAACAATAGGATAATTGCTATGATCCAAAATATAAAAAATGATGAGGACAGTATTAATGAAAGGATAGCAATCCCCTTCTTCTCTGTTTTTTTCGTCATTGTTATTATAGAAAGCATAATACCTACACCTGTCAGAGCAATTGTAATATAATCTCCAACTATATTACCTGCATTCGCTATCCTTGTTGGCGTTATAAAAACGAATAAAAAACACAAAATACCGATGAGTAAAGATATATAGCTTATTATACTGTACTTCTTTTTAGGAACTATTTCTGTTTTCATACTAATCCCACCCCTTCTATATAGCTATGAGTTTATATTAGCATGAATAACCATAATTTGGTTATGATAAAAAGCAGATAAAACGGACACTATCACTTTATCTGTCAGTTTATTTCTATCTAACAACTAACCTGACTATTTCTTTACTAAAGATATACAATCATTCTTTAATCCACGGCAATTGGTATATAATAGCTCTAAAAAATAAAGACTGTACCTTTAAAATGAAAGATACAGTCTTTATTAATAACTTTTTTTATAAAGAAAACTCTCTATCACTCACTACCTTAAAAAACTCCGAGTAATGTGATAAAGAATAATCCGCTACATCACAATTACCTTGAAACATACATGTTGAAATACCTAATTCTTTTGCAGGTAATAAATCTAATTCTCTATCTCCAATAGCTAAATCAATATTGTATTTTTTATGCAGATGATTATAAGCTAAAGAGTTTGGCTTTCGAGGAAAGCCATCGTTAATTGT
The DNA here is from genome assembly GCF_057784645.1 of Bacillus sp. LQ16. NCBI lineage: Bacteria > Bacillati > Bacillota > Bacilli > Caryophanales > Bacillaceae > Bacillus > Bacillus sp. LQ16. The sequence continues at coordinate 2,937,540 of NZ_CM173491.1, forward strand.
AACCATATCTACGAAGTATTTTTCCCAGCCGTAATATTTTAAAATGCCCATAACCCCTTCCCTATGTTTATGGGTCATAATCACATTTTTATTTGCAAATTTCAAAACCTCTTCGACACCTGCAAAAGGTTTCATATCTTTTGACGTGAATTTTCCCTTCAAAACTTTAATCTTTTCTTCCTGCTCGCATGAAATATTATAATACTGAATTGCATGAGAGTATGATATTTTTAAGTTTTTGTATATTTCTTGTTTTTCTACTGAATCACCTAATATTTCAGAAAACAACATTGTATATGCAGGATACGTATCAAATAACGTCCCATCAAAATCCCATAAAATATTCATTCTATTCACCTGCTATGTTCAAATCATTTAATGACTAAATCCGCCCTATCCCTCGGCGATTCCATTTCTAAGTAATAATCCTCTGCTTTCCAATACCTATTTTCAAACTTTGAAAGGTTTTTCTGTGTCTCCTCACTCTCACGTAGAAACCTTGTCTCTCTTGGACAGTCCAAATAGACCATATAATGAAAGAAATCTCTCCATTCTTTTCGCTGCAGAAAAACTCCTTCAATAACAATTACGCCTACAATAGGAATCTGCACTTTTTTCATTTCACATGAGTCTGTTTCCTCTTGATAAAAAGGCAAAGTTAATTTTGTCTCATGTTGTAACTTCTGAAAAAACTTCTGCCTCAAGTATGTAATATCCCACTGTAAACAATAATACTCATACCATTCTTCATGGTTTGTATAATAGCGTCGATTACGCTCTACTATATGATCATCAATATGGAAAATATGAAACGGAATGCCTTCTTGTTTCATATTTTCTTTTAAATTTGCTACGAATGTTGTTTTTCCTGAACGACTTAAACCATCTATACCTAAAATGAATCTATTTTCCCTATGATTCTTCATAATCGTTATAAGTTCGTTTGTACTCATTACTTCTTCCACTCTTCTTTTAATAAAGAATATAAAATGGTATCATGAGCAACTCCATTTTGAATCATATGTTTTCGAAGTAATCCTTCTTCTTGAAATCCTGCTTTTATTAACAACTTTTGAGAAGCTTTATTTTCTACATATACAACCGCTGCGATTCTTATCAGTTGCAGCATTTCAAATCCGTAAGCTAAAATCGCTTGTAATGCTTCCGATGCATATCCTTGTCCCCAATATGTATCATCTAATTCATAACCAATTTCAGCTCGTTTATGAATATTATTAATTAAATGAAATCCGCACGTTCCGATTAATTGGCCCGTCCCTTTTTTCTCGATTCCCCAGCGAAATACACTGCCCTCTTCATAACGATTGTTAAACGTTTGAATCGTTGTTTTCGCTTGCTCAATATTTTCAAAAGAATCCATTCCGAAATAACGTATAACTGATTCTTTCGAAAAATATTGGAACATCGTTTCTGCATCTAATAGTGTAAGTTCTCTTAAGAGTAAACGTTCTGTTTCTAGTTTTGGAAATCCCATCTCTCTTTCTCCCTCTATTCTAATGAACTGCAAATTTCAATATAATTTCCATCTGGATCAGCAATGTAAGCAATTGTTTGTCCCCACGGTTTTACAATAGGTTCAACTAAAATCTTGATTCCTTGTTCTCTAAATTGCTCAATCGTTTTTTGTACATTCTCAACAACGAATCCTAATTCAAAATGAGAAGACTGTAATTCACCTTCTGTAAGCGGTAGTCCTGTTAATTCTTTCACATCTTGCCGCGTATTCATCGCTAAAATGGTAGTTCCAGTATTAAATTCAATATATGTACCGTGCTCTGCTTTTATAGGTAACTGTAAAATATCTTTATAGAATTTTAAACATTCTTCAAACTTTTCTACATATAAAATGATGTACTTCATTTTCAAATCCATTTTACATCCCCCTTTATATCTATCCCTAAAATTTCGACAAAAGTCTCATAAAAACCTTGTTCTTTGTTGTAATGAGCAAAAAAAATGAGGCCGATTTCTCGGCCCCCCAGCTTATTGGCATAAAACAGGAGATTTGGTTTGGACATAACCAGTTCGTACTTTTATTATATTTTATTTTTTCTGAATTTTAAATACATTAAACACCTATTTATATTGAGAAAGTTTTTTGCTTGCATAAAATTAAAGATTTTAAGAAATGATACAAATGGAGGTGTATACATATGGAACCAATGCTATGTCCAAGCTGTAAAACGAACCGTACTCGCTTTAATATTCTTGAACAACAAGTAAAACCAGTCAAATTAAATCCACAAACTGGTCAAGTAGAAGAAGAATACACAAATGAAACGATGAATGCTTTTCATATGGCCTATCAAGGACCTACATACCGCGTCCAGTGTGCTGTATGCGGACTTGTTGAAAACCCAGAACAATTTATTAAACCTGCGCAAAATCAGTCTTTCTAACAATGTCATTACTATCCCTTTTAGAAATAGATTTTTTCTATAAGGGATTTTTTCGTTTAATACGGTAAAAAAAATGTATTTCTTCCTTATTGTATGTTAAACTTCGCACCCTTTTTTTAATATTCAAAAAAGGACAATACATCAAGCAATATTAATATTTAGGATTTTCGATTATTTTAACTAGTGGTTTATTATTAAGAATCATTTCTTATTCATTTATGATTTTTATTTGGTTATAAGGTTATAAATACTTAACTAGTAGTTCTACAACTTAATTGTATAGTTTTTATTATATAAAAAAGAGTGAACAAATTACGTTTATATAGAAACAAAAGAAGTTGATCCCGGTTTTACCTCTCATCAACTTCTTTTAAACTCCACTTTTTATTATAATATTTCACTTTTTAATTTTTTGATTTTCCAAGAGAGTCTTATAAAGAAGTACATCCACATACACCCTGAAAGACCTGTCGTAACTTTCGCCCACATTGGCACTCTTGATTCCATCGGGCTTAAAAATAGGTTATACATTGATGGTAATATACTTGCTGATATAATAACAAGGAATAGCAATAATTCATTTAGTTTTTGTATCCTCGTCTCCTTTTCTGAGTAAATATCAGGCAATTCATTAACCTCTTCTACTTCTTTACAAAAATAATTCCATCTTGTGAAACTTGTTACGCGTTTCCAACCTGACATTTCGTATATTTCGAAATACTCTTGTTGTTGTTCTTTCGAATCTCTATAAACCAATCTAAAATCAGCTTTGTATATTACATCTTTTGGCTCAGTTTTTTGAAACGTATACATTAAATTATATTTTTGTAATGCCCAACCTTGCTGATGCATCTTTCGTAAAAAAGCTTCTTCTTTTTCTAAATTCCATGCCGTAAAAAACTTAAATACCCTTTTTGTCTCCATCTTCCATTCACTCCCCTAATATACTATTTCCATTCTTTACAGACCGCTGTAATCTGTTGTACTCCAGTTCCAGTACTTCTCTCCCAAACGGCGTTAACTTATAGCACTTCTTTCTATCTGTAGAGGCAACTTCAACAATTAATTTTTCTTTAAGTAATTTCGTCGTATTCCCGTATAACGTACCCGGACCGAGTTTTACTTCTCCATTTGTCATCTCTTCTACCATTTGCATAATTCCATAACCATGCATTGGCTTTACAAGTGACAATAATATGTAGTATGTCGCCTCAGTTAACGGAATATATTTTTGCGCCTTCGCATTCATTATAACTACCTCCGATACATCGCCTCATGATATATCGACTCACGATATATCATATACCGATATTGTATAATCATATTCCAAAATATGCAAGAGTAATTTAATAATTAAATATCCATTTCTTTGAATTAAAAAATGATACCAATTTTCTGAATAATTTGTTAAAATATAGAAATATTAGCTCTTTTATACCGAAAGGAATGATACATATGATAAATAAATTGAAAGAAAACATAGGATCTGTGTTTGTTGGTAAAGAAAATGTTATTGATCTACTGCTTGTTTCACTGCTTGCTGATGGACATGTACTACTCGAAGACGTGCCTGGTACTGGGAAAACGTTACTGGCGAAAACCATATCAAAAAGTATTGGCGGTAGTTTTTCTCGTGTTCAATTTACCCCTGATGTACTTCCAAGTGATGTAACAGGTATTGAATACTTCAACCCAAAAACAAATGAATTTGAGTTAAGAATTGGACCCGTTATGACAAACATTTTGCTAGCAGATGAAATTAACCGTGCAATGCCGAGAACACAGTCTAGTTTGTTAGAAGCGATGGAAGAGCGACAAGTGACGCTTGAAAAACAGTCTACTCCTCTCCCGAAACCGTTCTTTGTTATTGCAACGCAAAACCCAATTGAATCACAAGGGACTTTCCCTCTTCCAGATGCACAGCTTGATCGCTTTTTAATGACGATTTCAATCGGTTATCCAACTCCTGAAGATGAATTACAAATGATGCGACGTTTTCGTAACGATTTACCATTAGAAAGTGTCACATCTGTCATCTCATTAGAAGATATTTTAGAAGCTCAAAAACGAGTAAAAGAAATATTTGTTTCGGAACCGTTAGAACATTACATTATTAAACTTGCTCATGCTACAAGAAATCATGATTATATCGCTAACGGTGTAAGCCCACGTGCCACACTTTCTTTAGTGCGCGCAGTTCAAGCATACGCCTTCTTACGCGGGAGAGAATATTGCACCCCTGAAGATATACAATTTTTAATTCCTTCTATTTGGAATCACCGTATTGTCTTATCAATGGAAGGTGCCCTGCGCACGACAAAAAATGATATAATGCAAAGTATTTTAAAAGAAGTTGACGTACCTGTGGAGATTGAGCAAGCATGAATGGACAGCGTGTTGTAACTGTACCTTTATTTTTTCAACTCCATATTATTCAACTAACTGTGCCAGGCGCTATACTATTTACGTTTTTTATGCCGCAACGAATTATAATGTTTCTCTTTTTCTCCTATTATTTATTTGCGATTTTCATTTATAAATATGTCGCTTACATAGAGAAAAAATTTGAAGTTATAAACGAGAGACAAACAACTCGGCTTTTCCCTGATGAATCTGGACAGTTTTTTATTCATTTGAAAAACGGTGCAAACATACCTCTCGTTAATGGTGTTTGTTATTTTCATTTAGATTCGTCTCTTATACAGCATAAAGATCAAGGAATTGAACGAATATCAAAAACGTTATTCTCTTTTCCATTTTCACAACCTGCACATTCGGCGCAAAAATGGGATTTAACATTAACCGCAACGAAACGTGGTGTGTTTCAAATTGAACAGTTCGAATGCGTTTTAAAAGATCCTTTTCATTTATTAAATGTACACTTACCTGTTTTCGATAAGTTAAAAACTGAAATTATTGTTTATCCTTCTCCTAAAGAAGTAGCAGGTTTGCAAGAACTTCAGCAACTTCTAATTGGTTCTTATCGAACTAATTTTTCTTTTTACAATGATGAAACATCTATTATCGGTGTAAAGCGATATGAGCGTGAGTCTTTCCGCTCTATTCATTGGAAGGCATCTGCTAAAATGCAGGAATTACAAGCGAAGCAATTTGAACCTGTAAAAAATTATAGTTGGACGATTTGTCTTTCTTTAGCTGCCGATCGTGGATTTGGTTGGAAAGATAATGTTGAAGATTTAATTTCATTCGCAACATACATTTGCCAATATGCAACGAAGCATCACATACCGTTTGAATTATTTATTAGTGTATTAGCCGAAGGTGGTGCATTACATTTATCGTTACATGAAGGGCAAACACAATATGCAAAAGCTTTAGAAGAATTAGCACGTGTTTCAGATGATAGTACGTTACTGCCGAAACAAGGATTCCTTCATTATGTAATGAGAAAGAGAGAACGTTCGTCTACAATGATATACATTGGTTTACAGAAAAATGAACTCCCTCTTCTCTCGCAGCCAACGTTCCTCATTAATAGCGAAGGGATGGTGGAATCGGTTGAAAACTTGGCTCTATCACGTTAATGACTTTATTTTGCTTCTCCTCCTTTCATTATTAACAGAAAGGGATGACCTTGTTGCTATTTCCATATTTTTAGCAACAGGCTATGTAGGCGTATTTCTTCTTCATAAATTTATGAAGAAAAAAACAACAGGATTTGTCATACTGTTCATTACTCAAATAATCGGTTGTTCTTTCCTTCTCCCATTCTCTCTATTTGGCACAATTATGTTACCGCTTTTCTTCTTTATCGTACATGTAGTCGGACCAGGATATCCAGTTCAAAAATCGTTAGGCGGTATTGTTTGGTTTAGTATTTCAGCCATATTTTTTGCGCCCTTTCCACCTTTGTGGGAGCTGTTACTATTAGTTATACACATTATGATTACATTTTGGTTAACTGGGGCAAATCGGAATCAACAGTTATTACGTTTCATTTCTATCATTACGATTGGTGTAATGAGTATAGTACTTGTTCAAGTGTTTCCTTTCATTCGACTTATTTTTTCCTATATCATAGAAACAGTTGCATTAGGATTCGGATACGCTATCAATCCGTTATTTTCAGCAGCTGAATTAAAAGAAACTGATGATTTTTGGTCGAATAAAGGGAATTTAAAGGATCCTCAAATTAAGGATGTGTTTGGACAGCGTGCTTTTGACCCCACACTCATAAATAGCATTACCATAATAGTATGTACAACCATTGCTATTTACGTTGTTTGGAAAATAGTAAAAAGACGAAAACAATTCAGTTTACCAAATATGCCTGCCTTCGAATCTACTATCATTACTAATAAAGAAGGAACGAACCAAAATCGTTTTAAACGAAATAAACCGCCGCATAACGAAATTCGGAAGGAAATTTTCAAGCTAGAGAGTAAGTTAACCCCTCCTTTAAATAGAAAACGGGGAGAAACTGTTGAAGCTTGGCTAGAAAGAATAAATGATGAAGAAGATGTAAATATTCAAAGTGATATTATTATAGATGCTTATAATACGGTGCGCTATTCAAATGGTAAAAGCATTGTACTTCTGCATGAATTTAAGGAAGAGATTCATAAGCTTTATGCCTATCAGAAAAGTTTGAAGAAACGAAAGAAATAACGTAACAAAAAGACTCCTATATTCATAGGAGTCTTTTTATACTTCTACGTTGCTTTTTAAATGGAAGCATTCTTCCCTGCTTCAATTTCTAATGACTCTTCATGCCACCAAAGTGTTTCTTCAGGGTCTTCTTTAGCGATTAGGTGTGCTTCTTTTTTCGTTTCTACTGTAGGATATGAACCTTTTAGCGCACGCCCTGAAGTCGTAACAAATAATACACTAAATACAACTAATCCAATAATACTTACACCCGTCAAATAAAATGCTGGCGCAAGCGGGTTACCAGTTGCATGAACTAAGTATGAACATACGAGCGGTGTTGTTCCACCGAATATCGATACAGAAATATTAAATGAAATCGAAAGTGCTCGATAACGTACATCAGTGAAAAAGAGTGATGGTAATAATGAAGGTAATGTTCCTTCATATACACTTAAGAAGAAACCTAGTACGAAAATACCTGCAAATATAGCTGCAATATGTCCGTTACCTATTAGTAAAAATGCTGGAATTGCAAATACAGTTAAACCAAGTAAACCAATTTGCACGACGCGTTTATTACCAATTTTATCACTTAATTTACCGAAATATAGTGCTAGTGGAATCATAAGTGCCATCGTAATAGAAATAATTAATAAGCCCGTTGTTTCTTTGACTTTAAGTACTTGAGTTAGATAAGAAGGAATATACGAAAGAATCATATAATTCGTAATATTAAAGAAGGCGACAATTACTGTGCTTAATAAGAAGTCTTTTTTGTGATATTTAATAATATCCATAAATGAAAATTGTTCATTGTCTTCAGATTCCTCTTGTGCTTTTTCCATCTCTTCAAAGATTGGAGATTCATCTAGATGACGGCGTAAGTATAAACCGACCAAACCAATTGGTGCAGCTACTAAGAACGGAATACGCCATCCCCAGCTGAGCATTTGCTCATCTGTTAACAATAACGTCAAAATGGTAACAATTACCGATGCAGCAATGTAACCTGAGAGTGTTCCAATTTCAAGACCACTACCGAGTATACCACGCTTTTTATCTGGAGAAGATTCTGCGATATAAACCATTGCTCCTGAATATTCGCCGCCTGTAGAGAAGCCTTGAATCATTCGGGCAACTAAAAGTAGTATTGGTGCCCATACACCAATTTGTTCATAGGTTGGTAGTAATGCGATGAATAATGTAGAAAGTGCCATTAAAATAATAGTAGTACTTAACACGATTTTTCGGCCGTACTTATCTCCTATTCTACCAAAGAATACACCTCCGATTGGTCGAACGAGAAAGGCTGCTGCAAATGTACCGAATGTAAGTACAAGTTGCAATCCACTATTATCAACACCTGAGAAGAATAATTGACTTAAGATAACCGCTAAATACGCGTATAATCCGAAGTCAAACCACTCCATTGCGTTTCCTATACCAGTAGCAATTACTGCTTTCCTGGCTTGTTTAGGATTGACAATATTAACGTCTTGAGGTTCAAAATTTAAATCATTATTTTGTTGCATATAATAAAACAGCTCCTTTTTAATTTAACTTCTTTAAGCACACCTTCTCTTATTGAATAAAATTAATTCGAAGCACTTAAGGAAAATTAACGTCTCCTTATCTGTTATTATTGTTTCACATAATTAATTATTTGTCCAATGAGATGCTCTCTAGGTTAAGTAATTTACTATTTTAAAAAGCTGAAGAAGGCGCTAAAATAGCGCCTTCTTCAGCTTTTTATATTTTTTTATATTTTTTTAAATACTTGCTGTAGCAGCTATGTTATGAATACAGGAAATAAACTCATAAGTGAATGCGTCAATTTCCTCTTTCGTAATAATATACGGCGGAAGTAATCGAATAATATTCCCTTGTGTTACATCGACTAACATCCCTTTATTCATTAACTCAATCTGTAATTTCTTCACATTTTCTTTCGTGTCATTCACACTTATCCCAAACATCATCCCCGCATGACGTACTTCCTGAATATAATAAGCATTTTCTTTCTGAATATCTTGCAGTTTGTCATTCAAATATAATGACGTTTCATAAGCTTCTTGCATTAACCCATCATCAAGTAATGTATTTAATACAGTTAAACCTAAAGCTGTTCCCATTGATGAATGAGCAAATGTTGTCCCGTGATCTCCTGGTGAAAATACATCACATAACCTTTCACCTACAATAATTCCTCCTAGCGGTATCCCGCCTCCTGCTCCTTTACCAATTTGAATAATGTCCGGTGTGATATTAAAATTTTGATAAGCAAATAATTTTCCCGTTCGACCCATACCACTTTGAACTTCATCAACGACAAGAAGTACATTATATTTTTCACATAAATTTTGAACACCATGTAAATATTCATTTGATAAAGGATAAATCCCCCCGCTACCTAAAACAGGCTCTAGCATAATTGCAATTGGATTTTCTTTAATAATGGTTTCTTCTAATTGGTCTATATTCTCGCGCTCTACTTCATATACAGGAATAGATGTTTTAGGGAAATTTTGATATACCTTTTCTTGTCTCGTAAAATGCAGTGCCCCTAACGTCCTCCCGTGAAAACTATCTTTTAACACAACTACTCCATCACGCTCTTCATTCGCAATAAATCTATATTTATCAATTAATTTTAATGTCGTTTCTGTCGCTTCCGTACCAGAGTTTGTAAAAAAGACTTTTCCGCTTTTTAAAGTACAATCTACTAATTTCTTTGCATACTCAATTGCAACTGGGTTTAAAAAATGAAACGGTAAATGCAACGATTTCGCAACTTGCTCCATTGTCATTTGTACAATTTTAGGATGATTGTATCCTAATACATTTACTCCTACGCCAGAAAATAAATCTAAATACTCTTTACCATCTACATCATACAGTTTACACCCTTCTCCTTTTTCCATTGCAACCTCTGTACGACAATATGTAGACATCATATATTCTTTATCTAATTGAAACCAATCCGACATATTAAATTCCTCCTAGTTATTTTCCCTTTTTTAACGTTCATTCTCTATATAATCGTTTATAAATTAAGTTTTAAGATTGAAATTTTAATAGTGGTTTTCTTCCACCTTTTTAGTAAAACGTGTGCTTTCTCTTCCCGATATTCATTTTTCCATAATTTCTTCTATTTCAACAGGTCCACTACATATGTGTTTTTTTCATCTAGCGGTATGTTACTGCTTTGAACTGTGCGTGTCATACATAATTAAGGCTATAGAATCATATTTAGTAACAATGGACAAAAAAGATTTGGAGGCTATATCGATGGATGAAAACTATGATAAACAGGGGCAATCTATACTAGAGAAAGACTTTAATGAAAATGACGAACGTAATGAACAAGCTAAACTTCACTCTCAAACAGTTGGTTCACGTGGACCCGTACTAGAGCAAGATAGTGTACTGCATGAGTCATTACAAGAATTTATTCATGAAAAAATTTTAGAAAGACCTGTTCATGTAAAAGGATTTGGTGCGTTCGGTTATTTTCAAACGATATATTCGATGTCTGAACATACTAAATTAAGTTTTTTACAAAATTCTAATGAGAAAGTTCCTGTTATGGTGCGATTTTCGTTAGCTGTTAGTACAAAAGGAACACCGGATACTGCTAGAAATGTACGCGGTTTTTCTACAAAATTTTATACAAAAGAAGGAATTTTTGACCTTTTATGTAATCACATTCCTGTTTTTTCTGTTCGTGACCCAATGCGTTTCCCTGAAACGATTCAAGCATTATTGCCTTCACCTAAAAATAACTTAATAGACCCTAATAGATTTTGGAATTTTGTCGCTAAAGCACCTGAATCTATTCATTTTGTTGTCCGTTTATACTCTAATAATGGTACGGCCAAAAGTCTTCGCCACATTCCAGGACATAGTGTTAATACATATGTATGGAGAAATGCGGAAGGTAATCGAAAGTATGTAAAGTATCATTGGTACCCATTTGAAGGTGTACAGTACATTACTAATAAAGAAGCAATTAAACTAGCTGCTGAAAATCCTGATTATAGCGGGAAAGATTTATATGATGCTATTGAAAATGGTAAACCAGTGGAGTATGGTTTATACGTCCAGCTCATGGATCCGAAAGATGAAGCTTACCTATCTTATGATCCTTTAGATGACACAAAAGTATGGGATGAACAGGCGTATCCTCTCATACCAGTCGGGAAAATGGTATTAAATAAAAATCCTGAAAATTTTATGGAACAAGTAGAGAAAGTCGCATTCTCCCCTTCTAATTTACTGGATGGTGCAGAACTATCAGATGATAAAATGCTGCAAGGGCGCGCTAACATTTACAGTGATTCACAAAGAAGAAGAATTGGTCCCGAATTTCGCAAATTAACGATTAACCAACAGCACGATTGGACACCCGCTAATCAAATTACAAGCGGTGACGGAAGGTACGTTGAAGGTAAACTTGAAAGAACTTCTATAACAAAACAGAATGACTTTACGCAGGCTGGTGAATTTTATACGAAGTTAAAACCGATAGAAAAAGAACATCTCGCTGAGAACTTAGCTAGTGATTTGAAAGTTATATCCGATGATATTAGGGAGATCGTTTTGGGGTATTTCAATCAAGTATCAACTGATTTGAAAACAAGCATTGAGACAGAAATGAAAGAGCATTAAGAAGATTAAAGTATTCTTTACGAATGAGAATTCAAATCTATATTAATTATTTTCTTGTCAAAATCCAATGAGATTATTTAATTTAAAAATATAAAGCCAATATATCCCTGTTCTATAATTAGAACAGGGATATATTGATATAGTTTAATTTTTAACATTACATACTTTATTTTGCTAAAAAATGCAATAAGTTTCCTTTCAAAATAAATTATAGTAAACTATTTTACTTGTACCGTATAATTCCCTGTTCCACCACCATACTTATATACACTTAAGTAATATTTCCCTGGCTTTGCATTATAATTTCCAAGCAATTTGTTTCCATCACGTTTTGTTGCATAAGCTACATAATTATTTAGATCTGATTCAGAATATAATACCCAGTTCAGTCCAAGATTTTGTTCGTTCGTAACAGAAATTTGTAAATCTTTTTGATCCTTTACATCAATAACAAATTTATCCCCCTGATCTTGATCACTCAAGGTTCCTCTTAACAAAATATTCAAAGATAGTGGGTTTGCTGTTTCAAATGAATTATTTGGTTCTTTTTCTACAGCCGTACCTTCTTCCGTATTCACTCCGCTAAACACAACATCATATTCATATTGCCCAGCATTATTTACACGGTAATTTACAAAATAAGCAGTCAATGTTTTATATCCAGTCCACTCTTTTCCTGAAAGACGTTTCAACATATCATTTGTTGCTTCATTCATCACTTTCCAGTCCTCAACTTCTCCTTTAGCCGCACTTCCTGTATATGTCCCCTGTAGTGTAAATGTATTAAAGAATTGTGATTTATTCTTTGTTACTTTCACATCTTTTAATTTCGCTTCATTTGTAATATCTGAAGTAATGTCGGAAAGCGATTTTGGATCATGCTGAGTTAAATACTCATCTGATACTTGTGGAATTGTATACTTATCGCGATTATCAATAAGCATTTGCATATAAGATTGATATTCTTCATTTAACTTATTATCTTTGCTTAATGTAGCACGGTATGCATCGTAACTTGAAACATCATTTGCGCGAATCAAATCATGCACTTTATCGAACATTTCAGGGCGCTTATTATACATATATGATTGCAGCGCAAACGAATAATTATAAAAATCCCACGTTCCATATTTCGCATTTAATGTTTGTGATGCTGTATAACGTTTTGCAGGATCATTAGATAACCCACCAATTATACTTTTTCGCGGTACTACACTATCTAATCGCGTTGCACCTGCAAAGAACTCTGCGTTTCCTTCTTCAAACCATGTTAAACGTTCATTTTGATACATTTCTCCTTGTCCCCATAATCCCTGAACTTCGTACCTTCCCTGTAAGTAGTGCGTAAATTCATGGCGGAATAATTCTTCCAAACTATAAATACTTTGCTCTGGTGTACGTTCATATGTAAAGAAAGTCCCTGTCCCTTCAATATAAATCCCACCATTATTCGTTTCATATCCGTACAGTTGACGATTAAATTGATACTCATCTGGGCTATTATAAATAACCATCGTTAACACATCATCAGCATGTCCACTTTCAAGTGGTTTATCGCTACCAACTGTACGATAAAATTGAGAACGCACTTCTTTTGCCGCCCAGTATAGACGTTTAATTTTCTCTTCGCTAACTTTATCCCCAGCTTTAAAGACAATTGCTCCATCATCAAACGTATACGTTTTCGGTAAATATTTCTTTTTACCCTCTTCTCGAATTTGATCTAAATTTACAGTTTTTCCGTTCGCATCTATTCCTCCATAATTTGTAGTAATTTGTTCTGCCGCAACAAAGTATTGCTCTCCTAAATATGGATAAATTCGCATTGCATCTGTAACAACTTGTTGTCCTTTTGTCGGCGTGCTATGAAGCTTGCCCAATCGTCCAGCATAGTAAATCCCATTATTAATTAACCATCCGTTTTTATTTGTTACTGTACCAAGTAGTGCAAAACGATTTACTTCATTTATAAAGTTATCAATATTTCGAAACCACATCGTATCTTTTGGCTCTTTTCCAGTCGTGTACATATCCGTCTGAATATCAAAGTCAATTCCCTTCATCAACTCATATATAGCGTCTCCTTTTGTTCGATCTTCAATGAAAGTTGCAAGATTATCATTATATTGTTTAAAAATTTCACCTGCATATAAAACCGTTTCAACATCTGCTGATGCATTTCCAATTAATTTTCCATATGATGCAATTACTTTATTTTGTTCTGAGGTACCAAGTTTGAAATTTGGATTTTTTGCAATTGTTTTTAAAGCTGGTAAACATTTATCATGGTAGCTACGCTCATTTAGTTTGCTTAATTCATCATGGTAAAAACCTAAATAAAATGCTGCACGTAGAGCTTCTACTAATGTTTCAATCCCTTTTGAATCATCTTTCGTATAAGCTTGTCCTTGTTCTGCTAGTTTATTAATAATTGCTTGCATTCGACTATCATCTTGATAGAATTTAAGACTATCACTATTAAACTGAAATAATTCTGGAATTTGATACCATTTAATTGTCACAAGAAGATCAGTTAATTGTTTATTATTTAATTGATTTAACTCAGCCATTGAATACTTTTTTTCTTCAGCTAACGGTTTAATATTATCGTTTGGTGCTAGTGGACGCTGCGATAAATCCGCTAATTTTAACCGTTTTGTAAAAGATGCATTTTCTTGTACTTTTGAAGGGTGCGCCAATTCATCAACAGATTTCTGTATTCCTACCGGCTCCATTTGTAATACATTCTTCACATTTTTCTCTTTTGTCTCTGCTTGAATTTGCAAACCATTACATGTTATTGTCACTAGTCCAACACCAAGAATCCACTTAGAAATTTTCGAATATTTAACCATACCATTGCCCCCTAATAATTTAAAAGAAAATTCAGAATTTTTAAACCAAAAATCTACTTATTCGTATATATTTACAGTTCCGCTATAAATACAACTATGATTAATAATGCAATAGTAGCTTGTTTTATACTATTACGAGTACAGATTCCTTACATACAATCTCCCTTCCTTACATTTAATACAAGCAAAAACTGTGCCAATCATATTTCTTATGCATGGCCAATATTCTTTTATAAATACTGTAGAATAAAATATACATAGGTGGTTCGGCAATGTATAAATCATTTGACACAAAATCTAATGTTTATGAAGAACAAATTCATTGAATGTTATAAGTTCATTAGCCAGTACATAATTTCCAACTAAAAACATCCCCAATTTTTAAATCTCTCAAAAAAAGGTAAACAAACATATTCCATAAAGCTAATATGTTCGTTTACCTTTTTCTATTTCAAATCAACAGCAAAATATCGTTGAATAAAAACAGCATGAATAAGTATTTTGTTATTCATTTCTCTTTTTTATATAATCTTTTTCACATTGCAAAGGCTTGAATTTCACTTTTTTCCCTTTCTTCTTTTTCGTTTTTATAACGAGCCATTCCCCTTTTTCAACGTCTAGTTTTAGGCGTTTCATTACATTGATATTATCTTTTTCTTTATAAAGTAAAAATGCTTCTTGCGCCCTCACAAATAAGCTGGGCTGTTCGCTAAATCCACCACTATCATAAATTTTAGTTAGCGAATTATAATAAGAATCATTTTCCTTTCCACCATACATCAAATGGGCAGCCTCCAGATCTCTTTTACTTACTTCCCAAAAACTATGTTCATCAATATTTAAATTAAATGTGGATTTAATGTCCTGTATTATATTCTTCACATACTTTTCATCTCGAACTTTTCTTTCTTCGAGACAATCCGAAGATAACCTTGGTGCATCTGATTTGGAATGTACAACGTGTTGTATCGATACACACAGAATAAATATGCTTAAAATGTAAAATATTTTTTTCATATTTACATATCACCTCAAATGATTTAGATACTATATCATTTGAGGCTTACAATATTCTTATACTAATAATGTAAAAGGCCCTATAATTTAGACTATTATAGGGCCTTTCCTTTTAATATTGCTTTATTAAATTCACCGGCGAAGCCAGTACCTTACTACTTTTCACATCATATAATCCTATAGGTGTTACTCGTATAAAAGGCAAGTGCGTCGCAGAAAAGAATAAAATTGTAAATGCTGGATCATCATACGCGTAGCCACGCTCTTGTAGTAATTTCACCATCTGTTTCTCTTCCTGTATTAATTCACTCATTTTTAAATTAGACATAATCCCGAGCAATGGTAATGCTATTTCGTGTAACACTTCATTGTTTTCTGCTACGACCATTCCACCACCGAGCTCTTTTACTCTACGAAAAGCTGTAAGCATATCTTCTTTACTTTTTCCAATGAGAATCATATCACCTGTGCCGGAATAAGAACTAGCAAGACCACCTAATTCTTTCGCAAAACCTTTTACAACTGTATTTACTCGCCAAGTACCATCACGAGCAATCATCATGAGGAAGCATTCATCATGATCTGTGGATAATTCATCACAGTCTATATTGATTTCACTAGTATATGGTTTTGTAATAACGTTATTTAATAAGTGTATCCCCGTTTTATTAGAGAAAATCATATTCTCTTTTTCTATTGACCAATCTAATGATAATGGAGTTACTTTATATTTACTCCAGTCTATATGTAATGCTTCATGCGTATTTACACCGTCACGCTTCACCCATTTCCCCTTTGCAAGGACACTAATTGGTACTGGGTTTTCTTTACTTTCTAAAATATTGATATTAGCAATTCTACCTGTCGCAATCGAACCATGTACATGTTCCATATTATAATAGCGAGCAATATTATAACTTGCCATATGGTATGCATCTATTACTGGCACTCCTTGTTTTATCGCGGTAGAAATCATTACGTTTGTCATTCCATTTTCATAAAACGAAGGATGTGAGCCGTCTGTAGTAAGTATAAATCTATCAAACTGTTTCACGCCTAATTCCAACAATTCTTTTAATAAAACTTCTAAATCCGGTCTAATGGAAGAATTTCTAAGAGAAACGGTGTAACCTTGCATAAGACGAGTGAAAGCTTCCTGCCCTGTCATCGCTTCATGATCACAATCTGTACCTAACAGTTTTAACTTCGCTAAAGTCGTTTCAGATGCACCCGGAAAATGGCCTTCTACTTTCTTCTGCAATCGCTTCGTTTCCTGCACCCAAGTTAACATTTCATCATCACCGTGTAATAATTTTGGCCATGCTGTTAACTCCCCACCTTGAAGAACAGCTTCTTGTTTCAGCCATTCTATTATTTCTTTACTATTAAACAAAGATTCCCCGTTTTGCAATTCAGTCTGTCCATCAAAACGGCACCACCAATACATAGTAGCTGGAATCTTTTTAAATTCCTCTACTAAACGAAATGATTCTTCACGTTTTAATGTGAAAAATAGAGTTAAATTATCATTAATAAAAGTCGTTGTCCCAAATTGCATCGCATGATTTGCTAGCGTCTCTGGGTTATACAACTGATATGGATGTGCATGCGGTTCTATGTAACTGGGAACGACATACTTTCCATCACAATCAATGACTTCACATTTATATAGTTGCTCTGGCAACTTTTCTCCTACATATATAATACGGTCATCATAAATCCAAATATTTGCTTGCATCCATTCACGTATATAGGAATTTAAGTATGTTGCATTCTTTAATAATTTGTGTGGACTTCTTGTACCGTCTATTATTTCAACATGTTCTCGTAATTGCTTGTTACTCCATCTAAACTGATTTTGTCCCAATGTATTTCACTCCAAATCAATTTACTTTTTTATTAAAACAAAATAATTAACAAACTAAAGTATTATCCATTCATAACTCCCCTGTATAGCCCCTATACTTCTCATTATATGGAATACTCTCAAAAATAACAATTTTCAAAACAAACAACACCTCTTTGTCCCACAACAAAAAGGATGTCATGCAACTGACATCTTTTTTAAACTAAACTATAAGATTGAATTGCACTTTGAAATACACTTGTATCATATTTATGTTCTACATATACTTAATACCATATTATGAATGTTAATACTGTCCTTATTTGTGAAATTTAAAAAGCATCTCTTTTATTTACAGCTATTGCAGAAACCTATTCGCTTTTTCTTCATCTATTTATTAAATTCAACTTGCATCATTTTATCAAACTGTGTAAGAATATCAACCGGACCTAAAGAATTAACATTGACAGCAAATGTATGCTTGCCTCCAATTACTCCACCAGCAAAAGTCATAAACCCAGGAATTGATCCTCCGTGCCCCCATACTGAGACACCATTTGGAAGTTTAGTCTCATAGATTCCAAGACCATATCCATCCCCAACCCCTTTTCCTTCTACAGGAACTGTAGTAAGCATTTCTTTTAGCTCGCGTTCCTTCAGTAACTTACCACCGAGTAAAGATGAAAAGAATTTGTTTAAATCAACCGCATTAGAAATCATATCTCCAGCTGCATTAGCTAAACTCGGATTATAATACGTAATGTCTTTCAACTCGCCTGTTTCTTCCATTTTCACATATCCACGAGCATGATTCTTTCCTGGGATAACGGGTGAATTTCCTGGTAAAAACGTATTTGGCAAGTCCAGAGGTTCAATAATTCGCTTTTCAATTTCTTCCGCATAATTATTACCAGTTATTTTTTCAATAAGCATTCCCAATATTACATATCCTGTGTTTGAATACAACCAGTCTTTGCCCGGCGAGAAATCTGGAGGCAGAGAAAGGCCTATTTTCACAATTTCTTCTGCTGTATACGTTTTTTTCGAATTCATTACGTCAGTGTCTTTTGACTTTAAATATTCAGCGATACCACTCGTATGATTCAAAAGTTGTCGTATCGTAATTTGATTTCCATCATACCCATTTCCTTGCACGAGACCCGGCAGCCACTTTTCAATTGGATCGTCAAGTTGTACGCGATTTTCTCCTACTAATTGAAGAACAGTCGTGGCGGTAAAAGTTTTCGTCACACTACCAATCCGAAAGCGAAAATCCGATTTCACCGGTTTCTTTGTAATTAAATCCGCCACGCCAGCAGTATAACTATTAACTTTCCCTTTATTAGACGTCTTAGCTAATACCCCTGGTGCCCCAATTTGTATTGTTTCCTGCATTACTTGTTTCCATCCATTCCGATTCTTTTGATTAGGTTCTTGTGACGAATTAGAAATATTTTGAGTAGACTCTGCTTTCACAGTAAAACCAGGTGTAGATAGAGTAGTACCCGCTAATAAAACTGCTAAACTTGCCAACTTAATTTGATTACGTGTTTTCATAAGGCTTTCTCTCCTCTATTAATATCGTATTGATTCAAGCTATACTTTCATCCTATACGATAAATCTCTCTTTTTTCTTATTCATTCCTTACAAAATACTTACGTTTAAATTTAAATAGGGTAAACTGAGGTAGAGTTATGCATGCAAATAAAAAGAGAACATGTATTCACTTTTTATGTAAACATGTTCTCATAAACATTTAAAATTCTATATCAGCTTTTCATCCTATTCTTTACACAACTAATCTAAATTCCTTTTTACCAGCCTGCACTAGCATTCATACCATTTCCAATAATAGAAAGTAATAACGGCCATAATACTGGTCCTAATGTAAGAAATACATTTAGAAGTATGAGCATTCTATATCCAACGGTGAAATTGTGATTTTTACGATTAACAAATACTAAACTGATTAATGATATTATAGTCGTTAAAAATAATACTAACATTAGCAACCAATACCACACCATTAAACTAAGACTCCATGGTGTTAATAGCTCATGTATGATGCAAAATGAGATTCCTAATACTGCAAAACTAAAGCTAGTCACCGCTGTTTTTATAAGCCATTTATTTAATTTTTTATCGTATGTATTTTTACAGTATAAATCTATTAAAGTATATAAAGATAAATATGACATTAATACGCCTATCCAAGATAATAACCAATCACCGTCCCCTTGAAATAATAAGAACAGCAACCAACACATACCTACTGCTGAAAAAACAAAGGAAATAAGTATGCTTTTTAATACCGATTTCATTACATTTTCACACCCTTAAAAAATCAAAAATTAATTATAATTTATAAAAATTAAGTATAGGTTAACATGTAATGAAGTATAAGTAAATAAAGTTAATTTACAGTTAATTTCATTTTCTTATTTGAAGGCAGTTTTATATTTGAAAATGATTCATGATAATCAAATTTCTATACTAAAAAGTAAAGGTGGATATTTACATATCCACCTTCCCATCTCCCTCTACCCACTTCATTATTTTTTCCACATCTAACTCCGTATACGTCTTTTCACCATAACGAACAGACTCATATAGCGAAGTAATATTTCTCGTTCTACTAATTCTTTTTAACCACTGTTGCATCGTTTCATAGGATCTTCTCTGTTCATGAAATGGTAATGTTCTTTCCCATTCAACTAACGTTTTTCTTATCGTATCTGTCGGTAACGGCTGTTCAAACTGATGCTTCACTTTCTTGTTCTTTTCAGTTCTATCCGTGTTTTCTTTTGTTATCGATTGTTTATCCTGTTGTATTTCTGATTTCGTTACCTTTTTCCTCATTAATTTATAAAAAACATATAGAATAACCACTGCAATAATTACATAAAAAACGACACTAATCCATGAATTTGAAAGAACAGAAAACACATCAGTCCATGAATTTTTTCGTACAAAAAGTGGAATTTTCCTATCTATTTTTGTTCTTGTATCTACAACTCCTGTTTCTTCATCTATAATTCTTTCAGGTTCATCAAACTGTGAGTCTACACTAGTAAAATCATAATTTCTTTCTGATATTGTCTCCGTCTTACTAGAAAAAAGCCCTTTTACTATGTCTTGTACATGCACAACACCTTGTGAAAACGTTATCGCACTAACCGTAAAGAAAAGTAGTATTAATACTCTAACACTCCACAACTTTACTTCCATATGTCTCTCTTTATTAACCATGACATAAACCCCTTCTTATTCTTTAATTACAACCCATTTATTCGTTCTGGTGTATTTCCTTGGGGAAGTACCAAGAATTAAAGGAACTGCATCCAATTCTTTTCGACGAAAGCCTGCTGTGTAAAAATAAGTGGAAGATACAGGAGTATCTTGGTCCGATATTGAGGCAAGTACTTTTAATATATTTTGCAAATGTTTCCGATTATCCCCATTTTTTATATGTAGCAAACCGTTATCTTTTACACTATTGATCCATACTTCAAACGAACAGTTTTGCATAAGAAGTTGTTTGCATATACCTGCTGTTAATTCAATTAGTTCCTCTGTATCATTTCGCAAAGAAATACCGCTTTTATTTTGCAAGTTGAGGTAAATCGCGTATTTATCTGATTGCGTTCGCTCGTACTTTTTCGCAGTTATCGTCCCTGTTTTCGCTGTTGCACTCCAGTGGATAGAACGAAAATCTTCATTTTTATAAGACTTTACTCCCATTACTTTCGTTTCATCATATAAGGGTGATGACATCGCTTTTCGAAATCCTCGTGACCATTCTTGTAATTCAGGAACTTGTATTTTCGGAACAGCTGGTAAGACTAAATAGGAGGGCGTATCAACTTGTTTATATGTGATATGGTTCGTTATAAATCCAAAGAGATCAGTAATAACAATTTCAACCTCTTCCCATTTCGCAATGCCTCTTTTTAATGCCACAGCTTGTAAATCAAATGAAACTGACTCTCTTCCTTTTAAATTAAAATTCATATAATAATTTGAACCTGTACTATTATTTTTATTTATTTCATCATGATTCCAAGTTATCTTATTTTCACATTTAAATCGGAATACAACATTAAAAATAGGGAAAATTGATTTGTTTGAAATTTTTATTTTGCACCTGTTCGTTTCACCGATAAAAACATTCGAATTTCCTTGATCGTATTCCCAGTTAACACGAGATACTTTACGTATATAAACATGCATAGCACCTATTAAAATTACATATAAAAATACGAGAGATAATATGAGTAGATTACTTGAAAATACACTTAAAATAACGGCTACAACTGACATAACTCCTATTACGAAAGGCTCCGCTAAAGGTGTATACACAAGTTGTTGATTCATCGTACATTCTCCACCGGCACATTAATCGTATGAAGAATTTCTTTCATGATTTGTTCTTTTGTTGTTTTCATCTCCCCTTCAATTGTCAACGTTAAACGATGAGCGCATATAGATGTAGCAAGTATCTTTATATCATCTGGCGTACAGTAATCTCTTTCATTTAATATAGCCCGTGCTTGAATCGCTCTCATAAATGCCAACGTCCCCCGCGGACTTACACCAATTTCAATTAGCTCATGCTTACGCGTTGCCTCAATAATTTCAAGAAGATAATCTTGCACATCATTTCCTACTAACACTTCTCTTGCACGTTTTTGCATCATAATAATTTCTTCACTTGAAATAATAGAGTGTAATGTTTCTAACGGATCATTCGTTTGAAACCGATTCATCATTTCCTTTTCAGCTTCTCTCGTAGGATAACCTTGGCGAATCGTAAGTAAAAATCGGTCTAATTGAGCATCAGGTAAAGGAAATGTACCAGCAGATTCAAGAGGATTTTGCGTTGCAATTACTAAAAAAGGTTCTGGTAATGAATGCGTCTGTTTCGCAATTGTAACAGTACGCTCTTCCATAACTTCGAGTAACGAAGATTGTGTTCTCGGTACAGCCCGATTAATTTCATCCACTAATACTATATTTGCAAAAATAGGACCTAACCTCGTTTTAAAATCCGATTCCTTCACATTAAAATATTCAAGACCAATAACATCTCCGGGCAAAGTATCCGCTGTAAATTGTATTCTTTGAAATTTTGCGTCCACGCTTTTAGCCAAACTTTTCGCTAGTGTTGTTTTTCCTGTCCCCGGTACATCTTCTAATAAAATATGTCCTTTTGCTATTAGAGCAATGGCTGCAAGTTCTATGGATTCATCTTTTCCTATAATAACTTTCGAAATATTATTAGTGATTTTCTTTAAAATGTTCATATATTTATCCCCCGTCTTCACTTATTCAGAAAATTAAGAATTATTATTTTCCAAATTATAACACATACTGATAAAAGTAAATATATTCCTGTAAAAATAAAAAAGATAACCTTAGCACTATAAGCTAAAGTCATCTTTTTCTACCTTCTTATTTTACTAACTCTCCATTATAAGCTTTTATATTAAGCGGAGCAGTTAAAAATTGTGCTGCTTTACTAACGAAAGATGTGAAGTGTTCACTCGTATTATGGCTCGCAACTGCTGCTTCATCTTTCCATACTTCTACCATCGTATAAACACTTTCTTTTTCTGTATCTTTATATAAGTCATAAGATACATTTCCACTTTCTTCTCTTGAACCGTGAATGAGTGGCTGAATTTCTTCTAAAAATGCTTGTTGTTTTGCTGGATCTACTTGAAATATTGCGTGAATAATAATCATGGTGTTTCCCCTTTCATATTCCACTTATTTCTTTAAAATTACTTCCACTCTGCAACTTTTTCAATTGGAAGACGTACTGATTGGTAACCACTGTCAGCAGCTTTTCCGATTGAAATTAACATAACTGGTACGTGACGGTCTTTATCTAGTCCGAAAGCTTCTGCGATTTGATCTTTCTCAAAACCACCAATTGGACAAGTGTCATAGCCGTGAGCACGAGCTGCTAACATAAATTGCATTGCTACAAGACCACCGTCAATTAGTACTGTGTCTTTCATTACTTCTGGTGTAACCATTGAGAAATAAGCTGAAAGTTTTTTCATTTGATCTTCTTTTACTTCAGCTGGCATAAGTCCGCGCTCTACTGCTGTACCATAAATTTCTTCTGCGTTATCAAAGTTGTTTAAGTCACCGAATACAGCGATCATTGCTGAAGATGTTTCTACTTGAGATTGATTGAATTTCGCAAGTGGTGCAAGTGTTGCTTTTGCTTCGTCACTTTCAATCACAAGGAATCTCCATGGTTGCATGTTTACTGAAGATGGTGCAAGTGTTGCTTCTGTAAGAATTTCTGTCATTTCTTCTTTGCTAATTTTCACTGAAGGGTCGTACTTACGAATTGAACGACGTCCTGTTAAAATTTCGTTAAAATCATTTGTTTTTACTGAGTTAGTCATAGTTGTATTCTCCCTTTTTTATAATTCTTTTATATTTTCTTGAATGTGGTTTAACATATTTAAAAGATTGTCGCGTTCTTCTTCACTTAATCCTTTAAATGCAGATGCTGCAAAACGTTCTTTTTCCTCTTGAAACGCTTGAATTTTATTTCGTCCCTCTTCAGTAAGAGAAACTAACGTAATTCTGTTATCATCTGGATTTTTACGTCTTACAATCATCTCATTGGCCTCAAGCTGCTTTAAATGCCTCGTTATCGCAGCATTATCAATATTCACTTCTTGCTGAAGTGCTTTTTGACTAATTTCACCTACTTCATATAACTGAAGTATAAGCTCTAATCGAGACTGGCTCATACCCGTACACCCTTCAAATTTCGAACTTACTTCTTTATTTAGAAAGTGTAATTTATATAAAATAATCGCTTCTTTTGAGCATGAACTTGTCAAATTACCCCTCCTTTACAATCAAAACGAAAACATTTGATGTATCAATAGTTGATATGTCAATTAATATAATCTATATCGATTTAGAATGCAAGCATTTTGTTTTCATTTTATTTTTTCCAGATTAAGGCGCTTTGTAGCGTTACAAATAATGTTAATTGCACTATAATAATACTAATTTAAAGAACTGGAGAGTGATTGATAATGCGGCAATACACAAATAGAAATGAGGAAATGAAAATGGAAAATGAAATGAGGATATTGATATATGACAACAATAAATATAGGGATTGTCGCGCACGTAGACGCTGGCAAGACGAGTTTGACTGAGCGTATTCTTTATGAAACGAATGTGATTAAAGAAATTGGCCGAGTAGATAGTGGTAATACACAAACTGACTCAATGGAATTAGAAAGACAACGCGGAATTACGATTAAAGCATCTGTCGTTTCTTTCTTTATTGATGATGTAAAAATAAATGTCATTGATACACCTGGACACGCTGATTTTATCGCTGAAGTGGAGCGATCATTCCGCGTTCTAGACGGTGCGATTTTAGTTATCTCTGCCGTTGAAGGTGTGCAAGCACAAACAAAAATTTTAATGCGAACATTACAGAAACTAAACATACCGACAATTTTATTCGTTAATAAAATTGATCGTAGTGGAGCAAACACTGAAAAAGTTATGAAACAAATAAAAGAGGTTCTTTCAAATGAAGCATTCCCCTTCTACTCTGTTCTAAACGAAGGAGCGAAAGAAGCCCGGATCATTGAATATAAATCATATGACGATTGTATGGAACTGTTAGCACCATTTAATGAATCATTACTTGAGTCATATGTAAATAACGAAATAATACCGGACGCACTATTAAGAGAAAAACTAGAACAGCAAATACAGCAAGCAAGTGTGTATCCAATCTTTTTCGGTTCAGCAATGACAGGTATAGGAGTAACAGAACTACTTGACAAACTTCCGGCCCTAATGCCAGCTCTTACATCGGCACAAGAGGAACCATTATCCGGTGTTGTTTTTAAAATTGAACGTGAACCTTCTGGAGAAAAGGTTGCTTATATAAGAGTTTTTTCAGGTAGCTTACATGTTAGAAAATATGTTGATATACAGCGCGATGAGTCTCTACCACATAAAGAAAAGATTAAAAAAATGTGTATGTTTCATAGCGGAAATGCTGTTCAATCTACTATCGTTCCTAGCGGAGAATTTTGCAAAGTGTGGGGACTGAATGATATAAAAATTGGTGATATTATTGGTGAACGTACGGATTATATAAAAGATATTCACTTTGCCGAACCACAAATGGAAGCTTCCATTGATGCAGTATCAAAAGAAAGAATTCATGATTTATACGCTGCACTTATGGAGCTATGTGAAGAAGATCCACTTATTAAAGTGTGGAAAGATGATGTTCATAATGAACTATACATTCGCCTTTTCGGTGAGGTACAAAAAGAAGTAATTGAAACAACACTTTATGAGAAATATAATTTGCAAGTTACTTTTTCAAATACGCGAGTTGTATGTATCGAGAAACCAATTGGCTTAGGCAATTCTGTTGAAGTAATGGGTGAAAAAGAGAATCCATTTTACGCAACAGTCGGATTCAAAGTTGAACGTGGTGAACTTAACTCTGGCGTAACATATCACTTAGGGGTTGAACTCGGATCACTACCTTTAGCATTCCATAAAGCGATTGAAGATACGGTATTTCAAACGTTAAAACAAGGATTATATGGATGGGAAGTTACAGATATTATCGTCACGTTAACACATACTGGTTATGCTAGTCCTGTTACAACAGCAAGTGACTTTAGAAATTTGACACCGATCGTATTAATGGATGCTTTAAAGCAAGCTGAAACATATGTATATGAACCAGTAAATGAGTTTGAATTAACTGTACCGGAGCACGCAATTAGTACTGCAATGTATAAACTCGCTGCCGTTCCAGCAACTTTTGCAGAGCCTATATTCCATTACAATTCTTATCAGTTAACAGGATCATTACCTGTTGCGAAAACAGAGAGTTTCAAACGAATACTACATTCATTTACAGAAGGAGAAGGCATATTTACAACGAAGCCAGCTGGTTTCACAAAGCTTATGGCTCCCTTCCCTACTCGAAAACGTGTTGATTATAATCCGCTGAACCGAAAAGATTATTTGCTTCATGTGTTGAAGGCTTATTAAAAGTAAAAGAGGTGCAATTCGCACCTCTTTTTGCATGTATTGATAAGTTATTTTTTCCTAACAACTTCTTTAAGCTTTTCTATTATATTTGCTATCGCTTCAATTGAATTCTTTGTTTCATATTCCCCAACATTTACAGAATGATTTGCGTTTTTAACAACATCAATCGTTAAAGTTGTTTTATATAACTGATCAATTTGATCTGCATTGTATTGGTGATCTTTATCCCCAATAACTAAAAGCCCTTCGTGTCGACTATGTAAGATAGAATCAAAAATTGTATCAAACGTCAGTAAAGGTGTAAGTAGCATCATTTTTGACTGCGCGAATTCTTCTCTCTTCATTAAATCATTTGCAATCGGAATTGTTCCGAGTGATTTCCCTAAAAACAAAGTCTCGTTGTATTGCTCAGCTTTTAATACTTCCTTCATTACAGGATTAATATCATCCATCATTACTTTCGTTACTTCTTCCATCGATTTATTCATTAATTGTCCATCAAAGGAATAATGAATATGTATAACATCTATTTTATGTTCAAGCATTAACATCGTTGCATAATAAAATAACGGTTTATCGTAATTGTATCCTGAACCTGAGAACATAAAGCAAATCCTACTAGAACCTTTTTCGATATGTGTGTAACGAATTACTTTATCATCTATATGTATTTCTTTTTTAGTCCCCTTCACCCTTTTCCCCTCCGAATACATTTAATTTTGTAAAACGATATGTTCTGTATGAACTGCTATATCCTTTACTTTCTCTTTTATAAATGCAGGCTGTAAGCTATATGCATCTAACTCTTCTACCGGCACCCACTTAAACAAATACGTTCTACCCTCTTCTTCCAAAATATATTGATCCGCTCCATTCGCAGGTAATTCATGTAGCTCTACTTCATAATAAAAACTAATCTCATGAAACTTTCGCTCAGAAAGTGTAAAGAAATTTTCTACTGTCCATATTAATCTCTTCTCTTTCATAGGAACAGCTAGTTCTTCTGCAAGTTCTCGTTTTAACGCAGCTTCACTATTTTCTAGCATTTTCACTCTTCCGCCTGGTACATACCAATAATCTTCCCCTTTGTTTTGAAGAATAAGTATTTTATTATTCTGTTTACAAATTGCTCCAACGCGGTAATTAAAACATGTTTCCTCAACTTTAAACGTAAGATCCATCCGTAACGCCCCCTTATATAAATATCGAATTATTACAAAACAATTATGTAATTACTGTACAAATAAGGTTACTAAATTTATTCACTTCATTCAATCGTTTTCGAATTTTCCGAACTCTTATTTTTCATCATTACAAGTGTATATACATATGTTACAATCACATTGCACACTAGAAAACATTATGGGGGTACGGATGGAAACGTTATTAATCCAGCAAACTGAGAAATCAAATAAGTTTTGGAAAATCGTTGTGAAAGAAAAAGACTATGTTGTGTTTTACGGAAAAATCGGCACAGCTGGCAGCGTGAAAGCGAAAGAGTTTGAAACAGAAGAAGAATGTATGAAAGAAGCTAATAAACTAGTTGCTTCCAAACGTAAAAAAGGATATATAGACCCTATTCAAGGGGAAGATTACATAAAAGAAAAGACGATAACCGAAGAAGAATTTTGGGAACTACTTCATCGTGCAAAAACGAAAGGTGAGGACCAAGAAGAACAAATAGAATGGCTTACTTCCCACCTTGCTAAACGTACAGTACATGAAATTGTAGCTTTTGATACGCATATGCATCGCCTTTTGAAAGACTCCTATACCTCCCGTTTATGGGCAGCAGCCTATATTATTATGGGTGGCTGTTCAGATGATACTTTCGATTACTTCCGCGGATGGTTATTATATCAAGGAAAAGAGACATACGAAGCTTGTATTGAAAATCCAGAACGATTAATTCCTGCATTAGAAAACTTGAGTGAGTATGACGTCCCAGAGATTGAAGAACTTACTCTATATTTCGGGCAAGAAGTTTACATGGAGAAGACTGGGGATGAAGATGATACATACTTTACACTATACCACGTCTTAACAAATGAAGAGTTTGAGGAAGTTGATATCGAGTTAGATTGGGATGAAGACGATGAGGAAGGTTTAAAAAAGATGTTTCCTAAGCTATGGGAGATGTACGGAGAAGAACCAATTGAGTGGTAGATTTATATTAGGACTCTGTTTATTCAATAAACAGAGTCCTTTTTTCACAAGATTCTTATTTAAACTCTCTTTCTTTCATACCACTTATCCAATAACACCTTTTCTCTTTCCCCTGAAATACCTGCTTTTAATTCCCATTCTTCCGTACTCTCCATCCACTCATACACATCTGTAACTGTCTCTTCTATTCTTCTAAAAGTAAGCCCTTCATTAACCGCACTTTCGATACAAATAGAAAACCCGCCTCTCCACGGCTTCGTCTCACCATCTAATGGGAAAGTTTCTGGAATCCACAAAGGCATTTCTGTCCAAGGCTGCACATTATGTTCACTCATAAATGATTCGTCTACCCAAACAAATTCAGCATCGCTATTCGTAACCTTTTTACACGTATTTAATAGCTCTTCCATCGTCAATTCATCATTCGGACCTGTTATATTAAATGTTCCTGCTTTATTATGTTCTGCCATATTTAGCCCCCATCTCGCGACATCTTTTATATCAACTAATTGCACGGGACGAATTTTTCTTCCTGGTACTAATACTTTCCCACCCTTTGCTACACGCCCGATCCAGTATGGAAGTCGATCTGTATAATCGAACATTCCTGAAAGAAGTCCTGCTCTTACGTGTAATACACGCCCCGGCCAATACTTCTCTGCTTCTTTTTCACATAATTCTTTCAGTGCACCATAATACTCATAAGGTGAAACTTCACCATTCTCTACAGCCTTTATTTGATCACCCGTAAGTTCGGGTTGTAATATATAATCTTCTTTAATATCATGCGGAATCCAATCTTTATATACGGAGAGACTTGAGATGAATATATAATGCTTTATATTATTTTGTAAGACTTCTCCGACATTTCTAATGTGATGCGGAGAAAATCCACACGTGTCGACTACCGCGTCCCATTTTCGATTTTCTAAACTTGATACATCACCATTTCTGTCACCGATAAGCTGCTCCACTTCAGGAAAAATTTCTTTGTTTGTTCCGCGGTTCAATAATGTAACTTCATGCCCTCTGTTCAAAGCCTCTTCTACAACAGCTCTTCCCAAAAATCGTGTACCACCTAGTATTAAAATTTTCATGGTTCTCCCCCATTCATCATTAAAAATCCTTTCTTTTGTTAAACGAATTTCTGTTATAAAAAGTTACGGGAGGATTTGTTATTTTACTTTAATCCTACAAATAAAAAGAATCCATTTTGAAAAATTAATCAATACGGATTCTTAAATTAGATATAATTATTGAATTACTAACTCCGCACAACTTCCCCATCAACTAACTCAATAATTCTATTACACTTATTCGCTACTTCAATATCATGCGTTACAATAATAATCGTTCGGCCTTCTTCATTCAGTTGTAATAGCAAATTCATAATTTCTTCTCCTGTTTTTCTATCTAAATTTCCGGTCGGTTCATCAGCCAATATTAATTCTGGTTCACCTACTAACGCTCTAGCAATTGCGACGCGCTGCTGTTGTCCACCTGATAGCTCGTCCGGTGTTTTATGCATATGTTCTTTTAAACCTACTTTTTCTAAATAGAACTTCGCCTTATTTTTTCTTTCCCGTTGCTTTAGCTTTCTATATGTGAGTGGTAGCGCTACATTATCCAGTACAGTATGTTCTTTTAACAATGCAAAGTATTGAAAAATAAATCCGATCATTTCATTTCTTGTTTTATGAACTTTATTTGCTCTAATTTCAGTTAATGATTTTCCATTTAACATATACTCACCCTCATTTGGCATATCAATTAACCCTATAACATTTAGTAATGTACTCTTCCCTGAGCCTGATCGCCCCATTACCGCTATAATTTCGCCCTTATTTATCGTTAAATTTATACCGTTTAACGCGAACGTATTGTGATTCTTATTACTATACACCTTCTTAATATCTTTTAGTTCAATTAATCCCATTATTCCATCCCACCTATTAATGTTTTCGGTTCAAGCTTTTTAATAAACAAGAAGACAATTACATTCGAGACAATGATAATCAATAATAAGAAAAGAAATACTAAAAACAATATAGGCATATCCAATTTAAAGTCTAATACCGTTGCTTCCTTTAAATCCTTCGACATTTGTAATAGAACCCTATACCTCCATGAAAAGTAAACTAGTGACATCCCTAAGCCAACTATTGCTACAATAATGTTCTCTAGAACAATTTGAATAAACATTCCAAATTTACTTTCGCCAAAAGCTATTTTTATACCAAATTCCCGCTTTCTCATCAAGATAGAAATAATAGTCGTTACTACAATTCCGACGATTGAGAATAAAATAAATAAGATTCCGACTATCAGTTGAGGTATTTCAGAATAGCTGTTAAAAGTAACATCTTCATTTATTTCATCACCCAAATTTTTTAAATAAAACGTACCGCCGTTTCCTTTAAGTTGAATTGATTCTTCTAGTTTCTTTACATCTGCATCTTTTCGTAAATATAAAACTGTACTTTGATGTAGTCTTAAAAACATTGCTTCATATTTTTCAACTCTATTAGATGACATAGGTATTATCATTACGTAATCCAACTTCGAATATGCGTTCGTCGTATTATTATTTACGATAAATTTATTCTCCGGCAAAAAGCCTGTAATTGTATATTGATTATTAATTGTATCTCCAACTTGAAAATATTTCTTAAAGTATGAACCCATTAAAACCTTTGTTTTCTCTTCACTATTTTTTTGAAAATCTTCATGCAAGAAACCTTCTTCAGATTTTAAAGGTAACTGTAACATTTTATAGTAATTTTCATCTACAAAAATTGTTGTAATAGTAGGTCTGTCATCGCGAAACGTTTTATGTTTCAAATCAGTAATCATACTATTTTGAAATAGTCTATTACTTGACTCTATTTCAATAACTCTCGCCTCGTATGTACCATACGAAATCACATCTTTATTTTGTTGAATCGTTTTATAAACTTCTTGAATTTGCTCTTTATTAAATTTATTGCTTTGTAACTTATCTGTCGTCATTTCAAAAGTAACTAAATATGTTTTATCCGCATTTAATACCGAGCTGGATTTATCATTCAGATGGTGTAAATTATAAAATACATTAATTGAACTCGTTATAGTTGCTAATCCAAATGTAATCTGTATTAGAAGAAGTACCGAAAATAGAAATCTCTTTTTTAATGCTAGGAACGCACTTTTTATTCTCATCATGTTTACTCCTTTAATGCTTTAGCAGGTTCACTTTTAATCACATATACAAATGGTATTACAGAGAGGATAAAAGCTATAGTAAGTGAAAGAAATACACACATTACAATATGAGTAGATTGTAAACTAATGCTATAACTTGTAAACTCTAAAATATTTCCACTCAAAGTTTTAAAAATCCATTGAATGCATATTGCACAGACTGATGCAGCGATTGCACATAAAAACAATTGACTAAATATAAAAATAAAAAGATTTACATTACTTGCTCCCAAAGCTTTCCTTAACGACAAACTCTTTTTCTTCGTATAAATCCAATAATAACTGACTATTATACTGGTAATTAAAGCTATACATAAAAGCCTATTTGGAAAACTGAGTAACTCTTCTACGGCTTCACTAGAGTTTTTTTCCTTCTCATAGTTCTCTTTTTCACTAATCACTTTGGCATTTATATCTGTATTGTTCTGCTTTAAATGCTGTATGAAAGTTTCTATCTCTTCTTTAGGGTTTTCGTTAGAACGAACGATCATTTGGAATGTCTTTTCATTTTGTATCACTTGTTTCACTTCATCTGGCATGTCATTTAGAGAGACATAAATTTTCATATTATACTCATATTCGGTACTTACTCCAGCTACGCCTTTAACTGTATATTCCTTATTAAATAGTTTTATTGTTTCCGTATTTTTATAAATTTTCTTCCCGACTATTACACTATTTTCCTCATGTTGTTCTATCTGAGAACCTTTTAGCAATGGTGGAGACCAATTTTTATTAAGGAGACCATTCATTGTTACTCGGCCGATACCTGGAATAGTAGTACGAATATCATTTGTAATAACGCTAGCGTTTTTAAAATCAGATTCTACTAACGTCTGAAATTGTTTGAAATTGAATTCCCCCATATTAGTAAGTTGAACGGAATAGTAATAATTAAAATAACCATTTTTACTATCATAAAATCTTTCATCATAATAATCTTTCGTCGACATTGCGATAAGTATCGGCCATATTGTCAATACAAACGTAATAAATAACATAATGAATATCGCTTTGTTCACCACTATTTCTTTTATTACTAGATTCATATATCCTCCTCATTTTAAAAACCGTGAAAAAAGTATATATCCTTTTTCACGGTTTTGTTGATTTTTATTTAATTACCATTTCCTTAGAAGTGTACGCACTATCCCCTACCATTATCCATTCATGACCCGAATAACCTCTGGTCACCGGTCCTTTGGATGCAACGCTAACGTTTATACGATCTGAAATTTTAGCATCATACAATGCTAACTCTTTAGAAGTCCCATCATCAAAGCTAGCTCTTACAGTCATCTTGTAAAAATGAGGTTCGTTCTTTTTCGCAGTATAGGCAGTTGCCTTAGCTTTTGCTCCGCTTCCTGTCCACGTTGCATTATTATCCCAACTAATCGAAGCAAATGAAACGGAAGAAACCATACCTAATAAAGAAGCAGTTAATCCTGTAACAGCTAAAGTTTTTTGAAGTAAGCTTTTCATATATCCTTAATCTCCCTTTTTAAAATATTCACTTAAATATTTAAGTATTTTTAGGCCTTGTCCTCATTATACATAAAAAAATAATCATATATCGATAAAACTTAATATTTACATTTATTAACACAATTCTTACATTCCCCTGAACTTTCCGTCATAAAACAAAAAGATGGTATGAAACTCCAATTCACACCATCTTTTTGCTATCATTATTGATTTGACTGTATACAAGGAAGAATATATTTCACAATCAATTCCCATCTATCCCGTGCATTCGGCATAATTTCAGAAGCAATTACTATAACCAAATCCTTCTCCGGAATACAACAAATCATATTCCCACCATCACCCATTGCACAATACGAATAGACACCCTCTTCTTCTCGTAACCACCATAAATAACCATATTGATTTTGGTTCATTTCTGTCGATTCTTTTATCCATGATTTTGATAGTATTTGTTTTCCATTATGAATACCTTCATTCAAATAAATCTGTGCAAACTTCGCCATATCTCTAACCGTTAACGTTAGTCCCCAGCCGCCCGTCGAAATACCATTTGGATCGTGAACCCATCCTTTCACATCTTTTCCGAATAAGTCATCAAATCCAAATGCTTTCATATTATAGTTTGGAATTTCTCTCATGCCCAGTGGCTGAAATAAGTATTCATTCGCAAATTCACGCGCATTTTTTCTTGTTGCGTTCGTTATGAACGCTGATAGTATATGAGCTCCTGCAGATGAATATTTAAAAGATCCAATTTCTCCGCCGCTTCCTATCCTATTTAACGTATATTGTATCCAATCTTGTTGTGTACATAGTTCTTCTAACGGTTCCTGCCAGTCTACGAATGGATGTGGAGCTGTCATCGTTAGAAGATGGCTTACTGTTACTTCAGATGAATTAACGTTATATTCCGGGAAAAATTCTATTACTCTTTGATCAACGCTTTTTATATAGCCCTTATCTATACATATCCCAATTAGCGCAGAGATTATCGTTTTTGTGACTGACGCTATGTGAAATGCATCATCTGGACCGTAACCGTTATAATATTTTTCAAAAATAACATTACCTTTCTGCACTACTAACATACCATTCATATTTTCATATTCTTCTTTTATAATCTGATCTAACTTTTCAGCAGTTTTCATTATTCCTTCCCCTTTAACCAATAATTAAAAAGGTTCGATAGGTACATATATATCAACTAAATGTTTATGCTTTGGATGCTGCTTTGGATCATTTCTATATACTTCAAAAGGATACGAGTCTCTCGGTTTATATCCGCTATTTGGCAGCCATTCACCGTATAAGAAATCCCATGCTCCTTTATATTCATCTTGGAATATTTCAAAATGTCCTACTGCATATTTTCCAGAAGGTATTACCATTATTCCAACGTCGTTCGTTTCTACTGTGGATTCATCTGAAATTGTTACACATAGACTTGTTCTTAAATGATAGTCCTCAGTAAATTCATGATGATCGTGGTAAATGGTTAATACTTTCGTATCCTCAAATACATGATAGTTTTCCTCTGCTGCGTAATGAAATAATTTCTCTATCATGTTTGGAAAAGCTAGCGTTAACTCTTCATATGTACCGATATGTCTTATGTATGCGACGTTTATATCGTCCGCTGTTACAATTTCAACATTTCCTCGAACCTTCTTACATTCATTGTATTGAGGAATTCCCCTTACGTCTTTGCAATTCTTGCTATTGTGATTTCGATATTGAGACGGACTTACTCCGTAATAATTTTTAAATGTACGGGAGAAAACTGCTGAATCTGTGAAACCAAAATGGTAAGCGATATCCGTAATCGTCATATCCAATCGATATGTAAGAAGGTTTGTTGCCCTTTCTAACTTCAATCGATTTACATATCGTGATAACGGCTCGTCTACTATTCCTTTAAAAATTCGATGAAAATGAAACTTTGAAAATCCTGCTATATCCGCTAGCTCTTCAATGGATAGTAAACTGTCTATGTTTGATTCTATATAATCTTGAACTGTATGTATGCGTCTTACATACTCATTTCTACTTTGTTTATTCTCCATACTTTTATCTCCTCATCACAAAAAGACTAACAACACGTTAGCCTCTCTTTACACATTTTTCAAAAATAACACTCTACTCCCGCCGTTCCCATCATAATTTGTATGTACCGATACACCCTCTATCTCATCATCCCCAGCCTCAATTTGAAAGCCAATCTCCCTATGAAACTGTATTGATTTTTTATTTACTGATGACGTGATTGCTTTTACAACTTTACGGTTATTTGCACGAGCGATATCAAAGAAATAAGAATACAATGTCGATGCAATTCCTCTTCTTCTATACTTCGGATTCACACCGATAAAATGAACGTATGCTTCATCTTTATATGTTTGTGAAAAAAAACCGCATAAGAAACCTAACGTTTCTCCCTCTTCTTCAATAATAAAACTCGTTTCTTGAAAGTGAATGAAGAACAATTTTGGCAACATGGCAGCCATGTCTCTCCCGCCCCACCAATCATTTAAAACAGAATGAATCTTTACATAATCTTCCCCTTGGATGTTTCTTACTCGCATATGTTTCTCCCTCTCACTCACTTCATTTTTTCATAAATTTTAATGACTGTTTCTACTAATAGGATGAATACCCATATCCCGCAAAATACGAGAACTGACTGAAATATAGAACCTAGCATAACAATACTTATTAAACCTAATTCTGATCCTGAAATGGACATTTCATCAAACCCCAGGTTATGTATAAATGGACCAGTTGAAAAAGCCATTAAAATAGATCCTATTAAATAAATCACACTCATTATTTTTAATATTTTTATAGAAAGATACGAAGTTTGTTTTTCTTCCACTTGTGATAATTCGATTTCTCCACTCGCAATTCCTTTTTGCAAACAGTCCTCACATAGAAATTCTTCCTTAATTTTTTTACCACCGTGCAATGTACCTGTAATTTCTTTACAGCGCGAACACTTTCGATTTATCATTTTGTTATCACTCCAATCTCGTAAGATTATACTTATACAATTCTATTTTTACCTTATTATTCCTTTTGTGTATTTTATAGAGAGGTGACGTGTTTTATGATATCTAAACTTATTTTTGGTTATAAAAAGCCTACTGAGCAATATGTATTACGGCCTAGTTGTTATGCAATTATTTTTAACTCAACTTCTTCAAACATTGCTATTATCCAAAAAGGAGACCGTTATTTTTTACCTGGTGGCGGTATGGAAGGTACCGAAACAAAAGATGAATGCTTACATCGTGAACTACTAGAGGAATTAGGATGGGTAATTGAAATTAATCAATATATCGGTAATGCAATGCGATATTTTTATGCGGAAAAAGAAGATACTTATTATTTAAACGATGGGTTCTTTTATATTGCGAACATGGTGCAGACACAAACTGAAAACTGTGAGGAAGATCATGTTTTGCGGTGGATGTCTCCTTTACTTGCTGTAGAGCTTCTCATTCATGATCATCAAAAATGGGCTGTTGAACAAGCGCTTTTATTACAAAAACCAAAAGGATCTCCTTCTATATGAAAGAGATCCTTTTTATTGTTAACTTACTTTTTTCAAATTGAGAGCTGGCTTTTGAATTCCACCCTTTTTTACAACATATAAACCGATAAAGATTATAAGTCCGCCAACGAGTTGCATTATGTTGATTTGCTCTCCGATAGTTACTGCCGCGAAGATAACTGCGAACAATGGTACAAGATACATATAAACCATTACTTTCGTTGAGCCTATTTTACTAATACCGACATACCACATTGCAAGTCCGAAGATTGTCGCGAAGACGATTGAATATGCTAGAGACCCCCAGCTTGGCATGTCTACTGGCCACGTTAATGTATTTACGTTGAATAAACAATATACAACGAGAGGTACAATTCCAATTAAAGTTGACCAAGATGTGACTCTCATTGCGGAATATTTTGTTATAAGAGGTTGCGCTAATATTGGGTACCATCCCCACGCAATCGCTGCGACTAATCCAATTATGTTTCCGAGCCACGCATATTCGTAAGTAGCTCCTCCTGTATGCCCTGTTAATAAAACGAATGCTGCACCAACAAAGGCCACTATTGAACCAATTTGTACTTTCATCGAAAAACGTTCTTGTTTGTGCAATACTGCTAATATCCCTGTAAAAATAGGTGACATTGCAATTAATAATGAGGCGTTTGTTGCTGAAGTATATTTCACAGATAGCATAAACATCGTTTGATACATTGTTGTACCAACGATACCGACTGCTACTAATCGTAACCAATCTTTTCTTTCAATACGTAATGAGCGTTCCATCATAAAAGTGATAAGTAATAATACCGGTGATGCTACTAAAAATCGTAAACTATTAAATTGAATGGATGACATAAATGCCACTCCATACTTTCCTATTGTATAATTTGCTCCCCATACTAATGCAACTGATACTAGGAGCCATTCCATTTGCCATCGTTTCATCCGAATCTCCCCTTCCCTATTTAGCATAGTAAAATTGGCTGGATATAACACCGTCCAATTGGCTGTTTTTTTACCCAGCCAATTTGCTATACTTGATGTATATAAGAGATACGGAGGCGTTTTTTATGGAATGGAAACTAGATAGTGACAGTAAAATCCCTATTTATCAGCAAGTTGTTGACTTTATTGAAAAACGTATTACATATGGAGAACTTCCTCCAGGAAGCTTCCTCCCTTCAGAACGGAAATTAGCTACGCAGTTAAATGTAAACAGAAGTACAGTAACGACTGCTTATAATGAACTACGTGCTATGGGAATTGTAGAGAGTACGACTGGTAAAGGAACACGAGTGAGTACACATATGTGGGGTGTTTCTCCAACATTAACGCCGAACTGGAGAAATTTCGTAGAAGGTGGTACTTTTTTACCAAACTTACCACTACTTCGCCATATTCGGGCAGAAGTACAACAAAATGAAAATATTATTGATTTTGCAAACGGAGAGCTCGGTTGTAATCTTTATCCCCACGATCAACTACAAGCGATTTTACGTGAACAACCGTTAACGCATTCATTAAGTTACGATCATCCGCAAGGCTATCTCCCGCTAAGACAAGCGGTCGTAAAATATATGAAGGAATATTTAAAAGTTGAGGCGACTGAACAATCCATTATGATTACATCTGGCGCACAGCAAGCACTTCACCTTATCGTGCAATGTTTATTAAATCCAGGTGATGCCGTTGCTTTCGAAAGTCCTTCACACTGTTATTCCTTGCCGTTATTCCAATCAGCAGGTATTCGTATTTTCCCGTTACCTGTCGATGAACATGGTATTAATCCAAATGATGTACAGGAGTTATATAGAAAACACCGTATTAAAATGATCTTTTTAAATCCAAACTTCCAAAATCCTACGGGGACGATGCTTCATCCAAACCGTAGAAAAAAACTATTATCACTTTGCGCAGATTTACGAATTGCAATCGTTGAAGATGATCCCTCTAGTTTGCTGACGCTAGAAAAGAAACAACCTTGTCCTACTTTGAAATCAATAGATGAAAACGGAACTGTCATTTATGTACATTCTTTATCAAAAATGATTGCGCCAGGATTACGAGTCGGTTGGCTTGTCGCCCCACAGTCTGTCGTAGAGCGATTGTCAGACGCACGGCACCAAATGGAATTAGGAATGAGTATTTTCCCGCAGTGGCTTATGCAGCAATTTTTCGAAACCGTACCATTTCAGTCTCATATCGTACCGTTACGAAAACAATTAGCAGAAAAAAGAGACGTTATCGTTCGTGCCCTAAACGAGCAACTTCATGATAAAATCTCTTTTTCAAACCCTACTGGTGGTATATACATTTGGGGGAAATTAAAAGAACCTATAAACGAAAAACAACTCATTATGCAAAGTTTAAAACAAGAAATTGCTTTTATGCCAGGTAGTATTTTCGGTGCGAAAGATGGTTATATACGTTTATCTTATGGAAAAGTGGATATTGATCAAATTGCGGAAGGTATTTCTCGTTTACGCCAGGCTATTTTGGTATGTGAAAATAACTTTAAATAAAGCTTTCTCGTTTGACAAAACCTAAATCTACCATTATTATCAACTCGAACCTATTTATAGGAGTGATAAAATGAAGATTTACGTTGATGCAGATGCTTGTCCTGTAAAAGATGTGATTATTTTTGAGGCTACGAATGTGGAAATTCCTGTTACCCTCGTTACTAGTTTTTCACATTATTCTAATGCAGAGCAGCCAAAAGGTGTCGAAACAATTTATGTTGATTCTGGAGCAGATGCTGCAGATTACCGAATTATGCAGTTAGCAAAAAAAGAAGATTTAATCGTAACACAAGATTATGGTCTTGCTTCGCTCGCTTTAGCAAAAGGCTGTATCGTTCTACACCATAAAGGCTATAAGTATACGAATGATAACATTGAACAATTGTTACAAACACGATATTTAAGTGCAATGGTTCGAAAAAGTGGTAAACGTACAAAGGGACCGAAACCATTTACAGCAGAAGATAAAGAGAAATTTAGAGCACTCTTTAAAAGTATGATCTCACTTTAAAAATGAATCGTCTATTTGCTAGGAAAACTTCGCAAAACAAAGAAGAGAATATCGTAATGTACATTCTCTTCTTGAGGTTTACCCGTTTAAAATGAAGGTAAATTATCTAAGTTATTTTCTTTTATTCCATCCGGTTCACTACGTATAATATCTCTGCCATACTTATGAAATACGTCCACATGAGCTAACTTCCCTGATTTTGCTTCATTAAGAGCAGTCATATAATCTAACTCTCTCCCGCTACTTGTTTTAAACGCTATTAAATCTCCATCATCATTTTTACGAACAGCAACAATTTGTTCTGCTCCTGAAGTAACTTCCTGAGCTATTTCAAATTGAGCTTGCTCTTCCCCTTGATGTAAATAATCATTATATACTTTTTCAAAGTCTTTTTTGTCCATAAAACTCACCTCCAACACATTTTATTAGTATGGTTGGGAGGTAGTGGTTTTATGTACTTTTCTCTTAGAAAAACGTATTTTTAATACCTACGCAACCCTTTCAAAGTCTCCAATATATCATCTGTAAAGGATGTGCTACCCTCTGTCTCTAAAACTCTGAAATATAAACTTCTTAAGAACAATCTAATATTTTGTACTAAAATAGCATGCTGCGGATGTCGGATGTCCTCAACAGTTGCTATACTATGTAGCCAATTGCTCCACTCTTCTTCAGTTAAAAGCTTTTGGTTATGTAACGACATAATTGGCTTTACTAATCTCTCATCCTCAAAGTGTACATATACGTAATCACTCAATCGAACCTTCTGACGAACAGCCGCAAGAATCGCATATGAAAACTCACGATTTTGAATTGTACGTGCTAACGCATCGAGCGCATCTGCTGCATGTGCAGTAGAGTGTGCCCAGCCTTTTTCTTCTACGTAGCCTCTTACATCTTCTTCTAAATATACATATTCCAGCACTTGTTCTGCCACACTGTACAGTTGTTCTTCAGATAACAGTGGTTCTCTTTCATGAACAGATAAAATAAGTGGTGGAATTAATACGGAGAATGCACGTTTAAAAACAGAGTCTGTTCCCTTTTCACCAATTTTATAAAATAAATAATCAGGGCTAATTGCTTGCAGCATTAATCCTCGTAATTCTTTTTGTCTAAATACATCATTTGTAATCCATTTGTGAAGCGTACTATATATCAAATCATCACGCAGTTCAGCATCAGGTGATCCGATATAATCTAACATCCACTGCGCATATGGATATGCATCTACGTCTTCTGGTACAGCATAATTGTTATTTTTAATTTGTAGTAGTTCTTCTTTTAGTTCTAGTACTTCTGTCATTTTTTTATCCCCTTTAAATTTCTCTTCCTAAATTATTCCCTATTAGTATCATAAAATTAAACCCATTCTTAACGCAATATAAAATGGAATCATTAATTATCTTCACTATGTAACAGTTCTTCCAATGTTGCTTTAACTTCTTCTTCTAATTCATTAATCGTTCCGCTATAAAGTGTTCCTATGCTACTACTTTTTCGATATCCTT
Source organism: Bacillus sp. LQ16 (assembly GCF_057784645.1). Lineage (NCBI taxonomy): Bacteria > Bacillati > Bacillota > Bacilli > Caryophanales > Bacillaceae > Bacillus > Bacillus sp. LQ16. The sequence goes on from NZ_CM173491.1 coordinate 2,979,030, forward strand.
GGTAATAATACCAAAGCGAAATAGTACAGACTTCCCATGATTTTGAAGCATCATATTCAAAATTAATTTCTGATCTATATTCATACTCTAAACAATTCTTAGATGTTAGTTCTTCTAATTCATCACCGTCTATATCTCTTTTAATTGACAGCTTCAAATTTAATTTACCATTTTGCGCAAAACGTTCTTCATATATTTTTTGATACTTACTGCAAATGTCTTCACTTATACTCTCTAGTTCCATTATTTTTTGTTTTAACTGTTCATTTATCTGTTCATTTTTGATTTCTAAATATTGTCCATCCTTCTCTTCATTCACTTTATTATTTTTTTGAAACCATCTAAACAAATGTTCATTCCCCCTATATAAACTGTATTAATGTCTTTTAAATAGAACTACTGGATCATCAAATTTACTATTTTCAAATAAAACATCTGCAAGTTCTTTCGGATTATGCTCATCTATATACATCTTACAGGCCGCATGATATCTGTTCAAAAACATCTTCTCTGCTTCTTCATAACTTCCAAAAGCTTCAGTTTCCCGCTTCGCACCACGTTTTCTCGCAATCTCAAAATTTGTATCTACAAAGATTTTGTAATCAAATAAATACGCAACGTCTTTTTTCAATAGAAACGTTCCATCTACTATTAATATCATATTTTGCGTGGCCAATAGCGGCTCATTATGTACAGACATATCCGTTATTAAGTTATGAGAAATCGTTTCATACTGTAAAGTCCCGTTAGGTCCTAAAGGCATTAATAATCTTTCTTTGAAAGCTGTATAATCGTGTGCATCTTCATAATACCCTCTTGCAGATTCTTTTCCTTTTGCATAGCGAATCACTCTTGGATTATGAAAATCATCAATGCTTGCGCGTGTTACTGGTAATCCTCGTTTTTTTATTTCTTCCGCTAATTCGTTTGCAAATGTTGTTTTTCCTGATGCTGTAATACCACTTACTCCAACTCTTGTTGGATAGGTTAAATTTAGCTTTACAATATGATCTGCAATTTCTTTGATTCGTTGTTTTCGGTTCATGATATCTCCCTTCATAATTAGTTTACATAATATAATTATAAGTAACAATCCATGTCACTATTTGACGGTAAATTGATATCCTTTGTCGAATCGTTGATATATTTTAAGTTATGATAGATATATTTGAAAAATTGTTGATATATTATTAGCTTACTTCCCCTTAAACCCCCGATATAAGGCCGTCCGTAACTCTTGCTTATACTCTTCAATTTCTGGCATTTCGAGTTCTTCTGCTAATCTGATAGCTAATTCAATATCATACGGTACTCGTACAAGTTGAATAGAAAAGCTCGCCGCTTCTTTTTCATTATATGTCCCTTCAAATATTAAATAGGAAGCTTGTGTTATTTCAAGTGGGTTTCCTACGCTACCAGCATTACATAACGTTTTCCCTCTGAAATTTTGAACGAACGCTTGGTGAACATCACCGTAACAAACGACATCTGGTTTTCTTTCCCCTTCTATATTTTCAGTCAAATCACTATTTTCGAACATACTAATACGCTCTTCTCTTGAAGCGTGTGGTTGAATTCTTTCATATAAACTTCTCGGTGAGGCGTGGAACATACGAATGAGTTTGCCGCTCATAAAAAATTCGATTGAAAATGGTAAACTTCTTAAATAGTCGTTTTGTTCTTCTGATAATTGTTTTTGATGCCATTTTAATGCTTCAAATTCAGTCGGCTTTGTAATAAAATCATCCCAGTTTCCCATTACGACTACTTCACATTCTTTACGAATGATTTCAACTGCTTCACTGGAATGAGGTCCTTTTCCTACTAAATCTCCAAGACAAATAATGCGCTCGATTCCTCTTAATTTAATATCATTTAACACGGATTCTAATGCTTGAATATTACCGTGAATATCTGAAATTACTGCTATTTTATCCATATAAATTACTCCTTTATTTATTAAATTCACTTGATTGATACCATTTTGGAATATAAGATGAAAAATGATTATGATCTTCTAAAATTCCATTTAATCTTTCCTTCATATCATCTAATAAATATGGTGTGCTTCGGTTTGTCCATACGATATCAGCCGGGAATATCATTGCTGCATATAATGAGTACAGTTTCCAAAAATGTAGATCAGGTTCTCCTCCGCAATAACCGTGAACTTGTCCAACCGCAAATGATTTACTTATTCTTGTAGTAAAAATCGCTACGTTATAAAAATCGTGTATTGGATCGCCAAAATCATATCCACCAAAATCAATAACGATAAACTCCTTATTATGAATCATACTATTTGCTGGATGGAAGTCATCATGTAAAAATCTTATTGGACGATTTTTCAATAAATCTTTATGATTTTCTACAAAGGTTAATACTGGCTTCAAATCCAGAAAATTCACCTCGTAATCTGCTAGTGCCTCTATGTATCTTTCGTATTTATTCCATCTAGATGTTTCCCATTTATTACTTGCACTTTCTCTTTCAATTGAGTGAATTCTCTTTAATACTTCCCCTGCTTTTCTTCCTGCATTATACTGTTCTTCCACCGTTAGCTTCGTTAAACCTTCTTCACCATTTATACCTCGGGTCCATTCAAATACTTGAACACATTTATTTAATTTCTCAAGTATTATGAAATGAATTAACTTGGGTGTTGGAATATGTAATGACTCTAATTGTTGCATATACGTATATTCTTCTTGTTTACGTTCAAAATGAACAGCATCACATATTTTTACAAAATAAGTTTCTTGATTCTTTAATTCAATTTTATACTTCTCTTCATGTGAAAAACCTTTTGAAATAGCTGTACACTTTGCAATACGAGGCCATTCTAGTTTTCTCTCTATCTCTCTAAGCATTTCTTCCACAACATTCACCTCTATTAATATATGTACAAACTACCTAGCACTTCATGCTCTCGTTTATTTCCACCTGTAAACTCTACTGCAAATGGATTTTCGCCATTCTTATTCAAATGTTCTAGCACTAGCCCTTCTTCAATCGGTTCACAAAACTGTACATGAATATCTCCAAACACTACACTTTGACACTCAGCATTCCATTTTTCATTTTTCACAACTGAGCTTGTAGATAGTCCCATTACTTCTTTCCATTTCCGCACCGTTTCTCGAACGTTTTTCACTGCATAATGGATCGTTTCAATTTGTTGTACTTTGTTTTTATGTTCCGTAATCGTTCCAATGTTACGTAAATCATTTCTTCTTTCTTCGTCCGTTTCATTCCACTGTATAAAGAAAGGTAATTTCAGTCCGTTCTCTTCTTGCTTAACAAATAACATTTTCCATTCTAAAAGCCGGCCATCTTTTCTCATGCGTTTCCCTTCAAATGGCCCTATCGTATGTAAGCCGTGCTTCTTAAAGTTAACTACTAGCTCCTCAATTGCATCTGTTCGGATTGCGATTTGTAGCATTCCTTCTCCATTTTGTAGTTTCACCACTGTTTCTTGTACTAATGGATTTTCTGCTTCTTTCGCTTTTTCTTCATGTTGAACTGCTAAAAATTCTATATATGATAAGTCAAAATAACTTAAACTATTCCAAGTACCCCAGTTCGTATGCTCTCCGCCTAGTGCGGTATGAAATCCAAGTTCCTGCATTTGTTTTGCCGCTTCCTCCGGTGTACCATGAACTGTGTGAACGAGATGATCAAATCGTAACATGTCTTTCTCCCCTTTCTCTCCATCCTTTTATTGTATATTTTATTTTTCTTTCATTCAATTCAAAAACTTTAAAACCTAGTTGATTTATACGATTAATATGTATTATAATGAAACAAATTTAATTATTGCTGATTGGAAAAACCAAAGGCACTTTTCTCATACGGGAAAAGTGTCTTTTTCATTTATTATTACAGGGGGATTATTTATGCAGAAATTAATTGTCTTTGCTATTATCGGATTTTTCGCTCAATTGATCGATGGAGCACTTGGAATGGCGTATGGGGTAACGTCTACTTCACTATTATTAATGTTTGGTATTGCACCGGCTGTAGCTTCCGCGTCCGTTCATTTAGCTGAAGTGGTTACAACTGCAGCTTCTGGCGCATCTCATATCAAATTTGGAAACGTTGATAAATATACCGTTTCTAGACTTACATTACCTGGGGCAATCGGCGCATTTGTTGGGGCATGTTTTTTAAGTAATTTGCCTGGCGATGTAATCAAACCGTACATTTCCGTATTTTTATTTACTTTAGGGGTTTATATTTTATTACGATTCATCATTCAAAAACAAATTGTCACTTCAAATAAGCGTATGTCTGCAAAACAACTTGTGCCGCTTGGTTTATTCGCTGGATTCGTTGATTCAACTGGTGGCGGTGGTTGGGGGCCGATTACGACGCCTGTTCTTCTAGCAAGAGGAAATGAAGCTAGAAAAGTTATTGGATCTGTAGATACGAGTGAATTTCCTGTTTCACTTGCTGCAACAATTGGCTTCTTCATCTCACTTGGCTGGGAACAAGTAAGCTGGGTTTGGGTATTTGCGTTAATGCTTGGCGGTATTGTCGCAGCTCCAATTGCTGCATGGTTAGTTCGTATCGTTCCAGCACATTTACTTGGGGTATTAGTTGGCGGTCTTATTATCTTTACGAATATACGTACACTGCTTACTACATTTAAAGTGGATCCAACTATTATTTCACTTTCTTACGTTGCAGTTGGTCTTGTCGTTATTATTTCTATTTTCATTGCTGTTCGAAATCATTCCAATCGTCCTAACGCATCAACCGCTGAGTATCCAAATGATCAGAAGCAAATGCTACCATAACTATAAGAAATACCGCCCAATTTAGAGCGGTATTTTTTATTTTTCTATTTTCCAATTAATCATCGTTTCTGTAGCATTTACTCTCTTCATATGTAACTTTTCTAAAACACGAATCGAACTATAATTATCTAGAAGTGTCTCTGCAATTATTGTTTCTACCTCTCCTGTTTTGAAAGCCCAATCGATTAGTTCTCTTACAGCTTCTGTTGCATAGCCCTTATTCCAATATTTCTCAATAAATCCATAGCCAATTTCCACTGTTTGATTCTCGTTTGGTCCACCTTTAAATCCAATATCACCTAAAACGCTATCATCTTCTTTCCGAAGAACATACCACGCCCCCCATGGTAATAAAGCCACATCTTGTTTTACATTCTTTACATGCCCTACAATATGCGGACCGCTATTGTATCCTTGCTCGTTAGCAATTTGAATTCTCTCTTCTGTACACGGCACTATATAGAGCCTTTCTGTTTCTAATTTCATATTGATTTCCCCTTTTCAATTAAACAATACCTCAATTTTACTAAAAATAAAAAGAATATTCATCCTATTCGTTAAATTTATACTTATTCTTTGAAACGAATTTAAGGAATAATCCTCTTTTGATAGTTATGTCGAATTATATTTTTCTGAATTTTCTTTTAATTTAGAGGGTTTTTCAATATTTTTTGCGAAACATTTGTATAACAATTTTTTCTTTGCTTATTGCTACATAATAGTAGGTTCGGGTGGAGTTTTGCAAGCGTTTCCTATACAATAACCGATATTTTTTGACTTTTCCTAACAAAATATCTTGCAATATATTCAGAAAGTCATTACAATTGCCATATATTAAAAATCTTAGCAATATATAAATCCTCATCAATCCGATGAGGTAGAGGTTGCGACTTTTAATAGTAAAACGGACGAGACACAGAGAATGTCAGCTGACTCCGTTTGAAAGGAAAAGTTGCCGAAGTTTATATTTCTTCTCTGGAAATATGAGCTGGGGCTGTCTCCGAAAGGAACAGAACTGTCACGTTTACAAAATTACCGTGTAAACGTGGGGTGCTATCTTAACGGAAGGGTATGATGGGGTGGTTATTTGTGAAACGTTCCGCCAAATTCCTTTGGCGGTTTTTTGTATTTTTCTCCCCCGCTCCTTCCTAACCTACAAGAAAAGGAGTGTTGAACATGAATAGCGCAACAAATCAATCTACCTCTAAAACGCAAACTACACAAGGACAAGGTGAATTAAAACGCGGATTAAAATCTCGTCACCTTACGATGATTTCTCTCGGTGGTACAATTGGTACCGGACTATTTCTTGCCAGCGGTGGTGTCATCCATACAGCTGGACCTGGTGGCGCATTAATTGCATACGCCGCAATTGGAATTATGGTTTATTTTTTAATGACAAGCTTAGCTGAACTTGCAGCTTACATGCCTGTTACTGGATCTTTTAGCACGTATGCAACAAAATTTGTTGATCCATCACTTGGCTTTGCACTTGGATGGAACTATTGGTATAACTGGGCAATTACGATTGCTGCTGAACTTGCAGCCGTAACATTAATTATGAAATTTTGGTTCCCAGATACCCCTTCTCTTATTTGGAGCGGATTATGTTTAGCTATTATTTTCCTTTTAAACTATTTATCTGTTAAAGGGTTTGGTGAATCTGAATATTGGTTCGCACTTATTAAAGTAGTTACGATTATTATCTTTTTAATTGTTGGTTTCATGATGATTTTTGGAATTATGGGCGGTGAAACGGTTGGATTTAAAAACTTCACTGTTGCAGATGCACCATTTAACGGCGGTATCATGGCAATTATCGGTGTGTTTATGGCAGCTGGTTTCTCATTCCAAGGTACTGAACTATTAGGAGTAGCTGCTGGTGAAACGTCTGATCCAGAACGTAATATCCCAAAAGCAATTCGTTCAATCTTTTGGCGTATTCTTTTATTCTATATCCTTGCGATTCTCGTTATCGGTTTATTAATTCCTTATACAACTGAAAGCCTTGCTGCAAGTGATGTTACAGTAAGTCCGTTTACACTTATTTTTGAAAAAGCGGGCGTTGCCTTTGCTGCTTCTGTTATGAACGCTGTTATTTTAACTGCTGTACTATCTGCTGGTAACTCTGGTATGTATGCATCAACTCGTATGCTTTGGGATTTAGCACGCCAAGGAAAAGCACCAAAGTTTCTTGGTAAATTAGATAGCCGCGGTGTACCTGTTAACGCGTTAATCGTAACGTCAATTGTTGGTAGTATTGCTTTCATTGCTTCTTTATTCGGTGATGGTGTTGTATACATTTGGTTATTAAACGCATCCGGAATGTCTGGTTTTATCGCATGGGTTGGAATTGCAATTAGTCATTACCGTTTCCGTAAAGCATATATCGCACAAGGAAAAGATTTAAATGACTTACCATATAGAGCAAAATGGTTCCCATTCGGTCCAATCTTCGCATTTACACTTTGTATCATCGTAATTTTAGGACAAAACTACGGCGCATTTATGGGTGAAGCAATTGATTGGAACGGTGTACTCGTTTCTTACATCGGTTTACCACTCTTCTTAGTACTATGGTTAGGTTATAAATTTACGAAAAAAACAAAAGTGATTCCACTTGATAAATGTGAACTAAAATAAAGTGAAACGAGCAAACAAATTTGTTTGCTCGTTTTTTGTTGCAAACCTCTTTACTTCCCTATTGCTCCTGTTTTTGCAATAATAAAGGAAATATAAATAAAGGTTGGGATACAATGAACATCCGCATTACTGATGAAGCAAAAGCAGCTATACATAGATTAGAACTTGAAGATAAAAAAATCGTTCGCATTAGAGGAACAATGACGAACTCTTGTAGTATTTTCGTTGATGTCGATTTAATTTGGGATACATATAACGCAGATGATGTTGTATATGAAGATGCAGAGCTTATCGTACAAATGGATTCATTCACGAAAGACTACACTGGTGATACGGTGAAACTTGATTATAAGACGACAGGTTTTAGTGTTACGACTCCGAGTGAGACTTTGGTTTATGGATTGTCGATTAAAAAATAAAAATTGTTTTCATTTGACCACCGAGGTGAAAAAATGGGTAAATATGTTCCGTTAAAATTTTTATTTAATGAAGAATTAGCAGAAAAAATAGCTGATTCTATTTGTAAACACGATCCTTGTTTCTCTAAAAGCATCTTTGTAGATTCTGTAGCTTGTAAAGTTGAAAATTTAGAGTTAAAACAGCGTATTGAAGTAATTGCAGATGAATTACACAATGCTTTACAAAAAGATTTTAATGCCGCAATACATATATTACTGAAAACATTAGGACCAGAAAATACAACAGAAGTAGGCACATTTACAAATGGATATATGTACATGCCTGTTGCAAAATACGTTGAAAAATATGGGCTTAACGATTTTAAAATCTCGTTTAATGCAATGTATGAAATAACGAAAAGGAATACTGCTGAATATGCCATTCGGCCCTTTCTTGAAACATACCATGAAGATACACTAAACATATTACAACAGTGGATTCATGACGAAAACAGCCACATTAGGAGATTAGTTTCTGAAGGTACAAGACCAAGGCTTCCTTGGGCTAAAAAAATAGAAGCTCTAAAAGGTGATTTTAAGTACAATTTACAACTTCTTGAACCATTAATGAATGACCCTTCTAAATATGTTCAAAAATCTGTAGCCAATCATATTAACGATATTACGAAAGAAGATAAAGAACTCGTTTTTCAGTGGTTACAGCAATTACGTGATAAACAGCATCCTATTAATCCTTGGATTATAAAACATGGGTTAAGAACAGTTATTAAAAATGGTACTTTACCAAAAGATTTTTGTTTTTGAGTATATTAAACAAAAACGCTATCTTTTCCTATGATTCTAGAAAAAGAATAGCGTTTTTTTACTCGTCCAGTATTTAGTAGGTATAACTTTTTATATTTCAAAAGACTTTTCTCTCTAAAAATATTTTTCATACAAATTTTCACATTCTAAAAAATCTATAAATTTCTTATAATGTGTCACTGTTCTTTCTAAAGCAATCATTAAAACAAAAATAAAATAAATTGCTTGGATTCCATTCATATAATTAAAGAGTGATTCAAATATATATACAATACTTGCAATCATAGAACAAAACCATAAATAAAACTTCATTTTCAGCTTTTTAATTTTTTGCTTAGTTGTCTTACAATACTGGCCATGAACTCTTATAAACAAATAAATTGCTGTATGTAAAATAATAATTGAAAATTGAAAACTTCGATTGTCCTCCGAACTAAATTCAGAAAAATCTATTTCTAATGAATGTAATACTATCCAAATAGAAAATAAAGATAGCAGAAATACATATAAAAAACCAATTAATAATTCAAAAATAAAGAGCCAAGGTTTATTTATGATTGAGTAAAATGGATTTAGATATTTTATGGTTAATAAAAATTTTCTCACTAAATCAGTTATAATAATTGATGTATTAGTTATATTCATATAGAAAAGTAATGTTATTGGAACTAATAACATTATAGTGATGCCCCAAACAGTAATCTTAATGCCTGATAAAAAGAAAACAGCTCCATAAATTATAACTGAAAAAATAAAAGTTGATACTGGAACAAACATTAAAAATGTAAAAGTTCTTATTAAGATTAAATCCCCTAAAAAATCTTTTATTATGGAAACGTGTATTTTTTCCTCCTTGTATTTTTTCACAGTATCAACTATTTCTTTCTCAGATAAAAGAAAACACTTCAATCTATTAAACATAAAAAAACCCCTTTATATTAAAAAGATTAAAATATATACCAAACTGTTATTAAAATTTCATAAAAATAATTGTAAATTTTGTATAAGCATTTTTTTCACTTTCAACTGTAATTAAGGCGTGATGTGCCTCTATAATAGCTTTGACAAGTGCCAATCCAATTCCGGTCGATCCGTGCTTTTTAGAACTACTTGATTTATAGAATCGTTCAAAAATATGAGGTAATTCTTCAGCTGAAATTCCCTCTCCAAAGTCTTGGATTACTAGTTCTGTATAGGTTGGAGAATTTTTGGCCTGAATCATTATTTTACCACCGGGTTTAGAATGTTCGATTGCATTCTTCAACAGGTTTAACAAAGCTTCCTGCATCCATAATTTGTCGTGAATAACGACTATTTCTCTAGGTGCATTCCAATCAATCAAAATATTTTTATCACTTATCATGCTTTGCAAGCGATTTAGTACTTCCTCAGTCGTATCTACTAAATTCCCTGGCTCTTTATCAAACGAAATCGCTTTTGCATCAATTTTTGCTACTTTTAACAAATTCTGAATTAAGACATTCATTCTAGAAATCTGAATATCATTATTTTGTAGTAATTGAGCTTGTTGCTCTCGGGATAGTTTCTCATTTAACAACATTTCATTATAGATAGAAATAGTTGAAAGCGGCGTTTTTAACTGATGAGATATATCCTGCAACATTTCTCCTAAAAACCGTTTCTCTTCAAGCAAATCATGCATATTTTTTCTAATGATATCCCTCATTGAACGAAATGAAATCGCCAGTTTCGCGAAATCCCCCTCTTTATTTTCATTGATGACAACCGAGTAATCTCCCTCGATTATCTTTTTTGCAGCTCTAGTAAGCTGGCTAATCTTATTGAAAATAATTTTTTGTTGCATGTAGTTTGCAACAAAAAGTAAAAATCCAAAAGCAATCAATCCCCACATCATAAATTGATTGTGATTAATAATTAGATTATTTAAGTGAGGAAAAAATTTTGAATCCAAGTCTTCATATAATCCATATTGCTTTAGGATCTCTGTCCCTTTTTCCTGATATTTACTTGAGTGAGACGAATGACTTGATAAGACTTTCATAATTTCCGCTTCATTTTCTGGATTCTGCTCTACCAACCTAGCTGTAATTTCCCCCCATGTTGCAATAGAGTCTCTTTTCAAATGATCATAAAATAATTGTTGAATAATAAATTGGTAAATCACAAATATAGATAAAAGGACGGCTAGTATCGTCATATAACTTTTTAACTCGGTATTTTTCATTATCTTGCTCACCCAATCACGTCCTTGCTCCAACGATAACCATATCCTCTTTCGGTAACGATAAACTGTGGTTTTTGAGGATTGTCTTCAACTTTAGCTCTTAAACGCTTTATGTATACAGATAACGTGTTTTCATCAAAAAAAACATTTTCTCCTTCTGTTATTTGTTGTAGGAGTTCATCTCTTTTTAATGCTTTGTGAGAATTCTTCATGAAATTCAATAGCAGCTTGTATTCTAAATTCGTCAATGTAATACTTTCACAATTTTTATAAACCTTGACTAGGTTCGTATCGATTCTTATATTCTCAGATCTTAAAATTTGAGATGGCGTTTCTAGCGACGCTTGTTTACGCAATTGTACTTTCACTCTGGCGATAAGTTCCCTAACCCGAAAAGGTTTGGTTATATAATCATCACCGCCTATATCCAGCCCCATTACCACATTTGCTTCTTCATCTAGTGCAGTTAAGAAAATAATAATCGAATTCTCGTTTTTCTTTTTAAAATACAAACATAAGTCATAACCATTACCATCTGGTAGGCCGATATCAAGGATGGACAAATCAAATGTATTGTGAACAAACTGGTGTTTAGCTTCTTTTACACTGGACGCTCTAATCACCTCATAACCTTCATTTCTCAATGAAAATTCGATGGCTATGCCAAGAGCTTCATCATCTTCAACTAGTAATATTTTTTTATTCAAGTATGCCCTCTCCTTTTTTTCCCCTAGCTTATACTCCAATTACAATAGCCTGGCTATAATCTAGCCAGGCTTATAATATTATTGTTCTCTGATATTATCAATAATATTATCTTGTTGAATTTTTTTCAATGGATTTAAGACTGATAAATAACTAATTATTAAAGCTGAAACAAACGTAATGATACAAGCCTCATAGGGAATCGTCCATGTCATTTTCAACATATCAGATATAGCTAAATATATAATATAAGACAATATACAGCCAAAAAAGATTCCTTGTAAACTTCCAGAAAAACCGTAAATCAAAGCTTCATAGGTAATCATTTTTTTCAAATCCTTTTGTGACATACCAATGGATTTCAAAGCGGCCAATTCTTTTCGTCTAGTCATGATACTTATAGTTATAGTATTGAGGATATTAACGCTACTAATTAAAGAAATGACTGTGATGAAACCATATGCAAGCACTTGTAAAGTAAGTTTTTCTTCTTTTTTTGTTTTATTTTCTTGATAATTATTTACGATTGTAATGGAATAGCTTTTTCCAATCGTGTTTTCTATTTCCTTTACTGTCGCGGAAGATTGAGTTACATCCTTTAATTTAGTTTCAAAGCTATTCTCCTTTTTTTCGTATACTTTAGATATATTTTCAAGTGATTTCAATTGATACAAAACTTGTTCACCTTCAGCTAAATGATCTGGATTATTATCCACTATCTTAATTGTAATATCCGATTTAACAGATAACTTATCAACAGATTTAGATGCAAATGCAACACTCATTAAATACGAGAAAGTAATAAATAACACACTACTTATAATAATTGATAAGATTGTAATGGTATAGCGATTTTTATTTCGCTTAACATTTTTCATAGCCATGCTCAAAGGAATAGATAAAGGTTTTTTCACCATGGAATTCTTTTGTTTATTGATTTGTTCCTTTTTAATTGACAACCTGCTACTAATTGCCAACAAAGGGGAGATTTTCCCTGCAAAATAAGCTGGGTACAAACTTGACGCTATTACAGAAAGCAAGGTAATAATCGAACTTACTAGTAAAATATTCCAATCAACATAAAATATCGAGACCGCTTTACTATTTTCCATTAAAAGTGAAAAAGTGAACTGCAGAGAGGCAAGTGCTATTAGGCTACATATAATTCCAATTGGTATAGCGATAACAGCCAGAAAAGTAGCTTCTCTCAGAACGATTTGTCTAATTTGCTTTCGTGTTGCACCAATGCTTCTCAACAAGCCAAACTGCCTCGTTCGTTCTACGACACTGATTTGAAAAGCGTTGTAAATCACAACAATTGTCGCTATCACAACAATGCTGATTGTAATAATTAGCGTAGCCATAATCGAATTATTGTAACCTGGTTTCTCTAATTGAATTAATTCATTACTTATATTAATATTATTTTCTCCGGAAATGGTCTTGAGTCCCTCTAAAACCTCATTAAAGTTTGCTTTTGAGCTAATTCCAACTAATATTTTTCCTTCACCAGCGCTAAACTTACTCTTATAGGTTAGTAACCGTCCCACCTTATTTTCCTGTGTATATGTACTATCACTTAGAAAACCAACCAATTTGTATTTTTTTTCATTTAATTCGAATGAATCACCTATTTGAATATTTTCTTTTATATAAGGTAATACCCAGGGATCAACAGCAACTTCTTGATCATTAGATGGCAATCTGCCCTTAATAATACTGTATTTTAAAAATTCCAAGGCGTTATCATCAGCAAAATTTATTTTTACAGCAGCCTCTCCAACTTGGACTGTTTCTCCCTGTGACATTAAACCAAATGATTCAATTTGCGGGTTATATTTAATTTTTTTCAATATCGATTCATCGTAATTTAATACAACGGCATGAAAAGAATACCCTTGCCTCTTTTTCGTATTCTCGATTTGAGAAATCTGAGTACCGTTCATAAATAGGCCGATTGTAGAAATTAACGATACAGAGAGTACGATTCCTATCAAAGTTAAAATTGTTCGTTTCTTATTTCCCTTTAAGTATCTCCTGCTTAATTGTTTATAATTACCAATCAAGATTAGTTTCCTCCCGTCTTAGGCTTATTCGTGGATAGCCACTGATCGGAAATGATTTGGCCATCTTCAATTGTAATAATACGGTCAGAAGTTGATGCAATTTTTAAATCGTGAGTAATCAATACAATAGTTTGATTATATTTTTTTGCTGTCAATCTTAATAAATCCATGACTTCTTTTGTGTTTTGAGTATCCAGATTTCCTGTAGGTTCATCAGCTAAGATTAAATGTGGGCGATTTATAAGTGCCCTCCCAATCGAAACCCGTTGTTGCTGACCTCCTGATAATTCAGATGGTAAATGATTTCGTCTTTCATGAAGTCCCAGAATTTCAATAATTTCGTCCATATAAGGATTATCTACAGGTTCATTATCTAGTAAAGTGGGCAAAGCTATATTCTCTTGCACATTCAATACAGGAATTAAATTAAAGAACTGAAATATAAAACCAACTTTTCTTCTTCTAAATATCGAAAGTTCATTATCTGAATAATTATAAATATTGTTCCCTCCAATAAATACTTGTCCTGAACTCGGACGGTCCAATCCTCCCAAAATATGCAACAATGTACTTTTACCTGAGCCAGAAGCTCCTACGATTGAAACAAATTCCCCTTGCTGTATAGAAAGATTTATGCCCTTCAAAGCATCTACCCTACTATTTCCTTCACCATAACTTTTGACTACATTTTCTATTCTTACGATTTCCATTTATATCACCTTATTTTCATTTTAATTTAGTCTTGTACCTCTACAAAGTTTATTTTATTCTGATTATTCGAAGAGAGCTTATCAATCTGTTGTAAAACTTTGTCTACTTCTTGTTTGTTTTTATAATCAAAATTACGTTTTTGAAATTGAATCAATTTCATTATTGACTCTGATTCAGAAATTGTATTATAGTCTTGGTCGTTTAGAATAACAAGGTTCATTGGGGCATACCCAATCCAAATTTGCTGTTTAACATACTGGGCAGATACCATCTTACCGTTCAAATTCAACTGGTTATTTTCAAAATTATCAACCATAGAATCCTTAGCCGCATAAGAAAATAATAGATTCTGATCACTAGATACTTTATTTTTATCTTTCACCCTCTCAGAAATAATAGATGCTAAATTTGGATCTTTTCTAGCTCTTAGAAGTCCCTTATTAAATAATTTTACCGCGGTAGAACTATTAATAACTGCATATTCTGTAGTGTTGATTTCAAATTCTTCATTTGTATCATTTTGTTTCTTATCTTCTTCTGATAATGGAATCCTTTTTGTTGTTGTGACGTACTTTACCTTATAGTCTATTGATTGTTTAGTGTCATCTTTAAACTCTTGTTTAACTTTTTCTACGTCAGTTGCAGTACCACTAACTAGAATCCCATCGACTGGTTGTCCTGGACCTTGCACATAACGTTTTACTCCTAATCCTATTCCTATAAAAATAGCAATAACAACCGTATAACTTATAATTTTTTTCATTAGAATACTCCTTTAGTAAATGATTTATATCTGGATTATAGATGAGTTTTTTTCATAAGTTAATGACTTCTATCTAACTATGTGACTTCTAATCTTACAATTTTGTAAGATTAGTATTCCCCATGCTCAACAAGCTAAATTTATATAATAATAATCTTATACGTTATTATTCTCTTTTTTATTGAAACGGGTCGAATCACAGGCAATAACCCGACCTATAATGATTAATGTTACAGATAATAACTTAAGGCCCGTCTTATATATAATCTAAATCTTTAAAATAAACAAAGGATATTACTCCTAATACAGCACCAACTATCCCTAGCATCAAACCCTTATACTTTTGTATAAACATCTTATTCCTCTTTTCGTACAAATAAATTATTCCATATATAACAATACTAAATTATGGAATGTTTCCAAAGAATTAAAACGTTTTTATATTCAGTTTATATGTCTACTTCTTTACTTATCCCATAGATAAGTAAATCCAAAGGGATACAAAAACGTCACTTCTTTTATAAACAGTACGACTTTATTGTTACTTAATAGTAGTGAGAAATATCACATATCTCATAAAAGGGCTGGGCGGAAATTTAAGTTTACTAAATACCTTTTCTAAAGTTTGAGTGCACCCTTTTTCTGTACACTCCATCCAATCTTTCATCAAACAACTACCTTCTCCTATAATTTCAAAGGATTCCCACTCGATTATCCCGAATATATAAATTACTATTCTCACAAGGAGCGAATTTATATGAATCTATTCGAACACGAAACGTAAAACCGTTCCCCTTTCATAAGAGGTCCTCCTTTTTTCTTTTCTCACCATATCATTTACTTACAAAATAGGAGGATACAATTATGAAACGTGATCCATTATTTTTAACTTTATTAGAAAGTGCAAATACACATTTTAGCGGCTGGGATTTTTCTTTCATTTCAGAAGCGGGTCGAATGAAGAGTGAGCCTTTATCGTGGTCGTACGGCAGTACTGCTTTCCAGCTTATGCAACATGCAGAATCAATGCTCGATATGGGTACTGGCGGCGGAGAGTTTTTATCTATGTTACAACCGTTCCCGTCAACTATTTATGCTACTGAGGGCTACGCTCCAAACGTGCCAATTTCTCGAAAGAAATTAGAGCCTTTAGGGGTTACTGTTGTAGAGGTGAACGATGATACTGCATTGCCATTTCAAGATGGTCAGTTTAATCTAATCCTAAACCAACATGAATCATATGCTGCTTCTGAAGTAAAAAGAATCCTTTCTCCAAATGGAACATTTCTTACACAACAAGTTGGCGGTCTCGATTGCGCGGAACTTAATGACCAATTTGACACACCACTAAATAGTGAATTTGCAAGTTGGTCGCTTGAAGCGGCATGTAATGAACTACAGGAAAACGGATTTACTATCTTAGAAACAAAAGAAGAATTCCCTTTCCAACGCTTTTATGATATTGGCGCTATCGTCTATTATTTAAAAGCAATTCCGTGGCAAATTCCTGATTTCACTGTCGAAAGGTATTATGAGGAGTTATATCGTATACATGAGATTATCTTGCAAAAAGGATATTTTGATGTGAAGCAACATCGCTTTATCATTAAGGCCATTCGAGGCTGGTAATATAAAATACTAAATACAAAAAGAGTGCTTTTCTTCAAAGCACTCTTCCTAAAAAATTTACCACTCTTTACGTTCATCACAATCACAGTCACGATCATGATTACGTTTACGTCGACATTTATCACAATCGCAATCACGGTCACGTTTACAACGACATTCATCACAGTCTCTATGTCTACATCTACAAAACATTAAATCATCCCAAAATCTATTACAATTTCGGAAATGTCTAAAATTACAATTACACCCCATAACTACCAGACCCTCCTCTTTTTAATAAGACTCATCCTATTCTATGTTTAAATTTCAAATACGGCTTGTTTACTAGTCTATTTTTTCTACCTATCTTTCCTTAACAACAAATAAGACGCTAACCAAATAAAGGTTGCGCCTACAAGCATTAATATTGTTTTAATCAAATTAAAAACATCGCTTTAATTTTGTCCATATATTTGATAATAGCTTGAGTCATAACTTTCCCTTCATAATAATATTCAACTGTATCATCCTTGCCAGTAAACTTAACTAATACTATATTCTTGTTTCCCATTACCTTCACTTTCCTCCAAAATAAAAAGCATCCTCCCTGGATACTATGTAATTACTTATTATATTGTAATTCAAATAAGGTACATGAAATTTCATTTTTCTTTCAGCTACCTAATGTTGTTAAATCTATCTTCATTACATACTTTATTAAATAGTTAGAAGAAGAGCAAAAGCCCTTCTCCGTATACACAACGTGAATTGCAATTGAATGTGAAATTGCAATTCAACTATTCATTCACTCTGCAACCATCGCCATCGGTTATGACGATCCATTTTCAGTTATAAGGAATTGTATGAGCAATGTTTTCTGCCGCCGCTCACAATACAAATATATCACGTTGATTCTAAAACAACTGGCACATTTACTGCCAAAAGGCGGTTACGACTCTGCCAATTATTATAAAATAGCAAGTTCTTTTAGTTAAATTACCTTATTAAAACTAACCCAAAAACGCAATCGCATTTTTCGTTTTTCTCGCAAATGCAATTGGATCTTCTATCGATTCCCAGTGAACATATATTAAATGAGGATTATCATCTAGCCAATGATTGTGAAATGCCGATACTTTAAAGCCAAATCTCAGAAGTTGTGAAATTAGTTGATCAGTCTGATCTTGAGTCGTTGCCGTTTCACCTAAACAAAGTGCAACTTCGGATGGATCGAGGGATTCGAACGAAAAAAGTTGATGCCCCACAAGAGGTGAATTTGCAGGTCTTCCAAAGATAGTCGCTCCAAAATTCACATTCCGCATAACAAAACATACAGGCCCTGGTTCAATTTCACCTTCACCACCTAATGTAGCAGTAAATTCATCACATAATGCTTGAAATTCTGGAGATACTACAGGTGGTGGCAAATCTGGTGGTAATACTGGACCTAAGAAATCAATAGATTCTCTTGATTTTCTCGCAAATGCAATCGGATCATCTATCGATTCCCAGTGAATATAAAATAAACGTGGATTTTCATTTATCCAGTGATTGTGCAAACCTGATACGATAATACCGCGATCACGAAGATTAGTAAGGACTTGTTCAACCTGATTTTCAAAAGCTGCAGTTTCCCCTAAACAAAGTGCATTTCCTGATTCATCAAGAGATTCAAACGAAAAAAATTGATAATTAACCAAAGGTGAATTTGATTTTCTTCCTAATACTGTTTCATCAAATATTCTAGTTCGAGTTACAGTACATACAGGTCCTGGATCAATTGAATGATCAGTACCACCTAGAATATCAAAAAAGCGTTGACATAGATTTTCAAATACTGGATCTACTTGTCGATTTTCTATTTCCATAGTATATTCCTCCTAAAATTTTATAGGATTATCTTCCTAAAATTGCAGAAGACAATATATTCTATGCTAGCAATCTAGTAACTGCTTAGACAATTATGAAAGATTAATAGAGAACCATAGCAAGTTATTCAATGTACATACTATATTTCAAATTATGTTACACGATAAAGTTATAGACATATAATAAGGAGCACTTTAAACATGTCTTTTTCTCAGTTAAATAATGAGAGCAATCAACTTATAAATGTCGATTGCTCTATTAAAATATTCTCTACTAGATTATAAGATTGATTGTTTTCGTATTCTTTCTATTGAGAAACAAGTTGTTTTTCATATCGCTTGTTCGCATCATCTTCTTTCAAACATACAGTTGTGTAATTAATAATATTCCGGTTATCGTACGTGAATATATGTTTTAACTTATTTTCTTCTGTTAATACTGTCGGTAAGTATTTTGGTAAATTGCTAACTACACCTCTATTATCACCATCTAATATCCAATCAATTTCTTTCCATTCTAATAAGCCTTCAGCCGTACGTAATGGTGTATTCATTTGCATTCCATCTGGCAAATCAGCAACGAACACATACATTCCTTCACTAGCCTGGGGCTGATCTTTACCTTTAAAACCAACAGTCCCTTTATACGTTACACTTGAAAGTTCTATGCCCGTTTCCTCAAACGTTTCTCTAATTATTCCTTCGTATGGCGTTTCATTCTCTTCTATTTTTCCTCCAACACCATTCCACATCCCCATATTCGGCTTTTTATTTCTATTTAATAGCAGTATTTTATCGCTTTTTCTAATAAAGCAAATTGTGTATTTGTACATACGATCATTTCCTTTCATTTTCCACATGAGTTATTTGGCTTATTTTCAATTAAAAACACTCGCCTTATAATTCCTTACTACATAATATATAGTACAACTTTCATGCGTAAACACTTTACGTCAAACGAGAGAATCCTTTTTAGAAAGGAGAATTTAAAATCGATAATATAAGTAATGAATTTTTAAACCAATATTACAACGGCATCGTGTGGTTAAACGATACACACTGGTTCGGAGTTCCAATCTGTAAACTTCCCTCTGATCTCTTTGTGTATCAAGAAATCATTTATGAATTAAAGCCCGATTTAATTATTGAATGCGGGACTTTTCACGGTGGTAGTGCACTGTATTTAGCTTCTATGTTAGATTTAATTGGAAAAGGTCACGTACTTACTATCGATATAACTCCGCAGCCAAATCGGCCATCACATAATCGGATTACGTATTTAACAGCATCTTCTGTTTCTGTGCAGGCCATCCAAACAATAGTAAGTATGCGCAAACCTGATGATGTGATTTTAGTTATTTTAGATTCTGATCATAGTAAAGAGCATGTTTCAAAAGAACTCTTGCTATATAAATCTATCTTCACTACTGGCAGTTATATAATTGTAGAAGATACCTCCATTAACGGAAATCCGCTTCTTCCCGATTGGGGTCCTGGCCCAATGGAAGCTGTGGAAGAGTTTTTAACTAAAAACAATAACTTCATAATCGACGAGTCTAAACATAAATTTTTCATATCATTTAATCCAAAAGGTTTTTTAAAGAAAATAAAGTGAAACTTTAATAAGTGGGGTTTTGCTCATCCCCCACTTATTCTATCATTTTCATTTTTGAAAAAGGATAATATACGAATTCCACCTTGCCAATTATGTTATCTTCTTTAATATATCCTAAGCCATTGCGACTATCTCTACTTACTTCGCGGTTATCTCCCATTACAAATAACTTATTTGGTGGAATTTTTGTCTTTTGAAAGTTATAAAACACTTGTGTGTTGTTAAATAAATCTTTGTTCGTATATGGTTCTTCTTGCTTTTGATCGTTCACATATACCTTTCCGTTCGTTATGTTAATTACATCACCAGGAAGCCCTATTACACGTTTCACATAATATTTCGATTCATCCTCTTCTTTTATAATGACAATTTCTCCGTGTTGTAAATTAGAAAGACGTACTACCGCTTTATTTACAAATACGTAGTCTTCTTCATATAAAGTCGGCTGCATCGATTCCCCTTCCACCTTACATAAAGTAAAAGAATGGTAGCCTATGACTATCACCAATATAAATAGTATGTACTTTCCCCAGCCTCTCTTAATCTCCTTTTTCATATCCATTCCCACCTTATAAAGCGCTTTTTAACTCAAAAAATATATCACTGCACAATATGTTTCCATGCAGTGATACTATTTTTACTGTGCCTTGTTCGGTTGTTCTACTGGAATTGAATTTGTATTTGATCTATTTGTTTTTAATTCAAAATACGCATCCAAAATCTCTTTACCAATCGCAGAATTAATTCCTGATTTATCATCATTCACCCATGGTACAACAACTGAAAAAGCTACTTCCGGATCCGCATCATATGGTGCATAACCGGCAAGAGTTAAATTATAACATTTTTTTCGGTTGTTGTTCTCATCTCTTCCAATATCACTTTCTCCACCATATATTGTCTCAGCTGTTCCTGTTTTTCCCGCTGGTTTATATGGTAGACCTTTAAATGTTCCGGTTCCGGTTCCGTCAGCTTCTTGAAAAACTCTTCTAAATCCTTCTTTTACATGATTAATGTACGAAGTTTCCATATCCACTCTATTTAATACAACTGGTTCAATCGACCGAACAACTTTTCCTGCATCCTCTGGTCTATTCGGTTGCTCTCTAACTTCTTGTACAATTTGTGGTTTCATTCGGTAACCGCCATTTGCAATGGTTGAAATATATTGCGCAAGCTGAAGCGGCGTATATGTATCATACTGTCCAATCGCGTAATCAAGTAAAAATCCGGGTATGTTATCAGTTCTACCTATTTGACCGATTGATTCATTTGGCAGGTCAATACCAGTCGACACACCTAGGCCAAATTGTCTAAAATAGTAGCGCATTTTATTAAATGTTTCTTGTTTAATATCTAATGGATTGTTTGGAACATAATTAATGCCTGCAATTTTTAAAGCTGTATTAAACATATAAACGTTCGATGACACTTGCAAAGCTCTTAAATCATCAATATCCCCAAATTCTTTCCACGATTTCTTCGGCTTAGAACTTCCTTTAAAATACATTGGCGCATCAAAGAAGTGTGTATACGGCTTAATCGCTTCTGTTTGATATCCAGTTAATAAAGTAGCCCCTTTTACAGTTGACCCTAACTCATAAGAACTTGTCATCGTTCCTAATGCATAATCTTCTATTTGCATACCACCATCTTTATTTACAATTTTCTTTCCTGCCATTGATAAAATTTGACCGTTTTTCGGATTCATCATTACTACGAACGCACGATCCATCATCGGCTCTGCAGCATGAAAGGCTCGTAAATTCTTTTCAAGGCTTCCCTCTACTCTTTTCTGTAAATCCATATCGACTGTTAACATCAAGTTATTTCCACTTTTTCCTTCAGTCACTTTTTCTGTTCGAACAATCTTCCCTGCTTTATCCATAATATTTTTAGACTGTTCTTTCGTTCCATGTAGTGCATCTTCGTATTGTTTTTCGATGTAACTTTTACCAATACGGTCGTTTCGATTATAATCACGAACTAAATAATAATCTAATTGTTCTCTTGGCAACCCTTCATTTTCATTAGAAACGCTACCTAGTATAGAGCGCAGTATTTTATCATTTGGGTATTCACGTTCCCAATCTACTGTTGTATCCACTCCCGGTAAACTTGCCAACCTTTCACTAACGACAGCATATTCATTTTCACTTACGTCTTTTTTAACGATTTGCGGAGTCATTTTATATCCCGCATTCATTTTGCTTTTAATTACTAATACTTCTATATCTTCCTTTGAAAGCTCATTTAATTCTTCTTGTGTAATTCTTTCCCGGCGCAGTTCTTCTACTTTTTTATCTAACTCTTTTCCTTCTATTTCTTGCTTTCTAAATTTACTCTCATCTTCTTTCGTTACTTTCGCTGCTGCCCGCTTTTCATTTAACTGCATCCAAAAATCTTTTTTATCTGTCTCTGTTAACTTATCCATGTCCTCTTGCGACATTTCAATTAGCTTAGCTAAATCTTTTGCTACTTGTAAAACTTCTTTTGAGTCCACTCCTCTCATTTTCGTATATGTAACGGTTCGTAATGGTTTATTATTTACAATAACGTGACCTTGTCGATCAAACATTTTCCCTCTAGGAACGGGAGTACTTACCGTTACATCTTCCTTTTTGTTTACTTCATTTCTATACGTTTCTCCATCAATGATTTGTACTTTACCTAATTGAATTATAATAGCTGAAAATAAAAGAAAGACAATAAAAAATAGTACATTTAACCGAAATGGAATATGAGTCTTTTTCTTTTTCGATTGTTTTTTCTGCTCCTTTTTCTGTCTCATTTCGCTCCCTCGCTTCATTCTATTAACATTTCTACGCAAAATCATTATGTATCAAATTTATTTATATGATATATATAGAATTTTATATTAATTACTAAAGAAATAAAAGATTTAATTTTCAGTTTTTTAATTTTATAACCTATTTATTACCATTCCCCTTCATAAGTCATAACATGAATTTTATTCAAACAAAAAACTGAGGTGTTCTCTATACACCTCAGTTTTTCATAAAAATAATAACTTATTTAACCGACGATAACCCTTCAACAAACTCACCAATCTTATTTTGAAAAACAAAATCAAAGTTATATTCTTGCCCTGTTAACTCTTCATTTACTAAAATTGTCGTTGCCCCTATTTCCCTCTTTGCGATTTGCGGGAATGAAGCGACGGGTTGCACTTTTAATGACGTTCCCATAACGATAAATACATCTGTTTCATATAAACGTGTTATCGCATTTTGATATTGCGGCAATGTATCTCCATATAAAACAACGTCTGGATTTAAAATGAAATTACACTTCTCGCAGCGAGGCACTTCATGATCAATCATATACTGCAAATCATATCCCGCTTTACACTTCGGACAATGTGCTGTTTGAAGTGTTCCATGTAAATCAATGACATGCTTACTACCGCCTAATTGATGTAAACCGTCAATATTTTGCGTTAAAATCGTAATATCTTTCCCTTGTTCTTCTAATTCAGCTAAAAAGCGATGGCCGTGATTTGGTTTATATTGATGAAACGTATTAATTTGAAAGATTTCTTTATAATGCTTCCAAAATTCTTTCGGACTCCTATTATAATATCCCCTTGATAAATACATTTCCACATTCGCATCGGCATACAATCCATTTGCTGAACGGAAATCTGGGATACCACTTTCCGTACTTGCACCAGCACCTGTTAACACTGTAATTTTCTTCGCTTTTTCTAAAATTGAACGTACTTCTTCAAATTGCACAAAAATCACCTCTATGTATTTTCCTATACTTATTATACCAGTTGTTTACAGGAGGTGTTGTCTTTGTATAAAGAACTCTTTAAACTTCCTTATTTTATATAGTTTTTCTTGATGATATCTTTTGCATTTTTGTAAAGGAATACAAAGAAGATTACTGCTAGGATACCGTTTACCCAATAATATGTATTTCCAGAGGCAAACCTATTATAAAAGGATTGAGCATTATAATATAATAGGCCCGCTGAAAGCACGGTAGAGATTACTAACATACCAAAACTTTTCAAGATACCCACCTCATTTTTAAAAATTCCGATTTTTATAATAATTATACATGAAAATGGGAGAGTTTAAAATGTGCAATGTATCCTATTATTATCAACCTAACGATACATCTTTCCTTCAAACAAAAATAACAACTACATACGCACTTCGGTACTACCCCAACATCTTACTTAATGTGTCGTACCCCCAACTTCCACAATATCCACCTCAACCGTCGTCGTTATCTCAACTGCCAATTCTATCCCTTTACGAATAGTAGAAAGTGACATACTCGGTTGGCCTGGATAGTTACTCGCTTGCTCTGGTAGGAACGGAATATGAATAAATCCGGCTTTTATTTTCTTATCCTGTTTCTCTAGTTCATGCATGAGACCGTAGAATAAATGATTACAAACGAATGTACCTGCTGTTTGTGAAACGGAAGCTGGTATCCCTTCTTCGTGAAGTCTTTTTACAATTGCTTTCATCGGAAGTGTAGACCAATAAGCAGCCGGTCCTTCTTCTATAACCGGCACATCTACTGGCTGATTCCCTTCATTGTCAGCAATTCTTGCATCATCAATATTAATTGCGACACGCTCTACCGTAATATCTGGTCTGCCCCCAGCTTGTCCGATACATATAATTATTTCCGGTGTTAGTTCTTCTATATATTCTTTTAAAACTTGTATTGATTTATGAAATACAGTTGGTACTTGTTTACTAATAATCTTGTATTCTCCGATTGTTTTTTCATGCAAACTTTTTGCGACTTCCCAAGCTGGATTGATGCTTTCTCCGCCGAACGGGTCGAACCCTGTTAATAATACTGTTTTCATAGTTTTCCCTCCTAATTAGAAACGATATACAAGGCCGTACATAATAAACATATTGATAATAAAGATGGAAAGAGCAATTGGTACTTGCGCTTTAATAACTGCATTCTTATCTTTTAGCTCTAAAAGCATTGCCGGAACGATATTAAAGTTTGCTGCCATTGGAGTAAGCAGCGTTCCGCAATATCCAGCAAACATACCGAGTGCTGCCATAATTGCTGGGTTTCCGCCGTGCATTTGAACTATTAAAGGTAAGCCAATTCCGCCAGTAATAACAGCAAACGCTGCGAATGCATTTCCCATTACGACTGTAAATAGCATCATGCCTAAACAGTACGCCATAACAGCAACGAACGGATACTCTGTCGGTAGCACTTGTCCAACTAAGTCTGAAACAACTTGTCCAACGCCAGACTTCGCGAATATACCGCCAAGTGCTGCTAACATTTGTGGCAAAATAACAGCCCAGCCGACAGCTTGTAATAGTCTGCTTCCTTCTTGTACAGGCGTTGTTATTTTTGATTTTGTAATACGCATCGCCGCAACGAATGCGAGTAATGCACCAAGCGCTAATGCAACTAATGTTACTTTATCTGGATCAACAAGAGAGACATTTCCCCATTTAATTTTCCCTAACGTCAACGTACCGATAATTGTAAAAATAGGAATTAATAGTGCAGGCATAAAAATTTTATTTTTTAATTTCTCAGCATGTTTCACACGTTCTTGTACTGGAACTTCTTTTTCCTCTGATTTTGTTACTTTATTTAGTGAAGCTAAAACGACCATAGCGAGCACTATACAGCCAACGTAAAACGAAGGAATTACATTTCCGAATAAAAATGTAACTGCAAACAATGCCCAAAATAAACTAGAACCGAATCTGTTTGGATGTTCACGATCGAATGCGATACGAACAGCGATAAAAGCAACGATTATCCCTAATACATAATAGATTGTATCCATTGTGATGATGTTCATATTAAATTGCCTCCTTCTCTTCTTTTCCTTCTGCCTTCATTGTTTTCTCTATATATTTATCAAACTTTCTAAATCTAATCCAGCTTACAATAAGTGCAGATATTGCTGTCGGAATGCCCCAAAGTGCCATATCCCATACTCCGACATGCATACCTACTGAATCGAAGAATCCTTTCATTAATAAAATAGCTCCAGTTGCGATGAAAATATCTTCTCCGAAAAACCAAGCTGTATTTTCAGCAGCTGCTGCGTTTGCTTTAATCTTTTCTCTTAATTTTTCAGGAAGTTTACCATATTTACCTTGCGCGGCCCCTTCTGCCATCGGTGCAACGAGCGGCCTTACTGTTTGCGCATGCCCACCAATATTAAGCCCTAGTGCTGCTGATGATTCTCTTATCGTAAAATATGACATTAATACTCTTCCAGTTGTTGCTCCTTTTGATTTCGTTATAAGTGCTTCTGCTCTTTCTTTTAAACCGTAACGCTCTAAAATTCCGATTACCGGTAAAGTTAATATAATTGGCATAGACATATATCTATTTTCTATGAAAAATTTACCGAACATGCTGATCACATCATAAAAACTTAATCCTGAAACCATACCAGTAACAATACCTGCAACCATAACTACTAAAAGTGTATTTAATCTAAATAAAAAGCCCACTGCAACAAGTAGTATTCCGATTAATTTAATCATCCCAGCACTTCCCCCTATTTTTTATTTCGGTGCACAAATAGAAATATTATTAAGTTTGAATGTTCTGTATATTCTTTCTGCAAATTGCACTGCTTTTTCCCCATCACCGTGTAAACAAATCGTTTGCGCCTGAACTGCTACTTTCTCTCCATTGACCGCATTTACATGGCCTTCTTTCACCATTTGAAGTACTTGCTTTATCGCTTCGTCTTCATCTTTTATAAGCGCATTTTCTTCTGTACGGCTCGTTAATGTACCATCTTGCTTATATGTACGATCCGCAAAAGCCTCTTGTACAAGAGTTACTTTGTATTTTTCTGCAGCCTGTATAAACGCCTCGCTATTTGCTAATCCATAAAGTAATAGAC
This sequence comes from Bacillus sp. LQ16, assembly GCF_057784645.1. NCBI lineage: Bacteria > Bacillati > Bacillota > Bacilli > Caryophanales > Bacillaceae > Bacillus > Bacillus sp. LQ16. Next base: position 3,006,138 of record NZ_CM173491.1, read on the forward strand.
TTGGATTTATATGATAAATTGCCTTTGCAATTGCATCTGCAATTTCCTGATTAGACGCCGCCATATTATATAAGGCACCGTGCGGCTTTACATGCTGCATTTTCCCGCCTGCCGCTTTCACAAATGCGTCTAATGCGCCTGTTTGATATAGAACATAATCGTATACTTCACTTGCTGAAACATTCATGTTTCTTCTACCAAATCCAATTAAATCAGGAAATCCAGGATGCGCCCCTATTGCTACGTTATGCTCCAAAGCTTTTTCAACAGTTTGACGCATAATAGACGGATCACCCGCATGAAAACCGCAAGCAACGTTTATAGAGGAAACGAACGGAAGAATCTCATCATCATTCCCCATTTTATAAGCGCCAAAACTTTCTCCTAAATCACAGTTTAAATCGATTGTAGTCATAATGTATTCCTCCTAATTTCAGCTTCGTAAAGCGATGAATTTCTTTAATAAATTCATATTTACTTCTTGTTCTATGTACAATTGTTCCGCTTCTTCAAGCGTAATTTTCTCAAAAGAAACATAGTCCCCCGGCTTTAGCTGGGCAAGAAGAGGTAAATCTACTGAAATGATATTTCCCATTCTCGGATAGCCACCTGTCGTTTGCCTATCTGCCATTAATATAATCGGCTGTCCACCATTAGGAACTTGAATGGTTCCAAATGTAACAGGACTCGATAAAATCTCTTTTTCTTCATTCCTATTTAAAACTTCTCCCTCAACCCTATAGCCCATACGGTCAGCATAATTAGATACCTTATACTCTTTCGTAAAAAATGCCTTTCTACTTTCTTCTGTAAATTGATCATATTCAAAGTCAGTTATGACACGAAGCTTTGGATGTTTCTTATACTTTGGTAGTACGCTGTTGCTAATTGCCCATTTCGTTTTTATTCTCGCATCTTTTTGTAAGTCTAGAATGAAACGACTCGCCATTTCTGGTTGTGCACCAATTTGGAAGTAGTCACCCTTTTTCAGCATTCTTCCTTCTATACCACCAATCGCAGCACGTATGTACGTACTTTTGCTTCCCATTGTACGCTCAATATGTATACCACCCGCAAAAGTTACATACGCTCTGCAACCACTTTTCACTTTTCCAAAACAAAGCATACTACCTTCTTCCGCTAAAATGGGACGCCATAACGGGATACGTTCTCCATTCAATAACGGTTCCATATCTGCTCCGCCAATCGCAAGTAAAGTCGTTTTCTTTATTAACAATTTAGGTCCCATAATCGTCATTTCGAGTCCCGCTTCATTCTCCTCATTACCAACTAACATATTGATCATCCGAAGTGCACTTTGATCCATAGTCCCGCCAACTGGTACACCGTATTGTTGATAATGAGATCGCCCTAAATCTTGGACTGTTGTAAACATTCCTGCATGCAAAACCTCTACATCCATTCTTTAGCCCCCTCAAGTGATACGTACTCTTCCTTCGTTATTGGGATAAATCGTAAATACATACCGCTTTGAATAAAGGTTGGTGTTTCTTCTTCCGGATTAAATAAGGAGATTGGTGTTCGACCAATAATATTCCATCCACCCGGTGTTTCAAGTGGATAAATACCTGTTTGATTTCCGCCGATTCCTACCGAACCAGGTGAGATTTGTAACCGCGGTATTTCTTTTCTAGGTGTTTCTAATTCTTTTGATAGTCCTCCTAAATACGGGAACCCTGGTGTAAAACCTAACATATATACAAAATATGTAGTTTCACTATGTATTCGAATCACATCTTCTACTTGTAAACCTTTATAATGTGCAACCTCTTCTAAATCAGGTCCATATTCTCCCCCGTAGCACACTGGTATAGAAATATGTTTCACATCCTGTTTTACTTCTTCTTTATAAGAATCACACAGCTCCTTTATATACTGGCGAACGTAATCATATGACCTTTCACTTCTCTCATTTCTCTTCCATACTTCGTATACATTGTAGTAAACAGCTAATGAAGTAAACGACGGAACGCACTCAATCATTCCTGCAAACGGATGTTGCTGCAGTGCTTGAAATAACCGCTGTACTTTCTCATATATATCCATCTTAATTTCTTCACCAAATGTAACAATAATTGCTTGATCCCCTAACGCAGAAAATTTCATCCTACTCCCTCTTTCTATGCCAAAAAGCCGAGTTCTTTCGAAATGCGATGTGCTGTTTCTTTCACCTTAGCGATAAAATATGAAATGTTATTTTCGCTGTACTCAATTGCTAATCCCGAAATACTCATACCTGCTACAACCGTTCCATCACTTGCGTAAATGGGCGCTGCTATTGCGGCTGTATGATTTTCTAACTCAGAATAACTAATTGTGTAGCCTTCCTTTTTTGCCATTTGCAACACTTCTAGCAATTGTTCCTTATCCACAATTGTTCCATCTGCAAACTGTTTTAAATCCACTTCCTCTATGTATCTCCGTTTCTCTTCCTCAGAAAAATACGATAGTAAAATTCTCGGACATGCACCAGCATAAAGCGGTGCTCTTCTTCCAACCGCCGTATACACGCGTACTGGCTGAACACCTTCCATCTTTTCAACATAAATTGCGTCATTACCATCTTGAATTATTAAATTAACTGCCTGTCCTAAACTATCTCTAAGCTCTTTCATATAAGGAATTGCTATATTCCTTACTGATAATCGTTGTGAAACAAGTTGACCGAACCGTAAAAATACGACCCCTAAACGATATTTCCCCTTTTCGTTTTTTTGTAAAAACTCCATCTCTTCTAACGAGCCAATTAAACGATAAACAGATGTTTTCGGCATATTTGTAAGCTGAACCATCTCAGTTAAACTTAGCTCTTCATGCTCATAAAACAACTCTAAAATATCCATTGTCTTAACTGCCGTTTTATTTATACTCATTCTATCTCCCTTTCGTTCCGAAAAACGGAACTTAAATTCCGTTTTTCGAAACAAACATATAATTTAAAATTATAAAATATTCTTTCAATTCTATCAATAGATTTTAAGCAAATAAAAAAGTATGGAAGAATATCTCTCCCATACTTCACCACACTTTATAACGCTCTTACTTGTTTTAACGGCCAGAAAACAGCTTGTCCTTTTCCGACAATTTCATCTTCTGAAATAAAGCCAAACATGCGACCATCCTTAGAAACTTCACGATTATCCCCTAAAACAAATACTTGGCCTTCTGGCACTTTCGTTTTCCCTGTGATTTGTTCTAACGTAAAGTCTGGAGTTAATACACGGCCTACTGCTTTTTCTTTAAACTGTTTTAAATATGGTTCTTCCATCGCTTTTCCGTTTACATATAAAACATCATTTTTATACTCAACTGTATCGCCTGGCAAACCAATTACTCGTTTTACTAAATCGTATCCTTCTTTTCCGTGGAAGACGATAATATCAAAGCGATCTAATCCACTTATACTATAACCAATCTTATTCACGAGAACTCGTTCGTTATTTTCTAAAGTGGGCATCATTGATTCACCTTGTACTAAAGAAGGTGTAAATAAAACACCGCGAATAATAGCAATTAATACAAGGGTAAACCCTATTGTTTTAGCCCAAGAGAATAATTCTTTCTTCGTATTTTCCTTCATCGTTTCTCCTCTTTCTTAAGCACTTATTTTATTATTTCAACTAATTCTTGTACTAAATTAGGATCTATTTCAGAAAAACATGATTTTCCTTCTCTTACCGCTGTACCGACATGCGCCTGCGTGATTCCAGTTTCATCTAGCAATCGCTTTATATTTTCTTTCGTCACGCCAGCTCCAGCTACAAGCTGAATTTGACCATCACTTACCTTTTGCATTTCTGTAAGCACCGGAATATTCTCTACTATATTTCCTTGTCCACCTGAAGTTAAAACGTGAGTCACTTTATGAAACTTCTTTAAAGTGCTCATCGCTTCTACTGGATTTTTTATATCATCTATCGCACGGTGGTACGTTACATTTATTCCATCTACAACAGATAGTAAATCCGCTAATTTCTCTTCATCCACTTCATTTCGTTCGTTTAATACGCCTAATACTACACCAGCTGCTCCTAACTTCTGTGCAACTATAATATCTTCTTTCATCATTTCAATTTCTTCTTCCGTATATGTAAAAGACTTCGCATGCGGACGAATCATAACATGAATTGGTATACTTACCACTTCTACCGCTTTTTTTATAAAAGCATAACTCGGTGTTAAACCACCTTCTGTATAAGATGAAATTAATTCAATCCGCTTCCCGCCAGCACTTTCAATTCGTTTTACATCTTCTAAACATGTTGCAATAACCTCTAGCATGAGATGACCTCTTTTCGTGCTTTTTTCTTATTATAACATTAGTAAAAATAAGAAGCCTAGCTTTCTCCTTTAAAACTTAAAAAAGAAGAATGAAAAGAAAGATTTTTTATTGGCAACGATTATTGGTAACATCCTATTATTCATGTACACTCCTACCATAATGAAAAAAGCCCTTCATTTTGACGGATTTTTCTAATTTCAAGCTTTTCTTTCCTCAGTTTTCAGATCAATGCCTAATTGATCTTCCAATAACTTTACACCTTTCTTTGTAAGATGGACAGCTCGGTTCTTATCCGTTTTCGTAATCCATCCCTGTTCAAAAAGCAGTTTTGCAATTGCAGACCCTAACCAACCAGAAATATGGTAACGCCGTTCACTCCAATCAAGGCAAGGTTTTGCAAATACCCTCCTTTTTGTATCTGCCTCATCAACATTTATTCCAAAATTCAGAAACCATTTCTTACCTTGTTCCGTTACAATGTATTCTCCATCCTCTAAAATTATAAATTGCCTATCTAGTAATTTTTCAGTTATCTCTACACCGAGTTTGCCTGCAAGATGATCATAACAAGTTCGAGCATAACGAATTTGTTTTAGTTGGCTTGATTGTTTTAAAGAGCGAACTTGAACTGTTGGTGCAATTGTCCCTAACTTTTCAAGCACTTCTGCAACTTCTTGATTAGCAAGTCGATAGTAACGATGTCTACCATGTTGTTCAACTGTAAGTAAATTCCCTTCTACTAATTTAGAAAGATGCGAACTAATTGTTGGATGTGACACTTTTGCCATATAAGCCAATTCACTAGCAGGTAGTGCCTGATTATTCATTAGACAATCTAAGATGATTGCTCTTGTAGGTTCAGCAATTAGTTTAGCTATATATGAGATATTCGGATATACATTCATATTTCGATGATACCCTAACTGTTAAATTGATACAATTATTTTAAGTTTAATAGTAAAGGAGAATGTATTATGAATGCAATTGATCTTAGTATATTAAATTTGAAAGAAACGAGAAGACGCTCAGAAAAATTATGGAATTCTCTTCCCGATAATTTTCTTAATTGGAAGCCTGATCCTGAGGCTATGTCCTTTGGTGAAATGATTCGTCACGTATGGAGCTCAACTTTTTACTATCATATGATTATAAAAAACAACGGTTCAATAAACGACATACGTACCCCGTATGATGACGAGCCAATTACTTGTGTAAAAAAAGAAATTGAATTGGCACAATCACACTTTACTGACTTCATAGAATATGTTCAATCCATAAGCATAGCCGAGCTAGATTCAAGACTTATTGATAGAAGTGATGTTGGCTATCAACGATATTTAGGTGATATGCTATTACGAATTGCCTATCATGATGCGGTCCATGCGGGTCAATTTTTACAATATTTGCGAATGGTTAACTTGGAAAGACCTTTAATTTGGGATTAAATACGAAAAATGTTTATACAGCCTCCAAACTGGCATTACAATAAGAATTTTTCAACAAGAAACAATCACAACACCATGATAATCATTTATATTAAAAACCTACATCTCCATTAAGTACTTCATACACATAAAAAGCACGGGTTTGATTACTAATCAAACCCGTGCTTTCAAAACAACTATAATATCCATAAACAATAAAATGTAAACTTCAAAAATCACGACCGAAACGCCGCATCCGCCAGCATAGACAATGTTGCATCATCCATCGGTGGATTGTGTAATCCTGCTCTGACATTTAAATAGTAACGGTGAAGCGGATTTTTTTCTGATAAACTTTTTGCTCCTACGATGCGCATTGATTTATCCACTATGGATATCGCCGCATTTGTTACGGCGTATTTCACTGCCGCTAATTCTGCTTGCAGTGACAGTTTATCTTCTGCCTCATCGTATTTTTTCGCAATTTGATATAAAAAGACGCGAGCTTGCATAAGCTCGAGTTCTAATTCTCCAACTAATTTTCTAACATTCGGTAATAAACTAATAGAATGGTTTAAACTATTTGGCTTGTATGATCCCGCAAATTGAACTGCATAATTTCTTGCTGATTGTGCGATTCCTAAATAACATGCTGGTATATGTAGCAACCAGCCAATACCCTTTTGTTTCACTTTCCCGCCTTTTACATCCGTAAAAAAGCGGTTGTCTATCTCTACATTTTGTAAGACAAGGTCGTGGCTAGCAGTCCCTCGCATTGCAACGCTATCCCACGTTTCTTCAATAGATACACCGAGTGTATTTCTTGGAATAACAAACTCACCAACTTCTTCTTGGCCTTCCATACTTGCTGAAATAATAAAATAATCAAGTACTGGCGCCATCGTTGTAAAAGTTTTTCTTCCATTTATAACCCACTTCTCGCCTTGTTGAACCGCTATTGTTTCTGGTTTGCCGCCACGCGTCGGACTCCCTGTTTTCGGTTCTGTTGCTGCCCTGTTAAAAAGCGCACCATTGCTTACTTCTTCGCAAAACCATTTGAACATCTCATCATTCCAAGAGCGATTTTCCGCTAGCTCTTTCACAATGCCAAGATGCCAGCCAATCGATAATGCAGTAGCTCCGCAGCCTTCCGCGATTTTCTCTTGAAATAAAACGAAGTCATATAAAGAAATCGCACTACCACCAAATTCCTTCGGTAACGTTAATTTCGTATATCCGATATCTTTCAAATCATTTATATTTTCATACGGAAATGATCCTAATTCACTTAGCTGATGCTCCCTTTCCATGAACTTCGGAATCAATTTATTTATTTTCTCAATAATTAAAGACTGTTCTTCTGTTTCAACAAATGAGAGTGCCATACTATAATCTCCTTTATGCTCGATTCATAAACCGTTCATTTTGTCATTATGATTATATGAAGCTACCTCTCTATTGTTTCACTATTCCGATAAAAATACAATGTTTTTGACTAATAAGAAAAGTTCCTATTTAAGGATAGATCCTTTTCTTATATTAGTCCCCCTTCAATGCTTTTAACGGCAAAGAGGTTACATATCCAATATACGAGAATAATTCTTTAAAGAAGAATGGTATTTCTGTATCTAACGTTTTATATGCTGATGTCGGCGTTGGTGAAGCATACGCTTCAATATTAATATGTTTTGCGATTCTCATTGCGCGTTTCATATGAAGTGGATCACTTACAATCGTGTATGTTTGTATGCCGTTCTCTATTCCAACTTGCTTCGCATTTTTTAAATTTTCTTCAGTGAAAAGGGATTTAGTTTCAATTAAAATATCTTCCTCTTTTACACCTTGTTTCATTGCATATACTCTTGCAGTACGTGCTTCCTCAAGTTCTGCCTCGAACTTTGTACCACCTGTAAAAATAATCTTTTTAATATTTCCGTTCCTATATAAAGAAATCGCATGATTAATTCTTTCTTTAAATACAGGAGATGGTTTTCCGTTCCATGAAGCTGCGCCTAGTACGATACCAGCATCCGTTTTCACGTCATCATTTGCTTTAAAACGATAACTCCAAATATCGTAAGCTGCATAACTTACATATAAAATAGCAGAACAAATCATTAGTAAAAATACTTGAAAGATTCGTCTTTTCTTACTCTTCTTATTTTCTTTCATTTGTAATTGCCTCCGTACATCATCCATACTTCTATAAAAAACATTTATATCAAATCGTTTTGTTTGAGTTTATTTAAAAGAAGGAACTTTACTTGTTATTTATGTATAAAAGGGTTTTCATTTAAAATTGAGGATTATCAATTCATTTTCATTTGCGGTTTTCATTACATTTTTTAAATTCATAAGTTTATTACCATACAACTACATTGTAACGAATTTTTTCTCAGAAGGGAACGATGAAACAAAAGGAATTAAAATAAAGTAGCATTTTGTAAGAAAAAAGGTATATTTTTCATGCCTCACGAACAATATACCTTTCAAAACACGAATTATAACTTTTCTTTATACAACTCTGATTTTTCTAACATTTTCTCTTTTACGCCTGGCCATTCACTCGAGATAATACTGTACACCACCGCATCTCTCACATAACCATTCGGTAATTTTCTTTCATTTCTAAGCACACCCTCTTTTACTGCGCCTAACCTTTCAATTGCTCGTTGTGCTTTTTCATTTCTTGCATCCGTCTTAATTTGCACTCTCAGCATATGCAATTTTTCAAAAGCATACTGAAGAAGCATATACTTACACTCTGTATTTATACTCGTACGTTGCACACTCGGATGATACCACGTTTGCCCTAACTCAACTGTCTTATCTTCTACTGAAATATTATATAAACGTGTACTTCCTACAATCTTATTCGTCTGTTGATCTACGACTACGAAAGGTATTTGAGTACCTCTTCCGTAACCCTTTATCGCTTTTTGAACGTATTGTTGCATATCTTGCACACTATCCATTTTAGAGATTAAATACGCCCAAATATCCCGATTTCCTTCTACAATCGAAAACAAAGTTTCGACATCAGTATTATCCATTAACCGCAACTTTGCTCTTTCGTGAATAATTTCCATTTTTAAGCCCCCTTTGTTGTTACTATAACATATCATTAACATCGTTTTATTAATATATAAAATAAATTCACACCATAAATATATAGTACATCTAAAAATAAAAAATGCGATGCCTTTATTCAAGCATCGCACTTATAATTTCGCACTACCTACGATTTTAAGATAAATATTTATTTACACAAGTTAGTAAACGCCATATATTTAGAACTTACATTATAGTTCAAAGCAACAAATAAGCAATCGGCGTAATGATAAGCAACGTTAAAATCGTTCTCTGCACATACAGAATAATAAGTTCAGATACTTTTAACGGAATATCTGTTGATAATATACAAGGAATGGAAGCGGAGAAAAACAAAATAGATGATACGGAAACAACTGCAATAACAAACTTTGTCACGAGTGGTGCACTTACTACTAATAATGACGGTAAAAACATTTCTGCAATACCAACTGATGCGGCTTTAGCAGCTAAGTCTGCTTCCGGTAATTGTAATAGCCATGTAAATGGATAGAAAATATAACTGATCCAATCAAATATTGGCGTGAACTTCGCTAAGACGATACCAATTAATCCTACTGACATAATGGATGGTAAAATTCCCATCGTCATAATAAATCCATCTTTTAAATTCACTGCAATATTTTTCATAATGCTCGGTGCAGACTTTGATACTTCTAACGCATCTTCCCAAGCACGTTCTAACATTTTCTCTTTATAAACAGGCTCTGGGAACCCTTCTTCTGTTACATATGTATCTGGTTTTCTACTGAGGGGCGGGATTCTTACGGTGATAGCAGTCACGATGAATGTTACAACAAGCGTAGTCCAAAAATAAACATTCCATAAATGCATAATATCTAATGTTTTTGCGATGATGATCATAAATGTAGCGGATACTGTAGAAAATCCTGTAGCGATAATCGCCGCTTCTTTTGTCGTATACTTTCCTTCTTTATACACGCGGTTCGTAATAAGAAGGGCAAGCGAATAACTTCCAACGAAGGACGCAACTGCATCAATCGCCGATCTCCCAGGCGTATTCCATAATGGCCTCATAATCGGACGACAAAATGTACCGATAAATTCAAGCAATCCATATCCGACTAATAACGCTAAAAACGCCGAGCCAATTGGAACGAGCAAACTTACTGATATGACTAGCTTCTCATACAAAAACGGCCCAACATCTGGCGCAAAGAACCAAGCTGGTCCTACTTTTAAACAATATAATATGCCGAAAACAACGCCAACTACTTTTAAAATAGAAAAACAAATGTCTACGATAGATGCATTCCATTTCTTCGTATAAAATGGATAAATCGCACCAATCGCCATAACAAATAATGCATAATAAGGTACTACGCCTGGAACTGAAGCCCTAATCCACGATACGATATGATCAATCATAATAGACGATTCACCGTTTATCGTAACAGGAACGAAAAACATAAACACCCCAACGAGACTAGCAAGTATAAACCGAAGAATAATCCCCTTCTCTCGCCCTGTCTTAATTACATTACTCTTTAATTCAATTTCACTCAAAATTCGACACCTCCTATTATCTAAATATTCTGTATAATAATGTTGTATTCCTTCTTTCCATTTCTACTATTTAATCATATGAAAAAGCCTATTTTAAAATAGGCTTTTCTATTACCCTTTATAATCATCCACAATCACTTGAATGACACGATAAGATTCTTCTGCCACCTTCTCATTACTATCCCTATTCGCGTCATATGTAATTAACACCTTCCAAAGTGCCCATCCTCTCGCTCTATTCCACGTTTCTTCATCCATGCGTAATACTTCTTTAAATACATTTCTACTATTTTCATCAAAAAACGTCCAAGCCATCGCTGCATCACAAGCAGGATCTCCTACGCCTAAAATACCAAAATCAATTACAGCACAAAGTTTTCCATCTTTAACGAGTAAATTCCCCGGTGCTACATCTCCATGAATCCAAACTGGCTTACGGTCCCATATTGAACTAAGTGCTAAATTCCAAAGGTGCTTTAATAATGCCTCGTCAAAAACATCCTTATTATTTTCAATAGCAACTCTCGCCTCTTCATCATATACCGATATAAGTCCGCCCCGGTAAAAATTATGCGGTCCAGCTAAAGGGCCTTTACTCGCATTAATAGATTGCAATTTTACTAAAAAAGATCCTAAGTCCGCTGCAAATTCATTTAAATCACGAACGTTTTGTTTCGTAACTGTTTCTCCCTCTATCCACTTATTAATAGACCAAGGCAATGGATACGCTTCAGACGGATTTCCTTTCGCAAGTGGGGTAGAAATCGGTAAAGAAAGCCCCTTACTTAATAGTGGTAACCACTTATTTTCTTTCTCTACTTGCGGTGCATATGCCACATCACTTGGCAATCTTACACTCATCTCATCCCCTAGATGAAATGTTCTATTATCATGACCACTAAACTTTACAGGTTTCACTTCTAAATGGGCCCATTCAGGAAACTGTTCCTGTATTAACTTTTCAACTAAACTTACGTTAATTGGATGCATTCACATTCTCCTTTTCTTTTGAAACTTACTAAGCCCATCCGTACTTCCAACATATTCAAACTCATTTTTCTTATAAAAATCATTCAACGTACGATTATGCCCCACGCAATCTAACTTCAAATACTCTTTGTCATGTTGTACATTCTCTTCTATCCACTGTAAAATCCATTCTCCAATTCCGTTCCACTTATACTTCCGTTTCACCGCAAATCTATGAATATATAATGAATTAGAAACTTCCTCTTTACCAAAAATATGTTCATCCCATTCATTTTGTTTAGGAGAAACTGTAACCGTACCAACTATTTCATCTTCTTTCAGAACAACATATGTATATTTCTCTCTTATACATTCTAGTATTTCAGCCGTAGCTTCCTCTCCTAAAAGATACTGCCACTGATCCACTTCTTTATATTGTAGCCATTGTGCTACCTCTTTTAATAGAGTTTTAATACTATCACTCTCATTTTCGGTAGCAATTCGAATTGTATATTCTTTACTTAGATTTCTCTCCATATTGCTGTTCCCCTTTCACATTACTACCATACTGACATACGAGTCCTTCCATCATTTTCATCTGTAATATATTCTACATACAATCCTTGATTCCGTGCGTTTTCATACATCATTTCAATCTCTTCTTGGTTTTTCACATAAATTTGTATGTAATCACCATCCGCTACTAATACGACTACTTCACACTTACTCTCCTTAAATTCTTCATATGTTTCAATTTCTCCTAGTACTTCCCCTTTTGGATATGCTTTTAAGTCTACAAATAAAAGATAATATATGTTGTCTTTTATTAGCTTTTTTAAAGCTGAACCTGCCATGATCTCGTTATCTTCTGAAAATAATTCTGGACCTAATTCATTCCCTACTATTATATAAGCTTCCTCCCTTCCCATGGATTGCCAATCAAATGCAGTAATATCAATTGGCTTTAACACTTTCCAAAGTAAATTATCATATCCATCTAGAATATCTACTGTAATCCCTCTTTTCATATGCTTGCTCCTAACTTCTTCATTTTCATACATTATATATGAAATGTAATTACTATATTTTGTCGATACATATGTACATCATAAAAAACCGCTCCACTACTAGCGAAACGGTTTCCTTTTGCTTACATTTAAATATTTCATTCAATTGTTGGACTACGTTTTAAAATATTTTTTAATATATGCACCACATCATTCGTTCATTCTTAATGCTCACTTCGACTTCACGAAATAATATAAAAACCATACTGCATGATTTTGTTCATCCGCAGCTATTCTCCGTAACAACTCTTTCAGATGTGCATCCGATGTCTCATCTGAAATTTCCAAATAAAAATCTACTGTTTTTTGTTCATCTTGTATAGCGAACTCTAATCCTTGTAAATACGTATTTGGGCAGTCTTCAGTAATTTGTGGTTTTGGCTGCCTACCAGTTAAATTCGTATAAATTTGTACAAAGTTGTGGAAATGCTTTATTTCATCATTACGGATTTCAAGAATTTGTTTTTGTTCTACTTGATTTGGAGCCATATTCGCTAATTTTGCATAGCAGCTTATAGCGCTATACTCTCCATTTATAGCTTTTTCAATATCACTAATCAACTTATCATTCTGCCTATACCAATCATAATAATTCGAATTATACATCGTATCCCTCCATACTTTCGCTTAACATTTTATGCATTTAGAAATAGTAGGAGCCTGTGTATATAACAGGACAGCTTTAGAATGAAAGAAAAGTTTGAGAAAAGGGTCTATTTTGCAAAGGAATTGCTTATTCATAAAGTGAAACTATATTCAGTGGGGATTTTACTACACGACAAATAGCGGATAAAATATCACTATTTTTTTGTACGCTGTGGCTATAAATTCGCGAATGAATCAGGTTTCCAACCAGATGTGGTGTTGAGATGCGAAGCTATTATGAATCCAATCATATAACTAGGAGGTACCACTATGCCATCTTTATTTAAACCTATGGCCTTCCAGCTGAAAACCGAAAGACTTGAGCTTAGTATGTGGGAGGAATCCGATTCAGTTTGGATGAGAAAATTAATTGGCGAACGTGGTGTGGACATGCCAACCCTCGACTCCGTTCGTAGCCGGCTTATTGAGATGCGCAAAAAGGCAGACGAAAATGGCATTTCCCTTCTCACTATTCGGAGGAGAGACGAAGGCGATTTCATCGGATACTGCGGCTTAATTATCGGTCGTTCCACACTTGAAGAGCCGGAGATTGCATACGAGTTGTTTCGCAGCACCCATGGTAAAGGTTATGCAACTGAGGCGGCATCCGTTGTACTGGACGCTGCGATTGCTACTGGGCGCCATAGACTTTGGTCGACTGTAGGCGCTTGGAATATCGCTTCCCTCCGGGTACTAGAAAAGATAGGATTTAAGCGTCATCACAGTACGTGGGATGATGAACGTGGTGAGATTGTTTGGAACGTACGCGATCTTTAAAGATTCCGACTTAATTCTAAACACTACACTTTTCAACAATCAGGCATTTACATTGAGAAAAAATCACAAACAAGCCGTTTCACTAATTAGTGAAACGGCTTGTTTTTAAGCGTTCAATTCTGTTTTATGCCCTTTTACTACACTACGTTTGAATGTAGTTGCTAATATAGTAACCATACTTACTATACCAATCCAAACGAGTACAGTAACAGGTGTATTCCAGCTTAACCCTTTTCCGAAGAAGAAGATTTCTCTTAGGCCTTCAATCATAAATTTCATTGGTAACCATGAGTAAACCCAGTCTTGATAAAACGGAGACAACATCTCAGGTGCTAATGATAATAACGGTGCCCCGAAGAATAGTAATAAAGCGAATAAACCGATTCCTTTTAGCCCAACTAATGAAAGTACCGCAGATATCATTAAGAAGAAACTAAAAGAAGTAATGGATAAGAATAGAGCTGTATCCGTGAAGTTCGAAATATTTAATCCTACCATCCCATCTGCAATCCATGTAAGACCAAATCCAATTACAAGTGCCGCAATAGCTCCTGTTACGATTTGTTTTACTTTCAATATAAAGTTTTCTTTTCGTGAACTTACCGGTATTTTACTAATCGCAATAAAAATAATCGCTGCGCTCGCTAAACTTGCAATCCATAACGGCTGGAACAATGATATTGGTGAATTACCGTTCGCACTATTTTTGCCGACCTCATTCACATTTTTCACGCTCTTTACAATAGGTGTTACTAATTTCTCAGCTTGATCTGTTGTTACAGTAGCTCCTTTTGCTTTCAACCCTTCTAATATTTGCGTACGAACATTATTGTTCATATTATCAACCACGCCATTTAATATTTGTCCTGCCATAGTTGATGCAGCCGTATTCATTCCCTGATTAATATATATTTCTATCTCAGGTGAAGATGGCTGTGGCGTTCGTAACGATGCTTGTTTTGCGCTAAATTCTTTCGGAATGACTAACGCTGCATAATACTCTTTATTATTTAACCCTTTTTGAACTGCTTCCTTATTTTTCACTTCTACCCACTTTACCGCAGGTTCTTCATCTGATTTCGATGATTTTTTCACCATATCAACAATTGTTTGCCCCATATTCATTTTCGATTGATTTGGAATTTCTACACCTTGATCCTCATTTACAATTGCAATTGGCAGGTTTTTCGGCTGAGGTTGAACTGTCGGGAATAATGTTAATGAAAAAATAAAAACAATAAGTAGTGCAATAACTGGTGATAAAAATAACAGTTTGTTTTTCAACATTCTCTTTTCTCCTCCTTTAACTTCAGTTACAATAAGCGGACAACGTGTTGTTTATTTATATTTTGAATTATATGTTTGAGTTAAGCCTTATTCAATAATCAAAAATCTCGAATGTGTCGGTTATAAGACACATTTTCTAAATGTGTTGAAAAAATAAAGGAGGGACATGCCTTGCGCGATAGTAATTTAGATTTACGCGTCATTCGTACGAAAACTGCCATACGAAATGCATTGGTGGAGCTAATTGAAGAAAAGGGTTTTGACGCCATTACAGTGAAAGATATTACAACGAAAGCAAACATTAATCGAGGTACTTTCTATGCGCACTATCAAGATAAATTTGATTTAATGACAAAATGCCAAGAAGAAATTATGCATGAGATGTCTAGCATTGCAAAAAAAAAATTTCCAGAAGTGATTGCGGATCTTGGATCAAATCCTTCCCCAACAATGCCGTTTCTACTTATCACTTCTATTCTTGAATTTCTAAATGAAAATAGTGGTTTTATAAAAGCTGTACTTAGCCCAAAAGGAGATTTATCATTCCAAACAAAACTGAAAGAGTTTATGTGGAAAACATTATTTGAAGATACGAACGGTCCTCTCATTAATAAGGAGAGTTTACTTGTTCCAAGCCAATACTTAGCTTCTTATATGGCATCTGCACATATAGGTGTCATCCAGCAATGGTTAAATAGCGGGCAAAAAGAATCACCTGGGGAAATTGCCCATATTTTATCAATAATCGCAGTTCATGGACCTTTTTATGCAGCTGGCTTAAAGAAATAAGCCCGCTTGCTTAGTGATTTCTATCATTTTATTAATAACTTGAAATTTATGTTTCTGTAAAAAAAGCTGTTGAAAGGACTCCCCTTCAACAGCTTCTACATTATTAACGATATAAACGAACTGCACCTGCAGAATTATCATCTGCTTGTCCAACTACTTCAAATTTCAATCCAAATTTCGGTAATTTACGTCCTGCATCTGGGATTAAATCATTTATATACAATTTAGAGTCATCAAACTTCGTTACACCTGGTAATCCTTTGTAATCATATGTTCCGCGTGTTGGAGATACGACTTTCCATGCTGGCGTTTGGTTAAGGGAGAACGCAGCATCTGCGATTTGGAATCGTGTACTATTTTTAACAGTTGGTTTTCCGTTTAGCGTTCCAACAATTGCCTCTGGGTGAGAGTCAACAACTCCTAAGAAACCTTCACCTGGATGTAAACCAACCCAATTATCTGTAAAGCTAGAGTCTGCATACCATACTAGAAGACCTGTATTATACGGTACACCATTGCTATATTTTAACGCTTGATCAGCACCAGCATAGTTTCTCCACTCTAAATAGTAGTTATGCTTTTTCTTATCAAAACCGTCTGCTACAACGAAACCATTTAATTTAAATTTCGTTTCGCCTTCTGCATCATCAGAGAACACAACATTTCCATCTACAGTTAATGTAGCATTATCAAAAGTAAAACCGGTCGGCGCTAAACCACCATCTGTAATGTATTCGAATACTAATTTTACTTTTTGACCTTTGAATTTGCTTAAATCATAAGACTTATCTACCCATTTACCATCTGTTGTGTCTAGACCATTTTTCACATTCTTTTCACCAATTCGATCCACTAACGTTTTCGTGCCATCTTCTTTCACTGCATGTACTTCAAGGAAGTCATAATCCGTTTCGATTTCATACATTGATTTGTAATCAAACTTCGCGTTTGTTGCATTTGTTAAATCAAACACTGGCGTTTCTAATGTTGTATGAAGGTTATCACCTTTTGTACTATAGTAGTACTTCTTACCGAATGCAGGCTGAATACCTTTCACCTCTTTATCTGGTAAGTTAACGCGAATCAGTCCAGGACGATTTGATTTCGTTACACTTTGATCTAAATACGTCGCATAGCCAATACCACGATTTAATTTATTATAGTCAACCTCTACAATATTGGCCCAGTTTCCACCTATGTTCTTTTGAAAGAACTCTTTGTTTTGCGGAGAGAAACTCGGTGGCGTTGTTCCTGCAATCTTACCAGCCCAGCTACCGCCACTCATAACAGACCAGGAGTTAATTGGCTCACCTGCTCCTGTGTACTTCGTATCATACTCATCTGGAAGACCTAAATCATGACCAAATTCATGTGCGAATACACCAACTGCTCCGTCTTCTGGCTCAATTGTGTAGTCGTATGCTGCCATCTTACCGCCCCAGTTATCAACTTTTGCTTTTGTTCCTTCAATTGGATATGGTGTTCCAAGGTGCCAACGATGTGACCAAATTGCATCATCACCTAGTCTACCACCGCCCCCATCTTGCCCAACTCCAGCGTGAATGACCATTAAGTGATCGATTAGACCATCTGGTTCATTTTTATTGCCATTACCATTATTGTCATATTGATCGTATTCGTCAAATTCAGATAAATCAATACCGCTTTCTACAGCCGCATTTAATGCCTCTTTTACAAAATCACGAGGTCCTTTCGGTCCCAGATTATCATGACCGCCATCTCCTGCATCTGCGCCATAATCTGCCGCATTACCAGGAACTGTCAACCACTTTGTTACTGTGCCATCTACTGTATAACTACCACCAGATTGCTCTTCATAATATTGTTTAAATGTTGGTACTTTTGAACCGTCAAAGAGTGTAAATGGCTCATTACCAAATAACATTTTTTGATAATGTTCTGGATTAAAATCATTTGAATACATATAACCTGGTACTTGATCAATATTGTTATGCTTAAAGTCAGCAAACTCTACTAGCAATACGAGAACTTTATCTTTACGAACATCACCGTTATATTGTTTTTGCTTCGCTGAAGTAGTTGGTACTTTGCCGTTTAATCCCCCTTTAATCGGCTCTTGTCCCGCTACTGGACCACTAGCAGGTTGATCTGCTTTTTCTTTCTCATCTGCTTTTGCATCTTTAACTTTTTTCAAAAAGTCAGCAGCTTCTCTCGTAACACTATCCCCCGTTGCTGGTTCTTTTCCCGCATTTTCTCCTTTTTTCTTCTCTACGTATTTTTCAACAGCTTTTAATGTGTCTTCTTTCGACGTAGATTCACTAATTACACCGCGCTTCTTGAGCGCATCTGCTAAACGCTCCTCTTGAATTAAATTTTCATCAATCGGACTTAAAGTTCCTCCATTAGACGACGTTGCCGCATAAACAGATTGACCCCCATACCCAAATGTGCAACTAAGCACAGCTGCCGCCGCAAGCGTAGACAGCACTTTAAAAGGCTTTTTCTTCATCCCTATTCCTCCCCAATATTAAATACGATACAACGTTTATATATTACGGAAAATTCAGATAATTATCAATGCATTGTCTGAATTTGTAATATTTTTGAAAAAATCCTTTGTTTTAGATGAACATACATTCTGATTCATCAATATTTCAGAAAATATTGATGAAAGTTGATAAAACTATTAAAATCTCTGTATATCATATGCTCCTTTTTATTTCATTCTTCCGTTTCAATTAAAATCATAAAGAAATCGTCCACTATATTTAGTGGACGATTTCTTTATTTATCTAAAATACAACTATAGCACTTCAATATATCCTTCTGTTCCATGTACCCGAATTCGTTGCCCATCTTTTATTAGTTTCGTAGCGTTCTCTACTCCAACAACTGCTGGCAGGCCATACTCACGTGCAATCACTGCTCCGTGCGTCATAAGCCCGCCGACTTCAGTGACTAACCCTTTTATAGAAACAAACAAAGGTGTCCAGCCAGGATCAGTAAATGCCGTAACTAATATATCTCCATCTTCCAAATTCGCGTCTTCCATGTTTAAAATAACACGTGCTCTCCCCTCAACCACTCCAGAAGAAACAGGCAAACCTACAATTGCTTCAGCCGGGAGATTTTCACGTTTGTACTTACCTGTAATGATTTCTCCATCAGACGTGATAACACGCGGAGGTGTTAGTTTTTCATATAATTTGTACGCATTTTTTTGTTTATGAATAATCTTGTAATCTAGTTTATTTGTGCGGACGACTTCGTGAAGTTCTTCAAAAGTTAGATAGTATATATCTTCTATTTCATCCAGAACATTATTTTTCACAAGTTTCTCTGCTTCTTTCAGTAATGCCTGCTTATATATGAAATAACGATGAATCATGCCGTATTTCGGATATTCACGATAACCAATGAAATTACGGAGGTTACAAATCATTCTCTTCGTCTCTTCTACTTTTTGTTCCCCATCCGGCAAGTGCTGCAATCGCTCTAACAGCTCTGCTTCTTTTTTCAAAGCTTCCTGCAGCCCTTCTTCAAACTTCCATTTACTAGCACCATATTCAAAGTCCCTTATATGATTTAAAATCATCGGTATAATTGTAGCTGGCTGTTCACTCCAGCGAGTTTTCGTAATGTCAATTTCTCCGCTGCATCTCATTCCATATTTATTTAGAAAGGCATCGATTGCATCCCGAACTTTTTCCCCGCCTTTAAACTGAATTAATTCATCTAAAAATCTGTCATCTTCTACATGCTGTAAATACGCAATGACTTCCGGATACGGCCGGATCACATCTGCCACATCTAATAACGCTAGCCCCATTTCTGACGTAATATTATGTTGTACAGATTGTGAAAGTACATCTGCTGCATTCTTTTCCCCTAGCCATTGTTCTATTTTTTCATTGATCCATGATAAAGCATTCATACCTGCCATAATTACAGCCATACTTTGCGGATGAAATAATATTTTCTTTAATTGCTGGATATCTTCTAAAATAAAACTAAGTACATCTGATCCTGATTTCATTTGAATGTTTTGTTTTAACTCTTCGATCGATGCTTCACTATTCTTTATTAAATCCGTAACGATTGCTGGATCATTTTCGATTTGTGGTTGTGAGCCTGCAGGCGGCATTCTCTTACTATTTTCTTTTTCATCATCCGGTAACAATTTGATAAAATTATCTCGCTCTATTACAGTCATTAATGCATCTTTAATAAGCGGCTCCGACTCACCTATTGTATTTAATAAAAACTCCCTACTTGCAGGTGAAGCCAATCTTTGTGCAACATCAACAAACAGCCTTCCCCCAGCTTGAAACCTTGGTCCGAAAGATGTTAATTGAAATAAAGACATTCCTAATGGCTTCAAAGGATCAGTCATCATTTGCTGGTGACCAACCGATACATACACGTGATTTTCTCCATCATTTACTTCTGGAATTGGATATAAAGTCGTAATCGGCCTACTTTGGACTATATAAAATGTATCATCAACTAAGCACCATTCAATATCTTGCGGACAACCAAAATAAGCTTCGATTTGTCTTCCGATGCGTGCTAGTTGTAAAATTTGTTGTTCAGTAAGTGTTTGAACTTTTTGCTGATTAGGAGAAATTTTCTTTGTCTCTGTTCCGCCTTCTTTTCGTCCATAGATAGCTAATTTTTTCGTTGCGATGACCTTTTCGACGATTTCGTCTTCTTTTACCTTATAATTATCGGCAGAAACCAATCCAGATACTAGCGCCTCGCCAAGTCCAAAGCTGGCATCGATTGATAACACCTTCCTATTCGAAGTAATCGGATCCGCAGTAAATAAAATCCCTGAAACCTCAGGGAAAACCATTTTTTGAACGACAACACATATAGAAACTTGATTATGATCAAAACCATTTTGCATTCGGTATATAACCGCTCGATCTGTAAATAAAGAAGCCCAGCATTTTTTAATATGCTGCAAAATGTTTTCTTTTCCAATAACATTTAAATACGTATCTTGTTGACCAGCAAACGAGGCATACGGTAAATCTTCAGCAGTAGCACTCGAACGCACTGCATATGCATGTTCATCGCCAAAGTGCGAGAGATAATGAGCTACTGATTCCACTACATCAACTGGAATTTCCACCGCCATAATGACTTCTCTAATCTTCTTACTAATTTCACCAATTTGATCTCGTTCCTCAATTTTTAGCATTGCTAATTGATTCAATAAAGTTTGAAACGCTCCCTTTTTTCCGATGGCCTGTTCATACCCTACCGTTGTAACACAAAATCCTTCTGGCACTTGTATCCCTTGAATATTGGATAACTCCCCTAAATTCAATCCTTTTCCACCAACGAGAAAAAGCTGCATTTTTTCTATTTCCTGAAAATCGAGGACGAAAGAACTCATTTGGCACCTCTCCTTACTATTCATGTGCTCTTGATTGTAACAGTAGTAAATGAGAAGAAACAGTCTATTTCGAACGTAAATTACATGATATAATTAAGTTAGGAAGAGATCATCACTCCTATTTCCCTCTCTAATTCACTTCAATTACATCACCAAACTTAAACATTCTTTGATTATGAAAAGCAATCATTAGACATAATGGATTTCTATCGACCTTTGTTATGTATTTTTTATATAAACCCACATTTTAATATCCTTATATACCTTTTATTAAGCCATAAATTCGCCAAAATGAATTTTCAAGATTAGGGAACTATAATGTCGTATTAAAATATATTAAGGTGGAGAAAAATTGGACAATGAAATGGATTATGGAAATGATTACAAGTTTATTCCAGCGACTTCAATTGAAAGTGGTCACGGCATCGAAGTATTACCAGACTTATTTTGTTACACGATTCAAATCGTCAATATATGCTTTGTTGGAAATCCTGAGACCAATGAATTTGTTTTAGTTGATGCTGGAATACCTAAATGTGCAGCTGAAATTATCTCTATCGCTAAAGATCGATTTGGTACCACTAGTCGCCCAAAAGCAATTATTTTAACTCACGGCCATTTTGATCATGTTGGGGGAATAATTGAACTCATCAAGTATCAAACACTTCTCCGTAATGTAAAGGTTCATTGTGAGGATTTCCACTTAATATACCCATTTTTAAATTCCTACCTTTCGAAAATATCATAATAAATATTGATTTCAATATTGAAATCAAATTTTTAAGTATGCTTTTTCCTGCAAAAGATTTTCTACTATACATGGAAAACACCTTTCCAACACTGCGTGTTTATTGTTTAGGAAAGTAGTTTACAAATAAAAGACTCAAAGATTATGAAAGAAGATTATCAATAATCTTTGAGTGAGGATCTGTTTAATATAAGGGCTTTTATTTTTATGAATACACAAAAGAAATTGATTTACATATTTGCTATATTTTATGCCAATTTACTTAGCGGTTAGCTCTACCACCAAGTTGTTGTTCTGCCATTGCTACTAAACGTTTTGTAATTTCACCACCAACAGATCCGTTTGAACGAGCTGTTGTATCTGCACCAAGTTGTACACCAAACTCTTGTGCAATTTCATATTTCATTTGATCAAGAGCTTGTTCAGCGCCTCGAACTAATAATTCATTACGACTTCCACTATTATTGTTTGCCATATTGTTTCACCTCCGATGTTGTTAATATGCTACAAATTATGAAAAAACAATTATCCTTTTTATGGTAAATGTATTATGGATAAAAATTGATTTTTTTCTTAAAGTAGGGCAAAACATATAAGAAAGAATAACTGATATAACATACTTTCATAACAACACTATGTATACTTTCTAATTCCCTTCAGTAAATAAAAGAAAGATTTCTATTTCACCAAGAGATTAAATAAAATTATGTTTTGAGACATAATTCAAAAGGAGATATGAGATGAAAGCTGTAACCTATCAAGGACCAAACCAAGTACAGGTTAAACAAGTGGATGATGCAAAATTAGAAAAAAAAGATGATATTATTGTAAGAATTACTTCAACCGCTATTTGTGGTTCTGATTTACATTTATATCAAGGCAACATGCCCTTACCTCAAGGATACATTATCGGCCATGAACCAATGGGAATCGTTGAAGAAGTCGGGCCAGATGTCACTAGAGTGAAAAAAGGCGATCGTGTTGTCATCCCCTTCAACGTTTCTTGTGGACATTGTTTCTATTGCCAACATGAAATGGAAAGTCAATGTGATAACTCAAACCCTCATTACGATTCTGGTGGATACTTTGGTTATACAGAGAAATTTGGTAATCATCCAGGAGGACAAGCAGAATATTTAAAAGTTCCATTTGGTAATTTCACTCCATTTGTTATACCGGAATCATGCGAACTTGAAGATGAATCCCTATTATTTTTATCAGATGTTTTACCAACAGCTTATTGGAGTGTAATAAACTCAGGCGTTAAGCCAGGTGATACTGTTATCGTCCTTGGTTGTGGACCTGTTGGATTAATGACACAAAAATTTGCTTGGATGCAAGGTGCTAAACGTGTAATTGCAGTGGATTACTTAGATTATCGGATGAATTATGCAAAAAAGATTAACAATGTTGAGGTATTTGAGTTTACAAAATTCCCCGATATGGGAGAACATTTAAAGGAAATTACACATGGTGGTGCTGATGTAGTTATTGATTGTGTGGGGATGGATGGAAAAAAATCGCCTCTAGAATTTCTGGAACAAAAATTAAAATTACAAGGTGGAACTCTCGGTCCTATTCAAATCGCTACGAAAGCCGTAAGAAAATATGGAACGGTTCAAATGACCGGCGTTTATGGTGGCAATTATAACGCCTTTCCACTCGGGGCATTTTGGGTTAGAAATATTAATCTTAAAATGGGACAAGCACCTGTCATTCATTTTATGCCGGAACTATTTGAAAAAATAACAAATAAAGAATTTGATCCAAAAGAGATTATTACACACAAAATTCCCCTTGAAGAAGCGAGCTACGGTTATCAGATTTTTAATAATCGTGAAGATGATTGTATTAAAGTTATTTTAAAACCTTGAAAATTGTTATGTGACTGAACCTTTTATTTTTCTATGCAGTAGACTGCTAAAAATAAACCTACTGCATAGAAAAGTATTCTAATCAACCTCAATTACATCACCAAACTTTAACATTCTTTGATTATGAAAAGCATCGGTACAAGTAATCGTCTCCATTAATGGATTAATATCCACTACTGTTATGTAATTTTTATATAAATAACCATCTTTATAATATGTAAGTAAAACCTCTTCCTCACCTAAAAATGAAGTTAATAGCTTATTTTCAATCATTTCTTTTGCATCTTGTGTTACAATTGGACGCGAGGCTTTCGTTTGCTCCTTTATCATTTCTTTAATAACTGCGAACTGCTCCGGCATACTGGCAAACGGTTGCCACTTTACCATACCTCTTCCTTTTGGCATATTAGCATTCTTCACGATTTGTGCCCTCCTAATAATGTGTTTCTATATCTTGCTGTTGCGACGCTTGTGTAAGAAATCCCACGTAAAATACTGTTCTTACCAAATCGTGTTCGAATTTCGTCCATAACTTTCGTTAATCGTATTTCTTTTTCTCTTTGTATAATGTTATCGAAAAGCGAAATTTGCTCTTCCCCTTCATTAATAAGGTTTGTTAATGAAACACTTACTGATCGAATCGGCTCTCCTGTATGGCGCTCATATAAAAAATATGTACAAACATTATAAATATCCATCGTTAAGTTTGTTGCTCTATTTAACGTATGTGCCTTTTTTATTCCCCCACCGTATTTCTTGCTATATCCAACTGAAAAATGAATTGTTTGCGCGCATTTCTTTTCTCGTCTCAGCCTATAACAAACCTCTTCTATATGCTCTAATAAAATAACTATGAACTCTTCTACCGAATAATCACGCAATAATATTTGGCTTTTCGCTATAGATGTTGTCGCTGGAACGTATTTTTCTGCTATTCTACTAAAATCAATTCCGTTACTATGTAGATGTAATTCTTCTCCTATTACACCGAATGATTGCTTTAAATATTTCAAAGGATACTGAGCTAATTCTCCAATGGTATGTATACCTTTTCGATTCAATTTCATTTCTGTTTTATACGATATACCCCAAAATTTACTGAGCGGTCTAATACTCCATAACTTCTCGGGTATATCGTCATACGTCCACTGCGCTATTCCATCCCTATTCTTTTTCGCTTCCACATCCATCGCTACTTTACTTAATAATAAATTAGGCCCAATACCAATCGTACTTTCAATCCTTGTACGTTCATATATTTCTCGCTTAAACTTTAATGCGAATTCGCGCGGATTACTGGCAAACAAATGAATACTTGCAGTCATATCCATAAAAAATTCATCGATACTATATTGATGAAAATCTTCCGGTGCGACATACTGCAAAGCCAAACCCGTTATGAAAGTTGAACATTTCATATACGTATGCATAATTGGATTCACAATAATAATATCTGGTCGCTTCGGTATTTCGTACAAACGAGCCATCTTCTTTATTCCTAACGCTTTTAATGGCGGTGTTGCTGCTAATACAATTGATCCGCTCTGATTCACATCCCCTACGACAGCCAATTTTGTATATCTTGGATCAAGTCCTTTTTTAATACATGATACGCTTGCATAAAAGCTACGAAGGTCTACACAAAGAATAATACGATTCGGTAAAAGAGAATAATCATACAAGGTTATCACTCCTAACAAAAGAACATTTGTTCTTATTATATACGAACTAATGTTCTTTTTAAAGGTATTTCTATGAAAATTTTGGTTAAAATGACCGGGCTTTAAAAATCTAAAAACACTTAAGAGCCCTACAATATTCAAATACTGTTTTCACCATTAGGAGATGACACTGTATTTAGTTCTAAAAAATCTCACTCAATGCATACTACATATAATTAAGAATGATATTTACGCGCTATCAATCACGGTTGGAAAAACTCTGTATACAAAACAGCTAGAATTTCAAGTAACTGATGAACATAAAAAATACTAAAATTCATTTCAGCTTTCATGTCTCTAATTCATATATTCTTCTAAATTTATTTTCAGCAAAATCTCCTATAGCACCTGTGCCAAGATTCATCTGCATAACTAGTTACATTCTCCTTTTTGCTATTATTAATAGCTTAGTAATAAAAGCTGTTAAACAGCAAAGGTGCGAAGTCTTAAATTAGACTTCGCACCTTATACAAATTTATAATCAGTGACGATACAAACACAAATGCAATAATATATACATAATAATCACTCATTATATCTGTTACTTCTTTAATCGGCTAGAGAGAATACAATATATAAACCAATCCTTTTACTTAGCCATCTCTCATGATTGGTTTGATTATTCCTAGATACTTAACGCCTTCTATACTCATTTCAAGCGGTAATCCATTCCGATTGAAATTACAAATGACAAAATTTTTCTGTTTTTCCTTTTTGCCTACTTGCTAAATTCAGCAATTAAAACGTTTTTAAAAGACTCTGGATTATTAATGTTAAAACTGTTCGAATTGATAGCAAGTGTATGTTTGCCTCCAAGTGTTCCACCAGCAAAAGTGGAAAACCCTAGAACGCCACCTCTGTGTCCCCATACCGAGACACCGTTCGGAAGCTTAATTTCAAGGATTCCAAGACCATATCCGGTTCCCTCTCTATTTGTAGGAACTGTAGTAAGCATTTGTTTTAACTGCTGTTCCTTCAGTAATTTACCACCTAGTAAGTAAGAGAAGAATTTGTTTAAATCATCAGCAGTAGAAATCATATCTCCATCTGAGCTACCTGGGTTAATATAAGTAACGTCTTTTAGCTCACTCGCTCCGTCTAGTTGCAAATAGCCACGGGCATGCTTGGTGCCTGGAATCACACTTGAATTACCAGGTAGAAATGTATTTGACAAATCAAGCGGTTCAATAATTCGGTTTTCAACCTCTTCCGCATAACTGTTGCCAGTTACTTTTTCAATAAGAATCCCCAGTAATACGTAACCTGTGTTTGAATAAGACCAACCCTTTCCTGGTGCAAAATCTGGGGGAAGAGAAATCCCCATTTTGACGAATTCTTCAGCCGTATACGATTTTTTTGTATCCATAATATCGAAGTCTTTTGAATTTATATAATCAGCAATACCACTTGTATGATTCAATATTTGCCGGATAGTAATCTGGTTACCATCATATCCGTTTCCTTGAATAACACCAGGTAACCATTTTTCAATGGAGTCGTCTAGATTCAAACGGTTCTCTCCAGATAATTGAAGTAGAACTGTTGCAATGAACGTTTTCGTCACACTGCCAATGCGAAAGCGAAAATCTGCTTTCATTGGTTTCTTAGTTCTCATATCCGCTATCCCAGCGGTATAACTCCAAGTTTTACCACCCTTAGAAATTTGAGCGAGTATTCCCGGGTATCCAAGTTGCAGTTCATCTCGTATTGCTTTCTTAACGGAATTACGATCGCTTTGCGTACTTGTTTGTAACGAACTAGATACATTTTGCGTAGGTTCTGCTTTTACAACTGATGTTGGTGTTATGTATAACAGGGAACTTCCACCTATTAAAAGTGCTAGACTTGCACATGTAATTTTACTGCGTGTTTTCATAAAGAATTCCTCTCTTCTATTAAAATTGTATAGATAGTTGATAGAAGTGTCATATACGAACCACACAGCTATCCATTCTCCAAATGATGAAAAGGCAACAATGCATTTGCAATCATTGTACTTATTATTTTCACAAAACACTCTTGTTACTGATTGTTTGTTTTATATGTAGGCCGTAATTGTTCCCCCCCTTCACGCCTCCTTATATTTTTATCCTACACAATGAAAATCTCTTTTTTCTTACCTATTCCTTACAAATTCCTTACATTCAAAATCACTTGTACACTAGGGTTGAAGTAGCATCTGTGCCCGAAAGCGCCAAAAACACCGATGCTTTTCGCTTCAGTGTTTTTGGCGCTTTGCATATTGAAGATTCATTTTACTCTTAACAGGTTAAATTGCTGATTTTTTCTAATACGATTATTCTTCTTACTATATAAAACAAATTTCATAGTATTATATGAAACACTTCTCAAGTTGTCATTAAGGCACATTATTCTAAATTTATTAATGTAGTTGAGATGGACTCACTTTTTGAATTTGAACGAGTATATCAAACGCTTTACCTAATGATATATCAATAGTTTTTGGTATATCAGGCCCTTCGGTACTTATTCCAGCGAAAATTGGATGTTGTTCGTTTAACCAAGTTTTTGTCACGCCGTTCGCCTTACGTAAATCAATAAAAAATTGATCTTTTTTCACCTGTCCAAAAATGTAGTTATAACTGTTTGGATCATCCGATTTTAATGTTCCGTATGGGCCGAATTCACCATCACTATTAATTGGCCACAGTAAGACTTTATTTCAAATCAAAAAAATAGATTACCTGTACACTAAAAAGTATAGGTAATCTATTTGTTTTTGAGATTAATAAAAAACTAATTTATTTTTTGAATTCTTCCATCAATAATAGACTGAATTGGTTCTTTTGATTTTTTTATATAATCTACTAATGCTTCAAAATCAGTTGGTCCTGTTTCAGCATCTTTACCGTTTTTAAAGGATACAAATCCATCTCCACCTGACGCTAGAAATGCGTTCGCAACGACGCTGTAAGTTTTAGAAGGATTAATTTCTTCTCCATTTGTTAGGCGAATACTTGTTACTTTTTCTCCATTAGGCTTGTTCGCATCCCAAGTGTATTGGATCCCTGAAATTTGAAGCATTCTTGTTATATCTTTTTGCCATTGTTGATTTAAAATATCACGAATGTCTTGACCTGTTAAATTTACTTTTATTAATTGATTTCCGAATGGTTGAATACCATATATCTCTCCCCATGTAATATCACCAGCATCTAAGTCATTACGAATACCACCAGGATTCATAAGTGCAATTTGGGATTGCATTGTTGTACGCTGGGCATCAGCAACTAAATTTCCGAGAGTAGATTCACCAGCTGTATTTTGTTTGCGATCTAGTGGAGCAATAGACTTACCTACAACTTCATTAACAAGAGGCGCGATTTTTGCTTGATATTTCTCCATCTTCTTCTTTATTTTTTTATCAGGCTCCATGCCTTCATGATAAGTTGTAACAATTTCTGTTTTTTTCTCAACAATATCTTGTGTCTTACGATCAATCTTTACATCAACATCAGCAAAAGCCATACCATAAGAATTTGCTTGTACGACAAGTTTATTATTAACAGTTCCATTTACATAAGTGTGGCTATGCCCACCAAAAATAACATCGACTTCTGGATCAGTCTCATTTGCTAATCGGACGATATCACCATTTGTTACGCCGTTCCCATCTGTAATACCTCCGTTATGTGCAAGAACAACGATAGATTTAACGCCTAGTTTTTTTAATTGCTTTACGGATTTGTTAATAGCTTCAACTTCATCTGTAATTTCTACATTCTTTAGCATAGTAGGCATAACAAGGTTAGGAACATCCGTTGTTACGACTCCGATAAATCCAACAGGAACTCCTTGTACCTTTTTTATAGTGAATGGTGGTAAAAATAAACGACCGGTGGATTTATTATAGAAATTTGCAGCAACATATGGGAATTTTGCTCCTTTAAAATTTCCTGTTTTCTCATGGTGTCCACCATAAATAAGGCGGTTCATTTCTTCAACACCTTCATCAAATTCATGATTTCCTATCGTTCCAACATCGAATTTCAAATCATTTAGAAATTCAATCGTAGGTTCGTCTTGTAATAATGCTGAAACAGGAGTACTTGCTCCAACAACATCGCCGGCATGTACTTTTAATGTATTTGGATTTTGTTTTTCACGATCACGTAAATAAGCCCCTAAGTACTCAATTCCCCCTGCATCTTTATTGTTAATTTTTTTTACAGTATCTAGTTGCCCATGAAAATCGTTAATACCGAGCATTTGTACATCTATGTAGCGGTTTTGTTCTGTATTCGCTTGGATTGAAGGCGCAGCAAATACACTAGTAAAAGTAACTGTACTTAATGCTAAAGCAACTGGAATGATTTTTTTCAACATAAAATTTCTCTCCCCTAATTAAAATCTGACATAATACGATGTTATTTTAATATATTAAGAGAATTATTTCCACAAAAATTCTACCAATTATAAAAATTAATAAGATTTTATTGTTTTCTGACAAGATATTTCTTCCTCAAAAAAATGTATATTTCTTTGTTTTGAGGATTATTCAAAATATTATCTTGATAGTAATATAACAATACTTCTAAGAAATCTAAAAAACCCTAATCAATATATTTTAGCTGTTAAGAAGAGTATTCAATCCAAAATTAATAGGGATTTATCAACCTAACATCTCAATATCACCATTTAAAAAGATGCTCCTGGATTTATCCAAGAGCATCTTTTATAAAGCTTTATTTTTTACTTGTTTATAATTTATCAATTAACAATTATATAGTTGTAATCAGTCATTTAAAAATAATAGGAGTGCTTCATTAAATTCTTTAGCATGCGTTGCATTTAGCCCATGTGGACCACCCTTTATTAAGGCTACTTTAGAATTAGGAATTGCTTCATGTGTTAATTTCCCACTATATTCATATGGTACAGTTGCATCAGAATCACCGTGAATAATAAGAGTAGGTATATTAAACTTCTCCAAGTCTTTTCTAAAATCTGTCTTACTAAAGGCGGTAATACAATCAAGTGTTCCTTTAGGTGATGCACTGGCTGCAATATCCCAATTATATAAACGGAATGGCTCACTAACTAAATCTGTTCGATTACCAGCCGCGAAAAATCCCTTAGTAAATTCATCAAGAAATGCAAGGCGGTCATTTATCACACCACTTTTGAATGCTTCAATTGTTGCATCATCTAATGCCCCTTCAGGATGATCCTCTGATTTGTATAAATATGGAGGTACTGCTCCAGCAAAAACAGCCTTTTCAATACGATCTGTTCCATACGTACTAATATACCGGGCTACCTCGCCTCCACCCATAGAAAAACCAACAAGTGTGACATTTTGAAGCTCTAAATGTTCTAATAGTTGATGTAAATCAGAAGTAAAGGTATCATATTCATACCCTTCCCACGGCTGAGATGATTTTCCAAACCCTCGACGATCATACGTTATAACTCTGTATCCAGCCTCAACAAGAGCTGGAACTTGGTATTCCCAAGATCGACCGCTTAACGGCCAACCATGAATTAGTACAACTGGTTTTCCTGTGCCATGATCCTCATAATATATCTCAATTGGTGCTTGATTTTCGGTTCCCACAGTAATTTTAGCCATGCTTCTACCTCCAAAAAGTATTCTAATATGTATCCTTTTCTTCAATAATCCGGATGAATCTCACAATCTATTCATGCACGTTTATGTTGTGAACTCTAAGTATGAAACTCTATTGTTCCAATGCATTCATTTTCTCCTTTTGGAACAATCCCCCCTCTAATACCTTTTTCATCATAAAATAATTACTGAACATTACTCATATTCAATTGTAATAACAAAAATAGGTGACTATCAATATTGTTCTATCTATAGGATGTATAGGTAAAACCAATCTATTTTATAGTGAAAACAACTATAGTTACGACCTATACAAATTATAGATAATTTAGAATTGATTAATGAATCAGTTTTCAAATACTATAAATTTGTATAGCACTTCATGTTCTGTGAATGCTGCTATGACCAATATTATTGGTCAGCTTAGTTATAAACGAAGAAACTTATGATAGTATTTGACTATTTAAACTTTCTTCGATTACTTAATTTTTAGGAGGAATACATAATGACTGATCTCTATTCTCGTATTAACAAAGATGATGCTGTCGTTCTTTTAGTAGATCATCAAACTGGTCTTATGTCCGGACTAGTACGTGACTATGGTGTTGATGAATTCAAGAACAATGTTTTAGCTCTTGCTCATACTGCTAAGTTTTTTGATTTACCAGTTATTTTAACAACAAGTTTTGAAAACGGACCTAACGGACCTTTAATGCAAGAATTGGTTGATCTCTTTCCTCATGCACCAAAAATAGCTCGACCTGGACAAATTAACGCATGGGATAATGATGATTTTGTAAAAGCAATCGAAGAAACTGGAAAAAAGCAACTTATCATCGCCGGCGTAGTTACGGACGTTTGTGTTGCTTTCCCTGCACTTTCCGCTATAAAAGCTGGATATGAAGTATTTGCTGTTACTGATGCTTCAGGAACTTTCAGTAAACAAGTTGCAGATGCTGCAAATACTCGTATGGCACATAGTGGTGTGCAACTTATGAACTGGTTTAGCGTAGCTTGCGAATTACAACGCGATTGGCGCAACGATGTCGAAGGTTTTGGCAATTTGCTTGCTAGCAATCTTCCAGGCTATCAAAATATAATTGGAAGCTATATGGGCGCGCAGCGAGATCTTAGTAAACAAAATGCATAAATGTATCTCAAGGAAATAGCTTTAAATCACCTTTTTTAAAGTAGATAGTATAGCAGAGCTTTAATTGACAGAAGATACATTACTTTCAATAAACAATTGAAAAAGGAGCGTTTTATTATGAGTAATTTAGAATTGTTAAATCCGGAGAACAGTGCATTAATTTTAATTGATTTTCAACCTCAAATGACTTTTGGAGTTGCAAGTATTGATAGACAAACATTGATTAATAACGTTATGCTGCTTGCTAAATCAGCAAAAACTTTTAACGTACCTACTATTCTTACTACAGTTGAAACACGCAGCTTTTCTGGTTATTTTTGGCCACAAATTCTTGATATATTCCCAAACCATGAAATTATAGAACGTAGTTCAATGAACTCTTGGGAAGATCCGAAATTTGTTGAGGCAGTTAAAGCAACCGGTAGAAAGAAATTAATATTTGCAGCACTTTGGACTGAAGTTTGCCTTGCATTCCCTGTGCTTGAAGCAATTAAAGCTGGCTATGAGGTATATGCAGTTGATGATGCTTCAGGTGGTACTAGTTTGACAGCACATAACGCTGCTATGCGTCGTGTAGAACAAGCTGGTGCAATTCCAGTGACAGCAATTCAAGTTTTACTTGAATACCAACGTGACTGGGCACACAAAGACACTTATGATGCTGTAATGGAGATTGTAAAGGAACACACTGGTGCTTATGGTCAAGGTGTAGAATACGCATATACTATGGTGCATGGCGCGCTTCCAAGCAGGAAAATATGAAACAAGAAGAAGTAGCTGTCGAAGAGACTTATACAGGGAACACGATGGATGCTGGCAATCCAGTAACAACGATTGTTACATGGGAAATTCAAGAAGGTAGAGAAAAACAGTTTGAAACATGGAGACATGAAATTGAGGCTGCGGCTACTAAATTCCCAGGACATTTAGGTGTAAATCTAATAGTCCCAAGTAACGAATCCAGAGAGTATACTGTTATTTTTCGCTTTGATACGTATGAGCATCTACGTGCTTGGCAAGAATCAGATGTTCGCCGGGATTTGTTAAAAACGGCCGAGCAATTTCAAGCCACTAATCCAACTTACAAAACTGAAAGCAGTTTGGCTTATTGGTTTGTTACTCCGAAAACGCCAGTTCCACCTCCAAAATGGAAAATGTCTATCGTTACCCTTCTGGGTGTATGGCCTCTTAGCATGTTAGTTCCTAAAGTGATAGGACCTATTATAAAACATATGAATCCTATTATGTCAGCTTTTTTTGTTTCTGTATGTATAGTGTCCTTGCTATCATGGGTAGTCATGCCGATTTTCGGTAAATTATTTCATCCATGGTTACAAAATAATAGAAAGTAGACGAGGTGTGAATATGAATTTACCGGATATGATCTTATATAACGGAAAAATTACTACCCTTGACCCTTCTCAGCCTGAGGTATCTGCTATCGCCATAACTGATGGTTTAGTCACTGCAGTAGGTGGAGATGAGATTCTTAATAGTGCCACGGAAAAAACAAAAAAAATAGACCTAAAAAGAAAGAGAGCTATTCCAGGCCTGAATGACTCTCATATACACGTTATTCGTGGTGGTCTGCATTATAATATGGAATTACGTTGGGAAGGCGTGCCATCACTTTTTATTGCTCTAGAAATGCTCAAAGAACAGGCAAGGCGTACACCTGCTCCTCAGTGGGTAAGAGTAGTTGGAGGTTGGTCTGAATTTCAATTTAAAGAGAGACGGATGCCAACATTAGAAGAGATTAATGCTGTTTCTGAAGACACGCCTGTCTTTGTGCTACATCTTTACGATAGAGCACTTGTAAATCGTGCAGGGCTACGTGCACTGGGATACACGAAAGATACCCCAGACCCTCCAGGCTGTTTAATTCAGCGGGATAAAAGAGGTAATCCAACGGGCCTTTTAATTGCTAACCCTAACGCTTCTATT
Organism: Bacillus sp. LQ16; assembly: GCF_057784645.1. Classification (NCBI taxonomy): domain Bacteria; kingdom Bacillati; phylum Bacillota; class Bacilli; order Caryophanales; family Bacillaceae; genus Bacillus; species Bacillus sp. LQ16. The sequence goes on from NZ_CM173491.1 coordinate 3,040,450, forward strand.
CTTTATTCAAGTTTGGGTAAAGCTCCAGTACTTAATCTTGACGACCAGATTAACTCAACTCGCCATTTTATGCGTGAATTAAATAGATTAGGTATTACAAGCGCCATCGACGCAGGTGGTGGTTTCCAAAATTACCCTGATGACTACAAAGTTGTTGAACATTTAGCCGAGAAGGAACAATTAACTTTGCGTATTGCTTATAATCTATTTACGCAAAATCCTAATCATGAATATGAAGACTTTGCTTCATGGGCAAAAATTGTTTCTCCTGGTCAAGGAAATGATAAGTATAAAATGAATGGTGCCGGAGAAATGTTAGTATTCTCGGCAGCCGATTTTGAAAAATTTCAAATGCCACGGCCCGAACTAGCTACAGTAATGGAAGCCGACTTAAAGAAAGTAATTTCTCTATTGGTGGAAAACCGTTGGCCATTCCGTTTACATGCAACTTATGACGAGTCAATCACACGTTTCTTAAATGTATTTGAGGAAGTTAACAGAGAAATTCCTTTTAATGGGCTACGCTGGTGGTTTGATCATGCAGAAACAATCTCAGATCGTAGTATGGAACGTGTTAAGGCTTTAAATGGCGGTATTGCCATCCAAGACCGCATGGCTTTTCAAGGTGAATACTTTGTTGACTTATACGGAAAGGAAGCTGCAAAGCATACTCCTCCGATTTATCGTATGTTAGATCTTGGTATACCTGTTGGCGCCGGTAGTGATGCAACAAGGGTTTCCAGCTATAACCCTTGGGTCGCTCTTTACTGGATGGTTGCCGGAAAAACCATTGGTGGGCTTTCCATATACGATGAAAAAAATAAACTTGATAGAAAAGTAGCCCTGGAATTATATTCAAAAGGAAGTGCGTGGTTCTCTGGTGATGAAGGTAAAAAGGGAACCCTGGCAGTAGGTCAGTTTGCTGATATTGCTGTATTATCTGCTGACTACTTTACTGTGCCAGAAGAAGAAATCAAAGACCTTGAATCATTACTCACCATTATGGGTGGGCAGGTTGTTTATGGAAATGATGAATTTAAAAACTTATCACCTGAATTGCCGCCAGCATCACCTGATTGGTCACCGACGGGCGTTTATGGTTATGGTGGTGCTAACCTAGCCAACACTATACTTTCTCACGATTCCCATGATAACAAGTTACATAGTTGTAGTAACCCTCTCCATCAACACACTCATACCGTAATAGGAAAAGATGGAACTAAATGGGGGATTGGTTGTACTTGCTTTGCTTTCTAAATCAAAACCACCGGTATAATGCCGGTGGTTTTCTTTCTACAATAAGGATATGTAGATTCAAAATAGCAGTGTATATCCCTACATGGAATCTGTTACTATGCGATAAGACCAAAGAATTGATTGATTAACTTAACTTGTTTTTGATAGCCTTCTCTCCTTGCAAACTCTGTCTTTTTTCCTTAATTAAAAGTCAATGGTATCCCCCTTTTTGATCGACTACACCACACATATAACCCCACTGTCCTTTGACTTTAATATAGATTTTAATTTTTTCAATTGTTACACTAGAATCATTATTATTTCTATTACACTGATACTTTTTGAGAATCATTTAACTTCTGCATAAAGATGCGTGCTGCAAAACTTAAAAATTTATCATCAAAGTGTATAAGATTAATATCTTGACTTGGTGTTGGATCAGTAATACGAACTATGCTCAAAGTATCATTATTAACAAAGTTAACCAGTGAAAGAGGTATTATGGCAACCCCATGTCCATTGTATACAAGGCTCAATAGAGAAATAGAAGATTTTGTTTCTATATTTGCTTCAGATAAAGATAACCCTAAACTCTCACAATATATCTTAATAGATTCACGACAACTACATGAAACCATTACTCTACTGAGCCCCACTAATTCTCGAAAAGAAACAAATGATTTATCATTCAAAGGATGATTTTTTGGAATTACAAGGACGAGCTCTTCACTATACAAAAGGGTGTTTGTTAATGTGTCTGGAATTTGAGCACTACGTGTAATCCCGAAATCAATATTTTTGTCAACGATTTGATTTACAGCAACTTCGGATTCTATAATCTTTACTACAATGTTGGGATAATGTTGTTGAAACTTCATAATATAAGGTGTTAAATAAGTGAGATCCTCTAATAGACCTCCTATAGTAATCACACCTCTTTTTACACCCTTTAATTCAAAAATTTCATTATAAACGTCATCAAATTGTTGCATGATAAATTTTCCTTTATCAAATAGCAGCTTACCCGCTTCTGTCATTTTGATACCTCTTCCAACTCGATGAAACAAGGGTGTATCAAGTTCACCTTCTAAAACTCGTATTTGTTGACTTAAAGTCGGCTGTGAAATACCTAGAACTTCCGCAGCTTTAGTGAAACTATTATTATTACAAACTTGAATAAAATACTCTAAATGACGTAATTCCATTCTTGATACCCACTCTCCGCTTTATGAAAGATTTATAATTTAAAGGACGATATGTATACGTTAACATAACAACTTTATTTCATATTATACCGATTGAAATTATACGCTTTATTCATTTTGTATTATAATAAATTTACTACCATTTATTAATTTTTCCTCCTATTTATTTAAATTATATTTAATTAGGACATTACTAATTCGAGATATATTTCTAAAGATTTATAGTTCTAGTGCATAATACCCTAATTTTTTCAACTTTTCGATTATCATTTTTTTCTCAATATAGTCCAAACCACCAAATATTTGCTGAATCGCCTCTTTATGCTGAGGAAAAATAATATCCATTAGTTCAATACCTTCTGAAGTAATTGACGCATACGTGACACGGCGGTCTTTAGGACATGGTTTTCGTATTAAGAACCTCTTCTTTTCCAACTTATCCACTACATACGTGATACTACTACTTGCAAGTAATATTTTGTCTCCAATTTTTTGTATAGGCTGATCGCCTTTACTATACAGTAGCTCAAGCACTGCAAATTCAGTTGGATTAAGTCCATAACTTTTTATATCCTCTTCAATACGCTTAGTAATTGACTGTATTGCCCTAGATAATATAACAAATAACTTTAAAGATAAGCTCTCATCGTTAATCACGCTCATAATTACCAATCCTTTACAAGTTATCTTGAATTCGAGATTCATTATATTATCGTCAAAATATTATGTCAATCATTCATTTTAGCTTTATCAATCCATTTATAATTTATTTCTCAACATATGACATATGGAATTAGAAGAAAACAATTGTTAATATATAAGTATCTCAATTACGTTATTTCTTTTAAAGAGAGCTTGTTTTTAATCGCAAGTTCTCTTTTGCCATATTCTAAATTGAATTCGGACGAATTTCAGATGATGAGTCTGCCCCCCAAGTATATGATATAGTTTTTTAACAAAGATTAGAGCCCTCCTACAAGAAGGAGGGCTCTAATCTTTCATATAAATATTCACCATTTTTATCATTGCGAGGACATCAAAACTTTAACTTGATGGGGATATGGTGCTATCTCAATTAATAAATATTACAAACCATATATCTATCATATTTTTTATAAACAGGATTAATTAGATTTAAAAAAAGATTTCTTTTTCTTTACTCGTAATAAGTCACCTGTCCATCCTTTGAATCGCATATACATATACATACCCGCTGTTGTGAAAATAATAAATAAGAGAGCGATTAAATAGCTATATTTCCATTCTAGTTCAGGCATGTATTTAAAATTCATACCCCATAATGCTCCTAAGGCTGTCAAAGGCGTACTCACAGCAGTTAATACAGTAAGAGCTTTCATAATTTCATTCCCACGATGAGAAGAAACAACTTCTTGTAAATGAATCATCGTGTCTAATTCTTCTTGGTACTCTTTAACAAGTTGTAATCCACGCTCTAATTTTACGTGTGTTTGTTTATAACAAAGGGTGTTTGTTAGTTTTTCTAACCAAGCTTCTTTTAGGCCTTGTAACACTTCTTGTATTAAGCGAAACACATGTGTGTTCATAAATAATTCATGACGAATATGATAAATCCTTTCTAAAACTGCTATGTTATTATGATGATAAAAATCCCATAATACATTTCTGAAATTGTTTTCAAAGTAGTCAACCTTTCGCAAATAGTGAGATATAAACATTGATAAGATAGCACATAATCCTTCAGCGGAACTATTACAATTTTTTATACCTATAGGGAAATTATGTAGTAATTTTTGTAAATCCTCTTCCTCTTTTTCCTGGACCGTTATCAGTATTCCATGCGCTACGAAATAATGAAGAAACTTTTGGATTTTGGCGTCCTTTTTATCTTGATCATATAAAAACGAACCATATACACAAGTTTGACTTGGTGAAAACGTATAAACATATAATCCATTTTCACAAGGAGAACTTATTTTTTTTACAAATTGAGAGAAATAAGATGTTACATCAGGAGGGATTATAGAAGAAAGTTTTTCAAGTTCACTAGTTTTCACATGATACCAATTCCATTTCGGCATTTTTATGCATTCCATCTTATTCTTCCTTTCTGAATAGTTTGATGTTTGATCGAATAATATCCGTAATATGAAATTTATATGTAGGTATTCATGTCTTGGAGGAAAAATTTTTAGATCTTCTAAATTACAAACTAAATGGCATAGGAGGTCTTCTTCTATTACAAGGAAGACCCCCTATATATTAGTTATTTGGATTCTAAATTTTAAACATTTCCTCTATACAAGCACTTGTCATCTTTTCTTATTTATATGTGGAAAAGAAGCTACATAATTTGGCACGTCTATTCAACGAACTCCATTTCAGTCGTTATTATAATTTGGATTCATATGCAGAGTGATTGGTGATGTCGTCAAATACTTGACTCCCAATAATGTAGTATCCATGAAGTGCAGCCTCTTTCGAAGCGTCTACAATACGGAAAGAAGAAATTTCACCTTGCATTTTTTCAATTCGTTTTTTGTGGAGATCTACTATTCCTCCTGTCCAAATAATAGTATCATACTGCTCTAACGTAAATTGTTCTTGTAATACACGTATGACGTCTTGGAAGTGTGCATCCAACTCTTTTTGAATCAAAGTATGAACCTGACTTGTCTCATGATTTTCTTCTCGACATTCATATCCTTTTTCTAATATGTTTGGCATGTCGTTAATATGCAATTGATTACTTTCACCCTCATAATTCTGCACGATATTCTTAATATTTTTCAAAGGCTTGCTACATCCTAGTTCCGTCTCATAATGATTTAAAATGAGATTCTGTTTCATATCTGTCATTTCTAATGTACGAAATCCACCATCAATAATTAAGATGCGATCTCGTTCCTGAATGATTCCCTCTTTTAAGAAATAGGCATGTAAAGCGACCGGTTGCTGAAGAATCAAAGCATTTTCCACCGTAATATGAATAAATTTCCCATCAATTTGCACGGAAGTTTCTTTTTTTAGTGCACGTTGTAATTGCTCATGCTGACTACCAAAACAAGTGATGGGAAGCCCGGTAACAACTAGAGATAACACGACATTTTCTTTATAATCCTTTGCAATGCAACCAAATATTTGTTGTTTAAATCGTTCGCTTTCATAATAATTTTCTATTTCATCGTCAAATGGAGGAAGAAATGAAGCGTCAGATTGATGTGCTTCATTTCCCATGTAGTATGCAAAGTCTAAGTCTATAAAACTTACCTTTGTTAAATCTTCACTTTCAGCATGATTAGGTACAGGGGCTAGTGTGGAAGCTTCACTCTTGATTGTCATCTCAGAATCTACAGCCTGTCGATATGCCCTTTTGGTAAAGCCAATTCCTACATCAATTGCATACAGAGATTTCATACTTTTTTCCTCACTTTCTATTTTTAGAGTTAAATCTAGGCACTCTCTTCTTTCCCTTCTTTCACATATTTCTTTTCATTTTTCGTTTTTTCCCCGTCTAAGTTCTTACTATTTTCATTTATTTCGTAATCCTTTTCACCTGTTTTCTTTTTATTATTTTCGTTTTCTGTTAAGTCTTTAATGGTAGAAATGACAACTGGTGTGGCTGTAAGCAGTTGTGGTAATGTTTGTTTTGCAACATTAGCTGCAGTTACAGAAAATTGTTTACTTGTCTCAGTTACCTTCTCCAATGTTTCCTTTATGTTTCCTTCTTGTAGTTTTTCTTTTACGCTTTTTCCTTTTGTTTGTATAGCTTTCCGATTTTCTTTTTTTAATAGGGAGACTATGACTCCGGTCGTAATTCCAATCACAGCATATTTAAATATTGTATGTTTCATTTTTCTCATCCTTTTCTATTTTTATTTTCTTCAATGCTACAACCTAAAATAATTACCTTACCTATTTATCAGATGTTGCAATCTATTACAGAGAATGATAGTTTTGCGGCTGCCTAACATTCGCCATTGGTACTTCAGCTGTTACTAGGAGTAAAATCTTCCCTTGATCTAGTTTTTCTTCATATAAGTTAGCTTCCTCCTTCGACAACCCCATTTCTTCCATTTGATTTCGAAGTTCGTCCCCTTTTTTGGAGAAAAAGTTGATAATACTTGTTCCCAATCCTTGTTCTTTTACTCCAATCGTATTTGTGTCTGTATCATCCGCAATCCTTTTTGTTATATGTTTTTCATGTGCTAAAACATAAATATCATCGTGGCGAACCCCTTGCAATTCTAGCTCTTTTACTTTCATAACTACTTCCTGTTCATTTTGATATTCATAAACTACCGTTTTTCTTTCATTCGTATGCATGGTATCTTTCCTCCTTTAGATTTTTTATTTTTTATTTAGTTGTTATGTAATATGTAATACACCTATTTTAAAGATGTTAAACCTAAATTTTCAAAAAATTTCACACAATAGGTTATTCATGTTTTTAATATCAAAGAAATGTCACAAGAACTTTGCTTTGATAAAAGCGCTACAAATAACGATTTGTTTGGAAGGCAAGCCCATTGTTTTATAGAAATCATAGAAAAATAAAAAAGCACTCCTTTTCAAAGAGTGCTTTTAAAAAACATATAACCTAATAAAAATATTTCTATTTTGATTACGGAAAGAAAGTCTTTATTAAAACATATGGTTGCTAATTTAATTACGATTTGCCTTGCCCCCAAGTAACAATATCATTTAAAACATACTCAGGGATATTAGTAGGACTATAATATTCATCTGGCTTACTTATTCCCCCATCCCCCTCTGTAAAGAAATGATTTAACTTTGGATATAGTCGATAATCTACATTATCTCGTTCTTTTAATTGTTCTTTCCAAAGAGGAATTTCAATTTTTGATTGAATTTGATAGTCTCGTTCTCCTTGAATAATAAAAAGCGGTGTCTTTTGTTCTTTTGACATTTCCACTGCTTTAATTTTATGGATAGAACCCTTACTTCACAGGATTTTTTTGCTGTTTTCACTATATCCTTACTATACAAATGAAAATATACAAACTTTGCATAAAAAAATGATTTTATAGTATCTTTTTAATATCCATGTCCGCCTTGCCAACCACCATGTCCGCCCGGCCAACCACCATGTCCACCTTGCCAGCCACCATGTCCGCCTTGCCAGCCACCATGTCCGCCTTGCCAACCACCGTGTCCGCCTTGCCAACCACCGTGTCCACCTTGCCAACCACCGTGTCCACCTTGCCAACCACCGTGTCCGCCCGGCCAACCACCGTGTCCACCTTGCCAACCACCGTGTCCACCTTGCCAACCGCCTTGCCAACCACCGTGTCCACCCGGCCAACCACCGTGTCCGCCTTGCCACCAGCCTGCATAGCCTTGTCTCTGTGAGTTCATTCCTTCGCATCCCTTCTTATTAAAAATTCAAATACTGTAACTGGGTATTCTCTAAATATAATTATGTATCCCAAAAATAAATGTATCCGCAAACATCCCGATTATTGGTAAAGTAATTATCTAATGAAAAAAACATTTATTATTGCAAATCTAAGCTCTATTATTTTTTGCTTTTCCAAAATTTTTTCGCTATTTTATTAGCATAATACTTTTTAGATTCAATTTCATCATAGTTACTTAGTATTAGAACAGACCACTCATTACTTGTGATCCTTTTTCAACATTACATCAGAATCCATAGTTGGGCTTTAGTTATACAAAGAAAACGATACTTCACTATTGAAGTATCGCAAAAAAACTATTTACTTACATTATTATGACTATAACCCTATCCGGTATTAGTTACTCACCTAAAATTGCAAATGGGCTAAATGATTCATAATGAATCAATTCCTTTTCTATACTGTGTTCTTTTAATACTGGAGCCGTTGACTGCACAATTTGTATTGTTTTCTCGTCAATCATAAATGGTACATCCCTTCGTATACAATGTCTTTATAAAACATTAGCATTATTTGAAATTTACCTTTCATAATTTCATTTTTTACTTTTAACTTCAGAATATCGAATCTTTTTTTATTATGGATCTAAACTGATCCAATAGTGATTCTGGCGCAATTGCTCTGAAGTTTTTACACTAGAACCTTCTTATTTACGCATTGAAAAATGTTACCTATAACGGAAAAGCCCAGATAGCGATGTGGCGGTATTCCTATTAAAGGTATCTCTCCTTCTAAAGTAGACAGTACTTGCAATCTTAGTACGAATCACAGTTGAATTCATGTTACTTAATCGTACCCATTCCACCAATTTTAATCTTAACCTTGACGTTTACATCGCCTTTTGCTAATTCGTTACCCCAATTATTTTGTATTTTTTTCCATTTCGGATATGTGTATGTTCTTGCATATCCTCCAAGCCCAATAGGATCAATTTTGGCGGTTTGTATTTTTTGTATTAATTGCTTGAAATCAGCTTCTAGCTTAGTTTCAATCGCCTTTTGTAATTTTGCTGCGTCCTTTCTAGTGTTAAACGAAAAAAGTCGTTCTGTAATACCGATTCTCATCTTTACATCTACATTAAATATAAAATGATCATCATATCTTGCCTTTGTCTTTACTTTAATACCATAGGCAGTAAAACTTATCAAATCTTTATCTTGACTATCTGAATTTAGCTTAATTGGAACTGTAAATGGTAACTCCCCTGCAGTTCCTTGTTGCAAAATGCGTAAGAGTTTGTTTTCATCAGGTTTCAGTGTTAATTTATACTTTCCTTTTTCATCCAATAAGGCTGTACCTGTCACCCATATTTTATTCTTTTTTTTCAGTTCAGTAATATTTGCTGTTAGCCCTTTGTCTGCTCTTTGTTCATATAATTCTTGAAGTGTTGTTTTCACCGTGATATTTCTTAAAAAAGCGGTATCAACTAGTTTTGTTAAATATATAGGAAGCCTTGGTTTATCTTTTGGACTATAGAAGATGACGTCTGAAACAGGTCCATCTACAGCGACAACCCTTGCGGTAACTGTATTTTTGGGATCACGGTAAAATGGATCAAGGTAAATTTCCCAGTTTTTTTGTTTCAGTAGCCTTTTTCCAACTAAAATAACCTGTGTTTTACTTCCGGCGGTAAGTGCCATAACCGTAGCATCAAATTGGTCTCTTGCTTTTCGAACCGTAGCAGATTTCACACCAGTAGTTTCTTCTTTTATTTTTGCTTCTTTATTGAAAACAGGGCTTGATATATACACTAATAAATTATCATTAGGATCTAAATCGATACCAAGAATAAGAGTAAGAGAAACATCTTCAACATTTCTTTGATCGAAGCATCCAGTCATCAAGAACACCAATAACAAAATACAACATAGTACTTTTCTTTTCAATGTATTCTCCTCCGGCGAAACTTCTCATATAGACAGCAATACAGCCATAAAATAATAGGTAATATATATGTTACTCCTAATCCAGTATTCGATAATACCTGTTGCCAAATTTCAGATTCATTCCAACTAGGATGAGTCCAAAATGTGAATCCGATAATAAGCAATAAGAGAACAACTACATGAGAGCTGTGATCTTGTTTTCCAAGTAATTGGCTTGAACAAAATACAGAACAGTATAGGGCAGGGATCCATGATGTGGAAACAATGGTTAAGTAAACAGCCAATAAAATCATGTCAAAACGTTCTAAAAAACGAAATTCAATTACTTTCAGTAAATTTATTACCGGTTGATTATATTGCGTAATGCTATCAGGGCTAAAATAGGCAAAGCAAACAATAGTAGCAAATAAATAAAATAACATCGTTAAGGTGTTTGCTATAACCATTCCATGGACTGCATACTGTTTTTTTTGTAAAAATGGATATAAAAAGAAAGCAATATCAAACCCTAAATAAGCATAAACAGTGCTTGGTACAGCGGTTAATATCGGTTTCCACCCTTCTTTTAAAAGCGGAAAGAAAGGCATCCAGCTTCCATTCCCTATAAGAGGGATTAAAAAAAATATCGGAATCCAAAGCGCCATATAAAAAAAAAGTTCGGCGTACCGTCCTAAAATACTAGGACCGTTACGTGCAACAAAATAGGTAGGAATCGAAAACAAAAAGATAACGATATAGTCAGGCGTTTTCGGGAGAAGCCATCCCTTAAGGTAAAGCATAGCGTTTATAAGAACGATACAAGAATAAAAAGCGAAGTACATCATGTAAATAACAACGAATGCTTTCCCTACTATTTTTCCAAACAATCGTATAAGAATATCATAAATTGTATCCTCAGGATATCTTGCAGCTGTTTTCACTATAAACACACCTGATATTGTGGAGAAAATCCAACCAATCAATATAGCTATCCATCCATCTGTTCCAGCCTTTTCTGCAAGCACACGTGGAAGCGATAAAACGCCAGTGCCCACCTGCACTCCATTAATTAAAATAATATACTGCATAAGAGTGATTTCATTATAGGCATACTTTTTCATAATTTCACCTTTTATTACGATTCTTTCCTTGTCGAATAGTTTGATCGGTTCCATTCCCCTTAGGACGCCTTCTTATTGTCCATAAAGGAAAGCGTACAAAAACATCTTTCATATCTGCAAAACGAAAGGGTGCTAATGGTGTTCCGTAAGAAGTACCTAGCGATTTAAGACTACTTAGATGCCCAATTAAAGTCATCCACCCGATAACAAGTCCTACAATTCCAAATAAGGCAGCTGCTAGCATCATTGGAAAGCGTAAAAGTCTTACTGCCGCTCCCATATCATAGTTAGGGATAACAAAAGAAGAGATGGCGGTAACAGCAACAACAATAATCATAATATTGCTTACAATTCCCGCCTGAACAGCCGCCTGGCCGATGACAATACCACCTACAATTCCAACTGTCTGACCAATCGGAGTAGGTATCCGTAAAGCCCCTTCTCTCATCGTTTCCAATGTTATTTCCATAAGTAACGCTTCCATAACTGGAGAAAAGGGTACGCGCGTTCTTGATTCAGCAATAGATAAATATAGCTCTACAGGAATAACTTCAAAATTAAAGGAAATAAACGCAACATAACTCGCAGGCAGAAATAAAGCAACCATAAAGGCGACAAAACGAAGCAATCGAATAGACGAAGCAACTAACCACCTTGTACCGTAGTCATCGACTCCTTGAAAAAAGGAAATAAAATTTGTTGGAGTAATTAACACATTAGGTGAATGATCCATTACAGTTACAAATCTACCCTGTAGAATGTGAGATACAGCCAAATCAGGTCTTTCAGTTAATATAAATTGTGGAAACGGTGAGTAAGGGTGATCTTCAATGAATTCTATAAGTTCGCCATTACTAGCCACAGCGTCGATTGTAATATTTTGAATTCGTGTTTCTAATTCCTTCAGCACATCTTCAGAAGCTACATCTTTCAAATATAAAATAGAAATTTTGGTTTTGCTCCGTACACCAATTATTATTTCTTTTATCGCTAATTCACGATGAGGAATATATCTTCGAATCATTGCGATATTTTGACTTCCAGTTTCTATGAAAGCTTGATGTGCTCCTTTTAGAGCTATTTCGTTATGTGCGTCCTCAACACTTCTTTGTGGCCACCCTTTTGTATCCAATTGATGTGCTGTTGTTCGACTGTGAATTAATAAAACACTATCTCCCCCAAAAATAGCATTTTCAATCTGACTTAATGTATTAATAATCTTAATTTGTCCTAACGGAATTGGAAGTTCTCTATTAGTATCAAAATCAATATTCATCAAAGGACTGAGAACATGATTTTGAATCAATTCTTTATCTGTTAATCCAGATAAGTATACTAAGGCTGCTTCTAATCCACCTACTGTTATTTGAAACTGCCGAATTACTAAATCAGGCGCTTGACGAAATATATTCTGAATATGAGCTATGTTTTTGGATAAATCAGCGTCTAAGAGGGAGTCTTCAATATTTTTTTCCTGAAAATGAGTATTGTCTCGTATTGAACATGACTTAGGGTTGTCTCTATATTTTAAACGCCTCAAAAATTTAGCCATGATTCCCTCACTTTCTATGTACCTTTTATAGTATGTTTAGTATGCATATATTAAGGAAAAATATCCTAATAGTTCCTACAATTACACTTTTAAGACATTAGATACATTTCTTGCTGTCTTTTTTACTTATGTATTCCTTTTTGTTGTTGATGTAACTTTTCAATTGTAACTGACACACATCTGAAACTCTAAACCCTCTCTCTTCCCTAACAACTACTAATCGTAAAATTTCAGAATCTAAATTGTGTAAATTCCCCAATACTCGCTACCCTATAAAGATACATGTTTAACATGTTGGTGATAGTTTTTCTTTTCTCTTCTATATGTTCTAGTGACATAATGTTTGGTTAAAATAACCTTTAAACTCTTTTTAAGAAAAACTTAAGAAAATCTCCCTTTATTCATAAGAATTTTTTTCTATACTGAAGCATGTAAATGAACAAGAGGAGAAACGATAATGAGAAAATTTGTAATTTGCATATTAGGAATAGGCCTTCCTATATACTTACTACCTTTCATATTACGCGGGGATTTAGACAGATTTAATCCGATTGCTGAAGAAAAAAATGTATATGCCGTTGCGAAAGGATATGGTGTTCCGGATTATCATCAAAAAGGAAAAGCTATGTACTCACTAAAAGCTGTTGATGAATTAAGCAATGAAAAAGAATATAATGTTGGAACGAACACGCCTAATGATTTTATAAGAAAAACTTACTTAAAAATTCATGTAAAAGGAAAGTATGTGTATTCTTACGATATTATTTCTAAAGAGGATATTCCGGAGAAAATAAGGGGACAATTGGAGATAGCAAATAAATAAAAGAGCCAATTCATACGAGTTGGCTCTTTATTCTCTCTTCCATCTACCGCTGGGAGAATTCTTTCGGTAGATTTATTAAATTCGTTATCATTGTTTCAATAACCATTCTTCAATTACTTTCACTGTTTCATCTCGTTGTGCTTTTGGCGTAATTAAACTCGCATTATCACCTTTTTGCTCACCGTACATGCCAAAATTAGCATGATTCCCCCCTTTTATCATGTGCATAGTATTATTCTTTGACATTAACTTTTTATTGTTCTCTATTTTTTCTACAGTTGCTAAAGCATCTACTTCCCCGTAAATTGATAACATTGGAATCGATTTGGCAGAGAAATCATCTGCAGGATAAGAACCTAAGAAAATAATTCCGTCTACCTTTTCTTCATGTTGAAAGGCATACCTAGAAATCATAGCTCCGCCCATTGAATGCCCAGCAACATACCATTTTTGAACTTCAGGGTACTTTTCAATTACACTATCTACCTCATTTATTCCAAGTATCGCTAAGTTTAATGGTAACTTAGGCATTACTACAAAATGCCCATCTTTTGCAAGTGCTTCCCCTAAGTAACTATAAGCCTCGGCTTCTACTTTAGCTCCTTGATAAAAAATAACCCCTATTTTAGCATCTTTCTCTCCAAAAGCTATATAATCTTCATCTTTTTTATCATCTACTAAAGACAAAGCCTCTTTCGTTGGTTTATAAGTAAACTGAGACCAAGTTAAAAAAGTAATACTTCCGATGAGTAAAATACCTAGTAAAGAGTACAGAACAATTTTTATCCATTTCTTCACATATATGACCTCCCTAAGATGTGTATATTCTATACTTTAGATTATCATTAATAAACATAAAAACTCGAGCATTTTCATTGTGCTCAAGTTTTCATTTACGTCTTTAATTTATACTATAAATTGTCCAAGATAAATATGTAGCAAATGTAGCCCATAAAAAATATGGGATTAGCAACCATGCCGATACTTTAGATAAATTGGAAGAAAACATAATGAGAAGTAACGTAGTAATAGCGACTAGTAAACAATCTACTGTTGCTAAAAACAAATTCTTTTGGCTAAATTGAAAGTAGCTGAACGCTTGATTGAATATATAATTTAAAAGGAATAAAAACCAAAATGTTTTTGGCTTGAATCCATAGTTGTTGTAAATAATTGCAACTGATAATGCAATAAGTCCAAATAATACAGCCCATATCATTCCGATTGTCATACCAGGAGGTGTCCAAGACGGCTTTTCTAACGCATCATACCAAGTACGATCAATAGGGAATAAAACACTAGAAACATAAAACAAACCATATGTTAGTAAAAATACTATAATACTAGATTTTTTCATAAACATTCTCCTTTTTACTAGAAGATTATAGAAACTTTATATGATTAGTATGTCCTTGTAATGAATAAAATTCTAATATTTAAATTCCAAATACATATTGTTTAACCTATTTCATACAAATTCTTTCATACTTTTATATGCACAAAGGGCTCTCTCTCGTGCTGCCTTATGATCAACAATCGGATAAGGATATGTATCCCCAAGTTTTATATTGGATTTTTGTAAAATATGCTCAGGTGCTTCCCAAGGTTTATGTATATATTTGTTTGGGATATATCTTAGTTCTGGTACCCATCTTCTTATATACTCTCCATTTTTATCAAACTTTTCTCCTTGTGTGATGGGGTTAAAAATACGAAAGTACGGTGATGCATCTGCTCCGCTTCCAGCAACCCATTGCCATCCCATTGTATTATTTGCAATATCAGCATCTAGTAGTGTATCCATAAACCATTTTGCTCCTTCTTGCCACGGAATTAACAAATGCTTTACAAGAAAAGAGGCTACAGCCATTCTTGCCCGGTTATGCATAAAACCTGTTTGCCATAGTTCTCGCATTCCCGCATCAATAAACGGATAACCCGTTTTCCCCTTTTGCCATACTCTTAATAACTCCTCTTCCTTATCCCACGGGAAATTTTCAAAGCTCTTATTAAGAGGTCTATATACTGTAAATGGATAATGATATAGTAAATAATAAGAAAACTCTCGCCAAATTAATTGACGTATAAAGCTATTAACTTGTTTTTCAAAAAGACTACATTGTCTTTCGGTACTTTTATTTATTAAGTAATGAAACATTAGCTTTACTGATATTTGACCAAATGAAAGATACGGTGCCAACATCGAATGGACATTTTGATCTGGAAAATCTCTTCCTTCACTATAAGAGACTAATTTGCTAGAGAAAAATTTCTTGAATGTTTTATATGCCCCTTCTTCTGTCGGATCCCATATTACTTCCATATGAGATGTCCACGGTATAGTCGGCAACAAGTGTAATTCTGAAACAGATAAGCTTGCTGGTAAAGAGTTTCCCCACTTTATACTCTGCACTCTGCTAATAGGTTTAGGTATTACCTGCTTTTGAAATGCATTGTAAAAAGGCGTAAACACCTTATATTCAGTGTTATCTTTCTTTTTAATAACCCACGGTTCTAATAATAAATGCGAATTAAATTCTTTACAGATAATACCTTTATCCTCTAACATCATTTTCATTTTTTGATTAGATTGTAATCTGTCCAGATCATAACAAATATTCCAATATACAGCCGTTATATCTAATTGCTCTATGAGAGAAAGTATTTCTTCCTCCGTACGTCCTTTACGAATTATTAAAGTAGAGCCCAATGCCTCAAGTTGCTTCTTTACATCTATTACAGCATGGTGCAACCACCACTTTGACGCACTTCCTATTGAAAAAGTTTCATCTTGTATATATACAGGAAGAACCTCACCAGACTGAACAGCCTCAAATAGAGCTGGGTTATCATATAAACGAAAATCTTTTTGAAACATAACAATAATTTTATTTTGCATGGCTATCCTTTCTAATTCTTAAAGCACAATTCATTCTTTATTAGAACAAATACTTCTGTTATTTTTAAATGATTATAAGAATCATTTTTTGTAATTGCAAACAAACTCTTCTATCTTTAATGGATTTTTCCAACTCTTAATAAAGATAAAAATATAATGCACTTTGTACTTATCTTAAACTCTTATAAAATAAAAAAGAAAATGGAGAGAAAGATGAAAAAACAATTTTATAAACAATCAAACTTAAATACATCTATAGATTCAACAATCCTATGGACTTTTCAAAACCAAAATGCCATAAATACACTTTTGAATGAAGGTAAGCTTATAGCCGATCCTATTTTTGTTAGTAAAGAAGATTGCACAGCATATAAATACATTGTAAGACACATGAAACAGAAAGGTATTGACTTTATTATAGATTTACCCATTTGGGCATGGCATTCATGCAATGGTTGCCAAAAGAAGCCTACTTATGAGACTGCAAGAGAATTACTATCAGATATTCAATTAGAGAAAGAAATATACCTCATCGAATTCACATGTCCTAATTTTTTATTCATGTTAACAAACTATAGCGGATGGTGCGACATTTATTTTAAACTTACTGGCAATCCTAAAGCAAGTGTAACAAATGATGAAGAAAAATACTTATTTAATCTTTACCTTACCATTGAGGAAGAATGGGAATATCATCATATCCAAGCAACTCTACCCTACCTAAAAAAAGAATGGATTATACAAATAACTGAACTTAGTAAAATGAATGGATTTAACAAATAATATTGTTTATGAATGCTTTATTTAAGCATTCATAAACATAACAAATAGTCACATGAAACTAATACATTTAAAATAGCGTTTTTTTATAATGGAACCCTAAATAAGCTCCTTACTACTATGATTTTGTATACATGCAGTTTACTCATTTAGTTTTGGTCTAGTTTGTAAATATAAATTCAAATCTGGACTTGAACTGTTAATAATTATATCTCGAACAATTTTAGAAAGTACCATACTATAAACTAATCCATTATCTCCATACGCATAGATAAAGTGACAATTTGGAAACTCTTCATACATTCCAATTATAGGTAAACCATCATGAGTACCACCATAAAAAGCACTTAAATAAAATTCAGGTTCAACTGTTATATTGGGAAAGAGCTTATTAAATTCATTCACTAATTTCTCTTTTTTATGGATTAATTTTGAATCTCTTTCTTGAGCAATGTTTGTATCTTCATCTAATCCACCTATAATAATCCTATTATCTGCAGTAGTTCTCATATAAATATATGGTCTCGCAGTTTCCCAAATGAGAGTGCGTTTATACCAAGAAGATAAATCTTCCACAGGATTAGTAACAATTGCATATGAGCTAATCAGTGTAGCGTTCTTTTCCTTTTTAAATTCCAATCCTTCATATCCTGCAGCCACAATTACTTTATTGGCAGTAATAGAATTGCCCTCCTTTGTATAAAAGATAGCACATTCTTTCTCTAACTTTTTGCCAACAATCTCTGTATCTTCATAAATGTGAACTCCTTTATTAGAGGCTTGTTCTAATAAACTATGTGTAAATTTATAAGGATTTATTTCACCATCATTATACGTATAAATAGCTGCACGTTTTTTAAATGGATATCTCTGTCCAATTTGTTTTTCTGATAACCAAGCCGCTTTAAAATCATGCTTATGTAAATAATACAGTTCCTTTTCTAATTTCTTTATATCCTCTTCATAACTTGCATAATATAAGCTGTCACGTCGTTTAAAGTCAGAGCAATAAGGCAAGTTTTGATCAGCATATTCAATATCATTAATAGCTTGTTCACATAATTTCATATGCTTAACTGCATACTCTTCCCCAAATGTATTTACAAGTTCAAAAAACATCTTATCACCTAAATATTGAATAAGTGCTGTATTTGTAAGGTTACTTCCATGTCCTACCTTTCTTTTATCAACGATAACAATATTTAAATCTGATTCACTCAAATAGTATGCTGATTGAGCACCCGAACTTCCTGCTCCTATTATTAGTACGTCACATTTTATATCTTCGTCCAAACGAGGATAAGAAGGTGTATTAGAAAAAGTCGTGTTCCAATATAATTTCCCTTTCTGTAAATCCATTTTAATTGCACCGTCCTAAATAAAATAGTTATATCCCCATCGGTATCTCCAAATCATTCTTACTATATACTTCTTATCAAAATTATCTTGCTATCATGAATAAAGGTTTTCATAAACCTAAAAGCCTTGTCTTAAAAATTTTTTCGAAAAAACGTCAAATAATTTTTTATTTTTATTATAAAAAGAGAAAAAGATCTCCATTTATAGAAGATTTCTTTTACTCTTTTTAAAGGAAATAACTCCAATATTTAACATATTATAGTATCTACCAAATAAAAGTTGCTTATCTATCGATAACTTACACATAAGAATGCATTTGTTTCACTACTTTATTAACAGAAACTTTAACAACCGTTTCTTTTTCCCCTGTTCTATCAATCTTGAAACCATGAACTTTAACATCAGACGGTACTAGTGGATGATGACAAATCATATCTATACTCTTCTCAATATTTTCACTAACATTTTCTTTTCCACTTAGCCATTCATCAAGGCTACCACTTGAAAATTCAGGCATGCAATTTTCAAAGAGATAGTCTAGTTCCCTGTTATTTTTTATGGAATCACGTTGAATTTGTAGATTAACTACATCAGTTTCTTTATCCTCTATTCCTACAACAAAAATTTCTTCAACATTTTCTTGATAAATAGCAATAATAATAGATCTCATTATATCTCCATAAGGATGTACAATTACAGAATCGTAGCTGTGTATAGTCAACATGTTTTCTTGTTGAATGTTAGTTACTTGTTGGATAATAGGCTCTATTCCATGTTCAATGTCTGTTAACAATAAAACTTTTTTATTCTTTGAATTCATATGGAGCACTCCTTCTTCATTATTGTATTTATGAAACTTTTAAGCTAGTAACAATAGTTGATTATGCATTGCATGATTGTTACCAGTTTTTCCAGCGTCCCTCTGGATCAACACTTGCAAGTCTAACCCATCCATTTTGAACTTTTTCTCGAAATGTGAAATCATTATTTAGCAAACGTTCTATATATTGACTAGGCCCTTGAATTACAATTAGTAAACGAAGTGGTGAATGATACGTCTCACTATCTGACTGCATAACGGATTGCCAAGGTAAGCCCGGCAACAAATCACTTGCATTTCCCTGCATAACACCGAGACCCGCCGTTACGGTTTGGGTTGTTTTGTTTCCACTACCATAATAATGAGGAGCTACAGTTGAAGCGTAATATTGTAGATTTATCCACTGAGCTACTGTTCCTGGTCCTGCAATAATGTTAGCTAATATATCGCCACTTTCATCCTGTTTCCAATCATAATTATGGAGGAAAGCCCTACCGTCTAAGTCACAATCCTGAGTTAATTCTCGTTGCCCGATAATAAAAGATGCATTACGAGCTAATCCCCATTCTGGACGTATTTCACTCCAATCTTCTGCAAATCGATGTGCCTCTTTACTCGCATTTTTTATTTTCGTTTTAAAATTTGGTAATTGCGTTAAACGCTCTCTATTTGCATGTTGGCTCACATTTGGCATAATCGACTCGATACAATCAAATGCTTCTTGCGCAGTTTCCGAAAGTTCTGGGACGTAAATCCATTCCAATTCATCCACTGTTGTTTTATGTTCAGCTGCTGCAAAAATGGTGTCCTCAGGAATTTTAATACCTTCAGCAGACAACGCCTCTCTCACTTCTGGAAGATTACATAAAGTAGCGAAAACTCTTGCATTAAACCCTCCCGCTGCTCCGCCACACGCACCACACTCAAGCGCTGCAGCATAAGGATTGTTCGTACTTTGACTACTATGTCCGCACATTACAACTAAAGGAGCAAATTTTTCTGTCAGTCCCACCATTTTTAAAGCTTGACGCACATAGTTCACTTTTTCTTCTTTAGTAAAACCGATAGGTATCTCACCCTTTGTGTCATGAACATGATTAAGCGAGAATGTTGTATCAGGTTTTTGTAACATAGTTTTACGAAGGTTACGAATGAAACCACCAACTCCTCTTGGGACAAAACTTCTTGTCACCATCTGTAGACCAAGTAAAGGACCACTTAACTCAGGTAGCGCCATACTTGTCAGTACGTTCTGTTTCATCGTTTTAAATGTATAACGTACCGAACTGCCTACCCTCTTACGTTGCTCATAAGATTTAAGTTCATTTTCATTTGTGAGCTCTTTTATTTGATGTTTCGGTTTGAGTATAACTGGCAAAGAAGGATGGTTGTTATTGCTACCTAGTTCACTAGTTGCAATTGGTAATCCAAAGAAACCAGCTATCCCAAATGTTTCAAACGGACCTAATTTTTCAAGATGGCGACGAAACGGTTCTGAACGTACATCAATACAGAATGCTAATTGAGCTAATACACGCTTTTTATCATCGGTTGCACGTTGTGTAGAAGCAATCTTCTCCCTTAATTGCTCTGCATGCGTTTGTTCCCAAGCTTCCAGCCAAAGTTTTCTGCGAATATTTTCATCAAAACGATAAGCGAATACTAATAATTCACTTTGTTCAGCAGCAGGCATTTGTAACCATTCCCGTGTTGAAATATTCCCCCAATAGATCCAAGAAGCTATAAGTGGGACGATCGAAACTTTTTTCTCAACCTTTTGATTTTTTAAAGGTAAATAAGGTTTTGCAATAGCCAGCTCCATAGAAATTCGAACTGCTAAATATTCTATGAGAAGTTCCTGTTCCTGAATTGATTGTTGTGAGCGCCATCGTATCATTCCTGCCCACCCAGGCAAAGAAAGCAAGTGCCCTTCAAGGTAAGATTGTATGTTAGATTCAGAAATTCCTAGTTCAGATAATGCTCTCGCTAAAGCTACTTCGGCATCTTGTGGCCAATCTTTTAAAACTTTACGCTCATTTTTACTGAGCGCTGGATCAAATTTAATAAGGTGTTGCCATGCACGATAAAAACCTTTCTCTCGATTTGGCATCGTCCAACTTGATCCGGAGTCATCAAGATATAATTTACACCATTTAATGATATGATAATTAAGAACATCAGATAGGTTTTCACTATTTTGATTCTCTATAAGCGAACTTATTGGCTGCATAACATACGCTTTCATACTTGCTGTATTTATATAACTCATTTCTTCTGCCAATTTATTTACTTCTGGCGATGATAATAGACTAGAAGGTAATTTTTCTAACTTTAAAGCTGCTTGGCAAAATCGCTCTGCTTTCTCTCGCGGAATATTAAAAGATTGTGAATCCAGCCAACGAGACAAACTCATTTGTAAAAATGATTCCTCAATCTCACCTTTTGCTTTTGCCGAATGAATCATGGAGGCACTAGGATAAATATCCACATTACGAGCTTCTTTTAACCAATTTGCGACTTGTTCAAATGATTGCTTTTCAAGTCCCATCCAAGGGTGGTGAGCTGCAAACGTCGAGATAGGCCAAAGTGGTGCAATAACTCGGCTAGCAGATGCAACTAAATCATTTATATTATTTTCTTGCATATCAATGTTTGTATCTTTCTTTAATATTGACGGTATGCTCATCACGAATTACCTCCCTTTGATACATAATGTTTCAGATAGCTTGGGTGACTTTCTACTGACTTTCTTCTCGCCTCACCTACTCGAACTAACCAAAGATAAAGTACAGCGAATAAAGCAGAAGATTGATGACGAGTAACGAAAGTACTAATAACACTACTAAATAGTAAAATACATATAACAAAGATAACGGCTGGAGCTGAAGGTTGAACACTTTGATAAATATCAGTATGCAACCATTTATAAAGAGAATTATGAACAGTAAAGTAAATGAGAGAAAATCCAATCAAAACAATTAAGCCAGCAATTCGTCCCATTCTTCCCTCTCCAAAAACAACAAGCTGTTTCCATGAAAAGTATAGTGACCATCCTAAGATTAACGCACTAACTAGTTGATACCCCTCTCCAGAAGACATAAACCAGAAAGTAATTGCTATAAATAATCCTAAAACACGCCCAACTATAATCCATAAATTGGATATCTTTTCATTAGACTGATTCACTACCCCAAAACGTTGCACGGAAGAACCAGCTTGTAAAAACAGTGTAGCTTTAAACAAACCATGTAAAATTAAATGAATAACAGCCGCTAAATAGGCGCCTAATGCACATTGAATAAGCATAAATCCCATTTGTGCAATAGTTGAACCTACTAGCTGACGTTTATAATCAACTTGGACTAAACTAATTCCTGCACCTATTAAGACAGAAATACTAGAGAAAATTAGTAAAATTATTTGTGCAATATCATCATGAAAAAGAGGTGAAAATCTAGTTAACATGATACCGCCAGCATTTACTAAACCCGCATGCATAGTAGCAGAAACAGGAGTTGGAGCAACAGCAGACTCAATTAACCATCTTTGAAAAGGCCATTGTGCTGCTGGAATCATCACAGCTAATATAATTAATAAGTTAATTCCTGTTCGCTCCAATGTTCCATGTAGCGCTACATTTTCATTCGTTAAAACTGATGTTAACTGCCACTGTCCTGTTACTTGAAAAAGCCAAATGATAGCTGATAGTAAGGCAATCCAACTTATTGTAAATAAATAGCCAGAGATTTTAGTTGCTTCACTAACTACTTTCCACCCTTTATTTAGCCCTATAAGTAGAACCAATCCTATAAGCGTTGCTCCCCAACAAATGAGCATTAAGCGAAGATCATCACTTAACCATGCAACCGAAGATACACCTGTAGTAAATGTAAAAAGTGCAAAGTATTTTCGATATGAGTGATCCCCCATTAAGTAACGTACAGAGAAACGCTGAATGATTAAACCAATTGTAAGAACAAAGAAAGCCATTAACCAAGCTAAAGTATCTAGATGCCAAGGCCCCACAACTCTATCTCCATTGTTATTAACAAGTGCGAGTAAAGAAACCAATGAAGGTAAAGCAGCGATACCAATATGGATATGAACAAAACGTAAAGGTACCCTTGCATGTAAAAACAATAATCCACTTAGCCAAGAAGCACTAAGCGCCATAAAAAATAAAGTTAACAGTGTTGATGAACTCAGCGAAATTAACATGTTAAATACTCCCTTCTAAGCGAAAATAGCCTATAAAAATTCCTTTTAATTACGATAGTTTTTTAAATTTCAATTTTCATTCACTCTTTTTAGTGCATCGTTTTTTCCCATAAAAAAAACCGACAACTTCCATAATTCAATGATTTTATATCATCATTGAATTATGGAGATTGTCGGTTTCACTTCAACTAACTTCAATAAAGTTTTTTGAAGAGCTCCCATTTTATAGAGGATAGTAATGTATGTATTACTCCTATTAAAAATAACAGTATATCTCTGATCTCCTAGATTATGCAATCAATATATCAATTTATGTTATGCGCTATCTTTCAATTAAGAAACTTTTTCATTTAGTCAATATTACATATTAAAAAAATGCTAAAGCCTTAATTATAGCAAACAGTTAAAATAAGCATCTATTAATTTTTTAAAACAATTATAAGATAAACTATATTAAGCAGTTTGTCAATTTATTTATCAGTTTTTTTGAACGTTATTCCAATTAAAATTCAGTATACGTAAATAATTTCAAGTTTTTAATTATTATTATGTTAATAAATTTAAATAAAGTGCAAAAATTTAAGGTTTCTTAACTCTCTCACTACATTTTTAGTTTATCTTCCACTAACCTTAAGATGTTTTTTATTTTTAAAATTTTTCCTCAAGATTATGAAACAATTTAAAAATCATTACTCGTTCACCAGTGCGGGAGCTTATATCCGTATGAAAGCTTTTCACTTTTTCTTCAGTTAATTCTAGTATAATCTCTTTCAAATCTTCAATTCCAGATTCAACTAGCTCCGAACGATTTTTCTTTATCGTTAGCATACCGTCTTTTGTTTCGCAAACCGTATATTCAGCCGGCGTTAAAATACCTTGTAGATTTACGATAATCATATCCCTTAATATATCTGTCTTAACGGATATAGACCCGCGTCCTAGGTAGTCCTTTTCCCAGTGAGTAATTGCTTTGCTTATCTCTGATTCAATAGAGCCTTTTGAGTTTTTCATCTTTGTATCCTCCTTCAATAAAATGTAATTACATTTATAATTACAATAACAATATAATAATCTGGATTGATTTTATTTTCAATTATTGAGAAGAATTTATAGGAATCGTTCTCATGTATCCTTTAGTATTAAAGTGAATTTTTATATTGCAATATACGTTTTTTTGATTATCCAAAACAAAATACTCTTACTATAAAGACTCTGTTGCATAGATTTCTAAAAGGACATTCCGGAGAAAATAAGGAAACTCTTGTAACGTAATATACAAACGAAAAAGCCGATTTCTTTATAAAATAAGAAATCGACTTTTGGCTTAGTTATGGATTTAGTAATGGAAAACACCTTTTTAAAATAATTATGTTTATACTATAGACGTTGATCTTTCTGGAAGTTTAGTTGAAAATGATCCGCTTCATTGTATACCCCGAATTCATATCCTTTTTCCTTATAAAATTTAATAATTTCCGGAAGCGCTTGTAATGTCTGTGGTTTTTCATGCATTAGAACTACTTCCACATCTTCTGTTGTTGTACGCTTTACATTTTCTATAATTTGCTGTGGGTTACCTTTTAATTTCCAATCATTTGAATCTATCGTCCAATCCCAAACTTTTATTCCTGCTTCTACAATTTTGTTACGAATGTCCTGCCCCTTTAATCCTGGTGCAGATCCGTATGGGGGACGAACTAGTTTAGGAGTTGTACCTGTAATATTATGAATAAGAGCTAACGTTTCTTTCATCTCCGTTACAAATTGTCCTTTTTTGTATAGCTTATCACTATTATGTGTCATACTATGTGCACCAATATAATGTCCTTCTTTTACTGCTCGTTTTACATTTTCCTGAAAACCAGTATTCTGTAAATTGCTACCTTGCATAAAAAATGTCGAAGCAACATGTTGCTCTTTTAGTACATCTAAAAATTTGCCAGTTAATTCGCTAGGACCGTCATCAAATGTTAAATAAACAACCTTTCCTACTGGTTTTCCATCAGCTCTTTTCTGTTTTGCCAGCGATGTGTCCTCTTTCTTTCCTTGTTGTTGCGTATTAGCTAGCCTAATATTTTCATTAGCTACCCCTTTCGCTGGGATAGAGTTCCATTTCCCTATTAAAAAGAACGTGAAAAAGGTCGTTGCTAAAACAACTCCTAGATATAGTATTGCCTTAGTTACTACACTTGTTTTTTTCTTATTTTGTGATTCTTTCATTATGTTTCGATCCTTTCCCTACTCATTTTCATATTCATTATTTATGCAGCTAAACATTAACTTCAGCTGATATTTACAATAAATAGATTAATAGAGGAAGGTGAAGATAAAATGCAGATAATGTCGAAATTAGTTAAAGAATAGCCTATTACATCCACTCTTTAAAAAAATATTTGTTTCTCTACTACAGTTAAATTTGAAAACTGGATATACATCCAAAATAAAAAATACTACTCTTTCTAAATAACATTTTCACATCAAGATAATAGCATACCGGTATAAAGATAAAATACAGAGATGGCCGTACTATTGAAATTCTATTATAATTTTGTAATTGGAATTCATTTGAACCAAATGAAGAACTAGAAGAAATATTATTATGTGGAGGTACTCCGATGAACCTTGTAATTAGAGAGTTAGAAACAAATGATTTAGATAATCTCCCGGAGATTGATGACAGTTTTATAGTGAATGCTCGGTTAATTCTTTCTCTTTCCAAAGGAAATAGACGCATAGAATATACAGTAGAAGACGTTCCAAGTTATGAAAAAAGTTATTTACAAAATCAAGATGATAATGAAGAACTGGCTTACAATGAATATATAAATAAACCTAATCAAGTCATTTACATAGCTCTGTTACATAACCAAATCATTGGATTAATGGTATTGAAAAAGAATTGGAACCACTATGCTTACATAGAGGATATAACGGTAGATAAAAAATATCGTACAATCGGAGTTGGCAAAAAATTAGTTGATCAAGCAAAGCAGTGGGCAAAAAAAGGAAATATGCCAGGTATCATGCTTGAAACGCAAAATAATAATGTCGCAGCATGTAAATTTTATGAAAAATGTGGATTTGTAATTGGTGGGTTTGATTTTCTTGTTTATAAAGGTTTGGATAAGACAAGTGATGAAGTTGCAATTTATTGGTATATACATTTCAAATGATAATAGTTTATAACGTAAAAAACTCAAAATAAAACCCCAATTTCTCTATATTAAAATCAAGAAATTGGGGTTAAGTTATTTAAAACAAATAACTAATTAATAATCCTGCTGACAACAAGAAGCCGAAAATCGTATTTGTCATCGCTGTTGATTTCATTGCGATGCGCATATATCCAGGATCCTTTGCCCCTTTTTGGAAACTTTGAATCGCAGAAATTGGCTTTCTCAAACCTAAGAACATAACTAATGCCCAAGGGCTTATATAACCCATTAATACAATTACGGCAATCCATAAATACGCAATGAAAAAGGCTACCGCTAGTGTTACCACAGCTTTTTCTCTCCCAAGGAGGATTACTAATGTCTTTCTTCCACCTTTAATATCTTCTTCGATATCTCGGATGTTATTTGACATATTGATTGCACCTACTAAAATTCCAATTGGAATGGAAATCAATACACTTTCAATCGTTACAGTATTCGTTTGAATAAAGAAAGCAATGAGTACAAAACATGTCCCCATTAACAACCCAGAAACTAATTCTCCAAACGGGGTGTACGCAATTGGTAATGGACCGCCTGTATATAAATAGCCAACTGCCATCCCAATTAAACCAATAACCACTAACCACCAACTACTATTCATACAAATATAAATGCCAATAAAAGCTGCTACGACATATAATAAAAGCGCAACTGTTAACACATTTTTTGGCTTCAATCCATGACGGACAATTCCGCCACCGATGCCAACAGATTCAGCAGTGTCTAATCCACGTTTGAAATCATAGTACTCATTAAATAAGTTCGTTGCTATTTGCAGCGCTAAACATGCAAGCATCATCGCAATAAATAAAAGCCAATCAATTTTGGCAACATAAAGTGATGCCACTGTCCCTAAAATTACAGGAGAAAACGTCGCCGTTAATGTATGCGGGCGCGTCATCTTCCATATTAATTTAGCGGAACTAATTTCCTTTTCATTCCCCATAACTCTGTTCAATCTCCCTACATTTGAAGTATAAATTACTAGCAGTATCTTTCTATCTATTTCCTGCCACGCATCCATTCATTATAGCAATAAATGATTATCCTTTCTAACAAATCAACTTTTAATAAAGTAAAATTTATAAAATGAAACTTTACCATCTTCACATAATATTCTGTATTACTCCTAAGAGTGGTTTTAAAGCGATGCGATAAGTAAATGAAATACATAATAAAAAAGAGCCAATCTCCAACACAATAGAAGATTGGCTCTTACCTTTATTTATTCCCCTGTTTCAGAAAATCGCTTTATACGTTCACCGATTTCATCACGAACACGTTGAAATTCAGACCACTCTTTTCCTGCTGGATCATCAAATTCCCAGTGAACACGATTCACATGCGGCGGAGTAGATGGACAGACAGCATCTGCATGACTACAAAGTGTAACGACTAAATCAGCACTATTTAAAATGTTTGCATCAATTATATCTGATGTTTGATTTGTTATGTCGATATTTACTTCGTTCATTGCTTTAATAGCATTTGGATTTACTCCGTGTGCCTCGATTCCTGCAGAATATATATTCCACTTATCTCCTAAATATTGTTTACCCCACGCTTCTGCCATTTGGCTTCGGCATGAATTTCCTGTACATAAGAAATAGATTGTTTTTTTGTTTTCCATGTTGTTTTCCGCCTTTGTTTTTAAATTATATTAGTTGATCTTTAAAATATTTACGCTTAAACCAAAAAGCGACGTTTACAAGTGCAATCATTACAGGTACTTCAACTAAAGGACCGATAACAGCAGCGAATGCTGCGCCCGAATGAATACCAAACACACCAACTGCTACAGCAATTGCTAACTCAAAGTTATTACTACCTGCTGTAAATGCTAATGTTGTCGTCACCGGATAGTTTGCACCAATTTTTCTTCCCATAAAGAAAGAAACAAAAAACATTACAATAAAATAGATTAATAACGGAATCGCTATTCTTACCACATCTAGTGGCACGCTAACAATCATCTCTCCTTTTAAAGAGAACATAACGATGATCGTAAATAGCAATGCAAGTAATGTAAGTGGACTAATTTTAGGTATAAACACCTTTTCATACCACTGTCTTCCTTTTAACTTAACTAGTACAAAGCGTGTCAACATACCTGCTATAAAAGGAATTCCCAAATAGATAAATACTGATTTTGCTACTTCTATCATTGTAATATCGACAATAGCACCTTCAATCCCTAACCATTCTGGAATTATAGTTACAAATACGTATGCATAAACTGAGAAAAAGAGCATTTGGAATACCGAATTAAAAGCAACTAAACCTGCCGCATACTCTTTATCACCACCAGCAAGATCGTTCCAAACAATGACCATTGCAATACAACGTGCTAACCCAATCATAATGAGACCAACCATGTATTCTGGTTTATCAGGAAGAAAAATAATTGCTAACACAAACATAAGTACCGGACCAATAATCCAATTTTGTACTAAAGATAGCACTAACACTTTTACATCTTTAAATACTCGGCCCATTTCCTCATAGCGAACTTTCGCTAACGGTGGATACATCATTACAATTAAACCAACAGCAAGCGGAATAGACGTCGTTCCAACCTGTAATGTATTCAGTCCGTCTACTACACTAGGGAACACAAACCCTAAACCAATCCCAACAGCCATCGCTAGAAAAATCCATAGTGTTAAATATCGGTCTAGAAAAGATAAACGCTTCATTTTATTTTCCATCTCCTATTAACAACAAGAATTTTTAGCTATCTCATTAGAAGTCGTGCAACAAGATGACTCTTCTATTTTGTGAACATCACTATCTGCTTTCGTATAAAAGAACTCCCACTCGTTACCATCAGGATCTGTTATCCAAAACTTATCTTGCACCGCATAGCAACAAGTCGTATCCATCTCATCACGCGCGAAGAAACCTTCTTTTTCTAATCGTTCTTTATGTAATGTAATTTCTTCAGCTGTATCCACTTGGAAACCAAAATGATTTACCTGATTTCCATTCACTTCATCTCGCACGTTCAGCGTGAAATTAAGACCTGGGTTTTCTAATAAAAATTTTGCATAATCCGTTTTCACCTTAACTGGTGATACACCGAATACCTTTTCATAAAATTCAATAGACTTCTCTAAATTCGTAACGTTTATACCGACGTGAACATATCTCATACCTTATTCCTCCTCTTTATATATCATTAATCAATTTTTTTTGATTAATAACTCAAAATTTTAACAACAACTACCTTTTCCTGTTTTTCTAAAGATACAGCACAATTCTTCTGATAATAAATTATTCACTTCCGCATCATTTAAATCATAATAACTCCACGTACCTTTTGTTTCTTTTACAATTAAACCTGCCTCTAATAAAATCTTCAAATGATAGGACAACTTGGATTGCGTCATTTCAAAAATCTCTGTTAAATCACATACACACGTCTGGCCTCGCTGACAAAGTTCATACATAATCTCTAAACGCTTTTGATCAGCCAACGCTTTAAACTTTTTCTCATAGAGCTGAAAATCTTGTGCCATTGTAGTTCACTCTCCTTTCATCAACTTTTTTTGATATTTATAGTATATACGCTGTTTAGTTCTTTATGCAACTTATTAATCAATTTTTTTTGATTAACAAAAACTTCCTCACATCATATCTTTATTACAATTAAAAAAGACCATAGCCTTTTCAAAAATGAAAAACTATGGTTCTTTTTACAACTTAATAGTTACAATATTTCCGAGAAATGGAGTCTCTATAACTATTTTAAATTTTAACTTGATAATTATAGAGTAATGCCCCATCCACCCTCAATCTAAGAAAAACAACTACCCCAAAATGAGAAAAATCGATATAACTCTTGTTTTTGGTGCATATTCATAAAAAGCACGTCACCCTTTCTCATTAACATAAGAGAATGTAACGTGCTTTTAATTTCAAAAATAGTCTAAATCCTTAAGTTGATCGTTGTGGGGCGGGACCCCAATAAGAACGGTATCTAAGGTTGTATGAGCGGTGTTTGTTCCATTCCAAAGACCTCAGCCGACGATTAACTCAAGTACCGATTTCGGATGACCCCCATGTGATGAAGTTCGTGTCCTGCGATGCCGTACGCGAGGGCGCGCGCCGTAATGCTTAGGTTGTTGGCTGTGCCCTTGCGAGTCCACGCCTCCGCCGGTAGCCCGCGCAGCAATGTGATTGTTGATTGCCGTACGGCCCGGTAGTCTTCGGCCAATTGCGCAGTTGTCCAGCTTCCGAAAGGAGGCATGAACAATTCCTGATCGAAACCGGTCAGAGGCGTCTGGTCCCCTCTTGCGAACCGAAGCAGGCGGTAGGTCATGACGCGTTCCGCATCTGCGATGTGGCCCACGACTTCTTTCAGCGTCCATTTCCCTTCCGCATACCGATACGCGGCCTGGCTTTCGGTCAACGATGCCAGGAACTCGGTCATTTGCTTTTCCTGGGCGAGCAGAATGTCGATGATGTTACCGCCTAGCACCAAACGGATATATTCGCCGGAGCTCCCGGCGTATTCTTCTTCTGACGGTCTTTGATTCATGCGTAGTCACCTCTTTATGTAGATATAGAAAATTATAGCACTCGTCTATGTCTAATAAATTCGCGAAATGATAGAACGTTCCTTCTAATAATTGAGGATAAGCAACTATTTAGTTGGTCGGTCGCCACATTATCCTAATTCGTTAGCACAATAAGCAATGCTAATCAATAACGCATAAAAATTAGTTGTTATACAATGTTTCAAAGTTATTAATATATAAGATTATTCCGAAACATACATAAACACATTTTGTCGAAACTATTAAAAAGGGAGAATTTCTTTAGCTGGAGAATTAATAATTGTGTTACCAATATGTAAAAATCTCAATTTAAAACTAAAGGAGAACAAAATGGGAAAAATAATTGTATCGATGTACCTCTCACTAGATGGTGTCATGGAGGAACCAGCTTGGACTGCTCCATACTTCAATGAAGAAGTAGCAAAGTTTCAATCCGATTTACTGTTTGAAAGTGAAGCGCTTCTACTAGGGCGAGTAACCTATCAAGGTTTTGCAGCTGCCTGGCCTTCTATGACTGATGAAGAGGGTTTTGCTGATAAGATGAACAGCATACCTAAATTTGTTGCTTCAACAACTTTGGAAAAAACCGAATGGAATGCAAATCTTATCAAGGGTAATATTGTAGAAGAAATATCGAAACTGAAGGAACAGCCCGGTCAGAACCTTTTAATTTATGGTAGTGGTGAGCTTATACAGACATTGATGCAACACGACCTCATTGATGAATATCATTTTATGGTCAATCCTGTTATCGTGGGAAGCGGAAAGCATCTCTTTAAAACCGGAAACGATACAAAGGCTTTAAAACTGATCGAAACAAGAACGACTGGTTCAGGTGTCGTTATTCTTTCCTATCAACCGGAGAAAAAAGAATAATTATTGATAAATTATATAAAAAAAGATTGACTCTTTCAGATCAGGAAAAGTTAAAAATAACTTCCAATAACGAGAATAATGTAAATAAGCTGTCCATGTAGACAGCTTATTGTTTTTTTGCTTAGCGTGCAAAATTCGCGTCTTGTTGGCGGGACCCCATGCCCATCAAGCTAAGATTTTAAGACACCCCCATAACGAGAATTTTACTTTTTTACAATTATTTATGAAAATTCCGCTTGTTTTTTTCATTTTTGGGGTGCTAAACCTAAAACTTCAGCAATAAGCACAGACTAAAACATCTAGTTTTCACGATGTAATTCTCAGCTAAATTCGCAAAAAAGAGCTTGAATTCCCAAGCTCTTTTAAATATCACTTAATAACTTTATAACCACCATTTTTCCTGTGGAATTAAAACTGTTTCAATATCAAAGTTATTCTCAAACCATTCCTTCATCAATGTTTTATGGACCAGATATTCTGATGCTGAATGGGAAACGCCGATTAAAGACATCGAAGTATTAGAAACATAATCCATCATTTGTTTGTATCTTTGTTTACCATATTCGTTATCAATATGGCAATGGATTTCGCCAGTGATATAGGCTTGAACTCCTCTTTTTTCAGCTTCCTCCATCCAACTTACTTTGTCGCCACAACCTGCAACGATAGCTATTTTCTTTACGTTATTTATGTTCTTACCTTCAAAATCAACATATGGAATATCGAATATTTCTTTTAAGTGAGAAGTTAGTTCACTTGTACTCTTTTCTTCAATGTTACAAATTAGAACTAGGTCTTCATTATTTATAGAACTTGTTAAAAACCCATCAATAATTTCTGCATTTAATTGTTTAGCAATAGCTACACTTGTACCTAAATTGGCATGATAATCCATCGGTACATGGCATGTATAGAATGATAATTCCTTTTCTTTTATTTGTTTAATGTATTTTTCTTTTATAGGAACAAAACCTTTGCCCCATACTCCTTTTGGATCTCCACATTCCATCAATAAGGGATGGTGCATAAAAAGTAAGTCTCCGCTATTACTTTCTTCTATAAAACGTTCCAACACTTCATCTGTAGGGAAGACGGCAAGAAAAATTTTCTTTACATTTGCATCTCCTTTTAACATTAGACCATTAAATAATTCCACAAAGTCTTTTTCAAAAACTGATTTCCAGTCAAACTTTAAAGGTTCATAGACCATTGGTATGAATTGACTGAAAGCCGAATCCTTCCCAAATGATTTTATATCAAGTTCAATGTCCAGTTTAGACACTATTTCACTTAGTTTAACCATAAAATTATTCCCCCAAAAATTTTATAATTCAATACAAACGGTTAGAAAAATAAAAATTATTATATTCTTTTAAATATTTTAACATAAAAATCCATTTTTCTTCATGAAAAAATCACTCCTGTTGTTTAAAGTGGTCCCTCCACATTCCCTTCAAGCAAAGTTAAAATCATACCTTCAAAATGAAAAAACGCTATGCTTATTGTAAACAGTTTATAAGAAAGGATGGCGTTTTGATGAATCCTATCATTTTAAATAGATTGAATCTTTTCGCTCAAGAGCTACAATACTTTTTATCTCCAGTGGTCCTACAAGATATTGCCAAACAAGTTGGCTTTGTGCAGCGATCTAGTAAGTATCAAGCAAAAGAACTCATTGCCCTTTGCGTATGGCTTAGTCAAGAAATTGCTAGCACATCACTTACACAATTGTGTAGTCAGTTAGAAGTTTCCACTGGGGTACTTATGAGCTCAGAAGGACTGAATCAACGCTTTAATCCAGCAGCTGTCGCATTTCTTCGAGAAGTCTTTACTTCTCTTCTCAAACAAAAATTCTGTTCAAATCACTCACTTTCTGCACACATGATCTCTACTTTCAATCGTATCCGTATTTTAGATGCAACAGTGTTTCAACTGCCTGACCATTTCGCCACTGACTATCAAGGTTCAGGTGGAAGTAGTAATACGGCAGGCGTGAAAATCCAATTGGAATATGATTTACTTAGTGGTCAATTTCTTAACGTGCAGCTTGGTCCAGGAAAGAATAATGATAAAACATACGGTACCATCTGCCTTGAAACCGTCGAGGCGGGCGATTTGTGTTTACGTGATCTTGGTTACTTCGATTTAGGAGACTTACAAACTATTCATGATAAAGAGGCTTACTATATCTCGCGGTTGAAGCTGAATACACGCATTTATATCAAGAATCCTGAGCCAGAATACTTCAACAACGGCACGTTAAAAAAGCAAACAGAATACATACAGCTTGATATGACACAAATAATGTCGAGCCTAATCCCTGGTGAAACAATAGAAATTTCCGAGGCATACATTGGACAAAATCAGAAGCTTCCAGCACGTGTCATTATCCATCGTTTAACCGATGATCAAACGCAAACACGCCTGAAAAACCAAGCGATACGTGAAAAGAAAAAAGGCATTGTCATGAAGGATAAAAGTAAACGTTTAATGGGTATGAATGTATATATCACGAACACGTCTCTAGAAGGAGTACCAATGAACTACGTGCACTCACTGTATTCACTTCGTTGGCAGATTGAAATTTTGTTTAAAACGTGGAAGTCATTTTTT
The DNA here is from genome assembly GCF_057784645.1 of Bacillus sp. LQ16. NCBI lineage: Bacteria > Bacillati > Bacillota > Bacilli > Caryophanales > Bacillaceae > Bacillus > Bacillus sp. LQ16. The sequence continues at coordinate 3,075,014 of NZ_CM173491.1, forward strand.
GAAATTGATGAATGTAAAAATATTAAAAGAGAACGCCTAGAGTGCCATTTATATGGACAACTCATCGGCATTCTCCTCTGTTCTTCTACGATGTTTCAAATGCGACAGTTTCTGCTTGAAAAAACAAAGCAGGAGCTGAGTGAATACAAAGCGATTTATATGATTAAAGATTACTTTCCGTTACTGTTTCAAGCGATAGCCGGTGGCACAGAAGAACTTTTGAAAATTTTGCATCGTCTTTATCTACTGCTCAAAAAGAACGGTCGTAAATGTCATCGGTATAAGAAAATGACCGTCTTTGATATTCTAGGGATTGTGTATAAAACAACGGTGAAGCATAGACAAGCTGCCTAGCGAAAAAATCAGATTTTAATAGGCTTCTTTAGTATGCCTACTTTTCTATCAATTATTAGTTTTGAACCAAGGATCGTTCCATATCTAGTAAGTTACTTGGTTAGCTTGATGGGCATGTGGCGGGACCCCATGCCCATCAACTTAAGAATTTTATAACAACCCAAAACAAAAAGTCATGAGCTAACTTTCAGGGGGCACCTCAAACGAGCCCATGACTTTTTATATGCTATATCACAAATAATCTAGGAATACTTTACAGCCCTTTTCTTGCTCCATATCATGTCCAAAGAAAATAATCGGATTTTCTTTCTTAACAACATCTTTTAAACGTTTTATTGAAGATAAAGCTAAATCCGAATCAAATCCAGCAAACGGTACTTCATTTTCAAAGTTTTCTTTCGTATATGATGCATCAATAGTTAGCAACACTGGACCTGATTTTTCCGTCTCAATTAATAATGACTGATGCCCTGGCGTATGTCCCGGTGTATATATTAATTGCACACCTGGCACTACTTCATAATCCCCTTCAATGATTTTATAGTTTAAATTCGGCAATATACATTCTTTCAAATATTCCTCTCTGTGGAGTGCTACCTCATATTCAGCACGCTGTACAATAATTGGTGTATTTGTAAAAACGCCATTTCCTCCTGCATGATCAAAATGCAAGTGAGAACTAATGATATAAAGAAGATCATCTGGCTCATATCCGGCACGCTTTAAAATATTTATGATCCTATCGTTCTCATTCATTTTAGGTAAAACTTGTCCTTCAACAAATGTACCTTTAAAAAGATTCTCATTATTAAGAGCACTTTCTGGCATACCTGTATCTACTAAAATAAGTCCCTCTTCTGTGTCCAAAAGATAGCACCAAACAGGTAAGTTTAGTAGTTTACCCGGTGTAAGTGTACTATTAACTGAAGAATGATCCAACATACAACGACCTGCTGGGAGGAAATAAAGCTTCTTTACTGTCATTATGTATCCACCTTTACAAATAATTTAGGATAAAACATTACAATATAATATTTCGCTTATTAGAAATAAACTCCTTCTCACCTTTCATTATTCCAACCATTATTTTTTCAAATGTTCACAACTTTTCTTTACAAATTCAGTGATACTGGAAAGCCTATGCAGGAATTCAATCCGCCTTTAGGCATAGGATAAAAGTGTCAACTTTCCGTAGAAAAGTAAACGTCAAGTAACTCCAAAATATACAATAAAGGTTGATTTTAGAGTTACTTTTCCACATTTGAATATCTTGTCTTATTCCCCTTTTTCGGTGGATGGGCACAAACACCCTAATTCTAGAAATTCATCAGTTTCCATAAAACCAAACTTTTTATACACTGGTCTACCCATTTTTGAAGCCCCAAGCCATATTTGTGAGATACCTGAAATCTTAACTTCATCAACTAATCAACTAATTGCTTTTTTCTTAACTCGACCAATTTATCAATATCATCGATATTTGCTTTGCGATATTTCAACTTTTCACAACCCCTTTATAAAATTACAACTGACCAGCCCCATAGCATAATTAATTCTCATCATTTTACCATTGGTTCTTATTAAACTAAACTGCCATTAAGTTATTCGGGGTATTTGCTCTTCTTTGCTTGATAGCCATATGTGTACTACCACGAATAGAACGATACCTTTTATATATTTTCTTTCGTAATATTAACCCCATATTCCCTATAAAAATCTAAAATTACAGATGCATTCATACCCAAATCTAATAAATTTTCCGGAAAGTAAATTTTAGCATCCGGAACCACAATATCAGATGTTTGTAAAATATTCTCTGCTTGGACAGCTGCTCCTAAAGCAGTAAGATGTGTCTGTCCTAACGGATCTGATATGTTCACACATCGTCTATGCAATACACCATTAGCATCATAACCTTTAAGGTGAATAACTATGTTATGTGCACTTCCACTTCCGGGTTTATAAAGAATATTTTTTCGTAAGTCATTAAATTTTTCTCCACTGATCAGTTTCCAAATTCCTGTATTCACCAGAGAAACCAGTCCATATGTAGATATTTTACTATCAAAAGCAATCCGGAAGTTAGCCGAAACAGCATGAATTGATTCTGGCAGGGTTACGTGATCAGGAGTATCCAAACGATAACATTTGGTTATATAACCGTTGGGAAAGCTGACTTTGATTGGATCAGTCATTGGATAAGCCTGTCGCATTCCCTCTCGAGCTTTGACTTCAAATGGAATCGTTAACCGGTCCATATATGCTGTTGAATTTGGTCCCGCTTTGTCTTGAAGAGAATATAGTGCGTTGATATCAACCGTAACCTCTTGAAGTTCTTTTGAATACATTTTAGCAAAAAGAGCTGCTGTCCCTCCCATCCACCCTGAAGCTAATACAACAGGGGATTGGACCTCAACATTTTTTAATCGATCAATAGAACTCTTAAAACGTTCAGTCCAACGAGTAATGTCAACCAATGGAATTTTTTTTTGAACTGCAGATAGAAGTAGTCTATCTTGCGGGTCATTAACCGCATTAACAACTAATGTGAAATTATCATCCAAATTTCTTAACGGATCATCTAATGTGTTGTCTACAGTGACTATTTTTACTCTATCTGATTCAAAAGGTAACGCTTTCCCTAAAGTTCTTCCTCCTAATCTAATTTCCAAATCAGGATGTCGATCATGTAAAATTTGAGCAATTTGACTACCAACAACACCATACCCACCAACAATTAATACTGTTTTCTTATTCATCTGAAACCTCCATTTTAATTAGTTTGAGATCATATGTTTAAATGATTAAAAACTTAAACCTTTTAACATAATTTCGCTAAAAAAAGGGACAAAAGCTGTCCCTAAACTATAAATGAGTACCTAATTCTTACATTCATCTTCAACTAAAGAAACAAGTTCTTTTAAAAGATTTATTGTTTCATAAAATTCAAGACAATAATACATTTCAGTGCCTTTTTTCTGAACTCGAAGTAACCCTGATTGTTTCAATATTTTCAAATGATGAGATACAGTAGGTCTTGACATGGGAATATGCTCCGCAATTTGTGTCACATTCAAGCTATCTTTATCAATTAAAAGCGATACAATTTGCTGACGAGTTGGATCTCCCAACCCTTGGAAACATGGTCTTAAATTTTCTAAAATATGCATTACTTTATCATTACAGTTCATTTCGCTAACATTACCTTCCGTTTAATAATTTAATCATTTAAACGTATTATAAATTACATTGCTATCTAATGCAATAAAGAAGTAGCACCAACTTTAATTATAAATATTGAAAGTTTCATAAACAGCCATTATCAATTTTCCAGATTTGTAAGAATGTCAGTTCTTTTTTCTGTAACAATTGTCAAATTCATTCCAGCTATAACCAGGACAAACCCACGAAATTTACGAAGCTTATATCGGATTGTATCAAGAGCTTTCAACTCAAGTAATCCTGCTTCGCCTGTTTATCCTCCTACAGAAAAACGGCGAAAGTTCCACTGTTATGAAAAAAAGAAAGTCTTTAATATTTTAGATGTTGCCTATAATTGTACTCTGTGTCACAAGAAAACAGCATAACAATAAATAAAATGGCCTAACTTCTCATAAATGACTGTTGTAGTGATATAAAATTTTCGTTATGGGGGTAATTTAAAATATTAACTTGATAGCTATGTGGCGGGACCCCAAACAGTAAGATTTTATTTCAAAGACACAACGATCTTACTACACACTTTTTATTTATCCCACACTCTCATCTGCTAATATTACTATTTTTTATTACTAATGTTGCCGTTTCACTCGGATGGCTAAGAGGAAAATGATGGCCATATGGAACAAAATCAACCTTACCAAGATGCGATGGAGCAGAATAGCCTCTGTCATAATCCCCCCAAATAATGTGAAGGTTATACTTTGTTACTTCATTGAAATCACCTTGATTGTTTTTCAGTAGTAAACTGTTAAGCTGAACCGTAGTATTTAAAATTCTAGGAGAAGTAAAACTGTTTCTTATTTTTTCAATATAATGTTCAGGGATACTCTCGATACTTTCAAACAAACCATTACTTAATAAATAACGCCCTATCAAATTAGTAGTTGCCAGTTTTAATGTCCATTTGTTCATAAATTGAGGAACATTTAACAATTTAGCATTTTTTTTAACAACAGGTGGCTGAAGTAAAGTGATTGAATACTTCTTATCTATGTACTCTTGTACCAATGCTTCCAGAAGAATAAACGCACCGAATGAATGGCCAATTAGATGTGCACCATTCGTAGCTTTCTCCAATAATTTTTTCACTACATTCAAATAGATATCTAGAAGATTTTTCTCTAGTTTAAAAGGAGAACGTCCCAAACCTGGAAGATCCAAGATCCATACAGGTTGACCAGTTTTTTCATGAAGCTCTTGTGCTAAAGGAAATAAATCCTCTCCATCACTCAATAAACCATGTAATAATATAAACGGTTTACCCTCTCCTTGTAATTGGTAAAGGGTAGTGTTATCGCATAATGTTCGTTTAAATAATTGATTATGTTGGCCATTTTGATACATCATTCGATAATCCAGATCAGCTACTACGGCAGGGAAAAATTTCATTACATTCGTCTCCTTAAACCAATCTCCTCCCATAATTTTTTTCGCTGAAACATTTGAAAATTTTCGTTTTGTAATAAAATTCAGTCCATCAGAAGGAATTTTTGTTATTTTACTTACTCCACTATTCATAATTGCTTTCATAAGTGGCATTGGGACAAAGATTTTTGGTGCCCCCATATTCATACTTTCCGACATAATACTTAATAATTCAGCGATGTTCTGATCGTACTGTTTGTCTTCAACAAGTGTATATGTTTGAATAGTCGGTTGCTCCAATCTGAAAACCTGCACAATAAACTTCGCAAGCTCATCGTTTGAAATAAGTGGTAACCTATATCCCTTACCTCCAGGAATCACTGGCATGAGCCCTCTTCGCATACTCATCACAAGCAAACCTAATCCTGCTATCTGCTCTGTACTCCCTGTTTTACTACTACCGACTACAGTTGGCGGATTAATTACAGAAAGCGGATAACCTACTGCCGCTGCCTGGTGACGGATATAAAGATCTGCTAAAAATTTTGTTCTCTCATATGGATTTTTTATTTTCAAATAATTGTTTCCTTCTTTAAACACATCAATTGCAATCTTGCTATTTTTATCATCAAAGGGACTCATATAACCTACAACATGAATAAATTGTTGCAAGCCCTTCAATTGATGAATACTTTTAGCTAATTCACTAATATGTTTGGCACCATTTAAAAATACGGAAGCTGCCTCTTTACTTGTCGCTTGAATATCCATGGGGCCTCCTGCGTGAATAATCACATCCGTTTTCAATACCCTCTCCTTATCTTCAGCACTTAGACCTAAATCTATTTTCGTCAAATCACCTTCAATAAAGTGCATAACTTCCTTTTTTAAGATGCCTCTTTCTTGAAAAAGGCGTATTGCTTTACTTTTTGACCTCACTAAAAGAAGAATTTTAACATCCTCTTTGGCTAATTCTGTCACTAATTGCTTTCCAATAAAGCCTGTTCCACCAATTAAAAATAGTGTTCTCATATAAGATCTCCTTTTTAGTACTAATCAGTACTAATTTGATGTAAAAAAAATGCTTCTTTTATCGAAGCAATTTTAAAAAATGATCTGCTGTTTTCGTGATTACAGTTGCATCCTTCAATGTTTCTGAAATAAATAACGCTCCTTCAAGATTTGTAATAAAAAGTGATGCAACCTCATCAATATTAATCGTATTTCTAAATTCTCCATTCTCTACCCCTTGTTTAAGTAATAGAGAAACTTTCTTTTGTAATCCTGTAAAAAAAAGACCTATTTTTTCTTTTATTTGCGTGGCCTGTTTAGGACTTTGAATATAAAGAGTAATAAATGGACAGCTCCCCTTATACTCTCTCGACTGAACTCCTTGTGATAATTGCTTTAAAAACAGTTGGATACGATCTTCAACTAAAAATTGGTTCTGAGAAAGTATGTCATCAATTGCAGATTGATACATTTCAATCCAATAATCAACGACCCCTTCTAATAATACTTCCTTATTAGAAAAGTGATAATACACATTAGACTTTGAAACTTTGCTTACACGTACTAATTCATCCATACTTGTATAAGCAAACCCTTTTTCTAAAAATAATGTTGCAGCTACTTCAATCACACGTTTTTGATTCATTAATTTTATCTTTGTCATAACTAGAACTATATAGTACTAATTTAAATATTGCAAGTATTTATGTTAATTTTTAAAAAAGTTTGATTAAAAAAGTTCCACTAACATTAATTTTACTGCAAAAAAATCTTATTTTGAATAAAGTTGAACTGAACCCCGAAATTGTTCATTCACTATCGTCTAATAGAGGTCACCATACCTGCCCATCAACTTAAGAAAAAGAAATGCCTCAAAAACGAAAAAATGAGCGGCTTCTCAGAATAGCTATCTGTAGAGAAAGAAAATTTTAATTTAGGGGAATATGGAAGTATTAGCTTGATGGTGATGCGGCGGTACCCCATATAAAGAAATTTTAAACATCTTAATCTGCCTTGCTTTTATGTAAATATGGGAATAATGAAATTACCCCAAGGATAGCTAAACAAGCTCCAATCCATAGCGGAGATACAAAACCATATCCTTTACTGATCCCAATACCACCTAGTGACGAACCAATAACAATACCTAGCGTAATAAAAGAACTATGAACGGTATTTATCATTATTCCATTACTAGCTGTTTTCATCACCCTCGCAACCATAGCTGGATTCAATGCTACACCAGTTAAACCAATAAAAATCGTAGAAATCACTGCAATGTATTTATTCTCTGCACTTAAAGCAAATAAAGACAACGCTATGATTAATATAATTAATCCACCCGTAAGTATTTTCATTGTAAATTTATCAGCAAACTTGCCAATTATTATATTCCCAATTACCGTCGCACTACCATAGAGAGCAAGTAAATATGGAATACTTGCACTTGAAAACCCTGTAACATTTGTAAAGATAGGAGTGAAATAACTAAATGCTGCAAACGTACCACCAATAATGAACATACTTGTTATATACGCTGCCCAAAGATGAATATTCTTAAATCGCAGAAGTTCGTCTTTCCAATTTAATTGCTCTTTATTTGAAGAGGATGGTAACAACCGTTGAATCATAATCCCTGATACTAGCACAAGAACAGAAACAGCCCCAAAACTAATACGCCAGCCAAAATATTGCGAAATAACGGTCGTTATAGGTAAACCTAATACAGTTGCGAACATTAAACCTGCAAGTACAATTGATGCAGCTTTTCCCCTTGAATCAGAGTGAACCAATGTCGCAGAAAAGGAAATCGCAACTCCAAAAGCTGAAGCTGAAGCTGAAGCAATACCAGTTATAATACGTGAAATCATCATAATATCATAGTTCCAAGCGATAGCTCCGAGCGATTGACCAATTAAAAATATGAACATTAAAAACAATAATGCTTGTTTGCTGCGCATTCGTAAGAGGATTGCAGTTAAAATGGGGCCTCCTATTACCATTGCTCCTGCATAAGCTGAAATTAAATACCCAATAGATGATACAGGAACCTGGAATGCAAGAGCAAGTTCATTCATCATACCTGCAACCATAAATTCTGATGTAGTCATACAAAAGATTGCTAAAGCTAATAAATAAATAATCGATGGCATAAAAACACTCCTTATTCATTATTGTAATGATCGGTACAAAAATAGTGCGAAAAAAGAGCGCACTAAGCGCCACAAATAGACTCTATTGTTCCTTTGATAACTTGTTCAGACAACATCCGATTTTGCATCGATACATTAAGAACACGGAATCCGTAATAACTGCTTAAAAGCAGACTAGCTAATTCCTCAGCTGATTGCTTCTTTGAAATTTCACCTGTTTGCAATCCTTCCTCCATCACTGTTTCAATAGCTTGTTTAAGAAGTTCAACATGCTTCGAGAAAATTTCTTGTACCATTAAATCGTTTTTAGCACGTTCTATACTGGCATTAATCAATAAACATCCTTTTTGATCCATATTCTCAAAGTCTTCTTTCAATGCCCATTCAAAAAAATTACTTAATCGTTCTTTAACTGGAATTGAAGTATGTAACAATTTCCTTTGTTCCCTAATCCCAATTTCATGGTAGCGTTCTAATACTTGTTTATACAGTTCATGTTTACTACCGAAAGTATTGTATAAACTTCCTTTTCCAAGTCCTGTATCACTGCATAAATCTTGTGTAGAACACCCTTCATATCCTCTTAACCAAAATGTTTTCATTGCAACATCTACAATTGAGGAATAATCAAACTCTCGAGGTCTGCCGCGTTTATTCAATCGTATCCTCCTCTCATTTTAAAGATAACATGAATAGAATACCCTTTTTGTACCATGCGGTCAATAATTTTGTTTTATTGTTACTGTAAAATAAAATTTGATTATTTTAGATTACGAATAATAAAAAATAGCCCCCTTATTCAAATTGCCTAGCGAAAAAATCACGTTTTAATAGACTTCTTTATCATCCCTACCTTTCTATAAATTACTAGTTATGAAACAAGGATCGTTTCATAACTAGTAATTTACTTGATTATCTTGATAGGTATGGAGTAGTGCCCCTATAAACAAAACCCACCAGAAACATCTAAAATCTGCCCCGTTACCCAGCGGCTATCAGAAGAAGCAAGGAATGCTACTGCATCTGCAATATCTTCAACTTGCCCTATTCGCCCGAACACAGATGAGTTTGTAGCAAAATTTCGTATTTCTGGATTATCTAGCAATTTTGCATTGATATCTGTCTTCGTATATCCAGGCATAATTGTATTCACTGTTATACCTCTTTCTCCAAGGTGTTTAGCTAGAGGCAGTGTCATCGTATTAAGCGCACCTTTACTTAAGCCGTATGCAATTGAGCCTGTAAAACCAAGCCTTACTTCAGCTGATGAAATGTTAATAATGCGACCCTCTGCTCGTATTAATGGTAATGTTTGCTGAATTAAAAAGAATGGTGCTTTAATATTCACAGACATAATTTCATCAAAAACTTCTTCTGTCGTATTTTCAATCGTTCCTTGTGTACCTATCCCTGCATTGTTTACTAAAATATCAATCTCTGATGTACCAACTTTTATTTGTAATTCATTCTTTAACTGTTTTACTAGCTTTTTGACACCATCAATTGAATTGAGTTCAGCTTCAATTAAGAACGCTTTTCCTCCATTAGATTCAATCTCACTAATCGTTTCATCTGCAGCTGTTTTATTTCGGCCGTAGTGAATCGCAACTAATGCACCGTCGTTTGCCAATCTCATCGCAATCGCACGACCAATTCCGCGACTCGCCCCTGTTACTAACGCTACTTTTCCATCAAGATTCTTCATTTTTTCCATCCTTCCTAAATTTCTGTTTGATAAAAATCTATACTTATATTTTCATGCAAACACCAATCATTTTAAATATAGATTTATAGGTAATTTAGCCCGTTCACTTATGATATTATAGTTATAATTCGTAATTTACTTTAGAAAACAAAAATAAGGAGGCTACACAATGCAAAACGCCGTAAAACTGGATGAAATCGATCATAAAATTATGAACTTGTTGTATGAAAATGCGAGAATTTCTGTTTCAGAAATAGGACGAATTATATCCATGACGCAACCTGCTGTAAAAGAACGTATTAACAAGCTTGAAGATCAAGGAGTTATAGCGGCTTATCGAACGAAATTTGAGCCTGCAAAAATTAATAAAAACATTCAAGCATTCATCATGTTTAAAACGAGCCAATGCTCTGATTTTATCCAGTATTGTAATGCAGCTCCTGAAGTAACAGATTTATTTCGAATTAGTGGGGAATTTAATTATATGATGAAGGTCATGAGCGATTCGATGGATTCCCTCGCTGCATTTTTAGACTCCTTAATGCAATTTGGCTTGTCATCTCCTTTAATAGTATTAAAGAGTGAATTTGAGGAGAAATTGTCGTTTTGATAAAGGGATACGTATTATCCTCACTAACAGTAAAAGTTTCTCTTTCTTGAGAAAAACCAACAAAATCAATGACTAGTAAACAAAAAAGAACATTGATATTTCAATGTTCTTTTTGTATCTCTACTTATTAATTAGATTACTCTTTGAAAAGAGCACTTTAATCCCCTTACCCTTGATTCCTCTGCGCCTCTCTAAACTCCTCCTTCACCTTCTCTAACAACCCTTCTTCCGTAATTAATCGATACGCCGTATTTGCTAATGCTTTTGCCGATGTAATTAATGCTTTATCTCCAAGTTCTGAACGTGCTGCTTCTCTAAATTCATTCGTATGTGCAATTAAATCATCTGGTCCGATTTTAATGTACGGATGAATTGTCGGTACGACTTGACTTACGTTTCCTGCGTCGGTTGAACCGATCCCTACTCTTTCTTTACGATTTACATCTTCACCTAATAGTTCTAGTTCTTCCGCTACGATATCGTTATATGTTTTTGTTACGAGTAATTCATCGATTTCATTTTGGAATTGATGAATTTTTACTTTTGTACCTGTTGCTAACGCTGCTCCCTCAGCAATGTTTTTTACTTTTTCTGTTACTTCTGCACATCTTTTTCGCGTTGCTGCGCGGATGAAGAATCTTGCTGCGGCATAGTCAGGAATAATATTAGGTGCTTTTCCTCCCTCTGTAATGACGCCATGAATTCTCACGTCTGACGGAAGTTGTTGGCGAAGTGCATTAATACCGTTATAAAGCTGAATAACCGCATCTAATGCGTTAATCCCTTCTTCTGGCGAAGCTGCAGCATGAGCTGTTTTTCCGTAAAAATGAAAATCAAGTGGATCGACTGCTAGTGAAGGACTCGTTGTCGCTGTTTTTCCGCTCGGATGAATCATAAGCGCCGCATCAATATCTTTAAATAAACCTGCCTTTACATAACTTGATTTCGCGCTACCATTTGGCCCGCCTTCTTCTGCTGGCGTACCAAACACAACAACTTCCCCGCCAATTTCTTCAAGCGTTTCTGATAATGCAATTGCTGCTGCAACACTAATTGTGCCGATTAAATTGTGACCACACGCATGGCCTAGTCCTGGTAAAGCGTCGTACTCCGCTAAAAATGCGATTGCTGGTCCTTGTTTTCCAGAGCTTTTTCGCGCGATAAATCCCGTTTCATGTCCAGCTATATTGTGCTGCAACTGAAATCCTGCACTGCCTAGCAATAAACTTAACGTTCTAGATGCATAAAACTCTTGGTTACCAATCTCTGGATTCGCATGAATATCATGACTTGTTTCTATGTACTTTTCCTTATTTCTTTCGATACTCTCTTCAATTGTTTTTCTTTGTGACGTTACTCCTGTCGCTCCCATTGTTCTTCCTCCTTTTATTTTCACATAAAAAAGCCTCTTTCTAAAAGATAGAAAGAGGCTTCTGTATATACAGTCAAAATGAGCTTCTTTCTTATCTTTCAAGTTACCTTGCTGGAATTGGCACAGTATTCATAACGAATCCGCTGCCGAGGTATCATAGGGCCAGTCCCTCCACCTCTCGTGATAAGAATTTTCATAAAATTATATTAAATTATTTTTTATTCTAAGTTCATTCTAAGTAAAAGTCAAGGAATTCCTATCCGAATTTACCGAATATCTAAAAATCCTTTTAATACACCAATTGTTTCTGGTGCTTGCAGTCTTGCACATACGTACGGAAATTCCGCACTACCTTCAAACATCATTTGAGATGTAAGCGGTGCGCCTGCCCAGAAGATTTCATCATCAATTACGATAAACGGGAATGCTTTATTTTGTCTTTGTAACTTTACATTTTTCAGTGGAACTGGTCCATCACTATAAACTGTTATCTGTGCATTTGTACGCATTAACGCTTGCCATACTCGCTTATCCACTTGTTTTGTACTTGGAAGTGAAATAATAATTTTTCGTTTTGCGGCTAGAATATCTTTTAATAGCCCTTTCGGCTCTTCAAGATTCATTTCCATAAACCAGCGTAAACGTTTCGAAATTTTCCGTTCCCACAATTGTCTTGATGTCGTGCGATCATACACATCTCCATGACGTTCTATATGAGCTGTTAATTGCGATAACGCTTGTTTTCTAGAAAGATTTTTACGCATATAATGGCAATCTGATAATTGAATGAACTTCCCTCTCGCCCTTGTCACTGCTACATTGACGAGGCGATGGTTTTTGTGATCAAAGAATAATACGCCAGGTCGTTCCTGCGGATAACTGTCAACTGTATCAAAGATCATCATATCTCTTTCAGAACCTTGGAACTTATGAACTGTCGCCGCTAAAACTGGTATGTTTTGATATTTCGTTCTCTGCAACATTTCTCTAATACACGTCGATAAAAAGCGTGACTGCGCCCTGTAAGGTGTCACAACACCAATAGACTGAACACCGTCTAACAATCCGATTAACATCATTTGCATCGCTACTAAACCAGACATAATGTTAAAACGTGAACCAGAAGCAGCATCTTTTAACGAAAAAGCTCCCATTTGGCTCGTATCAAATAAAACACTCGCTTCATTTGCGAACGGCTGCAATTGCGCAAGTTCTTTACGCTCTGAAACAGACGGATGATCGTATACTCTATTTTTATAAATAAATGAGTTTGTAAACTTCGATATATCCGCATGCATACGTCTTTGTTCCTGCAACATAAATAGGTTCGGATGCGCTTCTGATTTATTTACAGAATCAACAATCCCAGCGTGGTAAAACATATCTTCCCCAAGCCATTTGCGAACGAGTTCATGGTTTGCCATCGCAATTGGAGGTAATTGTAAAAAGTCGCCACAAACAACGATACGTTTTCCAAGTGAAGCAGCTAATGCGATTTGCGGAACGAACGCCATACTCACTTCATCTACGACAACTAAATCGAATGTACGCTCATAAATAAGTGAATCAATGGCACATTTCGATAAAGTTGCACCAATTACTTTCGCATTTTCAATATACTCTTTTTCTACTTCTTTAATTTTAGCCTTTTGCTTTCGAAGATCACTTTCAATCTCTTGTATACGCTTCTTATCAGCAGATGTTGCTTTATACGATAAGATTTTTTCACGAAGATCTTGGCGTGTCTCTTCTAAGTAGAGTCTTTCCTCACCCCATGATCCGTTCGTCGTTTCAACTAACTTAGATGCAAGTAACGTTTCATGATTTCGTATATGTTCATGCTGACTATAACCGTAACGAACAATTTCGCCAGGCGTCCATTTCTTTTTCTTTTCAATTTGCTTCGTTACTTCACTCATTAATACGTCTACTGCCGCGTTACTATGAGCTAACACAAGTACCGATTTTCCTTTTTGATAATGAGCCGAAATAATACGTGATAAATTGTAAGACTTCCCTGTTCCCGGCGGTCCCCATACGTACGTTGTCGGATTATAAAACGAACGATATGCCAGTTCATTTTTTGGATTTTTCATCTTCTCAATATGTTTCGGACTGCTCGTCCCATCAACAAGACGCTTTATACGATTACGTTTCAGCTTATCTTTACGTGCTTCTTTCAATCGCTCTTGCAGTTGCTCTAAAAGTTGCCACGGTTCACTGTATAAAACCGCTTCTCTTATTTCACCTTGTATATAATCATTTAATTTCAGTTCTATTTCTAATCCATGTACAGATAATACTTCTCCTGTCGCTTCCTCACCATCGAACTCAATTCGAATTGGTGAACCTTCAGGTAAGCTTACTTCCGAAATAAGCTGAAATATATACACTGTATTCTCATAATCTGTATATAAAAAACGACCGTTCATGATAGAAATTTTACTACCACCTATCGTTTTCCAATGTTTAATTTCATATGCTAATGCATAATGCCACTCTTTCATCGTTTCTGATAATGAAGGAGTTTGAGTAGTTGTATTCATCGTATAATCTCCTTCCTTCTCCCCAAACATACTTTCTCACTATACCATACAACACGCTAAAATTTGTAAGGTTTTTATCTTGCTTATTTTCTTAATTTTCAATAATATATTGTATATAATTTTCAGAAAGAAGGAATCTACATGCCAGTTAGAAGAATTGAACACGTAGGACTTATGGTTGCAAACTTAGAAGCATCTATCTCATTTTATGAAGAAGTAGTCGGCTTACAGCTCCTTAAACGTATGGGGCACCCGAATCCAGATTTAAAACTCGCTTTTTTAGGTGTGGAAGAATCGAAAGAAACGATACTCGAACTCATTGAAGGCTACAATTCTTCCTTGCCAGCAGAAGGAAAAGTACATCACATTTGCTTTAAGGTAGATTCATTAGAGGATGAAATTGAAAGAATACTAAAACACGGCGTAACCTTTTTACTAGGAGAAGAAATCGAAACATTACCAGATGGAACACGTTACATATTCTTCGCTGGTCCTGATGGGGAGTGGATTGAGTTTTTTGAGACGGAGAGATAAAGGGAAACTTTAGTCAGCCCACAATAAACGGGATAATAACTTTATGATCCACATAAGGAGTAGAAACTGATGAAGACAGTTTTTATTATCGTTTTTTGGTACTTATACTATTGATGTCATGGGGGTATTTTGCAATTCAAAAATGCTGTTTACTTATAGCAGTATCTTTTACGAATGCAAAAATAGCCAAAATACGCAAGCAGTTCCGCATAAAAACTTGCATATTTGAGGCTGTTTAATTGTACTCCTTATTTTGTTAAAGTTACCCGTCAATTCAATTCCAAAGACCTCAGCTGACAATTAACTCAAGTACCGATTTCGGATGACCCTCATGTGATGAAGTTCGTGTTCTGTATCCGCTACACTATCTGTAGCAAAAGTTGCTATCTCATTTTCTTCAACACTTGACAAAGTAACACCTTCTTTTCAAATTCAAAGAAAAGTTTTTATTTTTCAGCATAAAGCATTATAACTCAACTGTTTTCATACAAAATTTTATGAAAAAAAGAAAAGCGAGGATCCCTCATATCCCCGCTATACCAATGATGTATAAAATCCTATATAAGAGATACATAGACAAAAAACAAGAACCCCTGTACATACAAGGATTCTATGAAATTATTTGCTACCGATAATGGGGCGTTGTGTTAACTATATACGAATATCATATTCATCCAAAATTGCCCTTATTGATGGTACAATTAAAGTCTTGGAGGGGGATTATGGGAATTTTTTTATATTTTGCATTTTATTTTGGAGTACTGTTTCTTATAATTGTTACTGCATTAGTTTTATTTATTATGGCTGCATTACCAAAAATCTGGAGTAAAAATCTATCATTCGTAATGATCGGTTTAGGGATAAATATACTTACTATTCCGTTGTCTTTTTTTATAGGTGGGATGGCAACAGATTCTCCTGATAGTACTAGGTTAGATTTTTGGAAAGGATTTTTCTTTATTCAAAAAATACCGCTCTTTTTACTGAGCTTTTTATTATTTTTAACTGTGGTGTTGTGGTTTATTCGTAAGAACAAGAAAAAAGTAAACATATAGAATTTCAAAACGACTTCCAATAACAAGAATTATGTAAATAAGCTGTCCATGTGGACAGCTTATTGTTTTTTTGCTTAGCGTGCAAAATTCGAGTCTTGTTGGCGGTACCCCATCGCTATCAAGCTAAGCTCATACAACATCAAAGTCATTACAGCTCCATGAGTGCCTAATACTATTTTCTGTCCTCGATAGGTGTTTAATAATTCTTTTAAGACTTTTGTCGCACGTTTCTGACAGTCGACATTAGACTCTCCTCACGTTAAAGCAAATTCGGGGTCTAAGTTTGGGTTTTTACTTCCAAAAATATCTTAGCGTATAAGGGGATAGGAGACGATTCCCGGTATTAGGTTAGGGGCCACTCTGGGATGTGATTACAAATAAAAAAGAACTTTATTCAAGTCCCTTTAATCTACGATAAAGATCGACCTAACTTACACATGTAATTTGTCATATTTGTTTAAAAATCAAATATATATTCTCTACACTCCCCAGTTATCAGTAGGTCATGTATTTAAAAATCTAAAAAGGTCCTTTTAGATTTTCTGAAGAGACTTTTTACTTCAATAAAGTATAATAAAAGCCGTAGGAGTTTAATGCCTACAACTTTGTAAAAGGATCTTGATTCACTATAAAATATCCTCTATAGATTTATTCTTAAAATTTACTTTTAACTTGATGTTAATGTGACGTAACCTTAAATATTTAGAAATTTAAAAAGCCCCCTAATATTGTTAAAGGGGCTTTACTCATACGAATGATAATTTTTATAAATAATTGCTAAATAGTGAATTTACATAAATGCTTTTAGAAGCTCTTGAACTAATGGGATTGCTCCACCTATAAATTTTAAAACTGCCATTGCGATTTCCATATTATTTCCTCCTCTTTTGTTAGTACTGGGATGTGATTAAACTTTATACCCTTATTATAGTAAACGCTTACATTTGTAACAATACATTTCTGTATGCAATATTGCATATTTATACATTTTGACAATATTTAACCTCTATTAGTCATTCTTTAATGGTACCATAACGAAGTGAGAGTCTTTAAGGGTTCTCCTTAATAGGAGGAAATATGGAAAAAGTTCAAGGTATTTACAGTAATATAAAATTTAAAAGTTGGTTTAAACAAGTATTAGCTGTAGGAGGAATATTAGGATTCTGCTACTTGGTGTTATATGGTTTTTGTTTTTTAGTTGATATGTAAATATTATACAACGATACTAGTGGAGTCTTGCCTACAGAGGTAAGACTCTTTTATTGTACTTGAGATGAACAAACTACATACAATAGCTTTCAGGTTCTTCAGATTTCTCTGTATGGTTCTTTGTTCCTCTATGTTCTAGACCCACTATTTCCTATCATTGAATATAAATGAACTTCCATTTATATTGAAAATACAATTTTATTGATAAAAAATGTCTTTTTACTAGATACATATTAAAAAGAAAAGTATAAGTTGTATTCCATTTCGGTACAATCTTTTTATCTTTGAAAAGGACTTAAATCTTATTAATAGATTTGAGTCTTTTTTGTATACATCAATCTCTATATAACCATATAAATATAATATATTAAAAATAATTTAAATGCAAGAATACTTGTAGAGGAACCGCCAGCACTTCGAAAAAAACAAGCTAAGCCAAAAAATACAATAGGCTGCCCATATGGACAGCTTATTTACATAATTTTCTTTATGGGAAGTACACTTAAGGCCATTTTTAACTTAATAGGAGTCTGATATCTCAAGTTTCTTAGCTAATACCCAGCTATTTAGGCCTAAAGATGCATAAATATTGTAATAAAAATAATTCCCATTTATCAATGTTTCCTATAATTCTTTAGTATCTTCATAGAACATAGGCCAACCTTGCATTAAGATATTATATATATATTTCTTACTACAAATATGGACGGTATTATCCTTGTTGCAGTTTTAATTTTAATCAAGTCTATTGTAATTACACAGATTGAAATATCTATTCAATTTCAAAAATAGTAAAGGAAATGCATATAAAAAGATCACTTGTCTTAGAAACAAGTGATCTTTTCATTAGATATACTGCAACTTGCTAACAGCAGGTAATTGTTATCCTATTCATATGTTCAATAGATATCATAATACATTTTTTAGTTATATAGACGGAATTGTTTCTAATAAAATGAGACCAAAAATATTTCAAAAGGTACCATTAATTATTTAATGCTTTAAAAATGCAATTTTGAACCTTTCGAAGCACTAAATTAGATAGATTTTAATAAACTTCGAACTTTGTCTGCATCAGGATCTCACAATTGAGCCTGAGTAATTAATCCTGTCAACATAGCAAAAGAGTCCTGATTGAAACAAACTCTTTTATGAGTTTTACAAGAGTAAACTTTTAAACATATAATTACATTTCTACTATTTATTTTACCACTTGTACAGATACTGGTTTCCACCCCTGATTCTCTACCCAATCAATATTAACCTTATATTTTTTATTACTTTGTTTATCTCGTACATTACCGTAGGCTTTATTATTACCATTATTTCCAATAAAATCGAAAATCAATTGGCTCTCTGGAACATCAACAGCATAAGAGATTGCTTTTTTCATCTCACTCCAATCTACTGTTCCTTCTTTAAATTTCATATCAGGTTTTGCTCCTTGCTCTGTACCAATTGGCTTCCATGAAGGATTAGTTTGAGGATCCTTTTCTTGAGATACCGTTTTTTCTTCCTCTTTATTTTCAGTTCCGTTCGTTTTTACCGATTTTTCTACTTTTTGTTTCCCTTCTAACTGTGCTGCTTCTTTATCTTCAGTTTTCTTCTCTTCTATCTTTGCTATTTCTTTATCTTCAGTTTTCTTCTCTTCTATCTTTGCTGTTTCTTTATCTTCAGTTTTCTTCTCTTCTATCTTTGCTGTTTCTTTATCTTTAGTTTTCTTCTCTTCTATCTTTGTTACTTTCTTTTCTTGAGCAATTGCTTTCTTTGATGTATTAGAAGGGGTAAACAACTGGTATGTCACTATACCAACTGTCACTAATACCAAAGTAAATGCAATATTAAAAATTGCCTTTTGACGACGATTCTGTTGTTTTTCTTGAAATCTGCTTACTTGTCCCATTCTTCAAACCTCCGTTTTTACTTTCTCCTCTACTCTTTATGTATTATCCCTAAAATTCTTAATATTTTTATTAAACAATAGAAATAAACTACACTTTCCATACAGGATTTCATATCATAATATAATTTGTGTTTTTTCAAGTATCTGACATATGTTATTCAAAATAGTTTAATACATTAAAAATTGATAAGCTTCTGCACTTAAGAAACCTTCAATTTTATTCAAAGGTGATTCCAATTACGTCCACATTAGATCTCCTGTAGAAAGCTTTTTAACAATTAAGCCTCTTCTTCCCTTATTTATAATTTTTAAATTAAATTTCCCTCTATAGTATAATAAAGATGTTTCGTTTTCTAATGGGGTATGTCGTAAAATCAAAAGAGATTTTATCTCTTTTACCTTCTTTTCAGAGTAAATTTCACCACTAGGAAATTCTATTATTCCTAATGTAATCTTTAATTCGCTCTCATCAAAAGTCCACTCTTTATTAAGTTCTCTTATCTTTTGTATAAAGCTTCTTTTGGTTTGTCCTATATAGAGCAATGTTACATTCTTAGCAAATACTCTAGAGATTGCAAATATCCCCTTCTTAGAAGCTTCTTCCCTATTATAAAAGTCATTTATACTATACATGCCATACCACTTAATATGTACTGTTTCTATGAATCTCACCTCGTTTTTAGATAATATTATAATTTCTGAATGTTCAAATTATTATGGGTACATATGCTTGATTACTTGAATTATAAATTGTGCTTTTCAATAATACATTTTATTATTACTAATTTCAATAATGAAAAAAAATACAATACTATAGTTTAATTACAAAGCTGTATAAAAAACAAAGTGATGTCGTGCCACATATTTTCTTTTTTTACAATATCAAACTATCGTGAACAAAATTTTAAAAGTTATGGAATAAAAATACAATGTGTATGTACATACATTTCTATTAATTGAAGAAACCTTCTTAATTGAGGTCGTACCCCAATTAAGAAGAAAAAGAGTAGAAATTTTATCTCTCTACGCTGTTAAAATTATTCAACTCCCAAAAAACTGTACATCTTCTAGAGATACTAATTTTCTAGTTTTGATGTTTTTATAGTGCTTGAGAGTGATATTATTCAAATTTTTTCATTGAGAATGCATAAATACAAACAAAACCAGTAATACATCTTTTCTGTACCGTACTGGTTTTGTTTAAGATCATCTTAAATTATAGCTAGTTCACCGAGATTGCAAATTCTGATTTCGGTGCCCCAGCGAATACGATTGTTCCATTCTTCGGAAGTTCCACCTTGTTATTGCCACTCACAATGGTGAAGTTGACGCAAACTCCCTTCTCATCATACACCGCAAATGAACCATTTGATGGCAGCGTCACGGTCATCCTTTTGTCTGTTGCCGCTTGTGGAATTGTAAACCATTTCGCATGCCCATTTGCATCCAACGTAACTTTGGATGATTGGCCTACATCAATTGGTTTTACATTAGATTCACTTACGTATAACAATCCAGCCATCTCCATATATTCATTGCCGCCTTCTGTATAGAAATGCGTTTCCGTCGTATCACGACCATTCATCACGGGTACTTGGATCTGATGCACCGCGGTGTTCGGACCTGTAATTTTTCTGCCATCCCAATAGCCTGCTGGGCCTTCCTTGCGAGTAATTTGAGTACTAAGATGTTTCGACTGAACAAGATATTGAATAGAACTAAATTTCTCGTTTACACGATAAAACTTGACACCTTCCCTCTTTGCCCATGCAGCAGCGGTTTTCTTCGATAGCACGTTGTCTTCTAGTTTCTCAGCTAAATAGTGGGTCATCACACTTTGCCCTAAACCTGGATGCGATTTATATGCGCTCTCCTTCAAATAAGTTCTTCCATTTTTCTCGGTTACGAAGTTGAGCTTGGAAGTCCCCTTCTCATTAATAAAGCTTCCATCAGTAGTATATACATATTTTTCTTCTGGATTAGATGGTAAGAACAGTTCTCCGTTATTCGTAATTTCAATTTTGAAATGAGTTTCGCTATTGCCATAAAATCCAGCTTTCTTTGCTACGCCTTGAGGCATTTTGACTTTGACCGGCTTACCAAAGGATTTGTTCGGCTTGATTTCCTTAATAGTACCTTTTTCTTTAAGCGTAGCGAGCAGCAATTCAGTTGCCATTAGCTGATTTGTAGAGCTCCGTCCACCAGATGTCAATACAGCCGCTGCTATTTTCTGTTCCGGAAGCACGACTAATATAGCATGTTGCAATGCAGTATCGCCGCCCTTAGCCAAAGCTTTGATCCCATATTCACTGAATGGGTATAGTTTCACACTATCCCAGCCAAGACCATAGTTAAAAATATTCTCGCCAGCCCCCGGCCACATTCCTTTTTTATATTCCTCTTGCTCCATTGCCTTAACTACCTTATCAGAGAGGATTCCTTTTCCCTGTCCCATAAATAGTTGTGAGAATCGCACCATATCTTCTGCCGTGGAAGATATACCTCCCGTACCAATAACATTCACCGATTCAATTGGAAGTTGCCCTTGGTACGCCGGGTAATATAGTCCAGCCCGATTTTCATCCCTCCATTTGTCCTGCGGCGTTTTCGTATGATTCATTTTTAAAGGCCCTGTAAAGTTTTGATGTAGAAATTCAGTAAAGCTCATACCACTAACTCTTTCCACCAAAATTTCGGCCAGCGTAAAACCATCGTTACAGTATACCGAGAAAGCACCAGGGTCCGCCTTCAAGTTTTGATTTGACAATTGCTGTAACAAAGTATCATGGGCATAGGTATCATTATCGTTAAATAAAAATGCATTACCTAACGTAGAACCTTGCAATCCAGAGGAGTGATTCAATAACATACGCGGTGTAATACGTTTGTATCGACCGTCTTTCATCTTAAAATCAGGAACATAGCGGACAACAGGAGCATCCAAATCGACTTTTCCTTCATCGACCAATTTCATTACAGCCGCTGTTGCATACATTTTACTAACTGAACCAATCCCGTATAAAGTATCTTGGGTTAGCGGCTTTTCCCCTTCCATATCGTTCTTGCCAGCCTGACCCGACAAAATAAGTTTTCCATTATCAATTAGTGCATACTGCACGCTAGCTGCCCCATGGGACTTCGTAAGTAGCTCCGCCTTCTCTGCTGCAATCTTCTTCAGTTCCTGACTAGCTACTTCTTCACCAGTTACAACAGTAGTCTTACTTTCAGAAAATGCTTTTGCTCCTGTTGGTAGAATCATAGTTACCGCTAATGCAGTGGCTAACACACCAGTTAGCTTATTTTTCATCACGGATACCTCCTTAAATAATTGATCGTTTTCATCATTCATTTGTTTAACTATGAAACTATGATAAATTTTACCCGTTTTTACTTTTAGACTACTTGCTAAATTCAGCAAGTAAAATATTTTTAAAAGGATCAGGAGTATCAGCTTTAAGGCTGTTCAAATTGACTGCCAATGTATGCTTGCCTCCAAGTGTGCCTCCAGCAAAAGTTAAAAAGCCAGGAATGGTTCCTCCATGCCCCCATATCGATTCACCGTTTGAAAGCTTCATTTTGAAAATTCCAAGCCCGGAATCACCAAGCTCATCTACTCCTGTAGGGACTGTTGTAAGCATTTGCTTTAGTTGCTGTTCTTTCAATAACTTGCCCCCAAGTAAATAAGAAAAGAATTTGTTTAAATCATCAGCTGTAGAAATCATATCTCCGGCCGAGCTCCCCATACTTGGGTTATAATAAGTAACATCTTTTGGCTCACTTGCTCCGTCTAATTGGATATATCCACGGGCATGCTTGGTTCCTGGAATGACGCTTGAATTTCCAGGTAAGAATGTATTCGCTAATTCAAGTGGTTCAATAATTCGATTTTCAATCTCTTCCGCATAGCTATTCCCAGTTACTTTTTCAATAAGAATTCCTAGTAATACATATCCTGTATTTGAATACGACCAGCTCTTTCCTGGAGCAAAATCTGGAGGCATGGATATTCCCATCTTTACTAATCCTTCAGCAGTATAAGATTTTTTTGTATCCATCATATTAAAATCCTTTGACCTTGTGTAATTAGCGATACCACTTGTGTGATTCAATAATTGCCGGATAGTAATCTGTTTATCATCATATCCATTTCCTTGAATGACACCAGGCAACCATTTTTCAATAGAATCGTCTAGATTTAGGCGGTTTTCTCCTGCTAATTGAAGTACAACTGTTGCAGTGAACGTCTTTGTCACGCTGCCAATCCGAAAACGAAAATCTGTTTTCATTGCTTTCTTGGTACTCAGATTAGCTACACCAGCCGCATAACTCCATGTTTTTCCACCCTCAGAAGTTTTAGCAAGTATCCCTGGATATCCTAGTTTCAATGTATCCCGCATTGCCTCTTTGACGGAATTACGATCTCTTTGGGTGCTTGTTTGTAACGAACTAGATACATTTTGAATGGACTCCGCTTTTACATTTGAGGTTAGAGGTGTATAAAACAGGGAACCTCCAATTATTAATAGAGCTAAGCCTGTACATGTAATTTGACTATGCTTTTTCATCAAAATAATCCTCTCCCCTATTCATATTGTATAAATGGTTATTTGCTGTTTGGAACTAATCACACAGCTTTCTTCTTAACCCACTGCAAAAGGACGACATTGAATTTGTAATGTCTCTTTTCCTCCAAACAAGTCTTATTAATTGATTTGTTTTTTATAGAAATATATAGTATTTTTCTCCTCTCACTCTTCTTTACATTTTCATCTTACACAATGAAAATCTCTTTTTTCTTACCTCTTCCTTACAAATTCCTTACGTTCAAAATCACTTTTATAATTGATTGTTTTTTATGCGAGCCCCCTCACCATCAATTTAAGAATTAAAAAAGAGGGGATTATCCCCCTCCTTTTTACGCTTGCTCCGACTGTCGGAATTATTTAATATAACCACGATTCAATTTAGTTAAATTTTCATTGATGTTAAAAATTCTTACTCTAATATCTTTAACACCAGCTGCTTCAAGTCTGCTGTTGTGCATTTCCGCGTATTTTTCAGCATCTTGTTTTTCTTCAAATACATAAATGCCTCCAGCTTCTTTTGTTTCTTCATTCTCAGTCCATATTTTCCAGTGGAATCCTTCTTCTTCGTTAATACTATTTGCTAAATCCCAAAATCCTTTTTCCATTTCTTCACCAAAAGGACCTTCAAACGGAAAATCAACTTGTAATAAATATGCCATTTTCACTCACTCCTATTTTTAATATAAAATCCTTCCCATTCTTTTACTATGATTCTAATGATAGTAATGTCTAAATTCGTATTGCTATTATTATTCAAGCACTAATTGGAGAATCCCCCTATTTGTAACATAATCACAAAACGATAGTAACTTGAACGCATAAAGTGAAAGTTTAATAGTTTTCAGTTATGTTTAAAAAATGTGATACAAACTTATCCCTAAACTAAGGACAAACAAAACAAGTGCAGGTATTGCTTTCTTAAAGGGATCTCTCGCTAATACAATTAGAGTTAATGCGGCTGCAAGCATCGTACCGCCTAATAACAATCCTGCTAATAAAGCTACTGTCGGAATCCAAATTCCTATCAACATTCCAATCGCTCCTACAATCTCAAAAGCTCCAGTTAAGAAATTAAAAAACGAAGGTAAACCAAATCGTTTGAATTCATCTGCCATTTTCCCCGATATAATTTTCGTTCCTGTCATTAAAAAGAACAGAAACAACACTACTTTTACAATATTGATGAAAATTAAAATAGTAATCACACCTTTCTTATTATTTGATAAAAACTCAGTATTGTTCAGGTAGTAGTCACTACCTTTACCCTATTTCCTGAAATTACCCGTATGGAAGTCGCTTCCATTTACATTACCCTTTTCCATATTAAAGGGCTAAAAATTACATGCTATAGCATATATAATACGGGAATTTGACTGGTACTAGGCAAAAAAGTGAACCTGAATCAAATATGATACAAAATAAAGTTATCTTCCCATTCGTCCAAACAAACAGAAATTATATGCTATAGCATATATAATATCTAAAACAAAGTTTGTTCCTTATGAATAGCATAGCATCAATAAGGAACAAATATTAATAGTGTGTATCATACAATTTGTTTAATAACGATTGTAATACTTTAATTTCTTCCTCGCTCAAATTACTCGTAACAAAATGGTGAGCGTCTTTCACTACAGGCAAGATTGTTTTCTTTAATTCGTCACCTTTTTCAGTTAAAAAAAGGTTATGTGAACGCCTATCTTGGGCATTCAAAGCCTTCTTTACAATCCCTTTTCTCTCCATTGACTGTATCATTCTAACAACAGTAGTTTGATCTTTATCAATAGCTTCCGCCAACTCTTTTTGAGTAGTGCTCCTTTGGCTACAAAGAACACTAATGATCCCCCACTGCTCTGGCGTAACTCCATAAGGCTTTAATTTCTTTGTAAAATAATTGGTCATTTTCACATCAGTACGATGAACAAGATAGCCTATTAAATCATGTAAGTTCATATATCACCTCTATAAATTAAGATATAAAAGGATATAGCATACCAGTCAATCATTCACAATGAATGTATTTGTTTCAACATATATATGCTATGGCACATATATTAAAGTAGATTATTTTAATTGTCAAATGATTTACCTATTATTTTTCAAAAACAAAATCGCCTCCTTAGATTATAGAAGGAATGACTAATTTGACGTATCTCTCTGACGATTTCTCCCCTGTCGTTTTATGATATTCTAATAACATTTGATAAAATATGGTATCGACAAATAGTCAAACACCTTTAAAGATACCTCGTTCAGTTCTTGCTGTTACAAGATAAACAGCATATAATCCGTTAACCACCCACATTAGCAACGAAAACATAAAGAAAAGGCATTCCAAATATGAAACACCTTCTTTCGTTTTATAAAACCATCCACTTAAATCTATTTTACAAATATAACATTCAACACGCTGAAATCTTCTATTTAACGTAATCACTCATTTAACTAAAAAACTTAGTTAATTGCACAATGCTCTTCTCACTTTTCTTGCAAAATTTAGTGGATCATCAACGTCTTCGATATTAACGTAAATCAAATTTGGATCATCACATAACCACTCATTGTGTATAGACGAAACGATTATTCCTTGTTTAATAATTGTCGCCACAAATTCAGTGACTTCTTTTTGTAAGAGTGCTACTCGGCCTAGGCATAATGCCCGTCCAGTTTTATTGTCTCGTGATTCGAATGAAAAGGAAGTTGTTACTCTAAAACGTTTTCCTAAGATTGTTGCTCGTATTTCATCTCGGTTTATTGTTGCCACGCATTTCCCACCGGCGAATCCTTCTTGCCCGCCGATAATTCTTGCAAACTGTTGACAAATTAATTCATCATTAAACGCCATACCTTTAATCATCCCCCCTTTTACTGTTAGGTTATGAATGAATACATAGGTCTGAAACGGTAATGAATCTAATCTATAAAAAAATGATGGCAATCTACCGAGAGCTATTAGCTCAATTATTCTTGATCGTATGAATTGTTATCAGAGTTTAAATGGTGCAGAATTTTCATTTTATGTTTAATGGGCATTGGAGACTGAAAGCAAAACTCAGCTATTATATGGTAAGACATTTTTAAAAAGCATAAAAAAGACACCCTAAGGTGCTATCCTCCGACTTGAGAATCGTATCTATGTATGGAGAAATTTTGAAAAGACAAATACAAAAGAGAAGATTCTAACTATAATTTATAGAACTCTTATGCCATGAATTACTTACATATTTCCTTATTTACCAGAAGAAGAATCTCAGTTACATTATTTTCTGAACAGTCTCGTTAAAGCCATCCCAAGAAATCCAATGCCCATTCCTATTAGCCATCCAGTTTGGGCATTACCTAACATAGATCCCACTCCTCCACCAAGAAACATACAGCCAACGAATACTAATCCTCCAATTCCCCAATTTGGCCGTTCCATAATTCAATCACATCCTTTCAATAAAACATATGCGATTAGCTCCCTCAACTTTCTTCTATAGGATAGTTCATTATTTTGCTTAGGTTTAGCGCTATCAGGGAATTCGAAAATTTCTCTTTTTTATATAGACCATTTATTTGCCACATTTCTGTTTACTTATATTTTTTAAAAGAAGGTTTCCATTCTGTTAAATCCTGATAAACAAACGTTATATTGTTACATATTTCCTCTACAACTTCGTACATACGTTTCATATCACTAGTCGTAAATAATATAGATCCTTTGCGTTGAGTGCTATCTACAATAGGTGGTATGATGTCTCCCTCTTTTAGTAATAGATCAATTAATACGACCTCGGATATGTTACTTAACTCCTTATACTTGATTTCTTTTAAGCAACCTGGTTTTGGAATCAAGCTTAAAGACATAGCATGACATTTTGAAGATACACATCTAAATTCATCTATAGTCTCAGTAGCTAACGCATCATAATAGTATCCAAATTGGGATATGCCGGTTGTTAGTTCCACCATCTTCCAGATATTACCACCACCTATTCTAACTTGAGATTCTATAATTATCGGCTTATTTTTTTTGTCTATCTTTACTTCTGTATGAGTAATGCCGTTTTCCATTTGCATGTCGTCCAAAAATAGCATTACTTTTTCCATAATTAATTGTTTTTGAGATTCATCTATAGGTGCTGGCATAATAGTATAGTTTATTATAAACGTACCTTCTTTAAATACTTCAGCTGATATCGCTAGTATAGAATGTTTTTTGTTATAAGAAACGGCTTCGACCGTATAAACTACATCACCTTCAATGTACTCTTCCACTAAAACAGGTAGTTGAATACCATTTTCTTCAAAAAATACCTCTACGTCATCTCCCGTGTCTAGCTTAGATACACCTTTACCACCTGCGCCAATCGGGGGCTTTATTATAATACTATCTTTTTTGTTCAAAAATTCATTAATATCTTTAATGTTATTGCAAACTGTCGAATCTATCGAAAAGTCTTTACCTGCTAGCATTTCACGCATCATGTCTTTATTGCGGGTTATCATATTAGCATTGTAAGAAGGCCCTTTAACATTAAAAATCTTTGCAATTATGCAAGCCGTATCTAATGCTGTTTCGTTGAAAGATACAACCACATCAAATGGTTTCTCTTTAAATAATTCTTCAGCATAGTATATAGACAAGGGTATATTTGTCGTGTCTAATTCTTTTTTATAGAAACATTTTTCTAAGATAGTCCCATCAAAATATATGTGTTTAGCGTACGATCCTATGTACGAAACAATATAGCCACTGTCTAATGCATCTTGTATAGGCTTTGTCCATCCCCCTATAAATAAAATGTGGGGTTTATTTTCTATGTCAGTTCCTTTTAATACCTTATGCATCACAATCATCTCCTCTAAAATGAACTCGTATATTCAATATCATTTCCTTTTGATACGCCACGTCTTAACAACGCCACTAAACACAATGTTGTTCCGAATCCCCCTATGAATAACGTAGTTTGAAGCCCAAATATAGAAACTAAAAATGCACTAGCAAAACTTCCTAATGCCCAAGCCCCCCAATTCAGCGTACGTTGTACAGCATTTACTCGGCCTAGCATGTGACTTGGTGAGGCAAGTTGTCGTATGGTTGCAGCGTAAGGGCCAAATACACCTTCTCCCATGCCATGTATGATACTTGCAGCTACTATACCGATAATGGTTCCCATATATCCCATTATCGGTATAAAGGCCAAACCAGTAACTGATACAGTAGCGCTATAAATAAGCATTTTTGTATTATTAATTTGTTGACTTTTTTTCATGAGTATCGTGTTACCTATTAAAAATCCCACCGCTGCTGAGCCTACAACAAACCCTATTTCAAGTTCAGATAGACCCATTACCTTATACAGGAATATTACTAAAATACTATTTAGTATGTATTTAAAAAAACCGTAAACAGCGCCACAGGTTACAATTGGTTCTAATACAGGGTGTTTTTTAAAATATACCAAGCCTTCATATATGTTTTGGTATATGGATTTTATATTTACGTCTTTTAAAGAGCCCTCTGTATGCGGTTTAAACTTGGAAATAAATAATACAAATGCAAAACAAACAAAATACGTTACTGCGTCAATAGTAAAAGAGCCTGTTAATCCAAATAGAGTAATGATGATTCCTGCTAGCATAGGACCAATTACTACAGAAAGAGACTCCGAAAGTGCTAGTTGAGCATTTCCTTTTTTTAACTTGTCTTTATCTGTTACTATTTCCGGTAAGAAAGAAGGAACAGCAATGTTATAAAATGTAGTAAATATTCCATTTAAAAACATGATAAACACTAATAAAGGGAACGTTAAAATATTTGTTACAGTCAGTATGAATACTGATAAAAATAATACTCCTTGACATATACTACAAATTAGCAAAACATTTTTCCTATGAAAGATGTCTATCAAAGCACCGGCTACTAACCCGAAAATTAGGTAGGGTACAAATATAATCCCACGAAGCATGGCAGCATTTGCCTCGCTTGTTTGTAGCACCTCTAATGCAAAAAGAGGCAAAGCTACCATTGTAAGCTGGGTACCTAACAAACTTATAGACTGTCCTAGCCAAAGCTTGTGAAAATTAAAACGTTTGCTATCTTTCATAATATCCCCCCACTAAATTCATATTTATAAATTATCAAGTTAACGATATAAATAAGAACAGGAAAAGCCTATCTTTCAACTAATGTCTGTACCACATAAAAATTCGAAGCCTAATATAAAAGCGATTTTAGTTTCAAAATGAAGACTTGATCTTTAAAGCTCTCTTGGCTATTAAAAAGCTCATTTTCCGATTTTATGTCACTTTGAATCACCTCCAGCATCAGTATAACCTTGAAGGCACGCTGTTGTATGCATTTTGGAATGTAACAGCAAGATATCAAAGTTACGATGACAAGTTTTTATGTAATTATACGTAATCAAATCTGCACGATTTGAGGAAAAGAACAATCTGTGAATCTAAGGTATCAAGTTTGAATTCAACTCGTCACAAATATACACTTGGATTGGAACGATACTTTTATAGCGGTGATATATCAAGTTACCCTTTCCTAGGATTCTTCAGAAAGAACAGCGTATTTTTTCATATTAGGTGTTATTTTGTTTTGTTAGTTTAATAGCGATGTAGCACTCCCCTTTCAAAATAGTAAAGTATAAACATGAAAAAACTCCTAACAAATTTTGTTCGGAGTTTTTTCAAATACGCGATATTTATTTAATCTTCATTATTGATTTCTATTGTACCTGTTCTAGCACTAACTTTTAAAATATTTAACAGATTATCAGGTGTCTTGATTTCCACTTCATATTCAAATTGTGATTGTGCTAAGTTGTCATCTTCTAATTCGAATTCTTTTTTCACATTAATAATTTCTCCATTTGTATGAGCTAAAGAAATTTCACGAACTTGTTTCTCTGTGTAGTTTTCATTCTTTTTTGCATAATTGTAACCCATACCATAATATCCACCAACAATAGCAATACCACTTACTAAAATAGCAATTACACTTATAATTATTTTCTTTTTATGTTTTAACATTTCTATCCACTCCTTAATGATTAATCCTCTATTCCAAATCTTGCTTCAAGTGCATTTTCTGCTTGCTCTAATTGATCTTCTAGTATATCGTGTTCTTTTTCTTGCGTTTGATATTGCTCAACAGTTATCGTTCCAGCGTGATAATCTGCTTCTAGCTGATTATCAGATAGATCTATCTTGTCATCCAATTGGTCAATTTCTTTTTTTGCTGCTAAGTACGTATTTAAGTTATCTTCTTTTGCTCCAACTGGTTTCGTGTTATTTGCCTTTTCTACAATAGATGAGACTTCGTTTTTGAAATCTTGTATTTGTTTCTTATCATTTGTAGCAGCTTGTGTTTTGTTTGGTTCTTGTTGTAGTTGAGCGACTTCTTTTTGTAATTTATCATTTTCCACTTTCAGTTGTTGTACTTCTGTATTGTTATCAACTTGAGTAGAACAAGCTGTTAAAAATAAACAGGACATTGCTCCCATCAGCATCCATTTTCCCATTCTGTTTTCCTCCCTTTACATGTGCACCTTATCCTTGCCTTTATATTACCGAACAAACATTAAAGGAAGATTAATGTACAAAAAAATAAAGTGAAGGCTTTTACAGGCAGTTAATCCCTACCTAACTCCCTCGCATTCACCGAATTTTGAGGGAGTAGTCTTACTGCCCGTTAATGCGGGATAAAATGATATAATTAACTAGTTTCTAATCTTTCTTTAATGTTTTGGAATTATAGTGATACATATTAATAAGAAGAAAAGGAGAATGTTAATGCGAGTTCTTATTGTCGAAGATGAACAAGACTTACAAAATATATTGGTGAAACGATTAAATGCAGAACATTATAGTGTCGATGCATGTGGGAATGGAGAAGATGCCCTGGATTATATAAACATGGCTACCTACGATTTGATTGTCCTTGACATTATGATTCCCGGAATAGATGGTTTACGCGTATTACAAAGATTACGCGCGGACAATAATGCAACTCCTGTCTTGCTTCTTACAGCTAAAGATACAATTGATGATCGTGTAACAGGACTCGACTTAGGTGCGGATGATTATTTAGTAAAGCCGTTTGCTTTTGATGAACTGTTAGCAAGAATTCGAGTGTTAATGCGAAGAAAAACAGGAAATACATCTAATGTGTTTGAAATCGCTGACCTAGTGGTAGATTGCAATATGCATAAAGTAACAAGAGGAGACCAAGTTATCACTCTTTCCAGTAAAGAATTTGCTATTTTAGAATATATGATTCGTAATAAAGAAGTTGTGCTGACACGAGATAAAATTGAGCAACATGTGTGGAATTACGACTATGAAGGCGGATCGAATATTATTGATGTTTACGTCCGCTATCTTCGTAAAAAAATTGATAGCCAGTTTGAAACGAAGTTAATTCATACAGTGCGCGGAACTGGTTACGTATTGCGAGTAGAATCATGAAAAGACTATCAATAAAAATGAGAGTGACCCTGTGGTATACAGGGCTAATTGTAATTATTATGGCACTCGTGTTAGCTTTTATTTTAACTTCTTCAGATAAAGTTTTGCTTTTTAATATGAAAGATCAATTAAAGAGCACAGTAAAAGAAAGCATGGAAGATATCGAATATAAGCATGGACAGTTAAAGATTGACGATGATTTTGAAACCTTAGAAGATGGAGTAAATATAAGCATTTATAGTAAACAAGGTGAGCTGTTGGTAGGACATAGTCCAACAAGCTTTAATAAAAAGATATCGCTTAAATCCGATGAAATACAAACCATTAAAGACGGCAATAAAGAATGGATAGTATATGATTTTCTCCATAATGCAGGCGGAGATGAGCAAGTCTGGGTTCGTGGAATAATGACTATGAACCAATTATCCTCAACGATGAATACGCTTATCGTGGTAACAATCATCTCATTCCCATTACTTATTCTTATTGCGGCATTCGGAGGATATTTTATCACGCAAAGGGCGTTTCGACCTGTGCAACAAATGAGTGATTCCGCCAGTAAAATTGGTGATGGTAAAGACCTTTCGAAGAGAATTAATTTACAAGGTTCACCGAAAGACGAAATGTATCATTTAGCACAAACCTTTGACAAAATGTTTGAGCGATTGGAGACATCATTTGAAAGTGAAAAACAATTTACATCTGACGCTTCTCATGAATTAAGAACACCAACATCTGTTATTATTTCACAATGCGAATACGCTTTATCGCAGAGGAATAACCCGAAAGAAATGGAAGAATCGTTAGAAGTAATTTTAAAGCAATCACGTAAAATGTCCGCTCTAATCTCACAACTTTTATTATTAGCAAGAGCTGACCAAGGAAACCATAATACTTTCCAATTTGAATGTATCAATATGAGTGAATTAACGGAAATCGTTGTAGAAGAACTTTCATTAATGGTTCAAGAAGCTTCGATTGAATTAACAACTAATATAGAGGAAGACCTGTTTATTAAAGCAGATCAAACATTGATGATGCGTTTATTAATGAATTTACTAACGAATGCGATTACTTATAGTAAAGCGAGCGGAACTGTGCATATGCAACTATTCCGTGATGAAACCAACATAATAGGTAAAGTCTCCGATAATGGCATCGGCATCAGCGAGCAACATATTACTAAAATATGGGACCGCTTCTATCGAGTTGACGCAGCACGAACATCTTCAAACATCGGAAACACAGGTTTAGGATTGTCGATGGTAAAATGGATTGTCGAACTACATGGAGGAGAAATTACGGTTGAAAGTAAATTAGGAGAAGGCAGTACTTTTACATTTAAACTACCAATTGAAAAAAGAGCATAATTTATACGTGTCTGTCGCTTCAGAATAAAGATTGATTCAAAGGCTCTCAACAATCCTTATGTAAAAATAACTGACGCATTTTAAACATCATCGATTTTATCATTTTGGACAACCTATTCTGTTAAATTAATATACATGCGAAAAAACTATCAAAATAAAACCCCAGAAATCCAATGGTCTCTGGGGCTTCCTTATATATTTAGCTCTTTTTGCTTTTTGTTTTGTTTATGTCTATACAGTAACTTTCGACTTATTAGAGAAATCACTAATAAGGTCAGAATTAATAAGATAAGTTGCATAAATGATAAATCAAAATATTTAGCACCTGTAACGATTAAAAGTGTAGAAATCGTGCCTTTTACAACGAAAAAAATAATAACCCATAATCCGCCTTTTTTCCAGTTCATTTTATATTACCCTTTCCTACGTTTAAATTCTTAAAATATTTAATGATAGTTCGTAAATATGACAACTTAATAGAAATCTATTATATTAACAAAAAATTCATGTCTAATTAAATGCGACGATTCTATATTAAGTGAAAATGATATTCATTGTCAATTTTATTGATTATTTG
This sequence comes from Bacillus sp. LQ16, assembly GCF_057784645.1. Lineage (NCBI taxonomy): Bacteria > Bacillati > Bacillota > Bacilli > Caryophanales > Bacillaceae > Bacillus > Bacillus sp. LQ16. Next base: position 3,109,052 of record NZ_CM173491.1, read on the forward strand.
AATACTTACTCTTAATCTCTTTCTACTTTGTTTCTTATAAGCAATACACTTTTATATTCAAACAAAAACACCTCCATTACATTTGCACACTTAGTATGCGAATGCAAGAGGTGTTTTTTCATATACCATCAGGTAAGATTTCCTACTTTGTTTATTTCTAGATACGTAGCTATTTTTTAGTACACAATTACTGGATCATACGTGTTCAAACTATCATATACAGTTTTTGCAACATTAGGAAGAAGGTTCACACACCCACCTGATCCACCTGTTAAATAAGCATTATTTGCCCAGTCTTTTCGCCAGCCGGCATCGTGGAATCCTTGACCGCTATTTGTGAATGGAACCCAGTAATCTACTTTAACTGCATAATCAGCTTTCCCTACTGCGCTACCTCTTAGCGTGTATGGTGTTCGTTTGTATAGGACGTACCACACACCTGGTGATGTATCTTCACCCGTGCTATGTTTACCCGTTACTACATTTGTTGTAACGACTAATTTTCCATCTTTATAAATCCAAATTTGTTGCTCTGCAATTGAAACTTCCGCATACGTGTCTCCGATGCCATTATTCGCTGTTGTTTTATAACCGATACCTTCCTTCTCCCAACCATTTCCGTGAATATTAGAAGCAGAAAGCGCCTTTTCGCCTTTCTCAAAGGCTTGTTGAACTTGTTTAGTTTCTTTTTCAACATCTAGTGCCCAGCCGTAGCCTTGCCCTTTTACTGATATAACTGAACCGGAATGCGTTTTAAATGAGAAATCTTTATTTAATGTTGATTTGGCATTATTAATTTCAGTAATTTTATTCTTAATGTCACTCGCATCAATTGTAACTTTCATATCCTTTGACATAGAGGCATTTTGAATTAAATCTTTCGCTTTTAAAGGATAAACTTCATCCTGCACTTTATACTCAACAGACTGCCCAAGAAGATTCTGTAGTGCTTTCTCCTCTTTTTTGACAATCGGATCGTCTTCTTTAATAGGTTTTATGTATGCAGACTTCAGATGAATTTCGCTTTTATATTTTTGCTTATCGTAATCTTTCAGTAGACTAGTAACGTCATACTGTTTTCCTTCAACACTTTTCGAAATAACAATTTTCCCTTGTTCTAGCTTCGCCATAGCATCTTGAGGCGCTTTTAATTTTTCATTCATAGAGATGAGCGTTTCTTCTACAAGTTTTTTCATCGTTTCACTACGATACTGATCTGCCTTCTCTGGTAGTAATGAATAATTTTCTCCCTTTGAGGAAGGGAAAAATGTCCACTGACTTTTTAATAGTTTCTTAACTTGAGGCAAATCTTTTTCCGTAAGTTCCGTTTTTGTATCTTTTTCATCTAAAATTTGTTGTTGATCAACATAGACTTTGTTTGCTAGTCCAGATGTCTTTAATTTTTGTATTGCCTGATCAGCGCTCAGACCACCAACTTTTGTGTCATTAATTGTAACATTCGAATTGAAGTGAGTTGCCTGATAATAACTCATTCCCCCAATAAGAAGTGCAATTACACCAATACCCGCTGCGATAAACTTCCAATTTGTATAACGTTTTTTTGATCTTACTCGTTTTTGATCAATTTCTTCAACTGATTCATTTGTTGTATTGTTGTTCATCAATCTTTCCCCCGTATGCATTAACGTCAAACGATTTTCAACTAAAATCATAGACTAGTGTACCTTATTTTTCCTAAAATTTCATTATTTCCGACCACATTTTATCGCAATTTAATAATTAAATTTAGATTTTTTAATAGTACGATGCATTGAACAGCCCTTTACAAGTCATAAAGTGAAACTTAAATCAACCGTCACACCAAGAGATTTAGCTTAATATTCTAGGGGGGAATTTTTCTCTTTACGTAAAATACGAATTATATTATCCATTTTTATGAACATCAATCCCTAATTTTGTAAAAAAAAAAAAAAAAACGATAGTCCTTCTACATTTTTGATAAAAGGACTATCGTTTTTTCAGTTAGAGTATTTGTATAATCGTTTACCTTTTTATTTCCTGAAGGTCTAACGTGATGAAGATGATGAAATTTCATCTCATAGCCTTTAAATGAAAAACATTATGTTTTTTATGACAATCAAGTTTATTTTTATAAATTAACCCCTTAGCTTGATGCCTTCCATATATCCAGCAGCCTAAGATTAAGTAAGAGTCCGTTCAACTAGATTTTTTCTAATATTTTTAGGAGCATCTTATTTCAACCTCGTCATATTACACTAATCGAATTTAAAACACATCCGTATGCTATTTAGTAAAATTTACGATTCGAGACATAATTATTGCAGTAGCCAAGATAATAATAGCGGTTATCAAACCAGATTCTCCAATCCAAATCTCAGTTTGATCTCCTGTACTTGCACGTGCGAAAGGTCCTTGAATAATGGCATTCCAAGTAGTATGAATGATAACCGAAGGCCAAACGCTACCTGTGATAAGTCGTAAATAAGCTGTAATATAACTGAATGGCACAATACAAAAATAGATGCCAAGTACTGAAAGTAGGGCAGATGTTCCCTCTACATATAGACCAGCAATAACAATTGGAACATGCCACGTTGCCCAAATCAATCCGCTAATAAGGATCGGGCGTGAAAACTCTGCATCGATTAGCCTTGTGAGCATATAACCTCGCCAACCCATTTCTTCCCCCATAACTGGGATTAAGTTAAGCAAGCTTCCTAAAACTCCGCTCAGTACTACTATAAAAATGAAACTTAATGGTATCGGTAGATATTGAAATCCAAGTATATTGTAAATAGATTCTAGCATACCACCTTGCGGGGGCTGAAACTTCGCAATTCCGCTCAACCAGGCGATAGAATAAGTAATTCCACATATAATCATAGGTATTAACAGAGCAAAACCAATCCCCTTCCATATCTTTAAGTTACCGAGACTAAAAGATACATCTTTAAACCCTTCTTTCAATATTATGCGAGTCAAAATAGAAGAAAATGCTGGGGTAAACATATATACCACAATAAGCGGCATACTTTTAGTAATCATTACTACTACATTTAGAATAATAGAAGTAATGGTTAAGATACTTAGAAAAAGTTGAAGTCCTATTTTAGCACGATGGATTTTATCTTTATTGTGGAATGCTTCTCCGTGTAATAACATTGTAATCCGCCCTTCCCCTTTTATTCATTTGTTTATCAAATTTACTTCCTGTCATTTCAACAGCTACAACTTAGAATAAAAATATTTTGACATACAGATCATTCATCTTTAAAACCCCTCCCAAATTCATAATCTAGTCTTACTTGCGATTCAACAATTTAATTATTATTTATAAACTGTCATAGCCGATAGTACAAAAGTGTAATGATTAACCTATGACTTGTGTCAATTAATCTTATGACAATATGTAACTAGAAAATATGATATGGAATAAATAACAATTAAATTAAGGCAATTGATTCGTGCAAGTACATGAATCAATCTTGTTTATAAAAATAATTCAATTGAGGTGGGCAAAAATGAATAAGAAAAGAATGATTGCAATGGTTAGTACAGCTTTATTAGTCACAGGATGCGCGGAAGTAGGAAACGCTCAAACTGTAGCAGTCGAAAATTCAGGTCAATCAGTCCAAAAAAATATAGTTAAATCAATACAATCACAGGCTAACCCATTAAAAACGATAGAGCCGTCAAAACCATTTGAAGATTTAAAACCACTTAAGAAAATGATTGGGAACGCGCAATATGTAGGATTAGGAGAGAATACTCATGGAAGCTCTGAAATTTTTACTATGAAGTTTCGCCTTGTGAAATATTTGGTTACTGAAATGGGTTTTACGAATTTTGCAATGGAAGAAGATTGGGGAAACGGCTTAAAACTAAATGAATATATCCAAACAGGAAAAGGAAACCCTAGGGAATTTTTAAAATTGTTATATCCTACTGATGAAATTATAGCCATGATTGAGTGGATGAAAGATTATAATGCTGATCCATCCAATAAAAAAAAGATCCAATTTATTGGGCTCGACTTAAAGGCGTTGGACCAAGGTAGCTTTAATAAAGTAATTGATTATGTAAGGCTGCATCGACCAGATTTGCTGGCAGAAGTAGAAGAAAATTATAAAGAATTGTCTTCTTTTACTGGAAGTATACAGGAATATATGAAACTTGCTCCTGAAAGGAAAGAGAAGTTTAAAGCAAACGCTGAGAGAGTAGCCCGATTACTAAAAGATGAGAATGAACAAGCCAACACAGAAATAATTCCATCCGAGTACATCTGGGCGAAAGCAACGGCAAGTGCAATAGAGAAATTTACCACAATGCTACTCCCTAACGACTATCCAAGTATAATAAAACTACATGAACAATACTTGGCCGATCATGCAATGTGGGCACAAGAGACATTTGGTGGTAAAACGATGGTATGGGCACACAATATTCATATAGCTAAAGGAATTATCGATGAGAAATTATACCCTTATGTTGCGGGGCAGTTTTTGAAGGAACGTTTAGACAATAATTATGTCACAATTGGTAGTACAACTACGGAGGGGAATTTTACCTTATACAGCGAATATGATCCTTCCACTGGAGGTAAGATTACAACCGACACTATTCCACAAGATGTAAAAAGTTTCAATTATACTCTCGGAAAAGTGCCATATAAAATGTTTTTATTGGATAACCGTCACCTTAAAGGACAAGCAGAAAAATGGGTTAAAGCAAAAAGACCATTACTAAGTATAGGGGGACAAATCCTCCCGAACAGTTCGGTGTATTTTGATACTTCATTGCTTGAGCAATTTGATATTATTTTTCATATTCGAAAAACAAGTCCATCTCATATTAAATAAAAGTACAAAGCAATCCCGTTCTTGCAGATGTAAGAACGGGATTGTTTTGTGAGGATTAATAAAGTGAAACTTTAATCAGCAGGTTTTTGTTCATCCCCCACTGATTATTAGCCTTCACCAATCGTGCGTTTACCGGCAGCCCGCCCCCCACCTAACGCTGAATTTTGAGGTGGGAGTCTTACTGCCCAGTAAATAGCGGGATAAAAGCATCTTTTTTAACCAGAAGTAGGCTGCTCTCCCCTTTTTAACATCATTTAGAACTGTCATATGACACTTTTACACTAGTGAGAATGACAAAAAAAGCAGTATGATTCGGTTATTACATAGATAGGAGCGATGAACTTTATGAAATCAAGATTCATCCAGAATGGTTATTTTTTATTGCTAACTTTCGGTACAGGATTGTTTTATTTTTGTTTTTACCTAATAGCTCTGCTATTTAGTTTAACCCTTTCATTTACTGTTGTTGGGATTCCACTAGTTATACGCGTACTACAGACTACCACACCCTTTATCCAATTCGAGCGCATACAGACGAAAATTTATACAGATATTTCAACAGACTCTTACGATAGAAGTATAACAATGGATACATCGAACTGGTCTCAGGTGAAATTAGTGCTAACAGATCGTCGCACTTGGTGTGCTGTCTATTGGCTAATGCAGAAATTTACGATTGGCATTTTCAGTCTCATTAGTGCAATCATTTTTTACGTAATGCCACTTATGTTCCTGTTGACACCACTACTGTATCGATACATCGATATGAATATTATATTTATACAAATAGATACTTTTGCCAAGTCACTCTTTGTAATGTTTATGGGTATAGTATTTACCGCCATAAGTATTAGAATAGTCGATGGTTTGACAAAGAAAATTGGGGGCTATACACGTAGTATGATTCGGCAACTAAATCAATAGAAGTTTGCAGTTTGTGAGTAGTATCGTAGTTTTAAATTAAAAAGTATAATAAGGCAGGAAGGATTAAATTATAATATAGGAAGTAAAATGGTAGGCTATTTAGGGGGTAAAGGACTTGTTAGATATGGTTAAGTATTGGTTTTGGTATGATTGGATTATGTTAGGGGTACGCCTACTTGCTAGTGTGTCTATCATTCTAGCTACATTAAATTTTCAGGATGGTTTAACATTACCACTTTGGATTATTATTCTTTGGGAAATTATTGCCTTCTCTGTTCCATGGGTAGCCTTACTATTCAATTATAAATATTATTTGTTCACAGAAATACTGCTGTATGGTGGACTATGTATATATTTAACCTCATTATTTCCAGGGGCTTACAACACATTTCTTATATCAGTGTTTCTAATTGCTGCGAATAGTAAGCATTTGTCCTATTATTGGACAGCTCCAATAACGGTTTTTATAACAACTGGAATTTTCTATGCGGTCTCGCCAAGTAATAGCTATTGGATTATGGTCACCTATTATGGATTCGCATATGTAATGGGCTTCGCTTTTCATTTATTAATCGTCAATCATAAACAAAATGAATCAATTCGTAAACAAAACGCAGTACTTGAGCAATATATGTCTCAGATTGAACGCATTACACTGGCGGAAGAACGAAACAGACTGTCGAGTGAGCTTCATGATACAGTTGGTCACGCTTATACTTCTATTATTATGGGGATGGAAACGTTGCGCACCGAACTTGCTACTGAAATGGGTATACAGAGGCTAGATTCTCTGCTTGAAATGGGACGTAAAAGCATCGAGGACGTGAGAGGTTACCTACATCAAATGGAGTCTCCTTGTCAATCGCCTTCCTTAATTCAATCTCTCCAAAATCTTGGAGCCGAATTTCAGGAGCACGCTCAGGTTAATGTAAGTTTTCGGGCATACGGAGAGGAATATGAATTGTCTCGGCAAGCGAAGATAGCGTTCATTCGTTGCTTACAAGAGTCCCTTACGAATGCAGTACGTCATGGTCAGGGAACTGAAATTATAGTTTCATTGCAGTTTGAACAACAATATACGAGATTAGAAGTTCAAGATAATGGAAAAGGAAATGTAGAATGGCAGGAAGGCTTCGGTCTGAATGCAATGAAAGAACGAGCAATGAATTTGCAAGGTCAATTGTCTGTATATACAAAGCCAGATGAAGGAATGCTTGTTACATGTACCATACCGCGACAAACTGAAATAAAAGATGGACTTATTCGTTTGTTAATTGTAGACGACCAGCCGTTTGTTCGGGAAAGTTTGAGGACACTACTCGATAGATATGAAGATTTAAATGTAGTCGGTTTGGCCGAGGATGGCAATGAAGCCATCGATTTGTGTGGGCGCCTTCAGCCTCATGTTATACTTATGGATTTAGATATGCAACACATGGATGGAGTCGAAGCAACCAAAAAGATTAAGCAACAATGGCCACATATCCGCATATTGATTTTTACCACTTTTCAGGATACCGAACAGGCGTTGGAATCGCTTCGCAACGGTGCGGATGGTTTTTTACTCAAATCTATTGAAACATTGGAGCTAGCTAATACGATCCGACTTATTCACAAAGGTGGGACACTGATTGATCAAGGAATGTCTCACAAAATATTTGAGAAATTTGATGAGCAAAAAGAGACACCACAATCAAAAGCAACCGCTTATGAGCTAACAGCTAGGGAGATAGAAATATTGCAGCTAGTAGCAAAGGGACTTCGATACACTACCATAGCATCAAGGTTATATTTATCGAATGGTACGGTCAGAAATTATGCTTCCACAGCTTATACAAAGCTGGGAGTCCGTAACAAAGAAGAAGCTGTTCAAAAGGCTCTAGAAATTGGAATTATTGAATAAGAAAAATGTTTTTTTGTTTCTCTACAGCAAGGTAAAATGTAGTTACAAGGTACAGTAGAAGATAAAGTGAAACTTTAATCAGTGGGGTTTGTTCATCCCCCACTGATTATGAGCCCTCACCAATCGTGCTGCCCGTTAATGCGGGATAAACAACATCATTACATTAATCTTTTTTAGGGAGTACAATTCCTTTAAATAATTGAACAGTAATCCAGTAATACATCGAGTAAATTACTACAAAAATAACAAGTGGTAACCAAATGCGAGAGTACGGATCGATTACAAGAGGGCTAAACATGTTCATACCAACTAATATATGAGTAATCCCTACAATTGCTGGGAATAAGAATATGAAGAATAACTCTTTATAAATCGATTTTGTTAATAACTCTCGGCGAACACCAATTTTATGAAGCATTTGATAACGTGTTACATCTTTTGATGCTCCCGACAGAACTTTAAACATTAAGCAGCTTGCCATCATTGCTAAAAATGCAATTCCAACGAAGAAACCCATAAACATTAGTCCGCTGGCAAAATCATGACTCATAATATATGTTTGATACTTACTACCCAATTCTTCCGCTTTCACATTTTTATATTTTGCTATCTGTAATTCATCAAGTTTTTTCCATTCTTTTATGTATGATCCAAAATCATCTGTTTTCCCCATAAACACAATACTTTCTTTACCCTTCAATCCATTGTATATGTTATAATCTACAATTTTTATTTCATAATCAGGATATAAATAATTGGGCTGGATCGTTCTGAAAACCTGAATCCATTGTTTTGTGTCTGTCTCTCCTTCAGCCCGTTTTATTGAAAATGCACCAATTGGTATTTCCTCTGAAGCTTTCTCTATTTTCATACCTTGCAAGAAAGGGCGATTTTTCTCTACATCTTCTTTAAGATAATAAACATATCTATCATCAACTTTGTAATGATATTCAAGTTTTTCTTGAAATAAGATACTACCCAAAATTGTCTTTTCTTCCACTGTTGGATTATGAATGACTGAATCGTAAATTTGTATTTGATCTGTAATTTTTAGGATGTTGTTTTTAAATGCCATACCACAAGCAATTCCACCAGCACCAAGAGCCACTAAAATTGCTACTGTTGCAAGCACATTTGTTAGACTATTAATGCGGAAATTTAATTGTGCAAAAGTAAAAGCATTGAGGCCTTTTTCACTACGTTTTTTATTACTCTTTAGCTTGTTAATCATAACTGGAAGAAGTGATCCAAATATAAGGTAAGTACCAACAGTTGCTGAGATTAATCCAACAGCCATTAATCCCAAAACAATTAGCGAATTTGCATATGATATATAAATAAGTGATGTATAACCAATACCCAATAAAAGAATACCAAGGAATGCAACTACAACTGTCATTTTTCCTTTTATGGCAACACGTTCTGTTTGTTCATCAGCATGTACAAGTTGCAGTACAGAAATACGAGATAATTTAATACTATTCATAATTGCAGATAATACAAAGAGTGCAAAGAAAAAGATGCAAGTAATAGCTATAGATGGCAGATAAAATGCTTTATAACCTTCGCCAGCAAACTCGAGTTGTTTCATTAATAGCTGACCGATACCTTCTGCAAGTCCTACACCAATTGTAATTCCAATCAAAAGAGAGGTGGCACCTAATATGATTGTTTCAATGAACATAAGTAAGGTAACTTTATGCTTTTTTGCTCCTAACATCATATACATACCAAATTCTTTTTGACGAAGAGCTGATAAGAAAGAGTTTGCATATAAAATATAGAAAAATGTGATAATCGCTAACAAAACGGAACCAATTTTAAAGACAGCCACAATATCCCTAATAGAAGAGTTAGATTCAAGGAACGTTTTATTGGATGCTAGCGTTTGAAACATATAAAAAGTTGAAATAGAGACAATAAGACCAACAAGTAAAACAATGTAATCTTGCAACTTACTTTTTAGGCCTGACATAGAAAGCTTAAATAACATGATTGAACTTCCTTCCTTACGCTTTTTGTGTGCCTAAGTTTGCAAGCACATCTAAAATTTCTTTATAGAATTCTTCACGGGTACTACCGCGATGAATTTCTTTATATAACTCACCATCTTGAATGAATAAAATACGTTGACAGTAACTTGCGCTGTAAGGATCATGCGTAACCATCATAATGGATACACCTTGCTCTTTATTTAAGCTTGTCATGGCATTAAGTAAACTCGTTGCATTTTTAGAATCTAGAGCTCCAGTCGGCTCATCTCCCAAAATAATTGCTGGTTCATGAACTAACGCACGTGCTGCTGCGGAACGTTGCTTTTGTCCACCAGATACTTCAGAAGGATATTTTTGAAGTATCGCTGTAATGCCTAACATATCAGCTACTTTTTCTACTTTCTTTCCAATATTACGAGATGAAACACCTTGAAGTGAAAGTGGGAGTGCGATATTTTCATAGATAGATAAATTCTCCAATAAGTTAAAGTCTTGGAAAATGAATCCTAACTTTTGTGAACGAAAATCAGAAAGTTCACCCTGCTTCATCCTCGTAATATCCGTTCCTGCAATTTCAACAACGCCGCCTGTCGCTTTATCTAACGTTGAAATTACATTTAATAATGTTGTTTTACCAGAACCAGAAGGCCCCATAATACCAACAAACTCTCCCTCTTGAATTGAGAATGATACACCTTTTAATGCGCGTGATTGATTCTCACCTTTTTTACCGTACAATTTTTGAATGTTTTTTACATCTACAACTGGCTTTATCATTTATATCCTCCTACATTTTTTTATTTCATTACAATAAGCTACAATGAAATCTTTCCTTTTATCTTCTTTGCTCACCTCATCACTTTGAATACACCCATGATAAACTATGAAAATTAGGAAACACCCCGTAAAATCCTTAAGATTTCTTAAGTTTTAAAAAAAGCTTATGGAACCTGTAGTTCCATAAGCTTTCTATCTAATTGAATGTTCAACAATAAAAGACATCCAACCATCTTTATATTCTGCATGTATATTACCATGATGAAGTTCAACAATTCTTTTTGAAATAGCAAGTCCCAGTCCATTTCCCTGGTCATCTTTTCTTGCCTTGTCCCCCCTGAAAAACCTTTCAAACAATTTATTTGGATCGCTAACAGGCGGTTTCTCGACTTTATTTGATACTTTCAACATTGCCTTGTTACCTATTAGTTCAAGACATATAGATAATTCGGATGGTTTCATGCTGTACTTTATCGCATTCATAAAAAGATTTTCATAAACACGTACCATTTTTTCTACATCTATGAAGATAGGTATTGTTTCTTCCGCGATAGATCTTTGAACGATTAAACTTTCCTTTTCAAATATAGGTATGTATTCTCCAACTATTTGTTCCAACAAACCTGATAAATCAACTTCATTAAGGTTTAACTTAGCATCTATACCTGATAAACGAGTATACTCAAACAGCTCATCAATTAAATATTTCAGTCTCTGTGACTTTGAATACGTGGTTTCAAGGTATTCCTGTAATTGTATGTTACTGTTGTATTGCCCTCTTTTTAATAAATCTATATAGCCAATAATAGATGTTAAAGGTGTGCGTAAATCATGAGATACATTGGTGATAAGTTCATTTTTTGTACGTTCTAATTGTCTTTCTTGTTCAAATGTATTCTCCAATTCCTTGGACATATAGTTGATATTTTGAGCAAGTTGGGTCAATTCGTCCTTCCCCTTAATCCCAATTGTTAAACCCAGTTTTCCATTTGCAATATCATTCACATTTTCCGAAATGAGCTTCAAATATACTATTTTCTTTCGAACCAATAGCAAAAAGATTACTATAAAGTTTAAGATTGCGAACGTAAATAAGAACAACATTGCGAGTCTCACTTCAAACATGCCAAAATCTTCGTGTTTTATAAAAAATGGATCTATGACGTATTGCACAATGAGAATTGTTAAACCAAATGAAATAAAAAAACTAATTGCAACAGCACCAAGAAGTTTTATAATAATCTTATTTCTGAAACTAACATTCTTCATATTTTATACCCAATTCCCCAAACAGTTTTAATATAAATGGGATGTTTAGAATCTTCTTCAATTTTGTCTCTTATTTTTGTAATATGCACCATGACGGTATTATCTGATTTATAAAAAACCTCTTTCCAAACTGCTTCATATATTTTTGCTACACTCAGGACAATCCCTTTGTTGCGGGCGAGTAGTTCGAGAATAGCAAACTCTTTTGGAGTTAACCTTGTTTCTTTTCCCCTTACCCATACTTGACGAGTATCTGTATTCACGGTTAAGTCACCAATTTCTAGAATACTTTTATTATGTTCTATGGACGTATTGTATTTTTTAAACCTTCTTAATTGGGATTTTACCCTAGCAATTAATTCTAGTGGGTTAAACGGTTTTGATAAATAATCGTCTGCACCAGAGGCTAGGCCCTGAATTTTGTCTATATCCTCAGATTTTGCAGATAGCATAATGATAGGCATATTGCGATCTTCCCTAATTTTCATACATGCTTCAATGCCATCCATATTCGGCATCATAATATCTAAAATAATCAAATCAAATTCCTTTTCTTCTAACAGTTGTAAAGCTTGTATAGCATCTTCTACCTTTTGAGTTTTTAGGCCTTCATTTTCCAGATATACAGAGATAAGATTTCTAATCTCTTTATCATCATCAACAATAAGAATTTTTGACTCCATATTATTCCTCCACATTAAATGCAATAAGTATCCAATAAAGCATATATTTGTTGTTACTTAGTTAATAAACTTAATAGAGATGGTTTCTATCTTCTTTCTTTACTTAAGACGATTTTTTGTAAAATACACAAAAAGACCGTCACAGTATTGTGACTAAAAAACAAGAAAATTTCAATAACTAATACTATTATTATTTATTTTTAGCTTTTAAGACACCCAGCGCTATTTTGGTTGCTTCTGCAATAAGCTTATCATCGTATTTAGCATCCTCTTTATCATGATTAGAAAGTATCGCAAGAACAATTGGCTTTTTATTTGGTGGCCAAATAATTGCGATATCATTTCTGGTTCCATAAGATCCTGATCCAGTCTTATCAGCTACTTCCCATCCTCCTGGAACTCCAGCACGAATTAAGTTGTCTCCCGTAGTATTCCTTTTCATCCAATCTATTAATAAATCCCGTTTCTCAGTTGAAAGTACATCTCCTAGCGCAAAAGCCTGAAGACTAGTAGCTAATGCCTTTGGGGTACTAGTATCATGTACGTCTCCTGGATGCACTTCGTTTAACTCTGGTTCAAAACGTTCAGGATTTGTAACGGTATCTCCTATTTCTCTCAGTGATTTTTTGAATTCACTAGGTCCACCTAATTGTTTAAGAATAAGATTTTGGGCAGTATTATCACTATATCGAAGGGAAGCATCTGCAAGCTCTTTCAGAGTCATACCCCTATCAACATACTTTTCTGTAATTGGATTGTAATTAACAAGATCTTCACGAGTATACAAAACTCTTTGATTTAGATCTTCTATTGATTTCTTTTGTAAAAGTACTCCCACAGCTAAAGCTTTGTGGGTAGATGCGTATGCAAACCGTTTATCTGATTGATACGTAACGGTTTGATTCGTATCAGTGTCCAATGCATAAATACCGAGTTTAGCATCAAATTCTTTTTCAAGTTTAGCAAAAGAATCATTACCAGTAGTTTCTTGTTTGGTTTGATTTGTTTGTTTCGTTTGTTTTGTTTGTTTAGGTAATTCAGACTGAGTATTGCCATCGGAACAGCCTATAAGCGTTGCACACGAAAGAAATACTACAGGTACCATCTTTTTGTAATGTAAAATGTTAAAAAACTTGTTTAAGACTATCATATATTTTCAACCTCTTTCAAGAATATATAGTTTTTCTAGGTGTTATACATATCGATACAATTAAAGAGTGTATCGGATATCACTCTTCTTGCATCTCACTTTTCATAAAATGATTGAACTATCATGAACACCTGTTTTATACGTATACTTAATAGACAACCTAAGTAACAAGTTTGTTCCATTTTTATCAGTAGTCGTATCTAGAAACCTAAAAGAGTCCATTTAGAAGATTTAAATGGACTCTTTCACTCATATAATACTATCTATAGTTAAACAAATAAGATTAAATACATTTAAATTTTCTTGTTTTATCTACTAAACTGTTTAGGCATTTCTTTAACGTGCTTATCATCATCACGCCAATCATAGGTTTCTTTCTGCGAAACATCTAAAGTTTGATCTCCAATTCTAACAATATTCTTATTTACCCATTCAATATATGGATCGGTATCTGGATAATTCCAATATATATTTTTCTCTGAATCTGTATCAAGGTTAACTAATTCACCCCTAACAGCATCCGCACTTAATGATCCTGCATTATGGAAATAAGTCTTGATGAGATATTTTCCATCTGGAGATTTCACTGTTCGAATTAATTCCCCTTTTGGAACACCTTGCAAACTAAAAAGTTTCCAATATCCAAATCCAATTATAATTACTAACATAGTAAGTATAGTTAGTAATACTTTTCTTTTTGTTTTTTTAATTTCACCTTTTGTATTTATAATACTCATTCAACTCCATTCCATAATATATCAAAAATAAAAATCCTCCTTTAATACGGGATAAACATGAAAATTCCCATTTAGGAAAACTTTAAAAAATCAGACAGTATACTTGAATTGCTCTCCGCAAGAGAATATACTAATAAAGCAGGCTATGACGTTCCTTCCTTCTAACTTCTTTGGCGAAATAGGGATGTTACTTTCCTGCTAAACACATAGGCTATGACAATTCTTCCTTCTTTGTAGAAATTTCAAATTGTTTTAGAGTTGTCAATTTCCTATGAAAATAATTAGACTATAAAACCTCTTTCTTCTTTGGGTTTGAATAAACTTTAGTTTATCAACCATTGATGTAGAGGTTTTCTTTTCTTAATTAACAAATTACCACTTAACAACTAAATGTTATACCCCTAATTTTTCACTAAAAAATAGCTTTATACCCTCAGTGCATTTCTCTACAATTAGTGTGTTTATGCATGTAAAAATAAAAATCTACCACTGAAAGGAGGACAGTCAGACTATTCCCCTCTTTTATAAGGAGTGAATAGCTGGCGTTCTCATGAAAAATTCTATTTACATAAGAAGAAGTTTGAAAGTAATTATAAAAAGAGAAGAAAATAAACTACCGAACATGTATTTAGCCACTGTTTTAAAAAACTTGGAAAGTTTAGGATTTACTTTTTCCGAGCCTTTAATAGAAGAGTTGCAAACACTTTCGGTTGATGCATTCACATCGTTTTACAAAGAGTTGGTAAAACATTTAAAAGAAATGGTTGGTGCACATATTCAGTTTACTCCTATGTATCCAAACTTTCCGCAACAAATGATGGATTTAAGTGACGCTGATTTATACATCAATGCCGTTATTCATTATGTGACGTTGCGCCTACCTGTATCAAAAGTAGAAGAACGACTCCCTCTTTTAGATAGCGTTGATTTGAAAGTTATTGACTTAGGAAGTGAAGAAGATTTCAATCAAATGATTTCTCAATTGATTAGTGCAAACAGCTCTATTTCCTCAACTGATAAGACAGATGTAGAATGGGCTATTACACACACTGAAGATGTTTCCTGTTTTCTACCTAATGTAATTCCTCATAAGGAAAATATGTCTTTTATAATTGGGGTTTTATTAATAAACAGAAAAATATCAGCCGATGCTGCTGCAAAGTATTTTAAAACGGCAACTGATGTTCTTCGCCTTGCAGTTGCTTTATCTGAAGGCGATGTGAGTTTAGCATCCTCCGTTCGATTCAAGAAGTTTAACCGAGCAGAAAGACGCTTCCTTTTAGGATTGTTAGAGCAATGCGGAAACATTACCGAAGATATGATTCGATACAAAAAACGTTGGATTCGTTTAGGTGAAATTCTTCATCCAGCAGAATATCATACTCGTTTCCCAAAAACCCACCGAGCATTTGAGATGCTTCGCAACAACATTAAAGTTGAAACATTTAATGGAAAAATAGAAGCAGCTTTGTTGAATCGTGATATCATGACAGCGAAAAATCTTTTAAAAACTCGCCCGGGGGAATTTGCCAGACGCTTGGATCATTTAATCCGTTTATGTAGTAATAAGTCAACAGATGTTTTCAATATTCTCGAAGATTTTCTAAGTATAATAGGAAACGTTTCTACTCCTGTATTACTTCAACTCACGGCTCATTTTAAGCATCGAAATGATAAAAATGAATTTCGTACCTTTTTTCCAAAGGGAAATGTAGCAAAAGCTATAGGTATTGAAAATACACTTCCATTTATCTCAGAGGATATTTGTTTAATGATTGTAAAAATGTGTGAAGATACTTTAAAAAATCGCTTCACAGAACTTCCAAGTCTTGGAAAAGTATTTTTGGATGAACAGTTAAAAAATCACTTAGTTCCCTTCTCTCAACGTTCAGCCAGCAAAGCGCTTCGCACATTATCTCGAGGAAGTAAAGTAGATTTGCCAGAAGGAGATACGATTCGTTTTTTCCTATGGTGGAAAGAAGGCTATGTGAATGGACAACATACAGGACGCGTTGACATTGATTTGTCTGCTGCAATGTACGACGAAGATTGGCAATACAAAGAACATGTATCCTTCACGAACTTACGTTCAAAAAATTTCAAAGCCTACCATAGCGGAGATATTACTTCTGCACCAAAGGGAGCATCTGAATTCATTGATTTCGATATTCCGTCTGTGCTGAAATATGGTGGACGCTATGTAGTTATGACTTTGCTTTCTTACACAGACCAACCATATAAAGATTTACCAGAATGCTTTACTGGTTGGATGGTTCGTCAATATCCTGGTTCAGGTGAAGTATTTGAACCTTCTACTGTTCAAGATAAAGTAGATATTACTGCCGACACCCAAATCTCTATTCCAGTTATTTTAGACTTAAAGGAACGAAAATTGATTTGGACAGATTTGTCTCTTACAAGAGATCTAACTTATGATAATACCATCGAGGCTAATCAAAAAGGTATGATACTAGTTGGAAAGGCTTTAACTAATTTAGTTAAACCGAATTTATATGACTTGTTCCGATTACATATTGAAGCTAGAGGTGAACTCGTTCAAGAAATCGAAGAAGCAGAAAGCATTTTTTCTTTGGATAAAGGGATTACTCCTTTCGATATCGAAAAAATAATATCTGATTTTATTGCTGACCCACAAGGCTAACTACATTACAAACATTGATAATGTGTGGAAAATATCCATGTATAATGTCTATGTGAAACAGGACCTGATAGATGAATATCAGGTCCTGTTTTTATTTAGTAGATACTAAATAGTCCGGTTAATCATTATTCATCTAGATACACTATACTAATAAAGTGAAATTTATTAGTTAATACGTAACTAATTAAGAAACATTCATATACCAGCCCAAACATCTTTTCCATATCGCCCTTCATCTTGCACACGATCCAACCAATTTCTTGCTTCTTGTTCACTGACTTCATGAATTTCTTGATATGCTTGACAAAGGGTATCTTCTACATCTGGAGCCATTTTACTTCCATCACCACATATATAAAGATGAGCTCCATTATCTAATAACGAAATTAAATTGATTCTATCTTGTTTTATTAAATGCTGTACATATGTTTTTGGATGTCCCTCTAGACGAGAAAAAGCTGTGTGTAAAGAGATTAATCCATCTCTTTCATCATTTTCTAATTCTGTACGATAGAGATAATCTTTTTCAGGATGACGACAACCAAAATATAGATGCGCTTGTCCTAAGTTAATACCTTTTTGCTTTTGAACACGACGCGCTTGCAAGAATCCACGGAATGGTGCAATTCCAGTACCTGGCCCAACCATAATAATTGGTGTTTCTGGATCTTTAGGTAATTCAAAGTTTGATTGTGGCGTTCGAATGAAACAGATAATCTCATCTTTATTATGACGCTGAGCTAAGTAATTAGAAGCGACTCCTTCATATGTCCCTTCCCCACTCCATGCAGGCGCATTAACAACACCGACCGTAATGCTCAGACGATTGTGTGCAACGAGTGGAGAGCTTGAAATAGAATAGTAACGCGGTTTGAGCGCAGGAAGAAGTTCTAAAAAGCGTTCAAATCGGATTTCACAAGCCTCATACTTTTCAAGAAGGTCCAACATTGAAATCCGTTTCTTTAGTATTTGTTCATGGTAAACTCCTTCTTCTAATAATGCTTCCAATTCTTTTTTATGAGGAGGACATGCTGTGAATGTTACCATTTCTCGTATTTGTGCTCGAGTGGCAGCTTCTTGAACTTCAACACTATAACTAAGAAGGTCCAATAAACTAACAGGACTGTCTAAAGGTATGTGATTTATACTTCGTCCACTTGCACTCAGTATAACTTGATCCTTCCCATTTAATCCAAAACGTTTTAAAATTCGGTTGATATTTTTCTCGCTATTAACTGGCAACACTCCAAGGTGGTCTCCTTCTTTATATGTAGCGCCTTCTGGCAAAGATACCTCGATATGTCGTGTACTTCTATCACTGCTGGGTGATTGGAGTTCACGATTTTCTAGTATAGATGCATAAACTGCTTCATATGTTCGTGCAAGAGGAGATCCTCCAAGACGACTAACAAATTGCAGACTCAAAGTACTGCGCTCTTTTTCTATATTTTTGTTGAGCTCCAATCCAAATGCCTTCATCGCATCAGACCACATGTTTTGTTTCCATTGCTCAAGCTGTTCCTCGAAATCACCACTTGCATCTGCTTCTCCGCGTTTAGAAAATCTTGTTGCTCCTTTTTGAGCCATCTGCTCATCAATGTATCTTGGAATCCGTTGATAGGTACTAGCCCAATTATGATCTCCACAACCAAAAACTGCGTATTGAACACCTTTTAGCTCATCCGGTTTTAGTTCCTCCAACCATTGCACAAACTGTCCTGCATTACTTGGCGGTTTTCCATTATAAGAAGAAGTTACAATAAGAACCGCTCCTTCTTTTGGCAAACTTCCAATCCGATCGTTAAGAGCTACCACTTCCGTTCGAACTCCTTCTAAACTAGCTGTATCTGCTAATTCTCTTGCAATACCTTCTGCTACACCTGTATCCGAGCCGTACAGAACAAGAAGTGAAAGATTATCGGCCCCAATAATAGAAGGTGGCTTCTGAACGTGCTGCTTAATTTCATCGTTTTTAAGCTTGTCCTCTGTAGGTGTAAGAACAGTAGGATGACTAATAGTTTGTTTTCGGGGTAGAATCCTAATCTTAAAATCACCGGGCTTTAGCGTTAATGTTTGTTTTACGTCCAGCTGATAGTTTTGATAATCGATTAATTCAAAATGTTGAAGAAGCATTCCCATTACAAGAGTGGCTTCATGAAGTGCAAATTGCATACCGATACATGCTCTCTGGCCATTTCCAAATGGCTTATAAGCATGATGAGGAACCTTATCCAGCTCTTCAAATCGTTCAGGTTGGAATTCTTCCACATTGTCTCCCCATGCATCTTTATCCCTATGTAGCTGTGGAATAAGAACAGAAATACGATCTTCGCCTTTCTTAATTGGGTATTTCCCGCCAATCACTGTATCTTCTTTTGCATAGAGACTGAATGCTGGAGCGGTAGGCCATAGACGTAGCGATTCATTTAAAATCATCCGTATATACTTCAGTTTCATAACTTGTTGGTATGTTGGAGTAGGATCTGTCAAAACACGGTCTACTTCTTCATAGGCTTTTTTCAACTTATCCGGATTCTTTAATAAAAAATAAATTGCAAAAGATAACAATCCACTTGTTGTCTCATGTCCAGCTATTAAAAAGGTAATAATTTGGAAACGAATATTTTCATCATCTAATTTTTCACCAGTTTCCGGATCTGGCACATTTAACATACGGGAAAGTAAATCATTTTCTTCCTGATTCCCATTACTTTTACGTTCAGCAATAATATTATCTACTAAAGAAAACATAGATTGAATATCATGCTGAAATTGACGTTTCGTTCTCCACATGAGTTTATCTTCTATATCCAGCCTCTGTAATTGGTGCATCGCTTCATCTAGAGCACGGGTCATGCTAGTAATAAAAGGATGAGGGGTCTCACGATAAAAGCTATTGAATCGGTAATTAAAACCACATAGACCAATTGTATCTAACGTAAGACGAGTCATATCCTCCGGAACATCTACGTTTTCATTCGGATTAAGTCGTGCCCATTTTTGAACGAGTTGTACAGCAATATCAACCATCATAGCATGGTAATCTTTCATTGCCCGTTGGCTAAATGTAGGCATCAAAATATTATGAGCTTTTTTCCAGTTAGGCTCGTGAGTCTCGCTAGTAAATAATCCGTCTCCAGCAAAGGCGCGAACTTTTGCTAAAGCACCCTCTATACTTTTATCGAACCGTGTTTCGTCACAGACTTCTGCTACCAGTTCATGTCCGGAAACGACAATAATGGTATCACTTAAAGTTTGAATTTGAAAAATGGGACCATACTCTTCCGCTATCTTGATAAAGGATAGGGTCGGTTTATCTTTATCGATTAATGGGAGATTACCCAGCGGTCCATATGTTTTCGGCTGAGGAATGGCAGATACTTTTTTTTCCATTTAAAACACCCTTTCAAAAAAGCATGAAATAAAGTGAAACTTTAATCAGTGGGGGTTTTGTTCATCCCCCACTGATTATTAGTTGAACCAATCGGGCTTTTACGGGCAGTTGGTCCCCCACCTAACTTCTTTGCTTCCGCTAAATTTTGAGGTGGGGGTCTTACTGCCCGTTAATTCGGGATAAAATATCCCATTTAATAAAGAAGAAATAGCAACTAATCGCCTGGGATAAAGATATGTAATTGATTACCTTATTTTATCTTTTCCCTAACTATTCATGATTATGATATTACGTATAAGCTTGGCAATTAGACTTATAACTTGTAGAAAAATACTAAATTAAAATGAAACGAATAAATATAGTTGGAGCCTTTTAATGTTGGTGTTAAAAGATAATCTAGACTTGTAATGTTTATGAGAAATTGCAAACGGATCTCATCTCTTGTATTTGTTTATAAAAACGATTATTTTGATTTATTTTCTTCTAAAACACCCCAAAATAGAAAAGTTGACGAGCTTAAGATTGTAGTATTCGAAAAATCAGTAGTTTAGTTAAACCAATACGATAAGCAAGTATACCGTGTTACTAATGAAAGAGGACCTGATATTCATA
This sequence comes from Bacillus sp. LQ16, assembly GCF_057784645.1. Lineage (NCBI taxonomy): Bacteria > Bacillati > Bacillota > Bacilli > Caryophanales > Bacillaceae > Bacillus > Bacillus sp. LQ16. Next base: position 3,129,998 of record NZ_CM173491.1, read on the forward strand.
TCAGGTCCTCTTTCACCACATAATTATTTCACTGCTTCTTTCAGTTCTTTTCCAGCTTTAAATACCGGCGCCTTAGCAGCAAACAACTTGTAGGAATCATTATCTAACGTTTTATTCTTCTCTACCGATTTAACTTCTCGACAGCTTCCGCACTTGTATCTACACGTTTAACGAAAAAAACTAATAGTAGTGCAACAACATTCATACCAAGCGCTACATAAAATGAATATTGAATTCCAGATAATAAAGCCTTCTGAGTTACTATTGCCTTCGTAGTTTCTGTAAAGGTTGTTGGATCTATATGAGACATTAAACTTTCAGCTTTTGTTTTTGTTACAGAGTTCATAATCGTAACAAGAATAGCAGTACCAATCGAACCGGACACTTGTTGAGCCGTATTATTAACAGCTGTACCGTGCGGATTTAAGCGAGTTGGTAATTGATTAAGACCATTTGTCATAAGTGGCATCATAACCATCGCCATCCCAAACATTCGCAGTGTGTAGATAAGAATAATATGTGTGTGACTAGAGTCAATTTGCAGACTTGCCAACATATAAGTTGAAACAGCTGTAATGGAAAGCCCCACTATGCCAAGAATCCGAGGACCATATTTATCAAATAGTTTACCTGTAATTGGTGACATAATCCCCATTATAACCGCACCTGGAAGCATCATCAGCCCAGAGCTCAGCGGCGAAATACCACGGACGTTTTGTACATAAGCTGGTGTTAAAATCATACCCGAAAACATGGCCACCGCGTTGACAATTGCAATTACAGACGCAAGTGCAAACATTGGGTACTTGTAAACACGTAAATCCAATAACGGCTCATCCATTTTTAATTGACGGATAATGAAAGCAATTAAGGCAATAGCGCCTATGATTAAGGCTGTTAAGACAACTTTATTCGTCCAGCCATCGGAGCTTGCAGAACTGAATCCATATAACAAACCACCAAAACCGACAGAAGATAATAGTAATGAGAGATAATCAAGTTTTGCATTTTTATTTTGTTTCATGACATTCTCAGATTTCCAAATCCCTAACAGTAAGCTAATGATTGCTAACGGTAAAATCATTTCAAAAAGCAAGCGCCAGTCATAATACTCTACAATATAACCTGATAGTGTCGGCCCAATTGCTGGAGCTGTAATCATAACTAGTCCAAAAATCCCCATTGCTGTTCCCCTTTTTTCTCTCGGAAAGCTTACTAGCATAATATTCATTAACAAAGGTCCCATAACTGAAGAGCCTGCCGCTTGAACCATCCGACCAGTAAGTAATAAACCAAAGTTCGGTGCTACAGCCGCTAAGGCAGTACCAAGAATAAAAATCACCATAGATGTAATAAATAGGCTCCTATTTGAAAAACGCGTTATTAAAAATGCTGATGCCGGAATTAATACACCACTTACAAGCATATACCCTGTAGAAAGCCACTGGATCGTTGAATAATCTTGAATGTTTAAATCTTTCATTATTGATGGCAAGGCTACATTTAAAAGGGAGTTATTTAGAAATGAAACAAATGCCCCAATAAAAAGGATTACAAGCATTAAATATGGTGGTTTTCTTTTATGTAATGTTTCACTCATATATTTAATTGCCCCTTCATTATAAATTTCATTGATTCGTTTAAATCGTTTACATATTTGCACAAGAAAACATTACCCTTGCAGTATTTTGCCAAACTCTTCGAATGGATATTCTCTTTTTAGCAATTCCACTTGCTCAACATACCATTTTAAAATCTTTTTGTTGATGAAACCTTTATAAAAACGTTTGTTAACGGAATTTAAATTAGGCTGAAATACACAAAATAAGCAACTGAAAATCACCTTCTAAAATAAAGTGAAACTTTAAATCAATGGGTATTTTACGGGCAGCGAGAAAAATCAAAAAGACCACGCACCCATTCCTTTAAATACAGGCTTGTAGATCTAGTTATGTAACCATCCATAAAAAGGAATATTACATAGGCTAAGTCTAACATTACATTTTTAAAGTGAGGAGAATAAGCGTATGGACCAATATTGGTATTTGAATTCAAAGGGAAACGGGGAACAATATACTAACGAAATTTCATTATATTCACAGCCCGAATTAACTAAATCTGAGGTAATGAATGATTTGAAGATTCCTGAGAATTGGAGTTACCGAGTTTATCCAGTTAGTTGGGATTCATCAGCCAATTATACGAGGTTCAATCCCCAACCCCCTCCCTTCTCTTGGGGGCAGCCAATCAATTATGCAGGGATAATGCCACAAGGTCAGCCTGCTAATTGGACTCCATTACCAAGTCATGCAGGTTTTAATTTTCAAAATGCTTCCTTCCCCTGGGCCCAGCCATTCAATCATACAGGGATGTTCGCACAAGGTCATCTTGCGGCTTTACTATCGCCGCCAGCCAAGTCTTTTCATTTCAATACCAATAACTCGGGTGTTTTTGGAAACCCTCCAGGATGGGGTAGTCCGTGGGCCCCAATGGGATGGGGAAATAACGGAGGTAACGGTCAGCTAGGAATGCTTGGAAACTTACTTACAGCAGGAAAAGGCACCATGAGTGGAATAGGAATGATCAGTAGTCTAATCGGGATGGGGAAATTCTTCTTTTAGTTAATTAAAGTGATAGAATTGGTCCGCAGCTCAGACATTCCAACAAAATATTTCATTTTCCATTGATTTAATGTTTTCAAACATGTACTCCTCAATATATTTATTGTGTGCTTCCAATACTCCACCCAAGTTCGTCTCCTTGTCTTTCAATTTATAAAAAAATCTGTTGCAACTCTTTAGACAACAATTCCAGTTCATAAAAAATTGATAAGTTCATAACAAAAACGCCATCTCTTCCTTTGATTCTAGGGAAAGAATAGCGTTTTTGTTACGTAACAATTAAGTTGTTTCATTCTTATTTATTCAATAATTTCATTGTCATTTCTCTGCATTTTTAGCCTGATAGCGATATGATCATAACCCGTAAAATGCCATTTCTTTTACTTATGCTTTGCTAAAAATTCTGTTATGCGACGATATACATATATTTCATTTTCTTTTTTTGAAAATCCATGCCCTTCATCGTCTAATACTAGGTATTCTACATCTACTCCTTGTTCTTGCAACGCTTGAAAAATTTGATCCGATTCTTCCTTTACAACTCGTGGATCATTTGCCCCTTGGATGATAAGGAGTGGTTTATTCATTTGATTTAAGTAAGTAATTGGTGAATCTTGTATAAGCTTATCTTTATCATTATTAATATCACCTATTAAATTAACTGCGAGCGGTTTCCAATTTTCAGGCATAGATTCGATAAAACTAAATAAATTGCTAGGTCCAAAAATGTCAATGGCTGCACGGAAATACTCTGAATGACGCCCGTGAAGCAATAAGGTCATATATCCTCCATAACTACCGCCCATAACAAATAATTTATCAGGAGTTGATATCCCCTGTTCAAATAACCATTCGATCCCTGCTACACAATCTAAACGCGGCGCTTCTCCCCAATCACCTTCAATCATTTTTGTAAACGTTGAACCATATCTTGTACTACCTCTAAAGTTTGGCGCAAAAATATTATATCCCTGCCTTAATAAATATTGAAATAATGCTCTGAAATCTTTCGTCTCAGCACTTTGTGGACCACCATGAGGCCAAAATATTGTATATCCGTTTTGTACTTCTCCTTTCGCCCGGAATAATAATGCTTCTATGTTTAACCCATCAAAAGAGGCATATGTTATAACATCCGGTTCAACAAAAGAAGATTCAGATAGACCAATAACATAGTTTTTTGTTAATGCTGCCCATTCTGTATCTCTATTCTTCTTGTAATAGATGTTTGCTGTTTTCGTCGCACTTTCACCTAGTAAATATAAATTTTCCGATTTTGTAATTTCAATTTGACTTATCGTATCTACCGGAGAATTCAATAGAATTAACTCTTTTTTATCCCATACAAATTTATATAACCTATCTGTAACACCTTTCGACGAAACAATGTAGCCATTTTTTGTTTCAGCATGCCATTTTATATTGGATATATCTTCCTTCTCTATTTTACAGATTGGTTTGAATTCCTGTTTATTTAAATCAAAAGAAGCTACATAGGAAAACTCTTCTTCATAATTTGTAACGAAAATCACTGTATTTTCATCAATATAAGAAATGGAGCCTACAGTATGTTCTTTCTCACTGGAAGGTACTAAACAAATAAGTTCTTCTCCTTTTTTTACATATCCTACATTATATGTATTACTATATGACTTTAAAACAATGTAACTTGATTCATTCGGACTTACTGCCTCTACATATGTAGGTGTCTCCACACCAGTTAACAACAGCGTATCTTCTTTTGTGCGTATATTATAACAACGAGAGTTTAAGAACATTGGGTTATCTTTACTTGTGACATAGTATAATCGTTCCCCATCCTCTGTTAAATGCACAAAGTAATCCTTTTCTGTCTCTCCTGCTGGAATCAATTCAAGCAATCCACCACCCTCTGGTTTTAATGCATAAATATGATAATTTTCATCCCCATCTTTATCAAATCCAGCTAAAATAAATCGATTTAAAGAATCCATTTTAATAAAATTGCTTGATTGATTACAATATGTTAAGGGATAAGGGGATAAATTGGGTAAATCCATCGCCCATAAATTAGAATGACCATTTAAGTTTGTACTAAAAATTAATTTCCCTTCATCTTCACTAACTGTAAACCTACCAATACTATAGGATCTAAAAAATTGTTCAGCATCTTCCATAGGAAATTGAATCATCTTTCTTCCTCCACTCTACCTTATATCTAAAAATTCAGAACATCTTATATATAAAGATTCTACATTTTCCTATTTATCCCTTTTGGGTTTTATTTAGATTTACTTCTACCTTCTACTTCTTCTTATTAACATTACATAACGATGCGGAGAGTTTTTTAAACAACTCTTCTTTTAGCAGTGAATATATTCTTTACTATTTCACGATTACTTCTCATTCGATATTTCTCACTAATTATCCCTCAAAGCGAAAAATAAGCGGGGAATTAGAGAGCAAAATCTACCATATACTTTTATTCAGCTAACTTCTCACCAGTAACAATCTTCATAAAAGCAGCTGCGTCTTTCTCTGCTAATTGAGCGTACTGATTATCCCCCGCCATTATTTCTACTTTATCCTTATTAGGACTAATCCACATTTGATATAAAACAGCTTTCGCTTCTATTTTCGGATTTTTAAACTGAAAAACAAACTGATAATCAGCTGAACGAGACATTTCCACCTTTTTATTTTCAAAGTTAGTATCATTTAATATTTTCTTTACTTGCAATACTTTATTCTTGTCTGTAATTACCTTCAAATCCTCATAATGATTATCACCAGCATGTTTTTGCACTTCGATTGTTTGATTATGATTTCCTATATTATTTGAACAGCTGGTTACTACAAATAAACAAATCACGCTGAAGACTAAATACAAATTTCTAATTTGCATAGCGCTCTCCGCCTTTAGTGTATATAATAGTTCACTTCCATTACGCTTTTAAAATGTAAAATAAGAATACACCCCATAAGCCACAAATAAGATTAATAGAATAGAAATGCCGAGTACCGTATATATAATCCATTTTAAATTTGAATTCATATCATCCTCCTACCTCTCGGTAATTCCAGTATATAACAAAAAAAGCATTGGATACCCAATGCTTTTTACACTTACGCAAATAAAGAAGTATTCGCATATAAAGCTGGTGAACCACCTGAATGTACGAATAAAATATTGTCTTCCTTATTAAATTTACCTTTTCTAATTAAGTCGATTAATCCCGCTACTGCCTTACCTGTATACACTGGATCAAGTAAAATACCTTCTGTTTTCGCAAGTAACTGAACTGCCTCTACCATTTCCGGCGTTGGTAACGCATAGCCTGGTCCTACATATTCATCAAAGCACGTAACAGCGTCGCGCGAGATAAAGTTTGGAATACCAACGTGTGCTGAAGTTTCATCTACAAGTTTTGCTACTTTCTCTTCTTGCTCAGCTTTTCCTCTACTTACATTAATCCCGATTACAGGAATATGGCTTTGTGTTCCAGAAAAACCAGTAATTAAACCAGCATGCATACCGCCGCTACCACTTACACAAACAACTGAACTGAAATCAATTCCTTGCTCAAATGATTGCGCCATAATTTCTTGCGCACAAGCAACGTATCCCATTGCGCCCGTAGGGTTTGATCCACCAACTGGAATTACATATGGTGTACTACCTTTTTCACTTACTTCTTTCGCTACTTTATTCATCTCTTCCATCAGGTCTGCTCCGTTCGGTACAACAATGACGTTTTCAGCACCTAATAAGTGATATAAGAAATAGTTTCCGTTAAAGTCTCTCTTCTCTTCTGGCTCAAGCCCTTCCTCTAATACAAGAATACATTTCATTTTTTCTTTTACCGCAGCAGCAAGTGTCAGGCGGCAATGATTTGACTGAATACCACCAGCTGTAATTAACGTATCTGCACCCTTTTCCTGTGCATCCGCAACTAAAAATTCTAACTTTCTCGTCTTATTACCACCGGCTGTTAAACCAAGTAAATCATCTCGTTTAAAATAAATAGTCGGGCCACCAAGTGCTTCAGAAAAATTGTTTAACTTTTCAATTGGTGTATATGATTCTGTATATTTTTTTCTCGGGAATTTAGCTAAATTCATTGTAACGCTCCTTTTGTACTTCTTTCGCAATATATGTAACGTTACTATTATTACATGTAAAAATGGTGAAGTCACCTTTCTCGGTTAAAAATGTATTAGAATTTCATTTTGATAAGTAAAACCGTATTAATGATTTTAACTTAATTACGGTACATGAAATTTATATCAACGATTTTTCAAATATATCGATCGTAACTTGCAGTATATCAACGATTTTCTTAATATATCGATCTATCGACAAAAAACGACAGACAAGCAACCCCTTTCTCATCAACAAAAAAAGAGCCCACACATTCAAATGCAGACTCCCTCCAATCACTTATTTACCGAAAAACGAAGTAACTGCGTTAATCCCGGCTCTAAATTCATTTCACCTTTATTACGTACGTATACAGTTTTATCTCCATCAAATTTCGGAGGATTTGCTTGACTATACGTATGCCACTCATTCGTTCCTTCTATAGAATACTCCATATATTCATTTGCACCGACAATTATATTTTTACGATCATCTGCCGTTACATTTGGTGCCATCTGCGCAATTTTTGAATCACTAATTAATAACTTCTTTATATCCTTATCACGTTTGTAATCGTAAGCTGTCACAATTACATCGTTACCATATGCTTTCACTTGTAACCCTTGTTTAAATGAATAGCCATCTGGAGCAGTTTTCTCTCCTCCATTTGGTCCTGCTGACATCCAGCCTGTTTCAATCCCGCCCGTATTTACAACAGTGAAACCTTTTTCATCTCCGCCTTTAATTTTCTTTTTACCAGCCCAGTCAGGTAAGTTTAAATCCCAATGTGTATGACTCGTGAAGAAAACAACCTGCGGATAGTCTTTTAATATATCATACAATTTATCCACGTTTAAATAATCTTGTAAATATGGTGATTGTCTTGATCCAGATACTGTATCAGGTAAAACGTGATGAGAGAAAATAAAGATTGGCTTATTTTTATCTTTTTGACTGTACTCTTCTAAATTTTGTTTTAACCAACCTAATTGCTCATCACTCATATATACTTCGTCCCACATTTTTGAATCGTGGTATTTCATATATTTTTCAGTTCCTAAAAATAAAAGTGGATAGCCATCTAATTCTTTTTTATGATATACCTTTTCTTGTCCACTAAATTGTAAGTAGCGACCAAATAGTGTTTCTTCCGTTACACCATTTGGCCATGTACTTTGAGAGAGTTTCCCATCCGCTGTCCATTTACCAGCATAAAACTCATGATTCCCAACAGTAGACCATACATTTTCTGGATGCTTATTTTTATTTAACACACGCTTTACATCATCATATTGTGACTGTTGTCCAGTCGGCGTTATATCCCCATTCATAATAAGCGCTCTAGAAAGTGGCGTCACTTTGTTCATATCTTTTAGCACATGATCAAAATCCCCTAAATCACCTTGAATATCACTAATAACATTAAAAGTTGTAGCTGATTTTCGGGCTTGCTCTTTCCCTTCCGCATGCACTGAAAACGTCGGTAATAATGCCGCCATAACTGCTAACGAAGCAACTGTCTTTTTCATACAAATTCTCCCCCTAATAATAGAATGTACAAACTGACATGTTCTGCTTTCTCTTAGGTGCTTGTCCAATTCACATTATAGGGAGGGATTGTAAAGATAGATGGAGTTAAAAGTTAAGTGTTTTTTAAGAGATTTTGTCGTTTTTACACGCCCCATTTAACAATTAACACTAATTTTTCTATTAACCTACTAATATTAGCTGAATGTAAATTTATACGATAAATCACTTCGTTTAATATGTTGTGTTTTAATTTCCTTTACACAATTTCAATAAAGTACTTTACCATTTTAAATTCTCTTCATTAATCCTCAATTTCTATTCCAGCTTGTTTTAATGGTTCTAATACTTTCGGGTAACACATTGAAATATATTCCACTGTTTTTAAATTTTTTAGATTTTGAAATCCTTCAACAGATATAACATCAAATAAACTGTCTTCACCGTCCCAATCAGGCTTTAAAATATGATAAATTTCATTCCCACCATCAAAGCAAAGGGACTCAATCTTTTCCAAATCACTTATTTCCAAAGTTAACGCTTCTAAAAAAGCTTTGATTTCAACAATTGGCCCAACTCCTGAATACCATTCAAAATTATTCGTATGCTTTTCTATTAAGTCTTTCAATTCTTTTAGAAATAGTGGCTCTTTATCTAATAAAGCTTCAATTACCACTAACTTAAAATTAAAATCCTGAAACATTTCACTCTTTCTCATTTTAACTTCCTCCTATCTTGCCCTGTCCTAGGGTTTTAATCTCCTTTACACAACTTCCAAAAAGCACTTTACCTTTTTAAATTCTCTTCATTTAATCCTAACAGCCCTGGTAAAATAAAACACCCATCTTTTCTAATCAGTACATCATCAAACCAAATTTCACCCCCGCCATACTCTGATCTTTGAATATTCACTAAATCCCAATGTATCGCTGATTGATTCCCGTTTTCTGCACCTTGTAACGAATCCCCAATTGCTAAATGATAACTACCATTTATTTTTTCATCAAATAACGTATTATTCATCGGATGTAGTATGTAAGGGTTAAAAGCCAGTGCAAACTCTCCGATATATCTTGCTCCCTCGTCCGTATCAAGAATTCGATTTATTCGCTCTGTATCGTTTGCATATGCCTCTATTATTTTCCCATCCTTAATATGTAACTTAATATTTTGAAACGCATAACCTTGTTGAATAGATACTGTATTGAACGCTACTATCCCATTCACTGAATTTTTGACAGGTGCTGTATATATTTCGCCATCAGGTATATTATCTGTACCATCTCCCTTTAAAACACCGATTCCTTCAATGGAAAAATTCAAATCAGTACCATTCCCAATGATTTTCACTTGTTTTGTCTTTTCCATTAATTCTTTTAACGGATCCATTGCTTTCGACATTTTTTTGTAATCTAACGTACAAACATCATAATAAAATTTCTCATAAGCCTCGGTACTCATATTCGCTTCTTGCGCTGAAGCCGCATTCGGAATTCGAGTTGTCACCCATCTCGTTTTATACACTGCTTCACTATGAGCCTTTCCAAATACCTTTTGATATAATTTCATTTTTTCTGCTGGTACATCTGCTAGTTCGTATGCATTTCTAGGACTACGGAGATTAATATATACTTGCATCTTACTTAAACGGTAACACTCCCAATCTGCAAATAACTTAAACTGTTCTTCAGATCCAGACAAAATTAATTGCCGCGTAACAGAAACGTCACGCATTGATACATGTGCATATCCACCTGCTTTTTCCACTGACTTAATAATTTCACGAACTACTATAGGGTCTATTTCCGTAACACTTTGAATTAACACATGATCACCAGGTTGCACTTTAGTAGAATGGTTGACTAGTATATCTGCTAATTTAGATAATCCCCTCTTCATTACGTCCCTCATCCTTTCATTTCCGTTTCAATAGCTTAATAAAAAATAAAAAGAGAACTACTCTCTTTAAGCAATTCTCTTTTTCACCCAAACAATAGATATAAAATAAACCCTTAAAAATAATTCCGTAACGTTGGCATTGCAGCTATACTAAAGTACAGAGTCCCAGGTACTAACCACGCGCCACAAAGCATCAGCAACACAGTTTTCCTAACAAGCCCTGCAATAAAAGACGGAAGCACAAAAATAAACAATACAGTGATATATACTTCTTTATCAAGTAATTGAGTGCTATAAGGGTTGAAATATAGAAAAATAATTGAAAGGATAAACATACGTACAGCTGCTTTTACACCTAAATAAACATTTAAATTATTCTTCACAATTTCCCTACTTCCAATAGCACCATGCTTAATACTTTCCAGCACTATACCTCATTACAATAAAAGTTACTCCCCTTCTAGTTCGCCTTAAAATTATAAATCGGCTTAATAATATGTTTAATATCAATTGTGTCCTTTGTATTCTCAACAATCTCATCCATTGGCTTATATACCATTGGTGCTTCATCTAAAGTACTTTCTGCAACAGATGTAGTCCAAACCTCTGTCATTGTATTTTGAAAATCCTCTAAGTTAAGTACTTCTTTCGCCTTCTTACGGCTCATAATACGTCCTGCTCCATGAGGGCCAGAAAAGTTCCAATCTGGATTTCCTTTACCAAATGCAATGATAGAACCGTCTCTCATATTAATTGGAATGATTACTCGTTCATCTTTCTGAGCTGAAATAGCACCTTTTCTTAGAATCATATTGTCCATATCGATGTAGTTATGAATTGTAGTGAATTGATCTGTTACTTTCCAATCCATTTTAGTGACGATTTCATCAATCATTGCTTTACGATTTAACTCCGCATATTTTTGAGCAATTTTCATATCATTCATGTAATCTTTAAATCCTTGTCCTTCTAAATAAGCTAATTCTTTGCGAATCACCGGTTTCTTAATTTCACGTAAAGCTTCATGTATCTCTTGTTGTCTACCTTCTTTCGTTAAACGTTCAATGATTTCTTCTTTAATAGATTTAACGTTTATAAGTTGCTCGTAAGCAAAGTTTTGATAATACTCTGCTACCTGTTTCCCTAAATTACGCGAACCACTATGAATGACAATGTATACATTTCCTTTATCATCCTCATTCAGTTCGACAAAATGATTGCCCCCGCCAAGTGTACCAATACTTTTTTGAGCACGTTGCAATGTAAACGGGGCTCTTACACTATCAAAATCAATCATTTTTGAAAATCTATGTTCCTTATCTCGAATACGAAAACCACTTGGGACAAATTTGCGTATCGTTTCGTCTAAGTGATCGAAGTTGATTTCCTCTTTTTTCTTATTAATCATAACAACTTCCATGCCACAACCAATATCGTACTTACCTCTCAGTTTCCTGAAAGAGTGGACTATACCTTCTCTACAGTCATCGAGATATGCAGTCTCTACTGTAGGCTCACCGTATTAATTATTCCTCTTCAATTCAAAATGGATGAGGAATAATTCTGTACCTTAGTCTGCTAACATAGTACAAGTCTCTGAACCATTCGATTATGTCACCATAACCACTGGCTGCTGATTGCCCTCGCCTTTTATCGTTAGGGTTTCCAGTCAATTGAGTGAGTAGTTTAAAGTCTGAGCCGATTAGTTAACCCCGACTAAATTAGGAACAATCTTATCTTGAATTGTCATTGTTGTCCCAATTGTACAACCTGCGCCCGCATGTGTATCTGGCATAATACGGATCTTGCTATCCTTTACGAATTGTTGGTTACAAAGATCAATAATTTGACCTGCTGCAGTTTTTTCTACATTCGTAGTAAACACTTTTGCTTCATTGTATTTCCCTTGTAATTTCAACATCTTCTATTTCCCCTTTCCTTTAGTTTCTACAAAACATTAATTTATAGATATTATATATTTATAATTATATTTTCCACCACTACAGCTCATTTCCTTTTTTATAAAAAAAGACACAGAGATTCCTCCCTATGCCTACTAATTTCCTACCTTTTCACCGCATGTACATAATGCACTGTCTCAAAAGCTTCTAAATAATCGTTTCGTCCTTCAAAATATAATACATCAATATCCTCTGGTGATAAATGCTCATAAATGAGTAAGCCCGCCTTCTCTAACAGTGCTTCCATTTCAGCATAAGAATAACATGATTTCATCGGTTCTCCGCCTACCGCAGCCATTTTCACCATATTTTCAACTCGATTGGACAGTCCCTTTTCTGTAAACAAGTTTTCATCAGGATAATCAAAAACGATAGAACTACCTGCCGGAACCATCTCGAATAAACATTCTAATAAACTAGCAAGTTCCTCTTTCGTTAAATAGTACGTAACACCTAAAAGGCTAAAGAAAGTCTTTTTATGTTCAAATCCTTCATTGCGTAACTGTTCATAGGAAAATCCTTTCGTAAAATCCATTGAAACAAAATGAAGGTTATTTGAAACTTCAAGTTCTACTTCTTTTATTCTTTCCTTCTTAAACGCCTGTGTAGAAGGATGATCCACTTCAAATATTTCTATTTTATTTTCTAATTCTCGGTGTCTAAAACTGAACGTATCTAAGCCTGCACCGAGTATGGCGTATTGTTTTGCTCCTAATGTAATTTCATGTAGTAATACTCTTTCACAATATGCGGCACGTGCTAAAGGTGTTGGTGATAACTGAACTTGCGTAATCCATTTTAATATTTCTTTTGGATTGTCTTGAAACTGCTCTGCAATTTCTTTATTGAAAAAGTGAATCCCTTGAACCATGTTCGTTTCAATATTGTTACGTTCTTTTTGTGAAATGAAATCTTTAGCTACATAATCATCAAAGATTTTAGGATTATCAAATTCACTATGATACGCCCTTCCGAAAGCTGATACTAACGACGTTACACTTGCTTCACCTTGTTTCACGCACATACACTCTCCTTCATGTTCACAACAAAAATAGGGTTCCCCTGGCCAGGAGAACCCTATTATACACCTTATTTTTATATTGGTAAATTATAGCATAAATAAGTTTTTTTGTCAAGTTTTCAGCCTACTACGCTCCAACAATTTGTGTAATCTCTAGCAGGAAGATTTCGATCTACACCGAATATTCCAGTTCATAACAATACAAATGGAGGGCGTCATGAAAAGATTAGTCATCATTACAGTAGGAAAAACACACAGTGGAAAAACTACATTTGCAAAAGAGCTAGAAAAAGAGTTACCTAATTCTTTTATTATGGACCAAGACAACCAAGCTGAATTTATTAACACACATTATGAAAAATTACAGCCGACAGAAGGATCAAATACACTAAAGCACAGTCTTTCAAAATTCATTGTTGATTATGCGAAAGAACATACAAATTTACACCTTATTATTTGTAACTCCAATCGCAGTAAAAACGGAAGGTTCTATTTACTAAACGAATTATTTCCACAGAATGAATATGTACGCATATTAGTTCACTTTGACATCCCAGATGATGTACTTTACGAAAGAGTGGCTAGAAGCACGCGAAGTACGAATATTTTTAGAGGTGGATATTCTAGTTTCAAAGAAGTACTTGATCGACAACAAACTGAATCACTTCACGATGATGTGGTAGATCCTATAGAAAACGAGGCTGATTATTTGTTTGTTATTCGTAACAGTAAGGATGTAAACTCTACTATATTAAAAATTGTCCATCTTGCTAAAGAGTTCTCCCCTGTCCGAAATAAGAGATTATAAAAATTACATAATCATAGATTATTATGCAAATACTTCCTCTAGACGGCGTAGATGGTATATAATGATGGAAGAATCTACTTCTATATGCTCATTTTTACACAAAATAGCTCATGCATATGAAAGAAAAGAGGTACAAAAATATGAAAACAAAACAAACAATCGCTGCGTCTACACTAGCTTTAGCAATGATTGCTGGCGCAAACTCTGCTCATGCAGAAGTAAATGATGCTACTCCTCAGCAAAGTACGGGAGATCGATTAGCTGAAATTAAGCAACATAAACAAGAGTTAGATGCGAAATTACAGCAACACAAAGAAAACGTGGATCAAACATTAAATGAACTTAACAAAGTTAAGGAAAATGTTGATACAAAGGTGAATGAACTACATGAACGCAAACAAGTTGCTGATGAAAAAATTAACGAAGTTAAACAGCATAAACAAGAACTAGATGCAAAACTTCAGCAAGACAAACAAATCGCCGAAGATAAAATCGCTGAAATTAAAGAGCATAAAAAACAAGTAGAAGATAAAGTTGCTGAAGTAAAAGAACATAAGCAAAATATCGATAACAAAGTGAATGAGATTAAAGAACATAAACAAACTGTCGATGAAAAAGTGAATGAAATGAAGCAACATAAAGAGAACATTGATCAAAAGGTTAATGAACTTAAGGAAGTTAAAAAACAAGTAGATGAAAAATTAGCTGAGTTAAAGAAAGCGAAACAAACTGCTGAAGACAAACTCGCTGAACTAAAAGAAAACAAGCCGAATACTGGTAACACGTTAGAGGAACTTAAGAAAATTAAAGGCAATTTAGACAGTCTTTCCGCTAACTTAGAACTAGCTAAACAAGATGTAAAAAACAAACTAGCTGAATTACAAAAGGCTAGAGAAGATTTACTAAATAAAATTAACGAAATTAAACAATCGAAACAAACTGTTTCAGATGATTTATCAAAGAAAAAACAAGACTTAGATATTAAAATCAACGACTTTAAGCATACTGAGAAAAAAATTGACGACAAATTAGCTGAGTTACATACAACGAAGCAAAATGTTGATAACAAGATTAATGAAGTATCACAGTCTAAACAAACGCAAGCAGATAATGGTACTAAAAACAATAACGCTAAAGAACTTCCTAACGCTGGTAGCGAGCAATCAAACAATATGGCTCTAGGAATGCTATCTGTATTAGGCGGGATTTTATTAGTAACACGCAATAAAATTAAAACCTTATTCTCAAAATAAAGCCATTATACTTATTAAAAACAATTATACAAAGGCCAACCGCATGTACGGTTGGCCTTTTTCTTTATATTAACTGTCCATCTCTCAGCGTCAATATACGATCACATACATCAAGCATTCTTTCATCATGTGTAATCATAATTGCTGCTTTTTGGCTCTCTTTCACTTCACGTTTCATCATTTCAACAACTTCACGTGCGCGTTTTGAGTCTAAGCTTGCCGTTGGCTCATCCGCTAATATTAAATCCGGATTGTTCATGAACGCACGAGCGATTGCTACCCTTTGTTTTTCCCCACCAGATAGTTGATTTGGATAATGATTTTTTCTTTCTCCTAATCCAAATGCCGCTAATAAATGATCTGCACGCTTTTCGGATTCTTGTTTACTTTCCTTTTTTAGCTTTGCAATATAAAGCAATTGTTCTTTCACATTTAAATATGGAACAAGGTTTGCAAACTGGAAGATGAAACCGATTTTTTTCAAACGAATGTCTGTCATTTCCTTTTCCGATAACTGTGTAATATTTTGCTCACGAATGTAAATATCTCCTTTTGACGGTGATAATAAAGCACCCGCGATTGATAATAATGTACTTTTCCCTGATCCAGAAGGACCAACGATTCCGATAAATTCTCCAGCTTTCACATCAAGCGACATCGGATGAAGGGCTGTTACTTCCGTATTTCCTTCTCCGTACACTTTACTTACTTTGTCTAATTTTAATAATGAAGTCATTACATCCCGCCTCCAATTGCTTCTAATGCATCAACTTTTAATACTTGGTATAACGAAATAAGTGTTCCTAAAATACTAATTACGATAAAGATTGCTCCATATTGTGCAATCATCGGTGTTGTTAATAAGAACGGCATACCTGCTGGTAAAATTTGTTCTAATCCTTGTACAAGAACGATACTAATTACCATCGCAACGACTGATAAGAATAACGCTTGCACGACTAAGCTATTTGCTAAATACGAGTTCTTCGTACCAATTGCTTTTAATACACCTAATTGCTGTGTTTTTTGCAGTGTAATAACGTAGAAGAATACACCAATTAGTAATGCAGCGATTACAAGTAAGAACGCAATAATCATCGTTAACGTTCCTTGCTCTTCTTTAAATCCTGGAATACTTTGCAGCACTTCTTTTTTGTCAATTACGTGTGCATTTTTTACTTCTTTATCTGTATTAAGTGCGATTGCACTATAATCTTTTTGGTTTGGTTGTGAAATAGCGCCCCATACGTCTTCATTTACATAAACGACTGGTGTATGGCTAAACATTTGATCTTTCGTAAATCCGACGATTGTAAATTCTTTCTTTGAAACAGGATCGATAATTGTATCTCCAATATCGATTCCCTTCTCTTTAATCGATTCATCAGCAACCATCTCGTTGTTTGCTGTACCTAATTTCTCACCTTTTACAATGTTCGGTTCTAAAAATGAATCTCGTTCGCTTGAGAAAATAGCGATATCAACCTTTTTCGAACTATCTTTCTTTTCATATGTTGAAACTTTCACACGAAACGGAACTGCCTCTTTCTCGCCTACTTGACTTACTACGTTATCTACATCGTCTTTCTTAATTTGTGAACGAAGTAATTTATTTTCCGCATCATCCGCTAAAACGAACTTATTTGCTTCCATATTTTGAATCGATGAAGCATTATCATATGATAATCCATTTGCTAATCCTGAAATAACAAGGACTAAAAATGATAATAACACCATAATCAATCCGATTAATCCGTATCTTAATTTTGATTGTTTTAATTCACGCAGAGCTAAAAACATTTCGCTCGCTCCTTCCTCTTTCTTTCTATGCACTTATCATAAAAAAGAAATATGAACGGAATATGAACAGAAGATTACAGAGATTAAGATTTAATTTTCAGAAAGTATTGAAAACATTCAAAATCCTTGATACAATTCAGTCAAATAATCTTGACCGAGTAATTTAATTTAATTTAATTCAAGGAGTTGATCATGTTGAAGCCCGTATTAACACTAACTACTTATAGCCAATTAAAAGCATTAAGCGATCCACTACGTGCCGAAATGATGATACGTCTATGCGAACGTCCTTATACTGGACAATTACTATCTGAGAAATTCGGCATTTCAAGGGCGAAAATTCATTATCATTTAAAAGAATTAGAAAAGAATGGTCTTATAGAGATCGTTTATACAGAAGAAAAGAATGGGATTATTCAAAAGTTTTATCAATCTGTCGCGAAAGGCTTCACCCCTGCTGCAGATCTATTACCTCATTTAGAAATATTAAGCGAATCAGGTCGCCAAATCTTTTTACAAATGATAGAAAGAACGAAAAGCCAAATTCTCGCTGCACCAGAAGAAGCTTTTACATTACGAAATGCAAGTGAAGATCCAGCTAAGTGGAATTACGTTTCATCCTGCTGGGAATTTGATGCTACGCCAGAACAATTTCAAGTGTGGGTAAAAAAGTTTTATGAATTAATGGCTGAATTAAACGAAATCACAAAAGGTGCAGATAAAGATCCGAATAGTAAACCTTATTATATTTCTACTACTGCACTTCAAATCGCTGAGAGAACAATGCAGCAATTTATTAAAAAAGAAGAAAAATCGTAATACGATTTTTTTTACATAAACGGTCAAATTTATTTTACCGAATAAATTTATTATAAAGGAGTAGATAAAGTGGACATATTAAAAAACCGGAATTTCCTCTTATTATTTTTAGGAAGAATTTTCACCAACATAGGAGATAGTTTGTATTATGTAGCCGCGATGTGGCTCGTATACAAATTAAGTGGTAATCCTTTTTATTCTGGATTGGCTGGTTCCCTTACGTTATTACCTTCTGCATTACAATTTCTTACTGGTCCATTCGTTGATAGATGGTCAATAAAAAACACCCTCGTCATCACACAAGTTTTGCAATGCATTCTTATTTTAATCATTCCTATTACACACTACTTCGACCTACTAACAGTCCACCTACTACTCATCATCATGCCAATCGTAGCCTTTATTGAACAATTCGCCTATCCCGCACAATCAAAAGCTTTACCACTTCTACTGCATAAAACACAATTATTAAAAGGAAATTCACTCTTCTCATTTGCATATCAAGGCATTGATTTAATTTGTACGACTCTTTCTGGAATATTAGTAGCACTATTTGGCGCCATTACTTTATATGTAATCGACTCCTTTACATTCGCGATTACTGCCCTTTTGTTCTTTTCATTAAAAATGCCAAAACAAACTGAAGCAGACACAACACTTTCAACTAAACAATATTTTACTGATTTAAAAGAAGGGTTTTCAATCGTATTTCGTTCCTTAATGGGCGTCTTCTTAATTGGTTCCGTTGTCGCTAATTTTTCAATCGGTATGACGATGGCAATACTCCCTTCTTTCGCTGATTCTTTAGGCGGTGTAAAATTATATGGTTTCTTTTTAGCCGCTATATCCACCGGTTGTTTAATTGGAGCACTATTCAGTTCATGGGTTGGTAAACATAATGTTGGCCGTGTCTCCATTATTAGCTTTGCGACTGGCGCTTTCTTTTGGTTTCTCTCAACGGTTGTACCGTTTCAATGGCTATCCATTTTTTTATTCGGCTTAGCTTGGATACCAATTGGTGCGACCAACATATTATTTGCGACTATTGGTCAAATTGTAATTCCAAACCAATATCTTGGGCGTATCAATTCAGTCACACGAAGCATGGGCACAATTGCTATGCCACTCGGCTCTTTAATTGGCGGATACACTGCGAATGTATATAGTAGCCAACTCATTTTCGCGCTTGCTAGCATTGGGATTTTATTCATTTCCCTCGTATGGCTACTTCATCCGAAATTACGGGCTTTTCCAAAAGCTGATGAAATTACAGCGGATACTTTTGAGCTTCGGTTTAAGGAAGAACGCGGGAAAGGTGCGGCTTTATAGCAACCAAACATAACCCCGTTCTAAATTGGGGACGGGGTTAAAAATATAGTTATTTCATTTTGGATGTAAAATACTTCACTAAAATATAACAATAAAGTCGTTTGAATATCTAAAATTTATTCAACAATAGCACCAACTAAAAGGTGCCGTTAACGCTTTGATGGCCATGCCCCCTGCATTTTCCTTAATTGAATAATTTGGCCTGTATGATAAGCATCATGAAGCATGATGTCCAGTAATTTACCTTCAAGTGAATTTTGTTCAAGCTCTCTTTCAGAAATTGCACTTAATACCTGTCTTAAATTACGCTGAGCATTTTCAGAGCGTTCAACGACTTCCTTCCATTCCGTATCATTATTAGATTGCTTAGTAAGATAAAAGGTGTCATTACCGTCAAGATTATGTGTCCATTCACGTCCTTCCAAGTTTGCAGCAAGTCTTTCTTTGTAATAAGTGAGATGATTAACATTCTCCCAAATAGTATTTGTTGTCTCTCCAGCTGGTTTCCACATAGCCTGTTCAGCTGTAAGTCCTTCTATAGCATGTTTAAACGGTGCATACCAACTCTCTTTATCGAATGTTGAATCTAGTACGTTTAATAACAAGTCAATTCGTTTCAAAGTAATTTCCTCCCTAAATAGCTAAATTTTCAATAAAATCCTTATAACTCTGTAGAGATTCTACATTTTCAAATAAACTTCCTCCTAATCTTATTCTACAAACAAGTCCAATTATGGATTAGGATTACTCACATCTTTAAAACAACTCTTTTCACTTTACACATAGACTAACGAACAAAAAAGAGGCTGTTCCCAAACAGCCTCTTCTATCTATTTAGGAAGCTCCACCCGAACAGTCGTCCCTTCCCCTTTCGTGCTATATACCGAAACGGTCCCTTTATGCAGTTCAACAATCTTCTGCACGATTGATAATCCTAAACCGCTACCTTCTACGTTTCTTGCCCTTGCTGTATCTACTTTGTAAAAACGGTCAAAAATACGATCCATTTCTTCTTTTTCCATACCGATTCCGTTGTCTGATATAGAAATTATAACGCTAGACTCTAACTCTTCCACGAAAAACTCAATCGTTCCACCATCGTTTGAAAACTTAATGCTATTCGTGAAAATGTTACTCCATACTTGATGAAGTAAGTTTTCATCACCTTGAATTGTAATGTCCGGCACATCAAATTCAACGGCGATATCTTTTTCCCGCCATTTCCATTCAAGCATAAAAATGACGTCTTTAATTTGTTTTTGTAAGGAAAAGTCTTTTATTTGTAAAACCTTTTCCTCCTTATCTAATGAAGCAAGCGTAAGTAACTGTTTACATAAACTAGACATTCGCTTACTTTCGCCCTCAATAATTTGTAAGTAATGGTTTCTTTCTTCCACGCTCATCTTTTCTGTTTGCAATGTCTTCGAAAAACCTTGTATGGAAGAAAGCGGTGATTGAAATTCATGCGAAACATTTGAAACGAATTCTTGTCTCATTTCATCTAGTTCTTTAATACTTTTCGTCATCTTTTGGAAGCTTGTAGATAACGTTCCTATTTCATCTTTTCGTTTTACGTCTAATTCAATTTTATATTCCCCACTCGCAATTTTTTGCGTAGCCTTCGTAAATTTACGGATTGGGCGAACGATATAACCTGCTGCAATCGCTATAAAAATAATACTTATTAGTACGATAAACCCAAGTAATACCGCTAAGAAAATTCGCATTTCGCCAAATTGGTTCTGAATGTCAGGACGAATAAATAAAGCGTACTGTTTATCACCGTGTTGCACTGGTACACCGACGCTATTAATTAATTCATTATCGAAAAACCCTGTAATAAAGAGACGAGTTGGATAGGTGGAAACACCATTAAACGTTTCTCCTTGCAATACTTTATGAACAGTAGCATCGCTAATAGACGTCTTACGAAACGCATTGCCAATACGCTTTCCATTCTTTTGATCATCGACAATATAAATTTCATACCCTAACTTTGCGATAGAATGTAAGTACGCCTCTTGATTTTCTTCACTTTGCTTTTCATATAACGATTTAACTTCTTCAGCATACTTTAAAATCTTTTCACTGTTATACGGTTTTAACTTCACTTGATAATATACGTTCGTTAATAAAAAGCCGATAATACTACTAAGTAGCATAATGCCGACCGTCATAAATACAAATCTAGAATATAGTGATTTCATCTTATTTCAACTCCAACTTATACCCAAGGCCGCGCACTGTCGTAATTTGAAAATCATCCGTTCGTTTTGAGAAACGATCTCTCAGCCGCTTCACATGAACGTCAACCGTTCGTTCGTCCCCTTCAAAATCCATTCCCCATACTAATTCAATTAGCTCTTCTCTTGAAAATGTTCTTCCAGGATAACTAGCAAGTTGTGATAATAGCTCAAATTCCTTTAAAGGAAGCAAAATTGTTTGACCGTTACACTTTACTTCCACACCTTTTCGATCAATTGTCGTTCCGTGCAACGTAATAATATCTGCACTCAGCATTTGATAACGACGTAATAAAGCTTTCATACGGAAAATCACTTCAGCTGGTTCAAATGGTTTCACAATATAATCGTCTGTACCAGAAATGAAGCCTTTTTCTTTATCCACTAACTGGTCTTTCGCAGTTAATAAAATAACAGGAATATCATGATACTTCCGTATTTCTTCACATAACGTATAGCCATCAACAAATGGCATCATAATGTCTACGATCGCAAGATGAATATTTTCCTTCTCTAATACGTCTTGCGCTACCTTTCCATCTTCCGCCTCAAAAACTTGAAATCCCTCTTTTTGTAAATGATAATGCAACAACTCTCTAATATGTTTATCGTCATCAGCTAATAAAATATGTATCATCTTCATTAAACCCTCTCTCGTTCATCCTTCTACATCACTACATTAAGAAACAATTGAATTTTTTGCAAGAAAAAGAAAAAGAATCTATTTTGAAAAAAGATTATTCAAAATAGATTCTTACGTTTTAGTATTAAGATTATTTTAATCAAAAATAATTTCTAAGCCTTCGAAATATCAACAAATCCTTCTCCGAACACATCACGAACATCGTGTATAGCGATGAACGCCGCCGGATCTGTAGTTTGAACAATCCGTTTTAGCTTCACTACTTCTTGCTTATTAATAACAACATAAAGAATTTCCTTCGGAGTTTTCGTGTAATAGCCATGACCTGAGTACACAGTAACCCCTCTGCCCATTAAGGTAGTTACCTTCCCGGCAATTTCATTGGGATTATCAGAAATAATCGTAATGGCTTTCTTCGGATTTAAACCTTCAATTACAAACTCCATCACTTTCGTTGCTACATATAACATAATAATTGTTATCATCAGTTTTTCTGCACCAATGATGAAATACGATGAAAACGCAACGATTAAATCGAAGAACAGTAGACCGTAGCTAATGCTCCATCCTAAATATTTATGTGTCATCCTTGCTAAGATGGTAGTACCTGCAGTTGTTCCGCCAACGCGAATAATAAGACCAATCCCGCATCCAATAAATATACCTCCGAAAATGGCATTTACGAGCATTTCATCCGAAGCGATCGTCCAACCTTCTGTTAAATGAAGGAATAGTGAGTTCGTAACTACAGCGATAATCGTATAAATTGTTGTGATCTTATTTAAAAATTTATAACCGGCTATTAACAAAATCGCATTTAAAATTAAGTTAACTAAGCCCGGTGACCATTCAAATAAATAGTACGTAATAATCGTGATACCTGTTACTCCACCCTCACCAAACTCGTTCGGGATAACAAATAAATTGACACCTAACGCAAAAAGAAATGCACCGATAATAATAAAAATAATGTCTGTCGTTCTTTTTTTCATACAGTACCTCACTTCTTATGTAAATATTTATTCTGTCATAAACTCTCACCATTATATCGTGGAATATTCAAATCGAACAGTGGTTTATTTTTATTTTAATATAGGATGATAAGTCAACTTTATCCTATATCCACTTGTAATTAAGAAAGTAAAATAACTGTATTTATTATGTACTACAACTAAAGTTTTGATTTCACATGCAATTCAGCCTAAAAATGAATATAAACACTCTCACTCGCACAAACTTCAAATACAAAGCAAATAAGCGAAGCTATAGAATAGACTTCGCATCAAGCGTGTGATCATAGAAATTCATATGGGATTTTATATTCATACGTTTCAGAAATAAATTCACTTATCTTTCTCCATATATTCTTTAATCTTTCGTTCTTCCCACTCTTTCCCAAATATCCCAACTGGAAAAGTTGTCAAACCGTGTATAACGATACCTATCCCCCAGCCTGCAAGTGGATATAAAAACCATAATTTACTTGAATCAGAACTTATATTTATAATAAAAAGCATTAAGTTCACTAGTATATAAACCGTTAAATGAATGTAAAAAGCTTTTAAATTCTCTACCCTTTTTTTAGCTCGTAAATAAACCTCATCTTGTTCCACCCTTAAACACCTCTTTCAATCTTGTATTTTTTCACCTTCGCTCTAGTGTTAACATCATATTCTTATTGGAAATCCGTTATTCTCAAAAAAACACAAAACAAAAAGTACCCATCAAATTGTTATACACATAATAATTTGATGGGTACTGCATGATACATTTAGTTTTTACATGTATTGTTTGGAGAAAATTGCAAATAACGACTTATACTCGCCTTATTAAGACCAAATCCATACATCATCATTATTTTCAGCGTTCGTCTTTGCTTCATGAACTTTTTCAATATGATCAACTGTGTTCCAATTAATAGAAATACCCCCCCAGCCCACATACTCCATATCAATTTTCACTTTCTCACCCACATTAAATACTTGTCCCTTTGTTAAGAAAACATCAATAATATCTTTCTTCCCATTTAGCGATGGATACTCAACTACAACATATTTAGTAGCACCGTCTCCCTCATCTTCCATCGTTCCTACTTTTGATACTTCTCCAATTACATAATTAGGTGAGCCATCTTCTTTCATGTGCATACCTAACTTGTTTGTTGTATTTTCAACTGCAGTTGCAACCATATATTCTGTAAAATTACGCATCATAGATCCAGTAGCTTTTACTTCATCTCCTACTTTCACGTTTGAAAGTGAATCAATATACACACTAACAGGTTCCTCATATTGCTTAGATTTTACAACAATCACACCGTTATCTACTTCTACTACTCGTCCTTCTAACGTCGAGAAATTCGATTCAATAGAAGCTGCACTCGCTTTTGTTAGTTCTAATCCTGGTACATTTGTTCCTGATAATGCTGCGATCCCTAAAGCACCTGCTAAAATTATTTTTTTCATACCCATATGTAACATCTCCATTCATGATGATTTTATTTTTTTGATTGGTATCGACCAACCTGTAATCATTATAGTTACAGGTTATAAAAATAACAACCGTTTTCCTCATGCAATGATGCATACTGTGATTTTCAAATATAAATTTTAGCAAAAAATATTTGTAGATTATTCCTATATTCAGCACTAATACTAAATTCTCAAATTACAGCAGGTGAACTTATTGAAGACGGAGAAACTAATGTCATGTACAATGTTCTTCAACTCTACGGTTTGTATAGCCGTAGTTCATTAAATTATATAGGGGCGGAATTCATATGTTAATAAAGCCAAAGAGATTACAGCCAGGAGATATCGTAGCGACAGTAAGTCCTTCATGGGGCGGTGCAGGTGATTCTGAAATAAGATGGCGATATGAACAAGGAGTAAAAAGATTAGAAGAAGTTTTTAGTCTTACGGTTATCCCAATGCCAAATAGCTTAAAAGGTAGCGAATACCTTTATAACAATCCAGAGGATCGTGCGGAAGATATATTGACAGCATTTAAAGATACACGCGTGAAAGCAATTATCGCGAATATTGGCGGTGAAGATAGCATCCGGTTACTTCCCTATATAGATTTTAATGTGATACGCGAAAACCCGAAAATTTTTATGGGGTACTCTGACGTTACTATTTCACATTTATTTTGCCATAAAGCAGGGCTTTCCTCTTTATACGGTCCAGCAATTTTGACCGACTTTGCCGAAAATGTAGAGATGGATCCATATACAATTGAAATGGTAAATCGTACTCTCTTTTCAAATGAAACGATTGGAGAGATTCAACCAGCTCATGAATGGATAAGTGAGCATTTAGAATGGATTGAAATAAATAAGGATACAAGACGTACGATGCAGCAAAACAATGGATATGAGCTACTTCAAGGCTCTACCACTGTACAGGGGCGCTTAATTGGTGGTTGTATTGAAGTATTGGAATTTGCAAAAGGAACGGAACTTTGGCCTGAGAAAAAACATTGGGAGAATAGTATTCTCTTCTTTGAAACTTCTGAAGATCATCCAGAACCAAGTTATATAAAATATTGGTTACGAAATTATGCAGCACAAGGTATTCTGCAAAAAGCAAAAGGAATCATTTTTGGTAAACCGAAAGATGAACAATACTATGAAGAATATAAACAGGAAATATTACAGGTTATGAAGGAACATAACTTAGAAGATTTGCCGATTCTTTATAATTTAAATTTTGGCCATACTGAACCGAAGTTTATTTTACCTTACGGTGCAATGGCAGAAATTAATTGTGAAAATGGATCTTTCTCTATTTTGGAAAGTGGCGTGGAATGAATAAAAACACTCCTATGAGATATGTCTGTGAATTGGTACTTTTTAAAAGTATATAATTGGAGGGAGATTACGTGTATGGAAGTAACATTTACAGTAAGTAAGTGGGATGAAAAACCAATCGATGATAATAAAAAAGATTTCCCTATTAATATTGCTCATGTCGAATATGATATTGATGGGGAATTAAAAGGAAAGGCTTTTGTTGAATACTTATTATATTATTTAGACTCAAATATAAATGATGGTCACTTAGCTACTGCTAAAATTTCTGGATTTTTACACTTTGAAGGGATTTATAAGGGGCAACAAGGGACATTTACAGCTCTAGAGCAAGGAATATTTGATAAAGGAAATTTAGATTCCCCAGGAACAATTATTAAAGCTACCGGTAACTTAGAAAACCTGAGAGGATCCTATAATTATCAGTTTACAGGTCAAACTAGTAAACTAATTTTAGAGTTTGAATTTCAGCAAAATACCTTATAATTTAGTGGAAAGGACATTTCTTGTAATACTAGGAATGTCCTTTTTGTTGACGAGTTTATTCAAGTTAAAAATGAACAGAGTATATTATCAGTATTCAGCAATGCATAAAATTTTCTTCATGGGGGAATTAAAAATCTACGCCCTAGAGACATCATGCCCCCACCTATTCATTTCTTTTCTTACTAATTAAAGAATAATCCCCGAAAAACTCCCCTTCATAACTTCCTTTTCAAGTTGATTCCTACATATAAACGTCGCAATAATTTTTGTACGATTTTTTTCATCAGGCTCAAATTGTTCAATAGTTACGTCACAACGAATCGTATCGCCGCTAAAAACAGGACGTAAAAATTCAAAATCCATTTTGCGAGCTAGTACGTTATAATCACCGCCAATTTTTGTAGGCAATGTTGATGTTAACAGCCCTTGTACAACAAATCTTCCCTGCTCATCTGGTGTAACATGATGAACGCCTTCATCTTTTGATACTTCTGTAAATAACGCAACATCCTCTTTCGTAAAAGTTCGTTCAAAGGTGATTTTTTCGCCTACTTGCAATTTCATCCATACCCCTCCTCAAAAACACTTGTAAAATAAGAAAAACCGAAACTAAAAATCATTTCGGTTTTTCTAACTAAAGAAGTCTATTTATTTTAAAGAATGAACAAACAACCCGCTGCGAAGTTTCGGTTCAAACCACGTTGATTTTGGCGGCATGACTTCACCGGCATCTGCGATTGCTAATAAAGCTTCCATTGATGTCGGATATAGTGAAAACGCCACTTTATATTCACCGCTATTTACAAGACGTTCTAGTTCTTTTAATCCACGGATTCCTCCGACAAAGTCGATGCGTGAATCAGATCGCGGATCATGTATTTCAAGCACTTGGCTTAATAAATGATCTTGCAGGATAGATACATCTAAACCTCTAACAAGATCATTTGCATCAAATGTTTCCTCTTTCACAGTAAGCTTATACCACTTCTCATTTACATACATACCAAATGATTTGGGCTCATTTGGTTTATACGGAGAAACAGTTGCTCCTTCTACATAAAAGTACTGCGTAATTTGATTTAAAAACTGTTCCTCTGATAAGCCATTTAAATCTTTCACAACTCGGTTATAGTCCCAAATCGATAATTCATCATGAGGGAATAGAACCGATAAGAAGAAATTAAATTCCTCTTCTCCTGTGTAATTTGGATATTGTTCTCTTCGCATAAGTCCTACTTTTGCAGCTGATGCAGAGCGGTGATGCCCATCCGCAATATAAAGATTAGGAATATCTTCAAATGCGTTTACTAAAGTCGTAATTACATCTTCCTCTGCAATCTTCCACACAACATGCTTAACACCGTCTTCTGCTGTAAATGTATAAATTGGCGCATGTTCTTCTTTCCAGCTTCTAATTAAATGCTTTACTTCATCTTTTGTACGGTACGTTAAAAAAATCGGACCTGTATTTGCGTCACACACATCTACGTGGCGAATACGATCTAGCTCTTTTTCATGACGTGTTCTTTCATGTTTTTTAATTGTATCATCTTCATACTCATCAATAGATGTACAAACGACAAGGCCTGACTGCGTTCTTCCTTGCATCGTCAGTTCATAAATATATAGCGCTGGCTCTTCATCTTGTATGAACACTTCTTCTCGTATAAATTGCTTTAAATTGTCTCCCGCTTTTTCATACACGCGATCATCATACGGTGACAGTTCAGGATCTAAATCAATTTCTGCTTTATCAACATGCAAGAAAGAATATGGATTCCCTTTTACAACTTCCCTTGCCTCTTCACTATTTAATACGTCATACGGTAAAGCTGCCACTTGTGCCGCTTTTTCCTCTACTGGACGAATGGCCCGAAACGGTCGTATTTTTGCCACATTCCTCTCTCCTTTACACAATCATTCGAACGGCTACAACACCTGTAATTTTGCTTATATTTTCTACAATATTCTCTTTTATTATATCATCAATTCCGTTATCGATATCAATCATTGTGTATGCCCAAGAATGTTTACTACGATTAATCATATCGGCAATATTAATATGATGTTCCGCTAAGCATCCTGTAATTTGCCCTACCATATTCGGGACGTTTTGATGCATAATTGTAATTCGTTTCTTTCCGATATACGGTAGCTCTACGTTTGGATAGTTTACTGAATTACGAATATTTCCTGTCTCTAAATATTCACGTAATTGACGTGCTGCCATTACTGCACAATTTTCTTCTGATTCAGACGTAGATGCACCAAGGTGAGGCGTCGCTGTTACATTTTTCATCTTTATTACGTTTTCATTCGGGAAGTCCGTTACGTAATGTGTAATAATATCTTCTTCTAATGCTTTTTGAAGAACCTTTTCATCTACAAGTTCTCCTCTAGAGAAATTAAATAGACGCATCCCTCTTTTCATCTTCTCTACAGCGTGTTCCCCAATAATCCCCTTCGTTTGATTCGTAAGAGGAATATGCAATGTAATATAATCACATGTTGCAAAAATTTCATCTAGGCTAAATGCTCTTTGCACATGTGTAGAAAGACGCCAAGCTGTTTCAACTGAAATGTAAGGGTCATATCCGATAACATCCATCCCTAACGCTAACGCATCGTTCGCAACTAAAGCACCGATTGCGCCAAGTCCGATAACACCTAGACGTTTCCCTGCAATTTCTGATCCAACAAATTGTTTTTTTCCTGATTCAACAAGCTGTGGTACTTCTTCACCCTCTAAGTTTTTCGTCCAACTTACACCATTAATAATGTTACGTGAAGACATAATAAGACTGGCAATAATGAGTTCCTTTACAGCGTTTGCATTTGCCCCCGGCGTGTTAAATACTACAATTCCTTTTTCTGTACATCGCTCGACAGGAATATTATTTACACCAGCGCCAGCTCTTGCAATCGCCTTTAAATCTTTTGAAAACTCTTCTTGATGTAAAGAATAGCTACGAAGCAAAATTCCATCTGGATGCTTGATTCTATCTCCTACTTCATAACGTTCTTCAGTAAAAACTTGCAAACCTTTTTCTGCAATTTGATTTAACGTTTGAACACGAAACATATCCCCATCTCCCTATCTATTCTCAAGCTCAAATTCCTTCATATAATTTACTAATTGCTGTACGCCTTGTACTGGCATCGCATTGTAAATACTAGCGCGCATACCACCGACTGATCGATGCCCTTTTAACGTAACAAGTCCTCGTTCTTTCGCTTTTTGTAAAAACTCACTGTTCAGCTCTTCTGACGGTGTTGTAAACGGAATGTTCATAAGTGATCGATACGTAGGATCAACTGGTGAAGTAAACAATTTAGATTCATCTAAAAAATGATAAAGAAGTGAAGATTTCATTCTATTTTGTTCTTCAATCGCAGATACTCCGCCTTGCTCTTTCAACCACTCTAGTACAAGTTTCGTTACGTAAATACTAAAGGACGGCGGTGTATTATATAAGGAGTTATTTTTACTGTAAGTTTCATAATTTAACATTGTCGGACAAGAGCGATCTGCTCCCCCAATTAAATCTCTTTTTATAATAGCAATCGTTAAGCCCGCAGGTCCTAAATTCTTTTGCGCCCCCGCATATATAAGACCAAACTTCGAAACATCATATCGCTCTGATAAAATATTTGAGGACATATCCGCAACGAGCGGCACTTTTTCTACATGTGGAATGTCCACATATTTTGTCCCCTCAATTGTATTATTCGTTGTAATATGTACATAATCTAGTTTTTCATCACTTAATAAACCGTCCAGTTTAGGAATCGTAGTAAACTTCTCTTGCTCGGAAGAAGCAATCACTTGTACTTCCCCAACTTTTTCGGCTTCTTGCAATGCCTTTTTAGACCATGAGCCAGTTAGTACGTATCCAGCTTTTTTATACGTATTCATTAAGTTCAACGGTATCATAGAGAATTGTAATGACGCACCGCCTTGTAAAAATAAAACTTCATACTCATCAGGGATGCTCATTAATTCACGAAGTAAGTTACTCGCTTCCTCTATAATACTTTGAAAATAAGAAGATCGATGACTCATTTCCATAATAGACATGCCTGTCCCGTTATAATTTAATAGCTCCTTTTGCACTTTCTCTAAAACTGGCAAAGGGAGTATTGATGGTCCTGCTGAAAAATTATAGACTCTCTCCATTACCCTCATAACCTCCCTATTTCTCATCGGATTATTTTTTAAACTTTCTGAATTATAACCTAAAATATAATATGTGGTCAATTTGTTTTCTATTATTAGGGCGCAAGACGCGATGGAATCGCTTGCAAGTGCAGACTTTTTTATGGACATATAAAAAAGTGTTAAGTACATAATCGTACTTAACACTCTAATAATGAAAGAATAATAGCTAATCGTTCGTAAAGAACCGATCAAAAATTTGATAAATAGCAGAGAGACCAATGAGCCAATAAATAGTGTCCACAAGCGCCGGCATAGAACCAAACCATTTCTCAACTACATTGTAATCTAACGCTACAAATAACCAATTCAAACCGCCAAGAATCACCAAAATTACTGTAAGGTAAGACAAAAATTTCATTATGATTGCCCCCTAGGTGATAAGATGGTGAAAGGCCTTTCACTAGAAATATATGTAGTAAACTTTAAAACTTACCTATTTTATAAAATTTATTTTCGGTACCACCCGTTAATAACTGCCTCTGCTTCTTTACTATGTATTTGATACGCATGTGTACTATCATTTGAGCCAATAAACCAAATTGAAAAACCTTTAAAATATGGTTTCGGTTCTAATACATCGCGGTAAGCACGCCATCCATTTAATTGCACATCCTTCGAAAACACATTTGAAACATCTGGATTCCATGGATTTTGTAATCCAAGTTCACGTGCTGGAACGTTAAATCCACCGAAGTAAACTGGCTTTCCTGTTGCATTATGTAATTGTTCCAATTGCTGAACAACATTTTGCCCACGATTATATACTGTTGTCGCAAATAAACTTTGCTTCACTTCTTCATATGTTGGATTTCTTTTTCCTGAAACTTCAAACCAACTGTCTATGCTAACAATATCCACCTTTTTTAAATACGGGCGATTGATTTTCTCTTCAAACTTCGCTTCATAAGAAGGGTCCCAGCTTGCTGTTAACCACCAGTTCATTTGATACAAAACATTTCCTTTATACTGATTACGAACAAAATCAATTGTATCGCTCCAGTATCCTTCTGCATACTCCATATTCACGAAATTAGAAGCAATCTTTAGTCCATACACATTGTATTTACTTGTAATGGAATTAAAAATATCTTGCAGAATAACCGTCTTCCAATTCCAGAAGAAATCATTAATGTTACTTGGGTTCCATTCTGTCTCTCCAACATTCCCCTGCTGAATATACGGGAACGGTTCCACTATAACTTGAATATTACGCTTTAATAATTCTTGAATTAAAATAATAGCTTGTTGCTTTTGCGCTTGATTAATTACCATATTCGTAGAAGTCACATTCGGGATATCCACTTGAATCGGTACATTTACTGTATTTAAATTTAAGCGCTCCACATCCGCTAATACTTTCGCTACATTTCCAACTTCCCATACTGTTACGTTTCCTGATTTGATTTTTCCAGATTGAACAGTATTTACATCTGCCTGTACATTTCCTTGAAAACAAAAAGAAAACAACATAATAAACACTCCTAAAAAACTTATTAAACTCTTATTTTTCTTCACAACTTTCCCCCTATAATTTTTGGCTTTCTTGATTATTTTATACAACGTTTCATATATATTCCACAAAAAATCCAAATAAATTTTTATTGATAAAAATGCTATTCATCCTTTATTCACATCTTACTCATACTAAGCTCCTAAAAATAGTAAGATAAATAAAAAAGGAACGGATTTCCGCTCCTTTTTTATCTTTTTACGATTATCAATCCATTTCCCTTTTAGGCTCTACCAACATGATGTGGGATTCCTTTTCAGTGAAAGGTTTATGCTCAACGCCTCTCGGGACAATAAACATCTCGCCCTTAGAAATTTTCACCTGTCCATCACGGAAATCGATGAACATCTCCCCTTCAAGCACAATAAATAGCTTATCCGTATTAGGATGCTCATGCCATATAAAATCTCCATTAGCTTTAAAAAGCTGAATTTGATCATCATTCATTTCACCAATCACTCGTGGATACCAATAATCGTTAATTTTAAATAACTCGTCATTTAGTTTAATAGGTTGGTAATGGATAATAATCCCTCCTCATTTTTAACTTCCACTATATTACAATAATCTAAGTAAAAAAGTCGTCATTACGCTTAAAAAGAAAATGCTCCGGCCAGAACTTTTCATTCAGATAGTACAAAGGAGTGATTTCAATAAAAGTTCTTTCAATCCAATGTTTCCTTTAACTCTCCATAAGTATAGAACAGTGATTTTCAAATAAGAATGGACCCCTGTTGACATTAGTATGGATTATTGATGAACTTCTCGCGATATTTAGTAGGCGAAATGCCAACTCGCTTCTTGAAAACTCTACTAAAATAAAAAGGGTCTGCGATTCCAACAGCCTGCGCAATTTGTTGTACAGGCACATCACTTGTACATAACATTTTTTGAGCCATCTTTATACGATAGTTCAATACATATTCTGCTGGCCCCATACCTGCATGCTTTCTAAACACGTAAGAAAGACGATTTCGATTAACATTATTTTGTTCTGTAAGCGTATGTATTTTAATATCTTTATAATAGTATTTACGGACGTAACTAGATATTCGTTCGAATAAAGTATGCGACTCATAGTTGTTTTCTCTATTGACAACACTTAATAAAGCTTCATTCAACGCTTCGCGAAACAGCATTTCGGTCTGAAGCATCGAAATGCCTCCACGCTGATTATACACATCCCAAAGACGCATAAGTAATTCGACAAGACGAGGAGATTGTCCTGTTAATAATTCAAAATGCTGATGAGTAAAGCAAGAGTCTTCTCGTTCTGAATTGCTTATCTGATATAAAACAAGAATATATTCCCAGTTTATTTCACCAAGCATTTTATGGGCTAATGTCATTTTTGCACCCCCATGTATAACTTTTCCTGGGGAAAGGATATACGGCGTACCATTAAATTTAAATTGCGTCTTCCCTGTAAGTGGAAATACAAATCCTGGGAAAGAATCTGTAGACTCAGCACAAGGCACACCTGGATTTTTAGCATAACGATATACTCCTTCTACTCGGAAAGGATTATTGGCAAGATACTCTGCTAACTCATTCACGTCCAACTTCACAATGCACGCCTCATTTCAATAATAGTTTTCTTGTAATTCGCGAGATTAATTGGTGTACATTCTGGGCAACGCTAAACTAAAAATAGTACATACGACTTAACAAGATCTGGTTATTAACCTATAAATATATTGTTTTTCATTTATTGACAAAAGTATCCTCCCTATATTATTGATAATGGTTTTCATTGTAGTTTGATAAAAAAACATTTGTCAAGTTGGATGGCCTAGAAAAATGACGAAACAAGGGGTACAGAGGGACCGTTCTGTTGCAAATAATACCTGGTCTTTGTTAACTAATTCCCCTCAAAACTGAAATAATCATGTTAATAGTTGTAATGGCTTTATTTGTTACAGCACTTGCAGCATGTGGAAATAATCGTAATCCTGAAGAAGTTGCTACAGCGTATTTCGAAGATGGAAACAGCCTACTATCAAATTAAATGATAGTAGGCTGGCTGTTAAAATTATTTAAGAACTGGGTTATGTTCTAAATGATAAGCTTTCATTATCAAAAAGATTATTACTAGTCCCTCCACAAACAAAAACACCCTATCACTTCGGTTCTAAATTTAGCACCTTCCCCTCTATTCCCTCCGTATTCAATGTAGTCGTATGATACGTTCCACTTACCCAATCATCTATTTGATCATGATACCAATCGCTTCTAAAATGTCCCGACTGTCCTGGCCCTACGATATGATAACCGTTTGACATATCTTTCGTATCAATAACAAATCGCCAAGAAGCCCCGTGATTTACAATGCCGTTATCGCCGTAACTCGCTGCTTGAACGGTAACTTGACTTCCGCCAATTGGAACTGGTTTCTCACGATTAAAAGCGAGTAACGCTAACATACTAGATGATTTCGAAATTGGATGTGTAAAAGCGAGTTGATGATAATCGCCCCACTTCCAGGCCCCAACATCGGGTCCATATTCCTTCTGCAATTTCTTCATTACATTCTCGTACGATGTATGCACAACTTTTGTGAAACCTCCGTACTTAGAAAACCATGCACTATTTTCTCCTGCTACTTGTTTCCGGATTAATTCATCCACAACTTGTGACTTCCCTTTAAATAACTCCATTACATCTTTCGGTATTTCTTTTGAAAATAACGTATTTGAAATCTCTTTCATTAATAAATGGAATATTAATGGTGCCGCTTCATCTTTACTATCGTAAAAATTCCACTTTGTTAATTGGTTTACACCTTCTTTCTCTACCTCATTTAAAGATGCTTTATTTAACTCTTTTAAAAATATAGGAGTAAACTCTTTCCCGTATAAATTCTTTTGATCCATCTGTAACTCTTCTAAATCTTTCACCGTATACTTTTCCTTCTCTTGCAAAAATTCTTGAATACGCATTTGCCTATATGGCTGTGCCCACGTATTGCTAATATGGTACGGATAATCATCATCAACAATTTTATTATTCGCAGTTGAAATAAAACCTTCTTTCGGATTTATAACTTTCGGCAGCTGATCAAATGGAATATATCCTTCCCATTCATATTCATCTGTCCATCCTGGAACAGGCAAGCTACCATCGCCTTTTTTACGCACTGGTATATTTCCATTCGCTTTATAAGCAATCGTGCCATCGTTTGATGCAAACACAAAGTTTTGCGTTGGTGTATGGAAATCTTGAAGAGCGGTTTCAAACTCCGTCCAGTCTTTTGCTTTGTTCATATTTAATACAGCTTTTAGCTCAGCTGACGGTTCTAAAGCAGTCCACTTTAAAGAGAAGACGGTTTTCGTTTTCTCCTTCCCCTTATCCGCAAACTCTGAAATTACTGGCCCATGCCTCGTAATCGTAACGTTATAAGGAATTGTCTTCCCGCCTTTTACTTTAATCGATTCATCAACTACCGTAGCTTTCTCCCATTTATCGTTATACAGAAATTCATTTTCATTATTAGGATTTCTCTTCTCAATATATAAATCTTGCACATCAGGCCCCGTATTCGTAACGCCCCACGCTATTTTGTCATTGTGGCCTAATATAACACCTGGTACTCCAGCAAAAATAACGCCACTCACATTTAAATCTTTCATTTCAAGTCTCGTTTGATACCATATAGAAGGTGTCGCAAGGGATAAATGAGGGTCATCTGCTAAAATCGGCTTACCTGACGCACTCTTCTCACCGCTCACAACCCAGTTATTACTACCGTTAAACTCCGGGGGAATTATCGTTTTTGAAAAACTTTGCGCTACGTCCACATTTGTATTTTTCAGTTCAGCTAGCAATCTAGGAGCATCTTTCGGATATTTAGGAAATAGCTCATTTGCTTGCTCTTTCGGAAGGTTTTTCAGCGCCCAATATCGAAACGCCTGTCCATGCCAATGTCCTCCTAAGTCAAACGCCATATACTTTCCAATTGTTAAAGAATCCACGATTGACCATTCAGAAGGCTCATAACCTAATATAGTAAACTCAACCGGCAATTTCCTTTCCACTTTTGCCTCACGTATAAAAGCGTTCACCCCATCAGCAAATGACTGCAGGGCATATTTTACTTCTCCATCATATTGACTAACTGAAGCTTCTGCAGCTCGCCGTAAACCGAGTGTTCGAAACAATTTATCTCGGTCAACAGCTGCTTCCCCAACAACTTCACTTAACATACCAGAAGCTTGTCTTCTACTTAAATCCATTTGAAACAACCGATCTTGCGCTTGTACATATCCTTGTGAAAAATATAAATCATGTGCATTTTCCGATTTAATATGCGGGATACCTTTACTATCCCGCTTCACCGTAACAGCGTGTTGTAAATCCTCTAGCTTTATCGTTCCATCTATCTTTGGCATAGATTTCAGCGTATAAATATTCAAAAAAATCGCAGCGGAAATAACTAACAAGAGAACGATACTACTAGCCCAAATAAAAATTCTTCTTCCCCTTTTTCGTTTCTTCTTTATAACTACCTCCATATAACCACCCCTTTCTCACACTATTCGCTTCTTTTTGAGAATGAACCTTTTAAAAACATAAAAAAACCCCCTTCATTTTCCTACCAATGAAGGGGGTTTTTCTTATCGTTCGCTACGCCAACTTTCATTATGCCCAAGATTTGCACCTGTCGCTACTTGCACATCATATAACATTTCACTAAAGAAGCGTTTATCTACTTCTTTTGGTACAATGCGTCTTTCATCATCAATTTCATCGTATTCATATGAACCACGCTTCACTGTACCTGCTTTATAAAATTGAATGTCAAATACACATACATCTTCTTCATCTTCATAACCAATCGGCGCTCCGCTAAATGACAATTGCGCTCCTAATCCGTTACAAGTATCTTCTTTGTAAAATGTATAATACACACCGCCATCTTGAACAGATCCACGGATCCATCCAAGCTTCGTCATCTTACCGAATAACGAACGACCATTTAGTAAAATACCACCAAATCTCTCAATAGCACTCTCATCATTCTCTTCTACTACAAACACTGGACGCTCAATTTGTAGGAACGGCTGAACAATTCCCGCACTTTCTAATTGCTCTTTCCATAATTCCTTCTCCGCCCCAGACAATTCTAACGGATGAACGAAACCAATAACAGTGCCAAATGAAAGTTCATAACTCTTCCCGTCAATTGTACAGAACACGCCACCTTCTGCATAACGGAATGCGTTCAGCAACTTCCCTTCCTTATACTCACCCCAAATGAGTGAAATAGAAAATTGCTTCATAATTGGATTATCCATAAATACAGACTTCCATGCATTATGTGACCAATAACGCTTTAACGAAAGTGCCGCTTCTAATCGTTGTTTTTGCATTGAAAGAGTAGTTCGGAGTTCCTTCTTTAAAGAGGCTAATTCTTTTTTAGCCTCTTCAGCCTTTTCTACATCATCTTTTGCATTCGGCTTTGGAAGTGACTTCATACGTTTTCCTTCCTCTGTCTCTAATTCAATTTTTGACTCTGTAGTTAAAATGACAGTAAAACTTCGATTCCCGAAATCAATTATCTTTTCACCATGTATAGTAAAGCCAAGGTCTGGCACCAATTGATCTTCCAGCTCTTCCTCTGTTATACCACGTGTTTTCGCAGCAAGACTTAGCGCTTCTTTTGCTGCATTACGTACTTGCTTATGTTTATATTTAAATGCTATTGCATGAATAGACATAAGTGCAAGCTTAGATGAAGACAAACCTAAAGCACGAACGGCATCCGCTGCTATCTTTCCTCTCATTTGAAGCACCCATTCATCAATTTGCTTTATAAGTATGTCGACCATTTTGTCGTCACTATACATTCCGTATAACGAAAGAATTCCACGCTTCTTCACATCTGCGTCTTGAGAAATCCATATTTGATATATTGTTTGCACATATTCTTTTAAGTCCTCTTCATTTAAAGCTCTACCAATTACTTCTGCCGTTTCTTTCTTCTCAATAACAGCATCTGAAATATACTGTTGTAAATAGGCTAACGGAATTGCAGCATCAGCAATTTCATTAGAGTCACGTAAACTGATTTGTGGCTCATCCCCAATCAATTGCAGAAGTGAATTTCTTGTTTGTTCCGTTAAAATACGTGCACATAGTTCTTCGATCTTTTCTTCCTCCGCTTGAAATAAAAACGAGAATTTTCCTGCGAAAGATTCATTTTTACTTTCTTGCAAAGCTTCCTGTACAAGTTTCGTATATTTTTCAAGCTTATACTCTATTAGTATTTTCATCACATTTTCACGAACAATCTTCTTTTTATTATGAAGTTCAACTGCTACATCTGCTGCAGCTTCTACATCTTTTGAAAGCAGTTTAACTACAGACTCACGCATTTTTTTAGATGAATCTCCTAAGCTTTTAATTAAAATCGGACGCATTTTAACCATGTTATCCTTTGCTAACTCTTCTAAAATATATGCTTTTGCCATAGCAGAATACTCATCAAACCGTTCAATTATATATGCTTGTTCTTTTACAATTACACAAAGAAGCGCTTCCTTCGCCTTATTTCTCTCTTCACTGTAGCATGCAGCTTCTTCAACTGCATAAGCGATAAGTTTTTCCTTACTTAACCCATACGAAAGCAGATCTTCTAATACTTGTTTCGGCTCTACTCCTCTGACAGAACATTCGTAAAGAAGTTCGTATAAATTAACACTATCATCATCTCCAAACTGTAGTGTAAGTACAGCTTCCCTTTTCGCTACATCATCTATATCCCAAAGAAGCGCAACCTCTAACACCGGCATACCCCAATACATACTTCTATATTTCGGATTTTTAAGTATTTGCTTTATATCCTCAAGTGACAACTTCCCTAGTAAATAATCACAATATGTATCCCGCAATGTAGACAATTTAATTTGCAAAGCAGCAACAAAAAATTCTTCTCGCATTTTCCCTCTATTTAGCTCATATCCTTTTTCGGCTAGCGTTCGTGCGATGATGAGATAATTCATTTTACTTACATATTGCAAAGTTTGTTGAATAAATTCAGGATTTTCCTCCAACATAAAGCATAGCAATTCATATTCATACGTCTTACAAAAATCCTCACTATTCAAATCATGTTGCCTTAGACGATGCGCAAAAAATCTTTCCTTAGAAATCCAAAACTGTGTACAAAAACTTTGAATTTCTTCATACGTTTCTCTATTTACACTACCAGTTTTTTTGTGGTTTTGAGACTGACCAAGAGTGTGACACATATAACGTGTTGCATAGTTTATAAAACCCCAAACATTTTTCTTCGCCAATATTTCAATATATCGCCTCGCAACATTCGAATGTTTATGAACACAAAATAATAGCCGCCAAATATGTTCCGGTAAATTCCCACCTATAAATACTTCACTATCATCTTCACCTTTTAAATACCGTTTAACTGCTTCAACCTTTTCCTTTTCCCCTAGCAGTTTCAATATAAATTCTGTATGTTCTTCTAACCTCTCATTCAATAAAGAACTATATGTACGAAACTTTTCATACTCTACATCAAACATTACGAGAAGTAATGTTAATTGCTGTTTAGTTGGTAAAGTATGTAATTGTTCCTCTATATAGTTCGGTTTCTCTTTTGTTAACTCTCTAAGAAAAACATCTGCTTCATTGACGTAACTTGAAATACTAGATAAATACCTACATGCAATTGCTACAAGTTTGTCCAAAGGTAGTGCACTTTTTTCTAAATAAACCTTCATTTTAGAAAAACTGACATGCGCAAAACGGACTACAAGAACATTTAATAATTGCTCCTCGAGTATATGATAAAATAACCGAAAGAAACCCGGATCTTGCTTATGTACTTTCCTAAAATCGTTTATAAATCGCTCCGCAAAATCGCCTCTTTTTTGATCACGAATCGTCGTTAGTTCAATATCTTTTAAAATCTCTTCTTCTTTTGTCTGTAAATATCGTAGTGATAATTGTTCCTGTTCTTCTGTCATATTAATATATTGAAACAACTCAGATGTACTAGTAGTCAAACTTTGTACCCCCCGCATCTTTTTATCTATTATAAAAATACCCTTATTTAATGGTAGTATAGCATAAAACCCACAAAAACGAACGTACATTCTACATTAAATTAATGTAAATTAAAATACACTACTCAACATACATTTCCTTCTCTCTAAACTTCCCATTACACACTTCTCCCCACTAAAATCCTTTAACTTTTTGCTACACCAATTCCTCAAAATCCCCTTCACATAAGCTAACGTTTTCTTATTATTTTCAAACGCAATTTTAAGTGCCTCTAACACTTTCTCTCCAGAAAGTCTTTGTATCCAATTCTTCAATTCTTTCACAATATATGGGGATAAACTACTAATATTTTGTTCATAAAACTTATAAACTTCACTATTTGGAACGTCCTCTTCTATACGTTCTACCTCTTCCGCTTCTTCTTTCTCTTCAATAACTACTTGTGAACTACTATTATCCTCTTCTTTTGGCATACCAAAATGCTGCAATAATAATGGAATCGTGTATTCTTCTTCAAGGCATTTACGTAAAAAGATATGTATGAACTCATTACTTTTTACAGTCTTTAACTCACGTAATACGCACTTTTCTACATTCGTATTTGAAATAGGGTTATAGTGTAACCAGTTTATTATGAATACCTCTTTCGTTTCCGTATCATATAAAATCTTTCCATACTCAACAAACCTGTTTAGCAACTTCTCAACAGTCTCCATACTATAACCTGTTTCAAGCTCTGCCACACGCTTCGGTAATATGTAAATACCACATTGCTTCGTTTTCGTACCAGTTAACAAATATATGTAAAAATAACGCTCCTCTGGCGTTAAATCTAATATGAATTCATCTTGCCAAAAGTTCACCTGCACATTACGGTATACCGCCATATGTTTCCCTCCACTCTTTGCTAGTAAATAAGAAGATTTTAATCCTTCATTATAAAAATAGGAATGCGGGAATGGTTTTGGCATTCGAATTACAATTTTTTTTACTACTACAACGCCGGTTTCATTTTTTCGTGCTTGTTTTGTTCTTGTAGTTGTTTTTGTGTTTGTTTTTGTTTTTTCTGAGTGATTTATTACTTGGTAGGGGCTTATGAGGGGCTTGGAAGGGCATTCTGCATTACAATCTATGAAATACAATTTGTTCTTCCTACTAAATAGGAGCTATTCCAAATTATTATTTTGGATAGCTCCTTTCAAATTCTTCTTATTTTTTACTTCTACCAATGTCAGCTTCTACATACAATTTATTCTGCTATTTGCAGGCAGTAAAACTCTCATTTCAAAATTCGGTGAATAAACTGCTCGATTGCAACGCGAGTGGCCCCACTGATTAAAGTTTTATTTTATTTTTGCATTGAATCTAACATCTTCACAATAAAGGCAGCTGCCTGTCCACGAGTTGCTGTGCCTCGAGGATCAAACTCATTATTTCCAATACCATTAACTACCTTTAGACTGTATAATCGTTGAACCGATTCTTTGTATGTTATTAAATGCTTATCTGTAAATGGTAATGCTACTAACTCACCTGTAATTCCTTTGTATCGTAATGCTTTGTCAATCATAATAGATACTTCTTCACGAGTAATTGGTGAGTTAGGATCAAAAATCCCTTCACCACGACCATTAATAATTCCTGCACTTGCACAACGTTTAATACCGTCATGAAGTGATGGATGTGCCTCATTAATATCTACAAATGATTTATTTCCCTCTGGTAGTTTAAGAGCATTCGAGATTAATTTCGCAAACTCGGCTCTCGTTACATTTCGATATGGCGCAAATACACCATTGCCTTCGCCTTGCATAATACCTAGACTGTTTAATTTACGAATATGCCCTTCAAACCAGCCACCTGTAATATCATCTTTTGGTTTTTGTACTTCTTCCTTAGGTTTTTGTACTTCTTCCTTAGGCTTTTGTACTTCTTCCTTAGGTACATTGTAGTTAATTTTAATCCAACTTGGGTCATAGAAAATCCATTCTCCATTACCTACTTTATACCAACCATTTTTAACCGCTAATACTTTGTAACGATCTCCGTTTGAAGCTTTACGTACAACACGATGTTCAATACCCGCATCACTACGTACATTGATGCCACTACCATTTACCACTAGTTCCATGCTAGGTTCAGCTGGATTATTTTCATTTGGATCAAATGATTCATTTTTATCTTGTAAAGGCGTATCAATCTGCGCATTTATATTTGCATACCATTGAATTCCTTGTACGAAACCAGCCCAATTACCACGTGAAATTAAAATGTCAGGACATTTTTTCCCGCTCCATTGTTGATGCTTGTAAATATGATCTGCACCAATTCCTTCTTTGTTCATTAAATAACCTGCAAGTCGTTTTGCGTTTTCTAAAGCTTTATTGTAATCACCGTCTTGGTTAACCGCAATCTCGATACCGATAGACTCCCTGTTTCCTGATCCATCTCCATCTCCTGCATGCCAACCGTTTTCATTTGTTGGTAAGTGCTGATAGATTTGTTTATCGTCTACTGTAAAATGCCATGAAGCTGTTCGGAACGTCCCCTCTGTTGCTTGTTTATACAAATATTTCGCATGATTTTCAGCATTAGCACCAGCGGCCGTATTTGCCGTCTCATGGATTGTAATGTAACGTGCTTTCATCGGATTTGCAGGACGAATATCAGAGTTTCCTGCTGGAACAATCCACTCTACAAATGGAACTCCTGCAAGTGTTCCATATTTCTTCGTACTCGGTGCACTATATTGAATACCTCTTGGCTTTGCAACAGGTTTCATTTGACGATCAGATCCATCATTTCGACCATCTACAGATTCAAATGCCTTTTCAATATTTGAAATAGCTTCCTTTTCTGCTACTTGCCCCTTCTTTGCATCTTTCATTTTGTTTAATTCTTCTGTTTCATCATGTTTATGCTTATATTCTTCTAAAAGCATTTTTTCATTTTCAGATACTTCTGCTTCGTTAACTTGTACATGATCAGGAACTTCCAACTTGAAATTAGAATAATTTAATCCGCTCGTTCCATGTTCTCCTTCAGCAATATTTAGTTGATCAGTTTGAGATTTGTTTATCTCTTCTGCTGATGCTAATAAAGGTACACTCCCTAAAATCACTAGACTTGTTGATAGTGCGATTACTTGTTGTTTGATTGTCTTATTCATTATTATAAATAGATATACACACATTTTCGCCGTGTATATATCTCAACCTCCTTTTGTTGTCATATTAATTTTAAAAATACGAATCTACTATGTACTTCTAATATATTTTCTTTTTATTTATATATTTAAATTATATTATTTTATGCCCATTAAGAAAATATTTATATGTCATCCCTACAAATGAATTTCATCTAACATACTTTTTACAAAATCCGTCAACAAAAATTATTTTACAACTAATTACCAATACCGTCAAAAGCATTTTCAACGATCCACACTTTAATAGCTATAGTAAATGCTATTTCTTTCACATTATATACTATTACAAATTACCTTTAACTTGTCCGACAATTTCGTTTATCGTATTTCGATCAAACTTATCACTAATTTCGTATGGCTCACGATCTCCTACGAATTGCACGCCTACAATATCATTGCGATCCTTACCGTATTGCACTTCAATAATAGATCCACGCTCTATTTGTTTCCAAATGAGACCTACTTCATCTTTATTATCTAAAATAATGCAGTCTTCAATATTTTCATCAATCC
The DNA here is from genome assembly GCF_057784645.1 of Bacillus sp. LQ16. Classification (NCBI taxonomy): domain Bacteria; kingdom Bacillati; phylum Bacillota; class Bacilli; order Caryophanales; family Bacillaceae; genus Bacillus; species Bacillus sp. LQ16. Next base: position 3,173,817 of record NZ_CM173491.1, read on the forward strand.
CAATTAACTTGTTATCATCTATATATCCAATCTCGTATTGTTGCCGTTCTTTCGCTTTTCCGCTTACTAGTATACCTTTGCTACCATATGAGTAATCCGTATAGTCCTTTTTCTCCTTTTGTACCCCTTTCGGCTTTTGTGCTTCAGTTTTTTCAGCAGCTCCACAACCTGTAATAAGACTGATTGGCATAACCATAGTTAATACTACTCTAGTAAATTTCTTTATCATTTATAACTAACCTCACATACTTAATTTAAAATGCTATTTATTTCCTTATTATAAAATAACATGATAATACAGAGAAAGAGCCAAAGATAAAATATTATTTACATCCGTATTGTCCCTCCCTTTACATTAATATAGTATCCTCATAAGTATGAATAGCTAGGCTTTCAAAATTAATACGGGAATATTATAGAAAGTAGACATCCTACTCACATACGATTAGTATTAGAATTGAAAATATATAAGCTAGATGATTACTTATATTAAGGAAGGAAGTGCACAGCTATGGATTTTAAAACAGTCATGCAAGAGCTTGAAGCCCTTGGTAAGGAAAGAACGAAAAAAACATACATCTCTAACGGTGCACACGAGCCAGTTTTTGGCGTAGCTACAGGTGCTATGAAACCAATCGCTAAGAAAATAAAAGTAAATCAAGAGTTAGCTGAGGAACTTTATGCTACAGGTAACTACGATGCTATGTACTTTGCAGGCATTATTGCAGATCCAAAAGCTATGAATGAGTCTGATTTTGATCACTGGATGGACGGGGCATATTTTTATATGCTATCTGATTATGTGGTAGCAGTAACTTTATCGGAGTCAACTATCGCCCAAGACGTTGCGGATAAATGGATTGCAAGTGGGGATGAGCTACGAATGTCAGCGGGCTGGAGTTGCTACTGCTGGCTTTTAGGAAATCGCAAAGACAATGAATTTGTCGAAAGCAAAATTTCCGATATGCTTGAAATTGTAAAAAATACAATTCATGCTGCGCCAGAACGAACAAAATCTGCTATGAATAATTTTATAAATACTGTAGCAATTTCATATGTGCCACTACACGAAAAAGCAATCGAGACTGCAAAAGAAGTTGGTATAGTTGAAGTAAAACGTGATAATAAAAAAAGCAGTTTGTTAAATGCTTCCGAAAGTATTCAGAAAGAAGTCGATAGAGGAAGAGTTGGTTTCAAACGTAAATACGTTAGATGTTAGATTATTAAAAAAGGTGTCAATCAAGAAAGATTGGCACCTTTTTTAATGTAGAAGTAGAAAATGAACTACCTCCCTAAAAATAATTCATTTCCCTCTTTACAACTTATATGTTAGAAATTTCTTCTTTCACTTTATACACCCTATCTCTTTTCTCATCGTTTTTAACAAAAGTAAGCTTTCCTTCTGTAACAAAACCTTCCAATGCTAAGCATACTTGTCCATATGCTTTTGGCTTATTCGTTGTAAATCTTTCATCTGATATTTTACCAGATCGTATTAATTGTTCGCATAACTCCAGTGCACTTATTTCTTCAGAATCCATTAATTCCAATATATCTTTTTGCAATGCTGATAAAGGTGCAGGTATTTCGGCTACCTCTACCTTTTCTTTTTTATCTTCTTTTTCGTCTTCAAATAAATCTTCAAATGAAATTTGATTCATTACATCTTTTCCTTTCTCATAACGAATTTGCTTAACATGAACTGAACCCTATATGTACTAGAACTTTTACATTTAGTTATTGTTATGTAGTCCTTACCTCTTTACATAGATTTTATAACTCATGTACATTATTTTAAGTAGTATATTTCCATTATACCAAATATACGTTCTGTCATCTATTGTAGAATTCGTTATTACTGAACTGAAATCAATAGTGAATATCCGGTGCACAAATCATGCAAACAAAAAAATGCTAATCGCATTGTTTGAACTACTTCCACATGTCTATCAAGCTAAGAAAAACGAACATCCAAAATAAAAAAGCGAGGTTACTATTGTAGTACCTGAAAAGCAGGCAGTCTTTAAGGCTTAGTTAAGTAAGTATTCTATGTTGTGAATGAAAAAGGATCTGATATGAATATCAGATCCTTTTTCATTGCTTCTTTTATAAATGTAACTTTTTTATACATACATCGTTTCACACGATAACTGGTTCATACGTGCTTACATTATCATACACTGTTTTCGCAATTCTAGGAGGAAGATTAACACACCCTCCAAATCTGACTTTTTAATAGAATCAAAGTGTATTTTTACTTACCAGACTTAATTTTTTCGTTATATTCTTCTAAAGTTAACCCTTTTTCTTTTAGATAAACAGCAACTTCTTTTCCTACATAACGATAGTGCCATGGCTCATACTTAATGCCAGTAATATTCTCTTTATCTTTTGGATAGCGGAGAGTAAATCCATACTCTGCAGCATTCTTATCTAACCATTTGAATGCATCGGTAGTTTCAAATTTTGCATTTAAATCTTCTACAGTATTCTGCCATTCAACTGAAATAATGTCTAACGCTAATCCAGTATGATGTTCACTTGCACCAGGATACTGAAGATATTCCAATGCTTTAGCACTAGCTTCTTTGTCCGACAAACCTTGAGATTTATAGCTTTTAACTGAAGCATCATAATACGTTTGTTGTAATTTTATAGCTCGATAACCTGATCTTAAATAAAGATTGATTCCCTCTTTTTTTGCAGCTGCTACCATATCCTGATAGGAAGTTGCAATTCTACTATCTATTTTCATATTCGGCTTAGCATTTTGGGTAATACTTGTTAATTCAATTCCTAGTTCCTTTGATAACATATGCTCTCTATTTACAAGAATAATTCTCCAATCATTAGGATCAGAGATAGGTAAAACATCTTTTTTATTCGCATGTATCTCTTTTTTATTTTTATCGTTATTATTAGTAGTTTCCTGAGATGTTTGCTTTCCACTACAAGCAGCAAGACTCCATCCCATTGCCAATACCAATGCTAAAATTATAAATTTTTTAATTGTATCTCATTCCCTTTTTGTTTATTAGTCTTTATACCAATTTCCCAACACGTCTCTAGGAATCTCCTTGAAATCCTTCAAAGAAACGGGGCCGACAAATTTTTTAATTCCATGTTTTTTAGACTCTTCATCCGAATAATCTTTTAAAAATTGAATTTTAAATTGTTTCTTACCATCAGCGTAGTCGGTTACTGTCGGTACGATTGCCGCTTGTCGTATACCAAAAGTTTTATCTTCATACTCAACAAATTGTACATAAGATAATCCTCCAACCAATGTTTCTAATTTTTCTTGCGCAGAAATAAGATTTCCAAGAGAATAATAGATTAGCGTTTCATGTCCATCTTTATTTTGTTTCCACTCAATTGGTTGAATTACATGTGGATGATTTCCAATTACTACATCTACACCTAAATCTGTTAAATATTGAGCAACTTCTTTTTGTTGCTTTGAAGGTGTAGATGTATATTCTACTCCCCAATGCACCATAACAATCACCATATCAGAGCTACTCTTTGCCTTTTCCACATCATTTTGTATCGCTTTTTTATCAATTAAATTTAAAGCCCAAGACTTATCAGCCGGAATTTTAATTCCATTCGTACCATATGTATAATTTAGTAACGCAAAGCGAATACCATTTTTGGTAATCGTTTTTATTTCATTACGCTCGTTTTGACTCTCATTAATGCCTACTGGGATAACATCCGGATATTTCTTCCAGTATTCTCTTGTATTCGCAACACCTTTAATACCCATATCCATAGCATGATTTGTCGCTTGAGTCACTATATTGAATCCAGTGTCCACTAAAGATTGGCCTACTTCTTCAGGTGTATTGAAAGTCGGATATCCCTGTACTTTTAGATTATTTCCTGCAATTGGAGTCTCCTGGTTCACGATAGCAAGATCACTTGATTTAACAGCTTTTTTGATATTTTCATAAATATAGTTATAATCATATGAACCGTCTTTTTGTTTGCCATCTTTAATTACTGCGTCATGATATAAATTATCACCCGTTGCTAGTAAATTCACAACCGATTTTACTTTTTTATCTTCCGTAAAATTAGGAGACTGTTGGATAGGACTCTTCTCTACCCAATTTGGTGCTTTTAATGATGTATCTATATTAGATTCAGCCGGTGGTAATGAAGCTTTAGATGTCTTAACATCTGTATTACCACAAGCAGTTAAAAGCACTAAAAAAATAAGACATAATAAAAAAAACTTTTTACTTCTCTGTAAAGTATCTAACATGTGATCCTCTTTTCTGTTTTATTACTTATAACCAGTTCTAACAAATCATTCTTTAAAACAACGTATTTTGGTTTTACCCTTAATTATGGAAGGACACTCTGTTACATCTGCTTCGGAATATACAGATAATCATTTTCCATTCTCTAGCAATCTATCAATTCCATCAGAATTGATAGATTGCTAGAGAAACATGATCCATCAGGATGTCGACTAGTTTCATATACCTGTTCCAATTGCAATAACTCGTTTAATCTAAACAAGATAGAAGAATAGTTCATATAGCCTCTTCTCTTGCTTTACGTTTGTGAGTGGCTCCAAAAAGAGGGGATCGTTGCTGTACCCCCTTTAAATATTATGGAATCATTGTAACTAATTTCTTTACGTTAAGCGACAAACATTATACCGATAACAATAAGTAAGACCCAAGAACTTATTTTACCAATATACAAAAAAAGTAGCAATCTTTTGACCCATATAAAGAAGCCAATTAGGAGAAATGAAAGGGAGATTCATTTTAATTAATTCCTTCCTTCATTGATTAATAAAAAAACAAGCCACCCAGCTATTGGATGGCTCTATACGATAAAGAGAATTTGTTATTGGATTACTTCAATTTCCCTTCAAAAACAATCTTCCTACCGCACGGCTCAACTACTGTTTTGCCGTCTTTCTTTACTTCATGAAAGATCGGCTCTTCCATACGACGAGACGGAGCGTAGCCTTCTTGCTCCATACGTGTTAAGCAGTCTGTAATTGTTTCATTTTCTAGTACTTCAAATTTCTTTTTATTAGGTTGTTTTGTCATGCCCTAACCTACTTTCTATTTTTCTTGATGCGAATTGATTCTTCATGTAGACCATATATAACATTGCTAGAATTCCCATTATAATCATAACCGCAATAAAAAAGCTTGTATACTGTATTTTCTCTATAAATACGCCGCCTAATACAGGCCCTATAATACTTCCTAAACTAAAAGCGATTCCGGATAATATATTACCTGCCGGTAGTAAATGTCTCGGTAATAAATCAGTCATAAATCCAAGCCCTAAAGAGAAACACGATCCAATAACCATACCCGCTAAAAGCATGCAGGCAAAGACGATCCAGTAATATTGATCAAATACGGCGGCAAGTAGAAAAATGCCCGTACTTATGCTAAACGTCCACGTTAATATACGATCCCTTCCGTATTTATCACTCAATATACCGAGTGGAATCTGTGTAATAATACCCCCAACTGCAAATGCTGGTAATAAGAAGGATACATCTGAAACAGACCACCCTTTACGAAGTGCGTATACTGGTAAGTTACTATTTAACATGGCCTCAAGTACACCGTATGCAAGTGGTCCTAGTAACGCAATCCACCCTAATCCAACAACTTGTTTATAACGAGAAAATGATGATTCACTCTTCACTTCTCTTTCATCTTGCGCTGGGAATGCATTTTTTGTTGGAAGTAGTAAAAGCCAACCTATTAAACAAAGTATAGTAGATATAATAAATGGTGTTGCAAGACCGTACTGCACAGTGCTTGCTAAATACGGACCAACAGCAAAACCAATTCCGAAGAATACACCGTATATCGATACTTGTCTCCCTATTTTACTTGGATCTGATGTTGTCGTGATCCACGTTTGTGTTCCGACATGAAGCATATGATCTCCGACTCCAACTAGAAATCTAAGGATAAACCATACCCAAAACGAAAATGTTTGTGTAAAAAAGAATAATGAAATAATAACGAGAAAACCACCTATAACAATAATTGGCTTCATTCCAAACCTTTGCATCGGTTTTTCAAGAAACGGCGAAATAACTAATATCCCGATGTACAATGCCGTCGCATGAATACCGTTAATACTTGAACTAACCCCTTCTTGTTCAAAAATCATTGCAATGGCAGGTAAGAGCATTCCTTGTGATAAACCAGAAATTGCTACAATCCCAACCATAATCCAAAATGTAAAACGCATTGACATCCTTTGTCCCTCTCCTTCTCACGCTTCCACTTTTCATTATAAACTGTTTTTTCAAATGCGTGTACGAATATTCACAATAAAAAAGAAGCTAAAAGAATGAACCTTTTAGCTTCCTACCCTTCCCAAACTTGCGCTTTCACATTGTTATGAAATTGCTTGAAATACGGATTCTTATAAAATGCAGTTCCATATAAGTATTGCTGTGCGTTAGCGATTGGTGGCTGCGGATATTGCATTTGTAAAGGAACTACAGCTGGCGAAACTTGCATATACAGCGGGTTTATCATCATTTTTGTATATGCGTAATGATTATATGGCGCATAAGCGATGAAAAATGGTTGATGCATTGATAATCTCCCCTTTAACATACAAATGTTATAGTATATGCAATACTGTTCATTTCGGGGATTATTTCTATTCTAACCAATCCTCTACATGTTTTATAAATACATCTAAACAATCAATAAACGGCGAGTGACCGCAATCTTCTAATACCTTCAACTCTGCATTTGGCAAATGTTTCGCTAATTCCTCACCGACTACTTGCGGTACGACATAATCTCTATCACCTTGTATGACGAGTGTCGGCGCTTTAATACGATGAATTTGTTTACTTCCCTCTACAACCCCATTATATTCATCTGAAATATTAAATGTAATGAGCGCATAATTCACATCTACGAAATTACGTTGCGTTAACATATCATCTAAATACTTTTCATAACGGTCCGGTTCAGGTTGATTATGTGTATATATTAATAGATTCCATACTGTACGGTAATATAGTTTGTTCATATTTTTTATCGCATCTAATACTGGAGCGATTTGTACTGGATCTTGCGCAATTTCTTCTTTCGTCTTTACTAAACTTGATACAATCGGCTGCCCATTCGTATCTTTTTTAAAAATTGGGTATCCTTTCATTCCTACTGATTCTACTAAAATTAACTTTTCTACAAAAGTTGGGTGATTCGCTGTAAATTGCATCGCAACGCCACCGCCCATTGACCAGCCCATTAATGAGAATTTCTCTAGCTTTAACTCGTCGATAAATAATTTTACATCGTCTGCAAAGTCTTGTAATGAATCTATGGACTGATTATACGTTGATTGTCCAAACCCTCTTAAATCAAGAGCGTAAATATGGTATTGATCTTGCAACTTTTCAATAACTAAATCCCAGTGTTGTGACGATGTCATGTTCCCGTGAATGAGTACAAGAATATCTGTATTTCGCCTTCCAACTTCCTGATATGCAATCGTTTCTCCGTTCGATAGTGAAACAAACTCCATTGTTGCAGGCTTAATCATCACAAGTTCCCCCATTCTATTTAATAGAAAGAAAATTCTTTACTTAATTAAAGAATAGCACGTAGAATATACGTTCGCAACATAAAACCTATAAGAATTTTTTACATAAATCAACATGTCTATTACTAGACAATTATTATAAAAAAGTATATAGTTAGCTAGGTAACTAATTTGAAAGGATCAAAATACATGGACGAAAAACAACATTTTTTTCATATCGTCAGCCAGACTTCTCGAAAGTTTACGAAGAAATTTAATGAACGTGTATCTCCAACTGGGTTATTTAGTGCGCAGTGGGCTGTTATTTTCCGCATTAATCAAACTGGTTCTTGTACGCAAACAGAATTATGCCAATATTTAAATGTTGAATCACCAACGATGACTCGTACGTTAACACGTATGGAAACGATGGGATGGATTATTCGTACAGAAGGTAAAGATCGCCGCGAGAAGCTCATTTCTTTATCCGAAACAGCGATAAAGATGATTCCAGTATGGCAAGAAGAAGTTGATACTTTCGAAGAAAAAACGCTAGAAGGTATTAATGAAGATGATTTACATCAAGCATTTCAAGTGTTACAACAAATTATTAAAAATTTAGATTAAATTGGAGGGATGACGATGCAAAGTGAGAAACTTTGGACGAAGGATTTCCTCGGAACTTGTTTTAGTAGTCTATTTCTCTTCTTAACATTTTACATGCTTATGACTACTCTGCCTGTCTATGTAATAGACGGCCTAAAAGGAAAACCTGAGGAAATTGGTTTAGTTGCAACTGTGTTTCTTATTTCTTCTGTTTTATGTAGACCATTCACAGGAAAATGGCTCGATGATTTAGGAAGAAAGAAAATATTATTTATTTCACTTTCATTATTTTTAGCCGCTACTGTTATGTATTTCGGTGCGCAAAGTTTATTCTTATTACTTGCCCTTCGCTTCTTGCACGGTATTGGGTTCGGGATGGCAACGACAGCTACTGGTACGATTGTAACTGATGTTGCGCCAGCTCATAGACGAGGCGAAGCACTTGCATATTTCGGCGTATTTATGAGTCTGCCGATGGTAATTGGTCCTTTTTTAGGTTTAACAATTATTTCTCATTTTTCGTTTACTGTGTTATTTATCGTTTGTTCCGTATTTTCATTACTTGCATTTTTATTAGGACTACTTGTAAATATTCCGCATGAAGCACCTGTGAGCAAACAAAAACGTGAAAAAATGAAATGGAAAGACTTAATCGAACCATCTTCTATTCCGATTGCACTTACAGGATTTGTTTTAGCCTTTTCTTATAGTGGTATTTTATCCTTTATTCCTATTTATGCGAAAGAACTCGGGTTAAGTGAAATTGCAAGTTATTTCTTCATTGTATATGCACTTGTCGTTGTCATTTCTCGTCCATTTACAGGAAAGATTTTTGATCGCTTCGGTGAAAATGTACTTGTTTACCCTGCTATCATTATTTTCACAATCGGAATGTTCATATTAAGCCAAGCACAAACTTCATTTTGGTTCCTTGGCGCAGGTATGCTAATCGGTTTAGGTTACGGAACATTAATTCCGAGTTTCCAAACGATTGCGATTTCTGCTGCTCCAAACCATAGACGTGGTTCTGCGACAGCTACGTATTTCTCATTCTTTGATAGTGGTATTGGCTTTGGTTCTTTCATTTTAGGTATTGTCGCAGCGAAATCTAGTTATCATAATATGTATTTTATCGCAGCTATTATCGTTGCTTTCACTTTACTTTTATATTATGGATTACACGGACGAAAACAAAAATTCAAAAAACAACCTACAGACGGAAAAATTTCCGCTTAACGTTAATAAGGAAAGTAAACTTCCCCGTTTACTTTCCTTATTTTGTATTTCCTTCAAGACGAGCGTATACTTATAGTAGAAATAAAAAGGAGGGCCATATATGAAACTAAAAAAATCTCCCCTACTCTTACTTTTACTAACATTCATATTTGTAATTACAGGGCTTGGGTTTACTTACTTCAAACAAAATAAAACGACCCCATCAAAACATAATGTGACAAAAGAAAACTGGTTAAATGACCCTTACTTACGTTGGTCGTATACCCATATGAAAGAATTCACTTTAGTTAATGACGTAAAAAACAATCCTGACCAAATTGCTCACTTCCCTTTCGCATTGCAAAACTTAGACGATTTTGCTGTGGAGCGTAGATTCGGAAATACAACTCCTCTAAAAAAACTTTTAGACGATAACAAAACGGATGCTTTTGTCGTTGTACATAATGGACAACTTGTATATGAACGATATTTCAATGGGTATAAACAGAATGAACCTCATGGTATGGCATCATTAGCAAAAGTCTTTACCGGGGCAATTATACAATCTCTCGCTGAAGAAAATCGTATCGATTTAGAGAAAACAGCTGACACTTACATAAAAGAATTAAAAAACACACCGTTCGGAAAAGCGACACTTCAGCAATTAATGGACATGCAAGTTTCAGCAGAATACCCGACCCACGGATATGAGCAGCCTGGGCTAGAAAATCAAGATGCACAATTATATTTAGCTAGCAATATTTTACCCCGCGGCAAAAATTACGACGGTCCGATGAAAATTTATGATATGTTACAAGAAGCAGAAGAAACTGCACCGCCTGGTTCTGCCTTTTCTTACAATAACGGATCAACAGAAACGCTCGCTTGGGTTATTCGAACTATTACTGGTAAATCATTAGCTGAAAATGTTAGCGAACGAATTTGGTCTCAAATTGGTATGGAAGAAAACGCGTATTACGTTACAGATGAAACGAAAATAGAACAAGCAAGCGCTGGCTTAAATGCAACTGCTAGAGATATGGCGAGATTCGGGCAATTACTATTAAACAACGGGGAATATAACGGAAAACAAATTCTCCCTTCTTCTATTACTGAAGATATAAAAAATGTCCAAGAAGGTGAACTTGCAATTAGCCCTGGAGCTTCCATTTCTTATCATAATCAATGGTGGATTCCCCACAATGAACAGGGTGCTTTTGAAGTGTTAGGTAGTTACGGACAAACACTTTACATCGATCCGAAAGCAAATATGGTAATTGTCCACTTCTCTTCTAACGCTACGCCAAGTAATGAAATACATTCAGTTTACTCAAATATGTATATTGATATTTCACATCATTTAGAGAAGCTTCCACAGTAGTGGAAGCTTCTTCTTGTTGGGATATTTTATTTATAATCCTATATATTAGAAGATACTGAAAGAACAACTGCTTCAAACACACCTATCAAAATTTATATAAGCAGTTTACATGTTTAATTAAGTGTTTAACTAATACATCCACACCTTTTGGAGAATTCGTTAAAACACTTCCCTTACAAAGATTGTCTGTTCATATTCGTCGAAAATTTCTTCTATTGATGAAAATAGAGTTTCTTCCGGGATGATGAACTTTATTTTTTGACCAGTTTGCAACAGTTGCTTTGAAGCCAGCTAGTAACCTTTCTCTATACTATCCCTATAAGTGCTACCCCATTTACAACCGTTTTTCTTCTAGTATATTAAAAGCAGAATCTGATACGAGGCTCTATATCAATCTATCAATAAATTACCACTCTTATAAATATCTGAATTTTCTTTATATTGAAGGTTATCTCCCAAATAACCTCGAATAATTGTAATACATATACATAAGGAGGTTGATCTATTTTGTTTCGTTCCTTTACAAATGGTTGCGTCGCCTTAGTGCAACGCTTCTTGCCAGAACCGTTTATTTTATCATGTTTACTAACTGTTTTCGTTATCTGCTTTGGTATGTTTGCGACTCACCAAACACCTGTAGAAATGATTAATCACTGGGGTAATGGAATTTGGGGACTCCTCGCCTTTTCTATGCAAATGGCACTTGTACTCGTGACTGGATCTGCTTTAGCAAATGCTCCTCTTATTAAAAAAGGATTAACGAAAGCTGCCAGACTACCGAAAACGAATGGACAAGGTATTATTGCCATTTCCATTGTAAGTTTACTTGGTGCATACATAAACTGGGGCTTTGGAATTGTTGTATCTGTTTTATACGCAAAAGAAGTGGCAAGGCAACTGGACGGATTAGATTATAGACTAGCAATTGCCTCTTCTTACTCTGGATTTCTCATTTGGCATGCCGGTCTTTCTGCCTCTATCCCTCTTACGTTAGCAACAGGCGGTGAAACGTTAATTAAAACGACTGCTGGAAGTATTAAAGAGGCAATTCCGATAACAGAAACGTTATTCTCACCATACGCTCTCGTTCCAGTTATTATTTTTCTCGTTACGATGCCTCTCATTAATAAAGCGATGCATCCAGATGAAAAACATACGATAACTGTAGATCCTAGCGTGTTCCATGAAGAAGCTGCTGCTCAAGAAGTAGAAAAAAATACATTCGCTGAAAAAATGGAAAATAGCATCATTATTACACTTTGCGTTGGATTGTTAGGTCTCATTTATATTTTCAATTACTTTTATACGAAAGGATTTAATCTTACTCTCGATATCGTGATTTTTATGTTATTAATTGCTGGACTTATTTTCCACCGCACTCCGATTCAGTATATTCGCGCTTTTTCAGACTCTACGAAAAGTGCCTCTGGCATTTTACTTCAATTTCCGTTTTACGCAGGAATTATGGGCATGATGATTGGAGCAAATAGTGAAGGACTTTCACTTGGAGGAGCTATTTCTAATTTCTTTATTAGCATTTCAAACGAATCAACTTTCCCGCTCTTTACTTTTTTAAGTGCTGGTATCGTTAATATTTTCGTTCCATCTGGTGGCGGTCAATGGGCCGTGCAAGCACCAATTATGATTCCAGCTGGCGCTGAACTTGGTGTACCTGCTGCAAAAACTGCAATGGCCATTGCGTGGGGCGATGCTTGGACGAATTTAATTCAACCTTTCTGGGCATTACCAGCATTAGCGATAGCTGGTTTAGGTGCTCGTGACATTATGGGATTTTGCGTTGTGAACTTACTATATGCAGGTTTTATCATTAGTCTATGCTTCTTATTTATTTAAACGAAAAGCTAGTTTTATACTAGCTTTTTTACATAATAAATGACTTATTTCCCACGCGATTTATAATCTTCTCCCACTCTAACTCCGTAAGATGTAATGACTCAAATGCAAAAAAATCTTCGCAAATTTTTCCAATCAAGTATGGATGTTCCCTCAAAAAATTCCACTGTAACGCTTTAGGAAGAAAATATGTTTCATATTCTTTACTTCCCCTTACTACCTCATCTACTTCTCTTTCACAAATTCCTCTTATTAAATAATCATTTCTTAACTCTATTTGAATTTGTTGAAATGTATCGCTGCATTTTTTCAATTGAAGTAAACACGTAATATACTTTCGAAAAAGTTCGTTATCATACTGACAACAGTTTATAATACGATCGACTTCATTCATAATGTACGAGCCTTTTCTTCTATTTGTAATAACCATTTTTCGCGCTTTGATACTTTACTCGTTTTCACAGATTGAAACACTGACCGTTTTATATCACGAATGCCACAAAAACGTAAAACACCTCTCTTCATCATAATCCAATCTGCTGATCGATATAACAATGCGACGTACCATAGAGGCGAGTCTAACGTATTAATAACCCACGCTTTTTTCCCTTGCAATAATCCTTTCGGCAGAGCCCCTTCATATTTATAAGCAAATTCAGCTACGAAAATACGGTCAATAAAACCTTTTAAAATAGCTGGCATCCCCCACCACCATATTGGATAGATGAATAGAATTGTATCTGCTTCTTCTACTAACGTTCTGTATCGAGCTGTTTCTTCTTCATTTACTAAATCACGTCTTTTCTTCTCTTCATTAAATACGAGGACTGGATCAAATTGTTCTTTGTATAAATCAAGTACGGTAACTGAATGATTTGTTTCCTGTAGTCCTTTTTGCACATGATTTAAAATCGCCGCATTAAAACTTGAAGGACTAGGATGAGCGTATACAATTAGTACGTTCACTACATAACAACTCCCTCTATAAGTTAAAGTTTCCCCTTCTTTAACATCTTCTCTACAATTTGCATGTTTTTCGAACTTTGCAACAGTCGATTTAATACAGTAAGTAACTCTTCTTTTTCTAAATCTTTCAGTTTCTCTTTAACTGCACTCTCACCAGCACCTTGAATATCATAAACAACTGCCGCCATATGTTTACAATAATTTTCATACGGACATTCGCAACTACTTTTTGAAAAATCTTCGAGATCAATAACTACTTCATAATTCCCTGCATTTCCAGTAACGAAAGCAAACACTTTGTTATCTTGTATTTCAACATCTTCTACATGTCCATCTTCATAATATTCATATCCCTTATCTACAACGTACTTTGGGATCCATTTCGTTATATCTTTTAATAAGTAAGCGTACATAATTGTACCCCTTCCTTTAATTCCCTTTTGACTTCCAAACCCCTGCATGTTATTCTAAGAACTGTTAAATAGCAAGTCTATTTTGCAAAACGACTGACACCTATTCGGCGAAGGTGTCTCTTTTCATTTGCAGCCGATACGAATTGCCTCTTTCAGGCACATTCAATTTTTGACACTACACACTCAACACCATTCCCTGTATCAGGCTGCTTAAGCAGTCTTTTACTCTACATACTCCGTTATTTTAAAAAAAAGAGAGCTTAGCTCCCTTTTCTCGCCTTATAAAATACCCCTTTTTCAGTATAGAGATATTCATCAGCTAATGTAATTTTCCCATCCAGTTTCAGTTCATCTAATAGTCTTGATAAATAAAATTGATGTAACATCTTTTTCGTGAATTTTCCTTCATGATGCGAAACGATATGTTCTTGAATATCTAACAATGATATTGGCTTATCTTGCTCTATCATATATTCATAAACTGTACTACGCAGTTTTACGTATTTTTCGAGTGTCACAGCAATGCGCAACCCCTTTCTTCTTAATATAAATTTTCGTAATCGGTTTTTTTGCAACAAAAAAACCTCTCCGATAAGAAGAAGTTACGTATATATCTTCGTCTTATCTCCCAGAACAAATATGTTCTGCTGGAATTAGCACCTGCATCGCGGTTGCTGGGTTTCATCGGGCCAGTCCCTCCACCTCTCTGGATAAGAAAATATTCACTTAATTCTTACTATACGTAATTTCATTTTAATTGTCAAACAAATATAACAAATAATATTTTCTTCTTTACTGTTCATACTATACATATATGAATATGCAAGGAGGATTATGAAATGCATCAAAATGCTCGCGGATATGTACAAGATTCTTTTCAATCATTACAAGAAGCAAAACATTGTTTAGAAGAAGCATTACAGACTGTTGAAAAAGATTTTAATCGCGCTCGTATTGAGCAATCCCTTTATGCGATCGAACAAGCTATTCAACGCTGCGATTACACCGTTCACATTTTAGAACAAGATTGAAAAAACTTCCCATCATAAGGTGGGAAGTTTTTTCAAATGGCATACTTCATAATTATTGCCGTTATGATTAAAAAATATACAGAATTCACAATTTCTAAAATCCCTACTTTTATAATAGAAATTTTTTTGCCATACAATATAATGGCTCGAATGACACTTGGTATAAAAATAAGGGAGCACCACGGATTAATTGCAAATACAATGATTGTTAATAGAATATGATAACCCCAAGATATAAAACGATACTTCGGATTATTTTTCTCACGTATCATCGTTTTCACATAAAACGTACTACCTAAAAAGTATAAGAATGAAATAAGTGCAATGAATAATGCTGTATGATCGATTTGTTTCATTGAAAAATAATAACTAATTAACCCACCAACACAAAACACAATGATCGCACAAATATCATTTAATAGTGCCCTTTCATTTTTTTGACGAGCATAATGCATATTTACTATAAATAGTGGAATCATGACTATTACGAATAAAAGAATGCGCCATTCATATAATAGAGAAATCATCCCAAATACGAACGCAATAATAAAATATACAATTGAAGCATGTAAATACTCTTTTTTTCGTTTTTGTTTTATGTGCATAAGGAATGGATACGTAGCTAAATAGATAAAGAACCAAGCTATAAACAATGGAATGTGATATATAGTAGGTTTTCCAAGTATGACACTTAATAGAAATGGTATAGCAAGCATCGCCCATGCACCATGTTGCTTCGGAATAACTAACTTCATTAACTATACACCTCCCTTTTGAAAATAGTTCTCACCTATTATTATACGAATAATTTTATATAGTAACGGATATATATTGGACTATTTTTTGACAATAAAAAATGCTCCTTACAATATGTAAGAAGCATGAAAGAGGCAAACGAATATGTAAGTCGCGACCCTACCTTATATGAGTATGCTTTTCTATGCTATGTTATGCTTATCTAATATACCGTATTTCTTTTTAAATCTTGTGAGAATCGTAATCCAAGAAGTACTAAATAATAGTAAGAAGACAACATTCGAAATTGCATGGCTCAAATCGAAATAAAAACTTGCGATGTAATACGAAATGACTGTTTCCCACGTTGCCTCTCGTATAAAACCGAGAAGTCCCCAGAAATTCATAATCCAGCCAAATAAAAATCCAACAAACAATCCGTACAGGAGTCTTCCCCATAGCTTTTTCATTAAAAATGTATTACGCAATAATCCAGCTATAAAACCAATCATACCCCATGAAAACATTTGCCACGGCGTCCACGGACCTTGCCCTAAAAAGATGTTAGACACAATCGCTGCTGTTGCACCGATCATAAAACCCGCTTCACTTCCAAACACAATTGCAGAAACGATAATAACAAAAGAAGTTGGTTGTACACTCGGTAAAATAGAAAATGGTACGCGGCTAACTGCTGCAATTGCTGCTAATACAGCAACGAGAACAATTTCACGTGAAACAAACGCCTTTCTTTCAAAACGGATATAGAAAGGTAACATAATAACAACTAATAAAAACAAACTACTTAACATGTAATAACCGTCCATAATAAGTGTAGTAAAGAGTAATGTGCCTATTATTACTGCAAAAATACATATTATGAATGCAACATATCGTTTGGACACGCTTCGTACACATCCTCCCACGTTAATGCATATGGCAATTCTTTTCGAATGAATCGATTGATAGATGTTGTATAAAAGAAGTTGCCGCTAAAAAATTCTTTCGGTGCATCATTCATAATGACTGTCCCATCAAATAACATCATACATTGATCAACGTATTTCGCAGCGAACTCAATGTCATGCGTTGCCATTACAATTGTTGTTCCTTCTTTTTGCAGCTTCCTAAATAGTTCTCCTACTCTTTCTTTCTTCCATGGATCTAATCCCTTTGTCGGTTCATCAAGTAATAATAACGTTGGCTTTGATAATAACGTTGTACATAATGCAAGAAGTTGTTGCTCTCCTCCGCTACAATCATGCGGATGGCGTTCTTTAAGCGAATACAACCAAAACTGTTTTAGCGTATCTTCTGCTATTTCTTTTCCTTGTTCTCCATATAATTCACGTGCACGTTCATACACCTCATCCCACACTGTATCAAATGTAAAATGATAATATGGATACTGCGATACATACCCAATACTTTTAAACCGTTCTTTCGAATCAATTTTATGTATCACTTTCCCGTTCCACTTTACTTTCCCTCTTCTCGCTTTTTGTAATCCTGCTAAAATTGTTAACAGTGTAGACTTACCTGTACCGTTCTTCCCAACGAGCGCTACCCATTTTCCTTTTTCAATCGAAACTGATAAATCACGTAAAATAAGCGGACTATTTTTTTCGTACTGGAATGAAATATGCTCTGCGCTTAAAATTACCTCTTGCTTTTCACTTTGTGCTATTGGCTCATTTACATATGATATCGCTGAAAAATTATTCATTTTCATTTGCGCCTCTCGCACCGTAAACGGAATATCTCTCACATTCCACTCTAAAAATAGCCTTGGAATTTGCGGAATAAATGGACGGAATGTTTCTACTCCCCACATATTCGTAATAACAGTTTTAGGACTACCATCATACATAATACAGCCATTATCCATACAAACAACGCGTGTTGCAAGCGGGATAACTTCATCTAAACGATGTTCACTTAAAATAATCGTAATTCCAAGTTCTTCATTAATCCGTTTTAATAATCCTAAAAACTCTTTTGCAGCAATTGGATCTAATTGTGCTGTCGGTTCATCTAATAATAATAACTTTGGCTGCATAACTAATACCGCAGCTAAATTAACAAGTTGCTTTTGCCCACCAGATAACGTGTGAACAGATTGATGCAATAAATCTTGAAATCCTAAAAAGCTAATAAGCTCTGCTATTCGTTTTTGAATAATATGTGATGGTAACCCAATATTTTCTAAAGAAAATGCTAATTCTTGAATAACTGTATCCATTACGAGTTGATTTTCTGGATTTTGAAATACCATACCAATTTCTTGAGCAGATAACAAATCAGGTACATTTTCTAATAAAGTACCATCATAATATGTATCCCCAGTACGCTTACCAATTGGAAGTAATTCTTTTTTAAAATGTTTTAATAAAGTCGTCTTCCCGGATCCTGATCCGCCGGCAAGTGCAATAAACTCTCCTTTTTGAACAGAAAGAGAAATATGCTGTAACGCTTTTTCGTTTTCATCAGTATATACAAATGATAAATTGTTTATTTCTGCATGCGCCACCATAACCATTCCCTTCCTTCCATTATAATTGGTAAACTAATAAACATCGTAAATACGATAAACATCATCCCATCGTATTGCTGAAATAAAATAGATTCGACTTTCGGATAAATGATTAACTTTCCTCCGCCATACGTACTACATATGATAGCAATTATAAATAGAATACTTAAATAACTGAGCGTATACCAATCTCGTTTTTCCATTCTATAGCGAATATATGTCGTACGTTTCGTTACACCAAATCCACGAGCTTGCATAGAATCTGCCGTTTGCAGTGCATCTTCCAATGAACAAATTAATAATACTTGCAGCAATTGCATACCATTTTTGACGCGTTCAATTATCGAACCTGAATCTACCTGCACACCTTTCGTCTTTTGAACGAGTGTGATTTTCTTTAATCGCCTTATAAACAAAGGAACAAATCTCACTGTAATCATCGTTAACAATGCAACTTTCGGTGAAATTCTTGAAAACAAATATAAAAATTTATGACTGGAAATAATATCATTGTATGACGCAAACGTAAACATAACTGCAACTAGTAATAACCCCATTACTATTCCAAACATAATCGCCTCAAGCTTAATACGGCTATCACCTAACCAAAACAACGTAGTTCGACCTCTATGCGTTAATAACGAATTAAATAAAATTACCATAAAAAAGAAAACAATTGTGCTCGGTAGCATCTTTCTTATCTTTTCGCTATTTCCTTGCATCACATTTAACATAATAATTAATACTATTGCTCCAATTAAAAAAAGAGGATGAAGACACATCATACATAGTATCATCACCCCGATATAATAGAAAAAATTCACAAAAGGATGTAAAGAAGAAAAACTTATTTTCATAGCCCTTTACCGAATGCCTTTCTTATTGTAATACGTATACCCACTCAATTGTATCTCCTGGTTTTACCGTAGCTACACCAGCACTATGGTTTGGAAAAGCACCGTTCACACGATATTTCCATCCACTAGTATCCGCAATATCTTTTTCATATAAATCATTAATACCTTTTACATAAATACTATCTCTAGATCCGCTTGCATCAACATCTAATCCTGTACGTTGTAATACTTTATACACAGTATCGCCATCTTGTACATCCATCTTTTTCGCACCCATTATATATCCGTTATTTCCTTTTACCGAGATTGTTACTTGTTTTGCTTTAGGTACTGGTGGTACTGGTGGTGGCACTGGGTTTGATGGTGGTACCGGTGTTGGTGGAGCTGGTACACTATTGTTCTCTTCTGACTTTTTCTTTTGCTCCTGCTTCGGTGTTTCTTTCGGCTGATTCACAACCTTTGCTTCTTCTTTTACTTCTGGTGCTTTCGGTTGTTGTTTCTCTTCTTGTGCTTGTTGCTGCTCTGGTTGCTTATTTACAGCCGGCTGTTCTTTCGGTTGTTCCTGTTGTTTCTCTTCTTTCTTTACCTCTGGTTGTGCCTGCGGCTTTTCCTCTTTCGGCTTCTCTTCTACTTTTTGTTCTTGTTTCTCTTTCTGCTCTTCTTGCTGCTTTTGCTCTGATTCAGCTTGCTTTTCTTCTGTTTTTTCTTCCGGCTTCGCTTCATCTTTTTGTTCTTCTTGTTTCGCTACCTCTTCTTGCTTCGGTTCTACCTTCTTCTCAGGCTTTACAGCTGCCTCTTCACATCCGGCAAGTAGCCCAAGCGAAAGCAGTAAAGAAATGAACCATTTCACCTTACTCATCCTATCTCTCACCTTTCATACGAAAATTAGGAGCAAATAATTGCTCCTAATTTTTTGTTAAGCTGCTTTACGTCTCCATAATACATATGCAGAAGCAATACATAATACACCCATACCTACTTCTGTTGCTGCACTATGAGAAGATGCTCCTGTTTTTGGTAGACTGTTACCGTTTCCGATTTTTTTATTCTTAACCGGTTCGTTATCTACAACTACTTTTAGATTTTCATCTTTTGTTTCTTGTTGTACTTGGTTTTGTTCTTTCGGTTCTTCAGTAACTTCTTTTTCTACTACATTATTTTCTGGTTCAACGACCTTTTCTGGCTCTTCAATCGGTTTTGGCTTAATTACATCACCAGCGTCTACATTAGACCAATCATAAATAGATTTTCCCATTTCCTTAAATTGAAGTAATGCTAAAAGAGCCTGTTCTGTAGCCATTCCGTTACCATTTTGATCACTTGGTAACCATTTAAATTCACCATTTGAAAGTTGATATGATAATAGGTTTTGCATTGCCTTATGAAGAAGATTTTGATCTACATCTTTAACAAGTGATAATCCAATAATTGCTTGCGCAGTACTATTTGAATTTTCTTGTCCATCAGCTGAAAAACCGCCATTTTGCAGCTGTTCGTTATATAAATACGCAACAGCTTTTTGTATAGCTGGTTTCACATCTGATCGCTCTTGATAAGGAGCTAATGCTGATAAAACCATACCTGTTACATCAACGCTACTAGCACTATCTTTACTACCTGAACTATTATAAGTCCATCCACCGTCTGTATGCTGATTATTTAACAGTGCTTCCACTAGAGCGACTCTGTTCCATTTTGATTCAACTGGAATCTCATACTTCTTCGTATCAAATGCAAGTAAAGCAAATGCATAACCTGTAACAGAATTCACTTTATCTGACTCATACAATTTTTGAACTAAATTATGTCCACCTACATTTTTAGGGTCTGCACTCATTGCATTCATCATAATAATTGTTCTAGCTAAATCTGTCGCTGAAAAGCGATTAATGCGCTTTTCTACTTTTTCAGTTACTGACTTAACATAATTTAATTTTGCCTCAATTGGCACATTCTTTCCAGAACGAGAAAGCGCTACAGCTACCCAATCACTTTCAATTCCATCTTGTAACATCTTGTCTGATGTTTTAGAAATGGCTTCATTTAATTGTGCACTTGGAACTTGAATGTTCTCTTGCTGTGGTTGTTCTGGTTTTTTCCCATCTGGCGTTTTACCGTCTTGATCACCTTGGTTTTTCTCATCTGGCGTTTTACTGTCTTGATCACCTTGGTTTTTCCCATCTGGTTTTTCACCGTCTTGATCACCTTGGTTTTTCCCATCTGGTGTTTTACCGTCTTGGTCACCTTGATTTTTCCCATCTGGTGTTTTACCGTCTTGGTCACCTTGATTTTTCCCATCTGGTGTTTTACCGTCTTGACCTTCTGGTTTTGGTTCTTCTGTTTTGCCACCGTTAGGTTCTTCTGTTTTACACGTTCCGAACTTATCTAACGTTTCTTTCAATGTTTCCTGGCTCATATTGCTCCAGTCTGAAACAAAGCGAAAGACAACAACATCTCCAGACTCTAATTTATAACTATCTGCCCCAACTTGTGCAGATGTATCATTTACATCGTATGTCCAACCACTTGTAGCTCCGGCCATTAAACCATCGATGCCTTTTACATATGTTCCAAACGACATCGTTTCAGATTCTACTTTGTCCCCCATGACCTTTTGCAGCAAACTTAAAGCTGTTTCCCCATCTTTAATTTGCTCTTCTTTCGGACATAACATAATGCCTTTTTGTGATTCCCCAATAATTGCAAGTTTTGCTGTATTTCCTTCAGCAAACGTAATATGTACTGTATTCGCAAAAGAAACAAATACAAGTGTCACTGCCATTAAAGACGTAAGCAGCCATTTTTTCAACATCGCCATCCCAAAATTTCCTCCCTTACTACCATTTACACAAAAAAAGGCCCTTCAAGGGCGTGCGATTGACACTCTCTTTTTGTAAGTGTCGAACAAAAATGTACAACACCTCCTACCCGCATTATTCGCGGCTATATTTGTATAGGAAAAATAATTTTGTTTATGAACGTATCATTGTGATAACATTCACTTTTCTTGGCACAACTTACTTCCATTTAAGTTATCGTAAAACGATAAACCTATACATTCTGTAAATTTTAAATTTCTGTATTATTTTACTATTGACAAAGAATTTTGTCCATGCTTTATCGGATTTATTTTCTAAGAATAATAACTTATTAACTCTTAACTATGTAAACTCTTTTCACTAATAATGACGCCATCTTCATCCGCATAGACATATTCATTTGGATTCCATTCTACTTGTCCAAAGTGCAATGAAATATTTCGTTCTCCTTTTCCTTCTTTCACACTTCTATTTGGCATCGTTCCTAATGCTAAAATACCAATATTAATATTCTTTAGTTCACTAGAATCACGAACATACCCATTCACAATAATTCCTGCTAGCTTTCTTTCTTCCGCAATAGCTGCCAAATTATCACCGAGTAACGCACAATTCGTAGACGCTCCGCCATCAACAACTAATACTGTTCCTTCTGGTAATGTTTGCAATCCTTCCTTCACTAGTACATTATCATCTTTCACTTTTACAGTTGCAATTTTTCCGTAGAATTGTTCTTTCTTCCCAAAAGACCGAAAAGACTGTCGACATATTTGTAATTCCTTTTCAAATTCATCACATAAATCAGTAGTTTTCCACATCTTGTTCCCTCTTTTCCTTTTTCTTTCTACATAACATATTCTTGGCTTATTATCGTTTCCCTGTCTAATATTGCAATAATTTGTATGTGCGGGAAAAGGATACAAAAACTATTGCCTTAAGAAGCTACCTTTATTATAATCTATTTCACAGATTAAATTCAGAATATTAAAAATTAACAAAGTGAAGAAGGAGGGATTTTATGCAAATACAAACTGAGGCAAAAAAACAACCTAGTAAACAAAAGTTTAAAATGCCTGATGCGTACGTACTACTATTTTTTATTGCCTTACTTTGCGCCATTGCTACGTACTTCGTTCCTGCTGGAGAATTTAAAAGGGTTACAAACGGGACCGTTACAACGACAATACCAGGTAGCTACCATTCTGTTCCGCAATCACCCGTAGGATTTGTTTCTTTTTTTACCGCTATTGAAAAAGGAATGACACTTGCTGCTCCTATTATCTTTCTAATTTTATTTACAGGTGGAGCTATTGCAATTCTTGAAAAAACAGGTGCTCTTGACGGTTTAATCTATCATGTTATTAACAAATTTCGGAATCAGCAATTACTTTTCATTTGTATAGTTGCTGCGCTCTTTTCTATTCTTGGAACGACTGGTATTATCGTTAACTCAGTTATCGGTTTTATCCCCATCGGTATCATCGTTGCACGCACGTTAAAATGGGACGCTATCGTCGGTGTAGCAATTATTTATTTAGGCACTTATGCTGGTTTTAATGCTACTATTTTATCCCCCTCACCTTTAGGCATTTCACAAAAGATCGCAGAACTTCCGATGTTTTCCGGGATTGGTTTACGCACCGCAATCTATATATCTTTTTTACTTGCCACTATCCTTTATATTAATTGGTATGTAAAGTGCTTGAAAAAATCGAATAAAGGAAGCATTCTTGGCGACAACTGGTTTCCAAGTAACGCTCTTTCAAGCGAAAAAGAAGCGGAGAAAAAAGAAGTTCCTTGGACGATACGTCATAAATTAATTTTACTCGTTTCAGCTTTATCGTTAATTGTATTTTTAATAGGCGCTTTTCGTCTACATTGGACGGACGCAGAAATGACCGCTACTTTTATTTTCATAGCAATTACAGCCGGAATAATAGGTGGTATGAAAGCAAACGATATCGCATCTACTTTTCTAACTGGCTGCCAAAATCTTATCTACGGTGCTCTAATCGTTGGAATGGCTCGTTGTATTTCAGTCATTTTAGAACAAGGCAAATTACTTGATACAATCGTTAACCAACTCGCACAAGCTCTTGAAGGACAAAGCCCTGTATTTGGCGTTATCGGTATGTACGTAAGTAGTGCCGCATTACATTTCCTTATTTCATCCGGGACAGGAGAATCGGTTATTTTTATTCCGATATTAGCTCCATTAGCTGATTTCATGCATATTACACGCCAAGTTACAGTACAGGCTGTTATGCTTGGGGAAGGTGTAGTAAACTGCTTAAATCCAACTTCTGGTGTTTTAATGGGCGTTCTCGCAGCGAGCGGGATTTCTTATGGAAAATGGATTCGTTTCATGGCTCCACTTGCACTCATTTGGTTTATCATTGGACTTGTTTTTCTTATTGTTGGGGTGAATATTGAGTGGGGACCGTACTAAAATACCCATATATAATTAACTTGATAAAATATCTATCCTATTCTCCTCTTCAATCCTATAAAAATCATTTATTCTAGTAAAAATATAAGAAGGGATTGATCATAATGATCAATCCCTTCTATCAAAATATAATACCTTTAAAAATCTTAGTTCCAAATTTTATTTACCCATTCAGGATGATCAATAAAAGGATTGCGGTTATGTTGATATTTTGTAAAAATCACTTCATTACGCTTTCGCTCTAAATCATCGACCGGGTCTTGTTCATTCCATTTTAATAAAACCGATAGTTTCCCCATGTATGGATCTTTATTGTTATTCACTTTTTCATTTAGTTCTAAATCTATTTCGCCGTTGTCCCCCTCATAACGAACAGCCATATAAAACAGCATTCTAGCAATATCTCCTTTTACACTATCACGAGGTTCCCAAGAATCACTATCATATTTACATTCTGTCGCTTCAGAATGATTCACACCACCATTATCAAAATCTAAATTTCCACGTGAACTATTTACAGATACATCCGTCGCTCTTAAATGATGTAGATCTGTTCCAGGTCCTGCAGTCGTTCCAAAGTCACCGTGAGATTTTGCCCAAACATGCTCACGGTTCCAGTTATTTACTCCTGATCCATTCGTAAGCTTCCCTTGCGAACGACCAGTATATAAGAGTATCACATTATTTTTATTATTTGGATCTTCATCAGTATCTCTTAGTGCTTCCCAAACCGCACTGTATGATAACTTTGTATGATTATCAATAATATTATGCAGTTCCTTCTTTAATTCTAAGCCCGTTTTTCCTATTGCGTTATTATAATATGTATCGTCATAACTTTTTACAATAATCTCTTGTGCTGATGCAGGAGCTACTTCACCGTGTATAGTATCTGTGAATGATAGAGATGCAGAACCTAAAATAAAAAATGAAGATAGCGTAATCATAGCAATATTTGTATTTCGAAACTTCATATACCCATTCCCCTTTAAAATATAATTTGAAGCTACTAACTAAAAAATGCTTTCTCCCCCCAAAACTTTTAGAAACCCATACCCACCCTTTTCTTTTTATTTAATACAAAACTCTATTGAGTTTATATCATTTCCAAACTTTTTGTTTATCTACTTTCCAAACAATTTTACTTTTCACAAGAAATATCCTTCTCCCGTAAAGATTATTAAAATATTCTTTACAATTAAAAAGTAGTTTAATATTAACTTATAAATTTAAATTTATTTATGCAATAATGCATATTTGATAAATACTTAAAAAAAAACAGTTTGAATAAAAAGCATTCAAAGAAAACCGTGCCACAAAACAGATAAAGTGAAACTTTAATCAGTGGGATTTCGTTCCTCCCTCACCTAACTTCTTTGCTTCCGCTGAATTTTGAGGTGGTGGTCTTACTGCCCGGCAAATAGCGGGATAAAAATCAAGATGATAGCTCGACTTTTCCTTTTTCCATAACTGTCTTTATTTTTGTGTAAAACCTTTCTTTCTCTGAATAATACGTACAAAAATAGATTGGATACCATGTAGGCACCAATCTATTTTAATTAAAGAAACTGTGTCAATTCTGAGTTCACAATACGTTGTGCAGTAATGATAACACTGTCAGCTGTTAGTCCATAAACACTATATAGTCCACCAGGTTGATTAGGAACAATTTGAACTTCATATTCAAATGCTTGTCCAAGAGCAGGATGAACTAAACTTAGAGTTGCAAAAGTAGAAGCATTAGAATTTACATTGAAGTTTACCTGTTCAATTAATACTAATGAACCGTCAAGTCTAAAAACTCTAGCTACTCCAGTAAGCGGGCCCGCAGTACGGTTAAGGATTTTTACCCTAACTCTATTTGCATTAGCAGGTTGATTTCCTACGTTTTCAATTGGTCCTGTAGTAAGAGCCATATAACACCACCTCCATTATATTATTATGATATTCAACGATACACATTGATGTTATAGTTTAATTATCCAATTTATTTAAAATAAAAAAATGTTCGTTTTTATCGCGTTAATTAATAAAAACGAACATTTTATAATGAATGAATTCGCAAAAAAATAAATTCATATACTAAACTAAATCAACCTACAACAGCCGTTTTTTTTTACAGACAATTACTCTCCCTTCCGACTTCCTCACTTTCGCCTAATATTGAACCGGAAATCTTTCTACCCGCATGTTGCGAGATAAAATGCGCATCCATCCAATTCACAATTATTTCTTCCAACTCTGGATGAAGTGGCTTTCCTGCCCCTTCTTCATAATTCTTTTTAAACTCTAATGCTTTAAATTCACCTTCAAAACTTTTTAAACTATGATCCATATTTTTTACTACACGTACTTCAGAATCACCCTTCACATACTCACCGATCCGCTTCGCTCTTTCAGGGTCAGCCTGAATATCTTTATCACCAGCAATAGCTAGTACTGGACATGTTACTTGTTGTAAGTCTTTATAGATGTCATGCTGAAAATGCTCTCTAAACCACTTTGCATTCATCGGTTTAAAACCAACTTTAATCGTATCTTTTTCTGTGTTCATCATTTTCTCTTTTATTTTTTCCATCTGTTTTTCTCCGCGTTTCTCTACATTAAGAAGACGCATTAGTTTTCCTTTTATTCCTTTCTGCTCTTTTAGTTCTTTATAAGCAATTTCTCTTTGTCTTTTTGTAGCTTCTTCTAATGATTCTGCAGCTCCTGTAATAAGTATGAGTCCATTAACTGGTGTTCTTGCGTTTACTACAGTGGCTAACATACACCCTTCACTATGACCAGCTAAAATGATATTTTCTGGATCAACAAATGGTTGTTCTTTTAAATACGTTATCATGGCCTCTATATCACTAACTAAATCCCACATTCCAGTCTTCAGAATTTCTCCGTTACTCTTTCCTACTCCGCGCTTATCGAAACGGAGCGTCACTACTCCAAGTTGCGCCATTACATGTGCTAAATCTTTATATATGTTCGACTCAAGCTTTAGCGGTACTATCGTTCCATCACGATCAACTTCTCCAGATCCAGCGATAATTACAACAGCAGCATACTTCCCACCAGCTTTTGGCTTTGTAATCGTACCTTGCAAAGTTAATTCACTTTTTACCGCTACTTCATATTCATCAAAGATCATTATATTAATCCTCCTTCTATTCCGTTATATCTAATTTGAATTTCAAACTCGCTATTATATTTTTGTACTCTCTTACATCTTTCATCGGAACGAAAACCGGGTTCTCTGCAATGCTTTGTAGCATGCTTCGCTTTATAATCTCTTCATTTCTAACTGTTTTAGCACCAAGTGGAAATTCTGCAAACCATCCATCAATCGCATCAAAATAGGAATCGCCGTGTAAATGCAGGCTATTTACTGTGAAGCTATTCGTACAAACCGCTGCATATTTCCGTAGCATTTCTAATGAACCTTCAAAATCCCCTTGCATGCAATATACTTGTGCAGCAGCATAGTATACTTTTAAAGTCATATTGGGATGTAACGTTTCTAATTCATATATATCTATTAACATAAAAGCTCTATTTAAAATTACCTCTACTTTTTCAGCGCTTGAAGCATTTACTACTACATAATTCGGTATTGTCCCAACGAGTTGTATTAAATGTTGATACATACTAATTTGCATCACTTCATTTGCCTTCTCAGTATTTCCAAGCATTTGATACGCCTGTGCGATTAGATCTTCCTCTGGAAAGTTAGGACGTATCGTTTCGCCAAGTAATTGAAGCACTTCATTTGGTCTATTGAGTATAAGATAGCAAGTTGCTTGAAACGATGCCGCCTCTTTCACAAGAGAAACATCGTCACTTTCTTCCTGCACTCTGCTAAAGAGATTCATTGCCTCTTCTAAAATTTCAATTCCTCTATCCGTGTCCTCTGTTAACATGTGATGATTAATAAAAAGTATTCCTATTTGAATTAATAATGGAAAACAAGAATAATATTTTTTGATTATTCCCCTGCACTCCATCATTACTTCATCAAACGGTTCTTCACTAAAAGCTTCGGCTAGTCGATGATATAAATTTTTAATATCTTCCTGCTCCATTTGTGGTGTATAACTAATTAGTTCATCTATACTAATGTTAAAGTATGATGCTAATAGTGGTAAAAATGTAATATCCGGATAACTCTGCCCCGTCTCCCATTTGGAAACAGATGCCTTCGTAATACCGATATACGCCGCTAACTCTTCCTGCGTAATTCCCTTTTCTTTTCTCTTATTCGCAATGATTTTATGAATATGAATCTCTCTCACTGTATCACCTCATACTTTTATTATATGTTTTATATTTCACACAAAATATGGATTTAAATTCGACTTTCATTTACAAAATCAACTGTTAGGAAACATCTGTCTAAAATCAAAGGCAGGAACATATTTGATATGTTCCTGCCTTTTTAATGTCGGTACCGATACATAGCCATCTAGCTAAGATTTTGAAGTGCTTCAAAATCAAACATTTCATCTCATCACAGTTTTCTATGGGAATCCAGTGAACAACTTATTTACATAATTTTCGATATTGGAAGTAAATTTAAGTTGTTTTTAAAGTAGGTATACCTAGTAGAAATTGTTGAATTGTGCCCGTTTGTTAAAGTTTAATTTTCATTATACTTTTTGTACTGAGTCCAGTGCTTTTTTTAATTCATCTGATTTTTGAGTGCCGATTACTACTGTGTTATATTGCAACTTTAACTCTATACCTTTATTTCCATTCATGTTATAGGCCTTTTCATTCTTAAGGTTAAAACGAATTCCCCATCCTCCAAATCGTTTTATTGGACTGTAAGTAATGCATTCATAATGGTGTATATCTTTGAAAAGGTACTGCTTATATTGAAAATGAAAAGGAACAAAGCGGACATAAAGACCTTTTTCACGGACCTCAATGATCAGTTTCAATACTCCAAGCATTAATACAGGAAAGGCAATCCCGAACAACAACCACATAACAATTAAGACACCATTAGAAGCTGGTTTATCTCCAAACGGGATATCAAGAATAATTTGTTGAATAAATCCATACCACATCAGCATGGAGATCCCTAATATGAGTATCCATACCCAAATTGGGGATCGCTGAACCTCACGAAAGATTACTTGTTCTTGTTGTTTCATTAATGATTATAACCTCCTAAAAGGTTTATTTTTTCTCACTCATTTTAAGCCGTTTTGCACTTCCAAAAAATGCGCTCCCAATTATGAATATAACGGAAGAAAGATACATTGTTATCCCTGAGTATTTATTATCAAAAATTGTGAAATTAAGTAAATTAATGAACATCATCAATATAAGTGCTATGTACAATCCATTAATATATTTCATTTATCCCCCCCTTTACTTTTTTGAAAACCCCTATGTGATAAATAGTGGTTTCTAAAGGTATTATTCAGAATGACCTTTTCCCTATTTTACCATTTTATAGAGTTGATATGTTGTTTGTTTTCGGTTGAATATTGTATACACACTTGGTTAACATAACGTCTCATGATCAGTAGCAAGAAAAAAGGATAATCCGTCCTCATAATGGACTAATTATCCTATAAATCTTTATCTAAATTTAATAAAACAAGAACTTCTTTTCCTATGTATATTTACTTCGTTACCTCTCCAAACTGCGCTCTCGTCACTTTCGCCAAGTCATCTACTTTAAGCTCAATTTGTATACCAATTTTCCCGCCACTTACTATCATCGTTTCAAGTGATTGAGCACTTTCATCAATACATGTAGAAAATAACTTCTTCATTCCGACTGGTGAACAACCACCACGAATATATCCTGACACTTTCGTAATATCTTTCACAGCAATCATTTCAATCTTCTTTTCACTTACTGCTTTTGCGGCAGCTTTTAAATTTAGTTCCTCATCTACCGGAATAATAAACACATGATAATTTTTACTATTCCCTTGAGCGATTAACGTTTTATATACTTCTCTCACTTCTCGTCCAATTTTCTCGGCTACTGATACGCCATCAATTTTCCCATCGTCTGGATCATATGACATCATCGAATATTCAATTTTTTCTTTATCTAATATTCGCATCGCATTTGTTTTATCTTTTTTCATAACGTTCTCCTTAAAAGGTTATTTCATATTATTAAGTTTTATTATACACCCTTTTCCATTTCTCCTACATAACTTCACGTATATTTCAAAACTAAAAATATTGATAATTCAAAAATCATCTGATATAATTTGGAAAAACTTATGTTAAGGAGAGATTTGTAATGCGAAATTTTAATACTTCTTTCCAACTTCATCATCATACGTAACGCCGTGTATCCGAAGAAAAATTTTTCTTCGTGGGTACAGGGCTTTTCCTGTTGACCCACGAAGCGTTCATAAAGCTATGTGGGTATTTTTATACCTGCATAGCTTTTTTTAATTTAAAAAAGGAGTGATTACAATGGAAATGAAAAATGTAAAAGGCACGAAAGACTATTTACCAGAGGAGCAAGTGCTGCGAAATAAAATTAAAAGGGCTTGTGAAGATACGTTTGAACGATACGGATGCAAACCGTTAGAGACACCAACGTTAAATATGTATGAGCTTATGTCTTACAAGTACGGCGGTGGCGATGAAATATTAAAAGAAATATATACGCTAAAGGATCAAGGAAAACGCGACCTTGCCTTACGATACGATTTAACCATTCCATTCGCAAAAGTCGTGGCGATGAATCCGAATATTCGCCTCCCTTTTAAACGTTATGAAATTGGGAAAGTATTTCGAGATGGGCCAATTAAACAAGGGAGATTCCGTGAATTTATACAATGCGACGTTGATATAGTCGGTGTAGAATCCGTCATGGCAGAAGCTGATCTTATGAGCATGGCGTTTGAACTATTCCGAACGTTAAACTTAGAAGTAACGATTCAATATAATAACCGAAAATTATTAAACGGTATTCTCGAGTCCATTAACATCCCTACTGAACTAACGAGTGACGTCATTTTATCATTAGACAAAATCGAAAAGATTGGGATTGATGGTGTACGAAAAGATGTATTAGAGCGCGGAATTTCTGAAGAAATGGCTGATACAATATGTAATACTGTATTATCTTGTCTAAAGCTTACAATTGCTGACTTTAAAGAAGCTTTCAATAACCAACTCGTTGCCGATGGCGTAAACGAATTACAACAATTACAGCAATATTTAATCGCTCTCGGAATAAATGAAAATACGATATTCAATCCGTTTTTAGCAAGAGGACTCACAATGTATACAGGGACTGTATATGAAATCTTCCTAAAAGATGGCTCAATTACATCTAGCATAGGTAGTGGCGGCCGTTACGATAACATTATCGGAGCATTCCGTGGTGATAATATGAACTATCCAACAGTCGGTATTTCATTCGGTTTAGACGTTATTTATACAGCACTATCGCAGAAAGAAACAATCTCATCTACAGCGGATCTATTTATCATCCCACTCGGGACAGAATTACAATGCTTACAAATTGCCCAGCAATTACGTTCTACCACTTCCTTAAAAGTTGAACTTGAACTAGCAGGACGCAAATTAAAACGTGCCCTTAATTATGCCAATAAAGAGAATATCCCTTATGTGCTTATCATTGGTGAAGACGAACTTAGTACAGAAACCGTTATGCTGCGAAATATGAAGGAAGGTAGTGAGGTGAAGGTCTCCTTTTCTTCTTTAAGTAGTTATTTATAATACGAACCACCCTCGTTTGGGTGGTTTTTCTATTTTATAGAACAAGAAACAATTAGTTAACATAAAAAGATTATATTCAACTAAAAACCACAAGTATTTAATATCCAATCACCTATTATTTTTGGTAATATACAGATATGGATTGTTTTAGGAGGGTTCACTTTGAAAACTTACATACAAGCACTAAAATGGATCACAGGAATCTATCATCTTTTATTAATTCCTTGTTATTATTTATTTCCAAGTCTTGTTAACCTAGATGGATTACCTTTACTACTATTGATTGCTTTACATATCACTACTATTTTATTAGCTAAAAAAGCAGGGATGAATACGTACGCTCATTATATAGGTATTATCGTTACTCTAGTTGCCTTCTTTCCTTATATAGAAATCCTTCTACATATTATAGCAGCCATTTTTCTTTTATTAGATGCTGTTTCTATGAATGCAAAAGAAGTGTATGATTCATAGATGGATAAAATGAAACTTTAATCCATAGAGTTTTGAGATAGGTCGGCAAAAAGGATTTACTTTTTAAGTAAACCTTTTTTTCATTTTTAATTACTTTCCTTACTCAAGACTAATAAAAGAATATTCTGTTTAATTTTTATAAATTTCTAAATATTTATAATACATTCGAATTAACATACATTTTAGTTATGTAAAAAATCTAAGTTTTAAGGAGATGAATCCATGCTTAAAAAGTTGGTAGCAGGTGCATTATTAACTGTTTCGTCGTTAACTGGAGGAATGGGATTAGTATCAGCTAGTACCGAAAAAGATTATACGATTTCCTCTTTCGAATATGTAACTGTAGATGAAAAGACTGTTGATTCGTTTAACAAATTGAGTGCTCCATTAAATGAAGACGTAAAAATAACGTTAGTTCTACCGAAACAAAATCAAAATGGTGACTGGTTATCTTATGGATTTTCGAGCAAAGAAAGTTTAGAGGCTTTTATTGAAAAAGATAAACAAAGGTTGAATAATTCAATCACTCCCCTTGGTGTTGGAGGAAGCGGACCTGGTAGTACAGACTTCTATAAACGCACAAATCAAGGTAGCGAGTATTTTTCTGTAAGTAGCGGTTATAAAAACTTGTCTGCTAGTTGGCAAAATCAAATTGTTTCTGTACGTACAGCATCCCCTACCGCTAGCTATTCAACAACACTATGGGAACGTACTTCAACTGAAGGATATGGAAAAGGTGTTGTTTTTAAACATGCTGATTGGTATGGTCAAATTGCAAACTTAAATAACTTTCCAACTTCAGCAGTTGAAGTTAAAAAGTAAAAATATAGAAATAAAAGGTGTTTTCACGTATGGAAACACCTTTTATTTCTACAACTATTTCACATATCTCATCTATACCAATTTCAACTCTTAATTATTATCTTTCGTATTCCTACTCTCCAAAACCTTCTCCATATTATGAGTTGCCCATTCCATCATTAATAGAATCACTGGACGTAGTGATTCACCAAGCTCAGTTAATGAATATTCTACTTTTGGCGGCACTTCACGGTATACTTCGCGATGTATGATGCCATCTGCTTCAAGTTCTCTCAGCTGCAGTGTTAACATTCTTTGTGTGATATTTGGTTTTAATCTTTTTAATTCATTAAACCGCTTTGTACCATCTAATAAATGATACAAAATTACCCCTTTCCATTTCCCTCCAATCACCTCAACCATAGCTTCAACTGGACAAGAATATTTATTTAAAAATGGGTAATTTATATTATTTTCGTTTGGACAATCCATAATAACTCCCTTCCCTTAACATTAGTATCTTTTTTGATACTATACCACATAAATGTGCGTACTTGTATCTATGTTACTTTAAAAATATACTTTACTTACAAAAATAAATTCATGAAAAGAGGAACTTTTATGACAAATACAAAAGAAATTACAAAAGAAAAAATTATGGAGGCTTTTCATTTCAGACATGCATGTAAAGAGTTCAATCCTATGCACAAAATTTCAGAAGAGGATTTTAAATTCATTTTAGAAACAGGCAGATTATCTCCTTCTTCTTTTGGATATGAACCTTGGAAATTTATTGTCGTACAAAATAAAGAATTAAGAGAAAAACTACAACCGTATTCATGGGGCGCTGGTGGGCAACTTGCAACAGCTAGTCATTTTGTTATTGTTCTTTCAAGAAACATTAAAGATATGCATTATGATGCAGAGTATATTAAATATATGATGAACGATATTATTGGATTGCCTGAAGACACTCAAAAAATCAGATATGAATTCTTCAAAAAGTTCCAGGAAACAGATTTTAACTTATTACAATCCGATCGTGCTGTATTTGATTGGGCATCTAAACAAACTTATATTGCTTTAGGTAATATGATGACGAGTGCAGCTCAAATCGGTATTGATTCTTGTCCAATAGAAGGATTTGATAAAGAGGAAGTAGATTCTTTACTTCGTCAAGAAGGCATTATACAAGGCGCTAATCTTGAAGTATCAGTTATGGTTGCCTTTGGTTACCGTAAAGAAGAGCCAAAGCGTGATAAAACAAGACAGACTATGGATACAATTGTTGAATGGATTAAGTAATATAGCACAGACAAATAATGCTCCTAATAGCTGTATACTCATACTAAAGAAGAATCAATTGTTTTCTTACGTATGAATTTGGTTTTTCATGGAAAGATATGTTAGTATGTATACAGTTTGAGTGCTCTATTTTTAGAGTCGAACAGGAGGAGAATGAATATGTCTGATATTGAAGTTGGCGAAGTGTTTACACTTAGCGATGAGAATAATGAGGATCAGGAAGTAGAAGTACTTGGAGCAATGGATGTCGAAGGTGCAGAATATATTGCAGTTGCCTTTGTTGAAGATATCCAAACAGAAACTGAGGAAGACATTGATATTTTCTTTTTAAAAGTAGAAGAAGATAATGAGTTTTCATACATTGAAAATGATGAAGAGTTTGATAAAGTATCTGCTGCTTTTGATAAGATTTTAGATGAACAAGAACAAGAGTAAACACGAGGGGGGATGCATATCCACCCTCTTTTTTTATTCATCACTCATTCAGTGATTTATGCAGTAACTCCAGTACATCTTTCATCGCAAAAGGTCCATCTTTTTTAACATGCTCTGCAAATTCTGAAACGAGACGTAATGTTCTCACACTTTCGATTGGATGTTCTCCTGATGCACTTTCAGCTGAAAGCATAACTGCATTCGTCCCGTCCAGTACAGCTTGAAACACATCAGTCACCTCTGCTCTTGTTGGAATAGAATGATCTACCATAGATTGAAGCATTTGTGTTGCTGTAATGACATATGTATTCGTTCGATTACATTCCTGAATCATCATTTTCTGTAAAAGCGGAATGCATTGATACGGTAACTCTACTCCTAAATCGCCCCTTGCAATCATAATTCCATCTGCTTCTTTACATATATCTTGAAAATTCTCGATTGCTTCCATCGTTTCTATTTTTGCAATTACATTAGGTGACGTTTCTTTATACTGTTGTATAAAATCTCGTATTTCTTTTATATGACTAGGTTTTCTTACGAAAGAACACGCGATAAAATCAACATTCTCTTCTAAAAGAAACTGAATATCTT
This sequence comes from Bacillus sp. LQ16, assembly GCF_057784645.1. Lineage (NCBI taxonomy): Bacteria > Bacillati > Bacillota > Bacilli > Caryophanales > Bacillaceae > Bacillus > Bacillus sp. LQ16. Next base: position 3,209,549 of record NZ_CM173491.1, read on the forward strand.
TTTTATCTTTCTCTGTAATAGCTGGTAAACGAACAGCCGCATCTGGTAAATTAACTCCTTTATGAGATGAGATATTGCCACCTGTTTTTACCTTCGTTTCTATTTTATCCGTTCTTATCTTTTCAACAATTAATTCAACTTCTCCATCATTAATTAAAATTCTACTGCCTACTTTCACATCATTCGCAATTCCTTCATAATCAACGCTTGCTTCTGTATTACTCCCTGTAACTGGTTGTGTATGTAAAATAAAAGAATCTCCTGCCTGAAGTGTAATTTGCTCTCCCTTCACTTCACCTAATCTTATTTTAGGACCTTGTACATCACCCAAAAATTTAATAGAGTCATCTAATGATTTCACTAAACGAATGATGTCTTTATGACTTTCATGCGTGCCATGCGATAAATTCAGTCGAACAATTTTCATACCATTCTTTATTAACTGTGCTAATGTTTCTTTATTATTACTTGCGGGTCCAATTGTACAAATTCGATCGATTGTCATTTTTGTCACCATCCTTTTTTTAATAAGTTTCCCATATGAACTTAAAAATAACAGAGATTCTGACATGAATAGATTTAAATTTACATGAATTTCATAAAATTAAACCTGTATCCCTTGCTGGCTAAGCATTAGAAGATATATTCGCTTTTTTGCAAATGAAGACATGTTGAATCGAAAGTAAAAGAAAAGTTAAGTATGGGATAAACCATTGAGAGTTTCGAAATTTTCATATATTGTATGAATTGAGTTCGAACTCAAAAATTTAAAAAGGTGGGAAAATTAGTGAATATGAAAAAATCTTTATCGGTGACAACTTTAGGGTTAGCGGTTTTAGGTTTTGGTTTTACTAATAACGCAAGTGCTTCAGAGGTCGATACTGTAGACAAGCAGCCCGTTTTAGTTGACTTTGATACAATTCAATCAACAAAAACATCTAGTGTTCCTAGTTTGACTGTTGCAGCTGCACCTAAGAATGACTCTAACATTAGCGTATATACTCCCTTTTTTGGTAACCCATATGCAGTTGCTAAATCGAAATCAACTACGACCGAAGACTATGTTTATGCAAAAGCAAGAACTTTCAATGGCGATGGCTCATTAGTAAATACGAAAAGTAATAGTGCAAAAAAATCATCCTTTGTCAGTGCTACAGCGACCAACACAAGCGTTTATTATGGAGATGATTACGCTATCGGTAATCATACCTATAAATTAAGTGGTTATAATGATGTGAATCATGAAACAAAAGCCTTCTGGTAAGAAAGAGAAAAAAGATATGCATCTTGCATATCTTTTTTCTCTAATACTTTACATATATTGAGGTGCTATTTATGAAACAAATATATATTATTATCGGTGTTTTACTCATTTCATTACTTACAATTTATATTTTGTTCAATACTTCAATCATACAACCTCATCCACCTTCTAAAGAAAATAAGAGAGGGCAACAAACCAATACTATTTCTTACGGATTGAAGGATAATCAAGGCCAACATATTAACAACGGTAGTACAATTACTAGTGAGGATAATAAAATTAATGTATCATTATCATTCGTACATACTATTAACGAAAACCGAAAATATGGATTAATTGTTCTAGAAGATTACGAACAAAAACCTTTTAAAATAGAAGATACTACTAATGAAATATCACACTATTTTTTTGATATGAAACCAAACAGTTCAATGACTACGAAAATCTCTTTACACACTTCTCCTAATGCAAGTGAATTAACCTTTTTAATAATTAAAAAACCTGAATACAAATTAAAAGATAATAACTTAAATAAAGCAGCCATTTTAGAAGATATTCTAAGTATGCGATACTCAATGCATCCTCCTCAGAAAGAAAGCGAAAAAATAAAACTCTCCCATATAGATCCAGATGCTATTTTAAAAGATGGTCTTTACGAACCATTATTTGTTACGAACCGTGAAGAGAACTTACAAACTGTCTTCTTTGAAAAGGAAGGCAAGCAATTAACCCTATCAAACGGTAATGAAACGAATGATGAAATGACTTACGCAATCGTGGCTTTTAAAGATTGGAAACAAGTTGAAATATTTAACAATAGAAAAGTCGTTTATACTAAAGTTGCACCTGAAACGAGGCAAATCTTTAATTTCATATTGCCTTCAGTGGATCAGGAAAGTAATTTTCAACTCGTCGCTTTTCCATTTCCTTTTAAAGTTAGCGAAGAAGATTATGTCAGTCAACAAGCATTCAGTTCTTTTCGCATCGTAATTGAAAATGAAAATAAATAAGTTATACTATGCACAGTATAACAACCAAAAAAGGCCTACTCACACGAGTAGGCTTTTGAAACTACGAAAGTTTCGTCAATAACTGATTTAAATCTTTTTTCGTTTTCGTCGTTAAAGATTTCATTTTATTAATATCGATTTTTTCTTTCTCCGCTCCTACAATTAACGGATACATACTTTGACCGATTGTTTTAGAATCCGTCGGATGTGATGCCTCTAGCTCTTTTTCAATTACATCCCACTTTTCATTAATTTGTTTGCCAAGCTTATTCACTGTTTCCAATTTCGGATTAGCAGCTAACTGCTTGTCCAAGCTATCAATTAATGCTACAACTTCTTTAACATTCGTTTTCACAGCAACACTTTTCTTCGGATCTTTCGTTGTCTTTCCGTTATTGTTTGTACTTGTGCTTGTATCTGTTGTTTTCCCGCTAGTCGTTTGATCATTCGTTTTTCCTGTCGTCTCTTTTTCTTTTGTTTTTACATTCTCGTTTTGAGTTGACGTTTTGCCATTACTTTCTGTTCCTGATGATTCTTTCGTATTTTTTGCATCCTTATCTGTTTTTTCATTTGAAGAAGTATTTGTTTCTTTTTCAGTATCTTTCGTTGTTTTTGACGCTTCATCTGCACTTGTCGTTTTTGCTTCTCCATCATTTTGCGCAGTTACTTGCTCTTTCTTTTCCGTTTCTTTATCTGCTGAAGGACTACAAGCTGCCATAGTAAGCATTGTACCAATTGTTATCGATGCGATAGCGACCTTTTTCATTTTCATATAAATCCCCCTATGTTTTACATAATTTATCCTCCCCTTTACGATTCGATTCCCCCTTAAAAAATCCCTTTTCATACGAATTATCATCTTTCCGACAGTAATCTTCATAATAATACGTACAAAAACTGATAAACTCATTTTAATATTCGAGTTTCTTCTACTTCATTTTTCTACTTGCAAGTAAAAGAAAAAGAGTATATTGTCACATTAAGAATTACTATCTTCATATGACGATATACTCTTCTATCAAATTTTTATCTTTCTTGACATTTTATTTATACAAAAAAATAAAATTTTCTTTCGTTTTTTGTTTCTCAACATTTGTTAACATAATATTTTTATGAATAACCACCATTCGAGTGAATGACTTGCCCAGTAACCCATTTCGCTTCTTCACTTACTAAAAAAGAAATTAAGCGCGCAGCATCCACCGGTTCTCCTACTTTACCTTGCGGGAACTTCCATACTAAATGATGCTTCAGCTCCTCTGTAATCCATCCTGTATTCGTCGGTCCTGGATCTACAGCATTCACTGTAATCCCCTTCTCCATCGCAACTGGTGCTACTGACTTTGTAAATGCTTCAATTGCCCCTTTCGTTGCTGCATATGCTAGTTCATCTGGCATTGGACCTACTGACTGTCCTGAAGTAAGATTAATAATACTCCCGCCCGTTTTAAGTGAATAATGTTTTATAAACAATGAACTTAATAGCATAGTAGCCCGAACATTAACTGTATAATGTTTATCCAACTGCTCTACATCTAATTCCTCAATTCTCGTATGAGTAGAATATACTGCATTATTAACTAGAATAGATGGATCACCTAACCGTTCTGATACCATATAAAACAAACGATTTGGCGAATAAGACTGCGATAAATTGATTTCTGCCATTTCACATCGAACATCGTAACTTTCAATTTCCTTTTTCAGCAAAAAGGGTTCTTGATCACTCATTCCCCATGGCATCGCTTTATCATACTTTGGCCAGTACGTGAAAAAAATGTCTATCCCCTTTTGAGCAAGCACCTTGCATACAGCTGCACCAATTCCATTCAGACGAGTTGCCCCTGTTACAATTGCTATTTTCTTCACCTTTTTCTCCTCCATCTATACACAGATCCCCTGCATGAATACAGAGGATCTATCTTCTTATTGAATATTTGACAGTATACGTTCAGCACCTAATTTTAACATTTTAATAAAGATATAATTTACAATCGTAAACATTACAAATAAAACGATAAACATAACCCACAGTCCGACATGAAGGAAGAAGTATAATACACTTACTCCCCCCACAATAATTAAAGCTATTAAAATATTAGCTAAAAAATTCCATAAAGTTGTATATCGACTTTTAAATAATTTCTGCTCTGTATCCCAATGAATATCTGCAGTTTGTGCGTCCCAGCGTGTTCCGATTAAATTAATTAACAGTAACCCGTTCGCACTTAGTAAAAACCACAGTATCATGAAGACTGGAGAAATCCCAGCTACAACTGCCATCGTAATACCGAATACTGCTAAAATGATTACATTAATTAACCAAGCAGTGATTGCTTTCGCAAAAAAGATATCCGAAGCCTTTACTGGTAAATAACGATTCACAAACCAAGAGCTTCCATCTCGCGAAAATGACGTTGTTGCAATGACGTTACTACCCATTAAAAATAACGATGCACAAAGACCAACACCAATTGCAAATCCTGTTGTCTTTGGATTGTTAATATGCTCTGTAATAAACTTTAAGTTTCCATCTTGCACAAATAAAATAAAGAACAACATAATTGGCATAACGAAAGTTTGTACAATGCAATTTAAGAAAAATTGTGGTGTACGGAATAACGTTTTAAATTCTTTTTTCACATACGCTTTTAAATGCGAACTTTGTACTGTTGATTTCTGTAAACCTTCCGCCGAAATAACTTGTTTCTTTGCTGTACTCGTTGAAAGTCCAATAACCCCTTTTAAATATGTACGCTCTGCTATGTAATAAAACAACACAAAGAAGACAAATGAAATAACTGCAAAGATTATTACATATAAAGGTCCCTTCCAATTTGCATTTTCTACTAATGCCACTGCTCCAAAATATGTAGTTGGAAAATAATTTGTCATTTGTACTAAAAGAGAAGATTGATTATTTACAAGGTATTCCGCAGCCCCATCTCCAGAAAACGCACTTTTATTTCTCCACTGCATAAATACGTTAATTCCTACAATAAATAATATACTTACGATTCCAATAAATATATTTCCTCGATCTTTATTTTTCGCTATATTTGTATACCTCATAATAATTGTCATCAGTAACGAAGCTAATACTAACGGCACGATTGGGAAGAGTAAGTAAATAAAAATCATATATATGTAATATGTAATAAATGCGCCACTTTTTAAACCGTACGTAATGAAGATTGGTAATAAAATAAATGAACTCATTACGTATTGTGTAATTAATACCGTTAAAAATTTTGCCGAAATAATTTGCGCTGGTTTTAATGGTAACGGCAGTAACATTTCAATATCATTGCTGTAGTAAAATACAGTTAAAATGTTCGTTATACTCATTAAAAATACCCATATACTCGCAATCGCAAGTCCCATTGCAATAATCATTCCCGGCCCTTGCCCTAATTGTTTCAGACCTTCATACATTCCGTGCGTCATCGAACCAAATATTAAAAATCCAACAAATAAAATAGCTGCAAATGAAAATAAATACGCCCATCGCTTCTTCTTATCTGCTATAAAATCTGCGTAATTTAACTTTAATAGTACCTTCGTTAACGTCCAAATTTTACTCATTGCCCGTCATCTCCAAGAACATTTTTTCAAGTGATTCATTGGATTTAAAATGATCTCTCATTTCATCTAAATTTCCTTTAAACTGCAAATTCCCCTTATTAATAATAGCAACCCGGTCACATATTTTTTCCGCTACTTCTAATACGTGTGTAGAGAAAAATACAATCTTTCCTTTATCCGCATGTTCTCTCATCATTTCTTTTAAAATATATGCAGATTTCGGATCAAGCCCTGTTAACGGTTCATCTAAAATCCATACATCTGGCTCATGCACGAGCACACCAATAATAACGATTTTTTGTCTCATACCGTGCGAATAACTTTGAATTTGATCAGATAATGCATTATAAAGATCAAACTTCTTCGCTAAAGACTCTATTCGTTCTTGTCTTACTTCTTTCGGCACTTCATACATATCAGCCATAAAGTTTAAATATTCAATTCCTTTTAAACGTAAAAACATATCTGGGCTATCCGGCACATAACCAAACGTCTTCTTCGCTTCCATCGGCTCTTCCATAATATTTTTTCCGTTAATCGTAATAGTCCCTTTGTCCACCCCGTGAATGCCAGTAATCATCTTAATTGTCGTGGATTTACCCGCACCATTCGGTCCTAAAAATCCAAAGATTTCGCCGCTAGGTACAGATAAACTTAAATCTTTTACTGCATAAGTAGACCCATTATAACTTTTTGACACATTCGTAATTTCAATCATTCCATCCAATCCTTTCCTTAATTACCAAATAACTATATTGATATTATAGCATACTTCTATTTTAAGATTTTTACATTTTTCAGTTTATTTAACCTTTAAAATAAATATACACCCCTAATCCAACAACTAAAACGACAGCTAGTATAATATAAATCATTGTTAATCGTTTAATATTCCCCTTTGTCGCTTTGCTATAATTTGCATCACCATTCCGCCCAATTAACACCGTCGCAATGACAGTAATCACTACAAGTAATACAACGATCATGATCCAAGTTAGCATTTCTTCCTCCCCCTCCTTACAACCATTTTACAATATTATCCTCTTTATTTCGCAGCATATTTCCTCTTTTTACTATTATTATGAAGCAAACTGGAAAACTATTATTACCATTCCTATCCAATTGTGATATATTTGTAACATAACGTGACTTATTTCTAACAACGTAAGGAGGACCTATCATGAAAACAACTTGGATAAAATATTTAGGATTTCTCGGTTTCTTCGGTTTCCTCGGATTTTTTTATGAAAAAGGATTGTTTACTATGTTCTGTTTCTTCTCCTTTTTCACATCGTATAGAACAGTTCAACACGATGAACTGTTTGAACAAATTGTCAATAAATCGTGTCGCAATGCATTTATCGTTACGTTACTAACTACCACAATCATTATGTTTATTGAAATGTTATTTCCAAACCCTACGCTACAAGAGATTGATATCGCTCTTATTTTCGGCACACTCATTCTTACATTCGGCTTTTCTATGTTCTTTTATGATAAACCTGTTGATGAAATGGAAGATGCACCATGGCGTTCGTAACGAAGATAAAAGAATACCGTGCCAAATTGAACATGACACAAGAAGATTTAGCGAAGAGCGTTGGTGTGCGACGTGAAACAATTAGTCATCTCGAAAAAGGTAAATACAATCCTTCCTTACAACTTGCTCACGATATAGCGAAGGCATTACATAGTACGATTGATGAGATTTTTATTTTTGAGGATAAATAAAAAATACCGTCATTCTTTCCAAGAAGAATGACGGTATTTTTTATTGATTATCCATATAAAACCGCATGAAATACGCCTAATAGTAAGTATCGATCCTGCATGTAATCTTCATCATATACATTCATCTCAATGTAATACATATCCTCCTCAAGACGAATATTCCAATCTGCAATTACATAGCCCTTTCGTAATAACTTTCCCATTCCAAATGAAGTTTTATGAACAACATATTCTTCTGCCTTATATGTAAAGGTAAATAAGAAATTTGCATCCAATAACTTTCCGTCACATACAAGTATTTCATGCTCTGCATCATGATTATCTTTGTACATTACTAAAATCCTTCTTTGGCGCTGCCTACTTACATCCTTTGCAATGACGCGAATATTGTCCTTACTATCCTTTATTTCATAAATAATATTACTACCAATTTTCGGAATAAAATCCAGCACTCTCATCAGCGTATTTTTATAATAGCCCCTTACTACGCCTACTTGCTCACTTCCATTATAAACCTCTATCGGTGTCGTATCTGCTTTGCTATCACACGGTCGTTTGTAAGAGAGCTGCATCATTCGCTCTCCTCTTAAGTACTGATCAAACGTCACAGGATATTCTATCATGCGCAGTTCTTTATTTAGCTCATACAAATAGCGTTGAACACTCTCTATTAATGTTGTAGTAGCTATACGCTCTTGAAGTTCAAATTCTTGCCAGCTGGAAAAAACATTCCATTGATTATGATCCTCTTCATAGAAGAAACCAAGAATTACCTCTTCACGGTCAGCCGTTTCATATTTCATAGGCACGTTCTGCCCATGTTGAACTTGTTCCATCCACTGACCTAAATAAATGCCCAGCTCTGCAACCTTCATACATGATTTTTGAAAAAATACGCTGTCACTCTCGCAAATCGTTACATCTCCTTCGATAAAGCCCTTTGAATAAGCATCATACCGTGGCTCATCCTTCTGCGGGAGATTCTTGTCTAACTCAAATAAAAACTTTAACATTCTTTATTCACCTCTAGTTGTTACACTAATCATACATGACATCGCATCACGCTAGGAAACTATTTATATACGCATATTTAATTCACGCATTATAACACGTGAATGACCTTGTATAGTAGCTCTATTTTTTTGTTCTATATCTTAGTATATGAATTTATATGAGCGATTTTTCAAATATATCTATCGCAACTTACAATATATCAACGATTTTTCAAATATATCTATCACAACTTACAATATATCAACGATTTTTTCAATATATCTATCACAACTTACAATATATCAACGATTTTTTCAATATATCGATTTTTCGACAAATATCAGCATGATTAAAATGAAGCTACCTTTTCTTCCGCCACTTCTACAATTTCTATAATTTGTAGCAGACTCTCCACTTCATAAGTCGGGTTAACATCTGTCACGTTTTCTTTCAAACTCGGATTATACCAACACGTATCAATGCCGTAATCTTCTCCGCCTTTCATATCAGAAGTTAACGAATCTCCAACCATTAGTACGCTTGATTTATCAGTAATCCCAAACTTCTCAAACGCATAATCAAAAATCTCACGTGCTGGTTTTTGATGACCAACTTCTTCAGAAATAATAATGTGATCAAAGAAATTACATAAAGGCGAATTTCCGATTCTTGATTGTTGCACCTTCGTATATCCATTCGTAATAATACCTAACTTGCAATCTTGTAGATTTTCACATAATTGTACTGCGCCTTCTATAAGATGTACTTCCTTCCCTAAATTTTCAAGGTATACATCACTAAATTGCTGCGCATCTACGTCTATATTATGCATTGCAAATAATTGTCTAAATCGCTCTACGGCTAATTCACTTAGCGTAATCATTTTATTTTCTAAGTCTCTCCATAATCCATTACTAATCTCTTTATAACTTGCAAGATAATCATTATACCCTGTAGACATACCAAACTGTACAAACGCATTATGTAATGCGTGTCTTTCCGTTTCAGGGAAATCTAATAATGTATCATCTACGTCGAATAATATAACTTTGTATTTCATGATGTTCTCCTCAATTCCTATTTTAAAAGCTTCGTTCTCATTGCTTATAAATTTTTATATATTTCGTGATGAAGCGCTTTAACCCGCTCTTTATAGAATACACCTTTATCTTTTATTTTCAAATGTGCTATAAATAAGTTTGCTAGCATGACCGCTGTATCTAGTCTATAAAATAAACTAACAATATGAGGAGTAACATTAAAGATACTATCATTCTTATATCCATCTTTAAATTCATCCCAACTAACCTCATTTGTTTCAGCTATTCTCATAAGCTCCAGCAATGGATGGCCAATTAAAGCGTTATCCCAATCAACTATTGCTTTAACTTCTCCATTATACCCGATTAAATTGGCTGGTCGAATGTCCATATGTAATAAACATTTTACATGATCTGCTGTACTAAGAATATATTCAATTGTTTTTGTATTCGGAAGATTAATTTTACAGTCCGTGATTGTATTAAACCCTTCTATCCGTTTCACAATTCGTTCTGCTATATACTTACTAATGGGCTCTCTAATATTTTGTTTGTAATACAAACCATCAATTGGCATACTATGAAGCTTGCTCACTAACTCCCCTATTTTGCATGCGGAAATTGGCGTACGATCAGCATACACACAATCCGAAATTAAAAAATCAAGTTCGGTTGAAAGATGCAATCCGTGTATCCTTGGTACTGGAATACCTTTTGAATGACAATACTTAGACAGCTCCGCTTCCTTTTGCAACGAAATCCGACTGTTAAATAAGTCTTCATTTATATTTTCCACTTCTCTTTCCCACGGTACTCGAAATGCTAAAGACCCCTTTTCTGAATCTCCTTGAAAAACAATATTTTGCACTCCCGTTCCAATCACCTTTAAATCTTGAATAGCTAGTTCCTTATACTCTTGACTTAGTATTGTTGCCAGCTTTTCTCTTAACCCCTCTGCTTTTACACGTGTATGAATCATTTTATCCCCCGATTCTTAAGTTCTTTTCATCCATTTTCTCCTCGGTGCACAACATCCTCATTAACAAAATTATAGCAACAATAGTAAAAGGAGGCTAATCCAAATCAGCCTCCTTCTCATTATTAATCTTCCAGCAATAACACTTTCATTTCCTCTAACGACTCTTTCGTAAAGCCAAGGGCCCTTTCAGCGTATGCTTCAACTGATCCGTATTGCTTTTGAATTTCACCAATCGCAGCTTGCAAGTATTCAGCACGTGCTTCAAACATCGCACCTAATATCGCTCTACTCTCATCGTTTTGTAGTTTTGCACCTAAAAAGGCCATCATTTTCTCGTTTAACTTTTCACGGAAACCGTTACTTAATAAGTAATCTTCCATTACTGTTTTTTCCGGTACACCTAGTAAAAGTAATAATAATGCTGATCCAAATCCAGTACGGTCTTTTCCAGCTGTGCAGTGGTTTACTAATGGTAAGTTTTCCGGGTTTTGCGCTAAGTTTAAGAAGCTCACGAATGCCTCGTTACCACTTACGAAATCTTGATTCATTTTCACAAGATACTCACCTGGTTTTCCTAACATAGAAAGGTCACCAACTTGGAAAAACTCATTTATATTTAAGTCTTTCGCTAAGTCTTGCATAACTGGTAAGCACACTTGACGAGCACCTGTAATTTCTGGATTCGGCTTATGCTTCACTTCAAAGTCTGTACGGTAATCACAAATTAACTTTAAGCCAGACTTTTGTAAATACGCAATATCCCATTCTGTTAGTCCTGCTAATTCTTCAGAACGGTATAATTTGCCCCATTTCACTTTACGGCCTTCTGTCGTTTCATATCCTCCCATATCACGGAAGTTAAACGCGCCTTGTAATGGCAGTCTACGCTCAGCTACTGTTACTGCTTGTCCATTACTTCCTACTAATCTAAAATATGGACGTTCATTTTCACTCGGGTTTTCAATTGTATATGATAATTCTCCATTTACCGTTGCAAGTAATTCTCCAGTTTCTTCAACATGTTCTGGTGAAGTACTCCAATAAATACGAACTTCTTCTGTATTATTTTCCCATTTTATTTGTAACGTATTATCTTCATTTCTCTCTACAGTTGCTTGTAGCCAATTTCTTTGCTGCTCCATTCTTTCACCAACGCTTTCTCTTATAGTCAAATCTTACTCTATTGTATTATAGGAATAACTACTTTGTCGTTCTCATTTTTCTTTTTATCTTACAAACAGGCGAAAAGTTCTTTTACTTGTTCAAAATTTGTACACGGGTTCCCACTAGATGTGTCCCAGGGTATATCTTAAAACTCTCTCACATACCGCTCAGTACAACTCAGCAGCTGACATCCATTCTTTTCAAAAACATCCTTCATCCACTCATTTTGCATATTTGTCTCACCAATATAATAAGATGCACCTATTTCCTTTAAGACAAACATCGCACCTGCAAATAGTGCAGCTTCATATCCCTTGTTACGCATATTTGGAGTAACTGCGAAGTACATAAGTTTCCCTTCTTCTAACGTACCTCTTTCAATATGCGGGATAACAATTCCTATCGGCTCTTCATCGACACTCGCTGTTAAGCAATGTTCTTTCCATTGCTCACCAATTTCTTGTAGCATCATATGCACAAATTGATCATGAGCGACTGGTTCTCCCGTCGCTTCATTCCACAGTGAATAAAAAGCCTCTTCCCCTACTTCTTCAATTAACTTAAAATCAACTTCACTTTCTACATCTTCTACTTCGTATATATCTTTAAATACAATCATGTTTTCCGTAATATATTCAAATGCATACGTTTCAAAACATTTTTTATACACATCATAATTTGGACTTTTTGAAGAGATTTCAAAATGTAGTTTTTCTAATCCATCTTTTTCAGCTTCAGCAACGCAATATTGCAACATCTCTTCTAATTGCTCTTCTGTAAAAACCTCTGCATTATTTTCTTTTATCATAATAGAAGAAGCACTTCTTCTTATTTTAAAATGTTTTTCTAACTGTTCTATCGTCGTCATATTCTTCCCTCATCTATATCATACTCGAATTTCTAATCGTTCTCCTTGCATGAGCAGGATTGTCCTTGAATATATAGAATACTAGAAAAGATCGCATCTTTAAAGTGCGGAGGAGGTTCTCCATTGGATATTACAGCATTGCAACAACAGTTAGAGCTTATACAACAAAATGACTATACGCAACTGCAACATATAGACGTAAATGAGTTAACTTTGAACATGCTTCAGTATATCGGAACGACTGATAGCTACGTTCGTTACCAACTTATATATAAATGTTTTGCGCATTTCATTCATCATGAATTCCTTATGGACGATCAGCTGAAATTACTTCTGCAAACTTGTTTAAGTGATGAGTATTTATATTGTGACATTTACTCCCCACATACAGATGGGGTTTTCACACGTTCTTACACTGTTTCGTTAATTGCGTTAATACTCCAATTCGCTAATTCGCACTACTTTTGTACAGAGGAGGATATCGAAGAAATAAAAAATAAACTCATTACATACACAAACTTAGAAACGGATTTTCGGGGCTATATCGAAAATAAAGGATGGGCTCATTGTCTTGCTCACATATCTGATGCTTTTACCGAAATTGTTCATAATACGTATACGACCTTTGAGTGGTACGAAGAATTAATTCATTGTTTATTAAATAAAATCTTTATTCCATCTGACCTTTTTCATAATAACGAAGATGAACGCATTGTTACTCCATTACTAGCAATGCTGTATCATGATTTTCCTCAAAACGAGTTAATTTCTATTATTCATAAAAAAATAAAAAGGCTTCCTCAAATTAGAAAACGCCTTTCGCTTAATGAGTATTGTATTTTATGTGCCAACATTAAAACCTTTTTACGCACATTATTTTTCAGAACGAAAGATGATCATAACTTAGCCTTTACAGCACGTAAAACAGAAAGAATGTTAAAAGAACTTCCTAATTACTATTAAAAACAAGGAGTCAAAACATGGGTTATATTGAAGACATGAGAAATTTAGTAGGAAATCATCCACTTATTTTAATAGGTTCGCACGCCATTATAGTAAATGAAAAAGGTGAAGTATTACTGCAGCTCCGTACAGACTTTAACCGCTGGGGCATTATTGGCGGCGCTTTAGAATATAACGAAACATTAGAAGACGCTTTAAAGCGAGAAGTATATGAAGAAACTGGACTTATTATTAAAAATCCAGAACTATTCCGTACATACTCAGGGCCAGATTTCTTTCAAATCTATCCAAATGGCGATCAAGTACACGGTGTACTCGTTGTTTATATTTGCCGAGAATTTTATGGGGAGCTTGTATGTGATAAAACTGAGTCAAAAGAATTACGTTTCTTTCCGCTTGATGAGTTACCTAGTACTCTTCATCCAGTCATTGAGAAGATTCTTCGCGATTTTCATCACTCCAATAAAAAATAGAAATCAAACAACCTCATTTCCCGTCATTACAACGTGAAATGAGGTTGTTATCGTTCACCGTAAATCCCTATTTTCCCAAAATGATATTAACGCTCTCTTTTTACAACTTTATATCCCTTTATAAAAAGGATAGTTATATAAGAAACAATAAATGAAAGAATAGTATAAATGCCCACCCAAAAGAAAAATGCTGGATCGTGCACTGTAACATTTAACATAAGAAAAATAAGAAATGTTACTATTGGCATCACATAAAATGTACCTACTTTATATGCTCCAGCTATTGAAACAATACAAACAAGCAATGGATATATACAGAAAATAAAAATGATTTCACTCAACATTATGTCCCCCTTTCTGCAGAAATAATAGGTTTCTCGTACACATTTTGGGGAACAACAATATTTTATTTTTTATCAATTATTAGTAAATATAATGTTAGATTGTTATCTCAATCTGATTTCCTTCAGGATCACTTACTACACTTTCATAATAACCATCCCCTGTAGTACGCGGCCCGTTTAACACTGAGTATCCTGCTTCTCTTAAAGTATTAGTTAATTCGTTCACTTTTTCTTTACTATCTACTGAAAAAGCAATATGCGCATATCCTATTGTTTGTGTTTGTACTTTCTCGTCTATCCCTACCTGCTTCATAAGTTCTAGACGCGCACCGCCTTCAAAAGTTATGAAATAAGATTCAAACTGCTTTTTCGGATTGTGATATAAGCTATTTTCTTCACCACCGAAGTACTGTTTATAAAAATCACGCATTCTTTCTAAATCATTCACCCAAATTGCTACATGTTCAATTTTCATAATCGACACCTTTTCTTTTATGTTATTCAACTGGCAATTGGATGCTTCATTGCCAGTACATTTAATTTTCTTTATTTGTTCTCGTAATCATAAGATCAAGTCCAAGGCTTTTTAACCCATATAAATAATCTTCTTTCCAGTTGCTCACTGTTATTTTCGGAATATGTTCTGCCGGAATGTACTGCGGACAACTTTTTACAATCTGATCTATTACAATTTGGTTCACTTCATCATCACAGAAGATGAATCCATGAGGGTTAATAATAGCTATACATGTAGCTATTAAACGAGTAATAGCATCTATATTATATTCCTCTGGATTATTCGAATCTTCACTTCTCAAAGCTTGCAAGAAATTTTTATTATCGTACTGCGGGACGAAAGATATCTCTCCTGAGAAAAATGTGCTTCCGCGTACGACATCTCCATTTACCATAATCCCCGCACCTGGGCCATTTTGACCTGAATACAAATATACAAGAGAGGAATATTCATTGTTTCCAGTATTTTTATGATAGCCGAGTACTGCAGCATTCATATCGTTTTCTATTACTACTGGTATAGAAAACAGTTCCTCCAAGTGACTTTTCAAATTAAAATTTTGGAACTTTTCATATCCAGGAATATAGAAAATACGCCCATTATCGACAGCACCAGGAACACCAATTGAGATTGAACTTATCTTTGGAAACGTAGCTATAAGACTTTCTATATGTTCTGTCAATACACTTAGACCCGTATCGATTAATGCACTTGAAGTACTGCCTTGTTCTTTTACTTCCCCTAAACAGTTAAAAATTGTATAGTTCGTCTCATTTTTTTCTAAAAATATCGCTAAACCTAACATATATTCTGGATTATATTCATATCGTTTTGCTCTTCTTCCACCACTTGAATCATCTAAACCGGCTAAAGTGACTTCACCGTCTTGTTTCATTTTTTCTATAAATTTACTTATCGTTGGAAAACTGATTTCTAATGTATTACTAAGTTCAACTTTCGTTGCACTACCTCGCTCTAGAAGAGCTGTACGAATGCCGCGAAGGATCGTCTCTTTAATCGATTTTTGAGTAACAAATTGTTCACTCAAATCGCTCACCACCTTAATCAACATACTTATTAAACACTTTTAATAAGTTGCGTTGACAATATATCATACATCATTTTCTAAAGCAATAGAGATGATATATTTCTACTAGCGGCACTCCGTATTTAAATCGATGCATTCTCTCTCATAACAGACGATACAATTCCAGACAAGATAACAAATAATAAAACAGCTAGCAAAGCATTACGTATTCCGAATGCTTCTCCAAGTATTCCCAAAAATGGTGATCCGACTAAAAACGCTGTAAAACCGATGATAGAAACTGCAGCAACATTAGAAGTCGCATTTTCACTGTCATCTCCAGCAGCAGAAAGCCCAATCGGGAAACCTAACGCGGCACCAATCCCCCACAATACTACACCAAGTGCTAGAAAATATGAGTTACTCCCAAATATGACGATTGTCATTCCTATAATCGCCATCATAATAGTAGCACGCATAACCGCGACACGACCGAATCGATCAAGAAAATAACTACTGCACATTCGAGCTAATGTCATTGCCAATACAAAAATAGTGTACATAATAGAACCTGTTACTACACTTTGCTCATGTCCATCTACCATCACAATAGGTAACCAATCATTTGCACTTCCTTCTGCAAATGCCATTCCAAGCACAAAAAGACCAAGTAAAAGCACCTTTTTTTCCATCCGTAAAGAAGTATGTTTCGCTCGCTTTTTGTTTCGCGATTTCTCCTTCTTTCCTGTCCCATGCGGAAGAAAACGATACAACATACATACAAGTAATACAAACATGACCGAAATCGCAAGAAATTGATACAGAATTGGGATGTGAAGCGAGATGGCGGCAGAACCACTGAGCGCGCCTACTAAAGTTCCTATACTAAAAAAGCCATGGAATTTCGGAAGAAGAGTTGTTCCTAATTTCTGCTCAATGGCAGAACCTTCTACATTCAATGCGACTTCTGCTAATCCATATCCTACTCCAAATACTAGTAAGCTACCAAAAGCCCCCATACTAGAAACAAAATAAATAGTAATACCTAAACAAAGCAATCCAACAATCATAAAAAACATACTGCCTATAATAACGTCTCTAGCTCCCTTACCGTCAATAAAATGACTTGCACTTAGTAAACCAATTATTGAACCGACAGATAATCCGAACAAAATCCAGCCCATTTCTGCATTTGACACTGCTAAAATATCTCGAGTAGCTGCTGTTCTAGAAATCCATGTAGCAAATGCCACACCTGGCAAAGCAAATAAGAGGAATAGAGCATTTCGAGAGGCAAGTAGCGTCTTTGTATCATTTTCCGCAAAATCTTTCTTCATATGAAACACCTTTTACTCTTCTATCGTTTTAATAACTTTAGCTGGGTTACCACCAACAACTACATTATTAGGTACATCTTTTGTCACAACTGCCCCTGAAGCAATTACAACATTATCTCCAATTGAAATACCAGGGTTAATAATAGCGCCTCCGCCAACCCAAACATTGTTACCTATCTTTACCGGTTTTCCATATTCTTTGCCAGAGTTTCGTTCCACCGGATGTAATGGATGAGTAGCAGTATAAATGTGAACACCAGGTGCAAACATACAATTATCACCGATTCGAACTTCACAAACGTCCAAAATCACACAATTGAAATTTGCGAAAAAGCTCTTTCCAACATGAATATTGTAGCCGTAATCACAACGAAAATCAGGATTAATTTGTGCTTTCCCATCAGTTGAAGAACCTAAAAGCTGATTTAATAACGTAAAACGCCTCTCATCTCCTGTCTCCATCGCCTCGTTATAAAGGCGTGTTAAACGTTTTGCCTCCACCCTATCAGCCACCAATTCTTCGTCATCCGCAATATACATTTCTCCTGCCACCATCTTTTCTTTCTCCGTTTTCATACATTCATCTCCTTTTTTATTGAATGAGATTCACTTATTAAACACCTTTAATAAGTGCCTTTAATTAAACTTATTAAACACGTTTAATAAGTAACCTTATATTAGCATACTTTTTCATATATGCAACTAATAAGTTCGGAAAAGAAGTGCGAACTCCTTGCTCTACGTATCGATATGAAGAATAATTTATATCGAAAAACGAGGGAACGCTCAGCGCCCCCTCTCAAATCCAATCCGTTTTTTAATTTCCGCTAAATTTACCTTTGCAATAGCGCGTGCCTTCTCAGCACCGTTTTCTAACGCCTCATATAATAAATTCGGCTCATTCATATACATTGCGTACTTTTCACGAGGTCCAGCTAACTCACGATCTACAACGCGAAACAACTCTTTTTTCACATCGCCCCATCCGATTCCAGTCTCATACTTTTCACACATCGACTGTATTTCATCTTCGGTCGCAAACTCTTTATATATCATAAATAATGTTTCTAATTCTTTCGGTTCATTTGGAAGTGAAGAGTCTGTTTTGATTTTAAATATTAACTTTCGTAGTTTTTCTTGCTCTGCAAATAATGGGATCACATTTCCGTAACTTTTACTCATCTTCCTTCCATCAAGACCAGGTAAAATAGCTCCTTCTTCTTGCACTACATACTCCGGAAGTGTAAATGTCGTGCCAAATGTATGATTAAAATACGTCGCAATATCACGCGCGATTTCAATATGTTGAATTTGGTCTTTTCCGACAGGTACATGTGTAGCTTGAAATAATAATATGTCAGCTGCCATTAAAATCGGATACGTATATAACCCCATATTCACTCCTGCATCGACCTCTACCCCCGCTTCTTTATTTTGCTCCACCTTCGCTTTATACGCATGAGCACGGTTCATAAGACCTTTCGGAGTTAGGCAAGCTAAAATCCAAGCTAATTCTAGAATTTCCGGTACTTCTGTTTGCCGATAAAAAACAACATCTTCCCCAAGTCCAAGCGATAACCAAGTAGCTGCTACCTCTTTCGTATAACTGCTGAACTTTTCTGAATCATGCACAGCATTTAACGCATGATAATCCGCTATAAAATACAATGCTTTTCCTTCATTATTCTTTGACATTTGCAATGCAGGTTTAATCGCACCAATATAATTTCCTAAATGCGGATAACCTGTCGGCTTAATTCCTGTTAACATTATTTTTTCACTCACACTAACTCCTCCTTTCTCAAAATAAAAAGAGCCTCTCATCCTTAAAAAGGACGAGAGGCTCCCGCGGTACCACCTTAATTAGCTATCATTAGCTCACTTCATACTTCAATAACGTGAAGTAACCGTCTTTACCTACTCATTTCAGTTAGAAGCTCCAGAGCCCATTCCATATTCATCCCTTACTGATTTCCACCACACATCAGCTCTCTAAAAAGTTTCGAATATGTACTCTTCTCTTTCATTGCTTTTTCGTTATTTTTTACAGTTTATCACATTTCACTTCCAAACAAACCCTAATTTTCTATTTTATATAGCAGGAATTTCCACTTCAATTGTCTAATGTTATATAGGTTTGCAAAAATATTCGAAACAACTTTGGAGGTTTTTTCATGGTAAAATATATATCAATTTTAGGTTCAACAGGATCCATCGGCACATCTGCATTAGATGTCGTTTCAGCTCATCCTGAACATTTTAAAATCATCGGTTTAACCGCAAATTATAATTATCGATCTTCTTGAGCAACAAATCAAAACGTTTCAACCTCGTATTGTAAGCGTTGCGACAAAAGACTTAGCAGACAAGCTTCGTACGCGTATTTCAGCAAATACAAAAATCACACACGGGACTGATGGCTTAATCGCAGTAGCTACTCACCCTGATTCAAATCTTGTATTAAGTTCTGTTGTCGGTGTTTCAGGATTACTCCCAACAATTGAGGCATTAAAAACGAAGAAAGATATCGCTATTGCTAATAAAGAAACTTTGGTTGCAGCTGGACATATCGTAACTGAACTAGCGCAACAAAACGGATGTCGCTTAATTCCAGTAGATAGTGAGCATTCAGCTATTTTCCAATGTTTAAACGGCGAAAATAATAAAGAGATTGAGAAGTTAATTGTAACAGCTTCCGGTGGTGCTTTTCGTGATAAAACACGTGAAGAAATGCAAACATTACAAGCTAAGGACGCTTTAAAACATCCAAACTGGTTAATGGGTGCAAAACTAACGATTGATTCTGCCACATTAATGAATAAAGGCTTTGAAGTAATGGAAGCGAGATGGCTATTTGATATTCCGTATGAAAAAATTGATGTAATGATTCATAAAGAAAGTATCATTCATTCTTTAGTAGAATTTATTGATGGATCAGTTATGGCACAGCTCGGTGCTCCTGATATGAGAATGCCGATTCAATATGCGTTTCACTATCCTACTCGGCTACCTTCTTCCTATGAAAAATTAAATTTATTAGAAATCGGTAGTTTACATTTTGAAAAACCAGATTTAGAGAAGTTCCCTTGTCTACAATACGCATATGAATGTGGCAAAATCGGTGGTACTACTCCCGCTGTATTAAATGCAGCAAATGAAATTGCGAATGCACTATACTTAAAAAATGAAATTGCCTTTTTCGATATTGAAAAAACAATTTACAAAACAGTTGAAGCTCATCATAATGTAAAAGATCCTTCACTTGATGCTATATTAGAAGCGGATCAATGGGCGCGCCAATATGCAAATGAATTGTTAATAAAAAAGAGCTAAAACAGTTCCCACTGTTTTAGCTCTTTTTTCACGTATTCAACTTAACAAATCTATAACCGTGCGTAACTAACACTTTTAATATCGCATATCCTGGAATGGCTAAAATAATGCCCATAATCCCGAATAAGTTTCCGGCAGTTAAAATGATAAATATGATTGTAATCGGATGAATATCTAGCTTTTTCCCCATTACTTGCGGAGAAATAAATTTACCTTCTGCTAATTGTACAACCATCATTACAATAATTACCTTTAAAACCATCCCTGGCGAATCAATAAACGCAATAATTAACGCTGGTGTAATTGCGATAATTGGTCCTACATACGGAACGATATTTACAATCATCGCTAAAATAGCGAGTAGTACTGCATATTTAATACCGATAATAAGGTAACCAATTAATAGCATAATACCGATAAACAAGCTAACTATAATTTGCCCTCTAATGTACGAACTAATCGCATAATGCATATCATCTAGTATTCTCATTGCTGCTGGTTGTCTTTGCTCTGAAATAAACTTTAAAAAGTGATTCGGCAATTGCTCACCATCTTTTAAAAGATAGAACAATATAAATGGAACCATTACAAATGTTAAAACAACCTCTGTAACAGTACTCAAAAATCCAGTTACATTCCCAGTTACTGATGATAATGACTTTGTAAAATCAACTGTGTAGTCTTTTACCATATTCGCAACATTAATATTTAAATTCTCCTGAATTTTACCGAGTAAATTACTTTCCCCGAATCTACGTGCTGCTTGTTCAATCTCATGGCCAAAATACGGTAAGTTATCAATTAATGCATCAATTTGATCTTTAATAATAGGGATAACCGTTACAACTAAAAATACAAATAATCCTAGTACGATTAAATATATGGAAGCTATCGATACGATTCTTGAAACACCTTTCTTTTCTAAAAGCGAAACGAATGGATGCAAAATATAAAATAGCACGCCTGCTAATAGTACTGGGAAGAAAATTGTTTTTAAAAATACGATAAACGGTGTAAAAACAAATGATATTTTTGTTAGCAATAAAATATTAATGAACAATAACGCAAATCCAAGTAATACCGCCAAATAATTTTGTTCTCTAAAAAACTTTCTTAACTTATCTCTTTTTCTTATATTTATTTTCTCCAATGAAACCACCTCTTCGAATGATGAAAAGCCCTTATTCAGGGCTCTTCATCATAATCTATATCTCTATTTCCTTGCAGCTTTCACTACAAATGATACAATAAGAATTAACACGATTGCACCTAATAATGCCGGCACGACATGAATCCCACCAAATGATGGCCCAAAGGATCCAAATAATCTACCACCTAACGAAGCACCTAATAAACCTGCGATAATATTTCCGAACATACCACCTGGGAAATTTTTACCCGTTATAGAACTAGCAATTGCACCTATAATAGCACCAACTATTAATGTGATAATCCATCCCATTTTTAGTCCTCCATTTCTATTATAGTTTGTATGATTCAATACAAACATATGTATTTATCATTGCTAATCATATTTCACTATAGAAATATATTTACTACTATTTTACATATGGAGATACATATATTATATGCAAAAAAGAAAAATATTGTCAAACTCACCCATAAAGCAATTATATTCATATACCATATTTAAAGGAGGCTTCATTATCTATGATTCTTAAGTTAAATTCCACTTCTTTTGAAGTAGCAACATCCATTTTACAGGTTCAAATTCCAGCTTATAAAGTTGAAGCAGACTACTTAAATAGTACTGCCATACCTCGTTTATATGATACTGTAAACGATATTCAAAATTGCGTTGAAACATTCTATGGATATTTTTCTGAAAATAAACTTGTCGGTTTTATTTCTTTTGTACAAGAAGAAAAACTAATCGATATCCACAGGTTAGTTGTATCGCCCGATTTTTTTCAAAAAGGAATCGCAACGAAACTCCTAATTTATATATTTAACATGTTTCCCTCTTCAATGACATACATTGTACAAACAGGTAAAGCGAATACCCCTGCTATTACTTTATATAAAAAACACGGATTCATTACAGTATCAGATACAATACTTCCTGACGGTATGATTCTTACGCAATTAAAAAAGACAGAATACACAAAATAATTTGACTTGTTCGCTCCTTTATGTTATTTTTTACTTTATAAAACCTTTTGCTGAGTCCAAATTTTGGAGCGGGGGAACCATTTTTGTAGCTATGCTACTTGGGGCGAATCTTTTTTAAGTAGGGAAACTCTCACTTCCCGAGTCCGACAGCTAACCTCGTAAGCGTAATGGGAGAGGAAGGTGCTTTTTGCCTATGTTACACATTTTGCCTCCTTAATTATAAATATGGGATCGATATCAAATAGTCACCTATATTTATAGAAAAGGAGAATGTATTATGTTACGTTTATCTGATCACGCAATAAAAATGATGGAGCAAAGACTTCGATTAGAACAACACCGCACATATCAAGCAAATAAAGTTGTAGATAACTTACATCACAAATACTTCTTTCAACATATTTTTCAACCAAAAAGATAAAGAAAATGTTTATTTAATATTAAAAAACACAAGGTGCGTCTTACAAAGACATTCCTTGTGTTTTTTATATTCTTTATAAAATTCTCACTACATTTAAACTTGCTGTAATCGCACCTGCTATAGTAGTCACATGCCCTACACCTAACGGGCCATTTTGTAATATTAATGTTGAATTAGCACTCGTCACATTCACAAGAAGTGTATTTGAAATGGCTGGTTCGATTACTACAGTTGATGTCGTTACGTTTTGTATAAAACTTCCTGTTAGTTGAGCTCCATTTAATAGTAATCTGACAGATACTGTCTCATTCCCAGCACTTGCATCCCCTTGAAAATAATAACTTACTAAATATATTCCAGGCGTAGATACAGTAACCGTTGTAGGGCTAGTTAAAGATACTCCTGTTCCATACACTGTAGATCCACTATTAATTGGAATATTGGCATTTGCCGCAATGGCACTCGTTGAGGTAGAAAAGAAATAGCCTCCACCTGTTGATATAGCAGAAGGGCCTGTTGCTCCTGTTAAGCCTGTTGGACCCGTGGCTCCTGTTGGGCCTGTTACTCCCGTTCCCCCTGTTGCTCCAGTTATTCCTTGTATGCCTTGTATTCCGGTCGGTCCAGTTGCACCAGTCACTCCCGTCTGACCTGTTGCTCCCGCCTGACCCGTTACACCTTGTGGACCTTGGATTCCCTGTGGACCTTGTGGACCTGTTGCTCCCGTCGGGCCGGTTGCTCCCGTCGGACCCGTTATCCCCTGTGGACCTTGGATTCCTTGAGGACCTTGTGAGCCCGTTGCTCCTGTCTCTCCAGTTGCTCCCGTCTGCCCTGTTACTCCTTGTGGTCCTTGAATTCCTTGGGGACCTTGAGGACCCGTTACTCCAGTCGGACCTGTTGCTCCAGTTGCTCCGGTTGGTCCCGTCGAACCGGTTACCCCTTGAATTCCTTGCGGTCCAGTTGGGCCGGTTGGACCAATAGGCCCTTGGATTCCTTGGATTCCTTGAATGCCTTGTGGACCGGTTGGGCCTTGTAGACCTTGTATGCCTTGAATTCCTTGTGGTCCTGTTGCCCCTGTTGGACCAGTTGGCCCCTCTGGACCTTGCACTCCTTGGATTCCAGTCGAACCGGTTGGACCTATATTTCCTTGTGGTCCCTGTATGCCTTGAATTCCTTGTGGACCGGTTGGGCCTGTTATGCCGCTCAGCCCTTGTACTCCTTGGATTCCTTGGGGTCCAGTTGGTCCCTGTATGCCTTGAATCCCTTGTAACCCCTGTAAACCAGTTGGACCCGTTGCTCCCCTTACGCCTTGCTCACCTTGTATGCCTTGAATTCCTTGTGGGCCGGTTGGACCGATTGGCCCCTGTACCCCTTGCACACCTTGCGGACCGGTTGGGCCGGTTGCCCCTACCGGTCCCTGTATCCCTTGTAAACCTTGTAGACCGGTTGGGCCTGTTACTCCCATTACACCTTGAGGTCCTTGAATACCTTGATCACCCGTTGGACCAGTTGCCCCAATTGGTCCCTGCACTCCTTGCAAACCTGTTAAACCTGTTGCTCCAGTTGGTCCCTGTACTCCTTGCACTCCTTGAATTCCAGTCGCTCCCGTTGCTCCGGTCGCCCCTGTTGCCCCTGTTGCTCCCGTCGGACCTGTCGGGCCTCCTGGTGATCCTGCTGGACCTGTTGGACCTGTCGGGCCTCCCGGTGGCCCCGTTGGACCTGTTGCTCCCGTCGGACCTGTTGCAGAACCAGTCGGACCAGTTATCCCAGTTGCTCCTGTCGGGCCTGTTGGACCGGGATCACCTTGTAAACCAGTTGGGCCTGTTGGACCGATTTCACCTTGCACTCCTTGAATTCCTTGAGATCCTGTTGGACCGACCTGCCCCATCTCACCTTGTGGACCTTGTAAACCTTGGACCCCAGTTACCCCTGTTGGTCCCATTGGACCTTGTTCTCCTTGAATTCCTTGAGATCCTGTTGGACCAGTCGGGCCAATTGGTCCCTGAATACCTTGTATACCTATTACCCCTTGTAAACCACTACTCCCTAAATTCCCTTGAACACCTTGTATACCCGTATTTCCAGTTGGTCCCGTTGGACCGATTTCACCTTGTACTCCTTGTATACCTTGTATTCCTGTTGGACCTGTTAATCCGATTTCACCTTGCATTCCTTGTATACCTTGTATTCCTGTTGGGCCTGTTGGACCTATTGGGCCAGGAATTCCTTGTATCCCTTGAATACCAGTTGGACCAGTCGGACCTCTTTCACCTTGAATTCCTTGAACACCTTGTATTCCCTGTGGCCCTCGTTCTCCCATAGGTCCTTGATTACCTTGAGAACCTTGTGGTCCAGTTAAACCCGTTGGGCCTGTTGGACCATTTTCTCCCTGCACCCCTTGCACTCCTTGTATTCCTTGAGGACCAGTTGGACCGATTGGACCTTGTACGCCTTGTATTCCTTGTGGTCCAGTCGGTCCACCTAAAGCACCAGTTGGACCGGTTGGTCCAGTGGGCCCCGTAATACCTGGCGGTGGAAAAGGAATAGGTGCTTGAAACTTACTACACTTATCTTGATTCTTCACAAGCATCTCCTCCCGTTTGTAACGCATCAAACTATTTGTAATATGTTTAAGCTAGCTGTTATTACTCCCGCTAATGTCGTTACATGCCCAATAGCTAATGGACCATTTTGTAAAGATAAAGTAGCATTTGAAGAAGTAACATTAATGACCATCGTATTAGAAATCGCTGGTTCTAATATAAAAGTACCTCCTGTAACATAAAGAATAAAACTCCCTGCGACTTGTGTTCCGTTTAAAGTAAGCCTCACGGAAATCGTTTCATTCCCCCCATTTGGATCACCTTGAAAATAATAGCTTACTAAATATATTCCCGGCGTACTTAACGTTACAGTTGTTGCATTTGTTAAACTTACACCAGAACCAAAAACTGTAGATCCGGAATTAATTGGTATTAACGCATTCGCTGCAATTGCACTCGTTGCAGTGGAAAAGAAATAACCGCCCCCACTAGGTAAACCAGTCGCTCCAGTCGCTCCTACTATTCCCGAGAAGCCTATTGCTCCTACGCTACCAGTTGCACCTGTAGGTCCAACCGCTCCGTTTTGCCCCTGACTACCTTGTGCTCCAACTGGGCCTATACTACCACTAGCACCTGTCACTCCACTTGCTCCAGTTGGGCCTTGCAAACCTTGAACTCCTTGTATACCTTGTATTCCTTGCGGACCCGTTGCACCTGTATTACCTGTCGTTCCCGTTATTCCTTGTATTCCCGTAATCCCTTGCACTCCTTGCACACCTTGTGGTCCAGTTGCCCCGGTTGCTCCAGTAGCCCCAGTTTCACCCGTTGTACCTGTAATTCCAACATTTCCTTGTGGACCTTGGGGCCCTTGACTACCTTGCGCTCCTTGGACTCCTTGAGGTCCTGTTATACCAATTTCCCCTGTATTTCCTTGAGGGCCTCTAATTCCTTGTGCTCCTGTTGGACCGATAATTCCTTGCACACCTTGTATTCCTTGCACTCCTTGCGCTCCTGTTGGACCCGTTATTCCTTGTATTCCTTGAGGACCTTGCAAACCAATAGCTCCAGTCGGTCCTATTATTCCTTGCACTCCTTGAGGACCTTGGGCACCTTGTGTACCTGTCAATCCGGTAGTCCCTTGTATCCCTTGAACCCCTTGAGGACCTTGTGTTCCAGCTGCTCCTGCTTCCCCTTGAATTCCTTGTACGCCTTGGATTCCTTGTGCTCCAGCAGGACCGGTTGCTCCTCGGATTCCTTGTGCACCTTGAGTTCCTTCCGCTCCTGTAACACCAACTGGACCGGATACGCCTTGTATTCCCACCATTCCTTGTGCTCCTGTTGGACCTATTACACCTTGAATACCTTGAATACCTTTAGGACCTTCTGCACCTGTTGGACCAGTTACTCCCAGCGGACCTTGTATTCCTTGAGAACCTTCTGCACCTGTTGGACCTGTTATACCTTGGTTACCTTGAGGACCTTGTGCACCTTGTACTCCAACTGCTCCAACTACACCTTGGGAACCTTGCGCTCCCCTTACACCTTGATGACCTGTTGGACCGGTTATACCTTGCACTCCTTGCGCTCCAATTGGTCCTATCTCTCCGCTTACACCTGTTGAACCAGTCGCTCCCGTTGGACCTGTTGGACCTCCTGGTGGACCTGGTGGACCTGATGGACCAGTCACTCCACTAGATGGACCAATTGGACCGGTTGTTCCCGTCGGACCGCCCGGTGGTCCTTCTAAGCCTTGAATACCAATACTACCCGTCGCTCCCGTTATACCTCTTATTCCCTTTATCCCTTGAAAGCCTGTTGCTCCCGTTATACCTTGTATTCCTTGCACACCTTGTGGGCCTTGTAAACCTATTGCACCTGTTATCCCCTTTATTCCACTTATCCCTTGAGCACCTTGTATTCCAGTAGAACCAGTTGGACCCACTTCACCTTGTATTCCTTGAGCTCCTTGTGGCCCTTCCTCTCCAGTAATTCCTTGTATCCCTTGGAGGCCGTCTTCTCCTTGTATACCAATAGCCCCTTGCTCTCCTTGTATTCCTTGAACACCTTGAGGACCTTGTGGACCAGTTACACCCGAGACTCCAGTTATGCCTCTCTCTCCCTGCATTCCTTGTGCTCCCGTTTGTCCTCGCTCACCTATTTCCCCTTGTATTCCTTGTGTGCCTTGTATACCTTGACTACCAGCAGGACCCGTAGCTCCTTGTATTCCTTCTAATCCTTGTACTCCAATATCACCAATTAAACCTTGGTTTCCAATTAATCCTTGAGCACCTTGGAGACCAGTTGGGCCAGTTATACCTTGCTCTCCTGTATCACCAATAGCTCCTTGTATTCCTTGTGCTCCTGTTGTCCCTCGGGGACCTTGTATCCCCCTGATACCTTGAGGACCTTGGGGCCCAGTTGCTCCCGTCGGTCCAGTCACCCCTGTAGGACCAACAGGACCTTCATGCCCTCCAGTTGGACCGATTGGACCACTATTACCTGTCGGACCAGTTGCTCCTATAAGTGGAAGAGGCAGTGCCACTCCGAATTTTTTGCAATTTCTATGATGACGCACAACAATCCCCCTCCCCAAAAATAATTACACTTTTTATATGAAATGCATTTTTATAACAAAAGTACACATTTAACCTCAATTTTATTAAAATAAAGAAGCCTATCATTTGTTTGAAATGATAGGCTTCTTTTATAAAAACAGTTTACTTTCTAGCTTTCATAATAAAAGTAGTTGGCACCATCCTAGCTTTATATAAAGAATAATATTTCGTAGACAGCTCAGTTAGTTCTTCATCAAACGAGCTCGATGGTTCAGGCTCTTCTATTAATAAAAAGATTCGACCATCATATGTGACAGTCGAATCTTTTTATTTTTCATATTCAAGGTGATTATGTCTTTTACAACCAAATAAATAGCAAGCCCCTATATAATCAGTTTCAAACTCTAATCCTGGAACGTATCCAGATTTGATACGTTCTACCATTGTTTTATAACAATTATTCTCTTCTGTATATTCCTCAATTAACTCTTTCTTATCATTTTCTGTCCAGTTTTCTTCTACTTCTTCATTCTGAACATCTTCTATTTCTGCTGTTTTCGCTTCGATAGATTCCCGTATAACTTCATTTATATGGGAGAAATTATTCGTTTTATATAGAGCATACACAAACCTACCAATCCAATTAGGACTTTTCCAGCATTCTTTATATCCCTTTTCGAACCATTCAATTGCTTCTTTATAGCAATTCAACTCAACATATAAATCTGCTACATTAATTTCCCCTAAAAAATTATCAGATTCCCTGTTAAAAGTATCTAACTTCTCTTTTGCTTCTGTCGTTCGTTCTAAATCAATTAAACATTTTACATAGCTATACATGATATAGTCCGAATCCCCTGCAACTCGCAAGAAAAATTCTGAAGCTTTTTCCAACTCTCCAAGGTTATAATGCGCTACAGCTACATTATGATATGCTTCATCTGATGGTTGAATCGAAATAGACTTTTGTAATGCTTCTTTCGCTTCTGTCCATTTTTCTTGTTTCATGTAAATGTCCCCTAAGATGTTATAAGGAAAGTATGAAGAAGGATTCAACTTAACAACTTCTCTTATTAATTCAAGAGCTTTATCATCATTCTCTTCCTCATAAAAGTACATCCAGGCAAGATTATTGAGAGATTGTACGTCTCTAGATTCATGTACTGCTTGTTGAAACAGTTCCATTGCTTCCTCATATTTATTTTGTTCAAACATTTCAATTGCCTTCTCATTAATGTTCAAATAACTACCTCCGAAGTAAATGAATTCATCTATTCTCTATCATTATAGTAAAATGTAAAAATTATAATTTCTATAAAAAAATTTCTTTTTCTCGTCTACATTTCGATTGAAATAGCAGCTAAAACACACGAATTTACAATAATAAGTAAACTTTCAATCTCCCTTAAATTGGATATACAGCCTGTATCATTTTACATATTATGGTACAATCGAAAGGGATGCTCACTAAACGTTTACATAAAACACTAGCAGTCTAACAATACCAAAATCAAAAATCACATAGAATCGGAGGGTATGTCATGAAAAAGAAATTACTTGTTCTTCTATTCACTGGAATCATATTATCAGGATGCTCAACTATAGCAGAGAATTCTTTAGAAAGCGGGAAAGGCAGTATGGAATTATTAACACCAACGATCACAGCAAAAGACAATGAATTAGAAATTAAAACTAAAGGCATTGATGAAAATAAAGTAACTTTTATTTATGTTGCTAATAAAAAAGTGTTGGAACAAAAACTAAAAAATGGTGAA
The DNA here is from genome assembly GCF_057784645.1 of Bacillus sp. LQ16. Taxonomy (NCBI): domain Bacteria; kingdom Bacillati; phylum Bacillota; class Bacilli; order Caryophanales; family Bacillaceae; genus Bacillus; species Bacillus sp. LQ16. The sequence continues at coordinate 3,239,601 of NZ_CM173491.1, forward strand.
TCCTACAAACTTAACATTAAAGATATCGAACACGCTCATAGGACGGACTACAAACCAAAAGTTCAACTTTTACAAACGAAAGACGATGATGATGATGGAGAAATAGTAACCTTCAAACAAGTTAGATATACAGTTAAAAACTGATTTTAAAGTTGTTTCATTATAAATGTAACAAAAGAAAATATACTTTTAACAGTAGATAAATGTAGGGGTGCTAACATGAAAAAACGATGGATTTCTTGGTGGATTGGTAACATATTTTGGATTATCGTTTTTGGAATATGGGCCGCTATTATTTGGCTACGAGATGTTGATGGTGCTGGTGTTATTCAAACACCTGAAATTAAATCAATATCACTTATCGTTTTATTAATCACGTTTATCATACCGGTATTTTTTCAAATTATATGGCTAATCATTAATTTGAGAATGAGTAAAAAACATAATTATACGATTTAGTTTTTTTGAATTAACAGATGAATATTTTTCATAAAAAAAGAGAGGAATCTACATCAAAATAGATTCCTCTCTTTTACATTTAGACTTATACTGCGCTTTTAATGCAGCACTACTCCTCTTTTTTACGATGCATGTTCATCTTTCTTCTTCATTAACGCTCTTTTCTTCATCGCCTTCGTTAAATATCCACCTTTAAACGAACGAATTTCATACGAAGACATAAACGCTTTCGGTGCAATTTCATTAATGATTTCTAAAAGCTCTTTCTCTCTAGAACGCTTTGCGACGATATCTAAGCGATAACGTATAGAATTAATACCTTCGCCTTCAAATACTGTAACGCCAAATCCAGAGTGACGTAACTCATCTACTAATTCATTACAACGGTCTAGTAAACTAACTTGATACGTAATATAACCAATTGCTAATTTATTCTCTATATAACCGCCTAATAACAGTCCCGCACTAAAGCCAATGACATAGGCAACGATGTTCATCCAATTTGATAAATCTTGAAACACAATACCTAAACTGACAATGTAAATAGCTCCTTCTAACAATCCAACACCAGCAGCGGATCTTGTTTGATTCTTTACAAGCAAAATCGTACGGATTGTTAAAATTGGAACGTAAATAATTTGAAGCACAAAAATAAGTAGCGCTTGTAACATTGGTATCCACCTCTTTCAAAAAGTCTTTTGTCATAATAACATACATAACCTTTAGAAATCGATGGGTTTTTTAAAATTTTTTTATTATTTTTCATACTATTGAAAAACGAAAAAAAGAAGCGTATTATATTTGTCGTTAATTTGATTACTTGTATATTATCGCTAAACTAAAAAAGGAACCCGATTAGGTCCCTTTCATCATAGCTCTATATTTTTCGAAGCATGTTCCCTTTGCTTCTCTTCTTCTTTCACTAATTGCATATTTGCATAAGCTAAATTTGCAATCATTAAAAAGTGACCACCTAAAATACCTGTACCGAATGCCCACATTTCCATTTCATGCTCAATTTCATACATGATGATAGCTCCTAAAATAGCAGCTGCAAATCGGTTTAAAACTCCTAATCCAGGAGCCTTTTCCTTCATTACGATACTTTTCCCGAGTTTCTCCACTCTGCGAGCTAATAACCAAAGACAATAGGCGCTTACTGCTAATCCAATACCGAACCCTGTCACTTGTTTTCCAAACGGAGTAATCGTCCACATAAGTAGTAAACCACTAAAGATCACATACAATTGTAATCGATATACACGTAAGGCTTCTTGAATCAAAATATCCGCTCCTAAGTTCTCATTTTTGTACTTTAGAAGAAAAGCAGCAACTTACACAGTTGCTGCTTTCTCTTCTTCTTGTTCTTGTTCCATCTTACGAATTTCAACACGTTTAATTTGGTAAGCGTCTTTTTCTAACACTTTAAATTCATAACCTTCTGCCTCAACGTGTTGTCCTTCTTCGATTTCATGATTTTGCATCATAATCCATCCACCGATTGTATCCACATCATCTTCTTCGATGTGTAATCCAAATAAATCTTTCACTTCTGAGATAAGCACTTTTCCATCAACAATGATATGTTGCTCGTTCACATGTTGAATTGGCGGTGCTTCATCTTCATCATATTCGTCACGAATTTCGCCGACGATTTCCTCCAAGATATCTTCAAGCGTTACAATTCCGGCTGTTCCTCCGTACTCATCATATAAAACAGCCATCGGAATTCGCTTCTTCTGCATTTGAAGTAATAAATCGTGAATTGGAGTCGTTTCCATCACTTCAATAATCGGACGCATATACGAGCGAATAGATGATAAATCTTTTTGATCCTCGGTCATATATCGAATAAAGAAATCTTTTACGTTGACCATACCGATAATATCATCTTTATCTTCTCCAAAAATCGGATAACGTGTGTATCGCTCATTTTGGATTACTTTCATGTGTTCTTCTACTGAATCTTCCAGGTAGAAACCAACGATTTCTGTTCGCGGTACCATAATCTCTTTTGCAATACGATTATCAAATTCAAAAATGTTATTTACATACTTGTATTCAGCTTGATTAATTTCGCCACTTTCATAGCTATCTGAAAGGATAAGACGTAATTCTTCTTCTGTATGAGCTACTTCATGTTCTGAAGCTGGCTTTAAACCAAATAAACCAGTTATCACACGAGCTGAACCGTTCAATACCCAAATAAATGGATACATTACTTTATAGAACATCATTAATGGGCCTGCCAATAATAACGTTACCCTTTCAGCCTTTTGAATTGCCATCGTTTTTGGAGCTAATTCTCCTACTACAACGTGTAAATACGTCATAATCATAAAAGCAAGACCAAATGTTAATACTGATGAAATAGAAGGATTTAAGTTCCATTTCTCAAATAACGGGTGTAATAACTTTTCAATTGTCGGTTCACCTAACCAACCTAATCCCATAGCTGTAACTGTAATACCTAATTGACAAGCAGATAAATATTCATCTAAATTTGTTGTTACCTTTTTCGCTGCTAAAGCACCGCGTTTTCCTTCCGCAACAAGCTGGTCGATACGACTTGAACGTATCTTTACAATCGCAAACTCTGCTGCTACGAAAAATCCAGTAAATGCGATTAAAATCGCAACCATGACTAAATTAAATATTTCCAATGAATCCCCTTAGTTAAAAAACTAAGGTGTCCACCTCCTGTATACTATAATGTTTTCTTATTTGTTTGTTAGAAAACATAGCCCGATACAAAAATTAAAGAGGTCGGATTTCACTTATTCTATAATAATAGAGCAAGTGTCTGTATTAAAGCTGTCGTTTGACCTGATAAAGATTTCGATATTTTTTCACGTTGTGAATCAGTCAATTCATCTAAAAGCGGTTTTAACTCAGTAAGCTCCACTTCTAATCGATGAATATGGTCTGTCACTTCATTCACTTGTTTCGAAACGTGTTCATTGATACCGAGCAGCTTCTTCTTCTCCTCGATTTTCTCTTTAATCTCACAAAGCGGCATATGCATTTCTTTGCACTTCTCAATAAATTGTAATGTCTCAAATGCTGTTTCGTCGTAATAGCGATAATTAGATTGAGATCGCTCCGCTTTTAAGATACCTAGATTCGTATAATAATCAATCGTTCGTTTCGACACGTGAGCCATGAGAGCCAACTGTCCGATTCGATACACCTTCCCAACGATCTTCCCCCCTTGTTTATATTACTTACATCATACAACACATAAACTGTACAGTCAAACGTGACGGTTTATTATTCACAATTTATACAAAATTTCAATCTCATCCTATGATTATTCAATACGAGTAATCTACACTTATGCAATAAAATCACTAAACTATTACCTAATCACTACATTGTCTGCCCTTTTTAACCTTTCTTATTTAAAAGCATATCCTACTAATAACGATTGCTTGTATAGGAGGGAATTAACATGAAAAAGACAATCATTTCTCATTTTTATAATGAAGAATACCTACTTCCATGGTGGCTTATGCATCACACGAAAATATTCGATCACGGCATTTTAATTAATAGAGGGTCTACAGATCGTTCCGTAGAGATTTGTAAACTATTAGCACCCCACTGGGAAGTACGAAATTCAAGATTTCTTGAGTTTGATCCAACTAATACTGATATTGAAGTGATGGAAATTGAAAGAGAAGTTTCAGGTTGGAAAATCGTTTTAAATACTACTGAATTCTTTTGTTGTAATAATACTGAAGAATTTTTTTCATCTCTTCATACACTAGGCCAAAACATGTATGCGATTAGAATGATTTTAATGATAGATAATCATAATTATAATTATTCAAAGCCTAGATATTCTATCCCCTTAGTAGAACAGCGATACCACGGTGTCTTCCCTTATAACCCAAATCTAGGATGTGCTTGGAGATTTATTCACAATCATCTAGACGGTGCATATTTACCTGGTAGACATCATTCGCGGCACGGATATATAATTTATGACTATCCTTCATTTATTTTAAAATTCTATTTTAGCCCTTGGAATGAACAATCAAAAGCAAGAAAATTACAAATTACACCTACCCTTTCAAAAAGGGGTATTCAAATGGGGCTTCAAACACATTACGGTCAATCTCCTGAAGTACTGGACATACGTTTTTTAGAGCTTAGTAACCTAACACAAGACCTCCGTCATAACCCTGAATATCAAGAATTATTCCCAAAATTCAAACCGTAATATTTTCTGCATCGTCATCACCTCAAACATTTTCATTCGCTTAATCAAAAACAATCTCATTTGCATAAAACATGAATACTGTATAAATAATAAATTTTTATTTTAGGAGGAAAAAATGAAAGCTGTTATTCTTGCTGGTGGGTACGGTACAAGAATTGGGGAAGAAACACATTTAAAACCGAAACCTATGATTGAAATTGGAACAAAACCCATTCTATGGCACATTATGAGTTTGTATAGTCATTACGGGATTACTGAGTTTATTATTTGCTTAGGCTATAAAGGATATGCAATTAAAGAGTTCTTTCTAAATTACAACTTACACATGTCTGATTTCACAATACAGTTAAACGATAATACAATTACTAGCCATTCTCATCGTGTAGAGCCATGGAAAGTTACACTAATCGATACTGGTGTAAATACCGAAACGGGTGGCCGAGTGAAAAAGATTCAAAATTATGTCGGAGACGAACCTTTCTGCCTCACTTATGGTGATGGATTAAGTAATGTAAATATAAAAGAACTTATTACATTCCATAAAAAACATGGGAAAATGGCTACTGTTACTGCCGTACAACCTCCTGGTAGATTTGGTTCTCTCATATTAGATAAACAGTCTGTAACATCTTTTCAAGAAAAACCATTAGGTGATGGCGGATGGGTTAACGGTGGATTTTTCGTTTTAAATCCTGAAGTTTTCAATTACATTAGTGGAGATAAGTCTGTTTTTGAAACAGACACTTTAGTTCAGTTAGTAAACAAAAATGAATTGGCCGCATATCAACATTCTGGTTTTTGGCATCCGATGGATACATTGCGCGATAAAAATAAATTAGTCGAGCTATGGGAAAGTAATAACGCTCCATGGAAGGTTTGGTAATATGGCTTCATCATCTTTTTGGAATAAGAAAAAAGTATTTATTACGGGACATACTGGATTTAAAGGCTCATGGCTCACCCTTTTCTTAACTTCTTTAGGTGCAGAAGTAGTAGGCTTTTCTTCTCATCCCCCATCCATTCCTAACCTTTTTGAACAAGGTAACGTAGCAAAAGAGTGCACGACAATGAAAGGCGATATTACAGATTACCATTCTTTATTTCATGCCATGAAACAGCATAAACCTGACATAATATTTCATTTAGCAGCTCAGCCAATCGTAACCGCTTCATACAAAAATCCTATCGATACATTCAAAACGAATGTTTTAGGTACTGTTCACGTATTAGAAGCGGCAAAACATATAGAAAGTATACGTGGCATCATTAATGTTACAAGTGATAAATGTTATGAAAATGACGGAAGCGGTAACCGGGCATTCGTGGAAAGTGACCGGCTAGGAGGTTTCGACCCTTATAGTGCTAGTAAGGCTTGCACTGAAATAGTGGCAACATCCTATCAAAAATCATTCTTCCGCACTAATACTCAGAAACTCGCCTCAGTAAGAGCAGGTAACGTCATCGGCGGTGGTGATTGGGCAGAAGACCGATTATTCCCAGATATCATTCGTGCATATTTACAAGATGGTACATTAACTATTAGAAACAAAAACGCTATTCGCCCGTGGCAACACGTATTAGACCCTTTACACGGCTATATTCTTTTAGCTGAAAATCTTTGGCAAGACGCCGAATATGCAACAGCGTGGAATTTCGGCCCGTTGAACGAACCTAACAGAACAGTTTATGATGTCATTCAATCTGTAATAAAATTATGGAATAAACAACTAACAATCCTTTTCCCCTCTACAAATACTCCTTATGAATCACCTATCTTAACACTGGACAGTACAAAAGCAGTAAACAAACTCGACTGGACTCCTAAGTTATCAACAGATGATTCTATCGCTTGGACTGTTGATTGGTATAAAAAATATGCATCCGGTGAAAATATAGAATCTTTCACGCGACAACAAATCGATGCATTCAAAAATTTATAAGGGGGCTATAAAATGGAACAGAAAAAATGCCGTTTTTGCCACTCATTACTAACCAACACTTTTTTAGATTTGGGCGTTTCCCCTCTTGCTAATTCATTTGTAGCTCCTGAAACTTCATATAAAATGGAACCTTTTTATCCGCTGCACACATTTATTTGTCACTCTTGTTTACTCGTACAGCTAGATGAATTTGAATCCCCGCAAAATATTTTCCATAACTATTTATACTTCAGCTCTTACTCCTCAAGTTGGCTACTACACGCTAAACAATACGTAGAAATGGCGATTAAGCGTTTCAACTTAACGAAACATTCAAAAGTAATTGAAATTGCAAGTAACGATGGGTACTTATTACAATACTTTCAAAAAGAAAATATCGAGACATTAGGAATTGAACCCGCAAAAAACGTAGCAGAAATTGCTGTCCAAAAAGGAATTCCTACTGAAGTAAATTTTTTCAGTAATGACTTAGCAAAAAAATTGCCACAAGCTGATTTAATCGTCGCAAATAACGTATTAGCACATGTTCCGAACTTGCATGATTTTGTCGCTGGTTTAAAAACACTATTAAAACGTGATGGCACGATAACGATTGAATTCCCGCACTTATTAAACCTTATATCCTTTAACCAATTTGATACGATCTACCATGAGCACTTCTCCTATTTCTCACTTATAAGCCTACAAAAAATTTTAGCTCATCATCATTTACAAATTGTTGATGTAGAAGAACTTTCAACGCATGGTGGTTCAATACGTATTTTTGTAAACCATCTAAGTGCCCAATCAACTATCCATTCCAATGTTACAAAATTAATTCAAAAAGAAGTCGACCACGGGTTAGATACTTTAGATTGCTATCTCCTTTTTTCTAAACGCATCGAACAATTGAAAATAAATATTTTAAAGTTTTTTATTGAAGCGAAAGCTTTAAACAAACAAATTATCGGTTACGGTGCTCCAGCTAAAGGAAACACCCTTTTGAATTATTGCGGGATAGGTAAAGAATTTCTAGCTTATACAGTAGATAAAAATCCTCACAAACAAAATCTCCTTTTACCAGGAACTCGTATTCCAATAAAATCTCCAGCAGAAATTAAACGTACAAAACCGGATTACATTTTCATACTTCCTTGGAATTTGAAAGACGAAATTATGAAAGAATGCTCTTTCATTCGTGAATGGGGCGGTAAATTTTTAGTGACGGTTCCAGAAGTTGAGGTGATCGAGCCATGAAGAAAGTTGTTGTAACAGGTGGTAGTGGCTGGATAGGTAAATATGTTGTACATTCACTTATACAAAAGGGATATGAAGTGCACGCCACGTATAATAAAAATAAACCCTCTCACCTCCCTTGCCATTGGCATAAAGTAAACTTGCTTCGCGATGACGAAGTAAAACAATTCATTTCCGACGTTCAGCCTAGCCATCTCATCCACCTTGCTTGGGAAGCAGTGCCACCAGCATGCTATGTATCTATTAATAATTACTATTGGCTAAATTCTAGTATTTCATTGATTCAACACTTCACAACATGCGGCGGAAAGCGTGTTGTCGTTGCAGGTACTGGCGCAGAATACGAATGGTTTAACGGCGTATTATTTGAAGATTCGCCGCTTCTTTCTTATAAAACCCCGTATTCATTATGTAAAAACGCACTGCACTCCTGGTTAGCAACGTATGCACAACAAACAGGCCTCAGCATGTGTTGGGGCCGCATTTTTCATATGTATGGACCTTACGAACAAGGGAATCGGCTCGTTTCTAACATTATCACTTCCTTATTAAAAAATGAGGAAGCACTATGTACACATGGAAAACAATCGAGAGATTTCCTCCATGTGAGTGACGTCGCTGACGCTCTCGTAACAATATTAGAACATGGCGTTACAGGCACCATTAATATCGCTTCAGGTCAATCTGTACAAATTAAAGAACTAGCTTCTATCATCTCTAAAAAAATAGGAAAAGAACATTTAATTAAACTAGACGCGATTCCTTTCTCTAAGGATGAACCTTTATTCGTCGGCGTTAGTGTAGAACGTTTAAAAACTGAAGTAAACTGGAAACCAACATACGATTTAAATACAGGAATTGAAGAAACAATTTTATGGTGGAAATCATTTATACAAAAACATAACGATATGCATCATTAAAACGTAAATCCTTCGTTCCTCTCGCTAATTCCTTATACCATTCTTCTAATCTTTCCGGCGTAACAATATGATGCGTACCCATTCCCCCATGCTTACTAGCTTCAGAAAGAGTCGGACCAATTTGTAACTTTCTCTTTCTCATCGCATCGTTCCACGGACTAAACCCAAACCATAATATACAGGCAAGAGGTGGATAAATCATCGATTCATGCGCAGATAAATGTCTTCCAACCGTATAACTTCCATGCTCATGATTATGAATAAATCTGCCCCTTCTCCATAGTCTCCACTCCTCTGGTAAATAACCATGAAATCGCTGTTTCATTAAAGGTATTCCAAAGTTAAGTCCCGGATAATTATAGTTAGGATCATCAACCATAATAAGCCCTTCCAGCCAATACATCCTCCCCCCCAATTCATTTAGCGATTTCCAAAACTGATTTTTATCTTGCACACAAAGAAACTCAGTCGTATTTAAAATCATTTTCCATCCTTGTACTTCTTGTTCTATCCTCATCACTTCATGATCTGTCGCATATGCATCAAACTCTGGATTTACAGAATCTCGCACCTCCCAATGCGGTGCGAATTTTTTACAAATCTCAACGGAACGATCTGTTGAACCTTTATTAATTAAAATACCATGATCAAAAAGTTTTGTATGATGCATAAGCCACCATGGCAATAAATACTCTTCATTGTAAAAATGCGAAATAACGGTTGTAGTTATAATAATCTCCTCCTCTTTCTCTATTAATCTACTTTTTATCCTACAACCAATATACTCATAAGCAAAAATATGTTTCCTAATTATTGATCAAATATTATTATTAATATTTTTGTAAGTTTTCCTTTGGTGTCCAGCCCTTCTCATCATCTGTTCCTTCTCACCAAACCCATCCTTTCCAGTTATACTTCTCTTCGTGATAAAACATCCAGTTTTCCCAGTCTTCTGGACCAACGTAACTCTCTATCATTTTCACTACACCCCTCTCTTCTAAGCGAATTGGATTAGGATAATTGCTAACATGTGATTTTATAACGATATATTTCATAAGAACCTCCAATAAACTGAAAATTAAGTTATAATATCATTATAAAATTATGAAGGAGGAATGCACTCATGTACTACAACACTTCATTCGAAAACGATCAACCTGTAGGCCGTCTATAAACTAAGACGGGCATTCATTTAGCACATACACTATGCCTCGTCTTAGGGAGCTCATATTACCCTAAAAATAGACGGAGGTATTTCAAATGAAACAAACAATTTTAGGAGCTATATACTTATCACTAGCAGCAAGTATATGGGGCGGTATGTATGTTGTTAGCAAATACGTACTCGATTTTATCCCACCACTAACACTCGTTTGGCTACGCTTTATTATCGCTTTTGTTGTTTTATATGGCATTTTGAAACTAGCTGAGAAAAAACAAAAGAAAAAAGTAACCATTCGCAAAAAAGATTGGCTCCTATTCGCTTGGATTGGATTTATCGGCTATTTCATTTCGATCACATGCCAATTTATCGGAACAAAATTATCCGACGCTCATACAGGCTCGTTAGTTACATCAGCTACACCTGCATTTATGGTTATATTTGCAGCGCTCATTTTGAAAGAAAAACTAACTGCTCGTAGACTTTTATCTACTATAATAGCGACAATCGGTGTCATTATCGTAATCGGATGGGATATTGAAATTGGCTCCTATTTTATCGGAACAATCATTTTAGTTGGAGCCGCTATTACGTGGGCTTTACTATCTATTTATGTAAAAATCGCTTCAATCCAATTTTCATCCTTAGTTATTACAACGTACGCAATTTTCTTTTCACTCTTTTTTATTACACCTTTTATGATATGGGAGCTACAAGCGGCCTCTATCGGAACAGTAAATACGTACGTAATATTAGGCGTATTATACTTAGGAATCGTCTCAACAGCAGGTGCCTTTTTCCTTTGGAATAAAGGATTAGAATTACTGGATGCAAGCATAGGTTCCTTATTTTTCTTCTTCCAACCTATCGTTGGATCGTTACTTGGTTGGTTGCTCTTAAATGAAACATTAAATAGTAACTTTTTTATTGGTGGTATTCTTATTATATGTAGCGTTTTAATTACTACTTTTGAAAAGAAATAAAAAGCAGGCAGAGATTCTTAGTCTCTGCCTGTTCGCATTATTGGATCTTGATCGTGAAAACCAATACAAATCGGTATATTATTTTGCACTTCACTACGTACACTTATAAAACTACACAGCGTTTTAGCAATTAAATATAAAGTGATACCGATTGCTTTTTCACTTGTGTCAAAGCCATTTTCATTATACATATCCGCTAATTCTACAGACCCCGGTCCCTCAACATCATATGTCCATTCAGAAGCCCAATCATCATCCTCTTCTTCAAGTGGAGCATACTCCTCACAAATATAAAACTGACTAGTCCACTCGTTATCAAGGTCATACTCAAAATAAATCGCTTTTGCTTCTTCATTAGTAGCCATTTCTACAGCTGCATCCAAACCTACTCGAATACTTTCCTTATATGACTCTACATCAATTACTTTAATTCGTTCTGCATATTCTGTAGACGCCAACATGCAACAAATATCATAATACTTCGCTTCTATTTGCTCTACTGCTAACGAAAAGACATCCTCTTGCATCTCTTCTAAATACTGAAATATATCCACACTAAATACTCCTCACTCTTTACGCACTCCAATGCGATGGACGAGACAATAATTTCGGTAATTTCGTATGTTTGTCCCCTCTAGCAGCATTAACTTGAACTTGCGTCAGAAAAATACTATTAGTAAAATCAGCCCCGCGAATATCTGCATCTCGCAAATCTGCTCCGATGAGATCTGCTCCTCTTAAATCTGCACCATTTAAGTTAGCCGCAATTAAGTAAGCTCCTCTTAAATTTGCACCTTGTAAATTTTTCTTTTTCAGATTCGCTCCCATAAGGTCTGCTCCGCGGTGAATGATTCGTTTCTTACGCGCAGTATTCATTTCCTTCCATACTAATTCGCTCGTTTCTAAAAGAAGAATGTTCACCTCTGCCCTATGCATTGGAACATTTATTTTCATTAACTCATCTGGATTTAAATTCGAAAGTCGCTCTGTCTCCTCAATTGCGGTCTCCAGCTCTTTATGAATTGGCTGTGTTGCCTTTAAAAGAATCGCTTCATTCAAATACCAAAGCATTTCATGAAGTTGATGCATAACCGGAAAAGCATCGTACATTTTTCTTGCATGCTTTGCATCTTTCCTCCAATCAATCCCTTTAAACGTACCCTGAGAAATCTTCTGCCCAGCACCGAAACATTCAAATACTGTACAACCTTTATAACCTTTTCCTCTAAGATTTTTATGTATACTACATTTAAAATCTGATTGTAAGTTGGAACATGGTTTACCACCATCTTTATTCACTGCAAAATCTACCGATGCTGCAAACGGTAATGCAACGCAACATAGACCGAAGCATTTTTCGCAGTTTGCTTTTAAATGATCGTTATGATTAGTCAAAATCTATACCCCCTGTTGTCTTTTGACTATTTCATAATATTCCAACTGTAATAAATAATCAATTTTAAAATAAACCAGCATCTTTCGTTTCAATTCATAAATTTATTATTCGATTTCCTTTCAATTGAAAAGGACTATTTCTATTTAATGAATTATAATTAAATTATAAATTTTCTAACTAAAAAGGAGACTTATTATGGCACTAGAAATGAAAACAAACTGTCAAATTTGCGATCAATCGCTCGAACAAGATTCTGAAGCATACATTTGTGTATATGAATGTACATTTTGCGCACCATGTACAGAAGAAAGACATAACGTTTGTCCAAACTGCGGCGGCGAATTAGTACGTAGACCGAAAAAGAAATAATAAAAAGCAAAGCGATATCGCTTTGCTTTTTATTATTTTCTGAGTTTATGAAATTATATCGAACACAACTTAAACATTTACAAACTTCACACAAACAGGCTCTGGCACAGCAACATCAGATTGTAAAAGTGTTAACTTACCTGTAGATTCATCTCTTGAAAATAACACAAGATTATGTGACTTTTCATTTGTAGCAACAAGGAACTTTTCAGTAGGATCTAATACAAAGTCTCTTGGCCAATTTCCTTCTGTAGATATGTGTTCAACAAATGTAAGCTGACCTGAATTTTGATCTACGCTATAAACAGCGATACTATTATGACCACGATTACCTGCATATACAAAACGGCCGTCAGAAGAAATATGAATCGCACTTCCTTGACTATTTTCATCAAATTGTTCTGGAAGAGTAGAAATATACTGTTCTTCTGTAAAGGATCCTTCTTGCGAGTTATATGTTAACACAATAACCTCTGAACTCAGCTCAGTCATCACATAAGCGTATTTTCCATTCGGATGAAAAGTAATGTGTCTTGGACCACTTCCTGGTTTTACAGATAAACGATTCACTTCTGTTAATGTACTATCTTTTACTTCATACGTAATTATTTTATCTATTCCTAAATCAACGCCCACTACATATTTTTCATCAGGAGTGTACCCCGCGTAATGTGCATGTGGTTTTTCTTGTCTTTCTTTATTCGGACCTGAACCTTCATGTGCCATAATAGATGAAGCAGGATTTACAGTTCCATTTTCTTCATTTATTTCAAAAGACTCAATCGTTCCTTTATGGTAATTCGCTGTAACTACTGTATGATTTCCACTATCAACACTAATATGACAAGGAGAAGCACCTTCTACTACTTGTCTATTTTTCGCTTTTAGTTCTCCAGTATGACTATCAATGGAATAAGCAGCTACACCGCCAGATTCGCCTTCCTTAACAACGGAATAGAGATATTCATTATTTCGGTTAATCGTTACATATGTAGGGTTATCCAGCTTAGCGGCAAGTGTTACATTACTAATTTTTTTTGCTTCTACATCTAGCGTAAATTTATATATTCCTTCGCTATTTTCTTTCGTGTAAGTTCCAACATATCCAATAAACTCTTTGTTATCCTTCATTTTCATAACCCTCTCTCCCTATATTTTTCGTTCATCATGCTTCTTAAAATATTTTATGTTGAAAGAGTATCCTAAAAAATCGGAGTACCTCTTTATACGTTACCATATTTTCTTGGTAAATAGCTTTTAAACCCACTTTTTTTGATACGCTGCTATACTTTCATATTCTTCTTCCAATTGACGGGACAGACGGATATAGATTGGCGTTAAATCTTTATATTTTTCCACACTTTCCATGTTTGGCTCATGATGGAAATCTGCACCTACCATTTCAGAAACTACAGATAATGTATCTATTTCACCTAAACTATATAAACCGAGGATTGCAGCTCCTAAGCAAGAGCTTTCGAAACTTTCCGGAACATATACGTCTTGATGGAAGATGTCCGCCATCATCTGTCTCCAAAGTTCCGACCTTGCAAAGCCGCCTGTCGCTTGAATTTTTTTCGGTTCGCCAATTAACTCTTTTAAAGCGAGAAGAACCGTATATAAATTATAAATTACTCCTTCTAAAACAGCACGGATAAGATGTTCTTTCTTATGATGCAATCCGAGTCCAAAGAAAGATCCTCGTGCATTTGCATTCCATAAAGGAGCTCTTTCCCCTGCTAAATACGGGTGAAATAATAAACCGTCAGATCCAGGATTCACTTTTGCTGCTATTTCAGTAAGTACTTCATATGGATCTTTTCCTAAACGCTTCGCAAGTTCAATCTCTGAAGTACCCAATTGGTCACGAGCCCATCTGAAAATCATACCACCGTTATTCACTGGTCCACCAATTACCCAATGGTCTTCAGTTAACGCATAACAAAAAATTCTACCTTTTGGATCTGTTACAGGACGATCTGTTACAGCACGTATCGCACCGCTTGTACCAATTGTAACAGCCACAACGCCAGGATCTATTGCATTTACACCTAAATTAGATAGTACTCCATCACTCGCTCCTACTACAAAAGGCGTAGAAACAAGTACATTCATCTCTTTGGCAAGCTCTTCATCTAATCCTGTTAAACTGTGCGTTGTTGGAACAAGCTTTGAAAGCTTTTCATCTGTAATTCCCGCAACATGTAAAGCCTCTTCATCCCATTTTAAAGATTTTAAATTAAACATCCCTGTTGCTGACGCTATAGAATAATCAATTACATACTCTTTATAAAACTTGTAAAAAACATATTCTTTAATAGAAATGAATTTATAACTTTTTGCGAATAACTCTGCCTGCTCATTCTGTAGCCAAACTAATTTCGAAAGTGGTGACATCGGATGAATTGGTGTCCCAGTACGAAGGTAAATTTCATGACCATTCATATCATTCTTTATTTTCTCCGCCCAGCTTGCACTTCTATTATCTGCCCAAGTGATACATCTCGTTAACGGCTCTCCCTTTTCATCTACGGCAATGATACTATGCATTGCCGAGCTAAAAGAGACACAAAGAATATCACTTGGCTGTACACTACTTGATTGTATAGTCTCTTTAATCGTATTTATTACTGCACGAAAAATTTCTTCTGGGTCTTGTTCTGCTGTTTCAGGCGTAGGAGAATATAAAGGATATTCAATTCCATGACTAGCAATAACAGATCCATCAGTAGAAAATAGAACTGATTTTGTACTAGTTGTCCCAATGTCTACACCAATCATATATTTTGAGCTCACCATTTCTTCCTCCTAACAAAAAATCCCTACAGTATCCTAATAATATAAGAACCATAAAAATACATTTATTTTATCTATTCATAACGTTATGTGCTAAAGTTATCTCTCTACATTCATATAAAAATATCCTTATTTTAAACAAACATATCGAGTATTAAAACTCCTCCAAAAGCGATAAATGAAAGTAACGTTTCTAATACAGTCCATGTTTTAAATGTTTCTTTCACTGTTAACCCTAGGTATTCTTTTACCATCCAAAAACCAGCATCGTTTACGTGTGAAAACATTAATGCTCCTGCACCTGTTGCAATAACGAGTAACTCTAAGTTCACACCTGTTGTATTTTCAACGATTGGCGAAACGATACCCGCTGCTGTTGTTAAAGCGACTGTCGCTGACCCTGTCGCAATTCGAATTAATCCTGCTACTATAAATGCTAATACAATTGGGGATAGAGCTAAATGCTCAGACATTTGAGCAATAGCATTCCCTACGCCACTATCGATAAGAATTTGCTTAAATCCCCCGCCAGCACCAATAATCGCAACAATTGAACCAATTGGTAATAAGCTATCTTCTGTTACCTTCTTAATAGCCTTTTTATCGATACCTTGGCGAAATCCAAGAAAATAAAACGCTGCAAAACATGCAATCAATAGTGCAATTATAGGACTACCGATTAATGTGACAATCTTCATCAAAGTATTAGAAAGAGGCACATAAGGAGCTGCTGCAGCTAAAACCATTAACATAACAGGTAACAATATAACTAAAAATGAAACTCCTATTCCTGGTAATTTCGTTGATTTTGTATTTACACGAATCAATTCTGGCTCATTTTCAGGAATTACACGTTTGTGAATCCATTTCGCAAATATAGGACCTGCAATAATCGCTGCAAAAAATGTAATAATGAGTGAATACAATAGTACCTTCCCAAGATTCGCTTTATAAATACCAATTGCTACAATTGCCCCTGGATGCGGAGGAACAAGGCCGTGTACGACAGATAGCCCAGCAATTGCTGGTAATGCTATCAATAAAATATTTTGTTTCGTTGTTTTATGAATTGAAATTACTAACGGCAGTAATATTAAAATGCCTACTTCAAAAAACACCGGAATTCCAATAATAAAACCTGCAATTAACATAGCCCATGGTAAGTTTTTTATCCCAAAGGATTTAATAAAGAACTCTGCCACTTGCATTCCAGCACCTGACTCTGCCATCATTTTCCCTAAAATTGTACCTAATACTAAAATACCTACTAAATGCCCGAGAACACTTCCGACTCCCGTTTCATAAGCACTCACTATTTTATCCATTGGCATTCCAGACATAATTGCTAAAAACAAACTTGCAACCGTTAAACTAATAAACGCATGCCATCTCCACCACGATACCCCTAAAATAACAATTACAATTGATAATAATGTAATAATTAAAAGGTACATATTCATACTCAATCCCCCTTTATGTAAACCCTTTCATAATTACTATATAATTAAAAGAACCTATTTAGTTCTTACTTGAGTAAAAGATACCTTTACATATTGCTATACGTTTAAAAGCATCTTCACATCATAATGATTTATATAAAAAGAATCTCCCTTATTAGAGATACACTATAACTCATCTCTCTAATAAGGGGATTTCTCTTTCATAATTATAATGTTATTGTGATAAACGCTTCGCGCGATCAATTTTTCCTTTTTTAAAAGTGAATGACACTTTCATCTCTGCTTTTTTCACGTAGTAAGACTACAAACTCGGGATCCAGTTTAAACGATGAAGTTACTTAGGATTTGTCCTCTCATGAAAAGCAATTTTCGGAAAGCACCTTCACTTTCATGTATTATAATTTAGGAGCTTTCGCCCAATCCGCAGCAAATTTCTCAATACCTTGGTCTGTTAATGGGTGCATAGCAAGTTGCTCGATTACTTTATAAGGGATTGTTGCAATGTGAGCACCTGCCATCGCTACACGAGTTACATGATCTGGATGTCTGACAGAAGCCGCAATAATTTGTGTATCTAATTGATGAACATCGAATAATTCAGCAATTTTAGCAACTAATAGTACACCATCTTCAGAAATATCATCTAAGCGTCCTAAAAATGGAGAAACATACGTTGCACCTGCTCGAGCAGCTAAAAGTGCTTGGTTCACAGTGAAAATAAGTGTAACGTTCGTTTTCACACCTTTTTCAGTAAGATAGCGACAAGCTTCTAATCCTGCTAGCGTCATTGGAAGTTTTATCGTGACGTTTTTATCGCCACCGTTAATTTTAATTAATTCTTCTGCTTGAGCAATCATTTCTTCAGCTGTAACAGCATCTGGCGTTACTTCTGCCGAAACAGACTCAACTTTAGGTACTGCCTGACAAATTTCTGCGATACGGTCTTCAAACTTAACGCCCTCTTTTGCTACTAAAGAAGGATTCGTTGTAACACCAGCTAAAACTCCAAGTTTATATGCTTTTTTTATGTCCTCAAGATTTGCAGTATCAATAAAAAATTTCATGATCAATTCCCTCCAGTTTTTAAACGTTGATGATTTACATGTTTAATATGCTTATCCCGTAAAAGCCCGATTGGTATGGAATAAAGCCCCTACTTATTAAAGTTTCACTTTATTTCTTTTCTACTGCATGTCCGCCAAATTCATTGCGCAGAGCTGCTACAACTTTTCCTGTAAATGTATCATTGTCTAATGAGCGGTAGCGCATTAATAGAGACATTGCGATAACAGGAGTTGCTGTTTGAAGGTCTAATGCTGTTTCTACTGTCCATTTTCCTTCACCAGAAGAATGCATAACACCCTTAATTTCATCCAGTTTTGCATCTTTAGAAAATGCATTTTCTGTTAATTCCATTAACCAAGAACGAATGACTGAACCGTTGTTCCATACTCTTGATACTTTTTCATAATCGTAGTCAAATTCACTTTTCTCTAGAATCTCAAATCCTTCACCAATAGCAGCCATCATACCGTATTCAATTCCGTTGTGAACCATTTTTAAGAAGTGACCACTACCAGCTTTTCCTGCATATAAGAATCCATTTTCTACAGCAGTATCGCGGAAGATAGGTTCAACGATGTCCCAAGCTTCTTGATCTCCTCCGATCATGTAACAAGCACCATTACGAGCGCCTTCCATTCCGCCAGAAGTCCCTGCATCCATAAAGTGAATGCCATCTTTCTTTAATTGCTCATATCGGCGGATAGACTCTTTATAATGTGAATTACCAGCTTCAATTAAAATATCTCCTTTTGATAAAAGTGGTGTAACCTCATCAATAACAGAATCAACAACAGCGTGTGGTACCATTACCCAAAGAATTCTTGGTGATTGTAATGACTGAACAAGTTCATTTAAGCTAGATACACCTGTAGCCCCGTATTCTTTCATTTCTTCTACTGCACTTGAATTTAAATCAAATGCTGCTACTTCATGTTTATGATCCATTAAATTTTTCCCTAAGTTTAATCCCATTTTACCTAAACCAATTAATCCTACTTGCATAATATAATTCCTCCTCAGATTATCTTTTATTAAAAATTCATATCACTACAATCTGGAATACCTTTCAGCACTAATAAGTTGGTATGTACAGAAAGGTATTCACAGTCATAGCTTAAGAATTCAATACATTTTTTGTAATTTGAACAACATTTTCTGTCGTAAATCCAAATAGATTCATGACTTCAGCTCCAGTTCCTGAAGCTCCAAATGTTTCAATCGATAATATTTTTCCTTCTTGTCCTACATAACGTTCCCAACCTAGAGATACACCCATTTCAAGAGATACTCGTTTCGTTATAGAAGACGGAAGAACGGATTCTTTATATTCGTTCGATTGGCGATCGAATAACTCCCAGCTCGGCATTGCAACGATGCGAACAGAAACTTGTTCTTCTTCTAATTTTGCTTTCGCACTAGCAGCTAAGGATACTTCAGAACCTGTCGCAATTAAAATTACATCCGGATTTTCATTTGTTTGTGTTAATACGTAAGCTCCTTTAGAGAGATTCTCTATATTCGCTTTCGTTTCATTAAACACCGGTAAATTTTGACGGCTCAGTACTAAAACGACTGGACCATCCGTTTGCTGTAAAGCATACGCCCAAGCACTTGCTGTTTCATTTGCATCTGACGGACGGATAACTGTTAGACCAGGAATTGCTCGAAGCGCTGCCAATTGTTCAATTGGTTCATGCGTTGGACCATCTTCTCCTACAGCAATCGAATCATGTGTAAATACGTAAGTAACAGGTAACTTTTGCAGTGCAGCCAGTCGAATCGATGGACGAAGGTAATCATTAAATACAAAGAATGTACTTACGAAAGGTTTTACTCCTCCATGGAGAGCCAGTCCATTCGCTGCCGCGCCCATTGCATGTTCACGTACACCGAAGTATATATTTCGTCCAGCATACGATTCTACCGCGTACACAGCTTCACCTTTTATATCTGTCATAGTGGAATGAGAAAGATCTGCACTTCCACCGAAAATAGAAGGAATCGATTTCACATAATGATTAATAGCTTCCCCACTTGCAACACGAGTGGAAATCGTTTTTTCAATATCAAAGGATAGAATGTCTTTCGCTTCAATTAAAACATCACCTGTAATCGCTTTTTCTAATTCATCTGCTAGTGCAGGGTTCGACTCTCTGTATGAGTTGAACTGCTCATTCCAGTCATTTTCTTTTTCAATACCTTTTTGTTTCAGTTCATTAAAATGAGCTTTTACTTCTTCAGGTACAAAGAAATCTTCCTCATAATCCCAACCATACACTTGTTTTGTCGCTGTTGCCTCTTCTACTCCAAGCGGATTACCATGTGCTTTGTTCGTTCCAGCAACTTTTGGACTTCCATAACCTATAATAGTTCTAATTTCTATAAGAGTAGGTTGATCAGTATTTTCTTTCGCTGATTGAATAGCTTTTGTAATAGCATCGACATCGTTTCCATCTTCAACTCTTACATATTGCCAATGTACAGATTCTGCCCTTTTCTGAATATCTTCAGAGAAAGCAATGCCTAATTCACCATCAAGTGAAATTTCATTTGAATCATACAGTACAATTAACTTGCCAAGTTTCATATGTCCTGCCATTGACATCGCTTCATAAGCGACACCCTCCATTAAGTCACCATCTCCGACTAAAGCGTACGTATTGTGATCTATAATAGAGTGACCATCCTTATTGAACTTCGCTGCTAAATGCGCTTCTGCCATTGCCATTCCGACAGCATTGGCAATCCCTTGTCCTAACGGGCCTGTCGTCGCTTCGACTCCAGAAGTATGACCAAACTCAGGATGTCCTGGTGTTTTACTATTTAACTTTCTGAAACTTTTCAAGTCATCAATTGAAACATCATATCCAGCTAAATGAAGGAGGCTATATAATAAACTAGATCCATGTCCCGCTGATAAAACGAATCGATCACGGTTAAACCATTCTGGATTATTAGGATTGTAATTTAAATGATTCGCCCATAATGCATAAGCCATTGGTGCTGCTCCCATCGGAAGACCTGGATGACCTGAATTTGCCTCATTAATAGCATCAATCGATAACGTACGAAGTGTATTTACTGCTAATTGATTTATGTTTTGTACCATAGTAATTGTCCCCCTAAATACCTTCATTAAAGAATGTACTTATTTTTCCGTTTTTTGATCTAACCACCATTTAAATTCACTTTCTTGTAACAGTTCATTAGACGCATCTGGACCATATGAACCAGACTCATATTCATGAAGTGGCAATAAGTTTTCCTCGAATGCTTCAAGAATTGGTTGTACCCATTCCCATGACAATTCAACTTCTCTCCAATGCGCAAAGAATGTAGCGTCTCCACTCACAGCATCATGAATGAGTCTTTCATACGCTTCAGGTACTCCAACATCCGCTTGCTCACAAGTAAAGTTAATACGCATCGGTTCAATTTCTCCATTTTTCAATGGATTTTTACTATTTAACTGTAATGAAACATTCTCACCTGGGCTAATTTCAATTATTAATAAGTTAGGTTCTGCATTTGGATTATTATCTTGATATTGCTGTTTTAACGTATTTTTAAATTCGATTACAATACGAGTAGACTTTTCTTTCATTCGTTTTCCTGTTCGTATATAAAATGGAACGCCAGTCCAAAACGGATTATCGATCCACAAGCGAGCAGCAACAAATGTGTCTATGTTAGAAGAAGGATTTACTCCTGGTTCCTCTTTATATGCTACAACTTGCCCACCTTTTATCTCTCCTGAAGCGTATTGACCGCGAACGATATGGTTTTGAACGTCTTCTTTTTTCACTTTACGAAGCGTCTCCATTACCTTTCGTTTTTCCTCTCGAATTTCACACGCATTAACCTTTTCCGGCAGATTCATAGCAGTCATCATTAATATTTGTAACATATGATTTTGAACCATATCTCGAATGGCTCCTGCGTGATCATAATATCCAGCTCTTTCTTCAACCCCAACCGTTTCACTAGCTGTAATTTGTACATTTGCTATATGTTCTTTGTTCCAAATCGATTGGAGAACGGGATTTGCAAATTCTAGTGCTTCAAGGTTTTGAATCATCGGTTTACCTAAATAATGATCAATACGGTATATCTCGTCTTCTTCAAACGTTCGACTAAGCTTATCATTAAGCTCACGAGCAGATGTAAGGTCGTGTCCAAATGGTTTTTCAATCATCAGGCGTTTCCATCCATCCGTTTTATCAAGTCCGCTTTCCTTAATATTTAAAGCAATTGTCTCGAAAAATTCAGGTGCAACTGAAAGATAGAACATTCTATTTCCTTTTATATGTAGTTCTTCTTCCCTTTCACGAACGACTTGTAATAACCTCTCATAGTCTTCCGGCTTACTCACATCTAATGGACAGTAGCGAAAGTTATCTAAAAAACCTTCGAGTTCCGGAGTACCTTCTTCCCTCTGACGAGAAAACGTCTCTATTGATTCTTTTATTCTTTCTTGAAAATCTTCATGAGATACTTGACGTCTTCCAAGCCCGATAACAGATATTTGCTTTGGAAGCTTTTGATCTCTATATAAGTTATATAGCGCGGGGTAAATTTTTCGTTTCGCTAAATCCCCTGTCGCTCCAAATAAAACAAAGGTCATTGATTCCAAGTTCAGTCCCCCTCTTGTTGTATAATCCTCGTCAATATACTAAAAATGAATTGTACAGAAGCTCATACTCTTATACTTCCTGTTTTTATAAAAAACAAAGAGTTATCTAATTCCAATTCTTTTTATACCTTTCGCTCTCTCATTGTCCCCAATATTAATAGTGGCAATTCAAAGCATTTCTACTACAACTTACTTATTTATAGAATTTAACGAAACATTTTATATTTGATTACTTTTAGTAATTAAATAATCTTATGTCTAGTATATTAACCACATAAATTATTATCGTCAATAAAAATGTCTTGAATTAAATATTATTTATTTCGTAATACTTTTCTAAGTTTATTCCTAGTTACCATTCATTTTCAAAGATAATGATCGATATAATAAATATCAGTTTCATCAAAACATTCAATTAATTTTCCGTTAAACTCGTGAGTAGACGTTACATGATGACTAAAAGGTTTCTCTATAATAAGACGGTTTAACCCTTTTGTAGCCCACAATCCACTCTCTTTAATATTCAAAGCAACGATATCAAACACTTCTGGTATAACAGATAGGTAAAACATGCGGTTTTCAGAAATGTTTAATTCTGTTTCACGCCTCTTTACAAGACTCAACAAATCTTGATAGTCCTCTATATTCGCTGTATTTACTTGACAATAACGAAATGTGCTAATAAATTCTTCTACTCCTGATTCATCATTAGTAGATCTTCTAGCAAATGTAGCAAGGGATTGTTCTACCTTTGTTTGAAATTCCACATCTGACATTACCCTTCTGCCAATACCGATAATTGAAATAGATTGCGGTATATGTTGATTACTAAATAGTTTGTATAAAGCAGGGTATATTTTGCGTTTCGCTAAATCCCCTGTCGCTCCGAATAAAAGAAATGTCATTGAATCCATTTGTTCTCTCCCTTTTAAAACAATCGCTAGAATAGAATATATAAGCTCATTCGCTACTTAGCAAAATATTGTCTCTAAAACCTCATACTTTACTAATGTTTCTTCAATACAATTTTGCCAAGAGCACGTTCTGACTCACTTATGTGGTGTGCTTTTTTTACGCCTTCTACATGTAAAGGCAACACATGTGTTACAACAGGTTTAATCTTCCCGCCCTCAATTAATTCTGTAATAAGAGAAAGTTCATATCTGTTAGGTTCAGTAAATATATGGTCACTCTGAATATTTTTCTCTCTTGCTATTTCAGTTTGCGGAATTTCCATACCTTTCGGACCATAGATAGACGCTAACTTTCCATTTGGTGCAAGTACTTTATAACTATCCTTTAGTACATCCTCGCCTAACACATCAAATACAATATTGTAATTATGCAAAAGCAAAGAAAAATCTTCTGTTTTGTAATCAATGACAGTATCAGCGCCTAAATCCTTTACAAACTGTATGTTTTTCGTACTAGTCGTAGTTGCAACATGTGCACCGAAGCTTTTTGCTAGCTGAATAGCAAACGTACCAATCCCGCCAGATCCAGCATGAATTAAAACCTTATTACCCTTTTGAACATTAGCGAATTTCACTAAACTTTGCCAACTTGTCAAACCTACTAGAGGGATTGATGCTGCTTCCTCAAAAGATAGATTTCTCGGTTTTTTCGCTACATACTTCTCATCTACAGCCACGTACTCTGCATAAGTACCATTTCGTTCAATATCTGGACGACTATATACTTCATCCCCCACTTTAAATGCTGTTACGTTTTTTCCTATAGCAGCAACTACACCTGCAACATCCCATCCTAAAACGAGCGGGAAGTCATAAGAAATTACGTCTTGAAGTAAACCCTCACGTATTTTCCAATCCACAGGATTTACACCAGCTGCATATACTTCAATCAGTATATCGTTGTCTCCCAATAGCGGTTTCTGCATTTCAATCTCTTGTAGTACACTTTTATCTCCATATTGCATAAGTCCTATTGCTTTCATTCTTTACACTCCTTTACAATGCTGGGAAATGAGGTAGTACTTCTTCTCCTAGCTCATCCAATACTTCGTCAGCTGGACGTTGACCATCAAATAGAGCAAGGAATAAATGATTCACACCAATACTTTTATATATATCAAGTAATTCAATTAGTGCCTTACGCCCTGTACGGTAACCTAAACGGATCGGTGTAGGACGTTCATTTGGATCTTCAGATAAATCTAAATGCATCGGTTGTATAAATGGTTTGAATACATCTGGATGATAATCCTCTACTAGTTCTCTCCATTGTCCAATTGCTCCCGCTTGATGTACTGGACTACGTGGATAATACATCCATCCATCTCCATGTTCAGCGAACCAGTCCATATTTTGCTGACTAAAACCTGTAATAAAGGTTGGAACACGTTTAGACGGTTTTGGAACTAAATTCGCACCATGAACTTCTCCTAGTGTCGACTGGATAGACGGGAAGTTTTTATACAAAATTTCTTCCAAGTAAGCAAACGCTTCTCTAAACTTTTCACCTCGTGTTTCATGACTAACACCTAACGCCTTGAAATCAGCACGTCTGTCACCGGATGAAACGCCAAGCATAATTCTTTCTGGAAATAGTTGATCCAATGTAGCAATTTCTTTCGCCACACGCAATGGATGACGAAGTGACAATACAGTTGCCGACGTTCCAAATGCGATTTTCTCTGTTTTGCTTGCTAAATACGTCAAATAAATCATCATATCGTAAATTTGACCTGTTGCAGGATCACCAAAATCAGGGTCTTGCAGTAATACATCGCGAAGCCATACACCTGTAAAACCGTATTGTTCCGCTTTTTGTACTAACTCTACTTGTTTTTCCATCGTTGGAGCATGAAACTGATAATTTTCAATCGGAATGTGAACTCCTAATGTAAGTTGATCTTTCGCAAACATACGATTATATCCAAAATGATTCGCAAACTTTTCCATGTGTTTCACTCACTTTCCTTCATTCATATAAATCTATACTTTTCATATTTCTTCTCAAAATTCATAAGCAACACTGTAACACCACATCGTTGCCGATTGTAATCGTTATAACTTTCTTTGTGCTACGAGTGTTATTATAAATCGGCCATAACATGAATAACAGTACGTACTTTAAAGTGATGTAGGCACTTTAAAGTACCTATACTAAGTGAGTAATAATAAATCATGCTGCAAAAATAACATCTACCCTTTCTTCAAAAAGCTTTACAGTAGTTTTTAGAAGTACGTTACATTATTTCATTTCATGCACTTTCCACTTCTTTATATAAAATTCTCACTAACCAAATTCAAAATATTATACTTATTTTTCGTACTTTGCTATGCTATAACCACAAACAGGAGGTATAAACTATGAAAGCACAAATTATCCATTCTTTTGGGGATTCATCTGTATTTCAATTAGAAGAAGTTTCAAAACCAAAACTTTTACCAGGTCATGTTCTAATCGATGTAAAAGCAACAAGTGTAAATCCAATCGATACAAAAATGCGTAGTGGCGCTGTTTCAGCAGTCGCTCCTGAGTTTCCAGCTATATTACACGGCGATGTAGCTGGTATTGTTATTGAAGTAGGAGAAGGTGTTTCGAAATTCAAATCAGGGGATGAAGTATACGGATGTGCCGGAGGTTTTAAAGAAACTGGAGGTGCACTTGCAGAATTTATGCTTGCTGATGCACGATTAATTGCTCACAAACCTAAAAATTTAACAATGGAAGAAGCAGCTGCTCTACCATTAGTTGCAATTACAGCTTGGGAATCTTTATTTGATCGTGCAAATATTAAACCTGGTCAAAATGTTCTCATTCATGGAGCTACTGGTGGCGTAGGACACGTAGCCATTCAACTAGCTAAATGGGCAGGCGCTAAAGTTTTTACAACCGCTTCTCAGCAAAGCAAAATAGACATCGCCCATCGTCTAGGAGCCGACATAGCTATTAATTATAAAGAAGAATCTGTTCAAGAATATGTACAAAAACATACGAACGGAAACGGATTTGAAGTTATATTTGATACAGTAGGCGGCAAGAATCTTGATCATTCTTTTGAAGCTGCTGCGGTCAACGGAACTGTCGTAACAATTGCAGCTCGTTCAACCCATGACCTCTCTCCTTTACACGCAAAAGGACTCTCTCTGTACGTTACTTTTATGGCGTTAAAAATATTACATACAGATAAACGTGACGCTTGCGGGGAAATTTTAACTAAACTAACGCAAATAGTAGAAGAAGGACACCTTCGACCATTGCTAGATTCTAAAACTTTTACGTTTGATGAAGTTGCACAAGCACATGAATATTTGGAGTCAAATAAAGCAATTGGGAAAATAGTGTTGAAAAACGTTTGGTAACTTTCACTAAATAATACAAATAACAGCGGGATTGCTTCGCCTTATCTTTGTCTTAAGAGGCGTGCCACAACCTTAAAAGCTTTCCATCCTTTACAACAAGTAAAAAATAACAGCCGAATTTTTCTTATAGTAGAAAATTCGGCTGTTTGCATGTCGCAATTTACTTTTTGTATATTTCCATTAATAGATAAAATACAACTCATTTGCCTTACCATCTTTACCTTCAACAGAATATTATGTTGTTTTTAATTTTTTAAAACACACTACGTACTAATCCCCCGTCTATTCGCAACGCGGAACCATTAATTGCTGAAGAAAGTGGGCTGCTTAAGAAAGTGACAAGATTGGCAATTTCTTCTGGTCGAATAAGTCTTTGAATAATAGAGGTTGGTCGATTCTCTTTCATAAATCGCTTCTCAGCTTCTTCTATTGTCAATTGCTCATTAGGATAAAGACTATTTAACATAGTCTCCACTCCTTCCGTTAAAGTCGAACCAGGCATTATAGTATTAACAGTCACATTCGTTCCTGTCGTCAGCTCAGCTAAACTGCGAGAAAGTGAGAGTTGCATCGTTTTAGTCGCACTATAGTGAGCCATTTCTTGAGATGGCATAATAGCTGCTTCGCTAGCAATAAAGATGACTCTTCCTTCTTTTCTTTCAATCATTTGTTTTAAATACGAGCGAGTAAGTCGAACACCACTCATAATATTGACTTCAAACAATTTAAACCAATCTTCATCAGGAATATCAAAATATTCTACAGGTTCAAAAATTCCTAAGTTATTAATAAGAATGTCTACTTCAGGGTACTTTTCAATCACATTTTGGCACCCTTTTTCTGTTCCTAAATCAGCTACTACGGGTTGAAGGATAGCATCCGGATACTGCGCTTGAATTTCGTTTATCGTTTGATTAACATTTTCTTCACGGCGTCCATTAATAAGTACAGTAGCTCCTTCCGCTACTAATGAAGTGGCAATTGCTTTTCCAATCCCTGCCGTAGATCCAGTAACCAGTGCTGTTTTTCCTTTTAATTGCATATGCATATAGATCCCTCCAAATTCATGTGCTAAATGATTGACTTACGTTGGAATAAATAATTACGTTTATATTGTGGTTCACTTCTCTTATCTTTAACAGAAAATAAGCAGATCCACCCTTTTTTCGAAAGAGTATAAAGTGAAACTTTAATCAGTGGGGGTCTTACTGCCCGGCAAATAGCGGGATAAACGAAAATTATGTAGCTACTGGACTCTGTACTGAATTAAAAATCGAAATTATCATCATTTAGATCTACTCGATAATTCTGATTCTAATCATTGTAATGTTAAAAAATCACATCAACAACAGAGTAACGCTAAAACCAACTAATAAATACCATTATGATATATATTAACGATAAAGAAAATTACGCACTTTAAAGTTCCATAGGAACAAAAAAGTAACCCATAAACCATAATTTCTAACCCTTTACATTTACTAACGTAGTATCCTTTTCTATCATAGAAAAGGTTGTAAAATCACACATTCTTACATACAGTTATAAGATTATTTTTATTCTAATTAACTAAAAACCATTATACTCCTTTATCACTTTCAAAAATGAATCAAAAAAACACGAAGACTTAAATGTCTTCGTGTTTTTTTAATGTATATCGTTACACTTGTGATTGAATTCATAACTAGAATCTTTTTACTCATTCCTTATGAATAATGTTTATTATTTATGAAACTTCACACGCTCTTCAAGTGGTTGGAATTCTTTTTCTCCTGGTGCAGCCGTTGGATTACCAAATGGCATTTGCGCAATCAGTTTCCAATTAGCAGGAACATTCCATTCTGTTTTTACTTCATCATCAATTAATGGATTATAATGTTGTAAAGATGCCCCTAATCCCTCTGCTTCTAAACCTGTCCACACGACTAATTGGTGCATACCTGATGCTTGGTGTGACCAAATTGGGAAGTTTTCAGCATATGCAGCAAATTTTTCTTGAAGCGATTTAACGATAGCCTCATCTTCAAAGAATAGTACTGTTCCATAACCAGCTTTAAAAGAATCCATTTTTTGTTGCGTTCCTGAGAAATCTCCATCTCCAACTACTTTTCTTAATGTTTCAGTTGTAATATCCCATAATTTATCATGAGCTTCACCAAATAATACAACTAATCGCGCAGTTTGAGAATTGAAAGCTGATGGAGTATATTTCACAGCAAACTCCACAATTTCTTTAATTTTTTCATCTGATACTTTTACCTCTTTATTAATTCCGTAGTAAGTACGTCTTTCTTTCAGTGCAGTATAGAAATCTTTTGTCATAATTCATTTCCTCCTAAGTTTTAATATTCTTCAAAATGATACATTGCGAAGAGAATATGAGTTGAAATGAGTTCATTTTTGAACCATCGAACACCATAACACCAATTGCTAGTCATTCTGAATCTAAACCACTGCTTCTTGCTTCAGTTTCCCTAAAAAAACACTTATAGCATCATTGATACAATCTAGTGATCATTCGGTATTATTTTACCCATTCTCTATTCATGTATCCTGCTTGTTTCATATTTACACAAATATGAAAATAACCTTAAATTGCTGGTCAAAAAAGCCAGGTAGTATGAATAACACATTACCTGGCTTTTTACATTTTTAATTTAAATTCAACTAAACATTACCAATGAATAGTAGTAAAAACTATACCCGTCACTTATTTAATAATTAACATCTCATAAGGATGTTGTTCCATAAATCTATTCTCCCAAGGAATCTCTAATGATGTCCAATTTGAACCACCGTCTACTGACTGATACACTCCTTTATTGCTAAACAGATAAAACGTTCCATCACTTGTTGCCTTTAATACTGGTATGATTGCCCCTTTAGGAGTTGGTAAACCTGCATTCATTTCTGCCCAAGGCTGATCTTTTTCTTTCTTATAAATAAATGATTCACAATTTCCATTATTGTAATCATGCGCTACGTGTGGATTTGAAGATGTCGCGATGATAATATTTTCTGGATCATTTGGGTTAACTGCCATTTGATATGCGTAATGATGCTTTAGCCCACTACACATATAGTTCCAAGTCTTACCTCCATCATTACTCTCCGCATACTCTTGACCTGGTTCTTTCAAGAATGAATCACCTAACACCCCGTATAAACGATTTGGGGCATTGCGATGTGATTTAAGAATGTGAATATCTTGAGGATAGTTCCCCTCTTTTTCCTCAGTCCATGTCTTACCTCCATCTACACTTTTAATTAATCCGCCTACCTCAATAGTCGTATAAATAGTTTCTGGATTATTAGCATCAATTTCAATATGTTTTACATGGTGTGTATATGTTCTTTGAGGAAAGAACCATGATGAATATGATGGCATTTGTCGATAATCTGTTAGCAGCTCAAAACTGTCTCCTCCATTTTTGGATACGAACATTGCACTCGGTTCAGTTCCTACATATACAATCCCGTTACCGTCATCCCCCTTCGCTGGAGATACAGAAACTGCTGTAATAGCTCTCATATGAATAGCATTAGCTGGGAACACTTCACCAAATGAAGGTAACGCACCAATTGCTTCCCATGAACTTCCTCCATCTTTACTTCTCCATAATCCCCTATCAAAAGTACCACAATACATTCTTTCTGGGTCGTATGGATCTGAAGCTAACGCAACTGGATTCGCACCTACAAACTGCGATTGGACGCTCCATGTTGAGTCTTTTTTTTCTGCAATTACAAGTTCTCTATCAAACGCTAATATGAATTTTTCCATAACTAAAATCTCCTCGTTTCATAATATATCTTGTATTATTTGAATCTTTACCATTACAAGTTAAGAGGTGACATTTATGTGCTATAGCATATAAAAGGTAAATTTTATAAGCAATATGTGATTAAAAACTTACATTATATAATTTGTTAACTTCACATCCGTATGATGAACAAGATGTCCTGTTAACTCATATAAGTCCATATGCCACCTCTAAATAAATCGCAATTTACATGCTATAGCATATATAATATAGAATCCATTATTTTATGTCAAACTTTAATACTGTTAATCAGTTCTTTAGCTCGTCTAAAGTAATTTAAAAGTCATAATATAAACAGAAACATTTTATTGAATAGAAATCAATGAAGAAATACACTTTTCCCGTAGAGGCAACTTTAGAGGACATTACTTAAACATATAAAGGATCATGTTCATTACCACAGACAAATAATAAAAAGGCAAAAACGAACAGAAATGTGTTCATTTTTGCCTTTTTTATTTAACGATTAAAATTTACGACTTCTGGAAAGGAAATCTGCATTAGCTCCTGTTACACCACTTTGTCCCCAGTTCCCTGGAATCATTTCACGAATAAGAATTAGCACTTTATCCAAAGGTGCATGAGTATATTTAGATGTTACTTGTGTAAGTTCGTTTACCCACTTATCCTTTGTCTCTTGATCAAATGTATTCCATATATCAATCTTAATAATAGCCATTCCATTAACGTTACGACCTAGTGTATCGTAAGACTCTTTTGTCTCCCAATCGGACACCCTACTTTTCACAGCAAAGGTAGCATCACTTGCTACAGCCCCAGCTTTCCCCCAGTTTTCTTTCTCAAGTTCCTTTATCAACACTTGAATTTTGTCAGGGACAATTTTTAATAGTTTTATTGTAAGTTCCGTTACACTATAAATAAATTCCTTCTTTTCTTCTGTTGACATGGTTGGCCAAGTATTTAGCTCGATTAATGGCATAGTATTGCCCCCTAAAATTAATTATCTATTGACTAGTTACAACTATTGGTTCAAATGATTTTTAACTGCTCTTACTACCAATTCGTGATCTTCTTCTGGTGGTAATCCTGAAACTGTTATCATTCCAATAACCCCTACGTTTTTTATCCTGATAGGAAAGCATCCACCAAACGCAGCATATTCCGAAGTATCTAAAAGATATTTTTCATTATATGAAATTCCAGTTATTTCACTTTGTATCTGCATATAATACGAGCTACGATCATGCAGGGAAACGACTCGTTTTTTACGCTCAATCCATTTCGTATTTTCCGCATTTGTCCCTGTCATCTTGAAATGAAATAATTGCACACCATTTTTCGTTATATCAACAGCAATCAATTTCCCCTCTCGCTTTGCTGTTTCAACGATAAATAAACCTAGTTGCAAGGCATCTTCATTTGTAAAAGAGGAAAATTGAAGCGTTTCCTCCTCTTTTAAAATTTGTTTACTTATTTCATTCAAATTTGAAGTACTCATATCTTTAACCTCCATAATTGTTTTATGCCACACCGACATTTTTTCGAAATTATTAGGCCATATAGTACAACCTTTCAATCAATCTGATTCCAAATAAACTGCTGTAACATCGTTGGTAACTAGTAGTACCGTAAAGCTTGTTTTCTTCTTACTGGTGCTATTATGAATGATATTCAAAGTTATAAAAAGTACGCACTTTAAAGTGCTATTCTACTTATCCCTATCTTACAGAGACTATTATGAAATATATTTAACATCTTAAAAATGTATGTACTAAAGAATAATATTTTTAATCACTAACTTTTTTGATCAATCGTTATAATCCAATTTCATCAAAATTTTTATCAATTATTACACTATCCAACAATAGGAGGAAACAAAGATGGATGAAAATATATCCAAAAGCTGAAAAGCAGTTGAGTCCCTTGAGGGAATAGTTATAATTCACTACTTATAGAAATAGACATACAAAAACGCCATCCTTTCCTATAATTTTAAAGAAAGAATAGCGTATTCTTTTCAAAAATGAGTTCTTTTATTGAGAAACTTTGATTCTATATCATACATAAAAGGGCAACCAGTGCTAAAACAGCTGGAAGTCCTTGTTTCACAATAATTGATTTATTAGATGTGAAACCTCCGAAAATAGCTGCTACCACCACACAAATCACGAAAAATAATTGGACCATATAACCAATTGGATTGAGTCCAAGTACAAGTCCCCAAATGAGACCAGCCGCTAAAAATCCATTATATAAACCTTGGTTTGCAAACATAATGGCTACGTTTCGATCTCCTTCTAAATGCTTCGGTAATTTGAAAGCACGTTTCGCTACTTTTGAATCAATAAAAAACATTTCAAGGATCATGATAAACAAATGTTCTAATGCTACGATCCCGACTAAAATAGCTGCGATTATTTCCACACTATTCTGCCCCCTACACTCTCTATTCTTTAATATTCTCTACATTTTTTTGCATCTGTAATAGAACATGAATAAGTATTTTGCGTTCTTCTCCACTGATATTTACGAACATTTCCTTCATAAAATGTTCCTTTTCTTTCTTGTCAAAATATTAATTGATATATCAATTATTGATACATCAATCAATATACATCTCTCTTTTTATTTTTGCAAGTTTTTTTGCTCAATTGGTTTTATTTTGTTCTAGCAACTTTAAACCAATTCAAAACATCAGTTCGTATTTCTAGAAATCATAATTACTTTAAGTTTATTCTGACAATCATATTTAACTAAATATATAAAAGAATTGAGTTATATCTCCATCAATTTATAAAAATTAATTTTTTCTAAAAACAGATACTTTACGTTTTTTATAGTAATAAAAATCATTTTTTTGTTTCAGAGACAATCCATTTTGTTAGCCTGATGGGCATAAGATAGCACCCATATGGAGAACCAATTATCTTTCAAGAAGATGGCTAGAAATCTGGAATTGGTACAGGAGTTGCCTACTTCCCCGATCCAGATGGTACTAATTTAGAGCTAATTGCTCCAAAAGGGCCATTTAGACGTGACTAATTAAAATATATTAATACTGAAAAACCACCTTTATGAGAGGTGGTTTTTTGTTGCTAATAGTGAAGGTTAATATTGAGGTCTGATTGACACCTATTCCTTTTCCACATCTTTCATCATACCATCGAAAGAATAGTCTTATAGCTATTTCAAATATTTCGGCTGTACTATATTGCTAGCAAGCTAAAATTTCATGGTACTCCCCAAAAAAATCTGCTGAATCATAACCAAAAGTTCATTTTATCATTTCAAGGTAATTCGAAATTCTTAAGTTGTTGGGCACGGGGTACAGCTGAAAAACAGTGTATATTCATTAACTTCAAACTAATTTTGATGTAACAAAATTGTATTTATACCTTTTTAACAAATTCAGATTTTAATTTCATAGCTCCAAAACCATCAATTTTACAATCAATATCATGATCTCCATCAACTAATCGGATACTCTTTACTTTTGTACCAATTTTTACAACTGATGAAGTTCCTTTTACTTTAAGATCTTTAATTACTGTTACAGAATCACCATCGTTTAAAATATTTCCATTTGCATCTTTAATTACTTTTGTATCTTCACTATTTTCAGCTTCTAATTCTAAAGTCCACTCATGAGCACATTCTGGACAAACAAAAAGATTCCCATCTTCGTAAGTGTATTCTGAATTACATTTTGGACAATTTGGTAAATTAGACATATTTTTATTTCCTCCACTCGTTTTCGTGTATTCTATTAAATAAATATTATTTTTAATTTCCCTTTTCCGTTTAAATATACGGAAAATATTCTCTTCTTACTGTTTGATACTTATTTGTTGAATGTATAAAAAAACTACTTGTTCACACCTTGTAAAAAATCTTCTCCACATTCTCCAAAGCAAACTTTCTTCTTCTCTATTTTTTAATAAAATGATGAAAAAGTAGATTAAATCAAACAAACTTTGTATGTGAAGTGAAATTTTTAAAAATCTAATGCATTTACTTTATTCTTTATTGTATTGATTTCCTGCGATTGCTGAGAAAGCCCTGTACACTCATGAAAAGCAAAATGCTTACACCCTATACATTTTTTTGTATTCAGATGTCCTAAAGCACAATTAATTGCTTCCCCTGTATGATCAAAAAAGTTTTCTTTCCCAATCTCAGCGTACAATCCATTCTTATCTAGATTGGCTTTTAGCTCTGATTGAATTCCAGAAATAAGAAGTACGCCACCTTGTTTTTTGAAGTGCTGAACAATATTCCTAAAGTAAGACTCTCCTGTGGTATCAATAAAAGGAACTTTTCCCATACGTAAAATTAAAACTTTAGGTTTATAATGAATAGTCGCTAAAATATTTTGTTCAAATGTTTGAGCAGCCCCAAAGAATAATGGGCCTTCTATTGTATAAATACTAATTTGTGGACAATCATGAGCTTTATTTACCACATGCGATAACAATTTTTCATTCTTTTTTGTATGATCAGGAAGCACTTTAGATATAACAAGCATATTACTCATACGTTTTGTAAACAAAATAACAGCTAAAATAAGACCGATCTCCACAGCTGTTGTTAAACTAGTAAATACAGTAAGTAAAAATGTTACTAGTAATACAAGGGAATCTCCTGTCTTCATTTTGAGTATGTGATAAAAATGTTTTTGTTCGCTCATATTCCAAGCTACCACCATTAAAATGGGAGCCATACTAGCAAGAGGAATATGTGAAGCATATGGAGCTAACAGTAAAAGTGTCAATAACACAAATCCCCCATGAATAATACCCGACATCGGAGATACAGCCCCACTCTTAATATTAGTCGCTGTACGAGCAATTGCTCCAGTCGCTGGAATTCCGCCAAATAACGGGGTAACAATATTTGCAATCCCCTGACCGACAAGCTCTTTGTTACTGTTGTGTTTACTATTTGTCATACCATCTGCCACGACAGCGGATAAAAGCGACTCAATTCCACCGAGCATCGCAATAACAAATGCAGGACCAATTAACTGTTTTATACGTTCTAATGTGATTTCTGGTATATCAAACTGAGGAAGTGTATTTGTAATCGTGCCATATGCTGTACCAATAGTAGGTACATGACCTGAGAAAAATACAGTTGCAATTACAGTTGAAATAACAACACCTACTAATGAACCAGGTACTTTTGGTAAAATCTTTGGTGTTATGAGTATAACAAAAAAGCAAATCAAAGCAGTTATAACACTATAAAAATTGGTAGTACTGATATGAGTGAAGAGTTCCTTCAAATTTGCTAGAAATTCCTCATGCTTTTTTATACCTGTTAAACCTAAAAAACTAGCAATTTGTCCCGTAAAGATAATAACAGCAATACCTGAAGTAAAACCAATTGTTACAGGACGTGGAATAAACTTAATTAAAGAGCCTAGTTTGAAGATTCCCATAAGACATAAAATAATTCCAGCTAACAAACCCGCGAGTAGTAAATTTTCGTATCCATAGGTAATTACAACTCCTAAAAGAATCGGAACAAAAGCACCTGTAGGTCCTCCAATTTGATACTTCGAACCACCAAACAGTGAAATGAGTATTCCAGCAATACAGGTTGTATAAATCCCATACTCTGGCTTAACACCAGAGGCTATAGCAAAAGACATAGCAAGTGGAATCGCAACAACTCCAACAATCATTCCTGAAAGAAGATCCTTTTGAAAATGTGCTAATGAATATCCTTCAAACCTTCCTGTAAATAACTTTCTCATTACAAACCCTTCTTTTCTATTTTTAATAGATCTGGATTACAAATGTATTTCTCGGTCCCTTATACAGAAAATTGTCCTTTTCACAAAAATAAAAAACACCCTAATATTTACTATATGTTTTACTTAAATGACACTCCAATTCACCTATATCTCCACCTTGTTGTACATAGGATTTCAATCTTTCTGCTAAACGTTCTCCGGCTCGACTATCTAGCTTCTTTGTATCAATAAACGATCTAATCCTTACCTTATCTGGAGTAATATCTCTACGAAACATTTGTCCTGGAATTTCACTCCAAAAACGATTCCATTCATCCAGTAATCCTATTTGATCAAATAAAAAACCTTGAATTCCACATAACCAAGCTGTACAAGCAGTATTTCTTTTTCGACATCCAACTCCATCTTGTAAATGTTGGCATGAAAAACAACAAGAATTTCCACTTTTTATACAAACTTCACAAACGTAATGAGCTCCTAATGAGCGAAATGTTTCAATTCCATGTTGGATGATATCTTCTTTCTTAACCTCAATACTCAACCTATCCCTCCTTAGCCATCATTTCACTTTCTGCTCCATCTAGCTCTTCTAACATTGAAATCGTATCGATTAAATGGTTGTTAAAAATCTTCCGTGCAACCACCAATAAATCCACAATAATAGGGTCTCGTAAAGAATATAAAACTCTTTTTCCATCTTTCCTACCAACAACAATATTTTTTGAACGTAGTACACTTAATTGCTGAGAAACAGCTGAACCTTCCTTATTTAGAATATCTTGAATTTCGTTTACGCTTTTTTCACCTTCTGACAATAATTCTAAGATACCTATTCGCAAAGGGTGTGCTAAGGCTTTAAAGAAATCTGCTTTAAATTGTTGCATTTCGTTTCCCATTGAAATCCCTCCGTTACTTTTCCTCAATTTCAAAAAGTATCATATACATCTTCAAATGTTTGAATATGTATATGATACTTTTAAAACCTCGAATTTTCAATACAAATTTTACAATATTAAATAAGCATCAAATAGAGAAATATACTATTCAAATTTAGGTTCAAAATTTATTATCCAAAATAAAAGCGCCTAACATATTAGGAATATATAATACGTTAGGCGCTTGATATTTAAATTTTTTTGTTTTAGGTCTTGATAATATTGGATGAGTATATGACCAAAACGCTAGATGACTAATATGAATAAACTTATTTGTAAAATTAATTCCTTAGAATATTTTAAGAGCAAGTTTTGAAAAAAACTATTCAAAACTTGCTCCT
Organism: Bacillus sp. LQ16; assembly: GCF_057784645.1. Lineage (NCBI taxonomy): Bacteria > Bacillati > Bacillota > Bacilli > Caryophanales > Bacillaceae > Bacillus > Bacillus sp. LQ16. The sequence goes on from NZ_CM173491.1 coordinate 3,277,395, forward strand.
TATTTTCTCAGATCCAACTATTTTGATACTAAAACCAACAGTAGTGAATTAGAATAATGACTTAATACTTGCTAAAACTGTAAGTATACCTACAATAATAACAAATACGTTACTCATTTTCCCTTTGTATTTAGCTAGTACTGGTACTTTTTGAATCGCATACATCGGTAATAGACATAAGATAGCAGCAACTAAAGGACCGCTTAGAGAATCAATAAGTCCAAGAATACTCGGATTTGTATAAGCAACAAACCAGCATGATAATACAACAAAAGTAAGGATTATTGTCTTAATTGTTTTTTCTTCAATATCTTTTCCACGTGATTTACCGAACTTAATAATCATGTCACGCATTACTTCGAATGCTCCTATATAATGGCCAAGGAAAGACTTTGTAATAGCCACAAAAGCAATAATTGGAGCTGCAATAGTGATTACAGGCGAATTAAGCTCATTAGCAAGATATGAAAGGATTGATAAGTTTTGTTCTTTTGCCATTTTTATATCATCTGGAGTCAAGCTCAATGCGCTACTCCAAACGAAGAACATAACAACAGCGAATGTCATGATATAACAAACCTTTTGTATTTGCGCACATTTAGCATCAGTGGCTTCGATTCCATACGTAGCTCTCTGTTTCACAACAAATGATGAAATCATAGGTGAATGATTAAATGAGAATACGATGATTGGTAGAATCATCAATATCGTCCCAAAATAGCCTGTTCCTGTTGAAGCAGTTGAAACAGCTGAAAAACTAAGCATTGACGTATTCCACTGTGGAATTAAAGATATTGCGATAAAAAGTAGAGAAACTATGAAAGGATACACTAACATACTCATTACCTTTACAGTAATATCTTGACCAAAATTTAGTATAGCGATAAGACCAAGAACTAATACAAGTGATAAAATAGCCCTTGGAGGTTCTGCCATGTGCAATTGATGCACGATAAAACTACTTGCAGTATTTGTAAGCGCAACCGAATACATTAGTACGATTGTATAAATTGAACCGAAATATACGATGTTAAAAATGATACTCGCTTTATTTCCGAAATACTCTCTAATTGTACCTGTGATCCCCTCATCAGCAGAATTAGAAGCGTATATCATTTTAGCAAGTGCCCTATGTGAGTAGTACATAACTGGATATGCAAGCAATGTAATTAGTAGTAAAGATAATAAACCACCTGAACCTGCATTAATCGGTAAAAAGAGCACCCCTGCTCCAATTGCAGTTCCAAATAGACTGAGTGCCCATGTAGTATCCTGCTTATGCCACTTTTTCGGATCTGCATATTGCTCATTTTTTAGTGCGGTATTTTCAGCTTGAACTTCTATTTTCTTTGCAGTATTCCCGTTCATATAATAACTCCCCCTTGTATCTATTCCTACATCCCTCTTTGCATCTAACAAATATTCCCTTTTCGGAAAATGAATTCCTTACAAGTTGCCCCACATTGTATGTCCTTCATCATAATGAATCCAAATTGAAACATTCGCTAGTTAGCGTCCTAATATAATTGTTAGCGTTCACAAAAAAGTTTACTCAAAGTATCCGCTCTTTATATAAAGACCCCTTAAGAGAACAATATAGAATAGACTTCATAAATACGTTGCAACATTTCTAATAACAGTGTATTACTTTAATGGTTTCTCTTTTTTACTTTTAACAGTAATTTTAGCTAAACCGGCCTCTCTTCATTTGCGAGGCATTTCTTTCTCAATTCTATACATTACTTTCATAACTTCGGTAGCACTGATGATATTGCTTACACAAGCCACTAAAGCACATTACATACATTTCGCCTCTAATCACACACCTTTCTTACTAAGAATCGCATTTTTTATATTTTCTCCAGAGATAATAAAATTTCTCTCGACGCCCTCATTATAACGTGTATATTTATAAAATTAATATTTTTATATTTTCAGAAATATTAAAGCAGAATAATTTTATATGGATAATATTTTACAGTTAGCATGTAGCCATTGTTTTTATCGCGTAAAGCTGAATTAGTTAGTAAAAATATACAATTATATATTGTCCTTCTAGGTGACTCATTCTAAAAATACTTATATCCCCTTTTATCAAAAAAAATTATTTTAAACACAAAAGATATTCTAATAAATAATTAATGTAGACAAAAAGAAGAGATTCACAAAATACAAAAACCAATTTTTAGGATATATATTATCAATATTGAATTCATATACATTTTTTAAAAAATACACTGAGCAAAAAACAAAAAAACTGCCCCATATGGACAGCTCATTTACATAATTATCGTTATCAAGGATTCACAAACAAATCACTTCAATGTCATTTTAATTCTAGTTTGTTCGACTCTTCTTCAGAGATATCTCTATGTTTGTAATGAATCGTTTTTAGATCATTTCCTTTTATGCGAAAAGTAATTGTGTCCTCTCCATAAGGCGGATTGTGTGCACCCTCAAAAGTTTGAATTTGAACAGTTACATAAAAAGTATAGTTTGTTGTATCTTTTCTTATTTCAAGTATTTTTTCAGAACCTCGATACCAAAGTTTTGGTTCCTTATAATAGTTTTCAACCTCTTTGCTTATCGGCTCCAATAAGAGCTCAATTACTACTTCTTTTAAAAGTTTTTTGGGTACAGGTATTCTGTTGATTTTCTTTCTTTTTACATCTATAATCCTCCAAAAATCCCCGCTCTTTTCAACGGTATAAAGAACATTCGTACCGTCCGCTTTCAAAAGATGAAAATAACCTTTATTTCCCTTAATATATAATCGTGGTTCATTAATCCACTCACCTTCTGTTTGCACTATCCCTAAAAACAACTGAGTAAGTGACGTTATCTTATAATCTAATTGGTTAAAGTCTCCAAACGAATAAAGTTCATAACCGGTTAAATCTATGCCAAAATTTCTGTTTATATCATTTTCCTTTTCTACAATTGCTTGAGCAGAAATGCATGGTAATAAAAAACTAAACAGACATATGATGCTAACCATTGTTAATCTTATTTTCATAACATCAATCCTCTCTTTTATTAAGATGCAACAAAAGAGAGGATATTATTGATTAGGGCATAAGCTAAAAAATTAAACTCCCCCATTAACTAGCTCGTTTATCGAGTTTAATTTTGAAGAAAGCTCGATAAACCATTCTTCATCCCCTGTTAATAATGCAAGATCTATAAGATAAAGGATTTGTTCCTTATTTATTACCTTTGATTCAGGGAGTTTGTTAACGTGTTTACTAAAGAGTAAAATCGCTTCGTTTATTGTGTACTGGCCGTCACGTTTCACAATACTAACTGTAACTATATCCTCTACATCATCAAGTGATACAATATAACCAACTATTAATTCACCTTCATTTGATATTCCACGAACCCAATCTCCTACTTTTAAAACATGATTATTATTTGACATCATACCGTTTCACCTTCCTATAAATATTTTTTGTGACGATAAAAAAGATATAAAAACAAATTATACTGTAATATTTTTCATTACATTTAAGTATTAAGAACTCACGGCTATATAATAATTAAGCCGCTTAACGCTCTTGATTGATAAGGTCAACAACTTCTTTCATTGTATAATTCTTTAAGTATTCACCTAGATGTTCTTCAGCACCTAAGAAAATAGCGAAAAGAACTTTTCGCATGTTCGAACCTACAACACACTGATTGTTTGATTCCGGACACTTCGGCTGCAAAGCACCTTCAGAGGTTATCTGATAAATATGCCAAAGATTAATTTCATCTAAATCGCGAGCGAAAATAAAACCGCCACCAGTCCCCTCCTTCGATTGTATAAACTTATGTTTTTTTAACAAACTTAGTACTTTGCGAATGCGTACTGGATGAACACCTGCACTTTCTGAAATAGCATTACTTGTTGACATCCGGTCTGGCTGTAAAGCTAAATAAGTTAAACTGTGAATGGCCAAGGTAAAGTCGCTGTTCATGATTTTCCTCCTACGATTAAAAATATTGTTTCTCATATATTAACATACTGTAGCCATAAATATTACAGATTGGTTAGAACGTTAAAACATGTGGAATGCTTCTTGCCATAAAAAATTAATTCCCTTATATTCTATCCCGTCCCACCTATATCTGATAACTTCATTTAGCTTTTTAAGTTAAAAAGAAAATTAAACACTCCACTGTTTCTTCACTTGTTCTTCTGCCAACTGTTCAATTTTTTTCCAAATCGTATCTTTACTCACAATAACATTTGTTTGATAATTTCTATCATTATAATTAACTGTAACACATACTTCAATCATCTTCTGCTTCCTCCTTTCAAGAAAATTTCTTATTTATATTTAATACCTGAAAAATTTTGAATTTAGTTATAATCTCTAGCATATAACTTCATTTGTTTAAATAATTAAGTTTAAAAACCCCACTGTTTCTTCACTTGTTCTTCTGCCAACTGTTCAATTTTTGTCCAAATCGTATCTTTGTTCACAATGACATTTGTTTGATAGTTTCTGTCTTTATAATTAACTGTAACGCATACTTCTATCACCTTCAGTTTCCTCCTTTCAAAAAATTTCTCTTTCATACTATTACTTATTAATTAGCCAACTTTTGCAGTTCAATGTTTAAAAATGTTCGGACACTACGTGGTAAAAATTTGCGAATTTCTTCTTCGTTAAAACCAATTTGCAATCTTTTTTCATCCAGCATAATCGGGCGACGCAACATTAGTGGATGCTCAATTATTAATGTATAAAATTCATTTAGCGAGAGCTCATCAATATTTATATTTAAGTCCTGAAAAGTTTTGGATCTAGTTGAAATAATTTCAGTAGCCCCCTCTTCAGTTAAACGAAGAATCGATTTAAGCTCATCAACTGTCATAGAATTTGATACGATGTTTTTTTCAATATAATCAATTTGATGCTCTTCAAGCCATGCTTTCGCTTTTCGGCATGAAGCACAGCTTGCTGTTGTATATAGAATTACCATATTTAACTCACTCCTTTAATGTTATTAAACGTACATTTTAAATATCGCTTATTGAAATGTATTAAAAAAAATTACAGTTTAGAATCAAATTCACATAATGTTAATTATTCAGCAATGTTTCATTTATCTCTATTATTCATGCCACATTTTACAGACGTTAACAACTCACTTTTAAAAATCTTACTGTAATTTTAAACTTTACAGTTCAATTAATCAACTGTTAAGTCTTGGATTAATTTTAATAACACAACAAATTATTCTCATGTAAAATTCCCCATAGCATGATGGCTCCTTCAAAGCACATTTCACGCATTTCTTGCTTACAAGTGCTATTATGGATTATATTCATCCTAATAAAAAGTACGTACTTTAAAGTGTTATAGGTACTAAAAAGTAACATATGCATTTTCAAGTGCCATTCTGCTTATTTCTCTCTTACATCGGTTATTATGACCGATATTTAGCACAATAAATAGTACACACTTTAAAGTGTTATAGGTACTAAAAAGAAATAATTTTAGTATTGCAACGGATGTAGGCTCATAACTGTAATCTAAATTCATCAAAGGAGTTTTTTTATGAAGACATACAATATTCCTGTAGAAGCGACTTTAGAAGTTATTGGCGGAAAGTGGAAAGTTGTTATCCTTTGTCACTTAAAAAAAGGAACAAAAAGAACGAGTGAATTAAAACGTTTAATGCCTGGTATTACGCAAAAAATGTTAACCCAACAATTACGGGAACTAGAAGAAGATGGTGTAATCCAAAGGAAAGTATATGACCAAGTACCACCAAAAGTAGAGTACTCTTTAACGGATTACGGTTCGTCTTTAGGAGCTATACTCGATTCCCTCTGTTCCTGGGGAGAAGTTCATCTTGAAAAAACCGGGAACACATCCATGCTGATTACAGCAGATGAATAATAACTGTAGAAGACATAAAATAGGTTGAGACAATACTTGCCTCAACCAGTTTTTATGTCTCTTTATAATTTTTTGCCGTAATGACTGTTTCAAACTCAAAGGTTTCCGGTAGATGATCTGCATAAGAATATTCAAAAGTTCGTCCATCCGTTAAGTAAGCTACTTGTTCAACTCGCATGAGGAAATCCTGATTTGTTAAGTTCATAAACTGCTTTTCCCTATCATCTGGGCGAATTCCTTTAACCCTGACAACAGATGTCCCTACTTCAAGACCAAGTTTATTTTGAATATGTGAGTATATCGACTCCTCTAAAACAGAAGCCTTAACACCTGGGATAACCGAAATTGGCATCCATGTATGCTCCATAATCGTCGGAATGCTGTGAATGATGCGGAGGCGAATGATTTTATAGACGAAATCACCGATTGAAACTCCCAATTTCTCAGCAACTACTTCATCAGCACCAACAATCGCAAACTCGATAATTTTACTTTCTACCTCACTGCCGTAAACAGCTTTCGTACCTGTTAAAGTTTGAATCATTCGTGCCTTTTCCTGCTGACGCCAATCTTGCACCACTGTTCCACTTCCGCGCCGGCGGATGATGTAGCCGTCTCTTACTAACAGATCCAGCGCTTTTTTAATAGTAAGTGCTGAAACATCAAATTCTTCAGCAAGGACGGGGCTACTCGGAATTTTTTCATTGATTTTATATTCACCGTCTAAAATTTGCTGTTTAATCTTTTGATAAATGCCGAGGTATTTTACTTGTGTTGATCCGCTTGCCATTTCCATACCTCCTTTATACTGCATACTCGCTTCTATTCATTCAAATGTAAAGCCTCAAGTTTGTAGACTGAAGGTGATGGGGCAGCAAATCCGTTTTCCAAGATTTCAATATTCGTTACCGCTTCTTCGTCTTTCACAAGTTTTGGTGCACCATTTACAATTGTGTCATAAGCTGCATCATAGAAACGACCATAATCACCAAGCGGTGTTTTAATTTGTTTTTCAATCCAGTCACCATTTGCATTACGATACTTAGCAACTCCATAGTACATCGGTGAATCTTCACCAAACCCTGCACTCTCAGGCATAATCCCCGCTTTCAAATCATTTTCTTGCTGATCTTCACCGTATTTAATAAATGATCCATTTGTTCCATGAACGATAAAGCGTGGATAATCTTTCGCTACGATATGGTTCGTTTTCAGCTTAATCTTCAACTGATTTCCATAATGTAGACCAACATCGAAATAGTTATCAACCGCACCTTCCACTTCATTATTACGAATATCGTATGTCACTGTATTTGGACGGCCGAATAGTGAAATCATGCGGTCCATCGTATGAATACCTAAACTGTAAAATGAACCTTCTTCTTTTGGAGCTTCATGAGTGATTGAACCAGGACGGAAATAATCAATATGTGATTCAATCTCAATAATATCACCAAGGAATCCTTGTTCAACTACTTGCTTTACAGCTAAAAAATCACCATCAAAACGACGGTTTTGATAAGGCATAACGACTACACCTTTCTCTCGTCCTAAAGCTAATAATTCTTTCGCATGTTCTACTGTATCGCAAAATGGTTTTTCAACGATAACTGATTTTCCGGCTAGTATAACTTTTTTTGCTAATTCATAATGCGTATGTGCTGGCGTACAGATCGTCACGACTTGAATTTCTTTGTCATTCAACAATTCGTCTAAATCAGTAGTGAAGTAAACACCTTTTTCCTCATATGGAGCCGCTAATTTTTCATTTATTTGACGTACAAAAATTGTTTTTACTTTTATATTATTACGTGTCTTTAGATAAGGTAGGTGATAACGGTTAGCTGATTTTCCAAATCCAATAAAGCCCATTGTTAATGTCATGTTCTTCAACTTCCTTGCTCATAAATTTTCGTTTCTACATTTATTATATATTTTTATCTTTAAAAGTATATAGTTTTAATTTCAAAATTATATATAAAAAAGTCGAGATAGAAATCATTTTCTGATTCCCATCTCGACTTTACGTTATAGACTTATATCCTATCATCATTTTATTTATACTCAATGACTTGAGAGCTACTTGGTTATATACTCTTATTCATACATATACGAACGTGTCATCGGAATTGTATCATTAATCCCTTTTGTAAATACAAATTGATGTAAATCAATATTACCTGTAAAGAACGAAGCTGCACATGCATTTAAATATAAACGCCACATGCGGATAAATCGCTCATCTTTCGTTTTGCGAACTTCCTCTAGTACGTTTTCAAAATTTTGAGCCCAATGTTGTAATGTATTCCCGTAATGTCTACGTAAGCTTTCCACATCAACAATGAAAAATTGTTCGTTTGTCATGTTCGTGATTAATTCGTTAACAGCAGGAACATACCCACCAGGGAATATATATTTTTCAATCCAACCATTCGTAGCACCACCATTAGCCGGAGAAGTAATGCAATGTAGCAGAGAAATCCCGCCATCATTTAGTAGTTTGTTAACTGTTTCAAAGTATTGCGTAATGTTGTCTTTTCCTACATGTTCGATCATACCTACACTAACAATTTTATCAAATTTACGATTCCTAATATCGCGGTAATCAAGTAAAGATACTTCAACTAAATCCGTAAGTCCCTCTTGTTTAATTCGCTCGGAAGTCTTTGCAAATTGTTCCTCGCTTAATGTTACTCCCATCGCTTTCACACCGTACTGCTTAGCGGCAGCTGTAATGAGCTCACCCCACCCGCAACCGATATCTAATAGCGTATCACCTTTTTGAAGGTTCAACTTTTTCAAAATATGATTCACTTTATTATGCTGCGCTGTCGTTAAAGAATCTTGTTCATTTTGGAAATACACACAAGAATATGTCATTGTTTCATCAAGCCATAATTTATAGAAATCGTTCCCAATATCATAATGATGAGCAATATCTTCTTTATTTTTTTGTTTTGAGAAATTCCATTTACTTTTGAAATATTGCAACTTACTATCACCTAAAAAGCTATCCTGCCTTTTATAAATAGATTGAATTGCTTTTTCAAGATTCCCCTCTATTTCAAGGTCCCCATTCATATATGCTTCACCGAATGCAATAGAAGGATCCTTAGCAATTTCTTTTTTTGAGAGCGGCTTATGGAATGTTATATGAAATTGAGGTTCCCCTTCGCCATATTGTATTGTTTCTCCATTCCAAAGTGTAATTTGAACTGGATCTGAAAACAGATTTTTAAGTATTTTTTTATAAAAAAGTTCTTCAACCATAAAAACATCTCCTACTAAAAAATTGAACAAAAAACTATACTAGTTAATACGTCTTTTTGAACATAGCTTAAAATCTTTATGACTTCTTGCTACGAGTGTCATTATAAAACGGTTATATTATGAAGCATAGTACGTACTTTAAAGTGATGTAGGCACTTTTAAGTACCCATGACTGAAACAGGTCCTCAAAAATTTTACTTTTCATCATAACAACTTTCTAAAGTTTTAAAACGAAAAACACCACCTCTTCATTAGGTGGTGTTTTCAATATTACATATAGAGATTTCACTTAACTTCTGTGTTTTTTCTATCTATGCATCGTTCTCCCCATGCGGTTAATTGATTTAATACATTTTGTAAAGACCACCCATAATCGGTTAGGGAGTATTCTACTCGAGGGGGAATTTCTTTGTAAATTTCACGTGTAATCACACCATCTTCTTCCAGCTCACGTAGTTGCTGCGTTAACATTCTCACAGAAATTTCAGGAATTAGACGTTGCAACTCACTCGTTCTCTTCGTCCCTTTCGTTAAGTGACATAAAATGACGACCTTCCACTTTCCACCGATAATTTCTAAAGTTGCTTCTATAGGTATATTATATTGTTTCACGCGATCTCCTCTCCTTTTTTATAAATTCCTTATCTATTGTTACGTAAAAATAAATAATTTTCTATACGGCACATTTTAGTTCCTACAGCACAAAAAAGTACCTATATTACAAAAAAGTAATTATGCTGCTTAAAAATCTCCCTCTATACAAAAAGAAAAAACGAACGTATTCTCGTTCGTTTTTTCTTTCTTTATTCAGCTGCGGTTATAAGCATAGACGTGTTACCATTCTTTTCAAGATGATTTTCTCCCCAGTTACAAAGAGTATCGAGTATAGAATCTAAAGAATGACCGTAATCAGTTAAAGAGTATTCTACTTTTGGTGGCACTTGGTTATACACTTTTCTCTCGATTACACCATCTTCTTCTAATTCACGTAATTGTTGCGTTAACATCTTTTGTGTAATACCAGACATTAATTGTTTTAATTCGCACGTTCTCTTTTTGTCTTTCTTTAAATGACAAAGGATAACTACTTTCCACTTTCCACCGATAACCTCTAAAGTTGCCTCTACAGGAATATTGTATGTTTTCATATAAAAATCTCCTTTAATAATTTTATAAGACAAATAAGCTAAAATATTTAAATATTACTTTTAAGTATCTATAGCACCTTAAAGTACGTACTTTTTATTGTGTTAAACATGTTTCATAATAGCATACGTAAACAGCAGATGAGTAGTACGGCACCAAAAAGTACCTGTATTACTTTTTAGTATCTATATCACTTTAAAGTACGTACTTTTCATTATGTAAAATACATTTCATAATAGCATTTGTAAGAGTTGAGTGAGTCATGCAGTGTTAGAAATTACCTGTTAGTACCTGTACTTTAAAGTGAGTATTTTTATCATACATTTTGTCAGACGATGAAATGACATGTTTTCATTTTCACATCCATTCACAATGAATAAATAATTTTCAAATACATTTTAGGAGGATATCTATAATGAGTAAATTACTAAAAGAAAAAATCGGGTTTGGTACAGCACCACTAGGAAATATGTACCGTAATATCCCAGAGGAAGAAGCAATCGCTACAGTGGATGCTGCTTGGGAGAATGGCGTTCGTTACTTTGATACAGCTCCACTTTATGGATCTGGATTAGCGGAAATCCGTCTTGGTGAAGCACTGTCAAAAAGAAATCGTGATGATTACTTTTTAAGCACCAAAGTAGGTCGAACGATTTCAGATGAACTAGAAGATCCATCTGCACGTGATTTAGGTGAAAAAGGCGGACTTTTCGAATTTGGTCGCAAAAATAAAATGATCAATGACTATAGCGCAGATGCAACACTTCGTTCTATCGAGCAAAGTTTGAAACGTTTAAAAACAGATCGTCTAGACTTTGTTTTCATTCATGATTTAGCACAAGACTTTTATGGTGATGAGTGGATTTCACAATTTGAAACAGCTCGAACAGGAGCATTCCGTGCGCTAACACGTTTACGTGAAGAAGGAGTTATTAAGGGCTGGGGGCTTGGAGTAAACAAAGTAGAATCAATTGAACTTATGCTTGATTTAGAAGAAGCGAAACCAAATATATCCTTACTAGCTGGTCGCTATTCATTATTAGACCACGAACGTGCATTACAACGAGTAATGCCTGCAGCTGTAAAGCATAATATGGATATTATTGTTGGTGGCCCATATAGCTCAGGTATTCTTGCTGGAGGCGCTCACTTCGAATATCAAAAAGCATCGCCAGAAATTATTGCAAAGGTTGAGAAAATCAAAGCTCTTGCAGATCGTCACGACATCAGCATCAAAGCTGCTGCATTACAATTTTCACTAGCAAATCCAGCAGTTGCTGCCGTTGTTCCTGGTGCAAGTAAACCGGAACGAATTGTAGAAGACCAAAACGCCTTAAATACAGTAATTCCAGCAGCATTCTGGGAAGAAATGCGCGAACAAAAACTAGTAGCACCTAATGCACCACTACCAATCAACGTAAAATAATAATGAAACTTTAATCAGTGGGAGCATCCCCCACTGATTATTTACCCGTAAATACCGGGATGAAAAGGAGCGTAATGAATATGGCACATACTACTACATCTATGGAAATTTTCGGTTCACCTGAACAAGTATGGCAATTAATCGGAGGTTTCAACTCCCTTCCAGACTGGTTACCTTATATACCTAGCAGTAAATTAACGGAAGGCGGTCGTGTACGTCATCTAGCTAATCCAGATGGTGATACAATTATAGAACGCTTAGAAATATTCAATGCTAAAGAACGCTACTACACGTATTCAATCATGAATGCACCGTTCCCAGTCACTAATTATTTATCTACAATCCAGGTGAAAGAAGGTACTGAAAGTAATACATCGTTAGTAGAGTGGTCTGGTACATTCACTCCTGTTGAGGTTAGTGATGAAGAGGCAATAAATCTGTTTCATGGTATTTACAGCGATGGACTGAAAGCATTACAGCAAGCATTTCTAGATTAATTCATGTAATTGATTGAGACGAAAAAGTAAATTAACAGTCAAATATTCGATTTTTTTAGTTAAATTCATTATGAAAGATAAACAAATACAAATTTCATGCCTGCTTGTTATTGACAAGAAATAAAAAATACTACCTCCAAATGGAAGGTAGTATTTTTTTATTAATCAGGAAAAACAATTAATCCCTCTTCTTTTTCCTCCTGTTTTAAATCTTCTTCTGGAAAGGTTACAGTTGAATTTTTATCACTTGTTCTTTTTGTTTCTTCACCTGGAAATACGAAAGTTGAATTTTCTTTTCCTTCATTTTTTTCTACGTTATCTGGAAATACCATAGGATCATTGGTAGTCAAATCATTATGAAATCCAAGGTTAGACAAAATCGCTTTTAAATCTGGTAAAACCCCTATTTTATCAGATGATGGGTTATTAGTCTTTGTGCCTGTATTAGGATTACTTAAAATTGCTCTCAATTCTTTTGGTGTATATGCCTTACCTAAATGTTCTTTAGCAATCCCTTGAATCGATACAGCAGCCCCAGCAATTATAGGCGAAGCGCTAGAAGTACCACGAAAATTAGAAGTATAACGATTAATTATGTTCTGATCTGTAACTTTTTGTCCTTTACTATTTTGATTTTGATATGTATCTAATGTATCAACATATTCTCCCCAACCATATACATCAATTCTACTACCATAGTTAGAGAAAGCTAAACGTTTATGAGGAACTCTTGCAGTAGATGCTCCAACTATAATAGCTCCTGAATCTTTAAAGTCTCGACTATTTCGATTTAAAATCTGCTTACCATTACGGTCTTTAAATTCATCTAAATCAATCCCACCATTACCAGCTGCTTCTACAATAATAATGCCTTTATCTGTACCTTTGCGAATTGCGTTAAATATACTCGGGTATACTTCTACTGGTAAAGGGTCATCTCCATATCCATCATATTTAAAGGATTCTTCTATTAATAAAACATCTCCAGCCTGTAAAGAATCTACGGCACTTAAAATAGCATCTCTTACATCGATTCTCCCATTATCTCGGATCACTGAAATTACTTTTGCCTTTGCTTTTGGTGCAATCCCAATGTTCCCAATCCCATTGTCAGCTGCAGAAACAACACCTAGAACTGAAGTACCGTGAGAAAGATCATTACTCATTTTTCCAGACATAAATTCAATATTTTGACCGACTAAATCTTCATGATTTAATAACCAACCTTCTTCCAAATCTACAAAAGTTGCTCCCTGGCCATTTCCTCCTTTAATTCCCCAAGCATAAGGAGCATTAATTCCTAAAGGTGCCTCTTCAAGATATCCCTGTCTTGAAAATCTAGGTTCATCATAAGGATTGACTGATAATACAGGCAATCTCGAGCCAGTTGTTGTGTTTATACTCTTATTAGAACGAACTTGTATTTTACTAGAATCGTCATTAGCAGCATGTACTGTATTTGTTACAAATGTCGTACCTACCCCAGCAAAAGCTGTAATTGCAAGTGATGATATTAACATACCTTTAAAATTTTTCATTTTTCCACCTCTAGTTTTCTATTAGAAATAACATATTTAATAATGTGTATGAACCAAAAGCATTTTATCTTATTATAAAAATTAATGGATTTTATAGCTTTTTGATTTACATAAAAACTCCCTTCATTCTTGTAATTCAATATGTACATCTCAAAACAACAAACTTACTGTAACCATTATAGTTACACCTTTATTAATTTTCAACTACGAAATATAAATTTTTAAAAATAAATTTATATTACTTTAAAACAGCACTAACCTTTTACCCACATAAAGTGAAACTTTAATCAGTGGTTTTTTTGCTCATCCCCCACTGATTATTAGCCCTCACCAATCGGGCATTTACGGGCAGTTAATGCGGGATAAAAATGCAAAATATCTATCCAAATTACAGCAATCAATAAGTTTATGGACTACGAAAGAAATACGAAAAAGCAAAGCACTAAGTGCTTTGCTCCTTATAAAATCCCTTTTAACTTTTCACCAATTAACTTCGCTACATACTCATAACCTTCTGGCCCAAAGTGTAATCCATCTTTTTCATCATTTTCTACAAATCTTTTATAATCCCGTTCTTGAATCATTTCAGCGAATACGTTTAGAAAATAACTTCCTGTTTCCCTCGCCACTTTCTCCACCACGTCTGCATACTGACTAAGCACTCTATTTGTTCTATTATGCTGTCTTTCTTCATCAACTGGTGCAGGACTAATCAGTAGTACTTTATCTGATAAAACTTGGTTCACAATCTTCTCTAAGTTTTCTTTATATGCTTGTAATGACACTTGAGAAAAAGAAACTGCATCATTCGTACCAAGAAAAACTGTTACGAAATCTGGTTTATATGATATTACATCTTCTTCAATCCTATTTAACGCATCGAATGTATTATCACCTGGAACACCTGCATTCACTACTTTCCAGTTCGGAAACATCTCTTGCAAACGTGGTGTTAATCTCGGCATTCCATCAAAAAATGTTTCATCAGCTGTAATACTATCTCCAAAACATACTAACGTTTTCATTAAGCTACTCTCCTTTTACGTATGAAACAACTTTCCTTCTATTGCTTTTATATATCTGTCAGCAGAACGTTCAACTGCCTCATTTGCATTTTCTTTTACTACTCGATGAAAAGCGTTGTATAAACGATTAAACTGTAACGGCTTCACTCGATTCACCATTTCTTCCACTTTTCTCGCTGGTAGTGGAATTAAGTTTGGATAGCTGTACATGAAGCTTACCCACCGCTCATCTGCTACAACTTGAATAATATCACCTGTTAACAAAATCCCTTTTCCGTCATTACCTTCTTCCCAATGTAAGACAGATCCACCACTAAAATGTCCTCCAAGACGATGCACAGTAATCCCATCCGCTAATTGTAAAGACTCACCAGACCAGTAAATAATACGACTACTCGGACGCATCACCCACTCTTTATCATCTTCGTGTATATAAATTGGTACATCAAATGTCTCTGCCCATTCTACTTGCGTTGAATAATAATGAGGATGAGACAACGCAATCGCATCTAATCCGCCAAGCTCTTTTATTTTCATAATTGTCGTTTCATCTAAATACGTAATACAGTCCCACAGTAAACGATATGACTCTGTTTTCACCACAAATGCCGTTTGACCGATCGCAAATCCTGGTTTTGTCGTAATACTATAAAGTCCATTTTCCTCTTTGATTATTTCATTTTTATATGTATCATCTGTTTGCAAATTTTCTAAAGTCGTCCAAGACTGCCCTTTCGGATTCACATACTGCCTTTCTTCATCACAAATATG
The DNA here is from genome assembly GCF_057784645.1 of Bacillus sp. LQ16. Taxonomy (NCBI): domain Bacteria; kingdom Bacillati; phylum Bacillota; class Bacilli; order Caryophanales; family Bacillaceae; genus Bacillus; species Bacillus sp. LQ16. Next base: position 3,292,965 of record NZ_CM173491.1, read on the forward strand.
ACAACTCACCGGTTCTTCTACACTCGCTGCATACTGCACGCCACACGTTGTACAAACAAAATTTTTCATCATAATTTCCCCTATTCCTATATTTTTATTAAGCTGACTTTTGTTGATAATGATCTGCTTTTTTATTTTCAATTAACAAACTTATAAAAGTAAGTAAATAGACAACTGTAACCGATAATGGAATTACAGTAAATCCTTTTTCTGCAAAAAGAATCCCGCAAACTGACGTTACAAATACAGTCCCTACTGACAATAAACCATAACTTTTACTTTCATAAATCCATACGTACGGAATAAAATGAACACCTATTAACATCGCTACTACAAAAGGTAACCATTCTGGAAATTGAAAATAGGCAAGTAATACAAGTGGAATATTCAATACATTTATTCCACCAATTAAGCCTGCCAAAACCCCTAACGGATTTCCTTTCGCAAACATATCAATCTTCAATATAGCAGCTATCATTAAGCCAAAAGGAAACACACAGCCCATACCGATTAAATATACCCACACCACTTGTTTTTCAGAAAGAACAAATCCCGTTATACTCATAACTACCCAAAATAAAACGCCGGCTAATATAATCGGTAAGCCTCTCTTCGTTTTTATTGCTAAATCCTTTTTCGCTTCTGCAACATTCATCTCACTATCTCCCCAAAAATATTTGTACTATAAAGTCACCTCAACCTCACCCATCCAATAACGCCAAGCTTCTAAATAATCTTCTAAATCTTTCGGGTGGTGCCGTAAACATGTATCTATACGCAAATATAATCCTATGACTATTTCTTCATATAAATCACGGTCATTTTTATGAAATACACATTGTTTCATCGCATAACCAATCGTTTCTTTTGTTAAATCTTCCGGAGTTGAACAGAACGCATAAATTAAATCACATATAGGATCTCCTAACACTGGTAAAGGATCAATTACACCGTGCAGCTCATTCTCTTTAAATATAAAGTTATGAAATCCAAGATCACCATGCAATAAAAACGGCTGATTTATTCCAGCGTCCCTATTCGCTAACTTAAGAACCGTTCTATACCCTTCTTCACTTATGTAACGCCTTACATTTTCATGAGCTTCTATCACATTTGTTGTTAAAAATCCACTCCAAGATTGAACCGGATTTTCTTTCCATCCCCAGCCATCAACCTCTGTAGCTACTTCATACTCATTGATAACTTCTTTTACAAGTTTACAAAGAACACTCCGTTTATAGCCTAGTTTGCAAGAATTTGTGCCCTCAAGGAATGAGTAAACAATATAGCGATTTAAAGGTTCCTTATATAAAAGCTTTGGAAATAATTCGTCCTTTTTATAAAACTGAAGAAAATAAGCTTCTTCACGTATGACATCCGATTCATTCAACTTTACAACGTATTGTTCATCTAACAAATATATAGTACTTGTCGTACCCCCGTTTAATGCTTTTACGCTATTTGGATAATGTGAAATAACTTTTTCCTTAACTAGTTGTGCAGTGATTATTGAAATGTCCATTCTCTCACCCTTTAACTCCGAATATTCCCTCAATTCAAAAGGCAGCTTTACTATTATTTGACAAACGCAAGGGAAATCCTCTCATCCATCCTAATATAACAAACAATAATTTTATTTTATTACAATGGCTTTCTTCAATATTCCATTTATGGTAATGTGATTTTATCACTCTAAATGCTCTTCATATACTCTAATAATTTCTATTGCAGGGTCTCTGTCTTGTAATTTATGAGCCAAACTTTCTACACCAAACACTTCTGTAAACGTATGACTGCCTACAATTAAATTAATCCCTTTAAATTTCGCATGTTGAACTGTATATAATGTTTTTTCACCTGTTATGTACGTGTCACACCCTTTTTCTAATGCACGTTCAATCAAATTTGTATTGTTTCCTGCACCGGTTAAAATCGCAATCCGTTTTACTGGTTTATCGTGATTTCTCCAGCTCTTCACTTTCTCTTCCATTTTTTCTTCAAGTTTTCCAACTAAGTTTGAAAAAGGAATCGCTTCTTTATATTCTCCTATTCCCGGTAGTTCTTCTTCCTCATACGTGGAATATTCCAGTATTGTATCTATCCCAATTCCGTTAAATAACGATGTACACGTGCCAAACTTTACAAAATCTAACGGCAAATGAACCCAAAAATGATTCATTTCATATTGCTTCAATTTCTCAATACAAGCCTCTTCCATACCAAATAAAAAACTCCACGGCGCATGATGTGTAACTATCATATCGACTCCATTTCTATACGCTTCTTCAATAGTTTCTACTGTTAAATTTGTTGTGTAACCGATTTTGTGAAATTCATCTTTACTTATATGAGTAAAACCATATTCATCATCGCCGTATTTATGAAGATGCTCTCCAAATAATGATGTTATATGTTCGTTAAACTGCTTTATATTCATTTTATTTCTCCTTTCATTTACTTTTATATTTCAAAAATAAGGAAATACTAACAACAACGTTACATACATATAGGAGGACAATATGAAACCTGAATTTTTAAAAGCTGTACATGATGCCATCGGAAATGTCGAACACATTCATATAGAAGAAAGCGGTGCTGACAGCTTACTTATCCATCATGATGATGCACAGCAATTACAACAAGTCGCTAAAACGCTAGAAAATAACAATTTTCGCTCTGCTTTAAGAACAACTGGAAATGCTTCGTATATTGAAGTATTGAACAGATAGTGAAAGTCCGGATGTATGCCGGGCTTTCTTTTTTTATATTAAAACTTCAAACTCTTTCACATATACCGCTGTTCCAGCAATATCTATTTGTAACTTCTCGTTTTCTATCCCTTTCGTTACATAAACAGTTACACGACCATCTTTATTTATTTCCTGTCCTTGCTCAACGATTAAATCCAATTCATGTTCAAAATCTTTCTCTAAATACTCCGCATAATACGCTCCCATTACACCTGAAGCTGTTCCTGTCACTGGATCTTCAATCGTTCCAGCGTAAGCTGATGAAAAATGACGGCCGTGCATTTGTGCTAGTTCATCATAAGTTTCTAGACAAATTGGGTGAATGGAAGCATTAGGTATTTCTTTTAATACTGATGGAAATGCATCAGTATTAGGTTTCATTCTCTCACACGCATCAAGATTTTTAATCGGTACAATTACAGTCCAATTCCCCGTACTTCCATATACAATCGGTAAACTTTCATCTAAATCATTTACTTCTAAACCAATACTATGAGCTAATTCTTCTTTTGAACCTGCAAAATCTTTAAACTGAGGTGCTGTCTGCCTCATTTTAATAAAGGTTTCTCCCTTTTCATTTACACCTATTTGTATTGGTAAAATCCCTGCCTTCGTTTCAATCGTAAGGTTACTTTTCTCTTCTAATAAACCTTTTTCGCGCAAGGCATATATCGTCCCTACTGTCCCATGACCACATAAATCCATTTCAAAACCAGGTGTAAAATAGCGCATTCTTATATCTCCTACTTCTGAGGAAAGAACAAAAGTTGTTTCGTTATATCCAACTTTTTCAGCAATAATTTGCATTTCCTCTTCCGTTAATCCATCTGCTTCTAATACAATACCTGCTGGATTTCCCTTATTTGGTTTATTCGTAAATGCATCGTAATGAAATACGTTTATAGTCTTCATCTTCTTTTCTCCTAATCTACTTTAAAAATTTTATAATAAAGCTCTGTCTCCGTTTTCATCAAACAATTATTTCTCCAAAATATCCTCTGCATCTTTTCATTTGAAGTATGCGTGCTTCCGATGTAATAAGTAGCCCCCATTTCCTTTAACATATGTAAAGATTGAAGATGCATATGAGAAGCAACTCCTTTCCCGCGATAATAAGGCATTACTCCAAAGTAAAATAATCTTCCTTCACTTTCTGTTCCAGTTTCTATATGCGGTATGGACATACCAATTGGCTCAGTTTTATCATAAAAAACAATACATGACTTTTCCCAACCCTTACCTAACTCTGTTTGCACGGAATAAAAATGTTCATCGATAGTTAAAATTGAAGTTTGATTCCCTGAACCCGACATACATTGTTCCCAAACATATTTAAATTCTTTTTCCGATAACGTTCCTTCTGCTATTGATCGATATGTATATTGTCTTTCAAGCCCTTCTATATTGTTCAATTCTCTACATACTTCTATCTTTGCGGCATGTAAAGAAAAACCGGCATCAAGTAACACTTTTGCGTTTGAGTTATAACTACTAAACCTCTTGTTTAATACAATACTCGCTCTTTTTAACTCCCAATTAAAACAAACCTCTTCAAAGCTACTTATCTTTTCTTTATATGTTTGTACGTTATACAAAACATCTTCTTCTATTTCTTCAATTGTCACTGCATTTGGTAAGCCATTTAATACTTTTTTAGAAGGACCAAATAGATTCTGAATGATTGCAAGATCGTATATCATCACTTCAATTCCCCCATACCAGGCTCAATAAACTTCCCTGAAACATCCTCATTTGAATCTATTACCCAATCATATATATTCTTTGCTCCTTCAGCCGGATTCATATTCGCATCAAAAGCACCAATGTCAGTCTTTAATTTCCCAGGGTGAATTGCCGTTACACGAATTCCTTTATTCTCAAACTCTTGTTGTAAGCAGAGTGTTAACATATTTTGTGCTGCTTTAGCAATTCGATATGAATATGAGAACTGGCCTTGCGGAAACTCTTTGTTCGCCATTTTATGTAATGATCCTAATCGAGAGGACACATTTACTATTCTCGGATGATCCGATTTAGCTAACGCCATATATGTACCTTTTACAGCCCGAATTACACCTAAGCAATGAATATTAAATAAGTCTGTTAATTCTTCTGAATTTGTATGTAAAATCTCAGTCTCCTTCCCAGTAATGCCAGCGTTATTTATAACTAGATCAACATACTCTGTATATTCCTCAAGCTGCTTCTTAATTTGCTCCGTACTCTCATCAGCCGATAAGTCTGCCAATATAGGAAAACATCTACCACTAAACATTTGCTTCAATTGCGTTACCGCAACCTCAGTTCTAACTAACGGATAAACGATATGCCCCTTTTCATGAAATACTTTTACTAACTGTAACCCTAATCCCCGATTTCCACCTGTAATAACCACTCTCATATACTCATCTCCTTATTTTTAAAATAAATAAGAAAATCCATCCACTTACCATTCTCTAATGAAAATGCCTCTCTCTTGCATTCAAATGAAAAGCCTGCGCTTTCCGCAAGACGCACTGATGGCTCATTATCAACATGTATATGTAATTCGATTCTATGAAAATTAAGGCTATTAAAAAATAACGATAACGTAGCGTTTACACTTTCTACCCCATATCCATTTTTCCAATATTGATTATGAATAGAGTAGCCCATCATTGCCCACTGATAATCCATACGTAAAATTTTTATTAGCTCTAGCTTTCCAATATTAGCTCCGTCTTCTTTACGAAAAATACCTAATACATACATCTCATCTCGATGTGCTGCTTCATCAAAGCCTCTTATCCATTCCGTGAACCATTCTTTTGTTCGTGATGCCATAACTTGATAGCCATCGTCATATTTATACTGCGATGGCAGTCTCTTATTAAATCCATCTAACCAACTTTCGTAATCATCTTTTTGAAATGGACGGATCATAAGTTTCTCTGTCTCTACTTGTAATAGCGGCAGCTTCATTTACATCTCTTCCTCCAGTAATTGATTGAATATTCTTTGTCATCTTACACGAAATACAAAATCTAGTAACAAACCTTATGCCCATCAACTTAAGAAATTAGTAGTTCCCCAATACGAAAAAAATAAGTCGAATTCTATAATTAACTGTATAAGGGGAAATTTTTCATTTTGAGGTAATTCCAAACCCTTGGCTTGATAACGATGTGACGGTCGCCCTCCTTAGGAGAATTACTTGGATTCACTAATGAAGAAATTGTACCAAAACGTCATTTTAAATAATCAAGTCAGATTATCTATTTCTAACTTGATTATTTAAAATATAAACCTTTGCCCACTGGCTGAACAGTTTCAAGCACAGTGTCAACCATTTCTTCATTAATCAAGGTTCTTATAATCCAAGCTGAGAGGTCTTGAGCAGCAAAACAACCTGCGGCAGTCGAGATATTCCCTTCGTTTACGAAGCTTTGTTCAATAACGTCTACATCAAATTCTTTAAGTTGTTCTACTACAGATGGATATGTAGTTGCTTTTTTGCCAGTTAACAATTTTTTAGCTCCTAGTAGTAGTGAACCAGAGCACATAGAGCCTATTAATTGTCTTTGAAGATCTACATGAATGCTATTAAGATATTCTTGATTTTGATATAAACCTTGGACCCCCTTGCCACTTGCAAATATTACTGCGTCAGCGGAAGGTATATCAGATATGCTTCCTGTCATGGGGATACGTAAGCCAGACATGGATATATGAGTTTTTTCCGTTCCTAATAGCTGGACATTCCAATCAGAAATACCGCCAACTAAACGTACACGATTTAATAAATCCCATGGTAAAAAAACATCTATATCAGTAAAGTTATCGAAACAGACTATCGCAATTTTCATTCTCTAGCCTCCTAATTATTGAAATATTAAAAACATTTTAATTATAACAATTTCAAGTGGAGGTAGCGAGGTTTAAATTGCCTAATAGCCGAATATCGTTCGAGCGTTACCAAGCTAAAAAATTGCATCAAAAAAACAAAAACGTTTATACTCTCCACTAACAGAAACATTAACAAAAACCCAGTCATGCTTTATACATAACTGGGTTCTCCATCGTTTCATAATTTTCTATTTCACAAGAACTACATCTCGTAATTCCCTCTTCAACACTTTTCCTAAAGCATTTTTCGGTAACTCATCTATGAATACCACTTCTGGTATTTTGTAACTGGCTAATTTCTGTTTACAATACTGAGTAATACTTTCTTCTGTTAATATTGTTTCGCTATCCTTCACAATGAAAGCTCTTGGAACCTCTCCCCAAAAGTCATCTAGAACTCCAACTACTGCAACTTCTAAAACACCATGTATTTCATGAATAACATCTTCTACTTGATCTGGATATACATTGTCACCACCGCGTATAATAACGTCTTTATATCTTCCCATAATATGCAGGAATCCATCGTCATCTATCATGCCAGCATCACCCATGTTAAACCAGTTATCTTTTACTACCTTCTTTGTCGCCTTTTCATTATTCCAATACCCTTTAAACATGTATGGACTTTTCACATGAATCTCTCCAACTTCATTTGTTGTTAGTTCATGTCCTGTTTCCGGATGAACAATTTTCACCTCTACATTTTTCAAGGTTTTTCCTACAGAAGACATCTTTTCTTTTCCCATCATTGGATGCCATGAGGTTACAACCCAACCTTCTGTACTACCATAACCTTGCACCATATATATTCCTTTTTCCATATATTTTTGAATGAGTGTTTCTGGCACTTTTGTACCACCGCTTTGTGCTACTTTAAAGGTTGAAATATTACGTTCTTTTTTATTTAATTCATCAAGCATGTAACTATAAACAGCAGGGAACGCAAGCATCGTAGTAATTTTCTCTTCTTCAATCTTATCCCAAATAAGAGTAGGATTCGAATCAGCTAAGAAAATCATCGTAACGCCATGATAAATACAATTTAAAATAGAAAGCACGCCACTCATATGGAACAATGGATGCACAGATAAAAAGCGTTCACCTGCTGGTATTTCTCTTTGTCCCGCAATTTCAGCAAAATAGTGATGTAAGTTTTTATGTCCAATTACACATGCTTTCGCCTGTCCAGTCGTTCCTGAAGTAAATAAGTAAATGGCGTCGTCTTCTTCATGAACTTCTACGTTCGGTTCTGTCGTTGGCTGTTTTTGCAGCTCTAATTCAAATGAACCAAAACCTTCTTTTGTCGTTTGAATTACATAAGGAATTTCTTTAACAGCATCAACATTTAATAACACTTCACTAAATTCTTCATCAATAACTAACACTTTTAATTTCGCTTCTTTTACAATTGTTTCTAATTCATATACAGTAAGCTGATGATTTAGCGGAATAAATACCGCTCCAATTTTTAAACTTGCCATCATAACGCTTGGAAATGGGTGATTATTTTTGCATAGTATTCCTATACGATCTCCTCTTTGCACACCATTATGTAACAAATAATGTGCAAGCTGATTTACTCGTTCATTATATTGCTGAAACGAATATCTTTTCTTCCCTCCTACAAGCGCTTCCAAATTTGGTGACTGCATTGCTCTCTTTTGTAATAATTGTCGCATCGTTCTCAAGTAAAACTCCCCTTTATATATGTTAGATTTTTTATTTTACCAGATTAATTATTAATTTACTAAAGATTACACTTAGTGAATATAAGAAGAATATAAAATAGCCATTTACTTCACAAGTAAATGGCTATTTTTCATTATATATTAGAATACTTCTTGTTCATTACATATTGCACATACTCAGGTGCACTTTTATCAATCTCTTCATCACTTAGTTTATATTCTGCACCATATAAATAAAAGGAAGGTATAAATTCCATACCTGTATATAGGCATGTAGCTTGGAATGGTTTCGTCAACTCATCCATTGTAATCCCACTATTTTCATAGTCTTTTTCTAATCCACCTATAGAAATAGCTACACCAAATTCTTTCTCCTTCACTTTATCTCCTTGTGATCCGTACGCAAATCCATATGTTAATACATCATCGAACCATTTTTTTAATAATGGTGGTGTGCTGTACCAGTAAAGCGGAAATTGAAATATATATCTGTCATGTTCTACTAATAACTTTTGCTCTTCTTCAATATTAAACTCCCAATCGGGTGCCACCTTATATAATTCATGCACCGTAATTTCATCTGAATGTTTCTCAAGTTCTTCTATCCATCTTTTATTAATTTTTGATTTTTCAATATGAGGGTGTGCTACAATTACAAGTGTTCTCATCATTTTCCAGCCCCTTTATAAATTAATCAATCCTTTACGTATTAGTATGAATGAGTTACATATAATTGAAAAGTACGTACTTTCAGGTACTATAGGAACCTTGAAGTACCTTTGGAGGTGTTATATGAATCAAAATGATAATTGCCCAATTGCAACAACACTCGATGTAATCGGTGGAAAATGGAAAGTTCATATTTTATGTATTTTGTCGGATGGAAAAATGCGAACAAATGAAATTAAACGAGAAATCCCAAACATTACACAAAAGGTTCTTACACAACAACTTCGGCAACTTGAAGCTGATGGGATTATCTATCGTACCGTATATCAAGAAGTACCACCAAAGGTTGAGTACACCATAAGTGAATACGGAAAATCTTTAATGCAAATAATGAATGATCTGTTTGAATGGGGAAAAGATCATCAGATTAAAAGATTACATGACTAAAAAAGCACTATATACTTTGTTTAATCCTCAACGTTCATATTTTTTATTTCTATAAAGTTTATTTTCATCATTTTTTAGCTAACTTGTTTTCTTAGATTGATGGACGTGACCCCACATCCATCAATCTAAAAAGATACAATTAGAAAAATGAGATTTCTATAAAGTTTCGCATATAAACACTACTTCCGCCTCATTAAGCGCTCGCTCTACTTTTTCTAATCTCAATTGTACGTAAGCTATAAAGAAGCACCCCTAAACCGAGAATTTTTTTATTATTAGACGCATTAGAACCTAAGGTAATAGTAGGTACATTTAGACCCATAAACCTTTCACTCCATTCTATAGGCATATAAAAAGATACTCCTTAAAAATAAAAAACGCTATTCTCTCTGTAAAATCATAGAAAAGAATAGCGTTTTTTATTTTGAAATAGAAGTATGTATTTAAACTAAACATGCTAATATTGATTTTGTGCGATTGTCAGTTACCTCATAATAAATTTCTAATCCTTTCCGAGTACCTGTAACCATTTTAGCAGCTTTTAGTTTAGATAAATGTTGACTAATTGTACTTTGAGGCATTTGTAAATCCCCATACATTGTTGTTACATTAGTAGGACCTTTTGCAAGCATTATTTTTACTAAAGATAGACGAACTGGATGCGCCAATACCTTTAACACCTCAGCGATTTCTTGAAACATTTCTTTTTTTTCTTTCATCTTATTTCTCCCCTTTTATATACATATTTATGTTATCCATATATATAATTCGAAGGTATATGCGTTTTTGTGTCCGTCATTTTAAAAAAATATAAAAAAACTTTAATCCGAAACTAAAGGATTAGCTTAACATACTGTCTCACTATTCATAATGAATAGGAATCTCGTTATAGAAGCAGCAGTTTTTATGCTACAACTCTACATTCAACTAACTAAAATCAATGAAAAAAAGAGCAGATAGTCCGCTCTTTTATGATGCCTCCTTATGTTCCGTGGAATGTTTAACACTCCCCAGTCTCTTTAGTTTATTCCACCCTACCGCTACTCCTCGAAGCGATGAGAATATAGATTTAATGACAACATAAGTCATAAATTGACGATAAATAAAACGTTGTAAAATTAACCATGCCAATGGTTTTGGGTTCTCTTCCTCTAATTTAAATGCGAACAGAGAAGCGAGAAGATCCATTAAAAAGAATACAAGATAAAATCCTAAAACTTTTAGCGGATTACTACTAAATAGTCCTATAATCATTAATATATCTGCAAAAGGAGCAATGAATTGCAGAACATATTGGAATAACCACATATTAGGCAGTGCAATAAATCCTAATGTTTTATGTTTTGAATTACACAACGCTTTTCGATGTTTCCAAAGACATTGAAGTGTACCATATGACCAACGATATCGCTGTTTAATGAGACTTTTCACATCCTCAGGTGATTCCGTAAAAGCATGCGCTTTTTCTTCATATACAATTCTATGCCCTTGACGTAAAAATGTAATAGTAAGATCCGTATCTTCTGCTAATGTATCTTCGCTTAAATATCCAGATTCAACTACATTCTTCTTGCGCCACGCCCCAATAGCTCCTGGAACGACTGTAATACAATTTAACTCATCAAAAGCTCTACGTTCTAAATTAAACCCTGTAATATACTCAACATGTTGCCAAGTAGTTAACAAATTCCGTCTATTCCCCACTTTGACATTACCTGAAACTGCAGCTACATTCTGATCTTCAAAGTGTCTAACCATTAAAGAAATAGCATCTTGCGCAATAATAGTATCCGCATCTAAAGTGACAATGATTTCTCCTCGCGATTGTTGAAACCCTTGGTTCATTGCCGATGATTTCCCGCCGTTTTCTTTCTGAATGAAACGAACTTTAGGGTGTTTATAAAATGTTTCTTTCATTACTTTTGACGTACCATCTGTCGATCCGTCATCCACAACAATAACTTCAAATTCTCTATAATTACTATTCAAAATTGAGCGAATCGTCTTAGCTATCACCTTTTCTTCATTATATGCCGCTATGACAACACTAACAAAAGGTTGATAAGACGAATTAATATAGCGAGATAACGTCTGTCTTTTCTGCTTCCATGCAAAATAAATTAAGAATAAGAATCGAAAAACCCCTAATCCAATAGCGATATAAAAAATAGTTGTTAATATATGCTTAAAATATCCAGCTCCTGAAAAGACAGCTTTATTGTAAAGTAAATATTGCTTCCCCTCAGAAGAAACAGGAGGCATAATTTCATCTCGTTCTTTATTCATTAAATCTGAAATTGTTACAAAACTATATCCATGCTTTTTTAGGTCTTTAATAATGATTGGGAGCGCCTCTACTGTATGTGTACGATTCCCTCCCGCATCATGGAGAAGAATAATATTTCCCTCTCCCTTATAAATGGGATTAAGAGCACGCTTTACTAATTCATTTGTTGATGGTGTTGCCCAGTCTTCGGGATCAACTTTTTCCGCTACCATTGTATAGTTCATATTTTGTGCACGTAAAATAGGCAATATTTCATTTGATGAATCCGGGTTAGCATCCGCTTCATATGGCGGTCTAAATAAAACCGTAGAATGTCCAGTTACTTCCTGAATTAAACGTTGCGTCGTATTAAGTTCTACTTTCGTTCGTAGTAAAGACGTATCAGCTATGTTAGGATGCTTGAAAGTATGATTGCCAATTTCATGCCCTTCATCGTATATTCTTTTTACAATACTAGTATTTAGTTGTGCGTTTTCACCAAGTACAAAAAAAGCAGCTTTTATTTGATTCTCTTTTAATATATCTAAAATTTCTGGCGTATATTTCGGGTCTGGTCCATCATCAAATGTTAATACTACTTGTTTCCCATTTGGTTTTCCATATCGTTGCACTTCATATGCAGATGGTAAGGATTGATATACTTCATCTGTAAGGTAACCATCTTTGCCTACTTTAAAATCTCTCAATCCATTTTTTCTTTCATTCTCAATCTGTAAAATTTCACCTTGTCCAGAATAATTTACTTCATCTAAACTATTGATTTTATGTAATACATTAGGATTTTTTTGTGCCTCAATCGGATTTTTTAAAACTTTCCATATTGTAGGGTCTTCTGCTCCTAGTCTCCATAACGCAAATCCCTTTGCATGATTGTCCATTGCGATTTTCACTTGATTATAAAGAGTTACACCGTCTAAGAACCAAGCAGTATGTTCTTTCCCTTCTGTTTTATACCTAAAATAAGGGTTTCCACTCATTTTATCCCATTGAATTTTCATATTTGAATCATGAGCCATTGCCATAACTTCTGAGAAAGTTAAAGACTTCGCAGCTTCTTTACTATTTACTTGCCAATCATATCCATAGTTACCGAAAGCAACTATAAGCTTATTAGACGGAATATTCAGTTCTTTCAATGTATGTTGGAACCATTTATTTGAAGCAATTGGTCCTGGTTCCCCGGCTCCATAGTGCTCATCGTACATCATTACAATCATTCGATCTATTATTTTTGCTAACGCACTATAATCAAAAGCCTTATCATTAGCTGGAACATCTTGTGTAACGAGCAAATCATGTTGATGAAATTCCGTAGTAAGTTCTTTCATAAAATTTGTTAAGTTTTCTCTATCACTTTCAGGTACGGCCTCAAAGTCAATATTAATTCCTGAAAAATGATTCTTTTTAACTTGGCTTACTAAATCATTAATAAACTTTGTCTTTACATCATTTGAGGAATTCAGTAACTTATGAATTAGCCCACTATCAGGACCAGAAGCTTCCTCAGTATAGTTAGTAAGCAAAGGCATAATCTTCACTTGATTTTTTTCTGCCAACTTTACTATCTCAGGTTTTATCTCACTTCTAATCGTTAAATCTGCTTTTAAATGATACCACTCTGGTACTAACGTAGTTAAGGAATCGATATTTTCTTTTAAAGAAGCGGTACTATTTTCATCCCAATTTACATAAAAACCATACACTTCTTTAGGTTGTTTACTATCCTTCGGTGGATTCACCAAATTTTTATTATCCTTCGTTTCGGTATTTGGGTTAAATTCTTCCTTCTTTAACTGCTGATCACTAAGTTTTTGATTAATTGGTACAAGTTTAGTATCTTGTTGTACAGCGGTATTCATATTTGGAATTTCTGGTGTTGAAAAAATACTTTGAAAGAAAAAATAGAATACAACACCTACACTAACTATTGAGATACATAGAAACCAAATAAAGGCTATATTTCTCCTTCCTTTCGGATCATAAAAAACAGGTTTTTCTTTATCTTTCTCTTGTTGAATGTTTTTCTCCATTATATTTTTCACATACTCCTTCTTAATAGAACTATAAAATAATAAAGTGCAACTTTAATCAGCCCTCACCAATTGGGCATTTACAAGCAGCCCAACTCCCACCTAACTTCTTTGCCCCAGCCAAATTTTGAGATGGGAGTTTTACTGCCCACAATAGCGAGAGAAATCCTTTTAGCTTTGAAATGAATCTCTCACTTCCATATTCTATTGATTCTTCTTTTCATTCCCTTGCTGGTGGCCTCTATTTTCTTGTTGAGACCCCCTACCATTGTTCCCTTGCTCGTTTCCATCATTTTCTTTCTGAGACCCCCTACCATTGCTCCCTTGCTGATTTCCATTATTCCCTTGTTGAGATCCTCTTCCATTGTTCCCTTGCTGATTCCCATTATTTCCTTTTTGAGATTCTCTTCCGTTGTTCCCTTGCCCATTTCCATTATTTCCTTGTTGAGATCCTCTTCCGTTGTTCCCTTGCTCGTTCCCGTTATTTCCTTTTTGAGATTCTCTTCCGTTGTTCCCTTGCCCATTTCCATTATTCCCTTGTTGTGAGCCTCTTCCGTTGCTTCCTTTCCCATTTCCATTATTCCCTTGTTGTGAGCCTCTTCCGTTGTTCCCTTGCTGATTCCCATTATTTCCTTGTTGAGCTTCTCTACTTTTATTCTCCTGTTGATTCCCTCTATTTTCTTGCTGAGATCCTCTTCCATTGTTTTCTTTTATTTGCTTCGATGGCTGTTCCTCTGTTTTCTTTTGTTCTTTCTGCTCTTGCTTTTCATATTTTTTTTCGTCTACAGGAGATAAATCCATTGATGCATCAGGAGATGACTCCGGCTGTGATTGCACCTCTTCTTCATTTTCCACCGGATTAGGCGGCGTGGCAGGAGGAGTAAGCGATTTGTTTTTCTCATTCTCTTGCTTTATATAGACACCTGTGCCAATTCCAGCTTTTCTAGCATTCTCTCGTACTTGCATCGTGCTACTTTGATATTCAACTGTAATATGTTTTAACTCATATTCTTTCTTCAATTCTTTCATTGCCTTTTCTAACTGTGGTTCTAGCGCCTTGTCCTTTGCAACAGCTGTTAGCATAACTTGCTTATCATTCGTTAAATACTTATCCTCTTGACTTTGCTTTATAATAGTACGTATTACTTCTTGTAATTGTTTATTTTCCCATTGCTTCAATTCTTTTAAAATACGCCTTCCATCATCATTACAAGCCTGTAAATCTATAACACGAAAATCCTTCGTTACGCTCACCTCTAAACTTGGATTTATATCAACTGAGACGTAAGCAAATACTTTTTCTTCTGGTTGGTTGTAGAAAAACAGCACTGCAAATAGAAAACAAGCAACAAGTATTGATGCAGGTTTTAAAAAGGAAGGGATCGAAAAATGCGATGCTTTTTGTTCTTGCTCATCAAATGAGATTTCCTCCCCAATCATGCAAGAATCCCCTTTTCTTTTACACGTAATAAACTCTCCATTTGGTGTTAAAACAACTACGCTATGCTTTTTTATATCCATCACAATTCCTTTATTCATCATGCTTTTCCCCTCTTATGTAATCCAGAATATATGTATAGTTGTTTGCAAAAATAATACACATTGCAATAATGTATTTTCTATGTCGTTCCAACGTTTTACGACTTACCCTAACACGCGGTTCAATATGTTTAAGCGGTAACTTTTTCTTTCGGAACAGCTCTTCCATCATTTCCTCTTCTTTTATAATAATTTTTACAATTTCTATTAAGTGCTCACGCGTATCACGATGCTTAGGAGATTCTTTAGCAAGCTCTGAGAATGTGATTTTAAACTCAGCTAGCACACTTTGAAAATGAAGAATTTCCTCCTTACGGTTACTATTTTCCATCGCTTTCATATACTCCGTAAGCGACACTTGCATTTCTAACATTTCCTCTTGCTCATCTTCTTTTAAAAAGACAAAGTTATGTTTAGACTCCTTACGTATATAGTCAATTACATCTCTTTTTATAAGAAGATCAGCAAACGCTAAAAAGGATTTTCCTTTTGTATATGAATACTGTTCAATTGCTTCGTTAAATGCAAACAATCCAATGCTATATTCATCATCCTGTTCTGTAATATATCGGCGGCAGACAGATGAGATTGATTTTCTAATAAAAGGCTGATACTGTACGATAAACGCTTCTTTATCTTCTTCGTTGTTTTGTATGTTACATACGATATCTTCTATTTTCGGTTTTCTTAAGATCTTCATTACTAAACTCAACACTTGTAATCTCCCAGCCTCCTTCAAATAGCAAAATGGCCACTACAAAAGTGACCATTTAACCAGATTTTCTTGGTACTTTTCTTCGGTCTTGTTTTCTTGCTGTTAGTTATATTTTTAGAGTCTAACGTTTTCTTAATGATTTTTCCTTTTCTCTCGGCACTACAGTTAAGTTTGTATTTTTATCTACTTTCTTATTTTCTACCGTTCGTTTTGCTTATTCTCTTTCTATTTTATCTGCAATCCTTGAATAACTCTTCTTTATATAATTGGTAATTTCATCCTTCCATTTTGGATGCCCACTTAATCTAGTAATTTTATTAATGCTTCTATATTCTTTCATAGTCATTTTTCTTCTATTTATTTTCTTCACTATACATATTCGGAGGAATACATAGTTTTATGGGGGTCAAAAAATATTTTCATAAAAAAATACATATTTATTTCAAAAATAAAAACCATCAATTTGAAAAAAGATAATCAAATTGATGGTTTTCTTATAATATCTATTAAATTAAGTTGGATTCTCATTATATCTAAAAAAGTACTAGCTATCCTCTGCCGATTTTCTCCATTTTCATCTTTCTTGTTTATCATAATATGTCTTATCTGCGTATTTTCTATCATTTCCTTTTAGATAAGCTAAAATTACTTTTGGATTTTTAAGTAAAGTCCAGTCTCCATATGTATCAAATCTTCTGCATGAAGTTATCATTCCATTTTTAATAGTACCGAATTTCTTATTATTTTTCTTTCCCCACTCTTTTAAACGTTTAGCGAAATCTGCATCTTCTGCCATAAGCATGTTTTCATTAAATCCGTTGATTGCCATAAAGTCTTTTCTATAGCACCAAAAAATCCCTACAGATATAGCTCCGTACTTAAAAAGTAAGGGGATTATGATTAACATTGCGGAGAGAAATATTCCTAAAGATATTCTTTCAAACTTCCCATTTACCCCACCACCAATGTATGTACCTGAAGCTAAATATTTATCTACATTAGACAACATAGACTCTGTCATTATGGTATCAGCGTCTATAGTGACGATTATTTCTCCATTAGCTATTTTAGCCCCTGCATTTCGAATTTTAGATAAGTTTTTATCGTTATTTTTCAATGTAACACAATTATAAGATTTTGCTATTTCCTCTGTTTTATCTGTACAACGATTTAAAACAACTATAACTTCCGTTTGCTCTTTATATGCCTCTGATGCCTTTGCAATTGAATCTAAACATTTTCTAATGTACTTTTCTTCATTATGCGCAGGAATTATAATAGAAAACTTCACATCTTTTTTCAAATTAACTCCTGAAGATTCGTTTGTCTCAGTCATAATATTCCCCCCTTATTTTATAAGGTAAATATCTACTATACATAAATTATATTAATATTTATTAGGTTATATTATAGAAACTGACGGTAAAGAGGCTCTTACTGTCGACGTTCAAAAGCAAGACGTACAGCAAGCCCCGTTAAAACACTTGCCATAAGCCAACGCTGTACTCGTAGCCACGTCGGGCGTGTGCCAAACCATTTTGCAATTCTACTTGCTGTACATACAATTACAAGGTTAACTATAAAGCTAACAGTGATTTGCGTAAGCCCCAAAACTGCACCTTGAAAAAGCAACGATCCCTTCTCTAGATCTTCAAATTGAGGTAGAAGTGATACATACAAAATAGCAATCTTTGGATTCAGAAGATTCGTCATGAGTCCCATCAGAAATAATTTCCTTGGTGGCTCATTAGAAATCATACGAGGTTCCATAATAGATGTAGCACCCGGTTTAATCGAATTCCAGGCGAGCCAGAGCAAGTAAGCAGCACCTGCCCACTTTACTGCTTCATATACAGCGGGAACAGCAACGAATAGAACTGTAAGTCCAAACATAGTTGCGATTATATAGATTACAAATCCGAGCATGATGCCCAATAAAGAAATAAATCCCGCCATACGTCCTTGCGTAATGGAACGGGAAATGAGGTAAATCATATTAGGCCCAGGTGAACAAACCATGCTAAGCGAAACAATTGCAAAAGCTACCAATGTACTCAAGCTGACCATAAACCTTCCCCCTTTATTTTACATAAAATTTCCTATTGTACATTTTATCATAATTGAGGAGAGAAAAGATTAATATAAAACGATGCAGCTAAGTAATAGTATCGGATCGAATGTATTGTAATCACATACCTCTCATTCTCTTAAGTAAGGATCTAAGAGTACCCTATCCATAGAGCTACTAAAACCACTACAAATAAAGCTAAACAACATGTGATATTTCGAATCCACTTTTGTATATCACCAAAATACCTTTCTA
Source organism: Bacillus sp. LQ16 (assembly GCF_057784645.1). Taxonomy (NCBI): domain Bacteria; kingdom Bacillati; phylum Bacillota; class Bacilli; order Caryophanales; family Bacillaceae; genus Bacillus; species Bacillus sp. LQ16. Next base: position 3,311,301 of record NZ_CM173491.1, read on the forward strand.
TATATAGCGTTGATAGTAAGCATAAGAAATAAAACAAAGAAAGGCAGCGAGGTATAGGTCCATTTTTATCTTCATGGCTGGAATTATACCCCTTACCAAACTTCTAAATAAAATGTATAGCTGAGTAGTTACCTTATTTTCCAAAAAAATTCTGATTATTTCTTTTTCACTTCTTCTACAAATTCCCATGTCTCTCCGTTATCTTTTGATTGATAAAGTGCACTACTATCGCCATTGTAGTCTCCATCTGCCCCTTGTCCAACTAACATATTAAAAACCCCATCTTTCTCATATGGCATACTAGGTGAATCAAAAGGACTTATTGTGGACTGTGTATGATCTAATTTCACTTCATGCGGCGGATATTCTACCTTTTTGAAAGATACTCCCCCATCATCTGTGCGATATAACTCTCCTTCATTACCAGAAGGCCTAATTGCTCCTAAAAACCCAAGTTTATCATTTATAAAAGTGATTCCTGATACACTACCAATCCCCCCATTAAATGGGTCTGGATTGATAACCTCCCATGTTTTCCCTTCATCACTAGTCTTGCTTAATGAATAAAAGGCGCTCCCTAATGCTTTATCTGTCATATTTAGTTTATAACCAACTTCTTTCGATAGGAAAAACTGTTCTTTTTCATTCTTTAAATCTTGTTGTTTCTTCTCTTTAAGCATATCTTCTTTTGGAGGCGTCTTTGATTTACTCCAACTTGCGTCACTTATTAAATTATATCTAGCAGGGACTAGCTCTTGCTCTTTTCCAGGGACAAATATAGATACAGTATATCCAATGATATCAGAAGCTGCTTTTTTAAGACTCTGCCCCTTACCATCCTCAGTAATATTAATAATTCCCTCTGTATTGGATCCCCAATTCCTTTTTCCATAATAAATCAACCCATACTTACTTTCATTCCATTTTTTGACCGTTTGCTTAACTGGGATCGCCTTAACCGTTTTAATTAAAGGTTCTACTAATTTATCATCATTATAATCAGGCTTTGCATATCCATCTCGTATTATAGTAATATCTTCTGATTTCTTCTTATTATAAGAGATTAAATAAGTTTCTTCTTTCCCATCAACATTTTTCCCATAAACAAATGTATCAAACGCTGTGATTGTTCCATCTGAATGAAATGTAAGATCAAAATCAGTTGCCATATACAATTTCTTTGGCAAAGGATATTTTTTATTTATATCTTCAAAAATACCTTCTACTCCAGATTTATATATATTATTATGTTTAAGTTTAACTGACCTTTCATGTTTTAACTTTTCTATAAACCATGCCAATTTGCCATTGTAATTTATTGCACTTTTATAAATCTGCATCCCATAAAATGATGTAATTGTAACAATAATGATAATAGAAATGGATCTCCATACTATTGAATTAGTTAATTTTTTAGATTTATATTCTCTATTTTTCATCACCCGCATTGTAGTAAATGCAGTTATGGATATAAAAAGTACTATACATAATAACATAATATAAATATTATAATTCATTCTTCCGTACTTACAGTATAAGGCCAACTCATAACAAAAAATCCCATATACAATTATTAGTATTGGATTTGTTACTAATGACAGAAGTATCCTTTTTGTATTTTCTCTAAATATAGAAACCACCCCTAATTACATGAATTACTGATATTAAGTATACTTTATTGTAAAGTAACAAAAAAGCTATTTAATCTTGCCGCAAAAAATACAATAGACATCTTTCTATTAAAGCCGTTTACAAATCTAGTTGTTTCATAGACAATGGATTTTTGAGTGAATACTAAAGTTGCTTCATTTATATGAATTACAAATCCAAGCATGATGCTTAATAAAAAAATAAATCCTGCCATACGCCCCTGTGTAATGGAATGAGAAATAAGATAAATCAAAATAGGCTCACCATACTAAGTGAAACAAGCGCAAAAGCTAGCAAAGTACTCAGGCTGACCGTAAACCTTCCTTCTTTATCTTACATAAAATTTCCTATTGTACATTTTATCATGATTGAGGAGAGAAAAGATTAATATAAACCGATGCAGCTAAGTAATAGTATCGGATCAAATGTAGTGTAATCACATATTTCTCATTCTCTTAAGTAAGGACTAAAAATAACCTATCCATAGAGCTACTAAAACCACTACGAATAAAGCAAAGCAACATGTAATATTTCGAATCCACTTTTGTATATCACCAAAATACCTTTCTATAAATATAGCGTTGATAGTAAGCATAAGAAATAAAACAATGTAAGTAAAAGATCCCAATTTATCGTTAAATTTTTCATTAGTAAATGTACTTACATGAAGGAATAGAAAAACAAACGTTACTATGAATAGCTCAAATAATCTTTTTTTATTCAATCCGCCACCACCTTACAGGAATTCCCTTTTATTCCATTTTATCAGAACATACTGTGTAGCAGTATATGAATATTATATTCATTTCAAAAAGGCCAACAATACAAGATCGTTAGCCTCTACTTTCCATATTCGCACCTTTTATCACTTTACTTCCTAACAACCGGAATCCACATTTCACCAAATACTAGGCCATTTCTCTGTCCCATCTCAACCGTTGTATTAGGTCCACCAACATAGGCAAAATCCTTTGCTTCTGGTAAAGCTTGACCGAAGGCGATGCCAGTAAGCTTATTACTTAGCTCTTTAGCCGTTTTGTCTTCCCCTTTCACTACTAAGTATTCTCCCCTCGGAAACTGAATCACTCTAGATTCTTCCTCTATTTGTGCTTCTGTCATGACACCCGCATAATACATCATTTTGTTATTCACCGCTTCGCTCACGGAAAAAATGTATTCATTTGTAGCTAAAGCTTTTAAAGTGTCCAGCCTTCCATCTTCTTTAACAGCCGACCAAAAGTCTTCCTTTTCTTTATTTATTCCAGCAAAGTCTGTGTATTCACTCTTAATTTCAGTTCCAATACCTAACACAATAAAGCTATCTTTTTCTTCTATAGTATAATTTTTCATATTCAAAACCTGCCTCTTTTTTTATTAATCAAACGATTTATCTTTTCATCTGATACGTTTATAATACCTTTAAACCATGTCAAAAAATGATACTGTTTAGGAGACTAAAATGAAAAAGGTTGAACGGATTAATACAATTATGCGGTATATCAACAACCGCTCTCACTTTACAATTTCTGAAATTATACAAGAATTTAACATATCACGGTCGACAGCTATTAGAGACATTAGAGAAATTGAAGCTATGGGAATGCCACTTGTCGCTGAAGTTGGGAGGACCGGGGGATATTTTGTTATGCACAACTCTATCCTGCCCGTTGTTCGCTTTACTGATAATGAAGTGAAAGCTCTTTTTATTGCCTTTATGGCTACGAGGAATCAACAACTTCCCTACCTAAAGAGTCGTCAATCTTTAGCCGAAAAACTACTAGGACTCATCTCAGAAACCCAGCAAGATGATCTCGTTCTTTTAAATCAACTCTTGCTTTTCCAAGGGACTAACCCTCATAATCCCGATCTACTCGAGCTTTCTGATCTCCCCCATCCTATGTTAGAAAAACTCATTCAAATCCTTCTTTTGGATAACCATTTATTGATTACTATGAAAGAAGATGAAGAAATCAAGTCTTATCCAATTTATCTATTGCACCTTTATCAAGAAAAAAGCCATTGGATCATTGAAGGGTTTGACTTAAAAAAAGAAAAGAAGATGATGTTTCCTGTCGATGATCTCATTAATATCGAACCATACACGACGAACAAAAGGCTAAATAAGAAAAAGATTTTAGAAAAACTAAGTAAGAAGGACGAAGCAATTAACCTTGTATTTGAACTTGGTCCGACAGCAATTGCCCAGTTCAAAAAATACCATCCTTTAAAAATTTCAATATCTTATACTAATCCTTACCAATCCACAGCCATTTTAAAAACTTTTATCAATGTTAACAATCCCGATGAAGTGACGGAAATAATAAATTGGCTGCTTTTTCTAGGGAAGGATATTAAAATCAAAGAAATACCCGATGAAGTATTAGCAGATTTACAAAAACGAGTGTGCTTATACATTCCATAAGCAGTGAGCCTCAAATATTAAGCTTTATCACTGGATAATTATCCTATTTTTAAATACCATTTCATTTACTACAATGAGAGCATGATAAATAATAAAAGCACGGAAAATCTCCCGTGCTTTTCTAAATATATATTATTCCTGAAGGTTTCGTTTATCACGTTTCTTACCCTAACTGACGTTTAAATGCTTTACTGGCGAAAAAGTAAGAGATGACCATTATACCTACGCACCAAGCGAGCGCAATCCAAATATCGTTACCAACAGTTCCTTCATATAAAAGAGCACGAATCGCATTCACGATTGAAGTTACAGGCTGATTCTCCGCAAACACACGAACAATTTTTGGCATCGTTTCGGTAGGTACAAAGGCCGAACTAATAAATGGAAGAAAAACTAGCGGGTACGAGTAAGCAGTCGCCCCTTCCATAGACCTCGCTTTCAATCCTGGAATGATAGCTAGCCATGTTAGCGCCAGCGTAAACATCCCTAGTATCCCAGCTACTGCAAGCCAATCTAGAATATTAGCGCTGGAACGAAAGCCCATTAAGAGTGCAACAAGAATAACCACCACGATAGTAAGTACATTAGCAACCAGAGAGGTTAAAACGTGAGCCCACAATATCGATGAGCGCTTAATAGGCATCGTAATGAAACGTGCCATCAGCCCACTCTTTACATCCGTAAAGAGTCGCACGGAAGTGTAAGCTACACCGGATGCGATAGCCATTAGCAAAATTCCCGGCAATAAATAATTGACGTAATTTTCCGTTCCTGTTTTTATTGCGCCGCCAAACACGTAGACAAATAATAGCATCATCATAATCGGCGTAATCGCTACTGTAATAATTGTATCCGGGCTGCGCATAATGTTACGCATTAAACGACCTAGTAATACACCTGTTCTACTTTTCATTTACATCTCCTCCTTTTTACCAATGATCGCAAGGAAGATTTCTTCCAATGTCGGTTGCTTTTCGATATACTCCACTTTTGCTGGCGGGAACATCTCTTTTAGTTCAGCAAGAGTACCTGTCGTAATAATTTTTCCGCCATGCAAAATAGCGATACGGTCTGCTAGTTGTTCGGCTTCTTCCAAGTACTGAGTCGTAAGCAAAATCGTTGTGCCGCTACCGGCAAGTTCCTTGACTGTATCCCACACTTCGATTCGCGCTTCAGGATCAAGTCCAGTCGTTGGTTCGTCAAGAAAAATAACTGCTGGCGCCCCAATTAAACTCATCGCGACATCAAGCCGGCGCTTCATCCCGCCTGAATACTGATCTGCCCTTTGGTTTGCCGCATCAGTCAGGCTAAATCTTGCAAGTAGATTGTCAGCAACTTGAGCGGGATTGAAAACACCACGTAATTTGGCGATCATTATCAAGTTTTCCCTCCCAGTCAGCATACCGTCTAAAGCTGCGAACTGCCCTGTCAAACTGATACTTTGACGAACATGGTCTGGTTGACGCTGTACATCAAATCCGCAAATACTTACTTCACCGCTATCTTGCTTCATTAGCGTCGAAAGGATGTTAACCGTTGTCGTCTTTCCAGCTCCATTTGAGCCTAGCAGCGCGAAAATTTCTCCACGCTGCACCTCAAAATCTACCCCTTTTAAAACTTCCTTGTCTTTAAAGGATTTTTTCAAGCCTTTTACAGAAATCGCTGCATGACTCATACTTTTTTCCTCCCTATAAAAATGTTTTGCGAAGACTATTTATTTACCTCTATCTATTTAGTATCACTGATATTCTGTATTACTTAGTACCGAGTTAAAAATATAACTGAATAGCTATGATGGCAATTCATATGTGTAACCAGCTAATCAGTCGGTACTACTTATTCCATTTATTTTTTTCTCAATTTCTTCATAATACTTTCATTCAAATCTTCACGATACTTGGAGACGTAAGTTTTAGCATTTGCCACTAGTTCGTCAGCAAAGGAAGCCACGTCATCCCCAGTAATGTCAAGCACTTGTCTTCCTTCCGCTGCACCCGCTTCGAACAAATCGATTAATTCATACTGTATGTGTAACATATCCATCCCGTTACCCGCTGAAAAATTCCACATGTAGTTTTGAATTTTCTTAAATACAAATTGGTAGTCCTCTGGCAGAGCCTCAACTCGTGCCATCATCATTTTGTACTCTTTTTTATCACCAATTAACTTTTTGAACATTTCTAACATCTTATTTTCCTCCTTTTTTATAAAACCAAACAAGAAATTCTCAAAATATCGGCCGGAACATTTTATCTTATGAACCTATTTTGACTTCAAGACGTTAATTTTTGACGATACAAAATCCCATTTTTTCCAAAACAATTCAAGCTCCTGGCGGCCTTCTTCATTTAATGAATAAAACTTACGAGGCGGTCCCATATCTGATGGTTTCTTTTCAATATTCACAAGCTTTTTCTTCTCTAATCGTACGAGGATGGTATACACCGTACCTTCCACAACTTCGGTAAACCCAAGATCATTTAGGTGGCGGGTAATCTCATAGCCATACGTTTCACGGCGACTAATGATTTCCAGTACACACCCTTCCAGTGAACCTTTCAGCATTTCAGTTAAATTTTCCATGTCCTGATCCTCCTTTACCCCCTATTCTGTCTGACTTATATTCAGTATCACAGAGTACTAAGGCGAATTTTTTACTGAGTAGTTTTTTGAATCCATACTATTCAGTATCACTTATTACATCTACATTGTATGACTAAGTAGTGATAGATGTCAACTGATTTTCAAATTTTTTCTAAAATCCGCTATTACCTATTGTCTACTGAAAATATTTTGAGAAGCAACACTACTCAGTATTGCTTATTACAAGTACATTGTATGACTAAGTAGTGATGGATGTCAACTCGATTTTTATATTTTTTCTAAAATCAACTATTACCTATTCGATACAGCCTATTTTCTTTTTTTATTTTGCCCCATACCTATCCCACTAAGAAAAGAAAATACCCCAAAACAAAAATTCTACATTTTTATTTTGGGGCGCTATACTATACCAAAGTTAATGAATATGGCTAGCTCTTCTTATTAATAAGACAGATCATTTTTTATTACGATAACATCATAGCCATATCTTCTGCTGCATTTGTAATTAGTTTTAAACCAAATGTTTCTTGTAATACATCAAGCACGCCAGGTGAAATAAATTCAGGAGCCTTTGGACCGATGCGAATATCTTGAATCCCAAGACTAAATAGCCCGAGTAAAATGGCAACCGCTTTTTGTTCAAACCATGATAGTACAATACTTACTGGCAATTCATTCACTTCACATTGAAAAGCATCAGCTAAAGCAGCCGCTATTTTCACTGTAGAAATTGAATTATTGCACTGTCCTAAATCAATGTAACGCGGAATTTCCGTACCAGGTACAACACCGTAATCCACATCATTAAAGCGGAATTTCCCGCAAGAAGTTGTTAAAATAACCGTTTCTGGCGGAAGTGACGTTGCTAATTCACGATAATATTCTCCGCCTTTTCCCGGTGCATCACAACCGGCGATAACAAAGAAACGCTTTATCTTCCCCTCTTTTACTGCATCAATAATTTCTGGAGCTAATGATAATACTGTATTATGATGAAACCCTGTCACTAACTGTTCATCCGACTCCATATGTACTTCTGGAAGTTCTAGTGCTTTTTGAATCAATGGTGTAAAATCATCATTTTCAATTTTTTGTACACCTTCTAAACCTGCAATATCATATGAAAAGAATCGATCAGAGTACGAGCCTTTAATTGGCATAACACAGTTCGTTGTAGCTAATATGGCACCAGTAAATTTTTCAAAAAGGCGTCTTTGATCGTACCATGCCTTACCGATGTTTCCTTTTAAATGTTTATATTTTTTCAGCTGCGGGTATCCGTGTGCTGGTAGCATTTCAGAATGTGTATAAATATTAATGTCTTTTCCTTCTGTTTGGTTTAATAGTTCTTCTAGTGCAAATAAATTATGGCCCGTAACTACAATTGCTTTACCTTCTACACGATTTTGTGTACTTTGTACAGGCTCTGGCACACCAAAATGATTCGTATGTGCCTCATCCAATAACTCCATCACCCGTAAAGCTGATTTCCCAACTTTCATAGCCAAATCAATATGCTCTTGTTCGTTAAAGTTAGAATTTGTTAATGTCATATATAAAGCTTCTTGTGTTGTAGCATCTACAAATGCATCCGTATACCCTAGCTGAGCAGCATGTGTGCGATAAGCTGCAATTCCTTTTAGCCCAAACACAATCGTATCTTGTAAAGTCGCAATCGTTTCATTCTTGCCACAAACACCCATTACTTTACATCCGCCTGTTGGCGTTTGTTCACATTGATAACAAAACATATCATCCCACCCTCTCCCAATCATTCATTACACCTTAAGCATAATACCCATTGAAAAAAAGTGATGTGATATCAATCACAATAATATATAAATATTTGTGACAGTTCATATTGTTGACATAATACTTTTATTGACATCCAAAAAATATACATTAGTGTGCACACATCTTTCGATACTTTTAAATAGCTAAATAATTAATTTGGAGAAATATATACAACGAAAAAATTTTTTTGAATCCCTTATACAAATAATTGCAATTCATCACATATGAAAATAGCGTATTTTTTATTTTAAGGAACTATCATTTTTTTATTAAAGCCTTCATTGTAAACCTCTTTATTTACAATACATTTACACTATCTTAACATTACTTACATTATTTATATGATATATTTATATAGAAGCTATTTAAGAAATTTCATATACATTTTATCTTTATGATCTCTAATCTAATCAATAAAAAGATCATGTTATATTTTTATAACAGGGGTGAATTACGATGACTGAAACTTTAAAAACACTTATAATGCTTGATGCTACTTACGTTGTTATTGCAATTATGACAGTACTAGTATTTGTATACTTGGAATTAAAATCTCAGTAATATATGCTGACGTAATCGACAAATTCAGCATTTAAATATAGTTAGAAGAAAGAGAGGAGAAAATTATTTCTCCTTTCTTTTGTATTTCTACAATTTCTTATTTTAATAAATCCAATGTATGTAAAAGTAATCCCTTGTCTCCTACTTCTCCATGACCAGGTACTACCGAATTTATATTTCCATATCGCTTCAGCACATTCTCAATCGATGTAGACCATTCATTTACATACGCATCCGCAACATTTCCTAAATCTTTAGCTTCCGCAGATTTTACTAAACAGCCTCCAGCTAAAATTTGATATTGTGGCAACCAAACAACAATATTATCTTCTGTATGTCCTTTCCCTGGATAGAACGTTTCTACTTTTGTATTGCCAAACTTCAAACTCGTAATTGTTTGTAAATCTCCAAGCGGCTCTTCATATCCACTGTTCTTTGCTAGTTCTGCGGTTAATGCTGTACTATGCGCTTTAATGCCTCTTTCTTTCAACGTTTTTATTCCGCCAATTCGATCAGCGTGCGCATGTGTAATAACGACATCTGTTACGCGCTTCTGAAATTTCTTTTCTACCATTTCTATTAGTTCCTTCGTTAATTTATCATCCCAAGAAGAATCAACAAGTACTAACCCTTTAGAAGTATTAAGAACTAGACCGTTCGAAGGAACTGCTTCTCCATTAAAATAACCTAACTCCGTATGAACCCATACATTCTTGTTTAACTGAGATATTGAAATGGTTCCCGTCTCATTTTTAATTACTGTTTGCTCTACCTTTTGTGATGCTTGTACAGAAGAAATCGTGCTAACAAATTGAGTTGTTCCTAGTAAACTTACACATAATCCTACTTTTAACAACGTATTCTTTTTCATGTTATCAACCCTTTCTTTCAAGCTAAATAGTTATTACCTATATTAGACAATTCATCTCAAATGTTTGTTCCATCTTCATTTGCATACTTTTATGTAATTAACAAAAAAGCGTACAAAATTTTGTACGCTTTAAAACTTAATCTTCCATTCCATAATTCTCAAACTCTTCCTCATTCCCATAAAATACATTCAAATCAATATACTTTTCTTTTCCATTTTTCTATTACACTTAAAACCAAAATTATATTTTGTTAAATTATAACATTCGGACTATAATTTATTTATAGCCCATTAACGGAGGTGTTTGCAATGACTCTCTTCGCTTCACCAACATTATTTATAGTAGCAATCATTTCATTTGCACTAGCTTATTTCATTGGAGTAAAACAATACACTTGGCTCTTATCAGGATTCAACGAACGCCGCGTGCCTGATAAAGTGAAGTTATCAAAAATAGTTGGTCTTTATAATTTAATTGCTGGTGTCATTGCCACAATCGGTAGTGTCTTCACTACTCCTAATGTCACAATCGTTATTCCTATCATTATAATTGGACACTTTATTATCGCCGCTTATGTAAATACACGCATGGTGCAGTGAAAAAAGATCACCCAAATGGATGATCTTTTTTATAATTTATCAACATATTGCTTCGCTTCTAGTAAGGAAAAACCAAAAGCTTCTCTTACTCTCTTAACTGCTGTAATTTTTTTGCCTTCTTCTACAAGCTGGCGTAGTTCTTTATTAATTTCAGGTTCTCTTTCTATAATTCCCATTTCTTTCGTAATTAATTGTAATCTATCTTCAATTCTCTTTAAACGCGCATCATTTTTCTTTTCAATTGTAGTTAATTTTTCAGCGATATAAATGAAACCAAAGGCTACTATCAGTATAACCATCCAGAATTCCATGAATGTTCCCCCTTACTAACTTTCATTTGCTTTATCCCACTAACTTGTGTAAATTTTACCACAATAAACATTTAATGTATAATATCACTATATCAATCTGTTAATAAAACCTATTATTTTAGGGGGACACTTTATGAAAAGATTTTTAAATACGTTACTTCAATTTGTAGTTCTTTCAATCGTGCTACATTTGTTATTTGATATAGTTGGTTGGCTTGTTTTCAATGCACCAATTAAAAACAAACAAATCATCATTTCTTTAATAACAATCTCATGGGTTATGTACATGTACCGAGACAAATTTTTTCAAAAGTTCACTTCAAACTAACTAAAAAAGAAAACACTTCATTGGTGAATGACGAAGTATTTTCTTTTTTTACTACTGTATAATAAAAATACTATTCTGTCTTTAAAGAAAGGAGTCACCATGAACTTAAAAAGTAGCAATATCTACGAGAAAATGAACCAATATTCCGTTGCAGGTTTAAGCCTCGCTGTTATATGTAATGGCAAACTAGATGAAGCGACTGCCTTTGGAACACTTGAAGCTGGAACAACTAGAGCTGTTACTACAAATTCTCTCTTTAATTCTTGTTCTATCAGCAAATTCATCACTACAATGCTCGTACTAATGTTATCAGATCAAGAAATCTTGCATTTAGACGAAGACGTAAATGATAAACTCACATCTTGGAATATTCCTACCAATTTATTTACTTCACAGAAAAAAGTTACGTTGCGGAACTTATTAAGTCACCAATCTGGAATCATTGATCCTCCTAATAGTTTTGAGCATTATACACTTGCACAAGGGCAACCAAACATGTCTGAACTCCTTGCCGGTAAAACATCATATTGCTCCGTACCTATTGAAGTAACTTATAAACCAGAAAGTGAATTTCACTACTCAGACGCAAACTTTTGTATAATCGAACTACTACTAGAAGATATTACAGGAAGATCATTTAGTCAGTTATTAGAAGAACACATCTTCCAGCCATTACAAATGAAAAATAGTACACTTTTTTCTCCAAAAGACATAGATAAAACCGATGTTTTTGCTTGCGGACATAATAAAGATAGAACTGTAACAAATGAGAAGTATCCATTTTATCCATTCGCAGCTGCTTCAGGTATTTGGACAACACCAACTGACTTATCAGCTTTAGTTATTGAAATCATTCATTCCTTACAAGGAAAGGGCAAACTAAAACTTTCTCAAAAATTAGTAATAGACATGATTTCTCCTCAAGGTTGCTCAAAATGGACTGGATTAGGTGTTTTTCTAGATGATTCTAATGAAGAATTACAGATTTATTCACTCGGATGGGGCGTTGGATTTCAATGTATGATGGTTTGTTATCCATACTGCGGGAATGGTGCTGTTATTATGACTAATTCCGATTTAGGTGTTCATCAAATGGAAGGGATCATTGGTGAGGTTGTAAAAACGTTATCCTTATAATGAAAATAAAGAAGCTGTTCCTTCCAGCTTCTTTATCTATATAACATTTTTCGCAACAATTTTTATATGTTCTGGTGCGATAATCTCCGTTATACTTTCTTGGAAATCTTCCCGCAACATTTCTTCCAAATGTTCTAACTGCACTTCAACATGAGTGCATTCTAAATTATGTATATTTAACAGTGCATAATGATCTTTTTTCTTAATTACTAAATATTGATTTTCCTCTGTCACAAGTACAGAACCTAATCGGACTCCTAGTAAGCGTTGATCATCAAACTTCATAATTACTTCTCCTTCCCTCATATAAACAAAATTACAATGAAAATAATTACATTTATGGAAAAACACGCTTATTTAGACTATATCATAATTTACTAAAATAGAAATATCTTTTTCTGTTTTAATAAAAATCCCTATTTTTTCATATATTTCGATACAAAAAACTTTCTCAACATTAAATTTGAATTTTCAGTTTTTAATTCTATGAAAATCTATTATAATAAAGTTAATAAATGTTTGACCTCTCCTAATTCATGTACATATGGATGATCAGTAGTTATTGCTACTGATCTATTTTTTTGATTTCAGAAAGTACATACTCTGCATCCTTTCCTACACCACAAATAAGTGCAGAACCCCTTTGAGATTGCCATGGTAAACCGATATAATACAATCCTTTTACTGGACTGATTCCCTTTATATGATTAGGAAATCCTTTCTCATTCACTGCCTGTTCAATTTCAATCCAATTATAATTTTGAACAAAACCAGTTGACCATATAATGCTTTCTGCACTATAAGTATCACCATTCTGAAACATAATGTTATTTCCTGATGCACTTACTACTTTTTCTTGCAGTTTGATTGCTCCATTACGAATAAGTTTCTTACCTTCAAAACCGAAAATAGGGTCCTTTCTCTTCTGAAACCATCTTCCCCTCTTTGTATTTATTTCAGCGTACAATAAACCCACTTTTTCTAGCAGATTAAAAATACTTTTTCCAAAAAGTTGTAACGGTAAAAACGTTAAAGGATGACTAATAGACACCGTAACTTCATGAGTCTTTGCCAGTTCTACTGCAATTTGCATTCCTGAATTCCCACCACCTACTACTAGTACTTTTCCCTTAGGAATTTGTGATGGTGATTTATATTGTGATGAATGTATTTGAAAAATATGTGATGATAGATTTGCTGAAACTGAGGGAATAAACGGTTGCTGAAAAGCACCTGATGCGATAATAACTTTTTTCGTTTGTAAAATTTCTGTAGGAGTATGTAATTCAACTATTTCTTTTTCTTTCTTTATTTTTAGAACTTCCGTTTGTAATTGTACCGGTAATTGAAAATGTCTTGCATATTCTTCTAAATAAGTTGCAATTTCATCTTTATATGGAAATTCATTTTTTTCACCTATTAACGCCATACCCGGCAAGCTACTGTAGGACCTTGGGGTAAAAAGCTGCAAAGAATCATATCGATTTCTCCATGAATCACCAACTCGTTTTCCTGCCTCAAGTAATAAAAAATTATACCCTTCTTGCTTCAAGTAATGTCCCATTGTTAATCCAGCTTGACCCGCTCCAATAATAATTAGGTCTTTCATTCTAATCCCTCCTTCTCTTACATATGAATACTTGTTCATATATTCATACGTTTCCATAATCATAACATTTTATTTTTATATAATTCAATATCTACTCAAAATAAAAAAGAGCAGTTTACCATAAAGTAAACTCCCCTTCATTCTATCTTCCCAGTCTTTAGCGCCTGTGCCCAGTCATATCTTTCTTGTTGAACAGCCAATTCAGCAGATTCTTCCCAATTATAAGGAACTGAAATTTGTTCAATTGTCCATTCTCCCAAAACCTTTTCTATCACTACATATTTTGCATGCGGAGTTCCTGATTCCATTTTATGCATAACAGGTAACTCATCTTTGTATGCTGGAAGTCCTACACTTCCTGGATTTATAATGATCTTTCCGTTCGCTAAATAGACAACTCTAGGAATATGCGTATGTCCACACACTATTATTTTTTGTTCTATATTTTGGAGTTGATCCATTATATTTTTTTCATTCTTTAATATTGCACCATTTTCGTCCATCTCTTCTAATAAATACACCTCATCCGAAGTCGGCGTACCGTGACAACATAACATATCGTCTACAATAAATTGTGAAGGATGTTGTTTTAACCAACCTATATGATAATTTGTTAATTGATTTTGAACAAAAGTTAGTGTAGTAGATTGCTCTTGTATAGGTTCCCAAAGCATGCGATCACAATTGCCTTTAATATGTATCATCTCGCTATTCATTAATATTTCCATTGTCCCTAAAGGATCTAACGGCCCATACACACTATCTCCTAAATTTATTATCATTTCGACCTTGCGACGTGTAATATCTTTTAATACCGATTTTAAAGCGTGACTATTTCCGTGGATATCTGAAATTATAGCTATTTTCATCTTAATCCCTACTTTAATATATTATTTATAAACATCCGCAGCCAATTCCCTCAAAACTTCTACATTCACTACTTCAAAACAACCATTGTTTTTCTTGATTATATTTTTATCACAAAAGAGATTCAAAGTACGTAATAAATGCCGATAACTCGTTCCTAACAATTCCGCTATTTCCGTTAAATTCCCACTAAACACAATTCTATTTTCATGCTGAACTGCTCGTTCCCCTGCTGCTAACATGTAACTCGCCAGTCTATTTTCAAGTGGATACAATAAATTAATTGTACTGTTTTTGGAAAGTCGGTTTAATTTATGTGCTAATGATCCGCAAATACATCTTAAAAATTTCGCATCATGAAATAGCTTATTTCTCACTTTTCCTAAAGGTAACCCCACACAATACGAATCTGCCATCACTTGTACGTTTGAAGTGATTCTTTGAGAATGAATTAACTCCACATCTCCAAGTAACTGCAAACTATCGTAAAAACATAATAATACCGATTTTCCGTTACTTAATGTGTTAAACGCTTTCGCTTTTCCTTCAACAAAGAAATATAAATAATCTATCTCTTCATTTTCTCTACAAATAAACTCATTCTTTTTAAAAAATATAAGCTCCATATATGGTTTCATATTATTAGTAAAAAATGAATCAATGTTATTTTGCTTTATATACTCTGCTAATTTAATTGAATTACATATTTTCTTCATAGTCCCCCACCTTTACAACTCATCCCCATTGTAATCAAAATTTTCTTCTTCCACTATGACATATGTCATAACAATACACAATTTCAGCATGATACAGTCATTACAAATATGAATTACAAAGGGGATATTACATTGTATAACTTTCTTTCTGTCTTTATTGGTGTGCTCATCGCCGTTATGCTTCCACTGAATGGGATTTTATCTGAGTTAATTGGCAAGTACACAGCAAGCGTGGTCATTCACCTTGTCGGTTTAATTGCAGTTATCTTCATTTTAATCATAAACAAAAACAAAATTCGTTTCGATAAAAGTATTCCACTTTTTTTATATAGCGCTGGAGCGATTGGAGTATTCACTGTTCTTTTTAACAATATAAGTTTCTCCGTCCTTGGTGCTTCTATTACGATCGCATTAAGTTTACTCGGTCAATCCATTGCTTCCATAGTTATTGATCATTTCGGTTTATTAGGAATGAAAGTTGCAAAGTTTGAAAAGAAAAAACTAGTTGGATTAGCATTCATCTCTTCTGGGATTATTATCATGACAATATATTAATGGGGGCAAAAATATGTTATATATTACGATCGCTATTTTAGCTGGTGTTTCTATCGTCGTTGCTAGAATTATTAACGCGAATTTAGCAAAGGAAATTGGAAACTGGGAAGGCACGTTTTTCAATTATATTACTGGATTATTTTTCTCTATGTTATTTTTAATTTTCAGTTCAGATTCATTGTATATCCCTATTCATAAGTTGCAATCTATTCCTATCGCCGTATACTTAGGCGGATTAGTAGGCGTTATCGTTATTTCATTATCCAACTATATTACTCCTAAAATATCAGCCTTTTATTTAACATTACTCATCTTTATCGGACAATTATTTGCGGGGACTATTATTGATTTCTTCCTGACAAATGAACTCTCAATTGGTAAAGTTATCGGTGGCATTTTCGTATTAATTGGGCTCACTTACAATTTACTCATAGATCGTCCGATAAAAACTGTGAAGCATAACCAAGTTCAACTATAATACTTTACGCTTACCTATCATATATTAATAGAAAAGCTCTTCACACGAAGTAATAGAGAGGAGAAAATCCTATTAAAAAAATTATTTTATTGCTAGGTAGCGTATTAATTATTTCTGGAATTGCATGGTTTATAAACTCGGGAAAATCTATTCAAGATCTCTATACTGCAAATAAACCGAAAAAGAAAGCTACTATTATTTCAAGCTCGCGAGATCCAAATGAGCCCCCTGTTTTTTTAGGAAAACAGGAAATAAAAGATATACATGTAGAATCAATTAAAACAAAACAGGATATCTTTCTCACAAAAACAGATGAATTAAAAACGTTTATTAACAGTATGAATACCGCAAAAAAAGGTAAATTAACATTAGATGAAGAAGGATCAGACTTAATAGATTGTGATATGTGGATTACTTTCGAGGATGGAACTTATAAAAAATATTTCATATGGGTAGTTGATCATCACAGCAGCGAAGTGATGATTGCTCAGCAAGATACTCCTGATGATGTAAACCTCAAGTACTATCAATTAAATGAAGATAGCTCAAAAAAGGTTTATAACTTATTCAAAAAAATTATTTAAACGAAAAAGTCATGAGCACGTAAGCTCATGACTTTTTGCATTATATATATTCAGGGAACACTTTACATCCCTTTTCCTGTTCTATATCATGACCAAAGAAAATAATTGGCTTCTCTTTCATCACAACTTCTTTTAAACGTTTAATTGAAGATAAAGCTAATTCCGAATCAAATCCCGCGAACGGCACTTCATCTTCAAAATTTTCTTTCGTGTACGATGCATCAATTGTTAATAAAACTGAACCGGATTGCTCCGTCTCAATGAATAACGACTGATGGCCTGGAGAATGACCTGGCGTATACAATAATTGAACACCTGGTACCACTTCATAATCCCCTTCAATAATTTTGTAGTTCAAATGCGGTAATATACATTCTTTCATATATTCTTCTCTATGAAGTGCTGCCTCATATTCCTTTCGCTGCACAATAATCGGTGTATTTGTAAAAACACCGTTTCCTCCTGCATGATCAAAATGTAAGTGAGAACTAATAATATATAAAAGGTCGTCCGGCTCATACCCTACACGCTTTAATATATTCACGATTCTATCTTCTTCAGTCATTTTCGGTAAAATCTGTCCTTCAACAAATGTACCGTTAAAAAGCCCTTCATTATTAACTGCACTTTCTGGCATACCTGTGTCTACTAAAATAGGACCTTCTTCCGTCTCCAAAAGATAACACCATACAGGTAAGTTCAATAAATTCCCCGGCGCGAGTGTACTATTAACAGAAGAATGATCTAACATACAACGACCTGCTGGGATGAAATAAAGTTTCTTTACTGTCATTATGTATCCACCTTTACATTTAGTTTTGGATAAAGTAATACAGTAAAAAATTCTTCTTTTTAGAAATAAACTCCTTCTAGACTATCAGTACAGCTTACATAAAAATGAAACATTAACACCGATTAACGCTGAAAACTTAAAGAAAGCACATGCACTACTTGAAAGCGGGCACACCATTGGAAAAATCGTATTAGAGAAATTTTAATCATGATAGTGACAGATAGTATGTAAAATTATATTAACGATTTTTCGAATATATCTATCATAACGTACAATATATCAACGATTTTTCAAATATATCTATCACAAATCAAATTATATCAACGATTCGACAAGGTATATTGATTTATCGACAAATAACAACAATAAGAAAAGGCTGTTCCAGATGAACAGCCTTTTCTTTATTTACTTGAAATCTCTTTATTATTTTGAACGTCTAACGGAGCTCGCTTTCCTATTCCAAAAGCATAGAAACTAATTGTAACGATAGCTAAGAAAATAATACCTACAACTAATGAAATACGAGTATCATCGTTAAACCACATTCCGATTAATACCATAATTAAAAAGGCAATCGTTAAATAGTTTGTTACAGGAGCAAATGGCATTTTGAACGGATGATCTTTCATCTCTGCTCCCTTTTCTTTTCTAAAATTAATTTGACTAATTAAAATGACAAACCATGGTACCATACCAGGGAGTACACTCGCGCTATATACATATACGAATAAATTTTTCGGTGCGATGTAACTTAAAACAACACCAACCGCCAGACCGATAATTACGCCAACTGTACCGAATAAAGGTACACCATTTCCAGAAAGTTTCGTGAAATATTTCGGTGCTTGTCCATTTACACCTAACGTATAAAGCATACGTCCAGCACTATAAATACCACTATTACAACCAGACATTGCCGCTGTAATTACAACGAAGTTAATAAGTCCAGCTGCTGCCGTAATACCAACTTTCGCAAAAGTCGCTACGAACGGGCTACCAATTGTACTTAATTGATCCCACGGATATACAGTTACAATAACAAAAATAGCACCAATATAGAATATTAAAATACGCCAAATTGTACTTTGAATCGCTCTTGTAAGTGTCTTCTTCGGATTTTTCGCTTCGCCAGCAGTAATTCCGATTAATTCCACACCTTGATACGCTCCAACTACAAGTGATAATGCAAAGAAGAATCCTGAAAAACCACCTGTAAAGAAACCGCCATTTGACCAAAGATTAGATATGCCAATCGCTTCTCCGCCGTTACCAATTCCGAAGAAAATAAGACCAAATCCCGCAATAATCATTAATAGAATCGTAACGATTTTAATCATCGCAAACCAAAATTCAAATTCACCAAATGACTTAACAGAAATTAAGTTAGCTGCGCCAAGAATGACCATTGCGATTATACCTGGTATCCAAGCTGGTAAGTCCGGGAACCAATATTGCATATACGCTCCAACCGCGATAATTTCTGACATCCCAACAATAACCCACTGGAACCAGTTACTCCAAGCTGTCATATAACCAGCTAGCGGATGAATATACTTATGACCGAACGTCGCAAATGAGCCTGTACTTGGCTCCATATACAACATTTCTCCCATGGCACGCATGATGAAGAAGATGAAAATACCTGCAATTGCATAAGCAAGCATTACTGACGGACCTGTCCATTTAATTGTGCTGGCTGACCCCATAAACAAACCAACACCAATCGTTCCGCCTAAAGCAATCATTTGAATATGACGTGCTTCTAAACCTCTTTTCAATTCTTTGTTTGCCACTTCACTTCCCCCTCTTAGATGATTCATAGCCGCATTTAAAACAAGATGCTTTCCCCTAATTCCTTTCGGCCCTGAAAATGATGAAGCAAACGTCATTTTACACTAGCTTTAAAGCTATCCTAAAATCGTTTTGCGCTCCTAATAAAATTCTCAAAACCTTTCATCTTCCAATATTCTATAAATCTTAAAATTACTTACCTTATATTAATTCATTAATCTGAAAAATTCAATTATTTTTTCAATAAATTATTATACATAAGTCTGATTAATTTTTAACTAAATTAACAATAAAATACATCTATTCAATATGATTCCGGCATGTATATTATTACAATATAAATAACAGAGGAGAGCATTTCTTCCTCGGTTTCATATGTCAAATACTTCAACCTTTATAGTTGATAACGTAATTTCCCACACATTCGATTTATATACCAATGAGAAATTTAATATATTAATAAACTACTAACTTCTTTACCCCAGCCAAAATATAAAAGAGCCTCATTTAAAAATGAGACCCTTTTACCATTTCATATTTAAATCATTTTTGAAGTTTGTTTACCTAGAATAAATACTTTAGTAAACACCATCATGATAACTACTATAGCCAGAAAATAAAGTGGCATCACCAGTAACGAGCCCGTATGCAGCTGACTCATCCCCAAAATTGTCATCGTTACAATTACATAGTATCCTAAGCTAAACAATGCTCCGGCTGTACCAATGACATCTTGAAAATCTACTAACGCTAAACTTAAACAATTAGGTAACGCTACTCCAATTCCTAATAGCAATATAAACATCGCTATTAAAAATACAACCATATATATTACATTCGGATTTGATTCCACAAACGTAATAACAGATAAAAGGATAGCTCCTCCTGTCATTACGAGACAACCGATATATATAATTTTCTCTGGTTTATAAGTAGCAAGTAAACGTTTCGAAACTTTCGCTCCAACAATAGAAGCAGACGCTACAACAATTCCTAAAAATCCATACATACTAGGCGATAATTGAAAGTATTCAATAAAGATAAACGGCGCTTCTGCATAATAGCTAAATAAAACACCATTTGCTCCTCCAATTAATAGCCCATATGTTACTACTTTCGGATTTGTAATTAGCCTCTTCAAGACTGAAAACACATTTATTTTATTCGTTACTGAACCCATCTTAGTTTCGGGAAGAGAAACTAATGTATACAGAAAAATTCCGACACTCATAACTACTAAACTTAAAAATACTATTTTAAATCCAAACATTTGATCAAGAAAACCACCAATTAAAGGTCCTATCGCTGGTGTAAAAGCAATGACTGCCGAGATTTGAGCAAACATAACATGCCGCTTATGCCCTTCTACACTTTCCCGAAGAATCGTTTGTGTAACCACGGATCCTGCACTTGCTCCAAACGCTTGAATAAAACGACTTACCAATAAAACTTCAATGGAATTTGCAATATAGCATAAGAAACTCCCAGCGCCATATATTACAATTCCAAATAACATTGCTGGGCGACGGCCAATTATATCTGATAGCCATCCAATAAAAAATACACCTAAAGAAAATCCAGCAAAATACACACTAAGCGTTAACTGCACCTCATTATTACTTACATGTAACGCCTTTGAAATGTCCGGTAAAGACGGTGTGTAAATCGTTTCACTAATTTGCGGAAATGCGACAAGAACAATCATTAACAAAAGTGATGGTACTGAGACTTTTTTCATTTTTCATACCCTCCTATAACTTTGAAAATCTCAGAAGTAAAAAGACTTTCCTAAGCTACGGAACAGGAGGGGCCATTATAGAAATCCGGTCATAAAACAACAAAGAAAACACCTCAATTACGTATGTTAATACTTATAGGAGGGTAATATTAACATCGATTTTTAAATATACTTTTCCAATTATATTACATATTACTTTTATTTTTCTAGTATTAACGTTCAAATTTTCTTTTTATATTAGTGAACAACTAATACACACCATAGAAGATAACTACTTGATATAACCACCTTATTATGGAATAATTAGAAATAGTTTGAATCTATAAACCTAATTATAAAATGATAGACTCATATATTCCTAATATCATAAAGCTGAACAAGTAGGAGGACTTTCGTAATGATTGAAATTTTAAGGACAGTAGTAAACTTTCTAATTTCTCTATTCTCAGGAGAATTACCATTTGTATATTATGTATGGATTATTACCCTATTCCTAATTCAAATAACCCAATCTACTCTAAACTATAAACTCTTTAACAAGAAAGACAATTTAAGCACTTATATATCGGAAGGATTACTTGCTTTTATTATTTTATTGTTTGGAGGAATATTAGTATCTAAGTTACTTGCTTACATAATAGACGATCCTACTATTAGTATGACGAATTTAACACATTATTTTGTTTCTATTATCATATTAACTATATTTGTCGTAATAACCTGTGTTAAAGACTTTATAGAGACATCTATAAAGAATAAAAATATATCTCTTTTGAGCTTTTTAGTAATTTCCTTCATAACAAGTATACTTTCATTCAAGTTTTTATTACCTTTAATTGAAGGTTCTTTTTCTCTTTCTAAATCTTTTATCACCACTTTAATCATTCTTGTAACTATATCAATCCCTCTATTAATTTCCTTAGAGGATAAGTATGCAGACGAAAAGGAAACGGAAAATTTATAGTTTCTCATTTACATAAAAGAAAGAGGGAGCTCCCCTCTTTCTTTTAAATCATCCCTTTTAATATCAATCCTAAAACTGACATTATTATCGCACTAATAATAATTCGCAAAATCCAAGTAGTGTTTGTACTTATTTTTTCTAATTGCTTATTGATTGTTGCTATATCTTTCTCATTAATAGTAGTACGCGTTTCTAAATTTCGAATGTCTCTCATCATTTCTTTTTGCTCCGCCTTGAGACTGTCAATTTTAGCGTAAACATCTTCCATATATTCACACCCTCTGTTCATCTTAATAGAAAAATCTATATATATTATGAGACAACCCTCTTACCTGTGAATACATTGCGTATATCCGCGTACCAAATTATTTGTACAATCTAATTGAATTACTCACATGTTTCCATTCTTCTATTTATAAATTAGCGTTAAGATACATTAAAATTTAAAAAGGGACCCCTTGCTTATTTAACAACAAACAAAGTGCAATCCAACATTCGGGAGCACATACGATAATTTCTATTGTTTTCATCACCATTTTCATATTTACAACGCAATATAAATCCACTTTTTGAACTGTTTAAAGTATACTAATATGAATATGAAATAGCTGTATTGATAAACTCTCTAGAACAATAAATATACTGGCTGAAACAGATCTATATCCGATATTTTTTCCAGTAACATGAATGGTTATTTCTGATAAATGCGTTTGTACATCATTGTTTTCAAAAATTTCATCCTCAACCTTTACAATATCTGCTTCACAATCTACTTCTTTAAAAGTTTTCAATAATTTTGTTTCCAATAAACTACAATCAAAATTCTCATCTTTTATTACGGCAAATTTAACCTTCATATCGATTTCCCCATTTTTAACAAACTAAAATCATTAAATCAATATAAATATATATTATTCTATTAAATAATTCAAAATATACGCTTCTTATATACATTATTAAAAATCAGTTCTAAAGAATTAAATGCAAAAAGAAATTAAATATACAAATCTCCTTCTTCGACCAAGCAATATAAAATTCCCTTATGCCAATGATTAAATTTTTTTGATTTTAAAGCCGTAGATTCTGAGAACTTTTTGTTTTTATATTGATAAGTCATCTCTTGAATTTTGTAGCATCGGAATTAATATTATAGTGAAACAAATTAAATATTAGGCGTTCCACTGACCTTTCGTATAATTCGTCTCTTAATCATTTTGCTCATTGCACTTTTTTATTTTCCTCACTATTTCAACTGAACTTTCTGTAATAATACATATTTCAAATACATTATTTCCTTTCACTCATACTTTTATCATTGAGTTTTTATTCACAAATTCGTAACACATACATATGAGTTATCATGCTAAAATTAGTTTATTCACAAGAAGAAGTTATTCTTAATAAATCAATAATTTTTAATACCCTGTTTAAAGCCTTGCCCCCCTGCAAGGCTTTTTCCTATTTAACTAGAGTAGTAGTTTTCGTTATGCTTCTCTCCCCCCCTTGTTCCTTACCCTACAAATAATACTGCATGTTTATTTTAATTTTTCAGCATCCGTACTCGCTCTGTTCGAGAGCTCTTTACCAAATATTCAATCTAATGATAAAATTGACCAAATTAATATTTTCGTCCATAACTGTATCAAAAAGTACACTAAAGAAAAATAGCACTCTCACGATTAAGTAAACGCGAGCTTTTTCTTCTATCTACTTACTATTTAAGGTTAATAGTTTAGTAACAAGATTTAAAAATTCGACTTAAATTCATTGATGAATGGAGAGGTTTATATGAAATTAAAAGACAAAGTAGCAATCATAACTGGTGGTGCAAGTGGAATTGGCGAATCTACTGTTCGTCTTTTTATCGAAGAAGGTGCAAAAGTAGTTATTGCTGACTTTTCTGAACGTGGAAAAGAACTATCAGATGAATTGAATGCACATGGATACAATACGTTATTTATTAAAACCGATGTAACAAAAGAGGCAGATATTAAACAGCTAATTCATGAGACAGTAAGTACATACGGTAATTTAGATATTATGTATGCCAATGCCGGCGTTGCTGATGATGCACCGGCAAACGAATTATCCTATGAAAAGTGGAAAAGAACTATTGATATTAATTTGTCTGGGGTATTCCTTTCTGATAAATATTCGATTGAACAATTTCTTAAACAAGGTACAGGTGGTGTCATCGTTAACGCTGGTTCGATTCATAGTTTTGTTTCATTACCTACCCCAACAGCATACTCCTCTGCAAAAGGTGGTGTGAAACTATTAACTCAAAATTTATGTACTGCCTACGCTAAATATGGAATACGCATTAATGCGGTGTGCCCTGGTTATATTGACACCCCTTTACTAGGTAGTGTTAATCCTCAACAAAAAGAATATTTAGCTTCACTTCATCCACAAGGCAGACTTGGAACACCAGAAGAAGTCGCTAAAGCTGTCTTATTTTTAGCAAGTGATGATGCTAGTTTTGTTAACGGTACAACACTTCTTGTTGATGGAGGCTATACTGCACGTTAATTTTTAAATTTTGAAGCACCCTAAAAAATATATAGTCTTCAACAAGAAAAAGCGCCATCACAAGTGACGGCGCTTTTTCTATGTAAGAGCAACTAGAAGATATCCTTCTAGCCTACTCCCATTTATAAGTCCAAAACTGTTCAAGTTGCAGCCATTTTAATGTTGCTGCATCTTTGTTTTTTATTTTTGCATGCGTGTCTTCAAGCATTGCTTCTGTTTGTGAACGGTGCGCACCTAGTGCCGTTAATTTATGATCAAATACTTCACTAATGTTATTTACAACATCCGGTTCTCCTAATACTGCCTCACGATTTTTCGTAATCGCAACAGCATGGATAACTGGGCGCTCTTCTTTTGGCATACGTGATACAGCGCGAACGACAGCGCGGCCAAATGCATTATGATCTGGATGTACACCGTGCTCTGGATAAAATGTAATAATTCGAGATGGATTTACTTCTTGAATGATTGCTTCAATTTTGTCAGCAACGAAATCAACATCTTCAAATTCTAACGTTTTATCATGGAAGCCAAGCATTCTTAAATCTTTAATGCCCATCGCTTCACAAGCATCTTTCAATTCTTTCTCACGGATATTTGGGATCGTTTCACGGTTAGCGAATACGTTCTTACCCATGTTACGTCCCATTTGTCCTAGAGTACCACATGCATATGTTACAGGTACTCCTTGATCTGTTAATAAGCGAATTGTTCCTCCCGCAGCATATGCTTCATCATCTGGATGCGGAAATACAACAAGTACATGTCTCTCCATAAGTTTCCCTCCTTCTTACTTAAATGGTGTTAAGCTTAACTCAAGTGCAACTGCTAGACGACCTAAATTATCATGTCCAGCTAGTAATAAACGCTCTTGACCATCTACTTCCCAGTGCGTAATACCTTCAGCATATACCCAACCATGATCCATTTTTAGACCAACTCGGTATGGATTTGTTCCAGTTATCTTCCCGCGTTCAAAACGGATAATTGCATTTCGAATGAAAGCACCAACTGTCATCATCTTTTCATTTATGTGTGATGCATACGCTCCGTTTGTCGTTTCTAAATGAATATATACATCTTTATTTACAAAACGTTCAATTTCATTTTGAATAAGAGAACTATCTTTTACTATTTCCATCGGAATTCACCTCTTTAAACCATTTTACGCAAAAATAATGTAAATTGCTATCTCTATATTAGAGGACAACGCTCACTTTTCCTAATAATTTGCACTGTATTTTTTATATTTTTTATATGATATGTAAAAAATACATTTTTTCCTTCACTTTGTTAAATAGTTTTCTTTCTTTTTTGAATTTGCTACAATATATTTTATCCCGTATTATTGCAGCGAGATACATTTCGACAATTGAATACATAATTTAAAGAAGGTGACATGATTGGAACAGTCAGCACATGAAGTAGCAAATTGGCAATATTATTTTGCAATTGCCGTATTTTTAATCACGTACGGATTTATTATTTCTGAGAAATTGAATCGTGCTGTAATCGCACTATTCGGTGCTGCTATTATGATTATTTTTGGAGTTGTAGATTTACATACTGCTTTCACATCACATATTCAATGGGAAACGATTACCCTTTTAATTGGGATGATGATTCTCGTACATATTACGAGTCAATCAGGCGTCTTTGAATTTGTGGCCATTAAAGCGGCAAAAGCAGCTGGCGGAAAACCGATTCGCATTTTATTATTACTATCCCTATTAACTGCTGTCGGATCAGCATTTTTGGACAATGTAACGACTGTTTTATTAATCGTTCCTGTTACATTATCCATTACACGTATTTTAAAAGTAAATCCTGTACCTTATTTGATTTCAGAAGTGCTGTTTTCAAATATAGGCGGAACAGCAACATTAATCGGTGATCCACCTAATATTATGATTGGATCAGCAAACAAGCATTTAGACTTTAACGCCTTTTTACTTAACTTAGCTCCAATCGTAATTATTATTTCTATTGTGACACTTGGCATTATTTACTTCATGTACCGTAACAAACTAAAAACAACACCTGAACAAATCGAAAAACTAATGGCATTAAACGAAAAAGATTACATTAAAGATCAAAGCCTCCTTTTAAAATCTATTTCGATTTTAGGACTAACTATTTTAGGCTTCGTACTTCATTCGATTATTCATGTAGACGCTGCTGTTATCGCGATGACAGGCGCTACACTTCTTATGTTAATCGGCGTGAAAGAACATGATATTGAAGATGTATTTGCCCACGTTGAATGGGTAACCATTTTCTTCTTCGCCGGACTATTTGTTCTCGTTGGCGGGTTAATTGATATCGGACTTATCTCTTCACTTGCAAAAGAAGTAATCGGCGTAACAAACGGTGACATCGGATTCGCAGCTATACTGATTTTATGGGTATCTGGCATCGCATCTGCGACAATCGACAACATCCCATTTGTCGCTACGATGATTCCTCTTATTCAAGACTTAGCTACAGGACTCGGACTATCTGTCGATTCTCCGCAAATCGAAGTACTATGGTGGGCGTTATCTCTTGGAGCTTGCTTAGGAGGAAATGGAACGCTAATCGGAGCATCTGCAAACGTAGTCGTTGCTGGTATTGCAAAACGTGAAGGACATGCTTTCTCTTATATGGACTTCTTAAAAATTGGTTTACCATTAACTATTGTTGCACTCTTGTTATCACATGCTTATATATATTTACGTTATTTAATGTAAAAGTTGTATTGCATGAAATTATATCGTCAAATCCAAAAGGTTTGCAGCATCGTGCTGCAAACCTTTTTTCATCACCAAAATATACCGATAATTGCTAACCCACCTAAAATCATACCACCAATTTGTCCGACAATTATTGGTGATAATTGAACACCTTTTCTCACTTCAACAACTGGTCTTTCGTGCCTTAGTTGTTGCACTTCGCTTTGCAGTTGATGTACACTTCCGTGTAACTCTTTAATTAGTTCCTTTAATTCAGCGACCTCTTCATTTACTGGTTTTGCTTTTTCTAAATTCATTTTACATAACTCCTTATAAATTCAATCAGTTCACTGTAAATTTTCGCCAATTATCATTATATCTCCTGCATACTACATATATAATATTGAATGTATTCGCTAATCTTGCAACCCTATCCATTCATCCCGCAATATCCCCATAATGATACGATCAAAACACTTCCCATCTCTTTGAACCGCTTCTCTCATACACCCTTCCATCTGAAAACCTATCTTTTTATACAACGCAATGGCTGCTTTATTATAAGAAATCACATCCAGACCGACGCGGTGTAAATTCAATTCATAGAAAGCATATTTTAAGATAAGATGGATTGCTTCTCTTCCATATCCCTTTCCTCTATCATTTGCATCTCCTATACCAATGGCTAATAAACCCGTTCTGTTATTCCACTCTATGCCATGAATTGCAACAAAACCAATTAAGCGATCATCTTGAACTGTCCTTAACATGAAAGAAACACTATTCGATCTCCGTCCCTTTAATAGCCCATCACTTGCTATTTCTTGTATCGATTGCGGGAATGCTACATCTGTATCTACATTCCTTAAATACTCACTATCTTCTTGCCACATAGCCATTACTTCAGCATCTGCTTCTCTAATAGCTGATAATTTAATCGTTTTATTTTGAAAAAGATTCATTGTCATTTCAAACTCCCCCTTTTTTAATAACAGGGATAATTATTAGCCTATTTATCCCCTTATTCTATAAACTGCTTTATACACGGGATACTTACAATAAGCGCTGACATTGGCACATCTCCTCTACACGAAATTAACTTCATTGTATAATTTTTCGTTTATTCTAACAATAATAAAAAGCCCTCCAAATTTAGAGGGCCTTTCCTAATAGCGAAACTATATTATTTCGTAAACATTTTCTCCGCTTCATCCATTGCCATTTTGTTACCTAAAGCAGAATAGTCAAGCCATGGTTGGTCATTAATAATGTATACGTGCTTACCTTTAACAGCTTTTAAGTCTTTCCAAATTGGTGTTTCTTGAAGTTGTTTAAATGCAGCTTTCGCTTTATCATCTCTATTAACGACAACGAAAATAGCATCTGCATCAAAGTCAGGTAATACTTCTTGTGAAATGACTTCGAAAGGACGGTTTCCATCAATTTTCTCTACACCATTTGCAGGTTGTAATCCTAAGTCTTGGAATAAAATTGGTCCCATCGGTCTTTTTGTACTAAATACACGTAATTCTTTTGCAGTAACGCGAATTGCCATTACTTTTTCGTTATTACCTAGCTCTTTATCTATTAAACTTTTTACTCGTTTTGATTGCTCTTCGTAATCTTGAATATATTTATCTGCTTCTTTCTCACGGTTTACAAGTTTACCAACTTGTTTTAAATGATCTCTCCACGTACCTTCATCTAAATTGAAAGAATGTGTTTTTGCAATTTTTTCGTATTTCGCTACATCTTTACCAGCATATTTTTCATCAACATAAATGTCCGTTGGCTTTAATTGAAGTAACGCTTCCATATTCGGATCTGTTACAACACCAAGCTTCTTCGTATCTTTCAACTTCTCTTTAGCGTGCGGTAAGAAATCTTTTAAATCTCCACCAATAACAGAACCTACTGGTGTAATTCCTAATGCAAGTAAATTATTTGTTAAATGAATGGACATAGAGGCGATTTTTGGATCATTACTTTTTTCCGTTTTTTTC
Organism: Bacillus sp. LQ16; assembly: GCF_057784645.1. NCBI lineage: Bacteria > Bacillati > Bacillota > Bacilli > Caryophanales > Bacillaceae > Bacillus > Bacillus sp. LQ16. The sequence goes on from NZ_CM173491.1 coordinate 3,340,920, forward strand.
GTTGCCTCTTCATTAGCTTTAGTTTGACCACATGCTGCTAATACTAAAATACACATCATGCTAAATAAAATAGTAAGTTTCTTTTTCATATGTTCTCCTCTTTGAAGTATTTATTTTGTTTTTGTAAGTAAATAAAGAAAATACGGTGCTCCTAATGCCGCCACTACTACACCAGCTGGAATAGAGTTTGGCTCAAATATAGAACGACCTATCGTATCTGCTAGCACTAAAATAATCATTCCGATAATGCCAGCTAAAGGAAGAAAGTGTTGATATGTAGTACCTACTAACTTCCTTGCGATATGCGGAGCAACTAAACCGATAAAACCAATCCCTCCTGCCATCGATACACTTGCGCAAGATAATCCAACCGCTGTAGCTAAAAGTAATAACCGTTCTTTTTGAACAGAAACACCAAGTCCTGCCGCTACACTATCACCTAGTGACAATGCATTTAACGCTTTAGATTTTAGCCACGCATAAGGGGTTAGTATGAAAATCCAAGGTAATAATGCAAGGACATGAATCCAATCCCTTCCCCACACGTTACCAACTAGCCATCTAGAAGCGAATGTATACGTCTCATCATTTAACTTGAGAGAGAAAAATAACGAAATTGCACTAAAACCAGCTGAAACTGCAATACCAACGAGAATAAGTCTAATGGGAAGTAAACCATTTGACCGATCACTCGCAAGTAAAATAATAAGAAATGCAGCTAATACTCCTCCGCCAAATGTAAATAACGGTATTAAAATAGATGCACTTTCATTAATAGAATGAAAGAATGTAACGAATATAATTAGCCCAAAAGATGCACCTGAATGCAGTCCAAGAATACCAGGGTCTGCAAGTGCATTACGGGATAATCCTTGCAAAATCGCACCGGAAATCCCAAGGCCAATACCAGCTAACATTGTGATTATAATTCTTGGCATACGATAATCATATAGCACGGTTGCGCTCTCAAAATCACCATAACCAAAAAGTGTTTGAATTACTTTAAGTGGCTCTATACTCAGTGTCCCTGTATTTAGACTGATTAAAATTACAGCGATACTTACACATCCGAATATTGTAGTTACAGTAATAGCTCTCTTTTTATCCGTGTTAAAAAGATCTTTCACTTATAACTCCCTCCCAACTTTACGTGCTATATAGAGGAAGAACGGAACTCCAACAAGAGCTACCATAATCCCTATCGCAAGTTCCTTAGGAGGATTTACTGTTCTTGCTCCTAGGTCAGCTACAACTAATAACATAGCTCCTAATAATGCTGACATAGGAATAATGAGTCTATAATTCACACCAACTAATTTTCTAGCAATGTGCGGGATAACTAATCCTACAAATCCAATAGAACCAACAGCTGAAACAGAAACACCTGCCAGAATAACTACTATAATCATCCCTAGTATTCTCGTTCGGTTCGTTTTCACTCCTAAATTTGTAGCAACATCATCCCCCATTGATATGAGTGAAATAGATCGCCCTAACACTATTGCAAAAATAATCGTTATAAGAATAATAGGGACTAAAAATTTCAAGTGTTCCCACTTAACCCCTGCAACACCACCAGCATACCAAAACGCTAAATCCTGGCTTAAATCATAATAAATCGCAACACCTGAACTTAATGAATGTAAAAGCGCTGCCATAACCGCTCCAGCAATCGTTAACCTCATTGGTGTTAACCCGCCTGATGTTGCTGATCCAATAACAAAAATAAGTACTGTACTTAAGACTGCTCCAATAAAGGAAACAATCATTAAATAGGAATACGGCATATGCGGAAAAAAAGCAAAACTAAGTGCTACTACAAACATCGCTCCTGCATTTATGCCAAGTACACCTGCATCAGCTAAAGGATTTCGTGTTACTCCTTGCATAACCGCTCCAGCGACCGCAAAAGCTGCCCCTACAACTGCTGCTCCAATTACTCTCGGGAGCCTTAATTCATAAATAATTTGGTGCTGCGTTAATTTCGGATTGTAATCCAAAACCGCAGTCCACACCGTTTGTAAATGAATATCCTTTGCACCAAATGAAATGGCTAAAAATATAGATCCAATTAAACATAAAATTGTTAAGCTCATGAAACATATGAACTTAATATGTATCCAGCGGTTATTACCAGCATGTACAGTAGACTTATGTAACATGTTTCATTTCATCCTTTATATTCAGTTGTTTTTTGTAATTATTTTTTATTTATAATTATTATTGATAATAATTATCATTTTCATTTAGATATTATATCCCCACTTTTTTTAAATAGCAAACTATTTTTTCACTTTTCTACAATATTAAAATACTCATTACAATTCCCTTCTAAAACTTACAAATACATGCAAAATAGACTACTGGATTATTTTTTAAATTGTAGTATACTTATTGATTATTTTGATTTTCCCAATAAAAACATCGAAGGTGACACAATGTTCTATATAAAACAACTACTACATTTCACTTACGAACAAGCATTATCTTGCTTATTCCCAGTCATTATTTTCTTAACACTAGCCCTTTCAAAAATTGTTTCAATCCCAGGGTTATACCGCTATGATTTCATACTCATCGTATGCCTTCTTATGCAGTGGATTATGTACAAGACGGGTCTTGAAACAAAAGACGAACTAAAAGTAATTACCATCTTCCACCTCATCGGCCTTTTACTAGAAATATATAAAGTACATTTCGGTTCATGGAGTTATCCCGAAGAGGCATATTCGAAGGTTTTTGGAGTTCCGCTTTACAGCGGTTTTATGTATGCGAGTGTCGCGAGTTACATATGTCAAGCGTGGAGAAGGTTGCATTTAAAAATGCATCATTGGCCGAAAGCTATTTTTGCCGTGCCGTTAGGAGCTATGATTTACTTCAATTTTTTCACACACCACTTTACATACGATTTTAGATGGATATTAACTTTACTACTATTCATTGTTTTCTCTCGCACATTTGTACAATTTTCATTACAAGGCGTTACATATAAAATGCCACTCGTTCTCTCCTTTTTCCTTATCGGATTTTTCATTTGGATTGCAGAGAACATCGCAACATTTTTCGGAGCATGGCAATATCCAAATCAACGGGAAGCATGGAGTCTCGTTCACTTAAGCAAAATTAGTTCATGGTTTTTACTCGTTGTTATTAGCATTATGATTGTCACGCAGCTCAAACATTTGAAGGAATCAAAAAGATAATGCTGATTATGTAAAAACAGTTAGCCCATCACTCATTAGAGAGTGATGAGCTAACTGTTTTTAGTAATATTTTTTAAACCGTCCTTCTCAAGGGAGTTATAATTTACAAGAGTATAAGCAATTACACATTATGAACTGCTACTAGCAGAAGATGTTGCTACAGATGAAGCGGCAATCGTTGCCATCATGGCTGCCTGTTGTGCTTGTATGAGGACTTCTATCATTGTTTGTAAACCTGTGTTAGTAGCTTTACTTTCCTCACCTTTCTGACTTACGAACAGTTGAATAGCAATAAGAATAGTTGTATCTGTATGCCAACGGAACAATTTATCCCCCTGCAATTTTTCAATAAATGCTCGAATAGAATGAATCTCTTTTTCTCCGTCCTCGAGTAACGCTAGTAGCCCGATAGCTGGGTAATGCATCTGTTTTACTTTTACCTTTTCTTGCTTTAACAAATTCCATGTATTTGTACATTTTGCAACTAATAGTTCTTCCCTGACATCCTTCTTTAGTGAAAGAATATGACTCAAAAATTGAAGATCATTCCCTTTACGCAAACCAGCTGTCGCTAGTTTCTGATAAAGACGTTCCACTCGGTCCATAAGTGTTTCTACATGCTCTGATTGTCCTGCTAATAAAACTGCGAGCGGATAATCATTTGTACTTGTAAGAAAGAGGTGATCCTTTTTCATGCGTTTATATACTTGCATCGAACGCTGAATGTGCGCGCCATGCTGTTCATTTTCTTCTGTTAAAAGCACAGCTGCTGCGAGATAAGTAAATATACTCCGGCTAAAGCCACCAGTGACCAATTGTTCATATAAATCTAAAAACTTCCGAAAAGCTTCCTTGTAATCTGTAAAGTGAATATCTAATGTTGCGGCCACTACAAAACGATGATAAGACTTTAAGTATGAAAACATCCCTACCTGATTCTTAATATAACTACTAATTTCTAAAAAACGTCCGAGATCAAACAATTTATCACTACCTGCATACATAGCAGCAATCATCATTCCTGTTCGAGAATCACTCGTTTTCCATTTTAGTTCTCCCTTTAACTGTACATATGTATGTTTATATTGCTCCAACTTTTGCTCTAATGTAATCATAGTATTCACCCCTATTTCTAGTTCTTCTCTATTATTATACGTATATTCCATATTTAGGAATACTATAATTAATAATCACACCATAAAAATTATAAAATTCTCTTATCCTTCTTCATCAGCACCACGATGATAATCCCTAATCCTTCAAGAAGTTATACAAAAAAGGTAGATAATAATTTATCTACCTTTTTTGTATATATTATTTAACATTACAACTGTATTGCTTGTTTTATATGCAATTAAGACTAAAGAGCTTTAATAATACGTTCCATCGCTTTCATTTGCCCAATATGATCAGCTTCATGATAAAGCATCATACCGTAAAGCTCCCCTACTGTTTCCAATCCTAGGAATGGCTCTGGCAGTTTATTTTCAAATGCTTCTGCTGGAATTTCGTTAATACGTTTTGCTTGTTCTTTTAATTGAGCCGTTAACACTTCTAACGATGGTCCTTCTGTTTTCCATTTAGATGGTCGTGATCCATACCCAAACATACCTGGATATTCAGTTGGTAATTGTTTGAATTCTTTTCCAAACATGAAAACTTCTGCTGCTGTTAACACGTGACCGATATGCCAACGAATTGTATTGTTAAAACCCTCTGGCTGCGTATCCGCAGTTTTATCATCTAACGTTTCCATAAATTTAAGTAACGCCCCGCGCGTTATTTCAAATTGTTTTAAACCCACTAGTCTGTTCATTTTATCGTTCCCCTTCTTGATGTACAATTTATTATGAACTAATAATGTTCAACTTATTAAAGTTTCACCTTGTTTAATCTATCAGAAACAAATAAGAAATACATCTAATATGCTTATTAAAAATAATAAAAAGGTTCACTCCTCGTAAATATAGAATTACTTACTATGTAAATAAAAGAGGAGTGTACTTGCATGTTACATATTTTAAAACAGCAATATAATCTTATTAGCTCTACAAGAGAAACTCTATTCACATTTTTAGAAGAAATCCCATTAGAAAAATTACATAGCACTGTTCCGAATTTCGGGAGCGGTAGCATTATAAAGACACATATTCATGTAGCCGATTGCTATCGATACTGGCTTGGGTCATTCGCATTCAAGCAAAAAAGAGCAGATTTTTCATTTGCTAGCGATTACGAAATTGAGCATGCAGATGTCGCGAAAGTCCGTGCTAGATTTAAATTAGTAGATGAGACTGTACAAAGTTTTTTAAATGAATACAATGATCGTTGGCTTGAAAACATAGCAAATGAAGTGAAATGGCAAAGAGAACCTTGGAGCACAACTCCGCTATGGCTTTTAACTCATACAGAGACTCATGAGTTTCATCATAAAGGACAAATTGTATCAATGGCTCGTCACCTTGGATACAATCCTCCTGATACAGACCTTAGTTAATTCAATGGTCCATGATTACCGAAAAAATTAGAATGAATACAAAACGAGCATGTTTTGAAATCCAATCAAAACATGCTCTTAAAATATTCTATCTTACAATCTCCATATCCTCATCAATACCAAATAGTCTCCGCATAATTATAAGCATCACTATTTGGTATTGCATGTTTCCCCTGTGCTTGCGCCTTTCTTGGATCTAAGTCATATACCATTGGCGTATAGCATGATGTTTGCCCTTTATTTACAACACCATTTCCTCCAGCACTTCCACAAGTGTATGCCTTTCCATCTGTTTTTCTAACAATCCTTGCATCAGCTTCGTTATTATAAACTGCCAGGCGAGTTACAGTAACTTTTGCCCACGCTGTCTTACACGTCGTGCTAAATTTTAATTCCACATAAGAATTTGAATCAATCCACTTCTTTTCTTTCGTTACTGCAGATTGATCACAGCTGTTATAATAAGGACTTTTCCCATCATATGAATGGTCTTCTGCGTATGCTTTATCGCTATTAGTCGTGCTAAACATACTAGTTACAACGAGTAAAGATAGCAATAAACATGCACTCGTCTTTTTTAAAAGTTTCATATCATTTCACTCCTTTATTAATAACGTGCTGTTTTCCCGTAACCGTTATTAAACGTAACTGCTTCAGCATCTGCTGTGTATCCGAAATCAGCAGTTAAATCAAATACCATTCCTGTATAAGTGCTCGTTTGACCTGTTTTTATTGTGCCGTTCCCCTGATTAGAAGTAACTGATTTTTGGAATACACCATTTTTATATTTATTCACAACAGCGTACGCGTACACTCCTCCTGAAACAGCTGGTGCTGGTTGATCTAAAACAAACTTAGCCCATGCTGCATGACATTTATTACTGTAACGTAAATACACTGTCCCTACTTTTTTACTACCTTCATATACAGCTGTAGATTTTGCATTAAATCCATCTGCATCACACGTCGTACTTCCCCCGTATACTTTCGTTGTTGCTGGATTTTTCCCGTCATAATAACTACTTAAATCAGTAGCTGCAAATGTACTTCCTTGAAAACTAAATAATACACCTATACTTGCCGCACTTAACACGCATACTTTCATTAACTTTTTAAACATTTTAAATTCCTCCTCACAATAAGTACGTATACTAAAGACAAGCTATACTGCTATGTAAGTCCTCCTTTCACGCTTCCTAGAGGCATCTTACAGAAACGAATAAACGTTGTAAATTCCCTTATAATTATTGGAATATACGAAGAAATTTACGTATCCGTCTAAGAAAAAAAGTTGAGAAATACACATTTTATAGCATCCTTTATTTAAAACATAAAAGAACCGATACTTGTTATATTCAAGCATCGGTTCTTTATACAAAATTGCCATTTTTTCTTTTATATAAAATAAATATTTCTCCACTTAATCCGTTACAAAAAACTCCCTCGTTACATCAATAAATTGTCGCAGTGGCACTGTCATCCATTTGTCTTTATGCCAAGCGATTTGCGTATAAATCGGAGAGATTGTATTTTCTAAATGTAACTCTTTTATCGTCCCCTCTCGTATATCTTTTTCTACTACTATTGCTGGTAAAACGGCTATGCCTAAATCTGCAATAACACATTGTTTAATTGCTTCAACACTAACAAACTCAATTTTATTTGCTGGATATACATCTTCCCAGCGAAATAGCTCTTCAAATAAAGTCCGATACGAGCAGCCTAATTCTGTTAGTAAAAGTGTTTCACTCTCTAAATCTTTTATAGAAACTGAAGGTTGTTCAAGTAAACGATGCGTAGGAGTAGCTACTACTTTTAATTCTTCTTTCATAAGTGGTTCCACATGTAAAACATCTTCTGTTTTACATTCGTCCAAAATAAATGCAAGATCTACTTTCCCCTCCATCAATTGTTCCTTCGCATCTTTATTGGAATGTGCTGGTTTAAATATAAGTTTTATTTTTGGAAATTGTATTTTAAACCGCTTTAATATAGAAGGCAGTCTGTATGTACATTGACTTTCTTGTGCACCAATTATTAACGTACCTGCTATTTCTTCATCATCTTTCACAGCCATTTTCGCTTCGTTACTGAGTGCAATCATCTTGTCGGCATATAGTTGAAACTTCCTACCTGCTTCAGTTAAGAAAAGACGTTTTCCTAATCTTTCAAATAACGGTGTACCAAGCTCAGCTTCTAACGTTTTAATTTGCGCTGTCACGCTCGATTGAGCAAAGTTTAATTTCTTCGCAGTTTGTGTAAAGTTCAAAGTATGTGCCGCTACTTTAAATGTAATTAACTGTTTTATTTCCATTTATCATCCCTCTTTTCAATCGATATTTCCGATTGATTCCATCGAAATAATCCTCTTTGTCTATTGATATTTGTATTGTATGATAAAGAACATCTATAAACAATATAAATGGAGGTATTCCATATGAAAGCACTTTGTTTCGAAACATTCGGAGACGCTAATGTTCTACACTATAAAGAAATACACGATCCAATCATAAGTCCAAATGAAATTCTTGTCCGCACGAAAGCAATCGGATTAAACTTCGCTGATATTTATAGACGCCGCGGCGATTATCATCTTGCTGGCAATCCGCCTTATGTATTAGGTTATGAAGGAGCTGGAATTGTTGAAAAAGTAGGAGCTGACGTTACTACTATCAACCTAGGAGACCGTATTGCATTTGCGGACGTCCCATTTGCAAATGCAGAACTAGTTGCCGTTCCATCTGAAAAAGTAATCCCACTACCAGATTCTATTTCTTTTGAAACAGCCGCTTCTGTCTTATTACAAGGATTAACTGCACATTATTTAACGCACGATAGCTATCAACTAAAACAAGGTGATATAGCTTTAGTACACGCTGCAGCTGGTGGCGTCGGTCAACTTCTTATTCAAATGATTAAACTACAGGGCGGAACAGTAATTGGTCTTACATCATCAAAAGAAAAAGCAAAGATAGCTACATTAGCTGGTGCCCATCACGTATTTTTATATAACGAAGAATGGCATACGAAAGTACTTGAAATGACTAATGGAACTGGAGTAAATCTCGTATATGAATCAGTAGGTTCTACATTAGAGGAAAGTTTTAACGCTACTAAAATTGGCGGTACTGTCGTATTTTACGGAATGGCTGGTGGTAATCCTGCTCCAGTTGATCCACGTATGCTTATGGATACTTCAAAAACTTTAACTGGCGGAGACCTTTGGAACGTTCTTACCACTTATGAAGAACGTAAAAAACGATCTACTCAATTATTCGATTGGATCGCAACTGGAAAATTAAACATTTCAAATCCTACTACATTCTCTTTACAAGACGGTGCTCTTGCTCATGAATTATTAGAGAGCCGTAAAAGCACAGGGAAGATTTTATTAATCCCATAATTCACAAAATGAAAAGGAAGCTAGATTTCTCTACCTTCCTTTTCTTATTTCTATTTGAGATTTAATTATATTTCCACACTTTCTTTCCCTTTTGCAACATAACTCATATCTCCAACCGACTCGACTGTATATGTTCCATCTTGATATACAATCTTCGTCACACTAGCATTTTCCACCCCAAGTTTTGTTTTGCTACTGTCTAACATTTCTATTAAGGTAGTAATCAAAAGCCCATGAACGACAACTAAAACGTTACCGCCACCATTTCCAGCAGCTTCTTCACTAATTTTATCTATCTCAGCTTTTATACGAGTAGAAAATAATTCCCAATCTTCCGCCTGTTTTGTAGGATCTGCTACTCTAATAAGATTAATCACTTCTTGAATAGAAAACTTCATAAGTTCTTCTGGTGATGCAACGCCTGCAGCTTTTCCAACCACATCCCACATATTCTCAAGTTTTTCACCTTCAAAAATACCGAAATTTAATTCTCGCAAATCTTTTCTTTGCTCAAGTTTTAATTTTGATTGCTCACTATATTTTAATACTAAATTAGCAGTTTCAATCGCTCGGCCGCTATCACTACTATACGCATTCATAAAATGAATATCTTTTAATCCTGTTCCTAAATTTGTGGCAACTTCAACACCTTTTTCTACTAATGGAGAATCAGCCCAACCTTGCGCGCGATGATTCGTATTTAATATTGTTTTACCGTGTCTTGTAACATATAACGTAACTGCATTCTCATTGCTATCTGTTTCTCGCTTATTCATTTCATTCTCTCCCTTTACGTTTCTATATCAATTTTACCACCTCAATTATTCATTGAGCAAAATATACGTCAGTAGATCCGCTTAATAAAAAAAGCTATCTTTCTGTATATCCATACAAAAAGATAGCATCTTTTATGATTACATTTCTTAACCGTTACTCCTACTCAGCAAAAGCACTCGAATATTGTACAATTCCTTCTACACCTCGAAGAGAATTTTCTGTTAATTCCATTATCATAAATACCTCTTCAGGCACTTCAAACGGTGCTTTTATATTCCACTCACTTGCTTTCTTAAAACCAAATTTCGGGTAGTACTCTGGATGTCCCAATACTACAACTGATCCGTATCCAAGTTCTTTCGCTTTTTCTAATGCAGCTACAATCAGGTTTCCACCAATTCCTTTTTTCTGATGACCCCTAGCAACTGAAACTGGTGCAAGTGCTAACGATTCTACAGAAGTTCCATCTTGTTCTATTGTAATTTTCGATAACATAATGTGACCAACTATATCTTCATCTACCGCAACAATTGATAACTCTGGAACAAACGCGTCACATTCTCTAATACGTTTTACAAGTTCATGTTCTGTTTTATCACTAAATTCTTCCTTTAAAAATGCTTCTTTTACGACTTCTTCTGTTTTTCTATAATCATTTTTTTGTTCTTGTCTAATCGTTACCATTTTAACTTATCCTCTATTCTTTCTTATTTCTTTTTGAATTTTACGCAGTGCTTTTTTCGATCCGCGCTCAATATCGTGTTGCATTTTTCTTTCTTTATAATCAACAAATAGTGTATTTAAATCGTATCCTTCTGGATATAACTCCTTCGCTGCTACTTCTAAAGTAATACGTTTTACATTTACTTCAACGAATTCACCGTTATAATATACAACAACGTTATAAAAATTATCTTTTTCCTTATAGATGATACCAAAATCATCATGATCCAATAAATTAACACGATCGCCTATTTTGTACTCATAATGAGATTCTCTTTTTTCTTGTACAAATTTCGGTTTTCTAATTTTACTTTCATTCACTTTTTCTAAAGCGTACTCTTTATTTCCCATATACTCTTTCGCTCTTTTCAGTACATGTTCTTTTACGCTCATTTTATTCGCAATCCAAAGTGCATTACTTTCTCCTGATTTTCCGATAACTAATTTATAAAGCGGCTCTAGCGTTTCACTATTAAACTGCATCGCTGCATTCATAAAGTCATCATGCATTTCTGAGAATCGTTTAATTTCTCCGTAATGCGTACTCGCAACGGTAATACATCCCGCAAAGTACAACTCTTCTAAAATAGAAATTGCAAGTGCTGCACCTTCATTCGGTTCTGTACCGCTCCCTATTTCATCAAATAATAGCAACGTATTATTATTTGACATCCTCATAATCTCAGAAAGATTTTTCATATGAGAAGAAAATGTACTTAGTGCATTTTCAATACTTTGATTATCACCAATATCTACGAATACATTTTCGAAAATAGCAATTTCTGTACCTTTATCTCCTGCAATATGAAGGCCTGACATTGTAGCTAATGTTAACAATCCAATCGTTTTTAACACAATTGTCTTTCCGCCCGCATTCGGCCCTGTAATAATTAAACTACGATACTCTTGACCAATTTTAAAATGTAACGGTACAACTTGCCCTGTTAAAAGCGGATGCTTACAATTCACTAAATGAATGTAGCCATGATCGTTTAACTTCGGTTCTATTCCATCAATCGATTTACTAAACTTCGCTTTCGCGAATACCATATCATACTGACTAATTAGCTCCATGTTAATCTTTATACTATAAATGTTTTCTAACACCATTCCTGATAAAGTCGCTAAAATCTGATACTCTTCAACCGCTTCTTCTGCTTTCAAGCCTGCTAATTCTGCATTCAATTTCGTAACCGTATGTGGTTCTATAAATACAGTAGAACCTTTTGCCGAGGCTTCAATAATACTTCCAGCAACTTGATTTTTATAGGAAGACTTAATTGGAATCGTATAACGGTCATCCTTTTTACTAATAAAGAATTCCTGAATGAATTTCTTATTTGCACTACTATTTAAAAACTTCGTTAAACGTTCTTTTATTTTCCCATCTACAGAATCGATATTATTTCGAATTCGTTTTAACTCTTTACTTGCAGCTACATCAATACTATTTCCTTTAATTGAAAAGTTAATTTCCTCTTCAATACTTTTATATTCAGTCATTGAATTTGCATAAGAAGCTAATACTGGTGCAAAAAATTCTTTATCTAACATAAACTTTTTAATCTTTCTACACCCACGTAAAAAGTCTGAAACACTTACTAATTCTTCTGGATCTAAAATCATCCCTTTTTCTAATTTTTGAATTGTACTAGCAATATTAGAAATGCCGAAGAAAGGAACATGCCCTTCTGCATCTAATATAGCTCGTGCTTCTGTCGTTTCATTCAAGCGATTTCTCACTACTTTTATACTCGTACTCGGCTCTAATTTGTTTACTAATTCCTTACCTAATCCACTTACACAATAAGATTTCACTATATCCTTTAATTCGTTATATTGTAACTTTTCAAAAGTCATCGTATTCATTTTGTTTCTCCTCACTATGATTGATTTTTATCATAAATGAAGATACCTACTCATTAGATTCCAATGAGCTCTACATTATTTAATTACCATTTTTATACATTAAAAATATATACAAAAAAGCTGCGGGGATACCGCAGCTTTTACATTTACAAGGCATGTGTAATAACGTATGAGGAAATAAGCCATAAAAATAGATGGCAGTCCCTTATTACACGCTTTATAAAGTGTTGTAGGTATCTTCATAGGTATCGAAATAAATCCATGACAAATTTAGGGGTATGATACACATAAAAATCCCCTGATTTTATCCGATTTATTTCATTAAATTTTTCCTATTTAGTACCTACCGCACTCACAAAAAAGCACCTCTCATTAATTTATATTATAGTCATTGAAATCTAATTTACTGAATTCATCATACTATATGTTAAGTGAGAAGTAAAGGTGTCATACCTTTATAACTATGCAGCATGTAAAAAAGAAGGGGGAAACCTACCGCTGAACATATATGGAAACTGATCCTCCACTTACTTGGAACTGTCCCCAACCATCCTTATTAATTGTTACAGTATTTGTTTGATTACCCGTAATATCGTACCATACTTCCCCTGCATTATTCTTTCCAACATCCATCCACTTTGACCCTCCTGGTCCATCAGAGATTAATGTTGCTAAACCAGAATTAGCATGTACACTATCACCTTCTCTTGTCCAGCCAATCACATCTGGATGATCAAAATAATCACGCTGCGTACCGTATGCAAAGTTTTTTCGTGCCGTCAAAATCGGATCAATTTTGTCCTTTAACGCTGGAATTTCATAGTTACTATTTCCTTTTGTACCATAGTAATCACCATAGAAAACAGAAGGATATCCCTCTGCACGCGTTAAAATAAATGCATATGCCAACGGTTTGAACCAAGGGCTCACTACAGATTCTAATGACTGACCAGGCTGTGAATCATGATTTTCAACTAGAGTAACCGCAAGTGTAGGATGATTCGCAACTACCGTTCCTTTTAAAATATTTCTCATATCATAATTCCCATTTCCTGTTGAAGCATAATGAAAATTATAATGCAGTGGTGCATCGAACACAGATTGATTATAATTGACTTTCGCTAAATAATTATTTAAAGTCTGGATATCATTTTGCCAATATTCAGCTACTGTAAACATTTCTTTCCCCGTTTGCTGTCTAACATGATTTACCCAATCGCGCAAATATTCATGGTCAATATGTTTAACAGCATCTAAACGAAAGCCATCTAAATTTAATTCATTTGCATACCACGTTCCCCATTTTTTCATTTCATTCGCAACATCTGGATGATCAAAATCAAGATCCGCGTACATCAAATAATCATAATTCCCATTCTCGCTAGACACTTCCCAGTCCCACGCTTTACCTATGCCCCTAAATTTATAAATTCGGTTTAATTTCTTTCCTTCATCCCAATCTGTTCCGTCAAAATGATACCATTTCCATTTGAAATTAGAATAAGAATCTCCACGCCCTGGAAAGTTAAAGCCTGTCCACGCACTAATTTCATAATCACCTGATACTTCAACATTTCGATTGCTCGGGTCTACTTCAACTGCTGTGACAGTTTCCGTATAATCAGCCCCACCTTTATGATTCATAACTACATCACCGTATACATCGATGTTTTTCTTATGTAAAGCGTCAATTGCAGATTTCAATTGTGCTTTCGTCCCATATTTCGTCCGCACTGTTCCCTTTTGATTGAATTCCCCCAAATCATATAAATCATACGCTCCATATCCTACGTCATTTTGCGTAGTTCCTTTATATGCAGGTGGTATCCAAACAGATGTAATTCCTTTTTGCGCTAAATTTTCAGCATCAGTACGCAAACGATTCCAATGATTCCCATCATTCGGAGCGTACCACTCAAAATACTGCATTAACGTTCCATTGTTAACTGTATCTGCATATGCCTTACTCTTCCCATATATACCAGGTAAAAACAAAACAACTGACAATCCGACTATTGTTATTCTTTTAAACATCTGTAGACCATCCCCTTCCAAGAAAACGTTTGCATGGTTTATCAGAATTATTATAATATTCGTTCCACCGTTAGTAAAGTAGCAATCTCTCACTCTCCCACATTATTTTTAATCTCACTTCAAATATTAAACGTAGTTTTAATTTCACATCCTATTCAAGATTGTTTACAATTTACCTATAAAAACATAACGGAGGGATTTCTATGACAGACTTTCAAAAACAATTTTTCGCACGATTACATATAGAAGAAAAAGACACAGTTTCATTTGAAGATTTATCTAACATTATGTACGCAATGGCACAAACTGTTCCTTTTGAAAACTTAAATATTCTCGAAAAGAATTTTAAAGAAATATCAAAAGAAAATTTGAAAGAGAAAATTTTAGTAAATAACCGTGGCGGTCTTTGTTATGAACTCAATCCTACTATGTATTACTTCCTGAAAGATTTTGGATTCGATGTTCATCTCGTTTCAGGAACAGTTTATAACGCTGCAAACTCCATATGGGCTGTTGATTCTGGCCATATCGCAACCGTTTTAACACATCATAATGAACTTTATTTAATCGAAGTAGGATTCGGATCATACTTACCTCTTGCCCCTGTCCCTTTCTCAGGTGAAGTCATTCACTCTGTTACAGGAGATTATCGTATTCGTAAAGAAATGACCGAAAAGGGAAACTACATTTTAGAGATGCGGAAAAACAATGAGTTCTTGGATCAATCTTCTGCTGATGATTGGACATTAGGCTATGCATTTTATATAGAAGAAGTGGATGAAGAAAAAGCAAATACAGCACAAAAAATTATCGTTGAACATGAAGGGTCACCCTTTAATAAACTACCTCTTATTGTAAAACTAACTGAAGATGGGCATGCCTCTTTAACGAAAGATAGCCTTACAGTAGCGAAAAATGGTAAAAAAACGAAAGAAACCGTTACAGACATGCAATTTACAAACCTTTTACATTCAAAATTTGGAATTACACTATAAGTATGTAAGCCTTGTTATTTTAGCAAGGCTTTTCAATTTTCAGCAGGGATTTTTTGCAATTTGTTGTATTTCATAGTTATATAGAAATATAACTACATGTTTAGAAAGGAAATGATTATGACAGAACTTAAAGATCGATTACAAGTAGCTGATATAGAAAAATGGGATTTAACAGACATTTACCATACAATTGAAGATTGGGAAAGTGATTTTCATAAAATTGAAGTATTAACGAAGGAATTACACGAGTTTAATGGCAATATTGACGATGGCAATAGTTTATTAGCTTATTTAACGAAGAGTGAAGAAATTTCTAGCATAATATCTTTAATGTTCGCTTATGCACGATTACAATCTGACCTTGATACACGCGATACTGACGCGCAATCTCTTGTGGATAAAGTATCACAATTACACGTAAAAGTAAGTGCAGCTAAATCTTTCTTTTCCCCCTTCTTACTTAGCATAGACGAAAGCACATTACATTCTTACATAGAAGAAACAGAAGGCCTACAATATTATAAAGAAGACTTATTTGAATTATATCGTTATAAAAAACACGTATTGAATAAGGACCAAGAAGCAATTTTATCACAGATGGGTGAAGCTCTTTCTTCTCCACAGCACACATTTGGTATGTTAAACAATGCAGATATATTATTTGGTGAAGTGACGACTGACGATGGAGAAAAAGTGAACTTAACACGCGGAATGTATGCAAAGTTAATAGAAGATACGAATCGTGAAAAGCGTAAAGAAGCTTATAAAGCATATTACAAACCATATGTTCAGTTAAAGAATTCCATCGCATCTACTTTATCCGCTGCTATTAAAAATAATGTTACCGTTTCGAAGCTAAGAAACTATCCATCAGCGCTAGAGAAATCATTATTTGGCGATATGGTTCCGAAAGAAGTATATGAAAACCTTATTGATACAACGAAAAAAAACATTCAAACATTACATACATACAATGAAATTCGAAAAGAAAAATTAAACGTAGATGAACTAAGACAATACGACTTAGGCGTCGATTTAGTAGAAGGTGCAAAACAAGACATCCCATATAGTGAAGCATTTGACATTATGATTGCATCACTAGCTCCTTTAGGAGAAGAATATATTGAGACATTAAAAAGTTTTAAAGATAAACGATATATAGACGTAAGAGAAACACCAGGAAAACGTTCTGGTGCTTATAACTTTGGTGTATATGGTGTTCATCCTTTCATTCTTTTAAATCATCACGATGATTTAAATAGCCTGTTCACTCTTACTCATGAATGCGGGCACGGTATGCATACGCACTATTCACATGGATACCAACCAAGAATTTCTGCACATTATTCTATCTTTGTGGCAGAAGTCGCTTCTACAGTAAATGAAGTGTTATTAATTCACTATTTATTAAAAGAAGCAAAAGAAACGAACATGCGTAACCATTTAGTTAACCATTTTATTGAAAAATTCAAAGGTACTTTCTTTACACAAATTATGTTTGCAGAATTTGAAAAAATCACACATGAAATGGCGGAACAAGGTAAACCATTAAATGCACAAGTCTTCAGTGAAATTTATGAAAAACTATTTAAAGAATATAACGGTGATTCACTTGTATTTGATGAAGAAGTAAAATACGGATGGGCTAGAATCCCTCATTTCTACCGCCCGTTTTACGTATACAAATATGCAACTGGATTCGCATCTGCCATTCAAATCGCTGATAAACTATTAAGCGGTGATCCGAATGCTCAGAAAAATTATATTGAATTCCTGAAAGGTGGAAGTTCTGATTATCCACTAAACCTATTGAAAAAAGCTGGTGTTGATTTAACTACGCCAGAACCGATTGAAAGTGCATTGAAACAATTCACTCAACTTGTTGAGGAGTTTTCAGCATTATAAAAAGCATGCAGAGTATATGCTCTGCATGCTTTTTCATTTGAATTACTCTATTCTATATGCTGCTGCGTCACACAGTGAATCATACCACCATACGCATACAATTCATTCACATAAATACCGACAATTCTTCTTCCTGGAAACTGACCTTCAATAATTTGCAGCCCTAACTTGTCATGTTCATCACCATATACAGGAACTAATACAACTTCATTACCAATATAAAAATTCAAATATGAACCCTTACAGTCTGCTTCTTTTACCACTTTTCTTGTTACTGGTACTGGAA
Source organism: Bacillus sp. LQ16 (assembly GCF_057784645.1). Classification (NCBI taxonomy): domain Bacteria; kingdom Bacillati; phylum Bacillota; class Bacilli; order Caryophanales; family Bacillaceae; genus Bacillus; species Bacillus sp. LQ16. Next base: position 3,358,612 of record NZ_CM173491.1, read on the forward strand.
TGAGCTGAAATGGCTTTCCATCTATATTTTTCGCTTGTCGTAATTCTTGATAATGCTTTTCGTACGCCTCCAAAAGGTATGGCTCTCCTTCACCGAAAGGATCATATTCATACAGTATCGTATTTTCATTTACAAACCGTGCCGCGCCATCAATATGATAATCCGTATCTTCATCATAATTATCTTCTCCGCGTATACCAGTTATCCATATAAAATTCGTTACTCCTAAATATTTCGTTAATTCCATTTCAATTTCTTTCTGACTTAGTGTGGGATTTCGATTTTCATTTATAATAGACGTTTTCGCCGCCATTAAGGTCCCGTTTCCGTTTATCTCAATTCCCCCGCCCTCTAGACAGACACTAGATTCAACTTTTGGAATGCGATACATTTCACTTATTTTATTCGGAATATTAGCGTCTTTTTCGTACGGATATTTATTTCCCCAACCATTAAATATCCAGTGCGTTAGGCAGCGATTCCCTTCCTTATCCGTTACAAAGATTGGTCCGTTATCTCTTATCCAAATATCATCAGTTTCTTGAATTAAGAAATCAATTTTATCCATATTTACATTAGCTTCCATTAACTTCGATTGGACATGTATTTTCTCTTCTTCATCACATACAACAATATGGACATTTTCTCCATAGTGAAGCTCCTTTGCCATCGATATCCAAATATCATCTAACTTAGCTCTATAACCTTCACCTCTATGTGCTTTATCATGTGGCCATTGGAGCCATGTACCTTCATGTTTCTCCCATTCCGCAGGCATATAAAACAAACTATTTTCTATATTTCTCATACGTGTTCACCCCTTATATGAATGTACGTACTGTCTATACTTTGACATCGTGTTAAGGTCAACAGGAATATCTTCATTTACTTGTAGCAACTTTATAAGGTGACTCTTTATTTCGCCTTTTTATTATGATAAATTGCTTTCGTACGTAGAATAAGGATTGACATAATGTTAATGTCAATCCTTATTCTCATTCTATTTTCGTAACTAAAAAACAAATTTGTGTCACATACTCTTCTGCTAAACAATCACATTCAGGTCCCTTTATATAAACCTCATATGGCGAATTAACTATTACATACCCATTTTTTTCAACCCATTCTTCTAACGCTATATAAGCGTAACCTATATAGTCGTAACTTCCATAATGCATAGTAGTAACGATTTGATGTGGACTTAGTTTTTTCATTTCATATTCTTGTACTACATCTTCATCATTCCCCTGCATAACCGGGATTCTTAATTCAATATCACTGTTACTTGGAATATATTCTTCATCATAAAAGACTGCAGATGGCGAACCGACTATTTGAAAGTTATTTTTTTGTACCTCTTCATATAAGTCATAAAAATAATCATCTATATCATCTATATCTATTTTTACTCTTTGAGTAATTATCGTTACTTCGTTCCTCATTCCCATTAATATATCGTAACTTCTATGGCGAGCAATATTTAGACTACTATTCACCATTACCATTTCATTCATTTCTGAAATAACCTGTAAATTTTGCTTCACTTCATGAGACAACTCGATAATTTGTGATTGTATATGTTGAACAAACGAATCTTGATCCGATGACTGCAAAACAATTTTAATTTTTGGAAGAGGAAATTTATACTCCCTTAACTTTTTTATTTTCAATGCTACTTCCAGCTGCTCTTGTTCATAATACCTATACCCATTAACCGGATTCACATATGCCGGTTTTAATATCTCCTCTTTGTCATAATGTCTTAACATCCGCGTACTCATTTTACAAATCCGAGAAAACTCAGCGATGGTATACATATCAATACTCCTTGAATATATTTTCTTTTCATTACTTATTTATTAAAACCAATCAAAAATCTTCTTCATTGAAAAATCTTCATTCTGATTTTTCAATCTTCTCATTTTCGAAGGTAACAAATGGCTTGGACAATACCACGTTAAACAATTCATTGCACCTCCCATTGTTGATATTTCTCCTACATGAATTTGAATAACTTGCTTCTCCGTATACTGTTGAATATATCGTAAAACTTCCTCATCTTTGGCTAGTCCAAACTTAGGAACATAAAGAGCATCACATGATTCTAACATATTTATATACAACCCTTTTGCTGATGCTATCTCTTGATCATATTGTCCTTTCTCTGTATATGATGAAGGAACAACTATAAATTCAGCTTCTGGCATTTGTTCTTGAATAATCTCTTGAACACTATATCTAAATTCATGATCTCCTAAAAAATCACTAATAAACATTGTATGTTCATCAATAAATTTAACCATTCCGTCTGCGTGTGCTAGTACATCCCCTTCTTCAGCAGGAATAATAATAACTCGACTCACATCTAAATCCCATTCTAACTGCTCAATAATTTCCTCTTCTGTCCAATCATCGTTATCATCAAATATACGTTCTGTTAATATTACGGTATCTTTTTTATTCCAAATAAGATTACCACCATCTAATATTAATGGGGATTTCACATATTCAAAGTCATTCTTTTTCAACCATTTATTAAACTGTTGATCTAAATATCGCCCTTGATCATCTGGCAAATAATTTGGTCGATATTTAAATTTAACTAGATGATTTGTGACAACCGGTGCAACATCTCTTAGCCAAATATCATCATACTCAAAACAGCTCGTATGAAAGTCTTGTTCTTCAACAGATAAAGATATAAGTTGATCCGCAATTGATTTCTTTTCATTTAAACATTCATTAAAGTAAATCAAGTCTTCATAAAATGGTTGATAATATTCATTCGATTCGTCTGGTATTGCAGTAAAAATAATCCCATTATGTTTTTGTTCCATATTATTTACCTCGCTTTTTAATAGTAGTTACATAACTGATTTCACAAAGCCAACTATTCCTCAATTCATTTCTCTTTTCATTACAACTCATGAACCGCGTATATTTCATGAATGGATTATAGCATGGAGAAATATTATATATTTATATAAAAAATATAAAGCTGACGTTAAGCCTTAAATTGACTCTTGACAAGTTTTTTAAATAACCTATTTTAAAACAACAATAAATGATTAAATGATTTTTGTATCAAGATTCAAACCCATTACTTCTAATAGATCGTTTTGATTATATAAATTCACTAAATGCGCTTCTACTCCTATACAAATTCCTTCTAGCGGAAGATCATTTGGATCCTGACCAAAGGGATCTTCAATTTCAACCCCTATTGCTTCAATACCTATGAATGCAAAACTTATAAACGTAGTCGCAAGTACTGTAAACCATCCGAGACTATCAACAAGACCAATCGGTAAAGTCGCACAAAATATAATCAATAAAATTTTTATATGAGCAAAATATGCAAAAGGAATAGGTGTTGTTTTGATACGATCACATCCACCCACAGATGTAAGTAACGTATTCAAATCCATTTCCATACTAATTATCGCATTTGGATGAATTTGCCCCGTTTTCAAACCTTTTGATAGTATAGTTTTCAACATAAAAACTATACTAATCGGTAAATGATTGGACTCAACCAAAAGTGCTTTTTCCTTCTCAGAACAGACAGCGAGCAATGATTTCACTTCAGATAGATTTTTTTCCTCTCTCAAGTGTCCTTTCGCTAACTTTGGAAATGCAATTAATAAATGTAAAAATTTTATTTTTTCCTGCTCCATACTCTTCCCTTTAGAATCCCAATGACATAAAAAACTAATTGCTAAATTTCTAGTACAAGCACCAATCGTGCCAAAGAGCTTTCTACCTTCCCAGTACCGATCATAGGCAGTATTCGTACGAAACACTAATAGTAATCCTAAAGCTCCTCCGACGATTACCCAAGGAGTCTGATTTATATTTATTTCTGTATAGTAATAATTAATCACAGCTACTATCGTTGAAATACACGTATATAATACGATTTGCGGGAAAATATCTCTTATAATTGTCCCTTTTAATGTAAATATTTGATGTAAACTATTTTGATTATTGTAATGAACCATATTTACAAAAACCTCTTTCTCTATTAACCTTTTATTCTTTTAAATCATGAAAGTATACAATTAAATAATAGAATCATAAACCCTATCATTATGAGGCTGGTTAAGATTATTTCTTTCAATACTGTTACTCCTTTTTTCAAAAAGATAAAATATCTTATTTAATTCAACAACAAATGTTCACTATTCTAAATCTCGACGCATCATTTTAGAATTCGCAATGAACAACGCACTAATTAATACAAAGATTGCACAGGCATATAACAATAAATCTAACGGACTATCGTGATCTATAATAATAAGACGAACAATAGCTGTTATACCTATATATATAAAATATCGTAATGGAAAATGAAAATTCATTTGAAAATACTTTATAATCATTACGATGAATTCGAAGTACAGAAAGAATACGACGATACTATCAATTAAATGATAACTAGATTCATTACCATCCAATTTCAGTTCTTGTATAAACTGAATGACTTCTTTCATAAGAAATACACTTAGAACAACCCCTAAGCAAATTAAAGCTACATTTAAAATGTACTGTAAAACGATAGGGAAATACGAAAACACTATTTTAAAATTCTTTAACACAAACATTTTTCTCCTTTACCATATAAAACGAAAAGCGAACATACACTACAATTCAATTATCATTATATTTAATTTTTATTTTTACAAATAATAAGGAACGACAAAATAGGTAAAGATAAGATTTCACCTATTTTGTCTATATAGCAGCACAACAAAATTACAATTAATTACTTCAATGCAATTGGTTGTTGTTGTGTCACACAATGTATCATACCGCCGTTTTTATACAACTCCCTCACATCAATACCGACTACTTTACGATCTGGGTATAACTTCTGAATCGTATCGTTTGCGATTTTATCATTCGGATCATTATAATTAGGCACTAATACAACTGTATTCCCAATATAATAATTGATATACGATCCCTTATAATCGAGAGTTTTTCCATTCTCTAAAGCAACCTTTTCTTTACTAAGCGGCAAGTATTCATACTTATATTTCTGTCCTGAAGCATTTTTGGCATCTAACAATGTATCCATATCTTTATTAGATAAACCCCATTCAGCTAGGTCATCTTCTTTCATCGTTACAATGGTAGATTTATTATGGAATTTAGCAAATCCATCAATATGAAAGTCCGTAATATCTAAATTAGGTACTCCGTCTAACCAAATAAAGTTTGATACCCCAAGGTCACTTATATATTTTTCAATTTCCTTTTCTGATAAATCAGGATTTCTATTTTTATTCGTTACCGCACTTCGAGTTAATAAAGCAGTCCCATTGCTGTCTAATTCAATTGCGCCGCCTTCAAGGACAAATTTCCCCCAATCAATTCTTTCAATTCCTGATTGTTTACTAACATTCTTACGTATTTGAGCATCATTTTTATAAGGTGTCTTCTTCCCCCAACCATTAAATGCTGGATCTAATATTTTGAGATTTTTGTTGCTGTCATAAACAAAAATTGGTCCACTATCCCTTGCCCATACATCATCAGTAGGCGCGATAAAGAAATCAATCTTCTCCATATTTAACCCTTCATCTGTTAAAAGCTTATTGATTCTCTCCTTTTCTTCCTGGTCATATGCAACAATGTGAACTTTCTCACCCTCAGTTAAAGCACTTGCCATCTTAACCCAAATAGGTTCAACTTCCTGCTTATACTCTTCACCATATGTGTATTCATGTGGCCATTGCAGCCATGTACCTTCATGTTTATCTTTTTCATCTGGCATCGTATATTTCCCAGCATTTTTCTGTACCTCTACTTTTTCTCCTTCTTTCCCTTTAACATTTTCATTGTTACCCTCAAAAGAGCATCCACTAATAATCGTTGTAGATAATGTAGCTATTAAACAAAACTTTATTGCTTTTTTCATTTTTCCAACCTCCTGTTCTTGTCTCCAATACTGTAAAGCTTCACATAGTGTGAAGCTCAAGCTTTTTTATCAATGTAAAAATTACCAATTGTTCTTTGCATTACTTATCATTTAACTACCTATTTAGATTTATTCAAATGCCAATCACCTTTTTTACCTATTTATCCCGCCATTTGTGGGCAGTAAGACCCCCACCTCAAAATTCAGCGAAAGCAAAGAAGTTAGGTGGGGCCCTGCTGATTAAAGTTTCACTTTATTCAGTAAGTAAAACTTTACAAAATAAAAAAATCGGTATTGATAATTACATATCAATACCGATTTTTTTATAATTACTTTCCTTCTATTAAATCATTCGCCATTTTCCTAAATTCTTGATTAAATGCATCATTCATACCATTTTGGACGTTAGAAAATAATATGACAAACGTTCGTTTATCCCAGTTAAAATTATTAAAAGTGTTCCAGCCAGCTAATACACCGTGGTTATGATAATAATCTGGGTAAATATAGAAACTAAATCCATATTTTCTTGCAGGTGATGCAGAAAACATATCTGATACACTTTGTTTGGAAAGTAGTTTACCATCCATAATAGCTTCATCTAACTTTTTCATATCTTCAACAGTCGTATACATTTCACCACAACCATACAGCCAGTTCATTTTTAAGCGAGGCGTGGCTATTAACTTATTATCTTTTTTCGTATACCCTTCTGCTAAGAAAATATCTTCTGGGAGTGTTGCGCCCATTCCAGATTCATTCATTTCAACAGGAGTCAAAATATTTTCTTTCACATATTCAGCAAGTGGTTTATTCGATATTTTTTCTACAATATATGCAAGCACCATATAATTATAATCTGTATATTTCCATCCTGTCCCTGCTGGAAATTGTAACGTTTGTGCCCCAATCCACGTTACTAATTTTAACCGTGATGCTGCGTCAACACTACCTTGTCCCTGTTCTGGTAATCCAGACGTATGTGTTAACAAGTTTCGTAACGTAATGTTTTTATCTGCCGGAAACGATGGGATATATTTATTTACATTGTCTTCAATGTTCAACTTCCCTTTTTCTTTTAGTTGCATAATAGATATTGCAACTACTGTTTTCGTAATAGACCCAATGCGATATTTCGTTCTTGGCGTTGTTAATACTTGATCTTTCACATTCGCATAACCGTAGCCTTTTCGTAAAATGACATGATCTTTACTTGCTACAAGAACACTCCCATTAAATCCTTTATCTTTTAAGTACTGATCTAGTTTTCCAGCTGCAATTTCATAACGCTTTTTCTCATTCGCATCAACTTCCTGCTTAACATCTTTTTGCTTATTATTTACATTAGAAAATGCCTTTGTATCATATTTTTTTCCTTTATTTGCATGTATTAGTGTAACAACACTCCCACAAAAAACAGCAAAAATAAAGAAAACGATTAACCATTTCTTTAACATACTAGGAACCCTCTTTTATCTAGTTTCACTTAACGTACATCCATTCTATTTTATATCTTTTAATTATCAAGTATATTATAATATTATTTAATATTCACTCTGTTAAAACTAGATTCCTTTTTCTCATTTTCAATTTTTACTACTCTCTATTGTATTTCTTTCTTGCAAAATTTCCAACATACAATCGGATGCATTACACTATAATTTCAAATTCTTTTGTAACATTTGTTACATACTAAAAAGAATGGAGATGTAATATGAAAAACACCGATAAACGCAATCGTTTAGATGATAAAATGTTTCATTATCGGATAATAAAAAACAACATGGTATTAATTGAATATTACAGAAAACAGATTATGGTATTAAAAGGAAATGATGCTGAAAAATTTTTAAATAAAATAAATCATGCAAATAACGATAAAGAAAAACAGCTAATTATGGCTAAAATTACAGGTAATTTCAAAAGAGGTAATGAACGAAATTGAAAACGAATCTCATTTACATTTTGATTATACAACAAATAAAAAAGAAATGTTGCTCATTCAACATTTCTTTAGACTTTCTTCATAAAAAATTTACATTGCTAACATTCCTTCATTTTCTATACTTCCTATATAAGCTAACCGCTGAAATAGTTAGTAATACAACTATGCATAACCACGCGTACGTATATCCCTTCTTATCTACAATATAACCAAATAAAGCAGGCGCAACAATAATAGCAATTTGATTTAATGTAAGTGCAAAACTCACTGTCATCCCTACCGATTCTTCACTTGCTGATTCCGCAACTTCAGTTATAAAAAGACTAAACCATCCAATTGAAAAGAACCCTAACAATGCACTTACGCCATACAATACATTCGTTATTGTATGTATGCTCATTACTAATATTAGAATGAAGAAAATAGAAATACAAACAGTTATAAATAAGGGGGTACGCCTATTCTCCTTATAAAATAAATCACTAGTAGCTGCTAATATAACCCTACCAACCATTCCAGAAAAGAACATAACGGAAAATACTTTTCCAGCTAAAATTGGCGTGATTGATTGTTCCAATACTAAAAATTTTATAAAGTGTGCAACTAACACCATTTGCAATGAAATCATACAAATGCCAGTTATATAAATTGCATACAACTCTTTTTTACACATCACTTCTTTTAACTGCATCCAAAAAGAAAGTTTACTACGTTCTTGTTTAACTTTCTCTTGAATATATGGTTCCTTATAAAATATAAAAAATAAAAACCCTCCAATTATACAAATGCATGCAATGCTATTTACCGCATAGGCCATATTATATTTTATTATAAGAAACGGGATCAATACTCCCGCTAATGTACCACCAATCGGTATACCGGCTTGTCTAATCCCCATCGCTAACCCGCGATTTTCTTTTGAGAACCACTTCATTATCACCTTACTTCCTCCTGGCTGCGAAACACTATAAAACGTTCCTACTAATAAAAGTACAAAGAGTAACCCATTAAATCCATTGACCATATTAGTCAGTAAAAACGAACCCCCTAGTAAAAATAAACTTATCGAAATTAACAACTTTTCATTGTATTGATCAAGTAGCCGCCCAACAAAAAGCATACAAAATAGCGGTCCTATATTTACAACACTTACTAACAATCCACTCTCCGTATTCGTAAGTGCATATTCTTCTTTCCAAAATAAAGCAAATGCTCCAACACCATACGTTATAAGTGTCGCTGTTGTTTGAGCAACTGTCGCAAAAATTAACATAACCCACTTATAAGTACCATTTATCCTTTCTTCCATTAACACAATAATCCCTCCATCCCCTTCCATTGTATGAAAGTTCTGATATCATATAAAATAAAGATTTATCATGTAATCCATCAAAAAAAATGATACCTTTTATGGAGGGATGATACTTGGATATAAAAGATTTAACTGTATTTTACGAAGTTGCGAAAGAAAAAAACATATCTCACGCAGCTAAAAATTTAAACTATGTACAGTCTGGCGTAACGATGCGTATGAAACAACTAGAAAACGAACTAGGTGTACCTTTATTTTACCGAAACGGAAAAGGTGTAACTTTAACTTCTAACGGTGAGATTTTATTAACATACGCTAAACAAATTATCCACTTAATGGATGAATCTGTTAAAGCAGTTCAAAGTAATGGGATCGAACCAAGGGGCACTTTAAAAATTGGATGTACAGAATCTACAACCGCTGTAAGACTTCCATCTATATTAACGGCCTATTATGAGAAATACCCAAAAGTCGAATTGATTTTAGAATCAAATACGACGGAACAATTGATTAGGTTTGTAATAGAACGAAAACTGGACGGAGCGTTTATAGCTGGCTCTACTCAGCATGCTGAACTTCATACAAATATATTTCGTGAAGAAGAATTAGTTCTCATTAGCAAAAAGCCTTTATCTTCCTTTAAAGACATAGGAGACATGAATTTACTTGCATTTAGTCACGGGTGCTATTATAGAAATTTATTAGAAAATTGGCTTCAAGAAGAAGGAATTTCACCTAAACGAGTATTAGAGTTTGGAACAATTGAAGCGATACTCGTATGTGTAAAATCAGGTATGGGCGTAGCAATTATGATGAAGTCTATTTTAAATGGTCATAAACATGACATATCATTCAATCCTTTGCCAAATAGCTTCAAAAAAGTTCCTACTACTTTTATTACTAGAAAAGATATATATCACTCTGCTGCATTACAAAAATTTATGGAGATGACTCTCAATGCGTGAAAAGAAAATACGTGGTATGAAACGAAAAACAAACACTATGATAAAGCGAATTGAGGAACATACAAAAACATTCCCTTCTACTTTCTATAACGATGAATATTGGAATATGCTATTGCCAGTTTCGCAAGCTTTTATTGACTCTCGTAAAACACCTAGAAAAGTAAAGCGATTATGTATTCAAACCTTATTAAATCAAGCAAATCATTTAATAAATATGAAACCGAGCGATACACATACATATCGAGTTGTTGTTTTGATTTCTATAAATAATTTGTGTGATTCGCAAATCATTATATTTAAAAATGAGAACTACTTTCATAATTTCTTTAATAGAAATAGTGAATTTCAAAAATGGATTCTTCTTTCAAATGAAATTGATTTTTGGGAGATATGGAAAATTTTGGTTTATCATTCCTTCCAAACACTTCGCTTTCAAGAAATTATTTATGATGAAGATGAATGCTATGAAAAAGAGATTCTGTTTATCGGGGAGTTAAATTAAAAAGGGTATACCTAAAACACTGGTATACCCTTTTCCACTTATTTTTCCTTCAATACACTATGTAATCGATCCGGATAATTTGTAAACATTCCTGTAGCACCCCATTTGATTAACAGTCTCATATCTGGTTTCTCGTTAATTGTATAAGGGTGAATTAACAGTCCATTTTTCCTAGCCATTTTCATATATGACTCATCAATAATTAGTTCTCCGTTATCATTACGTAAGTTTGGTCCAATACCAGCTGCATACTTTTTAATTTCTTGAAAATCATCATTCGTTACACTTTTCGGTTCATGTGTAATGCCAGACCATTCGACAATTTCATTGTTTTCATTTGGATAATACCAAAGCAATTGAACTAACGGAATATTTTCATTCATACTATGAATCTTTTTCAAACTATCTTTACTAAATGATTGAATCATAACACGGCTAGAAGACATGTTTTGACCTACTAAATTATATTTTTGTAGCAACGCCAACAATTTCTCTTCCATTCCTGGATACACATCTGGTGATTTTGTTTCAATATAATACTTCATACTTCTTCCATACTTTCGAAAAATTTCTTCAAGAGTTGGAACTTTTTGCCCAACATACTCTTGCTTAGCCTTTTCTGGATACGCTTTATTAAACCATGATCCTGCATCTAAACTCTTTATTTCGCTTAACGTTTTATCACGTACTTCGCCTGTTCCATTTGTAGTGCGATCAACTGCTGTATCATGCATTGCAATTAATTGGCCATCCTTTGTTAATTGGATATCTAACTCTAAATAATCCGCTTTCATTTTTTTCACTAGATTATAAGAAGCAAAAGTATGCTCAGGTGCATGTCCACTTGCTCCGCGATGTGCAATATTTAAAAACTTATTCGCATTCCCCTCATGCTTTCCTTCTGTCTTTGCATGAACAGCTCCCCCAGCAAAGATACTTCCCGTCATAAAGAAAATAACTAAAACGCTAATAATTTTTCTCATCCTTCTAACCCTTCCTACGTTGCAAATTTCAACAAGCTAATGAGATTTACACGAAATAGAAGACACACTTTCAATATTTTTATAAACCTATATTAAAATTCCAATCTTACAAATATACTTTCTCTATATTATTAATATAGAAAACTAGTATTATCCTATTTAATTCCTATAGCCCTCCTTTTCACATGTAACTCCCTATTTTGTACGGTTCATTCAATAAAAAAAGCCATAAATTATTTAGGCTACACTCCTGTATCCCTAAATAAATTTATGGCTTTTCTCAAATATCTCCGGCCTCGATTAACTTGTCGAAATTAATCATACCAAACCTATTAATATTTGTGAATATTATTTTTTCAGTACGACGAAGCTTTAACCAGTATAAGTTATATATCTCATACTAATTAGTATTTGAACCTATCGAATTTTTCTGTACAGCCTGATTCCTATCTAACTTCTTTAATTTCCATTCATACAAGATAAAATTCTATTATCATTTGACGTGATATTTACGTAAACCTAGGTTTTATTTAATTACAAATTCTTAATTTCGTATATCTTTTCTTGTAAGTTTAGGTTTCTTTTGAGAATGTGGTATATTTACATGTCCCGAAGCAGCCGTGGATTGTCTCCTTTCCTTTCTTGACAGTCTAGGCTTCTTTTGAGAATGTAATTTTTTTAAATGTCGCGAAGTAATACCTTGTTTTTTGAAATCAAAGTAAAAATACAAATGTGTACTTAGCGCTAGGAAAACAACTGAAATAAATGACAATATAACGATTAGCACAATCGCCATAGCTTTTTGGCTCAAAATCCCAATAATAACTTGACCAATCATATAACCTAAACCAGAAAAATATACAATTTTAGGAATTTTCACATCTTGATCAGTTGTCCCCCTTAAGCGGGCTGTAAAATATTTAATCCAGAATAATTCAGATTTATAAACAATTAAACTATATGCAATAAGCGATAGAGTAAAAAATAAAGGTGACTCTATTTCTACGAATTCGTAAGCAAACTTTTGTACAGCTATGAAGCTACAAAATGAAATACTTAAAGCAACAAATCCAGAATATAGTAAATGTTGCAATTGAGGCTGCCGAGGCTTATGAATAGAAACCCAAATTCCCCATAGATTACATATCACATAAAATGGTAAGGCTACGTAAGAGTATATATTGAACGGTGGAAATATGAATAAAATGATAAGTAGCATAAAATTCATGATAACCCACATAAAGGCCCCTACAACATTCCTTATATCAAATGGTATTAATATTCGTATACAATCCACTATGTTGTTGCCATTATATTTGTCCATTATGCATCCCATCCATTTCCTCTCTCTTAAAATCAATATATATGCATATATACGCTCCAGATATACTAAACACAACAGCCAATAAAGAAAAGACTAAAATTAAGACCGTCGCTAAACCGTTTTGTGATAATGTACCTATACATATTTGTCCAATAACATATCCCAATCCTGATAAATAAACAATTGGAGAAATTTTTATATTTTCATTTTCTTCATTGTTTAATCGCCTTAAAAAACTTTTCATTCCAATAGAAATCAATTTATAGATTGTAAGAATGTAAAGCAGAAAAGTAACAATAAAAAATAGAGGTGTTTCAATTTTAATAAAAGTATATGCAATCTTTTGAATCACTATAAAGCTTCCAAAAGAAAAAGTTAGCCCCATAAATCCATTATATAAAATGTGTACCAACCTTGGCTCATTTGGTTTATAAAAAAATACCCATACTCCCCATATATTAGCAATGGAAATAAAAGGTAAAATCACGTATAAGTATATAGTAAAGGTTGGAGGAAATAAAAATGGGGTTAAAATCATAAAATTAATAACTACCCATACCATAACGACACTCGATCTTACACTGCCAGGCATCAATTTCTGAATAATTTGTTCTGTGCTTTTTCCGTGGTATTTTTCCATATTACTCTCCTAAAAACTAAAAAATTTTATCTAAAGTTGCTCCGATTCCAGATTTAACTCTATCTTTTATCGAATCCTGTTTACCATCATGATTCCAATCACCTTTGTTAAATTTGATTCCATCAGTTTCTATATTAATTTCTATAAAAACATCCAAGCTTATTCCACTCCAATAAAAGATCCGTTTGCTGCATCACTAATAAGAAATAATGTAAAAAAAACTGCTTGTTTAAACAGTTTTTTACATTATTTCTTATTTTATTTTAGATAATACATTTTTTTGGAAAGTACGCTCTTCCTGATCTTCATATCCAGTTGAAACAACTTCTTGAATATCATCATGATTAAATAAATAAGTGAAATCTGGATTAATATAGCCTTCTGGATAAGGACATCCCATATAATCGAATTTTCTTATCTCATCTGTTTCCACTTGTTGTTTACGTCCAAAAATCATGAGTTTCTTTGTACCTTCTTTTAAAATTACAATAGAGCCTATAGGAAAAAGTTGCGAATTCATTGTATGGCTTCCTCCTTATTAATTGTATTTTGTTAAGAATTTAAGGAATCTAGCTTGGTTTTCCGCTTCTTTAAATCAATATATACACATATGTATACACCATATATACTAGACACAACAGCCAATAAAGAAAAGACTAAAATTAAGACCGTCGCTAAACCGTTTTGTGATAATGTACCTACACATATTTGTCCAATAATATATCCCAAACCTGATAAATAAACAATTGGAGAAATTTTTATATTATCATTTTCTTCATTGTTTAATCGCCTTAAAAAACTTTTCATTCCAATAGAAATTAATTTATAAATTGTAAAAATGTAAAGCACAAAAGTAACAATAAAAAACAGAGGTGTTTCAATTTTAATAAAAGTATATGCAATCTTTTGAATCACTATAAAGCTTCCAAATGAAAAAGTTATACCCATAAATCCATTATATAAAATGTGTACCAACCTTGGCTCATTTGGTTTACAAAAAAATACCCATCCCCCCCATATATTAGCAGTCAAAAGAAATGGTAAAATTATATATAAGTATATAGTAAAGGTTGGAGGAAATAAAAATGGGGTTAAAATCATAAAATTAATAACTACCCACACCATAATGACACTCGATCTAACACTGTAAGGCATCAATTTTCGAATAATTTGTTCTGTGCTTTTTCCGTAGTATTTTTCCATATTAATCTCCCAAAAACTAAAAAATTTTATCTAAAGTTGCTCCGATTCCAGATTTAACTCTATCTTTTATCGAATCCTGTTTACCATCATGATTCCAATCACCTTTATTAAACTTAATTCCATCTGTTATTATACTAGCTCCTATAGAAACACCAAAACCAAAACAAGCTCCAACAACAGTTCCAATTGGACCTCCAAAAACAGTTCCAACAGCTGCACCTACCTGAGCACCCGCAAAGGCACTTACAGCAGTTGTACCAACCCCAATTGCTGCATCACCAATGATATCACCAGCTATCTTAGTTTTTGACGCTTTATTTTCAATATTTTCCTTTGTATCATTAATTACATCCCATCCTATAGCTGCATAGCCTAAAGCATTTGTTTTTAATTTCAATGAATCTTTCAGAATTTCTTTTGGTGATAAAACATGTCTTTTTACATCGTCTATTTGCTTTACTTCAGCTAAAGGTAATTTTGTACGCCTTATCACATTAAGTCCATTTTTATCCTTTAGTACGGTGCGATTTTGAAATCTTACCATTTCTTTTCCTTTGTTATTTTTGTAGGGGGTTACACGCAAACCTTTATTATGTAAAGCTGCCAACTTGTAAGCAGCTGCACCTTCAGTTACAGTACCAAGTAAAGTAAATAAAGATCCCGTAGGGTTATCTTTCCAATCATCAATATCGCCACCCATCGGTGCAAACCAATTAATATCAATTGCTTCTTCCCCAAATGAAACTTCTTGTTGATCAACCTTCTCAAAACGATCAGCAATTTTTCTTAATGCATCACTTTGTTCTTTTAAAACTGTCGTTATAGTAGCTAATACTGAGCCTGCGTATTGGGATTGATTCAACACAGCATCTCTTCCAGATACCTGGAATGGAATATCAAATAACTGCTGATTGATACGTTGATATGTTTCAAACAGCTCATGAGCTGTTTGTTCTATATTAGAAGACAATTTCCTTAAATGGTCAGGAGTAACCTTAATTTCGCCACTCACCTTGTTTCACCGCCTAATGATTTAAGATAAAGTACCATTTTCTTTATCTCTTCAGTAATTGTAAAGGTGTCAAGACAAATAAAATTCGTTTGTGTTTGCTCATTATCTAAAACTTTTTGGATTAGCCAATATTGATTTTGACTATATAAAAACTGAATACAGTCTGTAGACCATGAGTCTTTTATATAATAATGAACTTGAACAGTATTTAACTCTTCACGATTATGTATAATGTTTGCTAACTCTAAGGAAGCTTCATCATCTAAGTAAAGTTTTAAGTAATCTACTAATTGCTTGTTTGATTGATTTAAAATGTTTTCCTTATATGCAGAAGAAGGGATTTTAAATGTATAATTTGGACGAGAGAAAGTATTTTTAGGCTGTAATGCTTGATATATAAATTGCCAAGCTACCTCTGGTGTCCCGCATTCTTTAAATGTACATTGTTTTTCACCGTTAGTATCTGTTATTACATTTTGTATAACTTTTTTTTCACTAAAATAGAAAATATTTTTTTCTAAAGCGCTGTTTTTACTTATCTGTACTTCAATAACAAATCCTGTAGTTAAACAAATACGAAAATATTCTAAAAGTTGTTTGTCACATAATGTTTCATCTTCTTTTATTATGAGTAGCTCTTCGTTTGTCCAATTCTCGTACATTACATCCAATTCTTTGTCTATTTCCTCATCTGACCAATTTTCAAAGGGGTTCTCAATTCCAATCATCGTTTCATGGTCAAATATACCAGTTAATACATATACTTCTTTATTTGATAAAATAAGAGGTTCAATAGTCAAGTAGTCCCACTCCCTAGTGTAATATGTAATCTCTAGGAAATATAATACAATAAAAAAATGATTCAATCTAGTAATTACCAACGTTTAAAACTAAAAACTAAAAAAATTCTAACAACAAAAAAGAAAGAGAATTAATACATATTTTTATAATAATAATGTCTTTTCACTTCATAATTTTTATTTTGTCAGCTAAAAAAATAGAAGTATTGTCCCATATAAGACAATACTTCTATTTTCACTTAAAAATCACATAATAAATTTCTCATTACCTCTTCCAATACTATATCTGGATTTACTACCGTTTTTTCCGGACACCATCCTATAAAGCCATCTGGTCTAATTAATACAGCACCTCCATTCTCTATACCATATAATTTGCTAAAAATATCTTCTGGAGCAATAAAGTCTCCACTTAAGCCAACACGATACCCTTTTATATTTATTCCTAATTTAGCTGAAACAGTATGTGCTGCTTCAGCCCAAGAACTATTTTTTACTCCTGTAAGTAATACAAAACTGTTACCGAATAAGTCTAATGTAGAAACTTTCTTCCCTTCATACTTTCCCCATAAATGTGACGCTCGCGTTCCAGGTCTCCCGTTCAACTCTATGCTATCCATTCTATGTGGAGTGACTAAATTATCTATAATCGCCTCTGAACAATACTGATATCCAACTGTAACAGCTAAACTATCCATATTATTCAAACTGCCTTCCTCTCTATTCGCAGCACGAAACAGTAAACTACTTGCATAAGCTGTCGTTAATTTTGCAACAGAGTGTCTCTCTTCATGATATGTTTCTAACAATTTTGGTTTTGCCTTCCCTTTTATAACAGCCGCTAATTTCCAGGCTAAGTTATGTGCATCTTGTATTCCTGTATTTGAACCAAATCCTCCTGTTGGCGGCATAATATGTGCTGAATCTCCAACTAAAAAAATTCGATTTTCTTGAAATTTCACCGCTGTACTTTCGGCCGCTTCCCACGGTAAAACACTTAATATTTTTGATTCAACATTTGTACTTCCAATTGCTATTTGAATAATTTGTTTACAACGTTCTATAGTGAAGTCCTCTAGCCCCTCTCCTTTTAATGGATCGTAGGCTACATGATAAATCCATTTTTTTACGTTATCAACCGGGATAAGTGCACCAAGAACCTCCGGATGAACTACCATAGAAAAACCGAATGCGTCTCCTTGTATAAACTCACTTAAGTCTGCTTCAAAATAAATATTCATATAATAGCCACCAATGGTTCCACGCCCCTCAGTTTTAATCCCTAACTGCTCACGTATTTTACTTTTCGCTCCATCTGCTGCAATTACATAGTCACAATGTATGACACTTTCTTTTTCTGTTTCACGATTTCGAATCGTTGCTTTTACCCCGTTTTCATTTTGTTCAAATGAAACTAATTCATGATAAAAAGATAGTTGCCCGCCTAATGTTTTCGCTTCTTGTAACATCATCTCTTCTAAAATAATTTGATAACACGCAGTTTGTTTTGATGGACTAATCTTTTCTATTTTTTGAAGTAACTCTTCATCGTTTCCATACTGAGCCGCCCTCATTTGTACCAATTCTTCCTTATTCGCCTCAGCTATTGTATGAACTGCTATTCTTCCGCGGCAATTTTCTAACGCTTTACCCGCTGATCTAATTCTTTGTTCTAAACCCAATTCTCGAAATAACTCCATCGTACGAAAAGTGATTCCACCTGCTTTTGGATGAATTGCAGTAGACGGGTGCCTTTCAACCAGTAAATAATCAACGTTATGTTTTGCAAGGAATAGCGCAGATGCTAATCCTGATAATCCTCCTCCAACAATTAAAACTGGTACATCATTCGATTTCATATATTTACCCTCCACATCATTGTTCTGAGCTCAGTGACATAAATATAATCAAAAAAACAACAAAGATATAGACTTATATTTCATTTTAAATTATCATATAGATAGATTACGCCCCAAATTACTTTTACTTTTTCATACATCTATAATCCACCTGAATTGTGTCTGTATGAAAGTGTAAAACAAAAGAACGTACTTTACGTTGAACCATGTTCTATCGTAAAAATCAAAAATAATACAAACATTATAAGCGATTGTAACCTTATGGATTATACAAGGTTACGACCGCTTATTTTATTGTTACATCATTTTTTGTTTTTAAAACCTCATCTATTGTGTTATGTAGTCCTTCCAATCCCTTTTCTATCTCCCTATAATTTTCAACAATAAAAAATTCATTCGTCTCGATTTTCTTTCTCAATATTGCACCTCATACAACAATCATGTAGCATTACCGTATCGAAGTAATGGTTCATCATCTTAAACCTTTCGACTAATTACCTGGAGGCAAAGTGATTGAAATGAATAAACAAGAACAATTAAATATTATAAAAAAAGATTTTATTGATTCTCAAAAAGTATTATTGGCAATTGGTGATGAAACACGTCAAGCTATTTTATTAGTGCTAATGGAAACAGAATGTCAAACAGGATTACGTGTAGGAGAAATTACGAAGCAAACACACCTTTCCCGTCCAGCAGTATCACATCACCTTAAGATTTTACGAGAAGCTGGCATTATTTTAATGAGAAAAGAAGGTACAAAGAATTTTTATTATATTGATATACGTACAAAATTAGGTTTATTAAAAAATCTTGTATTAGATATTGAGAAGCTATTGCAAAACTTTTATTAAAACTTGGAGGTATAAGAAATGAAAGCAATGATAATTGATAAGTACGGAAAAGTCCCAATGCGTATGGCAGAGGTACCTACTCCTGAAATTAATGAGTATGAAGTGCTCGCAGAAATTCATGCAGCTAGTATTAATCCAATTGATTTTAAAATACGCGATGGAAAAGTGAAGATGTTGCTTAAATATGAGATGCCCCTAATCCTTGGTAATGACTTTTCCGGTGTCATCGTAAAGGTTGGGGCAAAAGTGACTAACTTTAAAGTCGGTGATGAAATATATGCTCGTCCAAGAAAAAATAAGATTGGTACTTTCGCGGAGTATATAGCCATTCATGAAGATGATATTGCTTTAAAACCGAAAAATTTAAGTTTTGAGGAAGCGGCTTCGATTCCACTCGTTGGCTTAACATCATATCAAGCATTACATGACATCATGCAATTACAAAAAGGACAAAAGATTTTAATTCACGCTGGATCCGGTGGTGTTGGTACTTTCGCTATTCAGCTAGCAAAAATAATGGGTGCCATTGTTACAACGACTGCTAGTGAAGCTGGTGCGAATTTAGTAACGTCTCTTGGCGCAGATGAAATTATTAATTACAAAACAGAAAAATTTGAAGATATACTAAAAAATTATGATGCGGTATTTGATACAATCGGCGGTGCAACACTTGAAAAATCATTCAATATTATAAAAAGCGGAGGAAACATTGTTTCAGTTTCAGGTATGCCGAATGCTCGCTTCGGTAAAGAATTTGGTTCAGGATTCTTTAAAACTCTCTTATTTTCATTAGCCAGCAAAAAACTTACTGCACTTGAAGAAAAGCATAATGCTCAATATTCATTTTTATTTATGAAGCCAAGCGGGGATCAATTACGTACTATTGCAAACTATATTGAAGCCGGAAAAATTAAACCGGTAATCGATCGAGTTTTCCCTTTTGAAGATGCGCAAAAAGCAATGGAATATTCAGAGTCTGGAAGAGCAAAAGGAAAATTAATTGTAAAAATTAAATAATAATAAAACCTCCATTTTTAAAAATGGAGGTTTTAAATTTGCTGTTAAATAGACATAGTACAATGAAGTCCTTACAATAGATTGCAAGGGGAAATATTGTATTATACTTTTAGTTAACTTTACAAAGAATACATACGTACAAATACATAATTTAAAATACAAAAAGGAGGAGATACAATGACTAAAAATAATGAAACAGGTTGGAATTTAGATAATAGTTATATGACTTTACCACAATCATTTTATACAGAAATCCCCCCTACTCCCGTAAGTTCACCGGAGTTAGTTAAACTAAACCATTCATTAGCGATATCTCTTGGCTTGACCCCTGAAGAACTGAAAAAGGAAGCTGAAATTGCTATTTTCGCTGGTAATGCACTCCCAGAAGGAGCTCATCCATTAGCTCAAGCATATGCTGGCCATCAATTCGGACATTTTAATATGTTAGGCGACGGTCGTGCTCTTTTAATTGGCGAACAAATTACTCCTTCAGGTGAGCGTTTCGATATTCAACTGAAAGGTTCTGGCCCTACTCCCTATTCACGCCGAGGAGATGGCCGTGCTGCACTCGGTCCGATGCTACGTGAATATATTATTAGCGAAGCAATGTATGCACTCGATATTCCAACTACCCGCAGTTTAGCAGTTGTCACAACCGGTGAACCAACCTATCGTGAAACAAAGTTACCTGGAGCAATTTTAACTAGAGTAGCTAGTAGCCATATTCGCGTCGGTACATTTCAATATGCTGCAGCTCGTGGTTCAATAGAGGACCTGAAATCACTAGCTGACTATACGATAAAAAGGCATTACCCAGAAATTGAATCTCATGAAAACCGATATACTGCATTACTACAAGAAGTCATTAAAAGACAAGCCAGTCTTATCGCAAAATGGCAACTTGTTGGATTTATTCACGGCGTAATGAACACTGACAATATAACGATCAGTGGCGAAACAATTGATTACGGTCCTTGTGCATTTATGGACAATTACGACCAAGGAACCGTATTTAGCTCTATTGACACACAAGGTCGTTATGCATATGGAAATCAACCATATATGGCCGCATGGGATCTCGCACGACTAGCAGAATCTTTAATACCGATTCTGCACGAAGATGATGAAGAAGCACTAAAAATCGCTCAAGACGAAATTTCGAAATTTAGCGTACAGTATGAAAACAATTGGTTCCTTGGAATGAAAAAGAAATTAGGACTATTTAGCAACGAAGAACAAGATCAATCACTTATTGAGCAACTTTTAAAAATGATGGAGAAATATAAAGCGGATTATACAAATACATTCCGTTCATTAACTCTCGATGCTATCGAAAATACAGCTCTATTTGAAAGTCCTGAATTTAAAGAATGGTACAAACTGTGGCAATCTCGATTAGAAAGACAAGAACAATCAAAAGAAAACGCCTACGAGATGATGAAAAATAATAACCCATCAATCATCCCGAGGAACCACCGTGTAGAAGAAGCACTAGAAGCAGCTGTTACAAATGACGACTATAGCGTAATGGAGCAACTTCTTGAAGCTTTATCAAACCCTTATGCGTATTCTACAGATCAAGAAGAATACTGCATTCCGCCTGCGCCTACTAGTCGTCCTTATCGTACTTTTTGTGGGACTTGATTGTTTAATATGTAAAAAGGTGCGTTCATATAAATTGTGTGAACGCACCCTTTTTATATCCCCCCACTCAACTAAAACTTTAAAATGCACACCCCCCGATGCCATTTCTTTAATCCAAAATAAATTCTACACTATTCCAATAGAATTACTCGTAAGCTTGTTAAACAAATATTGAGAAATATAAAACATCATTTCTAAATATTTTTATTTTTGATACTATATTTTATAAGAATATTCAAAAAGTGAGGGGATATCATGAACGTTCAACTACAAGGTAATGAACAAATTACAAAATTATTTAATGACTGGTATTTGGCTATGCTAAAACAAGATGTGTCCCAAGCGACAAACTTAAAGCATGAAATTGAGGAAAAGGAACTAAACTTTGAAGAAGATGAAAACTTAGCATTATACTATTCTCTACTAAATTTTCGTTTCAAAGTTTTAACTGATGGTTTAAGTATCACAAAAGACAGTTTTAATAAGATAGATTCTTACGCGATTTCACCTAATCACCAACTTTCTTACTACTATCATTTATTTAAAGCAATTCATGCTACTTTAACAACAAATTATAATTTAGCAAGTGAACATTATGAAAAAGCTGCGAGACTACTGGTAAATGCCATTGATGATCTAGAAAAAGGGGAATTTAATTATCGAATGGCTATTTTCTATTATCATTTTTACCAGCCAATTGAGGCTATTGAATATGCAACCAAAGCGAAAGAATTCTTCATAAAAGCTGTAGGGTATGAAAAGAATGTCGCCTCTTGTGAAAGCGTATTAGGCGCAGCATTTGTATATTTAAAACAATACGAGCAAGCAGAGGAAAAATATAATTCGGCAATCAACATTTTACAGAAACAGGATGAAGAATCATTACTGTTAAGAGTACGTAATAACTTAGGGTGGCTATATGCTAATCAAAACTTATCAACATTAGCTATTCGTCATTTATCTGAAGTGACAACAAAAATGCCTACACATTTTAAAGCAATTTTCTTACAAGCAAGAGAACATTCTAAACTTGGTGAAATAAATATCGCTTCAGAATTTATTAAAAAAGGATTAAAAATTTGTACAGAACTTAACAATGAAGAATATATGCTTCACTTTAAAATTTTAGATTCCCTTAACAATAACGAGTCAACTGAAGACTTAGAAAAAATTATTCTTGAAGGAATTACGTATTTCGACAAAGAATCTTTATATAACTATACTCAAGAATATTCAGAAAAGTTAGCCGTTAAACTTTACGATGAAAATAACCATATAAAAGCAAGTGAGTATTTTCATAAAGCGTTACAAGCAAAAGAAAAAACGTTTGAGAAAGGGGCATTAAAATGATAAAAAAAATTAGTTCTATCGTTTTAGGATTATCTGTACTAAGTATTGTATCTATTGGTCTAAATAGTTCATTTACATATCAAGCAGGTCATGCGGATTTCCCGGCACCCCAAAGACCTGACCTTGTTCAATCCGTTGACGTAAGTAAAGACTACAACTCAACAACAACTGAAAAAGCACTTTAAAAAACGGAAGACCTTCAATTAAGAAGGTCTTTTTAAATACGCTTATTTAGAATATTTTCCTTTCATGTAGACTTTATTTTCTCATCAACTCCGCAATCCTCTTACTCTCCTCACTACCAACTTTCTCAAGTTTCTCCACAACTAAATTTCGTCTCTCTACAGAATGATTTTGACTTAACTTCGCTTTTCCTTCTATTTTATTTATCTTTATTTTGAATCCAACTATTCCCTTACTTAATCCTCCCATATAATTTGGATCTACATCATTAAGTGAGTAGGTGCTCTCTGGATCTTCATATTTATTTACTAAATCTTGAAGAGAATCTACTAATGTCTTCTCATCTTCAACAATTTCTAATTCACCGTATACATGCACTGCAACGTAATTCCATGTTGGTACTGCATTGTTTGTTTCATACCATGACGGAGAGATATAACTATGTGGTCCTTGAAATATAGCTAGTACTTGCTGAGTCCCAATATCTTTCCACTGTTCATTCGGCCGTGCGAAGTGACCCTGTAAAGTAAGGGTCTCCCTATTTAATAACAACGGCAAGTGCGTTGCATATGGTTCTCCGTTATGTTGAGAAAATAATGTCGCAAAGCTATTTTGTTCCATTATTTCGTACTTCATCTCTTCATCTTGTATTGCGAAATATTTTGGTATGTACATAAGCTCCCTCTTTTCCGATCTTTTCTAATTTATTTCCTATTATATTTAGTAACCGCATCAATCAACAGGGCCAGTTTGCATTTGTTTTATAATGGCAGCTTTCTATTTCAAAACAATAGGCAGCATGTATTCCATGCTGCTTTAGTTTATTTTTTCTAATATATTTGTAATAAATACGGTCTTACCCTCAATATAACTAGATCGATTTTTCGACTCTCTTGCTAACTCTTCCTTCAAGTTTCCATACTCATTAGCTACTTCAGTATGTTCACGAAGGTAATCTCGAAACGCTATATGCCTTCTCAACTCTTCACTATTTTTATCACACACATATAAATGATGTTCCATCCAAACTGTATTTCCCTCGTTCCATGGAACGAACATATCCTTTCTTCCAAACGCCTCTCTTCCTTTAAAGCTCCATTCTAACTGATGATAGTACCCTATCTTCTCAAGTTTTTTTACTACCTCATGAAAAATTTCGTACTCTTCTATTACAATATCGATATCTAGTATTGGTTTTGATGCAAGCCCTTTAACAGATGTACTCCCAACATGTTCAATGGATAAAATGCTGTCTTCCATCACATCGTTAATGAGAGTTTGTAGCTTATTAAATTCACTTTCCCATTTGATGTTATATTCTTCGATAGTAATTCTCTGTTTCAACGTATCCCTCTCCTCAAAAGCAATTATAATCTTTGAATATGGGTATCCTTAAAATCCGTCTCATATTTCAACCCATATCCAAACATTCGATCCATTCCAATATGTGCTGTCCATATTAAGCCAATCACTATAACGGTATCTATCTTAAAATAGACACCTATTAGAACAATTAATATGGATATAATATATGTGTGACATACGTTATATATTTTCGCACCAACGTGATTATTGATCCCATACGCTAACATGGATAAATCCGGCGCTAAAAGGAATACAAAAAATATAATCCAATTAAACTCATATATTGAATACATATAAATCGTGGCTAAAAATACAACCATTCCTTCAAAATGTACAATACGTTTTTGCATTATTTATCATTCCTATTTTTCTATATTTATTAATACATTTTCATCGCTGAAAGTATTCTTTGCATTTTTTGACCAGATGGTTGCTAATATTGGCCCTGCAATGTTATGCCATACTGCCGCTAATACACTTGGGAGTGCAGCAGCCGGTCCAAAATGCAAAATACTTTCCAGCTATATTACTTATCGCTTCTAGTACTTTCATCCACTCAGCCCCTATCTTTTAATTGAAACACCTTATTCGGATTCAAAATATTTTGCGGATCAAGAGCTTTCTTTATTTTCTCCATTACAAATAATGCCGCCCCATGTTCTTCTTCTTGATACTTTCGTTTTCCGATTCCAACGCCATGTTCTCCTGTACACGTTCCTCCTCGTTTAAGAGCATACAAAACGATACTTTCGTTTATTTCGTCTGCCTTCTTCACTTCCTCTTTATCATTTGCGTCAATCATTAAGAGTACATGGAAATTCCCATCCCCAACATGACCGAGAATACCACCAATAAGGCCTACTTTATCTAATACCTCTTTCGCATGTTGAATTGCGCCAGCTAATTCCGAAATTGGCACACATACGTCTGTACTCATTAGCTTTTTACCAGGATAACTATGCACGTAAGAGTACGCTAAGTTATGTCTTGCATCCCACAGTTTATTTCTCGCTGCTGTTTCCGTCTCAAATGCAATTTCTATACATTTATGATCAAGAACGATTTCTTTCGTAAATTCAATATCTTGCTTTAACCCTGCTTCATTGCCGTGAAACTCTAAAAACAGTGTCGGTTCTTCTCTGTAACTTGTTTCATTGTAATGATTTACTTGTTTCATAGATAATTCATCAACGAGTTCAATTCTCGCGATTGGAATACCTGCTTGTAATATGTTAATTACAGCTTCTACTGCATCATTTATAGTTGGAAACGATGCCCTCGCAGCCATAACATGTTCTGGTATACCGTATACTTTTAAAGTTAACTCCGTGAAACATCCAAGTGTTCCTTCTGAGCCTACGAAAATACCATTTAAATGATAACCTGATGATGACTTCGCCGCTAAATTCCCGGTATGTATTACTCCTCCATCAGCAAGAACGACTTTTAAATCTCGAACTTGATCACGCATTACCCCATACTTTACCGCTGTCGTTCCGCTCGCATTTGTAGCAGCCATTCCTCCTAACGTTGCATCAGCTCCTGGGTCTACACTAAAAAATAATCCATACTTTTTCAATTCTTTATTAAGCTGAGAGCGCGTCACCCCTGGCTGTACTCTCACAAGAAAATCCTTTTCTCTTATTTCAAGTATTTTATTCATAAGAGAAAAGTCCATTGTAATTCCTTTTTCGTAAGGAATTACATGTCCCTCTAAACTGGACCCTACTCCAAATGGAACGACAGCTGTCCCATGCTGACTCGCTATTTTCATTATCGCGCTAACTTCTTCGGTCGTTTTTGGAAAAACAACTACATCAGGTAAACTACTAACATGGTAAGATTCATCTTTACTATGTAACTCTCTTACTGTCATATTTATTACTACTCGATCTTCAGGAAGTATGCCTTTTAATTCATTTACTACATGTTCAATTGTTATTTCCATAATCAACTCTCCTTTTTAAGTTTAAAATTAGTATACCATTTTTATACAAAATAATTAGAAAAATAAGATTATTTAGCGTGAACATAGAAAAAAGAACCTGCAGCACACGCTACAAGTTCTTTTTCACTACATTTTAAACGATTTCTTTATTAACAACATAAACCAAATTAAAGTAACTGCCATCAACGAATGAGAAAACCCTACAATATAAGTTAACCCTTTAAAGTCAGCTCCATTTAACTGAAGAAGCCCTCTCGCTGCTAGCGAACCTAACATTAATGTTAATGCAATGTTATGTAAAACAAACCACTTATTAAACCCTTTCACTTCATGAAACGCGAATACTTTTGCTAATCCTAAAGCAATTAAAAAGAAGAAAAAGCCAAGTACAAGTGTATGTGTATGCAAAAGATTTAACAAAGTAGATCCTAAAATCCCTTTATACTTACCATACTCCCTAGCGAAAATCCCTGATAATAAACCGATAATCAAATACGTAAACGATGCATTATATAATTTCTTCATTATGTACCTCCTTGAGTAGAATGTGTAGTGTGTCATATTTAGTAATAATGATAGTTATATAGTAAAAACTCCTAGTCACCTAGGAGTCATTGTATAAGCATCTCACTCTTTACAATCAATCTTAATTATAAAATATCTCTCTATACAAAACAAACGAACTTTATGTGAACAAACAAAGCCCCACTAAAATATGTTGCACTTTTGTTTTACACAATCCATACTAATTGTTATAACTTTTTAAAGGTGGTGTAATCATTGATAGTTCTTGAAACCGAACGTCTTAACCTTCGTTGGCTTGATATAAAAGACGCTCCTTTTATTCTTGAGTTAGTAAACGATTCTGCATGGATTCAGTTTATCGGTGACAAAGGAGTTAGAAACTTAGAAGATGCAAAAAATTATATTGTAAACGGTCCCATCGATATGTATAACAAACTCGGATTTGGCCTTTACTTAGTAGAATGCAAAGAAGATCTCACTCCACTTGGTATGTGTGGCCTTATTAAAAGAGATTCATTAGAAGACGTTGATATCGGATTTGCCTTTTTAGAAACATTCCGTTCAAAAGGATATGGCTACGAGTCAGCTTCTGCGATAATCGAATACGGTGTACAAAAGCTCGGCATGAAACGAATTGTAGCAATTACTTCTATAGATAACATCGCCTCAGGAAAGCTTTTAGAAAAAGTAGGATTACGATTTGAGAAAATCATTTCAGATTCAGGAGAAGATTTAAAATTATTTGGGTATAACGCATAGTAAAGAAGGTCGCCTTGAATGGCGACCTTCTTTACTACTTTACTGATCTCGTAATAATACTTTTAGTTACATTATAGTTTTGCAGTAATTCTTGTGATTACCACTATTCCTTTCATATCACATTTTTGGAAATTTACAGAAATAAAACTTTCACTTCTAAAGAAAATATATTAATATATTAAATAAAGGAAGTGAAAATAAATGGAACAACCGCTATTTTTATTAGTTCTTCAATTCATTGCATTTATATTAATTATTTGTATCGTATATGGAATCTTGTACAATACCGTATTGAAATTAAATATGCATAAATGAACTGCACATATAGTAGCTACGGTATTTTCACTTGGTATCGCCTATCAAGCTTTTATAAATTTCATTTGAATAACCTTTGTAGCAATTACTTCTATTGTTGATGCAGTAAAGCTTTTAGAAAAGCAGAATTGCAATTTAAGAGGATTATTTCAAAATCAGGAAACGTAGCCATTTTTTATAAAGTCTGTCCTGCGCAAAATAGTAAAGAAGTTAGTTTCGCTGAAAATGTGTTTGCATAACAAGAAATGAATTTAATTGATCCTGCAAAAATTTTATTTTAATTCTAGTTCTATTGTTTGAAATCGTTCTAGGGTACCATTTGTGTGGACTTTAAAATTTTTCATTTGCGCACCAAAATGTTGCGTTAAGTAAAATGTATCACCAGTTATTAAATTTCCAATCTTCCAATGAGGTTGATATGTACTTTCCATGGAACTTTCTAAATTCCTATTCATTACTAAATTGATATATAATGATGATAAACTATTCAACATTTTCGTTAAAGATAGTCTCTAACTACCTAATGAACTCAAGTAAACGCATCTTCAGTCATTTTAAGAGATACAAAAGGCACCCTTTCGGGTGCTTTTTGTATAAAAACCCCATTTTATATTCGATACCAACCACGAAACTTTTTAGAATAATAGTATCATTATGTCTCCTTTTTAGAGATTATTTTTAATTACCTTGAATTTTTTGCACCAGAACCGGAAAATCCCTAACTACTCGAAATATCAACTATCAAGTGCTAATATTCAATAACGCGTACTGAAAATGATTAAACATTTTTATAAACCAGTGGAACATTTAAGAAATCAATTTTTCTCTTATCGAAATTTAATTAGCTTACAGTAATACAGTGGTCATATATTTTTAAGAATAACGGAAGAATATATAGAAATTGCTACAGAAATGTGAAGTTTAATTAATTTAGGAGGAACAAACTTGTTTAATCAGCTTGTAAAAATTATACCGAATTTATTTACGATTGGAAATTTATTGTGCGGTGTTTTCTCAATTACCTTGAATATGAGTGAATATTTAGGAACAGCCTCCATTCTCATTTTCTTTTCAGCTGTTTTAGATTTTCTTGATGGAAGAATTGCGAGAAAATTAAAAGTGAACAGTGAGTTTGGCGTAGAATTGGATTCCTTAGCTGATATTGTTAGTTTCGGCGTCGCTCCTGCGCTTTTATTTCATACGATAGCAACACCTTCTATTTTAACTTCTTTGGCATTTATCCTATTCCCAACAATGGGTGCTTTAAGATTAGCTAAATTTAGTATTAAACCAACTATTGGATATTTTAAGGGATTACCTATTCCAGCTGCAGGATTATCATTGGCTGGTATGGCATTGTTTTCATATAGTAATGCATGGATTACTTTAATCCTCGCCCTCTTAATGGTAAGTCCCATTAGGTTTAAAAAATTTTAATTAAGGTCACGCCCAACGCCATTAAGGAGCATCTCAAATAGATTTAACGCGTCAATAAGTATAAAAAAGCGGGACAATAATATTAAATGAGGTGCCATTCGTAAAAATTAAAACCTTGTATTTATAGCTATTTCGATATGTTGTTCTGAAGCGTTAATACACTTTTAATAGGAGCTCCCTTTATCAAGAGAGCTCCTGTTCTTATTTCTTCTTCTTTTCTGTCGGTTGGCTTTGTTTAGCAAAATTAGATGAATCATCAAAATTCGGTTGCTTTTTACCAGCATTATTACTTCTACCTTTTCCCATATGTAATGCACCTCCCCTCCCCCTTACTATTCCCAATAAAAAAATTCTCTTGCATCCAAGAGAATTTTTGATTGGGTTCATATTGATAATACCTAAGTACTTCCAACACTACCATTCCATAAAAGATGGATCAAATGTTAAATTCATTAATGCTAAAACAAATATTACATTTTCATATTTACCGGATAATCAATTAATAATCCTAATGTATTTCCTGAAGCTGCAACAATTATGATTTCCTTGTCTAACACGTCATCTATAACTTCTTTTAATTATCCTTACCTATCATATAATATTTTCCTACACATTGAGATTGCATGTTGTATAAGGAAGCCCTTCTTTTTTCCATGCAAGAAATCCTCCCTTTAAATTCACTACTTCCTTTATACCAGCTCTTTGTAAAATACTAGCTGCTATAGCGGAACGTAGTCCGGTTCGACATTGCAAAACTATTGGACAATCTTTCGGTATATAATCTATCTGTTCAATTAGATTACCTAAAGTGATATGTATTGCATCATGAAGGTGTCCTTCCTCCCACTCTTTTTTACTACGCACATCGATAACCTTAACGCTTTCACCTTTTATATGCGGATATAATTCAATCGATGTTTTTTCTTTATAACTTTCAAATCTATCAAGTCTTTGTATTACTTTTAAGGGTGCAAAAGCAATAATATTATCTAACCCAATGGATTCAAATTCTCTAATAACTGCCTCCACTTTAACTTTTTCTTCATCTAGAATTATTAAAGTTTCTTTTTTATAATCTAATAACCATCCACACCAAGTTGTGAATGAATTGTTATAAGGTATGTTAATTGATTTCTCAATATGACCTGCAGCAAAACTCTCTACATCCCTTATATCAACTATTTGATGAACGCTCCTCAAAATTTCTTGAAGTTCTTCTACTGTATTAATAGCAGTACCTTTTCTCTTCTTACGAATTGGCGGACCATACTTATTTAAATTCTTCATTAATGAAAAATACTTTGGAGGCTCTGGCTGTCCCGTCAATAAAGTCGATACAAAATCACTTTCTTCAGTACACTGAAATGCCCAATTGAACATCTTTTCATAACCTAATGTAGAAGTTGGAATTGCTCCTAATGCTTTTCCACATGCGCTTCCTGCACCATGTGAAGGCCATATTTGCAAATAATCAGGGAGTATTTTTATTTTTTGTATAGAATCAAATAATTGTTTCGCTCCTATTTTTGCAGTATCTTTCATGCCGACAGCAGTTTCTAATAAATCCGGTCTTCCTATATCCCCTACAAATATAAAATCACCTGTGAATATTCCTATCGGCTTATCATTGGTATAGTTATTTTGACTTGTATCAGTTACTAAAAAAGAAATACTTTCAGGCGTATGCCCTGGGGTGTGAATTACATTAAATTTTATATGGCCTACTTTAAACTCTGTGCCCTCTCTAACCAATTTGTATCGACCTTCGTTAAGATATTGATATTTCCAATCACAATCTCCTTCATCAGATACATATAAATTTGCATGATAAAGATTAGAAAGTTCTCTAGATCCAGAAAGAAAATCTGCATGAATGTGAGTCTCAGCTGCAGCAATTACTTCCATCCCCTCTTTCTTAGCAAACTCTATATATTTTTCTATATAGCGACCTGGATCAATTACAATTGCTACACCTTCCTTCTGACAACCGACTAAATAGGAAGCATGTGCTAATTTTTCATCATAAAAATATTTTAAAAGCATAGTTATTCCCTCCAAATAGTTATTTCAAATTGTTTTTCAATTTTTATAACCACTTTTTATCTTCTCCTATAAGGTCCCTTTCAACATTAAATTCCAATACATATAGGGCAACATATATCTTTTAAGTAAAAACATACTATACCGTTCTTTCGCTTGATTAAATGGAAACGTTTCTTGGGGCTCATGTTCATAATTAAATTCAGCGAGTATAAGACTTTTATATCCTGTAACAATCGGACAGGATGTATATCCATCATATTTAGCATGCAAGTCTCTTCCGTTAATTACGTCCATAATATTTTGTTTTAAGACAGGTATTTGTTTTCGAATTGCCGCTCCAGTTTTAGAGGTGGGTAAATTGGTACAATCTCCAAGTCCAAAAATATTCTTATACTGTATATGCTGTAAAGTATAAGGGCTTATATCTACCCACCCCTGAGAATCACTTATCTCACTCTCTTTAATAAAATTAGGTGGCCCCATTGGTGGAACAACATGGATCATACTGTATGGTACAGTTTCTCTTTTCAGTGTTTGCGTATCTTCAAAAATTGCTTCTTTCTTTTCGGCAATAATTTCTACTAAGTTTTTATTATAATTTGTTATAATTTGCTTTCTTTCTAGCACTTGTTCTAAAGTATTTGCATAACGTGGAACCTGAAATATGTTAGCGTTCGCAGTATAAAACATTACTTCACTTTTGTTTCTTACACCGCTATTAGAAAAATACTCTTCTGCTAAATACATAATCTTTTGTGGAGCACCACCGCATTTAATAGGAGTATTGGGGTGGGTAAAAACCGCATTTCCTCCTTTAAATTTTTCAATTTCTCTCCAAGTTGAATCAACATATTTATAAGAGTAATTACTACAAACCCCATTATTCCCAATAGACTCTTTTAAGCCTTTAATACCTTCCCAATTTATTTGTATTCCGGCTGCTACAATAAGAATTTCATACTCAAGCAACAGTCCATCATCTAAAAGTATCTTATTTTCAGATGGACATAACTTAACAACACTTTTAGGGATCCACGTTGCCCCTTTTGGAATAAGTGATTCTTGATCACGCATCGTACTTTCCTTTGAAACAATTCCTCCCCCCACTAAACTCCATAGTGGCTGAAAATAATGTTTTTTTGACGGATCAATAATCGCTATACTTTCTTTCAATAGGGGGACATTTCGTAATAAATGTGCAGTAGAAGATAGTCCTGCAGTCCCGGCACCAATGACAATAATTTTATAACTATCTCTAGTCTTCATTATCCTCTTCCTATCTAAAATTGATTTTTAAATTAACTAATTAGTAGCCATATTTTCATCGTAGTAACATTATTATAAGTTAAAAACACCATAGTTTTATCATATTTAAGTGAAAATTCCGTTAATTACACCATTACCATTACTATATGCGTAACTCCCCTATGTTACTTCCATATTTTATTTTAAATAACAAAACCATATATTGTTACATCGAATAAAACTAATATCTTAAAATACTTTTCATGAATCCGGATAAGTAATGTTAAAAAAAAACAAGATCTAACATCTTAGCTGTTACAATAAGTAGATTCACATAATTCACAACTAAGACAAGCATTAAATATCACTTAAGTTTCTTTACCTTTTTCTGTATATAATGATAAAAAATTGTGAAATTTTATCGCATTATACAAGACATTTAATATCAAATATATTACTTTTACTATGAACTAAATGTGTTTATAGGACTTTTTTAAATAAACAAGGTGCTAAATTAATTCTCAAGAAGTCATTACTATTACATTTATCTAAAAATTGAAAAAATATGTGTAGAT
This sequence comes from Bacillus sp. LQ16, assembly GCF_057784645.1. NCBI lineage: Bacteria > Bacillati > Bacillota > Bacilli > Caryophanales > Bacillaceae > Bacillus > Bacillus sp. LQ16. Next base: position 3,392,340 of record NZ_CM173491.1, read on the forward strand.
GGATATCATCTTAAATACATATATGATTTTTAATTTTCTGACACGATTTCACATAATTCTTAAACTGATTTTTTGCTTACATTATGAAAAAAAATGCACCGTGTCAGTCTTTAAAAGATTATATATCAAAACTTTTAGAGAGGAAGAAAAACTATGAAGATGAAAAGGAAAATCATGATGACAACAGCACTTGCAGCTACGTTAGCTACAGGTGCACTACCTACTACCTCAGTGTTTGCTGCAGAAAAGGAGGCTCCCATTCAACCAAAAGAGGCACAATTAAGTATTCAACCTTTTGCACAAAACAATTTGGAAACAGCCGTTCAAGCTGCCTTAAATGGTCCAGAAGTCAAAAAAATCAAAGTATTTGAACATGAATTTAATGTAAAAGAAATAGAAGTAGTAAATCTAGGTGCAGGAAAAAAATATGTTAAGGGGCAAATCTCTCATCATTTAAGTTTTCGTCCAGATGATCAATTTTATTATGAGTTTACAGTACAAGATGGAAAGGTACTAGATAAACCTGTATTTAATATTGATAGAGGTGGTTGGACACCATTTGCTGCTCCACTTTTATCAATTCTTGCTGCGTATAATGGAATTCCAGTTAATCCAAATGATTTAAATGCACTTGGTCAGCAGATTGGTAAAGTTATAGATGGAAGCTGGGAACATGCAGCCCAATCAATTGCAACTGTAGTTAGTCTCAGTTTTAATGAGTAGAATTTTTCAATTTTTATTAGCAGTGTAGAGATCTGCTTTTTGTAATCAGCCTTGTTATAAGAGATTCTAAAACAGCTATTAATAAATTTTTACCACTCAATCACATTATCTTGACTTGTTTACCACCTTATCATTCATTATATGTCACAAAATAGAAGTCTTTTTTAGGACTTCTGTTTTGTTTTTATTCAATACGATAAACAGTTGTTTTTTGGAGGCTATACTTCGAGTTTTCAAGAATCTGTTTAGCTATTAGGGACAATTTATAATAAAAAATTATTAAAGTCTCAAATAACTTACTCCCCCTATTGTTAATTATTTTTAAATACAAAAATTTATTATCTTAAGAATGAAAAACAATAAATATAGTAAAAAATCATCTAACAATTGTTTAAAGGTCAGGAGAGAAAAAATGAACAAAATAAAAATGAGAAATTTCTTTAAAATTAGCATCCTTACTTGTATTACACTAGCAAGTTTAAGTACACCATCTACTATTTTAGCTGATAGTCATCCAGGTTACTCCTACGAATCCAATATAGGGTATCAAAATCCATCGTGGATGTCGAAAATAGAAGGTTCAACAAAAATAAGTGAAATATCTATTCCAGGGACTCACGGTACGATGGCTTTACATGGAGCGAGTTTTCTTGATGAAAATTTGACAAGAAATCAAACTATGAGTTTATCCCAACAATTAAATTCCGGAATTCGATATGTAGATATGCGTGTTAAACGTGTAAAAGATTCTTTTGCAATGTATCATGGCGTTGTAAATCAAAAAGCTGTGTTTGAAGATGTATTAAAAGAGACCATTCAATTTTTAAAAGATCACCCAACAGAAACAATATTAATGCGCTTAAAAGAAGAAACTACTCCTGAAAGTGGATCTCTATCATTTGAGGAGATATTTTTAAAATATAAAAACGTTAATGCTTCATATTTTTGGGATCCTAATTCCGTACCAACTTCAGATAGAAATAACCCTACTTTAGGAGATACCCGCGGGAAAATTGTAATCTTACAAAACTTTACATCCACTCAATTGTACGGGATTGATTACGAAGGTTTGAATATACAAGATAAATTTGAAATTGGAAGCGGACCAGACGAAATATATACAAAATGGATTGCGATAAAAAACCATCTACAAAATACAAATACTAATTTTAATAATGGAAAAATTTATCTCAACCATTTTAGTGGTACGGGGGGCGCAGCCGCATTTTTAAATAATGTATATCCTTGGTTTGTTGCAAGCGGAAAAGAGAGCAGAAATACTGACAGTAGTCCTAAATTGATTCAAACGAATTCCACTAATGCGTGGAGTGATTTCCCTCGCGATAGAAACGGACAAGTATACTATGGGGGGATGAATACACTTGGGACCGAACTCTTACAACAAGGCGCAATTAAACATTCTGGTATCATCGCAGCTGATTTTCCCGGTCCAGGTTTAATTGATAGTATCATTAAATTAAATGGTATACATTCAAATGAAAAGGAAATATTAATTTCACAAATATCATCTGAATCTAGTCCTTTATCAGGGCAACAAAATCGATCCAGCCAAAACTTTAAAATTGATAGTTTACCTGTAGGTACCAAAGAATTAAAATGGGTTATTGTGCCTTCAGAAAAAGATTATCCTTCTACTATTTCTTTCAATGTAATGATTGATGTTTCCCTAGGAATAGATTCCACTCGTTGGAAAAATATTTCACATGAATCTAGGACTGAAGCTTACACAAATACTAAATATTATATTGCAAGTCCAATTGGTGCCACTAGCAAATTCACAGTGAAAATATACGCTATTACAAATTAGAAAAAAAGAATCCCAATGGAATTCCATTGGGATTCTTTTTTAATTTCATTTCGTAAACATTAGGATGGCGTTTAAATTTTATCCCGCATTAACGGGCGCCCGTAAAAGCCCGATTGGTGAGGGATGATAATCAGTGGGGGATGAACAAAACCTTCACTGATTAAAGTTTCACTTTATTAACATATCATTTAATCCATTAGATAATTATATTTGAAACAGCCCTTAATTTTTAAAGAGCAATCCAAAATTGTTAACTACCTTTTTCAGCTTATCATTTATTCAAAACTGGCTTCCAAAGCGATAAAGCAAAAATCCAATTTGAGTCGCCATTTCCTTGATGATTTTGAACTGCTTCATACACTTTCCCCTCATGTACTACTCTATCACCTTTAGTATATGCTTTTCTTGCATCCCATTTTTCATATACGGAATCCTCTGACTTTGTTGTTACATTCAAAACATCACTTCTACTAGATTCATTTCCAGCTAAATCAACCGCCGTCACTACATATTTATACGATGTATTAGCCTTCAAATCTTTATCCATAAAGGATGAATTAGCCGCGGTCCCAATTTTATTCATAACCCCAGCGCTTTCTCTATATACAATATAATGGTCAACACCTACATTATCTTCTGACGGACTCCACATCAAATCAACAGTTGTCGCTGTTGTACCCATAATATGTAATCCTTTTGGTTGACTTGGAGCCTCTATATCTGGGATTGCATGTGTTGTCTTAACCTTTAGTTTTTCGCTTTCTTTTGATATGTTTCCAGCAGAGTCTAATGCCTTTATTGTATAGGTATATTCCGTATCTGCTTTTAACTTTTTATCAATAAAAGTTGTACCTGGTACCGTATCAATTACTTCTCCATTACGTAACACTTGATATTCTTTTACACCTATATTATCAGTAGAAGCCTTCCATGTTATTTCAACACTATTGGCAGAAACTTTAGAGGCATTTAATTCAGTTGGTTGACTTGGAGCTACTGTATCAGGTGTTTCATTATTTACTAAATTTACATCAATTACATTATAAAAGGCATTTGACGTATCTGCTACATCCCATACAGCTAAAATAACATGATAACCATTACGATCAGTTGGTACATTAATTGTATGTGTTAAATTATTTGATGCAGCCGAACCGTCATGTTTCACAGTACCAATTGGTTCTAATTCAGCACGTGTTAACGGTTTGTTAGGATCCCATCCCTTTTTTGTAATGTAATAATGCCATTTACTTGTAGAATGTGCTGCTGTATATTTCCATGTAAATGTATTTTCTCCACCCTTAATTGTGTTTTTGAACCAACGATTTGTTGTTTGTTGGTCAAGAGTTCCTCCAAATAATCCTCCTGCCGAAGCGATTTTCCCATCAATCGGTCCACCATCTGGAAACCCTTTAGGTGCTTCTAGACTTTGAGGTTCATACATTACATTTCCACAATTTAAATTTAATGCCCCATAATTCTGACTACATAAAGCAGCACGACTACTCGGTTTTTCAACAAACCCATGTGCATACGCACTTTGAGGAATCATTGTAATTGCCGTCACCCCTGCAGCCAGAACACAAGCACCAATTCCTTTTTTACTTTTTCTTAATCTTTCCAATTTAGATGTTAATTTCAAATTCATTCTTGTCCCCCCAATATATTGTTCTCGCTAATATAATAGCAATATAGGGATAAACGAACAAATCACCAATTAATATATTAATATCTCTCATAAATTGGTACATTTATTATTATTTTTAATCTCCTATAAAAATAAAGTAAATACAATTACGCTATTTTGTAACATTATGTATTTAAAGAAGACTAAAAACTCCGTTTGATTTCACAAAAAATTCAAATATTAAAACAGATAATTAAATCATGTAGGAAAAATAAATTTTTTATATTACAAAAAAAGCAAAAAAAGTCTGGAAGAAACCGATTATATCCGTTTCTTCCAGACTTTCACTTCTTTTATACCACCACAAATCCTTTAACCTTAAACATATACACTTGAGGTTAAAACCCACATAACTAATATTATCTATATATTGACTAGCTTCTAGATGTTAAAATTCATAAATTAATAGTAACAAATCAAATAAAACAAGCCTTTTAACAAACACATATAATACTCCTACTAATTCAAACTAACGCTTAATTACTCATAAAATAACTTAAGGTATCTAGCTTAACTATATTTTCTTTATTAATAGCCATTTTCTATCCTGTATTTCCTTACTTTAAACAGATTATCAAGAGATTATTAATGTCCAAGAAAAGAGAAATGATTTAAAAATCTAATTTTAATTATCGTATTTTAATAATTTGTTGTGTTATTTTTATCTAATAAGGTACAGAAACAAAGGATGAACTTCAGTGTGCTTGAGAAACGTTCTTAGGGTGGAACGTTTAAAGGGTACTTTAGTACTGAGTTTTTATTAAATGTTCCTGTACCTAATATTTAAATTAACGTATGTCAAAATATTTTACAATACGAGTATTAAACGTTACATATTTTTATATAAAATGATACATTTCATCAACAGGCCTCTTCTAATCTTTATGATAAATATAGAAAATTCAGCTCTTTAGGATTTAATTTTAGAATTCTCATAAAAGTATATAATAGATTAGGCACATAATTGTCACAAATTAATAGTTTATCTACTTTTTGATTAGCTATGAAAACTTTATTACCACTTCAATATTTACCGCTAAACTAAAGCACCTCTGTACCTACAATTTCTTAAAATTCTTTTAAATAATCTTTCAAAAGAGTCAATAGTTTTATATTTTTTATTTTTTTATTGTACATTTGTACATTTGATGTTAGGATTATGCCTATTAAAATTGAATCCTAACGATTCTTCTTTATAATTTCCATGTTTTAATTGTTAAATAAAAATATTGATTCTGATATATATTTAAAATCAGAATGAAAATGTCGTTATTTTACAATGATGTCGTGGCATACCTTTAGAATGGAAAGATATATGCAACAACGTGTTAAGGGGTTACAGGGGGAACAAAAATGAGAGACTTTTTTGATGATAAGTATAAAAATATTGAATTGAAAAGGAGGTTAATAAATTTAATAAGTGAAATTAGCGAATTCAAAGGAAAATTAGCTGCTTATCAGGAACAAAACCCGGACATATTTAATAGCTTAGAAAAAACTATACCACTACATTACATAAAAAATTTCACAACTATTTACGAGGATATAAAAGTTCCTAATAAAAGATTAAAAGAACTTATTTTAGATGATATCGTACCTCAAAATATTTCGGAAGATGCTATTTTTTGCTATTATCAAACACTTTCTTTTGTACATAAAAACTCCTGTACTTTATTAATCAATCCAGCAACTATACAGGAATTACATTTTCAACTAATACATTACATTACCTCTGACAGTGCCAAATGGCGTGAAAAACCTTTTATTATTCCAGGAATTCCAGAACATGGAATGCACTTGAATAGTTACCGCATTCTTCCGCATGAACTTATTCCACAGTTTATGGAGCAATTATGTGATCAATACAACTCATTAAATACTAGTAAGGGGCTTCATTCACTTTTATTAATAGCTCGTTTTATATTAAATTTTTATTGCATAGTCCCTTTCAATCAAGGTAATAACAGGTTGGCATTTATGTTAATGCAATTGCTGTTAATTAGGAGTGGACACACATTTGTAAAATATGTATGTTTGGATAAATATATTAAGAAACATGAATCTGATTATTACAATTCGATTTATAAATCTTCGGTGAATTGGTACTGCGAGGAACATAATAATAGCTTTTGGTTAAAAACGTTTTTAACAATTATATTAGAGGCTTACAAAGATCTTCATAACACAGTTCTAGATTCTATATGTAAACATACTAAAGTTGAGAGAATTCAGAATTTTATACTTAAACAAAAACAACCCTTTACTAAGGAAAGTATTCGTAACACTTATCCAGACATTGCAGAGAGCACAATCAGTAAGGCTTTAAATTCCTTGCAACTGTTTGGCCATATTAAGCTAGTTACAAAAGGAAGAAACGCAAAGTGGATTAAAATTTGACCATACTTTCAAGATACCTGAGGTTCACAAATTCAATAATAACTTTATCATTGAATTTCATTTTCCTTTTAAGCTATTATTACTTTTTTAGTTATTTCTAATTCCAACAAAACAGTTTATAGGAAAAGGTCCGCTTCCCTCCGCCTTTTCCTATAATAAAATTAAATATAAACATAGAATAATTGTCGAAAAAAGTCGTATTTTAATATTTTTTCTTTATTTTCTGGTTGTAAACGTTTCACTTTCATGTTACCATCTTAATCAAACAATAGATGGTAATAAAAATGAAAGTATTTCTTTCCCTTAGAAACATATAAACGTACGGTAATATCAAGAAAATAAGGCCAAAGAAATATTTGATACCTACCAAAATAATGAATAGGAATTTTGTTGCGCTGTTTTTTCTGATAATTAAGAAAATGCATTTTGTCCCTAAACAAAATTTGTTGGTGCGCAAAATTCAAATACACTAGAACATCCAAATAAATGAAATATCCTTTTTCATTGAGTATTAAGGTATGAAAAAAGAATTCTTCCTACAAAATTTAGCTGATTAACATAAAGACATCTAAATTACTACCTTTATCGCCATCTATTGTTGACAACATATTTACCAAATAAAAAGAACCTATCGAGGGTTCTTTTTATTATAATCATTCAAATTTCAATTCTATCTTAATACTTACATTTCCACACAAATTACATCTACTTTTTGCTCTCAATTATTGAATTAATAATATAGCACATCAAATTTATTAATTCTTATCTTCAATTAGTTTAAATTAGTGAATAAAATTCAATCATATAAAAATAATAAATACAACTAATCGTTATATATTAAAGAGGTGTCAATTTTGTCCTTAAATGAAGAGACCTTAGAAACTAAGACAGATAAAACCATTGAAAAGATCCAAACAAGTAACTTAAAACAACTTAAAAATACACTAGATAATATCTTTGATATTAGTGCAGATTTAATTGAACATCCTTTGCAATTAAAAACAAACACGAATATTTTACTATATTATTTTGAAGGCCTTACAGATGGTGTTGCATTAAAAACCAATGTTGTTACACCATTATTACAAGAAGTAAATGAAGACAGTCAAATATTTAATTCTAATATTATTGCTACTCATACCAAAATAGTATATACATGGAATGAAATTAAAGAAGGATTACTTGAGGGGCAATGTGTACTGTTTATGGAGAAAGAAAAGCGGTCACTTCTAATAAATACAAAAGGCTGGGCAGAGAGAGCAATTCAAGAGCCAATTTCAGAAGTTACTATTAAAGGATCCCATGATGGATTTATTGAAAATGCCACAAAAAATATAGGTCTTATCCGTCGATATATTCCTTCTACAGAGTTAAAAATCAAAAAGCTGACGATTGGAGAACGAGCCACTTCTTTAGTCTATTTAATTTACTTAGGTGATGTAGCAAACGCAGATGTAGTCCAAGAAATTGAAACTAGAATCTGTAAAATCAAAACAGATGCGGTATTAAGTATTGGAGAGCTATCTAATTATACAAAAGATCAAAATTGGACTCCTTTTCCACAGGCTTATTTAAGCGAGCGCCCAGACGCCATTTCAAATCATATACTTGATGGGAAAGTAGCAGTATTAATGGATAGATCTCCTGGTGCAATGGTTGTTCCTATGAATTTGATTGGATTTTTTCAAACCCCAGATGACTATAATATTCATTGGCTCATCGCATCATTTTTTCGCTTATTACGATTTGCAGGATTTATTATAGCTATTTTTTTACCCGCATTTTATATTGCTATAGTCTCTTTTCACTTTGAAATTATTCCTATAGACTTATACACTTCTATTGCAACATCAAGAGTCAAAGTCCCTTTCTCCCCCTTATTGGAAGCTTTTATAATGGAAATTACACTAGAAATGCTACGTGAAGCTGGTATTCGCTTACCACAACCAATTGGACAAACTATTGGGATCGTTGGAGGGATTGTAATTGGACAGGCAGCTGTCCAAGCTGGTCTTGTTAGTAACGTTATGGTTATTATCGTATCTATTACAGCCATTGCTTCATTTATTGTTTCTAATTATGATTTATCAAGTTCTATACGCCTTATCCGTTTTCCAATGATGTTATTGGCCTACTTTTATGGGATTGTCGGTATTGTTAGTGGATTAATGCTCTTATTTGCTCATTTTGTTTCACTAACTTCCTATGGTTCACCATACGGCATGCCAATCGCACCATTTCGTCTCCAAGAGCTAAAAGATTCTTTTGTAAGATTTCCTATTTCGATGATTACCACCCGCTCGAGTACAGGACAGCCGAAACAAAGAAAGAAAAAAGAAGGTGGTTAACATGGGGTATCTTAAGTTCCCAAAAGTAACTTTATTCGAATTTATTATTTTCATTCATTCGCTACAACTTGCATCTGGTATGTTAATTATGCCAAGCCCACTTGCTACTACTGCTGGTACAGATGGCTGGATTTCGATCATTCTCGGATGGATAGTTACTTCTATAATCGGTGTATTTATTATATTAATGTTACAAAAAAATCCTAACAAAAATTTCTCACAAATCTTAAAAACATACTTTGGTAAATGGATAGGGACAATTCTTTTTCTTGCATATGCCTTTTATCTATTTTTTGCTGGATTTAATACTTTATTAAAGGCAACTGATATTGTAAAAGTGTGGATATTCCCTTCCACTCCTGCTTATCAAATCACCATATTATTACTATTACCTTTCATTATTTTAGCCCTGAGTGGGTTAAGGGCTCTTACTAGTTATTCTATGCTTGTTTTCTTCTTCACGACTTGGATGCCACTATTTCTTCTTTTTTCACTAAAGACTAACTACAATCCTTTACACCTACTACCTATATTTAAAGAAGGATTATACCCTATTGTAAAAGCAACAAAAGAAACCATTACTCCTTATGCTGGGCTAGAAATTGCATATTATATATACCCATTCTTACAAAAAAAACAAAAAGCCATAAAAGGACTACTAATAGCGAATACTGGAACCATGTTTTTCTATCTATATGTTACTATTCTTTCTTATATATACTTTAGTCCAGAGGGGATAAAAGACGTAATCTGGCCAGTATTTCATCTGTTAAAAGGGGTTCGTTTTTCTTTCATGGAACGATTAGAAATTATATATATCGCTTACTATTTAATTGTATTTTCCACTACGATATATCCGTATTTATTTTTCAGTTTTGAATCTGTGACCATTTCACTTCAAAAAAACGCCCGCAATTGGGTGCTGCTTGCTTTTATGTTATTTATAGTTGGCCTATTTATTTTCCTAAATCCTGATGTGGATCAATATTTGTTTATATATTCTCTTATGGATATCTTAAATGTCGTTTTCTTTATTCTATTACCAATCTTATTTTTCACTTACAGTATTCTTTTTACTTGGATTACTAGGAGGAAACAACTTTGATTCGAAAATGGATATGGATTGTAATTTGTTGTGTATATATAATTGGTTGTAGTCAGAGAATTCCTCTTGAGAAGGTTTCATTAATCCTGTTAATTGGCTTGGATAGAACCCCTAATGGAGATATAAAAGTTGGAACAAGCATACCACTCTTTCATCATAAACAGCAAAAAAGTACTATAGAACATTGGACACAAGCATCAACTGTATATACTGGATTCAGTAAGATAGATACGAAGTTAACGGGCTTTATGACAGCTTCCAAAGCTGAAATCATTTTAATTGGGAAAAAATTAGCGCAAGAAGCAAATTGGTTGCAGGAGCTTGATTCTTCTTACCGTGATCCTTACGCTACCATTAATGCTAAAGTAGTACTTGTAGATGGACCTGCAGAAGAAATTTTTAAAATTCATAAGCCTAGTAAACCATCACTTTCATCTTATATAAATGGTGTAATTGAATCGTCAATTCAAAATAACCAATCCGTCTCTTCTACAATTCAACAATTAATGAGAGAACAAAATGAAGAAGGAATGACGCAAGCTGTTCCAATTATCAAAAAAACAAAGAATGAAATCGACACAGTAGGAATTGCATTTTTAAATCGAAAAGGGAAATATTTAACTCATATCCCTAAAAAAGATGTTAAATTTTTCAATCTTATAAATAAGCAAAAAAGTAGCGGGCGAATGATACTACACCTTGCGCTTCCTCCTAAAAAGTCGAACAAAAAAACAAACACTTCTATCTTCGTACAGAACGCGACAAGGAAGGTAGTTGTTAATTTTCAAAACGGAAAGTTTGTATTTAATCTCGATATATATGCTAATGTAGCTTTAATAGAAAAAACCAATGCGAATTTAATTAAGGGACACTATGATAATAAAAAAAATATAAATAATTTAAAAAGGGCTATTCAAAAAGAAATTAATAATAATTTACAAAATATGTTGTATGAAATACAGCAGAATAAAATTGATCCAATCGGATTATCCCTATATGCTAGAGCATTTCAATATAAAGAGTGGAAAAAAGTAAAAGGTGATTGGTTGCAAGCGTTAGCAGAGGCTAAAATAAATGTAAAGACGCACGTCAAAATAAAAGATACTGGGACCATTAGAAATTAGACTGGGATTTAATAGCATTACTCAGTAGTATTTTTTCTCTTAAATAATTATTATGTAAAAAATGCTAACGTAAAAAATCTTTCCGTTCTTTTAAAAGAGAAATAATTCAACTACGGTAATCAAACACCAGTTTCTAATTTAGTGAGCTGAAGAAATTATAACTCTGTTGTAGTAGATATGCCCGATTCCATTCCGATTGTAATCCATGACATAGCGTCAAAGCCTAAATTCCTAAATTAAGGAATTTAGGCTTTTTGAGTTCGCAAGAATATCTTGGTTTTAGTTCTATGTACCTTACTACAATAATTACAGGGTCTTTGTTTATTTTATTTGCTTTTAGATAATACACACCCAATTTCAGTTAAAATTGTTTAAATGTTAATTAATTTTTAAAATGATATATCTATAAGCTCTTTTAGCAAATATAATATATGTATAATATAATATTATACATATATAACCAACTTGGGGACTATTATTAGTTTTCTAAATACAGACTTAATTAACACTATACAAATAGTGTTAATTATCTTAATTGAATATTAGTAATAGTAAGTATAAACATTATCAATTTACTATATATTACATTTATGTAAAAATAGATGTATGTTAAGCTTATTCAAAATCTTTCCCCTAATAAAGATTTGAAGTAGCATTTCATGATTCTCCTTACTGTTAATATGCCTTGAAAAAGAACCCTATAGGGTTCTTTTTCTTTTCATTATAACCTCAGTAAGTCCTTATTTAACATGTAAAAAGGACTGCTAATTACTTGCAGCCCTTTTACACGTTAATATACACTTGTATTAAATACTTAATACTTTATTGTATTAAGGCGTTTATAAAAACTAAACATGCCATTATCATTTAAATATATAACACTTCAAAGTTTAGAAGTATACAATAACAAATCTTTCCCAGCTTCCAGCTACATAACTAGTAGCTGTTAATTCTCTACCACCATTTGCTGATATATATCTACCATTACTTAATGCTTGTAATACATATATCCTATTGTCTCCACCATTATATAAGATAAACTTTTCCCATGCCCCAATTGATGTACGATCTGCTACTACTCTACCATTTGGCTCAAACGAAACATACTTCCCATTACTTTTAGCTTTTAAAGCGTACGTATATAATTCCCCAGTCGGAATTAATTCGAATTTCTCCCATTCATTAACTGCATTACGATTTGCTATTACATTTCCAAAAGGCTCAGCGGAAACATATTGTAAATTTGCTGCCTGGATAGCAACTGTCCAACTTCCATTAAATAAATTCACGCCTTTTAGTGAACCTGCTTTTGATAGGTTGGCTGCCGATACATCATTCGATGGGGTAATCATCAATATCATTAAAACCATCGACAACACCATTAAAACTAACTTTTTTGAGATTGCACTACCACTTGCACGTGTTATGAACCTTTTCATTCCCATTCCTCCCTTAATATACAGAACTCATATACATCATACTAAATATGTAAAATATTGTAATATAAAAGTTGATTTATCAACAAATACCTTACTATTCTGTTTCTTTTTTCTCAAATCTATAGCACTTAAACATGTATCAATTCTCAAGCACATTTTTTAAATTATTTTCTCCTGATAAAAGAATGTAGCAGTTGATAGCAACGAGAGTATATACAAAAGAGAGAATATTTTCATTTCACTTCTCTTTAAATAAAAGCCAAATAGCCGTTCATAATGAACGACTATTTGCATCTAACTAATAATTAGAATGTTTTTCATGTTACTCTATTTTGTTTAATCCCGTTGAAGTTACTTGATAGGTTCTTTTTTTGCCCATATATTCTTGTTTATTATTCTCAAGATTAATAAGTATAGCGCGTGTTTTTTCTTTTACTGCTTCCCCTTCTATATGGGTAAACTCAATGTAATCCCCCACTTTTACGGGTACGGTTTGGCTTTCAGCAGTTTGCTGTCTATTTCCCACTATTCCCTTATTGTACAAAATACTACCGGTTGAATTCTTTACTGTAATACTTGCATACGTATTATTAAAGTAAGAATGTGGTACGCCCGCTTCTAAATTCACCTGCATTTTCTCTGTTGTCTTATTATAATCTACTTTTGCGATTTCTCTATCACTATATCCTTTTAAAGACCACCCAAAATGATTTCCATCTAAAACCGTTGTTTCTGGCATTTTTTCTACTTTCTTCAAGCCTTCTTTTGTAACTTGATATCTTGCTGTTTTTCCAATGGTTTCATTTTTGTTATTTTCAAGGTTAATTAAAGTTGCTCGCGTTTTTTCCTTTGTTGCTTCTCCTTCTATATGGGTAAATTCAATGTAATCCCCTACCTTGACGGGCACAGTTTGGCTTTCGGCATTTCGTTGTTTATTTCCCACGATTTCCTTATTGTACAGAACGTTACCAGAAGAATTCTGGACCTTAATACTCGCATACGTACTAGCAAAATAGGAATGTGGTACACCTGCTTCTAGTTTTACCTTCATCTCTTCTACCGTTTTATCATAATCTACTTTTGCAATTTCTCTATCACTATATCCTTTTAATGACCAGGCAAACTTGTTTCCTTCTAAAATTGTTGCTTCTGGCATTTTTTCTACTTTCTTCAGACCCTCCTTTGTAACTTCGTATATGGCTTTTTTTCCAAAGCTCTCTTGTTTACTATTATCTACATTTGTAAGAGTAGCTCTATGTACACCTTCTAGATGTGTTAACTCTATATAATCGCCTACTTTGACTGGAACTTTTTGCGATTCAGCATTTTGCTGCTTGTTTCCATAAATCTCTTTGTTATAGACCACTTTACCTGATGTGTTTTGCACTTTAATACTTGCATATGTACTATCAAAGTAGTCATGTGGTACACCTGCTTTTAGATCAATTTGCATTTCTTCTGTTGATTTATTTAAATTTACTTTCGCAAATTCAAAATCTCCAATCCCTTTCAGCGACCATGCAAATTCATTACCTTCAAAAATGTTTGGAGACTCATTTTTGATTTGTACCTTTTTCTCAACAGTTTGATCAAATATATCCGTTAATACAATCTTTGCATAAGCATTTGTTGGTAATGATATAGATTGACTGATTACATTTTGATAGGATTTAATATCATTAATTACGTTAATAGGTTGGCCCGTCATATTTTCATTGTTATAAATTTCAATTTTCCCCTTAAATTGCGGTGTACTATTTTCTTTTAGTTTCCAAGATACATTTAATTTTTCATTTTCATAATATATAGATTGGATATCAAAATCTAGTTTTCCTATTTCAGGTTGAGTAGGTTGATTTAGCGTGAATATTTTTCCTGCCCCAATAGTAGACTGCGTATTACCTCCTGCTTTGACCCATACATATTCTGAAGTAGATCCTCCATCATATTGATAAGTATTATCATGCGTTCCAGAAATACTTTGATTATTCCAAGAACTCCATTGTTTATCAACTAATTTTCGGCTATAACCATTTTTTAGGCGCGCTTCTCGAACATTCTGTCCACTATCAGCCCAGTCTTCTTGAAACATTCCTAATCCATGATTAAATGCAACATTAGCAACCGGAAAGTCCATAATTGCAATTTGATGCCATTTATTCTTTGTTACATCTTTCATCCATTGTCCAAATTTAGTATGACCATTTTCTTGCCATGAACGCATTGTCATTGTGTACCAATTGTAGTCTTTCCAACCATAAGTTGTTTGAACCTTCATTCCTGTTCCTTCTCCTCCAAAGGGTCCAGCTTGCGAATTCGGAGATAAGTATTCGGCCTTTATTGCTTCTTTAGAGGAAATTGGATCCCATAAGGCAAAATGTAAAGTACGTTTTCCATTTTCATCAAACCCACTTTGTTGTTGAAAACCAGCATATCCTCCAGCTTCACCACCTGCATTCCAGTTGTGTACAGCCCAGTACGTATAAGGTGGAGTCTGAACTGGTGACCAGTCTATACTAATAATATCTGAGGCAGGTATATTTTGGGGACTCACATAAACTGCTGGAGCAGCTGAATGTGTTGCAGCTTTAGTGTGCCAAATAGACGTTCCAAACATAGAAAACATGCTACATGTTGCGGTCATTATAATAACTTTATTAAATCTTTTCTTCGTTTTCTGACTAATCACTAATCTACATCCTTTTCTAATTTTTATTATTGAATAATAACTTAGTAGAGAAATCTATCAAAATTCAAACAACATCCAGTAAATCTTTAAAATACTGCCCCAATTTTATGTTGTTCTATCTTCACATCTGATTCTTACATGTTATTTGATTGTAAGTGGTTTCCATAAAGATAACGCAAATATCCAATTCGGGTCACCATTTCCTTGATGATTTTGAACCGCTTCATACACTATCCCTTGATGTTCTACTTTATCGCCCTTTGTATATGCCTTCTTTGGATCCCATTTTTCATAAGATACATTTTGATCTTTGGTTTTTACCGGAAGAATTTCACTTTGAATTGATGTATTTCCAGCTGCATCTACAGCCTTCACTGCATATTTATATTCCTTATTAGCTGTTAAGTTTTGATCAATAAATGTCGTTCCTTGTACGGTTTGAATCAATTGTCCATCACGTAATACCTGATATTCTTTTACACCTATATTATCTGTAGAAGGATTCCATTTTAGCTCTACACTGTTAGAAGTAAGATTGTTTGCATATAATCCTTGTGGCTGTGTGGGAGCTTCTGTATCTGGTTTCGGATTAACAATTTGATTTACTTTTTTCAGGCCATCCTTTGTAACTTCATACATTACTTTTTTATCAAGACTTTCACGTTTATTATTATCTAAATTTATTAATGTTGCCCTCTCTCCGCCTTCTAAATGTGTAAGCTCAATAAAATCGCCGGTCTTTACTGAAACTTTTTGTGTTCCAGCATTTTGCTGTTTATTCCCATAAAACTCCTTGTTATATACTACTTTACCTGATGTGTTTTGCACTTTAATACTTGCATATGTACTATTAAAGTAGTTATGTGGTACACCTGCTTTTAGATCAATTTGCATTTCTTCTGTTGATTTATTTAAATTTACTTTTGCGAATTCAAAATCTCCAATCCCTTTCAGCGACCATGCAAACTGGTTTCCTTCTAATATATTATTTACATTAGGCATATCTGGTTTAATTGGATTAGCATCCGTACCCTTCCAAATCTCTGCTGTTAAAATTGGATATCCTAATGCAGCTACTTTTTGAATGGTATCGTTATTTGGACGTAATCCCCACTTCTCAAAGAAAGGAATCAAATTTTGTTTGGCTACTTTTGATGCTGAAATCATAAATAATTGTTTTTTATTTTCATCAGTTTGTGGAAGTTCACTTGAAGGCATGTCTCTATACAATTGATGCAATTTAGGATAGAAATCCTCTCCATACGCTAACTGTAGTTGCCAAAGCATAACAAGCTTTACAAAAACATCGCTAATTTCATCATAATTTTTATTCACTTGCTCTAGATATTGAAATGCTTTTGGATAAATTCCACTTTTCTCTAAGTTGGATGGTTGATTAAATGCTTTTTCTACAGAAAGGCTGTATATATTATTTTGTACTTCTGTCATATTATAAAACTTCCAGGGCGATTGTTGTCTCAAATGTCCTGCCTCATGCCAAGGGCCCCAGCCATCTGTTATAAATTTATTAATATCTAACACGTATTGGATTGCATCTCCTACATATGCTGTTCGATAAGAAGTTGCATACATATAATAATCAGGAGAATGATTTTCTTCTACGTAATGAACATAATGTTTATCTACTTGTTCTTCAGATAATCCAGCTACTTTGTCTTGAATTCGAGTAGCTTCATCCATCTTTTTTAAGAGTTGTACAGGATCTGTATTAGAACCCAACAAATATTTCTTAACACGTGCAGGGCTGGCCGTAATTAATACACGTTCTCCTTTTAACTCCACTGCATGTGCATTAGGATACTGGTCCAGCATGTTTATTAAATCTTGTTTCGTATGCTTTCCTAGTTCAAAGAAAGGCGTAGTCGTTCCACCTGTTGTAATTGTTGTTCGAATGCTATCTCCTTGTTGTTTATTATAAAAATAAATCATCCCCCCATTTGGAGATTGGATTGTGTTTATACCAGGTTTTAATGTAAATGATTTTATCTTAGAATCTTCTCTCCAAGAAGCATCATACGAATACGTTCCAATATATACCTGAATATCTTGATTACCTTCTACATTAATCGTTATTTGTTCATTTGGCTTTGCATATAAACCAGTTGGTTCATACGGACTAAATGCCATACTTTTTCTTTCCTGTTGTTTTAATACCTCAACATCCCCTTTTCCTGGGACTGTAAATGTTCTATTTTCTGATTTAACTGACTTTTCACTTTGCAGTGATGTCGATAATTTTTTTTGCTGCTCCTTTTTCTCTGCAAAGACATCTGATGAAGACATCATTCCAGTCGCAAGCATAGTTACTGTAGCAGTAGCTGCAAGTATTTTTCTAGTTTTGTGTTTTGAATTATTCCCCATATTATCTCCTCATTTTTCCTTAATACTTTTAAGAATTTTTTTATTTTCTTCTTCATGTTTTTACACTCTAAACTATTCATACTATTTAAGTTGTGTCTATTACTCTATATTTTTTCATAAATATCTCCTTTTCTTTATTTATTATTGTATATAAATGTTATTTGATGACACATTAAATAACAACTTTACGATAAACTCATCGATAACAGCTTATTATGTTTTGATTCTGTATTCTAAACTTCCATCCGATTGGAGAAATATACCCAATTGGAGAAATAAGTAAATAATTTTCAGCATATAAGGATTGAAATCTCACGAAAAATTCATAAAACTTTTTTACTTTAAAGGTTAATACAATTGCAACCACATTTGTTTAAGTCTCCACCTTTTTTGAAAAAAAAGCATCTAATTCCATTTGAATTAGATGCTTACTTTTAGTCCTTAGGACAAATATTCTAAACTATTTATGTGCTTGTAAATCGTTTTTTATTACTTCCCAGAGTGAATTATCTTGAGGCATCGGTTTACCCTCTTCATCCCATTTTATTTTTCCGGTTCCCAATTCATAATTCATCCCTGTCCATGTGTCTTCACGGAATGCATAGAATGATTTATGCCAACCTTTTTGGTTGAAGATAGAAATAAGATCTTGCATGTATTGGGTAGCTCCTGGAACAGTACGGTTAATTCCAAACTCCTCTGCAATAATTCGATTAGATGATACATGATTTTTCTTAGACCATTGTTGGATTGGCTTCAAAAATTTCTCTAATCCCTGCTTATTCCACATTACAGGTTTCTCTAAATCTCCTACTTTTACTAATCCTGGATATTGATACTCCTTGTTTTGTTTTTCACCTTGACTCGTTAATTCATATGGTTCATACATATGAAATGCATATAGTGTTTTTTTATCATTTACTGGTTTTAAATATTTAAAGGCCCATGGAGTAGCATATAAACCTGAATCTAAAATAATCGGCGTTTCCTGGTCTACTTCACGAATGGAATTGATCACTTTTTGATACAATCTGTTTAAATCGGCTGTCGTTCCCTTCACTTTTGAATACCATTTCTCATAATCTTCCGTCCAAAAATCATTATATCTATTATTTTTAGCTGTTTCTGGATGTGGTTCATTTATAATATTATAACCAACCACCGCAGGGTGATCTTTTAATTCCAGAGCAAGATCCTTCCAAAATTGACTTGCTTGTTCTTGATACTTCTCTTCTTCCCATATTCTGTCGTCATTCTTGTTATTATTAAATTGGCGCCATCGATCACCAGGTAAGGATAACATTGTAAGAACAACTTTCATTCCTTGTGATTGTGCGGCATCTAAATCCGCCTTTAATTTTTCTAAATCCTCCTTTACTAATCCCTGATAGTTATCTGCATTACCTATCAGAAAATCCTTTCCATAAGTATCTGGTTTATCCTCAAATAGAAAACCTTTATCTTTTGCCCATTTATCAGGTGCTAAACGTACATATTCAATATTAGCTTCTTTTGCACTTTTATAGTTTTCAGGTAATGACGTACTATTCATGAAATTAGTACCCTTTCTTTTCGAATCCCAAAAACTAATTTTTGAATCGCCCTTGTGGTATGTATCAGCTCTTACATTCATTTCCTGTACTCCAAAACTCATCATGCCTAATAACGCAACAATTGGCAAAATTTTTTTCACAACTTTTCCTTCTTTCTCTTTATATTTAACACACATAACATACCTTTGTTTTGTTACAGGAATATGGCAATTCCCCAAAAATTCCTTTTTAGTTTATAAGATCGCAGCGCATTCATAAAAATGAAAGAGATAATTAGAACATTGCTTCATTTTCAAAGAAACAAAAAAGGAATCCTTTACGGATTCCTTTTTGCAATTCACTCTTTTTCAAATGGTACATTTTGCACCTATTTTTAGTATACCTTATAATTCCTATAAAATAAATAAGATTAAATGAAATTCACTTCAAATTGTGATAGAAAACATAATTAAGAAGCGCAGATAACTAAATATTATCCCTTTTATTAAATAAAAAAGATTAAATAATTCTCCCTCCAAACTAGGACCCCTTTACACTTTTTACAAATATTGTTATAATTAGATAAACCAGAGCATTACCCCATTAACAAAGGGACTCCATAATTGGAGTCCCTTTGTTAATTAGCTATTAAAAATGATAGCATGTGATTATTGTATAATTTCTTCCTTTTTTAGATCTGCATATTCTTCTACGAAATCCCCTAAACCTTGCTTTTCGAAGTAAGAAATACTTTTTTCACTTCTTCTAAGAGTTTAATTGCTTCATCTTCATTAAGAGAACGTAAAATATTGAAATGATATACATACTCTTCATTTCCTAATCCCATACAAACTGCTAATCCTTTTTCAAATTGCTTTAAGAATATACAAGCTGTCCCTAATGCGTTTTCACAAGAAGCAATTTTCACCTCATATCCCATTAGCCCAAAATACCAGGAATATAGATACTTATTTTACTTTCAAAGGCTGAAACCTTGCTGCATAACTACTGAAAATAAACATAAGAAAGACGTTCAAATCCATATGGATAGAACGTCTTTTCACTTTACTTTATACAGATACTGATTTTTCACTTATTCATTTTGCATTGTACTTAAAAAATCGATAAATTCATCTTCATTTACAGGTTTACTGTAGTAATAGCCTTGAATTAGATAACATGCATTACGTTGCAACACTGTTAATTGTTCTTTCGTTTCTACCCCTTCTGCTATCACTTTCATGTTTAAAGTATGAGCAAGTGAAATAATGGTTTGTATAATTTCATCTCCATCAGTAAAAGTTCCGATCCTATTAACAAATTCTTTTGGAATTTTCAAAGTATCAATTGGATAAAGAGGCAAATACGCTAGTGAAGAATAACCTGTACCAAAATCGTCAATTGATAAATGTACACCATATGATTTTAATACTTTTAACTTCGATAAGGTTTCTTTTTCATCTACCATTGCTATTCGCTCTGTTAATTCCAAATCAATTGAATTAGCAGGTACTCCTATCTCTTCTATGGTAGATATCATTGTTTGAACAAAATCTTTCTGTTCAAACTCTATAGCTGATAAATTTATCCCCATCTTTAGATTTGAATAGCCCGCAGAATACCATTCTTTCAGTTGTCGACACGCTTTCTGTAACGTCCACTTCCCAATTGAAATAATCTGCGCCGTTTCTTCTGCGATAGGTATAAACTCAAAAGGAGAAATCAGCCCAAGCTCTGGATGTTGCCAGCGTATTAAAGCCTCTGCACCAATAACCTTACCTGCCTTACTATCAATTTGTGGTTGATACAATAAAAACAACTCATTATTTTCAATTGCATTTGGTAAATCCTGTTCTAATCGTAATCGACGAGTTACTTTTTGTGATAATGTCTCGTCATACATACAAACAGCATTGTTACCTTTTTCCTTTGCGCTATACATAGCGATATCAGCGTGTTGTAAAAGTGTAGTAGTATTTATTCCTCCAAATGGATACACTGCTATTCCTATACTAAGAGATAAGTAAAAACTATGCTGATTTACTACAAATGGTTCTTCAGTTATACGAAATAGAGTTTTACACAAATCCAATAGCTGTTGCTCCGTTTGGTTATGGACAATGATTGCAAACTCATCTCCACCTATTCTTGCTAGAGGAATAGTCGGTGACAGACATGTCCTAAAACGTTTGGCAACTTCTTTTAAAACTCTGTCACCAATCGAATGACCCAATGTATCATTAATGGTCTTAAAGCGATTTAAATCAATATACAGGAGCCCGAACTTATCCTGTGTTTTTTGTGCACGCTTAATGGATCTATCTAATTCTTGTTGGAAGAATATACGATTTCCAATCTCCGTCACCGTATCATGGAATGCAAGATAATTTATCTCATCCTGTTGTTGTTTCATCCTCGTTATGTCTTTTACCATTACATAACTCCCAAAGGTTTGTCCTTCTATCATAATAGGAACTATAGTGACATACCAAAAGAGGATATCCTTCTCATTGTTATTTTTCACACGTAACTGTAACGAAGATGAACTACATCGTTTCCCTTTCTTTATAGCCGATTCCAATTCAGATTTATCTTCATCTAAAAAAATAGAGAAGCACTCTTTCCCTATTAATGCAGCACTTTCTTTTCCTAATAACATACTTCCAGCCTGGTTTATATTTAATACGATACCATTTGAATCAATCGTTAAAATAGGATCTGGATGATACTCATATAAAGACTTAAATCTCTCTTGATTTTTTACCAAATCATTAGATTTGTTTATTAAATCCCGTGTTCTTTGAATTACTGTTCGTTCTAATTGATTATTAAACACTTTTAAGGCCTCGGTTAAATCCTTGTTTTGCATTCGTACAATTGTATGACGAATCAGTACAAATACAAAAGCAATACAATTTCCCGTAATCAATGTAGCTGAAGAAGTTTGTTCTTTCAAAGTAAAGCCAATTAAGACTGCAACTGCAAGATAAGGAAATATGACAAGAAGTTTCTCTCCAAATGTTGGATTGACAATAAAATAATTTCTTTTAGAAGAAGTATTCTTTGGAATTGTAGCAGCAATAGCGATAAATAATAGGAAAACTCTATACAAACACCTTAATAATATAACTGAACGATCTGACAAATCATCTTGTAAGTAAAAATATAAGTAGTCCGTAATAGCCAATCCAGTTAATACTAGGATAAAAATAAACAATTTACTTTTTGCATTGAAAATAGCAGGTCGAAAGATTAGTGTAACTCCAAGTAATAGAAGCAATAAATCTATAATCGGAAAAATAAATGAAAGAAAAACATCTCCAATTGAAAAGAATAAGATATTTGCAGAAGGTTTATTAAATAGGTACCACTCTAATGTAAAAATAGCAGTAACAACAATGCATAAATCACAAAGTAAATACGCTTTCTCCCATTTGTTACATTCCATCATAATTTTATAAAAAAACGCAAAGAGAAAGAAAAATAAGAAAAACAACAAAAATACATCAGAGATACTAAAATTTTGTATTGGTAATTCTACATTAAGTACTTGAAAAGCAGATATGAAATTTCCTATCAGGAAACACCCTATCGCAATAATTATGCAAATCCAGAATACTCCTAACTTAATTTTTCTGGATAATATAGAATACAGTAATGAAATAAATACAGTAGTTTCAACAACTAAAGATGATAGCCGGATATTAAAATCTGATACGAAATAATGATTCGGAAGAACAAATAAAAATATACAGCAAAAGCTTATATAAGCTATTAAAGCCAATATCAATACATAAAATTGCACATATGCATGTTTACGCAATGGACTCACCTTCTTGAGTTTTTTCTATACTTTTATTAAGAAATGTCTTGATAGTGGCACAACTCCTACTAATTAAAATGTGTGCTATCTATTATCCATATTATGACCTTTTTAAAAGATTTTTTTCTACATACAACAGTCTTATTAACTTTTTGTAGATTTTTACAATTTCCAATACTGAGGATTCCAAAAAGGATCAGTTAAAAAATGTAGTTTTTCAATTATTTGTGCATCGTAAATTTGGATTGTACAACTTATCTACTCTTTAAATATGAGATAAAATCTAATCCTCTATTGAATTATAGTTAGTTGCTAACTGTCACACTTAAAAAGGAATGAAAATATACTATCTTTAACATAGAAATTCGAATTAGTTTTCGAAACTAACTGTAACAATTATAGTTACAACTTAGATTGATGTCAATTTCATCTTTCCTCCTTACTCAAAGAATTATAAATAATCTAGGATTAGGTGAAGCTGAAGCTGATATTGCATCTCTCTAAAAAGAATGTTACTCTAAAAATAGAATTATGAAAGGAATGATGGATGAATAATGATTAACTAATTTATATTTTAAGTTGAATTTTATAACTTCAAACTACAAAATATAGGGTTAGTCTATCCATTTTTAAAATTCAGTTCATACTTTATTTGTCATGATTCAAATGATTAATAAGTACTTATTAAGTATAGACGAAAGACTAATCCTTCCGATTACAATTGGGGGATTTTTTTATTCCCGTTTATGTTAGTTGGAACTTATTAATTGTTAAATGTACCTAACAAATAAAGGAGCGAGAAAAATGAGTACTTCAGACACTATTGTTACACATGTAATGCTCTATATAAGTCGTTAATATCCATCAAACTTATATAGAGCAATTAAAAAATGGATGGATGTTCCGACTTTATACGAAACGTTTCGATATATAAAGGAGGAATTATTATGTCAATGATAAAAGTCCAAGATTTAACTTTTTCATACCCAGGTAGCTTTGATAATATTTTTGAAAGTGTAAACTTCCAAATAGATACGGATTGGAAGCTAGGATTTATCGGTAGAAACGGACGAGGTAAAACGACATTCTTTAATTTATTGTTAGGGAATTATGAGTATGGTGGGAAAATCCTTGCTTCGGTAGAATTCAATTACTTCCCCTACTCTGTTGCAGATAAGAACAAATTCACTCATGAAATCCTTGAAGAAATTTGTCCCCAAGCAGAAGATTGGGAATTTCTGCGTGAGATATCCTATTTAAATGTTGATGCTGAGGTCATATACAGACCATTTAAAACATTATCAAATGGGGAACAAACAAAGGTGTTGCTTGCTGCACTGTTTTTAAATGAGGGCCAATTCCTATTAATTGATGAACCAACAAATCATTTAGATACTGATGCACGAAAGATAGTCTCTGATTATCTAAGGAAGAAAAAAGGATTTATTTTAATTTCACATGACAGAATCTTTTTAGATGGGTGCGTTGACCATATCCTATCTATAAATAGAGCAAATATTGAAGTTCAGAGTGGTAACTATTCTTCTTGGAAGTTAAATTTTGATAGACAGCAAGAGCACGAAGAGGCTACAAATGAGCGTCTACAAAAAGACATAGGGAGATTAAAACAGTCTTCCAAGCGTTCAGCAAGTTGGTCTCATGATGTGGAAGCTTCAAAAAATGGAACGAGGAATTCAGGCTCTAAGTTGGATAAGGGGTTTGTAGGTCATAAAGCAGCCAAGATGATGAAAAGAGCAAAAAACCTTGAATCAAGACAACAAAAAGCTATTGAAGAAAAGTCAAAATTACTAAAAAATGTGGAGAAAACTGAGTCCTTAAAATTGGAACAATTACAATTTAAATCAAATGAATTGATTACTTTGGTTGATGTGTCCGTTAAGTACGATGACCAAATTGTGAATGATTCGATTAGCTTCATAGTTGAACAAGGTGACCGAATTGTACTTGATGGAACGAATGGGAGCGGAAAAAGTAGTATCCTAAAACTAATTCTAGGACATCCGATACAGCATACAGGCTTAGTTATTTTAGGTACAGGACTCATCATTTCCTATGTCCAACAAGATACTTCTCATTTAAGGGGATCGCTATCAGACTTTATTGAACAGCACAAGATTGATGAGACCTTATTTAAATCCATCCTACGTAAGATGGACTTTGACCGAATTCAATTTGAGAAAGATATATCTCATTATTCTGGTGGACAAAAGAAAAAACTGCTTATCGCTAAAAGCTTATGTGAAAAAGCTCATATATATATATGGGATGAACCACTAAATTTTATAGATATCTATTCCCGTATGCAAATCGAAGAGCTTATTCAACAATTTAATCCCACAATGGTTATTGTTGAGCATGATAAAGCATTTCAACAAACAGTTGCAACAAAAACTATATCTATGTAGCTCAAAACGAATACTTGAAAATATAATCAGCAAATTGAGTCATTGAATTATAAATACTTTAATGACGTGTTGAAAAAAGCCTAATTTCTCTACAATACATTGAGAAATTAGGCTTTAAATAGTAATAATAGAATTCATATACACTGAATAATTTACACGTTAGGTTTATCTGTTAATGCAGTAACAATTCTGTCCACTAAGTCTTCTGGCATCCATTCATGATTTGTATCATTCGTTTCATTTGGCCCTAAAGAATCAATAAACTTTTTAAACTTTGGAAATAAAACAATAGAAGTGATCCAATGTATCGTATGATTTATGGAGAAGAAATGAAAAACTCCTTGCTTTTCACCCTCCTGTAATATTTCTTTTAACTGTTCAAAATTACCTATGAAATACGGTTTAATCTTTTCTAATCGTGCACTTTCCTTAATAATCTCCTCATATGCCAATGATCCAATTTCAGGGTTCTCTTTTATATGTGTAGTAAAAACCGTTAAATATTCTCTAAGGGCATTGATAGGATCAAATTGATTCTTCTCAAGAAAATTGGGTAGCTCATTAGCAAGACCATATTTCTTAAACACCTCATAATATAGGTTTTCTTTCCCATTAAAATAGTAAGAGGCCATAGCAACATTCACTTTCGCTTCTTTTGCAATTTCTTGTATGCTCGTACCTTCGTAGCCACGCTCTCCAAATTTTTTCTTAGCAGCCTTTAAGATATTTTCCATCGTCTGCTCTCGAGATTTCCCCATTTCACACACCTCAAATAGTATATATTTCACTTCAAAAACCCAATAAGGACTTTGAATAGAGTATCTTTTTAATGAAATTTAATTATATATTTAAAGTGGTAACTTAACAACCGATGAAGTTCTGATTACTTTAAACAATATCCCCTTGCGTAGCATCAATAGCTTTCAACTACTTTACGCTCTTTTCTAATTGAGTAAAAGAATAGACAAAAAACATCTAATTTCATCTTAATTTCGTGCGCGAATAAAAACATAATAAGGACCAAAGTTTATTTATTTTATAGATAAACTTTGGTCCTTTCGTTACATTATACAGATTTAAAATAAAGTGAAACTTTAATCAGTGGGGGTTTTGTTCATCCCCCACTGATTATTAGGTGAACCAATCGGGCTGCCCGTTAATGCGGGATAAACTAGTATACTCGTATCTTGATGAGATAATTATCCATCAATCGTCCATCATTTTCTGACTAAATCTGTTTAATCTCGATATAAGGTCCTTTAATGTTTAATTTGTTAATATCATTAGATATATTGCCTACAGTTGATTTTTCATTAAAAGTATAGACCTTTTCACCATTTACAAAGATACCCCAATTTTTATCTTCGTAACTGATACCATAACCAGCATTGCTAGACGTAGCTTTGAGTTGATTTCCATTCATTGAAAGAGATAATTTTCCTTTTCCTTTGTTAAGTTTATCATTCACGCTGTTGATACTATTCATTTGTTCTTCAAGGGCTTTTTGGTTATCAAGAGTAACTTGATGGTTTTTCCAGTCTAATTTATAGTGGTTCGTAAAGAATTCATTATATGTATCTTTATTATTTGTTCCCCACCATTTTGAACTTACCCATTCGATATTGTACTGATCTGAAACTCTACGATTTGTTATTTTTAAATCTGATGTAGTTTCTGTTTTATCAGCAGTAATAACCGCTACTACGTTTGGAGAAAAACCATAGCCTGTTAAAGCTGGTACTGTATCTTTTGAAACAAAATTATTCGTTCCTTCATTATAACTACGTGATTTCATAAATAGTTGATTACCATAGAAAGTATTGAATGAATCACGATTATAAATTCCCCATTCTGGGAAATTAAATGATTGGAATCCTACTTTCCAATTTAATTTTTTATCTGTGTGAGTCTCTAATACCGTTTTATAATCTACTTGATCATAAGATACACTTTCTTTCCAAGCAAAGCTACCTGTGATACTTGCATCGGCATTTGGCCCTTTATCATTTACTCCTACTTTAACACTTC
The DNA here is from genome assembly GCF_057784645.1 of Bacillus sp. LQ16. Classification (NCBI taxonomy): domain Bacteria; kingdom Bacillati; phylum Bacillota; class Bacilli; order Caryophanales; family Bacillaceae; genus Bacillus; species Bacillus sp. LQ16. The sequence continues at coordinate 3,419,871 of NZ_CM173491.1, forward strand.
CACCAAGTGTATACCCTACCTCAGAAGTGACCTTTGCTGAAGTCATTGTATTAACTGGGGCAGCTTTATGGAATTGAGCACTATCACCACTTGTTATTTCTGCTTCAGTATGATAGGCTGATGGCCATTTTAAACCTGCGTTATAGTATCCGCTATTAATTGTATATTTAGCATCTATATTACTACCATCAGTGGTAACAATTGCAATCTTTTTATCTGCGTAAGGATCCTCAATAAAAGAAACTTTTACTGAATTTTTGATATTCTGCTTCATGTCATAAGTAGTTTTAAAACTATTATAGACCTTCCCACCATTTTGAAGATTTTCTACAGTTCCTTTAGAATCTGCAAATGCAGATGTTGCTTGTAAACCAAATGATCCAGACATAATAACGGACGCTACCGCAACGCATTTAGCTATTTCTTTTGCTTTTTTCATACAGACAGCCACTCCTTCTTAAACATTTAAAAGATATAAATATATTATTTCTAGTTCACAAAAATAGAGATAGATTCATAGCCATACAATATAGAAATTCATTAACTTTTATGACACTAACTAAAAACACATGTTTCACTAATCTTCCTCTCACTATTATTGATAACTATTATCAACATTATTAAAACATAAAATAACGATTTAAACAACAATTTTAAATACAAATTTAAAATTGTTGTTTAAAAAACTGCAAAAAAATTATAGAATTCTTCATTTCGAGAATTACTATATTTTCAATTACTTATTACAGCCTATATTCAGATACATTATTTCCTTTCCATTCATAATAATCTAAAATTCCTTCATAAATGGCTTCTGCTGCAATTTGTCTGCCATTTTCCGTAGATAATTTACTGTAATCAATACCATTATCTATAAACGCCAGTTCCGTCAACACAGCTGGCATGTCATTTTCTCTTATAACATGAAGGTCTCCATGTTTAACTCCTCTATCTCGTGTTTGAAGTGCCTCTACTAAACGTGTTTGAATTTTTTCCGCTAAAACACGACTTTCTTCCACATGAGGATTTGTTTTTTCGGATTTAGAAGATTTATAGTAATATGTTTCTGTCCCTTTTGCATTACCATTAAAAGCATTTGCATGTACGCTTATAAAGATATCACCCTGATTTTTCTTAGCAAATTTAACACGTTCCTGTAAAGAACTTTTTTGATCATGTCCTGGTCTATTATCAGATTGACGAGTTAATAAAACTGTAAATGGTGTATGCTTTTCAAGTAATTGTTGTAGACGTAAAGAAGTGTCTAGTACAATCTTACTTTCAGGTAATCCCTTTGTGGATTTCCCAGGATCTTCGCCACCATGTCCAGGATCAATAATGATTATTTTGCTTTCTAATGGGTTTTTTGGACGATGTTGCATCATATCTGTTTTTGCAGTAAGTTGAGCAGCTTCAGCACGTGTTATAAATCTATTTGGTTGCCAACCGTTCTCAGTACCATTAGAAATTTTCAAACCGATTAAAATATTGGCATATTTTTCTCCCCAATGGCCTTTTAAATCTTCAAATTTAACCTGCTCGTTATGATTTGGTGTGCTTTGTAGTTTATATGCATTTACTAGCATCGTAGCCATAGCAGCGCGAGTTACTTTTCCGGATGGATTGAAGATTCCATTACCCTCACCTTTAACAATACCAGCTTTTTCAGCAGCAGCAATATACGGAGTAGCCCAGTGGTTTTGTGAATCTGTAAATGATGGTTTTGCATTAGAGTCAATTTGTATATCTAAAACTTTTGTCATAATTTTTGTAGCTGAAGCTCTGTCTAATGAGTCATTTGAACCGAAAGTTCCGTCTGGATAGCCATTCAATACCTGTTTATCAACTAAATAATTAACGGATTTGTCCGCCCATGCAGGAACATCTGGGAACTTATGAGTATTTGCAAATGTATTAGATGAGTAGGATAATAAACTTCCAGCAAGAATTCCTGTAGCAATTAATTTGTATTTCAAAATGAACACCTCTATCAAGTTATTACAATTTGGTAAATATATCATTTATAATTAATCTTTAAATAATACGACCTTGAATAAAGAATAGATTAATTCGTTTATATTACTATATAACGGATAATGAATTTTAAATCGAACTATTACTCTAAAAATAATCCTCGGACATACACTTATAGATAGAGATTATTAAATATACTCACCAACATCGTGTAACCAGTATAGTTACTTATACATACGAGTGTCAATTAAAATAACCTTACAATTTTGTAAGATAACCACCTTAATAGTAAACCAAGTAATTATTAAATATTATAAATAGTTACTAGATATAATAAAATAACAATCTTAAATTTTGAACAAAGACTAATTATTTTAATAGGAAAATAACTTATAACCACCGCATTTTCAACAATGCTTTTGAATCCTACTTTACTCTATAATTCTCTGTTATATCCCAACGTGAATGCTCCTATAATATAGGCGATTGCTGCAATGAATACTAGTATTTCCTCAAAAAAAATCTCTAGAAGCCACCTAAAGTAGCCTTTATTAATACACTCACACAATCCATCTTTTCACTCCCTTAAGACATCCTCAAATTTTACAAGGACTGAAAAAAGAAGAGGAATACCTTCCCTCTTCACCAAAAAAATTAAAAAACACCTTAATTTATATCCCCTGCCTTTTACAATCTCACGTCTATTGATAGCCAGTTTAATTCTTCAATTCTATTTTCATAGATTCATGTATTCTTCTAAAGTCTGCTTTTGTTTATATATATTTTCAGCAATATCTCCTACATAGCGAATATGCCAAGGTTCATATGCATAACCTGTAATACTTTCCTTTCCCTTAGGATAACGAATGATAAACCCTGCGCGATGCGCGTTTTCTTTCAGCCATTTTCCTTCCTTCGTATTAGCAAAGGATAACTCTAGTTCATTGTTCGCACTTTTAGAAGAAACGTCCATTGTTAACCCTGTTTGATGTTCGCTATGTCCTGGTTTTGCCGAGAAGCGATCCGTATGCTCTTGTCCTTTTCTTTTCACATTGTTTGTATACAATCGTTGTTGATAGTCATAGGAACGAAATCCCGAAACAGCATTTAACTGAATCCCCTCCTGCTTTGCTAAATCAAATAACTTTTCCAGTGCTTCTGCCGCCTCTTTACGGAGGTGGCTCTTTTCTACCGTTCCACTAAATGAGAATGGTACATTTGGTACAACTAAATCCTCTGGTTTATAGTCTTCGGGTAATCCATATTCCTTATTAACTACAGCCTGTATACTAGCAAAAGAACTTTCATTGTATTTTGATTGCCCTTTTCCTCTACTATCTTTCTCTTTATTTATGGAGTTTTCACGAGATTCATAGTTCGTCTTATCTGGTTCTTTACCAATAGATTGATTGGTGTAAATTATAAAGATACCTAACATCATAATTACACAAATGAAAATTCCTACTAATTTAAGTCTCATTATTCATTTCCTTCCTGCAACTCTTACTATTTCTCGTTCATAATATCTCAACCATATCAAATTCATATTAATTTGAAGTGAACTTTTGTTCTTACCATATTTCTTAATAGAAAGACTGTATATCCTTCTATTTGTTTGACATCATTAAGATGCTCACAAATATAAATAAATTCTATTCCTACATATAGATAAAAAATCTAAAAATTTATATAATAAGATTAGAAGTGTAGCGTATTATTATTGAAGGGTCTTGGTATAATGCTAGGCATTAATGTAAAAAAAACAAATGAAGAGTTAATTATTTCATGGCAATTGGCGGAGATTACAATTCCATTACGTGATGTGATTGAGATTACCGAAGATGCTACCTATGCTGGTGTTGAAGAAGTAGATGTCATACGTATTGGAACAGCTTATGGGACAACAGACCGTATTTTAATTAAAACAGTAAAACAAAATTATGTATTATTTACTACAAATAAATTTGCTATTTTAAATGCCATTCACGCTTGAATATAGGAGTCTTCTTGGCTAAAATGATAAAAATAAGCACATCTTGTTATAAAAACAGATGTGCTTATTTTTTAATTTCTATGCATTTTTACGTTTTAAGAAAATCACTCCACCAACAATTAACAGTAATGCGCCTGCAGCCATAGAGATCCAACTTGTAAGATTAGTACCTGTTTGCGGTAACCATCCAATTTTAGATTGAATTTCTTGCTTAGGTTGTGGTTGTTCTTTTACTTGCTCGTTAGGCTGCTCTGGTGTTGGAGTATTTTTATCTGAATTTGGCTGTTCTGGTTTAGGTTGTTCCGGCTTTACCTCTTTAAATTTCACTGTTTGTCCCTTATCTTCAATTTCAGCGTGAATAGCTACTAATATATTATCTTGATACAGTTCTTCAAACACGACTACTTCTTTACCTTGTAATGCAGAAGCATTAAATGTGAAATCTAGTGTGATAGAACCATTCTTCTCTTTAGCAATAAACTTAGATTCTACTGTTACTTCTTTACCATCAACTAATAATGGCTTGTTTGTTGCTTTATCCATCAGTTTACCTTTTACAACATACTCTTTACCCACGATTAAGTCTTTGTATTCCACTGTATCTTGGATTGTTACAGATTTAGAAGCGTCTAACTCTTTAGAACCATCAGCTTTGTTTGTTGCTGTCGTTTTAATAGAAGGTTCTACAAATCGAACTGTTTGACCTATATCGTTAATGTCAGCATGTGTTGTAATTACTTGCCCTTCATGTAATAAGTCTTCAAACACGACTACTTCTCTTCCTTGCTGTTCAGCACCAACAAAAGTAAAGTCTAATGTTACAAAACCGTTCTTTTCTTTTGCAGTAAACTTCGTTTCAGCTGTTACTTCTTTTCCATCAATTAATAATGGTTTGTTAATAGCTTTGTTCATTAGTTTACCTTTTACAGTGTACTCTTTACCTACAACTAAGTTAGTATACTCCACTTTGTCTTGGATAGTGATAGAATCCTTTGAATGAATCTCTTTTCCACCATCAGCTTTGTTTGTTGCTGTCGTTTTTACTGATGGCTTAACGAACTTAACTGTTTGACCTTTATCATTGATATCAGCATGTGTTGTAACAGTTTTTCCTTCTTTCAATAACTCTTCGAATACTACTACCTCTTTTTCTTCTAAACCAGTTGCATCAAATGTGAAGTCTAATGTAATAGAGCCATTTGCTTCTTTTGGTGTAAACTTCGTTTCAGCTGTTACTTCTTTACCATTTACAACTAATGGTTTATTAGTCTCTTTATTCATTAATTTACCTTTTAAAGTGTATTCTTTACCTACTTGTAGGTCTTTGTATTCCACTTTATCTTGGATTGTTACAGACTTAGACGTGTGCATTTCTTTTGTACCATCTGTTTTATCAGTAGCTGTTGTTTTTATTGAAGGAATCTTTTCATCTTTGACAATGTGTTTAATGATTTGACCATTCTCTTTAATTTCAAAAGAGAACGTTTCTTCATTTAATACATAACCTTTTGGCGCAACAGTTTCTTTATATGTGTATTTTCCAAATGGTAATTTTTCAAATTTAGCGATTCCTTTATCGTCTGTTTTTCCTTTTACTACTTCTTTTCCTGCTTCGTTATAAATCGTAAATTCTGCATTTGGAAGCTTGTTATTTCCATCAGCTACATCTACCTTTGTAATTTCTAGATCACCTTTGATAAGATGATTAACTGCCAATAACTCAATAATCTTCCCATGTTCCTTTATTTCGAACATAATTGGTTCTTTAACAAGAACGTAACCATGTGGAGAAGCCTTTTCTACAAATGAATATTTACCATACGCTAAATCTTTGACGTTAATCTCACCATTTTTATCTGTCTTATATTCCCCAACTACTTTTCCACTTGCATCTTTTAGCTCGAATGCTGCACCTTCTAGTTTTTTACTAATATCTTCATTATCTACTTTTAGTAATTTTACACTACCTTTCACTTCGGTATTTTCCACTGTAAAAGTAAGTGTTTTATTGTGCTCTTTAATTTCAAAAGGATACTTTGTTTTATTTCCAATATATCCATTAGGTGTTTTTGTCTCTAAGAAATAATACTTACCATACGTAAGACCTTCAACGTTTGCAATTCCATTTTCTTTTGTTACTACTTTTTGCACTTCTTTTCCATCTTCAGTAAAGACTGTGAATTCAACATTTGGTAAAACCTTTCCTGAATCACTGAGCTTTTTAATTTCGATGTTACCTTTTACTTTGTTATTTACTATTTGGACAGCTCCTGTTTCTCCTGTCTTAACTTCAATAGTTTGTGGTTTATCATCTGAAACATAGCCTGTTGGTGCTTTAATTTCTTTTAATGTGTAAGTACCAATTGGTAAGTTGTTTAATTCTGCCATACCATCAGCACCAGTCGTGATTTTTCCGACTGATTCATTATTTACATTAAAGACCTCAAATACTGCACCAGCTAAAACTTCTCCATTTTCTCCAACCTTTTTAATTTTTAAAGAACCAGCTGCTTCCCAATTTACTGCAAGATCACTACTAAGCTTTTCTTCATTTCTCTCTAATAGTACTGTAGCATTCTGAATAGTATCCGTACCACGGTAAGCAATTGCTTGAACTTTAGTTAAATTAGCAGCAACACTTAAATTAAATTCACCCGTTTTTGTATTCTTAGGAATTTGGATACGAAATTTTTCTCCAACTGAGAGCTGATCTTTCACTTCTCCATTTTCACTTACAATTCTAACTCCATTAGGTGCATTTTTCGCTACTACCTTATAAGAACCACTCTTAGCATTTGTTTGTACTGAATATAGATTTGTTTCGAAGAATTCGCCCTTTAATTCTGCTTTTTGCTTTTCAGCAGGAATGACATTCATAAAAACATCTTGAGTCTCTTCACTATTATTAGCATTACTAATAATAGCCTTAGCTGCTTTTTCAACATTTTTATTCTCATGTTTTAATTCATTTACATCGAGTTGACCTAATGCATTCCAAACCGCAAGTTGCGTTGCATAATGCGCTTCATTTTTATTAGCTACTCCCAGCTGTTCAGCACTTTTTTGCGGGAAACCATTTAATAAGACTCTATATACTACATTATCTGTTTTCCCCATTTCAGGAAGATCTTCACCATTTGGTGATTTTAATCCAAGAGTTAAGCAATAAGCAATTTGACCACTTGAATTTTTAATCATTTCAGTGCGAATGTACTTACCTAGACTATTACTATAACTCCAGTCCATTGAATATTTCTCATGCGTCATAACCTCTGCACTAGCCCTAGGTAAAAATACATTAAGGAATAATGCCAGTACTGATAATAATGTAAAAACTCTTATAATGACTCTCTTACCCAATTTTGTAACCTCCCTAGAATAAATTAATCCGAGTATATATCGCAATATCTAAAACATTCACGATCGACCCATTTATCATTATAAAACAATAAATTACAAATATTAAATAATTTTAATAAAATAGTCAAAAAATTTACACATTTTATTATTTATCAAGTTTTTTAACGAATTTACTATATACAAATCCTAAAACACGCCTACAATTTAAAATACAAATATGTATGTTAAATATATAAATAGCAATTCCTTTACTCCAGTTATTAAGCTTTCCCCTATTAAAAATATCCTCTTCATTTTCTTGTTAACCTGAGTAACTTATACACCTCTTCTAATCTATTGCACTCCTCCAATTAAATATAAAGGTGACTTCTCGTTCAAAGAATAAACTGAAACTTTAATCCTCCCGATTCCCATCTAACTTCTTTGCTTTCATTGAATTTTTGGGCGGGAGTCTTACTGCCCCAAAATAGCGGGATACATTATGCAATATTGCATTTGATAATCATTTTCAGTGTAACTATAATGATTACAGGATTACTATTAATCCAATATTCTACATGGAGGTTTTATTATGTTTAAAAAAATTATTGTATCTTCTATGGCGCTTACTATGTTCGGTGGAGCTGCAACTATGCTAGAGGCACCTACTGCTCAAGCAGCTTCTTATAACTCAACGTCATCCTCTTACTTTGATGTCACTCCTGAAGAGGCCGTGGCTTTCTATCAATCTCAAGACTATAAAAAATTAAAAGTATTTTTGGATGACTTTGAAGCAAGAAACCCTTATAATCCAGGTGGAGGCTACGCTCAAGGGAGTGTACGTATGCAAAAATTCAACGATGCTCTTAGAGATGCAAAATTAACAAATGTCTACCAAGAATTTATTAGAATCTCATACTACAATCATTATCCAGAACCAAAATAATAACAACGGATAAAGTGAAACTTTAATCAGTGGGGGTTTTGTTCATCCCCACTGATTATTAGTTGAACCAATCGGGCGTTTACTGGCAGTTGATGCGGGATTAAATGTTTATTATTTCTATAACTTAGCCTAATTTTAAATGTATAACCTAAAAATAATTACTAAAAACCACTCATATAAGAGTGGTTTTTCTATTTCCCCATATAATTTAGCTGAATGTTACATCACCTTTATTTTAATATCTTTTATAGTAGACATTCTCTCGTTGACACAAACTAGTAGATTAGCAATGAAAATATCAAAATATATTTATAGGTGGTTGGAAGTAATTGTTTTCTGTTTAATAGCAAAAAACGAACACCCTCTCACAATTAGATAAGGTGCTCGTTTTCATTTTTATCGGTAATTCACAATTCACTTTAGCTTCTTTCCAATAAGTAAAGATTAAATTAACTTAAAAACAAAGCGTTTTAAATTTAATTCATAGATCTTACTGAAACTTGGAATTGCCCCTTAGAACCATCATCATTTGAAACATAAATTTTATATGTTCCATTCGGTAATGGAGATAAAGCATTCCGTACATTTGTAACATTAATTTGTTGTTCTCCAGGTTTTATATAACCACCAACAATTAGCTCTGTATTTGGACCTTTTACACTATATCCCATTGTATTTTGACCATTATTTTTCATAGAAAAGCTTAAGTCAGTACTCCCATCATATACGAAAGAAGTTTCAGCCTCGCCACTATAATCCATTGTTTGGGTTAATAATAAGTCTGCAGAAACATGTTCAACTACATGAATTGGATCATTCGTTTTGTGTACTTCTTCAGCATAAGTATTATTCCCTAACACACCAAGTGTTAATGCTGAAACTACTCCACAACTAAGCACTAGTTTATTTAACTTCATTTTAAGTTCCCCCTTGATGTTTGTATTCTATTACCATCATACATCCTTTTCCAAGTGCGTTTTTATGTAATAATTCATATCTATAAACCTATATATCTTAACTCTTCACCTTAATAGTTATTGAGAAACCCACATAGATAAAGTTACAATATTACGCTTCATAAAAAACATGTAAATTTTAAATTCTTTTTCTAACAAAGTTTTATACGAGTAAGTACTAAAATACTCACATAAATAGCATTTCTATTTCAGATAAAATGTACTAATAAAATTTTTCTAAAATTTCACTTTGTAATTTGATATATTCCATGTTAATATAACGAAGGCTACAAACAGGAGTCACCACGCATATCATTTTCACAGAATATTCATACTTAAAAACCTTATTTTATCAGTAACTCAATCTAAATTTTACCTATACAAAAGTTATTTTATAATTTCATATGCACATAAATTTAAATAGATTTTTTATCTATTATTTTTTCCTATTTTCCTTATCGATTTTAATACGAGTAATATAACAGCACTTTTCAAGTACCCTTCCTTTTTAGATAAAAAGTCTACTAATACTAAACATCTTTGTCCAACTCATACATAATTCTACTTACAAACTATTGGAGATGCAAAACTATGGGAATTTCTACTCTTTTATTAAATACCTTTATTATAATAATTTGTATCCTTAGCTATCACGTATTCTGGCTAGAGTTTAAAGAAAAAATAACATGTAATAATATGTTATTTTCTATCCTTTCCTCCATTGCTATTATTTTTTGTATGACTTTTCCTTTTCATTTACATGTGGGATTTATTTATGATTTACGTTTTATTCCTATAATATTAGTTTTTCTATATGGAAATACAAAAAACATTGTTTTTATAGGAATTTTATATCTTTCTTATCGGTTTTACTTAGGCGGAAATGGCGTTCTTCCATCATTTATTATCTTCACTATTATTTTTGGTATAACAATGCTCTTTCGTTACTTATTACCTATGTATGTTAAAGAAAAAAAAGTATTATTAAGCTTATTCCTTATTTTAGTATGTACAACTTCCCTTTCTATTTGCGGTATTGTAACTCAAATACATACAGGAGGGAAAATAGACTCTACTCTCATAGAATTTTTATTAAATTACATAATCATTAATATTTTCACAGTATTATTATCAGTTTATTTAATAGAGGGAATGATCGAGAAATATAAAATGAAAGAAAAGCTACAACGGGCTGAAAAATTTTATATAGCTAGCGAACTAGCAGCGTCAATTGCACACGAAATCCACAATCCACTAACCACGGTACATGGATTCACTCAATTATTAAATGAAAAACATGCCTCTAAGCTATCTCAGGATCAATACTTAGAAATCATGTTAATTGAAATGCAGCAAATACAATCTACTATTAATAACTATTTATCTTTAACCAAACCACAGAACACCCTAAAAGAGAAAATAGATATTAATCACATTTTAAATCAGGTGAAAGATACTATTTCACCACTCGCTCTATCATACAAAGTTGAAATCAAACAAAATAGTACAGATTCCTTTTATATAAATGGGGACCCCGAAAAATTCAAACTCTGTCTAAACAACATCATCCAAAACGGAATTGAGGCTATGAAAAATGGTGGATTATTACAAATAAATATACAAAAAGTAAAAGGAAATATCATAATTGATATTATTGATTCAGGAATTGGGATGTCATCTCAACAAATAAAACGAATTGCTTTGCCATTCTATTCAACAACAGAAAAAGGAACTGGGCTTGGTACTATGATTGCTTATAGTATTATTAGAGAATTAAACGGAGATATAGAGATAGAGAGTGAATTGGGTAAAGGGACACGCTTTTCTATTAGTATCCCTTGCTAATGTGATAAAAATTTTCTGTTTAGTTAATTACATAAGCACATTTTAAGAATCCTGCTAGCTAACTTACTTATTAATTATCTTAAATTTATGTGCGTTAATTAAAAACAATAAGGATCAGAGCTTATCTATTGTTACAGATACACTCTAATCCTTTAGTTTAATTACATTAAACGCACTTAATATTTATAACTATTCTTACATCGTGATGAAAGAATAGTTCATCGACTTTATCTCATTTACTGATTAGATTTGTTTAATGTAAATATAACATCTCTCGGCACTTAATTTGTTATTATCATTATAGACATTTCCTACAATTGTTTTTCCATTAAAGTACAGACCTTATGCCATTCATTGAAAAAGACAACTCCCTTTTTACTACTTTACTTCCACCGTATAATTCCCTGTTCCACCACTATACTGATACACATGTAAATAATACTTCCCTGGATACGTGTAGTAACTACCTACTAGTTTATTCCCTTGTTGCTGAGCATACGTAACATAATTATTTAAATCTGCTTCAGAATAAAGTACCCAGTTCATTCCGATATTATTTTCATTCGTTACGTTAATTTGAAGGTTTTTAGCAGTCTCCACATTAATTTCAAAGAAATCACTTGTATCGCCATCTCCTAAACTAGCACGTAAGACTTGATTTAACTGCAGTTTGTTTGCTGTTTGGAATGAGTTATTCGGTTCTTTTTCTACACTGTTATCTTCTTTCTTTTGAACAGTTACAGTCGCTATAGCAGTATTAGTTGCTCCTTTATCGTCTGTTACCGTTAATTTCGTTGTATACGTTCCTTCTTTTGTATATACGTGAGTTGGATTTTGCTCATTACTTACTGCTCCATCACCAAACTCCCATTTATACGAAGTAATTTTCCCGTCTTCATCTTTTGATCCGTCGCTTTTAAATGAAATTGCTTCATTTACATTTCCACTATACGGACCGTTTATAACTGCAACTGGTGCTTTATTCTCTGCACCTTCTTCTGTATTAATACCGTGGAACACAACATCATATTCAAATTGTCCTGATGCATTCACGCGATAATTTACGAAGTATGCTGTTACTGTTTTATAGCCTGTCCATTCCTTTGCACTTAAACGTTTTAACGTATCATTAACGTTTTGTGTAATTGTTTTCCAATCTTCATATTCTCCTTTTGCTGCGGTTCCTGTATATGTTCCTTGTAGTGTGAATGTATTAAAGAACTGTGATTTATTTTTCTTTACTGATACATTTTTCAATTTTGCTTCCGCTGTGATTTCTGCCGCAATATCTGAAACTGGCTTTGATGCATGATTCGCTAAATAATCGTCTGATACTAATGGCACATTATATTTCTCACGATTATCAACTAGCATTTGCATATAGTCTTGATATTCTTTATTTAAATTCACATCTTTACTTAATGTAGAGCGATATGCATCATATGCTGTTACATCATTTTTCCTAATAAGATCATGTATTTTATCGAACATATCATATCTCTTATTGTACATATAAGATTGTAAAGCAAAGGAATAATTATAGAAATCCCACGTTCCATACTTTGCATTTAACGTTCGCTCTGCCGTATAACGCTCCGCTGGGTTTGAAGATAATCCTCCTATAATACTCTTTCTCGGTACAACATTATCCGTTCTCGTTGCCCCTGCAAAAAATTCAGCATTCCCTTCTTCAAACCAAGATAATCTTTCATTTTCATATATTTTCCCTTGTCCCCATAACCCTGGTACTTCATATCTACCTTGTAAATAATGCGTGAACTCGTGTCTGAATAATTCTTCTAAACTATAAATACTTTCTTCTGGCGTACGCTCATAAGTAAAGAACGTACCTGTTCCTTCTATATAAAGACCACCGTTATTCGTTTCATAACCGTACAATTGACGATTAAATTGATATTCTGCTGGGCTATTATAAATAACCATCGTTAGTACATCATCAGGATTTCCTTTTTCTAAAGGTTGATCACTTTCAACCGTACGATGGAATTGTGCCTTGACTTCTTTTGCCGCCCAATATAAACGTTTTACTTTTTCTTCTGTCACTTTATCTCCAGCTTTTAAAACAATTGCCCCATCATCAAACGTATACGTTTTTGGCAAATATTTTTTCTTTCCATCTTCTCTTATTTGATCTAAATTCACCACTTTACCATTTGCATCTTTTCCGCCATAATTCGTTGCGATTTGCTCAGCAGCTACGAAATATTGCTCCCCTAAATACGGATAAATTTTCATCGCATCTGTTACAACTTGTAACCCTTTCGTTCCTGTACTATGGAACGTACCGAGTCTACCTGTATAATAAATGCCATTATTAATAAGCCAACCGTTTTTTGCTGTAATCGTTCCTATTAATGCAAAACGACTTAATTCATTAATATAACTATCTATTTTCTGATACCATACTGTATCTTTCGGTGCTTTCCTCGTATCGTACAAATACGATTGAATGTCGTAGTCAACACCTTGCATAATATCGTAAATAGCATTTCCAGCTGAAAGATTATCTACTAATGTAGAAAAATTATCATTATATTGTTTAAAAATTTTTGCAGCTGATGTTATCGTTTCCACATCACTCGAAGCGTTTCCTATTAACTTTCCGTATGATGATACCACTCTATTTTGCTCTAATGTACCCAGCTTGAAATTTGAATTGTTAGCCATCGCTTTTAATGCAGGTAAGCATTTATCATGATAACTTCGTTCATTTAATTTACTAAGTTCCGAATTATAAAATCCTAAATAAAATCCTGAACGTAATACCTCTACTAATGTCTCAATCCCTTTTGAATCATCCTTCGTATAGGCTTGTCCTTGCTGCTTCAATTTATCAATAATCGCCTGCATTCTACTATCATTTTGATAGAATGCTAGACTGTCTGTATTAAACTGAAATAGCCCCGTAATCTGCTCCCAATCAATTGTTACAAGTAAATCTACTAACTGCTGATTGCTTAATTGATTTAATTCAGCAATTGTATAAGTTTTCGCTACAGCTAATTGCTTACTTTCCTTTTTTACCTCAGGCGGTCTTTGTGATAAATCGGCAAATTGTAGCCTTTTCTCAAAAGACTTGCTTTCGAGCACTTTCGATGAATGAGCTAATTCTTGTACTGGTAGTTGTACACCTACTGGCTCCATTTTGAGCACATTTCGATAAGAAACTTGCTCTCCCTTAGTATCTTCTGCCAAACTTACCCCTTGAAAACTCCCTAACATTAAACTAGCAAAACTTACCCCTACTAACATTTTTTTTGAATAGCCTTTCATACTCTCCCCTACCTTACATTTTTAGTGTCCCGCTCCATTATTTTACTATTTTCACTTTTTGTCCTGTATTGAGAAAAAATAAGGTAACGTTCACACATGTATCCATTCCATGTAAAATTAACGCTTGACTTTCCGTGCATTTTATATCAAAAAAAGATAGATAATAGCAAAATTCCTGCTACATCTATCCTCGTTTTCAACACTATGATTTTAACTTTATAAACGTAACTTCCGGTAATGTTTGCATATACTGAATAAACTCATTCTTTTCTTCTGACGATATATTTTTCAGTTGCATCCCTACCTTATAAACAGTTTCTGTACCTTGCTGTGAAGCTTCTACTTCATATGAAAGTATTGGAATACCTTTCACTTGTAGTGTTTCTAATATTTGTTGTACTGCTTCATGTTTATTTACAAACATTTGCACTGTTATATTTTGTGGAAATAAAAATTGCACTTTAAAAATACGACTTACAATTTCTAAACCAATTAAAACGAGAATCGTCGCTCCAATCCCTACTACATACATGCCAGCCCCAATTGCTAATCCAATTCCTGCTGTGGCCCATAAACCAGCCGCTGTCGTTAATCCTTTCACCGCCTGCTTTTGAATAATAATTGTGCCTGCACCTAAAAAGCCAACTCCACTAACGACTTGTGCTGCAATACGACTTGGGTCTAGAGACATATGCTCTTCAAACACAATATCTGAAAAGGCATATTTCGAAACAACCATTATTAACGCACTTCCTACCGCTACGAGGAAATGAGTCTTTAATCCAGCTTCTTTCGATCGAATTTCTCTTTCAATACCAATCATTGCTCCTAACAAGCCAGCAACACCGATTCGTATAATAAAATCAAAATCTACACTCACGGGCACTTCCCCCTTTCATTCATTATAGATAGATAAAACAAAAATTATCACAAACATCCATTTATCAACATGAAAGAATACCACTAAAATACACTTAATACTCCGACCGTTTTATGTTAATTTTAAATATTAACATAAAATAAATAACTCCTAATTTTAAACCTTCACTAATTTTCTAAAAAACCAAAGGTGGATTACATGAGATTAGGTTGAGAAACTTCAGAAAACGCTTTCATTTTGTGTCATAATTTTTTTATAAAAACTACATAAATAAAGGAGCTTACTAACAATGAACGTCTCGTTACTTACACCTACTACTGATTTACAAGAAGAATACTTAGATTTCTATAACGAATGGAAAGATAGCGGTGAAACAATGATCCCGTGGGTTATCACAAAAAATCCTGCCAACTTCCCAGCTATGGTTCAAGAACTTCTCGATGCGCATAACGGAATAAATATCCCTGAAACTTGGGTACCAGATTCTACATATTGGCTCGTTACAGATAATAATAGAATTGTCGGAGCTGTTAATATACGTCATCGTTTAACTGAACATCTATTTAACGCTGGCGGTCATATTGGTTATGGCATTCGCCCTTCTGAAAGAAGAAAAGGTTATGCTACGAAATTACTAGCATTATCATTAGAAAAAACGAAGGAATTAAACATCACGAAAGTACTTGTCGTTTGCGACGCAGTGAATACCGCTTCTGAAAAAACGATTTTACATAACGGCGGGCTTCGTGATGATGATTTCACTGAGGAAGATGGGATTGTAGTAAGAAGATATTGGATTGAGCTATGAATGATCATAAAGAAGCGAGAAAGTGATTATACACTTTCTCGCTTCTTTTACACTGTTTCTATTTCAAACTGCACTGTAATACCACTTGGATCTACCACCGCAAACCCATTTGTAGTTTCATTTATTTCATGTTGTTTTTCTATTAATCTTTCTTTCACTTCATCTAACGCTTCTTTATGCGGTAGTACAATCGCATATACCTTTAGTCCAGTTGCATGTACTGGTGGGTGTGGATTGTTTACTCCGTTCCACGTATTTGCACCAATATGGTGATGATATCCCCCTGCTGAAATAAATAAGCAATCCTCTTCACGCTGTTGTACTTCAAAACCTACTGTTTCCACATAAAATTCATGTGATTTCTCTACATCAGCTATTCGTAAATGTACGTGCCCAACGACAGTATTAGCAGGCAAACCAGCAAACTCATAATCAACGAGTGTTGCCAATTCTTTTAAATCAAGTGGTGTACTTCCTCCTGGCCCTTCTCCCCATTGATCGCGCGGACGGTCTGCATAAATTTCAATACCATTCCCCTCTAAATCTTGCAAATAAAAAGCTTCGCTATATGTATGATCACTTGCACTATTAAACCTTGAAATTGGTAAAATTTCATTTGAATATGTATAACGCCCTTCTTGCTCAGCCGGGCTGTCAATTACATTCTTATTACGAAGAACCCCAAATAGCGCAGAAGCAAAAGCTTCACGAGTCGGAACTAAAAAGGCTACATGATATATACCAGTCGTACGCGGTTCTTGCAGTACCCCGTCCTCTAACTTTTCAAGAACAAGTAACGCGTTCTTTCCACCTTTTCCAGATAAATATGCTTTATTTCCCTCTTGCTTAATTACCTCTAAGCCTACAACATTTTCATAAAAAGCAATTTGACGCTCTAAATCTTTCACTTTAAATTCAACATGACCAATACGTGTTTTCGGATGAATTTGTACCATGAATAACTTCCTCTCTAGTTTCCTTTAATTTTTTATATCAGTTGATAGGCGATAACTCCATTCAACGAATACACCTTAATTTTGTTTTTTCGTAGCATCAACTTTTAGCCATTTTTTCGATATATCACTTAATGTGCCATCTTTTTCTAATTCTTTCAACGCCTTATTTATATCTTCTAACTTTTCACTCTTTTTTGCAAATGGAAATGCAATCTCTCCCCATTCAAGTGGACCAAATCCTATTTTGACGTTGTCCAATTTCGCCTTTGTTATAGTTGTTTCTACTTGAACTTTATCATTATAATAGGCATCGACGCGTCCAAGTCCTACTTCATTCAATTCCGCTGTCGGATCCTCTGAGAACGTTTTAATTGTAAAAGCATTATTTTTATTTAATGCTTTTAATTCTTGCTCTCCAGCTGTACCAAGCCCGACACCTACAGTCTTACCTTTTAAATCTTCTAGCGATTTAATGGTATGATTATCTTTCTTCACCGCGAATACAGAACCAGAATACACGTACGGAATTGAAAAATCATATTTCTTTTTTCTTTCCGGAGAAACTGATAGTTCATTTGCAATTGTATCAATTCGTCCTGAATCTAATAAACCAAATAACCCCTCAAAATCAGAAACATTCCATTCTACTTTATACCCAGCCTTTTTAGCAGCCGCTTCAATAATTTCAGCATCAAAGCCTTTTACTTTCTCACCCTCTTTAAAAATAAATGGACTACGACCTGCAGATGTCCCAACTTTTACTACTTTTTCATTTGTTGTTTCGCTTGCTGTATTTGAACCACAAGCTGATAAAACTCCAACTGATACTGTTAATGCTAATGTTAGTAATAATGATGATTTCCTCACAATTCTTCCTCCTAAATAACGAAATGATTGCCTTCTTCTGAAGCATTCAATTGTCGTAAAAACTTTTTCGTACGTTCATTTTGTGGGTTTCGGAAAATTTCTTCTGGTGTTCCCTGCTCTACAATAATGCCATCAGCCATAAATATAACGCGATCCGCCACCTCTTTTGCAAAATTCATTTCATGTGTAACAACAACCATCGTTATGTGCTGTCTTGCCAAGTCTTTAATAACTTGCAATACCTCATTCACCAATTCTGGATCAAGTGCGGAAGTCGGTTCATCAAACAATAATACTGCGGGATTTAAAGCCATTGCCCTAGCAATCCCTATCCTTTGCTGTTGCCCTCCTGATAACATTGTTGGATAAAAATCTTCTTTATCAGCTAAGCCTACTTGTTTTAATATTTTTCTCGATATTCCCTTTGCCTCTTCTTCACTTTTTTTCTGTACAACCGTTAATGCCGTTGTAATATTTTGCAATGCTGTTTTATTTTTAAATAAATTATAATTTTGAAAAACCATTGCCGTTTTTTGACGCAATTGTATTATTTCTTTTTTATAAAGTCTCTTCGCATGAATCTCTAAATCTTCAATTCTAATACTGCCATCATTCGGTTGTTCTAATAAGTTTAAACACCTTAATAATGTCGATTTACCCGAACCAGAAGGTCCAATAATGACTACTACTTCTCCCTTATTTACAGTAAGTGAAATCCCTTTTAGTACTTCATTATGTTTGTAAGACTTATACAAATCTCTTATCTCAATCATATATATCACCTCATTTCTGTTACAAATATGGTGCATCAAGTTTCTTTTCTAACTTTTTCTGTCCCCAGCTAATTACGATTGTAATAATCCAATATACTATCGCTACCGCTAAATAACTTTCCATATAACGATATGATTGTGCCGCTAGCATTTTCGCTTGTGCTAAAATTTCAGCCACCCCAAGTGCAAAAGATAACGAAGATTCTTTTAACAATCCAACAAAATTATTTCCAAGTGACGGTACTGCGACACGAATAGCTTGCGGAAAAATAATTTGTCGCATCGCTTGCGCCTTTGTCATTCCAACTGATAAACAGGCATCCATTTGCCCTGATTCCACAGCATTTAATGAACCTCGAATAATCTCTGATAAATAAGCAGCATTATTTAAACTTAGGCCAATTAAAGTTGCTTGCATAGCTGTAAGCACTGTAAATGTCGGAAAGATTTGTGGTAATCCGAAATATAAAACAAACAATTGAACTAATAACGGGGTTCCTCTAAAGAAAGAGATATACACTCTTGCAATTGAATATAAATATTTCGTTTTATTTTTCGTTATGATCGCCAAGCCGATCCCTATAACGAAGGAAATAATCATTGAAACTACAGTAATCCCTAAAGTTATGTATACATATTTAAATAATTGCGGAAAACTTTCTAAAAAATACGTTACATCAAACTTCACTCTATCCCCCCTCTCTAAACAAAAAACTCTTCTTACGCATATAAGAAGAGTTAAATGTGAATCCATTTCTCCTCATCTTTCAAACGCCTATTGCGTTCGCTGGAGTTAGCACAGTACTTTGATACAGCCTGTTGCTGAGATTTCATCGGGCCAGTCCCTCCATCTCTCTTGATAAGAAAACCAATAAATTTTTCCATTTATTTAGTTGTTATTATGAAGAATACACCCCATTACTAATAATGTCAATAAGAAAACTATGAATTAAATTTAATGCTTTTTTTAGACTGTCTTACTCCTATTAAATTTCCTCCTGTTCATTATATCTTGAGGTGTAATATTGATTGCACAAAAAAGCCATTAATTCTATCAAACTTAGAAATAATGGCTTTTTTATAAAGGTATTATACTTATCTCATTTTATGTACTTCAGCAACTAGCTTTCCACCCTGAATGCCCATATAAAGCTTCACAGGTGCATCATTCGTATTTTCAAATACTAAATCTAAATATGGATATGCAATTGTAGCATCTCTTCCTTGTGGAACATAACCTACCGTTTTAGAATGTGTAGTTCTCTCCACCATTTTCAGGCCAGCTTGATCTGCTGCATTGTATAAAGTTGAAGATGTTTGACAAACACCACCGCCATATCCATCTACTAATTTACCATCAACTATTTCTTTCCCTAATTGATATCCTTTATCTGGTGTCGTATCACCGATTAATGAATTAAAAGAGAAACGGTCTCCTTTTGCTAACACAACTCCATTTATGCTCGCTGCTGACAAACGAATATTCTCAATACGGCCACCTGTTGAACCACCTAAGTTCGTTTCATATCTACCAATTACCGTACCATTTCCTTGCGCATCACTTAATGTTGCGACTGGTTTTTTCTCCACAATCGGCAACTGATACGTAGCATCCCACATACCAACGTTTAACAATTTATCTACTAATTCTTTTTCCATTAATTCATAAGAAGGTTTTCCTTCTTGCCAACTTCCATCAGGTGCTATACGTGAAGGAACCATTTTTTTGTCGACGCTTTTTCCAACCTCACCAACAACCTTTGTTACAGACTTTTTAAATTTCGCTTCATCTTCAAAATAGCCTAAACCAGATAAATCTAATTTTTTCACTTCAGTACCAGTTCGACCATCAACTAAACTAATAGTATCTTGCACTTCTGCTTTAGCCTCTACAGTGTGCCCACCAATATCACTTACCAATGCAACATCACTTACTTTTGCACCACAACCACTCACTACAGCTACACATAACACCCCAACTAATATACCCTTTACTTTACGGAACAATATACTCTCTCCCTTTCCCCAACATCACTATTATGTATTTATTTCATTTTTATGTATGTTTTGTTACAATCATTTTACAATATGTTTATAAAATGTTACAAGTTATTTTTCACTCTATATAAATTACTCTTTTCTTTTATAAATGTCTATACATATTTACATAAAAGTTTGAGTTTGATAGAATTGTAACTTTTATGTAAACTCTCTCTTTTATCCAGTATATACCATCAAGCAAAAGAAATACAAATCAAAAACCCTCAAGCTATTTTTTATAAAGTGAAACTTTAATCAGTGGGGTCTTACTGCCCGTTAATGCGGGATAAAGAAAAATCCCGTCAACATAAATAGGTATTTGCCGTGCCACCGCTCCGCTTTTGCACATACATTATGGTGAATTCAACCTATTTTAAAGAAATGGAGGATGTTATTATGTATCCCTACAATCCATATGATCCATATAATCAATATGCGTACCAACAACCACAGTATGACTTACAAGCACAATATCAATCTTATATAGATCAAGCAGAGCAAACGAATCCATATGACCAAAATAGACAATTCCAACTTCCAATCTCTTTTCCTGGCACTGGAAATCGTCAATTAGAAAGACGCGTAAATGAGCTTGAACAAAGAGTACGTCAACTAGAAAATACAGTTGAGCGCCATACACGTAGACTAAACCGCTTAAACCAACGTTTACGTACAGTAGAAAACAGACTAAACATTCCATTCGCAGCATTAGAAGACGGATTTTAATCGAGAAAATAAAAATTATATAAGGAAGGGGCTCCCCCTTCCTTATATAAATTGACGAAAGTTTTTTCCATCTCTATACTGATAAGAGTTAATGAAATGAAACAAGGTGATAAATATGGATTTTGAAATAAATTATCTTTCCTTTTATGTTGTACAAGTAGAAGGAAAAGGTGAAGCAGTTGATAAACGCTACAAACATTTTCAAACTTTAGACGCTGAAGAATATGAAGATAGCTCCTTAAAAGAATTTTTGAATGGTGAGTTATTAAAAATATCGAAGCGAAAAGTAGAACGTCATGCAAAAACAGAACAAGCCCCAACAAAAATTGGTCGCTTTATTGTAGAGGAAGGGCACGAACTTGATTCAAACCCTCATTACAACCTTTTTAATCGTATTCGCTTTGCAGAAACAAAGGACAACTTTAAAGATATGAGCGAACCTCTCGTTTATACATATCTTGACACAAGCGCTGTACGCGGTGGTGTATTTTTAATTGCTCAGGCAAAACTACGCAAATACTTTGATGATCCATTTGTATTCGTAATGAAATGCGACTTCGAACCAAAGGTTGCTTCTATTTCTGATGAATCAACACTGATTCGTAACGTTGAAATGGCCATCACAACAAAGAATATGAAATCTATCCAATACCCATACATGCCTGAAGAAGGTATGGTTGAAGTAGGCGAACTAAAAATACACCAAGCATCACATGCCCGCTACTTTGAAGACTTCTTAAAATTCGTCGAATATGAACGCTCTATGCCTGAAATTATGAAAACACAAGTAATGGACATGGTATACGACCAAATTGAAGATGTATTTGAAGAAGGTACGGAAGAACGCGAACAATTCGACCAAGCGATGGAAGTATGGGCTGCCAGTCCGAAACGCGAAATTATGGAACAATTTTCAACCGAAGAAGTAATGGAAGCAACTGCCCAAATCGTCGAGCATGCTCCTGAAGTGGAATTAAAACTAAAAGCAGATCATATCTCTGTGAAGGCTTTGCTTGCTGATTTCGGGGATCAAATACATATTGCAAAGGTAAATGATCGATACGTATTAATGATTGAGGCTGATACACTTACATTTGAGAAGGGCTTCTCTCCGATTGAGTTTCTGAAGCCAGATGAGCTGCAGGATGTGATTGAGCGGATTGAGAATAAGCAGCAGTATAGCTATAGTCCAGAAGGAATTGAATAGAACAACTGCAAAAGATCCTACCTCTATAAAAGAGGTAGGATCTTTCACATTAATCACGTATTTTCCTATTGCTATCATAAGACAACTTTCTAACGCTATATATTTGATTTAAGGAGGTAAATACATATGATCATTTACCATAGTCCTCATTCTTTAACTGAAATTAGCATGATTCCTATTGAAAAAATAAATCTATTGTATAATCCACACATTACAAAGTCTTATTCTAAAAAAATGAACAGTACTATTGAATATCTTGATATATTTGATTTACTCTTACCAGTCGAAAAGCATCCTCTAAAAGATGAATACATTTTAGTTGGAAAATACGATTGTTACAATTTCATAACTAATAATCCACATATAAAACAAATCCCCTGTATTATTGAAGATTTTACAGAAAAACCTTCACAATACCTCAAAATACTTCGTAGACTTCATAACAAAGGCGATTCTAATAAAACCAATAGACAATTTATTTTAAATAAACTTG
Source organism: Bacillus sp. LQ16 (assembly GCF_057784645.1). Lineage (NCBI taxonomy): Bacteria > Bacillati > Bacillota > Bacilli > Caryophanales > Bacillaceae > Bacillus > Bacillus sp. LQ16. The sequence continues at coordinate 3,442,968 of NZ_CM173491.1, forward strand.
AGGAAAATCATTTCCCTCTATTACAAATTTTAAAGCAGACAGGTTTTACTAAAAATGATTTACGGGATTACAATTATAAAGTAACCGTTCCAAAAAACTACATAAACAGCCATACCACTGAAAAAACTATGAATTGGATTAGTGATTTAAAGTTAAAAAGTAATACTAAACAATTTTTATATAAATGCGCAGGTCTTCCAATAGGAAATCATAAAAGGTTAACTGAAGAGAAGAAAAAATTCCTACAACATTTCTTTGCACATGCAAAAGGATTTGAAAAATTAACTACTCCTCAACAGATTAACATTCTGACTAACGCCCTAAATTTCAAAGCAATAATGACTGCTCAATTACAGCAACAAATTAATCGCTATTTAATACGATGAATTTTAATTTATGTAGCTAGAAATAGAGGAGAATATCATTTAACCTCTACATTCTCCTCCATCTCAGCCAAATACCTAATCTGTCGTTCCGCTTTTCTCACTGCCGTACGAAAATGTTTTTTCAGAAGTTCTACTGTATTTTCACTTATATAATATCTTTCCGTTATACTTTCCCACGTGTCACTACTTTCAAATGTACTCCATTCAAAAGGGCGTTCTGTATTTTTCTTTAGTTCTTTAAACACCCATTTTCGCATCTTTTTTTTCGCTTTTTCCGTTAGTTTCCCGTTCTTTACAAGTTCAAGTTCACCATGTCTTTTGTATCGCTTATTAATATCTCTCTCGCTATACACTTTAAGAAGTATATTTGCTGTATTTTCGGCATCTGCTAAAGCACGGTGCTGTTTCCCTTCCCACGTTAAAGCGAGCTGTTCTACCGCAAATTGTAAACTTGGCGTATGTTCAAACAATTCCTCATATGCTTGGAAAACAAATTTTTGCAAATCAATTCTACTTTCTTTTTCTATAATGGGGCATTCAACACCATGTAATGTACAATCATGAGATAGAAAGCGATAATCTTCTTTTCCCCATGAAACAAATATAGAATCTTCTCCGATAAACTGAATAAATTTCTCTATAATTTGAGGGAATTTTTCTACATCCATTAAATCTTTCTTCGTAATACCGGTTAATTTTGTTGTATGACGAGTTAATCGTGCACTTGGTTTTACTAACTCCGAAAATTCTTCAATTATCTTCATTGTACCTATTTCTATTTTTACAGCTCCGATATCAACTATTTCTGACGGATCTTCTGATTTATACGGTCTGAAATTCCTCTCAATGTCAAACACAATGAAATGTGTAGCGTTTTTCAATTTATTTACCTCTTTCTAAATTCCTTTTCACACAAACACTTTATTTTCAGTATTTATTTATTCATGTACTTTATACAAAAATACTACGAATAAATAAATGAAAATTCAGTCTTGTTATGATATGTAAGTAGGAGGATATCTATAAAAATGCAAAAAAAAAGAAGGGCGAGCCCTTCTTTTTTCAAAAATTACTTCTTGTTTACGTTAGTAGCTTGAGGTCCACGGTTACCTTGTTCTACTTCGAAAGTAACTTCTTGACCTTCTTCTAAAGTTTTGAAGCCTTCGCCTTGGATAGCTGAGAAATGAACGAATACGTCTTCTCCGCCTTCAACTTCGATGAAACCGAAACCTTTTTCTGAGTTAAACCATTTTACTTTACCGTTTTGCATGAAAAAAATCCTCCTACAATGTACCTATATGTACATATTCATTTTCAACCACCTTACAATAATAAGCCAGATATTAAAAAACTGCAACCCCTGAGGAGATTTAACATTGCTATCCTCCTCGGAAGTTACAGCTCATTTAAATCTCTATATTATTAAAAGTAAAATGGTTTAAACATACTATATCATATCAATATAATAAAAGTAAAGTTTTTTCTTAAATTATTTTTTGTTCCCACTGCATTGCTTTTAATTCACCTGATCCAGCTACTACATAACCATCTTTTTGATTAACAATGCGCCATCCGTGCCCTTTAACTGAATCACATACTGTAACAATACCTTCGTCAAGAAGTACACGGCACACACTACTAATACCCGCCTTATTTTGCGTTGAAGTTGTATATAAGACATGTTGGTCTACACTTAAGTCTAAATAACTACTTGCTTTCTGCTCACTTTGACATGTATGCCAATATATTTTTTCACTCGCAATACTGTCATCTATTTTACAATAAGAAATATTCCCGCTAACTCCCTTGCACGATCCACTTGCCGCTACTAAATAAGAATTGTGTAAAGTCAACGCAGAGATCATTTGATTCATTGTAATTTTAATCCTCTTTAATTTACGTGTCTTCAAATCAAAGAGCCAAACACCACCATACTTAGCATGTATTTTCGTACCAATAAATAAGTAATGTTTATATAAAAATAATGATCGAATAGACGGTGCTGCACTGCCATACTCAAGAAACGGATGAATAGTCTCCCATGTCGAACCGAAATTATTAGAAAGATACAGCGTTTTTTCTCCATGAGCAACAACAGTTCCTTGTACATTGCTACATACATTCCAACTTGTTGCTTTTGTTGGAAAACGCTGAATTGTCCAGTTCTCTCCACCATTCATACTACGAATAAAAATCCCTTCGTCACCTACACCATAAACTACATTATCTTCGCTATGTAAATCCCTAATTCGTTTTTGAAAACCATTTAAAATTCGTTTCCATTCTCCGTCTTGTTCAACAAATAAGCCATTATATGTAGTAGCTAACAACAGTTTTCCATCTCTTAACTTTGTAATAGCAGTTGCACTTAACATCGTCTCCACGTTGACACTCCCATTCTTAGAACTTCTCAGCAAATGCAATTGCAAAATTACTGCATTTTTCAACATCCTCTTGATCTTCTGGAGCTAATTCAATTTTCAGCCCTTCTTGTACAAGCTCTGCACCTCGTTCTACAAGGCGTTCTTCAAATATCGTTACCGCTTCACAAAACAGTTCATACGCCGTATCACCTGATCCGAATACCGCTACCTTTTTCCCAGCTAAATCTATATTTTCTAAGTCCTCATGAAAATCTTCCGCTTCAAATGGTAATTCACCATCGCCCCACGTATAAGATCCTAAAATGATTCCATCATAAGCTAATAATTCTTCAGCATCCATGCCTTCCATCTCTTGCAATACTACTTCATGATCAAAAGCATCTAAACTAACTTTAATTAAATCAGCAATACTCTCTGTATTTCCTGACATACTTGCATAAGCTATTAAAATTTTTGCCACTTTGGCATCCCCCTCTAACAATAAATGATTCTCATTCTCATTATATTAATAATGAGAATCAATTTCAATTGATTTTTTTCTACTTTTATTTACATTTCACATTACTTATTTCAAATAAAGTGAAACTTTAATGAGTCCTCACCAATCAGGATTTTTCAGACAGCCCACAAATAGAGGAATAAAAAAAAGCACAGATGACTATACAATCATCTGTGCTTTTTTATTACTTTTTAAAAATACCAAAAGGCTTCCCTACTGGTAAAACAACTTTTCCGAAGTGTGTGTTTAACACTGCTGCTGCTGAACCATAGAAAGATAATAATGAAATAAGAAGTTCAGAATATGCTGCTAAATTATGCATTGCGTGCGGCATAACACCTAAAGTACTTAATGAAAGACCAATAAATAAGAAATCAATAAGGACGAAGATCATAAATAATACTTTATGTGTTTCCATTGCACCAATCGTCATAAAGATTGTGAAAATCAAATATCCGATAAAGGCTACACCAAGCTGTTTTGAATCTGCAGCTTGTGCTAATTTTTCGCCAAATACTCCAAGTTGAATTAACCAAGTCATTCCAACACCTAACCAAAATAGGCCGTACGCACCAAATGCTGTCGTACCGAATGTATTGTTATGCTTTGCATCGTGAATGCAAGCAAAGATTTGTGCAAATCCTCCTAAAAAGATTGCCCATGGTAATACAAGTGAAACGCCATCTGTTAAGCCTAACTTTTGAGATGATGCTACAAGTGTTACCATCGCTAATCCAAATAGACCAATTCCAGATGGATCCGCTGTTGTCATTTTCACATGATGTGTAGTAGTTTGATTGCTCATATAAACCTCCTGATTATAAACATACTCGAATACAATACTTAAATCAGAAGCCTATGTCAATGGTTTTTTTTGTATGTTGTCAGACGTTATATTTTATAATGATTAAATATATTTCCGACCACTTCATAAGGTTTTATATTCACTTTTTCCAACTCGTTTATCGGTAGCCATAACGGAATATAACTTCCTCTACCTTCCCGCTGAAATTCCTCAGCTGTTCCACTTCCGAACACTCCACCTGTAATATAGGCACCATAATAATATTCATTTCCTTTATATTTTACCTTTGCAATAAGGTTCTTCACTTTTATATGTAGCCCTAATTCTTCGTATACCTCTCTTTTCGTTGCCTCTTCAGGCGTTTCACCTTCCTCAATCCCTCCGCCAGGAAAAACATAATATATTTCCTCTTCTCGAATACGTTTTATAAGAGCGATTTTCCCTTCCTGTACAATAATAGCCGCCCCGCGATTTCTTATCATTTTATTTCCTCAATACGAATCGCGACTGTTCCCCACTCTTTTTCTTGTTCTTTCGTATATATTTTGTATGTACTTTCTAACATTTCCTCTAAACTATCATTTTCACAATCCAATAATTTTTTATCAATTTGTTCATACATAGATTTAAAGCTCTCGTATCGCTTTATTTCCGTTACTTTTACCGTCATCATTTCTGTTGTCGTAAGATTCGTAAATACGATTTCATCACCTTTGTTTATTAGTTGACGTTTTTTATCGTATAGGCGTACTTCATATACTTTTTTTCCTGATTGAATTGACTGAAACGGTTTATTATATAAACCCATTTCGTATCGCATACATCCCACTCCCTTTTGTTCATTTCACCTATTAATACAGTTCACATTACTACATCTTGCATATAATATTCCATACGTATCGCTTAATTGAGAAAGGAGGCTGAAGAAGCATGTTATATTTAAATCAAAAACCTGAATATAATAAATATGATATTGGTGATTATACTTATAGTAAAGTAGGGCCAACCATTTTTTCTTGGAACGATGAAACAAAATTAAAAATAGGTAAGTTTTGTTCATTAGCAGAAGAAGTCGTTTTCATACTTGGCGGTGAACATCGCGCAGACTGGATAACGACTTATCCATTTAATGCACTTTTTGATGAAGGAGCACATATTACTGGTCACCCTTCTTCAAAAGGTGATATCGTAGTCGGCAATGATGTATGGATTGGTTATCAATCCTGTATTTTATCTGGTGTTACAATTGGTAACGGGGCCATTATCGGCGCCAGGAGCGTTGTTACAAAAGACGTACCCCCGTATGCAATTGTAGCTGGTAATCCTGCAAAATTTGTTCGATATCGTTTCCCACAAGAAACGATTGACAAACTAGAGAATCTCGCATGGTGGGACTGGGACATTTCTGTTATAAAAGGAGCCATTCCATTACTACTCTCCGACAAAATCGACGAATTTTTCACCTCGCCCGAAAATGAATCTATATGATTAAAACAAAAAGAGCATCCAATTATTTTCCAGGATGCTCTTTCTGTTTTTATTTTTTATGTCCATGCAAATGATTACACGGAGAACATTGAAATGGAATCTTATCTAAGCAATTAAAGTTTGTTTCGCAAATTTGTTCAATCGTTGGAACAAATGGAATGACAACTATGTTACTTTCTACTATTTGTGTAACAGGTGGCAATACTGTGCCTACTTGATGTTCAAAACGAATACTCGCTTGATTTATATAATTTCCTGAACCATTTGGCGCGCTCTGTACTGCTACTTGGAACGAAACTGTCCTTGCTTCACCAGGATTTAAACTTCCGATAAGAAACCCTACTGCCGGGCTTACATTCGGCACTGGCGTATTATCAACTGTTACACTTCCAGGAACAAATCGAACACTACTATCTAACATATCTTGAAAACGAATATTTTGCATTACAGTATCACCCGTATTTGTGATGACTGTCGTAAACGTAATGACATCTCCAATTGTTGCTACCTGTAAATCTGCCGTTTTTACGACTGTCGTTGAGACATTTTGAGGAATAAACGGGATAACAACTGTATTACTATCACCTTCAACTACTACTGGCGGCTCATTCGGATTTACAGTTGCAAGCCCATTCGCTGTAGCAGTATTTGTAACTAAATTATTTACTTGCCCTCCTATTATTACAACTTGGAAATTAATAATTGCTGCATCATTTGGCTGAAAATCACCTAACGGAATACCAGTATTCGGATTAGCAAATGGAAGAGGTACATCATTTACCGTTACCGTACCATTTATAAATAGCGTATTCGGATCAATGATATCTGTTAACACAATATTGGTCACAGGAACTGTACTATCATTTATAACAGCGATTCCGTAAGTGACAACATCCCCTATCATTGCTACTTCAAAGTTTGCTCCTTTTGCAACAAATAAGATTGCAGTATTTACCGTCACTATAACTGTATTGCTTGTATCCATCACTGTAACTGGCGGCTCCCCTGGTACTAAAATATATTCTGCTAACGCCCCAGCAACGTTCACTACTGTACCACCATCCGGAAAACTTGTAATCGTAGCTTCATATGTTACAAGTGCCGTCTCACCAACTGGTATATCAGGTATCGTAAATCCAATCTGCGGATTTAACCCCGGTTGCGGAACCCCATTTATCGTTACACTATTTGGAACGAAATCAGCTTCCTGAGATAGCACATCGATAAATTGAACATTCATTGCATCAGCAGTACCAGTATTTAATATACGAACAGTATACGTTACCGTTTCTCCTACACCAACAACTGAATGGTCTACTTCTTTTAGCATATCTAAGCTGCCTCTATTTACCGGCGTAACCGTCGTATTACTTGAATTTGTAATTGTAGACGGAGGTTCTCCTGGAATCAATTCGAAATCACCCGTTACTCTTGCTGTATTCATAATGCTACTAGAAGGCGGAACTGCGATTACATTTACTTCAAATGTAATTAATACACTATCCCCTACTGCAAGATCAGGCAATGCAAAGCCTACAAATGGATCTAAACCTACTTGCGGAATCCCATTTATTTGTACACTTCCAGGAACGAATTCTAAACTAGGTGATGGAACATCGATAAACTGAACATTCGTTGCTGTTACCGTTCCCGTATTTGTAACTTGCACACTATACGTTAACGTATCTCCTAATCGTGTCGCTTCTTTATTTACAGATTTTATAACGCTGAATCGTCCTCTATTCACTCTAGTTATCGTCGTATTACTCGGCTCTGTTACTACAACTGGTGGTTCTCCTGGCACTAAAGTAAAGCTTCCTGTTATATTTGCAACGTTCGTAATTGTTCCTGATGACGGGATGTTTGTAACTGTCGCTTGAAACGTCACTATAACTATTTCACCAACTGGGATATCTCCAACTCCAAATCCAGTAATCGGATTTAAGTTTGGTCGCGGGGCTCCATTTATCGTTACACTATTTGGTACAAATGACGCTCCTGCTGAAATGGTATCAACAAACTGAACAGCATTAGCTGTTACTGTTCCTGTATTTGTTATTTGAACCGTATACGTTAATATATCTCCAACGAGAGTAGCAACCCTATTTACTTGTTTAATAACATTAAATTGCCCTCTATTTACAGTTGTAAGTGTTGTATTGCTCGGCTCTGTTACTATAACTGGTGGTTCTCCTGGTACTAATACAAAACTTCCAGTTACATTTGCCGTATTGGCAATTGTTCCGTTTGATGGCGCACTAACAACGGTTACTTGGAAGATGACTTCTACACTTTCACCTGGATTTATATCTGGAAGCGGGAATCCGTTATTCGGATTGAATCCAGGTTGTAACACACCATCTATCGTTACACTGTTCGGCACGAATGCTATAGAGGAAGGTAATACATCACTATATTGAACATTCGTCGCTGGCACTGTCCCTGTATTTTGAATTACTGTTGTATATGTGATTGTATCGCCTACTGCAACAACCGGCTGACTTACTGATTTTAAAACATTCAAACCAGGCTCATTGATTTCTGTTAATGTCGTATTACTTGTCGTTGTTTCCGTAATAGGCGGTTCTGTTTCACTTACAGCAAATGTAGCTGTAACGTCTACAAAATTAACAATCGTTCCACCTTCTGGTATGCTTGTAACCACTTCCTGATATGTGACAAGTACAAAATCATCGACAGGTATATCTGGAACTGTAAAACCAATGAAAGGATCTAATCCTGGTGCTGGTACCCCGTTTATGCTCACACTTCCTGGTACAAATGCTACACCCGCGGAAGTAGTATCGATAAATTGAACATTCGTCGCTGGCACTGTTCCGAAATTAAAAATCAATACATCATACGTTAATATTTCTCCTACCGTCGCTACTTCTTTATCTACTAGTTTCAATGGAAAAATAAACGCTATATTAATTGTCGTAACGACTAAATTTGTTAATATCGTTTCCGTAATCGGTGGTTCCTGCGGATTTGGTTGTGAAGTAAATGTAACATCTGCATCATTTAATATGACTTCATTATCTGGAATTTCTGTAATCGTCACTTGGAATGTGACCTCAATACTTCCACCAGCGATTAATAATGGAGTAACTGTAAATCCTATTTCTGGATTTAAACCAAGTTGCTGCACTCCACCTATCGTTACACTATTGTCAACAAACGTCGTTCCTCCTGGTATGACATCTTGGAAGAACACATCTGTAACAGGGATAATTCCTACGTTTGAAATGAGCACAGTATACGTTAATACATCCCCAACGGCCCCAGTTGCAACATCAACTGTTTTTGTTGCAGTTACTTCACCAGGAGGAGGTAACGGTATTGTAACTACCGTTGTATTACTTGAATTCGTTGTTGTTACAGGTGGCTGTAAAGGATTTAATAAGAAAGTGGCTGTAGCAGATGCTGTATTTAATACTGCTCCACGTGTAGACGGTGCAACTACCGTAACTTGGAACGTTACTGTCAATGATGTTCCAGCTGCAATATTAGGAAGCGGGAAACCAACATTTGGGTCAAATCCAGGTTGTGGCGTTCCATTTATCGTTACACTATTTGCTACAAAAGTTGTTTCTAAAGCAATTGGATCAAGGAAAGAGACATTCGTTGCTGTTACTGTACCGTTATTTCGAATGACAACAGAATACGTGTAAGTTTCTCCAAGTGCTGCTTGTTGTACAGATGAAGATTTTTGTATATTTAACTGTGCTGTGTTTACTTGCGTCACTACAAAATTACTATTTGTAACAGTCGTTATTGGAGGGTTTGCTGGATTTATAAGAAAACTTGCAGTAACGTTCGATTGGTTTCTTATATTTCCACCGCTCGGAACACTCGTCACTGTAACTTGAAACGTAATCGTAGCCGTTTGCCCGACCGGAATATTTGGTACTGGGAAACCTAGCATAGGATCCGCGCCTTGCTGTACGACTCCATTTATCGTCACACTATTTGCTACAAAGGCAGTACCAGACGGAATTGGATCTTGAAAAACAATATTCGTTGCAGGAACAGTTCCTGTATTTTGAATAAGAATCGTATACGTTAACGTATCTCCTACACCGGCTTGTGGTGTATTTACACTCTTCATTACATTAAGTGATCCTACATTCACTCGCGTCACAACAATATTACTAATCGTTACAATTGTAATTGGTGGCTGAAGAGGACTTACTTGGAAATCAGCAGTGACATTCGCATTATTCGGAAGAACTCTATTTGGTGGTACACTCGTGATTGTCACTTGGAAAGTAACTGTTACCATCCCTCCTACTGGAATATTAGCAAGTGGAAATCCAGTTGTCGGGTTTAAACCTGGTTGAGGTGTCCCGTTTATTGTTACACTATTCGCTACAAAAGTGGTTCCAACTGGAATCGGATCAAGGAATGATACATTTGTCGCTGTCACCGTTCCACTATTTTGTATACGAACTGTATACGTTAACGTATCTCCTACACCGGCTTCAGTAGCACTTACACTTTTCATTACATTTAACCCTGAAGAATTCACGATCGTCATAACAGTATTACTTGGTACTGTTACAGTAATCGGCGGCTCTGTTGGATTTACAAGGAAATCTCCAGTTACATTCGCATTATTTACAACATTATTTCCTTGGGGAATTTCATCAATTAATACTTCAAATGTAACAATAACACTGGCGCCAGTAGGCAAATTATTTAATGGGAATCCAAGTTCTGGATCTGCCCCTTCTTGTAAAACACCATTCACAACTACACTATTTTCAATAAATAATGTCCCTTGGGGAATTGAATCTTGGAAAAATACATTCGTAGCTGGTACACTACCTGCATTTATGACTTCTATTGTATATACTAAAATATCCCCTACTGTTGCAACATCCGTATTGACTGCTTTCACAACTTCAAAGTTTCCTGATTGTACTGTCGTATTCACAACATTACTCGGTACATTGATTGTTACTGGTGGTTCATTCGGATTCACTTGAAAGCTTGCTGTTACATTTGCTTGATTTAAAATATCTTCATTTTCTGGATTCTGTACAATTACTACGTCAAATGTGACTACAACCGTTTGAGCCGCAGGAATATTCGAAAGAGAGAATCCTGTATTCGGATTTAGTCCACTTTGCTGTACTCCATTAATTGTTACAGAATTTGCAACAAATGAAACAGCAGAAGAAATAGGGTCTTGGAAAAATACATTTGTTAACGGAACATTCCCTGTATTTTGGACGGCAATTGTGTACGTTAAAGTATCCCCTACCGCCGCTTGCGTTGTATTTACTTCTTTTATTACATTTAAACCGCCTGTATTAACTTGTGTCACAACTGTATTCGTTTGTCTATTAATTGTTATCGGTGGCTGATTCGGAATAACGACGAAATTAGCAGATACATTTCCGCGATTCGCAATCGTACCTCCCGATGGTGTAGATGTTACTCGTACTTGAAATGTAACAGTCCTACTTCCGCCAGGAGATATATTAGCTACTGTAAACCCAGTCGCTGGATTTACCCCAGGTTGTGAAACCCCATCCACAGTCACACTATTTGCGATAAATGTCGTTCCAATTGGGATCGGATCTTGAAAAATAACGTTCGTTGCAAGTACATTTCCTGTATTTTGAATTGTTACCGTGTACGTAAGAACGTCGTTAACCGTTGCAAAAGCTTTATCCACTGTTTTTCTCGTTGTTATATCAGCTATATTAATTGTTGTAACTACAGTATTACTTGTCGCTTGCCCTGAAACTGGTTGTTGACCAGGCACTGGAGTAAAGTTAAATGTTACACTCGCACGGTTTGGAATTGGATTGACAAGAGGGTTCGATGTTACTCGAACTTGAAAGCGCACTACAGTCGTTTGCGATGCATTAATACTTCCAAGATTAATACTACTTGCTGGATTCGCTCCTGGACGCGCTACTCCATTTACCGTAACGCTATTTGCGACAAATGTTGTTCCAGCAGGGATACTATCAACAAAAATAACATTGTTCGCAGTGACGTTTCCATTATTTGTGACATTAACTGTGTACGTTAATACATCATTAAGTGTTGCCGTCTGTAAATCTACAGATTTTTGCATACTAATAGTTGCTTGGTTCACTGTCGTTTGTACTGTGTTTGAAGAAGACGTACTTGTAATAGGAGGACTACCAACGAAGGGACGGAATTGATATGACACCATTGCACGATTTAAAATAGGATTGGGATTCGGGAATGATGTTATTCGAACTTGAAATGTAACAATTCTTTGCGTGTTATTTGGGATTGTACCTAAATTAATTCCATTAGCAGGGTTTGCATTCGGCTGTGTTACTCCCCCTACCGTAACACTACCTGCAACAAACGTCGTTCCGTTCGGAATACTATCACGTAATACAACGTTTTCTGCACTTCCTGTTCCTGTATTTGGGACCGTAATTGTATAAGTGAGAGTATCCCCTACCCCCGCGACTGTTCTATTAACTGATTTAACAGGATTAATAATTGGACCTGTTGCATCAATTTGAACACCAAAACCAGCTGCTGCGTATCCATCTCCATTTGTAACAAATCGAACCGTTGCTGATGTTTGACTGTTTACTAAAGATGAGGAGGCATCTACATTCGTAATATCCCACCCTTGTCTTCGGACGGCCAAAGCTACCCCTAACGGCTGATTCAAATCTCCAAACGTGCCGCTCGTATCTAAATTTCCACTATCATTACAAATTTGTGACTGAAAGAAATTATTCGCAGGATTTCTCGGTCCGAATAATGCAACTGTAGCATTTGCATTCGGCCCAAAGCGAAGTTGATCTCCAACAATGTTAGAATCACCTTCTTGAGCAGTTACGAGCACTCTTCCTGTAACAGCTCCTGTTGCCGGCGTAGCAAAACCTGAAATTGTAGCATCAACTGGCGGGGATGAAGCATCGATAATTTCTTGACCTGCATATACTGACAAATTTCGAAGTGGTAAACTTGCATTTTGATACACAACCTCAAGCGTCCATCCAGCTGAACGACTGATTGTTGGGTCGGCTGAAGTTCTTGCAGCTGGCACAGCACCCGTTGTATATGTGCCTGCTCCACCTGCACTAACAAGATTTGTTACATTGGCAGAGCGAGCATAATAAAACTGATTTCCTACTGAACCTTGCTGCGCGGTAGCAGGATCTGGCGTAACAGAAAACGTCCCTGCTGGCGTTGTAAATGTAATGTTATCATTTAAAAATGGTAACACATCTTCCGTATCAGTCCGGAAAGTACCAGCCCAAACTAATTCTGCATATAATACACTGCTTCCCGCTGGAAGATTTAAAATTGCACTTGAAGAATTCAATTGCCATTCATCTGTTGTCCCTGCTGGGAACCCTGGTACTTGCAATGCTGTATTTACTGTCGTAAACACAGCAAGTGTACCAAAAATATTACCTGGTGCAGGTGATGTAGGGCTAAGTCCCAGCGTATTCCCAGTAAACGTGACGGCACCAGGTACTGTTGTCGTAAACCTATTTATAAAAGGCACACAATCATCTCATTTCAATTATAGTAAAAAGTGCTCTATACTATAAAATGTAGACAAACTATACAATGTACGTTGTCCAACAAAATTCCGCACATATGGGAGGGGTTTATAAAACTATGCGCTACGTTATCATAACAGGAACTTCACAAGGTTTAGGTGAGGCAATCGCTACGCAATTATTAGAAAAAAATACAACTGTCATCTCTATTTCTAGAAGAGAAAATAAAGAGCTTACAAAACTTGCAGAGCAATATAACAGCAATTTCATTTTTCTTTCCCTAGATCTTCAAGATGTACATAACTTAGAAACTAACTTTAAAGAGATCATTTCATCTATTAAAAAAGACAATGTATCCTCTATTCATTTAATTAATAATGCGGGTACAGTTGCACCTATGAAGCCAATTGAAAAAGCTGAAAGTGAACAATTCATTACGAACGTTCACATTAATTTACTTGCACCTATGATTCTTACATCTACATTTATGAAACATACGAAAGACTGGAAAGTAGATAAACGCGTTATTAACATTTCATCTGGTGCAGGAAAAAACCCTTACTTTGGCTGGGGCGCTTATTGTACAACGAAAGCTGGTGTAAATATGTTTACACAGTGCGTAGCAACTGAAGAAGTAGAAAAAGAATATCCAGTAAAAATCGTCGCTTTTGCACCTGGTGTTGTTGATACTAATATGCAATCACAAATTCGTGAAACAAATAAAGAAGATTTCATAAATTTGGACCGCTTCATTGCATTAAAAGAAGAAGGAAAACTATTATCACCTGAATATGTTGCGAAAGCTATTCGTAACTTACTAGAAACTGAGGACTTCCCTCAAGGCGAGATTATTAGAATTGATGAATAACAAAAAGGTGTGCTAAAATTGCACACCTTTTTGTTTTACTTCTCTAAAAATATAAGCACAGACTCCGCAATTTGCTCATAACCAATTTCTTGATAAATTTTATTCGATATCGGATTCGCTAAATCAGTATATAACGTAGTCGTCTTGTATCCTTCATCTAACATACGTTGACTAAGTGCCGCTACACAATTAGATGCGTATCCCTTTTTCCTTGCTTCTTTCGGCGTGTATACGAAATTAACTGTTATATTATTTTTAGTTGGTCTCGTTTTTGCAGCTACAGAAACAAGTTTCCTATCTACTTCCAAACCAAACAGTCGATTTGTAGTTATTAATGTATGCGCAGTTTGTTTTGCTTCTTCTTTCGTAGTAGGAAGCTTTACGTCTTCACAAAATTGATATATCCACTGTTCTATTAATGGTAATTCATCATTATTTACCGCCCGGAAAAGTCCGTTCGCATTACACTTCTTCTTTACTCTGTTCAGCTCATACACACCTTGCTCCATTGCAACATTCATTTTCTTATTTTCTAATACCGCAATCTCTTCCGCTAATTTCTGTACAATTTTCTTATTACCGATCAATCCAGGAATATCTGGATATACTTTCGTTAACTCTTTTGCAAGTTCCTCAATAGCTACTCCCGAAATTTCAGAAGTTGCAACAATGATTTGTTTCTTCTCTTCTGTTTGCAGAAATACAACCGCAATGTCTTCTCCTTGTTTCGCTATCCCCATAAATATCGGTTCTTGAACCATTTGTAATACACCTAATATGAGATTGTTTTCCTGCTCATTCTTTTCTAGAAATGGTGTAACATCTTCTTTAAAATGAAAAATCTCTTCATATACATGTAATTGAATCATCGACAATCTCTTCTCTCTATTTATATTTTAATTAAGTATTGGCGATTAATTCATTAAATCCCTCTTTTACGATTCAATAATATTCAAAGCTAATGTATTCAAGGCATTTTCAGCTTGTAAAATTCTCTGTTTTTCCTTTTCAAATACATCTTCTTCTTTTCGAAAGGACTCTTTTCGATTTTTAATCATACGCTTCATTTCTTTTTTACTCGGTCCACCGTATACATTTCTTTTTTGAATAAAAGCTTCTGGCGATATAATTTCTTTCCACTCTTTTTCTAATAAATTTATTTTAAAATGTTCTTGCAAATACATATTTACATCTTTGAAGTGTAATTCATGTAGTTCTTTTTTCTGCTCCAATGACATATTTGCAATAGCACTTGCTGCATGATGAGCATGCCGAAATGGAATTTCATAATTTTTCGTTAAAACATCAGCGAAATCCGTTATCGTTATTGCATGTTTATAGGAACGACTTTTTAACGTTTCTTCTTCTACTTTCATCGTTAGGATCACTGCATTCATCATACAAAAAACACGAATCGCCTTTTCAATCCCTTTATATAAATATGGCTGCAAGTCATCTTCCGTATCGACAATATCACCAAATGGTGTATTATGAATCATTTGAAATACTGTAAATGCTTCTCCTAAAGCACTACTCGTAATTGCACGAGCGTGTTCAATTGAAACCGGATTTCGTTTTTGCGGCATAATACTACTAATTTGTACATATGGCTTTGCAACAGTAATACCGTCATATTCTTTCGTTGCTAACAACAAAAAGTCATGAATCCATCTACTCGTATTCGTCATCATTACCATAAGTAGCGAGCTAACTTCTAATAAATAATCCGCTCCGGCAACAGCATCATATGAGTTCTCAATTACAGTTGTAAATCCAAGTAGATGAGCAACTCGTTCTCGTTTAATCGGGAAACTTGTTGTAGAGAGTGCAGCCGCCCCCATTGGAGACTGATTTAAAAGCTGGTACGTTTTTTTCATTCGTTCTAAATCTCTTTGCATCGTATCATAAATTGCTAAAGTATAATGACCAAATGTTGTTGGCTGTGCCGGTTGTGTATGTGTATAAGCTGGCATGATCGTTTCCTTATGATCATCAGCAAGTTGCAGTACACTTTCTTGCAATAACAAATGCTGTTCCATTAATCGTAATATATACCGCCTTAAGCTCATGCGATACATCGTTACACCCATATCATTTCTACTTCTACCAATATGCATATTACTTACAAAATCGCATTTCGCTTCTTGAGAAATTAAATGTTCGATTAAAAAAAAGAGGTCTTCATGCTGCTCTGTATATACCAATTTATCTTTTGGTATTCGCTCTACTTTTCTAAGTGCGTTTAATATAACTTTAGCTTCTTCTATTTTCATTAAACTTTCTTCAGTCAGCATCGTAATATGTGCTTTATGCACTTGAAACATATCTTTCAATAAGTAATTTCGTTGAAAATCAAATACATGTTGTAATACACAATCCACATATGTTTTTCCAGGGAAATCAGCGCCTTCACTCTTTATAAACTCTTCCTTACTCTGTTTCATCACCTTTTCCCCTCTCACCTAAGTATTACTACCCATCATACCCATTGATAGAAAAAAAGTGCCTGTACATAAAAATAAACTCGGTGCTCTCTGCACCGAGTTTATTTAATAAAAGTCGCATCATACTTATCACTTTGCAATACTTGGAAATGTAAGTTTGCTAAATGTTTCCGTATTTCTGCACTATCGTCTTCATTTAAATTGTTCGCCAAAAACACAATTTCTGTACAGTTTCCACGTTTATCCATAGCGTAAACCGCTTTTGTAACCGTCCATGGTGTGTAACCATTCTTTTGTCCAGCATGTCTAAATGTTTTACGGTATTTCTTAGCATTCATGTCTGTTTCAACGATATTTGCCCACACTTTTTCTTCAGCTTCTGTCAAGCCACCTTTATGGTTTGCCTTTTGAAGTAATACCATATAATCATTTGCAGAAGCTGCTGGTAATCTATCTGACCAAATTTTGTCGTAACGTTCCTCTAAATAAAGCGGAATTTCCTTCTGTAATAATGGTCCCTTCTTCTTTAAGCGTTCATGAATAATCATCGAATATTCACGATATTGCTCTTGAGACATTTCTTTTAACTTTTTCTCTATTTTATATTTTGGAACATGTAATTCTTTATGCAAATATCCCGGGATATACAAAGATGAAACGATTGGAAATAGTGGTTGATGTGCAGGAAGTGATAAACTTTGTAAATTTCGATTGATGTTGTCTAATCCTAACAATTCCATTAAGTATTCAGCATTTGCATTCGAACTAAACTTAACCATTCCTTTTGCCACTTCTTCTAAAGAAACCGCTCCTTCAGTTATCTTGCCCGTCTTCTCCAAATACTTTTGCCATCTATCTTGTGCACCACCATCTGTATTCGGCACATAATAGCGATTCACATCGTTAATCGACACAAAACTAGACGAATCAATTTTCCCTTCAGTAACTTGTTTCGTATATTCAAGCGCCACAATTAATTTCATCGTACTTGCAACTGGCAATACAACATTTGGGTTTACAGAATAAACAACTTTATCATTTCTCTTTACTAGAAGCGCACTATTTTTTTCATCTTTATGTTCTTCAATAAAAGATGCAATATACTGTGCATCATCATTATTTGAACTCCACACTTTTTTCACTAAAAAGTTACCCGATATTAGCAAAACAAAAATACCCACAATTACTGCGCATACTATAGTTTTTTTCAAGTAAAATTCCTCTCCTATTGTGTAACTCTTCTCTATTTATCATTTAAAAAACAAAATAATGGAGATGGTCATTTAAATAACCATCTCCATTATTTTAACTTGTATGCTCCTATTATGTCTACGTCATAAATTTCACAAAATCCTCAAGAAACTTTTTATAATGTAACGACCAACCAATTCGCACCCAATTTTTTAATGCTTTTGCATCAGGTTGAGGCCGAAAATCAGCAATACTCTCTCCTTTTGCAATTCCAGCTGTATCTACATCGACACGACGATATACATAGTCTAAAAGAGATGGATTTGCCGCAACCATCATTGTAACGACGTCATGTACTGGGCTTCCTTTTATTTTCGGATTTAACTTTCTATAAGCTTTATAATAATACGTAAATATCGGCTCGATTAACTTATTAAAACTCGTTTTAGAGTGTTTCGTAATATATTTTACCATTTCCGGCGTAATAATTGCTTCAGATGTAACGTTAAGTGGTACTAATGTCACATTTTTAGCATTTTGCATAACTAATTGCGACGCAATCGGATCAC
This sequence comes from Bacillus sp. LQ16, assembly GCF_057784645.1. Taxonomy (NCBI): domain Bacteria; kingdom Bacillati; phylum Bacillota; class Bacilli; order Caryophanales; family Bacillaceae; genus Bacillus; species Bacillus sp. LQ16. The sequence goes on from NZ_CM173491.1 coordinate 3,461,122, forward strand.
CATGAAAATTCGCCTCTGCGACTGGTGTTACATTGCCAGGCATTAAGAAAGCACCGCCCATTATATAATATTCTTTCACATACTTCATCATCGGCTTTTCTAAAATAAATGCCGTCGCTAGTGTTGTTGATCTACCAGCATCGACTATTATTAATTCCCCTTTATATTTTTCAAGAAGATCAAAAAATGCACAAAAAGGCTTTATATTTGGCGAAAAAGTTTTTGGAGGTTTAATTGGCCCTAAACCGTCTGCCCCATGAATTTCTGGATAATACGTTGTAACATCTCCGGATAAAGGAATTTTCGCACCATTAATAACAGGTATATCTTCCCGTCCTGCCATTTGCAATAAATATGCGGCATTACTTGTCGCCTTTTCTTGTGTTACATTTCCATATCCCGTTACTACTCCAACAATATCAATATCAGGATGCAACAATCCATACATAATTGCTAAAGAGTCATCAATGCCTGGGTCTCCTAAAAATAACACTTTTTTCATCGACCTCAACTCCATCCCCTCAGTTGTTATTAATTTATGAATAAACGTGGATATACAGAATAAAAAAGAACAAATTCATACGAAAAAACGCAGTCTTATAAGGACTACGTTCTTCAGCTAACCTATACTGTTTTTTTTACAGCACTCATACTTCCAATAACATAAGCGATAAACGCAAAACAAATTGGGAAGACAACTGTATGTATACCGAACGGATTTGGATAGAAAAGATGAATACACATATATGAACCTACTCCAACGAAAATGGAAGCAAGCGCTCCTGTAGCATTTCCTTTTCTCCAATATAACCCTAATACGATTGGCCAAATGAATGCTGCTTCTAATCCACCGAAAGAAAATAAATTTAGCCATATTAAAAAATCTGGTGGTTTAATCGCCGCTGCATAAACGAGTAGCCCTACAATACCAGTAATCCACAAACTTCCTTTTTTTATCGTACTGTCTGCTGCATCTTTATTTATGTAATTTACGTATATATCTTTAATAATTGACGAGCTTACAAGTAATAATAAAGAGTTTACTGTAGACATAATCGCCGCCATTGGTGCAGCTAAGAAAACTCCAGCTAACCAAGGTGGCAACACTTCCATCGCGAGTAGCGGCATTACTTTATCTGGTACCGTTATACCTGGAAGTACTACTCTTGCAAATACACCTGTTAAATGCATACCAATCATAATTGTACCAACGACAACTGTTCCAATTATTAAAGCTTGGTGCATAGCTTTTGAATTTTTATAAGACATGGCACGCACACTAATTTGCGGTAAACCTACAACGCCAATTCCAATTAAAATCCAAAATGATGTAACATATGATTTCGTTAAACTGCCATCTGCTCCGAATGGTGTAATTAAATTTGGATTAATTTGAACAAGTTCCTGCATAATCTTTTCAATTCCACCACCAGCAATGACAGTAGCAATTAAAATGATTGTCGTTCCAACTAACATAATGATTCCTAATAATGTATCTGATAGCGCGACTGCACGAAATCCACCAATTAATACGTACACAAGTACAGAAAAAGTAAATAAAAATAGTGCTGTTGTATACGATAGACCCGTTAGTGACTCGATTAATCGTCCACCGCCGACCCACTGGGCTACTGTCGCTGAAAATAAAAAGATAATAATACATAACGCAGAGAGTATAACAACTGCTTTATTATTGTATCTCCCTTTTAAATAATCGATAAGAGTAATTGCTTCCATCTTCCTAGCAATAATTGCAAACTTTTTACCGATAACCGTTAAAACGATATATCCTGTTACAACTTGAATCGCAGATAATAGTACCCATCCAAGCCCCATATTGTAAGCAATACCGGGACCACCAATAAAGCTACTTGCACTACCGTACGTAGCAATCATTGTCATCGCTAATAATAAACCGCCTAACTCACGCCCACCAAGAAAATATTCTTGTAAAAATTTATTATGTGCTGTTGCTTGCACGCGTCTTGAAGCATATACACCAATTAAAAATACAACGATAAACGAAATTATCATTGGAATGATTACATACCAATTCATCTATTATTCCTCACTTTTTTCTTCCTCATCGAGTGAAATATCTTGAAATACAAAACGAACAACTAAACTAAGTAAAATAACCATAACGATAAATCCAACGATACAGCTATAAAAAAACCATGCGGGAAAACCTAATACATATGTATATTCACTCGGATCTTTACTACCAAGCCCATAAGCAAATCCGTACCATATTATAAAATTAATAATAGCAAGTCCAAGACCAATTAACGCTTCTCTATGGGCTATTCGAAAGCGTGGATCATCATGATAATCTTTCATTTTTCCCCCTCCTCTCACGATGTATTATTGTACCATTGTTCTTCTAGTTTTTCCTACTAGAAAGCAAAAACAAGCAGGATTTTTTATAATCATATAGAAGCTTCTCTTACATTACATATTTTTTACAATTGTAACATAAATGAAATTTGAATTTTCAGTATTTATTAATTATGATTTTAATTAGAGGCTTTCCATCTAGTTTCCACATCCTTGATTTCGGAATAAGCGCCGTCTCGTACTGCGTTTACATTATATTTTCAAGGGGGTTATACAATGAGTCAACTAGCTGTAAATCTTCATGAAAAGGTAGAAAAGTTTCTTCAAGGTACAAAAAAGTTATATGTGAATGGATCTTTCATTGAAAGCGCTTCCGGTAAAACATTTAAAACACCTAACCCAGCAACTGGTGAAACACTTGCCGTCGTTTCTGAAGCTGGTCGCGAAGATATTCATAAAGCAGTAGTCGCAGCTCGTATGGCTTTTGACGAAGGTCCTTGGTCTCGTATGAGCACTGCTGAGCGAAGCCGTCTCATGTACAAGTTAGCTGATCTAATGGAAGAACATAAAGAAGAGCTTGCACAGCTCGAAACATTAGATAACGGAAAACCAATCCGTGAAACAATGGCAGCAGACATACCACTTGCAATTGAGCATATGCGCTATTACGCTGGATGGGCTACGAAAATCGTTGGTCAAACAATTCCTGTTTCCGGTGATTACTTTAACTATACACGCCATGAAGCTGTTGGTGTCGTTGGTCAAATTATCCCTTGGAACTTCCCGCTTCTTATGGCAATGTGGAAAATGGGAGCAGCGCTTGCTACAGGATGTACAATCGTTTTAAAACCTGCAGAACAAACTCCACTATCTGCTCTATACTTAGCTGAATTAATTGAAGAAGCTGGATTCCCGAAAGGTGTTATTAATATCGTACCTGGATTCGGTGAATCAGCTGGACAAGCTCTCGTTAATCATCCACTCGTTGATAAAATTGCATTTACCGGTTCTACTCCTGTCGGTAAACAAATTATGCGACAAGCATCCGAATCATTAAAACGCGTTACACTTGAATTAGGCGGTAAATCACCAAATATCATCTTGCCAGATGCTGATTTATCTCGCGCGATTCCTGGTGCACTTTCTGGTGTTATGTTTAACCAAGGACAAGTATGCTCTGCTGGGTCACGCTTATTTGTTCCGAAGAAAATGTATGATAATGTCATGGCTGATCTCGTCCTCTATTCTAAAAAACTAAATCAAGGTGTCGGTCTTAACCCTGAAACAACAATTGGTCCTCTCGTTTCTGAAGAACAACAAAAACGTGTAATGGGCTACATTGAAAAAGGGATTGAAGAAGGAGCTGAAGTACTATGCGGAGGAAGTAATCCATTCGATCAAGGCTACTTCGTTTCTCCTACAGTATTCGCTGACGTAAATGATGAAATGACGATCGCAAAAGAAGAAATTTTCGGTCCAGTTATTTCTGCAATACCGTTTAACGATATTGATGAAGTAATTGAACGTGCAAATAAATCACAATTCGGCTTAGCGGCTGGTGTGTGGACAGAAAATGTTAAAACAGCACACTATGTTGCAAGTAAAGTACGTGCAGGTACAGTATGGGTAAACTGTTATAACGTCTTTGATGCAGCATCTCCATTTGGAGGATTTAAACAATCTGGTCTTGGCCGTGAAATGGGATCTTACGCATTAAATAACTATACAGAAGTAAAGAGCGTTTGGCTTAACTTAAATTAATGAGAAAGAACCTGACCTACCTGGTCAGGTTCTTTTCATTATGTATTCCTTTAAACTTGCAGTCCTCCGCTCACATTTAATACTTCACCTGTAATATAAGATGCGTATTCTGATGCTAAAAAAGCTGCTGCATTCGCAATATCTTCTGGCGTTCCAATTCTACCAACTGGAATAGCACCAACCATCTTTTCTTTCACTTTATCTGGTATCGTTTTTGTCATATCTGTATCCATAAAACCCGGACAAATCGCATTACAAGTAATACCGAAGCTTCCAACTTCTTTTGCTGCTGTTTTCGTTAAACCGACAACTCCTGCCTTTGTAGCCGCATAATTTGCTTGACCTATGTTTCCTTCTCTACTAATTGAAGATATATTAATAATGCGTCCATACCCTTGTTGTCTCATGTAAAGAAGCGCTGGTTGCATACAATAAAAAACTCCAGTTAAGTTCACTTGTAATACTTGTTCCCAAGCAGACTTCTCCATTTTATGTAACATTGCGTCTCTTGTAATTCCAGCATTATTCACCAAAATATGTAATGTACCAAATTTTTGAACCGCATATTCAATTAATGACTTTGCTTCATTTTGATTACTCACATCACATCGATATGAGCACACTTCATATCCTTCATCTGATAACTCACGTGTCGTTTTTTGTAGATTCTCTTCATTTACATCGCTAATTAATACTTTCGCCCCTAGTTTTGCATAAACCCTTGCAATCTCTTTTCCAATTCCCTGTGCAGCTCCTGTTACAACAGCTGTTTTCCCATTTAAAAACTCCATTCCTATCCCCCATTTCTATTACTTATACTGTATATTTCGGCTTTTTGCTTTCCAATTCCTCTTTGTATAAAAAAGTCTATTTGTGTCAAACTAACTTTGCAACGTCGCATAAAGTGCAAGGAGATTGTGTCGAATGAACAAAAAGAATTTCAAACAAAGCAAAGCAACTGATGGCATTGATGTTGAGTTCTCTCGCGAACTCGCTGACCACAATGACTTAGAAGCAAACGCACGTGCAAATGCCGCTGATGCACGTCAAAAACGCCCATCAACCGAAAAATAAGGTACATCACAACCTTATTCTTTTCAAAAGGGACCTACTACCCAACAAAATAAACCGAGAGACATCTCTCGGTTTATTTTCTATATTTTTTTGCATAATGAGCCAAAGTAAGCAACGGATATATATGAGCATAACTATGATAACGAATATAAAACCCACCTGGTAAACCTGTTCCAGTAGGATATTTTTCATTTACATAAGGGTTGGAGAGCAAATATGAAATACCTTTGCGAATGACTGGCGTTTCTTTATCATAGTAAGAAATGAGGGCATCTAACGCCCATGCTGTTTGGGATGGTGTACTAAATGGCAAAGTAACAAATCTTTTTTCCACACTACTTTGGCAAGATTCTCCCCAGCCACCATCTTCATGCTGTATATGTTCAAGCCATAAAGCTGCTCGTTTCAATGATGGATCGCTAGATGGTATTCCGAGTGACCGTAAACCCGTCAACACTGCCCACGTACCATATATATAACAAATTCCCCATTTCCCATACCACGATCCATTTTCCTCTTGTACATTCATTAACCAATTTATCGCACTTTGTTTTTGTTTCTCGGGCAATTCATTTTGCGTATACGTCCCGAAAAATTCTAACACTCTTCCTGTAATATCTGGTGTAGAAGGATCTGTAATCATATCACTTGCATTTTCGATTGGTAACTTTGCTAATATACGGCTCGTTACCCCTTTTTCAAAAGCCCCCCAACCACCATCATTATTTTGCAATCCTTTAACCCAATTAACCGCTCGCTTCCAAGCATTGTCTACATTTTCGTTCCCTCTACTTCGCGCCAATGCTCTTAACGCAGCAGTTGTATCATCAATATCTGGAATCGTCGTATTCACATCCGAAAAGCCCCAACCACCTGGGAAGAGATCCGGTGCATGTACACTCCAATCTACTTTCTTCGTTTGCTGTTTTCTTAGTATATACGCTGATGCATTTTGAATCACTTTACTTGCTTTCGGAACTTGAGCTTCTTGCAAAGCATAACTGAGTAAAGCTGTATCCCATACAGTTGACGGAGAGTTTTGCAAATGGCTCCCTCTCTCCATCTTCCATATATAAGATGTGATTCCCGTTATAGCCTTCTGAATAATTGGTGATTGAATAGAATGTCCTAATGCAAGTAAAGCATAAATCATATAAAACGAAGCAGTTGCGTAACTATATAATGTTCCATTTTCATCAATACGCTCTTTCATAAAACGTTCTACTTCCTCATATCCTTTATGATGCAAAGAAAGTGGATACGTTATAATTTTCTTCACGTCACTTGCTAACGTTTGAAAAACTGGAGACCGATCCTCTCGAAACCATTCTCCGCCCCCGCCTGCAATGTGATTTAAATTTGGCAATAACTTTTTCCCTACTCGAAACCTTTTATTTAAGCACAGCATCATCGGAATTAAATGGATACGTGCTGAGCTACTCAATTCAAATATACTGAGGGGGGAATCATTCTGTAGAAACATGATTGGTGTTGGTAAATGGAAGAGTGAAGGATATTCATATTCTCCATGAATTGCTAATAAAAACTTCGTCATAAAATGAGCACGCGCTACCCCCCCGCGCTCATTTATAAACATTTCCGCTCGCTTCATATTCGCATCTTCTTTTGTATATTTTTCCGATGCAAGTAAGGCAGCATAAGATTGAATTGTAGCAGATAAATTACCACCCACTTCATCTTCATGCAATTTCCATATTCCTTCATTTGTTTGAAGTGATGCTAACCTTTTTACAAACGGTTCTATCTCTTTATCTCTACCTAATAATTTTAATAAAAAAATCATATGACAATCTGTTAGTGGCGCTCCTTCAAAACAAAACTGCCACGTACCATCTTGCCGTTGCATTGTTTGAAGTGCAGTTGTTCTTCTCGCTATTTCTTCATGCACTTTTTCATATAATAACAAGTTACTCACCCACCCTTTCGAAATCCGTATAACGATATTCAAAAAGGTAGCTGAATATGTATAAAAACAAAGAAAAGCAGAACATATAAAATGTTCCGCTCATAAACAATATCCTACTCCGACAATAATCCCTAATAAAGCACCAACTACTACTTCATACGGTGTATGCCCAACAAGTTCATTTAACTTCTTATATTCTGTTTGTCTACCGTGAAAAAACTCATTCAATATTTTTGCTTGTTTACTTACTGCAAGCCTTACTCCTGAAGCATCATACATAACAATAATGGCAAAAATAGTAGCAACCGCAAACATCGAGCTTTCCACACCTTCTACTACCCCAACTCCTGTAGCAAGTGCTGTAACAGTTGAAGCATGAGAACTCGGCATCCCACCTGAAGCGAAAAACTTTGCAAAATCAAATTCACCCGTTTTGACTAATTTAAAGACTACTTTCGTTAATTGTGCTAAAAACCATGAAATTACAGCGGCCATAAGCGGATCATTATGTAAAATTGTTTCCACGTTCTCAGCTCCCTACTAGCTATGATGGAAATCCTATATAGTATCAGTATAAAGAAAAATGCGTAGAAAATACTACGCATTATGATACTTTTGCTGATTTATTTTTTATAAATTTCGGTTGTTTCTGCACTAAGAACTTTGTCTTCGCTACCGAGAATACAAATAAAGCAACCCATATACAGAAAAATGCAATCATATGTGTGGATGTGAAATGTTCACCAAATACAAATACACCTAAAATTAAGCTAATTGTTGGCGCAATATATTGTAAAAATCCCACCATATAAAGCGGAATAAGTTGTGCTCCTTTTGCAAAATAAAATAGTGGTAATGCTGTTACAATACCTGCTCCTATTAAAAGTAACGTTGATAACATTGAAATAGATCCAAATGAGCCGAAACCATGTGCTCCTGTCATAACAAGATAAATGATCGCAAACGGCGTCACTAACATGGTTTCCATCGTAAGTCCAATTGTAGCATCATAATTTAATAGTTTTTTCGTTAATCCGTATAATCCAAATGAAAAGGCAAGTGAAAGAGAAACCCACGGAATAGATCCGAAACGTACTGTTAAAATGACAACCCCTACTCCTGCTAAACCAACTGCAACATATTGCCAAAAGTTTAACTTTTCCTTTAAAACGACTGTACCAAGTAAAATACTAATAAGCGGATTAATATAATAGCCAAGACTCGCTTCAATAACATGATTATGATTAACGGCCCATATGTAAACAAACCAGTTTCCACTAATCAAGACTGAAGCTATTGTTAATGACATTAATAATTTAGGTCGTTTAAAAAGATTTACAAATTCCCCAATAAACTGGCGAAACCTCTTCGTAACACCTAATACGAGTAACATAAAAACAAACGCCCAAACGATGCGGTGTGCTAATATTTCATCTGCTGGAACTTCCTCAACCCATTTCCAATAAATCGGTAGGATTCCCCACATCGTGTAAGCACCAGCCGCATATAGTATCCCTTTTTTTTGCTCTGCTGATTGACTCCCCATCTTCCTTTTCTCCTCTTCTCATTTTTTCTCCATTATACGGTCTCACATGCTCACTTTACCAATAATCAATCTGCATTTCTTTCGACATTTCTCATACAACGAATAATAAACATACCGTTATTACAACAAGTAACGGTATGCCGAAAACAAATTTTTTTTTATGAGTTTTATGATGAAACATATACATGCCAATCCAAGCTCCAACTGCTCCCCCAGCTGCCGCTGATAAAAACAACGTACTTTCTGGCGTTCTCCACTGTTTCTTCTTCGCTTTTCGTTTATCAAGCCCCATAAGGCTAAAAGCTATAATGTTAATAATAAGAAAATAAATCCATTTCATCGCTTTCTCTCCTTATGAAAAATTCGCTTAATGGTAACACGAAAAAACGACGGAAACAACTGAAGAACTCTTTTTATCCAACTAGTTTCATTCCTTTTTCTTAATTAGTTACCTTCATATTTACATAACCAACTAAAATCGCAGTTAAAGCATTTAATATAGAAAAATGTTATGAGCAGAATCCTATATTTCATTACATTCATCCACTACCATATCATCAAAAAAACTGCTCTCAATCACTTTCTCCTCAAAATGAAGAACTACAATTAGCCCTACATATAAAGAAACCAAATTTAGAAACCATTCCCCATTCTCATCTTTCTTAGCTAAGCATTTAAATATCTCTTGAAATTGCATACGCTCGTCTGCAGCAACAATCGGACGCACACCAAAATATTTCAATACGAGATTCAGCTTCAACTGCACGGATAATGATAAAATATATTTTAATAGCTTCGTATACTCTGTACTATCTTTTTGACTATACAACTTCACAAGCTTTGGATGTAAATTCGAAATCGATAATTCCTCTTCAGTCACTCTAGTTACTTCTATCGTTTCAATCATCTTTTTCATATCCATCACATTCACCCCTTCTGAAAAAATTCTAAAGCCAAAGAGTACTTAATTCAAAATGTGCAATAATTGTGCGTTTCTCGTCTCTCGTTCTTCCTCACTGACTAAATCATACTTTTTTAGAAGGTGAAAAATATCATTTAATAATTTCTGCGAATGATTACCTTGTAAAAAACTCTTTAACTCTTTAAAGATCCCTTCAGGTAAAGAATTCTTTTGACTTTCGAGCTTATTCATCACATCTTCAATAGAATGATCAATGTTACACGCCATACTAAACTTCCCCCTCTATCCTCTATAAATAATATCCTCAGCTAACGATGTAAACACTTCTCCAACAAGAGAATCTTCATCGTATACAGATGAACCGCTATTTTCTTCACGTTTTGCAAAAGGTATCTTGGCAATTACTTCTGCTTGCAATTGTTCTGCAAGCATTTCGCCGCCGCCTTTTCCGAAGAGATAATTTTTCGATCCATCTTGCTCTTCATAATAAGCCATATTTTCCACAATACCTAAAATCTCATGCTTCGTATGTTTTGCCATTACACCGACTCTTGAAGCAACGAATGAAGCTACATTGTGCGGAGTTGTAACAATTATTTCTTTCGCTTGCGGAATCATCGCTGCAACATCAATCGCAACATCTCCTGTACCTGGTGGTAAATCAAGTAATAAATAATCTAATTCTCCCCAGTGCGTATTCGCAAGGAAATTTTGAATCCATTTATTTAGCATCGGACCGCGCCACATAACTGGGTTATTTCCTTCTGTAAAAAATCCCATCGACATGATTTTAACACCGTGACTAATGACTGGAATTGCCGTTTGATCAATCATCGTTGGTTTCGTATTCGTTTCCATCATAGCTGGAATACTAAAACCATATATATCCGCATCTAATATCCCCACTTTTTTCCCCATACGAGCTAGTGCAGTTGCAAGATTAATTGTCACCGTTGATTTTCCAACTCCGCCTTTTCCGCTCGTTACAGTAATAAAACGTACTCCTGACTCCGGGCGAAGCATACTCGGCATACCAGTTTCTGTTCTAGTATTTTTCTTTAACTTCTCTGTTAAAGCTGCACGTTCTTCTTGTGTCATAGAACCAAATGTTATCTCCACTTTAGAAGCACCAATTGCGTAAAGTGATTCTTCAATATCTTGTTGAATTTTTGCTTTTAACGGACAACCTTGGATTGTTAGTACTACTTCAAGTTTAACCTCTGTTCCGTTCATTTGTATATTTCTAACCATATTTAATTCTACAACACTTTTGTGTAACTCTGGATCCTCTACATGTTTTAATGCATTCATTATTTGTTCTTGAGTAAGCATGGAACTCATCCCTTCTCTTATTCTAATTTATATACAACATCTTCTTGGCGCTTCATCTGGTGAAAAAGCTTATTACCCGCCGCTAACGGGCGGGATTAATGCGACTATATCTTCAGCCTTTATCATCTCTTCATTCATTACAAACTCCTCATTAACAGCCACCATCACTTTATCCAGCGATTGTAAACAATAGCTGACTTTGAGCCATTCTTTTAATTGCTGCACTGTCATTTCTTGCTTTTCTGAAATTACTAATCGATCCGATCCAACTTCCTCACGCAAATTTGCAAATAATAAAATTGTAATCATTTTCTCACTCTTCCTTCTTTGGTTTTCCTTCTGGATATGGTGTGTTTTCAAGTTGATCTCCAATCCACATCGTTCCATCTTCCCAAAATTCTTTTTTCCAAATTGGAACAATTCGTTTTATACGTTCAATCGCGTACTCATTCGCTTCATAAGCTACTTTACGATGCGGTGATGAAACTGCTATGACTACCGCAATATCCATTATTTCTAGCCGCCCTACACGGTGCGTAATTGCTACTTTTGCATCCGGCCATCTTTCACTAATCTCTTCACCAATTCTCATAAGTTGTTTTACTGCCATCGGTTTATATGCTTCATACTCTAAATGTAGCGTTCGTTTTCCTTTTGTTAATTCTCTCACCGTACCAATAAATGTTGTAATCGCACCTGCTCCCCTTCTTGCGACTTTATTCGTTACTTCTTCAACTAAAATCGGATTATCTACAATTTCAAATAGCGCTTGTCCCATTAGAACCACCTCTCACTTTATGAAATGTCCAAGGCCATTGACTACCTTCGTTATCTTCTAATAAAAGAACATCAACAAACATATCTTTTTTATATCCTCTTGTCCCGCCCGGCAATACGATAAACGCATTTGATTCTGCCAATGAAGAAACTGAGCTAGATTTATCAAACCCTGATGGATAAGCGATTAATTTCCCCTCATCATATTGCAATTTTGCTCGTACAAATCTTGTAAATGGATTCGGTTTTAGAAAATCTTCTCCTAATAACGCTTTTTCTCTTTTTAAATGTACTTTTTCACTAAACATATACGTCCGAATACACGGTCTTACGAATAATTCAAACCCTACGTAACAAGCTGATGGATTTCCTGATAAACCAAATAATAACTTGCCATTTAATTGCGCTACAGTCGTAACACTTCCTGGTCGCATTGCAACTTTATTAAAAAGAACAGATGCACCTAACTTTTCGTAAATAGCTGGTAAATAATCATAATCTCCTACAGATACACCGCCCGTTGTAATTAACATATCTACTTGGCCAAGCGCTTCTTTCACAGCTGTAAAACACGTATTAAAATCATCACTAAACTTCCCAAAATATTTTACTCTGCCGCCCGCTCTTCGAATTTGAGACAATATCATATACGTATTACTGTTTCGGATTTTCCCTGGCTGTAATGAATCATCGACATCAAGCAATTCACTCCCAGTCGCTAACAGTCCAATTACAGGCTTTCTCGCAACTGGCACTTCACTATAACCGAATGTAGCAAGAAGAGCTGAAATACCTGGATTAATGTACGATCCTTTCTTTGCAAGAACCGTTCCTTTACGAGCATCTTCACCTTGAAAAGAAATATTGTCGCCCGTTTTGAATGATCGCTTCACTTCCATATAATTGTTGCCATTCTTCTCATATTGACGAGTCAGCTCTAACATAACAACCGCATCACACTCATTCGGAATTTGTGCTCCCGTCATAATTCGAACTGCTTGAAACGGACCTACTTTCTCATGGAATAGCGATCCTGCACCAATTTCACCCACTACTTCAAATACAATTGGCGTTTCATAACTTGCTAAATTAGTATCTTCTGCTCGAATAGCAAATCCGTCATACGGCGAACGATTAAATGACGGTACATCATGGTCAGCTACTAAATCCTCTGCTAATATACGTCCATAAGCTAATTCAATTGGTAATAGCTCCTTTAAGCCTTTATCAGCAAATCCCATCACTTTACGAACAGCTTCTTCAACCGTAATTGGCACTCTTCTTTCCATTGTTGACACCCTCTCTATTAACCGAATACGCGATAATATAGTTGTTTCGCTTTCGAAATATCATTTGTACCATGAATAAAAACACGACCATCTCGAAAAACAACCACGCGGTAATCATCGAATTGGCAAGATAGTAAATACGGATTCCGATCTACTTTCCCCAGTTTTTGTAATACTTTTTCTATATCATCAAAATTGTATTTCCTATTGTCTACTGTTCTAATTTGAACTGTATTTCTTCCGCATAAAACAGCTGCTTTCGTTTGATTTTCGTATGATAAATAAGGATAAGTTCGATTCAAACCGCATGAGAGACAAGTGTCTGTTTTTATTTTCCCTAATTTTATAAAATGATTTTGATTACTCCATATATCAAACATGAAAAATGTTTTTCTAATTGCTGAGAAATCTTCCACTAAAATTTTGAGTGCTTCTGCCACTTGATATGCTGCGACGATTTGAACAGTCGGGCTAATAATTCCAGCGGTATCACATGTCACACCTGTAACAGGAATATTTTTCAGCATACAATGTAAACACGGTGTCTCTTGCGGAATAATTGTATAACTCATACCATACGATCCAACGCAAGAACCATATACCCAAGGAATATTATGTTTTTGTGATAAATCATTTATTACAAATCGAATATCAAAATTATCTGTTGCATCAATGATTACATCTACATTTTTTAATAGACCTTCCATATTTTCTGAAGTTGCATCCATTACGAAAGCATGTATTTGTACTTCCGAATTAATTTGTTCTAACCGATTTTTTGCAGCAATTGCTTTCGGCATTTTCTCTCTCGCATTTTGTTCAGAGTACAATTGTTGCCTTTGTAAATTACTCCATTCAACGTAGTCACGATCAATAATCGTCAACTTGCCAACACCTGCACGTACGAAACTTTCGGCACTTGCACTTCCTAATGCGCCTGCCCCTACAATTAACACATGTTTATTTCGAATTTTTTCTTGTCCTTTACTCCCAATTGGTTTGAACAACTGTTGTCGTGAATACCGATCAGCCATTACATACCCTTCCTCTCAAGAACTCTATTTCATATTAGAATGTTGTTTCTGATAACAAGCAAAGTAAGCAAAACCAACAAACCCAGCTCCTCCAATTACATTTCCGATAAAAACAGGAACAAAATTTTTAGCCAGATCCATCCACGTTAGATGACCAGCAAAAATAACAGCGGAAATGACAAACATATTTGCTACTACTTGCTGAAATCCAATCACTACAAATGCCATAATTGGAATCCAAATTCCGATGATTTTTCCGACAAAATCACTCGTCCCGTAAGCGAACCAAAGAGCAAGACAAACGAGCCAATTACAACCAATTGCTAAAATTAAAGTTCTCCCAAATGATTCATGTAACTTCCCTTCCGCTATCGCTACCGTTTTATTTAAATACTCTCCCTCTGTTAATCCGCCAAGATGCCCAAAGCAATACGCAACGAAAATTGCCCCAATAAAATTCATGAGAGTAATCCAAACCCAGTTATTCAGTACGCTTATCAATGTAATTTTCTTTGCATAAAGCGCCATAGACAGTGACATCATATTTCCCGTAATTAATTCTCCTCCTGCTAATACTACGAGCATGAGTCCAACAGGAAATACTGCTCCTCCTAAAACATTCACTAGACTTCCCCAGCGCTCAGGTAAATTCCCTAAAACTCGAATGTTAAGTAAAAAACCTATCGCAATAAACGCTCCTCCTAAAAAACCGAGAATAAGCATCGCTGGCAATGTCTGTCTTACTTTTTGAACACCGGCCTCAATGACAAGCTCAGCAATTTGTTCCGGCTTATGAAATGCCATTACCCATTCCTCCATTTTCTCCAAATAAAAAAGCAGCTTCAAAAAACCTCCTCAAAATAAAGGTTTTTGAATGCTGCTTAATTTCTCTGCACATCTTTTACAGAGATATCAATCATCACTTTTACTATAAAATAGAAAATCCACAACTCTTGTAAATTTTCCATTTTTCACTATGAAGCTAGCTTTATATATTAACCACCGATATGTGACATTTCAATTTTAGGTATTGTTTTCTTATTTGTATGATTTAAGCGTTCATCTGAATAACGATCTTCCCTATTATTCCATATATCGCGTACTACATCTGTAATGTCCTCATCTGTATGTTCAGAACGAAGCAATTCCCTTAAATCATTTCCTTTAGAAGCAAATAAGCAAGTATATAATTTTCCTTCTGCAGAAATACGAGCTCTCGTACATGATGAGCAAAAAGAATCTGTTACTGATGAAATAATACCTATTTCCTCATCGCTTCCTATATAACGATACCTAGTAGCCACTTCACCAGAATAATTTGCTTCTATCCGTTCTAACGGCATAACTTGATGAATCGTATCTGCTATTTCTTGTTTAGAGACGACCTCTTTTAAATCCCAACCATTATAATTTCCAACATCCATATACTCAATAAAACGAAGAATATGCTTATTTTCCTTAAAATATTGCGCCATCTGCAAAATGTCCTGTTCGTTTTTTCCCTTTTGAACGACCATGTTTATTTTAATTTTCATTCCAACTTCAGCTGCAGCCTGTATTCCTTCCAGAACCCTTTGCACTTTGCTCCTATTACCATTTAAATAGAAAAACCGCTCTTCTTCTAAGGAATCTAAGCTAACTGTTACACGTGATAGTCCCGCCTTATATAAATCAGGAGCAAACTTTTTAAGTAACGATCCATTGGTTGTTAAACCGATATCTTCTACACCATCAATTTTATTAAGGCGCTCAATAAGCTTTGGAAGCCCTCTTCGAAGTAACGGTTCTCCGCCCGTAATCCGTAATTTTCTCACACCTAAAGAAACGAAAATACGTGTTATCCTTTCAATTTCATCAAAAGATAAAATTTTATCATTAGACAAAAACGAGTAATCAGGACCAAATATTTCTTCTGGCATACAATATCGACAGCGAAAATTACAGCGATCAGTAACTGAAATACGTAAATCCTTTAACGGACGTTGCAACTTGTCTAATGTAGCTGATTTCATCTTCATTGCCTCACTTTTATTTTATATTTAAAACACGTTCTGGATGGGTATATACATTTAAGGAGTGATTACGAATAAATCCTATTGTCGTAATACCTAAATCTTCCGCTAGTTGCAAAGCTAACTCAGTTGGAGCTGATTTTGATAGTATAATTTCACAACCGATTTTTGCAACTTTCAATAATATTTCCGAAGAAATACGACCACTAAAAACAATGATTTTATCTTTTATAGAAATATCGTTTCTTAAACAATAACCGTAAATTTTGTCTAATGCATTATGCCTACCAATATCCATTCGACTTAAAATAATACCATTCACATCACATAAAGCTGCATTATGAACCCCACCAGTATGATGAAACGTATCCGCAGATTGCTGCATTTCTTTCATTAACCGAAAACAATCCTCTGCAGCAACCTGTACATGGACACCCTTCATTTTTTTTGCACTTAGTGCATCATTTGCAAAAACAAACCCTTGCCTACTCATACCACAACAAGACGTAATATAGCGTTTATTTTGCATTTGTTCATAATACGGATTTACTTTTGTCGTTGTTACATGCACAAATCCTTCTTTCTCCTGCACCCATACACTATCAATATCTTCATACTTCCGAATGATTCCTTCAGACGCTAAGAAGCCTATTACCATATCTTCTATATATTCTGGAGTACTAACCATTGTAACAAACTCCTGTCCGTTCATTTTAATGGTGACAGGAAACTCTGTTACAATGCTGTCCTCTATATGTTTAAATGCTCCTTGTTCATAACGAAAGATTTCTCTTTCTACCTGTATCGGTTTCACGATCAGTATCCTTCTCTCACGTTATATTTTTATCAAAAACAAATACAGAAACTGCAATATCTTCTTCTACTTTCATATCTGAAAACAAATTCACTAATTTTGCTCCAACAAGTTCCTCCAAATGTTCACGGGAATTCGCAGCATACACCTCTTGAATCATTTTCGTTCTAGCCATATGAACCATTTCCGCACCGTCCATCGTACTTGAAATAAATTTTTCAGTAGGTGTTAAGTTTCCATAAAGAGTCGCTATAGCCATATTTTCTGCAAAAACAGTATGAATTCGTTCTGGTCCTTTTCCGAAAAGTTCTTTTCGAAGTTTTCGGATCATATCATTAAATTCATGTACTTTTTTTGACATACAATCATACCTCCCAAAAGCCTCATTTTACTTTATTATATATTTTACCAAAATGAGCCTTCCGCCCAAACTATTTCGTACAAATATTTAGGCGGAAAGGTTCACTTCATGAAGTTTATTCGTCTTTTAACCCTTTCCCCATACCTTTTAAGAAATGAAGCCCAAACCCGATAGCACGGTTAATATCTGGGTCTTTCAATACTTTCATAAGATCGAATACCCCTACTTTTTTATTACTTTCTAGATGTTCATTACCTTCTTCTAGCCCGACTAATAAACTACCCATAAGCTTTTTCGTAAGTTCTGGGTCAAGTTCAGTTAACGCACCTGCAGCGCCCATCATATTATTAATTAAATTTGTAACAGGCTCACGAGTTACTTGACCTAGAACAATCTTTGCAATTGGTTCTTTCGCTTTCAGCATAGAATTTGCAGCTTCTAGCATTCCAATGTCATTTAATTCCCCTACTATATTAAACATCTGATTTAGAGCTTCTTCATTATTTGTTAAAAGCTCCTTTAAATCATCTAATTTTTGCTGTTTTATTTCTTCCTCAGTTAATTCTTGTTTTTGAATCATTTTTATAGGTGCAGCCATAGTTTTCTCCTCCTACTTATCCGTTAAATGCACATACCCTGGACGTGCCCACTTACGATGTACCTCAATTCCAGCTTGAGGGTGACGTTTTTTATTGCGTGGGTTCGCTTTTGGCATCGGATTTTCGCCATCAACTTCTAACACTTCCATACGCACTTTCGTTTGTTTATACGCAGGTGTATTCGTACGTACATCCACAGCAGGACCTGTTAAGAAATTAATTGCCGTTTCGTTATCTGTAGAGTTCATCGGTAAATATAACTCATTCGCTTTTACACGATCTGTAACGAGTGCACGTAATTTTAATGCTCCAAAAGGAGAGACAAGACGAACTAACGAACCTGTTTTTACGCCACGTTCTTTTGCAAGGTCTGGAGAGATTTCAACGAAAACACCAGGTACTTTCGTTTGAATACCTGTTGATTTATTTGTCATATTCCCTTCATGGAAATGTTCAAGCATACGACCGTTGTTAATGTGAAGGTCGAACTCAGCTGGAAATTCAGCTGGACGTACCCAGTCAGCAATTGCAAAACGAGCTTTTTTATCTGGGAAGTTAAATCCATCTTGGAACAGAAGTGGTGTATTTGTTCCATCAAAACTTCCCCAATGGAAACTGTTCCATCCTTCAAGCACTTCATAGTTCGCTTGCGAGAATAATGGTGATAAACTTGCCATTTCAGCAAAGATTTCACTTGGGTGGCTATAATTCCAGTTTGCCCCTAGTTTATTCGCAACCTCCTGGACGATCCACCAGTCTGGTTTCGCATCTCCTAGCGTAGGAAGAACTTGATATAATCTTTGGACACGGCGCTCTGTATTTGTGAAAGTACCTTCTTTCTCAAGAGATGGCGCTGCTGGTAATACAACATCTGCATATTGAGCAGTTTTAGAAAGGAAAACATCTTGCACAACGAAGAAATCAAGGCTCGACAACACTTCATGTACATGATTTGCATTAGAATCTACAAGAGCCATATCTTCTCCGACAAGATACATTGCTTTCATTTTTCCTTCGTCAATTGCGTGAAGCATTTCAATATTATTAAGACCTGGTTCACTATCAATTTTCACTCCGTAAGCAGTTTCAAATTTCGCACGTTCCATTTCGTTAGTAACGTGCTGATATCCTGGAAGCCATCCTGGTAAAGTACCCATATCACAAGCACCTTGTACGTTATTGTGACCTCGAAGTGGGTATGCACCTGCTCCTGGACGACGATAGTTCCCTGTTGCAAGAAGTAAGTTTGAAATTGCAGCGGAAGTATCAGAACCACCTGTATTTTGCGTTACCCCCATACCCCAAAGGATACATGTACCATCTGCATCACGAATCATTTCAGCCATTTGAATAAGTGTTTCTTTTGAAATACCTGTTACTTCTTCTGCATATGCAAGTGTATATTCTTCTAGACTTTCTTTGAAATCTTCAAAGAAGTTTACATTCTCATTAATAAATTCCTGATCATGCCAACCTCGATCAATCATATATTTTGTAACAGCCATTAACCAAACTTGATCTGTTCCTTGTTTTGGACTAATAAAGACATCTGATCGCTCTGCCATTTCTGTTTTACGAAGATCAGCTACAATTAACTTTTGTCCGTGTAATTTATGTGCACGTTTAATACGTGTAGCTAAAACAGGATGACCTTCTGTCGGATTACATCCTACAATAATAACAAGACCAGATTGCGCAATATCTTTAATCGTTCCTGCATCACCGCCCATACCAATTGTACGGAACAAACCATCCGTTGCTGGTGATTGGCAATAACGTGAGCAGTTATCAATATTATTCGTTCCAAATACTTGTCGAGCTAATTTTTGAATTACATAATTATCTTCATTTGTAATTTTAGAGGAAGAAATAAATCCGATAGAACCTTTACCGTACTCTTCTTTAATAGTACCTAATTTATTTGCAACTACATTCAGTGCTTCTTCCCATGTAGATTCAACAAACGTTCCATTTTTACGAATTAAAGGTTTTGTAATTCGTTCTTTAGAATTTACGAAATCCCAACCAAATTTCCCTTTTACACAAGTGGAAATTGCGTTAACTGGTGCATCTGAAGATGGCTGTACTTTAAGGATTTTACGCCCCTTCGTCCACACTTCAAACGAACAACCTACACCACAAAATGTACATACTGTTTTCGTTTTCTTCGTACGAGTATCACGCATGGCCGCTTCCACTTCTGATACCGCAAAAATACCGCTATATCCAGGCTCAACTTCTTTAATTAAATCTACCATCGGTTCAAGAATATCTGGTTTTAATCCCGTCATAAATCCAGCTTCACCGAGCATCGTTTTCTCCATTAAAGCGTTACAAGGGCAAATCGTTACACATTGACCACAGCTAACGCATGAAGAATCATTAATATTTACTCCTTCATCCCAAATAACTCGTGGGCGTTCCGCTTCCCAGTCTATCGATAACGTTTCATTTACTTGTAAGTTTTGACACACCTCAACACATTGACCGCATGCAATACATTGATTAGGGTCATAGCGATAAAACGGATGCGTCATATCAACTTCACTTACATCTACTTTCGGTTCATAAGGATATTTTTGATGTTCAATTTCCATTAATTCTGCTGTATTATGCAGTTTACAGTTCCCATTGTTGTTGTCACATACTGTACAGTATAATAAATGATTTTCTAGTAACCGATCCATCGCCTCTGTTTGTGCTTCTTTTGCGCGAACAGAAGCACGCTCAACGTTCATACCTTCCGTTGCTATCGTCGAACAAGAACGCATTAACTTTCCGTCAACTTCTACAATACAAGTGTCACATGTTTGAATAGGATCTACTTCCGGCACGTAACAAATTTGCGGATGTTCAATCCCGTTCTCATTAATAACACCCAATATCGTTGAACCAGGCTCCGCTGTATACTTTTTTCCGTCAATTGTAATATGAACCATGTTGTCATTCATGGTCTTTCCCCCTTTTTGAGAATAAAAAAAACTCCACCACGAAAATATACGCACCACATTTTGGGCACGCTATCATCATGGTGGAGTAGTTTATTAGCACATCTTGCTAAAATACCAATCCATTTATTCATAAATAAAACGATAGATTCATAACAGGTCATATCACGATTCCATCTTTAACACTATAATTATAGCGTTAAATGTACAAATATACAATATAAATTTTAAACTGCGCATATGTCTGTATGTAACTATCCATAATAACCCATATAAAGTTCAACGAGGAATAAGGTGAATATATGGGATCTTTTCGAAAATGGATAAGGGGCGAAAAATCTTTCTCTACACATGAGCAATCTGAAACTGTATTAAATAAAGAAATTTCTTCCTCCATGCCGCTTAATCTTAAACACTTATCCAAATTATTTAGTGGTATTCCAGAATTAATTACACGCACTTTCCCGTTAAAAAACGGAAAAGAAGCTGCTCTTATATATATGGAAGGGCTTGTAGATAAAACTGTTATTAATGTAGATATTCTTCGTCCTCTCTTATTTAAAGAATGGAATGAAGATGATTTTTGGGGATCTTCTGTTTCTATAGGGAATATTAAAAAAGTTCAGAAGTGGATAGACATTGAGCAATCTCTCTTACATGGCAAAAGTATTTTATTTATAAACGGGCAATTATCAGCTTTAGAACTAGATACGCAAGCGGCGCCAAAAAGGAGTATTGAAGAACCTACAACAGAGACTTCCATAAAAAGCTCACACGAAGGATTTAATGAAGTGGCAAGTGATAGTATCGCACTTATTCGTCGCTATATTCCAAATCGCGAATTAAAAGTGAAGGAATTCACTGTTGGCGAACGAGCAACCTCTAAAGTTTTTTTACTTTATCTTGCAGATGTTGCAAACGAAGATGTTGTACAAGATATGGCATGCCGCATTGAATCAATCAAAGTAGATGCTATTCTTACTACCGGTGAATTAGAAGGATTTGTTGAAGATAATTCCTATACTCTCTTCCCACAATTGTCTATCACTGAACGTCCTGACACAACAGCACATCATATTTTGAATGGGCGAATTGCTGTTGTTGTAGATCGCTCACCAGGCGTATTAATAGGACCTATGACCTTTTCATCCTTCTTTCAGACGATAGATGATTACAGCTTCAGACCTATGATTCCATCTTTTATACGACTCCTTCGTTTCACTGGGCTATTTATTGCAATATTTGCTCCTGCTCTTTATATTGCTATGATTTCCTTCCATTATGAAGTGATTCCGCTCAAATTGTTGTTAACTATTGGAGAATCTCGAGCCAAAATTCCTTTTCCTCCCATATTAGAAGCTTTATTAATGGAATTAGTTCTCGAAATGCTCCGAGAAGCAGCGATTCGGCTTCCTGGGCCTGTTGGACAAACAATCGGCGTCGTAGGAGGAATTGTAATTGGACAAGCTGCGGTTCAAGCTGGGATTGTGAGTAACGTTATGGTTATCGTCGTATCAATTACTGCGGTTGCCTCCTTCATTATTCCTAACTTAGAAATGTCAGCAGGAATTCGGCTTCTTCGATTCCCAATGATGATAGCCGCCTCTTTATTTGGCGTCATTGGAATTATGGTTGGAATGGCAATCATTATCATCCATATTCTTTCTATGGAATCACTTGGTGTACCATATGGTAGTCCTTTTTCTCCGTCATATGCTTCGGATTTAAAAGATACCCTTATACGTTTCCCATGGAAAATTATGAAGAAACGGCCACTATCTCTACAATTAAAACAAGATAACCGGCAAAGAGATGTTGAAGAAAAGGAGGAGAATTAGTGACAAAACGTGCAAA
Organism: Bacillus sp. LQ16; assembly: GCF_057784645.1. Lineage (NCBI taxonomy): Bacteria > Bacillati > Bacillota > Bacilli > Caryophanales > Bacillaceae > Bacillus > Bacillus sp. LQ16. The sequence continues at coordinate 3,483,709 of NZ_CM173491.1, forward strand.
GAGGGAGATCACTTTATTTCAATACATTTTAACTATTAGTGGTGTTCAAGTCGGATTCGGCGTACTTACACTTCCGCGTGAAGTTGCACAAGGAGCGAATACAGATGGCTGGATGTCTATTATTATCGGATGTGTCATTACTACTTTAGTCAGTCTATGTATTGTAAAAATCATGGAAAAACATCCAGGATATACTTTACTTGATGTGCTGATACGCTATCTTGGAAAATGGCTAGGAAGAGTAGTAATGATTTTTTGGATTTTATATGCTGTACTCGCAGCTGTTTCCTTAATTTTTTCCCTCTTATACGTTATTCATATTTGGATTTTACCTAGATCTCCTATGTCTTTAATTATGATTTTGCTATCTATTCCAATGCTTATGCTTGCATGTAAAGGAGCACTTATTATTAGTCGTTTTGCTGTTTTCACTGTCATCTTTACACTTTGGATGCCATTATTATTATTTATTCCTCTTAAAGATGGGCATTTTATATATCTTCTTCCTCTTATCAAGGAAGGGTGGCTACCAATTATAAACACCGTAAAATCAACTATCATTGCGTTTCTCGGATTCGAGTTTGCGTTTGTCCTTTATCCTTATTTAACTAACAAAGCATCTGCAAAAAAAGGAATTGTTATTGCAAATTTGATTACGTTATTTATTTATCTTCAAATCACGTTCGTTTCTTTTATTTATTTTAGTCCAGATGGTATAACAAAGTTTTTATGGCCGACTCTTTCTCTTGTTACACCGTTTCACTTCTCATTTCTTGAGCGATTTGAAATTATCTTTTTGTCATTTTATCTCTTTATTATTTTTGATTCCTGTATTCCTTATATTTTTACTGCTTCAGATGGCATTAATCAATTACTTAACAAAAAAGGCAGTTCATTACCTATTTATTTTTTATTATTCGGGTGTATTTTCATCTTATTCTTTTATATCCCTTCTTCTTATCAGATAAGTGCGTTGCGGGAATTTTGGGGAACTGCTAGTTATTTTATCGTTTTTCTATTCCCAGTTATATTTCTCTTATACATGACACTTTATCAGCATTGGAAAAGGAGAAAAGTTTAAATGAGACGCTTTATTCATTTTATTATATTTTGTTTTCTCATAATTTTTTTAGCAGGTTGTGAAGATCGGCTTGATTTAGAAAAACAATCCATCTCATTAATTTACGGTTTTGACGCAAAAGCAAAAGGAAAATTAATTGTGTATCACGTAAATCCTATTTTCAATGAAGATGTAGAGAAAAAGTACGAAATTCATGAAGCGAAAGTACATACACCCCGAGAAGCAAAAGATACGTTTAACAGTTCAAGCAGCGGTTTAGTGTCCACAGAAAAGTTACAGCTTATATTGTTTAGCACGAATTTTTTAAAACAAGAAGGAGCTATGCCTTATCTGGATGTTTGGTATCGCGACCCTAAAAATACAGGGAATATGCGCATGATTGCAGTAGATGGCCCCATTTCTTCTGTTATATATAATAATTTCAAAGATAAGCCTGCTCTTCCTGAATATTTAACAGATTTAATTAATACGAACAAACTATACAATCGGACCGTGTTTACGACATTCCATGAATTTCATAGACAAACTTTTAATAAAGGCGTAACTCCTGCTATTTCAGAAATAAAAAAAGGGAAGAAAGATGTTATTGTTACCGGTTCGGCACTATTAACCTCTCGTGGAACTTATAAGATGTCTTTAAATCGCTACGAAAGTGCCCTTCTTCTTATGGTGCAAAAGAAAGCTAATATACCCGTTTCACTTACAATGAAAATCCCCTCTAATTTAGTTGAAAGTAATAGCCATCTAAAAGATACAAAAGGCGACGATTTTATAACAATAAATGTTCTTAGTATGAATCATGATATCGGTACAGACTATAGCGATAACCGCTTCAAATTTAATATTAAAATGGATTTAAAAATTGCCGTATCTGAACTTACATTCAACATGGATATAGAAAATGATAGAAAAAAATTAACTTCTCTTATTACAAAACAACTAAACAATGATTTAAACGATTTAATCCACAAAATTCAAAAACAGCAACTTGATCCATTCGGATTTGGTGATTATGCGAGAGCGTTTCAATATAAAGAATGGAAACAAGTTGAAGATGATTGGCCAAGTTCCTTTTCAAAAGCTAATGTGAAAGTGGCACCAACTATTAAAATTTTAGAAAATGGGATTATTAAATAGAAAAAACACGCTACTTGTTCTTATATGAATAAGTAGCGTGTTTTCATTTCCATTACAAGTATTATTTCAATGGACTATACTCTATTTCCATTTCTAACATTACTATGTTTTTTAGCATATACAAAATATATGAAAACGCCTATTATAATCCATGCCACAAAACTAATTAAAGTAAGCTTAGAAAGGTTCAAAGCCAAATATATACAACTTACTATTGAAACGATAGGTAAAAAAGGTACTAGAGGGGCACGGAATGGCCTCTTCATATCAGGATGTGTCTTTCTTAATACAATGACAGCTATAGATACAAACACAAATGCTGTTATCGTTCCCATATTCACTAAATTAGCTAATAAATTCAAATCCACTAATCCCGCTAATAAAGCTGCTAGTATACCTGTAACCCACGTATTAAAAAATGGAGTTTGTAAACGTTTATGGACACTTGAAAGTCTTTTTGGTAACAGTCCATCTCGACTCATCGAGTAAGATACACGAACAAATGCAAACATAGCTACTAACAGAACTGTTGTTAGCCCCGCTATCGCTCCCACTGATAACAACCCAGCAATTCTATCTTCTCCTACAGTGCGCAACGCATATGCAACCGGATCAGCAACATTTAATTCCGTAAACGGAACCATTCCAGTTAGCACGAATGAAACACCTACATATAGAACGGTACAAATGAACAAGGAAACAAGTAGCCCAATTGGCACGTTACGTTGTGGACGCTTCACTTCCTCTGCGGCTGTTGCAACTGCATCAAATCCTAAAAAAGCAAAAAATACAGTAGCAGCGCCCCCTACCACACCGTGAAAACCAAACGGTAGAAATGGTTGCCAATTCTCTGGTCTTACATATTGTGTCCCTACAACAATAAATCCTACAATAACAGCCAGTTTAATAATAACCATTATATTATTAATTCGTGCACTTTCTTTTGCACCACGGCTTAATAAAAATGTAACAACTAAAATAATAAGAACTGCTGGTAAATCAATGATTCCACCCTTCCCCATTCCTGGTGCCGAAGCAAAAACCGTAGGAATGTGAATATTAAAACCTAGTAGCAGTGACTGAAAATATGCTGACCAGCCTGCTGCAACCGCAGAAGTCGCTAATAAATACTCCAGCATAACACACCAGCCAACTATAAATGCAAAAATCTCACCTAGTGTCATATATGTATATGAATATACACTTCCCGAAACTGGAACTGTAGATGCAAATTCAGCATAACAGAAAGCTACACATGCACATATAATTGCCGCTAATACAAAAGATAATACAATCGCCGGACCAGCATGTTTCGCTGCTACAATACCAGTTAATACGAAAATACCTGTACCAATAATTGCTCCAATACCTAAAAGAGTTAAATCAATCGCTCCTAAAGTTTGATTCAATACTTTTTTCTTTTCTTCATCCATTGCTTTCTTTATGAAAAGACTCATTCTTTGAAACCTCTTTTTCAAGTTTATCTCTTACTTGTTACATTCTTTATTACTGTTCTATTTTAAAAATAAAAATATACATAGTTCACTTCCCCTATAGACTTAGTAACCCAACTTATAAAAACAGAAAATTCAATCTCTTTATACCGTATTGAATTTTCAAAATATTAATCATACCAAAAAACTATTAAGAATGCTGATTGAATTTATCATACAATTAATTATATTGTCAATAATAAATCACTCAAAAATAATCGGTTGATTATGTATCAAATGTTATTTTTATACATAATTATTTTCTTAAAAACATTGTTGTTTTCCACCTTAATATTCATATGTATTTTATTACATTGATTTTCATACAATTTTCATTACATACAATGTAATGAAAATTGTATGTAATGAAAATTAATTATTATTTAAAAATAATAATTAATTTGAGGTTATTTCACCATTTTAATACTAACAAAAAAGTGCAGATTTTCATCTGCACTTTTTTTATTCTTCCACTTCAGCTTCTGCACTACTATTTTCAAGATGCTCCTTCTGAGCTTCCTCTTGCAACTCTGCTGAAATCATCCCATAATAAAGTTCCGGATATAACCCAAATATTTGATATACACTTCCTAAAAACGGCATCAGAATCCCTCTTTTCTAAAGTTGTATTGCCACTTTTAAGGATTCCCTTTTCATTCACTATACATTCGTTTTTGGCGTTTCTTCTTCATCTTGAATACTTAATAAATTTTGCCATTTTTTATACGGAGCGCTATTTGGATCTACATATCCTTTCGCATGCGAGCGATCCCACAATTGTTTAATAAACATTTCTTTCTCTTTCTTTGCAACCATATCAGCACCTGTACCGTAATAGTTCTGGAAATACAACTCGATTTCATCAAGGAATAGTCTTAATAATTCATCTGATGTTTCTTCTAACGTCGGATCATACTTCGCTTCACGGTCATACATTAAAATCATGTCTAAAAGATTGTGGACATGTTCTTTTCTAAGCCATCTTACATCTTGGGCTCCTAATACGAACGGATGTGTATATAAATGTCCACCTTGTATCATCGCCTTTTCTTGCTCTTCTTCAAATCGTGACAAGATGTTTTCATAAATAAACGGATTATGAAGCAATGCTCTGTGTAATTTATAACTTTCGCTTGAAATATTTTTCCCCATCGACTGAATTAAAAAGCTACGTCCCACACCGTTATATTGATACACAAACTGTCCATCAACAGCAACTAAACTAATCCAGCGATACATATATGCGTATAGTAAGGCACGATTACATTTATCATAATCTAATTTTGTTTGAGTCGCATTCAAATCTGGCATAAAGGCTGGTAAGTGCCAATACTTATCTAAATGCGGCGTTAAACTAGATTTTTTACTATTTAATTTGTTTACACGGCGATAATACGATTGGAAATAGTCCCCTTTATCATTCATAAATCCGTTTGAAATATGTCCTGATGATAATTTGGGGAAATCTTGCAGCGATAAGCCATAATGTGCTCGATAACAGATCACTTCAAATGGCGAAAAGGCTTCGTGTACTGTATCTTTTTCTTTAAACATTTCTTGAATCAATTCCTCTTGTAGCTCTTTCTTTAAAGAAGGATGTATACCCCAATATTGTAATTCCCTATGATGAGCAACTTTCGGAATGAATGGACTTGCTAAATGGAACAGGTCTTCAATTTTTTCACGCACGTATTCATCGCGATCACGTTTCTTATAATCTGCTTCTTTTCGCAACGCTTCAATAATATTCAATTCTAATTTATCACGATAGCGTACTTGCAGTTCGTCATAACAATAGCTCAGTATATGTTCGCGATAGAAATCCTCTACCTTTTTCGACTGAATCTCTTCTGTTTTCGCATCACGACAATATTCCCCATACAAACTCATATAAATTTCCGCTGATATATCTTTCGGTAGTACACCTAAATTTAAATGTTGCTGCATATCTTGCCATATCTTTTCTTGCAGCTGTTCCTCTGCTAATACATAAACATTCGTCGGGTTTGTTTTCCCTTCAAATTCCTTACTGCGCTTTTGGATTTCAAACAATAAATTTTCACGTGTTTCATGTAAATTATCAAAAAATCTTTCCCAATATTGAATCATTTTATTAACTGCCTGATATAGCGATTGATACACAAGTTCTAATAGCATTTCTTTTCGATATTCATTTAATTTGTGTACATATTGCGTTACGATGTCTTCAAATTCTCTTTTGAATAAACGTTGCTGATTATTAATCATTTTTCCGAACCAGCCTTGTTGTTGAGCAATTTCTACTCGGCGTACAGCCGTTACCGTGCCATCGATATTACCTACATTAAATTTTTTATCGTAGTTTTGAATTACATTGCGCTTTTGTTCATTATTTTCATGTAGTCGATTCATTTTTTCTACTAACTGTTTTCGAATTTCATATAACATAAAACGTGCTGCTACTGGGTGAACTGGATCTGTTTTCTTTAAAAACCATGTATTTAATTGATAGGACTGCCCTTCAGAACCACTTGGTGAAAAGCGATCTGATTCAATCATGTCATATAAAAGTGTCGTTACATGTTCATGTACACGGCTCGGAATCGCATACGCATATAAACGAACCGCATGATCCACTCTTGCCACTTCACCTTTCATTTGTTCCATCATTTTCAGTTTCGCAGCTGAAATTTTACACTCATGTTGCAGACGATTTAATTCCTCATCTTTTTGCACCGTTCGTTGTACATAACTTTCTACAGCTTCTAAAAACAGTTTTGATTTCGCAACTCCGAGCTTACCACCCTCTGCTCCTTCACGTGTTTCATTGTACATTTGTCTATAGAAAATATGAGCTTGCTCTGGACGGGTAGCAAGATGCTCCAAGTCCTCTAAATAACTTTTACCTCTCTCCGGCTTTTCACGCTGCATCCCACGTTTTACATCTTGGTCGTATCTTTGCTTCTTCTCTTGAAACAGTTGATCTAAATGCAGCCACGATTCATCTAAACCTTGCACCGCCCATTTTAAAGCACAATATTTTAACACATGCTCATATGGATAAATGAGTTTTGCCGTTCCTGCCCCGCAATATCGTCCTTTTCCACTTGATTCTGCTAATTGCTGAATTTGATTGTCTTCCTGTGCAAAATGACTTGTAGACATCGGGCTAAATAACTGTAAATAAATTGTATTTGCCATCTGTTCCATATAGTCTGATAAATTGTGTAAATGGTGTCCATGTAGATTTTCGTAATCGTATAAGAAACAATAATTGTACGGTAAATGATGTTGTTTAATTGTATGATTCGTTCTTCCGTCTTCATCTACTTGATCAGGGCGATACTCTAATTCAATTGTTACACCGCCGCGTTTTGATAATTCTCCAGTAGAACCGAGCGTAATAGCATGTAATTCTTTTAACGATGCATAGCCATTTGCTTGCACCGTTTCAAATTCTTTCGCACTAACCGTTCTCGTCTTTACTAAAACATCCGGCATTAAAAACGCACCGCGTATTAAAATGTTATGATGCTGCAATTTCTTCCGAAGCATTTCACGTAAATATAATGCAATTTGCAGAAACATCCCTGAACCTGTTCCGCCTGCTAGTGATGTTACTATAATGACACGCACACCATATTCCGTTTGATCACTTGTAACCGGAAAAATTTTCTCAATTTCTTGCCAAAAGGACGTTAATTTATCTTCTTTCATCGCAGCACGTAACGCTAAACGTGAAATGACGCGTAACTGTCCTGCTCCTTCTGTTAATGGTTTATCAAGTATAGTCGGATCCATCGGAAACCACTCTGGGATCGTTGGATCTCCTGCAATATACTCCCTGGGCGTTTTGCTCGAACTCGTTTGTGTCTTAAACTTTCGAATATGATCAAATTTACTCAATGTATTCACATCTGTATCAAATACGTGCATTGCTACCTTTTTCCGGCGCTCTTCAGGCAATTTTTCATATATTTGATGCGTCACAGTACTACCGATTCCACCTAAACCAATTAATATTGTTGGAACTTGTAATGTCATGTGAACCACCTTCCTATTCTTGCTTGTTTGAAAAAAGGGAAAGAGAATCAATACTCCATCCCCTTCTTATCCCTATCTACTATTCACATTCGTACTTGTAAATCTCCTTACCATATCCTCTATCAATTAGTAAAAGTTCATTTGGATATAGTGTCTTATGTTCCATTCCTACTTCATCCTTTGTTATAAACATCCCATCAATAATCATTCCAACTACTTGTGATTCTTTCGCTACAAAGACAGATTTCGAACCTTTCTTCGCTATAAACGTAACGGATTGCACCGTTTTTCTTTCTGCTCTAAATGGGATACCAAAATAATGGTTCCACCATTTATTTCGAAGTAATTCTGGCTCAGATTGATATAGCCAATCTTTCGCTACCTCTTGATCCCATTCATAATACAGTAGTGCCTTCCGGTGAAATCTCGGCCGAACAATCCATCCTAAAACAATGATTCCTACTACTAGCAGTAATAAAGTGATAGGAATGACAAACTTAAAAATGAGCGCATATTTTTCATAAAACGGAGCATCTTGAATATGGAATGTTATGTTTTTCTTTACTTCTTGTAATTTTGAATCTTGCATTACGATGGTAGCTTCTACGGTGCCAGTATCTGTAAAATTAAATGTGTCGGAGTAATAGGGACGAGGATAAACATAGATCTGATTTCCATGTTGTTTTATTTCATAATTGATTGATTGTTTAGATGTGACACCAGTAGATTTTAATAGTTTTTTTACAGCTTCTTCTGTCATCGGCTTACCATCTAACTGTGGCTGCAAAACAAATGGTTTACTATTCTCTAAATTTGTCACTTTTTCTTCATAATCTTTTGTAACAGTTTGAAGTGATAATTTTGGTTTCTCAGCTGTTTCAATTTTAAATTCTTTTGTCTGTCTATAAAACCCCTTTATATTCATATGAACTTTCCCGCGTACTAACCCTTTACCAAGCTTAGTTTCGTAATAAAACACATGCCTTTTATCATCCCACTTCATCGGATATTGTTTTCCGTCTATTTCTACTTCTGCCTGAAAGTAAGAAGACTGAACTGGCAACTCCGTAGGCTTCGCTTCAATAACAGCAGTAACACCTTCGTACATTTCCTCCACATTTTTTTGACTACTATCATCTTTGTCATAAGTAGAAACCGTATAATTAAGCGCCGGTTCAACTAGTACTTGTAGTCCTTCTTTCTCAATGTCCTGGTCCACTTCTATCGTATAAGTTCCTGGTTTAATAACTTCCTGATTTTCCGTACTTATATGAACTATATTTCCGAACAATTTTGCTTCTCCTGGTGCATGTATGGAAAAAGAAGATTGTAATTGTAATGGTTTAGAAATTTGTGTGACCTGATAATCAGGCAGAGAAGGCGATTGTCGTACAAGCGTCATACGCTTTAATGGAAACGGTGTTGTAATCTCTACTCTTTTCCCCACTACTTTCGTTTTTACAATCGATTCAACAGAGGAGAATGGATCACGATTTGCAACTAATGCTGCCACTTGATTTACACTTTTTACAATGCCATCTTCTCCGCTTGACGGCATAGTAACACCATTTATCTCTTTCTTCCATATTTCTTTGAACGTGTTTAATTGTTCTTTTTCTTGTTGTCCTAAATCTTCTTCCATCGTAATTAAGACTGGGTGTAACGATATCTTTTTTGCATCCATTTCTTTCTTAAACTGGGCTAATTTCTGCAAAATTTGTTCTTTTCCGCCAACCTTATCTTTCTCTAAATCATTAAATGCCCCGTCAGTTAATACAATAAGCCAAAATTCACGTTTTCCATCTATATCTGCTTCCTTTTTTATAGATTGCATCGCCGTTTCTACCGCGCTAAATGGAGTATTTAAATACGTTTTCCACGCTCCAATTCCCTCAATTTCTGTTTGCCTTTTATCCTTCGTTAACGAAATGTTTAATGGATCATTCGGCTTACTCATTGGAACGTAAGAAAATTTATCTTTTTCATCTAATAGCGCAACTAAACTTTGCAAAGCATAATTGGCATATTTCCAGCGATCGTTATTTCTCATGCTGCCCGAATCGTCATATACAAGTGAAACGACCCTTTCCTTTGCCTCCTCTCCTTTTGCAAAAGCTGATAAAGGTAAACATATAAATAGAAACAACATGAACGTGGCACAAATTCGAATTTTCATGATGAGGCTTCGCCACCTTTGTAGACAAATTCCTATGTTTAAATTTATGAGAGGAAACAAGATATATGACTTGTATTTTAGGACAACTAACTCGCCATAACTTTATTATGTAAACAGATCATACACTTGGTAATATTCCTTCTAGCATTCTCTATCCAATTATATAAGTAAAAAAGCCTGTTTAAGTTCCACGCTTAAAACAGACTTTTCCTACTTTTTATTTTAAAAACACATAACAAAAAGTTTGATTTTTGACTTAACACATCACTTCTATTGTAAATCCACCAGGTGCTTCAACGTAAAACGTATACGCATGGACATGCTTAGGAGGCTCCACCAAAAATCCATCTTCCTTCAATCTTTGATTTATCTTATCTACTTGTTCTTCACTTTCTTGTGGAAATCCTACATGAAATGTTTTTGGATACTGAACTTCTTTTCCTTTCATTAAAATTAGTATAAATCCATCATTATCACGCATAACTGCAAAAGCATTCCCCCTTGTTCCACTACAAATCAAACCAAAATACCTCTCTAAAAACGCTCTAGATGCTGTTACATCTGTAACTGTTAAATTAAGATGTTTAATTCCCAATCCTTCACCTTCTTTCTCAATTTTCTAACATTTTATCATACAAATAAAAAACACGCTTTTCACAGCGTGTTTCATTGCTTTACATACACTTCAACAATCGGATTCTCTTTATTATCCGCATGCAAGCGTATATTCGCTTCACTTGTATTATAAATACTAGCTAATAACATTATCGTTAACACATTAGGTATCTTCGCATCACTTCCGTATTTTCTCTCAAGCCCTTCCTTATATTCAAAATCTAAATCCCCCTGCACATATGTATACACTTCAAAACCATCTTCTAAATTGCAAACTACTGTATCAATAATATCTGCCCCTACTTGCTTCTTCATTTCCTCTCGCAACGCTTCAATAAATTCTTCCCACGGTACTTCGTATGTCTGAAACTGATCTGTAGATTTCATGCCTTTTCCTCCTTATATATCCTCTTCTTATATTTCCCCTTTCCTATAACAATTATGATAGATAGGACATTCGTACAAGCCGCACTTGTCCCCCTTACATATCGTATTACTGTAATGCGGAAGGAGGAAAGAACATGCATAGACAAAAATGTTATGATACATGCCGACGTTATTTTGGAAAAGTTGTTCGGATTGAAGACCGTGATGGCCGTATACATTTAGGTAAAATAATCGATTTGACACAAAACTCTGTATGGATCGAACCGGTGCAACAGCGCTCATCTTTTGATTCAGGATTCGGATACTATGATGCTTATGCAAACGGTGGTTGTGACCTTTGCGGCGGCCTTAGCAGATGTGATAGTTGCGGATTTGGATGCGGTGGTGGATTCAGCAGTTGCGGATGTGGTGGCCGTGGTTGCGGTAGTTGTGGTGGCGGCGGCTGGGGTGGCGGCGGTTGTGGCTGGGGTGTTGAACTCGGATTTGGTTTCATCTTCGGAATTACATTAGCTGCATTATTTTTCATTTAACATAGTAAAGAGTTGGCTACCTTTAGCCAACTCTTTTTCTTTATTTTTCACATATAAAAATACGATGCCCTAAAATGTGTTGGTACATAAGCCGTACATTTTCATGCTGTACCCACGCCTCATATAACTCATTCGGAATATGTGAGGATACATTCCACTCTGGCTCTTCTACATAGCCAGAGATCGTTTCTGCAATCGTGCCACCGCCAGCAATTGTAATTCTTTTAAAATTTGCTTTCTGAAATAATTGTACCCACTCATTCTCAGTTAATAGTTCTTTCATGCCATATAATTGGGCGATTTTTTCTTCCTCACCCTTATCAATGTGCCTATCAATAATCATTTCAATGACAACAAGCTTACCGTCCTGCTGTAATACACGATAACACTCCGAGATAACCCTTTCTTTCTCTGTAAAAGCGATGATTGATTCTCCAAGTACGAACTCAAATGAGTTATTCAAACAAGGTAATTGCTCTACACTTCCTTCAATTAATTGTATATCTAACCCTTCAAACAACCATCTATCTTTTGCCTTTTGAATCATAATTTCATTCTTTTCAACAGTTGTTACTTTATAACCAAATTCCCTTGTCATATATGCCGCTGTTTTTCCCGTACCGCAACCTATTTCAAGGACATTCGCTCCATATTTAAAAGGCAGTTGTGCTAACAATTGTTTTGTTAACGTAAAACCACCAGGATGAGCACTTCCTATTCCGTAATAAGCTAGGAAATCGATGTATGTGTTTCGCTTCATAGGACTCTCCTTCAAGTTTTCTATAATACATATATTCATCCTCAAAAAAATAGTGCACAGAAAAAAAAGCATTTTCAAGTGCAATGTTGCAACTTGAAAACGCTTTTTTCTTTTACTATTTCTCTTCTACATACGCCCATTTGAAACTATATTCCGGACTAATATTATGTTTTACAATTCCCTTTACATTTGGTTTCATAACATACGATCTACCACTTTGATATAAAGGTACGAGCGCTACATCTTCTTCAAGTAACAGTTTTTCTGCTTTCCCTAGCTCTGTCCAACGTTTTTTTGCATCAGCCATCCATTCCGTCTTACTTTTATTAATAATGTCATCATATTTTGAATTTGAATAGCTCATCTGATTCTGTGAATTTTTCGTTTCAAACATATCAAGATATGTCATTGGATCCGCATAATCTGGATTCCAGCCGCCATATGAGAAATCATAATCTTGGTCTGATTCTAATTTTAGTTTTTGCTTAAATGGTTGCAGTTTAATATTTACTGTTACACCCTTTAAATTCTTTTCAATTTGATCTTTTACATACTCCCCAACCTTTTTCGCATTACCAGTATCATAATTTAATAGCTCTATTGTCACTTGATCTTTTCCAAGTTCTTTTTTCGCAGCTTCCCAGGCTGCTGCTGCCTTTTTAGAGTCTTGTTTTAAACCATTTTTAAACGTTTCTGCGAAATCTTTACCATCTGGTCCAGCTGCTAAACCTTTTGGTACTAAATAATCCACTGGTTTTGAACCATCATTTAAAATGACATTCGTTAAAGCTTTCTTATCGATTGATAATGCAATTGCTTCACGTAGTTTTTTACTCTTTAACGGTGTATCTTGCCCACCACGTTTTTGATTTAGACGCAAGTAAAACGTACTTGTTTCTGAATATGCACCAAACTCTTCTTTATTATTTCTATACTTATCAACAAATTCACCTGATAAAAGTGTAAAATCAATCGCACCTGTATCATATAAATTTACTCTTGTAGCTGGTTCTTTTACTACACTATAGTTGATTTCTTCTAGTTTTACAGTCTTTTTATCCCAATACTGATCATTTTTCTTTAATTTCCAACCTTGTTCATGCTTCCAATCAGTAAGTACAAACGGTCCATTATAAACTGTCGTATCAGACTCTAAACCGTATTTATCTCCTTTTTCTTTTACGAACTTTTCATTTAATGGATAGTATGACGCGAATGCCATTAAATTTAAGAAATATGGTACTGGTCTCTCTAGTTCAACTTCCAGCGTATAATCATCTACCGCTTTTACACCTAATGTAGAAACTTCTGCTTTCCCTTGATTTATTGCCTCTGCATTTTTAAGATAGTAAGCAATAAACGCATACTCAGCAGCTGTTTTTGGATCTACTAGACGTTGCCATGCAAATACGAAATCTTTCGCTGTTACAGGATCACCGTTTGACCATTTTGCATCTTTTCGTAATTTGAATGTATATTTTTTGCCATCCTCGCTTTTCGTACTAGATTCTGCCGCCGCTGGAATTGGCTTGTTATCTTTATCTAGACGATATAACCCTTCCATCGTGTTTCCTAAAATTTGAGAACCTAACGTATCTGTATTTTTAGAAGTATCCATCGTCGGAATTTCATTCGTTTCTGTACGATTCATTACTTGCTGTGCCGCATATTTAATATCGGATTTTTTCTCTTCCCCGCCACTATTAGACGTCGTAGTCGTTTTCTTCTCCCCACCAGAAGATCCAGAACATGCTGTTAACGCCACACTCATTGCTAATACTGGCGCTACAACCGCCGTAAACTTTTTCATCTTTTTCTTCATTTTTGTACCCTCCCCAATTATATGTACGAAACTAACTTTGAGAGATTTCTAATTTGAATTATCAGAAAATTATTACTAATTATTATTCTACTAATTTTCCTAAGATTGTAAAGTATTTTTAAAAATATTCATAATAATTAATTTATTTAATTCGATAACAATCTATTACTACTATACGAATTCTCCCACATCTACTATATGTAAGTACCACTTTTCTTATTCTTCTCTATTTAATTTAATAGTAAAAGAGCGTTCTAAAAGTCATTTATGAACTGCACCCCAATTGTTAGACACAGTCTAACAATTGGGGGTGCAGTTTTTCTATGGCTAAATTTACAGCTGATGAAAAAATACAAATCGTTCTACGTTATTTGAACGGAAATGAAAGTTATCGAGAAATAGGTAGATCGCTCGGTATAAATGACACAATCATTTTGAATTGGGTAAACCAATATAAACAGAATGGTCTGGAAGCTTTTCTAAAACGATGTACAAATTACACACAACAATTTAAACTAGACGTACTAAACTTTATGATTGAAAACGGTATGTCCTTATTTGAGACGGCAGCTATCTTTAATATTCCTGCCCCTTCAACGATTTCTGTTTGGAAAAAACAGCTCGAAACACAAGGAATTGATGCCCTTCAATCTAAGAAAAAGGGGCGTCCATCCATGAAAAAAGATTCAAATAAACAATTAAAACAACCTTTAGCTGAAGGGTCAGTCGAAGCACTTGAAGCACGCATTAAACAGCTTGAGATGGAAAATGAGTACTTAAAAAAGTTAAATGCCTTAGTTCAAAACAAGGAAAAATCACAAAACAAGACAAAGCGCAAGTAGTCTATGAATTAAGGCATAAATATTCGGTGAAGGCACTCGTGGAGCTAGCTACTATTCCTCGAAGCACGTATTATGATTTAGTAAAGAAAATGAATCGTCCAGATGTAGATGCCGATTTGAAAATTGAGATTAAAGCGATTTATGAGGAAAATAAAGGTCGTTATGGTTACCGTCGCATTCGTGATGAATTAACGAATCGTGGCCAGAAAGTGAACCACAAGAAGGTTCAGCGCATTATGAAAGAGCTTGGGTTAAAGTGTGTTGTGCGTATGAAGAAATATAAATCCTATAAAGGAAAAGTCGGTAGAATTGCACCTAATATTTTAGAGCGTAATTTTCATACAGATGCACCGAATCAAAAGTGGGTAACAGACATCACAGAGTTTAAATTGTTTGGAGAAAAACTGTATGTATCACCTGTATTAGATTTGTATAATGGTGAAATTATTACCTATACAATTGGTTCTAGACCGACGTATTCGCTTGTTTCAGACATGTTAGAGAAAGCATTGGAACGTTTACCTGAAACCCACCAGCTACTGATGCATTCAGATCAAGGATGGCATTATCAAATGAGACAGTACGTCCGTACACTTGAATCAAGAGCTATCGTCCAGAGTATGTCTCGAAAAGGCAACTGTTACGACAACGCAGTAATAGAAAATTTCTTTGGGATTATGAAGTCGGAGTTCCTCTACATAAAAGAATTTGAAAATGTAGAGCACTTTAAAATAGAATTAGAAAAATATATAGATTATTATAATACGAAACGGATTAAGGCAAAATTAAAAATGAGCCCGGTACAATACCGGACTCATTTTTATCAAGCTGCCTAATGAAATAACCGTGTCTAACTTTTAGGGGTCACTTCATTATCTACCTTTAAAACGCTCTTTTTTATTATTTCCCTTCCGTTACATAAGCCCACTTAAAGCTATATTCTGGACTGATGTTATGTTTCACAATTCCTTTAACATTCGGTTTCATTACATACGCTCTACCTGTTTGATATAAAGGAATTAATCCTGCATCTTCTTCAAGGAACAATTTCTCTGCTTTTCCTAACGTTTCCCAACGCTTCTTCGGATCAGACAATAATTCATTACCTGCTTTCGCTACCATTTCATCGTATTTTGGATTCGAATAACTCATTTGGTTATATGGGCTCTTCGATTCAAACATATCAATAAACGTCATTGGATCCGAATAATCTGGGCTCCAACCTGCAAATGAAACTTCATAATCTTGCGCTGACTCTAATTTCAGTTTTTGTTTGAACGGCTGAATTTTCGTGTTAACCGTTACACCTTTTAAGTTTTTCTCAATTTGATCTTTAAAATAGTCAGCAATTTTTTTCGCAGTTCCATCATCATAGCTTAGTAGTTCAATTGTCACTTGATCTTTTCCAAGTTCTTTTTTCGCTGCTTCCCAAGCTGCTGCACCTTTTTTCGGATCATATTTTAGACCATTTTTAAATGTATCTTGGTAATCTTTACCGTCAGGCCCTGTCGCAAGCCCTTTTGGTACTAATTGATCTGTTGCTTTTGAACCGTTATTTAAAATAACATTCGCTAGGCCTTTTTTATCAATTGATAATGCAATTGCTTCACGTAGTTTTTTGCTCTTTAACGGTGTATCTTGTCCGTTACGCTTTTGATTTAAACGTAAGAAGAATGTACTTGCTTCTGAATACTCACCGTACTCCTCTTTGTTCGATTTATATTTATCAACAAATTCTCCTGATAATAGTGTAAAATCAATTGATCCTGTATCATATAAGTTTACTTTCGTCGCAACTTCTTTTACTACACTATAGTTAATTTCTTCTAATTTCACAGTCTTTTTATCCCAATACTGATCATTTTTCTTTAATTGCCATCCTTGTTCATGCTTCCATGACGCCATAACGAACGGTCCGTTATACAACGTTGTATCTGCTTCTAAACCGAACTTATCTCCTTTTTCTTTTACGAACTTTTCATTTAAAGGATAGTACGATGGGAATGCCATTAAATTCAAGAAATACGGTACTGGCTTTTCTAATTCTACTTCTAGTGTATAATCATCTACCGCTTTTGCTCCTAAATCTGTTAGAGGTTTTTCACCTTTATTAATTGCTTCTGCATTTTTAATATAGAAAGCGATAAACGCATATTCTGCAGCTGTATTTTTATCGAGTAAGCGCTGCCATCCGTATACGAAATCTTTCGCTGTTACAGGATCACCGTTTGACCATTTTGCATCTTTTCGTAATTTAAATGTATATTTTTTGCCATCCTCGCTTTTCGTACTAGATTCTGCCACAGCTGGGATTGGCTTATTATCTTTATCTAATCGATATAAACCTTCCATTGTGTTCCCTAAAATTTGAGAACCTAATGTATCAGTAGATTTTGAAACATCCATCGTCGGAATTTCTTGATTTTCTGTACGATTTAATACTTGTTTCGCTGCATATTTAATTTCAGCTTTTTTCTCTTCCCCACCACCACTAGACGTCGTAGTTGATTTCTTCTCCCCACCAGATCCAGAACACGCTGTCAACGCCATACTCATTGCTAAAACTGGCGCTACAACCGCCGTGAACTTTTTCATCTTTTTCTTCATTTTTGTACCCTCCCCAATTATATGTACGAAACCATTTTTGTTAGACTTTCTAATAACTAGTTATCAGAAAATTCTTATTAATTAATATTCTACTAATTTTTCCGCTTTTGTAAAGTTATTTTTAAAATATTCTAAAAATTATTTTTTTATTATAGTAAAACGTATTTTTTACAATTGTCATGATACAAATTCTTCCTTACATCTATCGATTTATTTACATGTAATCTCATAATAAAAAGAGCATTCCAAAAGTAAATAGTCTACTTTTGGAATGCTCTATCATTTATCTTTCTATTGTACGAGTTTCTCACTACAAAATAAGCTAAGAAACTTGTATACATCCACTTAAAGATAACATTACTGTTTAAAAATTATTTTCCATCTTTTTCAGTCATATATGCCCACTTGAAGCTATACTCTGGACTGATGTTATGGTGAACGATACCTTTTGCATTTGGTTTTTGAACATATGCATCACCACGTTGGTATAAAGGTACAAGCGCTACATCTTGCTCAAGAAGTAATTTCTCAGCTTTTCCTAGCTCTTCCCAACGTTTCTTCGCGTCACCCATTAATTCTCCGCCAGCTTTTTTGATCATATCATCATACTTCGAATCAGCGAAGCTCATTTGGTTATGAGAATGATTAGACTGGAACATATCTAAGAATGTCATTGGGTCAGCGTAGTCAGGTCCCCAACCAGCAAATGATAAATCATAATCTTGCTCTGTTTCTAATTTTAACTTTTGTTTGAATGGCTGAAGTTTAATATTAACTGTTACACCTTTTAAGTTTTTCTCGATCTGGTCTTTTACATATTCTCCAACTTTTTTCGCATTACCAGTATCATAGTTTAATAGCTCAATTGTAACTTGGTCTTTTCCAAGTTCTTTTTTCGCTTCATTCCATGCAGCTGCTGCTTTTTTCGCATCTGGCTTAATACCATTTTTAAATGTTTCTTGGAAATCTTTACCATCCGGTCCGGTTGCTAATCCTTTTGGTACTAAGAAGTCCGCAGGTTTAGATCCATCATTTAAAATTACATTTGATAGATTTTTCTTATCAATAGAAAGCGCGATTGCTTCACGTAATTTTTGGCTCTTTAACGGTGTATCTTGTCCGCCACGTTTTTGGTTCAGACGTAAGAAGTATGTGCTTACTTGTGAATATGTGCCAAACTCTTCTTTATTATTTCTATACTTATCAACGAATTCACCTGATAGAAGTGCAAAATCAATTGCATTTGTATCATATAAATTTACTCTTGTAGCTACTTCTTTTACTACACTATAGTTAATTTCATCTAGTTTTACAGTCTTTTTATCCCAATATTGGTCGTTTTTCTTTAATTTCCAACCTTGCTCATGCTTCCAATCAGTAAGAACGAACGGTCCGTTATATACTGTTGTATCAGACTCTAAACCATATTTATCTCCTTTTTCCTTCACGAACTTCTCATTTAATGGATAGTACGATGGGAACGCTACTAAGTTTAAGAAGTATGGTACTGCTTGTTCTAACTCAACTTCAAGCGTATAGTCATCTACCGCTTTTACTCCTAGCTCTGCTACAGGTTTTTCACCTTTATTCACCGCTTCCGCATTTTTAATTGGAAATGCAATAAATGCATATTCAGCAGCTGTTTTTGGATCTAATAAGCGTTGCCATGCATATGCAAAATCTTTCGCTGTTACAGGATCACCATTTGACCATTTTGCATCTTTACGTAGTTTAAATGTATATTTTTTACCATCCTCACTCTTCGTGCTTGATTCTGCAGCAGCTGGGATTGGTTTGTTATCTTTATCTAATCGATATAAACCTTCCATTGTGTTCCCTAAAATTTGAGAACCTAATGTATCTGTATTTTTAGAAGTATCCATTGTTGGAATCTCATTTGTTTCAGTACGATTTAGTACTTGTTTTGCTGCTAATTTTCCTTCTGATTTACTATCTCCACCAGAGCTAGAATTTGTGCTTGTCTTCTTATCTCCACCTGATGTAGAACATGCTGTTAATGCCATACTCATTGCTAAAACTGGTACTACAACCGCTGTTAGTTTTTTCATTTTTTTCTTTTTCACTTTCTGTACCCTCCCTAATTCTTAACGCTCTCATTTAAGAATTTTCTGATAATTCTGTTTTTCTTTATATATTTATCAGAAGATTCTTATTAACTATTATTCTACTAATTTTTTGAGTTTTGTAAAGTGTTATTATTGAAAATTTTTAAAAAATTATTTTTTTACAGTAATATTCATAAAAATTACTTAACCTTTCGAAACACTATACCTCATGGAATTCTATGTATTGATTTAATAGTCTTTATATCCCTTTACTATAAAATAACTTGTAAATTATTGTTAATAAATAATGTATATCGTAACAAACCTCTTTTCTACAAAAATAAAAAAGCAGACATTTCGTCTGCTTTAATTCTCCTCAATTTTCTTTTCACTTAACCCTAGATGTGTTCTAAGAGTATTACTCAAACTCTGTAGATCTTTTTTATTAGGATTATAATAATATACACGTTGCCCGTTTGGGCCATTAGGTAAGTATAAATCATCACCAGCTAATTGTATTTTTTCAACTGAACCGTTTAAACCGTATTTATAAAAAGATAAAATATCATCCATTACTAAATTTGTTTTAAAATCACTATCAACCGCCTCAACTATTTTTTCTAGCTTCGTAATCGATCCTACACTTTTTAATTTACTTAAAATCGCTTCAATAACAAGTTGTTGGCGCTGTCCTCTCATTGCATCACTATCAATATGGCGCGTTCTTGCTAGTGCAAGTGCTTCTTCGCCATTTAATTTTTGTAATCCTTTTTTCAAATGAATCGCATCAGGTTCATCTTTACTATTTTGCTCCGTAAATTCAACCGGGACATCCACTTCAATACCATCTAACCCATCAACAATTTTAGTAAAGGAACCAAAATTAAATTTCACAAAATAATCAACGGGCACCTGTAACAATTTTTCTACCGCTTCCACAGAAGCTTGCGGTCCTCCATCTGTACCATTTTTAACGAAACCACTTCCATATGCATGGGTTATTTTATCTTTTTTCTTTTCAACTGGAACATATGTATATGTATCACGCGGTATGCTCGTTAATTTCACTGTTTTATCGTCTTTATTAAAAGTCGCTAACAATAATGCATCTGTATGAAATGCACCATTATATTCCTTTTGTCGTTCTTGATTTTCATCAATTCCCATAATTAAAAGTGAAACATGATTTGCAATTGGCTTTACAGATTTCTCACGTAAATTGGATTTTTCACCTCGTGCTAAATTCAAATTAGATTTTTGTACGAGACTAGAAGTTTTCATATATACATAGGCTCCATAGCCAATTCCACCAAATAGTAATACCGCCAGTAGTAAACTTATTATCGTTTTCTTTTTATATTTTTGCTTATTTTTCTCTTCTCTTAAAGATGAATGATTCTCCATTTACTCTCCTCCTGTTTCTATTCATCCAAAATATTTTTCATTCTTTCATATTTAGCGCTATCCTTTTGAAACATACTTTCTTTCAATCCCTTATCTATTTGTATCCATTCAGTCGTAACTGAATATTGAATCAAGCCTTCTTGAAAACTAAGAAATTTCAACATAATCCCTGTATTTTTCTCCACAACCATTTCGAATTTCCCTCTTAAATCTTCAGAGGTGCTAACAGGCATCTCTATGTTGATGACTCCTTCAATTTTGTAACAATCTAATCCAAGATATTTCGTTTCTTTATAATTCCAATCTTTATATCGAATTAACAAATCTGCGAATTCTGATTGAATACTATATTTAGCTAGCCCTATATATTCATCATCATATCGCTTTTTTTCACCTGCTTTTTTCAATAACCTTTCCGTAGGATTTAATTTTAATAGTTCATTGTTTCTTTCTTTCGGGTTCCATTTTGTCTCTTTATAGGTATACTTCTCATCATCAAACTCTTTTTTCTTGCCCTCGTTATATATAATTGTTCGTTTTTTCGCTAGTTTATCTTCTTTCGAAGAGATACCTCTTTGTTTTTCCGTATCAATCGCATACTTATATGTTGTAGCAATTCTTGATGAGCTAGAATATTCCTCAAATTGTCCTGAAATATTTTTAAAATAATCAATAGAATCTAGCATTTTTTGATGAATCTTTTCTTTATCTGGATAATGTACATTCGATTTTATTTCTTCTTCATTTTCAAAATCAGAAAACGCTTTTTTCTTTACATATTCAAATACTCCACCATTTTGCGCAAAACTTTGTATAGAAAACTCAGACATAGATACCACTGAAAGTATACAAACCGCTGCACTAATTATCATCATCATATGAATTTTGTAACTCTTCTTTTTTACCTTAAGATTATGTAGCGTGCCATTAATTTTTTCATTTAACTCTGGAGGTACTATAACATTTTCATCTTTTATTCTCTTTTTTAATTTCTCATCAAATAATTTTTCATTATCCATCCTTTACACCCCCTATTCCATCTTTAATCGTTTTTGTAGTTGTTCCCTCGCGCGTGACAATCTTGATTTCACTGTTCCTTTCGGTATTTCTAACAGCTTTGCTATACTCTCTTGATTCATATCTTCATAATAATAAAGCACCGTAACAGCTCTTAATTCTTCATGTAACGATTGAATCGCATTACACAAATCTATATCTTCATACTGATCACACGCACTCATATTGTAATCATTCTCTTCTGTCACAATTACATTTTTATACGCTCTAATAATATTGTTACACTCATTTATTAGTATTCGAATTAACCAAGTTTGAAAAAATTCTTCTTTTTTTAATTTTTTTATATTTTCATAGGCCTTTAAAATTGTTGTCTGTATCGCATCCTCTATATTTGTCTCATCACGTAACATCGCCTTTGCTATTCGATACATCTTCACTTTTTCTGTATGCATAAGCGCTATAAAGGCTTCATGATTACCTTTTTTCGCTAAAGAAACATCCGTTTCTTCTTTTATAATCATTTTATATAAAGGGATTACTTTCACAATTGCTCCTCCTGTTTCATCCTCACTTCATCACTTCCAATTTAACTTTACATGTATTAGACGTATGAACCTAGAAAAAGGTTCATTTTTTTGAATATTTTCTTAATTAAAAAGATAAATATCCTTTATAAGTGTTATGCGATAAACATACTAGTTTTAATTTACAAATAAAAAAAGCCCACTTTCTAGTGGACTTTCTACTTTATAACGGTAAATCCCTCTTCTTAAACACTACAATTGCTACTATGAAAATACAAAGTGCTCCGGCAATTAACCCTATACTTACCGGCCATATATTATACGCTCCTTCAGCAATTTCTTTCGGACGAAACAGCGTGAATAATGATAGGTTTTTCATCCATTCTAACTTATCACTTAACTTCCCTACCATATCCAATACGAAAAATAGGATAGTTAAACTCGCTGAATAACTTAGTGCTTTTCTTTCGTCATTACATATGCAAGAAAAGAAAAATGAATACGCACTAACGACTAAAAATATGAGACCTCCGACTATATTTATCTTCAAAAATAATTCTTTATTTAAGTTATTATCTTGTAAAAACCATTCTGCACCTACTAACCCAGCTACATACGTAACAGATACAATGATTAGTAGTCCCAATATGAGAACAGTAGCTTGTGTAATAGCAATTTGCACTCTAGATACAGGTGTTGCTAGCAAGTATGCCATTGCTCCTTTATCTACATGACGAGCAATTAAATGTGTCGCAACTGTTACGCAAAAAATTGTTAAAATGATAATAAACAATAGACTATAGTATTCGCCCGCTAGAAAATCCATTACGTTTTGAATCGGACTTTCCATACCAACGATTTTTTTCACACTATCAGGCATGGCAGCTATTAATTCATTTAGCCCTTTCGCTGATACCATTGACGGGAATATCCAAATTAATAACCACAAATATAAAGCCGCACCACACGCATAACTCAAAATACTTTTTTGTGTTTCTTTCAAACTAGCTAAAAACAATTGCTTATTCATGCGTTACCCCTTCTTTCTTATCGTAATAATGCATAAATAAATGTTCTAAATCCATCGCTCTCGTTTGAAGTGCCGTTACATTATAGTTTGAAAGTGTTTGTAAAACAGTTTGATAGTTTCCTTGTACAATGATAGATGCCTCTCTACCTTTTACCGCTTCAAATTGCAAATTACACTTTATAAGGGACTCAATCTCTTCTTGTGATGATACTGTTACATCTATCACCTGTCTTCTCATACTTTGTAAATCGTGAATATTTTCAACCGTTACGAGTCGACCATCTTTAATAATAGCTACTCTGTCACAAGTTCTCTCAATTTCAGTAAAAATATGTGATGACATTAGGATTGTTTTTCCTCTTTGCTTTTCCTCTAATATTAAATCTATAAACACTTGTTGCATAAGTGGATCAAGTCCAGATGTTGGTTCATCTAAAATTAACACCTCTGGATCGTGCATAAATGCAGCGACTATCCCTACTTTTTGCTTCATTCCTTTAGACATTTTGCGAATCGGTGTTTTCACATCAAATTGCAGACGCTCTATCAGTTCATCTCGTCTTTTCGTATCCTTTAATCCACGCATTCCCTGCATTAATTTTAAAAACTCTAATCCGTTCATTCCTTCAATAAAAGAAATTTCACCCGGTAAATAACCAACTTCCCTTTGAATTTTCGCTGCTTCATTCCAACAATCTAATCCAAAAATTGTCGCTTTACCAGCTGTCGGTTTTATAAATCCCATTAAATTACGAATCGTCGTTGATTTTCCGGCACCATTCGGTCCTAAATAACCAAATACTTCTCCCTCTTTTACATCAAATGTAATATGAAACAAACCTTTTCCATTCGAAAACTGTTTTGTGACATCTTGAACTGAAATCATAATTCCACCTCATTTTTTTGAAATATTGAATATGTGATATTTCAAAATTATTGTACTCCTCATCTTCCATATTCGCAACAAATTTTTGAAATATTTATTAGTCCATATTTCAAAATTATTGTTTTCCATTATTTTTTCTTGTATATTTTAAGTGAGGTGATTGCATTGAACGGCTTTGAAAGAGTAAAAGAAAAGAAAAAGCGTGCCATTAAAGAAGCAGCATTCGTATTATTTTCAGAACGCGGATTTAATGAAGTGAAAATAGAACATATCGCAAAAGAAGCAAACGTTTCTCAAGTTACAATTTATAATCATTTCGGAAGTAAAGATGCGTTATTTAGGGAGCTTATACAAGAATTTATCATATCTGAATTTCAATATTATAAAGAGCTTGCAGAAGAAAAATTACCTTTTAATGATATGATGCAAAAAATGATTGTAAGAAAAATGAATACTGGCGGGTTATTTCAACCTGATATGTTACTGCAAATGATGCAAAGGGACGAAGAACTCCGTAAGTTTATTTATAGTTATCAAAATGAAAAAATCCTGCCCTGGTATTTAGAAATATTAGAACGAGCTCAGCGCAAAAACGAAATTAATCCACACCTTACTAAAGAAATGATGTTACTTTACATTCAAATGTTTACTAAATTAGGTGATGATTTTGGGGCACAACTTCTTGAAGGAGATCGTGAAAAACATATACAAGATATCGTTACGATGTTCTTTTATGGACTGTCCGTCCCAAAAAAATAATTTTTCTAAAGAACAAATAGAATCACCAAAAAGCCCTTTGGATATTTAAATCTCAAGGGCTTTCTCATATCAAATAAATAGCTAAAACTAACTTTATCTTAAAGAAGTTAAATGCTGCTTTATAGATAACACCTTATTATAGATTAACTCTTTTAGCATAACAGGCTGAATCGAAATAATCGTTTCACCGAAATTCAGAAAATAATTTGAAATAAAATCAGATTCTTGCTTGTTAAAATAGCCTGTTATAATGTAATTTTCATTTTCCTTTTGCAACCTCATGGAAGGGTAATTCTCTTTATCAAAAATGTCTTTTCCTTTTTGATTAACAATGACGCTAAAATCAATTGCATCAGGCTTCCTGTGAAAAGTAGTAAGATAACTTAATAATTCTTCAAGATTTTTTGGATGAACATTGCTTGTTTCCACAATAGAGAGAATTTTATCACATCTAATTATTTGAACATGATTTGTCTCAAAATTAAAGATTTTAGCATACCACTGGCCAAATTTAGATTCTATTCGAATAAATTGGACAACCAATGCTTTCTCCTCACCTTTTTTTAAATATGTTAAATGATAAACTCGCTCAGCAAAAATCCCCTGTAAAATTTCTTTTAAGAACGGACTAAAATTACTATGATTTGTTACTTCAAAGGAAAGCGTTAGTTCCATGATTGAAATATTTTTACTCACATTATCAGGTAATACATGTTTAAATTTATTTTCAAGCGCAATACTTTCTACATTAAATGGTTTTGTCTTATATCCATTTAGCGTAAGAATTGAAAAGTATAACGCATACATTTCATCCACACTAAAATAAATTGGTGATAACACATTATTTTCTATAATTTTATAACTTCCATTTCTACCTAGTTCAGAATATATGGGTACACCTATTTCTTCCAATGATTGAATATCTCGCAACGCGGTACTTTTAGAAATATCATATCTAGCCATTAAATCTTTTAAATTAAAATATCTTTTATTCTTTAAGAAAATAAGCATATCATTTATTCGTTCCGTTTTTTTCATATTTCCCTCCCAAAAAGGTGTCATGTATTGAAACCCTTTTAATCTATATTATAATTATCAACTAATAAAGGAGTTATATATTTATGACATTAGAAATAGCTATTTTTCTTTCAATGAATGGGCAAGCAAAGGAGGCGATTAATTTTTATATACGTAATTTAGAAGCTAAAAAGTTAATGATTGTTACGTATGAAGAACTGGCGAAAAGAGATAGTTCTTTTAAAATTACAAGTGAAAATAAAGATCATATTGCTCACTCTGTTTTACAAATTGGGAATACAAAGCTAATGATAGCAGAAGATACAATGAATACTAATGAACGTTATAACGTTGGAAATAACATGTCACTTTGCATTCAAAGCGCTAATTTAGAAGAAATACAAAGGTTTTATAATAATTTAATTTCCGATAAGCATGTGAAAATAATCTCTCCGCTAGAAAAAAATATATTTAGTGAAGCATATGGTATTATTGAAGATCCTTATGGCATACAAATCCAATTAATGTATGATAAACGACTAAACTAATTAATTAATCATATTCACATATTCCTAATAAAAAAGACACGAAATTCGTGTCTTTTTATTTTATAGAAATGACTCTACCCTTTTCACTACTTTCAATCGCTAATTGAATCAATTTAATAACATCTAAACCTTCTTTTGCTGTTACAGGTAGTTTCTCACCATTTAATATACTATCTCGTACACCTTTATAATAATTGTCATAACAACCGACTTCTGTTGGAATACGCTCTAGGCTTTCTTCTGTTTCTAACGTAGCAAAATTCTCTTCATCGTCTACCCCATAACCGTTATCGCCTGGCTTCATTCCATTTTTTAATTGCTCTTCCTGCGAATCCATACCGTACTTCACGATAGAACCTTTCTCTCCATGCACTATAAAATGCGGTCCAGCTTTTTTCACATAACTGCTGCTACGTAAAATGATACGTTTAAATCCGTAATGCAGTACTATGTGGAAATAATCATCCACCTCTGCACCTGGTCGTTGTTTTATTACATCTGCACTTATCGCATCTGGTTTCCCAAATATTGATAACGCTTGGTCAATTAAATGCGATCCTAAATCGTATAATATACCGGAGCCTGGTAGATTTTTTTCTCTCCATCGATCACGTACATGTGGACGGAAACGATCAAAATTCGATTCATATGCGTATACATTCCCTACTCTGTTTTCTCCTAACAATTTCTTAATTGTTAAGAAATCATTATCAAAACGACGATTATGATATACGCTTAACATTACATTATGCTGCTCTGCTAATGTAATAAGCTCTTCCCCTTCTTCAATTGAAACAACAAATGGTTTTTCTACAACAACATGCTTACCGTTTAAAATTGCTTCTTTTACATATGGAAAATGAGTTGTATTAGGTGATGTAATAACAACTAAGTCAACATCAGCTCGCTTCACCAATTCATCAATTGTACTAAAAACATTAGCGTTTGGTAATGTTTCTTTTACTACCTCTTCTTTTGAGGATAATACAGCACGAATATCATATTCTTCTATTGTTTGTAATAGTGGGATATGAAATGTCGTACTAGAAAAACCAAATCCTACAATCCCTACACCTATTTTTTTCATGTTGCCCCTCCATTTGTGCCCCTTTAACGGGCAGTAAGATTCCTAACCCCAAATTCAGTGAAAGCTAGGGAATTAGGTGAGGAATCAACTGCTTGTTAAAGCCCGATTAGTTGAACTTTATGAGAACGATTTCATTCAGTTATTATAACAAGATTATTATTATTTACATAATAAATTGCCTAGAAAAAAGCATCTTGCTACTATTCATAGCAAGATGCCCTCTTTATTCTGGTCTTTTCTTCGTCCACGTTTCTACTACTTCACCAGTATCATTTACATCTAGCACTAGGCTACCATTACTATACCGGTCTTTATTTCGATACGCTTTCGGATCAATCTCTTCTACAATGTTTTTCTCTGTCTTCATGTAAACTAATTCATCGTCCCGAACAATTTCAATACCGA
Organism: Bacillus sp. LQ16; assembly: GCF_057784645.1. Taxonomy (NCBI): domain Bacteria; kingdom Bacillati; phylum Bacillota; class Bacilli; order Caryophanales; family Bacillaceae; genus Bacillus; species Bacillus sp. LQ16. The sequence goes on from NZ_CM173491.1 coordinate 3,511,928, forward strand.
CAATGCGGTACGGATTACGTTTTAACTCTTTGAAAATAACAAGACCTCGCTTCGCCCTCGTTGATTTTTCAATTTCTGATGCTTTTAGACGTTTTACAGCACCACGCTGCGTTACGAGAATAAGTTGATCTTTATCACCATTTAACGGTTTACCAGAAGCGACATAGTCATCTTCTTTTAAATTAATTGCTTTCACACCAGCAGCTCTTACACCGACTGGACTTACTTCATCTTCATGGAAAATAAGTGCATATGCACCATGTGTAGCAAGAACGATATCACTCGTTCCATCTGTCGCAAATATATCGACAACTTCATCATCTTTTTTCAAGTTTACAGCAACGAATGCCCTTGAATAACGCTGAACTTTATATTGATTTAATTCTGTTTTCTTTATCATACCATTTCGTGTTACAAATACGATAAATCGTTTTTCTTCCTCAAAGTTCGGTACAACCGTTGCCCAAATGATCGTTTCATCTCGGTCGAGTGAAACGATATTTGCAACGTGCTGACCTAAATCTTTCCAACGAATATCTGGCATTTCGTATACTGGAAGATATATATAGTTCCCTTTACTTGTGAATAAAAGAACTGTTTCAGTCGTATTCGTATCGAATCGTTCAAGTAAGATGTCACCCTCTTTCATACCGAAGTCTTTGCCGTTTGATGCATTATGTGAGCGCCATCCAGTACGTTTCACATATCCTTCTTTCGTTACAGTAACGATGACATCTTCTTGTGGAATCATCACTTCTACGTCTATTTTAATTTCTTCAATTTGTTCTTCAATAATAGCACGGCGATCATCACTATATGTTTTCTTAACTCTCTTCAAATCAGTTTTAATGACTTGAAGTAATCTTTTTTCACTTTGTAAAATTGACTGTAGCTCTAGAATTTTCTTATTAAGCTCATCTGCTTCTTCTTGTAACGCCGTAATGTCTGTATTCGTTAAGCGATATAATTGCAAGGAAACAATTGCTTCCGCCTGTGCTTCTGTAAAGCCAAATTTTGCACTTAAATTATCTTTCGCATTACGTTTATCTTTTGAAGCTCGAATTGTCTCGATTACTTGATCTAAAATCGATAATGCTTTCTTTAAACCTTCTACAATATGTTGACGATTTTCTGCTTTTCTTAATTCATATTGCGAACGTCTCGTAATAACCTCTTTTTGATGTCCAATATAAGCATCCAAAATTTTTGGTAATGTCATAAGTGTTGGACGACGATTATTAATCGCTACCATATTAAAGTTATATGGAATTTGTAAATCTGTATTTTTATATAAATAATTTAAAATACCTTCGGCGTTTGCTTCTTTCTTTAATTCAACAACAATTCGTAAACCAGTACGATCTGTCTCATCACGCACTTCAGCAATACCATCTAACTTTTTATCTAGACGTAATTCATCCATTTTCTTTACAAGGTTTGCCTTATTCACTTCGTAAGGAATTTCAGTGATTACAATTTGTTGTTTCCCACCGCGCACTGTTTCAACTTCTGCTTTTCCACGAATAATAATTTTACCTTTACCTGTTTCATACGCCTTTTTAATACCATCAATCCCTTGAATAATACCGCCTGTTGGGAAATCTGGTCCTTTCATAACTGTTAATAAATCATCAACAGTACTATTTGGCTTATCAATACGCATCATTGTAGCATCAATAACTTCTCCAAGATGATGCGGAGGAATTTCTGTTGCATAACCAGCGGAAATCCCTGTAGATCCGTTCACTAATAAATTCGGGAACGCTGCTGGTAATACAACCGGTTCTTCACTCGTATCATCAAAGTTTGACACGAATTCAACTGTTTCTTTATCAAGATCACGTAATAATTCAGATGCGATTGGTGATAAACGAGCTTCCGTATAACGCATTGCTGCCGCTGGGTCCCCATCTACACTACCGTTATTACCATGCATTTCAACTAAAACATTACGTACTTTCCAAGTTTGGCTTAAGCGTACCATTGCTTCATATACAGAGGAATCTCCATGTGGATGATAATTACCGATAACATTACCTACTGTTTTAGCTGATTTACGAAACGCTTTATCATGTACATTACCTTCTACATACATAGAATATAAAATACGTCTTTGTACTGGCTTTAAGCCATCACGTGCATCTGGAAGTGCACGATCTTGAATAATATATTTACTATAACGTGCAAAGCGATCACCTAACACGTCTTCAAGCGGGAGGTCATGAAACTTCTCTGCTTGCATGTTATTCCACCTCCGTCTCCATAATCATTTCATTTTCTAAAATATTTCCTTCTTCTTGCATACCAAACTGTACATTACGTTCAATCCATTTACGGCGCGGTTCTACTTTATCGCCCATTAATGTTGTAACGCGGCGCTCTGCTCTTGCTGCATCATCAATTTTCACGCGAATTAATGTACGCGTTTCAGGATTCATTGTTGTTTCCCATAATTGATCCGCATTCATTTCACCAAGCCCTTTATAACGTTGTAACATGTAACCTTTTCCAACTTTTTTCGTTACACCGTCTAATTCCTCATCTGACCAAGCGTATTCAATTACTTCACTCTTACCTTTTCCTTTACTTACTTTGTATAAAGGAGGGAGTGCGATAAACACTTTACCCGCTTCGATAAGTGGCTTCATATATCTGTAGAAGAACGTTAATAACAATACTTGAATATGAGCTCCATCCGTATCGGCATCGGTCATAATTACAACTTTATCGTAGTTAATATCTTCAACATCAAATTCATTTCCTACACCGCCGCCAATCGCATAAATGATTGTATTAATCTCTTCATTTTTAAAGATATCAGCAAGCTTTGCTTTCTCTGTATTAATTACTTTACCACGTAATGGTAATACGGCCTGGAAACGACGGTCTCGTCCTTGTTTCGCTGAACCACCAGCAGAGTCACCCTCTACTAAATACAATTCGTTTTTCTGAGGATTACGTGATTGTGCAGGTGTTAACTTCCCGCTTAACGTACCTTCTGATTTTTTCTTCTTCTTACCACTACGTGCTTCTTCTCTCGCTTTACGAGCAGCCTCACGTGCTTGCGCTGCTTTAACTGCCTTTCTCACAAGAAGTGTAGCTACATCCGGGTTTTCCTCTAAAAAGTAAGCTAAATGCTCTGATACAATGGCATCAATAGAAGAACGAGCTTCACTTGTACCAAGTTTCCCTTTCGTTTGTCCTTCAAACTGAAGTACTTCTTCTGGTACACGTACAGAAACGATAGCCGCTACACCTTCACGAATATCTGTACCTTCTAAATTTTTATCTTTTTCTTTTAATAATGAAACTTTACGAGCATACTCATTGAACACACGCGTCATTGCTGTTTTAAATCCAGCTTCGTGTGTTCCACCATCTTTTGTACGTACGTTATTTACAAACGAAAGAATATTTTCTGAGTAACCATCATTAAACTGGAATGCTAGTTCTGCTTCAATTCCGTTTTGTTCACCAGTGAAATATACAACCGGGTGAATTGAATCTTTTTCTTCGTTTAAATATGAAACGAAAGCTTCGATTCCTGTTTCATAATGAAATATATCTTCTAAATCATTACGTTCGTCTTTTATCGAGATTTTCATTCCTTTTAATAAGAATGCAGATTCACGTAATCTCTCACATAATGTTTCATAATTGTAATTTGTCGTGCTGAAAATCGTTGTATCTGGTTTGAAGTGCATTGTCGTACCAGACTCTTTTGTTTTCCCGATTTTCTCTAACGTCGTTGCAGGAACGCCACCATTTTCAAAGCGTTGTTCATAAATGTTACCATCACGTTTAATTGTTACTACTAACCATTCTGACAAAGCGTTTACAACTGATGCCCCAACACCGTGTAAACCACCACTCGTTTTATAGCCACCTTGACCAAACTTACCACCTGCATGAAGTACAGTTAAAATAACTTCAGGTGTAGGTTTCCCAAGTTTATGCATTCCCGTAGGCATTCCTCGCCCTTTATCTATAACGCTAATACTATTATCTTTATGTATTACGACTGAAATTTCGTCGCCAAATCCCGCTAACGCTTCGTCAACGGAGTTATCTACTATTTCATATACTAAATGATGCAATCCACGGCTATCCGTACTCCCGATATACATACCCGGGCGTTTTCGAACGGCTTCAAGTCCTTCTAACACTTGAATCGCATCTTCATTATATTGGAACTGATGCTTCGCCAAACTCCTTGCCCCTTTCCTAATCCAAAATCAGAACATATGTTTCTATTATAGAATAACGCCTCGACTATAGTTTTGGCAAGTTATCTTATCTCTTTTATATACCATCTTCAATAGAAAAATCCTTGTTTTCTCACAAGGATTCCTCTAGGCTACTATTTCAGAAAAATAATCGTTTGTCAACGAGAAATGGATATGTATTCCAAGATTACACATTCCAAACCTTTATTATGATCCAAATGATCAAGATCCAAAATGGGATTACAAATAACAATCCCCAAAAACAGCCTTTAAAAAATCTCATGATGAACACCTCGTTCATCGGCCCTACTTATCTATAATGAGGGCTGAATCAATCTTTCTACTTTTAAATCTATACTATTTTGTCATCGCATGTTCTACTTTAATACAACGATCCATTATTACAGTATAGTCTTTTTCTTTTAAAAGTTTATATGTATCTTCATCTTGTACTCCTAATTGTGCCCAAAAAACATCTGCATCAATCTCTACAAATTCTTTTGCAACATCCATTAAAAACTCTGAGCGACGAAATACATTTACTATGTCAACGTGTTCCTTAATATCCTTTAGTGAAGAAACTGCCTTTTCTCCAAGCACCTCATCTACTGTTGGATTAACTGGAATAATACGGTATCCAGCATCTTGCATTGCTTTTGAAACCATATACGATGTACGTTCTGGCTTATCTGATAATCCAACAACCGCAATTGTTTTGCTTCTCTTTAACACTTCACCAATTTCCGTACGAGTTGGGTTTTCAATTGTCATAATTAATCCCTCCTATTCCTTTAGTATAGCCGATAAAGAAAGTCTCTTTCAATATGAAAGAGACTTTCTTTTATTTCGATTATTGATTCTTTGTAGCTGAATTATCTGCTAAAGTAGCCGATTTCGTCATTTTTTGACCGTTACGGTAGAATGTAACTTCTACTTTCTCGCCTACTTTTTTCTTTTCATATAAATATTTACGGAATTGAAGTGAGTTTTCTACTTTTTGATCATCTAATGCTACTACAATATCATATTGCTCTAAACCAGCTTTTTCTGCCGGTGATATTGGGTAAATTTTACCTAATACAACACCGTTTGTTACTTCTTTCGGTACTTTCAATTGATTGACTGCATAAGCTTGCACATCTTCTAACGAAACGACACCTACTCCAAGAGCTGGACGTTTTACTACTCCGTCTTTTTCAAGTGATTCAATAACTGGCTTTGCGATATTAATTGGAATAGCAAATCCAATTCCTTCAACTTCTTGCTGTGCAATTTTACTTGAATTAATCCCAATTATTTCACCATTTTGGTTAAATAATGCACCACCACTATTACCTGGGTTAATCGCTGCATCTGTTTGAATAACTTGTGCTTGCCAATCTGGTCGTTTATCGCCATCAATATCAACTGGAATTTCACGTTCTTTACTACTAATAATGCCTTCCGTTACACTTCCATCAAATCCTAGTGGGTTACCGATTGCAATTGCTTTTTCACCCGCACGGATTTTACTTGAGTCACCTAAAGTTGCAACTTTATTCACATTAGAGCCGTCAATTTCAACAACAGCTAAATCTAACCAAGGATCTTTCCCTACTAACTTTGCATCTACCTTTTTACCATCACTTAGTTTTACAGCAAGTTTATTTGCACCATCTACTACGTGGTTGTTTGTTACAATATATGCTTTATTTCCTGCTTTTTTATAAATAACACCTGATCCTGAACCAGCTTGTTGTTCTTGACCTGTCGGTTGCATTGCAAATGGATCAACACTTTGCTGCATATTAATAACACCTACAACAACGTCTTTCGCTCCTTCAATCATACCAGGTAAATCAGTTTCATTTTTCGCTTTATTTACAACAGGAACTACAGTACCTTCTACTTTTGAATCCGAACTAAATGATGATACTGGTGCTCCATTATTTTGAGCCCATGGCATATATGGTGCTGCAAAACTAATCGAAACCGCTCCGACTACAGCTCCCACTAAACCTGTGAAGAAATAGCCTTTTTTACTACCTGATTTTCTCACTTCTCTCGTTTCACTATGCTCTTCATTTAAATTTGGTCCGTCGTAATATCCCATGTTTTATTTCCCCTCTCTGGTGAATTCGTATTTTCAGTATAGTCACGTTTTGTGTCCTTCTTGTGAACTCATCGTGAAATCCAATTAAAAAAATACTCCTATCTAACATTGTAGACAAGAAAAGTATTTTTTGTACATTCTACCTTCAAAAGAGAGTATAAAATTGCCATTTCCCTAGGCTAAATTACACAAATCGTTCTAGATTATTCTTCAAATTTATAACCAACTCGAATAACAGTACCGATATGCTTCGCTTTATCTCCTAGCTTATTTCGAAGTTTTTTAATATGGGTATCAACCGTTCGGTCATCACCGTAATAGTCATATCCCCATAACTGGTCTAATAAATGTTGACGTGATAACACAATTCCTTTGTTCTCCATTAAATACACAAGAAGTTCAAATTCTTTATGTGTCAATATAATTTCTTCTCCATCTACTAAAACAGTTCTAGATAGACGATTCACTTCTATTCCAGCTAAAGACATAGCATTTTCTTCCGCTACTCCTACCGCACCATCCGCACGTTTCAATAACGTCTTTGCACGAGCTACTAATACTTTCGGGCTAAATGGTTTCGTTACATACTCGTCTGCACCTAATTCGAAACCTAGCAATGTATCATCCTCATCCGAACGTGCTGTCAACATAATAATTGGTACTGCTGATTCTTTTCTAATTCTTCTACAAACAGACCATCCATCTATTTCCGGTAACATAATATCTAACATAATTAAATCAATTTCATGCTCTGCAAATAACTCTAACGCTTTTTTTCCATCTTCTGCTTCGATTACTTCAAAGCCTTCATTACGAAAATAATCACTAACAATTTCACGTAATCTTCTTTCATCTTCAACAAGCAATACTGTTTTGTTCATATAATCTATCCCGCCTTTTTACTCTTTCAATCGAATAATACGTTGATTGGAGCTTCCGCGAAATGGAAGTGTTAAATCTTTTTCCTCAATTTCAAACCTTCCATCGACTAAAACATCCCCATAATGTAACAACTCTATCATATCATTATTTTGAGAACTCTGTATCTCTTCTAACGTATAACCTGTATACATCCATAGGTTTTTTTTCAAATCTTTCACGATTTTTGCTACCTTTTTCACTTCAGCAGCTTGAAAAAATGGATCTCCACCTGAAAATGTTACATCAGTTAATGGATTACTTGCAATCTCTTTCACAATTTCTTCTACTGTCATTTCCATTCCGTTGCAAATATTCCACGATTTCGGATTGTGGCAACCAACGCAACGATGCGGACAGCCCGCAAAAAACACGACTGTCCGCAATCCTTCTCCATCTACTACACTATCATGAATAATATTCATCACTTTCATTTATGTTTCACCCGATCTATCTCTTCACTACGTTTCGCACTATTCCACTTTGACATATCTCCTACAAGATAGCCTGTTATACGGCGAATTCTTTCTATATTAGCCTCATCTTCATTCCCGCAACTTGGACATTCATTCCCAATAACCCCGTGATAACTACAGCACTTACAACGGTCAACAGGATGATTAATTGAACCGTATCCAACGCCATGTTCTGCCATAGCTTGTACAATTTGTTTTAATGCCTTTTTGTTATGCATTGCTGCTCCGTCTAGTTCAATATACGTAATGTGTCCCCCGTTACATAGAGCATGGAACGGACCTTCTAAACGGATTTTATTTATCGCTTGAATGTTATAATAAACTGGAATATGGAATGAATTCGTATAGTAATTATGGTTCGTTATACCGCTAATCACGCCAAATTCTTCTCTATCTTTTTTCACAAACTTCCCTGATAATCCTTCTGCTGGAGTTGCAATTACTGAGAAATTCAGTTGATGTTCTTCTGTCGCTTTATCCATTCTATCTCTCATAAAGGAAATAATTTCGTACCCAAGTTTCCATGATTCTTCATCTTCCCCATGATGCTTTCCTGTTAAGGCTACTAAACATTCCGCAAGACCGATAAAACCAACACTTAACGTCCCTTGTTTTAAAATCGAGGCTACGGAGTCTTCAGGATGCAATGTTTCTCCACCACGCCATACACCTTGTGAATATAAAAACTGAAAATCTCTTGCTCGCTTCGTACATTGATACGCAAATCTTTCTAATAGCTGCTTAATTCCTAAATCTAAATAGTAGTTTAGCGCTTCAAAAAATGCTTCTTTTGAACCACTAATTAACGCTAATTTCACTAAATTGATAGACGTAAATGATAAATTCCCTCTACCAATCGCTGTTTCTTCTCCATGTATATTAGACATAACACGGGTACGACATCCCATGTAACATACTTCACTTTCTGGTCTTCCATCATAATGCACTGCATTAAACGGAGCATCTAAAAATGAAAAGTTAGGGAATAATCGCTCTGCAGTTGTCTCTAATGCTAATTCAAATAAATCGTAATTCGGATCACTTTCTTCAAAATTCACACCTTTTTTCATCTTGAAAATTTGAATCGGAAAAATTGGTGTCTCTCCTTTACCAAGTCCAGCTTGTGTTGCTTTTAATAGTTGTTTAATTAACATTCTTCCTTCTTTTGATGTATCTGTTCCGTAATTAATAGAAATAAACGGTACTTGTCCTCCGCCCCTACTATGCATACTATTCGAATTATGAACGAAAGCCTCACACGCTTGATACGTATCATTTTCCGTTTCTTTCCATGCAAATTCTTCTATTTGTTCTTTCGTAAGCGGATATGATTGTAATCGTTTTTTATGTCTCTCAATTGTTTTTCGTACATAAGGTGCTAAATCAATATCAAAGAGTGCAAACGATTGACCGCCATGCTGCATATTTTGATTCGCTTGAAAAATAATAGACGAAAGAGCCAATGCACTTTTAATGTCTTGTGGTTGTCTCATATGTCCATGTCCAGTATGAAAACCGTTAGCAAGCATTTGCGCTAACGGAATTTGCGAACAAGTCGTCGTTCCTGTCGCATAAAAATCTAAATCATGTGGATATAATATATTTTCATTTATCGCTTTTTTCACTTGATCTGACAATAAATTCTCAACAGCATAATATTTTGCACTCTCAGATGCGAACGTTCCCATTACACCCATTGGAGAGCGGCCGTCTACATTTGCATTTTCTTGCATTAAATCTTGTTCATTGCCGTGGACTATCGTCTCGAACACTTTCATTAATTCTTCTCCACGTGTATTATTTTGTAACATTTATAACCCTCCACCAATATGTTGTTGTCTTTTGATTAAAATGTTACTACATATAGTCTTGCTGTTTCTGTGAGAAATGTAACATTACTGTGAAATTTTTTTCACGAAATAATGAATTTTTCATTTACAAAAAAGAAATGTGCTCTTTACAAATGTATGGTACAATATACGGGAAAAACTCTTTTTACCCTTTATCAACACATTTGAATAAAGGAGACTGAACTTATGGTTACTACATATCTTTTATTTATCGTTGCCTACTTGCTTGGCTCGATTCCATTTGCACTAGTTGTTGGAAAAATTGGCTACGGAATCGATATTCGTGAGCACGGGAGCGGTAATCTAGGCGGAACAAACACATTCCGTACATTAGGGAAAAAAGCAGGTTTTACCGTTACAATTGCTGACATTTTAAAAGGGACATTAGCAACAAGTCTACCAATGATTTTCGGATTAGATATTCACCCACTATGGTTCGGGTTAGCGGCTGTTCTTGGACATGTCTACCCGATCTTCGCGAAATTCCGTGGTGGTAAAGCAGTTGCAACTTCTGCTGGGGTGCTATTATGCTATTCACCAGTTGTTTTTGCAATATTGGCTGTTGTATTTTTCACCCTTTTATTTACAACAAGATACGTATCACTTTCTTCTATGGTAACAGCAGTTGTTGCTGTTATTGCATCCATTGTTAGCGGGGATAAAATCTTCATTATTGCGATGTGTTTATTAGCAGGTATGGTTATTTATAAACACCGTGCAAATATCGGACGAATTATAAATAAAACTGAACCAAAAGCAAACTTTTCAAAAAAGCAAAAATAAGATCGTAACCCACATAACGCAAAAAGAAAACGTGAAGCATATTAATAGCGTCTTTTTGCGTTATTTTTTATACTAAAGAAAAGCAACATAATTTGGAGGAACTATACATGAATCTTTCCGTAACAAAAGAAGCAGCACAATGGTATAAAAATGAATTAAACTTACAATCAAATGAAACACTACGCTTTTTCGTACAATACGGTGGTTGCAGTACTGTGCAAAAAGGACTTTCTTTAGGTATTCGTAAAGATGATCCTGCACATCCTGCTGTTCAAATTCAAGAAGAAGGTATTAACTTCTTTATTGAAGGCGATGATGAATGGTTCTTCGATGGACATAATTTATCTGTTACACTTAACGAAGGTGACGACTTCCCACAATTTAATTATGAAAAATAAAAAAACGTGGCTTCTGCCACGCTTTTTTATTTTTTCTTAATTTCCTCATATTTCGCATACCACTCAGGATATAACTTTTTAAATGATACAGGGCGGAACCCTTCTTTTTTCGCACAAATATTCGTCGTACTTGCAGTAATACAAAGTTCACCATCACCATTATATATTTCATATCCATATACAACGCGAAGTGGGCTCACAGTATCTACCCATGTTTTTACGATTGCTTTTTCTCCGTAACGCATCGCTTTACGGTATGAAATTTGTAAATCTAACACAGGAGAAATAATTCCTTCTTTCTCCATTTCAACATATGAAAAACCTAAATCTTGTATAAGTTTCGTGCGACCTAACTCAAGCCACACTAAGTAGTTTGAATGGTAAACAACACCCATTTGATCTGTTTCCGCATAACGGATTTCAACTTCATGTTCTGCTACAAACATATGTATTCGCCTTCTTTCACTTCTGCTACCTTGCATACATTTAATCATAATACAGTGACATCAAAAATAAAATAAAAATAGTGAATCTTTTCCCGAAAGGAGCCAGCATATGATTCAAATTGTAACTGTTCGTAGTGGTGATAGCGTATATAGCTTGGCATCAAAATATGGATCAACACCTGACGAAATAGTAAAAGACAATGGATTAAATCCAGCTGAAACACTCGTTGTTGGTCAGGCACTTATCGTTAATACGAAAGGGAATAATTATTATGTACAGCCTGGTGACAGCCTATATCGAATTTCTCAAACATATAATGTCCCCCTCGCTAGTTTAGCTAAAGTGAATAATTTATCTTTAAAATCTATTCTCCATGTCGGACAACAATTATACGTACCAAAAGGTACAAAACGAGCTGTAGAATCCATCGCTTATTTACAACCTTCAACTATACCGATTAAAGAGAGTTTAGTTAATGCTACACGTGCCATCAATCCATTCTTAACATACTTAGCTTATTTTAGTTTTGAGGCAAAAAGAGATGGCACATTAAAAGAACCTACTGAAACAGCTAAAATCGCTAATATTGCAACGCAAGGTAAAACAATCCCTATGCTCGTTATTACAAATATTGAAAATGGTAATTTCAGTGCCGATCTAACATCAGTTATTTTACGCGACGCAACGATTCAAAACAAATTTATTACTAACATTTTGCAAACAGCTGAAAAATATGGCATGCGAGACATTCATTTCGATTTCGAGAGTGTAGCACCTGAAGACCGCGAGGCGTATAATCGCTTTTTACGAAATGTAAAAACACGCTTACCTAGCGGGTACACATTGAGCACAACTCTCGTACCGAAAACAAGTTCAAATCAAAAGGGAAAATTTTTCGAAGCTCACGATTATAAAGCGCAAGGGCAAATTGTTGATTTCGTCGTCATTATGACATATGACTGGGGATGGCAAGGCGGTCCACCGATGGCGATTTCTCCTATCGGTCCAGTGAAAGAAGTACTTCAATATGCAAAATCTCAAATGCCTCCACAAAAAATTATGATGGGGCAAAATTTATACGGGTTTGATTGGAAGCTTCCATTTAAACAAGGAAATCCACCCGCAAAAGCAATTAGCTCTGTCGCAGCTGTTGCACTAGCTCGTAAATATAATGTTCCTATTCGTTATGATTTCACAGCCCAAGCTCCTCATTTTAATTATTTTGATGAAAACGGCGTGCAACACGAAGTTTGGTTTGAAGATTCACGGTCTGTTCAAAGTAAATTCAATTTAATGAAAGAACAAGGTATAGGTGGTATTAGTTACTGGAAAATCGGTTTACCATTCCCGCAAAATTGGCGTTTACTCGTTGAAAATTTCACGATTACGAAAAAGAGCTGACAAAAGTCAGCCCTTTTTTCATATTACTGCTAAAAACTCATCTTTCATTTCCTCACAAAAAAGAAGAATGATAACATTCTCCTTTTTAACCGTTATCAACAATCGGTTGTTTACCTGTTTGATCTTGCATTTGCTTTCCTTTATTTCCACCAGCTTTTTTCGATTGTGTTCCAATATGATTTGGTGCAAAGTCTTTTGAATTTTTTTTCGGATTACCCATTACTATCGCCTCCTTAACACTAGTATCGTACTAGTGTTAAGAATTATTCAGCTTGCTTAAAAAGTTTCATTTCATAACGTTTTTCAATGCGCTCTTCAATGCGCTCAATTGCATCACGATCGCTTAATAATTGTTGTTTATTTTCATTTACAAGTTCTTCAAACGATTTACGGCGACTTCTTCTCATGTTGTTCACCCTCTCTCCTTCGCTTTCTTATTACATAGTATGAGCAAACGAAAAACTCTTTAATCAGATTTGTAAGAAAATTTTATGTTTTAGTACTCCTAAAAAAACTCCGTGTACAATATATTGCACACGGAGTTTTTTATACCATAATATTTAAATACTCTTTCAACTTTTCATCTGCATTCATTTCATTTTCTTTATAATCATGAAGCGCCTGTAATAAAAAATCATACTGTTCTAAAATATAACTTTCTAATTTCATAACATCCTCTAAGCTATTAAGCATAATTCTCGTATTACCAACTTCACTTTTTAACGCTGGTTCACATTTTAAGCTTGTACATATTTCTTTCACATCATCTTCTAATATCTCTGTTAATATATATTTCTTTCGCCCTTTTACCTTTACTCTCATAACTGGATAAAAAGCTTTTATATCTAAATAACTTCCTACATTCATACAACGTAGCCATTCTACATTACGTTTATTACGTGCAAGCATTTCTTTCACCGCTTCGTATACCGCAGTTTCATCAAGCACAGCCTTATTTACTTTTCGGTTCCCTTCTTCTTCAATAGCTGCACACTTTTGATAAACAGCAGCACACGTAATGCAATCATCAAATGCATTATGAGAACTTAAACGAATGCCAAGCATTCGCTTTAACGTTTCAAGTTTATGATTAGGCGCATGCTTCATGTATTTCTTCGCTAAAAATACAGTATCTATTACTTTATTTTTAGGTTCAGGTAGCCCTAGCATATTTACATTACTTTTCAAAAAGCGCATATCAAAAGAAGCATTATGGGCCACAATAACATTTGTATGTAAAAATGTTAAAAATAAAGGTAATACTTCTTCAATCGTCGGTGCATCTGAAACACGATAATTGGTAATACCGGTTAAACTCGTTATTCGGTCCGGAATTAGCCGCTCTGGATTCACGTATGAAACAAATTGATCTACCAGTTCATGATTACGATATTTCACCGCTGCAACTTGAATAATTTTATCATTATAGGGGTTAAATCCTGTTGTTTCAAAATCAATTACAACATAATCTAACGGTAAGGATACATTCCCCACTCCATACACTCCTTTATCTCTAAACGTTTATATTTCTTACATCATATCATGAAGTTATTACTACTTGAAAAAGAAAAGGCAGAAATGGGAACTCTCCACCTCTACCTTTTCACCATTATTTTAATTTCGCAATCCTTTTTTCCATCTCTTTTTGCGTCATCGGCCCAATAAACTTATCTTGAATGACACCTTTTGTATCTATAAAATACGAAGTTGGAATCGTAATTACTTTATAAGCTGTTGTCACATCAATGTTCTTGTCCAATAAAATAGGAAAAGTAATTCCTTTTTCTTTAACAAAATTGCTTACCTTTTCTTCCCCCCCACCTTTTTCTGAAGGCGTATAGTTGATTGCTAAAATTTCTACGTTTTCTTTATGTTCTTTATAGAAAGCCTCCATATCCGGCATTTCTTGTTGGCAAGGTCCACACCACGTTGCCCAAAAGTTTAAAATCACTTTCTTTCCTTTTAAATCTGATAGCTTTACATTCGTTCCATCTAACTTCGTTAATTCGAAGTCTGGCGCACTCTTCCCTATTTCAATACCATTACTTGCAATCATCTCTTTCATAGCAGCTTCACTTTGTTCTTGCTCCCCTTGTACCACCTGCTCTTTTTTACCAAACTGTTCATAAGCTGCATATCCTGCTAAACAAAGTAACACTACAATAATCGTAAGCTTCCGCCACATTTTATATCACCCTAACGTATTATCTTCTTTTAACACATTCATCAAAATACTATATACCTTATTTTAGCTTATACGGACAAGCTTGGAAATATTCAGAGTCGAAATAATTAGAATATTCTTATTCGAAGTGTAATTTTTTCTTTTTTATCATATAATTAGAAAAACAGATGAAGTGTTGTTTATCTTCTTATGGGCCCATTCACCTTTTTACTTTCGTACTTATATAAACTTCAACAAAAGGGGGATTTTTTATGAATTCATTCGAAAAAATAACATTATATATTCTTAGTTTTCTTTTATACCCAATCGGTATTATTACATGGATCATTTCACTCTTTAGTAACGATCTTGAAAAAAAGAACGTAGGGCGTATTTGTCTTTACATCTCTCTAGTCTCATTCGTCCTTTTCTTAATCCTTGGAATTGCAACTTTCCTTATGACTGCTACTTTTAACGTAGATCTAAATCATTCAGAATCTATCCAATATCAAATAAATGATGTTGAATAAAGATAAGGTCACTGCTCTTATCTTTATTCACATCTCTTTCAAAATGAATGACTATTTATTAATTTTTCAGGACTTCCACATGCAACAATACTTCCTTCTCTCATTATGACAACACGATCCGCTAGTATCACTTTCTCTACATCATGTGTTGCCACAATTCTCGTTACATCTCTTCCTAGTCCTTCAATCATATTCCAAACAGTTTCTTGATTACTCGGATCTAACCCCGCATTCGGTTCATCTAAAATAATAAGATTCGGATTTGAACCAATTGCTCGTAATAATGCAAGACGTTTTCTTTCGCCTCCTGAAAACTCTTCACCGCTTTTATGTAGCACAGTTTGACTCCCTTCAGGTAACCCTCTAATAATCGGCGTTGCATTTATAAGTTCACTATTTTTTTCTAACTGATTTTCTAAACCCTCTTCCCCGAAATACATATTCTCTGTTACCGTCGTTCGGAAAAAACGTGGTTCTTGCCACACTGTAGTCATTCGAGCCTTTTGACCATAATAAACAACACTACCGTTAGATGGTTTATACAAACCTGTCATTAATTTTAAAAGCGTTGTTTTTCCTGCACCACTTTCTCCGACAATGATAACGAATTCACCAGGATTAATTTGCAAATCAATATTATTAATTCTACATTTCTCTTCTTCACTCTCCTGAAATGAAACATTTGTTATTATCATCCCCATCGCTCTTTCTACATTACTATTTGCCACTCGTTTATCTAAAAAGGAAAAAACTCTATTTGCCGAAGCGACTGCAACTTGTGTCGTCATTAATAAATCGCCCACGTAACGGACTGGGAAAAAGAGCATTTCAATTGTAGCTAACACTTTAACAAGTGAACCAACTTCCATTTCCCCTTTCATTATTTTTTGTGCACCTACAATGAGAACAACGATATATGCTCCTGTTTCAATCACTGTTTCAACTACTCCAATGCAATGTTGCATCATCGTCTTCTTTACTTCCGATTTATAAGATTGTGCCGTTACTCCTTTAAAGAAGCGAATGGCCCATTTTTCTTTTTGTAAACTACGTAAATCTTGTATACCCTTTACAAACTGTGACACCATCTCTACAACACTCGATTGATTTTTTTGAGCAATGCTTGCAATATCCCTTACCTTTCCTCCCATCAGTATTGGAACAATTGCACTTAAAAATAAAAACGGAGTTACCCACAATATAAACTGCAAATCTATATGTTGTAGTGCTATGAAAGCTCCAATAAATTGGGCAATAGCGTGTATATACTCTATTAATATAGAGCCATATAATCTGACCCAGTTCGGAATATCAGATACGACCAAAGTTTCTAACTCCCCTTGCTTAATCTTCTCACTCTCTTCAAACGGTAATGAGAAATAGTGACGCAATAATTCTATACGTTTCGTTTGTAATATACGTTGACTGGCTTTTGAGCTTATATAATCAAATAAAAGATTGTTCGTCCACATTAAAAAGCGAATACCCGCAAACAAAGCTATATATAAATACGCACCTTTTAGCTCCCTTTGAATAAGATTGTCTACAATTAATCCCATGAAATTTGGGCGTGATAAATTTAAAATGGCAGCAATTATCCCACTACATACAGCTGCCATTACTAATATTTTCTCTTTTCGTAACGGCCACAATATTCTTTTATATTCTTTCATAATATCCCCTCCATTTTTATAGTAAAAAGAAAGGGATGAAACCAAATGGTTTCATCCCTTTCTTTTATCTTAAAAACCTTCTCTCTGTCTAGCGTTATCTCTATTTCTCCTCCCCCAAATATGTAATAACATATATTTTCCAGATAGTTAAATCCTTCTCATCATGTCCATCTAAATTTTTCCCGAAAATCTTTTTTTGTAATTTTTTATACTTCTTCGTTGTAAATCCTTTATACATCGCCTCACTAAAATACCCTTCAAATATTTTTCCAGATAAATATTTTGTATTAAATAACTTCTCGGACAATTTAAAGTGGGAATTAGCAAAAAATACACTTTTTTTTCGAATTATACCTTGATCAATTAAAAAATCAATTCTTGCTAAATCACTTTTTATTTCATTATAAAATAGGGATATTAGTTCACGTTGCCGCTTATTTTTATTTCCTTTTATACGCTGATGAGTTAAATGAAAATCATAGTATTGTGCATCCTTATATTCATCAAAATCAATCCCTACTTTTTCAAAATAGGAGTTTGCGTAAAAGCGATTCATCGGTTTGATAATAATTCTTTTCAAACCCAACAGCCTTTTTAATACTCTATCTAATACTTGATTTATTGCGCATAGACTAATATAAATAGCAATTAACAAAAATATATAATAAATAGGAGTTATAAATAAATACAAAATAAAAAAAACAGGTATCCCTACAATTAAAAGAAGTAAATTCTTTCGTTGAAATAGTTTAGCCCCCAAATATTCTGTGTAAACAAATGATAAAATACAGTTTACACATAGAAAGATTTTTATTAATATTTTTCTAATAGGATTCATCTCTTCTCTCTCCCCAGGTTAAAAACGTTTGCACACATATACACTCTATAACAATACATTATTCTACTACCTCTTTTAAATACATATCATATTTGTCATTTATTAAAATACTATTATAGTACTCAATAATTAGATATTAATTAAGATTTTTAAATCATTCCAATCATTTATTTTATTTTTGAATCCCATTAAATTCCCCTACTCCCATAGATTATTACAAACTTACCCTAGTAAAAATCTTACATCACTATTGTAACTGTTCTCTTTCTCGCTTAAAATAAGAACATACGTTCTTATCGAATTCCAATAAAATAGACCCGTCACGATAAACTTCAGCAATTCTGATAAAAATTATTATTTTGACAGAGGTGATTCACATGCAAGTACATACCCCCTTAGTATTCTTCCCTCCGGATAGCGAAGAATATATAGAATTCAAATTTATTTTAGAACAGGAGGGCGAAGTCTTTTTTAACTACTACAAACAAAAAATTAATTCATCATTTAATGACGGATATAATGAATTTAAAATAATACTTTTATCTGAAATAAATAAATTCCATAAAATCAGAATAAATATAAAGGGACAATTACTAGGTATTGGATTAGAACAAAACCCTTTCGACTGTTATTTAATCAACTTGCCTCTAATTGACTATAACAAATACCGATGTGCTCTTGATTATCAAATCTACATCTCTTCCCAAAAATAGAAGAGCAAACTTTTTCAAACAGTTCGCTCTTCTAAATGCCTTATTTTAATTTTGTCTTTGATGGCATCAAATGTATTAAAAATAAATTTCTCTACCTCTTTTTTATTCACATGAGCATAATTCGCCCCTAGAATCACCTGGGTATTTATTTCAAATTCAATACCACCATTAAGACTTTTTAGTAGCGAAGGGAAACCAAAGTTAATTTTACAATTTCCACTTATATTTCTAAACTTATACTCAAATACAGCTTCAACCTCTTGAATAATAATTGCATTTCGCCAATCTTCATTTTTAAAAAAATTCATACTATGCAGCGACTGTCCTTTTAAAATAAGATTTTTCACATGTTCTTTCATCCATTCAATTTCATCTGGTAATGAATCTTTGGTGGAGTCTGGTCCGATCTCTACATTTGTTACTTCTTTAAAAACAAGTGAGCCGCTATCATCATCACAAAGTAAACTGATAAGAAATTCATTTCTTTTTTCATTAGAAAATCTGCTCGCTGTAATCTTTTCAATTAATTCCTCTGATCCAATAAAACCTTTCTCTTTAAAACTTTTAACTAAATGCGTTTTAACTTTTTCGTTTACTTCCTTCGTCTCATTCGAAGTATGTTCCATAATGATTTTTACATTACCATTTTCCTGTCTTTGAAACACAATATTCCCTTCATGAATAGACTTATGCTTAACCCAGTTTTTCGTTAAATCTCTTCTCTCTATTTGATATCGCATAGCCAGTTCATTTGGATTCCTCTGTTCCACTCTAAAATCAGGATCTCCTTGCACTTCAAAATTAGCATCTTCTTCATGTACAATCGTATGAATATCAAATCCCAATTCCTCTACAGCATCTAATAATGTTTCTTCATTATTCCAAACAATCGATTGTGTTTTCCTTTTAATATTATCTTCTTTTGTTCGTTGCTTCTCTCTCAGCTCCTCAAATTCTCTAGGTGAAAGAATTGTGGTAAGTAGTAGTGGAACCGTATGATCTAACTGTTTATTAGAAACAAAAATCCCTCTTCTAGCCAATGTTCTTTTCAAGTCATTCTTAGAAAGCGCAGAAGAAACAATTAAAGGACGAAGCATTTCCCCATACGGAAGTATAGCTTCCACATCCACATGACTTTGTTCTTTATCTGACATATTTTCAATCCTCCTCCAGTTTTCTAAAATCTCCCATTGAATTTTTTTTCACTTCTACTTTGCTCATAAATCGGATATCTGAAAAATCTAATTTAACCCTTTTCACTTCCTGTTCATGAGTCAAAGCGTGATAATCTGGAAATGTAATAATAACTCGTTGTCCCCAAGAAGCTGTTATATCTTGTGCCAACCACAATACTCTTTTAAACGTTTCTGTATTAAATTCATCAACCACTGATAGTACTAGATGTTCGATACCATTAGATTCAATAATCTTTACCGGTAAAATGCTTGAATTAATATATTGAACGGGTAATATTTTTCCACTGTAACGCTTACTAAGGCTCGCGCTATTATATCCAGAGTTAGGATAAAAATATTCAAATTCTGCATTTTTAAATTCAGATTGAATAAAATCTAAAGTCCCTAAAATAAAATTAATTCTACGATTGTCTACTAGATATACAGTCTCAAAGTTTACACCTTCCATATTTCTAAAATCGGTGATTTCTCCGATTACATCCTGATCATTCTCTTCTTCATATGCTAACCACATAATTACCCCTGTATAAGCCCCTTTTTTAACACCATGTTTTTGCTTTAATGTACTAACTTCACTAGTTTTTGCACATTCCATTGCCCAAGCAATATCTTGTAAGAACTCTTTAAATTTCGAGTTGGCAGTTGCAGGATAATCTTTTCTATATTTCATAGAAACAGATACAATCTCCAGCTTTTGGTCAAAGAATGGACAACGATATGCTGTTAAAAAATCTATTCCATGAGTTCTTCTTTTACTACTCTCTTTGAGCGCATGTTTCTCTGATTTTACACAAGGGATATCAAAACCATCTAAATGATTTGACCAACCAATTAAATTAAGAAATTTTTCTGCTACTCTTTCCCCTGCTTCCCCAGACTTCTTAGCCTTTTCTCCCATATTGTTTATTACATCCCTTTCTCACGATTGTAAAATATTTTATAAAAATACATACCCTTCTCACTATCAAATCCCTTCTCAATAAATTGAAATTGTTGTTCTTGTAAACGATTAATCTTTATTTCCACATTAGTATCCAGTTTCACATGATTATTCATCTTTTTCTTTACTTTTTTTAACGCTTCCGATGAAATATTAAAATTATCTTGTATTTCAATTTCTTTTTCTTTCTCATAAGCCGCTTTAACTTCTATGAATTTTTCAATATATTCTGGTTTTCGTATAACATCATTAGTAAATGTACTCAAATCAAATTCTTCACTATTTGTAAAATACTCCAGAGTATCACTTAAAAACACCATATTTCCAGTCGAATCCCCAATTTCTTCACCTTTTATAATCTCCTTACTGAATCGAGTACATATGTTAATGTAATTTGTTGTATGGTAGTTTTCATCTTTATATTCCGCCAAAGAAAGAAATTGGTTTTTCCAAAATATTGCCTCTGAATGACTTGCTTTATCAACAATCGCTACTTTGTAACCGACTTCATTCTCAATATTAAAAATAATGCAACCTTTATCTAATTCTTTAATATTTATTCCTTTTTCGAAATCCATTCCTAAACTCTCGCCATTTTGCAGTACTTTTAAATAAATATCTTTGTTTTCTGATTTAAATATTCCTATAGCATCTATCAATTCGCCATCCACACAACAATCTTCGAACATTACCACATACAATTCACCACTTTTTATATTTGGATGTGTGGAAGATTCATATAAATGCTTCAATATATTAACTGAATTCGCATGAAAACTTGCCTGGTCTTTGAATATATTTTTGGTATAATTATATATCTCATTTAAATCTAAACTTGTTGAGTGAACAAATTTAAAATATTGCTCATTCTTAAAAGAGGTTAAGAAATATCTGAGTAATACCTCTTGCAACTCTATCGATGGATTAGTTATCCCCTCTTTTGATACTACAATACCATCATTTTTTAATTTATTTCCTACGCGATGTACCACTAAATCGCTTATTTTCATCCTTGTGAAATCGACCATAACTTCCCACCCTTTAAAGGTATGAATATAACTTTATAAACTGATTAATTGTAGATATTTAAAGACCTTATAAGTCCAATAAGCATAAAAAGAATAAAAAACCAACAATAATTGGTTTTTTATTCTAAATAAAGCTTAATAATTAAATTGGTACTAATTTTTTGTTCAGCTATAAATATTCATTTCAATTATTTAGTTTGACACTTTAGACTCTTCGATTTTCTCACGAAGAACCATTTGCAAAATACCACCGTGACGGTAGTAGTCAATTTCAACTTCACTATCGAAACGAGCTACTACTTCAAATTGTTTTTCGTTGCCATCTAAATCAGTTGCAACTACTTTTACAAGATCGCGCGGTCTAACTGTTTTGTCAATTTGAATTTCAAATGACTCGTTACCAACAAGACCTAACGTTTCAGCACTTTCGCCATCTTTAAATTGAAGTGGTAATACACCCATTAATACTAAGTTACTGCGGTGAATACGTTCGAAGCTTTCTGCGATTACTGCTTTAATACCTAATAAGTTAGTACCTTTCGCAGCCCAGTCACGAGAACTTCCCATACCGTAATCTTTACCAGCAACAACTAGAAGACCTGTTCCATCTTCTTTATATTTCATAGCAGCATCATAGATTGATGTTACTTCACCAGTTGGCCAATATGTTGTATATCCACCTTCTGTTCCTGGTGCGATTTGGTTTTTAATACGGATGTTTGCAAATGTACCACGCATCATAACTTCATGGTTACCACGACGAGAACCGTAAGAGTTAAAGTCAACTGGTTGTACGCCGTTTTCTAATAAGTAGCGTCCAGCTGGTGTGTGCTTACCAATTGAACCTGCTGGTGAAATGTGGTCTGTCGTTACAGAATCACCAAATTTACCAACTATGCGTAAACCTGATAATGTTTCAACTTCACCTGGCTCTTTAGATAAACCTTCAAAGAATGGCGGGTTTTGAATGTATGTTGAATCATTATCCCAAGTATATAAAGCTTCGTTTGAAGTTTGGATTTCATTCCAACGCTCATTGCTGTTAAATACTTGTGCATATTCTTTCTTGAACAGTTCAGATGTAACAACACTTTGAACTACATCTTCAATTTCTTTAGCTGATGGCCAAATATCGTTGAAGTAAACAGCATTGCCATTTGCATCTTTACCAATCTCATCATTTTTCAGGTCAATATCAACAGTACCTGCAAGTGCATATGCCACAACAAGTGGTGGTGATGCTAAGTAGTTTGCTTTTACAAGAGGATGAATACGACCTTCAAAGTTACGGTTACCAGATAAAACAGATGTTACTAGTAAGTCGTTTGCTGCGATTGCTTCTTCTAATTCTGGCGCTAATGGACCAGAGTTACCGATACAAGTCGTACAGCCGTAACCAACTGTTTGGAAACCTAATTGATCTAAATATGTTGTTAAACCAGACTTATCTAAGTACTCTGTAACAACTTTAGATCCTGGTGCTAATGATGTTTTTACGTACTCAGGTACTACAAGTCCTTTTTCAATTGCTTTCTTCGCAACTAGACCTGCCCCAATTAATACATATGGGTTTGATGTATTTGTACAGCTTGTAATTGCAGCGATTGCAATTGCACCTGTTTTCATCGTTACTTCTTTATCTTCTAATGTAACCTTCACTTCTTTATCGAACTCTTGCTCATTAAATCCAAGTCCTTGTGTTCCAACTGGTGCTACAACAGCTTTGTGGAACGCATCTTTCATATCTGAAAGTGGAATTAAATCTTGTGGGCGTTTCGGTCCAGAAAGGTTAGATTCAATTGTATTTAAATCAATTTCAACAAGATCAGTGTAGATTGGATCTTTACTGTCTGCTGTATAGAATAAACCGTTCGCTTTACAGTATTCTTCAACAATACGAATTTGCTCTTCATCTCTACCTGTTAAACGTAAGTATTCTAATGAAATATCATCGATTGGGAAGAATCCACAAGTTGCGCCGTATTCTGGTGCCATATTTGAAATTGTTGCACGGTCAGCTAAAGGCATGCTCTTTAGTCCATTACCGAAGAACTCAACAAATTTACCAACTACACCTTTTTGACGTAATACTTGTGTTACTTTTAATGCAACGTCTGTTGCTGTAGTACCACTTGGAAGTGTACCAGTTAATTTCACACCGATTACTTCAGGTACTGGGAAGTATGAAGGCTGTCCAAGCATTCCTGCTTCTGCTTCAATACCACCAACGCCCCATCCAAGAACGCCGATACCGTTAATCATTGTTGTATGTGAGTCTGTTCCAACTAATGAATCTGGGTATGCAACTAAGTCACCTTCAGCATTTTTCACAGCATGAACAACTGGTGCTAAATATTCAAGGTTTACTTGGTGTACAATGCCTGTAGCTGGTGGAACTGCACGGTAGTTATCAAATGATTTTTGTGCCCAGCTTAAAAATTTATAACGTTCTTCATTACGTTTAAACTCTAAGTCCATGTTGAATGCAAGCGCGTCTGCCGTACCCGCTCTATCAACCTGTACAGAGTGGTCAATTACAAGGTCTACAGTAATTTCAGGATTAATTTTGTCAGGATCCCCACCCATGTCTGCCATTGCTTTACGAAGCGAAGCCAAATCAACAACAGCTGGAACACCAGTGAAATCTTGTAAAATTACACGAGATGGTTTAAATGGAACATCGATATCTTGCACATCTTTCGTTCCCCATTTCGCTAAATTTGTAACATGCTCTTCTGTGATTACACGTCCGTCTACTTGACGAAGTACTGATTCAAGTAAAACTTTCACGGAATATGGTAATTGAGATACGTTGCCAACCCCTGCATTTTCAAGCGCTTTCAAATCATAATAATGATACGTTTTTCCATCTACTTCAAAAGTTGCACGTGATTGAAATGGATTATGTTTGACCATTATGTTTCCCCCCTGTTAAACGTGACTAAGTTGTCTGAATATAAAATGTAGACAAACTTTTCAATACCTTACGATAATATCTTATTACAACTTTCTAAATAAGTAAATAATAAGAAACTTATAGATTATCATAAGTTTTCTTTATGTTTCTAAATTTGAATAGCTTTCATGCTCCTTATGAATACTATTATCATAAAGTAAAGTGCTCTATCAGCGGTTTACTTACAGTTCATACATACTATGAACTGCTCATCATTCAACATACAAAAAATGTTATAGAGGTGAAATAAAATGGGTAAAAGAAAAGCAAATCATACTATTTCAGGAATGAATGCTGCATCTGCACAAGGACAAGGAACTGGTTACAATGAAGAATTTGCAAACGAGCCTTTAACTCCAGCAGAGCGACAAAATAATAAGAAACGTAAAAAGAACCAGTAAAGAAAAATCCCAAAAGGTCTATTTTCCTTTTGGGATTTCTTCTAATGTTTATAACGTAGTAATTCCGAAACCGTTACAAATCGATAGCCCTGTTTTTTCAGCTCAGGTAAAATTTTTGCTAGCGCTGCTACCGTTTGACTACGATCATTCCCTCCATCATGTAACAATACAATATCGCCACTTTTAGCATTTTTCACTACATGATTTACAATGGATTCAACCCCTGGATTTGCCCAATCACGCGGGTCTTGATGCCACGACCATAGAACGGTTTGATAGCCAGCCTCTTTCGCTGTTTTAAATACAGCATCGTTAATATATCCGCCAGGAGGACGGAATAGCAAAGGTTCTTTCACCCATTTTTCAAAAAATTTCTTTCCATCTAAAATATCATTTTCTAATTTTTCATCTGACGAATTACTTGCGTACAAATGATTCATCGTATGATTTCCAATTTCATGTCCCTCTTTTAACACTTGCTTCACTAAATATGGATTACGCTGAACTCGAAATCCAATCATAAAAAATGTCGCTTCCGCCTTATATTGACGTAATAAATCTAAAACTTGTGGTGTATACGTTGGATCTGGCCCATCATCAAATGTAATTGCAATAATTTTTTCATTATTAGGTACTTCCCATGTTACATAACCAGTTGGTTCTAACTCTTTTCTGAGCAACATTTTCGCTTCCACTTTTTCCACTTGAAATATATGTACTGCACATAGCAAAGAAAAAACTAATAGAAAAATTTTCTGTTTTAGCATAATGTTTACTAAAGCAGCAAGGTTGTCGAATAAACAACAACCTCATTTACTTTTCTAATTGATCTACATTTCGCATTATATTTTGGAGATTATTTTCATATTGCTCAAGTTGTGGACGTTGTGTTTCTGAAGCTACCTCTAGTGCATTTTGAATTTGTTCATATGCTTCCTGAACCTCTTGGCGTAACTCTTTTAAATCATGACCGTAGTTAGGGTCATTTTTCACAATATTATTAAATGCATTTTCTGCTTGTGTAACTCCTTGCTGTGCCGCTTGAAAGGCTTGTTGCTTATCTTTATGATATGGCATTATATAATCCCCTTTCTATAATTGTTAGTCCCCTTTATCTTTACCTTTTTTTCTAAAAACATTCTCGTATAAAATCGCCAACTTCTCTCATTCTAAAAAGAAAGAGGAGGTGTCATATACAATGGGTAAAAACAACCGTGAATCAAAAGAAAAACAAGGACAACCTGAACCATTAAGCGGATCTCATAAAGTAAAAAACCGTAACCATTCACGCCAAAAAAAACATTCACATCATGATATGTAATAAAAACATTCACATACCGTGCACATTCAACATAAAATGTTTGTATTTCATCATTTATTCTTCACCTCTGTTTCATTCATGCATAACATGATATGAATTGATATTTTACGGAGGGTGTCTTACATGGGCAAGAAAAAGAAGAATTGTCTTTTTCATGTTGATGGTTTCGAAGAATGGATGGATCAATTTTGTTCCGATTCTTATAGTAACTTTAGCTTTCCAAATCAAATTCACATCGATCTTTGCGAAACCGAAGAAGAATATATTTTGGAAACAGATGTACAAAATGTCACGGAACAAAATGTACTCATTAAAAAGTTAGAGACAGGCCTAGCTATATGCATACTTCATAAAAACATTTCCTTACAACGAACAATCCCTTTACCTACTACTATCATTTATAAAAAGATGCTAGCCTGCTTAGAAAACGGATTTTTAGCCATTCATATTTCCAAAAATGAAGTTGCTGATAAGCATGAAAAAAAAGTTCTTTTTTCAAATTAAGAGTTAATATAATTCAAACTAAGCCCCAGTTGGTTACTGGGGCTTATGTTATTTCGCATGCATTTCTATATTAGAATTTCTATCATATCTTTTTTTCGATAAACCTTTTGTAACTAAAAGCACAGGAAATGCCACAGTTGAAAATATAGCTAGTGCTGAAAATACCGCAAACCCATTTTGGTACCCGTAGTAATCGAGAAGTACCCCTCCGAACCACGGACCTATTACTGCTCCAATTCCCGAAAAGCCCATCGCACCGAAGTATGTTCCTTTTAGATGCGCAACAGCAATATCATCAATAAATACATCCGTCATCGAAAACATTAAGACTTCTCCAATTGTAAAAATAATTGTACAAACGGCAGCACCTAGCATAGATTCTACTATTCCAAAGCCAAATAATCCCCCGCTCACAAATAAAGTCCCAACCATAATTGATGTTAACGGTGTATACTTTTTGCACATTTGAATAACAGGGTATTGGATAATCACTACAACAATTGCATTTAAAGCGAGCATATATGAGAATAGCTTCACCCCATCCTCAAATATATGTGCATTTGCAAAATATTGAGATACTGTCGTCGTTAAATGTGAAAAACCGCAATTACTCAAAATAATACCGACTAAAGCAACTAAAAATACTATATCTTTTCGCAATATACGTATTGCATTTAGCATTGTAACTGGTTTTTCTGTACTCACTTTCTTTTTTTCCATTGGATACTTCTTAAATTGGAACGCTAATATAGCTGTATATAGAATATATACCCCAGCTGCTACTAAAAAAGGAATTGTTGATTTTGCACTTCCAATCTGTAATCCAACAATTGGTCCAATTGCAACTCCAACATTTATTGCACCGTATCGTAAGTTATAGACGAGTAACCGATACTCAGGCTTTGTTAAATCTGATAATAATGCTCTTGATGTTGGCTCAAAAAACGACCTACATAATCCATTTAAAGCGTTTAATAAAAAGAAACTTAAAACATGATCCGCAAGTGAAAAACCTATAAACACAAAAATCCAAACGATCATGGACCAGAGCATAATCGTTTTCCGGCCAAATCGATCTGATAAATTCCCTCCGATAAAACTAGCAAAAACACCAACAAGTGCACTCGTTCCGATAATAGCACCAGTCATTCCAGCTGATACACCTTTAACAGTCGTTAAATAAATCGCTAAAAAAGGGATACTCATTGAAGTTGCAAACCTAGCAAACAATGTCCCTAAAATAATACTCATTCCAAGCGGATGAATATGCTGTAACTTCCCCTTCATCGTTAAACCTACTCTCTCTATTTTCACAAAAAAAAGAAAGCAAAGGATCTGCTTTCTTTTCCTTTTTCTATACTTGAGCTGTTGATACCCGAGTTGTTCTCGTTATGTCCATATCAATTCCATATGTGAACTGTAATTCTTTACACACATCTTTAATTAAGATTGCGACATTATACTTTTCATTAAATTGTAAAACTATGTTTTCTACTTCTTCATATGTATACTTATATTCCCCTGTAATGACACTTTTTAGATCAAAGCATTCGTTAATACAAAGTTGTACAAGTAGCTGGTCATATTTCTCTATTACATCTTCTTTCTTCCAAAGTAACTCTTTTACATATAATCGATCAAACTTCACACTTTCTCGATTACAATCCGTTAAAATCCGGGTCATTTCGTTTAATTCTCGATATAATTCGGAAATATTTCTACTTAAACTAAGCAGTTTATCTACGCCGTTTTCATATAACATATTTATTCCACCCCCGCATTTTCTTTCCCTTATTATAGCAAGAAAATTCTAAAAATAGTTTCTTTCTTCTGAAATATTAGGAAACTAATTTCAATTGCATTACAATGAAACTAGTTAATGCGAGAGGAGAAAGAAAATTGGAGCACAAATTATATTACACTGACGCTTATAAGCAAGACTTTACTACTAAAATTATAAAGCAAGATTATGATAAAGACGGTAACTTATACGTTGTTTTGAATGAAACAGCATTTTATCCGACAGGTGGCGGACAACCATATGATACTGGTACATTAAATGATATCAATGTAATCAATGTAGAAGAGATAAACGGAGAAATTCGTCACTACATTGCAGAACAATTACATACAGAAGACGTAGAAGGTAAAATCAATTGGGAGCGCCGTTTTGATCATATGCAACAACATGCAGCTCAGCACATTTTATCTGCTGCTTTTTGGGACCATTTTAACATGCCTACAATTGGATTCCATCTTGGTAAAGAAACAGTAACAATTGATTTAGAAACAGAAAATCTTCATGCAGAAACGGTTGAAAAAGCAATACAAATTGCAAACAAAATTGTTTTTGAAAACCGTCCAATCAGCATCCAGTGGATGACCTTAGAAGAAGCGAAAACGTTGCCCCTTCGTAAAGAACCGACTATGACAGAAAATATACGGGTTGTTATTATCGAAAACTTTGACTACAACGGCTGTGGTGGAACGCATCCGAAACGAACTGGTGAAGTTGGTCCTATTCAAGTACTAGGATGGGAGCGCAATAAAGGTGGTATACGCTTAACGTTTATCGCTGGTTGGCGTACACTTAAATTAATGGGACAACAGCAACAAATTATGAAAGATGTTTCTAAACAATTAAACAGTAGCGAAACTGATATTCCAGCAAAAGTGGCGCAACTGCTTACTTCTCAAAAAGAAAACGAAAAAGCAATACAAACAATGAATGAAAAATTATTATTTGCAGAGGCAAATGAACTACTTCTACAGCCTATAAAAATTCATGCTGACATACTTATTTCTAAAGTATTTACAAATCGTTCTATGCAAGAAATCGCAAAGCTTTCCGCTATTATTACAGAACAACAAGAGCATGCAATTACGTATTTCATCATCGAAAATGATGACAAACTACAATGTATTCTCGCTTGCGGAAAATCAGTATCACTCGATATGAATGCTCTTTTAAAAGACGCTCTTCCTACAATCGAAGGAAAAGGTGGCGGAAATAAGAAGAGTGCTCGCGGTGGCGGGAAAGCAATTATAAGCGGAGATGAATTTTTAAATCAGCTTGTTTCTTCTTTACAGTCGGCGGTGTAAAGCATTTTTAGTAAGGATAGCTAACAGCTATCCTTACTCTATACTTACAAACCAATATTTTGTTTCAATCCTTGGTAACTCCCTGCATTTGAAAAACCTTCACTTATAAGAGTTATAAAAGTTTCCGAAAAACCATAATGACTTAAATCTTTAATCGGCACCATTTGCACATCATGAATTGGATTATGATCAAATTCATTAGAGGGTAACATAATTTCCCCTATAAGCTTTTCAAGTAGAAATGTAATATGTAATAAAGATGGACTGGCATCCGGTTTATCACAAACATAGAGTAGCTTCTTAATTTTAACTTCTAATCCCGTTTCTTCTCTCATTTCTCTAATCATCGCCTCTTCTAACATTTCACCATTCTCCACTCTTCCTCCAGGTAAAGACCAATTCCTATTAGCAACTTTTTGCTTTACTAGCAATAATTTTTCACCTTCAATTAAAATTCCCGTAACACGAACTTGCATTACATTTTCCATATGTAATCTCCTCTTCCCATTATATTTACAAATTAACCCTTCCATAAAAAGAACATACGTTTTATAATTGAAGAAAATTATGGAAGAAAGTAGTTGTTACATTCATGCGTCCAACTTTAACAAAGTCTATATCACTTGAAGATTTCGAAAACTATTATTGGTTAAAAGCAGAACTCCAAACATTTTGTCGTGAGAATGGGTTGCCAGCTAGTGGCTCTAAGATCGAAATAACCGAGCGTATCTCACATTATTTAACTACTGGTAAAATATTAAAAAACATCTCTGTTCAAAAGGTGAGTAAAGCTTCCCTATCCTATAAAGACCTTTCTCTTCAAACGATTATTACTAACAATCACCGCTGTAGCGAAGATGTTCGTGCTTTTTTCAAAGAAAAAATCGGAACAAACTTCCGCTTTACAGTAGCTCTTCAAAAATTTTTCAAAGAGAATGTTGGAAAAACATATGAAGACGCAATAACGTTTTGGTATGAAGAAAACGAACGAAAAAAAGATCCTACTTATAAAACAACTATCAGCTCTCAGTTTGAATACAATCGTTTCACTCGCGACTTTTTCGAAGATCCAAATAACAAAGGGAAATCAAAAGCTGATGCGATTGCTGCTTGGAACGAAATGAAAGCGAAGCCTGGTAGCAATATTTATGTTCCTCAAAAAGTAGACAACTAGTTACCTCACTAGTCTTCTACTTTCTCAAATAATAGCGCAATCCCTATCCCGCCTCCAATTCCTAATGTAGCAATTCCATATTTCATAGACTCTCTTTGTGCCTGATAAAACAAACGTGTTACAAGCATAGCACCAGATGCACCGTACGGATGACCGAGCGCAATTGCTCCACCATTTACATTTACTTTTTCGTACGGAATTTGTAACTCTTTTGCACAAGCAACAACCTTTGAGGCGAATGCTTCATTTATTTCAAAATAATCGATGTCCTCTACTTTTACATTCATTTCGTTTAATAATTTGTTCACCGCAAATATCGGACCAGTCCCCGGAAGATTTGGATCTACTCCCACTACAGCACTACGAACGAAACGAAGTACAGGCTTGTATCCTAATTTTCGGGCTTGCCCCTCTTCCATTACAAGAACGGCACATGCTCCATCATTTACACCACATGAATTCCCCGCCGTTACTGTACCATTTTGTAAAAATGCAGGTTTTGTTCTTTTAATCATTCGTTCATAATTCATTTCTGGCTTTATAGATTCATCTAATAATCCATTAAAAGAAAATATTTCATCATGTATATATCCTTTTTCTAACGCTTGCAGTGTCCGCTTATAACTAAGACAAGCATACTCGTCTTGCATTTCTCTCGTGATGTTATAACGTTCTGCAACATATTCAGCCGCTACTCCCATGTCAGGATCACCAATTGTTTCAGGTGAAAATCGTGCTCTTTTTTGAAAAGGTGACGTACTTGTACTCTCTACTCCCCCGGCGATATAACACTTACCTGCCCCGCCTTGAATGAGATAACACGCAGTTCGAATTGCTTCTAAACCAGCACCACATTGCCGATCAATCGTTACACCAGGAATATGATAGCCAAGTCCCGCCTCTAAAGCAGATAGTCTCGCAATATTCCCTCCTGGCCCAACAACATTACCTAATATGACATCATCTATTTCCCTCTCAATCCCTTTACTTAAAAACGTAAGAAGCGGCGTTGCTAATTGCTGAACTTCATACTCTTTTAACATCCCATTCTTCTTACCAATAGGTGTTCTTTTCGCCTCTACAATAACTGCTCTATTCATATATTTTCTCCCGGTTTTCAATCATACTTTTTGCTTCCATACGAGCGATTTTCCCACTATTTGTATAAGGTATTCCATCTACAAAATGCCATTCTTTCGGTATTTTAAAAGAGGATAATCTCTGTAAGCAAAAACTCTTTAATTGTTGTTTCGTAGCACTTCCTTTTACAATCGCGACGGGCTTTTCACCCCAGTAACTATCTTTCACACCAATTACAACTATTTCATCGACAGCTGGGTGTTCATGTAATACACTTTCTATTTCTTCTGGATAAATATTGACTCCTCCAAATAAAATCATATTCTTCTCTCTACCAACAATATATATAAAGCCTTCTTCATCTTCATAGCCTACATCTCGCACTGTCATCCAACCTTCTGCATTCAACTCCCGTGTTAAAACCCCATCTATTATGTATCCCATAAAAAACTGATCACTTTTCACATAAACAGTTCCTATTTCACCTTTTTGTACTTCTTCGCCTGCTTCATTACATATTCGAACTTGCACATTATGACAAGGTTTTCCTACTGAATTTGGCCTTCTTTCGCTTTCTGCATCGACTAGTGCTGTTACAAAACTTAACTCTGATGCACCATAAAATTCATATCTTTTCGCATAAGGAAATATATTCTTTATTTTTTCTTTCGCTTCAGCTTCCCATTTCGCTCCTGACGAAATAATTTTCACTTTATTTTCTATTACTCTATTTTCTTTATATAAAGATTCAAGCATTGTCGGAACTGTATACATAACTGATATATTTTCAGTTTCTAACTTATCTAGTACTTGATTTGGAATGAACTTTCTCATAATGTACACCGTTTGTCCTACATATAATGCACTTATTGCCCCGTATAAGAAAAGAGAATGAACGAGCGTCCCAGCTATTAAAATCGAATCCTCCCTTTTCATATAAAAGTCATGTACATTACAATCAAAACTATGAACCCACGATTGTTGTGCACGTAAAAATGCCTTTGCTGTTCCTGTTGATCCTGATGTAAATCCCATATAAAAAGGAGCATGTTGTACACTTTCTACAGTGGAATATGTAGGAAGATATTTCTCTATCATTCTTTTCCACTCATCAATTTCAATTACTCTTCCTTCTTCATCCAATAGATCATTCACCTTATATCGTTCTGTCACAATCATATCCGGATTACTAATTTCAATTCTTTCTCTGAGCTCATCTTGTTTCCACTTTATATCTAACGGAACACAAACCCACCCGGCCATAGCGGCACCAGAAAATAGTTGTAAAAACTCTATACGATTTTCTAATAGGATTGCTATCGTTTTATTCTTCGATTTTTTTTCATTTAACCAGCTTGCTACTTTACAAACTGATTCAAACCACTCTTTATATGTTAAAACTCTATCATTCTCCTTTATCGCTATTTTATTTGGTTGTAAAGAGGCATGCTTTTTATATTCTTTTGTAATCCCCATATGAGACGTCCTTTCTTTACAATAATAATAAAAAGAAACACGCAATTAACGTGTTTCTTCCCTTTATCATCCCGCATTTGTATATTTTCCATTCTTTAAAGCGGGCGTAATAATATGTTTCAATGAACGATGTAATTTTGTTACGAGAACTGCCGCAATAATTGCTTTTATACAATCCCCTGGTAAAAACACAGCACTCACTTTCATTGTCTCCCATACAGAAACATCCATTAAGAACGCTTGTACAGTAATACCAAATACATAAACTACGAAAATACCACCAATTATATTAATACATAATACTTTTATAATAGAAACTTCACGTAAACGCTCAATTAAATAACCAATAACAAACGCCCCAATGATGTAACCAAGTAAATATCCTGCACTTGGTCCAACAAATACACCAAGGCCACCGCGTCCACCAGCAAGCAATGGTGCTCCAACTCCTACAATAAGTAAGAAAATAAGCTGACTTAACGCACCTAGACGTGATCCTAACAACCCACCCGCAAGCATAACACCGAGTGATTGCAATGTAATTGGAACTGGTGTAATAGAAAGAGCAATCGGAGGTATTAACCCTAACACTCCCATAATAGAACTAAATAAAGCGACAAAAACTAAGTTTTTTGTATTCATATTTGCTTCTCCTATTTGTAAACTTAAAATTTATTTTAGGTAACATATCACAAAAATTATATTATCTTTCCACTCCTCTTTTGTCAACCATTAATGTATTAGAGTTTACAAATAGAAATTCACTTATTTCTCTCTATGCAAATGCTCCAGTTCTTTCCGAAGCGCCTGTTTTAAAAACTTCCCAACAGATGTTTTCGGTATTTCTTCCATAAAGACAATATCGTCTGGCAACCACCACTTCGCAAACTGTGGTTTTAAAAACTCATATATTTCTTCTTTTGTAACCGTACTATTTTTCTTTTGAACAACGCAGGCAATTGGTCGCTCTTGCCACTGAGGGTGAGGAACTGCAACGACAGCCGCTTCAAATATAGCATCATGTGCCATTAAAGCATTTTCAAGATCGACCGAAGAAATCCATTCTCCCCCGCTTTTAATAACATCCTTCGTACGGTCAACAATTTTCACGCAACCTTCCTCATCCACTGTAACAACATCACCAGTATATAACCATCCATCGCGAAAACCTTCGACAGTACGATCATCGTTATAATAGCTTGCAGCGATCCAAGGTGCTCGTAAACATAGTTCTCCCATCTCCGTACCGTCCCACTTCACTTCACCATTTGTACCGACTACTTTCATCTCTACACCAGGGACAAGATACCCTTGCTTTGATCTAATTTCTAATTGCTCTTCATACGATAATTCTGTTTCATAACTTTTTAAACGTGCAAGTGTTACGAGTGGGCTTGTTTCGGTCATACCATATGCATGGATGAAAGGAACATTGTGTTTCTGTTCAAATGCTTTAATAACACTTTTCGGTGCGGCTGCACCACCACATAGTATTCTCGTCATACTAGATAAATCATAACTATTATTTTCTAACTCTTGTAATACACCGAGCCAAATTGTCGGCACACCGGCAGCTAACGTCACTTTTTCAGATTGGATCATTTCTAATAAAATTTTCGGCGTAAACATCGGTCCTGGAAGAACTTGTTTTGATCCAAACCAAGTAGCAGCGAAAGGAAGTCCCCAAGCATTCACATGGAACATCGGTACAATTGCCATCGCCGCGTCACTTTCCGATAAAGCAGCTGTATCCGCTAAACCGAGTGCCATGCAATGCAGTACAGTACTACGATGCGTATATACAACACCTTTTGGATTTCCTGTAGTCGCTGACGTATAACACATACCAGCAGGTGTATTTTCATCAATATCTTTTACAAATTGGAAAGTTGGATCGCCTTCTTCTAATAGCTTTTCATAATGATATACAGGCTTCAGCGTAGTATTTGGGAGTTCATCTTTATCAGTCATAATAATGTAAGCTTGTACAGTTGATAATTGTGATTGAATATTTTCAACGAGTGGTACGAGATCTTCATCAATAAGTAAAATTCGATCTTCTGCATGCTGAATAATGTATGAAATATGTTGAGGAGATAAACGAATATTAATTGTGTGTAAAACGGAAGCAATACCAGGAATAGCAAAATACGCTTCCACATGCCGATGATGGTTCCATGCTAACGTTCCTACACGTTCACCTTCTTTAATTCCAAGCTTTTTCAACGCACTGGAAAGTCTTCTCGTTCTTTCCCCTAACTGCTTATACGTTAACGCTGTAACTGTATCATGTGTCCGTGAAACAATTTCTTTCTTCGAAAACAGTTTCTCTGCTCTTTCCATCATAGAACTAATTGTTAGCGGTACATTCATCATCATATTGGTTATGTCCCCCTTTAAAACGTTTTCATTTTTCGTTTATTATAGCAGACTTCTACAAATGATTACGACATTTTTCTGTATTTTCTGAATTATTTCTTTGGAAATAATTCAGAACGATAAAAAACATGTTTTGAATACATTGATTCGAAACATGTTTTTTATTTTTTATAAACTATCTACCTTTTTCCTTACTTTCTTTTTCAGTTTAAAAATAAAACGATTACTGTATTCCTTATTTTCTACTAAAATCCGATACGTCTCTAACACTCCTAACACACGTACAAAAAGATAAACTCCGATAGCAATAAGTACAACACAGTACGGATAATACTGCACTAATTCTCCTGAAGTGATATGCTTTTCCTCAAACAAAAACGGTATTGCGCCTGCGGCAATAAAACAAAATCCAACAATCACCACTGCGGCATACTTCTTCTTAATAATCGCATATCTTTTGGTCAATTCTTTTAGAAAGTTTTGATCAAATAGTAGTTCTTCCTTTTTCAATACATTGTATCGACTCTCTTCTATCGTTACAGGTGCCATCATTGCTCCGATCCCAAGCACTGCAATGATAATGACAAGAAACGTAGACATTGTTGCATTTTCTTTAAATAATAAGTACGGTATTGTAGATAAAATAAGCAAGCTAAATCCTAATGCAATATATTTAGAAATTTTTTGTCCATACACTATATACCCTTCTGCCATTTCCTTACTTACATAATAACCATTTTCCTTTTCGTTACTTTGCTCAGCAGTTTCTTTTAATAAATAGTCAAGTGATACTTCAAATACATTTCCAATCATTATTAACTTTTCAGTTTCAGGAAAACCTTGACCGTTTTCCCATTTACTAACCGCTTGCCTTGTTGTGTTTAATTTCTCGGCTAATGCTTCTTGAGAAAGACCCTTTTCTTTTCTTAATTTAAAAAGCTTCTCACCAAATCCCATATGTGTGTCCCCCTTCGTTTTCTTAACTAAATTGTATGTAAACATTGCTCTTACCTCTATCTTCCTGCGGTTGCACTTTGTCAACTTACGGTTGCGATTGTGTTATATAGCGGTTTTGTATACGATTTAGCTATTATTCTTCTATGATTATGGCGTTAATAAACCACCCTCTCCCAATAACCAATTATAACAATTAAAGGTAATTATTGTTATAAAAAATCAAAAAACTCCTTTATTCATTTAAAGGAGTTTTAAATATGAAATATTCCAAGAGGAGCTGTTTTTTCTTCCTCCTACTACCTCACAATTTCTTCTATATATTTTTATGTGTCATATAACGAACTATGTACTGTATATGTTTTCATCTCTTTATCTGAGGCATACTCATATATATGTAAAATATTACTCTTATTAACTACCCTAATAAAACCACTACTCAATAATCATAACGGCTTCTGCTTAAACTTTTCATAATGTCGTACTTTTAATGAAAGGATATTTCCGCAGTCTGTACAAATATAAGCATCCACCGGTGAAGATGTGAACATCGTTTCCTTTTTCCGTATTTGTGCATATCCGACAAACTCACCTTCTCCTATGTTTTGAGAACCACAATTAGAGCATGTCTGCACGGCTTTTTGTTTCATGAGAGCACCACCTTTAATCTGTTTCTACTCCCTTCGACAGTTCAATTCCATTTCCCTTCCAAAAAACTTCTTATTCTCCTACATTACAACAGGAATCTCAAAACAAAAATCGTATATATACTATGAAATATATTTATTAACGGAGGAATTTTATGACTACTGTTATGACACTCGATATAGCAACAGAAATTGAAAATGCAGAAATTGATATGCTCTCTTCTAGATTAGAGAGACTACAAACAATAAGCGGAAACCCAATGCAAGTGCAAATGAAAAAATTCGGTAGCGCCACTGCCTTTTCATCAAAAATAATTGCTGGTCCTGCTTTTAATACGGTAAAAGGTATTACAAATGCAGATGCGATTGATGCAATCATTTCTTATTATGAATCACTACAAATCCCTTGTCGTTTTGAAATTACACCAGCTCAAGGGACAGCTGAATTATTTCAATACTTGTCTCAAAAAGGATTTTACCAATCCAGCTTCCATACCGCTTTATATAGTATACCGAGAGTAGATCCATCCCTGCTTCCTGCTAACATTTCAGTACGCCAACTGAAAGAAAATGAATTTCATATTTTGGCAGACATATATGTACGTGGATTTAATATGCCATCCTTTACAAAAGATGGAGTGCGCCAAAATAACAAAATTCTTTACGATAAACCAGGATGGCATTTTTTCATAGCCGAAGTTCAAAATACTCCTGCAGGCATTGGTGTCCTGTACATAAATAATGGGATTGCTTCATTAGCTGCTTCTGCTACTTTGCCAGAATTTCAGCGTAAAGGCTGTCATACTGCATTAATTCAAAAGCGAATTGAAACAGCTATTGAATCCAATTGTAATTTAATAGTTGGACAAGCAAGGTTCGGTAGCGGCAGTCAAAATAACATGGAACGTGCCCACATGAAAATTGCTTATACAAAATCAATATGGACCGCAAAAGACATATAATTTACTTTATTTCTCCTTCCGTTACATTTTTAAACATTTTATGACAAATCCTTTTCTATCCTATTAATCATTTGAATATTCAAACTAGATTTGTTACGCTATTACTAGATACATCATTCAACTTGCAATATGAAAAGAAAATTCTAATCAAACTACAAGGAGGAGAAATGTATGACTAAGCACGAACACGGTTTAAAAGAAAAAGTAGAAGGTGCCATCGATAAGGTAAAGGGCGAAGTAAAAGAAGTTGTCGGGAAAGTAACTGACAATAAGAAGTTACAAGCTGAAGGAAAATGGGATAAGGTGAAAGGCACTGCTAAAGATACAGTCGGTAATGTGAAAGAAAAAGTACATGAATATAAGGAACATAAATAACAAAAAAACGTTAGATGCATTTTCATCTAACGTGTTTTTTATTTTACTTTATATATAATGAACCAAATAACATACGATATTTTTTTATTTCTCTATACTCTTTGTAAGTGGTTCTTTAAAGACATTTCTATTCCATACAGCAAAAATAATAAGAGAAATAATAAAGAATAAAACAAGACATATACCCAGATAATCAAAATTAACTACCTGTATGAGATTCCAAAACGGTCCCTGTAAATTATAGCTTTCAATAAGCAAAGATAATAGTTGATACCCCCCTATTAAAAAAGCCGTTATAACAGATATTGAGGTAATTAATACATTATATGAATTTCTTATTCGACTATTTTCCATTGCCCACTTATAATTCGTATTCATGAATGTACTATCTAATGTATCCATCAATGACATTCCTGCAGCAAACAAAATGGGAAAAGCAAATATACTGACAAGTGGAATAGATTGACTTGTTGCAGTTACTGTAGAAAGAGCAATTAATCCAATTTCACTCGCTGTATCAAAACCAAGCCCAAATAAAAAACCGATCATATACAATTGCTTCTGACTATCAATAAACGTAAATAAGCGCTGCGTGAAACGGTATATAAATCCCAGGTTTTCTGGCTGTTTGTCCTCTTGACTTCGTAACACTTTAATAAGGTACAACAGATTGGTAAGACCGATAATGATAAGGAATGTACTAGAAACGATTGTACCAATAATACCGCCTATAGTTGAGAAGCTCTCCATTCCATGTTTTGCAGTTTTTCCAATTAAAGCAATTAATACAATCATCACAAATACTACCGTAGAGTGTCCTAATGAGAAGTAAAATCCCACCCCCTGTGAGTTTTTACCTTTTTCAATTAATTTCCGAACAGTATTATCAATTGCGACAATATGATCACTATCAAACGCATGACGCAATCCTAAAGAATATGCAATAATAGCCATTCCGATTATGCTATTACCTTTATACAGTGCTGGTAATAATAAGAGAATTCCAAGCACATGAAGAAATATAATAATAACAAAAAAGTTAGTTGCCTTTTTCAGTTCACTTTTCCACATAGTTACTAGCCCTTTCTACTTTAAATTGAATACTTTTGAAAAAGAAAAGTGCCATAATAAAAACTACAATCGTTATAATAGTCACTAAAATAATTACAAAATTATTTAACACGTCTGTATGATTTGTAAGTGTTAACAGAGCTGGTACTGTTGCAGTAATCCAGGATTCAACGAAGCAAACAATACCTACATAAATATGAATCTTCTTTTTCAATCCATCTTGTAGGAAAAATAAAAACCAAAGGAATGCCCAAAAGAACCAAATTATTGTACTTTGCAGACTTCCACTCTCATGTAATTGATTCACTATTCCCATAACCGTTGCAATGATAGCAACCCAAAGAGAATAGTAACCTACACCTGAAGAATCAAGTTTTAATATATTCGTAAGACCAACATATAAATAAGTAAAACCAAATAAAAAAATAGTTCCATTAGATAGGATAGTCCACTCATCGGATTGACTTCCTGTAAATAATAAATATAATGGTGTCAAAGTTTGTAATGCCCCTACAAATAAATTAAAGTATCCTACACTTTTGCTATCAATGAGTTTAAAAGCTGCTAGTGAATTCATAAATAGAACTGCACCGACAAACAATAATCCCACATTAGTCATAGTA
The DNA here is from genome assembly GCF_057784645.1 of Bacillus sp. LQ16. Lineage (NCBI taxonomy): Bacteria > Bacillati > Bacillota > Bacilli > Caryophanales > Bacillaceae > Bacillus > Bacillus sp. LQ16. Next base: position 3,552,626 of record NZ_CM173491.1, read on the forward strand.
TCCCTTCCCTTACTTAATATTTTCGATAGGATGTTAGTTCTTCATGTAGACAATTCTCTCTAACAAAACGATGACACTGAAAAAATATAGACTCGATATCCTCTGTATTATGGCTAAGTATGCGTATGACAAAGCCTTTACATGGTGTAGAAGATATTCCAATTTTCATATTGTTAGTGTTAGATAGTGATGTTTTCAATGCTGCAATTAAATCATTTGTAATGTTCTCATTAATAACTATGAAAGTACCATAATGGGAATATTGATTTAATATTCCCATTTGATCTAACGACTCTTTGAAAGGGTTTAACAATAGATGATCGTATACTACAAGTTTATTTTCCATATATATTTTTGTTAACGAATCAAAATATTGGTATGTGAACTTCTCCATATTTGGCGACCAACCAGGCGTAACTGAATCGCATAAAATCAATGTAGAATTATTTTGCATATATATATTTGTTTTTTGCTTATATGCTGCATCCTTGTACATAATTAACGGGTCTGGTAGATATTCCATAACAGCATTCTCACCAATATAAAAATTCAATTCTTGCAAAGCATAACTATTTGGAGTCTTGTACACTTTCGTTGCCGATTGGCTTGTTATATATGTTTTCGCATCTTTACCAACATTTATATTTATAGAATAGAAATCTCCTTTTAAATAGCCTCCACCAGAATTCATAATATAGTAATATGCTCTACCATACTCGTCCAAATATATTGGCTGCGTTACTTTTAAGGCATCTTTATGATAAACCTTAATAGGTACGGTTTTATGTCTCTTTTCCATCACATCAATATTTAAGACACCTGTAGGGGATTTCATTTTTTCAATCCTTCTAACATAATGTTTTGTCGCATCCAATTTATTAATTCTTGTAAACCTTCCTCATCCTTCAAATTTGTAAAAAAGTATGGTTTATTATGTCGGTAATTTTTCGTATCCTGCTCCATAACTCCAAGATCAGCCCCTACATAAGGTGCCAAATCCGTTTTATTAATCACAAATACATCAGATTTGATCATTCCTTGTCCACCTTTACGCGGAATCTTTTCTCCCTGTGCCACATCAATAATATAAATTGAAAAATCCACTAGCTCCGGACTAAATGTGGCAGCTAAATTATCACCCCCACTTTCAATAAAAATAATATCTAAATTATTATGTCTCATCATAAGTTCTTCAATTGCTTCAAAATTCATAGAGGCGTCCTCTCGAATTGCTGTATGCGGGCACCCTCCTGTCTCTACACCAATAATTCTATCTTCTGGTAAAACACCTGTTTTCAATAAAATTTTTGCATCTTCTTTCGTATAAATATCGTTTGTAATTGCTGCAATTTCATAATCTGTATTTAGATGTTTTGTTAACTTTTCAACTAACATTGTTTTCCCAGCACCTACTGGGCCACCGATACCAATTCTAATAGGCTTTATCATTTTATTTTTTCCTCCCTATGACATGAAGACCCTTACATTTACATCTTCATGTTGCATTTGATTTATTTCGAATTCAGGATCATTCAATCCAAAATCCTCTAATGAAAGTATTTGAATTCTATCAATAGATTCACAGATTAATTCATGGCATTCTTGTAATAGTTTTTGACCATCTGTTTGTCCAAGAGGAATGGCTCTCACACCGTTTTGAATTATACTTCCAACACTTGAGTATAAGAAAACTAAGAGCGTTTCTTCTATTGTCATTTTCAATTCCGCCCCTAATATTCCGTATACGATACTCGGATGACCTTGTAATTTATTACCCATAATATTTTCTTTATATATATTTAAATTTACAAATGAGAACAATTCACACAATAATTTAGAAGTACTTTTACTAATCATTCTATTTGCTTTTCTACATTCAAAAGGCAGTGTTTGTGCTGTTATTAAATCATCTAAAAATGTAATTTGTTCTCTCTCATTAGTCTTAATTGCTTCGTAAGTATATTTGCAAATTAAGCCATCCGTGTATGTTAATTGGACTTTTATATATCGATTAACCCATTTGAAAAATTCGGCTTTATTTGTAACTTGTCCCTCTTGAATAAATGTTTCTAATCCAAAAGAGTGACTAAAACTTCCTGTTGGGAAGTTCGAATCACTAATTTGGAGTAGGTTAAGTAGGTTAAATATGTTTGTGCGAAGCATGCTTGAACGGTTTTGGTAATACTCTATTTTCTTTTTGATAAGGAACACCTTCCTTTTTAAGTAAATCTTCTACTAAGTAGTCGTTCGCCAAAATCATGCACCCTTCATCGAATTGTGCTGGTAAATGTCTATTCCCTAAGTTATGAGCAATAATCCCCATTTCTTTTATTGATTTTGGAGTAATTACAATTACCTCTTCTGGTAATACTTCAATATACACAATTCGATTTTCATCTTCATATAAAATATCACCGTTCTTTAATGTTTCTCCACTATCTAAAGACACCCCAATTTCAAAACCAGATTCTGAATATAATTTCTGAACTCTCTTCAGTAAAAGCTCACTAGAAATTAATATCTTATCAAGATGCTTTTTTGTGTTTGAGAAATCATTCATATTGCATACGTTGTTATTAATTTTTTCAATAATCATTTTATCTCCCCCGTTATATCAAAATAAAAAATATCTTTGAGCCATAGGTAGTACATCTACTGCTTCACACGTGATTACTTGTCCATCAACTTTAACTTCATATGTCTGCGGATCTACTTCAATTTCTGGTGTTGCATTATTTAGCTTCATATCTTGCTTCGAAATCTCTCTCGTATTTTTAACAGGTAATACAACTTTATTTAAACCTAATTTTTCTTTAATATTATTCTCATAAGCTACTTTCGATACAAATGTAATCGAACTTGACTGTACTGCTTTTCCATATGCACCAAACATCTTTTTTTCGTAATATGGTTGTGGGGTAGGAATTGAAGCATTCTCGTCTCCCATTAATGCCATCACTACCATTCCGTTTTTCAAAACCATATCTGGCTTAACACCGAAAAATTGTGGATCCCATATTACAAGGTCTGCATACTTTCCTATTTCAATAGAGCCCACGTATTCTGAAATCCCATGTGTAATAGCTGGATTAATTGTATACTTAGCTATATAACGTTGAATTCTATTATTATCGTTATATTCTTTATCTCCCTCTAAACTACCAATCTGCTTTTTCATTTTATCGGCGGTTTGCCAATTGCGAATAATAACCTCGCCAACCCTTCCCATCGCCTGTGAGTCAGAGCTAATCATGCTGAAAACCCCTAGATCTTGCAAAATATCCTCTGCCGCGATTGTTTCTTTTCGAATCCTTGAATCTGCAAACATTACATCTTCTGGAATATTCGCTTTTAAATGATGACATACCATGAGCATATCTAAATGTTCATCCAGCGTATTCACTGTATATGGCAAGGTCGGGTTCGTTGATGATGGTAAAATATTATTCAGCGCAGCAATCTTTATAATATCTGGTGCATGCCCACCTCCAGCTCCTTCAGTGTGGTACGTATGAATAACACGATTATCAATAGCTTTTATCGTTTCTTCCACAAAACCACATTCATTTAAAGTATCCGTATGAATAGAGACTTGAATATCATATTTATCAGCAATCTGTAACGAGTGATTAATTGCTGATGAAGTTGCTCCCCAATCTTCATGGATTTTCAATCCGATAGCCCCTGCAAATATTTGTTCTTCCAGGGCAGGTAGACTTGAACTATTTCCTTTCCCTAAAAACCCAAGGTTTACAGGAAAAGCTTCTGCTGCTTCTAGCATTTTTCTTAAGTTCCAAGATCCAGGTGTTATTGTAGTTGCCTTAGTCCCTTCTGCCGGTCCTGTTCCCCCACCAATTAAAGTTGTTATACCTGAAGCTAATGCTGTATCAATTTGTTGTGGGGATATGAAATGCACATGTGTATCAATACCTCCAGCTGTAACGATTTTCCGCTCACCAGAAATTACTTCCGTTGATGTTCCAATGATGATATCAATGTTATCCATAACTGAAGGATTACCACTCTTACCTATTGCTGAAATCTTTCCATCTTTTATACCAACATCCGCTTTATATATTCCTGTATAATCAATAATAATTGCATTCGTAATAACAACATCCACAACCCCCTGTTCTCTTGTAAGTTGTGAATTTTGTCCCATACCATCCCTAATTGATTTTCCTCCACCAAAGACAGCTTCATCACCATATACAGTGGCATTTCGATCAACATGTGCGAACAATTGTGTATCCGCTAAACGAATAGAATCTCCTGTAGTTGGACCATATAAATCAGCATATTGTTTACGTGACATCTTAAAACTCATGCTATCTCCCTCTTTTTGTGTAAGATTGAATATCGCCATCCACTTTATTTTTAAATCCATATACTTCTTGTTCCCCTGAATATGGAACTAATTCAATCGTTTTTTCATCTCCAGGCTCAAATCTTACCGCTGTACCCGCTGGAATATTTAAATGTCGTCCAATTGCTACACTTCGATTGAATTTTAACGCCTCATTCACTTCATAAAAGTGGTAATGAGATCCAATTTGAATAGGTCTATCTCCCTGATTTAGCACTTTGACTTTCGTTGCTTTTTTATTTCCATTACATACTATGTCTTCTTTCGCAAGGATATATTGCCCTGGAATCATAACATTCACTTCCTTTAATGAATTGGTTGATGAATAGTTACTAATTTTGTTCCATCAGGAAAAGTTGCCTCAACTTGAATATCTGATATCATGTCTGCAATACCATCCATAACATCTTCAGCACTTAAAATGGTTTTTCCAAGCTCCATTAATTCCGCTACATTTTTACCATCTCTTGCTCCTTCCAAAATTTCATACGTAATAATAGCGATACTTTCTGGATAGTTTAACTTAAGCCCCCTCTCCTTTCGTCGATAAGCTAAATCAGCCGCAACAACTACTAGCAGTTTATCAATTTCTCTTGGCGTTAATCTCATTACAATCTTCCTTTCTGAAGTATTTTAAAACTAAGAATATTCTAAAAATAAAAGGTGTATTTTCAATGTCCTTTCCGTGTTTTCTCCATGTTTTTTTGCTATCAATCAAATAAAAAAAAGAGCCCATCGGCTCTTTTTTTATTTTCCTTCATTCTTCTCTAACACGTATAAATCTTCTTCGATATTCGTTAATTTCTCACTTACAAGCTTTCTTGCATCTCCAATTGCTTGATTATATGCAAACGGTCCAACTAATTTAATCATTTCTTCTATTAAACGCTCTGCTTGGAAACGTCCAATTTCATCTAAATCTTCTTCCATAAAAAACTGCTGAATTTGTGCTACAAGTTCTTCTTTTTTATCATTTGGTATTTTTATATTCATCATCGTTGTTACTCCTCTATATTTAAGATAGTATCTTCCTTAACTCTACCATAGAAAAACGATTACCAGGACAGCTTTTTGTAACTCCTTCTAACTCTCTATGACCGAGTATATTTTCTTTCTTTATAGCAAATTGCTTCATAAACAGTTTACATAAAGAATATAATGCATTCACTTGTGCAGGAGTTGGATCGTATTTATCGAAATTTCCCGTCATACATATTCCAATTGTATGGCGGTTATGGTCTTTCGCGTGCGCTCCAATATGTAAACCTCGTCCTTCCACTACAGTTCCATCCTTTTCGATAAAATAGTTGTAACCAATTCCGCTCCACCCCCTTACAGTTTGATGAAATTCATGCGTTTTATACACGTCCCATCCATCTTCAGCTGTATGGTGAATAATCAGTTTGTTTACTTTTTCTAAAGGAACTAATTCATCTTGAAATGTTAGATTGACACGTTTAATTTCCATTTGAACTGCCTCCTCTTAAAAATCAATCATAATAATCGTTTTATCATCTGGCCTTATTCTCTTTTCCGCTTCTAGCTCTTCAATAATTGCTATATATTCGTTTATACCATTCTTTCTTATATATGCAACAGTTTGTTCTAATGACCAATCTGGGTGAAATAACCCGTCTGAACAAATAAAAATCCCACTCACTTCATCTGTATGTAATTCACCATGTTGTAAATAATGTATCGCTTCTTTCATTCCATTTGCAACTGAATAACCATTTGGCATATTTGCAAGATAACGATTGTATTTTAACTGTTCTCGAACATCTTGAAAAACATATTCTTCTGGTACAGATAACCCTTTTTTACGATCTTCTTCTCTCTTCTTTTTTGCTCGTTTACTAATTCCTTCAACTGTGTCTTTCGTTAATACTTGCATCGTTCCATTTTGAAAAGTTGCGACAATCATACAGTCCCCAAGCTGCGCATATTCAATTTTCTCACCAACTATTTGGACTGCCGCGATACATGTGCACCACAAATGCTCTTTTTTTCTCGTGTCTACTTCATATTCTAACATTTTGCTTTGCAATGCTTCATTTGCTTTGGCAACTGCAAATTGTAAACTATGATTCTCTCGTAATGCAGTAAAATAACTTGCAAATAAATGCGAAGCGATGTATGCTCCATTATGTCCCTTTTCATCACGAAACGGGACAAGTGGTGTTGCACCGTCACATACACCATAAATCTTTTTTTCTTTATTACAAAAATAAGAATCCTCACATTCTTGCTTCAACGGGCTTTTCTGTTGATATGTTTTTATCTTCACAACTGTATCCCCTTTCAAATGATAAAATACTCAAATTCTTTTGATTAATCTAATTTACCTAAATAAACTGTTTTTACCCAAAACTTTCAATATCATATATAATCTTGAAATAATATGAATTTTTCAGTGAAGGACGGGAAAGAAATGGTCAGATTCCTTGGTGTTATTATCGGTTCTATTATTATTGCGGTTGCCTTTAATCTTTTCCTTATCCCCCACAAAATTTTAAGTAGTGGAATTGGCGGAATTGCTATTATTTTAGGGATTGTAACCCCTGTAAACACAGGCATTATTAACTTTGTATTAAACTTACCTATCCTTATTTTAGGGTACATAGGTCTTGGAAAAAAAGTAATTTTTAACACAGTTGTCTCTGTAGTTGTATTATCTGTTGCATTATATTACGTTCCAGTAAAAGTCGTAGCAACAGATCCATTGTTATCTTCTATCTTCGGAGGTGTCATCGCCGGAGCTGGTATTGGTCTTGTTTTTAACTGTAATGGATCCACTGGTGGATTTGATATTATCGGTATGCTTTTATCCCGCAAGCGAGACATTAAACTTGGCGGATTCCTTATTGTTCTAAATACAGTCGTTGTAATAATCGCAGGATTCTTCTTCACCTGGGATGTTGCACTTACAAGCTTACTTTCAATTTATGTAACTGGTAAAGTAATTGATGCTGTTCATACAAAACATCGTAAAGTTACACTTATGATTGTAACAAATGAAGCAGAAAAAATGAAAAAACAACTTCTTTCAACTGTTGTACGTGGAATAACGTTACTTGATGGCGAAGGTGCTTATTCAAGCGAGAAAAAGCGTGTACTTATGACGGTCGTTTCTCGTGAAGAATTAGCAAGTATGAAACTAACAATTTCTGAAATCGACCCGAATGCATTCGTTAATATTACAGAAACTGTAGAAGTGTTAGGACTTTTCAGAAGAAGTTAAAGACTAGGTGGGAATCCACCTAGTCTTTATTTTGCATAAATTCAATTCGGTTTCCAAATGGATCTGACACGTAAAATCGAATTACATCTGGCCGTGCATAATCATCAATCACTTTAACACCTTGCTCTATAAGTGTTTGCTTAAATTCATTAATTTCATTCACATAAAAAGCTGGATGAGCCTTTTTAGCTGGTGTAAAGTTCCGCTCGACACCAATATGGATTTCTTGATTTCCGCATTTAAACCAACATCCACCTCGTTTTTTCAACTCTTCTGGCTTTGGAATTTCTTCCATACCAATCGTATTCCCATAAAAATCACGCGCCTCTTCTTCACACCCTACAGGTGCAGCTACTTGCACGTGATCAATCCCTTGAATATAATTTTTCATTTTCTCTCCCCCTCCTCTACCCTAATGTTATACGGAAAACAGCCGTCTGTAACTTACAAAAGGTTTATAAAACAATATAAGCTCCCCTTATTACCATCCTGCATTCACCTTGCAAAAAATAAAAAAAACAAAATTTATTCTATAACTTCCATTTTTTATAGAAATACACATTACATCTATATTATAGTTATGAATAGACAAATCTTTTTAGATGCTATTTGTACGGAGGAACTATTATGAGTCGTAAAAAATATTCACCAACTCAAAAAAAACGTCATCCGAGCATTTCTAGACGTTTGCGAAACCATATACAAGATCGTTCATTAACAGAAATGTACGCATCTCTGTTCGAACACAATCCTGATAGTATTATTTCATTAAATTTAGAAGGAGTTATTCTACATATAAATCCTTCTGCCGAAAGAATATTAGGTTACACTTCTTTAGAATTAGAACAGAAAAATATTACCTCTATTTTAGAAGCCCATATTTCTGAGCAAGTATTACAAAATATAAAGAATACTGAAGCGGATAATCAACAAGAGTATATCTTATCTATTTATCATAAAAATGGATTCTTATTAGATTTTGTGACAAAACTAGTTCCTATTTTTGTTCAAAATCGTCTTACTGGCGTATATGCTATTATGAAGCCGCTTGAAAAATCAGAAAGAATTGAGAATATGCTAAAAGAAAGTGAGAAGAGATTACGTACATTAGTAAACTCTATGCCTGCGTTTGTTATATTTAAAGATCATGAAGGGCGCTGGCTTGAGGCAAATGATTACGCACTTTCTTGCTTCAATTTCCATCATGTACCTTACCACGGGAAAAAAGATAGCGAACTCATTCAATATAATGAAGCATACCGAGAAGCTTTTTTACATTGTGAAGAAATCGATGAACTAGCATGGCAACAAAGACAAATTCTTCATGGCGAGGAATTTATTATACATAGAGATGATTTCGATCTAATCTTAAGTATATCAAAAGTTCCGCTTTATCATCCTGATGGTTCTCGCAAAGGTCTTATCGTGATGGGGAGAGATGTTACTGAGCTAAAAGAAACTGAAAAGTTACTACGAAAATCAGAGAAGCTCGCAGTAGTCGGACAACTGACAGCTGGAATTGCCCATGAAATTCGAAATCCACTCACTTCTCTAAAAGGTTTTCTAACGTTGCTCCTCCCTGAAATAAGTGAAGAGCAGAAATGGTATATCGATGTTATGTTAAGTGAGATTTCACAAATGGAATCCATCACGAGTCAATTTATGGCGATGTCTAAGCCACAAGTATTATCTATCCAAACTTGTAACATACAAACTTTAATTGAAGAGGTAGTTACATTTATTTTACCGACTGCAATTATGCATAGCGTTCATATCATCATGGATCATTTTGATTACGTATATGATATTCAATGTGACGGTAACCAATTAAAACAAGTGTTTATAAACATATTAAAAAATGCAATAGAAGCAATGCCAAATGGCGGAAATATTTTCATCCAAACAAAACCATTAGAGGATAATTTCATCTTAATACGAATTATCGATGAAGGTTGCGGCATTCCTGAAGATCGTATCTCCCGTCTAGGCGAACCTTTTTATAGTTTAAAAGAAAAAGGCACAGGACTAGGATTAATGATGTGTTACAAAATAATTGAAGAACATCATGGTAGATTACACATTTCAAGCGAATTAAATAAAGGTACGATTGTTGATATTGAGCTACCACTTTCTTCATCTCATCTTGCAATCCAGTCTTAAATAAAAAAGAAGCATCTGCTAATTGTTAACAGATGCTTCTTTTTTTAAAATGCTTTGTCATACCACTCTTTTGCTTTTTCTACTTCACCCATTGTTAATTGATGCCCTCGATTTTCCCAATGCATCGTTACATTCGCGTTTGCATTTTCTAATAGTACCTTCAATTCCTCTGACTCTGCTGATGAACAAATTGGGTCATTTGTCCCAGCAGCAATAAACACAGATTTTCCTGCTAAATTTGCTAATTGCATTCCTCTTCTAGGTACCATTGGGTGATGAAGCACAGCACCTTTTAATGCATTCTCGTAATGGAATAATAAGCTTGCTGCGATATTTGCTCCATTCGAATAACCGATAGCTACAATGTTATTTCTATCGAATTTATATTCTTTAGCCGCTTCATCTAAAAATTCATTTAATTCCTTCGTACGGAAAATTAAATCCTCTTCATCTAAAATGCCCTCTGCTAATCGGCGGAAGAAACGCGGCATCCCATTCTCTAACACATTTCCCCTAACGCTTAATACCGACGCTTCCGGATCAATTATTTCTGCAAGTGGTAGTAAATCTAATTCATTACCACCTGTGCCATGAAGTAATAACAACACTGGTTTTGACGTATCTTTTCCTTTTTGAAAAACATGTTTCATCATAATCCTGTTCCCCCTTCAATCACTTTAATCTAAATTTCTCACTTCAAATGGTAAAAGCGTTTGTTCAATCTGTTTTCTATGTTGTTCATATTGTTCCGGTAACTTTAATTCCTCACCCATCGTCTCTAACGATTCATCATGAGCGAAACCAGGAGGATCTGTTGCAATTTCAAATAAGATTTCACCATGTTCTCTAAAATAAATCGCGTTAAAATAATTTCGATCTTGTACAGGAGTTACGTGATATCCCAAACGCGACACATGCTCTTTCCAGTCTAGCTGATCAGCATCGTCAATCGCTCTCCAAGCTATATGATGAACTGTACCAACGCCCATTTGGCCACGACCGATTGTTGATAATTTCAAATCAATAATATTTCCAATATCAGCAGAAGAACGGAATCGAACAAATTCACCCTCTTCTCCAATTTTCTCAAGACCCATAATATGCTCTAACAATTCAGCTGTTTTTTGAGGCTGTGCAGATAAAAGAACAGCACCTCCAAACCCTTTAATTGCTACTTCTGGTGTAACTTCTCCAAAACTCCAATTATTTAATTCGCCTGCTTCTCTTTCAACTAATTCTATATGCAAACCATGCGGATCATCAAATTCTAAATACTGCTCTCCAAAACGAGTCATTTTCGTATACGAAACATCGAATTTTTCTAATCTATTTTCCCAAAACTCCATTGCACCTTTTGGTACAACGTAAGACGTAATTCCTACTTGACCATCCCCAATAATACCTTGACGAGCACCTGCCCATGGGAAAAACGTAATAATTGTTCCAGGTTTTCCTCCTTCATTTCCAAAATAAAGATGGTACGTACCTGGATCATCAAAATTCACTGTTTGTTTCACTAAACGTAACCCTAATACACCAGCATAAAAGTCTACATTTTCTTGTGGATGCCCTACAATCGCTGTAATGTGATGGATTCCCATTGTTTTCTTTTCCATTTCTTCCACTCCTTTTTTATTTCATTATAAAAATTCTTTTACATTTAAATTCATTATTCATTTTGTCCATGCTACAAAGTAAAATCCGTCATTATAATTTTATCTCGAATTCGAGATATCGATTATAAAATTACACATTAACTTCCAGCTTGTCAATTCATCTCAAATTCGAGATAATTTTTAAAAAATATTTACTCCATTTGAAAGCTTTATTCAAAGTAAAAATTAACTTGAACTCAAATTTATTATAAGTTACTTACTTTTAGTTGTCAATAAGTTCCTTATTTTCATTTTAAATAAAAAGAGAGTAAACTCCAGTTTCGTTTACTCTCTTCGCTAATCATTTCGTTTCTTTTTCCAATATTGCTTCCATCTCATTAAATTCACGATGAACTGCCTTAACGGGTTCTTTCGTTAATAAACTTACAACGATAACAGTTAATAAACTACAGAAGAATCCAGGTACCATTTCATACATAATTGCTTTTAAACTTGGAATTTGTACCCATGCTATAACAACTACTGCACCAACAATCATACCTGCAAGAACGCCCCATTTATTCGTCCTTTTCCAATATAAACTTAATAAAATGGCTGGTCCGAATGCTGAACCAAATCCAGCCCAAGCATAACCTACAAGTGTTAAAATTGTATCACTTGGATGATACGCTAAAACAACTGCGATCATAGCTACTACTAATACTGACAATCTACCGATAAATACAAGTTCTTTGTCACTTGCATTACGACGGAAAAATGTTTTATAGAAGTCTTCCGTTACTGCACTTGAAATAACAAGTAATTGTGAGGAAATACTACTCATAATCGAAGCCAAAATAGCTGATAATAAAAATCCTGTAATGTACGGATGGAATAAAATATTTGAGAATGTTACAAAGACCATTTCTGGGTCTTGTAATGTCGCATTATTTTTAGCATAATAAGCGATACCAATTAGACCAGTAAGCATTGCACCTATAATTGAAATCGTCATCCAGCCGATACCGATTCTACGAGAAGTCTTTAAATCTTTAATAGAGGTGATTGCCATAAAACGGACAATAATATGCGGTTGACCAAAATACCCAAGTCCCCATGCTAAAAATGAAATAATGCCAAGTATTGTGGTCCCTTTAAACATATCTAAATGCGATGCATCGACTTGTTTAATCGTATTAAATGTTTCTGTTACACCACCGACATCCGTAAAAGCAACAATTGGCACTAGTACAAGCGCAATAAACATAATACAACCTTGTACAAAGTCCGTCCAGCTTACGGCTAGAAAGCCACCGAATAGTGTATACGCAACAACGACACCCACTGTTACAAATAAACCAATTTTATAATCCAGGTTGAAAGAATTTTCAAACAAACGTCCACCTGAAACTAAACCAGCCGACGCATAAAATGTGAAAAATACTAAAATGACGATAGCGGAGACAAAACGAAGTATTTTCGTACGATCTTTAAACCGATTCTCTAAAAAGTCTGGAATCGTAATTGAATCATTTGCCACTTCTGTATACGTTCGTAAACGTGGGGCAATGATTAAATAGTTTGCATAAGCACCTATTAATAAACCTATCGCAATCCATACACTTGATAATCCTGTTGCATACATCGCACCAGGTAATCCCATTAGCATCCAACCACTCATGTCAGAAGCACCAGCTGATAAAGCTGTAACTGCTGGACCGAGTCCTCTTCCGCCTAACATATAATCTGATAAATCGGATGTCTTCTTATAAGACCAATATCCGATATACAACATACCTGCCATATAAATAGCAAGCGAAACCATAATTTCAATCTTCACCAAATCTCTCCCTTATTCCATAAGCCATTCAAAATTTCGAAAAATGACTTTTTCTATTTTCTTGTTTTCGCTTATGGTTCCCTACCTTAACAAACATTTTTTGTTCTTTCAAGTGAACGAGCACTTTTCATTACATGTGAAAACCTTTATAAACGCCTTTATCCCAATGGATTACAATGATTTTTTAAGAAATTAAAGTAATAACATTCAGAAAATTAAACAGTGTTTTTTCACACCTTATTTTTATTCGTTTACCCGATAAATTTTAAAAGAAAAAGCCATACAAATGTATGACTTTTAGCTTATTGACGTCTCAATTTTCGCTTTTTCTACATATACTTTACGAAATTTCATATAGCATCCAATACGCCAAGGTACTATATAACAAACCGCAAGAGTATAGAAAAGAATGCCGATTGACTTTGGATCTAAACCTTGTAAATGTCTTCTAAAATAAGCACGTAAAAGAACGATAACTAAAAATGTAGCAATAAAAGCGATACTTTTTTTTGCATAAATTTGACCATCTTCTCTGACTTCATACCCACTTAAAATAATAAGTGGAATTGACAATAACAGTCCGATCCCAGCAGCTATACCAATTTGCCAATCAGCAAGTTGTATCGGTGCAGCATATAAAGAAAAACCTGGTAATAAGAAAAATAATGGCAATAGTAGTCGTCTTCCTTTATTATTAATTGGTCGATTCATAGAGCGCATGCGTCTAAATATAACGAGCCCTATGACGAGTAAAAAAATTGTAATACTGTAAGAACCTTGCTGCAAGTGAATCTCTCCCTAAAAATAGTCATTTTTAAAAATACTTCCCTATTATACTCCTAATTTTTCCAAAAATATGATTATTCCTTTAAAAAATCTTACATATCAAATATACTTTTAGGTTTGATTTACTATAGGAAACAATTCCGAAAGAGGAACTACTCTCCCCACCTCGTCTTTAAACACAATATGCTCTCTAGTTAAATGGCGCGGGCTCTTCACTCCCGCTGCCGCTGCTAATGAAAATAAACTATATCTCATACTAATAATATAATTCATGACTCGCCACTTCTTCTCATACGGATCTAACGCTTTTTGATAATGCGGATTCGTCGTGGCTACACCAGATGGACATTGGCCAGAATTACATTGAAGGGCCATAATACAGCCGCTTGCCATCATAAATCCGCGGGCTGAACTTACAGCATCCGCCCCAATCGCTAAAGCAATCGCCACTTTATCTGGTGTGATTAATTTACCCGATGCAAATACTTTAAACTTGTTACGGACACCATAATAATTTGCTGTATCGATAAATGTAAGTAATGCTGGAATAAGCGGCAGTCCCATACAATCTGCCATCGATTTATACGTTGCCCCTGATCCGCCTTCTGAACCGTCTATTGTAATAAAATCTGGGTAAATATTTAGTTCTTTCATTGTTTTTATTAAATCTTCCAAAGGCTCCTGCTGACCAATTACAATTTTCATTCCAACTGGTTTACCGCCGCTTTCTTGCAACTGTTGAATAAAACAAAGTGTATCCACTGCATTCTTTAAAAATGAAAATCGATTCGGTGAATTAATCGTCTCTCCCTTTCGGACGTTGCGAACAAAAGCAATTTTCTCATTTACTTTTTGCCCCTCTAGATGACCACCACGTATTTTAGCACCTTGCCCAAATTTCAATTCGAATGCTCTAATATTACTTTCTTTCGCTTTCTCCATGAATTTTCCCATTGAAAAATTACCGTCCTCATCACGGTACCCAAATAACCCTGGACCAATTTGCGCAACGATATTCGCTCCTGTATGTAAATGTTCTGGAATAACGCCACCTTCACCAGTATTAATCCACGATCCGCCTGCCATTTTCGCTCCAAAACCACTCGCTAAAATATAATTTTCTCCAATCGCGCCGTAAGAAGTCGCAGATGCTCCAAACATGCCATGTAGTTTCCACGGATATTTACGGTTTTCACCGACTATAATTGCATCATCTTCTTCGTACAGCCAAAGATTCGTTGTATCCGCTGTCAATTTTTCTCTTCTTGAAAATAATCCTTCTTTATGAATCATGTACTTTTTACCTTCCCGCTCTTGCGAAAGATTCACACTTAATTCCTCAGTTAATATCGGAAATAATGTATTAGCAATATAATAGCCAGAAGCTTCAAAATCTCGTTTTGATCCAAAACCAAGTATTTCAGAGCGATATTTCGCTAAAAACATAACACTTTGAAAATCATAACGTGAGAAAGGCTTTCCATCCGTATCATGATCAAACCAATATTGTCGAAATTCAGGCCCTATCTTTTCCAGTAAGTAGCGCATTCTTCCTAAGTACGGATGTAACTTTAAAATAGAATGATGTGTTCGTTTTTTTATAAAAAATGTAATGATAAAAAAGATGATTAAAAGCAACATTAAAAATAGTAATATACTAATAATAACGAGTAGCGTTTCACTCATCCCGCTTCCCCCTATGAAATCCCATAATAAAAGGAGAACACTCGGTGTGCTCTCCTTTTATCTTTATTCATACTAACGTAGCAAGATGCTCTTTCGCGTCATATTCAACTAAACTTTCAGCATGTTTAATTCGATGAACAAAGTCTGGATTAGCAATTAACGGTCTGCCGAATGCCACTACATCAATTGTTCCTTCTTGCAACGCTTCTTCGGCCTCTTTCGGATTTAAATTACCAACCCCAACAATCGTACCATCCCAATATTTTCTTACTAGTTGATGAAAATTCTTTCCGTCAGCAATCTCTTGCGTATAATTCATCGTTGAGGGATGGATCATCGTTAATCCAACTTCTTTGAACATATTTACGAACGTTTCAATTGCAAGCTCAGGGTTTTCCCACATATAAGTAGGATTATCGCCTTTGAAAGCAGAGAAGCGAAGAAGTGTTTTATTAGCTCCAACAGCTTCTATTACAGCCGCCGTTACTTCTTTCATAAACGTTAACCTTTGTTTTAAATTACCGCCATATTTATCTGTTCGCTTATTCGCAAACTCATACGTAAATTGATCGATTAAATATCCGTGTGCACCGTGAATTTCTACTCCATCAAATCCAGCTTCGATTGCATTTTTCGCAGCTTGTGCGTATTGACCGATTACTTCTTGTATTTCTTCTAACGTCATTGCTTCTGGCGTATCAAACGGTTTACGAAAGCGTGGAACATTTCCCTCTGCAGCGATAGCAGATGGTGCTTGTGGCATTTGACCACCAATTATTTCATGATGACTCATACGCCCAACATGCCATATTTGAGCAATAATCGTCCCGCCTTCTTTATGTACTGCCTCTGTAACAGGTTTCCAAGAATCGATTTGTTCTTGTGTATAAATACCTGGTACTCCTGGGTTTCCTTTTGCTCTCGGACTAATGACAATTCCTTCTGTAATAATTAGTCCAATTCCATCCGCAGCACGTTTTCTGTAGTACTCCACTACATCAGCACCAACTACTCCAGTTTCATTATCTGCAAAGCATCTTGTCATCGGTGCCATCGCTATACGATTACGAAGAGACCAAGCTCCAATTTGAATTGGATCAAACAACTTTGTTTCTTCAACGTTTTCAAAAGATCCACCAGCGTTTACATTTGTTCCTTCATAAATATTCGCTGCTTTATTACTTGAACTTGTCATTTTTCTTCCCCCTAAAAAATCTTACTATAATCGCATCATACTTACTTTTAGATAGTAACGTCAATTTTTACGACTTTACAATAAAAAATTCGAATATCAAAAAAATAAAATACTATAAATAATATTAAAAAGGTTTCCTTAGAAGGAAACCTTTTTTGTTGACCATATATGGCTGTCAATTCGTTTATCTCTTTAATATAAAAAATACCTTATCAATAGAAGTGAATATGGTTCAGTATTCTTCTAAAAATAATAACTTATATACCTAAAACAATGAAAGCCCTACCTCTCTTTCATCCTTACGGCTCCTCGTCCGTGCCAGTGTGAATCAGGATTGCAAAAATCAAGTAACTATTTTATCGAAGTATTCAATTAAACTTCGAACATTCATAAATGAAATTAAAAAATAAAAATGGATTTGATTGTAGTAATAACAATAGAGGTAATGCTCTAAAAGTGGTTTGAAAGAGTTGAATGTCTTTGAAATGATAAATTTTCTATAATTATGTTCCCAAAAAATTCAAGATCTTTTTTGGGATATAATACATTATTTGTAATGAACCTTAACAAAAGCTTTTTATCTGATTTTCTGTGATACCTTCAATTAATCCCAGTTCACTAATCAAAAATTCATATGCGTTATCTAACATCTTCTTTTCGCTTGCATTAAGTGCTTTTTCTTTCTGTATACGCATTAAATCGCGCACGACTTCAGCACCTTCTTGCATTTTACCCGTCTTTATTTTATCAGTGTTCAATTTATACCTTTGTTTCCACGTAAGTAATCTATCTGATTCCCCATGTTGAAAAATATCCATTATGTGTGCTAATGCGGTTATATCCGTCACTGGTCGTATATTCGAATTCAATATTCTCCCTGCTGGAATCATTAGTTCCATATTACTAGCCGACATTTTTATAACATAATACTGTTGTTTTTCTCCTGAGACTTCCTTCTCTTCTATGGCTTTAATTATACCTGCTCCCTGCATTGGATAAACAATGTTATCGCCAATTTGAAACAAATAATCCACCTCCATATATGGTAACCTTCTCAAGCTTAACACACTTTTAGTTTTTTAGCAAAATTTTTATTTTATCATAAAATTATTTTACACGTCAATACTTCAAAAGCAAGAAATTAAATTTACATAACACACTATAAAAACCCGCAATTTTATTAACGGTTGCACCCACATTCATTCTCTTTTAACATAAAAACACATTACTACATTTGAGTAGTAATGTGTTTTTGATAAGGCATAGATAAAGATCTACTTTTCCGTCTATATACTAACCTGCTTACTAACTATTTCCCTCGCTAAAAGAAAACTCATAATCACTTGCGCTGCTACTCTACTCGTCATATCCCTGAAATCAAGAGTTGGATCAATCTCTACTATATCCATCCCTTGAACGAGCGGTTCTTTACCAAGGAATTCAATCGCATCTAGTAAAGTCGTACTATCCATTCCACCTGGCCCAATTGCTGGACAACCTGGTGCAAACGCTTGGTCTAGTACATCCATATCAAGAGAAATATAAATAGAAGTCACACCTTGTTTTCTTAACACTTCAATACTTTCCGTGATAATATCTTTTATTTCTCGCTCTCGTACGTCTTTCATTGTATACACTGTTACGCCATGCTCTATTGCATATTCATGGTACGTACGTGCGTTAGAAAAATTACGAATTCCAATTTGAACAAGTTGTTTCCCTGTAATGACATCATTTTCTAGTAAACTACGGAATGGTGTACCATTTGACGGGCCTCCATCATCTAAATTACGTAAATCATGATGAGCATCAAATTGAATAATCCCGACCTTTCCTTTACTGTTTGCAAAGCCTGTTATACTCGGAAAACTAATTGAGTGGTCACCACCAAGAACGATTGGTATCATGTTCGGATTTACTTTCGTTACATGACCAACTGTTTTCGCAATTCGGTTATGACTTTCTTTTATATCCGTCACATGCATCGTAATATCGCCGCAATCATATAAGACACTTTCTTTCATATCGTGTTCTTCTGTAATTGCATATGTGCTGTATGCATCTAACATCGCACGAATTGTTTTTGGAGCAAAACTTGCTCCTGAATGACTAATAGATGGTTTAGAAAGGGGTGCTCCAATTAAAGCAGCACCGAATATTTCTACGCCTTCCTCCCAATCTTTAATCATCTCACTCCATTTTGTCACTTCACGATCAATAAACTTTGCATTTTTCTTTAAATAGTGGCCGTGCTCCACGATTGTTCACCTCTTGTATATGCAATATTACCATTCTTCCATACTGTATTCACATGACTTACGCCGTAATGATACGGTACGTAAGCATAATTGTAAGCATCCCATAAAACTAAATCTGCCTTACGACCAACTCTAATTTTCCCAGCTACATCACCACGGTTAATGGCATATGATGAGTTAACCGTTACAGCATTCCAAACTTCTTCTGGTGTCATTTTCAGTTTTAGCATCGCAATGCTCATAATAAGCTGAATATTTTCAGTTGGACAGCTACCTGGGTTAAAGTCTGTAGCTAACGCAACTGCAACACCTTCATCAATCATTTTACGACCGCGAGCAAAACTTTCTTTATTTAAATAAAAAGTTGTTCCTGGTAATAAAGTGGCTACTGTATTAGAGTTTGCAAGCATTTCAATTCCTTTATCAGAAGCGCCAACTAAATGGTCTGCTGATGCTGCACCGATTTCTGCCGCTGCTTCCGCACCACCAAGAGGGTCGATTTCATCTGCATGAATTTTCACATCAAAGCCAAGCTCTTTCGCTTTTAATAAAAACTCTTTTGACTCTTCGACAGAGAACACACCTGTTTCACAGAAAATATCAACGAATTCCGCTAATTGCTTCTCTTTCATTTCTGGTAGTAGGTCTAACATCCATTGTAAAAATTCTTTCGATCTACCCTTATATTCTTTCGGAACTGCATGAGCACCTAAAAATGTGGAAACTAAATCGATCGGATGCTCTTTTTGTAATTGTGCAGTTGCCTCTAATTGTTTCCATTCCGTCTCATCATCTAATCCGTAACCACTCTTCGCTTCTACAGTTGTAACTCCGAAAGATAACATACGGTCTAAATGGAATTTCGCTTTTTGAACAAGTTCTTCTTTCGATGCTTGTTTCGTTGCATTTACAGTCGAAAGAATGCCTCCGCCTTGTTCTAAAATTTCTAAGTACGGAACTCCTTGTAATTTTAGTGCGATTTCATTTTCACGAGATCCACCAAATACAAGATGAGTATGCGGGTCAACAAGACCAGGAGAAACCATTTTCCCGCCGCAATCAATAACTTCTTTCGCTTGTAATCCTTTCGCTTCTTCCGCCGTTCCAACGAAAGTAATTACATCGTTTTCAATTCCAACCGCACCGTTTTCGATAACAGGAAGCGTGTTCATCGCTTCCCGTCTTAACAAGCCATCTTCTTGATCCATTGTTAATAATTGACCAATATTTATTAGTAAAGTGTCCAGCATGTTTTCTCCTCCTTATTTCATCATTGGAATGTTAACGCCTTTTTCTTTCGCAGTTTCCACAGCTAAGTCATATCCAGCATCAACGTGACGAACAACACCCATACCAGGGTCAGAAGTTAATACGCGCTCAATACGTTTTGCTGCTGCTTCTGTTCCATCTGCAACGATAACCATTCCAGCGTGAAGTGAATAACCCATACCAACGCCGCCACCGTGGTGAACAGATACCCAGCTTGCACCGTTTACACTGTTAATTAATGCATTTAAAATTGGCCAGTCTGCTACTGCATCACTACCATCTTTCATCGCTTCTGTTTCACGGTTTGGAGATGCTACTGATCCGCAATCTAAATGGTCACGACCGATTACGATTGGTGCTGATAATTCACCATTTGCCACCATTTCATTAATAATGCGACCAAATTTCGCGCGCTCACCGTAACCTAACCAACAAATACGTGATGGAAGACCTTGGAACTCCACTTGTTGACGTGCCATACGAATCCAGTTACATAAATGCTCATTGTCAGCGAATTCGCGTAAAATTACTTCGTCTGTTTTATAAATATCTTCTGGATCACCAGAAAGTGCTACCCAGCGGAACGGTCCTTTTCCTTCACAGAATAATGGACGGATAAATGCTGGAACGAATCCTGGGAAATCGAAAGCATTTTTCAAACCTTCATCGAAAGCAACTTGGCGAATGTTATTTCCATAATCAAATGTAATTGCGCCTTTTTCTTGCATTGCAAGCATTGCTTCTACATGTTTTGTCATACTTTCTTTTGATAATTGTACGTAACGTTCTGGATCTTCTTCACGAAGTTTCGCTGCTTCTTCTAACGTATAACCTACTGGAATATAACCGTTTAATGGATCATGAGCTGAAGTTTGATCCGTAACTAAGTCAGGGATAATATTACGATTTACTAACTCAGGTAAAATTTCTGCTGCATTACCTAATAATCCAATTGAAATAGGCTCTTTCTTCTCTTTATACTCGTTTGCAATAGCCAATGCTTCTTCTAATGATTCTGTATACTTATCACAATATCTCTTTTCAATACGACGATCGATACTACGCTTATCTACATCAATCGCAATTACAACACCGCCATTCATCGTTACAGCAAGAGGTTGTGCACCACCCATACCACCTAAACCAGCAGTAAGTGTTAATGTACCTTTTAATGAACCATCGAAATGTTGACGAGCTGCTTCGCCAAATGTTTCATATGTTCCTTGTAAAATTCCTTGTGTTC
Source organism: Bacillus sp. LQ16 (assembly GCF_057784645.1). NCBI lineage: Bacteria > Bacillati > Bacillota > Bacilli > Caryophanales > Bacillaceae > Bacillus > Bacillus sp. LQ16. The sequence continues at coordinate 3,574,265 of NZ_CM173491.1, forward strand.
CAATGTAAATCCAGCTACCTGCTGTCATTTGTCCGTACATCATAAGACCTTTTTTCTCTAGTTCACGGAAGTGATCCCAGTTCGCCCATTTTGGTACTAAGTTTGAGTTCGCTAACAGTACGCGAGGCGCATCTTCATGTGATTTGAAAATTGCAACTGGTTTTCCTGATTGAACAAGTAACGTTTCATCACTTTCCAACGTTTTTAATGAATCTACAATCGCCTGATAGCTTTCCCAGTTACGAGCTGCACGGCCAATTCCACCATATACAACTAATTCTTCTGGTTTTTCAGCAACTTCAGGATCTAAATTGTTCATTAACATTCGAAGTGCAGCCTCTTGAACCCACCCTTTCGTTTGTAACTCAGTACCTCTTGGCGCACGAATTGTTTGTTTTACTTTTTCCATTTCAATCTCTCCCTTTTCTCGTTTTATAGTGCTGCGTTTACATCCAATCTTTCTTTTATCGAATAATTCGTTTTTAACCAATGTGCAATATTTTCAATATCCGTTGAGAAGATGCGATCATTTGTAATAGATGGTACTTGCTGGCGCCCTTGATGGTAGAAGCTCTTCGTCACTGTACTCATGTTTTCAATCCCGCGATATTCTGCCGCTTGCATCGCACAAATCATCTCAATTGAAAGAACACGTCTTGCATTTTGAATAATTTGATGTGCATGGCGTGAAGCAATTGTTCCCATACTTACGTGATCTTCTTGGTTAGCTGACGACGGGATTGAATCTACACTCGCTGGATGTGCTAATGTTTTATTTTCAGAAACAAGTGATGCTGCTGCATACTGCATAATCATCGCACCAGACTGTAGTCCTGGTTCTGGACTTAAAAATGGTGGTAAATCATTTAATTGCGGGTTTACTAAGCGCTCAATACGGCGCTCCGAAATATTTGCAAGTTCCGCCATTCCTACTTTTAAGAAGTCCATCGCAAACGCAATCGGTTGACCGTGGAAGTTACCACCTGAAATTACTTTTTCCCCGCCATCAAAAATTAGCGGATTATCTGTTGCGGCATTCATTTCAATTTCTAATTTTTCTTTCACATAATTCAAAACTTGCCAAGAAGCACCGTGTACTTGCGGGATACAACGAAGTGAATAGGCATCCTGTACACGTAGTTCTCCTTGTTTTGTTGTTAACTTACTATCATGAAGAATGTCACGAATTCTGCTTGCTACATCCACTTGCTCTTTATAACCACGTGCTTTATGAACATTTTCATCAAATGCATCAATAATGCCTTGTAACCCTTCAATTGTCATCGAAGCAATTAGTTCAGCTTGATACGCCGTTGCTTCTGCTTCTATATAAGAAAGAACTCCTTGCGCTGTCATCGCCTGCGTACCATTAATTAATGCAAGACCTTCTTTCGCTTCAAGTTCAATTGGCTCAAGCCCTTCTTCTGTAAGAGCAACCATTGCATGAACGCGTTTCCCCTTATAGAACACTTCACCTTCGCCTAATAATACGAGCGCAAGATGAGATAAAGGTGCCAAATCTCCACTCGCACCAAGTGAACCTTGTTGCGGAACGACTGGGTGAATCTTACGGTTTACAAACTCAAGAAGCATATTTACAACGAGCGGTCTAACACCAGATACTCCTTTAAGCATCGTGTTCGCTCGTAAAATTAACATACCGCGTGATACTTCTTCTGGGAATGGATCGCCTATCCCACATGCATGTGACTGAATTAAATTATGCTGAAGTGCCTTCACATCATCTTTTTGGATAAGCACATCACTAAATTTTCCAAACCCAGTTGTAATACCGTAAACGACTTTTCCGTCTTCTACGATTTTCTCAACTACTTCGCGGCATTCTGCTACCTTTTGCATACTAGTTGGACAAGCTGTTACACCTTCTCCTTCAAGTAATAACCTCTTCATTTCTTCAACTGTCAATGTATGTCCTGTTAACGTAATCATCATTTTTCCTCCTTAAAAAGGCAAAAGGGGACCTTATCTTTTTAAGACAGACTTCTGTCCTAAAAAAGTAAGGCCCCCTTCTAACTAATAGACTATGGGCAAATCATATGTGATTAATTCCTAAACCAATCGCCTCATGCTCAGATCCTTTTACAGGTGCACCAATCGTTCCATAAAGCGCAACAGCAACCCATTCGCCTTCTTTTTTTCCGTCGTATGGTGTACCGCGCACAATCGCAAACCGAAGTCCTACTGTACGAAGAACGTCTGCTAACTGAATTTGACCTCTCGTCACTCCGTACAAAGCTTCCATAATTGCATGATAAAGTGCATGTGTTTCTCTGTAAACGTCTGTTTCAATAACTTGGTTGCTCTTAGCCGCTGTTTCCATTGCTGCGACAACCTTTTGCGAATTCATCGAACCCACTTTCCCCGTACAATACTTCCAACCTTTTGGAATGGATAATACAGGACTTTCATTTTCATCCGCAAGTGCCAACAGCATGGCCATACGACCAATTCGATGTGTTCCTTGAAGAAGCATGTGACTCTCTCATTTCTTTTGAATTATTTGAATATTACTTAATTTAAGAATATATGAAAACGGTTAAATCGTCAATAGTTTAAACTCACATTCAAACAATTTTTTCATCCCCTCCATTTGTGTACATAAATTATTTACACAATTTTTCCAAGCATGCTATAGTCTCACTAACAGATGCAAAGGGGCGAGATTTCAATGACGAAGCGAAAAGATATTCATTTTCGAATTGAAGAAAAATTACTTGCAAGGTTTGAAACTGCACTCCATTACGAAGGTTTAAAGAAAACCGACGTATTAACACATGCGATTCAGCAATTTTGCACGAAGGTGGAATGTGAAAAAATGAATGATGTAAAACGTCAATATAACGTTAGCAACCATTTACAAACACGCATCGACACACATACACATTACGAAGAAAAACACGTAGATTTAGATACGATTGTCATTAAACATTTACAACTTCAAGGGGAAGAAAACATATTAGAGGTTGGATGTGCTAGTGGAAAATTCCTTTCCCTTTTACAAACAAATGGTCATAAAGGCCCATTAACCGGATTGGATCAATCCGAAGCTATGCTTGCTGAGGCTGCTAAGACAAATAACTTAATAGAATGGAAACGAGGGGATGCTAGTAAACTCCCTTTCGAAACAAATTATTATGACCTAATAATCGCAAGACATATGTTATATCACATGAAAGATGTTGAAAAAACAATTCAAGGATTCCATAAAGTAATTCGTCCCGGCGGCTCACTTTTAGCTACAACAAATTCTAGCGTTACACTACCTCGTATAGTTGAAATGTGTAACCGCATGTTAGACGCATTTGATTTACCGAAAACAACATCATCAGTCACTCCATTTTGTTTAGAAAACGGTAAAGAGATATTACAATCCGTTTTTCCAACTGTTGAAGAAACAGTTATTCATAATGCGCTCGTTTTCCATCATGCTACTCCAATAGTAAACTATATTTCTAGCATGTTTCCGTCGCTAAATATACCTGATAATACATATCTTCACGCGGAAATGAAGGAATGGCTAAAAGAAGAAGTAGAAAATGAATTATCACTTCATAACGGTATATGGCGCGATCCGAAAACGTTAGCAATTTATCGATGTCAAAAAGAAAAAAGCTAGCATTTGCTAGCTTTTACACGTTTTCTCGTAAAAGTTTCTCCATTACTACATTGCCTTTACCACCATAAAAATTGGTATTATGTTCGTCTGCCACTCCAAAATAAGAGGCAATTGCTATTCCGAATGGTACAAATGCATGCCCTTGTGCTGTAATGATATTTGAGTGTTGCACAACTTCTTTATACACGAAATTTTCTATTGGAAAACAATCGAACTTTTGATAATCTATAGTCGCAGTATAAGAAATCCCCTTAAATAAGCCCGCTTTTGCTAGCGCATACGGTCCAGCGCAAATTGCCGCCACTAATTTTTCTTGTTCATGAAATTGACGAATGATTGAAAAAAGAGATTTTGCATCTTCCAACTGTACTTCTTCTCCACCTGGAATAAGTATCCCCTCATACTCATCTACACATACTTCACTTACTTCTATATGCGGCTGCACTTGCAACCCAGTTTCACTTATAATCAATTCTTTTGTTAAGCCCGCTGTTATGATTTCATACTTCGTTTTCAGCAATGCCGTTGCTACTGTTATTTCAAACTCTGCAAATGTTGGGTATACAAATAAAAGGATTTTTTTCATAGCCCTCTCTCCTTTAACCAGTACATAAAATATACCTCTAGATCGTCCACTGTTAATCTATTCGTATCCAAATAAGTTACAGGAAATTGTTTATACCAATCTTTTTCCGTTTCTACTAATTTAAATTGCTCCTCAAATGTACTTCGTTTTCTTGTCCTATCGTTATTTTTTCTATCATATACATTCTTTTTCGTCACATCTAAATAAAAAATGGCATCTGAACGACATTCTCTTAATTTATATAATTCACCTTTCAATTCAGCTTCTATATCCCACTCTTCCCCTATAATCGTTGGATAAAAGAGTGTAAAAAACTCAATGTCTTCTGGTCCGCGATCAAAAATTACGACTGAACCTTTCACATTTTGAAACTCCTTAATTTTTGCTTCGATAAACATTTTTTGATTTATGATAAACCCTTCTTTTGAATTCATATCCAAATTTAATCGCTTTCGCTTTTCTACAATTGGATAAGGATTTTCATATATAACCGAAAGCCCACATCTCTCTAACCTTTTAGCCAATGTTGTTTTTCCGCTAGCCATCGGCCCTTGCAGTGAAATTACGTATACCATACCTCTCATTCCCTTACACTTTAGTACACCTATAATATACAGAATTTTTAAAACTCTCAACATTATATATATCATCTTGTTTCTTATTCCTATCTAACTTATAATAAAAAATAGAGATTATGACGGACGCATCAATAATGTAAGCTTGGAAATCCAAGCTTACATTATTTTTTGCTTTCCCTTTTCGAATAAAAAGAGTATACTAGATTAGAACGTATGTTCTTAATGATTACATACAGTAAGGAGATAGAACAATGGTATACGACACAAAAGCAATTTCTTGGAATGAGTCTTTAAAACAACTTCAACGCCGCTATACAAACAAACAAGTTGACCGAAAAGAATTTGAGGATATTGAACTGATGGAATTCTTCCGCGATAACGACTACATTTCTTTACCTACACATATAAGCGGCCTATCAAAAACACGTTTTACTTCTTACTCTATTTTCACAACTGAAGATAAAGATCGTAAAGTTGGCACACTTATTATTGAGTATGTTGAAGACGATAATAATAATTTATGTGTTGAACAACTATACTTCGTTTAAACTATAACGCTTGGTCAAAATGACCAAGCGTTCTTGCTTTCTATGAATCTCACTGTATATAATATGAATAAAAGAAAACCGCTATCATTAAGGGGGGATATGCTTGCTCGAAGGATGGTTCAGTTGGTTCATTGTATTATGGACGGTTATTTTATTAGGGCTTATGTCTATCGGTGGATACTTTATGTTCAGAAAATTTTTAAAACGATTACCAAAAGAAGACGGCATGTCCATTTTGGATTGGGAAGAACACTACATAAATAAAACGAGACATTTATGGGCTGACGAACAAAAACAATTGTTAGAAGAGCTTGTAAGTCCTGTTCCAGAACTATTTCGCGATGTTGCAAAATCAAAGATCGCTGGAAAAATCGGGGAACTTGCATTACAAGAAAATGCCTCTCGAATTACACAAGACTTAATTATTAAAGGATATATCATTGCCACACCAAAGCGTGATCATAAATTTTTAATTAAAAAACTACAAGAAAAAAAGATTGATTATTCTAACTATCAATCTTTACTCGCAAAGTAACTCCATATTATTTTCGATAAAAAAGACAGCGCCTTTAACGCTGTCTTTTTATTTAGTACATATACAGTTTTTAAGTTAGCTTCATATCTTTTTCATTATAAAAACCATCTTCTTTTTCCATTTCCTTCTGTAATTTCGTAAAGGAACGATACATTGCAATTCTCCATGACACAATCATCGCAAACGCAAGTAAGAAGAACATGCCACTAAGTTGTCCTAAATCAAGAGATTGGCTTAAGTATGTTTTAAATACAATCCGCACGACAAGTAATCCAATTAATATAAAAACAAAGGCTTTTGAACGCTTCAAATAAATCTCTTGTCCTCTAATTTCAAATTTAGATGTTTTAATAAGAAAAATAGAGAAAATCAAACCGACACCAATCGCTTCTAACATTTCTGCTGGAGTTAATCGAAATTCAGGAAAAACATACATCAATGCGCCCGTACTCATAAAAAATGGCGGAAGTATAATTTTTTTCAATGTTGCAGGTTTCTTAGCTGCTTTTAAACGAATAAACATCGCACCGACAGCCATACAAACAGCAACGATACTGGATAAAACAACTATGTTCATATTTTCTCATCCTTTTTTGTGGCTATATGCAAAATATACTTTCATTATATGCTTTTCCGTTAGTATTTCCAACATTTTCGCAGAATAATACTAAAAACCGGTAAAACCACCAAATAAACTTGAGAAATATACGATAATTTTCGTCATCCAGTTAAAGTATAGGAAGACACCCATAACAATCATAATGTATCCTCCGACTTTCATGAAGGCCATACTATTTCTTTTAATCCAAGACATTTTCGTAATAAAAAATGACAGTACGAAAAACGGGATAGCAAATCCAAGTATGTAAGCAATCATGTAAATCATTGCTGATTCTGGATTTGTTGCTGCTAATCCAATTACGGACACTAGAATTGGTCCGGTACATGGCGTCCACCCTGCTGCAAAAGCTAATCCAATTAGTACTGATCCAAAATAGCCACTTGGACGATTTTTAAATGTAAATTTACGGTCTTGCATTAAAAATTTCGGCTTAAACACCCCGACAATAATTAAACCGAACACGATGATAAAGATACCACCTAACTGTCTGATTAAATCTTTATAGTCAGTAAAGATTCCTCCAATAAAACTTGTACCAAATCCAATTGCAATAAATATAATTGAAAATCCAAGTAAGAAAAACGCTGTATGTATCATACTTCTTTTGCGAAGCATTGCATTTTCTTCTTTCAATTCAGAAACCGACATACCTGTTATGTACGATAAAAATGCCGGATAAAGCGGTAAGCAACATGGGGAAATAAATGATAAGAACCCGGCGCCAAACGCTAAAAAAATACTAATATCTTGCATCATTCCACTCCTCTCCCTAAATATTGTAACAAAAACACATAAAAATACTATGAACAATTCGTGAAATCACTTTTACAACGTGGTAATAAGAAAAACCATACTTCCTCACAGTTTCTAATAAAACGTTTTCATTTCCTTCTATTATATAGAAAAAAATCAAATGCATTATGAAACTCCTTTAATTGTTATTAACATAACAAAGGTAACATAGTTTCTCAAATAATTAGCACGCTACTAGTACGCCTATTTACATATTGGTTTAAAAAATATTTTTTTCAAATGCTGTCTCTATACAATGCAAAGTTGATTTTATAATACTTCTACTATTAATAATTCCAAGATTATGCATAAATATCATACTTTTATTATTATTCTATAAAATGTCATACTTTTCTTTCATTTGACCCTTTATTTCTAATTTTGTATACTTCCCTCTAGTTATATATTTTCGATACGGAACAACTTCATATAGATGGGAGGAATTTTTCATGCTTCGTTATTCTCTTTTAGTTTTATTAGGAGCGTGTAGTTATGGAATTTTAGCTATTTTTGTTAAGCTTGCATATGCAGAAGGATTTTCACTTGGAGAGGTAATTGGCAGCCAATATTTGTTCGGTTGGATTATTTTGCTTGCTATTACACTTCTATTTTCTAGACATCGCGTTCCTTTAAAGCAAGCATTACTTTTATTCGTTGCAGGAACATCTGCAAGTTTTACCGGAATTTTTTATTATGCTTCATTAAAAACTGTACCAGCTTCTATTGCAATTATTCTTTTATTCCAATTCGTTTGGGTCGGAATTATCATTGAAGCAGTCGCAACAAAAACATTACCTTCAAGAGAAAAAGTTATTTCTGTTATTTTCTTACTTGTAGGGACATTTTTATCCAGTGGTTTACTAGAACAATCAGCAGGTGCTTTCGATACGACTGGAATCATTTTAGGTTTATTATCTGCTGTTACATTCGCAACATACATTTTCGTGAGCGGAAAAGTTGCTGTTGAAGTACCTTCATTACCGCGCGGTGTTCTCTTAATGACTGGTGCTTTAACTTTAGTCATGATTGTATTCCCACCAACATTTATTTTTAATGGTGCCATTTCTCAAGGTCTTTGGAAATACGGTTTAGGATTAGGAACATTTAGTATCGTCATTCCATCTATTGCCTTTACAATCGGGATTCCAAAAATCGGTTCTGGCTTAGCGACTATTCTTGGTGCAGCGGAACTACCAGTTACAACAATTATGTCCGTATTCGTTTTAAAAGAGGCTGTACTATCTTCACAATGGTTCGGTGTATCACTTATATTAATTGGGATTGCAATCCCGCAAATTGCATACGCAATGCGTGGACGTTATCGTAAACATCATACGCATAAAAAAGTCGCAGCATAAAGTGAAACTTTAATTAGTTGAACCAATCGGGCTTTTATGGGATAAACGAGAGAGGATTTTCATTTGAGAATCCTCTCTTTTATTGTTGTATACTTATGGTAAATATTTTGCTGAAGAAAGAAGGCATACTACATGGTATCTATTTCAAATCAACTAAAAGAAAAACTTATTTCCATCCGTCGACATTTACATGAGTATCCAGAACTATCATATGAAGAGTTCGAAACAACAAAAGCAATAAAAAATTGGTTAGAAGAAAAAAACATTACTATCATTGATTCCAATTTAGAAACAGGAATTATCGCTGAAGTGTCTGGTAATAAAAACGGGCCAATTGTAGCAGTTCGTGCTGATATTGATGCCCTTCCTATTCAAGAAGAAACACATTTGTCCTATGCATCTAAAGTACGAGGGAAAATGCATGCTTGTGGACACGATTTTCATACAGCTGCTATTTTAGGTACTGCTTTCTTATTAAAAGAAAGAGAATCTTCCCTAAATGGAACGATTCGCTTCATATTCCAACCAGCTGAAGAAAGTAGTAATGGCGCTTGCAAAGTTATTGATGCTGGACATTTACGTAATGTGCAAGCGATTTTCGGCATGCATAATAAACCTGATTTACCAGTAGGTACAATTGGCATTAAAGATGGTCCACTGATGGCCGGAGTTGATCGATTTGAAATTGAAATTCACGGAGTTGGTACACACGCGGCTGTACCAGATGCTGGCGTAGATCCTATTGTCGCATCCTCTCAAATTGTGATGGCACTGCAAACAATTGTAAGCCGAAATATAAGTTCATCTCATAATGCGATTGTTAGTGTTACAAATATTCATGCAGGAAATACGTGGAACGTGATTCCTGAAAAAGCTACGTTAGAAGGAACGATTCGCACGTTCCAAGCTGAAACACGTGAAAAGATTCCAGCACTCATGGAGCGTATTATTAAAGGTGTATCTGATGCATTAGGTGTAAAAACGAAATTCCGTTTTTATTCAGGTCCTCCTGCTGTTCACAACGATAAAGCTCTTACAGACTTATCTACTCAAGTTGCCACAAAGATGAATCTTAATATCATCTCGCCTAGTCCGTCAATGGCTGGAGAAGATTTCTCATTTTACCAACAGGAAATACCAGGTTCATTCGTCTTTATGGGAACGAGCGGTACACATGAATGGCATCATCCTGCTTTTACAATTAATGAAGAGGCATTGCCTATAAGTGCAGAATACTTTGCTTTACTAGCCGAAAGAGCACTTAAACAATTCTCATAAAAAAAGCCGTTCAAAGTGCATCTCAGCACCCTGAACGGCTTTTCTTATTAAGTTAAATCACGTTTTAAAAACACAGTATATGAAATACATAAAAATACGAACAAATAAAGTAGCAACATACATGATGCAAACGGGAATGTTACTCCATCAATAAAACTTCCATTCTTTGAAATACTATATAAATCTGTGTTTGCTGGCAATAAATATTTCGCCCAGTTATATCTAGTGGCTGCTAATAACGCAATATTGCCTGATAAAGCAAGGAATAGTGAAATACCAATTGCACCTCCACTAGATCTCGTTAACACAGAAATCATAAATGCAAACGATGCGTACACAACCGTTGGTAACCACGATAAAACATAATATTTACTTGCTTCTACAAAAATGTTTTGTTTTATTATATTTCCATCTTGGAAAATAAACTCACTCCATGCAGGCTGTTGGAATTTATAAATAACAAGTCCATATAAAGCAGAGAAGAACATATTAAATATAAATAATAAAGCTGCAAATATAACGATTGCTAAAAATTTTGCTGTTAAAATTTTAAAGCGACTCGCTGGTCGTATCGTTAAAAATTTATATGTTCCCCAGCTATATTCATTCGCAAAAATTGTACTTGCATACACGAGGATAAATGGGAGCAAAATTGGAAATACGATAAAACCTGTATCTCTCATGAAAGAAAGTGGAGAACTGCTTGCCGGTGCTGTATCTGTATCTAAATGCTTCATCTTAAGCTGGTATTCTTTTACAAGCTCATCCCCTGATTTTTCTGCTAAAATAGCTTCTTTTTTCATGCCAAGCTTTTTCTCAATTTCTACAGTACGTTCTGTATAATCTACTTTCCATCCTTTTGTTTCCGGTTCAAAATACTTTACCGTAACCCACCCTAATCCGATTATTAATACTGCAATAACCGCAAATGGAATAATCGTTCGCTTCCGCTTAAATATTTTATACAGTTCGTTATATACTAAATTAAACAATATCTTTTCCCCCTGTTAATTCTAAAAATTGCTCTTCTAACGTTTTTCTTTCTTCATATACACGATACACTTGAATATTTTTCTCAAGCAATGTACGAATAACATTTGGGATTTCTTCATCTTTTACATTAATAAGTAATTCATTATCTTTTACTAAAACATCATGCCCTAATATTTCCGCTGCTTTATTCGCATCATCTACACGTATACGGATCGTCTCCATCTCTTCGCTTTGGCTATGCTGAATATTTTGCGTAGCCACATATTCCCCGTGCTGAATAATGATAACTCTGTCACACATTAATTCAACTTCTGAAAGTAAGTGACTTGATACAAGTACAGCTTTTCCTTGTTCATGTGCAATTTTTTTTATGTACATTCTCATTTCATGTATTCCACTAGGGTCTAATCCATTCGTCGGTTCATCTAGTACCAACACATCCGGATCGTGAATAAGCGCCTGAGCGATTCCTAAACGTTGTCTCATGCCGAGTGAATATGCCTTTACTTTACGATTAATTACTTGTCCCATTCCTAACAATTTCACTACTTCATCGATACGCCCTTCGGTCACATTACCATTCATTCGTCCGAAATATGTTAAATTTTCATACCCGCTCAAAAACGGATAAAATTCGGGTGTCTCAATTACCGCCCCAATTTTCGCAGCGGTTTTTTCAAATTGCTGTTTCACAGATTGACCATCAATCCATACTTCACCTTCTGTCATACGGATCATACCAACCATCATTCTCATTAAAGTCGTTTTTCCAGCACCGTTTGGTCCGAGTAAACCGACAACCTCGCCTTTTTTCACTTCAAAACTAATATTTTGTACAAGTGTCTTTGAGCCGATTCGCTTCGTTAACCGATCGACTTTTACAATTGATTGTTCATTTGTCATTCTATACAACCTTTCCTTCCCATTCTTTGTCAGGTCTTTTCACTGTAACATGATTATTTTTACGTGTAAAATAGAAAAAAGCATGATTTCTCATGCCCTTTCTTTAAACCGCAACGAATTTTCATCTTTTAAACTTCGAACAAATCGATAACATTGCATCATCGATATTAAAACGACAGTCACCATAATTACACTAATAATTACAACTGCATATATTGTAATTGGCGCACTATTTATTCCTTGTATCCCTGCGATTTTCATAAAGATAACCGTGAATAATTTCAAAAATAGCATCCCATTAATTAATCCAAAAACAAATGCTGCTCCATAAATGAATAATTGCTCCTGACATAATACACATAGTACCTCTTTTCTTTTCATATTTTCTGCTACATAAGATATAAACTCCTCTCTCCTCACTAGCAAAAGGGAGTACATCATTTTATATGTAGTAAAAATACATATGAAAATTAGTACAATAAACAGTGTGTAAAAATACATTTGAAATACAAATGCATCCCCTACTTTCAAAATAGCTCCTTCATTAAATTGTAACGATATCATAAAAAACAAAATCATAGTACTCATAGCAATCCACATAAATTGCTTCATCCTTTTGGTAGCAAATGTTCTAATATTTTTTCTCGCTAACCGACATAAAGACATAAAATTCTTCCCCTACCTTATTACATACGCATTCTATACTACTAGTGTATAAAAATATGACATTTTAAACATCGCACTACAATCGGAATTTCTTCTAAGTCTTTAGTCCTAGAAAACGAAATGATAAAAAATCACATTTAGAATATAATTGTAAAAAGGAGGAGATTGCATGCGTATAAAATTACTATCAATCTTGTGTTTATTATTACTCACAAGTTGTAGCCAAATAAAAAACAATGAAGTTGCCATTGTTGAGCCATACAAATTAACAAAAGAGCAAGCTTCTATTTTACAAATGACTCCTTTTCAAGAAGGAAATAGCATGTTTTATAACGTTACTCTTAAAAATGATAAAGATGAAATAAATGCTACAATTGATTATTATAACAATGGTAAAAAAACAAAAGAAATTGCTAATATAGCTACCTCACATTTTTCAAAAAAGAAAGTAAAGCTTTCTTTTTTACCACCACATTTCCAATTCGATAAAGATATACAAGAAAAAAGGCAGTGGTATCTGAATATTGAAGGTGGTTCAACACTTGTTCCTGAAGAAGCGCCACCAAGCGTAAATAGCTCTGCAACTACTACAATCCAATCTATAAAAAATTTAAAATACAATCAAAAAACAACTTTAGCTGCTGTAATCCAAACCAGTAAAGAAACTGTAAGCGTTCCTACCATTGATGAAGAAACAGGTATTGATCTACTCTTAAAAAAAAATGAACACGTTTATCTATTTAGTATCGAGCTAAAAAAAGAACAATAAAGCGGAAATGCAACTTAAGTTGCATTTCCGCTTTATTGTTTAATAAGGTGTACTTTTATGGATTTGAATTAAATCCATATTCTGTTACTACTATTGCTCATCTTCTACTTCTATTCTTTTCTTCTCTCTTGCAATTTTTAAAAACTCTAGCAGCTCTGGATTACTATTCATTTTTTTGTAAGCCACTGACATTTCTGCAACAAAATTAGAATCATATAACTCTTTATATACAACTTCTGTTTTATATAACTTATTTGCCGACACGGGTATTACTGTAATTCCAATCCCTGCTGCTACAAGCCCCATAACTGTTTGATACTCTGTTGCTTCTTGTACAATACGCGGACTAAATCCAACTTCTCTGCAAAGAGATAAAATTGTATCATACAAAGCTGGCCATACTGGTCTCGTAATAAATACAAACGGCTCATCTCGTAAATCTTCTATATGTATTTCATCTTTCTCTGCAAGTGGATGTGCCTTTGGTAAACATAAGGTGCATGATAACCTTTGAATTGGCTCTAATTCTAATAATTGCGTTGGAATTGGTGGACGTAAAAAGCCAATATCGATACGGTTATCATGAAGTGCATGAACTTGATCTGGTGTTGACAATTCATGTAATGCAACAGACACTCTCGGAAATTTTTTTCTATATTCCCTAACAATTGATGGTAAAATATCATATATCGCCGCACCTACAAAACCAATTGAAAGTGATCCTACTTCTCCCCTTTGCGCACTTTGTGCAACTTCTACTGCTTTTTCAATTTGTTCAAACGCCTTTTTTACTTCTTTTAAAAACATTTCTCCTGCTTCTGTTAGTTCAACCTTTCTTTTCGTTCTTGAAAATAATGTAACTCCCATTTCTTTTTCTAATTGCTGTATTTGTTGACTAAGTGGTGGTTGTGTCATTTGTAAACGAGCAGCCGCCCGTCCAAAGTGTAACTCTTCTGCCACAACAATAAAATATTGCAAATGCCGTAATTCCATTTTTGGACACCCTTTTCACTTTCGATTAATATGTCTAATATATTAATAACATATAATTTATATATTAGACAAATATTTTGAATGAACGTATAGTAGAAATTGTTAATTCTTTTTTACAATTTTTATGTAAAAAAAGAAAGAGGTGGTTACTGTATGAAATGGTGGAAGTTAAGCGGACAAATTTTATTACTATTTTGTTTCGCTTGGACAGGTGAATGGATTGCAAAACAGGCACACCTCCCAGTTCCAGGAAGTATAATCGGTATTTTTTTATTATTAATTTCATTAAAATTTAACCTAGTTAAAAAAGAATGGATACAGGACGGAGCAGATTTTTTATTAAAAGAACTTATTTTATTTTTCATCCCTTCTGCAGTCGCTGTCATACGTTACAGAGATACACTAACACAATATGGAATCGATCTCATTTTAATTATTATGATTAGCACTCTTTGCGTTACCTTAGTTACAGGACTTTTAACAGAATTGCTACTAAAGCGGAAAGGATCAACGCAATGATCGGATTTCTTTGTTTACTATTAACACTATTCACATATTGGCTATCAAAAAAAATGTATCAACGTTGGAATTGGAGTCTACTTTCTCCTCTTCTCGTCTGTCCCATTATTTTAATTGCTTTATTGCTCGGATTAGATACACCTTATGAAACATATGAATCTGGTGGTCACTGGTTAACTGAATTATTAAAGCCCGCAACAGTTGCTTTTGCATGGCCAATCTATAAATACTTTGATTTATTAAAGAAACATGGAATGGCTATCTTACTTAATGTCATTGTCGGTTCGTTTTTATCAGTCATTACTTCAGCACTACTAGCAAATTATTTTCAAATTGATTCATCACTAGAACATAGTTTAGCGCCACATATCGTAACAACACCAATCGCAATGGCTATTTCAGAAATGATTGGTGGTATGTCACAATTAACTGCTGTATTTGTCGTTTTAACTGCCTTAACAGGAGCATTGCTCGGCCCTTCTCTCATACGTATTTGCCGTATTAAAACAGCAATCGCAAAAGGTATTATGTTAGGAACAAGCGCAAATGGAACCGGTACATCAAAAGCATTCGAAATCGGTCCTGTGGAAGGAACAATTGCAAGTTTATCTATGCTTTTAACAGCAGGCGCTAGTTTAGTTATCGTTCCGCTTTTCTTATCTTGGATACATTAAAGAAGCAAGTATTTACATACTTGCTTCTTTATCTATATATTGGCACAGCAATTCATAATCCTCTGGAAAAGCTAAACACAATTGTTCAACTTCATGTATCCCTTTCCAAGCAATTTCATGTATTAACTCATCAGGATCTTGGATTTTCATATTACCGCCTATTTGTTTAACAAAATAATAATGGACATACACTGGAACACCGTATGTAATACCCTCTTTTTCATATATTTTATTTACAACTTCCACATTGTAACCTGTTTCTTCCCAAACTTCCCTGATACAACATTCTTCTAGTGTCTCTCCCTTTTCAAGTCCTCCACTTGGGACAGACCACCTTTTTTCTTCTCCCTCTTTGCCCTGCAATACCATTAAAACTTCATTTTTTTCATTTACACATACCGCTGCACTACCTATCCATCTCTCCATAAACATCCCTCCCCTACTAAAATTCGCCTTCTTTATTATTTTCCCCTTGAAAAAAAGAGGAAAATAATAAAACAATGACGAAAAATTACATCAACTTCATAGACAATCCCTTCTTAGAAATTAAAACTGGAAGGATGAAAATATGATTTCTAATTATGTTGTGGAATGTGTCTTTTGTGAAGAAAATCGAAAACCTCGCCAAGCTATTGTCACAGTTCCCGCCACTACTCAGCTACTAGCCCTTGAAAAAGTGCGCGCGGAATGCAAACGTCGCTTCGGAAAAACTGTATTATTGCAAACAGAAATTAAAGAAGAAATAATTTTCGAACAAAAAGAAAGCTGACCATAAATTGGTCAGCTTTCATATCCGATCATATTTTCACATGAAGATTAGGGGCATCCTCTTTAAGGATCGGGATTTTCCCATTATGTACGTTCCATAATGGTCATCGAACAATATATTTCTATGCAATTAACTATTGAATAGAATAGGGCAAAACTTGTTCGCATTTTTAGAAAAGGGATAGGGATATAATTCAAGTAGTACTTCGAATACTCGAACTTTACACTCATAATATTAAAACAAATCCTTTTATATGGGAAATATGAATTACCTATATAATTCATTCGTAAAATATATTAATAGTTTGCTATATTAATTTTATCCTGCTATTTGTAAGCAGTAACCCCCTACTGATTATAATTTCACTTTATTCCATCAATAGCATACAACCAGCTAAAACCGGTGTCATAATCATCGAAAACCTCAAAAGCGTTCGCGGTGCATAATTTGTAAACTTCGCGCCAATGTATGCCCCTAACATGGTCCCAATCAATACTTGTAATAACAATATATAATCTAAATATCCTTCCGAACTATATCCTATCCCGCCTCCAATTGCAATCGGTAATATAACAAGCATTGTTGTCCCTACAGATTGCTGAATCGTAAGTCCCAATAGAACCATTAATCCAAGTTGAATAAACGGTGCAGAACCAATCCCAAATGAACCAGCCATCATTCCAGTAACTAATCCAAGGCATACACATTTCAACAAGTAGTTCACGGAAAACTCTTTATGTTTATATAAAGACGACTTTTCTTTGTTTTGGAACATAATTAATTTAATAAACATAAAAATTGCCGATAAAAATAACATCCCAGCTGTAAACCAATGAAGAAGATGTGCTGGTATAAGTGAACCAAATTTAGAACCAATATAAGAGCCAATTGCGCCAAATCCCCCAACAATCCCGCCTATAATAAGTGCAACATTGCCTTCACGGTAATGACTTACAACACCTGATAATGTCGTAAATGCCATTGCAGTTAAAGATGTTGCAAGAGCAACATGAATAGGGATTTGGAATACTAAAGTGAGTATCGCGATAATAAACCCAGCTCCTCCAGCTCCAACAAATCCTAATAAAATACCCATTACTAACATTGTTATAATTATTGCCACAGACTTTCCCTCCAGTAACACAATTATCCATCATATTTATCCTTACATACAAATAAAAAGCATCCTAGATGGATGCTTTTTATTTCAATGATATGTACTTAATCTTGATTAATCAAAATAACTGCTGGACCAGCGACCACCACTCCAGCTACTTCTATCTTTTCAAATTCCTTTACTGTAATAGAGATAACTCCTTCTCTTTCCATCAATTCTTTACTCAGGACATCAGTCGGGATTGCTTTCACCGTCTTACCTCCTTTTCATTTATACAATATGATAAAGTGAAACTTTAATGAGTGGGGTTTTTGTCCGTACTTATTAATTATTACCCCTCACCAATCGGACTAATAATCACCCAATGCATCTATATATATGCATCACCTCCGCTTTCATTCCTTATTCCACTCAAAAACCTTCTCCCCCTTCCGTGACATATTGAAAAATAAAAAAGAAGCTATAACATATAGCTTCCCTCTACGTTTCTTTAATCTTTATGCACCGTATATTCCATGACTTTTCCACCTCTATCAAATTGGAAAACAAGCTGTTCGCTATCTATTGGAAGAAAGCCACGTTCAGTCCCAAGATAATACAAAGTGGTAACTCCTTCTTCCCCACTTCTCGTTTCCGTTGGAGCCCCTAATAATTGTATAATTTCTTCATTTGATTTCCCTATTAATTTATATTTTTGTAATAGATCATCTACCATATATACCCGCTTATCTGCATGATTTAACCATCTATTTTGATTAAACTTTGATGTATATTCATTTACACTTAGTTGTACAGTGCATACTATTAATGGTATGAGTGCTACTATTACCCCCCCCAACATTTGCTTCTTTTCTTCATTACGATTTTTAGAAACATATAAAATAGCCCTTTGAATCATGACTAATAAAACAAATGGTATGAATACTACAAAAATGCTCCTTACACTTAAGGGTATATGGACCATATCAATGACGAATATAAATAGAATGTACATTACTATATACAAACAAAAATAGACATACAAAATGCCACGTAGCATAGCGTTCAGAGAGATCTCCCCTTTTAACTCACTATATAATTCATCCGGCTAATCATTTCTCGAATCTGTTCTAATTCTTGCACTGTATATACTACTTTCCCTGCTAAGATTTCATTTCTGAAGAACGTTACAATTTGCTCCCGATCTTTTAATCTAGGTGTTTCCTCACTAGAAAGATCTATTATTTCTTTTCCATTTTCATTATAAAAATATACAACTGGTTTTACCTTTTCTTTTATACTATTAGCCTGCATTTCTTTCAAACAATTGTATAAAATTTGAGATAGTTTCTTCGCCTTATATACTGGATTTCCTTCATTTTTCACTTGCATAGTTGACGAATCTTTACCTACTATATATTCAAATGTCTCTTCTTTTTCAACTTCTTGTTGATACTTACCCATTTCATCAATCATAAATGAATATATACCAGCATTTTCTTTCGTTAAACCATGAATTAATTTCTCTTCCCATTCTTTCGTCTCAAGTAGATAAATACCAGTTTTGCACAAGATGAGATGATGGATTCGATTATCGTTTATTTCACTATTATTTTTAATAAAAACATTCGGCATGATTTCAATTTCAGCATCTAATATGATGCCTTGCTCTATGAATCCTCGCTTCATATAATGTAATGTTTCGTACGTATTCATTTCAGCGCCGTTTTTAGTATATTCTCGTAAATTTGCAATTAATTTTTGAAACATATGTATTTCGTTATTATGTTTATTTTGTATTTCACTACGTTCTTTACTATGTTGCATAGCTAATTGATTTTTCATCATACGCATATTTTCAATTTCTCTATTTGCACTTACTTGTAAATCATTGTATTTTTTCTGTTCCATATTTTTCAAATTATTTTGTTGTTCTTTATGCTCTATCACCGTAGCTGCAATTTCGTTTTCATATGTTTCAATTGCTTGTTTCTTTTCAAATTCTACTTGCTGACTCTCTGATTCTAACTGTTTATTTTTATAAAACAGCACAAATACTACAGCTAATAATATTAAAACCGCACCTATTAGCACATAATTCATATTTTTACCCCTTTATTTCATTTTCTATTATTTTTTTAAAATATATCTACTATAGTATACTATGGTTTCGATATAGACTTTGTAAAAGTTGTATATTTTTAATAAAAGGCACCTCTGACGGGGCACCTTTTATTTTCACTCTATTGTACACCATACTGAATATAACTTGGATCGTAGTATATCCATTGATTTGTCCCTAAGCAAAGCCATCCATCTTGCTTACTCCATACTCGATACGATTCACCATGATGTAACTGTCTTATAACATTTCCTTTTAATGATGGAGCGTCACGTAAATTTACATTATCACCAGTAATAGTCGCCACATAATGTTTATACTGAATATAAC
The DNA here is from genome assembly GCF_057784645.1 of Bacillus sp. LQ16. Classification (NCBI taxonomy): domain Bacteria; kingdom Bacillati; phylum Bacillota; class Bacilli; order Caryophanales; family Bacillaceae; genus Bacillus; species Bacillus sp. LQ16. Next base: position 3,594,033 of record NZ_CM173491.1, read on the forward strand.
TCGGATCATTATATACCCACTGATTTGTCCCTAAACAAAGCCATCCATCTTGTTCTCCCCAAACTTCATATGTTTCGCCACGATTCAATTGGCGAATTATACTAGACTGCAAAGATGGTCCACTTCTCAAATTCACATTATCTCCATTAATTATAGCAACCCCGTACACTGGAGTTGCATTATTAGGCGGAGAAACATTCCCTCCACCACTTGCTCCATTCCCTTGTAAAGCTTCTAGTGAAACTGCAGCTGATACATCACAATTTCCTACACCTGAAATTTGTCCAGAATCTGTGTACTGCCATGCTGTCCACGCTGTCCATCCACCAGCATCAGCAGGCGGTGTACTCGAGTATTTAGCAATCCAAAGTGGAATATCACTTAATCCGCTAATTCCGAACTCATTAATATACCAAACTCCTGTATATAACATTACATCTTTTCCAGTAGCCTGTTTCACATAATTTATGAAGTTTCTTGCCCAATTCGATATAGCGCTACCAGTTAAATTACTATTACTCGGATCTTTTGGTGATTCTAAATCCAGAACTGGCATTAAGTCTGTCTGGTTACTTTGTAATATACTCACAAAATATTTCGCCTCTGAAATTGCATCATTTTGTTCTGGACGTGCAAAATGGTATGCACCAATTAATACATTCGCACTTCGGGCTGCTTGTACATTTTTAGTAAAAGTAGGATCAATATAATTTACACCTTCTGTCGCTTTTGCATACGCTGCTGGAATTCCAGATGCCTTCACTGCATTCCAATCAATATTCCCTTCCCAATGAGACACATCAATAAACGTAACATTTGAACTCGATCTGTTTTGCATATAAAATCTCCTATCAATTTTTTTACTTCGTATACATACAATATGTACAAGTTTCATAAGAGGACACGACATTTATGCTATAGAAACAAAGAGTAAATATATTTTGTATACAAAATAAAAAAGACCTTGTATTTACAAGGCCTTTTGCAAACTCCCTTTATTTTGTAACAAGTACATATTATAATACAAACCTTGCTCACTTAGTAATTCTTGATGTGTTCCTCTTTCTACTATCTCTCCATCATGCATCACAAAAATTTGATCTGCATCTTGAATTGTAGATAACCTATGCGCAATGGCTATCGTCGTTCTACCTTTTCGCATTTGTTGCAACGCTGTTTGAATAGCCTCTTCTGTTTCTGTATCGATATTAGCTGTTGCTTCATCTAATACTAATACTTTCGGATTCGTTGCTATCGTTCTAGCAAAAGCAATTAATTGTCGTTGACCGCTTGAAAATGCTGCACCTCTTTCTACTACTTCTGTTTCATACTGCTCTGGTAACTTTTCAATAAACGTATTCGCTTGCACAAATCGAGCAGCTTCTTTTACTTCTTCATCCGTAATTTCTTCATTATACATACGAATATTTTGCTTTACATTTCCAGCAAATAAAAATGCATCTTGCAATACGAGTCCTATTTTCTTTCTAATTTCTCGTTCTTCAAATTTTTCTAAATCTACACCGTCTATTACAATATTTCCTGACTTAAGATTATAAAATCGCATTAACAAATTCATAATCGTACTTTTTCCGCTACCAGTATGCCCAACAAAAGCAACCGTTTGCCCTTGTTTCACGTGAAATGATACATTTTTTAAAACGTCACGCTTTCCATCATACGAAAAAGTAACATTTTTAAATTCAATATCTCCATCCACAACTTGAGGATTCTCATTGCCTTTTTGAACCGGTGCTAAATCTTTCTCGTCCATTAAATGAAATACACGTGATGACGAAACAAGTGCCTGTTGGAAAAAGGACAATTTCATCATCATCTCATTTACAGGTTGGAAGAAACGATGTATATAGTTAACAAAAGCATATAAAACGCCTACTTCAACAGGGCTCTTTAAAGCATCAATCCCAAATAAACCTAGTACTAAAGCAATAGCTACAATATGTACTAAATCCGTAGCTGGTCGTAAAAGTAATGCGTCTAACTTCAATGTACGTCGCCCTGCACTATAATGTTTATTATTCACTTCTTCAAACTCTTTTCTCATACGTTTTTCTTGTCTGAACACTTGAACAATATTCATTCCTTGTATGGACTCGTTCAATTTTGCATTTAACACGCTTAGTTGATTACGTACTTCTAAATAAAAAGCTGCACTTTTCCGGCGATATAATACCATAATCGCGAACATTATCGGAATTAATACGAGAGAAAATAACGCTAATTTTACATCTAATAAAAACATCGCTATTAAAATACCTACTAAAAAGACTACATTTTTCACAAATGTTGATAATACACTGACATAAAAATCTTTAATCGCTTCCGTATCATTCGTTATACGAGATACGAGCGTACCAATTGGCGTACGATCAAAGAAACTTAATGATAGCTTTTGAACATGTTCATATACTTCAACTCGCATATCTTGAACAATCTTAAAAGCAATGTTCTGAAAGTACAATAGATTTAAATACGTAAATAATACTTTTAATAAATGAGCAACTATGTAAATTACAAATAAAGTAACGAGTGCTGATCGTTCAAAATCCCGCGGTACTAGGTGTTCATCGAGGAATTGTTTAATTAAAAAAGGCCCCATCATTTCCGTTACTGTCGCACCAACTAAAAAGATAAATGCTAAAGATAGCAACCCTTTATATGGCTTCATATAAGAAAGCAATCTACTTAAATCACTTCGCTTCTTCTCTACCATCATACGCCTCCTTTCTCAACTAAAGCTTCTAATTGCTGACTTTCATACATTTCTTTATACCAGCCGTTTTCCTTCATTAATTCCTCATGTGTACCTCTTTGTACAATTCTACCTTCATCAACAACAAGAATAAGATTGGCATGCTGAATTGCACTTAATCGGTGTGCAGTAATAATCGTCGTTTTCCCTGCTCTTTCCCTCTTTAAGGCACTTAAAATTGTCTCTTCTGTTTTTGCATCTACCGCTGATAAACAATCATCCAAAATTAAAATTTCAGCATTTGTTAATAAAGCACGAGCAATAGAGATTCGCTGTTTTTGACCACCAGATAACGAAACGCCTCTTTCCCCTACTACTGTTTCATATCCTTCTGAAAATTGGAGGATATCATTATGAATACAAGCAATCTCTGCAGCTTCGGTAATTTCATTATATGTAGCATCCGCCTTTCCAAAGGCAATATTCTCACCAATACTTGCTGAAAATAAAAAATGATCTTGCGGCACATATGAAATAGCAGAACGGACACCATGAAGTGTTAAATCTCGAATATCTCGCTCCCCAACTTTTAATTCACCATTAAAATGATCATACTCACGGATTAAACATTTTAATAAAGTCGTTTTCCCTGCACCTGTACGTCCTACAACTCCTAGCGTTTCGCCCTTCTTCAAATCAAAGTGAATATCGTTTAAATGTAACAGTTCATTTTTCTTATACGAAAATGAATCAACAGCAAACGAAACATTACCGCTCGCTATTGTATGTACAGCATTTTCTCTATTTACTACATCTGATTTTTGTGAAAGAATTTTTTCTACACGGTCATATGAAGCACGCCCACGCTCCATAATATTGAACAACCATCCAAACGCTAACATTGGCCAAACGAGGGTACCTAAATATGTCGTAAATGTAACGAGATCACCTACTGTTAATTCACCTCTTACAACTAATACCGATCCGTAACATACTGCAATTAAAAAAGAAAATCCAACGATAAGAGCGATTGTCGGATCAAATAACGAATCAATACGTGCAACTAACACATTTTTATGCACAACATCTTCTGATTTTTTTCGAAACGCCTGCAAATCTTCTTTCTCTTGCCCAAGCGATCGAATCACTTTCATTCCACTCATACTCTCTTGCACTTTATCATTAATTTCCGAAAACGATTGCTGTGCTTTATGAAACCTTTTATGTAATAACGTTCCATAATAATTTGTCGAAATGGCTACAATCGGCATCGGAATTAAACTTAACAATGTTAACTTCCAACTAATTGTAAAACCCATCGCTACGAGTACACATCCCCCAACAGCTAATGAATCAACAAGCGTTAAAACACCCGCTCCAGCAGTTTGCTGGATTGCTTGAATATCATTGGTCGCATGTGCCATTAAATCACCTGTTCGATTTGACTGATAGAAAGATGGACTCATCTTTGTAAAATGTTCATATAAATTTTTTCGTAATTGGCGAGCTAATTTTAACGAAGACCCGAAAATCATAATACGCCATATGTAACGTAATATGTACATCGTAATACCTACAATTACTAATAGTACAACCCAATTTAGTAACTTATTGGTCGTCAATGTTCCATCATTAATTTCATCTACAACGATTCCAATTACTTTTGGTGCTACAAGTTCTAAAAGTGCAACGCCAAATAATAAAATAATTCCGGTTATGTATGCTCGTTTTTCTTGTTTAAAAAACCACGCTAAATTCATAAACACTTTCATTTTTTTCCTCCTCCCTTAAAATGAGCGATGTTTTCAGTTTATCAAAAATACAGAATTTTTAAAAGTTTTAAAAACTGTAACTAACAAAAAGAAAGACACTCTTAGCGAGTGTCTTTTAGCGCTTATTTCATTTGTTGCTTGTTCATTGCGCTCATCATTTGATTGATTTTCTTTTGGGAAGGTTTTTGTCCCATTTGCATCATCATCATTTTTAACATTTGTTCGTTAATTGGTGGATTTTTTTGTAAGTAATTCATCATGTATTTGCGGGCAATGAAAAATCCTAACGCCACGCCTGCTACTAGTGCTACTACGCCCACTAGAATACCTAACCAAATTGGCATATATTTTCCTCCTTCATGTTGTCTACCTTACAGTGTACTAAAACCTTTTCAATAAGACAAGATACAATTCGACATTTTTACACATATGTTCGTACTTGTTTTAGAGGATTCAGCCATCCGTACTTTGTATTTTCATAATCCATAGCTAAAAATGTTAATTCACACTTTCTTAACACCTCAAAGAAAGTCGTTTCCATAGAGACATTTCCAGAGGTATTCATACGAATATAGTGCGGTTTCACCATTATTTCACCGTACTCCGCTCCCGTATAAAGTGTATGTGTATGATGTGTTCTATCATATTTACCAAGAACGCGCAAAGCTTGTTCTAATTTATGATGAATTTTCATTACTTGCAATGGTTTTGTTATATACATCATTTGTTTATATAACACTTTTTTCTCCGAAAGGGACCCAGATTCTGAAAATCGAGCAAATAAATCAAAAAACAAATATTCACGACCAAAATAAGATTTCGCAATATCCTCTTGAATTAAATACAATTCATACGTTTTCATTTTTCCCCTCCCAATCTGGACAACCTTTTCTCTTCATTATATATAAGAAAATTTGCAATGATTGTCTGACTGCGGAGAGATAAAAAACTTTTTCTGTCGAAAAAACTCATTTACATAGAAAAATCTCTCCATGCCGGAGAGATTTTTCTGAAATCATTAAAGCATTTCTTTTACTTTACGAACAACGTTCTCTACAGTAAATCCATACTCTTCCATAATCTTCTCACCAGGAGCAGAAGCACCGAATGTATCGATACCTAACACATCTCCTTCAAGACCTACGTAACGGTGCCATCCGAATGTAGCACCCATTTCGATTGCGAAACGTTTTGTTACTGCTTTTGGTAATACAGATTCTTTGTACTCTGCAGTTTGAGCTTCAAAACGATCCATAGATGGCATGCTGACAACAGCTGCGTCAACACCGTCTGCTGCTAATGCTTTTTGAGCTTCAACAGCTAGGCTTACTTCAGATCCAGTTGCAAGTAAGATAACATCAGCCGTTTCTTTCTTGCTTGCAGAAACTACATATGCACCTTTTGCTACTTTTTCATACGTATCATCTTTTGCACCTTCTAATGTTGGAAGGTCTTGACGAGTTAATACTAAAGCAGTTGGTTTGTTTGTAGATTCTAAAGCCAGTCTCCAAGCTGCAACAGATTCGTTACCATCAGCTGGACGGATAACAGAAACGTTCGGCATTGCACGAAGCGCTGCTAATTGCTCGACTGGTTCATGTGTTGGACCATCTTCACCAACAGCGATACTGTCATGTGTGAATACATACGTTACTGGCAATTGCATTAATGCTGCAAGGCGAATTGCTGGACGTAAGTAATCAGAGAATACGAAGAACGTACCACCGTAAGTTTTTAAACCGCCATGTAATGCAATACCGTTCATTGCTGCACCCATTGCGAACTCACGTACACCGTACCAAATGTTTTTACCGCTGTAATCATCTCTTGTAAAGTCTTTTTCGTTATTCATGTATGTTTTGTTAGAACCAGCAAGGTCAGCAGATCCACCGAAGAATGATGGTACAGACTCTGCAATTGCATTAATTACAGCACCAGAAGAATTACGAGTTGCTGCTTTTGATCCTAATTCATAAGTTGGTAAGTTTTGCTCCCAACCTTCTGGAAGTTGACCGTTCATTGCTGCTTGGAATTCGTTTGCTAATTCTGGGTATGCTTGTGCATATTCACCTAGCATAGTGTTCCACTCAGCTTGCGTAGTTTCACCAACATCTTGTACTGTTTTACGGAAGTTGTCGTATACCTCTTCTGCTACGTGGAAATCTTGCTCAGCAGTCCAAGCATATGCTTCTTTCGTTAATTTTGTTTCTTCTACACCAAGTGGAGAACCATGTGAAGCTGATTTTCCTGATTTGTTTGGAGAACCGAAACCAATTGTCGTTCTTACTTCAATTAGCGTTGGGCGTTTTTCGTCAGCTTTCGCTTCTTCAATTGCTTTCGCGATTGCTTCAATATCGTTTCCATCCTCAACACGGATTACTTGCCATCCGTATGCTTTGTAACGATCTTCTACACTTTCAGAGAATGAACGATTTAAATCGCCATCTAATGAAATATCGTTTGAATCATAAAGCACAACAAGGCGACCTAATTGTAAATGAGCAGCTAATGAAGATGCTTCAGCAGAAACGCCTTCCATTAAATCTCCATCACCACAAATAGCGTATGTATAATGATCTACTACATTATACGCATCACGGTTATATTTAGCAGCTAAATGTCTTTCAGCCATTGCCATACCTACAGCAGTTGCAATACCTTGTCCAAGTGGACCAGTCGTTGCATCTACACCAGCTGTATGACCGTACTCAGGATGTCCTGGAGTTTTGCTTCCCCATTGACGGAAGTTCTTTAAGTCATCCATTGTTACATCATAACCAGATAGGTGAAGTAGGCTGTATAATAACATTGAACCATGACCTGCAGATAATACGAAACGATCACGGTTAAACCACGTTGGGTTATTTGGATTGTGTTTCATAAATTGAGTCCATAATGTATAAGCCATTGGTGCTGCACCCATTGGCATTCCTGGGTGACCAGAGTTTGCTTTTTCAATCGCATCGATGGATAATGTGCGAATCGTGTTGATAGAAAGTTGTTCGATTGAATGTGACATGCTATTCTTCCCTTCGCTTATATTAGTAAACGTTTTATACATTTATATGATAGCTTCCCACGCAAGATTATACAACATGTATCGACAAATATGTTGATATTTTTTTGATTTTTTATAAAAAAATCAATGTTTCCGGGAATGTATGGGCATTCAATATGACATACTTTTTCATTATTTTTATTTTAAAAAGAAAGAGAATTATCTGTATATTTATACAAATTTCTTCTATTCTTACTTTTTTAAATACGTTTTTAAAAACATAAAAAAGCATCTAACTTCGATGCTTTTCAAATAAGTTAAACAATCCGTTTCCGAATCGAACTTGAAATCAAATCAATTATAATTACCATTAAAATAATACCTAATAAAATAATACCAACACGAGACCAATTCCGTGAACTCAGCGCAAAAATTAAAGGTGTACCAATCCCTCCCGCTCCAATAACCCCTAAAATCGCAGCGGATCTTACATTAATTTCAAATCTGTATAACGTATACGATAGAAAATCTGGTAACACTTGTGGTAACACTGCATACCAAAGTATTTGAAAACGGTTTGCTCCTGTTGCTAGCAACGCTTCCGTCGGTCCTTTATCTATGTTTTCAATTCCTTCTGAATATAGTTTCCCTAACATTCCAATAGAATGTAATCCTAAAGCTAATACTCCTGCAAAAGAGCCTGGACCAACAGCTTTTATAAATAAAAGAGCCATAACTAATTCAGGAAACGTACGAACAAAACTAAGTACAAATTTCCCAGATCCTGAAGTTAATTTTCCACTACTCATATTCGTTGCCGCCCAAAAGGCAAACGGAACAGATAAAAATGCAGAAATAAATGTACCTAATATCGCAATTGCCAACGTATCAATTAATCCATGTAATAAATCTTCACCATCTGGCAAAGATACATACGACCAGTCTGGATTTAATATCCCTGTCATAATTGCTTTCGTGATTTCACCTGCTGTGTCCTTTATCCCTTCTAATGGTACTCCTGAAAAGGCCCATACATATACAACTGTAAGTGCTATTAAAATAATCCAGCGATATATACTCGGTTTCTTCGGTTTTGGCACAATCATCGTCGTTCTATTCATTATAGTTTCTCCCGCAACAATGTACTAATGTAGTCAATTAACAAAACAACAATAAGGGTATAGATAATTATAGAAGCAGTTTGTTGATATTGTAAAAATCCAAGTGTACGATCATAATATAGTCCAATACCACCTGCTCCTACTAAACCTAGGACAGCCGCTGCACGTACATTCACCTCAAATGTATATAGTACATAGGAAACAAAGTGTGCTTTTACTTGTGGAATGACTCCATAAACAATCCATTGTACCTTAGTAGCCCCTACAGCTGTCATCGCTTCTAGTGGGCCAGGGTCAATTGATTCAATTGATTCATACAACAATTTCGCTACAAGTCCAATTGAAAAAAAAGTAAGAGCCAAAATACCTGGAAGTGGCCCAATTCCAAAAATCGCTACGAAAATAGCCGCCAATAATAAATCTGGTATTGTTCGTATAAAATTTAAAATCATTCGAGCTAGACTGTATAAAAATGTGTTAGTAAACACATTACTTGCTGCAAACAATGCAAGTGGAATAGCTAAAATCGCTCCTAAGGTCGTCCCAATAATCGCCATACGTATTGTATCTAACATCGCTGTTGTAATAACTTGAAAATAACTCCAATCAGGTGGCACCATTTCTTTCAATAGATCTACCATATTTGGAAAACCGTCTACCAGTTTTGAAAATGATGCATCTACTTGTACACTACTACTCCACAGCATTAAAATAACTAAAATAAACGTTAACATATGTTTCAATTTACTCGGCGGCTTCGGTATTTCATTTGAATATATCGTCACGTCATTCATTTTACTGCCACCTCTAATAATTCGCTTTTCTGAGCAACGTCCCCATAAATTTCAGCAAATTTTTCATCCGTTGCTTCTTCTACTAAACCGTCAAAAACAATTTCTCCTGCATGTAATCCGATAATGCGTGTCGCATATTGTCTAGCCAAATCAATAGAATGTAAATTTACAATTGTCGTGATTCCAAAATCTTCATTAATTTTTTTCAAATCATCTAGCACTTGCTTTGTCGTAAGTGGATCTAACGATGCAACAGGCTCATCTGCCAATATGATTTTTGCTTCTTGCGCCAATGCTCTAGCTATCGATACACGTTGCTGTTGTCCTCCTGATAATTCATCAGCACGCGCATATGCTTTTTCTAAAATATTCACTCTTTTTAATGCTTGAAATGCGAGCTCCACATCTTCTTTCGGAAACAAACCTAACGTTGTACGTAATGTGGAATGATATCCAACACGACCAGCTAATACATTTTTTAATACTGTTGATCGCTTTACAAGGTTAAAACTTTGGAAGATCATACCGATATCCCGGCGCATACGCCTTAATCCTTTTCCTTTCGCAGAAGTAATAGACTCACCTTCAATAATGATTTCTCCTTCGGTAATCTCATGAAGACGATTTACGGATCTGAGAAGTGTAGATTTTCCAGCTCCGGATAATCCGACCATTACAATAAACTCACCTTTTTGAATCTTTAAATTTATATTATTCAATCCCTTTGTGCCATTCGGATACATTTTGGAAACATTTCGAAACTCTATCACACATCTTACCTACTTTCAATGTATTATCAATAACTAAAAAACGGCAAACTAACTGAAATCTCACACCTTCCGGCTAGCCGCCATTTCACTATGTATTATTGCGTCTTCACTGTCTTTCCATATTCACGAACAATATCAAATTTACTATCATCAGATTTAATATATCCTTCATGAGAATATACTTCTTTAATGATTTTACGGCCTTCCTCATTTTTTCCAATTTCAATGAAAGCATCCTGTAATTTCTTGCTCCACTCTTCATCTAAATCAGAACGTACCGAAATCGTATCGTTTGGAATTTTCTCCGTAAATTTCACTATTTTCGTTTGCTCGAATATATTCGGATAATCTTTTTTTACAATATTACGAGCATCTTGGAATACAACAGCTGCATCTACGTCACCATTTAAAAGAGCAATAAGCGACTGATCGTGACCTTTTAATGTAACAGGTTTCACATCTTTTAACGGATCAATTCCCTCTTTTAATAGAACAGCTGCAGGCCATACATACCCTGCTGATGATGTTACGTCTTGATAACCAATCTTTTTACCTTTTAAATCTTTTACACTATTTATATTAGAGTCTTTTTTAACAACAAACTCAGATTTATAATAATCTACTAAATCTTTTGTAGGAGCTCCTGTTTCATCCTCTACTCCAAAACGTTGTGCTTGTAAAATTACATTTGCAGCCTTCTTTTCATGTGCTAATACGTACGCTGTTGGCGGTAAAAATCCTACATCTACTTGTTTAGATGCCATCGCTTCTACAATTGTATTGTAGTTCGTTGAAATACTAACTTTTACCGGAATATTTAATTTATCGCTTAATAGCTTTTCCAATGGTTTTGCCTTTGCCTCTAACGTATCCGCATTTTGAGAAGGAACAAATTGAACATTTAAGGTCTTTGGTACATAACCTTTTTTCGTATCTTCATTTTTACTTGCACTGGACTCTTTCGTCCCGCAGCCACTTAATAATCCGGCCGCTAGTACAACTGTTGTACTCATTGCAAAAACTTTTTTCAACATATTAATGCCTCCATTTTTCTTGTTATAAAATAACCTTCCGTAAACATGAAGAAATATATCACATATTTTGATACACAATTGGTTATTTACAGAATCTTTACACATTCTATACATTCACATCAAAATTCACTTCACATATTTGATATGATTAATTGGAAGATAACAATAGAAAAGGTGAGTCATATTGGAACAAAATCAAACTGTAACTTTAAACATCTTATTAACAAGCGATATACATGGCACTGTTTATCCTATTCACTACCAAGATAACTCCCCAGCAGAACTTGGTTTAGCTAAAATTTCTACTCTTATAAAAAAAGAACGTTCCCAAAATACAAACGTTCTTTTAATTGATAATGGCGACTTTATTCAAGGAACACCATTTACTTATCATTACGTTACATACGAAAAAAACAAAAAAAATCCAATGTCCTTATTAGCGAATTACTTACAATATGACGCTGCAATTATCGGCAATCATGAATTTAATTACGGGATGAATATATTAAATAATGCTGTGACTACTGCGAACTTCCCGTACCTATCAGCAAACATATTAGATAAAAACATAAACAAACCTTATTTCGGAAAACCTTATTTAATCAAACAGATTGAATCCAATATAAAAATCGCTATTTTAGGGGTAACAACACATTACATCCCAAATTGGGAACAGGCCCATCACATTAAAGATTTACTATTTGAAGATGCATTAAAGACTACAAAAAAATGGGTTTCTTATATTCGCGAACATGAGAAACCCGATTTATTAGTCGTAGCCTATCACGGTGGATTTGAAAAAGATTTACAAACCGGGGAACCTACTGAAGTGTTAACAGGTGAAAACCAAGGATATGCAATGTGCCATGAAATTGAAGGCATAGATCTTTTACTAACAGGTCATCAACACCGAGAAATTTCTCACACAATGGCTAACGGTGTAACAATTTTACAGACCGGATGCAATGGACACTCAGTCGGCAAAGTAAAAGTAACATTCGAAAAAGCGAAACGTAAATGGGTAAAAAAAGAGAGCTCTTCTGAATTATTATCTGTACAAGGAATTGAAGCGGACCAAGATGTACTTTCATTGGTAGCCGATTACGAAGAGAAAACACAAAAGTGGCTTGATCAACCTATTGGAATCATTCAGGGGGACATGCAAATTTCAGATGCTATGCAAACTCGTTTGCACGATCATCCTTTTATCGAATTCATAAATAAAATACAGATGGATATAGCTAAGGTATCAATTTCTTGTACAAGTTTGTTCCATAATACATCTCCAGGTTTCCCGGAACATGTAACAATGCGTGACATCGTTTCTAATTATATTTATCCAAACACATTAAAAGTAATTAGAATAACTGGAGCTGATATAAAAGCCGCTCTTGAACTCTCTGCTTCTTATTTCACATTAAAAACAGATGGATCCATCATCGTAAGTCCTACCTACATAGAACCAAAACCACAACATTATAATTATGATATGTGGGAAGGGATTTCATATGTATTAAACATTTCAAAACCAATTGGTGAAAGAGTAGAATCTTTACAGCATAACAGTGCTCCTCTTAATATGAATGAAGAATATGAAGTTGTAATGAATAATTATCGTGCAAGTGGCGGGGGAAATTTCTTTATGTTTCAAAACAAACCGGTAGTAAAAGATATACCCACAGATATGTCTGAACTTATCGCTAATTATATATTGGAACATAAAACGATAGAAGCAACAGTTAATAACAACTGGAAAGTTATTAAATAACGATTTTTACAAATAAAAAAAGATGGGCTTCGCCCATCTTTTAATTTAATTTTGCATTATCTTGCTTTTTTAAAGCTTTTAATTTCGTCGGTGTGACATCTGTACCTTCTTCGTTAACAACTTTAATTCCTTTAAGTTCGTTTAACATATTTTGACGAAATCCTTTTAAATATTGTTCACGTAGCGATTGACGCTCACGTTGCTCTTCTTCAGTTAAACCTTCAGCTTTTGCTTTTTTCGCTAAGAAGTTAATGCGTTCAACGAGTTCGTGATTAATCATCTCGAATCCCCCTTCTAATCAAAACTGATTATTATCATACAATAGTTACTCTTCTTTATCAAGCAATTGCTTCGTATACTCTACATATCTACGATGTACAGTCGCCTTTGAAACATTATGACCAAATCCACGTAATGTTGCTGCAATTTCTTCAAACGTGAGTTCACTTTTTCGCAAACGTACAATTTCCTCAATTGGCACTTCTTTTTTCTCTCTTCCTACACTTAAATGACGATTTTTTAAATTATTTTCTGGACGATAACCTTTTTCTACTGCACGTTGCATACCTCGTTTAATTTTCAAATTATGAATCTTTCTTTGATATTCTTCAACAATACCAATAATATCTAATACCATCGAATCAGAATCCGACAATTGTAATTCACCATTATGTGTATGCGTATATACTTTTATGCCTTCTTTATGTAAACAATGCATTAATGCGATCTTCGCATTTCCTCTACCAAGGCGCGTTTCATCTTGTATAAGTAACACATCAATTTGTTCGTCTCGAATTGTATCCAGCACCTCTAATATACCGTCACGTTCAATTGTATATCCACTAGCCTGCTCTTCAATCACCTTAGTAACATTCATTTGATAGCGCTCAGCTAAATGCAATAATTCATCTTTTTGACGTAATAATGATGTTTCTTGCGCTTCTTTCGTTGTACTCACACGTGCATAAATAATTGCATTCATTTTGAACCCCTCTTTCTCCCTATTATTTCCCTATAGTGTAACATAAATCCGCCATTTGTTCGAACTTATGTTTGTAGAATGTTTTTTCACATGTTATACTTATTAATAAGAAAAATGAAAGAAAACGAGGTGTTAGAAAACATGGAAAAGTTAACGAAACGCCAGCAAGACATTCTCGACTTTATTAAGCTAAAAGTACAAGAAAAAGGATATCCACCTTCCGTACGTGAAATTGGTCAAGCAGTCGGCCTCGCTTCTAGTTCTACAGTGCACGGACATTTATCACGATTAGAAGAAAAAGGATACATTCGACGCGATCCAACAAAACCACGTGCCATTGAAATTTTAGGTGAAGACCGAATGGATACGGAAACACAATCTGTTATTCAAGTTCCAATTGTCGGAAAAGTTACTGCCGGTTTACCAATTACAGCGGTCGAAAGCGTAGAGGAACATTTCCCACTTCCAGCTAGTATTGTTGCTGGAGCAGACCAAGTGTTCATGTTACGTATTTCTGGAGATAGTATGATTGAAGCTGGTATTTTCGATGGAGATTTAGTTGTTGTTCGCCAACAACAGTCTGCATATAATGGTGAAATTGTAGTCGCTTTAACAGAAGATAACGAAGCAACTGTTAAACGTTTCTATAAAGAAAAAGACCATTTCCGTCTACAACCAGAAAACTCTTCATTAGAACCTATCATTTTAAAACAAGTGTCAGTTATCGGGAAAGTAATTGGCGTATATCGTGATTTACATTAAAAATAATAAAAAGAAGATAATTACCTTATTTATATACGGTAATTATCTTCTTTTTTGTATTTTGATAGATTTCCATACATTCTATTTCTTATTAACGAGTTTCAATCGTCACATCTCCCGCAGCCGTTTTACCGCTAATCTTTTTACTACCATTGCCAATTGTTACGTTATTATTTTCTTCATTAAAAATTGTTACATCTCCGGCAGCACTTTGCCCAGTAATTACCGCATCTTGTGGTTTTTCCGATAAAGTAATATCTATATCTCCCGCAGTTGAACTTGCTTCTAGATTATACTTGGAATCATGATCTTGAATATTTATTTCCCCACTTGTTGTTTTTGCGGTCACTTTCCCTAATACCTTCTTAAAGTTCACCTCACCAGCTTTTGTCGATCCCTCCACATTCTTAGCCGTTACTTGTTTCAACTCTACTTCTCCAGCAAGTGTTCTAACACTTACGCTATCACTTTTCACATCACTCATTTCGATTTGTCCAGCAGATGAATTTA
Source organism: Bacillus sp. LQ16 (assembly GCF_057784645.1). Lineage (NCBI taxonomy): Bacteria > Bacillati > Bacillota > Bacilli > Caryophanales > Bacillaceae > Bacillus > Bacillus sp. LQ16. The sequence goes on from NZ_CM173491.1 coordinate 3,609,257, forward strand.
CTTTTACATCTTGATAAGAGCGTTCGGGCACAAGGAGAGTCAATTTAGACGTTTGAAACCTAAAATCATAAAAAGAAAAATCAAATGAAGCACCTTTTTCTCTTTCCCCAATAATTTTTAATGTGTCACCATCTTCTGCAATACGAATCTCTTGTTTACGTACATCTCCTGATTGCTTTACATAAAAAGAAGAATCAGGAGATTTTTGGATAACAATATCTCCGGCATCTAACTTAACTTCTATATTTTTTAATGTTTCGTTTTTAATTACATCTTCTTTATCGCCTTTTTCAGCAGTTTGTACTGCTTTTTCATATGTTTGGGAAATTCCTATTACTCCAATAATGATACAAGCGATAGCGATTAAAAATAGTTTTTTCATCATTTACTCTCCTTTTATCATTTTGAAGTTCCATATTACATATCGTACACACAATCTCTTAAACCACTTTGTACTATAAAAAGCGATAATACACAACAATAAACCTACTCCAACAAACGTTATACTAACGAAAAGATCCAACCATATAAAAGTACCCATAAATACTTTTCCAATAACGAAAAATGGTGTTACTACACTAGCAATACCACCAATCCAAAAAGAAAATATAAAAGCAACAATTGCGACTAACGGGCCTAACACAATAATAAAATTAAACAAACTAAGTCCAATCGCTGCCATAACAGCTCTTGTCACATTTGAAGTCGATGGATTTTTTTTCATTTCATCGAAGCGATACATCGCAAGTAACTCTTTTGCGATTACTTTCGGAGAACCAAGGCCCTGAATTATTTCTGATTCAGTTTTCCCCTCTTCTAGTCCAAACTGAAAGTGCTCTTCATAATCCAATAAAATATCTTGCCTCTCTTCCTCTGGTAACTTTCTAAGATAACTTGATAATTCTTTAAGAAACCCTTCTTTACTCATCCCATTCCACCCCTTCAATAATTTCTTGTACCCCTTTCGCAAAATCACGCCATTCTGTTACCAACAAATGAAATTGCGTCTCCCCTTGCTCTGTTAATTGATAATATTTACGAGGTGGCCCTTCTGTAGATTCCTTTAAATACGTTTGAAAATACCCTTCTTTCGTCAAACGACGTAACAAAGGATATACTGACCCTTCCGATATTAAAAATTTATTAGAAATTTGCTGAACAAGTTCATAACCGTAACTATCTTTACGTTTTACAAGTGCTAATACACAAAGTTCAAGCACACCTTTTTTAAACTGAACGTTCAAGTGTTATCCTCCTTTCCTATCTTAGTACTGTTCAATACACGGTACCTGTTTTATCCATAATATACCACTTAGTATTATTTATTGCAAGGTACTAAGCTATATTTATTCCCTAAATTTAGAAAATGAACTAACGAAATTCTGAATAAGACTGTGTTATAACTGAGCATCATTACGTTAATATCATTGAGTAATAATCTGATTCACAAGCCACAAACTTATAGCCTTGCAGATGAGGACATAAAAATCATCGCTCGCGTTGTACAAGGCAGTAAAGAATTATTAAGTTTTAGCACAAGTGATTAAAAAAGATAAGATCAATTCTTTTGAAAAGATTTTCTTAGTAACATGATTCAAAATAACCAAAAACAATCCATTATCTAGTAGTTAACATATCCAATAACTTCACTAAAAAAGCCCTGATACCGTAGTATCAAGGCTTTTATGTGGCTGTTTTTCATTTTGCAACCATATAAAATTGTAATAATAGGGAATTAAAAAACCCTTGATACGAGTTGTATCAAGGGTTCAAGCCTCTTAGTAAAGAGACATATATTGATCGCGTTCCCATTGGTGAACTTGTGTTCTAAAGATATCCCACTCAATCTCTTTCGCTTCGATGAAGTGCTCAAGTAAGTGTTCTCCTAGTGCACCGCATACTACTTCATTAGATTGTAATGTAACTAATGCTTGCGCTAATGTTGCTGGTAAGTCAACGATACCTGCTTCTTCGCGCTCTTCTTTTGTCATTACATAGATGTTACGGTCTACTGCAGCTGGTGGAGTTAATTTGTTTTTAATTCCATCAAGACCTGCAGCTAATAATGTAGCCATTACTAAATATGGATTTGCAGCTGGGTCAACACTACGTACTTCTACGCGTGTACTAATACCACGAGATGCAGGGATACGTACTAACGGGCTACGGTTTTGTGCAGACCATGCTACGTAACAAGGCGCTTCATATCCAGGTACTAGACGTTTATATGAGTTTACAGTTGGATTTGCTATCGCTGTAAATGCTGGTGCATGTTTTAAAATACCTGCGATGAAGTGACGAGCATCATCACTTAATTGTAAGTCACCGTTTGCATCAAAGAATACGTTCTCACCATTTTTAAATAATGATAAGTTACAGTGCATACCTGAACCGTTCACACCGTATAGTGGTTTTGGCATAAACGTTGCGTGTAAACCATGTTTACGAGCAATTGTTTTTACAACAAGTTTGAATGTTTGAATGTCATCACATGAGCGAATTGCATTTGCATATTTAAAGTCAATTTCGTGCTGCCCTGGAGCAACCTCATGGTGAGATGCTTCAATTTCAAATCCCATTTCTTCAAGTTCAAGAACGATATCACGACGACAGTTTTCCCCTAGATCCATCGGCGCAAGGTCGAAGTATCCACCGTTATCGTTTAGTTCTAATGTTGGATTTCCTTTTTCATCAACCTTAAATAGGAAGAATTCTGGCTCTGGTCCAAGATTGAAGTCTGAAAACCCTAAAGCTTCCATTTCTTTTAACACACGTTTTAAATTGTTACGTGGGTCTCCATCAAATGGAGTGCCATCTGCATTGTAAATATCACAGATTAGTCGAGCTACTTTACCTTTTTCAGCTGTCCAAGGGAAAATTACCCAAGTGTCTAAATCAGGATATAAATACATATCAGATTCTTCAATACGTACGAAACCTTCAATCGAAGATCCATCAAACATCATTTTGTTATCAAGAGCTTTCGTTAATTGTCTCACTGGAATCTCTACGTTTTTAATTACCCCTAAAAGGTCCGTAAATTGTAAACGGATATACTTTACATTCTCTTCTTTCGCCAAACGGAAAATATCTTCTTTTGTGTATCTAGACATTATAAATTCCTCCTTAGTCCCTCTAATCGCCTTCAGAATCAGTTATCTTTAGTGAAAAAATCTTGAAATGTCACCTTGTCGCAATGAAGTTCGATTGAATCTACCTGTATGTTGTAGTTCATCTCGAAGTATTTTGCGAAGCTCAGTTTTTGAAATTTCTTTCGTTTCTTCTTTTACTTTCACTGCTTCTGTTTGATTTTCTTTCATTAGTAACACTTGCTTAATACCAGCCATATTCAAGCCTTGATCTAACAAATCTTTAATCTCTAACAACTTATCTACATCGTTAAATGAAAATAATCTACGATTCCCCTTTGTACGGGTTGGAGAAACAAGATTATGCTCTTCATAGTAGCGAATTTGACGTGCAGACAATTGTGTTAAATCCATAACAATACCAATTGGAAACAGCGGGGCAGAACGTCTATCTTCTTTCATTTTTCAGTTCCTCCTTCGCCTTAACTGCTTCTCATTTTATAACATGTTATGTTTAGTGTCAATAGATGTTAGCTTTTCTTACATGATTTTTTTATAAATTTTTTCATTCTTTTTTCTAATCGCATAAATCGTTACTTTTATACGAAAAAAGCTGCCGATATCGACAGCTCCCCTTTAAGAAATTGTTAATAAATTCTTTTCAATCAATTCATCAATCGCAGAACAAATCGCAATTTTAACATGCGAATACGTTAATCCACCTTGCACATATGCAACATACGGTGGTCTAATCGGACCATCAGCAGATAATTCAATACTTGCACCTTGAATAAATGTTCCCGCCGCCATAATTACATCATCTTCATAACCTGGCATATAGTTTGCATACGGAGTAAAATGCGAATTAATTGGAGATGCATATTGAATCGCTTGACAGAAGGCAACCATACGGTCTTTATCATCAAATTGAACAGATTGAATTAAGTCTGTTCTTGGTGCATTCCACGCTGGTGACGTGTTCATTCCTAACTTTTCTAAAAACGCAGCTGTAAAAATTGCACCTTTCAGCGCTTGTCCTGCAACATGTGGCGCTAAGAAGAACCCTTGATACATTTCTTGCAGACTGTATAAAGACGCTCCAGCTTCCGCACCAATTCCCGGAGATGTTAAACGATATGCACACGCTTCAACATACTGTTCTTTACCGACAATGTAACCACCAGTTTTTACAATTCCCCCGCCTGGGTTTTTAATAAGCGAACCCGCCATTAAATCTGCACCAACATGACACGGCTCTTGCTCTTCAATAAACTCCCCATAACAATTATCTACAAACACAACAACATCAGGTTTAATTTCTTTAACAAACGCGATCATCTCTTTAATTTGAGAAATAGTAAACGATGGACGAGTAGCATAACCTTTCGAGCGCTGAATACCGATCATTTTCGTATTACTATGAATCGCTGCTGCAACAGCTTCAAAATCAACAAGCCCACCTTCAGTTAGCGGAACTGCATTGTAACCAATATTATATTCTTTAAATGAACCTACACCTTTCCCACGCACACCAACGATTTCCTCTAACGTATCATACGGTTTCCCAGTAATGTACAATAACTCATCTCCTGGACGTAAAATACCGAATAACGCTGTAGAAATAGCGTGAGTACCTGAAATAATTTGCGGACGAACAAGTCCAGCTTCCGCCCCAAATACATCAGCATACACTTTTTCTAACGTATCACGGCCAATATCATCATAACCATAACCTGTCGTCGGGATAAAATGCGAGTCACTAATTTTATGTTTACGAAAACTTTCTAATACACGAAACTGATTACTTTCAATTACTTCATCCGCACGTTTATGTACTTCTGTAATCTGACTCTCTACTTCTTTTACGATTGGAGCAATTTTTTCTCCATTTTTCAAACGATCAAACATTTTTATTTTCTCCTTCTTCCACTAAAAATCTCTTTAATTGCACATTAAGCGATGAATGAGTAAAAATATACCCTGCACAATCATATACAAATTTATCTTCCAGAAACTCCATCTTTGCTAATAGCGTTTCCGTCTTTAAAAGCGTTAATAACTTACCTTCACTCGGAGGGATTTCTACTCGATAACGATCCATTTCTTTCTTCATTTTCATTTCTATCGCTTCTTTTATACGCAATACATCACTTTCTTCAAAAGCGCTAGTCATTAAGAAATCACTTTTCGGAAACGGAATAAAGTTTTGATGTAATTCATCTTTTTTATTATATAACGTAATAATAGGAATATGATTAATTTCAAGTTCTGATAATAATCGTTTTACTGTTTTTTCATGCCCTATGTAGTTAGGATCCGCAGAATCAACTACATGTAAAATAACATCTGCTTCCCCCGCTTCTTCCAGTGTTGAACGAAAAGCAGCAATTAATGAAGTGGGTAAATCTTGTATAAAACCAACAGTATCAGTTAGTAATACTGTATAACCAGAAGGTAAGGGCATCTTCCTCGTCGTTGGGTCTAGTGTTGCAAACAGAAGGTTTTCTTCAAACGTATTAGCTTCCGTTAATCTATTAAACAGTGTCGATTTCCCTGCATTTGTATAGCCTATTAATGAAATTTGAAATACTTTATTGTCTTTTCTTCTCTCACGATATCTTTTTCGGTGTTCCACAACAACTGCAAGTTGTTTCTTTATTTCATCAATACGCGATCGAATATGACGACGATCCGTCTCAAGTTTCGTCTCACCCGGTCCTCTCGTTCCAATACCACCACCAAGACGTGATAAGGACAACCCTTGCCCCATAAGACGTGGCATTGTATATTGCAACTGAGCTAATTCTACTTGAAGCTTACCTTCCCTCGACTTCGCACGTTGCGCAAAAATATCTAGTATTAGTTGCGTTCGATCAATTACTCTCGCATCTAATACTGAGGATAAATTCCGAATTTGACTCGGCGTTAATTCATTATTAAATATAATAACATCCGGCTCTAATTCTTCAGTTAGCATTGTAAGCTCTTCTAATTTCCCTTTACCTATGTAAGTAGCCGGATGAAACTTCGGTCGTTTTTGCGTTGTTGAAACTAACACTTCCGCTCTCGCAGTCTTAGCTAGTGATGCAAGCTCTTTCATGGAATGCATAAATTTTTCATCATCATCTTGCGGCAATTGACAGCCTACTAATATGACTTTTTCTTTTTCTTCCATCAAATATGTTCACTCATCCTTTTCGAAATTTAAACCTTCTAATATAATAGCAGAGGAAGCACATTTCATCTAGTTAGCGGGGGAGAAAATTCATGGCATGGGAGATTTTTAGCATCATAGGCACAATCGCTTTCGCACTAAGCGGAGCCATTGTTGCAATGGAAGAGGATTATGATATTTTCGGGGTGTATATTTTAGGAATGGCAACCGCATTTGGGGGAGGTGCCCTTCGTAATTTATTAATCGGTTATCCGATTGTCGCGTTTTGGCAACAAGACATGTTATTCCAAATCGCACTTTTATCAATGACTATTATTTTTCTTTTTCCAAATAAGTTAATTAGACATTGGAAAAAGTGGGAAAATATCACTGACGCTATCGGCTTATCAGCATTTGCTGTACAAGGAGCATTATATGCTCAAAAATTAAATTTACCAATTAGCGCCACAATCGTGGCAGCTGTTTTAACTGGTATCGGCGGCGGTATCATTCGCGACCTTTTAGCCCGCAGAAAACCTCTCGTTCTTCGAGCTGAAGTATATGCCTTTTGGACAATTTTAGCAGGTTTCTTAATTGGCGCTCAAATTATTGTTAGCGATTGGGCCCTTTACATTTTATTCATTTTAATTGTTTGCTTCCGCATGGTTTCTATTCATTACAAATGGCATTTACCGCACAGACGTATCGAAACGAAAGAACGTTCAATGCATAAATAGCAATCTAACCTCTTTACATATCGTAAAGAGGTTTTTCTTTTCTAACGATTTTTTCTTTATATAATGTTTATACTAATTTTTAAAGTGAGGTGAATACAAATGACAAACCACGTTAATAAAGGAGCTCAAAAAAGTTCAGTAAACCAATTTGGACACGACCCTAATTCAGCACACGAAAAGAGCGCTAAAATGGAACGCTTCCATAAAGCGCACCAAGAAAAAGCAAAAAAAGAGTAAACGAACTTATACACAAAAATAGACGCACAGTTTATGTACTGTGCGTCTCCTCTTCGAGCATCAAATCCATACTCGATATTCCAATTAAATCATTTTTATCATACGTATCTTCTTGCAACAACCGCATCGCCTGTGTACGAATTGATTTTTCAACAATATTCCGTACATACCGCCCATTACTAAACGATGTAATTTGCGACGAATACTTCACCGCATGTAAATGATCCCTAAATTTCCATTCAGCTTCTTTTGATAACTGATATTCACGATCTTCATACATTCTCTTTCCAATTTCCAATAGCTGATTTACCGAGTAATCCGCAAATTCAATAATAAATGGAAAACGAGATTGCAGCCCTGGATTTAATGAAAGAAAGTGATTCATCTCTCTTGAATATCCAGCTAAAATCAATACAAAACCATGTTGTTTATCTTCCATATGTTTTACAAGCGTATCAATTGCTTCTTTTCCAAAGTCCTTCTCTCCTCCTCGAGCTAAAGAATACGCCTCATCAATAAACAAAATACCTCCCATTGCTTTTTTTATTAAGTCTCTTGTTTTTTGAGCTGTATGGCCGATGTACTCTCCTACAAGATCAGCACGTTCAGCTTCAACCAAGTGGCCTTTCGATAGAATATTCATCTCAAACAGCAATTTTCCTATCATTCTAGCAACAGTCGTCTTCCCTGTACCCGGATTCCCTTTAAACAGCATATGAAGCACTTGCTTCTCAGACTTCAATCCCTTCTCTTGTCTTTTTTTATTCACATAAATCCAAGCATATATTTCTTTTATTATCTTTTTTATATCATCCATCCCAACAAGCTTCCCCATCTCTTCTTCAATTCTCTGCAGCATTTCATGTTTAATTGTAGTTTCATTTGAAATTACCGTTTTATTTTCTGCGGCTGGCAAAGAAATTTTCTTTCGATGGTTTAACACAATATTAATTTGATTGTTGTTTTTCTTTCGCATCGATTGTTCCATACAATCACCTCATTTTATCCCGCTATTTGCGAGCAGTAAGACTCCCACCTCGACATTCAGCAAACGTTTGGTATTTAAGCGGGAGATAACCGCCCGTAAATGCCCGATTGGTTCAACTAATAATCGCAGAGGATGAACAAAATCCCCACTGATTATAGTTTCACTTTATCCACTCACCAAATATTATTATTCCTGTCCCCCTTGTAAATGCCTATTTTCAGAAAAGTTTGCTATAATATAAGAAATAATTAAGGTGGTGGGACTATGGAGACAACGGAATTCCATGATACAATACAAGCCTTTTCTATTTTTTTATTGAATAAAGGCCGAAAACCCTCAACTATTAAACGTTATGTTTATGACGTTGAAGACTTCGGACATTGGTTAGAAAAAAACAAAAAGCTCCCTTCCAGTAATATATGGGCTACACTTTGTACAAAAGACTACGAAGATTACTTTTCCGATTTAAAAACGAATCGACATTACTCAGAAAAAACGATGCATCGTGTATTTACTGTATTAAATAGAATGCATCACTTTCTAAACATTCCCAATCCATTGAAGAATATGGAAATATCTATTCAACCAGACCGTACACTTCGTAACGAAGATTTCATTTCACCTGATGAAGAAAAAAGATTAAAGTATATAGTCACTTCATTAGAAGGACTTTCAGAAAAACAACTTCCTGTGCGCCCTTTATTAATGGATCGCAATATTGCTATTTTAAATCTATTGATCGACTACGGTTTATCCTTACAGGAACTTACAGCATTAACAATGCATCACGTTCACTTTGAAACTAACACATTGTCAATCCCAGCAACCGCAGGTGTAGAAAGAACAATTACATTAGCAAAAGAAGACAAAAAACAACTATATAATTATTACAAAAGTATCCCAGAACCAGTTCGTCCTAAGTATCATAGTGATGATTCATTGTTTGTCGCATTTGATTTTAACCGCGGAACATACAGGTGGGTATATGAAAATGATGCACCAAAGGCATTAACGGAAATTGCTATACAAAAAATGATTCGCCTCGAAGTGGCTAGAGCCAATTTACGTAAAGGAATTTCAGGACAACATTTTCGTAACACCTATATTTTAAACTTAATAAAAAAAGAAACTCCTGAATCAGAAATTATAAAGCTCGCTGGATTCAAATCAAAAATTTCATTAAAGCGATATTATCAATACGCAGAAAATAGAAAAAACGCCTTATTGTAAGGCGTTTTTTCTATTTTTTCTTTAAACAAACGATTTTACTATGACCATTTAACTAATTTCTGCATCTACTATGATGAGTTTCGTTCACATTTTCGTGAGAAAGGAGAGATTTAATGTCTCGTTATAACGACAATCAAAACAAATTCTCCAAACCATGCTTTCCAAGTAGCGCTGGACGAATCCCAAATACTCCATCAATCCCAATTACTAAAGCTCAACTTAGAACATTTCGTGCGATTATTATTGATTTAACAAAAATAATCCCAACACTTTTTGCAAATCCATCTCCCCAAAATATTGAAGATCTAATCGATACATTGAACCTACTAAGTAAATTTATTTGTTCACTAGACGCTACTTCCTCCCTGAAAGCACAAGGGTTAGCTATTATTAAAAACTTAATAACTATATTAAGAAATCCAACCTTTGTAGCAAGCGCTGTATTTATTGAGCTTCAAAATCTCATTAACTATTTACTATACATTACAAAATTATTCCGAATTGACCCTTGCACACTTCAAGAGCTTCTTAAATTAATAGCAGCATTACAAACTGCTCTAGTTAATTCTGCTTCGTTCATTCAAGGACCTACCGGACCTACTGGACCAGCAGGCGCTACTGGTGCTACCGGACCTCGAGGTAACACGGGCGCTACTGGCGCTACCGGACCTCAAGGTAACACGGGCACTACCGGTGCCACTGGACCTCAAGGTAACACGGGTGCTACTGGCGTTACCGGTGCCACTGGACCTCGAGGTAACACGGGCGCTACTGGCGCTACCGGACCTCAAGGTAACACGGGCGCTACTGGCGCTACCGGTGCCACTGGACCTCGAGGTAACACGGGCGCTACTGGCGCTACCGGACCTCAAGGTAACACGGGCGCTACTGGCGCTACCGGTGCCACTGGACCTCGAGGTAACACGGGCGCTACCGGCGCTACTGGACCTCAAGGTAACACGGGTGCTACTGGCGCTACCGGTGCCACTGGACCTCAAGGTGTTCAAGGTAACACAGGTGCTACCGGTGCCACTGGACCTCAAGGTGCTCAAGGTAACACGGGTGCTACCGGCGCTACTGGTGCTACTGGACCTCAAGGTGTTCAAGGTAACACAGGTGCTACCGGTGCCACGGGCGCTACTGGTATAGGAGTTACCGGACCTACCGGACCTTCTGGCGGGCCTCAGGGACCTACTGGACCTCAGGGACCTCAAGGTAACACAGGTGCTACTGGACCTCAAGGTGCTCAAGGACCTGCTGGTGCTACCGGCGCTACTGGACCTCAGGGTGTTCAAGGTAACACAGGTGCTACTGGTGCTACCGGCGCTACTGGACCTCAAGGCGTTCAAGGTAACACGGGTGCTACTGGACCTCAAGGTGTTCAAGGTAACACGGGTGCTACTGGACCTCAGGGTGCTCAAGGTAACACAGGTGCCACTGGACCTCAGGGTGCTCAAGGTAACACAGGTGCTACTGGACCTCAAGGCGTTCAAGGTAACACAGGTGCTACCGGTGCTACTGGACCTCAAGGCGTTCAAGGTAACACAGGTGCTACTGGTGCTACCGGCGCTACTGGACCTCAAGGTGCTCAAGGTAACACGGGTGCCACTGGACCTCAAGGTGTTCAAGGTAACACAGGTGCTACCGGTGCCACTGGACCTCAAGGTGTTCAAGGCAACACAGGTGCTACTGGCGCTACTGGACCTCAGGGTGCTCAAGGTAACACAGGTGCTACCGGTGCTACTGGACCTCAGGGTGCTCAAGGTAACACAGGTGCTACCGGTGCTACTGGACCTCAAGGCGTTCAAGGTAACACAGGTGCTACCGGCGCTACTGGACCTCAAGGTGTTCAAGGTAACACAGGTGCTACTGGTGCTACTGGACCTCAAGGCGTTCAAGGTAACACAGGTGCTACTGGTGCTACCGGCGCTACTGGACCTCAAGGCGTTCAAGGTAACACAGGTGCTACTGGTGCTACCGGCGCTACTGGACCTCAGGGTGCTCAAGGTAACACAGGTGCTACCGGTGCTACTGGACCTCAGGGTGCTCAAGGTAACACAGGTGCTACTGGTGCTACCGGCGCTACTGGACCTCAAGGCGCTCAAGGTAACACGGGTGCTACCGGCGCTACTGGACCTCAAGGCGTTCAAGGTAACACGGGTGCTACTGGACCTCAAGGTGTTCAAGGTAACACAGGCGCTACCGGTGCCACTGGACCTCAAGGTGTTCAAGGCAACACAGGTGCTACTGGACCTCAGGGTGCTCAAGGTAACACAGGTGCTACTGGTGCTACCGGCGCTACTGGACCTCAAGGTGTTCAAGGTAACACAGGTGCTACTGGTGCTACCGGCGCTACTGGACCTCAAGGCGTTCAAGGTAACACAGGTGCTACTGGTGCTACCGGCGCTACTGGACCTCAAGGCGTTCAAGGTAACACGGGCGCTACTGGCGCTACTGGACCTCAAGGTGTTCAAGGTAACACAGGTGCTACCGGTGCTACTGGACCTCAGGGCGTTCAAGGTAACACGGGCGCTACTGGCGCTACTGGACCTCAAGGCGCTCAAGGTAACACGGGTGCTACCGGCGCTACTGGACCTCAAGGCGTTCAAGGTAACACGGGTGCTACTGGACCTCAAGGTGTTCAAGGTAACACGGGTGCTACTGGACCTCAGGGTGCTCAAGGTAACACAGGTGCTACCGGTGCCACTGGACCTCAAGGCGTTCAAGGTAACACGGGTGCTACTGGACCTCAAGGTGCTCAAGGTAACACAGGTGCTACTGGTGCTACCGGCGCTACTGGACCTCAAGGCGTTCAAGGTAACACAGGTGCTACCGGCGCTACTGGACCTCAAGGTGTTCAAGGTAACACAGGCGCTACCGGACCTCAAGGCATTCAAGGACCAACGGGTGCTACCGGCGCTACTGGTATAGGAGTTACTGGACCTACTGGACCTTCTGGTGGACCTACCGGACCTACTGGGCCAACTGGACCTAGCTTCCCTATAGCAACAATTGTTGTAACAAACAATATTCAGCAAACAGTACTGCAATTTAATAACTTTATTTTTAGTACTGCAATTAACGTAAACAATATTATCTTCAACGGCACAGATACAGTTACTGTTATTAACGGTGGTATTTATGTAATTAGCGTATCCATTTCTACAACTGCGCCAGGATGCGCTCCACTCGGAGTAGGAATTTCAATTAATGGAGCAGTCGCAACTGATAATTTCTCTTCAAATTTAATAGGCGACTCACTTTCATTTACTACAATCGAAACATTAGCAGCTGGTGCAAGAATTTCTGTTCAATCTACTCTTAATGAGATTACGATCCCTGCGACAGGAAATACTAACATCCGCCTTACTGTATTTAGAATCGCTTAAATTTCATCATATATTGTTTATGACAAATAAAAAAAGAGCGAGGAAACTCGCTCTTTTTTTGTTATGTACAATAATTCATTACTATTCTAATTCAATTGAAACATTTTTTTGTGGTACAAATGTAGAAATTGCATGTTTATAAATAAGCTGTTGCTTACCTTCTGTTTCCAGCAGGACTGTAAAATTATCAAATCCTTTAATTAGTCCACGAAGCTGGAAACCATTTAATAAGTACAGCGTAACAAACGTATTTTCTTTACGGAGTTGATTTAAAAACTGATCTTGAATATTGATTGATTGCTTCATGTCGAATCCTCCTCTTTTTCTCTACTTACTATTATTCGACTTTACTTGTAACTTTCCTTCTATGTATCGTAAAATTTCTGACGTTTTTTCACCGTCTGTAACATCAAACCACGTGACATCCATTTTATTACGGAACCACGTTAATTGACGCTTTGCATAACGACGCGAATTCGTCTTTAATTGTGATACCGCATCTTCTAAAGGGGCTCGATTCTCAAAATAATCATAGATTTCTTTATATCCAATCGCTTGAATAGATTGACAATCTCGTATCCCTCTATTATACAGACCTTCTACTTCCTCTAATAGGCCTTGTTCCATCATCAAATCCACTCGTAAGTTAATGCGATCGTATAGCATTTCTCGATCCATTGTCAAGCCAATTAATGAAACATCATAGAGTAACTCTTTTTCTTGTTTCTCAATTTGGTCACTCATTTTTTCACCCGTCGTGTGGAAAATTTCTAACGCCCGAATGACACGTCGTACATTATTTGCATGAATACGCTCCGCACTTTCCGGATCTACTTCTTGCAATTTTTTATGTACATATTCCACACCGCGTTCTAAAGCTAACTTTTCCATTTGCTCTCGGTATATCACATCACCAGCATCATCTGTAAACTGATAATCGAATAAAACAGATTGTATATAAAGACCGGTCCCACCAACTATAATTGGTAATTTACCACGTTCTGTAATTTCTCGAATATGTTTGCGAACACGTTCTTGAAATTCCGCGACAGAAAATGAATCTTCCGGATTTTTTATATCGACCATATAATGTGGAATTCCGTCCATCTCTGCTTGTGTTACCTTTGCAGTTCCAATATCCATCGTTCGATAGATTTGCATGGAATCACCACTAATAATTTCACCGTTCAACGCTTTGGCAAGATCGATACTTAACTTCGTCTTTCCAACAGCTGTTGGTCCAATGATGACAGCAACTTTTTCACGTTGCACTTCTCCCATAGCATTCAACTCTCTTTATGTAATATACTCCATCTATTGATTATACCCAATCTTACCAATTTTAACGTCATGATTGCAAGTTCTTTCATTTCGGTACATGAAATTACATATAAAAAAGAACATAGTTTGTCCAATTCTGCATATACATGATAAAAATAGTTTCGAGAGGATGAGTTAACTATGAAACAATCCACCATCAATTTTTCATCTTTGACAAAAGACCTCATTTTAGCTACTTCTACAAAAGAACAAAATTGTTCACAAGAGGAATTATACTTCGCCCTAAATTGTTTACTACGGGCTTTTCATTCTACTCTCCATGAAACAACATCACATCCAGAAAATAAAAATACAGAATATATACAAACACAATTTTGCAGTGCATATAAAATTATTACAGGTAAAACTATTTATCCCTTTCAATAATCCATAAAAAGCGGCTGCTTACATAATTTCAAGCAACCGCTTTTTATATTAATATCGATAACCTATTGTATAACTTTCACTTTTACAGATTTGCGCCCCCAGCTATTAGCACTACCATCTGAACCGACTAATACATCAATACGATTTCCTTTAATCGCACCACCAGTGTCTCCAGCAATCGCTTCTCCATATCCTTCTACCCATACTTTTGATCCAAGCGGAATTACTTTCGGATCAACAGCAATTACTTTCATATTTGGATTTGCTGTTAAATCATGCCCCATTGCAGTTAATACACGACCACCATACGAACCATTCTCACTCGGATCTGCTGTATATGCCGTCGCTTCTACTGTAATTTCACGACCACCAGTAGGCGCACTTGTTTCAGTAGATTTCGCAACTGGTTTTGCAACCGGCTTTTCTTTTACCACAGGTTTACTTGATTCTACATTCTTAATAGAATCGTTACTCTTAACAGACTCTTTATTCTTAACTGCTGTATTATTTTTAACCGGCGCTTCTTCTTGAGCTACAACCTCTTTCTTTTCAATTACAGGTGCCGTTCCTGTTAAAAATGGCACGTGAACATATCCGACTTTTCCATTGTAGTCGAATTGTAACCATTCATTTTGAACTTGATTCGTCGTTTCAATCACATCATTTTTATTAAGTTTACCTAAAATTTCAGAATCAGTATTCGCTCCAGCACGAACATTTAATACGCCCGCCGTTACATAATATGTGCTCTTTGTAAAATCAGCACTTACAAACGCTTCCTTACCGTTTAACTTAATTTTTGTCCATCCATTCTCTGTATTTATAACATCTAGTGTATTCCCACTTAACACTTTACCTACAAGCTTTGACTCTACATTTGGGTTTTCTCTAACATTTAATACGTCTGTTGTTACAATTGTTTCCGCTTTAGCAGAACCCGCAAAAATCCCAAGACCAAAAACTGCTGCTGTTGCTATACTTAATAATTTTTTCATGAATAGCCTCCATTTGCTTTGTTTTCGTATTTTCATTATAGCAACAGATTTTTAGAATTTTTAGAAATCACACAATTACAAAGCATTCGTAATATACAATTAACGAGTTGTAACATAAATTTCCATATTAATAAAATGTATTTCTCATACAATCTCCAGTGGTTTTCATATATTTTTCATATACGAGCACAAGAACTTTTTTCCAGAAAAAATTACAGTGTTACTTTTTTGTTACAAAAAATTCACAATTCGTTACATCTTTTACCAAAAAACATCAATATTCCATTGTTAACTTATTTTTTTGTAATAAAAAGAGAGCAGCTACTAAAAGCTACTCTCTTTTTATTTGTTATTGAACTTTCTTTTTCCAAACACCTAGCATAATAGCCGAGACAATTGTTCCAATTAATATAGAGAAAATATATAGTAACGGTTTATTTACTAACGCTATTACAAATAATCCACCATGCGGTGCCGGTAATGTAATTTGGAATAACATAGATAACGCACCTGCAATACTTGAACCAACAACACAACTTACGATTACTCGAACCGGATCTGCAGCTGCAAACGGAATCGCACCTTCTGTAATGAACGATGCCCCCATAATATAATTTGTTAAACCAGATTTACGTTCCGCTTCTGTAAACTTTGATTTAAAGAATGTAGTTGCGAATGCAATCGCAAGTGGCGGTACCATACCACCAGCCATAACTGCTGAGTGCACTCCAAAATTCTGTGCTTCTATTGCAGCAATACCAAACGTAAATGCCGCTTTATTAATTGGACCACCCATATCAATTGCCATCATACCACCTAAAATAAGACCTAGTAATATAGCATTCGTACCATTTAAACCATTTAACCACCCTGTCAACATTTCATTTAATGCTACTACAGGCGGAATTACTACTTTTTGCATTACAACTCCTGTAATCAATAATCCAAAGACTGGATATAACAAAACAGGTTTAATTCCTTCTAATTGTACTGGTAGTCCTGAAAATAATCTTTTTAACCCTAAAACAACATATCCAGCTAAGAAACCAGCAATTAATCCACCTAAAAATCCAGCATTCGCATTCGCCGCTAAAAATCCACCTACAACACCAGGCATAAAACCAGGACGATCAGCAATAGAGCTTGCAATAAATCCAGCTAAAATTGGTACAAGGAATAAAAATGCACCTGTTTTTCCTCCACCAATTGACATGAACAATTCAGCTAAAGGACCTTCCGCCTTTATACCACCAAACGAAAATGCTAGCGCTATTAAAATCCCGCCACCAACAACGAATGGAAGCATATTACTTACACCGCTCATTAAATGCTTATAAATTCCTAATCCTTTTTCTCTCTCAATACTTTCTGTTTTCCCATCCTCTTTTACACCTTTAAAGATTGGTGCATCTTGTTTGACAGCTCGTTTAAGCAGATTTTCCGTTTTTCTAATCCCATCAGCAACTGGCACTTGAATGACATGTTTACCAGCAAAACGATTCATTTCTACTTGTTTATCTGCCGCAACAATAATAGCTGTTGCACGTTCAATATCCTCTTTCGTTAAACCGTTTTTAATACCTGTTGATCCGTTCGTTTCAACTTTAATCGCTATTCCTAACTCTGTCGCTTTTGCTTTTAAGCTATCCGCCGCCATATATGTGTGAGCGATTCCAGTTGGGCAAGCTGTAACAGCAAGTACGTACGGTTCATTTCCTTCTGGTTTTGCGACTTCAATCTCTTCTTCTTTTTCATTCTCTTTTTCATCAAATAGTTGAAGAAGCTCACTTTCATCCTTCGCTTCTAATAGTTGCTTGCGAAACCCTTCATCCATTAATAATGTCGATAAACGAGACAACGTTTCTAAATGAGTATTATTCGCTCCTTCACTTGCAGCAATCATAAAGAATAAGTGTGCCGGTTGTCCATCAAGCGACTCATAATTGATACCGCTTACACTTCTACCAAAACAAATCGATGGTTGTTTAACAGCCTTTGTCTTCGCATGAGGTATTGCAATACCTTCCCCTATTCCAGTCGTACTTTGGGACTCCCGCTTTAAAATAGCTTCTTTAAATTCCGTTTTACTATTTAAACGATTTGCCCCGTTTAATTTCTCAACTAATTCATCTATGACAGCTTCTTTATTTGAAGCTGTCAAATCCATAATGACTGTATCCCTTTTTAATAGTTCTGTAATTTTCATATGTTGCTTCCCCCTATCGCTTAGCTACAATTACTTGCGACAATAATTCTTCTACTTTTTCCTTCTTACATAAATCAGCTGAAAATGCTGTTGCACTCCCTGTTGCAACGCCGTATTGAAATGCCTTTTCAATATCTTTTGTCTGTTCATATTTGCCTACAAACCCTGCAACAAGAGAATCTCCGGCCCCAACTGAATTAATTACAACACCTTTTGGAACAGTCGCTTCATATATACCTTCTGCCGTAAATAATAAAGCTCCCTCTCCAGCCATCGATACGATAACGTGTTTTACACCTTGTTCAATTAATTTTCTTCCATAAGGTAAAACGTCCTCTACTGTTGAAAGCTCCACTCCAAACAACTCACCAAGTTCATGATGGTTTGGCTTAATTAAAAATGGCTTATTTTTAATTACATGTTGCAGTGCACTTCCACTTGCATCTACTACTACACGAATACCTTTTTCAGCTCCAAACGCAGCAATTGATTCGTAAAAAGTACTTGGAATAGAGATCGGTACACTCCCAGCGAGTACAACACAATCTCCAGGTTGCATACTCTCAATTTTTTTCATTAACTGTTCGAACTGCTCTTTTGTTACAATAGGACCTTGGCCATTTAATTCTGTTTCTTCTTTCCCTTTTATTTTCACATTAATGCGAGTATCTTCATCTACTTGGACGAAGTTTGTTGTTACACCTTCGTCATGTAATACCTCTTTAATAAATTGACCAGTAAATCCACCAGTAAATCCAAGTGCTATATTTTTAACACCTAAACGCTGAAGAACACGAGAAACATTAATTCCTTTTCCTCCAGGAAACTTCATATCTTTCTCCGCTCGATTTATTGTTCCTAAATCAAAAGAAGGAACTTGCACTACATAATCAATAGATGGGTTTAAAGTAACTGTATAGATCATTGTTTATCAGCCTCAATTACATTGGTTTGTTTTTTATATTTTTCTAAATCAATTTCTAAATGGTTTGTAATAATATTTGCATCTTCAACATTTGCAATTTTCGCAAACGCAACTTCTGAAAACTTACTTTCATCAATTAAGAAATATCCTTCGTTTGCTAATGTTAGTGCCATTTGTTTTAGGAGCGCTTCTTCTGGATCTGGCGTTGTAAAGCCAAGCTGTTCATGTACACCATTTGCACCTAAAAAACATTTATCAAAGCGATACTTCTGCATACTTTCCTGTGCCATAGCACCGATTAAAGCTTTCGTCCTACTCTTCATCATTCCGCCTAGTAAATACGCACGAATATTATTTTCAACTAAAGCTTCAATATGCATAAGTCCATTCGTAACGACAGTAACATCTTTATTGATTAAAAATGGAATCATTTCAAATGTTGTACTCCCTGCATCTAAATAAATACAATCACCTTGTTCAACAACGCTAGCCGCATAATTAGCAATTTGTTGTTTTATTTGAATGTTTTTGGATGATTTTTCAACCATCGTTGGTTCTTGCCCTTTTCCTGTTAAAACAGCGGCACCACCATGAACTCTTTTTAATAACCTTTGCTTTTCCAATTGTGCTAAATCACGGCGAATTGTCGACTCAGAGCTTTCTGTTCTTTCAACTAATTGCTGTAATTTTACAACTTTCTGTTCTTTTACAAGTTGCAATATCATTTGATGACGTTCAGGAGTTAACATTTTATTCACCTCTTCTTTGATTACAGTATAATGAAAACGGTCACAAAAATCAACCATAAACAATCAAAAATAATCACAAACATTCATAAACGTTTATAAAAAGCAAAAAAAGAAACCTATTCGATCAAACAATCAAATAGGTTTCTTTTCTAAATTCACTTATAAAGAAGCTTTATATATACTTAGAACATCATCTTTATTTAATTTTTTAAAGTTACCAAATTCACCATACGCCATCGCTTTATTAGCCATTATATCAATTTCATTTTCTCCAATACCGTAATCAGCTAATGTTGCTGGCGCTTCAATCGAAGTCCAAAATTGACGCAGTGCCTCAATTCCTTCTAACGCCACTTCTTTATCTGTTTTTCCATCTGTTTCTATTTCAAATACACGAATAGCGAACTGTTTAAAACGACTTACATTTTCATCTACGACATGCTTCATCCAGTTAGGGAATAGAATTGCTAAGCCGCCTCCATGCGGTATATCATGAACAGCAGAAACTGCATGTTCAATATTATGAGTTGCCCAGTCACCTCTTACTCCCATCGCTAAAATACCATTTAACGCCATCGTTCCGCAATATAAAATTGTTTCCCTATGCTCATAATTTTCTAAATCACTTAAAAGCTTGGGAGCTGTCTCAATTACTGTTTTTAAAACAGATTCACAATAACGATCTTGTAGTTCTGTATTCGTTCCATGATGGAAATATTGTTCTAATACATGTGACATAATATCTACCATACCATAAATCGTTTGATCTCTCGGCACAGATGCAGTATGAACTGGATCTAAAATTGAAAACTGCGGGAATGTAACTGGGCTTCCCCATCCATACTTTTCATTTGTTTCCCAATTTGTAATTACCGAGCCTGCATTCATTTCAGAACCTGTCGCAGCAAGAGTAAGTACAGTACCAAATGGTAATGCCTCACTAGCAAATGCTTTTTTCGTTACAATATCCCATACATCTCCATCATATTTACTACCAGCAGCAATCGCTTTCGTACAGTCGATTACACTTCCTCCACCAACTGCTAAAATAAATTCGACTCCATTATCTTTACAAATTTGAATCCCTTTCTTTACAGTTGATACACGAGGATTCGGTTCAACACCCGTCAATTCAAATACTTCTGCATTAATATCCTTTAAAATAGAAATCACATTATCATAAATACCGTTTCTTTTAATACTGCCTCCTCCATATACGAGAAGAACCTTCTTACCAAACTGTGGAATTTCAGTTTTTAACTGTTCTAATTGATCTTTACCGAAAATAAGTTTCGTTGGATTACGAAATACAAAATTTTGCATATTTCTTTACCATCCCTTCTATTTGAAAAGCAACTATACTTTTGTATACCATATTTTTTTCATTTCACAAAAAGATTTGCTTAACAAAAAAGCCCCAGCCTAAAGGCTGAGACTTTTATTGATAATAAGGTGAGATCATTAAGTACACAATAACACCAGATAAACTTACATATAACCAAATTGGCATTGTCCAACGTACAATTTTACGGTGACGTGTTAATTGATTTGTAAAACCAAATACAAGTGCAAACAATGCAAGTGGTACGATAATTGCTGCTAGGATAATATGTGTAATTAAAATGATGAAATACACATATTTAATGAATCCTTCTCCTCCAAAATGTGTTGCCGGTGCTAAGTAATGATACGATAAATACGACACACAAAATAGTAAAGTTGTCGTAAATGCTGCAAGGATGAAACCACGATGCATTTTCACATTCTTTTTAATAATAGAGAATAACGCTGCTAATAAAAATACGAACGTAAAGCTATTAAAAATCGCGTTTAACATTGGTAAAATCGTTACATCAAAATGTACTTCTCCTTCATAGCCAACAGGTCCAAAGAACAAAAATAAAATAATCGCATTTACAATTACAGAAAGCGTTATCACAATAGGAGCATAGCTTTTCTGATTTGTTGATTGATCCACCAAAATGGTCACTCCCTCTTCCTTCAAGTATGTATACGTAACCTCACTATTTTAACATATTATTCACAGTGTAAATGTGACAATAGTTTGACACAGCAAGACAAAACAAAGAAAAAAATCCTTCTTAATAAAACTTCTTAAGAAGGATTTTATCGCTTTATTATTCAAATAGCAACGCGATTAATTTTTGTTAAAAAATGTATCGCTATATGCTTGAAAAATTTCAGACACTTGATATCCCATTAATGAAATTGCTGTTAATGAAAAGAAACCAATCATAAGAAATCGAAACCACATATAAATCTCCTCCTTGTATTTAGCTTAAAAAACGTTAGCTACCTTACAAGTTGCGTGGCACTCTTCATCATCACTTTCCTTCTTCTTTACAATTGCTGTAATAAATCGAATCATAAAGAAAACTACAAAAGGAAATTGTTCGTAATTCACATTGGCATAGTTTAGCAACGGCTCGCGCTGCACATCGAACGGAGATGAGAAGGAATAGAACATACCTTGCTCTTCCATATATACAATTACAATTTTCATGCAAAATACTATTCCTAGAAACGAAACAATATCTTGCCATTCTGTCGTATATAACAGGTTATACAGCTCTAATACGTACTCTTCCATCATCATCCCCCCTTCCTTTTTTACCATTTTGCTCGCCTTCGTATAAAAAGTCAAGAAAAAAGTTTATATCCACTATGACAATAGTAATTACTTGTTTCTATGATTATATATGATTCTTTTATAGCAATGACTGGGTGTAACTCTCTTCGAAAATTAGAAAATTAGAATCGAACAGATTCCTCATTCTTACTTTTAGGATTCAAAACTGTGCTATTTTTATTTCTATTAAAAATAAAATAAGAAAGTATGATAAGAACTGTAACAAACATTGTTAAAAGTGCTTGTGAACGTAAAGTATCAATTGCGAACATCGCAACTAAAACTGCTATAATAGCAGCAATTGTAACATACGTTACATACGGAAAAAGCCACATTTTCACTTTCAAATTTTTTTGTTCTACTTTCCCCATTTTTTTACGCATCTTTAAATGCGAAACTGCAATAACGAGATAAACTAGTAACGCAATCCCGCCAGATGCATTCACTAAAAACAAAAAGACTTTATCTGGAGAAATGTAACTAAAAACAACTCCAATATAAGCGAAGACCGTTCCAAATAAAACCGCTCGAACAGGAACACCACTACTGTTCAATTTTAAAAATGACTTTGGCGCATCTCCTCTTTCTGCCATTGAAAAAAGCATTCTTGAATTTGTATATAAGCCTGAATTTAAGCAAGAAAGTACAGCTGTTAAAACGATAAAATTCATAATTTGTGCTGCCGCTGGTATTCCTATATGTTCAAGTACAGCTACAAATGGACTTTTTAATATGTTAGCTGAATTCCATGGCAGTAGCGTAACAACTACCGCTATAGACCCAATAAAAAATACAAGAATACGCCAAATCACACTGTTTGTTGCTGTTTTTACTGCTTTTACAGGTTCTGCAGATTCACCAGCCGCTACTGCTACAATCTCTGATCCCATAAATGAAAATATAACAACAGTAATTCCAAGCAAGACCGAACTTATACCGTTTGGCATAAACCCACCTTGTCCAATTAAATTCGAAGTGCCGGGTGCTTCTGTTCCTGGAACAAATCCTAAAATAACAGCAAGACCTAGACAAAGGAACAAAACAATACTTATTACTTTAATAAAAGAAAACCAATATTCAAACTCTCCAAATGATTTCACCGAAAAAACGTTCGTCAGCGTTAATAAAATTGTTAATATTAAACTTAATAACCATAGCGGTATTTGTGGAATCCAATATTGGATAATACCAGCACCTGCTGTGGCTTCTATTGCAATAACAATTACCCAGAAAAACCAGTATAACCAGCCTATTGTATAACCCGCCCATGGACCAATTGCTTCTCTTGCATACGTTGCAAATGAACCACTTGTCGGATTTACAGCTGCCATTTCTCCTAGCATTCTCATGACGAAAATGACTAGAAGTCCTGCTAATGCATATGAAACGATAGAACCAGGTCCTGCCGAATGTACAACGGCACCACTTCCAACAAACAAACCAGCCCCTATTACGCCGCCAATTGAGATCATTGTAATGTGGCGTATTTTGAGATCTTTCTTTAGATTTTTATCCAACTCTTGTACATCCCCTTCCAAACTAAATTTTGAAATTTATGTAAGAGTACTGTGCGAAAGATTTTGTTCTATACGTTAAAATATATCAAAATATTCTGAATTTAACAATTGCAATTCAATCTCCTTCAAAAATTATTTCATTAGGTTTAATACTTTCCCACACACAATTGTTGAGAAAATTATAGTCCTCTTACGAAAGAGAGAATTTTCAGATATTATTAAATAAACAAGATTATACATCTAGACAACTTTTTGTATAGGAGTGTTGATATGTTAAACAAGTTCAAATTTTTTTGTTGTATTTTAGTAATGTTCATACTTCTACCGCTATCCCCTTTCCAAGCACAAGCAGCAAACAATTTAGGTCCAAAATTACTCGTTGGATACTGGCATAACTTTGATAACGGTACTGGCATTATTAAATTAAAAGACGTTTCACCAAAATGGGATGTAATCAATGTATCTTTTGGTGAAACTGGTGGTGATCGTTCCACTGTTGAATTTTCTCCTGTGTATGGTACAGATGCAGACTTCAAATCAGATATTTCTTATTTAAAAAGTAAAGGAAAGAAAGTAGTTCTTTCAATAGGAGGACAAAATGGAGTCGTTTTACTTCCTGACAATGCCGCTAAGCAACGTTTTATTAATTCCATACAATCTCTAATCGATAAATACGGTTTTGATGGAATAGATATTGACCTTGAATCAGGTATTTACTTAAACGGAAATGACATTAATTTCAAAAACCCAACTACTCCCCAAATCGTAAATCTTATATCAGCTATTCGAACAATCTCAGATCATTATGGTCCAGATTTTCTATTAAGCATGGCTCCTGAAACAGCTTATGTTCAAGGCGGTTATAGCGCATACGGAAGTATCTGGGGTGCATATTTACCAATTATTTACGGAGTGAAAGATAAACTAACATACATTCACGTTCAACACTACAACGCTGGCAGCGGGGTTGGAATGGACGGTAATAACTACAATCAAGGTACTGCAGACTACGAAGTCGCTATGGCAGATATGCTCTTACATGGTTTTCCTGTAGGTGGTAATCCAAATAACATTTTCCCAGCTCTTCGCTCAGATCAAGTTATGATTGGGCTTCCAGCAGCACCAGCGGCCGCTCCAAGTGGTGGATACATTTCGCCAACTGAAATGAAAAAAGCTTTAAATTATATCATTAAAGGAGTTCCGTTCGGAGGAAAGTATAAACTTTCTAACCAGAGTGGCTATCCTGCATTCCGCGGCCTAATGTCTTGGTCTATTAATTGGGATGCAAAAAACAACTTTGAATTCTCTAATAATTACAGAACATATTTTGATACTCTTCCCTTGCAAAAATAATAAAAAACAACAATAGGTTATAGGACCTATTGTTGTTTTTATTTACCGTAAATTACCATATCTCGTTCATCAAAATCAAATTGAGAATGATGATGTGGAATTGAATACATTAGTTACTATTTTGCTTCAATACAAATACTGAAAGTTCTGGTACACTCCAAAATCTAACAGGCATTCGGGTTGTCCCAATACCTCGATTTACATATAAATATAACAGCTTACTCTTCCCCTCTACTTCATACATACCTTCAACATAGCTCTCAGCTAGTTTGGTAGTAATTAATGGACCTACGAAAGGAATTTGGACTTGTCCTCCGTGACTATGTCCTGACAGTTGAAGATCCACTGGGTAACGATTTATTTTGGTTACAACATCCGGCTCATGTACTAATAACATGTTGAAATCATCTTGTTTCAAGTTTTTTAAAGTTGAATCTATTTGCGGCTTCCCTAATAGAAAATCATCCAAACCTGATATTGTAATATATTTGCCGTTTTCCACTTTAATTTTCTGCACTTCATTTACTAATACAGAAAAACCAGCTTCCTCCATATATTTTTTGTAAAATAAACTACCGCCCCCGCCCCTATCATGATTCCCAAACACAGCATATTTCCCTAAGGGAGCGTAAATTTTCTGCAAAATAGCCTTCGCTGCTTCTCTTTCCGCACTATAAGACCCAAATTTATCTATTAAATCTCCGGTAAAAACTACTATATCTGGATGTAATTCATTCATCTTCTCCACTAAATGTTCAAGTTGTTTCAGTGTAAACTCTGGTCCTAAATGTACATCTGAAAACTGCAATATTTTTTTATTATTAAACTCTTTAGGAATTGTAGAAGCTTCTATTTCATTCCATGTAACTGTTACTAATTTTCTTTCTATTTCTGTCGCATAATAATACAAACTTACTGGTATCATTAATATACTTATAAAACTAATAATAAATATCTTTATGATTGATTTTTTTCGTTCTTTTTTTACATGATTCGTATGCATGTTTTCACCTCTAGAAACACTTTAAATCCTTATTGTTACATTAATGTGACAACATGAACAATGTTCTTAATATGTAATTCCCTCCCTATTCACTTTGACAATTTTATACAGAAGTCATAACATATTTTTATAATACGTAGATTTTTGAATTTTTTCTATTCATTCCATCATTTTATTACGGAGGGGTTATTCATGTCTGTATTTACACCAGAAGAAATTACGGAACTTGCTGCGAATTCCGGAAGGAAAAAAGCTCATTTATCATTACTCCCTATGCTAATTCTCGGTTTATTTGGCGGTGCTTTTATCGCATTAGGGTATTTACTCGATATTCATGTTATTGGAACAATGCCAAAATATTGGGGATCATTTACTAGTTTTCTAGGCGCTGCTGTATTCCCTATTGGTCTTATTCTCGTTATTCTTGCAGGCGGTGAACTAGTAACCGGTAACATGATGACAGTTTCTATGGCCTGGCTCCAAAAGAAAATTACTTTATTTTATTTCATACGAAATTTAGTTATTGTTACATGTAGCAATTTCATAGGGGCTGTATTTGTAGCCTACTTTTTCGGTCATATCGTTGGCTTAACTGAAGGAGCTTTTTTAGCGAAAACTATTTCTATCGCTCAAGCGAAACTACAAGATACACCATTGCAAGCATTTATTTCTGCAATCGGATGTAATTGGCTCGTTTGTTTAGCTGTTTGGCTCAGTATGGGAAGTAAAGAATTTATCGGAAAGATTATCGGTATTTGGTTCCCGGTTATGACTTTTGTTGCGATTGGATTTCAACACGTTGTAGCCAATATGTTTGTCATCCCAGCCGCGATTTTTGCCGGTCATTTCACTTGGGCTGAATATTTTCCAAACTTTATTTTTGTTTTCTTTGGAAATTTAGTAGGAGGTATGTTATTTGTAGCACTACCTTACTTCATATCTTATAATAAGAAACTACCTTCTTATCAAGAGAAGACTGAAATGAAAAACAAATCTCTGTCCGCTTAAATGGAATGTCTATAAAGTGCCCTAAAAAATATTACAAATTTCATTTTTTTTGCGAATATATGTACGTACACTTGTTCTCGAATGTTTTATACGTTATAATAACAACTTAAATAGCATTATTTACATATGAGGTGAAAAACATGAACAAAACAGAATTAATTAAAAACGTAGCACAAAATGCTGAGATTTCTCAAAAAGAAGCTACTGTAGTTGTACAAACTGTAGTAGAATCAATCACTAACACTTTAGCTGCTGGTGAAAAAGTACAACTTATCGGATTCGGTACATTCGAAGTTCGTGAAAGAGCTGCTCGTACAGGCCGTAACCCACAAACTGGTGAAGAAATGCAAATCGCAGCTTCTAAAGTACCTGCTTTCAAAGCTGGTAAAGAACTAAAAGAAGCTGTAAAATAATGAAAAATATCCTTCTCATTTATGAGAAGGATATTTTTTTCATAACATAATTAATAAAAATCTGACCATTATGCTGTTTCTTTTGTTCCTTTATGCAAATAAAACCTTTACTTTCAAAGAAAGGTTTTGCTGTAATACTCGCTTCTGTATAGATTTCCCTATGCCCTAGGTTCACTGCTTCTTTTTCTAACTTCTGTAATATCGATGAGGCTATCCTTTTCCCTTGATAATATTTATGTGTAAATAAACGATCTACGTAATGATCCTCATTATAATCTCCAAATCCGACTATCACACCGTTATGATCCGCTACATAACTAATATTCTTTTCTAAAGACTTTAACCAGCTTTCTCTATCTAGTCGATCTGGTGCCCATGCCTGTAGCTGTAACTCATTATAATCTTTTGCATTAACCGTATGAACTGTTTCATAGAACAATTGTAATACTTGCTTTAAATCTTCTTTCTGAAATGTTCTAATTATAATATCTTTTAACATATATAAGTCTCCTTACCAAACTACCTCTTAACTTTTCTACTACATACGATTCAATAATTCTTCTTTATTATATCGTTTTAATTTCTATACGAACAAAAAAACAATACTTATTCAAAGTATTGTTTTTTAATTCTATTCAATTACTTAATGTAGCTTTTTAAGATTTTAATTTAACTCTTTGTAATCGTAATGCATTTAATACAACGGATACAGAACTAAATGCCATCGCTGCTCCAGCAACCCAAGGGGCTAAGAAACCTAATGCCGCAATTGGAATTCCTAACGCGTTATAAGCTAATGCCCAAAATAAATTTTGTTTAATATTTCTTATCGTCATTTTACTCATAAAGATCGCATCAGCAATACTATTTAAATCACCGCGGATTAACGTTATATCCGCTGCTTCCATCGCTACATCCGTTCCCGTTCCAATTGCCATACCAATGTTCGCTGTAGCAAGAGCAGGAGCATCATTTATCCCGTCTCCAACCATCGCTACTTTCTTACCATTTGCTTGCAGTTTTTTCACTTCTTCTGCTTTTCCTTCTGGCAATACTTCTGCAATTACGTGATCAATACCAACTTGCTTTGCAATTGCCTGAGCAGTTTGTGTATTATCCCCTGTAATCATCACAACGTCTAGACCCATTTTTTTCAGTCTTGCGATAGCTGCTTTTGAAGTATCTTTCACAGTATCTGCAACGGCAACTATACCAGCATATTCTTTATCGATTGCAATAAGCATTGCTGTTTTTCCTTCTCGTTCTAGCTCTTCCATTGATTTTGAAACTTCTTCAATATCAATATTGAATTTCTTCATTAATCGACGTGTGCCAATTAATAATTGTTTTCCTTCTACGACTGATTCGATACCAAATCCAGGAATCGCTTCAAACGTTTCTGAACTTGGAATATCAATTTTCTTTTCTCTAATTCCTTCCACAATCGCTTCTGCAAGTGGGTGTTCAGAATTTTTTTCTGCCGCACCTACTAAACGTAGTATTTCTTCTTCATGGAATCCATCTGCTACAATTATATCTGTTAACACAGGCTTTCCGTTTGTCACAGTACCTGTTTTATCTAGAATAACTGTATCTAATCGGTGCGTTGCTTCTAAATGCTCTCCACCTTTAAATAAAATACCATACTCAGCCGATCTTCCTGATCCTGCCATAATAGATGTAGGCGTTGCAAGACCTAATGCACATGGACAAGCGATAACAAGTACTGCTATCATTTTCTCAAGTGCTCCGCCAAAATCACCAGGTGTAACAAATATCATCCATACTGCAAATGTGATAATCGCAATCACAACTACAACCGGTACAAAAATACCTGAAATTTGATCCGCTACCCTTTGAATAGGAGCTTTTGAACCTTGTGCCTCTTCTACTACTTTAATGATTTGAGCTAATGCAGTATCTCTGCCTACTTTAGTTGCTTTCACTTTTAAAAAACCATTTTTATTTATTGTCGAACCTATTACTACA
Organism: Bacillus sp. LQ16; assembly: GCF_057784645.1. NCBI lineage: Bacteria > Bacillati > Bacillota > Bacilli > Caryophanales > Bacillaceae > Bacillus > Bacillus sp. LQ16. Next base: position 3,638,596 of record NZ_CM173491.1, read on the forward strand.
TCCCCAATTGACTTATCAACAGGAATACTTTCACCCGTTAACATCGATTCATCAATCGCTGATTTTCCTTCTACAATCTCACCATCTACTGGTATTTTTTCACCAGGCTTTACATAGACGATATCACCAGCTACTACTTCTTCAATCAAAATTTTTATTTCTGTTCCATCTCGCACAACTGTAGCTGTCTTCGCTTGTAAACCCATCAATTTTTTAATTGCTTCTGATGAGCGCCCTTTTGCTTTCGCTTCAAATAATTTACCTAAAATAATTAATGTAATAAGTACCGCACTCGTTTCAAAATATAAATCTGTCATATGTTCCGAAGAACCAATAGATTGAATACTTAAATATACACTATAGAAATACGCGGCCGACGTTCCAAGTGCCACGAGAACATCCATATTAGCACTTTTATTGCGTAACGCTTTATAAGCCCCAACATAAAACTGTCCACCAATGATAAATTGAACAGGAGTTGCAAGTGCTAGTTGCACCCAAGGGTTCATTAACATATCTGGTAAATAAATAAATGACGTAAATGAGAAATGACTAACCATTGCCCATAATAATGGGAAAGATAAAATAAACGAAATAATAAACTTCTTCTTTTGTCTTTCAATTTCTTGTAATCGATGATCAGTTGATGCATCTTGATCATCTGGTTTCACTTCTAATTTATATCCTAGCTTCGTAATCGCGCTCTTCATTTCATTTACATTAACTTCATCAGGGTTAAAGTCTACTGTGGCTGATTCTAAAGTAAAATTTACTGTCGCCTTGTTCACACCATCTAACTTATTTAAACGCTTTTCAACTCTATTTGCACATGCTGCACATGTCATTCCTGAAACAGTAAATTCAGCTTTATCACTTACAATTCCATATCCTAATGATTCAACTTTTTCTTTGAATTGTTGCGGATTTGTTTTAGTTGGATCGTACATTATTTTTGTTTTTTCAAGCGCAAAATTTACATTTGCCTCATGAACACCTTCTACTTTTTTTAGACCTTTTTCAATTCTATTTGCACATGCCGCACATGTCATTCCTGATATTTGAAGATTGGCCTCTTTTTTTTCATTCATGTCTCTCACCTCTATATACCCTTATGAGGTATAATTATTAGCAAAATAAATCGTACTTCATTTAAAGTACGATTTATTTCCATATCTAAAAATAATTATTGAACATCGTATCCTTGATCTTCGATTACAGCAACGATATCTTTTAATGTTACAGCAGACGAGTCGATAGTAACTTCAACAGTTCCTTCTGCTAATTGAACCTTCACTTGTTCAACACCGTTTAGCTCTTTCACGCTGCTTTCGATAGCATTTACACAATGTCCACAAGACATACCTTCAACTTGTAATGTTAACTGTTCCATTTAAAATCCTCCTCTTGTTTATTCATTGTTTGTTAATCACAATTACATCTTACCATACCCCCCTAAGGTAATCAATGGTTTTGTATCATGATTTTTCAATTATTTTCTAAAAGTTTATTTTACACACACTTTTTCACTACAATACACCCAAATCCAATATGAGGGTAAACAAAAAAACAAGCCAGTTAAATACTAGCTTGTTTTTACGCTTTTGAAAAACGTTCAAATACTGTCATTAATTCTTCAATTGCTTCGTCACCATTTCCATTTTTAATAGCTCCTGAAACACAATGACTCGTATGATTTTTGAGAACGCCCATTCCTACTTTTTTCATCGCTGCATTAATCGCTGAAATTTGCACTAAAATATCTACGCAATAACGATCATTTTCAATCATGTTTTGAATACCGCGGACCTGTCCTTCAATTCTCTTTAATCTATTTATAATCTGTTCTTTTTCTTTTTCTGATCTATGTGTTACTGCTTCATGCTCTTTATGATCCATATTATCACCTTCTTAAAGTTTCTCTTCATCCAATAAAATAATTGTTTTTTATGAGTATACCAATTATAGCATTAAATATCTACGCATGATACCCCATAAGAGTATATTTTCACTTTATGATTATTCTTAACAACTCATTAGCTTCTTAATCTCAATTTTCAGTATACCCTTTCCTTTTTGTCAAAAAATCATTATATCTCTCATCAAAATTCAATAAAGTGAAACAAGAATAAGCGGGGATTACCCGCCCCCGCTTATTCTTCGTCTATAATGTTTTAATTTTAATTTTCAGATATTTAACCCTAGAATTTTTCTTTCCATATATAATTATTGCTGATCACATACTTTTGTATCATTCACTACTGAAGTTCCTTCAACGGTTACCGTATGAAAACAATCATTCACTCGAACTGTCACAACATTATCTTGCCGATCAATGATATGATATTCATTAAAATTTTTATTCAGAGCACTGCGAATTTGTTCTCCTTCATAAATTGGGATGCCATGCGATAGAACCCAAATAAGTCCAGCGATAGCAAGAATTGTTTTCATACGATCTACCTCCTTGGGAATATAGTGAACTTTTCATCCATGCTTTTTCAGCTCTACGAATCCTGATTGTAATAAACCAAGCCTTTTGGAAATAAGTTCATTTCGTCTATTTTATGTTTATGCTAATTGTGACCGAATTGTGACAACTTTTTGTCTCTTTAGACGAAAAGTTGAAACAAAACTTTCAAAAAGGACAATTCTACATATTAAAAAGGTTATGGAATGTCTCATCCATAACCTTTTTAAGCTCAATTCTACAACTCATCCACCGTACTTCATGTGATCTTTGTAGACTTGTTTTATTTTCATTCAGTGGCATCAAAGCAAAACTTCGAAAATACTTCCCACACAAGTTCATTTCTGCTACTTACCCCAGTCTTTTCAAAAATGGATTTTAAATGATCTTGTACCGTGTATATAGATATACAAAATTCTTGGGCTAATTCCTTTGTCGACATACCTGTAAGAATTTTACGTATTACTTGCTTCTCACGCATTGTAAAACTATAAGTTTTCATAATAAGTGGAAAAATCTCTTCCGGTCTTGCTCTTTCGAATAGAACAATATAACCATCTTGAAAACTACTTGTATGTTCTAACTTACTAGCCCGAATGATTAAAAAATGGCCATAGGCTAAAGGTAGACAAACTTTTTCTTCTCTATTCATACACCCTACATTATACTCGTTAGCCTTTACTTTTGAACAAACTGCACGTATTGGTCTTGGTATTTCTTTTATATTTAACTGTTCATACTTTCTAAGATTTGCAAGCCACTCGCTGCCATCTTGATTCCAATATAATACATTAAATTCCTCACTTACTATAATCGTGCCTGTGCCTATCACCTTCTCTTCTGAAAAAGGTATAGGAACTGCCTTCTTTAAAGCCTCTCCAGCAATTGGGACTATCGTTGCTAAGTACTTACAATCATCGATATGAAACGCGGGACTTGTACTTCCTCGAAATAAACTAAGATGGCCATAACATTTTCCCTTACTCATACAAACGCCCCTTAATTCATCTCCAAAATTTGCTGGTTTTAAAATATTTCGGTATCTCGAACTTTTCTTTTGTTCACCATTTGTCGCCATACTTAGAGAAGCAACATGAGGAGAGTGTTCTGTTAAACATTTAAATTTATTAAAATCATCTTCTAAAAATTCATTCATAAACAATTGTGGATGAATCTTTTCAACACTCTCATCGGTAAATGCCCCAGTAGATAAAAAAGAAATCGGGTCTATAGTTGTAAAACAAGCGGCGTCAAAATCAATGACTTTACGTATCAAGTGGAGAAATGAATCTTGAAATGACCTTATAGAACTTATATGATTCGCCACCATTGTAATTTCTTTCATTGTTTTTTCATGCATCCTCTTCCCCCCCAGATTTACGGGATTGTTCCCCTTCATAATTTCATTTCATAATAAACCTATAAAACACATACTTAGGAGGTTTAAAATGAATTGGAATGATACTACCGTAAATTCATATGAACAAAGAATTCCATGTAAAATCCCAGGCTACTACCACTTATATGAAATGATGAATCATTTCTTGTTTACTACACTCCCTAAAGAAAATATCAATCCCAATTTGCTAGTTATAGGTGCTGGTGGCGGACAAGAAATTCTCTCAATAGGCAAACAAAATAGTAATTTATATTTTACAGGTGTCGATCCATCTGAAAGCATGCTACAGTTAGCTAAAAAAAGAATTAACAACGAAGGCATACAAAATCATGTTCATCTTGTACATGGAACTATCCACACATTATTACCAAATCAGTTATTTGACGCTGCCACCTGTATGCTTGTCCTGCACTTCATTCCAACTAATAAGGAGAAAAAAGAACTTATTAATGACATCAGTAGTCGCCTAAAGCCTGGTGCGCCATTCTTTCTCTCTTCAATAAATGGTGTGCCCCATACGAGTATGTTTTCTACACAATTACATGCTTGGCGCAACCATATGATGCAAAATCAAATTCCATTAGAAGATTGGGACCGATTTGAAAATTCTTTTGAAACAGAAATATTCCCTATTTCCGAAGCTAATTTATTAACTATCATGAAGGAATGTGACTTTACTCAAATGACTCGCTTTTTCACTAGTTTTTTAATTGATGGATACATTGCCTTTAAACAATAAGGAAAAAAGGTAAGCAATTGCTTACCTTTTTTCCTATACGTAACTAATAAACCTCAATCCTTTACTTAAAGACGTCGGCACAACAGATGCATGATTCTCCCCTTCAGCTTCATAAAACTTAAATTTAAGTTTATCGTGGTTTACTTGGAGAAGGCGCTCTGATAATTCATTTGCACCTACAACCATATGCTCTCGTTCAAGTGATCCAACTGTAAGGAACACTCCTGTTTCAAACTTAGCATTGTTTAATTCAATTATAAGGTTCTCTTCTTTTTCAAGAACGGATTTATTATTCCACCATATAGATGGACTACTAATAAAATAATTTTGAAAAGCATTCAAGTTTGTAAATAGTATATGCAAAGCGAATAGGCCACCTAAAGAATGCCCAAATAAAGTTTGCTTACCTTTATCAATCTCAAAATTCTTTTCAATTTGTGGTTTCAGTTCTTCTTCAATAAAAGTAAAGAAATTATGTGCTCCTCCTGTTTTAGGCCACGGTTTACCGTCTGGTTTTAAAGGGGCATCTTTTGAAATTACGCTAGGCGTAAAATCATAGCACCTTTCTTCCCCTGAAAATGCGCCTTCAATTGGATAACCCACTCCTACTATAATAGCTGGTGAAACACCGGTTTTTTCCGCTCTTACTGATTGTATTTTAACTGCTTCATGAAATGTTTGAAAAAAGGCATTGCCATCTAATACGTAAATGACAGGATATCCTGAATCCGGTGCTGGTTGCTTCGGCTTTGAAATATGAATTTGATATTCCTTACCTTCTAATTTTGAATACATTTTCCACTGCTCTGTATTAGATGTTATAATCTGCTGTTTTTCAACTGTAGTATTCACCCTATCCCCCCCCTTTTTAACTTGTTACATATATTTCGATTTTTTCTTCTTGAGATACAACGCTATCATAACCGAAACAAACAGGAGCCCCGTTATACGGATCAATCATGACACGTGCATCAATATGAAATACTTCTTTTAACACTTCATTTGTAATGATTTCTTCTGGGCTACCAGTTGTAACAATTTCTCCTTCCTTCATTGCAATAATTTCATCTGAAAATCTTGCTGCATGGTTAATATCATGTAATACCATAACAACCGTACAATTATGTTCTTTATTTAACTTCTCCACAATTTGTAATACATCTAATTGATGAGACATATCAAGGTATGTAGTTGGCTCATCTAATAGCAACACTTCTGTCTCTTGTGCTAATGCCATCGCTAGCCATACCTTCTGTCTTTGGCCACCTGATAAATTTGCAATTTGTCTCGTTCGAAATTCAGAAGTTTTCGTTATATCTAATGCCCAATCAATCATTTCTTTATCTTTTGTCGTTAACTTATTTACGTTATTTCGATGTGGATAGCGTCCATAAGAAATTAATTCTTCCACTTTAAGTTCACCTGGTGCAATTGGAGTTTGCGGGAGTAAAGCTAACTGCTTCGCAATTTCTTTCGTTGGAATTGTATGTAAATCCTGTCCTTGCAAATATACTTTACCGCTTTTTTGTTTTAAAATTCTTCCCATTGTTTTTAACAATGTCGATTTACCGCAACCGTTTGGACCTATAATTGTCGTTACTTTTCCTTCTTGTATTTCCACATTTAAATCGCGAAACACTGTAAGCTTTTCATAACTTGTTTCTAAATTTTTTGCACTTAAAATACTCACTTTTATTCCTCCTCTTACGCTTTCGCCTTATAAAGTAAATATAAGAAATACGGTACACCGACAATAGAAATAACGATTCCAACTGGTAGCTCTACAGGTGTAAAAACTGTTTTCGCAATAAAGTCTGAAGCAATTACAAGAAACATTCCGATTACGCCGCACGTAGGAATTATATACTTATGTTGAATACCGACAAGCCTTTTCGCTATATGCGGTGCCATTAAGCCAATAAAACCGATACTCCCTGAAACAGCAACACATGCGCTCACAAGCCCGATACTACTTAATAGTAAAATCGATTTCTCTCTTTCTACTGAAACACCTAAACTTGTAATACTCGTTTCTTCCAATTGAAATAAATCTAATAAATAAGCTTTCTTTTGTATAAGCGGAATTAAGATAATAAGCCATGGTAACATAGCCACAATATACTTCCAGTTCGCACTATATATGCTTCCAGACACCCACACTGCGGCCATTTCAAAATCAGTTGACTTCATTTTGAGTGATAAGTACATAGAAAAGGCTCCAAATCCTGATCCAATTGCAATCCCTGTTAATAAAAGTCGCTGCGAATCTAATTTACCGTTTTTCCAAGAAAACAGATAAATGATGATAGCTGCACCTAATCCGCCTACTAAACCAAACATTGGCATCATCATAATAGAAACCCAGTCTGTGCTTTTTAATTGCCCTTGAAAGAAAAACATAAAAATGACAATCGCTGTTCCTGCTCCGGCATTTACGCCTAAAATACCTGGGTCCGCCAACCCATTTCTCGTAATCCCTTGAATAACGGCACCCGCAACACCAAGGCCTAATCCTACTAATCCAGCAATTACGATGCGCGGAAGGCGAAACTCAAAAATAACTAAATCATGTTCTGGTACTGGATCAATTCTAAACAGTGTTTTAAATACATCTATAATCGTAATATCGAACGTACCATTTGTTAAACTAATATAAATAGCACATAGTATTAAAAATATAATAATCCCCATCGTCATTCCGAAACGTTGACTTGAACTTTTAGGCATGTCGCTCTCCTCCTCTAGTACGGATTAAATAAAGGAAGAAAGGAATTCCAATTAAAGAGGTAACGACTCCAATAGGTGTTTCAAATGGATAGTTTACAAATCTACTCAAAACGTCACATAACGCTAAGAAAACGCCACCAATAACACCTGCACATGGCAAAATCCACTTATAATCTACCCCAATTATAAAGCGGGTAATGTGCGGAATAATTAAACCTACAAAACCAACTTTCCCCACTAAAGCAACTGCTGTTCCTGTTAAGAAAATTACCGATAAAATTGCCATCGCTTTAACTAGTTTTGTACGTTGCCCTAAATTAATAGAAACCTCTTCGCCTAATGAAAGAATGGTAATAGATTTTGATATTAACAGTGCTAAAATTATTCCAATTATCCCAAACGGTATCGTGATTTTAATGATATTAGGATCTACTTGATCTAACTTTGCATTAAACCAAAAACTAACATTTTGAGAAATTTGGAAATACGAAGCCATTGCAGCCGATACACTACTTAAAAATGTTCCAATAACTGTTCCTATAATCGCTAACCTAACTGGTGATAAGCCATTTTGAAGGAGCGAACCAAAACCAAACACGATACCGGCTCCTAGTGCAGAACCAATCATTGAACATAAAACCATACCAATTGATGACATTCCCGGAAGAAAAATCATGCTAAGTGTAATAACAAAGGCAGCGCCATCCGTCACACCCATAATAGAAGGGGATGCAAGATAGTTTCTTGTCATCCCCTGCATAAGTGCTCCTGATATGGCTAGAAATGCTCCGACTAAAAGAGCTGCAACTACCCTTGGTAAACGTGAAGTAATAATAATATTATGATTTACATCGCTTGAATCAAAATGAAATAATGCGTTCCACACTGTTTCAGCGTCAATACTTTTTGCCCCATACAAAATCGAAAGTATAACTGTAAATAAGATGAGTATGGGTGCTATACATAATATAGTTACTGGTACTGCATTTGTTTTCTGCATATCATTCAACGCACCTTACTTATTGTATTATTTAGATAAATTTTTCACTGCTTCTTTTAAGAATGCTGTTTTACTCCAAGCTGTACCACCTTGTGCCATTGGGTCTACAACATTTACAAATACTTTCTTTTCTTTCGCAGCGTTCATACTTTGCCAAATTGGATTATTTTCAATATCTTCTAGCACTTTCGGTTTATTATTTTCACTTGCTTCGTATTGCAAGAAGATATAATCAGGATTAACTTCAGCTAATTTTTCTAAAGAAATTTTTTCTTGTGCTTTTACCGTTTTAAGTTGTTCTGGAGCAGTTAGTCCAAGATCTTTATAAATTACAGGGTTAAAGTATACTCCTTCTGGGTATAGGAATAAGTCATTTGCTCTTAGTCTAATGACAAGTACTTTTTTATCTTTTAACTTATCTCCTAGTTTTGCTTTTGCTTTTTCAGCGTCCGAATTGTAGTCTTTAATAATTTTTTCTGCTTTATCTTTTTTACCAGTTAATTCTCCCATTAACTTTAAGTTATCTTCCCAATTTGTTGAAACGTGTGATACCGGGAATGTAGGAGCTACTTTCGTAAACTTTTCAGCTGTTTCTGCTGGGAATTTCGTACTTGATGTAATAACGTCTGGTTTTAATTGAAGTAATGTTTCGAAATTTGGTTCCATTTTCTCACCAACAGATTTCGCACCTTCTAAATCTTTCTCAAGATACTTCGGTAATTTACCACCAACAGTAATGGCACCAACTGGTTTAATTCCAAGTACTGCCGCATCTTCCATTGACTCTAAACTAGCTGTCGCAATTTTATCTACTTTTGCTGGCACTGTATATTCTTTACCTAAATATGTAATTTTACGTTTTTCATCTTTTTTCGTTTCCGTAGCTTTTGTCTGTTGTTTTTGCTCGCCTGAAGTTTTATCCGCACTATTACATGCCGCTAAACCTACACTTAAAACTGTAACCATCCCTAATGTAAATAACTTCTTATTCATCTTTATATATCTCCTCTCGAATTTTCCAAACTATATTCTCAATAAAATTTAACTATATGAAACTTGTCTTACATATATATTTCATTAGATTAATAATTCTATCCAGAACTCATTCTCGTTCACTTCCCCTAAGCTATAATTCTTTTATACCTCATCCATTGATAATATTTTTCATTGATAATGATTATCGTTACTAAGTATATATTTAATATGCAATTATTTCAAGAAAGATTTGAAAAATTTTAACAAACTGAATTAAAAAAGAAGTATCCGCCTAATGTTAGATGGATACTTCTTTTTTTAGAAATTTATATGTAATTCAACTGGACAATGGTCAGATCCCATTACTTCACTATTAATTTTCGCTTCTGTTATTTGGTCTTTCATTCTTTCCGAAACAACAAAATAATCTAAACGCCATCCGATATTTTTCGCTCTCGCGCCCATACGATACGACCACCACGAATATGCACCTTCTTGATTAGGATAAAGATAACGATACGTATCAACAAATCCTTCTTCTAAAATACATGTGAATTTCTCTCGTTCCTCATCAGAGAATCCAGGGTTTTTACGATTACTTTTTGGATTTTTTAAATCGATTTCTTTATGAGCAACATTTAAGTCTCCACAAAAAATTACTGGTTTTTTCTCACCTAATCGTTTGATATAGGACCTGAAATCATCTTCCCATTTCATTCTGTAATCTAATCGTTCTAATCCATGTTTTGAATTTGGTGTATATAACGTTATCATGTAAAAATCTTCGAATTCTAAAGTAATAAGTCGCCCTTCTTGGTCATGCTCTTCAATGCCTAAACCATATGTAACTGAAAGCGGTTCTTTTTTCGAAAAAATAGCTGTTCCTGAATATCCTTTTTTCACAGCATAGTTCCAGTATGTATAATATCCCTCTAGATTTAAATCAATTTGCCCTTCTTGTAATTTAATCTCTTGTAGACAAAATATATCAGCACTTGATTCCTCAAGATATTCCAAAAATCCACCTTTCGCGATAACTGCTCGCAAACCATTTACATTCCATGAAATTAACTTCACTTTTAGCCCTCCTCTTGATGTTTATTTCCAAATTTCATGCTATCACAAAATAGAAAACAATCATATTTTCACCTTTGTAATCTTGCTCTTACATTTATGAATACATACATACGCACTTTATTCAGGTTATACTAATTTCAGAGGTGATGTTCTATGCACAATGAAGGAGTTACATTAACAAATGAGTATTGGCAAGCAATTATTCATAATGATTCTTCCTATGATAGCAAATTCTTTTATGCTGTGAAATCAACTGGAATCTTTTGCAGACCATCATGCAAATCAAGAATACCGAATAGAAACAATGTACGAATTTTTCATCATGCAGAGCAAGCATTAAGTGAGAACTTTCGCCCGTGCAAACGTTGTAAGCCAAATGGGATCACTTTACCTAATGAAGAGTGGGTAGAACAAATTAAAGACTATATCGAAAAGCATTATGACGAATCCTTAACTCTCGACATGCTTGCGGAAATGTGTCACGGTAGCCCTTTTCATTTACAACGTACTTTCAAAAGAATAATAGGGTTAACTCCTATAGAATATATACAACAATTCAGGGTTCTTAAAGCAACCGAATACCTTTTACACACAAATCAATCTATTAAAGAAATTAGTACTGCTGTCGGGATAGAAAACCCAGAGTATTTCGCAACTTTATTTAAAAAGAAAACCGGATTTACTCCTACTGAATATCGAAAAAAGAACGAAATGAAAGAGGGATACGATAATGAATTCCTACAAAAATAATTATATATATTGGACGCTACTTACACATAAAAATTGGCGATTTCATATTGCTGCAACTGAAAATGGACTATGTTTCATTGGATCACAAGACGAAAACTTTGAAGAATTAAATATATGGGCTAGAAAAAAACTGCCCCAACATATATTGACCCATAGTCCAGATTACTTGCAAATATATACGCAAGAAGTTATCGAGTATTTAGAAAACAAGCGAGAAACTTTCACATTTCCTATCGATGCTTATGGAACTAATTTTCAATTATCTGTTTGGAATACGGTACGTGAAATTCCTTATGGAAAGACATATTCTTATACAGAAATTGCTGAAAGAATTCAAAAACCTAAAGCTGTGCGCGCCGTTGCTTCTGCTATTGCTGCTAACCCTCTTCTTATTACCATTCCTTGTCACCGCGTTATTGGGAAGAATGGGAAACTAACCGGATTTAGGGGCGGATTAGAAATGAAGAAAAAATTGCTTACATTAGAAAAGTTGCAGGTGGAATTCATATGACAACAGAATATAATAGCGCATTATCTATAGCAGTTCCAAAAGAATTTTGTTTCCAAGAAAATTTACGTTATCTATCACGTTCTAACAATGAATGTATGTTCCATATTGAAGATAACAAAATTTATAAAGTTATCCCTGTTCAAGATGTAAATCCTTTAGTTGAAATTAGTGTGAATACAGATGGAAATATTCAAATACGTTGTTTAGAAGAACCATATACATCTGAAAAATCGATACGTGAAGCTGTAGTTAACTATGTAAAAGAATGGTTTGATTTAACTACTGATTTAGCCCCATTTTATACATTAGCTAAACATGATTTACTCCTTCAAGGACCAATTGAACAATATTATGGCCTTCGTACTTTAGGCATTCCAGACTTATTTGAGACACTTTCCTGGGGAATTATCGGTCAACAAATTAACCTAACATATGCTTATACGCTAAAAAGGAGATTAGTTGAGCAATTTGGAAGTTATGTAGAATGGGACGGTAGAAAACATTGGATATTCCCATCACCTGAAACAATTGCAAATCTACATGTAGAAAATCTTCAACAATTAAAAATGACGACTAGAAAATGTGAATATTTAATCGGTATTGCGAAGCTTATTACAGAGAGAAAATTATCAAAAGAGGATTTACTGCAAACACAAGATGTAAAGGTTGCTGAGAAACAATTAACTGCTATCCATGGTATAGGACCATGGACTGCCAACTATGTTTTAATGCGTTGTTTAAGATTTCCTTCGGCTTTTCCAATTGATGATGTTGGTCTGCATAATGCAATTAAATTTATAACAGGTTCCGCAAATAAACCGACAAAAAATGAAATAAAAGATTTCGCGGCAAACTGGGCTAATTGGGAGTCTTATGCGACTTTTTATTTGTGGCGAGTACTATATTAAAAGAACCAAGTAGCACATTCGTACTACTTGGTTCTTTTTTACGCTTGCTCCTCAAAACGTCTTGCAATTTCCACAATAACTTGAACGGCTTTTTCCATAGTATCTACCGAAACATACTCAAATTTACCGTGATAGTTTTCACCACCAGTGAAAATATTCGGCGTCGGTAATCCCATATATGATAATTGTGATCCATCTGTGCCTCCGCGAATCGGATGAATATTTGGTTCAATGTCTAAACTTTTCATTGCTTCATATGCAATATCAACAATTTCTCTTACCGGTTCAATTTTTTCAAGCATGTTATAGTATTGATCATTCATTTCTAAAACGACTGCATCTTTCCCATACTTCTCTTGCATTTGTTTCACAATATTTTCAATGGTATTTTTACGTGTTTCAAAATTTTCACGATCAAAGTCTCGAACAATATAATACGCTTTACTTTGCTCAACATCACCATTTAAAGAGAGTAAATGATAGAACCCTTCGTATCCTTCAGTATACTCTGGTACCTCTTCTACTGGTAAATGCCCGTTAAACTCCATAGCCAGTTTAGTTGCATTGCGCATTTTATTTTTCGCTGTTCCAGGATGTGTATTCGTTCCGTTAAACGTTAACTTAGCACCTGCAGCATTAAAACTTTCATACTCTAAACCACCTAATGGACCTCCATCCATCGTATAAGCGAATGATGCACCAAACGCTTCTACATCAAAATGCGCTGGCCCACGACCAATTTCTTCATCCGGTGTAAATGCTACTCTTATTTTCCCGTGCTTAATTTGCGGATTATGTATTAAATGGTTCATTGCAACCATAATTTCTGTAAGACCAGCTTTATCATCTGCTCCTAGCAGTGTTGTACCATCAGTTGTAATAATGGTATGTCCTTTATATGATGGTAATTCCGGGAACTGCTCTGGTGTTAACACAACATTTAGCTCTTCATTTAACGTAATTGCATTACCATCAAAATTTTCATGAATTTGTGGTTTGACGTTTTTCCCTGTAAAGTCTGTTGCCGTATCTAAATGAGCTAAAAATCCGATTACAGGAACATCCTTGTCCGTATTAGCTGGAAGTGTTGCCATTACATAGCCATTATCATCCATCGTTACTTCTGTTAACCCAATCTCTTTTAGCTCTTCCACTAATAACTTACCAAACTCAATTTGTCCTGGTGTTGTTGGTACTGTATGGCTTTCTTCATTCGATTGCGTATCAATTTTTACATATCTCGTAAATCTTTCAATAAGTTCTTGCTTCAAGTTCATTCACTCCCTTTTATGTTTCTCTCTCCATTATAATCCTTAAAACGAAATATTTTAACTTTTTTGACTGTGAAGATGTATATTTCATTTACATTGTTAACATTTTTAAACGAATGATAAAAAGACATAATATTTGTACATTAAAACCGTAACAGGTAACATACATAATTATAAAATATGGGAGGTTGTAAAGATGAGGCTAACTCTCTTTCGCTATTTTCTTTTTTTCTTAGGATTAATTTTCTTTGGCCTTGGAAACGCTCTTGCAGTCAAAGTTAAATTTCTCGGTTTGCACCCTTGGGAAGTTTTAAATATGGCTCTTTACCAAAAGTTTGGATGGACCATCGGTACGTGGAGTGTCATATGTGGGTTATGTCTCGTTCTAATATCTTTACTAGTAGATCGAAAATATATAAATGTGGGGACATTTTTGAATGCACTACTTATCGGTCCCATTATGGACTTTTTCTTACAATCAAACATGCTTCCAGACGCTAGTAATTATTTATGGATAAACTTACTCATTTTATTTTCTGGTATTGCCATTACAGGTATCGGGGGAGGTATGTACGTTGCGGCTGGGATTGGCGCTGGACCCCGTGATGGATTCATGCTTACTATTTCAGACAAAACAGGACTTTCTATTAGCCGTGCTAGAATCATAGTAGAATGTATTGTACTAGTTATTGGATTTATGCTAGGAGGTCCTGTTTTCATCGTAACTTTTCTGTACACCTTTATTCAAAGTCCAATCTTTCAGCAATCATTTAAGATGTTTCAAACACTTTTACATACTTTACATGGCAAAAAGAAAATTAGTGAGCATATTTAAAGTACAGCTTAATACAAATAAATTCACCCTATTTACGACTCTCATCGCAAATAGGGTGTTTCTGTTTTTATCTCGCAATTTAAGAATATATACTACTCATTCACAATAAAAGTATATACATCATCATGAATACAGCCATTTACTTTAATCACATACTTCCCAGGTTTATTAAAACTAATTGTGTATTTATTTAACTGAATTGCTTCTTTATCTCCAGAAAGAATATCAATGCTTCTGCCACTTAATACATACAATTCATTTAGATTCATCGATACATCAATTGTATTGAAATTTTCCACTTTCACTTGCTGTGCTTCCGCAACGCTTACACTTGGTTCTAAAAACAGTAGTCCACTTAATCCAATCGTCCCCGCTAAAGCAACTCCCGCAAACTTTTTAATCTGTTTCATTACAATGACCTCCTTATAGATTTTGCGTAAAGGTAATGTCCTCCCTTACACCACAAAGCCTATATGTAATGAAATGAAAAGTAAACGGGGACTGTAAGACAAAATTCTACATCTTTTTCTCCTATTGAATATAAATCCAACGTTTGGAGTTTTGACACATTTAAAATTGTTTCCCTAAACCAATTCCCCAATAATTTATTCAAATACTGAATAATTACTTATTGATTTAACATTCTAAAAATAGTTGATAAAGATGCTTTCTATTCAAAAAAAGACTTTGCTATAAAAGTAACTTTTACAACAAAATCCATGCAACTAATTTTATTCCGCTTTCCATAATCTCTTTACATTCATTAATTGTTCTTCTTTAAACTCCATCTTATATATATCCGGTTTTGACGTATTCATTAAAAATTCAAAACCATATTGTTTATCAAAATAGTTCATCATTAATGTCATGACAAGCCCATGTGTACCAATTACAATTTTGCATCCTCGAAAATCCATTAAGATTTCTTTTAATACTTTCACTACTCTTCTCTGGCAATCTGCATATGACTCTCCTTCCGTTCGTGCAAAGTCCGGATTAGAGAACATCTTCTGTACAAGTGGATACACCTCTTTGTCTGATATAACCTGATCCTCACTTGAAAACATACACTCTTTAAGATTTTCATATACTACTATTTCTTTTTCATGGAAATTAGCTGACTCCTCTATCGTTAGCATAGCCCGATTATAAGGACTGGAAATAAAAGTATCAATCCTCTCCGCTTTTAATATGTCAGTTACTCCACGGGCATCCATATGTCCCCTCTCAGTTAATCCACGCATTCTTTCATTTCCTTCTAGTTTTGGTGATTCACCATGTCTAACCATATAAATATATGTGCTCATAATTTCTCCTTAAAATTTTTTATAAAGTGAAACTTTAATCAGCCCTCACTAATCGGGCTGCCCGGCAAATAGCGAGATAAGTTAATAAATCACGTTCATTTATCCCATTTCAACACTTAGGGGTAATACTAAAATACTTTATAAACTGTGCTGATTTGTTCGTCTAATCCATTCTCCTACTAAACTCTCAAATAATTCAGGCTGCTCAATTTGTAAATTATGCCCTGCCATATCTAACACTGCTAATGTTGCCCTTGGATATTCTTCAATAATTTCTATAATATTTTGATAACCTACTGATATATCTTGTCTTCCAGTCAGTAAAAGAACGGGATTTCCATATTTTTCATGCTGAAAATCCATAGTAAGAGAGTAATTCTTTTGCAACCTTTCAATAAATTCATAATTAGCAACATCTAACCCAGGCTTAATTTCTTCTTTAAATCGCGTATATGTATATTCATTTGCTATTACAGCTAACTCACAAAACTCCTCTCTTTCTGTGGAAGTGAGCGTATTTAAAAATTCCTCATCTTGTACAATTATCTGTTTATCTGGAAGAATCCTTTTTTCTGGCTCCGCTACAACAACAGGACATACTAATAGTAATCCGCTAACTCTCTCAAACATCTTTGCAAGTATACCTTTGGCTAAATAGCCTCCATATGATTCTCCTACCAATAAAAATTTTTCAGTACAAATGATTTCCTCAATAAATGTGATAAGCACATCTACTATACGATCTGAACTATTTATCCAATTTGGAGCATTCGATTTTCCCATTCCAGGTAAATCAATATATATTCGCTTATAACCTTCATATTTCTGAAATACTGATTCCATACATTTCATCATTAACCTATGGTCAGGAGCGCAGCCATGTATGATAATGACCGGTTTACCCTCCCCCACAATTTCATAGTATATTTCTGCATCTTTAATTCGATATATCATAAAAAAACCTCCCTATTTAGTGGAAATACTATTCCACTCTGTAAGAATACACGTTCTTATTTTATATCTTTTCCTAACATTTCTACAAATATTAATTTTCAGACTAAAAATAAAAATCCCACCTAAAAAAAATCCTCATCATTTTATATGCAATTTTGCATCTCCACTTACAAATCACTAAAAAAACTTTACAATTCAAAGGATGACTAAATATACAATTTCTATTTAAAGTCTTGATACCGTCTATACTATCCACCACAATATTTTTTCAATTTTGAGAATACTTATACTCTTTAACACTTTCCTTATAAACATGATTTTTATAAGGAAATCTGATACAATTCTTAAATAATATTATTATGTATAGATATAACGAACATAGTGCATAATTAAAGAAGGTGATTTCATTGAAATTAAATAAAAATTTACAATTATGTATATTAATCGGAACATTAATATGCTATTCAATCTATTTTATGTTTTTCTATCTGTTCCCTACTCATTTTTCAAATTCAGATGTACGCTTCGCTTCACTTGTCGTTGAAGCCATTACATTTGTATCACTGATTTACTCTATATATTCTAAAAAAGTCAGTTCAAATCCGTTTTGGATATGTATTACAATAGCAATTGGTAGTTTTTTATTAGGGAAAATAGTATATACATATCAAGATAGCTTCTTCGAAATTCCAATACATCGTTTTACTATTTCTGATGTATTTTACATGGTTTTTCTACTTTTCTGTCTTATCGCTTTCTCCTATAAAATCTTAAAGGAATGCAATAAATGGGAAAAAGCGTTCTTTATTTGTGATATATGCATAGTGCTTACTTCCATATTTACATTAGAATGGTATTTATTTAATCAACCAAATTTAAATATATTCGCTCTTTCACTAGGAGATGTTTTCCTTTCATTTTTATATCCAATTGCAGATTTATTATTTCTACTGCTAGGTGTTAGTCTCTTTTTCCGTCCAACAATTTTTAATTCCAAACGGAAAATTTATATATTTATTTTTGTATTAATAAGTTCTGCAACTTTTAACTATATTTATTTTTACTTAAATAACCACTTATCAACAGAAACAATAACATTATTACGTCTTTTATATAGAATACCTATATTACTTATTGCAATAGCTGGCTCTATTTCAGAAGATCATAATAGCCATAAAAATTATTTCATTGTAAACCCTATAATAGGAAAAAAAGCTTTAGTTGTATTTCCCTATCTTGCTGTTGCAATACTAATCGGGTTTACATTAAAAGAACAAACATCATCTTCAACTCTCATTACAGGGAATTGTATTACTTTTATTTTCGTACTCATTCGTCATTCTATCGTACGTATGCAAAACAATTCCTTAACAAAACGTTTACAGGCATTTAATGCCCAACTAGAAGAAAAAGTTACTGTACGGACGTCTGATTTAGTTCATAAATCAGAGGCTCTTTCTCAAAAACAACAAAAGTTTAAATCATTATATGAATATCATCCTGACCCTATTTTCACCATTGATTTAAATGGAACATTCTTAAATGTAAATAAGGCTGGGAGTGTACTACTTGGGGCACCAACGGATGAGTTACTAGGCGAAACTTGTTTTTCGATCATTTTAGATGAAGATAAGCATAAGCTAGCATTGGCATTAGAAAAAGTGAAACAACAAGAATCGGCATTCTTACAACTTAGTTCTCAATATAAAGATGGCTTTACTTATTTTTTATACGTTACAATCATTCCTATTATAATAGACGGACAAATTTCAGGAAGCTATATTATGGTGAAAGATATTACTGCACTAAAAAAACAGCAAGAAGAAATAAAATATTTAGCATTCCATGACACTGTAACGAAAATTGGGAACCGTGCCTTTTTCCATAAGAAATTAAAGAGAGTTATAAAAAATGCTAAAATAACAGAAAGCGAGTTTGCATTATTATATTTAGATTTAGATCGCTTTAAAGCAATTAACGATACACTTGGACATTCGTCAGGAGATTACATATTAGAAGAAGTAGCAAAGCGATTCCAATCATGTCTTCCATCACATACTCATCTTTCAAGAATCGGTGGCGATGAATTTACAATCATAATTGAAAACTATACTGACGAAGATTACTTATTCCAATTATGTAACCAATTATTTGAATGCATGAAAAAATCATTTATCATACATGAGCATAAATTAACTTTATCACTGAGTATCGGTATCGCTATTTATCCACATTCCGGAATCGATACCGCTACACTTTTGAAAAACGCTAATGTTGCAATGTATGATGCAAAAGCAAAAGAGCTTAATTCTGTCTCTATTTATGACGATGTAATCGCTAAAAAAATTGAAAGACGATTACGATTAGAAAAAGATTTACCAAACGCACTACAAAATGAAGAATTGTTCCTTTTGTATCAACCTCAAGTTGATAGTGAATCTAATAAAATTATCGGTGCAGAAGCTTTAATTAGGTGGAATCATCCTGAATTAGGTATTATTTCTCCATACGAGTTTATTCCGATTGCAGAAGAAACACTACAAATTATTTCAATAGGAAAATGGACATTAGAGCAGGCTTGTAAGCAAATGAAACGTTGGCACGCACTCGGATATTCACATTTAAAAATAGGTGTAAATTTATCTGCTAAAGAATTTGAACAAGAGGATTTTGTAAAATCTATTTCTTCTACTTTAACAAATACAGGTTTACCAGCAAGCTCTCTTGATCTTGAATTAACAGAGCGAATTGCAATGATGGATGAGCGAGAAACATTGATAAAACTGCGTACACTAAAAAGTTTAGGGATTCACATTTCAATCGACGACTTTGGTACAGGTTATTCTTCGCTAGCCTACTTACCTTTATATCCAATTGATACGTTAAAAATCCCGAGAGAATTTATTACAATGTCTGAAACATGTGATGATGGAATGGAAATTATTAAAACGATCATCACATTAGCAAATACATTAGGAATGTCTGTCATTGCTGAAGGTGTAGAAACAAAAGAGCACGTAAATTTCCTTCAAAAAAATAAATGTCAGTTTATTCAAGGTTACTATTACAGTAAACCTATTCATATTCATGCATTTACTGAGCTATTAGAAAACGGCATTCACCCATAGTACATAACTAATTAGAACAAATATAGCAAAAAGGAAAGAAGATACCTTCTTTCCTTTTGTTTTTCTATTTACATTTCTATTACTTCACCACTTCATTTATTATATCTATTATTTGATGAATCCCCTCATCATTTGTTTTCTTATACCCATTCATGTTTTGAATATATTTCTCCTTATTTGTATACAACTTATTTACTGCATGTATAAATGTATTCGTACTTACTCTGTCTTGGAGTATAACTTCAGCATATCCTTGCCGTGAAAAATATTCAGCATTTAAAACTTGATCTCCCCTACTGGAACTGTTAGTTAACGGGATAAGCAACATCGGTTTCTTCAAAAATAACAATTCAGAAATAGCAGTAGAACCCGCTCTAGAAACTACAACACTTGCCATATTTAGTATATGCGGCAACTCGTCGCCTATATATTCAAATTGCATATACCCCTCCATACCAATAGATGGGTCTACCTTTCCTTTACCACATATATGAATAATATTAAAATTTAATAGTATTGTATCTAAACATTCCCTTACCATATCATTTATCCACTTAGCACCTTGACTCCCACCCATAATTAATAATACTGGTTTATCTTGCTGAAATTCACAATATCTTCTTCCTCGTAATACGTTACCCTTCTCAATTTCTTCCCTTACAATTGGTCCTACATAAACCTTCTTCTCATTACTTACATTTTCTCCTGTCTGAGGAAATGTTGTGCATAGCTTTGTAGCAAAAGGTAATGCTATTTTATTAGCAAGTCCTAATGTGCTATCTGGTTCACGTATAATTATAGGCACACGATTTAACCATGCTCCTATAGCTACAGGAACTGAAACAAATCCTCCTGCTGAAAAGATAACGTCAGGCTTTGTTTTCTTAATTAATTTATAACTTTGTAAACACCCTCGTATAATTTTAAAAGGATCTTTAAAATTTTCCCAATCCCAATATCTCCTAAGCTTGCCCGTTGAAACACTATTGTATTTAACATTTTGCACTAATGATTTTTCAATTCCATTTTTTGATCCAATATACTCGACTCTCCAGCCTTTCTCTATAAATTTAGGAATTAATACAATATTAATCATAACGTGTCCGGCTGTACCGCCCCCAGTAAAAAGAATCGTTTTGCTCATAACTTATACCCACCTTTATTATTAAAAATCTAGCTATCTCTTTACCTTTTAAATGTAAATAAACTTATTATTTTTTATATAAATCTTTAACTCCACCTCTATATCTTGTAAAAGATCTTTAATGAGTTCATAAAAATCATTTCCATACTCACTACACTCGTATTGAGCAAAGATTTGAATCACATATCTAGTTTCCGTCTCTAATGCTGACTTTATTTGATTAACCCTTTTTTCTTCTACATACGCTTGATATTTATGTATTGCCTCATAAAGACGCAATACATGCGCTTCTTCATCTCTCCAATCCAACGTATCAACAATTGAAAGAAATAGCGTATTTTGATTATCTATTATTTCATAATCATTCATATATTTCTTACACCCTTTTTTGTTTTTCATTGCATGCAGATGTCACTACACTTCGCATACTCAAGTACATCTTTTAATGATTGATGAAATTCAATTTCTGGGATCCAACCTAACCTTTTTATCTCCTCTATTGCTAAACTCTCATTTGAGTCGCTCCCACTCTTCTCTGTTTCCTCTATAAAAAAATTTAGCTGTGTTAATTCTTTATATTGTTCTAGTACATTTAATAAAGATCGTTTTACTCCTGATCCGATATTATATTGTGTTCCATTTATTCCATCTCGTAATAACACATGATACGCTTTAATGGCATCACGTACATCTAGAAAATCTCTACTATCTTTCAAACTGTTTACTTCGATAATAGCCTTACTTCTACCTGATTCTATATCTATCATTTTCTTTGCGAGAATCGAACAAATGCCATTCGATTCCCCTGGACCAATTAAGTTTGAGGGCTTTGCAATGATAATATTTGAATCCATTAATCCTCCCCAAGCCTCTGCAATAATGACTTGCATCGTTTTACTTAAACTATATGGATTTGAAATTTTTATTTCGTTCATACTATCTGCTTGCAAAGCAGATCCTATAACTAATGTTCTACAATCCGAGGCTTCTTGCTTAATTGCTTCTAATAAATATAACGTTCCTATTACATTAATCTCTATATACTCAAGAGCAGCTGTCCAAGATTCTATAACCGAATTCCTTCCTGCTAAATGCAATACGTAGTCTGGCTTTATTTGTTTCATTACCTTCATTACTTCGCTCTTATTAGTTAAATTACAAGTAATACCATTTCTAATTTTTTCTCTATGTGCACGATTTTGAAACATAGGAATTACATGAAAGCCCTGCTCTAAAAAATATTGGCAAGCATGGCGTCCTGTGAAACCATTTGCACCAGTTATTAAAAGGCTCGCATTTTTTTTCATCGCAAAAACCCTCCTTTTAATAGCATTTGTTTCACCTCATGTTTTGCAAGTAAATCTTGTTGAGAACTAAAACTCTTCACATCCACTAAAGGATAGCTAGAATAATATTCTTGAAGTCCTTCGATAGGAATAGTCGGTAGTACCACAAAATAATTTTGATCAAAACTTATACTTGTTTTACTCTCTACCTCAGATAGAAGCATTTCACTTAATTTTTCACCCGGTCTTATCCCTACCTCTTTTACCTTAACATTTTCTTTTCCTGAATATTTAATTAACACTTCTGCTAAATCTGTTATTTTACATGCCGGCATTTTCATAACAAAGATTTCCCCGCCTCTACCTTGATATACTGCTTTAAATAACAATCCAACAGCATCTTCAACTGTTAAGAAAAATCTAGTCATATTCGCATCGGTAATCCCTACTTGTGAAGATCTTTTAATTTGTTGTTTAAAAAGCGGTACTACACTTCCACTCGTTCCTAAAACATTTCCACCACGAACACAAATGAATTTTGTTTTCTTCGTTTGTATATTCGCATGAATCATTAATTTTTCACCAATTGCTTTTGTCATCCCATACGTATTTGATGGATCAGCTGCTTTATCCGTTGAAACATATATAACTTTTTCAACTTGCGTCTGTGTAGAGGCTTCAATTACATTTTGCGTACCATGTATGTTAGTTTTTATAGCTTCATAAGGATAATACTCACATACTGGAACGTGTTTTAAAGCTGCAAGATGGAATACATAATGTACACCTTGGCATGCATAGACTAGTTGATCTTTATCACGAATATCTCCAATAATAAATTTTAGCCTATCATCATTTATAAACTGTTGCTGCATTTCAAACTGGACCGTTTCATTTCTTGAAAAAACTCTAATTTCTTTCGGTGATTTTTCTAATAGTTGTTTTATAAGTTCATGCCCCCACGAACCTGTACCACCAGTAATTAAAATTATTTTATTTAACATTCCTTTTCCTCCTACGAAACATCTCAATTTAAATAATATTTATTGAATTATTTTCAATTGATTCAAATCATAATCGTCGTTTGTTACATTTAATTGACAAAATAAAAAAACAGAAACTATTAAACTTAGTTTCTGTTTTTCATTTCACCTCACAACAGTAAGATTTTTTATACTGTTTGCATGATAAATAAATTCCTTGTAAAAAACACCGCTCATTTATTTCTTATACTCGTAATAAAATAAATAGAATGATTCATAGCCAATAATCATGTTTAAATTTATGAAAAAGGGAGGTAACGGAATGGACCGAAACAATTCATATCATACATATAACGGACCTTCCAAAGCACTGCCTCTCTCCCTATTCGATGTAAAAAATGAATTGAAACAAAAAAGCAAACTTATTCCTTCTGATACCATGTATAAATTAACGAAAGAAGAGCAACTCATCATCAACAAAATAAAAATACAAACAGAACAGCTAAATAAAAATAATGTTACAAGAACACGCGCATACTACCAATTTTACATTCAATATCCAGAAATACATTGGGCACTGCTTGGGCATATGGTATCACGTAACGGCGGTTGGAATATGACTGATTTAAAGGGCGATTTATATACGAGAATTTTATCAGAGAAAGATCAATTCATATTTTTTTCTTTTTTAGAAAGAGGGAATTGGCTTATTTTCCAAGATGTATACCCTCAATTTTTACTTTACGAACAAAGTGTAAAGAGATCACAAAAGTTATTTCACCTTCTCCCTCACCTAAATGTTTCTACATTTATGGAAACGATGTGGAACGATTTTTGGAAAACAGGCAACAAAAAAACATTAGCGATTGCAACTATTGTTAATGAACAAAACTACTTAGAAAAAAGAGTGATTCAAAATGTACAATTTAAAAAGACTGTACTAAATAGTATTGGATTTAAACTCTTTGATTTCTTTCAGTTTAATCATATCCTTTTCCCATTCTACGAAAATGATAAAAAACAAAAAGTATTACTATTTGGTGATACAATGAAACATTTCACTTCCTTACATGAACGAATATTAATTGGAAAAAGATTGTATTCATTATTATTTCGAGATACACATGTTTTATCTCAAATAATAAGCTGGGCCCAACATCATCCGCATACAGGATCAAGGAAAGATTACTGGCCCCATTTATTTTCAAGTGTAAATGAATCTTTTTCCCGTGAGTTTTATAAGCGCCGAATAAAGAAATGCCAGTTGCGAAGTGGCGCTTATCGTATATACAGTCCTTCACTCATCTATGCATGGCGAGATATGAAGCATGAAGAAGTTGACAGTGAAGATTGGTTTACCGATTGGCAAGTTGTAAATTACTTAGTTGATAAGGAGGAAAATATAAATGGACAAATTACAGAAGACTACTGCAAAACACTCGAAAAAATTGAACTCGCAATTCTCGCAAAGAAAAATGTCCTCCTCCGAGAAGAAGAATGAGTTTCTAGCATTAGTAGTTACAATCTTTCTCTCTTCTATTATTGGAACTTGTTTAGATGCTTTTTTTGTTCATAAACAAATATATTCCTTTCCAGCTAGACCCTTCTCATCCACATTTTTAGTTAATATAGCTTTTACATTGTTCGTACTGCCGATTTTAACAGTTATCTTTATACACATTTCAAAAAAATTATCTAAAGTTTCTAGAATTCTATTTATTATTTCGATCGGTATTTGCGCTAGCCTTTTTGAACAGATTGCTGAAAGTTTAGGTTTATTTGTACATAGTGCGAATTGGAACCATACATATTCTTTATTTGGTTATATGATTTTTTATTCTTTTATTTGGAACGTATATAATTGGATAAAAAAATAAAGAGACCATTATAGGTCCCTTCTTAAGCATACTCTTCCATTATTGCTAATGGTGCCAGTGTTTGAAGGCTTTTAGAGCGTAAACGATAGGCAACGACTTTCTTCTTATATTGCTTAATGACATCAACATGTTCCTCATAGCTATATAGAGAAAACCTAATCTCTTTATTCCCTTTCTTCGTATCAATGACTATTGGTGTCCCTTCTCCGTGCGGCGGGAAATAATGTTTATCTAAAAACAAAGCCTCATTAAATTCATGAATAACTTGTAGTTTCATTTCTCCCTCTATATTTTTTCCATCTATCGATATAGAAGTATTTTCCGCCTCAAGCTTTTGATGCAATTCAAATTTACTAATAATTGATTCTACAACAGAAGTGGGCATGCTAGAAACTAATACTTTAATAGCTCCAAAAACAAATAATGTAACTATAAACCATGTTGTCATTGTTATCATCTCCATTACATTTAAAAAATAAATTTCGTTCCATACGGTATTAGTATACTAATGAGTATTCCAGTTACAATCATCGTTACCGAACCGATAGTCGCTTCTTTCTCGCCTTCCTTCACTAAACGGCTCACACCGATAATATGTGATGCACAGCCCATTCCAACTCCTTTTCCAATCGTACTTGTTATACTGAAAAGCTTAAGTACTGTTGGTCCGATAATAGCACCTGTTATTCCTGCAACAACTACAAAACTAGAAGTCATAGATGGAATACCACCAATTTGATCCGCTAATGATAGGGCAATAGGCATCGTTGCTAACTGTGGTAAAGTAGTTAATATAAGTTCCTTATCTATATTTAAAATTCCGCCAATCACTACATTCATACTCGTTACAGCCACTATACCTATCACTACTCCAATAAGTATCGATAAAAAATTTTTCATAAGTATCTTTCGCTCTTTAAATAGAGGTATGGCTAATGCTACAATTGCAGGGCTCAATAAGCTTGAAAGAATGTCTCCTCCATTTTCCCTATACTCATGATGAGAAATATCAAAAATCAAAAATAAACAAATCATAATTGCCGTAACTGTTAACACCGGTAACGTAAATGCAAACGTAAATTTTTTATATAGCTTTGTCGCCAAGAAATAAATTGCTACAGTAATAATAATTAAGACCATTTGAATCGTGCACCTTGTCGATTTTATTTTTTTGTTGTTATTAATAATTGACTTATATACCCTGAAACAATCAAAGTTACTACAGTACTTGCAACTACTAAAAGGAATATAATACTCCCCTTACTTAAAAGAAAAGACCCGTATTCCATCAGCCCTGTTGTCGAAGGGATTAAAAATAACGGTAAAAATACGATTAACTTTTCCGCACCTAACTCAAACCATTTTAACGGTAAAATGCGAGTGGAAAGGAGCAGGAACAGCATTAACATCCCTATTAAACTTCCCGGTATTGATAGATGGAATATTTCCTGAATCCACGTACCCACTAAGCTAAATATATATAGCACGCCTACTTGAAGTAAAAGCATCACGTACTTCATTTCTTTCCCTCATTTCACTATCACACATCCATATTATGAAATTTCATTTAGCGTGTCGGCAAACCGTTTAATTCCAAGTTGAATTTGTTCTATATTCGCTCTACCAAACGTAAATCGTATATATTCATTTTTCGAACCTAAAACACTGCCCGGAACAAATGCGACACCATTCCGTATAGATTCACCTAATAAGTGATATTCATCAAACTTTCCTTTCACTTTACACCATACATGTATTCCACCCTCTGGCACGAAACATTCAACTCGGTCTCCCAATGTTCCTTCAAGCTCTGCAATTAATTCATCTCTTCTTTGCTTCAATTGTCCACGAAGTATCGTAATATGTGTATGAAAATCCTTTGATTCTAAAAATTGATTTGCTACCCACTGCGTAAATACACTATGGCCAAAATCAACTTGTTGCTTTGCATCTGCTAAACGCTCAATTACGCGTGTAGGACCAATTATCCATCCAATACGTAATCCTGATGCAACAATTTTTGATAATGAACTTATATAAAGAACATTTCCATTTTGGTCCATTGATTTTAATGTCGGGTTCACTTCTCCATTAAAAGAAATTAAACTATACGGATCATCTTCTACAATTGGTATACCGAACTCAGAAGACAGTTCTAAAATCTTTTTACGTCTCGCTAATGAAAGCACAGTACCTGTTGGATTTTGATAATCTGGATTCAAAAAGACCATACGAATACGATGCTTTTTGTGCAAATCGATTAAGTCATCTGGATTCATTCCATGCTCATCAACAGGTAAATGAAATATGTTTAAACCGGCCGATTTAAACATTGGAAGTGAAAAACAATATGAAGGATCTTCAATCGCAATCGCATCGCCAGGTTTTAATAAACATTGAACGATAAGATTAAGCGCCTGTTGTGCTCCAGACGTAATAAGAATAGAGCTTGAATCTGCTTCAATTTGTTTATATTGCTGAACATGTGCTGCAATTGTTTTTCTCAACATCTCATTTCCAAGTGGATGGTCATAGCCGAGATTTTCCATAAATGTTTTCTCCGCCAAAATTGTTCGAAATCTATCACTCGGAATTAATTCTGGTGACAGTTCACCACTCGCTAAATTAATTAAATCATCTTTTTGTGTTTCCGTTCGAATTTGTTGAACGAGTGGTACGTTAGGTAAGAACGATCCATCCTCCACGTACCTACCCCAGTTCGGTATTCGTTTATGTGAGACACCCCATATGTCTGTATTAACCCGTGTTCCGCTTCCCTTTTGCCGTTCTACTACTCCAAGTGATTTTAATTCTTCATACGCAGCTACTATTGTACTCCGGTTCACCTGTAATTCCTTTGCCAATATACGCTCAGAAGGTAACTTACTATCAGAAGGAAATTCACCTGAAGAAATGCCTCTTTCAATATAATCAGCAATTTGTTTATATACAGGTGTCTTATCTGCACGATTTGGTTTCCATTCCATCTAGTTTCCTCCTTTCAAAACGAACTATCCTCATTTTTTACTAACAGTATTCACCGTAAAAATAGTATTAATTAGTCACATTTTCTTATCCGTAAATGGATATATCCAAAATGGTTCTCTTTCTGATTACTCAATAGCTTCTGAAATTCCAACTTCATACTCTCATTTCAGTTCTTTTACAAACTATTAAATCATTACCGCGTACCATGTTACCCCGGCCAGTAGAACAAAAAGAAGAAGAATATAGATTGCAGATAAGTTTTTCACATTTCTTTTTGTAGACTTACCGTAATTCTCCTCCACGTTTCTTGCAACTAGTACAGTCCCAAATAGCGATACAATTACAATAATAACGACTAGTGAAATTGCAAAACTCATTGTCTTTTCACCTCTCTAAGACCCATCTATTTTAATTAAAGAACTTACATAAAAACCTTCCTCTTTAAAACGTTGATAACATACTACCTTTCTTCTCTTATCATAATAGATGTTTGCAAAAAGCGGACCAACCACTTTCGTGTTTTTTTGCTCATCCACTTAAAAAATAAAAAGCAACTGATCACTTAGGACCAGTTGCTTTTTTCACACGATAATTTTTCATTTAAAATTAATTCGATTTAAAAGTTTCGCCTTTTCATAATGAAACATCGACTGAGATAACTCAAAAATTGTTCCATTTACAAGATACACTGTATTTTCAATAAGAAGCGCCGGATCACCTTCATTTAATTCTAAAAGCTGTGCATTTTCTTTATTTACTTTTTCACAACTAATAACTTTATCAGCAAAACCAATATTTAATCGTAAATCTTCAATGAAATAACTGTATACAGAGCTTAATGCTATTTCTTCGTTCAAATATGGAATAATATCCTTTTTGAAATAACTTACTTCAATAGAGAATGGTTTAGCATCTACAATTCTTAAGCGCTTCAAAAAATACAACCTAGTTCCAGCTTCGCATTGCATCCGCTTTGCTATCTCTTCGTCCGCATCTATTACTTCCAGCTCTAACACTTTCGTTTCAATATTTTGTGAAACAAGATTTTTCGTTAATCCACGTAAACTTCCTAAATTAATGTAATCTGTTACAGAAGTTTCGCGTAAAAACATGCCACTACCTTGCACTTGAAAAATATAACCTCTATTCACAAGCTGACTAATTACTTTACGTATCGTATTACGGCTTACTTCAAATCGATTCATCAACGCTTCTTCTGTAGGTAGTTTTTTCGTTTCATTAAAAAGCCCATCTCGAATGTTTTGCTCTAACACATCTGCAATTTGTTTATACTTTGCACTCATACACTTTCTCCTAAAATACGCTTTTATCTGTTATAACTCTTCCCCTCTCGTTTCGATCACACGTTTATACCAATGAAACGAAAGTTTCTTCTTACGTTTTAAGTTATCATTATGATCGACAAAAATAAAGCCATATTGCTTTTTATATCCATTTAACCAACTTAAAAGATCAATCACTGACCATGCATAATAACCTTTTAAGTTAATTCCCTCTTCAATTGCACGCTTCATTACTTTTAAATGCGCTTCAATAAATTTAATTCTCGGAACATCTACAATTTCTCCGTCAATGATTGGATCTTCATCACCAAGTCCATTTTCCGTTACATACATCTTTATGTCACCGTAACGCGCTTTCAACATATGCAACCCCTCTAAGAAACCTTCGGGAGATATTTCCCATCCCCATTTTGTATATGTTTTATCATCCATTTTAACTGTTCGATAAAAACCATCAAAAGAAGGGTTACCTGGAGCAAGCGTTGAGTTTTCTCGAGAATGTTCCTCACTCTTTATATCCATATCGTATCTTTCTACTCGTATTGGTTGATAATAATTCAAGCCAATAAAATCATTTTCTTCTGCATTTTGTTTAATGATTTCTAATTCTTCAACCGTCCAATTAGGAGTCCATCCTTTTTCCTTTAATTGTTGTACAACATAAGACGGATACTCGCCCTTTAAAATTGGATCATAATACCAATACGTTTCATATTCATTCGCATGATTTGCTGCTTGTATATTTTCTTTTTGATCATCCACACTATAAGCAGGTAAGAAAACATGTGTAATCCCAATCTCACCATATTGTTTCAGCTGCTTGTACACCGCAACTGTTTTCGCATGTGCATAAAATACATAATGAGTCGCTTGAAAATACTTTGGAACATCATTTTGGATTCCTGGTGGATGTGCACCTTTTAAATAACCTAATCCACAAAACATTACTGTCTCATTAAAAGTAATCCAATGCTTAACTCTGTCACCAAATGCCTTAAAACAAGTTTCTGCATATTTTACGAAAGCCTCTGCTGTTCTTTTATTCGTCCATCCACCATCTTTTTCTAACGGTAATGGTAAATCCCAATGATATAAAGTGACAAACGGCACAATCCCGTATTTTAAACATTCATCAATTAAGTTGTTATAAAATTCAATCCCTTTTTCATTTACCTTTCCATCTCCAGTCGGCAATATTCTCGCCCAAGAAATAGAAAAACGATACGATTCTAATCCCATCTCAGCCATTAAGCGAACATCTTCCTTATATCGATGATAATGATCAACAGCTACATCACCATTTGTTCCATTGTATGTTTTGCCAGGAATTTTTGAAAACTCGTCCCAATTCGTAACACCTTTTCCATCTTCATTCCATGCACCTTCTACTTGATAAGAAGCTGAAGCAGCTCCGAATAAAAAATCATGTGGAAACTTCATAGTATATACCTCCATTTCATTACAACAAATCAAATTCATTCACATATATAAAATTTATAGGTACAAATTTTATATGTATGATTATATCTTATGTTTTTATTTTTTTCTATTATAAAAGTACAATTTCTATTGTTGGTTATTGGAAAATAAATAAGAAGCGATATATTTTATCGCTTCTTACTCTCATCATCTTTATTCTTTTATTAATGACTTATTCGCTCTTATAACTTCTTGATACAATAATGGTGACCACTTTTCATTTATGTAGTCTTGAATTACCCAGCCCACTCTCAAAGGATTCTTTTGTTTTATATAGTTTGCAATTTCAGGATTTATATAAGAGGCATAGTAATACGGACTATTCCATGCTGTACCACCAGAAGACAAGCTTGTAAAATTAATATATAGATGATTTAAATCCTCGCTATTGTTCATAGTTTCATCCATCGTATCTTTAATAGATTTTACTTTCTCATCATAATTCACTTTATATTTATCTTGTACTGTTACATTTACATTTTGGTTTACAGTTGTAGTAAACGTCTCATTATCTGGCCAATAAAAATTATTATATCCTCCAGATTCATTACTACCACTATATCTTTTTAGTAGTACAATTTTCCCACGAGCATCTCCAAGTTTTATATTTCCTTCTGTTTTTAAAAAGATAGGATCAACAAAATAATTTTTTTCAAACGTACTACTAAATGAACCTTCTGCCCCTTTCATATCCTCATACTCTTTTTTTAAAGACATAATAATTGTTTCACTCGGGTTATCTTTTAAAAATTGTTTCGCTTCATTTATGAATTCATGCAGTGTTACGTAAAGATATAATGGCCCATGATGAAGAACTATCGTATTATCATCTGTTAAACGTCCTCTTATATCAAAAATGCGAGCTCCATGGTCCATTTGATAGCGAAAATCATATTCTTGCGTCATTCCCCACACTTGCTTAATCGGATTTTGCAACTTGAACGTCCCACTATCGTGTGTTCCTGGAATTGAAATTCGTGCTAACGGGATATTATCAGGTATAGGTTGCATCCATTTTGACCAATTTTCAAGCTCATTAACAGAGCTAGCTGCAACTACTCTCTTATCATGTAAAGCAAATACAAATGTGATAAATATTGTACTACATATGAATAATTTCAAAATTAACTTCTTATTGCTCATTATTATCCCTCACTTTTTCTGTTTTTACATCAAACTTATTGAATATAATATAAGCTAGTTCATAAAAAATAAATAACATTTCATCAATATGAAATATTGCATAGAAGTAAAGTTAAAAAATCATTCACATATACTAAATTAGAAAAATTTAAAGGAACTTCATCTGAAGTTCCTTTTGCTTATTTTATGTTCAATACATATGAACCATCTTTATTCTCATATTTATAGACGTATAAATAATATTTCCCTGGCTTTGCATTATAAGTTCCTTTAACTACATTTCCTTCATTTTCACCATATGCTACATAGTTATTTAAATCTGATTCATGATGAAGTACCCATGTCATTCCGATATTTTGTTCATTTAGTAGAGAAATATTAATATTTTCCGGTGAGTCAATTTGGAAAGTAAATACATCTACTCTATCACTATTATGTAGCGTTCCTTTCACCGGTGTATGAAAGTTAACTTTATTTGCCTGCCTAGGCTCATTGTTTGGTTCATTTTCTGTTACTTGTAACTCATTCCCACCGTTTGGTTTTCTTTGTTCATAACCTAAGTTTACTAGTATAGACTTCAAATCTGGTAAAACACCAATTTTATCTGCATATGGATCTTTAGATTTTGTTCCTGTGCTCTGGTTGCTTAATATTGCTCTTAGTTCACTTGGTCTATATGGTTGTCCTAAATTTTCTTTAGCAATGCTTTGTACTAAAGTCGCTGCCCCAGCAATAATTGGCGAGGCACTAGATGTTCCGCTAAAGCTTGAAGTATAAAGATTTACAGCACTTCTACTTTGCTCGGCTGTAGTTGTATCTACATTTTCTCCCCATCCGTACACATCAATACGGCTTCCATAATTCGAAAACCACATACGTTCATGAGGGAAAGATGAAGAGCCAGCTCCTACCATAATTGCACCCGAATCTTTAAAATCTTTACTATTACGATTTAAGACTTGCTTACCTTTTCTATCTTTGAACTGATCTAAATCATTCCACCCATTTGCTCCAGCCTCTATAATTACAATTCCCTTATCTGTACCAGCACGAATTGCATCAAAAATATCTGGTTGTACTTCAACAGGTAAATATTTATCACCATATCCATCAAAGGATGCTTGCGCCTCTAATAATAAAACATCCCCAGCTTCTAACTGATTTACAGCGCTTAATATTGCATCAGCCGTATTATACTGTCCGTTATCTCTTATTTGAGAGATAACCTTTGCTTTCGCTTTTGGCGCAATCCCAATATTCCCGACTTCATTGTCCTCAGAGGATACAATTCCTAGTACAGACGTCCCATGACCGACATGCTGATTTATATTTCTTCCAGACATTAATTCAATATTTTGATGTAATAAATCCTCATGATTTAATAGCCATCCGTATTCCATATCAACAAAAGTAATACCATTTCCATTACCGCCTTGAATTCCCCAGGCGAAAGGCGCATTAATACCGTATGGGGCTGCTTCAAGATAACCTTGTTTTTTAAATCTAGGATTGTTATTAGGATTAAGAGCTACACTTGATGATTGCACTTCAGGTGGCATTATTTTCTCTTGTTTCTTCATATACGCATCTTCTATTAAAGAAGATGCCTTTAACTTATCTACTATTTCTTCTTCATACCCACTATTTTGATTTTGAAGAATATAGTAGTTTAATAGACTTGTAGATACATGATTAGGTGCTTTCACTTCAAGGTTTTGTATTTGTTCCGGGCTTACAGATGTGAATAAACGAGTAAATGTTACATCTGGATATTCTGTCAAAAGATCTTTTATTACTTTATCATTCGTTTGAGATTGTATTTGTTTTTCAATACCATCTTCATATGGCAAATCCAAATCCGCTTTAAATTTTACAATGATTTGCTTATCTGTTTCTTGTTCTATCCCTAATTTACTCTGCTGTTCTATAGAATCAGCATATACACTATTGATAGTGCCTCCTGTTCCTAAAAGTGTTGTAATGATTACAGTTGACGCACACATTTTTTGAAATATTTTCATTACATCAATCCTCCTATTAATAATTATTAATCATTATATTAATCTATAATGATTAATTCTATAACGTATTCCCTTTCTACTAAATAGATTATAGTAATCAGAAATATGAACTTCAATGTATTTTCATATGCAATATTTCATATTCTGACTCTACACTAAACGAATATGAAACTTATAGTGATTATTTATTTTATATGTGCTAATATACTTACATTAATATATTACGCATATACACATTTCAAACTACATTACTTAATTGTTTCACCTTAATTTTTTCTTAGGAGGATTTACAATGAAATTACTAAAAATAAAACATATAATTCCTTTATCTGCGGCCGCAATTACATTCGTATGTAGTCAAAGTACAGCTGAAGCTTCTACCATTCATACAGTAAAAAAGAACGATACACTTTGGGGCATTAGTAAACAATACGGAGTTTCAATACAATCCATTAAACAGGCTAATAATAAAGGAAACGATAAAACCTTTATTGGCGAACAGTTACATATTCCAGGGTCCGTGAAATCAAATGAAATCACTGTTCCTCAAAACGCCAAGCCTGCGAACATTTCTGAACAAATTATTTATCAAGTACAACCGGGAGATTCATTAGAAACGATAGCA
Source organism: Bacillus sp. LQ16 (assembly GCF_057784645.1). NCBI lineage: Bacteria > Bacillati > Bacillota > Bacilli > Caryophanales > Bacillaceae > Bacillus > Bacillus sp. LQ16. The sequence goes on from NZ_CM173491.1 coordinate 3,673,494, forward strand.
AAGCGTTACAATGTCACTGTCCAATCTATAAAACAAATGAACAATACAGTCGGAAACAAGCTTTATACAGGACAACATTTAAAAATCAACTCAAGTATTTCACAAAAAGAAAAAGACTTAATGGCACGCTTAGTTACCGCTGAAGCAGGTGGCGAATCCTATAAAGGAAAAGTAGCAGTAGCCAAAGTTATACTAAATCGTGTAAATGCAAAAGGTTTTCCAAATACAATAACAGGCGTTATTTATGAACCTATTAAATACGGATATGCATTTACTCCTGTTACAGATGGAAGAATTAATCAACCTGCAAGTGCAGAAGCAAAAATGGCTGTAGAAGAGGCTATCTCCACAAATGGAGTAGATTCAGACTGGATTTATTTCTACAATCCAAAAACATCAACGGACAAGTGGATTACGACACGTCAAACAGTAGCAGTAATTGGTAACCATGTGTTTGCTAAATAAGATTTAAAATCATTAACAGGCCTCTTCACTTAAAAGGTCTGTTTTTTTATATGTAAGATGTTATTAATCATATGACATAGTGATTTTTTAAACTATTTCTTCTTTCAAATAAAAATTTTTGTATTTACTCCACCACTCGGAGAAATTAATAGAGCATCAAGTTCAAAAACTCCCACTTTATTAATAAAAGCTATTTCTTACCTTCATAAAATTGTTATACACTAGAAAAATAAAAAACAAACTATTCGTTAGCAGGTGAAAGAATATGTATGATGTTACAATTATCGGCGCTGGAGTAAGTAGCATTTTTATGGCTTATTCACTAGCTAAAAGTAACAAAAAAGTTTTAATTCTTGATAAAGGTAAAGCGCTAGAAGATCGCCATTGTCCTTTAGACGAAGGAAAAGTGTGTAATTGTACTACATGTGATAAATATTTTGGGTTTGGTGGTTTAGGAAAATCTGAAGGGAAATTTAATTATACAAACGGATTTGGCGGAGAACTTGAGCAAAAAGTCGGTAAAGAGGGCTTTATACAACTCATGGCTGAAGTAGATGAAATTCTATGTCAGTTTGGTGGAAGTTCTGTCTCAAAATATTCTACTGAAAATTCAAGTCTCACTAAGAGAGCTGAAGCGTGTGGTTTACAAATGCTAACAACAGAAGTAAGACATCTTGGTACTACACTTTCCAGTAACATTTTTCAGCAGCTCTATGAATTTTTACTGACGAAAATAAAGATCCAATTTCATATAGATGTACAACATATTCTGAAACAGGAAGATCATTTTACAATAGAGACAAATCAAGGAACAGCTCAAACTAAGCAACTAGTATTTGCAACTGGGCGTTCAGGGGCTGACTGGTTAAAAGATATGTGCAGTTCTCTAAATATTTCTCAGGAGCAAACACGTGTAGATTTAGGAATTAGAGTAGAAATGAAAGAACATCAATTACGTTCTATATTAAAAGATACTTTTGAAACAAAACTTTCTTATCAAGGTGAGCATTTCACAGCAACTACTTACTGTATGAATCCAAAAGGACGCATCATTCGAAAGTACGAAGAAGGTTTAGTTATGCCTGACGGTCAAAATTTTCGAGAGCAAGGAACTGGCACTTCTAATTTAAATTTCACTTTATTTATTCCTCGCTATTTTCCAACTCTCAAAGAAGCAAATGTATACGCAAGTTCAATTATTAAAGGCATTAACCAAGGACGAGATCGGATTGTTATACAGCGCTTAGAGGACTTACTAAAGAAACAACCTACGGCGGAAAACAGCATGGAACATAATCGTATACAGCCTACACTACAGGGGGACTATGGAGATTTGAATCAAGAAATTCCTCAATTATATATTGAAGGGCTAAAAGAATTTTTATTACGCTTAGAACAATTTATACAAGAGCCTATCGATCAGCATACTTTACTATATGGAATTGATGGAAAGTTCTATGCTCCTACGATAAAAATTAATAATCATTTTGAAACTAGTATACATGGGCTATTTTTAATTGGAGATTGTTCAGGCGTTACGCATTCATTATCTCAAGCAGCTGCAAGTGGTCTGTATGTTGGAAAGTACTTATCTGACATTTAATTTCTATCATTAAGATTCTAGTCAAATATTCCTAATTTCAAAACACTTTACTTATATAGTAAAAATATATTAATAAGCCCTCCTATCCTTCCCGGCTAATGATTAACCGACAAAAAATCGGAATTTTACAAGATACATATGTAATATAACTACATATTTAAAACTGTTGGTATTCAATTCTAATAAATTGAATGTCAACAGTTTTAAAAGTCTCTATCCATTTTCACTTTCATTTGTTCGATATTTTGTAACATCATCATAGTGTTTAATATGGTAGGATGTCTATAAGTCAATTTCACTACAACTATGACTGGTTCTGCCCGTTTCTCAAAAAGAGTTATATTTATGCTACTACGCTTTAAAAATCCCCATTGTATGTATATGAATACTTCAAATTATTCCCTTTAGAAAACAGAGTCTAAATGGTTCATCACACTCTAATAGTTATAAAAACATAATATATAACTTCAGTTAAATAAATTGTATAAAGAAGGTGTAAAAATGAAGAATAAAATAAATTTACAAATGCAAAATATAAGCTTTGTTATAATAATGGCTTTAGCAGTATGGTTAAAAACATATCTTATTACGCGATTCAGTTTTGATTTAAAAATCGAGTCTTCAACGCAAGAGCTTATTTTGTTTATTAGTCCTCTAGCCGCATCATTAGCATTTGTTGGATTAGCATTATTTTCAACTGGTGAAAAGCGAAATTATATAGCGCTATGTATTAATTTCTTATTAACAATCGTACTCGTTGGAAATGTAATGTTCTATGATTTTTATAGTGATTTCGTTACATTACCAGTACTTGGACAAACCTCAAACTTTGGACAATTAGGCGGCAGTATTATAGAAATATTAAACTACAAAATTATACTCGCATTCGTAGACATTGTTTTCTTCTTTATTTTATTAAAAAAGAAATCATTGGTCTTTAAAACCGAACGTGTAACTCATTCTACACGCTTGTTATACTTTCTTTTAACAATTGGTGTATTCTTTGCGAATCTACATCTTGCAGAAAAAGAGCGCCCTGAATTATTAACGAGATCATTCGACCGAGTAATGCTTGTCAAAAATTTAGGCTTATATACTCACCAAGTATATGACTTAACACTGCAAGTAAAAGCCGGTTCACAAAAAGCGCTTGCTGATAGTAGTAAATTACAAGAAACTGAAAACTACGTAAAAGCAAACCAAAGCGAGCCAAACCCTAATATGTTTGGTGTAGCGAAAGGAAAAAACGTAATTGTAGTCACTCTTGAATCCTTGCAAACCTTCTTAATAGGAGCATCAGTCAATGGGCAAGAAGTTACACCATTCCTAAATGAATTCATAAATGAAAGTTATTACTTTGATAACTTTTTCCATCAAACTGGTCAAGGGAAAACATCCGATTCTGAATTTCTAATCGATACGTCGTTGTATCCATTAAATCGAGGGGCTGTATTCTTCACACACGGTAACAATGATTATACTGCGACTCCAGAAATTTTACGTCAGCAAGGTTATTTCACTTCTGTATTCCATGCGAATAACGCAACATTTTGGAATCGTAATATCATGTACTCTGCTCTTGGTTATGATCGTTACTATAATGAGCTTGATTACAAAATTACACCAGAAACAAATTTAAATTGGGGATTAAAAGATATCGAATACTTTGATCAATCAGTAGATATATTAAAAACTGTTAATCAACCATTCTATGCTCGTTTCCTCACTTTAACAAACCATTATCCATTTACGTATGATGAAGATACAAAATTCATTGAACCATACAACTCTGGTAATGGCGTATTTGATCGTTACTTCGTAACAGCACGTTACTTAGACGAATCAATTAAAAAATTTATTGAACGTCTAAAGGCCGAGGGGCTTTACGATGATTCTATTATTGTGTTATACGGTGATCATTATGGTATTTCCGAAAAACATAATCGTGCAATGGCACAGTTTTTAGAAAAAGATCAAATAACAGAATTTGATACTTTAAATTTACAACGTACGCCTTTATATATTCATATTCCTGGACAAACAGAAGGTCAAACTATTTCAAAGCCTACGGGACAAATCGATATGAAACCTACTATTCTAAATTTATTAGGTGTTGATTCTACGAATGATATCCGTTTTGGCCATGATATGTTTTCAGATGAATATACTGGCTTTGTTGTTTTACGTGATGGTAGCTTCGTTACAGATAAGTATGCATACAAAAACAACACTTTCTACGACCGTATAACAGGTGAAATTGTAGATTTACCAAAAAAAGAAGCTCAAACCCTCATTAAACGTGCACAAAATGAATTACGAATGTCTGACAAAATTATTGAAGGCGATTTATTACGTTTCTCAGAAAGTAATAAAATTAAAACTGGCGAAGTACAAACTAAAATTAAAGAAACAGAAAAATAATCTATATGAAAAAGGAGCAACTTATTACAGTTGCTCCCTTTTTCTTTTATTCTACGCTTGTTTCTAAAGCTACATCCGTATAGGTATTATCATTACCAATATTTAAAATTACTTCACATTGACGCAATCTCAATTCAAAGAGCATGATAGAATCATGATAGATTTCAGGATTTGATTTCATCTTATGTAATATCTCTTGTTTTTCTTGTATTTCTATATGCGTGTTTTCTACAGCTTGCTTTAAGGAGTTAAATGGATTCCTAAAGAATATATTAATATCTCGCTCTTGTGTGTTTTCAAACAGCTCAAATTGCAAGAAAAATTTCTTCATAATAGAAGCCGTTACCTCAGTATAATCTTCATTTTCTACATACTGTTTGTATTTGTTATATAGCATAGATTTATTTTTAGGAAGAACTCCAAATAATTTACCGGCACTTTTCAGTAAAAATTGTGCTGGCGTAAATCGACGTAAAATATTTACTTCATCCATTTGTATTCTAGTCGTCATCCTGTCAGTATCTCTGCGCCAGTCATCAAGCACTTTAAAGTCACATTCTAACTGTATTCTATTTTCTCCAAATAGTGAATTAAGCCCTTCACTAAGTTCTTCTAAATACGTTTGACTTTGAAGAAGCTCATTATTAGAAGTTGCAATCCAATTTTGCATAGAAAGAGCAAGATTAGGTAATACAGTTTGTTCTAAATATTTATGCACTCTTTCATTCATTGCTTTATTTAGTTCCGTATCCATGTGCCCGAAATCACTTTCTTCACTAATTAAATTAGAACAGCTCTTTAATATCTTCGGAATATTTTCAGTAAGATCATTTGTAATTTCAGTTTTCATTGAACGATATGATTGTGTAATGAGATGAATTTTTTCCCGCTCAAATGCAGTAAGGTTATTAATGCTACCGTTTAGTTTCACTAGCATCTCTTCATTCCAATTAATAGCATCCACTAGATTGTTTTCTTTCTCAACACGTTTATCCAAAAGATATGTAATTGTTTTTCGAATGAAATATAATAACTTTTCAGTACGTTCTGCATCTATATGTTTATGATTAAAGTTAAAATGAATAAACTCAGTTAAATCATTTAATTGTTGACTACTTGTATATAACGAAGAATAAGGGAAAATTCTCGCATGCGGGAAATATGTGTTTATTCTCGTTGCCGTATCATGTAATACCCTTTTCACTTCTGCTTCACTGTAAATGTTATCGATTTTATTTAATAAGAAATGAATTTGTAAATTTGGCGTATGTTCTTGAATACTTAATAGAATGTCACGTTCCTTATCAGTAAAAGGTGAATCCGCATTCAATACGAATAGTAATTCGTCTACAGAATTTAAATATTCGAATATCTCATCTCTAGTGTCGTTATTCCTATTAAAGCCAGGTGTCACTACAAATGTAAGTTTATTTTCATTTAAAAATCTGCATGGTAATTTAAATTCAACACACGCTCTATCTCTATATGTTTGATGGTGCTGAGACATCATATTATGGTAATCAGAGACATCTTCCGTTGTTGTAATTGCTGAGTCTGTTATAGCGTTTATTTCTATATGAGCATCATTTTTTAAAACTACTACATTTGAAATTGATTTTTCTAATATATTTTCTCCTAATATAGAGTTAATAAATGTAGTTTTTCCGTTTCCTGAAGTTCCCGTTACTAAAATACGATTTGTTCTTAAATCTGCGAGCTCGTCAACTAGCCATTTAAACCGGTGACCTATTTCTATATTGTGCTTTTGTGCCCATTGTGTAATAGATTCAAAAAGGTGTAAGCTGTACTCTAAGCCATTTACATGATTAATAGAATGTGACAGTAAGTTTTCCGCATGTTCTATATTTGCTGAATCTATTTTGGAAGGGAAAATCTCATCCCATGCCAATACAGCTGCAGATGGAAATACAGCATAAGATGGATTGACTACCTTTAACCAATTTGCTAACAGATTTGGTATGATATCGTTTAATTGTCTAAGCGTATATTGACCTTGAATTAATGCAAAGTACGTTTCTTCGTAAAGAGCAGAAACTTTGTTCCATATATCGGACGAATGTATTTCAATATGTAAGAAAAATTCATTTATTGTGTTAAGCCACAATAAGTAATTTTTTTCATTTTTATAACTGTTCCAGAGTGATGAAACCATTTGCGTAAATTGGACTTGATCTACATTATTTAATGTAGCTAATGCATCATAAAAATAGTCTGGTGAAATATGTTTAGTAAACCCTTTATCGATATATCCTTTTAACACCTCAAACCAAGGATACGATTCTATGCGAATTAACTCATTCACAGCAAGCTCTACTGCACTATCAAAATCTTGCTGTTCCTCATAAAAGGAACGGGCAATTTTTGTGACATTCGGATAATCAGGATTTAAAGAAACTGCTTCTTTAATAACACCGAAAGCTGAGTCAAAATTATTTTGCTCAATATAAAGAGAAAGTAATTGTAGTCTAATTTCGGTCATCAATATTTTATTATCAGTGGTAATAGAAGTATAAATATTTTCAGCAAATGATAACTGATTAAGTTCGAAATAAGCATCCGCAATATTTTTTTGTGCCCATGGTGCTAATTCATTACTAACCTTCTCCCATTTAAAAATAGCTGCTTCAAAATCTTGATGACGATAATAAAATTCACCTTGTGCAAAACGAATATAAGACCCATCAGAAATCTCATTTTTTTCTTCGTTTACATAAGCTTGTCCAAGTACGTCAAGAGTTGGTTTTGTTTCATTCTCCATTAGGAATGTTTCATAATACATCTTTTTTATTAATTGTTTTTCTAATCTCATCTTTTCCCCCACTATATCTTGAAAATACATTTTTAAGATATGTCAATACTTTTTGTATGTATGCTTTTTATCTTAACAAAGAATATCTTTTGGAAAATTTCATTTTCCTTTCATTTTTCAAGTTAGATTGAATTTTTATGAGAAAAGTTTCAGTTTTTTTTCAATTCCCTTTCAGTTATGAAACAGCATTAAATGTTCCTAATAACCTAATAACACTATAATATTCCACATTATATTATCAGGAAAACCCCATATAAACCATATTATAAAAACAATCTATATTGAATTTATATACATAATTCACTGTGCTGTCAAACAAAAAAACAACAATAGGAGCCAACAGCTATTCATACCATTTCTTTCTCAAATTGTTTTCCTTTAAAATGTTTCAGTAGTTATGTAATTAAATTCCATTAACCTATATAAATAACTAGTCCAAAAAATATCTATATGCATATCATGTTATAGTAAAGAATTTAGGAGATCCTAAAAGGAGGCATTTTCATGTTTGAAGATAAATCTAAAATAAATTACCCATATGAATTTACTGAAACTACAACAGTTCCTCTAAAGAACCCCATTGACAAAAAATTCAAGAACGGGACAGGTACACATAACTTTCCAATTAAGAAGCACTATAAAGAGCAAGTTCTATACACTGAAAAAATCAATAATAATAAAAATAAATAATTGTATAGATCCTTATAACAATTAGCCAAATAAGAAGCAACATTTGGCCATGCATAGTTATTTGGTTAGTAATGTAGAAATCTTTATTATACAATTCATGCACCTTTTAAAAAGTGCTGTATACAGCGCTTTTTTATACATAGATAAATTTAAGCTAACGCAACCAAGAAATAAACTGCAAAATTACTCCACCTTATTTTCGTTTAACAATTAAATCTACATATTAAAAGGGAGCAACAGTAAATGTTGCTCCCTTTTGAAAAGTAATTTTATTCACTCTACATAACCCTCTTAAACATCTTTTCCAACTCATAAGTAGAATGATGCACAAGAATCGGTCTTCCGTGTGGGCATGTGTATGGGTTTGTTGTTGTACGTAATTCTTCCAGTAAGGCAAATATTTGATCGTTCGTTAAATATTGATTCGCTTTAATGGACGCTTTACAGCTCATCATGATGGCTGCTTCTTCACGTAACTTTTTAATATCAACTTTTTTTAGTTTAACAACTTGCTCCATCATTTCATCGATAATTTCTGTTTCTTGTCCTTTCGGGAACCATGTTGGATGCGAGCGGACGATAAAGGATTGATGGCCGAATTGTTCTAAAAATAGCCCGACTTTTTTTAGTTCTTCTAACTGTTCTTCGACACGTAAAAATTCAGTAAGAGATAGATCAATACGGTACGGTACAAGTAACTCTTGTACTTCTTGCGCTACCCTTCCTACTTTATCACGGAAGTATTCATAATTAATACGTTCCTGCGCGGCATGCTGGTCAATCATATATAAGCCTTTATCATTTTGAGCGAAAATATATGTTCCATGCATTTGTCCAATTGGATAAAGTGGTGGTAAGTCATTCCCGTTCATTTCAATCTCTTTTATTTCCCGAACTTCTTCTTCTAATTCCTCTAGTTCAAAGTCCTCTTCATTACTGTCCCACGATTTCTCTTCTTGAATTGGTTCTTCGATTATCGGTTTAGTGGATGGTTGCCAACTTCGCTCTTCTCTTATGAGCGACTGTGGTGGTTGCCATTCTTGTTTCGGCGGTTGCCACAGTTGTGGTGGCTGTTTCACAGCCTGCGGTTCTTCTTGTTTTGCATCCATGCCAGTTGGTAAAACAATGTCCGGCATAGATGGTTCTTTCGGCTTTGCATGCTCAAACTGGAACTGTTCTTGCACACTTTCGTCTTTTTCTTTTTTCTTCGTTGTTACGCCTGCATCTGGAATGAGCTGTATTTTTTTAAATGCAGCTTGCAATGTTTCTTCGATCAGCTTTAGCAATTCTTGTTCTTTACTAAAACGAACCTCTAACTTCGCTGGATGTACGTTAACGTCAACTAGCATTGGATCCATTTCAATAGATAAGAAGCCAATTGGATACCGGCCGACTGGCAGTAATGTATGGTATCCTTGCTGAATTGCTTTCATTAGTACAAAGTTTCGAACGTAACGACCATTTACGATCGTTGACATATAATTTCGAGATGCTCTCGTTACTTCTGGTAATGTTACATAGCCTTTAATTGTAAAGTCTAAAGATTCAGCTTCAATTGGAACAAGCTTCTTCGCAACTTGAATACTGTAAATCGATGCAAGTACTTGCCTTACATCACCGTTACCTGATGTATGAAGCAATTTCTTTTCATTATGAAACAGTTTTAACGATACTTCTGGATGTGACATTGCAATACGATACACGATATCTGTAATATTCCCGAGCTCCGTATGAATGGTTTTCATATATTTAAGACGCGCTGGTGTATTAAAGAATAAGTTTTGTACTGTAATATCTGTTCCTTTTCGGCTCGCAGTTTTCTCTTGTTTTATAATGTCTCCACCTTTAATTATGAGGTGTGTACCAGGCGCATCACCTGTGCTAGTAATTAATTCTAATTCACTAACAGAGGCAATACTCGGCAATGCCTCACCGCGGAAACCGAGTGTTCTTATGCGAAACAGATCGTTTTCATCTTTAATTTTACTCGTCGCATGGCGTTCAAAAGCGACGATACAGTCTTCTTCTGCAATACCATCACCGTTATCAATGATACGAATTTTCGATAACCCAGCTTCTTCTAAGTGGATTTCAATAGATGTACTATTCGCATCGATAGAATTTTCCACAAGTTCTTTTACGACTGAAGCAGGGCGCTCTACTACTTCCCCTGCCGCAATTAAGTTAGAGAGTTGGTCATCGAGTTTGCGAATTTTCCCCATCTACTTACTCATCCTTTCTTTAACTTTTTCTGTAAGCGATACAATTCGTTCATCGCTTCTAAAGGTGTCATATCAAGTAAATCAATTTTTTTAATTTGCGCAAGTACTGCGCTTTCTTTTTGATCAAGCACAGGCTTGTCTTGTTTTTTTGAAGATTGGTCTCCTCCAAAGAAAGATAGTTGTGACTCTTCTTCAGTCTCTTCTTTCTTTTCTTGTATTTCTGCCGGTTCTTCTTTTACAACTACAGGTTCTGGAACAACTTCTTGTACCTTTACTTCTACACGCTTTGGAATAATAATTTCTTCCTGTCCTTCTAGTTGTGCTAACACTTCTTTCGCGCGGGCGATTAAGCTATCTGGAAGCTCTGCAAGTTGCGCAACGTGAATTCCGTAACTTTTATCAGCTGCTCCATCTTGAATTTTATGAAGGAATACTACTTTTCCATTCTCTTCAATTGCTGAAACGTGTACATTTTTCAGTTGATCTAAACTCTCTTCTAACACAGTCAATTCGTGATAATGCGTAGAGAATAACGTTTTTGCACCAATTTGGTCATGAATATGTTCAATAATCGCTTGTGCAAGTGCCATGCCATCATACGTAGATGTACCTCGTCCAATTTCATCGAATAAAATTAAACTTCTTTCTGATGCGTTTGCAATTGCATTTTTCGCTTCTAACATTTCGACCATAAATGTACTTTGACCTGATATTAAATCATCCGCTGCACCAATTCTCGTAAAGATTTGATCAAATACAGGTAATACTGCTTCTGTTGCTGGTACGAAACAACCAATTTGTGACATAACCGTTACAAGTGCTAACTGTCTCATATACGTACTTTTACCAGACATGTTCGGTCCTGTAATTAAAAAGACATCCATCTTCTCTGGCATAATACAGTCATTCGGTACATACAATTTCCCGTTCAATACTTTTTCAACGACAGGATGACGACCATCTTTAATAAAGATTTCACGCTTCGTTGTTAGTACAGGTTTTACAAACTGTTCTTCTTCACTAACTGTCGCAAAACTTTGCAGTACGTCTAATTCACTAATTACTTTTGCTAAATGTTGTAATTTCGGAATAAATACTTTTACTTCTTCACGAAGCGCTGTAAATAAATCGTATTCTAGTTGTACAATTTTTTCTTCTGCTTCTAAAATTAACGTTTCTTTTTCTTTCAGTTCATCTGTAATGAAACGTTCAGCATTAGCAAGCGTTTGTTTTCGTTCGTAGCGGCCTTCTGGAAGTGCTGCAAGATTCGCCTTCGTCACTTCAATGTAGTAGCCGAAAATACGGTTGTACCCGATTTTTAACGATTTAACTCCTGTAATATCACGCTCTCGTTTTTCAAGCTCAGCGATCCACGTTTTTCCGTTTTTACTAACGTAACGATATTGATCAAGCTTGTCATTATAACCGTCTTTAATAATATCTCCATCTTTAATAGAAAGCGGTGGGTTTTCTTGAATACTTCTTCCTAGTAATTCAGTTAAGCTCTCACATGGATCCGCTCCTTGAATTAACCTTGCTGCATAAGCATTATCTAACAAACTAATCGCTTCTAAAATAGCTGGCACTTGAAGTAAAGATCGTCTTAACTGTAATAAGTCCCTTGCATTGACATTACCAAATGCAACTTTTCCTGCTAAACGTTCTAAATCATATACTTCTTTTAATTTTTCTTTTAAATCTTCACGTAAGAAGTAATCATTTACAAATGTTTCAACCATTTCTAAACGCTCTTCAACTTTTTCTTTCTGAATAAGTGGACGTTCCATCCACTGTTTTAACATACGACCACCCATAGCTGTTTTTGTTTTATCCAATAGCCATAATAATGATCCTGTTTTTTCTTTCGTTCGAAGTGTTTCCGTCAGCTCTAAATTTCGCTTTGAATGCACATCAATTTTCATAAATTGATTCGTATAATAAATTTCTACAGGTTGTAAATGATCTAATGAACGTTTTTGTGTTCTTATCACATAGTTAAATAAGCGTCCAATTGCTTTAATTAACTTTGCTTGCGAAACATTTTTCACAAGATGTTCTAATCCTTCAGGAATTGCCGTTGCATCTTCATATGAAATTGTCATTTTTAACGTTTCAGTTAATTTATTTAATTCATCTTTAGAAAATGAAGAATCTACAACAATTTCTTTCGAACCAGTTGCATACACTTCCAATAAAATATCTTCTACTGAACCAGTCAATAACGTTACTGTATTTTGTCCAGTCGTTAAATCATTACAAGCTAAAGCATATGATCCATCTTCAAAATATGTTAATGCGGCTAAGAAGTTGTTTTCTTTCTCATCAATTGTACGCCCTTCCATCATCGTTCCTGGCGTAATTAGTTGTACTACTTCACGGCGCACTACACCTTTAGCTGTTTTTGGATCTTCCACTTGCTCACAAACAGCAACTTTATATCCTTTTTCAACAAGTTGTTCAATATAGTTTTTAGCTGCATGATGGGGTACACCGCACATCGGTATACGATCACTACTGCCACCATCTCGGCTCGTTAATGTAATCTCAAGCTCATGAGCTGCTTTAACGGCATCTTCAAAGAACATTTCATAAAAATCGCCTAATCGGAAAAATAAAAAGGCATCTTGATAGTCTGCCTTAACCTTTAAATATTGCTGTATCATAGGGGTATATTGCGTCATACTTTTCCTCCATAATTCTTACATAGTAATCAATTTTCATATATGTCACATTTCACGGACATCCATATCTCCTATTTCAGGAGTCTATCTTCATTATAACATATTTCATAAAGAATCATGTTCATTCAGCGCCACTTATGTAAAGTAAAAAGCTAGGAAGAACTTCTCCCTAGCTTTCTATTACTCTTCTTCTGCATCAACGATAAAGTTCGGATCTAATTCTTCAAATTCATCATCAGCAATTTGGAAATCATCATCTGATTCTACGCAGCCTTCAGGATTTACACTTACACAAATTTTCGTTTCTCCAACTACTTCTGTTACAAATTCACGTTCTACAGTTACAACAATTTTATTACCGTTTGGTGATACAAGCGCTTCTAAACAATTTGGTGGCTGAATAACACGAGCAATAATTTCTAAATCGTCACCAGAAAAGTTTTTATCACGATAACCAATGCTTACTTCGTCCGTGTAGTTCACGCGTTCTGTTACAACTTCAGTCTTTGTATTTCCATCAAATGAATACCAAGTGTTCACATCATAGAAACCTTCAATTTCCACATGCTTCCCATTCTTTCTTGCTTCGTACGAGTGGTTAATTACCCAGCACCCTAAAATACTTGTTGGTTCATTATTCGATTCACATGTATGCGTTGACTTTGTATACTTACGTCCTTTTCCAACCACTGCTTTTGTAATAATCTCTCTAAATTCGGACATTCGTAACCCTCCTCAATCACTATTCACTTAATCATATGCGTGACAATAGCGGAATGTGTCATTCTTTTTTTGAGAAGAACTTACGTTTAATCAACTAAAAAAAAAGAGATGTCAATATGACATCTCTTTAACAACCACAATTTCCTTTTTTACTTTCTACCGCTGCGCCAGTTTCACCCTTTAGTACATCGCCACCAGTTGAAATTAATATTTCATCTGTTACGTTGTTAGAAATTGTACTAGCAACTAACTGTAATAAGTCATTTACATATGTTTGTGAAGATTTAAATTCTTGTACAACTGGAATACTGTCTAACTTATCTTGCAATGCATCAATTTCAGCTTCTACCTTTTTTAAAGCTTCCCATTTCCCGTAATGTTGCAAGTTTACTGCTTGTTTTTGCAGTGCTTTAATTTCATCGATTGCGCGTTTTACATTTTCATTTTTATGAATTTGCGCCTCTGCTTTCTTAAAAAAATCAACTTCTTCTGTTTCAGAAATCATTTTTGCTAATTCTTTCGCTTGTTCAACAATGTCATCTTTCGAATATACTTTCATCTATTATTTCACCTCAATCGGCTCTTCAACTAATTCCCCGTTAAGAGACCAAGTTTTTGCTTCCGTTACTTTTACTTTCACAAGCTGACCAATTAAAGATTTTGAAGCGACGAAGTTTACAAGTTTATTCGTACGAGTATAACCTGCAAGTACTTCCGGATTATTTTTACTTTCCCCATCAACTAACACTTCTACAATTTGACCTTTATAACGACTATTCTTTTCAATTGCCAACGTATTTACTAGTGTATTTAAGCGTTGAAGACGTTCTTTCTTTACTTCCATCGGTACATTATCTTTCATTTTTGCAGCTGGTGTACCTTCGCGAGGAGAATAAATAAATGTAAAGGCAGTATCAAACCCTACTTCACGATATAACGACATCGTTTCTTCAAATTGCTCATCTGTTTCATTTGGGAAACCAACGATAATATCTGTTGTTAATACTGCATCTGGAATTGCTTCTTTAATTTTTCTTACAAGTTCTAAATAATGCTCACGCGAATATTTACGCGCCATAATTTTCAACATCTCTGTACTTCCAGATTGAACTGGTAAATGGATATGTTCTACTAGGTTGCCACCTTTGCCAAGTACTTCAATTAAGTGATCATCGAAATCACGTGGATGGCTCGTTGTAAAACGAATACGGGCTATATCAACTTTACGAAGTTCGTCCATTAAATCACCAAGACCGTATTTTACATCTTCAAAGTCTTTACCATATGCATTTACGTTCTGTCCAAGTAATGTAATTTCTTTATAACCATTCGCAGCTAAGTGACGAATCTCTTGGATAATATCTTCTGGACGTCTACTTCGCTCTTTTCCGCGTGTATACGGTACAATACAATACGTACAGAACTTATCACAGCCATACATAATATTTACCCAAGCTTTAATATCACCACGGCGTACTTTCGGAAGGTTTTCAATTACATCCCCTTCTTTTGACCAAACTTCAACTACCGTTTCCTTCGAGAACATCGCATCTTTTAGAATGTACGGTAATCTATGAATATTATGCGTTCCAAACACCATATCTACATGCTGATTTTTTTGCATAATTTTATTTACAACAGATTCTTCTTGAGACATACAACCACATACACCAATTAAAAGGTCCGGATTTCTTCGTTTGAGTGACTTTAAATGGCCTAGTTCACCAAACACTTTATTTTCAGCATTTTCACGAATCGCACAAGTATTTAATAAAACTACATCTGCATCCTCAGTTGAAAAAGTTGGTTCATATCCAAGCGTTGTGAAAATACCTGCCATTACTTCCGTATCATGCTCATTCATTTGACAACCATATGTACGAATATAGAACTTTCTTCCTGTACCAAAATTACGAAACTCTTCAGGTAAGCCAAAATCCCGTTCAATTTTAACTTCTTCTTTCCCTCGCTTTTTCGCATCCTTTAAGGAAGGTGGTTGATATACACTTTCAAAGTATTTACTATAATCTTTCTCTTCTTTTTTCGTAGAGGAATTTGCTTGTTGACTTGCTAATCGTTGTTGCTCGTTCATCGGTAATCTCCTTTCACCCTTAACTATACACACTCTATAGTCCATTTTAATGCGCTTAGACTCACCTCAAAAATGGTTAGATAGCTTGGAGATAACTTGTCCTTTGAAACTTGAGTAATCAATCTAATCATTCATAAGAATGAAGTCTTCCCCACGCAAATAGACATTCGCTTTTTATTATTTCTTATTGTCCTACCCAAAAGCATATTGCTTTATCCCTATAAACATTACCATAGTATGACGTGTTTCGCCAATTTTAACAATCCAGAGGCCCTTTATTATCTTACATTTCATAAGCAATGAACTTGCCATTTTCATACAACGATTTACATATTATTTTACCATTCTGAATTTTCTAAGTAAATAAAACTACCCTATATTTTTTGCACATAAAAAAGGTTGCCAAATCGGCAACCTCCTCTTCTTACATTACATAAATTCAGCAACAAGCTCATCAAACATTTTCTGATCCATATTTAAATCCGATTTCACTAAAGGCTCTTCACTATAGCCTTTAACAAGTTCTTGATATGATGGTTGCTTAGTATTTTGATAAATTAAACCTGTTACTAAACCGTTATTTTCCATTAACGTTTGCATAGCCATCATGCGATTAGATGGATCATATCCCTCTACTGTGCTTAGTTTCGTTAAATTCTCTTTAAACCAATCGTAAGTATTTACTTTATTGTAAGTAACACATGGGCTAAATACGTTAATTAATGAAAATCCTTTATGGTTAATACCAGCTTCAATAATTTGTGTTAATTCTTTTAAATCACTCGAAAAGCTTTGCGCCACAAATGTCGCACCAGCTGTTAAAGCCATTTCCATTACATTTAGTGATGGTTCAATTGAACCTTGTGGTGTGCTTTTCGTTTTAAATCCAGCTTCACTACGTGGTGAAGTTTGCCCTTTTGTTAATCCGTAAATTTGGTTATCCATTACGATGTACGTAATATCGATATTACGACGAATAGAATGGATTGTATGTCCCATACCAATCGCAAATCCATCACCGTCACCACCTGAAGCGATAACTGTTAAATCACGATTTGCCATTTTCACACCTTGTGCAATCGGAAGGGCACGACCATGAATACTATGCACACCATATGAATTAATATAACCTGAAATACGGCCTGAACAGCCGATACCAGAAATAACAGCAAGTTCATCTGGATTTAAGCCAACGTTAGCTGCTGCACGTTGAATTGCCGCTTGCACTGAGAAGTCTCCGCAACCTGGGCACCAGTTTGGCTTTACACTGTTACGAAAGTCCTTAAATGTTGCCATTTAATACAACCCCTTTTTTGCATTCGTTGTAAATCTCTTTCGGCAAGAATGGGTTTCCATCATATTTTAAAAGACTAGAAATTTTCTCACCATTACCAAGATTCATTTTCATAATGTTAGCAAGTTGACCTGTTGCATTGTTTTCTACTACTACAACACGCTTCGCCTTTTTCACAAGTGGATCGATTTCAGCTGTTGGGAACGGGTGAATTAAACGCACATGAGCATGGTTTACTTTCATACCCTCTTGTTCTAAACGCGTCATTGCCTCTTCGATCGCACCACGAGTTGAGTTAAATCCAACAAGCAATACGTCTGCTTCTTCATGCTTAACATTTTTATAAACAGGGGTATTAAACTTCAAGTTCTCCATTTTACGGAAACGTTTGTCCATTTGATCTTTACGGTTTATTGCTGATTCCGATGGCTTTCCAGTTTCATCATGTTCTACACCTGTAACATGGTGAACACCATTTTTCATACCAGGTAAAACACGCGGCGAAACGCCGTCTTCAGTTACTTCATAACGCTTGAAGTATGCTTTATTTTCACGTTCTGGTAATTCTGCTTCTAAATCAAGCTTACCACGACGGATTTCCACTTTATCTAATTTA
This sequence comes from Bacillus sp. LQ16, assembly GCF_057784645.1. Lineage (NCBI taxonomy): Bacteria > Bacillati > Bacillota > Bacilli > Caryophanales > Bacillaceae > Bacillus > Bacillus sp. LQ16. The sequence goes on from NZ_CM173491.1 coordinate 3,691,131, forward strand.
AGTGGTTCTACTGTTTGTTTTCCTAACGAAAGCTGTAAATCTGTTAAGAAAATAACAGGAACTTGATATTCTTCAGATAAGTTAAATGCTTCTACAATGTCATAGAAAGCTTCTTCAACTGTACTTGGCGCCATTACGATTTTTGGAATTTCACCATGCGTACCGTAAATCATCGCCATTAAGTCAGACTGTTCTTGTTTCGTTGGTAATCCCGTACTTGGACCACCACGTTGTGTATCAACAATTACTAATGGGGTTTCTGTAATACCTGCTAAACCGATTGCTTCCATCATTAATGACAGACCAGGACCAGCAGATGCAGTTAATGTACGAACACCAGCATAGTTTGCGCCGATTGCCATTGTACAAGCTGCAATTTCATCCTCAGTTTGGATTACTGTTCCGCCGACTTTCGGTAATTTTTTAATTAAGTATTCCATAATTTCTGATGCAGGTGTGATTGGGTATGCTGACATAAAACGAGCACCACCAGCTACCGCACCAAATGCGATTGCATCGTTTCCAATCATAAACATGCGTTTTTTACCATCAGCTTTTTCAAGCTGCATCATGTTTACTTTCTCACCTAGTAATTCTTTCATATATTGAGAGCCGCGTTTAATTGCGTCCATATTCTTTTGAACGACTTGCTCTCCTTTACGACCAAAGATTTCTTCAACAACATCTAAATAAGCTGTTTCGTCTAATCCTAATACTGCACTTGATGCTCCAACAGCAACCATGTTTTTCATTAATGATGTGCCTAATTCTGAAGCAATATCTGTAAACGGTATCACATATAGATTTACATCTGTATTGTCGGGTATTGTTGGATTAAATTTCGCATCCGCAACTACAATTCCACCTGGACGTAGTTCGTGGAAGTTAAAATCAATTGTTTCTTGGTCAAAAGCAATTAAAATATCTAAATCATCTGAGATCGCGCGTACTTCTGTTGTACTTACACGAATTTTATTATTTGTATGGCCGCCTTTTATACGTGATGAGAAGTGGCGGTAACCGTATAGGTAATATCCTAATCGGTTTAATGCAATACAGAAGATTTCTCCTGTACTTTCAATTCCTTCACCTTGTTGGCCTCCAACTTTCCATGAAAGTTGACTAATCATCTCCTACACCCCTTTTGGCTGCATTCATTGTAGTGTATTTTTTTACAGTAATAGTTTAGCATTTTTTATGCAAATAAACTACAACGGACGCAAATTATGCCTCTTCTGATTTCCCTGAATCTTTAGTATAAAGCTATTTTGTTTTTCATTCTAGTATTAGGTCTTAAAAAAAGCAATAAAATCAAATGAGTTAATTTTAATTTTTCTGAATTTTAAACCACAAACTTAAAAACTCATATGTTCAACAAAATTATCATATAAAAATCTTTCTACAGTAGATGCAGCATAGTATTTATAAAGCTCATTCATGACATTTTCATAATCTCCATAGGCAGATACATTGACAACCGTATCTACAATCCCATCAAAATCTGAACCAAACCCTATATTGTTTTCTCCACCTAGCGAGCAAATATATTCGATATGTTTTATGATATCAGTTATATTTGCTTGCCTTTCACTTGTTAGAAACTGCGGTACAAAAGTGACACCGATCATGCCATTTTTCTTTATAAGAGCTTTAAGTTGTTCATCGTTTAAATTACGTGGGTGCTCGCAAAGTTTCATACAATTTGAGTGGGAAGCAATAGGATTTTTTGCAATCTCTATAACATCCCAAAAACTTCTCTCATTTAAATGTGATAGATCCGTCCATAGGCCCAAAGTATTTAGCTCGTGTACAACTTGTCTACCAAAAGTAGTTAAACCTGCTCCACGTGTCTCTAGCGCCCCATCAGCTAACAAATTCGCATAGTTCCATGTTAATCCGAAAGAACGTACACCTAACCGATAAAACAAACGTAATTTCATCGCTTCTTTACCAATTGCTTCGCACCCTTCTAACGTTAATAGCGCGCCAACCTCGTCCTGTTTTAATCTATTTATATCCTCTTTCGTTCGGATAAATCTCACACCTGATAGCGATAAAATTTCATTATAAAAAATATCTACCATTTGTAATGCTGCTTCAAATCGGTTTTCATATGCCACTGTTTCTGGTACATATATAGCAAAACATTGTATACTTCCTTTTCTTCTCTTTAACTGTTCAAATGTAATATGTAATTGTGAATCATCGTTAAAATTCCTTTTCCCTTGTGCACTCCATAACTGAAGAAGCACGTCACAATGAGCATCAAAAATTTTCATTTTCATTCCTCCATTATAAAAACAACCTGTTTGCATACTGCAAACAGGTTGTTTAAAACTTAACGAGGTTCTACAATTAATTTTATTGCTGTACGCTCTTCGCCATCAATCATAATATCTGTAAACGCTGGGATACAAATCAGGTCCAAACCACTAGGCGCTACAAATCCTCTTGCGATTGCTACTGCCTTTACCGCTTGGTTCAATGCACCTGCACCAATAGCTTGAATTTCTGCTGTTCCGCGTTCGCGAATAACACCTGCAAGTGCACCAGCTACAGAATTAGGGACCGACGTTGCTTTAACTTTTAATATTTCCATTCCGCGTTTCCTCCTCGTTTCTTTAAAAAGTATTAGCAATTATTTCACTTTAACTTATATTCACGAGGAATGGCGCGTATTCCTGCTAAATTTTCGTAATTTTTCTAAAAAATTAAAATATAATAACTTATCTAAAATTTAACGGAAATTTACTCAAAAAATGGTTGATCGTCATTAATTAAAATGCGCTCAATTTTCTTTGCTTTTCCTGTATTTGGATCCACATCAATTAACACTGCACTTAATTGCGTTCTACCACTTGTTACTTCAAATCGTACCGGTAAGTTCGTTAAAAACTTCTTCAATACCGCTTCTCGGTCCATACCTAATATTCCATCATATGGCCCTGTCATCCCAACATCTGTAATATATGCCGTACCGCTTGGTAAAATACGGTTATCCGCTGTAGGGACATGCGTATGCGTACCTACTACTGCTGTAGCGCGTCCATCTACATACCAACCTAGCGCTTGTTTTTCACTTGTAGTCTCCGCATGGAAATCAACAAAGATAATATTCGTACGTTTTTTCGCAATATTAATTAATTCATCCACTTTACGGAATGGACAATCAATCGGAGGAAGGAAAGTACGTCCTTGTAAGTTAATAACTGCAACTTCTGTTCCATTACAGTTCACAAAGATAAGTCCTTTTCCTGGAGTTCCTTCTGGGAAGTTAGCTGGTCTTGCAAGATATTTTGCATCATCGATGAATTCAAATACTTCACGATTATCCCAAGCGTGGTTTCCAAGTGTAACTGCTTGCGCCCCACATTCTAAAAAGTTTCGATATATTTTTTCTGTAATCCCACGGCCACCTGCTGCGTTTTCTCCATTAATGATTGTTACTGTAGGTGTATATTTTTTCTTTAATGCCGGTACGTATTGTTGAATCATACCTCTACCAGGAGATCCTACTACATCCCCAACAAATAATATTCTCATATGTCTTACCCTTTCTATGTACTGCATTTTTTATTGCTATAGCATTAAGGAAATTCCTTATAATATGTTTATTATAAGTTTGTTTCACTTTTACGCTATATAACTAACTGTCTTTATTTTATCCAATTCCAACACAAAAAAATAAAGTGGTGTTTCACCACTTTATTTTGCGTATTCCACTGCACGTGTTTCACGAATAACAGTTACTTTAATATGTCCTGGGTAATCCAGTTCATTTTCAATACGTTTTCGGATATCACGAGCTAAACGATGAGCTTCTAAATCATCGATTGTATCTGGTTTTACCAAAATACGAACTTCACGTCCTGCTTGAATTGCAAATGATTTTTCAACGCCTTCATAAGACTCTGAAATCTCTTCTAACTTTTCAAGACGACGAATGTAGTTTTCAAGCGTTTCACTACGAGCTCCCGGTCTTGCAGCTGATAAAGCATCTGCTGCTGCAACTAAAACTGCAATGATAGAAGTTGGTTCTGTGTCACCATGGTGAGATGCGATACTGTTTATAACTACAGGATGCTCTTTATATTTCGTTGCGAGTTCAACACCAATTTCAACGTGGCTACCTTCTACTTCATGGTCAATCGCTTTTCCGATATCATGTAATAGACCAGCACGTCTTGCTAGTTTTTCATCCTCGCCAAGCTCTGCTGCCATAAGTCCAGTTAAATATGCAACTTCCATAGAGTGTTTTAAGACGTTTTGTCCATAACTTGTACGGTATTTTAAACGACCTAAAATTTTAATTAAATCTGGGTGTAATCCGTGAACACCCACTTCAAACGTTGTTTGCTCTCCGACTTCGCGAATATACTCGTCCACTTCACGTCTTGATTTTTCGACCATCTCTTCAATACGCGCTGGGTGAATACGTCCGTCCTGTACTAGTTTATCAAGAGCGATACGAGCTGTTTCACGACGAATTGGATCGAATCCAGAAAGGATTACCGCCTCTGGTGTATCATCGATAATTAAGTCAATACCCGTTAACGTTTCTAACGTACGAATATTACGACCTTCACGCCCGATAATACGTCCCTTCATTTCGTCATTTGGAAGATTTACAACCGAAACGGTTGTTTCAGCAACATGATCAGCTGCACATCTTTGCATTGCAAGAGATAAAATCTCTTTTGCTTTCTTATCCGCTTCTTCTTTCGCGCGAACTTCACTTTCTTTTACCATAACAGCGATTTCATGAGAAACTTCATTTTCTACTTTACCAAGAATAATTGCTTTCGCTTGTTCGCGTGTCAGATTGGAAATGCGCTCTAATTCTGTTTGTTGCTTTTGAACTAACTCTCCCACTTTGCTTTCCAACTCTTCAATCTGTTGTTGTCTCGCTACAAGAGAATCCTCTTTCTTCTCTAACTGCTGCTCGCGTTTATCGAGCGTTTCGTCTTTACGATCAAGGTTCTCTTCTTTTTGCATTAAACGATTTTCTTGTTTTTGTAATTCGCTTCTACGGTCACGAATTTCTAATTCAGCTTCTGTACGAAGTGTATGAATTTCATCCTTTGCTTCTAAAAGCGCTTCTTTCTTAAGTGCTTCAGCCTCACGATTCGCTTCGTCTAGAATACGTTTCGCTTCATTAGCCGCACCATTAATCTTCGCTTCAGCAATAGACTTTCGAACAAAAAAGCCAACAACTGCACCGACTGTTGTTGCAAGCAAAATGGAGATGAGTATCCAAACTGTATTACTCATGATTTCACCTCCCCTTGCTATGAATGAAAAAAGACTGTCGGCATGTACATTGATTACAACATACAGCAAAGACCGTCGTCCCGCTTTTTTAAGGGACTTTCTTCATTTCACAATTAAAATGTCATATTATTATTTCGGTAAGATTTAAACCTTACTCCGAATATTACTTCTCTTCTTGAGAAGAGTATATCGTATATAAGAAAAAATATACATTCTCATTGTATCTATCGTAATTTTCATTGTCAAGCGTTGTCTACTTTTACTTTCTTTACCTTCAGTCCTGAATGTTATCTGAATTTGAAAAATTGATAGCATATTATCCTGGAAAACCTTAGTAAATACCATTTTATTCCCTTAAAACGTATGAATATTCCTCTTTACACATCCCATTTGAGTCAAAAAAATATTTTAACCACTACGATAGATACCTCTTTAATAGAAGGTAAAAAAATAAAAGACACGGGACCCGTGTCTTTTATTTTTTAATCTTGAAGAGTTGAATCTTCCGCGTCTTCCACACCAGAATCTTCACCAATTCCGTGATGATCACGAACAAAGAAGGCAATTTCCTCTCTTAAGTCCGTATTCTCTTTTAAGAATTGCTTCGAATTTTCACGACCTTGTCCTAAGCGTTCTTCATTATAAGAATACCAAGCACCGCTCTTTTGAACGATATCAAGCTCAGAAGCCATATCCAAGATTTCACCTTCTCTTGAAATACCTTCTCCGTACATAATATCAACTTCAGCAACACGGAATGGTGGCGCTACTTTATTTTTCACTACTTTTACTTTTGTTTTATTACCAACGATGTCGTTACCTTGCTTTAATTGCTCCGCACGACGCACTTCAAGACGGACAGTTGAATAGAATTTCAACGCACGACCACCTGGAGTTGTTTCTGGGTTTCCGAACATAACCCCAACTTTTTCACGAATTTGGTTAATAAAGATTGCAATTGTTTTTGATTTGTTGATTGCTCCTGAAAGCTTACGAAGTGCTTGTGACATTAAACGTGCTTGTAAACCTACGTGTGAGTCACCCATGTCTCCTTCAATCTCTGCTTTCGGTACAAGAGCTGCTACAGAGTCAATTACGATAATGTCAACCGCACCACTTCGTACAAGTGCTTCTGCGATTTCTAATCCTTGCTCCCCTGTATCAGGCTGTGATAATAGTAATTCATCTATGTTAACGCCTAATTTTTGTGCATATACAGGATCCATTGCGTGCTCCGCATCGATGAATGCTGCTTGTCCACCTTGACGTTGTACTTCTGCAATTGCATGTAATGAAACTGTCGTTTTACCTGAACTTTCAGGTCCGTAAATTTCGATAATACGGCCACGTGGGTATCCGCCTACCCCTAGCGCCACATCAAGTGCTAAAGAACCACTTGAAATTGTAGAAATTCTACGTTCCGCTTGTTCTCCTAATTTCATAATTGAACCTTTACCGAATTGCTTCTCTATTTGTTTTAACGCCATATCTAATGCCGCTTGACGATCACTCATTCAAAATTCCTCCTTAACTGAATTGCTAATCTTATTATACCTATTTTCAATTCAATTTGCCAACAAAAATCGAACATTTATTCGATTTTTTTATTTTCCATCACACAAATACGGAATTTAACTATAAAAAAAGCTAGAAGAGACTTATATCTCTTCTAGCTTTTTATATAAATGATAAAATCCATATTTTGCTGATCGTTCTCTAATTTGTTGACGACTTCCACTTAAATTAAGAGGAAAGACTGCAGTTTGTTCACCTTTAATCGCTAATCCAACAAATACTGTTCCTGGCTCTTTCTGTTCTGAAGCATCTGGCCCTGCTACCCCAGTGAAACTAATTCCGATATCCGCTTTTAATAAATCCTTAACATTTTCAGCAAGATAACGAGCACATTCCTTACTAACTGCACCATCAGTATGCAATACTTCTTCAGGCACACGTAAAACATGTTGCTTCACATCATTATGATAACAAATGACACCGCCCTTAAATACAGAAGAAACACCAGCATTTTCAGTTACTTGATTTCCAAAAAGACCACCTGTTAAACTTTCTGCACATGCTAAAGTTAACCCTTTTCTCTTCAATAACTCGATTGCCTTATAATGCAAAAATTCTTGGTCATATCCGTAGAAAAATTCTCCTACTCTTTCTAAAATCAAATCTTCCACATGTTGAATTAGTTTCTCCGCTTCGCTAACATTTTGATGCTTAGCGGTTAAACGTAATGTCACTTCTCCATCATTTGCTAGCGGGGCAATTGTTGGGTTTGTTTGTCCATCAATTAAATCTTGAACTTTCACCTCTAATTGGGACTCCCCAATACCGAAGAAACGAAGCACACGTGAATAAATGTTTTCTCCTGTTGTAAAATTACGTAAAAAAGGCTCTACGTAACTTACATACATTGGTTTCATTTCTTTTGGCGGCCCTGGTAATAAAATATAAACTTTTCCGTTCTTATTTACCCCCATACCCGGCGCCATACCGTGGTCATTTGCAAATACTGTTGCTCCATTTAAAACGAGCGCTTGCTTTTTATTATTCTCCGTAAATTCACGGCCTGTACGCTTAAAGTAATTACTTATTAAGGCTAATGCCTTTTCATCATACACAAGCTTTTCATCTAAACTAGTCGCTATTGTTTCTTTCGTTAAATCATCTTTTGTCGGTCCTAATCCACCTGTAAAAATAAGGATATCAGCACGTTCTTCCGCAGCTTCAATCGCCTTTTGCAGTCGCTTATTATTATCACCAACAACAGTATGATAGTACACGTTAATTCCAATTGAAGCCAACTTTTCAGATAAAAACTGGGCATTTGTATTTGCAATTTGTCCAAGTAATAATTCAGTTCCAACCGCAATAATCTCAGCATTCATCCCAATTCCCCCATAAACTTCTATTTTGAGTTTACAAAAGCAGCTCTATTTTTCCAGAAATAATCCCATCCTGAAATAACAGTAAAGATTAATGCAATCCATATGAAGATATCCGCAACTGGAATATGGATTAAATTTAAAGGTACATCGTGTAATAAATATGCTGCAATCGCAATAATTTGTGTCCATGTCTTAATTTTCCCTAGCTGATTTGCCGCAACTACTTCCCCTGTTCCAGCAAGTACAAGACGTAAACCTGTTACAGCAAACTCACGACTGATAATTACAATAACAATCCAAGCCGGTACATATCGCATCTCTACCAATGTAATAAGTGCTGCTGAAACAAGTAATTTATCAGCTAACGGATCAAGAAACTTTCCTAAGTTCGTTACAAGATTATACTTCCTTGCGTAATGTCCATCAATCCAATCTGTAGCTGAAGCAACGATAAAGATAAGTGCCCCCACTAAATGTTGAATTGGTAAATCAACATCACCAATTGTGTATGAACCCCAATTAAAGGGCGCTAACATAATTACCATGAAAATTGGAATTAAGAAGATTCTAGATATTGTAATTTTATTTGGTAAATTCACAGCTATTCCTCCATCATATCAAAAACATTTGTTCATTGAAAAAAGTCATCGAAGCGATGACTGTTATTGTGCAGGTTGCCCTATCCCTTGGTTTTTTATCACCAATCTTTGGTGAAGTTCTTTTTCTGGGTCCAATGGGAAAGCAACCACTTGGCCATTCAGTTTAACTTCAACATTCGTTGCATTTCCAATATTAAGTCGTACTTCTTTTAATGTTGATACATCACGTTTTTCTGTTTGACCACCTTGTACTGTAGTGTTTAAAATTTCGTTACCCGCATCATCTTTAACATCTACATAGCTTGTACCCTTCGCTATGATTTCCAATTCTAACGTTTTATTATTATGAATTTCCAAAGTAGATACCTTACCAGTTGTTCCAACTACTTTCACTTCTTGCTGTCCCGTTGATGGTGCTGGTTGCTCTTCTTTCTTTGGTTCTTCTTTCTTTGGTTCCTCTTTTTTTGGCTCTTCCGCTTTCGCTTCATCTTTCTTCGTATCTAACGGAGAATCTTTTGCTTTTTGAACTTCAATTTTCTCACTTTGAGCACTCGGAACTTTTTCATCATCTTTTCCAGTTAACACTTGAAACACAAACCAGATTACCACTCCAACTGCGATTACTAACAACGCAACTAAGATTTTCGGCATGTGATCTGCAATTGGCCATGATGAAGATTTTTGCATTGTTTCTTGTGTTTTTTGTCCCGTTGATACTTGTGGAACTTCACGCTTTTCAGATTGTGGTATCGTACTCTGATGTTCTACAAGCAGTTCTTCTCCATTTAATCCAACCGCATCTGCGTATTGTTTAATGAATGCACGCGCATAAAAAGCTCCTGGCAATACATCATAATTGCCTTCTTCAATTGCCACTAAATGGCGTTTTTGAATTTTTGTAATCTCATGCAGCTGATCAATAGTCAAGCCTTTCGCTTCTCTTGCTTCTTTCAGCTTTTGTCCCAATTCCGTCACTACTAACACCTCAATATTTCTTTAAAAGTCAAACATAGAGAAATTATTTTGCGTACCTTGCTCAATTTCATCTACTAAATTATATTGAATTTCTTCATCATAATCGTTGCGCAACTCGATAATATAATCAAAATCATCCAATGTGTATTCTGACTGACTCACAAATACATCAGGATGTTCTACAACTTTTGTTGCAGGCAATCTCATAATTTCACGAACGAGCTGCCAATGTCTTTCGTTAGCACGCTTCGTTGACACAATTCCATCTAGGATGAAAATATTGTCATCGCTATACTCATCTTCAATTAATTGACTACGAACAGTTTGCTTAATAAGAGTAGATGATACAAATAACCACCTTTTATTTGCACAAACACTTGCAGCAACAATGGATTCTGTTTTTCCGACACGAGGCATTCCGCGTATCCCAATTAGTTTATGGCCTTCTTTTTTCATAATTTCTGCCATAAAGTCTACAAGTAAGCCTAATTCATCACGCACAAATCGAAATGTTTTCTTATCATCTGCATCTCGTTGTATGTACCTACCATGCCTAACCGCTAGCTTATCTCTTAGCTTGGGCGGACGATATTTCGTTACCGTTATGTTATCCATCGTATTTAAAATTGATTCAAGTCTAGAGATTTGCTCTTGATTATCACACATAAGAAGTAACCCACGTCGTGCATTATCTACACCATTAATTGTGACAATATTAATGCCGAGCATACCGATTAACGAAGAAACGTCACCAAGCAAGCCAGGTCGGTTTTTATGTATTTCATATTCAAAATACCATTCAATCATCCAAGATCACTCCCCTTGCTTACTTTACACCTACGTACTATATTATATGATTTCACCTTAATAGGGAAGCTAAATGTATAATCTATCCTGTGTAATTATTATACAAAAAAAGTAGAGAGGAGAATCTCCTCTCTACTTTTACTTATGTTGTACAAACTTAACCATTAAGTTTGCAATGGTATGTTGCTCCTGTTCATCAGCAACTTTCCAAAGCTCAGCTAATAATTTCTCTTGGTCATTGCGTCCTTCTACTTCATTAGCAAGGTAGTCGCCAACACGAAATGCCATATCTGATACCGCACCGCCGTCTAAACCTTTTCCTTGCGCTTGCTCTAAACGATCTCCTAAAAAGCTCTTCCACTGATCAAAATTATCTAATACTGACATAATTAAGCACCTCACTATTGAGTAATAAAATCATGCTTAATTTGTGCAACTGTTCATTTTTTATGTAAGAAATTTTTAACAGTGCCAACCACCATTCACTCCGATGATTTGTCCAGTTATGTAAGATGCTCCTGGTGATACGAGGAATGCAACTGTTTTTGCTACTTCTTCTGGTAACCCTATTCTACCTAATGGTATATCTTCAGCAATTCCCATTTTATCTTCTTCAGAAAAAACACTTAACATTTCCGTTTCAATTGCTCCTGGTGCTACCGCATTCACACGTAATCCACTTAAAGACACTTCTTTCGCCAAAGCTTTCACATATGAATTTTGCGCCCCTTTTACCATTGAATAAAGCACTTCACAAGAAGCCCCTATTTGTCCCCATATAGATGAAACAATTACAATATTACCACTTCTCCTCCCAATCATAGGCGGAAGTGCCATTGAAAGTAATTTATATACGTTCTTCACTTGAAGTTCTACCATATAATCCAATTCATCGTTTGTTACATCTGTTACTAGTCCAAAAATACTCTTCCCAGCTGCATATACAATAACATCAATAGGATGTTCAATTTGTCTCCACAATTGCTCAGCTCCATCACTAGAAGCCAAATTCGCTTGCACAGGGATAACTTCCCTCCATGCTTTCTGCAATTCCAATACCTTTCCTTCACTGTTATTGTAATGAACATAAACTGTATATCCATCTTGAATTAATTGTTTCGAAATAGCAGAGCCAATCCCTCCGCTCCCTCCAGTTACTAACGCATACTTTTTCATAAATTCCCTCTCTTATCTCTACAAGTTCACTTTTTACACAACTAAATAATACCCTCATCTTACAATTTTTCAATGATAAGATGAGGGTATCTTTAAAATGTTATTTTTTCGGTAACACCTGACAAACACTCATTTTTTCTTCTGATAACAATAATTTTGCTACTTCTTGTAAGTCTTGAACGGTTAGCCCTTCTAATACAGTCAATGCATCAAATAGACTAGATTCATTAAACGCATATCGTGTAAATTGATTTGCAATATATTCTGGTGAATTCAACGAGCGTAAAAAACCACCAATTTTCTTTTTCTTCACTCGTTCTAATGCCGCCGCATCTAATTGATCATAATCTGTTTTTAATAAAATATCTTTTAAACGATCTGCCAATTCATCAGGTTGTTTCGTATCACCGCCAACCATTGCAAAACCGAAGTTATTTTCTTCTGTATAGTCATACGAGAATGAATCATCAATAAGCCCTTCATTATATAAAGCTTCGTAATGAACAGAACTTTTTCCAAATAAATAATCTAAAAGTAACGTAAGCGCAATTTCTTGTTTTAAAAGCGCTTGCCCTTTTTCTTTTAAATTAGTCGCTTTAATACCAACTAAACATTTCGGTGTTTGCACAGGCATTGAAATAATTTTTTTCTTTTCATTTACCTCATTTGGTTCCTCTTCAAATGAACGCACAATTTCTGGCTGGTTTTTATAATCTTTTTTTGCTTGATTTTCACGTACTAAATCCATTGTTTTCTCTGGATCAATTGCACCCACAACAAATAATAACATATTGCTCGGATGATAAAATGTTTCATAACATTCATATAATAAATCTTTCGTAATTTTACTAATAGATTCGATTGTCCCTGCAATATCAATTTTAATTGGGTGTTTTACAAACAAGCTATCAATTAACCCAAAGTACAAACGCCAATCTGGGTTATCTTGATACATTTGAATTTCTTGCCCAATAATCCCCTTCTCTTTTTCAACTGTTTTTTCAGAGAAATAAGGCTCTTGCACAAAGTTTAGTAATGTATTTAAATTTTGTTCTACGTTTGAAGTACATGAAAAAAGGTAAGCTGTTCGTGTGAAGGATGTAAAAGCATTTGCCGATGCTCCTTGTTTACTAAACAATTGGAAAGCATCGTGATCTTCTTTTTCAAATAATTTATGCTCAAGAAAATGTGCAATCCCATCAGGTACACGAATCATTTCTTCTTTCCCTAATGGTACAAATGTATTATCTACTGAACCATATTTCGTCGTAAACGTCGCAAATGTTTTATTAAATCCTTGTTTCGGTAAAACATATACATCTAATCCATTAGGAAGTTTTTCATAATAGAGTGTTTCTTTTAATTGCTCATAAATAATTTTCTCCATTTACTCTCCCTCCGTTCCTTGTAAAAAGTAAATTGTATCTAGTTCAATATTTTTAGCAACTTTTACAATTTCTTCTTTTGTCACACTTTCTATACCTGTAAGCCATTCTTCAACTGGACGTGTACGATCTGAAATAATACCATGATATAGCATTTCTACAAATCCACGCGGTGTATCAATCGCCTCTAATATTTGATTTTGGATGACACTTTTTGTTTGATGTATTTCTTCTTCAGAAAACTCTCCGTTTTGCATCGCAAGCATTTGTTCTTTAATAATCTCAACTGCTTTTTCATAATTTTTCGCTTCAATTCCTGACATAACAAATAATAAACCTTTATGACTTTCAAAGCGCGATGCTGCATAGTACGCTAAACTATTTTTTTCACGCACATTTACGAATAACTTCGAATGAGAAAAACCACCAAACAATCCATTGAACAATTGCAATGCAAAATAATCTTCATCTTTATATGTGACAAATGTACGATAACCGATGTGTAATTTACTTTGTTTTAATTCTTGTTTTTCAACAACTTCTTTTTCTTCATTATTTCGTCTATGAAGGAGTACATTTCTTTCTCTCACTGGACGAGCTGAAATAGAAAAATACTTACTTACAAGATCAACGGCGTTTTCTGAAATATCACCAATAATATATAGATCCATCTCATCTTCCGCTAACACCTTTTGATAATATTGATACAGACTTTCATTTGTAATAGAAGCAACACTCTCTTTTTTTCCATTTGCACTTAAACGATACGGTTCTACTTTGCACATTTCTTCAATTAAACGCTCGTTTGCATAACGCATTTTATCGTCATAAGTAGCTTCAATTCTCTGTAACAGTGCTCTTTTTTCACTTTCTACGATAGAAGGTAGGAAACCGTTCCCCTCCGTCGCTGGATGTAACACAATATCCGACAACATAGAAAGCGCTTTTTCAAATAACGGTGGTGCATCATGTAAATATACTTCATTTGCAATGTCTACATAAATGGAGATAATATGGTCTTCCCCTTTTTTACTTACATCTACTGCTAAAGAAGACCCGTATAATTCTTCTAAATATTGACGAAGACGAATTACAGAAGGTAATTTTTCTGTCGCACTTTGCAATACGTATGGCAATAGGGCACGCTCTGTCACCGTCTCCTCATTTAAAGGCGCTTTAAAACGAAATACAAAGGTATTCGTTTTATATTTATCAGTCGGAATAATATGTACGCGCAAACCACCTAACTCATGTAGTTGTTGTTCCATTAGTTTCATTTATAGCCCTCCTTTACGTATATAGGAATATTCCTCTTCAATATACAGTTTTTAGAAATAAAAAATCAACTTTTCTCCCTTATTATGCTTACATATGATTCTTTCTAAAAACTTTAATATGTAAGGAACATAGTAAAATTCCGTATTAAATATATTCTATGTAAAAAAGCCCACACTAATGTGCGAGCTTTTTTATACTTATAAAATACTTATCGTTTTCCTTTTTCATAAGGAGTTCCTAATGCTTTCGGAGCTTCAGAACGACCTACAAAACCAACAAGCGCTAATATTGTGAATACATATGGTAATATCGTTAATAAAACACTTGGAATTTGATCTAATACAGGAATTGTTCCGCCCGTTACACTAAGAGATTGTGCAAAACCAAAGAATAGAGCTGCACCTAGTGCGCCTAGTGGATTCCACTTTCCAAAAATCATAGCAGCTAAAGCTAAGAAACCTTGTCCTGTAATAGTTGCCCCTGAGAAGTTATTAGAAATTGACATTGCAAAAATCGCTCCACCAATTCCAGCAAACACTCCTGAAATACAGACTCCAATATAGCGCATTTTATATACGTTAATCCCCATCGTATCCGCTGCCATTGGGTGTTCACCAACAGCACGTAGACGAAGACCGAACGGTGTTTTATAAATAACATACCAAACAACGAATGCTAAAATAATGGCAATATACGACGTTATTGGTACGTTCGAGAAAAATATTTTCCCTAAAACCGGAATATCCGAAAGGCCTGGAATATCAATCTTTTCAATACGATACTGAATAAAGTCAGTCTGCCCTTTATCAAAAATCTTCTTAATTGCAAATACCGTTAAACCAAGAGATAAGAAGTTAATTGCTACACCACTTACAACTTGATCTGCTCGGAATGTAATAGAAGCTACCGCATGAAGTAATGCAAATAATCCACTACCAATTGCCGCAAATAATAACGCAATCCACGGAGTCATCGTTCCCCAAGTATCACCCATTAATAAGTTTGTAACAACTCCAATAAATGCACCAAATAGCATTAGTCCTTCTAATCCGATATTTACAACACCCGATCGTTCACTAAATACACCACCTAGTGCTGTGAAAATGATAGGTGCCGATGTATATAACGTACCCGTCACAAGAATGGCTAATATATCTAAAAAGCTCATTTATTTCCCCTCCTTGCTCATGCGTGTAAGCGCCCATCTTAACACATAACTACATGCAACAAAGAAGATGATACATGCAATAATTACATTAATAAGCTCTGATGGTACATCTGCCTCAAAGTTCATTTGAGGGGAAGCACTTTTCAAACCACCAAATAATAAAGCTGAAAGGATTATCCCAAACGGATTATTCCCTCCAAGTAATGCTACAGCAATCCCATCAAATCCTACTCCTGTAAACGAAGACATCGCTGTCATACTCTGGAATGTTCCTAATCCTTCCATCGCTCCACCAATCCCCGCAAATGCACCAGCAATTGTCATGGAGAATACTACATTACGAGAAACTTTCATACCTGCATATTGAGAAGCATGCTGATTAAATCCTACCGACTTTAATTCGTAGCCTAAAGTTGTTCGATCTAATAAGAACCACATTAAAATAGCAATTAATATTGCTACAATAATTCCCCAGTGAAGACGCGAACCATCAGTAATAGAAGCAAGCCAGTCTGAAGATAGTGATGCACTCTCTTTAATGTCATACGTTTTATCATTACCTTCATGTAAAAAGCGCTTAATGATGTCATATGTTACATATAATGCGATATAGTTCATCATAATTGTTACAATAACCTCATTAACTTGAAACTTTCCTTTTAAATATCCAGGAATGAAGCCCCAAATTCCTCCTACCAATGCTGCGAATAAAATAGATAATGGAATATGAAGGAAAGCTGGTAGTGAAACTGCATAACCGAACCAAACCGCTGCAAGCCAACCAACTAGCAATTGACCCTCTACCCCGATATTAAATAAACCTGTACGAAATGCAAACGCCACTGACAAACCAGCAAGAATAAGCGGTATCATTGTACGAAGCGTTTCACCAATCGCACTTGCGCTGCCGAACATCCCTGTCCAAAGTGCACTATAACCAACAATTGGATCATAACCACTAACTAGCATTACAATCGCTCCGACAAGTAAGCCAAAAATAACGGATAGTACTGGGACTAAAATATTTATCGTTCGTTCTGTTAAAAGTTTTTTAGCCATTTGTACCCACCTGCTCCTTCTTTGTTCCTCCAGCCATTAACAATCCAAGCTGTTGTTCATTCGTTTCTTTCGCATCAACTATTGCTACAATTTTCCCTTCATAAATAACAGCAATTCGATCGCTAACATTTAAGATTTCATCTAACTCTAGTGATAAAAGTAATACACCTTTCCCTTTATCCCTTTGCTCTATTAATCTCTTATGAATAAATTCAATTGCTCCTACATCTAAACCACGTGTTGGCTGTGCTGCGATTAATAAATCTGGATCACGGTCTACTTCACGTGCAATAATTGCTTTTTGTTGATTTCCCCCAGATAGAGCGCGTGCTAACGTTTGCTCACTAGGTGTACGTACATCAAACTGTTCAATAAGAGCCTTTGCTTTTTCTGTAATTTTGCTGAAATTTAAAATCCCTTTCTTTGAAAACGGATTCTTATAGTACGTTTGCAGAACTATATTATCTCTAACAGAAAAATCAAGGACGAGTCCGTGTTTATGACGATCTTCTGGAATATGACCAATTCCTTCTTCTGTTATTCTTCTAACAGGCCAATTTGTTATTTCTTTCCCTTTAATTGCAATAGAACCTGACTCAACTTTTCGTAAACCAGTAATTGCTTCTATTAATTCACTTTGTCCGTTTCCATCAATCCCTGCAATCCCAACAATTTCCCCCGCACGAACAGTTAAGTCAAGGCCTTTTACAGCAGGTAGTTGACGTGCATCGTGAACAACAAGGTTTGCAATTGAAAGTACCTCTTCTTTTGGTTTCGCGTCTATTTTTTCTGTTTTAAAATTCACTTGACGTCCGACCATTAATTCTGCAAGTTTATTTTCATCCGTATTTGCAACGTCAACCGTTCCAATTCCTTTTCCTTTACGAATAATCGTACAACGATCGCAAACTTCCATAATTTCTTTCAACTTATGTGTAATAAGAACAATAGATTTTCCTTCTTGCACAAGCTTTTTCATAATTTGAATTAGCTCATGAATTTCTTGCGGTGTTAACACAGCTGTTGGTTCATCAAATATTAAAATTTCTGCACCGCGGTAAAGAGTTTTCAAAATCTCAACACGCTGTTGCATACCAACTGAAATATCCTGTATTTTCGCATATGGATCTACAGCTAAACCGTATTGTTCAGACAGTTTTTGAATTTCTTTAGCAGCTTCCTCAACAGCAATTTTCCCTTTTTTCTTCGGTTCATTTCCGAGAATAATATTTTCTGTAACTGTAAAATTATGAACAAGCATAAAGTGCTGATGAACCATTCCAATACCAAGGTCATTTGCCACATTCGGATTGGTAATGTTTACAGACTTTCCTTTAATTTTAATTTCACCTTGTTCTGGTTGGTACAAACCAAATAGTACATTCATCAATGTGGATTTCCCTGCACCATTTTCTCCAAGTAAAGCATGTATCTCACCCTGCTTTACTTGCAGCGTAATATCATCATTCGCTACAATGCCTGGGAATACTTTCGTAATGTTATTCATCTCAATTACGTATTCCATTGTGTTCCTCCTTTTAACAGGGAACATTCCCTATTACACTATTAACTTATTAAGCAATTCGGAAGTTTTATACATACAAAGGTTAGTTCTATGAACTAACCTTTGCTATTTCTCTATTTATTTTTTTAGAGAAGCTTCATATTCTTTATACTCTTTATCTGTAGCTGGTACTTTAATTTCACCGTCTGTAATTTTCTTTTCAAGCTCTTCTACTTTTGTTAAAATTTCAGGGTTAACTTTTTTCACGTTGTCAGTTGTTTTTGCAATACCAACACCGTCATCTTTTAAACCAAACGCTTCTACTTTACCGCCTTTTAACTTACCGTCTTTCGCTTCTTGTGCTACTTTTTCAACAGCGATATCTACACGTTTTACCATTGAAGTTAATGTTACGTTTTCAGGCATACCTTCTTGGTTTTGGTCACGGTCAACACCGATTACCCAAACATTTTCACCTTTTTTCTTACGGTTTTTCGCTTCAGTGAATACACCGTTACCTGTACCACCAGCAGCATGGTAAATTACGTCTACGCCTTGACCGTACATTGCTGATGCAAGAACTGTACCTTTTTCAGGTTTATCAAATGCTTCTGCATATTCAGATACGATTTCAATGTTTGGATTTACTGCTTTTGCACCCGCTTTAAATCCATTTTCGAATTTACTAATTAAATCACTCTTCATCCCACCAACAAATCCTACTTTATTTGATTTTGTTGACATAGCTGCTACCGCACCTACAAGGAATGATCCTTCATGATCTTTAAATGTAATGCTCGTTACGTTTGGCGCATCTACTACAGTATCAACGATTGCAAATTGTTGTTTTGGAGATTCTTTTGCTACTTCTTTAATTGCACCTTCTAATTTATAACCAATTCCGAAAGATAAATCATACTTATCTTTTGAAAATTTCTTTAAGTTTGGAATATAATCCGCTTCTTTTTCAGACTGTAGGTAACGATAATTTGTCTTTTCCTTTAATCCATTATCTTTACCAAACTTTTTTAGTCCTTCCCAAGAAGATTGGTTGAACGATTTGTCATCAACGCCCCCAACATCCGTTACCATACCAACCTTGAAGTCTTTCGTGTCTTTCTTGTCACTGCTTGCCTTATCCGAGTTACCACATGCACCTAAAACTGTACTTGCTACTAATGTTAATGATAATAAAAGACCTGCTTTTTTCTTCATACTAGAAACCCCTCCAAAAATGATATATATTTATTTATTCTTTCGCTGCTGTCCCTTACTTCTTGCTGTCACCTCCCTAAAAAGGAACTTACCTACATACGCTTTCTTAATACGTGGAAGCTAAACTTATCAGCTCTAAAGTAATTGATAGAATATAAGATTGGCTCATCATTTTGATCATAGTGCATTTGTTTTAATACAAGCAGTGCTGTTTCAGGCTCACATTCTAAAATTGGTGAGATTTTAGGGTGATAGCCAATTGGCTCAATGTGAGCAACCGCATATGTTATGCGCTTATGCGTGTTATTATGTATCACCGTTAATAATGATTCCTCATTGTAACCCGATAAATCTGGCAATATTTCTTTTGCAAGTTTATCGATACAATATACAACAGGTTCCCCATCTGCTGTACGCACGCGTTCAATCATCACTGCATTAAAACCATCTTCACTATTAAATTTCTCTTTTTCCTCTTCTGTTAAAGTTGTAGTAGATGATGATAAAAAGATCGTTCCTGGTGTTTTCCCCACACTAGAAATCATATCTGTAATACTAGAAAGTTGTTCTATTCCAGAAGAAAATAATGGCTTTGCATTTACAAATGTCCCTACACCATGTCTACGAATGACAACATTTTCTTCTTCTAAAATACGTAATGCTTCCCTTAAAGTCGCTCTACTTACGCCAAGTTCTTTCGCTAAATCAAACTCCGATGGTAACTTTTGTCGTTCTTTATAAGCCCCATCTTTAATTTTTTCTTTGATGTGATCAATCACCCGTAAATATAGGTGACGACTATCGGATTTTACTGACATAAGACTCCCCCGCATTTCAATTATTCGACCTCTGATGTAAGACTTCTTTTCTCTTTTTTCAACTTACAACATAGTACAAATGACTAACCACTAAAAATAAGCACAATTGTCGAATAAATAATAATAATTTTTTAAAATGAAATTTTCACTCTTTACTGTATAAAAAAAACTTTGCACCATAAACATTCCTCATTTCGAGAAAAAGTTCGGCACAAAGATCCTTTACATCCTTTGTTACACACTTTTCCCCTCATAGTCTAGCAATTCATGGTTGCCAGGTAGAAACTTATGGACCTTATCTCCAAGATTATATGAGGCAGTGATTCTTTTCGAAGTAATCTTACCACTTGCTCTCATACGTGTCAACAAAATCCAACATTTTTCTGCATTAAATATCGAACATTTACATAAAACATACTCAAAGTATTCGTATTCTATAGGGACCCTATAAATGTAAGCCCTTTCTTTATTGCTGAGTATAGTATATAACAAAAACACTATATAAAAAAGCCTAATTGTAAAAACAATTAGGCTTTTTTTAAGAACTTTTTTCTTGTACATCATTAATGAGTACTTCTCTCGGTTTACTACCTTCATATGGACCTACTACACCATTCATTTCCATTGCATCAATTAGACGAGCAGCTCGCGTATAACCTACTCTAAACCTACGTTGTAGCATAGAAACAGATGCTGTTTGCATTTCCACTACAAGTTGAACCGCTTCATCATATAATTCATCTTCTACTTCCTGCTTCGTATCAGGAACATCTTGCGGAATCATATCTTCTTGATATTGTGCTTTTTGCTGTCCAATAACATATTCTACAACTCTCTCAACTTCATCATCTGATAAAAATGCGCCTTGTACACGTACAGGTTTCGATGCACCAATTGGTATAAACAGCATGTCGCCACGACCTAATAGCTTCTCTGCACCACCACCGTCAAGAATTGTACGAGAATCTGTTTGAGAAGATACAGCGAATGCAATACGTGATGGAATATTTGCTTTAATAACACCCGTAATAACGTCAACTGACGGACGTTGCGTTGCAATAATTAAATGAATACCAGCAGCACGAGCCATTTGCGCTAGACGCATAATCGCATCCTCTACATCAGACGAAGCAACCATCATTAAATCTGCTAACTCGTCCACAATTACTACAATATACGGTAATTCGGGTTGTTTCGCTTCTGATTGACTATTATGTTCTTTTATATAATCATTGTATCCTTCAATGTTACGTGTACCACTATGAGCAAATAATTCATAACGACGTTCCATCTCACTCACAACTTTTTTCAATGCTTGCGATGCTTTTTTCGGATCAGTTACAACTGGCGTTAACAAATGAGGCACACCGTTATATACATTTAACTCTACCATTTTCGGGTCAATCATCATTAATTTTACTTCATGCGGTTTTGCACGCATTAAAATACTAACAATAATACCATTAATACATACACTTTTCCCGCTACCTGTCGCACCAGCTACGAGTAAATGGGGCATTTTATTTAAACGGGCTAATACAGCTTCACCTGTAATATCTCGGCCAAGACCAATTAACAACTTCTCTTCCGGATGATTATTAGCCTTAGAATCAAGAACTTCCCTCAGCGTTACCATCGAAACTTCTGAGTTCGGAACTTCGATCCCTACAGCTGATTTCCCGGGAATTGGCGCCTCAATACGAATGTCCTTTGCAGCTAAAGCAAGGGCTAAATCATCACTTAAACTGACAATTTTGCTTACCTTTACCCCCATATCAGGATACACTTCATATTTTGTAACTGCAGGACCTCTATGCACTTTGGTTACTTTCGCTTTCACTCCGAAACTTTGGAATGTACGTTCTAATTTACGAGCATTCTCATAAATTTCCGCGTTTTCATTTGTAACTTGCTTATTCTTTGGAAATTTTAATATATCAAGTGAAGGAAGCTTGTAATCTTTATTTTCTACATTTGAAAATTGCATAGGAGGTGCTTGCGCTTCACTCTCTAACGATTCAACAATTTTTTCTCCACGCTTTTTCTTTGATTCTTCAATTGGTGGAGTCTCTTCAATAAACGGTGAAGTGATCAAATCTTCTTGCTCTACTTCAATTCGTTTATCCTCTTCTTCATTTACAGGATAATTCTCAGTGAAATTTGAAATAATTGGCGGATCAATTTGGATTTCTTCCATCGGCTCAATAACTTCTTCTTGTTCTGCAGCACGTTTGCTTCTTGTACTTCTTGTTGTTTTTTTCTTTTCTGTTTGTTCAGCCGTTCTTTTGGATCTCCAATCTTTATAATCCCCTTGTATCACTTGAAATTGACTTCTAAGAATTCTACCAACTGGAGCTAACACTTCTCCAATATGTTTATTTGTTATACAGAGTACCCCGAGAATAACTAAAATAATTCCAATGATATAGGCTCCTACTTCGTCGAATAGGAAGTAACATGTCGCGAACATAAGCGCACCAAACATACCACCACCTAAATGAACGCTATCTGGCCCTTTTTTCATTTCAAGAAAGAAGTTATCTTTCGTACTCACAATAACAGAAGTATTTTGCACTGCTCCATCTTTTGTAAGAAGGTTAAATAATGTAATATGACTAAACATTAATATTGCCAATACAATTAAATAAAATCCAATTAACCGTTTATTTAAAAGGTTCGGCCATCCGCGTTTTATAACAAAGGAAACCGATAAAGCTATTACACCTAACACACCAATTATGTACCACTCACCAAAGAAGAAGCGAAAAAATAACACAAACGATTTCCCTACAACGCCTAGCTGTAAAATCGTAATGATTGAAAGTGCAAAAAGAGTTAAACCGACGATTTCATAATACAAAGTTGGCTTTATCGTACGTCTTGCCTTTGCCTTCGTCCCTCTTTGCTTTTGTTTTGCCATTTCTTCACCTCGTGTTCTACATATAAGTAAAGCTCTCCTAAAAACACTCTATTTATATGTCTGTTTTCTCTATTTTTCAGGTCTTTATATCTTCTATTTTTACACTTCTTGTAAAATGCTAAATAAACAGAAGAAAGCAGCCTACTCATGGCTGCTCAACCGTCTTGTTTTTTATATTATACCATAGCTTCTAAACAAAATCCTTCTTTTTGCTAAAAGGTTATTTTCTGACCTGGCTCAAACTCTAAATAGTGAAGTGGGTCCGTACTTAGCACACGTACAATAGAATAACACCCATGTTCCTCTTCAGAAACCATTAATTCCACACCATTTATATTTACAACTTTTTGACTTTCACATTGTGAATAATCGGCCGGATACACAAGTTGCTCTGGCATAATTGTATATAAAATCATTGTAACATTGTCCCTTCTGCACTACCTTCCGCGCGAACATCGATTAATTCGTTTAATTTTCGAATTGCATTTCCAATACCACCAACATCATCTATAAGACCGTACTTTACTGCATCCCCACCAATTACATTCGTCCCAATATCTCGCGTTAAATTTCCTTTCGCAAACATAAGCTCTTTAAAACGATCTTCTGTTACTTTCGAGTGCTTCGTCACAAAACGAATGACTCTTTCTTGCATCTTATCCAAATACTCAAATGTTTGTGGCACACCTATGACAAGACCTGTTAAACGAATTGGATGAATTGTCATCGTCGCAGTTTCCGCAATAAACGAATAGTCAGTAGAAACAGCAATCGGTACACCAATGGAATGTCCCCCACCTAAAACTAAAGATACTGTTGGCTTTGAAAGTGAAGCTACCATTTCAGAAATTGCTAGTCCAGCTTCAACGTCACCTCCAACCGTATTTAATATTAACAGCAAACCTTCAATTTTTGGATTTTGTTCAATCGCAACAATTTGCGGAATGATATGCTCGTATTTTGTTGTTTTATTTTGCGGCGGTAATTGAACATGACCTTCCACTTGTCCGATAATCGTTAAACAATGAATACGTGATTCATTCATCTGTGGTACATTTGTCTGTCCAAGCTGTTGAATTTTTTCTACTATTGAAGCCTCTTTTCCAGCTTCTTTTGGCTCAGCTTCTTTTTCTTCATTTGTATATCGATCACGTTCTGTCATTTCGCATCCCCTTTCACTCGTATATAACTATTATTTCTTAAGTTATAAATTTCATTCGATAGGGTTAAAAAGAAAAAAAGATCACCCATAAGGGTGATCTTTTTTATACTTCCATAATAATCGGTAAAATCATAGGTTTTCTCTTTGTCTCTTCGTACAAGAACTGTCCTAATAATTCACGAATATTTTGTTTTAACATTGACCATTCAATCGAATATTCTTTAATTGACTGCTCAACAATCATACGTACAATCTCTGTAGATCGTTCAATTAACGCTTCTGATTCACGAACATATACGAAACCACGTGAAATGATTTCTGGACCAGAGATAATTTTCTTTTCATCTTTACCAAGTGTTACAACAACTACTAATATTCCATCTTGAGATAACATCTTTCTATCTCGAAGAACGATATTACCAACGTCACCTACACCTAATCCATCAATTAAAACATTACCAGCTTGTACTTTACCGACTAAGTTCGCTTCATCGTCACCAAAAGCAATTACATCGCCTTTTTCTACGATAAAGATATTTTCTCTTGTAATACCTACATCTTCAGCTAAATACGCATGTGCTTTTTGCATACGAAACTCACCATGTACGGGTACAAAGTACTTCGGTTTCATTAAATTTAACATTAATTTTAATTCTTCTTGGCTACCGTGACCTGAAACGTGAACTTTTCTTTCGCCGTAATAAACAACTTCAGCTCCAGCTCTAAATAACAAATCAATAATTTTTGATACAGATATTTCATTACCCGGAATTGGCGAAGCAGCAATGATAACAGTATCACCTTTACGAATTGAAATTTGTTTATGTGCTTGTTTTGCCATTCTAGATAGAGCAGCCATCGGTTCACCTTGACTACCTGTCGTTAAAATAGCTACCTTTTTCTCTGGGAAGTTGTCTACTTCTTGTAATGAAATAACCATACCTTCTGGAACATCTAAATAACCAAGACGTCTTGCAATGTCTACTACTTTCACCATACTACGTCCTACTACCGCTACTTTTCGCCCTGTTTCGGCAGCTGCATCAAATACTTGTTGAATACGATGTACATTCGATGCAAATGAAGCAACGATAATACGACCTTCTGCGCCGTAGAACACTTTAGAAATTTCTACACCAACTTCTTTTTCTGAACCTGTATACCCTGGACGCTCTGCATTTGTACTATCAGATAATAGGCAAAGTACACCTTCATTTCCGATTTGCGCCATTTTCCCAAGATCTGCTCCACTATTTCCAATTGGAGTTTGATCGAATTTAAAGTCTCCCGTATATACGATTGCACCTTTTGATGTATGGAAACAAACGCCAACAGAATCCGGAATACTATGTGTCGTTCCGAAGAATGACACTGTTGTAGTGTTAAACTCTACTGTTGAATTTGAATCGATTGTTTTTAGGTCTACACGGCCTAACATGCCCGCTTCACCAAGTTTTTCTTGTATAAGTCCTACTGTTAATTTCGTTGCATAGACTGGAATAGATAATTTACGAAGCACATACACAATTCCACCAATATGATCTTCATGACCGTGAGTAATAAATAAACCTTTTACTCGCTCTTGATTTTCCACTAAATATGTAATATCAGGAATAACGATATCAATTCCAAACATTTCATCTCCCGGGAACATTAACCCCGCATCTACGATAAAGATTTCAGAATCAATTTCAACACAGTACATGTTTTTCCCGATTTCACCTACTCCACCAAGAGCAAATACTTTAACAGACTCATTCTCTTTTCTCTTCATGTTGTTGCCTGGTTTAAAAATCTTGCAAACACTGATTTCACTAAAATTGCAGAGACACCAGGGGAAACTCTACAACCACCATATTTTCACCGTCCAAGACGAATGTCCTTACCGTTATGCGATATCATGTCCTTGTTTATTTTTTAAACCAGGTTTCACCTCTCTTTCATTATATAAATCAAATATCTTATTCGATATGATATGAAAATTTAATTAAATTATAATTTTTCCCAATTTTGCTAAGCATACCCGTACTAAGCTACTTAGCCATATTATACCTGATACAAGAAATAGAACACAAGTTAAATCGTGCGAAAGAAAAAGTAAAAGAAAGGAACAGCACTAAAAGTATATGGCTTATTTCCGCTGCTTTTATACTCCATGTTATTTGAAAAAAAACCTTAAACACTGTAAATTACTTTCATTTGATGGATTTCCTAGATTTTTTTCTTGAATTGCACAAAAACACTTATAAAATGAAGCTTTTTTATAGATTACGTCATATTTGAGGCAATTCCTATAAAAACATAATCGAAAGTATTTTCTGTACTAGCAACTACTTTTCAACAAAATTAAAGATGTAAGATCCTTTTCTTATAAACATTGCATTACATGACAAAAGGCTATGAATTACAAAATCTAATAGAAATTTAATAAGGTTAAATTTTTAGCAGGATTTGACAGCCATTATCGAGAACAAGATGTTGGAACCAAATTAATGAAAGAACAATATCATACTTTAACAAGTAGAGAACGCGTAGCGTAATATACTCGTTTTCAACATAAAATGTTTTCTATATTATAGGGTCATATACAGACGAGAAAGGCGATCCTAAAATCATTTTACAAAATATTCACTTTAAAACAGATTCAAACATTTTCATATCAATAAAAAAATGACCTAGTTTCACACTAGGTCATTTTTATTAACGAGGAATAGATTGCATTACAGATTGTAACGTTACTCTTTCTTCTTCTGTTAATGGAAGAAGTGGTAAACGTACAGAACCTACATCTAATCCAACCATTTGTAACGCTGTTTTTACTGGAGTTGGACTTGGCGCCATAAATAACGAATCAGTTACTCTTACAAGTAATTGATGTAATTTTTGTGCCTTTTTAAACTCTCCTGCTTGAAATGCTGTAATCATTTCTTGCATTTCATTTCCGATAACATGAGATGCTACCGAAACGATACCTTTAGCCCCAACTGCCATAGCCGGTAACGTTAAACCGTCATCACCGCTGTATACCGCAAAGTCGTCCGCTGTTTTTTCAATGATTTCTGTCATTGTCAACACATCGCCGCCGGCATCTTTAATAGCAACAATGTTTTCTATTTCTGATAAACGAACAACTGTATCAACGGAGATTTGTACAATAGATCGTCCTGGAACGTTATATAGCATAACCGGAAGCGGCGTGCTTTCAGCAATTGCTTTAAAATGCTGATACATTCCTTCTTGACTCGGCTTATTATAATACGGTGCTACTAGCATTACTGCATCCACACCAACTTCTGTTGCCTTTTTAGTTAAGTCAATAGAAGCATGCGTATTATTGCTACCTGTTCCAGCGATTACGGGCACTCTTTTATCGACAACAGATACGACATGGCGATATAACGCTACCTTCTCTTCTGAAGTTAATGTAGGAGATTCTCCTGTCGTTCCTCCTACCACGATTGCTGTTGTACCGTTATCAATTAAATAATTTACCAATTTCGTTGTCTTTGCAAAATCGATATTCCCGTTTATATCAAACGGTGTTACCATCGCGGTTGCAATTGTCCCAAAATCTATCATGGTCTCACTCCTTATTGTTCCAGTTGCTTTTCTTTTGAAAGCTCAAACGCACTATGTAATGCATTTACAGCCTCCACTAAATCAGTTTCTTTTACAAGAACCCAAATTGTTGTATGACTATCTGCCGATTGCAGGATTTGAATACCTTTTTCCGCTAAAGCTGTAACGATTTTCGCAGTAACCCCTGGGTATCCTGCCATTCCAGCTCCAACGATAGATACTTTCGCACAATGCTCTGTCACAATTGGCTCATATCCAAGGTTCTTTAATAATTTAACTGCATGACTTGATACATTATCACTCACCGTATATGCTACACCAGTAGGTGAAATATTAATTAAATCGACACTTATTCCTTCGTTCGCCATCTCTTTAAACACATGTTGTTGCAAATCATATGCCGTTTCTTTTGCAAGCACTTTAATTTGCGTTACGTTTGATACGTGGGCGATACCTGTAACAGGACGTTCTTCTACATCACGACCTCTTGTAGCACCGTCATATGCTGAAATAAGCGTACCTTCACTATCAGAATACGTAGAACGTACACGAAGTGGCACTTTTGCATGCATCGCAATTTCAACTGCACGTGGATGAACGACTTTCGCACCTTGATAAGCCATGTTACAAATTTCGTTATACGTTACAGTTTGAAGATGACGTGCATCTTTTACAATACGAGGATCCGCAGTCATAACACCTTCTACATCAGTGAATATATCGATGTATTCAGCATGAAGTGCAACACCTAATGCTGAAGCTGAAGTATCACTACCTCCGCGTCCAAGTGTTGTCGTATCACCTTTTTTCGTTTGCCCTTGGAATCCTGTAACGACGATTACATCTATATTTTCTAACTCTTCATGTATACGATCGCAATTCATTTCAATAATCTTTGCATTCGTAAAGTCATCATTCGTTACAAAACCAGCTTGTGCACCATTTAATGCTGCTGCTTTTACACCGTTCTCATTCAACATATTAGAGAAAACAATTGCAGAGATTAACTCTCCGCACGATAATAATAAATCTTGCTCACGTTTAGAAATAGTAGATTCCTCTTGATTTACAAGACTTAATAACGTATCCGTTGCATATGGTTCACCTTTACGACCCATAGCAGATACGACAGTAACTACTTTATAACCAGCAGCTAATGATTTCTTTATATGATGAAGCGCATGCTTACGTCCATTGTCATCACGTACTGATGTGCCACCAAATTTTTGAACAATTATTTTCATATTTTGCACCTTCTCTTAGCCGTTTACACTAATTGTAATTTTACTAAGCGCTCTGCAATTTGAACAGAATTCCATGCAGCGCCTTTTAATAAGTTATCAGATACGACCCAAAGATGGAATCCTTTATCGTTATTTAAATCTTTACGGATTCTTCCAACGAATACTTCGTTTTTACCTACTGCAGTAGCTGGCATTGGATATAACTGCTCTTCTGGATTATCTTGCAGAACAATACCTTCCGCATTTGCAAGTAAGCTCTTTAATTCTGCTACTGTTACGCCTTCTTTTTCTACTTCGATATAAACAGACTCAGAGTGTCCTGATACAACTGGTAAACGTACACATGTTGCCGCTACTTCTAATTCAGGCATATGCATAATTTTTTTTGTTTCGTTAATCATTTTCATTTCTTCAAATGTAAATCCATTATCTTGGAACTTATCAATCTGTGGAATCGCATTAAAAGCAATTGGGAAATGCTTCTTATCACCTGATACAGGAAGAACATTTGCCTTAACTTCTTCGCCATTTAAGATTGCTTGTGATTGTTCATGAAGTTCTTCAATAGCTGCCGCACCAGCACCTGATACAGCTTGATATGTGGAAACGATTACTCGTTTTAAACCATATTGCTGACGAACTGGCTCAAGAGCTACTACCATTTGAATTGTAGAACAGTTTGGATTTGCAATAATACCATTATGTTCTTTTAAGTCGTTTTCATTTACTTCAGGTACAACAAGTGGCACGTTTTCTGTCATACGGAATGCACTTGTATTATCAACAACAATCGCACCGCGTTTTGCTGCTTCTGGCGCTAATTGTTTCGATACAGATCCACCAGCACTAAATAGTGCGATATCTACTCCTTCAAAGCTTTCAGGAGTTGCCTCTTGAACTGTAAATTCTTCGCCTTTAAATACAAGTTTCTTACCTGCAGATCGTTTAGATGAAAGTAACGTTAATTTCCCGATTGGAAATTCTCGTTTCTCTAAAGTATTTAACATTTGTTCACCAACTGCGCCGGTTGCTCCAACTACAGCGACATGAAAAGTTTTTTGCTTTTCCATCACTATGCCCCTTTCTAGATACCAATCCTTCTATAACTTAGAATCAGAAGGAGTATACAATACCCCTTCTAATCTTAATAACGTTAATTTTATCATATTCTACAGTAAGAATGATGGTTTCATCAAAAATTGTCCGTTTTTTTTCGTTTTTTAATTCATATATCTGAATTTTTCTACGACCACCGGTTGCAATTGCTTTCCTTGCAGCGCTTCTAATACTGTATCTTCCAGTAACTCCATACGAGCTACCATTGAGTTCGGTTTTTTCTCTGGCGCATCTTGACCGAATGGGACGAAATAGATATTTTTTGTGGCCATTAGGCGCATGAGATTTACCCCATTTAATCCTAAAGCATCATTCGTCGAAACTGCCAATACGACAGGCTTGCCATTTCTTAGCGTCGCTTTTGCTGCCATTAGTACTGGAGAATCTGTCATTGCATTTGCAAATTTACTCATAGAATTTCCTGTTAAAGGAGCGATTACCATGCAGTCTAATGGAATTTTAGGTCCAAGTGGCTCTGCTCCAACAATTGAATTAATTGCTTTAAAACCTGTTATTTCTTCAATCTTCTTAATCCACTCTGCTCCTTCTCCAAATCTAGTATTTGTTGATTGAACAGTGTATGAAACAACGGGACGTACTTCTGCCCCTTCAGCAATTAATTTTTCTAAGTGCGGCATAACTTCCTCATACGTACAATGTGAACCCGTAAATCCGAAACCAATTCGTTTCCCCTTCAAACTCATTTCTTTTCCTCCTTTGCAATTGCATCTGCTGCTAATAACTGAGAAAGAACATTTGCTAAAATTTGCCCAGCCGTTTTGGGAGCAACAATACCTGGTAATCCAGGTGCTAGCAACGCTTTGACTCCTCTTTTTTCCGCATATCTAAAGTCAGTACCACCTGGTTTAGAAGCTAAATCAATTACTAACGTATGAGCTGGCATTTTTGCAATAACATTCGCTGTTACAACGAGGTGCGGAATTGTATTGATTACAATATCGATATTCCCTACTTCTTTCTCTATGTCTTGCATATGAAAAGGAGAAAACATCATTTCTGTAATACGTGCAATATGTTCAGATCGTCTTGCTCCAACTTTGACATGGGCTCCTAATGATTGAAATGCTCTCGCAACACTCATTCCTGTTCTACCAAATCCTAGAACCATTACATTGGACCCATGAATTGTATAGTCGGTATGTTGAATTACCATCATTAATGTACCTTCTACAGTTGGAATAGAATTGTATATTGCCACATCATCACGATCAAATAATTTAACAAGTTTTCGGTTCGTAGTAGATACGAGATTTTCCAAGTAAGGTGTACCAATACCCGAATATATAGTAAAGTGTTCTGGTGTATTTTCAATTTGTTCTTTCGTTATTGAAACTTTTTCATTTGAAAAAATAGTATCTACTTCTCCTTTAGCATTTGTACCTGCAACCGGCAAAATGATTGCGTCTACAGAAGTGAAATCTAAATTTTGTATACTTTCTTTTGCTGCCCCTGTGAAACCATGATCTAACTGATCAAACCCTATCAAAGAAAGTTTCGCATCCAATTCAACTAGCTTACGAATTACTTCTAGCTGCCTTGCATCTCCTCCTATGACAGCAATATGCATCTCAGTCAACATTCCCTAATTCACCTTCTTTTTCTGTCATTTATAAGAAAAGTGCCTACTTTTTCTTTTTCCTCCACATCATATGTAATGTACGAGTTTATGGTGATTGAAAATCCAAATGCACATATGATTTATCAGGTTTCTATGTAGATACAAAAAAAGATGACCAAAATGGCCATCCTTCACTCCGAATTTGAACGATCTATACTATCACAAAGAAGCATATCATGTCCGACTTTCTTTATTTGATTCCATGCCACCCTTACTTCTTGTGGTTCCTTTTTAAAACCTCCCCACTTCCCTACAGGTATTATAAGTGTTTGTATTTGTCCGTCTTTCTCATTAATCTCTAAATCCATATAACCTAAGACTCCCATTTTTTCCGCTTTTTCTATATCTACAACCTCTTTACCACTTAATTCACTTAATCGCATACATACTCCACTCCCCTACTGAATTTTTCATTTGCATTGTCTATAATTAGTACCTATTCTATATGTATAAAAAAAATAACCTTCTCTCATTTAAAAAGAGAGAAGGTTATTATCAGATACATCATAAAAATCGATTATAGTTTTATTCCTTTTGGAAGTTTTCCGTCTGGACTAATAAGTGCCGCAGAGAATTCATCAGTAAACATGTTGCGAATTAATCCGTCCACATTTTCTTTTGTTACAGTGTTTACACTTTCAATAATCTCATCAAGTGAACGATGTTTACGAAGAAGCAATTCATTTTTACCGTTACGACTCATAC
Source organism: Bacillus sp. LQ16 (assembly GCF_057784645.1). Taxonomy (NCBI): domain Bacteria; kingdom Bacillati; phylum Bacillota; class Bacilli; order Caryophanales; family Bacillaceae; genus Bacillus; species Bacillus sp. LQ16. The sequence continues at coordinate 3,723,648 of NZ_CM173491.1, forward strand.
GGCTATTTGTACTTTCTAAACTTAACATTAAGTTTCCTTTTAATTGCTCTTTACTATTCATAAGCTCTTTTTCTGTAATACCTGTATTTTTCAATGTCTCTAATGTTTCTTGCATTGTTTCATACAGTGTATCTAATTGTTGGCTACCTGTTCCACCGTAAAGTGTTAACATACCTGTATCTTCATAAGAAGAGTGGTAAGAAAATACCGAGTAAGCTAATCCACGTTGCTCACGTACTTCTTGGAATAAACGGCTACTCATGCTACCGCCTAAAACATTATTTAATACAATTAAGTTATAAATATCTTCGTGTCCCATTTGTAAGCCTTTATATCCTAGACATAAATGAGCTTGTTCCGTTTCCTTTTTACGGGCTACCTTATTGAAATGGAAAATTGGGCTATGTACTTGTTCACGGTTTGTTGTTCCTTCATAACTACCGAAATATTGCTCCACTGTTTGTAAAAATGCTTCATCAATATTTCCTGCAACTGATACAACTACATTTTCAGGTGTGTAATGATCTTTTATATATTGACGTAACGTATCACCTGTAAACGTATTAAGCGTTTCTTCTGTTCCTAAAATAGGATATCCAAGTGGATGCGTTTCATATGTTGCTTTCGTTAACATATCATGCACAATATCATCTGGCGCATCTTCGTACATTTTAATTTCTTCACATACGACATTCTTCTCTTTTTTCAGTTCTTCCTCATCAAATGTTGAATTAAAGAACATATCTGCTAAAACATCTAGAGCATATTTAGCATGCTCATCTAATACTTTTGCATAGTAACAAGTATATTCTTTTGAAGTAAATGCATTCACTTGACCACCAATGCTATCAAATGATTCTGCAATCTCTCGTGCACTACGTGTTTCTGTCCCTTTAAAGAACATATGCTCTAAAAAGTGAGAAATCCCATTATTTTTTTCATTTTCATTTCTTGATCCCGCATGGATCCAAATACCAATTGCAACCGATCTTACAGTTGGTATATTCTCCATAACTATTCTTACACCATTTTTACAAGTATATTTTTTAATCAAAAACTTTCCTCCTACTGCCAGTTTCTCTAAATAAAACGCTATTATTTAATGATAACAAGTTTAAGGATGAATGTCATGCAAATGTATTTAATCCACACGTTTTTCATCCAGTAATTCAGTTATATTCCCCACTTTATATCCTTGTTCCTTCAATTTTATAATCATTGTTTCTAAAGCCTCTGCTGTAGACGAAGTAGGATGCATTAATATGATAGCACCTGGATGTATTTTTCTCATTACTCTCTGCAATAGTACATCCGGCTCAGGTCGCTTCCAATCAATTGTATCTACAGTCCACATAATCGTTCCCATTTGAAAATCATCTGCAATCTTTACGACTTCATCTCGAAAGCTTCCACTCGGCGGGGCAAACCATCTTACTTTTTGATTCGTTGCTACTTCTATCATTCGATTTGTTTTTTGTAACTGATCTCGTATTTCATCTGACGATAACGTTTTCATATTAGGGTGTGTGTATGAGTGATTTCCAACTTCTTGTTTTGCATCGACAATCATTTTTGCAAACCGCAAATTTTCTTTCACCCAACGTCCTTCTAAAAAGAAAGTGGCCTTCACATCATGCTTTTTCAAGACTTCTAATATGCGAGGCAAATACTCATTTCCCCATGCCACATTTATTGTTAATCCTACCATCTTTTTATTTGGATGCCCTCTATAAATTGGAGCTGGTGATAAATCTTCCAAATGAACACTCGGTGAGACTTCTTTGAATTCAAGATATTTTTGATCAAATTCCTTTAGCTTCTTCATATTATTATACGATGCTTCAATATCCACTTGTCTTCCATTATATCCAGGTGTTGCCTTCCATATTTTATCAATCATCGCATTTTGAGGTGCAATCTCATACTGTTTTGCATGCTTTTGAATTTCTTCATGCAAGTTATCTTGTGCAAAAACAGAATAAGAGCCTAAACTGACATATAAAGAAAATATACATATGTATGCCAATATACGAACTTTCATATAAACCCTCCCAAATTAACTATATAAAAACATTTTCTTCTTATCTTTGTTAATTTGAGCGTTATAATGAAAACTATACCTATACCGACATAAAAATATATGAACATCATGTTTTTTACATAACAAAAAAAGCCAGTTTAACTGGCTTTTACTTATTGCTGCTCTTGTTTGTTTTCTTCTTTAGCAGCTTCTTTTTCTTGCTCTTCTTTTAGCAATACTTTTCTAGATAGATTTACGCGACCTTGCTTGTCAATCTCGATAACTTTAACTGTAATTACATCACCGATTTTCACAACGTCTTCTACTTTACCTACACGCTCAAGTGCAAGTTCAGAAATATGAACTAATCCATCTTTACCGCTGAATAATTCAACGAAAGCACCAAATTTCTCAACACGTTTCACTTTTCCTTCGTAGATCTCACCTACTTGTACTTCGCGAACGATATCTTCGATAATCTTCTTAGCTTTGTCGTTCATTTCTTGATTTATTGATGAAATGAATACTGTACCATCTTGCTCGATGTCAATTTTAACGCCAGTTTCTTCAATAATTTTATTGATTTGTTTACCGCTTGGTCCAATAACGTCACGGATTTTATCTGGGTTAATTGTCATTGTAATAATCTTTGGAGCGTAAGCTGATAATTCAGTACGTGGCTCTGCAATAACAGATAACATATGATTTAGAATGTGCACACGACCAATTTTCGCTTGTTGTAATGCCTCTTCTAAAATCTCACGTGATAAACCATCGATTTTAATGTCCATTTGCAGCGCAGTTACACCTTGTGCTGTACCTGCTACTTTAAAGTCCATATCACCTAAATGATCTTCCATACCTTGAATATCAGATAAAATTGTGTAATGCTCACCAGATTTAACCAGGCCCATTGCAATACCTGCAACTGGAGCTTTAAGTGGAACACCCGCATCCATCATTGCTAAAGTACTACCACAAATACTTGCTTGTGAAGTAGAACCATTTGATTCTAATACTTCAGATACAAGGCGTACTGTGTATGGGAAATCTTTTTCAGATGGAATTACAGGCTCAAGTGCGCGCTCTCCTAGTGCACCGTGACCAATTTCACGACGACCTGGTCCACGCATCGGTCTTGTTTCACCAACACTAAATGATGGGAAATTGTAATGGTGCATAAAGCGTTTTGATTCTTCTACACCAAGACCATCTAAAATTTGCACATCGCCTAATGCACCTAATGTACAAATACTTAATGCTTGTGTTTGTCCACGTGTGAATAAACCAGAACCGTGTGTACGAGATAAAATACCAACCTCTGATGCTAAAGGACGGATTTCGTCACCTTTACGGCCATCTGGGCGAATTTTTTCAACTGTAATAAGACGACGTACTTCTTCTTTTACAATTTTATATAAAATCTCATTTACTTGTCCTAATGTATCAGCGTCAGCTTCCTCAGCTTCGTAATGCTCAATTACACGCTTTTTCACTTCGTTAATTGCATCTTCACGTGCATGTTTCTCATGTACTTGAATTGCAGAATGCATATCCTTCTCAGCCATTTCACGTACAGCTTGATTAAGATCAGCGTCAACTTCATAAAGTTTCACTTCTGATTTCTCTTTACCTACAGCTTGTACAATCTCTTCTTGGAATGCAATTAAACGTTTAATTTCGTCATGACCAAACATAATTGCTTCTAACATTGTTTCTTCAGGCACTTGATCTGCTCCTGCTTCAACCATGTTAATCGCATCTTTCGTACCAGCTACAACTAAGTGGATATCACTTTGTTCTTGCTGTTCTACTGTTGGATTAATAACGAATTCGCCATTAATACGACCAACTGTCGCACCAGCGATTGGACCTTCAAATGGAATATCTGAAATCGATAACGCTAATGAAGAACCAAGCATAGCTGCCATTTCAGAAGAACAATCCTGATCAACACTCATTACAATGCTGACAACTTGTACTTCGTTACGGAAACCATCTGCGAATAGCGGACGAATTGGACGGTCGATTAAACGACTTGCCAAAATTGCTTTTTCACTTGGACGACCTTCACGCTTAATAAAACCGCCAGGAATTTTTCCGACTGCATATAAACGCTCTTCATAGTTTACTGTAAGTGGGAAAAAATCTACATTTTTAGCTTCTTTTGATGCAGTTGCTGTAGATAGAACCGCTGTATCGCCATATCTTACTAATACTGCTCCGTTCGCTTGTTTGGCAAGCTGACCAGTTTCAACTGTTAGCTGGCGACCAGCTAAATCTATCGAGAAGACTTGCTTTTCTTGACTCATTTAAGTACCCCTCTCAATTTAAAGTATTCAATTCTTCTATGTAAATGGATAGTATATCACAATATTCTACCTCTAGTATTGCCTAAAATTAAGTAAGCTATAAAGCGTAGAAGATATATTTTTACCTAACAAAAAAGCGGGAATATTCCCGCTTCTTTGACTATCGACGTAAGCCAAGCTTTGTGATTAATTCACGGTAACGTGTGATATCGCTATTACGAAGGTAAGTTAGTAAATTACGACGTTTACCAACCATCTTTAATAGACCACGACGTGAATGATGATCTTTCTTGTGAGTACGTAAGTGCTCGTTTAGAGTGTTAATTTGCTCCGTTAGGACAGCAATTTGAACCTCTGGAGAACCAGTATCAGTCTCATGAGTTCTAAATTGTGCAATGATTTCATTTTTACGCTCTTGTGTTAAAGCCATCCTATTTCACCTCCTATTAATTAAACCCCCAATTACCTAGCAAGCGTCGGTGAGTCGCAATGCCAAGCAATGGTTGTCATAAAGTACATAACATAGAATACTACTTTTCATTTGAAAAAGCAAGTATATTCTTTTCGCTCGCAAAATATTCTTGTGCTGTTTTCTTATCTTTTGCGATTTGTTCAACTAACTCATCAATGCCATTGAATTTCTTCTCTTCTCTTATACGCATATGCCACTCTACTGTAACATTTTGATCGTATATATCTTTGTTAAATTCAAATAAGTGCACTTCAATTGATAATTGACGCTCATCTTCTTTAAAAGTCGGTTTATATCCAATATTACATACACCATCGTACCATTCATCGTGAACTTTTAATCTCACTGCATAAACACCTACAGGTGGCAATAAATACTCATCACTTAAACCTACATTAGCTGTTGGAAAACCAATTTGACGCCCACGTTTGTCGCCGTGTATAACTGTTCCCGCTACAGTATAGGCTCTACCTAAAATAGATGGAATTTGTTCCATTTCGCCATTTCGAATTAACTTTCGTAATGCTGTAGAACTTACTTTCTCTTCTTGAAATTCAACTTTTTCAATCACAGTCTGTGTAAACTCCCCTCTTGCATGAAATGGTAAAGTCTCCATCTTTCCTTTTCCTAAACGTCCATATGAATAATCAAACCCTGCTACTACATGCTTTACATTTAAACCAATAATATAATCATCTACAAATTGTTGTGGTAATAACCCTGCAAATGATTCATCAAATTTAATCACATATAATATATCGATTCCTAAGCTTTCGACTATTTTTTCTTTATCACGCATTGGTGTAATATACTCCACATGCGCATCCTTTTTCCCTAAAACAACAGATGGATGAGGATGAAATGTCATAACTGCACTTTTATATCCTCGGTCGTCCGCTATTTTTTTCGCAGTTCGAATTACACATTGATGTCCTAAATGAATGCCATCAAAAAATCCTAATGCCATTACAGTAGGTGGTAATTCTAATTTATTTTGTTCATGTGGATGAGTTAAATGAATAAGTTTCACGCTTGAATTCACCTTTTTCTGTAATAATCCTTCCAATAATTCATTATAGCTTTAGTTCTTGATTATTCACAAGTACTTTCATCGGCTTTAACATGCCAGGATGTTTCGGATGATGTTCATAAATTGCTAAGCAACGATCATTTTTATCAAACACTGTAATAAATGGTGCTGTTATTTCTAATTCATTCTTTAAGAACATACCATTCTTGATTTTCTCTGCTTGCTTTTCATCTACAACCATTTTTGGAAACTTACTTAATGCTTCATCAATTGAAATGAAGATAGACTCTACTGTTCCATTTTGCACGTTTTCTTCAATTTCTTCAAATGATATGCAATCTTCTAATAAAAATTCACCAGATGCCGTTCTTACAAGGTGAGACATATGTGATGGGAAACCAAGTTTCTCCCCGATCATTACCGCTAACGTTCTTACATATGTTCCTTTACTACACGTTACACGGAAACGGAATGAAATATTTTCTCCTTCAAAAACTTCACGGTCATCAAGTAATACGAATTCATGAATCGTAATTATACGAACTGGACGTTCCACCTCTTGTCCTGCTCTTGCATATTCATATAATTTTTTCCCGTTTACTTTTACAGCTGAGAACATTGGTGGCATTTGTTCAATCGTGCCTGTTAATTCCGCTAGTACCTCTTCTACTTCTTTACGTGTAATAACACGGTTTACATCTTGTTTCTCCACAACTTCACCAGATGCATCTTCTGTTGTTGTTGAAAACCCTAATGTTACTTCACCTTCATATGTTTTCGTTTCACTTGTTAAAAATTGTGCAATCTTCGTTGCTCTCCCCACACAAAGTGGTAATACTCCCGTTACATCTGGGTCTAATGTTCCCGTATGACCAATTCTCTTTTCTCGCAATATCTTTCTTAATTTAAATACACAATCATGTGATGTCATGCCTTTTGGCTTATGTAATAATACTACACCTTCCATATATGTTCACCTCATCATAATTCTTTCTTAGTAAATATCCAAAACTTATTTTGCATTGAAAAAATGGATAGACAAATGTCTATCCATTATTCTTCACGTTTACCGTCTTTATTAATTTCATGTAAAAGTGTATCAATTCGATGACCATATCCGATAGACTCATCAAACTCAAAGGTAATTTCCGGTGTTTTACGAAGACGAATACGTTGGCCAATTTCTGAACGAATAAAGCCTTTTGCCTTCGCTAAACCTTTTAACGTATTTTCTTTCTGTTCTTCGTCACCTAAAACAGAAATATATACTTTGGCAATTTGCAAATCACCACTCACTTGTACATCTGTTACTGTAACAAATCCGATACGTGGGTCTTTAATTTTACGACTAATGATGTCGCCTAATTCTTTTTTCATTTGCTCGCCTACACGGTTTGCACGTAATTTCATAACTCTTCACCTCATTCAATACCATTCCAATTGTGTTATCGTACGTTCAATTTCAGGAAATGAATCGATGTACTCCAGTACACGATTCATTTCTTTTTCACAGATAACACGATTTGAGGATACGGAAACAACCGCAATTTCTGTACGTTGCCATACATCTTGATGCCCAACTTCAGAAACAGCTACATTATAGCGCTGTTTCACACGAGTTAGCACTCGTTGCAAAATTGCCCGTTTCTCTTTTAAAGAATGCACATCGTAAATCATACACTCGAATGAGAGTGAAGCGACAATCATCGCTTCACTTCTTCCATAACGTATGCTTCAATGATGTCCCCTTCTTTAAGGTCATTATATCTCTCAATTGTAATACCACACTCATAGTTTTGTGCAACTTCTTTTACGTCGTCTTTGAAACGTTTTAACGTATCAAGTTGTCCTTCGAAAATTACGATACCATCGCGGATAATACGAACGCCACTATCGCGTGTAATTTTACCGTCAATTACGTAACAACCTGCGATTGTTCCAACTTTTGTTACCTTGAATGTTTGACGAACTTCCGCTTGACCGATTACTTTTTCTTCGAATTCTGGATCCAGCATACCTTGCATTGCTAATTCAATTTCTTCGATTACTTTGTAGATAATGCGGTGTAAGCGAACATCAACGTTCTCTAATTCAGCTGTACGCTTCGCGTTCACATCCGGACGTACGTTAAATCCAATTACAATTGCATTAGATGCAGAAGCTAAAATGATATCAGATTCTGTAATCGCACCTACACCAGTGTGAATGATTTTAACTTTTACGCCTTCAACATCAATTTTACGAAGTGACGCTGCCATCGCTTCAACAGAACCTTGTACGTCTGCTTTTACGATTAAGTTGATTTCTTTTACATCGCTCTCTTGGATTTGTTGGAATAAATCTTCAAGGCTTAATTTAGATTTCTCACCACGTTGTGCAACTAACGCTTCTTGTGCACGTGATTCACCGATTTGACGAGCTTTCTTCTCATCAGCGAATGCCATGAAACGATCTCCAGCCTGTGGTACTTCATTTAAACCTGTAATTTCAACAGGAGTTGATGGACCAGCAACTTTTACACGACGACCAATATCACTTACCATTGCACGAACACGTCCGAATGAAGTTCCAACAACGATTGGATCTCCAACTCGAAGTGTACCGTTTTGAACTAATAATGTCGCGATAGTTCCTTTACCTTTATCAAGCTGTGCTTCAATTACAGTACCCGTTGCATAACGATTTGGGTTTGCTTTATATTCTTCTACTTCACTTACAAGAAGAATCATCTCTAGCAAGTTGTCAATTCCCTCGCCTTGGATTGCAGAAATTGGTACGAAAATTGTATCTCCGCCCCAAGCTTCTGGAACTAATTCATATTCTGTTAATTCTTGCATTACACGATCAGGATTCGCCGCTGGTTTATCCATTTTATTCACAGCAACAATAATTGGTACTCCAGCTGCTTTTGCATGGCTAATCGCTTCAACTGTTTGAGGCATAACACCGTCATCAGCTGCAACAACAAGGATTGTAATATCAGTTACTTGCGCACCACGAGCACGCATCGTTGTAAATGCCGCGTGACCAGGCGTATCTAAGAATGTAATTTTCTTATCATTTACTTCAACTTGGTATGCACCAATATGCTGAGTAATTCCACCCGCTTCGCCAGCAGTTACTTTTGAATTACGAATTGAGTCAAGTAATGTTGTTTTACCATGGTCAACGTGTCCCATAATCGTAACAACAGCTGGACGCTCTTTTAAGTTTTCTTCATCATCTTGCTCATCAATGAATGTTTCAAACTCAGTTTCACTTACAACTACTTCTTCTTCTACTTCAATACCGTAATCAGTAGCAATTAACTCAATTGTATCTTTATCCAAGTCTTGGTTAATTGTTGCCATAATTCCAAGCATGAAGAGCTTTTTAATAATTTCAGATGGCTCTTTACTTAACTTTTTAGCAAGTTCACCTACTGTAAGGCTTCCAGAGAAAGTAATTTTATCTGGTGTTTCTACTATTTGCGTTTGTTGTCTTCCAGCAAAGTTATCTTGACGTTTGTCTTCATTTCCTTTGCCTTTTTTCTTTTTCTTATTGCTGTTCTTTTTACTGCGAACAACTTTCTCTTCTACTTCAAACTCATCTGCAACAGAAGGTTTTTCCGCTCCAGTGTTATATTCATTATCTAATTTATTTACTACTTCATCTTCTAACATTGTCATATGATTCGAAACCTCGATATTCATCTCTTTAAGTTTTGTCATAAGATCTTTACTTGAGATATTATTTTTTTTTGCATATTCATGTACTCGAATTTTACTCATACCTTCACCCCCGGTAATTTGTATCGAGCATGCTACGTAGCTTTTTCGCAAAGCCTTCATCTAACACAGCTACAACGACTCGCTCGTCTCTCCCAATCGCATGCCCTAATTGTTGTCGATTTTCGACTTTTTTCATTGGTACGTTGTAGTACGTCGTTTTATCAGTGATACGTTTAGTAGTGTTCGCTGACGCATCTTCAGAAAGCAATACGAGCTTTGCTTTACCACTTCGTACTTCTTTTAAAACGAGTTCTTCACCCGAAATGATTTTTCGAGCGCGATTTGCTAGTCCTAAAAACGATTTCCAATCGGACACTTATTTCGACTCCTTCTCAACAAGCTCAAGAAGCTCTTCGTACAGAGAACTGTCGATTTTCGCTTTTAGATGATGTTCCAAAATGTTTTTCTTTTGGGCTTGCATAATGCATTCTTTATCTTTTGACAAATATGCACCTCGTCCTGATTTTTTTCCAGATAAATCAATAGACACTTCGCCCTCTTTGGAACGAACAATGCGAACGAGCTCTCGTTTTGATTTCATCTCTTGCGTCGCGATACATTTTCGTAACGGAACTTTTCGATTGCTCATACTCATCACCTCTATTCGATTTCGTCTTCAACTGAATCGAATCCGAATGCGATTACGCTATCTTCTTCTGTTACAATTCCAAGTTGTTTCGCATCAGACTCACTTTTAATATCAATTTTCCAGCCTGTTAATTTAGCTGCAAGACGCGCATTTTGTCCACGCTTACCGATAGCTAATGATAGCTGGTGGTCTGGAACAACAACAGTTGTTGCTTTTTCATCTTCATCTACAAGTACTTTAACAACTTGTGATGGGCTTAAAGCATTTGCAACATATTCAACTGGATCATTTGACCAGCGAACGATGTCAATCTTTTCACCTTTTAGTTCATCTACAACACGTTGTACACGTTGTCCTTTCGGTCCTACGCAAGAACCAACTGGATCAACATCAATGTTTTCTGCATGCACAGAGATTTTAGAACGATCTCCTGCTTCGCGCGCTACAGAGCGAATTTCTACAGTTCCATCATAAATTTCTGGAACTTCCATTTCGAATAAACGTTTTAAAAGACCAGGATGTGTACGTGATACGTAAATTTGTGGTCCTTTTGTTGTCTTTTCTACTTTTGTAATAAATACGCGAATACGATCATGTGGCTTATATTGCTCATTTGGCATTTGCTCACTTACAGGTAATAAAGCTTCTACTTTACCTAAGCTTACGTAGATGAAACGAGCATCTTGGCGTTGTACAATACCAACCATAATGTCTTCTTCACGATCACTAAATTCTGAGTAAATAACACCACGTTCTGCTTCACGAACTCGTTGTGTTACAACTTGTTTTGCAGTTTGCGCTGCAATACGACCAAAATCTTTTGGCGTTACTTCAATTTCTAGTACGTCGCCATCTTGGTAGTTTGGATTAATTTGTCTTGCCTCTTCTACAGAGATTTCAAGACGTGGATCAAACACATTATCAACAACGTCCTTACGTGCTAAAACTTGAATTGTTCCCACTTCTGGGTTAAAGCTCACACGAACGTTTTGTGCTTGGTTAAAATTGCGTTTATAAGCAGAGATTAACGCTGCTTCAATCGCATCAATAATAATATCTTTACTAATACCTTTTTCTGACTCTAATACGAGCAAAGCATCTAACAACTCAGTGCTCATGAAGATCCCCCTTCTTACTAAAACGTAACAGCAAGTCGCGCATTTGCAACTTTATCCATTGGAATTTGGATTTCTTTTTTACGTGTTTTAATTGTTAATAGTAGTGTAATTGTAGTACCGTCGTAGGAAAGTAACTTTCCTTCAAACATCTTTTCGCCATCAATCGGCTCATATGTTTTAATTGCCACTTGTTTTCCTACCGCTTGCTGGAAGTCTTTCTCTTTCTTTAATGGGCGTTCTGCTCCAGGAGATGATACATCCAAAAAGTAAAGGTGAGGAATTGGATCCTCTTTATCTAAAGCTTCGCTTAAACGTTCACTTACCGCACCGCATTCTTCAATGTCGACTCCCTTTTCAGAATCGATGAATACGCGTAAGAACCAGTCTTGTCCTTCTTTCACATACTCTACATCTACAAGTTCAAGATTTAACTCTTCAACGATTGGCTGCGCAAATGCTTCTACAACTTCTGTGACTTTCTTATCCATAAACAGCCTCCTTCCTGCCGCCATGTACCATTTACAAGAAAAGATCCCGTTCATAAAGACGGTCTATCTTATTCTTTCTCGTTAGCTAACAAAAGCCCCTGCCGTTAAGCAGGGAATATCTGTCTTAGTATTACCAAATTTAAGAAGTAAAACTTGTAACAAAATATGTATATACGACAGAAATGTCTTTACTATCTACATGAATAAAATGTAGATAGTAACACGAAAGAGTGGGTTTCCCCACTCTCTTTTTCACAAAATATACATGACATGGTTATCTCGGTTTATAGTATACCATAGCAAATATTGATTTGCAAAGACTTTTCCTACCTATTAGAACAGTGATAATTGGTTTTGATCCGGCAAATCTCCTAAACAACCTTGGCTATCTAAATACTCAATAATTGTTTTCGAAACCTTACTTCGTTGCTGTAAGTCTTCTTTTGATAAGAAGTCTCCATTTTTGCGCGCTTCCACAATACTTAAGGCTGCGTTCGTACCAAGACCAGGCACTGCATTAAACGGAGGGATTAATGAGTCTCCATCAATAATAAATTCCGTTGCATGCGAACGGTATAAATCAACCTTTTGGAATGAGTATCCACGCTCGCACATTTCAAGCGTCATTTCTAGTACCGTTAATAAACTTTTCTCTTTCGGCGCTGCATCCAATCCTTTTTGAGCTATTTCATCAATTTTCACACGTATGGATGCTGAACCTTTCGCCATCGCCTCTACATCAAAATCATCTGCACGGACTGTAAAATATGCCGCATAGAATAAAAGTGCAAAATGTACTTTAAAGTATGCGATACGCACAGCCATAAGTACGTAAGCAGCCGCATGGGCTTTAGGGAACATATATTTAATCTTCTTACATGAATCAATATACCAACCTGGTACATTATTACCTTTCATGTCATCTTCCCATTCTTCCGGTACACCTTTACCTTTACGAACCGACTCCATGATTTTGAAGGCTAATGATGGATCTAAACCTTGATAGATTAAATATACCATGATGTCATCACGACAACCGATAACTTCACTCAGCGTACATGTACCGTTATAAATTAACTCATTTGCATTACCCAGCCATACGTCAGTACCATGTGACAGCCCAGAAATTTGGACCAATTCTGAGAATGTCGTTGGTTTTGTCTCTTCTAACATCTGTCTTACGAATTTCGTACCGAATTCTGGGATACCAAGTGTACCTGTTTTACAGTTAATTTGTTCTTCCGTTACCCCTAACGTTTCTGGACCAGAGAAAATTTTCATTACCTCTGGATCATCCGTTGGGATTGTTTTCGGATCAATACCACTTAAATCTTGTAACATACGAATAACGGTCGGATCATCGTGTCCTAGTATATCAAGTTTCAATAAATTATCATGAATCGAGTGGAAGTCAAAATGCGTTGTTCTCCACTCAGCACCAATTGAATCAGCAGGAAACTGTATTGGGGAGAAATCAAAGATATCCATGTAATCTGGCACAACGATTATACCACCTGGATGCTGTCCAGTTGTACGTTTTACCCCTGTACATCCCGCTACTAAGCGGTCAATCTCTGCATTCCGAATTGTTAAATTGTGATCATTTGCATAACCTTTTACATATCCATAAGCTGTTTTTTCCGCAACTGTACCAATCGTTCCAGCACGGTATACATAATCTTCACCGAACAGTACTTTCGTATAGTTATGGGCACGTGGTTGGTATTCCCCGGAGAAGTTCAAATCGATATCGGGTACCTTATCTCCTTTGAATCCAAGGAACGTTTCGAATGGGATATCATGTCCATCTTTTACATATGCCACATTACATGTCGGACAATCTTTATCTGGTAAGTCGAAACCAGAGCCTACCGAACCATCATTAAAGAATTCAGATTGCTTGCATTTTGGACAGACATAATGTGGTGGTAATGGGTTTACTTCTGTAATTTCCATCATCGTTGCAACGAACGATGAACCTACTGAACCACGCGAACCTACTAGATATCCGTCGACTAACGATTTTTTCACAAGCTTATGTGAGATTAAATAAATAACGGCAAATCCATGTCCAATAATACTTTTCAATTCTTTTTCTAAGCGAGCCTCTACAATTTCTGGTAGTTCTTCACCATATATACTGCGTGCCATTTTATAACTCATATCACGTGTTTCATCATCGGCACCCTCAATTTTCGGTGTATATAGATCATCTTTTACCGGACGAACATCACCAATTAATGACGCAACTTTTTGTGTATTCGTTACAACAACTTCTTTCGCTTTGTCCTCACCTAAAAATGAAAAACACTCTAGCATTTCATCAGTTGTACGGAAATGTACTGGCGGTAATGAATGTCGATTTAACGGATTTGCCCCGCCCTGTGAACTAACTAAAATTTTACGATACATTGCATCTTCTGGATCTAAGTAATGCACGTTCCCTGTAGCGACAACTGGTTTATCTAACGTCTCACCTAGTTTTACTAAGTTAGAGATAATTGTTTTTAATTGTCCTTCATCTCGAACGAGTTCACGCTCTACTAAATGACGCAACACCTCTGGAGGCATTACTTCAATGTAATCATAGAACTGTGCAATTTCTTCTACCTCTTCAGGAGCTTTTTGCATCATTGCCTCAAATACTTCACCTTTATCACAAGCCGTTCCTACTAAAATTCCTTCACGGTATTTTTTTAATAGTGACCTCGGTACTCGTGGTACACGGTAAAAGTAATTAAGGTGAGAATATGAAACAAGTTTATATAAATTTTTCAACCCAACATCTGATGTGGCAAGTAACGTCATATGACTTGGACGGCCACGCTTATACGCATCCCCTTGTCCCATGCTATCATTTAATTGATCGTGATATTCAAATCCCTTTTCAATTACATCTTTCAACATTTTCACAAGTAAATATCCCGTCGCTTCTGTATCATAAATCGCACGGTGATGTTGCGTTAATTCAATATCAAGTTTTTTACACATCGTATTTAATCGATGATTTTTCATTTCTGGGAATAAGAATCGTGCAAGTTCTAACGTATCAATAACAGGGTTATTCGTTTTTTCTAACCCAGCCTTTTTAAAACCTACGTTAATAAAGCCCATATCAAAGCTTGCATTATGGGCAACAAGTGTATGGTCACCCATCCATTCCTCAAACTTTTTAAACACTTCGTCCACTTCTGGTGCATCAGTTAACATATCATCTGTAATACCTGTTAATTCAATAATCGTCGCTGATAATGGTTGATGTGGATTTGCGAAAGATTCAAAGCGATCAATGATTTCGCCACCCTTTACTTTTACGGCAGCCAACTCAATGACTGTGTCGTATACAGCTGATAAACCTGTCGTCTCAACGTCGAAAACAACATACGTTTCCTCTGCAAGTAAACGATGCGCCTCGTTATACGCTATCGGTACACCATCATTAACTAAATTCGCTTCTACACCGTATATAACTTTAACTCCAGCTTTTTTCCCCGCAGAATATGCCTCCGGGAACGACTGAGCCACAGCATGGTCTGTAACCGCAATAGCTTCATGTCCCCATTTACCAGCTTGGGCAACAAGCCTAGAAACAGGAGTAACAGCATCCATTTGGCTCATCGGAGTGTGAAGATGAAGTTCTACACGCTTTTCGCCTTCTGGCGCTTTATCTTTACGAGACGGCCCTGTTATTTCATTAATATCATTTGCAATCATTACTAAATCTCGAACGAATGTATCGTTTTGAACAGAACCACGCGCTTTCACCCACATTCCTTTTTTCAAGGATTGCAGCATTGGAATATCTTCTTTGTCACGCGAGAACATTTTGATCATAATAGAATCCGTATAATCCGTTATTTTTAAAGTTAATAACGTACGCCCACTACGAAGCTCTTTTGTTTCTACATGGAAGACATATCCTTGAACCGTTTTTCTTCTTTCTTCATCTTGAATTTCTCGCATCGGTGTAATCTCTTCATCCGGCTTAATAAGATACCCGAGTGTAATCGGTCCTTCATGCACAACGCTGCTTTCTTCAGCTTGCTTCTTCGCCATTTCTTCCATAGCTTGTATAACACGCTCGCGGTCTTCTTGCTGCGTTTGCTCACGAAACTTTTGCATTTCTTCTGCATTTTGCTGTATATGTGTGTCTAACTGGAAACGCGGGAATCCAAAAGCTTCGTATTGATCCCCCACTGGTTTCGCAACGTTTTTCTTTAAAGCAGTAGACTCCAGCTCATTATTTACATTTATTAACAACTTCACTCCATTCACCTGCGGAAGTTGCTTCTTTAAGTACGCGAACATGGGTGAAAATGTAATTCGTTCCGTACAAAGTGGCCAATACGCCCTTACTTCTTCTTCTGTAAATTGTTTATTCTCTGTTTCTAATGCAAATGTTGTTCTTGCAATATGAGAAAATGATTGCTTAAGCTTTGTTTCTAGCAATTCATATAATTCTGTAGGCAAAATACGTGGCACTTGTAAATCAAAATGCCAACTTTTATTCGCTTTATCAATAACGAGCCTTTCAATACCACCGCCTTGTAAATATTGATTTATAAGGTCGTCTGGTATTTGCAACTGCTGGAGCAAAATTTGAAATCGCTCTTGTTGTTCATTTGTTAAAGACATAAGCACTCTCCTTCCATTTGCTATTATAAATTGAAACGTACTACAAAGAAAGATTTCTTCCTTCTTCTTTTACAAAATACGTTTACAAAGAAAGAGAAGGTACCCCATTACGAGGTACCTCTTCTTATTTTAAAATATTTGCAATATATGTTTGAAGTTCTTCTACTTTTACTTCTTCAGACTCACCTGTAGCACGTACTTTCACTTCTACAATACCTTCGTCTGCTTTTTTACCAACTGTAACGCGAACTGGAAGACCGAATAAATCTGCATCTGCAAACTTAACACCTGCACGTTCTGCACGATCGTCTAATAACACTTCATAGCCTTGTTCTTGTAATGAGTTGTAGATATTTTCACCCATTTCACGTTGTGCATCAGATTTCATATTTACTGGAATTACATGCACATGGAATGGTGCTACAGCTTTTGGCCAAACTAAGCCGTTCTCATCGTTAAACTGCTCTGCAATTGCTGCCACTGTACGAGATACACCGATACCGTAACAACCCATAATAAGTGGTTGTGTTTTTCCGTTTTCATCTAGGAATGTCGCGTTCATTGCTTCACTATAACGAGTTCCTAATTTGAATACATGACCAACTTCAATTCCGCGTGCGAAAAGAATTGTTCCGTTTCCATCTGGAGATTGGTCTCCTTCTTGAATGAAGCGTAAATCTGTATATTGATTTACTTTAAAGTCACGTTCTGGATTTACATTTACATAATGGAATCCTTCTTCGTTCGCTCCTGAACATCCGTTAACAATTGATGCTACAGCGTGATCAGCAATAATTTCAATATCACCTGTTACACCAATCGGCCCTAATGAACCAATTTCACAATTTAATAATTCTTTTACTTCTTCATGAGAAGCAAGCTCAACAACTGAAGCGCCGTATACATTTTTCACTTTCACATCGTTTACTTCGTGATCACCACGAACAAGTACAACTACTAATTTCTCATCTACTTTAAATACCATAGACTTAATGCACTTGTCAGCTGCAATGTTTAAGAATGCAGATACTTCTTCAATTGCTTTTTGGTCTGGTGTTGCTACTTTTTCAAGAGCTTTTTCTGCTTCGTCACTCTTCGTATACGTATCTACAACAGGAGCCATTTCGATGTTTGCTGCATAATCAGATGTGTCAGAGTATGCAATTGTATCTTCACCAACATCAGATAATACCATAAATTCATGTGTATCTTTTCCGCCCATTGCTCCAGAATCAGCAATAACTGCACGGAAATTCAAGCCACAACGAGCAAAAATGTTAGAGTACGCTTTATATAAGCGATCGTATACTTCATCTAAGCTCTCTTGTGTAGCATGGAAAGAGTATGCATCTTTCATTAGAAACTCTCTTCCACGTAATAAACCGAAACGAGGTCTTTGCTCATCACGGAATTTTGTTTGAATTTGGTATAATGTTAACGGTAATTTTTTATATGATTTCACTTCATCACGCACAAGATCCGTAATTACTTCCTCATGTGTCGCTCCTAATGCGAATTCACGAGCGTTACGATCTTTCATACGCATTAATTCAGATCCGTATGAATACCAACGACCTGATTCTTGCCATAATTCTGCAGCTTGCATAGCTGGCATTAATAATTCTACAGCTCCTGCACGCTCCATTTCTTCTCGAACGATACGTTCTACTTTGTGTAATACTTTTAATCCAAATGGTAGAAAACTATAAATACCAGAAGCATTTTGACGCATAAAACCTGCGCGAAGTAATAATTGATGACTCTTAATTTCAGCATCAGCTGGAACTTCACGTAATGTAGGACTGAATACCATACTTTGTTTCATTTATTTGCACCTCTTCATTTTACTCTTACACGCAGTAAAACCCCTCACCTCGAATTAGGTGAGGGATTTTATTCTACGAGCTCTATTTCATTATTAGTTTCATTCTATTTTACAAGAAAAACTTACGAATGTCATTCCATGTTACAACTAACATTAATAACATTAATAATGCAAAACCAATAAAATGAACCATTCCTTCTTTTTGACGGTCAATTGGTTTCCCTCGTAACGCTTCAATTAAGAAGAAGAATAAACGGCCACCATCTAAAGCAGGAACTGGTAATAAATTAAATAAACCAAGATTAATGCTTAGAACTGCCGCTAAACTTAGTACACGCGTAAATCCATAATCTACAACTTGATCTGTTAGATTATAAATTCCTACTGGACCTGACAACTCATTAATAGAAAATTGACCAGTTACTAATTTCACAAGAGATTCAAAAATTAGTTTCGTCCATTGGTACGTTTGTTCAAATCCTGATTTAATAGAACCCATTACTGTTTTCTCTACAGGAGAATAAACACCAATTCTACCAACTTCGTCTTTTCCTTCTTTATCAAGTGTTGGCGTTACTTTCACATTAAACTGTTCATTATCACGCTTTACTTGTAACGTAATTTCTTTATTCGGGTTTTCACGTACAATAGTAACAACATCTTTCCATGTACTTGTGTTTTTCCCATCAATCGCTTGAATTGTATCATTCTCTTTCAGGCCAGCTTGCTGTGCTGCACTATTATCCATCACTTTTCCGACCATTGGTTTGTCAATAGGAACCCCTTGTACAAATCCAAGAATCACAAAAATAACAAATGCTAAAATGAAGTTCATTGCAGGACCCGCAAAGATTGTTAAAGCGCGTTGACCCAATTTTTTAGAGCCAAATTGCCTGTTATATGGAGCAATTTGAATTTCTTCTCCAGCAGTAATGATGCGAGCCTTTTCATTCACTCGGAATGTTTGAAGCTCTTCCTCATACTCTTCATAGCCTGAAATCGTTAGATTATGCTCTAAATCAGCTTGTTCGACTTCAATAACACGAACATTTGGATATTTTTCATATCCATCAAAAACTAATTTCACAGCTTCGTCTTTTTCATTTAGCACAAGGCCAACCTTTTTCCCTGGCTTTAACTCAACTGTGTCTGCATCCTCGCCAGCCATTCTTACATAGCCACCCAGAGGCAGTAATCGAATCGTATACACCGTTTCATTCTTTTCAAATGAGAATATTTTCGGACCAAAACCAATCGCAAACTCGCGGCATAAAATGCCTGCTCTTTTCGCGAAGTATAGATGCCCTAGCTCATGGAAAAATACGAGTGCACCGAAAATTAATATAAAGGCAATCGCTGTATTCAATTCCATAACCACCTTTGCTAAATTTGTTCCATCACAAACCGTCTTGTGGCTGCATCAATTTCCAGAATTTCCTCTAAGCTCGGACGTGCAATGACATTGTGATGGTTCATTGCTTTTTCAATGAGGTCTTCCACTGTTAAGAAACCAATTCTCTTTTGTAAAAAAGCTTCAACAGCTACTTCATTCGCTGCGTTCATTACAGCTGGCATACTTCCACCTGCTTTTCCAGCTTCATACGCAAAACGTAAACAACGGAATCGTTCTTGGTCCATTTTCTCAAAATGCAACGTCCCTATTTCCCATAAGTTTAACTGTTTTGTGTCTGAAAGAGGCAATCTATCAGGATATGTAAGTGCGTATTGAATTGGTACTCGCATATCAGGTGAACCAAGCTGCGCCATTACACTACGATCTTCAAATTCAACCATAGAATGGATAATACTTTCTTTATGTAAAACAACATTGATTTGCTCATAAGGGATACCAAAAAGCCAATGTGCTTCAATTACTTCTAGTCCCTTATTCATCATTGTAGCAGAATCAATTGTAATTTTCGAACCCATTGACCAGTTTGGATGTCGAAGCGCATCTTCTACGGTCACATGATGCAATTCATCTCTCGTTTTATCACGGAAACTTCCACCAGAAGCCGTTATAATAAGACGAGAAATTCTTTTTTCATTTTCACCATTCAAGCATTGAAAAATAGCCGAATGTTCACTATCTACTGGAAGTAACGAAACATTATGTTTTCGCGCTGCTTCCATTACAAGATGTCCTGCAGTTACTAACGTTTCTTTATTTGCAATTCCAATTGTTTTTTTCGCCTCAATCGCACGAAGTGTCGGTAACAACCCTACGCTACCTACAACAGCATTTACTACAATCTCCGCATCTGGATGTAATGCTACTTCTAAAAGTCCTTCACTACCATATACAATTTTTGTATTACCAGAAACAGTTTGTAATTTTAAAACATCTTCCTCTCTTTGCACAGAGACGATTTGCGGAGAAAATTCTTGAATTACCTTTACTGCGTAGTCAATATTTTTCCCTACAGAAAAAGCAACGAGACGGAATTGGTCTGGGTGCGAGCGTAATACATCTAAAGTTTGTGTACCAATTGATCCGCTTGCACCTAATAAACTAATGTTTTTCATGACTCCAACCCCTCGTTCATTTATTAATTGTATTGTAATAAGAAGTAGAGAATTGGTAAAACGAATAACCAACTATCTGTTCGATCTAATATACCACCATGCCCAGGTAAAATTGTACCTGAATCCTTTACGCCATAATGACGTTTAAAAGCAGATTGTACTAAATCACCAATTTGTCCAAAAATAGAAATGATAATTGTCAGCACAATTAAAATTACTACATTCGATTCGACTGGGAAGAACACGTTGTAAACAAGTGCCACAATAATTCCACAAACGATGCCGCCTAATGAACCTTCAATCGTTTTATTTGGACTAATTTCTGGCCACAATTTTCTCTTGCCCAATGCTTTTCCTACGAAATATGCGCCTGAATCAGTAGCCCATATAACAAATAATGCACAAAACACATATTTAATTCCTAATATTCTCGTTTCATTTAAATATAAGAATCCCATTGCCACATATGTCGTTGCCATTAGTAAAAATGAAGCATTATCAAAAGTAAATGTATTCTTAGAAAGGACTGTATATGATAAAAGTAATAAAACAATCACAAATGTGATTTCCAATTTACCTAATCCAATCCATGTAAACAGTTCTGATGCACTACTTGGAATTAAAAGAATCCACAATAATACTGCAGCTAAAACTGTCGGTACTGAAATAAGCGTAAGCTTATTCATACGAATTAATTCATATAAACCTATAGAAGCAAGTGCATACACTAAAACCGTAAAAGGCACGCCACCGTATATTACGATGGGAATGAATAGCGCGGCAGCAACCACTCCAGTAATAATTCTCTGTTTCACTACCAAACCCTCTCTTTCTACACGCCTCCGAATCTGCGCCCTCTATGTTGAAAGTCAGTAATCGCATTTAGCAAATGTTCTTCTTTGAAGTCTGGCCAATACACATCTGTAAACCAAAACTCCGAATATGCAATTTGCCATAACATGAAATTACTAATACGTAGCTCTCCGCTTGTTCGGATTAACAACTCTGGATCGGGTAAAGAACTCGTCATTAAGTAGGAGGAAAGCATTTCTTCACTTACCTCTTCAGAACGAATTTTTCCTTCCTCATTATCTTTCATCATATGTTGCACAGCAGAAACGATTTCATCTCGACTTCCATAGTTTAACGCGAAATTAAGAATTAATCCCGTATTCTCTTTCGTATCTTCCATGGCTTTCTCCATCGCTCTGCGTGTATGCGTAGGAAGACGATCTTTTTGCCCTATTACTCGGACTTGTACGTTTTCTTCAATCAATTCTGGTAAAAATGTACCTAGAAATTCTTCTGGAAGCTTCATTAAATAATCAACTTCCTTTTTCGGTCTTTTCCAGTTCTCAGTTGAAAAAGCATAAAGAGTTAACACTTTCACATTAAGTTTACTTGCAAATTTTGTAATTTTCTTTACAACTTGCATACCTTCATGATGTCCCGCAATACGAGGCATTGCTCTCCTCTTTGCCCATCTTCCATTCCCATCCATAATGATGGCAATATGTTCTGGGATATATCCTTTTTTCACTTCTTCAACGAGATGATCAAACGATGTGTCCTTTTTACCTTTAAAAAAAGGAAAGTTTTTAAACATCATTCATACCCTCCAACAAGCAGACGTATGCCTAAAAGTGTAAAAAGACCCCCTTAAGAAGAGGGTCATATTTGCGAAGTTATCGCTATTACACTTCCATGATTTCTTTTTCTTTGTTTTTTGCGATTTCGTCAACTTTTGCAATATATTTATCTGTTTCTTTTTGGATATCTTCAGTATATCCTCTTAAATCATCTTCTGTAATCTCGCCAGCTTTTTCAAGCTTCTTAAGATCATCATTTCCGTCACGACGTACGTTACGAACAGCTACTTTTGCTTCTTCAGCATATTTTTTCACAACTTTAACAAGATCACGACGACGCTCTTCTGTTAATGCAGGGAATGCAATACGAATTACAGTTCCATCATTAGAAGGGTTTAAGCCTAAATCTGCTTTTAAAATTGCTTTTTCGATATCACCGATAGAAGTTTTATCATAAGGTTGAATTACAAGTAAACGTGCTTCTGGAACTGTAATGTTCGCTAATTGCACAACTGGTGTTGGTGCACCATAGTAATCAACTTGTACCTTATCTAATACAGACGAGCTTGCACGACCAGCGCGAACTGTTGCTAATTCACGAGAATAAGCAGCAACTGCTTTTTCCATTTTTTCATTTGAAGACTTCAATACTTGTTGTCCCATATTTATTTCCCCCTTACAACTGTTCCAATATTTTCGCCTAAAACGGCACGTTTAATATTACCTTTTTCCATAACTGAGAATACAATTAATGGAATATCATTATCCATACATAGAGAAGAAGCTGTAGAATCCATTACACCTAAACCTTCTTTTAATACATCTAAGTAAGTAAGCGTTTCGTATTTCGTAGCTGTTGGGTCAATAGATGGATCTGCGCTATATACGCCATCCACATTATTTTTTGCCATTAAAATAACGTCTGCTTCGATTTCCGCTGCACGTAATGCTGCTGTTGTATCTGTAGAGAAGTATGGATTACCTGTACCTGCTGCAAAGATAACAACACGTTTTTTCTCTAAGTGACGAACTGCTTTACGGCGAATGTAAGGCTCTGCCACTTGACGCATCTCAATTGAAGTTTGTACACGAGTTTGGATTCCAATATTCTCCAAGCTATCTTGAAGAGCTAATGAATTCATAACTGTAGCTAACATGCCCATGTAATCTGCTCCTGCACGATCCATGCCCATTTCACTTCCAATTTTCCCACGCCAAATGTTACCGCCACCAACAACAACAGCAACCTCTACATCAAGTTCTGCAATTTCTTTTACTTGTTCTGCAACTGACTTAATAACAGTTGGATTAATTCCAAATCCTTGCTCTCCAGCTAAAGCTTCTCCACTTAGCTTTAAAACGACACGATTATATTTCGGTTTACTCATAATGAACCTCCAATTGCTTACATCTTTATTTTAAAAAAGGGAACACAATGTGTTCCCTAATCTGTATTAGTTACTACCTTTTACTTGGTTCATTACTTCTTCAGCAAAGTTGTCTTCGCGTTTTTCGATACCTTCACCAACAGCGTAGCGAACGAATCCTTTTAATGTTCCGCCTTTAGACTCAACGAACTGACGAACTTTCATATCAGGGTTTTTAACGAATGCTTGGTCAAGTAAGCAAATCTCTTCGAAGAATTTGCCTAGACGGCCTTCAACCATTTTTGCAACGATTTTTTCAGGCTTGCCTTCGTTTAATGCTTGTTGTGTTAATACTTGACGCTCATGCTCAACTTCTTCAGCTGTTACAGCATCGCGGTCGATGTATTTAGGGTTAACTGCAGCGATGTGCATTGCAACATCTTTAGCAGCAGCTTCATCAGTAGAACCTTCAAGAACTGTTAATACACCAATGCGTCCACCCATGTGTAGGTAAGCGCCGAATGCATCTGCATCAGTTTTTGATACGATTTCGAAACGACGAAGTGTAAGTTTTTCACCAATTTTAGCGATTGCTTCGTTGATGTGCTCTTCAACGTTTTTACCGTTTTCCATTGTTTGAGCCATAGCTTCTTCAACGTTAGCTGGTTTGTTAGTTAATAAGTGAGCAGCTAATTCTTTAATTAGTGTTTGGAAACCTTCGTTTTTCGCAACGAAATCAGTTTCAGAGTTTAATTCTAAGATTAAAGCGTCGTTACCGTTTGTTTCGATGAAAGTTAAACCTTCAGCAGCAATGCGGTCTGCTTTTTTAGCAGCTTTCGCAATACCTTTTTCGCGTAAGAAGTCAATTGCCTTCTCCATGTCGCCGTTAGTTTCTGTTAAAGCTTTTTTGCAGTCCATCATACCTGCGCCAGTTTTTTCACGTAATTCTTTTACCATTTGAGCAGTGATTGCCATATTTTTCATCCTCCTAAAATATGTATTTATACCTTTTATAAAGGTGTTTATACCTTAAAAAAGGTGATAAAAGGCCGAACCCCTTATCACCTTTCCAACTTTGTTACGCAGTAACAGTTTCTTCACCTTGTTTTGCTTCAAGGATCGCGTCTGCCATTTTAGATGTAAGAAGTTTTACAGCACGAATTGCATCATCGTTTGCTGGGATAACGTGATCGATTTCGTCTGGATCACAGTTTGTATCAACGATACCGATGATTGGAATGTGTAATTTGCGTGCTTCAGCAACTGCAATACGCTCTTTACGAGGGTCTACTACGAATAATGCACTTGGAAGACCTTTCATATCTTTAATACCGCCTAAGAATTTCTCAAGACGCTCTAACTCTTTTTTAAGTTGAACAACTTCTTTCTTAGGAAGTACTTCGAAAGTACCATCTTCTTGCATTCTTTCGATGTCTTTAAGACGCTTGATACGCTTTTGGATTGTTTGGAAGTTTGTTAAAGTTCCGCCTAACCAACGTTGGTTAACGAAGTACATACCAGCACGAGTTGCTTCTTCTTTAATAGCTTCTTGTGCTTGTTTTTTAGTACCTACGAATAAGATGTCTCCACCTTCAGCAGCGATGTCGCGCATCGTTCTGTAAGCTTCCTCAACTTTTTTCACAGTTTTTTGTAAGTCGATGATGTAGATACCGTTACGCTCTGTGAAAATGTAACGCTTCATTTTTGGGTTCCAACGACGAGTTTGATGTCCGAAATGAACACCAGCTTCAAGCAATTGCTTCATAGAAATTACTGACATAATATAGTTCCTCCTAAATGGTTTTTGATATCCTCCGTTTACTTCATCTCTAAGCGAAACTACAAACGTAGCACCAACACTTAAATCAGTAAACGTGTGTACTTTGTACTGACACCACTGCTTACTATATCATACTGAAATATTACAATCAAGTCGAAAATGCGAACAATGTAAAACTTTCTTTGTTCATACTCGAATTCTAGTATTACCAACCTTCATTTCTTTTAAGCAAAAAAGTAAAACACAATTAATAGTTTTCCCAGAAAACACGCTTATGGCACTTTTCACAAGCGCCATCAATCCATTGCACAAAAAAACTCTCCTCGATCGAGGAGAGTTTTTTATAAATTAGTTTGTTTTTAATTTAGCAAGTTCCTGTAGAAACTTGTCGTTTAGCACTTTAATGTATGTTCCTTTCATACCTAAAGAGCGAGACTCAATTACACCAGCACTTTCTAATTTACGTAGTGCATTTACGATTACAGAACGAGTAATTCCTACACGATCAGCAATTTTACTTGCAACAAGTAAACCTTCTGTTCCATTTAATTCTTCGAAGATATGCTCAATTGCTTCTAACTCACTGTAAGATAATGAGCTGATCGCCATTTGAACAACAGCTTTACTACGTGCTTCCTCTTCGATTTCTTCTGCTTTTTCACGTAAGATTTCCATGCCTACAACAGTTGAGCTGTACTCAGCAAGGATTAAATCGTCATCTAAGAACTCTTGACCAAGACGAGCTAATACTAATGTACCTAGACGCTCACCACCACCAACGATTGGTACGATTGTAGTTAAACCTTGACCAAATAATTCTCTGTTTTCTACCGGGAATGCTGTGTAAGCACTGTTCACATCTAAGTTTGAAGATGTTTCTGTAATGTTGAATAAGCTTTGTGTATATTCTTCTGGGAATTGACGTTCTGCAAGCATTTGCTTCATGCGTTCGTTTTCGATTTGTTGGTGAATTGCATAACCTAGTAATTTACCACGACGACTAACTACGAATACGTTTGCTTCGATTACTTCACACATTGTGTCAGACATTTCTCTAAAGTTTACAGGCTTCCCTGCTGCGCTCTGTAATAACGCATTTAATTTTCTTGTTTTTGCTAATAAT
This sequence comes from Bacillus sp. LQ16, assembly GCF_057784645.1. Taxonomy (NCBI): domain Bacteria; kingdom Bacillati; phylum Bacillota; class Bacilli; order Caryophanales; family Bacillaceae; genus Bacillus; species Bacillus sp. LQ16. The sequence continues at coordinate 3,750,292 of NZ_CM173491.1, forward strand.
TCCATTTCAAAAGTTCCTCCTACATGTTACTCACATATTTTTTCATCACTTGGAAACTAGGGCGAGTCACCTGATGACACTATTACAAAATAAACTGGCTCACATCTTTATTTTTAGCAATTGTTGCTAATTTCTCCTCAACGTATTGAGGGGTTATCGTTATTTTCTCTAACGTAATTTCAGATGCTTCAAACGATAAATCTTCAAGGAGCTTCTCCATAATCGTATGAAGTCTTCTTGCTCCAATATTATCTGTATCCTGATTAACTTGATAAGCAATCTCAGCAATCTTACGAATAGCTTCGTCTGAAAATTCAATTTCTATACCTTCAGTCGCTAATAATGCCATATATTGTTTAATTAACGCATTGTCAGGCTCGATTAATATTTTAACAAAATCGTCTGTCGATAATTTTGTTAATTCTACTCGAATCGGAAATCTCCCTTGCAATTCCGGAATTAAATCCGACGGTTTAGACATATGGAACGCTCCAGCTGCAACGAATAAAATATAATCCGTTTTTACTGATCCGTATTTTGTCGCAACATTCGACCCTTCTACAATTGGCAAAATGTCACGTTGCACACCTTCACGTGATACATCTACGCTATTCGACTGCTTACCAGCAATTTTGTCAATTTCATCGATAAAAATAATCCCGAGCTGTTCAGCACGATAAACAGCCTCTTGTGTAACTTCATCCATATCAATTAAGCGCTGTGCCTCTTCATTTGTCAAGAGTTTTCTTGCTTCTTTTACAGAAAGTTTACGTTTTTTTGTTTTTTTCGGCATAAAACTCCCTAACGCATCTTGGAAATTCATTCCCATTTGCTCCATGCCAGTTCCTTGTAACATATCAAACATTGACGACTGTTGCTCAGTCACTTCAATCGATACAATCTCTTCTTCAAGAAGCCCTGCAGCAAGCTTTCTCTCCACATCTTGACGTTTCTTTTCGATTTCACCATCTTCTTGTGTATCAGACGTTTGACTCGAATTTTGAGCGCCCCCGAAAAGCATCTCTAATGGATTTTTAAATCCAGATTGCTTCTCCGGACTCGGTACTAAAATTTCAACAAGACGTTGATTCGCTTGCTCTTCTGCTTTATCTTGAACTTTCACTACCATTTCTTCTTTTACGATACGAACCGATGTTTCCACAAGGTCACGTACCATCGACTCTACATCTCTACCCACATATCCAACTTCTGTGAATTTTGTAGCCTCAACCTTAATAAAAGGTGCTCCAACGAGTTTCGCCATTCGTCGTGCTACCTCTGTTTTCCCAACACCTGTCGGTCCAATCATCAAAATGTTTTTAGGTGCTATTTCATCACGTAAATTTTCAGCTAATTTACTGCGACGGTATCGATTTCTCAACGCTACAGCAACCGCTTTCTTTGCGTCTTTTTGACCGATGATATATTGATCTAATTTTTCCACAATTTGGCGCGGAGTAAAATGTAAATGCATATAAAATGCCTCCCTTACGATTCTACAATTCTTCAACAATTATGTTGTGATTCGTATAAACACAAATATCACCAGCAATCTCTAAACTCGCTTTCGCAATTTGTTTCGCTGTTAAGTGTTCACTTGCATATTGCTTTAAAGCACGACCTGCAGAAAGCGCATAATTTCCACCAGATCCAATTGCTAAAATACCATCATCCGGTTCAATCACTTCTCCTGTACCTGAAACAAGAAGCATAGTTGTTTTATCCATGACAATGAGCATCGCTTCTAGTTGACGTAACATTTTATCGCCACGCCATTGTTTTGCCATTTCAACAGCAGCACGCTGCAAGTTGCCATTATACTCTTCTAATTTCCCTTCAAACATTTCAAAAAGAGTAAATGCATCAGCAACTGAACCTGCAAAACCAGCTAAAACTTTACCTTGGAAAAGTCTGCGAACTTTACGAGCTGTATGTTTCATTACAACAGCATTTCCCATTGTCACCTGACCATCTCCAGCCATTGCACATTCTCCATTATGATGAACTGCAAATATCGTTGTAGCGTGGAAATTCCCCATAGAAAAAACTCCTTTATTTGTTTTTATAGCTTTTAAAGCAATTTATGCCCGCGGGTGATGCTTCATGTAAACAGAACGCAATCTTTCTTTAGAGACATGCGTATAAATTTGTGTAGTCGACAAATTCTCATGACCTAATAGCTCCTGTACAGTACGTAAATCCGCCCCTTCATCTAACATGTGTGTAGCAAATGTATGCCTTAACATATGGGGACTTATCCGCATTGTCAGTGACGCCTTTTTAATGAGTTCATTTAAAACATAACGTACTCCACGACTTGTTAGCGGTGTACCTTTCGCATTTAAAAATACCATACGAGAGTCTTCGTCAGTCTTATTAACTAACTGTTTTCTCCCATTCTCTATATAAGTAATTAAAGAATCTTGCGCATAGCTTCCGAACGGAATATACCTTTGTTTTTTTCCTTTTCCCATTACTAAAATTGTTCCCACCGCAAAGTCAATATCGGTAAGTTGTAAATTGACACATTCACTCACACGGATTCCAGTCGCATACATCAACTCTAATAAAGCTTGATTCCTTTGACCTAATGGTGTTCCCGTGTCAGAAACTTCAAATAATTCCTCTAACTCTTCAGCATATAAAAACTTTGGGATTGACAATTCTTTTTTGGGGAGTGACGCAAGTGCAAACGGATTATCTTTTCGATAACCTTCACGCATCAAAAAACGATATAAACTTCGTAAGCTTGATACTTTTCTTGCGACAGATTTACGGGCTAACTTTTCATCGTGCAACGTCGTTAAGTACAAACGAACATCCGCGTATGTAACGTCTAAAAAAGAGGATATGCCTTCTCGCTCCATAAATTGCACAAAATGTTCTAAATCATTTTGATAACTTGCAATTGTATATTTTGAATAATTTCTTTCAATTTGTAAATATCCAACGAATAATTGTAACAATTTCTTCACATTCACACAACTCACCTCAATAAAGGCTACTAAATCGTATCACAACTTAGTAGCCTTTGCAAGAAATTTAACTAAATATTTACAAAATTTTGAATTGTTTCTAAAGCTCGTGTTGCGTATGCTTCATTTCGTTCCGCTTTCTTTTTGATCTTTTTCTCTAACGGTGCAAATAGACCGAAGTTCGCATTCATCGGTTGGAAGTTTTTAGCATTCGTTGCCGTAATGTAATTTGCCATGCTACCCATTGCAGTTACTGACGGTAATACAACTGGCTCTTCACCTTGCACAAGACGTGCAGCATTAATTCCCGCTAATAATCCTGATGCTGCTGATTCAACATATCCCTCTACTCCAGTCATTTGACCAGCGAAGAATAAATCATCACGTTGTTTATATTGATATGTTGGACGAAGCAAATTAGGTGAATTAATAAACGTATTACGATGCATTACACCATAACGTACAATCTCTGCATTTTCCAGTCCCGGAATTAACTGTAGCACTTCTTTTTGTGGTCCCCATTTTAAATGCGTTTGGAAACCTACGATATTGTATAAAGTTCCCGCTGCATCATCTTGACGCAACTGAACAACAGCATATGGCGTTTTTCCTGTTTTTGGATCTTCCAATCCAACAGGTTTCATAGGTCCAAATACTAGCGTCTGTCTCCCTCTACTTGCCATAACTTCTACTGGCATACAACCTTCAAAGAAAATTTCTTTTTCAAACTCTTTTAAAGGCACTGTCTCAGCAGCAATTAAAGCCTCATAAAAACGGTCAAACTCTTCTTCTGTCATTGGGCAATTTAAATATGCAGCTTCACCTTTGTCATAACGCGATTTTAAATATACTTTATTCATGTCAATGCTGTCTTTTTCTACGATTGGTGCTGCCGCATCGTAGAAATAGAAATAATCTTCACCTGTTAGTTCTTTTAATTGTGCAGCAAGATCAGGAGATGTAAGTGGACCTGTTGCAATAATTGTTGGTCCTTCTGGAATTTCAGTAAGCTCTTCGTTCACTACAGTTACATTCGGATGGTTTTTTACGTATTCTGTTACTTTAGCTGCGAACTCATGACGGTCTACAGCTAAAGCACCTCCAGCTGGTACAGAGCACTCGTCTGCCGCACGAATAATTACAGAATCCATTAAACGCATTTCCTCTTTAATAACTCCAACTGCATTTGTTAAAGTGTTTGCACGAAGTGAGTTACTACATACTAATTCAGCAAATTTATCTGTGTGATGAGCTGGTGTTTGCCTTACCGGCCTCATTTCATATAATCTAACTTGGACACCACGTTTTGCAATTTGGTAAGCTGCTTCACTTCCTGCAAGACCTGCGCCAATGACGTTTACTACTTGTGTTGTCATTTATATCACCTTTCCTTTTCTTCCCGAAAAAAATGTGAGCAGTTACGCTCACATTTGTTGTTCTTCTTCATAATCGCACGAAATACATTGTACTTGCACGCCTTTTTTTAACTTTTTCTCTACAAGCATGCCTTCACACTTCGGACATTTACGACCAATTGGCTTATCCCAAGATACAAAGTCACACTCTGGATACGTACCGCATCCATAGAAAAGACGTTTCTTTTTGTTACTGCGACGCTCAATAATTTGTCCTTCTTCACATTTCGGACAAGTTACACCGATTTCTTTCACAATCGCTTTTGTATTACGACAATCAGGGAAATTCGAACAAGCCATAAACTTCCCGTATTTACCCATTTTAAAGACCATTGGATGTCCGCATAATTCACAGTCTTCCCCAGCGGGTTCATCTTTAATTTCCACTTCACGCATTTCTTTTTCCGCTTTTTCTAAGCGCGGTTCAAATCCTACGTAGAAATCATCAACAATTTTCACCCAATTGGCATTTCCTTCTTCTACTTCATCAAGGCTTTGCTCCATATTGGCAGTAAATTCAATGTTAATAATTTCTGGGAAAAACTCTAAAATAAGTTCAATTACTATTTCACCAAGTTCAGTCGGAACGAAGCGTTTATTATCCAAACCTACATATCCACGTTTTTGAATCGTTTCAAGTGTAGGTACATAAGTCGACGGTCTTCCAATTCCAAGTTCTTCAAGTGTTCTTACTAGACGGGCCTCTGTATAGCGCGGAGGAGGTTGTGTAAAATGTTGCTTCGGTTCTAAATCCTTTGAAAATACAGTTTCCCCTACTTCTAAAGGCGGCAACATCTTATCCTTTTCTTCCGCACCATCATCTTTCGACTCTACATACACTTTCATAAATCCTGGGAACTTTACAACCGATCCACTTGCACGGAACTGAACATTGTTATTAATGAGTCTCGCTGTCACAGTATCCATTATAGCAGACGCCATTTGACTTGCAACAAATCGCTCCCAAATCAATTTATATAATCGAAGTTGATCACGACTTAAGAAACTTTTCAGTTCCTCTGGCTTTCTCATTACCGAAGTAGGACGAATTGCCTCATGTGCATCTTGTGCATTTGACTTTTTCGATTCTTTCTTCTTTTCTGTTCCTATGTATTCCGTACCATACGCTTCAGTGATGTAAGTACGTGCCTCTGTTTGAGCTGTTTCTGAGATACGTGTTGAATCAGTTCTCATATACGTAATTAGACCTACAGTTCCTTGTTTTCCAAGATCTATCCCTTCATACAATTGCTGTGCAAGCATCATCGTTTTCTTTGCTCGCATATTTAACTTACGTGCTGCTTCTTGTTGCAAGGAAGATGTTGTAAACGGTAATGCAGGATTACGTTTTCGCTCTTTGCGCGTTACATTTTCAACTGAAAACGCATTGTCTTTCATCTGTTCAATTATTTCATTCACTTGCGTTTCATTCGTTAATTGAACTTTTTCACCATCTACACCGTAAAAACTTGCTTCAAATGTGTCTTTTCCTTTTACAAATTCTGTTTTAATTGTCCAGAATTCTTCAGGTTCAAAGCTTTGAATTTCCTTTTCACGTTCGATGATTAAACGAACTGCTACAGATTGTACACGCCCTGCACTTAATCCTTTTTTTACTTTCTTCCATAATAAAGGACTAATATTGTAACCAACAAGACGATCAAGTATGCGTCTTGCTTGTTGTGCATCTACTAAATCCATATTAATTGCGCGAGGATGTTTAAATGATTCTTTGATTGCATCTTTCGTAATCTCATTAAACACAACCCGACAATCTGATTCAACGTCCACATTTAACGTATTCGCTAAATGCCAAGCAATCGCTTCCCCTTCGCGGTCTGGATCGGCCGCGAGATAAACTTTCTTTGCTTTTTTCGCCGCTGATTTTAAATCCTTTAAGACGGGACCTTTACCACGAATGGTAATATACTTCGGGGTGAAGTTGTTCTTTACTTCTATCCCCATTTGACTTTTTGGCAAATCGCGAACATGTCCCATAGACGCGACAACTTTGTATTTTTTCCCTAAATATTTCTCAATGGTCTTCGCCTTAGAAGGCGACTCCACGATTACGAGGTAATCTGACATGCTAGTGCCTCCTTAAGAGGTGGATTCAAGTCTTCATTAATCTTATTGATTTCTCTTGTTTTTGTCAATCAAGAATGAATATACCATACAGTGCCAATCTACCATTTGTCAATAATTGTTTAATAAAAATTTGAAAATATAAGGTTAATTTAAAATCTCCTCCAAGATATCTTCTGCATTTCTTACTAATTTTGCTCCTTGTTGAATAAGATGATTCGTTCCCGATGCCCCCTCTATAAATATAGGTCCAGGAAGCGCAAACACCTCTCTATTTTGCTCTAACGCAAGGTCTGCAGTAATAAGTGTTCCACTTCTCGATTTGGCTTCTACAACTAAAACACCTTTACTTATACCACTAACAATCCGGTTCCTTTTTGGAAAATACCATTTTTTCGGTGCATAGTGCGGAGGATACTCTGTCAATAACAATATATATTCCTTCCACATTTCATATAAATGTCTATTTTCTTTCGGATACATAAACGACAATCCGTGCCCTAATATCGCAATAGTCGGGCAATGATGCCTTACTGTAATCTCATGAGACATTGTATCTATCCCTTTTGCAAACCCACTGACAATAAGCCACTCTCTTTCTAATAAAGGGTGTAAAATAAACTTCAAACTCTCATGACCATATAATGATGGTTCTCTCGTTCCAACAACTGCTAATTTATTTACTTTATTGAGAAAATCTTTCTCTCCTTTTCCATATAAAACGAAGGGAGGATCTTGTATTTCACGTAATAATTGCGGATAATTTTCATCCCATATCGTTATATAAAAAATACGATTTTTCTCTAAATAAGATATATATTGCGGAAGATTTGAACTTTGAAGAAATTTCACTAGTTCTGAAGATTTTTTCGAGGATATTCCAGTGTAGTATTCCATTTGTTTTTCGTTAAAAGTATATATGTTCTTTAATTCTGGATCGACATATAGTAGCCTCTCCATCGCTTTCCAATAATCTGCTAGCAAGTAATGAAGATGTAATAATCGCTCTCTTTTCATCTCAATTCTCCTTACCCATAATTTTTATTATGTAAACAGAAAAAGTGTAAAAAGACACCCTCAAGTAAGAGGGTGTCTTTTTACAGATTAATAGTTTTTGCAAGTCTCAAATAAACCTTTTTCTTTTAAAACAGAGATTAGCGTTTCTCCCATAACTGCTGGAGTTTCAGCTACTTTAATGCCACAAGCTTCCATTGTTTTAATCTTTTCAGCAGCAGTTCCTTTACCGCCAGAAATGATTGCACCAGCATGGCCCATACGTTTGCCAGCAGGCGCTGTTTGACCACCAATGAAGCCTACAACAGGTTTTGTCATATTAGCTTTTACCCATTCAGCTGCCTCTTCTTCTGCTGTACCGCCGATTTCACCAATCATAATTACAGCATGTGTTTCTTCATCTTCATTAAATGCTTTTAACGCATCAATAAAGTCTGTACCGTTAACAGGGTCCCCGCCGATACCTACAGCAGTAGATTGTCCAATACCCTCTTGTGTTAACTGGTGTACAGCTTCATACGTTAAAGTACCAGAGCGCGATACGATACCTACATGACCTTTTTTATGAATGTATCCTGGCATAATACCGATTTTACATTCATCAGGCGTGATAACACCTGGGCAGTTTGGTCCAAGTAAACGTGTATGTTTACCAGCCATATATCTCTTTACGTTTACCATATCTAATACAGGAATTCCTTCAGTAATACATACTACTAAATCAATTTCTGCATCAACTGCTTCCATAATTGCATCAGCCGCAAAAGCGGGTGGAACGTATACAACTGAAGCGTTTGCGCCTGTTGCTTTCACTGCATCTTCTACAGTATCAAATACTGGTACACCTTCAATATCAGTGCCACCTTTACCTGGCGTTACACCACCGACAATTTTCGTACCGTATTCAATCATTTGTTTTGTATGGAATAAACCTTGAGAACCTGTAATACCTTGAACAATAACTTTTGTATCTTTATTAACTAATACGCTCATTTTTCTCCCCCGCTTTCTATTAGCCCACTAGTGAAACAATTTTTTGTGCACCGTCTGCCATAGATTCTGCTGCAACAATATTTAAGCCAGACTCATTTAAAATTTTCTTACCTAGTTCTACGTTTGTACCTTCAAGACGTACAACTAAAGGTAACTCAAGACCTACCTGTTTCGTTGCTTCAATAACACCTTCTGCAATAACATCACACTTCATAATGCCACCAAAAATGTTAACGAAGATACCTTTTACATTTTTGTCAGAAAGGATAATTTTGAATGCTTCTGTAACTTTTTCAGCAGTTGCACCGCCACCAACATCTAAGAAGTTAGCTGGGTCACCGTGGTAATGTTTAATGATATCCATTGTAGCCATCGCTAAACCTGCACCATTAACCATACAACCGATATTTCCATCTAAAGGAATGTAGTTTAAGTCGTATTTTGAAGCTTCAATTTCTTTTGCATCTTCTTCGTCAAGATCACGAAGCTCTAAAATGTCTTTATGGCGATATAACGCATTAGAATCAAAGTTTAATTTTGCATCTAGTGCCATAACTTTACCTTCACCTGTTGTAACAAGTGGGTTAATCTCAGCGATAGAGCAATCTTTTTCAATAAACGCACGGTATAAGCCCATCATAAACTTCACAGCTTGTCCTACAAGCTCTTTTGGAATATTGATGTTAAATGCAATTCGGCGCGCTTGGAAACCTTGTAAGCCTACTGCCGGATCAATATATTCTTTAAAGATTTTTTCAGGTGTTTTTTCTGCTACTTCTTCAATTTCTGTTCCGCCTTCTTCAGAAGCCATTAAAACAACTTGAGAAGTTGCACGATCTAAAACTAGACCTACATAATATTCTTTTTTAATATCGCAACCTTCTTCGATAAGTAAGCGTTTTACTTCCTTACCTTCAGGACCTGTTTGATGTGTCACAAGTGTAGTTCCTAAAATGCTTTCTGCATATGTACGAACTTCATCTAAATTTTTTGCAACTTTTACTCCGCCAGCTTTGCCGCGTCCACCAGCGTGAATTTGTGCTTTCACTACACATACATCTGTTCCTAATTCTTTCGCTGCTTCTACAGCTTCTTCTACTGTAAATGCAACCTTCCCGTTCGGAACGCTAACCCCATAGCTTCTAAGGACTGCCTTACCTTGGTACTCATGGATATTCATGGTCCCATCCTCCCCTGTTTTCCTGTTTTACTCGAAAAGTTTTTTAATGTTTAAAAAACATTACATTGCCATTGTATAAGATGATTGGCACGCTGTCTACAATAAAGTGTCAGAAAACTGAAATCGCTTTATTCTTTTTCGGAAATAGTAATGTTTATATGCCAAAATAAAAAATAAGCTGTATATTTACAGCTTATTTTTGAATCATATCTTTAATTGGCGCGAATGACTTTCGGTGTTCCTCTAATACTCCATGCACTTCAATTGCCTCTAAATGTTGCTTTGTGCCATATCCCATATGTTGCTCAAATCCGTATTCAGGATACTTCTCTCCCAGTTCTTTCATCATACGATCTCTCGTTACTTTTGCGATAATGGATGCAGCTGAAATCGAAACACTTTTCGCATCACCTTTAATAATTGAAGTTTGCGGAATTGGTGTGGGAAGCTTCATCGCATCAATTAATAAATGTTGGGGTGTATAAGATAAATTTGCAACAGCATCTAACATCGCTTGTTTCGTTGCTTGGTAAATATTAATTTCATCAATAACTTGCGGTGATACAATTCCAACTCCAATTGCAATCGCTTGTACTTTTATTTCATCATAAAAACGCTCACGTTTCGCTTCACTCAGCTTTTTTGAGTCATTTAACCCTGGAATATAAAAATCCTCAGGAAGAACGACAGCTGCCGTCACAACAGGCCCAGCCAATGGCCCGCGCCCTACTTCATCAATACCTGCGATATACGTGACCCCTTTTTCACGCAAAGCATTTTCATACTTGGACATTTCAAAAAACTTCTCTTTTTCTTTCTGTTCTAACTCTTTTTGTTTATACCACTTCAAAACGAGCTTTTGAACGCCTTTTCGCTCATCTTTCATTAACAGTTGAAAGCGATCATCTTCTTCATTCATAATTTCTTTCAATACATTTTCCGCTTCTTTTATCGTCATTGTTTGCATTTATACAAGCTCCTTTTTAAACGTATCCAAAAAGAAAAGACGCACAAACGCACGTCTTATACTTCTTCTATTTTTTCCACATCTTCTACTTGCTCTGCAAACTCTTCCGGTGTCTCAAACGTCATTTTTCCAAGTTTGCCACCACGAAGCTCACGAAGTACAAGCTCAGATGTCTTATCATAATCAATCATTCCGCCGCCCATTAAGCAGCCTCTATTTTTTCCAATTGCATCGAATAATTCCACAATATCTTCTGGAATCTCATTTAAATTGTAACGTTCTTTCAAGCGTTCTGGATAATGTTTCTCCATAAAACGTAATGCGTAAACAGCTACATCTTGTAAATTTAAAATTGAATCTTTAATTGCACCCGTCGTCGCTAAGCGAAGACCCACTAATTGATCTTCAAATTTAGGCCACAGAATACCTGGCGTATCTAACAATTCCATTTCCTTCCCAACTTTAATCCATTGTTGAGCTGTTGTCACACCTGGACGATCTCCTGTTTTAGCAATATTTTTCTTTGCCAATTTATTAATTAATGTAGATTTACCAACATTTGGTATACCTACAATTAATGCGCGAATCGCTCTCGGTCTAATACCTTTTGCAACCATTTTATCAAATTTTTCTTTAACAAGCACTTTACAAGCTGCTGCAATTTCTTTCATACCTTGTCCAGCTTGCGCGTTAATCGAAATTGCCATATGGCCTTTTTCTTTAAAATATGCGATCCATTGTTTTGTTAAACGATCATCTGCCATATCCGCTTTATTTAAAACAACAAGCCTCGGCTTATGTGTAATGATTTCATCAATCATTGGGTTTCGAGATGATAATGGTAATCGAGCATCTACAAGCTCAATTACAACATCAATTAATTTTAATTTCTCCGTTACTTGGCGTCTAGCCTTCGCCATATGCCCTGGAAACCATTGAATTACCATGTTGCCACCTTCTTTTTCATTTATTTCACAATACGTGCGTCTTCTAACGGCCAATATAACATATTGGCTTTACCAATTACTTGATCCTTTGAAATCGTACCGATTGAACGGCTATCTTTACTAAAACGACGATTATCACCTAAAACAAATAATTGATCTTTTGGGACAGTTTTCTTGCCTGTCATTTCTTCAAGATTAAAATCATATGTAAGCGGTCCGTCAGCAATTTGCTTTTTCTGCTTGTCTAAATACGGCTCCTCATAAGCCTTTCCGTTAACATACAGTTTATCATTACGATACTCTATTTCATCGCCTGGCAGGCCTATAATGCGCTTAATGTAATCTTTATCTTCTGTTGCTCGAAATACGATAATATCAAAGCGTTTTGGATCTCCAATGTGATAACCAATTTTATTCACAATCATTCGATCACGATCATGTAAAGTAGGTGCCATCGATACCCCGTCTACGAGAATTGGAGCAAAGAAAAACTGTCTAATAACACCAGCTAATACAACAGCAATCAAAATTGCTTTAATCCATTCCCAAAGTGAACTCTTCTCTTTTTTCATGCATTTCCCCTCCACGGTTATGTAAGCTGTTCGTATTATACCAAAATTTCATATAGATTGGAAAAAGGGAGCTTGTGCATTTACAAGCTCCCATACATGTCTTATCGAATTTCTTTAATACGTGCTTTTTTACCGCGAAGGTTACGTAAGTAGTATAACTTAGCACGACGTACTTTACCACGGCGAAGTACTTCGATTTTCGCGATTCTTGGCGTGTGAACTGGGAATGTACGCTCAACACCTACACCGTAAGAAATCTTACGAACTGTGAATGTTTCACTAATTCCGCCACCACGACGTTTAATTACAACACCTTCGAAAAGCTGAATTCTTTCACGAGTTCCCTCAACAACTTTTACGTGTACACGTAAAGTGTCACCAGGACGGAATGAAGGAAGGTCAGTTTTTAATTGGCCTTTTGTAATTTCTGCGATTAATTGTTGCATATTAAATTCTCTCCTTTAAACAGATGCTCTTATAAAGTCTTAATAAATTACAGCGGAACATCGTTAATACGGCTACTGATTTCAGTAGCACAAATGTTATAATAGCATATTACTAGGCCTGTTGCAATAGCAAATATATGAAGTTATTACTGCTCTCGCTTTATTTCCTCAAGCCATTTTTTCTCTTGTTTAGATAGATCTCTATCATCTAACAAATCAGGTCTACGCGTATACGTACGGCGCAAAGATTCCTTATGTCGCCATTCGTCAATATTTTTATGATTCCCTGACATTAATACATCCGGTACCTTCATACCACGAAAATCAGCCGGACGTGTATAATGAGGATGCTCTAATAAACCTGTACTAAACGAATCCTCCACTTGTGAAGCATGATTTCCTAGCACGCCTGGCAAGAGACGTACAACACTATCAGTAATAACCATAGAAGCTAATTCTCCGCCCGTTAATACATAGTCACCAATAGAAATCTCATCCGTTACGAGATGCTCACGAATTCGTTCGTCATACCCTTCATAATGCCCACATACAAAGATCAAATGTTCTTCCTCTGCAAGCTCTTCCGCTTTCTTCTGCGTAAATCTTTCGCCCTGCGGACACATTAAGACAACTCTCGGCTTACGCTCTGTCTCTTTCGTCAAATCTTCTACAGCATCAAAAATAGGCTGAGGAGTAAGCACCATACCAGCTCCTCCGCCGTAAGGATAATCGTCTACGCTATTATGCTTACTTGTTGTATAATCACGAAAGTTAACAACACGAAGGTTTACCGCTTCTTTTTCTTGCGCCTTCTTTAATATAGAAGATCCAAATACACCGGTAAACATGTCTGGGAACAACGTTAAAATATCAATTTTCATTATAGCAACCCTTCCATTACATGAATGGTTACTAATTTATTTTCAATATTAACTTGAAGTACAACGTCATCAATATAAGGAATTAAAAGATCTTGACCCTTCGGACGTTTAATCACCCAAACATCATTTGCACCAGGAGAGAGAATTTCTTTGATTGTCCCTAGCGCTTCTCCTTCTTCCGTTACAACGCTGCAACCAATAATTTCGTGATAGTAGTATTCACCTTCAGCAAGTTCGCCTAACTGCTCTTCTGGTACTTTTATTAAAGAACCTTTAAACTTCTCTACTTCATCTACATTGTTATATCCTTCAAATGTTAATAAATCGAATGTCTTATGTTGGCGATGAGAAGTTACCTTCACCGGAAGGTAGTCTGTGTCTTTCTCATTCGATATGTATAGTGTGTTTCCTACTTTATATCGCTCTTCTGGAAAATCAGTACGAGAAATAACACGGATTTCTCCTCTTACGCCATGAGTATTTACAATTTTCCCTACGTTAAACCATTTTGTCATAAATAGTATGTCACCCCTGGTTTCTATATAAATTAAGCATCTCCATTTCATAGATGGAACATGCAATCTCTATTTAAATGTTAAAAAAGGGAGAGGAATAACTCCTCGCCCTTTTTACGTTTATTGAATTTCCAGTGTTACTTTTTCATCATTATGATGTCCCACTGAATACAAGAGCATTCGAATCGCTTTCGCAACTCTCCCTTGCTTTCCAATGACTTTTCCAACATCCTCAGGATGTACAGTTAATCGATACTTTATCTCTCCGTTGTAAAGTTCCTGTGTAACTTTTACATCTTCAGGATGATCGACAAGAGGCTTGACAATCGTCTCGACTAACTTCTTCATAGTCATTGCCTCAATTACTTACCTTGTTTAGATAAGTGGAATTTCTCCATGATACCTTGGTTAGAGAATAAGTTACGAACTGTATCAGATGGTTTAGCACCATTTCCTAACCATTTTAATGCTGCTTCTTCGTTGATCTTAACTTCAGCTGGTTGAGCAACTGGATTGTAAGTTCCGATTTCCTCAATGAAACGTCCGTCACGAGGAGAACGAGAATCTGCAACAACTACACGATAGAAAGGAGTTTTTTTAGCTCCCATACGTTTTAAACGAATTTTAACTGCCATTTATAAAGCACCTCCGAATTTATTTCACACAGATAATTATATTAGCAAAAAGACTATTGCTTTGTAAAGTATTTTTTCTTAACAGAGCCATCTTTTTTTCCTTACATGAATGGAAACTTCAATCCACCTAGTCCTTTTTTCTTGCCTTTTTGCATTCCAGTCATCGTCTTCATCATTTTTTTCATGTCATCGAATTGTTTGATTAGACGATTGATTTCTTGTACAGTTGTACCGCTACCTTTGGCAATGCGCTTTTTGCGACTAGCATTGATTATTTCCGGTTGTTCTCGTTCTAATTTAGTCATAGAACGAATAATTGCCTCAATATGCCCAATTTGTTTTTCATCAACTTGCGCATTTTTCAGCCCTTTAATTTTATTTGCACCAGGAAGCATTCCTAACAATTCATCAAGCGGCCCAAGTTGACGCACTTGTCCAAGTTGTTCTAGGAAATCGTCAAGCGTAAACGAAAGCGTACGCATTTTTTGCTCAAGTTCTTTTGCTTTCTCTTCATCAACTGTAGCTTGCGCTTTTTCAATCAATGTTAAGACATCGCCCATCCCTAAAATACGGGATGCCATACGCTCTGGATGGAACGCTTCAATTGCATCTAGTTTTTCACCCATACCAGCAAATTTAATCGGTGTGTTTGTTACAGCCTTAATAGATAATGCAGCACCACCGCGCGTATCACCATCTAATTTCGTTAATACAACACCTGTTAAACCTAACTGTTCATGGAAACTTTGTGCAACATTTACCGCGTCTTGTCCCGTCATCGCATCGACAACAAGGAAAATTTCATCCGGTTTCGCAACTTCTTTAACTTTCGCTAATTCATCCATTAGTTCTTCATCGATATGCAGGCGACCCGCTGTATCGATTAAAACATAATCATGATGATCTTCTTTTGCTTTTGCAATCGCTTGTTTCGCAATTTCAACAGGACTTACTTGATCTCCTAAAGAAAATACAGGCATGTCCAATTGCTTCCCTAATGTTTCAAGCTGTTTAATTGCTGCTGGACGGTAAATATCAGCTGCAACAAGCATCGGTTTACGATTATGCTTTTTACGAAGCAAATTCGCAAGCTTACCTGTCGTCGTTGTTTTACCCGCACCTTGCAGACCAACCATCATAATAACAGTCGGTGGCTTATTAGCAACAGCAATTTTGCTTTGCTCTCCGCCCATAAGTTCTGTAAGTTCTTCCTGTACAACTTTAATTACTTGTTGTCCAGGTGTCAAACTTTTCATTACATCTTGTCCGACAGCACGTTCAGACACACGCTTCACAAAATCTTTTACTACTTTAAAGTTAACATCTGCTTCTAAAAGAGCTAGACGAACTTCTCTCATCATTTCTTTCACATCGGCTTCAGAAACTTTTCCTTTGCCGCGGATTTTTTGCATTGTCTGTTGAAGTCGGTCGGCTAATCCTTCAAATGCCATATTGCCGCCCTCCTAATCTAATTTTTCGATAGCTTCAACAACTTGTTTCATTTCTTCATTCACATGCTCTTCTTCGCTGATTAGCTGTTTTAGCTTTGCAACAAGTCGCTGTCGCTCTTGAAACTTTTGAAGTAATACTAATTTTTCTTCATATTCTTCAAGCATCGCTTCAGTCCGTTTAATGTTATCATACACGGCTTGGCGACTTACATCAAATTCTTCCGCAATTTCACCAAGAGATAAATCATCTAGATAATAAAGCGACATATAACTTCTTTGTTTTTGCGTTAACAACGATTGATAAAAATCAAATAAATAGTTCATTCTCGTTGTTTTTTCGAGCATGTTGGATCATCCTTTGTTAAGTGATTTCCCTTTACATGAATTAGTTTACATGGAGTCCAAAAGAGTGTCAAGTTTTTTTCTTAACATCATATATTTTTATAGAAAAAGAAGCGGAAATACCGCTTCTTTCGCTTATACTTCTTCTGTTTCTACTAAGTTCGCAAATAAACCATACACATATTGTTCTGGATCAAACTGCTGCAAGTCATCCATTTGCTCTCCTAATCCAACAAACTTCACCGGTACATCCATTTCGTTACGAATCGCTAATACAATACCACCTTTAGCAGTTCCATCTAACTTCGTTAAAACAATACCAGTTACATTCGTTGCCTCCCGGAATGTTTTCGCTTGGCTTAAACCGTTTTGTCCTGTTGTTGCATCAATAACAAGCAATACTTCATGAGGAGCACCTGGTACTTCACGCTCAATTACACGCTTCACCTTCTCTAACTCTTTCATTAAGTTTACTTTATTTTGCAAGCGCCCTGCTGTGTCACACAGTAATACATCTACCTTACGTGCTTTCGCAGCTTGTACAGCGTCATACATAACCGCCGCTGGATCAGATCCAGATCCTTGTTTAATCACTTCTACACCAACACGATCGCCCCATACTTCTAATTGTTCAATCGCCCCAGCACGGAATGTGTCTCCTGCTGCCAATAGGACTGACTTACCTTCTGATTTAAACTTATGCGCCAGTTTACCAATTGTTGTCGTTTTTCCTACACCGTTAACACCAACAAATAAAACAACCGTTAATTGGTCCTCTTGCATATTAATTTCGTTACTAAAATCGCTGTCACCTTTGTAAATTCCCACTAGTTTTTCTGAAATAACAGCTTGTACTTCTTTTGGATCTTGAATGTTACGACGTTGTACTTCTTCTTTCAATTGATCAATTAATTCCATTACCGTCGCAACGCCAACGTCTGCACCAATTAAGATTTCTTCTAACTCTTCGAAGAAATCTTCGTCCACTTTACGGTAACGATACACTAAATCATTCACTTTATCCGCAAATGAATTTCTAGTTTTTTCTAATCCGTGTTTAAATTTCTCTGTAACTGTATCCGTTTGTTTTGAAATTTTTTCTTTTAGTTTTTTAAAAAAACTCATACTTTCCCATCCTTCCTATTCACTTGCAATAAGTTCTTCTCCGGCATCTAAACGAACCGAAACAAGTTTAGATACCCCTGATTCTTGCATTGTTACACCGTACAACACATCAGACTCTTCCATTGTACCTTTTCTATGTGTAATTACAATAAACTGCGTCTCATCACTAAATTTCTTTAAATACTGTGCAAAACGAGCTACATTCGCTTCATCAAGGGCGGCCTCTACCTCATCTAGTACACAGAACGGTACTGGGCGCACTTTTAAAATACCAAATAAAAGCGCAATTGCCGTTAAAGCACGCTCTCCACCTGAAAGTAAACCTAAGTTCTGCAATTTCTTCCCTGGCGGTTGTGCTACAATATCAATACCCGTATTTAGTAAATCCTCTGGATTAGTCATTACTAAATCCGCTCTACCGCCTCCAAATAATTCAGAGAATACCGATTGAAATTCCATTCTAATGCCTTCAAACGTAGTAGAAAAGCGTTTTTTCATTTCTTCATCCATTTCGGTAATAAGCTGGTGCAATGTCGTTTTCGCTTCTTCTAGATCGTCTCTCTGCTCTAGTAAGAATGTATGACGCTCTGCTACACGTTCATATTCATCAATTGCCCCTAGGTTCACTGTACCTAACTCTTCTATGGATAATTTGATTAATTTTACTTTCTTACGCGCATCTTCTGCAGGCATTGTCATTGTATATTTTAGTTTCGCCGCTTCAAATGAAATCGTATATGTTTCACGTAAATGTTGTAATCTATTTTCCAACTCTACATCAAGTCGGTTTATTCTCACTTCTTGATCTTTCAACATTTCAAGAATATATTTATGTTTACCTGTCGTTTCTTTCAAATTGCGTTCTAAATGTTCTACTCTCTCTTGCAACGATACACGTTGTTCACGACGAGAGCGAATTAATTCTGAAGTTTGATTACGATCATACGCTTTCTTCTCAATCATATTCGTAATTTGCTCTTCACCACTTGAATTAGATGTCATTTCTTGTTTTAAGAATGCTAAATCCTCTTTCGTTTTTACAAGTGTCGTATCCGTTTCTTCTTTTTCCTTCGTCAATCGTTCAACTTTTTCTTTTTGATTAGATAAGCGTTGTTGCTTTTCAGCTGCCAGCACTTTTAATTCAGTCATTTCTTTTTGAACTTTTTCTTTCGAAGAATGTTGCTCACTTTTTTGTTTTGTTAAAGCTACAATTTTACTATCTAACTCAGTGATATCAGCTTGAAGATTCGCTAAAATCCCTTCTAACTCCTCTTTACGCCCTTGCATTTTTACTCGATCTTGTAAAAACCCTTCAATCTCTAAATCATAAATAGACAAGCGGTCATTAATACGATGTTCTTCTAATTCTAAACGATTAATCTCTTCTCTTAATTTCTGCTCTTCTACACGATCCACTTCTACAGTTTGCCTTAGTTCGCGTATTTTCACTTCTTTTTCTTGAATCTCTTGTTTTACTGCTTTAACAAAGTTTTCTAACTTCGTTGTTTTTTCTTCCATATCAGTTAACTTGCGAGTCCACTCTTCCAGTTCACGTTGGCGTCCTAATAAAGAAGATTTCGCTTGTTTTACCGCCCCACCAGTCATAGAACCGCCAGGATTCACTACGTCACCTTCAATTGTTACAATGCGATAACGGTATTGCAGTTGTTTCGCCAACTCATTTGCTCCGCGTAAATCTTTCGCAACAATAACAGTACCTAATAAATTTGAAACTACATTTTCATATTTATTGTTGTACTGCACAAGTTCTGCCGCCACACCTACAAACGATGGGTGTTGATTTACAATGCGTAATTGCTCAAATGATAACGATCTGCTTTTAATAACAGCTTGCGGTAAAAACGTTGCACGTCCATGTTTATTTTGCTTTAAAAATGCAATCGCATTACGAGCATGCTCCTCTGTTTGTACAACAATATGCTGCATCGCTGCACCTAGAGCGATTTCCATTGCAACTTCGTATTCTTTCGGAACCGTTAACAGTTCCGCAACAGCACCCTCGATACCTTGCAACCTATTTTCTCTAGCTTTCAATACTTCACGTACACCTTGATAGAAGCCAGAATAATCTTCTTGCATCTCTTCAAGCATTTCTTTTCGAGAACGTGCCTGTTGCACAAATTGGTATGCTTGGTATAGTTTTGTTTCATTTTCACTATACTGCGTCTTACATTTCCCAAGTGCCGCCTCTGTCTTCTGTATGTTTGAGAGAATGCCAGCTACTTTTTCTTTCGCTTGTTCGTAACTTTCTACAAGTTTCGTCTTTTTCGCTGTAATTTCCATACGCATTTCTACATATTTCGCATTCTCTTCATCTAGACGCTCGTTTTTAGACGTTTGCTGTTTAGATTGTTCTTCAATCATAGATAATTCATTGCGATGACTAGCTTGTTGATTTAAAAGTTCAATATAGTCACCTTTTAAATTCTCAATCTGTTCCTCTAAATTGTCAGCAAAAGTAGCAAGCAATTGCTCATTATCATGCAATTTTTGCTCCAACTCTTTTACTTCATTCACAAATTGCATTAAAGCTTCTGTACTTGACTCAATCTCACCATCGTAAATTTTAGCTTTCTCTGTTAATTCAACAATTAACTGCTCAAGTTGCGCACAATGCGTCGTAGCATTTTGCTTTCTCTCTTTTAACAACTCGCGCTGCCCTTCTAGTTTTTCTAGCTCTTTACTAGAAAGAAGAAGTACCTCTTGCAACGAGTCTACAGACTCATCTACCGCTTGTAATTGTCCTCGTAATTCCTCAAGTTCTTCTTCACTTTTTTGTAAATTCGTTGACATTTTAGCTTCTTCGTTTTTATTATGCCCAAACTGATTTCGAAGTGCTTCCCATTTCTCATGCAATTCTTCAATTTCATGGACAATAAGCGCAGCTTCTACTTTCTCTAATTCTTCTTTATTCTCAAGATAATCTTTCGCAATAGAAGCTTGTCTTTCTAAAGGTTCTACTTGACTACTTAATTCATGAATTATATCTTGTACACGATTTAAGTTTTCTTGTGTTTCTTCTAATTTTCCTTCAGCTTTCTTTTTGCGAAGTTTGTATTTTAGTACGCCTGCCGCTTCTTCAAATACACCTCGACGCTCTTCTGACTTACTACTTAAAATCTCTTCCACTTTCCCCTGGCTAATAATTGAAAAAGCTTCTCTTCCCATACCAGAGTCCATAAATAAATCAATAATATCTTTCAATCTACATGATTGTTTATTAATATAAAAATCACTTTCACCTGAACGAGATACACGACGTGTTACACACACCTCATTGTATTCAATTGGTAAACGTTGATCTTCATTATTTAAAGTTATTGTTACTTCAGCAACATTAACCGCTCTCCTCGTATCACTGCCTGCAAAAATAATATCCTCCATCTTTGCACCACGTAATGATTTTGCAGATTGTTCACCAAGTACCCAGCGAATTGCATCAGTAATATTACTTTTCCCACTTCCATTAGGTCCTACTACAGAAGTTACACCCGGGACAAAATCAACAGATACACGCTCAGCAAAAGACTTAAACCCTGCTATTTCTAATCTTTTTAAAAACACGAAAGGCCTTCCTCCTATTCTCCGTCGTTATAAATGTTCTCTATACAAAAACAAGCTATTATACGGATTTACCTTCTTTTTATTTACAAACAAAAAGAAAGTTTCATTCTATGCACAAGGAATCCCCCTCATTCAAAGGGGGATTCCTTATAGTTGTTCTTTTAATTTTTTCAATGCTTCTGCAGCAGCTTGTTGTTCTGCTTCTTTTTTCGACTTACCACTACCAAGACCTAAAGCTACGTTATTTAACGTAACACGTGACACAAATTCTCGATTGTGAGCTGGTCCTTTTTCTTGCAAAATTTGATACTCAACATTGCCACTACCATCACGCTGAATCAATTCTTGTAACTGACTCTTATAATCCATCACATGAGAAAAAGCACCCTCATTAATTTTCGGATATACAATTTCTTTTAAGAATTCCCAAACTGTTTCTAACCCTTGATCAAGATAAAGGGCACCAATAAACGCTTCAAAGACATCCGCTAATAAAGCTGGTCGTTCACGTCCACCTGTCATTTCTTCACCTTTTCCTAATAAAACAAGGCTACCAAATGACAATTCGTTCGCAAAACGAACAAGAGATGGCTCACATACAATAGCTGCACGTAGTTTTGTTAACTCTCCTTCGCTCATTGTCGGATATTTTTGAAACAGATACTGCGATACAGTAAGTTCCAATACTGCATCTCCAAGAAATTCAAGACGCTCATTATCTTCATGCGGTTTTTTTCGATGCTCATTCACATACGATGAATGCGTAAATGCTTGAATCAATAATTTTTCATCTGTAAACGTAATACCTATCTTTTCTTGAAACACTTTAAATGCTTCACGATATTTTGTTTCGTATTTTTTTTCTCTATATTTTCGGTACGGCATAGGTCCCTCCAGATATAAGCCAGAAAGCCCCGCTAAAAAACGGGACTTCACTTAAGCATTATAGATGACTCTCTATGTAAGTCACAGCATCGCCAACAGTAGCAATCTTTTCAGCATCTTCATCAGAAATTTCCATTTCGAATTCATCTTCTAATTGCATTACAAGTTCTACTACATCTAGGGAGTCTGCTCCTAAATCTTCCTTGAAGCTTGCAGCTGGTACTACCTCAGTCTCTTCTACTCCTAAACGATCAACGATGATTTTTGTTACGCGTTCTAAAACATCTGCCATTCCATTCACCTCCCCTCAAATATTATATTAAATATTGACCAAAAAAACTAGGTGAAATCGATTCTTTTATTACATTACCATACCGCCATCAACATTTAACGTTTGACCTGTAACATATTTGCTTTGATCAGAAGCAAAAAACGTTACAGCATTCGCGATATCTTGCGCTTCACCAAATTGAGCAGCTGGAATAACTTTTAACATTTCGGCTTTAATATTCTCATCTAGTACATCAGTCATATCAGTCGCAATAAAGCCTGGCGCAATTGCATTCACAGTAATATTTCGACTTGCTAACTCTTTTGCAGATGTTTTTGTTAATCCAATAACACCCGCTTTAGCAGCAACATAATTAGCTTGCCCTGGGTTTCCTATAACACCCACAACAGAAGCGATATTTATAATTCTACCGTGACGTTGACGCATCATATAACGAGATACTGCTTTTGTACATAAGAATACACCTTTTAAGTTTGTATTAATAACTGTATCCCATTCTTCTTCTTTCATACGCATTAATAAATTATCTTTTGTTACACCAGCATTATTTACAAGAATATCAACTTGTCCAAATGTATCTACTGTTTGTTTCACCATATTTGTAACATCATCAGCATTTGCAACATCTGCTTTTACCGCAATTGCATCAGAACCTAATTTCTTAATTTCATCTACTACTTCATTTGCTTTTTGTTCATTACCTGCATAATTTACTACTACATTTGCCCCTTGTTTCGCTAAATCAATCGCAATCGCGCGACCAATTCCACGTGAAGCGCCAGTTACTAATGCTACCTTCCCTTTTAACATCAGTTTTCTCCTCTCAAATTTGAAATGGTATCTTTTAATGTCTCTTCATCATATATCGCATATGCTTTCACTGATGAATCAATTGACTTCATAAGTCCAGCAAGTACTTTTCCAGGTCCAATTTCAATAAATGTATCTACTCCCTGCTTCACCATACATTCAATAGACGGGTACCATAATACAGGCGAATAAAGCTGTTCGATTAACTTTTCTTGAATGTCGGCACCACGTGTAATAACATCCGCCGTAACATTTGCAATAACAGGAATATTCGTATCATGAATTGTAATTTCATTCAAAACACTTTGGAACTTCTCAGCTGCCGGCTTCATAAGTGAAGAATGGAATGGCCCACTTACTTTTAGTGGAATTGCTCTCTTTGCACCATTTTCTTTCGCTCTTTGAGAAGCAAGCTCTACGCCTTGCTTCGTTCCAGAAATTACAATTTGCTTCGTACTATTCATATTAGCGATTTGCACTGCATATCCTTCACTTGTTACTTCTTCTGTAACTTGTTTCAGCATATGTGGGTCAGCACCTAATATAGCTGCCATTGCACCTTCCCCGCCCGGAACAGCTTCTTCCATATATTCCCCGCGTTTCCTTACAGCATATACCGCATCTTCAAAAGTTAATGCACTAGCTGCTACAAGAGCGCTATATTCACCTAAACTATGACCAGCGACAAAGTCAGGTGTAATGTCATACTCTTTCAAAGCTGTCAAAATAGCAAAGCTTGTTGTTAATAATGCAGGCTGAGCATTTGTTGTTAATGTAAGCTTTTCCTGCGGTCCTTCAAAAATCACTTCTGAAAGTGAATCTTGTAACACCTCATCTGCTTTTACAAACACTTTTGCAACCTCTTTATTATTCTCTGCTAATTGTTTACCCATTCCAACTGCCTGTGAACCTTGGCCCGGAAAAAGAAATGCTATTTTTCCCATTTCAAATCCTCCTCTTATTGGAGTGACTCTTTCTCCATTACGCTTGAAATTGTAGGAATTACTTCTTTCGCTACCATTTCTCTCGTTTGACGAATCGCACTAAATATCGACTGGTCATTAGAAGAACCGTGAGCCTTAATGACAGGTGCTTTCAATCCAAATAATGCAGCTCCCCCATACTCCGAATAATCCATTTTATCTTTTAATACCATAAGTTTTGGCTTTAATACCGCCGCTGCTAATTTGCTCGTAAACGAACTCATTAGTTGTTCTTTCAACATAGAGAATAGCGCAAGTGCTGTTCCTTCTAATGATTTCAACGCTACATTCCCTGTAAAACCATCACATACAACAACATCTGCTACACCTTGCAATAAATCTCTCGATTCAACGTTCCCAACGAAATTAATTGGCGCATCCTTAAGCATTGCAAATACTTGCTTTGAAAGCTCGTTTCCTTTTCCATCCTCTGTTCCAACGTTTAATAGTCCAACACGAGGATTTTCAATTCCTCTTACCTTCTCAGCATAAACAGATCCCATTACTGCATATTGATATAAATGAATTGGTTTTGCATCAACATTTGCTCCAACATCTAACATAACAAAACCTTTTCCATCTACAGTTGGCATTGTAGGCGATAAAGCTGGTCGCTCAATTCCTTCCATACGACCGACAACAAATAATCCAGCTGCCATTAAAGCTCCTGTACTACCTGCGGATATACAAGCGTCTGCTTCTCCATCCTTTACTTGCTGTGCCGCAAGTACCATTGAAGCTTGTTTTTTTCGACGAACCGCTCTTACTGGTTCCTCCGTCGATTCTATTTTTTCGTCTGTATGAAGAATAGTAATTCGTTCATCACTCGTTAAATATTGACGAATTTCCTCTTCTTTCCCTACTAACGTAATATGTAGATCAGAATATTCCTTAATAGCTTTCATTGCCCCTAATACTACAGCCTTTGGAGCGTGATCTCCGCCCATTGCATCTATTGCGATTTTCATAAGTTGTTACCTTCCTCACTATAATTACTAGATCGATACATTTCAAAAGTGCCTGTAAAAACAAGTTCTTCTCCAACGAAGCTACGCACTTTGACAACCGTCCGTCCCTTATCATTCTCTACGTCTTCAACACGCGCTTTTGCAACAACACGCTCTCCTAATTTTACAGGGCGAATGTATCGAATGGTAGACTTTGCAGTTAAAGCTAATTCTTCATCAATAACCGCAACAGCTAGTGAGTTTGCTTGCGCAAACAGATGATGCCCACGGGCAATTTGATTTCTTTTAAATACATGTTCTACCTTTACTTCAAAGATAGAGATTGCATGTCTATCTAATTCAATATCAATAATTTCTCCGACAACCTCTTCTAACGGTAAAGATTTCACATCTTCTTCATGTTGCTTTGTCGCTACATGTTTAATTCTCTCTCTTAATTCAGGAATAGACAATTCCATACGATCCAGTCGTACTGTTTGTATACTCACTTGAAATTTTTCCGCTAAATCTTCATCCGTAATAAAAGGATTTGATTCGATTGTTTGTTGTAATAATTCTTGTCTTTCTTTTTTACTTCTTCTTTTCTTCATACCGCACCATCCATTTTTATGACTAGGTACTAACAGTAGTATATAATCATTAAAAGTAGAATGCAACAAAAATTTTTGTTGACTCCCTTTAATCGAGCTTCTCTCCTTGGAACACACCTGTCCCATCAAGATACGTACGCAAGGCAGCGTACTGATCATTGTGCCAAAATGCTTCTGAATCTACTAGTATCGCCGCATCTTGCCTTGCTGTTTCTAACGCTCGATAATCGTGTACCATGTCAGCAACCTTAAATTCTGGTAAGCCACTTTGCTTACTCCCAAAGAAATCTCCAGGACCTCGTAATTCTAAATCTTTTTCTGACAATACAAATCCATCATTTGTTTCAGTCATTATGCGCATTCTTTCTTTTCCTGTTTCTGATTTAGGGTCTGCTATTAATAAACAATATGATTGTTCACTACCACGCCCGACACGCCCTCTAAGCTGATGAAGCTGCGATAAACCGAAACGTTCTGCATCATAAATAACCATCACAGTCGCATTCGGTACGTTCACACCCACCTCAACAACTGTTGTCGATACAAGAATTTGCACTTTATTTTCACTAAACTGGCCCATTATCTCTTCTTTTTCCTGAGACGATAATCTCCCATGCATCAATCCAACTTTGCATTTCCCTTGGTAATGATGCGTCAGCATACTATGTAAGTCGATAGCATTTTGCACATCAAGTTTCTCAGATTCTTCAATTAGAGGACAAATAACGTATGCCTGTCTTCCTTTTTTTATTTCCTTCTCAACAAAACCGAGGACGCGATCTAACATATCATGTTTTGCCCAGTATGTTTCAATCACCTTTCTACCTGCTGGCATCTCATCGATTATCGAAACATCCATCTCTCCAAATGCAGTAATTGCAAGCGTACGCGGAATTGGTGTCGCTGTCATAAATAATACATCTGGACTTTCACCTTTCTCCCGTAAAACTCGGCGCTGCGCTACACCAAATCGATGCTGTTCATCTGTAATAACGAGACCCAACCTATGAAATATAACTTCATCTTGAATTAAAGCGTGCGTTCCAACAAGAATATCTATTTCACCTTGTTCTAACTTCGCTAAAATTTCTCGGCGTCTTGCACCTTTAACAGAACTTGTTAGCAGTTCCACCTTCATACCAAAATGCGAAAACGTTTCAGCAAGCGACTGATAATGTTGCTCAGCTAAAATTTCTGTAGGAACCATTAAAGCACCTTGATAATGAGCTAATTTCGATGCATAAAGACCAATCGCAGCAACAACTGTTTTCCCAGAACCAACGTCACCTTGTAATAGTCGGTTCATCCGATAAGGAGATGTCATATCTTTTAAAATTTCATCTACAACTCGGCGCTGCGCACCAGTTAACGGGAACGGCAATGCATCGATAAATTCTTGTAATTCTACTGACGGAATCTCTTTCTTAGTCCCTTTTGAATTTTCCCTCTCCATTTTCCTCAGTGTTTGCATTTTCAGCTGAAATAAGAAAAATTCCTCATATACAAAACGGCGACGCGCTTGCTTTAAATCCTCCTGTCCTACCGGAAAATGCAAAGCCTTAAGTGCTTCATATCTTGGTAATAATTTATACCGGCCTAACAAACCATCCGGTAACACTTCGACTATAGAATCTCCATATTCCTTTAACGCTTGAGCAATAAAACGACGCATCTGTTTTACTGTAAGTTTCCCCTTTACTGAGTAAACAGGCTCCACTTCTTGTTGACGTACAACTGGCCCAAAATGAAGTTCTGATACAGCAATTGTTTGACGATGTTGATCCCATTTACCAGTAATCGTTACCGTTTCATCTAACGTTAATTTTTGCTTATAGTAAGGCCTATTAAAACATACCGCCGTAATTAAATAACGACCGACGAGAACACGAACTGTTAGACGCGATTTCTTCTTACCATAATATTGCAGCAAAGGAGCACTATGAACCTTCCCTTCAACCGTTACACGTTCATCATGCTTTACTTCAGCAAGATCTTTCATCGCATAATCTTCATAACGGTACGGAAAATGTTCTAATAGATGAGAAACTGTATAAATCCCCATCTCATGTAGTAACTCAGATGTTTCTCCTCCGATCCCCTTTACATCCGTAACAGGAACTTGTACAACATCATTCAAGATTCTCACACCCCGTCACATTATTTTCTTTATTGCATTTTATTTGAGTACCAATTAGCATCTGTAATCGCTCTCTTTCACCTTATATATTCTATCATAGGCATTCTAAGAGAAACTACTCAAATCCCTTATATAAAACAAGTAAAAAAGAGCCTCACTATTAGCAGCAAGGCTCTTTTCTCTCTTCAATATGCTAGCCTTTTGAATAAAAACTAGTAATAAACTTCATATTACTACTTCTTATCCATTAGCAAGTAAGTAATCCATTTATTTTCAAAACGAATCTTATCTTATTCTACAGAGAAGATGAAAGAATACACTGGTTGGTTTCCAGCATGCACTTCTACTTCTGCATCTTCAAATTTCTCTTCTACAAATTCAACTAACTCCGCTACTTCTTCGTCAGTTGCATCTTCACCTTGTAGAATCGTTACGATTTCAGAATCTTCATCAATAAGCGCTTCTAGTAATTGCTTCGCAGCTCCTACTTTTTCAGCATTTGTAGATACAATTTTTCCATCTGCAATACACATGAAGTCATCTTTTTGAATTGCTACACCATCAATTTCCGTATCACGTACAGCATACGTAATTTGACCTGTTTTCACATGAGATAAAGCTTCTTGCATGTTTTCTTCATTCTCTTCTAACGTTCCAACTGGGTTAAATGCTAACATTGCTGCCATACCTTGAGGAACTGTTTTCGAACGAACAACAATAACTTCTTGATCTACAACTGATGCCGCTTGTTCTGCTGCCATTACAATATTTCCGTTATTCGGTAAAATAATGATTTTTTCAGCATTTGCTTCTTCAATTGCCTTCACGATATCCTCCGTACTTGGATTCATCGTTTGACCACCTTCGATAACTTTCGTTGCGCCGATGCTCTCAAATAAAGTTTTAATACCAGACCCCATTGCCACAGTTACGATACCATATGGTTGTTTTTCTTTCGATTGAGCTGGTTGTTCAGGAACCATAGCAGGTTCATCTAATAAAGCAGTATGCTGTTCACGCATATTTTCTACTTTAATCTTAATTAAACTACCGTATTTTTGCCCGTAGTTCATAGCGTCTCCAGGATGTTCTGCGTGGATATGAACTTTTACAATTTCATCATCAGACACAACTAGTAGAGAATCACCATATACACTAATATCTTCACGGAATTTTTGTTCAGAGAAATTATGCTCTTTCACCTTTTCAGCCTCTAATTTCACCATGAACTCCGTACAATATCCATACTTAATATCTTCTGTACTCAATTGGCTTTGTACACTACGGTGATGTTCTGCGCGTACCATCTCATTCATAGATGTTTGCGTCGGTGCATCAGAAGAAATCGTTTCTCCTTTTAAGTCAGCTAAAAATCCTTCGTATACTACTACAAGACCTTTACCACCGCTATCTACAACGCCAACTTGTTTTAATACAGGTAATAAATCTGGCGTACGATTTAACGATGCGTTTGCTTCTTTCACAACGTCTTCCATAAACAAAACAAAGTCGCGCTGTTTTTTCGCAACTGTTACTGCATATTTACCCGTTTCTCTTGCAACCGTTAAAATCGTTCCTTCAATCGGTTTCATAACCGCTTTATAAGCCGCCTCTACTCCAGCTTCTAGTGCTGCAGCAAAATCAACTGTTGTTAATTCTTCTTTTTGTTCAATGGATTTAGAGAAACCACGGAACAACTGAGATAGAATAACTCCAGAGTTACCACGAGCTCCCATTAATAATCCTTTGGCTAAACTTACGCCGACTTTACCAGCATGCTGTGAAGGATTTGCTTTCACTTCACGCGCACCTGAAGTCATAGATAAGTTCATGTTTGTACCGGTATCGCCATCTGGAACTGGAAATACGTTTAATGCATCAACAAGCTGAACATTATTTGTTAAATTATTCGCTCCTTGCATGATCATTTGTGATAAACGTTTTCCATCAATTTTTTGAATTGACACAGATTTTCCTCCTTAATGCACATTACAAGTTTATTACTTTAACTCCTTGTACGTAGATGTTTACAGAATCTACTGCTAGTCCTACAGTTTGATCTAATGTATATTTCACTTTCGTCTGCACATTATGTGCCACTTCTGAAATTTTCGTACCATAGCTCACAATAATATACATATCAATATGTACTTCATCTTCATCTTTACGAACAATAACACCTCTAGTGAAGTTTTCTTTTCGTAAAATGTCTGTTAATCCATCTTTTAACTGATTTTTTGATGCCATACCTACGATACCGTAGCAATCTACCGCGGCACCTCCAGCAATTGTTGCAATTACATCTGTACTAATATCAATTTGACCGTACTTCGTTTTAATTTCAATTGACATCTCGTTTCCCCCTTCATAAATGGTGAAAGTGAGCTAGACTACTTTAGTTACTATCATATAATCTTTTTAAAGAAAATTCCATCGTTCTTTCTTTTCACTCTCATATTTTATGTTTTAAATTACACTTTTTTATGATGAGCAAAATAGTCCATTGTTATTATACAACATGTACCACTATAATATGTCAAGCAATTTTTATGGATTTTAACTTTTCTTCATTGACATATAGTGTCAAGTAAATTTTCTTGATTTCTTTTTTCTACGGTGTTGCATTCTCTTTTTAGTTGTGTTAAATTATAGTAGTGTTTTTAGCATCGCATAAAAGACTAACATTGAAAAATTACGTATGGTAAGGTATCAAGGGAGGGAAATATAAATGGCTCGTGTTTGTGCTATTACTGGAAGAAAAGCTCGTTCTGGTAACTCTCGTTCTCACGCAATGAACGCTACAAAACGTAAGTGGGGCGCTAACCTTCAAAAAGTTCGCGTACGCATCGACGGAAAAGTTCAACGTGTTTACGTTTCTGCTAGAGCATTAAAATCTGGCAAAATCGAACGTGTTTAATAATAAAAAAAAGAGCCGATAGGCTCTTTTTTTACTATAACAATGGAAAAAGCACCGGTGATAGGTGCTTTTTTTAATCTTTTTTGAAGGTATTTAACATTGCACGAACAATTCCACCAAGAAATTTAGGTAACTTAATTGTATAAAATCTCATGGTTTCCCTCCTAATCCCCATTACTCCACTTGGTCACTATATGATGTAAGGAGCAAAATTGTTTCTTCAATCAGTGCTTCTTATCAACATTAATATGCCAGAAGTAAATGAAAAAGTACCTTTTTCCTCAACGAGTTCGTTACTAATACAAAGTGTTGATCCCCACTCTATTGTTTTATTAGTAAGAGGGTACTTAAAACCAAACAATGTAATCCCTTCCACTATTTCAGTAACTGGTACAAAAGATACATAAGGAAAATTTTTATTTTCTTCAATTATATGTGTACCCACTTTTTTAACTGTTATTTCATTTTTATTGTCCACAATACACATTTCTATCTCTACTTCTAACCCTTTTAAAAGCATTTGTATATTTGCCAAACCGTGATCAAGTCTTCCACCGGTAGCACCAAAAATACGAATTAGTGCCGGCTTCTGTCCTAATGCCCAGTTGATTGCAATTTCTAAATCCGTTTGATCTTTTTCCCGCGGAACAATATGTAATTCGTTTGTTTGCTGTCCCATCCATACTAATTCTTCTTCAGTAACTGAATCGTAATCTCCAAACGCAACAGCCGGGGTAATCCCTTTCTTTAATAGACGGTATACTCCCCTATCAACCGCAGCCCACACTACTTCCTCATTCTCATATCGAGCAAAATCTGCGCAATATTCCGAAGGTCCTCCTGCCAAAATATGAATAATCATTTTTTCTTCCCCTTCCATTGTAAAAAGGCAATCTGCCATTCGGTAGATTGCCTTTTTACATATTTTTACCCTATCCTATGAATACCTTACTAGGATAAAAGTTCATCACTACCCACGAATTACGCGAATTGCTTCACCGCGGTCTTTTTGATTGTATACTGCTGATCCAGCTACAAGTACATTTGCTCCTGCTTCCACACAAAGTCTTGCTGTTTCAGCATTTACACCACCATCAACTTCAATTTCTACTTCTAGATTGCGCTCTTTCACCATGTCTGCAACTTGTTTAATTTTCGGTAATACAGAATGGATAAACTTCTGTCCACCAAATCCAGGGTTTACTGTCATAAGTAATACCATATCTATATCTTCTAATACATGCTCAATCACTGAAACTGGCGTATGTGGATTTAATACAACGCCCGCTTTAATACCGTGAGATTTAATTAACTGAATTGTACGATGCAGATGTGGACACGCCTCTACGTGAACAGTAATAATATCCGCTCCCGCTTGTGCGAAAGTCGGGATATAGTTATCAGGATTTTCAATCATTAAATGTACATCTAATGGTAATGATGTAATTGGACGGATAGCTTCTACAATTAATGGTCCAATCGTAATATTTGGTACGAAATGTCCATCCATTACGTCAACGTGAATGTAATCCGCTCCGCCCTTTTCTACATCTTTAATCTCTTCCCCTAATTTTGAAAAATCTGCTGATAAAATCGATGGTGCAATTTTAATCATAACTAATACCTCGGCTTTCTCTCTCTAATTTCTTCTACGAATTGTTTATAGTTCTTATAGCGATATTCTGTAATCTTCCCTTCTTCAACCGCAGCTTTCACTGCACATTTCGGTTCAGAAAGATGTGTACACCCTCTAAATTTACAGTATTGGCTCGCTTCTTTCAACTCTGGAAAACAATATGTAAGATCTTCTACTTCTATATCAATGAAATCTAGTGAACTAAAACCCGGTGTATCTGCTACTAGTCCACTCCCAATTGCAATTAATTCTACGTGTCTTGTCGTATGCTTCCCGCGTCCTAAATGGGAGGAAATATCATTTGTTTTCAGCTCTAATTCTGGACGTAGCACATTAAGCATTGAAGATTTCCCAACACCAGATTGACCCGCAACGACAGAAACACAATTTTCTAAGTATGGTTTTAATATATCAATACTTTCTGACGTATTAATAGAAGTAAATAAAACATCATAACCCATCTCACGATAATCATTCGCATAAGCTTCAACAGTTGCTTTCATCTTTTCATCTACTAAATCCATCTTGCTAATACAAATAATCGGCTTAATGTTATGATATTCAATCAGCACTAAAAATCGATCTAACAGTCCAGGATTAAAATCTGGTTCTACTGCAGAGAACACAAGGATCGCTTGATCGACATTAGCAATAGGAGGTCTAACAAGTTCATTTTTTCGATCAAACACTTCAAGCACATAACCTTCAGTTGGATTATCTGCCTGAAAAACAACTTGGTCTCCTACAAGTGGTGTAATTTTATTTTTTCTAAATACACCTCGCCCACGACATTGCGTAACCCCTTCTTCATGCTGCACGTAATAAAACCCACTTAAAGCTTTTATAATTTTTCCTTCTGGCATAGAATTCTCCTTTTTTTGTATAAGGTGATGCTGAATTTAAAAATGAATGGATTTAAATTTTCCAAATAACGATTTCAAAGCCTACCATATATACTTTCGCTAATATACATTAAATTTCCCATTAAATGCAAAAAAATATTTACAGCTGCATCACTTTACTAGCTTTTTGAATCATATATTTTTGCCTGCTATACCGTCCACTTTGTAGACAGCATAACAGGCAATAATAATAATAATAATTAGACTTTCACTATTATTGAGTTGGATATGGTACTTCTTTATCAATAATCGTTACTCCATCTCGTACAATTTTATAGTGTCCCTTTGAACCTTCTTGAATTACAAATTCTAAAGAAATAGTCGCTGATTCAGTAATTGTTCTCGTTTCAACCGGTCTATCCATTTTTTGCTGCATGTCTTCTTTATAAATTTCTATTGTTTGCGGCTTTTTTTCACCTGTTACAGCAGGCTCATATGGGATAGAGATATTGTCCACTTTTACCGTTTTAGTCACTTTAGGCTTTTGACCATCAGAGATAATAATAGTTACTTTATCTCCCTCTTTTAATGGTGTACCTGGTTTTGGAAATTGCGAAATTACAAGTCCTTTTTCGACTGAATCTGAATACTCTCGTTTTATATCTGACGTTAGTTTTCTCTCATTCAAATAACCAGTTACACTATTTTCAGTCCACCCCGAAAAGTCACCTGGTCTAATTTGATAAGGACCTTTACTTACCCAGATTTTCAGTTCTTGCTCCGCTTCTATAACCATTTGATCAGGCGTCGGAATTTGCTCTACAATTTCACCTTTCGGCTTATCATTTTCAATATAATTTACTGTAACTTGTTTATATTTTTCTTCTAACTCAGCTTTTACACTCTCAAAGTTTTGCCCTGTGAAATTCGCCATCTTACTTTTCTTTTTTCCACCTGATTGATAGATAGTAATTTTAGCGTTTTCTTTTACGACTCTTCCTGCTACAGGTTCCGTTTTTATTACATCCCCAACTTCAATATCATCTGTATATACAATATTAGGCTCCGTCACCTCAAAGCCCTTTTCTACTAACGTATTTACAGCTGTCGTGTATTTCATACCAGCCACATCAGGAACTTTCACATCTTTCGGAATAAATAATCCTGGAATAACCGTAAGCGCTAATGTTATTCCTATTGCTAAAAATAAAAATGTTGAAATTAAAACTTTAAGCCACTTGTTACTCCGTTTTTTCTTCTTATCTAACTCAGCTGCTTCTGCTCTTATCGGTTCTTCCACTTTACTCCCTTTTAAAACAATCGTTTCATCACTTACATTTTCAAATAATTGTTCTTGTTGAATAATCGGAATCGCTTTCGTCGCTTCCATATCTTCTGGTATGTAAAATGGTTGCTCATTTATCCTCTCTGGATATAGCGCAGTTTCAATATCTCGCTTCATAGCATTGGCAGATTGATATCGATGGAAAGGATCTTTTGCAGTTGCCTTTAATATAATATTTTCAACACTTTGCGGAATATTTTCATTCCATCTTTTTGGTGATGGGATTTCACTTTGTAAATGTTTTAAAGCTATAGCAACAGCAGATTCGCCAGAAAACGGTTGTCTTCCTGTTAACAATTCAAACATAACTATTCCAAGAGAATAAATATCCGATTGTTTATTTGCTATCCCGCCACGTGCCTGTTCTGGTGATAAATAATGGACTGAACCCAGTACTGAATTTGTATGTGTAATTGTTGTTGCACTTGTAGCTGTCGCAATTCCAAAATCTGTTACTTTTATTATTCCATCAGCTCGAATTAAAATATTGTGCGGCTTTATATCACGATGCACAATTTCAAAATGATGGGCGTGTGCCATGGCGGATGTTAACTGCTCCATAATATCAAGAGCTTCTCCTATAGGTAACATACCTCGCTCAATTATGTATTGCTTCAATGTTTGCCCGGGTACATATTCCATGACAAGATAATATATACCATCTTCTTCTCCGACATCATACATATTCACAATATTTGGATGCGACAACGTTGTAACAGACTGCGCTTCTCGATGGAAACGTTTAATAAACTCTTCGTTATTTGAGTAGTCGAGTCTTAATATTTTTACCGCTACATCTCGGCCAAGTATATCATCATGAGCTAAATATACATTGGCCATTCCGCCACCACCAATCATTTTCAGCAGCTTATAACGGTCATTTAAGCGTTTTCCAATCAGCACGTTGCACTTCACCTACTTTCGTTTGTCGAACCCGCATAATCAATAAGAACAAGTGTGATATTATCTTCTCCACCGCGATCATTCGCCAATTGAATGAGACGCTGCCCTTTACCTTCAAGCTGTTCATTTAACTGTAAAATTTGTTGCATATCATCAATAGAAACTTTGTTTGATAACCCATCAGAGCAAAGAAGTAATTGATCATCTTCCTCAAGCACCAACGTTTTAACATCTAATCCAACTTTTTCTTCTGTTCCTAGCGCTCTTAATAACACATTCTTTTTCGGATGATACTCTGCATCTTCCTTTGAAATTTCACCATGTCTCACAAGCTCATTTACAAGCGAATGATCTTCTGTTACAAGCGTCATTTCTCCTTCTGATACCATATAGCAACGACTATCTCCTATATGCCCTATCGTCACAAAACTTGGTGTACAAACAGCTATTATAAGCGTTGTTCCCATACCATTACATTCTACATTTTGCTGAGCGTATTCATATATGCGCTCATTAATAATCCCAACACTAGTATGTAACCATTGTTCTACTTTTTTCGGTTCATTCATATTATGCGTTTGCTTCCAATAATCATGGAATAATTGAATGGCCATCGAGCTAGCTACATCACCAGCTCGATGACCTCCCATTCCATCTGCTACTACCGCTAAAACATTTCCATCTAAATTGTGAAAAACTCCTGCACTATCTTCATTATGTTGACGAACTTTTCCTTTATCCGATAGAAATACGGCTTTCATCTCGTCACCTCGTCTCTTCTTTGCGCTCCTTCGCACGCAACTGACCGCAGGCTGCGTCAATATCATGACCTTGTTCACGGCGAATCGTTACATTCACTCCACGATCTTTTAACGTTTTCTCGAACAAGAAAATTTGCTCACGTGGTGTACGTACATAATCACGTTCAGGTACGTAGTTTACCGGGATTAAGTTTACATGACATTTTACACCTTTTAAGAGCGCAGCAAGCTCTTCAGCGTGCTCAACTTGGTCATTTTCTCCTCCAAATAATCCATATTCAAAAGTAATACGGCGCCCTGTTCTATTTACATAGTATTTAATAGCTTCCATTAAATCCGGTAATTTATAAGCACGGTTAATCGGCATTAATTTTGAACGTAATTCTGAGTTTGGAGCATGCAATGAAATCGCAAAATTAATTTGTAGTTCTTCTTCAGCAAACTTATAAATTTTCGGGATAATTCCACTCGTCGAAACAGTCATATGTCTAGCACCAATATGAAGTCCTTTTTCATGGTTAGTGATTCGTAAGAATCCCATTAAATTATCGTAGTTATCAAATGGTTCTCCAATTCCCATAACAACAAGAGAACTTACACGTTCTTCTGTTTCATCAAGCGCACGCTGAACTTCTACTACTTGCGCTACGATTTCTCCAGCTTCTAGGTTTCGTTTTAGTCCACCAAGTGTCGAAGCACAGAACGTACATCCAATACGACAACCAACTTGCGTTGTTACACAAATGGAATTTCCATATTCATGTCGCATTAATACCGTTTCAATAGAATATCCGTCATATAATTGGAATAAGAATTTAATCGTTCCATCTGAAGACGTTTGTTTTACTAACGTGTTTAAAGTAGTAATATCAAAGGAATTCGACAATTTATCACGCAATCCTTTAGAAAGGTTTGACATATCCTCATAATTTTTTACACGTTTTTTATATAGCCAGTCAAAAATTTGTCCAGCGCGGAACTTCGGTTCTCCTTGTTCCTTTAACCAATCTTGCATTTCATGAAGTTGTAAAGAGTAAATTGATGGTTTCTTCGTTTCTACATTTTTCTTTTGTTTTCTTACAGTTGTTTCCATGATGCTACACCTTCTTCCTTAAACAAGCAATATAAAAGCCATCCGTTGCAAAATAATGCGGTAAAATTTGTACTTGACCTTCATTAATATACGGACTTAATTTTTCTGGCATACGTTCTTTTATCGTAGTATCCCATTCAAATTCAGGATGTTCTTTTAAAAATTTATCTATTACTTGTTCATTTTCTATTTTCTCAATTGTGCACGTACTATAAACAAGACGACCGCCTTGTTTTAATAATGGTGCTATTTTTTCTAGTATCGCAAGTTGAATCGTCGATAATCTTTCACTATCGCCTTTATCTTTTCCTAACTTAATATCAGGCTTACGTCTAATTACACCAAATCCAGAACACGGTGCATCTACCAATATTTTATCAAACGTTTCATTTGCAAAGTGCTCTTGCACTTTTCTAGCATCTAGCGCTTTTGTTTCGACATTTTCTAGACCAAGTCGCTCTGCTTGCTGTTTAATTAAACGTACTTTGTGTGCATGTAAATCAAGGGACATGACCTTACCAGTTCCCTTTAATCGTTCCGCGATATGCGTTGTTTTTCCGCCTGGAGCAGCACAACTATCAAGAACTGCATCTCCCGTATTCGGTTCTAAAGCGCGTGCTACAAGCATAGAACTTTCATCTTGAATAGAAAGAAATCCTTTTTTAAACGCTTCTGTATGCGCTACATTTCCTCTTTCAATCTGAATTGCATCATCTGACAAGTCACCACGTTTTGCTTCTATACCTTCACTTGCCAACAACTCAATCGCTTCTTCTACCGTTACCTTATCAACATTCACACGTGCTGTTGGTACAGGTGGTAACATGTTTACTTCGCACATTTTCTCTGCAGTTTCTAAGCCATATGCAGAAGTCCACTCTTGTACAAGCCAAACTGGATGACTCGTCGCAATTGCAAGACGTTCTACTGGATCCTTGATTTCATCTACAGAAGGTACACCTTCTCTTTGAATCGAACGTAATACACCGTTCACCATACCAGCAATTCCTTTATGCCCGCGACGCTTTGCAATCTCAACCGCTTCATGAATAGCCGCTCTTTCTGGCACTCGGTCTAAATAAATCATTTGATATAAAGATAAGCGAAGCAATACCCTTACCCACGCCTCAACCTTCTTTTTTAAAAAAGGCTGTAAATAATAATCTAATGTGTCACGACGTTGAATCGTTCCATATACAATTTCAGTTAATAAACCAATATCTTTTCTATCAATTGCACTTTTTTCAATTAGATTATTTAAAAGTAAGTTGCTATATGCACCACTTTTTTCCACTTGAATTAAACCATCAAGAGCTAATTCACGAACATTTTGTCTCATGCATTTTCTCCTAACTTCGTTCCAATTTCAGGTTTTGTTCCACGTAAAAATTGTGAACAACTCATACGTTTTTTACCAGAAGGTTGCAATTCAGTAATTTTAACACCTGTTTCATTACTAGTTGCTACAACAAAACCATCTTCTTCGATTGCAACAATCGTACCTGCTTCAGCCGGTTCAGTTACAGACACTTTTTCTCCCCACCATACTTTAACAACTTGTCCTGCTAAAGTTGTATAAGCAACTGGCCATG
Source organism: Bacillus sp. LQ16 (assembly GCF_057784645.1). Classification (NCBI taxonomy): domain Bacteria; kingdom Bacillati; phylum Bacillota; class Bacilli; order Caryophanales; family Bacillaceae; genus Bacillus; species Bacillus sp. LQ16. The sequence continues at coordinate 3,789,174 of NZ_CM173491.1, forward strand.
GATTCAATCCGCGAATGTGATTGTATACTTCCTCACCTGTTTTTGTCCAATCAATTTTCTCTTGTTCACGTTTTATATTGTAAGCAAACGTTACTTCTTCTTCGTTTTGTTTAATCGGTTCTAACTTACCTTGAATTAATAAAGGTACTGTTTTAGATAGAAGGTGTGCTCCAGCTTCACTTAATTTATCAAATAATGAGCCTGTCGTTTCACGCTCTTCAATTTCCACTTCCACTTGCGTTAAGATATCACCAGCATCCAATTTTTCTACCATATACATAATTGTAATACCAGTTTTTTCTTTACCTTCCATAATTGCATAATGAATTGGTGCACCACCACGAAGTTCAGGAAGTAAAGAAGCGTGGACATTAATACATCCATACTTCGGTGCTTCTAAAATTTCATTTGGTACAATCTGACCAAATGCAGCTGTTACAATTAAATCTGGCTCTAATGCCAATACTTTTTCATATTCATCTTTTTCACGAATTTTTAACGGCTGTAACACAGGGATACCATGTTTTTGCGCTTCAACTTTAACAGGTGTAGGTGTTAATACTTTTTTTCTACCTACTGGACGATCAGGTTGCGTCACAACACCTACTACCTCATAGCCATCTTCAATAAGACGACGAAGCACCGGCACTGAAAAGTCCGGTGTTCCCATAAACACTACTTTTATCATTTAAAAACCGCTCCTTTTAACACCTATTCTAGTTCGTTTTCTTCATAATATCTTGTCACTTTCGATGTAAATAAAACACCGTGTAAATGATCGATTTCATGTTGAATTGCACGCGCTAAAAATCCTTCCGCTTCTAATAAAAATACTTTCCCACGGCGATTTTGCGCTCTTACTTTAATATAATCGGCACGTTCTACTTCACCATAAAGTCCCGGGAAGCTTAAACAGCCTTCGGGACCTACTTGTTCACCACGTTTTTCTAATATTGATGGATTGATTAACTCGATTTTCCCAGTATCATCATCGACATCAACAACCGCTACTTGCAAGCTTACACCTACTTGAGGCGCAGCTAAACCGACTCCGTCCGCAATTAACATTGTTTCATGCATATCTTTCAACAATTTCACTAACTTTTTATCAAAGTTAATTACTCTTTCGCATGGTGTTTCTAACACTTTATTTGGATGCTTTATTATTTCTAAAACTGCCATATTTCCCTCCGCTACATTAACATTGTTGGATTAAAATCAATTGAGATTTGTAGCTCTTTTTGCATTTCTGCTTGATAATGTTCATTTACCATTTTGAGCACGTTCTTTAAGTTTGGTTCCCGTTTGTATTTTATCATGCATTGATAACGATATCTATCTTTTATCCTTGGAATTGCTGAAGCAACTGGTCCTAACACCATTGTTTGCTGTGAGCAATGCGTTCGCAAATACGAGGCAATTTTTTCCGTCACTTGCACCGCTTTTAATAATTCTGGATGAGATACGGTTATGAGTACAACATAGTAATATGGGGGATATTGTCTTGTTCGCCTCATTTGCATTTCTTGGTCAAAAAACACATCATATTGTTGGTTCTTCGCTAACTCTATACTGTAATGTTCTGGCGTATATGTTTGAATCACAACTTCCCCTGGCAATTCATGTCTACCCGCTCGTCCACTTACTTGCGTCAATAACTGATATGTCTTTTCACTTGCCCGAAAATCAGGTAAGTGAAGCATCGTATCTGCAGTTAAAACCCCAACAAGAGTTACTTTCGGAAAATCTAATCCTTTAGCAATCATTTGTGTTCCAAGTAGTATATCTGCTTTTTCTTCCCCAAACGCCTTTAATAATTTTTCATGCATTCCTTTTCGACTTGTCGTATCTACATCCATTCGAATGACTCGCGCCTCTGGAAATAGTTTTGTAATTTCTTCTTCTACCTTTTGTGTACCTGTACCAAAGAAACGAATGTATGTACTTTGACAAGCAGGACACTCAGTTGGCATATTTTCTTCATAACTACAATAATGACATTTTAAACGATGATTCATTTTATGATATGTCAATGAAATATCACAATGCGGACATTGTACAACATATCCACAATCACGGCACATAACAAATGTAGAATGACCTCTTCTATTTAAAAATAGTACCATCTGTTCTTTCTTTTCTAATCGATCTGCTATTTTTTCATGCAGCGCCTTAGAAAACATTGATCTATTCCCGTCACGAAGTTCTTCTCGCATGTCAACAATCTCTACCGTTGGTAAAGCTTGTTCATTCATACGTTTTTCCATTGTTAGTAGTTCATAAACACCTTTTTTCGCCCTTGCAAACGATTCAAGTGTTGGTGTCGCACTACCAAGAACGATAGGACATTTATGATATTGCCCTCTCCAGATAGCTACATCTCTTGCATGATACCTCGGATTATCTTCTTGTTTGTAACTTGATTCATGCTCTTCATCAATAATAATAATCCCTAAATTCTCAAAAGGCGCAAAAACGGCTGAACGCGCACCAACTACAACTTTCACTTCTTTTCTTAAAATCTTACGCCACTCGTCATACTTTTCTCCAACAGACAACGCACTATGAAGAACTGCAACTTGCGAGCCAAACCTACCTTTAAAACGATCCACCATTTGGGGCGTTAGTGCAATTTCAGGAACAAGAACGATAGCTTCTTTTCCTTTCTCGAGCACTGCTGCTATAGATTGTAAATATACTTCTGTCTTTCCACTTCCTGTAACACCATATAGTAAAAATGGATTATAAGTTTCATTTGTAATTGATGATAAAATCGGTGTAATAACTTGATTTTGTTCCTCCGTAAGTGGAAATGGTTTCGTTTGTTCAAAATCATCATCGTCATACGGATTTCGGTATACTTCCACATACTTTTCTGAAATGAAGCCCTTTTTAACAAGTGCTTTTATTGGAGCATCTGTTATTTGTAACTCTTCTGTAATTATTTTCAATGGTACACTTTTATAATTTTCCACAAAATAATAAAGTACATCTTGTTGTTTTTTACTTTTCAGTTCAAATGCCGCTAATTCCAATTTATCTTCTGGCAACTCCGGCTGAACAACTCTTTGCTTCTTCTTTTGTACTTTATCTTTCACTTGATAAACGACTTCAACCGTACCATTTTTAATTTCTTGTTGAATAGTCCGGTATAAATGTGGCTGCTGCTCGAGTACTTCAAAATCAATTGCTTCTTTATCCTGAAATAAATATAGTATTTCAGATGCTATTTCTTCCTGCTTACAAATTTGTAGACGTTTTTTATACGTTGCTTTTATCGCAGTTGGAAGCATCACTTGAAAAGCTGAAATCATGTAGCATAACGTTTCACTTGTAAGCCAATATCCAAGCTTTAATAATTCATCATTTAAAACCGGTGTTACATCTAATATTTCATGGATTGTCTTTAACTTCTTACTTTCTACATCCACCGAATCTTTAATCCCAATAATAAAACCTTGTAATTTCCTTGGCCCAAACGGAACTACTACACGCATTCCTGTCTGTACAATATCTTCCCATTTTTCAGGGATAATGTAATCAAATGGTCGATCTGTCTGACGGGCAGGTACATCAACAATTACACTTGCAAATTTCATAAACGATCATCTTCTAACATCATTTCAATTTGCTTTAATATTTCACGAGCTACCTCTTTTTTCAGTAAAAGTGGTAACTCAATAACTTTTCCATCTTTTCTATACATTGTTACAATATTCGTATCCGTGCCAAATCCAGCTCCTTGCGCTTTTACATCATTCGCGACAATCATATCTGCATTTTTCTCACGTAGTTTTTTCGTTGCATATTCCTCTACATTTGTCGTTTCAGCAGCAAAACCGATAAGTAACTGTTTATCCTTTTTCTGACCTAACGTTTTTAAAATATCCACCGTTCTTTCGAGTTCAATGACAGCATCACCATTTTGCTTTTTCATTTTATTATCATGAACATATTTCGGACGATAATCTGCAACTGCTGCTGTTTTAATGACAACGTCTACGTTTTGATAATGTTGAAGAACTGCTTCTAACATATCTTGTGCAGATTCCACTTGCACTGTCGTTACATGTAACGGTGGATTTAATGCTGTCGGTCCTGAAACGAGTATAACATCAGCGCCTAAATTCGCCGCCACTTCTGCAATCGCATACCCCATTTTTCCAGAAGAAAAATTCGTCATAAAACGAACTGGATCAACTTTTTCACGTGTTGGGCCAGCAGTTATTAATATTCTTTTTCCCTGCAATGGTTTGTGTTCTGAGAAAGCTTCCTCTAACCGTGCAATAATCGCTTCAGGTTCTTCTAGTCGTCCCTTCGCTACATATCCACATGCTAAAAAGCCTTCCCCAGGCTCAATAAATGTATATCCTAGCGTTTTCAATGTCATCATATTTTTTTGAACAATTTTATTTTCATACATATGCACATTCATAGCAGGCGCAATCCATACCGGGGCTGTAGTAGCTAACAGAGTAGTTGTAATCATATCATCTGCAATACCACCAGCTAACTTTCCAATACAATTGGCAGTAGCAGGTGCGACAAGTACAACATCCGCCCAATCTGCTAAATCAATATGAGCAATAACAGCCGAGTCTTTCTCATCAAACGTATCCGTATATACATCATGGCGAGAAAGCGCTTGGAATGTAAGAGGCGTAACAAACTTCATTGCCGACTCACTCATCATTACTTTTACAATCGCGCCAGATTGTGTCAATTTACTCGTTAACGCAGCTGCTTTAAAAACCGCAATGCCTCCTGTTACACATAGAAGTATCTTTTTCCCTTTTAGCATATGACTCGTCCTCTTTCTTTTTCAAACTTATAATACTGAAATAGAATTCCCAGCTCGTCAGTACCAATATTTCATTCCTTTCGTAAAAAAATAACAACCTACTTGTAAATAGGTTGTTACCGTTACATAGAAAATTATAAAGTCTATGTTTTATTTTGTCGAAGGCAAAGGCTTATTCAGCTACTTTATCTTCACTTGGTACGTAGCTTAATGCTTCTGCATCGATTTCTTCTAATGCTTTACCTACACATTTATGAGAAACAGGTTGCTCTACAACACAGTTATTAGCAAGTTGCATTTCACGTGCGCGTTTTGCAGCCACTGTTACTAATGTGTACTTAGAATCGATTTTTTGTAGTAATGAGTCAATTGATGGATTTAACATAATTATAGACCCTCCGTCATTTCTTTATAATATTTTGCTACCCTTTCGCGGCGGCAATGTTCGCCAACCACAATTGCTTTAATTCTATCACAAGCTAATTCAACTTGATCGTTTTCTACTACATAGTCGTAAGCGTCCATCATCTCGATTTCTTCTTTCGCTACAGTTAAACGATTTTCAATAACATCTTCAGTCTCTGTACCACGTCCGACAATACGGCTCTTTAGTTCAGATAAACTTGGAGGTGCTAAGAAAATAAATACACCTTCTGGGAAAGCTTTCTTAACTTGAATTGCTCCTTGCACTTCAATTTCTAAGAATACATCTTTTCCTTCTTGTAATGTTTTTTCAACATAGTCAATTGGTGTTCCGTAATAATTACCTACGAACTCAGCCCACTCAAGTAATCTTTCATTACGAATCATTTCCTCAAATTCTTCTCTTTCTTTAAAGAAATAATCCACACCATCTACTTCACCTTCACGCGGCTTACGTGTCGTTACTGAAATAGAGTACTGAAAACGTGTATCCTCATGGCTAAACAGCTCTTTACGAACCGTTCCTTTTCCAACCCCAGAAGGCCCTGAAAGAACGATGAGCAATCCTCTTCTACTTCTCATAAATATGTAAAACCTACCCTTCCTCACTTAAATCTTCTTTATTATTCAAACGATGTGCAATCGTCTCTGGTTGAATTGGACTTAATACAACATGCCCATCATCCATAACAATAACCGCCCTTGTTTTTCTCCCATACGTAGCATCAAGCAAAGCATTATGTTCGCGTGCTTCTTGTACTGTTCGTTTAATAGGAGCTGACTCCGGACTTACAATAGCAATAATTCGATGAGCAGATACAATATTTCCGTATCCAATATTTAAAAACCGCATGGCCATAGTTTGCGCCTCCTAGTAAGTCTATCCGATTTCTCCACCACGTATAACTTTATATATTTTTTGAAAGCTACTCAATATTTTGTACTTGTTCACGAATTTTTTCAAGGTTATTTTTCATTTCTACAACATATTTTGAAATTGTTAAGTCATTTGCCTTAGAACCAATCGTATTAATTTCTCTATGCATCTCTTGCACGATGAAATCCATTTTCCTTCCAACAGGCTCTTCAATCTGCAATGTTTCACGAAATTGCTCTAAATGACTTTGCAAACGAACTAACTCTTCATGAATATCACAACGCTCTGCAAAGATTGCGACTTCTGTTAGCAATCTTTGTTCATCTAACTCTTGATTATGTAATTCTTTTAAGCGATTTTCTAATCGTTCACGATATTTTTGTGTAACAATTGGTGCATGTGGAATAATTGCATTTACACAATTGCTAATCTCTTGTAAACGATACGCTATATCTTTATGTAATCGTTCTCCTTCGTCATCTCTCATCGTTTTCAACATATGAGCAGCTTGACGAACAGCCTCATATAAACTGTTCTCAAAATGTTCATTTACATTTTCTATTTCTTCAATTGCTGTTACTTCTGGCATTGCCATTAATTGCTCGAGTGTAATAGAATCTTGTAATTGAAACTTTCCTTTTATATCTTCCATCATCGATTGGTACTGCTCAAGAAGTGACCAATTCACACTTAATTTTCTTTCAACAAGTCCTTCACCTGCTATACTAATAGACACTTCAATGCGTCCACGTCGAACTTGCTGTGCAATTATTTTACGAATTTTGTCCTCAAATACCATCATTTGCTTAGGAAGTCGAATACTCATCTCTAAAAAACGGTGGTTCACCGATTTCATTTCTACTGTAATTTGAAAAGTATCACTTTCTACTTTCGATCTTCCAAACCCTGTCATACTAGAAATCATTTTTATCACATCCAAGCCATAAAATAACTCAATGAAAAAGGTAATAGAGACAAGGCTCTACTACCTTCTGTAAATTATATCACATTTTCATAACATTGACTATTTCAAGTTTAATCCCTTCTTATATAACATTGGCTTTTTCTTTTTCGCCTTTTTCCCTGTTAATAAAGAACCTACTAGTAAGAAAGTCGGAATTGATGACAAACCTCCAATTAATAACCAATCTCTTGCTTGTATCGGCATTGTGCTAAAAATCGGTTGTAACGGTGGATAATATATCACCACTAGCATGAGTAGTAATGAAATGATAACCGCCCCTACTAAATACACGTTCCCAAATGGATTACGATGAAAGACAGAATGCTCACTACGACAATCAAATACATGAATAAGCTGAGCAAGTACCAACGTCGCGAACGCTACAGTTTGTGCATATTTCAGTTCATTTGGATGTTGGTTATACGCAATAATAAACGCTACTAACGTCACTGCCCCAATTAAAAAACCTCGACTTATTATTTTCCACGCAAGCCCTCTAGCGAATACCCCTTCTTTCGGGTGGCGCGGCGTTCTCTTCATCACATCTCCTTCAGCCTTATCCAAACCTAATGCCATCGCTGGTAAACCATCAGTAACTAAGTTCACCCATAAAATTTGAATAGGAACCATCGGCAGGGGTAATGCAAGTAACATCGCAAATAACATAACTAAAATTTCTCCAACATTTGATGCTAATAAATATCGGATGAACTTACGTATGTTCTCGTATATATTTCTTCCTTCTTTAATCGCTGACTTAATTGTAGCAAAATTATCGTCTAGTAAAACAAGTGAAGAGGCTTCTTTTGCAACATCTGTCCCTGTAATCCCCATCGCTATCCCAATATCAGCTGTTTTTATAGCTGGAGCATCGTTCACTCCATCACCTGTCATCGCTACTATATGCCCTTGATTTTGCAGTGCCTTAACAATTTTTAATTTATGTTCAGGTGATACACGAGCGAATACATACGTATCTTCTACAACATTTTCTAATTCCTCCACATCCATATTCGCGAGTTCTACTCCTTCAACAACGCGTCCATCTGGTGGCAAAACTCCTAATTGTTCAGCAATCGCCATTGCTGTCACTTTATGATCACCTGTAATCATTACTGTTCGAATACCAGCTTCTTTACACTCTTTTACCGCCTGCGCCACTTCTGGTCTTGGTGGGTCAATCATACCTTGTATCCCAACTAACATAAAATCTTTTTCAACGTCTCTTTCATGTTCAATAGAATCCGTTATTTTTAAAGGTTTAAACGCAACTGCAATTGTTCGAAGCGCTTGACTACCTAAACTATGAATAGCCGCCTGTACTTCTTTTCTATATAGCTCACTTAATGGCTGTTGCTTATCCCCCCATAAAATCGTTTGACTCATTTGTAAAAGAACATCCGGTGCTCCCTTCGTAACAATAAACTTTTTCCCCTCTCGATCTCGTACAATAACACTCATCATTTTTCGAGTTGAATCAAATGGAAATTCACGAATAACTTCAAATTTCCCTTTCAATGCCTCACGTGTTATCCCAGCTTTCATTGCTGCAGCTACAAGCGCTCCCTCTGTTGGATCTCCATCTAATACGTACGCCTTTTTCTTTTGAATAATATTTGCATTGTTACATAGTGAACCAAATGTAAGTAGCTGATAAAGTGCTTTTGTCTTAGCTGGATTCACTTCTTTTTCACCTTTTATAAAAGAGCCATTAGGTTCATATCCTTGCCCTGTCACTTTCCACAATTCTCCGCCTGACCACATATGTGTTACCATCATTTTGTTTTGCGTCATTGTTCCCGTTTTATCAGAACATATAACGGAAGCACAACCTAACGTTTCTACGGCTGGTAACTTTCGTACAATTGCTCTCTTTTTTATCATACGCTGTACACCAAGTGATAAAGCTACTGTAACAATTGCCGGCAACCCTTCTGGAATAGCCGCAACAGCCAGAGACACACCAGCTAAAAACATATGATATACTTCATTCCCTTGATACACACCAGCTAATACAACGAGTGCTGTCAAAATAAGAGCCACAATAATTAATATTTTTCCGAGCTGTTCTAACCTTCTTTGCAGTGGTGTTTCCATTTGCTCTGCATTTTGTAACATATTTGCAATTTGCCCCATCGCTGTATTCATACCAGTTGCTACAACGACTCCTGTACCAGATCCTCGCGTAATCATTGTCCCCATAAAAGCCATATTTTTTTGATCACCAATTGCAACATCTTGCCCTTGCAATGCTTCTACCTTCTTTTGTACAGGTACGGACTCCCCTGTCAAAGCAGACTCTTCAATATATAAACTTGATGCTTCAACAAGACGCACATCAGCCCCAATACGATCACCACTGGAAAACTTAATAATATCACCTAAAACAAGTGCTTTAGATGGTGCTTTTACCCACTTTCCATTCCGCATTACAGTAACTTGTGGAGCGGCTAGTTCCTTTAAAGCTTCCAATGATTTTTCAGCTTTTCTTTCTTGAAAAAATCCGAGAATACCATTGATAATAACAATGGCAACAATAGCAATAGAATCAATGTATTCACCTAAAAACGCAGAAACAATTGTTGCTCCAAACAAAACGAGTACCATGAAATCTTTAAACTGTGCTAAAAATACCATTAGTGCAGAAGGCCTTTTTGCTTCTTCTAATTCATTAGTACCAAATTTCTTTACGCGCCCTTCTGCTTCTTTCTCTGTAAGTCCAACCTTTACATTCGTATTCGTTCTTTCTTCCACTTCATGTGCCCGCATTCCATACCAGTTCATCCTGCCATCGACCTCCTGATTCCAGACATACTCTATTGAAAGCTTATTCAGCCTCGTCCAAAAAAATGCTATAATTAACTTTTAGTTAGAAAGGAGTGTTCATTTATGGCATTCGATGGATTATTTACAAGAGCAATTACACATGAAATTGCAAATTCTCTTTACACAGGAAGAATTTCCAAAATATATCAACCTTCAAAGTATGAGATTTTATTACATATTCGAGCAAACGGAAAGAACCAAAAACTAATTCTTTCGTCTCACCCTACATATGCGCGTCTGCACTTAACGAATCAAAACTACGATTCACCAGCAATACCGCCAATGTTTTGTATGCTTCTTCGTAAACATTTAGAAGGTGGGTTTATTGAAAAAATTGAACAAATTGACTTAGAACGTATTATTCAAATTACAGTTCGCAGTCGGAATGAAATTGGAGACGAATCATTAAAAACATTAGTCATCGAAATAATGGGCCGACATAGTAACATTATCTTAGTAGATACGAAAACAAATGTTATTTTAGATAGCTTAAAACACATATCTTTAGCGGTAAACCGCCATCGTACTGTATACGCTGGAGCTGAATATATTGCACCACCAGCACAACATAAAATTAACCCACTTCAGATTGAAACAAATGATGAATTTATTAGACCACTAGACTTTCTATCTGGAAACATGGATAAACAGCTTGTCGGCACCTTTACGGGAATATCCCCGTTATTCGCAAAAGAAGTAGTGAAAAAAGCTGGTATGGTAAATGAAAAAGCATTAGCGGATGCATTTTTCTCCATACAAAAACCATTATTAACTCATACATATTCACCAGCGATGACTACTTCAAATGGGAAAGAATTCTTTTATCTTTTCCCTCTTGCACACTTGCAAGGAGAAGATAAGACGTTCTCATCTGTTAGTGAATTGCTTGATCGTTTCTTTTTCGGAAAAGCAGAGCGCGATCGTGTAAAACAACAAGCTCATGATTTAGAACGCTTTATGCAAAATGAAAAAAATAAAAACGAGAAAAAACTCATTAAACTCGAAAAAACACTGCAAGATGCTGGAAAAGCAGATAAATATCAACTATTTGGAGAGCTACTTACAGCTAATATGTACGCTTTGAAAAAAGGCGATAAAGATATTGAGGTCGTTAATTATTACGATGAAAATGGCGGAACTGTAAAAATCACATTAGATCCTTTAAAAACACCATCTGAAAATGCACAACGCTATTTCCAAAAGTATCAAAAAGCAAAAAATTCAGTTGTTGTTGTAGAAGAACAAATCGAAAAAACCAATGAAGAAATTCTTTATTTTGATAGCTTACTTCAACAAATGGAAGCTGCTTCTTCAAAAGATATTGAAGAAATTCGTGAGGAATTAGCTGAAGAAGGTTATGTGCGCAATCGCAAAACGAAAAACGCAAAGAAAAAGCCTACTAAGCCAGTATTAGATAAATATTTAGCAAGTGATGGCACAGAGATTTTCGTTGGTAAAAACAATAAACAAAATGATTATTTAACAACGAAGTTTGCCCGCCGTGATGAAATTTGGTTACATACGAAAGACATACCTGGCTCTCACGTTGTCATTCGTTCTTTAGAGCCTGCTGAAGAAACTTTACTAGAAGCTGCCAAAATTGCCGCTTATTACAGTAAAGCGAAAGAGTCTAGCTCTGTACCTGTTGATTTCACTAAAATACGCCATGTGAAAAAACCGAGTGGTGCAAAACTTGGTTTTGTTACGTACGACAATCAGCAAACCGTATATGTAACACCAGATGCTGATATTGTAATGAAATTAAAAGCGTAAATACAAAAATGCGTTGCTTATAAGCAACGCATTTTTTATATTCGTTCACACTAGTTCATATACCCATTTACTAATTCATAACATCTTGCTTTTGTCATCTTATATTTCTCTTCTGAAGCTTCTATACGCCTCATCGTTCCGTTATTTGTATCAGTACCAATTGCTTTAACTTTACTTTCTTTTTCTTTAACCCACGCAATTTGTTTCGTTTTTAACGACTGAAACGCATCAGGTGACATCGTACTTTTTAATGTACTGTAAATTTCATTTAGTTTATTATCCCACAGTTCATAATTTCCTTCTATTTCATTTACTATATCATTGGTTGACATAGCATTCGTATGTTTTTCTTGTTTATCTATAGCAGCTAATTCACTTAAAACATTTGCTCTATCTATCTTTGAAGAAGATTCTTTTTGCGATTGTTTCTCTTCTTTTGAGCCTGTATACGCACTCGAATCCTTTCTCTGTACTTGTTCTGTTTCTTGAATATTTCTTTCTTTCGTTACCTTTTCATACCTATTTTTATCTACATTGTATGAAATAAGAGATGTTTTCGCATTTACAGTAATTAATCCGTTACTATCTTTGAATATGTATTTCTTATCGCCACTATTTTCTTCACTTACAAATGACACATTCTTATCGTCTGGCATTTTTAAAATTCTATTTGCTTCTTCTTTTGTAAGTTTTAAATCTTCAGGAAAAACGAATGACCATTTATCCATTAACCATTCCCCTTCTTTATACACCAAATGAAATTCCCAATCTTGGGCCGCATGACCTATTTCATCTTCTAAACTTAATGTATGTACCGTTAAATTTTCTTTATCTTGTGAAGAAGAAAATCTTATTTCAGTTTGAAAATAATTTGGGAATGGTAACATATCAGTCTCTCTCGATCTATTAAAGTTAGCAAGCAATTCAGGAAGCTGATTCTCTACAAACTTTTCTGAAACCAATCCTTTAACTCCTTTTTTAGCTGTCTCTAAATCCCCAGGATTATTTCGGCTCCATCCATTTTCTTTTTCCATCTCACTAAACGCATTTGCTATTCCATCTACACTCTTTCTTACAATCTTTTTCGCTTCTTTTTCTGTCACTTCTGGCGCTTCATCAAGCTGTTCAATCGTTTCATTTACTTGAACTTTGTGTTCACTTGTTTCACACCCCGTTATAACAAGCATACTAGCGGCCAAACAAAATGACATTACTTTACTTAATTTCTTCATACACTCACATTCCTTAACCCAGTTTTTTTCGTTACATCTCTTTACCTATAAAAAACGTAACAATCCCTTATTATACCAATTAACTTAATTCATTTATACAAAAAATATAATATTTAAATTAAAAAGATTTTCGTTTGCGAGTTTATATTATTGTTCAGTCACATAAAAACTTACTGTAAAAATTTTATATATATTTATTTTACATTCGTCTAGTTTTTTTGACACACAGCTACCCTCTTCTCTTTTATTCTAAATAAATATACTGGCACAATTCTTGCTTTATTAATGTAAAAAGGAGGAATTAAAATGAATGTAAGAATAACTAACATCCAAAAACAACTACATAATTACGGAATCGACGGGTTACTTATTACAAAAAAAGAAAACCGTCAATACGCAACAAACTTTACAGGTAGCGCAGGCGTTGTCTTAATCGCTGCGCATAAAGCTATTTTCATTACTGATTTCCGTTACGTAGATCAAGCAAAAACGGAAATAAAAGCAGCAGAAATTATTATGCATAAAGGAAATTTAGAAGAAGAAGTTGCAAATCAAGTATCAAAATTAAACATTCAAAAACTTGGTATAGAAGACAATAATATGACTTTGCAACAATTTAAGAAACTACAAAAATATATACATACAGAAATGGTTCCAGTGTGTGAGATTATTGAAGATATTCGACTTATTAAAGACACATCCGAAATAGAAACAATGAAAATCGCAGCTACAATCGCTGACGAAGCATTTCACCATATTGTTACATTTCTAAAGCCTGGAATAAGCGAGACTGACGTTCGAGATGAGTTAGAATTTTTCATGCGAAAAAAAGGGGCTACATCTTCTTCATTCCAAATCATTGTAGCCTCAGGCGTTCGTTCTTCACTTCCCCATGGAGTTGCATCAAATAAAATAATCGAACGAGGCGATATCGTTACATTAGACTTCGGTGCACTTTACGACGGATATTGTTCCGATATAACACGTACCGTAGCAATCGGGGAACCATCGGAAGAATTCCAAAAAATATACAATGTTGTACGAGAAGCGTTAAAGCGTGGGACTGAAGCAATTAAGCCTGGAGAAACTGCGAAAAGTATCGATGATATAACGAGGAATTACATTACAGAACATGGATACGGTCAATACTTTGGCCACTCTACCGGGCACGGTCTTGGGTTAGAAATACATGAACCACTTCGCTTATCCCAAGAAAGCAAGGCAACTTTACAAGAAGGTATGGTTGTTACAGTTGAGCCGGGCATTTACATACCGAACTGGGGCGGTTGTAGAATCGAAGATGATATTGTCATCACCAAAGATGGTTATGACGTTATTACAAAATCAAATAGAGAACTAATTATAATCCCTTGTTAATATTATGAAGGTTTAAACAAAACTTTTTTTGCACATAGAATTCCTTCTCTGGAGTATTCATTTAAAGAGGGGGAATTTTAATTGAATTTTGTAATTGATAAATTGGAGGGTTTACATGTAGAATTTTCAAAGCTTGTTTCCATGATGAATTACGCTCGCTATACAACAATGCAAGCAGTGGAAAGTTTAACAATTGAAGAACTTGATTATTTATATGATAAGGAAGCAAATTCAATTGGCATGTTATTGTATCATATGGCTGCTATTGAATTTTACTACCAGATTCATACTTTTGAAGACCGTGAACCAACGGAGGCTGAATTAGAACGCTGGTTACCTGGCATTGAATTAGGCGATCTTGGGCGTGAGAAAATAAAAGGAAACGCTATAGAATTTTACATAAATACATTACAAGAAGTACGTTCCAAAACAATCGAGACTTTTCAATCGTTACCTGATGAATGGTTATTTAAAACGACAGACTTTTGGTATGACAAACCAGCAAATAACTATTTTAAGTGGTTTCACGTTTTTGAAGATGAAATCAATCATCGTGGACAAATTCGTTTAATTAAAAAGATGCAAAAAGCTCATGCAGTAAAATGAGGAAATGCCACCGAATAAGGTGGCATTTTCTTTTATTCATTAACGAATAGCTTTTCGTTTACTATTTTAGTGACTACCACTACCAACATTAAAATGCATATTAAATATAGCATTTTCGCAATAAACAACCACCCTTGAAACATTACAATTCCATCTATTATCTCATTTCCTTTCCATAACAAAAACGGAATTGTGCTGATTATAATGACAAATTCGATGCTGAAAACCATTTTCTTTTTTCGACTATATGCTTTCCATTCATTCCAGCGATACATAGGAGCAAAAATCAATACTCCTATACATAATATAACTGGTACCCATTCACTGTTAAGAAATTGTCCTGAAATAATTGATAATAGTAAACAAACTAGCACACCATAATATCCTATTTTTTCTCTCATTCGTACTCCCCCATTCTACTTCTCCTTTAATATGTAACTT
Organism: Bacillus sp. LQ16; assembly: GCF_057784645.1. Classification (NCBI taxonomy): domain Bacteria; kingdom Bacillati; phylum Bacillota; class Bacilli; order Caryophanales; family Bacillaceae; genus Bacillus; species Bacillus sp. LQ16. Next base: position 3,804,494 of record NZ_CM173491.1, read on the forward strand.
GCTATACTTATAACAATTCTTAGAAAAATAACAACTATAATTACAAGATAAAGACCGTTTGCAGAAGACATCCATTCTTGAAAAATAGACATTTTCTCCATTTGTTTCTGACCCTCTATTAAAATAACCCCTGCGAACAATGAGCAAACAACGATGATACCTATCATAATTCCGATACTTTTTACTGTATTGTTTCATACCATCCCAGTTATATAAAAGTATAAATACAAACCCGAAAACAGGTATAATACTTATCCATTCATTGTTTGTAAATAGCTTTAAAATGATTAATAGACTACAAGATATGATAAATCCCAAAAATCCAATTTTTTTGTGCATAAGCCCTCCTCGAATTCCATTTTTAGGATTAATTGTATTGTAACATCCATTTTTATCCTTACCATTGCAGTACATGAAATTTTACCTTTTTTTCTGTTTCTTATACTCACATACTTTCCCTACTTTCATACAATAAACTACACGATTGCCTAAGGATGTGAATGTTATGGGAGTTGAATTAACGCTATTACACGCTCTCTATGTTATTTGTTTACTCACTATTATTACCTTTTTTATTCTCCGGAAAGATACTACAATTATTTGTATCGTTTTTATCTTTTTATTAGCATTAACTGCTACAAGTTCTATCCCTCTTGCCGTTAGCGGCATTTTTCAAAGTTTTATTTACGCCATTACTGAGCTATTACCAACTATATTAATCATTTCTATTATTGTATCCATGAGCAATTTACTCGTTCATACCGGTATAAATGATACAATGATTTCGCCATTTACAAAGATGATCCGTACCCCTACCCTCGCCTACTGGATTATTGGCCTTTTGATGATGACAATTTCTTTCTTCTTTTGGCCTTCTCCCGCTGTCGCCTTAATGGGAGCTATTTTATTACCGGTTGCTGTACGCGTCGGTCTCCCCCCAATTGGAGTAGCAATTGCTATGAACTTATTCGGTCATGGGATTGCTTTATCCGGCGACTTCGTTATACAAGGCGCACCAAAATTAACCGCAGACGCTGCTGGTCTCCCTGTTTCCAGCGTCGTATCTGCAAGTGTTCCACTCGTTATCGTTATGGGCGTTGTGACAACTTCCGTCGCTTTTTTCTTCTTACGAAAAGAGTTTCATACAGGCTTAGCTATACAAGAATCTATTCTATCAACTGAGTCTTCTAAAACGCTCACTTCATTATCTCCTCGCACAAAGAAATGGCTCGCTATTTGTATCCCTATCGTATATATCATTGATATCCTTTGCATGATTCAATTTCAACTACAAGGAAGCGACGCAACTGCACTTATCGGCGGAACAACTGTTATTATGATTATCATCATTTCTCTCATCGCCTACAAAGGTAATGGACTGAATAAAACGACCGATTATTTCATAGAAGGGCTCCAATTTGGCTTTAAAATTTTCGGACCAGTTATTCCTATCGCTGCACTCTTTTATTTAGGAGATAGTGGCTTTGTGAAAATTATCGGAGACTATTTACCGAAAGGTTCACACGGAATCATTAACGACTTAGGCATCGCTTTATCTCAAACTGTTCCTTTAAATCAATATGTATCGGCAGGGACATTAACCATCGTGGGTGTCATTACCGGCTTAGATGGATCAGGTTTTTCAGGTATATCACTTGCTGGTTCCATTGCCAATCTTTTTGGAACAGCACTTGGCCATGGAACAGCTACATTAACAGCACTCGGGCAAATTGCAGCTATATGGACCGGGGGCGGGACGTTAATTCCTTGGGCACTTATTCCTGCTGCTGCGATTTGTAAAGTCGATCCATTTGAACTTGCACGCCGAAACTTTTTACCGGTTGTTATCGGTTTAATTGTCACCACGATCGTTGCGATGTTTATCCTATAACGTAAGCAAGTGTTCTCTTGCTTACGTTTTTTGCTTGTAAAATTCATCATGAATTATCAGTTTTCAAGAGGGATTCGTTATTACTTAGCGAAATTATATTAGGAGAGTAATTATTTCAAAACGTTTACGAGAAACAGATTACTGCAATTAGAAAAGGGGACATACCTATGAATGAATTGATTTTCGTCTTATTAATTTGTCCATTATTTATCTTTATCGTATCTGTTATTGGAACACGCAAAACGAAAACGTATTACGTAATGCCGATTGTAACGTTTGCTAGTTTTTTAATAATAGGTGTTATCGCCTTTACTCCAAAATTTTTCTTTTGGGTTGGCATGTACAGCATCTTCTCGTTTATCGTTTCTTATATGACGCTATTGTTTGTGAAAGGATATGAGGTTGCTGAAAACGCTAAATAGTTGTTAGCAAGGAGACAGCAATATGATTTTCTTTGATATTAATGGAACTTTACTTGATTATGAGGCTGCTGAAAGAAATGGTATTATAGATTTTTTTCAAATATATATTTACTTCTAGTGAACTTGGTATATCGAAACCAGATCCTGAAATTTTTCACAGAACCGTATTACAATCGAACCTTGAAATGAAAGATTGCTATTATATTAGCGATCGATTAGAGACTGATGCGATTAATAGTACAGCAGCTGGGATGCAAGGGATATGGTTAAATCGAGATAACTCACAACTCAAGTACGATATTCCTACTATCTGTTCTTTACATGAAGTTTTAACAATAATATAAAAAACGACCGCGTTCCCCCGCGGTCGTTTTTTTCATGTTACGCTGTGATCCAAGCTTCGTTAGCTGGATTTTTACGCCACTCTTGTAATTTTTTCGTTTCAGCTTGTCCGATCATACCTTTTTCTGCTGCAACTTCAGTTAATGCACTGTAATCACTTAAAGAATATGATGCTACGTTAGCTGCTTCTAGCTTTTCTTTTCCTGCTTCTAGCTCGTATGTGAAGATTGATACGATTCCTAATACTTCACAGCCAGCTTCGCGAAGTGCTTCTACACATGTAATTGCACTTCCGCCAGTTGAAATTAAGTCTTCTACTACTACAACTTTTTGACCTTTTTCAGCTTTTCCTTCAATTTGATTCCCTTTACCGTGGCCTTTTGCTTTACTACGTACGTAGCACATTGGTAAATCCATACGATCGCTTACCCATGCAGCGTGCGCAATACCAGCAGTTGCTGTTCCTGCAATAACTTCTACAGTTGGGAAGTGCTCTTTAATTAACTCTTCTAATCCAGCTGCAATCGCTTGACGTACTTTTGGATAAGATAAAGTTAAACGGTTATCACAATAAATTGGTGATTTCATACCTGAAGACCATGTGAATGGATCATTCGGTTGTAAAAATACTGCTCCAATTTCTAATAAATGCGATGCGATTTCTTTTTTCATACTGTTACACCTTCCCACTGTTGTTTTACTGTTTTATACGCTTCAAGCGGATTTTCTGCTTTTGTAATACTACGTCCAACTACGATGTAGCTTGAGCCAAGTTCCCTCGCACGTTTCGGTGTTGCTACGCGCACCTGGTCATTTACATCATCGCTTGCAAGACGAATCCCCGGTGTTACTGTTACAAATTCATTTCCGCATACTTCACGTAATTTTGGAACTTCAAGCGTTGAGCAAACAACGCCATCAAGTCCACTTTCTTTCGTTAGTTTTGCATAATGAGCAACCGCTTCTTCTAACGTCTTCTCGATGCCAATCTCTTTTTTCATCATAGCTTCCGAAGTGCTTGTTAGTTGTGTAACTGCAATACAAATCGGTCTCTCTTTTCCTTCTTGCTTACCTTCCTCTAATCCCTCAATCGCAGCTTTCATCATGCTGCTTCCCCCAGCAGCATGAACATTTACCATATCAACATCTAGACTAGCTAGGCTACGCATAGCGCTTTTTACTGTATTCGGAATATCATGAAGTTTTAAATCTAGAAAAATCTTATGTCCTTTTTCTTTTAAGTACGTAATAATTGCAGGGCCTTCTTTGTAAAATAACTCCATACCAACTTTGACAAATAACTCTTCCCCTTCAAAGTGGCGCAAGAATTGTTCTACATCTTGTTTCCCTGGAAAATCTAGTGCAACGATTAACGACTGTGACATGTTTGCTTCCAGCTCCTTCCTTGACATTCCGAAATGTGATCAAATCCTAATTCATCTAGTAATGCTGGTAACTCTTCAATAATTGTCGGACATACGAACGGATCGATAAAGTTCGCTGTACCTACTGCAACTGCGCTTGCGCCAGCGTAGAAGAATTCAATTACATCTTCCGCCGTTTCAATACCACCCATTCCGATAATTGGAATGTTAACCGCTTGGCTTACTTCATGTACCATACGAATTGCTACTGGCTTAATCGCAGGACCTGATAATCCGCCTGTACGGTTTGCTAAAATTGGTTTAGCTGTTTTTAAATCTAAACGCATACCAAGCAATGTATTAATCATCGTTAAACCATCTGCACCTGCATTTTCAATCGCTTTTGCAATTTCCACTATGTTTGCCACGTTCGGTGACAACTTCACGTATACAGGTACTTCAGAAACCTCTTTTACTCGCTTCGTTAAATCAGCAGCAATTTCAGGATTTGTACCAAAGGCGATACCACCTGTTTTTACGTTCGGACAAGAAATATTTAATTCTAGTGCATGGACATTAGGCGCTTTAGAAATTTCCTTTGCAACCGCTACGTAATCCTCAGCTTGTGAGCCTGCAACGTTCGCAATGATTGGAAGGTCAAATTGTTCTAACCATGGTAATTCAGAATTCATTACTTTTTCTAACCCTGGGTTTTGAAGTCCGATCGCATTTAACATGCCGCCCGGTGTTTCAGCAACACGAGGTGTTGGATTTCCATAGCGTGGTTGTTCTGTCGTCGCTTTAATCATGATTGATCCTAGTACACTTAAATCGTAAAACTGTGCATATTCACGACCAAATCCAAAGCATCCAGATGCCGGTATAATTGGATTTTTTAATGATAATCCTGGTAATTCAACTTGCAATCTGTTCATAGTACAACCTCCCCGATTGGAAATACTGGTCCGTCGCTACACACCTTCTTGTAAGAATGTCCACTTGGATCTTCTTGTAAGTGGCATACACATGCGAAACAAGCTCCAATACCGCAGCCCATACGTTCTTCTAATGAAATATAGGCTTTTTTCTCTTTGTAACGTCCTTCTAATGCACGAAGCATCGCTAACGGACCACATGAATAAAGAATATCAAAGTCAATTCCGTAATTATCAATTACATCTGTGACAAATCCTTTTGTACCGTGTGTACCATCTACTGTCGCAACGTACGTATCACCAAGTTCTGCAAATTTTTCTTCATAGAAAACTACATCTTTCGTTTGAAAACCTAAGATGTGAATTACACGTACACCTTTTGCAACGAGGCGCTGTGATAGTTCATAAAGTGGTGGTACACCAATCCCCCCGCCTACTAGTAAAGCTGTTTGACCAGCTTCTGCTTCTTCTACAGGAAAACCGTGTCCTAGTGGTCCTAGTACGTCTACCATTTCACCTTGTTTTCTAGTTGCTAATGTTTTTGTCCCTTGTCCTTCCGCACGATATAACATTGTAAATTCGTTCTTCTCTTGATCTACATTACAAATACTAATCGGGCGGCGCAGAAGGGGCGCAATGCCCTCTGCTACCTTAATGTGTACAAACTGCCCTGGTTCGTTCATTTGCTGTACTAAAGTTCCTTGAAGCACTAACTCGTAAATGTTTTTTGCGATTTCTTTTTGATTAACGACGATCATATTTTGCTTTTGCATCATGCATGTACCACCTCGTGACGCTTTGTTTGCGTAATTTCTTTCATTGAATGAGCTGAGAATGTCATAGATTCTAATACTCGTAAGATTGCTCTTGTTGTATCAAGTGATGTTAAGCAAGCCACACCATTTTCTACTGATTCACGGCGAATGCGGAAACCATCACGCGCTGGTTGTTTACCTTTTGTTAATGTGTTAATTACAAACTGTGCTTTTCCTTGACGGATAATATCTAGTAAGTTGTAGTCTTCAGAATCAATTTTGTTTACAACTTGTACTGGGATATTTTGCTCTTCTAATGATTGTGCTGTTCCAGCTGTTGCTAATAAGTTATAGCCGATTTCGTGGAAACGTTTTGCAATTTCCATCGCCTCTTCTTTATCTTTATCCGCTACAGTAATGATTACTGATCCGTGCGTTGGGATGTTAATTCCTGAAGCAACTAATCCTTTATATAATGCTTTTTCAAGCGTTAAGTCTTTACCCATTACTTCCCCTGTTGATTTCATTTCAGGTCCTAATGTTGTATCAACTGAACGTAGTTTCGCGAATGAGAATACCGGAGCTTTTACATATACTTCTTTCTCTTCTGGGTGATAGCCCGTTCCGTATCCTTGCTCTACTAGGTCTTGCCCTAAAATAACTTTCGTTGCAACATTCGCCATCGGTACGCCTGTAATTTTACTTAAGAACGGTACTGTACGGCTTGCACGTGGGTTTACTTCAATTACGTACACTTGATCTTTGAATACTACAAACTGGATATTTAGTAATCCAACAATGTTTAATCCTTTTCCAAGTGCAATTGTATGTTCAATGATTTGTTCTTTTAGTTTTTCAGATAAACTTTGTGGTGGATATACTCCAATTGAGTCACCAGAGTGAACTCCAGCGCGTTCAATATGTTCCATAATACCTGGAATGAATACATTCTCACCATCTGAAATTGCATCTACTTCAATTTCTTTACCAACCATGTAACGGTCGATTAATACTGGGTGATCTGCATGAACTTTAACTGCATTTTTCATGTAGTGCAGCAGTTCTTCTTGACGATATACGATTTCCATCGCACGTCCACCTAGTACGTAAGATGGTCTTACTAATACTGGATAACCAATTTCTTCTGCGATTGCTACTGCTTGTTCTACAGTCGTTGCTGTTTTACCAACTGGTTGCGGGATACCAAGTTTTGTTAAAGCAGCTTCAAATTTATCACGATCTTCTGCACGGTCTAAGTCTTCAAGTGATGTTCCTAAGATTTTCACACCGTGAGCCTCTAATTTCGCCGCTAAGTTAATTGCCGTTTGTCCACCGAACTGAACAATAACGCCTTCTGGTTTTTCTAAATCAATGATGTGCATTACATCTTCGATTGTTAATGGTTCAAAGTATAATTTGTCAGAAATACTGAAGTCTGTTGAAACTGTTTCTGGATTGTTATTAACAATGATTGCCTCATATCCAGCTTCTTTAATTGCCCATACAGAGTGAACTGTTGCATAGTCAAACTCAACCCCTTGACCGATACGGATTGGACCAGACCCTAGTACAACAACACTCTTACGATCTGTTATAACCGATTCATTCTCATCACCATATGTGCTGTAGTAGTATGGTGTTGCAGATTCAAACTCTGCCGCACAAGTATCTACCATTTTATAAACAGGAGTTATATTGCTTTCTTTACGCATATCGTAAATTTCACGCTCCGTTTTGTTCCAAGCAGCTGCAATGTAGTGATCACTGAAGCCCATTTCTTTCGCAGCTTGTAGTACTTCCATATTTCCTACATTCGCTTTTACTTCGCGTTCCATATTTACGATGTTTTCAATTTTTTGTAAGAAGAAGAAGTCCATTTCACACCATTCGTTGATTTCTTCTTTCGTTACACCTTGACGAATTGCTTCTGCTACAATAAACAGTCGCTCATCGTCTGCTTTAATAATGCGTTTTTTCATTGTTTCTTTATCAAGTTCTTTTAAGTGGTCTAATTCTAAGTGATAAATGCCAAGCTCTAAAGAACGAACTGCTTTTAATAATGATTGCTCTAAGTTACGTCCGATTGACATAACTTCACCAGTTGCCTTCATTTGTGTACCAAGTGTTCTGTTTGCTGATTCAAACTTATCAAATGGCCAGCGTGGAATTTTTGAAACAACATAGTCTAATGCTGGCTCGAAGCAAGCGTAAGTTTTTTGTGTTACTGGGTTTATGATTTCATCTAATGTTAAGCCGACTGCAATTTTCGCTGCTAATTTTGCAATTGGATATCCAGTCGCTTTAGATGCTAGTGCAGATGAACGACTTACACGTGGGTTTACTTCGATTACATAGTATTGGAAGCTATGTGGATCTAGTGCAAGCTGAACGTTACATCCACCTTCAATTCCTAATGCACGAATAATTCGTAATGAAGTGTTTCGTAACATTTGATATTCACGGTCGCTTAATGTTTGGCTTGGTGCTACTACGATAGAATCACCTGTGTGAACCCCAACTGGATCGATGTTTTCCATGTTACATACTACAATCGCGTTATCATTCGAATCACGCATTACTTCATATTCAATTTCCTTACAACCAGCAATGCTCTTTTCTAATAAACATTGTGTTACTGGACTATGTTTTAATCCACCGGATACGATTTCAATTAGTTCTTCTTCATTACTACAAATTCCGCCACCTGTTCCTCCCATTGTAAATGCTGGGCGAACAATAACTGGATAACCAATTTCTTTTACAAATTCATGTGCTTCTTCCAGCGTATGAATGATCGTACTAGATGGAATTGGTTCATTTAAATCCTGCATTAATGTACGGAATAAATCGCGATCCTCCGCTTGCTCGATAGCTGATAATTTCGTTCCTAAAATTTCAACTCCGCATTCTTCAAGTATGCCTGATTTCGCAAGTTCAACAGCCATATTTAACCCTGTTTGACCACCTAATGTTGGTAAGATTGCATCTGGACGTTCTTTACGAATAATACGGCTTACGAATTCTAATGTTAATGGTTCGATATATACTTTATCTGCTGTTGCAGTATCTGTCATAATTGTTGCTGGGTTAGAGTTAACAAGGATTACTTTGTAACCTTCTTCTCTTAGAGATTGACAAGCTTGTGTACCAGAGTAGTCAAACTCCGCTGCTTGCCCAATTACAATTGGTCCTGATCCGATTACTAAAATTGTGTTAATGTCTAGGCGTTTTGGCATAACTCTTCCCCTTCTTTCTTGAAGTTTTCAATCATTGCTAAGAAATCTTCGAATAAATCATTTGCATCTTCAGGTCCTGCTGAAGCTTCTGGATGGTATTGTACTGTAAATGCTGGGAACTTCTTATGACGAAGACCTTCTACTGTTCCATCATTTAAAGCAACATGTGTAATTTCAAGCTCTGTATTTTCAACTGATTCTTCTTCTACTGCGTAACCATGGTTTTGAGATGTAATTGCTACTTTTCCAGTTGCAAGATTTTTTACTGGATGGTTTAAACCACGGTGACCGAATTTCAACTTACTTGTATTTGCACCAGATGCTAGAGCGAACAATTGATGTCCTAGGCAAATTCCGAATAAAGGAACTTTACCGATAATGTCTTTTAACATTTCAATTGCTTCTGGTACATCTTTTGGATCCCCAGGTCCGTTACTTAACATAATTCCATCTGGGCTAAGGCGTAAAATTTCTTCTGCTGTTGTGTTGTAAGGAACTACAATTACATCACAGTCACGCTTATTTAATTCTCGTAAAATACCATGTTTCATTCCGAAGTCTACAAGTACAACTCGGTGTCCGCGTCCTGGACTTGGGTATGGATCTTTCGTTGATACGCGTTTCACGTGATCTGTAAATACTGTCGCTTTTAATTGGCTCACGATGTATTCTACATCTGCATCCATGTTACAAAGGCGTCCGCGTAATGTACCGTATTGACGAATTTTTCTCGTTAATTTTCTCGTATCAATTCCTGCTAATCCCGGGATGTTTCTTTCTTTTAAGTAATCATTTAACGAAATTTCATTACGGAAGTTTGATGGATGATCACAAATTTCGTTTACGATTAAACCATTTACAGATGGGTGAATCGATTCGAAATCGTCACGGTTAATGCCGTAGTTTCCGATTAATGGGTACGTGAATGTTACGATTTGACCGCAATATGATGGATCAGATAATGTTTCTTGATATCCAGTCATTCCTGTTGTAAATACAACCTCACCTGACTTTTCGATTTCTCCTCCGAAACCTTTTCCAATTAATACTGTTCCATCTTCTAAGATAAGTTGTCTTTTCATACTAATGCACTCTCCTTTTGCCATGCGATCTTACCACCAACGATTGTCATTACCGGCCATCCTTGGCATTTCCAACCTGCGAATGGTGTATTTTTTCCTTTTGATAAGAATGTTGTTGGATCAATCTCTTCTTCTTGTTCTAAATCAATGATTGTAATATCAGCTGTTCTACCTTCTTTCAGGCGACCTGCTTCTAAGCCGAATGTATCAGCTGGCTTTTCTGTTAAATATTGAATTAATTGTTCTAGCGTAATAACTCCTTTTTTCACAAGGTTTGTGTATAGAAGCGGGAATGCTGTTTCAAAACCAGTAATTCCGAATGGTGCTCTTTCAATTCCTTGTGCTTTCTCTTCCGCTGTATGCGGTGCATGGTCAGTTGCGATCATATCGATCGTTCCATCTAATAAACCTTCAATTAATGCTGCATGGTCTTCTTTTCCACGAAGCGGTGGGTTCATTTTAAAATTAGGATCAGCTGATGGGATATCATCTTCACATAACACTAGGTGATGTGGTGTTACTTCTGCTGTTACTTTAATTCCAGCGCGTTTCGCATCACGGATTACACGTACTGAACCTTTCGTACTTACGTGACATACGTGATAGTGACAATCTGCTGCTTCCGCAAGCAATATATCCCTTGCAATATGTACAGATTCACATACTGATGGGATACCGTTTAATCCGTGTTTCTCAGAAAACTTCCCTTCATGTACACAACCTTTATTAATAAGCGTATTCTCTTCACAGTGCGCAACTACTGCCATATCTAATTTTGCTGCACGTTTCATAGCCGCTAACATCATGCTCGCATCTTGTACGCCTACGCCGTCATCTGTGAAAGCAAATGCTCCAAGTTCTTTTAATGTTTCGAAATCTGTCATTTCAGAACCAGCTTGACGTACTGTAATTGCTCCGTATGGTAGTACGTTGACATGTGCTTTTTCTTTAATACGATTTTGCAAGTCTTCCATATGTTCTCTGCAATCTGGTACTGGACGTGTATTTGGCATTGCACAAATTGTAGTGAATCCACCTTTTGCCGCTGCTAGTGTACCTGTTTCAATTGTTTCTTTATGTTCACCACCTGGTTCACGAAGATGTACGTGTACATCTACTAATCCAGGTGCGATTAACTTTCCGTTCACATCGATTACTTCAGCATTATCTGCCGTAATATTTTCTGCTACCTTAGCGATTTTACCGTCTTGTACGAGAAGATCTGTTGCTACAATTTTTCCTTCTTCATTCATATAACGACCATTTTTAAACAAGTAATTCATGTTTCATTCCTCCTAATACATTTGGTAAGGCGCGTTTTAGTACAGCCATTCTTACGTAAACTCCATTTTCCATTTGTTTAAATATGCGTGAACGCTCACACTCAACAAGTTCACTTGCAATTTCAACATCACGGTTTACAGGAGCTGGATGCATAATAATGCTTCCTTCTTTCATACGCTTTTCTCTTTCTACTGTTAATCCGTGTTTCTCATGATATTCTTTCATAATGTCTGTTTCATAATGATCATGACGCTCATGTTGTACACGGAGTAACATCATTACATCCACTTCTGGAACAAGTTCATCTAATGGTTTGTATGTTCCAAATGTGTTGTCTTCACCTTTCCACTCTTCTGGACTTGCAAAGTAAATTGTTGCACCAAGCTTCGTTAATGCTTCTGCATTAGAACGTGCTACTCGGCTATGACGAACATCTCCTACTATTGCAATCTTCAAACCTTCAAATCTTCCAAACTCTTGTTTAATTGTAAGAAGGTCGAGTAGGCACTGCGTTGGGTGGTTTCCACATCCATCTCCAGCGTTTAAGATCGGGATATTCACCTGATCTTTTAGTTCATCGAAGTAGCGATCTTGCTCATGGCGGATGACCACTGCTTTTGTTCCGATTGATTCTAGTGTTCTTATCGTATCGTATAAAGTTTCTCCTTTTTGTACGCTAGATGCATCAGCTGAAAAGTTTAAAACATCTAGTCCTAATCTCTTCTCAGCAACTTCAAAGCTAAATCTCGTTCTCGTACTATTCTCAAAGAACAAGTTTGCAACAAAAGTTTGCTCTGTCGTTTTGCTCTCTTTTCCATTCGCAAAATCTTCTGCGTCTTTTAGGATTTCTGAAATTTCTACTTCCGATAATTCACTCATCGTTAACAAATGGCTCATCGTCATCCCTCATCTTTCTGATTTTTATGTTACCACTTTTGTATTTTTATAACAACCTTTGCATAAAAATACCCTAGTCATGTAAGACTAGGGTGCAAGGAAGAAGCCACCCTTTTCTGTCTCACAGGACTGAATTAAAAGGTTATTTTTATGAAGCAATCTGCTTAGATTGTTTTGTATGTTTTTCTTGTTTTGTTTCTGGTAGTAGTAGATTTAACAGTACACCTACAATTGCTGCAAGCGCCATTCCTTCGACTTGGAATGAATCCCCTACGTGAAGTACCGCTCCACCAATACCGATTACTAGTATTACTGATGCAATCATTAAGTTTCGTTTGTCACTTAAATCTGTTTTATCATCTACCATCATGCGTAATCCGCTTGATGCGATTACACCGAATAGTAAGATTGATACCCCGCCCATAACTGGTGTTGGGATCGAATGAATCAGTGCAGAAATCTTACCGATAAATCCGAACATGATTGCGAATACTGCTGAACCGATGAATAAGTATACACTGTATGCTCTCGTAATTGCTAGCACACCGATGTTTTCACCATACGTTGTATTCGGTGGCCCACCGATTAGTGATGCAATTAATGTTGCTACTCCGTCACCGAAGATCGAACGGTGTAAACCTGGTTTTTCAATTAAATCTCTTTTAATAACATTTCCAAGTACAATTTGATGTCCGATATGTTCTGATATTGTTACTAGTGCAACTGGTACCATCAAGAGTACAATCTTCCATGAAAACTCTGGTGTGTATGTTACAAATGGTACTGTGAAATCTGGTACAACAAACCATTTTGCCTCAGCTACCGGCTTTAAGTCTACTAGCCCTTGGAAGTAAGCGAAGATATATCCGCCGATAATGCCAAGTAACACTGGTATGATACTGAAAAATCCTCTTCCGAATATCGAGCAAATGATTGTAATTGCTAATGTTACTAATGCTACTGAAAAATGTGTAAAGCTGTATTTGCCATCCGCACCGTTCATCGCCATGTTAACTGCTGTATGTGCTAAAGCTAGACCGATTACCATTACTACTGGACCAACTACGATTGGTGGTAGTAGTTTCATAATCCACTCTGATCCTGATTTCTTAATTCCGAGTGAGATTAAGATGTACACAAGCCCTGCTAGCAAACCACCAAGCATTGCTGCTCCCGGCCCACCTGCCGTTTTCGCTGTTATAATCGGTGCGATAAAGGCGAATGATGATCCTAAATATGCTGGTACTTGACCTTTCGTTATAAGAAGAAACGCTAGCGTTCCTAATCCACTTGATATTAATGCTACTGATGGATTCAATCCTGTTAAAAACGGAACAAGCACTGTTGATCCAAACATCGCGAACAAATGTTGTATACTTAAAAATAACCATTTTCCCGGTTTCGGTACTTCATTAACGTCTAACACTGGCTTTTGTTCCATTGTTACATCCTCCTTCAGTTTAAATCTTTGCAATAAAAAAACTCTTTGTGCCTGTGCACAAAGAGTCCTATACTTTCGTATGCCAAATTTGACATATGAAAGCCAAGACCCTTTGGCAGCCTCACAGGACTACATTTAAAAGGGCTTTACTTATCGTATATGCTTACTCGATCTTGTTGATCTGTCTCTTGCAAATCAACTTCGATACGCTCTTCACTTGATGTTGGAATGTTCTTTCCTACATAATCAGCGCGAATTGGTAATTCACGATGACCTCTATCAACAAGAACCGCCAATTGAATTTGAGATGGTCTACCTAAATCCATAAGAGCATCCATTGCTGCTCGAACTGTTCTTCCTGTATATAATACGTCATCAACGAGGATAACTTTTTTCTTCGTAATATCTACAGGGATATCAGAACCTTTTACAAGTGGTTCTTTATTTTTGGATTGTAGTGTTAAATCATCACGATATAACGTAATGTCTAACTCTCCAACTTCCATTTCTTTTCCTTCAATTTGACCAATTCGTTCTGCCAAACGTTGTGCAATAAAAATTCCACGAGTTTTAATTCCGACAAGAACACAATTATCGACACCTTTATTTCGTTCCACGATTTCATGACTAATTCGTGTTAAAGCGCGGCGAATCATTTGGTCATCTAAAACGACAGCTTTCTCTTGCATGCTCTACACCTCCAAGCTTTTTTTCTTGCGTGAGAGTAATGGTATAAAAAAAGTCCTCTCAGCGTGTGCGAGAGGACTTTTGAAAAAAGGGTACAACATACCCTAAGTATTTCAAACCGTTACCTTCTCAACCTCACGGGGCTGTGTTAAAGGATCATTATTTAACTGTTGTCAGTATCTCAGTTTTCTTATGATTTGTCAATACTATTTTCGTAAAATATTTAATGCGTCTTCAAACACTTCTGGAATCGGTGCCTCAAACTGAATATATTCACCAGTACGAGGATGATCAAAGCCTAAAATACCCGCATGAAGTGCTTGTCCATTCATATCTAATGTTTTCTTCGGACCATACTTCGGATCTCCTGCAAGTGGATAGCCAATATATTTCATATGAACACGAATTTGGTGCGTACGTCCCGTTTCTAAGCGACATTCTACAAGTGTAAAGTCTTTAAAACGTTCTAACACTTGGAAGTGCGTAACAGCGTTCTTACCATTTTCATCAACTGTCATACTTTGACGCTCTTTCTTATCACGACCAATTGGTGCATCAATAGTTCCCTTATCATGCGGAATCACACCGTGTACAATCGCTTTGTAACGTCTCGTTACTGTTTTGGCTACAAGCTGATTTACAAGCGATTCATGTGCCATATCATTTTTAGCAACCATTAATAGTCCAGATGTATCTTTATCAATACGATGCACGATACCTGGACGCATTACACCGTTAATGCCTGATAAGTCTGTACAATGGTGCATAAGGCCGTTTACAAGTGTACCACTTGTATGCCCTGGTGCTGGATGTACAACCATGCCACGTGGCTTATTTACAACAAGCACATCTGCATCTTCATAATAAATTTCTAAATTTAAATCCTCTGGTTGAATATCTAGCGCTTCTGGCTCAGGAATCGTTACTGTAATTTCATCTTCTTCTTTTACTTTATAATTCACTTTTACTGCTTTCCCGTTCACTGTCACAACATCATCTTTAATCCATTGCTGTACTTGTGAACGTGACCATTCGTTATTTATCCCTGTAACGAATTTATCAATTCGCTCGTTTTTTTGCTCTGCTGCAACTGTTACTTGTACTACTTCACTCATTCAATTACTCCTTCGCTTTCTTGCCTTCTAATAATGTTTGAATAATAATTAATACAACACCAATACATAATGCTGAATCAGCTATATTGAATACTGGATAGTTGTACGAGAAAATATACACGTGAATGAAATCCACTACTTCTTGTCTAAATACACGATCAATAAAGTTACCAATTGCCCCGCCCAAAATTAGACCTAACGAAATACCTAGAAGCTTGTCTGTTTTCGCATACTTTTTCATATAAAATACGATAAACACTACAAAAACAACTGTAATAATGTAGAAGAACCACATTTTATTTTCTAAAATACCCCAAGCAGCGCCTCTATTTCGATGTGATGTTATGTATAATACATTGTCGATAATCGGAATACTCGTACCCAATTCCATGTTCTTTACAATTAACCACTTCGATATTTGATCGATAGCAATGACAAATAACGCTATTACATAATATATCATTTTCATTTCCCCCACAAAGACAGTGTACCTCAAAATTTTAGCATAGCTGCTACCTTTTCACAATGAACCTTTATAGAAGAATAAAATAAATTAAAAAAAGGTAATATAATATCGTTGTGCGTATTCATACATTTACCTTTTCATAGAAGAATTCATGAATCGTACGAGCAGTCGGCATTGTCTTCATTTGCTTTGTCGAAATTAATCTCCCCGTCTCTTCACAAATACCGTACATGTCTATTTCCATTTTAAATAATGCGCGTTCTACATCCTTTAAATCCTCTTTTATATCATGTAATAGCAATTTTTTCTTTATCTCTTCCTTAATTTCATATCCAAGCTCTTGGCTGAACTCGACATCATATTTGTGCATTACTTCTTTAGCTAGTCTCTCTTGCAACTCTTTTCTCATCAATTGCAATTCTTCTTTTATTTCCATGTAAATCTCATTCACGTGTACATTCCTCCTAGCTGTAATGTACAGTTAGTGTGTCCGAAATTTATTTGCTTACCTCACACACATTTTTCCTTCACAGGAAAGAGTCTGAAAAGTTTTTTTTGATATGCCATCAACAAAAAAACTGACTGCATGAATAGCAGTCAGTTTTTTATTATTTTACATAGTTTTCTTTAACAACTGTTGCACAACGCTCACATAATGTTTCATGTTCAGCATCTTTACCAATTGTTTCTGAAACTACCCAACAACGTTCACATGTTTCACCAGTTGCTTGAGCAACAACAACCGCTGTATGTTCATACTTCGGTGCATCTGCTGGCGCTTTATCCATCATACCACCAAGTTTATACTCAGAAACGATGAATAATTGCTTTAAGTCTTCGCTAATAGACTCTAACATAGCTTTCATTTCTGCAGTTGGATATAGCGTAATGCTTGCATTTAATGACTTACCGATTACTTTTTCATTACGAGCTACTTCTAGTGCTTTTAACACGTCATCACGTAATGTCATAAATGCATCCCATTTTGTTTTTAACGCTTCCGCGTCATCTAATTGTACAGCTTCTGGCATATCAGTTAATTGTACACTTTCTTCTGTTACGCCTGGAATGTATGGCCATACTTCATCAGCTGTATGCGGTAAGATTGGTGTTACAAGTTTTGTTAACGCAACAAGAACATCATATAATACAGTTTGAATTGCACGACGATCTTCGTGATTTGCACCTTCAATGTATAAAATGTCTTTTGCAAAGTCTAAGTAGAATGAACTTAAATCAATTGTACAGAAGTTATGAATTGCATGATACACAGCAGCGAAGTCGTATGTCTCATATGCTTCTTTAACTTTTGTAATTAAGTCATTTAATTTCACTAACATGTAACGATCTACTTCACGAAGTTCAGCTACAGCTACTGCATTTTCACTTGGCTTAAAGTCGTCTAAGTTTCCTAATAAGAAACGGAATGTGTTACGGATTTTACGATACACTTCTGCTACTTGTTTTAAAATATCATCTGAAATACGTACGTCAGATTGATAGTCAACAGAAGATACCCATAAGCGTAAAATGTCTCCGCCTAATTGATCCATAATTTTCTTCGGTACGACGATGTTTCCAATCGACTTACTCATTTTACGTCCTTCACCATCTAGTACGAAACCGTGACTTAATACGCCTTTATATGGAGCTTTACCTGTTACAGCAACTGCTGTTGATAATGAAGAGTTAAACCAACCACGATACTGGTCAGATCCTTCTAAATATAAATCAGCTGGACGCTGTAAATCTTCGCGCTCTTCTAATACCGCTTGGTGAGAAGAACCTGAATCGAACCATACATCCATGATGTCTGTTTCTTTACGGAATTCGCCATTTGGGCTACCCGGATGTGTAAATCCTTCTGGTAATAGATCTTTCGCTTCACGCTCGAACCATACGTTAGAACCGTGTTCACGGAATAAATCTGCTACATGGTTAATTGTTTCATCCGTAATAATTGGATCACCATTCTCAGCATAGAATACCGGAATTGGCACACCCCATGCACGCTGACGAGAAATACACCAGTCACCACGGTCACGAACCATATTATGAAGACGAGTTTCTCCCCATGCTGGTACCCATTTCGTTTCCGCTACAGCTTCTATTAATTCTTTACGGAATGCTTCAATAGATGCAAACCACTGTGCTGTCGCACGGAAAATAATTGGTTTTTTCGTTCTCCAATCATGTGGGTATGAATGTGTAATGAATGTTAGTTTCAGTAACGCGCCTACTTCTTCTAATTTTTCTGTAATTGGCTTGTTAGCTTTATCATAGAATAAGCCTTCAAATCCAGGTGCTTCATTTGTTAATACACCTTTATCATCGACTGGGCAAAGTACTTCTAATCCATACTTTTTACCAACAACGAAGTCATCTTCCCCGTGTCCTGGTGCTGTATGAACACAACCTGTACCTGCATCTGTTGTTACGTGATCTCCTAGCATAACTAATGAATCACGATCGTAGAATGGATGTTTTGCAACTGTGTACTCAAGTTCGCTACCTTTTACTGTTTTCACAACTTCAGCATTTTCCCACTCTAACGTTTTTGCAACTGTCTCAAACAGCTCAGAAGCAATGATATATTTCTCATCATTTACTTTTACAATACTATATTCAAGCTCTGGGTGAACAGAAATACCTAAGTTTGCAGGTAATGTCCAAGGTGTTGTTGTCCAAATGATGTACTTTTCATCACCTTCTAATACATTCTTTCCATCTTTTACAGGGAATGCTACGTAAATAGATGCTGATTTTTTATCTTGATATTCAATTTCAGCTTCTGCTAAAGCAGATTCACTCGTTGGAGACCAGTAAACTGGTTTTTGACCTTTATAGATATAACCTTTTTTCGCCATGTCACCAAACACTTTAATTTGTTGTGCTTCATAAGCTGGCTCTAAAGTAATATATGGATTATCCCAATCTGCACGTACACCTAAACGCTTAAATTGTTCACGTTGACGTTCTACTTGTTCATATGCATACTCTGCACATAACTTACGGAACTCAGCAACTGTCATTTCTTTACGTTTTACGCCTTTATTTGTTAAAGCTTGTTCAATTGGTAAACCGTGCGTATCCCATCCTGGAACATATGGCGCACTAAAACCAGTCATTGATTTATAACGAACAATAAAGTCTTTTAATACTTTATTTAATGCATGTCCCATATGAATGTCACCATTCGCATATGGAGGTCCATCATGCAATACAAATAAAGGACGACCTTTTGTATGTTCTTGTACTTTTTCGTAAATATTCATTTCAGCCCATTTTTCTTGCATTGCAGGCTCACGTTTTGGTAAGTTCCCACGCATTGGGAACTCTGTTTTTGGCATCAGTAATGTATTTTTGTACTCCATGCTCAATTCCTCCTTACATGTATAAAAGAAATACTTAAAAAACGGAATAAAAAAGAGACTTTCTCATCCCAAAAAGGGACGAGAAAGTCTCCCGCGGTACCACCCTAGTAGATTCTATACATATGTATAAAACCCTCTTTATATTCTTAACGCGAATACACGCCTACGCTTACTCTATTTGTTCAGCGCGGAACTCCAGGGTGATATTCCCACTATCTCCTTATCCTGAGCTTACACCATCCTCAGTTCGCTATATAAGGTTTGAAAAGGTACTTATCCCTATCTTCGTTTTTCTTAATAAATATGTTGTTTAAAATTATATGTAATAATGAGAAAAACGTCAAGCTTACACTGTTTCTTCTTTTTTCAACAGTTCATCTACTTCGTCTTCTAACTCAATTAGTTTATCCCAATCATCGTTGTTTAACATTTCAAGCTGTGTTTCTAATAACATACGGAAACGAGTTCGGAATACTTTCGCTTGTTTCTTTAGCTCTTCAATATCAAAAGCAACTTTTCTTGATTTTACTAATGCTTCGTTAATAATACGATCAGCATTCTTTTCAGCTTCACGCACAATTAATTTCGCTTCTTTTTGCGCATTACGTTTTACTTCTTCCGCTGCTTCTTGCGCAACAACGATAGATTTGTTTAACGTATCTTCAATATTAGAGAAATGATCTAACTTCCCTTCTAACTGCGCAACTTTTTCTTCTAAAGCTTTTTTCTCACGAATGACCAATTCATAATCTTTGATAATTTGATCAAGAAACTCATTTACTTGATCTTCATCATAGCCACGGAATCCGCGACCAAATTCTTTGTTATGAATATCTAATGGTGTTAACGGCACAACGCCACCTCCAAGTAGTTATCTAAATTTCCTCTTTCAATTATATCTTTTCTTCGACAAAATAGGAGGATTTCCTTCTAAAAAACCAATCATTTTAGTATACCATACAAAATTCTCCATTTGTCGCGTTTTGTTCTACCTTCTACAGAAAATAATTTACTTCGGCCATATCCTCTAACAGAAAAAACGTCTCCTGGATAACATTCATAAGAAGTTTGCTCCACTGTTTTCCAATTGACTTTTACTAAACCATTTTTTATGAAAGGTTGTACTTTCTGTCTAGATAAATGTAACATTTCAGCTAACATAACATCTAAACGAAGTGAAGAAACCGTTCCAGATTTCTCCCCCCACGTTTCATGTATTTGTAGAATTTGTTCTCCTTGTACTGCTGATAAGGAGACTTTTACTTTTCCTATTGCTTGTAAGTTCATCTCAATGTACGATACGATTTCTTTCGCAACTACAATTTGGGCACGATTTTCTTGCAGCAAAATATCACCACATTTTTCTCTCGTTAAACCAAGAGACATAAATGTACCTAATATTTGCCTATGTTCTAGCGTATAAAACTTGGAAGGATAGTCAATTTCTAATACTTCTACTTGAAATTCTTCTTCATTTAATTCTAGATAGTCTGGATAAATGAGTGCTCTTTTACGCTCTGCATTAGGCGTTGCACCACCAAATTGTACAGCGACATCTCCTTGTCCAATTACCATAGAAACAATTTGTTGCTGTCTTGGATCAAGGAAATCTGTTAATTTCACTTGATGGTACTCCGCTGTTCGCTTCCACTCCAGCACTTTATCTACAAAGACCTCTTCATCAGGCCTAAAATGTTCGTAAATGCTCATGTATTTAACCTCTTACTATAAGAAATAGCTGAACAAACTGAACAAACCACTTTTAGCAAGTTTTAACGCAAAAATCGCAACGAGTGGAGAAATATCAATCATACCAAGCGGCGGAATAAATCTGCGGAATGGTTCTAAATACGGTTCACAAATTCGCGCCAAGAACTCTCCAAAAGATGATTCCTTTGCACCAGGAAACCATGATAGGAGAATGTAAATAATCAGTGCCCACGAGTAAATCTCGATAGCAGAACTTAACACCATTAAAACTGTTGTCATGGCGTATTACCACCTCTTTATATTTGTTTCTTCTTCTTCACCGAATAACTCTGAAATTGCACCAACAATATCAACATTTTCAGGTGTACACATAAATGTTTTCGGTCCTATTTTTTGAATGTCCCCGCCTATAGCGTATACAGTACCACTTAAAAAGTCAACGATACGTACCGCTTGATCAGTAGACATTCTCTGCAAATTAATTACAACAGCTCGTCTACCTTTTAAGTGGTCCGCAATCCCTTGTGCTTCCGAATATGTGCGCGGTTCTAATAAAACAACTTTTGAAGATTGTTTTGCTGTTTCAATACTCACAACATTTTGCTTCGGTTGCGCTTTTGGAAACGTAACATCTTGTTGTTCTGGTGGATCTTGCTGCTTTTTCATGTCTGTTTGCTCCTTTTCATAACCATATTGAGCTGCTTCTTTTTCTTCCGGTGTATCAAAAAAGAAGTATTTTACTTTTGACCAACTCATAATAAGATTCTCCTTCCTTTTACGCTTTTCCTACTAAAATCGTTCCCAAACGAATATATGTAGCCCCTTCTTCAATTGCAATCGTGTAATCGTTGGACATTCCCATTGATAATTCTTTACATGGCGCATGTAATAACTCTAGCTCCTGCACCTTTGTTTGCAACATACGTAATTCCTTAAAACAGCGTCTGATTTCTTCCTCTTCTTCTGTAAATGGAGCCATCGTCATTAGTCCAACCACTTCAATTTTATCGAATTCTTGCAAACTTTGAATAAAAGAAACAACCTCTTCTATTGCTAATCCTTGCTTCGATTCTTCAGATGAGGTTTTCACTTGAATAAAGCATTTCACTTTCTTATCAGCACGTTTCTGAATTTCTTTCGCCAGGGAAAGACGATCTAACGAATGTAAATAATCAATTTCATTAATGATTTCTTTTACTTTTCTCGTTTGTAATGAGCCAATAAAGTGCCAATTAACTTTTGAACCGAAATGCTCATATTTCTGTAAGAAACCTTCATTTCTATTTTCACCTAAATCGATAATTCCAGTTTCAATTACTTCGTTTGTTTTTTCAATCCCTACAGTTTTTGTCACTGCAACAAGTTTAATATCTTGCAACGAACGTCCAGCTCGAACGCAAGATTCTTTAATAGCTTCGTTTACAATTACTAAATTTTCTTGTACTGTCACTTGCTTCCTTCCTCCTTAAAACCTATGAAACTCAACATTCTTCCTGTCTTACCTTGATCACGACGATGAGAGAAAAATAGTTGTTCTTCACAGCTTGTACAAAGAGATGACATTACAATATGCTCTTCTTTTATGCCTGCTTGTACACATAATATACGATTAATTTCTTTTAAATTAATTGCGTACTGCCCGTCAGAAATTTTTTGATGAGGAACAGCACCGTTAATTACTTTCTGTGCTGCTGTTAATACACGATCATCCACAACATAACAACAAGATCCAATCGACGGTCCAATTGCAACATGAATTTCATCACTTGAAATACCTTCTGCATTCCACTTTTGAATCATTTCCTTTGCAATCTCTTGTACAGTGCCTTTCCATCCAGCATGCGCAAGTCCTATCATACCATGTGATGGTGCATAAAAATAGAGCGGAACACAATCCGCGTAACAAGACGTTAACAGAACATCTTCATTACTCGTATAAATGCCATCTGTTTTTGAAATGCCGTCCTCATATGAATAAACGCCACTTCCTTTTTCCTGTTGCCCTACTTTTTCAACATGATGATCATGAACTTGTTCAGAGCAAATCCAGTTTTCTAATGGTTTTTGTAACTTATTTGCTAAAATGCGTCTGTTTTCATGAACGTTCTCCACGATATCATTCACATGTAATCCTAAATTCATCGCATGAAAGGAGCCCGTACTTATCCCACCATCTTTTGTCGTAAATCCAGCAGTAATGTTTCCAAGTTCTTTCCACGCTTGTAAATACAGTATACCGTCCACATATTTAAATGGTTCTCTCATAATAAAGCGGCTCCTTTTAATTAAAATAACAGAAAAAAGCATGGTACTTCCTGTCTATTTTACCATACTTTTATTTTTTCATAATCCTAACAGAAAAAAAAGAGGAATTTGTAATATTCTTTATGAAATTGTCGGTGTTTGTATTGATTCTGTTACAGTATTAACAGGATCTACTCTTACAAGTATGACATCCTCCCCAATTTTCACAATTTCCTTCCAAGGAATTACAATCTCAACATCTTTTCCAAAAATACCTAGCATACGTGTCTGTTTGGAAATAATAACAGAACAAACTTGCCCTGTGTTCATATCAATTTCAATATCTCCAATATTCCCAATCCTTTTTCCATCTGAAATATTTATAACATCCTTCATCTGTAACTCTGAAATTCGTATCACCATTTTTACCCTCTCCCTTATATGACGAATTGGAAGCTGTTTCTCATATTTACAGGAAGCCACCTATACGAAACACCATGCTAGTTTCATTATATGAACACTAATCCCCTACTATGAACACTAATCCCCTACTATGAGCACAAACCATATTACATATAAAAAGGTCTCACCATAATTGGTGAGACCTTATCCTTGAATCGTTTTATTCATTTGTTTAATGGCTGACTTCTCTAAACGTGATACTTGAGCTTGGGAAATCCCAATTTCTTCTGCAACTTCCATCTGTGTCTTTCCTTGGAAGAAACGTTTTCTAATAATCATTTTCTCTCGATCATTTAAACGCTTCATTCCTTCTTTCAATGCTAGTTCTTCAACCCACTGCTCGTCCTTTTGTTTTTCATCACTTAACTGATCCATAACAAAGATAGGATCTCCTCCATCATTATAAATCGGTTCAAATAATGAAACTGGATCTTGAATTGCATCTAAAGCAAATACTATCTCTTCATGAGTTACTTCTAGCACTTTTGCAATATCCATTGCTGTTGGTTCTTTTGAATTTTCTGCAATTAACTTCTCTCTTACTTGCAAAGCTTTATACGCAATATCTCGCAATGAGCGCGATACGCGAATCGGATTATTATCACGCAAATATCTGCGTATTTCCCCAATAATCATCGGCACAGCATACGTTGAAAATTTTACATTTTGGCCTAAATCAAAATTATCAATTGATTTCATAAGTCCGATGCAACCAACTTGGAATAAATCGTCAACATATTCTCCTCTGTTATTAAATCTTTGGATGACGCTCAGTACAAGACGTAAGTTTCCATTCACTAATTTTTCTCTTGCGCTTATCTCTCCACTTTGCATTTCACGAAATAATTTACGCATCTCTTCATTTTTTAATACTGGAAGTTTAGCTGTATCAACACCGCAAATTTCTACTTTGTTTCTCGTCAAAGTGTTCCCTCCTATCGGGAGTTGCTGTACAGTGTAAAGTATTTCCTTTGAAGGGGATTTTATGCATATGGTTTTTTCACGATTTTTCATTTAAATTATATTTCCTAATACAACTAAATAGAATAAGACCAGCCTACATAACGGCTGGTCTTATTCTTCACACCATTTTATTAAATTCTTTTCGTAATCTTTTTATAATTCTTTTTTCTAAACGCGAAATGTATGACTGTGAAATCCCAAGCATATCCGCCACATCTTTTTGCGTCTTTTCCTCTCCTCCAGCAAGCCCAAACCGAAGTTCCATAATTTGTTTTTCACGATCACTTAATTGGTGTAATGCTTTCATTAAAAGGTGACGATCTACAGTAGCTTCTAAATCTTTTGTAATAATATCATCATCTGTACCTAACACGTCAGACAACAATAGTTCATTCCCATCCCAATCAATGTTTAGCGGTTCATCAAAAGAAACTTCCGAACGATTTTTGTTATTCCGACGTAAATGCATTAAAATTTCATTTTCTATACAACGCGATGCATATGTTGCTAATTTTATTTTCTTTTCTGGATTAAATGTATTTACCGCTTTAATAAGGCCGATTGTTCCTATACTAATTAAATCTTCAATATTTATCCCTGTATTTTCAAACTTTCTTGCTATATATACAACGAGCCTTAAGTTGCGTTCAATAAGTAATGACCTTGCTGCCTGATCTCCTTTTGGCAATTTATTCAAAAGAACTTCCTCTTCTTCTTTCGTTAACGGTGGTGGCAACGCTTCACTTCCACCAATATAATAAATTTCATCGGTCTTAATTCCTAATTTCAGCAATACTTTATACCAAAGGTATACTAAATAAAATTTTAATTTCATCATATTATCCCGCCTCTCATTATTAAGCGATCACCATTTTTTGTGAAATCAACATTTTTGGATGCACAATACATTGATACTCCCCATTAGTAGACAGTTGTTGTGTATTTAATCCAATTAATACTTTGTTTACAACAATAGAACTACCTTCATGATCAACTTGCACACTGTCAGGCTTAATTGCCCACAAAAATTGACTTTCTACTCCTACTGCACGGAAAGGAATTAAACGTAATTTTGTCGCCCAACCAGAATCATTTTCTGGTATTTGAGGAATTTCTGTTTTGGAATAAATTTGTTCTGTTAACCAAGATGGTAAGCAATGTTCTAATGATGAAACATGCATAATCATAACGGGTGTTTTTGTTAATGGGTCGTAAAGTTGGTTCCCACTGTCAATAAGACCTGCCAGTTCTAGTTCTTCTTCCGCTAATTGAATTTTTACTTTCACAATTTGGTCATAGTGTATTTTCGTGACCTCTACGCTTTCAATACGCTTTTTAGAAAAATAATAAATTACCGGAAAACCAAAAATAACAAATAACCAACTAATTGGATCGCCGTAAGAAATTGACTGAGATTGAACCAATCCATTTACCATTTCATTCGTTTGCAAAAAGAAATGAGTTCCAATTAATCCTCCGCCAACCATAAAGGTTACAAAGTAAAAAGTAAAAACAGTTTGTGCATAATTTCTAAATGTTGTAAACCCAAATGCTGTATACACAATAAGTAACGAGTACAGTAGTTTCATAATTGGATGTGTCATCATAGAAGCAAAAGGAGTAAAGGCAAAAATAACAATAGTTGAACCTATAAATGCCCCTAACACAAGCCTCCATCTTTTGATCTTCTTTTTTAACACGGTAGCTGTTAATAAAAGCAAAAGAAAATCAATGCAGGCGTTTAACAACCAAACAACGTCGGCGTAAACAACCAAACAATTCACCTCTTTTTTCAAGTTGAGACTAGTATAATGCATATCCAATAGGAAAGTGTGTCAATTTGCGGAGGTGTTTTTTTGTTATTTTGTGATTTCTAGACATAATCTGTCGGTAAAAAATAAAAGTACAAATTCATAGAATGATATACTCTTATTTTCACCAACAAAATATATTGAAATATACGAAATAAAAAAAGACCTGCTTAGCAGGTCTTTTCCATTTAAAAAACAAAAAAGGAGCATGAAAGCTCCTTTTTTTATCGTCTACGACGGTTACGTAAAAATGCTGGAATATCGATATCATCTGAATCTGAATGACGCTCATGTACAACTGGCTCTTCACGCTTCATTTCACGCTTTACTTCACGTTGTTTTGAAGGTTGAGCTACTGGTTGTTGCTGTTGTTGCGTGTGGTTCGCATTCGGACGAATAATTGGTTTTGGTGGCTGAGTTGCAATGCTATCATCAAAACCAGTTGCAATTACAGTTACAACGATATCATCTTTTAATCCTTCGTTAATAACAGAACCGAAGATCATATTTACTTCTGGATCTGAAGCTGAAGCTACGATATCTGCCGCTTCTTGTACTTCATATAAGCTTAAGTTAGCGCCACCCGTAATGTTCATGATAACACCTTGAGCTCCATCAATAGATGTTTCTAGTAATGGACTAGAAATCGCTTTTTTCGCAGCTTCTGCAGCACGATTTTCCCCGTTACCAGAACCAATACCCATTAAAGCAGAACCTCTATTAGACATAATTGTCTTTACGTCTGCAAAGTCTAAGTTAATTAAACCTGGCGTTGCAATTAAATCCGAAATACCTTGAACACCTTGACGTAATACGTTATCAGCTTCACGGAATGCTTCTAACATTGGCGTATTTTTATCAACAATCTCTAATAAGCGATCGTTTGGAATTACAATAAGAGTATCTACATTTTCTTTAAATGCTGCAATACCAGATGCTGCTTGCGTCGCACGCTTACGTCCTTCAAAAGTAAATGGACGTGTTACAACACCAACTGTTAAAGCACCTAATTCTTTTGCAACTTGAGCAACAACTGGAGCTGCACCAGTTCCAGTTCCACCGCCCATACCGGCAGTTACGAAGACCATATCCGCACCACGAAGTGCTTCTTGGATCTGTTCTTTACTTTCTTCTGCAGCTTTTTTCCCTACTTCAGGGTTTGCGCCTGCACCAAGTCCACGCGTTAATTTTCCACCAATTTGCATTTTCGTTTCAGCTTTTGATAGATTTAATGCTTGTGCATCAGTGTTCACAGCGATAAAGTCTACACCTTGTACACCGTGTTCAATCATACGGTTTACAGCATTGTTTCCGCCACCGCCGACACCGATAACTTTTATATTCGCTAATTGATCTTGAGTAGTATCAAACTCTAACATGTCGAAATCCCCCTAGAACCTCATTTTTCGTGTCCAATTTTAATCCCATAAATAACGGAATACACGTTTTACTTTTGACATCATGCGGTCATCATTTTGATTATTATTGTTTTGATTACGAGTTTTTTGTTTTGCAGGTTGCTGTTGTACCGGCGTTGGTGCTGGTGCTGGTACTGGTTCAAAATGCTCTTGCTTTTCCTGCACATTTTTCCCACGTAATTTAGCTTTTTGATAAGAATGTTTAATTAATCCAACTCCACTTGTATATTGGGGCTCACGCACACCAATATAATCAGGAGTTGCTACACGAACATTTTCATGTAAAATATCATATGCAAGGTCAAGAACACCTGGCATAGAAGCAATTCCACCAGTTAGTACATAACCAGAAGCCACTTGCTTTACTCCTAACTTACGCACTTCATCTTGAACAAACATTAAAATTTCCTCTACACGAGCCTCTATTATATCCGATAATTCCAACTGAGAATATTGTTCTGTTTGATCACTTCCCATAATAGGAACCGTAAACATCTCTTCTTCAGATGCTGTATCATAAAAAGCATGTCCATATTTCAACTTAATTTGATCTGCATTTTCTGTTGAAGTTTTCAACCCAATCGCAATATCCTTCGTTATATGGTCTCCACCTAATGGTAATACGCTCGTCGCTTGTAACTCTCCATCTTTAAAAATAGATAAAGTTGTAGATCCTCCCCCCATATCAACAAGGGCTACTCCTCTATTTTTTTCATCTGAAGATATAGCAACTGTTGCAGCCGCTAAAGGTTGAAGACAAATATCAACAATTTCAAGACCTGCTTTTTCTACACAACGAAGTAGGTTATGTAGTAAAGTTCTCGAGCCTGTAATAAGTGTACCTTCCATTTCTAATCTTACACCGATCATCCCGCGTGGATCGTTAATCTCGTCAAGACCGTCTACGATGAACTGTCGAGGTACCACATCAATAAACTCACGTTCTGGAGCAATTGACACAACTTGTGCTGCATCTAGAACGCGTAAGACATCTTCATTCCCGATTTCACGATCTTCATTTGAAACAGCGACTACTCCGTGACAAGGAAGTAGCTGTACCTGGTTTGCATTGACACCTACTACAACTTGCTCAATGTGGATTCCCACCATGCGCTCAGCTTGTTCAATTGCTTTTTTAATTGATCGAACAGTCTCGTCTATATCAACTATCGATCCCTTCTTTAAACCATTTGATTTTACATTTCCAACACCAATAATGTTTAAGCTGTCATTAACCATTTCACCAATGATGACTTTAACATTGGATGTACCGATGTCAAGACTAACATATATTTCATTGCTGTTCATTCTTTGGCACCTCCTTCTTTATTTATACCATACAACTCAATATATGGAACAACAATCGTAACTTTACTATTTATAAGAAAAATATTCAACGTCTTTATACGTTTCCCTTTTTTAACCCTATATTTTTCTTATTTTTATTTAGCATTCAATTAAGAATATCGCAGTAAACTATGAATAACTGCTTATCTTGAAATAATTCTATTTCGAGTGTAAAGTTTACCGCCAAGTATAAGTCTACACTAAGATGTACTCATAGAAAAGTGAAACTTGTACCAATACTAGTATGAATCTAAGAATTTTTACATATTTTTCATCAAATGAACCATTCTTCTAAATTCGTATACATATAATAGAACATTCGTTTCGTTTTTTCTGCTATAATCAACGAAAACTACCATTCTATTCTTTTTTTTCTTCCGCACCTAATTCTTTCGTATATGCACCTACTTCTAAGTCAATTAATACCTTCTTACCTGGCTCAATTGTTTTTAAAATAAGCGGATAGGCTTCCATACGTTTTGCAAAATTTTGAATCGTAGTGCTCACTTCATAACCTTCATTCATATATAAAGTAAGATGATCTTCATTCGCATTCGTTGGTGAATAGCGAATCTCCGAAATAGATTTTAAAATAGCTGGTGTTAATTTTTCTAGTTCAGCGATTAACTCCTTCATTTTCTCTTCTTTAAAAGGTTCGAAAATCGGTGCTGCAACAGGAAGTTTTCCATTAGGTAGTACATCAAGCGTTTTTCCATTTTCTAATAACGGTTGTAATTTTCCCTCTTTATTTATATAGCCAATCGTTAAATATTCTTCGATATGAATATCAATCTTGTTTGGAAAACGTTTTTTTACATTTACTGCTTTAATTTCTTTTCGCTTCGTTAAGTTTTCTTCAGCTTTATGTGCTGTCACTCGGAAATAACTTGTATCATATGTCACGCCTGAATCCTTCATTACTTGCTCATCCGTCATATAGTGATTTCCAAACACACTAATCTTTTTTATATTACTAAGCGGAGACCGAAAATAAATTAAAAAGAGCACTAATAAAAATAAAATTGATATGTATAAAATCAATCGATGATTAACATTTTTTTTGTTTTTTTTCTTTTGATTTTTCAATTTTGGTACACGATCTTGTAGTTTAATCACTTTACTATTATTCATGTACGATCCCCCTATGTAACATAAAGAACGGCATGTTCCTCATGCCGTTCTTATCTTCTTATTATAACATAAATGATAATGAGCGGAACGAATAACCGTTATCTTCCAATGATTTCTACTTCTGTATGCATATCTACATCAAATTTATCCTTAATTGTATGTTTTATTAATTCAATTAAGGACAATACATCTTGCGCTGAAGCTCCCCCGGTATTAACAATAAAATTGCCATGCATTTCAGAAATTTGAGCTCCACCAATCCTATAACCACGAAGCCCTGCTTTTTCTACTAAATCTCCTGCAAAATGTGGGATTGGATTCCGAAATACACTTCCTGCACACGGGTGATTCCATGGTTGCGTTTCACGGCGGTAATCTTTATTATTTTGCATGCTACGTACAATTTCTTCACGTTTTCCCGCCTGTAATTGAAACTCCGCCTCTAAAACAATACCAGGACGTTTCGTTTGCAATACAGATGCCCGATAAGAAAACTCCAGTTCTTTATTCATTAACCAGTCAATTGTACCGTCTTCAAACAGAATGAGAGCCTTCGATAATACACTCGATATATCCGATTTATGTGCACCTGCATTCATATATACTGCACCACCGACACTTCCTGGAATACCGCTTGCAAACTCCAATCCAGCTAACCCTTGACGACTAAGTAAAGTTGACAATTTAATAAGAGGATATCCACTACCAACTCTTACCTTATGTTTTTCGACCTCTAAGTGATCTAATCCTTCTCCTAAACGAATAACAACACCTTCTATGCCTTGATCAGATACAAGAAGGTTTGAACCGCGCCCAATTACAGTCCACTTCGTTTTGTATTGCTTTACTAACTGTAATGTTTTTTCAATACCGGCTACATGCTTTGGCACAATTAAAATATCCGCTGGTCCACCTATTTTCATAGTTGTATAACGTGCTAACGACTCGTTAACTAAAACACGACCAACGTCTGCTTCTATAAGCTCATTTACTAATTGTTCCATAGACAATCTCCCCCATATTAAGTCTCCTTATGACAATAATATGCAGGGCCTTCACCTAACGTTATCCCTCTATTTACGGGCAGTACAGCTCCCAAATCAAAATTCGGCGGTAACAAAGAAGTTAGGCGAGAATCGGGATGCCAGTAAACATCCGATTAGTGAAAGGTAATAATCAACGAGAAAGAATCACTCCCCACCGATTAAAGCCTCACTTTATTTTTTTACAAGCTTATTCATTACTTCATACAGCTTATTTGCTGCATCTGGAATACCTAGTTGCTTAGCAGCTAGCTTCATATTTTGTAATGTTTGTGCATCCAATAAAATCTCATCAATATCACGAATAAGCGTTTCAGCTGTTAAATCTTTTTCAAGTAACATTTTTGCCGCTCCTTTATCAACAACTGAACGTGCATTCTTTTCCTGATGATTATTTGTTACGTACGGACTCGGTATTAACACACTTGGTTTTCCTAACGCTGTTAATTCTGCAAGTGTTGTTGCCCCAGCCCTTGAAACAACAAGGTCTACACCAGTTAGTACCTCTGGCATATTATGAATGAACGGCTTAATAATAACATTGTTCGGGTTCCCTTTTTGCTTCACGGCTTCCATCACTTTGTCATAATGTACTTCACCTGTTACATATAGTATTTCGTAGCTTTTGTTCCCAAACTGTTCAATTGCTTCAACGAAGGCATCGTTAATCGGTCTAGCTCCACGACTTCCACCAAATATAAGTACAGACTTTTTAGGAAGAGAAAGCCCAACTGAACGTTTCCCTTTCATTCCATTTTGATCCATTACCTCTGATGCTCGCGGATTACCTGTCATTACCACTTTTGACTCTGGAAAATGCTCTGTAGCTGCTTCAAAACAAACAGCAACTTTATCAACATAACGACTTAAAAATTTGTTCGTTACACCTGGTACACTATTTTGTTCATGTACAATAGTTGGAATACCTAATTTGGCTGCAGCGTATACAACTGGTCCACATACATATCCACCCGTTCCAATTACTATATCCGGATTAAAACGACGAATATATCGTTTACTATCCTGTACACCTTTTAGAAAACGCATTACTGTTTTCACATTATCTAATGATATTTTTCGTTTAAATCCACTTATAACAATAGACTGAAATGGTATACCTGCTTTTGGGACGATTGTACTCTCTAGTCCATTTTCCGTACCAATATATAAAAATCTTGCTTCTGGATTTAACTTTTTTATTTCTCTAATTAAAGCAAGAGCTGGATAAATATGACCACCAGTACCCCCACCACTAACTAATACACGCACTACTAACTCCTCCGCTTCTCTTTTCTTATTTCCATTATATTTATTTCTATATACATATTGCATTTTTACACACATACGAAAAACCCTGTCTTATAAACAGGGTTTAGTAGCGAGAATGGCGACTTATATTTAATAATACACCTACTGCCATTAACATTAATGTCAAACTTGATCCACCATAACTTAAAAACGGCAAGGTAATACCCGTAACAGGCATCAGTCCTGTTACAACACCAACATTAATCATTACTTGAATCGCAATCATCGCCACAATACCTACTGCTAAAAACGTACCATATAAATCTGGCGCTCCTAATGCGATACGAATCCCGCGCCATAATAATAGACTAAATAATAATAACACAAATGAACCACCAATAAAACCTAATTCCTCGGATAAGATCGCAAATATAAAGTCAGTTTGTGGTTCAGGTAAATAAAGAAATTTTTGTCTACTTTGTCCAAGTCCAAGCCCAAATAATCCACCAGGTCCAATTGCGAGTAATGATTGGATAATTTGAAATCCACTTCCAAGCGGATCTGACCACGGATCTAAATATGATGTAATGCGTTTCATTCGATACGGCGCTGATGCAATTAATCCTACAAATCCCGCTACACCAATCAAACCAAACATCGCAAAGTGAAAGACCCTCGCTCCCGAAATAAATATCATAATGATACATGTCCCAACCATTACCGTTCCTGTCCCAAGGTCTGGCTGTAACATAATCATCCCAAAAGCAAGAAACACAAAACTAAGAGCAGGTAATAAACCACGTTTAAAAGATGTGATCAATTTTTGCCGTTCCGCTAAAAACTTTGCCAAGAAAATAATCATCGCAAACTTCATAAATTCTGATGGTTGAATCGAAAATGCTCCGATCCCAATCCAACTTCGTGCTCCTCCTCGAACAAGACCTACTCCAGGAATAAGAACGAGAATAAGAAGAATGAAACAAACTAGCAAAATTACTTTTGAATACGTACGCCACACCCAATAATCAATTTTCATAATAAAAAACATAGCTACTACACCAAGACCCGCAAACAGTAATTGTCTTTTTGCAAAAAAGAATGAGTCCCCCATTTTATAAGAGGCCCAAACTGCACTCGCACTATAAACCATAATCATTCCGATTGTCAACAATGAAAGTGTTACGATGATGAGCATAAAATCAGGCGTTTTCTTCATTACCCACAAACACCACCTCTTTAGGCAGAACCTTTTGCCCTATGTAACAAAACATCAGTAGGTGTTAGCCTACTGATGTTTTGATTTACTTTATATAAGTTTATGCACAGCTTGTATAAAAATGTCTCCTCTTTCTTCAAATGTTTTAAATTGATCCCAGCTTGCACACGCTGGAGAAAGAAGAACAACATCACCTTCTTTAGAATGAGCATAAGCTTTCACCACTGCTTCATCTAAAGTATCGACACTTTCAATTATATCTAATCCCGCTTTTTCTGCCGCTCTTACTAGTTTGGGAGCTGTTTGTCCAAATGTTACAATCGCTTTTACATTTTTGAAATACGGAATTAAATCATCGAATTCATTTCCGCGGTCAAGCCCACCTGCTAGTAACACAATCGGTTGTGTAAACGCAGATAGTGCTTTCTCAGTCGCTAACATATTCGTTGCTTTTGAGTCATTATAAAACTTACGGTTGTTAATCGTTGTTACATATTCTAAACGATGTTTTACACCCGTAAAACGTTTTAACACGACCGTAATTGCTTCATTAGAAGTACCTAATAATTTCGCAATACTCATCGCAGCTAAAATATTTTCTAGATTATGTTGACCAGGTAAAACGATATCGCTTACTTCAACAACTTTTTCACCTTTGAAATAAAGAGCGTTATCTTTTATACACGCGCCATCTTCAATTTCTTTCGTTGTCGAAAACAAGATTTTTTGACCTTTAGTATCCGCAGATAAAGCCATCACATCTGCATCATCCGCGTTTATTACACTATAATCGTTTTCTGTTTGGTTTTTAAAAACATTTGCTTTTGCTAAACCATATTCCTTCTTCGTCCCATGATAATCTAAGTGGGCTTCAAATAAGTTTAAGAACGCTGCAATTTTAGGCTGGAACGATTCTACTCCCATCAATTGGAACGATGAAAGTTCTGTAACTACAACTTCATTTTCTTTTGCATCCTGTGCTACTTCACAAGCTACAGTTCCTATATTCCCTGCAATAACAGGATGCTTTTGTCCTTCTTTTAACATTTCAAATGTCAGCATTGTTGTCGTCGTTTTACCATTAGATCCTGTAATTCCAACAAATGGCGCTTTTGAAATACGATATGCTAATTCAACTTCCGTAACAATTGGAATTTGCTTTTCTTTCGCAGCAACTAATATTGGATTAGAATACGGGATTCCTGGATTTTTAACGACAAGAGAAATATTTCTCTCTAATAATTCTAAAGGATGGCCACCGCATACAACGTCCATTCCTTTTGCTTGTAATTCTGCAGCAAGTACATTGTCTGCTAAAGGCTTTCCGTCATTTACAATGACATTCGCCCCTAACTTTTGTAACAATGTAGCTGCTGCATAACCACTTTTTGCAATGCCTAATACAAGAATATTCTTATTTTGAAATTCAGTTACAGTTTTCAATTACATCCACACCCCGATATAAATTCCTAACACAGCTAATAAAAATCCTGCAGACCAAAACGTCACAACAACACGCCACTCTGACCAACCACATAATTCATAATGATGGTGTAATGGACTCATTTTAAAGACACGTTTTCCTGTTGTTTTAAATGAAATGACCTGAATAATAACCGATAAAGTTTCCATGACGAATACTCCGCCAATAATTACAAGTAGCAATTCTTGTTTTAATAAAATCGCTACAGCTGCAATGGCTCCACCTAAAGCTAATGAACCTGTATCTCCCATAAACACTTTTGCTGGATTCGCATTGAATACTAAAAATCCAAGTACAGCTCCTACCACTGCCATACAGAATATCGCTACTCCAAATTGCTCTTGTGCCACAGCAATAATACTAAATGCTCCAAATGCAATAGCAGCTGTTCCTGATAATAAACCATCTAAACCGTCAGTTAAGTTAACTGCATTTGATCCACCAATAAGCATAAATAGTACAAGTACAAAATACGCCCAACCTAATTCAAACTTAACATCCGTTCCCGGAATCATGATGTATGTGTGGAACGCTTGCCCTTTTCCAATTAAAAAGAATGCAATAGCAATAACAAGCTGCCCTACTAATTTTTGTTTTGATGTTAAACCAAGATTTCTCTTCTTAACTACCTTTATGTAGTCATCTAAAAATCCGATTAATCCGTAACCAAACGTCACTAATAGTAATAACGAAACCTCTGCACCTAAATAATTAAACTTAATCGCCATAATAAGTGAAGTTACCATCATAGATACGTATATGACGATACCACCCATTGTCGGTGTCCCTGATTTTTTTTGATGTGACTTTGGTCCCTCATCACGAATACTCTGTCCGAACTTTAATTTTCTTAAAAATGGAATAAACAATGGCGAAAGGGCAACAGAAATTAAGAATGCTACCCCAGCCGTTACTAATAAACCTTGCTCAAGCACATGTAGTCCTCCTCTCACGTTGTTACTCTTCGTTGTTTAAACGCCCTGTAATTGCTTCTTTCGCAACTTCTCGATCATCAAAATGATGAACTTCTTTACCAATAATTTGATACGTTTCATGACCCTTACCAGCAATAATAATGATATCATCTGCTTTTACTTTAGTGATTGCATGGTGTATCGCTTCTTTTCTATCAATAATCACTTCATAATTATTTCCACTTGCACCATGTACCATATCATCTAAAATAGCCGCTGGATCTTCACTTCTTGGATTATCTGATGTGTAAATTGCATGAGTTGCATATTTTGTTGCAACACTTGCCATTATCGGTCTCTTCGTTCGGTCCCTATCGCCACCACAACCAACGATACAATACACATCACCTTTTGCAAATTGTTTTGCAGTTTTTAATACATTTTCTAAACTATCCGGCGTATGTGCGTAATCAACAATAACTGTATAATTTTGTCCTCCATCAACAACTTCAAAACGCCCTGGAACCCCAGCTAGTTCCTTTATAACAGCAATGATTGTTTCTAATTTCACACCCGAAACAAGTCCTGCTGCTGTTGCTGCAAGTACGTTATATACATTAAATTTACCTATTAATTTCATCGTAACATTTACACTTTCATACGGTGTGACAAGGGTAAATGTAGTTCCGCCACTCGTCATAACGATATTTTTTGCCATAATGTCACTTGTTGTATCAATACCATATGTTACAACAGTT
Source organism: Bacillus sp. LQ16 (assembly GCF_057784645.1). Classification (NCBI taxonomy): domain Bacteria; kingdom Bacillati; phylum Bacillota; class Bacilli; order Caryophanales; family Bacillaceae; genus Bacillus; species Bacillus sp. LQ16. The sequence goes on from NZ_CM173491.1 coordinate 3,841,533, forward strand.
GCTGCAGTACTTCTCATATACTCTTCTGTTACATTATCATCGCTATTCAGCACAGCGTACTTTTCACGATTATGATTATAACTATTGCCAAGCTGTGCAAATAGTAACCCTTTTGCATGTTTATATTCTTCCATCGTTTTATGATAGTCTAAATGATCTTGTGTTAAGTTCGTAAACACCGCTACATCGTAATCACATCCGTGTACACGACCAAGATCTAACGCATGTGACGAAACTTCCATTACCGTGCTGTCCACACCTTGTTCAACCATTTTTGAAAACGTCTGTTGAAGTGTTAGTGCATCTGGTGTTGTATTTTTCACCTCAAATGTTTCATCACCGATTTTCATATTAATCGTTCCAATTAGCCCTGTTTTATGACCATGTGCTCGCATAATCTCATCCATAATATGCGATGTTGTTGTCTTTCCATTTGTACCTGTAATTCCGATTAAATGTAACTTGTGTGTCGGTTGACCATAAAAATAATCAGCTAAAACCGCTAACGAACGAAAAGTATTTTTCACAAGTACAACTGGAACGTCAACATCAATTGGTCTTTCCGCAACAATAGCAGCCGCTCCTTGTGCCGCTGCTTGCTTAGCAAAATCATGGCTATCAACCGTATATCCTTTCATACATACAAATAAGCTTCCTTCTTTCACTTTACGTGAATCAGCTTCTATAGATGTGATTTCTGGATTTTCTTTTGGAACAACTGGAAAATCATGCAAACATGATAAAAGTGTATGCAACTTCATTTCACTAAACCCTCTCTACATTGTTTATTTATCTTTTTTTCAGTAAGCAACACATTACCTCCTATATAAGGAGGTAAGTGCTACTGGCCTATTTATGACTGAGACACTTATTGTCTCAAGTTAAGTAACTGTTCTATAAAGAACTCACTTCCACCAATTGTACCATAAAACGTACTATGTTACCTTTAATTCCCGAAGTAAATTCTAATTTTTGAGCCTTCTTTTACTTTAGCTCCCGCTTCTGGTGATTGCTTAATTACTTTCTCTCCATCTCCACTTATATCAAGCTGCAAATCGACGAGTTGTGTTTGTAAATCTTTCTTTTTCATTCCAATTAAATTCGGAACTTCCACAGTTGGTGTATCGCCCCATTTATATTCTTTTTCAACTTGTTCTTTTCTCGGTTTCACTCCCATAACAGGAAGCGCATCTCGAAGGATATTCCCGACAATTGGAGCTGCTACCACTCCACCAAACTGTGTAACCCCTTTTGGATTATCAACAGCAACATACACAACAATCTCTGGATCATCCGCTGGAGCAAATCCGATAAAAGATACAATATAATTATTCTCTAAATATTTACCATCTTTCACCTTTTGAGCAGTACCCGTTTTTCCACCTACACGATATCCATCAATATAAGCACCTTTACCAGAACCTTTCGCTACAACATTCTCTAATGCATAACGAACTTTTTCTGAAGTTTCCTTGGAAATAACTTTTCTTTTCTCAACAGGTGTCTTTTTACTAACAACTTGATTATTTTTCGGATCAATAAACTCCTTAGCTATATACGGCTGATACAATGTTCCACCATTTACAGCCGCCGCTACAGCTGCTACTTGTTGAATTGGTGTAACAGAAACCCCTTGGCCGAATGAAGTTGTCGCTTGCTCTACTGGACCAACTTTATCTAAATTAAATAAAATCCCACTGCCTTCACCTTGCAAGTCAATCCCAGTCTTCTGTCCAAAACCAAAATTACGAATGTATTTAAATAATCGGTCTTTACCAAGGCGATCACCAAGTTCAATAAATCCCGGGTTACATGAGTTTTGAACGACTTCTAAAAACGTTTGACTGCCATGACCTCCTGCTTTCCAGCATTTCAATCTAGCTCCACCGACTTCAGCTGCTCCATCATCATAAAACGTATCCTTCTCTAAGTCTACTAAATTTTCATTCAATGCTGCAGCTAATGTAATGATCTTAAATGTTGAACCAGGCTCATACGTACTCCACACAGGTAGATTTCTGTTATACACTTCTGGAGAGACACTTTGAAAATCCGCTGGATCAAAACTCGGCCGACTAGACATCCCTAAAATTTCACCATTTTTAGGGTTCATTGCAATTGCAATCATACCGTCTGGATTATAAGTTGACTCCGCAATATTCATTTCTCTTTCCATAATCCTTGTAATACGCGCATCGATTGTTAATCCTAAATTTAAACCGGCTTCTGGTTTTTTGAAATCATCACCAACATTAGGCATCCTTTGCCCTTTCGCATCTGCAAAAAAACGCACATGACCTTTGTCTCCATTTAGCTCTTTATCATAATATTTTTCTAGTCCCATAAGACCTTGGTTATCGCTACCAGCAAAACCTAATACATGTGATAAAAAGTTTCCAAATGGATAGTACCGGATAGAATCCTCTGCGATATACACGCCCTTCAAACTTAATCCTCGTACTTCTTTCGCTTTGTCATGTGATATTTTCCTTCCGCCTTTATCTAACCTTACAATCGATTCTTTTTTTGTAATTCTTTTATAAATCTCATCTTTTTCCACACCTAATACTGCAGCTAACTTCTCTGCAGTCTCTGCTGGTTTTTCAATTTGCCTTGGTACAACAAAGACAGTTGGAGCACTTTTATTCGTGGCAAGTTCCACACCATTTCGGTCTAAAATTTTCCCACGTTCGGGTTCAAAAGTAATATTACGACTCCATGAATCTTTCGCACGATCCGTTAACATATTCCCAAGAAAAAATTGCACATATCCAAGACGAATATCGATAATAGTGAAAATAAGTATACCTGATATAAGTATAAAAATAAGTCGTTTTCTAACTGTTACATTTGATACACGCATATCGGAACAAGCCTCCCTTACGCCTAGCTTGTTCCAATATATGCTTGTACTTATTTAATTAGAACTTCTTCTCTTTTACCATTACGGCTTTTCTGCTTCTTGTTGTGGTTCGAGTGGCGGTACGAGTGTGACACCTAATTCTGTACCAGGTTGTAATAATGTTCCTTCCGCCACACTTTGTTCTGTTACGTATCCTGTACCAGAAGGTTTCAAGTTAAGCTGTAATGTCTTCGCTAAATTCATAACATCACGCAGTGCCCATCCTTGTATATTTGGCATTGTAGGCTTATCTCCTACCAAGAAGACTCGGTCGCCTTTTAATGTTTGTTCAGTCGCTTTTGGTACTTGTTGCTGTACTTTCCCTTCACCTAGTACGATTGGACGAAGTTTTGCTTTATCAATCGCTTTCCCCGCTTCAGCCATCGTTTTACCAGTTACATCTGGAACAGTAGTTTGTTGTTCTTTCAGATGTTTTTTCGGATTTTTCACTTCATTTGGCTTAATCTTTAAATACTCTAAACTATTTTTTGTTACATATTTAAAAATATCAGCTAAAGGTTGTGCGCCGTTCTCATCATCTTTTAATTTCGGCTGTTTAACAGCTACATACACAACAAGTTGTGGGTCGTCCATTGGTGCCATACCTAAGAATGAGAATATATAATTCTGTCTTCCTGTCATATAGCCGCCTTTTCCATCCGGAATTTGCGCTGTCCCTGTTTTACCACCAACTGAATATCCATCAATTTTATAAGCTGTCCCTGTACCTTTCGGAGATGTAACAACACGTTCTAATAACTGTCTTACTTGCGCTGCTGTTTCCTTTGTAACAGGTTTTCCTACTTCTTCTGGCTTATGTTCTAATTTTACTTTGTCTGTTATCGGATCTACAATTTTATCAATTGCATAAGGTTTCATCATTTTTCCATCATTTGCAATGGCCGTTGCAGCTTGTACAAGCTGAATAGGTGTTACAGTGGAACCTTGTCCAAAAGCTGTTGTCACCTGTTGTATTTGCTGATCAAATAAAATTGTATTCGATCCTTCACCTGATAAATCAATGTTCGTTTTTTCATCTAATCCAAAACTATGAATATATTTTCGGAAACGTTCTGGACCAAGTTTTTGATCTCCTAAAATTGCAAACGCTACGTTTGAAGAACGCTCTACCCCTTCATCAAACGTGATAGAGCCCCAACCAGCACCGCCGTTATGGTCTTTTATTTTCCTATTTCCGACTTGATATGTCCCGGACTGATAATAATCTTGCCCTTTGTACACACCTTCATTAATAGCTGCCGCTAACGTGAAAATTTTCATTGTTGATCCAGGTTCAAATGCATTGGCAATTGCGTCATTATAAAAGTATTTATTATTCTCTATGTTCGGATCATAACTAGGTTTACTAGACATTGCTAATATTTTCCCCGTTTTTGGATCCGCCACAATTCCAATTAAACTTTCCGGCTCATAATGTTGACTCGCCGATTTCATCGCGTCTTCTAAATAACTTTGAATACGTTGATCCATTGTCAAATATACATTATCTCCATTTTTAGGTGCCTTCACATTCACTTTCCCACCGTCAAGAGATACCCCCCTACGATCACCTGTATAAGCTACCTCTCCATTTGAAGCTCCTAAATATTTATCCAAACTTTTTTCTAATCCAAATTGACCTACTGCAATTCCATCTTCATTCGGTTTCGCATGCCCTATAACATAAGATGCGAAATCACCATTTGGATAAACTCTCGCATTTTCGGTAATAAAAGAAACCCCTGGCAATTTCAATGCTTCTATTTGTTCTTTCTTTTCTTTCGTCAAGCCCTTACCTATCTTCCCAAATTCCACTTGACTTTTATCTTTATTTAACGTGGCTAAAATATCCTCTTCGCCTTTTCCAAGTACTCCTGCAATTTTCTTTGCAGTATCTTCTTTATTCTCAACTGAGTTAGCACCTTTTAGTGCAGCTACCATTTTGTAAGAGTTTGCGTCTTGCGCTAACACATGACCGTTTTGATCATAAATGGTTCCTCGGTTCGCTTCAAGAACTCCTGTTTTACTATGCTTTTGTTTAGCAAGTGCATCTAAATCCTGATTATGAACTGTTCCTGTTGATTGTATGTAAAAAAATCGGGCTAATAACAGCAAAAAGAGCAGGAGGAAAAATATCATAAAATAACCTGCTCCCTTATTGGTATGAAATTTAGTCATATTCTTCTTCATCGTTCCTTCACACCTATTGCCTTATTTGAGGCCTTTCACATTATTCGCATTAATTTCTAGCCCATGTTTTTTTGCCACTTCAGCGATTCGTTCATAGCGACTTAACTTCTCTACTTCAGCTTGTAATTCTTGATTTTCTTTTTGCTGCTGTACAATTTTTTCTTCTATCGTCGCTGCTTCTACATTAACTTGATAAAGGCCTGCTTTATTTCCAATAAACGCGACACAGGCATACAATAAAAAGCCAATAAACGCTACATACAACAGTTTTTCGATTCTTGTAATTTTCGCTTTAACCTTTGGCTTAGCCATCTGCTGTGGGGGCGTTTGAATTTGCACCTCTTCTTGCGCTTGTTGTTTGTACTTTACAGCTAAATTAGTCATACCTCTCTCTCCCTTTTATCGTTTTTCAGCGATTCTCAACTTCGCAGAACGCGCACGATTATTTTCTTCTAGCTCTATATCAGAAGGTAAAATCGGTTTTCTTGTAATAAGCTTTAATTTCGGCTTAAATTCATCAGGAATAATCGGTAATCCTGGTGGCAATTGTGGCGTTGTACTATTTCGCTTAAACGTTGTTTTACAAATACGATCTTCCAATGAATGGAATGTTATAACACTAACCCTTCCACCTGGCTTAACCATCTCAATAGCAGATTCCAATGCTTCTTCAAATACTTTTAATTCATCATTTACAGCTATACGAATTGCCTGAAACACCCGCTTAGCAGGATGCCCACCAGTTCTACGAGCAGGAGCCGGAATACCTTCTTTAATTAGCTCTACTAATTCTCCTGTCGTTTCAATAGCTTTATTCTCACGATAAGCTTCAATTTTTCTTGCAATTTGTTTTGAAAATTTCTCTTCACCGTATTGGAAGAAAATCCTTACAAGTTGTTCATATGACCAGCTATTTACAACATCATATGCTGTTAATGGGGCATCTTGATCCATCCGCATATCTAACGGTGCATCATGATGATAACTAAAGCCTCGCTCTGGTGTATCTAATTGTGGGGATGAAACACCTAAATCAAATAAAATACCGTCTACTTCTGTTATACCTATTTCTTGCAGTTTTTCAGCTAAATAACGGAAGTTACTCTTTACTGTTATAAACTGTTCACCGTATGAAGAGAACTTTTCTTTCGCGTTTTGAATCGCTATCTCATCTTGATCAAACGCTATTAATTTTCCACCTTCAGTTAATTGGGATAATAAATAAGAACTATGTCCTCCTCCCCCCAGTGTACAATCTACATATGTACCATCTGGCTTTATATCTAAGCCGTCTACTGTTTCCTTTAAAAGCACTGTTACGTGTTTAAACATTGTTGCACCTACTCTTTTTCCAATTAATTATGTTGAATGTATCCCTTCCTCTAAGCACATATTTCACGCTTAGAGAATGAAATAATACGAAAGAACGACTCATTTAACTTACCAACAAAGGCAACATACTATACAAATCGCTATTTTCTTTTATTATATACTAAATTTTATCATCTTTTGCGGGAATTTAAATAAAAAACTGTCGAAAAAGCGAATAATACGTTTACATTTTGTGCTATTTTGTCATATATTTAAGTATCCAACACAATTACCATATCCAACACTTTTTGATTGATAATTCAGAAAAAAATCACTTCACAGTAAATTCAACGGAATAAAAATAAAATCCTGCTCCAAAGAGCAAGATTTTATAGTTTTATAACATGATGTTTTCCGTCCCAAGAAAAAGGGTTTTCCATTACACGATCAACGAAATCCAAACCAAACTGATTTAAATAATAACATACATTCCACACACGTTCTTGCGGCGCACCTAATGGACGAAGTGCGAATTGTATACGGCGGAATTTATTTAGCTGAACCTCATACTTTTTCTCAACATTTCTTTTCAACATTCTTTCCAGCAGTTCAATTTGTTCATTAATTTTCAATTCGTTTTTCCCTGCAAACGCACCTAATCCTGGCTCTATTTTCTTTACAAATTGCTGTAAAGATATATGAATATCGGCAATTTCTTTTTTCGCCTTTTCAAAATGATCATCAATCGGTTCCTCTACTCGATTAGACAACCAGTTTTCACGCAGTTTATCGACATCATTTAAAAACGGATCACTTTCTCTCAATTGCAGATCGAATAAATCTGTCGCTATATCTCTCTCCACATAAGTAATTGTAAGACGAGGAACGACAGGTGGCATTTGAAAACCGACAGTATGGAATACTTGTTGTAATTCACTCCAATAAGCTAATTCCCCTGGACCTCCAATAAATGCGAGCGTAGGAAATACATACTCTTGCATAAGAGGACGCGTTACAACATTATTACTAAAACGTGCCGGATTTCTCTCCATTTCTTCAATCAACTCTTCATATGAAAAGGAATGCGCCCCATCCTTTCCAACAAACTTACCTTGATGCTCTTCAAGCAATACTCGTTCATTATCTATTTCCATGAATATATGCACTGCATGAGACTTCGTTTCAATAATCGGTTTGTATCCTAGTTCTTTAATTACTTCCTGCTGATTACGAAGCCCCTCTTGCACCTCTTTATACTTACTTATAATTCGCTTAAAAAATGGAATTTCTAACTTTCTTAATTCAGGATGATGTGAATCAACAAGGATTAAACCAGAATTAGCAAAGATTTTCGTAATAAGATGAGCAAAGAAATCTACATACGTATTCGATTTTTTCAAAGCAGCATCAACAAATTTTAATACATCCTTTGTAAAATTTGTTTCTGGGTATGTTTTAAAAATCTCTTCAATCCAACTTCTACAATCTTCAACAGAAAGTTCAGACTCAGAAGCACTCGCCTTTTTCGGATTACGATCATAAAAAATAGTTTTTTTCATCTTTTTATTTTTCGCTACAAAAGTATGGTTAATCTCATCCATATCATGATCTTCACCCGCAATCCAGAAGACAGGGACAACTTTAACTCCTAAACTTTCTTCCTTTTCCTTTGCAAGCTGTAAAATTGAAATAACTTTATGAATTGTATAAAGCGGTCCAGTTAATAACCCCGCTTGTTGTCCAGCTATAACAACATATGTATTTTCATCTCCAAGCGCTTTTACATTTTGAAGTGTAGATTCTCCCGCTTGTAATTTTGTATTATATTCTAATAAATGCGCTACTAAATCTTGGCGGAAAAACTCCCTTTCACGCAAATCATGTAAACGTTGTTTAAAAGCATCTTCTGTTAACATATAATCAAAACATGACTGTATCTCTTTTTTACCGTTCATATAGTCCGCTACAACACCTTGTTGCGGAACAGAGATTTCTTTTATCTCCATATAATTCTTCCTTTCGTATCCAGTTCTCTCACCAATCCACATTGTAGTCAATGTTTCACTTAAAAGCAAAGAATAACACTTATACTCTTGTTTCTAACCCCTTTATTGCATCGAACAAAAATTGAAGTGTCGGAACTGGTCGTTGCTGTTTCTTAGCCTCTTCTAATACATACCCAACAATCGCATTAATTTCCGTCTGTCTATTCGCTCTTACATCCGCTAACATAGAGGATGTATTACGAGACGTTCCTTCACACACATTTCGTACCATTTGCCATACCATTTCTTTTTCTCCTCTAATAAGAAATGCGACCTCCTGAAACACTTGCTCCATCATTTGATAAAAAAAACGATTCGTGATTAATTCACCATTCTTTACTCCCAATAACGCTGTCAACGGATTGATACATACATTTACTACTAATTTTTTGCGCATAATCTCTTCCCAATCTGTTTCTATTTGAACTGGAAAATAAGCAACAGGAAAAGAATGAAATATTTTTTTAAAATGTATAGATTGGCCACAAACCACTCCAAATCTCGTTACACCTACTCCAGTATGATGAACGATGTGCCCTCCCTCTTTTTTCGCACCATGTTCTACAATACCAACAGCTATATTTTCACTCCCTATTTGCAGCATCTTTGGGAGATGCGACATTCCGTTTTGCAAAAAGATTAATGATGATGCACCTTCCACAAACGGTAGTATGTCATCTATATGATATTGCTTCACAGCAATAAATATATAATCTAAATTTTGCGCTACCATACTTTCTATCGATAAAACAGGCGGATATACTGTTTCCCATCTTCCATCTCTAATACAAGTTACACCTGTTTCATTTAATTCTTCAGCCTGCTTAGCTGTTCTTGTAAACAACGTAACATCTTGGTTACTTTTTTGTAAATAAAATGTATACAATAGACCAATAGCACCTGGTCCGACAATTCCAATTTTCATTTTCACACAAGGGATTCACATTAAGTGCCCTTGCCTCCCCCCTTTTTCATATCTTTTTAAAGTACATGAGCACGCCCTATAATTTCGTTGTCCTCTGCCAAACAAATACACTCTCATTTTTCACTATGTATATACTGCCTATTAATACACTTATACTCTTAGTTTAGCAAATCCTCAAAAAAATAATAAAAGAAATATACTATCTTCTTCATAAAAATAAAAAAATGAGTTATACTATTATTATAAATATTTTTACTTTTCTGCATTCAACGAGATAAGAAAAGGATGTGATGTAATGGGATTCCCAAAAGTTGAGCGCTTGCTCATCAATTATAAAACGTTAGATGAATTCAAAAAATTTAAAGGGTGCGGAGCCCAGGAACTATCTATGCTGGAAGAATTGCAAGCAAACATTATTGAAAACGACAGTGAATCTCCATTTTACGGTATTTATTATGGCGGATCACTAATCGCACGTATGAGTCTATATATGAAAAGAAACGGCGGAGAACCATTCGAAATTACAGGTCCTTACCTAGAACTTTATAAACTTGAAGTATTACCAACTTTTCAAAAACAAGGATTCGGACAAATGCTTGTAAATCATGCGAAACAACTGCAATTTCCTATTAAAACGATAGCGCGTATTCATTCAGCTGGTTTTTGGGATAAATTAAATTTCAGCCCCGTATCAGTAACTGATGGAGATTTTTATATTTGGCATCCAGAAACAAATTTGAATGCGGTTACAAATGAAGAATCGGCTTAAGAAATAAAAAAAACAGCTGTATAACAGCTGTTTTTTTATTTCTTAAGCTTCTCTAACTTCTCAGTCGAGCGAGCATTGTTTCTTTCCGCTACCATTACACTTCTTTTTTGATCGATATAATCAAGCAATGTTCTATACTCTTCCTCATATACTGATAATCGCTCCAGAAGACGCTCTCTTTCTGTTTGTAATGATTCAACTTGTTGTTGCAACACCGTTAAAGAGTTTTCATCTTTATAATTTTGCAAGAAATCAATAACATCATTCAACGTAATTGACGTAGGTTCTAACACTTTTGTCTCTTTCACTTCATAATTTTCTACTTTACGAAGTTGCTTCGCTTCCTCAATACGTTCTTTATATTGCTTTCTTACGTAAGAATTCCATCTAAATCCACATGCTGCTGGTGTACGAGATAAATTTTTCCCCACTTCCTTAAAGGCAGAAAGTTGTGTTCCACCTTCTCGAATATGCCGGAGTACTACTTCTGCCAGAAGCAAATCTTCATCATCAGTCCAAGCATCTTGTCTTGTTGTCGCCATTTCTCTAGTCCTCCCTATGCATTTTTTATTAAGCATATGCAGTTACTAGAAAAGATAGAATACAACAACTAAAGATTAAGACAAAAAAATAAACGCAGAAGATATCTTCTGCGTTTATTTTCCTGCAATTACTTGCTGATTACTTCTTTACCTTTGTAAGTACCGCATGCTTTACATACACGGTGAGCTAATTTCGCTTCACCACAGCTTGGGCACTCTACCATACCAGGTACTGATAATTTGAAATGCGTACGACGCTTTCTTTTTACTGTTTTAGAAGTTCTTCTAAAAGGTACAGCCATTCTTCCCACCTCCTTAAAAGAAATAGTTATTTTCATATGAAGGCCTGAACCAGTCTTCCGATTATTTGTCAAAAAACTTTGCAAGTCCTGCCAATCTTGGATCAACAGTCTTTTCTTTGTCTTCTTCCGAAATCACTTGCCAGTCTTGACCTTGCGTCGGTGCTCCACCAGAAACATCATCACTGAAAATTTGCATTGGAATCTCCAAAAGTATATTTTCCTTGATTACGGGCAGTAAGTCAAGTACTTCTCCTTCTAAACAATGAATTTCAGCTTCAGTTTCAAATTCTTCTTGTGAAGTTTGGAACACCTCAGTTGTTTTAATGTCAAATGGTAATGTCACATCTACTAAAGAACGAGAACATGGTAAAACCATGCTTCCAGTTATATGTAGATGAAACGTAAACTTACCGGAGCCAAAATCAACTCTTCCCGTTACATGAACAGGATTAATTTCACGAATATCTTTCTCGACCTCTTTTAGCTCACTTACATCTACCATCTCATCCAATGTCAATCCTTTATTTCTCAATTTATTCAATTGATGGATGGACCATTTCATATCATATCACCTCAAGGCAACAAACAAAATTATAGCTAGCCATTTTATATTTGTCAATGTTTTTTCTTTACACTATAATGAAGTCATCATAGTAAATAATATATAGAGTATCACGTTTTTCAAAAAGATGCTACATCGAAAGGAGAGATTACCATAAAAGCTGGTGGTATTGTTGTTGAATATAACCCTTTTCATAACGGTCATCTTTATCATGTGCAAGAGACAAAAAAGTTAACACAATCCGATATAATAATTGCCGTTATGAGTGGTCCTTTTTTACAGCGTGGTGAGCCCGCACTCATTTCCAAATGGTATCGCACTAAAATGGCCTTAGCAAACGGCGTAGACCTTGTTGTAGAGCTTCCATACGTCTTTGCGACACAAAAGGCTGAAACCTTCGCAAATGGTGCTATTTCCATTTTAAATGCCCTACGTGTTTCTGAAATTTGTTTCGGTAGTGAGGATGGACAAATCGAAAATTTTTATAATACCATCTCCGTACAAAAAAACGAAGAAGAGACTTTTAACTGCCTTGTAAAACAATTCATGGACGCTGGCAATAGTTATGCAAAAGCAACATCGGATGCTTTTTCACACATTTTAACATCCGAAAAAAACATAGATATGTCACAACCAAATAATATTTTAGGCTTCCAATATATGAAAGCAATTCTGTCACAAAATAGCTCTATACAAGCTCAAACTATAAAAAGATTCGCCTCTCATTATCATGATGAAACATTTAATGACCAACATATTGCAAGCGCGACAAGCATTCGGAAACAACTCTTTAGCGAAGAAGGATCATTTACAACAATTGAACCTTTTCTCCCACAGGCAACCACTTCGCTTTTAGCAAATTACAAACAAAACTACGGGATATTACATAATTGGGAACAATACTTTTCATTTTTTAAATATAAACTCATGACAATGTCTTCAGGAGACTTACGACATATATATGAAATAGAAGAAGGTTTAGAGCATCGTATTTTATCAAAAATACAAAACAGTTCCTCCTTCTATTCATTCATGGAAGCATTAAAAACAAAACGTTATACATGGACTAGACTACAAAGAGCTTGTACACACATTTTAACAAACACAACAAAAGAGGAAATACGTAGCGCAAATATAGAACAACATGCACCATATATCCGCCTGCTAGGCATGTCACAAAAAGGACAAACTTATCTTTCAAAAAACAAGAAAAAAATCGAACTTCCAATCCTTACTCATACAAAAACATTTGACCATGCTGCTTTAGATATAGAGAAAAAAGCAAACTCTGTATATTTCTCCATCATGCACGAACCGTTACGCACGCAACTATTAAAACAGGATATAACACACCATCCTATTCGCTATGATGAAACAACTACAAAATTCCTATAAAAAAACCTCTCTATTTCAGAGAGGTTTTTTCCTTATCCATCTTTTCTAAATATGTTAACGCATCATCCAGCGTATCCACTGGTACAATTTTCATTTTTGTTTTAATGTCCTTTGCAGTCTCAAGTGCATCTTTATAGTTCGATTTCTCCGCTCCTTTTTCATTTGGCGCAAAGAACACCTCAGCCCCAGCATCGCTAGCAGCCACCACTTTTTGATTTATACCACCAATCGGGCCAACTTCTCCTTTTTCATTAATTGTACCTGTTCCAGCTATTTCATGTCCTTTTGTTAAGTCTTCTTCCACAAGTTGATTATATATTTCTAATGTGAACATTAAACCTGCGGATGGTCCACCAATTTCATGAGAATTAATTTTCACTTTCGGATCGACCACTAATTCTCTTTCCGTAACGATAGAAACACCTATACCGACACGTCCATTCCCATTAGGAATCGTCTTTACATTTAAATTTTCTTTCAATTGTTTTCCATTTCTCATGTACTCAATACTTACAGCATCGCTTTCTTTTTTCCCAGTCATATATTCAATAAATTGCTCCGTCTTTTCAAATGTTTTTCCATCAACAGCTATAATAACATCACCAAGCTTAAGCTTTCCTTCTGACGGCATTCCTTTTGCCACACCAGCAACTAATACACCTTTATTTTCAAAAGAAACGGAGCGATTTGCACGTTTATATGCATTATAAATTGCTGCATTTTGTGAATCTTTCATCGCATAATTTTGGCGAAATTGATATTCTTCATTACTCTCACCTTTTTGCAATATTTCTTCCGCTTTTGAAATATGTGTATATTTATTAAACTGTGCCGCTATTAAATTCACCACATTTGCTGGTCCCATTGAAACCGTAACAAGCATAAAATCACCAGATTCTTTCGTTCCACCCTCAACTTGAACGTAAGGCTCTAATTTGGCAGCCATTCCTGGTTTTGTTACATAATACGGTAAACGCACGTAAACAAGTAACATCGCCAATATAACCCCTATTAAGATTGCATATATAAACCGAAAACGCTTAAACATTATGTTTCTCCTTCCACTGCTCAATTAATAAATAAATATTTGAAACATGTTTTTCCGCTTCTACTTCTCCAACTCGAATAATGTCTTCAATGTTTGTAAAAGCACGTGAACTAAATTGCTCTACAGCTGGTCGCATCATTAAATCCGATGCAATTTGCCGATTCATTACAAGCTCATGCTGCATAATTTCTATACTTTGCATGATTACGTCATAAATGGACGTAACATCGCCATTCACCTTAATTGGAGACACATCCACAGCGATAACAATATCGGCCCCTAATTCTTTCACAACCGATACTGGGATACGATCAATAACCCCACCATCCACTAATAATCGTCCATCTATTTTTTCTGGTACAAACACTCCAGGAACAGATATGCTAGCCCTCACCGCATCTGCAACTGGTCCACTTGTAAAAACCACTTTTTCCCCCTTCAATATGTCAGTAGCCACAACAGCCGTCGGGATATCTAACTCTTCTAAATTTTTATTATATGTAAACATTTTAATCATATCTTTGACACGTTTTCCAGCAATAAATCCCATTTTCGGTACCGTGAAATCTAAATAATACTTCCGCTTGAAAACAGATGCCAATTTATACAATCTTTCAACGTTACTACTTGCCGCATAAAACGTACCTATTAGCGCCCCCATACTACTTCCTGCAATCATATGAATAGGGATACCAGCTTCCCTTAAAACCTTTATTACACCAATATGAGCAAACCCTTTCGCTCCTCCAGACCCAAGTGCTAAACCAATCTTTGGTTCTTTCATTTTTCTCACCCTTTAATTTTTTTCATTCCTTTTTCATACTTATGGTCTAAATTCACTACGTATCCACGTATACTGAAATGAACGTTTTTTGGGACAAAGGGGGATTTACTTACATGTATGAAAAATGGAAAACCGCTTTCCTTACCATATCAACGCTTTTTTTAACCTTTTCTCTTGTACTCCACCCCCAAGCCGCTTTACAAGCTTCTATTCGCGGGTTAAATATATGGTGGGAAGTTGTATTCCCTTCACTACTACCGTTTTTCATCATTGCGGAACTTCTAATTAGTATCGGTGTTGTAAAATTTATTGGCGTTATATTAGAACCACTCATGCGCCCACTTTTTCGCGTTCCAGGGATAGGTGGATTCGTTTGGGCAATGGGAATGGCTTCAGGTTTCCCTGCAGGCGCCAAACTAAGCGCTAGACTACGAAAAAGCAACCTTTTAACTCAGATTGAAGCGGAGCGCCTCGTTTCTTTCACAAATTCTTCTAATCCACTTTTTATTTTCGGTGCTGTGTCTATCGGTTTTTTTAATAATCCAAAATTAGGGATTATATTAGCGGCTGCCCATTATTTAAGTAACTTTGCTGTCGGATTAATTATGCGTTTTTACGGCCATAATACCGCTTACAAAAATAATACACACACTACAAAAAAACGCCGCTTTCAAAACCCTTTTTTAATTCTTCACGAGACACGCTTACAAGAAAAAAGACCAATCGGTAAATTACTTGGGGACGCTATCGTTTCTTCTATTCAAACATTACTTATGATTGGCGGATTTATTATTTTATTCTCTGTGTTAAATAAAATGATTACTGTATTCCACATTACAGCAGCTCTTTCTTTTATTATGCAACATATTTTATCATTCTTCCAACTAAGTACAGATTTTAGTATACCTATATTATCAGGTGTTTTCGAAATGACACTCGGAAGCCAAATGATTAGTCAAATAAATGAAACACCCCTCTTACAACAAGCTATGGTAACAAGCTTCATTTTAGCATTTAGCGGTCTTTCTATTCAGGCACAAGTTGCTAGCATATTAGCTGAAACAGACATCCGATTTAAACCCTATTTTTTCGCACGAATTATTCAAAGTATTCTTGCCCCTATTTTTACATTTATATTTTGGACACCATTTTATGAGAAAGTAAGTTCTTTCTCACCTATGCAAAAAGATATTCCTGTATTTTTATCCAAGCATCCTTCTATACTACATGAAATTTGGACATCTTTTATACATTACGGACCAATTTTTACATTATTTTGTCTATATTTATATGTTATTTTATTATTTTTTCGCACGTATAAAGAAAAACCCCGTTCACTTTAACGGGGTTTGAAACTTTTCTTTTAAAGCACGCTCTACAATAGGAGGCACAAGATCCACTACACTTCCTCCATACCTCGCAACTTCTTTCACAATACTCGAGCTTAAAAATGAATATTGGTTGTTTGTCATAATAAAAAATGTTTCAATATTTTCATCTAATTTTCGATTCATAGAAGTAATTTGCATCTCATATTCAAAATCAGAAACTGCTCGTAAACCACGTAATATTGCATTTGCATTACGCATTTTTGCATACTCTACTAACAGCCCACTATGCGAATCTACTTTTACATTCGGGATATCCTTTGTCGCTTCTCGAATTAGTTCTAATCGCTCTTCAACTGAAAAGAATGGTTTTTTAGATGAATTGTTTAAAACGACTACGTACACCTCATCAAATACTTTTGCTCCCCTTTTAATAATATCCAGATGCCCAAGGGTAATTGGATCAAAACTTCCTGAAGAAATAGCTATACTTGTCATTCTGTCCCCTCACCTTCATACTTATAAATCGATATTGCAGTAATCCCATAATTCTCAGCTCGTACTTTTACAAGCTTTCCTATTGAATCAGGTAAAACCACATCATTACCATGCTCTGCCATAATTAATCCATCACTATGTAGCAATCCATGTTGATCCATTACACTAATTAAAGATACAATTTTTTGCTCTTTATATGGTGGGTCTATTAATATAAGATCGAATGACATTTCACGTTTTATAAGCGCCTTTACTGCACGTTCCGCATCATTTCGATATACTTCAGCTTGTTCCTGTATTCTACAACTTTCTAAATTTTGATGAATTACTTTTATCGCTTTACTATCCCTATCAACAAAAATCGCTTTATCGATCCCTCTGCTCAAAGCCTCAATTCCAAGGCCACCACTACCACCAAATAAATCAAGGGCGATACCACCATCAAAATAAGGACCTATCATATTAAAAATAGATTCTTTTACTTTATCTGTCGTTGGACGTGTTGTATTACCAGGAACCGCTTTAAGTGGGTGTCCTTTACATTTTCCTGAAACTACTCTCATCTGTTGTCACTACCTTTATTTCAATCTATCGAGCGATTATAGAAAGCCATTCCCACTTCGGTAACCGTTAACAAATTACATTCACCAAAATATTAGAAAACTCAGCATCAAATAACCACTCATTATTTTTATGTATTCATCTCATCATTCACTAATATGAATCCAATATGTATATTAGTTCCACTTTATCTTTTTTATCCTATCACAAAATAAAAAAAAGAAAAATAAAAAGCCTGACATAAAATTTAATTTCATTATGTATATCTTCATTTAGATTGGACATAAATAATTATAACAACATCACCTTCGATGTTGTTGCCAACCGCGGAGAAGACTTACGTTTCCCCATAAGTTCTTCCTCCGGTTTCTCCTCTCCCTTTGCCTTCTTACTAGTACATGCTAGTATAAGAAGGGCCCTGCTATGCAGGGTTTTTTTTCTTTGTGTGCTTTTCATTTAAAAAGTGAAATGTTACAGTAAAAGAAAGAGGAGGAAAAAATATGATTCAACGCTTTATAGAACTCGGAGAAGGCTACTCTGATTTATATGAATTACTTGAAATTGCCAAAACAAATCAAGAACGTATAGCACATATGTTACAATTTGAAACGATAAAAAACGATAAAAAAGTGTGTTCGCTTGTTGTAATATTAAAACCAACTACTACTGGTGATTTCCAACCATTATACATATGTCGTGAAGGCATTCCTGTATTTGAAAATAAAAAAAGTAAACGTGTCATTTTATTTGAAGAAACGGCAGAGCAACTCGGAAAAAAAGTGGCTACTTTTACTGTAAAGCCATCTACAACTTTCCCAGAAAAAGAACTATTTTTTAATCATTTAATTGGTATTTTACGAATGAACAATTTCATTCCTCCGATGAAATAACACTTTATTTCAATTAAAAAATCCCCCGCTAAATTTAGCAGGGGATTTTTTCTATTAGCTATAATCGTATTCTTTTGCTCGATCAGGACGGGAATTTTCAAATTCCGTTTTTAAATACGGGCGATACGACTGTTCTATCTTTTTCACAAAAGGAAGTTTGTTCAATTTATGCATCATATGCTCAATTTGTTCCATGTCACAATATACTACAGCATATTTTAATCGTTTTGATATGTAATGTATGTTACCATATTTCCTTAAAATCTTGGCATGTTTCAATGAATGTAAATAAACAATCATACTTTGTCGTTGCCCGAACATAATCTTCTCCATCTTCTCCTTTTAAAAACATATATTTTATATTCTATGAAAACCAATCAGAAATTTATAACATTACAGGACAAACTCTGTATACGTTTCCTTCCAACTTCTAAAAAACGGGGTACATCACCCCGTTTTTTTACAACCACAACCTCCGCCAGTACCACAACCTCCACCACAGCCACCAGCATCAAAGAATGGATTCCCTGTTGGCACTTTAATGGAAGAAGACACTTCCGAACCGATCGCTACACTAACTTCATCTAATAACTTCTGCAAAGCAGTTTCTGCTCTTTTAAAAGCTGCAACCTTATCATGTAAGTCCACAGAACGCTTTAATTCTCTCATTTTCATCGATACGGTAGTGTAGTCAGGATGGTATTTTCCAAAACGCTGTACTTCCTCATACCGTTCTTTCATCGCTGTAAATTGCTGAATTAACGTCTGAAGTTCCATATCTTCATGTAATTCTCTATAATACTTACGATAATCTTCTGCTATATCTGAACAGATAATCGCTTTTGCAAGCTGCTCTGCCTTATCTAATATTAATACGCTTTCTAGCGTCGCTACAATCATGAGAGACACCTCCGAGTATCCATCATACCACATTTAGATTAGAACTACTAATTGAAGTGACTTACTCAAAAGAAAGATATAATGAAACTATTTTCACACTATATCCGTACACACTTATACAGTAATATGTTCCGCTATATTATATTTAAGAACATCCCATTTCCCACTATTTTGTTTCACATAACTAATACACGCATTTTTTAATGGTGTCTTAAATGTAATTTCATCTGGTTCAATGGCATGTAAAATTGCTTTTATCGCGTGTGAGTGAGCAACAATAATAATACGTTTGCCAAAATGAGTTGTTGCAACATCTTCTAAAGCAGCAAAGCAACGAGCTACAATCTCTTCATCTTGCTCCATACCTTCTACTTTACCCTCAGCAATCAACTCTCTAACAGTCGCAACTGGCTTCCCTGAAGCTTCTCCAAAATTCCGTTCAACAAATCGATCATCTAATAAAATCGATTGTAATCCAGCCGCCTTTGCGATTTCATTAGCCGTTTCTTGCGCTCTAATTAACGGGCTACTTATAATGATATCCCACGTTTCTTCTTGTAAAGCAGCTGCACTTTGACTCGCTTGCTTCTTACCAACTTCATTAAGCGGAATATCTTCTCGCCCCTGAATAATTTCTTGAAAATTCCAATCAGTTTGTCCATGTCGTACTAAACAAATTTCCGTCATGCTGCAACTCCTTTTTAAATAATCAATCTCTATTGTAACAAAAGTTCTGCATGACGGACATATTTTTCACTTGCAATTAGGTTGCATTTTGTTGCTTCATATACTGAAACATATCAATCATGATCGAAGCAACAGCCAATTGATTTTGAAATTTTTCCACTTTATCTGGTATTGTTTTTTTGAAATGTTGCATCGCCGCTAACTCAAAAGCCTCTTTTTCTTCAGGATTTCGTGTTAATTTTCTATACCAGTACGGTTGCTCTCTAATATAGCGAGATAAATCCTCATCAGCCTTTATAAACTCCATAATTTCTGCTCTCATCATCTTTCCCCCCTAATCCTTTTGAAAGAAAAACGGGTTATTTTCTGAAGTACTTTGTTCTTGCTGCGTACGGTTACCTTGAAATTGCTGAATAACTTGTTGCACGCTCCCAATAGCACTCGTCACATTAGCTAAATGGTTCTGCATTTGTTCCACGTCCAACTTTTTAAAAAAAGAAAACATTTGCCCCATCACATCAGCAGTTTTTTCCTCTTCAGTTCGATTATCTTTTTCTTTTTTATTTTCTTTTACCGAAGAAAACGCAGGCGCTCCATCCGGTCTATAAGTTGCCCATATTGGATCTTCTTCACCAAGTAAGTACCATTCTTCATAAAATTGTTGCCAAGTTTTGTGACCACTTCTAACCTCATGAACCATTTTAGGGTGATGGTTTACAAATTCTTTAAACTGTTGAACCGATGGATGTAACGGCCCTTTTGTTGTTGGCATAATCCTCACCTCTCCATGTATATCTACTATATAGTAAGAAAAAAAAGGCGCATGGTTCGCCTATTTTTAGACGATTCATGCACCTTTTTTTCTGCTATTTGCATACGGTCAGATTCCCACCTACAATTCAGTGAATACGAAGTAACTAATTAGGTGATGTAACACCCCACCGCTTACAGTTTCGCTTTATTTTCGAATAAAGTTTTGTGTATAAAATTTATCGTATACACCAACACCTAATCCTGTAAATTGTTCATTTAATAAATTCTTTCTATGCCCCTCACTATTTAACCAACCTTGCACTGCCGCAATTCCATCACTATGTTGCGCCGCTATGTTCTCACCAGCAAGTTGAAATCCTACTTTCCCGCGCTGCAAACGATCTCCTAGCGTACCTAATGTAGGTGAGTCATGAGAAAAATAATTATTGTCTTTCATATCTTTACTGTGACCAACAGCAACATCTGCCGTTTCCTGATCCCATGTTAATAATGGTAATTTATGACGACTTCGAATGATATTTGTTAAATCAAAAATTTGTTGCATATTCCCATTTTCTACTTGTTTTATCTTTTCTGGAGTCAATGGTTGTTCTGCTATTAATTCACCTGAATAAACGAGCTGATATGGTCTTTGGCGTAATAAAGTTTCATCATCCATATAACGAACACCCACAAGCTCATGTGTAAATTGATCAAAATACAATTGCGCCCATCCATCTTCTACAGGTATTAACGGTTGTTCCATGACTTCGGTATCAGATAGTTCAAATTGATAACTATTTTTCCCTCTTTTTAATGAAATTTCATGCGAAAGCGGACTTTTTTTATATACTTCTTCATATTTTTCATTTATATAATAAGGTGGAACCTTAACTTGTTCACCAGCAGCGTACGCCGTTATAACTTTACGTTCAGAAACTCCGAATTGAACATACTGAGTTAAATCCTGATTGTATACCCACCATTCATATCCGTATGCAGATGGCTCTATTCGAGAGGGTTCTCCCCACTTCGCTAATAAATTTTCAGAGTCTTCACCAATCATATTTAAAACAGTGTCTGAGGAGTCTTCCTTAATTTGCTTTTTCTTTTTCACAATTTTATTTTCTTGCTTTGATTGAGATGGGGTTAATATATATTGTGAAACGAGTAATTTCCCGTATAAATCAACAGCTAAAATTAAAATTGTAATCATTACGATACGCAATAATTTCTTCAAACGATATACCTCCTGAACAAAACATAAAATTGAGATATACACAAATCCTTTTCTTTCTTTTTGTGTGTACCGTACTCTTTTCACTATATCATATTTTTTTGAAAAAAGTCTGGATTATCCCTTTTCTCTCAATATGAATTGCACTTTCTTATTATTCATACTATTATAAAAATAATGGTGTAACATTAAAAAAGGAGGTATTATATGCAATTTACAAATACGAAATTTAATGGAGCCGTCGTTGAATTAACTCTTTTAACTGAAATCATGGAAAACAACCACTTCGTACTTGCTGGACAGTGGGATTATGAACGGGTTACATACGATTATAAATTTGAAATATTAAAGGATGTTTATTATTTGCGAGTGCAAGGAGTTGCTGTTGAAGGTGACATCGGCAGTAGACACGCTGAAGTAAAACTACTCCCTCCCTTATTAGGAAAACATTATTATCCTCACGGCGTTGAATATGGCGATGATGAGACTTTCCCAACGAATGTACTTCAAAAAAGTGAACAACTCCTACAAAATGTCGAAAAAGAGTTAAAAGAACTTCAAATTATTGATTAACAAAAACAAGCGCATCAATATGATGCGCTTGTTTTATTTCCCTTCCCTAAGAATGTATCGTTTTTTTTACTGGATATCCATAAATAGATCCATCTTTTACTTTAATCTCATCTTCCCAAGGAACCTTATATTTACCTTCAGCTAAATCTTTTACAAACGTATATGGGTTTTCTTTCACCCCACCAGGAGTTGCTACATATCCTCTTGAACCTAGATTATATATATTATTTTCTAATCCCCATCCTAATCTAGCCTGATCTGCTAGTTCTGGATATACTTCAGCAGTAACAATCTCCCAAGGATTTCGATGCCCCTGTACTAAAGTAGTCCCATCAAAATTACATACTTGTCCTTCACCAAAGTAATAAAATACACCATCATAACCCGCTAAGTTTACCGACAATGTATACATTAAATTCTGCCATGCATTTGAACGATTGGTTAGCATCCATTGTTCACTAACTTGTGTGCTATACCCAGAAATACGAATCAAGACATTTGCACCTTTATAGGCCGCTTCACGAGCTACTTCAGGGAACATGCCATCATGACAAATACAAACAGCTAATTTACTTCCTCCAGGTCCATCACAAACAGGTAAGCCTAAATCTCCAGCTTTCCAAGGCTCGACTGGCACCCAAGGATTTAGCTTACGATACTTCAAAATCATTTCACCTTGTGGATCAATAATAACTGCTGTATTATATGGCTCTCCACCATCAGGGTTTTTTTCCATTATTGAAAAAACACCATATACTTCAGATTCCTTACATGCCTCAGCAAATAAGTCTGTTTCTGGCCCAGGCACTGTACATAAAAATTCTTCTGTAGTCCATTTTTTTGTATTGAGCCCTTGTGTACTATATTCAGGAAATACTATCAATTCTAATCCAGGGTAACCTGATTTGGTCGAATGAATTGTTTTTATGATTTGTTGAATTTGTTTATCAATGTCTGCACGCGACTCTACTACTGGTACTGGATATTGAATTAGCGCTGTCAAAAAACCACTAATCGGCTTTACCATACTTCCACTACTACCCATTTAAATTCCCCCTTAAAATAGTTCGTATTTATTAAAGATAACAATATATATTTGTAACTCTCTAAAAAACTTGCACTACATATGGAATTATTGCGTATGAAAGCTAGTAGTAAATTTTATATCCACTTTTAGTACACGCCTACACTAACTTAACATAAATAATTAGAAAATTCAATCTTTTATAAAAAGCTAAAACTAAAAAAGAAAAAGCGTATGGAATCCCATACACTTTTTTTACTTAGTTTGTAAATACGGCGGCAATTGCTGTAACTGCTCCTTATCCTTTTCACGTTCTCTACGTGCCCATCTAAAGAATACATAGCCTATAATTGTACCGTACACTATTTCCTGGACAATTTTCATTATGATACCACCAGTTTGCTGGTCTTGTACTACTGGCATCCAGTGCAAAAATTCCGGTCCCGTTATATTTAAATCTGATAAAGTGCCCGCTGGTACACATAGTTCCATCGCTTTCATCCAAGCAGCCGGATCCGTATACGTTGCAAATAACGGGGCTGTCGCAAAAATTATTAACGCACAAGCTGGCGTTAATAATATACCGTTAGCAAACATGTAACCAAGTTTCTTTATATCACTTAACGTTTGATATTCTGGTAACGGATTTAGCATCGGCCACCACATCATGATTGCTGTAAAAAACAATATAGTGAGACAAATAGGATGAGCAATTTGACTTTGTTTTACCGTATCAAAAACAACTGGTAAATGATAAAAAGAAAACAGGCCGTTAAATACAAACAATGCAATAAGTGGTTTAGCAAATACCTTTAATATAATTTGAACGAACTTAAAAGAAGTAATGTAACGATATAACCAAATTGGTATACCAAGCAACAGTAACGGTGGAACTGCAATATACATGACTGCCATTTCAAACATATGAGCACTAAATATAATATGGCCAATTAAATCAATAGGCCCTCCCTTTACAAAATACAAAAGAACAATACCAGTCGTAAAATAAATAATTTGCTTCTTACTTACCTTCGTCGCATTTTCAAATCTCATTCTATAAGGCCCAATAATTAAGAAGTACCCAATAAGAATCGAAAGCATAAATAATAAAAAAATTGGACTCCATAAAGCCTGAAAACCAAATATCCATAAGTTACTCATTGTCACACCTACCTTCTTAAGGTTATTCCATAATATGAAGAGGGAGCTGTGACAACACAAGCTCCCTTATTTTTCACTTTTCAAATCCACACAATTGTCATAAAAGCTAAAATTGTAATTAACCCTATTAGCAGGCCAGAGTAAAGAAAGAAACTTGCTGCTTCATGTCCTTTATGGCTCATATGCATAAAATAATACAATTGAAAAATTACTTGTACCACTGCTAATAGTAAAATAAATGGCACAGAGAAAGTCGGACTAAAAGTTTTTGGATACGCCACTGCTACAAATGCAACTAATGTTAAAAAAATCATTAATGCAAACGTAATAACTTGATGCTTCATTTCCTCCGCACTTTTTCTCTTCCGATAAACAAGATCAACTTTAGGATTATTTGTTTGCTTTATCGCCATTGTTTATCCCACCATTCCCATTAAATATACTACAGTGAAAATAAACACCCAAACTACGTCAATAAAGTGCCAATAAATTGATGCAACATAAAACTTCGGTGCATTGTATAAATTTAGACCTCTCTTCGCATTTCTAAAGATTAATGTTAAAATCCAACACAACCCAAACAATACGTGGAGTCCATGTGTACCAACAAGAGCATAAAATGCAGAGCCAAACGCACTACTTCTCATAGTATGCTTAAATTCATGTGTATAATGATAAAACTCATATATCTCAAACCCTAAAAATCCTAAACCTAGCAATACAGTTACTAGTAACCAAAGTTGCATTTTCTTAAAGTTAAAGTTTTTCATGTGATACATCGCATATACACTTGTTAAGCTACTCGTTAATAAAAGCATCGTCATAATGAAAACGAGTGGCATTTGGAACATTTCTTGAGATGTTGGTCCACCATTTGTAGAATTCTTTAATGCTAAATATGTTCCGAATAAGGAAGCGAACAACACTGTTTCGCCTCCAAGAAATAACCAAAAACCGACAAACTTATTTTTCCCTTCAAGGGTTGCTTTTTCAGGCTCTGCTGGAAATGTTTCATTCGTTAATTTTTCATCTACATGCATTATGCCTTGCCCCCCTTATCATCTAAATCTTCCTTATGAATATGGTATCCATGATCATCGATTACTGAACGTAAGAACATTGCGCCAAATGTAATGATTAAACCAATAATTGCTACTAATAACCAGAACTTATCTTTTCCGCCCTGCATATACATTGCACCAAATGCCGCTATAAACAATCCGAAAGAAATGACAAATGGTGAAAACGAAGGATTTGGCATATGAATATCACCAATTGGTTCCGCTGCTGTCATCTCTTTATTACCTTCACGTTTTTCAATCCAAAACGGATCTAATCCGCGAACAAATGGTAGTTGTTTAAAGTTATATTCTGGTGTCGGTGCTGGCATCGTCCATTCTAATGTACGTGCATCCCACGGATCACGACCAGCTTTTTCTTTTGATACTGTCGTTTTAATTACATTGAATAGAAGAACAATCGTCCCAAGAGCCATAAACACCGCTCCGATAGAACTAATCATATTCCCCATTTCCAACCCTTGCCCTTCAAGATATGTGTAGTAACGGCGCGGCATACCAATCAAGCCAAGGAAATGCTGAATAAAGAACGTTAAATGGAAACCGATAAAGAATAGCCAAAACGTTATCTTTCCTAATGTTTCATTTAATACTTTATTAAACATCAGTGGCCAATAATAATGAGCTCCTGCAAGTAAACCAAATACAACACCGCCAACGATTACATAATGAAAATGTGCTACTACGAAATAATTATCATGAAATTGATAATCAGCTGGTGCAGATGCTAGCATAACCCCTG
This sequence comes from Bacillus sp. LQ16, assembly GCF_057784645.1. Classification (NCBI taxonomy): domain Bacteria; kingdom Bacillati; phylum Bacillota; class Bacilli; order Caryophanales; family Bacillaceae; genus Bacillus; species Bacillus sp. LQ16. The sequence goes on from NZ_CM173491.1 coordinate 3,867,741, forward strand.
TAACTCCACCCATGACGAATGATGGAATGAAAGCTACTGCCCACATCATCGGTGTCGTAAAACGAATATTTCCGCCCCACATTGTAAAGAGCCAGTTGAATATTTTGATACCAGTCGGAACCGCAATCGCCATTGTTGCAACTGAGAAAATAGCATTAGCAACTGGACCAAGTCCAACAGTAAACATATGATGCGCCCATACCATAAATCCTAAAAATCCAATTAATACAGTCGCAAACACCATCGATGAATAACCAAACAATCGTTTTTTCGAAAATGTCGCGAAGATTTCTGAGAATATTCCGAAAGCTGGGAGTATAAGAATGTATACTTCTGGATGACCGAAAATCCAGAATAAATGCTCCCATATAATTGTATTCCCACCCAATGCTGGATTAAAGAAACTTGTTCCAAATAAACGATCTAACATTAAAAGTCCTAATCCTACAGTTAACGGTGGAAAAGCGAATAATATAAGCGAAGATGTTACAAATGTCGTCCATGTAAACATCGGCATACGCATATACGTCATTCCTGGCGCACGCATATTAATAATGGTGACAAGGAAGTTAATCCCTCCAATTAATGTACCAATACCTGAGATTTGCAAACCGAGTACATAGAAATCAACACCATGACCTTTAGAGGCTAAAGCTAAAGATGCATAAGATGTCCATCCTGCATCAGGTGCTCCACCTAAAAACCAACTTAAATTTAAAAATACTCCACCAAAGAAAAATAACCAAAATCCGAGTGAATTCAAAAACGGGAACGCTACATCACGTGCACCAATTTGAAGTGGTACAGCGGCGTTCATAAATGCAAACACGAGTGGCATAGCTGCGAGGAAAATCATTGTTGTACCGTGCATCGTCAATACTTGATTATAAGCATCCCCAACAAGAAAAGCGTTGTTAGGAATCGCTAATTGAAGGCGAATAAATAGAGCTTCTATTCCGCCTATTACAAAAAACAATCCACCTGCAATTAAATAGAGAATGGCAATCTTTTTATGGTCTACTGTCGTTAAATAATCCCATATGACAGCACCCATCCCCTGTTTTTTTGCTACAGAACTCACGTTTTCAACCTCCCCTTCGCGAATAATCCCTCTTTACTTTTCAACTTTTAACGTTTGTAAGTATGCATTTAATGCATCAATTTGATCATCCGTTAAGTTGCCATATTTGCCAGTCATTTTGTTTCCTGGCTTCATATTTTCAGGATCTTTCAGCCATTTTTTTAAGTTTTCTTCATTGTTTTCGGCAATACCGGCAACCATATCGCGATCCGCAAAGTTTGCTAAGTTTGGTGCGATACGAGCGGAAGGTGGTCTACTATCATTAGATCCAACTGCGTGACAACCAATACAGCTTTTATTAAATATTTCTTGGCCCTCTTGCGCCTTTGTTGAAGCTACTTCTTTCTTCCCATCAATCTTCTTCATATCAGCAAGCCAATTTTTGTACTCGCTTTCATCTAAAGCTTTCACTTTAAATTGCATTAAAGAATGTGATGGGCCGCAAAATTCTGTACAAAAACCATTATAAGTGCCCGATTTATCTGCCTTTAACCACATTTTGTTCACATTGTCTGTATTTGTATCCATTTTCCCAGCTAAAGATGGAACCCAAAATGAGTGTTTAATATCGGCACCCTTCAAATTTAAATACACTTTCTTACCTGTGGGGATGACTAAATCTTGCGAAGTTACTATCTTTTCTGATTTATAAGAAAATTCCCACCAATAAAGATTCGCTGTTACATCAACAACGATAGTATCTTTATCAATATTCTTTTTCTCCATCGCACTTACATCAGCAAGTTTGAATGTATATGTAACCGTTGGAACAGCTAAGATTAGTAAAAGAATAATCGGAATAACTGTCCATATAATTTCTAGCTTGTGATTTCCTTCAACTTGCTCTGGAATATAATCTTCCTGACCTTTCTTTTGTCGGAAACGCACAATTACATACAAGAAAATAATAGTAACTACTAGTACTACTCCTACCATGATTGCACTTGCCAGTAGAAGTAAATCATATTGCATTTTTGCTACTTCTCCTTGCGGAATTAAAGTAGATTGAAAGGCTTTACCGCATCCCCCTAACAGTAAAGCCAGCAGTGAAACGAACGAAAGCAGTCGCCACTGTTTCTTCATACAAACAACCCCCACTTTCCTTGTGAATTAGATTGTACTTTATAGTTAAGTAAAGTAAATCTCAACGTAAAGAAATCCAATTATGTCGTTGTCTTAGAAGAATGTAACTACAATCATTGATACAAATAAGATTGTTAAATAATTTAGGGAATAAACAAACATTTGCACGGACCATTTTATGTCATCTTTCTTACGGAATCCATAAAATCCTAAAGCGATCCATCCGATGTTAAGCAGTGTTGCAATTACCATAAATGTTATCCCTAGTCCACTCATATAAAATGGTAGTGGTAATAAACATACTGTCCAAATCATAATTTGGCGTTTCGTAATTTCAAATCCATGAACTACAGGAAGCATTGGAATTCCTGCATTTCGATATTCATCAACACGTTTCATCGCTAATGCAAGGAAATGTGGGATTTGCCAAATAAACATAATTAAAAATAACATCCAAGCAATTGGATGACCTAAAGATGGATCGATTGCTGCCCATCCAATTAAAGGTGGAACTGCACCAGATATACTACCTACAACAGTATTTAGCGTATACTTTCTCTTTGTCCATAAACTATATAGAACAACATATGTGAAAGCACCAATAAATCCCATTAAGACTGCCATTGGTGTTGTTAATAATAAAAATACAAAACCAAGAAGTAATATGACTAGTCCAAATGTAAGTGCAAATCCTGGTTTATACTTTCCAGTAACCGTTGGACGGGTCTTTGTTCTTTCCATTAATGGATCGATGTCTCGATCAATGTAGTTGTTTAAACAACATACCCCTGCCATAACTAATCCAGAACCAACGATTGTAAAGAATAACTTATCCAGATTGTCCATTACACTTAATCCATTAAAGTGTAATGCCAACCAAAATCCTGTAAATACAGTAAGTGTATTTGAGTTTACAATCCCCATTTTAACGAGTGCTTTTAAATCTTGTATCCGAGTTGTTTCCGGTACACTTGTAACAGCGGACTCATCATGCAGCTCACTTGTTGCATGGTTCATCACTCTAACCCCCTCTTAAAACTTTCATCTTTCTTTTTGCGCCTATTTCAAATGAAATAATTCGCTTCTATATAGCAATATTATTACAGTAGAAACATTGTTAACCCATTCTACTACTAATCTACGCCCATACTCCAATATATTAAATCATATTTCCCGAACATTTTGTGAAGAAAACATGAACTTTTTGTGTCGAATATAAAAAACTTCATTCTGACTTGTCCTTATCATAACATGATGTTACCTTCTATAATAAACTATTTTATCCTATTTAACACGTATTCTCCCCATTTCTTTTCAAAATAGCCTATTTTTCACCTAAATTTTTCCTTAGGAACCCTGTTTTTACACCTATTTTCTCCCCCTTTCCTTTCCCCTCCATTTCTTTGCTATTTTATTATTTTTTATATATCATAGGAACTAGCGCGTTTTATTCTATACATAATGGGATGAAAATATTTCGCAATAACTTCATAGCAGAAAGATGGTGAAAGAGATTGCAACGCTTTATTAAATGGTTAGCAGTCATTACAAGCCTTGATTTATTAATAGTTTTATTAGGAGGCGCTTTAGTTACAAAAACAGGTTCTGGTCAAGGTTGTGGTAAATCATGGCCACTTTGTAACGGTGAATTTGTTCCATCTAATTTATCAATGGAAACTATTATTGAACTTAGCCACCGATTAACATCAGGATCAGCTGGAATTCTTGTCACTCTCCTTTGTATTTTGTCCTGGAAATATTATAAACATGTGCGTGAAACAAAAACGTTAGCAATTTTATCCTTCGTATTTTTAGTTGCACAAGCATTAATGGGAGCAGCAGCAGTTGTTTGGGGACAAATGCCAGCTGTACTTGCTATCCATTTCGGTATTTCCTTAATTTCATTTGCTTCTGTCATTTTATTAACGTGTCTTATCTTTGAAATTGACCAAAAATTTGATGCACGTTCTCTTATTATGGACAAAAAAATGAAATTTCATATTTATGGTGTAACAATTTACAGTTATATCGTCGTCTACACAGGTGCTTTAGTACGTCACGAACGAGCTAGCTTAGCCTGTCCAGACTTTCCTTTATGTAGCAAAAACAGACCTATGCCAACTCAACTACATGAATGGGTTCAAATGGGCCATAGAGTTGCAGCAATGTTAATTTTCGCTTGGATACTTTACGCGATGATTCTCGCTATTCGTCATTACAAACAGCAACCTGTAGTATATTGGGGATGGATCATTTCATTTATCCTCGTTACACTTCAAGCTGTAGTAGGAATTTTAGTTGTATTTACAAACGCTAGTTTAGCAATGGCATTGTTACATTCTCTATTCATTTCTTGCTTGTTTGCCGTACTATGCTATTTAGTTATGTTAGGAACAAGAAGTAAAGTGAATGCAAAAGAAGCCGGATCAACTTCTAAACAAACAAAATAATTTAAAACTAAAATCCCTTGCCAATTCGGCAAGGGATTTTTTGCAATAAAGAAAAGAGCTGTATTTACACAGCTCTTTTTTTATTTTAGTGATCTAATTCAATAAGTAAATCACCCGTTTGAATTGCATCACCATCGTTAACATATACTTTTTTCACTTTACCATTGAACGGCGCTTGAACTGTCGTTTCCATTTTCATCGCTTCTGTAATTGCCATAGAATCGCCTTTTTTCACTTCATCGCCTTCTTTTACAACTACTTTAATTACCGTTCCTGGCATTGTTGCACTAATGTGATTTGGATTTTCACGGTTTCCTTTCACACGTTGTGCAACTGTTGCTTTCACACTCTCGTCTTTCACGACAATTTCACGTGGTTGACCATTAAATTCCAAGTAAAGGACACGATTTCCATCCGGCTGTGGTTCTCCAATTGATACAAGTTTAACCATCAATGTCTTACCTTGTTCAATTTCCACATCAATTTCTTCACCTAGCCTCATACCATAGAAGAATGTCGGTGTATCAAGTACAGATACATTTCCATAAAGCTCAGCAACTTTTTCATAGTCCATAAATACTTTTGGATATAATGCATATGCAACTACATCAAAAATTGTTACTTCGCGTCCAAGTTTATGGAATAATTCTTCTTTTAACGCATCGAAATCTACTGGCTCTAGTAGTTCACCTGGTCTTACTGTTAACGGCTCTTTCCCTTTTAAAATAATCTTTTGCAATTCTTTCGGGAAACCACCGTACGGTTGACCTAAATCACCAGAGAACATTTCAACAACAGATCCAGGGAAGTCCAAAGCATGTCCACGCTCTAAAACATCTTGTTCTGTCAGGTGGTTTTGAACCATAAATAACGCCATATCGCCAACAACTTTTGATGACGGTGTTACTTTTACAATATCTCCAAACATGTCATTCACACGACGGTACATTACTTTCACTTCATCAAAGCGATCTCCTAAACCAACCGCCTTCGCTTGTTGCTGAAGATTACTATACTGTCCACCTGGCATTTCATGCATATATACCTCTGTGTGAGGTGCATTCATACCACTTTCAAACGGTGCATAGTATTTGCGTACATCTTCCCAATAATGAGATAGCTTTTCTAAAGAATCGATATTAACATCTGGTTGTCTTTCATTTCCACCTAGTGCATAGAATAATGTGTTCGCACTCGGTTGTGACGTTTGACCAGCCATAGAACTCACTGCTACATCGACAATATCAACCCCTGCTTCAATTGCCTTCGTATACGTTAATATACCATTTCCACTCGTATCGTGCGTATGCAGGTGAATCGGAATCGATACCGTCTCTTTTAATGCTGAAACTAAATCATATGCTGCGTTTGGTTTTAGTAAGCCAGCCATATCTTTAATACCTAAAATGTGAGCTCCCGATGCTTCCAACTCTTTTGCTAAGTTTTTATAATAATTCAAATCATATTTACTACGTAATGGATCATGAATATCTCCTGTGTAGCACATTGTTGCTTCTGCAATTTTACCAGTATCTCGTACAGCATCAATTGCAACTCTCATACCTTCTACCCAGTTTAAACTATCAAAAATACGGAACACATCAATGCCTGCTTGAGCAGAACACTCCACAAATTTTTGAATTAAATTATCTGGATAGTTTTTGTAGCCAACTGCGTTTGACGAACGTAGTAACATTTGGAATAAAACGTTCGGCATTTTTTCACGAAGATCTAGTAATCGTTCCCATGGATCTTCTTTTAAGAAACGATACGCGACATCAAACGTTGCACCGCCCCACATTTCAGCTGAGAATAGGTTTGGTAACATTCTTGCTGTTGGCTCTGCAATTTGATGTAAATCTTTTGTACGAATACGAGTTGCAAGTAATGACTGATGTGCATCACGGAATGTTGTATCCGTTAAAAGTACACGGTTTTGATCCTGTACCCATTTTACTAATCCATCTGCTCCACGCTCGTCCAAAATTTGTTTCGTTCCATTTTGGATTGGCTCTGAATGTTTTAAACATGGAATACGAGCATCTGGGAATATTGGCTTTTCTTTTTTCCCTACTCCTGGGAAGCCATTTACTGTTACTGAACCAATATAATTTAACATTTTCGTTCCGCGGTCTTTACGTTTCGGGAACAAGAATAGTTCAGGTGACACATCAATAAACGAAGTATCATATTCTCCTGATAAGAAGTTTTTATGTTTTACTACATTCTCTAGGAATGGAATATTTGTTTTAATACCACGAATACGGAATTCTTTTAAGTTACGTTCCATTTTTGCAGCAGCTTGCTCAAAAGTAAGTGCCCAAGTTGTAACTTTTACAAGTAAAGAATCGTAGTATGGTGTAATAACTGCACCTTGGAAGCTATTTCCTGTATCAAGACGCACACCAAAACCACCGCCTGATCGATACGCCATAATTTTTCCTGTATCCGGCATAAAATTATTTAGTGGGTCTTCAGTTGTTACACGAGATTGGATTGCAAATCCGTGTACAACCACTTCCTCTTGCTTCGGAACACCTACTATTTTACTATGTAATGCATGTCCATCAGCTATTAAAATTTGTGATTGAACGATATCGACTCCTGTGATCATCTCTGTAATCGTATGTTCTACTTGAACACGTGGATTTACTTCAATAAAGTAAAACTCATCATCTTTTACAAGGAATTCAACTGTCCCTGCATTTAAATAGTTTACATTTTTCGTTAACTTCACAGCAGCATCACAAATACGCTGACGCAGATCATCTGAAAGTGATACACTCGGTGCTATTTCTACAACTTTTTGATGACGACGTTGTACAGAACAGTCACGCTCGTATAAATGAACAACATTGCCTTCTTCATCTGCTAAAATTTGTACTTCTATATGTTTAGGTTTTTCAACGAATTTTTCGACGTAAACTTCATCATTACCAAAGGCTGCTTTCGCTTCTGATTTTGCTCGATTATATGATTCTCCTAATTCCTCACTAGTACGCACAATACGCATACCACGACCGCCACCACCAAGGGACGCTTTAATAATAATCGGGTAATCATACTTTTCAGCAAATTTTTCGACTTCTTCTAATGAATCTACTGGACCATCACTACCAGGTATAACTGGAATTTGTGCTAGCTGCGCTTGTGTTCTTGCTTTCACTTTATCTCCAAACATATCTAAATGCTTACTTTTCGGACCGATAAAGATAATTCCTTCTTCTTCGCAACGTTTCGCGAATTGAATATTTTCTGACAAGAAACCATATCCAGGGTGGATTGCATCTACATGATTACTTTTTGCAATCTCAATAATGCCTTCAATATCTAGATAAGCATCAATTGGTTTTTTTCCTTCCCCAACTAAATAGGACTCATCGGCTTTATAGCGATGATAAGAACCACTATCCTCTTTCGAATAGATTGCAACTGTTTTTAATCCAAGTTCCGAACAAGCTCGAAACACACGAATTGCAATCTCTCCACGGTTAGCTACCAATACTTTTTGAATACGTTGCAGCTTTGTCATGATTTTCCCCCTCTACTTTCCTACCACTCTAGAGATAAAATATATACACACCTTAAAAAGCGTGAAGTTCTTCACTTTCCACATTATATTATACTTAGAAAGCTTCACTTTATTTTTATCCATCATACCTTATTTTTTAACAAATGATAAGTTTTCTGTGCAATTTGTTTCACAAAAATAGTATAGCATACCTCTTCCTTTTCTAACAACTTAATTGTATATCACATTTAAACAAATGTGATATATCTTTTAACTGAAAGAGAAATTAATACATCATATTTAAAACTACTTGAAAATAAAAAACACATCATGCTCTAAAGCACGATGTGTTTTTTATTTTACAACTACAAGATGTGGTCCATTTTGTTCTCTTTCTTTTATTACCTCATTCTGCTGTTTCTCTTCTCGTTTTACATGACTAGCAATATTAAGTAGTATTCCCATCGCAAGTAGATTAGCTATTAAGGAACTCCCGCCATAACTAATAAACGGTAAAGGTACTCCCGTAAGCGGTATTAATCCAGACATACCACCAACATTAACAAAAGTTTGTACTCCCATTAAACTTGCAATTCCGATTGCAATTAAACTTCCAAACGGATCTTTACATTTTTGAGCAATCCTGAATGAACGAATAATAATAAGTAGCAAGCAAATTAAAATAATAGCTACACCAATAAAACCTAACTCTTCAGATATAATAGCCATAATAAAATCTGTTTGCGGTTCTGGTAAATATCCATATTTTTGCACACTATTTCCTAATCCTCGACCGTTTAGCCCTCCTGAAGCAATTCCAATAAAAGAATTTACCAATTGGAATCCATCATTCTGAGGATCATTGAATGGATCAAGAAAAACTGAAAAACGGGCCTTTTGGTACCCACTTAATTTATAATTAGCCAGAAAATATAGCGCTGGAATCCAAACTATAGAAGTTAAAACAATTCGTTTAATCCATAAATTAATCCGTACTCCTGAACAAAGAAACATAATTCCTACTGTTCCTGCAATTAACAAATCGGTACCTAAATCATTTTGCTTTAAAATTAAAAACATTGCCATTCCAACAAAAGCAAGTGTAAGTCCCGACCCTTTAAAAACAGGTGTATTTGTCTCTTGTCTTCTTGCAAAAAAGCGAGCTAATATTATAATAATCGATAGTTTAACAAATTCAGCGGGCTGTATACCTAATATCCAACCTTTTGCACCATTTATTTCCTTACCAAAAATCAAGGCTGCTGCTAGTAAAGCAATACTCCCTAGCCCCATCGCCGATAAAATTATTCGTTTCCTCCAAAACTTATAAGGTAACGAGGCTACAATTACTAACAATACCGTTCCAATAGCTAAAGTTATTAATTGTTTTTTAAAAAAGTAATTTGCCGGCCAGTTATGCCTCGAAATCGCAACAATGGAACTAGAACTATATACCATTATTACTCCCAGCACACATAAGATAACAAGAGGAAGTAACAATGAATAATCCATTGATTTCCATACTTTTTTCATTTCATTTCCTCTTTCTGTTTCAATTTAATTATTGTTGTATTCCATATGTACATTGATTCTTCCTGCTTTATTATACAAATAAAAAGCCCAAACTAATTTAGTTTGAGCCCCCTTATTTGAACCCGTTATTGTTGTTTGTTTGTAAACGCTTCATGAAGTGCAGATAACTCACGTTCGAGCTCACCTAACATTGCTTTCCCTTGTTCTTCTGCAATAAGACCAAGGCGAACTGCAAAATCGACCTCGCGGGATAGTCCAAACATTTGTGTGTCTAACACTTCTTCATATAATGGACATTGCGGCATTGTAAGATGGTCCATTTGCACCTTAATAAGTCTTAAAATCTTCTCTGCATCCGCTTGTAGAAGGGCTAGTGCCTTTTCCTGATGATTTGCTACTGTCTCAGACGCCAAATTGATTCCCTCCGTTTCCGTCCTACTCTCCTCTATCCTATCTATTAATATTAGCGATAGTTTTAATAAATTGCAATAGAAACATTTTTTGTGACAACAGTGTCTAATGCTATTATACTGAAAAGTGGGAGTATAACACAAATGGGGGAACAACAATGAGCGAAATTTTATTTATTAACGGAAAAGTACGTTTTCCAATCACTATTGATCCAACTGTTTGGATCTTTGATGATCGAAAAGTAGATTTGACAACTTACTTTGATGAAACTAGAGAAAACACGTCTGAACTAGAAACTTATTTAAAAAACACTTCAGAACATTGGGATCGCGAAATTCGTGATGGTGCTGCCTTCCCGCCGATACAACAAAGTGTAAAGAAATATAAAAAAGAACAGCTAATTACTGGAACATTTGGTATATCATTTCATCCATTCCTTGCTAACGCTGAAATTTTAGACGACGCTACGCAAGTTGAAATTGAAACTGTAGATCATACAATGACACTTCCATTAGAAACTGTCAAAAATGCTATACTAGGTTTTTCAAAAGAAGGAAAGCCATTAAAAGAAGACGGACCTGTTCATCTCTATTTCAATGATGGATCTAATCGACAAAATCCAATCCGGAACATCCGTAAATTTACAATTATTTAAAGAAAAGGAGTGAGCTTAAGCTCACTCCTTTTTACAATAAATCTGCTGCTAGTTGAGCTAAATTAGATCGCTCCCCTTTAACAAACTTCACATGACCACTAATGCGCTGTTCTTTAAACTTCTCTACAACATACGTTAAGCCATTATTATATTCATCTAAATATGGGTGATCAATTTGCTGAGGATCTCCCATCAATACAATCTTACTCTTTTCCCCTACCCTAGTTAGTATCGTTTTCACTTCATGCTTTGTTAAATTTTGTGCTTCGTCAATGATAATGAACTGATCTGGAATACTTCTCCCGCGTATATAAGTAAGGGCTTCTACTTCAATCGAACCCATTCCAGCTAAAATAGCATCTAACTCTCCTGGCTTTTTCGTATTAAATAAATACTCTAGGTTATCAAAAATTGGTTGCATCCATGGTCTTAACTTTTCTTCTTTTTCTCCTGGTAAATAACCGATATCTTTTCCGACTGGGACAATTGGTCTTGCAACGAGTAATTTTTTATATAACCCTAAGTCTTCTGTTTGCATAAGTCCCGAAGCTAACGCAAGTAACGTTTTTCCTGTGCCGGCTTTCCCCGTTAATGTTACAAGCGGAATATCTTCACGAAGCAACAATTCTAATCCCATAATTTGCTGCACGTTTCGTGGTCGTATCCCCCACACTTGTTCATTGTGAAAAATAAGTTTCTTTACCTTCTTACCTAAGTGATCCACAATGCCAAGCGCAGAACTAGAGCCCCCTAATGCATCTTTCATTACTACAAATTGATTTGGGTAAAAAGGGTGATTCGCAATTTCAGATAGAGGCAATTCACCTTTCTCATAAAAATAATCCAATTGTTCTTTTGATATATATCCTTCTAAAAAGCCAGAATATATATTTTCTACTTCAATTACGCGATCACTTAAATAATCTTCAGCCTTCAAACCAATTGCATCAGCTTTTACCCTTACGAGTACATCTTTACTTACTAAAATAACAGACTTCCCGTCCTCTTTTTCCTGTTCTTCTAAAGATAGATTTTTTGCTACAGCTAAAATTCGATTATCATTTGTTTTTTCTACAAAAATATCTTGTAGTTGCACAAATGAACGATGGTTTAATTCAATACGAAATGTTCCGCCATTTTCTAGCGGGATACTTTCATGCAGCTTTCCTATTTCACGAAATTTATCTATTAACTTAGATACATAACGAGCATTTCGTCCTACTTCATCCATATAACGTTTTTTCGAATCAACCTCTTCTAATACAACTGCTGGAATCACTACTTCATTGGTTTCAAATGAAAAAATAGATAAAGGATCCTGCAAAAGTACATTCGTATCTAACACATAAATTTTATCCAACCTGTTACCCCCTGACTCCACTTTTAAATTTGTAGAACAAGGGTTTCATCCATAAAATATGGACGAACCATTGTTATAATTATATGTACCGTGTAAACGAGGTAGAATCGAAAATCATAGTCATTAAACCTTTTATTTATTCTTTATTCATTTCTATTCAATATATTACTTTTTATTATAATTATTAACGTTAAATCACAATAACCGATTACAAAAGTGAATAAACGAATTTCTTATTTAGCACATTTATAATTCTCTTATTCCTACTAGCACTTCGTTATCCAGCTTTTTGGCCGCCCGAAGATCGTATGTTTTTTCATATGTTGGTTCAATTGCAAGTTTCGCTCCATAAAACATAACATCACGTACTTCTTGCACATTCACTTCTATTACAGTTAATTTCAAAGAAATACCTTCCATTCTATCTGTCAAAATTTCACCTGCACCACTTATGGAAAATACGGATTCATTCGCCATTATAGTCAATACTACACCTGTATTATGCCTTATATTTTCCACAATACGTGAACGTTGATCTACTGCAAATCGAATACTAGTTTTGCTCACTGCATACACCCAAGAAATAGCACTTACGTTAGGAACTTGTTTTTCGAAATCTGTCGTTGCTATCATCACAATACACTCTTTACGCAACGTTTGTACTAAACCCTCTGTTAAAGTAGGCTCTACTACATTCGCCATATTTTCACCTCCAAACATACTTGGTATATCCTTATCATAACTTATTTTTCGAATTGCGAAAATATTATTTTTTCCCACTATTATTCAAAAACATTATACTTCCATGATATACTTATACTGATAGAATTCGTATTGAGGTGACGAAATGAGAGTCAAATGTATGATTTGTGATAAAAAAGATATGTTAGATGATGAAAATCCTATGGCAAAAAAACTGCGTAATCGCCCTATTCATACATATATGTGCATGGAATGTTCGGAACGAATTGCAGAGCGTACAATGGAACGTCATGCAAGTGGTAATTTCCGATTATATCGTGATAAAAAAGTCGAAGACGATTGGTAAAATGTAAATAAGTCCTTACTCATATAGATAAGGACTTATTTATATTTTTCAGGCTCAAGATTCATTTGATCCAAGAAACAATCAATAGCTTCTAATGGAAACCTTGCAGATTTCCTTTCCCCATTCATTTCATATGTAATTAAATACATTTCCTCGTTCTTTTTAACTTCCACATTTTTCAATTTATGTTCTTCATATATCATATTTTGAAATAACAAATACGTTTCTTTTGCAGCACTATCATCCGGACGTGCTTCCGCAACTGTTTTAATTGTTAACCAATTATATAGTGCATCTTGTACTGAACGCATAAAACTTCGCCCCTTCACCCTGCTTTTTGTTGTTTCGCTTGACGCAAACGCAATCTATAAATTCCAAGTACAATTGCCGCTACAACAAGTCCTTCTCCAACAGGTAAAAATACAGCAAAAAAGGTTAATACTGTACATCCAATTGCTAATGATATGTATATTACTATATTTTTTAATACAGACAACTTTCTAGCAAATCCTAAATTATAGACGAGAGCACTTAATATAATAATCGTCCCATAAAGTAACCACATTCCTAACTCTGGATTTTCATCAACTTTACATAATTTCGCAAAAAAAGACATTCTTTCTAACACTATTTATCCCCCCTTCTCATAAAAAACAAAATTTCTTTATGTACTTAATACAAGAGTAACCTGCGAAAAAAATACTGTCCACTAAAAAGAGTAAATATTCTAAAAAATAAACATAAAAAATAAAACAGCTACCTTAAAGGTAGCTGTTTTATTTTTTTATGCTTCTACAGATTTCTTTTTCTTAGCAGCTCTTTCACGTTCGCTCTTATCAAGAATCTTTTTACGTAAACGAATTGATTCTGGAGTTACTTCACAGAACTCGTCATCATTTAAGTACTCTAATGACTCTTCTAGAGTCATTAAGCGTGGTTTTTTCATTGTTGAAGTTTGATCTTTCGTTGCAGAACGAATGTTAGTTTGTTGTTTCATTTTCACAACGTTAACTGTTAAGTCGTTCTCACGAGTATGTTCTCCTACGATCATACCAGCATATACTTCTGTACCTGGTTCAACGAAGATTACACCACGGTCTTCAACTTGCATAATACCGTATTGTGATGCTTTTCCTGTTTCAAGTGAAACTAGAACACCTTGGCGACGTCCACCCACTTGTCCAGCATGTACTGGTTGGTAGCAATCGAATGTATGGTTTAAAATACCGTAACCACGAGTTAATGTTAGGAATTCTGTTGTGTAACCAATTAAACCACGTGCCGGAACCATGAAAGTAAGGCGAACTTGACCGTTTCCGTTATTCACCATATCTAACATTTCACCTTTACGTGCACCCATTGATTCCATAATAGAACCAGTGTATTCTTCAGGAACATCGATTTGTACGCGCTCTACAGGTTCACATCTTACGCCATCGATATCTTTAATAATTACTTCAGGCTTAGATACTTGTAGTTCATAACCTTCACGACGCATGTTTTCAATTAAGATAGATAAATGCAATTCCCCGCGTCCAGATACGATCCATGCATCAGGAGAATCTGTATTATCTACACGTAAACTTACATCTGTTTCTAATTGTGAACGAAGACGCTCTTCAATTTTACGAGATGTAATAAATTTACCTTCACGACCTGCAAATGGGCTGTTATTTACAAGGAATGTCATTTGTAGCGTTGGCTCATCAATACGTAATAATGGTAAAGCCTCTTCATGCTCAACCGGACATACCGTTTCACCTACGTTGATGTCTTCCATACCTGAAACAGCTACTAAATCTCCAGCTTTTGCTTCTTCAATTTCTTGACGTTTTAATCCAATGTAACCGAATAATTTCGTTACGCGGAATTGTTTTACACTTCCGTCAACTTTCATTAAAGCAACTTGTTGTCCAACCTTCATTGTACCGCGGAATACGCGTCCAACTCCAATACGTCCAACGTAGTCGTTGTAATCAAGAAGTGCTACTTGGAATTGAAGTGGCTCTTCGCTGTTATCAACTGGTGCTGGAATATGTTCGATAATTGTATCGAATAATGATTTCATATTCTCTTCTTGATTTGCCGGATTTGAATCCAAACTTGCTGTTCCGTTCATTGCTGATGCAAATACAACTGGGAACTCTAATTGATCTTCGTTTGCACCAAGTTCGATGAATAAGTCAACTACTTCATCAACTACTTCATCAGGGCGAGCGAAGTCACGGTCAATTTTGTTTACAACAACGATTGGAGTTAAGTTTTGCTCAAGAGCTTTCTTTAAAACAAATCGTGTTTGTGGCATACAACCTTCATATGCATCAACAACAAGTAGAACACCATCAACCATTTTCATGATACGTTCTACTTCTCCACCGAAGTCAGCGTGACCTGGTGTATCTAAAATGTTAATTCTTTTATCTTCATAGTGAATCGCTGTATTCTTCGCTAAAATTGTAATACCGCGTTCTCTTTCTAGATCATTTGAATCCATTGCGCGTTCTTCAATATGTTCATTCGCACGGAATGTCCCCGCTTGACGTAATAACTGGTCAACAAGTGTTGTTTTACCATGGTCAACGTGGGCAATAATTGCTATATTACGTAAATCTTGTCGTTTTTTCAACATGTCCAACTCCTAATGTCTTTTTAATCCTTCTCTATTATAAGAGCGAAGGGGATACAATAGCAATTAAAATAAAAGCAAGAATGAAAATATAGTTGTATTCTCACTTTTGTGAAAGTAAAATGAGATTGGAGGGTGAAGAAATGGAACACATTCAATATCGCTTTTTATTAACCGCAATTATCGGTGTTATTTTCTTAATCGGTATCGGCATTATGATTGCTGAAAATAGTCCAATCGGTATTATTATTTGCATTATCGGTACATTTGTTGCAGTTGGATACGGTTTTGTAACAAAAAGAAAAATGCGCAAATCACAATAACGCTAAAAAGTAAGAAGCTTATACATAGCCTCTTACTTTTTTTGTGGCTCTGATATAAAAGATAACACTTCTTCATACACTCCTGGTTTTGCAACTAGCACACTGCTCTTCTCTATGATAGAAAGTGGCGCTCCAGAGAATGTCGTTACCTTCCCTCCAACTTCTTCTACAATTATCTGTCCTCCGCCAAAATCCCATGGTGATAATCTCGGCGTTACATATGCATCTATTCTTCCTGTTGCAACGTACACCATCTCTAACGCTGCACAGCCATACGATCTCGTGCCCCTTGCTTTCTTAACAAGTGCCATCATACTTTCCATATTAAGCAATGGATTATCTGTAAGCCATATCGCATTTAAAGCTACAATACCTTGCTCTACAGTTCCTTTTTCCAATGGAGGAATTGATATATCATTACAAAAAGCTCCAGATCCCTTGACTGCATGATATAGTTCATCATGTACTGGATCATAAATAAGTCCAATCTTTCCGATACCGTTCTCATAAATCCCAATTGAAATTGCAAAATTTCTTTTTTGATGAACAAAGTTCATCGTGCCGTCAATTGGATCAATTAACCAAACAACCCCGTCAGAAGACGTTATCTCGTCTCCATAACCTTCTTCTCCTAAAATATTATGATTCGGGAATGTTTCTTTAATTTTCCCAATTAAAAACTGTTCTATCTCTCGGTCCATATTTGTAACTAAGTCAGCTGCATTGGATTTTGTTTCTATAATAAGTGCTTTTTTCATGGATGCCATTAAATGCTCTCCTGCATCCCGAATCCACCGTTTGGCGTGTGCATCGATGTCTTTCCATACTTCTTGCATGTTTAAACACTCCGATCTTTACTGTTCACAGAAAAAACGAACCCTTTATAAGGTTCGCACCAACTAATTTTTTATACATATACTATTATTACGCTTCTAAACGAATCATTTCAAGTCTTAACACTTCTAACTTTTGTACACACTCTTCTTTTTTCTGTTTATCATCTTCCATCATCGCATCATATAAAGTTGCTAATTCATAATCTAGCTCCAAACGTAGCACCGGTATTCTCTTTTCGGCATCTGTTCTCTTTAACGCATTAATCACCTGTCTCATATTATTTGCCTCCTCCCAATATTCGTCTGCCCTCGGACTAGAATTAATTCAATTTTCTGATTTTTTGTTTTATACTATACTATGTTGGATAAATCATCTATGCAACAAAATTATATTTTTTTATTTAAATTTTTTTGTGCTGTTTTTTTTATGAATAGTACAAGCTATGCTAAAATAAAAGCAAAATAGGAGTTGGAGGAACAATCATGACAATACAAACATTCAAGTCAACTGATTTTGATGTCTTTACAGTTGATGGTCTCGAAGAACGAATGAGTGCAATTAAAACGAACATTCATCCTAAGCTAGAAGCTTTAGGGGAACAATTTGCAGAATACTTATCCCAACACACTGATGAGAACTTTTTTTATCATGTTGCAAAACACGCACGTCGCAAAGTCAATCCACCAAACGATACTTGGGTTGCTTTTTCAACAAATAAACGAGGATATAAAATGCTACCGCATTTCCAAATCGGCTTATGGGGTACTCATGCCTTCATATACTTTGGTTTAATCTATGAGTGTCCACAAAAAGTTGAGACGGCTCATGCCTTCTTAGAACATTTAAATGATTTAAAAACAAATATTCCAAATGACTTCGTTTGGTCCATTGACCATACTAAACCAAGTGTGAAATTACATAAAACACTTGAAACCGAAGACTTACAAAAGATGATTGAACGACTAGCTACTGTAAAAAAAGCAGAATTATTAGTTGGTATTCATATATCACCAGAGGAGTTTTCAGCAATGACCAACGAACAATTCCTTGCTAAGATTGAATCTACGATGCAATCACTCCTTCCTTTATATGCACTTTGTAATCGATAGTAGAAAACGGACAATTTATATTGTCCGTTTTTAGTTGTTATCACATTATATCACTTCAGTTTTTATTTTTCAAAATATTTTTTACATTTTTACGAGCTTTTGTTCTTCGACTTCCTTTGCTCTTTGAATAGCACGATATATAGAGTATCCACTTACTTCTTGAAACTCTTTATCAATTTTCTTTTCTTCTGCTTTCGATGGAACAATCTCTTTAAAACGACGATATAAACCCATTAATTCTTCTCTTATAATTCCTTTTTCATAAGCTTTCTCAATTGCTTCATAAAACTTCACAATTATAACCATTTCCTCATTTGACCAATCATAATCTAACGGATATTGATATTCCATTTCGCACCTCATTTATCATTTCTTCTTGTTTCATTATGCTATCTTAAAGAGAATGTTTTATTCTTCATTATAGCCACTCTGCATTATACACTATTTATTCATTTTAATGGAATTGTCTTCCTCCATTCATTAGTTGAGGCTAACTATTAAACATACTCACCTTAAAAATATTTTTTTCTATACATCTATAATTATTGGTGATATAATGCTTTTGTTTTATAGAAAATAAAGTGAAGCTACCATCTCAAAACCGATTTTTTGAATGGCAGAAAAACAAGCCTCATTCTAAAAAAAGGACTTACCTTTTTTAGAGCAGGATTATATAAAACAAATTAAATATTATGAAGAAGAAGGGGTGTATAGATTGTCCCAATACGAAACACCATTGTTTACCGCTTTAGTTGAGCACAGTAAGCGAAATCCAATTCAATTCCATATTCCTGGTCATAAAAAAGGACAAGGCATGGATCCTACATTTCGCGAATTTATTGGGCATAATGCATTAGCAATTGATTTAATTAATATTGCGCCACTCGATGATTTACATCATCCAAAAGGTATGATTAAAGAAGCACAGGATTTAGCAGCCGCTGCATTCGGTGCAGATCATACTTTCTTTTCTATTCAAGGTACAAGTGGCGCTATTATGACAATGGTGATGAGCGTTTGCGGTCCTGGTGACAAAATCCTAGTACCACGAAACGTGCATAAATCAGTAATGTCAGCTATTATTTTCTCAGGTGCAAAACCGATTTTCATGCATCCTGAAATCGATCCGAAACTCGGTATTTCTCATGGAATCACAATTCAATCTGTCAAAAAAGCACTTGAAGAGCACTCAGATGCAAAGGGCTTACTTGTTATTAATCCAACGTACTTTGGATTTGCTGCAGACTTAGAACAGATTGTACAATTAGCACATTCTTATGACATCCCTGTACTAGTCGACGAGGCTCATGGTGTTCATATTCATTTTCACGATGAATTGCCGATGTCAGCGATGCAAGCTGGTGCAGACATGGCAGCAACAAGTGTTCACAAATTAGGAGGCTCTTTAACTCAAAGTTCTATTCTTAATGTGAAAGAAGGCTTGGTGAATGTAAAACATGTCCAATCTATTATTAGCATGCTTACAACTACATCAACTTCTTACATCTTGTTAGCATCACTTGATGTTGCGAGAAAACGTCTTGCTACAGAAGGAACAGCACTCATAGAACAAACAATACAATTAGCTGAACATGTTCGTGATGCTATAAATTCTATTGAGCATCTTTACTGTCCTGGAAAAGAAATGTTAGGTACAGATGCTACCTTTAACTATGATCCTACAAAGATAATTGTATCTGTAAAAGATTTAGGTATTACCGGCCACCAAGCTGAAGTATGGCTTAGAGAGCAATATAACATTGAAGTAGAACTCTCAGATCTATACAACATACTATGTCTTATCACTTTAGGAGACACAGAAAGTGATACAAATACACTTATTGCAGCATTAAAAGATTTAGCAGCAACATTTAGAAATAGGGCAGATAAAGGTGTTCAAGTACAAGTAGAGATTCCAGAAATTCCAGTGCTAGCACTTTCTCCTCGAGATGCTTTTTATTCGGAAACAGAAGTCATTCCATTTGAAAATGCAGCGGGTCGTATTATAGCTGATTTTGTTATGGTTTATCCGCCAGGGATTCCAATCTTTACTCCGGGGGAAATTATTACACAAGAAAACTTAGAGTATATTCGTAAAAACTTAGAAGCAGGTTTACCTGTACAAGGTCCTGAAGATATGACATTACAAACATTACGTGTTATTAAAGAGTACAAGCCTATCAGTTGATAGGCTTTTTTTTCACCTTTTTTCCTTTTCTTCATACGATACTAAAGAATGTAACGTATAGGTGGGGATACTATTATGATTGTAATAGGCCGTTCTATTGTACATCCTTATATTACAAATGAATATGAGCCATTTGCAGCAGAGAAACAACAAATTTTATCAATAATGGCAGGAAATCAAGAAGTTTATTCCTTCCGAACAGCTGATGAACTCAGCTTTGATCTCAATTTACGAGTTAATATTATTATCTCTGCACTAGAACTTTTTCAAAGTGGATTTCAGTTTCGCACATTTCAACAATCCTTTTGCAACCCCCAGTATTGGAAAAGAACATCCCTTGGAGGATTCGAGCTTCTTCCAAACATACCACCTTCTATTGCCATACAAGATATTTTCAAAAACGGAAAACTATATGGAACTGAATGCGCAACCGCTATGATCATTATTTTTTATAAAGCTTTATTATCATTGTATGAGGAAGAAACTTTCAATCGTCTATTTGCAAACCTTTTACTTTATACATGGGACTACGATCAAGATCTAAGACTCATAACAAAAAACGGTGGCGATCTTGTTCCAGGTGACCTCGTTTACTTTAAAAATCCACAAGTGAATCCAGCTACGATTGAGTGGCAAGGAGAAAACACAATCTATTTAGGAAATTTCTTTTTTTACGGACATGGCGTAGGTGTAAAAACAAAAGAAGAAATTATTTATTCATTAAATGAACGACGAGTCCCTTACGCTTTTATTTCAGCTTTCTTGACCGATACTATTACCCGTATAGATAGCCGTATAATGAGCCAATACGCTTCTTCTAGTACACCACAGACATCCATAAGCTTTATTCCAATTAGAGATGATGCAATCGTTGCAACAGTTGGCCATACAACTACAATTTATTAAAAAAGCGCCTACACATGTAGGCGCTTTTTCTTATTATTAAGCTTTTGTATGTTCTTTATGGTCACATTCGCAATGAGATCCACATTTCCCGTATAGTACTGTTGATTTTTCATCTTCAAAATGTCCAATTGTTCCTTCACATACTTGGCATACGATTGTTCCCATTTTCATTTCCCCCTGAGTTTTAATAGTAATCTATTTATCTATCATTAAGCTTTCGCATTATCTTTTCTAGCACAGTCACAATTTGTTCCACATTTTCCGTAAAGTACTGTCGTTTTCTCATCTTCAAAATGTCCGATTGTTCCTTCACATACTTGGCATACGATTGTTCCCATTTTTCATTTCCCCCTAAGTTTATGGTCCTAAAAACTTTTAGCTGTCCATTTCCTATCAATTATTGGGCTTTTGTATGCTCTGTGTGATCACATCCGCAAGATCCACATTTCCCGTAAAGTACCGTTACTTTCTCATCTTCGAAGTGTGCAATTGTACCTTCACAATCTTGACATACGATTGTTCCCATTTTTCATTTCCCCCTAAGTTTATAATCCCAAAAACTTTTTTGTAACCGCTTAACTTTCTGTCTTTATTTTAATATGTTATACTTTTTACGTCAATAGGTTTTTAGTATAACACATTAAATATTTTAAATTTTAATTAGTATGCGATATTCAAATAAAAAACAGCCATATTTATAAGTACGACTGTTTCACATTAATTATTCTTCATATTCCGCATGTAAAGAAGTTGACGGAACTAGAAATTTGAAAAACTGAGCTAACTCCTTCGCTTCCTCTTCTGATCCTAATTTAAAAATCTCCTGTATATATTGAACATTCTCTACATCATCTCTTCCGAGTAAAGTAGACCTTCCTGTTTGCATACAAACAATGAGCGGTTTTCCAAAAAACATATTTGTATAAATAACACCAAAATCATAACGTGTATCATGTGTCATAAACCCTAAAAATCGTACCTTCACACTTTCATGCTCATCATACAATTTTTCAAACATTGGTTTCCACCTTTCTACATCACGTTTCATTAATAGTATATTAAACAAAACATGTAATACTCCTTTTAATTGTCAAAAAATTCAGTAGGATGTAGAATGATAGTATTCTACTAAGTTAGGGGGAACTTATATGCAACACGCCTTTATTACGCTTGTACCAAAATCCAACCAACAATCTGTTTCAATAGATGATATAAAACAACTTTTTCATTATTATAAAACAGTTACTTCTAAAACTGGTGCCCAAATTAATTACACGTATACAAATACCGCTTTTCCTTATGAAATTTTAGATACATCTACAACAACATTAAAACTTCAATCCAATCACGACCGGTATGACTCAATTTATATTGGTGTTGGTATAGAAAATGAACAATTTTTCATCCAAGTTTCTTTACCACCTAATGCAACATATGGTGACAAAGGGAAAGCAAATGAATTTTGCCGGTTTTTAGCGAAGAAATTAGAAGGAGAGTTACAATTATTTAATGGAAGAACAATGTATTTTTATAAACGTTAATTTAAAAAATAAATAATACGATTAAAAATAGTATACAATTCGAACATGTAAGAAATAACGCTTGCTTTCTTACGTGTAATACAAAATACGCTATTACATAGGCTAAATACAGGAATACGAAAAAAAGAATAACTTTATAATGAAACTTATCACCATTCGATAATGTTAATACAGTGGAAAAGCCACTCCATAGTAGTAAATGATAAAATATAACATGTAATATTTTCATGGAACCTTCTCCTTTGACATGCTCTATTTTATTAATATATGGGGTTAAGTTTGAATCAATTACATATTATAGGATGATATATATTACCTTTGAAGTAAGTTACGCCTAAATCATTTGTTAAAGTATTATATATTCATTCGACAAGTACGTTTAAAGACCTTGCAAGTCATTTGATGAAAATAAAAATAGCCCCTCTCTTACAATAAGAGAGGGGCTATTTACATTACTTAAATTATTTTACAATGTGAATTGGCATTCCAAGAGCAACTTCAGCTGCTTCCATTGTGATTTCACCTAATGTTGGGTGAGCATGGATTGTTTGAGCGATATCTTCAGCTGTCATTCCAGCTTCGATAGCTAAACCAATCTCAGAGATAATATCAGAAGCACCTGCACCTGCAACTTGAGCACCTACAAGAAGACCATCTTCTTTACGTGTTACAAGTTGTAGGAAACCGTCAGTGCTGTTTAATGATAATGCACGACCGTTAGCAGCGAATGGGAACTTAGATACAGTTACAGTCATTCCAGCTTCTTCAGCTTGTTTTTTAGTGTAACCAACAGATGCTAATTCTGGATCAGTGAAGCATACTGCAGGAATTCCGATGTAATCGATAGCTGATGCATGGCCACTAATTGCTTCTACAGCTACTTTACCTTCGTAAGAAGCTTTGTGAGCTAATGGTGGTCCAGGAACGATATCACCGATTGCATAGATGTTTGGTACATTTGTACGACATTGCTCATCGATTTCGATGATGCCGCGGTCAGTCATTTTAACTCCAACTTGCTCAAGACCGATTTCTTGAGTGTTTGGACGACGACCTACAGTTACTAATACGTAATCTGCTTCTACAGTTTGGATTTCACCTTTAACTTCAAAGCTAACTTTTACGCCAGTTTCTGTTTCTTCAACGCCTTTAGCCATAGCTTTTGTATGGATATTTACGTTACCTTTTTTCTGTAGAGCACGTTTAACAACAGAGCTCATAGCTTTTTCGAAACCAGCTAAGATTTCGTCGCCAGCTTCTACTACAGTAACTTCTGTACCGAAGTTAGCATATGCAGTACCTAATTCCATACCGATGTAACCGCCGCCGATTACAACAAGTTTTTTAGGAATTTCAGGTAAGCTTAAAGCACCTGTAGAGTTGATAACACGTTTAGAGTATTTGAATCCTGGAATTTCGATTGGTGTAGAACCAGTTGCAAGAACAGCATTTTTAAACGTATAAGTTTGAGCTGCATCTTCAGTCATAACGCGTAATGTATTAGCATCTACGAAGTAAGCTTCACCGCGAATGATTTCAACTTTGTTACCTTTAAGAAGGCCTTCAACACCGCCAGTTAATTTCTTAACTACGCCGTTTTTCCATTCTTGAACTTTTGTAAAGTCAACTTTTACGTTCTCTGCAGTGATACCCATGTCATCAGAATGCATTGCATTCTCATAACGATGACCTGCATTGATTAACGCTTTTGAAGGAATACATCCAACGTTTAAGCATACGCCACCAAGGTTAGCTTTTTCAATGATTGCTACCTTTTGACCTAATTGTGCTGCACGAATTGCCGCAACGTATCCACCAGGACCTGCACCAACAACGACTGTATCTAATTCAATTGGGAAATCTCCTACTACCATTGTTATTACGCCTCCATTACTAATAATTGTGGGTCATTCAATAGACGTTTAATTTGGTTTAACGCTTTTTGAGCAGTTGCGCCGTCAATTAAACGATGGTCAAAGCTTAGAGATAATGCTAATACTGGAGCTGCAACGATCTCACCATTTTTCACAACTGGTTTTTCAGCGATACGGCCGATACCAAGGATTGCTACTTCTGGGTGATTGATAACTGGAGTGAACCATTGTCCACCTGCAGAACCAATGTTTGTAATTGTGCAAGAAGCACCTTTCATTTCAGTTGGAGCTAGACGACCTTCACGTGCTTTACCAGCAAGATCATTGATCTCGTTAGAAATAGTGAAGATAGACTTACGGTCTGTATCTTTAACAACTGGTACTAATAGACCTTTGTCTGTATCAGCTGCGATACCGATGTTGAAGTAATGTTTATGAACTACTTCTTGAGATGCATCGTCTAAAGAAGTGTTTAACATTGGGTATTCACGTAATGCAGATGTTAAAGCTTTAACAACGTATGGAAGGTAAGTTAATTTAATACCTTTGTCAGCTGCTACTGCTTTGAACTTCTTACGGTGAGCAACAAGCTCAGTTACATCAACTTCATCCATTAATGTTACGTGAGGAGCTGTATGCTTAGAGTTAACCATTGCTTTCGCAATCGCTTTACGGATACCACTCATTTTCTCACGAGTTTCTGGATATTCACCAGCTGGAATTGGTTGTGCTTTTGGTGCTTCTTCTTTCGCTGCTGCTGGAGTAGCTTCTACTGCTGCTGGAGCCTCAGTTGCTGCTACAGTTTGTCCACCATTTGCAAATGCATCGATGTCAGCTTTTACGATACGGCCGTTCTTACCAGTACCAGCTACTTTATGAATGTCTACACCTTTTTCACGAGCGTATTTACGAACAGATGGCATAGCGATTACGCGCTCATTTACTACTTCTGCAGTTGCTGCTGGAGTAGCTTCCGCTGCTGGAGCTTCTACTGCTGCTTCTTCAGCTTTTGGAGCTTCATCATGATCGTCACCTTTAAATTTAAGGTTTTCGTATCCAGGAGCATCAAATTTAATTAATGTATCTCCTACGATTGCAACTGTTCCTTCTTCTACAAGTACTTCAAGTACTTTACCTTTAACAGGAGAAGGGATTTCTACTACTGCTTTATCATTTTGCACTTCAAGAAGTACATCGTCTTCATTTACTTCATCGCCTGGTTTAATAAACCATTTTACGATTTCACCTTCGTGGATACCTTCACCGATATCTGGTAGTTTAAATTCAAATGCCACGGAATTCAGCCCCCTGATTCATTTCATTATTATGGAATATGTACAAAAGAAACCAGCATGTGCTGATTTCTTTTGCACATGAAAAACTAAAAATTAGAAGTTCATTACTTTGTTTACAGCTTCAACAATATCCTTGTGGTTTGGTAACCATACGCTCTCTGCTTGAGAGAATGGGAATACTGTATCAGCAGCTGCAACACGTACAACTGGAGCTTCTAAGTTTAAGATTGCACGGTCGTTAATTTCCGCTACAACGTTAGCTGCAATACCAGCTTGTTTTTGAGCTTCTTGAACTACAACTACGCGACCTGTTTTTTCAACAGAAGCGATGATTGTTTCGATATCTAATGGTTGAACTGTACGTAAGTCAACAACCTCTAAAGAGATACCTTCTTTTTCAAGTTCTTCAGCAGCTTTTAATGCAGCGTGAACCATAGCACCGTAAGCGATAACAGATACATCTGTACCTTCACGTTTGATATCAGCTTTACCTAAATCAATTGTGTATTCGCCTTCTGGTACATCTTGACGGAATGAACGGTACAATTTCATATGCTCTAAGTAGATAACTGGATCGTTGTCACGAATCGCAGAGATTAAAAGACCTTTAGCATCGTATGGAGTAGATGGAATAACAACTTTTAGACCAGGTTGTTGAGCCACTAATCCTTCTAAGCTATCAGCATGTAGTTCAGGAGTATGAACACCACCACCGAATGGAGAACGAACTGTTACTGGAGCAGTCCAACGTCCACCAGAACGGTAACGCATACGAGCCAATTGACCAGAAATTGAATCCATTACTTCAAAAACGAAACCGAAGAATTGGATTTCTGGAACTGGACGGAATCCTTCAAGTGCAAGACCAACTGCAAGTCCACCAATACCAGACTCTGCAAGTGGAGTATCCATTACACGATCTTCACCAAATTCAGCTTGTAAACCTTCAGTAGCACGGAATACACCACCGTTTACACCAACGTCTTCACCAAATACAAGTACGTTAGGATCATTTTTCATTTCAACGCGTAAAGCATCAGTGATTGCTTGAATCATTGTCATTTGAGCCATGGCTTACTTCGACTCCTTTTCTTTGTAAATTTCATATTGTTCAGCTAAGTTGTAAGGCATTTTTTCGTACATGATTTCCATTAAATCAGTTACTTTTTGTTTTGGAGCTTGGTCAGCCTTAGCAATTGCTTGTTTGATATCTTCTTTTGCTTCTTCGATTACTGTCTCTTCAACTTCTTGAGACCATAGGCCTTTAGCTTCTAAGAACTTACGGAAGCGTACGATTGGGTCTTTTTGTTCCCATTCGTTTTCGATATCTTTTGTACGGTAACGAGTTGGGTCATCACCAGCCATTGTATGTGGACCGTAACGGAATGTTAAAGTCTCGATTAAAGTAGGGCCTTCGCCATTTACTGCGCGCTCACGAGCGAAAGCAGTTGCTGCGTATACAGCTAATGGATCCATACCGTCTACTTGAATTCCGTAAATACCTGCTGCTACTGCTTTTTGTGCTACAGTTTTAGCTGCAGATTGCTTTTCTACTGGAGTAGAAATTGCATAACGGTTGTTTTGAACAACGAAGATTGCTGGAGCTTTGAATGCACCTGCAAAGTTCATACCTTCGTAGAAGTCACCTTGTGAAGCACCACCGTCACCAGTGTAAGTAATTGCAACAGATTTTTTACCACGTAGTTTCATACCTAACGCAACACCAGCAGTTTGGATGATTTGCGCACCGATAATGATTTGTGGAGCTAATGCATTTACATTCTCAGGCATTTGGTTACCCATGAAGTGTCCACGAGAGAATAAGAATGCTTGGTATAATGGTAATCCGTGCCATACTAATTGTGGTACATCACGGTATCCTGGTAAGATGAAGTCTTCTGCTTCAAGTGCGAAATGACTCGCTAATTGAGAAGCTTCTTGTCCAGCTGTAGGTGCGTAGAAACCTAAACGTCCTTGACGGTTTAAAGAAATAGAACGTTGATCTAATACGCGTGTATACACCATACGACGCATTAATTCTTTTAATTGATCATCAGATAATTCAGGCATAGCTGCTTCATTCACAACTTCACCGTTTTCATTTAAAATTTGTAATGTTTCAAATTGAGCTGCGATAGCTTTCATTTGCTCATCAACATTAAATAGGGTCTTTTTTGTTTTAGTACCCATTCCGTTCACCTCTTCCTCTCTTGAACCATATTCTGAAACGCTTTCACTGGCTATTTTCCAGTTTAAAAAGCGCAACGATGTAAACCAACATGTTTGTCTGTCGGTTGAGAATAATTTTGTGTACCTAACAATCTGTACTAATGTTTTTTCAGAAACATATTAATACAATCTTGATCACGTTTTTTAGTTTACAACTATTCTAATTACGATGTCAATTACTTTGAATACGTTTTTTTATAAATAATATGCAGGTTTCTACTACACAAACGTGTTTTTATTTTTTACATCTGTATTAGTAAGCATTGACCTACTGTTATATTATTCCCTTTTTCACTTATTTTTTCTCTTAGAATAATATGTAAACGATTTAATTCTCTTTAGTTTTTCTCTCTTCGTAACAAAAATATACAAACTACTCTTCCTTTTTTAGGTAAATACCTATACATTTCCCCCCTCTCTTCCATACATTATAGTAACCGCAGTATTAGCGGGAAATGATAAAGGAGGTCATCTCATGTACGGATACTCATATTGCTATCCAACTTGTTCATATCCTTCCTACGGTTATGGCGGTTCTTGTGGCGGGTCTGGACGCGGCTTCGCCTTAATCGTTGTGTTGTTTATTCTTTTAATTATCGTTGGTGCTGCTTGCATTCGCTAATGTAAAACGAAACAACTATGGAAAGAAAAAGACGGCTTTGCCGTCTTTTTCTGTTTATCACATACATAACTACTCTATAATAGAACGATTTCCAAAATGCCTACCCTTTCTTGCCGATGACTTTTTCCATCTCCTTTGGTAGACTAAAGAGGAAAGGAGAGATTACATATGCTTACAATGAAAGATGTTATTCGCGAAGGAGATCCTATTTTGCGCAACGTTGCAGAAGAGGTGTCATTACCGGCAAGCGAAGAAGATACAACTACCTTAAAAGAAATGATTGAATTCGTAATAAATAGCCAAGATCCTGAAATGGCTGAAAAATATAGTTTACGCCCTGGAATCGGATTAGCGGCTCCGCAAATCGGTGTTTCAAAAAAAATGATTGCAGTTCATGTAACCGATGCGGATGGTACATTATATAGCCATGCATTATTCAATCCAAAAATCATTAGCCATTCTGTTGAACGTACATATTTACAGGGTGGTGAAGGCTGTCTATCTGTAGACCGCGAAGTACCTGGTTATGTTCCTCGTTATACAAGAATTACAGTAAAAGCAACTTCTATTAGCGGCGAAGAAGTAAAATTGCGTTTAAAAGGTTTACCA
This sequence comes from Bacillus sp. LQ16, assembly GCF_057784645.1. Taxonomy (NCBI): domain Bacteria; kingdom Bacillati; phylum Bacillota; class Bacilli; order Caryophanales; family Bacillaceae; genus Bacillus; species Bacillus sp. LQ16. Next base: position 3,897,032 of record NZ_CM173491.1, read on the forward strand.
GCAATCGTATTCCAACACGAGATTGACCATTTAAATGGCGTTATGTTCTATGACCATATCAATAAAGAAAATCCTTTTGCCGCTCCTGATGATTCCAAACCTCTAGAGCGATAATAATAAAGAGGCGGAAGTTAATCTTCCGCCTCTTTATTATGAAATGGGTTCCATATTCACTTATAGCAATCCAGCCCACTTTAGTCCATGATATATACCGTCTTCACTAACATCCTTTGTCACATGATTTGCAAGTTTTTTCAAGTCTTCATGGCCATTTCCCATCACAATACCTGTGCCAACGGCTTCGATCATTTCTAAATCATTTAAACCATCTCCAAATGCATACACTTGATCACGATTAAAACCTAACTTTTCAATGTATTTCTCAATTCCTTTTGCCTTAGAACCACCATTCGGAATGATATCCATTGAATATGCATGCCAACGAATAAAATGAAAATCTGGATAATGATTAATAAACTTTTTCTCTTCATTTACTTCACAAAAAAGTAGTGTTTGATAAATATTACGTTCCTCATAAAAATTAGGCTCATATGGTGGATGCTCAAAGTTTAAGCTTCCAAAGCCTTCTTTCACATAATCATGATATTCCACTGATGCTCTCATATCTTGATGGTCAAGATATACAAGTGGATATCCTTCTTGTTTTGCAAACTGAGTAAACTTATGTAAAGCATCTGGATGTAACGGATTATTAAATATTACATCATCTTCAAAGACAACGTATTGTCCATTAAAACTAACATAATTATGTATATCAAGTTCCTTACGAATATCTTCGAACATAAATGGCGCGCGCCCTGTCGCAATTGCTACATGTACACCTTTTTCTTGTAACTGTTTTACTGCATCTCGTGTAGATTGTGGAATTTTTTTATCATGATCTAATAATGTTCCATCAATATCAAAAAAGACAATTTTATCATTCATTTGTCAAAATCCTTTCTGGCACTCTATATTCCTATTTTGAATATCACTTTTCAAATTCTAAAAAAAAGTATAACATATTAAACATCTGTGAAGAAAGCGTTCCCTTTCTGACCTTATTTGTAAACTTTGCATATATATATTAGTAAAACATGTGGATACTTGTTCGGATGAATTTTCTTTTCCATTCTTCCTCATACTATACCTATAACTAACGGCTACTAATCGTTACTATAGAATAACTTTCACTGTATGGGAAAGGACAAGACTCACCATTCACTTTTGTCCTATCTCTTATATCAGAGATAGAATTTTCACTAGTAATATGCATGTTTAAAATAAGGAAAGGAAGGAGTAATCATGCTGAAGAAGCTGAAGAAAAAGCTCAAGCGTTATTTAAACGGTCTAGTCCGTAAAAAGACAATCGCTTAAATTGTGCCCATTTCGGGCTTTTTCTTCATTCTCATTCGAAAAAACATGAAAATCGTGACTGTTTGCTTTATAATAAGTAACAGATAATGCAAAACATAGACAAGGAGAGGTTTTCCAAATGATTTTTAAAGTATTTTATCAAGAAAAATTAACTGAGGTTCCAGTACGTGAAAATACAAAAGTTTTATATTTAGAGGCTACGTCTGAAAAGGATGTTCGTACAAAATTAAATAAGTTCGCATATAATATCGAGTTTGTTCAGTCTGTTACTGGCGCTCATCTTGAATATGAAAAAGAAAACGCTGATTTAACATTAGCGGAAATCGTATAGCGATATGAAATTTCTAAAAAACGACCAAGTTGCTGTATTTGCTCTCGGTGGGCTTGGTGAAATCGGTAAAAATACATACGCTGTTCAATTTCAAGATGAAATTATTATAATTGATGCTGGAATTAAATTTCCAGAGGACGAACTTCTCGGAATCGATTATGTAATACCAGACTACACTTATTTTGTGCGAAACGAAGATAAAATTAAAGGGTTATTCATTACACATGGTCACGAAGATCATATCGGCGGAATCCCTTACCTATTACGTCAAGTGAACATCCCGATTTACGGCGGAAAATTAGCAATTGCACTCATCAAAAACAAATTAGAAGAACACGGCTTACTTCGTAAAGCAAAACTTTACGAAATTCAAGAAGATGACGTTATTAAATTCAAAAAAACGTCTGTATCCTTCTTCCGTACAACTCACAGTATTCCAGATTCGTACGGCGTTGTTGTGAAAACACCTCAAGGTCAAGTTGTTCATACAGGTGATTTCAAATTTGATTTCACGCCAGTTGGTGAACCAGCTGATTTAACAAAAATGGCTGAAATCGGTAAAGATGGCGTGCTATGTCTATTATCTGATAGTACGAACAGTGAAGTTCCAAACTTTACTATGTCTGAGCGTCGCGTTGGTGATAGCATTCAAGACATTTTCCGTAAAGTAGACGGACGGATTATATTCGCAACCTTTGCATCAAATATTCACCGCTTACAACAAGTTATTGAAGCTGCTGTTGAAAACAACCGTAAAGTAGCTGTGTTTGGTCGAAGTATGGAAGCAGCGATTGAAATCGGACAAAACCTTGGTTATATTCGTTGCCCGAAAGATACATTCATAGATGCATCTCAACTAAACCGTTTACCAGCTAATAAAGTTGTTATTTTATGTACAGGTAGTCAAGGTGAACCGATGGCAGCACTTTCACGTATTGCAAACGGTACACACCGCCAAATTCAAATTATTCCTGGAGATACAGTTGTTTTCTCTTCTTCACCAATTCCAGGAAATACAATTAGCGTAAGTCGTACAATTAACATGTTGTACCGCGCTGGCGCTGATGTAATTCACGGGAAACTTTCAAATATCCATACAAGTGGACACGGTGGACAAGAAGAACAAAAGTTAATGTTACGTCTAATTAAACCGAAGTACTTCATGCCAATTCATGGTGAATATCGTATGCAGCGTATGCACATGAACATAGCAAATGATTGTGGTATCCCTGAAGAAAATTGCTTCATTATGGATAATGGCGATGTTCTTGCTTTACGTTCGGATGAAGCTAGCGTAGCTGGAAAAATCCCATCTGGTTCGGTCTACATTGATGGAAACGGTATTGGAGATATCGGCAATATCGTATTACGAGATCGTCGTATCCTTTCTGAAGAAGGACTTGTAATTGTAGTTGTAAGCATTGATATGAAAGAATTTAAAGTTGCAGCAGGACCTGATATCATCTCACGCGGTTTCGTTTACATGCGTGAAAGCAGCGATTTAATCAATGATGCACAAACATTAATTACAACTCATTTAGAAAAAGTAATGGAGCGTAAAACAACACAATGGTCTGAAATTAAAAATGAAATTACAGACACATTAGCTCCATTCCTATATGAGAAAACGAAACGCCGTCCAATGATTTTACCAATCATTATGGAAATATAAGAAAAAGGACAATGCTATGAAGGCATTGTCCTTTTCTTTTCTCTTATCTTAAAAAGTGTTTAAATCGATCCACTTCATCGTCATGACCAATGACAATTAATATATCTCCTGCTTGAATATTCTCCGTAGCCCGAGGGGATACGATAACTTCTTTACCTCGTTTAATTGCTACAATATTCAATCCAAACTTCGCACGAATATCTAATTCAATTAAAGAGTGCCCATCAATTTTTTTATTCGCAATAATCTCTACAATACTATGCTCATCTGAAAGCTCAAGGTAGTCTAACACATTGCTTGATGCAATATTATTAGCAATCCTTTTTCCCATATCACGTTCTGGATGCACAATATGATCTGCACCTATTTTACTTAACACTTTTTCATGATAATCATTTTGAGCTTTTACAGTAATATTTTTTACACCCAATTCTTTCAAAATCAAAGTAGTTAGAATACTTGAATTTAAATTATCTCCAATAGCAACGACTACGTGATCAAAATTTCGAATACCAAGGCTTTTTAATACCATCTCATCTGTTGAATCTGCAATTACAGCATGCGAAGCTATATTTGCAAATTCATTAATTTTATCCTCATCTGAGTCGATTGCCATTACTTCCATACCTAATTGAGCTAGTTCTCGGCAAATACTTCCACCAAAGCGACCAAGTCCAATGACAGCAAATTCTTTTTCTTTCTCACCCACAGGAATTCCTCCAATAACTTCAAGTACTATTTATTTTCAGTGTAACACACTTTATATGCGTCACAAAAACTGTAATTAGCTCTTATTTTTGTTTTTGTATATAAAAATATTGTTGCAAGTAAAAAGCGATACCAACAAGTAACATAGCAAATACAAATATATTTCCAAACGAACTAAATGTTTCAAAAACGAATAATAATGTTTCTTGACCAAAAAAGGCAAATAGAAGCTGTATGAATGCAAATAACAACACCCATATGTAATGATGTTGATGGAATAAATAATGCGTTGCACCTAAAAAAGCAATAAACGAAAAGATAAAGATCCACCAATTTTCTAAAAATAGTTGCCAACTAGAAAATTGATATCCATTTACTAATATCGCAATAAGCGCGATAACTGCCATCGTCGGCACACTCCAAAATAATGCCCGTCCTCTAAAGAAACGAGTGCCTTTAACATCACCTTTTTCATGTGCAATATATGTTAGTACTACTGTGCTTATATACAAAACAGAAAGAATTGTTAAAACGATAATAAGCCAAAAATGTAATTGATAATATTCATGTTCTATATTTGTCACGATTGCAGCTAACATGCATGGAATTAACATTCCCGTCCAACCATCTACTTTTCTTTCATTCCAAAAGACCGTATTACCAATCCTTATTCCTAACAACATAAAAATAATGATACCCAATACAAATAACGTAGTTTTATTCCCTACTAAACTCGTTGAGAAAGCAATTAATCCAATAAATAAAAAGAGCACAAACCCATTCATAATTTCTAGTACAGGTGATAAATATCTCTTCACCCATTTGTATGTTTCGTCATATTCATTATTATCTACTAAACGATAGGCATAAAAACTTATCCCAAAATAAACCGCCGCAATAATAACATACGCATATAAGACGAAACATAAAATCGCACTGCTAATTTGCACGTAATTCCCCACCCTTTTTTCTATGTTTCACATTGATTTTACACACTTTTCATACTAAAAGTAAACATATATAAGTTAGTCAAATAATTAATAATGAGCAGTGGCTAAAAACCCCCTGCTCATTATTAAAACAGTCCAATTAACTTTATTCTTTCATTTGTATGTAAATGTCTAAAATCACTCTATACGAGCGTTACTTACACCTCATAACAAAAAGTTTTTTGGAACCTTCAATAAAGCGGAAGTTTTATTTTCTATTCCCTTTCCACTTTACATATTGGCTTAAAAATGTAATTGCCTTTTCAATCACTTCTTCGTCTGGTTTTAATTTTGCATGATGTAAACCATATTCTGAATTTACTCCAAGCCAAAACATAAATCCAGGGATTTCTCGAAGCATATAACCAAAATCTTCACCTGTCATTGCCTCAGTACATGTAATAACATTCATATCTGTTTGTTTATGTACAAATTGCATAAACTCTCTTGTTAACTCTTCATGGTTATATACTTGATGATACATTGCTCCGTAATCTATAATCGCCTCACACTGGAAAGAAGCTTCGATACCTGCAACAATTGCCTCAATTCTGCTTTTCACACGCTTCATTGATTCCACTGATAATGTTCGAATCGTTCCTTCTAAACGAGATTTTTCTGCAATAATATTTTGAACCGTACCACCTGTAATTTTCCCGATTGTAATTACTGCACTATCAAGAGGATTTACATTGCGACTAATAACGGATTGAAGCTGTGTAACAAGATGACTCGCTGCAACAATCATATCATTTGCAGTATGCGGATAGGCAGCATGGCCACCTTTCCCTTTTAAATCAATATATAATTCTGAAGTATTAGCAAATAACAGTCCTTCTTTCGTTGCAATTGTCCCTACAGCGTATTCTGGTGCAATATGAAGACCAAGAATTATATTTGGTTTCCATTCTTTTAACTCTTCACTTTCTAACATAGGAAGAGCACCGCCTGGTCCTTCTTCTGCTGGCTGGAATAGAAATACAAGGTCATCATCTATTCTTTCGCTCACAGCTTTCGTTAGAAGGCCTAAACCGATTGTTGTATGCACATCGTGGCCACATGCATGCATCATTCCTTCATGAATAGAAGCAAACTCATATCCAGTTTCCTCTGTAATTGGCAGACCATCTATATCTGCACGATAACCTATTATTTTTTCTGGATTTTTTCCATTTACTTTAACGATTACACCCGTTTTCCATGTCTTCACTTCCACAAATTCAAGAGAAAGTGTTCCTATATAATCTAAAATATACTGTTGTGTTTTCCATTCCTTAAATCCAATTTCTGGAATCCTATGTAGATCTCTACGAATTTGGACAAATTTGCTTACTGTCATTTTTGCACCTCTATCTATAAAAAGCGTAAGAGCCCATTTACGCTCTTACGCTTTTTTTACTTTTTATTTCTCTGGGTTTAATTGACGAAGCTCTTGTTTAATTTCTGTTTTTGCTTTTGTCTTCTCATCAATTTCTTTAATTACACGTGCTGGAGTACCTGCAACAACTGTGTATGGAGGCACATCTTCTGTTACAACAGCTCCTGCTGCTACAACTGCACCTTTACCAACTGTAACACCCTCTAAAACAACTACGTTTGCACCGATTACTACATCATCTTCAACGATAACTGGTTTTGCAGAAGGTGGCTCAATAACACCTGCAAGTACAGCACCTGCACCTACGTGACAGTTTTTACCGACTGTTGCACGTCCACCAAGTACTGCGTTCATGTCGATCATAGAACCTTCACCAATTACAGCACCAATGTTAATTGTTGCATTCATCATAATTACAGCGTTGTCACCAATTTCAACATGGTCACGAATAATAGCACCTGGCTCGATGCGAGCTTTAATACCTTTTAAATCAAGCATTGGAATTGCAGAATTACGACGATCGTTTTCTACAACGTAGTCAACGATGTGCTTATTATTCTCATCAAGAATTGTCTTAATTTCAGACCATTCTCCGAATAATACACCTGATTTTTTATTCACAAATGCTTGTACTGTTTCAGGGAATGTTACTTCTTTTAAATCCCCTTTTATGTATACCTTTACAGGAGTTTTCTTTTCACTTTTTTGAATAAACGAAATAATTTCGTTAGCGTCCATCATTTTCATTCTTGTTGCCTCCTAAATCCATTTATAATGTTACTCTACCAAACGAAAGAGCGAGTAGCAAGATAATAATCTTATTTTTCCCTTTGAATTTCTTCTATAATTTCTAAAAATGCTTGTACTTGCTTCAACTGCCTTGCCGAGTCACTTGTTAACAACCATGTTTCTCTCGTCAGTTGAACAGGTGTTTTATACATATTTTCCTGTACTTCCTTTAAAACAGTAGAAGGTAAAAGGGCGTAACCTATACCATTTAAAACAAGTTGTTTGCATGTTTCAATTTGGTCAACTACAATCGTTCGCTTAGGCGGATTAGAAAATAAACCATACCACCAATTTTGTATTTGTCCATAATAAGTTGAGTCACTTTTAAATTGAATGAACGGTCTATTTGTTTCTTTTAGCATCGAAATATCTTTTATTTCTTTATCAACTAAATACAGTTCATCTTCAAATAATTGTTGCTTTTGACCTTTATATTCTTGTGTTCCCCTCAGTATAGCAACATGAACGTCTCCTTCATAAAACTGCTTTTGCACTTCACTACTCCATCCAGTAAACAGCGATATCTTTACAGAAGGATATTTATGCACAAACTTTTTCAAAACAGGAGGGAGCCAATATTGACCAATAACTGATGCAACAGCTATTTTTAAAGTTCCATGAGTTTCCGTTCTAAAAACAGCTAGCTCACTTTTTATATCCTCTTCCTTTTGCAACATTTCTTTGGCATAATTTGCAACTTTTTCCCCTTCAGGTGTAATTGTCAATCCTTTTTGTGAGCGAATAAAAAACTTCATTCCCCATTGTTTCTCCATAGATTGTAATCGTTGACTCAGCGCAGGTTGTGAAACAAATAAACGTTCCGCCGCTTTTCTCATATTTGATTCCTGAGCTAACACAACCATCATTTGAAAATCATCAATTTGCAACTTTCTCCCTCTTTCCTTAGCTTCCATACACCTTATTCCATTAAGCTTTCATTCAGAAAATACAATTTTCCAGCGCAAACTTCCCTTATGTTTTATGTCTTTTTTAATATAATACATACACAAGTGATATGCACGAAAAAAAAGTGACTTCCTCGTTTCTATGAAGTCACTTTTCTCACGTTATCGATTATGTTGCCTTACTTTCTTATTCAACAATTTTAAAATAGCCCGACGTGTTAAAATCCCCTCAAAATAGCCTTCTTCATTAACAGCGCAAATAAAAGGATGATCAATTGTCATTTCTAAAGCTTTTGCAAATGAATCTTCTAATTTAAGAAAAGGTATATCTTCCTTCATCACCTGCTCTACTTTCATATCATCAAGTCTTTCAAACTCAATACGCTCTAATCCTAACATACCATCTAATATCATGGCCGTACTAATCAAACCATGTAATTTATACATTGGATCTAAGACAGGTATCGCCGAATATCCAGATTTCACAAGAACGAGTAAAGCATGTTCTAAACCATTTCCAATTTGGACATGAGCTACTTTTTCCGATGAAATCATTAAATCCTTCACAAGAATTTGTTGAAATTCGTCTTTCGGAATACTAATCATATTACATCCCCCATTTTCCCTTTTTCCTGCTTATGTTCATAACTCTATTCACATTTTATGACAGCGTTTTCATATTATTATTTTGTCCTAAATTTATTTCAATAAAAATACAATCACACAGCTATTTTAGCATACAGCACAAAAAAAAGACTACCATTCCGGTAGCGCTTAATACCCTTTATTTTTTAATCTGTAAAATAACCTTGTGATTTTTTTATATTGCATCACATCTGTCTGTTTCAAACCATTCTCAATGTCCGTAAGTTCCACAGCTAAAATTTCACTTGCATAATTTTGCTGAAATAAAATATCTAGTAGTAAACTTTCTTCTTCCTTCGTTAAAACAACTTCCCTTTGCATATACCCCTCTCCTTACACTCGCATCGTTACTCACTCTTATTATATAAAAAATTTAACCTATTTAATAGATGTAATATTCAGTTTTTACCAAAAGATATGTAGCAATTATAAACATACAAAAAATCATTTCGTATATCGATTTGCATAACTAAACGCCGCATAAGCATCCGGCTTAATTTTTGCAGTTAATCCCATCGCTCGAATTTTTTCTGTCATATCTAAAATAAATTCTCTTGTTAAACCATCATTCCCAATGTCTAAATGAATTTCCATTATGAATCCAGCCCCATCTTGAGCATAAGGATGCAATAACTCCCATATTGTTTGTATATGAGTAGGCGTAAATAGACATGCGATTTCTTGACTAAACTGCGTTTCTAAATATATTTTCTCACGTAAGGTCGCTGGCTTATCTTTTACTGATCTATGGTGTAAACAACCCCAGGCACCTTTTCCAACACGATGAATATGGATTGCTGTAATAAACCTCGTATCCTTTTGATGCGCTTGCGAGTCTGTCCCAATGGATAATCGATACAAATTTCGCGGATCCTTTTCAATGAAACTACAAATACGGTTAAAGACCATATCAAAATTTAAATGTCTCTCTGAAACATTGTAAAATTTATGTGCACCGTCCACAGAGTCACGTCCTTTCAATTAGACAGACTTTTCGTATTCTCATTGTATGGGACAAAAACTAAAATTATAACTTCCTATCCTTTATTCGTTTCAATATTTCGAATTACAAAGTGACAAACTTGACACGTATAAATTACATTTTGATTAGATTGAGCCGTTAATACATGAATAATCTCAGCAGAACTTTGACAATTAGGACAAATCACAACTGGTAAACGTTCCATACGATAACCTCCTAGTTATATTTCTCCCGCTATTTGCAGAACCCAGCAATTGTGAGAAGTTTAGCTTCACATATTCACCGGGTTGACGGGACTACTTATCCACATGGATAAGCAAACTTGCACGGATTAAATTTTCATTTTAATACCATTGTAGGAAAAATAAAAAACTTCTATACATTGCGCTGGAAAGTAATAGAACTAAAAAAGGTACTGCCATATGGCAGTACCTTTTTTATATGTATCAAGAAATGATATCGTAAATCTCAATTGCAACCATGTCGATATTATCGAATTGGTACACTTGAGGTTTTTCACCTTGTTGATACACTTCTAACTCATACATTTCACTTTTATCGAAAAATTTCACGCTACATTTGCGCTCACCGTTCACTTCAAAATAGCGTTGTGCTACTTCACCGCTTTCAGCTTGTTCTTGTAGACTAACAAGTCGAGTTAAAATTCCTTGGAGTAGAGACATGAAATCTCTCCTTTCTCTGATCTTCCTACCAATAGGTTTTACAGCTATACTCATTCTATCCGTCATAACAGAAAAAATGTTCCACACTCTAGGATAAAGGTTATTAGCCAGAAACTCAACTAAAATTTGTCGAAATGCGAAGGAAAAAACAGAAAGAACATATTTCCCCTTCTTTATTGCGGTTTTTATACTGGAAGAATATAATAAAAAACAGAAAAAGGGAGGAATTACAATGAAAAAAATTGAGGTTTATACACAACCTGATTGTCCGCCATGTGTTATTGTGAAAGAATTTTTGAAGCATAATAACGTTGCATATGAAGAATTTGACGTAAAAAAAGACGCTGCTGCTCGCAACCGTCTTTTAAACGACTATGATTCCTATTCAACTCCAACAGTCGTAATTGATGGCGAAGTAGTTGCAGGTTTTCAAATTGAAAAGTTACAACAACTACTCAATATAGAATAGGAATAGGTAAATACCTATTCCTATTCTTATCCCGCTGTTTGTAGGTAGTAAAACTCCCACTAATTAAAAGTTTCACTTTATAATTGTTGCAACCTTTTTATTTCAGTTAAAAGTTCCTGACTTTCATGATATCCTGCTAACTTCCATTTATCTTGATCCCTTTTCAATGTTACAATTTGATATTGTCCACTTTTTGTCCGCTCATATACATATAAATTTTTATGCTCTTGATCATACGACATTTTCGTTTCTGAATTAAAAGAAAACGGCGCTTCTTTTGCCGGAAGTAAATATTCACCACTTTGTTTATCACTTCTGCTATTTTCATCTGTAAATACTTGAAGGAAATTATCTGTAAAATACGGTGATAACGTCTCTATCATCTTATTCATCGGCAAATGCTTCCCACGAATTGAAAACTGGGTTTCATAGCCTTTTTGTATCGTTGTAAATACTTCTTTCCGATCCACTTCCTCTTTCCCTAAAACAGTCGTAACACTATAACCAACTAGAAAGGCAACACATACAAATAGAACAAGCCATATTCCATATTTCCTCATTTTTTCACCTTCCTTTTAAAAGAACTTGTCTTTGTAGTATTCATTGTAACAATGATTATGCAAAGAAAGGACAGATTTCGTTCGTAAAATCTTTACAACGATAGACAGCATTTTCATCACCATTTTCACTATTACCAATTTATGATAAAAACAAACAAAAAATGCACGAATCTCTTCGTGCATTAAAATAAAACATCTTCTTCATATAAATATTCATATGATAAATCTATAAATAAAAAGTTGTCATCATCTATTGGGAAAGAAAATGTTCGTACCATTTCGCCCGTTTCGATATCTGCATATAAATCTGAAAGCCTTGCCTTATTCTCAAAACGCATTTTCATGATATTCTCGAGAAAATACGGGCGCCAACTCCAGTTCTTCATATAATAATCCGGCATCACAATCCATTCTCCATCTTTTTTCATAACATTTCCTGATTGTTGGAAACCATCTTCATTACAAATAAATATGCGAAAACTATACTGTGATACACTTTGACTAAATTGTAATAACCAATCATTGATATCTTCATTCTTTTTTTGTTTTGATAAAACATCGCCAATGCGATCGCGTAACATCTCTGTTAAATTATAAATTTTTTGTAACTTCTTCTTTTCATGTTGAATAAACTGATGACATTCATTACCAAGTCGCTCTTTCAAAACATTCGTTTCAATAAAATCAGGTAAACATTCTTTCAAATAATTACCTTGATAATATCTTCCGCCGTTCTTCCAAGCATATTGCAGTTGATAAAAAGCATCTATTTCTTCATATAACAAAGTTGCACCAATTCTTCTAGCAAGTAATGATAAAGAATATAAAATATCTTGATAAGATTGTAAAAGTGCTGTTTGCCTTAAGTTCGTTAAATCTACTTTTAAAATATCAGGTGCTAACACGCTAATACGCTCTAAATTACTTGTGCCCGTTCCGACCTTATTAATCGAAATTTGAATACCATATGTACGATAATACATAAGCAAATGATTAAATTGCTCTATATCTTCTTTACATTCATGCTCTGTAATCTCTAAAACAATTTGTTTTAAATTTAAACCTTGTTCTTCATACCTCAATAAAAGTTGAAGCAAGCTTTCTTCATCATCATTCATTAATACATTAGCATTCCGATGTATAAATAATAATAATTTTTGATCGCTTTCTAAATAACGATTTAAAGCTTTTTCTACTATAATATTATCCGCTTCCAGTTGAAATTCACTTGGAATCGAATCATCGTGAAAGAAAGAAGCTAAACTTTGTATGCCCTCTTCTGTTTGAATACGTCCTACTACTTCATATCCAATTACAGTATGCTCATCAGCACTAAAAATAGCTTGATAATAAGGAAGGACTTTATCCAAGTTACTCATTACATCTAATGCATCTATCAACGTGCTTCCCTCCCTTTACTTTTCAAAAATTATAACATGATATTTACGGAAAAATAATAAAAAATCCCTTCAGTTTTCCTGAAGGGATTAGAGGGGTAAAATGCTAAGGGGAATTAGCAATTCTACTATGAAGAAAAAAGAGGTCTTAAATATAACGTATATATGACCTCTTGTAAACACTTTTCTTTCATATGTCACAATTCCGTCACATTTAACCATAAAAAATGAATCAAACATTCATTTTTTATCCCTTTTAAAATGGATATTGATGTAAATGTTGTCCTCCATCCATTGTCATGCAAGTTCCATTTATGTACGCCGCTTCATCTGAGCATAAATAATAAGCTAGACCAGCGATTTCTTCTGGCGTACCCAGCCTTCCAAGCGGAACACTTTGTATCGTACGCTTAGCCATTTCTTCTGAAATCCATAATTTATCAGCACCGCCCGTACGTTCAATTGGTCCTGGCGCGATAGCGTTAACTCGTATTCCATATTTACGCCCCCACTCAACAGCGAGCGTCTTCGTCATCGCTAATACCCCTGCCTTCGCTGCAGCCGAATGAATCACTCCTGGACCTGCATCCCATGCATACGTTGCTACCATGTTAATGATATTCCCTTTTATACCTTTTTCAATCCAATATTTTCCGACAGCATGACTACAGTAAAACGTACCGTTTAACACAATATTAATGACTGAATTCCAGCCATTCACAGATAAATCTTCTGCTGGACAAATAAAGTTTCCAGCTGCATTATTTATTAAAACATCAATTCTACCAAACTTCTCATCAATCTGTTCAATCATTTTCTGAATGTCATCCGTATTTCTTACATCCATTTGTACAGGTAATACTTGCCCTGGAAATTGTTCAATTTCCAACTTTGTTTCCTCTAGTTTTTCCTTTGTACGTCCGGTAATAACAACTCGTGCCCCTTCTTTTGCAAAACGAGTCGCCATTCCTTTTCCCATTCCACTCGATCCACCTGTTATAATAACTACCTTTTCTTTCACATACATCCCCTCCAAAAAATGAATACACATTCATTTTATCACTTTATTTAATAGAAATCTTTATATTTTTAAACTTTTCTGATATTTTAACGTAAAGAACTTTCTTTTTATTCATTTTTTTTCGTAATCTATACTACTTTTTTATTATGTAAAGTATATTTTAAATAAACTGAAAGGAGATTTGAGTAGCCTATAAATGGAATAAAAACATTGAGGTATACTCATATTTTTATGAAGCACATTACAAGAAGAAATTTTTTAAAAATTGGTATGCGTACTTGTCTCTATTCATTTATAACCAGTAGCATCGGATACTACTATGCTAAATATATAGAGCCCCATTTCATTTCTTTTACACAGCACACATTAAAATCACAACTCATCCCAAAAAGTTTTCATGGTATAAAAATTCTTCAATTCAGCGATTTACATCTCGGATACTATTTCTCGCTTCAACATTTATCTAAAGTTGTTTCTAAAATTAATGCTGTAAATCCAGATATTGTCCTTTTTACCGGAGATCTCATTGATAATTATCAAACGTATACTGACACTCCTTTCGTTGCATCCATTTTAAAAAATATACAAGCCCCCTTCGGTAAATTCGCTATTTATGGTAACCATGATCACGGTGGATATGGAACTGAATACTATGAGCACATCATGCATGAATCTGGATTTGAACTATTGCTAAATAGTGAAAAAAGAATTCGTTTAATGGATAATAGTGAAATTTCTATTTTCGGTCTCGATGATATACTACTAGGCAGACCAAAAATAGAGAAAACATTAGAGCATGCACGGCAAAGTACTTATAACATTGTTCTTGTTCACGAACCAGATATCGCGCCCAAAGTTTCTAAATATCCAATCAACTTGCAACTTTCTGGTCATAGTCACGGCGGACAAGTACAAATTCCTTTTTTAGGACCTATTATTACACCAGCACTCGCCCAAGACTATATTGAAGGCTTCTATACAATTCAGGATTTAACTCTCTATGTCAATCGAGGCCTCGGAAGAACACGTGTCCCATTTCGTTTTATGTCAAAACCTGAAATTACACTTTTTATACTTCAACATTCGTAATAATTCGCCTATTTTCTTGCATATCCTTTCTTGTACGCGCTCATCCATGTTTCATTTACCATATGATGAAAGTGAGTCCAATAAAGGAGGTATGTTCATGTATCCATATTATCAACCAATCCCAGTCCGTTCAGCACCTATTGGTCCAGTAGGCGACTCACGCTTCTTTCCGTTTTTTGGCGTTCCCTTTCTAGCTGGAATTGCTGGTGGATTGCTCGGCGGAGCATTAGCTTTCGGCCCTCGACCGTTTTATCCACCTTATCCACCACCTTTCCCGCCGCCAGCACCTTATCCTTGTTACGGTGGACCATGTCAGCAACCATACTATTACTAAGTTAAAATAACGATTCTTTCAAATGTTATTCTCTCAACGAACCACCTTATTACACGCTTATAATAAAACTATTGTTTCTACTCATCCTTCCATTTTGGGAGCATATGAGTAGAAAAAAGTAAAAACCTCTTATGGACATAAGAGGTTTTTACTTTTTTCATTATTCAGCGTCTGTATTTTGATATGCCATCTTAAACAACTTCACTTGGCTATCAATTTCTTCTGTACTACCATTAATAACATAATAGTACTCACCATCTTTATTTTGTTCACGTGTTTTCACATTATCAGCTAATGTAAGCTGTAAAATCGCCTTAATTCGTGCCTTCATTTCAATATCTAATATCGGGAAAGATATTTCCACTCGCTTCTCCATATTTCGCGTCATCCAATCAGCTGAAGATAAATATATTTTCTCCTCCCCATTATGATGGAAATAATAAATACGGCTATGTTCTAAATATCTTCCAACAACACTAACTACACGAATATTTTCACTTACATTTGGAATACCAGGTCGTAGGCAGCATGTTCCTCGAACAATGAGCTCTACCTTTACTCCAGCTTGTGATGCTTCGTACATTTTTTTAATTAATGGTTTATCTGTTAATGAATTCATCTTAGCGATAATATATCCATTTCCATATTGCCTATGATAACGGATTTCTTCATCTATTAAATCCATAAATTGCTCTCTTATATCAAATGGAGCAACCGATAAATGATGAAAATGTGGCTTTGTTGTATAACCACTTAAATAATTAAAGAAATTGGTTGCATCAACCCCAAAGTCTTTTCTTGATGTAATATATCCAAAATCAGTATATAACTTCGCTGTTGCATCATTATAGTTTCCAGTTCCAAGATGTACGAACCTTTCAATTTTTCCGTTTTTTCTTCTTACAACTAACGTAATTTTACTATGTGTTTTCAAGTGACTTACACCGTAAATAACATGACAGCCTGCCTGTTCCAATTCTTTAGCCCAATGAACATTGTTTTCTTCATCAAACCTTGCTTTTAATTCAACTAATACCGTCACTTGTTTTCCCTTTTCAGCCGCTATCTTTAACGCCTGAATAATCGGTGAATCACCACTTACACGATATAACGTTTGTTTAATCGCAAGTACATTCGGATCGTCTGCCGCATCACGAACAAAATCAACTACCGGCTGAAAGGATTCAAAAGGATGATGTAATAAAATATCATGCTCAATTGCTTTTTCAAATACATCTTCTTCATCACCTAAATCTTGAGGCGGTTGCGGAATAAGAGCTGGATATACAAGATGTTCATATAAAGGAGCTAGTTTTTTATATAAAGAAAACAAACATGTTAAATCTAATGGACCATCCATTATATATACATCTTCATCTTTTACTTCTAGAACCTCATATAATAACGCTAATACTCTTTCATCAATGTGTTCTTTCCCAACCTCTAAACGAACAGCAGCCCCCCACTTACGCTTTTTTAATTCTTTTTCAATTACCTTTAATAAATCTCTCGCACCTTCTTCATGAATCGTTAAATCTGCATTGCGTGTAATACGGAAACGAGTAACAGATGATACTGTATATCCCGTAAATAATTTATGAGTAAAGCTACTAATTACGTCTTCTAATAAAATAAATTTATGCTTTTGCCCTTCGCTCGGTAAAATTATGAAGCGCTCAAGTAATGAAGGAACTTGCACAATTCCTAATTTCGTCCTGTTTTCTTCTTCCGCTTGCTTCTCATCATATAAAAGAGTAGCCAAATTCAAACTTTTGTTTAATAACATTGGAAATGGGCGATATGCATCAATAGCTACAGGAGTTAACACCGGAAAAATTTGCTCATCAAAATACTCTTCTATAAATTCTCGCTGCTCTTTCGTCAAATCATTGAATGTTAAACGTTCAATTCCCTCTAACTCAAGCGCTGGTAATACATAATTTTTAAATGTATCATATTGTACTGTCATTAGTGCATGGGCTTTTATCGCAATTTTATTTAATTGCTTTTTTGGTGTTAAGCCAGCTTTATTTTCTGGTTGATTAAATCCAGCACTCACTTGATCCTTTAATCCCGCTACACGCACCATAAAAAATTCATCTAAATTCGAACTAAAAATACTAATAAATTTCAATCTTTCCAAAAGTGGATTATTTGCATCTTGCGCTTCTTGTAAGACACGTTCATTAAATGCTAACCAACTTAACTCTCGATTATTGTAATAAGCTGTATCATTTAAATTTACTGCATTCCCCTTCAATAATTCCATTCTCTTCACACTTCCCCTTGAAACTTTTTTACTATAATTTAGTTACTTTTATTTTAGCAAATTACAATATTATAAAGTGTAAATTTTTTGTAAAGACATCCGTACAACCTAATGTTTTAGTTCAAATAACAAGTTAATATTCGTTTTTAATACTCTTTCTAACTGTTTTTTTTGTTTTTCAGCTTGCACTTTTTCCGCTAATGCTGATTGTTCGCATAAAACTTTAAACGTTAACCCTTCTTCGTTTTCTGTTATAGATATGGTATCAACAAGCGATCGTTGCCTTACATTTAAAGTAGCTGAAAATTGTAAAACAGCTCCTAACAGGCGGATTTTTTTTTGTTCGCTTTTATCAAACCAACCTTCAAATGGTGATAAATGTTGTTTAAATAACATTTTTGATTTATACGATGCAATAAGTGCTAGCCTTACTCGATCTTTATGCATCATGCCATCAATTGTCTTATTCGCTAATAAATAAAACGTATGTAAACGGCTCGCTTCTTCGTCTATATATTTGCCTATATTAAATACTTTCGCTGCTTGATGGAACACTTCCCAGTCTTTTACTGACATAGAAATAAGCCCTATTTCCTCAAGTTGTTTGCAAATTAGTCTTCCATGTTTAATAAGTTGAATAACAAATTCCATATCCATTTCGTATTCATGTGATAGTAAATGCAAACTTTCTTCAACTACGTTCGGATAATATGAAATCCCCAAATCTTTTGTCAACTCTTCATAGAAAACACCTTCTCTTAACCCTTTTCTACTTAATACAAATGCCGGTGCCTCTATAACATGAACAAGTGTATGAAATACTTCAACCGCTGGAATAATCGTATCCGCTCGATCTTTTGCCAATCCTTCCAATTTCTGAAGTTCTATGAACGACAATTTTTCTAATTCATCTTTTACATTTTCAATATCTTCTTCTTTCATCTTGTATAAATGTAATCCTGCTATAGGATAACATATTAAATTTTGATGGATTTTTACTAAGTTCCTCGCACTACCACCAATTGCAATAAGAGGCAATTTCTTATTGCTTAACCATGGTAACGTTCGAAATTGAAACTCTAAATACCGTTGCATTCCTTCTAACTCATCTTTAGTAGGAATATCACCTTTAATAAATTGTTGCTTTAAAGAAAGTGCCCCAAAAGGAAAACTATGGTACTCTAAAATCTCTCTATTTCTAAAGTATGTAACTTCCGTACTTCCCCCACCAATATCTACCGTTATTCCTTCTGAAAACGATGTAGAATTCATAACCGCCAAGTATCCGTAACGCGCTTCCTCATACTCTGATAATACTCTAAGAGTAAAGTCCGTTTGTCCTTCAATAAGCTTTTTAATTTCCTCTTGATTCTCAGACTGTCTAATTGTTGCTGTTGCAACACAAAGTACATGATGCAACTGATGGAACCTTGTACTTTCTTGAAATTGAAATAATGTCTGTAATAATACTTCTATTCCCTCTTCATTCAACACACCATCAATTAAGTAATTTCTTAACCTAGCAACCACTTTCGTATTTTCAATCTCTTTATAAAAACCTCCATTTTGCTTTTCATAAATAACTAAACGCATTGTATTAGATCCAATATCTATAATGGCATACTGTTGTTTTAATATTTCTTTCAAACTTCTCACTCTTTCATTATCAAATTTCAAAAGCATATTCTATTACTATTATACAAAATAGTTGTTTTTTGTAACAATATTGCTTTAATATTGAAAATATATACAATCACTTTTTGCATATAATAAAAACCTCTTTATTTATGGTATAATAATGAAAAATTGAAAGGAGATTCAATATGAAACCTTCACAACCACAATCTCAATTACAAAACCAACATTCTATTAATCGACTAGCTCAATCTATTTTCGTTGTGAATCGTCATGCTAAAGCAGCTACTAATCCTAAATATTTATACTGGTTAAAAAAGACAGCTTTAGAACGTTTGATTGCTGAAAAAAAAGCAATTAAAGAAGGATTACATTTTTCTAGAAACCCACGTTTTAGCCAACAACAATCTGATGTCCTTATACGTTTAGGCGATTATTTTTTCCACATCCCTCCTACGAAAGAAGATTTTCGAATTCTACCGCATCTTGGTCATCTTGAATCCTCCTATCGAAATCCGAAAACAACCTTATCTTTAACAGTAGCAAAAAAAACACTTCAAGATTATATTGGTCCTGAAGCATTGAAACAAGAAAAAAAATTAAGTGAACCTGTTCCATGGTATAGTCGTACTTATACAAAAAAATAAAACAGTTTGGCCAAGTGTAGGCCAAACTGTTTTATTTTTTCTCTTCTTTAATTTTAATATTTGCTTGTTTATAAAAAGCTACTTTTTCTGTATTATAAGACTTTGTGAATTCATTAAATTTATCTTTTTCTGACTCAATATCCTTATAAGATTGATTTACTACTTTTACTTTTTCACTAATATCTTTTAATTTAGTACCTTTATCTTGTAACATTGTGTATAACTCTTTTTCTTGTTTTAAAGATTTATTATAGCTGTCATACATTTTATTAAATGAATCGTGTCGTTTCTCATAGGTGCTTTTCACTTTATCAGCTTGATTTTTCAACTTATTATCTTCAATTTTCTTCACATACTTATCAGCTGACTTCACTTCTTCTTGCGCTTTATTTAAAGCCTCTTTTTCTTTTGTAAGTACTTTTTCTCGTTCAGTTGTATTCTTTGCTGCTTGATTCAATTTTTCTTTAACAGTTTGATTATTATCTTTTCCTTCTTGCACAATCTGGTTATATAATTCTTGTCCTTCTTTCTCTAAAGCCTCAAGTTTTTTTGCATCTTCAAACATTGTTTTTTCTTGTTTAGCAGCGTTTTCAAACGCTACATATAATTCTTCTTCTGGTTTCGGTCCAAAACAACCGGCTAATAAAGTCATTGATAATGCAGTTATAATTGCTAATTTACTATATTTCAACATCTCTTCCTCCTATTTATAAACGACCATCGTGTAATATAAAAAAGTTATAAAATATGTAATTGTTCTATACACTCGCATCTTTTTTACGAAGATCATTAATATTGTTTGTACGAATTATTACTTAATATTACATTATTCTTTTTGAAGTATTTAGCAGTTCCATATCCATCTTTAAGTATAGTTCTTCGTGTTTTTTAAAACCTGTTCACACTATGTATTACCTTAATGGCCACAGAATTTCACCTCAGTCTTAATAAGACTATAATAGTTCACCTGATAAAAGGTGATCGTTCCGCTCTCACGTCTATCATTCCCTTTCCAGCTTTCTATCAAATAATCTCTTTGTTCATTTTACACAGTACAATCGATATCTCGCAACAACTTACAAATATTCTTTTCATTTCCTAAAAAGGAAAAGTGTAGAGCTTGCTTTCCTCTACACTTTTAAAATAAAACACATTGTGCAAATTGCATTGGCACTACCATCATAATTATATGCTTATTTCATATATTTTTAAAGACTTTTATTACAAACGCAACGTTTTTTGTAATAAAAGTCAAAAAAATGTTACAAATAAAACTTCTTCCTATCATATATCTTCAAATCGAAGCTTCACTCATTTTCTTGCAAATTTCTATACTGATACAATTGATTTTGCGACTTTCTCAACAGTTCTTCAAACGTTTTTCCTTCTACTGGATAGCTAGCTGCTCCAAATAAAAGAGTGACACTGAGTAAATCACCTTCTATTTCACTTTCAATATTTTTCATTAATCTGTTTGTTATTGTTGATGTTTCATGACCATTATCAATTGCTACAATAACATACTTATTTTCATCCCACTTTGTAACAACATCTCCCTTCCGAATTGTCTTTACAATGGTACTCTCTAATTTTTGTACTAACACTCCCAATTTTTTTTCTTGCAACGTGTCTTTTAATCCTTCCCATTCTTTTACAGAAAGAATGTAAACTGTAATATTACGGGAATCTCTTTCAGATAAAGCGGCTACTTTCCCAAAAAAATCAACAACAAAATCGTTGCTTGCCATTCCTCCTACTTCCACATTCATATGCTTGTTCGCTCTTTTATCGTACCAATGTCCAAAATAATAACTTAGTATCATTTGCAGTATATAAATAATAAAGACGGTATAAAATGATCGTGAATCCAGTTTTGCAATTACATCCTGAAGTGCAATCCATTCTGTAACTGCCACTGTATTTCCAAGTAATAATCCACTAATTTTCCCTTTATGTTTCATACTTCTCCCCCTTTTATACCAATATATGTTTCTATATCAATAATGTTTTTCTACAAAATAAAAAATGTACATATGCAATGTACATTTCTGCTTAAGCTTGTATACCTTTCCTACTCTATTTCATATATATAATATATAACTTTTATAGAAAGGAGTAATCTATATGCTACAAAAAGAGAATCTATCAGATGCTATGCGTTTACTAGCTGGTTTTCTATTATCATTAAAATTATTATTTACCTCTTTCGGCATACACTTTATTACAAACGATCAAATCGACGCAATTGTAAATGTTGTTTCATTTTTATTTATTCTATACTTTGGCTACAAAAATAACTATGTAGGAAAAAAAGGAATAGAGCAAAAGAAAATACTCAAAAAACACAACCTTCACTAAAAAAGGAACCTTTTGTACAGGTTCCTTTTTATCATTGCCGCACAACAACTTCATTTGTTTGCAGTGGACCATATGATATCTCTTTATCTTGAAATGTATATGTAGCCTGAAAGAATGCTTGTTTAAGAGCTTTATCTTTATTAGCTTTTATTTTGCAACGTAGTTCCACCTTTTCATTTGGTAACAAATCATCAATTCGCCACCTTACAAGCTGGAATAAAAACTCACTTATCCCCTTATCAACTTTTAAAGAATTAGGAATATAAGCAAAGTAATCTCGAATCATATGACTTACAACAACTCTCGAAATCATTTCTATCCCTTTATTTTCCACTTCAATTCGCATAATAAGTATGTCGTTTACATCGTAGGTCAATTCATACGAAAATTGTTCTGTATACATACTACCAATTTGCAATGTAACGGCTACTTGAGGAAATTCATTTTCCTTTTTCGATCCGTCAATCCACAATACTGGTTGTAGCGGTATTGAATACTTTCCTGTATCCGAAATTCGTCCCCATATTTTCATAATATATATTCACCTCATTTCAGATGTACCATACACACAATGAATTCCCCAACTTACTAAAGCTTGCTACAAGTAATGTTTAATATTTCTCTTCCTTTTATCCTATTCGACAATATGAAGAAAAAACCATTTTTCATCTATTAACAGAAGGTGTTCTTTATGAAATTTTTTTACAATTTACTTCATTTCCTTTATAGCAATATTCGTATCGCTCACTCGTTCTCTACTCATATGAAAGAATATTTTGACGGAAGAAAAAATTTGCCTTATAGTCAAATTTGACTATAATATTCTTTATGGCATATTAGTGCACTTATGGAAAAGAAATTAAAATCAACTATACATTTAAATTTTTTATCCACTGCACTCAAAACTTAATATAGTTTACTTATTTCTAAAGGAGGGTTATATTTGGAAACTCAACCATTAAAAAAAGACACCAACAAGACAAAATTTGTTGTTGCTGGTTTGCTACTTGGTATATTAATGGCCGCAATGGATAATACAATCGTTGCAACCGCAATGGCAACAATCGTTGGAGACCTAGGAGGCTTTGATAAGTTTGTTTGGGTCACATCAGCTTATATGGTAGCAACAATGGCCGGGATGCCTATCTTTGGGAAACTTTCTGATATGTACGGGCGGAAACGTTTTTATATTGGGGGCCTCATTCTTTTCTTATTCGGTTCTGCGCTTTGCGGAACAGCTTCAAGTATTGAGCAATTAAGTATTTATAGAGCTATTCAAGGTATCGGTGGTGGTGCCCTTATGCCTATCGCCTTTACAATTATGTATGATATCTTCCCACCAGAAAAACGCGGGAAGATGACAGGGCTATTCGGTGCTGTTTTCGGGACATCTAGTGTATTCGGTCCTTTATTAGGTGCTTATATTACAGACTATATAAGTTGGCATTGGGTCTTCTATATCAATATTCCATTAGGACTTATCTCCTTTTTCTTCATTACTAAATACTACAGTGAGTCTCTAGAATTTAGAAAACAAAAAATTGATTGGGCTGGTGCTATTACACTTGTCATAAGTATCGTTTGCTTAATGTTCGCATTAGAACTTGGTGGTAAGGAATATGCCTGGAATTCCACTGTAATTATTGGCTTATTTACAACAGTAGTTATTGCGCTTATTATTTTCTTCTTTGTAGAAAGAAAAGCAACCGAGCCTATTATTTCGTTCCATCTATTTAAAAAACCTTTATTCGCAGCTAGTCAAGGAGTTGCCTTTTTCTATGGTGCTGCTTTTATTATCTGTACAGTTTATATTCCAATCTTCATTCAAGGCGTTCTTGGAGGTTCGGCCTCTAATGCTGGATTAATTTTAACACCAATGATGGTTGGTTCTGTAATTGGAAGTCAAACAGGAGGACAATTAGCTTCTCGAACAAGCTATCGTAACATTATGATGGTATCTGGTGTCTTCTTCGTTCTTGGTATTTATTCATTAAGTACTTTAACAATGGACACACCTCGTTTACTCGTAACACTATTTATGATTCTCGCTGGGCTTGGTGTTGGCTTCTCATTCTCAGTATTAAGTATGTCTTCTATTCACAAGTTAGAAATGCGAGACCGCGGTTCGGCGACATCAACAAACTCATTCTTCCGATCACTCGGTATGACTCTTGGTGTAACGATTTTCGGTACAATTCAAAATCATATTTTTACAGATAAACTAAACTCTGTGTTCCCCCCTGAACTAGCAAAATTAGCTCCAAAAGGCGGAGACACAAGTTTCTTATTATCACCAGGCGCTACCGCAAAAATTCCTGCTGAAATATTAGCGGGTATTAAAGAAGCTCTCGCTACATCTATTGCGAACACATTCTTCTGGGCACTCATCCCGGCTGTACTAAGTGTTATTTGTATTTTACTAATGGGAAATGAACGCCTCTTTACAGGCCCTAAAAAGAAAGAAAAACAAAAGCAAGTCAGTTAATATAAAAAAGAAGCGGCATATCCCTTTATGAAAAAGGATATGCCGTTTATAATATGTATAAAGTTTTTATATACAGGAGTTGAGACAGCATGAGCATGAAATTAGTCATTCTCGGCTTGCTACTCGAAGGAGATAAACATCCATATGAAGTGCAGCATATTATGAAAGAACGACAAATGGATTGTTATATTAAATATGCTAAAGGATCACTTTATTACGCTTTCGAGCAATTAGAAAAGCAAGGCGCAATTCACATTACAAATGTAATTAGAGACACAAACCGACCTGACAAAACGATTTTTCATATAACAGAAGAAGGCAAAAAACTATTCCACACTTTACTATTAAAACAATTCGAAGCAAAAAACCAAATATATAAACCTATTTATTCAGCCCTATCTTTTGCTCACTTTAGCAATGATCATGAATTAGTTCCTATTTTAGAAAAAAAGAAAAATGATACTCTTCAATATTTACATACTATGCAAACGATATATGATTGTAATAAAGGAAAGGTTCCACGTGCACAACTATATATCTTGCAAAGTGTAATTGAGCATATTACAGTTGAATTACAATGGCTAAACACCCTCCTTAAAGATGCTATAGCAGGCCGACTTTCAGAAGTTGCTATAGATGAAAATTGAGCTATGAAAGAAGACATCCCTACTTCTTTCATAGCTCAATTTCTCTTTTTATACTGTAATATTATTAGTTACTTCAGAATAAAAAGTCAGAATAATAAGAAATAAAAACTTTGGAATTTTCTTATTTTAAAACAGTAGACAAAATTCCAAAAATTGTGTTAGAATTTGTTTCAATATCATATCGCTTGTTAAATTCCTTTCAAAAGGAAAATAGGTACACGAACATTTCGTTTCGTGTTTAAAAGGGAAGCTTGGTGAAACTCCAACACGGTCCCGCCACTGTAAATGCTGAGATTTCTTTTTGGTGCCACTGTGAAAACGGGAAGGTGAAAGAAATTATATGAAGCATAAGTCAGGAGACCTGCCTGTTTTAACAACACTGATAGATTCACGGATGATGATGAGGTGTTAAAACAAAAAGGAAGGCTTATTTTCTATGTCTTTGCACTTTTTGTTATAAGTATTTCCTAGTAAACGGAAATGCTTACTTTCAATTAGGGAGGAATTTAAAATGGCAATTCAAACAAGTAACTTAGGTTATCCACGTATCGGACTACAACGAGAGTGGAAAAAAACATTGGAAGCTTTTTGGTCCAATACAATTGATGAAGAACAATTTTTAACAACAATGAAAGAAATTCGCCTTCAACACGTAAAAGTACAGCAAGAAAAAGGGATTGAACTCATTCCAATTGGCGACTTTACATATTATGATCACGTTTTGGATACTGCCTATATGCTAGGATTTATCCCATCACGTTTTTCTGAGTTTACATCTTACCTTGATGTATATTTCGCAATGGCGCGTGGCTCTAAAAATCACGTAGCTTCCGAAATGACAAAATGGTTTAACACAAACTATCACTATATCGTTCCTGAATATGAAGAGGGATTACAAATCTCTTTAAAAGATAATCGTCCACTTCGCTTATACGAAGAGGCAAAACAAGAATTAGGAGTAGATGGAAAGCCTGTTATTTTAGGTCCATATACTTTCTTAAAATTAGCTAAAGGCTATACAAAAGAACAATTCCCTTCCATTTTAAAACAGTTAGTTGCACCTTACGTACAACTGCTTTCAGAACTACATGCAGCTGGTGCACAAGCCATTCAAGTTGATGAACCAATTTTCGCTTCTTTAACGAAAGAAGAAGTTCAACAAGCAAAAGAAATTTATGAAGCTATTCGTAAAGAAGTTCCAAATGCGACTCTTCTTTTACAAACGTATTTTGATAGCGTGGAAGAAAACTATGAAGAAATTATTACATTCCCGGTATCCGGTATTGGATTAGATTTCATTCATGGTAAAGAAGGTAATTTAAATGCTATTTCAAAATATGGATTCCCAGCTGATAAAACTTTAGCTGTCGGTTGTATAGATGGCCGTAACATTTGGAGAGCTGACCTTGATGAAGTTCTTGAGTTATTTACAACGTTACAAAAACAAGTCCAAACGAAAGATTTCATCGTTCAGCCTTCTTGTAGCTTATTGCATACACCGATCGATAAAACAGAAGAAACTCACTTATCGACTGAGCTATTTGATGCATTAGCATTTGCAAATCAAAAATTAGAAGAGTTAGTTCTTATTCATTCCGCTCTCACTCAAGGTACAGAAAGCATTAGTAATGAGCTGGAAACATATCGAAACGTACATCATACAATTCGCTCATCTGCTGCACGTAACCGAGAAGATGTCAAAGCAGCACGAACAGCACTAAAAGAAGAAGATTTTTCACGCCCTCTTCCATTTGAAAAACGATACGAATTACAACAAGTTGCCCTGGAGTTACCGCTATTACCAACAACGACCATTGGTAGCTTCCCGCAAACAACTGAAGTTCGTCAAACGCGAAAAGAATGGCGTAACGGTGTTATTTCAAATGAACAATATGAACAATTTATTGAAAAAGAGACAGAAAAATGGATTCGTTACCAAGAAGAAATTGGGCTTGATGTCCTTGTACATGGTGAATTTGAAAGAACTGACATGGTCGAATATTTTGGTGAGCGCCTTGCTGGTTTCTCATTCACTAAAAACGGTTGGGTACAATCATACGGTTCCCGCTGCGTAAAACCACCTGTTATTTATGGTGATGTAGCCTTTATTAACGGCATGACTATTAAGGAAACAGTTTATGCACAAAGCTTAACGGAGAAAGTTGTAAAAGGAATGTTAACTGGACCTGTTACGATTTTAAATTGGTCCTTCGTTCGAAATGACATTCCAAGAAAAGAAGTTTCGTATCAAATTGCACTAGCTCTTCGTCACGAAATTGAACTACTTGAATCTTCCGGAATTAGAGTAATCCAAGTCGATGAGCCAGCACTTCGTGAAGGAATGCCACTAAAAGAAAAAGATTGGGATGCTTATATTACATGGGCAGTACAATCCTTCCTTTTAGCAACTTCTTCTGTAGCAAATGAAACACAAATTCATACTCATATGTGTTACAGTAACTTCGAAGATATTGTTGACGCGATTCGCGCATTAGATGCAGATGTAATTTCTATCGAAACATCAAGAAGTCACGGAGAATTTATTGATACGTTAAAACATACAACATATGAAAAAGGCATCGGTCTAGGTGTATATGATATTCATAGCCCACGTGTACCGAGTAAAGATGAAATGTATAAAATCGTAGAACAATCTTTAGAAGTATGCGATCCTAAATATTTCTGGATTAATCCTGATTGTGGTTTAAAAACGAGAAGAACAGAAGAAGTTATTCCAGCTTTAGAACATATGGTTCAAGCAGCGAAAGATGCTCGTTCCCTTTTAAAAACAAACGCATAACAAAAATGGGTTATCCTTTTCTCAGGATAACCCATTTTTTATTCTTTACTTTCAAAGAAGAATTCGTATTGTATTTTATATAATTCATCATCCGTTGGCTCTTCAAGAGGAATTGCTTGTAAGACAACTGTATACTCACCATTTGGAATAGATATTTGAAATTTGTTTGAAAGAATGCTCGTTATAACGATACTTTCATTTTCAACCGTAAAAGGAACCGTAATCGTTCTAACCACTTCTTCTTTTTCAATATGTTTCCCTGGGGTCACTTTCACTTCACAAGTATAATCAGAAAGTGCTTCAAAAATAACAGTTCCCTCTGCCTCAGCATAACCTCTTTCAAAATCTTCATCCGTCCAGTCTACATAAGGCTGCTCACCGTCATAGTTCATCAACATTAATTGCGAATAAGAAATTGTTAACTCCATAGTTCCCCTTCTCCTTCATTATGAAATGTACAAATACTACTTCACTTCAAATTTCACACGCGTACCATCTGGATATTTATCTAACTTATTCCCTACCCAAGAGCCTGCTCCCCGGTTATCCGCCGGACTTATATATTCAATATGTGCTCCTTTTCCGCCTTCCTTGCACATCGCCATTGGCCATTCATCACGATCATACCCTTTTTTTGATGGATACGGTGCTAACGACAATTTCCTTCTATCTGCAGCACCACCACGATCGATTGTACAAACTTCTGAATGCCCTTCTTTTATAGCATCCGTAATATGTTTTCCTGTCTCTGGATAACGTTCTTTCGGAAATTCTAACACTTGATCATACGTATTCGTTTTCTTTACACTTGTTTCCTCTGGCACAAGCACTTCATAAACTGCTACTAAAATAGACAGAATTGCAATAATTGAAATGATAATACCTTTTAATTGCTTCATGTATACCTCCATGTTTCTACCAGTTTCTTTTCCTCAGTTATTATAACAAACTTCTCCTGTATATGTTTTCAGACATTATTTTAGTTATTCCTTGCCATTCCGCCAAAAAATTTCATTTTTTCACTAATGCTGTAGAAAACTAATAGCCTTCCGACATTCTTTTTCAAAGGAAGTCCTCATAAAAGATTGAAATGATATATACGATACTTTTTGGGGAGGAAATATCATGGAAGCTACCTATAAAACGAAAGATGTCACGAATAAAACAGGCATCCCAAAACATATAGTCCGCAAATATAGTCAACTGTTAGAGGAACATGGTTATATGATTTCTAAAACAGCTGATGCTCGTATTTATAAACTTGATGATTTAAAACTATTGAAATCTATACATGAAAGAGCTGCCACATTACAAGAAGATATTTCAGAAACGATACCGATTATTTTAAAAGAAAAAGAGGCCCCACCTGTACCAGTTATACAAGATAAGCAAGAGATACAACCGAAAGAAAAAGAAGATGGGCGTAACTTTGAGGAGTTCATGTTGAAACTTGAAATGCTAGCTCAATTAAATGAAGCAATTATTCATCAAAATTCTACTCTAATTACACAAAATCGTTTAAAGGATGAGAAACTAGATGAATTGATGCAACAAGTGTATGTAAAAGAAGGCTCTCAAGAAAAAATGCTTCAAGAGTTAGTCGAGCACGCCGCTCAAACAGATGCATTGCAAAAAGAAAAAATGGACTTATTAATGAATCATATGTATAAACGAGAATCCAAACAAGAAGAAAAAATGAATAAACTTGTTAGTCAAATTTATAACAAGGACAGTAATCGTGATGCACAGCTTATGCAAGTTATTCGAGAAATTCAAGAAACAAAAAGAATGGTCGCTGCCTCAAAAGAGCAAAGCTTCTTTCAATCATTTAAAAGTTTATTTAGCCGAGCAAAACAAGAAAAAACAAATGAATAAACAATATAAAATAAAAAGTTACCTTCCATCGGTAACTTTTATTCCTTATTTTGTACAGCTGGTAATATAATAATTGCTTCAGTGCCTTTTCCACTTTCACTCTTATATTCCAATGTACCATTATGCGCTTGTAAAATACTAAATGTTACCATAAGCCCTAATCCTGTCCCTTTTTCTTTTAAAGAATAATATGGTTGCCCCAGCCTTGCTAACTGTTCTTTCGTCATACCAACACCACTATCTTTAACTCTTATTATGATTGTTTCGTCTTTTTGAATAGCTGTTACTTTTAAATATCCTTTATTTCCTTGAATTGCTTCAATACCATTTTTAACAACATTCATAATAGCTTGCTTCAATTTTGTCTTATCACCAATCGTATAAAGACTTTCTGAAATTTCAACTTGTAAATATACACCTTGCATTGCTGCAAATGACGACATAAGAGTGGTCATTTCTATTAATTGGGCTGATAAACAAATGTGTTCTTTTTTCTCAATTTGCGGCCTTGCTAAATTCAAGTAATCTGAAATAATTTGTTCCGCCCGATCCAATTCAGCTAATACGAGACGCATATAATCCTTATTCTTCACATCTTCCGTACTTTCTAGCAATTGGATAAATCCACGAACAACAGTAAGTGGATTTCGAACTTCATGTGCCACACTTGCTGCTAACTCACTTACAATATTAAGCTTTTCTGATTTTTGCATCTCTGTACGTAGCAATGCATTTTCATTTAAATATTCAGTTAAATACACCTGAAATACCATTGTCATGACCATGATAAGCGAGGCAAATATAAATCCGCTATATATTTGCGAAATATACGGTGTAAATCCTGTTTCCAAAAGAACATTAATCATGCCTAATACTAAAGAAACAAGCACATAAAATGATGAAATCATAAATGCTAAAATTAATTTCTTATCTCTTGAAAAAAGAGACCATTTCTTTGATAAAAATAGCGGAACTATCAATAGAAATGTTACTTCTAAAACTGGAAGAAAGCTCATTCCCTTTAGTAACCATTCATATGCAACAAAAATAACCGCTGGGATTAAACCAACAATCCCACCATATAAAAAACCACTGACAATTGGAATTGGGTGAAAGTTATACCCACACACATTGCCAAAACAAATAGAGTATGTCATGGAGAGAACGAGCGTAACGCTAGATAAAAACATAATAAAGTAACGATTTGGCTTCGGAGGCATTTCTTGATAGCGATTTAAACGAATCGCTTCATATAAAAATAGTGGTAAAATTATGATGGCAATTTGAATCAACAAATCACGGATAAGCTCCATAACCTCTCATCCCCTATATGTATTTTGATATGATTATATCATTTTATAGGTTTATTTGTTTTAAAATTTTGATTTTTCTTAACATATTTGTTAATTCTTTGTTAACAACTCATAATAATTGTTACAGATTTTCGAAATGATTGTAAACCCTGTACCAAATTTCCTTCGTGCAGTATACAATGAATACGGATTACAAAGAAAATGTAAAAATACTTTTTTAGACGGACAACTATAGCAAAATACAGCATATAATCCATACTATCTATGTTTACAAATAAGTGATCATTACTTTAGTAGGAGGAAGATAAATATGGCGGGTACTACGCTTGTTTTAAAAGAAGAAAATTTGGTTGTTCTAGAAAATGTTGAAAAATCAGTATATGAAGAGTTACAGCATAAAGCAGGAGATGAAGATTGCACATGTGCTGTGAACGAATCAGTTGTTCACCTTGGCAAGGTATCCTCTGTACTCTGGAATGAAGATGAAATAGATTGGGAATACGGATATTAAAAAGTCGCTTATAGCGGCTTTTTTTTTCTTTTCTCTCTCTTTCTAAATTACATATACAAAGCGCAATCATAGAAAATATGATAAAATGAACTTAATTTTCAAACGGAAGAAAGGGAGATACAATGGAACAATTCATTAACCCTAGAGTGAAGGATATCCAAATTTCTGGAATCCGTCAATTCTCTAACATGATTCAAAACTATGATAATTTGATTTCTTTAACAATTGGACAACCCGATTTCCCTACACCTTCTCTCGTAAAAGAAGCGGCAAAACGGGCTATTACAGAAAACTATACAAGCTATACACATAACGCTGGTTTACTAGAATTACGTAAGGCAGCTTGTAACTTCGTAAAAGATAACTACGATTTACATTACTCACCTGAAAACGAAACCATCGTTACAATTGGTGCTAGCGAAGCAATTGATGTTGCATTCCGAACGATTTTAGAGCCAGGAACAGAAGTAATTTTACCTGCTCCTATTTATCCAGGTTACGAACCTATTATTCGATTATGCGGTGCAACGCCCATTTTTGTAGATGTTCGTGAAACTGGATTCCGTTTAACAGCTGACGCGCTAAAAAATGCTATTACAGAAAAAACAAGATGTATCGTACTACCATATCCTTCTAACCCAACTGGTGTAACTTTATCCATAGAAGAATTAAAAGATATTGTAGATGTTTTAAAAGATAAAAATATTTTCGTCCTTTCAGATGAAATTTATAGCGAGCTTGTGTATGAACAAAAGCATACATCTATCGCTCATTTCCCAGAAATGCGTGAAAAGACAATTGTCATTAACGGTTTATCTAAATCACATTCTATGACTGGCTGGCGTGTTGGACTTTTATTCGCACCAAGCTATTTAGCAGGACACATATTAAAAGTTCATCAATACAATGTAACGTGTGCTACTTCAATCGCTCAATACGCTGCGATTGAAGCATTAACAGCTGCTAAAGACGCACCCAAAATGATGCGCCACCAATATAAAAAACGCCGTGATTACGTATATAATAGACTCACTCAAATGGGATTAGCAGTTGAAAAGCCAACAGGTGCATTTTACTTATTCCCATATGTCGGTCATTTGACATCTTCATCATTTGATTTTGCACTTGATCTTGTCAAAGAAGCTGGACTAGCTGTAGTTCCTGGAACAGCATTCTCTGAATACGGTGAAGGCTACCTTCGCTTGTCCTATGCGTATAGTATCGAAACTTTAAAAGAAGGCTGCGACCGATTAGAAGCCTTTCTAATAAAAAAAGCTAAGAGTTAAACTCTTAGCTTTTTTATGCATAATGATCACAAGTTTGACGTTTTAGTAATTTATGAGGAATAATGATACACTTTGCAGTGGATTCTGCATTCTCTACTTTATCAACTAAAGCTTTTGCTGCCTCATATCCTAGCTGATAAATATTCACATCAACTGTCGAAAGTGGAGGGCTCGCAATTTCTGATAATAAAGCATTATTAAAGCTTACAATAGAAACATCCTTCGGTACAACGAATCCTTTTTTAGAAAGAGCACTTAACACACCAAGTCCAATTAAGTCATCCGTTGCCATAATTGCCGTTGGCGGTTGCTGCAGTCCCATTAATTCCTCAACGGCTTGTTGACCACTTTCTCTCGAAAAATCAAAATGTAAAATATATTCTTTTGGTAATACAATGTCTGCTAATTTCAAGGCATCACTCATACCAGCTAAACGATCTCTCGTTACAAGTAAATCTGATCCACCACCAATGAACGCGATTTGCTTATGCCCTAATGAAATTAAATATTCTGCCACTTCTCTTGCAGCTGTATAATTGTCATTATCTACATATGTAATTTCATCTTTTCGATCATATGGTTTTCCTATTAAAACAAACGGGAAATTTTGTTCATGTAAATATTGAATAATCCGATCATTCTCCCTTGAATATAAAAGAATAATACCACCAATTTGACGTCCCTGTACCATCTTTACGACACCATTAAAAATTTCTTCTTCCGTTTCACCTGTCGACATGTAAAGCGCATAACCTTCTACGTGTGCAAATGAACTAATCCCTCTTATAACTTCTGGGAAAAATGGATTTTGAAAAGCTTTACTTGCAGAACTTGGCATAACAAGACCAAGTGTTTTCGTCGTTTGGTTCGCAAGATTTCTCGCATTTAAATTGGGATGATACCCTAATTCACTCATCACTTTCCTAACACGGCGCTTTGTCTTTTCACTTATACTTGGATTATCAGCAATTACACGAGAAACTGTTGATGGTGCCACATTCGCTTGCTTCGCCACATCTTTAATTGTAACTGTCATAAAAATCCCCCTCCTCTCATTTCTCTGCCATTTTTCATATATTTTATCTCGCACTCATTGCAAGTCATAAACTTTCATTTCTTATATCTTGCAAAACTAATCCTATTCTCCCTCTTCATGTATTGTAAGGGATATAGCTATTTTTTCCTATACTATAATATACTATTTATTTCACTTCTTTTCACATGTGATGTCAAATCTCTTTTCATCTCCCTATAAACTTATTTATAGGGAGATGAAAAGAAAAATGGGACGTAATGTCCCATTTTTCATCCTTTTGTACCTCCAGCTGTTAAACCGGAAACAAAATATTTTTGTAGTGATAGGAATAAAATTGAAATCGGGATCGCAATTAACACTGAACCCGCTGCAAACGTTGTAAATTCATTACCGAATTTTTTCGCAACCATTTCATATAATCCAACTGCTAAAGTATAATTTTCTGGTGTTCGCAAAATAATACTCGCTAAAATGAAATCTGTAAATGGACCAATGAAAGTAAATAATGCTACAACCGCTACGATTGGCTTTGCAAGTGGCATAATGATTTGCCAGAAAATACGGAAATGCCCTGCTCCATCCATTCGAGCTGATTCATCCAGTTCTTTCGGAATCGTATCAAAATACCCTTTCATAAGCCATGTATTCATCGGAATTGCTCCGCCCACATAAATTAAAATTAATGCAAGGTGTGTATCAAGTAATCCTGTTAACTGAGCTAATATATATAGTGCGATTAACGCTGCAAAATTCGGGATCATTTGCAGAATTAAAAATGTTAATAAACCATTCTTTCT
The DNA here is from genome assembly GCF_057784645.1 of Bacillus sp. LQ16. NCBI lineage: Bacteria > Bacillati > Bacillota > Bacilli > Caryophanales > Bacillaceae > Bacillus > Bacillus sp. LQ16. The sequence continues at coordinate 3,932,020 of NZ_CM173491.1, forward strand.
TCCAACAAAACGATATCTCGAAAATGCATAAGCAGTAAAACTAATGGCTAGTACAGAGAAAATCATCGTCATTACGCTAACTTTCAAAGTATTTTTATACCAAAGTAAGTAATTACTTGAATCGAGATCAAGTAGCTTGCGATAATGATCTAATGTGGCGTTTTTTGGAATAATACTTGACCCAGATAAACTATCACCTGGATTAAACGATGAGCCAATTATCCATAGTAATGGATAGAAAACAATCGCACACATTATGAAGATAACTAAATAACTTAATGAAAGACGTAGCATCTTTTGTCGTTTAATATTCATTTACATCATATCCTCTTCTTGGAATGATTTTGTTCTCTTAAATTGCCATAACGCAACTGTAATAACGATTAACGATAAAATCATTGTAAGAGCTGCTGCTTTGCCGTATTGAGCCGAAGTCATCGTTAACTTATAGATCCATGAAATTAAAATATCCGTTCCACCTGCATTTTGTCCAGACACAGCAGGTCCCCCGTTATTAAATAGATAAATAATACTAAAATTATTAAAGTTAAACGTATATTGCGTAATTAATATTGGCGCTGTTGCATATAACACAAGTGGCAATGTAATTTTGCGGAACTGTTGCCAAGCAGTTGCTCCGTCTACTGTAGCCGCTTCATATAATTCTCCTGGAATCGATTGCAGTATACCTGTTGTCATCGCAAAGACGAACGGGAAACCAAGCCACGTTTGAATCATAATTAAAGCAATCTTTGACCAAAACGGGTCTGTCATCCAAGCAATCTTTTCAATCCCGAATAAAGCTAATACTTGGTTATTAATTGCTCCAAATGTTTCATTAAACATACCAGCAAATACAAGAATAGATACGAACGCTGGAACAGCCCACGGTAAAATAAAGATTGTTCGAATAATTGCCTTACCTTTAATACCAGGCTGATTTACGATAATCGCTAAAAAAATACCAAGTGCAACTTGTAATGTTGTTGCAACGAATGTCCAAATGACAGTCCAAGAAAATACACTTAAAAATGTATCTCTCCACATCGGTAATGTGAAAATATCAATAAAGTTTTTAAAGCCCACCCAATCTACTAATTTAGCTGGAGGAGAATGATATAAATCATAGTTTGTAAATCCAATTAAAATTACGAAGATGATTGGAAATACGACAACAAAGATAAGTAGTAGAAAACCTGGTGAAACCATTAAATAAGGAAAGCCTTGATCTAACAAATTACGGTATTGCTCTTTTACAGAATTTAACGGTGTTCCAATATCACGTTTCTTCCCATTTTGATATGCATCATATAAGTTAAATGCATATATGCCAAGCCCAAAAGCGATAACGATAAGTGCCAAGATCCCTTCTACTAATAGAAAGACGGAATGGTCACGTGGAACTTCTGTACCGAGCGTTACAATGCCCCATAATCCCATATTTAATAAATCAGCAAAGGCTACAATAAATGAACCTGTTAATACTAGAAAAATAAGACCTTTTACAAATTGTTTATTATACATTTGGCCCACGCCTGGAATGATTGATAACATGGTTGCCACTTTCCTATGCTTTGAATCATTTAACCCCTTTGCAGGTTCCATAGATGTTTGCATGTTCCTTCCCCCTTTTTTCTTCCTACATGGAAGGGAGAGAATTCGTGCCCCTCATATTAGAGGCACGAATTTCACCTTATTTTTTCTTACTATGATTTGCCTCAATATTACCTTTAATTTGTTTCACTGCACTATCAAGTGCGGATTTTGGTGCTTCTTTATCTGATACAACTAATTGAAGCGCATCTCCAGCTGGTTTCCAAACTTCTTGCATTTCTGGAATATTTGGCATTGGAATTCCATTTTCAGATTGTGTCGCAACCGCTTTTGCAGCCTCATTTTCTTTAATGATTGGATCTTCCATTACTGATTTTACTGGTGGAATTTCTTTCGTTTTCTCAAAGCGAATTTTAGCATTTTCTTCATTTGTAACCCACTCAGTAAATTTTGTAGCTAAATCATTTTGTTTAGAGAAGCTTGTTACATGCCATCCTTTTACGCCAACGAACGTTTTCATCGGTTGACCATTTGGTAATTTCGGCATTGGAGCAACACCATAGTCTATTCCAGCCTTTTCCATCGCTTGGAATGCCCATGGACCATTCATAATAGATGCTGCTTTTCCTTCATTAAATAATCCATCTGCAGCTGAACCACCAGATTCACCGATAATACCTTTCGGGAATAACTTTTCTTTATACCATTTTTGAATATATTCAGCACCTTGTACCGCACCGCTATTATTTAATCCAATATCATTTGCATTTGGCTTTCCATCTTTTTCACCAAATACATAACCACCCATACCTGCCATAAATGCATTAGCAAAGTAGAAGTTATCTCCTAGTGCTAAAAATCCGTATTTTCCATCTTTCGTAAAGTCTTTTGAGAAGTTAAACAGTTCATCCATCGTTTCCGGCGCTTTTTGCATCATTTTTTTATTATAAATAAAGATTGGTGTTTCAATCGCTTTTGGTAAACCATATATTTTTCCGTTATATGTTTGTGCTTCTATTGATAAATCTGTAAATTTACTTTTTACTGTATCATCTACTTTCACTTCTGAAAGTAGCCCTTCTGTTACCGCATTACCAATATGATCATGTGGCAATGTTACAACATCTGGCCCTGTGCCAGCTGGACCGTCGAGACGAAGTTTTTCTATTTGTTTCGTCATCTGAACCTCTTCAACTTTTACTTTCACATTATATTTCTTTTCAAAACTTTTCACCGCTGGCTCTAGACCCACACCTTTTTTCTCATCTTCCCAAACAAGAAGATCATAGTCTTTTTTCGCTTTACTTTCCTCTTTTTTCCCTGAATCTTTCGGTCCACATGCAGATAACATACCAATAGATAATGCTGAAACCGTTAATAATGATAATGCTTTCTTCATCCCAAAAACCTCCCTAAATTGTCTATGTACCTCAGTAACTGAAAACGTTTGCATTTAATAGTTTAATTGAAGCGCAAACAATATCTCAAGTCTATGAAAACGTTTGCGCTATTTGTCTATCATTATACATTCTTTTATTCATTTTGCAAATATTAATTTAAAAATTATGTCATTATACTCTTTATACATTGACTTTATATGAAATGAATACTACTCTTATAAGCAATATTAAAGCTATAAGAAAGGCAATCGTTTGCAATACAGGCTTTATTATTACACTTAAGGGAATACTATGTATAGAGATATTGAAGGGGGATTTTCTATATGTTTAAAGAAGCCATTTATCATAGGCCGAAAGATAATTATGCATACGCTTACGATGAACAAACAATTCACATCCGAATACGTACTAAGAGAGATGATGTTCAAAGCGCCGATCTTATTTACGGTGATCCTTACGAATGGAAAGACGGGAAATGGATATCAGCAAGTACACCAATGAAAAAAACGGGTTCTACTGCATTATTTGATTATTGGTCCATTGCAATCGAACCAAAATTTAAGCGCTTACGTTATGGGTTTGAATTAAAATCTGAAACAGACACTCTTATTTATACAGAGCGAGGATTCTTTTCTAACATTCCAAATGATGATGTTGGTAACTTTTTTTGTTTTCCATTTATTCATGCAGATGATGTATTCAAAGCACCATCGTGGATTAAAGACACCATTTGGTATCAGATTTTCCCTGAACGATTCGCTAATGGCGATAGTACGCTGAATCCAGAAAACACCCTTCCTTGGGGAAGTACGAATCCAACTCCAACTAATTTTTTCGGCGGGGATTTTGCTGGTGTTATTCAAAACCTTGATTACCTTGTTAAGCTTGGCATTTCCGGAATATATTTCACACCTATTTTCAAAGCTCATTCAAACCATAAATATGACACAATTGACTATATGGAAATTGATCCACAATTTGGGACGAAAGAAACTTTTAAAGAGCTCATTGAAGAATGTCATAAACACGGTATAAAAGTAATGCTCGATGCTGTGTTTAATCATAGTGGATACTTTTTCGAGAAATTTCAAGACGTTCTAGAGAACGGTGAGAAGTCTGCATATAAAGAGTGGTTCCACATTCATGAATTTCCAATTATAACCGATCCACTTCCCAATTATGATACTTTCGCCTTTACACCGTATATGCCTAAATTAAATACGGCTCATCCAGATGTAAAAGAATACTTACTTGAAGTAGGACGTTATTGGGTACGAGAATTCAATATAGATGGCTGGCGCCTTGATGTCGCAAATGAAGTCGATCACAACTTTTGGAGAGAATTCCGAACTGAAATAAAGACATTAAATCCTGAAGTATATATTTTGGGAGAAATTTGGCACGATGCCCTTCCGTGGCTACAAGGCGATCAATTTGATGCTGTCATGAGCTACCCTGTTACAAACGCTCTACTTTCTTACTTTGCTAACGATTCCATTAAAGCAAGTGAATTTATGAAGCAAATTACAGAATCTCTACATTCCTACTCTATGAATGTAAATGAAGCAGCCTTTCATTTATTAGATAGCCATGATACTCCAAGAATTTTAACAACATGCAATGGAGATAAAAATAAGTTGAAATTGCTCTATGTATTCCATCTTTCTTTCATCGGCTCTCCATGTATTTATTACGGAGATGAAATCGGCATGGATGGTGGTATGGACCCCGATTGCCGTAAATGTATGATTTGGGATACTAAAGAACAAGATCATGCATTATTTACACATATACAAACATTGATTTCATTACGAAAACAACATGCAGCTTTTGGAGGACATGGTACTTTTCAATTCATCGAAGCAAATGATGAACATAATTATATTTCTTATACGAAAACATATGAGGATGAAACTATCTTTTTCGTTTTAAACCCTACTAATAGTGAAGTTACAGTTTCACTCCCTCTTCATGTTACTGGTAAGAAAATAATTAACATTTATACAAATGAAGAATTTTCAGCAGAAGCAAGTGTATTACAAGTTACACTTCCTCCATATGGATTCTCCATATTAAAATGGTAACCAAAAAAATCCTTATGCCAAGGTGGCATAAGGATTTTTCTTATTTCAATTTGAATACCATCGCTTCATACGGACGTAATGTAATGTTATCTATCAATCCGATTTCTACATCGTAATTGTGTATGAATAATTCTGATTCACTATAACTAATATCCTCAGGCATTTCAAATACACTTTCATCCGCAGTAAAGTTTGCAATAACAAGTAGTTTTTCGTCTCCATATGTTCTTACATAAGCAAAAATAGAAGGATTATTCTCTAATATTAAATCATATGATCCATATACAACTATTTCATTATTTTTGCGTAGCTCAATTAATTTCTTATAGTAATAAAAAATTGAACCTTCATCTTGGATTGCTTGTTTCACATTAATCTCTTTATAGTTAGGATTTACAGTAATCCAAGGCTCACCCGTTGTAAATCCAGCGTGATTCTGATCATCCCACTGCATCGGAGTTCTAGCATTATCACGACCCTTTATATAAATAGATTCCATTACTTTTTCTATATCTTCACCATGGTCTATCACTTTTTCTTTATACATATTTAACGTTTCAATATCTCGATATTCATCAATTGATTGGAATCGAACGTTCGTCATTCCGATTTCTTCACCTTGATAAATATATGGCGTTCCCTTCATCATATGAAGAACTGTCGCTAACATTTTTGCAGATTCAATGCGATACATTCCATCGTTACCAAAACGAGATACAACGCGAGGCTGATCATGGTTATTCCAATAAAGGCTATTCCATCCGGTATGCTCTAATGCTTTTTGCCACTTTGTTAAATTCTCTTTTAAAGTAAGAAGTGAGCATGGTTTTACATCCCACTTTCCACCTTCTCCTGAATCTAAATCCATATGTTCAAATTGGAATACCATTTGCAACTCTTTTCGTTCTTCTCCAGTATACAATTTGGCTTCTTCTGTCGTTACACCTGGCATCTCACCAACCGTCATAATATCATAATGCGATAATACTTCCTCATTCATTTCATGCAAATATTTATGAATGTTTGGACCGTTCATAAAATGTTTATGACCTGAAACATATCCATCTTCATCTGTTTCAACAGTTGGTAACCCTTCTTCTTTAGAAATAAAATTGATAACATCCATGCGAAATCCATCAATTCCTTTTTCTAACCAAAACTTCATCATCTCATAAACATCTTGTCTTACCTTTTCATTATCCCAGTTTAAATCTGGTTGTTTTTTAGAAAACAGATGTAAATAATATTCATCCGTCATTTCATCATACTTCCATGCAGATCCACTAAAAGCAGCTCCCCAGTTGTTCGGTTCTTTCCCTTCTTTTCCAGGACGCCATATATAGTAATCTCTATATTTATTATCTTTTGATTTACGTGATTCAATAAACCAATTATGTTCATCAGATGTATGATTAACAACTAAATCCATCATCAATTTCATATTACGTTCATGCATTTCATGTAATAGTTCATCCCAATCTTCCATTGTTCCGAACTCGTTCATAATTTTACAATAATCACTTATATCGTAACCATTATCATCATTTGGAGATTCATAGACAGGTGATAACCAAATCACATCAATCCCTAACTCTTTTAAGTAATCTAGCTTTGAAATAATCCCTTGAAGATCTCCTATACCATCACTGTTACTATCCATAAAGCTACGAGGATAAATTTGATATACTACGCTTTCTTTCCACCATTGTTTTTCCATTATGCTACCCCATTTCATTCATAATTCATTTTTCTTTTTTTAAGGCGCAAACGTTTTCATTAATGAATGATAACAGATTCTATCTCAATTTAAAATAGCGCTTACAATTTTTATTGTTCTTTTTCTAAGAAAACATGCGAAAATCACTAATAACTCTCCAATATATGAAAACGTTTTATTTTTTTATTTATTTTTTGAATCTATTCGTTTATAATGAACTCAAAGAAAACGTTTGCATAATTATTTCTAGGGGGAAATACCATGGCAGAACTTAAATTAGAAAACATTTATAAGATATATGATAATAACGTAACAGCTGTAACTGATTTTAATTTACACATTCAAGATAAAGAATTTATCGTATTTGTCGGTCCTTCTGGATGCGGAAAATCTACAACGTTACGAATGGTAGCTGGACTCGAAGATATTTCAAAAGGCGAGTTTTCAATTGATGGTAAACTAATGAATGATGTTCCTCCAAAAGATCGAGATATCGCAATGGTATTCCAAAACTACGCTCTTTATCCACATATGAGTGTATATGATAATATGGCATTTGGATTAAAACTTCGAAAAATACCAAAAGATGAAATCGATCGTCGTGTAAAAGATGCAGCAAAAATTTTAGGACTTGAACAATATTTAGATAGAAAACCGAAAGCATTATCAGGTGGACAGCGCCAACGTGTTGCGTTAGGTAGAGCAATCGTTCGAGATGCAAAAGTTTTCTTAATGGACGAGCCATTATCAAACTTAGATGCTAAACTCCGTGTTGCAATGCGCTCAGAAATTTCTAAGCTACATCATCGCCTTGGAACAACAACAATTTATGTAACACATGACCAAACAGAAGCAATGACTATGGCTTCGCGTCTTGTCGTTATGAAGGATGGAAAGATTCAACAAATTGGAACACCAAAAGAAGTATATGAAACACCAGAAAACATTTTCGTGGGTGGATTTATCGGGTCACCAGCGATGAACTTCTTCCGTGGTAAATTGACTGAAACCGATTTCGTTATAGACAATACTATAAAAATCAAAGTATCTGAAGGAAAAATGAAGATGCTACGTGAACAAGGCTATGTAAATAAAGAAATTGTTTTAGGTATTCGCCCGGAGGACATTCATGATGAACTACTATTTTTAGAAGCTTCACAATCTACTACTTTCACAACAAAAATTGAAGTTGCTGAATTGTTAGGTGCTGAATCTATTTTATATATGAAACTTGGAAATCAAGATTTTGCAGCACGTGTTGATGCAAGACATATATTCTCACCTGGTGACCAAATTAAATTGGCATTTGATTTAAATAAAGCGCATTTCTTTGACAGCCAAACAGAACAACGTATTCGCTAAAAAAATTTCCTTCTATATAACATACAAAAAAACCGTCCACATATATTGAGGGCGGTTTTCATTATTATACTAGGGCTTCTACTGTATGAAATGATTGTCCTTTCGTGCCAATAATACCGAAAATCGGTAAATCACTAAGCACCACTTCTTCTTGCTGTTTCATAAAAGATGACGTTAATTGTTTTATCTCTATCCAAACGTCATTAATACAAAGTACATTGGAATCGTTCTCTTGTTGGCGAGAAAAAATAGAATCTATTTTATATAAACCAGCATTTTGAAAAAGCATGTCAATGCGACTGAATGCATTCAAAGTAATGCTAATAACGCGTTGCCAATCTCCTTGCTTTTCCATATCATAGAATACAAAAAGGGCTTCTCCGCCTAGATTCGTAATTTCCTCCACTGTTGCTTGTCCACTTTCTTGATCAATGTCCGTCACAATTACTTTTGCGCCTTGTTTAGCCAACAAAAGAGCTGTATTACGTCCAATACCGATGCCACCGCCAGTTACGATAGCAACTTTTCCTGCAAGCTTCATTTTCATTACCCCTTCTATAAGTCTTACCGTCATTCAGTATACTCCTTTATGAGATTATTCTGCAAGCAAGAAAAATTGCTATTCAATTTGTAAACGTTTACTTTTTATCCTTCTTTTTTCTTACTCTTACGCTGATCAAGAACTAGACCGATAAAAATGAGAATGCCCCAAAAAATTATGCTACCTCCTGTCATCTCAACTTCCCCCTTATTATATAAAGTAAAACTTTAATCAGCCCCAAATGGTGAGATAAAGATATTATTTTTAATTATTATACCATTATCTTAATTTTCAATCTATTATAAATAGAAATGACACATTTTAGCTTTTCCTTACTGTAAATATTCACAATATACTTATAAAATAAAAAAAGACCCTTTTATATATAAAAGGGTCTTTTTTTATTTTATTATACAAGACTTATTATTTTCGTCTTTGTAATTAAGTCCTGAAAACCGCAATTGTCTTTGCGGAACAACATCATATATACGTTACATATTAATGGAATTCCTAATAGCAATACGTTCGGTAATAACACTACAAAAAATCTTATAATTAATGTTTGCAACGTTAGCTTTTCACTCTTCAATGAAATTAATTTTATTCTCGTTACCTTTTTGCCAAGTGTAACACCGTTCCAAATAAAGGGTAATACAATAAAATATATCGCCATTAATATGAAAACTACTGCGAAATCATATCTAAAATCACCTAAGCTTATATTAAAGCGCTTAAACATAGCACTATAGTTTCCGGTCATAATAGCTACTACTGCACCATACATAACCGAGATTAAAAACATGTCAATTAGGGAAGCACCTATGCGATTCATTACAAGCGCTGGACGATGCATCTTTAACTTCATTTTATGTCGACTCCTTCATATCCTTCTTTACCCGTCTCATCGTACCACTTCTAAAAAACATTGTAAACTAGCGTTTCTCTTACTTTTCTTGTACAATTTGTTACAATAGCATTATAAAGGAGGTTCCCATATTGAAAAAATGGATAATCCTATTCGTCGCCTTCCTATTAACTGGTTGTGCAGGAAACACAAGTCACTTAACTTATACGGTTAACGATGAATACGAACTCATACGTACTTCTGGAAATGCATTTGAACTTTTCCCCTCGCAAGATGCTGTATATGCCACACAATACATCCCTGCAAAAATTACAGACATTGCTTGGGATGATAAATACATTATTGCAAAACAAACTGAGGAAAAATCAGATCCAAATAACCCTGACGCAGCAATTGCAAATAAAAAAAGTGAACATTATTGGATTATTGACGTAAAGCACAATAAACGTTTCGGTCCCTACAATGAAAAGCAATTTAATGAACAAAAGGATGCGTTTAAAATTAAGGTGCCTTTTCAAAATGTAGATTCATACATAAAAGAAATAAAAAAACAGTCAGCATAATATTTGAGTGCTGACTGTTTTTCTTACATTATTTTAAAAACACCTTACTCCGAAAGTGAGATATTAAACGTTTGTGACTCTTTTACAACATCTTGTGTTTCAGAATCTCCTGCAAGTAAATCATCAGTTGTAAACTGAATATCCTTTACTTTGTCTTTTCCATCGTCAAGTATTAAACCAATAATACCATCTCTTGTTTCACCAGGCTTATAGTCTTCTCTTGACACATTTTTTGTACCAACTAACGTATCTTCATCATATAAAAAGTTTTGAGTCGCTACTTTAAAATGTTGCTTACCATTAATCATAACATCATTCATAGAGAAAAATTGCATATTTTTATTCCCGCTATTCTCCACTTTATATGTAATCTCAACGTAACGAATTGTATTACTAATCTCTGTTCCACTTAGCGATGCATATAATTCTGCATCTTCTTGGCTTACTTTATCCCCTAATCTACGTTTTACTTCTTCAGGAGTTAGTGCCGTGTATACTTTCAATGTATTTTTTGCTTTTTCACTCATCTGTGATAAAGAGATTACTTTCACATCTTGTACGTGAATTTTCATTGGCGCTACTTCAAATGTTTGATTCACAGAGTGCATCTGCTCTAACTTGAAAGTACCCCATCCTGTTTCTTTCACTTTTTGTCCTACTTTTTTCAGCTCACGCCCACCATATTCTTTCGTTTCAGGAATAGATTCTTTCTTCTTCGGTTCAGCTTTCTTTTCTTCTTGATGGAAGCAACCACTTAACATAAGAAGAAAACTACATAAAACAAAAATACTTTTCCATGCTTTCATCATTTCATTTCTCCTAACACTATCATTCATGAATATAAAATTAGTCCCTTGCCTTGTAAACTATAGAAACAATGAAAAGTCCACAAAATGAACTTGTCAGTCCAGATACTATTATACCTCCAATTTGGAAAATATGAAAATAGGGATCTAGGAACGCATGCACGATAAATATAATAGTTGCCACAACAATTACTGAAATCCAATACTTTCTTTTTTCCGAAGCTAAAATAAGATCTTTACCCATTCCATTTCTATACTTCCATAAAACGTATACTAATAATAGAAAACCAATACATGTACTTCCATGTTGCATATATTTATAAACAGGGATACCGTACCATTCTCTTTGCAATAATGGTATTTTCATAACAAAATAGCCTGTCTTATGAGTGAATGCATCCCAAACAACATGCGTTAACATACCGAATAATGCTGAATAACAAAATACAAAAAGATCCTCCCATGTATGAAGCCCCCATCTCTTGTCTATTGCATATGTATAGTAGCCAGCAAATGGTTTAGGTAAATGTGTTATAAAAGGCTTTTTTAAAACGTAATGATATATACATGCTAACAAGAAGACAAGTGGTAAATTTAAATATAAGAACCCAAGCCACGTATGCCCAATAACACCATACGGTCTAAAGTGTAAAAAATATTCAAAGTCAGGCGCCATACTACCTAATATAAGAGCCGTTACGGAAATATGTTTAGAATGCTTTTTAGCCAAAGGAAGAACCGCTGCTGGATGTGCAAATGTAAACGGCATGTTTTAACTCCTTCTCACATTTTCAATAGAATACCATCTATCATAACGAGAGAATAGATCTTCATGCAATATTTATTTTCACATTGGAATATGATAGTTTAAATGATATAATCCACATAAAATATTCAGAAAATAAGGAAGGGATTCAGGTGTCATTAACACTTGTATTTGCTGCCTTTTTAGATTCAAAATCCGTTATGAATTGAGGTTTATATATTGATTGACGTACCCTTTTTACAAAATGTCACATTAAAAAAAGAAAATATCCCTAGTTTTTCCGCATATCCTTACTGCTTACCCGCTATCCGAACATTACAATCACTAGCTTTCCATCCAAATGTAACATTCATTATTGGGGAAAACGGAACGGGTAAATCAACATTACTTGAAGGAATTGCAATTGCGTTAGGTTTTAATGCAGAAGGTGGAACGAAAAATTTCCGCTTTAGCACAAACGATTCACATTCATCTTTACATGAATACCTTCGAATTTCAAAAAGTTTCAATACACCAAACGACGGTTTCTTTCTTCGCGCTGAATCTTTTTATAACGTTGCTTCTTATATTGATGAAATAGATGCTATAAAATCTTATGGCGGCGTTTCACTTCACGAGCAATCACATGGTGAATCATTCTTTTCCTTATTTATGAACCGTTTTTCAGGACAAGGTTTATACATTTTAGATGAGCCTGAGGCCGCTCTATCACCTATGAGACAACTTTCCATGCTCATTCGAATGCATGAACTAGCGGAACAAGGTTCACAATTTGTTATTGCGACGCATTCTCCTATTTTAATGGCTTACCCTGAATCTACTATATACTCTTTAACACAAGAGGGGATTCACGAATCCACATTAGAAGAAACCGAGCATTATCAAACGACGAAACTTTTCTTTGAAAATCGTGATCGATTATTTCATCATCTATTTGAGTCATAAAAAAAGAAGCAGCAATAGCTGCTTCTTTTTTATAGTGCTTCTATAAATAAGGCAACCCCGATACCGCCACCGACGCATAAAGAGGCAATTCCTTTTTCTAACCCACGTCTTTTTAATTCGTGAATTAAACTTACCGTAATACGAGCCCCTGTACAACCAATTGGATGCCCAAGTCCTACGCCACTACCGTTTACGTTCACTTTTTCACGGTCTAAGCCTAACTCTTTCTCTACAGCTAAATATTGAGCCGCGAAAGCTTCATTAATTTCAAGTAAATCTGCATCTTCTAATGACCAATCCACTTTTTCTAAACCTTTACGAATTGCTGGTGCTGGTCCAATACCCATAATTTTCGGGTCTACTCCAGCTACTGAATATCCAACAATTCTAGCTAACGGTTGTAAGCCTTTTTCTTTTGCTTTTTCTTCGCTCATTAATACTAGAACTGCACTTCCGTCATTCAGGCCAGATGCATTACCTGCAGTTACAGACCCATCTTTACGGAATGCTGGTTTTAACCCTGCTAATTTTTCCGCTGTAATATCTGCACGTGGATGCTCATCCTTCGAAAATACTACTTCTTTTCTACGTTCTTTTATTGTAATAGGAACAATTTGATCGTCAAAGTGTCCAGACTCGATTGCCTTCAGTGCCAATGTATGACTGCGAAGAGCAACTTCATCTTGTTCCTCTCTTGTAATTTCATATTGTTCAACTAAATTTTCCGCTGTTTCACCCATCATAATATGGTGAATCGGATCTTCTAACACTTCCCACACCGTATCACGAATTTCTCCGTGCTGTAGACGTTGTCCCCAGCGGTGCTGTTTCAATGCATAAGGGCTCGAACTCATCGCTTCTACTCCACCTGCAACAACAACATCACTTACACCTAATTGGATTTGCATTGCAGCTGACATAATTGCTTGCATACCTGAAGAACATTGACGTTGGATTGTATATCCCGTAACTGTGTCAGGAAATCCTGCCGCTAATGCAGCTGTTCTCGCCGTATTTGCTTCATCAGTTCTTTGAATACAATGGCCTAAAATTACTTCATCAACTTCATGTGGTTCTACCCCGCCTCGTTTTACAGCTTCCTGAAGTACAGGAACAGCTAATTCTACTGGCGTTACATTTTTTAGCGCTCCTCCAAAAGTTCCAATTGGCGAACGAACTGCAGCTGTAATAACAACATTATGCATTTTGTACTTGCCCCTCTCTTATGTACCCTAGTAAGTTTTTAGGTGAAATTCCATAAGATGTATATCTATAACTATCATACTATAAACATACTAAAAAATCAAAATATTTCATATAATAAAAATAGAAGGAATTAACCTTCTATTCTGTCAGTGCATATAAAAACTTTTGCAAAATTTTCTCTGTCGTTTCATTCAATTTTGGCAACTTATCTACTGGAAAATATTGAAGTTTCAACCCTTCATGATCGAGCTTTAATTCCCCGCTCACATGATGTGCCTGATACAGATGAATGACATTGAAAATTTCATCGCCATTCGGATAACGGAAATATACTTCTTTTCCTGATAGAACACCAAGAAATTGCATTATTTTTGCAGTTAACCCCGTTTCCTCAAATAACTCTCTACGTGCCGTTTCTTCTGTCGTTTCACCCAGTTCCATCGCCCCGCCAGGTACACCCCAATCATATGTATCTGAACGATATTGAAGCAATACTTCTTGTTTATCATTTAATATAATGATTGCTGATCCTACGAGAATAAGCGGTCTTGTACCAACGACTTTTCGTAACTCTTCAATATACCCCATATGTAAATTCCCCTTTCCCTAACCTCCCTTATCATAACAAAATTTCTCTCTTTTTGTTCATGTAATTTTAAAGAAAAAAAGGAAGCTTTCGCCTCCGTTTTTTCATCTTTATTTCTTAAAACTTTCATATTTTACAGCTTCAAAAGCTTCCTCAATTTCATCATTACGATAATGGACATATGTAAAACGACCCAATTCTACTAATCTTGCTATTTCCTGTAACGCTTTATGCTGCTCATATGTTTCTTTCAGCTTAATATGTACATAAAACTTCATTAAAGGATGTTCATATAAAGGTTCTCCCACCTCTACATATACATCTTCAACCCCTTGTACAACTCTTACATAACTCGCAAATTGATAAAGTGCTTCTCTGTCTGAAACGATTTTTAATGTATACATATATTCTCCCCCTTTCCTTTACTATATCAAAAAGACGACCATACCATGTTATAGAACTATGAAATTTTTTCGACTTGTCATCTATATATTCAATAAAGAAGGCGTTTATCCATACATGACATCTTTTTCCCACATATATTATAGGAAGAACTTTTTTTCATTTGAGGTGTTCCTTATGGATCCATACGTCAATATATGTATTTGCATTACTCCCGGCGCCGATATTTCTGATGACCGCATCGCAAAAGATTTAGCTGTTGCAGAATCAATTTGGCACCCCATTACATTTCAAATTCAAGAAGTAATTGTATTAAATGAACTTTTCCGTTTTTTTGACCGTGAAATCAGTTATAAAAATTCCATTCAAAGTCAAGAAAAGTTGGCATCCTTTTTCCAAACATGTGTAAATGAAGCTCCTGAATGCGACCTTTATATTTGTTATATTGGCAGTGATTATTTCAAAGAAACAGCAGTAATTGCCTGCGCTTATTCTTTAGCAAAACAACAGCAACTTACTGGCTATATCGTTTTAACAAATTCGGCTGCCCCTATGAAAAATATATATACGCTCGCTCACGAAATCGGTCATATTTTATTTACAAGACGTATTCATGGAAAACTTACTCATGCAGATCCTCATTCTCCAACCGGTTCGGAGCACCACCCTTCTCCAACAAATCTTATGTATCCAATAGTCCCTCGTCCAGAAAACGTTCATATTCATTCCTTATTAACAGCAGAACAAAAAGCGCTCTCTTTACAAAGCTCTTTATTACAAAGAAAAAAACAGTAACCCTCATGTTACTGTTTAAAACAACTTGTTCCAATCAACAAACCAAATCCCGGCTGCTAGAAATAAAAATAGACAACTAAATGTAAATGTAATCCCTCTAAAAATCCCTATATAATATTTCTTTGGAAATAATTTTTTGCATATCCAAAGCAGCCCTTTTCCAATTAAACCGAAGAACAGAATATAACCCGATGTGTCATCTAATAAAGTATCGAAATAGTCATCATGTACCTTTTTCGAAAAGGTAGTATAGAGCCCAAAAATCGTTAAACCTAAAAACACAATAGACAATATACCTAGAAATATACTTTGCATATTCGTTCCCCCCTTGATAAAAAATTCAGTTCGTTCACTTCACTATTAGTATAAAACTAGCTTACAGTTTTTTCCTCTTCATTTTTAAAAGACCATCTCATTAATACATATAAACTTCCGTACAGAAGTAAAGGCTCTAACATTCCCCAATATGGGTTTTGCTTCCCTAATTCTTTAAATACAAACATAATTAATAACGGTATGATAACAGCTAATATTCCAATCCATCCCAGTATGTACGCTTCACCAATTAGCAGTACTAATAAGATTATTCCAGCTAGTATATAACTTTGCATTGTAGTTAATTGCAATACAGGTGTCCCGTACCATTTATTCATAAACATTAATAGTACTAGTAATAAAATTGGTAGCAAAGCTGCTACATAAATAATGCTAAATTCTTTTATTTTGCTCTTAAATGATGACATTTTAAAAGCAAATATAACGCCTGCAACAGTAACCATTAATATAATTGGATATCCAATCAACTGCACATTCGTTAATACAAATTCATGATTAGAACTTTCAAATAAAATATTTGTAAGTAACCAATATCCTCCTATTCCAATTATCATTCCTAAAATAGTCTTTATACTCCCACTTTTATCCTTCTCCATCTCTTTCGCTAATTCTTCCGCATACTCTTTTGGTGAGTCACCAAATATGTCCCTTACCGTCTTCCCCTTTTTTTCACCTTCTATTAAATGAAGCTCTGCATCTTCTAGAAAGGCGTCCACCTCTTCTTCTTTAATCCCTTTTGTTATTAAATATACTTTCGTATCGATTAAAAACTTTTCTCCTTCTTTAGAAACATTCATTATAACCCCTCCCTTATTTAACCATTTCTCTTCTATTCGTCTTCATCATAATTTCAAAGAAAATTAAAATAAACAAACTTCCGTATAAACATATAATTTGAAATAACATTGGCATGAGATCTTCAGATGTAAATGTTTTAAACAGTAACATAATAGAAAGTGGAATGATTAAATATAAGTTTTTAAACCATCCTTCAAAATATATATTTATCGCTACTGTGATGATAAAAATCCCACCAGCTACTATATAACTTTGGACTTCGGTGAATGTGAGCATTTTTGTAGGATATATCACATCTAATATCGTAACAGCTCCTAATAAAAACAATGGAGCAATCATAACTAAAGACCACATGGAAAACCATGTTTTTGTAAAGCTTGTGACGAAGGTCATTTTGCGAAGTAGAAAATTAGGACCCATAACAACTAAAATCAATGAAAAACTGTAACCAATACACTGAATAAGTGAAATCTGTAACATTCCATTACTCACTATTAAGATAGAAGCAATAATCCAAAAAGATACGATATTCATTACTGTAAAACCAATTTGCTTCCACGTTTCCTGTCTATCTCTTTCCATCACTTTTACAAGTTCATTTGCATATTCTTTCGGTGAGCTTCCGAAAATATCTTCTACACTCTTCCCCTCACTCTCACCTTCTATTAAATGAAGTTCTGCGTCTTCTAAAAAGTTTTCAATATCACTTTCTTTCACACTCTTTGCCGTCAAAAATAATCTCATATCTAACAAAAACTTTCGTGCTTCACTTGATAACATTATTTTCTCCTTCCCTTCCCTTCAAGTAGACGTTCTACACTACTTTGCATCGCTTCCCAGCGATCCATAAATTCATCAAGTGCTTCCTCGCCTTTTTCTGTTAATGTGTAATATTTTCTCTTTGGACCAGATGGAGATTCCTTCATTACGCTTGTTATTAATCCTTCTTTTTGCATTCGTATTAATAACGGATAAATACTTCCCTCACTCGCCATTGTAAAACCATACTTTGCTAGCTTCTCACTCATTTCATAACCGTATATTTCGCCTTCAGAAATAATAGCAAGTAAGCATCCTTCTAAGATCCCTTTCAGCATTTGACTTGTCGACATAATTCAAACCCTCCTACTATCTTGTTTTACAAGATAGATAAGCGTAAGTATCTTGCTTTACAAAATAGTATAGCAAAGACTATTTTGCAAAACAAGATAGCTACCGATATTTTTTCCAAATGTTTGCAGGATTTTCATTATAACCTCTCTAAATAGAGCACTATGAAAACTTTATTATGAAGGGATGTTTTTCATCATGGTTACAAATCGAGTTGTCTTTTTAACAGGTGCTGCGAGTGGTATTGGATATGAACTGGGAAGTGCTTTTACAAAAGAAGGTGCAAAAGTTGTGATTACTGATCGTCTTGAAGAACGTGCGAAAGAAGCTGCTGAGCAATTACAAAGTGAAGGTTTTCAAGCTATCGGTTTAAAATGTGACGTTACATCTGAAGAGGAAATTACAGCATCAATTTCTCAAACAGTTAGTCATTTCGGTTCATTAGATATATTAATTAACAACGCAGGAATGCAACACGTTTCACCCATTGAAGACTTTCCAACGGAAAAGTTTGAGCTACTAATTCAAATTATGCAAATTGCTCCGTTTATCGCAATTAAGCATGCCTTTCCGATTATGAAACAACAAAAATATGGTCGTATTATTAATGTCGCTTCTATTAACGGCCTTGTCGGGTTTGCTGGAAAAGCTGCCTACAATAGTGCAAAACATGGCGTAATTGGATTAACAAAAGTTGCCGCTTTAGAAGGTGCTACGCATGGTATTACTGTTAATGCCCTTTGCCCTGGTTATGTCGATACCCCTCTTGTACGTAATCAACTACAAGACTTAGCTACTACACGAAATGTACCACTTGAAAATGTTTTAGAAGATGTTATTTATCCACTTGTCCCACAAAAGCGCTTATTACAAGTACAAGAAATCGCTGATTATGCTATGTTTTTAGCGAGTGAAAAAGCTAAAGGTATTACTGGTCAAGCTGTCGTTATCGATGGTGGCTATACTGCTCAATAAAAAATAAAGTTTGCTCAAGAAGAGCAAACTTTATTTTTTATTGCGAGGATCTTCGTACTTTAGTAATTGCCGCGGGAGCTTCTCAATTGCAACAATTACCCCCTCTAATTTACTTTCAATACGGTGGAGTAAATATAATGTTACAACAATTGGAAACCCTACATTACCTATCATCTTGATCCACTCTTCCATCCTCTTCTCCTCCTTTCATTATATAAGTAAGAGAAAACAATGCATTTAGGCATAAAAAAACAAGCTATTATGTATTAGCCTGTTTTTCAAATAATGATGCAATTTCTCGTTTATAATCCCCGCTTATAATACCTTTCTCAGTAATAATTCCTGTAATTAATTCGTTCGGTGTTACGTCAAATGCAGGGTTATAAACATTCGTTCCAATTGGTGCTACTTGTTTTCCAAAGATTTTCGTAACTTCTGTTTCATCTCTTTCTTCAATAATTATTTCGGCTCCAGTTTCTTTCCTAACATCAAATGTTGACAGTGGTGCAGCAACATAAAATGGGATATCAAAGTGCTTTGCTAAAATAGCTAAATTCATTGTCCCTATTTTATTTGCCGTATCTCCATTTGCGACAATTCGATCCGCCCCTACAATAATTGCATTTATTTCTTTCGTTTGAATAGCATGAGCTGCAGTATTATCTGTAATAAGGGTCACATCAATATTTGCTTGCTTCAATTCCCAGGTCGTTAAGCGACCACCTTGTAAAACTGGTCTCGTTTCACACGCATATGCATGTAAACGCACACCTTTCTCTTTTCCAATATAAAAGGGAGCTAATGCAGTTCCATATCTGGCAGTTGCGATACTTCCAGCGTTACAGATTGTTAAAATATTATCGCCATCTTTAAAACATGTTAACGCATATTCCCCAATATTTCGGCACACCTCTTCATCTTCCTGCTGAATGCGAAGCGCTTCTTCTTCTAATGTTTTTTGTGCTTCTTTTATTGTAGTAATCTCTCGAATAGATTCTCTCATACGATCAATTGCCCAAAATAAATTTACTGCTGTCGGGCGTGACGTTCCTAAATAATTACAATCTCTATTAAACTTCTTTTGAAATTCTTCAATATGTACAGTTTTATATTTTTTTGATGCAAGCGCCAAGCCAAATGCAGCTACAATTCCAATTGCAGGCGCTCCTCGTACTTCTAACATTACGATGCTTTTCCAAACCTCTTCAATAGTCGTCAATGTTTTGTATTCTGTGCTATGCGGCAATTTCGTTTGATTTAATACCGCAATTGCATCACCTTTCCAGCTTACAGATCTCGGAACAGTAACAATTGTACTCACGCTTTTACGCCCCCTGAAACTGTCTGTTGAAATAATGTTCGAAACAGTTGAATATCAGCACTTTTAGATTCATATTTTATTAGTTCTTTACCTAAGGATAGCGCTTGTTTCTTAGCTTGAATTCTTGTTTCTTTATTTTCTATTTCATCTAAATCTGCTACATGAGCTAAACCAATTGTTCTACGAATCAGTTCACATCCGGCAAATCCAACTGCATCAGTAAAGATATTTTGCAAAATAATTGGTAACCATTGTTTTTCTTTCGTATATGCTTCTACACCTTCTCCAATCCATAACTTTGTAAAAGTTTCTACAAAATAACTCCACGTCTTTTCTATATGGAAAAATAGTACACTTCTTTTCTCTTCTTCTCTAGATAAAGCATTTAATAATAGATTTGCAATAAATTGACCTATGTCAAATCCAAATGGGCCATATGTCGCAAATTCTGGATCAATCACTTTCGTTTCAGAAGGTGACGAAAAAATACTACCAGTATGTAAATCACCATGAATAAGAGTTTCTTTTCTTGTTAAGAACTTATATTTATATTGTGCTACTTTTAGTTTTAAAGTTTTATCACTCCAAAGTTCATCAACCACGAGCTGTAAATCTGGCTCATAATCATTTGTATCATAATGTCCAAACGGATCTGTAAACACTAAATCCTCTGTAATTTTACAAAGGTCCGGATTTACAAAGGTACCTTCTAGTACCCTCTTCTCTTCTGACTGTAAACCAAAATCTGAAGTGTAAAATAAAACATGTGCTAGAAAACGGCCGATATGCTGGGATAAAAGCGGATATTCTTCTCCGTCTATTAATCCTTTTCTTGTAATTGTTAGTCTTGATAAGTCTTCTATTACCGTTATCGCTAACTCTTCATCATGACTGTACACTACTGGAACATAATCCGGTACATACTGCGCAAAAATTTGTAATGCCTTGCTTTCAATCGTTGCTCTTTTTATAGACAATGGCCAGCTTTCACCAACTACTTTCGCATAAGGCAGTGCTTGTTTTATTATAATTGATTTCTCTCCATCATCTAATTTGAACACGTAATTTAAGTTTCCGTCTCCAATTTCATGACAAACGACATTTGCCTTCGCTTCAAAATAGCCATGATCTTTCGCATATTGTACAGCTGTTATTTCTGTTAATGAATAATATCCCATCGTCTTCTCCCCCTTTTTAAATTCAGAGGTTTTTCTAACATAGAAAAACCTCTTTCCACTAAGAAAGAGGTTTGAAGTTTATCTTCTCCCCTCTTATCTGCCAGAAAGTTTTACTTTCTGCTGGAATTAGCACCGTGCCTTTTGGCGTAATAAACGCCCCATTTCACAATGGTATTACGGTCGGTTGCTGGGCTTCATCGGGCCAAATCCCTCCACCTGCTCTTGATAAGAGTTGTATAATTTTTTGAATTTTTAACTTTATGTTGAAGACTATACCAAGAATAAAAATCACTTGTCAACATTTTATTTGTATAATTCTGGACGGCGATCCGCAAAAACTGGAATTCCTTTACGTACTTCTTTAATTTTCTCGAATTCAAGCTCTCCAAATAAAATTGATTCCTCTTCATTCGCCTCTACTACAACTTCACCCCAAGGGTCCACAATTAAAGAATGACCCGCAAATACATTATTTGGATCCTTTCCTGCTCTATTACATGCAACAACATAACACTGATTTTCAACTGCTCTTGCTTGCAATAGCAAACGCCAATGTGCTAAACGAACTAATGGCCATTCAGCTACAACAAATAATACTTTTGCCCCTTTAGCAGTATGGACACGCATCCACTCTGGAAAACGAATATCATAACAAATTGTTCCAGCGCATTCAACATCATCCAGCTTAAATTCGCCCGTACCATTACCGGCTATTAAATATTTATGTTCATCCATAAGCTGAAATAAATGTACTTTACTATATTCGTTGACTAGCTGTCCTTCATTATTTACAACATACATCGTATTTGTAACGCCTTGCTCTGTTTGCTTTGCTATAGAACCACCAACAATATGTACATCATATTGCTTCGCCCATCCTATTAACTTTTCTTTCGTTTCCACTCCATCCCTATCTGCAATTTCAGAAAGTCTCGTTAAATCATATCCTGTTGTCCATAGTTCTGGTAAGACGATAACATCTGGCCTTTCCTTCATAGCTTCGCTTATTTTATTTTTAGCATTCTCAATATTTTTTTCTACATCTCCAAAAACAATATCCATTTGAATACATGCGACTTTCATTTTTTCAGCCCCATTCTTATTTTTTTCTTTACAAAATACTGGAAAGATTATATCATTTGTCACTAGAATTGTAACAACTTTCAAAAGAGGTGGAAAGTATGAAATTATTTCAACCTTCTGAGATAGTAACATCATTGCCAACACAATTTTTCGCTTCACTTGTTGCAAAAGTTAACAAAGTCGTTGCAGCTGGTCACGATGTTATTAATCTAGGTCAAGGTAATCCAGATCAACCAACACCGCAGCATATCGTAAAAGCTTTACAAGATGCTGCCGAAAAGACCATTCATCATAAATATCCGCCATTTCGCGGACATGAAAGCTTAAAGGAAGCCGTGACTACATTCTATAAACGTGAATACGGCGTCGAATTAAACCCAAAAACTGAAGTTGCTATTTTGTTTGGTGGGAAGGCTGGACTAGTAGAATTACCAATTTGTTTTACAAATCCTGGTGATACAATTCTCGTTCCGGATCCAGGCTATCCAGATTATTTATCTGGGGTTGCCTTAGCAAAGGCACACTTTGAAACCATGCCGCTTATTGCAGAAAATCATTTTTTACCGGATTATAAAAAAATTGACGACTCTATCGCTGAACGGGCAAAGTTAATGTTTTTAAACTATCCAAATAACCCTACAGGTGCTACTGCATCAAAGGATTTTTTTGATACAACCATTCATTTTGCTAATAAACATAATATATTAGTTGTTCACGATTTCGCTTACGGTGCTATCGGATTTGATGGTCAAAAACCTGTTAGTTTCTTGCAAGCAGATGGTGCGAAAGATATAGGAATTGAAATTTACACGTTATCAAAAACTTTCAATATGGCTGGCTGGCGTATTGCTTTTGCAGTTGGAAATGAAAGTGTCATCGAAACCATTAACCTATTGCAAGATCATATGTATGTTAGTATTTTTGGTGCAATTCAAGATGCTGCTCGCGAAGCACTATTAAGTTCACAGTCTTGTGTAGTAGATCTTGTAAATAGTTACGAAACTCGGAGAAACGCTCTTATTTCAGCTTGTCACTCAATTGGTTGGAATGTAGACATTCCAACCGGATCATTCTTTGCATGGCTTCCTGTACCAGAAGGTTATACATCCGAGCAATTTTCTGATATTTTACTAGAAAAAGCACACGTTGCAGTTGCTCCTGGTGTTGGATTTGGTGAACATGGCGAAGGGTATGTCCGTGTTGGTCTCTTGCATACAGAAGATAGATTACGAGAAGCCATTAATCGAATTGATAAATTAAATTTTTTCAAAAAGTAATTGACAACATGAAAAATATCTGACAAAATTCAGTTATCTTAAAAATTTAAACATTTCTAAATACTTCTTATCAAGAGCAGGTGGAGGGACGAGCCCGACGAAACCCGGCAACCGATCTACAATCGTAGACACGGTGCTAATTCTCGCAGCATTATGCTGACAGATAAGGAGCTGGTTGTAAAAAAACCTCTCCTTAGCTGAGAGGTTTTTTTATTTAACTAGGAGGTTATAACAATGAGCGGAATTATAGCGACGTATTTAATCCATGATGATTCACATAACTTAGAAAAAAAGGCTGAGCAAATTGCACTTGGTTTAACAATTGGCTCTTGGACTCATTTGCCACAATTATTGCAAGAACAATTAAAGCAACATAAAGGCAACGTCATTCATATTGAGGAATTAGCTGAACATGAACATACGAATTCGTATTTACGTAAAAAAGTAAAACGCGGAATTATTAAAATCGAATATCCGTTATTAAACTTCAGTCCAGATTTACCAGCAATTTTAACGACTACATTTGGAAAGCTATCCCTTGATGGCGAAGTAAAATTAATTGACTTAACTTTTTCAGAAGAATTGAAAGAACATTTTCCTGGTCCAAAATTCGGGATAGATGGTATTCGAAACCTTTTACAAGTGCATGATCGTCCCCTTTTAATGAGTATTTTTAAAGGAATGATTGGACGAAATATTGGGTATTTAAAAACGCAATTACGTGATCAAGCAAGTGGTGGTGTAGATATAGTAAAAGATGATGAAATATTATTTGAAAATGCATTAACACCACTTACGAAACGCATTGTATCTGGAAAAGAAGTTTTACAATCCGTATATGAAACATACGGACATAAAACGTTATATGCCGTAAATTTAACAGGACGAACTTTTGATTTAAAAGAAAATGCGAAACGTGCAGTGCAAGCTGGCGCTGATATTCTATTATTTAACGTATTTGCTTACGGACTAGATGTACTGCAATCACTTGCAGAAGATGATGAAATCCCAGTTCCTATTATGGCACACCCTGCTGTAAGTGGTGCTTATTCAGCATCTAAGTTATATGGAATTTCATCTCCATTATTACTCGGAAAGCTACTACGCTATGCTGGGGCTGACTTTTCATTATTCCCATCTCCATACGGAAGTGTTGCGCTAGAAAAAGAGGAAGCTCTTGCTATCTCAAAATATTTAACTGA
Source organism: Bacillus sp. LQ16 (assembly GCF_057784645.1). Lineage (NCBI taxonomy): Bacteria > Bacillati > Bacillota > Bacilli > Caryophanales > Bacillaceae > Bacillus > Bacillus sp. LQ16. Next base: position 3,956,892 of record NZ_CM173491.1, read on the forward strand.
AGACGATGCATTTTTCAAGAAGAGCTTTTCTGTTCCATCTGCTGGTATTCACCCTGGTTTCGTTCCCTTTATTGTACGAGATTTCGGTAAAGATGTTGTTATTAATGCTGGCGGCGGGATACATGGACATCCAAATGGAGCGCAAGGCGGTGGTAAAGCATTCCGTACTGCAATTGATGCTACTTTGCAAAATAAACCACTCCATGAAGTAGATGACATAAATTTGCATAGTGCACTACAAATATGGGGAAATCCCTCTCATGAGGTGAAATTATGAGTATTCAAGTATTTTGTGATTTCGATGGCACGATTACAAATAATGATAACATTATGTCCATTATGGAAAAATTCGCACCACCAGAAGCTGAAGAAGTAAAGAATAGAATTTTATCACAAGAGCTATCTATTCAAGAAGGTGTTTCTCAATTATTTCGATTAATACCTACTCATCTGCACGATGAAATTATTCAATTTTTAATAGAAACTGCTGAACTTCGTAATGGTTTTCATGAATTTATACAATTTGTAAATGAAAATAACATTTCTTTTTACGTTATATCAGGTGGAATGGATTTCTTCGTCTATCCACTCTTACAAGGACTCATTCCAAAAGAGCAAATTTACTGTAATGAAACAGATTTTTCAAATGAATACATTACGGTGAATTGGCCTCATCCTTGTGATCATCATTGTCAAAATCATTGCGGATTATGTAAATCATCTCTCATCCGTAAATTGAGTGATACGAATGACTTCCATATTGTGATTGGAGATTCAATTACTGATTTACAAGCTGCGAAACAAGCAGATAAAGTATTTGCTCGTGACTTCCTTATTACAAAGTGTGCAGAGAATTATATTGCTTATACACCGTTTGAAACATTCCATGATATTCAAAATGAATTAAAACATTTGTTGGAGGTGAAATCATGAAACAACTTTTTCGTCAATGGTATGACTTAAGCGAGATAAAAAAAGAATTAACAACTCGAAATTGGTTCCCAGCAACAAGTGGTAATATTTCTATAAAAGTTAGTCATGAGCCACTTACTTTTCTCATTACAGCAAGCGGTAAAGATAAAACAAAAACCACTCCAGATGATTTTCTATTAGTAGATCATGTAGGAGTTCCTGTTTTAGAGACTGAATTACGCCCTTCAGCAGAAACAATATTGCATACACATATTTATAACAATACGAATGCCGGGTGCGTACTTCATGTTCATACAACTGATAATAATGTCATCACAAATTTATATAGTGATGCAGTTACCCTTCAAAATCAAGAAATTATTAAAGCTCTCGATATTTGGGAAGAAGGTGCAACAATTCACATTCCTATTATCGAAAACCATGCCCATATCCCAACGCTTGGAGAAAACTTTCGAAAGCATATACAAGGTGATTCGGGAGCGGTATTAATCCGTAACCACGGTATTACCGTATGGGGCCGAGATAGCTTTGATGCAAAGAAGAGATTAGAAGCTTATGAGTTTTTATTCCAATTTCATATAAAACTACTATCAATTCAAGGAGGCGTTTCTAATGGCGCAAATTCGTATTCATGAAGTAAATACTCGTATTGAAAATGAAGTGGAAGTATCTAAATTTCTACAAGAGGAAGGCGTTTTATATGAGAAATGGAATATTTCTAAACTTCCTACTCATTTAAATGAAAATTATTCTTTAACAGATGAAAACAAAGCTGAAATATTAGCTGTTTTTTCAAAAGAAATCGCTGATGTTTCAGCACGTCGAGGTTATAAAGCACATGATGTAATTTCACTTTCAAATAGCACACCTAACCTTGACGAATTATTAATTAATTTCCAAAAAGAACATCATCATACAGACGACGAAGTCCGCTTTATCGTCAGTGGTCATGGCATTTTCGCTATTGAAGGCAAAGATGGGAAATTCTTTGATGTTGAACTTGAGCCAGGCGATCTAATATCTGTTCCAGAAAATGCAAGACATTATTTTACCTTGCAAGATGATCGTCAAGTTGTAGCTATTCGTATTTTTGTGACAACTGAAGGCTGGGTTCCAATCTATTAAGGTAGTTAGTTGAATAAAAGGACTTGGATCCCCTTTTCCAAACTTTTATTCACTCTACATATATACATCCTCCTATGGAACAGGCTTATTTCACTTTTGAAATAAGCCTGATTTTTTATTTACTCAAAAGTACCATTTCATCACAAATTTAACGCCTTGATTTTTCAAGTGTATTTTTTGAACATTTATTGAACATTTATTGAAATTTTTCTGAAAATTCTGTTTTGTATGTGATATACTACAATTAACTAAGAAGGAAAATAATATCGCAAACAGAGGGGGATAATCATGAGCTTACTTATCGCACTTATACTTGGAGTTACATGTGGGGCATTTCCTGTTATTTTAGGAGCTATTATGGAAGAGTTAGAAATTGGTGTTTTAGGATTTGTCGCATCTTGTGTAAGCGCTTTATTATTTGGTTTATTCGGCGCTATTCCTGTTTCAATTCTGTGTGCTTTTTATATAATACGCCATGCTCGTACAAAACAATTTGGTCCTAATCACATCGCACAAATTATCCCATTCCCAGTTGAACGATGTCGCCGCGCTTCTAACTTATAATGACTAAATAAATAAAAGTCCTCAAATGAGGACTTTTATTTATTTTCTTCTAGAAATTGAAACAATTCTTGTAGATGTAGGGCATCTTCACCATAGCTAACAGATACATGAAATATACCGTCAATCTCAGCTTGCATATAAAGATCCAATCCATCACGATCATATTTCAATGCCAAATAAAACTCCATTTCTTCTAACATCTTTTTAGAGGTTCGAATTACATAATGCCCCTTCTCATCTCTTCCATATTCAAAGTCTGGTTCAAAATCATATTTTTGTTTAAAAGCTTCTTTTTGTTTTTCATTAATTTGCATACAAGTAGCTCGCTGTACAGTATCAATCATCTCATCAAACTTTTGAAGGTCCACCTCGTTTACCCCCTTATATATTTTTTATATAATACTTGTGTTCCACTATTTTCTTCGCCATCCTTAATTAACTCTTCATACAATTCTTTCGCCAAACTTAAGCCTGGGACTGGTAATTGTAATTTTTCTGCTTCCTCTAAAGCAATTTTCATATCTTTCATAAAATGCTTTACATAAAATCCCGGCTCAAAGTCTCCTTTTAACATTCGAGGAGCTAAATTACTTAATGACCAACTACCTGCTGCCCCTGTTGAAATACTCTCTAACACTTTATCTGGATTCAATCCAGCCTTCTTCGCGTAAGCAACAGCCTCACATACTCCAATCATATTGGAAGCAATCGCAATTTGATTGCACATTTTTGTATGTTGTCCACTCCCAGCTAGTCCTTGTAATTGAATGTTTGTTCCTAACTTTTCAAGTAAAGGTAAGCATCTATCATATATTTCTTTCTCTCCACCTACCATAATTGCGAGTTTTGCTTCTTTCGCACCAACATCTCCTCCTGAGACAGGTGCATCTAACGTATATATATTTTTGCTTTTTGCAACTTCATTAATACGTTTTGCTAAAGTAGGTGTAGATGTCGTAAAGTCAATTGCTATCGTACCTTCTTTTGCATGTTCTATAATTCCTTCTATACCAAAATACACTTCTTCTACATCATGTGGATATCCAACCATTGTCATTACAATATCAACTTGCTTCACTAACTCTTTTGGCGTATCACACCATTGTGCACCATCTTGCACTAAAGAATCTGTTTTTGCTTTCGTTCTATTATATACATATACTTTATGACCATCTTGCATTAAGTGATAAACCATACTTTTTCCCATTACGCCAATACCAATGAAACCTATTGATAAAGTTTTATGTTCCATTTTCTCATCCCCTTTGTTCTAATAAATCATTTACCATCTTTCGGAACTCTTTATTAAAGTCATCATCCATACTATTTTTTACATTTGAAAATAACATAACAAAAATTCCTTTTTCTTTATTAAAATTATTGAAAGTGTTCCAACCAGATAATACACCATGATTATGAAAATAATCTGGATATATATAAAAACTAAATGCATATTTCCGTTCTGCTGAAGGCGAAAACATTGCTTGTATACTTTGTTCAGAAAGAAGTTTTCCATTTATAATTGCTTCGTCTAACTTCTTCATATCTCCAACTGTCGTATACATCTCACCACAACCATATAGCCAATCCATGCCTAACTTCTGCGCTGGTACAAGCTCTTGATTTTTTTTCACATAACCCTTTGTAAAATTTTTATCTCCAGGTACCATATTTCCCATACCGGATTCATGCATATCTGCTTTTACAAATATGTTTTCTTTTATGTAATCTCCTAAAGGTTTTTTCGAGATATGTTCTATTATATAAGCAAGAACCATATAATTATAATCTGTATATCTCCAACCTGTTCCTGCAGGAAATTCTAAATTTTGACGTCCAATCCAATTAACTAACTGTAAACGGGAAGCAGCATTCACATTTCCTTTCGCATGTTCAGGTAAACCAGAGGTATGGGTTAACAAATGATATAGTGTAATATTTTTATTCTCCGGAAATGAAGGAATATATTTATTTACATTATCTTGAATATTCAATTTACCTTGTTCTTGCAACTGTAAAATAGATGTGGCAACAACTGTTTTCGTAATAGAACCAATACGATATTTTGTTTGAGGCGTATTTTCTATTTTATTTTGAACATCAGCATACCCATATCCTTTATTCAATATAACACGCTCTTTATCTGTTACCAAAACTGTTCCATTAAATTGCTTTCCGACTAAATATTGATCTAATTTTTGAGATATGCTAGCATAATCAATTTGTTGCTCTTCTTTTTCTTCTATATTCCCTTGTACTTCTGATTCAATAGTAGGATTCACTTTAGTTGTTAATACAGTGTTTTCCTTTATATTGGGGCTAACAAGAAAATAGTATACTCCGCCGCCAACTATAGCAGACAGTGAAGCCATCACCATTACTTTTTTTATCATATTGATCCTCCATAATTCCTTCGCTAAAAATTGTCCCCCTATTCTATTATCAAACAATAAAAAAAAATCGCAACAATTTGTTGCGAAAAATTACATTTTTTCTTTTCTATACACACATACTTGATTCTTCCCATTTTTTTTCGCTTCATATAATGCAATGTCCGCTCGTTGCATTAATTCTTCTCTTGTAGTTCCTTGTTCATATAACGCAACTCCAAAGCTAGCTGTTAGCTTCGAAATTCCAGTGAATTGCTTTGTTTCAATGAAGAATCGTAATGACTCCGCAACTTGAAATGCTTCCTTTTCTACTGTATTTGTCACTAATATAATGAATTCTTCTCCTCCCCATCTTGCAAATACATGTTGTTGCTCCACTTTAGATTTCATAAGCTCTGCAAGTTGTATTAATGCCAAATCACCAAAATCATGACCATATGTGTCATTAACCGTTTTAAAATTATCTATATCAAATAAAATGATAGCTATTTTCTCATCACTACGTATTACCTTTTCCCACTCTACCTCTAGTATTTGTTGAAACTTTAAACGATTATAAATCTCTGTCAATGAATCTACCATAGCAAGTCTTTCTTGCTCTTGATAGATTTCATCTAATTCTGTAATTTCCGTGCACTTTACAATAAATCTTGATAAATCTTCTGGCAATGGTGTCGCACGTAATAAAAAAGTGGATACTACCCCTTCATAATTTAGCATCTTAATTCTTCTACCACTTGATAAAGTATCGTCTAACCATGTGATATCATGCGTCGTCGAATAGTATCCACTTTCTCTAATAAAATGTTCAGCAAATACTAAATGTTGCTCACGATAGGCAAACAGATTTTCATATCCAAAAAAAGCTAAAAAATTTGTATTACAATCAACAATCTCATCATCTTCTACTATAAATAATAGATCATTTTGAAAATCAAACATCGTTTGAAGCAATTCCTGCTGCAAACCGACTTGCCTTACTAAAGAAAGTTGATACAAACTCTTATTCACTTCCTCTAACACTGCTTGCGGAGTTACAGGAGCTATTACAATATTACGTATTCCTAATGCAAGTACATCTGTGAATTCTTTTGTTATTTGTTGATCCCAAATGACAATGAATGTACTGTGCGGAGTATACATATTCTTTATATATTTTATTTGAGAATAATCTGTTACATACGTAATGATAATGTGTGGTTTCGTTCTTTGAAATAATAGTTCGCCCTCTTCAAAACTATTTGCTATAAACATACATTTTGGATGGATATTTTCTACCGTTTGTTGATGCTTACATCCATTTTCTATATAAAGGACATTTAACTGCAGATCTTGTAACACATTTTGGAAAACCGTATTCTCTAATAAAAAATGTAGTATGTTCATCACTAGTCTTCACTCACTTCATATATCTTGTTCTACTGAATTCCTCACAAACTTTTTTAAAAGACTGTTCTCCAATAAACTTTAATTTGTGAGAGATACATATTAACAAGCTAATTGAGAATGTTATCTTCGCTTTTCACTCTATAAATTCCTTTTTTAGTGTATGATTGTAGGAATTGTATCGTTTGTATGAATGCCCTAGCTTATTTTTAAAACTTGACAATTAAAATAAAGATATTATATTCTTAAATTCGATAACTTACAAAATGTAAGTAGTGTATATTATTTTTTTGAAAATAATTCGATATACAATTTGGAGGATATACAATGACAAACGACAACTTTTTTAACGTTCTATATGAACGCACATCTACACGTGCATTCAACCCAAATAAAGAAATCTCATCTACAGAATTACATGAGATTTTAAAAGCCGCAGCACAAGCACCTTCCGCTTGGAACTTGCAACACTGGAAATTCCTCGTTTTTCAAGGTGAAGATGTACAAAAACGATTACACCCAATAGCTTATAACCAACAACAAATTCTTGATGCTTCTGCAGTAGTCGCTATTTTAGGTGATTTAGAAGCTTATAAAAATGTTGAGCCAGTATATGGTCCAATTGTAGAACAAGGATTTATGAAAGAAGAAGCAAAAGAACGCTTAGCTAAAAATATTGAATCTGCATATGCTCGTGAACAATTCCCAAGAGATGCTGCCTTTTCAAATGCATCTTTAGCAGCAATGCAACTTATGCTTGCAGCTAAAGCAACTGGTTGGGATACTTGTGCTATTGGTGGCTTCAATCCACAAGCACTGACAGACGAATTTAACGTTTCATCTCGTTACGTTCCAATTATGCTTATTACAATTGGTGAATCAACTTTAAAAGGCCACCCTGCACCTCGTATGAGCGTAGAGCAAGTGAGTGAGTGGGCAAAATAATAAAAAACGAAGGTAACTACATTGCCTTCGTTTTTTATTTCCTGTCATACTTTTGTAATATTACTACAAATCATTCGACATTTATACTTATGGAAAAGTATATTCTATTCCCTTATCATAAATAAACTTGACGTTTTGTGTCGAATTTTGTTTAGGTGTTGAAATATACCCGTGTATTTTTGTTACAATTATGATACAATGATAACAAATAGATAACAAGAGAGGGATTTTCATTGAGTTCATACGGAAGCTTTATCGCACTTTTATGTTACATAGTAACTGTACTGCTTCTATATTTTATTGGTGATGCCGCAAACATCTCCATTTTACAATTCCCAAAAGAAGAAGCATTCCAATTAGAATCAGAAAAACATACTGCACGATCCATTGTACCACTACTCCTAGCTCTTCCTGTATATATCATCGTTTTATATAAAAGTAAAAAAGTGTAAAGGCTACCTATTTCATTTATTTCGGTGGTTTTTACATTTTTTGTTATATTCCCCCTATTTTAAACATCATTCCATACTAAACACCCAGCTAGTCATTTAAAATGAGAAAATCCCCTAGAAAAAATTCCACTCTCTGTCCAGTCACTCACTACCGAACTTACATAGATTATAAGTGTGAAGGGGGTGATGAGGATTATGTTTGGATCATTTGGATGCTGTGATAACTTTAGAGACTGTCATCATCATGAAAGAGAGTGCAGACATCATGAGAAAGAGAAAGAGAGAGAAGTAGTTAGACCACAACAACCAGCTGTATGTAACGTACTTGCTAGCATTTCAGTTGGAACAGAACTTTCTCTTTTAAGCATTAGAGGTAATGGCACTTTCAACAATGTAATTTTTGAAGGTTTCGCTAACGGTGTTGCTCTTTTCTCTGCTTTGGCTCGTAATAACAAAGACAACAAAGATAACAATAAAGACGATAAGAACAATCAAAACCGAAATACTTTTACTGGTATTTTACGTGTATGCCCAACTGATATCGTTGCAATCGCTATCTAATTCTGTTCCTTATCCTCTATAGTAAGAAAATAAGATTTACTTTTCTCATAGAAAAAACCTGAGACCGATTTCAAATCGGCTCAGGTTTTTTATTGATTATATGCTTTTAACTAGTTCAACAACTTCTTCAGCAGTTGACATCATTAATGCTTTTTCTGCTAATGTCTCCATTTCTGCTTTTGACAACTTGCTTAGTTGTGTTCTTGCAGGAAGAATAGATGTTGCACTCATACTGAACTCATCTAAACCTAATCCTAATAGTAACGGGATAGCAAGTGAATCTCCTGCCATCTCACCGCACATACCAGCCCATTTGCCTTCTTTATGAGCAGCATCGATAACCATTTTTACAAGACGTAAAATAGATGGGTTATATGGTTGGTATAAGTATGATACTTGTTCGTTCATACGGTCTGCAGCCATTGTGTATTGGATTAAATCATTTGTTCCGATAGAGAAGAAGTCAACTTCTTTCGCGAATTGATCTGCTAATACTGCTGAAGCTGGGATTTCAACCATCATACCAACTTCAATAGAATCAGAAACAGTTGTACCCGCTTCTACAAGTTTCGCTTTCTCTTCTAATAAAATTGCTTTTGCTTGACGGAACTCATCAAGAGTTGCAATCATTGGGAACATAATTTTTAAGTTACCGTATACGCTAGCACGAAGTAATGCACGAAGTTGTGTACGGAACACATCTTGCTCATCAAGACATAAGCGAATTGCACGGTATCCTAAGAATGGGTTCATTTCTTTTGGTAAATGTAAGTATGGAAGCTCTTTATCTCCACCGATGTCAAGTGTACGAACAACGACTGGTTGACCTTCTTTTACACCTTCAAGAACTGCTTTATACGCTTCGAACTGCTCTTCTTCTGTTGGAAGATTGTCACGACCCATGTATAAGAATTCTGTACGGTATAAGCCAACGCCTTCTCCGCCATTATCGATAATACCTTGTACATCATTTGGTGTTCCGATATTTGCAACAAGCTCAACGTGATGTCCATCACTTGTTACAGTAGCTTGGTCTTTTAATTTTGCCCATTCAGTTTTTTGCTCTTCAAATTTCGCTTTCTTTTCTTCAAACGAACGAAGAGTTTCTTCTGATGGGTTTACAATTACTTCTCCATCTAAACCGTCAATGATAACGATATCGCCGTTTTGGATTTTCTCCATAACAACTTTCGTACCAACAACAGCTGGAATTTCCATAGAACGAGCCATAATTGCAGAGTGAGATGTACGTCCACCGATATCAGTAGTGAAACCTTTTGCATACTTACGGTTTAACTGAGCTGTATCAGATGGTGTTAAATCTTCAGCAATAATGATTACCTCTTCAGAAATTGTACCAGGATTTGAGAAGTTAATTCCTAGTAAATGTGCAAGAACGCGTTTTGTTACGTCACGAATGTCCGCAGCACGTTCTTTCATATATTCATTATCCATGTTTTCAAACATAGAAATAAACATTGATGCAACTTCATCCATTGCAAATTCAGCATTTACTTTTTCACTATTTACTTTATCTTTTACTGGGTTTACTAGTTCTGGATCATTTAACACTAATAAATGTGCTTCAAAGATCGCAGCTTTGTCAGCACCTAGCTCAGCAAATGCGTGGTCCTTAATAGCTTCTAATTCAGTTTTTGCTTTCTCAAGCGCAGCGTCTAAGCGTGCAATTTCTGCAGCTTCGTTTGTAATTGATTTCTTTTCGATGTTAAATTCAGGATTTTCAAGTCTGAAAGCCTTTGCAATAGCAATCCCACTTGATGCAGCGATCCCTTGAATGTTAAGAGTCATTATTCTCCTAATCCTTCGTTTTTCATAGTTTCTTCGATAGCTGCTAGTGCTTGAGCTGCATCATCACCATTGGCAGTGATTTTAATTTCTGCGTTTTGTTGAATGCCTAAAGACATAACGCCCATGATTGATTTTAAGTTAACGTTCTTTCCGTTATACTCTAAGTTAATGTCAGAACCGAATTTGCTTGCAGTGTTTACAAGTAGAGTTGCTGGACGAGCATGAATTCCTGAGTCGCTAGTTACTTTAAAGATTTTTTCCATGATTATTTATCTCCTTTAAATTACAGTTTTTTTTAGTTGTATAGACGTGAGTACTACATCATCTATTGTATATAATAGGCGATGTTCGGTCAACCACATCGCCTATTATAATTATAAACATTTTGCGTCAAATTCCTACTGAATGTCAATAATAGCGGTTTCGCCCTTCTTAACATTTCCATCTTTTTTCAATTCGACTTGTTGCCCTTGTTGTAAGTTTGTAAATACAATTGGTGTAATGATAGATGGTGCATTTTCTTTTACAAATGCAAGATCTACTTTTAATAATGGTTGGCCTTGCTTCACTTTATCACCTTGTGCTACAAGTGCCTCGAATCCTTCACCATTTAATTTTACAGTATCAATACCAAAGTGGATTAAAATTTCTTTTCCGCCTTCAGATTGAATACCAATCGCATGTTTTGTAGGGAATACATTGACAATTTCACCGTTAACTGGAGAAACTACTGTTCCTTCAGTTGGCTCAATTGCAAATCCGTCTCCCATCATTTTTCCTGAGAATACTTGGTCAGGCACTTCTGTAATTGGTAAGATTTTTCCTTCGATTGGTGATACAATTGTTTCATTTTCATCAACTTTTTGAGGAGTTTCTTCCACTTTTACAGGTTCTTCTTTTTCAACATGAGGTGTACGACCTGACATTATATCATGAATTTGTGATTTTAACGTGTCAGATTTCGGTCCGAAAATAGCTTGAATGTTATTTCCAACTTCAAGTACACCAGCTGCTCCAAGTTCTTTTAAGCGGTCTTTGTTTACATTCTTTTGTTCGTTAACTTGAACACGTAAACGAGTAATACAAGCATCTAAAGAAGCAATGTTTTCTTTACCACCAAGTGCTACTAATACTTCACGAGGAAGTTCGCCTGCTTCTGTTTTTCCTGCACCGTCATTCGCATTTGCCTCTTCACGACCAGGTGTTTTTAGATTCCATTTACGGATTGCAAAGCGGAATCCGAAGTAGTAAATAACTGCTAGTACAAGACCAACAATAATTACCCACCACCATGCTGTACGGCCTGGTAGTACACCGAATAATAGGAAGTCAATTAAACCACCAGAGAATGTCATACCAATTTTAACACCTAAAATTTGCATTGTCATAAATGATAGACCAGCAAATACAGCATGAATTCCGAACAATACTGGCGCTACGAATAAGAATGAAAATTCAAGTGGCTCTGTAATACCTGTTAAGAAAGATGTTAATGCTGCAGAACCTAAAATACCTGCTGCTAATTTTTTATTTTCTGGACGTGCTTCATGGTACATTGCTAAAGCTGCTGCTGGAAGACCGAACATCATGAACGGATACTTACCAGTTGTAAATGTACCTGCTGTTAATTCTACACCGTCTTTTAACTGTGCCATAAAGATTTTTTGGTCACCACGGATTAATTCGCCAGCTGCATTTGTATACTGTCCGAATTCGAACCAGAACGGTGAATAGAAAATGTGATGTAGTCCAAATGGAATTAATGAACGTTCAATTAAACCGAATATAAATGCTGCGATTGTTCTATTTGCATCAATCATTTGATGTGAGAACGTGTTTAAGCCACCTTGAATGTATGGCCAAACGAAGCACATGATAATACCTACTATTAAAGAGAATGTTGCAGTTGCGATCGGTACGAAACGCTTACCTGCAAAGAAACCTAAGTATGATGGTAATTCAATGTTGAAGTATTTATTATAGCAATATGCCGCTACTATACCGACGATAATACCACCAAATACCCCTGTTTGTAGCGTTGGAATACCTAATACGTTTGCATACGCTGGATCTGCAAATCCAATTTTTACTGGGTCTGCTCCAGAACTTGTTACTTTCACTAGCTTATCTACTTCTAAGAACACACTCATCGTTTTGTTCATAATTAAGTATCCGACGAATGCTGCTAAACCAGCTACTCCGTCTCCACCAGCTAAACCAATTGCTACCCCAACTGCGAATAATAATGCAAGGTTAGCGAAAATAATATCACCAGATTGTTCCATAATTTTTGCAACCATTACGAACCAATCTGCTTTTAAAGCAGGAATAACATTTGTTAACTGTGGATTTTGAAATGCATTACCAAATCCAAGTAAAATACCTGCTGCCGGTAAAATCGCTACTGGAAGCATTAACGCTTTTCCGACTTTTTGAAGAACACCAAAGATCTTCTTAAACATGGAAACCCTTCCTCTCTTATCTATATTGATACCTTCCGACAAACGCCAAAAAGACATGAGGAAAAAAAGATAGAACGATAGCTATACAAAGGGTAGTATATCCCTTTCTCTAGCTTACATTCCTTACTTTTCTCCACTCATGCCTGATCGAATCAGTAACACGTGTCAAAAATAGGTTTACGTATAAGTTCACTATAATTAAGGCAAACGTTTTCGTTACTCACCTTAATGTGTTTGTCGAAATTTGTATAACTTTGCAATAGTTATTATACATAACTATTGTAAGCGATTCAATCATTTTTTTTAACGTTTTCATTTTAGACAAAAATATATGACTTATTACACATGCTCTGCCTTGACTAAGCGTTGCAAGTGCATCGTTAAATAAATACTTTCAGCTTCATATACAGGTAGTTGCAACTCTTTTTGCATGACCTTAACTAGCTTCCAAGCTACGTTATAGCAAACTGGATACTCCGCCTTTAATAAATCAGCAAAACTTTGCGATTCTTCTACTTTTTCTCCTTTTTTCACCCTCTCAATAGCATATTGAAGATGACGAATAAGGCGTAAATAATGAATGCTCTCTTGATCTAATGTAATTTCTAAGTTTGTCTCAATTAAAGATACAAGTTGTGCAATGAGACGGGAGTTTTGATTAACTGAAGATAAATCAGAATTTGTAAGCGAACTGTAAATGTGAAGTGCAATAAAACCAATTTCTCCTTCTGGCAATGTAATTTGCAAACGAGAATTTAAAAGTTCTACAACACCTTCCGCAATTTCATACTCCTCTGGATAGAGCATTTTTGTTTCAACTAAAAAAGGATTATCAATTGTAAGTCCTTGTTTTAACCTTTTAATTGCAAATGAAATATGATCTGTTAACGCAATATGAATATGTTCATTTAGTGGAGATTTCGCTTTTTCTTGAATGTACAGCATAATATCGTTCATCAATTCAATTAATTTTTCACTAACATGCGGCACTAATAATTTATATTGTTCACGATCACGTTCATTTTTTAAGACAAACATTTTTTCGATTTGTTCTTGCTCCAATACATCTTTCGCTTTTTTCCCAAATCCAATTCCTTTACCAATCACTACTACTTCCTCGTGTTCAGGATGGCTAGCAATGATGACATTATTATTTAAAACTTTTTTAATTTCTAGATAATTATTCATATAACACCACCCTCGTACTTAAATAGCCTACTTTTATGTTACAGAATATTCTTCTTTGTCGTCAATGTAAAACATCTGCCATTTAATAAAAATTCATTTTTTAGACATGTTTATATATGATGCGTATAATGTAAGAGCAACTGTACATAGAAAGGAGATAACAGCATGATTAAAATGTTTGTAAGTGATATCGATGGTACAATGATGCAACACGGAGGTCTTATTGATGAACAAGATGTTGCGGCACTACGCAGCCTCGCCGAGCAAAATGTTATTCTTTGCTTCGCTTCCGGAAGACTTGATAATGAAATTGCAGACTTAATGAAAGCTGTAAATACAAATTTTCATCGTATTAGTGTAAACGGTGTTTTTGTATATACACATGAAAATAAACAACTATTATCTGCAACTTTTGATTCCAGCATACTTCCCGATTTGTTAGCTATGACGAATGAAAATCCTTATTTCCGTTATGTAAGTGATGAGCATAATTATTACATTGAAGAGAAAACACCTTTTATTCAAGAACTTGAACAACAAGTAACAATGACTTCTGTTGAAGAACCAAACTTACTACAGAAGATTGATGATACAATTTTCCCAAATAAAATTTCTGTCGGTGGAACAAAGGAGAGCTTACAACTCCTTCAAAAAAAAATTGATGAAAAATTCCACGGGAAAGTTAGTACTTTCATCTCAGCAGAACAATGTTTAGATGTAATGCCACCGAATGTTAGTAAAGGCTCTGCCATTTCTGTTTTATTAAATGAGTTTGAAATAAAACCTGAGGAAATTGCTTGTATAGGGGATTCTTACAATGATATTCCTATGTTTTCTTTAACTCCTCACAGTTTTGCTATGTCGCAAGCAGATGATGCAGTAAAAAAACACGCTCACTATGTAGTAAATCACGTCAAAGATGCTGTTAACCACGTAATTGCTCATAATAAAAATACGACTCATTCCTTATAAGGATGAGTCGTATTTTTATTTCTTTACATGTTATCCATTTTCATTTCGACTGTACTTCACAAACTGAAATATACTATTTGTTACGTGCGATATTCGTAATAAATTTATAACGATCTCCACGATAAATACATTTCACGTACTCTAGCGGTATCTCACCTTCTGAATATGACCATTGACGCATTACAAGTACAGGCGCCTTTTTAGGAATATGCAGATGTTCAGCTTCATTTTCCGTCGCAACAGAAGCTTCAATTGACTGAGTAGCGCTAACAAGTTTAAAGCCCAGTTTTTTCTCTAAATGTTCATATAAAGATTGTTGCAATATCTCTTCGTTAATATCTTTTACAAGAGCTGGCGACAAATATGTCGTCTCAAAAGCAATCGGTTCATCATCAGCTAAGCGAATACGCCTCACTTCATAAACCGATTCCCCCTCCTGTATTCTCAACCGGTCTGCTATTTTAGCAGTAGCTGGAACTAGGCGGAAACTAAGTAATTGACTACTTGGGTTCATTCCACGAGAAATCATATCTTCTGTGAATCCCGTCATTCCTTGCAATTTTTGTTCCACTTTCGGAAGTTGGACAAATGTTCCAATTCCACGCTTCCGATATAAATAGCCTTGTTCCACTAAATTATTAATCGCCTGTCTGATTGTCATACGACTCACTTCGAACTTATCACAAAGTTCATTCTCAGATGGGATTTTATCTCCCGGCTTCCATTCGCCGTCCTCAATTAGCTGTTTCACCCACTCTTGAATCTGATAATAGATCGGAAATGGTGAATACTTGTCGATGTTCATCAGCAATCGCCTCACTGCATAAAGATAGAGCTTCTTGATCTGCGATTACGGTTACATTCGGATGACGTTGTAAAACTGTAGCCGGACACTCTTCACTATATTCACCTTGCAATAATTCTTTAACAGCTTCTGCCTTTTTAGAACCCATAGCAACAAGTAGAACTTGTTTCGCTTTCATAATGCTTCCAATTCCCATTGTAATCGCATGAGTTGGCACATCTTCTTCTTTTTCGAAGAAGCGAAGGTTTGCTTGGCGTGTAGATTCTGTTAATTCAACAATGTTCGTTGGAGAATTAAACGGTGTTCCTGGCTCATTAAATCCGATGTGACCGTTTTCACCGATTCCAAGAATCTGTAGGTCAACTGGGTTAGCAGTTAGAATGCCCTCGTAACGTTTGCACTCTTCCTCTAAATCACTTGCCATCCCGTTTGGTACATAAGTTTGTTTAAATGGAAGATGATCAAACAACTGTTCTTGCATGAAATAGTGATAGCTGTTTTTATCTTCATGTGGTAAATTTACGTACTCATCTAAGTTTACAGTGGTTACACGGCTTGTATCAAGTTTATTTTTTCGCATTTCTGCATAAATACCTAATGGAGAGCTTCCTGTAGCCATTCCTAATGTTGGATTTTCTTTTGTTTTTACAACTTCTTCAATTAATTTATAACCTGCTTCTGCTAGTTCTTCTGGAGTTTTTACAACAAGAATATTCATTTAATTACTTCCCTTCCTTCATATGAATTCCTAAACGAACCGTATCATATACATGTAAATCTTCATTCATCACAACAAAGTCTGCATCTTTTCCTACTGCTAATGCACCTTTATTATTTAATCCAAACTCTTCTGCTTGGTTAACTGATGTCATCAGTACTGCATCTTCGATTGAACAACCTGTAAATTCAATTACATTTCGGAAAGCTTGATCCATTTTTAGAATACTACCAGCTAACGTTCCATCTTCTAATCGAGCACTACCATCTTTTACATGTACCGGCTGTCCGCCAAGCTCATATAATCCATCTTCAAGACCTTTTGCGCGCATTGCGTCAGTAATAACACTTACTTTTTTCGGTCCTTTTAACTTATATGCTAATTTCACCATATCAGGGTGAATATGAATACCATCTGTAATTACTTCAACCATTACATCTGGATTTAATAACACATGACCAACAACTCCTGGTTCACGGTGATGTAATCCACGCATTTGATTGTATAAATGTGTCGCATGTGTAATCTTTCTATTTTTTAGTTGCGCATCAATTGCATCTGTATGCCCCATTGTGCCCACTACACCAGTTTCAGCAAGATATTGTTCAAACTCTAATGCTCCCTCTTCTTCTGGTGCATATGTTACTAATTTAATTAAATTCCCACTTGCTTCTTGCCATTGTTTAAATTGCTCAATATTTGCAGGAACGATATGTTCAAGTGGTTGTGCACCTGCACGTTTCTTTGAAACATAAGGTCCTTCTAAGTGAATATATTCGAAATGCGCTCCTTTTTCTTTTGCTTCTTTCGCAGCAGTTAGCGCTGCTTCAATTGCCTCTGGAGCTTGTGTCATTGTTGTCGGGAAGTAAGTTGTAACCCCTTCTTTTAACATTTCTTTACCTAGAGTTACTAACCCATCGCTATTTGCATCCATCGCATCAATATCGTATCCACCATGAATATGAACATCGATCATACCTGGAATTACAATCTTCCCTGTAGCATCAAAAACAGTTTCATTTTCTTGTGGTACATATTGAGCCATCAAACCAATTTCTTTAATGGTTTCTGCGTAACGGATAAATCCGTTTTCCACTATTTCTTGACCTGTGTAAATTTTGGCATTGATGACAATTTGCGTTTTCATTTTCATCGATCCTTTCCCATGAAATACCTACTTGTTATTATTACCTTATTCGCCTAGTTCCATCTTAATATATGCACGAGTAGTTGTCTATACATTCTAATGAAATTTCCTTTTTATTCAACAAAAAAGGAAATTTCTTACGTCCCTTATAATTATAATATATATTATTCATTTTTCCAAAAAGGGACAGTATCCACCCCTAATATAGAAATCACTTCAACAATGGCATTAACCCGCTAGACTCTAACATAACATGTTCACCATCTGTTTCTATTTCTACTGTACGTTTATTCGTTCTATATACCATTATACCGTGCCTTTTTAAGCGTTTTACTACACTTTGATGAGGATGTCCATACGGATTACTACTCCCGTAAGACAGAATAGCAAACTGCGGTTCCACTTTTTTTATAAACGTTTCACTTGTTGAAGTATACGAGCCGTGATGCCCCACTTTTAAAATATCTGCATGTACATCAAATTGTTTTAATATTTCATGTTCTGTCCGTACATCCGCGTCACCCATTAATAAAAAATCCGCTTTTCCATATCGCACCTTTAAAACAATTGAGGATTCATTATTTTCATCTTTTGATTTCCCATTGTTTAATACTTGTATAGAAACATGTGGATCCAGCGGTATATATTGTCCTTCCTTTACTGAAACGAAAGGTATCCCTCTTTTTTTAATATTATTGCGATATGTATGATAAGTAAGAGAACTATATGTTTTTCCGCTATCTAATATAAGCGATACCGGCATTTGCTCTACAATTGGAATTAGCCCCCCTATATGATCCATATCAGGATGGGTACTGACAATTACATCTAAATGATTAATCCCTTTCTCAATTAATTTCTGAATAATAACCTCTCCTGCTTCATAAGGTCCTCCATCAATTAACATTGTTTGTCCGTTTGGCATTATGATAAGTGTTGCATCACCTTGCCCCACTTTTAAAAAGCTCACTTTCATTTTACTAAGATGTTGCCGATGCATATGTAAAGGAGACGTAGTATGAATAGACATCATATACCTTTTAGCTGATGCGCTATTTAAAGAAAAACATAATAAAACAGAAACTAATAATAGAATAATCCGCATACCTCTCATAACTCGTCTCCTTTTTTCATTTAGTATGGCACTGTAAATAATTGATATACAAAAAAAAGCTTAGCAAAATGCTAAGCTTTTATTTCGATATCTCTTGTAGGGAACCGAAGAATAAATCCGCTTCATTCATTTGTTCATTCTCTTCAGAAAGCGGCGGTAAATCATCTAATGTTTTCAATCCAAATGTGTCCAAAAATTCTTTTGTTGTTCCGTATAAAATAGGACGCCCTGGTCCTTCTGCTCTTCCCATTTCTTTTATAAGTAAATGTGAAACCAACGTTTGTAACGCCTTATCGGTTTTAACTCCTCTAATCTCTTCCATTTCAGTCCTTGTGATTGGTTGACGATATGCAACAATCGCTAACGTTTCAAGGGCAGCTTGTGAGAGTGAAGCAGCTGTTGGTGTATCTATTAATTTTTGATAATATGAAGCATGTTCTTTCTTTGTAGCAAAACGATATACTTTTGCATACTGTACAATTTGCAAACCACGGTTTGCACCTTCACATTCTTGTTGCATTTCTTCTAAAATATTAATTACTTCATTCATTTCAATTTCAAGAACTTTCGCTATTTGTTCTGGATAAATCCCTTCATCACCAGAAACAAATAAAAGGCCTTCAATAATTGACTTTTGTTCTTTCCTATCCATTTCACGAGCTCCTTCCTTCTATTTTCCCATAAAAATACACATCAAAAAACCGAATCACAATCAATGCGTTCGGTTCAATATTTCTTCTCTTGTTCCAAACGATACATTAAAACATAGCATGAGATAAAGTGTTTCTATCCCAATTTCATATACTTGCTCTATGCAGATTTATTAGAGCTTGATACGAAAATTTCATCAAAATTATGTTCTTGCTCAATTATGATTTGTTGATTTTTCATAAGTTCCAGAACTGCTAAAAATGTTACAACCATTATTTCACGTTCATCATCAACAAACAAATCATGAAAACTTTGGCGACCACCCTTTATTTTTAACTGCTTTAAAATATCAGTCATTCGCTGTTCAATTGGTATTTCTTGACGAGTAATACGTGTTGTTACAGGTTTTTTTGCCTTTTTACGGCGCATTAATTTTTGAAATGCCGCTAGCATATCATATAACGTAACATCAAGAGGCAAGCTTGTCTCTTCTTCTTGTTGCAACGATGTAAAGTCAATTGGTGGACGTGTATATAGCTGTGCTCTTTCTTGTTCTCTTTCTTTTAACTCAGTAGCAACTTGCTTATATTTCTTATATTCAATTAACCTCTCCATCAATTCTTGACGAGGATCATCTATAAAATCATCACCGTTATCAAGTACATCTTCTTCATGTTTCGGCAACAACATTTTACTTTTAATTTGTAATAACGTTGCGGCCATTACTAAATACTCACTTGCAACATCTAATTGCAGTTCTTTCATCGTATGCACATAAGATAAATATTGCTCTGTAATATCTGCTACAGGAATATTATATATATCAATTTCATAACGATGTATTAAATGTAACAATAGATCTAAAGGCCCTTCAAAAGCCTCTACTTTAAAATTATATTGCACAAAGCATCCCACCACATTTTTTCTATAACAACATAAGTATAGAGCATACTCATGTTCTATCCAACCTTTTTAAGAAATTTAATTAAAAATAGACCGATGCCTATGTCATCATGCCCACCACTTCATATGATAACAGTGTAGTAAGAACAATGTAGGAGGTCAAAAAACTATGGGTCACGTTGATTGTGGTTTTAGCGGTGGGTTCGCATTACTTGTTGTACTGTTTATTTTGCTAATTATTGTAGGAGCAGCTTGCTTCTGCTAATATGAACAATAACGGCTAGGGAGAAATCTCCTAGTCGTTTATTGTTCATATTTCTATGATACACTTATATGTATAACCGTTAGATAGGGGCGAGAAAACATGTATCCTACCGAATACATACAATTTTTAATTCATTTCCAAGGAGATTACGACTATTTTGAATGCCACGAAATACTAGAAGAGTACTGGAAGACAAAACCAAGAGGAAATCGTGATCATTACTTAGTTGGTCTCATTCAAATTGCAGTTTCTTTATACCACCAAAGACGTGCTAACTGGAATGGTTCCACAAAAATGATGAAAAGCGCAATCACAATTTTAGAAAAAAGCGGTGTGTCTTTACAACGTTTAGGAATTAATCAAGTGCAACTTCTTTCTTTGCTCAATGAAAGATTGCAATCTATCCATAAAAAAGAACGTTTTGTACCTTTATTTTTACCCTTATCAGATCCATTGTTAGAGAAGCAGTGCATAGAGTTATGCAAAAAACAAAACCTCTCTTGGAAAGACTTGAATGCTATTCCAAGTAAATATATTATACACAAGCACACTTTGCGTGATCGCACAGAGGTCATTACTGAACGAAACGAACAATTACAAAAAAGAAAGCAGAGATAATAAACTACTTATCCCTGCTTTCACGAATGTATATTTTGTTCTAGCCCTTTACATTTTTCGCAAAAACTTGCTGTTTGCTCATTTCCGCAAATTGTAAACTCAAGAAATTTACTCTTTAACTCTTGAACCATCTTCGTTCCAATCCCCACATGACGGTGAGACGGATTTACACTTAAATGCTGAATTTCTAATACTTGATTCTCTTTTTTTACAATCCCCATTATTCCAACAAAATCTTCATTTTCTTTCCACAAATACAATTGCCAATCATCTTTTGCTTCATATTCTTTCATTGTCAATTGTAATGTTTTCAAATCTTTTTCAGTTGGCATAAACGAAAGAAGCCCCATTGCGATTTTTTCATAACTTTTTTTAAAACGAATTAACATAACCCTTATCCCTTCTCACAAAAGTTACAAACTAGTAATCCCCTCAATCACTCTTTTCATATCACATTCATTTTACAATATTTTCAACAGAGTGAGAAGAGTCTAAAACAACTTGATAATCATACAAAGCGAAAAGAAGAAAGTCAAATCTATGTTTCAGCACTATTCCTTTAATAAATAGAGTGAAAAAAAGAAAATTTTATATAGAATGAAAAGAAACATATCATTCAACATCACTTCATTCATAGTTACCCTAAAGCAGCACAATTCTAGCAAAATTAATATAACAAAAAGTATTTGTGGAAACATATAATGTAATGTATTCTATGTAATTTGTTAAAGGTTTGTTCTCACAAGCAATATATTTTAGCAACAATACTACTTGTATGATGCTGTAGAAGAAGTACTCAATCTCATTAAAAATAAAAAAGAGAGCAAAAGCTCTCTTTTCCCTTACCTTATTCTTCCCAAACTTTAACTTCTTTCATTACATCGCCTTGACGCATTTTTAATACTGTTTCAATACCGCTTGTTACTTTACCAAATACAGTATGAACGCCATCTAAATGTGGCTGTGGCTCATGAACAACAAAGAATTGGCTACCGCCTGTGTTACGGCCAGCGTGAGCCATAGAAAGTGATCCTACAAGGTGTCTATGAGGGTTTCCATCAGTTTCACATGGAATAGAGTAACCTGGACCACCAGCACCTGTACCTGTTGGGTCTCCACCTTGGCTTACGAAGCCAGGAATAACACGGTGGAATGTAACACCGTCATAAAATCCTTGCTCTGCTAATTTTTTAAAGTTTTCTACTGTTTTTGGCGCTTCTTCTGGGAAAAATTCCAATTCGATTTTTTCACCGTTTTCCATTAATATGTATCCTAAAGTTTTCATATGTATATGTCTCCTTTCAACTATCTCAGCACTATATTACCACATTCATGACTAGAAACAAAAAGAATCCGACAATCTAGATACTTCTTTTTTGAAATGTGGAAAAAGCTAGGTGACAAATAAGAAATATATACTATAATAACTTTGTTGCCCGAAAATTTTAGAAAGAGAAAGGGAGCGGTTTTTCGTGAAAACGAAATTATTAGCTCTGCTATTAGCTGTAACGGTATTTATGATGCCAACAGCTTCATTTGCAGACATCATCGAGGGAGAATCAATTGTTACACTAGGAGAGAACTTATCCGAACAACAAAAACAAGATCTGTTAAAAGAAATGAAAGCACCGAAAGATGCTACAATTATCACTGTATCTAATGCGGAAGAACATAAATTTCTAGAAGGCATTGTTCCAAAAGCACAAATTGGTACGAGAGCAATTTCTTCTTCTATGATTACATACACAAAACCAGGATCTGGTCTTATTGTACGATCAAAGAACATTAACTGGGTAACAGATGCAATGTACACTAACGCTTTGATTACAGCAGGTGTAAAAGATGCAGAAATTCAAATTACTGCACCTTTTAAAGTTTCAGGAACTGCAGCTTTAACTGGATTAATGAAAGCATATGAAACTGCGTCCAATAAACCAATTCCGGAAGAAGTTAAAAAAGTAGCGAATGAAGAAATGGTACAAACAGCCCAGCTTGGTGATAAAATTGGTGAAGAAAAAGCAGTTCAACTTGTTGCAAAAATTAAAGAAGAAATTGCAAAAGAACAGCCAAAAACAACAGAAGATTTACGTTCATTAATTAAAAAAATTGCTGATCAACTCGGCATTACATTAACAGATGAACAGTTAGATAACCTAGTAGCGTTATTTGATAAAATGAAGAATCTTAATATCGATTGGAATCAAGTTGGTAGTCAATTAAACAAAGCAAAAGAACACGTTTCTGCCTTTTTAGGATCTGAAGAAGGACAAAGTTTTCTAGATAAAGTGAAAGATTTCTTCTCAAGTATCATTGATTTTGTTAAATCTTTATTCAAGTAAAAAAGAAGCCCGCCAGTGACGGGCTTCTTTTTTATACAAGTAACGGTAATTTCATAACAGCCTCTTCAACCGAACGCACTATATGATTTGCTTTCTCCTTTACATATGGATGGGCATGATGAAGAGTAAATGAATGCGGGGTTACTTCAAACATAGAAATATCATTGAAGGAATCTCCAATACAAGCAACTTCATTTGCTTCAATTTGCAAATGGTCCATTAGTCGCTTTAGAGCACTCCCCTTACTCACGCCTCTTGGCATAATATCAACATAGCGTTTACCTGATATAAAAACTTCCGCTTCGCCTTGAAACATATCTCGTAGCTCTTGATCTAACGTCACAATTTTCTCTTCTTCTCCAAAAACAAACAATTTTGCAGGGTGTACAGTCTTACCAAACTCTTCTTCTAACGCTTCAATTTCAGCGATATGCACGCCCATATACGCTTCAAAATTATGGTGATGTTCATTTTTCCTTTTTGTATATCGTTGCTCATTTGCACAAACAATATCCGCTAGTCCTTTTTTATGTATATATCGATATATTTCCTGGGCAACCGTATTTTCAAAACTCGATTCATGAAATAAATTCCCATCTGGAAGTAACATTGTCGCTCCATTTAAGCCAGTTGTGTAATATGGGAATGAAAACCTTTTTACAACTTCATCAATTCTGTGTGTAAAGCGGCCAGAGGCAAAACAAATATTTGTCCCTTTCTCAGCTAACCAACACAGCGCACGTTCATCTTCTTTTTGCATATGATTCACATCGTAAACGAGCGTGTCATCTAAATCACTTACAAATAATTTAATCATGTCCTCTTCCCCTTCCATACACAATATCTACTCTAAGTGTACACAAAAAATGTTTGATTTTTGTTAAAAAACAATAAATTTTTACTAAAAAAAATAAACGGGTGTATAATCCCGTTTATTTTTGTCTTTTTACATTTTGAGGTCTTACAATACTTGGTCGTACTTTTAAACTAGACATCGTTGGACGGAGTAAAATTTTTGTTAACGCGCCCCAATCAAATGGTAAAAACGGCCATAAATAAGGTGTTTGTAAACTTTTTATAGACGTTAAAAATAAAATTAATATCGTCATACCAATTACAAATCCCATCTCATGGAAGAGACCTGTTAAAATAATAACAAACAATTTCCCAACCTTATTCCCTAATCCTAATTCATAACTCGGTGTTGCATATGCACCAATCATCGAAACCGCTACATACAAAATTACTTCTGGCACAAACAAACCTACATCAATTGCAATTTGACCAATTAATATGGCGGAAATCAACCCTGCTGCAGACGATAATGGGGTTGGAGTATGAATAGCAGCCATCCTTAAAAACTCAAGTCCGACCTCTGCCATTAACACCTGTAATAGGATTGGTAAATGCGTCATCTTAGTCGGTCCAATAAAAGCAAGATTTGCTGGTAAAAGAGTTGGATCAAATACAAACACTAACCAAAATGGTAATAAAAATAACGAGAATATAACACCTAAAAAGCGCACCCAGCGTAAAAATGTACCGACAGCTGGATTTTGTCTAAACTCTTCTGCATGCTGTAAATGGTGAAAATATGTTGTCGGTGTAATCATAGCACTTGGCGATGTGTCAACAAGTACTAACACATGTCCTTCTAGTAGATGATTTGCTGCTACATCTGGCCTTTCTGTATATCGAATAAGCGGGAATGGGTTATAGCTTTGCTTTACAACAAATTCTTCTACTGTTTTATCCGCCATCGTAATTCCATCTACATCGATGTTATTTAATTCTTGTTTTATAATCTTTACTAAATCTGGATTTGCAACATCTTGAACGTATGTAATACAAATATCCGTTTGTGATCTATCTCCTACTCGAACCATTTCATTTCGAAGTCGTGGATCTCGAATTCTCCTACGAATTAACGCTGTATTTACAACGATATTTTCAACAAATCCATCCCTCGCACCGCGTACTACCTTTTCGGTATCTGGTTCTGTCGGTGTTCGCCCTGGATAACTACGAACATCAATCGCGAACGCTTCCGTTTCACCTTCCACAAATATCACAATGAGCCCTGATAATACTTGGAGCATTACCTCATCCATCGTTTTCACTTTGCTTACTTGTTGATGGATTAAGCGATTCTCTAAAAGCTTCACTGTATCTTCTTCTACATCCCTTATCTCATTTGTATCCACCGCTTCTTCTAAAATAGGGATAATATAATTTGTATCACAAAGTCCGTTTACAAATAACACACCGATTTCTTTATTCAAAATTTGAAATTTACGAATGCCAACATCGTATGTAACGCCTAGTCCAACTGTCTGCTTTAAATAATTTTCATTATCACTTATGAAAGTTGATATAGGGATATCCACTTTTTTAGGCTTCGTCATAAAAACCACTCCTTTCCAAAATTAATTGAATCGCTTTTCTAGTAATAGGTGATCCCCTCTCCCATTCATCATTCCCGCACATCTTACCAATGTCACCGACTCCAACGATGACAGGAACATTCAAGTCATCTAAACAATAAATTGTATCTCCGCTAATTCTGCCAATTTCACCATCTGGAAGTCCAAATTTATCAACACCGTATTCGGTTAAATTTCCGTTCCGATCTACACTTACATCTACACGTGCCCATTCCCAATGATGCGTATTAGACGCTACCGCTAAAATACCGAGCACATCAATTTGTTTATGGGTAGCTACATATTTTAAAGCCTTTTCACCAGATCCTTCTCCAATAAATCCACTGTCATCAAACATGACAAATACAGGGTCATATGGCGTTTGCATAATAAGCTCAACAACTTTTTTCCCTGTCAATTTGGTTGGATTACTTTGTGATGCTGAAATACACCTTCCCCCAAATTCCTTCGTTAAAAGCTCAATTGTCCGCTTTGCATATTCATCTCCATCTGTGACCAAAACAACCCTTCGTCTCATTTGATTTATCCTTTCGGTTTACATATAAGTGCTATAAAAAACGAAAACAATAACGCTGCGGAAATGCCCGCAGACGTTAAACTAAACATGCCAATACCAATTCCTAAATATCCATGTTTTTCTGCTGCATGCATTGCTCCGTGCAATAGTGAATGTCCAAAACTTGTAATAGGGACTGTTGCTCCAGCACCTGCAAACTTTATTAGTTTATCGTACAATCCAAATCCATCTAAAATTGCTCCGATGACTACAAAAGTTGCCATTAAATGAGCTGGTGTTAACTTTGCGAAATCTAACAATAGTTGCCCAATTACACAAATAGCTCCACCTACAAGAAATGCATATATAAAATCCACAATTCACTCTCCTTTAACTCTCTCAAATACGACACCATGTGCAATTGTTGGAATCGTTTCTTTCTGTTGCATCATTATCGGGCTTAATAATGCGCCAGTGGCAACGACAAAAATTCGTTGTAAATTCCCTTTTTGCATCTCGTGTAATAAATGGCCATATGTGACAACTGCTGAACAAGCGCAACCACTACCACCTGCAAACACTTCTTCTTGACTTGATTCATAAATCATTAATCCGCAATCATTGTATATATGTCCAAGATCGTAACCTTCCTCAAGTAAAAGTTGTTTTGCAATCGGTGTCCCAACAGCTGATAAATCACCCGTAACAATCAAATCATAGTCATCGGCACTTCTTCTTAAATCTTCAAAATGCTGTTGAATTGTATGAGCTGCTGCTGGAGCCATCGCTGCCCCCATATCCAAAGGATTTGTGATTCCTAAATCTTGCACTTTTCCGATTGTAGCCGCCGTAATTTTAATTGCACTTTTTTCATTGCTAATTAATATAGATCCTGCACCAGTCACAGTTGAATTTGCTGTCCCTGGTTTTTGCCCACCGTACTCTGTTGGATAGCGAAATTGTCTTTCAGCCGTTGCATTATGACTACTTACTGTAGCTAAGACACGATTTGCAAATCCACCATCTATAAAAGCTGAGCCAACTGCTAAAGTCTCCATAGACGTCGCACAGGCGCTAAACATTCCTAAAAAAGGAATGCACCACTGACGCGCAACATAATTTGCTGTCACTGTTTGATTTAATAAATCTCCCGCTAAAAAGAAATCAATTTGCGATGTTTTTATATTCCCTTTTTGCACTGCTTGTTGAATTGAGTCTGACATTAATCTTCGTTCGGCGAGCTCCCAATTTTCCTCTCCACAATGCAAGTCATCATATGAAATATCAAAATCTTTTCCAAGAGGGCCCTCAGCTTCTTTCGGACCGACAGCAGTACCCGTTGCATTCACATATATGTCGTTTTGAAATACCCACGTTTGTTTTCCGGTCAACCTCATACTAGCCCCTCCTTTAAGACATAAAAATTTTAAAGGTATACCTTATTAACCCAATGATATATGCACCAACAACCCCAAATACAATCACACTTCCTGCCAGTTTAAACATATTTGTCGCAATCCCTAGAACAATCCCTTCACTCTTATGTTCTAAAGCAGCGCTTGCCATAGAATTTGCAAATCCTGTTACCGGTACCGCTGATCCTGCTCCAGCAAATTGACCGATTTTATCATATACACCACACCCCGTTAAAATCGCGGATAATAAAACAAGAGTTGCAACAGTTGGGTTTCCTGCCTCTTGTTCACTGAAGTGAAAATAATGTATATAAAATTTCATCAATACTTCTCCAACTGTACAAATGAGTCCACCTACAAGAAATGCTTTGATACAATTTAGTAAATAGTTTGGCTTTGGATGATACTCCTTCACTTTATTTATGTAATCATCCTTCAATTTCTGACTTGTCATTTATATACTGCCTCCTACTTTACGAAATAAATCCAGTGAAACAACGATCCTATTACTTTCCCAAGCACAAGAGCAACGAGTAAAACAATAATCTTCCCCTCTACCCCTACTCGTTTAGCTAAAATAGGTAGAACATTTAACACCTCTGTTAATGCCGCAGCGAGCATTCCAATGAACGTACCACAAAATAGCCCTAATATAACGAGCCAATATTGCGACGTTTGAAGTGTAATGTTTTTCAAACTGCACCAAGCCCCTGTTAAAGTACCTGCAATGACTGCCCACTCAAAATATTGAATATGCTTTCCACTTCTCGTTAATTGAGCTAAACGGGGGATTATACCAAGTACAGCTAAAAATGCGACATATCCGCTACCTACCGCTATCCCTCCAGCTAAACCAATTAAAATAACAAACCCAGACTCAATCATCGGCAAGTTGTTTCATATTATCCTTGTTTTCATTAACGATTACATATTGATCAAGTGACTGTTGGTATTGAAACATCTCAACTTCTAACGGACTCGGCTCTTCATTAATTCGCTTTTGAAATACATGATTAAAGAATAGAACCATCCCTAAACCAAGACCTACAGAATAAGGAATTTGAAATAAAAGTGGTTGTGCATTAAATTCTCCAGTAATCATGTAATATAACCGTTGATGTACTTGTTGCATACTTACATCCTCATGGAAATAAATGATTGCAAGAGCTGCTCCAATGAAAAGTAAAAGCCATACAAGCCCGAAAAAAATTGGGTGTGCCTTCTTTTTTTCGTATATAATTTCAACAAGAGTTTGTCCGGAACCGAGTAAATTAATTTGTACGTGAGATGCTTTCTGTTGAATAATCTCAATTACTTTCATAACATCAATTACAACATGCGTCTTATCATGCGCTGTTATTTTGTAAACTATCTCATTTTGTAACAACTCAACTACGGAAGAATCTCCGGCAAGTTGAGCAACATCGCCCAGCTTTACTTCATAAGTAGGAGAAACTTTTAAACGATTGCGCATTTTAATATAAATCGTTTGTTCCAACTTTCATTCACCCCTTCACTCTTCCTCGTAGTTGTAGTATGGTTATTGAATTTTTTTCTAATACAATTTTTTCATAAAAAAACATCTGCACCATTTCGGTACAGATGTTTTTTACTTATGCCTTTTTCTTAAATAAGTTTGCAATACTTAATGCAAGCCCTCCCCAAATGACTACTATTCCAATAACCATCATCATAATCGCTGATCCACTCATTATGAAACACCTCGATCTTTCCATTCTTTTTCAAGCTTGGCAGAATCCGAATGAATTTGTGCATCCCATTTTTTCAGGCCAATGATTATTGCAACTATGAGGAATGCTGCTGCTATCGACCAACCATACGTTACAACAAACTCAGTCGGATAATCTCCGTAGTTCTTTTTAATATTTTGGATTGTACCATCAATTAGCATATACCCTAACATAAGCGGAGTAATAACGAGTAAACTCACTCTCCAAAACGTTCCTAATTTAATATCAGATACAAAGTTTGCATGATTTTGATAAACTGGTAAACGGCGTAAAATGAGCCCTATCGTAACTACTTCCGCAAGTGCAATTGTAATTAATCCGAAATTATTAGCGAAATAGTCGACAACATCTAAGAACATAAGTCCACCACGTGTTGCAAAAACAAGAGAAACTAACACGAGAAGGGTTCCCATAATTCCAATAGTTTTTTCCCGACTTAAACTGAATTTTTCAGATACAGCGGCAAAGCATACTTCCGCGAGTGAAATAAGTGATGTAATTCCAGCAACCGTTAACGATAAGAAAAATAAAACACCAAACAACGGTGACATCGGCAATTCATTAATAATTTGGGGAAATACTACGAACGCAAGCCCAACGCCAGCACTTGCTACTTTATCAACCGGTACTCCCATATTATTTGCCATAAATCCAAGAGCTGCAAAGACCCCAATACCTGCTAATAATTCAAATCCTGAATTTGCAAATCCAGTAATAAAGGCATTATTTGTTGTATCCGAGTTTTTCGGTAAATAACTAGAATACGTAATCATAATTCCAAATGCTAAAGATAAACTAAAGAATATTTGACCATAAGCTGCAAGCCATACTTTCCCATCAAAAATACGACTCCAATCTGGTTTAAAGAATGCATCTAGTCCTTGCATAGCACCTTCCATCGTCACTGCACGAACGACGATAATAAGGAACATAACAACTAATAAAGGAATAAATATACGGTTAACAACTTCGATTCCTTTTTTAACTCCTTTAAATGCAACGCCAAGCACAATAATCCAAACGAGAGCTAACGGAATTAATACTTCCGGTACAAGTCCTCCAAATTGTCCTGGCTTATCTGCAACATGTAAGTACTCTTTAAATAAAAATGATTGCGTGTCTTTTCCCCACGCTCCAGTAATTGCAAAGTATGTATAGGATATAGACCAAGCAATAATTACTGCATAATATGTTGAAACGATAAATGTTACGCACATTTGCCACCATCCAATAAATTCGGCACGCGGGTTAATACGGAAAAATGTAAGTGGTGCTGAACCACGATGACGATGACCAAGGGCAAACTCAAACGCTAACAATGAAATACCAGTCGTTAATAATGCAAATAAGTACGGTAAAAAGAATGCTCCTCCTCCATTTTCATACGCTGTATAAGGAAAACGCCATATGTTTCCTAATCCAACGGCAGATCCGACCGCTGCGAAAATAAATCCAGCTCTCGTTCCCCATTGTTGCCTCGTTTCCATATTTCCTTCCCCCTTTATGACAAGTTCATACTTGGATTATATTTTAAATTGACTAAATTATCAATAAATTCTGTTAATTTTTGCGAAAATTAACATTTCTCTCCTATTAACGGCACAAAAAAATCGAATAGACAATTATTCGTCTATTCGATCTTTCATCTGTTTTAATATTTTCTTTTCAAGTCTTGAAACTTGTACTTGCGAAATGCCTATGCGCTCGGCTACTTCTGACTGTGTTTGATCTTTATAGTAACGCAAGTATACAATTAAGCGCTCTCGTTCATCTAGTTCTCTAATCGCTTCTTTTAAAGCAATTTTATCGAACCATTTCGTTTCAGATTGATCTGCAATTTGATCTAAAATAGTGATTGGATCTCCATCGTTTTCATATACAGTTTCATGTATAGATGAAGGGGCCCGGCTCGCTTCTTGTGCTAGAACAACTTCCTCTGGCGTTAGTTCTAGTGCCTCTGCCACTTCATTAATCGTTGGAGCCCTTCCGAATTCTTTCGAAAGCTCATCTCTCATCTTTCGAATTTTGTTTCCTGTTTCTTTTAAAGACCTACTAACTTTCACTGATCCATCATCGCGTAAGAAACGTTGTATTTCACCAATAATCATTGGAACTGCATATGTTGAAAATTTCACGTCGAAAGATAAATCAAATTTATCTACCGATTTCAAGAGCCCAATACATCCAATTTGAAATAGGTCGTCTGGTTCGTATCCTCGATTAAGAAACCGCTGTACAACCGACCAAACGAGGCGCATATTACTTTGAACGATTGTATCTCTCGCTTGTTGATCTCCATCTTGACTTTTTTGAATTAACGCTTTTAGCTCGTGGTCCTTTAACTGAGGTTTCTTCTTCTCATTTTTGACCTCTATGTCCATAGGCTATTCTCCTTAATTGCATAGAGCGTTACTATTTGATAAGTATTTTGTCAAATGGATTGTTGTCCCGAAAGATTCGTTTGAAATAACTTCTACTTCATCCATAAAATTTTCCATGATAGTAAATCCCATTCCGGAACGCTCTAATTCAGGTTTAGTTGTAAAAAGGGGTTGTCTCGCTTCATCTAAGTTAAAGATTCCAATCCCTTCATCTCGAATCGTGAGTTTCACCATTGCTTCTTCCAAAATTACAGAAATATAAACAATACCTTCTGCATTTCCTTCGTATCCATGAATAATTGCATTTGTAACCGCTTCTGACACAACTGTTTTAATCTCCGTTAATTCTTCCATCGTTGGATCTAGTTGTGCAATGAAAGCCGCCACTGTAACGCGAGCGAATGATTCATTTTGACTTAATGCTGAAAATTGAAGGTTCATTTCATTTCTCATCTATGCCACCCCCAACGTCGCGAGCGCGTGCGCTTCACTTTCTTCTAAGCGAACGATTTTGAATAAGCCCGACATTTCAAATAAACGCTTAACAGGCGGTGAAATTGCACAAACAACCATTTCTCCACCTAATCCCTTTACGTGTTTATATCGGCCTAATATAACACCTAGACCAGAACTATCCATAAACGATAAGTTCTCTAGGCTCAAAACAATATGATGAACACCATGTGTCTCAATCATATCTGTTACTTTCGTTCGCAACTCTTCAGCCGTATGATGATCTAATTCACCCTCTAGTCTCACACATAGGACGTCACGTTTTACTTCTAATTGCATGGAAAGACTCACACGATTTCCTCCTTATGCTCAAACTTTACTTATTCACATACATAAAGATTTTCGTGATATAAAATAAGAATCCTTCCTGCTGACAAAAGAAGAACTATTTCGTCATAAAGTGAAACCTTTCAGCATTATTCACTTACATACGAATAGAAAAGCGGCAAAATATTTGCCGCTATTTTGATGTTGAAAACATCCCAAAACTTCTTTTAAATAACTCCCACCAGCTCGCTGCAGCAACATCTTCTTTTGCTATAATTGTTTGTTTTAATAAAACATCTTTATCTTTTTTTATAACAAGGGTGCCAAGCGCGTCACCTTTTTTAATCGGTGCTTTTACTTTCTTTTCAGCAATTACTTCTTGTTTTACCTTGTCCATATTCTCGCCCTTCTTCATAAGAAGAGAAACATTATCTGACGCAACTAAATCTACTTTTTCTTTTTTCCCTTTTCCTACTTGAACTGTCTTAATTTTTTCGCCGCGCGTATACAATTTCTTTGTCATATATTGTCCAAATGCATAGTCAAGAAGCTTTGTCACTTGGTTGTTCCGTTCTTTTGATGTTGGTGCTCCCATGACAACTGAAATGACACGCATACCATTTTTTTCAGCCGATGCTGTTAAACAATATTTCGCTTCTGTCGTAAAACCTGTTTTTACTCCATCTACGCCAGGATAAAAACGTACTAGTTTATTCGTATTAACGAGCCAAAACTTTTTATCCGTATCTTCACGTAAATAATCTTCGTACTTACCTGTGTATTTACGAATAAGTGGATACTTCATCAATTCTCTCGCCATTATAGCCATATCATTTGCTGTCGAATAATGGTCTTTGGCCGGAAGACCTGTTGGGTTTTGAAAATGTGTATTTTTCAGCCCTAAATCTTTCGCCTTTTTGTTCATCATATTTACAAATCCTTCTTCTGAACCTGCGATGTGCTCGGCTACTGCAACAGATGCGTCATTTCCAGATGCAATTGCAATACCCTTTAACATCTCATTTACAGTCATCTCTTCCCCAGGTTCTAAAAAGATTTGCGATCCACCCATTGAAGCTGCATGTTCGCTTGCTCTAACTTTATCGGTCAGTTTTAGTTTTCCTTTTTCAACTTGTTCCATAATTAAAAGCATTGTCATAATCTTTGTCATACTAGCAGGTGGTAATTTTTCATTTGGGTTTTTATCAAATAAAACTTTACCTGTATCTTGCTCAATTACGATTGCTGACGACGCTTGTTCCGCTAACTTCGGCGTTGTTTCTTCTGTTTTCTCCTGCTTCGTTTTTTCAGATTGCGCAAAACTCACTGAAGTTCCAGAAAGCAATAACATGAAACAAACAAGTATTCCAAAAACTCGCTTCATGACTAACCCTCCATTCTATATCAGACCTATTTTTTCCAATTCTCCTTTTTTTAATACCAATTTTTTCTATTATTTTCAGTTGACAAATACATTCGCCCCCTATATTGTATTAAGTGTATTACACATAGTAGTACACTTAATACATATGAGGAAGGAGACATTGCTCTTGCATATTCAACTTGACCCAAGAAGCAACACTCCGATATGGGAACAAATTGTTCAAAATATAAAAGAACTCGTATTGAAAAACATGTTGGCTCCAAGTGATAAACTTCCTTCTGTACGCGAACTCGCTTCTTTACTCGTTATAAATCCAAATACAGTGAGTAAAGCGTATCAAGAGTTAGAGCGACAAGGAATTATTGAAACGTTACGAGGAAAAGGAACATTTGTATCCCAATCGATTACCCCAACATTAGACGAAAGGAAAATCGCTATGGTTGAAAAGCAATTTCATCAATTACTATTAGAAGCCTCTTATCTTGGTATTACGAAAGATAAAATTCATGATTGGATAGATTCATACTATAAAGAGATTGGAGGGAATACGGATGTTGAAAGTGACAAGCTTGAAGAAAACAATTGATAATCAAACAATTTTAGACGATGTTTCTTTCACATTACAAAAAGGTAGTATCGTCGGATTACTTGGAAGAAACGGCGCGGGAAAAACAACTTTATTACGAACGATGGTCGGCATTTTAGACCCAGACGAGGGAACTGTTACATATGAGGATATCGACATCCATAAAAATCCTGAAACGAAACAAAAAATCGTATATGTTCCGGATTCTACTAACATACTGAACGGTTATACAGTAAAAGAAATCGTGAAGTTTTATAAAGCAGTTTATACCGCATTTGATGAACCATATTTCTACGAACTACTAGAACGTTTCAACTTACCAAACAAACGAATTCGTAGTTATTCAAAAGGAATGAAGGCACTGCTTGCCATCATTTTAGCTGTTGCTGCACAGGCAGAATATATTATTTTAGATGAACCAACAAACGGACTTGATCCTATCGTTAAAAGACAGATTTTACAGTTTCTCGTTGGAGAAGTTGCAGAAAAAGAGATTACCATTTTCATATCTACCCATCATTTAGATGAAGTTGAACAAATTGCAGATACAATCATCATATTAAAAGGACATACCGTATCTTCTATTACATCACTAGACGATGCAAAATCACAATTTGCTAAAATTCAAGTTGCTTATGAACGATCATTACCTCAAAAACTAGAAAACTTAAGCAATATTAAAATATTAAATCAAACGGGAAAAGTATATACGATTTTAATTGAAGGAAATGTAGCTGTAACGCTTGAGAAGTTTTATAAAGAGCAACCTATACTCATTGAAGAATTAACAATGTCACTTGAAGATGTCTTCGTCACGACACTGGAGGAGGATGGGTATGTTTCATAAGGCGTTGTGGATGTGGAATTGGAAGCGCGGGAAATATGCTGTGTTACTTTTTCTCTTCAGTTCACTTTATTTTTTATCTTTCGAATACTATCAAGCAGCAGAAACTCAACAGTCTCTCTTTCTCCATCCAGAAAAAATAGGTGAAGAAAAGTTCTACTATCATTATTCTTTTCATTCTTCTAATAGCTTTTGGTTAAGTATTATTACAATTATCCTATCCTGTATATTAATTGGCTGGGAGCGAAGTAATCAAAATGGAGATTCACTTATGACATTTCCATTTAAAAGACGTGATATGTTCTTATCGAAGTGGGTTTTCGGTGGATTTTTCATTGTACTATCATTTCTAATCAATTGGGGTCTTATGTATTTTATTTATAAATCTACGATTCACTTTGAATATCAATCTTTCGAACCGTTTCATCGATATTTCTTGTATGCAATTTTCACATATATCGCTATCTATACTGTCTCTTTATGTATAGGTACATTTACTGGCAGTATTATTTCACAAAGCATCTTCAGCATTACTTTTTGCATAATGGGAATGGGAATCTTTTCACTCTTACTCCTTTTCTTTACAGCTCATGCTGAAGCAATACACGAAAATAAAAGTTATACAAGTTTCGAAAACGCTTATAAATTCAATAAAAAAACCAACATTTCAAGCGCTATATTAGACTTTTCAATTAGTTATAATTACCACCCTACTGCCCAATCAGATGAAGATCATGGAAAAGTAATACAAAGGGGACCTACTTTTCATAGTTATTACTCTGCAAAAATAATACTTGTTCCTATCTTCTATACAATTTTCAGTTTGCTTATTGGGATGTTTCTCTATGCAAGGTCACCTAATGAACATAATAAGAAAATTTTCCTTTTTCCAAAATACAACTCACTCTGGATGTGGTGTACTACCTTTTATTTTGCATTAATAGGTGGGCAAATGTTAAAAAGTTTTGATTTATTATTTAGTTACTATGTTGGATTCTTGTTATTTGGAATCGTCACTTATTTTATATTATCACGTCTTACAAACTATAAAGTTTTTTAAAGGAGAGATCCTATGTTTCAAAAAGCATTATGGGTGCATACCTACAAACAAAGTAAATATATTGTTTGGCTATTTTGGTTAGTAAGTTTTTATGTACTATCATATAAATACTATTTAGCAGCTGCCGAGCAATTAAAATATTTTCATGAACATAATGAATGGAAATATATATACCGATACTATTATCAACTTTCACTTCCCGATGCTATCATGGTTCAAGGAGGACTCCTTATTATATTAGCCTGCATTCTTATTGGATGGGAACGTCAAAATGAATCAAGTGACATTTTATGGTCTATGCCATTTAAACGAAAACATCTCTTCATAACGAAATGGCTTTTTGGTGTGTGTAATATTGTAGCTATCGTTATACTAAATTGGGGACTTTTTGCTATTATGAAAAAGACAACCTTTCATAATAAGTATCAAATATTTTCACCATTTCATACTTACTTCTTGTACATGGTTATCATCTTAATTGCTATCTATACACTTGCATTATGCATAGGAACAATTGCTGGTAATATGATTTCACAAGGATTCTTCAGTGTTGCTATACTTGGATTCCCTTTTATTTTGCCGACTCTAATTGCCGGAGCTATTTCTATTCATACGGTTGGACT
This sequence comes from Bacillus sp. LQ16, assembly GCF_057784645.1. Lineage (NCBI taxonomy): Bacteria > Bacillati > Bacillota > Bacilli > Caryophanales > Bacillaceae > Bacillus > Bacillus sp. LQ16. The sequence goes on from NZ_CM173491.1 coordinate 3,994,003, forward strand.
TACCTCCAATCATACCGTCTATACGGAGGAAAATGTAGATCGTTACGGTTCAGCAATAGAAAAAATGAGTATTTTAGCGCCCGTTCGTGGATTCAATATTAATTTTAATTACGATCCTCAACGTGCTTATACTGATCAACAAGGCGTACGTCATGATGAACCTAATTTTACGTATATTCCTTCAGCAACAAAACTTACCGGTCCAATTGCAAATATACTTATTCTATTCCCTTTAGGAATGTACTTATATACAAGATCACCTAATGAACAAAACGGAAACTTTCTCTTATATCCGAAGCTTAAAACACTATGTATGATATGTTGTGTAATCTTTATTGGAATGTTTGGAGGAATGGCAGCGGGCGGAAGTCGTTCTATCTTAAATTATTATATTGGTTTTATAGGGACCAGTACGATAGTCTACCTACTATTATCTCGCTTATTAAAATTTAAATTTTCTTGGCGTGTGAAATAACCTCCTTTAAAAGGAGGTTATTTCACATTCTCTCTCCTATCCCCATACACCATCTCTTCTTTCATCCCAAATCCATCACCATTTTGCACAATTTGCTCTGTCGGTGCAACTACACTTTCGGCAATTTTCCATTCCCCACGCTCTTTTACGAATACTTGTAGAAAATAGTTCATGCCATCTAATTGATATGCATTTTCTTTTTTCACATTATAGTGAATCGCAATGTAGTACACTTGAATGTTTTCTTTCCCTATTTTTGATACGTATTGCGATAGTCTCGGTATATAAAGTGCTGCTTTCTGAAAAGATAGTTGCTTCGCTTTAACAAGCGATGAACTTGTTACATTACGTAATGTGTCCCGATTACGAATATTATCGCTATGGTGGAATAATACTGCGTTTTGCATAGAACGAACCCATAATTTTGAATATAAGACTGTATTATCGTTTTCGATGTACTTCACTTCTTTTCGCACCACTTGGATAGGCGTATCTGCGTACGTGAATGTTTGAAAACAGAAAAAACTACCAAATAAAATGGTAAGTGCAGCAATATATTTCATAATCTTTCCTCCGATCTTTTAATTAAAGTATCGGAGTTTCAAAATATTTTTATTCAAAAGAAAAAGGATAGGAGTGCTTTCGCTTCCTATCCTCATTTATTATAATACGCGGCCAAATAGTTCTAAGACCATTTCTATTTCTTGGTCGCTCCAACCTTTAAATCTCTCTTTATAATATTCTTTACGCACAGCTTCAAGTTTTTCAGTTACTTCTCTTCCGTGCTCTGTAATTTCTAAGTACACGATTCGACGATCTGAATTAGAACGTTTTCTTTCTACTAATCCTTTTCGTACGAGACGATCTGTAACAGCTGTAATATGACTGGAGGTTACGTTTACTTCACTCGCAATTTGCGAAGCCATCTGTGGACTGTTTAAAAATAACGCACGTAATACAGAAAATTCATTATATGGCATATGTTCTGCAAAACGTGTATTAATATCATTTTGTAATAAACGTATCATTTTTCGAAATGATGCAGATAAATCTAAAATCAGCGTTTCTCTTTTTTCGTTCAATAGCCTCGTCCCTTTTTTATCATATTTACACATATTATAATCTATAAATACCTATGTTGTATATGCTTTCTTTCCTCAACATTCTCATTTATGTAACTTTTTTCATATAAATTTCTTTTTTGTTCACACATATACATATAAAAAGGATGGTGATGGAAAATGCAGGGTGGAATGAATCCTTATTTACACAACGTACGCACTGCTAATACTGGTAAAGAAGCTACTATTACTGTACAAGGAGAAGGTGTTGTAAAAGCAAAACCGAATGTTGTTATATTAACACTCGGCATTCGAACAGATGATAAAAATGTAAAACAGGCTCAAGAAGAAAATGCAGTGCAATCCAAACAATTGCTGGATGCACTTAAACAGCTTGGTATTGCCGATAAAGATATAGAGACGATTTCTTATACAATTACTCCTCAATACGAATATGTAAATGATAAAGCATTGCTACAAGGATACCGTGTAGAGCATTTGTATGAAATTACCGTTTTAAATGTACAAAAAGCTGGGGAAGTATATGATATAGCCGTTTCAAATGGCGCAAATGTAGCAAAAGGTTTACGTTTCCGAGTATCTCATCCAAATAAATATTATGAGCAAGCTCTCATTCAAGCTCTGCACCAGGCAGTAGAAAAAGCTCGTGCTATTGCGAGTACATATAATTTAAATATTAATCCTGTTCCCCTCTCATTCGTTGAAGAATCTGCCCAATTACCAAGGGAGGTTACGTCTTATGCTACTTTACATGCGCAAGCAGCTCCACCCATTCAATCGGGAGAATTAGAAATTATTTCAACAATACGGGCAATTTTTACGTATTTATAAATAATTTCATTTATAAGTAAACGTTATCATTTTCCTTGTTGTAAAAACATGATGTTCTGATATAATAAAGGACGGTGAGCTCTTACGAAAGAGATATCACGGGTGGGAGAGGGATATGAAAAAGAAGGTTTAACATGAAAGGAATACTTGAAAGAACATTTAAATTAGGTTTACACGAAACATCACCAAAACAAGAAGTTTTAGCTGGAGTTACGTCATTTTTCACGATCGTATATATTATGATTGTAAATGCGTCAATTTTATCCGATGCTGGCATTCCTCTTGAAGCTGGAATTTTAGCAACTGTTTTCAGTTCATTTGTCGGATGTCTACTCATGGCATTTTGGGCAAATGCGCCTGCTATTCTTGTCCCTGGTATGGGTGTAAATGCATTCTTCACGTACACAGCTGTGCATACGCTTGGACTAACTTGGCAAGAAGCATTAGCTGCTGTCTTTATCTCTGGTATTATTTTTGCAATTGCCGCTTTTACACCAATCGCTCGCGTGCTATCAGTATCAATTCCAAAGTCATTAAAAGAAGCAATTACTGTCGGCATCGGATTATTTTTAGCGTTTATCGGATTGCAAAAAGGTGGTTTAGTCGTTTCGAACCCAAATACTGCTGTTGCAATGGGTAAATTAAGTAACCCTGTCGTTCTTGCGACCGTGCTTACTCTTATCGTTGCACTTGTACTATTTATTCGTAACGTACGTGGAAACTTTTTATGGACGATTGCAATAGGAACTGGTATTGCATGGCTATTTGGCCTTGTTGATACAAGTCAAATCGGAAATAGTTCATTCTCATTCGCTAATTACGGCGATGTGTTTGGAGCTATGTCATTTGGCAAACTTTCTTCCTTACCGTTTTGGATTGCAACATTCTCCTTAAGCATGGTGCTTATTTTTGAGAACATGGGACTTCTGCACGGTTTATTAGAAGATGACCGTAAATTCCCACGTGCTTACCAAGCCAATGCAATTTCAGCAATGACATGTGGTCTATTTGGCACAAGCCCTACCGTATCAACAGTAGAGAGTGCCGCAGGTATTACTGCAGGCGGAAAGACAGGTCTGACGTCTATCGTTACGGGGTTGTTATTCTTTGCATCATTGTTTGCACTTCCGTTTGTCAAACTAATTCCTGATAGTGCCATTGCACCAATCTTAATTATTATTGGCGGCCTGATGATTACAAGCATTCAGCAAATTCCTCTGAACGATTTTTCAGAAGGATTTCCAGCGTTCTTAATTATCGTCATGATCCCGCTCACATATAGTATCGCTGATGGCATTGCGTTCGGATTTATTGCTTACCCTATCTTAAAAGTTGCTCTTGGAAAGCGTAAAGAAGTCGCACCATCTATGTATATCATTACATGCTTATTCTTAGCTATGTTTGTATTACATGCTATTGGTTAAGAAAAAACACCGGGGAAATCCTCGGTGTTTTTTACTTAAACCATCCTTTTTTATAAAACCAGGCCATCATTCCGCCGCCAATTAATGCCATTAGAAGAAGACAAATAAAATAACTATATTGTCCACCAAGCTCTGGCATATGCGTAAAGTTCATTCCATATACTCCCGCAATAAATGTTAATGGCATGAAAATAGTCGAGAATACAGTTAATGTTTTCATAATGTTATTCATATGATGTGAGTTTAATGAAAAATAACTATCCCGAATATCCGCCGTTAACTCTCGACTTGCCTCAATCATTTCCGTAAGTTTAAGTAAATGATCATGTATATCTTTAAAATAAATCTCATGATCACTTATACCGTAAAAACGAGTGGAATTCAAAATACGATACAATAAATCACGCATTGGAATAATTGTACGTCTTAACTTAGATAAATCTGCCCTAATATCAAATACTTCTTCTAGCACGGCTCCTGCTGTCTCACCTGTTAAATTATCATCAATCGCATTTAAATGATCTTCAATGTAATATACAGGTGCGAAATAATCATCTACAATTTGATCAGTGATCGTATGTGCTACATGTAAAGGCCCTTTCTTAATCCGCCTCTTCTCACCAAGTGTTTTCCATACTCTTTCAATTGCATTATTATGAGAAAAATGGAAAGAAACAATATAGCGATCACTAACAAACAAATCAATTTCATGTGGTTCTAGCCCATCTTCTCCAAACGCGTGAAGAACTAAAAAGTTATATCCATCATAAAAATCAACTTTTGGCCTCTGTACATATTCTAGACAGTCTTCAATTGCAAGGGGATGGAACTTAAAATGGTCTTGCAGAATATATGTATACTCTTCTTTCGTTGGCTTATATAAATCTAGCCAATACCATACAATATGGTCTTTCTTTGTTTCTTCTAGAGAAACATCATATAATACTTCATCTGTTTTTGTTACTGCACAAATTCTAATCATAATTTCACCCATTATTATTATAAACAAAAAATAGTAAAAAAAGCCAAGGAGAAATCTCCTCAGCTTTTTTTTATTACTTCGTTACGATACCGTGTACTAAAGTTGGTGCATCTACGTGTTCTTTAGAGATCTTCATGTTCTCATAAATTTTCGCTTTTACATCTTCAACATTTTCGCGGTTTGCGTAAATTGTAACAAGGGATTCACCTTGCTTCACGCTATCGCCTACTTTTTTGCGCAGCATTAGACCAACTGCTAAATCAATTTCAGACTCTTTCGTTGCACGTCCTGCTCCTAAAAGCATTGCTGCTGTTCCGATTTCGTCTGCAACGATTTCTGATACATATCCGTCTTCTTTCGCTTCCACTTCAATTTTAAATTGTGCTTGTGGCAATTTAGAAGGGTCATCAACAACAGATGCGTCACCGCCTTGCGCTGATAAGAACGTTTTAAATGATTCTAGCGCTTTTCCGTTGTTCATTACTTCAATTAGCTTTTCACGTGCATCTTCTAAAGATGAAGCTTGTCCAGCAAGGTACACCATTTGACTTCCAAGTGTTAAACATAGCTCTTCTAAATCTTTCGGCCCTTTACCTTGTAATGTATCAATTGCTTCTTGTACTTCTAATGCGTTACCGATAGCTTCACCGAGTGGTTGACTCATATCAGAAATAACTGCCATCGTATTACGACCAACGTTATTACCGATGCGTACCATTGCTTCTGCTAAACGTTTTGCATCTTCATCCGTTTTCATAAATGCACCTGCTCCAGTTTTTACATCAAGAACAATTGCATCTGCACCAGCAGCAATTTTTTTACTCATAATCGAACTTGCAATAAGCGGAATTGAGTTTACTGTTGCTGTTACATCACGAAGTGCATATAACTTTTTATCAGCAGGTGTTAAGTTACCACTTTGGCCGATAACAGCGATTTTGTTTTCATTTACAAGACGCATGAATTCATCGTTTTCAATTTCCACATGGAATCCTGGAACTGCTTCTAATTTATCAATTGTACCACCAGTATGTCCTAAACCGCGTCCAGACATTTTCGCTACTGGTACACCTAAAGCAGCTACTAATGGACCTAATACAAGTGTCGTTGTATCACCAACACCACCTGTCGAATGCTTATCTACTTTTACACCTTCAATAGCTGATAAGTCGATTGTATCACCGCTATTTACCATTGCCATCGTTAAATCAGCACGCTCTTGATCGTTCATATCTTGGAAGAAAATTGCCATTGCAAGTGAACTTACTTGATAATCAGGAATATCACCATTTGTATATCCTTCAACAATAAAGTTAATTTCTTCTGTCGTTAATGCATGTCCGTCACGTTTTTTTGCAATTAGGTCCACCATTCTCATTGTGAAGTCACCCCTTCATTTGTTTTACGATTGCTTTTACTAATGCTAAGAAGTTAGCTTTAACACGTTCTGTCGTTTCAATTACTTCATCGTGGTGAAGTGGCTGATCTAAAATACCAGCTGCCATATTTGAAATACAAGAAATACCTAATACTTTCATACCAGCATGACGCGCTACAATTACTTCAGGTACTGTTGACATACCAACTGCATCTCCGCCAAGTGTACGAAGCATACGAATTTCAGCAGGTGTTTCATATACAGGACCTGTCATTCCTACGTATACACCTTCTTGTACTTTAATATTTAAGTCTGCTGCAACTTGTTTCGCCATTTCGCGAAGTTCTACTGTATATGATGTAGACATATCAGGGAAACGTACGCCCATTTCAGAATCATTCGGTCCGATTAATGGATTCGTACCCATGAAGTTAATGTGGTCTGAAATTAACATAAGATCGCCTGGCTCAAATGATGTATTTACACCACCAGCTGCGTTTGTTACAACTACTGTTTCTACACCTAGTTCTTTCATAACACGAACTGGGAATGTTACTTTTTGCATGTCGTATCCTTCATAGAAGTGGAAACGTCCTTGCATTGCTACTACTGTTACACCTTGAAGTGTACCAAATACTAGTTGACCTGCATGGCCTTCTACAGTTGATACTGGGAATTCAGGGATTTCACTGTAAGGTACTGTTACTGCGTTCTCAATTTCGTCTGCTAATACACCTAGTCCTGATCCAAGGATTAGTCCTACTTGTGGTGTCTCTTGAAATTTCTCTTTTAAGTATGAAGCTGATTTTGTAATAAGTTCACGATTCATTTGTTTATCCCCCTATTTCTTTAGCTCGTTTAAGAAGCTTGTTCCGTATTCTGGCATTTTCACACCGAAGTTTTCTGCTACTGTTGCACCAATATCAGCAAATGTTTGACGAAGTGGTAACTCTTGTCCGCCTTCTTTCATGCTTGGGCTATATGCTAATAATGGTACATATTCACGTGTATGGTCAGTACCAGGGTGAATTGGATCATTACCGTGGTCTGCTGTAATTAATAATAGATCATCTTCTTTTAGTTTTGCGAATACTTCTGGAAGACGTGCATCATATTCTTGCAGAGCTTCTCCGTATCCTTGTGGATCACGGCGGTGGCCGAATAATGCATCAAAGTCAACTAAGTTTAAGAAGCTAAGACCTGTAAAGTCCATATTTAATGTATCTACAAGCTTATCCATTCCATCCATGTTAGACTTCGTACGAAGTGATTCAGTTACCCCTTCACCATCATAAATATCAGAGATTTTACCGATAGCAATTACATCGTAGTCACTATCTTTTAATTCATTCATTACTGTACGACCGAATGGTTTTAATGCATAGTCATGACGGTTTGGTGTACGTGTAAAGTTTCCAGGTTTACCAACGAATGGACGAGCAATAACACGCCCTACCATGTACTTCTCATCTAATGTTAATTCACGTGCAATTTTACAGATTTTATATAACTCATCAAGTGGCACTACTTCTTCGTGTGCTGCAATTTGCAATACGCTATCAGCAGAAGTATAAACGATTAAAGAGCCTGTTTCCATTTGCTCTTGACCAAGTTCATCAAGAATCTCAGTTCCAGAAGCTGGCTTATTACCGATAATTTTACGGCCTGTTTTTTCTTCTAATTCATCAAGTAATTCTTTCGGGAATCCTTCCGGGAACACTTGGAATGGTGTATCAATGTAAAGGCCCATGATTTCCCAGTGACCTGTCATTGTATCTTTACCAGTAGATTTCTCTTGCATTTTTGTGTAATATCCAAGTGGTTTCTCTACTTTAGAGATACCTTTCATTTCACGAATGTTACCAAGACCTAATTTCACCATGTTAGGCATTTGTAAACCATTCATATGTTCAGCAATGTGACCAATTGTGTCAGACCCTAAATCACCAAATTGCTCAGCATCTGGTGCTTCACCGATTCCCACAGAGTCCATTACGACTAGGAATATACGTTTATATTTATTCATAACTGCGACCTCCTATAAGTTCAGTTCTACTTCTTGTAGTATGTTCAAAACGCTATAAAGTGAAACTGTTATCCATAAGAATTCTCATCGTCAAACAGTACTTCTTTAAATCATTTTCTAACCTATTTCGTTTACTTGAAACGATTCAAAAACATTTCTAGTTTTTTCTAAGTCAGATGTCAGACATCTGATATTGATATCATAACATGTTTACGCTTTCTTTTTAATACATTTTCGTAGAATTTCTCATTTTCTTCACACTTCTATTGTAATCCATTCTGCAACGAAGTGCTAATTTTTTTATGATTTATTTCTTCATAACAAAAATAAAAAGTAGCTCTAAAGAGCTACTTTTTATTTTACTTCTATTGTTTCTTCTTTATGTTCATGCAATTCGCCTTTTCTTACATGCACTTTCACTTTGTAAGAGCCGTTCTCTTTGAAAGTATGTTTCGTTTCATACTCTCCTTTATTTCCTTCTTTCGCTGGAATAAATTCGTGTTTTGCAACACCATCTTTCCAAATCTCTAGTTGTACTTCAGCACCAGTTAATGCTTCTTCTTTTTGCTTTAAATGAACTTTCATTGTAGATTCAGCATTTGCCTTTATGTCTCCAGCCATAAGATGGATCATTGTGTCACTTTTATGATCTCCATGTCCTGCACTGTGATTGCTATTTCCTTTTTTTGCATCTTCTACTTTCGCATTCCCTACAGCAACTTTTTCTTCTGGCATAACGTGCATATCGCGTGCATTTGTATGAGGAATAATATGATATACTCCATCAGTTTCAAATGTTTTCTCGACTGCATAAACACCTTTTCCTTTATGCTTACCATCTAACATCTCGTGTTTCTCGTCGCCATCTTTCCAAATTTCAAACTTTACGTCATCAGCATCCGTTACTCTTTCTTTTCCTTGTGTAACAAGTGCTTGTACTTCTGTTTTTTCACCTGGTTTAATTTCTTTCGGATTTGTTTGGACTGCTACTTTTATAGCTTCAAGTTTCTGTTCTTTTTTCGGTTCTTCTTTGTTTGTATTACAGCCAGCCAACGCTAGCATCGCGATAAATAAAGTTATAATCAGTTTTTTCATCATCATTTCCTCCTTTATACTTTATTTAGTATAGAGGAAATACATTGTAATATTCCAGTCTTCTGCTGAAAACAATATACGAAATGTTTGTGAAGTTTCTGTGAAACGGTCTCCCCCTCTTAATCTATGAAAAAAAGAGCATAGTAACTATGCTCTCGGATGAAACTGTTTATATACATCTTTTAATCTAGTTTTTGAAACGTGCGTATAAATTTGCGTCGTTGAAATATCTGCATGTCCAAGCATTTCTTGTACAGCACGTAAATCTGCTCCATTTTCTAATAAGTGCGTAGCAAACGAGTGACGCAACGTATGAGGTGTAAGCTCTTTTTCAATATTTGCTTCTTTCGCTAATCGTTTTAATATTTTCCAAAATCCTTGTCTTGATAATCGATTACCATGATGGTTTAAAAAGAGTGCATCTACTACTTTTTTCCCCATTAATTCTCTTCTTCCTTTTTCAATATACTTTTGAATCGCTTCCGTTGCTAAACTTCCTAGTGGAATAATTCTTTCTTTATTCCCTTTCCCTATGCAACGAACAAATCCCATCGTTAAATGTACATCTTCTAAATTGAGTGCAATCAATTCTGAAACACGAAGTCCTGTCGCATACAGTAACTCTAGCATCGCCTTATCACGAATCCCAAAAGCACTTGTCATTTTTGGTGTTTGAAGTAACGCCTCTACTTCATCAACTGATAATACTTTTGGTAATTTCCGTTCCCCTTGTGGCGTTTCAATATGTACGGATGGGTCGTGTTCTACCGCTCGTTCACGAAGTAAAAATTGGTGGAACGAACGAATTGATGCGATATGACGCGCCAATGTTTTCGAAGATTTTCCGTTCTCTTTTAAATACTGCAAAAAGTTAACAATGTGTAAACGGGTCACTTCATGAAAAGTTTTCGTCTGTTCCACATTTTGCAAATACTTTACGTAGCTTTTTAAATCCCGTTCATAAGATACTACTGTATTCTTTGCTAATCCTTTTTCGACAACCATATAATGAATAAAATCTTTTAATTGATCTTCCACTCTACACTACTCCCCATTTTCATAGAAAAACATCATTCTATTTACGAAAGCATCCTTTGCCGGTTCTTCATTCCCTGATACTTTTTCTACAGTCTCTTCTTTAGGTTTTTCATAACGATGATAGCTTTCATATTCTTCATTTATCCATAGTATAGCGAAATAAAACAAAATCGTACAACTTGTAAATAATAAAAATACTTTTATTCCATCAAAAGTTAATTTTAAAGCTCGGCGCATTGTAAATTCCTCCAAAATATAAGTTATTACAACATATGCCAAGCTTTCACCAATTTATACCTTATTCAAATAAAAAACCTCTTCCTAGATAAATAGGAAAAGGTTATTTTTCATCCGTTTCATTTTCTTGACAATTTTTACAAATCCCATGGAATGTTAAACGATGATCTTTCACCTTAAAGCTCCAGTCTCGTTCTACTTTCCTTTCCACTTCACCAAGTAAATCTTCTTGTATTTCTTGTACAGCACCACATTGTGTACAAATCAAATGATGGTGGAAACGCTGCGCACCTTCTTGGCGTAAGTCATAGCGTGAAACACCGTCTCCGAAGTTAATCTTATCGACAACTTTTAACTCAGATAATAGTTCTAAAGTTCGATAGACGGTTGCTAATCCGATCTCTGGCGACTTTTCTTTTACAAGGAGGTAAACATCTTCTGCGCTTAAATGATCTTCTTCATTTTCTAGCAGCACACGAACTGTTGCTTCACGTTGCGGTGTTAATTTGTAGCTCGCTGCATGTAATTGCTTCTTAATTCGTTCAATTCTTTCTTCCATTCGGTACTACTCCCTCCTCGCCACTCTTACACCATTATATCAGAAGAAGGGCTTCTGTCAAAAGAAAAAACAATAAAAACAAATTGATAATTATTCTCAAAAAGTATTTATTTTTTATTAATAGCCTCAACGACTTCTTTCATTAAAACTGGTGATGCGTAAGCCTCCACACTAGAAGCAAGTGCTAACACCACTCCAATTACGAGAAAGAAGCATGTATAACGGATTAATAATGGTAATAGTGGCTCGGTTATTTTTCTAATAAATTGATGCCTAATCATCCGTAAAGAAAAACTTGCAGCAATAGTTGTCATAACGAGAAAGACTGGAATGATAATTAAATTTTGTGGCAAAACAGATACAAATGCTAATAATAGTCCATTCCATCCATGCTGACTTACTAAAAAACCAACTGTAAATCCAACGACAACTCCTTTTACAAATAATAAAATAAAAATAAGTGGTAATCCAATAATTGAAATCCCTAAAATCCAAATAAATCCGATGTATTTTAATTGCGAAAAGTAACTTTCTCGAAACATTTCGCCCGCAATGGCAAATTCTCCTTTAGAGACTTGTCCAAAAAAACGTTGTAAATAAAATGATAAATCTTGTTTTTGATTGATTTGTAAACTATTCACCAGAATGGCTCCGAATATTACTCCCATCAATAATAAAACAGCGTTAAATATATATAATGAAGAGTTTTCCTGTATGTGAGACATTACACGGTCTTGCCAATTTTTTCGCCACATTTTTCTTCCCTCCGTTCACACTCTTATTAAAAATGTATGAAAGAAAGAAAAAAGTATGACGAATTAACATTGAAATTCCGCTCTACTTTGCTAAACTAAAAAGTAGAGAATAGGAGGGATTTCTCTTGAAACCATTATTATTAGATTTTCCAACATTATTTCAAACTGAACGCTTGCAAGTTCGTAAACCATTTCCAGGTGATGGTGCAGAAGTATATGAAGCAATCCAAGCTTCTCTAGAAGACTTAGTACCGTGGATACCAATTAACGCTGAAACAGAAGAGAGTGCTGAAGAAATTGTTCGCGAAGCTCACGGACAGTTTTTACTTCGGGAAACACTTGATTTTCACTTATACGATAAAGTATCTGGTACATTCATCGGAGCAATTACACTAAAGCCTGAAAACTGGGATATTCCAAAGTTTTCACTTCACTTCTGGCTACATAGTGCCTATACAAAACAAGGCTATATGACCGAAGCTGTTAAAGGTGCAATTCAGTTCGCCTTTGATAAACTAGGCGCTAGAAGGATTGAAATTCGTACTGATGCAACAAATATAAATGCATGTAGCTTAGCAGAACGTCTAGAATTCATTCTAGAAGGTACAATGGAAAATGATTTCCTAGCACCAGATGGTAGCTTACGTGATGCACGTGTATATGCAAAAATCAATTAAAAAACACTCGCCTTTGGCGAGTGTTTATTTTTGTAATTGTAAATATTGTACTGCAAACATCGTCTTCGCATCATGAATACGAAGATCTTTCATAAGAGTAATCGCTTCTTCTAATGATACTTCCATCAATTCCACAAACTCATCTTCATCTAACTCAGCTTTATTTTCTTTTTTTGTCAAACCTGTCGCTTTATATACATATAAAATTTCATCTGCGAATCCTGGAGATGTATAGAAAGAAGTAATGAGCTCCATATTTTCACATACATATCCTGTTTCCTCTTCTAATTCACGAACTGCTGTCACCTCTGGTTTTTCACCGGGTTCTAACTTGCCGGCTGGAATTTCTATAATTGCCTTTTCAAGCGCTTTACGATACTGCTCAACAAGCACAATTTTCCCCTCATCCGTAATAGCAATAATCGCAACTGCACCAGGGTGATTTACAATTTCACGTTTACTCATTTCTCCATTTGGTAATACTACATCATCAACACGAACTTTTATAACTCTACCATCAAAAATCGGCTCAGTTTTTACTGTTCTCTCTGTAAGATTACTCATACTACTTCATCTCCCTGTTCTATTTCCTATTCTTTCTTCATACATTTTACCACATTGAAAGGAGCGTGATAGAAATGAAAGTTTATATTTTACCAAATCGCATCACGTTAGTCGGAAAAGCATGGCAAATTCGCCATAAGCTAAAGCAATATAGCAAAGAGTATACAACTGTACAAGAGTGGATTACAGCAAATAAAGTGAAACATTAATCATGCTTTTACGGGCAGTTAATGCGAAGCGAAAAGGAAACGTTTGTCAACCTCTTTTCCCTCTCGTACAATAAAGGTAAGGAGGTTGACCTATGAAAAAACGTCAATTAGGAAACTCAGATTTGTTTGTTACAGAAATGGGCCTTGGCTGTATGTCTCTCGGTACATCTGAAACAGAAGCTATGCGTATTATCGATGAAGCGATCGATTTAGGAATTAATTTTTTTGATACAGCAGATTTATATGATTACGGATTAAATGAAGAATTTGTTGGAAAAGCCTTGAAGGGGAAAAGAGACCAAATTGTTCTTTCAACGAAGGTTGGAAATCGTTGGACAGAAGAAAAAAATGGCTGGTCTTGGGATCCTTCTAAAGCTTACATAAAAACTGAAGTAAAGGAAAGTTTACGTAGACTTCAAACTGATTATATTGATCTTTACCAACTTCATGGCGGAACGATTGAAGACCCAATCGATGAAACAATTGAAGCTTTTGAAGAATTGAAAAAAGAAGGTATTATTCGCCATTACGGTATTTCTTCTATACGCCCAAATGTCGTTCGTGAATATGCAAAACGCTCAAACATCGTTAGTGTACTAATGGAATATAGCCTTTTAAATCGGCGTCCAGAAGAATGGTTCCCCCTTCTAAATGAACACCAAGTTAGCGTCATTGCCCGCGGGCCACTTGCAAAAGGAATTTTAACTGACAACAATGCAAGAAAAATAGAAAGAGTAAAGGAAAAGGATTATCTCTCTTATTCTTACGATGAATTACATACAACTCTAGCGAGTGTAAAAGAAACGATTGGAGAAAGCTCTTTAACAGGAACAGCTATTCAATATTGCTTACATAATAAGACTGTTGCAGCTGTTATACCTGGTGCAAGCTCGCTTCAACAATTGCAGGAAAATATACGAGCTAGCCAACAGTTACCTTTAACGAAAGAAGAATATGTACAACTTCAAAAAATTATTAAATATGACACATATGCTTTGCATCGTTAAAAATATCGAATTACCGATAAACAGAAGACTGCCTCCTTTATTAGGAGACAGTCTTTTTTATAACGTATCATATTTATCAGGATTCGTTCCTACATGTAAATCACGATTCAACGTGTTAATTTGACGTATTTCTTCTTCAGTTAGTGCAAAATCAAAAATAGTAAAGTTTTCTTTAATACGAGATGGTGTAACAGATTTAGGAATTGTAACAATCCCGCTTTGAATATCCCACCTTAATATAACTTGTGCAGGTGCTTTTTCATATTTGTTAGCAATAGCCTGAATGATTGGATGCTGGAATACTTCTCCGCCCCTCATTAACGGACTCCATGCTTCCATTTGAATTTGCTCATCTTGACAATAATTGCACAACTCAAATTGCGTCAACATCGGATGAAGTTCCACTTGGTTTACCATCGGCTTCACTTTGCAATTTGGTAATAATAGTTCTAAATGATGTTTATGAAAATTAGAAACACCAATCGCACGCACTTTACCTTCTTCATACAATTTCTCTAAAGCTCGGTACGTATCAACATACTTCCCTCTTACCGGCCAATGTATTAAATATAAATCTACATAGTCCATTTGTAATTTTTTTAAACTCTTTTCAAACGCCTCGAGTGTCTCCTCATATCCTTGATCGTCGTTCCATACTTTTGTTGTAATAAATAGGTCTTCTCTTGGAATTCCTGATTCACGTATCGCCTCTCCGACACCGCTTTCATTTTCATATACAGTCGCTGTATCAATCGAACGGTATCCAACCTCTAACGCTGTTTTTACTGCTTGTTTTACTTCGTCTCCTTCTTTCGCTTTATATACGCCTAGACCAATCATCGGCATTTTCACGCCATTATGAAGTGTAGTTGTTGGAATATGCACAGTCGTCTCCCTTTCATTGTTACATTATTTATAAGCCACAACTTTATTTCAACAATATTCATCCAAAAAGTCAAAACATACGTACAGTTTACATAACACTTTTATATAGCTAAAAAATAACGTGAACTCATTCATTCACGTTATTTTCTCTCCATTCTTTCGCTTTTTTATCCACATTGCGCACAAACTCATTTTTCCCTTCCGTATATAACGTGCCATCATATGTATACTTTTCGGCTAATTCTTTCTTTAAGGTTGCATATGCCTCTGCTTCTTCACAATGAGCCATCATATAATCACGAAACGCTAAATGCCTTACTATCTCTGGATTTCCTTTTTCAAACACGTGTAAATGATACGAACGTTTTTCCTCAGTTCCATGAATAAAATATCGGCGTCTTGAAATACCATTTTCCCCTTTTACGATGTAACCAAGCTCTATAAATCGTTCATTCCACCCATCTACTCTTTCGATATTTTCTACTTCCATGATCATATCAATAATAGGTTTAGCTGCCAGTCCGGGCACTGACGTACTTCCAATATGATGCATTTTCACCGTTTCTGGCATCGCTGATTTTAATCTTTCAGCCTCCATTTGAAATTTTTCAATCCAATGGTTTTCATGCGGAACAACGACAATTTTTCTCATTCTAACTCCCCTTTTCTTACAAGCTCGTCAAAAAATGATCAGTGGTATTTCACTGATCATTTTTTTATTATTTAAAGTCTTTCCAAGTAAGGTTACTTTCACTTAGCAGTTCTTCAAATGATTTATTCTTTTCACGTTCTTTTTGTTCTTGGCGCTTTCTTTCCAGTTCAGCTGCCTCTTTTTCCTCTTCTCTCACTTGCAACTCTTTCTTCTTACTCTTTAATTGTTGCATGAGTGAATCATTTAATTGATCGCCTAATGTAAGTGTTTCTTTCTTTGGTTGATTCACTTGCGATTGTCTTTGCATTTGTCTTTGTTTCTTTTTCTTCATGCTACTCACCTTTTACTTTTTTCTCCATTATAGTAGATACACGATGAAATCGACAATAAAAAAGGGTCTTTACTCTATTATTCACTTTTTGTAAATATGTTAATTTTTCGAAAAGACTAAATTTTTATGTAACTATAATCCTATGAATCTATTAAAATTATGTCGTATGATGTCAGATTATAAAAAGAGGAGAATTATATTATGTGGAAAAAAATTATTCCTGCCGTTGCTGTTTTAAGCACTATTACTTTTTCAAGCGTATTTGCCGCTCCCCCATCTCAGAATCCAGCTGAACAAAACCGCTACATAGACGTACAAATGCTTGGTATTAATGATCTCCATGGACAACTAGATACTGTTAAAAAAATCAATAATAAAGAAGCTGGTGGCGCTGATTACTTAGCTACTTATTTAAAAGAACGTAAAAAACAAAACCCTAATACACTTCTCGTACATGCTGGTGATATCGTCGGAGCTAGTCCACCAGTTTCAGCATTATTACAAGATGAACCGACGATTGAATTTTTAAATGATTTAAAATTTGATGTTGGTACAATCGGGAACCATGAATTTGATGAAGGCATTGATGAAATGAAACGCCTCATTTACGGTGGATATCATGAAAAAACAGGGAATTTCAAAGGGGCTAACTTCCCCTATGTAGCTGCTAACTTCTATAACAAATCAACTGGCCGCTTATTTTTACCACCATTTACTGTAAAAATGGTAGATGGTGTTCCTGTTGGATTCATTGGTGTTGTTACAACTGATACACCAAATGTTGTTATGCCTACGATGCTTAAAAATGTACAAATTACTGATGAAGTAGAAGCAATTAATAAATCAACACAACAATTAAAACGCCTCGGCGTTAAATCGATCGTCGTTCTTGCTCATGTCGGTGGAACAACCGATGAGTCTGGGGTAACAAATGGCGATCTTACTCGAATTGCAAATGAAACAGACCCAGAAGTTGATGTTATTTTCGGTGGACATAGTCATACGTATGTAAATGGTACAGTAAATAATAAACTAATTGTCCAAGCAAATTCATACGGAACGGCTTTCTCAGACGTGGATGTAACAATTGATCGTAAAACAAAGGATATTGTAAAGAAAAAAGCTGAAGTTGTTACAACGTATCATGAAGGTGTAGAACCTGATAAACAAGTAAAGAAAAAACTAGATCAATATAAAGAAAAAATCGCACCACTTGTAAATGAAGTGGTCGGAAAATCTACAGCACCTATCGACCGTAAACAAAATGATGCTGGTGAGTCCACTCTTGGAAATTTAGTTGCCGATGCTCAGCGTCAAACGATGCAAACTCAAATCGCCCTCATGAATCCTGGTGGCATTCGTAATGACTTAGATGCTGGTGATATTACGTGGGGTGAGTTATATGGCATTCAACCTTTTGGAAATCAATTGATTAAAGTAGATTTAACAGGTCAAGACATTCGCGATATTTTAAATCAGCAATGGCAAAAAGGAACAACAAGAATGCTTCAAATTTCAGGTATTCAATATACGTGGGATGCAAATAAACCAAACGGTGAAAAAGTTACAAATATACGTTTAACAAACGGAGAAGAATTATCTCCATCTAAAACGTATAGCGTAGTTGCAAATGCCTTCTTAGCTTCTGGCGGTGACGGATTCGTATCATTTAAAAATGGTAAAAATGCAGAAACTGGTCCAAACGACTTTGAAGCGTTAGTCGATTACGTAAAACAATTAAAAGAACCAATTCAGCCAGTTATTGATGGAAGAATTCAAAAAGTAAATTAAGCGTTTCTCTAATAATAAATTTTATTTTTCACGCCATAAAGGATTTGTACTGATCCTCTATTTTATACGTAATATACATCATAAAAAGGATACTCGTTCTTCCAATGAACATAGTATCCTTTTCTTTAGTTATCAAAATGTGATGTTTTGTCAACTTCATATTGCTGTAAAAATTGTTGCAACGCCTCTTCTACAAGTTTAGACTTTTGAATTCCTTTCGATTCTGATATAAGGTCCAATCTTGCTAATATTTCTGTATTAATAGAAAAGGTTCGTCTCTTTTTCTCTGTACTCTTACTCATAATTGGTGCAATTACTTCGCCTCTTTTTCTTAGTAACTCATAAATGCTTTGTAATTGCTCGTAAATTAATAATTGATAATCTGTTTTCTCATATTGAAGGGCGGTCGCTTCTTGGAGTTGTAAGTGACGTGGTTCTTCTCCATCTCCTACAAAAATACGTTTCTTCTGCTCTCCATCATATTCGTATCCAATCAATCTTAATTTCTTCGATAATGTATACGGGCTTATTTCAAGACGTTTTGCTATAATAGCGATGGATTCACGTCTGTTTAAACCATCTATAATTTCTCCAATCGTCACAATTTCCCTCCTCCCGTGTTGAAATGACACTAGTATGGTATGTTACAATGATTTTCTAACAGTATATGCAAAATGAATAGCCTGTGCGATTCATACGATTTCACAAAAGGAGGTTTTCAATATGCTTTTTCGTAGCTACACCCCTCAGTTCTATAACGAAAACAAACAACTCATTCCTAATAGTATCGCTACGATAGAAAGCGTTATGATAAATAATCGAAAACAAACTCTCCTTATGCGTGGACAAAACGTAGAGCAACCTATTTTATTATGCTGTCACGGCGGACCTGGGATGGCACAAATCGGATTTATTCGCCATTTTCAAAAAGAATTAGAGAAGCAATTTATTGTTATTAATTGGGATCAGCGCGGGGCTGGTAAATCCTTTTCAATGAAAGATTTCGGAGCAAATTTCACAATTGAACAATTCGTTTCCGATGCAAAAGAAGTGATTCAATATGTACTTAAAAGGTTCAACAAACAAAAACTATTTCTCGCTGGTCATTCTTGGGGAAGTATTATTGGGCTTAACATAGCACATCAATATCCAAAGTATATCGAGGCTTACATCGGTATTGGGCAAATTGTACATATGAAACAAAATGAAGAATTGCTATATCAACATTTAATTCATTCTGCAAAAAAACATGATCATAAAAAAGCATTAGCTTCCCTTTTAAAATTAGGCAAACCACCATTTTTAGATACGAGACGTCTCATTATTCAAAGAAAGTGGCTTGGCACATTTGGAGGCGCAATCCAAAACGGATCTTCCTTTTCTTTCATACGAAAAGGTTTCTTTTCTCCTGAGTATACGCTATTAGATTGGTTCAAGTTTCTCGCAGGAAATTTAAAATCTGGCGTTTTATGGGAAGAAATGCTGACAATCGATTTCTTTTCTTCTATCTCAAGTTTATCTATTCCAGTTTATTTTTGTTCTGGTCGCTATGATTATCAAACTCCTTATGCACTCGTTCAGGAATATTGCGATCTTATTGAAGCGCCTATAAAAAAGATGATTTGGTTCCCAAATTCAGCACATTCTCCTGATTTAGAAGAACCAGAATTATTCGCTAATTCTTTGCAATCAATTAAACAAGAGCTAGCTTTTCAGCATTAGTAACAAAAGGCTCTTTTACATTTCATAGAAAACATTTTATAATAATATGTCGCAAGTATGTATAAACATCGCAAAATGTTTCATATTTACTTGTCTTAACAGAATAAAAATTTAGGGAGATTACATTTATTATGAACGCTGTACTCGTCGCAGTAGCAATTATGCTATTGCTTAGTTTGTTACGTGTCCAGGTCATTGTCGCCATCATTGTTGGAGCTTTAACAGGCGGAATTATCGGCGGACTCGGTATTTCAGAAACGATTAACACTTTTACAACTGGTCTTGGAAACAGTGCTCCAATCGCTTTAAGTTATGCAATGCTTGGTGGTTTCGCTATTTCCCTTTCCAAAACAGGACTTCCAGATGCTATGATTCAAACTGCATTAAAATGGATTGGCAATGAACAAGACACGAAAAAACAAGTTTATTCTAAAATACTTATTTTATTCATTATTTTAACGATGGCTTGTTTCTCACAAAATGTGATTCCTGTTCACATTGCTTTCATCCCCATCTTAATTCCAGCACTTTTAAAAGTATTAAATGAGCTGAAAGTGGATCGCAGACTTGTCACATGTATTATTACATTTGGATTGATTACTCCTTATATGTGGATCCCTGCAGGATTCGGAAAAATTTATCATGACGTATTACAAACCAACGCTGCGCAAAGCGGCCTTACATTTGATGTCACACTTATTCCAAAAGCAATGACTATTCCAGCAATTGGTATGATTATTGGATTATGTGTAGCGGTATTCATTACGTACCGAAAACCTCGTACGTATGAAACAGAACAAATTCATACTACCGAAAATGAAATCGTTCCCTATACAAAACGTAGCATTACTTTCGGGTTATTATCTATCATTGCTACATTAACTGTTCAATTAACAACAGAATCAATGATTTTCGGTGCTTTAGCAGGTATTATCGTCTTATCGGTTAGTGGCAGTCTACCACTTAAAGAAGCAGATGCGATATTAACAAGCGGAATGCGTATGATGTCCTTTATTGGCTTTGTTATGATTGCTGCCGCTGGATTCGGCGCTGTTCTTCGAAAAACAGGACATGTTGAATCTCTGGTGCAAACGAGTGCACATATAATCGGAAATAATAAACCACTCGCTGCATTTCTTATGCTCGTTATTGGACTTCTCGTTACAATGGGAATTGGTTCATCCTTTTCAACCATCCCTATCTTAACAACCATTTTTGTACCTCTTTGCATTCAGCTTGGATTTAGTCCAATGGCCACAATTGCAATTATCGGTACAGCCGGAGCACTAGGTGACGCAGGATCTCCAGCATCGGATAGTACCCTTGGACCAACATCCGGTTTAAATGCTGATGGTCAGCACCATCATATATGGGATACATGTGTACCCACTTTTCTACATTACAATATACCGTTACTTATATTTGGTTTTATTGCCGCAATTACATTATAAAAAGGTGCGTATAAAACGCACCTTTTACTTTTTTATTTTTCCTTTTAATTGTTGAAAAGCTAATTTTCCATTATCTTTGACATAGCTTTCAATTGCCGGTAGTGATGAACCTATCCATTCACACTCTATGCTCCCATTAGGTCCAACAATTTTTAATTTATCTGGTATATGTATATTTAGAAATCTCGCTGACCGAATTAACTCAATAGCAATCTGATCACTTGAGGTTACAATTCCATCTATATACGGATTGTTTTGCAATAATGTAATAAATTGTTTATTTGTATACCCTTGTACACATTCTTCTCGATAAGAGATTCCTTCATCCCAAACAGCGTCTAAAAACCCTGCTATATAATCTTCCATTTCTTCACTTTCTTCTCCCTCACCGAAATATGCAAGAAAGTGACACCCTTTCTCTTTTAATAAAGAAACAGCTCTCTGTCCACTTTCATAATAATTTCCATGTGATTGTTGCTCATCGATCACAACAAACGGAAATGGAATTTCTCCTACACTTTTAAAAACTGCTCTCGTCAAAATAACACCTGCAATGTTATTTTGCTTCAGCATATGTATGTATCTATCTTTATTCTCTATATTACAAATAATGATTTGATAGCCTTCTTTATATGCTATTTCCTCAATACAATGTAGCAAAGTGATGTTTGATTGGTTACATAAATTATCTACAAGTAATGCAATTATCGTTGAATTCTCTTTAAATAGTGGCTTCGCTGCACTGTTTGGCCTATAACGTAATTCTTCAATTGCTTCCTTTACTTGTTTTACTGTGTCCTCATGAACGTATCCTTTTTCATTAATAACTCGTGAAACGGTTGCGACTGAAACACCTGCCAATTTTGCAACATCACGTATAGTTGCCACATCGTCACCCCTTAATATGGTAATAGATTACAATTTTACGGTAACCTAAATTACACTATCCGTCAAGATTAATAACTCATATTTCTGAAAATTGTTACATCATTTCACTAAACGATACTCCAACTGAATTTCATGTAAAATTGGGATATTATCATATCCAATACGTGGAATTTCTTTCTTTATTTTTCGCGCCTCCTCTACCGCATTCACATATAAATTAGTCATTACAAAATTACGTTTTTGGTAAAATCGTAACGCATTCATATTATCATTTGTTGTAATAAGCCAAACCTGTCTGCACCGTTCTTCTTCTGCAACTTGTAATACACAATCCACAAGTTTCGTCCCTATTCCTTTTCTTTCTTCAAAGCTATCTAGCGATACAATTTCGCACATATTTCCGGTCACTTCATACGTTATAATTCCGATTATTCTGTCATCTGAGAGCGCAACAAATCCTGGCAACTCTTCTAACTGATGTCCCTTACCACGTGAAACCATCAATGAACTTCCCCAGTTCTCACACATGAACATTCGGATTGTTTCTTTCATCGCTGGCGTAATTTTTTGTATATGCAGCATTTCCTATTTCTCCCCTTTTATATCATTGTGATACAATATAAGTGTATCACATGTAACGGTATTTGGAGGATGAGGTAAAGTATGAAACGTTTTTTTGCAGCATTGTTTACTATACTAGGTGCAATAACTGCCCTTGGGATTTTCTTTACAAATAAAGTGATGTACTTAAAGAAAAAAACAGAGGAAGAAGTACTCGAAAGAGAAACGAAAAAACATTTTCGTATAGAGGATTTTGATGCTCTTCATAAAGAAGAAATTCATATCCCTTCACAATTCGGATACGACCTTCACGGATATTACATTCCTGCTGGTCATTCCAATAAGTTTATGGTTTTTTGCCACGGTGTAACTGTAAATAAAATAAACTCTGTAAAATATGCAAACTTATTCTTAAAAAGGGGATATAATGTCCTCATTTACGATCATCGTCGTCATGGTAAAACTGGCGGAAAAACAACAAGCTATGGATACTATGAAAAGCATGATTTGAAATCCGTAGTTGACTGGCTAAAAACCCGTTTTGGAACCAATATTACACTTGGTATTCATGGTGAATCTATGGGAGCCGCAACAATTCTTCAATACGCAGGACTTGTAGAAGATGGCGCTGATTTCTATATTGCAGATTGTCCTTTCTCTGATTTTCACGGACAATTACAGCACCGTTTAAAGGTTGAATTCCATTTACCAAAATGGCCTTTATTACCTTTAGCAAACGCATTTTTAAAAGTTCGTGACGGTTATACAATTCGTGAAGTTTCACCAATCGACTGTATAAAAAACATTAACAATCCCGTTCTCTTTATTCATAGTAAAGATGACGACTATATTTTAGCTGATATGACAAAAGCGTTATATGAAGCGAAAGAAAATAATAAGCAACTTTATATTGCAGAACACGGTGCACACGCTTGCTCTTATAACGAAAATAAAGAAGAGTACGAAGCAGCCATCGATCAATTTTTAAACACATATGTGAAAGAAACAAAAAACAGGCTTGCATAAGCCTGTTTTTTTATTGCGCTAAAACGTCTGTAACTTGTTCCATATTTTCAGAAATCCATTGCATTGCATCATCTAACGTTGGAAATTCTGTCGTTTGAAATGTTACTTCATCTTGAAGTAACCAAACATCCTTTACCTCTTGCCCTACACCTGCAATGGACCAATGTAACAAACTATATGGATGATTATCATTCAAAAATGATGCCCACGTGCGCTCATTTGCAATGTTTCGTAATGTATGTAATTGTTTATCCATCTCTCGTCACCTTACTCTAGTCAGTTATGAAAACTATTATAACACTCTCTTCTTTCTCAAACAAAGTGCTCTTTTTTCCCCGCTATTTGCGGGCAGTAAAACTCCCACCTCAAAATTCGGCTGAAACAAAGAAGTTAGGCGGGAGATTAACTGCCCCTAAAAGCCCGATTGGTTCAAATAATAATTAGTGGTGGATGCCTCCCCCACTAATTAAAGTTTCACTTTATATTGCCAAGCACTTCCCTTGATTATATGATGAAATTAAGCGTTTGGGAAGGAGGGATAACGTTGGCAAAAGTACAAATTAAAGTAAATGATAATGGCTCTTTTCGCGTTACAGGGGACGTGGAATTAGTCGACTCACAAGGGAATGTATTCCCAGCAAAACCGGCATTTTCTTTATGCCGTTGTGGTTTATCAAAAAATATGCCTTATTGCGACGCTTCGCATAAAGGTAAATTCGAGTCTGTTGTTAGAGCACCAGAGGCAGAATAATTTTACATGTGACATGCACATTTTTTTGTGCATGTTTTTTCTTTTTAGCAACTCCGTTATATCCCTTCTCCTTACAACATTTCTAATACTTTTATTTCCATTCCAGCCTGCATATATTTTCACACAATTCTTCACATTCGAATATTTTTTACTAGCCTTTTATTTTTTTTGTGCTATAATTTGAGCAAACAGCATCCTTCGGGGTCGGGTGAAATTCCCAACCGGCGGTGATGAAGTGAAAACTTCTAAGTCCGTGACCCGTTTTCAACTCGAAAACGGTGGATCTAGTGAAACTCTAGGGCCGACAGTATAGTCTGGATGGGAGAAGGATATGTTTCTAGTTTTTTATATAGTGAATACACTTTTATTTCAGTATGCATATTTTTAAAGATTCATTTTGATTCTTTATATATGTTTAATTTTCTATACTTATTTTTTATACTGAAATAAAAAGAGACAACTAGCGTTTAAAAATTCGATATTTTGCTAGGTTTTTTCCTTATGCAGAAATATCAATTATCGTTAGGTTTCTTTCCTATGCTTTCGTATTCAAACTATATTTCTAGAAATCACGTCTCCCAAACCCCAAGGATATTAAATCCTTGGGGTTTTTTGATTTTTTTAGGAGAGGTGAAGAAAATGACAGATCAAGAATATATGAGGATTGCCCTGCAGTTAGCAGAAGGAACATCAGGACAAACAAGTCCAAATCCTATGGTTGGTGCTGTTGTTGTAAAAGATGGAAACATCGTTGGTATGGGGGCTCATTTACGGGCTGGTGAAGAACACGCTGAAGTTCATGCCCTTC
Source organism: Bacillus sp. LQ16 (assembly GCF_057784645.1). Lineage (NCBI taxonomy): Bacteria > Bacillati > Bacillota > Bacilli > Caryophanales > Bacillaceae > Bacillus > Bacillus sp. LQ16. The sequence continues at coordinate 4,019,208 of NZ_CM173491.1, forward strand.
AAATGGCTGGTCAGAACGCCAAAGACGCTACCGTTTATGTAACACTGGAACCGTGTAGCCACTTTGGAAAAACACCACCTTGTTGTGAATTGCTCATCGAAAAAGGAGTTAAGCGTGTTGTAATTGCTACTCTCGATTGTAATCCGCTCGTTTCTGGTAACGGAAAAAGAAGATTAGAGGAAGCTAGAATTGGAGTAACGACCGGTGTTCTTGAAGCAGAAGCAGTTTTATTAAATCGCTACTTTTTTCACTACATGAAAACGAAGCGCCCTTTTGTAACAATCAAAACAGCGATGAGCTTAGATGGAAAAACAGCAACTGTAACTGGTGAAAGTAAGTGGATTACAGGTGAAGAAGCACGTGCTGATGTTCACCAATATCGCCATACACATGATGCAATTCTTGTTGGAGTGAATACAGTTATAGCTGATAATCCTCATTTAACAACAAGAATTCCAAATGGTGGGAAACATCCTATTCGCGTTGTTTTAGATACCCATTTACGAACGCCACCATCTTCTCATGTTATAACAGATGGTTTAGCACCGACATGGATTATTGTCGGTAAGGATGTAAAGGAAGAGAAGATATCTTCTTATGAATCTAAAAATATAGCTATATTCCAAATGGAAACGAAACATATAGAAATCGAGGACCTTCTTTCCTTTCTTGGAGAGAAACAAATTCTTTCTCTATTCGTTGAAGGTGGCCAATCGATTCATGCAAGTTTCTTAAAAACAAACAATTTTAATGAAATTGTAACCTATATAAGCCCGAAATTAATTGGTGGGAAAGATGCTCCTACTTTATTTGGAGGAAATGGTTTTTCAAAATTACAAAATGCGCTTTCCTTGAAAATTCAAGAGATGAAACAAATTGGTGATGATATAAAAATCGTTGCGAATGCCCGAAACGAGGTGACGAAATGTTTACAGGAATTGTAGAAGAATTAGGAACGATAGCAAACATGCAACAAAGCGGAGAAGCGATGAAATTAACGATTCATGCAAAGAAAATTTTATCAGATGTTCACTTAGGTGATAGTATCGCGGTTAACGGTATTTGCTTAACTGTAACAAGCTTTACAACTACTTCATTTACAGTTGATGCAATGCCTGAAACGATGCAGTCGACATCACTTCGCATGCTTAAACCGCACTCTAAAGTAAATTTAGAGCGAGCAATGGCTGCAAACGGACGATTCGGTGGACATTTCGTTTCAGGACATATTGATGGAATCGGAACGATTTTAAATAAAAAACAACATTACAATGCCGTCTATTACAAAATAGCAATTTCTGATGAACTACTGCGCTATTGTTTGCAGAAAGGGTCCATTGCTGTTGATGGAACGAGTTTAACGATATTTGATATAGACGAATCTTCCATAACGATTTCACTCATCCCGCACACAGTAAGCGAATCTGTCATTGGAGCAAAAAATGCCGGAGATATCGTAAACATTGAGTGTGACATGATTGGTAAATATATTGAACGCTTTATTACTAAACCTACAAAACGAGTAGGTTCAATGACCGAAAGCTTTTTACAAGAAAACGGATTTCTATAAGGGGGAAGCATAATGTTTCATCGTATTGAAGAAGCTCTAGAAGATTTAAAAAAAGGTAAAGTCGTTATCGTATGTGATGATGAAAACCGAGAAAATGAAGGCGATTTTATTGCTTTAGCAGAGTACATTACACCAGAAACAATTAATTTTATGATTACACATGGCCGTGGTCTCGTTTGTGTACCGATTACAGCAGGGTACGCAGAACGTCTACAATTAGAACCAATGGTATCTCATAATACAGATTCACATCATACTGCGTTTACAGTGAGCATTGACCATGTCTCTACAACAACAGGGATTAGCGCTCACGAACGTGCAACTACGATACAAGAATTGTTAAACCCCGCATCAAAAGGTGCTGATTTCAATCGACCTGGACATATCTTTCCATTAATTGCGAAAGAAGGCGGTGTCCTGCGTCGTGCAGGTCATACAGAAGCTGCTGTTGATTTAGCGAAGCTATGCGGTGCCGAACCAGCTGGAGTTATTTGCGAGATTATAAATGAGGACGGCACGATGGCACGTGTACCTGATTTAATAGAATGCGCAAAACAATTTGATATAAAAATGATTACAATAGAAGATTTAATTGCTTACCGCCGCCATCATGAAACACTTGTGACGAGAGAGGTGGAAATTACATTACCTACAGATTTCGGTACTTTCCACGCAATTGGCTATTCTAACTCATTAGATACGAAAGAACATATCGCACTTGTAAAAGGTGATATTTCAATAGGTGAACCGGTACTTGTGCGTGTTCATTCTGAATGCTTAACAGGAGATGTATTCGGTTCACATCGCTGCGATTGCGGACCACAACTCCATGCAGCACTTGCTCAAATTGAGCGTGAAGGAAAAGGTGTTCTTCTTTATATGAGACAAGAAGGAAGAGGCATTGGGCTTCTTAATAAGCTTCGTGCTTATAAATTGCAAGAAGAAGGATTCGATACTGTAGAAGCAAATGAAAAACTCGGCTTCCCTGCTGATCTTCGTGATTACGGTATCGGAGCACAAATATTAAAAGATTTAGGTTTACAAAGTTTACGATTATTAACGAATAACCCAAGAAAAATTGCTGGCTTACAAGGTTACGATTTAGAAGTAGTCGAGCGTGTACCGTTGCAAATGCCAGCAAAAGAAGAGAATAAATCGTATTTACAAACGAAAGTAAACAAATTAGGACACTTACTAAACTTATAATTAAAGGAGAGATTTATTATGGTATTCGAAGGTCATTTAGTTGGTACAGGATTAAAAGTTGGAGTTGTTGTTGGACGTTTTAACGAATTTATTACAAGTAAGTTACTTGGCGGCGCTTTAGACGGATTAAAGCGTCACGGTGTAGAAGAAAATGATATTGATGTTGCTTGGGTTCCTGGTGCATTTGAAATTCCTTTAATCGCTAAAAAGATGGCTAGTAGCGGAAAGTATGATGCTGTTATTACATTAGGTACTGTAATCCGAGGTGCTACAACTCACTACGATTACGTTTGTAATGAAGTAGCAAAAGGCGTTGCGTCTTTATCACTACAAATGGACATCCCAGTTATTTTCGGCGTATTAACGACAGAAACAATTGAACAAGCGATTGAACGCGCAGGTACGAAAGCTGGTAATAAAGGATATGAATCAGCTGTTGCTGCAATTGAAATGGCTCACTTATCAAAACAATGGGCATAAAAAAAGAGGCTTCGGCCTCTTTTTATTTTTTCACCTTTTTTTGTACATCTTTTATTAATTCATTCATCGTTTTTCCTTCTGTTTTTATATGAAGAGCTTGTGCTGTTCTCCATACATTCTCTCTTTTTTTCGCTTCTTCTATAATAGTAATTTCTTTTCTAACTTCCTTTAAATCTTTTCCTTCCGTTTTCAATCCAAAATGTTCAGCTTTCGTTCGAAAGTGTTGTTCGATTCTTTGTTGCATCTCTTTTTGTTCAGGATTTTCAGCAGCCTTAACTGGATCAGAACTTATTGCTTTTATTAAAATTAAACAAGTCATAATCGCTAATATGTATTTGTACATGTAAAATCCTCCAACCCAATATAAATTACATATTTACTATGTACAACTAGGGCTTGGAAAATTCGTCCACAAAAATTCTTTTTTTCGTTCAAAAACCAATAGTAACAGGCGTTCACAACTATTTATTACATTTTATTTACAAAAAAAGCAAACCCTTTTACAAGTTTGCTTTTTCATCTATCTTATAATGCACACTCTTCAATCTCAAATCCTAAATCTGCAATCATACCCCAGTCTGCAGTCGGCTCTTGTCCAGCTGTCGTTAAGTAGTCCCCGACAAAAATAGAATTTGCTGCAAATAAACCGATTGGCTGTACAGAACGTAAATTGATTTCACGTCCTCCTGAAATACGAATTTCTTTTGTCGGGTTTACAAAACGCATCATTGCCAGTACTTTTAAACATTCTACTGGCGTTAACTCTTTTTGCCCTTCAAGAGGTGTTCCCTTTACAGCAACAAGGAAATTACAAGGGATAGAATCTGCATCTATACGTTGTAATTCAAATGCAATTTCAGCACGCTCTTCAATTGTTTCTCCCATGCCAAAAATCGCTCCAGAGCATGGGGAAATGCCCGCTTGTTTCGCTTTTTGAACTGTATCAACACGATCATCATACGTATGAGTTGAACAAATACTATCGTAATTATTTTCATGTGTATTTAAGTTGTGGTTATAACGATGCACGCCCGCTTCCGCTAAACGTCCTGCTTGATCTTCATTTAAGAAACCTAAACAACAACAAATCTTCAAGTCTGTCGTTTCACGAATTTCCTTAACTGCACCAATTACGTGATTTACCTCTTTATCCGTCGGACGACGACCAGACGCTACAATACAATATGTACCTGCTTTACGGCGTATTGCTTCATGTGCCCCTTCTACAATCTTCTCCTGCGTTAACCATGCATATTTATCAATCGGTGCTTCTGAAATAATAGACTGTGAGCAATATCCACAATCTTCAGGACATAATCCAGATTTCGTATTAATAATCATATTCAATTTTACTTTCTTACCAAAGTGATGATGGCGAATAATGTAAGCCGCATTCATAATTTCTAAAACTTCTGTATCATCAGCTTCTAATATCGCTATTGCATCTTCTTTCGTAATCATCTTCTCTTCCACTACGTCGTATGCAAGTTTTTTCCAATCCCTTTTTGTTTGTACTTGTTTCATTTCATCTCTTCCCCTCTTTTGTTATATGTATAAATAAAGCATGATACGTTGCCATTATCCCTTCATTTCCCGTGAAGTCTCTTTCGTATATGCGTAGCATCGCACGAAAGAGTGAGGGACTTTGACAATATGATCCTTCATTGCTATTAGTCGCTCCTACTTTTCGAATAGAATGTAGAAATTCCTTAACTTCTGTAAAACTCTCTATGTAACATGTTTCAGAAACATGCACATCCCCTGTTTCTATCTTGCATATATGAAGCAACTGATCTTTCGAATAAAAACGTTGACCAATCGATGTTTCATTTTTTATATTTCTTTCTTCTTTCGCACGTTGGAACGAAGCATGCAATTCTTGAAATGTTTCATGTCCAAACGTTGAAAAGAGTAATATCCCATCTATAGACAAATGTTGAAATAAATTTCTTAACACTTGTTGTAAATTATTTAACCATTGAAATGTAGCATTTGAAATAATGACATCATATGATTCTTCTAATCGTAATCGCTCAATATCTTCACAGTGAAACGTTACATTTTTTACATTTTGTCTAGTTTGCGCAATTGCAATCATACTTTCAGCAAAATCAACTGCTGTAATATGTGCTTTCGGAAATAACTTTGATAATTGCTCTGTTACATACCCCGTCCCGCACCCCAGTTCTAAAATACGTATTGATGCCGTTTCACTATATCGTTCCTTTAAGATTGAAAGTAATGAATGTGCCATCTTTTTTTGTACATTTGCATATCGATCGTAAGATACGGCTGCCCCATTAAACCGTTTTTGTAGTAACGTTTTGTTGATCATGTCGTATCCCCTCTACAAATTGAATTATCTCATTTGCGCAATATTCAAAATTCGTTACACATAACGCATGCCCTGCATCACTTACTACTTTCAGCTCGCTGCTGCTATTCTCCGTCATACTACGTGCCGCAGACAATGGGCATATTACATCCTGTTCTCCGTGAATAAGTAGTATAGGTACTTTAATTTCTTTTAGTTCTTCTCTCATATCTGTTTCTATTAAATAATCCAAACCTAGTTGTAAAGACTGAATAGAATCACCTTTAAAACGGTCTACAATGTCTTCAAAGTTTTTATTCTCTTTTAACTCATCTTTCGTAAACATATTTTCATAAAACCGTTTGAGCGTATCTTCTTTCCTTCTCGCCAAATTCCTTTTCAGCCGTTCTACATGCAAAGCATTCCATCCGTTACTGTAATCGCTCGTATTTGTAAATTTAGCAGTACCACCAATTAATACGATGCCTTTTGCCTTAATCTTTTTATAAGCTTCAACTGCTGCTAACGCTCCTAGTGACCAACCAACTAAAATTACGTTGTCGTTATGCGCTACATCTATAATTCGGTCCACAAATTCACTTCGTTCGTTCACATTACGCCAATCTATGCATTGAACAGGATATCCTTTAAAATACGGAATTACTAAATCCCAAATATTCTCTTCCATTCCCCATCCGGGGATAAAAATAATCTTTAGCTCGTTCATACGAAAATCTCCTCTTCTTTCGCAATGTGAATAATTCGGTCAATAGCCCATTTTAAATCAGCTATTGTATGTTGCGATGTAACTGCAAAGCGAATTCGAGAACTATGAACCGGCACAGTTGGCGGACGAATTGCAATAGCCGCAATCCCTGCCTCTTGCAACCTTTTACTAAATCGTAAAGCATGTTCATTTGAACTGACTACAATCGGTACAATATGAGTTGAACTATTCCCAATATCAAAACCAGCATCCCTTAATTTAGTTCTGAAGTATTCTCCGTTTGCTATAAGGTTCTCTCTTCTTTCGTTATCTTCTTTTACAATTTCAATTGCTTTTTGCACTGCTCCTAACGTACTTGGTGGTAAAGCTGTAGTAAAAATAAAGCTTCTCATCATATTTTGTAAATATTCTATATAAATTTCATCACCTGTCAAATACGCACCATAACACCCTAAAGCCTTGCTAAACGTCCCCATATGTATATCAATTTTTTGAGCAAGATTTTTTTCTATATGAGATAACCCAGCTCCGCCGATTCCATATATTCCACTCGCATGTGCTTCATCGACTATAATGATTGCCCCGTATTTCTCTTTCAGCTGTACTAAATCTCTCAAATAAGCAGTATCACCATCCATACTAAAAATGGTATCAGTTACGATTAATTTCCGCTTTTCAGGTGACGCTGTTTTCAACAGCTTCTCTAAATGATCCAAATCATTATGACGATACCTTTTATGCTCTGCCCCGCTTAATATGATTCCATCAACAATACTTGCGTGATTTAACTTATCACTAAAAACAATATCGTGCCGAGAGGCTAAAGAAGATATGGCACCTATATTTGCCGTATACCCACTATTTACAATTAAAGCTCTTTCAGTACCTTTCCAGTCACATATGCTTCTCTCAACCTCTTCATATAATGGATGATTTCCTACAACGAGACGAGAGGCAGTCGCTCCAGTTCCACATCTTTTTGTACAGGCAATAGCAGCTTCTTTTAACCTTTCATCTCCAGCTAACCCTAAATAATTATTTGACGCTAAATTTAACATCCTTTTTTTATCTCGAATAAGCCAAGTCTCTTCTGCCTTCTCTGTTACATATAAATTTCGATACTGCCCTTGCTCATGTAATTGTTGTAATTTAGATTGAAGGTGCGCCCGCCACGTTTGATTCATTTTGGATAAACTCCTCTAATTTTGAAATCATAATATGTTCTTTTGCAGATTCTAATACTTCTTCTTTCGTAAACTCACCTTCAAAGAATGGTAATAATCCTAAAACTGGTACCCCGCTCAGCTCTTCAATCATCTCTTTATTTTCTTGCACTCTTTCCATTTCACATTCTTTGCAACCTGATAAAATGACACCCGCTACGGTTAAGCCATGCGCCTTTGCGTAAGCAATCGTTAACACTGTATGATTTACTGTTCCTAATGTAGGACGAGCTACTACAATAAGAGGCAACTGTAATTCTGTTGCAAAATCTATTACTAAAGCATCTTCTGTATATGGGACAGCAAGCCCACCTGCTCCTTCTACAAATAAGCTATTAAACTCTTTTAATAGTTCATTATAGTAATCAGTAATTTCTTTTAACTTTACTACTCTTCCAACTCTTTTCATGGCAAGTCTCGGAGCAAGTGGTTCTTCAATAGAATAAGGGCAAATTTCATTTTCTTGTGTCGGTACACCTGATAGTACTTTTAACCTTGCCGCATCTCCCTCAGGGTTTGATGCAACATGCCCACTTTGTAACGGTTTATATACCCCTACGTTATATCCTAATTCTCTAAATACACCTGCTATAGCACCTGCAACTACTGTTTTTCCAACTTCAGTATCAGTTGCTGTTATGAAAAAACCACTCATTATTCTCCCTCCGTAACATCTGAGATTGCCTTATATAAAATGCGTAACATATCATCAATCTCTTCAAAAGTAGAAGCAAGTGGTGGCATAAATACAATCGTGTTACCTAGCGGTCGTAAAATCATACCCAGCTCTCTTGAGCGTTTACATACTTGAACACCGACTCTTTCTGTCCAGTCAAACGCTTCTTTCGTTTCCTTATTCTTCACAAGCTCAATACCAACCATTAATCCGCACTGACGAATATCACCTACATGTTTATAGGCAAAGAGCTTTTCTAATTGCGCTGTCACATAATCCGTTTTACGTGCCACTTCTTCTATTAAATTTGTTTTTTCATATAGTTCTAGATTCGCGATTGCTACGGCACACCCTAACGGATTACCTGTGTAGCTATGTCCATGGAAAAATGTTTTTTGTTCTTCATATTCTCCTAAGAAGGCATTATATATTTCATCTGTCGTTACCGTAACTGCAATTGGTAAATATCCACCTGTTAAACCTTTCCCAGCAGTTAAAATGTCTGGCGTCACATTTTCATGTTCACACGCAAACATTTTCCCTGTACGCCCAAATCCAGTCGCTACCTCATCTGTAATAAATAATACATTGTACTTTGTACATAAATCGCGCAGTCCTTTTAAATATCCTTTTGGCATTGTAATCATTCCGCCAGCACCTTGCATTAATGGCTCTACAATGATGGCAGCTACTTCTTCATGCTTTTCTTTCAACAATTCTTCCATTTCTTCTAAATGGCTTTTTACAATTTCCTCCTTATTATTTCCGTAAGGAGAACGATATGTATATGGATACGGCATTTTAATCGCATCAAATAAGAGCGAACTATACACTTGGTGAAACAAGTCTATTGCCCCTACTGAAACAGCTCCAATTGTATCACCGTGATATGCTTCTTTTAATGTAACAAATCTTTGTTTCTTTGGTTTCCCTTTATGCTGCCAATATTGGAAAGCCATCTTAATTGCAATTTCAACAGCGGTAGAACCTGAATCAGAATAGAATACCTTCTTCAATCCATCTGGTACAACCTCAATAATTTTTTCTGCTAATAAAATAGATGGAACGTTAGCAAGTCCTAACATAGTAGAATGAGCAATTTTATTTAATTGCTCACGAATTGCTGCATCTAATTCCGGTACTTGATGTCCGTGAACATTTAACCATATAGATGAAACACCATCCCAATATTCATTACCATTTACATCGTATAGTTTTCTTCCCTCTCCACGTTCAATAATGACAGGATCTTCTTCTAAATAATCTTTCATTTGTGTAAATGGGTGCCATACGTAAGCTTTATTTTTCTCTGCTAATTCTTCATATGTATAAGATGATTTTTCAATTGTTCTACTATTTATTGTCACAACTGTCACCCCTAATGTTAACTTGTTTATAAATATAGTTAACATTAAATCCGAATGACTGTCAATTATTTTAAAATCAAATAGTTCTTAAAAAAGAACAACTTATCATACGATAAGTTGTTCTACTTTCCATGCTGTATCTTTCCAATTTCTAAAATAATTTCTTCATCTTTTTTCCCCTCTGTATCAATTCCAAGTTGCTTAGCGTGCTCAATTAATAAATCATGACGCTTCTCAAACCTAGCGGTATTTACTTCTTTCGTAACCTCTTCTTTTGTTTTCCCCTCAGTAGAAACTCCTAGTTTTTCTGCTGCTTTTTCCATTGATTTCTTCTCTTCTATTTCTTTTACTTTCTTCACTTCTGACTGTTGTATTTGCTTTTGTTTCAACTGCTCTGATTCAGCCGCAAAAGCTGTGTAAATTCCAGCACTTCCTCCAATAACTAATAAAGTGGTAAAAAGAATTATTTTTTTCTTCACTCTTTCCTCCCCCTTTCAAATTCATTATAACGTACATTTTTACAGCGTTAAAAACAATTCTCCTTTATTTCCCTAAAAAATATTTAATATTTTTATTGACATGTAAGATGAAAATATGATAAAAATTTAACTAACATCATATGAATCGGCGTTGATAGGATTTAGTAGTATTTCGATTTCTGATTTCAGAGAGCTGGTGGTCGGTGCGAACCAGTACAGAGCGAATTATGAATTACCCCCTGGAGCTTCTTTTACGAAACGTGAGGAGTAGTGAAAGACGGTTATAGACCGTTATGTCTAAAGAGTGGTGAAACGACACTGTTTCACAATTTAGGGTGGTACCGCGAATTTTTCGTCCCTGCATATATTGCAGGGGCGTTTTTTATTTTATAAGCGCATATCATATGACCCTTTATTTTGTGATACATTCATTTCACAAGCTAGGGTGGTACCGCGATTTCTTCGTCCCTGCATAATTATATGCAGGGACGTTTTTTTATCCAATCATTTCCGTATCATATAGAAGGACCAACAATTACCGGTAATTTGTCACGAAATTCTAAATTTTAGAAGGAAATATACAATATTGGCGAATTTTATATAAAAAAGAGCTATTTTACATTACTTAGGAGGGGAAAACAATGGTTTCAAAAATTGAGTCTGTTCTTTTAACAATTTTTATCTTTTTCTGTATTGGTTTTAGTGTTATTCAATTGGAAGTTTCACCACACATCCCAATTTTATTTGGTATCGTTCTTTTATTAGCATTTGGATTCCTGAAGAAAATCTCTTGGTCTACTATGGAGAAAGGGATGATCAGTAGTATTTCAGCTGGTATTCCATCTATATTTATTTTCTTACTTGTAGGCGTATTAATTAGCGTTTGGATCGCAGCTGGAACTATTCCAACTTTAATGGTATACGGCTTCCAACTTGTATCTCCAAAAATTTTCGTTCCAACTGTTTTTGTTGTTTGTGCAATTGTTGGAACGAGTATCGGTAGTGCTTTTACAACTGCTGCAACTGTAGGACTTGCTTTTATGGGAATGGGTACTGCCCTTGGATACGATCCAGCTCTTATTGCTGGTGCAATTATTTCTGGTGCATTCTTCGGAGATAAAATGTCTCCTTTATCTGATACAACAAACTTAGCGCCTGCTGTAACGGGTGTAGATTTATTTGAACATATTCGTAACATGCTTTGGACAACAGTTCCAGCTTTCATTATTGCTTTTATCGCATTTTTCATTTTAGGAAGCGGATCTGGTGGAAACGTTGATTTCTCAGCATTTATTAACACACTAGAAAAAAATGCAACGATTTCTATCGTTACACTGATTCCTATTTTATTACTGTTCCTATTCGCATTTAAAAAGGTACCCGCAGTTCCAACATTACTTGCAGGAATTGTGGTAGGAATTATTATTCTCTTTATTTTTAAACCTAGCACTTCTTTAGCTGATTTAATTAAAATTATGCAAGACGGTTACGTTTCTAAAACTGGTATCAAAGATATTGATAGCTTATTATCTCGCGGTGGCCTGCAAAGTATGATGATGTCAATTGCTCTTATTTTCCTAGCTCTTTGTATGGGAGGATTATTACAAGGAATGGGTATTATCACGCAGCTAATGAATATCATCTCTAGCTTCGTAAAAACTAGTACACGCTTAATTATTTCTACTGCTTCAACTGCAATTGGTGTAAACTTCTTACTTGGTGAGCAGTACTTATCCATCGTTTTAACAGGACAAGCATTTGCTAATAAATACGATGAAGTCGGTTTAGAACGTCGTAATTTATCACGAGTATTAGAAGATGCTGGTACAGTAATTAATCCACTCGTACCATGGGGTGTAAGTGGCGTATTCTTAACAAACGTTCTTAGCGTTCCAACATTCGATTACCTGCCATACGCAATCTTCTGTTTAGCATGTCCAGTCGTAACCATTATCGTCGGCTTTACTGGATTCGGTCTTTCATGGAAAAAAGAAAAAGCAGTACCAGTTTCATAATATATAAAAAGGATTACCAAATCGGTAATCCTTTTTATATTTCTCGACTATCTATTCGCTTTCTTTCTTCTAAATAACAGAAGTAATCCCGCTCCAACAAACGCAAGACCAGCTCCAATTGTAGAAGCAATACTTGCACCTGTTTTCGGTAAATCACGTTCATCTTTTTCCGCTTCTTTATTTTCACTTACAGTTGTTGTTTCTTTTGTATTTTGATCATCTGTTGTAGTTTGTCCAGATCCAGTATTGTTTCCATCTTGTTTTGGTTCATTACCATTATTACCTTCTTCTGTTGGTGGTGTTGGGTTTTCTCCATTACCTGTTGGCGGTGTTGTTGGGTTCTCTCCATCACCTTTCGGTGGTGTCGTTGGGTTTTCTCCATCACCTTTTGGTGGTATTGTTGGGTTTCCTCCACCATCGTTCTTCTTCGTTATATCAATTGCATATTTAGCAAATTCATTTTCAGATGGTCCAACATATGATATGTTCCCATCTTTCTTTATATACTTTTGTGCATTTGGTGAAGAATCAAATGTTGTATTTAATTTATCTGCAACAATCGGTTTAAACGTCCAATTTTGATCAGCTACTGGATCAATATCTTTTATTTTTTGCATATACTTCACAATGATTTGACGTGTTTCATCTTGTGATTGGTATACAACTTCCCCTTTACTTACACCCGGGAACGTTTGACTACTTCCACGATAGTTATTTGTAGCGACGATAAACTCTTGATCATCAGCTACTGGCTTACCTTCATATGTCATATTTACAATACGATTCGTATTTGCATTTACAACTTTTCCATCTTTATCGTATTTCGCCGGTTGTGTTACATCAATTTCATATTTTAAACCATCTATAATATCAAAGTTATATGTAGGATAGCCTATATTTACTAACGGCTGTTCTTCTGTTTTCTTTGGATCAATTTTATTAAACTGACCTGCAGACATTTCAAGCCATTCTTTCACTTGTGCCCCATTTACTTTTACAGCATATAACGTATTTGGATATACGTATAAATCTGCAACGTTTTTAATCGCTAACGTTCCAGCTGGAATATCCGTATAATATGTTGCACCGTTTCGGCCACCTGCTTTAAATGGTGCACCTGCAGATAAAACCGGAATATCTTTAATCTTTTCGTATTCTGGTTTTTTAAGTTCTTGTTCTACATACCATTTTTGCGCATTTGTCACAATTTGTACAGAAGGATCATCTTGTACTAATGAAAAATAACTATTAATTGGTGCTTTCGTTGTACCTACAGGTGTATTTACATATTCGATTGTCTTTTCATGTTCATCTTTAATTTCATTAACTAATTTTTGATCCGACTGTACTAACGGATTACCTTTACTATCAGCAATCTTACGAAGTGCTGGCTTAGGTTGATCCTTTTTTTGTACTTCCCATTTTCCGTTTACCTTTTTCAATTGCATATCAATAATACCTAAGTTACTGCCAAAAACGCCAGGCATTACAACTGGAACACCATTAAATATATCCTGCACTTCAGTATGTGAATGTCCCATTAATACTGCATCTACGTCAGGAACCTCTGTTAAATAATACGACGCGTTTTCCATACCAACGTTGTATCCACTTTTATCAACACCGGAATGAGCTAGTGCAACGATAACATCTGCACCTTCTGCTTTCATTTTTGGTACCATTTTCTTCGCTGTTTCAACTATATCTTTCGCTTTAACTTGTCCTTCTAAATTCGCTTTATCCCAATTCATAATTTGTGGTGGAACAAATCCCATTACACCAATTTTCACTATTTGTTTTTGGCCTGCTTCATCCACTACTTCTTTCTCTAAAATATGATATGGTTTATCAAAGTAATGCTTGTCATTCTCATCATTACCATCATGGTCATCTATATAGACATTCGAGTTAATAACCGGGAAATCCGTTTTTTTAATCACTTTTTTTAAATACTCTAAACCGTAGTTAAATTCATGATTCCCAAGAGAGATGACGTCATACTTCATTAAATTCATTACACGATATAATGGATGTGTATAACTAGGATCCACAGGATTCTTCGGATCTTTTATTTTATTTGCTACATAATCTCCAAGTGGTGTCCCTTGTAATGCATCCCCATCATCAAATAGGACAGAGTTCTTCACTTCTTCACGTGCTTTATTAACGAGTGTTGCCGTTTGTACGAGACCTACTTTATTATCTGTTTTCGTTTGATAATAATCGTAATTCATTAAGTTAACGTGAATATCTGATGTTTCCAGAATTCGTAAGTTAACTGTACTCTCCCCAGTGTTCTCATCTGCATGAGCTGTTGCTGGCATTACTTGCGGTGCTATAACACCAATCGCAAGAGTTGCTCCAGCTAGCATTTTTTTTGACTTTTTCACAAAAAATCCCCCTTATACAATTACCAGAAATAATGAAATGAATCCCTATCTGTCTCTAACCACATACCTTTTTTCTTCTATTAGAGACACAATTTTCATTTCACCCTGCGCTAACGAGTAGTCCCCTTAAACGCTCGATTGATGAAGACTAACAATTAATAGGAAATAAAGCTCCCACTAATTAAAATTTCACCTTATCTGACATTATCATATATAAAGTTCTTTCCTATCGTCAATATTTTTTGACAAACTTCAACAAATTTTCTGTAAAGTTATTATAAACTTTTCATAAACATATAATATGCCCTTACATTGCTAATACTGCTGAATATGATACAATTACCAATTACAAGGAGGATGAATTTATGAAAAAAGTCATCTTAACAATTGTTTGTCTCCTCCTTCTGATCATTTCTTATTCTTATTTTGAAAAGAACGACGAGACAAAACAAAATGAACCCGAAGAAAAAACAGAAAAAACATCTACTCCAAGTTGGATTGATAAGCAAACAAACGATTCCTTTTATCATCTCGTACTAGGTGATTCGCTCGCTAAAGGATATGGATCAACACAAGGTGGATTTGCTGAATTAGCCTCTAAACAAATAGAAGCACAAATTCATAAACCAATTACTGTAGAAAACCTTGGGATAAACGGTCTTACAACAGATCGTCTCGCTAAAAAAGTTCAATCAGAAGATGTAAAGCAAAAAATTAGAGCAGCAAATATAATTACAATTAATATTGGAGGAAATAATTTATTTCGTTTAAATCGTGATGTCGGTGTTATAGATGGTATAAAAATGTTAAATAAAGAAAAAGCCCATTTTGAAGCGGATATAAAAAGTATTGTAAAGACAGTTCGAGATCAAAATCCGGATGCTTTACTCATTCTCTCAGAACTCTATAACCCGTTACAACTCGATGACTCCATCGCAAGTTATGCAGATATGTTTTTAGATGGCTGGAATGAATCTGTTTATTCCATTTCCAAAGCAAATCAACCATCTATCGTTTTACCAATTCGCAAATTAATATCGAATGATAAAAAAGAGTTATTATTTGACCAAGTACACCCAAATGATAACGGCTATGCAATTATTGCCAATACATTTACAAAGCAAGTGTTATCCTACAAATATTAAAGCGACCATGAAACAATTCTATTTTTATAACATGTCTTTTTTGTTACAATGATAGTGGAAGGGGGCCTTTATATGGAATCACGCGAGTGGGAACGTATTGTTGATCATCTTCTTTCGCTAGTGCCTCTTTTTTATCGCAAATTTATGCTTCCTGGAGAATTTTCTTCTCAAAGACATATGCCGCCATCACATACACAAGTATTACTGCTTTTGCATGAAAACGGCACATTAGCAGTTTCCGAAATCGGCAAGCGGCTAGCGATTTCACGGCCTAACATGACACCTCTATTAAACAAACTTATTCAAGAAGAACTAATAGAGCGTCATTATAGCGAAAAAGATCGACGGGTCATTTTAATTTCTCTAACAGCTGAAGGGAAATTATTAGTAAATCAGTATCAGCAATTCATTTTAGACAAACTAAAAGAAAATTTCCAAACATTATCTGAGGAAGAGCGCGAAAAGCTCATTCATTCTCTTCAAACCATTCAAAATTTAATTTTGAAAACAAACGTATAAAGCTGCTTCTAAATAGAAGCAGCTTTATGATTCGTAATAATTACCATAGTACACATTGGAATATGGCCATGTTGTTAAATATGGTTTTTTTTCCTGTGTAGGCTGTTGTTGTGGTAATTGTGGTATTTGTGATAATTGCTGTAATTGTTGTTGCCGATATAATTCGTATTGTCTACTCGTATCATAAACCGGATAATAATTTACATATGGATATACTTGAGGTACGTAATAATAATACATTATCCTCTCCTCCTTTTTCTTAAACATATTCAAAGGAGAAAATGAATGTGACATTGTTTATAATTGTACAAGTGGTTCTCTCACTCGTTTCTTCCTTTTCTTCAAGCGTAACTTACGGTTCTTTTCGTATAAATAATGCACAACGAAATATGAAATGAGACCAAACACAACTCCTAAAATCGTCATTCCAATTAATACATACACTTCACTTTGTAATAAGCTCTTTAATATCGTAAAAATGTGACTTGAAAACAAGTCCGATATCGTAAATGGTTCATGATGAATTTTCTGTACATGAAATGGATAAATCATTTTTCCTAGCGCATACGCAAGCGGAAATAAAAATACTGGGAGAAACGATATTTTCCCAATAATATTGCCAATAACTGCCGCAGGAAAAGATCCCTTTGCTAACCTGACGATTGGATAAAATATTACATATACGAGCGATGCCGTATAAATGACTAACATTTCTAAGCCGAATCCTATAGCAAACCCTAACGATACTTTCTTTGCGCCTTCTGGCGATCGAAGCAACTTATAATATTGAAACTTTAATATTCTCCACATCCGCTGAAAAAACGAATATGTTTTCTTAGTTGTTTTCACCCTCATCATCTCTTTAACTATATTTTTATATGTAGTATGTCCTTACACACTCTGAAAAACAAATTTAGTTTTCTCTTTTATTATAAATGATATCGAAATGGTTAACCAAATATACATCCGACATTTTAATATAAAAAAACCTCCCTTTTAGGAAGGCTCTTCTACATTTTTAAATAAACTCACTAATAACGCTTTTTGAGCATGCAATCGATTACCAGCTTGCTCAAATACGATAGACTGTGGTCCATCTATAATTTCGCCTGTTACTTCTTCTTCACGATGGGCAGGTAAACAGTGTAAGAAACGATATGTTTGTTTCGCATGCTTAACAAGTTCGTTATTGATTTGGTAAGGTTGAAATAAAGAATATTTCTCTTCTTCGCCCTCTTGCCCCATGCTCATCCAAACGTCAGTATAAATGAAATCTGCTTCATTCACCGCTAATTCAGGATCATGCAAAACTTCAATTTCAGCTCCTGTTTCCTTGGCAATCGCTAACGCTTTTTTTACAATCTCTTCATTCGGTTCATATCCTACAGGCGTTGCAACAGTCATATGCATTCCGACTTTTGCACTCGCTAGCAACAATGAATGACATACATTATTTCCGTCACCTACGTAAGCTAATTTTATTCCTTTAAATGTATTTGTTTCTTCATATATCGTCATGAGGTCTGCCAATGCTTGACAAGGATGATGATCATCCGTTAAACCGTTAATAACAGGAATACTCGATTCTTTTGCAAGCTCTTCTACATCCGCGTGTGAGAATGTACGTATCATGATCCCGTCAATATACTGCGATAATACTTTCGCAGTATCTGAAACGGTTTCTCCTCTTCCCATTTGCATCTCTTTCCCACTTAAAAACATACCATGTCCCCCGAGTTGTACCATTCCCGCTTCAAAAGATACACGAGTACGAGTTGAATGCTTATCAAAAATAAGCCCTAATATTTTGCCTTGTAATAAAGGCTCTTGCTTATTCTTTTTTAAATATATAGCGAACTCAATTAAAGAAATAATTTCTTCTTTCTTTAATTCTTCTAGTGTTAAAAGATCTTTCGTATTTAATTTCGGTACTTGTACAGTTGACATGAAACTTCCCCCTTATATGATTGATACGTTTTTTGTACAAACTACTTTTTTTATTATATATACTGCCTGTTCTAACTCTTCATTCGTGACAATGAGTGGCGGTAATAGTCTTATAACATTAGGGCCTGCTTGTAATACGAGAAGTCCTTCGTTTTCTAGTTGTTCTATAAAACTTGCAACTTCATGCTTACACTCAATCCCAATCATAAGCCCCTTACCACGTATATTTTGAATACATTCGACATGCTGTAATTCCTCTTGCAACTTCTCTAATACGTACTCGCCTTTTTCTTGTACTTCTTTTAAAAACGATGGTTTTTTACTCACTTGCAATACTTCTTTCGCTGCAACCATCGCGATGTAATTCCCGCCAAAAGTTGAACCGTGTGATCCTGCAGTAAACGACGTTCCGAGCTCTTTCCCGCCAATCATCGCTCCGACAGGAATCCCATTCCCAAGTGCCTTTGCAACGGTAACGATATCAGGCTCTATTCCCACTTGTTCATAAGCGAATAGTGTTCCAGTTCTTCCTATCCCCGTTTGTACTTCGTCTATAATAAATAAGGAACCGAACTTATTACATAATGTTTCAATCTCTTTCAAAAAAGATAGATCAGCAGGTATTACTCCTCCCTCTCCTTGAACAACTTCTACCATTACCGCCGCAACTTCTTCATTCATTACTTCATCTAATGCTTTAATATCGTTAAAAGGGATATGTAAAAAAGATGGAAGTAATGGACCAAATCCTTCTTTCACCTTATCTTGGCCCGTTGCACTCATCGTTCCAAATGTTCTACCGTGAAAAGACTGCTGGCATGTTACGACGAGAGATTTTCCAGTATGCTTACGTGCTAACTTTAAAGCCGCTTCATTTGCCTCTGCCCCACTATTACAGAAAAACACATAATCTAATGCTCTATTTTCTGTTAATAATGACGCAACTTCTTCTTGTAAGCTGTTTGTAAACAGGTTAGATATATGCCATATATCATCAAGTTGCTCTTGTACACCTTTGAGAACAGTAGGGTGACAATGTCCTAAATTACATACGCCAATTCCTGATGTAAAATCTAAATATTGCTTACCTTTATTATCAATAACTTTCGTTCCAGTTCCCTTTACAAACTCAATAGTTCTTCTGCCATACGTTTGAAAAAGATGACTCGTCATGCAATACTCACACCTTTCGTTACCGTCGTTCCAATACACTCTCCCGTAACCTCAGTAAAATCTTTTGTACCATTCACAATACTTATCTTTTGCACTCCCATTTTTAATGATGCTAGTGCCGCCTGTACTTTCGGAATCATCCCACCTGTAATAACACCTGTTTCTATAAAAGTTGCAATTTCAGATTCATCCGTTTCCTTTACCAAATTCCCTTCATGTAATATTCCATCTACATCCGTAATAAAAATAAGCTCTTTTGCCCCTAACGCGGCCGCAATCCCAGCTGCAGCATTGTCCGCATTTATGTTATAAATTTCATTACCATTTACCCCGATTGGAGCAATAACAGGAATATACCCCATATTTATTAATCCTTTTAATAAGGCTGTTTCTACATAACTTACTTCTCCCACATATCCTATCTCCTCGCTGACAGGTTGAACTTGAAGTAAATTACCGTCACACCCCGAACAACCTACAGCAAGTAAATTATGCTTTTGTAAATTCATTACGAGTTTTTTATTCGTACTTCCACATAGCACCATTTGAACAACATCCATAACTTCTTTTGGTGTTACGCGTAATCCATCTCTTTTTTCTACGTTGATGTTACAATCTTTTAATTTGGCATCAATTTCTGGCCCACCACCATGAACAATCACTACTTTATACTTCTGTTGCAATTTCTTTATACAATCAAAAAACACAGCATTTAATTGATTCAACATACTACCGCCGCATTTCACTACAATATAATCGCTCATTTTCTCTCTCCTTATGTACGATAACAAGCATTTATTTTCACATATTCATAGCTTAAGTCACAGCCCCAAGCTGATCCTGTCTCTTCACCTAAGTGTAAGTACACATTAATGACTATTTCATCTTCTTGTAATCTCTCTTTCATTTCTTCTTCAGAAAATATTTGAGGCTCACTATTTTTTAATACCGATATAGATTGAAGAGTAATGTCAATTGTGTTCGGATTAATAGCTACTTCACTTTGTCCAATACTGCTAATAATTCGCCCCCAGTTTGGGTCTTCACCATGTATTGCTGTTTTCACAAGACTCGAACCGACTATTTGCTTTGCAATTTTTTTTGCCTCTCCATTCGTTTGAGCTCCTAGCACATTTACTTCTATTAACTTCTTAGCTCCTTCACCATCTTGCGCAATTTTTTTCGCTAAATCTTCACATACCTTCTGTAAAGCACATACGAAAGTTTCCCAATCTGTATGTTCCATATTTATCGGTCTTGTTTCTGATAATCCACTTGCCATAACGATGACCATATCATTCGTAGAAGTATCTCCATCTACCGTAATTTGATTAAATGTATGATTCGTAATTTGGGATAACACTGTTTGCAATACGTCATGCTCTATATGAGCATCTGTCGTAATAAAACTAAGCATCGTTGCCATATTCGGATGAATCATCCCTGAACCTTTTGCAACACCCGCAATCGCCACTTTCTTCCCATCAATAATCATTTCATAGCAAGTTTCTTTCGTTATAAGATCCGTCGTTAAAATTGCTTCAGAAAAACAATATGCTTCACTTTCTTCCTTCGTTGGTATAAGAGTTGCAACTCCCTTTCGGATTATATCCATCGGCAGTGGAACACCAATTACACCTGTTGAAGCTACTGCAACGTAATTTTCTTTCATCCCAAAATGTTCCGCCCCTAATGCGCGCATCTCGTATGCGTCTTGTAATCCTTTCATTCCAGTACAAGCATTTGCATTTCCACTATTAACGATAATTGCTTGTAACTTCCCTTCTGCCGTTATACTATCCTTCGTTACTTGCAAAGGAGCTGCTTGTATTTGATTCGTTGTATACACAGCGGCACATGATGCAGGTACATCACAAACGATGGCACCTAAATCCTTTTTCTCCTTTTTTAAACCATTTGCAGTACCAATTGCAGAAAAGCCTTTCGGCGTTACAATTGAACCATTTTCTAATTTTGTAATAGACGCTACTTTAATCATCATGTCCCCCTTATAGATAAAGCGGCATATGTTGTAAACCTGTTGTCTCTTCTAGTCCCGCTATTATGTTTGCATTTTGAATCGCTTGCCCAGCCGCGCCTTTCATCATATTGTCTATAACAGAAACGACCGTAACTCTTTCAGCTCTTTCATCGTAAGCTATGCCAATATCACAATAATTTGAGCCTCTCACTTCTTTTGGACTTGGAAATTTCCCTTGCGTACAAATTCGGATGAAAGGCGATTGTTCATACGTTTCTTCATACAATTTTTGAATTTGCTTTATTTCCATCTTTTGTTTTACTTTTGCATAAAGTGTAATCATGATTCCTCGTGATATCGGTATTAAATGTGTGCTAAATGTAATTGGCTGTGATTCACTATTCCATTCTGTAAGCATTTGCTCAATCTCTGGAACGTGCTGATGCTCATTCACTTTATAAATGTGCAAGTTATCATATAGCTCAGGAAAATGAGTCATTGTTGTTGGTGTTTTACCTGCTCCTGATACCCCTGATTTCGCATCAATAATAATCGAATCTTCTTCAATCATGCCGCTACGTACTAACGGCGCTATCGCTAGCAATGTGGCTGTAGCAAAACATCCTGGGTTTGCAATTAAATTTGCCTTTTGAATCCCAGTCCTTTTCCATTCACTTAACCCATACACTGCTTTTCTAAGAATTTCTTCTTTCGCTGCTGGCCTTTTATACCACAGTTCATATGACGAAGGATCTATCATACGAAAGTCTCCAGATAGGTCAATTACTTTTAAACCTTCTGCTAATAACTTGGGCGTTAACTCCGCCGATACTCCTGCTGGGGTTGCTAGAAATACGATTTCTGCTTCTTTTCCTATCGTCTCCACATCAATTTCTTGTAACGTATGAAAAAGGACATTTCGAAGATGCGGATATACATTTGTTATACACTCACCAACTTGTGAAAAAGAATGGAGAGATGCTATCGAAAAATATGGATGTTGTTCTAATAAACGAATTAACTCAATGCCCCCATATCCAGTGGCTCCAATAATTGCGACTTTCATAAGTTCCTCCTCATATCGATTCTTTAAATTAAGTATGATTATAATATTGTATATTTATAGAGTCAATTAAATATTTATAAATTTTTAAATCTAAAAAAACTTAATTTTATTAGAAAAATAATATACTCAACCGAATTTTTATACAAAAATAGTGCATAGTAGTTTTTTTATTTCACTTCAAGTACAATAAAACAATACATACGTACATACAGGCGGGGAAAAATATGAACGAAAAATTAATTGAGAAAATGATTATAAAAAGTTTTCAACAATATCAATGCAGTCCAATATCAAAAGAAGATCAGGAAATGCTAGTGAAACATATTCAAACGGTGACTCATTCAAATATTGAAATTGATTTATACGAGGAAATTGAGGATATTGTTTATGATTATGTAACTGGAAAACAATAAAAAATAGGAGATTTCCATATGGAAATCTCCTATTTTTTACTTAATGATTTACCTGCTACACGTTCAAATAAACCTGGGAATAAAGCATAAAGTTTCGGGCCAATTCCCATCCACTTCGGTAAGTTTACTTCACGTTTTTTCGTGTGCATCGACTTTACGATTTGTTCTGCTACGTATGTTGGTTTTAACATGTAACGTCCCATATTCTTTACATATGTACCAGATTGATCCGCTATTTCAAAAAAGTTTGTATCTATCGGACCTGGATTAATTGCTGTAACATAAATATCTGTATTGGCTAATTCCATGCGTAAACTATTCGTAAATCCTAATACGGCATGTTTCGTTGCTGCATAAGCACTCGATTTCGGAGTCGCAATTTTTCCAGCAAGTGAAGCAATATTAATAATATGTCCTTCATTCTTGTTTACCATATAAGGTAGTACCGCTTTCGTACATGCTACTAATCCAAATACATTTACTTGGAACATATCTTTTACTTCACCCATTGACGCATCTTCAAACGTTTTAAAAATACCAAATCCCGCATTGTTTACTAATATATCAATACGTCCCACTTCTTGTAATACCTTTGAAAAAACAGACTGTACTTCCATCTCATCACTTACATCTAATACATAATAATAGCAAGGCGTATTATAAGTTTCTTTAATTTTGTCTACTAACGCTTGTAGTTTCTCTTCTGTTCGAGCCATTAATACTGGAGTCGCTCCCTGTGCTGCAACTTGCATTGCAACTTGCTCACCAATCCCACTAGAAGCACCTGTAATGACGATTACTTTATTTTGTAAACGTCCTGTCATTGCTGTCACCTACTTTGCATAATAAATCAATTGTTGCGATGACTCATCAATCATCACTTGTTGATTATATGCTAAATAGTCCAATTGTCCAACCGTTTCTGAAATAGTAAGTGGTAATTGTTCTTTATATAATACCGGAAATAGTTTTACACATACTTCAAATGCTGTCATTGGTTTTTCCTTTAATAACTCAAGTACTTTAAAAGCACGTGTTTCTTGCTTTTGTAATCTCGTTTCAATAAGTTGTTTCACATTTAGAACATCTTCCCCATGCCCTGATAAAATGCGTGAAATATTCATTTCGCTTAAACGCTGTAATGTTTGATTATATTGTAGTAATGGGCGTGCCCGTTCTGTTTGCCCTTCATATGGTGGTTCTAGTATTGGATTCGAAGAAATATGACTAATGAGAGCATCTCCACCAATTAATATTCCATCAGATTCTCTATATAAAGAAATATGAGTAGAAGCATGACCTGGTGTTTCAAGCACTGTAAATCCAGGCAAAGAATTAATACGATCTCCTTCTCTCACAGTATGCGTTAACGATCTATTACAAGAATATTTAAGTGTCCTCGTCGTCAATAACGACTCGTCTTTCAAAAATGCTACTGGCACACCAAACTGTAAGGCCGTCTCTCTAAAAAATTCATGATACCGCTTTAAAAACTCTGGATTTTGTGTGATCCAAGGCTCATTCCAAGGATGTCCAATAATATTCGTCTTCTCAGAAAATATATTTAAAAGTCCACAATGATCTGCATGATGATGCGTAATGACTACTGTTTCAATATCTTCTATCGTATGTCCTAATGTACCTAATTGACTTTCTAACGCATTTCTTGCCTCTTCTGTATTCGTCCCTGTATCAATTAATGTTAATGTCTCCCCCTCAACTAAAAACACATTCACAGTTTCCACTGCAAATGGTACAGGAATCTCCATTCGGTGAATCGCCGTCATGCTTAGCCCCCCTGTCTCTTTCCGGTTCAAAAATGAATACTTCTTCAGTTTACAACTTCTATATATATTTGTCATTATTTTCAGATAAAAAGAGGTGTTTCCTATAAAAAAACGAATGTATGTACATTTATAAGAATTTCTAACCAAAATTAAAGGAGGAACATCATGTCTATTCAAAACATTTCCTTTCTAGGTGCAGGCTCTATTGCTGAAGCTATTATTGGTGGCTTGTTACATGCAAATGTTGTTAAATGTGAACAAATTACTGTAAGTAATCGTTCTAACGAGACAAGATTACAAGAGCTACATAAAAAATACGGTGTCAAAGGTACTCATAATAAAAAAGAATTACTTACTGATGCAAATATTCTTTTTCTAGCAATGAAACCAAAGGATGTTGCAGAGGCGCTTATCCCTTTTAAAGAATACATAAATAATAACGTGCTTATTATTTCATTACTAGCAGGTGTTTCTACTCACTCAATTAGAAAACTACTTCAAAAAGACGTTCCAATTATTCGTGCAATGCCAAATACATCCGCAGCCATTTTAAAATCAGCTACCGCTATCTCCCCTTCGAAACATGCAACAGCGGAACATATTCGCACTGCAACATCTTTATTTGAAACGATTGGTCTCGTCTCTGTTGTAGAGGAAGAAGATATGCATGCTGTCACTGCATTATCCGGAAGTGGACCTGCTTATATTTATTACGTAGTGGAAGCTATGGAAGAAGCTGCAAAAAAAATTGGTTTAAAAGAAGATGTTGCAAAATCACTTATTCTTCAAACGATGATTGGTGCTGCTGAAATGCTAAAAGCAAGTGACAAACACCCTTCTATTTTGCGAAAGGAAATTACTTCTCCTGGCGGAACTACCGAAGCAGGTATTGAAGTATTACAAGAACATAAATTTCAACAAGCACTTATTTCTTGTATTACACAGGCAACGGAACGATCACATAATCTTGGAAAAACATTAGAACAACTAACAAAAGAAAAATAAAAAAAGGAGCTCAAGTTTATTTGAGCTCCTTTTTCTATAATTACACTTAGTTATTGTTCTTCCCAAAAATCTCTTCTTGCAGGCGACGACCAGTCGGCGTTGCTGCAAGTCCACCTTCCGCTGTTTCACGAAGTGCTACTGGCATCGTTTGTCCGATTCTAAACATTGCCTCAATTACTTCATCACATGGAATTGTACTCGTTACACCAGCTAATGCTAAATCTGCTGAAATCATCGCATTTGCAGCTCCTGCTGCATTACGTTTTACACAAGGTACTTCTACAAGTCCTGCAACAGGATCACACACTAAACCAAGCATGTTCTTTAATGAAATTGCCATCGCTGTAGCTGCTTGATCTTGTGTTCCACCAGCCATCTCAACTGCAGCTGCAGCCGCCATTCCACTTGCTGAACCAACTTCAGCTTGGCATCCTCCTGCAGCACCAGAAATACAAGCGTTATTCGCAACAACCATACCGAAAGCTCCTGCTGTAAATAAGAATTCAATCATTTCTTCACGTGTAGGCTGCAATTTTTCTCTTAGCGCAAATAGTACACCTGGCACTGTTCCAGCAGACCCTGCTGTTGGTGTTGCACAAATAATTCCCATCGCTGCGTTTACTTCATTTGTTGCAACAGCTTTGCTTACTGCATCCAAAATCGTATCTCCAGATAAGCCTTTTCCACTCTTCATATACGCTTGAACTTTTACAGCATCTCCACCAGTTAAACCAGTTGGTGATTTCACGCCGCGAATACCACGTTCTACTGCTTGTTCCATCACGACTAAGTTCTTTTCCATACCAGCAATTACTTCTTCACGTGAAATACTTCTTGTTTCCATTTCACATTGAATCATAATTTCTGCGATTTTTACATTTTGTTCTTTAGCTTGCGCCACTAGTTCCGCTGCGTTCCGAAACATGGTGTGTCCCCCCTGCAATTAATCCATAATAGTTACTTGACAAATATTTTGTTGCGCTTTTATTTCTTCAATCACTTCATCTGCTAATAATTCATCTGTTTCAATAACCATAAGCGCTCTTCTTCCTTTTTCTTTACGAGAAACACTCATTGTACTAATGTTAATCTCGTTTGTAGCAAGGATTGAAGCTACTGCTGCAATAGCACCAAAGCGATCGTTATTTACAATAAGTAGTGCTGGACTTGTGCCTGATAATTGAAGATCGAATCCGTTTAATTCTACAACTTCAATTTTACCGCCACCAATTGAGCAAGCAACAACTTCAATTTCTTCTTCACCTTTATACAAACGAATTTTCGCTGTATTTGGGTGAGGTGCATTGGCATCTTCTTCAATGAATTCCACTTCAATTCCGCGCTCTTTTGCTATTTCTAGCGCCTCTGGAATACGTAAGTCATCTGTTTCAAATCCTAATATTCCACCGATTAGTGCTACATCCGTACCATGCCCTCGATACGTCTTTGCAAATGATCCATATAACGAAATGCTTACTCTTTCTGGTTCATGACGAAACAGCTGGCGAGCAACTTGCCCCATTCTTGCCGCGCCTGCTGTATGTGAACTTGATGGTCCAATCATAACTGGACCGATAATATCAAATACTGAGCGATACTTCATCATAACTCCCCCTAAACCTCTATGCAAAAATTTATTCTACTATTCTATTAACCTGCTACATCTGTCGCTTTTCCAGTTGTACCACGAATTTGTTCTGCTGTATGAATTGGATAATTTTTAAATAAAAGTAATCCAATATAACCTGAAATAATACCAGTTATAATAATACATAAGAATCTTAGCATTATTTTCATTAAAAAATGATATAAGATAATCCACAATAAAGTCTGGTAGCAATCCAAAGTTTAACACAGAAGCCATTGCAAGGATAGCATAAACAAGCGATATCTTTCCTATTATAATTCTCATGTTACTCTCTCATGGTTTAGTCAACTTCACTTGTTACGATAATAACTAAAAAGCATGTGACTTATCATAAATTATAATCTGCCCTCATTATAGCTTGTTTTTTATAAAACGCTTACTTTTGTTGAATTTTAAAAGTTCTGAATAAAAGTCCATTCCTGCTATTTGTATCACTTGTATGTCATCTGACTTATATAACAGTTTTTCTAAATAATCATTATTTCGTATTTTTATCGTATATATTCAAACCATTCTAATTTTCTGTATCATCCAAGTATAAGTATAAAATAATAACAGTTTTATTTTTAAATTTTTTTAGACATAAAAAAATGGCAACCCACCGTTACCATTTTTTACAAAATTATTATTTTTCTACTGGGAATGATTTCAAATCTGTCGCTATTTCTGTATTAGAAAACAACTCTCTTGCCTCTTTCAATAATTCCTTATATGTATCTCCTTGATAGCGAGAACTAATGTGAGTTAAGATTAATCGCTTCGCATTTGCCTGAAGTGCAATGCTCGCAGCTTGCTTAGATGTGGAATGAAAATAATCATGCGCTTGTTGCTCATCTTCTGCTGCGAAAGTCGCTTCATGGACAAGTACATCTGCATCTTGCGCAAGCTCCCTACTTGCTTCGCAATATCGCGTATCACCTAAGATAGTAATAATTCTTCCTTTTTGAGGTGGGCCGATAAACTCATTTCCATTTAATATCGTGCCATCCTCTAATTCAACTACTTCTCCATCCTTTAAACGTTTAAAGATTGGACCTGGTTTCACACCCATCTCAAGCAACTTATCAACTAAAAGAGCACCTTGTATATCTTTCTCTACAATACGATATCCAAAACATTCTATACCGTGTGACAATCTTTTCGTTTCTACATAAAATTCATTATCTTCAAATACGGTACCTTCTTCTGTTATCTCCACAACTTCAAGTGGATATTTCACATGTGTCGTACTTACCGATAATGCCACTTCAATAAATTGTTTAATTCCTTTCGGTCCATACACCGTTAAAGGCGTAGTTCCTCCTTGAAATGAACGGCTACCTAATAAACCAGGCAATCCAAAAATATGATCGCCATGTAAATGCGTAATAAATATTTTTTCAATGCGGCGCGGACGTACAGATGTATGTAATATTTGATGTTGCGTGGCCTCGCCACAATCAAATAACCAAGTTTGTCCTCGTTCTTCTAACAATTGTAAAGCAATTGCTGAAACGTTCCTTCCTTTTGAAGGAACACCTGCACCAGTTCCTAAAAATACAAATTCCACTTTCTTTCCTCCAGCTCTAAATATACTCTATCTCTCATCTTACGGAATGTTATTTCAAATGGCAAATTGAATTTACATAACCAATCATCTAGACAACTATATAACACGAACATTATACTTAAAAAATTTAGCAATCGTTCGTGTTTTGTGTTAAAATGATTATACTACATTTTAAGGGAGCGTTTTATTATGAAAGAAGTATTTCGTTTACAAACTGATTTTTCATCTTCATTTGATCGCTGGGTAAGTTCTTTCGTGTCTGATCACCCAGCACAATTAGAATGGACAACTTTAAAGGAATTAATCCATGAATATACAACATCACATACAAATGATACGTTACCAGCATATATTTCTTCAGCTTTAACATATTACGCCCAACGCGTTTCAACTACAAACAGTTCAGAGATTGTTATTTTTGAAAACCCTACCATCTCGTAATCTATAATAAAAAAGCACTGGTTACAGTGCTTTTTTATTTATACTTATTTAGCAAATGATTATATTCCGTCCAAAAGTCTGTATACATACTTTGATCAAACTCATCTAAAATTATCTTTTCACTTGATTTATTGAATAATTCTTTTGCTTGTAGCGCAAAAGAAACAATTTGTTTTCTATATTCATTTTCATTTACTTCTATATGAAGCCCTTCATAGTATATAGCCTTTTGATCAGTAGAAATAACTTTGACAAAATCCTTTAAAACCACATTTTCACCTATATGGTTTATAGTCCAATGAATTAAAATTGGGCATCCTAACATGAGCATAGTGCCACATCCGTGCAAAATAAGCCCCTCTTCATTTTCAATATCACAAATATATTCTTTATCTAAAGTTCGTAACAGAGCTAAAGCTGATTCACTTATTCCCCATTCCTCATCCATACCTGTTTGTGTAATAATCGTTCCATCCACATTTAAATAAAATTCCCCGTGAGAACATAAATCTTCCTGCTCATTAAACAACCACTTTTGATTCTCAATATTTATAATAAAATTTTGTGGTACCATTACAAATTCCCCTTTTATAAAAATATTTATTTTCCACATTATTTATAATTAATATCATGCATTTCATCCCATATATCTATTATAAATCCATTTAATATTTTAAAAACACAGATAAAAAAGATATTGACACTACGATTTTACAGTGCTAACATTCAACATGTAATTGAATATGGTCTCTGTTAGGTGAGGCTCCTGTATAGAGAAACGCTGCTGCCCAAAAATGTCGAGAGACGCCAATGGGTCAACAGGAAAGGTCGGAATGAAGGCCTTTTTTAACGTAGCTGGTTTCAGTACCTATGCTATACAGTGCTAAAACTCAACGAGGGAGAGGTGCATGTATTTTGTCATACACAAAAACTGTTTTTATTTATGTCTACTAGCAGTCTTTGTTGTGGACTCTTTTAACTGCGAATTCAGACCTTTACTCGTTTTGAGTAAAGGTCTTTTTACGTCTATATGCACCTTACTATGAAACAAACATAGCATATTCAGAAACTACTAAATTGTACGGAGGTGAGGAACAGTTGGCAATTGATGATTCGGCCCAGATACCCATACGTTTTACATTCATATTTCATCATGTAGGTAGGAAAGAAACTGTTCCTCACCATTTCAAATAGTTAGGTAACAGATTGTTTCCTCCTTCATGACAGAGGAGGAACTACCGATGTTTAATTTACAAAGACAAGAAACAAAGCATGCTTATGAGCAAGATAGCATGAAAACAAATAACGAATTATTAGTGGAGGTTGCAACACAAGATATAAGCTCTGCGTTAAAACTTTTAGAAACATCTCAAGATGGATTATCTAAACAAGAAGCGTCTCGTAGACTTTCTTTATATGGCCCGAACGAAATAGCTCATAATAAAATGGCACCGTGGTACATTCAGCTTCTGTTAGCATTTAAAAATCCATTTATTTTCGTTTTATTAGCTCTTGGAGCACTCTCCTTTTTCACGGATGATATGCAAGGAACAATTGTCGTATCTGTAATGGTCCTACTTAGTGCAACGATTCGGTTTTCCCAAGAATTTCGTTCTCAAAAAGCTGCCGATAAATTAAAAGCTATGGTTCGAACAACTGCGAGCGTATTTAGAATAAATGGATTTGTACATGAAATAAAAAATGTAACGAATTTAAATCGAAATTACACAACAGAAATTCCAATTGAGGAACTTGTACCTGGCGATATTATTTCCCTTTCAGCAGGTGATATCGTTCCAGCCGATGTGCGTATTGTATCCGCTAAAGATTTATTTGTTAATCAATCTTCTTTAACAGGGGAAGCACTTCCTGTAGAAAAATACGAAAACTGCTACCATACAGAAAATAAGCATATCTTACCGAAAAACATGAAAAAAAATTACAATCCACTCGATATGGAAAACCTTTGCTTCATGGGAACAAATATTGTAAGTGGTAGCGCAAAAGCTGTTGTCATCTCAACAAGTACTGATACGTATTTCGGCTCTTTAGCAAATAAGGTAATCGGAAAGCGGGTAGAAACAAGCTTTGATAAAGGTGTAAACAAAGTAAGCTGGCTCTTAATTACATTCATGCTTATTATGGCGCCTATTGTCCTTCTCATTAACGGATTCACAAAAGGAGATTGGCAAGAAGCTTTCTTCTTCGCTATTGCCGTGGCTGTTGGCCTTACACCTGAAATGTTGCCAATGATTGTAACTGCTAATTTAGCTAAAGGTGCCGTTAACATGTCTAAACAAAAAGTAATTGTGAAGCAACTAAATTCTATTCAAAACTTAGGTGCTATGAATATTCTTTGTACAGATAAAACCGGAACTTTAACAGAAGATAACGTTATCCTTGTTCGTCACTTAGATCCTAATGGAAATAAATGCAATCGCGTCTTGCAATTTGCCTATTTAAATAGTTTCTATCAAACTGGATTGAAAAACTTAATAGATAAAGCTGTTATTAAGCATACAGAGGAAAACAATACATTTGACCCATCAGCTTTTCAAAAGCTAGATGAAATTCCATTTGATTTCGCCCGCCGGCGTATGTCAGTCATCGTAAAAGATATTTCAGGTAAACATACAATGGTTTGTAAAGGTGCCGTAGAAGAAATTTTATCAATTTGCAACTACACTGAAGTGGATAAAAAAATCGTTACACTCACTGAGGAAATACGCTCAAATGTCAAAAAACTAAGCGAGACATTGAATAGTGAAGGTATGCGGGTTATTGCTGTGGCTTATAAAAAAGATAGAAACATAAATGATAAAGAGTACGCAGTAAAAGACGAAACTGATATGATTCTCGCTGGATATATCGGCTTTTTAGATCCACCGAAACCATCTGCAGCAGCTGCAATTCAAGCATTACAAAAGCATGGTGTACAAGTAAAAATTTTAACTGGCGATAACGAAATTGTTACACGAAAAGTTTGTAAAGAAGTTGGATTAGATATCGGCGAACCAATCCTCGGTTACGAGATTGATTCTTTACCAGATAAAGCATTAGCAAAACTTGCTGAAGAAACGACTGTATTTGCGAAGCTTAATCCAATGCAAAAATCTCGCATTATACACGCATTACAAGGAAACGGACACACTGTAGGTTACATGGGAGATGGCATTAACGATGCTGTAGCATTACGTGAAGCTGATGTCGGAATATCTGTTGATACTGCTACTGATATTGCGAAAGAAGCTTCTGATATTATTCTACTCGAAAAAAGTTTAACTATATT
Source organism: Bacillus sp. LQ16 (assembly GCF_057784645.1). Classification (NCBI taxonomy): domain Bacteria; kingdom Bacillati; phylum Bacillota; class Bacilli; order Caryophanales; family Bacillaceae; genus Bacillus; species Bacillus sp. LQ16. Next base: position 4,051,618 of record NZ_CM173491.1, read on the forward strand.
AGAAGCCGGAATTTTAGAAGGACGTACTACATTCGGAAATATTTTAAAATATATTAAGATGACAGCTAGCTCTAACTTCGGTAATGTGTTTAGCGTGTTAGTAGCAAGTGCTTTCATTCCTTTTTTACCGATGCTTGCCATTCATCTTTTAATTCAAAACTTACTTTATGATATTTCACAACTTTCTATTCCATGGGACAAAATGGATAAAGAGTTTCTAGAAAAACCACGAAAATGGGATACTGCAAACTTACGAAACTTCATTATTTGTATCGGCCCAATTAGTTCCATATTTGATATTATCACATACGTAGTCATGTGGAATGTATTTGGCGCAAATACACCGAGCGAGCAATCATTATTCCAGTCCGGTTGGTTTGTGGTTGGATTGTTAACACAAACTTTAATTGTTCACATGATACGAACACAGAAGATTCCATTTATTCAAAGCGCTGCATCAACACCAGTCGTTTTATTAACCGCTCTTATTATGGCAATCGGGATTTATATTCCATTCTCACCACTTGGTGCAGCCGTTGGTTTACAAGCATTGCCACTTAGCTACTTCCCTTGGTTAGTAGGAATACTATTAGGCTACGCTTTTTTAACACAATTCCTGAAAAAGCTTTATATTAAAAAGTTTCATAGCTGGTTGTAAAAATAAGAATGAGTGGGTATTCCCCGCTCATTCTAAAAGACATAACAGATACTTATATATGGAGGTGACCATGATGGTATGGTACGACATTGTATTCAGATTAGTTATCGCAATTATTGTAGGTGCTTGCATCGGAATGGAAAGGCAATGGAGACACCGAATGGCCGGGCTGCGGACAAATGCTCTCGTATCACTTGGTGCCTGTATATTTGTTTTATTATCCGTCATGCTTGATCATGATGCTAGCCCCTCACGCATTGCTGCTCAAGTCGTTAGTGGCATTGGTTTTTTAGGGGGTGGCGTTATTATCCGCGATGGTTTTAGTATTAGAGGGCTAAATACGGCAGCTACTTTATGGTGTGCAGCTGCTGTCGGTACTCTTACAGGCGCCGGTTTCCTCGTTGCAGCTATATTAGGTGCAGCCGGCGTGTTACTAGCAAATATACTTCTTCGCCCAATTGCTCTTTTTATGAATAAAAAATCAAAAGAAGAATCACCTGAACAAACGAACTACTTACTTTCCCTTACTTGTTCAGAAGAAACTGAAGCACATATTCGTTTTTTACTTATGCATATGGTAAGTACAGAAGGGCTCAGTTTAAAAGAGTTGTATAGTGAAGATGTAGATTCTAATCAAAAAGTTTGTATACAGGCTACATTACATTGCAAGACAAATGCAGCTATCTTAATTGAAAAAATAGTAAGTAGAATGCTATTAGAATCTGGCGTTACTGGAGCTGGATGGAAGACTTCTTTAGATTTAGAAGCGAGTTAAATAGGAAAGGTGTCATGATTTTTACTACTTCATGACACCTTCTACATAAATTTATTTTCTAACTTTTGTTGAAACGACTTCTCTTGCTTACGTAATAGTTGACTACCTCGTTGTAAAAGTGGTGTTCCATACTTATCATTAATTTGATCAATGACAGCAAGTAGCGGTTCTTTTTTTGCATCCTCTTCAAATGAAAACAAATCTAATTGTTTCACCGATTCTGTCTTCCACTCTATTTCAGTAGCTGTAACACCTAGTAAACGAACGGAATCACCATCCCAATGTTGCTTCCATAAACGGGATGCTGCTTGAAAAATATCGCGTTCTTCCCAAATCGCATTTTTCAATTGCTTACTCCGTGTTACTGTTCGCCTATCATGGTATTTAATCATAATTTGAATATTATAGCTGACAAGGGTTCGCTTTTGTAACCTTTTACTCACTGACTTTGATAAACGTTCTAACATATCAAGTAATTCTTTCTCTTCATCCATATCCTTTGAAAAAGTCATCGAGTTACCGACACTTTTATGCTGTCCCATTTGACTCGGATCCACTTCCCTATCATCCATACCTTTTGCACGCCTTTGCAAATCAACACCGTGCTTGCCAATTTTAGCGCGAATGATATGCTCGTCTCCCTTTGCCAACTGTTCAATTGTCTGTATATGAATATCATTTAATTTTTCAGCTGTTTTCTCACCAATTCCATGCATTGCTCCAACTGGACGTGGCCAAATCAGTTCTGGAATATCACGTTTTCGAAGTACGGTAATACCGAGAGGTTTTTTCATATCAGAAGCTGTTTTTGCTAGGAAAAGATTTGGAGCGATTCCGATACTACACGGAAGCTGCAACTCTGTTAATAGTGCTTGTTGAATCATCTTTGCTATTTCAAGAGGCGAACCAAGTGCGTAGCAATCTGTAATATCTAAATATCCTTCATCTATTGAGACTGGTTGTATCTTTTCTGTAAAACGGGAAAGGACTTGAAACATTTGAAATGAAGCTTCGCGATATAATGCGAAATTAGGACGCCTTACAACTAATTGCGGGCATAACCTTTTCGCTTCCCAAAGGGGCATCGTCGTACGTATTCCGTATTCTCTCGCCTCATAACTACATGTTATAATAATTCCTTTTCTCTCTTTTTCATTTCCAGCAACCGCTAATGGCTTTCCTTGTAATGATGGATCATGAGCAATTTCAACAGATGCGAAAAAGCAATTCATATCTACATGTAAAATTACACGACCATTTTTCGGATACATTTCTCGCATAGTACTCACTCCCTAATCAGAACGTTCGTTCTTTTATTATATCAAATTTTGCACAATAGTTATAATAATTACTTGTTCTTTTTTATAATCCATATAAAGAGGATACACATGTGAGAGAGGCTGATTATGGTGAAATTAACTATATGTTCCTTGTAGTTATATTAATCATCATAATTATTTACTCCTTCCAATTTTCAACATGAATACGTTTGGATTTTTCTCTCGTCTAATATTATATACTGCTATGATTTTTCTTGTATTGGCTTATACGCCTTGTAAAAACAATCGAATCAAAATAAAAAGCGTGTAAATCACAATTGATTTACACGCTTTTTCTATTCTATTACTTCGCTACTTCTTCAATAATTGCAACAACTAATTCTGCTGTTTTTGCTAACTCTTCAACAGGAATCTTCTCGTTTGTTGTATGAATTTCTTCATAACCAACTGCCAAGTTAACTGTTGGGATACCGTGTCCTGCAATTACGTTTGCATCACTTCCGCCACCACTTTGGTGAAGAGAAGGTGTACGACCAATTTTTTCAGCTGCACGTTTTGCAACTTCTACAACGTGATCGCCATCAGCAAATTTAAATCCTGGGTACATAACGTTTACTTCAACGTCTGCATGACCACCCATTTCTTTTGCAGTTGTTTCAAATGCTTCTTTCATTTTCGCAACTTGTGCTTCCATTTTCTCATTGATTAAAGAACGAGCTTCTGCAAAGATTTGTACATGATCGCAAACGATATTCGTTTGTGTACCACCTTCAAAACGTCCAATGTTTGCAGTCGTTTCAGAGTCAATGCGACCAAGTGGCATCTTCGCAATTGCTTTCGCTGCGATAGTAATTGCAGATACACCTTTCTCCGGTGCTACACCAGCGTGAGCTGTTTTCCCGCGAATAATTGCGTTCACTTTCGCTTGTGTTGGAGCTGCAACAACGATTTCACCAACTTTTCCATCGCTATCTAATGCGTAGCCATACTTCGCTGTAATACGCTCACGATCTAAAGCTTTTGCACCAACAAGACCTGATTCTTCTCCGACTGTAATAATAAATTCAATTTTACCGTGAGAGATATTTTTCTCTTTTAAAACACGGATTGCTTCGAACATTGATGCTAATCCAGCTTTATCATCCGCGCCCAAAATTGTTGTACCATCTGATACGATATATCCATCTTTAATAGAAGGCTTAATTCCATTACCAGGAACTACTGTATCCATATGAGAAGTAAAGTAAATTGTATCAACACCATCTTTTGTTGCTGGTAAAGTACAAATTAAGTTACCTGCACCATGACCAGTTACAGCCATTGTGTCATCTTCAAATACTTCTACACCTAAATCTGTAAATTTATTCGTTAATACTTTGCAGATTTCTGCTTCAAATTTCGTTTCAGAATCTACTTGTACTAATTCCATAAATTCATTTACTAAACGTTCTTGATTAATCATAAGACTGCGCCTCCTGCACTACCATTATGTATGTAACACTATTAATTATAACAGAATTTCGCAAAAGTTTCGAAATACAAGACAAAAAACAGATGGTTTACATGTCTAGATAACCATCTGCTTTCTATTACTCATTTAACAATACCCAGCGCATATGATCCTCCCACACGCCATTTACCATTAACATCTTCCTAGACACGCCTTCATATTGAAAACCTATCTTCGTCACTACTTGTATAGATGCTAAATTACGAGGCATAATCGGAGCTTCTATACGATGTAACTGAAATCCCTCAAAAGCAACTTGAATTGCTTTTCTAAGCGCTTCTGTCGTATACCCTTTGTTTAACTCTGCTTTATCTAATTTATAACCGAGTACACAAGATTGATAAATGCCACGAACGATTAAATTAAATGAAATACACCCAATTATTTTCGTATCATCACCCTTTTTAAAAATCCATAGTCTGATGATTTTCCCTTCTTCGAACTCTTTTCTATCCTTTTGCAACTTTTTCTTTTGATAATCTAGCGTAAAAAAATCATCCGGTCTATACTCTTCCCAAGCTTTTAAAAACTCACGATTTCTGTCGTAATATTGAAGAACTGTTTCAGCATACGACTCATCAATTTCCTTTAAATATAAACGATCTGTTTCGTATATTTTCATCATCGTATCTCCATTCTTCAGCTTGCCCAACTAAAAATTAACAATATACCCTTTTACTATATTCTCTACACACACTCAAATTTCCTGTTATATTTTGCAACCCCTTCCCGAATTTTGTCCTTACTCTCCCCTTGTCCATAATTTCATTTCTCGTTACAATGAAATTGTACTGATTTGCAAGGAGGTATAACGATGCATAAAAAAGCTCAAAAAATTATGGTTTATGTGATGCTAATTTCTATGCTTGTAACAACATTACTTGCTGGCGCGAGTATGTTTTGGTAAAAAGGGCGATGTGTTCGTCCTTTTTTTACTTTTTACACATGACAAAATAAACCATCTCGACATCGAGATGGTTTATTTTATATAAAACACAATCGCTACAATACTAAAGGAAAATGACATTACAAGTGCTATGACAAAACTTGTATATTGTTTCTGCTGAAATGCCCCAATAACAAAAGTGAGATTAAGTAATGCCATACATACAATCGCTACAAGATAAGAACATATATTAAAAGTTGCCAATATGAATGTAATAACAAATAGAAATCCCATAAAAAACTGCATATACGAAAGTTTTGGATTCAAGTACATATGAGCAACCCCTTTATCTAATTTTATCTTTCTATACTTTCATTAACGCATGGTTATGTACACATGTCAAGACAACTTATTACAATAGAAAAAGCCAACCTTTTCGTTGGCTTCTTCATATGCAACGGCTCCTTTTTCTTTTGCCAATTGCTGAAATGATTTTTTCGATTTCACAATCCATACTTTCGTTCCAATTGGAATACGATCAAACAAATATTCCACATCGTTTTTCTTCATTCTTATACATCCTTGTGAAATATACTTTCCAATTGAACTCGGTTGGTTTGTTCCATGTATTCCATATTTACTTCCATCAGTTCCTCTTGCATTAAATCCAATCCACCTTGATCCAAGTGGATTTTTTGGCGATCCACCTGGAATATCCTTCGCAATGTAATACGGATTCTTCGCTTTCATTACAACATCAAAAGTTCCTTCTGGAGTTAATTCATTCGTTTTCCCTGTCGCTACTGGAAAAACCTTTTGAATCTTTCCATCGTCAATGTAAGCTAATTTATTCGTTGCTTTATTTACAATAATAAAAGGATCTCCGGCACGTGGATTATCCCCAAGAGGCCAAATCGGTGATAAAGAAAGACATAATATGATAGAGAGAAGATACGGCATAGATAATTCCTACCTTCTATATAAGTTCTTTTATATTATCCTTTCCCTTAAAGCGACTTTTAATGAGTAAATATTGTTCCATTTCATACACAAGTTGAACAAGTTTCGCACGTATCTCAAATTCTTCGCGTGTAGCTGGCAATGGCATGTCTCTAAATAATTCCCTCATTTCTTGAAGCTGCCTTAAGGAAATAACGCCTGTACTCTCAGGGCTAATAGCATTACCAATGTTTTCAACAACATCTGCAATCATGTCAGCTTGTTCATACGTCCACGATAAAGAAGCTGCTAATGGTATCATTCGCTCTAAAATTTCGAATTGTTGCATACGCATATTAAAATAACGATAGTAATAATCATCTTCTCGCATAAATGCATTCTCAAGTTTTTTAAACGATAAATCTCTTGCTTCATTTAACATATTCTCGGTTTCAATGAGTTCTGCTCCACTCCAACTACTTTCTCGATTTCGTAAATACACAACCATTTCAAACAAAATCGTTTTAAAATTACTCTCTATTTTATCCTGATACTCTTTTAGCTTATTTTCACTACTCGGCATATACATATTTACTAATAACGCCACACTAATTCCTATTGTTAATATAGCAATTTCATTTCCAACTATAAGCCATGTAATTTGCTTCAATGAATATAGATGCATAACAATAACTGAACTCGTGACAATACCTTCTTGAATTTTAAGCATTACTGCAGTCGGAATAAATGTAAGTAACAATATGCTAATTGCAAGTGGTGTATAGCCGATCGTTTCAAAAATACAAAACGCGAATACCATTGATAATACACACGCTAGAAAACGATGTAACGATACTTGAAGCGATTTGCGCTTCGTATTTTGTACACATAAAATAACTAAAATACCTGCTGAACTATAAAATTCTAATCCTAATAACTGAGCAATAAAAACTGCCGCGCCTGTCCCTATTGCTGTTTTTACTGTACGGTATCCAATTTTGAACATATCATTGCTCCTATATGTATAAACGTATTTACAGCTAGTATAAAAAAAGGATGACACAATGTCATCCTTTTCTACTTATTATTCACATAACCTTTTCATATTACAATATTTTTTGTAAAAATTGTTGCGCACGTTCACTTTTCGGCGCTGCAAAAAATTCTTCTGGCACACTATCTTCTACAAGCTTTCCTCCGTCCAAGAAAAGAACACGATCTGCCACTTCTTTTGCAAAGCCCATTTCATGTGTAACAATAGCCATCGTCATTCCTGTCGTAACTAACGATTTCATAACTTCTAACACTTCTTTCACCATCTCTGGATCTAGCGCCGATGTCGGTTCATCAAATAACATAACTTCCGGTTCCATCGCTAACGCTCTTGCAATTGCTACACGTTGCTTTTGTCCTCCCGACAAACGATTCGGATACGTATTTTTTTTATCTACTAATCCAACCTTTTCTAAAAGTTTCTCAGCTTTCTTTTCAGCTTCTTGCTTCGTTACCCCTTTTACATTGATAGGGGCATACGTAATATTTTCTAATACAGTCATATGAGGAAATAAGTGAAAATGCTGAAATACCATACCGACATTTTCACGAACATGCATAACATTTGTTTTCGGATTCGTTACTTCTTCCGTTCCAATCCAAATGTGACCATCCGTTGGTGCTTCTAACATATTCATACAACGTAAAAATGTTGATTTTCCTGATCCAGAAGGTCCTATAATTGCAACTACTTCCCCTTTTTCAATCGTTGTTGTAATTCCTTTTAATACTTCGTTTTTACCAAATGATTTATGAAGGTTTTCAATTTTAATCACTTTTCTTCATTCTCCCTTCAATTGCCTTCCCGACTAATGTAAGAATAATGACTAACATATAATAAATCAGTCCAACAAAAAGTAATGGTTCAAGATATTTAAATGTCTCACCGCCTACAATGTAAGCACGACGCATTAAATCAGTCGCGCCTATTACTGTTACTACAGCTGATTCTTTCGTAAGTGTCGCAAATTCGTTCACAAGCGCTGGTAATATATTTTTTAATGCTTGAGGGAAAATAATATTTCTCATCATTTTTCCGTATGGTATCCCTAAAGCCATTGCTGCTTCTGTTTGTCCTTTATCAACTGCTTGAATACCAGCACGAATTACTTCTGACATGTATGCACCTGAATTCAAGCTAAATGCAAGTACAGCTGCTAAGAATGCTGGTATTTCATAACCAATTATTTGCGGGACACCGAAATAAATAATCATTAATTGCAATACAAGTGGTGTACCACGAAAAATTGATGTATAAAAATCTGCTGCTATATTTAATGCTCGTATTCTAGCAATTTTACAAAGTGCTAATAACGTTCCTAAAATAAATCCTGCTAAAGCTGATACCGCTACAATTTTCAAAGTAACTTCTAAACCTTTTAGTATATATGGTATCGAAGGCGTAATCGCCGAAAAATCTAAGTTCATTCTTTTCATTCCCCTCACAGAAAAGTGAAAGGCAGCTTATTTTCCGCTGCCAAACCATTTCTTCACTAATTTATCCATTTCTCCATTTTCTTGCATTTTTTTAATTACTTTATTAAATTCAGCTGTTTTATCACTGTTTTTCGGAAGGGCAATTGCTGCTCCAACTTCTTCTGGCGCTTCTTTAATTTCAATTCCTTGTAAATCTTTCATTTTCTCTAAATAATTTTTAGCAACTGTATCTTCTATAATTGCAGCGTCAAAACGACCAGCTTTAATTTCTTGTACGATTTCTGGTATACGGTCACGTCCCTCAACTTGGAAATCTACTTGTTTTTTAAATTCTGCCGCTTTCTCTTCTTGAATAGATCCTGTTTGTACCCCTACTTTTTTCCCTTTTAAATCCTCTACAGATTTAATATTAGAATCCTTTTTAGAAACAACCATATTTTTCGCAACAAAATAAATATCTGTAAAATCAACATTATTTTTACGCTCTGCAGTTGGCGTCATGCCTGCCATTACGAAATCAACTTTTCCTGAACTAAGAGATGCCAATAAACCACCAAAATCCATATCTTTCACTTTCACTTCATACCCAAGTTCTTTTCCGATATATTTAGCAACATCAACATCAAAACCAATAATTTCATCACTTTTTGAAGCTTCCACGTATTCATATGGTTTATAATCTGCTGAAGTCCCCATTACGAGTACTTTCTTATTTCCTTTTGTTTCTTTCGATTCCCCATTACTACAAGCGCTGAATATACTTACAATTAAAATAAGTGCAAACGATATTGATACTAACTTCTTCATCTTTCTTCCCCCTAATAATGTATATTTAAAAGTTTAATAGAATATTTATTCGATGTTTGTATTGTATCAGCACTTTTATTTTTATGCAATATATAAAATAAAAATAAATAATAAAACAATATAAATGCTATTTGTTATGTATAAAATAATGCATAAAATAACATAACTATGCATATCTCTGAAATTTTAATAATAAATAAAAAAGGCGGCACATCCACTTGATTGTGGACGTGCCGCCTTTTCTCTTATTTTTTATAGTTCTTCACAATTCTCTTCAAAATGTGATTGTAGTTTCGCAATAACTTGCATCGGTTCATGACCTTCAATTTCATGACGCTCTACCATCGTTACAATTTTTCCATCTTTTAATAAAGCAAATGATGGAGAAGAAGGTGGATACCCTTCGAAATATTCACGTGCTCTTGCTGTCGCTTCTTTATCTTGACCTGCAAACACCGTTACAAGGTGGTTAGGACGTTTATCATAATGTACGGAATGCGCAGCAGCAGGACGAGCAATACCACCTGCACAACCACATACAGAGTTTACCATTACAAGTGTTGTTCCATTTCTTTTAAACGCTTCTTCTACCGCTTCTGGCGTCGTCAATTCTGTATATCCAGCAGAGACAATCTCTTCACGCGCTTGGCGGACAACATCATTCATAAAAAAGTTAAAATTAATCACTCTTTTCCCTCCTCTAAAACTACCTATTTGTATCTTACCAGTTAATGTTTATGAAATACAAGTAAGTTTACTTGTATTTAAGTATAGAAAAGGTGTTAGAGCAATTGCTCTAACACCTTTTCTTTAATGACCACGATGTTTTTGCTTTGCTTTTTGTACTTTAATTAAACGTCTTCTTTCTTTTTCAGCTTCTCGCTTCTCCTTAGACTGCACTTTCTTTTCTTGTTTATGCAATTCATAAGATAAACTAATCGCCTCTTGCGCCTTAGTAAAACGTTTAACATTTGTTTCTTTTGCTGCTTGTCGTATGATACGCTTTATGTTTTTAGGACGCTGTTTTTCTTTAACTTCTACACCACATTTTGCAAAATGCTGAAAATGCTCTAAAAGTGAACTATTCACAAACATAAGCACTTCTTCATCTGACGGTTCCGCTCCAAAAATATACCTTGCTCCATACAATTTCCCTTGTTCTTTACATGTAATGATTCCAACAAAAAATTGGCCATCGTGATATACTGTCAACTCCATTGACAGCCCCTCCTTTAAAAAATTAGAAATACGGGACATCCCGGAGGGGAAGGTTACTGACATGAAATCATGCGTCTGGACTACCAACCAGAGCTGTGTTTTTGTATTTCTTTCACTTTTATTATATCTTTTTTTCCATAATCTTCATATATTCAACAATCATTTTTTTATGCGATCCTACAATATAGTCAGGTAGTTCTGTTACTGAAAAGAATTTAAGCTGAACTGCTTCTTCTTTATTCATAACAAAATCCCCTTCGTATTCATCCGTATAATAGGCGGTTGTTACAGATTGAAATTCATCACCGTTTGCTAATTTTGTAAAGTAGTTCGCTCCAGAAAATACATTGATTAGTCGCAAGTTCTTCACTTTTATTCCTGTCTCTTCATATACTTCACGATAAGCTGTTTCTTCTGGTGATTCACTAAGCTCCATTAGCCCGCCAGGTAGCCCCCATTTTCCGTACGGCTCTGTCCGCTGCTGCAATAAAACATAACCATTTTCATTTATAACGAGTACAACAGCACCAACTAAAATTAAAGGGCGATGACCAACTATTTTTCGTAATTCTTCTACATATCCCACCGTATCGCCTCCTTTTTCGTTGTCCACACTATTGTATCATATGTACGAAACGACAAAATGCGTATATTTTTCATTTTTTTAACAAAATATTTATTTTATGTGATTCATCTACTGTAGCTAACATAATGGATTCGACTTCTGTACTCTCCTCTAGAAATTCTCTCGCCCACGCTTCTGTTTTTCCTAATAATGCAAGAACATCTTTCTGAATCCTCCCATCCTTTACTAATACAAAAGAAACTGGAGATTTTCTTCCCGCCACTTTAAGATCAAGCCGCGAAACTGCTTCATATTCTGGATACCGAAATATAGAAACGACACCGTTCGCTTCCCATAATGCTAATTTAATCGTTTGAATATCGCTCACATTTCGCATACGAAGTTCCGAAAACAAATATTCCACGGTAATTCTCGCCTTTTTCAAATTGCTAAAATCAATGGAACCATTATGTATAAGAATGATAGGTGCTGGCTCTAAAAAGCGTCTCCATCTATCCCATTTCAGCATTAAAACTGAGCTTATAATATGAAGTACAACGAGTATGAACGTTGTAATCATCGAGCCCAGTAACCCTACTTTTTCATCAGACAATGCGTTAGAAATATTCCCACCCAGCAATAACACTAATACAACATCTAAAAAACGAAGTTGTGCGATAGACCTTTGCCCCATTGCTTTCGCAACTAATATTAAAAATATGTATGCTATAATAGCCCGAATAACCCATTCACTATTAGAAAGATGCCGTGCTCCTTCAAAAATATGCATATGCATCACTTTGCACTCCTTACCCGTCTCAAACTGCTATCCTGTTTTAGTTTGCAACGTTTATGAGCATATATGTAAAAAAAGCTGGTTCGTTTAAAAACGAACCAGCTTTTTTTACTTAACTGAAAACATATATTTTTTATAAGTTTTCCGTACCGATAGTATTAGCCCCATCATAATCATATTCGAGAATAAGGAACTTCCCCCATACGATAAGAAAGGTAATGCAATACCTTTTACAGGCATTAATCCAACGATCATACCGATGTTTTGGAATATTTGAACTGTTAATATACCGATAGATCCAGCGCATAATAATGTACCAAATAAATTATCAGCGGAATAACCAATAATAATTGTTCGATATAGTAGCAACAGGAACAAGAAGACAACTAGCGCTGCTACGATAAATCCACCTTCTTCGGCAATTGTAGCGAAAATAAAGTCAGTATGCTTCTCTGGGATATAGACGCTTCCTCCCCCAAACCCTTTACCTTCCATTCCTCCACTACCTACAGCTAAAATCGATTGTTGCGTTTGATAACCTTGATCTGCATTTTCAAATGGATTTAACCAACCTACAATACGCGACTGTTGGTGAGGTTTTAGTAAAGTAACTAAATTATTATAGAAAAAATCTTGATACTTAAAGAAAATAAATATTAAAGCAGATAATATGGTCAACGGAATAACTGTACATAATGCTATCAATTTCTTTTGAATACCTGACATAAATAAAATACATGCAATAGCAGCAGCATATAAGAACACCATACCTGTATCCGGTTGACTATATACAACCGCCATAGGTGGAAGTGACACTAGCATAATTTTACCTACTAGCTTTAAATCTGTTTGGAATGTCCTTGCCATATACTGTGCATTATGTTTTACTGCTATACTCGCTACTACAAGTAGCAATGCAATTTTGAAAAACTCAGACGGCTGAATTTGTCCAAATACTGGGAAAACAAACCATCTTTTTGCACCTAATTTTTCAGGTGTAAAACCTGATGGTGGTAATACTTTCAAAAGAATAAGTGAAGCAAACCCAGCAATATAAAGCGGCCAAGATAATTTTTGTAACTGATCTAAATCAATGCTTGCAACAAGAAGTAACAATACAACCCCAATTATGTAGTTAACACCTTGTTTCATAGCAAAGTTTGCAGCTCCATACTGTCCCGTTTGCTGACTGCTATATATAGCAGCTATACTCGTCACACATAGTGCACACAAAATTAAAATTAATTTTACATCTAAACTTTTTAGAAACTCGGTACTTCTTTTCATGACATCCTCCTGAAACATTGTTACGGCAAAAATAAAAAACCAGGAGTCAACATTCTTCATGTTTTGACGACTGATTACACATTATCTATAAAACACTTATATAGAATAACTCTCTTTTTCATACAATACAATATATTATACTACAGTTTCATCAGTAAGATTTGCCAAAAAAATTATTCTTTTCTTATTTTATATCCATATACCATATATCAGCAATGTATTTTCGTAAATTCCTAATACATAATCGTTTATTGTAAGATTACCGGGAAAGGTATTTATACATATAGTAGGATGTAGATGAAGAAATAAGATAATAAAAAGCTCGCATAAGCGAGCTTTTTATTAATATACAGATGTATTATTTTCTGACATGTTTTCTAAAATTTCTTTAACACGTCCTAAGAACTTACCACAAATTAAGCCATCAAGTACGCGGTGATCAAGTGATAAACATAAGTTAACCATGTCACGAGCACCGAACATACCGTTATCCATAATTACTGGGCGCTTTACAATTGATTCAACTTGTAAAATAGCCGCTTGTGGGTAATTAATAATACCCATAGATTGAACAGAACCGAATGATCCTGTGTTATTAATTGTAAATGTTCCACCTTGCATTTCGTCTGCTTTTAACGATTTCGTACGTACTTTTCCTGCCAGTTCTGTAATTTCACGAGCGATACCTTTAATTGTTTTCTCGTCCGCTTGCTTAATTACTGGTACAAATAGTTCTTCCTCTGTTGCAACAGCGATAGAAAGGTTAATATCTTTCTTCTGAACAATTTTATCGCCAGCCCACATTGAATTAATTTGAGGATACTCTTTTAACGCTTGTGCTACTGCTTTTACGAAGAAAGCAAAGAACGTTAAGTTAAAGCCTTCACGCTTCTTAAAGTCACCTTTAATTGAGTTACGGTATGACACAAGGTTTGTCACATCTACTTCAATCATCATCCAAGCATGTGGTGCTTCGTGTTTACTACGTAACATGTTTGCTGCGATTGCTTTACGCACACCTGTTACTGGAATTTCGATATCTCCAGGCATTGTAGGTACAGAAACTGGTTTCGCGGCTTCTACTTTTTGCGCTACTGGTGCTGCTTTTGGTGCTTCTGGGCGAGCTTCTACTACTGCCGCTACAGCTTCCTCTTTCTTCGCCGCACCTGCTTGCGGAATATTTCCAGATTCCACTAGCTTTAAAATATCTTTACGAGTGATACGGCCGTTTGCTCCCGTACCTTCTACTAGATCTAAATCAACGTTATGCTCACCCGCAAGTTTTAACACAGCTGGTGAAAAACGTGGTTTTCCATCAGTTGGTTGTTTTACTTTCGATGCTTTTTCAGACGTAGCTACTTCTGCCTTTGGTTCTTCTTTTGTTTTTTCCTCAACAGCTGTTGCTGCTACTTCATCTGCGCCTTCTACTTGAATCACACAAACTACTTCACCTACAGCTAACGTATCACCTTCACCAGCGATTAACTCTTTTACAATCCCCGTGAAAGAAGATGGTACTTCAGCATTTACTTTATCAGTCATTACTTCTGCAAGCGGATCATACTTGTTTACGTGATCGCCAACATTAACGAGCCATTTACTAATTGTGCCCTCTGTAACGCTCTCCCCGAGCTGAGGCATTGTAATATTTTCTACAGCCATGTATAGTCCCCCCGATTAAAATTCCGCAAGTTCACGCATTGCTTTTTCAACTTTATCTGGATTTACCATAAAGAATTTTTCCATTGTTGGTGCATATGGCATTGCTGGAACGTCTGGACCTGCAAGACGTGCGATTGGCGCATCTAAATCAAATAGACAGTTTTCAGCAATAATTGCTGCCACTTCACTCATAATGCTTCCTTCTTTATTGTCTTCTGTTACAAGAAGAACTTTACCTGTTTTAGAAGCTGCTTCAATGATTGCTTCTTTATCTAATGGATATACAGTACGTAAATCAAGAATGTGTGCAGAGATGCCATCTTGTGCTAACTTTTCAGCCGCTTGAAGAGCAAAATGAACACATAATCCGTACGTGATAACTGTAATATCATCACCTTCACGTTTTACATCTGCTTTTCCGATTGGTAATACGTAGTCATCCTCCGGCACTTCACCTTTAATTAAACGATATGCACGTTTATGTTCGAAGAATAATACTGGATCTTCATCACGAATGGCTGCTTTTAATAAGCCTTTTGCATCATATGGTGTAGAAGGGATAACGATTTTTAAACCTGGTTGGTTTGCAAACATCGCTTCTACAGATTGTGAATGATACAATGCACCGTGAACACCCCCACCAAATGGTGCACGGATTGTAACTGGACAAGTCCAATCATTATTAGAACGATAACGAATTTTTGCTGCCTCAGAAACAATTTGGTTTACTGCTGGCATGATGAAATCAGCAAACTGCATTTCAGCGATTGGACGCATACCATACATTGCTGCACCAATTGCTACCCCAGCAATTGCAGATTCTGCAAGCGGTGCATCAAGCGCACGATCTTCACCAAATTGATCATACAAACCGTGTGTCGCTTTAAACACGCCACCTTTTTTACCAACATCTTCTCCTAAAACGAATACTTTCTCATCGCGTTCCATTTCTTCGCGCATTGCTAATGTAATAGCATCAATATAAGACATTACAGCCATGAAACGTTCCCCCCTATTCTGCGTATACGTGCTTCAATGCATCTTCAGGTGCTGCATACGGAGCATTTTCTGCATATTCTGTTGCTTCATTTACGATATGCATAATTTCGTCTAACATTTGTTTTTCCGATTCCTCAGTTAACACACCAGCTTCTTTTAAATAAGCCGCGAATGTTATAATTGAATCTTTTTTCTTTGCTTCTTCTACTTCTTCTTTATCACGATAAACACGATCATCATCGTCACTAGAATGTGCTGTTAAACGATATGATACTGTTTCAATTAAAGTTGGGCCTTCACCACGACGACCGCGATCTGCTGCTTCTTTTACAGCTTTATATACTGCAAGCGGATCGTTTCCGTCTATTGTATATCCAGGCATACCGTAACCAATTGCACGATCTGATACGTTTTTACATGCTAATTGTTTTTCAACCGGAATAGAGATTGCATATTTGTTATTTTCACACATAAAAATAACAGGTAGTTTGTGTACACCAGCAAAGTTTGCCCCTTCATGGAAGTCACCTTGGTTTGAAGAACCTTCTCCAAATGTAACGAACGTTACTAAATCTTTCTTCTCCATTTTTCCAGCTAGTGCAATACCAACTGCATGTGGTACTTGCGTTGTTACTGGAGATGAACCTGTAACAATACGATTTTTCTTTTGACCGAAGTGACCAGGCATTTGACGACCACCAGAGTTTGGATCTCCAGCTTTCGCGAAAGCAGACAACATAAGCTCTTTAGCTGTCATACCAAATGCTAGTACAACACCCATATCACGATAGTATGGTAATGCATAATCTTTCTCTCTATCAAGAGCGAACGCCGCTCCAACTTGTGCAGCCTCTTGTCCTTGACAAGAAATTACGAATGGAATTTTACCAGCGCGGTTTAATAACCACATACGTTCGTCGATTTTACGTGCAAGTAACATCGTACGGAACATTTCTAATACTTGCTCATCACTTAAGCCAAGCTCTTCATGGCGCTTTTCTTTTACTTCTGCCATTTTTCATAACCTCCTAAATCCACATTTTTATGCGTGTAACGCTCTTCCATCTACAGCAAGTGCTGCTTCACCAATCGCCTCAGATAATGATGGATGCGGATGAATTGTATGTGCTACTTCCCAAGGTGTTGCATCAAGTACTCTTGCAAGACCAGCTTCAGAAATCATATCTGTTACATGCGGTCCAATCATATGAACACCAAGAATGTCATTTGTCTCTTCATCAACTACAAGTTTTACGAAACCATCTGATTCTCCGTATACAAGTGCTTTTCCGATTGCGCGGAATGAGAACTTACCTACTTTTAACTTATAGCCTTTTTCTTTCGCTTCTTGTTCTGTTAAACCGACAGAAGCAACTTCTGGACTGCTATATACGCATTTTGATACCATAGAGTAATCAATTGGTGTAACTTCTTTCCCTGCAATATGTTCTACTGCAGCAATTCCTTCATGAGAAGCAACGTGAGCAAGTTGCAGGCCACCGATTACATCTCCAATTGCGTAAATATGCGATTCTTTCGTTTGATAAAACTCATTTGTTTGAATGTATCCTTTTTCCACAACGATATCTGTGTTCTCTAAGCCAATATTTTGCGTATTCGCTTGTCTTCCTACAGATACAAGCATTTTTTCTGCTTTAAATTCTTTATTTTCACCGTTGTGTTCAGCTTGGATTGTTACTCCATTATCTTTTACCAATGTTTCTGGTAATACTTTTGCACCAGTTACCACTTTAATACCTTTTTTCTTGAATAGACGTTGCATTTCTTTTGAAACGTCTTGATCTTCTAGTGGTAATATCGTTTTTGCATACTCTAATACTGTAACTTCTACACCGAAGTCAGCAAGCATAGATGCCCACTCAATACCGATTACACCGCCACCAACGATAATAATCGAACTAGGAAGCGTTTCCATTTTTAGGGCATGATCCGAAGACATTACGTATTCTCCATCTAATTCTAAACCTGGTAATGAATTTGGACGAGAACCTGTTGCAACAAGTACATTTTTTGGAATTAACATTTCATTCTCTTCTCCACTTGCAAGTTCAACTGAAATTGTCCCTGGCATAGGAGAGAAAATAGACGGGCCAAGAATACGACCAATACCTTCAAACACATCAATTTTACCTTGTTTCATTAAATGTTGAACGCCTTTATGAAGCTGCGTTACAATCTTCTCTTTACGCTCTTGTACTTTTGCAAAGTTTAGTTCTACATTGCTTGCAATAACTCCGAACTCTTCGCTTTTTTTAGCAGTTGCATATACTTCCGCACTACGTAAAAGAGCTTTACTAGGAATACATCCTTTGTGTAAACAAGTACCACCAAGATTTTCTTTTTCGACTAGTGCTGTTTTTAACCCTAATTGTGATGCACGAATTGCAGCAACATATCCACCAGTACCGCCGCCAACGATGACTAAATCATATTCTTTTGCCATTATCTCAACCCCTAGCTACCGTTTCTTTTTCACGTACAACGTATTCTTTTGGAGCTTCTTCTTCACGTAATACACGAAGTGCTCCTTCTGCTAACGCTTCTAACTCATCTTCGCCTGGATGTACGATAACATCTGCAATCCAGTCCACTCGCTCTTTTATTTCATCGACAAGAATTTTACTGTATGCCAGTCCACCAGTTAATACGATTGCATCGATTTTCCCGTGAAGTACAGCGCTAGCTCCGCCAATCTCTTTTGCAACTTGATATGCCATTGCTTTATAAATAAGAGTTGCTTCAGGATCACCTTTTTCAACCATTTGCTCTACTTTAATCGCATCATTTGTACCGATTAAACTTACAAGTCCACCTTGTCCGACAAGTTTTTTAATCATTTCATCACGGTAATACTCACCAGAGAAACACATTTCTACTAGTTGCCCTACTGGTACTGTACCAGCGCGCTCTGGACTAAATGGTCCTTCTCCGTTTAAACCGTTATTCACATCGATTACTCTTCCTTTTTTATGAGCACCAACTGTAATACCGCCACCCATATGTGTAACTAATAAATTTAAATCCTCGTATTTGTGATTTAACTGTTCAGCTACTTTACGAGCAACTGCTTTTTGATTTAATGCATGGAAGATACTTTTGCGTTCCATACCAGCAATGCCACTTATACGAGCAACCGGCTCCATCTCATCTACAACGACAGGATCTACAATGAATGCAGGAATGTTTAATCCAGAAGCAATTTCATATGCTAAAATGCCTCCAAGGTTTGAAGCGTGATGACCGCTAAAGCCATTTTTCAAATCTTCTAACATCGCATCGTTTACTGTATACGTACCGCCTTCGATTGGACGAAGTAATCCACCACGCCCACAAACAGCGTTTAATTTTGAAATGTTAATACCATGAGAATGTAGAACTTCTAAAATCGTTTCTTTTCGAAACTCATATTGGTCGATAATTCTCTTATATTTTCCAATCTGTTCTACGTCATGACGAATCGTTTCTTCTAGAACGGGTCTTTCATTATCAAAAACACCAATTTTTGTGGATGTACTACCTGGGTTAATAACAAGAATTCGATTTACAGACAATGTTGCTACCTCCACTAATAAATTCAAAAGGAAGTGGAAACCTCATAAGAGGTAACCACACCTTTTGTAAAAGTTATATATGAATGATTAGCGACGGCTAATAATATCGTGACCGTTGCGTAAGTAAGTGCTACGAGAATTCTTCAAGCTTGCAATGCGCTCTTCAGCTAGACGATCTGCCGCTACATAAGTTGCTATGCCATCGCGTTTTGAAATTTCGATTACTTTTGCAATCGTGTCATAAATAGACTCAACACGTTTTAGTGCACGTTCTCTATTGTATCCATATAATTCGTCTGCTACGTTAATTACGCCACCTGCATTAATTACATAATCTGGTGCGTATACAATACCCATTTCATGAATGATGTCACCGTGACGATCTTCTTTTAATTGGTTATTTGCAGAACCTGCGATTACTTTTGCTTTAAGTTGTGGAATAGTTTCATCATTAACTGTTGCGCCTAATGCACATGGTGCGTAAATATCGCATTCCACACCGTAAATTTCATTTGGTTCAACTGCTGATGCACCGAATTCTTCTACAGCACGTTGTACAGCTTCTTTATTAATATCTGTAACGATTAATTTTGCTCCTTCAGCGTGTAAATGTTTGCATAGATGATATGCTACGTTACCAACGCCTTGAACAGCAATTACTTTTCCTTCTAAATTGTCAGTACCGAAAGCTTCTTTTGCAGCTGCTTTCATACCACGATAAACACCGTATGCAGTTACTGGAGATGGGTTACCAGAAGAACCGAATGATGGTGAGATACCTGTTACAAAGTCAGTTTCTTCGTGGATAATATCCATATCATCTACTGTTGTACCAACATCTTCAGCTGTAATGTATCGTCCGTTTAGTCCTTGGATATAACGTCCTAGTGCACGGAACATTGCTTCGCTCTTATCTTTACGAGGATCACCGATAATTACTGTTTTCGCACCACCTAAGTTTAAACCAGCTGCTGCGTTTTTGTATGTCATCCCTTTTGCAAGACGCAATGCATCTTCAATCGCCGCTTCTTCAGAATCATATGTCCACATTCTTGTTCCACCAAGAGCCGGTCCAAGTGTTGTATCATGAATTGCAATAATTGCTTTTAAACCAGATTCTTTATCTTGACAAAATACCACTTGCTCATAATCATATTTTTCTAAGTATTCGAAGATTTCTAATGTCATTGTCGTTTCCCCCTAATGTTTTACCCTTTTTGGTTTATTTTGAAGCAGTCGCAACTGCCAATGCTAATGAATATACTTTTGTTTCTGCTGAATCAGCACGAGATGTTAAAACAATCGGTGCTTTTGCGCCAGCAATCATTGCTCCTACTTTTGCATCCGCAAAGTATACGAGTGATTTATATAGCACATTTCCAGCTTCAATCGTTGGGACGAGTAAAATATCTGCCTTACCTGCTACATCACTTACTATGCCTTTATGCTCTGCTGCAATTTGTGATACTGCATTATCTAAAGCAAGTGGTCCATCAACGATACAATCTTTAATTTGTCCGCGGCGATTCATTTGTGTTAACATCGCTGCATCAATTGTCGCCTGCATCGCTGGATTCACAACTTCTACTGCTGCAATTGGTGCCACTTTTGGCAAGTCGATTCCTATTGCCCGGGCAACTTCTACAGTATTTTGTATAATAGCAGCTTTTTGTGTTACATCAGGTGCGATGTTCATCGCTGCATCTGTAACGAAAATAAGACGATCATAATTTGGAACTTCAAATGCTGCTACATGTGAAAGTACGCTACCTTTACGTAGGCCCCACTCTTTGTTTAACACAGCCTTCAAAATATTCGCTGTTGGGATGTTACCCTTCATAAGCACGTCTGCCTCACCATTTCTCACAGATTTAACAGAAAGTTCTGCAGCCTCTGCATTAGACATTGCTGCAATCACTTCAACATGTTCTGAAGTTTGTAAACCATGTTCTTGTAGCATCCCCATTATTTTTTCTTGATTTCCATATAGACGAAATTGAGCTAGCTGTAATTTAATTGCTTTCGCTACAGCTTCAATTACTTCATGATCTTCAGCTACTGCTACAGCTACAGTTTTTTTAGGCTGTCCCGCTGCTTGATCAATTAAGTATTCTAACTTCATATTTTGTAATCAACCCTTTCCGTCGTCCCTCGTCTATTTATAAAGCAAATACCGTGCCAACTTTTAAAAGTGGTCTTACCAATAATGAAAACGCATTCAAAATGCAGTAAAATCAATACTTTGGAAAATAACAAAAGATTCTGTCTTATTTTGTCGCTTTTTGTATACCATGCAATAAATTGCACGGTACGCAATTTATTGCATGCTATTTTTTGCATGGTCATACTTTTCTAGCTTATAATATAAATTTCGAACGGAAATTCCTAACGCTTTTGCAGTTTGTGTTTTATTCCCATCAAATCTCTCCAAATATTCATGAATAATATTCCCTTCAAACTCTGTTACTAAATGTTCAAGTGGCTTTTCTTCTAATTCAGGTAATAAATGAGATTGCTTTGACTCTACCTGCTCTTCATTATGTAATGGTGGTAAATGTTGTACATCAATATAGATCTCGTTATAATTCATAAAAATAATCGCTCGTCCTAAAATATTTTCAAGTTCTCTCACATTTCCTGGCCATTCGTATGATTGTAAATATAAAATAGCTGAATCAGTGAGCCCTTCTACATTACGACCATAATCTTGATTAATTTTTTGAATCAACCTGTCCGCAATTTTCGGTATATCTCCTTTACGTTGACGAAGAGATGGAATTTGAATTGGAATTTTATTTAATCGATAATATAAATCCTCCCTAAACTTCCCTTCTAGAATAGCCTTTTCTAAATTCACATGTGTCGCTGCAATTACTCGAACATTAATGGGTATCGCTTTCGTCCCACCAACTTTTACAATTTCTTTTTCCTGCAATACACGAAGGAGTTTCGCTTGTGTATTTGCAGATAACTCCCCTATTTCATCTAAAAAAATACTACCGTTATTCGCTTCCTCAAAGAACCCACGTTTCCCGCCTCTTTTCGCTCCAGAAAACGCCCCTTCCTCATAACCAAATAATTCACTTTCTAACAACGTCTCCGAAATAGCCGCACAGTTTACACGGACGAATTTATTGTATTTTCGATTACTTCCATTATGGATTGCATGTGCAAACAATTCTTTACCAGTCCCAGATTCACCGCGTAACAGTACCGTTGCTGGTGTATTCGCTCCTAGCTTCGCCTGTTCGATAGCTGCCGTTGTTTCATCTGAATTTCCGACAATATCATCAAATGAATATTTTGCTTCTAATGTGCGAATAATTTGCCTTGCTCTATTCAATTCATTTGTTAACTTTTGAATTTCCGACACGTCACGGATAACGCCAACGCTTCCTTTCAATATTCCATCCACAATAACTGGCGCTACGTTTACAATTACATCGCGCTTTTTTTGCCCAATCTTCATATGTATTCCGCGCACCGCACGACGCGTTCGAAGTACTTTCATATGCATACTTTCGCCTTCTACAATATCAGTTGTAGCAGGCTTCCCAATAATATCTTCTTCTGTTAGACCCGTTAATTTCGTATATGCGGGGTTAATGACTAAACCTCTTCCTTTTTCATCCACAACCGAAATCGCTTCTTCAGATGAGTTGATAATTGCCTCTAATAGTGTTTGAATTTCTTTTAAGTCTGTAACTTCTTCCGCTAAATCTACAACTTCTGTTATATCTTTAAAAATTGCAAATGCCCCTTGTACCTCTCCGCTTTCTTTTAATATCGGTATACGCGTTGTAATAATTTTCTTTCCATTCTCTAATGTTAGTTCATAATTTACTTCTATTTGTTTCGTACGTATAATGCGAAGTAATTTACTAGTGGGAATGACTTCTAAAATATATTTTCCTATCGCCTCTTCTTTTTTATATCCGATAATACGCTCCGCACTTTTATTAAAAAGACGAACTTGTCCCTCTCGATCAATTACGATCATGCCGTCATGCGTAGAATTTAAAATTAATTCTCCTTGTTGCGTTTGTTCCTCTAACCGCCCAATTAACCCTTCCTTCTCATGCGCTAATCCTGTAACAATTTTTGCAATATCACCTGGTATAAGAAGAGTGTCTTTTTTCTTTTTTTCCAATAAAACTTTATGTACATCATCTTCACCTGTCATATCAAATATTACATCGATATGCATAGAAAGAAATGGAGTTACACTTTCTCCAATTGCAATTCCATATTCCTTAGCAATTTGTAATCCTTTTGCCAACGGATTTATATCAATAATCCCTATAATTTGAAATATATTCGAACTATGTAACAGATTCAGCAGTGCGCTCCCGCCTTCACCTGCACCAACAATTAATACTTTTTGTTTCATATATTACACTTCCTCTCGAAGTAACTCTGCAAATTTTTTCACACCCTTATCTTACTCGTTCAGCACCCTCTTGACAAACCCCCTTTCCGTATAACATCATTAAAATATACGAAATAATCTGAAAAGGAGAGTTATGTATGCAGCGTTACGTTGCTCTACTATTAGCACTCATCCCTATTTCATTAGCTGTGTTTGGTATAAAGTTAATGAGAGATACTGTATTCGGGATTCTATTTCCACCAATCTCTATACTGTGGTTACAATTTTTAATCGGTGCTCTCTGCTTCGGGCTCGGGTTTTATATCTTCGGTGGCTTCGTCTTGCACCGAGACCGTAAACGAAATAAAGTACAGGCTCGCTTTAGAAGATAGGAAGGCCCCACTATTTATAAATAAAAAAATGAGACCGTTACACGCGGTCTCATTTTTTTATTGGCAACAACGTTCTTGCCGTTTCAGGGTAATCAGTAATAATCGCCGATATATTCATATCAAAATATTTACGCATAAGCGTTTCTTCATTAATTGTATAAGGGCGAACCTCTACACCACTTTCCATCGTTAGTTCAGCAATAGCATCTTGAAGGTAACGATAATTCGGATGTACTGCTGTAGCCCCCATTTTTTTCGCGTACGCCCACGGACTATGCAAACCTTCGCGATATAAAATTGCTGTTTGAATATCAGGAGCCATCATATGACACCGCTTCATGCTGTAGTGATTAAACGAAGAAAATATAACACGATCCTCTAAACTAAATTTCCGTACAAGCGTTATAACTTCTTCCTCTAAACCTCTGTATGGAATTTTATTATTTTTAAGTTCAATATTAAGTAGCAAACTCGTTTGTTCAAGCCATTCTAATACCTCTTCTAAAAGTGGTATTTTACAAAACCCTACTTTATCACCAAATTTATAACTTGCATCTAACTTGCATAAATCCTCATATACATAATTCCGAACCGCACCTTTTCCATTTGTTGTTCGGTCCACCGTTTCATCATGAATGACGACAACTTTTCCATCTTTCGTTAATTGAACATCAAGTTCAATTCCATCCGCTCTAAAAGACTCAGCCGCTTCAAATGAAATCATTGTATTTTCTGGGTACGTTCCAGCCGCACCACGATGTGCAAATATAAGAGTCATCCTCACTCCCCCAATCTTATGCTATACTATACGAAAAAGGAGGTACTTCTATGAGACCATTACAAATTTCTCCAGATACTGCAGTCCGCTTATCAAAAGCACTAGGTGTTCCACTTGAACAACTCATGCATATGCCGCAGCACATTTTAATTCAAAAGCTAGTTGAATTAGAAAAACAAAATAAAGACGAAGAGTAATACAGTCCTGTTTTGCAGGGCTTTTTATATTTTCTATTATATCACGGATGACTTCCTTGCTAAAATCCCTTACCGGATATACTATGATCCCATTTAATCTTTTCTTCAAACATTTAAATGAAGCCCCCTCTTTTAACAAAAGAGGGGGCTTCTCATTACTCGTTTTAGTTACTCAAATTATGCGTTTTTCTTTTCTTTGTTAAAAATCATAAACACTTTATACAATCCTAAAGAAGCTGGAATATTCATAAATGCAAATGCTTCATACGTATAATGAGGAGCTGTTTCCCATAGTAACAAGAAAGTAAATACCCCTAATGCACTAATCATCGCAATTCGTATAACTTCCGATTCATTTTCATCTTTCTTTTTATAAAGAATAACAGCCGCCAAAACAGCTATATAAACAAATAATTTGATAATATACGAATATATAGTAACGATTTTATACTTCGTTGTACTATAATTCGATACGTAATTAGTTACCATGTCATTCTTCTGTTCAAACCATTGCCCAATACGGTACATGGAGAACTGACTTGATACCCATTCTCTAGTTATTTTTTCATTCAAATGTTGCACATAACCCATTACACCAAGTTCACTGAAACGTTGCACTATAACTTCTTGATTGTGCTCATTCAAATCTTTCGTATTCTTTATGTTTTCATCATCAATATAATCTGCATCTGCCTGATTCCACACACCATACGTATCTTTGTTCAGGCCCATTTTCACCCAATGAGTGAATGGAATTTTTTCAATTTCATTATCGGTACTGAGATTTAGCTTTGTCGTTATACCTTTAAAACTTACAATAAGGATTAAACAAAATAAAACACTACTTAACACCTTTACAGAGTATTCCTTACGAAACTTAAAAATATTTTCAATTAAAATCGCTAACGCTACGGTTAATGCTGTCGGTCTTATAATATAAGTACAAGCTGCGAAAACCCCTAATAAAATCCATAAAATAATCTTCATTCTTTTTGTTTCCGCCGTTTTCAAGCACAAATATGTATACATTGTTGCTGAAATAAAAAATATTACCAATGTATGAGTATAGAAAACTGGTGCCTGCCAATATATAAAAATATTTAGCACAGATAACACAATCGATATGTGAGCAACTTTAAAGTTTGTAATTTTCCTTACAATCAATACATTTAAAATAATACTGCCTGTGATACAAGCTATTGGTAATATTTTTATCGCTAAATCTACGCTCCCTATCAATTTAGCAAAATATCCTCCTATTAATACAACATGTGTATTATATGGATAAAATAAAAGCTGTCCCATTTCTAAAAATTGATTATCTCCATTAAACACAGAGACAATTCCTTGTTTAAGGATAGCATAATCCCCAACAACAGGGTTAAATGCTATGGAAGTAATAATTATTTCCATCGTCAAAATGATTATGATACCTAAAGCAATCATAATATTTGTATACGTTCTTTTCATTTTATTAATAACCAATTTATAATACATAAAGAAGAGCACAAATAAAAGCAACGTCAACGCTATAACAGCAGCGACTTTTTTGGGAGTATACTCCTCAGTCGGATAAGGAAATTCACCCCTCATCAAAATTGTTTTTGGGATAAAAAATTTACTTACTATCATTGAAAATATAGATAAAAACACCGTCATGACAATGATTGGGTACGCTCGATTTACTATTTTTTTTAAAGTCATTCATCCATTCTCCTATATCTCTAACTTTTCCAAATCAATGATACGTTATAGAGATTATGATGTCAAATCCACTTATTTTCTGTACATATCCGTATTTTCACTGCATTTTTCTATATAAATATGTATTCCTTCAAAATCCTTAAATCGAGGTAAATAAAAAACTCATTGATTTTAAATTTACTATCGAGTATAAATTGCAAGAATTATTAAGCTTTACTATAACTTAAATCCCTTACTGTTCCTACTCTCAGCTTATCCGCAACCATTGCCATAAATTCAGAATTCGTAGGTTTGCTTTTGACATGGATACTGTATTACCATCGCTATATCAAGGCATTGTATATTTCATAACTATCATTAAATGATTCTATTTATTGGTGCCCATCCTCAAATTGATAGGTCAACTTAATAAGAGTTCATCATTTTCTTCTATTTAGATGCTTTGCATCGCAATGAAGTAAAAAGTTTTCTACATTCATTTGAAAGTTATTCATACAACAAAAAACCTCCTAGCTATTGGAATCAAAATTTCAATCCAATAAATAGAAGGTTTTTAAATTAACCGCCAATTACCTATGTACTTTATTGCCTACATACGTAATTCGTTGGTTATTAAATTTTATTATGAAATACGCTTAACACCTTGATACTACAGCGTTTACGAAGCCTTATGTTCAAGTCTCAGCTTATCCGCAACCATTGCGATAAACTCAGAGTTCGTAGGTTTTGCTTTTGACATGGATACTGTATAACCGAATAAGGACGAAATAGAATCAATATTCCCACGGCTCCAAGCTACTTCAATCGCGTGACGAATTGCTCGCTCCACACGGCTTGCTGTGGTATTATATTTCTTTGCGATATCTGGATACAATACTTTCGTAATCGATCCTAATAATTCGATATCGTTGTATACCATGGAGATTGCTTCTCGTAAATACATATATCCTTTAATATGAGCGGGTACACCAATTTCATGAATGATACTCGTAATACTCGCATCTAAATTTTTCGGTTTTCCATCTACTGTTGTTGCTGATCGGAATGATGGTAGTGGACGTTTAATCATAGCATTTGCTTTACCACTCACTTGACGAATATGACTCGTTAAATTCTCCATATCAAATGGTTTTAATATGAAATATGAGGCACCTAAGTCAACTGCTTTTTTCGTCACATCTTCTTGCCCGAATGCTGTCAACATAATTACGCTAGGCTGTTTTAACCTTTCAATATGTCGCATTTTTTCCAATACAGCTAAACCATCTAAGTGTGGCATAATAATGTCTAAAACGAGTACATCAGGTTGCTTATCTGTTAATAAGTTTAAACACTCTTGACCATTATAAGCAGTACCGATTACTTCCATATCATCTTGAGCAGCTACATAGCTCTCTAACATTGATACTAGTTCTTTATTATCATCCACAAGACATACTTTAATTTTCTCCACAGCTTTTCCTCCCTTACCGAATCGATTCTCCGACATGTGTATCCTTCTAGGCTACATGAATTGTTCGACAATTGTGTGAAAATTCCCTTTTAAAGTTTCTTACTTTCCGATAAAATCACAAAAAAATATGTTTATCGTTCATTTATTCCCTTTCGCAACACATTCCATCATAGAAATACAACGAAACGTTCAACCCTTTTCTTTTATTTTACAACAAAAAACACCTCTTGCGGAGCTTTTACAAAATTTCAACGAATTTTTCAACAGAAAAAGCGAGCTAATATGTATTAGCTCGCTTTTTTCTCTTGATCATAAATATTAATTCCAGCTTGATGTAACATCCATTCAATATGAACACCATATCCGGATGTTGGATCATTTACAAATACATGTGTAACAGCACCAATTACTTTTCCATTTTGTACAATTGGACTTCCACTCATTCCTTGTACGATACCGCCCGTTTTCGCTAATAGACGTTTATCTGTTACCTTTATTACCATACCCTTTGTAGCTGGGAATTTTTGCTGCACTGTACTAACAACTTCAATATCAAACGCTTCTACTTTATCTTGATCAATAACTGTTAATATTTTTGCCGGTCCTTCTTTTACTTGATGAGATAATGCGATAGGCATTGCTTTATCCATTATACCGTTTTTCATATTCGTATTTAATTTTCCAAAAATACCATATGGACTATTAATTGTAATATTGCCAATCACTTCACGATCTGGTGAAAATCTTGCTAATTTCTCGCCTGGATTCCCATGACTGCCTCTTTCAATTGATGTAACTGTCGAGCGCATAATTTGTCCATCTTCGACTTGAATCGGCTTTTTTGTATCATTATCAGAAATAACATGACCAAGCGCCCCGTATTTCATAGAATCCGGATGAACAAATGTCATTGTTCCAATTCCAGCTGCCGAATCGCGGATATACAAGCCAATTCGATAAGACGATTCACCATTGTCTTTTTGCGGCGTTAGCTTCGTGCGAATATATTTTCCATCTCTTAACAATACAAGATTAAGCGGTTCACCTGTTTCTCCACTATTATGAATAAACGGTGCTACATCACTCATTCTTTCAATGGTTTTACCATTAATTTCAGTAATCATATCTCCAATTTGTACACCTGCTGTTTCACCAGGAGATATTTTACCTTTTTCAGTTTGAATTAAATGATGGCCTACAACAAGTACACCTTTTGTATTTAATTTCACACCAATTGATTGTCCACCTGGAATCACTTTAAAATCTTTTAACACTTTCACATTTACTTTTTTCACTGGAAAACCCGCAAGCTGAAATACCATATCAGCTTCACCATTTTGATGAGAATTTACCATAAGTCCTTGTTTTTGTTCATTCGAACTCACTGTAAATACATGACGATTTGTGGATGAAGCTTTGAAAACTGGTAATGATGATATTTCTGATTGTTGTCCTTCAAAAACAACAAGTTGTTTCGGTGATGAAATAAACGTTCGAAGCGGTTTAAAACATCCAATAAAAACTAAAGAAACAAGGAGACAAAGACCTATTATTTTTCGAAATTTTTCTAATTTCAACTTGTTCACTCTCCTCGCTCCTACCCCACATTCAGCCTCTTGGCTTCACTTTTTAATCTCTCCTTGCAATGCTTTATTTATAACCGGAAGAATTAAGAAATCATCATTTGAGAAAAAAAGCTATCCATTACTGGATAGCCTCTGCTGTCTGTTTAAAATGATGCGCTTGCGTAAGTAATTCTTTCGCATGCTCCGTCGTTAAATCTGTGATTTCCACACCAGAAATCATTCGAGCTATTTCTGTTACTTTATCCTCCATAGTTAAAACAGTAACTGATGTAATTGTCCGATCATTCGCTACTTGTTTTCGAATAAATAAATGCGAATCTGCCATTGAAGCTACTTGAGGTAAGTGCGTAATACAAAGTACTTGCGAGTTTACTGATACTCGATAAATTTTTTCAGCAATAGCCTGTGCGACCCGGCCACTTACACCCGTATCCACTTCATCAAAAATAACAGATGCAACCCCTTGATGCTTAGAAAAAATGCTTTTTAAAGCTAAAATGATACGAGATAACTCTCCGCCAGAAGCAACCTTTGAAAGTGGTTTTAGCGGCTCTCCTGGGTTGGTCGAAATATAAAATTCCACATGATCGTAACCATCTGCCGTAAGTCTTACCGGTGCACCTTCCACAAGGGGCTCTTCTGCATTTCCTTCTCTCTTCATAATTCTCACTTCAAATTTCGTTTTTTCCATATATAATTCTTTTAATTCCTGATGAATTGCATTTGTAAGGTGTTCTGCAAGCTCATGACGCATATTACTTAACAACGTTGCTTCTTTCAGAATAACACTTTCTAATTCCTTCAACTGTTTCTTCGTCGTTTCAATATGAACGTCTTTATTTTCAATTGTAAATATTTCTTGTTCAATTTTATCTGCATACGCTAAAATCTCTTCTACAGTATTTCCATATTTTCTCTTTAGCATACGAATTTCATTCAAACGTGTTTCGATTTCATCTAAACGATTTGGATCATATTCCATCATATCGAGCTTTTCTCTCAGTTGATATGCAACCTCTTCTAATAAGTAATAGCTATTTGCAATTGAATCATGATTCTCTTGATACATTTCATCTAAATGTGTAATACTTTCCATTTGTCCCATTGCGCTTCTTACATTATCTAATCCTTGTCCGTCAGCACTCAATGAACGATATGCATCACCTAATGCTTTATAAATCTTTTCAAAATTAGAAATTTGCAATCGTTCCTCAGTTAATTCATTTTCTTCATCCATCTTTAAATCAGCTTTGCGAATTTCTTCATGCTGAAATTGAATTAAATCTAAGCGATGTGCCATCTGTTGTTCATTTTCACTTAACGATTTCAATTGTTTTTTTAATTTTTCATAGTCAGCGTATACGTTTTGATATATGTCTAGTTGTTTAACGATTCGATCCCCATCAAAGTGATCAAGCATAAACAGATGTCGTTCTTCATTCATTAAATCTTGCGTTTCATGCTGTCCATGAATATCAACAAGTGTTTTCCCAATTTCTTTTAATATGCTAAGTGTAACAAGCTTCCCATTTACACGACATACACTCTTCCCGTTCGCAGCAATATCACGCTTTAAAATAATCATGCCATCTTCTATTTCTATATCTAACTCTTCTGCCTTTTCAATACATGGATGCTTATCATCTTCAACATAAAACAGCCCTTCAATCTCAGCCTTTTCTGTTCCATATCGAACAAATTCTGCTGACCCACGGCCACCTACAAGTAAACTAATCGCATCAATAATAATCGATTTTCCGGCCCCTGTTTCACCGCTTAAAACCGTTAAACCTTTTTGAAAAGAAATATTTAATGCTTCAATAATAGCAAAGTTTCTAATCGATAATTCCGATAACAATGCCCCATTCACCTCGTTATAAAATAATCCCTTACTAAAGGATTTTCTCATTTCTTCATTCAAATAATCATGCTATATATTTGTATGTATATACTCTTCTAACCCGCTTCATTGTACCAAACATTTGTTTTACGGGTCAATCCATCTATTTTCTAACTTTATGCAAACAAAATATTATATTACAATTGAAAAATCATATTTTTGACCAATAAAAATATCTTGTTCACTTCCCACTTTACGATGGAAAGCAAACAAGATTTTTTGTTACAACATATTTAAGAAACGATCAGAGACAACACCTGTATCGTCAGGTGTACGGCAAATAATTAAGCAAGTATCATCACCACAGATGGTTCCGATGATCTCATCCCACTCTAAATGATCAATAAGTGCTCCAAGTGAATGAGCGTTACCAGGCAATGTTTTTAGCACAAGCATATGTCCTGCCGTGTCTAATTTTACAAATGAATCCACTAGATTTCGTTTTAATTTTTGTAACGGGTTAAATCGTTGATCTGCTGGCAAGCTATATTTATAGCGCCCATCATGTAATGGCACCTTCACTAAGTGCAGTTCTTTAATATCGCGCGATACTGTTGCTTGCGTTACATTAAATCCCTCATTACGTAAAATATCAACTAATTCATCTTGTGTTTCAATTTCTTTGTTTGCAATAATTTCCCTGATTTTAATATGGCGCTGACCTTTATTCATACATTTGCACCTCACACTATCTCTTACCATAGTTTAAACATTGGTATACTTCACTTATTTATGTTAACTTATAATTCGTTTCTTGTACACAATTGTTTTTACAATCATTATACAATTACAGCAAAAAGAGGAACAACATATGTTATTCCCCTTTCCCTTTTTGTTTTAGAACGTCATGTGCTTCTGTAACAACTTGCTCTATAGAAATCGGAGAATGATTTTCGCCATTCTCACGTTCACCATGCCATTTCAGATGAATTAAAAATTCAATATTACCATCCCCACCCGTAATTGGTGAGAATGTTAAACCTTCCACATCATAGCCCTCTTTTAAAGCAAAATCGACAATCATTTCTACAACAGCTTCATGTACTTTTCTATCACGAACGATACCTTTTTTCCCAACTTGCTCTCTTCCAGCTTCAAACTGCGGTTTAATTAACGCTGCTACATCTCCGTTAGGCATAAGCATTGTTTTTAAAACTGGCAGTATAAGCTTTAATGATATAAATGAAACATCAATACTTGCAAATTGAGGTAAACCACGTTCTAAGTCTGCTGGTGTCACGTAACGGAAGTTTGTTCGTTCCATTACAACAACACGCTCATCCTGACGTAATTTCCACGCTAGTTGATTGTATCCTACATCTAATGCATAAGATAATTTCGCTCCATTTTGAAGCGCGCAATCTGTAAAGCCACCAGTTGATGAACCAATATCTATCATAACTTTATCTTGTAAATCAAGATGAAATGTCTCTAATGCCTTTTCAAGTTTATAACCACCACGACTTACATACGGCATAACTTGTCCCTTCACCGTAATCTCAGTATCTTGCGAGATTTTCTCTCCTGGCTTATCAAGTCTCATCTCATTTGCATATACGAGTCCGGCCATAATGGCGCGCTTTGCTTTCTCACGCGTTTCTATAAGTCCTCGCTCTACTAATAGTACATCTACTCTTTCTTTTTTTACGCTCATTTGTTACGCCCTTTTTTGTTTTGATGGAATCATTGTATGAATACGGTCTACAACAGCATCTGTCGTTAAACCAATTTCTTCTAATAATTTTGTTACACTTCCGTGCTCTATGAAGCGGTCTGGAATACCCATTCGTTCAACTAATGCACTATGGTAACCATTTTCAGATGCAAATTCAACTACTCCTGTTCCAAAACCACCGATTAAACAAGCTTCTTCAATCGTTAAAATCGGTATATTCTTCCCTAGAAGATCATGTAAATATGCTTCATCCATTGGTTTAATAAAGCGAGCATTCACTACTTTCACTGAAACCCCAGCTTTTTCAAGACGCTCAGCTGCTTCCATTGCCATTGGTATTGTCGTACCAAACGTTAAAATAGCTGCTTGTGTACCCTCTTTTAACGTCTCCCACGTACCGATTGGAATCGCCTTTAATTCTTCATCCATATGAACGCCAAGTCCATTACCACGAGCATAACGCAATGCGATTGGTCCATCTTCATATTGCATCGCCGTATAAACTAAATGTTGCCCTTCATTTTCATCTTTCGGCATCATAAGCACCATATTCGGCAAGTGACGTAAGAATGAGATATCAAATACGCCTTGATGCGTTTCACCATCTGCTCCTACTAATCCCGAGCGATCTATTCCGATGAAAACATTTAAATTTTGGCGGCATATATCATGAACAACTTGGTCATATGCTCTTTGTAAAAATGTCGAATAAATTGCTAAGAATGGCTTCATTCCTTGCGTTGCCATACCTGCTGCCATTGTTGTAGCGTGCTGTTCTGCAATACCTACATCAATCATACGATCTGGGAATTCTTTTTGGAATTTCTCAAGTTTTGATCCAACAGGCATTGCAGGTGTAATTGCTACGATACGCTCATCCGCTCTCGCTAGCTTAAGTACTGTTTCACTAACGACAGCACTCCATGCTGGTGCAACTTCTTTTGGCTTAACGAAGTCACCTGATTCAATTTTATAAGGTCCTGTTCCATGCCAAGTTCCAATAACGTCACTCTCAGCCGGTTTATAACCTTTTCCTTTTTTCGTAATAACGTGAACAAGTACTGGGCCTTTTGTTTTCTTTGCATATTGCAACGTTTCGAATAACTTTTCATAATCATGCCCATCGACTGGACCTAAATATGTAAAGCCTAACTCTTCGAAAAAGACACCAGATACTAGTAAATATTTAAGACTATCTTTTATTTTCTCTGCTGTCGCAGCCACTTTTCCGCCAACTGCTGGGATTTTCTTTAATATATACTCTAACTCATCTTTTACCCAGTGATATTTTCCTGCGGTACGTAAACGACCGAGTACATTATGAAGCGCACCAACGTTTGGTGCAATTGACATTTCATTATCATTCAAAATAACAATCATGTCTGTTTTTTCATGTCCAATATGGTTCAATGCCTCTAAGGCCATTCCACCTGTTAAAGCACCATCTCCAATAATTGGTATAACATATTCTTTCGTTTTCTTTAAATCACGTGCCAGAGCCATTCCCATTGCAGCCGATAACGAAGTCGAGCTATGACCAGTTTCCCATACATCATGCTCACTCTCGCAACGTTTCGGGAAACCACATAGACCTTGATATTGCCTTAATGTACCAAACTCTTTCGCGCGTCCAGTTAAAATTTTATGTACATAGGATTGATGTCCTACATCCCATAAAAATTTATCTTGCGGGCTATCAAATAATTTGTGCAGAGCAATTGTGAGTTCTACTACACCTAAATTAGGTGCAATATGTCCACCTGTTTGAGAGAGCTCTTCAATTAAAAACTTACGAATATCCTCACTCAATCCCTCTAGTTCACTGATAGACATATCTTTCAAAAAACTAGGGTTTTGAATTTGCGTTAGATCCACATGGATCACTCACTTTCATTTCATAATCTGTCAACATGTCAAATATTATAAAAAACATTTACACAAAACAAGAAATTCTCTTTTCTATTTTTCGTCTTGTCCCGCTATTAACCAGTCTATTGCGCCTTAATCCTATTATAAACCATATTTCTTTAGGCGATGAAAAAAATAGCCGCTAACACGAAGTGATAACGGCAATGTAATCTACATATATTTTTGCCAATAACAAGAAAAGAAAAACCTTTTCCTACATTTATATCATAAAATGATGAATGACTCAACAAATGAAAACGCTGTTATATTAGTTATTACGTTTTGCAATCAAATCGCAAATAGATAGTAAATATTCATCTTGTAATTGCAAGGAGCTAATTGCACCTTTTGCTTCTGCAATTGTTTCTTCTAAAATATCCTTTGCTCTATCTACAGTAAACAACGTCGTATATGTGCTCTTTTCATTAGAAAGATCGCTACCAATCGGTTTTCCAATCTCTTCTTCGGTGCCTTCGACATCTAAAATATCGTCTCGAATTTGGAAAGCTAGACCGATATATTTAGCAAACGTAAGCAACTTTTCTTCTTGCTCTTCTGTCGCATCAGAAAGTATCGCACCCGCAAGTACAGCAAATTCAAGCAGTTTTCCGGTCTTATGTTTATGGATGTACTCCAATTCATCAATCGTAAGGCGTTTCCCTTCAGCTTCCATATCTGCCACTTGTCCGCCAACCATTCCTTCTGGTCCTGCTGCTTTTGCAAGTTCAAGTACAAGTCTTACTTTTTTTTCTGCAGAAATTTCTTTTTGCTCATATGCCATAATAACTTGAAAAGCATACGTCAATAAGCCATCTCCTGCTAAAACTGCCATCGCTTCACCAAATACTTTGTGATTTGTGGGCTTTCCTCTTCTTAAATCATCATCATCCATACAAGGTAAATCGTCATGAACTAACGAATATGTATGAATCATTTCAAGAGCACAAGCTGCACCTACTCCAA
Source organism: Bacillus sp. LQ16 (assembly GCF_057784645.1). Taxonomy (NCBI): domain Bacteria; kingdom Bacillati; phylum Bacillota; class Bacilli; order Caryophanales; family Bacillaceae; genus Bacillus; species Bacillus sp. LQ16. The sequence goes on from NZ_CM173491.1 coordinate 4,087,987, forward strand.
GATTTCTTTCTTTCCCAAACGCTTGTAATGTTGCAAACAAAAGTAACGGGCGGAGACGTTTTCCACCCGCTTCTAAAGAATATGCCATCGCTTCACGAAGTACATTTGGACATTGTAATTCATTTGCATAGCTTACAAGTTTCTCTTCTACGAAAGTTTTACTTTCCTTCAAAAAAGTATCAAAAGCAATCGTCACTATGCTTCATCTCCTAAAGCAGTAAACGGTTCAAGCTCTCCATCTTCCCCAAGAATAACTGCCATTTGTTCTTGTACATTCTTCAACTTCTCATCACAAAGCTTAGATAATTCCATACCCTCTTTAAAATAAGAAATCGCTTCTTCTAAAGGTACGTCACCTTGTTCTAGCTTAGAAACAAGATGCTCAAGTTGCGAAATTGCCTCTTCAAAGCTTAATTTATTTTCCATTATTCAATTCACGCTCCTCTATGCCTGATACGCTACAATCTAGTATTCCATCTTGTAATTGAACTGAAACAGCATCTCCAAGGCTTACATCTTTCACACTTTTTAACACTTGCTTCTCTTCATCATATACAAGCCCGTACCCTCTCATCATTACTTTAAGCGGACTTAACGCTTCAAGTTTTTGAGCAGCTCTTACAAAGGCAAATTCTTTCGTTTGAAGTAACGTTTGCATTTCACGTTGTAATTGCTTTTGCAAAGTTTCAACAGCTACCTTCGTTTGAATAATTTTTTGAGATGGGTGGTGCTTCTCTAAATAAAATGAAAGTTGCTTTAACTGATTCACCTTTTTATCAATATAGCGCTCTTTCGCTAAAACAAGCTGTTCTAGCGCTCTATCTAATTGCTCTTCCTTTTGCTCATATACTTGTCTTGGATAACGGAACGCATACGATTTTTGCAACACTTGTAGTTTTTCTTCTTTTTTATGTACTAACTCTTTCATTGCTCTTTGCAATCTCAGAGTTCTTTGTAATACCTTTTCTTGTAACTCTATAATATTAGGTGCTGCTAGCTCAGCTGCTGCAGTCGGTGTTGGTGCGCGTAAATCTGCAACAAAATCTGCGATTGTAAAGTCCGTTTCATGGCCTACTGCCGAAATAATAGGAATTTCACTCTTAAAGATTGCTCTTGCAACCATTTCCTCATTGAAAGCCCATAATTCCTCAATAGAACCTCCACCACGACCAACGATTAGTACATCTATCTCTCCCATTTCATTCGCTGTACGAATCGCTTGTACAATCGAGGGAGCCGCTGACTCCCCTTGTACAAGTACCGGAAATACAATAACATTCCCAATTGGATAACGACGTTTAATCGTTGTTATAATATCACGAATCGCTGCTCCTGTTGGCGACGTAATCACACCTATTGTTTTAGCGTAAGGAGGAATTGCTTTTTTATAAACTTGAGAAAAAAGTCCTTCTTCTTCTAAGCGAACTTTTAACTGTTCGTACGCTAAATGTAAATTTCCGACTCCGTCAGGCTGCATGTCTTGAATATAAATTTGATAAGAACCACTCGCCTCGTAAACAGAGATTTTCCCTTTCACGAGTACCTTCATCCCATTTTCAGGTTTGAATTTAATATTACGATTATGACCCGCAAACATAACCGCTGCGATTCTTGCATTTTCATCTTTCAATGTAAAATACATGTGGCCACGGCTATGATTTTTAAAGTTGGAAATTTCACCTTTTAACCAAACAGACTGCAAATGCGGATCATATTCTATTTTTGTTTTTATATAGCGTGTTAACGCTGTAACGGTTAAATATTGCTTCTCCATTTCTCTCTCCTCATAGCCGACTCAAATTATTTACAAACGACACCTGCACGTTTGGCAGATTCAACAGTATTATGAAGAAGCATTGTGATTGTCATTGGACCAACACCCTTTGGCACAGGTGTAATGTAACCCGCAACATCTAACACGTTGTCAAAGTCAACATCACCACAAAGTTTTCCTGTTTCTAAACGGTTAACACCAACGTCAATTACAACCGCTCCTTCTTTAATATAATCCGCTGTTATCATTTTAGGTCGTCCAACAGCTACGATTAAAATATCAGCTAACTTCGATAACTCTTTCATATTTTGCGTCTTAGAATGACAATATGTGACAGTTGCATTTTCATTTAAAAACAATTGCCCCACTGGTTTACCGACAATATTACTTCTTCCAATTACTACTACATGTTTTCCAGAAATATCAAGATTTGTTTCTTTTACTAATTCTACAATACCATGCGGTGTACATGGAAGGAATGTATCTTGTCCCGTCATCATACGTCCCACGCTGATTGGGTGAAATCCGTCTACATCCTTTTCTGGTGAAATTCTTTCAATGATAGCTTTTTCTTCAATATGTTTTGGTAAAGGTAATTGCACTAATATGCCATTAATACGGTCATCGCCATTTAAGCGATCGATTTCAGCAAGCAAACGTTCCTCAGTAATTGTTTCAGGAAGTTCAATTAGCTCTGAGTAAATCCCTACTTGTTCACAGCCTTTTTCTTTTCCTTTCACATAAGAACGAGATGCTGGATCTTCTCCAACTAAAATAACTGCTAACCCTGGTACAATACCTTGCTCTTTCAACTTCACAACTTCTTCTGTTAATTGTGCTCGTTTTTTCTCCGCAACTTCATTTCCTTTGATGATTACTGCTACCATTTTAAGATTCCCCCTTAAAGAATTTACAGTGTATCTTTTATATTAGATAAAACGCCGTTAATAAAACGACGAGATTCCTCATCCCCAAATGTTTTAGCAATTTCAATTGCTTCGTTAATTGTTACGTTGTGTGGAATTTCTTCCATGTATTTCATTTCATACACAGCTACACGTAAAATACTGCGATCAACAATGCTAATACGCTCAAGCTTCCACTTTTTTAAGTTTTGACGAATCGCTTCATCGATTGCTTCTTTATTTTCTACAAAACCTACTACAAGTGACTCTAGAAACTCATTTGTTTCTTCGCCTTCATCTAGCGTGTTTTCCACTGCTACTTTCGGTTCTAATTCACCTGTAATATCCATTTGGTATAATGCTTGCATTGCTCTTTCTCTAGCCGTCCTACGTTTCATTGTAACTCTCCTTTATGCTTCAAGTCTTTCCTTATACTTTGTTATATTATTATAATTTATAAGCCGTCAATTCACTTACTCTTACAGTTTTCATTGATTTTCCAACCTTATAATACAATGATAATAACACAATTTATCGTTTCACACACGGGTTACAAGGCTGAAAAATAATAAAAAGATTAACTTCAAGTTCCATATCTTATCACAATGTACGTTTTTTGGAAAAACGACACATTTTCTTGTTTATTTCTTATTTTTTGAAATAGTATAATAATTAGAGGGTTGTAATTTGTGAAGAAATGAAACGATAAAAAAGATGCCTATGTTACTAGGCACCTTTTCATTCTTACACTGGTTCGATTTCTGTTTTTTGTGTTTCGAATGTTACGCCAACGATGTGAACATTCACTTCTTTTGGCTCAAGTCCTGTCATCGTAAAGAGTGCTTGGCGAATATTGTCTTGAATCTTTTGTGCAACAACTGGAATTGCTACACCAAAATACATTACAACATAAAGGTCAACGATAATATCTTCGTTTGCTAATTCAACCTTTACACCTTTACCATGATTTTTCTTACCTAACTTCTCAACAACATCTGTAGCAAAATTACCGCGCATTGCCGCTACACCTTCTACTTCAGCAGCTGCAATACCTGCAATTACTTCAATTACTTCTGGTGCAATTTCTACTTTACCAAGAGTTGTATCTTGACCCATATCTAACATATGTTCAGCCATGAAAAAAACCTCCTTTAATGTATCACTGCGTCACAAGTTCATGCTCTTCCAAAAATTTCGTATTAAACTCACCTTTTACAAAATCAGGATGATCTAGCAATTGCAAATGGAACGGGATTGTTGTATGTACGCCTTCAATGACAAATTCACTAAGTGCGCGCTTCATTTTTGCAATTGCCTCTTCACGTGTTTTTCCGTGAACAATTAATTTAGCAACCATCGAATCATAGAAAGGTGGGATTGAATATCCCGGATATACAGCTGAATCGACGCGAATACCAAATCCTCCTGGTGGTAAGTACATTTCTACTTTACCTGGAGATGGCATAAATTTTTTGGCAGGGTTTTCCGCATTAATTCGACATTCAATTGCCCAACCATTAAATTGTACTTCTTCTTGCTGTAACGATAACTTTTCTCCTGAAGCAACAAGAATTTGTTCTTTAATTAAGTCCATTCCCGTTACCATTTCAGTAACCGGATGCTCAACCTGAATTCTCGTATTCATCTCCATGAAATAAAAGGTTTTCGTTTTATATTCATAAATAAACTCAACCGTACCAGCACCTGTATAATCAACCGCTACCGCCGCTTTAACTGCCGCTTCACCCATCTGCTTGCGAATATCTTCATCAAGTGCAGGTGATGGACTTTCTTCTAATAGTTTTTGCAAACGGCGCTGAATTGTACAATCACGCTCTCCTAAATGAATGGCATTTCCGTGTGTATCTGCCATTATTTGAATCTCAACATGGCGGAAATCTTCAACGTACTTTTCTAAGTATACACCAGGGTTCCCAAAAGCGGTACTAGCTTCTTGCTGTGTAATTTGAATTCCTTTTATAAGCTCTTCTTCATGGCGTGCAACACGAATACCTTTTCCGCCGCCACCTGCAGTCGCTTTAATAATAACTGGATATCCAATTTGATTAGCAAGCTCGATCGCTTCTTCGGTATTTTTAATAATCCCTTGTGAACCTGGTACAATCGGAACCCCTGCTTCTTTCATTGTATCACGAGCAACGTCTTTTGTGCCCATCTTTGAAATAGCTTCTGGACTTGGACCGATAAAAATCAAGTTACATTCACGGCATAACTCTGCGAAATCTGCATTCTCTGCTAAAAATCCATATCCCGGATGAATAGCATCGCAGCCTGTTAACTTCGCAACGCTAATAATGTTCGTCAAATTTAAATAGCTTTCTTTCGAAATCGTTGGTCCTACACAATACGCCTCGTCTGCAATCTGTACGTGAAGTGACTCTTTATCTGCTTCTGAATAAATTGCAACTGTTTCAATATCCATTTCTTTACAAGCACGAATAATTCGTACAGCAATTTCCCCACGATTGGCTATTAATACTTTTTTTATCATCACAAAGACTCCCTTATTACGCTTTTACAAGAAATAGCGGTTGTCCATACTCAACAAGCTGTCCGTTATTAACAAGAATTTCAACAATTTCGCCCTCTACATCAGCATCAATTTCGTTAAATAACTTCATAGCCTCGACAATACATACGATAGAATCTTTCGATACTCTATCCCCAACACTTACATATGGAGGTGTATCAGGTGAAGAAGAAGAATAGAATGTACCTACCATTGGTGAGGTGATCTTATGTAGGTTTTCATCTTGAACAGTTTTCTTCTCTTCTTGTTTTGGCGCTTCTGCTTGCGCTGCTGCTACTGTCGTTTCAACTTCAACAGGCGCTACTGGTTGCATAGCTTGTTTTGCTGCAGGTGCTTGCACAGCAACAACTTCATTACCACGCTTTTTCATTTTGATTGTTGTACCGTCTTTTTTGTATTCAAATTCATCAATATTAGAGCTATCAATTAATTTAATTAATTCACGAACTTCTTGAATTTTAAACATGTAAAATCCACTCCCATACTCTTGTTTGTCCCGTTTTTACAGATTCTCGTCACGAAAACTAGATTGACTGTAAAAATACGATGTATTCTATTAGAAAATATATTTCATTAACTAATAGAAATATTTACTATTTCCATCTTACGATAAATTTTTTAAACATTCCAATTTATATTTCTTTATAATAAATCGAAACTCCTGTAAAAATATTATTCCAACAAAAATTTAATACCTAGTAATAATACCAAGTTTCACATGAAATTGGCAAGACCACTTCTTAAAAAACATTCACTACTTTAGCAAAACGTTACACAGCAAACATGCCATTCCCTCTCCACTCTTCACTACCCCTATAGTCAATAACATATTTTTACCAAATATTATTTTTTTGTTTACACGCCGTTCATCATTCCTTCATATAAGAATAGTATGTTCAAAGTGTAGAAAATATATTGTGTCGAGGTGTGGAAATATGATATGGCTCATTCTCTTTTTACCTGCTGTAATCGTTTGGGCATGTGTTCTTTGCATCCACGTCAAATCCGGAAAAAGTAATCATCAGTACCATGAACCATTAATCTTTTACTCGCAACGTGTTTCTCCATTCCGAGTTGAACATAGTAAAAATAACTACAAAGACGAAATAGAAAAAAGCTATCGAAAATGATAGCTTTTTTCTATTCACACGTTTACTTACATACTCTATTTTACTATTTGCATACCCTTTGCTTAGTAAAAGATAATAATCCGCAGGGAAATCCCTGCGGATTAAAGTTTCACTTATTTCGCTGGTGGATCAAATTTCACACCTACATCTTTTGATCCGCCTTCACTTCTTACAAGTTGAATAATTTTATTTGCTTCTTTCTGTGAATGTTTTGCCGCTTTAACCGTTACTCTAATGTCAGTACCATCAGCTCTTACAAGAGCATCTGGATATCCTCCTTGAGATTTAATTACTGTCTCAAGTAATTCTTGCTTCGTTTCCATTGTCGTAATGGCATCAAAATTTTCTTTTGCTTTATTCTTTTCTGTTGCTGAAGCTTTTGTTGAACTCATCACTTCTTGTAATTTTGCTTTCGCTTCACTACGCTGATCTTCCATTTGCATACGTAAAGCTGTGAAATTCTCATCACTTGATTGAACTGATACATTGCCCTCTTTTTTACTTGTTTCTTTTTTTGCATTTTCTTTTTTGTCTGTTTCTTTATTTGTTGTTTCCTTGCTTGTATTTTCTTTTTTCGGAGTTTCTTTAGGCGCTTCGTTTGTTACTGCTTTATCAGTACCTTGTTTTTCTTGTCCAATCTTTTCACCTGTTGCCGGCGATGCTGTATTCATTTTGTCAGGAGTTGTCACGTAATACACAGATAGTACAACAACTAAACTTAACATCGTTAATAACCAAACTGTTTGTTTTTTTAACACTTTATTTCCTCCCTATCAATTTTTCGGTGAAACTGAAACGCGATGGGCCGGTACATCTAGCAGCCTTATCACAGCTTCTTTTACCATTGCTTTAACTTGTATATTATCCACTCCCTTTGCTACGACAAGAACACCACGTACTTTCGGCTTCTCTGTTCGTAAAACAACAGGAGTTTCTTTATCCCCTTCACGTATAATGACAGTCTTTTCATCAAGAGACTCGTCCTCTACTTCTCTCTTACCGCCTGTTTTATCTGTTTCACCTGTTGTTTGTGAGCGTTTCACTGTATTTTTTTCTAAAATTTTTTCTTCAGATGAATCTAAATTCACTTTAATCGTTACGTCTTTTACTCCTGCTATTTCTTCTAAAGCAGTTTTTAATTCTTGTTCATACGCTTTTTCATATTTTTCTACATTTGACATACTATCATTACTTTTTTGTCCGAAAGTTGGTACGTCTTTTTCTTGATTTTGAGTTTTTTGTTCTTTAAATACAGGTACTTCTTCTTTTTTACTTGAAAAGAGACTACTAGAAAACATAAGCAAAATTCCAAGTATGAGTAGGACAAGTAAAAACTTAGGTGTTACCTTTTTACCCTTCTCGTTGCTTTCTTTTTGATCCCCATTCAATAAGTTTCGAAAAAATGAGAACTTCGAATTTTTATCTTTATTGTCCATTTACTCTACCTGTCCTCCCTTCCATTTGAACTTGGATTTGTTTACCCTCTAGTTGCCACCTGCTTGAAAAGAAATCTTTCATTTCTACATTCGTTTCTTCCACTTTTTTTGGAGGCTCTTTCGTGTTAATTTCAATTGGCTTTACTGTTTCGATTGCATCATTTTTACTACGTTCTTTTTCTTTCAACGTCACAACAACAGATTGAATATCTTTCGCTGACTTTACTTCTTCTGTATTTTCTGCTGCGACTATTTGTATTTCAGAGACAGTCATACCATACTTTTTCTCAAACTCTTTTCCTACTTCTTTTTTCATTTTGGTAGCCATCTCTTCTAAACTATATGCACGTGTTAGAGCTTGTATTTCTTTTTTCTTCGAATCTATTGAATTTTTTACAGATCCTTCTGCTACGTACTTTTCTTCATTAAAATTTGCAATTACTTCATTTACATCTGTCTGCAATAGTTTAAAAAGGGGCGTTAAAATTAATACGACTAACAAAAGACTTACAACGAATTTAACGTATTTTTGCAAATTCGAATTTGGAAGAATAAGATGAAGCATTGTTGCTAAGAGCAAAAAAACGATAATATTTCTGATCCACTCTGTAACAAATTGCATACTCTTCACCTCCTACCGCATCATGAGTGTAATATTCCCCGCAGCAATAATAATTGTAATACTTAAAAAGAACATAAATGATACGATAGCTAAGCAAGCAAATACGTAAATGATGCTTCGTCCAATAATGTCTAAACATTGAATAATTGCTCCGCCGCCAACCGGTTGCAATACTGCTGCTGCGAATTTATAAATAAATGCAATACAGAAAATTTGAATCGCTGGAAAAGCAACAATTAAGCATAAAATGACGAGCCCAATAATTCCGACTGTGTTTTTCAATAATCCTGATGCGCTAATAACAGTATCTGCCGCTTCTGTAAACATCCTTCCAACTACTGGAATGAAGTTTCCTGTTACAAATTTAGCAGTTTTCACAGCTATTCCATCAGCAACAGCTGTTGCTGTCCCTTGTACAGATAATACTCCTAAAAAAATTGTTAAAAAGACACCGATAATCCCTACGCTAACGTTTTGCAGAAGCTTGGATAATTTCGTCACTTTATATTGATCACTCATTGTACTTACAATACTTAATATCGTTGCCAGTAATAAAAGTGGTAGAACGATATAATTCATAAGAAGCCCACTCGTATTCATTAAGAAAATGATAACCGGATGAAAAAATGATACAGATACAACCCCGCCCCCAGTTGCTATAAGCGCCAGCAAAATTGGCAATAACGCTAATATGAAATCTACCATTGTTTGTATCGTTTCTCTTGCATATGTCATAACGACATAAAAACTATTTAAAGCAAAAATAATAAGTACCATATACACAACAGCATCAGCAATTTTACTTACGCTACTTTTTGAAAAAGCGGATTGCAGTGATTGCAACAATGCACTAAAGATTGTGAGCATAATAAGTGTGCCAAGCAGTTTTCCATTAGCAGCAAGCTCATGAAATAAATATTTTAATAACCCTATCATCCACTCTTTTAGAGAGAATTCTTTTTCTCCCTTTACAAACTCCATAAAGCTCCCTTTTTGACTCTCTGGCAAATAGCCTCCATATTTTGTAACAAGCCCGTCCCAAAATTGCTTCACATCTTCAATTCCGAGCTTATCCAATTGTTGATCAACGACGTTTGTTTCTACAGGAGAAGCTTGTACAACAACCGGTAAAGAAAAGAAAAGGAAGCAAGCAAATAGCAGCTTAGCTCCAAACCTCCTCAACATTCACTCCCCCTTATCCCGTCGGTAAAAATCCGAGAATAGTTTCAATTACAACCGTCAAAATAGGAATCGCCATAACGAGAATTAAGATTTTCCCAGCAAGTTCAATTTTCGAAGCGATGGCACCTTGACCAGCATCTTTTGTAATTTGGGCTCCAAACTCAGCAATATAAGCAATTCCAATAATCTTTAGTAACGTTTCCACGTAGACGTTACTAACTTTCGCTTCACTTGCTACTCTCTCAATCATTTGTAAAATAGAATGAATTTGATCGATTAAAATAAGAAACATCACGCTACCTACGAACACAATAAATAAAGATGTAATACTAGATTTATGCTGATTCAAAACAGCAGCTAAAAACGTAGCAACGAGGCCTAATCCGACAATTTGTATAATTTCGATTCGAACCGCCTCCTTTACTGGAAGAGAAAGACACTTTTAATCTTGTCAAATAGCGTGTTAATTAAAAATGCAACATGAAATAAAATGACGACAAAACCGACAAGGATAACCCAATTTGCAATATCCTCCCGCTTTAATTCTTTTAGTACAGTATGAATGAAAGCTAAAACAATGCCGATTCCGGCGATTTGAAATATTAATCCAACATCAATGGACATCGCCTTTCTCCCCCCTATAGCAGTAAAATTACAATAAGTAGCCCTGCTAGTACCCCTAAGCTCTTAATCATTTTTTCGTATTGCAGTTGTAGTGCTTTCGCTTCTCCTTCTTCTCTCTCCAAATGTGTAATACATAAGCGAATATGTTTTTGTTGTGATTCACGATCATGTTGCCCGAGCGTTTCACCAAATTGCTGCAGTATTTCATACTCAGTTTGTTGAAATGCGGTTAACTTCCAGTTCTCTTTCAAACTATCTATCCACGCTTCTCTTACTGTTTGTTCCCCGCTTTGTAGTCTTCTGGCGAAACTTTGAAATATCCAATTTAATGGCTTTGGCATTTGTTTAACTAATCGCTCGGCAGCCTCAGATAAAGGTGTGTGTCCATACATAATTTCTGCTTCTAATGATTGAAGTGCTGATTTTAATAATCTAAGTTGCCTCGGCCTCTCACTATATCTTTTAGCGTATGAAAATCCGAAAAAGGTGCTGACCGCAACGATTAACACTGCACCGAATATTTTCACCATACGCCCTCAGCCTTTCTACTTGATAGCACTGGTTTTCCATATTTATCTTTCACCTGCATAACCGTTCCTGGACCCCTCGCTTTTGACAACTCCACAAACCTATCAAATATACCAAGCTCTAGCACTGCCTTTAGCGATGGACGTCTCACAACATCCTCATAGGAAAATCCGTGTGCACTTATAAAAAGCTGAACACCTGCATGCACTGCCTCCATAATTGCTTCACTATCTTCTTTACGGCCAATTTCATCTACGATCAAAATATCAGGACTCATAGAACGAATCATCATCATCATTCCTTCTGCCTTTGGACACGCGTCTAACACATCGACTCGGGTACCAAAATCATATTGCGGGATCCCTTTCACACAGCCAGCAATTTCTGACCGTTCATCAACGATCCCCACTTTACAAGAAGGAATTTCCGAAGCACTTACTCCTTGACTCATGCAACGAGCTACATCTCTTAAAAGTGTCGTTTTTCCCGTTTGCGGAGGGCCAATTACCATCGTGTTTAACCATCTTTTTTCATACAAATATGGCAAAAGCGGTTCAGCAATCCCTATTTTTTGACGAGCAATACGAATATTAAAGGAAGAGACATCACGAATCATTTTCACTGCGCTTTTTTCTGTAATGACTTTTCCCGCTAATCCGATTCTATGCCCCCCGCGAAGTGTCACATACCCACGTTTTAATTCCTCTTCCATCGTATAAATTGAGAATTGACTTAACTTATTCAGTAAGTAAATAGCATCCTCTGCAGTAGTGATATAGTCATAAAAAAACACCTTTCCGTGTGCAATACACTCTAGCGGTCTTCCAATTCGAACACGAATTTCCTCTAAAGCATCGTATTGCTTACATTCTTCAATTAAATACTTCATCGTTTTTGGTAAAACTTCTAATACCTCTTTCATCGGCTTCTCCCCACTATACTCGACTTACTATTTCAGTAATGCGATAAAAATACAGCAAATTCCAAGCGCTAGAAAAAAGAGCTTCAAGAAAGAAATTTCACTTGCTACACTCGCTATCCCAATTGTCATTGTTAAAATTAATACGGTAGGTCCAACAAACGCTAACATACCATTTATAAACAACGCTTTCTTCGCATCATTCACATAAAGCATAAGCAAAGCAGCAAATATCTCCGCACTACCTGAAAATAATCGAAGTGCTCCCATAACAAGCACGGATGTTTCCATTGCCGCTAGCCACTGTTTCATTCTTCCACCTTCTCCCGTAACAGTTACTAACTTCGTATTCTTAAAAAGAATATATTTGTACAACCATATGCAGAGGTTGTCTATTTCAGAAGTAAAAACATAATTTTTCTCTAAAGCCCGAATTAGAATCTGAATATTCATATTATTTTATGGTATATTATGGTACATTTAGTTTAAAAGGGGTATAAATCATGCAGCACGTTACTTTATTACCACTCGATTTACGCTATACAAATGTGATTTTCGAGCTATCAAGTGATCCACATATAAAAAATGCATTAGGGATAACGGTAGAAAACATCGAAGACACAAAAGCATTTCTTCTTTTCGCAATAGAAGAAGAACATCAAAAGAAATCCTTATCGAGAATGATTGTGAATGAAGAGAATGAAATAATTGGCCTCACCACACTTAAACATATTAATGATGAGAAGAAGCAATCTCACATTGGTAGTTGGCTCGGCTATCCGTACTGGGGAAAAGGCTATAACGAGGCTGCTAAAAAAGAAATCTTTAAAATCGCCTTTTTAGACTTACAACTTTCCTACGTATTTGCTGGTGCTAAAACGAATAATACCCGCTCGTTAAAAGCACAAGAAAAACTACCTTATATTTCATTGCATGTGGAAAACAAGTTTCCAGACGAATACGCTGCACTAGAGAAAGAAGTAAAGTCAACTTGCTCTTTGCATGTCGTGTCACGTGAAAATTTTTTAAACTGGTTGAGATTACAGAATGAGGGGGAAAAATATGAAGACATTGAAAATTAGTTTAACCGTTGTAGTAGAATTAGCTCTTATTTATCTTTTTTCCTTATTGGTCGGTTGGTCATTTATAGAGACATTTTTCCTTGGTAGTTTAGCAATATTTGCAATTATGTGGTTAATTATTATGAGTAACCATAGAAATAACATTACAGATCACGCAATAAGTAAAACATTAACTGGTGTTGAGACTGGCGAAATAAAACCATTTCAAATTGTTTTGACTCCATCTATTATGGGTACTCTTTCACTTGTTTTAGTCAGTTTTATTATAACAGCTATTTACTATATACCCTATTTCCTATAAAAAAAGCACTCGTGAATTATCACGAGTGCTTTTCTACTATGCACGAGAAACGTATTTACCTTCACCAGTGTTGATGATAAGCATTTCGCCTTCGTTAATGAAGATTGGTACTTGTACAACAAGACCAGTTTCTAATGTAGCTGGTTTTGTTACGTTAGAAGCAGTATCACCTTTAATACCAGGCTCTGTTTCTGTAACTTGTAATTCAACTGTGTTTGGAAGTTCAACACCAAGTACTTCGCCTTGGTAAGTCATGATTGCTACTTCCATGTTTTCTTTTAGGAATTTAAGCTCGCGCTCGATTTGTTTTTCACCAAGCTCGATTTGCTCATAAGTTCCGTTATCCATAAATACGTGAGCCTCACCACTTGCGTATAAGTATTGCATACGACGGTTTTCGATGTGTGCTTTTTCTACTTTCTCACCTGCACGGAATGTTTTCTCCTGAACAGATCCTGTGCGAATGTTACGTAGTTTAGAACGAACGAATGCAGCACCTTTACCTGGCTTTACGTGTTGGAAATCAAGTACTTGCCAAAGGGCATTGTCCACTGAAATTGTTAAACCTGTACGAAAATCGTTTACTGAAATCATGTAAAAAAATCCTCCTGTGTATTACAAAATAATAAGTTCTTTTGGTGATTTCGTAATTACTTCATTACCTTCACTTGTCACAATGATATCATCTTCAATACGTACGCCGCCAATACCTGGAATATAAATACCTGGTTCTACTGTTACAGCCATACCGGGTTCAAGTACTGTATCAGAACGGAACGCTAAACCTGGCGCTTCATGGATTTCAAGACCTATTCCATGACCAGTAGAGTGTCCAAAGTATTCACCATATCCTTTTTCCGTTATGTAATCACGCGTTAGCGCATCAGCCTCGCGACCTGTTAAACCAGCTTTAATACCGTTCACACCACGTAGTTGTGCTTCTAAAACGATATTATAAATTTCTTTTAATTTATCAGATGGTTCACCGACTGCAATCGTACGAGTAATATCAGAGCAATATCCTTTGTAATAAGCGCCGAAGTCTAATGTAACGAAATCTCCTGTTTCTATCACTTTTTCAGATGCCACGCCGTGCGGTAATGCCGAACGAAGACCTGAAGCAACGATAATATCAAACGAAGAAGATGTTGCTCCTTGTTTTCTCATGAAAAATTCAAGTTCATTTGACACTTCAATTTCAGATACTCCCGGGCGAATGAATGATAGAATATGCTCAAAGGCAGCATCTGCAATCTGTGCAGCTTCCTTTAATATCTTAATCTCTGAATCAGTCTTTATCAAGCGTAACTTTTCTACAAGTCCAGAAGTTGGGATAAATTCAGCATCAATCGCTTCCTTATGCGCTGAATAAGAACTATATGTAAGAGTATCTTGCTCAAAACCAAGCTTTTGAATTCCAAGCTCTTTCACTTGCTTTGCCACTTCATCAATGATTAATCCTGCGTGCTGTACAATCTCATATCCAACCGCTTGTTTACTTGCCTGCTCGACGTAACGGAAATCTGTAATAAATTGCGCACGATCTTTTGAAATAAGAACTACACCTGCTGTTCCTGTGAAGTTAGCCATATATCTACGACTATGTTCATTTGTTAACAAAATACCGTCAATGCCAGCCTCACCAAATGCACTTCGTAATCTTTCAATTTTCTCCATTACTTTATGCCTCCCTCAATTTCTCCATTAATGCAAATAACGCTAACTTATAGCCATAAAAACCAAATCCAACAATTTGTCCTGCACAAACAGCTGCCGTCACAGATTCGTGACGGAACGATTCACGCTGATGAATGTTAGAAATATGTACTTCAATAACAGGAATCGAAATGCTCGCAATGGCATCACGAATCGCATAGCTATAATGCGTAAATGCTCCTGGATTTAAAATGATCCCTTCATATATATCTTCCGCTTCATGAATAATGTCGATAATGGCACCTTCATGATTCGATTGGAAACATTCTAACTCCACTCCCATTGTTTCTGCTTCTTGCTTCATATCTGCTTCAAGTGTCGCTAGCGTGCCCTTCCCATATACATTTACCTCACGAACACCGAGGCGATTTAGGTTAGGACCGTTTACGAGGAGTAACTTTTTCATATTCTTAAAACTCCTTAATATTAAATATCTATACAATATTTTAACATAGGAGTTACTTATTTGAATAGTTCGTCTTCTCTTGCCCTTCTTGTTCTACTTTATTGCTATTTACTGCGTAAGAAACAGAATATGCTATAAACACACCATACAATATAAAAATACATATTGTCGTCACAATTGTCTCTTTTGGTAAATGGAGCGCACTTTTAATAACAGGGGCCATTAAACCCATCCCAAAAAACAGCAATGCCCACCAAAATAGCCCATAAATAATTCCCGGAATAATCCCTTCAAACTTCGCAAAAAATGCTTTATACAAAAAGGCAATCAAAATTGAAAGAAGTCCCATACACACTATTCCTGACACATTGCCCCATACACCTTCTTTCCAACTTCCAAACGCAAATGGTAAAAGGAAATAATTCGGTCCCGCCTCCGTAAATGAAAATATATGAAGGAAATACCATATCCCGCCCCAAAAGATTCCACCAAACAAACCAATCTGCACAAAATTCCTTGTTCCTAATTGTTCTTGACTCACATCGACACCTCCACTCAATAGTATGCCCGAAACTATTTTGAAGCATGTTTAAATCCTGCGAAATTTGTCTATAAAAAGAATAAGAAATGTCCGACTCTCATAACATTTTCCCTTGTCATCTACTTGTATTTGCCGATAAAATAAAGGAAACTCGGTGATTGTCTTATTTCAAAACGACAGAACCCAGTATGACAATTGCCTCTTTTTCTACATAAGAGAGAAACAAATACAGGTTGGTGTTAACATGGCAGAAGAGTCAAAACAAATATATGGCGGGCAAGCGGTCATAGAAGGAGTTATGTTTGGCGGTAGAGAATATACTGTTACAGCGGTTCGTCGTAAAGATAAATCGATTGAATTTTATCGATTACCACGCGTTCGTAATAAAGTATTATCTATCCTAAAAAAAATTCCATTTTTACGAGGTATTGCCGCTATTGTGGATGCAAGTGCGAATGGAGCAAAGCATTTAAACTTCGCTTCAGAACGATTTGACGTCCACCCAGAAGATGATGAACAAATTGCAAATAAAAAAGAAGAACAATCAAAATTAACGATGGTATTAGGAGTTGCAGCTGTTGGCGTTTTATCTTTCATATTCGGTAAAGTCATCTTCACAGCAGTTCCTGCACTATTAGCTGAATTAACGAGACCGATTTTCCCATCTCATACTGGGCAAATCATTGTCGAAAGTGTCATTAAGCTCATGCTATTATTGAGCTATATATACTTTATTTCTTTAACCCCACTTATTAAGCGGGTATTTCAGTATCACGGTGCAGAGCATAAGGTAATCAATGCTTATGAGAATAACCTTCCTCTGACTGTAGAAAACGTTCAAAAGCAAACTCGCCTCCATTATAGATGCGGCAGTAGCTTTATTATATTTACAGTCATTATTGGAATGTTCGTTTATTTCCTAGTCCCTACAGATCCTCTTTGGGCACGAGTTATAAACCGAATTTTATTAATTCCAGTTGTACTTGGTATTTCTTTTGAAGTATTGCAATTTACAAATCGATTAAGAGATATTCCCGTATTACGCGTACTTGGATATCCTGGGTTATGGCTACAACTATTAACAACGAAAGAACCAACAGATGACCAAGTGGAAGTAGCAATTGCATCGTTTGAAGAATTATTACGTTTAGAGAACAAACAATAATTATTTAAAAATGGTGTTCAACTCCTTTCCTCATCGTTAATATACTAATTTTAATATACGTTTTTAGGAGGTGTCCCTTATGAACGGTCGTTCGTTTACTTTCGCTATATTTGTGCTTATTATTGGATTGGCAATATTCGGCCTTGTTTCATCTGTTATTACAAATCCCATGGGTGTATTAAGAAATATCGGGTACATGTTACTTGTTGTCGGTATCTTTTACTTGCTATACAAGATGTTTACAAATTCCAGTGGTTCCGCAAATTCGCAAAGCTCATATAAGCGTGCGGCAAAACAATCGAACCGCAAACATGGGAAACAAAATGTAGCACCCCTAGGCAATTCTTTCTTTAAGTCAAATACTTCTAATGACAAAAGTAAAAAAGGGAATTCTTCCACTTTAAAACGAAAAAGAAAACAGTCTCATTTAACTGTCATTGAAGGCAAAAAAAGTAAAAAGAAAGACCGTGCTTCCTTTTAGGAAATACGGTCTTTTTTTATACTTTGAAGCACTTCGTTTAAACTTTTCTCTCTCATACTTTCAATTCGAAGATGATGATTTTTAAATGGTAAATTCCGTGTCACATCATTAGGTACAACAACGCACGTTAATCCCGCTGCAACTGCTGCTCTCAATCCATTTAATGAATCTTCAAATACAACAGCTTCAGATGGCTTAATTCCTAATTCTTCTATTGCAACTCGATAAAGAGCTGGATCTGGTTTTACCTTCTCAACATCTTCTCTCGTTTTAATTACTTCAAAATATTCTCGAATCTGTAGCTCTTCTAAAAAATGAATAACCCATTCTCTAGACGAACTAGAAGCTAGTGCGATTTTTAATCCCATTTCTTTCGCTTCTTCTAAATATTCTTTTACCCCGTCACGAGCTTCTGGTATTTTCATTTTCTCTTTATGTAAAGTTGCCACTTTTTCTTTTAATACACTTTTGTTAAACTTCTCTTTTAATTGATCATTTAAATATGCATAAAGTACCTCATCTGTTGTTCCAATGCATTTCGCAAATTCCTCTAAAGGTAGTTCCCCGCCGTATTCACGAACAGCATCTCTGAAAGAGTGAAACCATATCGTTTCTGTGTCCACAATTAATCCATCAAAATCAAAAATAATTGCTTTCATAATTCTCCCATCCTTTTCGAATTGAAATAAAAAAGGAAACGCCATCCGTTCCCCTTAATTACTTTTCTCTTCATTTGCTTTTTGAACACCACGAAGTGTTTCCACTCGAACCTCATCTTGTTCAAAGTATTGTACTAAATCACCGATACGGTCAATTGATTCCCAACTTAAATGATGTTCAATTCCTTCTACATCATTATAAATTTTGCTTTCATCCACACCGATAATGCGCATAAACTGTTCTAACAATTCATGTCGATATACGAGACGTTCCCCGATTTTTTTACCTTTTGATGTTAATACAAGCCCTCTATATTTTTCATAAATTAGATATTCGTCTTTGTCTAATTTTTGTACCATTTTTGTTACAGAGGATGGATGTACACTAAGCGCTTCAGCAATATCAGATACACGGGCATAACCCTTTTCATCAATCAACAAATAAATTTGTTCAATATAATCTTCCATACTAGGGGTAGGCATCGGTTTCCTCCATCCAATTTCATTTTGCTTATTCCGTACGAAGCAATCAATAAAATGATACACCAGAAAGAATAACGTGACAAGGTGGAAACGAGCCTAAATCTGCAAAAGTGAAAAGAACCTGTATTCACATACAAGTTCCTTTCATGTAAAATATTGAATTTCTGCGTCAGGAAAAAAGTGATGAATATATCCTCGAATCGTTTCCTCCAATACTTCTGCATCATCTTTTTTATATACATATTTCCCAATTCCATATCGTCCCCATTTATACTTTCGCTTCTCTTCATCCATTTCAAGCTTCGTATTTGGGTAACGCTCTTGAATAACCTTTTTCGCTGGTTTCGTAAAACGATGCTGAATTAATTCAAACGTTAAATTTGGTATCGTCATATCTTTCAGCGCATTGTACAGTCGCTCAAATAGTTCACGATATCCTTCTTCCCATCCTTCATGCATATAAAGTGGCGCGACTATAAAACCAAGTGGATAACCTGCACCTGCTACTTTACGTGCCGCCTCAATTCGCTCCTCAAATGGCGATGTCCCTGGTTCAAAATTTTTAATTACATATCGTGAATTTATACTAAACCTGAAACGAGTTTTCCCATTATGCTTTGCATCTAATAAATGATCAACGTGCGAATATTTCGTGACGAAACGTAAGCGCCCATATTCACTTTCTCCAATGAATTCAATCGCCCGCTTTAATGCATGTGTTAAATGATCAATCCCAACAATGTCTGATGTACACGCTGCTTCAAATCTTGTTATTTCAGGTGCCCTTTCATCCATATATTGCTTTGCCTTCTCAAATATTTCATCAAGATTGACATACACACGAACGTAAGGCTTACTCCCAAGTGTTGTTTGCAAATAGCAATAATGACAATGTCCCATACACCCTGTTGCGAGCGGAATTGCATATTCAGCTGACGGTTTTGACGTATCAAACTTTAGCGTCTTCCTTACTCCAACGACAAGCGTCGCTTTTGCATTACGATACTTTTGCAAATCATTTTCTCCTGGCAAATTTCTAATTTGATTATGTGATGTCGTTTCACGAATTTCTAATCCCATCTTCGTAAACTTCTCATAAAGCTCTTTTCCAAGCGGATATTCAAGTGCCTTTGGTTCAAAGTAAACGAGTTTTGGCATAAATGGTTTCATGTGCTTCCCTCCCTCTCGTTAGTATGGGAAACGTTGAAAAATTAACACGCATTAAAGTTTTCCACTTCAGTAACTTGCGTTGCAAGTTACTGAATGTTATAATTTGGATAACAGCTACCTTGCAACGCAAGTTACCTGAGTAAAAGGTGGTGAAATCATGCACAGCCAAATGTTAAAAGGTGTACTAGAAGGTTGCATCCTATACATCATTTCACAAGAAGAAGTGTACGGATATGAACTGAGCACAAAATTAAATAAACACGGATTTACATTCGTAAGCGAAGGAAGCATATATCCGTTATTGTTACGTATGCAAAAAGAAAAATTGATTGAAGGAACATTAAAAGCCTCCTCACTCGGTCCAAAACGAAAATATTATCACGTAACCGATAAAGGATTAGAGCAGCTTGAAGAATTTAAACAAAGCTGGGGAATGGTTTCAACTACGGTAAATAACTTATTACAGAGGGAGTGATAGGGATGAATGCACAAGACATGATTGAATTGAATAATAAAAAACGTGAGCTTCTAACTTCCGAAAACGAGGCTGCTTATGGTGATATGTTAGTATATCTTCGAATATCAAACGTACCCGAGCAACAAGTAGAAGAACTATTACTAGAAATATTAGACCATCTCATCGAAGCACAAACAGAAAATAAAAATGCTTATGACATTTTTGGTGATGACTTACAATCTTATTGTG
This sequence comes from Bacillus sp. LQ16, assembly GCF_057784645.1. NCBI lineage: Bacteria > Bacillati > Bacillota > Bacilli > Caryophanales > Bacillaceae > Bacillus > Bacillus sp. LQ16. Next base: position 4,108,368 of record NZ_CM173491.1, read on the forward strand.
ATGAACTCATATCGGCTTTGCCGGTTCAAACAATGTTAGAAAAAACTTCTTTAATCGGCTTTGTTATTAGCTTACTTCTCGCTATACAGTTTGGAATGGACACCATTGCTTCTCTTTTCATTTTCTTTTTTGAAAAGAACACCGAAATAATAAGTCCACCTTTTAGTATCCTTGGAACTACTTCGTCTGTTTCAATAATTATACTAGGTATACTATTTATTTTATATTTATTAAAGCGGTACTCCTTTGATCAGAAAATGAATTGGAAAAGAAGAATTCTATTTGGATTCGCATTTGCTATCCCGTTTTGTTCCGCTATATTCTTAAATATTTATTTTAAAAAACAACCTTATCTCATTTATCATCTAACCTTTTGGCAAAATGCCTTAATCGCTATCTTATTTTTTATTTTATATAAATTACTATATAAAAAATCAAATTTTTAACAGCCCTTCAAAAGGCTGTTTTTTCTTCTGTCTAATTTTACAAATTGAAAAATTTCATAAAGAAAATAAGAAAAATGCAAAATAATTAAAGTTAATTGTTGACGTGATGCTTTTATTATCGGTATCATAAATCTTCGTGAGCAATTATTTTTCGTTATACGATTTTTTTATTATTACTGAATTTTTGAGAGGAGAAATTAGATGTCAGTTAAGAAGAAAACGCAAGTACGCACCGGCAAAATGGTACGTGAACTAATGTTAGCAGACGAAGATGTAAATGCTTCGCTAATTATGGTATATAGTGAAAACGGTGTAAACGCAGAAATTAAAATCGAGGGCTTAACGCCGAAATGTAACGAAGAATTATTTTTGAGCGGAAACGTGGATTGGAACAAGAGTGTTATTTATAAAATTGTTGATTTCACTGGAAACGCTGAAGTTGGTAAAGTTACATTAACAGCGATGAACAAAAACAATGTTTCTCTAGAAATTGAACGCGTTATGTGGAGCAAAGAGAATAAAGAAGCTGCTGAGCAAGAAGAAACTGTTGTAGAAGCTACTCCGAAAAAAGAAGTAGTTGTAGAAGCGCCAAAAGCAGTTACACCTGCTCCAAAACCTGTTACGCGAGTAGAAACACCTGCAGCACCTAAACCTACTCCGGTACCAACACCGAAGCCAGTAAGTGTAGAAGCTGCTATGGAATTATCTACTCCAGCACCTGTGAAAAAAGCAGTACCAACTCCAGTTACAAAGCAAGAGTCTGCACCGGTTGCGCCTGCAAAACCGAAGCAATCTGCTTTGACTGAAACAAATACAAAACTACAAGAAAATTATGTGAAACTCGTGAAAAAGACAATTGAAGTTTGTCAAGATTACGAGCTTGGCATCGACATAGATGATTCTATTGAAAGCTTAAAAGAAGAACTACAAAGCCAAGGTATTAGCGTTACATTTGACAAAGAAATTATGGACGTTGTAAGTCGCCTTCGTTCTTTACAAGATAAAGGAATCAAAGTAGAAAAAGTACTTAATTTACTATAAAAAAATAAGAGGTGGCAATTGCCATCTCTTATTTTTTATAATTCCACTCATTACTTTCATACTTTTCTTTCGCTAACGTTTGAACTTCATGTAACTGTTCTTCTGTTAATTCATATGGAACAAGTTCTACATCCAATCCTTTTTCAAAGCCAACTTCAAACGCTTTAATTAACTGTTCTATCGTAAATGTACGGTCTGTTAATTCATTAATTGCTACTGCTTTAGAAGAGAACATACTCTTCATACGTTCCTTCACACGTTCATTTGGGAATAAAAATAGATCATATAGTTCATCTAAATCAATTTCTAATGGAATCGATCCATGCTGTAAAATAACACCTTTTTGACGTGTTTGAGCACTACCAGCAATTTTTCTTCCTTCCACTACAATTTCATACCAAGATGGTGCATCAAAACATACACCTGAACGTGGATTTTTCAAATTTTCACGATCTGCTTCTGTTTTTGGAACTGCATAATATGCTTCTAACCCTAATGCCTTAAAACCATCTAATAAGCCTTGCGAAATAACACGATATGCTTCTGTAACTGTTTTCGGCATATTCGGATGATCTTCAGACACAATAACACTATACGTTAACTCTTTGTCATGTAGTACACCCCTGCCGCCTGTTTGACGACGAACGAATCCATATTTTTTTTCGTTAACTACATCCATATTAATATCTTTCTCAACACGTTGAAAATATCCAACTGTTAATGTTGGTACTTCCCATTCATAAAAACGAATTGTTGGTGGCATTTTCTTTTCACTTTGCCAATTTAACAAACATTCATCTAACGCCATATTAAATGCCGGTGAACATTGACCAGAGTTAATATAACACCATTTTTCTTTTCCCATCCTGCACCTCATATAACCAATTATTTTTCACATTCTCTAGTCTACCAAATTCGACAAAATTTGTGAAAGAATACGAAATTTCTTCTTATATGCAAATGAATCTGTTGCATAAATACATATGGGCATTATAATATTGAAAGTAGGATAAGAAAAAAGGGAGCGATAGAATCGTGTCAACAACTTGGATTATTTTATTAGCCGTAATCGTAGCATTTATCGGCTACACTGTATGGATGTACTTCTATCAGAAAAAATTAATTAAAACTCTTACAGAAGAAGAATTTCGCGCTGGCTACCGTAAAGCACAGCTTATCGATATTCGTGAAGCAGACGAATATAACGCAGGGCATATTTTAGGTGCACGTAACATTCCGTTATCACAAATTCGCCTTCGCCATAAAGAACTTCGTCAAGATCAACCTGTTTACTTATATTGCCAAAGCGGATTCCGTACAGGTCGTGCAGCGCAATACTTAAAAAAACAAGGCTACAAAGATTTCTACCAATTACAAGGTGGATTTAAATCTTGGACAGGCAAAATTAAAAAGAAATAATAACATACAAAAAACTAGCTGAATAAATCAGCTAGTTTTTTCATTTCATCTTATTCGCAATGTATAATAAATTCTGCTTGATTACCTTTTCATCGTTCTCTTCTACATTCCGATACAGCAGCTGATATTCAATTCCTTTCTCTTTCCATATAAGCGTAGCAAATTCGTCACCACGTTCATAATCATCTTTATTTTTAAAATAAGCAGACGTTCCATTATTCAGTTTCATTTGTTCTTGAAATCGCTTCTCTTCCATAAGATCCGGAAAACTATAAGGAAAGTTCGCGACATTTAACTCAATATACTCATTTCTACCTGGCTCCTTCTGTTTATATTTAATCGTTAAGACAGCGTTCTTTTTCCCAAGCGTTCTTACTTCACCCTTCACATCACTTGTAATGTCGTACGGTAAAAACGTTGGAACTTTAAACTTCACCGGAAAATATTTTGGAAGTTCCTTTAGCGGAATAGGATCCGTAACACGATCCATAGCTCCTCCTGTTGTTCCCACAAAGTGTTTTCCTTCTTGCATCGTTTGCTGAAACGAACACGAACTAAGTACAAAACTAGAAAACACGAAACAAATGATTCTTTTTTTCAATTTGTTTCCGCCCTTTCATACCGCTCTCTTAACGAACGAAGCGTTGATATGCTCTTCATATTCGCTTTGTCATCAAACTCCACCTTTGAAAACTTTCCACGTTATTCTCACACATTTTGACAACACTTTTTGCAAACAAAAAAGACCCCTATCATTCTTACGCCCAAGTGAAAAGGTTACGCGAATAAAAAGAAGTCTTATTAATACCATAGTTTGTGAAAAGCTTTTCAGGTCAAGATTTTTTCTTTCTTATTATTTTCCCTTTATAATAAGGGAAAGAGGTGATACATATGGCCAATATAAAACAAATTGCTAAAACTGCTGGTGTATCGATATCAACTGTTTCTCGTGTTCTGAATAATCACCCTTACGTAAAAGAAGAAAAGCGTAAGCGTGTTCTAGACGCTGTTGAAGAATTAAACTACGCAAAAAATATAAATGCTGTCCATTTAATAAGAGGGAAAACATATACAATTGGCGTTATGCTTCCTTTCATTAACCTCCCCTACTTCAGTACCATTATTGAAGGAATCGGTAACGAAGCATTATTAGCTGGATATCACATTAATTTATGCCAAACAAATTACGATAGCCTTGAAGAAATTCGTGTTCTTGAAATGATGAAAATGAAACAATTTGATGGGATGATTATTTGCTCCCGAACGAGCTCTTGGGAACAAATCGAACCTTTCGCAAAATTTGCCCCTATTATTTCATGTGAAAAAATGAAGCACCCCCTCATTTCATCCATCTACGTAGATCATTATGAAGGTTTCCGTCTCGGTACTGCCTATTTACTAAGTAAAGGCCATGAAAAAATCGGAATTTGTTTAGCAAGAAAAACAAGTGTAAATTCCATGGAGCGCGAAAAAGCGTTCGCCGATACCCTTCGTAACGAAGGGAAAACGTTGCATCCTGAATGGATTTTCCACCAATGCTATACAATGCAGGACGGAGCACAAATACTCCATCGTATTTTAAATATGAAAAATCGTCCAACTGCTATTTTTACAGCGAACGATCAAGTTGCAGCTGGTTTATTAACAGAGGCTCGAAAACATGGTATTCGAGTACCTGAAGACCTTGCTATCCTTGGATTTGATAATCATGAAATTTCAAAGGCATTAGAAATTTCCACAATTGAACATCCCGGTCTCGCAATGGGCTCACATGCTTTTTCTTTATTCCATAAGCAGATCCAAAGCGAGCAAATTGTCGGCAGTGCAAAAGAACTTTCATTCCATTTAATTGAGCGAGAGACTGTCTAAAAAGAGCGTTACTTATAACGCTCTTTTTCAGCTCTTCACCTATTGACATTATATTTTTTATCTCATATAATGAACCTAACGAACGGTAGGTAGGGGATGAAAAATGACAGCAAACCGCATTAAAGCTGTAGCACTTTCTCATTTCGCACGCTACGGCTATGAAGGAACTTCATTGGCAAATATTGCTCAAGAAGTTGGGATTAAAAAACCATCGATTTACGCACACTTTAAAGGAAAAGAAGAGCTATATTTCATATGCTTAGAATCTGCTCTTCAAAAAGATTTGCAGAGCTTCACAGGCGATATTGAAAGCTTTTCCAATTCGTCTACTGAAGAATTGCTTTTAAAATTATTAAAAGGCTATGCAAAACGCTTTGGTGAAAGTGAAGAATCAATGTTTTGGTTACGAACTTCTTATTTTCCGCCTGATGCATTTCGCGAACAAATTATTAATAAAGCAAATGTACACATTGAAAACGTCGGAAAACTTTTATTCCCTGTATTTAAAAGAGCAAGCGAACAAGATGAGCTGCATAACATTGAAGTAAAAGACGCCTTAGAGGCTTTTCTATGCTTACTCGACGGTCTTATGGTTGAACTACTATACGCAGGTTTAAATCGTTTTGAGACACGTTTAGACGCTTCTTGGAAAGTATTTTGGCGCGGACTTTCAAACTGACGGATTGCTCCTTTGCAATGCGTCGTTTTTAAGCCCTTTACCTAACGACTGGTAGGAAGGAGAAATGACATATGGCATGGATTTATGTAATCATCGCTGGTATTATTGAAATCTTTTGGGTGATTGGACTAAAAAAAGCGGAGGCACCACTTGAATGGGCTGGTGTCGCTCTATTAATTACAATTAGTTTCGTCTTATTATTTAGAGCTTATAAAGATTTACCTGTCGGCACTGTATACGCAGTCTTCACAGGAATTGGAGCTGGTGGAATCGTTCTTACAGAGATTTTCATCTTCGGAGAACCTTTCTCTATCGTAAAAGTTTTATTAATCGGTTTAATCTTCTTCGGAGTAATTGGTTTAAAACGAGTAACAGAAGAAAAAGACGCGAAGGAGGCCGCATAAAATGGCTTGGTTATTTTTAATTCTAGCTGGTATTTGTGAAATTATTGGTGTACTCTTTATGAAAGTAGCCACTGAAAAGAAAGGCTGGGCACCAAAAGTTATTTTAATCGCTAACTTCGGCGTAAGCTTCTTCTTCTTATCTCTTGCAATGAACACGTTACCGATGGGGACTGCTTACGCGATTTGGACTGGAATCGGAACTGCTGGAAGTGCACTTCTAGGCATTCTCATTTTCCGAGAATCAGCGGATTGGCGTCGTCTTGCTTTCTTAAGCTGCATTCTATGCGGCGCTGTTGGCTTAAAACTATTAAGCTAACGTGAGGTGAATGTCATGTGGAAAGAAAAAGGAAAGAAAATATTAGCATGGATCACACTTGGTATCGTCATTCTATTACAAATAAGTTTTCATATAATAGAATGGTTGTTTCATAAAGTAGTATCCATTCTTACCTTCCTTCCTAACATGACACTTGAAATTATATCTATTGCTTGGTCCATTATCGCCTCCATTGCAATCATCATTATATGGAGTATCGCCAAGCTATGGAATAAGTTATTTAAAAAGGACAGTACTTCTGAAAAAGAGTAACTGTCCTTTTTCGTATTCATTCAGATTTTCTATAAAAGTTAGATGCAATAAGACAAAGAAGACCAACTATGACAATACTTATACCAATTCCTTTATGCAAATTAGGAAACGGTGACGGTATGTCTAAATAAAAATTTGCTAATATGAGACCGATTGAAATAAAAAGTACCCCTATTCTATATAACCATTTTCTTTTGTTCATCATTCTCCCCTCCTAAAATTTTTCATACACTCCTTTCTTTTGGACATACTACCTAAAAAAGGAGTGGATAATATGCAAAATTCTATACATAAGCAAATTCTATTTTTATTTTTCCTATTTCTTATTCTCATCATCGTTTTCAGCTTTATATTACATACTCCGAAAGATGTACCAAATAGCGTTTCTTTTTATAAACTACTGCTCTCGTATTGTCGTTATTGAAGAAGGTGCCTTTTTTAAGGCACCTTTTAAAATTCTCTTTTTTCATATATTTTTACTGAAACGAAGATAGATGCTATGAACATGCATATTGAACCAATGAATAACAAGCTGTTATATAGCTGAATTTGTTCTAGGTTGATTCCAAAGAAAATAGAAGAAACAGCCATAGGTGCTATTAGTATAAAAATCGCAATAAAAATAGTTTTCTTATACCCTAGCCAAAAGGATAGCGGTAAAACCAAACTTAAATACACTAAAATAAAACTACTACTAGCAACCATTTTCGTTTCAATAAATTCAAATAAGTTAACCCCACTCTTCATTCCCATCGTGAAACAACCAACCGTTACACTTATAAAAAGAATAATAATTGCTACTATATATTTTGCATACACAATTTGTTTTCTCAATATTGGGAAACTATTTACTATGACTTCACTTTCATTTTTACTATCTGCTTCAAATGTTTTTACTGTTGCCCCAATTGTAATAATTACTGACATAATTATGAACAGATTTTCCGTATCCGTTAAGGCCATATAAAAGAAAACAGGATACAGTATGTACCAAATTAAAAATTTCCATTGAATGATGAAATCTTTTAAAATTAGTTGCTTGATCATGTATTACACCTCCTAATATGAAAATGTCACTTCTATAACTCTGCCTCCTGAAACATTTTCATTGAGAGGAACATTGATATGAATATACTTACTAATACTCCGATACCAAGAACACTCATTGCTAGTGTAGCCTCTTGAGAGTGGAGTACTTTTAGCATAATTGTTTTATCACCAAAAATATTACACATAAGGCCAATCATACCTGTTAAAGGCAAAATCATAATAACATTCAAAACAGAAGTCGCTTTATATCCTCCAATGTAATTAGCGGGTATCGTTACAACACAATAGATTAAAGTTGCTACTATTGCTGAAAATACTGCATATCCAGGCATGACTATATCCCTGCCCAATAAAATATTTCCTAATATTAAGACTATAAAAGTTACACTCAAACCAGCCATAATAAATAATGAACTTGCAATATATTTAGCTATAACTATCTCTGTTCTCGTTATAGGCAAGCTCACTAATACTTTTTCCGCTTTACTTTTCTCTTCATAATAAAAAGAAATATATATAATCGTACTACATGTTATAAATAATCCTATTGCAATCCCCATTGGTTCGACGGAATGCTTAAAAATAGATAAAATAGGTATTAAAAAATAGAAAGGAGACATCTTCTTCTGTAAGAAAAACTCCTTCAAAATCAATTGTTGCATATAAATTCTCCTCTCTATAAATCACGCGTTTCATAAATTTTAATTGTAAGAAACATAGAAACGATATAGACACTAGCTAATATCATTCCTCCAACTATAAATACACCAATATGTACTGGATTCATAATCCACTCACTGAATGAAGATGTTGTTTCATTCAGCCCATCACTAATAAATATCCAAAGAATTACACCCACTCCTATTGATGCTGCTGATCCTATACTTCTTACTACCTTCGATTTTGTACCATAATAACTAGGGAAAAACGTGACAACAAAAAATGTGGCATAAACAGCTCCATTTATGACTTCATACCATGGAATTTCAATGTATAGATTAGGATGATATACACCGATATCACTAATAACCACAATACCCCTTATAAGAAAAACAACTAACATCGTAGAGAGAATGGCACCAACAATGAATATTGCACAGGAAATATATCTAGCAATTATGATATCCTTTCGACTTACCGGTAAACTATTTATAACAATGTCACTTTTATTTCTTTCATCCATAACGGTTAACGTCATAACCGATGAAAAGGTTATAAATAGACAACTCATTGGAAATAACAATTCACCACTTGCATCTAACATAAAGAACAAAAGGGGCATAACAAGATTCACTAACCAAATTACCCGAAAAAAGAACAAATCTTTATATACGAGCTGACGCATAAGCACCTCTCCCTTTCGCAGTGTAAACGATAATGTCATCTAATGTAGGCTTTTCTAGTACAACCTCATTTCCAAACCAATCGATAATTCCTTGTTTATCCTTCGCTAAACCTTCGAAACCGAATTTATTTTTTCGTAATCCAACAAATAGTTCTTTTCCTTCTCGATCTAATAAATCATTGCTTCCCTTAACGATTACGTAGTTCTCCATTAATTCATCTTTTTCACCAGTAAATATAATTTCTCCATCGTTGATAAACGTAATATAATCTGCAATACGTTCTAAATCCGTTGTAATGTGGGTTGAGAATAATACAGATACTTCATCTTCCATTACAATTTCTTGCAACATATCAAGTAATTCACTTCGGACAACTGGATCTAATCCTGCTGTCGGCTCATCCATAATGATAAACTCTGCATGATGTGAAAGTGCGATGGCAATCGCAAACTTCATTTTCATTCCTTTAGATAGCTCTTTAATTTTTTTATACTTTGGAACTTGCAATCTGTGCATATACGATTGGTATTGATTTTCGTCCCACTTTTTATATAACGGTGCAATAATACGTTTCATTTGTTCACACGTTAAATCTTCGTAATAATGATTTTCATCATATACAAAACCAATATTTTGTTTTATGTCCTTTTCAGCTTTCTTATTGTCTTTGCCAAAAATTTTTATATCGCCGCTATCTTTTCTAATTAAATTCATAATCATTTTGATCGTTGTACTTTTCCCAGCACCATTTGGTCCGACAAACCCCATAATATATCCTCGTGGTAATGCAAAACTTATATTTTTCACTGCAAAATCTTCATAACTTTTACAAACGTTTTTTAACTCTAACATCTCTCTCATTCCCCTTATATAAAAACGCAATCATCTGCTGCAATTCTTCAAGTGAAAGCTGCAACACTTTACTTTCTTTTACGATTTCTTCAGCCTTACTTTCCAATAGACGTAGCCGCTGTTCTTTTAATAGTTCATTATTTTTACGTGAAACATAAGTCCCCTTCCCAGCAACAGTTTCTATATATCCTTCTTTTTCAAGCTCCTCGTACGCACGCTTCGTTGTAATTACACTAATTTGCAATTCCTTCGCTAAGCTACGAATAGACGGTAATTGGTCTCCACCCTTTAAACCACCATTTAAAATAAGCTGGCTTAATTGTTTTCTTATTTGCACATAAATAGGGTCTTGGGAAGAATTCGAAATAATAATATTCATGTTTTCCTCCAGTGTGTGTATATACTGTATATACCTTATATATACAGTATATACACATCATCCTATTTTTGGCAAGAAAAAAAGACCAACATTTTCCTGTTGGTCTTTCGTATATGTATCACTTTTCAAAGCGATCTAACATCTCGTCTCTCATTCCGAAACTTACTACTGCAATTCCTATATACATAAACAGAAGGAATGCCGGATGAACCGTGTTGTACCAGCTGCTGTCAACGATTAAGTAAATCGTTAATGCCACAACAAGAACAAACGCTAAGATAAACATATAAAAGTGTCTTGTACTACCCATGATAAACTCCTCTCTTCTCACTTCACCATTCAACAGTTTATTTTATCGAATAATTCGATATGACTCAAGGTTAACTTTCTGTTATGTAATCAAGTTCCACCTTTACAATGTCCTCACATGCTATTGAAATGATTGTTCCTTGTTTATCAATCGCCGTCACTTCTCTATTATCCATTACACGATTTGCTACTCTTTCTAACACTTTCCCTTGGTCTCGATAGCAAAATTCTTTTACATCTTTAATTGTTTCTCCATTTTCTAAATGGTATACCATTCTATAACATCGATATCCCACACTTTCACCCCCGTCTTGCTCGTTTTTTCACATATACATAAAAATGAGTAATTTTTGCCTCATCACATCTTCTTAATTTCAATAAAATTCTAACAAAAATAAATACTTTTATCAAACCGACTTTTTCAACAAAACTACCTATAAAACTACACCTTTACACCATTAGGAAACAAAAAACATATTTTTTTAACATTTTCTTCACTATTTCTGCATAAAGTGAAACTTTAATCAGTGGGGATTTTTGTTCATCCCCACTGATTATTAGTTGAACCAATCGGGCATTTACGGACAGTTTATCTCCCACCTGGCTTCTTTGCACCAGCTAAGTTTTGAGTTGGGAGTTTACTGTCCGTTAATGCGGGACAAATTCTCCATACAAAAAAAGAACCCGCCGCAGCGAGTTCTCCTTTTGTTATTCTAATCAAACTTGTACAGGAGCTGGCTTTGCATAACGTAAAACTGGTTTACGTGCAGCCATCGTTTCGTCTAAACGTTTAATGACTGTCGTATGCGGTGCTTCTTGTACAACTTCTGGATTTTCTTCTACTTCTTTAGCGATTTGAATCATCTTATCAATGAAACCATCTAATGTTTCTTTTGATTCTGTTTCTGTCGGCTCAATCATAATACATTCTTCCACATTTAATGGGAAGTAAATTGTTGGTGGATGGTAACCGAAATCAAGCAGACGTTTTGCAATATCTAATGTACGTACGCCAAGTTTCTTTTGACGACGACCTGATAATACAAATTCATGCTTACAATGTCTATCGAATGGAAGATCGTAGAATGGCGCTAATCTTCTCATCATATAGTTCGCATTTAATACAGCATACTCAGTTACTGCACGCAAGCCATCTGGACCCATAGAGCGAATATACGTGTATGCACGAACGTTAATTCCGAAGTTACCATAGAATGGCTTCACACGACCAATTGCTTCTGGACGGTCGTAGTTGAAGTGATAACCATTTTCCGTTTTTTCTAAAATCGGTTTTGGTAAGTACGGAATTAAATCAGCTTTCACACCTACTGGACCAGAACCTGGGCCACCACCGCCGTGAGGACCTGTAAATGTTTTATGAAGGTTTAAATGCACAACGTCAAATCCCATATCTCCTGGGCGTGCTTGGCTTAATACCGCATTTAAGTTTGCACCATCATAGTATAACTTACCGCCTGCATTATGGACGATTTCTGCCATTTCTAAAATATTTTCTTCGAATAGACCTAATGTATTAGGATTTGTTAACATAAGTGCTGCTGTTTCTTCGTTTACAACACGTTTTAAGTCTTCTAAGTCAACAAGGCCATTTTCATTTGATTTTACTGTAATTGTTTCAAAACCAGCTACAGTTGCAGATGCCGGGTTCGTTCCGTGAGCAGAGTCAGGTACAATTACTTTCGTACGGTTAAAGTCACCATTCGCTTCATGGTATGCACGAATTAACATTAAACCTGTCCATTCTCCGTGTGCACCAGCTGCTGGTTGTAAAGTAACAGTATCCATACCTGTAATTTCAATTAAATGCTCTTGTAAGTCATACATTAATTCCATTGCACCTTGTACTGTCTTTTCATCTTGCAGTGGATGAATATTTGCAAATCCTGCGAAACGAGCTACACTCTCATTAATTTTCGGATTATATTTCATCGTACAAGATCCAAGTGGATAGAATCCAGAATCAACACCGTGGTTACGGTTTGAAAGTGCTGTATAGTGGCGCATAATATCAAGTTCAGATACTTCTGGTAGCTCTGCATCTTCTACTCGAATATAATCGCTCTCAAACACATCTTCTAGTTTCACTTCTTCTACATCTAATTTGGGTAAGCTATATCCTATGCGTCCTTCTTTACTCACTTCAAAGATAAGTGCTTGGTCTTGGTTCTTCATTGGATAGCCCCCATTTCGTTTACAAGTGTGTCAATTTCCTCTTTTGTACGAAGCTCAGTTACTGCTACAAGCATATGGTTTTCATGCTCTTTATAATCACGGCCTAGATCGTAACCACCGATAATATTCTTTTGTAATAATGCATCGTTTACTTCTTTCACTGGACGTTTGCAATCTACAACAAACTCATTGAAGAATGGTCCAGCAAATGTTACTGTGAAGCCTTTCGCCTCAAATTGACGTTTTGCATACTGTGCTTTAGAAATGTTTTGACGTGCCATTTCTTTCACACCTTGTTTGCCAAGTGCCGTCATTGCAACAGAAGCTGCTAATGCATTTAACGCTTGGTTTGAACAAATATTAGACGTCGCTTTATCACGGCGAATATGCTGTTCACGTGCTTGTAACGTTAATACAAATCCACGTTTACCATCTGAATCTACAGTTTGTCCAACAAGACGTCCTGGAATTTTACGCATAAATGCTTTCGTTGTTGCAAAGTAACCACAGTGCGGTCCACCAAACTGCGTTGGAATACCGAATGGTTGTGCATCACCGATTACAATATCAGCACCAAATTTCCCTGGTGGTGTTAATGCGCCTAATGATAATGGATTTGAAGAAACGATAAATAATGATTTTTGTTGATGAACGATTTTTTCAATATCAGCTAATTTTTCAACTTGTCCGAAGAAGTTTGGATATTGAACGATTACACAAGCAACTGTATCATCTACTTCACTTTGTAATACGTCTAAATCTGTTACACCATCTTTATGATTAATTTCAACAACTTCAAGATTTTGACCTTTTGCATACGTTTCAAGTACTGCTCTTGATTCTGGATGAACCGCGCTAGATACAAGAATTTTCTTTTTGCGAGTATGGCCAGCTGCTAACATTGCCGCTTCAGCTAAAGCTGTACCCCCGTCATACATAGAAGAGTTTGCTACATCCATTCCTGTTAATTCACAAATCATTGTTTGGAATTCAAAGATTGCTTGTAATTCCCCTTGTGAAATTTCCGGTTGGTATGGTGTGTAAGCTGTATAAAATTCTGAGCGAGAAATAACATGATCTACAATTACTGGAGCATAATGATCGTATACGCCTGCTCCTAAGAAAGAAGCGTATTCTTTTAAGTTAGCATTTTTACTAGCCATTTGAGATAGCTCTTTTAAAAGCTCTGGCTCTGATTTTGCTTCTTTAATTTTTAAATCCCCTTTAAAACGAACACTCTCTGGAATATCAGAGAATAATTCATCGATCGTTTGAACGCCGATCGTTTGTAACATTTCTTTTTTGTCTTCTTCTGTCATTGGAAGATAACGATGCAACATGAAATCTACCCCTCTCCCCGTTACTTTGAACGTTTGTAAAATGGTGTTGGAACAACTACTGCTTTGACGCGTTTATTACGAATTTCAATTTCTACTTCTGTATCAACTGCTGCGTATTTTACATCAATTAGTGCTAAACCAATGCTTTTCTTTAACGTTGGAGATTGTGTACCACTCGTTACTTCCCCAATTTTTTCTTCACCAATAAATACAGGGTAATGCGTACGAGGAATTCCACGTTCGATTACTTCGATGCCGACTAATTTACGAGGCGCACCGTTTTCTTTTTGCTCTTTTAACGTTGCTTTTCCAAAGAAGTCTGCTTCTTTATTTGTTTTTACCGCAAAGCCAATTCCAGCCTCAATCGGTGTAATATCTTTTGATAATTCTTGTCCATAAAGTGGTAATGTTGCTTCGAATCGAAGTGTATCACGAGCACCTAAACCACATGCTTTTAAGCCCTCTTCTGCTCCAACTTCAAGAAGTTTCTCCCAAAGTTTTGCAGCATCTTCACTCTTACAGTAAATTTCGAATCCATCTTCACCTGTATAACCTGTACGAGATACAAGTGCTGGAATTCCATCTACAAGAATATCGTTTTTAAATTTAAAGAACTTAATTTCTTTCAAATCTTCTGACACAACTTTTTGTAAAATGCCTTCTGCTTTTGGTCCTTGAATTGCAAGCTGTGCAACTTCACTAGAAACATTGACTACTGTCGCATCGCCAATTACATGACTTGCTAACCATTCGTAATCTTTCTCGATATTTGATGCATTGATTACTAATAAATAGTCTTCTTCACCACGTTTGTAGATTAATAAATCATCTACTGTACCACCATTTTCGTAGCACATAGCTGTATATTGTGCGCCCCCTACCTTTAAGGTAGATACGTCATTTGTAACAACACGTTGTAAAAATGCTAAACTATCTACACCTTTTACTTCAACTTCTCCCATATGAGACACATCGAACAAACCTGCAGCTGTACGTACAGCTTCGTGTTCTTCTTTAATGCTTGAAAATTGAACTGGTAATTCCCAACCACCGAAGTCGATTGTTTTCCCACCATACTTCGCGTATACATCAAATAACGGTGTACGTTGTAATGTAATCATGCTCTCTCCCCCTTATGCTTTGACAAATCAATAAAAGTTGCTTCCCTTTTCTAAACATTTTCATTCTGAAAAGATAGGATATACGGAATCTCATTATATTTTTTTATGAAAGCGTAAATAAAAAATCACTTTCTTGGATAAAATACGAAAGATTCCACACATTTCACACCATTATCCTAACATCATTCGCTATATTTCATCAATATTCTAGCATAAAAAATAATTTAGAATTTTTTATGTTAAAACACAATAAATACAGCTTTTGAGATTTAATACTTTATTATTGTCTATCATATAGCCTTTAATAACGATAATTATGCCTTCTTTTAAGGCAAATCATCATACATTAAAAAATAATTACTTTAGTTTATAAAAGGTGGGAGAGTCGTAATGAATGTCGATATTTCCGTAGATCGGACGTGGCAAAACAATTTTTTAAATAGAATTGATGAAGATGGTCCTTGGACAAACTGGGATTTATATCACTTAGCTTATGAAACAGAAAAATCGTTACTTGTTCCTACTTTTGATGGACTACAAGCACCGAAACATTTATCCCATTTCACACCGCTTCCGCATCAATTAGAAGTCGCTCAAAATGTAATTGAACAAATGAATGGTAAAGCGATTCTAGCAGATGAAGTAGGTCTTGGAAAAACAATCGAAGCTGGACTTATTTTGAAAGAATACATGGTCCGCGGGCTTGTGAAAAAGGTACTTATACTTGTCCCAGCTTCTCTCGTATCACAATGGGCATACGAGCTGAATACAAAGTTTTTCATTCCCGCTGTAGCACAAAAGAAAAGCTACTCGTGGGAACAAGCTGACGTAATCGTATCATCAATTGATACTGCGAAACGTTCACCACATCGCGATATCGTGTTGAACTTAGAATATGACCTTATTATTATCGATGAAGCACATAAACTGAAAAATAATAAAACAAAAAACTATGAATTTGCACAACGATTAAAAAAGAAGTTTTGTTTATTACTAACCGCTACTCCTGTTCAAAATAAGATTGATGAAATTTTTAACCTTGTTTCTTTATTAAAGCCAGGACATCTAGGCAATCAATCCAACTTTGAAGAATATTACGCTTCCAAAAATCGTTCAGCCGAATCAGATGAAGACTTAAAAGCTCTCATTAACAAAGTAATGGTGCGAAATAGACGACATAATACCGGTATCGATTGGCCGAAGAGACATGTACGTACAATTTTTGTTGAGTTTAATGAACAAGAACAAGCTCTATATAATGATATCGAAAATTGGCGAGGACAAGACGCCTTCACATCTGCTTTCTCATCGTTAACTTTAAAACGGGAAGCGTGCAGTAGTCGTGAGGCTGTTTACTATTCATTGAAAAAGCATGTAGAAAAAAGACAGAAAGAAAATGAACATTATATAAAAGATCCACATATCGATGTGCTAATGGACAAAATTAATCATATTCCTTTCAACTCGAAAGCAACTAAAGCTCTAGAGCTTATAAAAGAAATTGACGATAAAGTCGTCATTTTCACGGAATACCGAGCATCACAGATGTACTTACAATGGTTTTTACAACAACACGGTATTTCTTCTGTCCCATTCCGCGGCGGATTTAAACGCGGGAAGAAAGATTGGATGAAGGAACTTTTCCAAAATCGTGCCCAAGTGTTAATTGCAACGGAAGCTGGCGGAGAAGGCATTAACTTACAGTTTTGTAGCCATATGATCAATTATGATTTGCCATGGAATCCAATGCGTCTTGAGCAAAGAATCGGACGTATTCACCGTCTCGGTCAAAAGAATGATGTTCATATTTATAACTTAGCTACAAAGCATACTGTTGAAGAACATATTCTGAAACTGTTATATGAAAAAATCAACTTATTCGAGCGTGTTATCGGTGAACTCGATGAAATTTTAACGAGAATTAATATGAAAAACATCGACGCGCACATTCAAGAAATTTTCGCGCAATCAAAAAGCGAAGGTGAGATTAGAATTAAGATGGAAAACTTAACATCTATTATCGACTTTGCGAAACGAAATGAAGCTGAGGTGCAAGGCTATGCAGCAACATGAAATTCATAATTACTTATACAATTTCTTTGAAGCGAATAACTGTGAAATTTTAGAACGTTCTCCTCATTTATTAGATGTACAGTTAACAATTGAGATGGATAAATTATTAATGAATCGCCCTTTTTATTGGCACTATCTTGAGAAAACAGGAGGCGTACCGAATCCGATGCGCCTTACTCTTATTACAAATCCAGAAAATGAAGAAAATGATGGTGAGCTTATTCACTACGGTTCACCACGTCTACATCAAATTTTCCAAACGACAAAAGAATTAGGCTCTTACATACGTTTATATGAGGATGTAAGACATAATGGGGCCACACATACACCGCTCCACCCTTGGCTCGGTATTAATATAAAAGTTTCCTATCAATGTGATCGAAAAAAAGACATCCTTCACTCGATTGGCATTCATCTCATTTCTGGAACAATGATGGCAAACTTTCATGAAACATTAACAAACATTAAACTTACACCAAAAATACCTGATTTTTGTTTTACGCTCTCGCCCATCATTAAACCTCAAAGTGGTTTACAACGCATAGAAGACGCTTTAAAAAATATAATTGCAGAAGATGACCATACGTGGGCAAAAGAAGCAAGAGTGCGTTGGAATCATGATTTAGACCTTTTAAACCGTTTTTATGAAGAAAGTGACGAACTTCCTGAGAGCTATGAAATTGAAAAACAAGCTCTGCAAGAACAGTATGAACCACATATTACAGTGCAAATTATTAACGGTGGCCTTTTTTATGTTACCGCGAATCATTTTCTATCTTGAAGAAGCTCCTTCTGCTTTAGAAGGAGCCTCTTTTGAGCTATTTTCTACCCTACTCGCTATCGCCACTACGCTCTTGCTGTTTTTTCTGTGCCATACGTTTCTGGTGTGCACGATCCTTTGCACTCACATGATTTGCATCAGTTGGAAGATTTTCTTTCGAACGTCCAATTCCATTGCTCATCTTTCCCACTCCTTTTTACGTTTTTCAAAATACATGTTTATTTTCAGCTAGAGTTACAATCCTTATACAAAAAATAAGAGCAGCCATTGGCTACTCTTACTCGCTCACATATTTTTGAAACATATCATGGATGCCTTTATTTACTAGGTTCGAGATCTGCTCGTCAGATTTATTCGGATAACGATCACGCAATCTGATAGATGCCTTCACCATTAAATTTTCTAATACAGAACGGCCACCTTCTCCATAAATAATTTCAGCATATTTAACAAGCCTTCCATCCTCTACTGTTGCTGGATTATGATTGAAGAAAAATTTACTCATTGTCTCCACCTCTCTCTTTTGATAACGTTTACATTTATATAGATTATTTATGTTATTTATTTCACAATATTGTATGCATGTATATTTAATTAGTTTCATTATAAAGCAACATATCGATAGTAAATATGTGATTTTCCGTCCATTTTGTGAACAAATTAAAAATGAAAGCGTTTCCTTTATTATATACTAAAAAAACTTACTACGCTAGGGGCAATTTTTTTCAATCTACTAACCCCTCGAAAATTGATATATTTTTTCTTTTCCCATTAAACCTTATACAATTTTCAGAAATTATATTATAAAATATATGTATGACTTAAGGAGGCTTTGTATGAATCAAAATAAAAAAGCTATATTAGATCTTGTCTTTTATCTCGTAATCCCATTCCTCATTTGGAAATTTGCAAAACCTTATATCGATCCTTATTACGCGATGTTACTTTCCTCTGTTCCGGGGATTATTTATACACTGTATACCTTTAAAAAAGAAAAACAGTTTAACGTGACAGGGTTCTTTATTTTAATTACACTCATTTCTAATACAACGGTAGATTTATTATCTGGGTCAGCTGAACGAATGTTGTGGAATGATGCATATTATCACATCGTACTCGGTATTATCGTCATCTGTACAATTTTCATAAAAAAACCACTCATGTTATATTTCGCTGCGGATATTGCAGCGCTGCAAGGACATGACCGCGATAAAAGTCGTGAGCTTTATCGTGATAGTCGTATATATCCAGCACTGCAATATTTAACGTTATTTTTCGGGCTGCAATTTATATTAAAAAGCTTTTTAAAAATTTATTTCATCTCTGTTTTTGGTGTAGATGGCTACGGTGAAATGAGAGCGATTATGACCGCTGTCGGCTGGGGCATTTCTATTTGTATCGGAATAGGGTTCGTATGGGTGAACAATAAAATACATGCCGTTACGGAAGAACAAGAATCCGTGCAGTAAATAAAGATCCCCTAGTGTATTACGACACTAGGGGATCTTTATTTTGCTAGACATATGACTAAAATTTAACTTGATTTTTTTCTTTTACT
Organism: Bacillus sp. LQ16; assembly: GCF_057784645.1. Classification (NCBI taxonomy): domain Bacteria; kingdom Bacillati; phylum Bacillota; class Bacilli; order Caryophanales; family Bacillaceae; genus Bacillus; species Bacillus sp. LQ16. The sequence continues at coordinate 4,127,817 of NZ_CM173491.1, forward strand.
TTTTACATTTCGATAAAACAAAGCAGCACTCAGCGGCATAACACCAAACCACTTATTCATAAATGGCTCTTTTTCAGCACGGCGTTGTTCTTTCTTTTGTTTTCGATCTTCTTTTGGAGCATCCATATACGACACAAACTGCTGCGTCACAAAGCGAACATAATCATTAGTAGACATATTATCATCACCTCTACTTGATTAGTATGTCCACTTTTTTATACATTAATCTTTCCCTTTAATTCATTCATAATTTGCTTTACAGACTTATTTGTCGTATCGATATGAATATGAGCCTCTTCATAATAAGCTCGGCGTAATTCAAATTTCGTTACAAATGCATCTATATCTTTCTTTTGAAATAGTGGACGTGTCTTATCTTCACGAAGCCTCTCTGCAATTACATGCGGATCACAATATAAATACACGACAGTTCCGTTCTCTTTCATCCACTTGCGATTTTCCGCTCGTTCAATAATTCCCCCACCAGTTGTAATAATGACATTATGGACTGGTAGCGAACGTAACATTTCGCTTTCATATTCCCGAAAAGCCGTTTCGCCTTCTTCGGCAAAAATATCACGAATTGCCTTCTCTTGCTTCTCTTCGATTTTTTGATCAGTATCTACAACATCCATTTGAAGTTCTTGACTTAATGCTTTTCCAATTGTTGTTTTCCCTGCTCCCATATAGCCGGTTATGTATATAGATTTCATTTTCTGTCCTCTCAATCGTCATTTATTAATTGTTATTATAACGAAAGATGCTACTTTGTTTAATAAAAAAACGTTTTGTTCTTATACTATGAAGAACAAAACGTAACACTCGCTTTTACTTATAAGTACCTCTTCTCACCCACTGCGTTGCAATCCATTTCTCGCCTTTCGTTACAGGTGCCCCTCCGTGTAACGTAAGCTCATTTAGTGATTGATCTTGATAAAAATACTCAAAGTATACTGCCATTCCCTTTCTAGGGTGTACAGAAAGATTTAATTTCGGGAAGTACGTTTCCCCGCCTTCTTCTACATCATTTAAGTACATTACAAGCGTACTAATACGATTGTTAGCAGCTGATCTACTATGTTCCGCAAAATAATCATAGTGTGCTTTATATTGTTGATCCACTTCATAATTTAAAATGTGCAATCCTTCACCATGCGACGCAGGAACATTCATGATAGATGAAATTCGTTTTTCAATCTTTGAAGTAAGTTCATTGTCTTCCAAAAATGCACCGCTACTTGTTCGAATATCATTTACATCACGTGATGAACCAACTTTAGAACGCTTCATTTTATTTTTAGACATTTCAATCAATTCATCACACTCTTCATCACTTAGTACATTTGCTAATACGACAATAAGGGGTTCTTCGAATTTTGAAATAATGTGTATTTCTCTATCTTCTGTCATAATCGTATTTCCTTTATGATCAAAAATAGTTTGTTCCTTATTTTCACCTATTTGATTGTTGTTTGTCATTTCCCTATTCTCCCTAAAAATAATGATTGGATAGCATGAATATATCACATTCTTTCTACCTTTCTCTTTTTTGAGAAAATTTAAACTTTTAATCATTATATTTATCCATTTCTTCTAAAAAATCAATTCAATTTACAATAGAAATCCCTGGTTTTTCTTCGTATTTTTTACATACTATTCTTCTATCCAATCGACTATTTTTCCATCCTTTTTTCTATACCGAAAGCTCACCGTATAGAAAGCTTCCTGTTTGAGTGTACACTGCAACGCAACGAGAATTAAATCATTTTCAAAGATATAATTTCCACTCACTTCTCCCTTTTCATACTGAAAGAAAAATGCACCTTCTTTTTCTTTTTGCTGTAAGTCTTTTTTTATATCTGTAATAGATCGGTTAAGTAGTTCATCCAGTAAAAACTTTTGTTCTATTTCTATATAAAAATTTTTATCTGTAAACAACATATTTGTTTCGTATATAAAAAAAGAAGTTAATAAAATAAGAAAGATGAGTGTTCCAGGCATTGTAAACCCATTTTGCCCTCTCATACATTCATTTCCATTTCACTATATCGCATAACTACACCTTCATATATTTTTCCGCTAGTATCTTTCACATTTATAATGAGTACATGAGGTGTTAGTTTGTAAGAAACCGTTCCAATATTTTGTAAAACAACTTCCCTCCCGCGCCTATTTACCTTTCTTATAAGACGACTATTCTCTTTTTCATACGATACTTCACTCCCATTACGCGATCGAAATCGTAAAATACTTTCTCCATTTTCAAATGCTAGCTGTTCTCCAGATGATACTTCACGAAACTCCAATTGCATTTGCCCTAAATACACATCCCACTCCCAATCATTTAACCCTTTCGACTGTTTATTTTCCATTTCAATGAAATGTAGGCGGGGAAAGAGCAAAAAAAATATTGATAATAGAAACAGACATACAATCATTTCTATTAATGAAAAACCAAATTCTAATTTATTTTTTCTCCTACATAAAAGCATTGTTCCATCACTCTGTCTTTCACATCTCTCCACATGGTACAAACTTCATTGCCTCCCCAATATGTGTAATACACAATTCCATTTATATTCTTTTCTATTATTCGCTTTTCTTCATTTCCATACATATATATAATTGCTTCCTTTTTTAATAATCCAGATGCCTTATAACGAATTTGTATATTTTTTCTTTCTTGCATAACTAATACTGTTTGCGGTAGTAGTAACGATACAGCCATCATTAAAATACTTAACGATACAATCATTTCAGCCATTATGGATCCTTTTTGACATTTCACGATACGTAAATCTCCCTCTTCCAAGCTGAAATACAATTTCATATTTATAATTTCGATATGAAATTATAATCGTACCACCTCTATTAATATTTCCACTTGGATTATATGTCATCGGATTTGGAAACGTATGCAAATCAATTTGTATATCTTCTTCATACTCCCGCTTGACGATATAATACTTTGTACCTGACTCTTTTATAGCATACATATTTCTATCTTTATGCCAACGTAATGTATAGTGCTTTTGACGATTTATCGCTAATTGCTGCATATACAAAATATCATTTGAAAACTGTCTCAAAAATTGTTCAACTTTTTGTCGCTCGTATAAGGAATGAACACTAAAATACGTAACTACACTTAATACAGAAATAGCAAATAAAACGAGTAACATTTCTAAAAAAGTAAACCCCTGTTGTTTCACAATGCCCTAATTGATACTGAGCCATCATCTGAAATATGAATAGATTCGCCATTCGGGCACTTATCAGTTGTAATATACTTTTCATCTGTCAGTTCTTTTAACGATGGAATTTTATTATGTTGTAATTGATATACTTGTATTTGCGCTTCTATAGATTTCACGTAAGCTGCACACCCTTTTCCTTGGACCGATGAACGCTGTGTAACTACATTCGGAATAATTAATAGTAATAATATAGTTATGACAACCATTACTAATAGCATCTCTAACAGAGTAAATCCTTCCTCATTCTGCATACAAATGCCCCCTAAATAGAATTCATCATTTGAAACATTGGCATAATCATCGCTAAATACATAAGGACAACGATTCCTCCAATACATGTAAATAAAATAGGCTGAATGATAACTAACATATGTTTAATTTTCCGTTCCATCTTTTCCATAATAAGATCGCTATAGTCACCTAATTCAATCGCTAAATTGCCGTTTGCTTGTCCATGCGTAATAACATAAGAAAGTTCTTTCTCGTAATACCCACTTTTAGCAATGATAGATTGTAACTGTTCTCCTCCAATTAATTGTCTTTCAATCCGGCTCGCTTCATATTGAAAGAACGGATGATATCTTTGCTCCATCATTATTGTTAAAGCTTCGCATACTGATAGTCCACCATTTAATAAACCACTCAACTGAGTAGCAAAATAATGTGAATGCTTTAAAATAAGAAATGTTTTGATGAGGGGCATACGAAGCATGATTTTTACCTGGCTAATATGTGGAAGTTTCCTAAAATACAACATATACAAACTACATCCAATAATAACAGTTAAAATAGCGGTTAAAATAATGTAAGGTAGCAGTTTTATTGCACTTAAAATTTGTTCTGTAAGTAGTGGTGTATTAGAACCGAACGAACTATAAACCATTTCAACCTGAGGTAATAAAATGAGGTTGAAAATAAAAAGCATGATTAGTAGAAAAAACATTAAAAACATAGGATACTGCATGATTTTCATCATATCTCTCCTATACTTATCTTTCTTATAAAGAAGTGCACTTCCTTGTTGCAAAGCAAAAGAAATATCACCATGTTGCTCGGCATAAAATAAATAACTTAACATGTCCTGATGAAACTTTAACTGATGAAAAGAATCGTGTAGACTTTTCCCATCTTTTAACCCCTCAATCATGTGCTGCAATTGTACTTTCTTTTCTACAGGTAATTGAAACTGTAAAAATTCTAATGCTTGTAAAAGAGAGTAGCCTTTTTCTAGTAATTCTCCTAAACGTTTCAACAATACTACTTGATCACTTAAACTCCAAGTTTTCTTAAACATAAACATCATCTTCTAAAAAACCTAAAGCATATCCTTTTCTTATTGACGATTCTAAAGTCTCATGTTTGTAAGTAACACATTCTCCATCTGCTTCTTTAAGCGCTTGTTTTAACTCATATCCATATAGCAGCTCATAAATGCTTGCTTGCCTTACTTGCCTCATTGATTTACATAAAGTTGAGCACTTTCCTCTGCAAAACGGACACTTCAATTCGACAAGTCGCTGTGCAGCTACAGCCAATAAAGACTGTTCAATCTCTTGCCTCGTTATACCATAATCCATGAAACGAATGATTGCTCCTTTCGCATCATTCGTATGCAGCGTTGTCATGACTAAATGTCCTGTCAAACTTGCTCTTATAGCTATTTTTGCTGTTTCTTCATCACGGATTTCACCGACTAAAATAATATCTGGATCATGACGTAAAATAGCCTTTAACCCTGTTTCATATGTGAGACCCGCTTTTTCATTTATTTGAATTTGTAATACATCGTCACTTCTTTTTTCAACTGGATCTTCAAGTGTAATGATGCGACGTGTTTTCTTTTTTCTAATTACCTCTAATAATGCATACATTGTCGTTGTCTTCCCAGAACCAGTCGGTCCAGTAAACACGAGTAGCCCCTGTGAATAGCGTAAAAACGAGAGTAGTTTTGCTGCCGTACTTGGAAATAACGAAAGATGTGATAAGGGCTGCACAGATGCTTGTAAATGAAGGCGAATAACGAGACTTTCTTGATATACTGTTGGAAGTGTTGAAAGGCGTAAATACACTTCTTGTCCATCAATTTGCAAATACAACGAACCATTCTGTGGCTTCCGTTTCTCTCCTATGTCCATAGATGCTAAAAATTTAAAATGTGAGACAAGTTTTTCTCCAAACTCCTTTTCAATACAATGTCTCGTCATTAAATCTTTTCCTACACGTAGTTGCACCGCTACATCCTTCTGCCGGGGCACAATATGTAAATCTGACGCTTGTACCCTACACGCTTCTTTTAAAATTGTATTCGCAAAAATTTCAATCCCATTCATCACTTTTCCCTCCTCACTATGTATATAGCATGAAAACATGCACAATAAAAATTTGGAATTTTGTATTTTCACTAGAACAAAAAGGAAAAATATGTTTGTGAAATTATGAACAATTTCTGAATTATTGTCTGAAATTACCTATACTCATGTTTATCTGTATTATAATGTTATTATCTTGGATAAAGTGATAAAGGTGGAGATCCTCATGGAACAAGCTTTAAAAATTACAGGTGTTTTAGCTGACCCAACTCGTTATTACATTTATAAATATATTTCGCAAAAACATAGTTACGTAACTGTACAAGAAATTGCAGATGAATTCGATATTCATCCAAACGTAGCGCGTTTACATTTATCTAAATTAGAAGATGTTCATATGCTTAAATCGGAAACGAAGAAAACTGGAAAAGGCGGAAGACCAAGCAGATTATATGTCTTATCTGAAGATGTTATTCAATTGCAATTTCCATTCCGTGATTATCAATTGTTAGCAAGAATAGCATTTAATTCTTTACTTAGCCTTGGCGCTGCTGGTGAAAAAGCGCTATACGAAACAGGAAAACAATTCGGGGCCGAATTAATGCAACAACATATGCAACGTTTAAATGTGAGTGAAGATGCTTTAACAGTAGAGCAAAAAGTTCAAATTGCAAAAGAAGCTTTCTCAACAGCCGGCTTATCACCTGCATTTGAATTAAGTGCAGATGGAACAAAAATTTTCTATGATGTACACAATTGTCCATTTAAAGAAGTTGCTGTTCATCATCCAACTGAAATTTGTAACATGCACGGAGATATGATGAAAGGCATTTTTGAAATCCTATTCCCTAACATGGAATTAACTCGACATGATAGTCTATTAGATGGATGTAAATCTTGTAATTATAAACTAACAATTTAATTTATCATATAAAAAGAAGCCAATAATAATTGGCTTCTTTTTATACGAACGAATATTTACAATAGTAAGAAAAATAAACTATAATGAAAAGAGGTTTTACTTTTTCTAGAAAAGGAGGGAAATAGCATGGATCGCATGTTTCGCGTTCTCGGCTTTTGGACTGGAATTTTCTCGGTTATGTTTTACGTAGGAGATATGCAACAGGCTGCACTACTATTTTTAGGACAAACAGGTTTCTTCGTACTTTTAAGCTATTTAAAATTAACAGAGCGTATGTATATATACGTATTTGGGGCATATTTAACTGTTTTCTTCATAGGATTTACATACTACACGACATTTTTACTTGTCCCTGGGGCTGGACATTAAAAGATGGCATTTTGCCATCTTTTTTTTAATCCCGGAATTTCCTAGTTGACTTATAGGTTTTATTACCTTATATTCTATATAACAGATTGGAATTAGGGGGAATCAACATGAATACACTGCTTGTCGGAATTAACGTTGCAGTCATGCTCATCTTAGTTGGCGTATTATATTATATGCAACGTAAGCATGTATCTTTTAATAAACGTGTATTTACCGCTTTAGGAGTCGGAATTTTATTCGGTCTTATATTACAATTCATTTATGAGCCAACTTCTAAAGTAATTATTGAATCAAATACTTGGTTTGGCTTAATTGGTAACGGTTATGTGAAATTACTTCAAATGATCGTTATGCCACTTATTTTAGTATCTATTATTTCAGCATTTACAAAATTACAGTTAACGAAAAACCTTGGTAAAATTAGTGGTCTTATTATCGGAATTTTAATTCTTACTACAGGAATCGCTGCAGCTGTCGGTATCGCTGCAAGTGCAGGATTTGATGTATCTGCAACAGGCTTGCAACAAGGTGATGCAGAATCTGCTCGTCTGAAACTAGTTGAAGAAAGATTTACTTCTATTGAAAAGACAACAATTCCAGATAAATTATTAGAGCTATTGCCTACAAATCCGTTTCTTGATTTAACAGGCGCTCGTCCAACATCAACAATTTCTGTCGTAATATTTGCAGCCTTTATCGGCATTGCCTTTATAGGTGTAAAACGAAAATATCCAGAACAAGCAGAGCTATTTAAGAAAATGCTTGATGCTGTATATGCAATCGTAATGCGTATGGTAACATTAATTTTACGCCTTACTCCATACGGCGTATTAGCTCTTATGGCAAAAACAGTTGCTGGTAGCGATATAAATGCTATTTTAAAGCTTGGTAACTTCGTGTTAGCCTCTTATGTAGCACTTATCGTAATGTTTATCATTCACTTATTATTAATTGCATTGTCTGGTTTAAATCCAATTCAATATTTGAAAAAAGTGTTCCCTGTACTAACTTTTGCATTCACATCTCGCTCTAGTGCTGGTGCGATGCCATTAAATATTGAAGCTCAAAAAGAAAAGCTTGGTATCTCCGAAGGAATTGCAAACTTCGCAGCTTCATTTGGGGTATCTATCGGACAAAACGGTTGCGCAGGTATTTATCCAGCAATGCTTGCAATGATGGTCGCTCCAACTGTAGGAATTGATCCATTACAACCACAATTTATTTTAACTTTAATCGCTGTTGTTGCTATTAGCTCATTCGGTGTTGCCGGAGTTGGTGGCGGTGCAACATTCGCAGCTTTAATCGTACTATCTACAATGAACTTACCAATCGGTATTGTTGCTCTAGTTATCTCGGTTGAGCCATTAATCGATATGGGTCGTACAGCTCTTAACGTAAGTGGTTCTATGACAGCAGGTCTTATTTCAAGTAAATGGCTTGGTGAATTAGATCAAGATACGTACAATCAAGATGATACAAAAACTGGTGAAATTGCTTCATAATGAAAAAAAGACGCTAACATACAATTGTTAGCGTCTTTTTTATTCCGTTCCCTCTTTATAGATCTTATCTTGAGAATTATCACTCCAAGTATTCTTCTAATTGCTCTTTTAACTCTTCCTCAATCTCATAACAAGATTCATCAGCGAGTTCTCCTACTTTCTTACTACCCAAAATGTTTGATTGAATTGGCATTCCTAAAAAGATTCTTTAACATTCATAAATCGGAATATTGTGAAATTTAATCATCTCTTTTTCTTCATCTAATATAGCTATAGCAACTGTTGAATAATAACCCACCTCAAAGGGATTCTCTTTTTCTCTTGCAAATCCCATATCTAATTCCATGTTTTTTTCTATGTATAAATGCGAATACTCTTTATACAATTTAAGTGATATTCGCTCTATTTCCTTCTCCATACATTGAATGTTCTCTTTTAACTCCAACGTAAACTCCTGTTCTTTATATTTCATTTTCGCCTCCTTAAACATAGAAAAAGAGAATACAATAATATATTCTCTTTCCTCAAATATATTTCATTATCTCACAGCCCGTCCTTTTCACAAATAACCATTTTGTTCGCACCATTTATGAAATTGTCCTACGTCTACTCCAACTAACACGATATCCTTTAGCTCTACATCAATAATTTGTTCTCCAATTACAATAGCAAACTGCGATGCTAATTTTGTCTCGTTTTTCTTTACAATTCCAATTTGGTTCCGATGCGGTCCATCTTTTATATATGCTTTTTGTCCTACAATATCAAAGTTCAAGATTCTCACCTCTTTTACTGCGCTCAAATTGGAAATACGATCTCCACCTCGGAAAATTTCCTTTCATTGCACTATTTCTCTATATATATGACGAAACAATAAAAGAGTCCTTCCTTCTTTACAATTATTTTTTCTTTGTTTCATTTTTGTGATTGAAACGTAAAGTTTATAATAAAATACACTTGGAAGCGCTTTCTATGTAATTTTTTATGTTATAATATAAAAGTAGAACTTCGTAAAGAGGGTTAAAAAAATGAATACAAAAATGATTAAAAAAGTAATTGAAGCATTAAAAGTATATGGCTTTCAGGATGTATCATTCTGTGACAAAACGAGGCAATTTTTATTTCATAACGAAACCGATATTATGAGCGGCTATGCAGAAATAACATATAGTAGTCAATTTGAAAAATTCAACGTACAAATTCATCCAATTGAAACACATCACCAAGCAGAGTTACAAGAGGTTGAAAGACATATACAAGCTTGTATAAGAAAAGTGGAATATTTAAACGCACTTCTTACCGGGCAGACAAAACTAGATGATAAAATTATTATTATGTAAAAAAAGAACGTGATTGAATCACGTTCTTTTTTCATTATATGTTCATCTTTTCCTTTAGTTGTAATCCTGTAACAGATTCTAATACATCCATCGATTCTCCAAATGTCATGTCAAAAATTATATTGTCCTCTATGTACGGAAACTGTCTGAAACGCTTTTCTAACACCTTTACAGCATCTGATGTAAAGTTTGCACTATCAATGCCAAATTCTGTTTCAAGAAGAACGATCCAATCTAACACATGAAAACCTAATCCATTGACGAATGCAATAAGTTTTTCTTCTGGGTTTGAAGATAAGAATACTTGGCGTTCCATCTCACTAAAAAGTTCTTCTCCTAAGATTTCAGCTAACTCATCATCATGTTCACGTTCAACAAGTTCTTCGTAGCCGTAATCATCCACAAGCTCTTCTACCTCTTCACTATCCTGACAAAGCAATTGACTAAGAAGTGCCTCTTTCTTAAATTCACTATTTTGTACGACTTCTAAAAAGCTCGTTTCCCATCCATTTTCTAATTTCATATTATGTACTCCTTTATATACGTTTCTTATCATCACTGTACCCAAAAGATCACTTTTATAACCTTTTAGGTAGTTACTATTATTTCACATGATTCATAACATAAGATGCAAACTCAGCTACATCTCCTTCAAAAATATTTATTTCTGGCAAGTGATAGAACGTTGTTTGGAGCGGGTTTCCTGCATGATATACATATATCGTTTTCTCTAGTGCAATCGCCATTCCAAACTCTGTATGGCTCCCGTTTCCGCCATCTAATATAAGTAAAAACACATCCGCTTCTTTTACAGCATTTTTTTCTGCCTGACCAATTTCTCTTAATTGTTCTTGATTCACTGCTCTTTCGTTTTTGGTCCAATCATATGTATGGTGCCATCCTGCATGTTTCAGTTCATTTGCTACGGAACATACAAGATGTTTATTTTGGAAACCTGAGGCGATATAAAAATTCATTTATATACACTCCTTCATTATGTATGGGGAAACTCCTTTTTAGCGTTAATTGTTATAGCTATAATAAAGAACAACTTCAAAAAAAATCCCCATCTTTAAAACTTATTTGCGTTTAAATGATGGGATGCTTCATGGTCTTCTTTTATTTTTTGTTTTTTATAACTTTCATCAGCTAACATTTCTAGTTCAGCTGTTATCTCTGATTTTTCAAGCTCTCTTTCTTGCGAAAATTTCCTTGAAATATAAACAATAACACTACCAACGTACAACACAAAGCATATAATAAGTGCAGTATTTTCATAGAGACTTAGCTCCAACACAGTCACTCCTAATCCATTCGTATTTTCACGCTTCATTAATTGGAATTTCCCTATTAACCCATTTGTTATCCCGCTATTTGAGGGCAGTAAAACCCCCTCCTCAAATTCCAGTGAAAGCAAAGAAGTTAGATGGAGGATGCCCCCAACTGATTAAAGTTTCACTTTATTGTAACATAAAAATATCAATTCTTGGAATCTTTCACCCTACTAAAAGAGGCATGATTGTTTCATCATGCCTCTGAAATATTTTGAATGATTGTTTTAATTGCTTCTTTTCCATTATATTTTTTTAGTGCTGTTTTATACTTCTCATTATTTTGATTCAATTCTTCGACATACTTTATAAGAGATTTTACAGTTACATCTTCTTCATATAATACGGAGGCATACCCTTGCCTTTCAAAGGACTCTGCATTTAATATTTGATCTCCACGGCTTGCAAATTTCGATAATGGAATTAAAACCATCGGCTTTTGTAATGTTAAAAATTCAAAAATTGCGTTGGAGCCCGCGCGTGAAATAACAAAATCTGTTACCGCTAATATATCTGGCAGTTCTCCATGTACATATTCAAATTGTCTATATCCTTCTTTATTTTGTAAACTTTCATCAAGGTTACCTTTTCCGCAAAGGTGAACAATTTGATACTTTTTAAGAAGTTCTGGTAATGCTTCTCGAGCCGTATCATTAATTTTTTTCGCGCCCAAGCTACCTCCCATAATCGTAATAACTGGCTTTTTACGTGAAAAACCTAAAAATGCTAAACCTGTTTCACGATTTCCCTTCAGCACTTCTTCACGTACAGGAGATCCCGTATATATTACTTTTTCTCTCGGTAAATGTTTCGCCGCTTCTTCAAATGTAACAAATATTTTCGAAGCAAAACGAAGCGCAATTTTATTTGCTAGTCCTGGCGTCATATCAGATTCATGTAATAAAACTGGTACTCTATTTAGCCATCCTCCAATTACGACTGGTACGGATACGAAACCGCCTTTTGAAAAAATCACATCTGGTTTTAGTTTTCGAATCCTTACATACGCATCCATAACCCCCTTCATTACAAGAAAAGGATCTTTTATATTTTTTAAATCAAAATAACGACGTAGCTTTCCACTCGAAATACTATAGTAGGGAATGCCTTCCTTTTCTATAATCGTTTTCTCAATACCTTGATGAGAACCAATGTAAGAGATATCCCAGTTGTCTTCTTGTAAATATGGGATAATGGCTAAATTAGGTGTTACATGTCCTGCCGAACCGCCACCTGTAAAGACTATTTTCTTCATACGTCTCCCCCTTCTAGACTATAATACACTAAAATATCTTGCCTCAGGGTGAGAAAATACCATAGCCGTTACGGACGCTTCTGGCTCCATCATGAATCCTTCTGTTAATGAAATACCTATTTCCTCTGGATGAATTAAGCGAAATAGCTTTTCTTGATCTGCAAGTTCTGGACACGCCGGATAACCAAATGACACGCGTATTCCTCTATATTTCGTACGGAAACGTTCTTCCATCGTCAGTTCAGGTGAGTCTGGAATGCCCCAGCGGTCACGAATGAGCATATGTGTTTTTTCAGCAAGTCCTTCTGCTAATTCAAGCGCTAACGATTGAATGGCATGACTACGTAAGTAATCACCTTTCGCCTTCCACTCTTCAGCAATGTCCCGAACTCCTTCCCCAACCGTAACAGATAAGAAAGCAACATAGTCCATCTCATCTCCAATTGGGCGCAAATAATCGCCTAAAGTACGATAGGGAGCCTTTCCTTGTCTAGGGAATGTGAAACGCTCTATAACACGCGTATGATCTTCTGGATCATATATTACAATGTTTTGTCCGTCGCTTTGCGCTGGGAAAAATTGATACACTGCTTTCGGCTTTAACCAAGATTGTCCTTCCTGCAATAATTCATCTATTAAATCATTTAATTCATGTGCTCTCTTATCTCCCTCTTTCAAAAGCTTCTTCACATTTCCTTTTAATCCAAGGTGATGCCCAAGTAGCATTTGTCTATTTAAAAATGGAGCGAGATGAAGAGCCGGAATATCACGTAATACAATTCGTTTTGTTGAATCAGGCACCATAACCTCAGCCTTCGGTAATGGCTCAATTACTGCTGGAATTTCTACTTTCTTCTCCTCTTTTTTTACGATATGAAGATGACGTTCTTTTTTATCCTGTTTCATCTTCTCACGCTCTTCTTCTTTTTGAAGCTTATTAATAATATCGAGCCCCGTCATCGCATCACTCGCATAACAAACGAGCCCTTTATATGATGGTGAAATCCGATTATCTGTAAACTTTCTCGTTAACGCTGCACCACCTACAACAATGGGAACATCAATATTTGCTGCTTTTAAATCTTCAGCAGTCGTTACCATTTGTTGCGCTGATTTTACTAATAAACCTGAAAGGCCTATAATGTCCGGCTTCTTTTCTTGTACTTCTTGAACAATTCGATCCGAACGTACATTAATTCCTAAATTAATAATCTCATATCCGTTATTCGCTAAAATAATTTCAACGAGATTTTTCCCAATATCATGCACATCACCTTTTACAGTTGCTAATAATACTTTCCCTTTTTTTGCACTATCGCTAGATTCCATATGTGGCTCTAAATAACTTACAGCAGCTTTCATACTTTCGGCACTTTGCAATACTTCAGCAACAATAAGTTCATTATTATTAAATAGTCGTCCTACCTCATCCATCCCTGTCATAAGCGGACCGTTAATAATATCAAGAGGTTTTCTTCCTTCTTCAAGTGCAAGACTTAAATCCTCGTGTAATCCTTGTTTCGTACCTTCTACAATATAATTTGCTAGTCGTTCATCTAGCGTTAACGTTTCTTGCACAACGACATCTTTCTTTTTAGCGACTCGGTAAAAGTTTGTAAATTCTTCTAACGTCTCTTTCGTCGTTTCAAACAGTAATGCATCTGCAAGGTGTTTTTCTTCCTCTGGAATCGACGCATAGCGTTCTAATTTTTCCGTATTAACAATCGCGTAATCTAATCCAGCCTTCGTAGCATGATATAAAAAGACGGAATTCAATACTTCACGTCCAGCCGGTGGTAAACCAAATGATATGTTACTTACACCTAAAATCGTTAAACACTCTGGTAACGCTTCTTTAATAAGGCGAATGCCCTCTATAGTCGCTGCCGCTGAACCAATATATTCTTCATCACCTGTCCCTACTGGAAACACAAGTGCATCAAAAATAATATCTGACGGGCGTATCCCATATTTCGTCGTTAATAATTCGTAACTTCTTTTTGCAATTTCTAATTTTCTTTCAGCACTTACTGCCATACCATCTTCATCGATTGTACCAACTACAATTGCAGCACCATACTTACGAAGAAGCGGTGTTACCTTTTCAAAACGCTCTTCTCCATCTTCTAAATTAATAGAGTTGATAACAGCTTTTCCTTGAATATAAGTAAGTGCTCTTGCCATAACATTTTCATCCGTTGAATCAATCATAATCGGTACTTTTAACACTTTCGTAACTTCTGTCAAAAATTTCTCCATATCTTCTATTTCATCACGATCAGGATCTGCCATACAAATATCAATAATATGAGCATTTTTCTTCACTTGCGCTCTTGCCACTTCAGCAGCCTCTTCAAATTTCCCTTCTGCTACTAATCGTTTAAATTTACGTGATCCAATAACATTCGTTCTTTCACCTACAAATAACGGTCTCATAGACTCATCATATTGCAGTGCCTCTAATCCACTAATTCCATGTCCTTCTCTCTCATGATGGTCACGAGGCTTAAGAGATGCTAGTGCTTCTTTCATTGCTTTTATATGTTCTGGTGTCGTGCCACAACAACCACCGATAATATTAACCCATCCTTCTTCAGCAAATCGCTTCACCTTTTCAGCGAGAGAAGATGGAGACTCATGGTAATGTCCATCTTCATCAGGAAGACCTGCATTTGGATAACAAGAAATGTAACACTCCGATAAATCAGATAGTGAACGAATATGGTCCCTCATAAACTCCGGACCAGTCGCACAATTTAACCCAACAGATAATGGTTTCATATGTTCTACTGATAAATAAAAAGCTTCAATTGTTTGCCCAGCCAGAGTCGTTCCCATTGGCTCAATCGTTCCTGAAATCATAATAGGAACCGTTTTTTTCAGTTCTTCAAAAGCAGCTTGAATTCCAATATAAGCTGCTTTCACGTTACGCATATCTTGACTCGTCTCAACGAGTAATACATCAACTTCTCCTTTTAATAATCCTCGTGCCTGCCTTGTATAAGCCTCAATCAATTCTTCAAAAGTCACACCACCAGTAACACTAATTGCTTTCGTTGTTGGTCCCATCGCTCCCGCAACATATACTTCCTTACCGCTTTCTTTAACAGCTTGCTTCGCCAAAAGTGCTGCCTTTTCATTTAGTTCTTCATCTAAATGAGACAGCTCATAATCACTTAGTACAATATTCGTTGCCCCAAATGTATTTGTTTCAATAATATCCGCTCCAGCTTCAATATAAGCTTTATGAATCTTTAAAATAACGTCTGGTCTTGTTTCTACTAAATATTCATTACAGCCCTCGTACTCTTCTCCTCCGAAATCTTCAGCAGTTAAATCCTCTTGCTGAATCATTGTTCCCATTGCACCATCTAATATTAAAATGCTATTTTGTAATTTTTCTTCTATACACTTCATCAATTAATACCTTCTTTCACTTCTTGCTTTTCTCTTACATATTTAACAAGATGTTCTGTAATTTCATATTTTAAAAATGGTGTAATAAGATAAATACCATTAAAATATTTCATCGCTGCGTCGATCAATTCTTGCGAAATGCGAATCCCTTCCTCAATTGCCGCCTCTTTCGTTTCGTGTCCATCCATTCTCTCTCTTATTTCTTCTGGAAGAGTAATACCCGGTACCTCAAAATGAAGAAAATCTGCATTCCGCTTACTTACTAACGGCATAATTCCAATAAAAATAGGTTGTTCCAAATGCTTTGTCGCTTCATACACTTCTTCAATTAACGCGATATCGTAAATTGGCTGAGTTAAAAAATATTCCGCTCCAGCATCTATTTTTCGTTCCATTCGCTTAACCGCTGCTTTTAAGTGCCTCACGTGAGGATTAAATGCGCCGCCTACAGAAAACCTTGTCGCCGGTCCAATTGATTTCCCTAAAATTGAACGTCCATCGTTCATTTCTTTAATCATTTTAATGAGCTCAATAGAGGACAAATCGTATACAGAAGTTGCACCAGGAAAATCACCAACGCGCGCTGGATCACCAGTTAAAGCTAACACTTCTTCCATCCCTAACGCCGATAAACCTAACAAATGAGATTGTAGTCCAATGACGTTATGATCCCTACACGTTAAATGTGTCAATACCGGGATATCATGCTTCGTTAATAACGCACCCATTGCCATATTAGAAATACGAGGCGATGCTAATGAATTATCTGCTAGAGTAATAGCATCTGCTCCCGCTCTTTTTAAAGCTCTTGCTCCTTCAAAAAACCGCTGTGTATCTAACGTTTTCGGTGGATCTAATTCCACTACAACTGTCGTTTGTTTTTTCGCTTTCTCTGCTAGAGTGACGTGAGCCTTCGAACGTTTCTCATGCGTATGAACAACTTTCGGCCTTTGAATGGTGTCTTTTTCTATTACAGGTGTAACATTCGCAACAGCGTGCTTCATACTTTGAATATGTTCTGGAGTCGTACCACAACAACCACCTAATAACCGAATACCTTGCTCAATAAATCTCGGCGTCATCGCCTCAAAATAAGCTGGGCTTCCCTCATATACGTAACGTCCCTCCACATAATTCGGGAGACCTGCATTTGGGTATGCTGATAAATAGCCATTTTGCGGAATCGATATCATTTTGAAAGCCTCCGTCATATGAAGCGGCCCTAGTTGACAATTTAATCCAACAACATTTGCACCGTAATCTATAAGTTGCTTTAATATTTCATTGACATCATTTCCATTTTGAGTCGTACCTGCTTCATGTAACGCTAATTGAGCAACAATTGGAATGTTCGTTTGCTTACGCAATACTTTAACAGCATGAAGTAATTCAAATTCATCGTAAAAAGTTTCTAATAGTAATCCATCAACCTGTTCTTCTAGTAAAGCCCCTGCCTGTTCAAGTAGCATAAACTCCCTTTCCATATCAGTCGTTGTAACGGCTCCGATATGTTTCATACCACCAATTGTTCCTAAAATTGCATTTTTATCTGTAACAGATGCTTTCGCCAGTTTTACTGCCGCTCTATTAATTTCTGTAACTTGATTTTCTAAGCCGTACATACGTAATTTCGCCTCATTTGCTCCATACGTATTCGTTTGAATTACATCTGCTCCAGCAGCTACATATTGTTTATGGATCGATATAATTAAGTCTGGATCAGATACATTCAATTCTTCAAAGCTACTTTGCAAGCCATGTGAATGCAATAACGTTCCAACCGCACCATCACCTATTACAATTCCTTTTGATAATAAATCTAGTAATTTCACGAATCTCCCTCATTTCTATCAATATAAAAACCCCCTCTTCACTTTGAAGAGGGGGACATAATCGTTCCTCCTCTTATTATGCAAAACATTCGTTTTGCAGGTATTAGCACCGTTTCAAACATTTCGTTTGAAGGTTGCCGGGTTTCACAGGGCCTTTCCCTCCACCGCTCTCAATAAGAGTTGTCTTTATTATTTTATTTATGTAGCTAAAAGGAAATGCGTTCCCCTTTTAACAATGTTTGTTAATTTTTTAATAAATTTAGCATGCACAAAAGTAAAAGTCAATGACACTTGCGGAAAAATAAAAATTTTTCAAAATAAAGTTGCAATTCAATTATCTTTTGTTGTAAAGTTAAAAACATAATAAAAATTTCATACGAACATTCTTATCTAGAGAGGTAGAGGGACTGGCCCTGTGACGCCTCAGCAACCATTAACATTTTGTTAATAAGGTGCTAATTCCAGCAAATTGTGAAAGATTTGACAGATGAGAAGAAGACTCTATTCAAACCGAAAGCCTTCTTCTTAGAAGGCTTTTTTTATTTTATATTCACTTAATGTTTCAATTTAAAAAGGAGGAATTTTCACATGTCAACAATCGAAACAAAACTAGCACAAATCGGCAATCGCAGTGAAACTACAACTGGAACGGTTAATCCACCAGTTTATTTCTCAACCGCTTATCGTCATGAAGGAATTGGTAAATCTACTGGCTTTGACTATTCACGAACTGGCAATCCAACTCGAGGTCTTTTAGAACAGGCAATCGCAGACTTAGAATATGGCGAACAAGGTTATGCCTGTAGTTCAGGGATGGCGGCTGTTCTCCTCGTCCTTTCTCTATTCCGCTCTGGAGACGAACTTATTGTATCTGAAGATTTATACGGTGGAACGTATCGATTATTTTCTGAACATGAAAAAAAGTGGAATGTTCGATGTAGATACGTAAATACACAGTCTATTAAACAAATTGAGCAAGCTATCACAACTGAAACGAAGGCTATTTTCATAGAAACTCCAACTAATCCATTAATGCAAGTTACTGATATTGCTGCTGTCGCAACTGTAGCGAAAAGGCACGGACTACTTCTTATTGTAGACAACACATTCTACACACCTTATATACAGCAACCATTAACAGAAGGTGCTGACATTGTACTTCACAGCGCAACGAAATATTTAGGGGGACATAACGATGTACTAAGCGGACTTGTCGTTGCAAAAGGAAAGGAACTTTGTGAAGAAATCGCTCATTATCATAATGCATCAGGTGCAGTTTTAAGCCCATTTGACTCATGGTTATTAATTCGCGGTATGAAAACGTTAGCGCTTCGCATGAGACAGCATGAAGAAAATGCGAAAGCAGTTGTTGCATATTTAAATGATGAAGACGGGGTGACAGATGTATTTTATCCTGGAAGAGGCGGCATGATTTCATTTCGCCTTAAAGATGAAGCTTGGATTAATCCATTCTTACAATCTTTATCCTTAATTACATTTGCCGAAAGTCTTGGTGGTGTAGAAAGTTTAATGACTTATCCAGCAACGCAAACACATGCTGATATTCCTGAAGAAATTAGAACAGCAAACGGTGTATGTAATCGTCTTCTTCGATTCTCCGTTGGCATTGAAAATAGTAACGATTTAATTCAAGACTTAAAGCAAGCCATTAAACTTGTAAAAGAAGGTGTAAGAATATGAGTTATTCTATAGATACACTCTTACTACACAACCAATATAAACATGACTCGCAAACAGGAGCTGTGAACGTTCCTATCTATAACACATCAACTTTTCACCAGTTTGATGTAGATACGTTCGGAAAATATGACTATAGCAGGTCAGGAAATCCAACTCGTGAAGCTCTTGAAGATATCATTGCTTTATTAGAAGGTGGAACAAAGGGATTCGCCTTTGCATCAGGCATTGCAGCGATTTCCACTGCATTCCTCCTTCTTTCACAAGGTGATCACGTACTCATTTCAGAAGATGTATACGGAGGCACTTACCGAGTGATAACTGAGGTACTCTCCCGTTACGGTGTTTCACATACATTTGTTGATATGACCAATTTAGAAGAAATAAAACAAAGCATTAAACCAAATACAAAGCTCTTTTATGTAGAAACACCTTCTAATCCACTTTTAAAGGTGACAGATATTCGCGAGGTTTCTAAACTTGCAAAATCTATTGGGGCTCTTACTTTTGTTGATAATACATTTTTGACACCACTATTCCAAAAACCACTTGAACTTGGAGCTGATGTTGTTCTTCATAGTGCCACAAAATTTATTGCTGGGCATAGTGATGTTACTGCCGGATTAGCAGTAGTAAAAGATGCAGAACTCGCTCAAAAGCTTGGATTTTTACAAAATGCATTCGGTGCTATTTTAGGACCTCAAGATTGTTCTCTCGTACTTCGCGGTCTAAAAACATTACATGTACGCCTCGAGCATTCAGCTAAAAATGCCAATAAAATTGCACATTATTTACAAGAGCACGCTAAAGTACAAAATGTCTATTATCCGGGATTACAAACACATCTCGGATTTGATATTCAACAATCTCAAGCAACATCAGCTGGAGCAGTCTTATCATTTACTTTGCAGTCAGAAGATGCACTCCGCCAATTTTTATCAAAAGTAAAATTACCTGTTTTTGCAGTTAGTTTAGGAGCTGTAGAGTCAATTCTTTCTTATCCAGCAAAAATGTCACATGCAGCACTGTCGCAAGAAGCTCGTGATGAAAGAGGAATCTCTAATTCATTACTTCGGTTATCAGTCGGTCTTGAAAATGTTAACGATTTAATATCCGATTTTGAAAATGCCCTTTCTTATGTAGAAGAACCTGTAAATGCATAGAGAAAAAAGAAGATATGAGAATAGGTTTTCATATCTTCTTTTTATGCGATTTAGTTATAGTCATTTGAAATTTTTCTTATAGTCCATAAAAAATAAAAGTATATCATCTATTTCTAAAAAATTGATTAATTGATATATTAAAAAATGAAAAAGGGGTAAAAATAATGAATACTTGTGCAGATATTTTAATCGTTATCGATTTACAAAATGGCGTATGTTATGGCGGAGAGCATTTATTTGATTTACAGAACTTACTAACAAAAGTAAATAAAAGAATTTCTTCATACAGAAAATTAAATAAACCAATCCTTTTTGTTCAACATTGTGATGATGATTTAGTACCCGAGAAAGAACTTTGGGCTATTCATACCGATCTTGATGTTCAAGAACAAGATTTTTTTGTAAGAAAAACACATGCAAATTCATTTTATAAAACAAACTTAAAAGAAATTTTAGATCAATTATCTGTAAATCGCATTGAATTTTGCGGTGCCCAAACAGAGTACTGTATGGATGCTACGATTAAGTTTGCCCACGGACTGGGATACGAAAACTTTATGATACAGAAAACAACCTCTACGTTGAATAATCCTTTTATGTCCGCAAAAGAGACAATTGATTTTTACGAGAACATATGGAATCACAGATTTTTAACGTTGCTAAAAGATGAATTTTAGAATAAATGACTAATGACTTGATTATCCTAAGATTTATCAGCCGTAATCAAATATTTCATTATCACCATAAAGAAGCGAATTACATTCAGCTTCTGTTCTTTTAACCTGTTTTATATTCTATATATATCATTATAATTCCTTTGTCATATTATTTTAAAAATTTCGTATATTCATTTGAAAGAATAAGAAAATCATGATAAAATTGTGTTACAAATATATCTATATCTTTCAATTTTTAAAACGCATCGAAATTTTCACCCAAAAATGTCATTTTACAAAAACGTGCTAATTTACCTATTTTATTTACATCATGGTCTCTTTTCTTACAATTTCTTTACTTTAGGACTTTTTTTCTGCAACAACTATTTTCTTTTCTTTAAATTTTTGGTATGTATAGTATGGTATAATAGCTCACACGGAGGTGGAAAAGAACATGTTAGAAACCTTTCAAAAAGAATTAGAACTATATGAAAGTAATGCAGAATTATTAAAAGTGCTGGCTCATCCTGTTCGTTTATGTATCGTAAAAGGATTAATTGAGCGCGGTCCAAGCAACGTTTCTACAATGTACACTGGCTTAAACATGCCACAATCTACAATTTCACAGCATTTAGCAAAATTAAAAAGCGCTAAAATCGTTTCTAGTGAAAGAAAAGGATTGGAAATTTATTACAAAGTAGAGAACGAAACAATAATTCAACTCGTTCGCGTATTATTAGGTTAGGGACTAATAATCGAAGAAAAAGAACGTATTCTATATTTTTTATCTCATATCTTTAATATAAATATATATCATGAGAGGAAATATATAATACTACATAAGTCGTATTAAAAAACAAGACACAGTATATACTGTGTCTTGTTTTTTATATTGTTACATACCGATCCAAATGTAAATGTTGCATATCTTTTGTATGTATAACAACATCAAACGCACTCCCTACTCCTCCATTCAAAATCATAGAACGAACTGCTCGATTTTGTTTTTGCGTTTCAGAAAAAGGATTCATATCTTGATGGCTCTTAAGCTGTTCTAATATCCCTGCAGCTAACAAGAACTCAGATTGTTTCTTATGCCATACTGCACTCATTCCTTGCATACTAAACATCTCCTTTAGCTCGTCCCAATGAATATGAGTAGTAAGATCCATTTCACCTGGATGCGCTAGTGGGTTACGTATTAGCTTATGCTGATAATAACCTCGCAAACTTCCTTCACGGTGTGCTGGATGCATCCATTCTTCTTTTGTGTATCCGTAATCAACTGTAATACATATACCTTTTTGAAACCATTTCGCGATTTCTTTTATATACTCCTCCATCACAATTGGTACTTCAAAACGTTGCCCTTCAGCAATATGAATATTATATTTCAATAAATATCGACCAATTCTTTTATCTAACGGCCTACATACTTCTGAAAGGTTTCCTTCCTCTGTATATGTAATACGCACTTCATACAACATACCATTTCTTTTCTCAATTATTTCAACAGGAAATGCATCAAACAACTCATTCGAAAAAAGAATTCCCTCGAAAGAATCTCCCATTTCACTATAAGAGGTATAGTACGATACATTAGAAAATGAGCTAAGGTGCTCCTGCTGTAATTTCCTATGAAAAGGGCTCACTTCAATCATTGAATAGTTTAAATCAATAAAGGTTTTTGGAGATAATTGCTTCCATTCTTGTAAAACATCATAGGCAAACTTTCCAGTTCCCCCACCAACCTCACAAATATTCGAAGCAACTTCACCATTTTCAACAAGACGAATAAAAAGTTTAGCAAAAGTTTTTGCAAAAACAGAGGATACATTGCTACTTGTAAAAAAATCCCCTTGTCTTCCAATCTTTTCACGTTCTTTCATATAATATCCATGACCTTCTGTATACAATACAAGGTTCATATACGTACTATATGAAATTGAATAATCCTTTTCTTTCCCCATCCATTCTCTTAAAATGAGCTCCATTCCCATAATGACTCCTTATTGTAAAAACGGATTATTTTCTTTTTCAAAACCAATGCTTGTTTCTGGACCATGTCCACATAACACCGCTGTCTCATCTGGTAATACAAATAATTTCTCTTCAATACTTCCAATTAATTCAGCAAAACTTCCACCAGGCAAATCTGTTCTTCCAATGCTCATTTGGAACAATACATCTCCTGAGAATACAGCATTTGCCTCTTTACTATAATAAGAAATACTTCCTGGAGAATGTCCTGGCGTCTCAAAAATTTCAAAATTAAATGATCCAATTGTTAATGTACCTTCTGCATCAATAATATGATCCGCTGGTTTTGCTGTAATACTGCGGTTCATCATAAAAATTTGAGAGCCGTTTACAGTTGCATCTCCTAACCAATCTGCTTCTTCTTTATGTACGTATACAGGAATATGAAAAGCGTCTCTTACCGCATCAACAGCACCGATATGATCAAAGTGAGCATGCGTTAATAAAACAGCCAATGGTTTTAATTGTTCTTCTTGTAAATATGTAACGAGCTTTTCACCTTCGTGCCCAGGGTCAAAGATAATGCACTCTTTTTGATCGTTCATTAAAATATAAGCATTTGTTTGTAATGGGCCTAACGGCATTTGTATCCATTTCATATGAAAATCTCCTCCAGTTATTAAACTTACTTTTAATGATACAACATTTCTTTCTCTTAGGAAAAGAAAGGATGCTATCTCGACAATCATTTTTAAAACATGTACAATATAAAAGAGTAAATATTCCAAAAACTCATAATAAGAAATGGGTAGACAGAGGAGGATATTGCATGGGCCTTGTTATTATTTTTACACTTGTCACTCTGTTAGCTGTATTTGCTACGCTTAGAACACTTCGCGAAAAAAACTTTTTCGCGAGCGGCTTTGCAATTGCAACTGTACTCGTTTTCGGATGGTTTACGATCATGACTGTTCTATATAACGGGTATCCACCAGCAGCTTAATTCGTTTACACTTTATTCTTCATCGAGATTTCACACAAAAAGAGGAAGGGTTCCCCCTTCCTCTTTTCATATTTCAAAACTTATATCATCTTCGCTTCGTATTTGTGCTTTTTTACAAGCCAAGCTCCTCCGATAACACCTGCATCATTACCAAGTGTTGCAATAGCTAACTTCGTGCTCTTTACAGCACGTGAGAAAGCGTATTGCTCGAAATAGCGTTGAATTGGTTCTAATAGCGCATCTCCAGCTTTAGACACGCCTCCACCAATAACAATTTTCTCTGGGTTCAACGTACTAGATAGGTTCGCTACAGCTAACCCTAAATAAGAAGCTACCTTTTCTACTACTTCGCCTGCTAATTCATCACCTTGTCCAAGTGCTTCAAAGACATCTTTTGATGTAATACGTCCTTCTTCAGCTAACATAGAACGCAACATGCTTTCTTTATTAGTCTCTTGTATTTTTTGCATAGCAACACGTACAATACCTGTCGCAGATGCTACTGTTTCTAAGCAACCAGACTTCCCGCAATTACATGGGAAAGCATTTTCTGTAACTACTGTAATATGTCCAATCTCACCAGCAGCACCACTCACGCCGTGTACAATCTCACCATTGGCGATTACACCACCACCAACGCCCGTACCAAGTGTCATGCAGATTAAATCTTTTGCACCTTCACCAGCACCTTTCCACATTTCACCAAGCGCTGCTAAGTTTGCATCATTATCAATAACAACAGGTAATCCTGTTTCTACTTCTAATAAATCTTTTAGCGGATAGTTTTTCCACCCTAAATTAACCGCTTCATAAATCATTCCAGATGCCACATGTACAGGGCCAGGAGCTCCCATACCAATACCAATTAACTTGCTCTTCAATTCGCCTAATTCTTCTAGCTTTTTATCAATTGCTTTCGCAACATCAAGTGTAATATGTTTTCCTTGCTCACCTGTATTTGTAGGGATTTCCCACTTATGTAAAATTTCGCCGTATACATTAATAAATGCTAATTTAATCGTTGTACCACCAAGGTCAACACCAACTAACCATTTCTCTTCCATGTTGCTTACCTACCTTTATCTAATTCTTATTTAGCTCTTTTTGAATTTCTTGCTTCAATAAAAATAAAGCTGTTTGATAGTCTTGTGGATCGATTAGCTGTGATTGATTTAATTCACGCAATTCATCTTGCATTAATTGTAAATCTGCAATTCGATCTCCCGTATAAATAATCGTACCAAATTTCTTTAGCAATTGCTGAATATCATAAATAGATACCATTTCATCACCCTCTATGCTCACTTACTATAAAAATTATAATAAGAAAACGTTCACATATTTTATTATAATCAAGAAGAAAAAGTCTCGTCAATTTTTATTTGTCTATACAAGCTCATTTATAAGCATTGTTCCTTTTTCTGTAATAATTTTTTCTATATTTTTATCAAATGGCTCTATCGGAATGTGTTTTACCATTTGAAAATCATATGCTAATGATAGCGTTTTCCCTTTATAATGCACGAGATAACGATCATAATAGCCCCCGCCGTATCCAATCCGTTCTCCTCGCTCTGTATAAGCTACGCCTGGCACAATTTGAAGATCAATGTCATCCGCACTCACTTCTTCCGTAAGTCCCGGAATCGGTTCACGTAAGTTCATATACACCGTTTCTAATTGATCAAAATCACTAATTTTCCGGAAGGACATCGTTCTTGTTCCTTTATTACACTTAGGAACTACAACTTTCTTTCCTTCTTCCCAAGCTTTTTCGATAATAGGATATGTATTCACTTCATTTTCCATTGAGAGAGTAATTCCAATTGTTTTAGCTTCAACCCACTCTTTTTGCGCATACAACGAAAATGCAATCTGTTCTGATAAAGTTGTATATTGTTCTTCTGATAAAGAATTCATGTGTTCTATTATTTGTTTACGCAAACGCACTTTCTCTTCTTTCACACATTCTCCTCCTTACAGTGACACTTTACTCTATGATGATAGTGTATCACTTTTAACATAGGAATCGAATAAAAAAAGAAACAGTAGGAAAATATTCCTACTGCTTACTTTGTTTCACGGTGTAACGTAGACTTCTTGTCACGCTTGCAATACTTTTTAAGCTCGATACGCTCAGCGTTGTTACGTTTATTTTTCTTTGAGATATAGTTACGATCTCCGCATTCTGTACATGCTAGAGTAATATTCACACGCATTCTTATTTCCCTCCAGTACTAATAACTTAAATCAGACTATACTATAATACCACTTTTAAAATAAAAATTCTACACCTTTTGATATTGTCTAATTTTTTCTATAAGATTTTTCATGTTTTCCCTTGCTATTACTGGGTTTCTAGCATGTGAATACACTAAAAATTTTGGTTGTTTTGTGTCAGAAACGATATAAGACCACTCTTTTTCAGTATATTTGAACTGTACTCCTTCAAATATACCTTCTCCCTTCCTTTCAATATCATCCAATAATTTCCTCATAATTTTCCCTTTTTCATTCCATGAACATACCACTTCATCATAAAGTAAATAGAGCGGAGGTGATTGCTCTACTATGCTGAGAAACGTTTTTCCTTGCAATGCTATTAGCTCAAATAATTTTCCAATTCGATATAAAATATCTCGCTTCCACCTTACTTGAAACGACTTCCTTTCATCCTGCGTATAAAACAGAAGATAACATTCTCCTAATTTCAAAGACATTGGGTAAATATTTCCTGTAGATTCGAGTAAGAAATCTGGAATATCTACCTCTTCCAAATCTGTACCTTGGTAAATATTACTATGTTTATCGTATAACTCGAAATGATTTCCTTGCTCAGAAAACATAAGAGCCATATTTGCTTTACTTGATTTCATCAAAGCTTTCACATGATCTTTTTGTTCGCTTGCATAAATCCATGTAACTGTACAACCAAGTCTTTGTAGAAAGAGCATAAGTAAATGTTGCAACGTATCATTTCTCTTATTAATAAGAAGATGAAACTTCTGCATCTGTATTTTCTCGATATCAATATGCCCCAATATAACTTCTATATACTCATTCATAGAAACATGAACCAGCTTATTTCTCCCCATCTCTTTCTCATGCACGTAATAAAACAATTCGGACATATATACTTGTTCTATCTCTTTTTGCTGCTTATACGTTAACGGCATGCCAGCTTGACCATACAACTTTATAACAATCTCATTCTCATTCTCCACTTGAATGAAAACCCCACCTGCACATTGCAAATGATGAACACTATATTGAAAAAGTGACTCGTTCATTTCTTTGCATTCCATCGTATGAATCCCTATACCATGAATAGCATGTAAAAATAAATTTTTATAAGAAGTTGTTTCTATATTTTCTTGACTTCCAATTAATATACTTTCTCCTTTTGTAAAAAGAGAGCCATACGCCATCGCAATCTTCACGATAAACTGGGGAGTAATTTCAACATTCCCTCTTCCTACAATGCGGCTTTTTTGTAACCACCCTGCACTCATTTCACTCTCTTGAATACCAGCCGCTCCTACTATCGAATGACTATCAATCGCCTTATAAGGCCATAGTTTTCCTTTTTGCTTAATTATCGTACTTCTCCCGATATGACAGTGATCCGCTACAATGCTTTTTTGAAACAGTGTAACGTCATCTTCAACTATTGTACGCTCTCCTATTGTCGTTTCTAATAGTTCACAATACTTTCCAATATGGGCATTTGCAAAAACAATACTTTTTTGAAGATGAGAATAATTTGAAACGATACTATTTTTTCCAATAATAGAATATGGCTCAATTACAGCTCCTGTACCAATCTTTGCTCCTTCTCCAATGAAAGAGGGGCCATGAATTTTTGTCCCTTTCCCAATCGTCACCCCTTCTCCCATCCATACCATCGGTAATACTTCCGTATAAGGAATAGGTACTTGTAACTTTTTCGTTAACAAATCAAATTGTGCTTGTCGATATTGATTAAATGTGCCGATATCTAACCAATAACCTTCTGACAAATATGCGAATAACACATTTTTGTTTGCCAATAACGGAAACACATCATGACTGAAATCAAAAAATTGTCTAGGCGGTATGTAAGAAAAGATTTCTGGCTCCATAATATATATGCCTGTATTCACAACATTAGATACTACCTCATTCCAGCCCGGCTTTTCTATATATCGTGTAACCTCCTGGTCTTTATTCATTACAACCAATCCAAATGAGAGTGGATTTTCTACTTCTTTCACAAACATTGTTACCATTCTTTTCTTTTGTTCATGAAACCTAATTCCTTCTGATAATTGAAAGTCAGTTAATGCATCCCCGCTTATTACAACAAATGTTTCATCTAAAAATTGTTCTGCTTGTTTAATACTCCCTGCTGTACCAAGCGGAGGAGAGTCTTCAAAATAATACAAGTTAACTCCCCATTTACTACCATCACCAAAATATCGCTTAATCGTCGTACTCATATATTGAACAGTAATTGCAATTTCACGAATACCATGCTGGCGTAATAACTCAATATTGTATTCTAAAACTGGTTTTTCTAATAATGGTAACATCGGCTTTGGAGTATTACATGTTAATGGTCTAAGGCGTCTTCCTTTTCCTCCAGCTAAAATAACCCCCTTCATATACTTCAGCCTCCACTTATATAATGTTCAGTAGCTCCATATACCATATGTATATTCTCTATCCCACATGAACTAGCAGCATAAACTTGATTAGTTAAACGAATCCTCATTTAAAAGACCCTATAATTAAATTTCCCACCTATAAAAACGTACATTTCAAACGACAAGAAAGCGCTTACTATTAATTGATAAATAATACTTATTAACGAACAACATATATACTAATTTTCCCATTACATTATGATACATCTTATCATCATAAACTAAAGGAAACAACGAGCTTTTTTTGTCATGTTTTGACTAAAAAAAGCAGGTGATTTCTCATCACCTACTTTCATTCCTACTCATTCAATAAATAATGCTTTCCTTTTACTAAATAAAATACATTTTCAGCAATGTTTGTAATATGGTCTGCTACACGCTCAATATATCTCGCCACAAATGATAATTGTGTAATTTGCGTAATTGCTTCTGGTTGTTCCGGAACTGAAGATATAAACTCACGAATTGCTTTTCCATATATTTCATCAACGGAATCATCCATTTCAGCAATTTGTTTCGCGAAAGTTAAATTTTCTTGTTCATATGCTTCTAACGCTAAATGCAACATCTTATTTGCAACCGCAAACATTTCATCCAGGTTGTGCAAACTAACAGCCACTTCTTTTTCCCCAAGACGAATTGTAGCCTTTGCAATATTAACAGCATGATCTGCAATACGCTCTAAATCTGTCGCTGTTTTAATTGAAATAAAGATCCTTCTTAAGTCACTTGCTACAGGTTGCTGCTTCGTAATGAGCATAAGCGCAAGATCGTTTATTTCCTCTTCTAAATTATCCATACGGTAATCACCATCAATGACCTCTAACGCTTTCTCTACATCCCTTGTATGCAGACCTTCCATAGCAATCAATAAAGCCGCATTTGCTAATTCGCCAAGCTCAATCACCTTTTGCTGTAACACTTTTAAATCACCTTGAAACTGTTCTCTTACCATTTTTTCTTCCCCCTCAATATTATGTGCCATTATATACAAAGTGAAACTTTAATCACCCCTCATCAATCGGGCTTTTACAGGCCGCCTGCCCACCTAACTTCTTTGCTTTTGCTGAATTTTGAGGTGGGGTCTTACTGCCCGCAAATAGCGGGATAAATCTCCTACATAACCTCTTACGCTTGTAATAAACCTTAAGATAAAGAGAAGGTATTACTTCCCTATTAAAGTGAGATAAAAATAAGAAATGCCCTCTGTTAAGAGGGCATTTTCTCTTAGCTTTGCAACGATATCAACCAAAGCGACCTGTAATATAATCTTCTGTACGCTTATCTGAAGGCGTCGTAAATAATTTGTTTGTATCTGTATACTCCACAACTTCCCCGCTTAAGAAGAAAGCGGTTTTGTCTGAAATACGCGCTGCTTGTTGCATATTATGCGTTACGATAACAATACTAAAGTCTTTCTTTAACTCTTGAATTAATTCTTCTACTTTTAATGTTGAAATTGGATCTAGTGCCGATGTTGGCTCATCCATTAAAATAACGTCTGGCTCAATAGCTAAGCAACGTGCGATGCATAGACGCTGTTGCTGTCCACCAGATAAACCGTATGCATTATCGTGCAAACGATCTTTTAACTCATCCCAAATCGCTGCTCCGCGTAAACTTTTCTCAACAATTTCATCTAATGTCTTTTTGTCACGAATACCATGGATTTTTGGACCGTATGCTACATTCTCATAAATAGATTTTGGAAATGGATTTGGCTTTTGGAACACCATTCCTACGTGCGTTCTTAATTCTTCAACTGGATATGATTTATCAAATATATTGCGTTCTCTATACTCAATTACACCTGTAGTTCGAACGATCGGTACTAACTCTACCATGCGATTTAACGTTTTTAAGTACGTTGATTTACCACAGCCACTTGGACCGATAATTGCTGTAACTTCATTCTCATGAATACTTAAATTAATATCTTTTAAAGCATGGTCTTCCCCATACCATAAATTTAAGTTTTTCGTATCAAATACTACTTTCTTTGGCGCAGTCTCGATTTTCTCTTCGTTTTTCACCTGTACATTTACTACTGTTGCTACCATTTGAATTCCCCTTTCATCCACTTCCAACTTATTTTCGATTTCGTAACCATAAAACAAATATATTGATAAATAGCAACAAACCTAACAAAACAATCATCCCAGCTGCTGCTACATACTGAAATTCTTCTTGTGGCCTACTCATCCAATTAAAAATTTGAATTGGTAAAACTGTAAATCTATCAAACATACTAAATGGAACATAATTTGCAAACGCAAGTGCCCCAATAACTAATAGTGGTGCTGCTTCTCCAATTGCTCTTGATATCGCTAACGTACAGCCCGTTATAATCCCCGGGAAAGCATATGGCAATACAATTTGATACATCGTTTGCCACTTCGTAGCACCTAATCCGTAAGAACCCTCTAATAATGCACTTGGTACTGATCGGATTGCTTCTTGACTCGCCACAACAACTGTTGGTAAGACGAGTAAACTCATCGTCAGTGCTGCTGCAACTATACTCTCTCCTAAATGAAGAGCATATACAAAAATAGTTAAACCAAGCAATCCAAATACAACGGATGGTACTCCTGCTAATGTTTGATTATTAATCTCTACTATTTTTTTAAATAGAGATTCCTTCGCATATTGCTCTAAATAAAGGGCTGTTCCAACTCCAAATATAAAAGAAACAGGTATAACAATACTCATAAATAATATTGTCCCTGACAAAGCTGCAGCAATACCAGCTTCTTTCGGATTACGTGAAGCGAAATTTGTAAAGAAATCTATTGAAAGATAGCTTATACCTTTTTCAACAATTTGAAACAGTAACACAAACAAAATTACGATTGAAAATAAAATCGCTATATAAAATAACAATTTGTAAATTCGATCTTTTAAAAAGCGTGATGCCATGTTTTTTTGTATTTTTTTATGATTCAACATCCGCATATTATGTCATCCTCCTAAAACGGCGCATAATTGACTGCGAAATGATGTTCATAATAAAAGTAAACAAAAATAATGTTGCACCTACAGCATACATGCTGTAATACGTAATCGTTCCATGCGGAGCATCACCTAAACTTACTTGCACAATATAGGCTGTTAACGTTTGAATAGAATGTGTCGGATCAAGCGATACATTTGGTGTGGATCCTGCCGCAATTACAACAATCATCGTTTCACCAATTGCACGCGAAGCCGCTAATATAATTGCTGCCATAATCCCTGTAAAAGCGGACGGAAACACCACTTGTTTTACCATTTCAAACCGCGTCGCTCCGAGTGCTAATGAAGCTTCTTTCGTCCCTTTCGCCACAGCTCTCATCGCGTCTTCAGATAGAGATGCAACTGTAGGCATCATCATAAATCCGATAACGATTCCTGGGCTA
The DNA here is from genome assembly GCF_057784645.1 of Bacillus sp. LQ16. NCBI lineage: Bacteria > Bacillati > Bacillota > Bacilli > Caryophanales > Bacillaceae > Bacillus > Bacillus sp. LQ16. The sequence continues at coordinate 4,159,934 of NZ_CM173491.1, forward strand.
ATCGCATTAAAAAACTGTAAATCTGGTATAATCCTTTGTAAAAGCGGCGTAACAATTGTTAATGCAAAAAAACCATATACAATTGTCGGGATACCTGCTAATAGCTCTAACATCGGCTTTAATATTTTCCGTGCACTATTTGAAGCATATTCGCTTAAAAATACGGCACACGCTAAACCAATAGGAATTGCTACAAACATAGCGATTGCTGTTACAAGGAACGTTCCACATATAAGTGGTAATATACCGAATTTAGGATTTTCAAAAAACGGTAACCATTCTTTCTCCGTCAAAAAGGAGTACAATGATATTTTTTGAAAAAACATGATTGTTTCATTAGAGAGCGTAAAAACAATTCCAAGTGTCGTAGCAATAGAAACGCTAGCAATTATTTTTAGTAACAAAGGCATTATTCGATTGATTCGCTGCGTTTTTTTTCTTTGTTTTGTATTTCTTTCAATCAAATGTTGTACAGAAAATGTAATTTGACTTTTGTCATTATGAGCCAAAGATGAAAACCCCTTTCCACCCTGACATTACCTTTTTATTTCTGTTAACATACGCAGCTGTTCATTGTATTTTTCTTTTCGTAATTTTACATACCCGACCTCTTCAGCGAGGTTACCAACATGCTGAATCATAAACTCAACATAGTTTGCTACATTCATTTTATTTCGGATAGAGGCATTATTCACATAAGTAAGTAGCGGCCTAGATAACGGCTTATACTTACCTGACTGAATGGTCTCTTTCGTCGGAAATACACCATTCACTTTTATTGCTTTCACCTTATCTCGATTAGCCATATAATAAGCATATCCTACAAAAGCAATGGCATGTTTATCATTCATTACCCCTTGCATAATAACTTGATCATCTTCAGACAAAGAGACTTTTTTTACAATGCGATGATTTTGTAAGATGACATTTTGAAAATAATCATAAGTACCAGAGTCTACGCCTGGTGCATAAAACTTCACTTGTTCACGTGGCCATGTTGAATGAATTTGTGACCATCGCTTCTCTCTTCCATCTTCACTCCACAGTAAACGTAACTCGTCTACTGACATATCGTCTACCCATGTATTGTGCCGATTCACAACGATTGTAAGACCATCGTTAGCGACCTCAAAAGGTGTGAACTGAATAGAGTTTTTCTTCATCTCATTTTTCTCGACTTGTTTCATTACTCTCGAAGCATTATTTATATCTACTTCTCCTTTACTGAAACGATTAAATCCTCCTCCAGTTCCAGAAACACTGATGGAAATTTTCACGTCTGGATGCACCTTTGTATATTCCTCCGCTACTGCTTCTATAATAGGAAAAACCGTTGAGGATCCATCAACTCTCACTTCTCCCATATCATTTAAAGCAAATGCAGTAGACATTTCAAAACAGAGGAACCATATCGATAGTACGAAAATTATAATCGGTGTACGCATCCATTTCACGTGTTCTTCCTCCTAGAAGTAACCGGAAATAACAGGATTACAGATATAAGAATACTGCTAAACTATTAATTCGGTTTTAATTGTTTGTAAAAGTTTTGTAAAGTTCCACAAAAATCAACATACGATAAAGTGAAACTTTAATCTGCCCTCACCAATCGGGCTTTTACGGACAGCCCGACCCCCACCTAACTTTTTTGCTTTCGCTGAATTTTGAGATGGGGGTCTTACTGCCCGTTAATAGCGGGATACAATTTTAATCGGTAGTAGTTATTCATTTTCTCTGATAATTTCCCTATAAAACAGTTATCCCCTATCTCATCATATACAAGTATTATTTATAAGGCCGCGTATTTCCCAATATTGTATACTTGTCCACATTTATTACACGATATGCATAAACCATAAAAAAAAGCACACTATCTTTTCAGATAGTGTGCTTTTTTAAAATTTTTTTATTCATCATCTTGATCTTTATTTTTATTGTTTTTATCATCTTTTGGAGCTTCACCATTTACTTCTTGGTTTTTTAAATCAAAGTAGGCGTCCATAATTTCACGACCAATATATCCATTAATACCAGTCTTATCATCATGTACCCATGGAACAACAACAGAGAATGCTACTTCTGGATCTTCAAGTGGCGCATAACCTACTAATGTTAAGTTATATGTTTCCACACGTTCACCATTTGCCTTTCTACCAATCTCTTTATCTCCGCCATACACAGTTTGCGCGGTACCTGTCTTCCCTGCCGCTTTATATTTTGCACCTGTAAAGTATTTGGTAGCTGTACCACCTGAATCATTATACACTTGTCTAAATCCTTCTTGAACACGTTTAATTTGCGATTCTGGCATATCAACACGATTTAATACTTTCGGTTCCATAGATTGAACAACTTTCCCAACTTCATCTGGTTTCACTGCCGGTTGACGAATTTCTTTTACAACTTGTGGTTGCATACGATATCCACCATTGGCAATCGTCGAAATATATTGCGCTAATTGAAGCGGTGTATACGTATCATACTGTCCAATTGATAAATCTAGTAAGAAACCTGGTTGACTACCTCTCCCCATCTGACCAGCAGATTCATTCGGTAAATCAATTCCTGTTTTTACACCAAGTCCAAACTGTCCGAAATAATAACGCATCGTATCAAATGCTTTTTGAGGTATATCTAACGTACCACCTCTCACATACTGAACACCGGCGATATTCATCGCTGTTTTAAACATATAAACGTTAGAAGACATTTTTAAAGCTGTAAGGTCATTAATATATCCCATCGTTTTCCAAGATGACTTCGTAGGTGTACCTTTTAATTTAATTGGTTCATCCAATTGTACTGAACCTGGTTGAATCGCACCAGTTTGATATCCAGTAAGTACTGTTGCACCTTTTACAGTTGACCCCATCGGATAAGAACTTGTCATGGTACCTAATGCAAAGTCATTTACTTTCGTTTGACCATCTTCGTTAACTAATTGTTTCCCAGCCATAGATAAAACTTCACCATTTTTTGGGTTCATCATTACAACGAATGCGCGATCTAAAAGAGGTTCGCTTCCTTTAAATCTCATTAAATTCTTCGTAAGAATATCCTCCACGCGCTTTTGTAATTCCATATCAATCGTTAAATTCAGGTCATTACCACTTTGTCCTTTTGATACATTAATCGTTTCTAAAATATTACCGTTTTTATCTGTAACATTTCTAACTTCTGCTTTCGTACCGTGCAGACTATCTTCATACTGTTGTTCAAGATAACTTTTTCCTACTCGGTCATTTCGATTATAATCACGAACAAGATAGTAATCTAGTCTTTCTCTTGGTAAACCTTCGTCAGAAGTTGTTACACCACCAAGTACACTTCGGAACAAATCACCATCATATGCATATTTTCGTTCCCAATCAACACTTGTATCTACTCCCGGCAATTGTGCTAAATTTTCACTAATAATCGCATATTCTTCATCTGTTGCATTTTTCTTAAGAACTTGAGGTGTCATTGCATATCCGCCATCCATCTTACTCTTAATCGCTAGTATTTCTAGATCTTTTGCGGATAATTGATTAATCTCTTCTTCTGTTACACGACTGCGCTGACGCTCGTCTAATTCTTTATCATCAATTTTTTTATCTTTAAACTCTTGACGATCTTTATTCGTAATTTTTTCTTTAGCTTCCTCTTTATGCATAGCAAGCCAATAATCTTTTTTATCGCGATCTGTTAATTTATCTGTCGGTACTTCAATCAAATCTGCTAGCTTTTTCGCTGTTTCTAAGCGATCCTCTGCAGTTGATCCTTTCATTTTTGTAAATGTAATAGTACGAATGGCTGCATTATCTACTACAGATCGCCCATAACGGTCAAATATTTTCCCACGCGGTACAGGATTACTTATCGTTGAGTTTTCTTTCTTCTCCACTTCATTCTTATATTCTTCACCGCGAACAATTTGTACATATCCGAGCCTTACAATAACCGCGGAGAACATTAAAAACACGCAGAAAAACAGCACGTTTAACCGAAAAGGAACGTGGGTCTTTTTCTTATTTTGCTTTTGCTTCTGCTTCTTGCTCATACAAACCCCCTCTACCAACAGCTATGTAATGTGAAAGGGACACCTTCATACAGGTGTCCTCACTGCTGTCTTACATCTTTTTCTATTCTAGCATAAAACAAACGAGAAGTTAACCTTCTGGTTCAGTTTGGTTTTGCGCGTTTCCTTGCGTTACAACACTTGTTTTACTCGCATTTCCCTCATCATATTTGACATTTTTAACTGCAAAATAAATAAGAAAATGTCCAGCACCTAAAATACATAATAAGTAAGGTAAACTTTTTTCAGGTGGAAAGAATAGTACAGCACATAAAAAACTTAAAATGGAACAGATTCTTCCGGCGTTTAACCACAGCTCCCGAACAACGACATATTCCACACGCCATTCTCTCGCATTTTTCGCTCTACCAATTACGTCATATGTCATTGATCCGTACGGAACAAGTAAAATAGGATATGCAATCGCAATACATGCCGCATAAATAAGTAATTTCGTGTATGTAACATTGAAAATAACTAAAAAGACGACAGCATATAAAATAATGCCTCCAAGTAAAATTGCTTTTTTTCGCCACTCCTTCTTTAACATACGAGCAACTAAGTAATAACATACAAAGGATACAGCAGAGTTCACTAAACTATATTTCCCTAATGCGAACTCACTATTAGTTGCTAAATAAACATATACTGAAATGACAAAAATAAACGTTCCTTCTCTCAATCCTTGGAAAAAATGAGCTCGTGTAATCTTTCCCCAGTTTTTATCAATCCGTCGTTCTTTCAATACTTGCACGATTTCATAACGCCCTTCACATTCTCTTTTAGATAAAAAGAAGCTTAAGACGACAGCAATTGCAAATAGAACTAATGAAAGAAAGAATATAACAGTATAACCACTCCATTTCTCCATACGTGAAATTGTGTATCCTGCTGCTATTGGTCCGATCATCCCAGAGAAGGATGTAAGAAGTCCAAGAAACCCATTAAAGAAATCTCTTGTTTCTGGTTCTGTAATTTCAAATGTCAATAAGTTAAAAGCCAACCAGTAAAAACCGTATCCTACTCCTAAAAGAGCCCCCATTAATAAAATATACTGAGAAGCACTTTTCCCCGCTACTAAGACAACAATAAAAAAAATTGCGAGCGTTCCTACTCCTATTCGTAATAAAATCGAGCGATCGATACGTTTCGCTAATTTTCCCCCTACAAGAAATGTGAGAGGCTGTAATATAACGCTGGCCAAATTATACAAGCCAAGATTCACATAATTTTGTGTTTGTTTCCATAAATAAATATTTACAAACGTATTCGATAAAGAAATTGCGAGCGTGTATAAACCTCCTATAAGGAGCAATAACACTAAATCCCGATTCACTTCAACGTCACCAATTATATGTTTCCACTTCATACACAACTCTCCTTTACTTCATGTTCTAGTCTTCCAAAGACAAGCCCAATTATGTAAAAGGAAAGCATAGAAAAAAAGCTAGGGGTTCTCCCCTAGCTTTTTTCTATATTTATTACAATTATTTTGCTTCTTGGTAACGTTTTTCAGCAGCGTTCCAATCTACAACGTTCCAGAATGCACCGATGTAGTCTGGACGACGGTTTTGGTAGTTTAAGTAGTAAGCATGCTCCCAAACATCTAAACCGATAACTGGCGTTTTACCTTCAGTTAAAGGAGAATCTTGGTTTGGAGTGCTTGTTACTTCTAGCTCACCATTGTTTACTACTAACCAAGCCCAACCAGAACCGAAGCGAGTTGCGCCAGCTTTTGCGAATTCTTCTTTGAATGCATCAAAGCTACCGAATTTTGCTTCAATTGCAGTTGCAAGTTCACCTACAGGTTGTCCTCCGCCGTTTGGAGATAGGATTGTCCAGAAGAATGTATGGTTAGCATGTCCGCCACCATTGTTACGTACTGCTGTACGGATTGCTTCTGGTACTTCGTTTAAGTTTGCAACTAATTCTTCTACGCTTTTGTCAGCTAATTCTGCATGACCTTCTAAAGCAGCGTTTAAGTTTGTAATGTACGTGTTGTGATGTTTTGTATGATGGATGTTCATTGTTTCTTTGTCAAAGTGAGGCTCTAAAGCATCATACGCATAAGGTAAATTTGGTAATTCGTGTTTTGCCATTGTTATATTCCTCCCAGTTTATGTATTGCCACTTAAGTGACATACAACTTCATTCTACCCTAATTGCCATAGGGTGCAAACAAATAAATCACATTGTCTTGCTATCATTAAAGTAGCAAAATTCCCACTTCTTTTCAATTAAAATGCTCATATATTCCGTAAAAAAAGCTTCCTTCTACAAGGAAGCTTCCTGCTAACATAATAAACATGCGAAATGGATATGGACCCTGTAGGACTCGAACCTACGACCGGACGGTTATGAGCCGTCTGCTCTAACCAGCTGAGCTAAGGGTCCACAATTATGTATGTAACAACATATCAAATAAAGGAATTCCTATCGGATATGCCCTTTAAGAAATGTAAGATAAATTTACCATATAGAAAAGAAAAGTGTCAATTGTATTTTTCTTATTTAAAAGAAGAAAGTTAATAAAAAGAAATTTAGTTATCTCCACTATATGTAAATATAATATATCTTGAGATTCTCTAGATTCCTACGTTACAATGATTTTATACATACATAAAGGAAGTGAATCTATGTCCATATTTACCCAATTCGTAAAAAGCATATACTCGCCTAAAGATATGGCGCTATTCCGTTTTCAAAAAATCGGTAAAACCATTTTGTATATTATGCTACTTTGCTTAATTACTACTATTCCAAGAACTTTTTTGTACGGTAGTTTTATCCAAGATGGTGTAGGCATGGTAAATCAAGTCATCGATAAAGATTTACCTGATTTTAAAATTGAAAATGGCGAACTAAAAGCCGATATTGATCAGCCTATTGAAAAAGAAGAAGGAAATGCACTTTTCGTATTTGATCCAAATTCAACAGACCTAGAAAAATATCAAAATAAAACAGGTTTATTTGTTTTAAAAGATAAAGTAGTCTCTATGGGAAATGGTCAAACACAAACGTATTCTTATAACGATTTGTTAGGTGCATCTCTTGAGAAAAAAGATCTACAAGAATTTATTTCTTTATTCGATAATATTTATCCAATTTTATTATTTGTTATTGGATTCTTAGTGTACCTATTCCAATTATTCATCACTTTTGTAGGCGTGACTTTACTTGCGTTCATCGGTTCTGCTATGAGCGGTCAACGTAAACTATCCTATAAACAAGTTTGGACACTAACTGCATACAGCTACACAATCCCAACCATTTTCTTCATGATTATGGATTTATTCAAAATCGTCGTACCTGGCGCAACATTCATTTATATCGCTGTTGTTTTAATCGTTCTATACTTAACGATTAAAGAGGTACCCCAACCGAAAGAAAAATAAAAAAATGCCTAAATAGGCATTTTTTTTTTGGACAAGCATATATTCCTAGCAAAGGAGTGAAGAATATGAAGAGGTTAGGTATATTCCTATTCGTGCTTGTTCTCGGTTATATATTTTATTACGATATAAAAATCGGTACTTTACCGATGTTAAGTTCATATAAAAAAACAACTGCTGCCCAAACGATTAAAAAAGAAAACACAGACAGCCAACAAAATAAAGAGAATAAAACAGAAAAAGAAACGGATACATCTTATAAAACAATTGAAGTAAAAACTGGCGAGACAGTTCTTTCTATTACAGAACAAATTAACAAGAAAAAAATTCCTTCCATAGAAAAAGTCATTGACGACTTTAAACAATTAAACAAAAGTACATCTGCTACAAAAATACAAATTGGAAAGTCTTATAAATTCCCGTTATATCAATAAGCCATCACTTAATCCTTGTCAATTACATAAAGGCGCTGATACAATAGTAAAAGTGAAACCGAGCACTTCGGTTTCTATAGCCCTATATCACGTATACTATCATTGATATGAGGGACTAAATAAGAAACTTCTTTTATAAGGAGAGCGATCTATTCGTGAATGAAATGACTCATCGTACAAAAACACGTCCAGTTAAAGTCGGTAATTTAACAATTGGCGGTAATAATGAATTAATTATACAAAGTATGACAACAACAAAAACACATGATGTTGAAGCAACAGTTGCTGAAATCAAGCGTTTAGAAGAAGCTGGCTGTCAAGTCGTCCGCGTTGCCGTTCCAGATGAACGCGCAGCTAATGCTATTGCTGATATAAAAAAACAAATCAACATTCCACTTGTTGCTGATATTCATTTTGATTATCGCCTTGCTTTAAAAGCAATTGAAGGTGGCATTGATAAAGTACGTATCAATCCAGGTAATATTGGTCGTCGCCATAAAGTAGAAGCTGTTGTAAATGCAGCAAAAGAGCGCGGTATTCCAATCCGTATTGGTGTAAACGCTGGTTCATTAGAGCGCCACATTTTAGAAAAGTACGGATACCCAACTGCTGATGGTATGGTTGAGAGCGCGCTACATCATATTAAAATTTTAGAGGACTTAGATTTCCACGATATTATCGTATCTATGAAAGCCTCTGATGTTAACTTAGCAATCGAAGCATACGAGAAAGCTGCTCGCGCTTTTGATTACCCATTACATTTAGGTATTACAGAATCTGGAACATTGTTTGCTGGAACTGTAAAAAGTGCCGCTGGTCTTGGAGCAATCTTAAGTAAAGGCATCGGAAATACACTACGTATTTCATTAAGTGCTGATCCAGTTGAAGAAGTAAAAGTTGCTCGTGAATTATTAAAATCATTCGGTCTTGCTTCTAACGCAGCGACACTTATCTCTTGTCCAACTTGTGGTCGTATTGAAATCGATTTAATTAGCATCGCTAACGAAGTGGAAGAATACATCTCTACACTTCAAGTACCAATTAAAGTTGCAGTACTTGGTTGCGCTGTAAATGGTCCTGGTGAAGCTCGTGAAGCTGATATCGGTATTGCTGGTGCACGTGGAGAGGGATTATTATTCCGTAAAGGGCAAGTCGTTCGTAAAGTACCAGAAGAAACAATGGTAGAAGAACTGAAAAAAGAAATCGACGTAATTGCTGCTGAAATGGCTGCTGAACGAGAAAAAGAAAAAGAGACACAAGAACAATAAAAAGAAGGTTGCCACAATATTTGTGAGCAACCTTCTTTTCTACGTAAAAAAGCTCGTCAGTTATATAACCGACGAGCTTTTACTTTGCACATTTTGGACAACGACCATATATTTCAAACTTATGACCCGTTACTTCATAACCAGTAAAATCTTTATTCATAAAATCCATTGGGCAGGAAGTAATCTCTTTCGTCCCCCCACAATCCAAACAAATAAAATGATGATGATGTTCCATAATAGAACAAGTGAAACGAAAATGTTTTTCACCATTTAATTCCGTTTGTTCTAAAACACCAATCTCAGCAAAAACTGTTAAGTTACGATAAATCGTATCAAAACTAAGCCCTGGATAATCGTCTTTCATATGCTCTAAAACGTCTTTCGCAGTTAAATAACGATTATGTGCTGCAAATAATCTGAGCATCTCTTCTCTTTTTCCAGTATGTTTGTATCCTTTTTCCTTCATTAGGCGTAAAGCTTCTGTTAGATTCATACCTATCCCTACTTTATGCAGTTTTTTTCTTCTTCCATAAAATCGCACCGATTAAAATAAGAACTGCTATCATAACAATTGTACCACCTGGTGCTAGATCAAGTTGATACGAAGCAAACATTCCACCAATTACTGCAATTTCACCAAATAAAATGGAAAAGAAAATTGTTTGTTTAAATCCTTTAGCAATACGAATACTTGCTGCAACTGGTAACGTCATTAATGATGATACGAGAAGAACCCCTACTACACGCATTGATACTGCAATGACAAGAGCAACTAATATAATGAAAATAAAGTGAATCCATTTCGCTCTTAAACCAGTTGATACTGCGTATTCCTCATCAAATGATAGTAGAAACAGCTCTTTATATAATAAAATAATTGTCGCAACAACAACAATTGCTACAATCCCAATAATAATTAAATCCGTACTTGTTACAGCACTGACACTACCAAATAAATAACTAAATAAGTCTGTGTTAAATCCATTTGCAAGTGAAATGAAAATAACTCCAACTCCCATCCCTGCCGAAAGGATAATCGGAATTGCTAATTCTTGATAGTGCTTATATACAGTTCTTAACTTTTCGATTAATAGCGCTCCACCAATTGAAAAAAACATCCCCATATATAAGGGGTTTAAAAATCCACCTGTAAAAATGGTTTTTTCAAGTAATAAACTTGCTGCAATACCTGATAACGTCACGTGACTTAATGCATCCGCAATAAGAGATAAACGACGAATAACAACAAACACACCTATTAGCGGTGCAACAAGTCCAATTAAAATACCTGCGTATAAAGAATTACGTAAAAAGTCATATTGTAAAAAATCTTGTATCATTATATCCTCCCGTGATGCTCATGTTCGTGTTCTAAACGATGAACATGATGTCCATATAAGACGGACATTTCTGCATCTTCTAACTCTCGGAACTTCTCTACATTCCCATGGAAATGTAGATGTTGGTTTAGGCATGCAACATGTGTTACTTTTTCGGTAACAGCTCCCATATCATGAGTAACAAGAATTAATGTGATCCCGAGCCTTTTGTTTAAATCCTCTAATATTTCGTAAAAACTTTCCACATTTTTTACATCGATTCCAACAGTAGGCTCGTCTAAAATAAGCAATTCAGGATCACTAACGAGCGCACGAGCAATAAATACACGCTGTTGCTGTCCACCAGAAAGCTCTCCAATATTACGACCTTGAAACTCACTCATCCCTACATCAGCAATTGCTTTTTCTACCTTTTTCTTATCCTCTTTTGTGAAAAAGCGAAAAAGCCCTTTTTTCGAAACAAGTCCCATTGACACAACTTCAGAAACAGTTGCTGGAAAACCAGAATTGAAACTATTTGCTTTTTGGGATACATAACCAACTTTATTCCATTCCTTAAACTTCTTACTATCAACGCCAAACACACGAATGCTTCCTTCTTTTGGCTTTAAAACGCCTAATAAACACTTAAGTAAAGTTGATTTACCTGAACCATTCGGTCCCACTAAACCTAAAAAAGCTCCCTTCGGAACTTGCAAATTAATATTTTCTAACACATTCCGATCTTCGTATCGGAATGTTAAACCTTCAATCTCTAATATATTATTCATAGCATCTCACCTATTTAATTCAGAATGATTCCGATTTATATCTATTTGAATTATAGTACAGCTTATTATAGTTGTAAACCAATCTGCCTAAAATATATCTATTTTTTCAAGAAACCTTACTATTATAACAAAAAGCAGAGAAAAATTCTCTGCTTTCGAAAAATATTCCTATATACGTTTAGTGAATAGCCGATTTAAACTTACCACCATTTGTCTCTTGCGTGCTCATAATCGTAACAAACGCATTTTCATCAATTTCATGCACAATTGACTTTAACTTCGTCACTTCTAGACGCGTTACAACTGCATAAATAACTTCTTTTTCTTTATCTGTGTAACCACCTTTTGCTACAAGCTTTGTAGTTCCACGGCCGAGTCGATGTAAAATCGCATTTGATACTTCCTCATATTGATCAGATACAATTAAAACTGCTTTCGTTTCATCTAGCCCTTGAATTACTGTATCGATCGTTTTAAATGCAATATAGTACGTCATAACAGAATACATCGCTTGTTCCACACCAAACACAAATGCTGCCCATGCAAAAATAAATAAGTTCACAAACATTACGAATTCACCAACAGAGAACGGTAATTTTTTCGTTAATAAAATCCCCATAATTTCAGTTCCATCTAACGATCCACCATGACGAATTACAAGTCCTACACCAAGACCTAAAATAAGACCACCAAACACAGTCGCTAAAATAGGCTCTGTTGTAAACGGTGGCACCGCATGTAACGTTGACTCAATGAATGCTAACGCTACAATACCAAATGCCGAAGATAACATAAATGTTTTTCCAATTTGCTTATAACCCGAATACATAAATGGGATATTGAGAACAACGACTAAAGTAGAAAAACTTAACCACCAAATATTAGGAGTAAGATAATCTAATATAAGAGAAATACCAATAATTCCACCATCAATAATTTTATTTGGCATTAAAAATAGTTCAATCGCTACCGCTGCGCATGCTGCCCCAAAAATAATCATAACTAAACGATAAATGAGATGAATAACACTTTCTTTTCGATGTTGCTTTTGCTCCATAGGTCCTCCCTTTACTCTTTTTCTGTAGTTTTGTCCTTATATTATAACATACGCTTCTTTTCCTCATGAAAAAAGAAACTCTATACGAATATGTACAAGCTATATGCTCATATATTTCGATAGAAGAACGCGTGAAGGAGGATAACAAGATGAACCTCATTAAACAAATTGTTAATAAAAAATTAAATCATATTTCTACAAAAGAGTTATTAAAATATAGCAAAGAATATGAAGTTTCTATTACGACTGCACAAGCTGACCAAATCGTTTTACTTATGAAAGGTAAAAATATTAATATTTACGATAACAACGAGCGACTAGAGCTCTTAAAACAGATCGCAAAAGTAACTTCCCCTGCCACTGCCCAACAAGTAAATACATTATTTCAGCAATTACTAAAATAAGGAGGGGAAATCCCCTCCTTATTGCGCTTTAATTTTTTCAAGAAGCCCTTCATCAAAAGTACCGTTTTTCAGCATTTCGATTTCCAATTTGTATGGTGGCTTCTTATCTTTTTTATCTTCCCCTACATACGGTGTTTCAAGAATTTTTGGTACATGCATTAACTGTGGATGATGTACAATGTGATGCAACGCTTTATACCCAATGTGACCAAATCCGATATTTTCATGACGGTCTTTTCCTGCTCCGCGTACATTTTTACTATCATTAATATGAAGTACTTGTAAACGATCTATACCAACGATCTTATCAAATTCGTTTAATACACCGTCAAAGTCATTTACAATATCATATCCTGCATCGTGCGTATGACACGTATCAAAGCATACAGATAGCTTTTCATTATATTTTACACCATCAATAATTTTTGCAATTTCTTCAAAGCTACGACCGCATTCTGTTCCTTTTCCTGCCATCGTCTCTAACGCAATGTTAACCGTCTGTTCTGGCGTTAGTACTTCATTAAGCCCTTTAATAATTTGTTGAATACCAGCATCTGCTCCAGCCCCAACGTGCGCCCCTGGGTGAAGAACAATTTGTTTCGCTACACCTAATGCCGATGTTCTTTCAATTTCCATACGAAGGAATTCTACACCTAATTGGAATGTTTCTGGCTTCGTCGTATTCCCAACATTAATAATATACGGCGCATGGACGATAATTTCCTCAATACCATTCAGCTCCATATGTTTTCTTCCTGCTTCTATGTTCAATTCTTCAATTGGTTTTCTTCGTGTATTTTGCGGTGCACCTGTATAAATCATAAACGTTGTTGCACCGTATGAAACAGCCTCTTCACTTGCTGCTAATAACATGTTCTTACCACTCATGGAAACATGAGATCCAATCTTTAACATACAATCACCTCTTCAATATACAATAGATATAATGATAGCATAATTTGTAGAAATATGTAGTGAATTGTTTGTTCACAAAAGACGCACTACACAAATTTATATGAGTATTTAAACAGACTATACTCTTCATTTAAATTAGCGGGATTAAAAAAAGATAAGGGAAACCCCTTATCTTTTTTTATTGCTATATTTTCTCTTCACTTTGTCACGTTCTGTTGCAAGTTTACGTTTATAGTTTGGTTTTACTTTTTTCGGTTTTTTAATAACTTTCGTTGCCATAACATCAAGTTCGTCATTTGGTTTTTTACGGCTCTTACGACGACGACGCTCACCTAAATCCGCCCACTCATCTCCGCGTAAATCTACATGTTTAAACTCGATATGACGTTGTTTTTCTAAGCTATCTAATGCTTCTTCGTTTGCTGGATCATAAATCGTCACTGCAATACCAGAATGCCCCGCACGTGCTGTTCTTCCAACGCGGTGAACGAAGAAATCTAAATCTGATGGTAGCTCATAGTTAATAACATGGCTAATTCCTTCAATATCAATACCACGTGCTGCTAAATCAGTCGCAACAATATATTGGAATTCAAGGTCACGAATTTGTTTCATCATTTTTTTACGATCACGTGGTGATAAATCCCCGTGAATTCGTCCAACTTTTAAGCCGCGTTCCATTAATCCATCAGCAACTTGATCTGCCATTTTTTTCGTATTCGTGAAAACAACTGCTAAATACGGTTTAAATTGAAGTAGCATTTTATTCACTAAATCAATTTTATTACGATGTTTAGAAGGCACTAAATAGTGTTCAATGTTTCCAGCTGCAACTTGTTTTGGATTGATATGAATATGCTCTGGATTCTCCATATATTTCTTCAGAAACGGTTTTAGTTTTTGAGGAATTGTTGCAGAGAAAACTAGCATTTGCAAGTTTTTAGGCATGCGTGCTGCAATTTTATCTACATCGTGAATGAATCCCATATCAAGCATTAAGTCAGCTTCATCGACAATAATCGTATTTGCTTTATGAACAAATAATGCTTGTTCTTCTACTAAGTCTTTAATACGTCCTGGTGTCCCGACTACGATATGAGGTTGTTTTTTCAACTTTTCAATTGAACGTTGTTTATCAGTTCCACCAATTAAACAACGCGCTGTAATCATTTGATCTTCCGCACAGAATTTTGTTAATTTCACAATCTCTTCGTAAATTTGTTGTGCTAACTCACGAGTAGGTGCTGTAATAACAAGTTGTACTTCTTCACGGCTTGCATTAATTCTGTTCAATGTAGGAAGTAAGTATGCATGTGTTTTCCCAGAACCTGTTTGGGATTGTCCAATTACACTTACACCTTTTTTCACGACCGGGAAAATTTTCTGCTGAATTCCTGTTGGCTCTGTAAAGCGTAGTTCACGAACTGCATCTATTAAAAATGGTTTAAAATCATACTGTGTAAAAGTTTGTTGTGTCATAAGTTACACCTTCTTTCTAAATTTCTACTGCGCGCACAAATCAGTCAAGTCTACATTATATCGAAATCTACAAGTAAAATCCATCTTTAGTTTAGGTTTTCCCTTCAAAAACTAACCTTCTTCCCCCTTATTGCATATTGTATGTGTATATACCTAACTGAAGAAAGGAGGATTTCTCACATGTTTCCAAAATCCCCTACAAGACAAATGTATCCAAATCAAGGGCAGCAACCTTATACACCATATCCAATTCCACAACTACCACCAATGGCACAAAAAAAGAAAGGGTTCCTTGCTAAACTCTTTAAAAAACACGATCCAACCGAACCTTACATGCAAATGGTTCCGCCTTATCGACAAATGGAAGGACCACCACCAATGATGCACCAGCAACCGCCACCTCAATATCGGCAACAATATCAACCCCAATATCAACAGCAATACCCACAGCAGTACTCACAGCAATATCAACCATACATGCAGCAGCATCCAGAGCAAATGATTCCCCCTCAAATGTACGAATCAAACGAAACGCGCGGCGGTGCAACAACTACAGCAGCATCCAGTAG
This sequence comes from Bacillus sp. LQ16, assembly GCF_057784645.1. Classification (NCBI taxonomy): domain Bacteria; kingdom Bacillati; phylum Bacillota; class Bacilli; order Caryophanales; family Bacillaceae; genus Bacillus; species Bacillus sp. LQ16. The sequence continues at coordinate 4,175,622 of NZ_CM173491.1, forward strand.
CGGCATCGGCAGTTTTTTTGCGAATTTAATTTCGAATCCAACTAATATGATAAACAATATAGAAAAAGTATCCCAAGTCGTTCAATCTGTAAGCCCTGTCGTCGAACAGTACGGCCCTATTATGCGTAACCTACCAAGCATTGTTAAAATCCTCACCTCTGGAAAAAGTACGGAAGAAGATTCAACTAAAAATCAGGCTGAAGACATAACAGAAAAGGTTGAGGTAGCAACTCCGCCTCCTCCACAAAAAAAAAGAAAAAGAAAAAAAATAGTGATTGAGCCAGTCATAGAAAAAGAATTACGAGAGGAGCCTGTTCAAAAAACAGCAACAAAACCAAAACTATATGTGTAACAATCCTTTGTTTTCTATCCACTCCTCCTTTATAATGTAAAAGACTATGCACAAAAGTATCCCTTGTTTAGAAGGAGAGGATTACTCATATGAAAATTGTTAAAATTTCCCCTCGTGGTTATTGCTACGGTGTTGTCGATGCAATGGTAATTGCACGTAACGCCGCATTAGATAAATCATTGCCGAGACCCATTTATATTTTAGGTATGATTGTTCACAATAAACATGTTACAGACGCTTTTGAAGAAGATGGAATCATCACATTAGACGGTCCAAGTCGCTTAGAAATTTTAGATAAAATTGATTCTGGTACTGTTATTTTCACTGCACACGGTGTTTCTCCAGAAGTTAAACAACGCGCAAAAGAAAAAGGTTTAACAACAATCGATGCCACTTGTCCAGATGTTACCAAGACACATGACCTTATCGAAGCTAAGAAAGCGGAAGGGTATCATGTCATTTATATCGGTAAAAAAAATCATCCAGAGCCAGAAGGCGCAGTTGGTATTGCACCTGACATCGTTCACCTTATCGAAAAAGCCGATGATTTAAAAACATTAGAAATCCCAACAGATAAAATTTTAGTAACGAATCAAACAACGATGAGTCAATGGGATGTTCAACATTTAATGGAGGACATTCAAAAAAAATTCCCAACAGCAGAATTCCATAAAGAAATTTGTTTAGCAACTCAAGTTCGCCAAGAAGCTGTCGCTAAACAAGCTGATGTTGCAGACTTAACAATTGTTGTCGGTGATCCGAAAAGTAACAACTCAAACCGTTTAGCACAAGTGTCACAAGAAATTGCTGGTACGAAAGCATACCGCGTTGCAGACGTAAGTGAGATTAAATTAGAGTGGCTACAAGGTGTAGAAAACGTAGCTGTTACAGCAGGTGCTTCTACTCCAACTCCAATTACAAAAGAAGTTATCGCTTTCTTAGATCAATATGACCCAATGAATCCCGCTACATGGGAGAGAGTTCGAAAAGTACCTTTACAAAAAATATTACCTCGTGTAAAAGTGAAAAAAGAACAATAATAAAAACCGTTGCCTATATGAGCAACGGTTTTTATTTTTCTTATACAAATGTAAATGGATCTGTATGTAATTGCGAAGCATGAATGTGTACATTGAGTTTCTTTGCATCCACTTTTTCTTGTAATTGCTTTTGCACACCTTGCTTCATTACTTTTTCAACGTTATGTCCTGGGTCAACTATATTTAAACCGAGCATCATCGCATCATGAGCAACATGATAATACATGTCACCTGTTACATATACATCTGCTCCTTTAAATTTAGCTTGATTGATGTATTTGTTACCATCACCACCAAGTACAGCTACTTTGCGCACTTTATCATCTAATTTCCCAACAACTCGTGCACCCTTTACATCTAATGATTGCTTTACATGTTCTGCAAACTGTCCAAGTGTCATTTCTTCTTTTAAGTATCCTATTTTCCCAAGCCCTAATGTTTCGCCTTTGTTATCAAGTGGATACACATCATACGCTACTTCTTCATATGGATGTGCCGTTACCATTGCTTTAATCACTTTTCGTTGTAGTGAAACTGGAATAATCGTTTCGATCCGCACTTCTTCTACGCGCTCTAACTGTCCAGTTTCCCCTACATAAGGATTTGTCCCCTCTTGAGGTACAAATGTACCTGTACCCTCGCTACTAAACGTACAGTGGCTATAATTGCCGATATGACCAGCACCTGCGTCTCCTAATGCTTTTCGTACTTCCTCTGCATGAGTTACTGGCACAAACACAACAACTTTTTTCATTTCTTCTGCATATGTCGGTGCCAAAACTTCTGTATTTTGCAACCCTAACGCCTCAGCAAGTAAATCATTTACCCCGCCCTTGGCAACATCCACATTTGTATGCGCTGCATAAATGGCAATATCATTTTTAATACACGTTTCAATAATTCTTCCGTACGCTTTATCTGTATGAATCGCTTTTAACGGATTAAAAATTAAAGGATGATGCGCGATAATGACATTCGCCCCTAATTGAATCGCTTCCTCCACAACTTCCTCCGTTACATCTAATGCAATTAATACGTGTTGTACAGATTTATTAAGCGCTCCAATCTGCAGACCAATTTTATCTCCTTCCATCGCCAGATGCTTGGGATACATACTTTCAAATAAAGAAATAATTTCATGGCCGTTTGGAATTTTACTCATGATAAAATCTCCCCTATCATTTTCATTTTCGCTTCTACTTCTGCACGTTTCGCTTTTGTTTCTTCAGAATTAGCCGCACGTTCTAACTGTTTTAAAATATTTTGGAAGTTTTTCAATTCCCCTTCCCATTTTTCAACGAAAGCTTCACTTTTTTCTTTTATTAAAAATGGCCCCATAAACAATCCCGCTTGTTTATTTTCCGAGTAAGGTGCTTCGACATTTCCTCGCTCTCCTACTAAAATCTCATAAATTTTCCCATCTTCTTTTACGATTTTTTCATGAATAAGCTCCCAACCATTTTCAACAAACCATTCACGAATATGATGTGCTGCAATATTCGGCTGTAAAATTAAACGTGTTACACCTTCTAATTTTTCTTTACCACTTTCTAAAATGTCACGAATTAACGCTCCGCCCATTCCAGCAACCGTAATTACATCTACTTCTCCTGGCGCTATAACAGCTAATCCATTCCCTTTACGCACATCTACTTTATCTTGCAAGCCACTTTCAGCTACAGTTGCTTGTGCAGAGCGAAACGGTCCATCTACAACCTCTCCAGCAACTGCTTTTGTAGCAATATTATTTATAATTGTATAACACGGTAAATACGCATGATCCGATCCAATATCAGCAACTGTAGATCCTACCGGTATTTCACGCACAACTTCTTCTAATCGTTTTGAAAGCTTTACTTCATTCATGTATTTCCATTACTCCTTCTCTTGTCAGTCTGTCTCCATGATAATGAATTTATAGTAGTTGTTGCAAGCCTATAACAACAATTCACTTCTCTATCATTCATCGTATTTTAGAAAATATAGAAAAACAAGCCCTTTGCATAAGCAAAAGACTTGTCATACGGAACTTTATTTTTTCTTCGATAACCAATCAGCTACTTTAGTGGCTTGATCAGCTGGAACTATATTAGCAGGCATATTGCCCTTTCCTTTCGAAAGAATTTCTTTAATTTCATCCTTTGAAAGTTTCCCACCAATTTTTTGTAAGTTAGGTCCTACTGCCCCTTGTAACTGATCACCGTGGCAGCTCGTACAGCTTTGCTTCACAATATCCTCTGGTTTTGATGCTGTTTGTGCTGGCTTCCCGCCATTTTTTGCATCAGCTAACTCTTTAGATTTATTTAGCCCCTGAAATGAAAATACAAACATAACGATAATACCCAATGCTGCAATAAGAGCGAACGGAATCAGCGGATTACGTTTCATATCTCTTCTCCCCCCTCTATACCCCTAAATAGTTAGATGATTCAGTCATTTCCATTGTACTTGAAAACGCTCTATCAGAAAAGAGAAAACTACTACTTGTTAAAAATATTCCATAAATTCAGTTTATTGTTTTTTATTGTCATATAGCTTATTATTTCGATAATTATTAACGTTTCTCATCATATTTTTCGCTTTTCTACATATATTTTTGTATAGAATAAACAAAATTAATCGAAAAATCGAAAAATGAGCATTTGCAAATCAAAAGACAATTCTGTAAAATAAATTACAAGAAATTGTAATCGTTGCCGATAGCTAAATTTTAACAAAAATTAACAAAATAAAAAAGTTTACTTCACAAAGGTGAAGTAAACTTAAAAAATAACCTATTCTAAGAAATCCTTAAGACGCTTACTACGACTTGGATGTCTTAATTTGCGAAGTGCTTTTGCTTCAATTTGACGGATACGCTCTCTCGTTACGCCGAATACTTTCCCAACTTCTTCAAGCGTACGAGTTCGTCCATCATCTAAACCGAAACGAAGACGCAGAACATTTTCTTCACGATCTGTTAGTGTATCTAACACATCTTCTAATTGTTCTTTTAGCAATTCATAGGCTGCATGGTCCGCAGGCGATGTTGCTTCTTGGTCTTCAATAAAGTCACCTAAATGGGAGTCATCTTCTTCACCAATTGGTGTTTCAAGAGAAACTGGCTCCTGTGCAATTTTTAAGATTTCACGTACTTTTTCTGGAGCAAGATCCATTTCTTCACCAATCTCTTCAGGAGACGGTTCGCGACCTAAATCTTGTAATAATTGACGTTGTACACGAATTAACTTATTAATCGTTTCAACCATATGAACTGGAATACGAATTGTTCGCGCTTGGTCCGCAATCGCACGTGTAATAGCTTGGCGAATCCACCAAGTTGCATACGTACTAAATTTGAAACCTTTACGATAATCGAACTTTTCAACAGCTTTAATTAGACCCATATTACCTTCTTGAATTAAGTCTAAGAAAAGCATACCACGGCCTACGTAGCGCTTTGCAATACTTACTACAAGACGTAAGTTTGCTTCTGCAAGACGACGTTTCGCTTCTTCATCGCCTTCTTCAATACGCGTTGCAAGTCGAATTTCTTCTTCTGCAGATAGTAAGTCTACACGACCAATTTCTTTTAAATACATACGAACAGGATCGTTGATTTTAACCCCAGGTGGTACACTTAAATCATTGAGGTCAAACTCTTCTTCTGTTTTTGTAATTTGGCGATTATTAGGGCCTTCTTCGTTGTCATTATCACCAACTAAGTCAATGCCTTGTTCACCTAAATATTCATAGTATTCATCCATTTGATCGGATTCAATTTCAAATCCATTCATGCGTTCTGCAATCTCTTCATATGTAAGAACGCCACGTTTTTTTCCGAGCTCAGTGAGTTGTTCTTTCACTTGCTCAAGGGTCATTTCAGTTTCAATTTGTTTAGAACGAGCTGGTTTGTCAGCCATCTGTTCCCCTCCTTACGCGAGATACAAACATTCATTATACTAAAACTTTATCAAAAAAGCTATTTTCTCGCTTTTTGATTTTGTAAATATGCTACATAATATTTAGCAGCCTCTACAGGATCTGTTTTTTCCATTTGTTTCACTTTAAAAATGATCTCCATCTTTTCAAGTTTTTCCTGATGCCGTCTAAGCGTCTCCAAATGGCCTTGCAACACTTCTTCTGTGTATTCTGGATTAATAAATTCATCCGTCGAAATATCAGTGATAATATTTTTCAACTTTTCATCAGAGAGCCAACTTAAAAATGTTCCGACTGAAGGTTCATTTCCCTTTTCATAATATGCGTATAGTTCATATAAAATCCCTTTATGTTCTTCTGTATGAAAATCTTCTATATGGGATTCCATACGAACAGCTACTTCTGCACTTTGCAACATATGGTAAATAATTTCTCTTTCCGCTCTTTCAAAACCTGTTAACTTCGGTTTTGTTTGAACGACTTGAGACGGTTTAGCAACCTGCTTTATTTGTTTTTGCTGTACCTTTTGTTCTTTGCGATATTGGTGCAATTGATTCAAAAGTGTTTCCATTGAATACGAAAATTCTTGCGATAATGACTTCAAATATGACTCTGCCTGCATCGCATCTTGTAACAACGATAACTCTTTTAAAACACTTTTCACATATTCTTCTTTGCCAGACTCATCTTGCAAATTTTTCCCTAAACGCAAATAATTTATTTTAAAACCAACAAAACTCACACTTGATTTCACAAGATTTTCAAAAGCAGTAGTCCCATATTGTTGCACATATTCATCAGGATCAAGCTTATCTGGCAAGGATGTGACTTTCACTTGGCAACCAACTTTTAACAATAATTGCCCTGCTTTCATCGTCGCTTCTCGCCCTGCTTTATCACCATCATAGCAAAGAACAACAGTTTCAACGTTACGTCGCAAAAGTTTTGCTTGTTCTTCAGTTAAAGCTGTTCCCATTGTCGCAACAGCTTCTTCCACACCACTTTTTACCGCAGCTAGTACATCGGCATATCCTTCAAAAAGAACCACTTGCCCACGCTTTCTAATAAACGGTCTTGCTTGGTGGAAGTTATACAACAATTTACTTTTGTGAAAAATCGGCGTTTCAGGGCTATTTAAATATTTCGGAGTGTCATCTCCTAAGGCCCTTCCACTAAACGCTATCACCTTACCTTGTAACGTATAGATCGGGAACATAACTCTTCCACGGAAGCGATCGTAATGACTACCATCCTTCTCACTTCTTATTAGAAGGCCAGCTTGTTCCATACTAGACAGCGATAAACCTCTTTTTTGTAAAATTTTCGTCGCTGCATCCCAAGCAGGTGATGCATAACCAATTTCAAACTTCTCAATCATCTCTTTCGTAATACCACGGTTTAATAAATATGAAAGTGCTTCATTTCCCTCTTCCGTATTTACTAATAAATGATGATAATACTTTTTCAATAATTCATGAGCTTGTTGCATGATGACAGTGTCATCAGATATGTCTTCTTGTTGTCCTTGCCCTGATGTATACTCTGCAACCGCAATTCCATTTCTTTCGCCTAGCTTTTGAACAGCCTCGGTAAAAGCCAGTCCTTCCATTTTCATTAGAAAGGAAAATACATTTCCACCTTCTCCACATCCGAAGCAATGAAAAATTTGCTTATCAGATGAAACAGAGAATGAAGGAGAATTCTCACCATGAAATGGACAAAGGCCGAAATAGTTACGCCCCTGTTTTCTAAGTTGAACGTATTCACCAATCACTTCTACAATATCGGATGATGTCCGAATTTGTTCAACAACTTCTTCGGGAATTCTGTTCCCCATAACTCCATCTCCGTGTCGTATTTTGTATTCGATATAAATTAAAAAATTCCTTTATAATTCGACAATATTTTTCTAAACTTGTTAGAAAGTGTTGCCGATTACATTGTATAAACGATTTTGAACCTTTCCTATAGGTCCTTTATCTGCATAAATCGCATATACATACTTGCTATATAAAATTGTATACATTTGCTCATCTGTTACAAATGTATCTCTTAGAAACAATACATATACACCTTTTTACAAGAAGAGTAGCAAGCCACATATACTGTTTGATCTTGAGATCTGTAACTTTTTCATGTTGATCCATATAACAATCAACTCCATTTTGTTCAGTATCTACAATGATCCAATTGCCTTGCTATTTCCTTAAAGGATGAGCATATGATGCGACAAACAAAATTCCGACATGAAATTCCGCTCCAACTTGCACAATTTCAGCCTTCACGGGATATACATCTACACCAACTAATATGTTGTTGATGTTTTGCATATTTCTGTATTCTACATCCCTTCTGTGAATCCTTCCATAATGTGCGTTTTCTTGTATAGATTTTGTCGATTTAACGTAATTACATGTCTTTTTCGTAAATCCTATCCCTAGTTTATTCTGAAAAATTAAAGTCTAAACGTAAAATATAGGTTTTTATCACAATTTTTTATTATAATATATTTTCTTCAACTACGCTACATATCCCTTTATTTTTTCAGCTTACATTTCAGGATGACAAACTCACACCTTGAATATACTAAAAGACAAAGGAGTATAAGTATAACCATTACACTACAATCTATTACAAAATCCATAGGTATCATATTTCACACGAGCGAAAAAAGCACATTCACCTTTGGTAAATGTGCTAAAACATTTTTTGGTTTTGCACTGCATTCACAATAATATTTGCTGTTTCTTCAATCGCTTTATTCGATACATCGATTACTTGGCAATTTATTTTACTAATTACTTCCTCAAAGTGATCAATTTCTTCTTGAATACGATTAATATTTGCATATGTTGCTCCATCACTTAATCCAAGTGATTTTAATCGTTCTTTTCGAATATGATTTAACTTATCTGGCGTAATTTTCAAACCGAAACATTTTTCTTTTGCCACTTGATATAGTTCTTCAGGTGGGTCAACTTCTGGCACGAGTGGTACATTCGCAACTTTCAAGCGTTTGTTATGAGCTAAATATTGGGAAAGTGGTGTTTTTGATGTACGCGAAACACCAATCAACACGATATCTGCTTTTAAAATACCTCGTGCATCTCTGCCGTCATCATACTTCACAGCAAACTCAATCGCTTCAATCTTTTTAAAGTATTCTTCATCTAACCTACGGACAACACCTGGCTCATATCTCGGCACTTGCCCCGTAATTTCTTCAATTTGATCAATAAGAGGGCCGATAATATCGTATGCCTCTACCCCTTCTTTTGCAGCCTCTGTTACTAAATACTGGCGCATATCAGGCTTAACTAACGTAAAACATATAAGTGCTTGATTACTCTTAGCAATCGAAATCACTTCTTTTAATGTCCCTGTATCTTCTACATACGGTACACGTCTAATATCAGGAGCAAACGGGAATTGCCCCATTGCTGCTCGAACAACCAAATCAGCCGTTTCCCCTACAGAGTCAGATACGACATATACGATTTTATTATCCATTACATTACCTCACTTTAAACAAATTACACTTATTCGTTATTTACTAAATTTACAAACGCACGTGTAATATTTGTCTTTGTAATTCGCCCAATCACTTCTAAACCTTGTTTCGTATCTTTTACAACTGGCATTGCATCAATCTGTCTTTCTATTAATTCCATCGCAATATCATATAAAGAATCCTCTCTACGACACATCGCAATGTTTGGCATCCTTGTCATGATAATATTAACCGGAAGAGAGGTTAAATCCTGCTTTCCTAAGCTCGCTCTTAATAAATCTTTACGAGACACAACACCAACTAATAGAGTCATCTGATCTACAACGAACAATGTACCAACGTCCTCTAAAAACATCGTACAAATTGCATCGTATACGGAAACATTTTTATCAATTACAACCGGTCTAGATTGATAATCTTGTACTTTAATTTTCTTAACAGCTTCAGATAATAGCTGCCCCCCAGTTTTACCCGTATAAAAATAACCTACGCGTGGACGTGCTTCTAAATAACCAGCCATCGTTAAAATTGCTAAGTCTGGTCTTAGCGTCGCACGTGTTAGACCCAATTGCGCTGCAATTGACTCCCCTGTAATAGGACCGTGATCTTTTACAATCTGAATGATATGTTCTTGCCGTTTATTCAGCTCTATGATAATCACCACCTTTAATGCACAACGAAAAAAGTTATACTATCTCTTAAATATTATATACTAAATATGCTATTCGAAAAAGAAAGTATGTAAAAAGGACCGTATACGGCCCAAAATTATATTTGAAACTTATCAAGTTGTTCTAAAAAACGTCTTGATTTCAAATAAATTCCGCAATATTCATCATAATATGTATTCAATACTAAACGCATTTGTTTTTTTGTGCTATCCTTTACCGATACATTTCCGAGCCTATGTAAATCGAAATGGAAGAAAAGACGTAATAATTTATGAACAGCTTCTCCTACCGGTATACGATATGGGTCTTGCTCTGCATGGCGTGAGCACAGAAAACCGCCTTCCCTTACGGAGAAGGCGACAAAGTCTGTTTCTTGATGACAAATCGCACATGTATCAAAGTACGGGCGCATCCCTAATACCGGAAGCATTTTCGTTTGATAAATTAATGATAACACTTCTGGATCAACACCCTCACACATATAATGCAACGTTTGATATAACATTTCAAATAAATACGGATTATGTTTTTTATCTTCTGTTGCTTTATCAGTTAACTCAACAATAAATGATGCATAAGCAGTTAAAAATATATCCTCGCGAATTTCTTTCATAGTTGAAATAATCTCGCCTTGTTGCAATGTTCCAAGCCCAGATCCCATTTGAATAAGAAAATGGCCATGTGTCATTAATTGCGACACAGATGCTAATCGGCTTTTCGGTTTTTTTGCCCCTCTTGCCATTGCACTTACCTTACCAAGTTCTCTTGAGAATATTGTAACAATCTTGTTCGTTTCTCCGTAATCTGTCGTACGGATAACGATGCCCTCAACTTTTTGAAACATGTTCGTCACCATCCAAGGTTTGAACAAAACGGGTCAAGAAATTGGAGAGTCTAGATGCGCTAGCTCCTCTTCATGTTGATCCATCTCATCGTTTACGTCTTTTTCCATTTCTTTCAAAAGCAAGTACGTTTCAATGCTTCCTGTTTTGGAGAAAAACTTCCAGGTAAAATCTAGCATAAGAATCCACCTTTCTCAATAAGCGTAGCCTATAAACCAATTTCCTTTGTTGTTATTAAATTGACCCATTTTGTCCATTTTCATGTGAGAAAAATTTTTCCTAATTTATCAAAGTTCATAAAAACCAATAATCAGTGGATGAACCAACCATCCACTGATTACAACTTTACTCTATTTTAGTACTCATCCTCGCGGAAACCTAGGTCACGAAGCTGAGACATTTTATTACGCCAATCTTTTTGCACTTTTACCCATACTTCTAAAAATACTTTAGAACCAAGTAGCGCTTCAATATCAAAACGAGCTCGCTTACCAACTTCTTTTAACATTTTCCCTTGTTTTCCGATGATGATTCCTTTTTGTGATGCACGTTCAACAACAATCGTTGCATTTATATAAACTGCCCCGCCCTCACGCTTTTGAATCGCATCGATAACAACAGCCACAGAATGCGGCACTTCTTCACGTGTTAAATGTAGTACTTTCTCACGAATAAGCTCTGCAATAATAAATCTCTCCGGATGATCCGTTACTTGATTCTCTGGATAGTATTGTGGTCCTTCTGGTAAATACTTTTTAATTGTTCCAATTAAAGCGTCCACATTATTACCGTCTAACGCAGAAATTGGTACAATCTCTGCAAACTCATGTAGTTTACGATATTGATCAATTAACTCTAGTAATTGCTCTGGATGAAGTTGGTCAATTTTATTAATGACTAAAAATACTGGTTGTTTCGTTTCTTTTAATTTCTCAATGATGAATTCCTCACCACGACCAAATCCTTCAACTGCATTAACCATAAACAGAACAATATCAACTTCTTTTAATGTCGTTTGCGCCATCTTTACCATAAAGTCGCCTAATTTATGTTTAGGTTTATGTATTCCTGGTGTATCAATGAAAATAACTTGTGCATCATTTTCTGTATATACACCTTGAATTTTATTACGAGTCGTTTGTGGCTTATCACTCATAATAGCAATTTTCTGGCCGATAATACGGTTTAAAAATGTAGATTTTCCAACATTCGGTCTGCCAATAATAGAGACAAAACCTGATTTATAACCTTTTCTATTCATGTAAATCCTCCGCTAAAAATGCTCCTGGTAACAATTCTCCGACTGTCGTCTCTTGAACGTCACCATGTAAGTTTGATAAGTATACTTTCGTATCCTGTTTACATAATTCTACCATAACTTGTCGACATGCTCCACAAGGAGGTACTGGGCGCTTTGTATCTGCTATAACCGCAATGGCTACAAATTCTTTATCTCCTTCAGAAATCGCCTTAAATAAAGCTGTTCTTTCAGCACAATTACATAAGCCATATGATGCATTCTCAACATTACATCCACGATATACTTTTCCACCGCGCGTTAATAATGCTGCACCTACTTGAAATTTAGAATATGGTACGTACGCTTGTTTACGCGCTTCGATTGCTTCTAGAATTAATTGTTTACTATTCATATTCCCGCATCCTTCCTGTTCACAGCTATGAAGAGATACACTCTCTCATTAAAGGCCCTTACAGCACTTCCAAAGCTTAATAAAAGCTTCGGAATGCAACTATACCATATACGGTAAAAAGATAATAGCACCAATTATAACAGCTATAATTGCAAACAATAAAACCGCTCCTGCCGCAACATCCTTTGCAATTTTTGCAAACGGATGAATATCGGCAGTCGCTAAATCTACCGTTTTTTCCACAGCCGTATTTACCATCTCTAAACTCATTACACTCCCTATTACAATAAGTAATATCATCCACTCTATTTTCGTAATATGGAAATAAAAGCCGCAGCATATAACAATGACTGCGGCTAAATAATGGATTTTCATATTTCGTTCATGACGAAAACAAAAGAATATACCAGCTATAGCATATCCAAAACTATCTATAAGTTTTCCTTTTTTCATCGTCCTAATCCAAAAGCTTCTAAAATTTCTTTTTGTCTTCCGAACATTTCTTTTTCATCTTCTTCTGTCATGTGATCATAACCAAGTAAATGTAAAAAGCCATGTAACGCCAAAAATCCAAGTTCACGATCGAAAGAATGTCCGTACTCTTCAGCTTGCTCTTTCGCCCTTGGAATAGAGATAATAAGATCCCCTAACATGCGCGGCATCTCTACACCAACAATCTCTATTTCTCCTTCTCCCATCTCTTCCATGGCAAAGGATATTACATCTGTAGGTTGATCTTTATCTCGGTAATCACGATTAATTTCTCTAATGCGCTCATTATCTACAAATGTCACCGATACCTCCGCACCATCCTCGATATTTTCCATTTGAGCTGCTTTTTCTAACACTTCACGAATTAAACTCATATACTCTTCTTTTACTTCTTCTGTTTCATCAATAAAATCAATTAACAAACTCATTCTTTCTCCTTTTCTTCCGGAGGTTCCGGATATGTAATACGCGAATGGAAAATACCATTTAACGTTTCACACAACGTTTTTCCAACGATTTGTAGTTCCTTAAACGTCAAATCACATTCACTAAATTGACCGTCTTGCAGTCGATCTTTAATAATATTTTGCACCAAATTATTAATTTGTTCTGGCGTTGGGTGATTCATAGAACGTACCGCAGCTTCTACACTATCAGCAATACCAACAATTGCCGATTCTTTCGAAGTTGCTTTTGAACCTGGATAACGGAACATCTCTTCTGTATATTTATCTTTATCTTCTTTAATAGCTTTATAATAAAAATATTTCAGTAACGTTGTACCGTGATGTTGCCCAGCGATATCAATAATTTCTTGTGGAATATGATATTCTTCGAGCATTCTTACTCCATCCGTTACGTGAGCAATTATAATATCTTTACTCGTTACAGGATCTAATTTATCATGCGGGTTTTTAATTCCCATTTGGTTTTCAATAAAGAATTGCGGTTGTACTGTTTTTCCTACATCATGATAATATGCCCCTACACGCGCTAATACACCATTTGCCCCAACTGCTTCACAAGCAGCCTCAGAAAGATTCGCTACCATTACACTATGATGATATGTCCCTGGCGCTTCTAACAAAATTCTGCGTAAAAGCGGATGATTTGGACTTGATAGTTCCATAAGCTTCATACTTGATACGATTCCAAGTCCACTTTCTAAATATGGTAAAATCCCCATAGCCAAAACGGATGATATAATCCCTGAAAGTGAAGCCATTAATAATTGCGTACCAATTTCAAGAGGCGAAAAATTCCCATTACGTAATAATAAGAGCGCCGCTAATACGACTACATTTAATACAGAAACGAGTATACCAGCTTGCAAAATCATTGTACGACGATTTTTTTCTCGCAAGAAAATACTAACCGATAATGAACTTAACAATACGTAAATCCCTACACTATAATTTAATGTACTCGTTACTCCTTCATTAAACATAATACTTCCGCATACAGAAAAAATCATACTCGTTAAAAAGACAAATCGATCACCAATCATTAGTTTTACAAGTATTGTTCCCATCGCAACTGGGACAACATATGCAATCCCTGCGTATTCAAGTTTTTGAAACAAACTAATGATTTTCATTAGTACGATTGTGATAGACAAAATTGTAATATACGCTAAAACATACGGTCTATCTTCTCTTTTTCTCTTTAAAAATAATTCAAATTGTTTATGCATAAAGTATAGTAATACACCAATGAGTACCGCTAATCCAACATAAGGTTGAAAGCCGTTCCCTTTTTCTAACAAACCAACTAACTTCAACTGATTATACACATCACTTGAAATCGTTTCACCTTCTCTAACAAGAACTTGTCCTTGAAGAATATAAACAGGTGGAACTAAATCTTCCTCTGCTTTTCTCTTCTCTTTCGTTAATATCGGGTCATAAAAATAGTTCGCTGAAATTGCATATCTTCCTAGCGCCTTAATTGACTCTTTTAAACCATTATCAACATTAACACTATTCATCTCACTTACATATCGTTCTTTCGCATCTTTCAATTCGTCCATTTTAATATGCTCAGTCATGATACTATTAATCGCTGTGACCGCAGCATCTTTCGCTAATACTAATTGGCTCAAATCTGCATTAATCAAATTTAGTAAGTTTGAATCAGATAATTCTTTCGTTAAGTCAGCGGGTAGTTTCTTTTTTAACTTATCCACTTTCTCAGCATCAGTCATCTTTTTTTGATCATCCGGTCCAACAGCTTTAATCTCTTGCACCACTTCATCCACTTTAGCAAAGACGTCATTCACAATATCAACTTTGTTTTGTTTATACTCACTTTTATATGTATATTGATCTTCAACTTTTGTAGCGGCTTCTTTTTTCTTTTTATCCGTTGTAACTTTATCTTCAATTTTTATAGGAGAATGGATTGTCTTTTTCGCAATAGAATACATATTAACATCTAATTGTTCTGGTTTTACATTATTCATAAGCGCAAAAAACAGCACTGCTCCTAACACAACGTAAGAAATCCAACTTAGTTTTTTCGAATGTTGTAAATTACGAAACCACTTAGAAATTTCTTGAGATCTTGACATGATTTCAATACCTTCTCCTCTCCAGAAATAAAGTGAAACTATTTATAGCTTTCATTTCTTCTACCCAACGATACTTTGAGGCAACATTTTACACACCAGTACCTATAGTTTATTTTCCTTATCTTTCATGATAGTAAAAAATATGACATTCGCCAACCTTATCATACAAAAAGAAATGATCCTGACAAATAGGATCATTCCATTTTATCATATGCCTCAATAATACGTTGCACCAATGGATGTCTCACAACGTCCGTTTGTTCTAATGTAATAAATGACAGACCTGATACACCAGATAAAATATTAGCAGCTATAGATAGCCCTGATTTTACCCCTTTTGGCAAGTCTACTTGTGAAGGGTCCCCTGTAATAACCATTTTAGAACTAAAACCTAATCTTGTTAAAAACATTTTTATTTGAGCACCCGTTGTATTTTGAGCCTCATCTAAAATAACAAATGAATCATCAAGCGTACGCCCCCTCATATAAGCAAGCGGCGCGATTTCAATTACTCCTCGCTCCATCATACGCTGCGTATATTCTTGTCCAAGAATATCATGTAAGGCATCATATAATGGACGTAAGTATGGATCTACCTTCTCTTTCAAATCCCCTGGTAAAAAACCTAAATTTTCTCCAGCTTCTACAGCAGGTCTTGTTAAAATAATTTTCTTTACATATCCTTGTTTTAAAGCTCTCACAGCCATTACTACAGCTAAATATGTTTTTCCAGTTCCTGCAGGCCCTATCCCAAAGACAATATCATTCTTCTTCATCGCATGAATATATCTTCTTTGCCCCATTGTTTTTACACGAATGGATTTACCTTTTGCAGTCTTGAAAATTTCTTCTTCATATAACTCTTCAAATTGAGCAATTTTCCCTTGTTGCGCGAGCTGAATTGCATACGCAACATCTCTCTCTGAAATTGATATACTTTTACGAATTACAACAAGTAATTGCTGTAAGATTTTTTCTACGAGTGTCACCGTTTCAACTGCTCCAGATACATGAACAGTTTCTCCTCTAGTTACGATCGATACATTCAGTTCTCGTTCAATTACTTTTAAATGTGCATCATTGACTCCAAAAAGAGCGATTGCTTCGTTAGTATTTTCCAATTGTTGGTTCATTTCTACTAATTGTTCTGCCATTACTCAGTCTCCTTGAATATCGGATTCGGATATTGGTTGTGGCTCTGCAATATTTTCAACCACAGTATAATGCAATGTGACTTTTAGTTGATCCGCCTCAACCTCTTTACTCAAAATCTTATCACTTACAATCATAGCATGTTCATCCAATTTTTTCTTTAGTTCTTTTTCGGCCATCTCCTTCGCTACTTTCAGCGCTTGCTTTTCTGTATATTCTCGATTCGCTTCTTCCTCTTCTCTCACAACATCTTTTTCATATGCAATCGGCAGTGTAAAACCAAATAATTTCACATCATGCTTTACACTTTCAGTACGAGAGCGTTTATACTTATCATGCTGAAATCCCCATATTTTTATTTTCGTATCCCCGAATTTAAGAAAATGTTCATTGTATACATTACCAGTATACACTTGGAATTGCGTCTTTAGCGGAACATCTACCTTAGATGTATACCACGTTTCGCCATACACAATACCTTTCGCTGAAACAATCGTCGGACTTTCCTCATTACCATATATTCCCGATACGAGAATCTGCCCTTTTTCTACATGATCATTCTTCAGTACAACCGGCTTTCCAACTTCTACAAACGTTTTTGTAATAATCGCTTCTTTTTTTGCTACTAAATTTTGCGGCCTTTGTTCCTTTTCTTTTTTCGGTTCGTTTTTTTCAACAATTTTAAAATGATACGTCGTTCCTCTTACTTCTAGTCCCGCCCAAGTAATGGCATTAATATTATCTGTCAAATGGCGTTGTACATCTTCTACATTCGGCATTTGAAATTGTAGTTTCCCTTTTTTAATACCCATTTTATCCAATTCTTTCATCAATATATATTCTGTTTCGGGTTTTGCTCCTGTAATTTCAATTTTCCAAACCATATTTGACATTGCAATCACGCCAAAAAAGAAAATTAAAAACCCAATTAAAAATCCACTATTTTTAATTAAACGCTTATTCCAAAAAGGAAAACCATAACGTCCAATAAAATATAATTTACATTCATTTTTTCTATAAATTGGTTTTATTTTTTTCACATCGCGTAACAACATACAAAAAACTAACGTTTCATCAGCTATTTTCTTAACATCCCAAACTAACAAATTCCTCCGTACACATTCATTAACAAACCGTTCCGCTCCTCTACCTTCAATCCGCACTTTTACATATCCAAGCCACTTTATAAACCATTTATTTTTCATTTACCACCTTCACTGCCTTTCTAAAAGTAGATATACTACTTTTTATTTGAAGCATTAAAATAGCTCGTACTAAAATGAAACAAATTAAAACTGTAATCAGTCTCTATCAACGAAACTTTTACAGGATAAAGAAGAAAAACTTCACAAATGGAAGTTTCACTTCAATCACCTTTTTTTTCATTTTCTAAAAATGTTACTTGCTCAATTATCCCTTCGAGCAAAAGCTCTTCTGGAAGAATCGTTTTAATAACAAAGGATTGTCCTTTAATTAGTAATTGACCATGTTTTAAAAGCAATCGCACTTCTTTATCTGAAAACACTAATAGCCCCCGATGATTTTCTATATAAATATGTATTTGCCCAACAAGAGTAATCCGAGGCAGATCCATTAATACATCCACTGGTAGGTCTACTTGTTTTGTTAACCAATTTTTCATTTGTTCTAATTTCTTCATCTCGAAAGACCCCCTCCTCATCCCATATATATGTATTTCTTCACAAGTGCCTATCGTGTTATAACGACTTCACTAACATAACTATATTCTGTAAGAGTTCATCTCATGTTAATTAAAACAGTCGCTATATGAAATCATATTTATCAGGACAATGATGGATCAGAGAATGTTACCCATAATAATAGAAGTATTAATACAAGAATATGCGCCCTCAGGGGATATCAGTACAAGTTAAATTAAGAAATTGAGCCTAGCAAGAAGTTGGAAACTTGAAAAAACCTGTTACAATTCGTTCTGGACGTGACATACTGACCATAGAATAAGTAGTTGTCATTCATTAGACAAATGAGATAAAATCCGAAAAAGGAAATTTCTCCACTCTGAATTTTGCGGTGTAAGTAAGAATATTTTATAGGTGGTTGTTATATGAATTTCAAAAAAATATTAGGATTCATTAAAAAACAAAAAAATGAATTAATAAGCGAAGAAATACGAAAGGAAATTGGATTTAGTCAAGAAATTTTGAATGTTATAAAACAAGCTACTAACAGCAGCATCCACCCCTTTTATGCAACTGATTCAAAATCTAAAATAGCCGGAGTCTCTTTCGTTACCTTTGAGGATTATGCTGAACAGCAAGTTATAAAACTTCAATCTGAGGTTCAGAAACTTGGATACTTAGCTTTTATTTGCGAAAGAAGTTTTAGTCAAGGAAGTAAGAGTGAGTGTAGAATTGCAATTACACAAGGAAATGACCAATTTGATATCCTTACAATCCAACAAACAAATGGCGTTAATTACGAAGTTAGCAATATAGATGTTATTTTTAAACTAAGAAAATGGAATGATCGCTATCCTTTTATCATAATCGGTGCAGATCATGACTGGGTTGATGCCATTTTTAGCGCGTTTCCTACATGCAATCTTTCGCGCAAGAAATGTATGAATTTTGTCCAGATATAGTGGAACAAGGAACAGAAAGCATTGAGGAGTTAGTCGAAGAAATTAAGAAAACGAAAAAGCTTTTTTTATGGTGGGATTAATCATAACTAAGGCCGTTACCTTTTTTTACATACCAGAGGCGTTTCTATCACTTACAGAAACGCT
Source organism: Bacillus sp. LQ16 (assembly GCF_057784645.1). NCBI lineage: Bacteria > Bacillati > Bacillota > Bacilli > Caryophanales > Bacillaceae > Bacillus > Bacillus sp. LQ16. The sequence goes on from NZ_CM173491.1 coordinate 4,194,591, forward strand.
TTTTAAGCAATATAGCGTTTTTCCTTAATAAGAACAATAAAAAAACGTCTCATACGAAATGAGACGTTTTTTTATGCTAATAGCTGGATAACCAACTTATTCACAAGTGATCCGTCTGTTTTACCTTTTACTTTCGGCATAACAGCAGTCATCACCTTACCCATATCTGCTTTAGAAGTCGCACCAACTTCAGAAATAACTTGCTTGATTACATCAACTAGTTCTTCTTCAGTTAATTGCTCTGGCAAATATGCGCTTAAAATCTGAATTTCACTTTGCAGTTTATTAACAAGGTCTTCACGACCAGCTTTTTTAAATTCAAGGAGGGAGTCCTTATACTGTTTTACTTCACGAGCTAAAACTGTTACTTCCTCTTCTTCAGTAAGAGTATGTTGCAGTTTAATACCTTCATTTTGTAAAGCAGCCTTAACCATACGAATAACGGTTAATTTTTCTTTTTGTTTATTCTTCATCGCTTGTTTCATATCATCGTTTAAACGACCGAGAAGACTCATAACTTACACCCTCTCTTAGAATTTACGCTTTCTTGCCGCTTCAGATTTCTTCTTACGTTTTACACTTGGTTTTTCATAAAACTCGCGCTTTCTTGCTTCAGCAAGTGTACCAGTTTTAGAAACCGATCTTTTAAAACGGCGAAGTGCATCCTCCAAAGACTCGTTTTTACGAACGACTGTTTTTGACATTCTCTTTCCCTCCCTCCGAAACATCACACTTACATACTAACTTCAGCATGCAAAAAGAAACACTTCTTCAGCATGTCTTTTACGATTATAATACATTTTATCACTTCAGGTCAACTATTTGGCAGAATAAAAGAAGAATAGAAGCATTTCCTTTTCAAAAGTTATACAAATAGCTAGTATCCTTCTTTCATGAAGACAACTATATTTTTATCATTTCAACTTTTTTCATACAGGGATGCACGAAACGCCTCTCCACCTTCTAGTACTTAACCGCTTCAAATAAAGAAAGCATGCAAACCGTTTCCGGTTGCACGCTCTTTTTTATGCGCTTGCTGATTCTTTTTTCACATCATCTTCAAGAACACGAACAAATTGCGCTTCGTTATATGGATAGCCAGCTTTCGTAATTTTCACTTTCACTAGCTTACCAATTAATTCTTCTGATCCTTCAAATACAATTTTCAAGTAGTTATCTGTATACCCTACATATAACCCTTCACGGTCGCCGTCTTTAAATTGCTCTTCTGGAATGATTTCAAGCACTTCACCTTCAAACGCTGATGCATATTCTTTCGCTAATTGATTAGATAGCTCAATTAAACGATGAACACGATCGTTCTTCACATCTTCAGGAACTTGATCTTCCATGCGTGCTGCAGGTGTTCCTGTACGTTTTGAATAAGGGAACACGTGTAACTCAGAGAAGCGGTTCTCTTTAATGAAATTGTATGTTTCCATGAATTCTTCTTCTGTTTCACCTGGGAAACCAACGATTACGTCAGATGTAATCGCAAGGCCTGGTAACGCTTCTTTCAAACGATCTAAACGCTCTTGGAAGAATTCCATCGTATATTTACGACGCATACGTTTTAATACAGTATTAGAACCAGATTGCAACGGAATATGCAAGTGACGTACAACTACTTCAGATTTATCTAACACTTCAATTACTTCATCTGAAATTTGACTCGCTTCAATAGAAGAAATACGAAGACGTTTTAATCCGCCTACTTCCGCTTCCATATCACGAAGTAATCCAGCTAAGTTATAATCTTTTATATCTTCGCCGTATCCACCTGTATGAATACCCGTTAATACGATTTCTTTATAGCCTGCATCCACTAATTGTTGTGCTTGTTTAATAACCTCTTTTCCATCACGAGAACGCATTAAACCACGCGCCCAAGGAATGATACAGAATGTACAGAAGTTATTACAACCCTCTTGTATTTTTAAAGACGCACGTGTACGATCCGTGAAATAAGGTACATCAAGTTCTTCGTACACACGTGTTTTCATAATATTGCGGACAGCATTAATCGGTTGACGCTCTTTACGGAATTCTTCGATGTAACCTAACATCTTTTCACGATCCTGTGTACCAACTACAATATCTACACCTGGAATCGCCATAATTTCAGCTGGAGATGTTTGTGCATAACATCCCGTTACGCAAATAACTGCATCTGGATTTTGACGCACAGCACGTCTGATTACTTGACGGCTTTTTTTGTCCCCAGTATTCGTTACTGTACATGTGTTAATAACATATACATCAGCTTTCTTTTCATATTCTGTTCTTTCATAACCACCTTGTTTAAACAATTGCCAAATGGCTTCTGTTTCATAGTGGTTTACTTTACAACCTAACGTATGGAACGCAACAGTTGACATTGATCATCACCCCATCAATTCAAAATGATACGAAGCAGCACTTAACGCGTATAACGGCGCCGTTTCTGTTCTTAAAATTCTTGGTCCTAAACTACATGGTACAAATTTATGTTCACGAAGCGCTGTAATCTCTTCCTCAGCTAAACCGCCTTCTGGGCCAAATACAATCAATAGCTTTTGACCTGGTTTCATTGTCGTTAAAGCTTTCGCAAAATTAGATTTCTCGCCTTGTTTCGCTTCCTCTTCGTAAGCAACAAGACAAACATCATACTCACCACTCATCGTAAGCAGTTGCTTAAATGATGCCGGAGCATGTACTTCCGGAATTTCACTTCTATGTGATTGTTCCGCAGCTTCTTTCACAATTTTTCTTAAACGCTCAACTTTTTTATCAGCTTTTTTCGCATCCCATTTTACGATAGAGCGAGATGCTTGAAATGGTAAGAATGCAGCTGCCCCAAGCTCAGTTCCTTTTTGAAAAATCAACTCTAGCTTGTCTCCTTTTGGCAGTCCACTTGCAATCGTCACGAAAACAGGAAGTTCACTTGACGCCTCTACCCATTCTACAATAGCCGTATTAATAAATTCACTGGTAATTTCATCAATTGAACATACTGCTGTTTTTCCGTTTACACAGCAATAAATTTGATCGCCAGCTGTCATACGCATTACTCTCGCAATGTGATGTACATCATCACCTACAATGCGAATTTTTGCTTCACTTACATGTTTTTCTTCTACAAAATAACGTTGCATATAATCACCTTAGTAGAGTTTCGTTCCTTTCGTAAGTCAACACTTACGAAAAGAACGAAACATTATCATTTTTCATATAACAAACGGCAAGTCCCTCACCTTATAGTGAGAGACTCCCCTTTTCATTATAGACTAAAATCTATATTACGCATTTCGTGCAATAATTGCTACCCAATCTTCCATTCGTAACACTTCTTCAATTGTAAATCCAGCTTGTTCTAACGCCTCAGAAATTACTTTTTCCTTCGCAGCAATAATGCCCGATGTAATAAATAATCCACCTGACTTCACAACTCTCGCTGCATCTTCAGGGAATAAAAGAATAATTTCTGCTAATAAGTTAGCTACGATTAAATCAACAGGACCTTCAATACCTTCTAAAAGACTATTTTGCCCAACAGACACGATATCATCTGTTTTATTTAAACGCACATTCATTTCTGCACTTTCAACTGCAACCGGATCTAAATCATATGCTTGAACAGAAGACGCACCTAATTTTGCCGCTGCAATACTAAGCACACCAGAACCTGTTCCTACATCAATGATAGCATCACCTGGCTGTACTGTTTTTTCTAAAGCACGAATACACATCGTTGTTGTTGGATGAGTTCCTGTACCAAACGCCATACCTGGGTCTAATTCAATGATTTTTTCATCAGGAGAAGATGGTGTATATTCTTCCCACGTCGGTACGATTGTGAATGTATCAGAAATTTGTACTGGATGGTAATATTTTTTCCAAGCAGTAGCCCAATCTTCTTCATTGACTTCGTTAACGGTAATATTTCCAGTACCAATTTCAATGTCGTAAGATGGAAGCACATCAATAGATGATTTTACACCTGCAATCGTTTCATGTAAAGAATCCGTTTGCGGGAAATATGCTTTTATTAATACACCTTCCGCCGGATATTCATCTGGATTCAATGCATAAATTTCACCATATTGTTGCTCGCGCTCTTTCGTTAACTCCGCTGGATCCTCAATCGCAACTCCGCTAGCACCAGCTTCATGTAAAATATGAGAGACAGCTTCTACTGCTTCTTCTGTTGTATGAATACTAATTTCTGACCATTTCACAATTTACCAACTCCATTTTTTATTTCCATTATTCCCCTTTGAAAGCACGTTTAAGCTTTCCGAATAAACTATCATCCTGCTCTTCTTGTCCTGCAAATTCACGTAATAAATCTTTTTGCTGTGAAGTCAATTTCGTCGGTACAACAACACGAACGACTACATATTGATCTCCTTGGCCGTATCCACGTACGTTCGGAGCACCTTTTCCTTTTAAGCGGAATTCTGTTCCAGTTTGTGTTCCTGCTGGAATTTTCAGCTTCACTTTACCATGAACAGTAGGAACTTCCACTTCATCACCAAGCGCCATTTGCGCAAATGTTAATGGCATTTCGCAAATAATGTGATCTCCTTCACGCTCGAAGAATTCATGATTTCTTACATGAACGACAACATATAAGTCTCCTGCTGGTCCGCCATTTACGCCGGCTTCACCTTTTCCAGACACACGAATTTGTTGACCATTATCGATACCTGCTGGAATTTTAACATTGATTTTTTTACGCTTACGAACTTTACCTGAACCGTGACATGTCGTACATTTTTCTTTAATAATTTGTCCAGTTCCTGAACAATGACCACAAGCTTGACGGTTTACGATACGACCAAACGGTGTGTTTTGTTCTACACTCACTTGACCAGAGCCTGAACAATGTTTACATGTTTCTTTTGAAGTTCCTGGTTTTGCTCCACTACCTTTACAAGTATCACATGGATCTTCTACTGGAATTTCCACATTTAATTCCTTACCAAAAATAGCTTCTTCAAAATCTAAAGTGACTTGATATTGTAAGTCAGCACCTTGGCGCGGAGCATTTGGATCACGACGTCTGCCGCCGCCACCGCCAAAGAAAGAACTAAATATATCTTCAAAACCGAAGCCACCGCCGAAGTCTCCTCCGCCGCCAAATCCACCGAATCCTTGATTTGCACCAGCATGACCAAATTGATCGTACTGCGCACGCTTTTGATCATCACTTAACACTTCGTATGCTTCTTGTACTTCTTTAAACTTTTCAATTGCATTTTCTTCTTTGCTTACGTCTGGATGGTATTTTTTAGCCAAACGACGATACGCTTTTTTTATTTCATCTGTTGAAGCGCCCTTGCTAAGTCCAAGGACCTCATAATAGTCTCGTTTACTCATAAATTTACAACCCCCGAATCTTTCACATAAACGTAATTTTAACACCGAAAGAAAGTGCTTTGCAACAAAGTTTCCTCACTTACAGTATGCAAAGCGAAAAACTTAAGATCCTCACACATCGCTTCTCATTCGTGAAAAAAGCCAAAGTCAAGGCACGCTTGACTTTGACTTTTTGTCATCTTACTTATTATGTTTACAGTTGAATTACTTGTCTTCTTTTACTTCTTCAAACTCAGCGTCAACTACATTGTCTTTCTTCGTGCCAGCGTCTTGCGCACCTTCTGCTTGACCAGCAGCTGCTTGAGCTTGCTCGTATAATTTAACAGTTAATTGTTGTACGATTTCTTGTAAAGCATCTTTTTTCGCACGAATTTCTTCAAGCTCGTTTTTCTCAATTGCAGCTTGTAATGCTTCTTTCGCTTCTGTTGCTTTTGCAACTTCAGCTGCATCTACTTTACCTTCTAAATCTTTTACAACTTTGTCTGTTTGGAATACAAGTTGGTCAGCTTCGTTACGAAGTTCAACTTCTTCCTTACGTTTTTGGTCAGCGTCAGCATTTGCTTCCGCTTCTTGTACCATACGTTCTACTTCTTCATCAGAAAGACCTGAAGAAGATTGGATTGTAATAGCTTGCTCTTTGCTTGTTCCTAAGTCTTTCGCACGTACGTTAACGATACCGTTCGCATCAATATCGAATGTTACTTCGATTTGTGGAATACCACGTGGTGCTGGTGGAAGGTCAGTTAATTGGAAACGACCTAACGTTTTGTTGTCAGCTGACATTGGACGCTCACCTTGTAATACGTGAATGTCTACTGCTGGTTGATTATCAGCAGCTGTCGAGAATACTTGTGACTTACTTGTTGGAATTGTAGTGTTACGCTCGATTAATTTCGTGAACACGCCACCCATAGTTTCAATACCTAAAGAAAGTGGAGTTACGTCTAATAATAGAACGCCTTCTACATCACCAGTAAGTACGCCACCTTGAACTGCAGCACCTAATGCTACAACTTCATCAGGGTTTACACCTTTATATGGCTCTTTACCAGTTTCACGTTTAATAGCTTCTTGTACAGCTGGGATACGAGTAGATCCACCAACAAGAATAACTTTATCTAATTCGCTTGGAGCAAAACCAGCGTCTTTTAATGCACGACGAGTTGGCTCTAATGTTCTTTCAACAAGACCTGCTGAAAGCTCTTCGAATTTCGCTCTTGTTAACGTTAATTCTAAGTGTAATGGACCAGCAGCTCCAGCACTAATGAATGGTAATGAAATTTGAGTTTGTGTTACACCAGAAAGATCTTTTTTCGCTTTTTCAGCTGCATCTTTCAAGCGTTGAAGCGCCATTTTATCTTGGCTTAAATCAATGTTATTTTCTTTTTTGAACTCAGCTACTAAGTGATCGATGATAACTTGGTCAAAGTCATCGCCACCAAGACGGTTGTCACCAGCAGTTGAAATAACTTCGAATGTGCCGTCTGCTAACTCAAGGATAGATACGTCAAATGTACCGCCACCTAAGTCATATACTAAGATTTTTTGTTCTTCGTCTTGTTTTTCTAAACCGTAAGCAAGTGCTGCTGCTGTTGGCTCGTTAATGATACGCTCAACTTCTAAACCAGCGATACGACCAGCATCTTTCGTTGCTTGACGCTCTGCATCGTTGAAGTATGCAGGTACTGTAATAACAGCTTTCGTTACTGTTTCACCTAAGTATGCTTCAGCAGAAGCTTTTAAGTTTTGTAAAATGATTGCAGAAATTTCTTGAGGTGTATAATCTTTACCTTCAACTTCTACTTTGTAGTCTGTACCCATATGACGTTTAACAGACATGATTGTATTTGGGTTTGTAATTGCTTGGCGCTTTGCAACTTCCCCAACTTGACGTTCTTCATTTTTGAAAGCTACAACAGAAGGTGTTGTACGGTTTCCTTCTGGATTTGGGATAACCTTTGGTTCTCCACCTTCCATAACAGCTACACAAGAGTTTGTTGTACCTAAGTCAATACCGATAATTTTACTCATGGCGAATCCTCCTAGTTTTATGTAAATTATTGATTTACTTTTACCATTGATGGGCGAATCACACGGTCTTTTAATTTATAACCTTTTTGGAATTCTTCCACAACCGCGTTTGATTCAAATTCACTATCTTCCACTTGCATAATAGCTTGGTGTTCATTAGGATCAAACTGTTTACCAACAGCTTCAATCACTTCCACACCTTCTTTAGTCAGCGCTTCTAACAATTGACGATGCACCATTTCCATGCCTTGTAACAAGGATTTCGTTTGCTCATCAGTCGCTTCCACTTGCATTGCTCTTTCAAAATTATCAAGAGCTGGCAAGATGTCTGAAACTAGACTTTGTGCTCTATATTTTTCAGCAGCCTGTTTATCCATTTGGACACGGCGCTTATAATTTTCAAAATCAGCTTGTAGACGTAATGTGCGACCTTCCGTTTCCGTTAGTTTCGCTTGTAACTCATCTACTTTTTCTTGTAAAAGAGCAGCCTCACTTTTTTCTTCTACAGTTTCTTCACTGTTTTCTGGCGTGACAGCTTCTTCAACTTGCGCTTCTTTTACTTCTTCTACCACTTGTTCGTTACGCTCTTCCACAATATTCACCTCCTTAAAAGGTATTAGGTATCATGCATAGCATGATTACCTAAGCATTATATATTACACACAGCAATGAAAATTTCATCACTTGAGCGAATGTATTACTCTCATTTACTTTTTAAGTCCATCAGTAAATTGTCTCGTAAATAACTGTAACAAACTAATTACACGAGAATATTGCATTCTCGTAGGACCTAAAATAGCAATTGTTCCAAGTTGCTCTTCGCCGATCGAATATGTTGCAGAAATTAAACTGCAATCCTCCATAGCCGTCGAAGTGTTTTCCCTACCAATTTTCACTTGAATCCCGACTTGTTTATGACGCAAAATGTCATAAAATTCGGCTTCATTATCAATCATGGTAAGCAAAGATCTAACCTTTTGAATGTCATGGAACTCTGGCTGCGAAAGCATATTTGCTTTTCCTCCAAAGTATATCTTTTCCGATAACGGAACTTGAAATGTACCATCTAACATTTTTATTGCACTATCGTAATTATGAACATACCCACGTAAAACTGTAACAATCTCCTTAAAGATTTTATTATGAAGTTCTTCCATCGGTACGCCAGATAGCTTTTCATTTAAAACATTAACCATTTTTTCTAAATCTGATAAATCAACAGATTCCGGAACGGTAATCGTTTTACTTTGTACATGCCCTGTATCAGTTACAATAATAGCGACTGCAGTTTGACGATCAAGCGGCACAATTTGTACATTTTTAAGTTTATTTGTACTTAACTTCGGTCCAAGAACAATGGCCGTATAATTCGTAAGTTCTGATAAAATTTGAGCAGATTGCTGTGCAATTTTTTCCGCTTCAAAAATTCTTTCAGCAAATAAATCTTTAATTTGTACAATTTCAGCGTTCGGTAAGTTTTGCGGCGCTAAAAGATGGTCTACATAAAATCGGTAACCTTTCTCAGAAGGAACACGTCCAGAAGAACTGTGCGTTTTTTCAATAAAACCTAATTCTTCTAAGTCCGCCATTTCATTTCGAATAGTAGCTGAACTAAATGTAATTTCATCTTTTTTAGCCAACGTTCTAGACCCAACAGGCTGCGCTGATCCAATAAAGTCATCAATAATTGTTTGTAAAATTAAGAGCTGACGTTCCGTAAGCATCTCATCATCACCTCTGTTAGCACTCTTTGTCTTTGAGTGCTAAATCTATTAATAACTTACCAAAATTGACATTCAATTGTCAACGGAAACGTCACGAAATAATGAAACTTTTTCACGCCTATGGAACATTTAATTAGTCAATCAAAAATGATTGGAATACTTCATTCCCTAATAATTTTCCTTTTCGCGTTAAACGCACATGTCCATTTTCCTCTTCAAGTAATCCTTGTTCTTGATTGCTTTGTAACTGCTTTTCGAAAACTTGATCCATCTCCACATTAAATTTATTGCGGAATGCCGTTTTAGAAACACCTTTTGTTTTTCGAAGTCCTAAGAACAGTTCTTCTTCCATTCTTTCTTTCTCCGTCACCTTATGAACATCTAAATACGGAAATCCTGTTTCATCAATTTTATTAAAATATTGCTTCAGCGGACCTACATTTTGAATACGTTCCCCATTCACATAACTATGAGCTCCAGCTCCAAAGCCATAATACTCTTCATTATTCCAGTATGTGAGATTATGTCTACTTTTATTGTCACCTTTTGAGAAATTACTAATTTCATACTGGTTATAACCGTGTTTCTCCATTTCATCCATTACCATTTCATACATTTTAGCTTCATGGTCTTCACCCGGAAGACGCAATTTCCCTTTATTCATTAAGTTATAAAACACTGTTTTAGGTTCCACAATTAATGAATATGCCGAGAAATGTTGTACACCAAGCGTAAAAGCAATGTCTAATGTTTCCTTCACATCTTCTATCGTTTGTCCTGGCAAAGCATAAATAATATCTACATTAATATTTTTAAAGCCTACTTCCTGAGCTTCTCGAATTGCTAGGAATGCATCTTCCCTCGTATGCTTGCGCCCGATTTTCTCAAGCAGTTCATCACGGAACGTTTGCACACCAAAACTAATTCGATTCACTCCACCTTCTAGTAGTACATTCAACTTCTCTTTCGGTAGATCTCCTGGATTCGCTTCAAATGTCAATTCACAATTCGGAGCAAACGGACGCAAATGACGATTAATAATCTCGAGTAATTTTTTTGTCTGTTCCATATTTAACGCTGTCGGAGTTCCACCGCCCACAAAAATCGTTTTCATACTATTAAACGGAACTTTTTGAACCGTATTTATTATTTCCTTCTCTAAATAATCTAAATATTGATCAACCGGTTGGCGTTCAATAAACACTTTATTAAAATCACAATAGTGACAAATGTGCTGACAAAACGGAATATGAATATATGCAGCTTGTACCAAATATAACTCCTACCTTTCTAAAAAGAAAACCTCCGCACTCCGGAGGATTCTCTACTTCTCTAACGTATTACGAATTTGTTCCATTCGCATTTTTCCCCAATCATACATCATTTCAACGATCGGTAAAAGTGACATGCCTAGTTCCGTCATATAATACTCAACACGAGGAGGAATTTCGGGATATACTGTTCGATCAACAATCCCATCTTCCATTAACTCTTTTAATTGGTTCGACAAAACTTTATGAGAAATGCTTGGGAATAACCGTTGTAATTCACTAAAACGATGAGGCCCTTCCACACCAAGATGCCACAGTATCACAACTTTCCACTTTCCACTAATAATAGAAAGCGTCAATTCCTTTTCACAATTAAAATTGCCATTTTGTATTTTATCTTGAATATCTTTTCGAATATTTTCGGACATTAACAATCTCCTAACTCTATATGAACTAAAAAGCTCTCTCATTATTGTAAATGAGAGCTGCTCAGATGTCTAAAAAGTAATTATACAGAAAAAAGAAGCCGCACAAACGACTTCTTTTTTATTTCAAATATTAGTTGTCATCCATTTTCAGTACAGCCATGAATGCCTCTTGTGGCACTTCTACAGAACCAACAGACTTCATACGTTTTTTACCTTCTTTTTGCTTATCAAGAAGTTTACGCTTACGAGAAATGTCACCGCCGTAACATTTTGCAAGTACGTTTTTACGCATCGCCTTAATTGTAGAACGTGCTACAACTTTATTTCCGATAGTCGCCTGAATTGGTACTTCGAACTGTTGTCTCGGAATTAATTCTTTTAATTTCTCTACAATTACTTTACCACGGTCATACGCTGAATCACGGTGTACGATAAATGATAAAGCATCCACTTGTTCATTATTTAAAAGAATATCCATTTTCACAAGTTTAGATGGTTTATAACCAATTAACTCGTAGTCAAATGATGCATACCCTTTCGTATTTGATTTCAATTGATCGAAGAAGTCATATACGATTTCTGATAACGGGATTTCATATGTTAATGTAACACGCGTTTCATCTAAATATTGCATATCAATAAACGTTCCACGTTTACCTTGGCAAATTTCCATTACAGCTCCAACATAGTCATTCGGAACCATAATTGAAGCCTTCACAAACGGCTCTTCTACACGATCGATAGACTGTGGATCTGGCATATTAGATGGATTATCAACAATAACATCTTCACCGTTTGTTAAATAAACTTTATAAATAACGCTTGGCGCTGTTGTAATTAAGTCAATCTTAAATTCACGTTCAATACGTTCTTGAATGATTTCCATGTGAAGAAGTCCTAAGAATCCACAACGGAAACCAAATCCTAACGCTTGAGATGTTTCTGGTTCAAACTCAAGAGCAGAATCGTTTAACTCTAATTTTTCCAACGCATCACGTAAATCGTTATAACGAGCAGAATCAATTGGATACAGCCCACAGAATACCATCGGGTTTAATTTACGGTAACCTGGTAACGCCTCTGCAGCTGGACGTTTCGCATGTGTAATCGTATCACCAACACGTGTATCACCTACGTTTTTAATAGATGCTGCTAAGAAACCTACATCACCTACTGTTAACTCGTCACGTTGCGTAGTTTTCGGTGTAAATACACCTACTTCTGTTACTTCAAATTCTTTACCCGTTGCCATCATACGTACTTTATCGCCAACTTTTACCGTTCCATTTACAACACGGATATAAGCAATTACACCACGGTACGGATCATATAAAGAGTCGAAAATCATACATTGTAACGGCTCTTCTGAATCACCTGCCGGAGCTGGTACTTTTTCAACAATTTGTTCTAAAATTTCTTCAATACCAATTCCAGCTTTCGCAGAAGCAAGTACCGCTTCTGATGCATCTAAACCAATTACATCTTCTACCTCTTGACGTACACGTTCTGGATCCGCACTTGGTAAGTCGATTTTATTGATAACTGGTAAAATTTCTAAGTTGTTATCGAGCGCTAAGTATACGTTCGCTAACGTTTGAGCTTCAATACCTTGCGCTGCATCTACTACAAGAATCGCGCCTTCACAAGCCGCTAAACTACGAGATACTTCGTACGTAAAGTCGACGTGTCCTGGTGTATCAATTAAATGAAGAATATACTCTTCACCATCTTTTGCTTTATAGTTTAATTGAACTGCGTTTAATTTGATTGTAATACCACGCTCACGCTCTAAATCCATAGAGTCAAGCAACTGAGCTTTCATTTCGCGTTGTGTTAACGCATTTGTTTTCTCTAAAATACGGTCTGCTAACGTTGATTTTCCGTGGTCAATATGAGCAATAATAGAGAAATTACGAATTTTGGACTGTCTTTTTGCTCTTTCTTCTTTGTTCATCTATGTTCTCAACTCCTAATAGTCTCGCCAATATACACTAGCACTGATTATATCAATAGAGCAACAAAGATTCAATGAAAACTCGTGCTGCTTACGATACAAATCATTCTATCTATATCTTATGCGAATAAACCATAAGAGACAAACCCTTTTCAAATTTTAAAACGGTTGTCTTACAAATCAGTAAAACAACCATCTCCCATGCTACTCTTAGCTAAAAATCCCCTTTATTTTCCCAACAACTATATCCGTTCCGAACTTCGTCATTTCATAAGCTACACTTGCTACCGCCATCCCAATTCCTTCTACAACATTAAAACTTCTTAAACGTTCTAATTGTTGTTGTTTTTCTGAAGCTGAAAACGAACTACCCAAAATTTCTGATTCAGCACCTGTACTCTCTGTCCCTGTCATATGAGCTATTTGTTCATACGACAATTGCCGATAACCTTTCATACTTTTCAAACCATGATTAGCAAGTGACACTCCTGCTATCATCATAAGTAAACATAAAGCTACACTACATATACACAAAAGCGCAAAACGACTCAAACTATTATCATCTTTCTCCCTCAATGTGTATACGCTCCCGTATTATCTTGATCAATTTGATGATGCAGCGCTGCATTTAAACCACTCGCTATTACATTCGCCATATCCTCAATAAAAGTATCTACTTCTTTTGGGGTCACCATTAAGTTATGACCAAGAGGCGATAGCACTTCATAAATCAACCTTCTTTTTTCTTCTTCTTCTAACGTACCAACAGCACCTAAAAACATATTTCGGCTCTTTTCATCTGGCATATCTTCTTCTGTTAATTTTTTCTTTTCTCCAAATGAAAATCCCGCTGGTAACAAAGATCTTGAAGGTTTGTTTCCTTCTTTCATCTCTCGACCAAAATGTTTCAAAATAAAATCAATTGTATCACTTGTAATCGAAACGGCATCGACCACAGTCGGAACACCAATTGCGATAACAGGGATACCTAATGTCTCTTTACTTAGTTCCTTACGTTTATTCCCAACCCCTGATCCAGGATGGATTCCAGTATCAGAAATTTGTATCGTGCTATTTACTCGTTCAATAGAACGGGCAGCTAATGCGTCAACCGCAATTACAAAGTCTGGATTTGTCTTCTCAATAATCCCATAAATAACATCGCTCGTTTCGATGCCTGTAATCCCCATTACCCCCGGCCGAATTGCACTAACAGGCCTGAATCCTTCTTCTACACTTTCAGGCTGCAATTGAAACAAATGTCTCGTTACTAATACATTTTCTACAACTATTGGCCCAAGAGCATCCGGTGTTACATTCCAATTCCCAAGGCCTACAATTAAACAGCTCGCTTCTTTTGTAACACCAACCTCTTCTAAGAAATAAGAAAATTCTTTTGCAAAAATACGCTCCACTTTTTGTTGAAGTTCTGTATCTTGCTGACGTATACCTTGTACTTCAAGCGTTAAATAATTTCCAGGTTTTTTACCCATCGCTTCAGAGGCAGCTTCATCAATTGTTACTTTTGTAATTATAGTACCTTCTTCTTCCCTCTCTTTTACAATTACCCCCTGTACCCCTTTTTGTTCTTCTTGGCTTTCTTGCAACATTTGATGAGCTTCTACAGCAAGGTCAGTTCTAACGCTATATTTACTTAAATCCAATGGTTCTTTCATCGTATCTCCTCCGTAATTCATAGTAAATATCGTTAGATTTCCCAAAGTTATATAAGGTCATTCTTTCCTTTACGTGAAATTTCATGGATATACTATTGCAATTCTCTTCACCGTTTGATAGAATATCACTTGTTCTATGTAAGAATCGAGTCATTCGATTGCACCAGGGAGGTGAAAAGTATGGCAAACATCAAATCTGCTATCAAACGCGCTAAACTTAGCGAAGAGCGTCGTGCACATAACGCTTCTATCAAGTCTGACATGCGTTCTGCTGTTAAAACTGTAGAAGCTTTAGTTACTAATAACGATCTTGAAAATGCTAAAGAAGCTTTCAAAACTGCTTCTAAAAAACTTGACAAAGCAGCACGTAAAGGTCTTATCCACCAAAACGCTGCATCTCGTCAAAAATCTCGCTTAGCGAAACAAGTAAACGCGTAAGGCGTTTAAAAAACGATCCATTTGGATCGTTTTTTTATATACAAAAAAAGTTCATGCACTAGGTACATGAACTTTTTTGTGTCATCACATATGATTTAATCGCATTAAGAAAAACTCGAGCACAAGTTTCTTATCCATCTTTCCCGTCTTCATACTATAATCAGCTTCCGCTAATTCTATAATCACTTTTTTTAATTCTTCAAAAGAGAAAAATTTCGTTTGATTCATCGCCAATTTTACACGATACGGATGTACACCAATATGAGATGCAATTTGATTTTGCCCATAACCACGTTGCTGTAACTCTTTCACTTGATACAACAAACGGAATTGACTCACTAATAACGCAAGCAATTTAATCGGTTCTTCCTGCTGCGTAAATAATCCATCCAAAATTTGCATTGCACCTGCAATATCTTTTTTCACCACTTTTTCTGTCAAAGCAAATACATTTTGCTCAACTGATTTTGGCACAAGCTCTGCAACAAGTTTCGTCGTAATCTCTCCGCCCATACCAACGTATAACGTTAACTTGTCCATTTCCTTCGCCAACATCGTTACATTACTTCCCACAAGCTCTAGCAACAAACTAACAGCCGCGTTATCAATGTGCACATGCACTTCATCTGCACGAGCAATAATCCACTTCTGAACATCCTGCACTTGCATCGCATTCGCTTCTA
Source organism: Bacillus sp. LQ16 (assembly GCF_057784645.1). Lineage (NCBI taxonomy): Bacteria > Bacillati > Bacillota > Bacilli > Caryophanales > Bacillaceae > Bacillus > Bacillus sp. LQ16. The sequence goes on from NZ_CM173491.1 coordinate 4,210,157, forward strand.
CTACATCTGCTGTTTTCTTTAATAGTTTTGTAATTTTTTTTCGCTCATCAAGTTTTTCGTAAGGCGCAACAAAAACAAGAATAGAAAATGGAGAAGGTTCACCAATGTATTCTTCTAAAATTTTTATATTTTGCTCTAACTTTTCTTTTTGCGAAGTCAGAAATAGCGGTGATTTTATTAACAGTACTTTCCGTTCTCCAAAGAAAGGAAGCGTACGCGCATCCTCAACCACATCTTCTAAATATGCTTCTTCCAAATCGTATGTCACAACATTAAACTCTCGATCTTCTTCTTCAAGTGCTTCTGTCGTAATAAGCTTTATCGTTTCATTTATAAAAAAAGCTTCCGTTCCATATAGTAAATATAACGAAGCAAACTGTTTCTTTTTAATTTTTTTATGTATATCACTCATACTTTTTCCTACTCCCTAACTTGGCAATATATATTTATACTAATGCCCTAGCTTTTGTTTTACAAGTACAAAGGAACAGGCTTTATAACCCGTCCCTTTATTTATATTAAACGCCACGCAATAAGCCCCGGGTTTCTTATTGGTGTGCGGTAATCACCTTCCCTTTATTATTCACAATAAAAATTCGAGTATAAGTGCCAACTGTTAACATGCTTGGAAACAAAAAACCCACGTTACTTCATGATCTAAAAGTAGCAAAAAAGCTCATTTTCTCTTCATATGGAAATTGTAGATTTTTTTCTGACAATATTTTATACTAAAGTGGAATGTTGGGGAGGGATTCTAAATGAATGATTTTGAACAAAACGTTCAAAGTAAACGCAATGACGCTATTGATTCAGGGGTAGGATTTATCGTCTCATTTGGTTTTTTCGCAACACTTTTCATCATTGCAACTGTTATTAAATTTATCGGTTCTTAAAGGCTGCCACTTCATGGCAGTCTTCTCTTTTTCACCTATCATATGTCTTATCGTATGTGATTTTACTTTGAAAGGTTCCATTTTCCCCTTTAAAAACATAGGAAATAGCACCTTGCTTGTCCGTGCGCCATATCGCACTCCCCATCTTCTCCAAACGCTCTATCACTTCTTTATGCGGGTGTCCATATCTATTCTGCTTACCAACAGATATAATCGCTACACGGGGCTGTATAACGTTCAAAAAAGACTCTATAGATGACGTGTTACTTCCATGATGAGCAACTTTTAAAACATCTACTCGCAAATCTGGATACGCAGATACTAAAAACTGCTCTCCTTCTTCTTCTAAATCGCCTGTAAATAGCCACGTCAATCCTCCAAATTTTGCCCATATTACAATTGAAGCATTATTTTCACTTTTTTCCTTTCCTTTTGGAGCTAAAACGAAAAATTCAGCTTCATTTACACTCCAACTTTCCCCTTCCCCCACTTCAGTTATTTTTATTTCCTTTTCTAATGCCTGTTTCTTTACTACTTTTTCTAATACTGCATCTTTTCCCTTCCGGCCAAACACAACTTCTTTTACAGGTATATATGATAATAATTCTTGCGCAGCACCTATATGATCTGCATCTCCATGCGTTACGATTAATTTATCAATTGTTTTAATACCTTCTTTTTGTAAATAGGGTATTAAAACATCATTTCCAACAGAAAATTCATGCTTTTTTTGTTGCCACTCTTCCTTATTGACACGAAGCGTTCCACCTGTATCAATAAGATAAACCCCTTTATCATACGGAAGGCGAATTAATATTGCATCACCTTGTCCAACATCAATAAATGTTACACTTCCACTTCCTCTAAAATATGGATATACATAATGACACGTGCTAATAAAAAGAAATATACTCACAACTATACAAACCATTTTTTTCGGCGCTCTCCTTTCCCAAACCATCAATATACTGACAATACTCGCGCAATATACAGCTACAAGATTGAAGGACGTTTTCCCGAAAATAAGCTGGTTAAATGGTAAACTTTCACAATAACTTAGAAAAACATTAGACATACTCAAGCCTATTGATAACACATCCGCAAATCCTTTTGCGAGAAACGGGACAATTGGCATACACAGTAAAATAATAATGCTACATGGTAATACAATGATAGATAAAAACGGAACGTATAAAAGATTGAGGAAAATGCTATATGGAGAAAAATAACCAAAGTGATATAACAAAATCGGAGTACTAACGAGCTGTGAAATGATAGAAATATAAATAGAATTTCGGATTACTCCGTTGCTACTCACTAACAATAACGGAGCAGACAAAAGTAAAGCGAAGCTACCTACAAAAGAAAACTGAAATCCAATATTAAAAACAAGATAAGGGTCATATATAAGCATACATATAGCTGTTACACTTAAAGCATCTAAACTAGATAAACGAATCGAGCACATAAAAGCAATCAACGTCAAAACTCCTGCTATAGAAGCCCTTACAACAGAGGGTGACGCCCCTGCTAAAACCATATACAAAGGAATGCAAATGATAAGGCAAATTGTTGCTACCTCCCTCGTCGCACCACTTCTTAGCAAAATAAAATATACTATCACCATTAACAATACAATGTGCGAACCTGAAATTGCTAACAAATGTACAAGACCAAACTGTTGATATTGCTCTTCCACTTCAAACGTCATTTGTTGTCTATCACCAAATAGTAACGCATTCATAAAAGCACCTGATTGCTCTGGAAACATCTCTGTAACTTTCGAGATTACTTGTTGCCTCAAAAGGAGAATCCGTTGCATGAGCGACAGTGATGTTTTATAGCATTCAGAAATATATGTAGCCTCAAATGTGAAATGAATATGTTGCTTGTATAAATAATCACGGTAATTAAAACCATGAAAATTCCGAGCTGTTTGCGGTTCTTTCCTCTCACCCTCGAATACACATGATATCCCTGCGTATAATTGTTGCATTTTTTCCTTTTCCAAGGCTGATTTTATTCTATAACTTAACTGCACTATATTTTTATTGTGATCTTCAAACTGAAAAGATAGGCGATCTCCATTAACAAGCGGTGTATTTTGTATAACCCCTCTTGTAACTCCATAGGACTCTCCTAGAGACTTATTCCACCCTTGAACATAGGAAGTGTATATAGCGCCACTAAAGCACGCTACAATGCAAAAAAAGAAGGTTTTACGCGAAGTGCGATATAAACAGAAGAAAACATTTAAAAAGAGGCAAAAAACTATCAATAAAAGTGACGAGGAAAAGGCAATTGCAATCCCTATTATAAACGAGATTGCAACATACCCCCATTGTTCCTGCAACTTATACTCACTCCTTATAGCATCATTTTTGCTTTCGTGAATACATGCTGTAATTCTTCCATTGATAAATTATCTTTTTCTAAAGACGCAAATAATTCTTTTAACTCCGTATAACGTTTTTGCTCCTCTAATGCAGCGATATCATATTCTAGCGGAACGTGCTTCACTGTTACATTCGCTTGTTCAAATAACTCTATGGCGTATGGATGATTTTTATAATCCTGCGCATAATAAACCGCTGTAATACCACTTTGAATAATTGCCTTACAACATTGTAAACAAGGGAAATGCGTAACGTAAATTTCTGCTTCCTCTGTTTTCGCACCAAACTTGGCACATTGTAATAAAGCATTCATTTCGGCATGAATTGTCCGAACACAATGATTATCGATTACGTAACAACCATCATCTATACAATGTACGCCACCTTTAATCGAACCATTATATCCACCAGCAATAATTCGTTTATCGCGAACGATTGTCGCTCCTACCGCAAGCCTTGTACATGTACTACGTAACGATAGTAGATGGCTTTGCGTCATAAAATATTGATCCCATGAAATTCGTTCCATATTTTTCACCTACTTTTTTGTCTACTTGTAGTGTAGCGAAAGAAGAAAAACTTCGTCAATCTTTTACGGAATAATAATTTGATCTTTTATCTTTTCAAGAGACTTCGCACCAATCCCATCAATCTCTAATAAATCTTCTATTTTCTGAAACGGACCATGCTCTTCTCGATATTTCAAAATACTTTCTGCCTTTCGAGAGCCAATCCCTGTAATTTTTTCCAATTGCTCTTTCGCTGCTGTATTTATTCGAATCTTGCCATCTTCCTTAGAAGAAGTAAACATCCCTTGTTCTGGCTCATTTTTACTCGGTATATAAAGAAGCATTTGATCTTGTACAATTTGTGCTAAATTCACTTTTTTCATATCTACTTCTGATAAAAAACCACCAGCCTTTTGAACCGCATCCTTTACGCGATCTCCTTCCTTCATTTCATATACCCCTTCTTTATTAACCGCTCCTTTCACATCAATTATAATTGTTCTTTTCTGTTCCTTTGTATCCGATATTTTCGGTTTACCCTTTTTTTCTATCTCCTTCTCTTGCACATTCATTGTAATAGGCGTTCGTTCTACACTCTGATTCGTTTTCCAAAAAACAAGAAAAAGTAAAGTTCCAATAATAGCTACTAAACCTAACCACTTTTTCGGAAAATCCCACATCATTTTACACCTCTAATCATAAATTTATAACATCATTCATATTGTTTAGGAGAAAGCTGTTACGAAGGAGGGATGAAACTTTGAACATAGGAATTATAGGGACAGGAAACATGGGGAATATACTAATCGATGCATTTTTAGAAACCCGTGCTGTCAAACCTTCGTGCCTTACAATCATTAATCGGACGCCTGCCAAAGCATATCATATAAAAGAAAAATACCCTTCTGTTCATATAGCAAAAACAATCCCGGAAGTAATCGAACAATCACAACTTATTTTTATTTGCGTTAAGCCGATAGATATATACCCTATCCTAAAAAAATACGCTGAACATTTTTCTGATGAAACGTGCTTAGTTTCTATTACAAGTCCAATATCTCCATCACAATTAGAGACTCTCGTACCGTGCCACGTCGCACGTATCATTCCAAGTATCACAAATCGCGCCCTCTCTGGCGCCTCACTATTTACATTTGGAAATAATTGCTCTGAAGAATGGCAACAAAAACTACTTCGTCTATTCAAAAATATTTCTACACCTCTTGTAATAGAAGAAGATATAACACGTGTTTCATCTGATATAGCAAGTTGCGGTCCTGCTTTCTTTAGTTATTTACTACAATGCTTCATTAACGCTGCTGTAGATAAAACAAATATTACACACGAAGAGGCTACTACTTTAGTAAGTGAAATGGTCGTGGGGATGGGGAAATTACTTGAAAAAGAAATCTTCACATTACCTACCTTACAAGAAAAGGTTTGCGTGAAAGGCGGCGTTACCGGGGAAGGCATTCGGGTTTTAGAAGAACACGTTGGAGATATGTTCCATAAGTTAATCGAGCGAACACATGAAAAATTTGATGAAGATTTAGAATGCGTTGATCAGCAATTCAATAAACACACATAATAAATACGTCATTTTCATTCCAAATCCTTTTTATAAATACTTACTTTTTTACAATACATTTTCACTTCAACTACTATTCCCACACTTTACGCATACGATCTTCAGATTATGCTAGAACTAAAAATACATCTTCTTTATAAAACAAAAGCAACCTTCTCGGTTGCTTTTGTTTTATTTGTTTTATTTGTTTTATCCGTTTTTCTTCGCCATGAAGAAAATACGCTCTGTTTGTTCTGTAACTTCAAGTCGCTCAAAATCACCTGTTACACGAAGAACTGTAAAACCTGCTTCTTCAAGCCATTTCGTTAACTCTTCCACTTGATATGCACGTTGCACGTGACATTCGTCAAACCGATGGTACACATCTTCTTCCGGATCTTGAACAAAGAATGTCAAATCATGCTCTACACTATTTGATTCTTCACCAGGGAAGCAATTCCAAATAAGAGATATTTCTTCTCCATTCACTGTATACGTTTCATTTTGAAATACATGATGTATTTTATATAAAGAATGTACATCAAATAAAAACAAACCATCTTGACGCAAATGGTGAAACACTCTTCTAAATGTTTCTTGTACTCCATCTTCTTGCAATACATAATTTAATGAATCACAAAAGATAGTGACACAGTCAAACTCACCTGGAACATCAAGCTCTCGCATGTCTTGTTGGTAAAAAGGAATAAAGTATCCCTCTCCTCCTAGTTTTTGCTGAGCGACTGTTAACATTTCTTCTGAAAGATCGACACCTATTAAATCGTAACCCTTTTGCACAAGCGGAAGGGTTACATTACCCGTACCGCATGCTACATCAAGAATTTTTGCCTCTTTCATATCTGCCTGCTGCAGGCTTTCCTCTGTGAATTCTACCCATTTATCATAAGGGACATCATTCATCAGTTCGTCGTACAACAATGCAAATTGTTCGTATTTCATTGGCCTAGCTCTTCTGTTATATCTTCACGTGGCACATCGCCCCATAGACGCTCTAAATTATAGTGATTACGCTCATCTTTATGGAATACATGGGCAACTACATCTCCAAGATCAACTAATACCCAACGTGCTTCGTCAAAACCTTCCATACGTTGTACGTCGATTTGGAACTCATGTGCTTTTGATTTAATTTCACGTGCAATTGCTTGCACTTGTTTATCTGAATTACCGTGACAAATAATGAAATAATCTGCAATTGGTGAAATACCTTGCATATTTAGGACAACCATATCTTCTGCTCTTTTATCATCAGCTGCTTTTGCCGCTAACACTAATAAATCTTTATCGTTCATTTACTCATTTCCTCCTTGATAACTGCATTGTATGTTTGGAATGTTAATGGATAAATCGTCTGATTTTTTTCCATTAAAAATTGAATTGTTCTCTTTAAGGCAAATAATAAAGCTTGATTTATATCCGTATATGCGAGTTTACGAGCCTCTTCCACACCTGGAAACTTTCGCCCTGGCTCAATGTAATCAGCTACATAAATCACTTTATCTAACATCGTCATGTTCTCATGACCACTTGTATGATATGTAATAGCTTGCAATATTTCAGAATCCGTAATGCCTACCTCTTTTTCTACTAAGTATGCCCCAACAGGCGCATGCCACAACTCTTTATTATAGCAAAGTAAATCTTTCGGCAAATCTTCACGTTTAATAATCTCTTCCATCTCTGAAATTGCTCTACATTTCGCATAATCATGGAATATAGCTGCCATCTCTGCTTTTTTCTCGTCCACACCGTATAACTTAGCAAGCTCAATCGCTGTCTCCATTACACCAATTGTGTGTATATAACGTTTTTCATGCATTTGTTGTTTGACAATATGAAGTGCATTCTCACGATTCATACAACCCATTCCTCTCGATATATACCTGTACTTTTTCAGGAAGTAAATATTTACACGTTTTCTTCTCCTTATATCTCTCACGTAATAAGGATGAAGAAACTGCAAATTCCGGAATTTCCACTGTAGTAATCTTATATGGTGTATGCAATGTATACCCAGGTCTTGCAACTCCAACAAATGTTACAAGATTAAGTAAAGCTTCAATGTTATACCACTTCGGTAAATACTCAACCATATCCCCACCGATAATAAAGTGAAACTGCACATCCGGATACTTCTTCGTCAATTGTAACATAGTGTCATACGTATAAGATGGGCCCTTCCTGCTTAGCTCTTCTAAACAAATAGAAAAGTGTTCTTCTGCCTCAGTCGCAAGCTCTAACATATGTAAACGACTTTCTATACTTGTAATATTACGTCCTTGTTTATGTGGCGGAATCTGGTTTGGCAAGAACCATACTTCTTCCAATTCCAAAGCGTGATATACTTCATTTGCAATTAGCAAATGTCCATAGTGAGGCGGATCAAATGTACCGCCAATGATGCCAATTTTCCTCAAAAGAAACGCCCCTTCCTTTTACATACAGCAACTCTCCTTGGTTAGGAACGAAGAGAGTTGCTATTAATAAAAGTTCAATTGGTTTCGCTCTCTACATCATTACGCATCAGCGATAAAAAATAGCGCATGCTAATCTTTTTATCGAGGAAGCTTAATTTGTTTATTTTCTCTTGATTCTTTGTATAAAACGATTGTACTTCCAATTACTTGAACGATTTCAGCACGTGCACCTTTTGCAAGTTCTTCCGCAACCTCACGGCGATCAAATTCACAGTTTTGTAATACACTCACTTTAAATAGCTCACGAACTTCTAACGCTTCTCCAATTTGTTTTACCATATTTTCATTTACTCCGCCTTTTCCTACTTGAAAAATTGGTGTTAAATGATGTGCTTGTGCACGTAAAAATCTTTTTTGTTTTCCTGTTAACATATATGTTAGCCTCCAAGCTTTTCTATAACTAATTGTTTCATTCGATCAATATTTGGTACACGTCCTGTCCACATTTCAAATGCAAGTGCTCCTTGATAAACAAACATATCAATACCATTTTGAATGATTGCACCCTGCTCTTTTGCCTCACATAAAATTTTCGTTTCAAATGGATTATAAATTATATCTGATACAATCGTTCCTTTTTTTAACGAACACATTTGTAATGGCGTATGTTCGACGTGTGGATGCATACCTATCGTTGTCGTCTGAATGATAATATCATAATTTCCTTGTTCTTCTGTCGCTTTTTCTAACGACAAAGCAACAGAATTAACATCGGCCGTACGTGCAGCAATAAGTTCTTTCGCCTTATCTACTGTACGATTGGCTACATCAATCTCTTTTACACCTACATCAGCAAGAGAAAAATAAATAGCTCGGCTAGCACCACCTGCACCAAGTAACAAAATACGTTTCCCTTGAAGTGGTTCATTACTAATTGACTGCAGCGCTCGAACAAAACCAATTCCATCTGTGTTGTAGCCAATTAACCTTCCATTCTTATGAACCACTGTATTTACTGCACCGATTTTCCTTGCCAATGGATCAATCTCATCCAAATACTCCATGATAGCAACCTTGTGCGGAGTTGTTACATTAAATCCTGAAATACCTAATGCTTTTAAACCTCTTACTGCTTCCCCTAGCGCTTCCTCTTCAACAAGGAATGCATGATAATGGGCATCCATATTCAAGTGTTCAAATGCATCGTTATGCATAACGGGTGATAATGAATGTCCAATTGGATTTCCGATTACACCATATAATTGTTTCATAAATCCCTCTCCATATTAAATTAAAGATTTACGTAGTGAAACACTTACTCCTTTTGGTACGTGTGCAACAATTTTCGCGCCTGGTTCGTTCACAGTAACCCATCCTAATCCAGAGAATACAACATCCGTCTTTGGTTCACGAATATTAAATTCGTATTTCACTAACTCAGGCATATTTGCTAATTCTTCTGGTGTTGGCGGGCTTAGTAAATCTCCAGCATGATTTTTATATAATTCATCTGCTTTCTCAAGCTTTGTACGATGGATTGTTAAACGATTCGAGAAGTGACAAGTAAACGCACGACGACCACCACTTACATAATCAAAACGTGCCAATCCACTAAAGAATAACGTTTGTTCTTCATTTAATTGGAATACCATCGGCTTAATTTCTTTTGTTGGTGTAATAAGCTTTAAGCTTTGCTTCCCAACATAATGAGCCATTTGGTGGTGGTTAATAATACCTGGCGTATCATATAAAGAAGATTCTTCGTCTAATGGAATATCAATTAAATCCAGTGTTGTTCCTGGGAAATGAGATGTTGTAATTACATTTTCAGTCTCATCACTAAATTCTTTAATCATACGATTAATAAATGTCGATTTCCCTACATTCGTACATCCAACAACATAAACATCTTTGCCGCCGCGATAATACTCAATAGCATCTGCTAGTTCAGCAATTCCTTGTCCCTTCGCTGCACTAATTAAAAAGACATCTTCTGGTTTTAATCCTAGCTGCTTTGCACTATAGCGCATCCAATGCTTTACTTTATCATGTTTTACTGACTTTGGAATTAAATCAGCTTTATTTCCAACAAGTAATACTTTATTATTTCCTACGAAACGATGTAAGCCAGGTAACCAGCTACCATTAAAATCAAAAATATCTACAATTTTGACTACTAATGCATCTGATTTTCCAATTCCATTTAAAATGCGTAGGAAGTCATCATCTGTTAACGATACATCTTGAATTTCATTGTAATGCTTCAAGCGAAAACAACGTTGACAAATGACTTGTTCTTTCTCTAAAGATGAGGTAGGAGCATACCCCACTTCGTTTTTATTTTCTGTTTGAATTTCTACACCGCAACCAATACATTTAATTGTTTCAGTCAAACTTTATTCCTCCCAGTTAATTAAACCTTTTTTCTTCATATTTTTCATGATTCTTCGTTCAATTTTCCGATTAAAGCGCGTCACTAATCCGTCCGTTTGTGCTACCGGTACAACTAAAATTGTATGAAGCCCTACTCGGTTTCCACCAAGCACATCAGTCAGTAACTGATCTCCAATTACTACAACTTCCTCTGCCTGCAGATGCATCTCTTGTATCGCACGCTTAAACGCTCGAACAAATGGTTTACGTGCACTATGAATAAATGGAATACCTAATGGGTCAGCAAAATCTTTTACACGTTGCTCATTATTATTTGAAACAACTGTTACTTGGATGCCTTGCTCTTTCATTTTTAAGAACCATTCTTCAAGTTGCGGGGTTGCATTTGGACGATCCCATTCAATTAAAGTGTTATCTAAATCAGTAATAACACCTTTAATCCCACGTTTTTTTAAATCTTCTGGTTGAACATGATATACATTTTTCACGTATTCATTTGGTAAAAATAGCTTCAATTTCTTTCACCTCTTTGAGGATTTTTCATAAAATTTTTCGACAACATTTTTCGATATATAACCTGTGGATAAAATTGTACACATTTTCCACATTAATCTTTCAGTTAATTTGGAATTTACTAACAAACTATACACACTTTATCCACCTAGGTATGTGGATAACCACTCGTTTGTGACTGTCATACTTTTTTGGTACATTAAATGCATCAACGAATCAATCCTTATATTATTAGGAGGTGACTCACCTTGAAAACAAAACATATGGAACAGTTATCCACTGAGTTACTCACTGAGTCTTATTATAAAGCAAAAGAACTAAAATTAAATCCCGACTTCATTTTACTTATAAAACAAGAAATCATTAGACGCTCATTAGAGGACAAGCTTGTCAAATCTTCTTGATTACATATAAAGTGAAAGTTTAATCAGCCCGTACCAATCAAACAGTTACAGGATACATTATTGAATGCCCTGTAAAAAGAGCCATCCTACGATGGCTCTCGAATAAACAAGTACTCCCATCTAGGGGATTTCATCATTAAGTATCTTTGCCCATAACTCTTACTTACGGTTATAAAAGCTTTTCTTTATTTATGAGCTAATCGAGTAGCTATTTTTTCACCAAGACGCAGCTCTTGTCCACTCTTTAATTCCTGCAATACTTCTATCATATCTTTTTCAAACAATAACACAACTGTTGAACCAAATGTAAAGTATGCCATTTCTTCACCTTTTTGAACAGTGTCTCTCTCATGCAAAAGCTCAATACTATTAACAAACATGGCCCCTACTTTTACAAGAGCCATATGTTCGCCATCACTGCTTACTTCTGTAACAGAACGATAATTTTTTGACAGCGGTTCTTTCCCGTATTCCATACCAGCTGCATTTACCGGATACGATTTTCTACCGAGTACAAATCTTTCAGTCACAGAACCAGAAAGCGGACTATGAATGCGATGATAGTGACTTGGACTCAAATAAATTACCATATATGTACCGCCTGCATATCGCGTTGCACGTTCTTCATTACCTAGCATATCCACAATTGAATAGCGCTTTCCTTTAATATCAAATGTTTTTGTATCCTCAATAGGACCATGATCTGCAAAAACACCATCAACAGGACTAACGATACTCGATGCATCTGTATCAATACTACGCTTTCCTTCTTTTAGCTTACGCGTAAATAATTCATGCAATGTTCTATATTCCTTCAAACCCTTTTCCATCTCATCTTGATTAATTTGAAAAACTTTCGCATACGATGGAATAATGATAGAGCTCAAACGAGATTGTGCAAATTTACGTAATATATAAGAAGTAAAGCGACCATTTGTAAGTTCTATCATAAGTCGATATAATGTACGTCGCAAATTGCGAAACCCCCTAATCAGTCTATAACTTTAGTTTTCCCTTATTTTCTTTCTATATCATACGTAAAATTGGTTCTTATTCCCACATATCATATAAAGCAGCCTTATTATACATACAGAAAACTAAGTATGGTATTATTCTTAAATTATTTAGCACCTTCTAATATTACAGATAGAATCCATCATTTTCAACAGTGAACATGTATTTCTTCTTAGCATAACGCGTTTTCTTTTCTTATTTACAATAAGAAAAGCAGCCCATTTTAAAATATGGCTGCTTCTAATACACTTTACTCTTTCGCTTTTTTCTCTTTCTCTGCCCTTACAAACTCGTGGAACATTTTCATTAAAGCACGCTTTTCGATCCGTGATACGTAACTTCTAGAAATGCCAAGCGCCTTAGCTATTTCCCGCTGTGTTTTCTCCTTATCTAGCCCAAGTCCAAAACGTTTCACAATCACTTCTTTTTCTCTTTCGTCTAAAATATCGATATACTCTTTAATTTTTTCTAACTCCATACTAAGCTGAATCATATCAATTACATCTTCAGACTCTGATTTTAATATATCAATAAGCGATATTTCATTGCCCTCTTTATCTTGCCCGATCGGATCATGAAGTGAAACATCTTTTTTCGTTTTCTTTAGTACACGTAAATGCATCAAAATTTCATTTTCAATACAGCGTGCTGCATACGTCGCAAGCTTCGTTCCCTTTCCTGCAGAATAGCTCTCGATCGCTTTAATGAGTCCGATTGTACCAATTGAAATTAAATCTTCTGCATCTTCTCCTGTGTTCTCAAATTTTTTAACGATATGAGCTACAAGCCGTAAATTATGTTCAATTAAAAGATTTCTCGCTTGAGCATCACCTTGCTCCATTAACTCTAAGTACTTTCTCTCATCATCTGATGATAACGGCTGCGGAAACGCATTATTTTTCACATAAGAAACAAAGACAAACACTTCTCGAACCATATATCCAATTGCGGCGAATAGACTCAAACCTTTCACCTCCGCCAAAATAGTGGTCTTTATTATGTGTATGTGGGCTTGAGGTTGTTTGTGTCTGTACAGTTTATTTATAAAACTCAACACTTCCAACATTTAAAATATTTTATTGTTATATTATAATTATATAAAATTGTTATTTATATATGAATATGCTATTAAAGGGGAAACTATTCATGCTTACATTAGATCGATTATTAAATGTAACAATTTATTTAGGGGTATTTTTACTTTTCATTTCGTTCATTACTTTTGTTATTAAGAGAGGGCCTGATTTATTATTTTTTCAATTTGGAATTTCTTTGTTTTTTGGAGCTCAAATTATAATTGGAATGAAATTTTTTCATAATTATGGTTTCTCCTTTCACTCAAAACTAGAACTACTTATCTTTATTTTCTATGTAATTGGATTTATTACATGTATACTACTGTTCTTTAACTTTCAAAATCCGTATCGAATTTTTTTATTAATTTGTAGTTTTTTATTTTTAACTGGATCCAATTATTACTTTAAAGGAACATTAAATTTTAGTAAAAAAACTCCAAAGCAACATAAAACTTTTTTAAGTACACAAGAAGACTCTTTTCCAAAAGAAGTCCGTAAATTTTCAGAGGATTACAATAACATAATAAGGAATGATTTTTATGAAATACCGATGATTCCTACTGAATTACAGATTACAAGCAAAAAACATTCTTCCCATAGTACATCTTTCTTAGTTGAACTTTATAATAGCGAGAATGAAATTACTGATGACTCTGTACAATTAACTCCATCAGACCGTTTTTATATACTGTTAAATACACAAAAAACAAAAATATCAAAAATAGTATATGAAGGGCAAAATTTTTTCACATTAACAGTCACACTAAAGGCTCTTAATTTACAGCAAGAACCAGAAATTCATAATATGTTTTTAGAAATAGATAAACGTAGAGCGATGAATCTTCTTAATTTTGAAATTAAAGCCCATACTAAAGAATGGAAAGTAACATTTAAAAGTGATAATTCTTCTTCCAATCTTCCTATCACATTTAATTTTGAAAAACGAACAGACAAATTATAAAAATAAAAAGAGTTATTTTCTTTGAAAAATAACTCTTTTTATTTTACTTACTCCAAATCTTTCTCCCAGTTTGGGCATCAATATAACGAATTTCCCGACTACAATCAAAAGGTTCTTTATGTTTTTCATCTGTCGTTTGTTTGTACAGTAGTTTGTATTTCGTTTCCTCTGCATCATGATCCACAAACCATTCTAATTTAACTCGGATAGCCTCTCTGTATATTTCTAACGCTTTTTCTTTTGTTACTTTTGGTGTTGTTTCATATGTAAGTAATTCTTTTATAAAGTTGCCAGACTCTCCAGAGTAGTGCATCACAGCACCATTTTCTGCATTGATGTTGATCATAATATATTTCCGCTCTACATGAATGTCATTTACATAGATTGAAAAGGAAAACCTCTCTATCCCCTCTTCCTCCTCATAATTATCCCAAAGTTGAACATACTTTGTCGCATCTGGGATAATATGCTCTAAAAATTGAAGTGCCTTGCTTAAACATTGCTCTCTTGATAAGATTGTTTTCCTTTTTTTCTCATCCTTCCACATAAAAAAAGAAAGCAATTGATTTGTTTCTTTATCTAGAGTAATTACAACGAATTCATCATGTTTCAACATCGGAAAATGTTTTTTATAAAACTCATCCATTGAATATGAATCCTTCTCTTCTATTTCTTTTTGTAATTCTTCTTTTAATACAAATTTTATCCGGACTTCATCCTCATCTACTTTTTCATCTATTTTGACAAACTTCCCCTTGTCCCAATCAAATAAATCAAACACATCTTTTTTTTGACTACTCTTTAGCGGTTTATCAACAAGTACTGTAGAAGGTAATTTATAGTGTTCTAGCCCATATAAATCTTTACCTGTACTTGCATCAATAAACGCATGACTAGGCTCTGGTTCATATACAAGATGGTACCCTTTTACTTCTTCCCCGTTTTCATACTCACATGAAGAGTATGTTAAATCTACAAATACAAGTCTCATATCTTGTCTAGCTTTCAAATTTTCTAAAACGATATTCTCCCCAACAATTTCACTTGGCCATAACGGTTTTTTCTCTATGGCTTTTTGTCCATTGTAATGAAA
This sequence comes from Bacillus sp. LQ16, assembly GCF_057784645.1. NCBI lineage: Bacteria > Bacillati > Bacillota > Bacilli > Caryophanales > Bacillaceae > Bacillus > Bacillus sp. LQ16. Next base: position 4,225,415 of record NZ_CM173491.1, read on the forward strand.
ATGCACAACATTACCTGAAGGGTGCACTTGCACAACACACCCAGTATTCGGCAATGGATAGCTATTCACTTCTTGCATATAATTTACTTCTTTCCAACCGCGCCTGTCGTCCTTAACCGTTACATATGTATAGAATTCATATTCTTCTTTTGTATATTTTTTTAAGAATGTATTTGCAACCTCTCTTGCTTTATTCTCCTCTATCGCTCCCTTATCACTCGAAAAAGAATTTCCATCATCTATCCTAAATTCAATTAAATTACCAGTATGTCTATTTAATTGAATTTGTATCTGTTTCTCCTCATCATCTTTATGTCCCCACCATAATAGATGATACGGGTCATCAACCCCTTCTTGATCATCTACAACAAGCCTATATTCATCTGGAATTTCAATAATATGAGCTACGTGCTCTTTTCTTTCTTTATCTTTTTGATTCACCATACCCTCTCCTTCGTTACAATTTAAGGTAATTATAGCAAAGAAAACCAAAAATTATTAACAAAAAAAGACTAGAGATATCTCTAGTCTTCTACTTCGTCTCACGATGTAACGTTACTCGCTTTAATCGTGGACAATATTTTTTTAGTTCGATGCGTTCTGGATTGTTTCGTTTATTTTTTTTAGAAATATAATTACGATCACCGCACTCCGTACAAGCTAATGTAATATTTACACGCATAGGTAATTCTCCTTTCTTTCAAAGATCGCAAACTAAAACGTAATGATTACGATTTATATATTATAAAACTTCATTCTATTTGTCAATTGCAAAAACAAGAAGATTCTATTTAGAATCCCCTTGTTTTTATAGTTAAATAAATTTTATTAAAACGATTCGTATGTAACAAACTCACTAATTGGCTTTCGATATCCTCTTGGACGAACTTTAGTCGTATCACTTTTCCCTATCGTAATCATTAAAACAGGTATTACATGCTCTGGCATATTTAATTCACTTTGTACTGCTTTTTCATCGAAACCAATCATTGGACATGTATCATATCCATAATATTTAGCTGCGTACATAAAAGTCATCGCACTTAACGAAGCATTTCTAATCGCTTCATCCTCCATGAAACGCTCTCCTTTTCCTTCATATAAACCTTTCGTTTGCCTAATGGTATCTTCATATTCGCATTCATCAATCATTTTTAAAACTTTCATACCGAAGTAAATATTTTCAACATTTTGGTATGCTCTTTTATCACCACAAACGAGCACTACCGCTGATGCACTCGATACTTTATATTGACCGAACGCTAATTCTTTTAATCTTTCTTTTCGCTCTTGATCACGAATTACAACATAATGTGTGTGCTGCAAATTATAGCAAGATGGAGAAAGCTTAGTTAACTCAAATATTTTTTTAAAATCCTCATCAGGGATTTCTATACCTTGTATAAATTTCATTGCAGAACGTCTAGCAATTGCTAATTCTTCAAAGTTCACCGTATATCCTCCTTAATAACTATAAATTTAAATATACATTAATTTATACAAATGGATAAATCAAATAAAAACACTTTAAATCCGAATAATAATTATGATTAACAGCAAAAAAGACAAAAAGCTGAAACAATTAGTTCATACGAAATTCACACGAATCTATTACTATAGAAATTGTACATAGTGAACTTATTAACAATCACGTTTATTTATATAGAATCTTACTCGAAAGGAGTTGAAAGTATGAAAACTAAATATCGCTTTATGATCTCATCATTTGCCGCTTGTGCTTATATGATTTGGTATTTAGTATAATAACAACCTCACTTGTAAATAGGAAAAGGTGTGTATATAAAATGGAATATAATCAATCAACAGTTAACTACTGGAAAGCTTTTGTATTACCATATACATTTGCTTTAGAAGAGTTAAAAACTAAATTTGAAATTATGAACCGGGAAGCTCAATTTTTAGAGGATTACAACCCGTTTGAACATATAAAAACAAGACTAAAACAACCTGAAAGTATTATTAAAAAGCTGGAACGTAAAAATTTATTACCGACAGTTGAAAATGCTCAAACGCATTTACAAGATATTATTGGTATTCGTATTACATGTTGCTTCGTAGAAGATATTTATCATTTAAAAGAAGTCATTCAAAAGCGTGAAGATATGGAAATCATAGAGGTAAAAGATTATATCGCTAATCCAAAGGGAAACGGTTATAAAAGTTTACACATGATTATTAAATATCCTTTATCACTGAATTCTGGTACAAAAGATGTATTTGCAGAAATTCAGTTACGTACACTGGCAATGGACTTTTGGGCAAGTTTAGAACACAAACTTTATTATAAATATGAAGGGAAAATACCGGAGTATTTAAAAGATGAACTACATGATGCAGCAATGAAAGCTGAAGATCTTGATAATAAAATGGCCACAATTCGTCAAGATATTGATGATATTGAGGCATGCTCAAATCAAATTATGCTACCACTATAAAAAAAAGGTTCTCGCCAATGAGAACCTTTTTTTATACCATTTTTGGAAAGTGCGACTCCCACACTTATTAAAGTTTCACGTTATTTTTTCTCTATCGTGCGAACCTCTTCAATCTTCCATTTCTCATCTTCTTTTCCAAGAGCGTACTGTACTTTCTTTTGAAGAGTGACACTATCGTCTACTTCCTTTTCTTTCGTTTCAACAATAACATACCCTACTTTACTAGCTTTCATATCTATATGTTCCAATTCAATCTTCTTATTTCCCTTTTGAAATGCGGCTTCTTTTTGTGTTTTTAAGTCTTCAGCACTAGGCATCTTCTTTGAAAATAACTCCATATGTTCTGCAAGATTTTTTTCATTCGTCGTTCGCACAAATGTAGTAATAACATCTTGAATAGATTTCTCTTCTTCTTTTGTTATTTGTACCTTTTCCTCAGTTTTTTTAGTAGTAGATTTTTGTTCTACGTTATTCTCTTCTTGTTGACATCCAACTAGTAATACTACAAATACTAGAAGGAATCTTAATTTCCTAAATATTTTTTCCATATTCCCAACTCCTAAAAAGAAAAGTGAGGCATTTCGCCTCACTTTCGCTCTTAATTAACGTCTTCCTTTATTCGGATCGCCACCGCCAACGATATCAAAGACACGTTTCGCTATATTTGTATTCTCTTGAACGCCTGAGAATAAGTATTTACCTGGACCAAATGCATACACGTTCACATCTTCCCCTGTATGTCCACCAGTTGTCCAGCCTGTAACCGAGCGCTTATTGAAAATATCTTCAATTGCATTATCAATCTTTGTTACATCTTTTGACGGAGCTATATCATTTACAGCTTGAATTTCTTCTGGAGTTAATTGTAAATCAATATACTTTTTCAATGTTTCTTCTACATTTGCACCTTTTGCAATCTCATTTGCCATAAAGTCTGGTGTGCGTTTTGCAGCTTTAATTGGATCTACTTTAAAGTTATACTCGCCATTGGCCCCTAAAGATAATCCACCTGTAGCGTGGTCTGCCGTTGCAACAACTAACGTATTTTTATCTTTTTTCGCAAACTCAATCGCTGCTTTGAAAGCTTTTTCGAAGTCTTCCATTTCACTCATTGCACCAACGATATCATTATCATGTCCAGCCCAGTCGATTTGACTTCCTTCCACCATTAAGAAGAAACCATTTTTATTTTTGTTCAAACGCTCAATTGCTGCATTAGTCATTTCTTCTAATGAAGGTGTTTTATCATTACGGTCAATCATTTTATCTAATCCACCTGGTGCAAATAAACCAAGAATTTGATCATTTTTATCATTTAACAATTGATCTCGATCCGTTACATAGCTATAACCAGATTTCTTAAACTCTTCTGTAAGATTACGATCTTTTCTAACAAAGTTCTTTACGCCGCCGCCAAGCATAACATCTACTTTATGCTTCCCTTTAATTTTCTCATCAAAATAATCATTTGCAATTGCGTCCATATTTTTACGGCTAATGTCATGCGCACCGAAAGCAGCTGGTGTTGCATGTGTAATTTCAGAAGTTGCAACAAGTCCCGTTGATTTCCCTTTTTCTTTCGCTTGCTCAAGAACCGTTTTCACTTCCGCTTTATCATTATCAACTGCAATTGCAGCATTATATGTTTTAATCCCTGCTGACATAGCTGTTGCTGCTGATGCAGAGTCTGTAATATTTTCATGCTCATCTTCTGGGTATGTTTTTTGTGTTCCTACAAGATGCTTATCAAATTCTGTAGATTCCATTTCAAAGGTTTTTGGATTATCTTTCATATAACGGTGAGCCGTCATATATGAAGGGCCCATACCATCCCCAATTAATACGATAACATTTTTAATCTTTGCATTGCTTCCGTTCTCATCTGCATTAACCTCACTAGAACGAGTAAAATTCCATGTTGCTACCGAAGTAACTGCTAATGATGCCACAACTGCAAATGGCCATGCTTTTTTCACAAACTTTTTCACTGTCTTGTCCCCCTAATTAGGTTATTCATTTCCCACTATCAAATTTAATGGAAGACTATTAAGAGAAAATTAGCTGTATGTAAATTTTTTGTTAACTTATGTAAATATAAGTTATAATTTGTATAACTTTGTCTCTTCGTATCAGCCATCCTGCCCTTTACAATTTAAATATAAACAGGTTGGATTTCATTTAACGTAAATCTCTTTTTTTACATTTTGACTCTATTTTTATGAAATTAAATAGAAATGCGGTGAGCCTTTATGAAAATAGTAAAGCTAAATGAGTCTTTTATTTTTGAATTACTTAATCTTTGCAAATCTGTTGGATGGTTACACGATGAAATTTTTATGAAAAAGCAATTCGAAATGTATCTTTCTATCGGCACACTTGTAGGTTATATTCATGAAAACAAACTCATTGCGACTGGAGGAGTATTTCCTTTTACAAGTAACTTCACTTCCATTGGTATGTTAATCGTTCACCCTAATTTTCAAGGACGAGGAATAGGGCGCATGTTGCTAAATCATTGCTTGGAACAAATTCATCCAAAACAACCAATTGCACTTATTGCGACAAAAGCTGGCGAACCTCTATACACATCATGTGGATTTCAAACAGCAACAACAATTCATCGTTTTGAAAAGCAAACTACTAAGACGTATCCTTCTCACTTAAAACAAGTACGAGAAGAAGACCTTATATCTCTTACTTCTCTTGATCAAATTGCAACTGGTGTGAATCGTTCTCTACTTTACTCTTTGCTATTACCAAGGGCCATACACGCTTTTAAAATTGAAAGAAATAACCGTATAGAAGCTTTTTCATTATGCATACAAAAGGGCAATATATTATGTATCCATCCACTTATCGCCAAGCAAGAAGAAGATGCTATTCAATTATTAAAAAAGATATGTGAATGTTGGAATGGTATAGTACGAATTGATGTCCCACACTCACAATTTATATTTCGTAAATTTCTTCAAACAGAAAATTTCCAAGAAACGCTCCTTTCACCTCTTATGATAAAAAATGGTAGCCAACTTCCTGGAAATCGTAATATGCTATTTGCTATGATAGATACAGCGTTATGTTAGAAAGGAGACACCTAATTGAAGCGATTTAGCTATTTTATGGTAGGTTGTCTTACTCTTACACTATTAGTAGGATGTAGTGCAGCAGAAAAGCCAGTAGAACAAGTAAAGCAAGTGAAAAATACAATTACAGCTAAACTAGCTACCGAGGAAAAAATGGTAGAAATAGATGGTCAAACCATTTACTTTAAAAAGATTGGTAATGAAAAACCACCTTTACTTATGATTCATGGCTTTGGAGGGTCATCAGATGGTTTTCAAAAGATTTACTCCGATTTAGCAAAAGATCATACAATTATTTCTGTAGATGCTTTAGGATTCGGGCGCTCATCTAAGCCAATGGATTTTTATTATTCTTTTCCAACTCATGCAAATTTGTATTATAAATTAATGAAAAAACTAGGGTATGATTCATTCGCAATACTGGGGCATTCCATGGGGGGAGAAATTTCTCTAAATTTAACATATTTATATCCTGAAGCAGTTACTCACCTTATTTTAACTGATGCTACAGGTGGTCCTCATACATTCGTTACTAAACAAGGCTCACCAAAACCACAATTGCCGACTGATTTAAATGCCGTTTCTTCTATTACTGATTATGATGAGAGCAAAGTGAAATTCAAACGTAACGATGAAGAGCATTATAACAAAATGAAACTATGGCCTAGACGGCTTAAAATTAATGCGAATGAAATGAAACAGCCGACTTTAATTATATGGGGCAGAAATGATAGTAGCGTTTCTTGGAAAGAAGGAGAAACGTATCATCAATTCTTAAAAAATAGCACTTTACATATTATTGAAAAAGGTTATCATGCACCATTTCGCCAAGAACCACAAGAATTTGTCGGGTATGTACAAGACTTCTTTAAGAACAATCCGATCAAAGTTGAAAAATAACATAAACGGGTATCTCATTTTGAGATACCCGTTTTCATATATTAAGCAGCTTGCTTTTGGCGTTTTTGAGTTTTTGATCCTAATACTTTCGGGATAACAAAGCCATCCATTCCAAATTTCCCAGCGTTCATACCGGCAACAAGAACAAACATAGATAAGATAACCATCTCAGGGTTCACACCAATTGACCCACTAAACATATAGGAAAAGTTCATTACAAGACCAAAAAAGACCGCTGTTTTTGTTAAACAGCCTACAATTAAACCAATTCCGACTAAAATTTCTCCCCATGTTACAAGCGTATTAAACAAATCTACATTTGGAATTGCAAATTCTTGTAAGAATGATGCCCACCAAGATTGAACAGCCGGTTGTGCACCTTTAGATTTTTCAATTGCGCCTTGCAAATAACCTGTTGCATCGAATCCTTTTCCTTGTAGTTTACCGATTCCAGCCATTAACCATGTGTAACCAAGATATACTCGAATTACTGCTAATACAAAAGAAACTGCTTTGTTTTCTCTTAAAAATTGAATAACCATATCTTCCTCCTAAAGTTGTAATTAAGTTAGTTACAGTTAATATAATAACATTAGTTACTTATTTTTCAAACGTTAATTATGAATAATTCATGACATGTGTATGAAACATTAAAAACTAACGTTTATATAGTAACTTTTATTACCTGTAAAAACTTGAACATATCATACCACAGGTGATAATCATTTTCATTAAAAAAAATGTAAAAAAATTGTGAGTTAAATGTGAAACACGTTTATTCGAATATAGAATAAACGTGTTTCATACTAATTATAGAATCGAAATGTATGTGTCTCCTCATCAATTAAACTCGCTTCTTGAAACGCTTCTTCTAACGTTTTCCCATGGTTAATAACCCCATAAAATAAGCGTATAGTAAACATAAGTGCTGCATTTCCATCTACATAATCAATCGATCCAATATATGATTTTGCACCACTATGTAAAAAAGATTTTGCAAGTTTTTGCTCCCCTAATGTGCACCCGCTATTTACAATATGTGTATTATGCAATTTTGCATATTTATAAATTTCTGCTTTACTAAAATACCCTCTCGGTTCATCTTGTTCATATACTTCTTCGCCTAACTCTTCCATGACAAACTTCCCTTCTTCACCATGAAAGCAAAAAATAATATAATTAATATCGTTAAATAAGTTCTTTCCAGAAAGAACTTCTACAAAATCTTTCGGTCTACCAATCCAATATGTCACAACTCTTGCACCAAAATACTCAAGAGATGCTCGTATTGATTGCGCCTCTAAATCCGAATTAAAACCAACTACTAATGCAATATTCAACAAACAACCTCCATCCTATAATCAGCCCTTATCAATCAGACTTTTATGGGATAAATCCATTTCATATATACCTGTTTCTTTCAAAAAATCTGATCTAGTTAAAACGACTTTCTGTAAATATTGCCTATATGCTGTAATTGTTCCATCGTGAGATACAATGCAAATTCTTTCCGCACCCAGTTCATAACACCAAAGAAGAAATTCATCTACTATTTGCTGAAAACTATTCTCTGAAATAGTGTTTATACCTTCCTTCCATAACTGATTATTTGAGCTTTTCTCTATCGAAAAATGCGGAAATAACTTTGTTATCATTCCCTGATCTACTATATAATCGCACGGTAATGTTTTCGCTCCTTCTCGATAAGGAAAAATACGCGGAGATACATATGGATGGACTATTTTTTGACAAGCTACTTTCGCACTCCATATTGTCGCCGTTTGTAAAGTTCTAAGTGTAGGACTAACAATTAATATATCCGCTTCTTGTAATGATACATCACGTTGAAGTAATTTAGCTTGAGCCTTTCCTACTCTCGTCAATGGTGGTTCAAACACTTGTAAACTTTCTGGTAAATCCGTTGTATGTTCACCTTCACCATGCCGAACAAAAACGATTTTCATATTCAGTCTCCTCTTACTATAAAATCCTCACACATATTTCTTCCCTATTGCATTCTTTATTCCTGCTGTATAAAAACCGATATGTAAAAAAGGTTTGACACGAAAGTTTGTAAAATATTACAATATTACATGTAAAATACTTTTTACACCGAAAGGAGAATTACATATATGAAATGGATAATTGTCTTTATTGGAATGATTGTATGGGGATATATAAACGGCTTCTTTAGTAGTGATAAAACTGCTAATCCTTGGATTACAGATGATGAACGTGAAACAAAAATTAAACAAAAAGCAATTACGGCAAGCTGGTCCGGTGTTTTTATGTTTTGTACCATTAGCCTCTTAAATAAATGGTTAGGTTTAAGCACAAATGATACACCGTACTTACCAGACCCTATCGCAGCTATTTTAAAGGCAAATGTAGAGTTACAAGTTTTACTCATGCTATTTGTTATGTATGGAATATTTTACTTACATTATCGAAGAAAATTAAGTGCCTAACTTCTAACTCATGATTATCCTCCTAAATGGTTATAGTAATCATGACAAAATGAAAGGAGAGATATAAACATGAGTAACTCGAATGAATTTTTAGATACACTACATGAAAAACAAGCAAAAGATGAACGAAATAGAAAGCGCCAAGGGAACGGAAACCCAGCGAAAAAAAAGCCAAATAAAACACATAAATAACAGTAAAAAACTGCCTAAAACAATCTTTTAGGCAGTTTTTTATTCTTCTTTCACCGAGATAACATTTTCCCAATTCCATTTCTCATAATACCACTCTGGTACATCTACATTTTCAATCCACTTCTTTTCATGTTTTCCATCACTATGAGCTATCCATATATCAGCTTTCTTACGATCTGAACGTATCCATATTAATTGATTGCTCTTCTTCATGAAAATTGGATGATAATCGCCTTGCTTATTAGATGACTTTGTAATTTGATATTGTTTATCGCTTGTGCTATTTATCTCATATAAAGATGGGAATGGCCTTTTTTCTGGCAGAGTTTCAAACCCTCCCTCTTTTGCTCGTGAAACGATAATTACATTATTGTTCTTCCATGTAAAATCCCAATCCACATATCCTTTCGGCGTAAATGTTTGCTGCTGGAGTGCTGGCAGTTCTTTTATTTTTAAATGTTTATTCTCTAATGCAACTCTCCCGCTTCCTTCAATATAAGCCAATATGTTTTTTGATGGCGCCCATTTGAACCATTCTGTATTTAATAGCATTTGATCTACTATTTCAAACCGACTACCATCTGCTCGAACTAAGCAAAGCGTATTACTATCAGCTGACCATGAAGCTGTCGGTACCGCTAAAAATGAAATCCACTTTTGATCTGGTGACCACTTAAAGCCACTTGCTACTAACGCTAGAAAATCATCATGTTCATTTGGCAATGCATACAAATGCTTCATTTTGTGAGGATTCATATGTGCATCTTTTTGCACTTCATATAGCTGAGCCCCTGTCCATCCTGTTGGAAGTAAGTGCGCTTCAGAGGATACAAGAAAGTTCTTTCCATCAGGATACCATGCATAATCACCCACACCAGCCGATACATTTTCAAAATCTGCATTCTTTTTTTCTACATCAAATGTATTCAATGTACCTGTAAATATAAATGCAATTATATTTTCTGTTGGTGACCATTGATAATTCGATGCTTCTGAGTGAAACGGCGTAACTTTCTTTTCATCTTTCAGCCGATATAACTCAAGAATATTTTGTTTCTCCCCTTTTACATATGCCAGCCATTCTCCATCATGTGACCACTTTGGCCCTGTTATGTTCTCTCCTTTTGTAAGTTGTTTTTCTTTCCCATCAACTTTAATCCAAAGGTTATGATGACGAATAAAAGCAACTTTCACACTATTATTTTCTGCGCTAGTAATAGCGATAGAACATAAAAACATAAACAACACTACACTACCACTTACTATTAGCCTTTTCATACCATCACTCCATTTCCCTCATAGCATTCCTCACTTTCTTCCTACAATATGTGAAAAATATCGATTCGACATAATCAGAAAAAATTCCCCAAGAAATTTTCAATTCATAGAGGATTGGTATGAATTATGTCGAAAGTATAGTTTAGCCAACATTTATATTTATAAGTTCTAACTAAAATGTAAGATTACATTTCTGAATATTGGCACTTTTTATTAGGGGGAGTATCAATGAAAAAAACTACATCTACACTATTAAGCATGGCGCTTGTCTTTTCTAGTTTTGGAGCTTTAAGCGCTCATGCTGAATCACTACAAAAGGAGAAGCAATTTAGTCCACAATTAAAAACAACGATTGAACAGTGGGGAGAACATAAAATTGCTCAAAATGTTGAAACGAAAACAACAAAAGAAATATCAGTAATTGTAGAATTGCAACATGCACCTCTCGCTGCTCAAAGTAATATTCAGCATGCTCCAGATTTACAAAATAGTAATGCGCAGTCTTATCATGCTGAGCTAAAAAAAGCACAAGAAGATACGACTAAGAAAATAAAAGAAAAAGCACCTGGTGCAAAAATTAAAGAAGTGTATAATACGTTATTTTCCGGATTCTCTATTTCAGTTCCTGGAGATCAAATTACCTCTCTTGCCTCTTTACCTGAAGTAAAAGCAGTCTATCCGAACTTAACATATAAATTGCATGAAACATCAAAAAGTACTACTAACGAAGAAGCACCAAATATCGGTGGACCGACAATTGGTGCACCTGAAGCGTGGAATTTAAAAGATCCATCTGGCAAACCGCTTGATGGAAAAGGCATGAAAGTAGCCATTATCGACTCTGGCGTAGACTATACACACCCTGACTTAAAGGCAAATTATATCGGTGGATATGACACGGTTGATGAAGATAGCGATCCAATGGATGGTAACGTACATGGTACTCATGTAGCTGGAATTATTGCGGGTAATGGAAAAATTAAAGGCGTTGCTCCAAACGCTTCTATTCTAGCCTATCGTGTAATGAATGACGGTGGAACTGGTACAACAGATGATATTATCCAAGGGATTGAGCGAGCGATTCAAGATGGTGCGGATGTGTTAAACCTCTCCCTTGGGCAGGATTTAAATGTACCTGATCAGCCTGTAACATTAACGTTAGAACGAGCAGCGAAACTTGGTGTTACTACTGTCGTTTCAAATGGAAATGACGGACCAAAACCTTGGTCTGTTGATGCTCCCGGTAACGCAAGTAGTGTCATTTCTGTTGGAGCATCTACGGTTTCTATCCCGTTTCCAACATTCCAAGTAGCTGGTTCCAGCAAAACATATCAAGGGTTACCGTTATCAAAATCCGATTTTCCAATAGGAAATGATTCCCCTCTTGTATACGTTGGTTATGGCAATCCAAGTGATTATGCAAAACAAGATGTGAAAGGGAAATTCGCACTTATTTTACAAGGTACTTCTAGTACATTAGTAAAAGCAGAACAAGCGAAGCAAGCTGGGGCACTTGGTGTGTTATTAATCTCTAGCGAAAAAGAAATTAATATGATGCCGGAATATTTTTCACGTGAACATCTAGCTGTCCCAGTAATGCAATTATCAAATACAAATGGGGAAGAATTAAAAACTTTAATTACAAAACGAAAGAAAAATATAAAAATTGGACAACCAAAGCAAACAGAACTTATCGGTAACTTTAGTTCAAGAGGACCATCACAAGGAAGTTGGCTAATAAAGCCTGATGTTGTTGCACCTGGAGTACAAATTACTAGTACAGTACCGCGAGGCGGCTATGAATCGCATAACGGAACAAGTATGGCTGCTCCGCAAGTAGCTGGAGCGGTTGCCCTCTTGCGTCAAATGCATCCTGATTGGACGACAGAACAATTGAAAGCGGCTCTTGCTAACAATGCAAAAACATTACATGATGTCAATGAAAATACATACCCTGTTATGGCACAAGGATCAGGTTTAATTAACATTCCGAAAGCAGCTCAAACAAATGTATTAGTAAAACCTAACAATGTCAGCTTTGGTCTTATTAAGCCAAATAGCGGAAAAGTAAAACTGACGCAAAATGTTACATTACAAAACCTTTCTAGTAAAAAGAAAAGTTTTTCAACTCGTGTGGAGTTACTAGATGCAAACACAAAAGTAAAAGCTTCTGTCCCTTCATCGATTAGCATTCAACCGAATAGTAGTACCGAAAAACCATTTACTATCACTGTAGATAGCTCACTACCACAAGGTGTGTATACTGGAAATGTATATGTAAAAGAACAAGGGGCAAAAGAAGAAATTCGAATTCCATTCACATTTAGTATCGATCCTAAAGATTATAAACGTATCGATGGACTTGAAATTATTAATTCTACTTTTAGCCCAAATGGCGACCAAGTACTAGATGATAATCTCATCAACTACTATTTAGTTGCGCCTGTGGATGATGTAACATTGCATGCAAATTTAGTTACGAAAGAACGTGTAACGTATCAAGGGATTATCCATCAAGCTAAAAATGCAACTCCTGGATACAAACCTTTCAAATGGAATGGTACAAAAACCGATGGAACTCCTTTAGCTGACGGGCTATATCAAATCGAAGCAGTTGCTTCTAATTCTGGCGGAGAAACAAAACAAACAGCTGCTGTATTTCTTGATCGAACTGCACCTAAGTTAACATACGAAGTTGACCAAGAAAATCTCGTAATTAGAGGAAAAGTTGATGATATTCTACTAGATTGGATGTCAGAATCTGGTTGGATAGCACCTGGTATTCCAGTGAGAATGCAATATGAAATTAACGGAAATGGTGTATGGGACCAGGCATTCCTGAACCCTTGGGAGAAAAGCTATGACATTTATTTCGATCGTACTCAATTACAAGAAGGAAAAAATACTATTCACATTGTAGCAACTGATGCAGCTGGCAATACCTCTAATTTAACTGTTAATTTAGAAGTGAAATAAAGTGAAACTTTAATCAGTAGAGATTTCGTTCATCCCCACTGATTATTACCCTTCACCAATCGGGAGTTACGGGCAGTTAATCTCCCATCTCACTTCTTTGCTCCAACCGAATTTTGAGGTAGGAATTTTACTGCTCATTAACACGGGATAAAAAATTTTTGTTGACAATTTTTTTAATATAGTTTTATAATACAAAACATAGTTTAGTTGAACGAATTATATATCGGCTTTGAAGGAATACTAGTAGCGACTTATATCACTGTCTCAGAGAACTGATGGTTGGTGCGAATCAGTACATATACAAGCGTGAATTACAATTCTGGAGCTTCTTTCCCGTAATGCTTTTTATGCATGAAGAGAAAGACGGATCTTTCCGTTATCGTAAAGTGAGTGGTAAACAATTAGTTGTTTACAAATAGGGTGGTACCGCGATTTTTATCGTCCCTATCGGATTTTCCGATAGGGACTTTTTTGCGTCCATCCTCTTACACAATTTCATATATACGCGTTGAAAGAATCGCAGTAGTATCTTATATCCCTGTTACAGAGAGCTAATGGTCGGTGGAAATTAGCACATATATAAGTATGAATTACAATTCTGGAGCTTCTTTTTCGTAGTGCTTTTATGCATGAAGGAAAAGACGGAATTTTTCCGTTATCATTAATTGAGATGTAAGTATATTTTCACTTACAAATAGGGTGGTACCGCGATTCTTTCGCCCCTATCGGATTTTCCGATAGGGGCTTTTTCTATTTCTCACAGAAACAGATGTTAAATAATTCCGAATCTTATGATAAAATTTTATAAGCGCTTACAAATAATGAAGGGAGGTGATACAAGCTATACGAAATCGATATTCAATTTTATAGAAAAAAAGGAGGATGTCTAAATGACAAAGAAAACAGAAATTCCATCGCATTTAAAACCATTCGTATCCACACAACATTATGATCAATACACACCGGTGAATCACGCTGTGTGGCGTTACATTATGAGACAAAATCATAGCTTCTTAAAAGACGTTGCTCATCCAGCCTATGTGAACGGACTACAATCATCTGGTATTAATATAGATGCAATTCCAAAAGTAGAAGAAATGAATGAGTGTTTGGCACCAAGTGGCTGGGGCGCTGTAACGATTGACGGACTTATTCCCGGCGTAGCATTCTTCGATTTTCAAGGACACGGATTACTACCGATCGCAACAGATATTCGGAAAGTAGAAAATATCGAGTACACACCAGCTCCAGATATCGTACACGAAGCCGCAGGACACGCACCGATTTTACTTGATCCTACATATGCAAAATATGTGAAACGTTTTGGGCAAATTGGTGCAAAAGCTTTCTCTACAAAAGAAGAACATGATGCATTTGAAGCTGTTCGTACATTAACGATAGTGAAAGAAAGCCCTACTTCTACTCCTGATGAAGTTAAGGCTGCTGAAAATGCTGTAATTGAAAAACAAAACTTAGTTTCTGGTTTATCAGAAGCTGAACAAATTTCACGTCTTTTCTGGTGGACAGTAGAATATGGATTGATCGGAAATATAGATGATCCAAAGATATATGGTGCTGGTCTCCTTTCTTCTGTTGGCGAAAGCAAACATTGCTTAACAGACGCTGTAGAAAAGGTTCCATTTTCTATCGAAGCATGTATAGGGACAACTTATGACGTAACAAAAATGCAACCACAACTATTTGTTTGTGAATCCTTTGAAGAATTAACAGATGCGCTTGAAACATTTTCTAAAACAATGGCCTTTAAAACAGGTGGAAAAGAAGGTTTAGAAAAAGCAATTCGCTCTGAGAACTATGCAACAGCTGAGCTAAATAGTGGATTACAAATTACAGGTACATTTAGCGAGACAATTAAAAACGATGCAGGTGAATTAATTTACATGCGAACAAATTCGCCAACGGCATTAGCGCTTCATAATAAACAGTTAGCAAATCATTCTACTTCTGTACACAGTGACGGATTTGGAACACCGATTGGATTACTCACTGAAAATATTGCATTAGAAAATTGTACAGACGAACAACTACAATCATTAGGAATTACAATTGGAACTATCGCTGAGTTTACTTTTGCAAGTGGTATTCATGTAAAAGGAACAGTAACAGATATTGTAAAAAACGATAAGAAAATTGCTCTTATTTCCTTTATCGATTGCACAGTTACTTATAACGCCCGCGTTTTATTTGATGCTTCATGGGGCGCATTTGATATGGCTGTTGGCTCACAAATCACTTCAGTATTCCCAGGTGCCGCAGATGCCGCAGCATTTTTCCCAATGGATGAAGAAGTTCACGAAATTCCTGCTCCACTTGTACTGAATGAACTTGAACGTATGTATCAAACAGTTCGAGATATTCGAAGTGAGGGGATTCTACACGACGCGCATATCGATCAATTAGTAGCAATTCAAGAAGTATTAAATAAATTTTATGCGAAAGAATGGTTGCTGCGCCTTGAAGTATTAGAGTTACTTTTAGAGCATAACAAAGGGCATGAAACATCGGCAGCATTACTACATCAACTTTCTACTTTCACAACTGACGAAGCTGTAACACGCCTTATTAACAATGGTCTTGCGTTACTTCCAGTAAAGGATGTGAAAAATGATGCTAAGATTAACTGAAGAACAAGTTCACGAAGAATTATTGAAGGTAGATAAATGGATGGTAAAAGATGAGAAATGGATTGAACGAAAATATATGTTTTCCGACTACTTAAAAGGAGTCGAATTTGTCTCTGAAGCCGCCAAACTATCAGAAGAACATAATCACCATCCATTTATCCTTATCCAGTATAAAGCAGTTATTATTACTTTGTCATCTTGGAATGCAAAAGGTTTAACGAAACTAGATTTTGAGCTTGCAAAACAATTTGATGAACTATTTTTACAAAACGAAAAAGCAATTATAAGAAAATAAAAGGAGAAGCCTTTTTAGGCTTCTCCTTTTATTTTGAAATGGATACAATGTCCAAATGGATCCTCGACTTGTAATATTCCATCTTTGTACGTAGCAATCTTGCCAATATTTTTTAAGCTTTCACATACTTGCTCTTTTTGTTTTTCATTCGCTAGTACAACTGTGAAATATTTCAAACCAACAGAACCTGGCATTTGCGGTGGTACCCCTTCACCTTGCCATGTATTTAAACCGATATGATGATGATAACCACCTGCAGATACGAACAATGCTCCATTACGAGCTGGAATCGTTACTTCAAAACCAAGACCATCAACATAGAAACGTTTCGCTTCCTCTAAATCAGCTACATGAAAATGAATATGCCCCATCACAGTACCATCTGGAAAGCCATTCCATGTACTTCCTTGCTGTAATAATTCTTCACCAGCTAACGGGTTACTAACAAATGGGAGTTCTCCATTCTCATCACGCCAAACTTCTTTTTGTCGATCATGATAAATTTCAATCCCGTTTCCATCTGGATCAGCTAAATAAAGAGCTTCACTAAAGTAATGATCGGCTCCGCCATGTAGTGGATATACCATCTCTACAAGATGACGAAGAACATTCGCTAAATCCTGTCTACTTGGTAATAAAATTGCATAATGATATAACCCTGTTCTTCCTCTTTGCTTCGGAAAAGCTTCTTTCTTTTCTTCAATGATAAGAAGTGGTTCATCATTTTCATTCCCAAATGTAACGACTGCTTCTTCTTCTCTTAGCACCTTCATACTTAGTACTTCCGTATAAAACTCTAGTGATTTCTTTACATTAGATACGTATAAATGAACAACATCAAGTGTTGTATCGGGATGAAGTTGAAAACTCATCTTGTTAGCCCCCCCATTTAAATTAGTTCTTTTTTGACATTTTTTCTTTTAAGAAATTATCTACAAAACCATCAGCTTTTGCAACAAATAAGTATGCACCCATTGCTAATAATGCAAGTTCTAATTCGAAACCAGGATTTTTTCCATCTCCCAATAAACCAGCTGACCATTTCACTTTTACGATTGCTCCAACCATAACAAGTGCAAATAATAATCCAATATATCTTACACCTAAACCTAGAATTAATAATAGACCTCCAACTAATTCAAACGTTGCTACACCGTATGCAAGTCCTCCTGGTAAACCAATACTTGTAAACCATCCTGCAATATTGTCAATTCCTGATTGGAATTTTGTTAAACCGTGCATGAAGAATGTTACCCCTAACACGATACGAATAATTAAGTTACCAATATGTTGATTCATTTCATTCTCTCCTTTATAGTTTTCTTATACAAAACTTTTATTTACATTACAAAACATACACTAATTTTTTTTATTCGTCAATTCATTTTCACTGGGAAAAAATATATTTTTTTTGCTATGATACAAATAGTTGTTTACAAAAAGGAGCTTGATTTTATGAATATTGGTTCTGCAATACGTGAAATTCGTCAACGTAGAGGCATAACAATTGCACAAATTTGCGAGGGAACAGGTCTTTCTAAAGGATTTATGAGTCAGGTTGAAAATAATAAAACATCACCATCTATCTCAACTTTAGAAACGATCTCCAATTTTTTAAACGTTCCCCTTCCCTATTTATTGTTAGAGCAAAAAGATCGATTAAAAATTGTCAAAAAAGAAGAACGGAAATACAGTGTATACGGCAAAGATGAGCAAAGAATTGAACATGTTGCGGAGCAAGGGGGCCTTCGCCTATCTTTAGTAGAAATCCCTACTGGATTCCCGAAAGAAAACTCACCAAATGCCCATGAAGGGGAAGAATGTCACCTTGTATTACGCGGAAAACTAGAAGTTCAGCACGGTGAAGATATTGCAATTGTAGAAGAAGGTGATTCTTTCTCATGGAATGCATGCGTTCCTCATATTGTTCGTAATATAGGAGAAGAAACTGCATTATTACTCATCTCTAGTTATGCGGAAAATCGAAAACGTGTTTATTAAATAATAAAAAAAAGAAGCCTGTTAAACAGGCTTCTTTTTTATCCCCTTATAATTCCATAACTTGTCCCAACTAGTACAGTCTTTTCATGCTGATTGCGATAAACTGACTCGATTGAAACTTTTTTATAGCCTTCCATTTGCTCAACATTTGTTAAAGTTAGTTCACAAGTGATCGTATCTCCTGTGAAAACTGGTCTAATAAACTCACTTACTAATTCTCTTGCTATGTAATGTAACTCTTCTCCCACTTTCGTCCCAATGCTAGCAGTCAATAAACCATGAACCATTAATCTTCCATTTTCATCGTATTCCACATGGTGTCTACCTTTATCACCGGTAATATTTGCAAATTCAAAAACTTCTTCCTCAGTAAATCTTCTTTCATATTTAAATACATCCCCAGCTTTTACACTCATTTTTATCCCCCTAATAATAAACAGAATTTTCTTTTATTTTATCATAAAACGAGCCTCAATCCATTCTCTATTATCAAAAGTCTCAAAATTACCTCGCTATACTTTTTTACTTTCCATTCATTTATCGGTGACCATCTCTTTTCGCGACTTGGTATCCATAATACGCACATGTTCCATTTCTCGATAGCTCTCTAACTTCAAATCCACAACTTCTATAAAAATCAAAATTGTTCGCTGATGTATGCGCAAACCAATCACCGTGGGGAAGTTTTTGCAGGCAAAGAGCTACAAGCTTCTTACCTAATCCCTTCCCTCTATATTCACACTTCACAACTAAATTTACTATGTTCGCAATCATAATTCCATCAGAAATGACTCTAACCATCGCAACCATCTCTTCCTCATCCCAAATTGTGAAAGCCCATGTTGAATTTTCGAATGCTATCGTAAATTTTTCAATTTGCCAAGAAGGGATATTATCATTACTCCAACCAGCATCTTCAAACAAAGCTTTAATTGCATATGCTGGTACGCTACTCGTTCCCTCACGAATAATAAGTCCATTATGATAAATGTACATGTAACCCCTCCCTTTATTTTCATATACCATTCTTCAAAAAATGCAATTTACCTTTAAAAAAGTAATTTTTTCATCCAACACGCTTAATAGAATAAACTAGAACATCGATTCCATGAAATGACGTTGTTTTCTCATAGCTGAGCCCGGTTTTTCTAGCAACAAATATTGAGGCGGGATGATTCGGATTAATAAGAGAAATTAATTTATTCATTCGTAATGCTTGGAAACCATAGTCACGAAATGCTGCCGCCGCTTCTTTTGCATACCCTTTTCCCCAATACTGAGGAAGTAACCAATAACCAATTTCAATTTCCTCTTTTCCATCTATCTTCTGCTTTACCAGCCCTGCATGACCAATTCTTGTTCCCGTTTCCTTTTCAATCAATACAAATAAACCGAGACCGTTTTTATAGCTAGGAATCACCCATTCCTCCAGACTTTTTTTACACTGCATATATGTTTTTAACGTCCCATTTCCAATATAACGCATTACCTTCTCGTTCCCCCACAGTGAAGCGTAGAACTGTAAATCATCCATTGTATATTTGCGAATTTGTAAACGTTCTGTATGAAACATGCTGGAACTCCTTTCCACTAATTTTTTCTTCATTTCACGATCACGTTTTGTGTGTATACGAAATGTTACTATTTATTATAAAGTGAAACTTTAATCAGTGGGAAATTTTGTTCATCCCCACTGATTATTAGCCTTCACCAACCAGGCGTTTACGGGCAGTGTATCTCCCGTCTAACTTCTTTGCTTTAGCCGAATTTTTAGGCGGGAGTCTTACTGCCTGGAAAATAGCGGGATAAATGAACCAACAATAAAATACAGAATATTCATTCTTAATAACTAAAAAAAGCAGTAGACAAATATTGTCCACTGCATCCATATCATAACTAGCATAAAGAAAACTACAATTGAGGGGGGTGTAAGATTTTCAAATATACTAGATACTTATCCCGTTCTAACGGGCGGTAAACTTTCCAATTGTTTCAAGTGAAAAGTTTACCGCACATAAGAACTTCCTTCGTTCATTAAGATAGTATTGCTAAATAATCATATACACGCTTAGATTTCTCTCCACCCATTCGTGCATGTTGAAGAAGAGAAATACCATGAGGGCCAGATGCACGCAATGCTTCTGGTTGAGCTACTAAAATAGCTTGTACAACTTCTAATTCACCAAGCATAGCTGCTGCAAAAATATCCATCCGAGCACCCTTTTCTAGTAAATAAAGAGCAATATCTTTACGACCTACATGTGCCGATGCGCCTAACGCACTTTCCCAATCTGATCCACCCCAATTATAAGAGGCGTGAAGTAAGCTTGGCGATTCAGCTAATAGCTCTTGTACTTTCTCTAAATTCCCGTGAGCTGCCATAACAAATTCTCTTACTAATTCAGTGGTAATACGCTCTTCTGTTTGCATCGCTCTTCTCCCCTTCTAGAAATTCGTTTCGGTGTAAAAAACGGTTTGTCATTTCCTTGAAAAATATCTACATCTATGCCAAATACATGTTGAAACATTTCATGGCATAGTACTTCTTCTGGTATACCATCATACTGAATCTTTCCTCGCTTTAATACGAGTAAACGATCGCTATATTGAGCAGCTTGGTTAATGTCATGTAAAACCATTATAATTGTCATTCCAAACTCCTCATTTAATCGTTTCACAAGTTCCATTACTTCCAACTGGTGAACGATATCTAAAAAGGTTGTTGGTTCATCCAATAATAAGACATTTGTACGTTGCGCTAGCGTCATCGCAATCCAAGCACGTTGCCGTTCCCCTCCTGATAAAGAATGTAAAAGACGATATTCATACCCTTCAAGATTTGTAACAGACAATGCCCAATCAACAATTTCTTCATCTTCTTTATTTAAGCGGCTACTCCATGATTTATGTGGACCTCTTCCGAACTCAATTAGTTCTTTCACTGTCAAATCTAATTGATGATCATGCATTTGTGGTAACATCGCTAATTGCTTCGCTACATCAGCACTCTTCATCATATGAATATTTTTCCCATCTAAAATGATGTCCCCTTCGCTTTGTTTCAGTAGCCTTGCTATTAAACGAAGCAAAGTAGATTTTCCCGATCCATTCGGACCAATTAAACTAACGATTTCTCCAGCCTTAATATGTACATTCATATTTTGCATTTGAAATCTTTCAGAGTGTGCATAAAACACTTTGTTAACGGAAATCACGTTGTTTTCCTCCTCTATGAATTAAATATAAGAAGAAAGGACCACCTAAGAAGGACAGTAAAATACCAACAGGCAATTCGATTGGGTCAAACCAACTTCGAGCTATTGCATCTGCAAAAACAAGTAATACCCCGCCGCCAAGGCATGATAAAGGTAGCAAATATCTATAATCATTTCCAACTAATAAACGTAGCATATGTGGTACGACAAGACCGACAAATCCAATAAGACCAGACACACTTACCGCAATTCCAGCTAATAATGTACTTACTACGATTAAATAAAACCGACTTTTTTCCACATTATGTCCTAATAGTTTTGCCATTTCATCTCCAAGCATTAACACTCGAATATGCTTAATACCAAAGAAAGCTAATATAATGGCGAATATTGCATAATAAATAATCATGTTTAAATGTGCCCAACTTACACCACCAATGCCGCCCGCTAGCCACGGTAACACGGATTGTACTTTGTCACTATGTAATAACATTAAAGCTGACGTTGCTGCACCAATTAATGCATTGATTGACACTCCTACTAAGACGATTCTTGAAGGTGGTGCCCCTTTTTGCCATGATAAAGCATAAATAACCATCGCTGTTATGAAAGCTCCTAAAAACGCCCCTAGTGGTAAAAAAGCTAGATGCTGTGGGAATAAAATCATGATGACAATTGCTACAAGGCCTGCTCCAGATGAAACCCCGATAATACCAGGATCTGCAAGAGGGTTTCTCATAACCCCTTGCAGCAGTGTACCAGATGCAGCTAAACATGTTCCTACTATAAACCCAACGAGAACTCTCGGTATGCGAAGATCCCATACAATTCGATGAACTGTCGAACCTTCATCTTGTATACCTGTTAGAATGTCTCGTACAGAAAAAGATAAACTTCCTGCGAAAAGTCCGTAAAAGAGGCCTAGAATTGTTAATACAACTAAAGTAACTGCTATTATCCATCTTTTTTTCGCAAAAGGATGTTCCTTTTCTCTTACTACTTCACTACTTTCCATACGTATCATTTCCTTACATCTTGTATACTTTTATACATAAAGTCCATTGCTTCTGTAACTTTTGTCCCAGGATTAGATCCAAATAAATCAGGTGGCAAAATAACTACGCGGTTTTGTTTTACTGCATCTAAATTTTTCCACGCTTCATTTTTCATCATTTCGCCTTCGAATGCTTTTTTCACACTTTTGGGATCTCCGTGTGTAATTAAATAAATGACATCTGGATTCGCCTCAATAATACGTTCTACACTTAGCTGTGCATATTGCGGATATTCTTTCGTTTCTGGAAAATCAGAAGCAATATTTTTCCCGCCTGTTTTTTCTAAAACATCACCTGATAAAGATGTTGGTAATGCCGCTAAATAAGTACCTGGTGCGCCATACACTAGCAATGCTTTCACATCGCTCTTTTTCTCATATTTCTTCATTTGATCATTGATTTTTTGATTAAGTTCTTTTGCTTTATCTTCTTTCTTCATTACCGTTCCATATAATTCAATATTCTTTTGAATATCTTGTACAGAATTCGCAGAAGAAATGATTACTTTCGTTCCCTGTCCTTCAACCGTTGGCACATTCTTTTGGAATCCATTGTTAGCAACAAGTACATCGGGCTTTAAACTAGCAATTTGCTCAAAGTTCGGTTGATGTGCATTCCCGATTACTTTTGCTTTCTTTAACTCCTCTGGAAGAGTTAATTTCGTATCCGGACGACCTACTACTTTTCCACCTAAAGCATGAATAATATCCATGTCTCCCATACTTAATGTTGCAAAACTTTCTGGTACTTTATCGAATGTTACCTTTCTCCCTGACAGGTCGGTAATTTCGATTTTTTCTTTTCCTTTTTCTATTTTGGTTGCAGACGCTTTTTCGTCCCCTTTGGCACTGCAACCTATTAACAAGAAAAAAATAGATAAAATCGCTGTAAATAGCGTAATAGATTTTTTCATTCCTTCACCTCTAATTGATAATGATAATCATTAACTACTACTCTACTTTAATTGATAAGGATTATCATTGTCAACATGAAACGCATACATTTTTCTACAAAAAACAAAAAGCGCGACAAAAAGATTCTTTCTTTTCGCCGCGCTCTAGTTAACAATATTATTCACATTCATTTTCCTCTAACTGGTCACGCATCACTTTCACACGCTGAAAGAAAAAGAACGATAAACTTAAAAATATAACGATGCTCCCCATCATAACAAAAAATTGGATTGTCTCTTTTGCTCCATCCGGAATCAACAAGCCAACCATTAACAATGTACTTACAGCGAGAAGAATTTGTCCGAACCTAGTATAATCTTCTATTTTCCCTTGTAATTCTTTCATTATATTCTCACTCCTCCATTTCACTTTATCATATTCTATGAAACTGAAAGACCAGTAAATACAGCCATTCTGGGAGATGTTTTCCAACAAAAAAAGAGCCGCTTTACTGCGGCTCTTTTTTAATCATTATTCACCTTTATATGCTTCCATATAAATTTCTTTCAGCTCTGAAATAAGCGGTAACTTTGGATTAGCAGTTGTACATTGATCTTCAAAAGCTCTTTCTGCTAATACTCCAACAACCTCTTCAAATTGCTCTTTATCTACCCCTTGTCCGGCAATACTCATATTAATATTTAAGCTTTTTCCAAGCTCAATAATTGCTTTGACGAGTGATTCCACACCTTCTGCTACTGAGCTTGCTGGAAGCCCGAGCATTCTCGCAATATGTGCATAGCGTTCATCTGCTACAAAGTGCTCATATTTTGGGAACAATGCGTGTTTTCTTGGCTTAATAGCATTATAGCGGACTACATGCGGCATAAGAATTGCATTTGCACGTCCGTGCGGAATATGGAATTCTGGACCAATTTTATGTGCTAAGCTGTGATTAATACCTAGAAAAGCATTTGCAAATGCCATCCCTGCAATTGCAGAAGCATTATGCATTTTTTCCCGTGCTTCTTCATCATTTCCATCTTTATATGCTCTCGGTAAATATTTGAATACGAGATCAATAGCTTTTAATGCTAATCCATCTGTATAGTCATTTGCCATAACAGACACATACGCCTCAATTGCATGTGTTAAAACATCCATACCAGTATCTGCTGTTACATGTGGTGGTACTGTCATTACAAATTGCGGATCAACAATTGCTACATCTGGTGTTAATTCATAATCTGCGAGCGGATACTTTATATTATTTTTCTTATCTGTAATAACCGCAAATGGTGTCACTTCTGATCCTGTTCCTGATGTTGTTGGAATCGCAACAAACTGCGCCTTATTTCCTAATTCCGGATATTTACATGTACGTTTTCTTATATCTAAAAACTTCTGTTTAATGCCATAGAATGTCGTTTCTGGATGCTCATAGAATAACCACATTCCTTTTGCTGCATCCATAGCTGAACCACCACCAAGTGCGATAATTACATCTGGCTTAAAGCTTCTCATCATTTCCGCACCTTTAAAGACAGTTTCATCTGATGGATCTGGTTCGACCTCAAAGAAAACTTCAATTTTCACATCATTTGCATGCTTGTTTAAATAGTGCGTGACTGTATCCACATAGCCATGTTCAACCATTCCAGGATCCGTTACAATAAATGCACGTGAAATGTTAGGCATATTTGCTAAATACGCTGTAGCATGTTTTTCAAAATAAATTTTTGGTGGCAATTTGAACCACTGCATATTCTTTTTTCTATTTGCCAGCCTTTTTATATTTAATAAATGAGTCGCTGTTACATTTTGGGAAACTGAATTTTTTCCGTAAGAACCACAACCAAGTGTAAGTGATGGAATAAATCCGTTATATATATCCCCTATTCCACCTTGTGATGAAGGTGCATTTACAATGAGACGGCAAGCTTTCATACGTAATCCAAATTGCTTTTGCACTTCTTTATTTGTAGAATGAATAACTGCTGAATGTCCTAAACCACCGAGGTTCAACATTTCTTCGCAATATGT
Source organism: Bacillus sp. LQ16 (assembly GCF_057784645.1). Taxonomy (NCBI): domain Bacteria; kingdom Bacillati; phylum Bacillota; class Bacilli; order Caryophanales; family Bacillaceae; genus Bacillus; species Bacillus sp. LQ16. The sequence continues at coordinate 4,250,915 of NZ_CM173491.1, forward strand.
AAATCCTTTTTCTAATGAATTCGCCTTCACACAGGCTAATACTGGGCTCAGTTTCTCACGAGATAACGGGTATGCTGCTCCGATACCTTGAATTTCAGCTACAAGCATTTTTGTATGTTCAGGAACAGTAATCCCAACTAATTCGGCAATATACTGTGCTGATTTTCCTACAATATCACTATTTACTGCACATGTATTTTCATTTATAACGAGCTTTTCTAATTTTTTTCTTTCTTCTTCTGTTACAAAGTAACAATTGTTTTCGATCATTTCTGTTTTAACATCATCATAGATTTCTTTATCGACAATGATTGCTTGTTCCGATGCACAAATCATACCGTTATCAAATGTTTTCGATAAAATTAAATCATTAACAGCTCGTTTTACATGTGCTGATTTTTCTATATAACACGGTACATTACCAGGACCTACACCTAGCGCTGGTTTTCCAGTAGAGTAAGCTGATTTCACCATACCAGCGCCTCCAGTTGCTAGAACGAGTGCCACACCCTCATGGTTCATTAATTGTTTCGTCGCTTCGACAGACGGTCTTTCAATCCATTGAATACAATGTTTTGGTGCACCAGCTTTCATTGCTGCATCATATACGGTTTTCGCTGCTGCCACCGAACAATTTTGTGCAGAAGGATGAAATGCGAAAATAATTGGATTTCTCGTTTTTATCGCAATCAAAGCTTTAAACATTGTTGTCGACGTTGGATTCGTTACTGGTGTTACCCCAGCTACTACACCGACAGGTTCTGCAATTTCTATTATTTCTTCATGAGGATCTTCGTGAATAATTCCTACCGTTTTATCTTGCTTTATACTATGCCAAATATATTCAGTGGCAAAAATATTTTTAATGCATTTGTCTTCATAGACACCACGGCCTGTTTCTTCAACAGCCAATTTTGCAAGTGGCATATGTTGATCAACACCTGCTAATGCCATTTCATGAACAATGTTGTCAATCTGCTCTTGTGTAAAACTTTCTAATGCTTGTAAAGCTTGTTGACCGTTATTTACTAACGTATCAATCATCTCTTTTACCTCTTGCATTTCATTGACAACTTTCTCTTTGACTACCATGTAAATTTCCTCCTATTCTGTTATCACGGTCTTTATAAGTCCCTATAGGTCATAATAAGTCCCGATTAGCGAAAAAAAATAGAGTTACCGTCCTACATGAATCCCATCGTTTGTGAAGCATTTCACAAATTTACTCGTGAATAACATTTCATGAATTCAATATACATGAAATCATTTCATTTGTGTATGTCTAATTTGTGAAACATTTCACAAATTAACATAATAAAAATGCACTGCTCCACATTAGCAGTGCATTTTTTATTACGCTAGCGCTTGTGCTAAATCTTCAATTAAATCTTCACCATCTTCAATACCGACAGAAATACGAATTAATGTATCTGTAATTCCTAATTCTTTACGGCGATCTGCTGGGATTGATGCATGTGTCATTTGAGATGGGATAGAAATTAAACTTTCTACTGCTCCTAAGCTTTCAGCAAGTGTAAAGTATTGCAGTTTCTCAAGTACTTTATTTAATGTTTCCTCACTATCTACATCAAACGAAATAATAGCACCAAATCCATTTGCTTGTTCTGTTGCTAATTCGTGGTTTTGATGTGATTCAAGACCTGGGTAATATACTTTATTTACTTTTGGATGATTATTTAAGAATTCAGCAATAGCGCGTGAATTCGTTTCATGTTCTTCCATACGAATTCCTAATGTTTTTAAACCGCGAAGTAGTAAGAAGCTATCTTGTGGTCCAAGAATACCTCCTGTTGAGTTTTGTACAAAGTGAAGGTCTTCTGCTAGTTGTGGGCTATTTACCACTACTAGACCTGCAACTACGTCACTATGACCTCCTAAATATTTCGTTGCACTATGAAGTACAATGTCTGCTCCTAAAGAAATCGGCGACTGCCAATATGGCGTCATGAATGTATTATCAATAATTGTTAATAAATCTTTCTCTTTAGCAAGAGTAGATATTTTCTTAATATCAGTAATTTTTAGTAATGGGTTCGTTGGTGTTTCCACATAGATCGCTTTCGTATTTGGACGAATTGCTTCTACAACTTCCTCTAAGTTTGTTGTGTCTACAAATGTATGTTCAATACCGAAGCGGTTTAATACTTTCGTAATAACACGATACGTTCCACCATAAACATCATCTGTTAAAATAACGTGGTCACCTTTTGAGAACAACATAATTGTCGCTGTAATAGCAGCCATTCCAGAACCGAATGCAAATCCAGCATGACCATTTTCTAATACGGCAATCATTTCTTCTAAAGCTGCACGTGTTGGGTTGCCTGTACGTGAATATTCATATCCTTGATGCTTACCAACCGCTTCTTGTTTGTACGTACTTGTTTGATAGATCGGTACGTTTACAGATCCAGTTGAAGGTTCTCCTATGCGAATACCATGAATTAACTTTGTCTTTGCTCTCATTTTTTATTCCCATCCTTTGTATATGTCTTTACTTAAATAGCGCTCACTGCTATCAGGAAAAATGGTTACAATATTTGTACCTGGTGCTGCCTTCTCTGCCTCAAGTAAGCTCGCATGAAATGCTGCTCCTGAAGAGCTCCCAACGAGAAGTCCTTCTTTTTGCGCTAATTCTTTCACTCGTAAAAATGCATTCCGATCAGAAATCGTATGAATTTCATCAAAATAAGATGTCTTCAAAAATGGCGGGATAAATTCCAGTCCAATTCCTTCGGTCTCATGTGAACCAGCCTTACCACCATTTAAAATAGATCCTTCTGGCTCTACGATAACTGTTTTAATATCTATATTTTTTTCTTTCAAATAAGATGCAGTCCCCATAAACGTACCGCCAGTTCCTGCTCCAGCAACAAATATGTTAATCTCTCCATTCAGTGCATCCCAAAGTTCAGGACCTAGTGTTTTGAAATAAGCACGCGGGTTTGCTTCATTCGCAAACTGACTTGGAGAGTATGAATTCGGTATTTCATTTACTAATTCTTTTGCTTTTGCAATTGCACCGGTCATTCCTTGCTCAGTCGGTGTATGCACGACCGTTGCACCTAGTGCTTTCATTAATTCTTGTTTTTCAATACTAAATTTCTCTGGTACACAAACGATAACACGTAAATCATGTTCTAATGCTGCAAGTGCCAGTCCAATACCAGTATTCCCAGCAGTCGGTTCAATAATTGTTCCACCTTGGATAACAAGCCCTTTTTCTAGCGCATCTTCGATTAATTCTCTTCCTAAACGATCCTTAACGCTTCCGCCTGGGTTATAAAATTCAAGCTTTGCAAATAAGCGGACCCCTTTCGGAAGTGAAAAACGAGTAATTTCTACAATTGGTGTATGACCAATTAACTCATGAACTCCACGATATACATTCATCGTGTTCTCCCCCTTGTTTGCCAATAAAGAAAAGGCAACTGTATGTATTTTCTTTATATGAGACAGTTGCCTTTTTGTTACATTACTTTAACTCTTCTAACACTTTTACGATAAAGTTTGTAGAATGAAGAGCTGCTTGATCTAAAAACTGATCAAATGAAACATTTGATTCTTTACCAGCAATATCAGAAAGTGCGCGAATGATAACAAACGGAACTTCATATTGGTGGCATACTTGTGCGACAGCTGCTGCTTCCATTTCTACCGCATAAAGATTTTCAAATTTATCACGGATGGCTGCAACGCGGTTCGGATCACTCATAAATGAATCGCCTGTTGCAATCATGCCTTTTACAACTTGAATATTTTCTTCAGTTTGCATACATTTCTCAGCTAATGCAACTAACGCCTCATCAGCTTTAAATCCAGGCGGCATTCCTGGTACTTGACCATATTCATAGTTAAATGCTGTTACATCTACGTCATGGTGACGAACTTCAGTGGAAATAACTACATCACCAACGTTTAGAGAATGATGGAATCCACCAGCTGAACCAGTATTAATTACTTTTTCAGGCTTATATTTCTCTAATAAAATTGTCGTTGACATCGCTGCGTTTACTTTACCAATACCAGACTTTAACAAGATTACTTCATGTCCTGCTAATAGTCCTTTCGTAAATTCACAACCTGCAACCGTTTCTGTCTCTGCTTGTTCTAATTTGTCACGTAAAATACGTACTTCTTCTTCCATTGCTCCAATTACAGCAATTCTCAATCTAATCCCTCTTTCTATTGCTTAGTTGCCTCCATTACCCAAACGAAATGATTTAATCTCGTAAACGTTACATGGAAGCCATTGTTTTCAAAAATAGTCTGCATAACTGGAATGCGTGTATAGTATTCCGTTTGCAAATCGTTTGCTAACTGGTGAAAACCTCTTTGTTTTGCTGTTTCAACAGTTTTATCATATGCATCTTGATCTGCAAATATCGTATCAGCAAACACTATTTTACCACCTTTGTTTAGCAATTGACTATACTTCGCAACCGCTACATTTTTTTCATCATCTGTTAAATGATGAAATGCATAGGTGCTTACAATGGTATCAATTGAATTTGGGACTTCAAACGAAAGAAAATCACCTTCTGTAATCGAAAATTCTTTTGGCAATTTCTCTTTTGCAATCATACGCATTTCACGCGACGGTTCTATACCGTAAACTGTGCGGCCAGCAAGTAATAATTTATTTGTTAAATTACCTGTACCGACACCAAATTCTAATACATTACCAAATGACTTGTTAACTACATCCTCTAGAATATCCTCATAATGGGCGAAAACTTCTTTATATTGTATATCTTCGCCTTGTACGAATGAGTCGTACGTATGAGCCCACTCATCAAATAAACCATTAAATTCTGTGCCCATAAAAATTCCCCTTTTTCTTATCGGTTTTATCAGTATGATATTCCCTCTTTCTAAAAATGTCAATTGAAATGTACATGGTATTTCCTTCTTTTCTTTGTTACACTATAGTTGATTACATAGGAGAGGGGCCGTCTTCATGTCATTTACCTTTGAAATGTTAGAAGATAAAGTAGAATTTTTTGAAGCGGGAGACTTAGCTTCTTTAGAACGAAAAATTAGTGAACAAATCGATAATAATAAAGCACTTATGCTTGAAGTTCATCACATCTCACATCAAATGGTTATGGATCCTGAAAGCAAAAGACCGTATTATAGCGCGGTTGTTCATTTTAAATTAAAGAAATTGCGTTAACTAAAAAGGAGAAGCTCCTAAGGAGCTTCTCTTTTTTAGTTTAGAGTTTGAACAAGTACTGGTTTCCAGCCCTCATTGTCTACCCAATCAATATTTACGTAATATCTTTTTCCACTTTGCTTATCTTGAACGTCACCATAAGCTTTACTCTTTCCAGTTTTGTCTCTTCCAACAAAATGGAATACTAATTGCTCCTTCGGTACTTCAATACCTGCAGCAATTGCACTTTGCATCTCATTCCAATCTGATGACCCCTGTTTAAACGTCATCGCTGGTGATGAACCTTGCTCTGTTCCTACAGCTTTCCAAGAAGGTTTTGTATAAGCCTCTTTTGCCTTGGATACAGTTTTTTCAGCTGATACTTTCTCGTTAGCTTTCGCTTCTTCTTCAGCTTTTTTCTTTTCTTCCTCAGCCTTTAACTTCTCTTCTTCAGCTTTTTGCTTAGCTTCTGCTTGCTCTTTTTCTTTTTCTTTTTTCTTAGCAGATTCTTTATCTTCTGATTTTCCAGCTTTCTCATTCTTTGTTGTTTGTTGAGAGACTTTCTTATCAGTAGAAGATGCTTGCTCTTTCGTACTAGGAACGAACAATTGATATGCTACAATAGCTACTAATAGTAATACAATAGCGATTGCAATATTTAAAACACCGTTTTGACGACGTTTTTGTTGTTTCTGTTGGAATCTTGATCCTCCTGCCATTCTCCAAACCTCCATGCAGTTTTTCCTAATTGCTATTGTAACATTAAATCTAGAAAGGTTGAACATTTACACTGATATTTTCATGAAATGAAAACAATTCACTATAAATTGCAAGATTACTTTTCATTCTCCAATTGATAGATTGCTCCTACCATATCTTTAAAAATAGGTGTGACTTTATTCACTTTGTTATCAGTCTCTAGATCAACAACAACTAAAGCATATCTTGGATTCTCATACGGAAAATAACCTGCAAACCAGCGATTCACCCTCGTCCCTTTCCCTGTTTGCGCTGTCCCGGATTTTCCAGCGACACTGAGCGGCAACGAGCGGAATGCCGTTCCTGTTCCTTTCTCCCTTGTTACAACGCCTCTTAATAACTCTTGTAATGTTTTCACTGTTTCATACGAAAGCTGTTTTCCATGTAACGTATGGTTCTCAAATGTAAAAAAATCCGCTCCATTTTTATATACTATTTTTTCAACAGCTTTCACTTCCATTTTTTCTCCATTCCTCGCAATCGTCGCCATCATATTAGCAATTGCTAGAGGTGATATACGTACATCTTTCTGTCCAATCGCTGTTTGCTCTACCGCTTTTTTACTATTTTTATTTTCTTCATTCCCCCAAATAGTAGAGCCTTTTTCTTCTGGCATTTGCTCGAAATGAGGTGTATGAAATACAGAACCTTTCCATCCGACCTTTTCATTTGCTCCTAAAGCTGCTACGTATGTTTCTAGCACCGTCCTATCCTTTTGTAATAGCTCGTTACCTAACTCAGAAAATGTCCTGTTACAGCTCCTAGCAAAGCTCTCTTTGAAGTTAAGTGTACCCATCATAACTTGTGGGTCGTTTTCACCATATAAATCTTTATTACAATTAAATGTCCGATTAAACAAATTTACTTTTTGATCAATGACTGCAGCTGCAACTACTGTTTTAAAAACAGAGCCTGGAAAATGCGGCGTTAACATTTGATTTTCAAGTGTAGTCTTATATAAATTCTTATCTCTTACTTGTAAAGACGGCTTACTGACCATCGCTAATATTTCATTTGTCTTTACATCAAGTAATACTAATCCCCCCTTCTTTATTTCATTTGCTTCAATCACTTCTTCTGCTTTTTGCTGCAACCCTTTATGTAAAGTAGTTTGAATCCTAACGGGGTAAAATGGATTTCCTGGTGAAGTATATTTCGCTTGCTTTCCGAAAATCGGTTCTCCTTGCCGATCTACTTGATACAATACTTTTGCCTCTCCATCAGTCAATAAAAATTCATCAAATGATTGCTGTAATCCTGAAATACCTATCGGCGTTTGTTTTGAAATTTTTTTCACTTCTCCATATCGCTTTTGAAATTCTCTTTCGTTCTCCCCTACATCACCAATTAAATGATTTATCTCCCCAGTTTGTTTTAATCGCACTTCAGCTGCTACAATACCTAATACATGTAATTGATTCACCTTCTCCATCTGCTCTCTTGTCACTCGAAATGGAGCAGTTTCCCCTTGCAGTATAAATGCATTTTTTTTATTTTTCATTTGTCTTCTGATCTCTTGTCTCGACACACCAATGATATGCGCGATTTTCTCTAACATGTCATTTTTTATTTGTAAAAATGGAAAAACAATTAAAACAGGATACTTTTCCTCACCTATTTCTTTACCACTACGATCTATAAACTGCCCACGTCCATCGTCTACTGCAATGGATTGCGTACGTTGCGTAACACTTTTTTCAATTAAATTTATTTTGCGATCAGTAAATGATTCTGTATCTATAATTTGAATTTGAATTAAACGACAAAGCAATAAAAACATAATGCCCATAAAACAAATTAAAACAATTGTAATTCTCCGTTTTATTTTCATAAAAAAACACCTCGTCTGTTATAGTTTGGACGGAGTGTTTCATCTTTTATACAAATAAAAAAATCACTCGTTTTTACACGAGTGATTTTTTTATTATTTTACAGAGACAATCTCTACTTGCATTTCTCCGCCTGGTGTTTGGATTGTTACTTTCTCACCAATTTGCTTACCTAATAAGCTTTTTGCGATTGGAGAATCGTTAGAAATTCTTCCTTCAAATGGATCAGCTTCCGCACTACCTACGATTGTGTACGCTTCTTCATCTCCATTTGGTAATTCTTTAAATGTTACTGTTTTACCTAATGTAACAACAGTAGATACTTCGCCATTATCTTTAATGATAACTGCGTTACGAATCATATTTTCTAATTGTGTAATACGTCCTTCTACGAATGCTTGCTCATCTTTCGCTGCATCGTACTCAGAGTTCTCAGAAAGGTCCCCGAAGCTACGTGCGATTTTAATACGTTCTACTACTTCTTTACGTCTTACTGTTTTTAATTGCTCAAGTTCGTTCTCTAGTTTTTGCTTACCCTCTTGCGTCATAGGGTATGTTTTTTCTGTTGACATATTTTCCACTCCTTTTATATACCAATCCCCCGAAAAAAAGAGGAGTTCCATATGAAAACTCCTCCGCTTCCATTGTTAGCGGAGGTTTCTAGTACCCTTGCACTAGCGGAGTTGTCACATACAACCCCGTATTTCCAATTCTTCTTTATATAAAGAAGATATGTATGGAAAGTTGATATAAATATGCCCTCACCTATATATAGATGAGGTTGCATGTTTCATTGTATTCGATGGGAAGGGAAAAAATCCCTTCCTACCGTATATCTTTTACTATGCTATTACAAATTTACTTTTTGTTCAAGAATTGTTGCAATTTTTGTCACCATAATATCAATTGCAACATGGTTTTGTCCACCTTCAGGGATAATAATATCCGCAAACTTCTTAGAAGGCTCAATAAATTGATTGTGCATTGGACGTACAACAGTTACGTACTGATCAATAACTGAATCCATCGTACGACCGCGCTCTTTAATATCACGCTGCATGCGGCGCAGAATACGAAGGTCAGCATCTGTATCAACGAATAACTTAATGTCCATCAACTCACAAAGACGTGGGTCTTCTAAAATAAGAATTCCTTCTAAAATAATTACATCTTTCGGCTCAACTGGAATAATTTCTTCTGAACGCGTATGCAATGTATAGTCATATACAGGCTTATCAATTTGCTCATATGCAAGCAACTGCTGCAAATGTTCAATTAACAGATCATTATCAAACGCAAGCGGATGATCATAATTTGTTTTTAAACGCTCTTCCATTGGTAAATGGCTTTGATCTTTGTAATAATAATCTTGCTCCAAGATTAAAATGGAATGACCTTTAAAATGGTCAAAAATCGCTTTCGTTACACTTGTTTTTCCTGATCCTGAACCACCAGCGATTCCAATTACAACAGGCTTATTCGTCCCCATTCGACTACCACTCTTTCTTATTGAAGTATGCTTTTGCGCATCATATTATTCACATACACTGGTTGATCCACTTTGAATTTCACGATTTGCAACGGATGTCTCGCTGCATCTAATTCGTTTCCATCCTCATCCCAAATTTTCTCCACCGTCTGCGTAAAGTTTTCTATTTCTGGTCCAAAGAACTCCACTTCATGTCCTGGTTTGAAATGATTACGTTGCTCAAGCGTTACGATGCCCGTTTCTTCATTATAATCTAACACTAAACCAGCAAAATCATACGTTGTTTTCTTACTATGATTTCCAAACATTTGCTCTTGATGTCCTGGAACCCCTTCAAAGAATGCAGGAGCTGTATCACGATTTGCACATTTATCAAGCTCATCTAACCATTCTTGTTTAAACTCAAAGTTATCCGGATCCGCACAATAAGCATCAATTACTTTACGATATACAGTTGCTACAGTCGCTACATAATGGATTGATTTCATACGTCCTTCTACCTTTAAACTATCGATTCCAATTTCAATCATTTTCGGAATTGATAAAATTAAATTTAAATCTTTTGGACTCATCGCAAAGTGAGCATCTTCTTCTTGGAATAGAGGAAGCTCTTTTGCATCTTTATGTTGTGATACTGTTTGAACTAAATCATAATCCCAGCGGCAAGATTGGCAACAACCGCCACGATTAGAGTCACGCGCTGTCATATGGTTACTTAGTGTACATCTTCCTGAATATGCGATACACATTGCACCATGGACGAATGCTTCAATTTCAATATCCACTTTGTCTTTAATTTCTTTCATTTCTTCATAGCTTGCTTCACGAGCTAATACAAGACGATGTAAACCTTCTTCTTTCCAATACTGTGCTGCTTTCCAGTTGGATAGTGATTGCTGTGTGCTTAAATGCACCTCAACAGAAGGCGCTACACGTTTACACGTCTCAATGATAAGCGGATCAGCAACGATAATTCCCGTTACGCCAGCTTTTTCAATCCCTTTTAAATATTCCTCTAGCCCGTCCATATTTTCATTATGTGCGAAAATATTTGTTGTTACATATATTTTCGCTCCATATTTCTTTGCAAATTCAACGCCTTCTGCCATATCTTCCAGCGTAAAGTTACCTGCATTCGAACGAAGACCAAATTCTTGTCCACCTAAATATACAGCATCTGCCCCATAATGGATAGCTACTTTTAATTTTTCTAAGTTACCCGCAGGGATTAACAGTTCAGGTTTCTTCACAATAACGCGCTTGCCATCGATCACTCGTGAAATTTCTTGTACAGTCATTTCCTACACCCTCCTCGTTTAGTAAACCGTTTCTTTAAAGAAGAATCCTGTGTCTAACGGACGATTTACTGGTTGCATTTCTTCTATTTCTTTATATAGAGCATCTTTCACGTCATAATACGCATCACGATCTTCTACGCATAAATCAATCGCTTGACGATATTTCTTCGTTACTTCAATAATGTATTCAGAACTTTTTAGTACACCATCGATTTTTAAGCTGTCAACTTCAGCTTCGATTAGTTCCTCTAATTCATCGATGAAACAAATATCGTTCGGACTCATAATATGAGTACCATTTTCATCTTCATAGATTGGATATTTATTATTACGCTCTGGGTCATATAAGAACATATTCTCTTCATATTTTTTCTTTTCAATGTCAAGATTACGTCCTTGATACTCAAAGTAGTTTCCTACTAATGAACGCTTCGATTGGAACATACAAGTCATACCGTGAATTTGTACTTCTAGTTCCACTTCAGCATTTTCTTTTAAATCAACAATTTCATCTAAGCTCAGCTCACGAGCTAATACAGCACGCTTCGCTCCTCTTTGGCCCCAGTAATTACAAGTGAACCAATTCGTTGCTGTCGTTTCTGTATTCCAGTGCAACTGCATATTTGGCGCTACTTCGCGAACAGCCATTAATACTGCTGGATCTCCGAAAACAATTGCATCTACATTTACTTCATTTAAAAATGAAACGTAATCTGTTAATTCTTCTACTTTATCGTTGTGGAACATAGCGTTCATTGCTACGTATACTTTCACACCATTTTCATGCGCAATCTTCACAGTTTGTTTTACATCTTCACGTGAAAACTCCCCTGCTAAACGTAAACCAAACTTTTGCTCACCGATCATTACCGCATCTGCTCCTGCTTTCGCAAGAAGTTCGATATCCGCCACCGCTCTTGGCGTTACTAACAATTCAGGTTTCTTCATACCTTGGTCACCCTCTCTTTTTACTAACAGCTACTCCATCACCAATTGGGAAAATCGTTGTATCATATCCTTCATGGTTCATAAGCCACTCATTGTACGTCTTAATACGACGGATTAAACCACGTGTACGTCTGTTTTCAATCTTCTCTTTTGTCGTTACAAGACCATGGTACATAACATTATCTGAAATAATTACGCCACCAGGATTTAATAACGGTTCATATAAGTCAAAAAAGCGACGATACTGTCCTTTTGCTGCATCAATAAAAATAACGTCAAATGTCCCGTGTTCTTTTACTTGTTCACCTGTTTCTAACGCATCACCGTAAATAACTGAAATACGATCTGTTACTGGGGAACGTTCTATATATTCAAGTGCTTTTTCATATCGCTCACGATTGCGCTCAACTGTCACAATACGTGAATTTGGAATAGCTTGCATCATACGAATACTAGAATAACCGATTGCTGTTCCAAGTTCTAAAATGCTTTTCGGTCCAATTAAACGTAAAAATTGCAGCATAAATTCCATTCCAAGTCGATCCATAATCGGCACATGATTTTCTGTTGCATATTCTTCCATTTCAAGAATTAATTTATCTTTCGGATCAATAAATGATAATAGGTACTCGTTAACTGCATCCTCCATAAATGGTCCTCCTTATTTACATGGAGAAGTGCCTCTATGACGTCTTTTCCCACATAGAATGCAATAAAAATACAAGCCAGCTTTACCCTTAGCTTGTACGTCCCGTTTTGATATTAAAAACGATTCTTCTGCCAGTTTTTAACCCGATATATTTTACCACAAAAAAGAGGGATGTGCGACTTTTTTCGCTATCCCTCCCCATTTCACTGTTTTTTCGTAATGTATTTTTGCTTTAATGCATTATGCTCTTCTAATGTTTTCGCATAGTACACTTCACCACTTGGTGCAGCTAAGAAATAATAATAATCTGTTTGCGCAGGTTCTAACGCAGCTTCCACTGAATGTTTACCAGAGTTTGCGATCGGCCCTACCGGCAATCCCTTTACAACATACGTATTGTACGGTGAGTTGACCTTTAAGTCTTCGTATAATACACGTTGTTTATGCTTTCCAAGTGCATATAATACCGTTGGATCCGTTTGAAGCGGCATACCTTTTGCTAAACGATTATAAAAGACACTAGCGATCTTTTGACGATCTGTAAAACCAGTTGCCTCTTCTTCAATAAGTGAAGATAATGTTAAAAGCTGATGAACATCCCAGTTCTTCGCTTTCATTTTCGCCTCATTTTGAACAATGATTGCATTTGTTTTCTCAAGCATCGGAATTACAATTTCTTCTAACGTTGTATCTTTCTTATAAAACGAATACGTTGCAGGATATAAATAACCTTCTAATGGGTATTTAATATTACTATCAAAGATTTTATCCGTTAATAACTTCGGATACTTTTGCTGCATTTTTTGAATAAATGCTTTATCGTTTAATTGACGCGTAACATCATCTTTATTCCACTTTAGTTCTGTCGCAATCGTTTCTGCAATTTCAGTTACTTGCGCCCCTTCTTTAATCGTCACTTTATAAAGAGCTGGACGATGCACGTTGCCAGATGACATTTGTTCGATCACATCTTCAGCATTCATTGAAGGGTTTAATAAATATGTACCTGCTTGTAAACTTTTCGATTTAGCCTTTGTATAAAAACTAAAAACTGTACCGTTTTTTACAGCGCCTTTTTCTTCTAAAATTTCTCCAATTTTACTTGTAGATGATCCTTTCGGAATTTCTACTTCAATCTCTTTTTTATTCCCGCTATCAACTGGTCCTAATGCGGATGAAATATACGCATAGACTGAACCACAAACTAAAAGCAGTGCAATAATCGAAAATAAAAAGATGCGTCTACGCTTCTTTTTCACTTGATTCTCTATCAAAACATTTCCTCCTTACTTAATTGTAGACCGTATGTACACCTTTCTATACAGCACGATGTAAAAACGCAACAAATTCACTTATCTTTTTTTAATAGACACTTTATTTTTCTACAATCCGTCTCATTATACTACAAAGACTTACACAGTTTCGACAAAAAATCTTTCATTTTACATATAAATACAAAAAAAGATGGACTGTATGTCGTCCATCTTTTCAGTACCTATTATTCAGCTTCTTGCTCATCAGCAAGAGTGTTGAACATTTCTTGTACCATTTCCCACTCTTCTTCAGATTCGATTGGAAGTAAGCTTCCGCCCTCTTCTTCATTTTGCTCATAAGCCATTGCATCATAAATTGGGTCTCCATCTTCGTCTACTTCACCGATTGGAGAGAAGACTACATATGATTTTTTACCAAATTTTTCAGCATCAAAAGTGAAAATAATTTCACATAAATGTTCGTTACCTTTTTCGTCTACAATTGTAATTTGATTTTCTTCCATTTTGGTCACCTCTTATTTACTATCTAAAAATCCTTGTAAGATTACGACTGCAGCCATCTTATCGATTACTTGTTTTCGCTTCTTACGACTTACATCAGCTGAAATGAGTAGACGTTCCGCTGCCATCGTTGACAAACGCTCGTCCCACATTACAACGTCTAATTGTAACAGCTCTCGTAGGTTTTCTGCAAATTGTTGGCACGCTTCACCACGTGGGCCAATTGTACCATTCATATTTTTAGGTAAACCTACTACTATTTTATCCACATTGTACTGCTTTACTAACTCAGAAATACGATCAAAACCAAAGTGACCTCGTTCTTCGTTAATCTTAATTGTTTCTAATCCTTGTGCTGTCCAGCCCATTTCGTCGCTAATTGCAACTCCGACTGTTTTTGTACCTACATCTAAACCTAATATCCGCATAAACTACTCCTCACGATGATGTTTCAAGTAAGACTTCACAAGCTCTTCAATAATCTCATCACGTTCAAGCTTGCGAACGATGCTACGTGCATCTTTATGGCGAGGTATGTATGCTGGGTCTCCACTTAATAAATAACCGACGATTTGGTTAATCGGATTATAGCCTTTTTCTTGAAGTGCATCATACACAGTTAAAAGTACATCATTTACATGGACACTCTGTTTTTCATCTTGAATGCTAAACTTCATTGTTTTATCAAAACCGTCCATTTCAAGCACCTCACTTATATAGTAAGTATAGGGAGAAGAACTTCTCCTCTCCCTACCATTGTACACTACTATCTCTTTATTTTGAAACAGATTTAACGTACTCTTTTACAAATGCTAAAGCTTCTTCGACTTGAGCTGGGTTTTTACCGCCTGCTTGTGCCATATCAGGACGGCCACCACCGCCACCGCCGCAACGAGAAGCTACTTCTTTCACAAGTTTACCAGCATGGTAACCTTGGCCAATTAAGTCTTTCGTTACACCTGCTAGGATGTTTACTTTATCGTCATTAACAGACGCTAATACAACAACTGCTGACTCTAATTTATTTTTTAGATCATCCATCATCGTACGTAAGTTGTTCATATCTGCAACATTTACTTTCGCTGCTAATACATTCACACCATCAACTGTCATTACAGAATCAGTTAAGTTTCCAGCTTCGATATTGCTTAATTTCGCAGCAAGAGATTCATTTTCTTTTTGCAGTTGTTTTACTTCGGCAAATAGACCATCAACTCTTGTTAAAATATCTTTCGGATTTGTTTTCATTTTTCCTGCTGCTTCTTTTAATAAACCTACTTGATCGTTCATTAATTCGTATGCAGACTTACCAGTTACTGCTTCAATACGACGAGTTCCTGCACCGATACCAGACTCAGCAACGATTTTGAAAATACCGATAGAAGCTGTATTATCAACGTGACAACCACCACAAAGCTCTAAGCTGTAATCGCCAACTTGTACAACGCGTACAACATCACCGTATTTTTCACCGAATAATGCCATTGCGCCCATTTCTTTCGCTTCTTCGATTGCTTTTTGAGAAATCTCAACATCAATACTTTCCCAAATTTTCTCGTTTACCATACGCTCAATTTTTTCTAATTCGTCAGCTTGTACTTGACCGAAGTGAGAGAAGTCAAAGCGTAAACGTTCAGAAGTTACAAGAGAACCTGCTTGGTTAACGTGTGTTCCAAGTACATCTTTTAATGCTTGGTGTAGTAAGTGAGTTGCTGTATGATTTTTCACAACGCTACTACGGTTTTTCGTATCGATAATAGCTTTCACAGCCGCATCTTTCGTTAATGTACCTTCTTCAACAACAACTTTGTGTAAGTTTTGACCATTTGGTGCTTTTTGCACGTCTTTTACAAGAACTTTCACGCCATCAGCAAGAAGGTAACCACGGTCTGCAATTTGTCCACCGCTCTCAGCATAGAATGGTGTTACATCAAGCATTAATTGTCCTTCTTCACCAGCTTGTAAGCTGTCTGTGTATTCGCCGTTTTTCACAAGTGCAACAACGTTACTTTCTGTTGCAACTGTACCGTAACCAACGAACTCACTCGCTACTTTAACTTCTCCAAGTACACCGCCTTGAACTTGCATTGAGTCAACGTCTTGACGAGCAGCACGTGCACGCTCACGTTGTTTTTCCATTTCATTTTCAAAACCTTCATGATCAACTGTCATGCCAGCTTCTTCTGCATATTCTTCTGTTAATTCAATTGGGAAACCGTATGTGTCATATAGACGGAACGCATCTACTCCAGAAATAACAGTTGTTTTTTCTTCTTTTGCTTTTGTAATAACTTCAGCTAAAATTGCTTCACCATCATGAAGTGTTTCATGGAAACGCTCTTCTTCGTTTTTCACAACTTTCGCAATGAAATCTTTCTTTTCAAGTACTTCTGGATAGAAGTCTTTCATTACTTCTCCAACAACCGGTACTAATTCAAACATGAATGGACGGTTAATGTTTAATTTCTTCGAATAACGAACAGCGCGGCGTAATAAACGACGTAATACATAACCACGGCCTTCGTTAGAAGGAAGAGCACCGTCACCAACAGCAAATGTTACTGTACGGATATGGTCAGCAATTACTTTAAACGCCATATCTTTTTCTAAATCGCCATTACGATATTTCTCACCAGAAATTGATTCTGTTGCACCAATCATCGGCATGAATAGATCTGTATCAAAGTTCGTAGGCACATCCTGAACGATAGATGTCATACGTTCTAGACCCATCCCTGTATCAATGTTTTTCTTAGGAAGTGGTGTATATGAACCATCTGGATTATGATTAAATTGAGAGAATACAAGGTTCCATACTTCTAAGTAACGCTCGTTTTCTCCGCCTGGATATAATTCTGGGTCACTAAAGTCATTACCGTAAGCTTCTCCGCGGTCATAGAAAATCTCTGTATTCGGTCCACTTGGTCCTTCACCGATATCCCAGAAATTTTCTTCTAAGCGGATAATACGCTCTTTTGGAACGCCCATTTTCTCATTCCAAATTGTGAATGCTTCTTCATCTTCTGGATGGATTGTAACTGATAGTAATTCTTTATCGAATCCGATCCATTTGTCGCTCGTTAAGAATTCCCAAGCCCATGTAATTGCTTCTTCTTTGAAGTAATCACCGATTGAGAAGTTTCCTAACATTTCAAAGAATGTATGGTGACGAGCTGTTTTCCCTACGTTTTCAATATCGTTTGTACGAATTGATTTTTGAGCATTTGTAATACGTGGATTTTGTGGGATTACACGTCCATCAAAATATTTTTTTAATGTTGCTACACCACTATTAATCCATAGAAGAGATGGATCTTCATGTGGAACTAGTGATGCACTAGGTTCTACTGCATGTCCTTTTTCTTGGAAAAAGTCTAAAAACATTTGACGAATTTGTGCGCCTGTTAGTTGTTTCATTGTATTTTCCTCCTTAAATATAAAAAACTCCCGTCCCTATAAAAGGGACGAGAGTTAACTCGCGATACCACCCTAATTATGAATTGATTACAATAACAATCAATTCATCACCTCATGGTGCCGTAACGTGGCAAGACGGCAGTGATTAGCTGCTCTCAGGATTAGCTTTCTGTTACCCTTCATTTAAAGCTTCTTTCAGCCATATGGAAGCTTCTCTCTATAAATGGACTGTAACGTACTTGTTCCGTCATTGATTTAATGTATTATATGACTAAATATAATAGAATTCTCTTAAGTTTGTCAATGTAGATAATCATTTATATTGTATTAATCGCTTATTAATCATAGGTATTCTACTATTCATTCTTAACAGCCTTTTCATATATTATGCGTTTATTAATAAATTGGAATCTCCTTACAATAATAATTTATAAAAATTTCTAAATATTACTTTTTTTGCTATAATTAAATTATTGTTAATAAAATAAAGGAGCGATCACAATGACAACCTTACTTAACAAAGCTAAAAACATATTAGCAACTGACGAAACGATATTATTTTACGCAGCATGTTCATTAGACATATTTATTTATCGTTCCGTCGCAAGGCCAGGATTGCTAATTTTAACGAACAAAAGGTTATTCTTTTACGGGCCAGATGTAAGTAAGAATCCAATATTTGAAGAGTACTCTTTTGCAAAAATTTCTAATCTAAAAGAACAAAAGCGTCTTTTCAACAATCAAATTGTATTTATGTATGATAATGAATGGAAAAAAATAAAACATATTCAAACAAATGATGTGAGCTCCCTCGTTCAAAAGATACACGAGCAGCTTTCTAAATAAATATATGATTAGCCCTCTATTTCTTACATAGAGGGCTTCTATACTTACACATTTTCTTTTTTCAAGAGAGGTCTCACATGAACAATGACAGTACGAATAACTGCTAAAATCGGAACCGATATTAGTAATCCTACAATACCAGCTACTTCCCCCCCAACTAGTAATGCAAGCATAATAATAACAGGATGCATACGAAGTGACTTACCAACAATGTAAGGCGATAAAATGTTACTTTCCACAAATTGCAAAATAGCAATCGTAATCCCCGCCTTAATAAGTAAACTCGTTGATACTGTTGCTGCAATCATTAACGTCGGGATCGCTCCTAAAATAGGACCAAAGTACGGGATTATATCCGTTACCCCAATAATAATGCCAAGCAATAATGGATATTTCATACCGATAAACCAAAAAGAAAGAGCTGATACTCCCCCTAATACTAAACAAACAAATAACTGTCCTCGAATATAACTTCCAAGTGACTTATCAATTTCTTTCGCAAGCATTTGCCCCGTACCTCGCCATTTACTTGGGACTAGTTTCCAAAAGATATGATAAAACTCACCATAATCTTTTAATATGTAAAATACAATGAACGGTATTAAGAAAATAATGAGCAATGAATCGAGTACACCACGAGCTGTACTCATCACTTTATTTAAAAGCGCTTGAATCTTCGTTTCCACACCCACAAAAAGTTGTTTCACCTTTTCATGAATGAACGAAGGGAAATTCGCTGTTTGTTCTGTAACGCCATCCATCCACGAATCGTACATCTTTGTAAACTGCGGAAATTGTTCATTAATCTCTTGTAACTGTTTAATAACGACTGGTGTTCCTTTATAAATCCCATAACCAATTCCGCCAAAGAAAAGGATATAAATGAGCAAAATGGCAAGTGTACGGGGCATCCCTTCCTTATGAATTTTTTCAATTAAAGGGTGCAATAAATACGCAATAAAACAGGCGATAAGAAACGGCGTAATCGCTACTTTAAATACAAAAATAATCGGTGCCCATAGTGGCTTAATTTTTAAAAAGACGAGCAAACAAAGAAAAACAAGTAACAATAATCCTAAACGATATATCCAAATGATTTTAAGATTCTTCACATGAAAAACCTCCTCCACCTTTATTTTGAAAATAAATGGGTTAGGTTATGTGTGAAACTTTTAAAATCTTTTCATACGGACCATACTGTTTTTTAAAGACGTACATATAAATAACATAACAAGGACAACCACCCCTGAGAATACAGCATGAAATAATGTAATCAGGAGGGCTAATTATGGTTTTGTTTATGCTTGGATTATCAGCACTTTTTATGATTCTTGAATGGATTTGTATCGGCTTTGGTATTTGGAAGGGGTTCTTTATTCGTTCCTCACGTAAAGAAAAAGCGAAGCAATTATGGCAGTATGGAATACTTGGCGTCGGCTGTTACGGTCTATCTTATCTTTTCTCAGAAATTGGACTTTTTTATTTGCATATGAGTGCATAAAAAAACTCCCTTGTCTATAAGGGAGTTTTTCACTTCATCGAAATGATTATAAGTAAGACTTAATCATCTTACGTGCTTTTTTCATATTGCGTTTTGAAAATACATCTTGCTTACGAGCATATTGATATGCTGCAGCTCCAACACCTAATGCGATTAATGAATTGCGTAGATTCAAAGTAAATCCCCCTTTTCGTTATCCGATCGTTCTTTCATTCTCATCAAATAAATCATCAAGAGAGCTTAATGAACCATCTTCCTCAACTTGATGCGTATGGATTTTCCCCTTTGAAACCGATAATTCGATATAACAATTCCAGCAATAAAATTGGTTGACACCTATTTTCCCAATGTCTTTCCCTTTGCAATTTGGACAAATGAACATATGGCTTTCATCTCCTTACAGTCTCCCAGATTCTATTCGCCATTATGTCCAAACCGCATTCATTTATACATTGCTGGAGCCTTTCAACGCTATGCGTTTGAAAGTTTCACTATATAATTTCACCTTGTTACATGAAATCATACGGTGAAATGTTTTCCACGTCCATTTCCTCGCCATTAACTGTGACCATCTGTACTTCTCCTTGTGATTCCTGCAAGCGACTAGCTAAAGTTGTTTGACGCATTGCATCATCAAGGCGATTTACACCAGATTGGAAAGCTACTTCCTCCCCGCAAATAATAAGGAACTTCTTACTTCTTGTAATGCCCGTGTAAATTAAATTACGGCGTAACATACGGTTGTAACTTTTCACAATCGGCATAATAACAATCGGAAATTCACTACCTTGTGATTTATGAATCGAACAACAATATGCATGTGTAATTTGATTTAAATCCGGCTTTGTATACGTTACCTCAATTCCATCAAATGAAACGATAATCATATCTTGTTGCTCAACGTTTTCTTTCGCATAAAACACCGAAACAATTTCTCCGATATCCCCATTAAACACTTGGCTCTCCGGCTGATTAACGAGTTGCAGTACTTTATCGCCTCTTCGGTATACAACATCACCGTACTGGATTTCTTTACTCTTTTCCCTTTTCGGGTTAAATACTTGTTGCAGCGCTTCGTTTAATACATTAATACCAGCAGGCCCGCGGTACATCGGTGCTAATACTTGAACATCCCTTGCACTAAAGCCTTTTGTTTTAGCGTTTTCGCAAACTTTTTTCACAACCTCAACAATTTGAGCCCCTGTACAGCTGATAAACGAACGATCTTTTTTATTTTGCGCTAAATCTGGCGGGAGTGTGCCGTCTTTGATTGCATGGGCAAGTTGAATAACAGATGAGCCTTCTGCTTGACGATAAATTTCAGTAAGCTTCACTGTCGGAACTGCACCTGCATTTAATAAATCTTTTAATACTTGTCCAGGTCCTACAGATGGCAACTGATCTTCATCACCTACAACGATAACTTGAATATTCGTTGGTAGCGACTTAAATAGCTGATTTGCGAGCCAAATATCAACCATTGAAAATTCATCGATAATAAGGAGCTTACCTTGGACAGGATCCGTTTCATTACGTTGGAAAGATCCTTCTGGCGTCCAGCCAAGCAAACGGTGAATTGTGCAAGCTGGAAGTCCTGTCGATTCACTCATCCGCTTCGCTGCTCTTCCTGTTGGAGCTGTTAATAGTATTGGAAATGGATTATCATCACTGTATTCATTCGGATTTAACGATAATCCGTGAAGTGACGCATACATTTCAACAATCCCTTTAATAACGGTTGTTTTTCCTGTTCCTGGTCCACCTGTTAATAACATCATCGGTTTATGAAGTGCCGTTTGAATCGCTTCTTGCTGAAATGGTGCATATTGTACATTCAACTGTTCTTCAATTTCACCTAATGTTTTTAACACTTCTGCTTCAGGAAATGAAGGTGTTTCCTCTTGATTCATCAATCGACGAATAGACTTTACAACACCTTTTTCAGAGTAGAATAAAGTTGCTAAATACACTCGTTCTTCTTCTATGATGACTTTCCCTTCACTTTGCATCGTTTCAATACAACCTATAATATCTTCTTCAGTCACTCTTCCTTCTTGATTGTTTAAAAGTGACATCGTTTCTCTTACAAGTTGATCTTTCCTCATATAAACGTGACCAAGTTGCAATGAGACATTCTCTAATGTGTAAAAACATCCCGCTCGTACACGGTCGTCGTGATTACCCGATATCCCTAACGCACGCCCTATATCATCCGCTCGTCCAAAACCAATCCCGTCCACTTCTTCAATAAGTTGATACGGATTATTACGAATCACTTCTAATGTCATCTCTTTATATTGCTGGTAAATCTTAATAGAAAGTTTCGTTCCAAAACCGTAACCATTTAAAAAGCTCATTACTTTCTCTAATCCTTGATGTTCAACAATTGTCTCATATATTTCCTGAGCCTTTTGTTTGTTAACAACACCATTTAACGCCTCAGGGTCATCCATAATTTTAGAAATAGCATGTTCCCCGAGATGATCCACAATTTTTTCCGCTGTACGCTTTCCTATCCCTTTAAATAAATCACTCGCTAAATATTGCACCATACCTGCTTTTGTTTGCGGCAATTCTTTTTTAAATGTTTCAACCATATATTGTTTTCCATACTTTGGATGGTCCTTAAAATGACCAGTCAATGTAAACACTTCATCTTCATGCATGCGGGGAAAATGACCGTTTATCATTACTTTCTTTTCGTCATACGTTTCATTCGTTTCAATGACTTTCATACTGACAACGGAATAGAGGTTTTCTTCGTTGTGGAAAATGGTATGAAGAACTTGCGCTTTTATAAACTTTTTCTCTTCCTCAAACAAATCCATTGCATGTTGATTTCCCATCTTTCCTCTCCTTTCCGATATTTTCACTTTAATGAGCAGTACATCCCCCACCTTTTTAGATGAGGGATAACTACCCATTAAACTATATTTTTATCTTATTCAGCTTCTTGCTCTAATAAACGAACGCCATTACCCGCTAAAAAGTGATCTGGCTGAATTTCAGTTGCTTTCTTAAATAAAGCGAGAGCCTTCTCATTATTTTCCTCAAATACGTACGCAACACCTAAATTGTAATACGCATCTGCATGCTCTTCATCCATTTCTAATACCTTTTCAAAATAAGGTTTCGCCTCTTGAACATGTTCTAATCGCGCAAAGCAAAGTCCGCACTGGAATACAGCTTCTACATCGTTTTCATCTAATTCTGTTGCTCTTTGTAAGAATGGTAGTGCAAGACGATCATTTCCAAGCTGTACATGTGTGATACCTAACATAAATGTTACATCAGCTGATTGTAATCCAGCTTGCATTGCTTGTTCAAATACAGCTTTCGCCTCAGTAAATTGCTCTTGGCCATAATATACATTTCCTAAACCATAATAGGCAGCTGCAGATTTATCATCTAACTCTAGTGCGCGTTTATAAAATAAAATCGCTCGCTCGCTATCACCTAATACGTCTAATAAATTTGCAAAATTAATGTATCCAAGCGCATCTTTCGGATTTTCTTCGATTGCTTCTGTAAAATTTTTAGCTGCTTCTTCCCAGTTTCCTTCTTGCATATATTGAATACCTGTTTCAAGTTTGTTTGACATGTCCTTCACCTCTACAACAAATTATAACAAAGAATGTATTTTCCAAGCGAACGAAAATTCGCTTTATGTAAAAGAAACCTCTAACCGCTAATCGGCAGAGGCTTCTCGTTTATCCTAAATAATCCAATTTCTTACCACTACGGTATACTTCATCAATTGTAGCACCGCCTAAGCACTCATCTCCATCATAGAAAACGACTGCTTGTCCTGGTGTAATTGCACGAATTGGCTCATCACAAAGAATACGAACTGTATTTTCATCAACGATTTGAACCGTTACTTTATTGTCTTCTTGACGATAACGGAATTTCGCCGTGCACTTAAATTCTGTTTCTTTTTCTTTGTTACTTACCCATCCTACATTCGTAGCAATAACTTCATCACCATATAGAAGTTCGTTATGGAATCCTTGATCAACATATAAAATGTTTTCTTTTAGATTTTTCCCAACAGCAAACCATGGATCACCATTACCACCAATTCCAAGGCCATGACGTTGTCCAATTGTATAATACATTAAACCGTCATGCTTCCCTTTCACTTCACCAGATAATGTTTGCATTACACCTGGTTGTGCCGGTAAGTAGTTACTTAAGAAATCTTTAAAGTTACGCTCACCAATGAAGCAAATACCTGTACTATCTTTTTTCGCCGCTGTCGCTAAGCCAGCTTCTTTCGCCATTTCACGAATTTGCGGTTTCTTTAATTCACCTAACGGGAACATTGTTTTTGATAATTGCTCTTGGCTTAATTGATTTAAGAAATATGTTTGATCTTTATTGTCATCAACGCCGCGAAGCATTTTATATTCGCCGTCCATATAAGCAACGCGTGCATAATGACCTGTTGCTACATAATCGGCACCAAGCGCAATTGCATGCTCTAAAAATGCTTTAAATTTAATTTCTTTATTACACATTACATCTGGGTTTGGTGTACGACCAGCTCGGTACTCATCTAAGAAGTACGTAAATACTTTATCCCAGTATTGTTTTTCAAAGTTTACTGCATAATACGGAATACCAATTTGGTTACACACTTCAATTACATCATTGTAATCTTCTGTTGCTGTGCAGACACCATTCTCATCTGTATCATCCCAGTTTTTCATAAAAATTCCGATTACATCATAACCTTGCTCTTTTAATAAAAGTGCTGCTACAGATGAATCGACGCCACCGGACATTCCGATGACAACGCGTGTTTCGTGAGGTAGTTTGTTCATCATGTCACCTCCCATGCTAATTTTGTGTTAATCGCTTCACGATTTTCACTGTTTCGTACGCCGCTTTTTCAATTTGCTCTTTCGTATTTCCAAGTCCAAAACTAAAGCGTACGGATGAACGTATTTGATCGGAGTCTTTTCCAAACATCGCTACTAATACATGTGATGGATCAATCGAACCAGCTGTACAAGCAGAACCACTTGATACTGCAATGCCAGCTAGGTCTAAGTTCACAAGAAACGGTTCAATGTTCATTCCTGTAAAACTTACATTAAGTACATGCGGTAAGCGATGTTCTAAGTTTCCGTTTACCTCGAAAGTAATGCCTTCATTTTTGAAGACAGATACCATTATATCTTTAAACTCTTCATATTGGGCATTTTTTTGCTCACGAGTTTTTTCAGCTATAAGAATTGCATGCTGAAGCCCAGCAATACTAGGCACATTTTCCGTACCAGCACGGCGTTTTCTTTCTTGCTCTCCGCCTATTAATAACGGCTCAAATTTCACATTTGCACCAGCGAATAAGAACCCTACACCTTTTGGCCCATTAATTTTATGAGCTGAAATTGATAATAAATCAATACCAAACTCTTTCACATTAATTTCTACTAAACCGTAAGCTTGTACCGCATCTGTATGGAAATAAGCTTGATGCTCTTTTAGCAGCTTTCCTATTTCCACAATTGGTTGCATTGTCCCTACTTCATTATTCCCAAACATAATAGATACAAGAATCGTCTCTTCTGTTAATGCCTTTTGTATGTCAGAAACTTGAATGCGTCCTGTTTCATCGACAGGTAAATATGTCACTTCAAACCCTTCACGCTCTAACAATTCGCACGTATGCAAAATCGCATGATGTTCAATTTGCGTCGTTATTATGTGGTTACCTTTATGACGGTTCGCACGTGCTACACCTATAAGCGCTAAATTATCAGCTTCTGTACCACCACTCGTAAATATAATTTCATTCGGATTCGCATGAATGCTGCGTGCACACACTCGTCTCGCCCCATCTACTGTGTGACGAGTTTGACGTCCATAAAAGTGAATACTAGACGGGTTCCCGAATATTTCTGTCATATATGGAATCATCTTTTCGACCACTTCTGGGTGAGTCGGAGATGTCGCAGCATGATCTAAGTAAATGCGTTCCATTAAATCTCCTTCTTTCCAAATCGTTTCACAAGGAATTAAATGTAAAACATATAGCCCCCGTGATTTTCTTCCTCATAACGTACTAAATCTTCTAACGTTGTACTATCTAACACTTCTTGCACCGCATCACGAACACGCATCCATAACTGGCGCTGTGCTGGCTCTTCTTCTTCTATCATTTCTACAACACTAATCGGTCCCTCTAATACACGGATTACATCCCCAGCTGTAATGTTAGCCGGTTGATCAGATAATACATATCCGCCATATGCCCCGCGCGTACTCTTTACAAGACGAGCGTTACGAAGTGGTGAAATTAATTGCTCTAAGTAATGCTCGGATAAGTCATGCGCCTGCGCAATTGATTTTAATGAAATCGGACCTTCACCAAACTTTTTTGCAAGATCAATCATAATTGTTAAGCCATAGCGGCCTTTTGTTGAAATCTTCATCTATTTTGCACCTCTTTTCAAATTTTCACTTCTATTGGTTATATCTTATTTATAAAAAGAACACAATTTAAAATCCTATGAAATTATAGCATAATATAGTATTATAAGAAATTTCAACTTGTGTATCAAAATGATAACATAAAATCACATTGAAAAACTCGGAAATTATTACAATTGAAAGAAAAATGAAAATATTCTTCTTCATTTTTCCCATAAAACAGCATCCTATTTCAAATTTCGTAGAAAAAAATGATACGATAGAACGAGATTATATATTAAGGGAGACGGTCTAAATGAAACAACCACTCGCACATCGAATGCGCCCTACAAATATTCAAGAAATTATTGGGCAACAACATTTAGTTGGTGAAGGAAAGATTTTATGGCGAATGGTCCAAGCAAATCATTTTCAATCTATGATTTTATACGGTCCTCCAGGTACAGGAAAAACATCCATTGCCAGTGCAATTGCAGGAAGTACCGGTACCCCGTTTCGTCTATTAAACGCTGTTACTCACAATAAAAAAGATATGGAAGTTGTCGTACAAGAAGCAAAGATGCATCGACACCTCGTTTTAATTCTAGATGAAGTTCACCGTCTAGATAAAGCAAAGCAAGACTTTCTATTACCCCACTTAGAAAGCGGACTTCTTACTTTAATTGGTGCAACGACAAGTAATCCATTCCATGCAATAAACTCCGCTATTCGAAGCAGGTGTCAAATTTTCGAATTACACGCACTAACAGAAGATGATATTTTAATTGGGTTAAAAAGAGCTTTAGAAGATAAAGAAAAAGGCCTTGGAGAATATGCTGTAACGGTAACAGATGAAGCACTACATCATTTTGCAAATGCCTCTGGTGGTGATATGCGTTCCGCTTATAACGCACTTGAACTTGCTGTATTATCTAGCTTTACTACAGACGATCAAGCGGCTGAAATCACACTCGAGATTGCAGAAGAATGCTTACAAAAGAAGAGCTTCGTTCACGACAAAGGCGGCGATGCTCATTATGACGTATTATCAGCATTTCAAAAATCAGTACGCGGAAGTGATGTAAATGCAGCGCTCCATTATTTAGCACGCCTTATTGAAGCAGGTGATTTACAAAGTATTGGCAGACGCCTTCTTATTATGGCTTATGAAGATATTGGACTTGCTAGCCCACAAGCTGGACCGCGTACACTAGCTGCAATTGAATCAGCTGAACGAGTTGGATTCCCAGAAGCACGCATCCCACTTGCAAATGCCGTTATAGAGCTATGCTTATCACCAAAATCAAATTCAGCTTATAAAGCACTTGATGCTGCATTACACGATTTACGCAACGGTCAAACAGGTGACATTCCAAGCCATTTAAAAGATAGTCATTACAAAGGCGCAGAATCACTCGGAAGAGGCATTGGATATTTATATCCACACGACCATCCAAATGGCTGGGTAAGGCAACAATACTTACCTGATAAAATAAAAAACAAGCAATATTATAAACCGAAAACGACAGGGAAATTTGAGCAAGCACTTTCTACTGTTTATGAAAGATTACAAACTTCGAATAAAACGAAAAATAAAGGGTAACATAAACGAAAACGTCACCATTATGGAGGCTTCGCTTATGAAAACACGTCAAGATGCATGGACAAAAGAAGATGATCTCCTTTTAGCAGAAACTGTTTTGCGACATATTCGCAGCGGAAGTACACAAATAAAAGCGTTTGATGAAGTTGGCGACGCTTTAAACCGCACTTCCGCAGCTTGTGGTTTTAGATGGAATGCTGAAGTAAGACCGAATTACGAAGATGCGGTGCAGCTTGCAAAAAAACAACGTAAAGAATTAAAACGTTCTGAAGCTAATATAGAAAAAGATCGGTTCACGAAAACGAAACAACTCGTAATTGACGCCGATTTTTCAGAAGATATTACGCCAAGTAAACAAGATCTTACAATGCAAAATGTCATCTCGTTTTTACAAAATTTAGAACATAACAATCCTTCACTTGCAAAGTTGCAAACTGAAAATGATGTATTACAAGCTCAGCTCACTTCTCTGCAAAAAACGAATCATGAACTTGAAACGAAATTAGCGGTACTCACAAAAAAACAACAAGCAATCGAAGAAGATTACGCGATGCTTGTTCGAATTATGGATCGCGCTCGAAAACTTGTTTCGGTTGAAGAACAAGAAGAACAGATTGCTCCCATTTTCAAGACAGATCAAAATGGAAATTTAGATATTATATATTCTGCAGAGAATTAAAAACAAGGATGTCACTTTTTTGACTAAGTGACATCCTTGTTTGTTTTCGGTAAACCGTATATATACATGTCGGTAAATGAATTTATATCAACGATTTTTCGAATATATCTATCGTAACTTGCAATATATCAACGGTTTTTCGAATATATCTATCACAACTTGCAATATATCAACGATTTTTCAAATATATCTATCACAACTTACAATATATCAACGATTCAATAAAGGAGATCGATTTAATGACAAAGATTTACAATAACATTACTCCCTGTCATACAAGAAAACTCCTAAAACATATTGGATAATTTTTACTAAAATGTTATTATAAACATATACCTTTTAAAGGGAGATGGTTGCTATTTCATTAATAATCTTCAAAATAACTCTTGGCCTTCTCGTCCTGACTTTAGCTCTTTTCACCATTAACAGCCTAAAAAAGACATCCGCCTATAAATCAGATAAATATGATTATTACTTACTAACCTTACTTACATGTGAACTAGTAGTGATGCAAATATCCATATTTCTTTAATACATATAAAAAAGCATATATCCAAAATGGATATATGCTTTTCTTTTATTCTTGCCCTACACGTTTCACTTCTACATTTTTAATACGTTCACGTACAACGTGACTTGCCATAATTAAGCCTGCCACAGATGGTACAAATGCATTTGATGAAGGCGGTAATTTCGCTTTACGAATTTTTGCATTCTCGTCTGGTACGATTTCTTTACGTACTTCTTCACGAATTACGATTGGATTTTCGTCAGAGAAGACAACTTTTACACCTTTTTTAATACCCTCTTTACGAAGCTTCGTACGAATTACTTTCGCAATTGGATCTGTATGTGTTTTAGAAATGTCCGCAATACGGAAACGAGTTGGGTCCATTTTATTTGCTGCACCCATACATGAGATAATTTTAATTTTACGACGTAAACATTGTTTAATTAAATGGATTTTGAACGTAATCGTATCAGATGCATCCACTACGAAATCTAAACCGTGTTTAAAGAACTCTTCATATGTTTCATCTGTATAAAACATTTCTAATCCAATTACTTCACATTCCGGATTAATGTCTGCAATACGCTCTTTCATTAATTCTACTTTTGAACGTCCTACAGTAGATACTAAAGCGTGAATTTGACGGTTTACGTTTGTAATATCTACAACGTCTTTATCAACTAATACGAGACGTCCTACTCCAGAACGCGCTAACGCTTCAGCTGAAAATGAACCTACGCCGCCAATTCCTAAAATACCGACTGTACTATTTTTTAATATTTCAAGTCCTTCTTTACCGAAGGCTAATTCATTACGTGAAAATTGATGTAACATTCAGCTCTACACTCCTATTACAAAAATGGTCTACCATGTATTC
This sequence comes from Bacillus sp. LQ16, assembly GCF_057784645.1. Lineage (NCBI taxonomy): Bacteria > Bacillati > Bacillota > Bacilli > Caryophanales > Bacillaceae > Bacillus > Bacillus sp. LQ16. The sequence continues at coordinate 4,280,689 of NZ_CM173491.1, forward strand.
TAGCGTTTTTCCGACTATTTGTATAGAAAAAGTTATAGAATTCCTAAAAATACATATTTTGATAATGAAAACATAGTGTAAACCGGGATTTTGTTTCTTCTTTTAATTATCCATTAAAAAAGTCTAGATGGTTATAGTATAACCATCTAGACCCTATTCTTACTTCTCTTCTTTTAAGCTTAATTTTAAGTTTAACTCTTCAAGCTGTGCTTCTGCAACTGGGCTTGGAGCTTCTGTTAATAAGCAGCTTGCGCTTGCTGTTTTTGGGAATGCAATTGTATCACGAAGGTTCGTACGGCCTGCAAGTAACATAACAAGACGATCTAAACCTAATGCGATTCCGCCGTGTGGTGGTGTACCGTATTCGAATGCTTCTAATAAGAATCCGAATTGCTCTTGCGCTTCTTCTTGTGAGAATCCAAGTGCTTTGAACATTTTTTCTTGTACGTCACGCTCATAAATACGAAGTGATCCACCACCAAGCTCATAACCGTTTAATACAAGGTCATATGCTTGTGCACGTGCTTTTTCTGGTGCTGTTTCTAGTAGCTCAACGTCTTCACGGAATGGCATTGTGAATGGATGGTGAGCTGCGAAATAACGATCTGCATCTTCATCGTACTCAAGAAGTGGCCAATCAGTTACCCATAGGAAGTTAAATTTACTTTCGTCAATTAACTCAAGCTCTTTACCTAGACGTAAACGAAGTGCGCCTAAGCTATCTGCAACAACGCTCTTCTTATCTGCTACGAATAGTAATAAGTCGCCAGCAGTAGCTTCTAATGTGCTCATTAACACATTTGCATCTTCTTCACCGAAGAATTTCGCAATCGGTCCTTTTAGGCCGTCTTCTTCAACTTTAAGCCAAGCTAGACCTTTTGCACCGTATACTTTCACGAATTCAGTTAATGCATCGATGTCTTTACGAGAATATTTACTTGCAGCACCTTTTGCATTAATTGCTTTTACTTGTCCGCCGCTTTCTACAGCACTTGTAAACACTTTAAAGCCACAACCTGCTGCAAACTCAGATAAGTCTGTTAGTTCCATTTCAAAGCGTGTATCTGGCTTATCAGAACCGTAGCGAGCCATTGCATCAGCATATTTCATACGAGGGAATGGTGCACTAACTTCTACACCTTTTGCATCCTTCATAACTTTCGTCATCATACGCTCCATCATTTCTAAAATCTCATCTTGTGTTAAGAATGAAGCTTCAATATCGATTTGCGTGAATTCTGGTTGACGATCTGCACGTAAATCTTCGTCACGGAAACAACGTGCTACTTGATAGTAACGCTCAAATCCGCCGACCATAAGAAGCTGTTTAAATAACTGTGGTGACTGTGGTAATGCATAGAATTCACCGTCATGTACACGACTTGGTACTAAATAGTCACGAGCTCCTTCTGGCGTACTTTTCGTTAAAATTGGTGTTTCTACTTCTAAGAACTCTTCTGTATCTAAGAAGTTACGAATTGTTTTTGTTACGTCGTGACGCATTTTGAATGTGTTGAACATTACAGGACGACGTAAGTCTAAATAACGATATTTTAAACGCACATCTTCTGATGCATCTGTATCATCAGCAATAATAATTGGTGTTGTTTTCGCTGCATTTAGTACATTTACTTTTGTTGCTTGTACTTCAATACGACCAGTTGCCATATTGTCATTAATTGCGCCTTCACCACGTTCAACAACTGTACCTTCTATGTGTAATACGTATTCGCTACGAATTGTTTCTGCTACTTCTAACGCTTCTTTTGATGTTTCTGGGTTAAATACAACTTGTACGATACCTGTACGGTCACGTAAATCGATAAAGATTAATCCACCTAAGTCACGGCGTTTTTGTACCCAACCTTTTAATTGAACTGTTTGTCCAACAGCTTCTACTGTTACTTTTCCACATGCATGTGTTCTTTCAGCCACTGTAAGTTCCCCCTATATTAATTTCTCTGCTACGTATGAAGCAAATACATCTAACGCTACTTCTTCTTGTTCACCTGTTGCCATATCTTTTAAGTTAATGATGCCTTTATCTAGCTCATCTTCTCCTAATACAGCTACAAATTTCGCCTTTAGACGATCTGCTGATTTAAATTGTGCTTTCATTTTGCGATCTAAATAATCTTTTTCAACCGACAATCCAGCTTTACGAAGATCGAATGCCACTTTTGCAGCATGGTCTTTCGCTTTTTCACCAAGCGCTACAACGTAACAATCAATGCTATGTTCAAGTGGTAATTCAATGTTTTCAGCTTTTAGCGCCATAATTAAACGTTCAATACTCATTGCAAAACCGATACCTGGCATTTCTGGTCCACCGATTTCTTGTACAAGTCCGTTATAACGGCCACCACCGCTTAATGTAGTGATCGCACCGAAACCTTCTGCCTCACTCATAATTTCAAAAACAGTATGTTGATAGTAGTCTAAACCACGCACTAAGTTCGGATCTTTTTCAAATGGAACATCCATCATCGTTAATAGTTCTTGTACTTTGTCGTAGTATACTGCTGAATCTTCGTTTAAGTATTCTGTAATAGATGGAGCTGTTGCCATTAATTCATGGTTACGGTCCTTCTTACAGTCTAAAATTCGAAGTGGGTTCTTTTCTAAGCGAGATTGACAGTCAGAGCAGAATTCGCCGATACGTGGCTCAAAGTGTGCGATTAATGCATCACGGTGTGCTTGACGACTCGCTGCGTCACCTAAACTGTTTAATACAACTTTAATATTTTTTAAGCCCATGCCGCGGTAAAATTCAACAGCAAGTGCAATTACTTCTGCATCAATTGCAGGGTCATTACTGCCGATTGCTTCGATACCGAATTGTACGAATTGACGATAGCGACCTGCTTGTGGTCTTTCATAACGGAACATTTGACCGATATAGTATAATTTCGTTGGTTGTGTTGCATCACCAAACATTTTATTTTCAACGTAAGAACGTACAACAGGTGCAGTACCTTCTGGACGTAATGTTAAGCTGCGCTCTCCACGATCTTGGAATGAGTACATTTCTTTTTGTACGATATCTGTCGTATCACCAACACCGCGTAAAAATAGCTCAGTGTGCTCAAAAATTGGTGTACGAATTTCTTTATAATTGTAACGACGGCAAATTTCGCGTGCTTGCCCTTCGATATACTGCCATAACTCAACAGTGCCTGGAAGAATATCTTGCGTTCCGCGTGGGATTTGAATAGACATATTCAGTTCCTCCTCAAATTGTTTTAATCTTAATAAAAATAAAAAAACTCCCGCCTCTACTGTTTAAACAGTAGGGACGAGAGTATTATACCCGTGGTGCCACCCTAATTGAAGCACGTATGCTTCCACTTTTTTAATAACGCTTAAATATGCGTTCATCCCTACTAAGCATATATGCCGTTCAAGTTGAAACCTCTAGAGTGTCATTCAATCAGTCATCATGCAGAAATGTTTTCAGCCTAAGACATTTCTTCTCTTTCCATGTGTATCTCATTTACTCTTCTCTATCAACGGTTATATTCATATGTAAATATAAAATTACTATACGTTTGTTAAGTAGGATTGTCAAGTGCTCTAAGAACGTTCAATCTGCTTCTTTAAACGCTTTACATCTTGAAGAGAAATCCCAAACTCGGAAGCAAGCTCCATTGAAGTATTATTTTGCTCTTTTGAAATGAAATCATGAAAATTCACGTTAAACAGTTGATTTGCACCATTTGTAACAGAATGCCCTTTTTCATTCATACGCATACGTATATCCCTCACATTCAATATGGATGTTTTACTTTTTATTGTTCCATATTGATGAGAGAGTTATACATAACCGAAACTGCTATTGATTCCAAATAAACATTAGTATTCGATTTACAACAATAACAATAGCCAGTCCACTTGCGAGCATATGATGCTTCAAATGATATAACGCTGCAACACCTACTCCAAATACGATAATTTCTAATAATACATGTAATATACCTTGTACTTCCCATTCTGCATGTGGAGCTCCAAATAGCCCCCAAATGACAGCAATAACAATTGGAATAATGATAGCAAGTGTAATTTTTATAGCCATTGTTGTTCCTACTCGATATCACCAGTATCCAACAATCCCAAGAATACATAACTCTAACATAAAACGTAAAGCTATATTAAATTCTTGAAGCATGCTACACCTTCTTTTTCTTTTATTCCCCTTTAAATTAATCCTATGATAAAGTGAAACTTTAATCAGTGGGGGTTTTGTTCATCCACCACTGATTATTAGTTGAACCAATCGGGCTTTTACGGGCAGTTGATCCTCACCTAACTTCTTTGCTTCCGCTGAATTTTGAGGTGGAGGGTCTTACTGCCCGTTAATGCGGGATAAATGAACAAAACATACAACAATGTATAAAAAAGAGAGGATTATATAACCCTCTCTTTTTTATCAACACTATTTACTTTCTACAATTAAGGTCACCGGACCATCATTGATTAAAGAAACGTCCATCATTGCTCCGAACTTCCCTGTTTCCACATGCAATCCTTGTTTGCGAACTTCTTCATTAAAGAAATCGTATAAACGCTCTGCGTAGTCAGGTTTCGCAGCATCCATAAAGTTTGGACGTCTTCCCTTGCGACAATCTCCGTATAATGTAAATTGCGAAATAGATAGGACTTGTCCTTCTACATCAAGTACAGAATGATTCATCTTTCCGCTCTCATCTTCAAAAATACGTAAGTTTGCAATTTTTTCCGCAATATAAGTTGCATCTTTTTCTGTATCTTCATGCGTAATGCCAACTAGTAATGTTAAACCGAACGGAATTTGTCCTACGATCTCACCGTCTACTGTGACAGACGCTTTCTTTGATCGTTGTAAAACAACTCTCATCTTTCTACACTCCCTATTAATGCATCATGCGTCGTACTGCATAAATTTCTGGAACGCGTTTAATGCGTTCTACTACTTTTTTCAAGTGTTGTAAGTTACGAATCGAGATTGACATATTAATTGTTGCCATTTTATTACGGTCACTTCTACCAGAAACAGCTGAAATGTACGTTTTCGTCTCTGTAACAGCTTGCAGTACTTCATTTAATAAACCACGGCGATCGTAACCCGAAATTTCAATATCAACGTTATACTCAATTTCTTTTTCAGGGCTACCTTCCCACTCTACTTCTAATAAACGTTCTACAGCTTCTTCTGTATGAACGTTTACACAATCACGGCGGTGAATCGATACACCTCGGCCTTTCGTAATATATCCAACGATATCATCGCCTGGAACTGGGTTACAGCATTTCGATAAACGGATTAATAAATTATCAGCACCGCTTACCTTTACACCAGAATCCCATTTTCGAATTTTCATCGGTTTACGAACTTCTTTAACTTCAACAATTTCTTCTTCTTCGCGTTGTTTGCGGAACTTGTCCGTTAGTCGCGTAACAATTTGCGAAGCTGTAATTCCGCTATATCCAACTGCTGCAAACATATCTTCTTCATTTGCAAAGTTAAATTTCTCAGCGACGCGTTTTAAGTTATCAGGCGCTAATACTTCTTTCATCTCATACTCTAGACCACGTACTTCCTTTTCAACAAGTTCACGGCCTTTTTCAATATTTTCGTCTCTACGTTGTTTCTTAAAGAATTGACGAATTTTATTTTTTGCATGAGATGTTTGAGCAAGTTTTACCCAATCTTGACTTGGGCCATACGAATGTTTCGACGTTAAAATTTCAATGATGTCGCCTGTTTTTAATTTATAATCCAACGTCACCATTTTACCGTTTACTTTTGCACCAATTGTTTTATTCCCAATTTCCGAATGGACACGATACGCGAAATCAATCGGAACCGATCCAAGTGGTAATTCCATTACATCGCCTTTCGGTGTAAAGACGAATACCATGTCAGAGAATAAATCAATTTTTAATGACTCCATAAATTCTTCTGCATTAGAAGCTTCATTTTGCCATTCTAGTATTTGACGGAACCATGTGAGTTTCTTCTCTAATGTACCTGTTGTTTCTGCTGTTTTTCCTTCTTTGTACGCCCAGTGTGCCGCGATCCCGAATTCTGCAATTTCGTGCATTTCTTTCGTACGAATTTGCACTTCAAGTGGATCACCTTTCGGTCCAATTACAGTCGTATGAAGAGATTGATATAGATTTGCTTTTGGCATTGCAATATAATCTTTAAAACGACCTGGCATCGGCTTCCAGCACGTATGAATAATTCCAAGCACCGCATAACAATCTTTAATACTATTTACAACAACACGTACAGCTAATAAATCGTAAATTTCATTGAACTGCTTATTTTGCAGTGCCATTTTACGATAAATACTGTAAATATGTTTCGGTCTTCCAGAAATCTCAGGTTGAATTGCAACTTCTTTTAATTTCTCACGAATACCAGTCATTACTTCGTCTAAGTATTCTTCACGTTCTGCACGTTTACGCTTCATTAAATTTACAATACGATAATATTGTTGGGGATTTAAATAGCGAAGTGACGTATCCTCTAGCTCCCATTTAATAGTACTAATTCCGAGTCTATGTGCTAAAGGTGCAAAGATTTCTAACGTTTCATTCGCTATGCGACGCTGCTTCTCTTGAGGCAAATGTTTCAATGTACGCATGTTATGAAGACGATCAGCTAGTTTAATTAAAATAACTCGAATGTCTTGAGCCATTGCAATAAACATTTTGCGATGGTTTTCTGCTTGTTGTTGTTCGTGAGATTTATATTTAATCTTCCCAAGCTTTGTAACACCATCAACAAGCATAGCAATTTCTTTGTTAAATTCCCGTTCAATATCTTCTAACGTAATCTCTGTATCTTCCACTACATCATGTAAGAAACCTGCTGATACCGTAGCTGGATCCATGTGTAAATCAACTAAAATACCTGCAACTTGGATCGGATGAATAATATACGGTTCACCCGATTTTCTATATTGTTCGCTATGCGCATCACGTGCATATTCATAAGCACGTGCCACTAGCTCAATATCTTCATCCGCTAAATATTGACTTGCTTTCTCGAGTACCTGTTCAGCTGTTAGTACCTGCTCATTTGCCATCGAATCACCTTTTATTGAAAATTGACTTTATCTTTATTTAATAGAATAAATTATATTCTATCATTATAACCCAATGATTGTGAATTGTGAAAAGGAAAAGATTTTACTGACATTTCACCATGATTTTTTGTTCAATTATACAAAAGTACCCGCTCCTCTCCAAGAGATTCACGGGTACTTTTTATCACCGTAGTTTTACCTATATAGTGATTAGTATTTTTCTAATACTAATACATCGTAACCATCTAACATTTTACGACCATCTAAGTAAGTAAGCTCTACTAAGAATGCAATCCCTGCTACAACTCCGCCTAGCTCTTCAACTAACTTAATTGTCGCTTCGATTGTTCCACCTGTAGCTAATAGATCATCTGTAATTAATACGCGTTGACCTGGCTTAATTGCATCTTTATGGATTGTTAAAACATCTTTACCATATTCTTTACCGTAGTCAACTGTAATTACTTCACGTGGTAATTTTCCTAATTTACGAACTGGCGCAAATCCTACTTCTAACGCATAAGAAACTGGGCAACCGATAATGAAACCACGAGCTTCTGGTCCTACTACAACATCGATATCTCTTTCTTTTGCGTACTCAACGATTGCATCTGTTGCTGCTTTGTATGCTTTACCGTCATTCATTAAAGGTGTAATGTCTTTAAACACAATACCTTCTTTCGGATAATCCGGTACAATTGCGATATGTTGCTTGAAATCCATATTTCTGAATCCTCCTCAGATCTAAAAGGTTTGTAAATACAAATCCTTTACCCTAACTGTTCTACTTCTTTATGATTACGAATCGTTTCAAACCATGTATATAGTTGCTGATATGTGCTATAAACCAATTCTTTTTCTAATTGTAAGTGGTTCATTTTCTCACGATATGTGTTCGATTCAATTAAATCACGCTTTTGTTTTTTGTCTGCCATAAAAATGACGCCATCTTTTATTGTAACAAATTCTAACTCAAAAAACACCTGTGTCATGAAATTTACTGTATCTTTTGACCAGCCTTTATGGCGACATAGTTGTTCTCCATATTGTCTTAAAGAAAATGGTGTTTTTTGGCTTAAGAAAGAATAGTACCATTTAAAGTGTTCTCTCGTAGGAACTGTACTAAATAGATGGTTATTTTCTTGATAAAACAGCGTATAAATTCGCGCTGGGAATCCTACTTTAAATAGCTCACTTAATTCATCTGTTCCTTTTGGTAAATCAAGTAACACGATATATTGATCATCTAAATGCGTTACTTCTGAAGCATGCATGAGCTTCTCTTTATAGCTCTCTAAAGAAAATTTATTCAATACCTCTTCAGAAAAATACACCATTGTTATTTTTTCTTTCGGAAGTTCTGCTAAATTTGCTTCTGCATTACGCATACTACGCCAATCAAATAATTGCCACGCCTCTACAGCAATATCTTGTACCATTAATTGTGGCTTCTTAAAATTATTCCATTCATTGATGGATGCTTCTCCTATTACAGATACTTTTGCAACTGGAGAGATTTCTTTCGCATATGCACCAAAACCAAATCCAATTGTATCCAGTGTTGCTTGTCCATCACGAAGAGCCATTTTTAAATGAGAGCCATCTGATCCGATTGCGCGAATACTTTCTAACTCTGCATCTTTCACTGCAATACGTGGTTTCGGATTTCCAACACCAAATGGTGCTAACTTCTGCATATCTTCAATTGCCGCTAGTGTTACATCCTCTACTTTGCAAAAAACATCAACTGCTGTAATTGGAATAAAATCTTCTTCTGTTAAAATTGCATCTGCTTGTTCATTTAAGCGGCGACGTAATTCATCTACATCATTCATATGTAGCGTCATTCCCGCTGCCATCGGATGCCCTCCGAAGTGTGGCAATAACTCTCTACAATCTGATAAATTTGCAAATAAATCAAATCCTGCAATACTACGCGCTGAGCCTTTTGCTGTTTCTTTTATAGGATCAATGCATAATACAATAGTCGGACGATAAAAACGTTCAACTAATTTAGAAGCGACAATCCCAATTACACCCGGATTCCAACCTTCTTTTGCAAGTACTAACACTTTGTTTTCTTCTGGCGGGAAGTTATTTTCAACTTCAGCGATAGCCTCTTCTGTAATTTGCTTTACAATATCTTTTCGCAGTTTGTTCAGCTCATCAATTTCTTCGGCTAACTCTTTTGCTTCCTCAGGATCATCTGATAATAAAAGGTGTACAGCCGGCGTTGCATCTTCTAAACGCCCGACCGCATTAATACGCGGTGCAATTGAGAAGCCAATACTCTCTTCTGTAATTTCACTTTGCGAAACGTTAGCAACTTTAAACAATGCCTTTAAACCAATATTTTTCGTCATACGCATATGTTTTAAACCGCGTTTCACTAGCAACCTATTTTCACCATGAAGTGACACTAAATCGGCTACTGTACCGATTACTGCAATCTCTAATAAATGTTCTGGTACACGGCCTAATAGTGCATGCGCAACTTTAAACGCAACACCTACACCAGCTAAATAGTGAAACGGATATACACCGCCATCTAATTTCGGATGTATAATCGCAAGTGCTTCTGGCAATTCTGGCGGTGGCTCATGGTGATCTGTAATAATTAGATCTATTCCAAGCTCTTTCGCTACATTCGCTTCATGTACTGCTGCAATGCCAGTATCGACAGTAATAATCAGTGAGAACCCTGCGCTATGCGCCCAACGAAACGCTTCTTCGTTCGGCCCATACCCTTCTGTAAAACGATTTGGAATATAAAATTCTACTTCTGCACCTAATTCTTGAAGAGCAAGATATAACACAGTTGTACTACTTACTCCGTCTGCATCGTAATCACCAAATATTAATATTTGTTCTCCATTTTGAATCGCCTTATTTACACGTTCTACCGTTCTATCCATTCCTTCTAATAAAAATGGATCATGAAATTCTTGATTTTCTGTATTTAAAAAATCTAAAATCTTATCTTCTGTATCTAGTCCTCTACCGAGGAATAATGAAACGACAAGTGGCGATAACTGTAATTTACTTGCTAATTCACTCACTCGTTCGTCATTATATTTTTTTTCTTTCCAACGCGTCTTCGGTTGTAACACGAAATCACCCCTTAACCTGTTCATTATACAAGACAGATTAAGGGGTGACAATATAATGCAAACTACGATGCAATATCTATATACTAAAATGTTAATGATGTTTAATTTGGAGAATACGGATTTATATGTACGAATACATTTTGTACATTATCTTGTTTCATAAGTATTTCTTTCACATGTTTTCCAATACGGTGTCCTTCTTCTACAGTAATGTATGGATCTACAGACACTTTAATATCGACAATAACATAATGACCATGCTCCCGTGCATATAAAGAACCAATTTTTTTCACACCATCTACTTGAAGAACTGCTTCTCTAAGCGGAATAACATCCTCCTCATGAAGAACATGGTCAAGCGTTGCATGAATTGCTTCCGCTCCAATGCTCCATGCCATTTTTACAACAAGAAGCGAAACAACTAATCCTGCAATCGGATCAGCATATACAAGCCAGTCTATACCAAGCTTACCACCGAGTATAGCTGCACAAATACCGATTAAAGCTGCAATTGAAGAAAATACATCCGAACGGTGCTCATATGCATTTGCAATAATTGCATCACTATTTACCCTTTTCCCTAATCGGAATTTATATTGAAACATTCCTTCTTTCACGACGATTGAAAGAACAACAGCAAAAATCGTAATTCCTTTCGGCGGTTCTAGTTCTTGCGAAAAAGCTTTTATAGATGAAATCGCGATTTCAAGTCCCACAATAAATAATAATACCGCAACAATAATCGCTGAAATCGATTCCGCTTTACCATGACCATACGGATGATCTTCATCAGGTGGCTGCTTTGCCGCTCGCAATCCAAAAAGTACAGCTAGCGAACCAATTACATCTGATGCAGAATGCACCGCATCTGCTAGCAGTGCTTTACTGTTCCCAATATAACCAATTACCGCCTTTACAATTGCTAATATAATATTACCAACGATCCCGACAATAGCACCAAACTCGGCCTGTTTAAAACGTTCATCTTTTTCCATAATTAAAATCCCTTCTTTTCTTAACCTATCTTTTTATTTTAACAAAAACAGCGATAACACCACCACTTTCTTCCATCTTCTTCCCATCAAAAAGTTGCTATCTTATTGTATCCACAAACGAAAAAAGAGATGCCTCATAATAAGGCATCATCTTTTCTATACTTGCGGTTCAGATTCTACTTTCTCAACCTTCTTCTTGTTTTTCCCCTTTTTCAAACGACGGTTTTCAAGCATTAACCAAATTTGAGAGGCAACGAAAACAGAAGAGTACGTACCTACTATTAATCCAACAAGTAACGCAAACGAGAAGTTACGTAGTGACTCACTACCGAAGATAAGTAGTGCAATTACTGGGAGTAACACTGTTAATACGGTGTTAATCGAACGACCAAGCGTTTGGCGAATACTTGCATTTACAATTTCCTCTAGGTCTTTTATATCGCGCACTCGTTTTTTCTGTTTGTATAATTCACGGTTTCTATCAAATGTAACAATCGAGTCATTAATAGAATAACCGATGATTGTTAGTACTGCAGCGATAAACGTTAAGTCTACCTCTAATTGGAAAATACTAAACATAACAACCATAACGAATGCGTCATGTAATAATGCAAGTACTGCAGATAACGCATACGTAAATCGGAATCGAATACTTACGTATAAAATGATAACTGCAGAAGCAATCAGTACAGCGATAAATGCATTTCGTGCAATTTCTTTACCGATTGTCGGTGAAACTGTACTTATGTTTGGATCCGTACCATATTTATCATGGAAGAATGTTTTTGTTTTCGCAATTTCATCTTTTGATAAAACACCTAATGTACGAACTGCGAAACCTTTATTGTCATCCCCAGTCGGTACAATATTTTCTTCCTTCACATCAATGTTCAACTCTTTAAAATCTTTATGAACATCAGCTACAGTAAGTGCTTGTTTTGATTGCAAGTCCATACGTGTACCACTTGCAAAGTCAATACCAAGATTCAATTTGAAAATTGGCAGGATAATTGCACCTGCAATTACAACTACAATTGAGAAGATAAGGAATTTATGACCGATATTCACGAAGTTAATACGATCAAATTTCGTTGGTGGATGTACTACACCTTTTGTTAACGGAATAATATCCTTTTGTTTCACACCAAAATATCCTGGTTTTTTATCGAAGTAACGGCTCTTTACAAGTAAACCTAGTAAGAAACGAGTACCGAATACGTTCGTAATGAAACCGACTAAAATACTTACGATTAAACTTGTTGCAAACCCTTGTACTGAGCTTGTACCATATACAAATAACACACCTGCAGCTGCAAGAGTCGTAACGTTCGCATCTAAAATTGTTGCTAATGAACGATGGTTACCAGCTCGGAATGCTGACATCATGGACTTACCAATTTTCAGCTCTTCTTTCAGTCTCTCGTACGTAATAATATTCGCATCAACTGCGATACCTACCCCGAGCACTAATGCGGCAATACCTGGTAATGTCAGAACCGCATGCATCCAGTTAAAGACAAGTAATGTAACAAAAATGTATAGACCTAACATAATAACCGCTACAAGTCCTGGTAAACGGTAATACACAAGCATAAATAAGAAAATAAGAGCGATACCAATCGCACTAGCGAAAATTGTTTGGTCTAATGCTTGTTGACCAAATTTCGCTCCAACAGATGTTGAATACATTTCTTTTAAATCAACAGGCAGTGCACCTGCATTTAATAAAGATGAAAGTTGTTTCGCACTTTCAACTGTGAAGTTTCCACCTACGATAGATACTTCAGCTTGGTTAAATACTTGGTTTACTGTTGCTGCTGATAAGAACTTTGGATTCGGTTTTGCAGATTCTGCTTTATACGAATCTTTTCCTTCTTCAAAATCAAGCCAAATTACCATTAAATTCGTTGGTGGTGGCATTTTAGAAATTTTTTCAGTTACTTCACGGAATTTTTCAGCGCTTTTTAGTGTAAGACCTACGCTCGCACGGCCTTGCTCATCAAATGTTTGCTTCGCTCCGCCGCCTTTTAAATCCGTTCCATCCATAAGAAGGTTATCATCCACATCACGGAATGTTAATTTCGCTTGTGTTGATAACATTTCACGTGCTTTTTGCTGATCTTGTACACCAGCAAGCTGTACACGAATTCGATCTTGCCCTTCGATTTGAATGTTCGGCTCACTTACACCGAGAACATTGACACGATTTTCAAGAGCACCTACTGTACTTACAAGTACGTCTCGATCGATTTTATCACCTTTTTTGGCTGGTTTTACTTCATACAGAATTTCAAAACCACCGCGAAGGTCTAGTCCTAGACTAATTCCTTTTGCTATGTCTTTTCCTGCCGCACCAATTACTCCACCGATTAATAAGACGATGAGGAAAAAGGCGGCAATTCTCGTACCACGCTTTGCCATATGTACCCTCTTTCTGCTACTAACACTTTCAATAAATCTTTTACGATTCACTGCTATACGTGTGCATACGCCTAGTTAGTAGACTTCCTTTCTATAATTTTTGCTAGCTCATCACTAGCTGTATAGGTAAGCTTTTACACTCCCTACACTTTCATCATTTATTTTCCTCTTCACTACCTCCTTTATATATAATCTTAGACACAATTATTTCCTCTTTATCAATACATATCATTATACTGCAAAAGGAAGAACAAACCAATTGCAGTCGGTTATTTATTTTCGTACTCATCAAATGACCAAAGCGGTGCTTGGTAAGCTTCAACAGTTAAATATGTCATATATTCATTAGTACTTACTGTTAATACGTCATTAACTAATTCATACAATCTAACATCGCTGTCTATCTTCTTCCACTTTTTCACTTTGAGAAACTTCCAAATGTCATCATCTGTTACTCGGTCGTAACCGAACATTTGAAACTCTTCTACTTTACTTTCTAAAACGACTTGTAACTGTCCGCGGTATGATTCTACCAAAGCCTCTCTATCTAACATTTATAACATCTCCTTCTTATTTCAGCACGAAAAAGTCGCTTTAATCCCGCTCTAATGGACAGCAATAACTACTTTCAAGAGCACTATCATACTTCACTCTCTTAAATGCTTGTCATTCTTGTCTCGTACGTGCATATAAATTATTGTAAATCATTCCATTGATTTTGAGAAGGTAGGAGAAGAACATGACGAGACAAAGCTTTTTAAAAGGCGCATTTATTTTAATGATAGCCGGCTTTATTACAAAAATACTTGGCTTTATCAACCGCATAGTAATGGCACGTATTTTAGGAGAAGAAGGCGTTGGTCTTTATATGATGGCCGTTCCTACATTCATTTTAGCAATTACATTGACACAAATTGGTCTTCCTGTCGCAATCGCAAAGTTTGTAGCAGAAGCGGAAGCTGTAAACGATAAACAAAGAGTTAAAAAAATATTAACCGTATCACTAGCTGTTACATCCGTTATTAGTATCATTTTAACAATCGGAATTATGTTCCTCACGCCTATTTTAGCAAAAACATTATTAACCGACGAAAGAACGTACTATCCATTAATGGCCATTTTGCCCGTTGTCCCGGTTATTGCTGTTTCTTCTGTTTTGCGTGGTTACTTTCAAGGGAAACAAAACATGAAACCTAGCGCTTATGCGCAAGTTCTAGAACAAGTCGTCCGCATTACCATTATCGCTATATGCATCCAGTTATTTTTACCTTACGGCATAGAATACGCTGCAGCCGGTGCTATGTTATCAGCTGTTCTCGGTGAAGTTGCATCCTTATTATTTTTACTCACGTTATTTCAGCGAGAAAAACATTTATCAATACGCTCTGGATTTTTCACTACTGTAAAGGAAAGCAAAGGGACATTTTATTCTCTGATGGATATTGCCCTTCCAACTACAGGAAGTCGTTTGATCGGCTCCGTTTCATATTTTTTTGAACCTATTGTCGTTATGCAAAGCTTAGCAATCGCTGGTGTCGCTGCTTCTGTTGCAACCCAGCAATACGGTATATTAAACGGTTATGCATTCCCGCTTCTATCACTACCCGCCTTTATTACATACGCTCTTTCTACAGCGCTCGTCCCTTCTATTAGTGAAGCAATGGCAAAAAGACAACATAAATTAGTGGAGCACCGTTTACAACAAGCACTTCGAATTTCATTAATTACCGGCGGATGGTCTGTCGTTATATTATACGTATTCGCTTCTCCTGTTTTAACTCTTATGTATGGATCAGACAGCGCAACAGCATTCATTCAACTTCTTGCGCCTTGCTTTTTATTTCATTATTTCCAAAGTCCACTTACCTCTGTTTTGCAAGCTTTAAACTTAGCAAGGGCTGCAATGATGAATACATTTATTGGTGCCATCGTGAAATTAATCGTTATTTTTGTACTAGCATCAAGGCCAGAATTTCAAATGATGGGGGTTGCACTTGCTATCGCTGCAAATATTGTAACAGTAACATTTCTTCACTACGCTACTGTTTTAAAAAAGATTACATTTACCATTTACGCAAAAGACTATATTTTCGGCGGACTTGCCATCGGTATCGCAGGCGCCTTCGGTTTTTATCTCCATAAATATATTATTTTCTCTCATTCCCTTGGCATACAAACATTATGGGAAATCACTTTAACAACAATTGTTTATATCGTACTTCTCTTCACTTTCAAACTCATTCGAAAAGAAGAGTTAAGTCGTCTCCCTATCATTCGTAAACTTTCATTTTTGAAATAAGATGAAACTTTAATCAGTGGGGTAATCTCCACTGATTATTAGTTAAACCAATCATTCTTACTCTTTCAAAGGATAAATCTCTAATTTTCTTTTACATCAACAAAAAATTGTCCGTTTTGAAAACTACAGTATAAAATTTGTGTTACATCGTTATAACCTAAGTTTTTTAATTTCTCAATAAGCCATTCATCTGTATGCTCAATCATTTGTAAATGACTAGATTGAATTTCTCCATCAATAATAAGAGGAAGCGTAAACTGTAATGTATCTTGTTTATTTTTTTGTTTTTGAAAGACAGATAACTTCCCAGACGGTTCCAAAATAGCATATTCTACATCCCGAATATCTCCAACTCCTTGTTCCCTTAATTGCATCATTAAATCATCTATATTATACCGTTGCTTTCTCATCTTCTTTTCATCAATCTTCCCCGCGTTTACAAGAATAGCTGGCTCACCTTCTATTAAATGCCGAAAGCGTTGATACTTTAGGGAAATGACTGACAAAATAATTTGGATGCACATAAGAAAAGTCATCGGAACTAATTGATGCCAAAGTGATTTATCGGTATTTTCAATTGCCACTACGGCCATTTCTCCAAGCATAATAAATACGACTAAATCTAATACACTTAGCTCTCCTATCTCACGTTTACCCATAAGACGAAAAATAATTAAGATGATGATATATAAAAGCATTGTCCGTCCAATTATTGATATCCATTCCATTTCTACATCTCCTTTTTTACGTATAGACTCCCCTATAAAAAAGAAACTAGTCTAACTTGGGCAAAAGGAAAATATGCTTGTATTAAAAAGGGGGAATGCATAAATGGATGGAACGAAAAAATTATCAACTGCAATTGGCTTCGGTATTGTTACACTACTAATTCTTGCATCTATTACTAGTATGATTATGGCTCTTTTATTAAAGTTTACAAATATAAATGAAGGGACATTAACCGTTACTATTTTTATACTCGCTCTTTTATCTATGCTTATGTCTGGATTTACTGCCGGCAAAAAGGCTCAAGGAAAAGGTTGGCTAGTAGGTTTCACAACAGGGCTCACATTCACTATACTCGTCTTTCTAGTTAACTATTTAGGCTTTTCTCAAACCTTATCGAACTCACAATTACTTTATCAATTAGCATTAATGGGGGCGAGTACACTCGGTGGTATTTTCGGTGTAAATATGTCAAAGCAAAGTAACTAAAAAAGGCCCTGCACATTTCATGCAGGGCCTTCCACATTAGTTTTTCACAACTTCACGAATCGCATTGCGATCGAAAGTTAAGTGTGAACCACCAGATTTAATAACGATTTTCGTCTCATCTACTGATTCGATTGTACCGTGTAAACCACCGATTGTTACGATAGCATCACCTTTTGCTAACTCACTTTGCATTTGAGCAACTGCTTTTTGACGTTTTTGTTGCGGGCGAATTAATAAGAAATAGAAAATCGCAAACATCGCAACGATCATAACGATATTCATCATACCTGCATTCATCTTTTGTTCCTCCTTTTAAATTATGTATTAGAAGTTTTTAGCATTCGGTTTATTAAAGCCATACTGTTCAAAGAACTCTTCGCGGAAATCGCCAAGACGGTCTTCACGAATAGCTTGTCTCACCTGCTCCATTAAGTTTAACAGAAAATGAAGGTTGTGATAAGACGTTAAACGAATTCCGAACGTTTCATCACATTTCATTAAATGACGAATATACGCACGTGAGTAGTTTTTACATGTGTAGCAATCACAGTTTGGATCAAGCGGACCGAAGTCTCTTGCGAATTTCGCATTTTTTACAACGAGTCGACCTTCACTTGTCATACATGTACCATTTCGAGCGATACGAGTTGGAAGTACACAGTCAAACATATCAATACCACGAATTGCACCATCGATTAATGAGTCAGGAGAACCTACACCCATTAAGTAACGAGGCTTATTATCTGGAAGAAGTGGTGTTGTAAACTCAAGTACACGGTTCATAATATCTTTCGGTTCACCAACAGATAAACCACCTACAGCGTAACCAGGGAAGTCCATTGAAACAAGGTCTTTCGCACTTTGACGACGAAGCTCTTCGTACTCCCCGCCCTGTACAATACCGAATAAACCTTGATCTTGCGGACGTTCATGCGCTTTTAAGCAACGTTCTGCCCAGCGGCTCGTACGCTCTACAGATTTCTTCATATATTCAAAAGTAGCCGGGAATGGCGGACACTCATCAAATGCCATCATAATATCCGAACCTAATGCATTTTGGATTTCCATCGCTTTTTCTGGTGATAAGAATAATTTATCTCCATTTAAGTGATTACGGAAGTGAACGCCTTCCTCTTCAATACGACGGAAGTCACTTAAACTGAATACTTGGAAACCACCAGAGTCTGTTAAGATTGCACGATCCCAGTTCATAAATTTATGCAAGCCGCCTGCTTCACGAATAATTTCATGACCTGGACGTAGCCATAAATGATACGTATTACTTAAAATAATGCCAGAATCCATTGCTTTTAATTCTTCCGGTGACATTGTCTTAACTGTCGCAAGTGTACCAACTGGCATAAATGTTGGTGTATCAAATGAACCGTGCGGTGTATGCACACGACCTAAACGGGCACCCGTTTGTTTACATGTCTTAATAAATTCATAACGAATTGCTGTCATAACTTACTCCTTTTATTTGTTTCTCATTTTAGCGTGAGATGCAACGAACATTGCATCACCGAAGCTAAAGAAACGATATTTTTCTTTTACTGCTTCATTATAAGCATGAAGTACATTATCTCTATTTGCAAATGCACTTACAAGCATGATTAATGTTGATTTCGGCAAGTGGAAGTTTGTAATTAAACCATCAATTGCTTTAAATTCATATCCCGGATACATGAAAATATCTGTCCATCCAGAAGCGGCGCAAAGCTTACCGTCATGATCTGTTGCAATTGTTTCTAACGTACGAGTTGATGTCGTACCTACAGTAATAATACGTCCACCATTCTCTTTCACACGATTTAATAATGCCGCTGTCTCTTCAGACATATGGTAATATTCTGCGTGCATATGGTGTTCTTCAATCGTGTCTGCAGAAACTGGTCTAAATGTTCCAAGCCCTACGTGAAGTGTAATGAATGCCAACTGAACGCCTTTTTGCTTTAACTTCTCAAGTAACTCTTCTGTAAAGTGAAGTCCCGCAGTCGGCGCTGCTGCTGAACCGATTTCTTTCGCATATACTGTTTGATAGCGATCGCGATCTTCTAGCGTCTCTTTAATATATGGAGGAAGTGGCATTTCCCCAAGTTCATCTAAAATTTCATAGAAGATGCCGTCATATGAAAATTCAAGCTGACGTCCACCTTGATCTGCAGTTCCTGTGCAAGTTGCTTTTAATTTCCCTTCGCCAAAAGAGATAACAGTTCCTTCTTTTACACGTTTCGCTGGCTTTACAAGCGTTTCCCACTTATCGCCTTCTTCTTGTTTTAAAAGAAGTACTTCAATGTGCGCGCCTGTATCTTCTTTCACACCGTGCAAACGAGCAGGCATAACTTTCGTTTCATTTAAAACTAAGCAATCCCCCTCATGTAAGTAAGAAAGAATGTCCGTAAAATGTTTATGCTCAATATCACCTGTTTCACGGTCTAACACCATTAATCTTGATGTTTCACGATCTTCTAACGGGACTTGTGCAATAAGTTCTTCTGGTAAATGAAAATCAAACAGATTTATATCCATAGCTATATCCACCTATTTCTTATTTAAATCGATTTATTATATACATAATAAAAGATAGTACAATACTTAACACAATACATGTAATGATAGGAAAATAAAAGGTAACGTTTCCTTTTTTCACAAAAATATCGCCTGGAAGCCTGCCAATGAACTTCCAAGCTAATCCAACAACGATGAGTAAAATTCCCGCTGTAATAAGCATTTTGGGCATCTCCATCATACTTTTGGCATCTCCATTCCGAAATGTTCATACGCAAGCGGCGTTACAATTCGGCCCCTTGGCGTTCGTTGTAAAAAGCCAATTTGTAATAAATACGGCTCATACACATCTTCAATCGTATGAGATTCTTCTCCAATTGTTGCTGAAACCGTTTCTAATCCAACTGGACCACCACGGAATTTCTCAATAATACCAAGCAGTAATTTATGATCAATATGATCTAGACCTAATTTATCTACTTGCAGTAGCTCTAATGCCATTTGCGTAATTTCCATCGTAACCGTTCCGTTACCACGAACTTGCGCGAAATCACGTACACGTCTTAAAAGACGATTCGCAATACGAGGTGTACCACGAGCACGTCTTGCAATTTCTAATGCAGCTAACGAATCGATTTCAACTTCAAACACTTCTGCTGTACGTTCAACAATCGCAGAAAGCTGATCTACTGTGTAGTACTCTAACCTTGAAAGTACACCGAAGCGGTCACGAAGCGGTGCCGATAATGCTCCGGCGCGTGTCGTTGCTCCAACTAATGTAAATGGCGGTAAATCTAGGCGTACAGAACGTGCTGAAGGCCCTTTTCCAATTACGATATCAAGGCAAAAGTCTTCCATCGCAGGATACAATACTTCTTCAATTGATCTATGCAAACGATGAATTTCATCAATAAATAATACATCCCCTGGCTGAAGCGCTGTTAATACAGCAGCTAAATCTCCTGGTCTTTCAATAGCGGGACCTGAAGTTGTTCTAACATTAACGCCCATTTCATTTGCAATAATATTCGCAAGCGTCGTTTTACCAAGACCTGGCGGTCCATATAAAAGCACGTGATCTAACGTTTCTTCACGCATTTTCGCTGCTTCAATAAATACTTCTAAATTATGTTTCGCTTTATCTTGGCCAATATACTGACGGAGCGTCTGTGGCCGTAATGAATATTCTAAATCCGCATCTTCATATGCAGATTCCCCTGAAAGGAGACGTTCGTCCATTATACTCACCTCTTACCATTTAGTAAAAGACTAAGTGCCTTTTTAATATACTGATCCGTCGTTAATGATTCTTTTAATAACTCTGGTACAACGCGAGAAACTTCGCGTTCTGCGTATCCAAGTGCGCGCAGAGCTTCCAGTGCCTCATCAAGCTCAGCTGATGAACCTTTCTTCTCATCAAAACGTTCTGTGTCTGAGAATAAATCCACAAATGCATCTGGTACGACATCTGCTAGTTTTCCTTTTAAATCTAAAATCATTTGGCGTGCTGTTTTCTTTCCGACGCCTGGGAATTTCACTAAAAACTTCTCATCTTCATGCTCAATCGCTTGAACGACCTGTCCTGTTTGACCAGAAGCTAAAATTGCAAGAGCGCCTTTTGGCCCAATGCCAGACACGCCTAACAACTTTGTAAATAATAAACGCTCTTCACGTGTTTTAAACCCGTAAAGTGCCATAATATCTTCTCTCACATAATGATATGTATAGACACGGATTTCTTGCTTACTTCTTTGAAATACATACGGATTCGGTGTGAAAATTTGATAACCAATTCCATTATGGTCAATTACGACATATTCCGGCCCTACATACTCCACGTAACCTGTAACATATTCAAACAAAATACGATCTCTCCCTCTTAAATCATGTATTCCATTTTAACATATTTAATGATAGAAAAGCGAGACTGCCCCAACAAATGTTCTCCACTTGAAACTTCTGTTATTTTCCATTGACAGAAAGGTTAAAGCACCTTAATATACAGAGGTCGATAATGATTATCAATACTAATTAAAGGGGTTACATCAGGATGAAACGTAAGCTATTTATTTTATTTACTATTATGCTTGTTGTTCTTTCTATCGTTGGCTGTTCTTCTCAAAAAGAAGAATCAAAAGCAAAAGAACAACCGAAAACAAAAGTTATAAAACATGCTAAAGGTGAAGCTACAATTCCAGTAAATCCAAAGAGAATTGTTGACTTATCTGGATCAACAGAAGAACTATTACTTCTTGGACACAAACCTGTTGGTACAGCAAATACATATAAAGATAAAATCCAAAATCACTTAACAGACAAATTAGATGGAGTAAAAGCAGTTGGTTGGTACTGGGCACCTAAAGTTGATTTAGAAGCTGTTACTGCTTTAAAACCAGACTTAATTATTTTAAACAACCGTCAATTAAAAATTTATGATCAACTAGAAAAGGTTGCACCTACAGTTGTTCTAGAAACAAACTTAGAAGACTGGCGTGGTAAGTTTAAAGAAGTAGGTAAGCTATTTGACGAAGAGAAGAAAGCAGACAAATGGATTGCAGACTACGATAAGAAAGCAGACTCTTTATCTAAAAAAATTAAAGAGAAAACAAAAGATGAGAACTTTATGTTCGTTGCAGTTACACCACAAAACTTCCGTGTATATGGTAGCTTCGGATACGGTGACATCATCTTTAATGACTTAAAACTTCCAGCAACAAAAGGTACGGATTTAAAACAAACGATGGCGCAAGTATCACTAGAAGGTCTAGTTGCATTCCAGCCTGACCAAATGTTTATTGTAAACTTCGGCGGCGAAGCTGATAAAGTTTACGAAGACTACAAAAACAGTGCCGTTTGGAAAGACAATAAAGCAGTTAAAAATAATCACGTATATGAAGTATCAAATGAAGTCTTCAATACGAAAGCATTCAATCCAATCGGAAAAGATATGCTAATTGATGAAATCGCAAAAGAAATTTTAGCTAAAAACAAATAAGAAAAAAAAGCAGCTCACCATGAGCTGCTTTTTTTCTTATTTTGCACTGCGTATTGTTTCATTTTTTCAATCGTCTTTACAAAACCTTCTTTTGATTTAATCCGAATACCACGCTTCAATTTCGCACGCTCATAACTCTCAAGCTTTTTCATATCAATTTGAAAGAAAGAATGGATCGCATTATCACTTTTTGGCACACCTTTGAAAATTTGTAATATCCCTTCCTCTGAAACACCAAAATACCCGCTCGTTTTCAATAACGGAGAAATATCATCAACTTTCTTTTGTAATACGATTTGTACATCATCACGATCAACAAGTTGCCATTCTTTATATTGCTGTAAAAACTTTTCTAAATCCGCTACTTTTTCTGTAAGTATTTCCTCACTTACTTCTCCATCAACATACATACGCTCTAATAAAATTGTAACCTCAGGTTCTTTTTCCGTTACTTCTGGTACTGGCCCTTCCGCCTTCACATTCGTTTCATAAACGAAACAAAACATCATAACGAAAGCTTGCATCGCAATCAGTATCCATTTCATTTCCGTTCACCTCTTTTAGGCAAGATCATACTTTCATTAGTAGTTTTTCCGGAAATGGTGGTTTTATCCATATTACATTTCTTTCGAAAAATAAAAAATGCAGATAAGGGTTTACCTCATCTGCATGTATCATTTACTTTTATATAAAATGAAAGACGCCTGCAAAGCAGGCGTCTTGATGCGTTTACGGCGAGAGACCAGGCGACCACATTCGCGTGTTTAGCACTTAAGCATATCTCTCGTCTTACGTAAATTAGCTCATCGCTTTGTTAATATAACATTAATAAAGTATAAGTGCAACATGTTTATAAAAATATTTTATTCCCTCTTTTATCCAACTGAATAGTATGTAAATTATAAATTGATAAAAGTAATGTATATGTTACAATTAATATAACAGCGAAATCATAATAAACAGGAGATGGATATTGTGAAAAAAATAAAGGATGAACGTCTCATTCTGAAAACATTAAAAAACATACGTATTGCCTTTCTTTTTCAATCGCTTGGTATAATTGGCATTTTAGGCTATATCGGATTCACTGAAGGAATGGATCAAATTACGAAATCTCCATTATGGCTATTATTTATTCTTACAAGTATCGTCCTTAGTTATTTACAGTTAAGTGTTTCAATCGATGTAGAAGAAAGTGAAAAGGAAATAAAATTAACTCCTTATTATAAACTTGTCTTCCGCTCCCTTATTGTAGGAATCGTTATGGCTATTATTTATATTATTTTCAGTCCAGAAAGACCACTGTTTGAAGCTATTTTAACAGGTAGTATTCTTTTCATATGCTTTTTAGTTTCTTACTCCGTTGGTTATTTTATTAAAAAACGTCGTTTACAAGACAACGATGAATAAAGAGGAAGGGCTACCCCTTCCTCTTTTGTTTTGCTATCGTACTGTACCAGTTAAACCGTAACGAATGTCTCGGAACATATTCACTATGTCACGATTAAAATCGTTTGTAACTGTACCGTTACGTAGACGAGTACTCATTGCATCGACACGAGTAAACATATCATTTCTTACAGAAACATATACGTTTCTGTTTCCAACTTCATTTGCAACAGCTTGACGAACTTCATTTGCAAGCGCTGTTTCATTCGATACTGGATTACGTGGTTTTACCGCAATCGCTACATCGTTTCCATATACAACTGTAGACACACGGTCTACGTTATTCATACGTTTCACACGATTTGTAATTCTTTCTGCTGTTTTACCATCATTGTTAATGTATGAATTGTTCATTGTAATATTACGTGTTGGATGTGGATTAGCAATTTGGCCATTATAATTTACATCGCGGTAATAATTATTATATCCTGTATCGTTACGACCATTTCTATATGTTACATAATCTGTATAACGATCATTACGCGTTACATTATCACGATACTGGTGTGTATCATTATAAGATGTACGCTCGTAATTGTAGTTACGTCCATCCATTGCATTGTTATCTTTTGGTGTACCACATGCAGCTAATGCACTGGTAACTAACAAAGAAGCAGCAATCACTTTTACTTTCGTATTCAATACAAAAACCCCCTCTGTTAGAATGAGCTTCTCTACTGAAAAGCTCCCTCTTATGATGAGTAACAGAGAAGGTTTTTACACTGTTAATATTTCACTGGGAATTTTCTAGCACCTCATAAAAAAACTGCATTTTCTTAATTAACACGCATGCAAAAAAGGCGGGAATACTCCCGCCTTTTTAAACTTCTTCTTCGTCCTCTTCTTCTGAAACGGGCTCTCCAAATACATTTGGTGGATCTGGTTGATAATACATCGTTCCTGGCTGTGGTGCATATGCAGACTGAGTTGGTTGATAATATAAAGGATTCGCATATTGCGGACCACCTGGTTGTGGACTATATAGTCTACTTTCTCCTCCGCATCCACAATCTTCCTCACCCTGCACAAGCGGCGGCATATTATTATCCATTGGCATCATATTTGGGTTTGGCATAGACGTATATTGCGGGCCAAACGGCGCTCCTTGCTGATATGGCATTTGATATGGATTTGGTTGTTGATAATACGGATTCGGCGGCATCATGGGCTGCTGATACGGCATTTGATAGGGCATCATATTCGGTGGTTGATTGTTATCCATCATTGGCATCATATTCGGCATTTGATTGTTATCCATTATCGGCATCATATTCGGCATTTGATTGTTATCCATCATTGGCATCATATTCGGTGGTTGGTTGTTATCCATAATTGGCATCATATTCGGCATTTGATTGTTATCCATTATCGGCATCATATTCGGCATTTGATTGTTATCCATCATTGGCATCATATTCGGTGGTTGGTTGTTATCCATAATTGGCATCATATTCGGCATTTGATTGTTATCCATCATTGGCATCATATTCGGCATTTGATTGTTATCCATCATTGGCATCATATTCGGCATTTGATTGTTATCCATCATTGGCATCATATTCGGCATTTGATTGTTATCCATCATTGGCATTATATTCGGTGGCTGGTTGTTATCCATAATTGGCATTTGAATATTTGGCATTTGAATATTTGGCGGTATGACTTGTGGAATAACTACATTTTCTTTCGATACATTTGGCGATACTATATTCCCTACGTTTTCTTTCTTCACTTGCGGCGATATTATATTCCCTACATTTTCTTTCTTCACTTGCGGTGACACTATATTCCCTACATTTTCTTTTTTCACTTGCGGTGACACTATATTCCCTACATTTTCTTTCTTCACTTGCGGCGATACTATATTCCCTACATTTTCTTTCTTCACTTGCGGCGATACTATATTTCCTACATTTTCTTTCTTCACTTGCGGCGATACTATATTTCCTACATTTTCTTTCTTCACTTGTGGCGATATTATATTCCCTACATTCTCTTTCTTCACTTGCGGCGATACTATATTATTTTTTTTCGTTTGCGGAGAAATGATATTGTTAGGTTTCATTTTACTAATTTGAGGAGCAATTAACTCGCTTCCTTTTTTTATTACATCTGAAATTTTATATTCTTTTTTCGGTTTTATTGGTGGTTGTGGCGGCTGTGGCAATACATTTACCGAAAACTTCGTGTTTTCTTTTTCCGCCGGTTTTTGTTTTTCTATCACAGGTGGTTTTTGAATAACAGACGGTTTTTCAACTGGTTTCTCTTTTTGAATTGGCTGTTCTTTTTGCACCTCTTTTTGCGGTTTCACCTGTACTTCTTTTTGCGGCTTTACTTGCATCTCCTTCTGCGGTTTTACTTGCACTTCTTTTTGTGTTTGTTGCATAGCTGGCTGCTGTGTAATTGGTGCTGATTGATACGTAACTTCTTCTTCATCTTCTATTCCAAGCGGAGTTGGTGTTGCTGCAAATTCTTTTTGCTGCACTTCTTTTACGTATTGCTTTGGAGGCGCTGAGCCTGCCCCAGCCTGTTGTTTCATGTGAACACTCTTGGATGGCACTTTAATTTTCATACCTGGCATGATTAAATCTGGATTACTAAGTTGTGTATTTGTTTTTTTCAACGTATCAAAATCCACTCCGTACTTTTTCGCAATTTTCCAAAGGGTATCCCCTTTTTGCACGATATGAATTTTCAAATTTTCCCCCTCCTGTATAACTTATCTATAAGTAACAAATCTCATGAAGTAACTCTTTCTAAATAACATTAACTTCTTTTCACTTTTATCACTTCTTCGATTTTCAATATCATTCGAAGTGGAATAAGCATAAAGAACCACAATGATTTCTTCAAAACAATGTATGCCCATTTTGTTCTTGTTATGATTATATGTATGAAAAAAAGCAACGGGAATACCGTTGCTTTACACACGCTCTAACATACGATTTAATGCAAGAACCGCTTCTGCCGTTACTTGTTTATCTACGCTAATAACGTTAATTTCTTCTCCTCTTTCTATCGTTTCAAGTACCCATAATAAGTGAGGCAAATCAATTCGGTTCATCGTTAAGCATGGACACATAAATGGATTAAGTGAAACAATTTCTTTATCTGGATGTTGCTGAATAATTCGGTTCACTAAATTCATTTCTGTACCAATCGCCCATTTGCTACCAGATGGCGCCGATTCAATCATATCAATAATATATTTCGTTGAGCCTGCATAATCTGAAGCAGCTACAACTTCATAGCAACATTCTGGATGTACAATAATATTCATATCAGGATGATTTTTTCGTACGCTCTCAATGTTCTTCACTGTAAAATTTTGATGAACAGAACAATGCCCTTTCCATAAAATCACTTGAATTTCTTCTATCTCCCCATCGTACTCTAATGAATCTGTGTGTGGGTCCCATACTGCCATTTTATCTAACGGGATACCTAAATCGTACGCTGTATTTCTCCCTAAATGTTGGTCTGGTAAAAAGACGAGACGCTCTTTTTGAGTAAACGCCCAAGATACCATTTGCTTTGCATTAGAAGAAGTTACTGTTGCTCCTCCGTTACGACCACAAAACGCTTTAATTGCAGCTGTAGAGTTCACATATGTTAACGGAATCATCGTATCTCCAAATAATTTCTTTAACTCTTTCCACGCTCTTTCTGTTTGTTCAATATCTGCCATATCCGCCATCGAACAACCTGCACGCATATCTGGTAAGATGACAACTTGATCATCTGTCGTTAACATATCTGCTGTTTCCGCCATAAAGTGCACCCCGCAAAACACAATATATTTTGCGTCTTTATTGCTCGCTGCAACTTGCGCAAGCTGAAGTGAATCCCCTGCTGCATCTGAAAATTGTACCACTTCATCTTTTTGATAATGATGCCCTGGAATGAATAACATTTTCCCCATCTTCTCTTTAATTTCACGAACACGCTTTTCCATATCTTCCGTTGACATCGTGTAATAACGCTCTGGTAACATCGTTTCAATTGGCTGTACTTGTTCTAAAATACTCATATACGTTTCTCCCCCTCTAAGCCACTTTCCTTACCCTTCAATATTGAAACTAATATCAAGTGCTTTCACTGAATGTGTTAACGCTCCAAGTGAAATATAATCTACCCCTGTTTTTCCGTATTTCGATAAATCTTCAATTGTGATGCCCCCTGAAGCTTCTGTAACGATAGCGCTTGGTACAATTTTCGAAAACTCCCGGATTTCATCTGGCGTACGATTATCGAACATAATAATATCCGCACCAGCAGCAACAGCCTCTCTCACCTGTTCCTCAGTTTCTGTTTCTACTTCTACTTTCACCATATGTCCTAACTTTTCTTTCACTGATGTAACAGCTTTTGTAATAGAACCAGCAAACACAATATGATTGTCTTTAATCATGACACCATCATATAAACCGAAGCGATGATTAAATCCACCACCACACACGACTGCATACTTATCAAACATACGTAGTCCTGGCATCGTTTTTCGCGTATCACAAATGCGAGTATGGCTACTATCTAAAGCAAGAACCGCTTTACGCGTCATCGTCGCTATTCCGCTCATACGCTGAATAACGTTTAATATAACGCGCTCTGCTGTTAATAACGATGCAATTGGCCCTTGCACAGTTGCAATGATTTCGCCTTTTTCTACAAGATCCCCATCTTTTTTATGAAGCTCTACTTCAATTCTCTCATCAATTAATTTAAATCCTGATTCAATTACTAAACGTCCTGCAAAGACCCCTGTATCCTTCGCAAGAAACGTTCCTTTCGAAAGTAAGTTATCTGGAAAAATAAGCTGAGATGTTACATCTCTTTCTCCTATATCTTCTAAAAAAAATCGATTTAATGCTTCTTTAACTTTTATCGTGTTCATAAAGCCCCTCTTCCCCTCATCACACAAGTTGTAGTTTTCTCTTTACTCGAACAATCTCTTTATTTCCTATATTTCTATCTGGATAATCACTTCGGTAATGCCCGCCAATACTTTCTTCTCTTTGCAGGGCTGAAACAACTATAAGCTCACAAACTGTTAACATATTAATAAGCGTTATCTCTTCATTCGTAAGAACATCATGTTGTAATATCATATTTCGAACACCATACTTACTAAGCCATCTCTTCGCATAAGATAAACTTTGCTCTGTTCGCACAATCCCAACATATTTCATCATGCATTTTTGTATTTCTTCTTTCGTCGGTAAATGATTCAGAACGATAAACTTTGCTTCTTTTTCGGCTAGCATGTTCACATTTTCTTTTGTCTCTCTAGATAAAATGTGCCTTCCGATTCTTCCTCCAAACACAAGACCTTCTAATAATGAATTACTCGCTAATCTATTTGCACCATGAACCCCATTACAAGCTACTTCCCCGACTGCGTATAGGTTCGGAATAGACGTCTCTCCATCACAGTTCGTTTTCACGCCACCCATGTGAAAATGAGTACCGGGCACGACTGGAATAAGGTTTTTATTTATATCGACTCCATTCGTTTTACATATCGATGACACGGTCGGAAAGCGTTGTTCAAAGTTTTGAATCATTTCGATGTTTAAGTACACTTTTTCACCCGCAAGTAGCTGTTCATGAATAGCCCTTGCGACTACATCACGAGGCGCTAAATCCTGTTCGGAATGTATATCCATCATAAAACGCTGCCCCTTGCCATTTATAAGGACAGCTCCTTCTCCGCGAACGGCTTCGGACACGAGGCCGGAACAACGCCCACCCGCGTATAACATCGTCGGATGAAATTGTATAAACTCTAAATCTACAAGCTCTCCGCCTGCACGGTACACCATTGCAAGTCCATCACCTGTAATTGTCTCATCATTAGAAGTAAAGGCGTATAAACCGCCAATACCGCCTGAAGCTAACACCGTATAATCTGCATTGTAACGTTTCAGTTCTCCTTTATTGTTGCGAGTTAAAGCCCCAACACATTTATCTTTTTCTATAATAAAATCAAGCACCATTTCCTGTTCCACTACCGTAACGTATGGAGCTACTTCTTGAATAAGATGCTCTAATAAATTCTTTCCTGTTGCATCGCCACCTGCATGTAAAATACGACGTTTTCGATGCGCTCCTTCTTTTCCAAGATGAGGACCTGTTTCATCTCCATCAAATTTCATTCCTCTTTCAATAAGGTTATTAATTTCTTTCGGTCCTTCCTCGACTAAATAACGGACCACTTCTTCATTGTTATAATGACACCCTGCTACTAACGTATCTTCAAAATGATCATTAGGATTGTCATATGTAGCTACCGCTGCGGCAATTCCACCTTGAGCTAAATGTGTATTATTATTACGTTTCGTCTCCTTTGTGATAATAATCACATTCTTTTCGTGACAAATCTCTTTTGCAACACGAAGTGCCGCAACGCCACTTCCAATAATTAAGACATCTGCACTTGGCATAATTGTTGCCTCCTACTTTACACTTTTCAACTGTCTTGACACCTATATTTACATAGTTTTAAAATAATGACAAGAGTTTTTTTATAATTCTTATTTTCACTACCATTTAAAAAGTAAAAGAAATGTAACTCTTACTAGAGAGAGGAACTTACATGATGATATATCTTGACTATGCAGCTACTACACCTATGAGCGAGGAAGCGTTACAAACATATATGAAAGCAGCTTCGCAATACTTCGGAAATGAACAAAGTTTACATGATATTGGAGGAACGGCTTCTTCTTTATTACAAGTTTGCCGAAAAACATTTGCGGAAATGATTGGAGGCAAAGAACAAGGAGTATTTTTCACAAGCGGTGGATCGGAATCGAACTATCTTGCGATTCAATCACTTCTAAATGCCCGAAATAAGAAGCATATTATTACGACACCTATGGAACATGCATCCATTCGAAGTTATTTTCAATCTCTAAAATCAAAAGGCTATACGATCACTGAAATTCCTGTTGATAAAAGCGGACTCATTTGTTTAGTAGATTTAGAGGCAGCTATTACAGAAGATACTGTGCTAGCAAGTATACAGCATGGAAACTCTGAAATCGGAACCGTTCAAAACATTACAAAAATCGGGGCACTTTTAAAAACATATAATGTTTTATTTCATACGGATTGTGTGCAAACGTTTGGTAAACTGCCTATCCATGTTTTTGAGATGGGGATTGATAGTCTTTCTGTTTCAGCACATAAAATATACGGACCAAAAGGTGTCGGCGCTTGCTACATAAATCCGCAATCTCGCTGGGAACAAGTATTTCCAGGAACTTCTCACGAAAAAGGATTTCGCCCAGGTACAGTAAATGTTCCCGGCATCGCATCTTTTTTAACAGCTGCTGAAAATATATTAAAAACTCAATGGGAAGAAAGTTTACGTTTTAAAGAGTTACGATCCTACTTTTTAGAGCAAATACAAACACTTCCGCTAGAAATTGAAGTAGAAGGTCATTCTACTTCTTGTTTACCACATATTGTTGGGGTTACAATAAAAGGAATAGAAGGTCAATATACTATGCTAGAATGTAATCGTCATGGTATTGCCATTTCCACCGGAAGTGCTTGCCAAGTCGGTAAACAAGAACCTTCGAAAACTATGCTTGCAATTGGAAAAACGTATGAAGAGGCCAAACAATATGTCCGCTTCTCTTTCGGACAACAAACAACGAAAGATCAAATTGATACTACTATTCATGCACTACACACAATTGGAAATCAATTTTATAGAGGTGTTAAATCATAATGAAACAAAATGAACAAAAAAAGATTTTAGGTGAAGAAAGACGACAGCTTATCCTCCAGTGGCTTCTTGCTGCAAATGAACCGTTATCGGGGAATGAACTATCGAAAAAGACGAACGTAAGTAGACAAGTTATCGTGCAAGATATTTCCTTGCTTAAAGCACGAAACGAACCAATTATTGCGACTGCTCAAGGTTATTTATATTTAAAGCCACAAGAGAAGCAACAAACTTTCGAACGCGTAATTGTATGCCAACATAAACCAGCAGAAGTACGTCAGGAACTTACAATGCTTGTTGACCATGGCGTTACGATTAAAGACGTAAAAGTTGAGCATCCTGTATACGGTGACTTAACAGCATCCATTATGGTAAGCAATCGCTTTGATGTAGAGCAATATTTACAAAAAATCGAAAACACAAATGCTTCCTATCTTTCACAACTAACAGATGGTATTCACTTACATACAATCGAGGCAGATTCTAAAGAAAAATTAGATGCTGCTTGTGAGGCACTGGATAAAGCAGGATTTCTCGTTTATTAATGTAAAGCACAGAGTTTTTATCATTCTCTGTGCTTTTTTAATGCTATAATATTGTAATCAATCGTAAAGGAGATCAAATATGGGAATTGAACTCGTTCACTTTAGCATTGGCAAACCGAAACAAATGAAATATGGCGAAGATAAAGAAATGATAACAGGTATATGTAAAGATCCTACAGAAGAGGCCTTTCTCTCAAAAGACGGATTTCGTGGTGATGACGTAGCGGATTTAAAACATCACGGGGGACCTGATCGTGCTGTTTGTGTGTACCCACACGAGCATTACGCACTATGGGAAGAGGAATTTCAAACTACGCTTCCCGCTTCCACATTTGGTGAAAACATTACCGTAACAAATATGTTAGAGCATGACGTATGCATCGGAGATACATATCAACTAGGCGAAGCAATCATTCAAGTAACGCAAGCTCGCGTACCTTGTAGCACAATTTCAAAACGTCTTGGCATCCCTGGCATTTTGCCGCGCATTGTAGCAACTGGATTTACTGGCTACCTATGCCGCGTTCTTCAAGAAGGTACTGTACGTAAAGATTCTAAAATTACATTACTAGAACGTCAACCCGGCAATGTTTCTGTTTTGTTCTCTAACGAAATTTATTTTCATAATAGAAAAGATAAAGATGGCATTGAAAAAATTCTTGCTGTTCCAGAACTAGCTGATATTTGGCGTGGTCAGTTAGAAGATCGTCTTGCGAAGTTAAAATAAAGTGAAACTTTAATCAGCCCTCACCAATCGGGCTGCCCGGCAAATAGCGGGATAAAGAATCCCACCTTTTGCAGGTGGGATTTTATTAATCTATCAAAAAATATACTAGGCAATGAAATGATATGGACGATTAGGCAAATACAAATATTCCATCTACATCTTACAACCAATAAGAAGAATAACTCCCCAGCACAGTAACAGAAAAACCGAGTGCTTCGAGTTCCATCGTTACGCCTGGCAATAATACGTCATCGTATGCTTTATCGACATCGATTAAGAAAAAGTAATTTCCAAGACCTGTTTTCATCGGACGCGATTCGATTTTTGATAAGTTTAATTTTCTCCATGCGAAAGCTGATAACACTTGATATAGGGCACCTGCATAATCTGCAGGTAACGTTATCATAAGCGTCGTTTTCTCTCCGCGGTTTTCTCCGTTATTCGGGAGTATTGCTTTCTTTTTCTTATGAAGTACTAGGAAACGTGTGTGATTATTTTTATGCGTATGAATACTACGTCTTACAATTGTTAATCCGTATTTTTCTGCAGCTGCTTCATTTGCAATAGCGGCAATTTTTTCTTCAGGATGTTCTTTCACATATTGCGCAGCGGCACTTGTGGATGTCATATCTCGAACAGTTACTCCTTTTAATTCTTCATTTAAAAACTTATGGCACTGTGCAATGGCATGCGGATGAGAATGCATCGCATATACTTCATCCCACACTTCTGCATACTGCGGATGTACAAGTAAATGCTGCTGAATTGGTACTGTAATTTCTCCTACAATAGCAAGCGGCTGCTCATGTACAAGATAATCAACCGTTATATTCACTGAACCTTCTATTGCATTTTCTAACGGTACGACTGCGAAGTCTACATTTTCATTTGCAGCTGCATCTATACAATCTGGAATCGTTCGATACGGTACATGATCTGCTTCCGGAAAAAAACGACTCACCGCCATATTTGTAAATGTTGCTTCTGGTCCTAAATATCCTACTCGAATCATCGTCTTTTCCCCTCTTTTTCGTTTTCTTACTGTTATACCATACTTTTTTATATTCTTCTATGTAAATTTCGAATATTAAAAAAAGACTAGCATTTGCTAGTCTAAATGTTTCTTATATTCTCTTTGAGCGAAGAAGAAATAAATGATACATGCTACGATATAAAACAGAATGAACAAACCTACTTTTTTTAATGATCCATCCATAAAAAAAGTATTATGAAACGTATATAACGCAACTGCACTATGCATACTCCCTACTATAATTGGCGCAAAAAATAGCATACATAATTGCCAACGAGAAATTTTCCATACTTCTTCCTTCGTCATTCCAAGTTTAGAGAGTGCACCATACTGCTTTCGGTCCGATGCAATATTATGGAACCATTTAAAATACACGATACTACATGAAGTAAGAAAGAATAATATACTAATAAACGAGCCCACAAATAGAGTAATATCGCCGCCTTCTTTCATACTTACATATAACTCCATATTACTTCGAAATGCATTATTATTATCTTGTTTCATATGTTTCCGTAAATCTTCGTTCAATTTCTTCGTCTTTTCGATATTTGATAATGTGTAGCCTCTATATATCATCTTTTCAGAATCAGGAACCTTATTTGCTATATTGTCAAAGTCTTCATCATTCATAACGAAGAACAGACCATTAATGTACGAAGGGTGATAGTTAAATTGAACCCCTTCTTTCTGACCGTTAAATACGAATTGATATGGTTGATTCATTACTTGCAATTGAATCTCTTTTTGATTATATACATTCGAATTATTGTATTTATTATAATAAACGAGTGTCACTGTACCTTTTTTAGGATGATATGTTTTCTGTTTTTGTTTCCTCGCTTCTTGGTTATAATCACTTTCTTTTATAAGCGGTGCTATTGTTGTTTCTCCTTTATTAGACTGAAAGGATGCATACACTCCAACAAAACTCATATATTGAAAATCATCATACCCATATTGATTCAGTAATTTTTCAACCGCACCTTCTTCAAAGACTTCATAAGTAGAAATACCTTTTTCTATGTACGAAAACGAGTGTACCCCTCCAGTTCGCCACATATCTTGCATGCTAGAAAAATACAAGAACACCGTACCTGTTGCCGTAACTACAAACGTCGTTGCCATAGACATCAGAAAGAAAAAGCGACCATTTTCCTTCATTCGATGTGACAATTGATTCACTATAAACAAATATGGATATGTATACATAATCTTTTTATTTCGCTTTATCATTTCTAACACTTGGGTAGCACCATGCGCGAAAGAAAAATACGTTCCCAAAAAGACAAGTATAGACACAGGGAAAAAGTATATTGCTATCGTAGCCATCGTCACTTGTAGCGCTAACGCATATCCTATCCCTAAACAAATAAAGCCGAATATACAAAGCCACTTTGATGTTTTCTTCTCTTTTTTATCTGTTCGAAATTCTTTCAATAACCGAATGATTTTTATATTCCATATACGTAAAGCACTTATAAAAGATAACAGAATAAAAACGACCATATATGTAATAAATGTTACACCAATCGCACTTACGTCAAATATAACAGGGAGTTCTTTCGGAAGCCCCAGTAACATACTAAACACCATGAAGAAGAGCTTTAAAAAGATCAAGCCCAGCCCTATACCGAAAATATTAGCAAAAATTCCAATTAATATTTGCTCGGTCATAATTACTCCTATTACGTTAGACTTCGTTGCTCCCATTAACATATATAACCCTAATTCTTTCTTACGTGCTTCTATGAAAATAGAAGTAGAGTACAAAATAAATATGACGAAAAAAGAAATAATTATAACATTACATATGATAAGTCCCCAGCGTACGTTTTGATACCACATCGTCTCTTGCATATACGGATGTACAATAACAGACATATATGCAAAAGATGCAAATATTGCAAAACAACTACTTAAGAAAAACACTTTATAATTACGCCAATTTCCTTTTATATTTTGCAGCGCTAGTTGCCGAATGTTCATCTATCGTCCTCCTGTAACTTACTACATAGGCAAAAAGCTAGAGGTTCCCCTAGCTTTTTACGTGTTTTAAATATCCTCTTTGCGCGATCATAAAGTAAATGGCAGAAGCTAAAATGTATGCTCCAATTACAAGCGCACCTGATTTCCACAAATTAATATAAAGCATTTTCCCTAACGTATGAAGAGCAAATCCACTATGAATGGAACCGATTAAAATTGGGATAAAGAAGATAACTCCCATTTGTCGAATCGCAATTTTGCGAATTTCTTTATCTGTCATACCGATTCTCTTTAACGATTTAAATTGAATACGATCTTGTTCTTTATCGTTAAACCATTTAAAGTATGTCATACTACAAGCGAAGAAGAAGAATAGTACCGCCACGAAGAAACCGATGAACATTGTAATCGCTCCACCTTCTCTTATATCCTTATACGCAAACACTGAATTTCTCAATTCTCCTTGCTTTTCTGGTGCAATTTCATTTTTCAAATCTAATACAAGATCTTCTGTACTTTTCCAATCCTCAATATAATAACCGTAATATTTCGTCTTTTCTTCATCTGGTACGAGTTTTGCATACTTCTCAAAATCTTGATCATTTACAACGAGATATTCACTATCATTAAAAACAGAAAATGAAGTTGGGCTATTTAACTGAACAGACTGCTTTTGTCCGTTAATTGTAAATTCATACGGTTTCGTACGGTCTATCTTCATCAGTTCATTTGCCATATCGACCATAACCATCGTTGCACTGCCTGGTGCATTATGAACTTCTGTAACTTGCTCTCTCTTTTGTTCACGCACTTCTGCATTATATTCTTTTTCTGAAATAATCGTCATCGGTACTTCATGTTCACTATTAAACAACGTTATTTTCTGTGTTGCCGGTAGTTTAACGTAGGTTACTTTTCGCGCATCTTCAAACCCGTGTCTCTTCACAAGCTGCTGTACCTTTTCTTCATTAATAAGGTTATGCGTATTTAACCCCTTTTCCTCATATGAAATAGCATGTGGAGTTTTGACTACCGTTTTATAACTCATATCCTCAAAATATACGTAAAGCGTGCCAACTGCCGAGGATACAACCGCCGTAATAATAGAAATTACAAATAGAAAACGAGCATTATCTTTCATTTTATAAATAAGGTTACTAAGGACGAACATATTTGGGTACGTATAAAAAGATTGTTTTCGTTTTTGCAATGCTTTTAATACGACTGTACTACCTTGTGTAAATAGTAAATACGTTCCGCCAATTGTCAGTCCTACCACCGGTAAAAAGAGGATGAGGAAATTCAGAAACGTTACTTGGAAGCTAAGTACATACGCAGCAATAATACATCCTATACCAACTACACATAACCATGTAAATGCAAACGGCTCTACTTTTTGCTTTCTTGCTTCTCTTAATAAATCAATAATTTGCAAGCGCCCGACTGTCCAAACACTAAACAATGATAGGATTAAAAATAGAATAAAGTATACACCAGCTGTAATAAGAATTGCTTTACTATTCCAAACGAGTGGAAGTGTCTTATCTATTTTCAATAATACGCTTAACGCTTGGAAAAATAATTTTGAACAAAGCATTCCAGCCCCAATACCAACTACAATTGCAATACTACCTAACATCAGTTGCTCTAATATAATCATTCGGCCGAGCTGCGATTTCGTTCCGCCAATTAATGTTAGTAGACCAAACTCTTTTTTTCTTGCTCGTAAAAACGTTGAATTTGCATATAAAATAAAGAGTGCCGAGAAGATGACCACAATATAATTCATCGATTCTAATCCTTTTGTGATCATCTTCCTCATACTAATATTACCGCTTACGACATCTGGATGATAAATAAAAGAAGCATACATGAAAAATACGACAATCGATAAACAACTACTTATAAGAAACGCTTTATAGTTACGCCAATTTCCTTTTACATTATTAAGCGCGAGCTGGCGAAAGTTCATGATACTCTCCTCCTAGCATCGCAAGTACGTCCAGAATTTCTTGGAAAAAGGCTTGTTTCGTTCTTCCTTTATGTATTTCCGAGAAAATTTCTCCATCGCGTATGAAAAGGATACGTTCA
This sequence comes from Bacillus sp. LQ16, assembly GCF_057784645.1. Lineage (NCBI taxonomy): Bacteria > Bacillati > Bacillota > Bacilli > Caryophanales > Bacillaceae > Bacillus > Bacillus sp. LQ16. The sequence goes on from NZ_CM173491.1 coordinate 4,318,874, forward strand.
CAATAACTAGCCGCTACTGGATCGTGCGTAACCATTGCAATTGTTACTTTCTTTTGCTCGTGTAAATCTTGCAGAGCGCCCATTAGCGATTTCGCTGACTTCGAATCTAAGTTTCCAGTTGGCTCATCTGCTAAAATTAACGTCGGTTCATGAATGATTGCTCTCGCTGCTGCTGCACGTTGTTGTTGTCCGCCTGATACTTCGTATACTTTTTTATTTAATATTTCTTCAATATTTAAAAACTTTGCAATCTCAAGCACTTTCGCATCGATTTCATTTACAGATTTCTTCGCCATTACAAGCGGTAAAATAATATTTTCTTTAATCGATAACGTATCAAGTAAGTTAAAATCTTGGAAAATGAACCCTAAATGTGTACGGCGAAACTCCGCTAATTTTGCAGCACGCATTTGATTAATTTCTTCACCATTTACAAGCACATGACCTGAAGTTTGCTTATCAATTGTTGCTAATAAATTTAAAAGCGTCGTTTTTCCGCTTCCTGAAGGACCCATAATCCCTACAAATTCGCCTTCTTCTATTTTAAAATTTATATCGTTTAAAGCAGTCGTCGCTACTGAACCTTTTGATTGGTACACCTTCGTTAATCCTTTTACTTCAAGAACACTCATTTCTAATCCCCCTATGTGTTTTCTTCTTACATTTACTATAAGAAAAATAAGAAAAAGAAACGAGTGATTTTCCTTACAAAACGTTTTGTTATCTTACAGTTTTGTCATTTTTCTCATTAATGTATGATACTCTTCATCTTTTGCAAATTGGAACGTGAATGTTGTTCCTTCTCCTTCAGCCGATTGAACATATATTCCATGATGTAAATTATCGCAAATTTCCTTCGTAATATATAAGCCCATCCCAGTCGCTTCTCTCGTTTTACGTCCATTTATTCCCGTAAAGAATGGATCAAATATGCGCTTTACGTCTTGCTCTGGAATACCAATTCCATTGTCCTTAATATGTAATAACACCTTTTGATTTTTCTCTTCAATTTGAAATTGAATTTCTTTTTTCTCTGCCGCTGAAATTTTTGTATACTTGATTGCGTTTACAACAATTTGACCTATAGCAATACTCAGCCATTTTCTATCAGATGCAACCATACAAGTATCTTCTTCAAACATCACTTTCGGAAATACAGACGATTGAATGAAGGATTTTCGATTTTCATTAATAATACCTCGCACGACATCTATAACATTTACTACTTCTACTTTATAATCCTTCGCAAACTGCTCTAGCCTTGCCATATGTAACGCTAAATCTAAACCATTTAGTATACGGTTATTTTCTTCACGAATACTTTCAACTGTTGCTCTTGCCTCACGATGCTCCTTGCCAAACTTCTGCAACAATAATTCAATAACAGATACTGGTGTTTTCATTTGGTGAATCCATTGGTTCATAAATATCATTTGCTGTTGCTCTTTCCCATGCTGTTTATGAACTTCATTCATATATTGCTGTCTTAATAACGTAAAAGATTCAACGACCATTTCTTGCTCTGATGTATAAGATTCATCAATAAGTAAAGAGTCATGTAATGTATTTCCACCAGTAACATACTTTTCGATCCTCTTTAAAAACACACTCCGTTTTCGGTAATCGTAAATGAGGTATACAGTAAACACAACTGTCCCTAATAAAAGTCCATATAACCACGTACTCCAATCAATGGATTTCTTTTCTAAAAGACTTTGCAACTGCAAAACAAGCCCAAATAAACAAAGGCTAACAATATAAGAAAGTATTAAAGAAAAGCGGTCCATGAGGTAATTTTTAACCTTCATGCCCTTCGCCCCACTCTGTAAGAAGCGCATAACCATATCCACGTTTCGTTACAATTGCATTTTTAATGCCTAGCTCTTCTAGTTTCTTCCTTACACGTTTTACATTTACGGTTAATGTATTATCATCCACAAATGCTACTTCATCCCATAGAGCTTCTAACAGTTCTTCACGCGTTACATATTGATTCACCTGTTTCATTAAACACTCTAATAAGTAAAACTCATTTTTTGTCAGTTCAGTTTGTTGTCCCTGCCACTCAACGATATGCTGGGACGGGAATAACAACAGTCCATTTACACCTAAACAATCACTCTCAGCAGCAGAGGCATACTCTCCATAGCCACGGCGAAGCGCACTCTTCACCTTTGCCATTACGATATCTAAATGGAATGGCTTCGTAATATAATCATCGCCGCCATTTTCAATCGCCATTACTTGATCCATTTCCCCTGTTCTTGCAGAAACAAAAATAATCGGCGCATTCGATACAGTACGAATTTGACGACACCAATAAAAACCGTCAAAGTACGGTAAATTAATATCAAGTAACACAAGATGAGGATTTATTTTTACAAACTCATCTTTTATATGACGTAAATCACTTGCTCTAAATGATTGATAGCCATACCTTTCTAAATGCTCCTCTAATATTCCCGCAATTTTCTCATCGTCTTCTACAATTAATATTTTATACATGTTCTTTTTCTCCCCATAAAAGAATTCTTCTACATTTACTCCTTTTTCCATTATAAATTGAAAATTTAATTAGTGGGGATTTTTTCCTATATAAATCCGATTTTTACGATATAAAAAAAGACTGCCGTATTTCGGCAGTCTTAATCGATAAATTCAAATTCATATTCAAGAATTTTCACAATATCTCCGTCTTTTGCACCACGTGCACGAAGCGCTTCATCAATACCCATTCCGCGCATTTGACGAGCGAAACGACGTATAGATTCATCACGTGAGAAGTCTGTCATCTTGAATGTTTTCTCGATATCGTAACCAGAGATAACAAACGTGCCATCACTTTCACGTGTAATTTCAAATTTAACACCTTCAGTATCAAATTTGTACATTACACTTGTATCAGACTCATCCGCAACTTCATGTATTGGGAATTCTGGTGTTGTTTCTATTAAGTTTGCTACTTCAAACAGTAAGTCACGAACACCTTGTCTTGTTACAGCTGAGATTGGGAAAATTTTTACTTCGTCTCCCACTTTCTCTTTAAATGCTTGTAAGTTTTCTTCTGCATCTGGCATATCCATTTTGTTTGCAACAACAACTTGTGGACGCTCAGTTAAGCGAAGATTGTATTCTTTTAATTCATTATTAATCGTTACGTAATCTTCATATGGATCACGGCCTTCTAAACCAGACATATCAATAACATGCACGATTACACGTGTACGCTCAATATGACGTAAGAATTGGTGTCCAAGTCCGACGCCAGCATGTGCGCCTTCAATTAGTCCTGGAAGGTCAGCCATAACGAAGCTGCGGTTATCACCAGTTTCAACAACACCAAGATTCGGAACGATTGTTGTGAAGTGATACTCTGCAATTTTCGGACGCGCTGATGATACAACAGATAATAATGTAGATTTACCTACACTTGGGAATCCAACAAGTCCAACGTCTGCTAGTACTTTAAGTTCTAGAATGACATCACGCTCTTGACCTGGTTCCCCGTTCTCAGCGATTTCTGGCGCTGGGTTCGTAGCTGTTGCAAAACGTGAGTTACCACGGCCACCACGGCCACCTTTTGCAATTACAGCAGTTTGTCCATGCGTTACTAAATCGGCAAGAATTTGACCAGTTTTTTCATCTTTTACTACTGTTCCTGGCGGAACCTTTACAAGTAAATCTTCAGATTTACGCCCGTGCTGACCTTTACTCATTCCGTGCTGACCGCGATCAGCTTTGAAATGACGTTGGTAGCGGAAGTCCATTAATGTACGTAAGCCTTCCTCAACTACGAAAACAACATCTGCACCTTTACCGCCGTCGCCACCTGCTGGGCCACCTTTAGGAACATACTTCTCACGACGATACGCAACCATACCGTTACCACCGTCGCCGCCTTTTACATATATCTTGACCTGATCTACAAACATTATTTCACCACACTTTTTTCAATTGGTTGTAATATAACTGAGACTTCTTCGTCTCGCACTGTATAAGAAATGGAATACCATTTATTGTTTTGGGTCGCAAGCCAATTCTGTAGTTCTTCTACACTCGTTAGCTTACCACGAAAATCAAAAAAGAAACGAACATTCTCCGCGTCACATTCAATTGTGATACAAACATAATTTTCAACATATACGTCTAAACTATGCTGAAGCATTGAGAAAAATTGATTCGTCCATGTACATACAGTCTCATCTAAGTGAGATAAGTTATGTAATTTCCCTAATACTTCGTACTCCAATAAGCACGGCTGCTGTTTCCAATTATATGTTAAAATCCACTCTGAAAATAAAGGCATTGATAGCCCCATCAGATTGGATTCTTGTCTCGCTTCTTGGACAAAACGATCGATGAGACTATGAATTTCTTCCACTTTTCCAAGTGAAAGGTTTCCTTTCACCATCTGCATACGATTGAGCCAATCATGTCTTGAATGGCGCAATGCATCTATAATTGTCCATTTTTCATTCATTTAGATACCCCTTAATATAGAAAAACTCTAACCTGCACTCAGGTTAGAGTTTTCCGTGAGTTCTTATGCTTCTTGAGCAACAGGATATACGCTCACTTGTTTGCGGTCACGGCCAAGACGCTCAAAGCGTACTACGCCGTCAACTTTCGCGTATAAAGTGTCATCGCCACCACGACCAACGTTAACACCTGGATAAATTTTTGTACCGCGTTGACGGTAAAGAATTGAACCACCTGAAACCGTTTGACCATCTGCGCGTTTAGCACCAAGACGTTTTGACTGAGAGTCACGACCGTTCTTTGTACTACCTACACCTTTCTTAGATGCGAAAAACTGAAGATCTAATCTTAACATACGTTACACCTCCTGCACTTTTTCTATTAAACGGATATACTTTCCGTAATCAAGTTCGATCGTCTTAAGCGAAACAACCAATCCTTCTAAAAGTATCTGTGCTTTTTCTGCTGCATGAACGTCTAAATCATTAGGCAATTCATACGTTAAGAATCCGCCATCACTTCCGAGTTCAATAGTTGCCTGCACATTACAAAGTTCTTCCACTGCATTTATAGAACCAAACACAACCGCTGTAGTTCCAGCACAGACAAGGTCTTGTCCATGTGGCGCATAATCGGCATGTCCAGTCATTTTAAATGATTGGATACTTCCTAATTTCGTGCGACTTATCGTAATTTTAATCATGTTAACCAGAATTAAGCGTTGATAGCTTCAACAACTAGCTTAGTGTAAGGTTGACGATGACCTTGTTTCTTACGATTGTTCTTTTTCGCTTTGTATTTGAAAACGATGATTTTCTTAGCGCGACCTTGTTTTTCAACTTTCGCAGTAACTGTTGCACCTTCTACAACTGGGCTACCAACTTTAACGTTTTCGCCACCAACGAAAAGAACTTTGTCAAAAGTAACAGTTTCACCAGCTTCAACATCTAATTTTTCAATGTAGATTGCTTGACCAGCTTCAACTTTAATTTGTTTTCCACCTGTTTCGATAATTGCGTACATACTTGCACCTCCTCTTAATTACTAAGACTCGCCAAAAACGAGGTAGACATAAATGCCTTTAGGGAACCTGTCTTGTGCGGTTGTAGCATATAGCCGTTTAGGTGCTATAAACTATAACATAAAGATGTTACCATAATTCATTGAGTATTGTCAATGAATCTTCTACTAACTATTTTTTCCGTTCTACAATTTCTTTTTTACTTCCAAAACGGATAATAGCGTACTTTTCGATAATATCATCTTTGAAATAAATTTCAAATGGAATATTTTTTTGTAATTCTTTTTGCAAAAATTGTTTTTGCAGTTCTTTAGGCGCAGCGATTAATACTGCCTCATCCTCTATGTTGCCATATGTGATTAATTCTCTCTCTAGCTCATACGCAATTGTTTCATACGACATTACATAACCCGTCGCTTTGCAAGATACACACTCTTCTAGTAATACGTCACGTAAAGAATGTTTTTTACGTTTTCGTGTCATCTCCAAAATTCCTAACTCAGTAAATCCAAGTACTCTTGTATAAGTACGATCATCTTTCATAGCAGCTATGAGACATTCTCTTACCTTTTCTTTATCTTCTCTTTTTTTCATATTAATAAAATCAATTAATATCATACCACCAATATCACGAAGTCTTAATTGGCGTGCAATTTCTTCAGCTGCCATCTCATTTGTGCGAAGTACTGTATCTTGTAAATTTTGTTTTCCAGTAAACTTGCCCGTATTCACATCAATTACAGTCATCGTCTCCATTTGCTCTACAATTAAATAAGCACCATTTGGAAGCCACACAATTTTTTGGAGTGCTTTCTCAATTTCACGCTCTATTCCAAAATGGTTAAACATCGAAGACTTTTCATTATAAAAAGATACTTTTTCTTTTCCAACTTTGTCTTCTAACTCTTTTACTATACTTCTTGTATCTACAACTACTTTTTCAATTGTTTCAATTGGATTCTCTTGAAATACACGATCTAAAAAGGTCGCCGGTCGATGAAGTAATAACGGCGCCTTTCCTTGATCCTCTTTTCTTTTTAACTCTTCATACAACTGTTGTAACCCTTGCATTTCAGCTTGTATTTCTTCAATTTCCCCTTTTTCAGAAGCAGAGCGGAAAATGTAACCTCCCGTTCCTTCTACTTCAATTTCAAGTAACTGTTGTCTTCTTTTATTATTTTTTATTTTCCGAGAAACAGCTCGCATCTCATCAAACGGCATATAAACGACATATTTCCCGGTAAATTCTATATTCGCTGTCAATTTAGGCCCTTTCGTATCAATTGCCTCTTTCACAACCTGTACGAGTATCGCTTGCCCTTCATGTATACGATAAGAAGGTGGTACATCATCGTATGAAAGATACGCATGTTTTTCTAAACCTATATTTACAAAAGCTGCGTTCATTCCAGCAATTGTTCTTACGATACGTCCAACATAAATATGCCCAACAATCTCTTGCTCTTCATTACGTTTCCATAAAAACTCAACAATCTTTTTCTTCTCTTCAATTGCAACGCGCTTTTCCGAACCAGCGTAATTCACATATAACGTTTTCAAAATTATTTCCTCACTTTATAATCTTCTTTGCTTTTACAATAATAAAAGGTTAGTGCTATCGTCAACACTAACCGATTAATTCTTCAACTGATGAGGTTGTTCGTTTTTCAGTAAAATATGCATAGAGCAATTCATTTTCATCCAATGTGTAATGCTCTTTATATTTTCCACGGACGATAATAGAATGCTTATATCCTCTACGAAATTTTGTGAATATCTTATATAAATGATCTTCTGATTGCACTTCAATAGGTGCAATCTTTTCAATCCCTCTTTTATTTCCATAATAACGTTCTAATAAAAAACGCATAAATGCATACCGTCTTTGTTTCCACTCTTGATATAACGACACTGCCAAAAATATGAGTAGTACCCACATCATAATATTGTTACTATTCCAGAGCAACTGCCATCCTAATATTACACCAAAAAAAACACATGACAATTTCATCATCTTTTCATGTGCTTGTAAATAAGGAAAACGATATGATAGTATATTAAACAATACTTTCCCGCCATCTAACGGCCAAATAGGGAGTAAATTAAACGCTAAAATAATTATATTATTCCACATAAAGAAATAATATAAATCTGCATTCAACCAACCGGCTTCAAACAACATATAACCTACCAGCATCATCCAAACATGTTGAATCGGCCCTGCAATTACGACAACAAGTTCCTCTTTCAATGACTTATTACCATGTTCCTCAAGCTCGGCCACGCCACCAAACGGCAAAAGCTGAATTCTTTTTATACGCCAATTATAGTGTGCTGCTGCAATAGCATGCCCAAGTTCATGAATAAGAACGATACAAAATAACAGTAGTAACTCTTTAAAACGTGCAGTAAAAATACCAATGACAATAATAACCCAAAATAATGGATGCACGGAAATTTTCGTCAAAACGTCTCTATATTTAATCAAATGATATCACCTGGATCGGATCAATAAATTTTTCATTCTTTTTTATCGCGAAATAAAACTTTCCATTTTTATCATTTGTATCATTACTCACCGTTCCAATTTTTTGTTTCTTTGAAACGTAATCATATAATTTCACTGACATATCGTTTAAGTTTGCATACCATGACTCCGTACCATCTGCATGTTGAATTTGAACTGTATTTCCAAGTTCCTCTTTCTTACCCGCAAAAACAACTAATCCTTCATTCACTGACTCAACCGTTGCATTGCTAGCTGTTTGGACAAATACACCTTGGCCATTTTTTTGAAACCCTTGCATTACCTTTCCAGAAGCGGGAATTGCATAATCTTTTTGCTGAATACTTCCTTCTTTTTTCTCGTTTGGCGAATAGAATACGAGCGGTTTTCCAAATTGCTTTTCGTACCATTTCGCTACAGTAGCAAACTGAAATTCCTCTTTCATCACTTTTTCTGTAACAGCTTTAGCTCCATTGAATGAAGAAGGAGCATTCTTATATAAAATAGCAACCGAAAGAACTAATATTGCCGATAATAAAACTTTGAAGAAAAAGACTTCCTTTCGAAATAAAGGATGTATTTCCTTTTCTCCATCTTCAATAACTACTGTTTCGCTATCAAAATTCCCTCCGGTAAAATACTGTTCTTCCTCCATCCTTTCTTGCTCGGCCTTCCTTTTTGCAATCCGCTTTTTAATTTCTTCTACGCGTCTATTCTTCATACTGTCTCCTTTCTTTCGTTAAGCTAATTTCAATAGAAACAGTTGTATACAGTTTGTACATATGTATGAGCTAAGAAAGAAAGATATTCGTGTGAAGAAAAAAGAAAGCACCTCGCATATGTGCGAAGTGCTCTTAACGGATTCCAAAGAAGTTTTTCACCTTTGCAAATACCGATACCTTTTCTTGTTCAAATGCTTGTAATGGTACATTCTCACCTAACAAGCGTCTTGCAATATTACGATAAGCCAACGCTGCTTTTCCGCTTGGTTGCAACGCCACAGGTTCACCTGTATTTGTAGCTCGAATAACTTCATCGTCATCTTCGACAACACCAAGAAGCTCAATTGACAATGTACGTACAATTTCATCAACATCTAACATATCCTGTTCATGAAGCATATGACTACGTACACGGTTAATAACAAGTTTCGGTGGTTCAATATCCTCTTTTTCTAAAAGCCCAATAATACGATCCGCATCGCGCATTGAGGATACTTCTGGAGTCGTAACAACGATTGCTTTATCCGCACCAGCTACCGCATTTTTAAATCCCTGCTCAATCCCCGCAGGACAATCGATTAATATGTAATCATAATCTTGACGTAATACTTGTATTAATTCATCCATTTGTTCAGGTGTTACCGCTGATTTATCACTCGTTTGTGCTGCAGGTAATAAATAAAGATCATCAAAACGTTTGTCTTTAATAAGAGCCTGAGGTAAACGGCAACGCCCTTCAACGACATCAACAAGATCAAATACAATACGATTTTCCAGCCCCATTACTACGTCTAAATTTCGAAGACCGATATCTGTGTCAATTAAGCACACTTTCTTTCCAGATAACGCTAGGGCCGTACCAATGTTCGCAGATGTAGTAGTTTTACCTACTCCGCCTTTTCCAGATGTAATTACTATTGCCTCTCCCACAGCTATACAATTCCCCTTTCTAACTTTGTTAAATTAGGTCTAAGATGAGTGAGAAGTTGCAGGCGATCGACAACAATGTGATTGTTCTCATTAATATACGCACATTCTGCCGCCTCCGCTCCGTCTTCTTTCTCTTCCGGAGCCCGCATTGCCACATCACTAATTCGAAGTTGCATCGGGTTCATAACAGATGCAGCGATTACAGCATCTGAATCCCCATAATACCCAGCATGTGCAATTCCTCTTAATGATCCTACGACAAAAATATTCCCCCCAGCGATAACCGTTCCGCCTGGATTAACATCTCCAATTAACAACAAATTTCCTTTTACATGTAAAACTTGTCCAGAGCGAACAATTTTGGAAATAGGGACAATTTCTGTTTCTTCTTTCCAAGCTATTGCTTCTGCTTTAGTGATAACATCACTTTCAATTGAATCCACAACAAGATTCTTTTTATTACGAATTAACGTACGAATCTCTTCTTGTTGGACTTCTGTTAAATAACGATTTCCTACTTTCACATGCACTTCAATTAAAGAGCGCCCATCACCATCGTAGTAATGTGTAGAAAGTTTTTCGTCTAATTCCATCAATAATTCTGAGAATGAACAACAATCATCTAAATGAAGCGTTATCCCATCTTTTGTCCCTTTTATCGTTACATTTTGTTGCTTTTTTTCTTCCACTAAAGTTCACCCCACCGATTCAATTCGACATAAAATTAGAAAATCCTTTTTTCTTTTTCTTCCATCGCTTTTGAAAGACGCACTATATATCGTCTCAGTGGGAAACAAACTATCAATAAGAAAATAGCATTTAACAATAAAGTAGAAAGGAGACGATCTGTGAAAAAGACATGCGCTGGCATATGAGTACGTCCTAACAAAGTTAAGAATCCATACACATAATACTCTAGTGCTACAATGCTAGCTAATATGATAGAAACAACAATAAATAAATTCAATTGTAATACTTTCATCACACTATAAACTAAATAAGCTAAAATCGGATAAGCAAAAATATATATCCCGACAAGTTCTGTGTATACGGTATCAAATAAGAAGCCAAATAATAGTCCGTAATAAATCCCTTGGACCGGACTATAATACACTGTAATAAAACATAAGACGATTATAAAGAAATGCGGTGCTGCTATACTGTCTTTCCAAAACACATCCGTTGGAACAACAGTAGCAAACATATTTTCAAATAGAAACACAAAAAGGAGCAAAAGAGGAAGAGCTGCTCTTTTTAATATCTTCATCATCTCTTCTTCTCCTCCTATTCTAATGGCGCTGAAGGTGTTGCACGTTTAGCAACCGTAATATGCTCTACGTCATTTAAATCAGCGGCAGGTTTTACATAAGCTGTTTTTGTTAAGCCATATGCATCCGGCTGAACATCAACGATTTTTCCAATTACAAGACCTTTCGGGAAAATATCACCAAGTCCAGATGTTACAACTAGTTGATCTTTTTCTACCGGTGCATCAGAGCCAATCTTTGTGAAAAGAAGTAATTGTTTTTCTTTGTCATAACCTTCAATCAAACCAAAGATTTTCTCTTGCCCTTGTACAATAGCAGAAACGCGATTTGTTCGGCTCATAGAACTTAGTAATTCTACTGATGATGTAAACTGAGATACACTTTTCACTCTTCCAACTAACCCTTGTGAAGTTACTACAGCCATATCTTTTTTAATTCCTTGCTGTGCCCCTTTATCAATTCCAATTAAATCGTACCATTTATCTGGATTACGAGAAACAACAGTAGCTGGAATTTCAGTATACCCGCTATTTAACTCTTTTTTACCAGTTAGCTCTTGTAGCTTCTTGTTATCATCTTCTAGTTGTTTTACTTTCCCTGATAGACCTGCATAATTATCTAATTTTGCTTTTAATTCTTTATTCTCTTCATACGTGCGCTTTACATCTTCTACATTTTCGAAGAATCCAGCTACGTATTTCGCTGGCTTTTGGAATACACGTTCTACAACACCGACAGTGTCTTTAACAAACTGCTCTGGCCATGTTAAACTGTTCCGTTCTTTCAATGAGATTCCAATCAATGCCACGAGAAGAATAATACTAACCAACAAAACAATTAATCTTTTGTTTAAGAAAAACTGTGGCACGTTCACACCCTCTTAATTTCACTGATTTTTATTTTGCAATATTATCGAGCAGCAGTTTTGAAAAGATCGATATTGTCTAATGCTTTACCTGTTCCAATTGCTACGCAATCTAATGGATCTTCTGCAACAAGAACTGGCATTTTCGTTTCTTCACTAATTACTTTATCTAAATTACGTAGTAATGCCCCGCCGCCTGTTAATACGATACCGCGGTCCATAATATCAGCCGCTAATTCAGGTGGCGTTTTTTCTAACGTATTTTTAACTGATTCTACAATCGCATCTACTGTATCTTTTAATGCATCTGCAATTTCTTCTGGCTGAATTAGTACTGTTTTTGGTAAACCACTTACTAAATCACGACCGCGAATTTCCATAGGCTCGATACCTTCTGGCTCGCCTGCAGAACCAATTTCTAATTTTAATGCTTCAGCTGTTCTTTCACCAATCATTAAGTTATAGCTTTTCTTAATGTACTGAATGATTGAATCATCCATATCATCACCAGCAACACGAACTGACTGGCTTGTTACAATACCACCTAAAGAAATAATTGCAACTTCTGTTGTACCACCACCGATATCAACAACCATACTACCAGTTGGTTCCCAAACAGGTAAGTTTGCACCAATTGCTGCTGCAAATGGCTCTTCGATAGGATAAGCATCACGAGCACCCGCTTGACGAGTCGCATCGATTACTGCACGTCTTTCTACAGCTGTAATACCAGATGGTACACATACCATTACATACGGCTTACGTGAGAAGAAACCGTTTGATTTTTGAGCTTGTTGAATGTAATATTTCATCATTGTTGCAGTTGTTTCATAATCAGCAATTACACCGTCTTTCATCGGACGAAGTGCCACAACGTTCCCTGGTGTACGACCAATCATTTGTTTTGCATCGCTACCTACAGCAACGATTTGTTTCGTATCAGTTTGTAACGCAACTACTGAAGGTTCACGTAAAACTACACCTTTTCCTTTTACATATACAAGCGTGTTCGCAGTTCCTAAGTCTATTCCAAGATCGCGAGTAAATCCACCAAATCCAAACATATTATTTATCTTCCTTTCTTGTTTTCACGGACTCATTTTTTCTTACTTTATATTATAAAAACAGTACGTTTTTTATATCTTTATCCTTTTTGTAGATAAATTTCTACAAAAAACTCATAAATCACATTATAAAACAAAATAAGTAAAAAGCATAGTCTTAAATATGACCTTTTTCCTTTAAACTCACGAATTTATGGTCACCTATTATAATATGATCAAGCACTTCAATTCCGATAATCTGACCGCATTCTACTAAGCGTTTTGTTACTTCAATATCTTCACGGCTCGGCGTGGGATCTCCTGAGGGATGGTTATGAAGACATATGATAGAGGCTGCTGCACGACGGAAGGCTTCTTTAAAAACTTCCCTTGGGTGTACAATTGACGTGTTTAAACTTCCAATAAAGATCGTTTGCCTATGTATAACTTGATTTTTTGTATTTAAATATAAACAAACAAAATGCTCTTGTTGTAAAAAGCGCATTTCTTCCATCATGTATTTCGCACAATCTTCTGGACTTCGAATACTATATCTATTTTGATATTCTAAACGTACCATTCTTCTGCCTAGCTCAAAGGCTGCCATAAGTTGCGATGCCTTTGAAATCCCAATCCCATGTATACTAATTAGCTCTTCTAATGTTGCATCTTTCAACATACGTAAGCCATCAAATTGGTGTAAAATTTTATCTGACAACTTTAAAACTGTTTCTTCTTTAGAACCTGTTCTGAGTAACACTGCGAGGAGCTCTCGATTTGATAAACTTCCAGCACCTTCTGACAATAAACGCTCCCGTGGTTGTTCTTCTCTTACAACATCACGAATACCGTTCATCTCTCCACCCCTTTATTTGTTCTCTCAAAGAAAACCCCATGCAATTTTACGCATGGGTTACATCAATATCAAATTGTTTTAATTCTCGAACGAGACGTGCAATTGGTAAGCCAACTACACTATAGTAGTCCCCTTGAATATGTTGAACGAAAATAGACCCTTTACCTTGAATCCCATAACTACCTGCTTTATCAAGAGGTTCTTTCGACGCGACGTATGTATCAATTTCCTCTTCTGTTAATTCCCAAAACGTAACTTCTGTACGCTCATAAAAAGTAACCGTTTTTTCTTTTGATATAATCGCAACACCTGTATACACTTCATGTGTTTTCCCAGATAGTAATTGTAACATCTCTTTCGCCTCATCCTCATTAGAAGGCTTACCAAGGATACGCGACTCATATGTAACAATTGTATCTGCACCTAACACAATGTGATCACTATTATTTTCTGCAACCGCTGATGCTTTTTGCAAGGCAAGCGACATTACAATATCAGAAGGCGATGAATATGCACCAATTGTTTCCTCTACTTCACTTACAACGATTTCAAATGGTACGCTAGCTAACTCAAGCAATTCCTTCCTCCGAGGTGACCCTGAAGCTAAAATTATTTTTTTCATATTTTCTCCTTCCTTTCTCACATGAAGCAGAACAATTTATATCAATCGTATCAAAGGAATAGTTTGCCCACAAATGAAAGAAATATTAATTTCTCTAACTAAAAATAACACTTCTTTATTGCATACGATTATATTCCTGTCATAGAGAAAGCACTTTGCTCTAAATTCAAAAGAAAAGAAAGAAGTACATGTACTTCTTTCTTACTCATTTTATTATCCTATCATTTCACTTTCTACGAAACAATTTTTTCATACGAGAGTAAGCCATCAATAATAACTTGATTTAATTTCGCCAAAGATTCCTTATCCATTTTCCCATCTTTTACTGTTTGTACAGCTACCGACGTATACATATACAGTTTCTTTGCTTCTTCTCGCTTCATACTTTTCCCTTCTTTTTCAATCGCTTTCCATTCTTTTTCAATCACTTCTATATCTTTTGCGCTGCTTTTTCCACCAACTTGTACGCTAGAAGCATATTTTGCTAAATGAGTATATAATGGCTGCACTTTTGTTAAAAATGTTCCTACTTCTTTATCATCTTTCAGCAATGCTTTATCTGTTATATCCCAGTTCTTTTTTAAAACGGAGACACCATCATTTTTATACTTAGTCATTAATTGATTTATAGCCTGTTCATCGCTAGCAATACCAACAACTATTGCATACTTATCCCCGCTCGGTCTCAAAGCACCAATGCCCCCATTGCCTTTCCATTCTTCAAGAGCTGCCTGTCCCTTTTCTTCAGAAGAATAAAGCCCCCCTTGAACAAAGAATAATTTCATCGGATCCAATGACGTTCCTGTCTGCGCCTTTTGTTTTTCTTCTTTCGGTGCTGGTGTTTGTTCTGCCGTTCCACCCACCTTTGATTCTCCATTTCCAGTCGGCCTTGAAGCAGTTACTTCACTTCCTCCTGTTGTTCCTTGTCCAGTAAGTAAATGAAGCATCCCCATTCCAAACGTCGTACCGATAATAATTGCGGTTGCAACGATTGCAATTAATGTATTACTCCACTTCTTTCGGTATTTTTCCACAGACACTGATTTCGCTTTTTGAAACGGAACAACATTTTTAGGTCGTTCACTTTCTACTACCATCCATTCAAATTCATCTTTCTTCTTTTCCTCATACTTCGCTTCTGTTCCATTCACTTTCACTGAGATCGTTCGTGATTGCTTGTCCATACACTCACACCTCACCTCTTATCGTTGTCCGCATCATATCATATTCATTTCACAAAAAAACGAGATATTTGTCAGAGGAATTCGCCAAATAACCCTATATATTTATCTTATATGTATGCATTTGACTTCATTTGTAGAACAAAAAACTAGATAGCAAAGACTATCTAGTTTTTCTCTCGAATATATTTTCGAACTTCAGAAATGAAATAAAGAGAACCTGTTATGATAAAAACATCATTTTCCCCTATCATTTCAACTTTTGTATCAATTGCCTCTTTCCAATTTTCAAAAACTAATTTTGATTCTTTTTGTGAATATGATGCAAGCTTGTCTGCAGAAATAGCACGATCAAAGGCGAATGTTGTAAAAATCATTTCATCTGCAATGGTTTCTAATCGGCCTACCATGTTATGCAATTGTTTATCACCAAGGGCAGTAAATAAAACTATTACATTTTTATCTTTGTAATGCGCTTCTACTGTTTTCACAAGGCTTTCGATACCTTCTGGATTATGAGCACCATCTATAATAATATCCGGGTTACTTTGTAGCTTTTCAAAGCGCCCAATCCAATACGCTTCCCGTAATCCCGTTCTTATTCCCTCTTCCTCAATTAAAAATGATAAATATGTTTTTACATACATTACTGCCATAAGTGCTAGCGCTGCATTTCCTACTTGATGAATACCTTTCATTGAGATTTGCAAATCTTCAAATGCGGTAAAAGGACAAGTAAAATCAAACTGTTCCCCATCTTCGTTAGACTGTTTATGTAACGCTGTAAAATGCTTGCCAAGTTCGTATAAGTTTGCATGGTTTTCCTGTGCAACATTTTGAATGACTTGCAAAGCTTCTTCATCTTTTACACCAGTAATTACCGGCACACCAGACTTAATAATCCCCGCCTTTTCATATGCAATTTCTCCTAGTGTATTCCCTAAAATATGCATATGATCGTGACCGATATTCGTAATAATCGTGAGAACAGGGTGTATAACATTGGTAGAATCAAAACGTCCACCGAGCCCTGTTTCAAATAAAACAACATCACAGAAATTGACTTTACCGAAATAGCAAATTGCCATAACAGTAATAATTTCAAACTCAGTCGCTTCCCCTAAATCCGTTTCATCTAGTTTTTCCACGACTGGTTTTACCATCTTTACGAGTTCAGTAATCTCTTCATCTGCAATTGGTGTTCCATTCACACTAATGCGTTCATTAAATGTTTCGATGTAAGGAGAGGTAAACGTTCCTACCTTATATTTCGCGCCTTCTAACATGTAACGCATATATGTTAACGTTGAACCTTTTCCATTTGTACCAGCAAGATGAATACATTTTATATGACGCTCTGGATTTCCGAGCTCTTCTAGCATCCAATTCATTCTTTCTAATCCTGGTTTAATACCAAATTTCAATCGGCTATGAATCCACCCTATCGCTTCTTCGTATGTATGTATCACGTATGCTTTTCCCCTTTCAAAAGACAACTTTCATAGTTCTATTATACGCAAAGAAAAGAGACTCACCAATATAGTGAGTCTCTAAAAATATTTTTACTTTTCAAGATCTGCTAGACGTTGACGAACTGCTTCGCGTTTTTCTAGGTAATCTTGCTCTTTCGCACGCTCTCCTTCAATAACCGCTGCAGGAGCTTTCGCTACGAAACCTTGGTTAGAAAGTTTCTTCTGTACACGTTCTACTTCTTTATCGAACTTCTCAAGTTCTTTCTCAAGACGAGCTCTCTCTTCATCAAGATTGATAAGATCAGCTAACGGTAAGAATAACTCTGCACCTGATACGATTGCAGTCATTGCTTTTTCTGGCGCTTGTAAGTCCGTTTGAATTGTTAATTCGCTTGGGTTACAGAAACGCTCAATGTAAGAGCTATTTTTCGTAAGTTGAGCAAGTACAGCCTCATCTTTTGCTTTAATTTGCATTTGAACTTTTTTGCTTATTGGCGTATTTACTTCTGCACGAATATTACGAACAGAGCGAATGATATCAACTAGAAGGTGCATTTCTGCCGCAGCTTCCGTATCTTGTAAATCTTCGCGAACTGTTGGCCACGCAGCTACTGTAATAGATTCGCCTTCATGCGGTAAATGTTGCCAAATTTTCTCTGTTACGAATGGCATGAATGGGTGTAATAGACGCATTGTTTGATCTAATACGTAAGCTAAAATAGAACGAGTCGTTTTCTTAGCTGCTTCATCTTCACCGTATAGTGGAAGTTTCGCCATTTCAATGTACCAGTCACAGAAATCATCCCAAATGAAGTTGTATAATGAACGACCAGCTTCACCGAACTCATATTTATCCATGTTACGTGTTACACTCTCGATTGTTTCGTTTAAGCGAGTTAAGATCCACTTATCTGCAACTGATTTTTCACCAGTTAAATCGATTTCTTCATACTTCATATCATCCATGTTCATTAATACGAAACGTGATGCGTTCCAAATTTTATTAATGAAGTTCCAAGTAGATTCTACTTTTTCCATGCTGAAACGTAAATCTTGACCTGGTGCACTTCCTGTTGATAAGAAATAGCGCATTGCATCTGCACCGTACTTCTCGATAACATCCATTGGGTCAATACCGTTACCAAGAGATTTACTCATCTTACGACCTTGCTCATCACGAACTAAACCGTGAATTAATACATCTTTAAATGGACGCTCGCCTGTAAACTCTAAACCTTGGAAAATCATACGAGATACCCAGAAGAAGATGATGTCATAACCCGTTACTAGTGCATCTGTTGAATAGTAACGTTTGAAGTCTGCTGAATCTTCATTTGGCCAACCAAGTGTTGAGAATGGCCATAGCGCTGAACTGAACCATGTATCAAGTACGTCGTTATCTTGATTCCAGTTTTCAATATCTGCTGGTGCTTCTGTACCTACGTATACTTCACCAGTTTCTTTATGGTACCAAGCTGGAATACGGTGTCCCCACCATAATTGACGAGAAATACACCAGTCATGAATATTTTCCATCCATCGTAAATATGTGTTTTCAAAACGCTCTGGTACGAACGTTACTTTTTCTTCTTCTTTTTGTTGAAGCGCTACTGCTTTTTCAGCAAGTGGAGCCATTTTTACGAACCATTGTGTTGATAAGTAAGGCTCAACAACTGCACCGCTACGCTCACTATGACCTACTGAATGCATATGTGGCTCGATTTCTACTAATACGCCAGCTTCTTGTAAGTCTTTCACTAATTCTTTACGGCATTCGAAACGATCCATACCGTTATATTTACCAGCTTTTTCGTTCATCGATCCATCTTCGTTCATTACTAAGATGCGTGGTAAGTCATGACGGTTACCTACTTCAAAGTCGTTCGGGTCATGAGCTGGTGTAATTTTTACAACGCCTGTTCCGAAGTCTTTTTCTACGTACTCATCAGCAATAATCGGAATCTCACGACCTACGATTGGAAGTGTAACTGTTTTTC
This sequence comes from Bacillus sp. LQ16, assembly GCF_057784645.1. Taxonomy (NCBI): domain Bacteria; kingdom Bacillati; phylum Bacillota; class Bacilli; order Caryophanales; family Bacillaceae; genus Bacillus; species Bacillus sp. LQ16. The sequence continues at coordinate 4,337,836 of NZ_CM173491.1, forward strand.
CGATTAAATGTTTGTAACGATCATCTTCTGGATGAACTGCTACCGCTGTATCACCAAGCATCGTTTCTGGACGAGTAGTAGCAAGGCGAATGTGACCTGAACCGTCTGTTAACGGATAGTTCATATGGTAGAATGCACCTTGAACTTCTTTATGAATTACTTCAATATCAGAAAGAGCTGTGCGTGTTGCTGGATCCCAGTTGATAATATATTCACCGCGGTAAATTAAGCCTTTTTCGTATAATTGAACGAATACTTTATTAACCGCATCAGATAAACCTTCGTCTAATGTGAAACGTTCGCGAGAATAGTCTAGTCCTAAACCGACTTTCCCCCATTGTTGACGAATGTGAGAAGCGTACTCTTCTTTCCACTCCCAAGCTTTTTCAAGGAATTTCTCACGGCCAAGATCGTAACGTGAAATACCTTCTTCACGAAGTTTTCCTTCTACTTTCGCTTGTGTTGCGATACCAGCATGGTCCATTCCTGGAAGCCATAGCACATCGTAACCTTGCATACGCTTCGTACGAGTTAAAATATCTTGAAGAGTTGTATCCCAAGCATGACCTAAGTGTAACTTACCAGTTACGTTCGGAGGTGGAATTACAATTGTATACGGTTGTTTCTTCTCGTCTCCTGTTGCTTCAAAATATTTGCCTTCAAGCCACCATTGATAAAGGCCTTCTTCAACGGACATATGATCATATTTAGTTGGTAAATTCTTTTCCGTGTTTGACATTATTTTCCCTCCTTAAAATAAAAAATGTCCCTCATCCAAAAAGGACGAGGGACATCGCGGTACCACCTTTATTTACAAACAAATTCATAATTTGCTTATACTCTTAATTTGATAACGGACAAATCCGTCTTTTCCTAATGAGAACTATTCTGTTCAGAAAAGATGCTCCAGGGCTACCTTCTAACATAACTATCTAGAGAATCTCCCAGCTACTGATTCTCCTCTCTGAAGACGTTTCATGTTATACTCTTCCCCTTCAAGGCATTTATATGATTGTTAATTATTATATACAATAGTGTAAAAAACGAAACCTTATTCGTCAAGATAAATTTAAAACTATGACTTTTCGGGTGAATATAAAGAAGATAAGTAGCATTCTCTACTTATCTTCTTTATCCCGCTATTTGCGGGCAATAAGACCCCACCTCAAAATTCAGCTGAAGCAAAGAAGTTAGGTTGGAGCCACCCGCTGATTAAAGTTTTACTTTACCCGTTCCCTTGCTGGGCAGCTTGTAATTGTGACAGGAAATATTCTATATTGCTAACGAGCCAATGCGATTGTTGCAAACTCTTTACTCCGCGCAGTTCATTTTCCTCGTTGCGATTATCTCTTCTTTTCTTATAAGACTGGATTTGCCGAATAAATTGCGATGGATACGTCATATACGCAAACATAAGTAGTTGCTCTTCTTTCGTAAAAGGGAAATTTTTTTGATACATTTGAAACCATTCAAACCGATCACTTCTTGCGATTGGATATGTGTTTAAAGACCGTGAATAAAAACCTACTATATCTTGCACAGGCGTTGCAAACTTCGATTTTTCCAAACTAATAAAATAGCCATTTCGCTCATAGTCAAATAAAAAATGATTAAGTGACACGTTACCATGCACAAAAGTAATACGTGTTTTCTCTTTTTCTTTCATCGCATCGTTCCACTCATTTAATTGCTTCGTTGCAAATTCACGCGCTCTCATTACATGATGATAGTACGTACAATATTGTAATTCAAACGGGGACATATACCATTTTGATTCAGATTCTACGAGAAACTCTTCTAACATCTCACCATCATTTTCCCAGCGATCGGATATAGTTGTATAATGTTTTTCTAAATCTTCTTCCGTATATGTTTCTTCCTTCACAGTTTTTTGATGCAACGTTCCAAGTGTCTGAAACATTTTATGGTATTGATCATTATCCTCGCCGTTTCCTTCTGCACGTTCTAACCAAGGCATTAAATAATAATTATACGTCCCGTCACTTAAAATATAATTTCCATCCGTCGCGTGGTATATAGGTACATAATTTGAAAAACCTTTCTCCTTCAAATATTGAATATGATGCAGAAAATTATTCCGCTCTAACTTTCTGCCTTCTATTTTCTTGAGTGCATATGGACCTTGATTCGTATAAATTTTCATTACGCTTCCGTGCTCTTCCATATGCTGCGTATCCAATCTATATTGCCTCACGATAGGTTCATAGTGATTTCGTAATTCAATATCCATACGAATAACCCTTTCTATTCAAAACATAGCCTCTAAGAAAAGAAGCGAGTGAAAACACTCACTTCCTTATTTCGCCTTTACCCTTGAAACCGGAATATAAATAATTTGCCCCGTATTTAAAAATATATCTTCTGTTTGATTGACACGGCACACATTTTGCACAGACGTTTCATAACGTTCTGCAATAGATTCAATTGTATCCCCTTCTTGCACGAAATACATTCTTAACTTTGTAAATTCTTCTTCCGGTTCTTTCGTAAATAGTTTTGTTAAATAAAGCGCATTTTCATCTCGCTGTGAGTACTCTTCTTCTTGTTCTTCCTGCTTTTTCGCTTTTTCTTTCTTGAAATCTTTTCGCCCAAACAATTCAAATTGCGGCGTTGTTTCTTGCTCCTCTTCACGCTCCACAAATTCATGTTCCTCTATCTTCTCTTCTTCTAATTCCTGCTCTTTTCTTTCCTCTAATTGGAACGGTTCAAATGCGTAATCTTCCCACTCATCTGATTCCTTATATGCTGGTTCTTCTACATGCGGCGCCGGTCTATTTTCATCCTCTTGCGCTGAATCTTCTTCTAACTCGGCATACACCGTTTCTTCCTCTTCAGCTTCATCCTCGTTTCTCTCTTCATCACACAAACCGGTAATAGATATATCCGCTAATAATTGTAAGCAACCATTTTCCTTTAATTCATAATCAAATTCCTCAATTGATACATATAGCTCTTCAATTACTTTCACTCGATTTCTCGGAATTGATATTTCAAGCGGAAAGGAATGAACAAGTTCATTAACCCCATCTTCCCTTGTTTCTACATAATCAATTGACTTTGCTGGCGATAGTTCTCTTAATGAATACGCCGAATCATCTTTTCGTGCAACATACTCTCCCGTTAAATCTAATTGCCCTCTCACGATTACTTCATGATCAAGCTCTTCTATCTCAACGTCTGGATCTAACGAAATTGACAAAAGTTCATCGACTTCCTGTCCCTTTTGGAACCAAACAGATTCTTTTAATGAAAATCGTAACGAATGATCTGCAGCCACTTCTTTTCCCCCTCCCAAACTATATGTCATTACAGATTTATGTAGGGAAAGCTTACTTTATGAATAAAAAAAAATCGCCCCCCCTTATGGAGAGCGATTTTTCTCTAATACATTATTTTAATTTTGACATTGCAATTTCAGCTGCTGCAATCGTCGCCTCAATATCTGCGTCACTATGTGCTGTCGATAAGAATAAACCTTCGAATTGAGATGGCGGTAAGAATACACCTTGTTCTACCATTTCACGATAGTAAGCCGCAAAGAATTCTAAGTTTGAAGATTTTGCTGCATCGTAATTAATAACGGGCTCATCTGTAAAGAAAATACCAATCATAGAACCTGCACGGTTAATATGATGTGGAATGCCATGTTTTTCAGCTGCTTTACGTAATCCAGCTTCCAACATTTCTGCTTTACGCTCAAATTCTACATATGATTCTGGCGTTAACTGTACTAACGTTTCATAACCTGCTGCCATTGCAAGTGGATTACCTGATAAAGTACCAGCTTGGTAAATCGGTCCGCTTGGTGCAACTTGGCGCATAATTTCTGCTTTACCACCGTATGCTCCTACTGGTAAACCACCACCGATTACTTTACCTAAGCATGTTAAATCAGGTGTTACGCCATAATAACCTTGGCCACAATTATAAGCTACTCGGAACCCTGTCATTACTTCATCAAAAATAAGCAATGCACCGTTTTGTTCTGTTACTTCACGAAGACCTTCTAAAAATCCAGGCTGCGGAGGAACAACCCCCATATTTCCTGCTACTGGTTCTACAATTACACAAGCAATATCATCACCGAATTGTTCAAACGCGTATTTTACGCTTTCTAAATCGTTATAAGCTACTGTAATCGTATTTTTCGCTACACCTTCTGGTACACCAGGACTATCTGGTAAACCTAAAGTCGCCACACCAGAACCAGCTTTAATTAATAGCGAATCACCATGACCGTGGTAACAACCAATAAATTTCAAGATTTTATTACGACCTGTATAACCACGAGCTAAACGTAGTGCACTCATTGTTGCTTCCGTTCCAGAGTTAACCATACGCACAATCTCAATTGATGGCACGCGCTCAATAACAAGTTTTGCTAATTTATTTTCAATTTCTGTTGGTGCACCGAAGCTTGTACCTCTTTCAGCAACAGATTTTAACGCTTCTACAACACGATCATTTGCATGACCATGAATTAAAGGCCCCCATGATAATACGTAGTCGATGTATTCATTCCCATCAATATCATATACTTTAGAGCCTTTTCCACGCTCCATAAACAACGGATTCATCCCAACAGATTTAAAAGCACGAACCGGGCTATTTACGCCACCAGGCATTAAGTCTTGTGCCTCTTCAAACGCCGCAATCGATTTATCAAACTTTTTCATTATTTAGCGCCTCCTTCTTGTAACCATTTTGCTGCATCTTTCGCATGATACGTAATAATTAAGTCTGCTCCTGCACGTTTCATACTAATTAATTTTTCAAGAACAACTTCTTTTTCATTAATCCAGCCATTTTGCGCTGCCGCTTTAATCATCGAATATTCACCACTTACATTATAAGCGACGACTGGTAAATTAAAGTTATTTTTCACATCACGAACGATATCTAAGTAAGAAAGAGCTGGTTTTACGATTAAGAAATCTGCACCTTCCATTACATCTGATTCTGCTTCACGGAATGCTTCCATACGGTTTGCCGGATCCATTTGATATGTTTTACGGTCACCAAATTGCGGTGCACCGTGCGCAGCATCACGGAATGGTCCATAAAATGCTGATGAATATTTCACAGCGTACGACATAACTGGCACGTGTCCAAAACCATTTTCGTCTAATGCATGGCGAATTGCTGTTACGAAGCCGTCCATCATGTTTGATGGCGCAATAATGTCCGCTCCTGCTTTCGCTTGACTTACAGCTGTTTTCGCAAGAACTGCAAGAGACTCGTCATTTAAAATAATACCATCTTCAATTACACCGCAATGACCATGGCTTGTAAATTGACATAAACATGTGTCTGCGACTACTACTAGCTCAGGGAAATCACCTTTAATTTGCTGAATAGCACGTTGTACAATTCCATGATCACAATATGCTGATGATCCAACTTCATCCTTTTCAGCAGGTAAACCAAATACAATAACAGAACGAATACCTAAATCAACAACTTCTTGCATTTCAGCTTGCAATAAATCTAAAGAAATTTGATATACGCCTGGCATAGAAGGAACTTCATTACGAACATTTTCACCTTCTAATACAAAAATAGGGTAAATAAAATCTTCCGTATGTAAAAACGTTTCACGCACAAGCGCACGCATGCCCCCGCTTTGTCTTAAACGACGATGACGATTAAATTGTAAAGAGTTCATAGATTTCTATCCCCATTCTTTCATTTTATAGATTCACAAACACATTGTAGTAATGCTTCTACAGTGTACTCTTTCGGCACAATAACAGACGGAAAATAACGACTTGCCTCTTTTTCCGTAATAGGTCCTATACAAGCAATTGTACATTTTTTTGTCCATTCTCTCCAGTTTGCACCCTCAAGTAAACGAACAAAACTAGTAACAGTTGAAGGACTCGTAAATGTAATAATGTCTACTTCTCCTAACTTCAACGCTGCTATAAGCTCTTGCTTTTTTTCTACATTCACTTTCGTACCGTATACGATCAACTCATCTAGAGAAACACCAATTTCACGCAGTTTAACTGGTATTACATCTCTTGCTAAATTGCCTTTTGGAAATAAAATACGTTCGTTTCCATTTAATTCTTTTAGAAACTCTTCGGCAAATGCTTCTGCAACAAATGAATTCGGGACAAAATGAACTTGATAGCCCCTTTTTTCTAACTCTAATTTTGTTTTCACACCTACCACAGCGATTTTAATGGTTAGTGGTAGTTTCTTTTTTAAACTATCTAGAAAAAAAGCTACACCATTTCTGCTCGTAAAAATAACCCAGTCGTATGAATGTAGCTGCTCTTCAATATGTTGAATTTGCCTATGAGACATACCTTCCATACGCAAAAGCGGAATTTCCAATGGAATTCCGCTCTTTTCTTTCACTGCTACACTCATTTGTTTCGCTTGATGCTGGGCACGTGTAATCAATACCGTTTTTCCAGCGAGAGCGTTCATATTTATTGTTGCTCCTTATTTGCAGCAAGAATGAGTTCTTTGGCGCCTTGTTTAATTAAACGGTCCGCGGCCTCTAATCCTACTTCTTCAGGATTAGTACCCACTACTGTCTCTTTTAATAAAACAGAGCCATCCATAGAGCCGACAAGAGCTGTTAATTCGATTGCATCGTTTTCTGTAAGGGTTGCATATCCAGCGATTGGAACTTGGCATCCACCTTCAAGTTTATGAAGAAATACTCGCTCCGCTGCCACTGTTCTTTCTGTTATCGCATCATTAATATGCGCTAACAATTGCAATAAATCCTTATCATCCTCACGACATTCAATCGCTAATGCACCTTGTCCTACAGCAGGTACACATAACGTTTCATCTAAATGTTCTGTAATAACTTCATCATCCCAGCCCATTCTTTGTAATCCAGCTGTCGCTAAAATAATCGCATCGTAATCTTCTTCTTTTAATTTACGTAAACGTGTATCGATATTCCCGCGAATCCACTTCACTTGTAAATCTGGTCTCGCAGCGAGTAGCTGTGCACTACGTCTTAAACTACTCGTACCTAAAATAGCACCTTCCGCTAACTCTTTAAACGATGCTCCATTTTTTGAGATAAAAGCATCCCGAGGGTCAACACGCTTTGGTGTACAGCCAATCATTAAACCTTCTGGAAGTACGGCCGGCATATCTTTCATACTATGTACAGCCATATCGATTTCTTTCGTAAGTAACGCATGCTCAATTTCTTTAACGAACAAGCCTTTTCCGCCTACTTTTGAAAGAGTAACATCTAAAATAACATCACCTTTTGTGACAATTTCTTTCACTTCAAATTCATATGGTAGACCTAGCGCTTTTAACTGATCAATAAACCAGTTTGTTTGCGTTAATGCTAGTTTACTCTTTCGTGACCCTACAATAATTTTGCGCATAATTCTCTCTCCTCATTATAAATACCAAAAGTGGAAATTGGATAAACTGCTTAATAGAAAAATGTTTACTAGCATTACGAGAAACGATCCGATATTCCACTGTACAATTTTCTTACCTTGCAACACATCTGCCGCTCGTAAATATAAACCTGTGCAATACACAAATAGAACGACAAAAGATCCGATTACTTTCGTATCATACCAATGGAAATTGTCCAATTTTGTATATCCCCATATACACCCCAATAAAATTGCTAGTAAGAAAAATGGAACAGAAAATAAATTTAATCCGTAAGACGTAGATTCAAGCTTCGGTAAATTCCCTAACCTTCTTAATCTCGCATTCCACTTTTTCTTTTTTAATAGGCGATATTGCAGTAAATACATAATAGAAAAAATAAACGATACCGTAAACGTTGCATAAGAAATAATCGCCATTCCAACATGCACGTATACAAGTTCTGAAACTAATTGCTCTGCAAGTACTGGCGACATCTTTCCGAGCGGTGTAAAAATAGAAAAAGCGCTTACGCCAAATGCAACAACATTTGTAAAGAAGACTAAAAAGTCAACGCGCATAAATCGATTTATGACTAACGACATCGTAATCAATAACCAAACATAAAAATAAATCCCTGATAATAAAGTTAAAATGGGATTCGTTTCTGAATCTGTCGCCCTAAGCAACATAAAAATAGACTGCAATACCCATACAATCGAAAGTAACCAAAAAGCAAATCGGTTCGCCTTTCGGTTACTTTGGAAATAATCTATAAAATATAAACTAATGCTACAAGCATATAAAATAATTGCAATATGATAAATAATACTGTTATTTAAAAAACTCATCCGATCATCCTTCCAAATTATAAAGATGGAACGGATGGTGTCCACACTCTTTTATGTTCTACTTCTTCCGCACGACTCTCTACTTCTTCCGTTTCTAAATCAAAAATCTTTGCAAATAACGCTAGTTTTTCGCTCGCTCCCTCTTCAGCAGCTATTTCTTTTGCTACTAAAATTGGGTCTTTTAATAATTGATTAATAATACTTTTCGTATGCTTACTAATAACTTTTTTCTCACGATCACTAAGGTTTGGTATTTTTCGCTCTAGGCTTACCATCGTTTCACTTTGGATTGCAAGTGCCTTATCACGAAGAGCTGATATTAATGGAACAACACCAAGTGTACTTAACCACGTTTTAAATAGAACAATTTCCTCTTCAATCATAAATTGAATTTTCTCTGCTTCTTTCAAACGCTCAGCACGGTTTGCCTCCACTACTCCTTGCAGATCATCAATGTCATACAAGAAAGAACCTTCTAGCTCATCAATCGCTGGATCAATATCACGTGGCACTGCAATGTCAACCATAAACAAAGGACGACCAGAGCGCATTTTCTCCACCTTTGTCATCATCTCTTTCGTAATGACATACTCAGATGCACCAGTTGAACTAATTAAAATATCTGCTTCTAATAATGCACATTGTAATTCGCTTAATGATTTTGCATGTCCCATATATTTCTCAGCCATTACTTCTGCTTTCGAAAGCGTCCTATTCATAACTGTTACTTTACGAGCACCACTTCCATATAAGTTTTGCAATGCAAGTTCGCCCATTTTACCAGCACCAAGAATAAGCACGTGACAATCCGTTAACTCGCCAAATATTTTCTTTCCAAGCTCAACAGCAGCATAACTAACAGACATCGCACTTTCACCAATTGTTGTTTCTGAGTGGGCACGTTTTGCTAATGTAATGACTTGCTTAAACAATTCATTAAAAATTGTGCCTGTTGCTTTAACTTGTTGTGCTTCTAAAAAGCTATCTTTTATTTGGCCTAAAATCTGTGTTTCTCCCACTACCATAGAATCTAAACCGCACGTTACGCGGAATAAATGGTCTATTGCACCATCTTGTTCAAAAATAGTTAAATATGGTGCGACTTCTTCTATTTCAAGCTGAAACCAATCAGCTAAAAATTTCTTAATATAATACCGTCCCGTGTGTAATTGATCGACAACAGCATAAATCTCAGTGCGATTACAAGTTGATACAATGACATTCTCTAACACGCTCTTTTGATTTTGTAATGTAGTCATCGCTCGCTCTAGCTCTGCTGCCTGAAATGTGAGTTTCTCACGAAATTCTACAGGGGCTGTTCGATAATTTACACTAACAACAAGAATATGCACGCAGCATGTCCCCCTTCACCCGTTTTATCACTTTATCTACTATCATAATACAACTTTCCTCTTATGAATCTGACAATCGTGTGAACAACCGATTATTTTTTAATTATTCTCCGTATGTAATAAAGGAGATTCAGCAAACTAATAAAAAAACTTCTACTTTATAATGATTATAAATTAATAACTCTATTTGTACGTTACCAAAAAAAGTCCTCATAATCAAGTGATGGAAACTATTCCATATAAATTATAACATCATCTTTCCTATCTTCTTTCATCATGAAGGAAAATATGTATGATTGTTCCAAAATGTAGCAAACACTTTCTCAATACAATGTATTTGACATTTTATTTCTTTTTCGTTATATTGATTTTACAAAATTAAATTGTGCACAACTTAATAAGAAGGGAGTTATGTATGACAGAGGACTCTTTGCATCTAGATAACCAACTTTGTTTTTCTATTTATGCCTGTTCTAGAGAGGTTACTCGTTTTTATCGACCTTATTTAGAAGAGATGGGTATTACGTATCCCCAGTACATTACTTTACTCGTACTATGGGAGCAAGATGGACTAACAGTAAAAGAAATTGGAGAGCGTCTATTTTTAGATTCCGGTACGTTAACACCTATGTTAAAACGAATGGAATCATTAACACTTGTAAAACGTGTTCGTTCCAAAGAAGACGAGCGAAAAGTTTGTATTGAATTAACAGAACAAGGTAAAAATTTAAAGGAAAAGGCTTGTTCATTACCGACAACAATGGCTACAAACTTAGGAATTACAGAGCAAGAATATCGCTCTTTATTAATTCAACTAAATAAACTAATTGAAACAATGAAAACAATTAATGATGGAAAAGGGGAATAAATATGGATAAATTATATACTGCTTCAGTAACAGCAACAGGTGGAAGAAATGGGAAAGTAGTTTCAGATGATGGCATATTAAATCTTGATGTGAAAATGCCGAAAGCACTAGGTGGTGCAGGTGGAGAAGCAACAAATCCAGAACAACTATTTGCAGCTGGTTATGCAGCTTGTTTCGATAGTGCATTACAACTTGTCATTCGTACAAAACGTATGAAAGTAGAAAGTACAGAAGTAACCGCTCACGTTTCTATCGGAAAAGATACAGATGGTGGTTTTGGCCTATCTGCCGTGCTTGATGTACATGTCGCTGGCGTTTCACATAGCGAAGCACAAGAACTTGTAGAAGCGGCTCACGGTGTATGTCCTTACTCTAAAGCAACACGAGGTAATATTGAAGTTACATTAAACGTACGTTAACAGCTTATATAAAGAAAAAAACGCGCGACATTCGTCACGCGTTTTTTGTTTTTGTCATTTTATGAATTGCCTTCCACGCTTCTTCTTTTCCAAGTCCTGTTTCAGAAGAGAATAGAACGATTTCATCGCCAATTTCAACAGCAAGCGTTTCTTTTACAACTTTTAAATGCTTTTGCCATTTCCCTTTCGGGATTTTATCAGCTTTCGTCGCAATAATAATTGTTGGGATTTCATAATGCTTTAAGAAATCATACATCATCACGTCATCACTTGTCGGTTGGTGACGTAAATCAACTACTAATACAGCTGCGTCTAATTGCTTACGCGTTGTAAAGTACGTTTCAATCATTTTCCCCCATGCCGCGCGCTCCGATTTAGACACTTTCGCATATCCATAACCTGGAACGTCAACAAAATGCATCATCTCATTGATCAAGAAAAAGTTCAGCGTTTGCGTTTTTCCTGGTTTAGAAGAAATACGCACTAACTTTTTACGATTTAAAATTTTATTAATAAAGGAAGACTTCCCGACATTTGAACGACCTGCTAATGCAATTTCTGGTAAATCACTGTCTGGATATTGTTCTGGTTTAACAGCACTAATTACAATATCTGCTTTTGTTACTTTCATTGTTTCACTCCTACTAATGCGTGCTCCAATACTTCATCTAAATGAGATGCAAGCACAAACGTAAGGTTTTCTTTTACGCTCTCTGGAATATCATCTAAATCTTTCTCGTTTTCTGCTGGCAAAATAATTTTTGTTAAGCCTGCGCGGTGAGCACTTAATGTTTTTTCTTTTAAGCCACCAATTGGTAATACACGACCACGAAGTGTAATTTCACCTGTCATACCTACTTCTTTACTTACAGGAATACCTGTTAGTGCAGAAATAAGTGCCGTTGCCATCGTAATACCTGCTGACGGTCCATCTTTCGGAACTGCTCCTTCTGGAACATGAATATGAATATCATTTTTCTCATGGAAATTCGGATCAATCTGAAGCTCTTCTGCACGAGAACGTATATAACTAAACGCAGCTTGTGCGGATTCTTTCATAACATCCCCAAGTTTCCCTGTTAAAATTAGTTTCCCTTTTCCTGGCGCTACAGAAACTTCAATTGCAAGTGTATCGCCGCCTGCTGCTGTGTAAGCTAGACCTGTTGCCATACCAACTTGGTCTGTTTTTTCAGCTTGCCCATAACGGAATATGTGTTTACCAAGTAAATCAACAATCTTTTTCTCTGTCACAACGATACGTTTACGTTCTGCTGTAACGATAATTTTCGCTACTTTACGGCAAACTTTTGCAATTTGGCGTTCTAGCGTACGAACACCAGCCTCACGTGTATAATAACGAATAATTTCAAGAAGCGCTTCATCACGTACTTGTAAATTACCTTTTCGTAAGCCATGCTCTTTTAATTGTTTCGGCAATAAATGCTCACGAGCAATGTGTACTTTTTCAAGTTCTGTATAGCCAGCAATCGAAATGATTTCCATACGGTCAAGTAACGGACCTGGAATACTTGAAAGTGTATTAGCAGTTGCTACAAACATAACTTTCGATAGATCATATGGTTCTTCAATGTAATGATCACTGAAGTTATGGTTTTGTTCTGGATCTAATACTTCAAGTAATGCTGCTGATGGATCTCCACGGAAATCGTTAGACATTTTATCAATCTCATCTAATAAGAAGACTGGATTAACTGTTTTCGCCTTTTTCATACCTTGAATAATGCGTCCTGGCATTGCTCCAACATATGTACGGCGGTGACCACGAATTTCAGATTCATCACGCACACCACCAAGAGATACACGGACAAAGTTACGATTCAATGATGTTGCAATTGAACGCGCTAACGAAGTTTTTCCGACCCCAGGAGGGCCTACTAAACAAAGGATAGGTCCTTTTAATGAATTCGTTAACTTCTGTACAGCTAAATATTCAAGTACACGCTCTTTCACTTTTTCAAGACCGTAATGATCGTTATTTAAAATCTCTTCCGAATGAGCAAGATCAATTATATCTTCTGTTGCCTCTGTCCACGGAAGCGCTAATAACCAATCAATATAATTGCGAATAACACCACTCTCCGCAGAACTTGCTGGTAACTTTTCATAACGATCTAATTCTTTCAGCGCAGCCTTCATTGTTTCTTCAGGCATTCCTGACTGTTCAATTTTTTCACGAAGTTCTTCTACTTCTCCGCCCTTACCTTCTTTGTCGCCAAGTTCAGTTTGAATCGCCTTCATTTGCTCACGTAAGAAATATTCTTTTTGCGTGCGCTCCATTGAACGTTTCACTTGTTGCCCAATTTTCTTTTCTAGGCTAAGTAACTCTTGTTCATCTTGAATAATTGAAATAAGTGTATGTAATCGTTCTTTTACAGATACAATCTCTAGAATCTCTTGTTTCTGCTTCGTTTTAATCGGCAAGTGAGAAGCAATTAAATCAGCTAATCTCCCTGGTTCCTCTACATCAGCTACCGTTGCAAATGTTTCATTTGAAACTTTTTTCGAAACTTTAATATATTGTTCGAAATGCTCCAGTAACGTACGCATAAGAGCTTTCTCTTCTAAATCATCTTCTACTTCTTCAGTTACCGTTTTAATAGACACTTGTACTACATTTTCTTCTTCGATAAACTCTATTACTTCTGCTCTATGTAAACCTTCCACAAGGACACGAAGCGTACCGTTCGGCAATTTTAGCATTTGCTTTACTTTCGCCACTGTACCTACACTATATATGTCATCTTCTTTCGGATCATCGATATTCATTTCTTTTTGCATTGCTAAAAAGATGATATTTTCATCCATTGCCGCCTGCTCTAGTGCTTGTATCGATTTATCACGTCCTACATCAAGATGCAAAACCATCGTTGGATATACGAGAACGCCTCTTAATGGTAGGAGGGGCACGATTCTTTCGTTCGTATTCATACTAGACATAGCACCTCCATAATAAATTAAACTCCTGTTCAACTATTTTATATTACAATACACCTAGATGCAATTGCTGAGATTCCTCGCAATTGTAAATAGCTTGTTTTTCTACCTCACGAAAAGAAAAAAGACTCCGATTAAGCATACAAACTTAAACGAAGTCTGGCAAATTTTATTATTGTTTATTTTTACATAGATTGTGCATCTGTTTCGTCTACGTTAGTATGTACATCTAGCTCTCTATGCATATTTTCTTGCATAAACGTTAACTCAAATACTTCTTTTAATTTACGGACAGGAATAATTTCGATTCCCTTTATCGTATACAAAAATGGTTGCATATTTTCAGCAGGAATAATGACTTTCTTAGCTCCCGCTTTTTTCGCAGCTTTTATTTTTGCGTACACGCCACCAATAGGCTTTACTTCTCCATGTATACTTATTTCACCTGTCATCGCTACTTCATTATTTACATATGTGCGATGCACCGCAGAATATACACCTGTTGCCATAGCGATTCCTGCAGAAGGTCCATCAATTGGGATACCACCTGGAAAATTAATATGTATATCGTATCCTTCTGGCAACACATCTAAAGAACGAAGTACTGTTAATACATTATCAACAGAGCCTTTTGCCATACTTTTACGGCGAATCGATTTCGTTTGACTACCAATACTTTCTTCTTCTACAATTCCGGTAACATTTACCGATCCTTTATCTTTCGCCGGAATTGCTGTTACTTCAATTTCTAATAACGCACCTGTATTTGGTCCGTATACAGCAAGACCATTTACAAGACCAATCCTTGGAATCGGATAAATGTGCTTTTCGTATTTCGGCGTAAGCTGACTTGAGTGAACAACCCACTCTATATCTTCATCTTTAATGAAAGAACGTTCTTCATTTATCGCCATACCAGCAGAAATTTGTACGAGATTAATCGCCTCTCGTCCATTTCTTGCATACATCCCAATCATTTCAATACCATTTTCACCTATTTGCATTTCCACTTTTTCCGCGGCGTTTTTCGCTACTTTTTGAATCTCTTCCGTATCTAATTCACGGAAAAATACTTCTAAGCAACGTGACCGAATAGCAGGAGGAATTTCCTCTGGCGAACGTGTCGTTGCTCCAACTAAGCGAAAATCTGCCGGTAAGCCTTTTTGGAAAATATCATGTATATATGTTGGGATCATCGTATTTTCTTCACTATAGTACGCACTTTCTAAAAATACTTTTCGATCTTCTAACACCTTTAACATTTTGTTCATTTGAATCGGATGGAGTTCGCCAATCTCATCAATAAACAAAATACCACCATGCGCATCTGTTACAGCACCTTTTTTCGGTTGCGGAATACCTGCTTGCCCCATCGCCCCAGCACCTTGATAAATCGGATCATGCACCGAACCAATTAAAGGGTCTGCGATACCACGTTCATCAAACCGAGCTGTCGTCGCATCAAGTTCAATAAATGTTGCATTCGTACGAAATGGAGATTTAGGATTTCGTTTCGCTTCTTCTAATACAAGACGTGCTGCCGCTGTTTTCCCAACACCTGGCGGGCCATATATGATTACATGTTGCGGATTCGGACCACAAAGAGCCGCTTTTAAGGACTTAATCCCGTCCTCTTGCCCTACAATATCTAAAAAGGTTGTAGGACGCACCTTTTCTGCTAGCGGCTCTGTTAAAGAAATCTCACGCATTTTACGAAGCTGTTCTAATTCTTTTTTCGATTCTCGATCAATTGAAACTTTTTGTGTTCGTTGATTTCGAAGTAAATGCCAGAAATATAATCCGACAATTACACCAAAAACAAGTTGAACAACTAAAAATATATTTGTCCAGCTCATTATTTATTTCCTCCCGCAATATTTTATCTCTTAGTATTTCCGCGGAGGAACGTAGCTAAACATAAAGAAAAACAGCAATTATAAAAATTGCTGTTTCCCTTTCGCATTATGCAGATGTTTTTGTATCAAGTACAGTACCGTCTTGTAACACCAATTTTGGCGGTTCATTATCAGCTACTGTTTCTTTTGTAAGAATACACTTCTCGATATCTTTACGAGATGGAAGTTCGAACATTACATCAAGCATTAAGCCTTCAATAATAGAACGAAGTCCACGAGCACCCGTTTTACGTTCAATTGCTTTTTTCGCAATTTCGATTAGTGCACCTTCTTCAAACTCTAACTCAACATCGTCAAGCTCCAATAGTTTTTGGAATTGCTTAACAAGTGCATTTTTCGGTTTCGTTAAAATATCAACAAGAGCATCTTCATCAAGTGGCTCTAGGTTCGCAATAACTGGAAGACGACCGATAAACTCTGGAATTAAACCAAATCTTAAAAGATCCTCTGGTAATACGTGAGATAAAACATGCTTCTCATTTACATCAGCATTTTTCTTCTCAGAACCAAATCCAATTACTTTCTCACCAAGGCGACGTTTAATAATCGGCTCAATGCCATCAAACGCTCCACCACAAATGAATAAGATGTTCGTTGTATCAATTTGAATAAACTCTTGGTGCGGATGCTTACGACCACCTTGAGGTGGAACGCTTGCTACAGTACCTTCTAAAATTTTCAGAAGTGCCTGCTGCACACCTTCACCAGATACATCACGTGTAATTGATGGATTTTCGGACTTACGTGCCACTTTATCAATCTCATCAATATAAATGATTCCTTTTTCCGCTTTCTCTACATCATAATCAGCTGCTTGAATTAATTTTAGTAAGATATTTTCTACATCTTCCCCAACATATCCAGCTTCTGTTAAAGATGTTGCGTCCGCGATTGCAAATGGAACATTTAGAATACGCGCTAACGTTTGTGCAAGTAATGTTTTACCACTACCTGTTGGCCCGATAAGTGCGATATTACTCTTCGCTAATTCTACATCATCAATTTTGCTGTTAGAATTAATGCGTTTGTAATGGTTATATACCGCTACCGCTAGTGCTTTTTTCGCGCTATCTTGCCCGATGACATACTCATCTAAGATTTCACGAATTTCTACCGGTTTCGGTACATCTTTGAATTCTACTTCTTCGTCCTTCGCAAGCTCCTCTTGTACAATTTCAGTACAAAGTTCGATACACTCGTCACAAATGTAAACACCTGGACCTGCCACTAACTTTCGAACTTGCGTTTGTGTTTTACCACAGAAAGAACATTTTAATTGCCCTTTTTCATCATTAAATTTAAACATATTTTCACACCCCTTACAAAGTGCTAACCTCTTGCCTTCGTATGTACACGATAAATGTATCGTATGTAAATACATATTATGTCACTACGTGGCGAGAAATACAAATAATATGACTAGTTATGTACAAATAAAAAAATTTTAAAACTTTTGAAATATGTATATTCGACTTGTAAAGGAACTTTTCCTTCTCCATCGAAAAGTTTTATAAATATATTTCTATATTTATAAAACAAGGCACGATTAAAATCGTGCCTTGTTATTTTATTATGCAGCGTTTTCTACTAAGAAGTCTACAGCTTTACGCACTTTAAGATCTTCAGCTAAAGCGTCTACGCTTCCAAGAGCTTGCTTGATAGCGTCTACTGGCATACCGTACATTTCAGCCATTTTTTCAACTTCTGCAGTTACTTCTTCTTCAGTAACTTCGATGTTTTCAGCTTCAATGATAGCTTCAAGAACAAGATTGATTCTTACACGTTTTTGTGCATCTTCTTTCATTTGCTCTTTTAATTTGTCAGCGTCAGTACCTGTGAATTGGTAGTAAAGCTCAAGGTTCATACCTTGTTGGCTTAAACGTTGCTCGAATTCACGAACCATACGATCTAACTCAGTGTTGATCATAGCTTCTGGAATTTCGATTTCAGCGTTAGTAGCAGCTAATTCTACTACTTCGTCACGTACTTTGTGCTCAGCTTCGTGCTTTTTGCCTTCTTCTAAGTTTGTGCGAAGTTTTGCTTTTAATTCATCAAGAGTTGCAACCGCTTCGTCTGCTTCTTTAGCGAACTCGTCGTTTAACTCAGGAAGTTCTTTTGTTTTGATTTCGTGAATTGTTACTTTGAATGTTGCTGGTTTGCCAGCTAATTCAGCAGCATGGTACTCTTCTGGGAATGATACTTCAACGTCTTTAGACTCACCAGATTTAAGACCGATTACTTGCTCTTCGAAACCTGGGATGAATGTACCAGAACCGATTGCTAGAGAGTAGTTTTCGCCTTTTCCGCCTTCAAATGCTTCGCCATCAACGAAACCTTCGAAGTCGATTACAGCTGTATCACCGTTTTCAACAGTTCCTTCTTCTTTAACAACTAGTTCAGCTTGACGCTCTTGTAAAGATTTTAATTCGTTCTCTACATCTTCGTCAGTTACAGTTGTTTCAACTTTTTCTACTGCTAAACCTTTGTACTCACCTAATTTAACTTCAGGTTTCACTGTAACTTTTGCAGTGAAGATAAGGTTAGCATTTTTTTCGAACTTCTCGATGTCGATTTCAGGATGATCAACTGGGAAGATACCAGCTTCTTCGATCGCTTCACCGTATGCTTTTGGTAAAATGATATCTAAAGCATCTTGGTATAAAGATTCAATACCAAAGCGTTGTTCGAATAATGGACGAGGCATTTTTCCTTTACGGAAACCTGGTACGTTAATTGTTTTTACTACTTTTTTGAACGCAGCGTCGATAGAGTTGTTTACTTCTTTAGCATCAACTTCGATTGTTAAAACGCCAACGTTACCTTCTAATTTTTCCCATTTTGTAGACATTTATTCTTTCCCTCCAACTATAATAATGTATGCACATACCTCTATAGATTAAGATCTTCATTATCTCTTTTTTGAAATAACAAATACACAAATAATCCTCTAGCAAAAGCTTTCAGATATAATGTTCCAATCTACTAATTGCCCAGAAGACAACTACGGTATATTTTGTTCGAGAATAATATGAAACATATTAAGTAAGAGAATTACACTTCTCTTCTCTTACAAACAGGCAGATTTCTGCCTTTTGCAACCCTTACATTATAACATAGAATATGCTCGTTTCAAGAACTGAACGATTCTTTTTCATAATTATACGGGCAAATATCCTTCTCTTTCAACACGTAATAACCATTGATAGGCAATATGAAACTCTTCCAATTCGATATTATATGCTGCCATAAGCTCTTCTTCATCTATAGCCAATCCGAAACGCTTTCTTCCAATTCTCTCTAAAACAGCTGACCAAATCTCTTCTTTATCCATTAATAGAGCGAATGGGAAAACGCTAATTTGCAACTCTTTCCAATATGTAACCATTGCTTCAAATATATCGGGATAATTTTGCTCTAATCGGCTTGATAATTTATGTATAATGTTATTGGATTGCTCCTCATTATGACCTGTAAATGCTGGAATCACCTTAATCGTATTTCCAAACTTTTCTACCTCTATTTCTTCTTCTACCTGACTTTCTATCATTTTATACAAAATAGAAGTTTTCAAATAGGGGTGCTGCTCTTCGTCTATTAAAAATTTCTTTAAAACAGGTAATGCAAGATCTAAGTCTTTTAACGAAAGTCGCTGAATCGCTCTTAGCTTCTGTCCAAAGTTTTCTCCAAAAATTTCATTAGTAAACTCATCCAATTCAAAATTTGAATCCACTAGCGATGCATCTCCCTCATTTAGCATACCTTCTGCAAATAAAGCAAGCTGCGCTAATTTTTCCTTTTGATCAGGCATTATATCTTTCGTTTGTAAAACCTTTTCAACAGTTTCAATAACACCTTCATAATCATTTGTTTGAACTAAAATAGTTACGTACGTTTCAAGAATATCACCAAATAAGACAACTCCTGTTTTAAGCAACTGTTCACATTTGTCTTTCGCTTCTTCCATACGTTTTAATTCGAGTAAACAAATAACTGAAGCTAATTCCGTTTGTTCCGTTTCCGCATTATACTGACGTAATATTTCAAAGCAACGCAATGCATCTTCGAATTCCCGCTCTTTCAGCGCTAAAAAACCTTCATCAATATAGCGCTCTGATAGTTGTGGAAACAATACGACCGTATTTTCTTTTTTATCCATACGTCCGCCTCTTTTTCTTGATTTTAATTATGTTCAAAGTAAATATATCAAATGCGTAATGAGAACACAACATCCCTAAACTATTTGTTTGAAATATGAAAATATTTAATTTTTACATTCCAATACGAATAAATTTCTACTAAAAATTAAAATTGTACAAATAAAAATCCCCAGCAACAAGCGCAGAGGATTCATCATTAATGGAAAGCTTTTATAATTGTGGGGTATATTACAAGGGTAATAATTTGGAGAACAATAATTGCCATAACAATCATGCTAAAATAGAAGATTGGTTTACTTCGCTTCATTAAAAACATAATAATAAGCATCGTACAAGCAAACAAACTTAAGAAGAACAAACTTGTTGTCGAACTAAGTATACCACTTGGGACAAAGAACAATAACACTACACTACAAGTACCTATAATTCCAAATAACCATTCCATTCATTCACTCATTCCCTTTCCCTCTCATGGCTGTTTTCTCTAAGCGATCAAATGTTTCACAACATCAACTACATACGTTAATTTCTCATACGCTACAAATCCAAAAGCAACCGTTAAGCCCGTTACAACTAATCCTTTCATCATTTCTTCCTCCTCGTTTTATCGTTGTTATCTTCATTATAAAAGATTAGCAATTTCTTACCATCGAACTACCTTACAGTTACCTTACAGAATTGTAAGATTTCAAAAAGAGATTGAAAAACACCTCATATCGCTTGAGGTGCTTTCACGGAATTTCTCTATAATCACTTGTAAAATCAACTTTTTTCTTTTAGTTATTTTTGGACGAATCGACTCTTAAACTAATAGATTTAATAAATAATTTAGAATCAAAATAATTATTCGTTACTTTTCTTAACTTACTTTCAGATATTTTCGTATTACAAGAAAACAACGGGTGAAAATCGTGTTAATATATTTTTGTACAATTAAGAATTTAATTTACAAGGGGGATTATATATGTTTAAAAAAATGGCGGCAGATGTATTAGGACTAAGCGATGTAGGTTCTGTCATTACACCT
Source organism: Bacillus sp. LQ16 (assembly GCF_057784645.1). NCBI lineage: Bacteria > Bacillati > Bacillota > Bacilli > Caryophanales > Bacillaceae > Bacillus > Bacillus sp. LQ16. The sequence goes on from NZ_CM173491.1 coordinate 4,358,770, forward strand.
AAAGACTATGATAAGGTCGATGCTGATGATTATGTGATGCATGAAGATGGGGAGAAAATTTACTTTCTAATTAAATCCAAATCAGATGAATATTGCTTCACAAACAAAGGGTTAATTCACTTAGACGGTACAAGCGCAACAAGTAAAAAACGTACACTACGCCGCTTTAGTTATAGCAAATATCAAATTAAAAACGTAGCACTTGAAACTGCAGGAACAATTGATTTAGATGTAGAAATTAAGTTTCAAATGGGCGATGAACATTACTCAATTGATGTTCATAAAAAACATATTGAAGAATTAAAAGATTTATATAAGGCTTTACTTAAAATCGAAGAAATTTCATACGACAACGATATTACATTACAATATGCACATAAAAGTTTAGATATGGCATCTAATGCCTTTAGCCGTATTTCAAACGCACAAGTAAACTTAGCAGAGCAATTTAAAGAAATGAACGAGATTGCCTTTAACTGGCTTGTTGATACGAAGAAACAATATAATGTGAAAGATTATGGTTTTGTATTTGAAAAGTTTATTAATAATTAAACAAAAAACCTTGTTATCAAAAGATAACAAGGTTTTTTTAGCGTCCTAGGAGAGATGAGAACTCCCACTCCGGCCATTTCCGTACTATTTTATATATTTTGATCGCAGTCTTAATATATCTTCGCCCTCGCGAATGCCTGCTGATCCCTTCCTCACATTTTTTACAACAGTCCAATTCGGGTTAGTTTCATCACCGATGTTCTGTACTGTAAAATTGCCATCACCATATTTCCGGTGACCTTCTGCCAATTTCTCCGTTAAATCATTCTCGTTTGATCTCGCCATCTTTGCGCCATCTCCCTTTTTTATACGACCTTCTTAAACCCTCTAACCAATCACAGGTCCAGTCAATTGGAGATTCTCGTTTTCCGCTTCTATTAATTGTAACACACTGCCGGGGATAAGTTCCGACAATCGATGCTCAATCTTACTAGAATGGTAAAAAGTTTTAGAACATTCTAAGTAAAAAATTAGGATAATACGGATATGGATTTGAGTTCCATCATAAGCCTATTGATTCTTTAAATTAAATACTATGAGGAACAGGGCGCATAAACGGCGCTCCTTTTATTTAAGAAAAAGAATTACATATAACTGCTTAATATCGAAGGAACGGTTACAGATATTAAGAATGAGCTACAATTATAACCCAAACTAGACGCGAAACTTATAAGTAATCACTTCTTGTGATAATCTTTCACTCGTATTAATTATGCTATTTTATTCCTAACCCCATCTCTTACACCAAAACATCAATTTTTAGCGTCCCAAGAGAGATCCGAACTTCCGGCCCACCTATTATCTACAATATATAAGCGATTCTTTCATGGCTTGTTTAACATACACTGGCTAATGTATAGATATGGTATAATTTTCTTGTGAAAATATTATAGGAGAAGCAGGGATGGTATGGTACAAATAAAAGTAACACCTGAACGTCTAGAGCAAGTAGCCAAGACGGTAAAGAACGTACGGTACACCTTAGAACAAATACATAATGGTTTATACAATCAAACAGAACATATTGCCGCAAACTGGGCAGGAGCAACTAGCCAACATTTCTATCAAATGTTTAACGAAGCTAAACCAAAAATGTTCACAGTTTTAACGGAATTCGATAAAATAGCTACCGAATTAGAAAGAGTTGCGGAAAAGTTCCGCACGGCAGATGCTGAGTACGACGGCAATCTAGTTGAAAGTGAGATTATAGCTAATACCCCTTCTTCAGAAAATAACAACACATCACCTGGTGCATCTTCTTCGAAAAAAGATGGTGAAAGTTTAGAGAAAGTTACTAGAGACCTAGTGGGCGAGTTATCGGGAGAATACGATGTACGACGTGTTATAGAAGGTGTTGATCCCGATACTGGCGAAAAACTTTCATGGTGGGAACGCACTGGTGCTGGTGTCATGGTTTTTGCGGGGCTTACGCCTGTTGGTAAGGGAATAAAAGTAGTCAAAGGCGCAAAAAAAGTTTCCAATGCAATAGATGCAGCAGCCACACTAGAAAAACAACGGAAAACTTTAAAAGCTAATAGCTTAGCAGGTAAAGAATACGAAACAAAAATGTTCGAGGTTATAAAACAACAAAAACCTAAATCTGAATTGAATGAACAAATAACCGTACAAACAAAATCGGGCGTACGCACTCGTATAGATATAGGAGGCAAGGACGCAAATGGCAAGATTGACTTAGTAGAGTTAAAATCTTCACCTACTGCACCTCTTACTAAAAATCAGAAAAAAGCCTTCCCTGAAATTGCGGAATCAGGTGCAATAGTTAAAAGTAGGAACAAACCACCATTTGAACATTTAGAAGAGATTCCACCAACGAAAATAAATGTAATAAGAAAAGAAGAATAAGGAGGCTTTTATATGGCATTACATGATACGGATCAAGTCGATTTAGTTTTAATAGATGAGGATAATAAAGATAATGTATACTTAACAATCTTTGATGCTTTAGAGTGGAATAAAAGCGAGGAACTTGACGATGAACACATTTTACTTTTACAAGACAAAATCAATACATATTTAGGATTCATTGAAAGTGATGAAATCTACGAAAAAGTTCCAAGTACAATAGGAAGAACACATTTCATTATACAAGTGTATTCGCAGAATGAACCTAGTTTTTACGGGAAAAAGTTTTATAATATTGTAAGTGAACAATTAGGAGAATCTGGATATGGATTTGAGTTCCATCATAAACCTATTGATTCTTTAAATTAAATAAGAGGAATAGGGCGCATAAATGGCGCTCTTTTCTTAATGTACTTCAATCCATAATAAATAATAATTATCATATATTGCGTTATATTTTACACTTCTTGCACATACATCAATTTGTAGACAAACAAAAAACCTTGTTATCAAAAGATAACAAGGTTTTTTTAGCGTCCCAGGAGAGATTCGAACTCCCGACCCGTCAATTACCTACGATATATAAACGATTCTTTCATCGCTTGCTGAACGTTCATTTGTGCGGTCAACTGACCGTTTTGTTAATTAATATTATACGCTATATAGTAGCCCTACGTCAACGTTAAAAGCACTCTTATTCTACCAATTCCTCTACGCGCGATTCTAACGCAATTAGACGTCCTAATACCCGAGAAGTGAAAGTTTTCGAGCCGTATGACCGAATCTCGGTATTGAAGTTTTTGAATATAGTGCATAAAAAAGAGCGAGGACACTTAGCCCCGCCCAATTCCGCATCTACTTTACTTTACTTTACTATCCGCTACTTCGCCATTATTCGCCTTGTTTCTTCATGCTGTCGCCACCTCTACCGCCATCTTCACCGCTCTATTTCGTCGCTTACTCTCTCGCACACGCCCAACCGCATTCAGTAATGCCATATCCGATAGCGTTGCACCTTCGTCCTCTCTTGTGATTCTATCCATTTCCGTGTGTGCCGATGGTACTAATTCGATTCCACTTCGTAATGCTTCGCCGATATCCCCGACAATGTCCGCATTATGTAGTATTAGCGTTGTTTTGTTTCTCTTCGTCATATTATCTCTCCCTTTCTTTTTCAGCGATTTTTTTTAATTCGTGAAACTTACTTCGTCGCTTGTGTAACCTCGTGTGCGCAATTCATACGCATCGACCCCAGCGTTGCCCTTTTTAACGATAGGAATCGCATCCCATGCGTTTTTCTTATGATTGAATATCATATTGAATGGGCGCTTTCCGTATTTCTTCTTCGCTTCCACCATCGCATCACTAAGGTACTTCGCTGGGTTCGTATCTTTCATCGTTTTAACCTTTTCCATTTCGATTACCTCCGATATATTTATAATTTACGAGATATGCGAGGGCACGAAGCCCCCGTTCCTCTTACTCTCTGAATAAGTCGTGACCGAATCGTTGATGATTCTTAATCTTTTCCTCTACTAATTCAACCGTTTCCGCATGGTCTTCGAAATACTTCGTAGGATTATTTACGTATCGACCTGCAACGTGTCCGATATTATCTGTGATAAACGATTGCGTTTGACCTACTGCGAATGGAACTTCTCGCATTTGACTAATATCGTTTAGTTGCGCCTTGATGCCGTCGAAATCGTCGACCTGTGATGCCTGTGTTAGTTTCTTAGACATCGTTAGTAGTTGCGGGCGGATATATGTTAGATTCTGACTCTTGCCGACCATTTCCGCCAGTTGCCCAGTTAGATATCCTTGCAATTCTAACGCCGTCTTTCCGTTCTTGCTCGCTAGATTTACCATTTTCTCTAGGTATTTCATTGATAGGTTTTCGTTTGCTGATAGTAACAACTTCGTTTTTAGGTCATTGATTTCCGCATCATACAAAATACGGTCGCCTTCTTCTAGGTCTTCGAATTGCGGTGTTAACTTCGCTCGTACTTGCTTTTCAGCTTCGTCTAGTAACGCATTATACTTCTCACGGCGTTCTTTCATTTCAGCCATTAGCGCATATTCAGCGACTTTTTTCACTCGTATTTTCTTCGCTCCCTGACCTTGGGGCGTTAGATTCATATCTGAACCTACTTTTCCTAATGTTTCGTATAGTCCGCCCTGACCTTTTACCATTTCGACTACGAAACTAGGTACAGTACTTTTGATTTCTATTGCTTCTCGGATTAACTCATTGATTGATTTAGTGTTTGTCATATTAATACATCCCCTTAATTAGTTTAGTTTGGTTTATACCTTTAATGAATCGAATGCCTTTTTGCACCATTTTATGAAATGGCTGCGGGCGATCCGTTTTGTTCTTGTTGGCATTTTAACTCTCACGCTTCTTCGCCTGAATGCGTTTCTGAATATCTTCCGCCACCTCTAGTAACGGCATATTATGAATGAGTGTCGATTGTATAACCTGTAGGTTTTTCGTACCTACTAACGACTCAATTCGCTGAATACTTTCTCGTTTCGGCTGTACGTGTCCTCGCTCCCACTTGTTGACCGTTAATTCCGCTACGCCGATAAGCCTTGCGAATTCATGTTGTGGCAACCCCATGAGTTGCCGAAGTGCTTTGATGTCTTTTGCTCCCATTTCCTGTACCTCCTGGCATTGTTAATCATATACTGAGTTTTTGTGTTTCCCATACTTAGCGGATAAATAAAAGGGAGGAGACGGACTGTAAGGGAAGCCCGCCATATGTAATCATCTATCGTATCCGCTCGTAATCTCCTACGTTATATATCGGGGGCTGACGGTATATAATTTGCATACTACCAGTACGGTAATTGAAATTATTACGCAATCATCTCCTTCGCTTGCATCTTCTTATAGAATTCAGCGATTTCCATGCGCCCCTTCGTCGTAATGTACGTGTTAGTGAACGGAACTCCTGACCACTTTGCCACTCTCGTTTGTATACTGAACCAACCCATATCCCTGTACTTTCCGATTGGTCGATATACGTCACCTCTCGACTTATGACCCAGTACGCCATGTTCTTGTAGGAATTTGCGCAATGCTTGTGCAGACATTCCATCGATTCCCACTGCGACATCACCAAACGAATATACTTCGTCGGATTCAATGAATTCCGTCACCTTTTCGCCTAGTGAATCTCTTTCTTCCTTGACTTCGTTCAGCTTCGCTTCGACTTCCGCAATATGGCGGTTTTTGTATTCGATGATTTTCGCATTAACTAGGGCAACGCCTTGTACGTCACCGCTCATAAGTGCGCCAGCTAATTCCATTTGTAACTCTAGTTCGTTATTGATTTCGGCTACTTTGACATCTTCGCCCGCCTTCTCTTCGATGTTTAGCAACTGGGTGCGGACTTCCTTCGCAACCTCGCTATGTTTCAGTAGCATTCCGATTCGTAGAATTGAACGTCTATTAAACATATTGCATCCACGATACGAAACCCCCATTTTATGTAACGGTTCATTTTGGACTGTTACTAATTCTCGGATTTGTGGGAATGTCATATATTGCATTCCGTCACTCACTAATTCTTCACGGTATCTTTTTACAATCGTGTTTATTGCTTCGTATGGTACTTCATAGAATTCCGCAACCTGTCTACTCAACGCAAATTCCGTGTTAGGAAGTAGTAATAATCCTTTGACCTTTTCTAGTACGCCGATACGTCCCGCCAATTCGTCACGTTGCGCCTTTGATTCGATTAATTCGTCAATTCTTCCCGCTACTGCTCCCTTATTCATTACTAGTTCTAATTCCTTCATTTCTCATTCTCTCCCTTAGTTAGTTTAGTCGCTTTATAAGCGCTTGCTCATCGTCTTCTAACGTTTTCCCGCCATTCCATTCGATAATTATCGGAACTTTTTTCGGCTTTCTATGCAAAGAATGCTCCGCTTGTTGTCTAAGGATTGTCTTCGGCTTCCCTTTCGGTTCATTTGTCTTCGCATCGACCTTCACCACGTTATTACCTTCGATGATAGTCACACCCTCGCTCGAATTCTCGGCGGTGCTTCTTGTCTTCCTACGCCGTCGACGACGACCCTTACGTGCTTTCATTTCCGCTTTCTTCGACTCGGATAAATCAAGATAGCGATACTCTGACTTCGGAATATCTATGTATCCGTAGCACATTGCGCATCATCCTTTCTTTAATAGTAGTTTTATATTTTCGCTCACGGATCGCCCTTGAATTATTCCCACTTGCTTTCTTTTTTCTTTTCTTCTCGCCTTTTAAAATCACGTTCACGCTTTTCTGTAATCATTGCGTGATTCTTTATTAACCGCTTTAGCGCTTGCGGGTAGCGTGTAAATAGTTCTTCGGGCGGTAATGGTGTGAGCGGTCTATATTCGTTACTACTTCCGATACTTGTGCGCCTTACTTCGATTAGTCCCACGTCTTTTAACGCTTTTAGCGTTCCTACTACGTTACGTATGCTCTTTCCCGACTGTAAGGCGAGAACATATTGAGATGGGTACGACTTACCTTCGCTCGCATTATAGAAATCTATGATTAATTGATACATAAGTATTGCCGAGTCCTTTACGCCGTAATCCACCATATACGAGTAATAACGCAAATAGTGGGGCATCTTGACGAATGTACGTGGGTGCTTTCCCCTCTCGTCGAATTCGTGGGCGTTTTCCGTCGTCTTTTTCGGTGCGTCCTTCGACTTATCAAAGACGTGTTGCCCTAGCCCTTGCTTTTTGTATCGCTTCGTGATTTCGCTCGCTGGCTCTTCTAGTTGTTCCTTTGTGAATTGAATTTCTTCGCTGATATCTTCGATAGTGTCGCCATTGATTAACTTAGTTATGATTGACTTCATGTTGATTCCTCCCGTTACAATTGGTATTTTATGTATTCCTATATTTGCGTATGGGATTACACTTATTTGCGTATGGGATTACGTGAAATTCGTTTGAATTCAGTCGTAAATTTACCCATATTTGCACGGATACAAGATTTATCTATTAACGATATTTATACGAATGAGATTATATATATAACGAGAGTTATATATCTGTCTTACTTCGTAAGAGCGTAGCTAAAGCTAACGCAATAATAGTAATAACGTAAGTACTTTATTAAAAAGATCGCCACGCATTACTAGTAGAATAGAAAGGGGGCTGGGCGCTAGGGAAGATCGCCCGACCAGTGTTTGTAATTGACGCCGTAGTGGGGTGCGTCGTTTTACAATTACATAGGGGCATCACACCCACGAAAAAGGTTAATTCGATATAATCTTTTTTCTATTCACTTATATAAACGCTGTCCCTACGTATCTATTGACGTACTCATATACGTCCATAAGGGCGGACTACATTGCGATTTAGTGGGCATCGTGACGGAATGGCAAGGGCTTCACTAGATGATTGCGTTTAACCCCTCGGTTCAAAAATGGTGTGCGCTATTTGTAGGGGCTTGCTTCAGGGGTATCAAGGGGGTGGCTTGGAGGGTAGCGAGTTTTCGAGTGATGGGCGAGTGTTTGGTCACGTCGTCCTTATCGTTCGTCAGCGAGTCAAAGAAGTGCTTCAAAGACTTCGCAAAAGTTTTGAGACTCAAAAAGAAACGAATTCGAATCACAAAAGCAAACGCAAAGAAGTTCGAAACTTAATTCGAATCGCAATCACAATCGAAACTTAATTCGAAGAAGAAAGAGAGACGAAATCATTTACGAATTCGATTCGAATTACAATCGCAAAGACAATCGAAGAAGAAGACAACGAAGAAGAAAGCAATCAAAATAACTTCGCAATCTTTTCATTATTATTTTGAATTGAATCGCAAAGACAATCGAATCAATCACGCACAACGTTCATATGCTCATCGTGAGCACGGCAAGCCACGGCATGATGTAGTTATACGCTGTACTATATAGTACGTGTACGTAGCCTATTGCGTTAAAGGCGTCAGTCAAGCCGAATAAGAGCCGTTAGCTACTTCGAATTTTTATATTGATTGAACGTGTACGAGCGATCATGTGAGCGCCGTGGTATTGTGGTGTGGTACGTCGGGTATGCGAGGATAGGCATACGCCTGTTGGTAATATAGTGCGGGCTGTTGGTGATGTGGTGTCAGCGCTTGGTAATACGAAACACATAGCGGGGTATTCGAGTATGTAATAAGGGCTTGGTCAATAGATGCAATGTCATATGTCATTATACTTATGTCATAACTCTCGAGATTTGACATAGATTTTAAAGTGTAGTAATATAGCATCATCTTGTTGTGTCATAACTTTATGTCAAAAATAGTGACGCAGAAAGGACGGATTAATTATGAAATATGGATACGCTCGTGTCTCAACGGTAACTCAAGATTTAGAATCACAATTACAAACGTTAAAAGCAGAAGGGTGCGCGGTCATTTATTCGGAAAAGTTCACGGGAACGACGACAGACCGCCCCGAACTATCGAAAGTACTCGCAATATTAAGCGAAGGAGATACACTGACAGTAACAAAGCTAGATCGCCTTGCACGTAATACAAAGGAAGGTATCGAGATAATTGAAGCGCTATTCAAGAGAGGTATAAGGGTTCACGTTCTCAACGTAGGACTACTAGAAGATACGACAATGGGGCGTTTCTTTTTACAAACGTTATTAGCAGTCGCAGAAATGGAGCGTAACCTAATCTTAGAAAGAACGCAGGAAGGTAAAATAGTAGCTAGACAGAATCCAAATTACAAGGAAGGTCGCCCGAAGTCGCATTCAGATAAAAAACTAGTCGAAGCTATGCGTATGAAAGAGAAAATGGGCTACTCATTCCGCCAGCTATCGGAAGCAACGGGTATTAGCATGAGTACGCTACAACGATTCGCTAGAAAGCAACGTGACCAGCAAGAAGCATCGGCAGAATAGGTCGGTGTCTTTTTATTATGCGCTGATTTCTCCCCCCCCCTGAGTTCCGAAGTCGGCGCTCTTCCTACCCTTTCAGCAGATATATAAGCAAAATTCAATCGTTAACCTACCGTAATTCATGCACATATACCTTCGGATAATTCCCGAATCGCAAACAAATGCAAACAAATGCACGCTCATTTATATGCGTCTGACGCTCACTCTCGCAAGGGTTTCGATTACTTACCGTTAAATTATCACATAGTTTACATTCTGATTCACCACGCTACATTTGACTACACTTATACGATTCATATTGAGGCCAAATCAATGGATAATCCTACGTTTCACTACAGATAAATTCATTTCACTACATTCGGATACAAATAATCAATTTCACTTGGAAAAAGCAAGCATATGCAGTTATTATAATACTAAGAAAAAATGTATAATAATCTTAAATGAGGAAAGCCAGTGAACTATTAAACTTATAATTAAAGGAGGTGAAATGAATTGAAGCAGTTCTTAACTTTTATTTTCACTATACTACCTGCGTTTGCTGGAGTTCTAGGCTTCATTAATCCTTCATGGAGCATTACTACAAAGTTGCTCTTAACATTCATATTCTCCACTGTTTATTTACTGGGAATAATAATATATTTGCACATAAAACTAACTAAAGTTCAAAAAAGTTCAACTTCTGTAAATACTGAACTCACTCAACTAAAAGACGAAAAAAGGGATTCCGATGAGTCAATTGATAAGTATAATAATTTTGTACATAAAAGAAAGTTATTTATACATCATGACTTACCCGAGTTAGGTGTATTAATCACTGAATTTGATGCGTATGTAAAAAATACATACAGAGGGCAGCAACATCAAGAAGTAAGAACTATTGCAACACAAGTAAAAAGCAAAACAAACGAGATAATAAATAAGGAAAAGAGGGATTTTGATGAACAGTTATATAACATTCAAAGTGATTAAGATTATTGATGAATATAGCCTTGTAATAAATAGTGGGCTAAGAGATGGTATTTCAATAGGAGATAGTATTGAAATATTTTTGGAAGGAGATGAAATAGTTGACCCATTTAATGAAGGTAAGGTGCTCGGGACACTCGACTTCATTAAAGATACACTAGAGGTAACTGAAGTGTATTCAGAATTTGCAGTTTGCAAAAAAATAGAAACTAAAGACGTACATGTCCCTTCCCCTCTTCAGAAGGCACTTTCTCATAGTATGTCTGGACTTAGCGGAATTACAGGAACTACAGAAACAAGGACAACAGTAAAAAAAATTAAGATAGATGAAAATGAGATTACAGGGAGAAGAAAAGGCGATAGAGTTATACGAATTGGTGATATAGCCCGAATCGCTCTTAGTAATTAAGTATTGATACAACACTATTAATTAAGATTAATACCGAGGGCGTTGTGTACAGCGCTCCCTCTTTTTAATAGACGCACTATACCTCTACTCTACCACTTGCAAACCAATGTCTTTCCACTTCTATATTAAAACTTTAACAATTACTCATGCCCTTTTGCATATAAAATCGGCGATCATATCCGAAACAGGCAACGCTACAAGTACGTATGTTATTACGTGATAGCAAATATGTTCATATACAACAGTTAAATATCGATAAGAAGACGAAGACAGACGTTAATACTGCGGATATTAACGAAGAATTAACGCTACAGGCTAACATGGATAAGACATTATATCATGCGCTATATTATCAGCTAGTGTACAGTCGATTAGTGTACGATATCCCAACGATTAACATACGTATTTGCAGTGCTTATCATATAAAAAATTATACATATACGAAGTCATAAAAAAGACGCTAATGTGGTTAGCCCATTCGCCGTTTCACCGAAAATATTACACGAGTTTACATTAATATTAACATTCGATTTATACAGTATGAAATATAAATAAACAGAGGTACGAAACAAATGCGGGAAAGGTGGAAAATAGTAAATAGACTAATCAACCTAGCACCCTTTTATCAGTTATTTAGTAGTCTTTTAAGAGAAATAGATTTTTGCTACTTGCGTTTTTAATCAACTTAAGGAAAAAGCATACGAATCAATTGCCTCATATCAACTATATTGTATAATAAGGTTATAAGGAAATGGAGGTGAAAGCATGAATTTGTGGATAGTCTTAGGTGCTGTAATAGTAGCCTTGAGTCAGTTATCATCACTAAGTGAAAACAGTGTAGATACATATACTACAAGGTTAAAGAGAAAAGAGTCGCTCCCACCAAGAAGACGACTCCAAGTAACCACAGGGAGAGAGAAGCCTCTCCTATACCTAAGGTTATAACACATTCATACTAATTATGAAAAAATTCATCTGGACAAATGTCCCTGTTGCTATATTTTTAATTTTTGTTTTAACAACCCTTGATTATAACAATCTAGATACGGGGAGCTATACCTACATTATTTTTACTGGAATAGCTGTATTTTTAATGTTGGTTAATATAATTATCCTGTATATAAAGGAGAAGAAGAATGTTTAAATTTGAAACAAAAGAACAACTAACAAAATTTATACAAGATGAAATTTTAAATTCATCGGAAGCATTAGATATTCTCGGGTGTTCTAGACAGTATTTAAACAAATTGGTAAAAGAGGGGAAAATAACACCGATTAAAGAGACAACTCGCGATAAATTATTTTATAAACAAGATATTTTGACAAGAAAAGAAAAAATGAGAAAGTAAAAAGCAGTTTGTGCACACCGCCTAATTATTGGTAATTTATAGAAAGAATGGCGAGATACATTACTAAACAATAAAACAAAAAACGAAGTGGGCGCAAATTAATGCGTACCGCTTCGCTTAGAAGTGTTAGGAAATTATTATACAGTTTCGCATACCTCAAAGCATAGTAGTTCATGATTACTTTAGGCTTGTTCCTATTAGTTTCAAAATAAAGATTTAGTTTTTTGTATAGAAAATAACTTTTGGAATCTATAACCAAGTTGGGTTATAATACGAATATACGAAAAAAGCCCGTCGTATTGGTAGTACGACAAGCTTCGTAAGGTGGTGAATACATACATGGATGCTATCACCGTTACTGCGGTTTGTTCCTTACTCATGGTCGTTATGGGAATGATTAACATGAGCAAAGGAAAGAAGTAATATTTTTATCTAAAGTCTTTCAGTGTTGGTAGCACTTGAGAGACTTTTTTCTTTATATAGTATTCCTTAAATGCCAGTAAATATTCTGCATATTATAAAACGCTCTGGCTTTTGTATACATTTAAGCGTCTGCTTTTTACGTTTGCGTTTGCAATACTTTTGCTTTAGCCTCTGCTTTTACAATGCACTGCCAATGCATCCATATTCCTATTATAACGTTGCTCTAAGCAACATTTCAATACAAAACGCTCAATTAACAACAACTTAACAACAACTTAACAACAACTGGCGTTGCACATGCGCAATACTCTCGCTACACATATACCGACGCAAATGCCTTTGCCTTTGCTATTATGCGTTCTTTTGCGTCGGCTACGTTATTTTATTTCTGAATCTCCATTTCCTTTATTTCGTCTTGGTATTTTTCGCTTTTTTCATAATCAGAATTTCCAGTACCATACTTCTTTATGAAGTCTTTGAAATTCAATATTTCTCTTAGTGTTTTTCTATCCATTGGAGCAACAACTTCTTGCTCATCGAATCCTCTAGTTCTCAAAGAAGAAATATCAATTGCCTTATCAGAAGAAATCACTATAACAAATCCTCTGCGTCCATTTTCACCAAAATAATTTGAACCAATAACATCTACACTTTTTGTAAATGATACCCAATGATTATCAAAACGAATACGCTCAACATTATTCTCATCTAGCCAGTTATTATAATTATACGCATACTCCTCGTTTTGATTTTCTCCCCGATCATCATAATCATCATAATCTGGCTCATCATTCCCACCATTATGAACCCTGAATAGCAAAGTATTTGATTTAACAATTTCTAAATTACCTTTATTATTTTGTAAATCTATAAACTTTTCACTCCACATTTCATCAGAGGAAACCAAATTTTTTCTTCCCCTAATGCTCATATGATGATTAGTCCATTTTGAAATTACGTCCATTATACATCCCCCTTTTATTCCGCCAGTCACAAAAAATCAGTTCCCACCGCCCGTTGTAATGTGCTATTGTTGTGCATTCTCTTGCGCTTCCTTCTCTTCTATTTCTTTTAATTCATCTTGCCAAGTAGCACCAATACCACCGCTAGGCGTATTCCAACGTTTTTCTTGACGTAAGATTCTCGCCTTATCCTCTTCAGTCATTTCATCTTGGTATTTTTTCGCTTCCTTACGTTGCTGTTCTTCATATTCTCTTTCCTGTTGCTCTAGATGTCTTCGGTGTGCCTCTTCATCAATAATCTTATCGCAGTCATGCTCTGGTTCCTTCGTTTCATCGTGCCCATGTCCGCAGTAATCGTTCGGAATTTTAGTACTAGATTTCGTAGCAGGTTTAGAATTACGGTCACCATTACCAGTTGAACTATTTTCATTAACTTGAGTATTTCTAAGACCATCTTGCTCTTTCTTCGTTACACTACCATCAGGATTAAACGTTATAGTCATCGTGCCTTCTCCACCACGCCCTAAATATCCGTAGATAGAGAACGACTTATATTTCTCGATGAATCTAGGCGTTCCCGCTATCTCCTTGACTTTATTCGCAGACATTCCGACCTTGATGCCGTCATACTGTTCTAGTGATACGGTTGGCGCGTCGTTATTTGCATCTTTATAATATGGACGTCTGTCGTTAATCTCCGCATCTTCCTTCGTGAATTCCTCCACTTGTTGCGGTTTCTCATCCTTCGTAGGTTCATCTTCAATCCTCTCGACCTTAGACGGATTGGATGTTTCCTCTTCTCCTTGCGCAGTTTCAACAGATTCTTGTTTCTTATATGGCTCATAATCCGCTTTTTCTTTCGTAGAGCAAGCACTAAAGATTGACATTGTCGCCACACCTAATAAAACTACTTTCTTCAATGGCTTCATAGTAATTCCCCCGTGTATTTTAATGCATATCAATCAACCTATGTTAATTTGTTATATATTAATAGCATATTTCAAAAAGGACACTCAAATTCCCATACGTAACATACTTCGATATTACCCTTTATGTATTCACCACAATCTTTATTAAATCAATTCATCAGGCGTCTCCTTCTCCTTTCCTCCTGCGTATAAAATCGCCAACCATCTCAGTAACACATGCCAAACCTACCGATAATCCAAATACAACACCGAATGCTGCTACATATAGGTTTCCGAATGCCTTCGCTGCGCACATAAATAAAAATGCGAATATAATTAAATATCTCTCTTTACGCTTGTTCCTCATAGCATAATTCCTCCATCTTTTCCAAATCTTTATATGTCCTCTTCTTCTTTCTTCTTCCGCATAAAGCCCCCTATTCTCGCAGTAATAACCGATGCGACTACAGCCATCGCAAACAATACTGCTACCCCACCTATAATGACGTTTCCGATTATCTTTGTAACAACCAGCAATACAAATGCAACTATTAACAGATTCACCCTTGTATTTTTCTCTTTCTTTCTATCCTTCACGCCCTATCTTCCTTTCTAATATTTCTTTTTCGGATTCTCTGCTTAAATCCTCTCACCGTACTTCTAGCGGAATCAAATGATTGCCCCGTCTTTTTCGATAATACTCTAGAGATTTCGGCTTCTGTAACCCTATTGTAATTCTCTGCCGTATGTATCATAGTATCTAGTACAATAAAATCTATTTTCTTCTTGCATATGTTTTCATATAGCTTTGCGCAAGTATCTCGGGTAGTCATTATATTGCAGATCGCTTTCTCTTCCGCATTTTCTGCACAAACCTCTAGCGTTTCAAGTACGTTTATATCACTTATAAGTGTTAGTACCGTTCTTCTTTTTCCTCTTTCTCCGCAATATTTACGTAAAGCCTGATAAATAAAACACTTAACCCTCTTATCGAAATCGCCCTTATTTATATCAAACGTTCTAGTCGCATATCTTATTCTACGGAAACAATCGTCTATAAAGTGTACTTCGTTATTCATCTTATGCCAGTTATCGTTGGCTAGGCGCTCTATTAACGGTATGTAGTGCGCTTCAATTTTTTCTACATACTTATTATCGCATATTCCAGTGTAATAATCTTCCACTTCTTCTTTAGCTAGTATCGCTATTCTATTTAATGTTTCTTTTATGTCTTCGCCTTTATTTGCGTATCGTCTTATAGTAAGTCTGCTTTCCATACGTAAGTCTTCCACCTCGTATAGCACCTGTACCCTCCGATATTCACCTCACTTCCGCTAGTGGCGTTCAATATCGAATTTATGCTATTGACGAATGGTGACGCATCGACTAGCAGAGGTGAGGAAGTTGTAGGAAGCTGGGCGCAGTTTGAACCCCTATTTCGCAGAGATAAAAATAATCGTCAATGCGAATAGAGGTAAGGCGTTAACAACTAGCGTCGGCTCGTTGTGTGAGGTTTTCAGTAACGCATTCCCCGTCCTTGTGCTTTCACACATATCGACTTTCTACACTACAAAACGTCCCGTAGTGCGTAAATCTTTCGATACACCCTGTTACCGTAGTAACAACGTATTTCCACCCTTGCCGTACAATGCCCGCAATCAGCTAGACCTATACGACGCACGGGGAATGATATGCGTTGGTTTGTATAGCGCTAGTGGATGCAGTGGTCTAGCTACCCTTTTACGTTTTTAAGTTATCGACTTGGTACGGCTTCCACGTCGTGACTTACCGCATCAGTACCTAAAAAAGACATTACTAAAGACGCCTTGCAATTTCCGAATTTTTTCGATAAAATGCAAAGTAGATGGTCGAACTGATACGGCTTGTCCGTTATTTAGTTTGATTTGTGTATGTTTTGAGTCTCCGATTGCCGTCGGGGACTTTTTATTTACAAGAAATTTCGTAGACTTTCCGCCACTTCATTTTTATCTAAATGCAGATAACGCGTTGTAACGGATATATCACTATGCCCTAGCGCCTTTGATATCAGCGCGACATTTGCGCCTTTCTTTAAGAGATTCTTCGCAAAACCTCTACGTATGGCGTGCGGATTAATATTTTTAAGCCCGTATTCCTTCGCATGTTTAGTCATTCGTTTTGATATAATGTTATTCGTCGGACTAGTTAAAACACTTCCACCGCTCTTCGTAATAAAGAGATAATCATTTTTTACGTTATATTCTCTTCGAATAATTTCGTTTTGTTTCATAAGAACGCTTATTAACCGCGCCAGAACATCATCAAACGGTAGATATATCGATTCATGATTCTTAATAATTCCACCATCGACATTTAATACTTTTGCATCTAAATCGACGTGCTTATGTTCTAGTTGCGCCAATGTGCCGACACGTATTCCCGTCTGATACATAAGTAAGATAGCGGTAGCATCTCGTAAATCTAAGAATCGTGTTAAATCGAGTACCGATAACAAGATATTAATTTCACGGTCTGTCGCACCTTCTTTAACAGGTGTATCCACCTTTATCTTCACATTGCGCCAAAAGTTAATATCAATCCACCCGTTATCATGACAACGTCCTAGAAATGCCTTTAGACACTTCAAACGGGTTAATTTCGTTTGATTACTAACATTCATAGACGACAACCACTCGTAAATATGATTAACGTTCAACTCTTCTATATAGTGCGTGTCTGTTATTTTCGCAAAATGACTAACGTGTATGTAATAATCGTTTATCGTGCGCTCACGTAAGCCTGTCGCTTTCATTTGACGCACAATTATCTCGAGCGCTTTGTCGATTGTTAAATTGAACGTATAACAATTTTCTGCGGTCTCTTTCTTTCGCTGATCGCTTTTCAATCTATCGCCAAAAACATTCGATAAATCCTCACTAATCGTTAAAGAATCACGTCTTTTAGACATAAAAAAATAAGCCCCCTAACTCGTTAGCGACCGCACATTGTACGATTCAACTTACGAATTAGAGAGCTTATATATTGCGGACTTTGACGTCACCGCAAAAGGTTTTGTTAGCGTCCCAGGAGAGATTCGAACTCCCGACCGTACGCTTAGAAGGCGTATGCTCTATCCGGCTGAGCTACTGGGACATGGAGCGGGTGAAGAGAATCGAACTCTCGACCAGAGCTTGGAAGGCTCTTGTTTTACCACTAAACTACACCCGCATATGTTATTTTCTTTTCTTCGTTAGCGCCGTTGCCCTATCGACAATATTTATTATATGTATAACCACACATAAAGTCAACACCTTTTTTAAAAGAGGATAAATTTTCTTATCCTCTTTTAAAAACTGCTTGTTCAACTAGTTGTCCGTCTAACGTTTCAAAACGAACTTCCATTTGATTTTCATCCATTTCTAATAAAGCAAATGTCTTTTCTACACGCTGACGTGGTAATAAAATACTGCCTGGATTAATAAATAAAACGCCCTCGATTAATTCCGCACCTAATACGTGAGAATGTCCGAAGCATGCAACTTGCGCTCCCACTTCTTCAGCATGGTACGCTAGCGTTTGTAATGTCATTTTCACATTATGGCGATGTCCATGCACTACTAAGAAGCGAATTCCATCTACATCAGTTACAATTTCATCTTGAAAGTTAGCATAATCACAGTTTCCTTTTACAACATGGAAACCTTGCAGTTCTTCATGAGCAGGCGTTAGCTCTGAATCACCGCAATGAATCATGATATCTACTTTCCCTTCATATTTCTCTTTCAACTGCTGTAATTCCTTCACAGAGCTATGACTATCGCTTACGATTAAAGCTTTCATCATTCTCTCTCCCTTATTCTCCTAAAAACCATTCCGGGATTTTTTCTTCTAACTTACGAAGAGCACGGCCACGATGGCTAATAGCATTTTTTTCATCTGAACTTAATTCCGCCATTGCTTTTTTGTATTCTTCCACATAAAAAATCGGATCGTATCCAAAGCCATTTTCTCCGCGGCGTTGTTCTAAGATAAACCCTTCACATGTCCCATTTACAATGACAGGCTTTTTATCACCTTCAGGGAAAGCAACTGCTAATGCACAATAGAAACGAGCTTTACGCTTTTCAAAGTCAACGCCATTTAATTCTTGTAACACTTTATCGATATTTGCTTGGTCATTTTTCGGTTCACCAGCAAAACGCGCTGAATACACTCCTGGTTTTCCATTTAAAGCATCTACAATAAGACCCGAATCATCCGCAATTACGATAGAATTCAACTGTCTACTCAAACTATCCGCTTTTAAGATTGCATTTTCTTCAAATGTTTCACCAGTTTCTTCGACTTCTTCAATATGAGGAAAATCGTGTAATGATTTCACTTCTAAATCAAATCGCTCAAATAACTCAGCAAACTCACGTACTTTTCCCATATTTTTTGTCGCTACAACAACTTGTTTCATACTTTCCACCTCTACTCTATATGAGATACGATGTCACCTAAAGCTTCTTTTTGTATATCAATCAGTTGGAAAACGCCTTTTTCCGCAGCATCAAGTAGTTCATTTAACTGCGCTCTACTAAACGTCGCTTCTTCTCCAGTTCCTTGCACTTCAACAAATTGGCCTTTTCCAGTCATAATTACGTTCATATCAACGTCTGCTTTAGAATCTTCTGCATAGTTTAAATCTAAAACAACACCTTGCTCTTCAACAATTCCTACTGACGTTGCTGCTAAATAATCTTTTACTGGAATTTTAGATACTTTTTCTGCTTGTAATAATTTCTCGAAAGCTAATACCATCGCTACATATGCACCTGTAATAGACGCTGTTCTCGTTCCACCATCTGCTTGGATAACATCACAGTCAATCCAAACTGTTCTCTCGCCAAGCGCTTCTAAATCAACTACCGCACGTAATGCTCGTCCAATTAGACGTTGAATTTCCATTGTACGTCCTGTTACTTTCCCTTTACTTGACTCCCTAATTGTACGTTGTTCTGTCGCACGTGGAATCATCGCATATTCAGCTGTTACCCAGCCCTTTCCTTCTCCACGCATAAACGGCGGGACACGCTCTTCAATTGTCGCTGAGCAAATCACCTTTGTATCCCCAACTTCAATTAATACAGATCCCTCTGGATGTTTTAAATAATTCGTATGAATATGTATATGGCGTAATTCTGTTTTCTCTCTACCATCTACTCGCATAAAAATAACCTCCTCTTAATTACTACTCGTTAGTATAGCCAAATTTAAATGTATGATATGTATACAATAAAAGAAGGAGAACCCAAAAAGCAATTCTCCTTTCTTACTTAAGTATATCAAATTATTCAAGATTAAAAACTACCTGTATTCACGTTTTCTGGACGATCTACAGGTTTTATTAACTTTCCTCCCTTTTCATCTATAAGATTTGCTTTTCCATTCACTTCAATAGAAATATTTTTCACACCTTTCTTTTCTGTTAAAGATAAAACTAACGACTTCAATACGTAATTTGAGATCATATTTTTATCTGGGTTTACAAATATATTTTCATTAAAGTTTAATGTAAGATTTCCGTCTTGTAATTTCGGATTCGTAATAAGCTTAACGCCTGGATTAAAATCATTCAGGAGCGATTGATGGATCGGACCTTTTACAAGTTCATCTATAATTGCTGCATAGTCATTTTCTTTACCTTCCGCAACGCGGCGTGTGACTGGTACGTAGTATTGCTGTTTATTATTATTTTGCGCCATAAAATACAGTGTGACTGGTTTTGTATTTGTTACATCTGCTACTTGTTCATCATCGAAGTTAATACCATTTGCACGGCTCACTCCTTCACCAAGCGGTGTACCAGCAACCGGCATCTTCGCCAATTTCTCACCATTTATTTGGAACTGCACTTGTTTTATCTCTGTAAATTGCGTCAACGTCCACGCTATAGATTCAATGATTTGACGCTCTTCTTCTTTCGCATAGTTTTTCATTTCTTTAGAGAAATCAATAACTGCCGTCCCGTCCTTTTTCAAATCTAAAGTCATCGTTGTATTCGCCGGAATGACTGCACGAAACCCATTCGGTAATAAATTCGTTACCGGTCCATCTTTCACAAGGTATTCTAACGTTTGCTTCACAGTCTCATTTGCTTTCGGAGTAGGTATAGCTAACGTTTGTGGTACAACATAACCATTTTTATCAACAAGGTATAGTTCTCTATTTACCATTTGCCCTTGCTTATCTTTTTTAGCTACTTCTTTCTTCCCACCCTCTGTATACGTAACTTGTTTTGGCGGATCAATTTGTTCAGTTGCTTTCTCCTGATTTATAAAGCCACACCCTGTTAGTAAAACAGCGCTCACAGTAGCACCAACAACCCATTTAAAAGTGGATTTAGGCATGCCATTCCCCCCTAAAATCTAAGTTTGTACTATTATGTATACGAGCCGTTTCACATTTTAGAACAAGCTGTGCCTCTTATAAAGTGAAACTTTAATCAGTGGAGGGTCTAACTGCCCAGCAAATAGCAAGATAAAACAAAAAACTCCTGATTTCTCAGGAGCTCACTTATATGAATTCTACTATTATTCTTTTTCTAAATGAATATGCTTCACATTTTCAATCGGTTGACCGAACCATTTTGATGCAATTTCTTTAAACAAGCCTATTTTTCCTGTTGTTAAGAAGAGATGATCGCTTTGTTCTTCTCCTTCATTTAACATTTTACTATGATATAAGATTGTACTTACTTCACGTGCTGTTTCATCACCAGAACTAATTAGTTGTACTTTATTTCCCATTACTTTTTTAATAACAGGTCCTAAAATCGGATAGTGTGTACACCCTAATATAAGTGTATCAATATCGGTACTTTTCAGTGGTTGCAGCGTTTCTCTTACAACTTCATACGCCATTTCACTTTCGAAATTCCCACTCTCTACAAGTTCAACGAAAGGTGGACAAGCTAAACTTTCTACCATAACACGGTTATTAATAGACTTTAACGCCTCTTCGTATGCACCACTTTTCACCGTTCCAATCGTTCCAATAATCCCAACGTGATACGTGTTTGTCACTTTTAAAGCTGTACGTGATCCTGGGTGAATAACTCCTACTACTGGAATTGGTAATTGTTTTTGCATCTCTTCTAATACAACTGCAGTTGCTGTATTACACGCAATAACTAACATTTTAATATTTAAATCTAGTAAATGCTCCGTCATTTCCCACGTAAATTGACGTACTTCTTCTCGAGAACGTGGACCATAAGGACAACGTGCTGTATCTCCTAAATATATGATACGCTCTTTCGGCAACTGACGAATTAATTCCTTCGCTACTGTTAAACCGCCAACTCCTGAATCGATAACACCGATTGCTCTATTCAACTTCATCACCCGTTTTCTCATTCATCATCTTTTATGTTTATCATTATATTTTACACACTTTAAGTTCGCTCACTTCAAATGCTTCTGTATGAAAATTTTCATTTGCCCATGTATAGACTAGGACCTTTTTTATTTTGCTCCTTTTTTTCATAATTTGCAAGATAGAAAAATAACCGACCTTCTATAAGAAAGTCGGTTTCTTCTATATAAAGTGCATATTCATTGATCCATCTTTTTTTGAAAAGAAGACATTCCCATTAATAAGACGAAATGAACAGAAATTAAAATGACGATCAAAATAAAATTCAATCGATAACTATTTGTAGATTCCATAATTTTGCTTGCTACAGCTGGTCCGAATGCCATACCGAAAAAGTTAATTAAATTATATAAACCAAGGCCGACTCCAACTTTAGCTGGATTTAATGTTTTCGGAATAAATGTGTTTAATGATACTTGAATTGCCGAATAACTCATAAATGTTAAAATAACCGCAAATAAAATAAAGAGTAAGTTCCCGTCTGGAATAATCCCTAAAATTAAAAAGCCAATGATCATAACTACAGACGCTACATACATCATCCTCACATTCCCAAACGCAGGAATAATCTTTCCGGTAATAAAACTAGATACAATACCAAAGAGAGATGCAAGAAACAATACAATTCCAATAACGAACGGAGACAATCCGTGCCCTCTTCCTAACAGTAATGGTAATAATAATAAACTAGCACATAACGCCACATTAATGATAAATCCGACCGCTATTAAACGCAGGAATGGTTTATTTGTAAACAACTCAATATCAATAAACGGCGACTCTGCTCTCTTCATATGAGCCTTGAATAAAAATAGGAAAGCAACAGATAACACAAAAAGCCAACTATTAATATTCACTCCTAATAAAACGGTCGTAATCAATACAAATAATAAAAATGCTCCAATGAAATCAAAGTGGAACACTTCATCGGTATGTTGCACCTCTTCTGGCATAAATTTTACGAGCAAGAAAATACCAACCATTGAAATAACCATAAATAAAAATAAATACGGCCACCCTAACGTATTTGTAATTGCCCCACCAACTAAAGGTCCAATACCAACCGCTAATGCAATAGAAGAACTAATCATTGCTAACGCACCCGGTTTTTTAGCTGGAGCAACTAATTTAGCCACCGCAATCATACTAAGCGCAATAAACGCTGCTCCTCCGCTCGCCTGCACTAACCTTGCGAAAATGATAATCTCATAAGATTGATTCACAAACCCAACAATAGAACCAGCTACAAATATGATAATAGAAATAATTAATAGCCTTTTTACACTGTAACGATCAGCCAGTTTTCCATATATCATCGAACCGATACCGACGACTAAAGAATACCCTACTACAACCCAACTTACTTTCGATTGACTAATTGATAAATCATTAGCAATATCCTCTAGCGCTACATTAAATAACACAGCGTTCATCGGCCCTAACAAAACAATAAAACATAATGTAAAAACAAACCATTTCGAATGGTTACTTATATCTTTCCCCATGTGTAACACTCTCCTGATTGCAATTTTAAAACTGTCAAACTATAGATAAAAAAATGAAGTTATTTAAATGTTGTATCACCACTAAACAACTTCATTAAATGTATAAATTGAATTCGAAACGAAACACGTATATTGTTCGATATTCATGGAACTATCATAGTTTCAGCATTACAGTTTGTCAACGAAAAACATACAAAGTAAACTAATTTAGTCTTTTTAGTTTACTTTGTTCAAAAGTTATTATACACTAATTTCGAAGCTGATATAAGGAGGACTGGCATGATTATTCAAATTTGCATTTTTTAACTTAATAAAATGAAACGAATACAGAACTTTTATATAGAAGAGACATTATAGGAGGATTATGATGAAGAAAAAAATGTTAGTTGTATTAACAAGCGTAGAAAAATACCCAAATTTAAATAGGGCTACCGGACTTTGGCTCGGTGAAGCTGTACATTTCGTAAAAAAAGTAGAAGAAGCGGGTTACGAAGTTGATTACGTCAGTCCACAAGGCGGTTATACACCAATTGATCCACATAGTTTAGCAATGGCGGAGAGCATCGATTGGGAATGGTACCAAAAGAAAGAGTTTATGAATCGCCTCGGTTCTACAATGAAACCAAGTGAAGTGAATCCAGAAGACTACGCTGTTATTTATTACGCAGGTGGTCACGGGGTTATTTGGGACTTCCCAGAAAATAAAGAACTTCAAAATATTAGCCGCAATATTTATGAAAACGGCGGTATTGTTTCTTCCGTTTGTCATGGAGCAGCTGGTTTATTTCATATTACATTAAGTAATGGGGATCGTTTAATTAGCGGTAAGAAGGTAACAGGCTTTTCAAATGAAGAAGAAAAATTAGCTGAATTAGATCAATTCGTTCCATTTTTAACAGAAGATGAACTCATTAAAAATGGAGGACTTTACGAAAAAGCTGCACAGCCTTGGGAAGCTTTTGCTCTAGAAGATAATCGTGTTATCACTGGTCAAAACCCAGCTTCAGGTGGTTCAGTAGCCGAATTAGTATTAAAACAGTTGCAAAAATAATATGTACTAAAAAAGCAGATTTCCCTCTACTAAGGGAGATCTGCTTTTTTACGAAATCATTTGCAAAATAGCAATAACTTCTTTTTCAATTTCAGAATCATCAATTGCTTCTATATACTCTGGTTTAAAAAGTTGATACTTCTTTAATTGATAAAAATCAAGTATCGCTTTCTTTAAAGTAATATCGTACTGAATACAAAAAGAATGATCTATAATACGTCGTAACATCACATCATCTTGTACCATAAATAATTGTGCATTCATTTTATTAAAATAACCTTGTTCCATACCCGCTTCAAAAAACATTTGCAAATTATGATTACGATTTTGTTGTGCAGCGACTAATTGATCTGACAAATGCGGATATGCTTCTTTCAAATCTTGCAAAAAAACATCCGAAATATATGTCACACATTTTAAAGAGTGGATAAACGTCTTTTGGAAACGTTCTGCAAAAGACATGCTTTCATCTTGATTGTCCGCATCACCTTCGAGTAGATAATTCATAAAATCCTCTACTACCGCCTCAATAATTTCATCTTTCGAAGAAAAACGTTTATATAAAGTAGCTTTACTAATATCCATATATTTCGCAATTTCATCTATTTTCAATTGGCTAAAACTCGTCTTTCTAATAACGGGCTTTATTTTATTAATATAAGTATTTGCACATGCGACTTTTCTCATTTAAAAGAGCCTCCCCTTTTGTCCATACAAAATAGTATAGCAAATTCACGAATGATTATAAATGAAGTTATTATACTCATTATGCTTTTTTAGTTTATTACATTTTCATATACTATACATAAAGAACTAGAATCCATTATCACCAACTGGACAGTTACAAACCAATTTTGAGGGGGGAATTTTAGGATAAAAATACCCACTACCTTTGTTAGTAGCGGGTACTTTTTCTATAATTTATTTACAGCCCTTTTTATAGCCTTACCTATTTCCACGCTAGACTGTGGATTTTGCCCTGTAATTAAATGCCCATCTACTACCACATGCGGCGTAAAATTAGGCGCTACATAAAACAAAGCTCCTTCTTCTTTCAACTTACTTTCTAACAAAAACGGAACGCGCTTTTCTAAATGTACAGCTTTTTCTTCATCGTTTGTATAACCTGTTATACGCTTACCGGCAACAAAAAACGAGCTATCCTTATTTTTCACACCGACTAAGGAGCTTACTCCGTGACAAACAGCCGCTACAATCCGGTTATTGTTATACATATTCTCAATCAAATTTGCTACATATGGATTGCCTGGAAAATCTACAATCGCCCCGTGCCCACCACCAAATAAAACCGCATCATAATCCGAGAAATGAACATTTGAAATCGGCCTCGTATTTTGTAATAAAGAAGCTACATGCTTGAATTCGCGAGGTATACCATTCGGAATAGACACTCTATCTATAGGTACTCTCCCGCCTTTTATTGACACAATATCAACATCAAACTTAGCCTTTTTAAATAAATGATAAGGAGCTGCGAGCTCTTCAAGCCACAAACCCGTCGGGTGTCCATTCATATCATGAGCACTTGTTGAAACTAACAGTATCCTTTTCAACATATCCCCTCCTTATTACCTATTTATGTATGGAGTGTTCTTATCATTCATATAGCAAGTGAAGCAAACAAAAAAATAGCCGACTCTTTGTATAAAAGTCGGCTGCTTTCTTATAGTTCGAGCTCTCCCATACGAAGAAGCTCCACAACTGCTTGTGAACGTCCTTTAACCCCTAGCTTTTGCATTGCGTTTGAGATGTGGTTGCGAACTGTCTTTTCACTTATAAAAAGTTCACCTGCAATTTCCTTCGTTGTTTTATCTTGAACCAGTAATTCAAATACTTCTCTTTCTCTCTTTGTGAGTAAAGGTTTAGATTGATACGCTTTTTCCTTCAACTGGTATAACCCTCCTTGCTTAAGCCAGAGCTGTGTATGTGTAAGTTGGGTGTTTATTTAGTCAAGATATTGTATGAACGAAATGTGCAGGTGGTGAATGAAAATGGGCTTTATTTCCTATGTTATTTTAGACTTTTATACAGTGCGTACACTCTTTTTATCCACTTACTTTCCAACGCGCCATATTTGTTCTAGCAATATACTTACAACCGTACCTACAAATAAACCATTACCGAATATATATTGCATAACAGACGGCAAGGATTGGAGTGCTCCAGACGGTAAAAACATAACGCCGCTGCCAAATAATACTGCAACGCCTAAAATCGTTACATTCCTTTCACTCATCGGCACTTGTTTTATATTATTAAATCCAATTCCAATTAACTGTACGAACGAAGCCATTAAAACAGCCGATGCGACAGCAGATGGTAAAGATGCTAAGTAACGAATAATACTTGGAAAAAGAGACATTACGACTAGTAACGCACATGCCATTAAGAACGATCGTATATACTTTTGTTTTGTTAAACGTATAAATCCTGCCGTTGCTGGTAACGGAACGACACCTACAGTTGAAAATACAGAAGAGATGATATGTGAAATCCCCCCAACCCATGTTCCATCTTTCAACTGTTTTTGTTCAATAGTCGCTTTATGAATAGTTGCTTGATTAATTGCTATAATAGCTGCCACCGTATTCGAAACTAAAATACATACCATAACGAAACTTGATACAGCCATACCTGTATTCCATTTTGGAAGTCCCCAAGCAAATATATGTGGAAGTTGCACAAAATGAGTTACTTGAGATGGGATTGTCACTTTTCCTGCAATGAGAAAAATAATCCACCCACTAATTAATCCTATTAAAACTGCATAACTTTTGACAAAGCCTTTTCCGAAATTAGATAGTATAATAACGAACAAAAATATACTAAACGCGATCATTGCTGTAAATCCGTCAATTTGAGAAATAGTAGCTGTAATCCCTAACATTCCTTTTAAAAATACACCACTTAATTGTAAACATAATAAAAGTAAAAACGTCCCTGTCACAAGCGGCGTAAATAAAAATAAAATACGTCCTATAAAACCAGTTACTCCTAATCCTATTAAAATAACACCGGAGATTATCATTCCTAATTCTAAAATTTGCAGTGTACTATGTAATTGATCCTGTCCGGCCGTTGCATAAGCAAGCACGGTAAATACACCAACCCAAGATCCAGCCGGCCCATCCGCAATTGGCAGTCTATGCCCAAGCCAGCCTTGTAAAAAAGAAGATATACCAACTACAAAAAACGTACGCTGCATTAAATAAAATATTTCTTCCGTCGTAAGATGAAATAATCCGCCAACGACAATTGGTAGTGCGATTGAATTTGCTAATAAAAATATAAACCATTGCAAAGTTCCCATAATATGATTTTGGTTATGTTGATTGTCCAAAATTTTCATCCCTTCTAGCTTTCCTATAAAAAATATACTGTAAGAATAAAAAAGAAGAGTTCTAGACTTACCATTAGAACCCCCCTCAAAATATTTAAACGATTCTTCTACACAAGATTATTTAATTCCACCTCATTTAAACTTCCAACAACAATATTTCCTTTATACACGACTAAACGTTTTTCTGTTTGACGCGCTACTGCTTCAGCAGCGCATGTCGCATTTGTCAAAACAAAACTCGCTTCATCCCCTACATTCGGCCATACTCGCTTCCCTTCATTATTTAACGTTTCTTTTCCTCCTGTAATAAAGCGAAGTGCTTTTCCTAAAGACCTTTCGTCACTCCACCCAAAACGCTCTGCTAATCGATTCGCCTTTTGAAGCATATCACCTGTTCCAAACGGTGACCAATGATCTGTAATACTATCATTTCCTAATGAAACCTTAACACCTTTTTTATCTAATAACGGAATTGGGATTACTTGTTTACCAATTGGTACCGTTGAAGTAATATCAATATTTACATTTGCGAGTCTTTCTGCCACTTCTTCAGCCTCTTTATCAGTAACACCACCAAGTCCAAGTGCATGACTAATTGTTACACGACCTTGCCATCCTGCTTCTTCTGTTAAACTTGCCAATCTCTTCATCGTAAATGTTCCAAGATTATTCGCATCATGCAAATGAATATCAACATCCGCATTAAATTCTACTGCGATATCCATAATTGTATGTAATGATTTTTCAATGTCATTATCCACTGTAGCTGGATCTACGCCTCCGACTAGATGAGCACCCATACGCATCGCATCTTTCACGAGTTGCACAGAATTACTGCGCAATAATCCATGTTGTGGAAACGCAACAATTCTACTAGACACTCGATTTTTATATGTTTCTAATGCCGCTAACGTCGCCTCCAAATTACCAAGCCCAATAATTGGATCAACATTACAATGCGTTCTAATATTCGTTGCACCATTTTGCAGTAGTAACTCTAGCATATTTTCTGCTCTATTTTGGGCAGTCGCTAATTGCTTTGGTAAAATTTTTTCTTCTTCATTAAAACGTGTAAAAATACTTTCTGCTGGCATACAAGCTTTCCAAGGACCACTATAATATGTCTTATCAATGTGAATATGCATCTCTTCGAAAGCGGGCAAAATTAATAAACGATTAGCATCAAGAATGAGTACCCCTTCCTCTTGAACAGTCCCTGCTATAATTTTTTTAATTCGTCCCTCTTCAATAAGTAAACTACATAACTCTGTTTCTGTTTTTGAAATTCTCCCCTCTTCATATGTATACCCCGATTCAAGCGTTACATTAGTCAACCAATATACCGTCATCTCTATTTCCCCACCCTTTATTAAAAGTACCTCTTACTATAATTTTAATATCAACTGAAAATTAAGACAATTAATATGACTGTTCCCTAAAAAAATGTCATACAACCTCATAGTCTCCTCATAGATTTCCATATAGAATAGAAGTATAGAGTTTGCTATAAAAAGGAGTGTATTGGAAGATGTCAAAAAGATTATGTAAATCCGAAACTGATAAAATGCTATTTGGTATATGCGGTGGTTTAGGAGAATATTTTGATATTAGCTCTACTCTCATTCGCATACTTTGGGTCATTGCAGTTTTATGTTTTGGGACGGGGTTTTTAGTTTATTTTATTTGTTTATTACTTATGCCACGCTCTTACTAATAACATTCTTTCATATATTTGAGCATAGTGTATACAAAATCCCCTATAGATTTTTCTATAGGGGATTTTTTCATGAAGAATATTTCATCGTTAAATGTAATACCGCCACTTCTTCTTCTTCATTTTTATAAATATGCTTCTTATTCGCTTCAAATTGAATGGAATCAAACTCATTTAATTCGTATACATCGCTTTCTACTTGAATCGATACTTTCCCTTTCATTACCGTTACAAGCTCAATCGCACCTTCATGATGAGCTTCTGGTTCATATATACTATTTGATCGTAAACAAGCACGGTGCATTTCCATCCCTGTTTCTTTCGTATAACGGAACATCGTTTCTAAATGCCATGCTTGTCCTACATCTACTGCAAATCCTTCTCCACAGCGCGCAACGGCTACTGGTTCTCCAAAAACCATTAATCTAGATAAAGGTATTGATAACCCTTTCGTTATTTTCCAAATGACAGCTAGCGTCGGATTTGTTTCCCCTCTTTCGATCTTTCCTAATGTTAATTTACTAACTCCTGTTTTATGAGCTAATTCTTCTAAACTTAATTTCTGTTCATTTCGAATTTGTCTCAATAATTGTCCAACTTGTTGAATGACTTCTTTCGTTTGCATATCTTCATTTTCTTTCATATATAAAACCACCTCAAAGTATAAAATAGTTTACTTTTATTCAATTAAAGTATATCATACTATACATAATTATTTATTTTCGAAAGGAGTGCTATACTTCATGCGCGCAATTTTATTAGGTCTTTTATCATCGGCCTTTTTTTCTGCAACCTTTATTATTAATAGAGCAATGAATGTATCTGGAACGAGCTGGGCTTGGACAGCTTCCTTCCGTTTTTTATTTGCTCTTCCTATTTTATTCCTTATCGTTTTATTTCGCAAAAACTTTAGGGGATTATGGAAAGAGTTAAAAAAACATCCATTGGCGTGGATCGGATGGGGTTCTGTTGCCGGTATTGGTTTTTATTCTTTATTAAGTTTCGCAGCTGTCTTTTCTCCAGCTTGGCTCGTTGCTGGAACTTGGCAAGTTACGATTTTAGCTGGTTTACTACTATCACCACTATTTTTTGTGAAAATAGAAACAAAATCAGGTACGAAACTTGTACGTGGAAAAATTCCACTTCGTAGCTTATATGTTGCTTTATTTATTTTACTTGGTGTAATTTGTATGCAAGCAACTGCCGCAGGCCATATTACAATGACTCAGTTCATTTCAGGTTTTTTACCTGTCGTATTAGCCGCTTTCTTATATCCGTTCGGTAACCGAAAAATGATGGAGCTTGTTGGCGGACGCCTTGATACGTTCCAACGTGTATTAGGAATGGCAATTGGAAGTCTTCCTATAACAATTTTGCTTGGTGTATACGGATTTTCTACTACGGGTATTCCAACATCTAGCCAAATGCTTCAAGGATTTTTGTTAGCATTATGTTCCGGCGTTATTGCAACGATGACATTTTTCTTTGCTACTGACTTAGCAAAAGATAACCTGGCTTTACTTGGAGCTGTTGAAGCAACACAAGCTGGAACGATGGTCTTTACCGTACTTGGAGAAATTGTTTTCTTGAATGGTTCGTTTCCTGGCGGGCTTTCCCTACTTGGAATGATTATTATTATGTTAGGAATGGTTGCAAATAGTATTTTAAACCGATCTATTCCAGCCGTTAAACAGAAAAAATCAGCATAAAAAAGAGTATGGTTCTATAGAGATGAACCATACTCTTTTTTATTGTCCCCCTATTTTGCCTTATCAGAATAGTATTTCATTGGCTGTTTATACTAAAACGTATGTTATAATACGTTTCATGCGCATTAATAGGAGGTAAATTATGTTAAAAAAAGCAATCGCTGAATTTATTGGTACATTTGTACTTGTATTATTCGGAACTGGAGTAGCTGTCACTGGCGGCGGAATCGAAGGAATTGGAACATTAGGAATCGCTATGGCTTTCGGCTTATCTATTGTAGCTATGGCATATAGCATCGGAACAATTTCTGGATGTCACATTAACCCAGCAGTATCAGTAGCTATGTTCATCAACAAACGAATGAACGCTATGGAACTTTGTTATTATGTATTAGCTCAAATTTTAGGTGGTTTATTAGGAACTGCAACGTTAGTAACAATTTTAAAATCTGCTAAAACACCTTTAGATAATTTAGGACAAAATGGTTTCGGAACTCTTGGTTTATCTGGAGCATTTTTAGTTGAGTTCATTTTAACTTTCGTATTTATTTTAGTTATCGTCGCTGTAACAGGTAAAAAAGGAAGTTCTTCTTTAGCCGGACTAGTAATTGGTTTCACATTAGTTTTAATCCACTTATTAGGAATTCCGTTAACTGGAACATCTGTTAACCCAGCTCGTAGTATCGCACCAGCTTTATTTGTTGGTGGAGAAGCACTTTCTCAACTATGGGTATTCATCGTAGCACCAATTCTTGGTGGTATCTTCGCAGCTATCGTAGGTAAATTCATTTTAAATACTGAAAAATAGAATTTTCAATATTTCTGAATAAAAAAAAGCGAGCCCTCATTATGAGGAAGCTCGCTTTTTTATTCTTTCATTTTAGACTTTAAATTTGTAACTAATTGATCTACCGTTACATTTGCAAGCACGTTTTCCATCGCTTCTTGCGCTTGCATTAAAATAATTTCTAATACTGATTGAATATTAGCTCCTACTGGACATTCAATGTTGGGATTTTCATGGAAGGAAAATAGCTGTCCTTCTTCTACAACTTCCACTGCTTTATATACATCAAGTAATGTAATTTCTTCTAAATCTCGAGCAAGTGTCGTACCACCTTTACCAGCTTGTACATCAACAAGTCCTGCTCTCTTCAACATTCCTGTAATGCGACGAATCACAACTGGATTTGTATTCACACTACCGGCAATCCATTCAGAGGTACAGCGAGAGTTTCGATCTATCGCAAGTAATGTCAGCATATGAACACCTACTGTAAAACGACTACTAATCCCCATCTGCACACCCTCCTTTTTATTCATTCTATTAAAAGACGACTCTTATTATTATATACTATTTTTAATTTATACATAAAGAAAAAGCATGATTTCAATAGGAAATCATGCTTTTCTCTCATTATTGACGCTTTATAAATTTCGCTAAATCTTTAAATTTCACTTTATCTGAGTAATTCATTACGCCATTTACGTAAATGCGGCTTGTAACAGCATTTAATATCGCAATTGTCGCCAATAAGACTGCTAATGTTATCGTAATTTCTAGCATACCTGCTTCACCAGCTACAATACGTGAGAAGGTAACCATCGGTGTAAAAAATGGAACGTAAGAACTTACAACAACGATAGTACTATTCGGATCACTTAATGATTTAATACTAATGAAGAATGCAGCCATAATTAAAATCATTACCGGGAAAGATACAGCTTGTAAATCCTCCGTCTTAGACACGACAGCTCCAGCAGCAGCATACATCATTGCATAAAGTAAATATCCCGTAATGAAATAAACAAGAAACATGCTTACAACCTTTGCATCTAATTTCGTAAAGTCAATTGGAATACCAAATAGTGAGGCACTTTCTAAATCGACCCAACCTAACAAATATGGAATAAGATAACCACACGCCAATATGACAAGTTGCAATAAAGCCGTTGAAACAACCGCTAAAATTTTCGCATACATCATCGTAAGAGGTTTCACTTTCGGAAGCATTACTTCCATTACACGTGACGCCTTCTCAGATGCAATATTCATTGCGATTGTATTTCCGAACGCTACAATAAACATATATAAAGCAAATGTAAAGAAATAGGCAATTCCGAAAGAAGATGTACGATCTTTTATCGCTTCTTGCTTTACTTGAATTTCTGTTTGTAATTGCTGTGCAATTTCTGGTGAAACATTATTTTTGGCAATTGTCACCATCGTATATTGTTGCTTTAAATATCCTGCCATAATTGCAGAAGTTGCTTGGCTTGGAAATCCATTATACATATATGTAATCGATGGAGCCCCACCCTTTTCCGTCACATGGAATAGACCATCTAAATCGCCTTCTTCTACTTGCTTATGCAGTTTATCAAAATCATCCTTTGAACCAAGTGTTATTTTTGCTGATGGCAATAGCTTATTTAGCTCATCTTTTTGTACTTTATATGTGGAACTCTCTACTACAACTGCAATTTTATCTTTATCCTTATTTTTATCATCGCCTGAAGTAAAATGATTAAATGCAAAAATCCCAAACACAACTAAAAATAAAATCGCGCTCGTAATTAATGATTTTTTAGATAAAAATGCTTCCCTAAAATAAAATGAAAATACGTGAGAAAATTTACGCATCGTTATTTCGCCCTCTCTACAAAGATTTCATTTAACGTCGGCTCTAACATTTTAAATTGTCGTAAGCTAACACCTTGCTCTTGCAACTGTTGCAAAATCTTGAGAGCTTCCGCATCGTCTTGTACTTTCACATAAAGAAGGCCTTGTTGTTTTTCATACGATACATGTATAGCTTCTAATCCCTTTTCATTCTCTACTGTATCTTCAATCGTTAAATTACGGAAACCGTATTCTTTCTTAATATCACTTAGCTGTCCTTTTACGACTGCTTCACCTTTTTTCAAAATACATACATGTTGGCAAAAAGCCTCTACTTGTTCCATACGATGACTTGATAAAATAATCGTCTTTCCGCTCTGTACTTGTTCTTCAATAATACTAGCTAACATCCCGGCGTTAACTGGATCAAGGCCGCTGAATGGTTCATCTAAAATGAGAAGTTCCGGATTATGAAGAAGAGCAGCAATTAATTGGATTTTTTGCTGATTCCCTTTTGAAAGCTCTCCAGCCGTTTTAAATTTATATTCTGGTATCGCTAAACGCTCTAACCAATGATCAATAGCTTGATCTACTTCTTTCTTCGACATTCCTTCTAATCTACCAAAATATCGCAACTGATCTATTACTCTACTTTTTGTATATAAACCTCTTTCTTCTGGTAAATACCCAATTGTTACGCCACTATCCCCAAATGCTTTTCCATCCCACGTAATCGTACCTTCATTAGGCGTTAATAATCCGAGAAGCATTTTGATTGTTGTTGTTTTCCCTGCACCATTTCGTCCAAGTAATCCTAGTACTTCACCTTTTGGTAACGAAATTTGCAAACCATTAACTGCTTTTGATTCCCCAAATTGTTTCGTTAAGTTTTGAATTTGTAAACTCAAAGTATAAAGCCTCCCCTTTAGTATCATTCGTACTCTCTTTCAAAGACTATGTTTATTCAAGAAAAAATATAGCACTACACTTCATCCTCTTATATGTAAACACCGTCATTAATCCATCATTTGTTCTATTTAGTTAAAATTGTAAATAGTAAAACTCTTTTTGTCAATTATAATTGTCATTACGACAATAAAACTTGTCAAAATAACTATTATTATTTTGCTCATCTTTCTAATATAGGACATACTACTATATATACAAAAGACAATATGCAAATGTTCATATAAAAATATTATATTTTAATATATAATATAAAATGATTTTCTAACATCAAGGAGGGTACATATGAAGATGAAGAGGGGCATTACCACTCTATTATCTGTAGCGGTTCTATCTACATCACTTGTAGCATGTTCAGGAACACCAGAGAAAACAGTGGCGAAAGAAGAGAAAGTAAAATTAACAGAACAGCAATTAATGGCTGATTTATGGTATCAAACAGCTGGCGAAACGAAAGCACTTTACTACCAAGGGTACAATATCGGTCAATTAAAGCTTGATGCAGTTCTTGCAAAAGGGACAGAGAAAAAACCTGCTATCGTACTTGATTTAGACGAAACTGTTTTAGATAACAGTCCTCATCAAGCAATGAGCGTAAAAACAGGCAAAGGCTATCCTTACAAATGGGATGATTGGATTAATAAAGCTGAGGCTGAAGCCCTTCCAGGCGCAATTGATTTCTTAAAATATACAGAGTCTAAAGGTGTAGATATTTACTACATCTCAAATCGTAAAACGAACCAACTAGATGCAACAATTAAAAATCTTGAGCGTGTAGGTGCTCCTCAAGCAACGAAAGAACATATATTACTACAAGATCCGAAAGAAAAAGGAAAAGAAAAACGCCGTGAACTCGTTTCTCAAACCCATGATATTGTCTTATTCTTCGGTGATAACTTATCTGATTTCACAGGTTTTGATGGAAAATCTGTAAAAGATCGTAACCAAACAGTAGAAGATTCAAAAGCACAATTTGGTGAGAAATTCATTATTTTCCCGAATCCAATGTATGGCGATTGGGAAGGCGCTTTATATGATTATGATTTCAAAAAATCAGATGCAGAAAAAGATAAAATCCGTCGCGACAACTTAAAATCATTTGAAGTAAAATAAAGAGGATGGCATTCGCCATCCTCTTTATTTTACTTTCTCTGTTAAAGGCAAGATAAACACTTCCACACGTCTATTCTTTGCCTTTCCTTCTTGTGTATCGTTTGGAGCAATTGAACGGTATTCTCCGTATCCAATCGCGCTAAATTTTTCTGGTTGTAATTCTTTATTTTGCAGTAATACTTGCATAAAATTAACTGCCCGCTGCGTACTTAATTCCCAATTCGACGCAAACTGCGCATTGGCAATAGGGACATTATCCGTATGACCCGATACTGTAATTTCACGAGGTGACGCTGAAACAAGTAAGCTAGACATCTCTTTCGCAATCCCTAAAGATTCTAATTTCACATCTGCTTTCCCCGAATCAAACAGTATATTTTCTAATATTGTCACCATTAATCCCTTTTCAGTTAATTTAGTTTGAAAAGAAGAGGATAATTGTTTTTCATTAATATATTGATCAATCTTTTTTTGTAGTGCTTTCAATTCATCCATCTCTTTTTTTTCTTTAGCTCTAGCTTCTTCTTGTTTTTTTGCTTGTTCTGCCTCAAGGCTACTTGCTGATAATTCTTTTTCCTCATTTGGCTTTTGATCACTTAAAAATTCTTTGTTACCTGTTCCCCCAGCTAATTCACTTCGAAAAGCAACTGCCATCTGTTTAAACTTCGCAGCATCTATACTACTCATTGCGAATAAAACGATAAACAATGCAAATAACAACGTT
Source organism: Bacillus sp. LQ16 (assembly GCF_057784645.1). Taxonomy (NCBI): domain Bacteria; kingdom Bacillati; phylum Bacillota; class Bacilli; order Caryophanales; family Bacillaceae; genus Bacillus; species Bacillus sp. LQ16. The sequence goes on from NZ_CM173491.1 coordinate 4,395,267, forward strand.
AACATATCAGAATATGGAATTAACCACGTTTCATCGATATGCTCATCATGTTTTTTCTTTTTGCCTCTTCTATTTTTCTTACTCCGCATTTTTTTCTGCTCCTTTTTCTAGCTTTTTACGCTCAGTTGCAGAAAGTGCACCTAAAATGCGGTTCTTCATAATAAACGGATATGTACCTTCTTGTAACATTAATAAACAATCAATGATTAAACGTTTTTTCTCAATTTCAGCTGAAGATTTTTGCTTTAACTTATTTGCAAATGGATGCCATAATACATAACCTGAAAAAATACCAAAAATCGTTGCAATAAACGCACCCGAAATAGCATGACCTAACTTTTCAATATCAGTTAAGTTACCAAGCGCAGCTACAAGACCGATAACAGCACCTAAAACTCCTAATGTCGGTGCATACGTACCAGCTTGTGAAAAAATAGCAGCTCCCTTTGCATGTCTTTCTTCAATTGCCTCTAATTCAGATTCCAAAATCTGCTCTAAATCTTCTGCGGATACGCCATCAATCACAAATTTCATACCGCGCAAAAGAAATTCATCTTGAATTTTGTCTAATTGTTGCTCTAAAGACAAAATACCGTATTTTCTACTTTCAGATGTCCAATGAACAAATAATTCTAGCAACTGTTCATAACTTAAATCCTTTTTATTTGAACCAAAAAGAACTTTAAATAGTTTTGGAACCCTTTTTAGTTGATTCATCGGAAATGCAATACATACTGCAGCAAATGTACCGATAAAAATAATTAATGCTGCGGCAGGATTTAATAAGGCTGTTACGTCAGCGCCCTTGACGACCATCCCTACTACCACTGCTAAAAATCCTAAAACAAGTCCAATAATTGTTGCAAAATCCATTCCCATTCACTCCTAGTCTATACAAGAAGTTCTTTATTCTCGATAATCGCTACATCTTCTTATGTATATATATTACATAAAAAATGCAATTCATGAAAGATAAGAAATGAATTATATAAAAAAATACTACAAATTCACACATTTTCTGACATTTTCTTTGCATTTCTATTACGTTATGACTCTTATATTCCTTTTCCAACAAACTAGACTTATAATAAAAAAACGATACACATTTTATTAAGAAGGGACTGTGATTACAAGGCATTATGAAAAAGATAATAATTATTTCTGCCACTACTATTGTAATCGGTATCACATCTTTCACTTACTTTGGTTCTAAATCACCACTACATAATGAAGCGAAAGCTGTCGAAAGTCAAAAACATACTAACCACCCAAAAGAAGAGATTCCTGCTTTTCCAAAAGCTAATCATAATGCAAAGAAAATAGACAATGACTTTTCAGTTGTAACAAATCCAAAATCTAATCTTGTCTTAATTAATAAACATCGAAAACTACCAGATGGATACATTCCTGAAGACTTAACGAGACCAAACGTACCATTTTCTAGTCCAAAAGATAAAGAAAAAACATTGCTACGTAAAGATGCTGCGGAGGCACTTGAAAACATGTTCAAAGCTGCGAAAAAAGAAGGGCTTGATCTTACAGCTGTATCTGGTTATCGTTCATACAAACGCCAAAAATCGTTGCATGATACATACGTTAGACGTCAAGGAAAAGCTGAGGCTAATTCAGTAAGCGCAATTCCTGGTACGAGTGAACACCAAACGGGTTTAGCAATGGATATTAGTTCAAAAACAGCTAAATTTCAATTAGAGCCTATTTTCGGGGAGACAGCAGAAGGAAAATGGGTCGCGGAACACGCTCATGAATTCGGCTTTGTCATTCGTTACTTAGAAGATAAAACAGATACAACAGAATATGCATATGAACCATGGCACTTACGCTACGTTGGTAATCCATACGCTACATACCTATATAAACATCACTTAACATTAGAAGAAGCGATGGAAGACAAAAAATAAGAGAGCAAATTGCTCTCTTATTTTTCTTTCACTCTATCATTGTAGTAATTTCTTCTTCCATTCTTCAGGCCATGGTTCGCCTCTTCCTGTTTTTTTCGACGCTTGAACCATCATTCCACGACCTACTAAACAAACCTCTCCTTCTGCATTCTTCACCATATAATGTAGATCTAAAGAAGAGTTCCCAGCCGATCCTGCCTTTACATACACCTTCAACTGTTCATCAAAATATATTTGCTTAATAAAATTACATTGTAAATCCGCAACAACGATCATCGTTTCTGATGATGCATGTGTCCACTCTTGCATAAATCCAAGTTCTTTAAACAACGCGATACGAGCTTCTTCAAAATAAGTAAAAGCAACGACATTATTTACATGTCCAAACATATCTACTTCACCAAAACGAACCTTTACAGGATTGTAAAATGAAAAACCACTTTCCCATTTCTCGAAGTCTTCAATATAAGAAATTCTCTTCAACGCTATCTCCCCTTCCCACCCAAAAAAACAGAATAAACTGAAAAATACAGTTATAAATATTGCCCCTTCAAAATGAAGAGGCAATATTTATTAATAGTTATTATCGCTACCAAAGAAATCTTTGAACGATTGAATTGTTGTATCGCGGTTTAATGCCGCAATTGAAGTTGTTAAAGGAATACCCTTCGGACATGATTGCACACAGTTTTGAGAGTTACCACAGTTTGCTAGCCCTCCATCTCCCATAATTGCACGTAAGCGATCTGCTTTATGCATTTCACCCGTTGGATGTGAGTTGAATAAACGAGCTTGTGATAACGGCGCTGGTCCAATAAAGTCAGACTTACTGTTTACGTTTGGACATGATTCTAAGCAAACACCACATGTCATACATTTTGAAAGCTCATAAGCCCATTGACGCTTTTTCTCAGGCATTCTTGGTCCTGGACCTAAGTCATACGTACCATCAATTGGAATCCAAGCTTTAACGCGTTTTAGAGCATTAAACATGCGACTGCGGTCAACTTGTAAATCACGTACAACTGGGAATGTCTTCATCGGCTTTAAGCGAATTGGCTGTTCTAATTGGTCAATAAGAGCCGTACATGATTGACGTGGCTTTCCGTTAATAACCATCGAACATGCACCGCATACTTCCTCTAAGCAGTTCATATCCCATGCGATCGGAGTTGTTTGGTTTCCTTTTGAATCAACAGGATTACGACGAATTTCCATAAGCGCCGAAATAATATTCATATTAGGACGATATGGAATTTCAAACTCTTGGTCAAACTCTTGTGCATCTGGTCCATCTTGTCTCGTAATGATGAGGCGGATTGTTTTCTCAGACATGTTGTTTATCCCCCTTCTCTTCACCCTTAGCAGCTACATCATGTTTTGAAGAATAATCACGTTTACGCGGTTTAATTAATGAAACATCAACGTCTTCGTAATGGAATGCTGGTGCATTTCCTTCTCCTTCAAATTTTGCCATAGTAGTTTTTAAGAAGTTTGCATCATCACGATTTGGGAATTCAGGTTTGTAATGCGCCCCGCGGCTCTCATTACGGTTATATGCGCCAATTGTAATAACACGTGCTAACTCAAACATATTTGCAAGTTGACGTGTAAATGAAGCACCTTGGTTACTCCATCTCGCTGTATCGTTAATGTTAATACGTTTGTAACGATCCATTAACTCTTCAATTTTCGCATCTGTTTCTAATAACTTTTTATTTTCACGAACTACTGTAACGTTATCTGTCATCCATTCTCCAAGCTCTTTATGAAGAACATATGCATTTTCATTACCATCCATCGTTAAAATATTGTTAAATTTCTCTGTTTCGATTAATTCATTTTGCTCATATACAGTAGATGAAACAGCATCTGATGATTTAGAAAGACCTTTCATATATTCAATTGCGTTTGGTCCTGCTACCATACCACCGTAAATTGCTGATAATAGTGAGTTTGCACCAAGGCGGTTACCACCGTGCATAGAATAATCACACTCACCTGCTGCAAATAAACCTGGAATACTCGTCATTTGCTTATAGTCAACCCATAGTCCACCCATTGAATAGTGAACAGCTGGGAAGATTTTCATTGGTAGTTTACGAGGATCATCCCCTGTAAATTTCTCATAGATTTCAATAATTCCACCAAGTTTAATATCTAGTTCTTTCGGATCTTTATGAGAAAGATCTAAGTACACCATGTTTTCACCGTTAATACCTAGTTTTTGCTCTACGCAAACATCAAAGATTTCACGCGTTGCGATATCACGAGGTACAAGGTTTCCGTAAGCCGGATATTTTTCTTCTAAGAAGTACCATGGTTTACCATCTTTATATGTCCAAACACGTCCACCTTCACCACGTGCAGATTCACTCATAAGACGTAATTTATCGTCTCCAGGAATTGCCGTTGGGTGAATTTGAATGAACTCACCATTTGCATAATATGCACCTTGTTGATATACAGCAGAAGCTGCTGTACCTGTATTAATAATGGAGTTTGTTGATTTTCCGAAAATGATACCAGGGCCCCCTGTTGCCATAATCACGGCATCAGCTCCGAAACTTTTAATCTCCATAGTTTGTAAGTCTTGTGCAACGATTCCTCGGCACACACCTTCATCATCAACAACAGCTCGTAAGAAATCCCAGCCTTCATATTTCGTTACAAGTCCTGCTACTTCGTGACGACGTACTTGCTCATCTAATGCGTAAAGTAATTGCTGTCCAGTTGTTGCACCAGCAAATGCTGTACGGTGATGTTGCGTTCCACCAAATCGACGGAAATCAAGAAGTCCTTCTTCCGTACGGTTGAACATAACACCCATACGGTCCATTAAATGAATGATACCAGGTGCTGCTTCACACATTGCTTTAACTGGTGGTTGGTTCGCTAAGAAGTCCCCACCATAAATTGTATCGTCAAAGTGGATCCATGGAGAATCCCCTTCACCTTTCGTATTTACGGCACCGTTAATTCCGCCCTGAGCACATACAGAATGTGAACGTTTTACTGGTACTAAAGAAAACAGTTCAACATTTACTCCTGCTTCTGCCGCTTTAATCGTTGCCATTAAGCCAGCCAAGCCACCGCCGACTACTATAAGTTTCCCTTTCATGCTCTCCCACTCCTTACTGATTTGCTAGCTGTGGATCGATGAACGCTAATAATGCACTCACACCTACATAAGATAGACCTAAGAAAATAGCTAATGTTACATAAGTAGAGATTCTTTGTGAACGTGGAGATACTGTAATTCCCCAGCTGATGCAGAATGTCCATAGTCCATTTGCAAAGTGGAAAATTGTTGAAACAACACCAACTAAGTAGAATGCAAACATAGCTGGATTGTTTAAAATATCTGCCATCATATCATAGTTTACCTCTTTACCTAACATTGCTTGAATACGAGTTTCCCAGACGTGCCAAGAAATGAAAATCAGCGTAACGATACCTGAAATTCTTTGGAAAACGAACATCCAGTTACGGAAATAACCGTAAGAAACCGCATTGTTCTTAGCTGTAAATGCAATATATAAGCCATATATAGCATGGTACAGTATCGGTAAAAAGATGATGAAAATTTCTAGCGCATACCGGAATGGAAGGAGCTCCATAAAGCCTGCAGCTTTGTTAAAAGCCTCTGCTCCTCTTGTTGCAAAGTTGTTTACAATTAGATGTTGCGTCAAAAAGACACCAACCGGGATGACCCCCATTAATGAGTGCCACTTACGAAACGTATACTCGCGGCCTTTCATGTCCCCATTACCCCCTTGAATGTTTGACTGCTGTTTTCAGATTAATTTATAACAATAATGTTTTTTCACTATTGGCATAAGAAAAACTGAAAAAATTATTCGAAATATTTCAGCATAATTTGATAACAAGTTCATTTTACCCCTATTTTTGTCGAAGCGTCAAGAAAACGTATACATAATTTGCATATAATTTGGCAATTCTTTTTTTCTTCTTAGATATTCAGATTTCCCTAAAGAAAAATCTGTTTTTATAAATGAAAAATGTTATATAATAATCCCTATAGAAAGAGGGGAATATTGTGAGTAAAAATACAATCGATATAACATCTTTAGAAGATGTTTCATTGAACGCCTTCGCTTATGAATTGCTACGTGAAGAATTACTACCTGATTTAATCGGCAACGATTTAGATGGTATTTTATACTGGTCTGGTAGAAACCTTGCAAGAAAATATCCGCTAGAAACAATTGAAGAAGTCATTCAGTTCTTTGAAAAAGCTGGCTGGGGCACTTTAAGCATTATTGAACATAAGCGTCGTGAAATGCAGTTCCAACTTAAAGGCACACTCATTGCAGAACGTCAAAAACAAAAACGACATTCTTCTTATCAACTAGAAGCTGGATTCATCGCTGAACAAATTCAAAAGCAACGGAACGTCGTTGCAGAGTCATACGAAGAAAAGAAAAAACGTTCTGACTCTATTACATTTCTTGTAAAATGGGATATAAAAGATCTCATTGAAGTGTAAGCATTACCTACAGTCAACTAGACATATCAGTTTAGTTGACTTTTTTGTATTTTCATTCAGATGCATTTATTTTAAATCTTCAGAAATTATACCAAAAAACAGAAGACGTTGTAAACTACAACGTCTTCTTATCTGTTAAATACGTATAAATCGTCTCCGCGACATTTTTCGGCATACCCGCTTCGACAAATTCCTCTATAGAAGCTTCTTTCATCTTCTTTAATGAACCAAAATGTTTTAACAATACCTTTTTCCGTTTATCACCTATTCCTGGAATGTCATCCAATGCTGATTGAATGACAGATTTCCCATGTAATTGACGATGGAATGTAATCGCAAATCGATGCACCTCATCTTGAATACGCTGCAATAAATAAAATTCTTGGCTATTTCTCTCAAGCATCACAGGTTCCGGTGGGTCCCCAATAATTAAATGGGAGGTTTTATGTTTATCATCTTTCACAAGACCTGCCATCGGAATATATAATCCGAGCTCATTCTCTAGAATATCACTTGCAGCCGCTAGATGGCCTTTTCCTCCATCAATAATAATCAAATCAGGTAAAGGTGAATTTTCTTTAAGGGCCCTTGTATAACGGCGCCTCACAACTTCTCTCATAGACTCATAATCGTCTGGCCCTTGAACCGTTTTAATTTTATATTTTCGATACTCTTTCTTCGCCGGTTTCCCATCGATAAAAGCAATCATTGCAGAAACAGGATTTGTTCCTTGAATATTTGAGTTATCAAACGCTTCAATACGATACGGCGTTTCAATCCCAAGCTGCTTCCCTAAATGATCTACTGCTTTAATCGTTCGTTCTTCATCACGTTCAATTAAGTAAAACTTCTCTTCAAGAGCAATTTTCGCGTTTTTATTTGCTAATTCTACAAGGTCTTTTTTCTTACCACGTTTCGGCTGTGTCGCTTCTACTTCTAAAAAGCGCTCTACTAATTCCGAGTCTATACTTCCTGGAACGACAATTTCCTTCGGCTTAAAATGACTACTGTTTTCATAAAATTGGCCGATAAACGTTAAAAAGCCCTCTTCTGGTTCATCGTAAATTGGAAACATAGAAACATCACGTTCAATTAGCTTTCCTTTTCGAACGAAGAAAACTTGAACACACATCCATCCTTTATCCACTGCATATCCAAACACATCACGATCCACTAAGTCACTCATAATCATCTTTTGTTTTTCCATAATCGCATCAATATGAGCAATTTGATCACGCAACTCTTTTGCACGTTCAAACTCTAGTTTCTCTGAGGCCTCATACATTTTTACTTCTAATTCTGAACGAACTTCTTTATGTCCACCATTTAAAAACTTAATAATTTCATCTACAATTTCTTTATTTTGTTCTTCCGTCACTTCTTTCACACACGGCGCTAAGCATTGACCCATATGATAATACAAACAAACTTTATCTGGCATATTCGTACATTTCCGAAGTGGATACATACGATCTAGCAGTTTTTTCGTTTCATGAGCAGATTGTGCATTTGGATAAGGACCAAAATACTTTCCTTTATCCTTTTTTACATTTCGAGTAATGAGTAAGCGCGGTTGCTTCTCCGCCGTAATTTTAATAAAAGGATATGTTTTATCATCTTTTAATTGAATATTATATTTCGGATCATATTTTTTAATGAGATTTAACTCTAAAATAAGTGCTTCTAAATTCGAAGAGGTTACAATATATTCAAAATCAACAATTTCTCCTACAAGCCGCAGTGTTTTCCCATCATGTGAACCAGTAAAGTACGAGCGCACACGATTTTTAAGCACTTTTGCCTTTCCAACATATATAACCGTTCCTTGCTTATCTTTCATCAAATAACAACCAGGTTGATCTGGTAAAATAGCCAACTTCTCTTTCAAATGTTCGTGCACTCGTCTCCCTCCATTTCTACATACTTAGCATTTTTATTTTCCCTTGAAAACATACTATGCTCAAACACCCAACATACGTTCTTTTATTGTAACGGAAAGACTGTAAAAAAGAAAATAAAAAAAGCTACCAACTGGTAGCTTTTTTATTTTAGAAATGTTTAGAAACTAATTCTACTAACGCTTCTTTCGGTTTGTAACCTAACGTTTGATCAACTACTTTACCGTCTTTTAATACGAAAAGAGCTGGAATGCTCATTACTTCGAATTGACGAGCAGTTTCTTGGTTCTCATCAACATCTACTTTTACTACTTTTACTTTTTCGCCTAGTTCTGCATCGATCTCCTCTAATACAGGAGCGATCATTTTACAAGGTCCACACCAAGGTGCCCAGAAATCTAATAATACAACACCTTCGCTAGTTTCAGCTGCGAAGCTTTGGTCATTTGCGTTTACAATTGCCATTTTATTTCCTCCTTCAAGTATATTCTACCAAGAGTATATCATTAACTTATATACGTGGCGAATAATATGTATCGTTATGTATTGTAACAAAAAAATGTTCCTTTATACTATATAAAAATATGGATTAAATACTAAAAAGATGAGAGACAGGGGATCTCTCACCTTTTTCTATATATAGGGGTACTTCACTTGGAACTCAAGGGTACTTAAATCATGAATGTACTTTTAACTTTTTAAACTCTTCTGTTAAAAGAGGTACAACTTCGAACAAGTCACCAACAATACCGTAGTCAGCTACTTTGAAGATACTTGCTTCTGGATCTTTATTAATCGCAACGATTATTTTTGAGTTAGACATACCTGCTAAATGCTGAATCGCACCAGAAATACCACATGCAATGTATAAGTCTGGCGTAACAACTTTACCAGTTTGACCAATTTGTAATGAGTACTCACAGTATTCAGCGTCACAAGCACCACGAGATGCCCCAACAGCGCCGCCTAGTACGTCAGCTAACTCTTTTAATGGTTTAAATCCTTCTTCACTCTTCACACCGCGTCCGCCAGCGATAATAACTTTCGCTTCAGAAAGATCCACACCTTCTGCTGTTTTACGGACAACATCTTGAATAATTGTACGTAAATCTTTCACATCAACTGTAATAGAAGATACGTCACCGCTGCGAGACTCATCTTTTTCCAGAGTTGCAATGTTATTTGGACGCACTGTCGCAAATAAGATGCCGTCTGTTACAATCTTCTTCTCGAATGCTTTACCAGAGTAAATTGGACGAGTGAAGATAACATTTCCACCTTCAACCTCTAAAGCAGTTACGTCAGAAACTAAACCAGCTTCAAGCTTCGCTGCTAATTTTGGTGATAAATCTTTACCAAGTGCCGTATGTCCAAAGACAATACCTTCTGGATTTTCTTCAGCATGTACAGCTAAAAACGCTTGTGCATAACCATCAGATGTATATGATTTTAATTTATCATTTTCAACTGTCACAACGCGATCTGCACCGTAATGAATCAATTCATTTGCAAAAGAGGCAACGCTGTCTCCAATTAGAAGACCTACTACTTCACCGCCTTCTGCAATTGTTTTTGCTGCTGCTACCGCTTCAAACGAAACGTTACGTAGCGATCCATCACGAACTTCACCCATTACTAATACTTTACGAGCCATAGATTTTCCCTCCTGCATATATAATTTCGTATTTTATTAGATTACTTTCGCTTCTGTATGGAGCAACGATACAAGTTCTTTTACTTGATCTTGCAGCTCGCCTTGTAACACTTTTCCTGCATCTTTCTTAGGAGGCAAATAGATTTCAATTGTTTTTGTCTTTGCTTCCACATCATCTTCTTCTAAATCTAAATCATCTAATTCTAATTCTTCTAGTGGCTTTTTCTTCGCTTTCATAATACCTGGAAGCGATGGGTAACGAGGTTCATTTAAACCTTGCTGTGCTGTTACTAAAACTGGTAATGAAGTTGCAATCACTTCTGTATCACCTTCAACATCACGCTCAATCTTCACATTTGTACCGTCAATTTCAAGTTTTGTAATTGTCGTTACATATGGAATATTTAACGCTTCAGCTACGCGTGGCCCTACTTGTCCAGATGCACCATCAATTGCAACGTTTCCGCCTAAAATTAAATCTGCATCTTTATCTTTTAAATACTCAGCAAGTACTTTTGCTGTCGTGAACTGGTCACCATTTTCTACATCATCTTCAATATTAATTAATACCGCTTTATCACAGCCCATTGCTAATGCAGTACGAAGTTCTTTCTCACTATCTTCGCCACCGACTGTTACAACTGTAACTTCTCCACCTTGTGCGTCTCTTACTTGAATTGCTTCTTCAATTGCATATTCATCGTAAGGGTTGATGATGAATTCCGCTTCGCCATCGTAAATTGCACCGTTTTTAATTACGATTTTTTCTTCTGTATCAAATGTTCGTTTCATGAGTACGTAGATGTTCATTCCATTTACCCCCTTGTTTTTCAGAAAGATTCTATCAATTTTAATTTTCTGTTAATTTATATTAAAAAAATAATTGAACTACCTGCCACTAAATGAAGGTTTACGCTTTTCTAAAAATGCGGCTACACCTTCTCTTCCATCTTCACTCGTAAATACTTCACCAAAAATTTGTGATTCACGTTGTACACCTTCATAGTAATGAGACGATTTTGTCGTTTGCAATAACTCTAGTACAGCACGAGTTGTTGCTGGACTTTTTCCAGCAATTTGTTTTGCAACTTTAAGCGTATCATCTAAAAATGATTCTTCAGAGAACAATCCGTTAACAAGTCCCCACTTTAATGCTTCTGCACCAGTAATTGGTGTACTTGTTAACATCATTTCACAAGCTTTCGCTTTCCCAACATAACGTGGTAAGCGCTGTGTACCTGCAAAGCCAGGAATTAATCCAAGTGTTAATTCAGGTAAACCAAGTTTTGCACTTTCAGTTGCAAAGCGCATGTGGCAAGACATAGCAAACTCAAGGCCGCCGCCCAGTGCCGCTCCATGAATTGCCGCAATAACTGGTTTTGAACATTTTTCAACACGCTCAAACGTAACTTGTCCAAGCTGTGCTAATTCTGTTGCTTGCTTCGCTTCAGTAACAGATGTAAATTCTTTAATATCTGCTCCTGCTGAGAAGAAACGTCCTTCACCGTGAATAACAACAACACGAATGTTATCATCCTTTTCCACTTGATCAATTAATTCAGTAACGTCATGCATAACTTGTGAAGACATCGCATTCGCTGGTGCGTGATTTAACGTCGCCACCGCGATATGATCTTCAACTCTTACAGATAGGAATTTCAACATGATCCCTCCCATTATTGACGATAACCACAAGCTGCAATAAGTAGCCCGTGTACCGTTTTTGAAAGTGCGACCAGATCATACTTATGATCGCTCATTACCCAATTGGTCACAACTTCATCTACTGTTCCAAAGATCATTTGTCTTGCCACGCGAACATTTAAATCTGCTTGAAATTCACCTTGTTTTATACCAGTCTCTAAAATCTCATCCATAACTTGTAAGTAGCCTTTTAATACTTCATTTATTTTAAGGCGCAAGTCTTGATTGGACTGCCTTAGCTCTAATTGCGTAACGATAGCAAGCGGATCATTTTGCGACAACAGCAAGAAGTGCGTTTCTACCAACATGAATAACTTCGATACAGCGCTTTCAATTCCTGCTGTTTTTTGACGAATTGTTTCGACAAATTCTCCCATCTTCTCTTGGAATAAGGATATTAATATATCTTCTTTATTTTTAAAATATAAATAAATCGTGCCATCAGCTACCCCAGCTTGCTTTGCGATTTTAGAAACTTGCGCTTGGTGGTACCCATTCTCCGCAATCACAATGACTGCCGCATCAATAATTTGATTGTATTTCGGTCTATTTTTCTTCACTTTACTGTCCCCTTCAAGAAGATGACTGAATGAATAGTCATTCATATTCTTATAATACTGACTATTTAGAAAAGTGTCAATCCTATTTTTTCAAAAAGAAAGGGCCTTAGCCCGTTTGCTCATCCTCATTCTTTCTCTTCTCTTCATCTATTAGAACACGGCGCAAAATTTTCCCTACTGTCGTTTTCGGCAATTCATCTCTAAACTCATATACTTTCGGCACTTTATAAGCCGCTAAATATTTACGTGCAAACTGATTTAATTCTTCCTCAGAGCATTCCGTACCTTCTTTTAACACAACAAATGCTTTAACTGTCTCTCCTCGGTACGGATCTGGAACTCCAATTGTCACTACTTCTTTCACTTTTTCATGCTCATATAATACTTCTTCAACTTCACGAGGATACACATTAAATCCACTTGCGACAATCATATCTTTCTTGCGATCTTTTACATAGAAGAATCCATCTTCATCCATGTAGCCAACATCACCTGTATGGAGCCAGCCATCTTGCAATACAGCCGCTGTTTCCTCTGGCTTATTCCAATATCCTTTCATAATTTGAGGGCCTTTCACTACAATTTCACCTATTTCTCCTGGCGGTAATGCCTCACCAGTTTCAAGCGACATAATGATTGCTTCTGTATCTGGCCACGGAACTCCGATGCTACCTGGCACTCGCTTTTCCCATAAAAAATTACTATGTGTAACCGGAGAGGATTCTGTTAAACCATATCCCTCTACTAGTTTACCACCTGTAACTTTTTCGAACTTTTCCTGTACTTCTACTGGCAGTGGTGCTGATCCACTAATACAAGCACGAATAGAAGAAATATCGTATTCTTTTAAAAGCGGACTATTTAAAAGAGCTATATAAATAGTTGGTGCCCCTGGAAACAATGTCACTTTATGCTTCTTAATCGCTTCAAAAACCATTTTCATATCAAACTTTGGAATAAGGACCATTTTGTATCCTTGCATAATACTTAAATTCATAACAGCTGTCATACCATAAACATGGAAAAATGGAAGAACCCCAAGAACGACTTCTTCTCCTTCTTTGCAATTATATAACCATTGAACTCCCATTAACGTGTTAGAGACGAGGTTTTTATGCGTTAACATAACTCCTTTCGGAAATCCGGTTGTTCCTCCTGTGTACTGTAAAAGAGCTAGATCATTTTCAGGATCACAAGGCACCTCAACATTCGTATTCACTTCTTTTTCTACTGAATTCCAAAGATGAATCGTTTCACTCTCTGATACTTTCACAACTAAATTCGACTGTTTTTTCTGCACAAATGGATACAATAGATTTTTAGGGAATGGTAAAAAGTCTGCAATACGAGTTACGATAATACGCTCAATTTTTGTAGTAGATTGAACATTCGTTACTCTTGGAAACACTAAATCGAGACAAAGAATTACTTTTGCTCCCGAGTCATGAAGCTGATATTCTAATTCCCTTTCTGTATACAGTGGATTGGTTTGTACTACGATACCTCCCGCAAGTAATGTACCGTAATAACCAATTACAGCTTGCGGACAATTCGGCAACATAATAGCAACTCGATCACCCTTTTCCACACCGAGCTTTTGAAGATAATTTGCAAACCGCTTCACCTTATCATGGAAGTCCGAAAACGTAATATCCTTCCCTAAAAAGTGAAGCGCTTTCTTTTCTGGGTAGCGAGAAGCCATCTGTTCTACATATCTATGAAGCGGCTGAATATCATAAGAAATCGTACTCGGAATTTCCTCTGGATAACTTTTCAACCATGGTTTTTCCACCTTCATTCCCCCTTCAAATACATAAAAAATAAATGAATGTTCATTCATGATGGTTATTTTCATTATATTATAGTCACCATAACGTTACAATCATAATATTCTGACTTTTATATAACTATGTTTTACTTCATTAACTTCTTATTATATGTAGAAACTCTCTTAATCTTAAAAGAGTAAGAGAGTTTGTCATTAACTTAATCTTATAATTGTTAATACCGCTCCTGGGGTAGTTGTTGATAATGTCGCAACAGCTAACAAACCAAATAATTGTAAGCTAATAGCATCTCCTGCTGCAAGAGTTGTAATAATTGTTGCACTAAATGATGTGGTTGCTACCGCAGGAGAATTTATCGTCCCAGCAAGTGCCCCTCCATTAATTGTAATCCGTGAACTGACTAATAATGAAGCCGTTATATTAATTGTATATGAAATATAATAATTACCAGCATTTGCAACCGTAAATACTGTATTTCCCCCGGAAACCGTAATACCTGGACCGATATTTTGATTATTCGGAAGCGGGACATTCGTTCCACCTAGAACTACCGATATCGCTGTTCCCGACGTATTATTTGCAAATGCATATGTCGCCGTGATACTTGTACCTGTAGCTCCGGTTGAGCCTGTTGAGCCTGTCGCTCCCGTTGCTCCTGTCGCTCCTGTTGGACCCGTTGCTCCTGTCGCTCCCGTTGGACCTGTTGAACCTGTCGCTCCCGTTGGACCTGTTGAACCTGTCGCTCCCGTTGGACCTGTTGCTCCTGTTGAACCTGTCGCTCCCGTTGGACCTGTTGCTCCTGTTGAACCTGTCGCTCCCGTTGGACCTGTTGAACCTGTCGCTCCCGTTGGACCTGTTGAACCTGTCGCTCCCGTTGGACCTGTTGAACCTGTCGCTCCTGTTGGGCCTGTTGCTCCTGTTGAACCTGTTACTCCCGTCGCCCCCGTTGAACCTGTCGCTCCCGTTGGACCTGTTGAACCTGTCGCTCCCGTTGGACCTGTTGCTCCTGTTGAACCTGTTGCTCCTGTTGAACCTGTTACTCCCGTCGCCCCCGTTGGGCCTGTTGCTCCTGTTATTCCTGTCGCTCCCGTTGGACCTGTGTCGCCTGTTACTCCTGTTGCCCCCGTCGGACCGGTTGGACCAACCTTAGGAACTGTCCCATCGCAACTAAAACAGCATGAATCAACATGTACACCATTTTGATTATTACACCCACAATATCCATTTACGTTATTGCTCCATGAAGACATGTTGATCACTTCCTTTACATTCGATCTTTTTAGCGCAATCACCGACTTAAAAAACACCTATCTAAATAACAAAGAAATACTTTGCCTAGTCGGGGATAAAACACAGATTTCCTCCATACATTCTAGTAATTATTACATGCAATTCACTCTCCTTTTGCTTGTACTTTCGCCTTATCTCCACAGACTATTAACAATACACATTACACTATCGTACACAGCCACTTTCCCATTTAAACTTTCCACATTCGCCAATATTTTTAGTAAAGAGGCTTATTCTTCATAAATAGCGACTATAATCTATAAAAATCCGTATAATTCGTTATTTTTCGTCAAAATTTTAAAAATATATTGACACTTAAAATACCCTCATAGTATGATTTGGGTGTTGTAATTGATAACCATTTTCACTTATGGTACTAGTTACAAAAAACACTTAATTTGGGGGCAGAAGATGAAGAGAATTATCAGTATTTTCATAGTAGTTCTTCTATTCGCTGTTGGATGCGGACAGCAAAAAGAGGAGAAAAAAGAAACAAAAGCGGACAATAAAAATCAAGCTATAACAATTAAACACGCTGAAGGGGAAACGAAGTTAGATAAACCAGCAAAAAAAGTAGTTGTACTTGAGTGGGTATATTCAGAAGACTTATTAGCACTTGGTGTTCAGCCAGTAGGGATGGCAGACATTAAGAATTATAATAAATGGGTAAATACAAAAACAAAACCAAGTAAAGATGTTGTAGATGTAGGGACACGTCAACAACCAAACTTAGAAGAAATTAGCCGTTTAAAACCAGACTTAATTATCACAGCTTCATTCCGTGGTAAAGCAATTAAAAATGAATTAGAGCAAATTGCACCAACAGTTATGTTTGATCCATCAACAAGCAATAACGATCACTTTGCTGAAATGACAGAAACATTTAAACAAATTGCAAAAGCAGTTGGAAAAGAAGAAGAAGGTAAAAAAGTATTAGCTGATATGGATAAAGCATTCGCTGATGCAAAAGCAAAAATTGAGAAAGCAGACTTAAAAGATAAAAACATCGCAATGGCACAAGCATTTACTGCTAAAAACGTACCAACATTCCGTATCTTAACTGACAATTCTTTAGCTTTACAAGTTACAAAAAAATTAGGTTTAACAAATACTTTTGAAGCAGGAAAATCTGAGCCAGATGGTTTCAAACAAACAACTGTAGAATCATTACAAAGTGTACAAGATTCAAACTTCATTTACATTGTAGCGGATGAAGATAACATTTTTGACACGCAACTAAAAGGCAACCCTGCTTGGGAAGAATTAAAGTTCAAAAAAGAAAACAAAATGTATAAATTAAAAGGCGACACTTGGATTTTCGGTGGTCCTGAGTCTGCAACATCTTTAGCAACACAAGTAGCAGATGTAATGACAGCGAAGAAGTGATTACACAATGAATAGCTTACAACATACACTTCGAGCAAGTCTTGTATTCGGAGGAGGAGCAGCTCTCTTGCTCCTCCTTTTCTTTATTCATATCGGACAAGGTCAAGCAAATATTTCCTATAGTATGATTATTGATGCTCTTATCTCACCGAACCAATCGCTAGAACATCAAACTTTAATCATGCTTCGATTACCTAGAGCCGTAATTGCCATTTTAGCTGGAGGCGCTCTTGCTGCATCAGGGGTTATTTTACAAACGTTAACGAAAAATCCACTTGCTGAATCCAGTACAATGGGTATTCACTCTGGCGCATATTTCTTTCTAGTAGCGGCTACAATTTTCTTACCGAAAGGTTTACAAATTAATTCTCTTCTGTTCACATTTATCGGCGGTGCTATTACTGCTTTATTTGTATACCGTATTTCTGGTGGAAAAAAGGGAACCCCACTCAGAATGGCATTAGCTGGTATGGTCGTTACATTAATGCTCTCTGCCTTTACCGGAACGATGCAGCTTTTCTATGAAAATGAAACAGCTGGTTTATTTTTATGGGGAGCTGGATCTCTTATTCAAAATAACTGGGATGGCGTTCAATTTGCTTTTCCATTTATCATTATTTCTTTCCTAGTTTTACTATTTATATCTCGTAAACTCAACATTCTCTTACTTGGTGATGATGTTGCTGTTTCTCTTGGTGAAAAAATAGCAGTAACACGTCTTATCGCCTTCATTGCTGCAATCTTTTTAACAGCAGTAATTGTTACTGTTGTTGGACCAATTGGATTTGTCGGCTTAGTTGCACCTCATTTAATGCGCCTTATCGGATACCGTCAACACTTTACTCTTCTTCTCTCTTCTTTCTTATGGGGGGCAGTATTATTGCTTGGAGCAGATGTTGTCGGTAGATTAATAGATCCAACCGGTGCAGAACTTCCTGTTGGGGCAGTCACAGCAATGATTGGATCTCCTTGGCTTATTTACTTAGTGTATCGAATGATGAAGTCGAAACAATATATGAATGATAACGGTGCGAATGCAGCTGGAGCTAGTTCCCGCTATTACTCTTATAAAAAGGTAATCATTATATCTATCACACTTTGTATTGTGACGATTGCTCTTGGTATTACAATCGGTAGTAACGCTTATATCGAAAGCATTACAAATGTTATATCAGGTCAATTAACACAATTTGACAAAAACATGATGATGAATCTTCGATTACCAAGAATGCTCGTTGCCGCTATTGCTGGTGCATGCCTTGCAATAAGTGGGCTTGTTTTCCAAGGTATATTACGAAACCCACTTGCCGATCCTTCTATTATTGGTATTTCATCGGGAGCTGGTGTCGGTGCTTTAACTGTTATGTATGTCTTTCCTACACTTCCTGGTTTCTTCCTACCAATTGGTGCATTTATTGGTGGACTACTTGCAGTAGGAATTGTCCTCTTCTTCTCATGGAAATCAGGGTTTAGCCCCACAGCTCTTGCTTTAATAGGGATTGGTATTTCTGCACTTGGCTCAGCAATTATTCAAATCTTTATCGTTAGAGCCAATTTGAATGTTGCCGCTGCTTTAACATGGTTATCTGGCAGTACGTATGCAAGAGGGTGGAATCACTTAGAAAATATCATTCTATATCCATCTCTAATTCTTGTATTCATTATCTTTTTCTTAATAAAACAACTTGACGTTCTCGTACTGGGAGACGATCTAGCAACTGGACTTGGGCAACCAGTAAATAAAACACGTCTTGCTCTAATTGTGCTAGCGACACTACTTGCATCAGTAAATATCGCTGCTGTCGGTACAATTGCCTTTTTAGGCCTTGTCGCACCTCACTTAGCAAGAATTGTTGTTGGTATGAACCATCAAAGACTATTCGTTTGTTCAGCACTATTTGGAGCAATCCTTCTTTCTGTTGCTGACTTACTTGGACGTACAATCGCATATCCGAAAGAAATCCCTTCTGGCCTTGTCGTCGCTGTACTTGGAGCGCCTTATTTCTTATGGTTGATGAGGAAGAGTGGGAAGAAGGTTAATTAAAAGACGGCTTCGTTTTAGAAGCCTCCTTTTTATATACTAAATAAAGTGAAACTTTAATTAGTGGGGGGTTCTTCATCCCCACTAATTATTAACCCAAACCAATTGGGCTTTTATGAGCAGTGGATCTCCCACCCAACTTCTTTGCTCCAGCCGAATCTTGAGGTGGGAATTTTACTGCAGGTGAATAGCGGGATAAATTACTCTGATCTCACTAATTTCACAGATTTAGTCCCTCCCATAAACTCATGATGTACAGTTAATGTGTTCTCCTCAAGTTTCAAATCAACCTTCTGTTTTCTTTCTCCCATTAAAAATACAAGCTCTATGGAAATAATCCCTTGGTCCACACTTAATATTCGAAAGTCTCCTATAGTAGTCCCTTTCCCAAAAATATTATGTTCCATAAATTCTCCGCCTGTTTTCTCACTATTAATAGATTCTATTTCCAACCCAACTGGCCTGTCTGTACTTTCTGATGACATCCAAGACCCCTTTAACTTTCCAATATCAGCCTCTTTTTTCTTTTCATTTTTTAACTCTTCCTCTTTTCTCTTAACTTCTGCTTGTTGAGTTAGTAAGCCATCTATTTGCTTATTCAGCTCTTCAGCCCGTTGATTTTCCGAAATAAATTGTTGATTTTGGCCAGTATCGTTAACAATTTTATTTACTATCCCTTTAGCCTCTTCATACTTTTTATCATTCTTTAACTTCTCTGCCTTTTCCAATTGACCTATATATTGACCTTTTAACTCTTTATGCTCTATGAGCGAATCTTTTTGTTCTTTCGCTTGACTTTGAAGGATTGCGGAACCATCTTTCATCTTTTCTACTTCTTGAAACAAACCTATTGCTTGTTCTATATTTCCACTCGATTTCTCTTTTATCGAACTTATCATCTTAGTAGTTTGGTCTTTTAATACCTTTGCTTCTTTATCATCCTTTTTCTCTTCTAATGCTAGCTCAAATGATGCTACTGCCGTGTCATATTCTTTACTCGCTAACGCCAATTCCCCTTGATCCATTGCTTTTTTATAGGTTTCATTGCTACATCCTACCATTAAAAATAAAATTATGATTCCTAAAATCAATCTTTTCATAATATCCCCCTAAATTAATATAATTCTATATACACTCAATGGTATCATAAAATTTATATATAAAATTTTATGATACCATCATTAAAACATAAAGGGAACTTGTCATTTCTTCTCGAACTTAATCTATGAACATAAGTAGAGGGGGATAACAATAATGTACCAAACAATTGAAGGCTTCTTGCAATCATGGACATACGAAGCAGAGTCTACTCAGAAAATGCTTGATTCATTAACCGATGCATCTTTATCACAGGAAATTGCACCTGAACATTGGACGTTAAGTAGAGTTGCTTGGCACATCGTGACGGCAATTCCTGTTATACTATCTGGCACAGGGCTAAAGTTTGAAGGAGAATCGAAAGATTATCCTGTTCCAACTTCTGCAAAAACAATTGCAGATGAATACCGTAAAGTAAACGCGGCTTTTGTTGAAACACTTCAAAGTAAATGGACTGATAAAGACTTAGCTACTATTAATGACTTCTTTGGTCGCCCTATGCCGAATTCTATATTTTTAATGACACTCATTAATCATCAAAATCACCACCGCGGACAAATGACGGTTTTAATGCGACAAGCTGGCTTAACAGTTCCTGGCGTATATGGCCCCGCAAAAGAAGAATGGGCTGCGGCTGGAATGGAAGCTCCTAAAATGTAACGACAAAAAAGACAAGATGTTTACATATCTTGTCTTTTTCTGTAACTTGTTTCATGTGAAACTATTTTTTCTTAATGGTTGTTTTATGGAAAAGATAGGTTAAAATGAATACATATTACGAAGAGGAGTAACCAAATTGAATACAAAAAATAAAAAAATAGCTATGGGAACTATTTTACTAACTTCTCTTATTGGAGTTATTAGTGTATCTCTTTATTTCACCTATTATGGTACCCCTTGGGGAAAACAAGTAGCAATTACGGACTCAAAAGAGTATATTACAAAATATTTTAATCTAGATGCAGAAGTCAAAAATACTTCTTACGATGCTAAAATGAATAGCTATGCAATCTCCTTTGAAACAAGTACCGATGGCGAGTTTACTATCGAATATAAAAGTCCTAATAACTTTAACATTTCTCCAGAAGTGCAAAAGTATTTAAGCACACACTCTAAATTTACAGAGTAGTAACGAAGCGTACATATACAAAAAAGAGTTGGTGTAACGCCAACTCTTTTTTGTATATTCTTATCATACAGTTATATCTTCCTTCTCTATATTTTTAATGCCGTAATATGCAATCACAACTCCAATTGCTGCGAGTGCTAGTTGAAGGGGAAGTAAAGTTGCTGTAGGAAACTCTGGGTTGGTATTCATTGCAATTGAGACAACGATAAGAGATGAAACAATTGTAGTTGGCACTGAACGTTTACGCATTCCGAAATATAATGGGATTAAACTCATCCCCGCAGTTGCAATGGCTAAAGGAACTAGTTTTATTCCTTCTTGCACCAATTGATCTACTGTGAATGAATTAGGAAGAATTGAAAAATAACTATCTATCCCAAAGAAAATTCCTACTACTAAAATGTTAGATACAATAACTGTTATAAATGTTACTATCGCTGTAATAGCCAACTTACTAGCCATCATTTTCTTTCGGTTAATGGGATAAGAAAACATGAGTAGTATTGTTTTATTTTTATATTCGCCAATTATTAACCTTGCTATTAATACACTACCAAAAATAATAAATGTTGCTCTTACTATTGTGCTAGCCATTAGCAAAATCATCTGCGGATCTCTTATTTCTGGATCTCCTTCTATTTGTGCAATGAAACTAACAAAGATTAATAATGCCAGTATAATGATATTTGCAATAACTGCTCCCCTCACATACCATCCAAACTTAAACTTCTTCAATTCTAGATTCATAAGACGTAGCATGATAGTCCTCCTTTCATTTAAACTTTAATCAATATAAATTACCCCTGTTTTACTTAAAATCTTCACTTCGTTTTTTGCATCACCAATAGTTCCTTCTTTTATCTTTTCTGTATTTTTATCTTTCTTAAGTCCTTTTAAATCCACTATTACGTCAGTCAAATTACTTTTAGCCATAAGCTTCAATGATGCCGGGACAACTTTATACCGTACGCCAATATCCCCTGATTTTGTTTCTACAAATAATGATTTTCCTTCTGTCATACCTTTCAGTAATACTTCCCCAGATGTTGAAGTGATGTTCATATTTTCGTTTTTTACATTTTTCACGTAATTATCACCAGTAGTGGAAGTTATATTTACTTCTTGTAATGAACTATCTTTTAACATTAAATCTCCGCTTTCGGATGTAAATTCACCCTTCTCTGCCGATAGTCCTGTAATCATTCCATCTCCAGATTTGCCTTTTGTCACGATGCTTTTTACTACTATATCGTTTATTTTCACATCACCCGATTTATTATTTAATACAATTTTATCTATCTCTTTCTTCGGAATAGCTATACATATACTATTTTTCTTTCTAAACGTAAAACCATAAAAAAATCTGTTCATCTTTTGTTTTTGCTTAATCACAATTTTATTTTCGTCATTTTCTATTTTGACAGGATCTATCTCTTTATCTGCTTGTTCACCTTGAGCAGAAATTACTATTTTATTAGCGTCTGTACTTTTAAACTCAAGATTCCAATTTTCATTGTCTACTTCTATTGCTTTTATATTATTTATATCAAAAGACTTTTCTTTCTTAAAATCTTTCCCCTGAAATACCTTGAAACCAAAAACCGCACTAGCAATTGTAATGAATAATATTGCAATTACTATTATTTTTTTCACCATTCATACCCCAGTTCGTTTTTTGTTTTAGGCTTACTTCACGCCACATCTATCTTGTCAATTTTACGAAACGATAGATAGCTAATGAAAATTCCTAATAAACAGAGCACTATTGGGATAGCTATAAAATCAAACATACTTACTTGACCATTTCCAGGACCAACGTTACTGTTCATCATCATCCCAATTATTACTGCAGAAGTAATCGTTGTCGGTGTTGATTTCTTTCTCATTCCAAAAAATAAAGGAATTAAACTAATACCAGATATCATAAATGCACTTATAATAGTAGCTGGAACGATAGCTATTATTTCCCCCATCGTAACAGGCGTTTCAAGTAGTCCCATTATTGGATTCATACAGAATATGAGCAAACTAATAATGAAAGTAGCGATAATCGTGCTCACAAAACAAAAACAAAAAACAATTGTTAATTTCGCACTCATTAGCATTTTCCTTTGCAGTGGATACATAAATAGTAGCTGTATTGTTTTGTTCTTGTATTCATCAATCACTAAACGTGATAAAATAACCGATGCAAAAATAATAAATGTAATTCTAATAAGAATATTTGCTAAAGACATGTATTCCATATAGCTAGAGAACATCAAATCATCCTCTACCTTAGATCCCCATGCCATAAGACTTACCGCCGCAAAAATTGCTATAATACAAATTGCTACCCCTTTAAAGTAACTAGATAATTTATGTTTCTTCCATTCGAGCTTCATTAATTTAAACATATAAATTACGCCTCCATTCTTTATATACCTGTCTCTACGCTGCTAACATTCTAATTCCAGCAGTAACGAAGCTTAACATTCCTATCACTAGTAGAATCAACAACCATTTCCGCTCTGGTTTTCTATAATATAAAATTCCACTTATTAGCATTACGATAAATCCACTTACCAGATTCAGCCACAGTCCATTAAGCATGAATCCCTTCTCCATCCATTACATTTAAGAAATATTCTTCTAAGGAACTATGTTTCTTATTAATACTTTCAATTTCCACATCGTTCATAATAAGTGCTTTTGAAATGGCCTGCTGAGACGCTGACGTATCATACACACGAATCATGGTTCCACTCATTATTTTGTAGTTTTTTATACCAAGTTTATCTTCTAAAATATAAACTGCACGTTTCACATCAGGAACAGTGATTTCAATGTACTCTGTTTGTTTTCCGTTAATACTCTTCATTGAAACTTCTTTTATTAGTTTTCCATTTTGAATAACACCAATTGTATCCGCCATTAGTTCCATCTCACCTAAAATATGACTAGAAACTAATAATGTAATGCCATATTCTTTGCAGAGCATTTTAAATAACTCTCGTAACTCTTTAATACCAATTGGATCTAAACCGTTAATTGGTTCATCTAAAATGAGCAATTCTGGCTTTGTCACGATTGCCCTTGCAATACCGAGTCGTTGTTTCATTCCTAATGAAAAATCTTTTACTTTTTTATTATCTATCCCTTTTAGTTTCACTAAATGTAAAGCATGGTCAATTGCATTTTTATCGTAGTAGCCCATATATTCACAATGCAGGTCTAAGTTTTCTTTCGCCGTTAATTTATCATAAAAGATTGGGTATTCAATAATTGTCCCCATTCTTTTTAGTACTTCATAAGATGTATCTGTTAATTTCTCACCGAAGATTTCAATATCACCACTCGTCGGTTTTATTAAATTTGTAATCATTTTCATAATCGTTGTTTTACCAGCACCGTTTGGTCCTAAAAAACCGTAAATTTCTCCTTTTTTCACATGCATGTTAACACCGGAAATAACTTCTTTCCCTTTAAACACTTTCGTTAACTGGTTTGTTTTTAATATATATGTCATGTTACTTTCCCCTTTCGCAATACTCTATATTTCTATAATAGACAACGGAAATCTCTTTTTTCTTACCCGTTTCTTACAAATTCCTTACGCTGAAAAAAAGCTTGTAGAATCTACTGCTCTACAAGCTAAAATTGCATCTTTGTTAATACAATTGTAAAAATTGTTTTTTCATACGGTTTACTAGAGAGGTGAATTTTTCCGTCCATCGCTTCCACAAGCCGTTTCGTAATCGTTAATCCTAGACCGCTTCCTTGGTACAATCTATTTCTTGAATCTTCAAGTGTGTACATACGCTCAAATACTTTATCAATATGAGATTCATCAATCCCTTTTCCTTTATCCCATACGTCTATATACACACTCGTTTCATCATCTCTTAACGTCATACCAAGTGCCTTTCCATCGTCTCCATATGTAATCGCATTTGATATTAAATTATTCAATACCCTACCTAATACTTCTACATTTCCAAGTGCGTATATATTTCTTTCTGGTATATCAATATGAACCTGAAAACCTTTCGTCGTCACTAAATCATAAAAAGATAAAATCTTCTCGCGGCAAACTTCATTCATATTTACTTTTGTCATTTCAATTGCTTTGTCACCAGATTCTAATTTTGCCAAGTCAAAAAACTTATGAATTAACTCCATCACTTCTAGTGTTTTCGTATGCACTTTTTCAAGTAATATTTGCTGTTCTTCTTTACTTATCGTTTTATCCTTATTTAACATTTCTGTATATCCAAGAATAACTGTTAGTGGTGTTTTCAAGTCATGCGAAATATTTGAAAGCATTTTTCTCATCGAAATTTCTACTTTTGCATGATCTGCATTCGTTTTCTGTTTTGCATCTAATAATTGATTAATTGCCACTAATAATTTTTGCAATTCTAGATCATCTGTCATAACGAGTAACGTCTCGCCTGTTTTGTCATTTACAATACTTTCTAACTTTTCATATGTGTATCGTAAATTTTTACTACTATTTTTTCTCATTCTATATTGCATATAAATAACACATAACAATATAAAAATAATACCTATTAACAAATTGACCATATTACATCACTTCCAACTTATAGCCGATGCCCCATAACGTTTTAATATATTCTGGATTAGATGGATCACTTTCGATTTTCTCACGCAATCTTCTCATATGAACATTAATAACGTTATCGTCACCGTAATACTCTTCATTCCAAACTAACGTATATATTTGCGCTTTTGTAAATACACGATTTTGGTTCTTTACGAATAGCTTTAAAATCTCAAATTCTTTTAAAGTGAGTTTGAGAGGCTTCCCGTTTTTTTCAACTGTAAAATTAATTGGATCAATTGTTAAATCACCAATTTGAATCATTTTTTCTATTGTTTCTGTAGCCGAGTATTTCGTAGACCTCCGAATACCTGCTTTTACACGTGCAGCCAATTCAATCATAGAAAACGGCTTACAAATGTAATCATCTGCTCCAAGTCCTAATCCAACAGCTTTATCAACATCTGTATCTTTTGCCGACATCATTAAAATCGGAACTGCACTTTTTTCACGAATAATACGTACAACCTCTAATCCATCTAGCTTCGGCATCATAATGTCGAGGATAATCAAATCAAATGAACCTTTTAAATATGTGTTCACGCCTTCCTCTCCATCAGACGCGATTGTAACTTGAAAGCCCTCTTTTATTAAATACTTTTCCACCATCTCTTGAATTGAAATATCATCTTCCACTAATAAAATATGATGTGACATATGTCTATCCCCTTTTTACAAACATTAACATGCTAATTGTATCGTAACGAATGAACACTGTGAAGAATAATATGAATTTTCAAACCAACTTCCCTTCCTTCCATAACAATGATATGATGAAATTTACTACGATAGTTCATAATTAACTTTATATAAAGGAGACTTATCATGTCAGAAAACAAAAAAGTAAGCTTAGCTGATTTAATGCGCGAACAACTTGCAAAGAAAAAGCAAGGTAACGGTAATGGTCAGAATGCCAAAAACCAAAGCCAAGAAACAAAAAAATTACAAAACCAACAAACGAAGAAAACAAACAACCAACGTAGACGTACAGGTGTATAAATGAACGGACAAAAACGTTCTAATATCGCACCCGGCCTTGAAGTTGATATTGTATTAAAACAAGATCAACGCACCGGCAAATTAACACGTGGAATTGTAAAAGATATTTTAACAAACTCCCCTTCCCATCCGCATGGCATTAAAGTACGATTGCAAGACGGGCAAGTCGGTAGAGTACAAAATATCGTTCAATAAGAAAAGGAGCTCAAGTAAACTCGAGCTCCTTTTCTTTATTACCCTTTAATTTTCTCGATGAAAACTACTTTTAAATAGTCTCCTTCTTTAAATTGATCAATGGTACGGAAATCTTCTGGTAAAGAATGTTCTTCTAATATTTTATATTTGCCATTCATTTCTTTAAATGCCGTATCGATAAAGCCTTTAAACTTTTTCATATCGAACGCACTACAATTTGTAGAAGCAACGATAATCCCGTTATTTTCTGTAATAGCAATTGTTTCTTTTAATAAATTTTTATAATCTTTCGCTGCACTAAATGTATATTTCTTTGAGCGTGCAAAGCTTGGAGGATCAAGTACGACCATATCAAATTTCATCTTTTTCTTCGCTGCATATTTGAAGTACAGAAAGACATCTTCTACAATAATATCTTGTGCTTCATAATCAACTTCATTTACACTAAACTGCTCAATCGTTTTACTTAAACTACGATTTGCAAGATCCACACTCGTCGTTTTGCTCGCTCCGCCAAGCGCTGCAAATACAGAGAAAGCACCTGTATAAGAGAACATATTCAACACGGTTCTTCCCTTTGCATATTTATCACGAATTTGTTTTCGCACGTTACGCTGATCTAAAAATACACCAACCATCGCTCCGTCATTTAAATATACAGCGAAGTTCACACCATTCTCTTTTACGATAAGCGGGAACTCACCGCGCTCTCCTGCTACGAAATCATCACCTTCAATGTATTTCCCTTTCGTATCAAAACGCTTTTTCTCATAAATGCCTTTAAAGTTTGCTACTTTTTGAAGAGCTGCTATAATCTCATCTCTGAAAGTGTAAATCCCTTCACTATACCAACTTACTACGTAGTAGCCGTCATAGTAATCGATAATTAATCCACCAAGACCATCACCTTCACCATTCACCACACGGAATGCTGTCGTATCACTTGATTTATAAAATTGTTTTCGTTTATGTAAGGCAGATTTGATTTTACTTTCAAAGAAAGATTGATTAATTTGTTCACTCTCTTTTCTCGTTAAAATCCAGCCGTATCCTTTATTTTGTTTTCCATAATAACCTTTTCCGACAAAGTTGTTCTTCTCATCTACTACTTTGATGATTGTCCCTTCTTCACGAACATCGTTTAAATTTTGAATTGCATCTTTTAAAATAAGTGGATATCCACTTTTAATTTCTTTTATAAATTTCGGTTTTATTTTTATAGTTACTTCTGATCGCATATAATAACTTCCTTTCCATTTGCATGCTTTCTCTATAGGAAGCATTTAAAAAACGAGCCTGAAAAAACAGCCTCGTTTCACTATACCATATTATTGCTTTGCTAGTACAACTCGCTCATTCTCACACTTAACCGCCACATATTTACTACGTTTTGAAATGGAACTCTCACTGTCCAAAATAATAGAAAAAATTATAT
Organism: Bacillus sp. LQ16; assembly: GCF_057784645.1. Lineage (NCBI taxonomy): Bacteria > Bacillati > Bacillota > Bacilli > Caryophanales > Bacillaceae > Bacillus > Bacillus sp. LQ16. Next base: position 4,423,478 of record NZ_CM173491.1, read on the forward strand.
ATTTCACATTTACCATTGACATTGATAATGATTTTCATTATCATTTAATGTATATGAGTTCTTGAAAATATAGCTACATTTATAGGAGGAATAAACATGATTATTGTTACAAATACAGCTAAAATTACAAAGGGAAATGGACATAAATTAATTGAGCGTTTTAATAAAGTAGGTAAAGTTGAAACGATGCCAGGCTTTTTAGGTCTAGAAGTTCTTTTAACGCAAAATACAGTTGATTATGATGAAGTAACAATTAGCACTCGCTGGAATGCAAAAGAAGATTTCCAAGGTTGGACAAAGAGCGCCGCATTTAAAGATGCTCACTCACATCAAGGCGGGATGCCAGAATATATTCTTGATAATAAAATTGCTTACTATGATGTAAAAGTTGTACGTATGCCAATGGCTGCAGCACAGTAAAAACAGTTCTTTTTTTTAGTATAGAATATGAGAAGCGTTATCTATCACTTCTCATATTCTATACTTTTTTCTTTAATTTCTTTTTACTAATTTTGCGTGTACAACTAGCCTTCCAGCCTCTGGATCAAGCGCATAGTCACAAGTAGAAAGTGTTACAATTTCATCATTAGCCGTCAATTCCGTATCCGTTTTGTACAGTGATTTTTCTTGAATTTCCTTTAAGAACGATGTATATGCTGCATCATTTTCAAAATCCGTTTCAATGTAATAAAAGTCCGTTGTTGTCGTGTATACTGAAAAAACTTCAACGTCGTATCCTTCAAATAATGTATCGTAATATAATTTACGATGGGACATGAAAAAGTCTTCGTCCAACATCTTTTTTAAACTACCAAACATAGAACCGTCTTTCATACGATGACCATATAAAATCGTATTGCGATTTCGAGATTTCACATCATTACGATGGTCCATAAAAATGCTGCCCGCTCTCATATCTTCACCTTTATAATTACGAAATAAATAGTAATCATTATCTTTTGCTTGAACGATTGGATAATTAATTTGTGTATCATCCATCGTAATCCATCCGACTATCTCTGGATTAATTTTCTGGAGATCCTGAAACTGTTTACGTACCTCTCCATCTTCTGATTTTTCTTCCATTGGACTTCTTTTATAAATATGTTGTGCCTCAGCCATTACTTTACGATTTTCATAATAATCCATGAAAATCCCGCCCAACTCATACATTGAATAGAAAAAGATTCCTAAAAACACAATTGTAAGTATACGTTGAAAAAAAGAATTCTTTTTCCGTCCTTTCTTACTATTCAAATTATCACCTCAAAACGGATTATGCTCAGCCTTTAGATTCCCATAGGTACCATGTACAATCCGGTATCTTCATCCTGCTTTACAATGACATCTACACCATATATTGCTTTAACCATTTCTTCTGTTATTACATCATTAGGATTACCTTTCGTAATGATCTTTCCATCTTTCATAACGATAATATGGTCGCTATAACGAATGGCTTGATTAATATCATGTAATACCATTACAATCGTTAGCCCATACACTTCATTTAACTCTTTCACTAACTCTAATATTTCTAGCTGATAGTAAATATCTAAATATGTTGTCGGTTCATCTAAGAAAAGCATTGGTGTATTTTGAGCTAATGTCATTGCAATCCAAACTCGCTGCCTCTCTCCACCAGATAAAGCATAGATTGGCTTATCACGCTTACTTTGTAAATTCGTACATACTAGTGCGCGCTCTATCGCTTCTCTATCTTCATCTGTTTGCGGAGAGAAAATATTTTTATATGGCATACGCCCAAAGCTTATTAGCTTTTCCACTGTAATATCTGCTGGAGCCTCATTTTGTTGATGGACAACTGCTAGCTTTCTAGCAAACTCTTTCGGTTTATATTCACTAATCGCTTTCCCATCAAGTATTACTTCTCCACTGCTAGGAACGTGATTTCTAGACATGACACTAAGTAATGTTGATTTCCCGCATCCATTCGGGCCAATGATTATTGTAATTTTCCCAATTTCTATTTCACTACTAACAGACTTTAAACGATTTGTTACGTTATCGTATGAAAAGGTTACATTTTTAATTTCCATGAACTTTATCACTCTTTCTAAGCAAGAATATTAAGAATGGACCACCAATAACCGCCATAATTGTTGCTGCTGGAATTTCGTTAGGTGGCACAATTAACCTTCCAATCGTATCCGCCGTCAAAATTAATAACGCGCCTGCAAGAGCAGAAAATGGAATTAATACTTTATGGTCTGAACCGACTAATTGTCTTGAAATATGCGGAACTAGTAATCCTACAAAAGCAATAACACCTGCAATCGCTGTTGATACTGCCGCTAAGAGTACTGCAATGGCAGAAATAATAAGACGAACTCTCGTCACGTGCAAGCCTAAGTTTTTCGCAGTCTTATCTTGTAGCGATAATAAGTTACACCAAGCTCCTACGAACAGAGCAAGAATAAGACCAATCGTTCCATAAGTCACCATTATTTCTACATCGCCCCACGTCTTCATTGTTATGTTAGAAGTCGTCGTTTGCTTAATACTCTTAATAAAATACCCACAAATCGTAACGAATGATTCATTTAATCCAGTAAACATCGCATTAATGGCAATACCAATTAAAATAATGCGAAGCGGGCTTAACCCTGACTTCCATGAAAACGAATAAACGAGATAACACGCAAACGCACCACCTAAAAAGGCGAATACGGGTGTCCAGAAAAAGAATTGCGGGAACAACGTAATAATAACGAGTGTCATAAAACTAGCTCCTGAAGATATACCGATTACCCCAGCATCAGCGAGTGGATTCTTCATAACAGCTTGAAAAAGCACCCCTGAAACAGCAAGAGCCGCTCCAGTGAACAGCGCAATAATAATACGCGGGAAACGTAAATCTTTAATGACTTCAACATCTTCATTCCCACCTGTAAATATCCCTTGCACAAGTTCAACAATACCTACTTCTAAACTCCCTTTCATCGCTGACAATGATGTCATAACAATGAGCAATGCAGTAACAATGAGGAAACTCCAAGTTTTTTTATTCATTCTGCTCTTCCTTTATATTAAAATGCATCACGGATACATCATTTTTTTCAATTCATCTAACGCTTCAATTGCTGCTAAATTGCCTGTCGTTCCAAATAAACGCTCTTCTAAATCGTATACACGGTTATTTTTAACCGCAGCAAAGTGTTTCCAAATGTCATTTGTTTTAAATTCTTTATCAAACATTTTTACAACTTCATCAGGCATACCATGAGCTGCTCGTAAAATAATATCTGGATCAGCTTTCTTTAAATACTCTGTATTAGAAGCTAAATATTCTACTTGTTCACCTTGCACAATATTTTTACCACCTAGTTGTTTCACTAAATCTCCAATATAAGAATGCTCTGTTGCTACTAAATAACTGCCCGGCACACCTAATAATATAAGCACTGTCGGTTCTTTCTTTCCTTTTACTTCCTTTTGAATGCTAGCAACCTTTTTATCTAACTTAGTTACTACTGCTTCAGCCTGCTTTTCACGTCCATATTTCTTACCTAAATCGCTAATAGAACTTTGCATATTTTTTAAACTCGTTAAATCTAAAAAGTTTGCTTTCATACCCACACCATCAATAACTGGCTTTAATTCATATTCAAGTGTTGTCACAGATAACACTTCTGAAGGCTTTAATGACTTTACCTTTTCCATATCTGGACTCATTGGATTCCCAACTTCAGGTAAACCTTTATATCGCTTCGGTAAAGTTTTAGAACTTGTTGGAACGCCGACTAAATCTACTTCTAACGCATCCATAATTTCAGTAACAGCCACTGTTGTTGCAACAACGCGCTCCTTACTCTCACTCTTTACCTGCTTTGCTGTTTCTTTTTTTGGTGATGAGCACCCGGCTATACTCATTAACAAAATGATAGCCATTAGTACACTTACGATTTTCTTCACTCTCAATCACCACTCCCTTCCATACAATATGAAACAAGTCTTGATGCACGCGAACATGCATCAAGACTCCAAAAATTACAATCTACCTGCTCTATATTTACGAACTAGTAAAGCAAGTGAACCTAGCAGTAACACCATGTATAAACCAAGTTGTGCTGTATCTGCAGTTTTTGAGTTTTTCTCTTTTTTCGAATCATTTTTTGTATCTTCTTTTTTCTTCTGACCATCTGCATTTCGGTTAAAATCAGGAGTACCTACTGTTTTTACATTATCTACTTTCGGTGTAGTCACTGGATTTTTCGGTTCATTTTTCGGTTCCTCTTTAATAGTTCCTAACGCGCCGATATTATTTGTATCAAATTGAATTTGTACATCGTAGAAATGATGGTAGTTCATCTCATCGATGTCTACCTTTACTTTTGCGTTTAATTTTTTAAATAGATCTTCTACTTCAAACTGTACTACTCGCGTATTTGCATTTTTATCTTCGCTTACTACTTTCGCATCAGCGAATAGTTCCTTGTTTTCCGTTTGGAATTTCGTAATCCACGCACTATTTTTCAGCGTCATCTCAATGTATTTTTTACCATCTTTTACGATTAATTTCGCTGGATTTACAACATAGTCATTCATCTTTGAAATCTCATCTGTTTTATCTTTTAATACTTTAAATGTAATATCATATTGGCCATCTACTAAATTTGTCGGATCAACTATTACTTTCGGGTTATTATTTCCACCTTGGTTGTTGTTTCCACCTTGGTTGTCATTCCCGCCTTGGTTGTCGTTTCCTCCTTGGTTGTCATTCTCGCCTTGGTTGTCGTTTCCTCCTTGGTTCCCTAAAGCTTTAATACTGTCTTGATCAAATACAAATTGAACATCGTAGAAATGGTGATAATTCATTGAATCAATATCTACTTTTACTTTTGCATTTAATTTTTTAGACAAATCGTTTACTTCTACTTCTACTACTCTTGTATTTTGTTCTTTATTTTCACTTAACACTTTTGCATTAACGAAAGAACCATTCTTCTCAAATTCAAATTTCGTAATCCATGTACTATTTGTTAATGTAAACGATACGTATTTCTTACCATCTTTTACTTTTAATACACCTGGGCTTTTTGTGTATGTGTTCATCATTGAGATTTCATCTGTTTGATCTTTTAACACTTTAAAGCCAATGCTGTATTCACCATCTTTAAGAGCTTTTGGATCAATTGTTGTGTTATTATCTTGGTTGTTGTTTCCACCTTGGTTGTTATTTCCGCCTTGGTTGTCGTTTCCTCCTTGGTTGTCGTTTCCACCTTGGTTGTTATTTCCACCTTGGTTGTCGTTTCCGCCTTGGTTGTCGTTTCCACCTTGGTTGTTATTTCCACCTTGGTTGTCTAACGGCTTAATGCTACCTTTATCAAATGCAAATTGAATATCGTAAAAATGGTGATAATTCATTGAATCGATATCTACTTTTACTTTTGCATTTAACTTTTTCGATAAATCTGGTACTTCTACTTCCACTACGCGTGTATCAGCTTTTTTATCTTCACTTATTACTTTCGCATCAACAAACGAACCATTTTTCTCAAATTCAAATTTTGTAATCCAAGAACTGTTCGTTAACGTAAATGATACATACTTCTTACCATCTTTTACTTTTAGCACACCTGGACTTTTTGTATATGTGTTCATCATTGAAATTTCGTCTGTTTGATCTTTTAATGCTTTAAAATTGATGCTGTATTCACCATCTTTAATTGTTTCAGCATCTGGTTTTTTATTTTCATCTGGTTTTTCTGCTTCCGGTTTTTCTACTTCTGGTTTTTCTGCTTCTGGTTTTTCTACTTCCGGTTTTTCTACTTCTGGTTTTTCTACTTCTGGTTTTTCTGCTTCTGGTTTTTCTACTTCTGGTTTTTCTACTTCTGGTTTTTCTGCTTCCGGTTTTTCTACTTCTGGTTGTTTCTCTTCATTTTTAATTTGTTCAAGTTTATCTTGTTCAAATAAAAGTTGTACATCATGCGTTTGCTTATAATTTCTTGATGCCATTTCGATAAATACTTTTGTATTTAGTTTTTTAGATAAATCGTTTACTTCAAACTCTACTACTCTTGTATCTTTTTCCTTATCCTCACTCACTACTTTTGCATCAACAAATGCGCCATCTTTTTCCGTTTGGAAATTTTTAATTAATGAGCTACTTTTTAGTGTTACAATTGCTTTTTTCTTACCGTTTTCTACTTTTAATACTCCTGGATTTACCATGTAAGTATTCATCTTAGATTCTTCATCTGTTTGATTTTTTAATACTTTAAATGGAATGCTGTACGCACCATCTGTAATTGTGTTAGAATTTGGTTGTTGATCTGGGTCAGGCTTTTGGTCGGGCTTCTGACCTGGATCGGTAGTTTCATTTGGATTTGGCTTATTAGCTGGGTCCTCTTTTTCATTTGGTTTTTCTACATGAATTGGTGTAATGCTATTTTGATCAAATGCAATACGAACGTCGTACTCATGATGATAATTTAAAAAATCAATATCTACTTTTACTTTTGCATTTAATACCTTCTCTACATCTTCTACATCAAATTCTACTACTCTTGTGTCTTTTTCTTTATCTTCACTAATTACATTTGTCGCAACTAGCTTACCTGCTTTTTCTGTTTCAAACTTCGTAATCCATGAACTATTCGTTAATGTAAAGGATACTTTCTTTTTCCCATCCTTCACTTTTAAAGTTCCCGGGCTTACTGAATATTGATTCATCATCGATTCTTCATCTGATGTATCTTTTAAAACTTTGAAGCCAATTGAATATTCACCGTCAGCCAACTTGGTAGCTGCTTGAACTGCAAGTGGTTGTAATGTTGATACGAATGTAAATATCATTAAAAACATAGCAACAATAATTTTTGTATACCTGTTCAATGGAACGACTCTCCCTTTTGAAAATTATTTAATACTGTTCCCATCAAATACAAAGCGAATATCATACGAAGCATTATAATTAATAATTGGAATATTAATTTTCACCTTGCCATTTAGTTTTTTTGACAAGTCAGCAACTTCAAATTCTACAACTCTAGTATTATCTTTTTTGTTTTCACTTAACACGGTTGTTTCTACAAATTGACCATCTTTTTCTACTTGGAAACTTTTAATAGAAGCACTATCTTTCACTTTAAATGAAACATATTGTTTTCCATTTTTAACTGTTAATGTTGCTGGGCTTTCAAAATAACTATTCATTCTAGACGATTCGTCTTTATCGCCTTTCCATACAGTAAAAGCAATATTATATTTTCCATCAGCTAGTTTTGTAGCAGCCTTTGCATCTTGTAAACCTAGTGTTGCGATAAATGTAAATAAAACAGCAAATACGGCAATAATCATTTTAAATTGTTTAAACATATATTCATCACCCTTCAAAAGATTTATTTACTCAATTTCACTTTACGAATTAAGAAAGCACCTGAAATAAGAATTAACGCTGCAAACAATCCAATACGTGCTTCATCGCCTGTTTTTGGGTTATCTGTTTTTTCAGCTTTTCCATTTTCATTTTTTGTTTCTTTGTTCGCTTCTTTAGCTGTTTCCTTACTCTCTACTTTTGTTTTCTCTTCTTTTACTTGTGTATCTGTTTTCGCTTGATCATTATTTTTTGTTGTAGCAGCTACGCCGTTATCGCCACCTACAGCTTTTACATTTGCATCAAAAGCAAAACGAATTGTGTAGTGGTGGTCATAGTTTGCATTTGGTACAACAACATGAATTTTTACAGCTGCTGGTTTGGATAAATCATCTACTTTAAACTCTACTGTTCTTTTATCTGCCGATTCATCTTTACTAACAACTTTCGCATCAACAAAATTCCCGTTCTCTGGTGCTTTAAATTCTGTAATCCAAGCACTATGATTCATCGGAACTTGTACTCTCATCTCACCGTTTTTCACTATTAATTTTGCTGGCTTTTCAAAATAGTCATTTGCCATTGAAGCTGAATCATTTTCCGCTTTTTGAATTACGTAATTAATATCGTAAGTACCATCAGCTAGTTTTGCTGAAGCATTCCCGTATGGCATTACAAGAAAAGCTAGCATACATACGAACGTTATAATAAAAGCGGGTAATACAGAAACCTTTTTCATTTTTCTTGTTTCCTCCTTTGTTATCTTTCACTTCACTTTTTGAAAATGATAATTATTCTCAATTTACAAGAAAAAAATAATCTCTTCTACCTATTATTTAATTAGCATTCTTTTATGTAATATAAGTATTATTGATTATCATTCTCATTGAATGTTAAAAATAATATCTCACCCTATTCCTTATATGAAGGCATAGAAACTGAGAAAAAATTTCAAAACTTATTTATTGATTATCATTCTCAATATAAATCAAAAAAAATAAACTATCTCTTCTCCTCTTCTTTCACCTCTTCCCCCTAACAACACTTTAGTTATAGAAAACCCTTTTCCCTCACTTCCCTTCCAATATTTCCACAACTAAGTCAATCTTAGCCTACTCATAATTTTTTTGTCAACTATATTACGTATAAAATTTTTAATATCTGAATTTCTCTATATGTGGCTTTTTCTACAAAAAAAGAGACTTTCTATTATAGAAAGCCTCTTTTCCCTATTTTTCTACAGCAATTTCCTGCTTTTGAAACTTAGAAACTATATAACCAAATCCTATACCGATTATGCCTGGAACTAACCAACCAATTCCTACACTATATAATGGAATCTTATCTAAAATAGGTGCTAGCGCTGCAATTTGAAGGTTTGCATTGTGTAACCCATCAAAGAAACTTATTGCAAATGCTCCTACAATCCCGCCCACATACATCGCTAATGGAAGACGAACGTAGTTTTCAACAAGTGATAATACGATAAGTACGATTCCAATTGGATAAATGGCGATTAAGATTGGTAATGCTAATGCATTTAACTGAGTTAACCCAAGGTTTGCTACCATAAATGCTAATACACAGAAAATGAAAACGACTTTTTGATAAGAAAGCTTTGGTAATAAGGAAGAGAAGTAATCACCACAAGCTGCAACAATACCTACAGAAGTTGTTAAACATGCTGCTGTAATTGCGATCCCTAGTAATAAAGTTCCGTAGCTACCAAATAAATGATTCACGACATTTGTTAAAATAATTCCTCCGTTTGCGCCCATTCCAAGCGATACACTAGAAGCTCCAAGATACGCAAGCGCTAAATATACAAGTAGTAAACCAAGTGCTGCAATAAATCCTGCAAAGATTGTTACTTTTGCAATACTATTTTTATTTGTAATGCCTTTTTCTTTTAACGCATGAATTACAACATTTCCGAAAACAAGTGCTGCAAGTCCATCTAAAGTTAAATATCCATCAATAAATCCTTTGAAGAGAGGAGCACTATACGCTTCTGTCGGTGCACCAAATTCTCCAATTGGTGTAATAAGTGCTTTACCTACGATAATTGCAATAACTGCTAATAATATTGGAGTTAGTACTTTACCAATACGCCCCACTAATTTCGAAGGATTTAAAGCTAAATAGAAAGTGACTGCAAAGAAAATAAGTGTAAAGATAACAAGTGGATATGACTGACCAGCTATCTCACTTGGTAAAAACGGTGCAACACTCATCTCATAAGCTACTGTTCCTGTACGCGGCACACTTACGAATACGCCTAAACATAAATAAATTGCAGTGATAAAAACAAGTGCGAATATAGGATGTACACGTCCTGCTAGCTCATTAATATCTCCCTTTAAAGCTATAACAATTACTCCTAATAAAGGTAGTCCAACCCCTGTTACGATAAAACCAAACAGCGCGATCCATACGTCCGTTCCAGCACCTTGCCCTAACGCTGGTGGAAAAATCATATTGCCTGCACCAAAAAACAGTGCAAATAACATTAAACTTATTGCAAACATCTCTGAAAACTTTAAAGATGATTTCATTTCTACTAACCTCCTAAAATAATTAATTGACAAAATATTCTGATTTTAAATCCGTCACATATCCTCTTTCAAGCATACTTCCCCGTAAAAGAACGCAAAAAACACCCGTCCCTAACAAAGGGACGAGTGTTGAAATCGTGGTTCCACCCTTATTCTAATAAAATGAATTTATAGCAAAATAAGCTCATTTTATAGCTCGTGTAAATTGATAACGGTTTTATCCGTCAAGAATTACAATGCATCATGTATGCAGTTCACTCTTGAAGTTTAGAGGTGGTAAGCTTGTCTTTTCGTATTAGGAAGCTCACAGCCTAAGGCTCCCCTCTCTGAGAATCGTAAAATACAACTCATGTCCTCATCATTACTTTTATAAAATATCTTGTCGAAACTTGTTGTTTTTTATTATATGGGCTATTTTTTAAAAAATCAATAGTTTTATTTTTTCTGACAAAAAAATATAGGGAGAAAATTTTTCCTCCCTATAACTGCCCTTTTAATATCTCTAATTCCTCAGTTGCAATGTTCCGCCATTTTCCTACTCCAAGCTCATTTAGCTCTATATTCATAATGCGCACTCGCTTTAGCTTTATTACAGTAAATCCGAAAGCACGACTCATTCTACGAATTTGCCTGTTCATTCCTTGCGTTAAAACGATACGAAATGTTGATTGATCGACTCTCGTCACTTTGCACGGCTTCGTCATACCATCTTTAATCTTTACACCGCTGGACATCTCATCAATAAACCAGTCCGTAAAAGGTTTATCGACTGTGACAACATATTCTTTCTCGTGTTCGTGATCACCGTGTAAAATTTGATTGGCAATCGCGCCATCATTCGTTAATAAAATAAGTCCTTCTGATGCTTTATCTAATCGCCCAACTGGAAAGATTCGCTCTGGGTAATTGATATAATCAATAATATTATCTTCAATATGATCAGCTGCTGTACAAGTAATTCCGACTGGTTTATGGAATGCGATATACACCTTTTCTTTCTCTTCTTTCGCAATAACCTGTCCATCAATCGTTACAACATCACCATCGCTCACAAGTGCACCGTGCGTACATATTTCGCCATTAATAGCCACGCGTCCAGCTTTAATAAGGCGGTCTGTTTCACGTCTTGAGCATGATTTTGCTTCGCTTATGTATTGGTTGATTTTCATGTTTTATTCCTTTTCATATATAATAAAAACGTCAATCTATGGCAATATCATTATGCCACGATTGACGCTTTTTCACTTCGCAAAAACAACTAAATAAATAACCCCAATCACCAAAAATATTCCACAACAAGCTAACAATACTTTTGCAAGTTTGTCCATAAACATATAATGGTTTCCCCTTTGTTTCGTTGTTTGCTATTTTAATTCGACAACTGTTACGCCTAGGCCTCCCTCGCCCATGTCACCGTAACGGTAATTCTTCACGCCGCGATGCTTCTTCAAGTAATCTTGTACACCTTGGCGAAGCGCTCCTGTTCCTTTACCGTGAATGATTGATACACGAGGATAACTTGCAAGCTGGGCATCGTCTAAATATTTTTCAACGCGCATCATTGCATCTTCATAACGTTCACCGCGAAGATCAAGTTCCAATGAAACGTGGTAATCTCTACCCTTCACACTTGCGACTGCTTTTTTCTCTGTTTGCTTCGGTGTGTTAATGTATTCCATGTTAGATTCTTTTACTTTCATCTTCAGAATACCGATTTGTACGCTCCACTCTGTATCACTTACTTTTTCAAGTAATTGACCCTTTTGACCGAACGTTAATACTTTTACTTCATCACCTGCGCGTAACTGTTGTTTCGGCGCAGTGTTTTTCACGTTTACTTTTTGTTTCTTCACAAGCTCTGGCGCTGTTCCTTCTAGACGGCTCTTCGCTTCAATAAGCTCATGGTCTTTCACATTTACAAGCTGTGCTTTACGCAATTGACGAAGTTCTTGAATAATCCCTTCTGCTTCTTTCTTCGCAGCTTCGACTTTTTCTTCCCCTTCTTTTTGCGCTTTTAATAGTTTTTCATCACGCTCATCGTTAAACTCAATAATTTGACGTTGCAACTCACGATGAAGTTTCTCAGATTGTTTGCGAAGTGCCTCTGCTTCGTTCCAGTCACGCTCTGCATTCTTTTGACTTTCTTCTAACTTCGCAATCATATTCTCAATTTTGTTTGTATCTGTACTAATGTGGTTACGTGCTTGGTCAATAACGCGATCAGATAATCCAAGGCGCTTCGAAATTTCAAAGGCGTTACTGCGACCTGGTACACCGATTAATAATTTATACGTTGGGCTTAATGTGTTCACATCGAACTCAACACTCGCATTAATAACTTGCTCACGGTTATATCCGTACGCTTTTAATTCTGGGTAATGCGTCGTAGCAACAACGCGAGCACCGCGGTTACATACTTCATCTAAAATCGAAATGGCTAGTGCAGCACCTTCTTGCGGGTCTGTTCCAGCACCTAATTCATCAAATAAAACTAAGCTTTCAAAATCAGCTTTTTCTAAAATATCTACAATGTTCACCATATGTGAGGAGAACGTACTTAAGCTTTGTTCAATCGACTGCTCATCACCAATATCAGCAAAGATATTTTTAAATACACAAATCTCTGACTCATCCATTACTGGAATGTGAAGGCCAGATTGCGCCATTAATACACAAATACCAACCGTTTTCAGCGTAACTGTTTTACCACCTGTATTCGGTCCTGTAATAACAATTGTTGTGAAATCTTTACCTAGCATAATGTTATTTGGCACAATAATTTCTGGATCGATTAGCGGGTGACGAGCTTGTCTTAAATCCATATAACGCTCGTTATTTACGATTGGTTTCGTTGCTTTAATTCGCTTCGCATAAAAAGCTTTCGCAAAGATGAAATCAAGATTTGCAACTACTTCTACGTTTGATAAAACGATATCGGCTTCTACTGCCACTTCTTCTGTTAACATTAATAAGATGCGTTCAATTTCTTGTTTTTCTTTCACACGTGCTTCTTGTAGTGCATTATTTAATTCTACAATTACTTGTGGTTCAATAAATAATGTTTGTCCAGAAGCAGATTGGTCGTGAACAATACCGCCATATACGCCGCGGTATTCTTGTTTTACTGGGATTACGTAACGTTCATTACGAATTGTTACAATCGAGTCAGACAGCATCTTTTGCGCGTTTGAAGAACGTGTCATATTTTCTAACTTTTCACGAATACGGCTTTCTGCAGTACGAATTTGAGTACGAATACCACGCAGTTTATCACTCGCGCTATCGACTACTTCACCGCCATCACCGATGCAATTTGTAATTTTCTTTTCTAACTCATATAAAGATACAATTTGAGCGACATGAGTTTCTAAAATCGGAAGCTCGACACCGTTATCAGCCATATCTTCAATAAAACGTTTCATATTACGACTACCATACATCGTATTCGCAATATCAAGTAGTTCATTGGGGCTTAACATACTTCCAATCTTTGCACGCTTCACATTTGAGCGAATATCCGTAATGCCACCTAATGGTGCACTACCTTTTAAACGAATGACTTTCGCTGCTTCATCCGTTGTATCTTGCATTTCCACAATTTCTTCAAAATCAGTGCTCGGCACTAAATTCTTCACTTTATCACGGCCAAGTGAAGAGGCTGTATGTTCAAGTAATTGTTCTTTTACTTTATTGTATTCTAATACACGCAACGTTCTTTCTAACATGTTGCAGGTCCCCCTTGTGTTACTTATTACGTTTAATATAGTCTAATAAACGTTCAATATCCCATGTGTTAATCACGTTATCTTTTTGAATCCAACCTTTACGTGCTGCAGCTACACCTGTTTCCATATCTTCTAACATTTCAAGTGTATGAGCATCCGTATTAATCGCTACTTTTACACCAGCATCTTGTGCTTGTTTTAATAATTTCGCGCTTAAATCTAGACGGTTCGGATTCGCATTTAATTCTAAAACTGTATTTGTCTCTTTTGCGAGTTTAATTAATAAATCTGTATCTACATCATAACCCTCACGGCGCCCGAGAAGACGTCCTGTCGGATGGGCAATCATTGTGACATGTTTATTCTCAAGTGCAGTACGCAGACGTTTCATAATCGTTTCACGGTCTTGTGAGAAGCTAGAGTGAATCGCTCCAATGACATAGTCTAATTCTTCTAATACTTCATCATCAAAATCAAGCGAGGCATCTGGTAAAATGTCCATTTCAATTCCGCGTAAAATTGTAATGTCTGGATACTTTTCATTCATACGTTCAATTTCTTTCGCTTGCTCACGAAGACGCTCTTTCGTTAAACCATTCGCTACTTTCAAGTATTGCGAGTGATCAGTAATCGCCATAAACTTGTATCCACGAGCACGGCACGCTTGTACCATTTCTTCAATAGAAAAAGCACCGTCACTCCAAGTTGTATGCATATGTAAATCACCTTGTATATCGGAAAACTGAATTAAGTTTGGATACTCTTTAATTAATTCAATTTCTTTTCCATCTTCACGCACTTCTGGCGGAATAAATGGCAGACCGAAATGAGCGAAGAAGTCTTCTTCAGTCTCAAATGTTTTCACTTCACCTGTTTCCAAGTTCTCTACACCGTACTCACTAATTTTCTCGCCTTTATCTTTTGCGATTTGACGCATTTTTACGTTATGGTCCTTTGATCCTGTGAAATGGTGAAGAGTTGTAATAAACTCTTCTGGTTTTACTAAACGAAAATCAATTGAAATATCATATTCATATTGAAGACGGACAGAAACTTTCGTATCTCCACTCGCGATTACTTCAATCATATTATCGAATTGTAGTAAATGCTCACGTACCGCTGCTGGTTCTGTCGTTGCAATGATAAAATCTAAATCTTTCACTGTCTCACGAACACGGCGTAAGCTACCAGCGCGAGAGAAACGAATGACTTCAGCAACATTCGACAATTTCTCCTCTATTTCCCCGGCAATAGGCAATACCATCGCAATTGGTAAACGCTCTGGACGAGAGCCTACTTGATCGATTGCTTCTAATATTTTCTCTTCTGTCTTCTTACCGAAACCTGCTAAAGCCTGTACTTTATTTTCCTCACAAACAGCTTTTAGCGATTCCATATCAACAACACCAAGTTCTTTATATAACTTAGCCACCTTTTTACCACCAAGTCCTGGTAGTTTTAATAACGGCAATAAGCTACTAGGTACTTCTTTCTCAAGTTCTTGCAATACTTCAGATGTTCCCGATTCTATATATTCTTGAATAACGGCTGCTGTTCCTTTTCCGATCCCTGGAATCTTTGTGAAATCTTCAATTTCAGAAAGACTACGATCGTCACTTTCTAATGCTGCTGCCGCTTTACGAAATGCAGATATTTTAAATGGATTCGCACCCTTTAGTTCCATAAAAAGCCCGATTGTCTCTAATAATTTGATAACTTGTTTTTTATTTACTTTCATCATTGCCCCGCCTTTCTTTCATAGAAAAAAACTTCTCTTTCCGAAAAAAGAGAAGTTATACTCTGCTACCTGTCTGCCATAGTTCCTTCACCTTTTCAGATAGAATCGGTGTATCGTCTACAATTATTTTGCTAATTGATGATTTTTGTAATGGTGTTTGTACTTGTTCAATCGGAAGAATATTTCCAATGATAATTAAGACAAACAAAATAATATATACTTCTAAAAATCCGAGGATTGCCCCCGCAAACGCATTTACTTGCTTTAAAACCGGTATTTCTGCAAACATATTTAACAAATTACCAAGTAATGAAAGTGCAATTTTAGTGATAATAAACAATATGATAAACGCAAGCGCTTGATAAAATACTGTCTCAATATTATTTGCATCAATCCATTCTGGAACAGATACGTTTTTATCAAATGGATACGGAATAAATTTCGCAAGTGCTGGCGCTAAATCTTTACAGTACCAGTATGCAACAAGGTATGCGATAATAAAGCTTGTTAACTTTACAAGTTGCAGAATAAACCCTCTGCGTAAGCCGAGGAAAAATCCCATAACAAGCAGTAAAATGATAATAATATCAATCATGTTATTCCATTCCTTTTTTTGTCATACTTTCTTTCAATTTCTCATGTTCTTCTTTTAATTTTATGTAATCGTGTATGACGTTTACCGCCGTCAATACCGCTAGTCTACTCGTGTCAAGCGAAGGATTCTTGGCATTGAGTTCGCGCATTTTATCATCCACAATCGCTGCTACCATGCGGATATGACTTGTACTTTCATCGCCAACAACTGAATATTGCTGACCATAGATTTCTACATTAATTCGACTTTTCTTTCCCTTTTGTTGTGACAACTCACCGGCCTCCAATCACGTACAGAATCCTAAAGTTTATCATACCATGAACCTTCATAATATGGAAACAGAAAGAACAATCCGATATGATAAAAATAACAATATAAAAAAAGGGGCGACCATTATGTCAAATTCTATCGTAATTCAAACAAATTCTACAGTAATTGAAGACATGAAACAACAATATAAACATTCGCTTAGCCCAAAAATTCCACAAGGCGGAATCTTCATGGCAAAGGTACCATCTTGCACAATTACAGCGTATAAATCTGGAAAAGTAATGTTCCAAGGAGGCCGCGCTGAAGCAGAAGCTTCTCGTTGGCAAACTGTCTCTCAAACACCGAAAACAGCTGTAAAAAAATCTGTCGATTCCCATCGTTATGCGCCGCCCGCTTCCATCGGTACAATGTCTATTGTAGGGTCTGATGAAGTTGGTACGGGAGATTTCTTTGGACCGATGACAGTCGTTGCTGTATATGTGGATGCAGAGCAAATCCCACTGCTAAAAGAACTTGGTGTAAAAGACTCTAAAAACTTAAATGACGATCAAATTACTGCCATTGCGAAACAACTTCTACACGTTGTTCCTTACAGCTCTCTTGTCCTTCATAATGAAAAATATAACGAGCTATTTGATAAAGGAAACAATCAAGGTAAGTTAAAAGCTTTACTACACAATAAAGCTATTACAAACTTATTAGCTAAAATGGCACCTACAAAACCTGAAGGCGTCTTAATCGATCAATTCACACAACCTGATACATACTATAAATATTTAGCAAAACAAAAACAGGTACAGCGTGAAAATGTTTATTTCGCTACGAAAGGTGAAAGCGTCCATTTAGCAGTAGCCGCTGCTTCTATTTTAGCTCGCTACTCATTCGTAAAACAGTTTGACGAACTAAGTAAAAAAGCTGGTATGCCACTTCCAAAAGGTGCTGGTAAACAAGTTGATATCGCCGCTGCTAAATTAATTCAAAAGCTTGGTAAAGAACGATTACCTGAGTTTGTGAAACTGCATTTTGCTAATACAGAGAAGGCGTTTCGCTTATTAAAATAGTATCGACAAAAACAGGAGCCTACAAACTCCTGTTTTTTGTTTCACCCTACTATTGTCCTTGTAATTATGTCACAACATAAATATACATATTATTAAAATTAAAGAAGATAATTCCTATTACTATTTCTATAAATGATTCTAAACATCTTACTAGGTAATCCCATGAAAGACAATTCAAAATTAGGGAGAATATCCAACTATTAAGTGAGCAACAGGAGTTCCAAAATTTAATCGAAAGATATGGTAGATCATTCCTATTAAATTTTCGGATTCGAAAATTTATCGTGAAACACGATGCACAACAAGCTACAACACTTCTGTGAGGAATTTGAATTCATGATTAGAAGAAAAGGATTGTTTACATAAGGAGGGAATTCATATGGACGCTGTGAAAGTTAAAAAATTATTATATGTTTTCATACACCTCGTAGTTCCACTTTCTTACTTCATTATTTCTACTGTTTGGGGCACTTTCTTCACTACTAAATCCACATTCGAAAACATATCTGATAGCCTTAGCGTTATGGCCATCTATTACGTGTTCATAAGTTTACTGTGGTTTTTCTATTTCGATCGATTAGACAAAGACATAAATAAGATTACAAAAGAAATTAACGATAATATGATGTAACACATAACAAAGGAGAGCCCTTAAGACTCTCCTTTGTTATATTAGCTTCGTTTCTGCTTCTTATTAGATGAAGGTACTTTATGAGAACCTGTTTCATGTGTCGTCGTTCCTTGTCCTTCTACTTCTGGAGAACCTAGGCCCGATCTTGAATGATCTTTTTTTACTTTTTTACTCATTTATATTCACCCCTTCGCGTTACTTTTTGCTACAGGGTAATAAACTATGCAAAATAAAAAGCGAGAGGAAATCCTCTCGCTTTTTTCACATTTTAGAACTCAGAAGAACCTGGAGTTCTTGGGAATGGAATTACGTCACGGATGTTAGCCATACCAGTGATGTACATTAGGAAGCGCTCGAAACCTAGACCGAATCCAGCGTGTTTTGTACCGCCGTATTTTCTAAGTTCTAAGTACCACCAGTAGTCCTCTTCGTTCATACCTAATTCTTTAATTCTGTCTACTAAAACGTCCATTCTTTCTTCACGTTGACTTCCGCCGATTAATTCGCCGATGCCAGGAACTAGAAGGTCAGTAGCAGCTACTGTTTTTCCATCTTCATTCATACGCATGTAGAACGCTTTAATGTCTTTCGGGTAGTCAGTTACGAATACAGGGCGTTTGAAGATCTCTTCTGATAAGTATCTTTCATGCTCTGTTTGTAAGTCAATACCCCATTCTACTGGGTATTTGAAGTCAGCACCTGATTCTTGAAGTACTTTAATTGCTTCTGTATATGTGATGCGACCGAAGTCAGAGTTAATCACGTTGTTCATACGCTCTAGAACTGTTTTATCAACGAAACTGTTGAAGAAGTCCATTTCTTCTGGTGCATGCTCTAATACATATTTCATTGCATATTTCAGCATATCTTCTGTAAGATCCATTACATCGCCTAACTCAGCGAATGCAATCTCAGGCTCAACCATCCAGAACTCAGCAGCGTGGCGAGTTGTGTTTGAGTTTTCCGCACGGAATGTAGGTCCGAATGTATATACATCACGGAATGCTAATGCATACGCTTCAGCGTTCAGCTGTCCACTTACTGTTAAGTTTGTTTCTTTACCGAAGAAGTCTTTTGATTCATCAACTTGTCCGTCTTCACCTTTTGGTACGTTGTTTAAATCTTGTGTTGTTACGCGGAACATTTCGCCAGCACCTTCTGTATCACTACCAGTGATGATTGGTGTGTGAACATGTACAAATCCACGCTCTTGGAAGAACTGATGAATCGCAAATGCTGCGATAGAACGTACGCGGAACGTTGCAGAGAATGCATTTGTTCTTGGACGTAAGTGAGCGATTGTACGTAAGTATTCAAACGTATGACGCTTCTTTTGAAGTGGGTAATCAGAATCTGATAAGCCCTCGATATCAATTTTTTCTGCTTTAATTTCAAATGGTTGCTTCGCCCCAGGCGTTGCAATTACTTTACCTTCTACTTTCACTGAAGAGCTAAGTGGAAGCTTTGCAATTTCTTTAAAGTTCTCTAATTCTGTATCGAAAACGATTTGAACGCTTTTGAAGAAGCTACCGTCGTTTAATTCGATGAAACCAAATGCTTTTGAATCACGTAAGTTACGAATCCACCCTGATACTTGTACTGTTTGACCTGCATACTTTTCTGTATCTCTATACAGACTTTTTACTAATGTGTTTTCCATAGTGAAATTCTCCTTTGCTGATATATTTAAATACAAAAAAACCTTTCATCCATAAAGGGACGAAAGGTTAAACTTCGCGGTACCACCCAATTTGTCATAAAGACCAACTTTAACTCGTATGTAATACATACTTCCCGGTTTGTAACAGGCCGGATTCCCGTCTAAGTCTACTCTTGAATACAAGATTCAATTTCGGTTAGCAACTCCAAGGTGTTCTTCACATATACCGCCTCATCAGGCTCTCACCGCCCCTGACTCGCTTTGGATTATAGTATATACTACTTTTCCTTATCATCGTCTTTCATTTTGTTAAACTAAAATTAATGTACTACATTCGAGAGAAAGATGCAAGATGCCAGAAAATATATAAGCGATTTTTGTAATATATCGACTTACCGACATCTTTCGACGATTGTGCAATAAAAAAATTGCCGGAATGAATCCGGCAATTTTCTAATTACTTACGTAACTCCGCACCAAATTTCTCTTCTACCGTTGTTAATACACGGTTATGTGCTTCTGTTACTTCTTCGTCTGTTAACGTACGTTCTGCATCGAAGTAAGTCATAGAGAATGCAAGTGATTTCTTGCCTTCTTCCATTTTTTCACCTTCGTATAAGTCGAATAGTGTTACGTCTTTCAGAAGTTCTCCGCCAGCTTCAGCAATGACTTGCTTCATTTCACCAGCTTTTGTTTCTTTTGTTACTACAACAGCCATGTCACGTGTCATAGATGGGAAACGCGGAATTGCTGAGTAGTAAGTTTCTTCAGCGTCTGCACCGAATACTTTTACAAGAGATAGTTCAAATACGAATGTATTTTTCACATCTAATTGTTTTTCTGCTTCTGGGTGCAATTGACCGATGAAACCAATTACTTCGCCATCTAATACGATGTCAGCTGTACGGCCTGGGTGCATACCTTCACGTTTTGCTGGTGCATATGTGATTTGGTTTGAAACGCCAAGTACGTCAAATAGTCCTTCTAGTACACCTTTCATAACGAAGAAGTCTACTACTTTCTTCTCACCTTGCCATGCATGGTGAAGGGCAAGACCTGTCATAACACCTGCAAGGTGTTGTTCTTCTTTCGGAAGTTCTCCTGCTTCTGTTGGTAAGAAGATAGAACCTACTTCGTATAAAGCAACGCTGTCGTTTTTACGAGCAACATTGTATGAAACTGCTTCTAGCAATTGTGGCACTAAGCTTAAACGAAGTTGGCTACGCTCTTCGCTCATTGGAAGCGCAAGGTTTACAGGTGCTTTTTCGTTTGGCTCAACCATGTATTGTTTCGCTTTGTCAGCGCTTGTTAATGAATACGTGATTGCTTCATATAAACCAGCACCCTCTAAGAAGCGACGTACTTTACGACGTTTCGTTTGTGCTGATGTTAATTTACCACGAGTCATCGTTCCAGAAGGTAATGTAACTGGAATGTGGTCATAACCGTATAGACGGCCCACTTCTTCTACTAAGTCTTCTGAAATTGTAATATCAGGACGACGTGCTGGTACATTTACATGGAATGTTCCTTCTACTTCTGTGAATGGGAATTTCAAGTTTGTAAACATTGTACCCATTTCACTCGCAGAAATATTTGTACCTAATACACGGTTTACTTTTTCAGCAGTAACAGATACTGTACGCTCTTGTACTTGTAAGTTGTCAGCTTCTACTACACCTTCAAGCGCTTCACCGCCAGCATAT
Source organism: Bacillus sp. LQ16 (assembly GCF_057784645.1). Classification (NCBI taxonomy): domain Bacteria; kingdom Bacillati; phylum Bacillota; class Bacilli; order Caryophanales; family Bacillaceae; genus Bacillus; species Bacillus sp. LQ16. The sequence goes on from NZ_CM173491.1 coordinate 4,444,758, forward strand.
TTCGCCATTAAAGCAGCTGCGTGTTGAATTGCTTCAAATGTACGTGTTGGGTCGATTCCTTTTTCGAAACGTGCACTTGATTCACTACGAAGACCTAAGTCTTTTGATGTACGACGCACTGTTTGACCTGCAAAGTATGCAGACTCAATTAGAACGTTTACTGTCTCATTTGTAACTTCAGAATCCGCTCCGCCCATTACACCAGCAACAGCTAAAGCTTTTGTTCCGTTTGTAATTACAAGGTGGTGGCTTTGTAATGTACGCTCTTGATCATCTAACGTTTCAATTTTTTCGCCTTCTTTTGCAAGACGAACAACGATTTCTTTTGAACCTAATTTATCGTAATCGAATGCATGTAACGGTTGACCGTATTCCATTAAAATGTAGTTTGTAATATCAACTACGTTGCTAATTGGACGAATGCCAGCTGCCATAAGGCGAGTTTGCATCCACATTGGTGATGGACCAATCTTTACGTTTTTAACCATTTTTGCAATGTATAATGGGTTTTCTTCTTTCGCTTCTACACTTACAGAAATATAATCAGAAGTTTTTTCTGCTATTTCTTGTAATTCGATAGCTGGAAGTTTTACTTCTCGCCCGTAAATAGCAGCCACTTCATATGCAACACCTAACATGTTTAAGCAATCTGCACGGTTTGGTGTTAAACCAAGCTCAAGTACTTCATCGTGTAAGTTTAAAATTTCAAGTGCATCTGCACCAACTTCAGCGTCACTTGGGAAGATGAAGATACCATCTGCATATTCTTTTGAAACTAACTTTCCATCAATGCCAAGCTCTTGAAGAGCACAAACCATACCGTGAGAAGCTTCACCACGTAGTTTTGCTTTTTTAATTTTGAAGTTACCAGGAAGTACAGCACCAACTTTTGCAACTGGTACTTTTAAACCTTTTGCAATGTTAGCAGCTCCACAAATAATTTGAACTGGCTCTTCTTCACCGATATCGATTAAGCATTTGCTTAATTTATCAGCTTCTGGGTGTTTTTCACATTCTAATACGTGACCAACTACAACACCTTTTACACCTTTATTTAATACTTCAACGCCTTCTACTTCAATACCACTTTTCGTGATTTTGTCTGCTAGTTCTTGTGCTGTTACATCTTTAATATCTACATACTCTTGTAACCAACGATATGATACGAACATATTTATCCTCTCCTTCCCTTACGCTCGTTTGAATTGTTGTAAGAAACGTACATCATTTGTATAGAAATGACGAATGTCATCTACGCCGTATTTCAACATTGCGATACGCTCTGCGCCCATACCGAATGCGAAACCTTGATATTCTTTTGAATCATAACCAGCCATTTCAAGTACGTTCGGGTGAACCATACCTGCGCCTAAAATTTCAATCCAGCCAGTTCCTTTACAAGTGCCGCAACCTTTGCCATGACACATCATACAAGAAATATCCATCTCTACAGATGGCTCTGTGAATGGGAAGAAACTTGGACGAAGACGGATTTCACGATCTTCACCGAACATCTTTTTCACGAATACTTGCAGTGTACCTTTTAAGTCACTCATACGAATGTTTTTATCAATTACAAGACCTTCAATTTGCATGAACTGATGTGAATGCGTCGCATCATCATCATCGCGGCGATACACTTTACCAGGACAGATAATTTTGATTGGGCCTTTTTCTTTATTATTTTCCATCGTACGTGCTTGCACAGAAGATGTATGTGTACGTAGTAACGTTTCTTCTGTAATGTAGAATGTATCTTGCATGTCACGTGCTGGGTGATCTTTCGGTAAGTTTAGTGCTTCGAAGTTGTAGTAGTCTTTTTCTACTTCTGTTCCTTCAGCTACTTCATAACCCATACCGATGAATACATCTTCAATTTGTTCAACAACAGCTGTTAACGGATGGTGACAACCTGTTTCAACAGGACGACCTGGTAATGTAACATCAATTGTTTCCGTAGCTAATTTCGCTTCAATTACTGCTTTTTCTAAGTTACCAATTTTGTCTTCTAGACGCGTTTGAATCGCTTCACGTACTTCATTTACTAATGCTCCCATACGTGGACGCTCTTCTGCTGATAATTTTCCCATGCCGCGTAATACTTCTGTAATTGGACCTTTTTTTCCTAAATACGCTACGCGTACGTCGTTTAAGCCCTTTAACTCTTTCGCTTCTTCAATAAGCTCTAACGCTTTTTGCTTTAGCTCTTTTAAACGTGCTTCCATTTTGGAACCCTCCTAATTTTAAAAATAAAAAAACCTCGCTCCCAAAAAGGGACGAGGTAAATTCGCGGTACCACCCTAAATTGACAGAACAAGTCTGCCCACTCATTAGTTATAACGATCAATTCTGACCGGAACGCCTTTACATATACATGGTCCTGGCGTCAACTCCAGAGGTGAATTCACTTCCGTCTACCATAAGAATGCTTTCAGTCTACGGCACTCTCTCCCTATATGGCGATTTTGTAAGCTACTCTTCTCTATCAACGTTTTTCGTTATTTAACTTTTAATATAATGTACTTCAACTTATTATAAGAAGTTTTTTATTTGTTCGCAACCGGGCTTTGCAAATAATACGTTAAAATCCCTGCTGCAACCGCAACATTTAATGATTCTGCCCCGCCGTAAATCGGAATATACAAGTTTTGATCCGTTTTTGCAAGAATTTCTTGGCGTACGCCATTTCCTTCATTTCCAACAATTAATGCAAAACTTCCGGCCGGAGTTACTTCACCATACGGAACTCCATTTTCAAGAGCTGTTCCATATACAGGAACGTTATTTTCTTTTAACTTGTCTACCCATTCTTCTAAGTTCCCTTTTACAATTGGCAAGTGGAAAATAGAACCTTGTGTAGAGCGGAGTACTTTACTATTGTAAACATCAACACAACCTTCTCCAAGCACAACGGCGTGAATACCAGCTGCATCAGCTGTACGAATAATTGTTCCTAAATTACCTGGGTCTTGCAGGCCATCTAATAAAAGGAATTTCCCATCAGTAAGAGCTACTTCTTTCTCATGCTTCTCACAAACAGCAAATACACCTTGCGTCGTTTCTGTTTCACGAAGTATTTTTACAATCGCCTCAGGCACGATATACATTTCCACATCATTAACTGTCCAATCTTTCGGAAGGTCTGTCTGATCTGAAACGATAAGTTCTGTTACAATTCCTGCCTTCAGAGCTTCCTCGACTAAGTGAAATCCTTCTACAAAAAATAAACCTTTTTTATCGCGTTCTTTTTTCGTTTGCAGCTTTTTCCACTGCTTTACACGCGGATTTTGTACTGAATCAATGTTTTTCATAATATGTATTTCCCTCTCTTCTTGTCTTATCATTATAGCCTATTTTTCATACATATTTACATAAAAAAGAACAAAAACTAACGTCAGTTTCAATTCTGAAGAAGAGGTGAAAGCAATGAGTTTTAATTTACGCGGTGCCGTATTAGCGAATGTATCTGGTAATTCACAAGATCAATTACAAGAAACAATTGTCGATGCAATTCAAAGCGGTGAAGAAAAAATGCTTCCAGGTCTTGGCGTTTTATTTGAAGTCATTTGGAAAAACGCTGATGAAAATGAAAAGCACGAAATGTTAGAAACACTAGAGCAAGGATTAAAAAAATAAGCAATTTGAAAATCACCTTCGCATAAGCTAAGGTGATTTTTTTACGAAAAAAATTTTTCTTCTCCTAAACATTTCTACTTTACTAACGAACTATGATGGAGTACAATGTTCAAAATACATTTAAACCGATCGATTTTTCTTCGTATACATCATTAGATAAAAGGAGTGAATGTTTTATGCACCGTATTACGCTTGAACAAGTTTTTAAACATCACATTACACAAAAATACGTAAACCGTTCTGGAATGGTCCACGCGATCGCTGTCGCTTACCATGCGTTTCACCTAGCCAAAAAGCATCACGCCTCAGTCGATGCTGCGACAAAAGCCGGTTTCCTTCATGATATCGGACATCATACGTGGTACACAGGCGGCGAATGGGACTATGACTTATATAAAAAGAATGATATCCATGCAATTAAAGGTGCTGAAAGAGCACATAAATTGCTTATTAGATTAGGAGAACATCCAAAACTAGCAAAAGAAATTTCTATCGCAATTCTTCTGCATACAGATTCTTTCTTAGTGGAACAAGAAATTGAAAGAACATCTCTTCAAAACATTATTAAATGGGCAGACGAAGCAGATGAAGAACCAGGCGGAGCTCATCATTATAGAACGATTTCTTATGAAAAAGCACTTAAAGCTATTCAGCAATTAGATCGATTGGTAGAGCGTGAATTGCAAATAGAGCAAGCCAAATTGAATAACAAGACAGAACATAGTTATCAATGAGAAAGAGGCATCACTACAGGGTGATACCTCTTTTATTATTTTATGGAAAATAAACCTTTATCCCGCATTAACGGGCAGTAAGACCCCCACCTCGAAATTCAGCAAAGACGAGGAAGTTAGGTGGGGAATCAACTGCCCGTAAAAGCCCGATTGGTGAGGGCTGATAATCAGTGGGGGATGAACCTCCCCAATGATTAAAGTTTCACTTTATATGTAATATTTAAATATTACATTCAAAAACATTTTACTTTATAATTAAATATACAAATATAAAAGAGGTGATTTTACAAATGCAACCCGCTACACAGCTTTCTAATGAACAAAAACACTCGATGTCATGGGGACAATTTATTAGCTCTGTTTTATTCGCCTTTTTTGGGACTGGACTTATTACTGTGTTCCTCGCAATGCCATTAACAATTTATACAGCAGGTCTTACAGATAAAAAACAAGTTGCCCTGTATGAATCTATTGCAAATACTGCAAGTACCGTATTACAACTAGCTGTATTGTTATTCTTCATTTTTAAATTCGAACCCGCAAAAAAATTACTACTAAAATCTTTTAACTTTAAAACACTGAAAGAATGGCGCACATACGTATACTTACTTCTTTTCTTCGTTATCAACATCATACTCAATTACATCTTGTTAAATTATGTGTTCCAAGACGCAACAAAGCAGCAATCTTCCGCACTAAGCTTAGACGTCTTTAAGCAATATCAAATATTATTACTTCTCAGCTTTGCAATACTCACACCCATTTTTGAAGAACTTATTTTCCGTGGTTTTATACTTCGCTTCTTCTCAGAACGCTTTCCATTTTGGATTGCAGCCATCGTAACAAGTTTCTTCTTCGGTATCGCTCATACATACTCACTTGGGGTAATGGTAATTACTTTCTTTATGGGATTATTAATGGCCATTTTATGTAAAAAAACAAAGTCCATTATTCCAGCTATGTTATTTCATATTATGAATAACATGTTGGCATTCTTGAGTTAAAAAGAGGTATCATCGCGATACCTCTCTTTACTCTTTTATCATAACTTCAAACTCTTCTGCGGTTAGCGTTTTTGATAATCCGTATCGTTATTACCCATTTCCTTCAATTTATATATACTCATTAATAATATCCAAAATAAACCTCATGTAGTAAAATATAACTTAATTCACATAAAGGAGTTTACATATGTTCAGTATTATTTGGATGCTTTTCACGCCACTTCTCTTACTATGCGGGATTGCTGGTGGTATTTTTTTAATAGTAACGGGGATTAAATATCGGAAATTACTCGTTGGTTTAATGGGGCTACTTAGCCTATCCTTTGTCACACTACCTTTTGTTCTTTTAAGTGTAGGGATTCATATCGATACAATTTTCCCGATTCCAACTGCTCTTTACTGGACCCTATTTTCTTTAACTGGATTATTAGCAGGGGTAAGTGGAGTACAAGCCAAAATTAAAAGTATACGTAATATGGGATTCATTATTTTTACCATTGGAATATTAGGTGTTATCTTCTGGGAGCTCATGTCTGTAGGTGATTCATTCTATATATAATATTTTTTAGCAACCTACAAATCGGAGGTAATACAGAAGTGTTTGGAATATTAACTTGGATGATTTTAGCTCTTACTTTAATGTTATGCGAATTCATCGTCGGCATTTTTTTAATTATTGCTGGCATGAAACATCGTAAATTACTTACCATTATAGCTGGTTTAATTAGCATATTACTTATCGTTGTTCCTATCGTTTGTATAGGTTCTGGAATAGATTTAGAGGGGATCATTCCAATTTCTGGAACTTTATATTGGTACTTCTTCTCTTTAGCTGGACTATTAGCTATTATAAGCGGCAGACACATGTCAAGTATTCGTTCTATGGGGATAATTTTGTTTCTAGCAGGGCTGTGCTCCGTAACTGGTTATCATTTTTTATATCTCACTCTTTAAAAAGACAAAAAAGCAGGGAAATTAATTCCCTGCTTTTCTATTTGGTTTATTGCCTGATGGTAAGAAGAACGATAACACCCAAGCAATCCCTGCAAGTATCGTTGCAATTAAGAAGGCATCGTTAATACCGTTAATTGCAGATAGCTTTGAAATTTGTCCATATAATAGTTGTGTGCTCATCGCGTCTCCTGCTTGAGCTGATCCAGCTAAGGCCACTAAGCTTTGACCCATGCCGTGTAATTTATCAACTAAAATTGGGTTTGATGTTGTTAACATGTTGCCGTAATCTGCTACGTGAGCAGTTGTTTGTTGCGTCATAAGTGTGATTAAAATCGCTGTTCCGATTGAACCAGCTACTTGTCTTGACGTATTTTGCGTTGCTGTACCGTGAGAAATTAATTTCATCGGTAGCGCGTTCATACCAGCTGTCATAATTGGCATCATAATGAATGACATACCAATTGAACGTATAATATAATCCGTCATAATAACGCTATACGGTGTATCCATCGATAATTTTGTAAATTCATATGTCGCATACGTCGTAATTGCCAATCCAATTATCGCTAATGGACGAATGCCATATTTATCGAATAATTTACCCGCTACTGGTCCCATGATCCCCATAATTAATGATCCTGGAAGAAGTAGTAAACCAGATTCAATTGGCGTAAAGCCACGAATGTTTTGCAGATATACTGGAAGCAATAACATACCTCCGAATAATGCCATCGTAACGATTGCGTTAATTACTAAAGTAAAAGTAAATACTGGATATTTAAATACTTGTAAATCAAGCATTTTATTGTCCGTTGTTAACTCTCTCCAAATAAATAACGCTAAACCAATTACACCGATAACAAGTGAAATAATGACTTCTGCACTAGTCCAACTATTATTTCCAGCTTCACTAAATCCGTACAATAAGCTTCCTAGTCCAATACTTGAACTAACCACACCGAATATATCTAATTTCGTTTTAGACACTGGCTGAGCTAGTGTAAAGAATTTTAAAGATAGGAACGTAATAATTAAACCAATAATAAACATCGCATAGAACATTAAGTTCCAGCTATAGTTTTCAATCACCCAACCTGTTACAGTTGGTCCGATAGCTGGCGCTAAAATCATCGCTACACCTAGTAATCCCATCGCCGCTCCGCGTTTATGAGGCGGGAATAACGTCATAAAGATATTCATACCAACCGGCATTAAAATACCCGCACCAACTGCTTGAATTACGCGACCTGTCATCATCATTGTAAAGTTTCCTGAAGTAGCACAAATGATAGATCCTACCGTGAAGAATAACATTGCTGCTACGAATAATTTACGATACGTAAATCGTGAAACTAAAAAGGCACTAATCGGTACTAAAATACCATTTACAAGCATGAAGCCTGTAATTAACCATTGTGCTGTTGAAGTTGATACATTAAATTCATTCATTAACGGAGGTAATGCAACGTTAATGATTGTTTGGTTTAAAATAGAAACGAACATGCCGAGAATTAATACAGCTACAACTGCTTTTACGTTCACATTCTCTACAGGCATAGACATTTGTTTTTTCGGCACTTCTTTTTCTTGTTTTACTTCTTCTTGCTTTCCTGTTTCTAACTCAACTACATTAGAAATTTCCGATTCTTGCTTTCGTTCAATTTCTTTCTCTTCTGTTTCAACTTTACTTACTTCTATTTTACTTACGGCTGGGACTTGTTCTTCTCCCATTTTCGTTTTTTTCTTTCGTAAAAGACGATTTACAAGGAAGAAGACGATTATACAAAATAGTGCATATCCTGCAATTACAATTGAGGACATCTCATCTCCCCCTTACTTATGAATACGAACTGTCACATTCATGCCAGGAACAATATTTACTGATTTGCTATGATCTAAAGAAATTTTAACTGGTACTACTTGTGTTACTTTCGTATAGTTCGCTGTTGCGTTGCTTGATGGCAACATAGAGAATGTATTCGCTGTTGTTAAGCCAACTTGTTCTACTTTTCCTGTTAACGTTGTATCTGGGTATGCATCTACATACACATCTACATCTTGACCTTTTTGAACATCATCAACATCTGTTTCTTCAATGTTTGCTGTTACCCATAAATTGTTCATATCAAATGCATAAGCAATCGGGCTACCTGCTCCAACGAAAGCATTTGTTGTTGCGTTTGATTGTACAACTGTTGCATTTTGTGGAATTGTTACATCTACTGTTTGTTCTCCATTAGCTGCCGCTACAGTAACAGTACCTAATTTATCGTTCTCATTATAATTTTTTCCTACTTCAGCTTTCCAGTCAGTTAGTTTACCTGCTACTGGTGAAGCAACCGGAATTACCTTTCCATCAATCTTTGCATTGTCTGTTTTTAAGTAATTTTCCGTTTGATTGTAATAGTAATAACCGCCAATACCGCCGCCAACTAGTACAATTAATGTGATAATGTTGATAATTACCATTCTTCGAAACTGATTCATTGCATTCCTCTCCTTATATCGCATATAATTTTTTTCTAAACTATTTATGTCCTTATTGTTTAGATTGTTTAATTGTTAATTATATTAACCTTTTAACAAAAAAATCACACCATCTGCAGCGTAAATCGAAATTTATCTACCTGCGAGCGGTGCTGATTTCTGAAGGACTATCGTTTATAATTATAAATAATTATTTTGAATCTACAACCGACAATTTACGTATGAAATGTCGTTTAAACAACAATATAATACCAATATGTTGTTTAAGTACAGAAAATTAAACGAGGGGAAATAAAAATGTCTATTAAAAATACAAATGATCCACGTGTAAAACGGACGAGACAACTCATACAGGATGCTTTTGTCGCTTTAGTAGGCGAAAAAGGTTTTGAAAATGTTACTGTTCAACATATTGCAGAACGCGCTCCTGTAAACCGCGCTACATTTTATAGCCATTACCACGATAAATATGACTTACTAGACAAAAGCATTGAAGAAATGTTAGAAAAGCTAACTGAAGTAATTAAACCGAGAAATAGAAATAAAGAAGATTTCCAACTAACATTTGATTCGCCACATCCAAGTTTTTTGGCCTTGTTCGAACATATTGCAGAAAACACTAACTTCTATAACGTCATGCTTGGTGATAAAGCTGCCGGAAACTATACGTATAAGATGATGAAAGCAATTCAAACGCATTTAACATTAAGCCTCTCTATTTCACAACCTAACGATGAAAAACTAATGGTTCCACGCGATATTCTCATTAGTTATGTTACTGGCGCCCATCTAGGGATGATTATGTCATGGTTAAAAAGAGGAATGATATATACCCCGCATTTTATGGCGATGCAATTAACTCGTTTAATTATTTTAGGCGCTCATACTGCAGCGGGATTAGAACGGCCTTTTTAAAACATAAAAAAGCGAAGGAGAATCTCCTTCGCTTTTTCTATTAATTAAATGTAATGTTATGTACAGCCTCTTTATCAAGACGTTTAATAACTTCTACAATTAACTTCACTGCATTTTCATAATCATCACGATGTAACATTGCCGCATGAGAATGGATATAGCGCGTTGCAATTGTAATTGCCATAGAAGGAATACCATTTACAGCAATGTGAATCGCACCCGCATCCGTTCCTCCGCCCGCTACTGAATCATATTGATACGGGATTTGTAATTCATCAGCAACATCAACTACGAAATCACGTAAACCTGTATGTCCAATAACAGAAGCATCATATAAAATGATTTGTGGTCCATCGCCCATTTTACTTTGCGCTTCTTTTGACGTTACACCCGGTGTATCTCCAGCGATACCAACATCTACTGCGAACGCGATATCTGGTTTAATATAATTCGCAGATGTTTTTGCACCACGAAGACCAACTTCTTCTTGTACAGTTCCAACGCCGTATACAACGTTTGGATGCTTTTCATCTTTTAGTTGTTTTAATACGTCAATTGCAATTGCACAACCGATTCGGTTATCCCACGCTTTTGCAAGTAACATTTTTTCATTCTTCATCACTTGGAATTCAAAGTACGGTACAACTTGATCTCCTGGTCGTACGCCCCACTCCATCGCTTCTTCTTGGCTAGAAGCACCGATATCGATGAACATGTCTTTAATTTCAACTGGCTTTTTACGAGCTTCTGGAGGTAAAATGTGCGGTGGTTTTGAACCAATTACACCTGTTACATCTCCTTTACGCGTTACAATCGTCACGCGCTGTGCAAGCATAACTTGTGACCACCAGCCACCAACCGTTTGGAAGCGAAGGAAACCTTTGTCATCGATTTGTGTAATCATAAATCCAACTTCATCTAAATGACCTGCAACCATAATTTTCGGACCGTTTTCTTCCCCTACTTTTTTCGCAACTAAACTCCCTAAATTATCAGTAGAAAGTTCGTCCGCAAACGGCTCGATATATTTCTTCATTACTTCACGTGGTTCACGTTCGTTACCAGCAATACCACGTGCATCCGTTAATTCTTTTAGCATTGTCAATGTCGCGTCTAATTTTGTCATTGCCAACACCCTCCTTTTTCTTCAGTCAATTCATTATACAATAATTAAATTTAAATATTCAAAAATTAAATTAGTATCCTTGTGTTTGACGCTGATGATTTACCTCATTTTTATCTAAATATGCTTTTTCAATCTCTTCTTGCTCAAATTCAAGTGCTTGTCCAAGTCGAAGATAGCTCGTAAATAATTCAATATAGTTTGTAATAGATGGTTGATCTGTAAAACGAATTACTTTCGCATATGTGTCTAAGAAAATTTCCACTTGTGTTTTATTCGTTTGTGCACATTTATAGAATAAGAAGTTTTTATCAATACCTAAATCAATTCCGATTGATAAAATAAAATGCAAACCATCTACGTATTCTTCTAATATTACTTCACGTTCCGAAGCTGGTTTGTTGCTCCAATATTTAAAACAACGTGTTTCATTTGCAAGTTCACCAATTTCTACAAGAAGAGCTAACATTTTTTCTTTTAACAATTTTTTCGGTTGTAAGTCATGTTCTTTTGCAATACGGTCATCTAATTCTTTTTGTAATTTAAATAGTTGTAGTAAGTCCATTCTATTGTCCTCCTCCAACATCGCATTTTACGCAACAATGTTGTTTCATCTCAAAGTTCATTATTATGTTTCAGTTCTTATGAATAAGTCAGCTATCTACCTCTTTATAAAATAGCTTGTCCTTAATTTGCAAATACGTTTCAGTCATCACTCTTAAATTGTTCATCTGATGAAAGTTCCATATCATCTTTCCATTATAGCAGTGTCGTTTCGGCTAGGAAAGATACTCTTCTTTCCAAACGTGCATAATTAAAAAAAGCCAGGAGGATTCTCCTGACTTCATATGTATATTCTTCTATATCACTATAGTTTTTATGTTGATTTTGTCATATCGATAACAACACATCCGTTAATCTTTAGAACTTCAAACTTCTCTCTGAACACAAACAAAAAAACCTTAGAAGAAAATTCTTCTAAGGTTTCAACTAATTAATTAGTTAATGTTGTTTTTTGCAACTGTTGCTAATTCAGCGAAAGCTTTTTCGTCATGAACAGCTAAGTCAGCAAGCATCTTGCGGTTAACTTCGATGCCAGCATTTTTAAGACCGTGCATTAAGCGGCTGTAAGAAAGACCATTCATACGAGCTGCTGCGTTGATACGTGTAATCCATAATTTACGGAAGTCACGTTTCTTTTGACGGCGGTCACGGAATGCATACATTAGAGATTTCATAACCTGTTGGTTAGCAACCTTGAATAATGTATTTTTTGAACCGTAGTAACCTTTTGCTAATTTAATTACTTTTTTACGACGTTGACGAGTAACTGTACCACCTTTTACTCTTGGCATAATATTACCTCCTAATTGTTCTATATATCAGCCGAACTTATTTTAAGTTGTCAAGCATTTGACGAATGCGTTTGAAGTCACCAGCGCTTACTACACCAGCTTTACGTAGTTTACGTTTAGCTTTTGTAGATTTGTTAGCGAATAAATGGCTTGTGTAAGCGTGAGAACGTTTCAGTTTACCTGATCCAGTCTTTTTGAAACGCTTTGCAGCGCCGCGATGAGTTTTTTGTTTAGGCATAGGTATTTCCTCCTCTATCTATTACTTATCGTTTTTCGGTGCTAAAACTAAGAACATACTGCGTCCTTCCATTTTAGGCTTAGATTCAACTGTACTAACTTCAGCACAAGCTTCTGAGAAGCGATCTAAAACACGTTGACCGATTTCTTTATGAGTAATGGCACGTCCTTTAAAGCGAATTGACGCTTTAACCTTGTCGCCTTTCTCTAAAAACTTGATAGCATTACGAAGTTTTGTGTTAAAGTCGTGTTCATCAATTGTTGGACTTAAACGAACTTCTTTCATGCTAATTACTTTTTGATTTTTGCGCTGCTCTTTTTCTTTCTTCTGTTGCTCAAAGCGGAATTTACCGTAGTCCATAATGCGGCATACTGGCGGTTTCGCATTTGGAGCAACTAATACTAAATCAAGATTAAGATTTGCAGCTAAGTCTAAAGCGTCATTACGAGACTTGATTCCAAGTTGATCGCCATTTGCGCCAACTAAACGTACTTCACGTGCACGAATTTGCTCGTTAATCATCATATCCTTGCTAATAGTAAGCCACCTCCAAGGTTTTCTCAGAACATATTTTGTAGTCATAGAACCCGACAAAAAAAGTGCGGGCATACGACACCCACACTTGTAAAATCTTAAGTAAGAAATACATTTACCTGCTAACTGCGAATGCGTCCATCAGGTGAGAAGCGGGTGCTTCTACTTGTTCCACAAAACAATATTCTATTATCCTTGATGAGTTTATCATAGGACATGACGTCTGTCAAGAAGACGCGATGTGTTTTACTAACAACAAGAAATATTGTAACAAACAACTAACATACTTGCAATACTTTTTTATGATAAGTGTTACATGGTTATTTTTTCTAGTTTTTCTCTTTTATATTACAAAGAAAAGCCGCGGTATACCGCGGCTTTTTCTTATCGTTTTCCTTCTACTTTAATCATATCAACAAAAGCATCTAATGCGATTGTTTCTGATTTTTGTTCACCATATTTACGTACGTTTACGCCGTTTTCAGTTACTTCATTATCACCTACTACAAGCATGTACGGAATTTTTTGCATTTGTGCTTCACGGATTTTGTAACCGATCTTCTCTTCACGAGTGTCTAATTCAACACGGATACCAGCACGACGCAATTCGTCTTGTACTTTCTTCGCATAGTCTAAATGTACTTGCGGAGAAACTGGAATTACTTGTACTTGAACTGGAGCTAACCAAGTTGGGAATGCACCTTTGTATTCTTCAATTAAGAAGGCTACGAAGCGTTCCATAGTTGATACGACACCACGGTGAATTACAACTGGACGATGTTGCTTACCGTCTTCGCCAACATAAGTTAATTCAAAGCGTTCTGGAAGTAAGAAGTCTAATTGTACAGTTGAAAGTGTTTCGTCTTTTCCAAGAGCAGTACGAACTTGAACATCAAGTTTTGGACCGTAGAATGCTGCTTCACCTTCAGCTTCATAGTAATCAAGACCCATTTCATCCATAGCTTCTTTTAACATACCTTGTGCTTTTTCCCACATCTCATCATCCGCATAATACTTTTTAGTATCTGCTGGATCACGATAAGATAGACGGAATGAGTAGTTCTCTAAACCGAAATCTTTGTACACTTCTAGAGTTAAGTTTACAACACGTTTTAACTCTTCTTTAATTTGATCTGGACGAACGAAAATGTGCGCATCGTTTAAAGTCATTCCGCGTACACGTTGTAACCCAGATAACGCACCTGACATTTCATAACGGTGCATTGTTCCAAGTTCCGCAATACGGATTGGTAATTCACGGTAGCTGTGAATATCATTTTTATAAACCATCATATGGTGAGGACAGTTCATTGGACGAAGAACTAATTCTTCATTATCCATTTCCATTGATGGGAACATGCCATCACGGTAGTGATTCCAGTGACCAGAAGTTTCATATAACTCTCTACTTCCTAATACTGGAGTGTATACGTGATCATAGCCTAAGCTTGCTTCTTTATCAACGATGTAACGCTCGATAATACGACGAATTGTTGCACCCTTTGGTAACCAAAGTGGTAAACCTTGCCCTACTTTTTGGCTATTAGTAAATAGTTTTAATTCTTTACCTAATTTACGGTGATCGCGCTCTTTCGCTTCTTCAAGCATACGTAAGTGCTCATCTAATTCTGCTTTCTTAACGAATGCAGTACCGTAAATACGTTGTAACATTTTATTATTGCTATCGCCGCGCCAGTAAGCACCTGCAACGCTTAATAATTTAAACACTTTAATTTTCCCTGTAGATGGAAGGTGAACACCACGGCAAAGGTCGAAGAATTCGCCTTGCTCATAGATTGAAATAACTGCATCCTCTGGAAGATCGTTAATTAAATCTAATTTTAACTCATCACCAATTTCTTCAAAGCGACGAAGTGCTTCTGCACGTGGTACTTCATGACGAACGATTTCTAAGTTTTCGTTCACGATTTTTTGCATTTCTTTTTCGATTTTCTTGAAGTCTTCAACTGTAATTGCTTCTTCCATATCGATATCGTAATAGAAGCCATTTTCAATTACTGGACCAATGCCAAGCTCAAGCTTAACATCTTTATATAAACGTTTTAACGCTTGTGCTAAAAGGTGGGCTGTTGAATGGCGTAAAATATATAAGCCATCTTCAGAATCTAATGTAATAATAGAAACTGCACCATCTTCTTCGATTGGTGTAACAAGATCGATCATCTCATCGTTTAATTTTCCAGCTACAGCTTTTTTCTTTAAGCCTGGGCTAATAGAAGCTGCGATTTCTTCAGTTGTTACGCCTTTTGGAAACTCCTTCACAGCTCCATCAGGGAAAGTAATTTTAACTACATCTGCCATCACTGGTCACTCCTCTTTTTCTCAAAATAAAAAACACTCATCCCGTAAAAAGGGACGAGTGTTGAATTCGTGGTTCCACCCTTGTTCCAATTAACATAATTGTTAATTGCTCAAGTTCAACATAACGGTGTTGTCCGTTAGCAATTACTAGAAAAACCGTTCACTGCTAAAGTTTAGAGGTGGTAAGTAATAATCCCGTACTAGGAAGCTCACACCCTAAGGCTTCCCTCTCTGAAAATCGTAGAAAACTACTCATGTCCTCATCATGACATTTCGATATATTTCATTTATGTAGGTAATTATATGCTCAAAAACTTAGAAAATCAAGGGCGTTACCTTTATTTTTTAAATTTTTCACATTGCGCTCAAAATCATGTAATCCATGTAATTGGACCCGTTCTTGAAACACATTTCGCAAAGTAATAATCATATTATGGTCTTGTTCTTTCGTATATAAATAAATCTTTTTGGGCGAAATAGAAAGAAGCGGCGCAATTACTTTCGTATCAATATATACATCATTTTGCTTTAATAATTCCTCATCTATATATTGGACCAACTTCTCCTGTTTTAAACGTCTTCCTTTATCATCATAAAAGATAAAGCTTTCATCAAAAATAAGATGCACGCAGGACAAGCGTGATTTACGGCTACTTACTTGTTGCCGAAGCGTCTCAATGAACATTTGGTATTCTTGCTCCATCTTATATTCATCAATTGCCACTTCCGCAAGTTTAGCCACCATTTCCCTATATGTACGAAGACGAAAACGGATATATGATGAAAACGAGAATGAGAGCGGATCACAAAGCCAATTATTTAAAGAAGACTTAATATATGACTCAAATGCGTTACGCGTTAAATCCTGAGCTACCCCTTTTCTTCTTCCCTTTAAAATCTCATGTGCCATGTGCAATATTTGATGACACTCTTCTTGTTCTTCATAAAAAAACTTTTCTTTTAAGATCGTATAAATCCACTCATTTTGTTTCACATTCACAATAAAATACACCATTACCGGCAATAAGATCTTTTCAATATAATTTGATTCACGTACTGGTATGTGAATCACCACTTTTTGTTCCTGTAAATACACACTCGTTTCCTTATATAATACTTCCGCTCTTTTCAGCAATTGTCTATATACGTGCATAGCATCATTTTTTTCTTCGAAGCAAATTTCAATCACTTTTGTCCCCCCTTTTATCCCTGCTCTAAAGGACTGTATCTATACGTTACAAATCCTATAAGAGTCCGTCCCGCGTGAAGTTCACTCTTAGTAGAATTACATTTCCTATCGTTAGAAAATCCACTCAATATGGCTTGCTAATTTTATATATATTAAGGGAGGAAGAAAAAAATGATACAAGCTACTATGAATTTTTTTATTGTATACTTTACTTATTACTAAAGGGAGGTATCTGAATGTTTGAATATAAATTCGTAAGAGTCGAATTTCATTGGGGGCTCACTCGCTCAAAACTAGCTGAAGACTACCAAGAAATTATTCAAGAACATGCTAGAGATGACTGGAGGTTCGTACAGATTGTTGCCCCTACGATTGGCAGTTCTGGACAACCTGAATATTTCGATCTCATATTTGAAAAGAAAATATCACTATAATACAAAAGAGCAAGCTTCTCAGCTTGCTCTTTTACTTATGACGACGGTTTTTCCCACCAATTGGAATTGGTTTGGCTAAATATTTAATTCGTTCCATAATACGTGCTGCCTTCATTTCTTCAGCCTCACCACGTTGTGTATACGTTAAATGATGTTCCAATTGTTTAAAATCAAAATTAGACGTAAAGAACGTCGGTAAGTTTTCTAACATACGGAATTGCAAGATTGCACCAAGCACATCGTCACGCACAAAGCTCGACATCGCTTCTGCCCCGATATCATCTAACATTAAAACTTGTACGCGTTTAACCGCATCAATCTTTTCGCCAATCGAATTATCTTGAATCGAACTTTTAATTTCACGTAAAAATTCCGGGAAGTATACGAGCATCGAACTTATTTTCTTTCGAGCAAGCTCGTTCGCAATTGCTCCTAAAAGGTACGTTTTTCCTACACCAAATTTACCGTACAAATATAAACCTTGTGCTTTTTTACCTGGTTCATATGTACTTAAAAATTCATTCGCTGCGCCAATTGCATCGATACGTGCATTTAAATCAGAAGGGTCTAAGTTTTCCATAGTTGCCTGTAAAATATCCGTTGGCATATATACACTTTGAACGAGTTTTTCATATTTCTTTCTCTCGTCATATGCTACTTTTCTAACGCAGCGATCGTATTGAATATCAATCATTTTCCCTTGAATAACAAGCTTTGGCTCATACCCTTGCAGCATATTTTTACATGCACCTAAATCCGGGCAATCTACGCAACCTACACTTTGTCCAATATATTCATATAACTTCACAAGACTGCGCTCAATCATAGAAGTCGTTACTTCACCTTTATGTTCGTCTATAAATTCTTTCACACGCGGATGCGCCATTACTTCTGCCTTTAATACTTCATATCTATTTTTAAAGTTTTCATTTTCCATTAATTTTGTAAATGAATTTTGAATATGCTCCATTTTCTCACCTCAAAGAGCGTTCATTCTCTTCTATTAATCACGCTTATATTTTTTTAACACTTCTTCTAATCGTTTTCGTTCATCTTCTAGCGTACTTGCATCTTTTTCTACACTTACATCTTTCTTCGCCGTTTCTTTCTCTTGTTCTTTCGGCTCTTCTTCCTTAAGCCAATCTGGCACCATTTCTTTTCGTACCGTTTTCTTCGCCGTACGGCCTTTTTTCTTCGTCTCAGCCCACTCTTGATATTGACGGTTCTCTTCTTTCGCTAACGCCATCGCGTCCGCTACTGTACCGACCTTTTTACGTGCCCAATGCCCAGCAATCTTCTCGACATACGTTTTCGCAAGTTTCATATCTGAGCGTAGCATAACGTAATAAATAAGTACATTCACAACTCCTGGTGTCAATTTTTGATTAATCATGACATCTTCAACGATTTGCAAGTCCGCTTTCGTTGCCTCTGCACCACCAGAAATCTCTTTCAATAGTTGTTTTGGCGAGATTTCCTCTAGCTGCTTTATTAACATCTCCTCTTGTGATGAAGGCTCTTTCTCTTTCATCGTACGTGCAGCATGAGGCTGTACTCTTTCACTTAGTACCGGTAATGCTTGACCATTTTCAAATTGATACCAATCGCGCGCTCCTTTTCTAAGCCTTTCCATATCAATTGTTTGCATCTCTGTCACCGCACCAAGAACGATATTTTGCATCGATAACACATCTACACCATACACGTAAGCAAGTGTTATAACGCAGTCTCTTACTTGATCTGTAATCGCCTTTTTAGGAACAAGAGCGGACAATCCATCTACAAATAAAGAGAAATCAAAGAAATCATTCCAAACTTTCGGAGCGTCTCCCTTCTCGTTACTTGGCATAGTTGTCGTTTTTGGAATACGAAGGTCTTCTTGCGCATGCTCAAGCTGTCCTGGATTAAACGAACCAAACACATCATTGAAAGAGCGCGTAACATTTTCATAAGAAGCAAAATCAAATTCTTCTTCTAAGAAATATTGCTTTACTTGATTATATTTTGTCCGACTCAATCGATTGTATAAAAAGATACTTAAAACAATATCATCAAAAAACTGCTTCGGAGATAAAGGTGGTTGCAACTCATATATGAACATTCGAATATCTTTTTCTTTCTTAATATATACCTTCAAAAGCCCAATTGCCTCTAACTTTACTCGTTCCTCATATATTTCAGGAAGTTGCATTTGCATAGTCACCATAAGGGAATGATGTGTATTCTCTTTTCCAAATACACGATCTTGCTCTAGCTCCCCCCATAGTGTCATGTATAAGCTAAAAGCTCTACTACCTATTAACGGCTGATACAACATCGTCAATACTTTTCGGTCGTAATTATGCAGTAGCCCTTTCGCACTTACTTTATAACGATCAATCGGCAATAGCTCCATCCATGACTGTTTTTCCATTCTTGCTTTTCCTTTCTCTCATCCAATCTATCCTCTACTTCATTCCTTCTATCTTCATTATATAAATTCTTAGTGAAAAAGAGCTATTAGCTTTCGCTTCTAGCTCTCTTATCCTATTACTTACGGTATGTAAAGAGAATAAAATACAACTTCTACTCTCTTTCTTTTTGCAGTATATCTTTTAATTCTTCAATAAATACATTTAAATCTTTAAATTGACGATATACAGAAGCAAAACGTACATAAGCAACATCATCAATATCGCGAAGTTCTTCCATAACAATTTCACCAATCATATCACTTTTCACTTCTGATATACCTAAATTACGCAGTTCACGTTCCACGCTTTGTGTTACTTCTTCTAATTGTCTTAAAGATACTGGTCTTTTTTCACACGCTTTAATTAAACCGCGTAAAATCTTTTCTTTATTAAACTCTTCTCGTGTGCCTTCTTTTTTAACAACGATAAGAGGTGACTCTTCTACCCTTTCAAAGGTCGTAAAGCGACTTAAACAACTTTCACACTCTCTTCTTCTTCGAATAGAGCGCCCCTCGTCTACCGGACGCGAATCTAACACTCTTGTACCATTATGAGAACAGGATGGACAACGCAATTCATTCACTCCTTTACACTATACTCTTTATTTTTCTCTACTCAATTCACCTAAAATATATATACAATATTATATAACTCATTCTAACTCTCTTACCACTTTAAGTTTCAGCGCATCACTTTATCATCTCATACTTAAAAATAAGATGGTATATAAGGCACTACCTCATTTGCAAGAGTCCAATGTATTCAACTAACGAGTACGTTATATTTTTCCTTTTTTATAAACTAAAAAAGAGGTGCATTATACACCTCTTTACATTTTAAATCAATTATGTTCTTTTTTAAAGAGCTTTTGTTTCTCTCTGCTTAATTTCGAAGCTACCAGTGCCTCGAGGAAGCTCGATGCTCTCACGCGTTTTCGCGTTTAAACCTTCTGCAATATATTCTGCAGCAACATTTGGATCAATACGATCCCCACAAGTATAAACATCAATACTTGCGTAACCGTGCTCCGGAAAGCTATGAATTGTTAAATGTGATTCTGAGATAATTACTACTCCACTTACACCTTGTGGTGCAAATTTATGGAAAGCAACCTCACGCACTTCAGCACCAGCTCTTAGTGCTGCATCCACAAATAATTGTTCAATATACGGCATGTCATTAAGCTTGTCGAAATCGCAATCCCAAAGTTCAGCAATCACGTGACGACCCATCGTATCCATAGTATCCATTCTACAGTTCCCCCTTGTAAATTTATTCTAACTGTTCGAATTGAAAACTAATTTGCAATTTGGCTTGCTCCACTACCACGGGGGAAAGTTAGTCCAGAGAGGTCCTAACCCTTTAAGTAGTGACTACGTACCTCAGCTCTTAAGTTTACGAGTGTTAGTATACTTTGTTTATTTTCATTTTGCAACAACAGTTTTTTCGATTTTCTGTCATATTTTCCTCTTTACTTTTCCCTAAAAAAAATAAACGATTCACAAATGCAGTAATCACAACGTTTCGTGGTATGTCCACTTTTTAAAATATACTTATATAATTTTTTTCCTTTTCAGAAAAAAATAAAAAAAGAGGGCAAATATTGCCTTGCCCTCTCCTCCCTTATTCACTTAAATGTGTTGCACATTTTCTTGTTTCGCTAACTCTTCAACAACTAACGTTACAAGATCTACAACACGACGAGAGTAGCCCCACTCGTTATCATACCAAGCAAGTACTTTCACTTTACGATCACCCATTACCATTGTAGATAAACCATCGATAATAGCTGAATGTGTATTTGTATTAAAGTCGATAGATACTAAAGGCTCTTCGCTGAATTCTACAATACCTTTTAACGCACCGTTTGCAACAGTTTTGAATGCATCATTAATAGCTTCAACTGTCACATCGCGTTTTACATCTACTACTAAGTCAACAAGAGACACGTTTGGTGTTGGTACACGAAGTGCCATACCATGAAGTTTTCCGTTTAAGTGCGGAAGAACTTTTGCTAGCGCTTTCGCAGCACCTGTCGTTGTCGGAATGATTGATTGTCCGCAAGCACGTGCTCTTCTTAAATCTTTATGTGGGTTATCAATATTTTTTTGGTCATTTGTATAAGCGTGAACTGTCGTCATTAAACCGTTTTCAATTCCAAACTGCTCATCTAACACCTTCACAACAGGCGCTAAACAGTTTGTTGTACAAGATGCATTTGAAATAACAGTATGTTTTGTAATATCTAATTGGTCTTCATTCACACCAACTACAATTGTTACATCTTCATTTTTACCAGGCGCTGTTAAAATAACTTTTTTCGCTCCAGCTTCAACGTGAAGAATTGCTTTTTCTTTCGAATTAAATTTACCAGTTGCTTCAATTACAACTTCAACACCTAAATCTGTCCAAGGCAATTCCTTTGGATCGCGGTTGTTTAAAAGGCGAATCATTTTTCCATCAACTAATAAGTGATCTTCAAATGCTTCTACTGTTCCGTCAAACTTGCCATGAACTGTATCATATTTAATTAAGTGTGCTAACGTTTCAGATGGATAGCTTGCATTGATTGCTACAATTTCGAATGCGCTTTCTTTTATTGCTTGACGAAATACCATTCTCCCAATACGTCCAAATCCATTAATTGCCACACGAGTCATAATATGTTATCCCCCTTGAATGCGTTATACTATTTATCTCCAATCCCAATAATAGTATAACACAAAAAGGAGATATGTCACTAAGCATTTTCATTAATTTCACAATTTTTTAGTCAATAATGTTCCACTTCTTTAAAATTACCTGCAATTGTGTTTTCGTTCCCATAATTGTGCCATCATTATTTATCACTTCATCTGCATTTTTCACTTTTTCTTCTAACGGCATTTGAGATTGAATACGAGCTGTTGCTTCTTCTTCTGAAAAGTTATTTCGTTTCATTAAACGCTCTAATTGCGTATGCGGCTTAACTGCTACAACTAAAACGCGGTCAACAAGACTTGTTAATTTGCTTTCAAATAAGAGAGGAATATCTAACACAACCGCTTGCATATCTTCTTTTATGTACATCTCCTTTTGCCTATTCATTTCCTCACGCACTGCAGGATGAACAATTTTATTTAACTGCAATCGTTTTTCTTCATTATAGAAAACGACACTTCCCAGTTTTGGACGATCTAGTTCTCCATCTTCTTGTAACACTTCCGTTCCAAATACTTCTACTATTTTGTTATATGCTGGTTTTCCTTGCTCTACAACTTCTCGTGCAATAATATCTGCATCAATAACCGGTATGCTCAGTTCACGAAACATTTGAGATACTGTACTTTTTCCACTTGCAATGCCTCCTGTTAATCCAATTACTACTGTCATAATAAGCCTCCTCATAATAAAAGGCGCGAAACTAATGTTCCACGCCCATACTTACATTTTCCAAATTCCAATTATAATGAGTAATACCCCAGGCAGGAATGTAAATTTTTGTAACCACTTCATATTCGATAAAACCGTTCCAAGTTTCATTCCAATAAATAAAAACAAAGAACTCATAATCGCAACTAATATCGCCATCATAGCGGGTGCATACCCTAATAAAGATGCACCAATTCCGGCACCAAATGAGTCTACAGAAAGAGCGATACCAAGAAGCAATGCCTCTCCTGCAGAAATGGTGCCTGATTTATCAAAATCTGCTACAGTCGGTTTCCGTAAAATTTGAATCACTAGCCCTAGCGAGGCAATCTCTAATTTCCAGACCTTCTCCTCTTGCTTCGGTTCTTCTTTTTTTTCACTTCGAAAAAATTGATACAATACCCAAATCCCTATTCCAATAAGAACAAGCCCACCGATACGCGTTGCGATAACAGGTGAAAATACTTTCGCGATCATATGTCCAATTCCCATTGAAACAAGCATAACAGCCGCTGAACACATTCCGATAATTATAATTGATCTTAGTGGAATTCTTACGCTTCTTAAACCATATGTTAGCCCTACACTACAGCTATCTAAGCTTAATGTAAAAGCTAATAAAATAAGAGATAAATAAAGGTACATCGGTAAGCTCCTCCCTTATACATAGCTCTGCTGTATGTATATGACAAATGCCTATCCGATGTTATCTCTTTTCTATATTCTTGGCTGACAAATTGGGCAGTAATGCGTTCCTCTTCCGCCAACAACTGTTTTTTCTAATATCGTACCGCAAGTTACACACGGTTCTCCTTTTTTTCCGTATACATTTAGGAGTTCTTGGAACGAACCAATTTGCCCTTGTGAGTTGATATACGTTCGAATTGTACTTCCGCCACGCTTCACTGCTTCTCCTAGCGTTGTAACCGTAGCCTCATAAATTCGCTCAATTTCTTCTTTTGTCAAAGACGACGCTTCTCGTTCCGGATGAATTTGAGAACGGAATAAAACTTCATCCACATATATATTTCCAAGCCCTACTAAAAGACGCTGATCCAATAGCACAACTTTTATTTTACGATTTGTCTTTTGCAATCTTTCTTGTAAATACTGTGGTGTCAATTCAGCATCAAACGGCTCCGGCCCTAAGTCAGCAAGAGGCATTTGGTTCATCTCTTCACCTTTCTTAAAGAGATGCATCGTACCAAACTTTCTCACATCTTTATAATGTAATTCAGTTCCATCTGTAAATAAGAAACGGACGTGCGTATGTTTATCAATTGGCTCATCCTCTTGATGTAGTAAAAACTTACCTTCCATACGCAAATGTGAAACAATAACATAATTTGTTACATATAGAAGCAAAAACTTTCCTCTTCGCTTTATATTTTCAATCTTCTCGCCTTTTAGCATTTCTTTAAAGATTTCTGCATCATCTGGTCGTTTCACTATTTTTGGATAAGTAACAATAACATCTTCAATCGTTTTTCCTGTTACAAGATTTTCAAGTGTCCGTCTGACGTTTTCAACCTCTGGTAATTCAGGCATTTCATCACTTCCTTATTTTGCGTCGTACCAAGTTGGACCGTAAGAATAATCAACTTTCAGCGGAACTGCGAGTTCAATCGCATGCTCCATTACTTCAGGTACAAGCTGCTCTAATTTTTCAATTTCTTCTTTTGGTGCTTCAAATATTAATTCATCGTGTACTTGCAGAAGAAGACGCGCTTGTAATCCTTCTTCTTCTAAACGATCTGCCATAATAATCATCGCTTTTTTAATAATATCTGCTGCAGTACCTTGAATTGGTGTATTCATCGCTGTACGCTCAGCGAAGCTACGTAAATTGAAATTACGACTCGTAATTTCTGGAATATAACGACGACGATTTAATAATGTAGCCACATATCCTTTTTGTTTCGCATCTTTTACGATGTCCTCCATGTATTCTTGTACACCAGGGAAACTTTCTAAATACTTTTCAATAAATTCCGCTGCTGCTTTTCTTGTAATTCCTAAGTTTTGTGAAAGACCATAATCACTAATACCATACACAATTCCGAAGTTAACAGCTTTCGCTTGTCGTCTCATATTTGAAGTTACTTCATCTTTTTCAACGCCAAATACATCCATAGCTGTTTTCGTATGAATATCCATGTCATGCTGGAATGCTTCAACTAGCCCTTTATCATTTGCAATATGAGCTAATACACGCAGTTCGATTTGTGAATAATCAGCCGCATACATAATCCAACCTTCTTCTGATGGAACAAATGCCTGACGAATCTTTCTTCCTTCTTCTAATCGAATCGGGATATTTTGCAAGTTCGGATCCGTTGAACTTAATCGACCTGTTTGCGTTAACACTTGATTAAAGCGAGTATGAATTTTAGATGAATCTTCATGTACAACTTTCAGTAAACCTTCAATATAAGTTGAATTTAGCTTCCCTAATTGACGATAATGTAAAATGTTTGGAATAATTTCATGGCGATCCATAAGCTTGTCTAATACATCAGCTGACGTAGAATAACCTGTTTTCGTCTTTTTAATAACCGGTAAGTTTAAGTTCTCAAACAGAATTACACCAAGCTGCTTCGGTGAATTAATATTAAATTCTGTTCCCGCAAGCTTATAAATTTCCTGTTCCATTTCCTTTAATCTACCTGCGAGTTCTTCTCCCATATTACGAAGACGCTCCGTATCAACTTTTACACCTTTTACTTCCATATCAGCTAATACACGCGCAAGTGGCAATTCTAACTCTGTAAACAGTTCATATTGCTCATTCTTCTTTAACTCTTCAACGAATGTTTGCTTTACATCATATAATACATGCACTTTACGAGCCACATGCTCCGCTACTACTTCTAACTCTGGAACAGCACGCTTCGCACCTTTTCCGTAAACTTCTTCATCTGATTTCACAGCATGCGTTTCTTTCATTTTCGCTACAGTACGGAAATCTTTATCTGTATCAGCCGGGTCAAGTAAATAAGCAGCGATTAATAGATCAAAGTCAATCCCTTGCATATCTATCCCATTCCATTTCAGTGCAACGATTGCTCGCTTCGCATCAAATGTATGCTTTCTCATTTCTCCATTTGCAAGCCATGCTTTAAATGCATCCGACGCAAGAGCAATATCCTTCTGAATAAAGTAGCAACCATTTTCATTTTGAATACCAAAGCCTTGAATGTCCGCCTTATGATAATTATCTTCTTGCACTTCTACGATAAGCGCACTATCTTGCTGAAGCATTTCTTCTGTAACTTCTTCCACAATATCAAATGTAATATCATCTAATTCAGCTGGAGCTGTTTCTTCTGGCGTAACGCCTAATTTATTTAAAAGAGATGTAAATCCTAAACTCTCGAACATTGGAATCACATCACTTGCTTCATATCCTTTATACGCCATATCATCCACATGAACTGTAATCGGCGCATCTGTAATAATAGTCGCAAGATCTTTACTCATAAGAGCTTGTTCTTTATTTTCTTCCAGTTTTTCTTTTAATTTCTTCCCGCTTACTTGATCTAGATTTTCATACACTTCTTCAACCGTTCCAAACTGTGTTAACAATTTAATCGCCGTTTTTTCACCAACTCCTGGTACACCCGGAATATTATCTGATTGGTCTCCCATTAAACCTTTCATATCGATAATTTGCTTTGGTGATAAGCTATATTTTTCAAATAAAGATTCTTTCGTATATTCATCTACTTCCGTAATCCCTTTTCGCGGAATACATACAAGCGTGTTATCAGAAACAAGTTGAAGTAAATCTTTATCTCCTGAAATAACTTTTACACTTGCTCCTTGTTCACTCGCTTCTTTTGCTAGCGTTCCCATAATATCATCCGCTTCATAATTTTCTAATTCATAACGCGGTACATTGAACGCATCCAGCATCTCACGAATAAACGGGAACTGCTCTGATAATTCAGGTGGAGTCTTTTGACGTCCTCCTTTATACTCACTATACGTTTTATGACGGAAGGTTGTTTTGCCTGCATCAAACGCCACTAACATATGAGTTGGCTTTTCTTCCTCTAATATTCTCATTAACATCATTGTAAAACCGTAAATTGCGTTCGTATGTATACCTTTGTCGTTATTTAAAAGCGGTAGTGCAAAGAAAGCACGATACGCGATATTATTACCATCTACTAATACGACCTTTTTTTCCAAAATTGAAACCTCCCCATACAAATTTGAAATGATTTTTTTCACAGAAAAAAACCGTTCCTTTCCTCTCTCTATATTAACATGACTAATAGAGAGAAGAAAAATAACGGTTATTTTCTTTCATATATAAAACAGACTTATATTGGCATAAAGGGAAGTGACGAGAACAGCTTAACTATTCTCGTCCAAAATTACTCCTTGGATGAAGGGGTTTTCATGTATTATATTAACAGAGCTTTATTAATATTTAATTAAGCCATTGTTAATATATTGTAAACATCCTTCATCCTATTTTTCAGTTGCTGATTTTGGTAAAACAACTGTAAATGTTGTCCCTTCCCCAACTTCACTATCCACTGTAATTGTACCGTGATGCGCCTCTACTAAATGCTTTACAATTGATAATCCAAGGCCTGTACCACCAGTATTTCTACTTCTCGCTTTATCCACTCGGTAAAAGCGTTCAAAAATACGTGGAATTTCCTCTTTACTAATACCAATTCCAGTATCCGATACTTTTATATAAGCATTATACTTATCTTCCGCTAACTCTACTGAAACAACGCCTCCAGCCGGTGTATATACGATCGCGTTATTCATTAAATTAATAAAGATTTGTTTCAAACGACTTGGATCTCCAATAACAGAAGCACGTTTTAATACATTCACTTGTAAAGAGATTTCTTTTTCTCCTGCTTTATTATCAAGCACCATATGAATATCTTCAAGCAGCCCCTTCATGTCAACGGTTCCCATATTTAATTTAAATCCTTGTTGTTCGATCTTTGACAAATCTAATAAATCTTCAATTAATCCTTGCATGCGCTCACTTTCTTTTAAAATAATGTGCAAGAAATGTTCGCAGAATTTTTTATTATCCATCGCTCCGTCTAAGAGTGTTTCTGAAAAACCTTTAATAGAAGTAATCGGTGTCTTTAATTCATGAGAAACATTCGCTAAAAAGTCTTTTCTCATTTGTTCTAATTTCTTTAACTCTGTTATGTCATGGAATACGAGAACAATCCCTTTCCATTCATGGTTTGTCCCGATAATCGGCGCTCCATATACTTCGAAATGCTTCCGCTCAATTCCAAGCGGCAATAACATTTGTTTACGCACTTTCACTTCTGTCATAAAGATTTCTTCTACAAGCTCAATAATTTCTGTATGATGAAACGATTCATAATATAAGCGATCTAAATATTCTTCATCTGTTACGTGGAAAGTTTCCTTATAAGAGCGGTTTACAAGGTTTATATACCCGCGGCTATCAATTAAAATCATTCCGCTTCCCATATTTTCAATTAACGTATGCAGACGATCTTGCTGCATTTCTTGTTCAAGTGTCATCTCTTGTAAGTTACGAGCTAAAATATTAATCGCTTTACTCAGCATTCCTGTTTCATCCGAATGACTTTCGTATGCACGTGCTTTATAATTACCCTTTGCCAATTCAATTGCAACTTTTGTAACCGATTCAATCGGCCTAATATATTGCCCTGTAATTTTCATACCTAAAAATACAACTACGAGACAAGCAATAACAAATCCGATAATTAATAATCCCCACGTTTTTTGATGTACGTCTTTTAAAGGATCGATTGTACTTTTCACCAAAACGTATCCTTGTTTTCCTTCTACATCTTGAACGAACACCGCATGATAAAATTCATTCTTTCGATCTGTCTCTTTCGTAATCACTTTACTCCGTTGTTTTGCCAATTCCGAAGTAAGTTCTTTAATCGTCTCTGGACTAAATGCCAATTCTTGTCCTTTTCTATATTGAACTTTCTTTTTTTCATCCACAAATACGATAGAAGCTGGTATTTTTTCTTCTAACTTTTCAAATACGTATGGATTTTTTAAGACATTATCAAAACCTTGCTCTTCTGCTAACGCCGCAACATACTCCGTCTCTTTTACCATTCTCTCTTTAGCATGATCTATATAGTAGTTTTCAAACACAGTTTCTAGCAATAAACCTAGTCCAACTAAAATAAATACAATAAGAGAAACAAATGTAAAAAGAAGCCTGGAACGAAATTTATTCATTCCCTTTTGGCTCCTCTAATTTATATCCTAAACCACGTATCGTTTTAATGTACGTCGGTTTTTTCGTATTTTGTTCAATTTTATCGCGCAAATGGCTAATATGAACATCAACAATTCGTGTATCACCAGCAAAATCGTAATTCCATACAGCACTTAATAATTGATCACGCGTCAACACGCGACTTTTATTTTTCGCAAGATACACAAGTAGTTCAAATTCTTTTGGTGTTAATTCAAGCTTTCTTCCTTGGAAATAAGCCTCATAAAACTCCGGTAAAATTTTAAGTTCTGCAATTGTGATGCTATCTTCATCTGGCGCTTCTGCAACTTGTTCTTCTTGTTGTAATTTCGTGCGGCGCAAAATCGCCTTCACACGAGCAACAACTTCCCTTGGACTAAATGGCTTCGTCATATAATCATCTGCCCCAAGTTCAAGGCCTAGCACCTTATCAAACTCATCATCTTTTGCCGTTAACATTAAAATCGGCGTCATAACGCGCTGCAATCGTAATTCTTTACACACTTCCATACCATCCATTTTCGGAAGCATTAAATCTAATATAATTAAATCTGGGCGTTCTGTTGTCGCTTTTTGAAGCGCCATTTCTCCATCCATCGCTGTTATAACTTCAAACCCAGCTTGTTGTAAATTAAATTCGATTAAAGTTAAGATAAATTCCTCATCATCAACTACTAAAATACGATTGTTCATTCTTTTCCTCCAAGTTATAGACTTGAAACCTTCTTCATCCTAGTATTTTCCCCGTTATTCTCATCATACTAGAAAACAAGGTCCCTCTCAATATAATTGTCTATTCATGGAGATCGTTTGTGTAGAATTGAGAAAATAGAAGTAATTACGATTCACCTGCAACTACACAGGATTTTGCCAAACTTTATAGATTACTCTCTCTTCTTTAAAGCTCACTTCCGTATGAACTATAAAATCTTGATTTTGTGCTAAGAAAAACGAAAGAGCATACGCTATTTTATAATCCGGTGTTTCATATCCATCAAATACTCTCCCGTACATTTCATTCGCAACCCCGTCTGCCCACACTTCAGCTTCTCTTACCGTTTCAAAGATAACGTTTTCTCCTTTCCACCTCATCTTAAAGAATCACTCCTTCCATTGACTTAAATTATCAAATTATAATATAGTAAATATTGTTAATCCGATAATCCGAATATAAAAAGGGATCTATTATGCGACTATTACTACCTATTTTAACTTTAGTAGTAACATGTTTCCTTACTTTTAACGTACCGAGCTGGGATACGATTAAAACGGGGTGCTCAGAATTTGCTGAAGGGTTCAAAGAAGGATTTTTCAACTAAAAATAGCGCTAGCATCCTTATTCAAGGTATGCTAGCGCTATTCATATTTTCATCTTTTAAAAATTATCTAATGCTTTTTCCATAATGGAAACAGATTTAAAAGGCGGCGTGACTGTTAATGAACCTTTTACAACAGTTTCTCCTTTTTCATCATGAGCAGATACAAGCATATCAATTGTATGTTCCTCCTCAGAAACAGCCACAACTTCAAAGTGGATTTGTAACGTTTCATAATGGTGAACATGCTTCACGAACGTAAGGTCCTTCCTAGTAATATGACTTCCTGGACCCGGTAAATATTTCGTAACTGCCGTTGTAATCATTCCCGTTAGCATAATGCTTGGTACAATCGGCTTTTCATACGGAGTTTGGGATGCGTAATCATGCTGAATATATAATGGATTGGCATCATTCGTTAACCCTAAGTACAATAACAAATCTTTATCCTCAATTTTTTCAGTGATAGATAATTTCTCTCCTACTGTAATTTCATCCATTTTACGACCAATTTGAACTTTTTTCTTTAACATGTTACAACCCCCTCCGATTTTTTCACCTTATTATCCTACTAAAAGCGATACCTTATCCGAAATTTACTATGATGAGGGCAATGTATAGTATAAATCTATAGTTTCATTATAGGATACTACAAATGATAGCGTTTTCATATTATTTCAAAAAAACAATTCGGTAAATAGTAGAAAAAGATTCGGAATCCCGAATCTTTTTCACTACTATTCAATTATTAAACAAGAACTTTCATTACGTTACGTACAGATTCTACAGAGCGATCTAACGCTTCTTTTTCATCTGCAAGAAGTTCTAATTCAATAATTTTTTCAATTCCGTTACCACCTAGAATTACTGGTACCCCTAAGTAAAGGTCACTATAACCATACTCACCTTCAAGGTACGCAATAGCTGGTAATACACGGCGTTGATCTTTTAAGATTGCTTCTGTCATTTCAACTAAAGAAGCTGCTGGTGCGTAATATGCACTACCGTTTCCTAATAAGCCTACAATCTCACCGCCACCTTTACGTGTACGTTCTACGATTGCTTCTAAACGCTCTTTCGGAATTAACGTTTCTAACGGAATACCGCCTGCATAAGAATAACGCACAAGAGGTACCATGTCGTCACCGTGTCCACCAAGAACAAATCCTGTAATGTCTTTCACAGAAAGATTTAATTCTTGTGCGATGAATGTACGGAAACGAGCTGTATCTAATACGCCCGATTGGCCAATTACACGCTCTTTCGGGAATCCTGCTTCTTTAAATACAGAATATGTCATTGCATCAACTGGATTTGTTAACACAACAATAATTGCATTTGGTGAATGTTTTGCAATGTCGCGCGTAATACTTTTCATAATTTTAGAGTTCGTTGCTACTAAGTCATCACGGCTCATACCAGGCTTACGTGCAATACCTGCTGTAATAACGACAACGTCAGAATCAGCAGTATCTGCGTAATCAGATGTTCCAATAATGTTAGCATCAAAACCTTGTACTGGGCTCGCTTCTAACATATCTAACGCTTTCCCTTTTGTTGGATTTTCCAGTTGTGGAATGTCCACTAATACAACATCTGCAAGTTCTTTTTGTGCTAATAAGAATGCCGTTGTTGCTCCTGTAAATCCTGCACCGATGACT
This sequence comes from Bacillus sp. LQ16, assembly GCF_057784645.1. Lineage (NCBI taxonomy): Bacteria > Bacillati > Bacillota > Bacilli > Caryophanales > Bacillaceae > Bacillus > Bacillus sp. LQ16. The sequence continues at coordinate 4,476,786 of NZ_CM173491.1, forward strand.
GAAACTTTCTTGCGTTTGATTGTCATAATTTACCCCCCGCTTTAATTATGCGTTTTTGATTATCGCTACATCCATGTTTTTAATAAGCTCATTAGCAAACTCAGAACACTTCACTTCTGTTGCGCCTTCCATTAGGCGAGCGAAGTCATATGTTACTACTTTTGATGCAATTGTTTTCTCAACTGAATCTGTTACTAATTTCGCTGCTTCATTCCATCCTAAGTGTTCTAATAATAATACACCTGAAAGAAGAACTGAAGATGGGTTTACTTTATCTAAACCTGCATATTTTGGAGCTGTACCGTGTGTAGCTTCAAAGATAGCATGTCCAGTCACATAGTTAATGTTTGCACCAGGTGCAATACCAATTCCACCTACTTGTGCAGCAAGTGCATCAGAGATATAGTCACCATTTAAGTTCATTGTTGCAACAACATCGAACTCACGTGGACGAGTTAAAATTTGTTGTAAGAAGATGTCTGCAATAGAATCTTTTACGATGATTTTTCCAGCCACTTCAGCGTCTGCCATCGCTTTATTTGCTGCATCTTTACCATCTTTTTCAACAATGCGATCATATTCAGCCCAAGTAAATACTTTGTCGCCGAATTCTTGTTCCGCTACTTCGTAACCCCAGTTTTTGAAAGCACCTTCTGTAAATTTCATAATGTTTCCTTTATGAACTAATGTAACAGAAGAGCGTTTTTCATTAATTGCATATTGAATTGCAGCACGAACAAGACGCTTTGTCCCTTCTTCTGAGATTGGTTTAATACCAATACCAGATGTTTCTGGGAAGCGGATTTTATTAACACCCATTGCTTCTTTTAAGAAAGTAAGAACTTTTTCTGCTTCTGGAGATCCTTGTGCATATTCAATTCCAGCATAAATGTCTTCTGTATTTTCACGGAAAATAACCATATCAGTATCTTCCGGACGTTTTACAGGTGAAGGAACACCTTCAAAATAACGAACTGGACGTAGACATACATATAGATCTAATTCTTGACGAAGTGCTACGTTTAGAGAACGAATACCACCGCCAACTGGAGTTGTAAGTGGACCTTTAATTGCGATTAAATATTCGCGAATTAAATTTAAAGTTTCTTCTGGTAACCACTCGCCTGTTTGGTTGAATGCTTTTTCCCCTGCAAGCACTTCTTTCCAAACGATTTTCTTCTCACCATCATAAGCTTTTTCAACTGCTGCTTCTATTACGCGAGATGCAGCTGCCCAAATATCAGGACCAATTCCATCTCCTTCAATAAATGGAATAATCGGATTGTTTGGTACATTCATAACACCATTAGTTACAGTAATTTTTTCACCTGTCGTCAATGTGATAACCCCCATGTTTGAAATTTCATATGTATGAAACTGAGGGAATAACCCCTCAGTTCAAACCGTTAGTCAAATTAAAATATTCTAATCATTACATCTTTCCGAAAAAATCAGACTTTTGAAAGCGTATTTTCACTATCGAAATAGTGTTTTTCGCTTATCGTTGTGCGATTGGAACATACACTTGATGCGTTGGTCCATTATAATCAGCACGCGGACGGATTAAACGGTTATTTTCATATTGTTCTAGAATATGAGCTAACCAGCCTGACATACGGCTAATTGCAAAAATAGGTGTAAATAAGTCATGGTCAATTCCTAAACAATGGTATACAGAAGCTGAATAGAAATCGACATTTGGTGGAAGACCTTTTTCTTTTGTTACAATGTCTTCAATTTTGATAGACATATTATACCATTTGTCTTCTCCTAAAAGCACGCATAATCTCTTAGACATTTCACGTAAGTGTTTTGCACGTGGATCACCTTGCTCATACACACGGTGGCCAAAGCCCATGATTTTCACTTTATTTTGAAGAGCATTATGAATATATGACTCTACATTTTCTTCTTCGCCAATTTCAGTTAACATCTTCATTACATTTTCATTTGCCCCACCGTGAAGAGGACCTTTTAATGCACCGATTGCTGCTGTAATACCAGAATATACATCTGACAGTGTAGCTACGCAAACACGTGCAGTAAATGTAGAAGCGTTTAACTCATGATCTGCATGAAGTACAAGTGCCTTATCAAAAGCTTCAATTTCAACTTCATTTGGCTCGCGATCATTTAACATGTACAAGAAGTTTGCAGCTAATGATAAATCTTTTCTTGGCTCAACAATATCTAAACCTTTACGGATTCTGGCGTAAGCAGCAACTAAAGTTCCCACTTGAGCCTGTAATTTAACCGCTTTCAAATAATTAGACTTTTCATCCATAATTTCAGCGCTCTCATCGTATAATGATAGCATGGAAATTGCAGTTCGTAAAACAGACATCGGATGTGCAATTTTTAAATCTACTTGTTTCAAATATGTTAAAATCTCACCTGGAACTTTATAGTATTCAGATACAATTTCATTAAATTCCGCTAGTTCTTTTTCATTAGGAAGCTTGCGGTGCCATAATAAGTACACTACTTCTTCAAACGTAGCATTCTCAGCTAAATCATCAATATTATACCCAACATAAGTTAATGTATCATCAATAATAGAGCTCACAGATGATGTTGTTGCTACTACCCCTTCTAAACCTCGAATAACAGTCATGACATTCTCTCCTTTTCCTGAAAATTCTCCCAACCTTGCTCCTTATATCTATTTGCTCCCCTTATGAATTATGAACGCCCGTTCACTCTTTAGGCAAGCAAAATGCACGATCATGCAAATTTGTTGCGATGTTCCCCTCTTATTGTCCATTGTTTACATGGAAAGCATGAGCGTGAATGTCTCCCCGAATCCTCACGCTCAAAACAACAAGTTAGTGAGGAAAATACATTCCGAAGAGTTTTATGATAAAAACAACATAAAACAATATCATTATAAAATTGTTTTATGTTGTTTTTATTTTATCTGGTGTAAAGTCTCTGCTGTTATGTAACTTTTCAAAGTTTCTAATCCTATTATAAACAATTATCTGACTTTTGTGAACAGAAAGAATTCAAAAATTTTATATTACTATAAAATTCCTTATTTAAACATTTGTATAATACTCATAACCGCATAGGCAATTCCAGCCCCAATTAACGGACCAACAGCAACCCCATTAAATAGCGCAACCGCTATAATTGTCCCAAAAACAAGCGCAGTTGTAATGTGAGGATCCGTTGTCAACAATTGTACGCCGCCTTTCGCTAACAAAGCGACCGCTACACCTGAAGCTAAAGCAATCCACGCATAATAAGATTTTGCCGCTTCTCCAAGTTGTTTAAAACCTATTTCCCCCGTCGCAATCGGTACGAGCACCGCTATTGTAATGACCGTTACACCTAGGTTAATTCCTTTCGTTTGTAAATAAGGAAAGACCTTATCTCCTAAAAACGTAAACTTCAATAAAAATAACACACCAATTGCTACAGTAAGCGATTGGTTTTTAGCAATAAGTCCTATAATAAGTAGTATGAATAAAAATAACGTTGACTGACTAATCATGTTTGCACTTCCTTTCTGAAAATAATGAACTCATTTCCAAACAAAAATACCTTTAAACCTATCGTTATACATGATATATCGATGCCTATTCAACATGAATCACTTCATTTTTTATGTATTTTAAAATGATAAATTGAGACTTTCACCATAAAAATTTAAGCATGTATACATTTTAAAAAACAGGCGTCTCTTCTTTCTTTTCTAATTAGAAACAGGTAAAATAAAAAGAAGAGAAAATGAAGTTTTTACCATATAGTAGAAGCATCAACACCAAGCTTTCACAGTCACTCACATACTGAAAAAGCAGGAAAAATCCATCATTCCACTATAACATAAAGTGAAACTTTAATCAGTGGGGCATTTTCCACTGATTATTAGTTGAACCAATCGGGCTTTTACGGGCAGTTTATCTCCATCTAACTCCTTTGATCCAGCCGCACTTCGGGTAGGAGATTTACTGCCCGTTAATGCGGGGTAAAGTGAAACTTTAATCAGTGGGGCACACTCGTTATAAGTTGAACGAATTAGGATAATCCAAATTGGAATGGGAGGTATACATCTTTGAACCGAAACTTACTATATATGATATTGCGACTCATATTTGTCATTGTAGCAACGGTAGCTGGGTTCTATGTATTACTATACATGTCAGGGCTTATCTATCCTTTTATTATCGCTTTTGCATTTGCTTATTTGATTAATCCTGTCGTCAATTTCCTTAATCAAAAACTACAATTTCCTCGCGCACTAGCAGTACTCGTTAGCTTAATTCTCGTATTTGGAGCTATCGTTGGACTTGTTACATATCTTGTGACTGAAGCAATATCTGCCACAACATACTTACTACAACTTGTTACAGTAAAGTTTCCAGATATCGTTACATTCGCTCAGCAATTTGCACTTAATCATATTATGCCTCTCTACGATGATTTAATCTCTAAATTTAATCATCTTGGAGAACCACAGCGCTATACAATTACACAAAACATTCAAAACTTAGGAACAGAGGCAACAACACAAATGAAAGAACTTTTAACCGCCATTATAAGCGGGTTAACGAATTTCATTAGTGCACTGCCAACAACTTTAACTGTCCTTGTATTCATTTTATTAGCCACTTTCTTCATTAGTTACGATTGGCACCGTCTTGCTCAAAAAGCAAGAAAATTACTACCAAATCGTGTACATGGCTACGGAAAAACTATTTTTGTCGACTTAAAAAAAGCTTTATTCGGTTTTGTGAAAGCACAACTTACACTCGTATCTATGACAACCGTTATTGTACTGATCGGACTTTTAATATTACGCGTACCATACGCCATTACTATTGCGATTATTACAGGAGTTGTAGATTTACTACCATATTTAGGAACAGGCGCAGTCTTCGTTCCATGGGTTATATACGTATTTTTCACTGGCGATACCGCATTCGCCATTGGTCTTCTCATTTTATACATCGTCGTGATTGTCCAAAGACAAATTATGGAACCGAAAGTACTTTCATCTAACATCGGTCTCGATCCATTAGCAACACTCGTCGCTCTATTTGTCGGCTTTAAACTTTTTGGCTTTTTAGGATTAATCATCGGTCCAGTCACCTTAGTACTACTTAATACATTACACAAAGCTAATGTCTTCCATGACTTGTGGAAATATATTAAAGGTTCACCTTCAAAATAACAGTTTCTAATTCATACAAAAAATCAAGCTATAATCAGTGGGAAATTCCCACTGATTATTCCTTTTACCTATTTTTCACACTACTCACACGCAACAAGAGCATTACCCAGAAACAGGATAATCCTCTTGTTTTTTTGCATAAAAAAACACATATTCTAGCTAAAAATACATTTTTATTCTATTTTATCTATAATTATTACTTACATTTATTACTTTTTATGTAAATGAATAAATATACAAAATGGCATAAAATAAGGCTTCAACTAACAATCACCACCTTTTATATGAATTCTTTACACCAATCGCTCCTTTATATACAAAAGCAAAACTTTAATTTGGCTGCATTTCGCACCATCTTATTCATCCAAATTAATAGCACTAAAAAATCACACGTTTAATCGAAGCACAACAAGAGTTCAAACGAAAATTATATAGCAAATATAATAAGCGGACGTTTTGTTCATCCCCCCCACATCAAACACTTACGAGCATCCCAGCTTTGAGATAGAAATTCCACACCCCACAAATAACGCGGTAAAGCAAAGCTTCAATCAGAAAGTTCCTCCCCTCTTACAAGACAAAAAAATAGCACTTAGATCGTTATAATCTAAGCGCTACTTCTGAATGATAATAGTAGAGTTCTTTCTAAACTTCCATTCCATCCACTTCATAACAAGCGGCTTCAATAAAGCTCTCGTAATAGGGATCACGCAGATAAACCCTAGCACATCTGTCACATAACCAGGAAGCACTAAGAGAATACCTCCTACAAATACAAAAATACCATCTAGTACTGCCTCACCTGGCATTTCCCCTCTATTCAACTTAGATTGAATCTCTCCAAGCACTTTAAATCCTTGTCTTTTCGCCAAATACACACCTACTACACCTGTAAATACAATCATAGCGAACGTAGACCATAAACCTATTACATGACTTGATCCGATTAAGACCGTAATCTCAATCGCCGGTATTAAAATAAACAAGAATAGTAACCACTTCATAGTTCTACACCTCTCCCACAACTCACTTTTAACGCCCTCACAACGCCTATATACATCATATGAAATATAATACCCTTTCATATTAAAACCCATAACAAACAGCTTTTAAAAGCAATTCTAGGCGTTTTAAGCTAACTCTATCTCGTTTTTGTGTAAAAAAAAGAGAAGGACTCCGATCCTTCTCTCCGTATTACTTATAGCACTTCCGCATGTCCATTATAAACAATTCCGCGTGCTGCATCAACTGTTACTTCTTGGCCATTTTTTAAAGTTGCTGTTACGCCGTTTACACCAACGATAACAGGAATACCGATTGATACGCCTACAACAGCAGCATGGCTTGTTAAGCCACCTTCTTCTACAACTAAAGCAGCAGCTTTTTCGATTGCAGGAATCATATCTTTATCAGTGCTTGTTGTAACAAGGATATCACCTTCGTTTACGTTCGCTACAGCTTCAGCAGCTGTTTTTGCTACAACTACTTTACCTTTTGCAGCTTTACGACCGATTCCTTGTCCTTTAGCAACTTCTTCACCAACAACGTGGATTTTCATTAAGTTTGTTGTACCAGTTTCAGCAACTGGAACACCAGCAGTAATTACTACAGTATCTCCAAGGCCGATTAGACCTGCATCCATACCTGTTTGAATTGCTGTATCTAACATTTCGTCAGTTGAAGCTGCGCGCTTCTCAGCCATAAATGCTTGTACACCCCAAACAAGTGCAAGACGACGTCCTACTTGCTCGTCAGATGTTACAGCTACGATTGGAGATTTTGGACGGTATTTAGAGATCATTTTCGCAGTATGTCCACTTTCTGTTGGAGCTACGATTGCAGCTACATCAAGAGCAAGTGCTGTATGCGCAACAGATTGGCTAATTGCATCTGTAATTGTTGGAGTGAACTCTTTAATACGTTTTTTGAACATATCTTCGTATTGTAATGATTTTTCAACACGTACTGCAATGTTAGCCATCATTGTTACTGCTTCTACCGGATATTGACCAGCAGCTGTTTCACCTGAAAGCATGATTGCATCTGTACCATCGAAGATTGCGTTAGCTACGTCACTTGCTTCCGCACGAGTTGGACGTGGGTTACGTTGCATAGAGTCTAACATTTGTGTCGCAGTAATAACTGGTTTACCTAACACGTTACATTTTTTGATTAGACGTTTTTGTACTAATGGTACTTCTTCTGGCGGAATTTCTACACCCATATCACCACGAGCTACCATTAAACCGTCAGAAACTTCTAAGATTGAATCGATGTTGTCGATACCTTCTTGGTTTTCGATTTTCGGTACGATTTGGATGTATTGAGCGCCATGCTCTTCTAATAATTCACGGATTTCTAATACGTCAGACGCTTTACGTACGAATGAAGCTGCGATGAAATCAACTTTTTGCTCGATACCGAAGATGATATCTTTTACGTCTTTTTCAGTGATACCAGGAAGCTTAATGCTTACGTTTGGTACGTTAACACCTTTTTTATTTTTTACAGTTCCGCTGTTAAGAACTTTTGTACGGATGTTTCCATCAGCTTTTTCGATTACTTCTAGTTCGATAAGACCGTCATCGATTAGAATGCGAGAACCTGGGTCTACATCGTCATAAAGACCAGCATAAGATACAGAGAACTTCTCTGCAGTACCTAATACTTGCTCAGTAGAAAGAACTACTTCTGCACCTGTTACAAGCTCAGCTTGTCCGTCTACGAAGTCGTGAGTACGGATTTCTGGACCTTTTGTATCAAGTAAGATACCAACTGTTTTACCAGTTTTCTTTGAAGCTTCACGAATGTTTTTAATACGAGCTCCGTGCTCTTCATGGCTACCATGAGAGAAGTTTAAACGAGCAACGTTCATACCTGCTTCGATTAATTGCTCTAATTTTTCAATACTTTCACTAGCAGGACCTATAGTACATACAATTTTAGTTTTACGCATATTGCACCTCCGAAAATTATGAAACCGTTCCCAAATATCTGACATTACGCCGATTAGATGGATAATTCTTTAGATAATTGATACATATCTTTATCGATTGTATGCTTTTGAGCTAACGCTTCGATAATATCATGATCAACAAGTTTGTTATCTTGAATACCTACACAACGTCCACCTCTACCAGCAATTAATAATTCAACTGCTCTTGCGCCAAGACGACTTGCTAATACACGGTCTTGTGCACTTGGTGATCCGCCACGTTGTACGTGACCTAATACAGTTACACGAGTATCAAAGTTTGTTGCTTCTTCAATGTGCTTACCGATGTCAATTGCACTTCCAACACCTTCAGCTACAACGATAATACTGTGTTTTTTACCACGTTCACTACCGCGCTTCAGACGAGCGATAACATCATCCATGTCATACTCTTCTTCTGGAATTAAGATTGTTTCTGCACCATCAGCTAAACCAGCCCATAATGCGATATCACCAGCGTGACGTCCCATTACTTCGATAACATATGTACGTTCATGAGATGTAGCTGTGTCACGGATTTTATCAATTGCATCAATAACAGTGTTTAAAGCTGTATCGAAACCAATTGTGAAGTCTGTTCCAGGGATATCATTGTCGATTGTACCTGGTACACCAACACATGGGAATCCTTGTTCAGTTAATTTTTTAGCGCCTTGGTAAGAACCATCTCCACCAATAACAACAAGTCCTTCGATACCATGTTTCTTTAATTGCTCGATACCTTTTAGTCGTACTTCTGGGTCTTTAAACTCAGGACATCTTGCTGTATATAATTTCGTACCACCGCGGTGGATAATATCGCCAACAGAACCAAGTTCTAATTTTTCAATGTGACCAGAAATTAATCCAGCGTATCCATGGTAAATACCATATACTTCAATATCATGGAAAATCGCTTTACGAACAACTGCACGAATGGCAGCATTCATACCAGGTGAATCTCCACCACTTGTTAATACACCAATACGTTTCATTTGTACTCACCTCATAAAGATTATTTGCCTTATAATAAAATAACACGAAAAAATATAAAAACACAATGGAGAAGATGTGTCTTTTCATAATAAAAACGTGCATTCGCGAAGAGGAACGCACGCTTTTCTTATTTTATCCCAATGGAAGCGTTTGAAAACGAAACTTGCCCAATTTTCATATATTTTTCATAACGTTTTTCGATTAATTCATCTTTCGAAATTCCGTTTAATTGTTCAAAAGTTTTTCTAATCATTAAGTCTATATTTTCTGACTGTTTTAAAAGATTACGGTGAGCTCCACCTTTTGCCTCTGGAATAATTTCATCAATTACACCTAATTCTTTCAAATCTGCTGCTGTAATTTTCATTGCTTCTGCAGCTTCCTTTGCTTTTCCTGCATCTTTCCAAAGAATTGCCGCTGCACCCTCTGGTGTAATAACAGAATAAGTGGAATTTTCTAGCATATGAATGTAATCTCCTACTCCAAGACCTAGCGCACCACCACTACCGCCTTCACCGATAACGATACAAATAACTGGTACCGTTAAACCTGCCATCTCAAATAGGTTGCGGGCAATAGCTTCACTTTGTCCACGTTCTTCAGCTGCTTTACCAGGATAAGCTCCCTTCGTATCGATGAAACAAATAATAGGACGATTAAACTTTTCCGCTTGTTTCATGAGACGCAGTGCTTTTCGATATCCTTCTGGATGAGGCATTCCAAAGTTACGGCGAATATTTTCTTTCGTATCTTTTCCGCGCTGATGCCCAATTACAGTTACAGGCATCCCTTTATATTTCGCAATGCCGCCGACAATCGCTGCATCATCGCCAAATAGACGATCTCCATGACATTCGAAAAAATCAGTAAATAAGTGCTCAATATAATCGAGCGTTGTCGGTCGTTCTGCATGACGAGCAATTTGAACACGGTCCCATACTTTTAGATTGCCGTATATATCTTCCTCTAAATTTTCTAGCTTTTCTTCCAAAATACGAATCTCCTCACTGAAGTCCATCTGGCTGTTTTTCGTATAGTCTTTCAGTTCACGAATCTTATTTCTTAGCTCAACAACTGGTTTTTCAAATTCTAGCTCTGCCATACAGCCAATTCCCCTCCTTGATGAACTTCTAAAATCTTGCGAAGCGATTCTCTCATATCATCACGATGCACCACCGCATCTAATTGACCATGATCTAGTAAGAATTCTGCCGTTTGGAAATCTTCCGGTAGTTTCTCACGCACCGTTTGTTCAATTACACGTCTACCAGCAAATCCGATAAGTGCACCTGGTTCTGCAAGATTATAATCACCAAGTGAAGCGAAACTCGCTGAAACCCCGCCCGTCGTTGGGTGAGTCATAACAGAAATAAATAACCCTCCTGCATTACTATGCTTTTTCAAAGCTACGCTTGTTTTTGCCATTTGCATTAAACTTAATATCCCTTCTTGCATACGGGCACCACCCGAAGCAGTAAAGATAATAAATGGAACTTGTAAGTCGTACGCCTTTTCAACCGCACGGGCGATTTTTTCTCCTACTACAGAGCCCATGCTCCCCATTCGAAAACGAGAATCCATTACTGCAACAACAACAAGCATGTCATCAATTGTTCCTTCACCAGTTACAACCGCTTCGTTCAATTCAGTCTTCTTACGATCGCTCTCTAGTTTCTCTTCATAACCTGGAAACTCGAGTGGATTTAATGAAACCATTTCTTTGTCATACTCACGGAATGACCCTTCGTCCAATATACTATCAAGACGTTCCCATGCATTCATAGGATGATGATATCCACAATTCACACATACTTTTAAATTTTTTAGAAGTTCTTTCGTATACATGATTTTTTTACATTCCGGACATTTTGTCATAACGCCATCTGGCACATCTTTTCGTACTTGTTCTGAAGGTATTGCAGCGTACTTTTTCTTTTTCACGAATAAATCTCTTAGCACAATTTGACCCCCTTCGTTGAGAGCTAAGGTTAGCGTAAGAAGAAAATGGGGCTAACACCAAAGTTTGATGTTAGCCTTATCTTCTCAATCTGTCTAATAACCTCACTCTTTACGTTTAACTTTAACCGCTACGCGGTAGAATGTTTGTCATAACGTGTCATGGTCATTTCGACAAATTTTATACATTACGAGTGAAACTGTATATTCTCTACTAATTCATCGTAAATTTTTAGTGCATCATTTTCTTGTTTTTCTTCCAAAGTAGCATAAAGCTTTCTATACATATCGATAGAATCTCTTGAAACTTTACAAGAAAGAGTTGCTACGTAATCATTTACGATCATCCAAATGCGATATAGTAAATAATTATCGACTTGTTCAATAAGTGTTTTAAAGAACGTTTGATGAAGCGTTGGGATTGAGCTTTCATTTTCTTCAAGTACTTGGTGTAATCTACTTAGTACTTTAGAAAACGTTTCTTTCGGTAAATTACATACAATTCGAATCATATCTTTCTCAAGCAATCGTTTTGTTTGTAATAAATCACGAATTGTTTTCTCATCTTGCAGTAAGAACGGAGCAATTAATTGTACAAGACCGTTATCATAAAAGTTTCGAATAAACGTCCCTTCACCACGTCTCGTTTCAATCAATCCTACCAGTTCTAAAGCACGCAATGCTTCTCTTACAGAGGAACGTCCTACGTTTAAACGTGAACTTAACTCGCGCTCAGACGGCAAACGATCCCCCGCTACCAATCCATCCTCTTCCATAATGGAACGGATTTTTTTTACAATTTCGAGATATACTTTTGTATTTGATGATGTCAATGGAAATTCCTCGCTTATTCTTTACCAATCAGCGCTAATTGTTTTGTTTTTTCAGCGATCTCATTTGGATCTACTTGACGGCGAGCTACTCCTGTCTCCATTGCTGCTTTTGCAACGTAAGCCGCTACCTGAGGCGCTACACGCGCGTCAAATGGCGCTGGAATGATATAGTCTGCATTCAACTCATCTTCTGCTACAAGCTCAGCAATAGCCTGTACAGCTGCCATCTTCATTTCTTCGTTAATTTGTGTCGCATGTACGTCAAGTGCACCGCGGAAAATACCAGGGAACGCCAGTACATTATTTACTTGGTTCGGGAAGTCAGAACGACCTGTTCCAACAACAGCTGCGCCCGCTGCTTTTGCCAATTCTGGCATAATTTCTGGAACTGGATTTGCCATTGCAAAAATAATCGCATTGTCATTCATTGTACGAACCATCTCTTCTGTTAATGCACCTTCTGCAGATACACCAATAAATACGTCCGCACCTTGTACAACATCAGCTAAAGAACCTTCTATACGATTCTTATTTGTATATTTTGCAACTTCATCCTTCACCGGATTCATACCTGTAGGACGACCATCATAGATTGCCCCTTTACGGTCACACATAATAATGTCGCGTACACCATAGCGATATAAAAGTTTAATAATTGCAATACCTGCTGCACCTGCGCCATTTGCGACAACTTTAATGTCAGACATTTTCTTTCCAACTAATTTCAGTGCATTTACAAGACCTGCTACTGTTACGATAGCTGTTCCGTGTTGATCATCATGGAAGATAGGAATATTTGTTTCTTTTTTCAAACGCTCTTCAATAATGAAGCAGTTTGGTGCTGCGATATCTTCTAAGTTAACGCCGCCAAAAGTTGGCTCCATTAATTTTACAGTTTCAACAATTTTATCTACATCGTTTGTATTTAAGGCAATCGGGAATGCATCTACACCAGCAAAGCTCTTGAATAATACAGCTTTACCTTCCATTACTGGAAGAGATGCTTCAGGTCCAATGTTACCAAGACCAAGTACAGCCGTTCCGTCTGTCACAACTGCTACCATATTTCCCTTCATCGTATATTCATATACCTTACTTTTATCGTCATAAATTTCTTTACAAGGTTCTGCAACCCCTGGAGAATATGCAAGACTTAAATCTTTTGCATTTTCTACTTTTACTTTTGATACAGTTTCTAATTTTCCTTGATGCACTTTATGCATGTGAAGTGCTTCTTCACGAAGTGTTGACAAACTATCCACTCTCCTCAAATTATTCTTGCTGATATCAATTTCTCCAAGTGGTCTGACCACGAACACTACTACTATAATAATCGAAGTGTAGGGAAATTGTCCATTATATTTTCACAACTACATTTTCTTCCCCGACAATTTCACGAAGTGCTCCTAAACATTCTTCACTTGGATGAATCGATAAACTCCGAGATAATTGTACCATTTTATGTTCCTTTTCATAATAAATTAGTACTTTCGCAAAACCTGAATAGTCGAACAATATTTTCGTAACCTGATTTAAAAGCTTTTTCTCATACTGAGACGGCAATTTCACGTAAACAGATGCGTCTTTCTTTTCTTCATAAACATCCATTTCCTCTAGCGGATATAGCCCATTTACAATCCATTGCAGCTTATGATTTCTTAGCTCAATCGTACCGTCAACTAAAACAATTGCTCCTTCTTGTAACTTGTCCGAGAAATGTATATACGTTTCCGGGAAGAGGACTGCTTCCATTTCATCATTTTGATCACAGAATGTAATAAATGCCATCTTTTGAAACTTTTTCGTACGAATCACTCTCACACTTGTTATATACACAATAGCTCTTTGTACTTTTTTCTTGTGTCGCATCGCCTGAGCGAGAGATGGAATTTCTAATTCTTTTGCTAACTTTACATACTGCGCTGTCGGATAACTTGATAAATAAAAGCCAAGTGCTTCTTTCTCTTTATTTAGTTGTTCAATAAAAGATAGCTCTTCTCCTTGTACGTATTTTGATTTTGGAACAGCATCTCCTAAATCACGTGCGAGATTCGCGTACTCTAATGCCCCTTTAATACTTTTCCATAAATTCGTTCTCGAAACACCAAAATCATCAAAACATCCCGACCAGACGAAAGCTTCTAAATTGCGCTCCGTTACAAACTTTGACGGCAAACGGAGACAAAATTCAAACAAATCTTCGAACATTTTTTTCTCTCGTTCTTCTAATAATGCCGTCACTGTAGCCATTCCAATATTTCGAATCGAAAGTAAACTGTAACGTATCGCATTCCCCTCTATTTGGAAGTTGTAACCACTTTTTTGAAGAGACGGCGGCAAAACGTGAAAACCTTTCCGCTTCGTTTCTCGTATATACTGTACAATTTTATCTTCATTTCCAATTGCACTTGATAATAGTGCCGTCATAAATTCCAGCGTATAGTTCGCTTTTAAGTAGGCAAGTTGATATCCGATCATACTGTAAGCTACAGCGTGACTTCGGTTAAAACCGTAATTCGCAAATCTTACAATTAAATCGTAAATTTTCTCAGCAGACGTCTCATCGTAACCATTTTGCAAACAACCTTGGACAAAATGCTTACGTTCCTGATCTAAAATATCACGATTCTTTTTACTCACTGCACGGCGCAGTAAATCTGCTTCACCAAGCGAAAACCCTGCTAACTTCGATGCAATTTGCATAATTTGTTCTTGGTATACAATGACGCCGTATGTTCTTTCTAAAATTGGCTTTAAATCCGGATGTAAATATTCAATTTTTCTTTTTCCATGTTTCGATTCAATAAAAGTCGGTATCTGTTCCATCGGTCCCGGTCTGTATAATGAGTTAACAACTACGATATCTTCAAACTCATTCGGTTTTAACCCGCGAAGTACATTTCGCATACCACCTGACTCAAGCTGGAATACACCTGTTGTATCCCCTCTCCCTAATAATTGGAACGTCTTTTCATCTTGAAGAGGTAAGTTTCTTATATCGATTTCTTTCCCTGTTTTGTTCGCGATAAATTTTACAATATTTTCAAGTAACGTTAAATTACGTAATCCTAAAAAGTCCATCTTAAGCAACCCAAGTTCTTCTAGCGCATCGGCTGGATATTGCGTAACATAAACATCGTTATGTCCTTCTTGAATTGCTACACTGCCTGTTAGCGGTTCTTGACTCATAATAACGCCAGCCGCATGAATAGACGTATGACGTGGTAAACCTTCTACACGTTTTGCGATTTCAAACACACGCTCATGCAGAAGATTCCCTTGTATAAACTCACGAAGTGATTGTGATTCTTCATATGCATCTTTTAACGTTATACCAAGCTTTGATGGGATAAGTTTTGAAAATATATCAATATCTCGCGGCGGAAGCCCCATTACGCGGGCAATGTCTCTAATTGCCGCTTTTGCTGCAAGCGTACCAAACGTTACAATTTGCGCAACACGAAGCTGACCGTATTTCTCTTTCACATAGCGAATCATCTCATCACGTCTTACGTCTGGAAAATCAATATCAATATCGGGAAGCGTCACACGTTCAGGATTTAAAAACCTTTCAAATAATAGATCGTATTCAATCGGATCAATATCTGTAATTTCTAATACGTATGAGACGAGTGAACCAGCTGCCGATCCACGACCTGGTCCTGTTAAAATATGATTTTCATGTGCATACTTCATAAAATCCCATACGATGAGGAAATAATCACTAAATCCCATACGAGAAATAACATTTAATTCATGATTTAAACGCTTTATATGCACTTCTTTCGGCGCACCATATCGTTTCCGCAAACCTTCTTCACAAACACGACGCAAGTATATATCACTCGTTTCATTAGACGAAACAGGAAACTTCGGAAGTTGATTTACATGGAACGGTATTTCTACTTGGCAACGCTCTGCAATTTTCATTGTATTTTGGATTGCTTCCGGCGCATGGGAAAATAGTGCTTCCATTTCATCCGATGACTTTAAATAATATTGATCTGTTTTCAGCCTCGGCCTATCTGGATCAGTCATTTTCGTTCCACTTTCAACAGATAGTAAACATTCGTGAACAAGTGCGTCACTTTGATTGATATAGCGCACATCGTTTGTTGCAACGACTGGAATATTAACCCTACTAATAAATTCAGGTAGTTTCTCTTGTAAAAGCAACTCATCTTGAATCGCATGATGCTGCAAACTCATATAAAAATGGCCGAACATATTTTGATATGTGCGAGCTACTTCTTCAGCCTGACTCACATTGTCTTCTAGTAATAATTGCTCAATTTCGCCATCTTTACCTGGTGAAATAGCAATTAATCCTTTCGCATAATGCGCAAGCCACTTCTTAGGAATACCTTCTTTGGATTTTGTCATAATACTGCTAGAAATCTTTAATAAATTTTGGTAGCCTATTTCATTCTCAGCAAGTAATACAAGTGGATAAGACCTTTCTTCTTCTTCACTAAAAATAGAAGCGGTTAATCCAATAACAGGCTGTATACCATGTTTCTTACATGCTTTATAAAACGGAATAACGCCATACATAACATTTTCATCCGTAATAGCCAGCGATGAAAAACCAAGTTCTTTCGCCCTGACTACAAGCTCATCAATTTTACAAGCACTTTTTAATAAACTAAAAACGGTTTGACATTGTAAATGCACAAACTTCACTGTTGTACCCTCTCTTTACCTATTTGACTACTTTTATTATAGGTGATGAGGAAAGCGGAAATCAAAACATACTTCTTATACTTTGTCCATATATATGAAGAAGAAAGGGGAATGACGATGGATGTAAGAGAACATACTTTTTTCTCTCTGCTTATTATTAGTTATTTTATTGCCTTTGGGGTTATACTTGGCGGTTCATTAATTGGTGGATTTGGTGCGTTTCTTATCGGAAAACCAGCTCTAACTTACATTAATCAATTCGCCCAAAATTTAAGAATTTGGGCACTCGTTGCAGCAATTGGTGGAACATTCGATACCTTTTATAGCTTTGAAAGAAGTTTCTTTGGCGGAGATATGAAAGATATCGTAAAACAAATTCTCCTTATTTTTTTCGCAACTGGTGGTATGCAAACAGGTCTCATTATTATTAAATGGCTAACGCAGGAACATGTATGAGAGTACCAAGTGCCAATACAGCAAAAAGATGGTACTTAGTATTAGCTGGTGCTGCTGTTGGAGGCGTGTTGAGCTGGTTTATTTTTTTGTACATATACGGTGTTTTTCAAGAAGAACAAGCTAGTAAAATAGCAGAACAAAGAGAAATTATAGAAAAACAAGAAGCAAAGCTCCACGTCCTTCTCGAAGATCAAGAAAAATTGAACACTGAAAATAAACGGCTCTTAACCATTCAAGAGATTAAAATAAAACTTATCAATCGAGAAAAATACGATTTAGACAATCTTACACTCGAAAATATGACTACATCTATCCATAATGATCTCCAGCATCTTTTAACGAAAAACATTCAAAGTATCGCAAAAAATAAAGACCTACTCAAAAAGGTAATCGAAAACAAAACGTACAAACATTACGATCGACTATACCGTTTTAAAGTCGATACAATATCTTTTGATACAGTGCTTGAAATTAGCATTACTATAGAAAAGGAAAAATAAAGAAGGAGGGCTTTAGCGCCGCTCCTTCTTTTCGTTCTAACATATAGTCCCTTATTTACAAATCTCACGTAAATCAGCAAAAAGACGATCCGCTTCTTCCCAAGAAGATGCCTTGGCACCAGAAGCCATCGGATGTCCTCCGCCGTTATATTGCATTGCCAATTTGTTTATAACTGGTCCTTTTGAACGAAGACGAACACGAATTACGTCGTCTTCCTCTAAAAATAGAACCCACGCCTTTAATCCATCAATATTGCCAAGCGCTCCAACAACACCAGATGCTTCAGAAGGAAGTACATCAAATTCTTCTAATACTTCTTTCGTTAATTTAATGTAAGCTGCTCCTTCTTCTACCACCGTAAAGTTTTGTAAAATATAACCGTTTAAACGAGCAATTTTTTCTTTTGTCTTATACATTTCATTGTATAAATCTGTGAATTTCACACCCATGTCAACAAGCTCACTTACGTAACGAAGTGTTTTTGCTGTCGTATTTGGGAATAAGAAACGACCTGTATCTCCAACAATTCCTGCTAAAATAAGGCGGGCTGCTTCTTTTGTTATTTTTAATCCTTTATCTTTTCCATAGTTATAAAACTCATAAATCATTTCACTTGTCGAACTCGCTGTCGTATCTACCCACGTAATATCTCCATATGGATCTTCATTTGGGTGATGATCAATTTTAATTAACATCTTCCCTTTTGTATAGCGTTGATCGTCAACACGTTCTTGATTCGCAGTATCACAAACAATAACAAGCGCATTTTCGTATATACTATCTTCAATATCATCCATTACTCGTAAGTATGCTAACGACGGTTCATTGTACCCAACCGTATAAATATTTTTCTCTGGAAACGATTCTTTTAGAATTGTACCAAGGCCACCCTGTGAACCTAATGCATCTGGATCCGGACGCACGTGGCGATGAATAATAATTGTATCAAACTCTTTAATTGCTCCTAAAATTTGCTCATGCATATGTATAATCTCCTTTTTAATCAACTTCTTCACTTTATCTCTCATTATAACGGAAAGTATTTCATACATGCGAACAATTGCTTTATAATAAAAGTTAGAAAGTTTAGGTATTTCTTTTTTCTCCACTATTTTTTTCATAAAACGATGGGAGTGTTCATTATGCCAGTATTAGTCTTCTGTATTATCGTCTCATTTATGTTGTATCTCTTCTACAAAACAAAATACTTTCGTACAAACCGCCCAATGGAGAAAGGTTGGCTCTCTGGAAAATCCGCAATGGCACTCGGTTCATTCGTCTTATTCTTCGGGATAAACCAATTCTTTTTAGAACTTTCAACCGCTCGTATTATCGTTGGTATCTTATTCGTTCTATTTGGTAGTGCAAGTGTATTTAATGGATTTCGCCAATACAAACATTTCTTACCATTAGCAGTTAAAGAAGCAGAAGTCTATGAAACAACGTAAAAAAGCATCAAAATTGTGATGCTTTTTTACGTCCTCTAACTTTTAAAATCATATATGCGACAAACGCAGATGGTATATTAAATGGGTTACCTTGTACGTGAAAATGTAATTGTTCTTCTCCAAAAGACATTTTTTCATATAGCTCTCGCTGAGATAATCCTGTCTTTTCCTTTTTTTCATGTAAACCTTGTAAATATAAATATTGGATCGGTATCATTACAAGAAAGTAAAATAGTGCGATACTACCAAAAAAGAGTACGGCTGACGACATAATGTATACCACCTTCCATAAATCCATTTTCTTACAATATAATCATAACACAATATACAACCAAATTGAATTACTATTCTGTCTTTTCTTGCGTTACTTTTCCACTCCACCCCATACATATTTCACTAAAACTCTCATCTAAAATCATGCCTTTCAAATTTAAAACAACAAAAAAAGATGGAACAAATCAAAACGATTTGTTCCATCTTTTTATTTATCGATTAACTGCACCATAAGTAATGCTTTTCCAACAACATTACCTTCATGATGCACTTCTACATCAACCTTACCAAATTTACGTCCAATTTCTAATACTTTCGGATGAACGGATACAACATTATCAATTTGAACTGGTTTTACGAAATAAATCGTTAAGTTTTCAACAATTAAATCGCTTTTCTTTTGCGCACGAATGACGCGATTTGTCGCTTCTGTCACAATTGTTGCAAATACACCGTACGATAACGTTCCGATTGAGTTCGTCATTTGCGGCGTCACTGAAAATTGATATAGATGCTCATTTTTCGCTTCTTTTGGCGTCATAAATTGATTCGTTACAATATCATCAATTGTTTCTCCAACTTGTGGCTGACGTTGAATCATTTGCAGTGCCTGAAGTACATCTTGACGGCTAATGATACCTTGCAGTTTATTTCCTTCCTCAACGACAGGAAGTAATTCAATTCCTTCCCACACCATCATACGTGCCGCAGCTGCGACAGACATTTTACCATTCACTGTAATTGGGTGTTTTGTCATTACTTTATCAATTGGTGTTTCTTTCGCTACACCGATCATATCTTTTGAAGTTACGATTCCTAGCACTTTTTTATTTTCATCGACAATTGGATATCTTCCGTGCATTGTCTCTTCATTATATGCATGCCATTGCTGTACTGTATCATGTGGCTTTAAATATAACGTTTCTTCAATTGGTGTTAAAATATCCTCAACAAGTACAATTTCTTTCTTAATCAGTTGATCATAAATTGCACGGTTAATTAACGTTGCGACCGTAAATGTATCGTAGCTACTTGAAATAATCGGCAGCTTTAATTCGTCTGCTAATTTCTTCACATGATCTTCCGTATCAAATCCACCCGTAATTAATACAGCGGCTCCAGTTTCTAGCGCTAATTGATGTGCATTCGTACGGTTACCAATAATGAGTAAATTCCCAGCTTCTGTATAGCGCATCATCGCTTCTAATTTCATAGCTCCGATTACGAATTTATTTAATGTTTTATGTAGTCCTTCTCTGCCCCCAAGTACTTGACCGTCGACAATGTTAACGACTTCTGCATATGTCAGTTTTTCGATATTCTCTTTCTTCTTTTGTTCAATTCGAATTGTTCCGACACGTTCAATTGTACTAACATATCCTTTATTTTCTGCATCTTTAATTGCACGGTAAGCTGTCCCTTCACTTACACTCAAATCTTTCGCAATTTGTCTTACAGAAATTTTATGGCCTACTGGCAGGCTATTAATATGTTCTAAAATTTGGTTATGCTTGGTAGCCAAATGGTTTCACCATACTTTCTTTTCCCTAAATTCTTCATGTGTTGTACTTTCAGTATACTATATTTTCAAAACTGTTACACTCTCTCTTTGCATACCTGTACTATTTTTTTTATAACAAAATGACTCTTACATTCCACCAGTCATTCTATGACAACAATGTAATGCTTTTGTCATCTCATTCGATAGTTCGCCCACTTGATTCCCTATACAATGAAGACAAGAAATAAAACAAAGGAGCGAACACATGATGAAAAAACTTTTAGAGGTTGTAGGTGCTGTATTTTTAGCTTTCGTAGATGGGAAAAAAGTTGCAATGGAATTGAATGAAACACCTGAACAACCACGTACCAAAAGAAAAGAATCACCAAAACAAATACAAGCATTAAAAGCTGTTCTACACACGTAAAAACCCTTCACTTTTCTTTTCAAATGAAGGGTTTCTTTTCTATAGTGTAATACTTTCTCCAGCTTCTAATACTTTCCCTGTACAATTTTGTAGCTTTTCTACAAATTGATATGGATCTTGTTCAATAACTGGGAACGTATTGTAATGCATCGGTACAACAGTTTTCGCATTAATCCATTTTGCCGCTAGTACAGCATCTTCTGGTCCCATTGTGAAATTATCACCAATTGGTAAAAATGCTAGATCAACTTTATTTAATTCCCCAATTAACTTCATATCAGAGAATAGTGCAGTATCTCCTGCGTGGTACACTGTTTTCTCTTCTGCTGTAAATAAAATACCTGCTGGCATACCTGTATATGTAATCGTCTTATTTGCTTCATCAATATAACTAGAGCCGTGGAATGCTTGTGTAAACTTCACTTTTCCGAAGTCAAATTCATGTGAACCACCAATATGCATCGGATGTGTATTTACACCTTGCCAACTTAAAAATGTTGCTAGTTCAAATGGCGCTACAACAACTGCATTATTTTTCTTCGCAAGTTCTACTGTATCTCCAACATGATCACCGTGTCCATGCGATAAAAGGATTGCATCCACTTTTACATCTTCAGCTTTTAAATCTGTTTTCGGATTACCTGTTAAAAACGGGTCAATTAAAATAACTTTTCCATTCGCCTCAATTTTCACAACTGAATGTCCATGATAAGATACTTTCATTATTACATTCCTCCCCTATTCACATTCTCACTTTTTATTCTACATGATTTTTCAATTCCCTGTCTTTTCTAACATCTATTTACTTGTCATAACGCTTTCTTCCGAGTTAAAGTTATATTTGTAATTAAATATCTCGGGGGTGCCAATCGATGAATGCTAGATTAGAAAATTTAATGCAATGGCTAAAAGAAAAAAACGTAGAAGCTGCGTTCTTAACTTCTACACCGAACGTCTTCTACATGACGAACTTCCACTGTGAACCGCATGAAAGATTACTTGGTATGTTTGTATTCCAAGAAAAAGAACCTATTTTAATTTGTCCTAAAATGGAAGAAGGTCAAGCACGTAACGCTGGCTGGGCACATGAAATTATCGGATTTACTGATACTGACAGACCATGGGATATGATTGCAAAAGCAATTAAAGACCGCGGCATCAATGCAAATGCAGTTGCAATTGAAAAAGAACATTTAAACGTAGAGCGCTACGAAGAATTAACGAAATTATTCCCAAATGCAGCTTTCAAATCAGCTGAGGAGAAAGTTCGCGAACTTCGTTTAATTAAAGATGAAAAAGAACTTTCTATTTTACGCGAAGCAGCTAAAATGGCGGACTACGCTGTTGAAGTTGGTGTAAATGCAATTAAAGAAAACCGTAGCGAGCTAGAAGTATTAGCAATTATTGAACACGAATTAAAAACAAAAGGCATACATAAGATGTCATTTGATACGATGGTATTAGCGGGTGCAAACTCTGCTCTTCCACACGGTATTCCTGGCGCAAACAAAATGAAGCGCGGTGATTTCGTACTATTTGATTTAGGTGTAATCATTGAAGGTTATTGCTCTGATATTACACGTACAGTAGCATTCGGTGAGATTTCTGAAGAGCAAACTCGCATTTACAACACTGTACTTGCTGGACAACTACAAGCAGTTGAAGCATGTAAACCAGGTGTTACACTTGGCGCAATCGATAACGCTGCTCGTTCTGTTATCGCAGATGCAGGTTACGGAGACTTCTTCCCGCACCGACTTGGTCATGGACTTGGAATTAGCGTACACGAATATCCAGATGTAAAAGCTGGTAACGAGTCTCCATTAAAAGAAGGTATGGTCTTCACAATCGAACCTGGTATTTACGTACCAAACGTAGGTGGCGTTCGTATTGAAGATGATATTTACATTACAAAAGACGGATCAGAAATTTTAACGAAATTCCCGAAAGAATTACAATTTGTAAAATAATAAAAAGGCAGCGTGAATGCTGCCTTTTTTTATTCCTCTACTATTTCAAATTTCTCTACAATCATTCTTGCTGGATAGCTTTCAAGTATTTGAGAAAACCATACTTTTATTTTATCCCCTGTTTTTAACTGTTTATATGCGTCTTTGTCCTTAAAGCTCAAGACTATATGTGATGGATGCTCTTTATTCATTTGTTGTTCTATATAATTTTGCAACTCTACTTTTATGTTAAACGTTTTATCATCGGCAAAAAATACCGTGTCATTTCTTAATATGATATACCCTTCTTTAGGGACTTCTTTTACCGTTACCTGCTCTACTTGTTTTGTAGTACAAGCTGATAATATGACTAGAAATACACTTAAAAACATAACAATTTTCATATGCCTATTCATTTTTAACTCCTTACTTTAGGCTATTTCAAATTTAACACCATCTTCTCCTCATACTTATCATTCCATTTAATTACAACTTCTATCGGTTCATCTTTAGATAGAGGTGCACAACTTACACAAGAAGATTTTATTTCAACCCTTGCTCCTTTATGAACTTCTGACGTTTGTGTCATTGTACTAAAGGCTCCATTAATAGCAATCTCTAAGTTTTTAAATTCTGTATTCCCATCTCCGCCCTTGTACTGAAACGTAAACATTCCATCTTCACTGTCATCCTTAATATGCCCTTTATATTGTCCAGTCCAACTTTTGCTCTCGCTAGAAAAATTAACATACGAAATGGAACAGCTTCCTAAAAAGAAAATACTAATAAAAAAGAATAATGCTCTCTTCATAATGCCCCCTCCATTCAAATGCACTTATTTATTGTCTATTTCTTCCTCTTATTATATTATAAAAATACAGAATTTTCTAAAATAGGAGGTTTATATGTTACAACAACAGTTAGAAGAAATTCGTAATAATAATTACATCATAGATAACACACTTCATATTGATTCTTTAAGTTCCAGTATGCTTGAACATATCGGTGTTACTGATAGCTACTTAAGGGACAAACTCATCTACTCTACTTTTTATCATCTCATCAAAAATCGCTACCTTTCACACACACAATTACAGAAACTATTATTAGAAAGCATCGGTGAAAAATATTTATTGTATAAGATTCATTCAGATGATGAAGATGCTGTATTTACTCGTGCATTTACGACCTTATTAATTGCGCTCATTATAGATGCAGATACAACTCATAATTTCTTATCACAGAATGATATTTTAACTGTAAAAGATCAATTAATTCTATATATGAACAATGAACATGATTTCCGCGGATATGTGCAAGACCACGGCTGGGCACATAGTATCGCACATGCTTCCGATACATTTGAGGCGCTTGTTCATAGTCCTAAATTAGAAACTTTACATTACGAAGAGATATTAAAAACTTTGTTAAACAAAGTTTTTGTCCATTCTATTTACTATAAATACGAAGAAGACGAGCGTCTCGTTTATCCGATTGTCGCAATGCTGCAAAATGGCCTGAAAGAAGAAATACTCATATTAGCCCTTCGTGACTTAGTAGCTCAATTACCGGTCCAAAAACAAGCACTACCTATTGAATCGTACGAGTTTTTATATGGAAATACAAAATCTTTCTTACGTAGCTTATTTTTCAGACTACGCACACTTTCTATATGTGAAGAAACCGAATTCGAAATTGAAAAATTGCTACAAGAGCTTCCAAAATATTATTAAAAAAGAAGGCCACTCAAAAAGTGCCTTCTTCTATTTCACTAATATTTAATTGAAATTTCACGATCCAAACTGAGAAAAGGTGGACAAGAAGCGCAAACGCCATACATGCTCCACTTAAAAAAGTTAGTATAGGATGCGAATACACGTGCCCCAATCCATAGGATATCGCCACGAAAAACATTGTTATGTAAATATAAATTGCTCCATGTATTTGCCTCATATAAACCTCCTTTTCCCATATTATAACATAAATTTTCTGATTATTCACATTAATTACTTGTAATCAATATTTCTCAACTGTTACACCTCTTACAGCAGCCTTAATATACGGTGACCCTTGTAAACTTTGTAAATCCTCTGTTTTTCCTGTTACGACTATACCGTATATTGGTAAGTCTTTTGGTTTGGTGTTTTTTATTTCTTTATCCCGCATTAACGGGCAGTAAGACCCCACATCAAAATTCAGCGGAAGCAAAGAAATTAGGTGGGGGGCGGACTGCCCGTAAAAGCCCGATTGGTGAGGGCTGATAATCAGTGGGGGATGAACCACTCCACTGATTAAAGTTTCACTTTATAGTTTATCCTAAAATATTCTCGATATCCCTCTTTATTTTCACTTAAAGATATTCAAATGCAGCTTTTATAAATTTTTTCATAATAAAAAGCACATCCATTTTGATGCGCTTTTCACATATATTTTAGTAAAATATGAATCATTTTTTTGAAGCAAAAACACCCACTCCTCTCTCCCCATACTATCGTTATGACTTAGTTGCCATAATAATTGAACGAGGATAGAACTCCAACTTTTCATAAAACGATACAGCTTCATTTCCATACACTACTGTTAATTCAATTTCATCTATCTTCTTCGCTTTAAACCATTCCACTGCACTATTCATTAATTTTAAGCCAAATCCGTTTCTTCGGTATTTTTCATCAACGAATAAAACTTCAATCTTTCCGCTTACACTTTTACTATACGCTATACAAAACCCTAATATATCATCTGTTTCCGCCTCAACTAATAATTCAATTCTATATTCTCCGTAATTTGAATTCTGTTTATAATTTTCAATACGTTCCTCAAATGTCATTCTTGGATAATCACCAGAAAAATGTTTTGATTTATTATTATGATATTCATGTAATTTATTTAAAGGTTCTCTTATTATTTCTATTTCACCGAGAGTGATATATTTATTACTAATTTTCATCCTACAGCATCTCCAATAATATATATTCCAACAAAAAAGAAGATCATTTTACGGTTATAAAATAACAATCTATTATTTCATCGCTTCCTTCACAACATCTTGAATCATAACAACTTCTGTTTTCATATCAATAGACGGTGCTTCTTCATCGATACATTCATACCAAAATGCTAAGTGCTTTTTATCAATTTCATGATGCGAATTTTCGACAAAAATACCACCTTCTCCTTGCACAGAATACCAATATAAGTACTCTTCTCCATCTCTTATTTCCCGGAAAATTGTCTCAACGTACATTTTTTCGTCGTTTAATGTCAAAAGCACTTCTTTCAAATTGTCATTAAGAAGCTGCATCCATTCATCTACTCGATGACTCTTACCAGGCTTAACTTTAAATCTTGTTAATTCTACATTCATTTTTATTCCCCCGTTTTCTTACGTACAAACAAACTATATTCTATTGGATGATAAAAACTTAATTTACTAGCTAATTTTCGCGAAGGAATATTGTCTACATAACAATCCCAGCTCGGTATAATGTCATTTTGCATGCAATGTTCAATGAACCTTGTCGCAACAGCTTGAGCTAATCCTTTCCCTTGATGCGCTTCATGTGTTGCAATATCTATTTCAGCAAAACCATTCCCGCTAAATATTGAGACACATTCAGCTACAATTATCCCATCTTGTTCTATACAAAATCCAAAACCACTGTTCAAAAACGTTTCTTTTGATCCCCAATACTCTTTGTAGTACTCCTCTTTAAATTCACTGCTGCGCTCTATATCTCTTCTATCAATACGCTTCACTTCATATGTATTTTTGTTAAAATCTCGTTGACTCTCTTCAAAGGTTACGCTTTGAAATTTCATTCGCGGGATGTTCCGAAGTACATTACTAAAACGCTCTTCTATCATCATTTCCCACTCTTCACTCGAAGTGAACAGTGTAAATCTCTTCTCTGTTTTTTCAATAGCCGTTTTTAAATATGAAAATAACTCTTCGTTATAATTTTGATCATCCGTATCACCAAATAAATAATAGATACCATTAGCTGTAATAATTAATCCTGCTGTTAATTGCCCGTTTATAAAAACCTCGCCATCTATCATTTGATCACATACCGCATAAGCAAACGTCGTCGTTCTTGTATTACCTTCTAAAACCGGAAGAACTTTTCTATAATCGGCTACAGATAATTTTTTCATAATTGCTCCACTTTAATCGTATCAGCCTCTATATGTTCAAAACAAAGATTTACCGTTCTCTTTAATGCTCTCGTTCTATGAATCGTACATGCTGGAATTAAAATAGAATCATTTGGCTTTAAAACCGCTGTTTCTCCATCTTCAAAATCAATAAGTAATTCTCCCTCTAGCACAATAAATAATTCATCCGAATTAGAATGATAGTGCCAATCATATTCACCAGTAAATACAGCGATTCGTAAACAATGACTGTTTATATTTGAAACGACGAAGTTTTTATGTTGATCTTGAATGTCTTTTGTTAATTCTATTAAGTTCACAGTTTCCATATTTCATCCCATCCTTTCGTTAGTCGTTCTTCTGAAAAATTAACTTAATCTCCCCCATCACTTGAGCTACTACAATCACTGCTACTGTAGTGACCGAATCCACTTGATGAGCTTGAAGCGTATGAAGATTTTTTGCTTCTTTTTCTATCTTTTTTACTTTCATGACTAGGCCATACTGTAGCAAAGAGTATAACGAATAAGGCTAATTCTATTACAACAAGTATAAATTCTAGAATGCTCTCAATAATATTGGGAGTTATCCCAAAACTGTAAAGCACTCCAAATGAATACATACACAAAATTACATACAGAGCCATACAAATATACCGGAATGTTTTTTCTATCATAATGACTACTTTTTGTGAAAAAGGTATGTTCTGTTTCTGTTTTTTCTTTATGTACTTTTGTCTTTTAGCTTGCTTTTGCTTCCTTTTTTTACTCCCCATTGAATCCCCTCTTTTATTATATAATTCTAAATTATCATAATAAAAATCGATTTACACCAATAAATAACAATTATTCACATGTTATTTCCCCATATAAAAAAGACCCTCCTTATGAAAAGGAAGGCCTCAAATGTATTTCTATTATGATAAAGCCGGAGCTTTTTCAAGTAGCTCTTTCGCATCAGCGTATTGTAAGCCGTGAGCTTCTGCAACTGCTTCGAATGTTACATATCCATCTAATGTGTTAATACCTTTTAATAATGCAGAGTTGCCTAGGCAAGCATCTTTATAGCCTTTGTTCGCAATTTGTACTGCATATGGTACTGTTACGTTTGTTAATGCAAGAGTTGACGTACGCGGAACCGCACCTGGCATATTAGCAACTGCATAATGAACAACGCCATGTTTTTCGTAAGTTGGGTTGTCATGAGTTGTAATACGATCAGTTGTTTCGAAAATACCACCTTGGTCAATCGCAATATCTACAACGACAGAACCTGGTTCCATTGATTGAATCATTTCTTCAGTTACAAGTTTTGGCGCTTTTGCACCTGGAATTAATACTGCTCCAATAACAAGGTCAGATTCTTTAACAGCTTCTGCAATGTTGTATGGATTAGACATTAATGTTTTTACTTGGTTACCGAAAATATCATCTAATTGACGAAGACGTTCTGCACTTAAGTCAATGATTGTTACATCTGCACCTAAACCTACTGCAATCTTAGCTGCATTTGTACCAGCTTGACCACCGCCGATGATTGTTACTTTGCCGCGTTTTACCCCTGGAACGCCTGCAAGTAAAATACCTTTACCGCCTTTGTTTTTCTCAAGGAATTGTGCACCGATTTGTGCAGACATACGACCAGCTACTTCACTCATAGGTGCAAGTAATGGTAAAGAACGATTGTCTAATTGTACTGTTTCGTATGCAATTGATGCAACTTTGTTATCGATTAATGCTTTCGTTAATTCTGGCTCTGGAGCTAAGTGTAAGTATGTGAATAAAATTAAACCTTCACGGAAATAGCCGTATTCACTTGCTACTGGCTCTTTTACCTTCATAACCATATCTTGATTCCATGCTTCTTCAGCAGTTTCTACAAGTTTCGCACCAGCTTGTACGTATTCTTCATCCGTAAAACCAGATCCTAAACCTGCTCCTTTTTGAACAAAAACTTCATGACCATTTTGTACTAAATGTACTGCTCCCGCTGGCGTCATTGCCACACGGTTTTCATTGTTTTTAATTTCTGTTGGAATACCGATACGCATGATTAGTTCCCCCTTGAGTTATGAAATGACCCCTGAATCATTTTTTAAAGCGCTTTCTACGCTCTTATATTTTAACATAATATCTCAATATTTGACAAAAAATAATACAAGTTTTCCGATAGATTTAATTTTATATTAAAAGACAGTATTATCCGCACCTCTCAGCACAATGGATAAACTGTCCAATTATTTGAAACTTCATCTTATTTTATTCTATCGATGTCTATGAATAACATCCACTGCACCAGTCACTTCAATAATTGTACCGGTAATCATATCGGAATCTTCCTCACATAAAAACGAAATGGTTCTTGCAATATCTTCACCTGTTCCAGATCTACCAATCGGTGTGTTATGCTCTTTTAGCTGACGTGCTTCTTGAATAGTCGCCTCTTTCATATCGCCAATAATATCACCAGGACATACCATGTTCGCAGTAATACCATACTCCGCTTCTTCATAAGCAACTGTTTTCGTTAATGAAACAAGTCCTACTTTCGCCGCTGCAAAAGCTGAACGATAAATCCATCCCGGTGCACTATCCGCCCCTTGAAATCCGTAATTAATAATACGGCCAAAGTTCTGTTTTCTCATGACCGGAACGACAAGTTTTAATAAATGAAATACCGCTGTTAAATTTCCCTGAATCATTTCATTCCATTCATCTTCTTCATAATCAACTAACTTTTTTCGTTCAAATACATATGGACCAGCATTATTAATTAAAAAGTCAATTTTGCCAAAACGGCTCATCGCTTCTTCTACTATTTTATGTAAATCTTCCTTCTTCGTGACATCTGCTTGCACGAATTGTAGACGCTCTTCCACATCTTTATATGTTTCTTTCATCGTTTCCATAGCGGTGATATCGCTATGGTACGTTACTGTTACTGAATAGCCTTTAGCCAATAACTTTTCTGTTACTTGCTTTCCTAAACCTTTCGTACCGGCTGTAATGAGCGCATGTCTCACAAAACTGCCCCCTTTTAAATTGCTATACTTCATATGTAACAAGTTCTCGCTCCAATTACAACTAAAATGAATTGAAACAGAGTTTTCAAAATTCTGTAACGTTTCTGGCAAGCACGTTACCAAAATTTGTTTTATAATTAAGTTGTAAACAGTTATAAAACAGATTGGGAGGAATTTACTATGAATAATACATATACAAATATTTTAATCGCGGTGGATGGTTCTAAAGAAGCAGAAAAAGCCTTTAAAAAAGCAATTCAAGTCGCAAAGCGCAACAATGCAACATTAACAATCGCCCATATCGTTGATGTAAAAGCGTACTCAGCAGTAGAGGCTTATAGCCGTGCAATTGCTGAACGTGCAAATCTATTTGCAGAAGACTTATTAGAAGACTACAAAAAAACTGCGCTTGAAGCTGGTCTTGAAAAAATTGAAACTGTATTAGAATTTGGTAATCCTAAATCTAAAATTTCAAAAGAAATCGCTCCAAACCATAAAGTAGATTTAATTATGTGTGGTGCGACTGGTTTAAATGCTGTTGAACGCTTCCTAATCGGTAGCGTCTCTGAACATATTATTCGCTATGCGAAATGCGATGTCCTTGTTGTTCGTGGTGATGAGGAGCAAGGTGATCTTTAATTTACAGATAAAACACCAAGTCCACATAGGCTTGGTGTTTTTCATTTTATCAACTTCACTATAAACACAAGACATGCTACGACAACAACGGTAATCGCCAATACATAAGGCGGCAGAAACTTCAAAGACCATAATGCCATCATGATTGTCGCAACTGTTAAATACGTTTGCTTTGCATCTTCTGTCATTTTTTTACGAAGTAAGAAGACGTACAAATAGCCAATTGGCGGCGTAATGAAACAAAGAACATATATGATTTTTGATTTTAAATACCATTTTTGTTCTCCAAGTTTCTTTATATCCCCTTCTATTCTCTTATGCTCTTGTTCTCTCGCTTCTTCTACAAGTGGGTCTTCCTCTTCTCCTCGCTTTTCTTTCATATAAGGAAGAAAGTGCATAAAAAAATAGTATGCGAATACGAACGCTCCAAATCCAATATTTAATCTTTCTAATGGAATATGCTCACTAAAAAAAGCAGCAGTAAGCACTAAAGACAAACAGTACGTCATCATCCAAAATGAACGTTTTCTCTTTTTCCGTTCCATTTCTTTTTTACCTTGTATATCTTTTCTTTTCGAAAGCCATATAGAAATAAAGCAATCTACTACAAATAGAGAAAAGATAAATATCGCAACATGTACTGTTTCTACATTTCCAAATGAAAATACGTTTGGGAATGCAACATGCAATACAATTAGCGTGTACAAAATTAGCCCTATAAAATAAATACGTCTCATTTTTCATCCCTTTCTTATTTCCTAACATTACGTTAACATACATTTTTTAGAAATAGACGGACAAAATATATATGTGTAAAAAAGGAGGATGCTATATGGATGATTCTGAACGCATTATTTTAGACGTGAACGGAAAAGAAATTGAAATGCTAGATACGATTCGCACTCATTTTAAAGAGAAACATGGCGTTGAACTAAGTAATGGTGCATTGCTTCGTGATTTGATGGATATTGAGTATATTCGAATTACGGAAGATCGACATAAGTATGATTAAAAGAAAAACGACTGCAGGCGAATGCCATCAGTCGTTTTCTTTCTTTATTTAAGCTCTTGATGCTTCCCGCCCATACCACCTGGCTCATTGCTATCTTGGTGTACAGTTAGTTTATTTGTTTTCGCATCTTTTAAAACTCTATATGTATATGATTCATTTGGTTCATCTTTAAACTGCACATTCATTCCATACGAATCCATTTTGCTATAAAAGGCCGGTTTTATATATAAAATATCACTTTCTTTATATCCTTTCTCTTGCAAATGCCACATCGTTGCGATAATCGCTTCCTCTTGCTTCTCTTTTTCACCAACAGACAAATATTTGTCCAAGAGAAATACTTTAGCATTTGCAAGTAAGCTGATTAATAGTACGACTATAAATATTATTTTTTTCATAGATTCCCCTGACCTTTAATTGTAATCTTTGACTATATCATAACTTTAATGCCGATAAAAAGAAAGTACGCTAGACTTTAACAGACTAGCGTACTTTCCAACTCAATTCCTAATAACTTCTTTCGTTAACCCCTTCGCCTTCTCCAAAGCGTTTTTGATTTGTTCAAACCCTGTCCCACCAGCACTATTACGACGCTTTACAGCCGCATATGGTGAAAGAACTTCATACAAATCTTCTTCAAATAAAGAGCTCATTTCTTGATATGTTTCAAGCGGGACATCTAATAAATAAATTCCTTTTTGTGTGCAATGTAGCACTAACTTCCCAACAATTTCATGAGCTTGGCGGAATGGTAGTCCTTTGTTTGCTAAGTAGTCGGCAATTTCTGTTGCGTTGGAGAAATCTTGCGTCACAGCTTGCCCCATTTTTTCTTTGTTTACAGTCATCGTTTCAAGCATGCCCGCCATAATATGAAGACATCCTTCTACTGTTTTGACTGTATCAAACATTCCTTCTTTATCTTCTTGTAAGTCTTTATTGTAAGCGAGTGGTAATCCTTTCATTACTGTAAGTAAACTGAATAAATTACCGTATACTCTGCCTGTTTTACCACGGATTAGTTCCGCCATATCCGGATTTTTCTTTTGCGGCATAATGCTGCTTCCTGTCGCGTATTGATCGCTCATTTCAATAAATTGAAACTCTTGGCTACTCCATAAAATAAGTTCTTCACAAAAGCGTGATAAGTGCATCATAAGCATAGATGAGTTACTTAAAAACTCCAGTATGAAATCACGATCACTTACTGCATCTAAACTATTTTCATAGATTCCATTAAACCCAAGAAGTTCCGCACTATATTCTCGGTCGATCGGGAATGTCGTCCCAGCTAGCGCTCCTGCTCCTAATGGGGAGATATTAATACGCTTTAATGAATCTTCATAACGATTCACATCACGCTCTAACATCCAAAAGTAAGCAAGAATATGATGAGCAAATGAAATCGGCTGGGCACGCTGTAAATGCGTATAGCCAGGCATAATTGTCTCAATGTTATTTTCTGCTTGATGTACAAGAACAGTTTGCAATTGTTTTGTAGCTTTTATAATATGTTCTACCTTTTCTTTTAAATACAAATGCATATCTGTCGCCACTTGATCGTTACGACTTCGGCCTGTATGAAGTTTCCCTCCTACTTCACCGATTTTTTCAATTAACATCTTTTCAATATTTAAATGAATATCTTCAGCTTCAACCGAAAAATGCAATTTATTTTGTTTCGCTTCTTCTAATAAATATTGAAGACCTATCTTTATTTTCTCTGCCTCTTCTTTCGTAACGATGCCTTGCTTTGCTAGCATCGTGACGTGCGCAATACTTCCTTTTATATCTTGATTTACTAATTGTTGATCGAAGGAGATGGATGCTCCGAACTCTTCAACCCATGCTTCCGCTTCTTCTGTAAAACGTCCGCCCCAAAGTTTGCTCACGCTTCCACCTTCTTTTGATTCACTTGGCTGTATACTTTCGTCGGTAAACCGAATAATGAAATGAATCCAACTGCTGCATCATGATTAAATTCATCTTGAGCAGTATATGTTGCTAATTTTTCATCGTATAAAGAGTATTCAGATTTACGTCCTTCTACAATCGCATGACCTTTAAATAATTTCACACGCACTGTACCTGTTACATTCTTTTGCGTTTCTTGTAAAAATGCATGAAGCGCTTGTTTTAAAGGCGAGAACCATAAACCATTATAAATAAGTTCTGTTATTTTCTGTTCAATCACTGGTTTAAAATGTGCTACTTCTTTTACGTGTGTTAAATCTTCCAACTCTTTATGCGCAGTGATTAACGTCATTGCTGCTGGGCATTCGTATACTTCACGAGATTTAATACCGACAAGACGATTTTCTACGTGATCAATACGTCCAACGCCGTGTTTTCCAGCAAGCGCATTTAACGTTTTAATTAATTCTGCAAGTGAATATGCAGTGCCATTTAAAGTAGTCGGTACGCCTGCTTCAAATCCAATTTCTACAAACTCTGGTTTATTCGGTGTATCTTCTAATGCCAATGTCATCTCATATGCATCTTCTGGCGGCGCTGCCCATGGATCTTCTAAAATTCCACATTCGTTGCTGCGTCCCCATAAGTTTTGATCGATTGAAAACGGGCTATCTAAATTAATCGGAATTGGTACATCGTTTTCTTTTGCATATGCAATTTCTTCTTCACGTGACCATTTCCATTCACGTACAGGCGCAATCACTTCTAAGTAAGGATTTAATGCTTGGATAGAAACTTCAAAACGAACTTGGTCATTTCCTTTCCCTGTACATCCGTGTGCAACTGCAGTTGCGCCTTCTTGTTCTGCGATTTCTACTAATTTCTTCGCAATAAGCGGACGAGATAATGCAGAGACAAGAGGGTATTTCCCTTCGTATAATGTGTGTGCTTGCATCGCCATCAATGCATATTCGTTTGCAAATTCTTCTTGAACATCAATCATATATGATTTAATTGCACCTACTGAAAGTGCCTTTTCTTTTACAAATGCTAAGTCTTTACCTTCCCCTAAGTCTAAACAAAGCGCGATAATATCATAATTCTTCTCTTGTAACCATTTAATTGCAACGGAAGTATCAAGACCTCCGGAATATGCTAATACAACTTTTTTCTTCTCCATTTTGCATCCCCCTAAAGAATAAATATTCATTTTCTTTTATAATAATTCACACTTTACCACCTTTCACAAAATGTATCAAGAGTCATTTTCAAATTTTTTCAAACAATTTCGTCGAACTTCTTTCTGTTTTTCTGTACAATATAAGCAGGAAAACGGGGGTGAACTTATGGAAAAGTATTTCTTATACGACGAACATCTAGGAATTGAAATTCCGCATTTACAAGAAGACTGGGAAGAAATCCCCGAAAAAATGCAACATGCTATTTTACTAAAATGGGAACAAGTTCGCGGGAAAATTCCTGATCGTATAAAAGAACTTGAGCACTATATTAATACAAAACAACATTATTTAAATAACGAAGAAGATTTCGAAGTTTCTTGTAAACTAAATTCAGAAATTGCCGATCTTGCTTCTATCATTAATGACCTTTGGCTTTGGTATCGACTCACTCAAAATGTATCTGAGGGGAAAGCACACCAATGAAAAAAGCATGCCCCTCAATTACTTTGGGTCATGCTTTTTTGTCGTAACAAGATTTACAATATATTTCTTGTGCTGTTTTCGCCAAACATACATCGAATGGACCAACTAATATACTTCTTTCTTTCGGCAACTTTACAAAAGCAACAAGCTCTTCTTCATATTGAATTTTTTTCTGACATGAAACGCATATTAATTCTTTTCTTTTGAACATATCTTTTAACATATCTTCGCTCTCCCCTTCATCTATCTATATTAATATACTCTCATAATAGTTAAGACTTGTAAAAAAATGACACATTCCGAATCGAATGATTCATATACTATGTACAAAAGGGGGGTCTAAAGCTTATGCGTGCTTTCGTTATTATCGCTTTAACTTTTTTAAGTGTGATTAGTTGGGATGCGTTTTTTAAAGATAAAAGTGATGAAAAGAATACAACTGAATAAAACCCTTTTTTTCTTACTTATTGGACAAACCGTTACAAACTGTCCAATCCTCCGAAATAACTTAGGCTTTTCTACAAAAATATTTAAACATAACATTTTTTGTAGATTCCCTCCGTTTATTGTCGGTTTCCATCCGCATACATTTTTTAAAAGTATGATATAATAGTATAAATCTTGAAGGAAGGGATTTTGATATCATGATCGCTCGAAGGAGCATGTGGCATCGTATTGACGAATCATACACGTAGCGTATTTTTTAGCTCAGATACTTTAGTCTAGCGAAAAAAATACGAGAGTGGGGAAATTATGATTGCCCGAAGGATAATTTGGCAAAAAAAAGACTCTTCTTACACATAGCGTTTTGTTTAGGACTTAATTGTTACTAACTAAACAAAACAAAGAAGAGCAGGATTGCTAAATGACGAATCCTACTCCACGTTTTGTTTAGTCGTTTTAAGACTTAAACTAAAACGAAGGTAGGGAGAATTGATGGACGAGAGGATTATTCGTTATTTCTTCAGCGACATATAGCGTAGTTAGTTTTTTCGTAAACTAACTGAAAGCTACATGTGAGCTCGTAGTTAGTTTACAACACAAAAAGGACTACTAACTACGGAAAGAAGGAATAACGATGAGGAACATCCAAAGTCGGCAAATTATTAAAGAAATTTTTATGGTTTTAATCGGTTCATTTATTTTAGCAGCAGCGCTATATCACATTCACTTCCAAAACCACTTAACAGAAGGTGGCTTTGTAGGAATTGCACTATTCATTCAAAACTTTTATGATATTTCACCATCTATTTCAACTGTATTAATGGATATCCCAATTATTTTACTGTGTGCTTCATTTTTAGGTAGAAAAATGGTTGGCTACTCATTCTTAGGTTCAATTTCATTCGGAGTATTTTATTCCTTTATGGAAAATTATTCTCCATTTACGGTAGATTTATCAAATAACTTATTTATAGCTGCAGTAGTTGGCGGTGCGTTAGCTGGTATTGGACTCGGTTTTATATTGCGATTTGGCGGTGCAACCGGTGGAGACGATATTTTAACAATTGTATTAAGTAAACGAACTCGTTTTACAATTGGGCAAATTTTCTTCGTCTTTGACGCGATTGTTCTTGCGCTTTCATTATATTATTTAAATTGGACAGAAATTGCTTTTACTATTCTTTCGATTGCCGTACAGGCAAAAACATTGGATTTAATTTATTATCCAAAAACAGAAAAAACAGCAGAAAAACAGCCAGTATCTGTTCCAATGTCCAAAAAACATGCAACAAATTAAAAAAGCGAAAGGCTTCGGCCTCTCGCTTTTTTTATGCTCTTTTTTCTTTCTCGACTATATGGCGCACTTGATAAAATCTATTTGCAAATTCAGTAACGTTTCTTGTTAAACGATAATTCACTGTAGATCCAATTGCCATTCCAATTACCGGAATACCTTGGAATAATTTACGACGAAGAGCATAAATCGAAAATGTCTTCAAAATTTGTTTTAACACAACTTCAGTAGAAGCTGTTTGTAACACTGCTTCGTCTCCTTCATAAAAGAACGAATCTTCTTGTTCCAGCTCTTGCAATAAATTGTACCATGCGTATTGCTGAAGTCTTCCTGGTAGTAATGACGCGTGAAACACCTTTAACGCAAGCATCATTTCATATGGCTTGTTCACATCATGTCCAAATGATGTTGCAATAAGTTGGACCGCCTTCACATTTAACGCGATCATAACCGGAAAATCCGCCGTTAATAATAATAAACCTCCAGCACCTGTCGCCCCGCCTTGCACAAATGAATATAGACGATGACGTGCTGTTTGCTGCTCTGCTATGTATGTTAACTGATCAATAGATAATGCTTTCAAATCTTCAAGCTGTTCAATCGATTCATCAAATAATCTCGATGTTCCTAAAATCCGATTACGTGCGTCTAACTGTGCTTGTGAACTTTGAATAAATGCATGCAAATGAAAGAGCCATCCATCTGCTTTCGTGAAGAATTCTTTTCGCTTTTTCTCAGGTAATTTCGCAACTGTAGTATGTAACCATTTATCAAACACTTTTTGAAAATCGGTCGCTTCTTGCTCAACTAATTGCGCTTCCCATTCTTTTATATTGTCTAAAATGGCTTGTTCTCGCTTCGATCGCATCGTAACAACCACCTCGTTCGATTTTTTTCTATTGTAACATATTTCTGCTTATTCTTTACAAATATGCTTGTATATCTCTTTTCACATACCCTTTATGAGTGACATAAAATAATAGCAAAAAGGATGAGATACTTCACATGAATCTATCCAATCTAAAACAAAACTATAACGCAGTATTCAGCTTAGGACAAAACTGTTGGCCTGCTTGGGCATTATATCAATTAGAATTATCACCATTTTTTGGCGTTATTGATTTTATGCTAAGTCCTTCATTAACGAAAGTAAATTTATTATTACAAAATCGATTTGACCGTTTTTTAAATTTCGAAAATCTATCCTTCATCTCATTTTGGGATGATGATGCCAAATTAAGATTAAGGGACAACCTTTATGAAATTGACTCCTGTCATGACTTTAAAACAGATGTAAACACACCAAATTATTGGCCTTCTTATACAGAAATTAAGTTAAACTATGAACATCGAATTAATCGTTTTCTAACTACAATTGAAACGGCAGAATCCATATTGTTTATTCGAACTGGAGGAACATATGAAGAAGCATGTTCCCTAGAACAAATTTTATCTCAAATCGTTACACATACATTCTCTGTCCTATTACTAATTCCTGCCGATATACCAACTATCACCCAAGAAGATTGGGGATTACAACGTACTTGCGTTATGAAATGTCCTATTATGGATGTATACCAATACAATGAAGCATTTTGGAAAGACTTATTTGATGGAATTACAGTTAGACCACACACTTAAATACACGATACTTTTATCACACCATACATTATAATCGTCCTTATACAAAACAAATAAGGAGTGATTCTATATGTATCCACGTGCAAAAGCTTTCGGTCTTGCTGTACATCAAGATCGTCTTCTCGTACAAGAATATCATACAGAAGGCGAAACATATTATCGTCCTCTTGGCGGTTCCATTGAACTTGGTGAAAAATCAGCACATACTGTTATTCGGGAGTTTACAGAAGAGCTTCATACGGAGATAGAAATCATCAATTATTTAGGTTGTTTAGAAAATGTCTTTCATCTAGATGGGGGCATTGGTCATGAAATCATTCAACTATATTCTTTGCGTTTATTAGACACATCACTATATGAAATGAAAATATTAAATATACAAGATGAGCAAACAGTAGCGTATGCGAAATGGATTCCTATTACGGCATTCATTCAGAAAGAAAAAATATTATATCCAGATGGAGTTTTAAAATACATCCAAAAGAAAAAAGACGAAATCCTATAGGATCTCGTCTTTCTTTTCATATATTAACCAATATCTCCAAGACGTAGTACGTCACGAGCAATCATAACTTCTTCGTCAGTTGGAATTACGATAATTTTTACTGGAGAGTGTGGGAAGCTGATGAATGCTTCTTCACCGAATACGTTATTACGTTTTGCATCGAAGTATACGCCCATGTACTCAAGGCCTTCTAATACGCGCTCACGAATAATCGCACTGTTTTCACCTACACCAGCTGTGAAGATGATTGCGTCTACACCTTTCATACGAGCAGTGTAAGAACCGATGTATTTATGGATACGGCTTACGAATACATCAAGTGCTACTTTCGCACGGTGGTCGCCTTCTTCTTCTTTCGCAATGATGTCACGTAGGTCACTAGAGTAACCAGTAAGACCTAACATACCACTCTTCTTGTTTAATACGTTAACTACTTCTTCTACTGTTTGGCCTGTTTTTTCCATGATGTATGGAATTAACGCAGGGTCAAGGTTACCAGAACGTGTACCCATTGTTACACCAGCAAGTGGAGTGAAGCCCATAGAAGTATCGATAGATTTACCGCCTTCTACTGCTGCGATACTTGCACCGTTACCTAAGTGACAAGAAAGTAAGCTTAAGCTTTCAATTGGACGACCTAATAATTCAGCCGCACGCTCAGTTACATATTTATGAGAAGTTCCGTGGAAACCGTATTTACGGATGCCGAATTTTTCATAGTACTCATATGGTAAGCTGTATAGGAATGCAGATTCCGGCATTGTTTGGTGGAATGCTGTATCGAATACTGCTACTGCTGGTACGTTTGGTAATACTTCTTGGAATGCTTTAATACCAACAACGTTTGCTGGGTTATGAAGTGGTGCTAAATCGCTTAATTCTTCGATATCAGCTAATACTTCATCAGTAATTAAAACAGAGTCAGCAAATTTTTCGCCGCCGTGAACGACACGGTGACCGATACCGCCAATCTCATCTAGAGATTTAACGATTCCGTTTTCAGTTAACTTTTTAAGAAGCATATTAACTGCTACTGCGTGATCTGGAATGTTTGTAATTTCTTTTTGTTTTTCGCCATCTACAGTAATAGTGAAGATACTATCTTCTAAACCGATACGTTCTACTAAACCTTTTGTTAATACTGTTTCACTTGGCATTTCAAATAATTGGAATTTTAAGGAAGAGCTTCCTGCGTTAATCGCGATGATTTTTGACATCTAGTCTTTCGCCCCTTTTTCTCTTGGTAGTTGTGTGGATGTTTCCACAAACCGCTCGATTTTATCTAATCAAATTTACTAAATATGAAAACGTTTCATCATTAGCAAATTTTATACTCACGATTTTAATTTAAACATCGTCCGACATATATTTCAAGTGAAAAAATTGTAACACCAAGAAAAAATATATATTACAGATTTCAAAAAAATTCAGTTAAATCTAGTATATATTTAAAAATATGACATATTATATAAAACTGTACTACATGAATCACTAATGCTGTTACATACACCCAGCTTTATTTATGTGTTGCAAACCAAGTATTTAATTGATCCATAATGTTCTCCATCGCCTTCATGTTAGAGAATTTAGGCAACTCCACTAATAACGCCTGTTTTGGCATTGTTACATTAGAGCCTTTCTTTTGGAGAACAAATATACTTTTTGCATTTTTCTCGTTTTTAAACATGGAAACAGGAAGCTGTAATAACCCTTGAATAAAGCATGTTTCTTTAATAAATGCATGTAATTTTGGTGCCTGGTCACTTTCAAAAATGAAGTTTGGTACTAAGAAGAATAAGTACCCGCCCTCTTTCGTATGTTTCACACTTTGTTCAATAAATAAGTGATGAGCATACGACATTCCTTCATCTGCTTTTAATTTATATTCACTGGCACCGATTTCGTTTGGATAGTAACCAATCGGTAAGTCTGAAACGACTGCATCAACTGGATCGATATAAAGTGGTGCTAGTCCATCTTGATGGAAGAATTCGATTGCATGCTTTTGTAAATTTGCATTTACTAAAGCAAGTTTAATTAGCACTTCATCCACTTCTACACCAAATCCACTCATTGTTAGTCCTTCTTTGGCGCTATTAAACACTGTAGTCATTAAATTTCCTGTTCCAATTGCAGGATCTAAAACTGTAATTTCGTTTTGACCTTGCATAAATTTATGGAATAAGTAACTCATGAACATCCCAACTGCATCAGGCGTCATTTCATGATTCGCTTGTACGCCTTCTTTCATTCCTTTTAAGATGGCTAACTGAAATGCTTTACGAATTTCTTCACCTTTATATGTTTCTTCATTAAACGTACTATATTCACGATTCAGCCTTTCAATTGCTGATTCGGATAATTCCTCTTGTAAAATCGCTCCCTCAAACAAGTTATCACCTGTTTCTACAAGCGCCTCTAAATATGTCACATCTAATTCTTTACGTAAAACTACCGCAGAAGAATCAAAAATAGAAAATAATGTTTCCACTGTCTGACTCACGTACATTCCTCCTTCTCTCTTTTACACATAACTTATATCATACCACAAAGTGATTTTTTCCAAAAAGAAAAAGCGACCTCCTGTAAAGAGCTCCCTCTCAAGTTATATATGATATAACGTTTTTTCTCATATATCGGCACCGTTACGCAGCGATATATGAGAAAAAACGACCTCTTTATAAGAGGTCATTTCCTTCACATTACTTTGCAGATTTAGCTGCTTCTAATGCTGCTTCATAGTTTGGATGGCTTGTACCTTCGCCTACGTATTCTACGTAAACTACTTTGTCGTTGCTATCTACTACGAATACTGCACGAGCAAGTAAACGAAGTTCTTTCATTACTAAGCCGTAAGCTTCACCGAATGAAAGGTCACGGTGGTCAGAAAGTGTTACAACATTTTCTAAACCGTTTGCTGCACACCAGCGTTTTTGAGCGAATGGTAAATCAGCGCTAATTGTTAATACTTTTGCGTTTTCAATACCTGCTGCATCTTGGTTAAAACGACGTGTTTGTGCATCACACACACCTGTGTCGATTGAAGGTACAACACTAATTAATTTTACTTCGCCTTTGTATGTTTCTAAACTTACTGGAGATAAGTCGTTTGCTAATACTTGGAAGTTTGGCGCTTGGTCGCCAACTTTAACTTCTGTTCCAACTAAAGTCATTGGATTACCTTTAAAAGTTACGTTTGCCACTTGAAAATCCTCCCTTATTTAAACAAAATATGTACAATGTAAATGATAGTTTGTCCCTATCGATAATGCAAATAAAATCGCTTTATTTACAAAAAAATAAAAGAAGCTAACCTATTGATTAGCTTCTTTATTCGTTAAATTTGAAATTCAGGATCATCTTCTTTTCGTTTATCCATCATTTCTTTCACTTTATCAACAGCTTGTGGCGCTAATTCAATTATTTTATCGATGACATGCGTTTGCTTATCTAAATGTAATACTTTCACACCATCTCCATTTATAACAAGAAAGGCAACAGGATTAATAGAAACTCCTCCTCCACTTCCTCCGCCAAATGGATGACGGCCTGAATGTTCTACCCTACCAAATTCACTTCCACCAGCAGCAAATCCGAAACTTACTTTCGAAACAGTAAGAATTACACTTCCATCTGCCGCTTTAATTGGGTCACCAACAATTGTATTTACATCAGTCATTTGTTTTAAATGCTGCATTGCGGTTGTCATTAAACCTTGAATTGGATGGTCCATTCTATATCCCCCCTATGCTTGAACAGATTTTTCTGTCATACCAGATTTTTGCTGCCTCATAAATATGAGCAATTTCACCGCTGTTTTTATAGTACGAAATATACGAAAAGATGCTGTTAACTCGCATCTCGATGCAAATCCTTTCCCTTGAAAAACAGGAGTAATTTCAAATTCTGGTACATCGACAATATGCATATATTGTCCGACAACTCCAGCAGCCATTCCTTTTGTCCCCCATGCATATCCAGTGACAATTCCAGTACTAGCTGCGTCGCCTGCTCCAATTTGCGTATGCCATTTCCAACCATTGATTTTCACTCGTTTGAGAAAATCTTTAACGATAGTATGAACTTTTTGAAGCCTTTTTATCAGTTCTCCAATACTGTCAAGTTGCGCCATAATTTTATTATCTAGTCCGCCGTCCTCTTCAGCTTTTTCGATTTTCTGTCCTGTTTTTTTCTGCTGTTTTTCAATTCTTTCCAATACATCAAATGTATATCGAATCATCCATATTTTCACTTGAAATAAACATTGCTTTTCCATTTCTGAATATAAAAATGTCACCTTAAGCGATATTTTCGACAATAGTATAAGCAAAATAAAAAGGAGAAGAATTATTATTCCAATTACGAGCCACTTCATACGTATCATCCTTTCACTCCGTACCCATTATCGACAACTTTATTCATCATTAAACAGAGTTCCATAAGATTGAATATAAAAATTTTTCTAAAAATAAAAAGGTATTTTGACAATTTGTATCGAAATATATTATTTGAACATATCATCAGGGAACGGACTCTAATGATATGTAGCACGAAAAACAGAAAATTTAACTGCAGTGGAGGGATACATAATGGCAGATCGTCGCAATTTATTTTTCTTTTATGGTGATGACAAAGCAACGCTCGTTGAAAAAATGAAACCAATCTATCGTATTTTAGAAGAGAATGGATTTACCATATTAGATCATCCAAAAAATGCAAACGCTATCGTCAGTGTTGGAGATGATGCAACCTTCTTACAAGCCGTTCGTAAAACTGGTTTTAGGGAAGATTGCTTATACGCAGGGATTTCTACGAAAGATGAAACTTCGTTCTACTGCGATTTCCACATTGATCACGTTGATACAGCCCTTCAAGAAATTACAAAAAATGAAATTGAAGTGCGAAAATATCCAACAATTCAGGTAGATGTAGATCACAGTACATCTTTCCATTGTTTAAATGAGTTCTCATTACGTTCTAGCATTATTAAAACATTCGTTGTAGATGTTCACGTTGATGATTTATATTTCGAAACATTTAGAGGAGACGGTTTAGTAGTTTCTACCCCAACAGGAAGTACTGCTTACAATAAATCATTGCATGGTGCAGTTGTTGACCCACTTATT
This sequence comes from Bacillus sp. LQ16, assembly GCF_057784645.1. Classification (NCBI taxonomy): domain Bacteria; kingdom Bacillati; phylum Bacillota; class Bacilli; order Caryophanales; family Bacillaceae; genus Bacillus; species Bacillus sp. LQ16. Next base: position 4,521,375 of record NZ_CM173491.1, read on the forward strand.
CCATGTTTCCAAGTAAGCGAACTAGCATCTTTAAACAACAACACTTACCGTACGCTCGGTTCACCGTTCATTTTAAATCACGAACGTACATTAACTTTAAAACTAAGACCAGACGGTAACGATTATCCTGTTATCGGCATGGATAACGAAGCGCTTAGCATTAAACAAGTGGAAAAAGCTGTTGTACGCTTAAGCGATAAACAAATTAAAACAGTTAAATTAAAAAATAATTCGTTCTGGGAAAAAGTACAGAGAACGTTTTTATAGGATTAAAATAACCGCAGAATTATGGAATTCCATAATTCTGCGGTTATTTATTTACCCCGATTGACGCGAACAATAATCTCTTACTATCCGGCCGTTATTCTTGTCAGTTTTTGTCGGTAATTCGATATATTTTAATAATCGCTGATATATTTCGAGTTACGGTCGATATATTCCGAAAATCGCTGATATATTTTTACACATCTTTTCTATAGACAACTCGGCCATCTATTACGGTCATTTCTGCTTGTACTTCTTTTATTTCTTCTGCCTCAATTTCAAAAATATTGTGGTCTAATATTGTAAAGTCTGCTTCATATCCTTTTGTAATTTGCCCTCGTTTCGCTTCTTTTCCGATTGCATAGGCACTCCCTGTTGTAAATAAAGAAACAGCCTCATATACCGTTAATCTTTCCTCAGGCATATAGCATACACCGTCAATAAAACTTCTACGTGTAACAGCGCTATATATGCCTAGAAACGGATTTACTTGTTCAATAGGAGCATCTGAGCCACCATTACAATGTAGTCCTGCTTCCAGTAATGTCTTCCAAGCATACGCATAACGAAGACGGTGTTCTCCCAGTTTTTCAATGACTGATGGAAAATCTGATGAAAGAAAGACTGGCTGTATATCGATAATGGCTTGCAAGTTTTTCATTCTTTCTATCAACTCTTCACGAGCAAGCTGACAATGAATAATACGGTCACGTAACCCTTCTGCTGGTGGATATAATTCGAGTGCATCAATAACATATTCAAGCGACAAGTCACCGATAGTATGAATCGCAACTGGCATATGTAAGTCTCGTGCTTTCTTCACTAATTCTGCAAGTTCTTCACGCGAGAAAATTGCAACCCCATCCGTTTCCTTTGCATCTTCATACGGTTCACTTAATAATGCTGTTCTTCCTCCAAAAGAGCCGTCAGAAAAAATTTTCATTGCACCAAATTCAATATAATGTTCATTTTCATATTCTTTTCGTTCATGTGCTACTTCATGGTGAACGAGCAAATGTGCTTTAAATGGCATTTTTTTTATAACGTGAGAAAACGCATTATGCGTTTTTCTAAAACCACCATAGTAATTTAAATCTTCCGTATGCCCGCCAACAAGTCCGTATTTCCAGCAATCTTTAATCGCTATTTGCAAAGCTCTTTGTAAATACGCTTCATCAATTTCAGGCTGAACATGTTTAATTAATTCTTGTCCTTGTTCATATAAAAGTCCTGTTAACTTATTTGATGAATCCCTACCGATTTTCCCGCCTTTTGGATTTTGCGTCGCTTCTGTTATGTTCGCTTCTTGCAATATGTATGAATTCACCCATGTAACGTGACGACAAACTCGCTTTAATAAAATGGGGTGTTCTTTCGAAATTTCATCTAAATCACGCGCGTGAACATCTTTCGTATCTGTAAAGTTATTTTCATTCCATCCTTCTCCAATAATCCAAGAGCCCTTTGGAGCTTCTTTAACTCGCTTCTGAACAAGAGTAAGCACTTCACCATAAGATGTACAATTTGATAAATCTAGACGGAGTAATCTCTCTCCATGCCCAATAAGATGCATATGGCTATCAACGAGACCTGGGATCATTGTTTTGCCTTTTAAATCGTGCAATGTAACCGCGGCATATTGGTTTTCTAACTCTTCTTTACTTCCAAAATCAACGATCGTACCGTTTTCAATGTAAACAGCGTCCACTTTTTCATTTTCTTCTCTCATTGTGTAAATGGTACCGCCATACCAAATTTCTCCCATATATCCCATCTCCTTTATTTTTTATTGTATAAAAAAAAGCACCATTTCAAAACATGGTGCTTTTCTAAAAATTACTTTTGTTCAGTAGTAGACGTTGTAACTTGCCATTCAATATTAAATTTATCTTTTACTTGTCCGTATGCTGGGCTCCAGAATGTTTCTTGAAGTGGCATGATAACTTCTCCACCTTCTTGTAACTTATCGAATACTTCTTTTGCTTTTTCTGCATTACTAATTTGAATTGCGATTGTTACTTGAGATCCGATTGCATGCCCTTGACCTGGGAATGTATCAGAAATCATAAGATCCGTATTACCAACTTTTAAAGTAGCGTGTAAAACGCGCTCTTTCGCTTCAGCTGGAATCGGGTATTCTGGATTTTCAGGCATGTCACCAAAAGTTTGCATGACTTCTACTTTTGCATCTAAAGCCTCTTTATAAAACTGTACAGCTTCTTGCCCACTACCATCTAAAACTAAGTACGGATTAATACCTAAAATCATACGGACACCTCTTTTTTAAATTTATAAAATCGAACTTGTGTTCGTTTTTATATTATCATTGTTTTGCATTTCATTCAACTATTTACTTCACTGTTTTCAAAATTATTTTGACGGAATCTCCATCTCTTTTTTTCTAAGTTCAATACGGCGAATTTTTCCAGAAATCGTTTTTGGTAGTTCATCTACAAATTCAATTTTGCGAGGGTATTTATATGGTGCAGTGAGTTCTTTGACGTGTTGTTGGAGTGTTGGAATTAATATTTCTTCGTTCTTTTCTATATTCTCTCTTAATACGATAAATGCCTTCACGACACTTCCGCGAATTTCATCAGGACTTGCGACAACCGCACATTCTCTTACGTAAGGATGTTTTACAAGCGCATCCTCTACTTCAAACGGCCCGATTGTATAACCAGAGCTAATAATGATATCATCACCGCGCCCTTCAAACCAGAAGTAGCCGTCTTCATCTTTCTTCGCTTTATCACCTGTAATATAATAATCACCGCGGAATTGCATCGCTGTACGCTCATCGTCTTTATAATATTGTTTAAAGAGTGCCGGCGTTTCAATGTGAACTGCAATATCACCAACCTCGCCTACTTTAACTGGAATACCTTCCTCATTTACGATATCGACGTGGTTACCTGGCGTTGGTTTCCCCATTGATCCTGGTCTAATATCCATCCCTTTCATTACACCAACAAGTAGTGTATTTTCCGTTTGCCCATAGCCGTCTCTTACTGTAATATCAAAGTGCTTTTGGAATGTTCCAATGACTTCTCTATTTAACGGCTCACCTGCGGATACAGCGCTATGTAACGCCTCTAAATTGTACTCGCTTAAATCTTCTACCTTTGCCATTAATCTATACTCAGTCGGTGTACAACAAAGCACATTCACCTTATTATCGCCTAATAAATTTAAATACGTTTTCGGTTCAAACTTACCGTTGTATACAAATCCTGTTGCCCCTGAACCGAGAGTTGCTAAAAACGGGCTCCAAATCCACTTTTGCCACCCTGGACTAGCCGTTGCCCATACAACATCATTCTCTTCAATTCCGAGCCAATTTGGGGCGCTTGTACGTAAATGAGCGTATGCCCACGCGTGCGTATGAACGACACCTTTCGGGTTTCCTGTCGTCCCTGACGTGTAAGATAAAAAGACCATATCTTCTTTATCTGTTTTCGCCATTTCTAACATGTCACTTTCTGTTTCTAGTGCTGTTTTTAAATTGATCCATCCGTCTACTGACTGCTCGCTCAGGACGAATTTTTGAAGAGATTCCATTGCTTCTATATCATCAAACTGTCCAATGTACGGCTCATAGCTTACTATCGCTTTTACTTCGCCATGTCCAATTCGATATTCGATATCTTTTTTACGCAACATTTCCGAACTCGGAATTACGACAAATCCTGCTTTAATCGCAGCAATATACGTCATGTAAGCTTCAATTAAGCGCGGCATCATAATAAGGAGCTTGTCCCCTTTTTGTAAGCCACTTTTTATAAAAGCGTTTCCAATTTTATTTGCACCTTGCATTAATTCAAAATATGTAACTTCTCGTCTATTCCCTTTATCATCTTGCCAAATTAAAGCAAGCTTCTCTTTATCGTCTGTATATTTCTCTATTTCTGAAACTAAATTATAAGATGGTGGTGCCAACAATTCCTCTCTCTTCATAAACATCCTCCTTTTTCTTTATGCCTCCCTTATATAATAAAGAATTTTCAGTAAATTTTGAACCCTCTTCTTTTGACAATTTTTTTATGCTTTTGTCGAAATGAATTTATACTAATTTGAACAACAAAAAGAAAGAGCGGGAAAACCCGCTCTTTCTAAGCCATCGTATATGGGATTATTTTTGGAAACCGCCTAATTGTTGCTCAGCTAGTGAAACTAGACGTTTTGTAATTTCGCCACCAACAGAACCGTTAGCGCGAGATGTTGCATCCGCTCCAAGTTGAACACCAAACTCTTGAGCGATTTCGTATTTCATTTGGTCTAATGCTGATTCAGCACCAGGAACCGCTAATTTATTTGTGCTACGTGCCATGTTATATCACCTCCTTGTGAGTATAGAGTGTGATAAATAACATGACTTCATACACATTTTAGATATGGTAATTTATGGTTTTAGAAAAGTTCTTCGAATTTTTCTTCTTCCGCCACTACTTCAACTGTTTGTAATACCATTGTTTCTTTGTTCGCTACAGCTTGTTCGATTAACGGTGTGAAATCGTATTTCGCTTCAAATCGATTTGCTTTTTCACGCTTCGGCTTCGTCGCCGGGCTAGCTGGTGTGAATACTGTACAGCAATCTTCGTATGGACGAATTGAAATATCATACGTGCCGATTTCTTCAGCAATTTTAATAATTTCTAATTTATCCATCGTAATAAGCGGACGAATAACTGGGTAGTTTGTTACTTCGTTAATCGTATGCATACTATCTAATGTTTGGCTTGCTACTTGTCCAAGACTTTCACCAGTTGTGATTGCAAGTGCATTACGCTCCTCAGCAATCTGCTCTGTAATACGCATCATCATACGGCGCATAACCGTCATTGAATAGCTAGATGGGATTTCTTTATTAATCGTTTTTTGCACTTCTGTAAACGGAATAAGGTGAAGCGTTACACGTTTACAGTATTTCGTTAACTCTTGTGCTAAATCGATTACTTTTTGTTTTGCACGCTCACTTGTGAAAGGTGGGCTATGGAAGTGAACTGCTTCCACAGATACGCCGCGTTTCATCGTTAAGTACGCTGCTACTGGGCTATCAATACCACCAGAAAGAAGTACCATTACTTTTCCGCCAACGCCAACTGGTAAACCGCCAGCTCCCATGTGCTCACCACACATAATATAGCTGTAACCACTGCGAATTTCTACACGTACATTCACATCTGGATTATGGACGTCTACTGTGATATCCTCTGTATTTTCTAAAATGTGCCCACCGATTTCTGGAAGTAACTCCATCGTCTTCATTGGGAAGCGCTTATCAGAACGGTGCACTGTAATTTTAAATGTTTTCACATCATCTTTTACTTGTAAGAACGCTGCTAATGCACCTTTTTTAATGTCTTCTAATTCTGATGGTACTTTCATCGCTAAGTTAAACTTATGAATACCAAATACGTCTTTCAATCTTTCAGAGATTGCTTCATGATCTTCACCATTTAACTGGATGTACATACGGTCATGCGTTGCATCAATTTTAATATTTGGGAACTTTTTCAGTTTGAACTTCACGTTATCTTTTAATGTGCTTACAAATTTAGAACGGTTTTTACCTTTTGTCGTCATTTCTCCGTAACGCACTAAAATATATTCATATGTCATCATATTTCTTTACCTCATCACTTCATATAATTTTGGCATCGTCTCTTTTACAATACCTTCAAATTGTTTTACTTCTTCCATCGTGTTGTCTGGTGCCAAACTAATACGAATAGCACTTGCAGCTGCTGCATGCGGCACTCCCATTGACACTAACACTCTGCTCACTTCATTTGCTTTTGAAGAACAAGCAGACTTCGTCGATACATATACACCGTGCTCTTCTAAAGCATGAACGACTACTTCTGGTTTTAAACCAACAAATGATACATTTAAAATGTGCGGTGCTGCATATGCAAGCGATGTATTAATTGTCACATCTTCCATCTCTTTAAAGAAGCTGACAAGCTCTGCTTGTAAACTTTGCAAATGAGCTACCTTTTCTTTCACTTGTTCCATTGTCATGCGAAGAGCTTTCACCATCGCTACAATGCCAGGTAAATTCTCTGTACCAGAGCGATACTTAAGCTCTTGTTGACCACCTGATAAAATCGGATCTAATCTTACACCATCACGTATATAAAGAAGACCCGTTCCTTTTACACTGTGGAATTTATGTCCAGATATTGAGCAAAGATCAATATGAGAAGCATATAAATCAAGCGGTACTTTTCCTATCCCTTGTACATGATCTACATGGAATCTTATTTTCGGATGATTCGATAATAACGTTCCAATTTCAGCAACGGGCTGAATTGCTCCAGTTTCGTTGTTCACATGAATAATTGATACAAGAATCGTATCTTCACGAAGTGCTCGTTTTACATCCTCTACCGATACAACACCATGCTCGTTAACCGGTAAATATGTTACATCAAATCCGAGTTCTTCTAATTGCTTATATGCCTCAAACACAGACGCGTGTTCAATATTTGTTGTAATGATATGTTTGCCGCGCGAACGATTCCTCATCGCTATCCCTTTAATCGCAAGGTTGTTCCCTTCCGTTCCACCTGATGTGAAAATAATTTCAGAAGGTTTAACGTGAAGAAGCTGCGCTGCAATCGTTCTTGATTGTGTTAATAGACGCTCTGCCTCTCCTCCAAGCGAATGAATAGAAGAAGGATTACCAAAATATTTCCCAGCAACCGTCACGTACGATTGAAGAGCTTCTGGATATGGCTTCGTCGTCGCACTATTATCAAAATAGATCATCGTTCTTCCCCTTTCAGCGCTATCACATCATATAATCATATCATAAATACGTGTCATTACGCTAAGACTACGCAAAGGTTCCGTTTTATCCCGATTAGTGAATAATAATAATTAGTGAGATACCCCCACTGATTACAGTTTCACTTTATTTTGAAACGAATAACCTTACTGTATTCCGCTATTCATTATAGCAACATCGCCTGCAAAATTACACAAAAAAACAAACCCTTTTATGAAAGGGTTTGTTCATTGTCTACATATTCAGCTATTTTTTGAACAACACCAGGTTCAAGTTGCTCTAGTACAGAAGCGGCTTGTTCTAAAGCTGCATCGTATTGATATTCACGGAATAATTTCTCCGCATAATTTAAGCTTTCTGCAAGGCTTTCATCATGACTGCGGTAACGGTTACCGTATTGAATTAATTTTTCAACTAAATACGCTTGTCCAATTAACTCTTCTGTCATTTCAGCTACACCGTTCACAGTTGTGTATGCTTCTTCTAAACTGCTATTTACAGCGTTCATATTTAACGGCTTCACTTCTAATTGTTCATATACAGCTTGCATTGCCATTTGCCCTCTTTTTAAATCTTCCATAATACTCTCTGGAAGACCTGGCAAATTCGACTTTTGCATAAAGCGTTTCGTTTCGAAAATAGTATTTCGCATTTCTTGTAACTTCTCACGCGCTTCAAATTCTTCTTTGCGCATCGTTTGCAGCATTTCTTTATATTCTGCATGAAGTACTTTTAACGTTTCACATTGCTCATAAACCTCTTCTAGTTCCTCACGAATAATAGAGAAGGCAATATCTTGTTCAGCAACGCGTAATTGTAGCATTTCAAAACGTTTCGTTAAAATGTGCATTTGCTTTTCAATTACTTTTTGAGATTCAATATCCTTATCTTGCAATTGATAGCTTTGTTTCACAAGTTGTGTTTCTGTTTTCGTTTCAATCGTTTCGATACGTATTTCTTCTAAGTCTTCATAAACAGAAAGGGTTTTTTGCTCCACATAATGTCTCGCATGCACCTCTTGCTCAAGTTGATCATAGAAACCATCTAAACGAGTTTTTAAGTCTTCCACTTTTTCAGCCGCTTCTGTTATATGAAGCTCCTGTATATCCATTAAACATGTGTTTAGTTGTGTCGTCATATCACGAACTTCTTTAGGGATTTCCAAATACTCTAATACATAACCTTGTCTTACCATATCATTATGACCCTGTAATAAATCTTCCAGTTGAACTGGTAACGTCGCTTGACACTCTACTAATAAATCTGGAATTTGGTGAATAATGATTTCTAAACTTGCTAAACCTTCTTCTAAACTAATAACAATTTCTCTCGCTTTTAAGTAGTCACCATTATCTGTTGCTTCTTCAAAGCTTTTAAATTTATTAGATTCAGCGTCTAGCATCTCTTCGATTTTCTGCTCTGCTGCTCCATACATATGTCTATGAGCAAGAACACTCTTTTTCATACTACGATATGTATCACGTAACCCTTCAATTTCCGAGCTATTTTTCTCATGGCTTTCTAACAATTGCTGTAATTCATTTAAAACACCTGTAATACGATTATCAGCGTCATCTAAACCACTTATGGATTCGTTCATCGCATGCTTTGCTTTTCGGAAGGAGAATTGCGAGGCGAATTTTCGCGCTTGCGCTAAATCTTTGTCAGCTTTCGGAAGGGTTGTTGATACAATTTCATCCCATTCTTCACGCCATTTACCAAACAGTTCTTCTGTTTGACCCGTCATGTTTAAATCTTTTACCCGTTTTAGTTCATCTGCCACAGGTTTATCTTTTATCTCTTGTTTCCACTGCTCCAGTGCTTCAATATCTTTATATGAACGATTTCTTATCACAAGCTCTATCATGAGCAGCACTAGAATAGAGCTTACTACAATGATAACGATCGTCAGGATAGAATCCATGCAAAAAAGCCTCCTAGTTATATCTCTTTTTTTGTCCGTTCCGTTTATGAAATGGAAGGCATTATGTATAAAAAGGGAATTCCCCTATATTTAACAACTAACAATGTACTAATCATACCATGTAATGGCTTGTTTTTGACCTAGTTTTTTTTAAAATTTCATGTTTCTTTCAATGCGATTGTAATCTTTCTCAATATTCCGCCTACCTCACTACCTATCCTCAAATGATTGTAATAACAAACAATCTTTCGTATGAGATACGAAATAAATTTTCCGCATGAGTGGTGGTTCAACAGAAATTCCATGTACATTTCCCTGCCTTACAGACTGCTCTACTGCCCTTTCTGGAAGTAAAGTGATGCCAAGGCCAGCTTTTACCATTGCAAGCATCGGTTCTGCGTAAGATGTTTCCACAGCTATAGTTGGTTTTACACCTATCTCATGAAACATGTTCATAATCATTTTCCTTACATCGCATATTTCTGGATATACAATTAATTTTTCATTTTGCAGCTCTTCTATTTGAATGACTTTCTTCTCTTTATACGGATGATTATTTGAAATGACACAAACAATTTTCTCTTGTTGCACTTCTTTTATATACGTAGCACCTTCTACTACTGAATCGATGAACATCGCGTCAATCTCCCGCGCTTTAAATAAATCTCTTAATACTTCCGTATGTCCGATTTGCCACTCTACTTCGAACTCATCACCTAATACATCTTTACATTCTAATATATAATGTTCTGCTAAACTCGGTAGTATACCAATTGAAAACTTTCGGTTCTCTTGATACCCCCTCATTTCTGTTTTTGCTTCATTTATTTGTTCCAAAATCGGTAGCATTCTTTTTATAAATAACTCTCCTGCCTCCGTTAACTCCACTCCTTGCGCAGAACGCTTAAGTAAAGTAACCTCTAAATCCGCTTCTAACTTTTGAATTTGCTTACTAAGCGCTGGTTGAGATATATGTAAAATCTTACTTGCCTTTGATAAACTTCGCGTATGCTTCACTTCGATAAACGATCGTACTGCCTCCAAATCCATCGTACACACCTCTAACAAAAAGTTATAACCGTTATAAGAAATCGATATTTCCTCCTATAAACAATTACTCTTTATACTTATTTCATCAACTTACTATAACGAAATGTAAAGGGGAAAGATACTCTTGAACAAAAAACAAATGCTACTCGGATCCTTTCTATGCTTACTCGCCGTAACTGCCTGGGGATTTATGTTTCCTGTAATGGCAAATGCCCTGCAATTTATCGATCCGTTCTTCTTCACAACGATTCGCTATGGATCAGCAGCTATTATTTTTCTTATTTTGCTATTAATTACTGAAGGGAAGACTTCACTCCACTTAGAAAAAAGAACACTTTCTCTGTTCTTTTACGGGACAGTCGGTTTCGCAGGATATGGTTTTCTCGTTTTCTACGGACAACAACTTGCCGGGCCTTCTGGAGCAATCCATGCAGCGATGATTCAGTCTCTCATGCCACTAATTGCCTTATCATTACAATGGATAACAAAAAACAAGCGCCCACAAAACTACACATTCCTTTGTATGTTCGTTGCATTACTCGGTGTTATGCTTGTCATTTCAAAAGGAAATATTCACTTATTATTTGGAGCTGCAAGCCACTTATCGACAAATATATTGATGCTATGCGGCGTTACTTGCTGGGTCATTTATACAAACGGGGGTGCTCGTTTTCAATCTTGGTCACCACTTCGATATACGACATTAACTTGTTTATTTGGCTCCATTTCACTCATCGTTATTGTTACTTTCTTAACGTATACAAATATAGTTACTATGCCGTCACTGCGTACAGTTGTGAGCGTTCGTTTTGAGCTCTTTTATATGTCGATTATCGCAGGAGTTATCGCTGTATTTTGCTGGAATATGGGAAATCGCTATATTTCATCTATTAACGGCATATTATTTATGAATTTAGTTCCTATCCTTGCCCTGATCGGTTCTATCTTTCGAGGTTATACAGTCGATAAAATTGAAATCGCTGGAGCTGCATTAACAATTATCGCTCTATTATGTAACAATTTATGGCAAAGAAAAGTAAACATAAAAATCCCCACCTCAGTTCGTTAGGTGGGGATTCTTCACATATGAACAGCTCTTGGCCATTCATGGTACATATTTGCTTTACATAATGCTTGTTCCATCCATTGCTCAATCTCTTTCGTATACATTTCTATGAAAAATGTCTCAGACGGGAAAGAATGCAGTACTTCTGATATATATTGTGGATATAAAAACGGCATATTTATCATACCTTTTAATTGCGTCATAAACATTGTAAATGATACTTTCTGAAATTCTTGTTTCATTTGTCCTTGTCTAATAATTTGCTCTATATAATATCTTTCTTTAGAAAAATAAACGGTCATTACTTCACGAATTAATGTCGTATCAAGCGAAAGCTCTCGGTAGAAGAAACGTGTTAGTTCTCTATTTTCAAATTGATATCGTAACATCCCACGCACCATTTGCACCATCACATCTTTAGCCGACAAATACTCTCTCTGTTCAAACGAAATTTCAATCACATGAATATACCCTTCTAAAAAATCAGTAATAAGCTGTTCTAATAAACCTTGCTTCCCAGCAAAATAATATGAAATATTCGCTACATTCACATCCGCTCGCTTTGCAATGTCTCGCACCGACGTTCCATCATAACCTTTCGTATTAAACAACGATATTGCCGCATCAATTACTTTTTGTTTCGTCTGCTTCATGCGCTCACTTCCTCTCAATGAACAGCTATAGTTTAAATTTCTTGACTTTTAAGACAAATTCCTTTAATTTTCTATCGACAAAGTCATGTGAAATACATCGTATTTTGCTAATATTTTACACATCTCGATAAAAAAGGAGCTGTTTCCATGTTTACTAAAGAAAGTTATGCAGGATCTCGTGTGCAGCAATATGAGACAGTAATTAAACAACTGGATGCGTTATTAACTGGCGAATCAAACGTAGTCGCAAACTTATCAAATGCGTCCGCATTATTAAACCAATTTTTAGATCGCGTTAATTGGGTTGGCTTTTACGTAACAGAAGGAAATCAGCTTGTCCTTGGACCGTTCCAAGGAATGCCTGCTTGCGTACGCATTCCATTTGGACGAGGCGTTTGCGGCGTAGCAGCTGAAACGAAAACAACGCAGCTTATAGCGGACGTTCACCAATTCCCAGGTCACATCGCTTGCGATAGTGCTTCTAATTCAGAAATCGTTGTACCGATTGTGAAAGAAGGAGCTGTCATTGGTGTACTTGACATTGATAGTCCTGAAAAGAATCGTTTTGATGAATTAGATCAGCGCTATTTAGAAAAGTTTGTGGAAACACTCCTAAAACATATGTAAAAAGAAAAGAGCGAGTTATCGATTTAGTACGTCCTGTACAAAACCGATAGCTCACTCTTTTTTTATTGATTAACAGTAGATATTTTCTTTAATGCTTGCTCTAAATCAGAAACGATATCCTCCCAAGATTCTAAACCAACCGATAAGCGTATTAAATTATCGAAAATGCCCATTTCTTTTCTTAGTTCAGCTGGAATCGCAGCGTGCGTCATCGTTGCTGGATGCTGAATTAACGTTTCTGTATCTCCTAAACTCACCGCAATTGTAATAAAGTGGAGGTCATTAATAAATGCTTGCGTCTCTTCTTTTCCGCCTTTTACTGAAAAAGAAATAACACCGCCCCCGCGCTTCATTTGACGAGATGCTAATTCCCCTTCTGGATACCAAACACCTTCTACCGCATCATGTTTTCTTAAGAACGATACAATTTTTTCTGCATTATCACAATGACGATCCATTCTTACCGCTAACGTCTTTAACCCGCGTAATAATAACCACGCATCAAACGGCGCCATAATGCCGCCGATATCTTTTCGCATCGGGCGAATCTTTTCAGCTAACGCTTTCGTTTTACAAATTGTTACACCCGCTACAACGTCACCATGGCCACCAATATATTTTGTCGCACTATGCACAACAGCGTCACAGCCAAGCTCAAGCGGTCTTTGTAAATAAGGTGAACAAAACGTATTATCAACAATGACAAGTAAACCATTTTGCTTCGCAACCTGAATAACTTGTTTTAAATCGATTAATTTCATTGTTGGATTAATCGGTGTTTCAACGAAAATAAGCTTTGTATTTGGACGAATTTTATTTTCAATATCAACCTCTGTCTCCATCTCACAAAACGAATGCGTAATCATAAATTTTTCTTCTAACACTTCTAAAAAACCGTACGTACACCCATATAATCCATTTGAACAAATAATATGATCTCCAGCCTTTAAAAAACCGATTAAAGTTGCTGAAATAGCTGCCATACCAGATCCGAAGGCAAGTGCTTCTTCTCCTCCTTCTAACACCGCCATACGTTCTTCAAATAATTTCACAGTCGGATTTCCAAGCCTTGAGTAAATATAAGATGGATCCACTCCCGCAAAACTCGCCTCTCCTTGCTGCGCAGTCTCAAATGTAAACGTAGAGGTTTGAAATAAAGGTGGTGTTAAACTTCCTTTATGTTCCTCAGGTGTATAACCGTGATGAATTAACGCTGTCTCCATATGCTTCTTTTTCATAAAAACATCCCCTTTATGTTTTTATTACCGCATATTCACCAGTAAAAAACTGATGAACGTTTTTACTACATTTTATGTAAGCGTTTTATTTGTGTTTCTATCTCTTCTTTTATATTGTTTTAAATTCCTTCTTATATTAATTTCCAAAATTTATATGCATAAAACAAAAACGTACTCGCTTGACGAAACTCTGGGTAAAAGATATAATAGCGTTTGTGTAAAATAAAAAGGCAGCCTTGTAATGTGAGTTTATCGTTTGTATTTTGTTCCTCTACGGAGGTGTATCTCGTAACTCCCTGCTGCTGGAGCGAAGGTACATGAAAACAAAATGCCCGTAAATATCGATTACGTCTGTTTTTATTTTACGTAAATAAAAACATTTTTAAAGGAGGAGTCAACTATGGCTCGTTATACAGGTCCAGCTTGGAAACTGTCTCGTCGTCTTGGAATCTCTCTAAGCGGCACAGGAAAAGAATTAGAAAAACGCCCTTACGCACCAGGTCCTCACGGTCCTAACCAACGTAAGAAACTTTCAGAATACGGTTTACAATTACAAGAGAAACAAAAACTTCGTCACATGTACGGCATGACTGAGCGTCAATTCCGTCGCACATTTGACCAAGCAGGTAAAATGCCTGGTAAGCACGGCGAAAACTTCATGATCCTTCTTGAAGCTCGTCTTGACAACTTAGTTTACCGTATGGGCTTAGCTCGCACTCGTCGTGCAGCTCGCCAATTAGTAAACCACGGTCACATCATGGTTGATGGCGCTCGCGTAGATATCCCATCTTACCGTGTAAAACCTGGTCAAACTATCAGCGTTCGCGAAAAATCTAACAGCCTTGTTGTTGTTAAAGAAGCGATCGAAGTTAACAACTTCGTACCAGAATACTTAACTTTCGATGCTGACAAATTAGAAGCTACTTACACTCGTCACGCTGAGCGTGCTGAGTTACCAGCTGAAATCAACGAAGCATTAATCGTAGAGTTCTACTCTCGTTAATGACAAAAAGCCAATCCTGTGGATTGGCTTTTTTCAATTCCCCCATTATTTTTATATCCTACATAACATAAAAATCCCAATACCCTATACTCCCATCTAAAACAAAAAGAATAACCTCCCTGTTTCCATAAAGAACTCTGTTATATTATGAATTTTCACGGAATAACAATAATATTAAAGATTTTTAAACTTTATAACGAGGAGACATTGATATGGAATTCAGAAATGACATAAACAAAATAGCTAACCAAATTTTAGAACGAACAGAGTACATAACTAATGAAGAAATGACCAAGCAATCATTAATTATTCCTTTTCTTCAAAAACTAGGTTATGACGTTTTTAATCCTTTAGAAGTTAGACCTGAGTATGTTGCAGACTTCGGAACTAAAAAGGGAGAAAAAGTCGATTATGCGGTTTTTAAAAATGGGGTTCCAATTATTTTAATCGAGGCAAAATCTGTAACAGAAAATCTCCTTAAACACGATGCGCAACTATCTAGATATTTCAATGCCTTACCTGATGTCAAAGTAGGGGTACTAACTAATGGTGTAGAATACAAGTTTTATACTGATTTAACAAATGACAATGTGATGGATGAAAAACCTTTCTTCACATTCAGCATGGATAATTTAACTAATTTAGATATTGAAACGATTGAAACTTTTACAAAAGAAAATTTTGAAGCTGAAGAAATCGTAAAATATGCTGAAGAGCTTATTTATATGACCAATTTAAACTCTACAATTAAAGAACTATTTAAAAATCCTTCAGATGACTTCCTTCGTTTTCTAATTAGAGACTTTAGCTCAACTAGAATTACAAATAACGTTTTAGAGCGATTCCGACCAATCGTTAAAAAAGCAATTAATCGAACACTATTAGAAATAATCAGTGATGGTTTAACACCAAAAGAAACAAAAACATCGGAGAACATAGAAACAAGCCTAGTTGCAGCTGCTTCTACCGAAATAATTGAAGACATTAACAAAGAAGACAAAACAGATAGAGTTTTCACTACAGAAAATGAACTAACCGCATTTAACATTGTTAAAGAGATTTTAACTGAGCATCAAAGAGATATCAGTAACCTCAAATATAAAGATACCATTAGTTATTTTTGTATCATGAATCGTGTAATCACAAAATGGTTTATACGTCTCTTCCTTGATGGCGATGCAAAATCCTTAGTTGTAAGACTCGATTTAGAAGCTACTAAACAGCTATGCCCTAATTTTGTGGTTGAACAAGCCCCAAAATCACAGGGAGTGAGTAGAATTTTTATCGATAACGTTAATGACTTAAAAGATCTGGAAGCACTTATTACTTCGTGCTATGATCAAATTTTAGCTAATGTTTAAAAGAGAAAAATGTACGTTCTTTTTCCAACAACCTGACAAAAAGCCAATCCAATGGATTGGCTTTTTCGTTTATATATAAAATAAAATTATTTATTTTCCTCTTTTTGAACATATACATAAGCATCTTTCTGCTCTTTATGTACATCCACCTTCGAATTCTCTGCAAGCTGACCCGCATTTAGCAAAGAAAAAATAATGAGCGCTTCTAGTGACATTTTGTTTTACCACTCCTTTCTAGTTGTTATACATTTATCATACCGCTTACATGTGATTTCCGTATGAACTCGAAAAGGAGATTACAACAAAAAGGTTACAGGCCTATGAATGCACGCTATAATAACCATTAAATAGGAGGTGGATTCTTTTTGACAATAAACCAAATGGTTCAACTCGGAAGTTCATTTATGCTATTTATTACTTCAGCACTGATGAGTTGGTATCAAGGGAGTAATTTAATAGATAATCCTGATGAATGGAAGTATAGCGCTAAGTTTACGAATTACTTCAAAGGCACCGTTTCAAATTACCAAGATATTTATCAAATCGATTTCTTTATATATGCAGCAAAATTTTATCCAACAGCATTTATCGTTATGCTAGTTAGTTTACTTTATATGCTCATATTAATTCTTTATATTCTATTTTCAAAAAAAGATCCGGCGATTTAAATCCATACATAAAAAAAACCGAATCATAAACTTTTCAGCCTATAATTCGGGGTATTATTTGTTTATATTCGTTTCTAATTAGTAACGAATTAAGAAATATTTCTTTTTACCGCGGCGAATGATTGTGAATTTACCCTCGATGCGGTCGTTTTCTGTTACAACGTAGTCTAACGCTTGTATACGCTCACCGTTTACGTAGATTGCGCCGTTCGTTACATCTTCACGTGCTTGACGTTTTGATGGAGAGATTTTGCTTTCTACAAGTAAGTCTATTAATACTGTATCTTCTGCAGTACGTTCTACAGATGGTACGTCTTTGAATCCTTGCTCGATTTCGCTTGCAGTTAGTTCTGCTACAGAACCGCTGAATAATGCAGCTGAGATTTTAATCGCTTGCTCTAATGCTTCTTCGCCGTGAACAAGTTTTGTCATTTCAGAACCTAATGCTTTTTGTGCTGCACGTTTTTCTGGTGCTTCAGCTACTTGCTTTTCAAGCTCAAGAATTTCTTCATGAGATAAGAATGTGAAGTATTTTAAGTATTTAACAACGTCGCGGTCATCTGTGTTGATCCAGAATTGGTAGAACTCGTAAGGAGTTGTTTTCTCTGGGTCTAACCAAATTGCGCCACCTTCTGTTTTACCAAACTTCGTACCGTCTGATTTTGTAACAAGTGGAATTGTTAAACCGAATGCTTTCGCATCTTCTTCTGATTTACGGATTAATTCAAGACCAGCTGTAATGTTACCCCATTGGTCACTACCACCGATTTGCAGACGGCAATTATGGTGTTGGTATAAGTTTAAGAAGTCGTATGATTGTAAAATCATGTAACTGAACTCAGTGAATGAAATACCAGTTTCTAAACGAGATGCTACTGTATCTTTTGCTAACATATAGTTTAAACCGAAGTTTTTACCGATATCGCGTAAGAATGAAATGACATCTAAGTTACCAAGCCAATCATAGTTATTAGCCATTGTCGCTGGGTTTTCCACGTTTTCGAACTCTAAGAAGTTTGAAAGTTGGTTTTTAATGCTTTCTGTGTAGTAAGCAACTGTATCTTTCGTATTTAATGTACGCTCTGCTTTTTTACCACTTGGGTCACCGATCATACCAGTACCACCGCCAACAAGTGCGATTGGTTGGTGACCAGCTAATTGGAAACGACGTAACATTAATACTGGTAACATATGACCGATGTGTAAGCTATCCGCTGTCGGGTCGAAACCACAGTATAATTTAACACTTTCTTTTTCTAATAATTGCTCAAGTCCCTCAGCATCTGTTTGCTGATTAATTAGACCGCGAAATTCAAGATCTTGTAAAATACCCATATCCTACATACTCTCCTTTAAGTTCATTACTGGCGTGAAGGTTGAAAACATAAAAAAATCGCCCCTTCAAATAAGGGACGATTTTGATTATCGCGTTACCACCCTAGTTGCAGGCAAAAAAGCCTACCACCTTATTTACATAACGGCTTAGCACCGTCTTTTCCCTTTTGAATACAATTCAATCGAAAAAAGATGCTCTAGGGGCGTAATTCGCGATCATCTATGTGCTGATTTCCACCGACCATCAGCTCTCTAAAACAGGGAAATGATCACTACTTCTCCCTTTCCACGCTCAATTATTCATATACTTTTCTTTATACCATCATTTATATAGGCGTGTCAAATAGAGGTGGAATTTCTCTTCTTTCCAATCCTTTACAACGCCATAAAGAGTATCGTAATAAGAGAAAGCATTGGAACCCCAACTAACAACGATACATGAAACACAACCGATAAATCATTTCCAATGGTCGCCTCCACAGGATCTTTCGCCGGGGAACCAAGAAACCCGATTAATCGATCGAATCGACTTACCGTTTTTGGAAAGTCTGGTATTTCTACATGATCACTATCTAAATGTTGCTTTAACTTATATTCACTCTTAAAGGGATTTTCGCTCAATTTCATCCACCTCCAGCAATTGTTTCAATTTCTTTATTCCATTATGAAGTCTCGATTTCACTGTTCCAATCGGAATGTTTAATATTTCTGCAATTTCTTTTTGCTGCATATCATGATAATAAGAAAGGATTAGGACCGCTCTTTGCTCTTCTGGAACTTTCAAAATTGCTTCTCTTACTGTGAGCCGATCTTCGTGAGAAAATTCTTTTTCCGGAATCGGCACTAAAAATGGCAAAAGCGTACGCCACCTTTTTCTCCTATTTAATTTATTAATCATAAGACGATAACCAATTTGAAATAAATACGTTTTTATTTTACCTTTTTCAATTTCATACATATGTTTCTTACGCTCTAGCGTCAAAAACGTATCTTGCACAAGATCGATACTTAATTGTTCATCTCGGTTAAATCGATATAAAAATGTGTATAGCGCTGGTTTGATTAAAATATATAGTCTTTCTCCCGCTTGTTTATCTCCACTTTGATACGCAAGCATGAGCTCCTCCTCAATCCCAATCTGCGCCATGATTTTTGATCTCCTTTATTCCTTTTAACGTTAATGAAATACGGGAAATTAAATATGCAATCGCAATAAAAATCCACAATTGTGATTGATTTGTAAAAAATTGCACATATGGGTTTTGAATCGTAAATCCCATTGCAACTAAAATATTTAACGCTTGCACACATATGCATGCATACAACGCAAGGCAGACAGAAATAGTATCAAATACATTCCAGCGAAAATACACTTTTGTTTTTGTAAAATCAATTTTATATCCATTTTTCCGTACTATATGTTTTCTATCAAATGGAATAATTATTGAAAACAGAACACCCATTATAGCTCCAGCTGTAAGCATTGATACTCTATATCCAATTGGTATCGGTAAGAAAAGACCACAAGAAAATACAACTATAATTCCAATTAAAGCAAAAGCAAGAAGTAATTTATTAGACATAAAAAAGCCTCCCTCATCTATTCTTTCACAAATGTATACAGACGAGGAAGACACTTCGTTCAAATATTATTTTAGTTTTTTTATAATCTTTGCGGGATTCCCGCCAACTACTACATTATTAGGTACATCTCTCGTTACGACAGCACCAGATGCGATCACCGCATTGTCTCCAATTGTTACACCTGGATTAATAATTGCTCTTCCGCCAACCCATACGTTATCGCCAATTGTAACTGGTTTTCCGTATTCTGATCCGCTTATGCGCTCTACTGGATCAAGCGGGTGTGTTGCTGTATAAATGTGAACACCTGGAGCTAACATACAGTTCACTCCGATTGTTACCGGGCATACGTCTAAAATTGTACAGTCAAAGTTCGCGTAAAAATTTTCGCCAACGTGAATGTTATAACCGTAATCACATCTAAAAGAAGATTCAAGATGAATATTATCTCCTGTCGTTCCAAATAATTCTTTTACGATTTCGCTACGCTCTTTTAATTGCTCTTCTGGCGTATCATTTAATTTTCTCGTTAATATACGTGCTTGCTCTCTTTCTTGTACTAAAACTGGATCAGCCGGTATGTACATTTCTCCTAGTATCATCTTTTCTTTTTCTGTTTTCATCATACTCCCCCCTTTAACTTATATATATAAGTTAATAATAACATAAAAAAAGGCCTGAATATTTTTCGTTCAGACCTTCCTCTCTTAATCTTCCATCGTTGATAAGTCACCTGTTGGTAAGTTTAACTCCCACGCTTTTAATACGCGGCGCATAATTTTACCACTTCTCGTTTTCGGTAATTTATCTCTAAATTCAATTTGCCTTGGCGCTGCATGAGCTGCTAGGCCTTTCTTTACAAATTGACGAATTTCTTCTTTTAATTCATCAGATGGTTCGTATCCTGCTCGAAGTGCGATAAATGCTTTAATAATTTCGCCGCGCACTGGATCAGGAATACCAATTACACCTGCTTCTGCAACAGCAGCATGCTCGATTAATTTACTTTCTACTTCAAACGGACCAACGCGCTCACCTGACGTCATAATTACATCGTCAATACGTCCTTGGAACCAGAAGTATCCATCTTCATCCATATAGGCAGAGTCACCTGATACGTACCAATCTCCCGGCATGAAATAAGATTCATACTTTTGCTGGTTATTCCAGATTGCACGCATCATAGATGGCCAACCTTTCGCAATTGCTAAGTTACCCATTGTGTATGGAGGAACTTCATTTCCTTCATTATCAACAATCGCTGCTTTCACACCTGGAATTGGTTTACCCATTGAGCCTGGGCGAATTTCCATACAAGGGTAGTTACAAATAACTTGTCCACCTGTTTCTGTCATCCACCACGTATCATGAATACGAAGTCCAAATGCATTCATACCCCAGCGAATTACTTCTGGATTTAACGGCTCACCAACGCTTAATACGTGACGAACTTGTGATAAGTCGTATTTTTTAATTGCGTCTTGTCCAGCTCCCATTAACATACGGAACGCTGTTGGTGCGCTGTACCAAACCGTCACACCGTAATCTTGCAGTGCTTCATACCAAGCTTCTGGACTAAAGCGTCCACCTAAAATAACATTTGACGCTCCAACTAACCACGGTGCGAAAATGCCGTAAGCAGTTCCCGTTACCCAGCCCGGGTCAGCTGTGCACCAATATACGTCATCTTCTTTTAAATCTAATACCCATTTCGCCGTTTGATAGTGCTGAACCATTGCATTTTGCGCATGAAGCACACCCTTTGGCTTACCAGTAGAACCAGACGTATAGTGAAGAATTAAACCATCTTCACGGCCTAACCATTCAATATGTAATTCTTTTGAAGCTTGTTCAAATAAAGGATTGAATGCTACCGTTTTACCGCCTTCTTCTACATTATCTCCAACAAGGAAAACTGTTTTTAAAGCAGGTAAATCATTTAATGGTACACGCTCTAATAACTCAGGCGTTGTAATTAACACCTTCGCTTCACTATCTTCTAAACGATCGCGAACCGCACCTTCCATAAATGCTTCAAATAACGGTCCAACAATTGCTCCTAATTTCACTGCACCTAAAAGTGCGAAATATAACTCTGGAGAACGTGGCATAAAAATAAAAACGCGATCGCCTTTTTCTACATCGCCATAATTTTTCAGGACATTCCCTGCTTTATTAGAAAAATCCTTCATTTCCTTAAATGTATATTTCTCTTTTCGCGATCCATCTTGATAATAAAGAGCTACTTTATTCTTTCGATCGGATTTCGCATGCTTATCAATTGCCTCATACGCCATATTTACTCGGCCTGTTTCATTCCAAGTAAAGTTTTTATTAACCTCTTCCCAGTTAAAATTCGCGTATGCCTCATCATAATTCGGCAAATTATTTTCTCCTTTAATGACAGGAAGCGTTTCTACTTTCATACTTTACATCCCCCTCCTATGTATTCTATTATCTATTATAATGATATTATTTAAAATTTTCAGTATATTTGTTGATTTTTAGACAAATTTTTAATGACAAAATTCGATTCACATCGCATATATTATAAAGTACGATATTAATAGATTCACAAACCCTCAAGGTGGTGAGCAATACATTGATTCATAAAAAAATATACAATGCTAGAAACTTAAAAACAGCGAAAGGCACTTTAATTATTGAAGGTCCTGTCTCTACACATAATCTTGAAATGTATGAATTTCATCCAGATTTAGTTGCATTTCGTCCTGCTAAACAGCAATATAAAGCAATTGTCGAAATTTCTAAATTACCAGAAGCTCGACTCATTATTGCTAGACATGACCAAATGATTGTTGGATATGTTACATATTTATATCCTGATCCACTTGAACGATGGTCAGAAGGAAAAATGGAAAACTTAATTGAGCTTGGGGCAATTGAAGTAGTCCCAGCCTTCCGCGGGAGTTCTGTCGGAAAGAACTTACTAGAGGTTTCTATGATGGACGATTATATGGAAGATTACATTATATTGACGACTGAATATTATTGGCACTGGGATTTGAAACAAACAGGATTGAATGTGTGGGAATACCGAAAAGTAATGGAAAAGATGATGAATGCCGGCGGGTTACAATGGATGGCTACAGACGATCCTGAAATTTGTTCACATCCCGCCAACTGTTTAATGGTCCGCATCGGTAAACGCGTTGATACGGATTCTATTCAAGCTTTTGATCGTCTACGTTTTCACAATCGTTTTATGTATTAATAAAGGGGGCAACTGGAATGATTGTAGAAGAAATTATGAATCAAAATGTAGTTACACTACATCCAAACGATACAATCGAAACAGCAATCCGAACGATTCGCACGAAAGGCATTCGGCACATTCCAATTGTCGATCAAAATAATCACGTCGTAGGCATTATTTCTGATCGGGATGTAAGAGATGCAAGTCCGTCTATTCTAGATGAACAAGTTTCACTCGATATGCTACAGCAACCGCTTGAACTTATTATGAAACATCCTGTAATGACTTGCCATCCTCTCGATTTCGTTGAGGAGATTGCTACTTTATTTTTTGAAAATAAAATTGGCTGCCTTCCTGTTACAAAGGCCGGGAAGTTAGTTGGAATCATTTCTGAATCTACAGTATTACACACGTTAGTAAAATTAACAGGAGCACATCAACCAAGTTCGCAAATTGAAATTCAAGTAAAAAACGAACCTGGTATTCTTGGAAAAGTCGTTGCTATTTTTAGTGATTTACAAATAAATATCGTGAGCGTTCTCGTCTATCCAGCAAAAGACGAGAATGATAAAGTACTCGTTTTCCGCATTCAAACGATGAATCCTCTAAAAGTGATTGATGCACTTGAAGCAGAAGGCTACCGCGTATTATGGCCAAACATCATGGGGATGCAAGCATGAGTAGCGCGTTTATTTATTCGGATGACTTTCGGGGCTATTCATTTAGCCCTGATCATCCTTTTAACCAACTGCGCGTCACACTTACGTATGATTTATTACAAAAGGGCGGTTTCATCTCTCCCTCTCAAATCATCTCACCACGGATGGCTACAGATGAAGAGATTGCCTACGTTCATACAGAGGAGTACATAAATGCGGTAAAACGTGCTGGAGAAGGAAATTTAGAAAAATCAATTGCGATGACATATGGACTCGGAACAGAAGATACACCGATGTTCCCAAATATGCACGAAGCAAGCGCATTGCTCGTTGGCGGTACGTTAACAGCTGTCGATGCTGTTCTTTCCGGAAAAGTAAAACACGCACTTAATTTGGGCGGCGGCTTACATCACGGCTTTCGCGGCAAAGCATCTGGCTTTTGTATTTATAACGACAGTTCTATCGCAATGAAATATATTCAAAAGAAATACGGTTTACGCGTCTTATATATTGATACAGATGCTCATCACGGTGATGGCGTACAGTGGTCGTTTTATGATGACCCTAACGTATGCACCATTTCACTGCATGAAACTGGTCGCTATTTATTCCCTGGAACTGGCGCTGTAAACGAACGTGGACAAGGTAATGGTTATAGTTATTCTTTTAACGTTCCACTCGATGCTTTTACAGAAGATGAATCATTCTTAGAATCATATCGAACTGTTGTAAAAGAAGTTGCAGCGTACTTTAGACCGGATATTATTTTAACGCAAAATGGTGCTGATGCACATTACTACGACCCACTTACACACCTTTGTGCGACCATGAATATTTACCGCGAAATACCGAAACTCGCTCGTGAAATTGCTAATGAATATTGCGACGGTCGCTGGATCGCTGTCGGTGGTGGCGGCTATGACCATTGGCGCGTCGTTCCAAGAGCTTGGGCGCTCATTTGGCTCGAAATGAACAACATCCAAAACATCTCAGGTTATCTCCCTCCAGAATGGATTGAAGCTTGGAAAGGACAAGCAGAAACAGAACTTCCCCTCACATGGGAAGATCCAGACAACATGTATAAACCTATCCCCCGTAAACCAGAAATTGAAGAAAAAAATGCATTAACTGTAGCGAAATCCCTTGAAATTATTCGGAATAATATGACAAAATCTTTATACTAAACGAAAAGGAGGCTCGTTTTTGAATAGCCTCCTTTTATTTATTGTCGGTTTCTATCGGTAAGTCGATATATTTTAATAATCGCTGATATATTTTGATAATCGCCGATATATTTTCATTTCATAACAGCCTGGCCCAACTTTTATGAGAAAAGGTAGTGATATTATGTGGAAACGACAAATGATCCACACGAAACGTGGTACATTTGAACTCTTTACAAAAGGAGATGGCGAATCGCTTTGTATTACACATCACTATTCACAATTTAATGAAACTGGTGATTACTTTGCGGATGTTTTTACTGCTACGCATCGTGTATTTCTCATTAATTTACGAGATACTGGTAGCTCTGTAACCGCCCAGTCAGAAAACGAATTAAGCATGATTGAAACAATCCACGACTTGGAAGCCATACGAGAAGCATTACAACTTCCAACATGGCATTTCGCTGGTCATTCAACAGGTGGTATGCTTGGACTTTTATATGCGATTACATATCCAAATTCCTTACAATCATTAGTCGTAGCAGGAGCTGCAGCAAGTAACTATACCGAAACACCATTTTGCATTTATCACCCAGCACATCCACAGTTTCAATATATGCAAGAGCTCATCGAAAACTTAAAAAGCCCTCACCTTACAAGCGAAGAATGGAAAGAACTATCTACTGAGAGAACAAAATTATCATTGTATAAACCAGAAAACTACAACTCTTATTTTTGTAAACCAATCAAAAAAACAATGTCCGCTAACCGGATGAACGCTTTCGCCAATGAATATCCGTTATTTGATTTAAGGGAGTATTTACCTTCTATAAAAACAAAAACACTAATTATGTGCGGAAGACACGATGTGCAGTGTCCTATTCAATATTCTATCGAGTTACATGAGGGTATATGCGATTCTACTTTTGTGACATTTGAGGAGAGCAACCATTATCCTTTTTTAGAAGAGGCTACTCAGTTTACTTCTACTACTCAAACATTTTATAAATCGTTAGTACCGTTATTATTAAGAAAACCTAAACACTGACAAAAAGCTCACAGCCTCTATAAGACTATGAGCTTTTTTCAAAAGAAATATTTCACACTAAAAACAACTAAAAAAATACAAGAAATAACAACTAAACCCACATCAAGTAATACCGACTTTTTATCTCTATCTTTTAAACTTACCTTAGAGCTAGAAATGCTTTTAATTACCCAAAAGATCGCAAAAAAGAACCAACCAAAATGATCATTCGTAGAATCTTCATCATAAAACATTTGTATTGCACCAATAATCAATAAGATAAGTACGATATTAGTTCCAATCTTTAAAGCCTTGTTTGATTTATTATCTTTTAATATATCCCCCAACATATAGCACGCTCCCCATGCTCTCCTCTGTTTTGTTTCTCTTTATATTTTAACATAAATTACCTATTACTTCCTTTTCATTCGAATAACATACAAAAAACCTGCCAATTACTCGGCAGGTTCCCTATACATTAAAACGATAACCAGCTCCCCATACTGTTTCAATATATTGCGGGTGGGCAGGATCTCTTTCAATTTTTTCACGTAGCTTTCTAATGTGGACGACAACAGTGGCTAAATCACCAGCGGAATCTAATCCCCAAATGCGTTCAAATAACTGTTCTTTATTTAATACTTGGTTTGGATGTGTTACAAAGAATGTTAATAAATCAAATTCCTTCGTTGTAAATGCCACTTCTTCATTGTTTATAAAAACTTTCCTCGCTCGTTGATCGATAGAAATTCCGTGAATATATAACGTATCACGTTGCTTACTTACATTTCCTGATAATCTTTCATAACGGGCAATATGTGCTTTTACTCTTGCAACTAATTCGCTTGGACTAAACGGTTTCGTTATATAATCATCCGCTCCTAATCCGAGTCCGCGAATTTTATCTATATCTTCTTTTTTTGCTGAAACAAGTAGAATCGGAATATCTTTTACAGCACGTATTTGTTTACAAATTTCGAATCCGTTCATTTTCGGGAGCATAATATCTAAAATAATTAAATCATATTCTTCTTGCAGTGCTATTTGTAAACCTGTTTCTCCTGAATGCTCTACATCAACTTGGAAATCATTAATTTCTAAATAATCTCGCTGTAATTCTGCAATACTTACTTCATCTTCTATTAGTAAAATTCTTTTCAATTTACTCACCACATTCCTCTACTTTTTCCAATGAGAAGAAAATGCTTGTGCCTTTACCAAGCTCGCTTTCCGCCCAAATTTCCCCGCCATGTTCTTCAACAATTTGCTTCGCTATTGCTAAACCAAGTCCACTTCCACCTGTGCTAGAATTTCGCGATTGTTCTGCACGATAAAAACGTTCAAAGATATACGGTAGCGTATCAGATTCTATACCTGATCCATTGTCCATCACTTTCACAATAACATTATTGTTATCACTCGATACTGTTACAGTAATTTTCTTCTCTTCTTTATCCATGTACTTCACACTATTATGAATTAAATTTGATATAACTCTATTTATCTTTTCGCAATCAGCCGTTACATATAATGGCGATGAATGTAATTGTAAGTTAACTTCTATACCTTCTTCACTTAAATCCATCTGCATCTCTTCTATTAATTCTTGCATAAACGTATTTAATTCAACTGTCTCAAATTGGAATGGAACTCGATTCAAATCGAGCTTTGAAAACAAAAAGAGTTCATCAATGAGTGTGTCCATATGTTTTGCCTTCGTGTGAATTGTCGTTAAATACTTATCCATTTTTTCTGGCGTATTTGCTATCCCGTCCTTTATTCCCTCTACATATCCGATAATAGATGTAATCGGTGTTTTTAAATCATGCGATATGTTTGAAATAAGTTCTTTTCGATTTTCTTCATACTGCGTTTGTACTTCAATCGATTCTTTTAACTTCTTCCTCATTTCCTCAAATCCTTGATTTAATTGACCTATTTCATCGTGCGATGTAACTGGCATTTGAAAATCTAAATTTCCTTCTTTAATTTTCTCTGTTGCGCCTTTCAATACAAAAATTGGTTTTATTACACTTCTTGAAACGAGATAACTTAATAACCCAATAAGTAAAATAGCTAATAGTAAAAGCGATACGAATAAGATTGGAAATAATTTTTGTGTAAGATCTACAAATGAACTTTGCTTTTTTAGTACAAATATACTCCCTTCTTCTTTCTCTGCAAAATAAAAATCAAATTTTACATATCGATAAAATGTATCACCTAGTTCCGTTGTACCACGACTATTAATATTTGCTGCTTCAAATTTCGGAAGGGCTTCTGTTAAAGTCGAACTTTCAAAACCCTTTGTAGCATAAGAAATGTTTTCTCCCTTTCTTACAATTATTTTCACGCCTTCTTTTTCAATTGATGAAACGAACGATTCATCTAATAATTGAGATTGATGTTGCTTTGCCGCTAATTTTAATTCAAGATAGGCATTCTCTTCTTCTGATGTAAGCGGCTTTTGAATGTAAGAACTTTTATAGAAATTTTTCACTGCTTCCAAGTCACCTGTTATCGAAAAAACAATTAAAAATCCCGCGACTAATATGAGCGTAATAGAAACGAGAATTACAGCAATATAAGAAAATAAAAACCTTGTTTTAATAGACATCATTTACATCCTCACTTTACCCATCCTTCATATTCATAAGCATAAAAATATATGTTCAAATACTCAAGCGATTTTATAGTAATTTTAGCGTCAGTTTATAAAAATTTAATGTTCCTATTTTACAGTTGAAATTAGGAGGTTGAAATTCCATGTTCAAAAAAACATTCAGTATGATATGTTGCGTAATTTTTTTACAAGGATGCTCGCAAGAACAAGAAGTAAAAAAGGAGATGACAAACATGGAGACTGCACTACTAGCAGCTACTGAAAAAAATGAAACGAATACTGTTATATCTTTACTAAAACAAGGCGCAAATATAAATGCGACGGATAATCAAGGACGCACTCCACTTATGATTGCTACATACAAAAATGATGTAAAAACCGCAAAAGCGCTTATCGAATCTGGTGCTGACGTAAACATCCAAGATGACATGAAAAACAATCCCTTTCTATACGCCGGTGCGGAAGGTTACTTAGACATTTTAAAGCTAACAATTGATGCTGGTGCAAATCCTATGATTACAAATCGTTACGGCGGAACAGCTCTTATCCCAGCCTCAGAACATGGCTATATTGACGTTATAAAAGAACTCCTCACTCGAACAACTATTGATGTAAATCATGTAAATAACCTCGGATGGACAGCTTTAATGGAAGCCATCGTACTAAGTAACGGAAACGAAACACAGCAACAAGTCATTCGCCTTCTTATTGAGCACGGTGCAGATGTAAATATTCCAGACCATGATGGTGTTACCCCGTTAGAGCATGCTCGCGCTCATAACTTTGAAGAGATAGAGAAGATTTTGTTAGAAGGACGTAAGTAAAAAGCTAATTTTTGCCTTCCTCCCCCACCCTATGCTACATTTAAGCCGTTACATTAATATTAATAGGGTGGGAATAAAAATGAACAAACCTAAAATTGGGATGATTGGACTTGGAAGTATTGCGCAAAAGGCCTATCTTCCAACACTTACAAAAGAAACAGATTGGAATTTTGTAGGGGCGTTTACACCTAACGAGGAGAAAAGAAAACAAGTTTGCCAGCAATACCGGATTCAAGACTTTCATTCTATTGAAATGTTAGCTTCGGAATGCGATGCAATCTTCGTGCATAGTTCAACTGCATCACATTATGAAATCGTTTCTGAACTTCTGAAAAAAGGGATCGACGTTTATGTTGATAAGCCGCTAGCAGCTACAGTGGAACAAGCTGAGCAACTAGTCGAGTTGAGCGAGAAATATAACCGAAAATTAATGGTCGGATTTAATCGCAGATTCGTTCCTATGTATGTCGCTGCCAAAGAACAGGCTAATGATATTTCATGGATTCGAATTGAAAAGCATCGCACAAATAAAGTCGGGCCATATACGTACGATTTCACTATGTTAGATGATTATTTACACATTGTAGATACAGCTCGCTGGTTAGCTAATAATGACCTTAACGTCGTTCACAATATGATGCAAATCAATGAAAAGAATGAACTTCTTTACGGACATCATACATATACAACTCCAAGTGGACTGTTACTTTCTACTGCAATGCATCGCCATGCCGGTACAAATTTAGAACAAATTGAACTTGTAACGCCAGGGAAAATCATTCGCGTAAAAAATATGAATACATTTGAAATTGAACAGGAAAACTCAGTTTCACAAAGTGGTTCCCCATCATGGGATACGACGTTAAAACAACGTGGTTTTGAAGATGCTGTTCATCATTTTATTGAGTGTGTACAAGGCGATACAAAGCCTGTTGTAGATGGATTAGAAGGATTAAAAACGCAGCAAATGCTACAATCTTTACTAGATGATGTAAACAAAAATTAAAACGGATACATTTTTCAGAATTTACTTTCATTCCCATTTCCTCTTTATTTCTCTCGTAAATTTCTATAGAATATGTTGATAGGAATTATAAATTTCATAATGAATCGTGGAAAGGATGGGATTAACACATGTGGAACGAGTTTAAAAAATTCGCATTCAAAGGTAATGTAATCGATTTAGCTGTCGGGGTTGTAATCGGTGCTGCATTCGGTAAAATCGTTAGTTCTTTAGTAAAAGATATCATCACACCATTACTTGGTATGGTATTAGGTGGCGTTGACTTTACAGATTTAAAAATTACATTCGGTAAATCATCTATTATGTATGGTAACTTCATCCAAACTATTTTTGATTTCTTAATTATTGCAGCTGCTATCTTTATGTTTGTTAAAGTTTTCAACAAACTAACATCTAAAAGAGAAGAAGAAAAAGAGGAAGAACTTCCAGAACCAACAAAAGAAGAAGAACTTCTTGGCGAAATTCGCGACTTACTAAAACAGCAAAACTCTTCTAAAGATAGAGCATAATTGAACGGATAAAAAGGCATGTCCCTCGGGACATGCCTTTTCTATATGCTATAACGTTTCCGAATTCATATGAATAAATAAAATAATACCAGCAACCATAAGTACCATAATGCTACCTGCAAATAGTGTAATACCAATAAACATTAAACTTGTGCTCATATCTACTGATACACTTTCAATAAAAATAGAAATTACATACGTGATAAGGGCAATTCCTGCAAGAATACTTCCTGGAACAAATCGCTTTAAGCCATTTTGTTTTAACGTCATATATGCAAAAATAGCAGTCATACAAAGCGTAATTATCCAAAGAACGATCATCTCTTCTCCCCCCTCACAAGCCTTTTCTTTCTATTATACATGACATTGCCCTATAATAGGTAAATTTGCACTTATGTGACATATAACAAGGAATCATACAATTTATAGAGAAATCTTCTAAATAAGCTATAAACTAGGGAGAATTTCAATTGGAAGATGATATTGTAGGATATTTTAAACAAGTAGAGCGATTCGATTAAATTACAATTGACTTAGACAAAGATGAAACCATTATTACTGGCCATGTGAAACAATATGATCCTTCTAGATTAGAACAGTTAATACAAAGTTTTAAAACGCACTGCCCAAACATGCCTTGAACATAATTTACGAAGCGCTGAAGAACTTTTTGCATTTTGGAAAAGAAATTGACCACTAGGAAAATATGGATATTTTTCATATAAATTGATATAATTACCATATACAAATATTCTTTGTAAGGGAGTGTTCATAATGATTTGGATTTCACTAATCGTATTAGCTTATTTCATCATTCTCGTCCCAATACAGTACAACTACATTAAAATGCTCAAAGAAAAACAGAAAAAAATGAATGTCTCACAAAACGAACTATATGACAACATGTCTTATGAAGAATCCCAAGTACATTACCATTATCAAAGTAACTTATTTACAATACCTGCTTCGCTTGTCGCAAGTATTATTTATAAAGTGAAACATGCAGCATAATGTGTACGCTGTAAAATTATTGTTTGAGTCTGTTCATGCTGGTGAGCCTGATCCTACGAAAATTGATGAGCATTATGAAGAGAATCACGATACACTTTTTGAAGAAAGTATTATTCTTGTTAAAGCAAACAGTTTAGAAGAAGCTCATGAACTAGGTGAAAATATAGCTATACAATCGGAGCACACATACGATAATATGTATGATGAGCAAATCACATGGACGTTCCGAAAAGTGTTACATGTGTTTGAATTAGACGATACGCCATTTGAAACTGGAAAAGAATTGTACGCAAGATTTTTACACGTTAAGAAAAATGAAACTGTAGATACAGTAATTGAAAAATATTATCCTGAATATGAATAAAAGCTCACAGCAATCGCTGTGAGCTTTTTTATACTTACTTCGTTGAATCTCTAAATTGGATACGGTGAGGTAAGATAACAGTGTGATCTTCCACTTTTTCTTTGTTCATATACTTTGTTAATAGACGCATTGCTACTGCACCGATATCATACATCGGTTGTACAACTGTTGAAAGTTGCGGACGAACCATTAATGCAAGGCGTGTATTATCGAAACCAAGTACTTCTACGTCAGTTGGTACGTTTAATCCAGCGTCTTGTGCTGCGTGGATTACACCTAGTGCCATTTCATCAGACGATACGAAGATTGCTGTTGGCTTTTCATCATTGCTCCAAAGCTTCTCGAATGCTTCGATACCTGAGTCATATGTGTAATCTCCATCGATTACAAGATTTTCATCATATGAAATACCTTCTTCTTCTAAAGCTTTTTTATAACCTTGTAACTTTTTCGCGCTTCCCGCTTTATCAATGAATGGACCAGAGACGAAACCGATACGCTTATGTCCTTGCTCAATAAAGTGCTTCATTGCATCGTAAGCTGCTTGTGTATAATCAATATTTACTGATGGCGTTTCATTTTGCTCATCGAATGACGCTGCTAATACAATTGGTACTGGAGATTTTTTAAATTCTTCAATGTGAATGTCTGTAATATCTTCACCCATGAAAACAATTCCGTCCACTTGCTTTCCAAGCATCGTATTTAATAAATGGAACTCTTTCTCTTTGTTTTGGTCAGAGTTACTTAAAATGATGTTATATTTGTACATTGTTGCGATATCTTCAATTCCACGTGCAAGTTCTGCATAAAACGTATTTGAGATATCAGGAATAATAACACCTACTGTAGTTGTCTTCTTACTTGCTAGTCCACGTGCTACCGCATTTGGGCGGTACCCTAAACGATCAATTGCTTCTAATACTTTCTTTCTTGTTGTAGGCTTTACATTTGGGTTACCGTTCACAACGCGTGATACGGTAGCCATTGAAACGTTCGCTTCGCGCGCTACATCATAGATTGTTACGTTCATCTCATCGCACACTCCTTCTATTTTTGTTATCTATTTTTATGTATCGGTTACTTGAATGAAAAAAAGACATCAACTCTATTTGCAGATGCCACCAATCGTCCCGAGTTCTTCCTTTTACTAATGATACGATAAAAACGCAGGCTCATACAATATTTTCCCGCAAAAGTTTCGAAAAAATTCGCTTCTTTTCTCGTATTTTCGTATTTTTTATGAAAAAAGAGCATTTTTTGTAAAAAAATAGATGTT
The DNA here is from genome assembly GCF_057784645.1 of Bacillus sp. LQ16. Taxonomy (NCBI): domain Bacteria; kingdom Bacillati; phylum Bacillota; class Bacilli; order Caryophanales; family Bacillaceae; genus Bacillus; species Bacillus sp. LQ16. The sequence continues at coordinate 4,554,644 of NZ_CM173491.1, forward strand.
TCCTAAGTAGAAATCTTATTTTAAGCAGTACGATAGTAAATGAAATTTATATCGACGATTTTTCGAATATATGAACCGTAACTCGAAATATATCAGCGATTTTCCAAATATATCTACCACAACTCTAATTATATCAGCGATTTTTTAAATATATCAACTTACCAACAAAAATCGACAATGACAGTCTCTATACAGATGCCCCAAAACGCCTTATTGGAACAGCTCATTAAAATTTTTTATCATTTACTTCCAAATGATTTTAATTCATTCATAAAATCATTGAACTGCGGAATATTCATTTGCTGCGCCTCATCTGATAAAGCTACAGCGGGATTTGGATGTACTTCAGCCATAATTGCGTCTGCACCAATTGCCATCGCTGCTTTTGCAGTTGATAAGAGAAGGTCACGTCGCCCTGTAGAATGCGTTACATCGACAACAACAGGTAAATGTGTTTCTTTCTTTAAAATCGGTACAGCGGAAATATCAAGCGTCTTACGCGTCACTCTTTCATACGTGCGAATACCTCGTTCACATAAAATAATGTTCCCATTTCCCTTTGCCATCATATATTCTGCCGCATTAATGAATTCTTCAATCGTTGCTGATAGACCACGTTTTAATAATACTGGTTTATTTACAGCACGAGCTGCCCTTAGCAAATCAAAGTTTTGCATATTGTGAGTGCCAATTTGAATAACATCAACGTAATCTAATGACATCTCAATATCATTTGGATTTAAAATTTGTAATCCTGCTAATCCAAGACCTTGAAAATCATACGGTGAAGTATGTGGCTTGAAAGCACCACCACGCATTAATTTCAACAATCGTATCTTCTATTTTTTCTTACAAGACACAAGTAGTGCTTTACGATAATCCTCTTCTTGTAACTCTAAACCAACTTGAAAAATTTGTTTGAAAATATGTTGTAAAGTCGAAGTTTCAAATGGACCATTATTATTCTCTACAATTAAATCCAGCATATTTCTTTCACGTACAGGATCAAAACGTTTCACACCTTATACTTCTTTTAAAGTACCAACTTCTTGTACGAGACGACCTCTTTCGTTTAATAACTCTAATATTTGTAAATTAAGTTGATCAATTTCAGAACGTAAACGACCTAATTGTTGTGATGCCATAAAAAAGCCACATCTTTCAAATTCCTATATATTACTTTTTTAAGATAACTTATTATAGTTGATACATATACGATTGTCACACGATATACAGCAATGAATTATCATCAAAAAACATTGTATATTTTCATTTAAAATAAAAAAAAGACAGTTTACATACTGTCTTTTTTTACAAGAAGGAAACAAACGGTTTATCACTGTTTTTCTCTTTTATAATAACGGCCTCAATTTTACTCTCGGACTTGATCTGTAATTGGACTTTCGCATCTTTAGGCAATTTGTCCAACATACCTTGCGCAGCCAATTGGGTAAGAGCCATTAATTCTGTTTTACCGTTATATTTAATAACAATATTCATATTTAATGTATCCATTTGATCTTTCTTATAAGAAACTTTTGCGTTGACTGGAATAAAATCTCCAGTAGAAAAACCTTTTATTTCCTTAGCAAAGTTAGTTATTTTTGTATTATCTTCTCCATGTGCTTGTGTAAATTCATCAGAAGGATATGAATACGACTTTTCATCAATTGTACTCCAATTTCCAAGGTTCGTATCATTCTTTTGAACAGTAGCACTAGCAATATACGTACCATTTTTTAAAGAACTTGTACTTTCTTGCTTAAAGATAGCAAACGTAATTGGAGATTTGTTATATTTATCATTTTTGTTAATAGCTTCAATAAGTTGTTTAGCAACTTCAGACCCTTTAGACATAGCTTCTTCATTCGATACACTTGAAGACATAGCTAAGCCAATCATAACACCAGATAAACTTAATTCATTTGAATTCTGTTTTCCGAAATAGTCTTGTTCTATAATATTCGTCAAAACTGGCGCTTCTACTTTCGCAACTAGTTCATCAACTAGTTTCTCTGGAATATACTGATTTAATTGCAGTACGTGGCTCTCTGTATCAAATTGCTGCGTTGCAATATTTATTAAACCATTTTCATACTCTGCTAAATCTAATTTAGAATTTGTTTTTATATTAGCTGTATTAATAACCTTTTGTTCTTTTAAAGGAATAACAGTTCTATAATAATCTTTAGAAACAGCAGTTCTCGGAATCATACTTTTTTCTTTTGTATCTTTTTGTATAACTTCATCCTTCTTACTAATCGTATTACTATTGTTACTACAAGCTCCCAGTAATAAACTTACGACTGCGAAGGATAATGCCATTTTCTTCATTACTTAAAACCTACTTTCAACAATCTAGTTATTTAGTTTGAACTATTAATAGTGTACCATTAAATATATTTCAACAAAAACAAAAAAAAGAAGCAAGCACCTTTAGCTTGCTTCTTTTTACTTTATATTCTCTTCTAAAGCATCTTTTTTAATATTCCAATGAGATGTATTCCATACTACCATACCATCTTTTATGTATAGCACTTGCGGTGATTCATGTCTAATACTGTATTGTTCTGCAACACGATTTGACACATCTCTTGCATCTTGTACGTATAAGTAATACGCTGGCACTTCTCTTTCTTCACTGCAATACGCTTGAAATTCTGTGTATGCACCGTGACTAATCGGGCATGTCGTACTATGTTTAAAAAGAACATACGGCTCATTCTTTTCTACTAAGACTTCAAGCTCTTCAATTGTTTCAAGCTTTGTCATATTCATCACGATTCACCTCTCATACGAAATCTAGAGCGCTTCTCTTTCTTTTCAGCGTTTTTCTCAATTCTTTCTAATTTACGCTCTTCTTTTTCAACCTTCTTCTCTTGTCTCGACGCACGGTAATGATTGTATACTTCAATCGCCGCACTGCTCCACTGTACAACTTGCGCTACTTTATCAGCGTTATTTTCAATTTCGTCCGTTACAGAGTCTGATACATTACGAAGCTTCGTATTTAAAGATTGGATTGTCGTTCCAATCCCATCTACACCCGCTACCACTTTATTTAATGACTGTGACTTCTGTTGAATATCATCAGCTAACGCATTCGTTTTATGTAATAATTGCTCTGTCTCTACGCTGATTCCTTGCATTTGTTTTTCTAAACCTTCTAACGTGCTTGCAACGTTTTCTAACGTCTTCTGAACCGATAACAACGTTCTGCATACATACACTACTAATACTGCGAAAGCAACCGCGATAATAGCCGCACTTACATATAAAAGAACTTGCATTTCATCACTTCCTTTATCTTTTTCATACTTTCCCCTATTATACAATCATTTTCCGTTTCATTCTAATCCCTATCTCATCATTAGAATTTTCATACTTATTCGTTAACTGTAACATAAATCATTCAACAAATTCCACTAAGTAGGTTACAATAGGAGAGGATACATAATTAGTAGGGAGGCTTTACATATGAAAGATCCACGTATTGAAAAGTTAGCATACAATTTAATTAACTACTCTATCCGCTTACAAAAAGGTGAAAAAGTATTAATTGAAAACTTTGGCTTACAAAAAGAACTTGTAACTGCACTTGTAAAAGAAGCATATGCAGCTGGTGGTTTCCCATTCGTCTCTTTAAAAGATCATCAAGTAGATCGCTCTTTATTAATGGGTGCTACTGAAGAACATTTCGAACAAATCGCTGCATATGAAGCAAGCGTAATGAAAGACATGGACGCTTATATCGGCCTTCGCTCTGGCGATAATATTAATGAACAAGCTGACGTTCCAAGTGAGCGTATGAAAGTTCATGGCCAAACAGTTGGTAAAAAAGTTCATAGAGACATTCGCGTTCCAAAAACACGCTGGGTTGTTCTTCGCTACCCAAATGCTTCTATGGCACAGCTTGCTAAAATGAGTACAGAAGCTTTCGAAGACTTCTACTTTGAAGTATGTAACTTAGACTACGGTAAAATGGATAAGGCGATGGATAGCCTTGTTACATTAATGAATAAAACAGATAAAGTTCGTTTAACTGGTCCTGGAACTGACTTAACATTCTCTATTAAAGACATTCCAGCAATTAAATGCTCAGGTCATTTAAACATTCCAGATGGTGAAGTATACTCTGCACCAGTTCGTGACTCTGTTAACGGTACAGTTTCTTACAACACACCATCTCCTTACAACGGTTATACATTTGAAAATGTACAACTTAAGTTCGAGAACGGCCAAATCGTTGAAGCAACTGCAAACGATTCAGAACGCATTAATAAAATCTTCGATACAGACGAAGGCGCACGCTACGTTGGTGAATTCGCAATCGGCGTAAACCCATACATCTTACATCCAATGGGAGACATCCTATTCGATGAAAAAATCGATGGCAGCTTCCACTTCACTCCTGGACAAGCTTACGACGATGCATGGAATGGTAACAATTCAAACATCCATTGGGACTTAGTATGCATCCAACGCCCTGAATACGGCGGCGGTGAGATTTACTTCGACGACGTACTAATCCGTAAAGACGGACGCTTCGTTGTACCTGAATTAGAAGCTTTAAACCCAGAGAACTTAAAATAATAAAAAACGCTCGGAATTATATCCGAGCGTTTTTTTATTATCCTCACCCTATATCGATCTACTGTTCTTACTTTTTGTTTGCTGAAAATGAAAATAATATAAAAGCGCCACTGCGATAGTACCTATTAATATTGGTTCATATAAGGGCAGATCCCATTTCATATATACTCTAGTGCAAATAGCAAACACAAGCAAAATTTCCAAACAAAACAAAGGTTTTACATATTTCATTTCTTACCTACCATTTCTATTTTCACATGTGGATTTTCTTTCTCGATAAGCGCCAAAAAGTCATTCATATTTTGCGGCATCGCAATTATATGTACTTTATATGCATTCGTCGTAATTTCAAGCGATTTCCCAACTTGACGAATTATTCTTATCTCTTTCAATACAATATCGTCATTTAAAACACCGTACTTTAATACGCCATTTTCTACTTTATGTTTTTTAATAAATACTTCCCAAACAAGTGGTACATTTACAATGAAGCATAAACCCATCCCAATCAACGCCGATATCCAATGCGCTTTATTAGTGAAAAGCATGACAATTGGATATATACACATAAAAGCTAACGTAAGACAAACAAAAATGACTACTGACTTACTTCTTTGAATTGGAAAGTTCATACCTACACCCCCTAATCCAAATTATACCACTATTTCCATTTTAGTTCATAGAAAAAGGCCATTTCTAAATGACCTTTTACACAATGTACCTATAAAATTTCTTATCTACCTGTAACACCGGAAAATTTTTCGGCAACTGATCTATACTCACACTTTGAAAACCATTCTTTTCATAAAAACGATGTGCCGCTAAAAATTTTACTGTTGTTCCTAAGTAAATATCTTTCAATTTTTTATCCTCAGCCCATGAAATTGCTGTTTGAAGCAACATATGTGATGCGCCCCATTCTTTTCCGCGAAACTCTTTCTTCACGAACATTTTTCTTAGCGCTACTTGATGATTCTCAATATCTAATAAAGCTACTGTTCCAACTACTTTACCATCATAAATTGCTACCCAAAAGTTTCCGTGATCCTTTTGATAGAATGTTTCTATTTCAAGTAAATCAGGTTGCTCTTCTTTCGTAATGGGAACATTATACTCTTTTTGCTGAATATGAACGATAAGATCTACTACTTCCTCTTGAAACGTACCTTCATATGGAACAATACGAATCTTCTCGTTCATCGAATCTCTTTCCATTCTGAAGCTAGTAAACTATATACAGCGATATCATGAAAATGATCATATAGCCATTCTTCATCTCGTAAAATACCATCTAACTTAAATCCTAAACGTTCTGGAATTGCGCGGCTTTTCGCATTTTCAACACCGCATCGGATTTCCATTTTATTTAATTTTAAATTCTCAAATGCATATTGAAGCACAGCCTTCACGCTACGCGTCATAACGCCTTTTCCTCCAGCATCTTCTGCAAGGTAATACCCAAGACTCGCGGCTTTCTTCCCCCAGCTCACTGGATGAATACCTACCATCCCAACGAGCTTTCCTTTGTAACGTATACCACTTTCAAAACCGTCTCCCTCTGCAAACTTCTTTAACCACATCGGAAAAATTTCATCATAAGCATCAGCAGATTTTGTCCCATCTACCCAAGGGAGCCATTTCCGTAAATGATTACGGTTTTGATCTAATAATTGATATAATTCCTCTTTATGATGTTTTTCTAGTAATTGTAGTTCGATTTCGTCATCTACTCGGAGTGTGAACATGTTTTTTAGTCCCCTTTTTAGTTTTCTTATTATTCTAACATTTATATTTCAAAACGCGTACCAATATATCAACGATTTTTGAAATATATCGAACACAACTCCATATATATCGACGTTTCAACATTAAAGCACAACCACGACAACATAAAAAAGACGCACAGCCAAGCTATGCGTCTTTTCTATTATTTCTCTGCAACTTGAACTTCTTTTACGTAAGCTGCTTCGAATTTTTGGATGTCACCTGCGCCCATGAAAATTAGAACGCCGTTTTTATGTTTCTTTAATACATCCGTTGTTGTATCTGTAATTAATTCTGCACCGTCAATACGCTTTTGCAGATCTTCGATTGTTAATTCACCTTTGTTTTCACGTGCTGATCCGAAAATATCACATAAGTATACTTGGTCAGCTTTGCTTAAGCTTTCTGCGAACTCATCTAAGAACTTTTCTGTACGTGAGAATGTATGTGGCTGGAATACAGCGACAACTTCACGCTCTGGATGTTTTTGACGAGCAGCTTCAATCGTTGCATTAATTTCTGTCGGATGGTGTGCGTAGTCATCGATGATTACTTGCTCTCCCATCGGCTTTTCATTAAAGCGACGTTTTACGCCTTCAAAAGTTGTTAATTGATGTTTTACTGCTTCTACATCAACGTTTTCATAATGACAAAGCGCGATTACTGCTAATGCATTTAATACGCTATGGTTGCCGTATCCTGTAATTTTGAACGTGTCATAGTACGTATTACGAACGAATACATCGAATATCGTGCCATCTGTTCTCTTTTGAATGTTACGTGCTTGGAAATCATTATCTTCTCCAAATCCATAGAAAATAACAGGTACTTTCGCTTGAATTTTTTGAAGTTCTTCATCATCTCCACATGCAATAATGCCTTTTTTCACTTGCAATGCCATCTCTTGGAATGCACTGAATACATCATTGATGTCTGCAAAATAATCTGGATGATCAAAATCAATATTCGTCATAATTGCATAGTCTGGATTGTAAGACAAGAAATGACGACGATACTCACAAGCTTCAAATACAAAATACTTACTATTTTCTACCCCATGCCCTGTTCCATCTCCAATAAGGTAAGATGTCGGGTGTGCACCTTGCATTACATGGGCTAACAAACCTGTTGTTGATGTTTTTCCGTGTGCACCAGTTACAGCAACACTTGTGTATTGGCTCATCAGGTCACCTAAGAAGTGATGGTAACGATGGACTGGGATGTTTAATTCTTTTGCTGCTACGATTTCTTCATGCGTATCAGGAAATGCATTTCCTGCAATAATCACTTGTCCTTCTTCTACATTATTCTTATCAAAAGGAAGGATCGAGATACTACGCTTTTCCAACGCTGTTTGTGTAAAGAAACGCTTTTCATAATCAGACCCTTGAACAGTATGCTTCATATCATGAAGAATTTGCGCTAATGAACTCATTCCTGTTCCTTTAATTCCTACAAAATGGTAAACTGTCATCTTAAAGAACCTCCAACATTTCGAACTAATACAACGGCCTATCTATAAGACAGTATATGAATCTTTTCTTATTTTGGTAATCATCATACATTTTTGATGTAGTGAAATTATTCTTTCCCTTCACTTATCAGGATAAACTCGTACGTACTTCTTTATATGTCCATAACAAGTCCATTATAGCAAAAAAGAAGCCGCTATACTATGATAACAGAAAAACTGATAGGGTCAATCACCTATCAGTTTTTCTCTCTTTTACATATCTTCTCTTTTTTCTAATTGAACACGCTCTAAACGTGGGTTTGGACGATATTTACGACCAGCTTTTGCTTCTGGTTTCCCATTTAATTCTACATTATCACCAGTAAAGCCAATATTCATTTTTAACAAGCTACTTCCTACCCCGTATATGTCAACAGGTACCTTTTGAGCTTCAAATTCACGAATACGTTTTTCATCAAATCCACCAGTTACAACGATGTCTACATGCTGGAATCCTTCTTCATCAAGCGCCTTGCGAAGTGCAAATACGAGCGATGGGTTTACACCACGTGGATCGAATGTTCCAAGTACTTCTGGATGGCGAATAAAGTATTGATCAATCATTGTGCGAGACGTATCTACACGCACACCTTTTAATGTTGATCCAAACTCACGCGCTACACGAAGTGCATCTGTAATAACATCATTATTGTAATCAATTAGTACAACTAATTCATCTTCTGGGAATTTCTTATGATATGCTTTTGCCGCTTCTACAACATCACCATTAAACATTTGAATTAATGCGTGAGGCATTGTTCCCATACCACTTCTGCCCCACCATTCATTCATTGCATGCGTCGCTTGTGCGCTCATACCTCCGATGTATGCTGCATAACCGTCACCAGCTTGTTGTGTATAATGATCGTCACGATCTCCCATGAAAATAACTGGTTTTTCTTTATCTACACTACGTGCAGCTTGGACAACATTATATACGTTTGTTGCAACCGATGTACGACGAGCTAAAATCCCATCAATAACACCTTCTAAAAATCCGAAATTCTCATAAGGACCATGAATTGTTAACACTGTTTCAAATGGACTAATTTTATCGCCATCTTTTAAAGAGTTAATTTCAAGTCCCTCAGGATTTTTAGCGAATGTTTGCAGCAATGCAATTACTTCATCTGTTCCGCAAAGAACTGCATTTTCTTTTTGGAAAAATTGCATCGTTACAACACTTTTTGGGCGAAATTCTTCAATAATTTCTCTAGTTTTTAAAAAGTAAACGGCGGAGAACCAACCTTCTCCAACACGTTCGTCAAATTTAAATGTTTTATTTGTTAGTCGATTTATTTCACCTTTTAATTTTAATTCAATTTCTTTCATGTCGCTTTACTCCCTACTTTACTATCCAACATTTTCTATTAGTATACAGCAAAACCGTGGACTATACATTCGTTTCCTGCATAGCAGCAAATTCATCCTCAGAAATAAGGACATCTCTCGGCTTAGTTCCTCTCGCTTCAGAAATAATCCCTTGCGATTCCATCTCTTCAATGAGACGTGCTGCGCGATTATAACCAATACGGAATTTTCGCTGTACAGAAGATGTGGACGCTCCCCCTTGTTCTACAACAAATTGACATGCATCAAAGAACAGCTCATCTTCCGACTCAGCCTGTTCTGTTTTCGCTAATAAATCCTCTTGCTTAAATAAGTAATTCGGCTTCATTTGCTTTCTCACATGATCAACTGTTTTTTCAATCTCATCATCCGATACATATACACCTTGTACACGAACTGGCTTAGATGTACCGTTCCCTAAAAATAACATATCACCACGGCCAAGTAATTTTTCCGCGCCCCCAATATCGATAATCGTACGTGAATCAACTTGAGATGATACAGTAAACGCAATACGCGTTGGAATATTTGATTTAATTAAACCTGTAATAACATCTACAGATGGACGCTGCGTCGCAACTAATAAATGAATACCACAAGCACGTGCTTTTTGCGCAATACGACAAATTGCTTCCTCAACATCACCTGGTGCTACCATCATTAAATCGGCTAACTCATCAATAACGATAACGATATAAGGTAATGTCTCACCTGGAATATCTCGCTCACTTACAATTGTATTATAGCGAGTTAAATCACGAGCACCAGCATGCGCAAACAATTCATAACGACGCTCCATCTCATCAACTGCCCACTTTAACGCAGCTGTCGCTGCTTTTACATCCGTAATAACAGGTGCTACAAGATGCGGAACAGAATTGTATGGTGCAAGCTCAACCATCTTCGGATCAATTAACATTAACTTCACTTCATGTGGTTTCGCTTTATATAAAATACTCGTTAAAATCGCGTTAATACACACACTTTTACCTGAACCCGTTGCACCCGCAATGAGTCCGTGCGGCATTTTTCGAATATCCGTTACAATTGGATCCCCTGAAATATCAAGTCCAAGCGCAACAGTAAGCGGTGATTCACTCTTTGTGAATACAGGACTTCTTAAAATCTCGCGAAGAAATACTGGCTTACTTTCTTTATTTGGAACTTCAATTCCAATTGCACTCTTCCCTGGAATCGGCGCTTCAATACGAATATCTTTCGCAGCTAAACTTAACTTAATATCATCACTTAAATTTGTAATTTTATTTACTTTCACGCCTGGGTCTGGTTGCACTTCAAAACGAGTTACTGCTGGCCCTTGCGATACATTAATAACATGTGCTCCAACATGAAAATTATTAAACGTTGTATCTAATAATTCTTTTTGCTCATCTAACCATTCTGTATTATCTAGCGCTGATTGCTGTGGAATTGACAACAACGCTAATGGCGGAACAGTATATGTCGGTGGGGTGTGCAATACATTTCGCATATCGTTCTCTCTTTGATTTACAACATATGCTTTCTCTTTTGGTTCTGTACTTGAAATTGACTTTTGTACTTGCTCTACCACTACTTGTTGCATTGGTTGTTCTTCCACTTGTGGTTCTGCTACTACTTGCTGCACTGGGCTTTCTTCCACTTGTGATTCTACTACCACCTGCTGCATTGGTTGCTCTTCCACTTGTGGTTCTGCTACTACTTGCTGCACTGGTTGCTCTTCCACTTGTGGTTCTGCTACCACCTGCTGCATTGGTTGTTCTTCCACTTGTGGTTCTGCTACTACTTGCTGCACTGGGCTTTCTTCCACTTGTGATTCTACTACCACCTGCTGCATTGGTTGTTCTTCCACTTGTGGTTCTGCTACCTCTTGTTGTACTGGCTTATTCTCTACTCGTACATTAGCAGAAGGCTGCATTGCATTTGCTCTAGCTGCATGTCTTTCCATTAATCGTGTTCTATCTTGTTTCAACATAACAACATTAAATGGTACATGACGCTTTTTCTCACGTTTTGGTTCTTCTTTTTTTACAACGGGTTGTTCTTCTGCGACCGGCACTTCTTCTTCAACTGATTGCTCTTCTACGACCGGTGCTTCTTCTACAACTCGTTTATTTTCTTCTGTTTCTGTAATTAAAACATTCGCAAAGCTTTGAACATCGTTCTTTGTCTGTTCATCAGCCTCAGCTACATGTATGAATTCACTGTTTTGTTCAATTACTTCATCTTCTTGCTGAATTTCCTCAAGTGCTACAAATGTCTCTACTACAGGCGCTTTTGTTTCTGCGATCACTTCTACTTCTTCTAGCTCTTCTGTTTCCGCAATTACTTCTACTTCTTCTAGCTCTTCCGTTTCCGCAATTACTTCTACTTCTTCTAGCTCTTCTGTTTCCGCAATTACTTCCACTTCTTCTGACTCTTCTGCTTCTGCGATTACTTCTACTTCTTCTGACTCTTCCGTTTCTGCAATTACTTCCACTTCTTCTGATTCTTCTGTTTCCGCAATTACTTCCACTTCTTCTAGCTCTTCCGTTTCCACAATTACTTCCACTTCTTCTGATTCTTCTGTTTCCGCAATTACTTCCACTTCTTCTAGCTCTTCCGTTTCCACAATTACTTCCACTTCTTCTGATTCTTCTGTTTCTGCAATCACTTCTACTTCTTCTGATTCTTCCGTTTCTGCGATTACTTCCACTTCTTCTGATTCTTCTGTTTCTGCAATCACTTCTACTTCTTCTGTTTCTGCGATTACTTCCACTTCTTCTGATTCTTCTGTTTCTGCAATTACTTCTACTTCTTCTAGCTCTTCTGTTTCTGCAATCACTTCTACTTCTTCTGACTCTTCCGTTTCTGCAATCACTTCTACTTCTTCTAGCTCTTCTGTTTCCGCAATTACTTCCACTTCTTCTGACTCTTCTGCTTCTGCGATTACTTCTACTTCTTCTAGCTCTTCTGTTTCTGCAATTACTTCCACTTCTTCTAGCTCTTCTGGTATTTCCACAATGATTGTTTCTTCAAGTTTTTCTTCTGCTTTGACAATCACTGATTCTTCTGGAGCTTGCTTTTCTACTTCAATAGTAGGTTGTTTTATTTCTGTATTACGTTTAATTTCTTCTGATAATATTGTATCCTCATGCTCTACTTTAGAAGCTACTAATTCTTCTTGTAGATTGTTTTCGTTTAACACCACTACATCTTTTTCTAGCTTAGCACTTTCCATCTGCTCAGCTACTGTTTTATGAAGTAATTCATCCGCTGAAACTTCCTGCGGTGTACTCATTTCTTTAATCACTTCTTTTTCTTCTACTAAAGGCACTTGGCGTTCAATTTCATAACCGTTTTTCTCTAGCCATTGATCAACAACTGATTTTTCTTCTTTTTTGCCCTGTTGGCCTTTCTGTTCAACTACTTCACCTGGAGCAGAAGACGTTGCTTGCCCTTCTGAGAAATCAGATAATTTATATCCTTTTTTCTCTAACCATGCATCAACAACTGCTTTTCCCTCTACAGATATTTCAAGATCTTCTCTTTCTTTTACTTCCTCCTGCTTTTCAACCTTTTTCTCTACTGAAGGACGATTATATCCATAAATTGGCGAAATCATTTCTGTTGGACGAAATGGTCTACGGTTACTCTCTTGCGAAGGTGCAGATGCCTTTTTAACGACAGACTCCCGCACCGGTTCATATTGCACTTCCGGCTCTTCATATGTAGAAACTACCTTTTCCACATACGGTCGTCTGCTTCTTTCCACCTTTATTCCTCTTTGGGCAGTCGGTTCTTCATATGCTACTCCTTGAACAGGTTGTTCTTCAAAGCGATTTACTTCGCTTTCATCCTCTTCATCGAACCCATTATCCGGTACTAAAGGAAAACGGCATTTACCTGCATTCCTACTTGCCATTTGTGCTTCTCTTGCTTCAGTGTAGTGGTTTACACGAGGAATTTTCGGCTGACTTTCAATTTGCTTTGGTACTTCTTTATTCATCGCTGTTTGTTCTTCCTCTTTGTTAAACAGCTTTTTCATCCAATCTAACATGCTTACCACTCTTTCTACTAAATAGTAACATCCTTTATTGTATCAGCATTCGGCAAAAAGTGCAGGTAAAATTAAGCATGTCATATTTATCCACAATATTCTAATTTACGAGTGTTTTCATATGGAAAAACGCAGCCTTTCATGTAAGACTGCGCTTAAGCTTTACTCTTCCGATATGCATCTACACTATCCGTTACACTTTGCAATAAAGAATTTACATACTGCGGGTCAGATAATTTTTTATCTTCTTCATGGTTTGACATAAACCCAAGTTCTAATAGTACGCCAGGTACTTTGGACCAATTGAATCCAGAAAGGTCATCCCTAAATTTAATTCCATTTACTTTCACTTGCTGATTTTCTCTCATTTTATTTACTATCGTTTGAGAGATTTGAAGACTTTCCGCATAAATCTCTTTCGTATACGGACTTCCTCCTGCCGGCGTCAATACAGCAAATCCACTTTGGTTTGGATTTTCAGAACCATCTGCATGAAGACGTAAAAATAAATTAGCCTTATGATTATTTGCGAATGTCGCCCGTTCTTTATTACTTATATCAACGTCTTGTGATATTCTCGTCATTAACACTTGTATCCCTTTTGCTTCAAGCTTTTCTTTTAATAAAAAAGCCATTTCTAATACAAGTACAGCCTCTCTCTTTTTCGTCACAACACCTGTTGTACCGTCTGTCACTTTATATTTTTGCGTTGTTGCCCCTGGTCCAATCGGCTCTAAATTTAAATTCGCTTTTTGTTGATGCCCTGGATCAATAACGACGAGAAACTTTCCTTGCTTTTCATTACTCTCTACTTTTTGTTCATTATTTTGCACTGGTTGCTCAATTGGCTGCACCGTTGTAGTTTCTTCTTTCTTTTCCTCGGCTGACACTTCCTCTTGCCTCTGTTCTACTTGCGATTCTTCGTTCTTTTCTTGTTCTTGCTGCTTTTCTACCGGTGCGTCTTCTTTGGTATCTTTGTTTTTCTCTTGTATAGAAGATGTAGTTTCTTTTTTCGGCTGCTCTTGTGAACAACCGGCCATATATATTCCAATGAATGCAATCATGCTCATTATTTTTATATACTTCATACTTCTCTCCCATCACTTTGCACCGGATTCAAAGTTTTTCTTATAATTGCCCTATAATCTCATCCATATTTCCAATATAAACTGGCTGCCATGTTTCTGTACCACGTTCTGCAGTATAAACTGGATAAGCGTCATCATCTATATTTACGAAAACTGGATCGCCCATATCCGTTTCATATCCAATTGCAATCCATCCTTCTTGCCACTTTCCGTTTTCTTCACTTATTAATGACTTTTTATGTTTATCATATCGGTAACCGATTTGTCCTTTTTCTAATTCACTTTCACTAAACACATATATTTCATAAGTACCTAGTTCAACATCTTGCTGTTTTGAAGTTTCAATTCGTTTTAGAAGTTCTGCGATTTTTGGTTGTTGTTTCATACGTCTATCCCCTTCTATTTTTCTAAATTTTAACTAGTTTGTTTATAAAATACAATATAGATTTTAAGACAAAAGGTGACACCCTGACCATATTTACGATTTTTTGAGTGTATCTATCACAACTCTCAATATATCAACAATTCAACACGAAATTTCGACTTACCAACAAAAATGACAAAAAAGAGAGGCTGCCCAAAAGGACAACCTCTCTTTTCTTATATCAATTAAAATTTAAATTCTTGTCCAACTTCAAAACTATCTTCTAATACAAGAATACCTTTTTCTTGTGGAGCGTCTGGAAGCTCTAATTCACGTGCAGAGCAGATCATTCCAGAAGAAGGAACACCGCGAAGCTCAGCTGGCTTGATTAACATACCGCTCGGCATTACAGCACCGATTTTTGCAACGACAACTTTTTGTCCTGCATCAACGTTTGGTGCGCCACATACGATTTGTAATGTTTCTGTACCGATTTCTACTTTACAGATGTTTAACTTATCAGCATTTGGATGCTTTTCTTTTTCAGCTACATAACCTACAACAAATTTCGGAGAAAGATCTGCTTCTACTGTTTCTTCAAAGCCGTTCTTCGCTAAAATTTCGTTGATTTTCTCAACAAGCTCTTTCGTTAATGTAAGGTTACCTGTTTCTGTTACTTCTAAATAAGAAGATGCATTAAAGATGTTGAATCCTCCCGTTACGTTGCTTTCACGATCATAAACGCGAGCAACATCTCCTTTGCGATCAAAAGTACGGTTCTCTAAAGTAATATCTTGTAAGGCAACAATTAAAGTGTCACCAATTCCTTCAAGGTTGTAAAAAACGTTCACTTCGTTCATCCTTTCTCTTTTCCATCTGTCTTCTTCCGATTTTTCGCTAAAATAAAGATTGGTTCAAACTCTCCATCTTCATATACGAATGAAAGTGATGTAATCGGAACATGCCCTTCGGCAAAAAATTTCATTGTCATTTGTGCAATAATATCATAACCGATTTCGTTAACGATATCAGCAATAATTAATACATCTTGGTGAGGAACAGCAACAACCATGTCACCAGAAATCTTTTCACGCATCGATTGTAGTAACGATTCGTTTAAAATACGCGTCGCGTCATATCCATCATTTGTGTTTAAAAAGTAGAATGTATTACCCGCTACTGTGTCTTGTTTAAATTCATAACCTAATGAGCGAGCATTGAATAATGCCATTTCACGTACTTGTTGTTCTGTAAGCTCTAACTTTTGTAATAAACGCTCATCAATTAGTCGATACGTTTTATTAGAATCTAACGCGTAGTAAATACGTGTTTCCGCCGTATGATCCGTCATAATAAACGGATTTCCTTCTTCTGCTTGTTTCGGGAAAGAAGTAGAGCGAATAACAGGTAAAATTTTCGCTCCGCTATTTTCTTCTTTATGCATCGCAATTAGCGCTTCTTGTACGTAATAAGCAACCTCTTCAATTGCCTTTTCTTTGTTCACTTCCCATTTCGCCACAACTCCTGGAAGCGATACGTTAATACCTTTTTTCGAGTCTTTCTGTTCTATACGTAGAACTTCTTTCTCGCTATCATACTGAAAGTCCCATTCTGAGCGAGATAATTTCTTCATTAACTCGTCTTTCATCTTTTTACTTGTCATCTTCATCTCTTTTTCCTCCCTTCCAAAAAAATAACCTCCCCCGCGAAGGTAGAGGTTGTTTTACAATTCAATTGGCAAATTGCCTTATTTTAAACCTTCAATAAACTCTTCGATTTGTTCTTGTGTTTTACGATCTTTGTTTACATAGCGACCAGTTTCTTCACCCTTATTGTACGCTACAAAGCTCGGAATGCCAAATACGTCTAATTTTACACATAGATCAATAAACTCATCACGATCTACATAGTAAAATGAGAAATCACTATATTTCTCTTCTACTTCTGGCATAAATGGGTCTACAAAACGGCAGTCTGGGCACCATTCTGCTGAGAACATAAAGACTACATTCTCTTCATTTTTTAATTGTTGGAATTGCTCCATGCTTTCTAATGACTTCATCTATATTTCCTCCTCTAACGAGTGCATGTTTTCATGTTATAATCTTTCTTTTATACTACCATACATCACGCATGGTGCAAGGTTTATGCTTGTTTTTTGTCATACTTATATTGCCCAACAAGTAACTTAACAACGTGTACAAATAATTCCGTGCGATCAACATAATCATCTGTAAAAATACCGATTGCACCTTCGTGACTACGAATATCTTTTCTATGTACAAACTCTTCCATCACTTCACTTAACTCCTTGCCCTCTTCAAGAGGTGCTAAAAAATCATCCGGTAACGTAATACGTGCCCCGCCGGCAACAAATATTTTACCATCACTTGTTGCTAGCGCTCCCCAATTACACATAAATAAACCGTACTCCGTTTTCATTACGCCGCCTTCTAGCCCAATACCAATTTGAGCTCCTCCTTCCTCTAGCGCTCGCTTCGCTCTATTAATCGCTCCTTGCATCGTCTCTTCATCTGAAAACGGCTGATTTGCTACTCCTGAAGGAACAGAAAGAGATGTAATTTCAGCATCTTTCCAAACCTTCTCCACAGCGCCAACCTTCGTTTTATTCTTCGATCCAACTACTACCTTCATTTCGTTCACCTCTATAAAAATTCATCATTCTATTCTAATATCCGCATCAGATACGAACTAAGCATCAACCACTACCACATATCACCAAGTCATCTATTCAGCCTAAAAAAGAAGGTTTTTTCTAGCAACATTACCGTCTTCGAAAACAAAAACAGCCTTCCTCTCACTTCCTACTTGGAGTCTTCATACATCATTCGAACACCAATTAAGCACTGACCGCTCCCACTCATGGACGGGTCATCTCTTCAATCTAAAAAAAGAAGGTTTTTTCTAACAACATTATCGTCTGCGAAAACAAAAACAGCCTTCCTCTCACTTCCTACTTGGAGTCTTCATACATCATTCGAACACCAATTAAGCACTGACCGCTCCCACTCATGGATGGGTCATCTCTTCAACCTAAAAAAAGAAGGGTTTTTCGCCCTTCTTCTCTACGCGTTATTCTTAATTGTCTCTAACGTCGTTTTATCTGTTGTTCTTACAAGCTTCGTAATTAATTCTTTCGCCGCTGCATAATCATCAACATGTAAAATTGAAGCATGTGTATGAATGTAGCGTGCACAAACACCAATTACTGCTGATGGGATACCAGAGTTACTTGTATGTACACGGCCCGCATCTGTACCACCTTGTGAAATAAAGTATTGGTACGGAATGTTGTTTGTTTCTGCTGTATCTAAAATGAATTCGCGCATTCCTCTATGTGTTACCATCGTGCGATCGTAAATACGAAGAAGGGCACCTTTTCCTAATTGACCGAACTGCGTTTTGTCACCAGATGCATCGTTTGCTGGACTTGCATCAAGCGCATAGAAAATGTCTGGTTGAATCATATTTGCAGCGGTTTGCGCTCCGCGAAGACCTACTTCTTCTTGTACAGTAGCACCAGAATATAATGTATTTGGTAATGTTTCATCTTTTAATTCTTTTAACAATTCGATTGCAAGACCACATCCGTAACGGTTGTCCCAAGCTTTCGCCATAATTTTCTTCTCATTTGCCATCGGTGTGAATGGGCAAATCGGCACGATTTGTTGTCCTGGTTTTACACCAATTTCAATCGCATCTTCATAACTATCTGCACCTATATCAATTAACATATTTTTTATATCCATCGGTTTTGCACGTTGCGCGTCACTTAATAAATGAGGAGGAATAGAACCAACAACCCCAATAACAGGACCATTCTTCGTCATAACTTGTACACGCTGCGCTAATAAAACTTGGCTCCACCAGCCGCCTAACGTTTGAAAACGAAGCATTCCGTTTTTCGTAATTTGCGTAACCATGAAACCTACTTCATCCATATGACCTGCTACAAGAACACGCGGGCCAGTTTCGTCCCCTTTTTTCAGACCAAATACGCTACCTAAACCGTCTTGTACAATTTCATCCGCATATTTGCTTAATTCTTGTTTCATAAAACGGCGTACATCATGTTCAAAACCTGATGCACCTTGTAATTCTGTTAACGTACGAAATAATTGCAATGTCTCTTTATTCACGAAGTCCCCTTCTTTCAAACCTTAGTAGAATACCTCTTTTATTGTAACGAAATTTTCGAAATGTTTCTAGTTTCTTCTTTTTTAGCTGTATTTGCTTTATAATTATTATTGGTACACTATTTTTATTTTATAGAATTGAGGTGAATATATGAGCTGGAAAGGTTTAGTAGCAGGTCTTGGCGTTGGGTTCGCAGCTGGTTATCTCGTTGCAAACAAAGTACAAGAACAATCCCATATTTCTTCAGAAAAAGCATTGAAAATGGTGAAACAAGCATTAAGTCATAAAGGTGAAATTACTGGCTCTTGGGTACATATGGTTCCAGAGACATTTGAAAAATATGATGTCGCATATGAAGTTTATCGCGGCGGTCTTACAACAATGTTAGATGATATACAAGAACGATTTGAATTTTTAGTTGATGCTAAAACAGGTACTGTTTTAGAGGTTATAGCAGCATAAAACGGAGGGTTCCCATTAGGTGAACCTCTTATTTTTTTGAAATTGCGGGTATTGATTAAAATTATATCAGCGATTTTTCGAATATATCAGCGCAACTCAAATTATATCGGCGAGTTTTTAAATATATCGACTTACCGACAAAACCCGACAATGAAAAAGAAGCTGCTCCAATAAATATGATGGAGCAACCTCCTATTTTTATGCTTCTATACTCGTTTTCCGTTCTATTTTTTCTACGATATGACCTTCCTCATTCCACTTCACAGCGCGATAATATGCGTCATGGTAAAACGTAAACCATGCCTCTTTTTCAGCACCATACTTCATCCATTTTTGTTTATTTTCAATCGAGGTCATCGGATAATCATCGTATGCCATTACCCATAATACATTTTGATGCGCGTGCGTCGGCAAGAGATCTGCTAAATGTAGCATCGTTTCCCCTTGACTCTCCAAAATGATGACTGCATGTCCATCACTATGCCCACCCGTATGTGCCATCTTGATTTCATCTGTAATTTCTATTTCTTGCTGGAACGTAACAACTTGATCTACAATCGGTTCCCAATTTTCCTTCCAATATGTATTACGGGATCTAATATTTGGGTTCCTCATTTCATTCCACTCTGTTTCACTTACGTAAACTTTCGCATTTGGAAATGCCGGCACAAGGTGATCATCTTCCCATTTTGTTAGACCAGATGCATGATCAAAATGAAGGTGTGTCATTAAAACATATTGAATATCTTCAGGCTTTAATCCCTGTTTTTCTAACGATTCATAAATCGATGATTCTTCTGTTACACCTTGATTTCGTTTCATCTTCTCATCCAACTTACCGTTTCCTATTCCTGAATCAATGAGCATATTTCCATCTTTCGTTTGTAAAAGTAACGGATCTGTTCGTAAGTAAATATGATTTGTGTCATTATGTTTATATTTACGTGACCAAAGTACTTTCGGCACAACACCAAACATTGCCCCTCCATCTAAATGTGTATTTCCGCCTTTTAACCACGTTACTTTTATATCTCCAATTTGTAACTGTTCCATTACACATCCCCCTTTCAATTAATCTTAACATAAAATTCTGATTATTTTAGATATAAAAAAACCTATGCATTACTGCATAGGCTCTGTACGATATTTTGCTTCAACTCGGTAAATACGATGACCTTTACTAGAGAATTTCTCTTCGTATTCAGTCATGATGTTACCTTCAAAGTCGCTGTTATGAAGATCTAAGCTTAAGTAAGTTAGTAACATACCATACTCAGCCATACTCATAAGAGAATATTCAAATAAACCTTGGTTATCTGTTTTGAAATGAATTTCTCCGCCTTCTACTAACACTTCTTCATAATTGCGTAAAAACGTTTTATACGTTAAACGACGCTTCGTATGACGTTTCTTCGGCCATGGATCTGAGAAGTTTAAATAAACGCGATCAATCTCACCTTTTGCAAAGAAAACTGTTAAATCTTCAGCATCTTTATTAATTAACTTTAAGTTCGGCACTTCTTCTTCAATTAATTTATCAAGTGCATCTACAACAACACTTGTGAATTTTTCAATTCCAATATAATTAATATGTGGATTCGCTTTTGCCATATCATACATAAAGCGGCCACGACCTGTACCTACTTCAATATGAATTGGTTGTTCATTTCCAAATACTTCTTTCCAGTTACCAGCGCGCTCCTCTGGGTTTCCGATTACGATATGTGAATACTCATTAATTCGATCCATTGCATATGGTTTATGTCTTAAACGCATAGATGTCTCCCTCTCTTTACAAAACTATTTTAAAGGAATAATTCCTTCTTTCTGTTTTTTAATCAATCTACCAAACAAAAAACCAAGTACGTACGAGCACTCGGTCCGTTTCTTTCAAGTATAAGATGTACCATTTTGATAAAAACTACATACAGCATTAAACATTCCATGACGAAACAGCTTTTTCTCTTACATTTGAAGAGAAAAACAATCGAAAGGATGATCCGTTCATGCCAATTAATCAACAACATCAATTAGAAGTGCTGAAAGATATTTTAGTCAACCACCAAAGTGATTGCTGCGGGACAGTTTCAGAATGCGAGCAATTAGAGCGCCTCATTCAATCGTTACTCGCAAACGATAATATAAGTAGTGACGCTAAAACAATGCTAAACGATGTATATTCTTATAGTCAATCGGGTAAATCTTCCTCTAATTTGGACAACCATATTTCCAATAATCAAGAACAACTTACTCAGTGGATTGCTGGAATGGACAATTTTTCTTAAGTATTATTCTGAAGCAAGTAGTTGCTGTAAATATTGATGCCAATATTCAGCTTCTGCTTGCTGTTTTTTTGTTGTATGCCATTGAATAGACAAAATCGTTTGTGCTATCACATACCATCTCATGCGCCTAAGCAGCGATTCATCCATTTCAATATCATAAAAACCGAGCCACTCACTCCACTCCTGGCGCGGAATGTACCAATATAATAACATACCAAGGTCTAGAGCTGGGTCAGCAATTACAGCTCCATCCCAATCAATTAAAAACAACTCATCTTCATCCGACAATATCCAGTTGTTATGGTTTACATCACAATGGCATACAACGAATTCATTGTATTCAATAGCTTTTAATGAATCCATTAAATATTGAAGGCCTTGCTGAATTGTTTCATCATCCCTTATATCTCCTCTTAAAACGAGTTGCAGTTGTTGTAATAACTCTTGTGCGTGAAGCGGTTGCTTCCCAAGTCTTTGAATCATCTGTACAAGCGCTTTAGAGGAGTGAATTTTCTTCAAAAGTTTCGCAACACGTTCTAGTTTCATATCCTCTGGCTCTAACTTCTGTCCCGGAAGCCATTTTTGAGCAGAAATTACATCACCGTTCGTTACCCTTCTTGTCCAAAGTAATTTTGGAACAATTCCTTCTGCTGACAATACCGCTAAAAAGGGCGATGTATTCCGCTTTAAAAATAACTTCTGTTGTCCGTTTTGCGCAATATATGCATCGCCCGTTACTCCACCAGCCGGTACAAGACTCCACTCTTTTCCTAATAATTGTTCCAACCATTCCATATTCATTACCCGTTAACAAATCCTTATCTTTTATAGTTATGAAAAGAAAAACCGCAACATTTCTACACATGTTGTGGATTCATATATTTTACTGTAAATGAAAAGAAAAATTAGCCTCAGCCAAAAATTCTCTATTTTATTTTACAAAACCTGTCATAGAATGACAACTTATCAAAATCGTCACCTTTGTCAATTCTACATTTATTACATTCTCATCGTCAAGTAGCGATTTGTCACATTATCGTCAATATATACGTGCTAATTGGAGCGAGCCTAAGTTCCTTTCCTCTAAATGAAGAAATTGGCTCTATTTTCGCTTGCTTTTCGTCTACTATCACATGCCACGTTTCTTCTTTCGGAAGTTGCACAGTTTTAGCTTCTAAACCGCTATTAAATAAAACGACAATCTCTTTCCACGGCCCAAACGATTCTGCATGCTCTAGGTGATATGCAAGTACTTCTGTAGATGTTTGTAAAAAAGTCATATGTTTTTTTATAAGGTCTGCGTTTTGTAATCGGAATGCCCCATGCTCTTTACGAATCGCAATTAAACCTTTTATATAGTTAACGGTCTCTATTTCTTTCTCTTTTTGATCCCAATCTAATTGATTGATCTCATCACTTGCATTATAGCTATTTTCATTTCCTTTCTTCGTACGATAAAACTCTTGTCCTGCATGTAAGAAAGGAATACCTTGTGAAAGAATAACCATTGCGCTCGCTAGCAGGTGACGTTTTTTCAAAATCGCTTCTGATTCTTCATTACTGCGCACTAGTTTATCCCACATCGTCATATTATCATGACATTCTACATAGTTAATGCTTTGCGCCGGCTCTAGAAACAGCCCTGTTTCTTTCATACTTAAAAGACTTCCTGCTGCAATATACTGCAAATGATTACAGTCTACATGCCCACCAAATGCAAAACCACGCTTATTTATATGAAATGTACTCCCTTTTATCCCATCACGAAATTGATCATTAAACTGTGCCATATGTGGCATTTTCTTCGCATTATTTAACGTTGCTTTTTCCTCACGAGGAAGCGGTGTTTGTAAATCCCATCCTTCTCCTAATAACAAAGCATCTCGTTTTATGTTTCGCACTTCTTTTTCTATCATATTCATTGTATCAACATCTAAAATTCCCATTAAGTCGAATCGGAATCCATCGACATTATATTCAGTAAGCCAATATAAAATAGACTCTACAATGAATTTCCTCATCATTTTCCGTTCAGATGCTATATCATTTCCGACTCCCGTCCCATTAGAAGGCATACCATCTTCACCATGACGAAAATAGTATCCTGGAACAAGCTTTTCAAATGATGATAGCTCTCTTTCATAAACATGATTATATACAACATCTATAATTACCCTAATGCCATGTTCATGAAATGTCTCGATCAACTGTTTACACTCTACTATCCTGTTATACGGATCAGAGGGATTTGTAGCATAAAATCCTGTTGGTGCATTGTAATATAATGGATTATACCCCCAATTATAGGCAGACGAAGGATTCGCCTCATCTACACCACCGAAACAATATAACGGTAATAGTTCAACATGTGTAACACCTAAATCTTTTATATGAGACAACCCTGTTAAAGTCCCATTCCGTCCTGTTATTCCCTCTTCCATCAATCCTTTATATGTTCCCTTTTGAATCACTCCACTATTTTGATGTATAGTCGCATCACGAATATGCAGTTCATACAATATGGCATCTGTCATTGATTGTAATGGTGGTAATCCTTCTCTTCTTGTTACATTCGTTTTTTCTAAATCGATAACAACACCGTGTTTTCCGTTTACCGTCACCGACTTTGCATAAGGATCTACAGCTTCGTTCCATATTAAATTAATACAAACGAGAAATGTATAGCGTGCTCCGTCTAAATCACCTTGTAATGTTTGAATCCAAACTCCGTTTTCTCCCCTGTACATTTCATGATCGGCATATTCTTTATCGCTCTTATAAATTCTTACTTTTGCAAGCCTTGCAGTTGGGGCCCATACTTTAAATGTCGTTTCTTCTTTTTGATACACAGCACCTAGATCTGTACCTTCGTAATAATACTTTTCATCGAAAATTGTTGTTCGAATAACAGCACCTATTTGTAAATCCGTTTCTTCATTCCGTTCATCTCGTACTGTATAATACTTTCCCACATCTAGCGGCTCTTCTATAAAGCACTCATACTTCGTTGCATCTGGAAGCGCAATCGTATGAGCAATCGGTAAATCTTTCACATTACTTCCTTCTTGCAAACGAAATGTCCGACTTGTTCCATACGCATGTGGGAGCAAAATTGTAATTTTATTCATTTCATCTAAATAGGCATCAAATGGACGTTTTACTTTCAACATAAAAAAATCACCATCATTCTCAAAGTTAAAATAAAGTGAAACTTTAATGAGCGAGATAAAATGAGCTGCAAATGATAAGGCTTTTCTTATCAACAAGACTCTATACAGTAACTCCATTCTTCTCTATATTATATTCACCTGCATAAAAAACGTTTTCACCATTCTATTTTTGTAATTTTATTTCAGCAATCGATTTATACTTCGGGGTTTCTTTCACGTGGGATTCGTATAAAGTAATTGTATCTGCTTGAAATGATATTTCAGGTACTTCTTTTATACTTTCTAAATGAAACTTTTCTTCTCCTATCCATTTACGAGCAACAGTAATATGCGGATGATACGGGCGTGTTTCTAGAGAAAATCCATTTTCTTCACAAATGACATGTACTTGCTTTTGCAACTGAAACAAACCGTGATTCTCACTTACCTTCGCCCAAAAAATACGGGGCTGATCTTCTCTACCAAACGTTGAAAAACCTTGTAACGTGAACGATAGTTCTTTTGTTTTTGTAAGTGTTTGTAATCCATTCTTTATCCCTTTTAACTGTTCTTCTGTCGCACCTCCTAAAAAGGAAAGGGTAATATGATAATCTTCCTTATGTACCCACGAGCGAAATGGTAATTCCTCATTCGTATCCTCTTTATAGTTAGACAGCACTTCTTTTATATGATTTGGTAACGTAATTGCGACAAAATAATGCCTATCCATGTACACCGTCTCCTTCTTTCTATTGTTTCTTTTCTTTCTTATCTCATTCAATTAAAAAGAAGCCGCCCTCTAAAGTAGAGAGCGGTCATTATTCATATATCGGCGATTAAAGTTTCACTTTACTTCGCTAGTTCATGAATTGCTTGCGCATAAATTGCTGTTGCTTTTAATAAGTCTTCAATTTCAATGTACTCATCTTTTTGATGCGCAAGTTCTTCTTTTCCAGGGAATAGCGGTCCAAATGCCACACCAGCTTTTAATGAGCGAGCATAAGTACCTCCGCCGATTGCTAACAATTCAGCTTTTTCACCTGTTTGTTCCTCATATACACGTTGCAACGTACGAATTAATTCGTGATCTTTATCAACGTGATGCGGACGAGAGTTAGAATAGTCTGCTACTGCAAATCCATACGTACCTACATATTCTTTTAACTTTGCAATCATTTCTTCAAAGTTAGTCGTAACTGGGTAACGTACGTTTAATCCTAAATTACCACCATTCTCTTTCGTATAAGAAAGGCGACCAACATTCACTGTTAATGGACCGCTAATTTCATCTTTATAAGCAATAGTAGCTTTTTCACCAAAAATATCACCAGTAAATGTTTCTGTTGCAAATGTCGCAAATGCAGTTGCTTTTCCATCAAGTGAAACTGTAGTTAAGAAGTTTGCTAATAATAAACCTGCATTTTCTCCTTTTTCAGGAGTAGATCCGTGCGCTGAAATTCCTTCTATTTGCAACGTCACTGTATTGCCTTCTATAGTCGATTTCCCTATTTTTTTAGCAGTTTGTAAATACTCTTCATATGCTACTGTAAGTGCATTTACATCTTCTCCTGTAATAACTGCTTCTGCAAAATCAGGAACCATATTTAAACGACGCCCTGAATCAAATGAAACAAGTTCATATGTACCTTTTTTCTCTTCACTACCATTTTGCACAACTTGTATATCAGAAATTCCTTTTTCTGCATTAATAATTGGAAAGTCTGCATCTGGTGCAAAACCGATTGTTGGCATTTCTTCGTTTTTAAAGTAGTGATCTACACATTTCCAATTGCTTTCCTCATCTGTTCCTATAATCATACGCACACGTTTTGAAAGAGGTAAGCCTAATTCTTTCACAATTTTCATCGCATAATATGCTGCCATCGTTGGGCCTTTATCGTCAATTGCACCACGTGCAAAAATCTTTCCGTCGCGAATATCCGCACTATACGCAGGAGTCGTCCAGCCATCTCCTTCTGGTACAACATCAACGTGACAAAGAATACCTACTAACTCTTCTCCTTGTCCCATTTCAAGATGACCTGCATATCCTTCTAAATTTTTAGAAGCAAAACCTTCAGCTTCTCCTTTATGTAACATGAAAGATAGCGCTTTTTCTACACCTTCACCGAATGGTGCGCCTTCTTTCGCCGATTCTTCTTCCCATACACTTTTAATTTGTAAAAATTGTTGTGTATCACGAATTAAATCATCTTTTCGTTTTGCAACTTCTTCAGTCCAATTAATCGCTGACATCACGCATCCATCCTTCACTATATTATCTCTTTCATCATAGCAAACCGAAATCCCTTATGCCATACACGAAAACTAAATACCGAACAATTGTAATATTTCAGACATTTCTTATTAGTTTTTCTTTTATTTTTTCAAAAAAATTTGCAGGAATTTGGCGTTTTACGTAGAATTTTATGTGTTAGTTGACTGACCATATATACAATGTCAACTACCAATATTTTTCTATATAAATATTTGTTAAACTTTTGTAAAATTTAAGTAGATTAAAGCATGAATTTTATCATGTAGAGTACAATGGTAGTAACGACCTTCTTTCCTGAATGGGGTCAAAAAAACTAGTAGAGGAGTGGTTTTCTCTTGAAACCTACAACTACTCGTATGCTAACACGCATTAAATCAATTTATATGTACATCAATGAAAACGGAACGGTAACGACGAAAGACCTTGTAGATGAGTTCGGGATCACACCGCGAACGATACAACGTGATCTAAATGTGTTGCAGTTTAATGAACTCGTGTATAGCCCTTGCCGCGGTAAGTGGACAACAACAGGAAAGAAAGTGAGAATGACCTCATAACGAAAAATAATTGTATGTAAATAAATACATACCCCTTTCTAACTATTAGAAAGGGGTTTTTTCTGCACCTATAAAGGTACTACTTTTCAGTATCTACTTGATATGTTCTTAACATTTCTACTTCTTCATCTGTTAGCTCTCGGTATTGTCCAAGTTCTAGTTCTTCATCTAATACTAACGGACCCATCTCTGTTCTTTTTAGGTAGACTACTTTTTTCCCTACCGCTTCAAACATACGCTTCACTTGATGGAATTTCCCTTCCGTAATCACAAGCTCAATTTCAGAAATATCATCGCTTTTCAATATTGTAAGCGCACCGGGCTTTGTTTCATAGCCATCGTCTAAAATAACACCTTTAGCAAACTCTTTTACATCCTCTTCTGTTACTACTCCTGCAACGTGTGCATAATATTTTTTCGGCACATGCTTTTTAGGAGATAATAATTGATGTGATAACTTCCCATCATTTGTTATCAATAAGAAACCTTCCGTATCGATATCAAGTCGTCCAACTGGGAACGGATCAAAGATTGCATCTTCTAATTCTAATAAATCTATTACTGTTTCATGATTATCATCTTCCGTCGCTGAAATAACACCTTGTGGTTTATGCATCATTAAGTAAACAAACTCTTTGTATTCCACAACTTCACCGTGAATCATAACTTCTTGCTCTTCTACATTTACATGAACTTTCGCATCTTTTACTGGCGTTCCATCAATTTTCACAACGCCATCTTTCAATAATTTCTTTACTTCTTTTCTACTTCCATATCCCATATTCGCTAATAATTTATCTAATCTCACGTTTTTCACCTTCTTTATTTATCATAGAAAAGGGGACGTAATTACGCCCCTCTTGATTTCAACTTTATTTTAAATCTACTACCAAGTTTACGTTGAATTTTATCTAATGCTTCTCCGCCAAATACTCTTTCAAGTACTCCTGTGCGAATTGCTAACAATCCGTAAACAAGACCACCAATACCTGCACAAATCGCAACTGTTATAAGAGCACCAATACGGCCATCAGGCGAAATCATGAAGGATAGAAGCCATTGTGATAGTTTTACAGCAACGACCATTATAAGTGTCAGTACTGCAATTTGGAATGTTCTTTTATATACAACACCGAATGAATAGTGTGCGTATTTTTTAATTTGTCGATTTGTATACCAAACAGAAGCTAAGAAACCAACTGCGGTCGCTAGAATTGCTCCTACTGTACCGAAATAACGAATAAAGATTACGTTACATACAAATTTCAAAATAACACCCATAATAAGCGCGACAATCGCATGCTTTTGCTGATTAATCCCTTGAAGAATTGCCGCTGTTACTGTAAATAAAGCAAATAACAATGCAACTGGTGCATACCACATTAATACTTGTCCACCTAATGGATCTGAGTCATAGAAAGCAGTGTAAATTGGATATGCAAGTGTTGAAATACCGATAACTGCTGGCAATGTTAAAAACATATTTGCTTGGAATGTTTGTGTAATTTGTAATTTCAAATAGCGGTATTGTTTTTCAGTAAATGATTTTGTAATTGCTGGTACAAGCGTTAAACTAAACGCTGTTGCAAGTGATACAGGAATCATAATTAACTTATGCGTCCACATTGTGAAAATACCAAGCGCTCGCTCTGCGATATCACCTTGACCAATCGCCTGCATAATTGAGTTAAATGTCAATGTATCAATTTGTTGATATAAAGGAATTGTTAACCCAATTACAACGTAAGGAATCGCATATGCGAATAACTCTTTAAACAATTGAACGGTACTTACTGTTGATTCTGGTACAGTTTGTTCAATTAAATATTGATCCAAATATTTTTTACGTTTTAACCAGTACCAAATTAACACACCGAGTGCTCCAACCGCTGAAACGAACGCAGCAAACGTCGCTACTCCAACTGCTGTTGCAACTGTACCGCCAAGTACTTTAATAACGATAAAACTACCAGCTAATAAAAAGACGATACGAATAATTTGTTCAATAATTTGTGAAACGGTAGTTGGTCCCATAGACTGGTGACCTTGGAAATAACCACGAATTAAACTCGCTGCTGGTACAACAATAAGTGCGAAACTTACAAGACGAATGATCGTCGTAACTTCTCCTACATTATTGTGTATACTTTGTTTACCAAGCATCGCTTCTGCAAACAATGGCGCCGTCATGTACAGTACTAGGAACGAAAGAACTCCTGTTACTATCATCATAACCATTCCCGAGCGGAACATTCTCCGGCTCGTTTTATAATCGCCAAGCGCATTATATTTGGAAACAAATTTTGAAACAGCAAGCGGCACACCTGCCGTTGCGATACTTAAAAAGATCGTATATGGAATGTATCCATATGTATAGAGCGTTCCGCCTTCTGTGCCTACTAATGCATGAAACGGAAAGACGTAAATCATGCCTAAGAACTTTACTAAAAATGTCCCTAGCGTAACAATAAGCGTTCCGCGCAGAAATTTCGAATCGGACATACAAAAATCCTCCTACATCTACATAAAGTGAAACTATAATTAGTTGGAGACTTCTCTCCTACTCCTTATTAGTTGAACCATTCGAGCATTTACAGGCTAACAGACTCCCTATTTACTTCTCCTAAATCTTGAGGTTTTAGTCTTATCGCCTACAAATAGCAGGATAGTGCTGAACTCTAACTTTTGTATTGTACCACAATTCTCTCATTAAGCAGTACTTCACTCTATTTTTCTTTTAAGGGAAAACATGCTATTCTTTTAGGCAGGAAATGTAGAAAATGAGGTCGATATATTATGCATTATGATGTTATTGTCATCGGCGGCGGTCCTTCTGGGCTAATGGCTGCAATTGGTGCTGCAGAAGAAGGCGCAAATGTCTTACTTCTTGATAAAGGAAATAAACTTGGGCGTAAACTTGCAATTTCTGGTGGCGGACGCTGTAACGTAACGAACCGTCTACCACTTGATGAAATTGTTAAACATATACCAGGAAACGGTCGCTTCTTATACAGCGCTTTTTCTATTTTTAATAATGAAGATATTATTACATTCTTCGAAAATCTCGGTGTTAAATTGAAAGAAGAAGACCACGGTCGCATGTTCCCTGTGTCAAACAAAGCACAATCTGTTGTAGACGCACTTTTAACACGATTAAAAGACTTAGGTGTAAAAATTCGTACAAATACACCTGTTGAAACGATTGAATATGAAAATGGTCAAACAAAAGCAGTTATACTGCAAACAGGCGAAGTGTTAGAAACAAATCACGTCGTTATCGCTGTTGGTGGAAAATCAGTTCCTCAAACTGGATCTACTGGAGACGGATACGCTTGGGCTGAAAAAGCAGGTCATACAATTACAGAATTATTCCCAACAGAAGTACCTATCCTGTCAAACGAGCCGTTTATACGTGATCGCTCATTACAAGGTCTTGCTTTACGTGATATAAACTTAAGCGTATTAAACCCGAAAGGAAAAGCTATCATTTCTCACAAAATGGACATGCTCTTCACTCATTTTGGCCTATCTGGTCCTGCTGCTCTTCGCTGTAGTCAATTCGTCGTGAAAGCACTGAAAAAGTTTAAAACGAACACAATACAAATGAGTATTGATGCATTGCCAGAGGAAAATAGTGAGCAATTATTTCAGCGCATGCTGAAACAAATGAAAGAAGATCCGAAAAAAGGAATTAAAAACGTTTTAAAAGGTTATGTCCCTGAACGTTACTTCCTATTCTTATTAGAAAAAAACGAAATTGACGGTAGTGAACAAGCTGGACAAGTTTCTCACGAAAAGATTCGTGCACTTGTGAAAGACTTTAAAGAATTTACTGTGAATGTAAATGGTACGCAGTCAATTGAAAAAGCATTCGTTACTGGCGGAGGTGTATCCGTGAAAGAAATTAATCCAAAAGAAATGTCTTCTAAATTTACGAACGGCTTATATTTCTGCGGAGAAGTTCTTGATATCCACGGTTATACTGGTGGCTATAATATTACATCAGCCCTTGTTACTGGTAGAATTGCTGGAACGACAGCTGGAGAAAACGCGAAAATGCAATATTAAAAAAAGAAACAGGGATTCCTGTTTCTTTTTTTATAGGTACATGAAATTATTATCGGTGATTCCACAGATATATCAGCGATTCTGTAATTATATCGGCGATTTTCCAAATTTATCAGCGATTCTACAACTTATATCGGCGATTTCTCAAATATATCGACTTACCGACAAGAAGCGACAAACATCTGCTCCATGTAACTTTCCATTGCTTTTTTGTTGCTTTATATACCTTAGTACCTTTATATTTTATATTGTTGAATATTTAAAAAGGGTAAGGGGAAAACAAATGAGAAAAAAAGTCATGATGTCTTTAATGTTAATGACGTTTCTTTCTGCGGTAGAAGGAACGATTGTTAGTACAGCAATCCCTCGTATAACGAGTGATTTGTCAGGCGTCGAACTTGTTAGTTGGGTATATGCAATTTATATGCTTGCAACAGCTGTTTCGACTCCAATATACGGAAAGCTCGCTGATTTATTCGGTCGTAAAAAGGTTTTACTGATCGGGGCTACAATCTTTTTAGTCGGTTCTGCACTTTGCGGAGTCGTTACATCGATGGAACAATTAATTTTCTTCCGCGCGCTTCAAGGTATCGGTGCTGGTGCTGTTATGCCAATCACAATGACGATTATTGGAGACTTATATAGCGAAGCGAAAGACCGCGCGAAAGCACAAGGTTGGATGAGTGCCGTTTGGGGTGTATCCGGTGTTATCGGACCGTTAGTAGGTGGATTTTTAGTTGATTCTCTTTCTTGGCGTTATATTTTCTTCTTAAACGTCCCATTCGGAATTATCGCTTGCTTAATGATTGTAATTTACTACAAAGAATCTATTAAACCTGCTAAACATCATATCGATTATCTTGGTGCAACAGTTTTTTCATTAAGTACAATCGCCCTACTATATGCATTATTAACAGGTAGCAGTAAGCAAAACTGGGGAGACATAACAATTATCGGCCTATTAATCTTCGCCGTCGTTTCATTTATTATTTTCTTATTCATCGAGAAAAAATCTCCGGAACCATTAATTCCGCTAGCACTTTTCTCTAACCGTACATTATCTACGATAAATATATTAACTCTTATTGCTGGCGCAATGATTATTAGTATTACTGTGTATCTTCCAATTTGGAGCCAGGGTGTTTTAGGAAAAAATGCAACAGAAGCTGGACTCATTTTAATGCCAATTCCTGTTATGTGGACATTTGGGGCTATGTTCTCGGGTAACTTAGTTGGCAAGTTAAAAACGAAACAAATTATTTTACTTGGAGCTAGCATCTTATCAGTTGCTACGTTCTTATTATTTACACTATCAACAAATTCACCATCGTTCCTTATTTATGTAGCAGTCGGATTATTCGGCTTAGGAATGGGGCTTGTGACACCGATTTACATGGTAACAATTCAAGCAGCCGTGCCAGCTCATACACGCGGGACAGCTGTTGGTTTAAATACATTTATTAATACATTTAGTCAAACGTTAGGTGCTGCAATATTCGGTACAATCTTTAATACGATGATTCACGCACGTGGTATTAAAAATCTTGATCTTGTATCTGGTGGACATGGCGGTACTACAGCAAACGTAGTAACCGAATCACAATCCGCATTAGCATCAAGCGTACATGTCATTTATATGAGCACTTTCGTATTAGCAGTATTTACATTAATTATTGCTTGGCTTTTATTAAAGCCAGCTACACAAACAAGTGAGCAACAATAAAAAGGATGACCATTTTGGTCACCCTTTTTTTATTCTTCATTCTCCACAATATGTTTCAGCATGGATAATTTATTATCCCAAAAACGTTCATAATACGAGAGCCACTGTTGTAATTCTTCTAATGGTTCTGGATGCAAACGATATATCTTCTCTCTTCCGCTTTTTCTTCCACTTACTAAATTCGCTTCCGAAAGAATATGAAGGTGCTTTACAACCGCAGTACGACTCATCGGAAAATGATCCGTTATTTTGGAAATCGGTAACTCTTTGTCACTTAATAACCGTATTACTTCTCGGCGGGTTGGATCAGCAATTGCTTGAAATACATCATATTTCGCTGCTGACGAGGACACTTAGCCTTCGACAACCTTTTTCAGTTTTTCATTTACAATCGCTACCCAACCACCGCTCATTCTATCGCGAATAATAGAGCTCTTCGCTTTCGCTTTCGGAAGAATTTCATCAGGATGTTTCCAGCCGCCGTGAATTAACGTAAATTCTGTTTTGTTATCTCCTAAGTCTTTCAAATTAAATGAAACAACCCAGCCATCTGTATCCCATGAGAAAGATAAATGGTTTGGCTCATCAATTTCTAACACTTTACATGGTGATGGCCCAAATGGCGATTGCACATGAAATTCATGCCCTACCTCTAATACAAAATCATTTGGCATAAACCATGACGCAATCCCTTCTGCAGTTGATACTACACTCCATACCTTTTGAATAGACGCGTTAAAAATAATTGTTTGTTTAATATCATTTAATGTATTTTGTTGTTCCATGTTCATTCTCCTTTACTCGGCGTTATAACATAACACCTTTTGGTTTCACTTCGATAATATAACACCTTTTAGTTTCATGTCAACGCTAATTCTTTTACTGTTGAGAAATTCTCAACATTTTTTCAACAGGACAAACACCCTCTTAGCATTTCCTCATAATATACTCACAAAGGCAATACAAAATAAAAACTTCTCTCAACATGAAACTCCATCATTCATATTGAAAGAAACGCCTTACTTATATCATGCGTACTTCGTCTCTCCTCCTTCCCTCAGGGACAATACGCGAGATATGACAAATCAGAAGGAATATGCCCACCATTTGAGTAGGTAGTTATTTCTCTTCTCCTCAACATTTCCTTAGGAGCGAAATGACTACCGACTCACTCTTTTCAAACAAAATAAAAAGGGGTTGAACGCTATGTTCTATTGCATTAACTGCTCTGATATTCACCATGAAAAACATCCGAATGATAAAGTATTTAAAAACGGTTTTTATATTGATCCATTTTTAGGTGATCGTTATCACCTTGGTATGTGTAAAGATGCCCAAAATCATGAAACAGGGGAGCCTCTTTTAACGACAAAGAAATTAGGCGCACCCCAATCTATTATGAATGTATTACCGACACATGTTGTCCCAACATAAAGCATAAAAAAGAGCTGGGTGAGCCAGCTCTTTTTTATGCTTTATAAACGATCATTGCTGAAAAACAATAAATTTGGTTTTCATCGTCGTTAATGGAAACACCAACTTGATACTTAATATCTACAAAGTTGCTATCATCAATCTTTTTCAAAAAAACATTTACAGCATCTTCTAAGTCTTTTTCGTGACTTTCATCAAATACTTTCACACGAATCATGTTAACACCGTCCTAGATCGCAGCCCTCCGCCGCTTGATTATTGCCACGGTGCGTATCTATGATGCGATAAAACTTTCCATTCTCATATATATATCCGTCTTCTAACACATATTCTTTATCTTCAGTATAGACATAAAACTTACCTATCATAAATTTACTCGTATATAATTCCAAATAATTTTGTCTAAATTTAGCTACAACTTTATTTGTAATATCAATTTTTATTGTGCGCCCCACCTTCTCTCCCTCCTTTGCAAAGAACGGATTTAGGTATATTGTATTAGCGCTTTTACATTTTATGCTTAAAAATAAGTGGATATGCCTTCTTTCTTCACCTGTACTATTTTTCTAAAAAAATCACGATAAATAAGGTCCCCAAAAAAAACATAAAAAAGCACTTTATCTTATTGACTCGAATATAAATATTATGTTATTATATAAAATTTGACATTTTTACATACGTATGCTATCATTAAAAGTGGTTACCACATATGGAGGTGGATGATTTGTTTCAAATTGGTGATAAAATCGTTTATCCAATGCACGGTGCAGGAATCATTGAAGCAATTGAAGAGAAAGAAATATTAGGTACTTCACGTCAATATTGTGTGATACGCATCATTAGTAAAGATATGCAAGTAATGCTTCCGATGGATCAATTAAAAAAATCGGGTATTCGTTATATCGTTGATCGAGGTACGTTAGATGATATACTTCTTGAATTTCAAAACGGGGAGTCAGACCCATCACTCTCATGGAAACAAAGATATACAATGAATATGGAAAAAATGAAAAATGGCAATTTACAAGATAGCGCAGAAGTTGTTCGGGATTTACTTCGCCGCAATAAAGAGAGAGCATTAAATGCGAGCGAAAAACAAATGCTAGATAATGCACGAAAAATGATGATTAGCGAAGTCGCGCTCGTACAAAATGTTACTGAACATCAAGCAACAGAATTTCTTCAAGATACAATTAATCACTAAATTTAAAATAGCTGGCCGCTATTTTTTTTGTAAAAAAAGGACGAAGAGTTTTATCTCTTCGTCCTTTTATATTACCCACGCCCAGCTTGAAACGATGGATATAACGTCATTCCACCATCTGCAAATAGCGTAATGCCCGTTACATAACTCGCCTCTGAAGAAGCGAGCCAAGTTGCTACTGCTGCAATTTCTTCAGGGTTTCCAATATAGCCCATCGGTATCATACTTTCTACGTCAGCACGTTTTTTAGGATCAGCAAACTTTTCTGCATTAATCGGCGTATTAATTGCACCTGGTCCAATATTATTTACTCGAATACCTTTTGGCGCATATTCTAGCGCTAACGTTTCTGTCATCAGTTTAATACCACCCTTACTCGCTGCATAGTGCACGAATAGTGGCCACGGAATTTTCTCATGAACACTAGACATATTAATGACAGACCCTTTAATATCATGTTCTACAAAATATTTAATCGCTTCACGACTTCCTAAAAAAGCACCTGTTAAATTTGTATTAATTACCTTATTCCAATCTTCAAGTGGCATTTCATGCGACGGTACCGCGTTTTCTATCCCTGCATTATTAATCATAACGTCAAGCGTACCAAATTCTTTCACAGCAGATTGAATGAGATTCACAACATCTGATTCGACCGTGACATCACCTTTTACAGCAATCGCTTCTCCGCCTACCTTTTTAATTTCTTCTAACACATCATTTGCTTCTGATTCTCGTGAGCGATAATTAATAACCACTTTCGCTTTTTCCTTAGCAAACCTTACTCCCATCGCCCTACCAAGACCAGTTGCTGATCCTGTAATAACGACCACTTTTCCTTCTAAATCACTATACATTTCAATACCTCCTTTAACTTTTTGCTATACCTAACATAATTCCGGCTGCAATAATAAAAACGATACCGACAACGATACCCGTTAATTGGCGTTTCGTTTTCTTTTCACCTAATATAAGGATCCCACCAAGCGTGGAAATAATAATCCCCATTTGCGATAGCGAGAAACTTGTTGCGACTCCAACACGCGGCTGCGAAATGAATAAAAACATATTTCCAGCTGCCCAAATTAATCCTGGAATAATATTTCGGATTGCATATTTATTGAATGGATGATGTTTAAAGGTAAGCAAAATCCCTCCTAATACCATACCAACTGCTTGTGGTAATAAAGCTGACCAACCATCTACGTTAAATAGTCTAATCACTACTACGTAAACTAAATAACCGACTGTTGAAATTAATAAAATTATGATACCTCTTTTAAAATTTGCTGCTTGCTCTGCATTCTTTTCTTCTTCACTTTGAAGTGATGTTAAAATAACACCGACAATAATACAAACGAGCGCTAAAATCCCAAGGACGACCGATATTGTCGTGGACCATTCATGAAATACGATAACGCCAAATAAAGTCGTCGCAACTAATTGAAGTCCTGTTGAAATTGGCATCGTCCTCGAAACGCCCATTAAATCAATACTTTTCAATTGATTCGCCTGACCAAGCGCCCAAAATAAACCTGACACAACTCCAACCCCAATCACAGTAGGTGTTAATACTGGCTTCATAAAAATATAAACAACAATTGAGAAAATAAGTGCTCCAAACGTTGTTCCAAGCGTTTGACTATACGGTCCCCCGCCCAGTTTTACGT
Source organism: Bacillus sp. LQ16 (assembly GCF_057784645.1). Lineage (NCBI taxonomy): Bacteria > Bacillati > Bacillota > Bacilli > Caryophanales > Bacillaceae > Bacillus > Bacillus sp. LQ16. The sequence continues at coordinate 4,592,343 of NZ_CM173491.1, forward strand.
TAAATAACACAATACTCCCCCAAAATATAGCTGGTAAAATTGCTAAAAATATATCCATCGCCCATTACCTTTCTCTGTAAAATGTCATAAATTGAAACTTTAATCATCCCGCAAATAGCGGAATAAGTTACCGCTCTCAATCATTAGAATGAGCTTTCATTTTTTCTTTTTTGCGAGCACAAATCTTTTCTACAACATCATTAGAAACATTTTTTTCTCGCTCCACATTTTTTACCTTTATATGATCTAAATAATCCTCCAAAGTAAGTGTAACTTTGTCATTTGGCGGATTATGCGCCCCTTGAAATGTAAGAAATTGTAGCGTCACTTCAAATCTAGGAACAAATTCATCTTTCCTGCCGAGACGCTTTATATTTATAACTGCATCACATTCATATTGATCTTCTGTCACTTGTCTAATAACCGAATAATACCTATTCAATAACGCACTCTCTAAAAGCTGTTCTCTTGATTCTTTCGCGAAAGAATCGCTTGGAGAAGAGAAAAAGATAGAACATATCGCTGTAATAATTACACATATTTTTTTCATAACGTCCTCCTTATCCTATAAGTTAGTGTTCTCAAAAACGCCATAAAAAAACGACTTCCCCTACTTAGGAAAGTCGTTTTAATGAATCCAATATTAACCACCACTCACTGGTGGTATAAGTGCAACCACATCACCATCTTGGACCCTGTCATCTTCATTTGCGTATTCTTCATTAATCGCAACCATAATTGGCTCTGAAACTGGTACATTATATTCTTTCGCAACAACATCTTTTAACTCTGCAACCGTAATATTTTCTTTCTCTATTTGTAATTCACTTGTTCCTGCCTCTTCTTGCAAGTGCGCAAATAACAATACTCGAATCATACTTATAGCTCCTTCCCAGGCTCTCCCGCCGGATATGGTGTTTTTTCTAATTGATCACCAATCCATGAGTCACCATCTTCCCAAAACTCCTTTTTCCAAATCGGAACAATTTGTTTTATGCGTTCCATAATATATTCGTTTGCTTCATAAGCCGCTTTACGGTGTGGTGTTGAAACAGCAACAACAACCGCTATATCAGAAATTTGCAACGTACCGATGCGATGTGTAATCGCAACATATGTACCCGGCCATTTCTCTTTCACTTCCAGACCAATTTTCTCTAGCATCTTTTCTGCCATCGTCTTATAAGCAACATACTCTAAGTATAATGTACGACGCCCTTTCGTAAACTCTCTAACCGTTCCAATAAATGTTGTAACAGCACCGCATTCACGTCGAATCACTTTCTTCGTTACCTCTTCAATCGAGATTTCTGTATCAATTACTTCATAATATGTATTTGTCATTTCGCACTCCTAACCGTTTGTAAAAACCAGTCTATGTACAACTCTTCTTCTGTTATATGAAATACTTTATATTCTTCTCGTATATTTGCCGGGACATCATACCACGTAATAATCGCCACTATATTTTCTACTTTATGTAAAAGTTCAACGTCTTCCGCAGAACGAAGTAACACTACTTTCGGGTAGTTCTCTTTTTTATAGCCCTCTATTAAAATTGTATCCACTTCAAAAAACTCATATAAGCGAATAATTTCTTGCAAGGACCATTTCTTTCTTAGTGAAGAAAGTGAAAGCAATCCAGCACCTTCTACACTACTTACGACAGCACCAGCTTTACGGTGTCTTTCGCTATCTTTTTGCGCTACTTCTGGAAAACCTCCGTGCCCGTGATGTTTAATTGTAGCAACTTTTATTTCACTTTCAGCTAACACATGCACAATTTTCTCTACAAGTGTCGTTTTTCCGCTATTTTGATATCCTACTATTTGTAAGATTGAAGGGGCTTTGCCCATGGCCAATCACATCCCTCAGAGTGCTCTAACAATAATACGGATACTTTCATCCCAGTCTCAAATCCTCTCGTTCCTCCAGGTAACACGATAAAAGCATTCGCATCTGCAAGTGAAGATACCGCACTCGATTTATCTAAACCAACCGGCATCGCTTGTAACGCCCCGTCCACAATCGTTACGTTTGCTCTTACGAAACGAGTAAATGGATTTGGCTTTGAAAAATCTTTTTGTAAAATAGCATCCGCTCTATATACGTGAGGTTCCTTCGCATACAAATACGTTTTTATAATTGGATGCACAAATAATTCAAAGCCTACATAACAAGCAGACGGATTTCCTGATAAACCGAAAAGTAACTTCCCATCAACTTCAGCTACTGTCGTTACACTTCCCGGTCTCATCGCTATTTTATTAAAGAGTACATTCGCCTGTAACCTTTCATAAATAGCTGGTAAGTAGTCATAATCTCCTACTGATACACCGCCTGTTGTAATTAAAATATCGACCTCATCCATCGCTAATTGAACAGCTGTAAAACATGCATCTAGCTCATCGGCGAGTTGACCATAATAACGAACTTTCCCGCCAGCTTTCATAATTTGAGCTGCGATCATATACGAGTTACTATTTCTAATTTTCCCCGGCTGTAACGGCTCATGTACTTCTAGTAATTCACTTCCTGTTGTTACAATACCGACAACAGGCTGTTTTACAACTTTCACAGTGCTATATCCAAACGTTGCTAGTAAGGCCGCAACACCTGGATTAATTGCAACACCTTTCTTAACGAGAACTTGATTTTGTTTTATATCTTCTCCTTTAAACGACACATTGTCACCGTTATTAAAAGGGCGTTTTAACTTCATATATGTTTTCCCGTTCTTCTCAAACCCTTCTGTCAGCTCGAGCATTACGACTGCATTACATTCTTCTGGAATAGCTGCTCCTGTCATAATGCGAATCGCTTTAAAAGCTCCTACTTCTTCTAAAAAAACAGACCCCGCCCCGATTTCTCCTATTACTTCAAATTCAATTGGATTTTCTTGGGTTGCTCCTTTCGTATCTTCTGCTCGAATGGCGAAACCGTCGTAAGGGGAACGATCAAAATGAGGAACGTCATGATCAGAGACAACATCTTCCCCGAGAATTCTCCCGTAACTTTCCGTAATAGAAATTTCTTCTACTTCACCATACTTCGCATATTTCATTACCCGTTCTATTGCCTCAGCAACTTGAATTGGAATTCGTTTTTCTACCATCGTTTCTCACCTCATATTTGCAATTTTTTTTATCTCGATTAAACTTTATGTATTCAATAGAAATTACTTCAAGGAGGAATTCCATGTCTTCATTTACACATTTTAATGACCAAGGACGCGCAAAAATGGTTGATATAAGCGATAAAAAAACAACCGTTCGAACAGCAATTGCGTGCTCTAGCATTGTCGTTACGAAAGAAATTTACGATAAAATCTCTCACAATGAAATTGGGAAAGGTGACGTATTAGCAGTTGCGCAAATCGCAGGCATTATGGCTGCGAAACGAACTTCTGATATTATCCCAATGTGCCATCCTTTATTATTAAAAGGTGTTGACGTTTCTTTCGATTGGAAACAATCAGAAGAACAATATCGTTTACTCATTGAAGTAAAAGTTAAAACAGAAGGTAGCACCGGTGTTGAAATGGAAGCTTTAACAGCTGCTTCCGCTACCGCTCTTACTGTGTATGATATGTGTAAAGCTGTCGATAAAGGTATGATTATCGGCGAAACGTACTTACTTGAAAAAACAGGTGGAAAAAGTGGAGATTATACGAGAAATTCATAATCCTCTCTCCGTTGAACCTAAAGGGTTTCCTTTAGGTTCAACCTATATACCTTGCATATAAACTTTTCGCTACATTCATATCATTCGTCCCATGAATAAACGCCCTGCCATCTGTAAATAAAACAAAACGATATTCTTCTACCGGAAATGATAATAAATAAGGTGTCGCCTTTATCTCTACGCTTCTTTGTAAGCGCTTTTTAATTTCTTCTAAATTAAAATTCTTCCGCACACCCGGGCGAATTTGTACTGTATTTCGCCCACATAACACTTCTGTTTTTGTTTGTGCTTCAAATGTTAAGCTCGGATATGTACGTAACCTTCCGCAAGATAAACAAGTATCTTTTTTCTGCCTATTCACTTTAAATGCCATCTGTTGATTATTCCAAAGATCAAACGATAACATCGTTTCACGAAGCGCCCCAAAGTCTTCTACTAATATTTTCAGCGCTTCCGTAATTTGATGCGCAACTACTAATTGTACTGCCGGTTGTATAATACCAGCTGTGTCACATGTTGCTCCGCTCGCCGGATGCTCCATTAAACAGCGAAAACACGGTGTTTTCCCTGGTAAAATTGTATACGTTACTCCGTAACTCCCGACGCAACCACCATATATCCATGGAATATTATACTTTTGTGAAATATCATTAATGAGAAGACGCGTTTCAAAATTATCTGTCGCATCTAATATTAAATCTACATCACGCACTAACTCTTCCATTTCTTGCACCGTTACATCCGTCACAACCGGATTTATTTCCACCTCAGAATTAATTGCTTGTAAATGTTCTGCAGCCGCTATCGCCTTCGGTTTATACTGCTTTGCATCTTCTTCCGTATATAGTTGTTGTCTTTGTAAATTACTCCATTCTACATAATCCCGATCAGCAATCGTTACTTTTCCAACCCCTGCTCTAACAATCGCTTCTGCATTGGCCGCACCGAGAGCACCAGCACCTATAATAAGCACATGCTTCTCTCTTATTTTTCTCTGTCCTTCTTCTCCAACACCAGAAAATAATATTTGTCTTGAATATCGCTCCTGCATGCGATAGCCCCCTTTCTTATCCTCCTATATAAGACATTTCGATTTTCGGACGATTTTTTGCACTTTCTTCTGTCCGTTCATCCGAATACCTATCTTTTCTATTCATCCATACATCTTGTATAACACTTAATAACTCCTCATCCGACAGATTCCCTCTAAGAAGTTCTCTTACATTCAAACCCTCTGTCGCAAATAAGCACGTATAAAACTTTCCATCTGCCGAAATTCTCGCCCTCGTACAAGAGGCACAAAATGACTCAGAAACAGATGTAATAAAACCAACTTCAACATTTGTTCCAACATACCGATATCGCTTCGCAACTTCACCAAAGTAGTGGGCTTCAGCTGGCTCAAGCGGATACACCTTATGAATCATCTCAATCAATTCTCGCTTTGTAACCACTTGATCAAAATTCCACCCATTTGTACTACCAACATCCATAAACTCAATAAACCTAAGCGTGATTCCTTGCTCTTTAAAATACGCAGCCATCGGAAGTACTTGATGATCGTTCATCCCTTTTTTCACAACCATATTTACCTTTACTTCCAGCCCCGCCTCTTTAGCTGCTATAATTCCCTTAATCACCGGTTTCGTATTAATATTTCGACCATTAATATTCTTAAATATGTCGTCATCTATCGCATCTAAACTAACATTCACTCTATGTAATCCAGCTTCTTTTAATGCCTTCGCTTGTTTCGTTAAATGGATAGCATTTGTAGTTAACCCTATATCTATTAGCCCATCAATTTTCACAAGACGTGCAATAAGTTTTGCTAAATCTTTACGAAGTAGTGGCTCACCGCCAGTAATTCTAATTTTTCGTACACCGATGTTAACAAATAATTTTGCCAAACGCTCAATTTCATCAAAAGTTAGTAAAAACTCATCTTTCAAAAAAGCATAATCTGGCCCAAATATTTCCGCCGGCATACAATATGTACATCTAAAATTGCAACGATCAATGACAGATATACGTAAATCTTGAAGTGGGCGTCCAAAAAAATCTTTAACCATCTCCTGCATCGCCACCCTCCCTTTCTGCCAAATTTCTTTCTTTTCATTCTATTATAATATATTTTCGAACTGCGATGTTTTTGCTCAAGTGAATAAAGTGAAACTTTAAATAATTAGAGGGTATCCACTCCCCCTGGTTAACGAGTTTACTTACAAATACAAGGATAAAAAACCTTGAAACATAAAAGTTTCAAGGTTTTCTGCTTATTAACTTAATCTAATAATAGTTAGAGTAGCCCCTGGCGTTGCCGTAGATAATGTAGCTACTGCAACTACTCCAAATAACTGTAAGCTAACAGCAGCTCCAGCAGGCAAGTTAGCGATTATTGTTGCACTAAATGAACCAGTAGCGACTGTCGGGGCATTTATCGTTCCCGCAAGCGGACTGCCATTTACAGTTATACGAGAACTTACAAGTAAACCTGCCGTTAAATTAATTGTATAGGCTATATAATAGTTTCCTGCATTCGCAACTGTAAATACAGTATTTCCACCACTAACGGTTATTCCTGGGCCAATATTTTGATTGTTCGGTAATGGTACGTTAGTACCACCTAATAAAACGGAAATAGCGGTTCCTGATGTATTATTCGCAAACGCATACGTTGCAGTTGTACTAACTCCAGTCGCCCCGGTCGCTCCTGTTGCTCCAGCTCCGGTTGGACCTGTATCTCCAGTTGGACCTTGTGAACCGGTTGCTCCTGTAGCCCCCGTTGGACCTTGGATTCCTTGCGGGCCTTGAATTCCTTGGGGACCGGTCGCTCCTGTTGCTCCTGTTGCTCCCATTGGACCTTGAATTCCTTGCGGGCCTTGAATTCCTTGGGGACCGGTCGCACCGGTCGCTCCTGTTGCTCCCGTTGGACCTTGAATTCCTTGCGGGCCTTGAATTCCTTGTGGGCCTTGAATTCCTTGTGGGCCTTGTGGGCCGGTCGGACCTATGTCACCTTGCGGACCTTGGATTCCCTGCGGGCCTTGTGCTCCGGTTGCCCCCGTCGCTCCTTGGATTCCTTGTGGACCTTGTGGACCTTGAATTCCTTGTGGGCCGGTTGGACCTATATCGCCTTGTGGGCCTTGAATTCCTTGGGGACCTTGTGCTCCGGTTGCCCCCGTTACTCCTTGGATTCCTTGCGGACCTTGAATACCCTGTGGACCGGTTGGACCTATCTCTCCTTGAACACCTTGGATTCCTTGCGGCCCCTGTAAACCCGTCACTCCGGTTGCTCCCGTTGCCCCTGTCGCTCCTGTCACTCCAGTTGAGCCTGTCGCCCCGGTATCTCCTGTTACTCCTGTCGCACCTGTTGCTCCTGTCGGGCCAGGTGGTCCACCTGATGGACCTGTCACTCCCGCCGGACCTGATGGCCCCGTTGGGCCGGTCGGTCCTGCAGGCCCTCCTGACGGGCCAGTCACCCCTGTTGGACCGGTTACTCCTGTTGGACCGGTAGTTCCTTCTCCCGTCGCTCCGGTTGCTCCCGTTTCTCCTGTTGCTCCCGTCGGACCTTGCACTCCTTGAATTCCTTGTGGTCCTTGCACTCCTTGTGCTCCTGTTGCTCCTTGAATCCCTTGTATACCTTGCACTCCTTGTGCGCCCATCGGACCTGTTGGACCAATCGCCCCTTGTATACCTTGCACTCCTTGGGGCCCCTCTGGACCTGTTGCTCCTATTTCCCCTTGTATACCTTGAATTCCAGTTGCTCCTTGTGCTCCAGTTACTCCCGTTATCCCTTGCACACCTTGAATTCCCTGTATTCCTTGTGGACCTTGTGGGCCTGTTGCTCCTACCGGTCCTTGAATGCCTTGTATCCCTTGAGGACCCTCTGGACCCGTTGCTCCAACTGGCCCTGGCACACCTTGGATTCCTTGCGGGCCCTGAAGTCCCTCTGGGCCTTCTGGACCTGTTGGACCTATCTCTCCTTGTATCCCTTGGATTCCAGTTGGACCTTGTGGCCCAGTCGGACCTATGTCACCTTGCGGACCTTGGATTCCCTGTGGGCCTTGTGCTCCTGTTCCCCCTGTCGCTCCTTGGATTCCTTGAGAACCTTGTGGGCCTTGAATTCCTTGTGGGCCTGTTGGACCTATGTCGCCTTGTGGGCCTTGAATCCCTTGCGGACCTTGATCTCCAGTGGCCCCCGTTACTCCTTGAATTCCTTGGGGACCTTGAACACCTTGGGGACCCGTCGGACCTATCTCTCCCTGAACACCTTGGATTCCTTGCGGACCTTGTAAACCCGTCACTCCGGTTGCTCCCGTTTCTCCTGTCGCTCCTGTCACTCCAGTTGAGCCCGTCGCCCCGGTATCCCCTGTTACTCCTGTCGCACCTGTTGCTCCTGTCGGGCCAGGTGGTCCACCCGATGGACCAGTCACTCCCGCCGGACCTGATGGCCCCGTTGGGCCGGTCGGTCCTGCTGGTCCTCCAGATGGGCCTGTTACCCCTGTCGGACCAGTTACTCCTGTTGGGCCTGTAGTGCCTTCCCCTGTCGCCCCAGTTGCTCCCGTATCTCCTGTTGCACCCGTCGGACCTTGAATTCCTTGTATTCCTTGAGCACCTTGCACTCCTTGTGCACCTGTTGGGCCTTGAATCCCTTGTATTCCTTGCACTCCTTGTGCGCCCATTGGACCTGTTGGACCAATCGCCCCTTGAGCACCTTGCACTCCTTGGGGACCCTCTGGGCCCGTTGCTCCTATTTCTCCTTGTATACCTTGAATTCCAGTTGCTCCTTGTACTCCTGTTGCTCCCGTTATCCCTTGCGCACCTTGAATTCCCTGAATTCCTTGGGGACCTTGTGAGCCTGTTGCTCCTACCGGTCCTTGAATGCCTTGTATCCCCTGTGGCCCCTCTGGACCCGTTGCTCCAGCTGGCCCCGGTACTCCTTGTATTCCTTGCGGGCCCTGAAGTCCCTCTGGACCTTCTGGACCTGTTGGTCCTATATCGCCCATTGGACCTTGTATCCCTTGAACTCCTTGTGGTCCTGTTGCTCCTGATGGCCCTGGTACTCCTTGTATTCCTTGTGGACCTTGATCTCCTGTTGCTCCTGTGGCCCCTTGAGGACCTATAGCCCCCTGTATACCTTGTGGACCTTGATCTCCTGTTGCTCCCGTTCCCCCTTGAATACCCTGAACTCCTTGGATTCCTTGTTCACCAGTTATTCCTGTCGGACCAGGAATACCTTGAATCCCCTGCGGTCCTTCTGGACCTGTTGGGCCAATTGGCCCTTGAATTCCTTGTATTCCTTGCAAGCCCTGTGCTCCCGTACTTCCAGTCGGACCTATAGTTCCCATTGCTCCTGTTACCCCTGTACTTCCTGTAGCCCCAGTACTTCCCGTTGCTCCAGTCGCACCTGTACTTCCACTCGGTCCACCACCCGGACCTGTCGCACCAGTTGGCCCCGTTGGACCAGGAGGTCCTCCAGATGGTCCAGTTATCCCTGTTGGGCCTGTTATTCCAGTCGGACCTGTTAGCCCCTGACCCGTTGCTCCGGTTGCACCTGTATTTCCACTCGGTCCTTGTGTTCCTTGTATCCCTTGTGCTCCTTGTATTCCTTGTGGACCAGTTGCACCCGGTAACCCTTGGACGCCTTGAATTCCTTGAGGTCCCTCAGGTCCCGTCGCTCCAATTGGCCCCTGTAATCCCTGTATTCCTTGTATACCTTGTGCCCCAGTCGCTCCCGTTGGACCAATCGGACCTTGTAACCCTTGCACCCCTTGAGGTCCTGTCGCTCCAGTTTCTCCTTGTGGTCCTCTCAATCCTTGTGGCCCCTGCTGCCCTTCTGGTCCCGTTGCGCCTATTGGTCCAACTGGCCCTTGAATCCCTTGCACACCTTGAGGTCCAGTCGGACCCATCTCCCCCATTGGACCTTGAAATCCTCTCGGTCCTTGCGGTCCAGTCGGACCTTGTGGACCTGTTGGACCAGTAATCCCTATACCTGTAAATCCAGTTGGAACAGGGGGGAAAGTAGGTCCAATAAGTTCGGGTGGAATTCTAAAATTAGAGCTTAACGAATTTTGCTTCCGATTATTATCACGATTCTTCACACTTTCACCACCTACAAACCGTCTTTTTCATAATAAATAAACCTCTTCTTAATCTATTTACAAAAATAATCTCCAAGACTATTTTTATTTCAAATAAATAAAAACTCCCTTAATTCCTTAAGGGAGTCCTGCAATTGAATCCATATTATCTGTATTAGGGACAGCTTGCGCTATACCCGATGCATTTACACTTTGCCCCATATTTGTTCCTGTTACAGTACCAGCAGGAGTGCCTCTTGTATATGTTGTCGTCACCGAATCACCCGGCTGTAAACAAAGCTTCGTCTCCGTCCCTATTACTGTAACAACATCAATCCAAGTGCACCCCATTGAACCACTATATGATTTCGAAGCAGTAAATGAAGTATCACTCAAATTATCACCTGTAAATATATTCCCAGTATTATTAACAATAACAAATTCTTTTATATGCGCAGGCATAATTACACTCTACCTTTCCTTTATGAACCTAACGTACGTGTACTTGTTGCCAAAGGCGGAAGAAATACCGATGTTCTAATCACCGCTTCTGGCTGCCTTTTTCCATTTAAAAAAATAGCCGCACTCGATCCTCCAGCACCTGCATATACTTTCGCCACAGCTAAAGGCGAGATATCATAACAGTCACCGACATTAACAGCGCCTGTATTATTAATAATTTTCACTTTACGCAAATTAATTCCCATTTCCCCCTCCTCCTTTTTTATACTGTATGCAAAAGAAAAAAACTTGAAACAGACTCGCTTCAAGTTTTTAACTATTAACTATTTCGTTTCACCTTCATATTGAAGCATACCGCCAACCATGTTCACTGTTTTAAACCCTTGCTCATTTAAATAATGACATACATTTTCACTGCGCATTCCCGAACGACAAATAAAGATATATTCATTCTCTTTATTAAAGAAATCTACTTTATGTGGGATATCGCCCATTTTAATATGTACAGCTTCTGGAATCTTTCCTGCCGCTACTTCTTCATCTTCTCTTACGTCTACTAGAAATAACGTTTCTCCATTTTCTAAACGCTCTTGTACCTCTTCTGTAGTAATTGTATTAACTTCTGTCATATGTAGTTCCTCCTTATATACAATAAAACCTTTAGTTTCTTTTTCACAAACATTCTCTACCAATTTTAGCACGCAAAAGAAAGAACGCAAAGAATCGAAAAACTATTTCTCAATTTTCTCTAAAAATTTATTCTTTACAAACATAACTAGCACATTGTATCCTCAATATACTTGTTTTATGAAAGGAGTCGATTAAAATGACGCTTTTTCTTTTCATTATGGGCATTGTGTTCTTACTCGCTGCAATTATTGCTCTTAGTATGAAAAATAATAGAAAAATAAACTCCCCACAAGAAATGTCATTCTTATTTCTATTGCTCAGCATAGCGTTTTTCGGTATAGCAATCGCTACATATATTTTCCGTCTACAAATTATGTAAAAAAAGGTGCCTACTACAAACATTGCACCTTTTCCCCATCATTTGTCTTTTACACAAAACTAGATACTTTCCGATTCAAAAATTCATAAACCTTTTTTTCAAATAAATGAATATCAAATGCTCCTGCCATATGCCCATTTATACTTTCAATCTCATACACTTCCGCATATTTTCCTTGTTTTTGCAAAATATCTACCATTTTATAATTATAACGAGACGGCTGAAGTAAATCTTGTTTACACGGAATCATAAGTACATTCGCTTCTATGTTAGAAAGAGATTCTTCTAGTGAAGAAAACCCATGTGCAATATCATGCAATAAAACTGCCTTCGCAGTATACATCCATGAATTTGCATCTACTAACTCTATACTTCTATATGTCGCTGTATTTATCTCTTTTTCAAATGATGTTAATGTAGAAAACTTTTCATAAGGTTCTATCTCGATACTATTACGAGGAAATGCCATTTCATAAAAATGCTCATCAAACGCATTCATAAACATCATTCTACTCGCTAAATGAAGCCCCTTTATAGGCTGCTCTTCTCCATATTTTCCATCTTTCCAACTTGGATCCAGTTGAATTGCCTCAATCGCATTTTGTGCTACGTTTACTGACGTAATAATTGGATTTTGTGGGTTCGTAATAACGCCAATCATCCGCTCTACCATATGTGGATAGTGAACCGCCCATTGTTGTGCAATCATTCCCCCCGCCGACGGTCCGATTACAGCGTGTAACCTTGAAATTCCCATACCTTTTATTAACTCATATTGCATACGAGCTACATCAAGAAATGTAAAAACCGGAAAATCCATAGCATATTCTTCTCCAGTTTCTGGATTAATCGATTTCGGTCCTGTTGTAATCACATATGGATTCCTCGCCTGCACATTACAAAGATTATCCGTACATATAACAAAATACTTATTTGTATCAATTGCTTTCCCAGGTCCAATGAGCCCATCCCACCAACCAGACTCCTCATCATGCACTGTATATTTTCCTGCCGCATGACTTGTTGCACTAAAATAATGACAAACCAAAATCACATTTGACCTTTCTCTATTCAACGTACCATATGTCTCGTATCCCATTTGAACAGGAATTTCTCTGCCATTTTCAAACATAAACTCTTTTAAAACGAACTTCTCCTTTTTTACAATTTGCACAGACTCTCCCTCTCCCTGTTATAGTATGAACTGCTTACTAAAGATTTTTTTCTATGTAAACTAATCTCCTTCTTCTTTTCATAAATAAATGAATAATATACAAAATTAGCCACAAAATAGCACTATATTACAAGATTAAAGAGGGCGTACATATGATTTGGAATTGGTTACGTAAGAAAAAAAAATCAAATACACCAGAAGCAAACGAAACAGATAACTGGGAGCAGCATTCTAACAATCAAGAAGATGATAACGAAGAACAGACTAGAAGTATGAAACATAATAAAGGTAAAAATAACGAGCAAAAAGATTCTTCTCAGGATACGCAACAAAGTGCTAAACAGGAGGACTCGTCTCAAGATAAACAACAAAGCGCTAAACAAGAGGATTCCTCTCAAGGTAAGCAACAAAACGATAAACAAGAGGATCCCTCTCAGAATAAACAACAAAGCTCTAAACAAGAGGATTCCTCTCAGGATAAGCAACAAAGCGCTAAACAAGAGGATTCCTCTCAAGATAAGCAACAAAACGATAAACAAGAGGATTCTTCTCAGGATAAGCAACAAAGTGCTAAACAAGAGGATTCCTCTCAGGATAAGCAACAAAGCGCTAAGCAAGGTGATTCTTCTCAAGATAAGCAACAAAGTGCTAAACAAGAGGATCCCTCTCAGGATAAGCAACAAAGCGCTAAGCAAGAGAATTCCTCTCAGGATAAGCAACAAAGCGCTAAGCAAGGTGATTCCTCTCAGGATAAGCAGCAAAGCGCTAAGCAAGGTGATTCTTCTCAAGATAAAAAACAAAATACTAAGCAAGATGAACCTTCTCAAAGTAAGCAACAAAGCTCTGGAGGTAATAGTATTTATGACTTTACAAAACCAGAAAAAGACCGTATTCATTCCCTACAAGATTTAATAGAGAAACTTAAAAAGTCTAGTGATTTTATTAATTACCATACATCTGACGATGAAACGATGCCTTATTGGATTTCTTACTATCGCCCTTCACTTGATGGAGAGAAATTACAGAAATATTTAATGCCTACTCTTTTAGAGAAACCTTGTGCTTCTCTAGAACAACTAAAAGAACATATTCCGATGAGCGGCATTACAATTACGAACGATTTACAAAAAATTGAGGATATGGTTTTAAAGGGGCATGCGATCATTCAATTAAATCAGCAAGATCAAAAATGTATGCTTGCAAACATTGCAATTGATAATTATCGTGCGCCAACCCCTCCTTTAAACGAATCAACTGTTATTGGTCCGCAAGAAGGTTTCGTAGAGGATATTGATACAAACATTAATTTAGTTCGAAAACGTCTTCCTGTTTTGGATTTACAAACAAAAGAAATGATTATCGGCGAGTTTTCCAAAACAAAAGTTGTCATGATGTATTTAGACAACCTCGCTGAAAAAGATAATGTAGATTTTCTAGAAGAATCATTACGCGCTCTTGAGTATGATCAAATTAATGATAGTGCTTATATACAAGAATTGATGGGTGAAAAATCAATCTTCCCTCTCTATATCAATACAGAACGCACTGATAGAGTTACAAAAGCACTAATTGATGGAAAAATCGCTATTTTCGTTGATGGTTCTCCAAGTGTTTTACTAACACCTGTATCCTATTTCGATTTTTTCATTTCACCAGAAGACTATAACGTCTCCTGGATGTACGCTACATTTTCAAGGATTTTAAGATTAATTGCCGTTCTATTTTCAATTTGCGCTACACCGTTATACGTTGCAGTTTTAAATTATCATTATGAACTTATTCCAAGTGATTTACTTGAAACTTTGATTTTATCAAGGGCACAAGTACCATTCCCACCTTTAATTGAAGCGCTCTTTTTAGAACTTGCAATTGATTTATTAAGAGAAGCCGGCGCAAGGTTACCAATGAAAGTTGGTCAAACGCTCGGTATTGTAGGCGGTATCGTAATCGGGCAAGCATCTGTACAAGCTGGTTTAACGAGCAATATTTTATTAATTATCGTTGCCTTATCAGCACTTGCTTCCTTTATTACACCTATTTATAAAATGGGTAACGCTGTTCGATTACTACGCTTTCCTTTTCTTATGTTTGCAGAAATAGGCGGATTGTTCGGGATTTCTCTTGGATTTATCTTCTTATTTACTCATCTATTCAGGCTTACTTCTTTACGCAAGCCGTACGCTTTGTTTTATCCAACAAGACAACAATCTGTTAAAGATTCTTGGATTCGTTTTCCTTTAACAATGATTGATACAAGAGATGTACAAGCAAGGCCACAACATGTAAAAAAAGCAGCGAAAGGAATTTCAACAAAACATAGATCAGACTTTGATGATTAAGAAATGAGGTGCATTCGATGAGTAAAGTTCAAGAAAAATATCAAATATCTCCTGTCTTTGTTTTCTTCTTAATTCACGGTGCACAGTTCGGAGCTGGAGTTCTCGGATTCGCTCGAATTATCGCAAAAGCCGCTGGATACGACGGCTGGATGGGAGTTATAATCACAGGAATTTTCATCCATATTATTATATGGATGATGTATGTCTTATTAAAAGAAACAAATGGGAATTTAGTTGATTTACATCGGCAAACATTTGGAAAATGGCTAGGAAATGGCATTAGCATCATCTTTATGGCTTATTTTTTAATCGTTAGTATTTCAGTCATCCGAACATATGTTGAAATTATTCAAGTATGGATGTTTCCTACCGCTTCCACCTTTATGTTAACACTCTTTTTATGCTTAGTTAGCTATTACATTATCTCTTCTGGATTTCGTGTCATTACCGGTATTTGCGTCATCTCTGTTGGTGGTACATTAGGATATTTATTTCTAAGCTTATTCGTTTTGAAATATTCACATTGGGATAATTTACTACCTATATTCACACATTCTTTTTCAGACATTTTAAAATCCGCTCAACTGTCAATCTACAGTATGACCGGTTTTGAGATTTACCTCATGGTGTATCCATTTGTGAAAAAGCCTATGCAATCTCATAAATACGCTCAGCTTGGAGCACTATTTTCAAATCTTCTATATCTATTTAGTACCCTTTTAGCCTTTGCATTTTTTAGTGAGAAGCAATTGTTAAAAACAATATGGGCACAACTTTCTATGACCCAAGTCATTCAATTACCATTTATAGAAAGACTCGAATATATTGCAATTTCAGGCTATGCACTCGTTATTATTTCAAGTTTTATCCTCCCTTTATGGGCGTCAATGAGAGGAACTCATGAAATATTCCGTGTAAAACAAAGGGGTGTTTTAATTGCTTTTATCTTTATCACTCTCATTGTTTCGCAACTTTTAACAAACAGACACGATATTAATAACTTTATTAGTAATGTATCAAAAGTTAGTTTTTGGCTCATTTACGTATACATCCCAATCCTATTTATTATTGTGTGGGTGAAAAGAAAATGGAAAAAATCAAAAGCACAAGTAAATTAATACTTATTTCTTGTATAACATTCTTCAGTCTAACTGGATGTTTACAAAAAAATATTATCGATGATGTACAACTTATTCAAGGAAGCGTTTTTGATGTCGCAAAAGATAATAAAGTAAAAGTGACATTCGTTTGTCCCATTCAGAAAAAAGGAAATAAAGTTCAAGTTTTTGAAGGCAGTGCAAATGCGGTAAAACAAGTAAAAGCAGACACATCTTTAGAGTCTTCTCAACCATTTGCTAGCGGACAAATGCGTGTCGCTCTATATACAATAAGACTTGCCAAAACAGGAATGTCTACTTCATTCGATACATTACTTCGAGATGTGAATATAGGGAACGCTTTATATGCTGCTTTATTAGATGGGAATGGTACTGAACTTTTAAAAGGCAAATATTCGACTTCATACAACGTTGCAATTTATATAAAAAAATTGCTAGAACATAACATGGAGACCGGACCTTTACCAGCGGATAATCTACATATAGGAGCATTTCGCTATTACCAAGAAGGAAAAGACTACTATATTCCCATTCTAAAGAAGCATGGTGATAAAATAAAAATTACCGGAATTGGCCTTTTTAAAAAGGATAAATATATCGGTAAAATTGCGGAAAAAGATATGTTCATATTTAAAGGACTATTAGAGAAACATAAATTAGATTCACATGAATTTAAAACAGATTCTGCGTACGTAATGATTAATAATATTCGTTCTGTTCCAACTTACGATATAAAAATTAAAAACGGGAAGCCTTCCTTTTTCATTCACGTTCATCTTGATGCACGTATTCAAGAACTATCGAAACAAATTAACTTAGAAAATAACAAGAACACAAAAAAGATTGAAAAAAATGTCCAAAAACAATTGGACATACAGGCTGCCAAATTAATTAAGCAGTTTAAATCTTTAAACGTCGATCCTCTCGGGCTAGGTGCAAAGTATAAGCAACATTATCGCCCATTCAAATTAGAAGAATGGAGACAAATGTATAAAGATGTTCCAGTTCATATAAAATACACCGTAAATATTACAAATTCTGGTGTCATTGAATGAGAAATGATTGAACTCCTCTCTCCAGCATGATACAACGGAGAGAGGAGTTTTTTATTATTAAATAGAGAGAGAAGATATTTATGGGGGAGCTTATGTCTAAAAAATTAGTAAAGCCTATTTTAAATGGTATTTTATTTCTCGGCGTCTTTTTATTTGCTCATACATACTTAAAAAATGTTTCCTTCACACGTTACTTGCTTGTCGTTATACCAATGTTACTGGTCGGTATTTTTGGCATCGATCTTATTTCATCCCTTTTAATAAAAAAAGAAGAATAACGAGCGAACATCTTATTTCGATAAGATGTTCTTTTCATTTCATAATCACCTTATGTTACAATGAAATTCGGCAGAAAACGAGAAAGGATTGAAACAACATGACAAACGAAAAAGGTTTAGATAAAGGATACGAACTTGTTGCGAAAATGCATGAAGTATTCGGACATCCTGTGACAAATACTCCAACAAAATTAACAGAAGAGCGCGCAAAAATTCGTGCGAGTTTTATGCAAGAAGAGCTAGAAGAATTTCTAGAAGCAACAACTGTTGAAGATCAATACGATGCACTGATTGACCTTATTTACTTTGCATTCGGAACGTTTACAGAAATGGGTGTACGTCCAGATAAAGGATTCGAAATTGTAAACAATGCCAACATGGCAAAACTATTCCCTGATGGGAAGCCTCGATTCCGTGAAGGCGACGGTAAGATTCTAAAGCCAGAAGGCTGGCAAGCACCAGAGCCACAACTTCGTGCTGAAATCGAACGTCAGCGCCAAGAAGCTGAAAAAAACTGCTAGGATTTCCTAGCAGTTTTTTACTATGTCTTTTTTTCTGCAACTCATTAATGACCCGCGTGCCCCGCGTGTCCTGCTGCTCCACTAATACTAGCTGCTCCTGCCGCTGCCCCTGCTGCCCCTGCTCCAATTCCACCTGTCCAAGGAGAAGATTGTTGCTGTTGTTGATATTGCTGATATTGTTGGTGCTGTTGGTGCTGTTGGTGCTGTTGGTGCTGTTGGTGCTGTTGACCGTGGTGGCCTTGGTGACCTTGATGACCTTGGTGACCGTGTTGGACTTGATGGCCTTGGTGATGGTGTCCATGATGTTGGCCTTGGTGGTGCTGTCCATGGTGACCGTGTTGGACTTGATGAGTTTGATAAAGAACAGCTTGCGGATGAATGTGGTGGTGGCCTTGGTGATGTACTTGTTGCCCCTGATGACCATGTTGACCTTGATGATGGTGATGACCTTGGTGGCCGTGTTGACCTTGATGGTGGTGATGACCTTGGTGGCCGTGTTGACCTTGATGGTGGTGATGACCATGATGGCCGTGTTGACCTTGATGGTGGTGATGACCATGATGGCCGTGTTGACCTTGATGATGGTGATGACCATGATGGCCATGTTGACCTTGATGATGGTGATGATGACCATGGTAACCGTGAACTACTTGCGGATATCCACCTACTCCTCCTGCTATAACACCTACTCCTGGTACAGGAAATCCTGTCTGTACTCCTCCAACGAAAGATGGAAATGCAGTTGGTACGCCTACTGGTACTCCTCCCGCTGCTCCGCCAACAAATGTCGGGATTCCAGTTTGCACTCCGGCTACCGATGATGGAAATCCTCCTGTTAATGTTGGAATTCCAGTTTGTACACCCGCTACTGATGTAGAAAACCCTCCAGGTGTTCCGCCCATCCAGCTCGGAATTCCACCGTATCCTTGTTGTCCTCCTCCCATTAACATCATTTGTTCATAACTATCCGACCCACTCCCGAAGAAACCATGTGGTGCATTATTGTCCATCCCTTTCATTCCTTTCACCTCTTCTACTCAATTTAGCCTACCTTTTTTATCATATTTCCTATAGAAAAATAGGTGTTTGTCTGTATTGGAATTCCGCTCTTTTATTTGTACGTAGTGGAATAATTGAAAATTTAGATGAAGGTGACCCTGAGATTATTTTCTACACAAAAAAGCTCAGAGCATAAACGCTCTGAGCTTTTTTAAATGATTTAGTTTGCAACAACGTTAACAAGTTTTCCAGGAACAACAATTACTTTACGAACTGTTTTCCCTTCAATTTGGTCTTGAATTGCTTCAAGTGCAAGTTGTTCCATTTCTTCTTTTGATGCGTCTTTACTCATTGTTAGTTTTGCGCGAACTTTGCCCATAACTTGAACAACGATTTCAACTTCATCTTCTACAAGTTTAGACTCATCAAATGTTGGCCAGCTTGCATATGTGATTGTTTCATTGTATCCAAGTTTGCTCCACAGTTCTTCCCCGATATGAGGTGCAACTGGTGCAATCATTTTTACGAAACCTTCTACATATTCTTTTGGAAGTGTTTCAGCTTTGTATGCATCGTTGATGAATACCATCATTTGAGAAATCGCTGTGTTGAAGCGAAGCTCTGCATAGTCTTCTGTTACTTTCTTCACTGTTTGGTGGTAAGCTTTTTCAAGCTCTTTATTTGGTGCGTCAGTAATTTTCTCACTTAATTCACCGTTATCTTGAACGAATAGACGCCATACGCGGTCTAAGAAACGACGAGCTCCGTCAAGACCATTTTCAGACCAAGCGATTGAAGCATCTAATGGGCCCATGAACATTTCGTATAGACGAAGTGTATCTGCACCGTGGCTTGCTACGATATCATCAGGGTTTACAACGTTACCTTTTGATTTACTCATTTTCTCGTTGTTTTCACCTAGAATCATACCTTGGTTGAATAATTGTTGGAATGGCTCTTTTGTTGGAACTACACCGATATCGTATAATACTTTATGCCAGAAACGAGCATATAGTAAGTGAAGTACAGCATGTTCTGCACCACCGATATAAATATCAACTGGAAGCCATTGTTTTACTTTTTCAGGATCTACAAGTGCTTCGCTATTGTTTGGATCGATGTAACGTAGGTAGTACCAGCAGCTACCAGCCCATTGCGGCATTGTGTTCGTTTCACGACGACCTTTTTTACCAGTCTCAGGATCAACAACATTTACCCACTCGTCAATGTTAGCAAGTGGTGATTCACCTGTACCTGAAGGACGGATGTTTTCTGTTTTCGGAAGAACTAATGGTAATTCCTCTTCTTTCACAGCTGTCATTGTACCATCTTCCCAGTGAATTACTGGAATTGGTTCACCCCAGTAACGTTGACGGCTGAATAACCAGTCACGTAGACGGTACGTGACTTTTTGATTTCCTGCGCTCGTTGCTTCAAGCCATTCAATCATTTTTGCGATTGCTTCTTCTTTATTTAATCCATCAAGGAATGCTGAGTTTACGTGTGCACCATCACCTGTGTACACTTCTTTCGTAATATCTCCGCCTTTTACAACTTCCTTCATTGGAAGATTAAATACTGATGCGAATTCATAGTCACGCTCATCGTGAGCTGGAACTGCCATTACAGCACCTGTTCCGTAAGTTGCAAGAACATAGTCAGCAATCCAGATTGGTAATTTCTCACCGTTTACTGGGTTAACTGCGTAAGCACCAGTGAATACACCAGTTTTCTCTTTCGCAAGTTCTGTACGCTCTAGGTCACTCTTCATTTTTACAGCGTTAATGTAAGCTTCTACCGCTTCTTTTTGTTCTGCTGTTGTAATTTCTGCAACAAGTGCATGTTCCGGAGCAAGTACACAGTATGTTGCACCAAATAGTGTATCAGGGCGCGTTGTGAACACCGTGAACTTCTCGTCTGTACCGTCGATGTTGAAGTGTACTTCTGCTCCTTCAGAACGACCGATCCAGTTACGTTGCATATCTTTTAAGCTTTCAGGCCAATCAAGCTCATCTAGATCTTCTAATAGACGATCTCCGTAAGCTGTAATTTTTAACATCCACTGTCTCATCGGACGACGCTCAACTGGATGTCCACCACGCTCACTCTTACCGTCAATGATTTCTTCGTTTGCAAGTACTGTACCAAGTGCTGGGCACCAGTTTACAGGTACTTCATCAACGTAAGCTAAACCTTTTTCAAATAATTTCAGGAAGATCCATTGTGTCCACTTATAGTAGTTTGGATCTGTTGTATTTACTTCACGGTCCCAATCGTAAGAGAAACCTAATGATTTAATTTGGTTACGGAACGTATTAATATTATGCTCTGTAAATTCTGCTGGGCTGTTTCCAGTATCAAGTGCATATTGCTCTGCTGGAAGACCAAATGCATCCCATCCCATTGGATGAAGAACGTTATACCCTTGCATACGCTTCATACGAGATAAAATATCTGTCGCTGTATAACCTTCTGGATGTCCTACGTGTAAGCCTGCACCTGATGGATATGGGAACATATCTAGTGCATAAAATTTTGGTTTTTCTGTCTCATCTGGCGTACGGAATGTTTTATTCTCTTCCCAGTACCCTTGCCACTTCTTCTCAATGTCTTGATGATTAAAGCTCATGAGATACCCTCCTTGAAATTCTATTTATTTTCACCGCCCAAAATACAAAAAACCTCTCATCCCTAGAAAGGGACGAGAGGTTATAGATTCCCGCGGTACCACCCTAAATTAATGTAAAAATATACATTCGCTTAGATCCGTAACGTGGATTAACGGCAATTGCTACTATTAGTTTCACAACTGCAACTCAAAGGCGAGTTCATAACGAAACGTGGATTGACTTGCACCGACCGTCAACTCTCTAAACCAGCTTCTATTACTACTACTCCTTCTCACTGTTATTACACATATAAGTTAAGTGAACTATCCTTCACCTAGTATCTCTTAAGGGCTTACTTAAAGCGAGGACTTCTCGGTTAATCGTTACTCTTAATAACTAACGAATTCATCTTAAGACAGCCGAGCTATCTCCCTTGTTCTAAAGGTTGTTTTATTTAAATATATTCTAAAACATGTGAACATGTTCCGTCAAACTAAACTGCAATTTTTTCTTCAACTGTTTCTTCTACTTTTACTCGTTTATCATAAATACTCGTTGCTATAAGCGCTACTACAAGCATTACCATGATTGCTATAAACAATACTTCCATATTGTATAAATCCACAATTGCTCCGCCAACGACCGGCCCGAACATTTTCCCTACAGTCGCCGCACTATTTACGACCCCTTGATAAAACCCTAATTTATCTTTTGGTGCAAGTATATTTGCAATCGTTGGAACCGCAGGCCATACAAATAACTCACCAATTGTTAATGTTACCATCGCAACGAGGAACATCGTAAATTGCTGCGCTTGACTTAACACAATGAATGACGCCGCAAAAATGAAGATTCCAATCATAATTTGCTGTTTTAAAGAACGCTTCATCCAACGAATTAGCATACTAACAAGTGGCTGCGCACAAACAATCATCGCTCCGTTTATCGTCCATAATAAACTATAGTGACGAAGGCTAATATTCAATTCTTGCATATGTGTTGCAATCGCTCCTTGCCACTGTACGTATGTAACCCAGCATAAAGCATATGCTACACACACGATAAGAAGTGCTTTAAATCCAGGTGTAAGTGACCACCCTTTTTTCGTTTCGACTTCTTTTTGCACTCCTGGCTCTTTCTTGTCTTCCATACCACGGAATCCGATAAAAGCAATTAAGAAGAAAACAAAGTATAAAATAAAGTTCGCTAAGAAAATATAATCAAAACGATATGAAGCAACTAAACCACCGCACGCTGTTCCAATCGCAATACCGACGTTTTGTCCAACATACATCGCATTAAACGCTCGTCTTCCGCCCTCTGGCCAAACCGTACCAACCATCGCGTACATCGATGGGAAGACCATCCCAGAACCGAAGCCGATTAACGCTAGCCACACAACATATAACGGCCAACCGTGGAAGAACACAAGACCTAAAATCGATACAAGTGTAATGACAATCCCTACTAAAATTGATTTATAACCGCCCCATTTATCAAATAAAACACCGCCGAGCAAGTTTCCGATTACACCAGTAAGCGAGTTGATCATTAATACCATTCCGGCCACAGATAAAGATTTGCCTAGGTGATCATGCAAATAAATTGTATTAAAAGGCCATAAAAAAGAAGCACCCGTGACATTAATAATCATCCCAGCTACTAATAGCCATACTTTCCTTGGCATAGTTTCCCCTCCTATTCTATTTTTTTCGTTCATATATATAACAGTAAAATTGTAGTCGTTTTTAAATAGGAAGGCAACTGATTAATAGTTGATGAAATTCAGATAATGGTTCGACGGTAAATGAAATTATATTTATCCCTGCTTGAAAATATATCAGCGATTTTGGAAATATATCGACCGCAACTCAAAATAGATCAGCGATTTTTCAATTATATCGACCACAACTTGAAATATATCAGCGATTATTAAAATATATCAACTTACCGACAAAAAACGACAACAGTAACAATATATAAAAGGGTAGACTGCATGAAATTTTCATGCAGTCTACCCTTATTTATACTATCCAACTTCTTTTTCTCGCTTCGCACTTTCTTTAGCGCTCCATTTAAATATTTTATCTAATAAGGAATATATTCTCCCAGATTCTTTCGTTAACAAAGGTCCTAACGATGCTAATATTAAAACATACAAAGCTGAGAATGGTTTAATCGTTGCCATTAAGCCGCCCGCAATTCCAATATTCGCGACGATAATGGAAAATTCTCCGCGTGATACAAGTGTTAAACCGATATTCGTAGAAGCCTTATGCGATAACCCAGCTTTACGCCCCGCTACCATTCCAGCAGTAAAATTACCGATAAGAGTAATGAAAACTGCTCCTAATGCCAACCACACTGCTCCCCCAAGCGAAAATGGGTCTATACTTAAACCGAAGCTGAAAAAGAATATAGCTCCAAAGAAATCACGAAATGGAACAACGAGCTGTTCAATTCGATCACTATGCTCTGTTTCAGAAAAGACGAGCCCCAATAATAATGCTCCAATTGCCTCCGCGACATGAATCGTTTCTGAAAATCCTGCTACAAAGAATAAAATAGCGAATATTACGATAATGAAAATTTCATTGGACGAAATATCTAACATTTTATTTAAGAATCGTGTAGCTTTTCTAGCAACTACAAAGAATAGTAGCATATACCCTACTGCGATTAAAATAGATGTAAGAGCACCTACAAATGACGTTGCCCCTCCGAGTACTAATCCTGAAACGACTGATAAATATACTGCTAAAAAGATATCATCAAACATAATGATTCCTAAAATTAGCTCCGTCTCTTTATTACCAGATCTTCTTAAATCAACAATTACTTTCGCAACAATTGCACTCGATGAAATTGTTATGATCCCAGCAATAATTAATGTTTCTAATAAGGGGAAACCCATTATATATCCGTAAAGTAAACCTAATATAAAATTAAGCGATATATGAACAGTTCCCCCAAAAGCAATTGATTTTCCTGATTTAATTAATTTTTTAATTGAGAATTCTAAGCCTAAATAGAATAAGAGGAATATAACGCCAACACGGCCGAGGAAGGAAATAACTTCTCCGCTTTCAATAAATCTTAAATCGATAAGCCCTAAATCTGGCGCATGTGGCCCCACTAGCATACCGAGTATAATGAGAAACGGAATAATCGAGAACTTTAACTTTGCAGCGAGAATAGCTGCAAAAGCGACTAATACTAACGCAGTCCCAACTTCAAAGATTAAAGTATCCATCGATTATGAATCCCCTCCTACTGAAAGCAACTCATTAATAATTCTTTTTACTTCATGTCTTTCGCCTGATAATACAAGCATATCGCCAGCTTCAATGATAGAATCTGGACCTGGATTAAAGAACTTCTTCATATTCTTTTTCAAAATGGCAATGATCGTTACATTATATGTGTTTCGGACATGTAAACTACCAATTGTTTTTTGTACGACTGGTGCATTATTTTCCACCTTAAACCACTCAATTGATAATCCTTCAAAGGCCATTTCAATCGTATCTAAAGCTTGTGGCCTATATACCATTCCGCCCAATATAGCTGCAATTTGTCTCGCTTCGGAATCACGAAGAGAGACGCTTGAAATACTCTCCTCATGATCAGCATCAAAATGGTACATTTCTCTTCGGCCATCATCATGAATAACGATAACCATCTTTTCATTACCTTTTGTAATCACTTCAAACTTACATCCAATACCCGGCAGTTCACTCTCTCTAATATTCATATTTTCCGCCTCCTAATTTTTTTAGTTACGGCTTTTATAAATCGACATCAATCTCCGTTTTAAAGGTCTCATCCTTTGAGATGCCTAAATACTTTAGCGTCTCTGATGGAGTCGCGTGATGGAAATGTTTTTGCAATAACGCAATCGCTATCCCTCTTTTGTACGCATGAAATCCAAACGTTTTTCGCATTGAATTTGTTCCGATCTTACCAACAACTCCAACTGCTTCTGCAGCATTATGAATTACACGATACGCTTGTTGGCGCGTAATTGAATTTGGCGTTTTATTAGATTGAAATACGTAATTTTCTCTTTTAACGCCAATAGATTGTACGTAATCTAAAAGCGCTTCTTTTACTTTTGTATTTAAATAAATATCTTGTTTAAATTTTTCATCTTTCACAGGAAGAGTATAAAACTCTTTAACAGTCCCGTCTTCATTTAATACATCTTCAAATTTCATACTAAGTAGTTCTGTAATTTTTAATCCTGTGTTAATTCCAATAACAAATAAAAGATAATCTCGCTGGGAGTGCTCTTTTAAATATTTTTTCATAGCCTCAATTTGGCTTATATCTTTTAATGCCTCTACAACTTCCATACATGTATTCTCCTCATCTTATGAACGGTAATTTTCTCATCATGTTGTCCATTTTACCTTATCATGCTATGAGATTTCCATGTATTATCCATTATTTTCACAATATACTTTTGTGATTCAAGCAATTTTCAATTTGGAAATTTACAATTGTACAAATACGTTGTGGTTAGAAAAGAAATAGGGGATAAAAGTTCAGCTTCTTTCTATAGATTGGATTCCTCCTTTCCTTATCCAGCTGCTTCTACTTTCATATTACGTTACTTATTTATATTATATTATACATTTCAGTAACATTAAAGTGTTTTTTCTGAAAATAATAAAAACCGAGCGATTTCGCTCGGTTTTTTATTAATCTTCTTTCGGAAGAACAATTCCTTTATACAATTGAACTGTAATAAGGTAATAAATCGTGTAAATAACTACGAAAATTACGATTGGTACCCAAATACGGAAGTACGGATCGACTAAAATAAATCCGAAAATATTCATACCAACTAATACGTGAGCGATACCCACAATTGCTGGGAATAAGAATACTAAGAATAACTCTTTATAAATTGATTTCGTTAATAATTCACGGCGTACACCGATTTTACGAAGCATTTGATAACGCGTAATATCTTTTGATGCACCAGAAAGAATTTTGAACATAAGACAGCTTGCCATCATTGCTAAGAAAGCAATTCCAAGGAAGAAGCCCATAAACACTGTTCCGCTCGCAAGACCGTAGAACATGTCATATACTTGATATTTACTACTCATTTGCTCAGCTTTTATATTTTTATATTTAGCTAGCTGCAACTCGTCAAGTTTTTTCCATTCTTTTGTGTGTGCTACGAAATCGCCTGTTTTTCCAGTAAATACGATTCCTTCTTTACCATTTACAGTATCGTACATTTTTTGATCTACAATTTTAATGGCACGATCTTGGTATATATAATATGGTTGGATTGTTCTAAATGCCTCATCCCATTCTTCAGGCATTGCTTTTTCATTTTGAGTTTGTTCTGAGCTCACTCCTGCTACTGTACCTACTGGAGCCTCTCCTGAAATTTCTTTATATTTACCGAAATTCTCTTTACCTACACCATTTCGAATAAATGGCTTATGTTTCTCTAAATCTTCTTTTACATAATAAATATATTTGTCGTCTACCTTATAACGATACTCAGCTTTACTTTTAAATGATATGCCCTCTAAAATTTTCTTCTCTTCAGCTGTAGGATTATGAATAACTGAATCATAAATTTCAAATCCATCAACCGTTTTTATAACGTTATTTTTAAACGCCATACCACCTGAAATTGCACCAGCTCCAAGAGCAACTAACATCGCTACCGTAGCAAGCACTTTCGTTAAGCTATTAATACGGAAATTTAATTGTGCAAATGTAAAAGCATTAAGTCCTTTTTCACTACGCTTTTTATTACTCTTTAACTTTTTAATAATGACTGGAAGGAGTGATCCAAATAGCATGTAAGTACCTGCTGTTGTTGTAATTAATGCAATAAGGATTCCCATTTCTCTTAGTTTTTCCATGTAAATCATTGATGCATAGCCAATTCCTAATAAAATAACCGCTAGGAATGCAACTAAACCTGTCATTTTTCCTTTTACTGCAACACGCTCTGTTTGCGCATCTGCATGTACAAGTTGCAGTACAGAAATACGTGATAATTTAATACTGTTCATAACTGCTGATAATATAAATAGCGCAAAGAAGAAGATGCAAGTAACAGTCATAGATGGCAGGTAGAATGCTTTATAGCCTTCACCAGCAAATTCTAATTGTTTCATTAATAACTGTCCGATACCTTCTGCAAGTCCTATCCCAACCACAAGTCCAATTGCAAGAGAAGCAGCCCCTAATACAATCGTCTCAATAAACATAAGTAATGTAACTTTATGTTTTTTCGCTCCTAACATCATATACATACCAAACTCTTTTTGACGAAGAGATAATAAGAAAGAGTTCGCATATAAAATATAGAAGAACGTTATGATTGCTAATAAAAATGAACCTGCTTGGAATACGAATCCAATTGATTGAATAACTGAGTTGGATTCAATAAACGCTTTATTCAGCGCTAACGTTTGAAACATATAAAAAATTGAGATAGACATGACAAGACCGACAAGTAAGACGATATAATCTTTCAGCTTACTTTTTAGCCCTGACATGGAAAGTTTGAATAACATGCTCTAGAACCTCCTTTCTTACGCTTTTTGTGTACCTAAGTCCGCAAGCACATCTAAAATTTCTTTATAAAACTCTTCACGTGTACCGTCCCGATGAATTTCTTTATATAGCTCACCATCTTGAATGAATAAAATACGCTGACAGTAACTTGCACTATACGGATCATGTGTAACCATCATAATAGATACGCCTTGATCTTTATTTAAGTTTGTCATCGCATCAAGTAAACTCGTTGCATTTTTAGAATCAAGCGCTCCTGTTGGCTCGTCCCCTAAAATAATTGCAGGTTCATGCACTAACGCACGTGCTGCTGCTGAACGTTGTTTCTGTCCACCAGATACTTCAGATGGATACTTTTGAAGTATTTCTGTAATCCCTAACATATCCGCTACTTTTTCTACTTTCGGTCCAATATTACGTGACGCGACACCTTGAAGAGATAATGGAAGTGCGATGTTTTCATAAATAGATAAGTTCTCTAATAAGTTAAAGTCTTGGAAGATGAATCCTAATTTTTGTGAACGGAAATCAGAAAGCTCACCTTGCTTCATTTTCGTAATATCCGTACCCGCAATTTCAACAACGCCGCCCGTTGCTTTATCAAGCGTTGAAATTACATTTAATAATGTCGTTTTACCAGAACCAGATGGTCCCATAATCCCTACAAACTCACCCTCTTGAATTGAGAATGAAACACCTTTTAATGCATGTGATTGGTTCTCACCTTTTTTACCGTACACTTTTTGAACGTTTTTCACGTCTACAACTGGTTTCGTCATATATATCCTCCTACGCTTGTTTTTCCATTACCTATTTTGCGCTTTTTAAAGGAGAACTGCTATTTGTTAACATTACATTTACCTTACACTTTTGTAATATAAAAAGATGAGTGTGTAAGGTTCGTTGATAAATGAAATTTTATTAGCGATTTCTCAAATATATCGGCGATTCGCGAACGAATATCGACTTACCGAAAAAGATGACAATAAAAATGGGCTGTTCCACAAAAGGGACAGCCCACTTCTCTCTTTATTTCTTTAAAGGTGTTACCGTCCAATACGTAACAACTCGCCAAATCCATTCTAATGGACCCATTTTAAAGATTTTCATCCAAATCACACTAAACACAATTTGAATTGCATAAATTGCAATACACACATATAAAGTCTGCATGTACGTTAAGTTTTCTGCAAAGTTAAATACACTTCCTGCGATTAAAATCATTGCAGTTTGTCCAATATAATTCGTTAAAGCCATGCGGCCATAATATTTCAGTGGTGCTAACAATGTTTGAACTGGTTTTAATTGAAGTAATAAAATTAATGCTCCAACATAGAAAGCTGAAATAATCGGTCCAACTGTAACACCAATTTTTAAAAATTGGCTTGCAGCATTCATTGTTCCATCCTCATTCTCAAGTATCATATTTATAAATGGTTCAGCAGGAACGTGCCCATATTGATACCATACAGCTATGACACTTAAAACAAACATAATACCTGTAAAAATAGCGATTTTCTTTATATTTTGCGCGAGATTTTCAAATACACGATATTGTCCTACAGCAAGCCCTAATAAAATTAAGCCAAGTGGTAATAGTTCTTTAACTCCCATTACACTGAAGGCAATTGTCAAAATAAGTCCTAGTACTAGGTTCACTTCTTTTTTCGCTTTATAAAACGGTAAAACGATTAACCCGCAAATTGCGTATAACGCTAGTGCTTCTCCAGGCTGAAACATTTGATGAATTAAACCAAAAATAAATAATGCAACTAAGCGACGTAAAAATAAAACATAGCCATTTTTCCCTTTCGCAATCGCTCTTGAAATAAAGATATAAAATCCTACTCCAAATAAGAATGAGAAGATTGAGAAGAAACGACCTTCTACAAATAAGTATAGAAACCTTTGATAGCTCGCATCCACTGTATTAGGATCTGGGATTTTAATATGAAGTAGTGCAAGAATATTTACTAAAATAATCCCCAGTAATGCAAAGCCACGAATGTAATCTAACTCATCAATTCGCTTGTTTGTAATATTGTTCCCCATAAAGCAACTCCTTGTATAAAATTTAATCCTTCCTTACTCTACTGGAGAAAGCTGTTCACAACTATCGACAAACCTTACATAAATCTTACATTATTGTCATATAACAAAATAAAACCAGGTCATATTTCGACCTGGTTTACTCTGATTGTTTCGATTTTTGAGGTTGTCCTTTTTTACTATTACGCTGTTTCACTTGAACAATCGGATCAAGCTCATTCGAAAACTCAGCGTTATGTCCATTTTGCGTTTTTTGCTCTGGGTTATTTTGATCTGAACGTTTCGCCATTACATTCACTCCTTATTAGTGCGGTGTAATAATCATTTGATGTTGCAATTGGCGAATTGCCATACGTGCTCTATTTAATTGCTCACGTTGCTCATCATTCGCATGTTGTTGCATCGTTTGTAAATCGTTATATGCTTGTTCTAATTGCAACTGCGCATCCGAATACTCCATCGTATTATAATGCTCTTGTCTCATACCTTGGTCTAATTGTTCTTTCGCATATTCCACCGCTTGTTCCGCTTGTGTAATATACGATTCAAGTGATTGACG
Source organism: Bacillus sp. LQ16 (assembly GCF_057784645.1). NCBI lineage: Bacteria > Bacillati > Bacillota > Bacilli > Caryophanales > Bacillaceae > Bacillus > Bacillus sp. LQ16. Next base: position 4,622,834 of record NZ_CM173491.1, read on the forward strand.
CTCTGCCATAATTGTCCCTCCTTGCTTCAATTCCCCTTTAGTGTGTCCCTTCCTTATGAACCTTATGAGTATGTTATAATGGATTTTGTGTTATTTTGACTCGGCTTAGGAGGGAAAGTAATGAAGGTTCAAAACCCTTTTCCATATACAAACGACAATAAACGTTATCATACATGGAATTATCATTTACGAAATGAATTTGGTGAAAAAATCTTTAAAGTTTCATTAGATGCTGGCTTCGATTGCCCGAACCGTGACGGTACAGTTGCTTATGGCGGTTGTACATTTTGCAGTGCTGCTGGATCTGGTGACTTCGCTGGCGATCGCCGCGATGATGTTATAACGCAATATCATGAAATGAAAGAAAAAATGCGCTCAAAGTGGAAAGATGGAAAATGTATCGCTTATTTCCAGGCTTACACAAATACACATGCACCACTTGAAGTGTTAAAAGAAAAATTCGAACCGCTTCTAGCAGAAAAAGACGTTGTCGGTCTTTCTATCGCAACTCGTCCAGATTGTTTACCAGACGATGTTGTTGAATATTTAGCGGACTTAAATAAACGCACTTACCTTTGGGTTGAACTCGGACTACAGACTGTTCATGAACGTACTGCAAATCTTATTAATCGCGCTCACGATTATCCGTCTTATGTGGAAGGTGTAAATAAATTACGTAAGCACGGCATTCGAGTTTGTTCTCATATTATTAACGGCCTTCCACTTGAAGATTACGACATGATGATGGAAACAGCTCGTGAAGTAGCGAAGCTTGACGTACAAGGAATTAAAATCCACTTACTTCACTTATTAAAAGGAACGCCAATGGTGAAGCAATATGAAAAAGGACAACTCGAGTTCCTTTCTCTTGAGGATTACGTAAGTCTCGTTGTTGACCAACTTGAAATTATTCCAGAAGACGTAATTGTGCACCGCATCACAGGTGACGGTCCACCTGATTTAATGATTGGCCCAATGTGGAGCTTAAATAAATGGGAAGTATTAAATTCCATCGATGCAGAATTTGTACGCCGCGGAAGCTGGCAAGGAAAATATGCAAATGAGGAGAAACAAAAATGAAATTAGAACGTGTATTACCGTTTGCTCGCACTCTCTTGCAAACAGCAGTAAAAGAAGGCGATTACGCTGTAGATGCAACTTTAGGAAACGGCCATGACACTTGCTTCCTAGCTGAAATCGTTGGAGATAACGGAAAAGTATTTGGATTTGATATTCAAAAAGAGGCAATTGAAAGCTCAACAACTCGTCTAAAAGAAAAAGAACTTTTCGAACGTACTGTTTTAGTTCACGATAGTCACGATACACTTCTATCCGTATTACCAGAAGATGCAAAAGGAAAAGTAACAGGCGCAATTTTCAACTTAGGTTACCTTCCAGGCGGAGACAAGCATATCGTTACAAAACCGAACTCAACAATCTCAGCAATCGAACAATTATTAGAAGTAATGGCACCTGAAGGTATCATCGTCCTTGTTATTTACCACGGACATCCAGAAGGACAAGTAGAACGCGACGCTGTGCTTACATTTGCTGAAGAACTAGACCAAAAACAAGCACACGTACTGCGATACGGCTTCATTAACCAGCAAAATAACCCGCCATTTATTGTGGCGATTGAGAAGCGATAAAGTGAAACTTTAATCAGTGGGGCATCCCCACTGATTATTAGTTGAACCAATCGGGCATTTATGGGCAGTTTATCTCCCACCTAACCTCTTTGCTCCAGGCGAATTTTAAGGTGGGAGTTTTACTGCCCGTTAATGCGGGGTAATATATCAACGATTTTTCAATTATTTCTATCGTAACTCGGGATATATCAACGATTTTTTCGATATATCTATCATAACTTACAATATATCAACGATTTCTCGGATATATCGATTGTTCGACAAAACATAACAAAAAAAGACGTGCACTCATTGCACGTCTTTTTGTTATTCTCCTATATAATGGATGTAAACATTCTTAAAGGAGACGAAACAATGATCGGAATACTAGCAGGAATGGGACCAAAATCAACTGGACCATTCGTCGATATAGTTGTAGCAAAGTGCCAAACAATATATGGAGCAAAGCATGATATGGACTTTCCTCATATGATGATTTACTCGTGCCCAACACCGTTTTACATGGATCGCCCTATTGATCACGAAGCGATGAAAAAAGCGATTATTGAAGGAGCACAAAAACTTGAAAGTACTGGCGCAAGCTTTATCGCTATGCCGTGCAATACGGCGCATCTTTATTTTGAAGAATTACAGCGATCTCTTTCTATTCCTATTTTGAATATAGTTGATGAGACGTTAAAAACAATTCCTGAAAATACAAAAAGAGTTGCTCTTCTCGCAACAGAAGCAACTGTTCAAGCTGGGATTTACCAAGATGGGATTGCAAAACGTAATATAGAGTACATTCATCATGAAAAATGGCAGGAAATGATTAATCAAATTATTACTTGGATTAAATCTGGAGAGAGTGAAGAAGCTCGCGAATTGTGGAATGCGCTCGTTTTACAGTTGGAAGATGAAGTAGATACTGCAATTATCGCATGTACCGATTTGAATGTAGTGGCAAATGAGGATTTTGTTGATTCCTCTCAATGTCTTGCTGAAGCGGTTGTTGAAATGTATTTATCAAATAAGTAGAAACATTTATAAACGTTGAAAACCCTAAAAACTTTTAACTTTCTTCACAATTCTTTCAAAGTAATCACACTTAATCTCGCTATATTAAATAAGTAGTTATTCATATAGGGAAGGTTAGGGGAACTGAAAGTATGAAACAAAATCGTTCGCTTCATTACATTTTTTGGCGTTGGCATTTTTATGCTGGACTTTTTATTACGCCGCTTCTTATTACATTGTCACTGAGCGGAATTGGGTATTTATTTCGGGAGGAAGTTGAAGATTTCATCTATAAAGATTTATATTTTGGGAAGAGTGCTCAAACAGAATCTATTTCGATGTCTGATTCTATTTCCTTAACAGAGAAAAAATATCCACATTATAGCGTGGCGAAAATTAGTGAGTTTAATGGGGATTATAATACGAGACTTACAATTGCAAATGAGTATACTGGGCAACAAAAATATGTGTATTTAGATAGTAATAATCAAATTGTTGGGGATCAAAACGCAAGTGAAACGTTTGCCAATATAATGAGAGAATTACATAGTTCTCTTTTAGTTGGTGGCACTGTCGTCAACTATACTGTAGAACTTGCAGCATGCTGGACAATCTTTTTAATCGTAACCGGATTGTACATGAGTATACGCCAATTCAAAAACACACCATCATCCAATAAGCGAGAAAAAGCAAAAAGACGTCATTCTATTATCGGTATTATATTTACAATTCCTCTCTTTCTGCTAATCGCATCTGGATTGCCATGGTCAGGATTTATGGGGAACCAAATTTATAAAATTGCATCTTCTAATGAATCACTCGGATATCCAAAATTGTACATGGCACCGCCTGAATCAAAGGTAAAAGAATTGCCGTGGGCAACAAGAAAAGAAGCTCCTCCCGAATCGAATTCAAATGAACCGAAAGCAATTTCTGTCGATGAATTACAAAAAGGAATTGAAATAAAGAAGCCATATGTTATTTCACTACCAGCTGATCCGAAAGGTGTATTTACTATTTCGAAATCGAGCGGTTCTGGTATTACAGGGATGCATGTTGCACCAAGTGAAGAGATAACAGCTTACTTTGATCAATATAGCGGGGAACTCATTTCAAAAACGGACTATCGTGATTATGGATTACTTGCACAATGGTTCACTTACGGTATCCCGCTTCATGAAGGACATTTATTCGGATGGCCAAATAAAATATTATGCTTACTAACGACATTATCTCTATTACTTCTTATTTATTACGGAGTAAAAATGTGGTTAGCAAGAAAGCCAAAAGGAAAATTAGCAGCACCTCCAAAGCAAAGAGATAAGAAAAGTATATTCGTTTTCTTTATCATGATGGTTATATTAGGCGCTGTCATGCCTTTATTCGGACTATCTGTTTTAGTTATTTTTGCAATTGAACTTCTTATATATGTATTTTCAAAAATACGATCATAATAAAAAGCATTTGTACTCTCGTGTACAAATGCTTTTTTATTTACTATTTTCTTTTTTTTCTACCACTTATTAAAAAGACAATATCTACTATAATAATTGCGCCAATTATTACTTGTGGCACGTAATCCATCACAGTAGGACCACTTGGTCTATTCATCATCATATACATTCCAGTTACAAATGAAATGGAAAGTAGCACAAGTAATGTTACTTCAATATTGTCATATAGCTTTTGAAACAATGGCTTCATTTCCACCACCACCTTTACCATATTATAACAAAGAAAACCACTCTACATGAGTGGTTTTCTTCATCACTGCGCCATTTTCTTTCGGTACATCTTCCCGTTCCAATAGAAGAATCGTGAAGTGAGGCCTCCGTACTTTACAATGCGCCGTGCCATTTTGTGCATATTCTTTTGTGCTGATACTTTTTGATCTGATAAATAAATACCAAGTAACCCTCGGCTTATAAGGCGATGAAACTTCGCATGAGGCAAATCACCAATGCTCTTCTCTGCTTCTTCTACAAAGTGTTTCATACGATCTAATATAGCTTGCTCGTTTTCATAATAACTACAGAAATTCAAATCCCCGCCTATACGGTCTTCTTCTTGATCAATGAAATAATCAAGTAAGATATGAAGTCCTTGTACGTAAGGAAAGTATCCTTGTCTAATTTTCGCAATATCTTCATCATGTAACTCATCATGAAATGCATATGCTACAAGGCAGAAGATTCCAAGTGTAGAACCGGCACATGCTGAAAATTCAAACCAGCTCATCTCAGGTAAGTTTTCTTTATGTGCTTCAAACCAATTTTTCAGGCGCGGTTCTCTTTCTTCTAACTTCACGTGTTTATGAATTTGTAAATCACAATAATAACAAGCAAGTTCATGAAGAACAGGAGCAATTTTGTCATAGTGCTTCGTTTTCTTTAAAACATCTTGGCACGTTTCAACAAGTTCATCTAAATAACCACCATCATCTTGATCATCACGGTAACGATAATAATTACCGCCACCTTCCACTTCAGGTGATAGTGCCATTAACATTGATTCATGTAGCGCGGCAAAATCATTCGGATCAAGTGATGTACTGCGATCACATAAATTATCTAAATAGTCACTGATTGTTTGATACGCTACGATAAAACGAATACATTCCTCTCGGTGTTCATTTGCTAGCAGCGATAAAATGCCACCACCCTCACAATGAAACGTTTTATGCTCAATACTTGCGATTGCCTGACTATGAAGCTCATCATTCGGAATATGGTAGGCACGCTCTTTCCACATCGCTAGCTCATGGTGTACAACCGGAAACACATCACGGTATACTTTCGCCATGAGCGTTATGGGATTACTCGGTACGTTCACTTCTTCCTTCATCTCCTCTATTAAATGTACAAATAATGATTTATTTGTTTGTTTTTACTATATTATTGACATGCATTTCAGTAAATGACTGAATATAACTCAAAATTTCATCACGCTCATACTCATTTAATAACTCGTGATAACAATTCGGCCATTCTTTAAAAGCCTTATCACTTATTTTAACATTATCAAACCAAGTGCGGACACGTGTTTTATCTACAAGTTTATCCTCACAAGCTTGCATTAGCAAGAGCGGAACATCTGGAAAATCATCTATTTTTTTATGAGCAATTTCGATAGACTTAATCAATTCACTATACCAACGTACTGATACTTTGCGCAAGAACAAAGAATCATTCTCCATTGCATCTCTCACTTCATGGTTACGTGTTGACATTTCCACCGTAAGATTCGTTGCAAATTGCAATTTTGGAGCCACAACATTTAATATTTTTGAAGCAAATTGAAGCGGAGCAGAGGGTCCAGTCACTACCCCTAAACAAGGCGAACTCAAAATAATACCCTCGACATCTTCTCTCTTCGTTTCTTGCATCATACGAATGACAATAAGACCACCCATACTATGACCGAATAGAAAAATAGGTAATCTATACTTTCTTGCTTCTTTCACCCATAATTTAACTTCCTCTATGTATTCATCAAATGAATCAATATGTCCTCTATTTCTTGAAGTCGTTCCATGTGACGGAAGGTCCCCCATCACGACGTGGTAGCCGATATGATTCCACATTTCCGCAACGGCTTCGTAACGTCCGTGATATTCCATTGCGCCGTGCACAATAACAATGACAGCTTTCGCTTCCTCTGCTTCATAATTCCACATACGGACCTCCTCCATTTCACTCTTTCTCATAATTTGATACACTAAAACTAGTCTCTAGGAAAGGAAGACTTTACATGATATATCCTTACAAAGAAAAAAATCCGAAAATTGCGAGTAGTGCTTTTATCGCTGACTATGTTACGATTACAGGCGATGTTTCCGTTGGAGAGGAATCAAGTATTTGGTTTAATACGGTAATCCGTGGTGATGTGTCACCAACAATCATTGGAGACCGAGTAAATGTACAAGACCAATGTACCCTCCACCAAAGCCCTCAGTATCCTCTTATTTTAGAAGATGATGTTACAGTTGGACATCAAGTTATTTTACATAGCTGTCATATTAAAAAGGATGCTTTAATTGGAATGGGATCCATTATATTAGATGGTGCTGAAATTGGCGAAGGAGCTTTTATCGGCGCTGGAAGCCTCGTTTCACAAGGAAAGAAAATTCCACCAAACACGTTAGCTTTCGGTCGCCCCGCAAAAGTCATTCGTGAATTAACAGAAGAAGACCGTAAAGATATGGAGCGTATTCGTACGCAGTATGTTGAAAAAGGTCAATATTATAAATCACTACAAAAATGATTTTACTGCTGCCATAATACTGGCAGCTTTTTTTATATAAAAACTAACTTTTTCTTTACAAAACATTATTACTCCCTCAACAAAATCTTATTAAAATAAAAGCTAATATCTCCATATATATGTAAACGAGGGAGGAGAATTTTCATGAAGGTCAGTGGATTATATAAAATAGAATGTTACATTTTTAAAGGAATTAATCGCTACTTTGATCAAAAAACATTAAATATCTTTTTCAGCAATATTACCCATATCGGTGGTGCTACTTTCTCCATTGCACTTACACTTTTCTTTTTAATTTTTGCAAAAGGGACTTTACACCAAGCGGCAATCGCTGCTGCTATTTCTTTAGCAATTAGCCATATTCCTGTACAAATATTAAAAAGGTGGTATCCACGAAAACGTCCGTATTTAACAATTCAGGATGCGAAATATCCAGTCCATCCATTAAAAGACCACTCTTTCCCGTCTGGTCATACAACAGCCGTTTTCTCTGTCTTCATTCCATTTATTTGCTATAATCCAAGCTTACTTGCTTTCCTATTACCGTTAGCATTATGCGTCGGTATTTCTCGTATTTATTTAGGGCTTCACTATCCGTCAGATGTATTCGTCGGCATGTGCCTTGGCACTTGCTCTGGCATCATCTCTTTTTATCAATTCATCCCACTTTTCACATAAAGGAGTGATATGATGAGAGTCGCCATTTTTACCGATACTTTTACGCCACAAGTTAACGGGGTTACGAAAACGTTAGAACGATTAACAAGTTACTTTCAGAAAGAACAGATCGCCTATTCTGTTTTCGCCCCTCAACATACAGCTGAAGATAATTTCGTGGCTAATGTGAACAAGATGAGAAGTATCCCGTTAACAATATTATATCCAGAATGTCGCTTTTCTTTTCCTACTCCGCGTATTAAACGGGAACTTCATTCCTTTAAACCTGACATTATTCACATTGCCACACCTTTCAACATGGGACTTTGTGGACTGTATTACGCAAAAAAATTAAACATCCCAGTTGTCGGTTCTTATCATACTGATTTCGATGCGTATTTACGCTATTACAAAATTGAATTTCTCTCCAATATGCTTTGGAACTATTTAAAATGGTTTCATAGTCATATGCAAAAAAATTTCGTTCCCTCCCCTGAAACATTACATCAATTAAAAAATAAAGGCTTTCAGGCCCTCTCCATTTGGGGACGTGGTGTAGATTGCACACTCTTTCATCCAGCTTACAATACAGACCTATTCCGAAAAAAATATAATATTACAGCGAAGTATGTTCTTTCCTATGTAGGACGAATTGCTCCTGAAAAAGATATTGATACGTTGCAAAACCTTATCGTTAAAACATCGCATACTCGAAACGACATTCATTGGCTCATCGCAGGAGACGGCCCTCTAGCAACAAATTTGCGTGAAGCTGTTCCGCAAACAAATGTCACTTTTACTGGCTATTTACAAGGCGGGGATTTAGCTGAAGCATATGCTTGTTCTAACATAATGGTATTTCCATCAGCTACTGAAACATTCGGAAATGTCGTACTTGAATCACTCGCATGCGGTACACCTGTTATTGGTGCAAATAGTGGCGGGGTTAAAAATATTATTACAGATGGAAAAACGGGAATTCTTTGTCCCCCTAAAAATGTGGATGCATTTCTATCATCCATTTATTCTTTATTGCAAAATGAAGAAAAACTTGAGCAAATGGGAATAGCAGCTTCATCTTTTGCGAAATCAAAAAGCTGGGATGAGATCTTTCGCGGCTTACTTAACCAGTATGAAGAAGTCATTCAGCATACCGCATCAGAGTTACTTGCTTGAACAGAAAAACTCCCTTCAAAAAACGAAGGGAGTTTATTACACACTTGTAAATTTTAGTTGAATGAATGATACATAAGGTGAAATATCATTTATTTCCATATTCATTATAGCAAAAATAAACATAACTAAACAGACTTGTAATAAAAACCCATAAAAATTAATATATGGTTATACAGTGTTTTTGCTGTATAATGATTTTAAGAATTCCCCTTAAAATCAACTTACTCACATACCTTTATACAGCAATTGTTCCCCAATTCTGTATATCAAAAAAACCTTTCATTCATTTGAAAGGTCTTTTTGAGCCTGCACATATTCTTCTTTCGTATTTACATTTATAAACCAACCCGCATTCACTTGTACATCTTCTCCAGAAACATACTTCACATTACATTGTGATAAAAGCTGCCCCATACTTCTTTTTGCTTCCTGAAGTAAAGCATAAATCTTTTCTTTCACGCGGTTATGATACGCTGCAAGTAGCGGCTGTTTTCTTCCATTAATAATAGGTACAACCGCATCATATTCATTGCTCGTTTGCTCCAGTAAAATGGTAAACCATTCATGCGAAACATTTGGCGCATCGCAAGGCATAATAGCATACCAATCTGCTTCTATGTATTCCATTCCTGATACAATGCCGGCAAGCGGCCCATTTCCTTTATAGTGCGGAATATCTTCTATAACAGGAACTTGTACGAATTGCTCTACTCGCTCTTTTATATCAGAATGACTGATGACTACAACTTCTTGGAGCACACTCGTCATCTCTTTCAAAATATGCTCAATAAAAGTACTATCTTGCCAGCTCGCTAACGCTTTTGGCTCACCAAATCTACTCGACATACCGCCCGCTAATACAATTCCAGCCCACTTACTCATTGGCGATGCAGCTCAAATGTAATATGGCCTAATTCCGGTAAAATTAATTTATTCATCGCAAGACGAACCGCTCCGCTCGACCCTGGCATCGAGAAAACTACTTTGCGTCCAATTGTACCGCCAATTGCTCTACTTAACATTGCGCTGCTTCCGATATCTTCTAAATAACTAATCATGCGGAACAGCTCACCAAACCCGACAATCTCTTTATCTAATAGAGCTGACACTGCTTCGATTGTTACATCACGCTTCGTAATACCAGTACCACCATTTGTTAATACAACATCTACATCTTCCCTATGATAACCAGCTAACACTGCTTGCTGAATACTTTCTTTATCATCTTTTACAATTTCATAAGAGGTTACTGTATGGCCCGCTTCTTTTAACAATTCATGTAATAGTTGTCCGCTCTTATCCGTTTCTTCCGTACGTGTATCGGAAATCGTAACAATCTTGCAACGCACTTCTTTTGGAGCTTGTTTTTTATGTTCAGTTACACTCATTTTTTATCTTTCCTTTCTTAAAGACTTTTCTTCATTTTATCATACATATCTTTACACAATTATGTATGAAGCCAATCATGCGCCATGATACAATATAAGTATACTAACCCACAAAAAGGAAAGTGCACTTTCTTATACTCCTAGACTACACATCTTTAGCTACTCTTTATATTTTCTACATAATAGAATTCAATTTTAAAACTTGTACTAAAAAATAAATTGGAGGTCTACATAGTATGGAACTTTATAAAAAATTAACAACAACATTCATCCTCTTATTCATCGCTTCAATCACTGTCGGCTTTTCCTTAAAAGGTGCAATTCCATACGCTACATTAGTAAGCATTATATTCGCGACACTATTTTTACTAAGCAGTGCCTTTTGCGCAGGTAAAGCACGTCAAATGAAAGGTTGATTGCATATGTTCCAGAAGAAACCCACCCTTTGTAAATCATGTAAAAAGGAAATACAAACGTATGAAAAGGCATGACTAATACGAAAAAGTATATTGAGCTAGAAGGCGAAGTATATTGCAAATCATGCATTCAAATTGTAAGTAAAACGAAATAAAAAAAGCTTTGCGCTCACCGCGCAAAGCTTTTTTTCATATATTATAGACCAGCTTGCTCTTTTAAAGCTGCAGCTTTGTCTGTACGTTCCCATGAAAGATCTACATCAGTACGTCCGAAGTGGCCGTAAGCTGCTGTTTGTTTGTAAATTGGGCGACGTAAGTCTAGCATTTTAATAATACCAGCTGGGCGAAGATCGAAGTTGTTACGAACTAGTTCTACTAGTACGTCTTCAGATACTTTACCTGTGCCGAATGTATCAACTGAAATTGATACTGGTTGTGCTACACCGATTGCGTATGCAAGTTGTACTTCTGCTTTGTCAGCAAGACCAGCTGCTACGATGTTTTTCGCAACATAACGAGCTGCATATGCTGCAGAACGGTCAACTTTTGTTGCATCTTTACCAGAGAATGCACCGCCACCGTGGCGAGCGTATCCACCGTAAGTATCAACGATGATTTTACGTCCTGTTAAACCAGCATCACCTTGTGGTCCACCAATTACGAAGCGGCCAGTTGGATTAATGAAGAATTTCGTTTCTCCATCCATTAATTCTGCTGGTACTACAGCTTTAATTACGTGCTCTTTTAAGTCGCGATCGATTTCTTCCCATGTAACATCTGGGTGATGTTGTGTAGAAATTACGATAGTATCAACACGTACTGGTTTACCATTTTCATCATACTCAACTGTAACTTGCGTTTTTCCATCTGGACGTAAGTATGATAATGTATCATCTTTACGTACTTCAGTTAAACGGCGAGCTAATTTGTGAGCAAGCGAGATTGGAAGTGGCATTAACTCTTGTGTTTCATTACATGCGAAACCAAACATTAAACCTTGGTCTCCTGCACCAATTGCCTCAATCTCAGCGTCAGTCATTTGACCTTCGCGTGCTTCTAGCGCTTGGTCAACACCCATAGCGATGTCAGCAGACTGCTCATCGATAGATGTTAAAACAGCACAAGTTTCTGCATCGAATCCGTATTTTGCGCGTGTGTAACCAATGCCTTGAATTGTTTCACGAACGATTTTTGGAATATCTACGTAAGTAGAAGTCGTAATTTCCCCCGCTACCAATACTAAACCAGTTGTTACAGTTGTTTCACAAGCTACACGTGCATTTGCGTCTTTTGATAAGATCGCATCTAAAATTGAATCAGAAATTTGGTCACAAATTTTATCTGGATGTCCTTCAGTTACAGACTCAGATGTGAACAGATGACGTTTTTTTGTCATGTGGTAAACCTCCCTACAGTAATTGTATATATTGTACGGAACTCATCCTTAATTTGCCACAAACTGCGACATACATTTATTCTCCCACACAAGCATACAGAAAAACCTTTCCTACTTTACATAGAGGAAAGGTTTAATTTGCTACTTGCATACTGCTTTTTGCCCTTCGCTCTTATCGTTCGAGACCTGTAGCCTCGCACAGGTTTTAGCACCTATTCACCTGCATTTATCAATACAAGTGAGGTTGCTGGGCTTCATCGGGCCTGTCCCTCCGCCAGCTCGGGATAAGAGAGTATCCGTCCCAACCTATACTAAAGAAATGATATTCATTTGTCAATTAATATTCACATTTTCCTGAAAGTTTTTCTCAATACGCCTGAAATGAAATATTAATAGGGAAATAATGCATTCACACAAACAAAAAGAAATAAATAGTATACATTATTTATATAATTGTGTTATACTCTTGTTGGGGATTACGAGAAATATTTCATTAAATGAAAAGGATGGTATATAAATATGAGTACTGTGAATGTCCAAATTGGTTTACACGAATTATTGAACGGAAGCAATGCACAGATTCAACTAAGTGTTCCGCAATTAGTGGAAAAAGTATTAATGCGAAATGAAGGGAAATTAACTTCGACTGGTGCCGTTTCTGCTTCAACTGGAAAATATACAGGACGTTCTCCTAAAGATAAATTTATTGTGAAAGAAGCATCGGTTGCTGACAAAATTGCTTGGGGAGCTGTGAACCAACCGATTTCTGAAGAACATTTTAATAAATTATATACTAAAGTTTTAGAATACTTAAAAGAAAAAGAAGAGTTATTCGTCTTCAAAGGATTTGCAGGCGCTGACCGCAATTACCGCCTACCAATTCAAGTTATTAACGAATATGCATGGCACAATTTATTTGTACATCAATTATTCATTCGTCCAACTGAAGAAGAATTAACAACTCATGAATCAGAGTTCACAATTGTTTCTGCACCGAATTTCAAAGCTGATCCAGCTGTTGACGGTACAAACTCTGAGGCATTCATTATGGTTTCATTCGAAAAACGTATCGTACTAATTGGTGGTACAGAATACGCTGGAGAAATGAAAAAATCAATCTTCTCTATTATGAACTTCTTATTACCTGAACAAGATATCCTTTCTATGCATTGCTCTGCAAACGTAGGTGAAGAAGGCGACGTAGCACTATTCTTCGGTTTATCTGGAACAGGTAAAACAACATTATCTGCTGATCCAAACCGTAAATTAATCGGTGATGATGAGCACGGTTGGTCTGATAACGGTGTATTCAATATTGAAGGCGGTTGCTATGCAAAATGTGTAAACCTTTCTCACGAGAAAGAACCACAAATTTTCGATGCAATCAAATTTGGATCTGTTTTAGAAAACGTTATCATTAATGACCAAACGCGTATCGCCGACTACAACGATACTACTTTAACAGAAAATACTCGTGCTGCATACCCTATGCATGCGATCGACAATATCGTACTGCCAAGTGTTGCTGGACACCCAAATACAATTATTTTCTTAACTGCTGATGCATCTGGCGTATTGCCTCCAATCAGTAAGTTATCAAAAGAGCAAGCTATGTATCATTTCTTAAGTGGTTACACTAGTAAACTAGCAGGAACAGAGCGCGGCGTTACATCTCCGCAAGCTACATTCTCAACTTGCTTCGGTTCACCATTCTTACCACTTGATGCATCTCGCTACGCTGAAATGCTTGGTGAAAAAATCGAGAAACACGATGCGAAAGTATTCCTAGTAAACACTGGCTGGACTGGCGGCGAGTACGGAGTTGGTAAACGTATGAACTTGGGTTATACTCGTGCAATGATTCAAGCAGCATTAAGCGGCGAACTTGCAAAAACTGAAACAGCTAAACATGACATCTTCGGTCTTGAAGTTCCACTTCACGTACCAGGTGTACCTGACGAAGTGTTAATGCCTGAACAAACTTGGGCTGATAAAGCTGCTTACAAAGCAAAAGCAATCGAGCTTGCAAATGAATTCAAAGAGAACTTCAAAAAGTTCGAAAGCGTTTCTGAAGATATTATTAACTTAGGCGGTCCAATCGCTTAAATTAAAACTTTCTGTTGGAATAACCCTTTACTCATATGAATAAGTGTCGTGTAACCGTAAAGTTTCGCGTACTCACCGACAAAACCCAATGCGGCTTAACGGTTACACACACTTACATAAAAAAGAAGCTTACGTGAAAACGTAAGCTTCTTTCTATATCTTATATAAAGTGAAATGCTAATCTCTTCATCTGTGACCTAGATTATAAAATTACAGCTTCGAATATATACATTATATCCCTACTCGCTACATCTCTCGGGTTTCACATCGTATGGGGTTAAAAAAGGCCCTGACCGCTTCTATTCGTGGCTGGATCATCTATTCCATCTAAAAAGAAGTCTTTTATCTTTTTATCTCTTTTAGCTCTTTGTTAGTTCTTTCTCATCTTTCATGCTATAGTATCCTAAATTCACAACGATTAAGAAATAACCACCCATAATCCCTACTGCAAATGCCCACATAACCATGTGGTGCTCAATTTCGTACATAATAATAGCACCCAAAATGGCAGCTGCAAAACGGTTAAACATACCGAGTGTCGGTGCTTTCGTCTTCTTTACAATACTATCTCCAAGCTTCTCAATTCTTCTCCCTAAAAGCCAAACGCAATACATACTTACAATAAGCCCAATTCCAGCGCCTAAAAAGTGTGCTGAAAACGGTGTTAACATCCAACCTAGTAACAAAATACCTAGTATATAATACGATTGGATTTTAAATGATCTTAGTGACATACTAATCATGCTGTACCTCTCTTCATTCGTTCTTATCTATCCGACAAAAAATTTCTTTCAAATTCATATTCTTTACATCCATTTCACTCAAATTAAAAACAACATAAACAGTATGTTTATGTTGTTTAAATGTTTTTAGAAAATAATATTATACAAGATTTCAAACATTATATTCTCATATTTTGTGACGGTTTTTCAAACTTTTTTCGTCCATTTATGAAAAAAATGATATCAATCTATGAACATACGGATATGATGTAATAAGCACACAAATAAAGGGGGCGTCTAATGATTTATTTTTTAATGGCTCTCATTCACCTCATTATCCCTGCACTTATCGGACTTTCATTGTATTGGTACACGAAAAACCATAGCATTTTTTACGCTGTCCTCGGTGTTCTTCTTCCAGGTATTATTCTTATTACACTCTTCCGTATTCCATTTTTAAACTTAATCCCACTTATTACTGCTATCTTATTTCTCATCTTCTTACCAAAAATAAAAAAATAGGAAAGCAGATCATAGGTGATCTGTTTTCCTATTTTGATATAGGTTCCCCTGCAATAGAATGAACTTTTACTTTCTCCGATTTCACAAACCATAGACCGACAAAAATGATAATTCCACCGATGATCTGTTGAAACGATACATATTCATTTGCCCAGACAGCTGCAAATAAAACAGCTACAAGCGGCGTTATATACATATATACCATCGTATGTGACGCCCCAATTTTTTGAACACCAACATACCACATTACTAGACCAAATACTGTGACAAAGAAAATAGAATATAGTAAAGCAAATTGTGTCATTCCGTGAGTAATGTGAAATGGCATGACAAACACATGCGGACCACTTAACAATAATAGCGGAATCGCACCCACTAATGCAGACCATGCTGTAACACGTAATGCTGAATATTTTTTAATTAATGGTCCTGCTAAAACAGGATAAAGCCCCCAGCATATTGATGTAATAAGTCCAATTCCATTGCCATAAAAAGAACTAGTAAGTGAATGTCCTGCTACTAAAACTAATGCTGCACCAACAAAAGCAATCATAGAACCGATTAACTTTCGAGAAGAAAAATTTTCTTGTTTCAGAAAAATCGCAAATACAGTTGTAAAAATAGGTGAAATAGAAATGAGTAAAGAGGCATTTGTAGCGGATGTATATTTGACAGTTTCCATAAATAACGTTTGATACAGTACAATACCTACAACGCTAACAATGATTAATCTAGGTATATCCTTTCGCTTCATATAAACCGACTTTTCAATAAAAAAGGTAAGAAGTAACAGGAGCGGTGCCGCCGCCATCATACGAAGTGCAGTAAATTCAATTGCTGTAAATTCTAAAAATCCATACTTTGCAATCGTATAGTTAATCCCCCAAATAATAACAACACTTAAAATTAATAACTCAATTCCCCATCTTCTCATGCGTATCCCCTCCGCAAATAAGATTATACAGAAAATTCAATCACATGTACATTTCATTATGTGAAAAAACCTTTTTACTATTGGGACGTTTTGGTAAATGAAATTATATCGGCGATTTTCTGAATATATCGGCGCAACTCCATTTATATCAGCGATTTTTTCAATATATCGACAATAATAGCGACTTATAAAATAAAAAAATGTGAGTCCAAAATACATTTTGGACTCACATTTCCTTTACTATACTCGAACGTGTAATTTCATATTTGGATTATAAAACTGGCTTGGGCTCTTCAACTGAAAAGTTCCTCCACCTTCATGCCAATCAACCGTTAACTTATCGTCCATAAATACAAGCTTTGTACGATCAGCGATAAAATTCATTGTGCTTGATTCAATATCCACATCGCGCTCATCTTTCTCTGCTACAGCTACTAAATCGATGATTCCGCTCATAACACAACCGCAACCCTCATTATCGTAAAATAACTTTATATATTTCGCTTCACTTGGAATCGTATCCATAATCTTTTTATATGCTGCTTCTGTTACAGTAACGTACATATGTTAATCTTCATCCTCTCTTCTCTTATCATTCATATATTGTATCACCATTTTTCTTAAAAGTTATATACAGAAAATTAAGACTAATATACAATATATGTGATAAAGTTTCAGCAATCGAGCTTTTATGAGTAGTTCATGCAGGAGAAAGGATGTTTACTATCTGTGTTCAAACTACAACGCTATCCTATGTTATTAGGTCTATTTAGTATTTTCTTCATTTCTAGCGGAATGCTATTACAGCATGTACTTCCCTATTCTCCTTCTATTAGCTGGATTCTAGGTTTTATTTGTTTCCTATCCGCTTCTTATTTTGCTACGAAGAATATAAACAACTCATAAAGCAAGAATCATCTTAAGGAGGATTTTTAAACATGCCAGCCTTAAAAAAAATAGAGCAATCACTCGATCAC
Organism: Bacillus sp. LQ16; assembly: GCF_057784645.1. NCBI lineage: Bacteria > Bacillati > Bacillota > Bacilli > Caryophanales > Bacillaceae > Bacillus > Bacillus sp. LQ16. The sequence continues at coordinate 4,640,036 of NZ_CM173491.1, forward strand.
TTATTTCAAATTGAAAAATACGGAAAAGATAGCGCCTTTAGTCGATTTATCCCAGCCGTATATGATCCTATCAAATTTCCTTGGCAACAATTTTTCGAAGCAAATTTTGTAGATTTATTTAACGGCCTTATGATGCACGGATCTGAAAATGTAAACAAAGTATTTTTAGCTGTATTCCCTACAGATGACGTTCTTGAAACATTCATTTCACAATCCACACCCGGTGATTTACTCTTTATGCACCATCCCCTTGTAATGGAGTGCGGTGATCCAATTGGAAGATCAGGCCGCGGTTTCATACCAATTCCTGAAAAATATTTGCAAGGAATAAAAGAAAAACAACTTTCTATATATACATGTCACGTACCAATGGATTTTCATCAAACACATGGAACGAGTATTTCAATTGCAAAAGCATTAAACGCTACTGTAGTGGACGACTTTGCATATGGAGGTCCAGAACAAGAACCAATTGGCCTTATTTGTGAAATAGATGAAACATCAACAGAAGCACTCCAAAAACATCTAAAACAACTCTTCCAGATTCCTTACACAGACTTCGAAGGTAAACGACATGATTCCATCAAAAAAATCGCAATTATCGCTGGATGTGGCGATGTTGTATCTTTAATGAAGGAAGCAGAAGAAAAAGGTGCTGAAGCATATATTACAGGAGAAATCCATTGCCATATCGACAATGATTACGGCCGACATAAATACTCTCTCATTATGGATTATGTAAAAGAAACGAATATGTCTCTAATTGGGGTATCACACTCTGCCTCTGAATATTTAGTGAAAGAGACATTGATGTATGATTGGTTTAAAGAGAATTTTGATGTGGATGTTATTTTGCTTCCGCAGGAGAAATGGTGGCTCTAACACTATCATTTTTTTAATTTATATACACAATACAACCGACCACAAAAAAATAGATAAATGAGAAAGCACATGTACCTACGTAAATGCTTTCGTTGTGCCGAAAAATGAACCTACTGGTAGCACCGACTTTACTGGTGCTACCAGTATTACAGCTGGAAACCTATTTTTGTGAGAGGATACAACCGCTCTTTATATTCATACTGCAAGTGCTGTATATTCTGTTTTTCTAATTACTAACATATAGCAATTCATTTCATAAAAAAAGACCCGAGATTCGGGTCAACAAATAGAAATATAAATGAACTACAACAAATAACAGACAAAGCCATTATATATTTTTCGTAGTAAAACATCCATTAATTTCTTTTTACACTATCAATATATTATTTTTCGTTATCGTCCTCTTTTTTAGAACGTCTACCTAAGAAGAATACAAGAACTAATAATATAATTAACAGTAGTACTCCGCCGATAATGTAATATAGTGTGTAGTCTTTTTTCGCTTCTACTGCTGTATCATTTAACTTATCAGCTGTCTTTCCTTCAATTGTAAATTTCTTCGTCCATTCCCATTTTTGATCGCCATCAGTGGCTTTCACTTCTACTCGGTACGTTCCTGGATCAAATGCTTTGTTTTCCCAGCTAATAGCGTAATCAAAGTTTGAGTTTGGCGCCATTCTTAACTTTTCTTTTTTCGCTTCAAATAAAATGTCTGTACCTTTTTCTTTATATACCTTTGCATCAACACTTAAATTTTTTAACATTGCTGGCTTTACGTTTTGTAAATTTGTAGTAACAACGTTACGCCCGTTAATTTGTGTTGGCTTTACTTCGTTTAATTTCATGTCTGGTTTTACTTCAGCATCTGTTTCTTTTAAAACAACACCAATTGCGTATGCATATTTATTTTCAATTTGCACACCTTCATCTTTTTTCTTTGCATTCTCATCTTCTTTTTCTTTAAAGTATAAACCACCTAAAATAACACCATCAAACGACTCATTTGGCATTTCTAGGTTTATATCAACTGTCACTATGCTGTTAGCTGGGACTTTCGTTTCTTTTGGCATTTTAGCAATTTTAGAAAACGGATATTTCAAAGTAGAATCCGTTTTTGGTTCTACTGTACTATAATCTGTAATACCATTGCTATTCGTAATTGCTGTATTAGCAAACGATTCTACCACAACTTCTTTATTCGTATCATTTTTCATTTGGACTTGAATTGTTTGCTTTTGTCCAGGTTGCATTTTCAAATCAAAATACGTTTGATTTTTATCAATTTGATTTTCTGGTATAACTGCTGTCACAGCGAATTTCATTTCAGCTGCATATACTGAAAAAGCGTTTACCATGAAGAATGTAATTAATAGTAAGCTAGTAAATAGTTTTTTTACCATCTCTTATGTAATCCCCTTCATATCCATTTTATAGACAAGAAAGAGACAAGGTTAAAGCCATTCCCTTATCTCTTCTCATTTTCCTCTTTTATCTTAAAATTCCTCTTACTTACATAGGAGCGTCTGTTAGTTCCCAAGTTAGTGAAGTTGTGTATTGTGTTTGTTCTTTTTTCGTTTTACCTGGTACAGATAACTCTACGCTTTGTTTCGCTTCTGTTGCATCTTTACCAAACGTATTTACCCATGTACCCATACCTTGGTTTTCTTTTGCATCGATTAAATCAGATGCTGCACCACTTGGATTTAATGTGATAGATTGTTCTGCTGTTGGTGCGTCGCTACCTGCATTTGATTTCAAAGCTGAATTTTTTAATGTTAATGCCGCGCCATCCAACGCTTTATCATCTGCAGTTTTGAATTGACCATTTTGTTTTACTGTTAAATGCCATCCAGCATTTGTACCACGATTATCTGTTACTTGAACGTAGTTCGGCACGTCAATTACAGAACCGTCTACTTTTTTCTTTACTTTATCTAATTCTGCAAAGTAGATTTCGTTATTCCCTGATGCTTTTTGTGTTTTAAAGTTGAAGTTAGATACATAATCAATACTTAGTGGACCATCTGTACCTTTTTTATCCGGATCAACTGGATCTACAGTTTCATCTGGATTCTCTGGATTAACAACATCAATTTTATCTGTATTTTTCTCGAATTTAATGAATGCTTTTGAGTCTAATTTCCCGCCATCTTTCTCAGCTGCAAATGCAGACGTTCCTACTGATACTGATGATAATGTTACCGCTCCAATTAATGCTATTTTTGCTAATTTCATAGTTTTATACCCCTTTATGATCATTTTTAAAATTCAGTCATTCTTAATTTTCAATCTTGTATAAGCTTAGTTTGGTGTATCTTCTAAAGTCCAAGTTAACTCAGCTGAATATTTCGCACCTTTTTCTTTCGCTGTCGTACCTGGTACGAATAAGCTCACACTCTTTTTACCTTGTTCTGTTCCTTTACCGAATGCAGTCGTCCAATCACCCATACCTTTATTCTTTGCGGCAGTAGTAATTTCCACCGCATCTCCACCTGGAGCTAGCGTTACTTTATTTTTAAATGTTGTAGGTGCATATTGTGCATCAGTTACAGAATTTACAGCTGGGTTACTTAAGCTTAAAGCTGCATTTGTTAACTCACTATTACCACTTTTAAATTGTGCATTTTGCTTTACTTTCAATTTCCATCCTGCATTTGTACCACGGTTATCTGTTACAGATACGAAGTTAGGTACTTCAACTGTTTTGCTCCCTTGTTTCACTTTATCCAATTTTGCAAAGTACGTTTGATCATTACCAGAGATAACTTGCTCGCCGAAGTGTAAGTTAGAAACGTAGTTAATACTTAATGGACCTTTTGTTCCTATTTCATGGTCACCAGGGTTCTCTGGTGTAACTTTTTCATTTGGATTTTCTGGATTGTTTGGATCTGTTGTGCTTGTATCTTCAATAAACGTTACATCTGTTTTTGATTTCATATTTGCTTTCTCTTCCGCAAATGCTGAAGTTCCTACTGCTGCAACTGATGTTAATGATACTGCACCGATTAATGCTAATTTTGCTAGTTTCATATGTACCTTCCCCTTTTCTCTGTTTTCATCTATTTTTTATTTTGAATACACTTGCTTCCCCCTAATTCTTTTGAATACATATAGAGATAAAACAATCGAAAACAATCCTATATATTGTTTGAAGTCCCGTGTCTGGCCTCCTGTTTTCGGTAAATATTTATCTCCATTTTTATTTTTATCAACTGTCTCTTTTTTTATATTTATCTTTGTCGGATCAGTTGATGTATTTGGTGTATAGCTATTCGAAAATGTAATACCCGCTTTTGAATTCGTACTTGTAGCCGTTACTACATTTGCCATAAGAAACGGCACACATATAACTGTGGAAACGATAATACCAACTATTTTTTTCATTACTCTCTCCTTTCTAAAATTTATATATTTCATATATTTTTAGAGAGGAGCATCGGTTAATGTCCATTCTAGCTGTCCAGCATATTTAGTATTTGCTTTGACATTCGGCCCTGGTTTTACTTGTAAATGAATTCCTTCGTTTTCCTTCCAATTTAGTGAAACCTCCTCGTCGTTTTTAGAAGTATACGAGAATGCTTCTATACTAGAAGTACTTAAAGGTGTATCCTTTCCATTTCGTTTGTAAATCAATGCTCCTGTCAATGTGTCATTTTGTGCTGAAGTTAATGGTGTGATTTCCTTTACATATACACTCCATTTTTGCTTTTTAACACGATCATCGGTTACCTTTAAAGGATTTGAAATCGTCTTCGGTGCGTATGTCGTTGTTTTCGATGGAATTGTTAAATCTCCAAATGTAATTTCTTTTGGTACGTCTACTAACTTTAAAGTCCCATCAACGACAGTAACCGGCACTTGAATCTCCGCTTGTACACCTTGCTTCGTTTCAATTACAACCGTTACAGTATGATTCCCTATTGTTTTGGTATCTGGAATATTGATTAACTTCACTACTGATATTGGTTTATCTACATCCAAATTTGTATCTACAGATAAATCTGTCACAAATTTAGAAATATCCATTTTTGTTAAATCTGTTCCTTGCACTACTTTTTGTGGGACTGGTTTCCCAGTTGGAATACCTTTATACCTTATTTTTGCGATTCCATCTCGATTACTATCTTGTCCATTCTTATCGCCATCTAAATAATTTTTAGCTGACACCGGTATTTCAAGATAACCATCTTTGTAATATTTCATTACATTAGCACCTTTTACAGGAGAACCTGTAATTGTCATTTCATAAATTTTCCCGTTGAATTCTTCTGTTTTTAGCGCATTTACTTTCGCAACCGCAGTGACTTTATTGTTTGTCCTGCTAATATCAAAGAAGCTACTTACATCATCTCCACTCTCCACATCTTGAATGGAAACATCATTCACAGTAAAATCCTTATTCACTTCACTTTCTAATACAAAAGATTTCGCATAGTGAATCTCTTTCGATTGAGCAGGCATATTTTGATATACCTTATAAGAAAGTTGACGGGAATTATCTTCCACAATATCTCCTATTACACTTGGAGCTGGAATTTCAATTTGTGCAATCGCTAATTGGTCGTATGATACATTAACACCTGAAGCATTTAATCTAACTTCTAGCGGTAATTCTGTTAAATTATCAAATGTAATTGTCATATCTGCTTCTGGAGTAGCTACTGGACCTGCTGTGCCAGAAAACTCGATTTTATTATTCCCTTTGTCTTGATACCTAATTGAACTCGTATCATACACGTATAAATTCGTTAAATGACTACCATCATTACGTAACGTTACATTTTTATAACTATTTATCCTTTTGAAATTCCACATTGCCGTTAATGGTACTTTTTTACTTGTTCCGTGTTCATAAAATTCAAAGGAAGCATTATAAGTTTGTCCTGACCTTCCGTTCCCATATAATTGTAAAAAGTTTTTTGCATCACCTTTAGTTATTGGTGTTTTAACATCTACAGATGAAGCTGTCATAGAGTGAATATTAATACGGACATCAATCCATTTCCCTTGATATTCACCAGCTTTTTTTACTAATACGTACTGTTCTCTATTTGAATTTCTAAATGTATATTGACTTTGACCAGTTCTGTCATTGCTACTACCCTTTACCTCATATGTTACTTGTGGGCTCCAAACAAATCTAAAAGCATATTTACCCGAGATCGAAGGCCCTTCACCTGTTCTATTATTTATTACCTTTACATTTGGATATTTAAGAATACTTGTAACAGGACTAGCAGCTAGTAGAGATTGGCTCTTTAATACCTTCTCAGCTTGAATAGCAGGTAATTCCTGATTATTTTCGTTTATCCTATTGCTCTCTTTTAATTCATTTTCCTTTGGTACGAGTTCTTCATTAACCTTTTCTTTCGCTAAAGTCTTCGTTTCTTTTGGAACTTCAGCATTAGTAGAATTTATTTCTTGTTTTTTATTTTCTTCCGATACTTTCACTTTTTCACTTATTTCTTTTCTCATAACTTCCTCTGAAGCCTTTGGATTTTCATCAGAAATGGCTACATTTAAAGCCTCTTTTTTCTCTACAACATGTAGAGAAGGAGATTCAATTTTCTTTTCATTCCCTTCAAACTTCACTATCGGTTCAAATTTGTACTCTCCAGCTTTTTTCATTTGAATGACTACATATACGTCACCGATAAAATTACTTTGTTCATTCTTTTCAATTTTTACAATGTGATCTTCTGTTACTGAAATGTTTTGAATCGCTTTATTGTTTTCGTTCATTTTTTTCGTTTCTGCTTCATTGAACAGCTGTTCATTAGATAATTTCAGCTCGATATTAGCATCTTGTTTATTTGTATTTGTAATCTTTAATACTACATTTTCATCAACTTTTATTTCTTCTTTATCCATATGAACGATAAAACGTCCTTGCTCGTCGTTTGTAACCGCATAAACTTTCGTTGCAGAGTAATCTAGCACACCAACTTGCGTAAATAATATTCCTCCAGCGAGAAGTATACGCCCAAATTTACCTATTTGATTTTGCAATGTACTTCCCTCCCTCACTTCTTATGAACTGAATATTTCGAACATTAAATTTATTATTCAGCTAAATTTACAATCATAATGTGTATTCCTAGAAAATAAAAAGCCTGGTTGCCTTTTCGATTTTCATACATCACAACATGTGTGAAAATCCAAACTGCAACCAGACTATCATAGTAATTTTCATTACCTTAGACTCTTAGCTTTGCGACCTATCCTTTCGAACAGTGTGCCCATTTATTTTTTCTTTTTGAGACAATAAAAAATCTGGTTGCCTCTTCGATTTTCATACATACAACTATGTGTAAAAATCCAAACTGCAACCAGACTATCATAGTAATTTTCATTACCTTAGACTCTTAGCTTTGCGACCTATCCTTTCGAATAGTGTGCCCATTTTTTTTCTTTTTAGGACAATAAAAAATCCGGTTGCCTCTTCGATTTTCATACATACAACTATGTGTGAAAATCCAAACTGCAACCAGACTATCATAGTAATTTTCATTACTTTAGACTCTTAGCTTTGCGACCTATCCTTTCGAATAGTGTGCCAAAAATAGGTATTTATTTATCGTGTTTTGAATATACCATTAAAACCCAAAAAAGAAAATAGTTTTTTTAGAAAAAAACAATTAATTTTTATAGTCTAAATTTTTTGCTGGAAAATCCATAATAAAAACTAAAAAAAACATTTTGATCTTAGAAATACATCATACATTCTTTATCGATAAAATGAGATTTTTACTATCCACAAATAGCAAGATAAAATAGAAAAACATCACTTATTTGGAAGTGATGTTTTTTCTATTTAATGCAGTGGTAACATAACCTCAACCGTCGTTCCAACCCCAACTTCACTTTCAAAACTCATTTTACCGTTGTGGTCTTTAATAATTTTTTCTGTAACTACTAAACCTAGACCAGTTCCTGTTTCTTTCGTTGTATAAAAGGCTTCATTTAACTTTGGAATTTTATCTTTCGGAATGCCGCATCCCTCATCTTTCACTTGAATGATGATTCCATCTTTTACAGTAACTTTAATCGTAATTGTTCCGCCAACTGACATTGCTTCAATTGCATTTTTAATTAAATTAAAAAAGACCTGTTTTAATCGTTTTTCATCACATGTAATTGATGGTAAGTCTTTACTGTAAATACCTTGTATGTAGACTCCTTGTTTTAAAGCAGGCTTTTCCATAACTCGAATAACATAAGAGATAATTTCTTGTATGTTATGAGTTTCTGATTCTAGTGATTTAGATTTCTCAAATCCACTAAGTTCTGTAGCAATTATATGAATCCGATCTACTTCTTGTTTCATAATATCACTATAAATTTTATCCTCTGGATGCTTGTCTGCTTGTTTATTCACAAGTTTTTTTAAGTTTGCTAAAGGTCTTCTAATCTTATAACCAATAACCGTTGCCATCTTTCCAACAGCTGCTAGTTTTTCTGTCTGTTTTATTTCTTTGTCCATCATCTCAAGCGTACGAACATAAGACTGAACCCTCAAAAATATAATCCAACATATGATAGTAAATACGCTATATAATGCCATTGGGATTAAAACGAGAGAAGATTGAATAATGATTCCTGTAAGAGCATACTTTCCGACAAGTATCGCTGGAATTAACCAGAAATATCTTTTATTCACAAAGATTGGTGCAAACAAAATAAAAAATCCTTCTACTATATTTCCACCGTCAAATTCTGCATCGCTACCATAATAAATCATAATGTTATGGATAAAATCTAATACATTATAGCCAATTAGAATAATATACTTTACCGCAAAAGCATTCTTCCATTTCATAAAGTATATCCCAACGCAAAACAATACCACCATCAAAAAGTAAAGCCATAAACCTAAACCATCTTCAAACTCACCTACACCTTCTTGCTCTCCACCGATTAACGGTACGATAAATTCATAAGCAAGATCATATACAAAAAATATAATGAAAAATAAACTTAAAAATGCTTTCAGCGCCTTTATTTCTTCGTTTTTAAATATATAGCCTTTATTCATATGGTAACTCCTAGCTTTTCTTCCACTTGGATTTCAGTATTTCCACACTTCTTTGGGAGAATGATGTCTATTCTCGTTCCAGTATCTCTTTCACTTGAAATATGCAGCTCACCAAGGTGCTCGGCGACAATTCGATTCGCTACCGTAAGTCCCAGACCAATTTTATCTTGTTTCGTTGTATAAAAGGCCTCTGTAACACGAATTAAGTTTTCTTGCTTAATACCATGACCATTATCAATCACGCTGATCATTACATACTCTTTCCCTTTATTTTCTAATCTTACATGTAATATGCCATCTTGTTCCATTGCCTCTAAAGCATTTTTTATCGTATATAAAAAGACTCCTCTTATTTTTCGTTCATCACATTCAACTTCTATTATTTTTTCTTCCACATTAGAAATAAACTGTACGTTTAATTCATTCATTTTTTCGCGAAGACTTGTTATTACTTGTAATACAATTTTTCCTACATCATGTTTCTTATAAATAGAAGGTTTGCATGTAGCAACTTCCATTAACTCACTTATCATATTATTCATATTTTCTATTTCAAAAATCATACGTTTATAAATAGGATCCTCTTCATGCTTCTCTCGTTGTAATTGCGTAAATCCTTTTAATGAAGCGAGTGGATTTTTAATTTCATGTCCAACCGTCGCTGCCATTTTTCCGATTACTGCTAATTTCTGTGATTCGCTAGCAATCGCAATACTTTCCTTTACAGCTGAAAGATATTGTAAAAATCGGTTTAAAATGATATACGCCGCAATTAGCATAAGTGTATACATAATAAGATACATAAATGCTTTTACTTCCTCTAATACAAATAAATAAATTAAATATTTTCCTACAATAGAAGAAAGTAAAATCACATAAAATTTTTTATTTAAAAATATGGGTACAAAGAAAATGAGAATAATTTCTATTATATTTGTCGCATCAAACGCCGCCTTATTATAAAAAATATATGAAAGTATATTAGCGATTTCTATCCCTATGTATGCAAATATCCATGCATATTTAACAAGGTTTGCCTTCTCTTTTTTCATTAAATATATATTCACGCACAGTATTGCTACTCCGCAAATAACTTGCCATACTATGTTGTATCCCTTATCCATTATTGATTTATCGTCTAATACGATTGCATAGAAAATTTGATATACAATAACAATGACATATAACACCCATAAAAGGATTTTTGCATTCTTTTCTTCTTCTTTATATGATAGAAAACTTTCTTTCACTTCAACACCCCTTCAAAATAATATCTCGAAGAATACCATTTATTATAATAAATGATTTTCACAGACAAACAAAGATAAATCGAACATTTGAGGAAAATCATCCCAACGACGCAACATCTTCATGCTATATACAAGCATAAAAAACATAAACAATAATACGTATATTATGGGAGGTGTTTTTTATGGACGGCAAAAAAAATAAAAAGACAGAACAACTCCAATCTTTCGCGCGTGAAAATGAAGGAAAGGAGATGACAACAAATACAGGTGTTAAAATTTCAAATGATGAAAACTCTTTAACTGCCAGTGATCGTGGCCCTACCCTTCTAGAAGATTTCCTTATGCGAGAAAAACTTTCTCACTTTGACCGTGAACGAATTCCAGAACGAGTCGTTCACGCACGAGGATACGGAGCACATGGCATTTTTGAGTTATATGAATCTTTAGAAGAGCTAACAATGGCCCACTTTCTACAAGACCCTTCAAAAAAAACACCGCTTTTTATTCGTTTCTCTGAAGTAGCTGGATCAAAAGGAGCAAATGAAACGAATCGAGATGTAAGAGGATTCGCCGTTAAATTTTATACAGAAGAAGGAAATTTTGATTTAGTAGGAAATAATATTCCCATTTTCTTTATTCAAGATGGCATTAAATTTCCTGATCTTATTCACGCCCTTAAACCAGAGCCACATAATGAAATTCCACAGGGTCAAACAGCACATGATACTTTTTGGGACTTCATCGCCAACAATCAAGAATCAGCTGCAATGATGATGTGGATTATGTCCGATCGTGCAATTCCAAGAAGCTTTCGAATGATGCAAGGATTTGGCGTTCATACATTTCGTCTAGTTAATAAAAATGGAAAGTCACGATTCGTGAAATTCCACTGGAAGCCAAAGCTTGGCGTTCATTCGTTAATTTGGGATGAAGCACAAAAACTAGGTGGTGCTGACCCAGATTACCATCGCCGTGATTTGTGGGAAAATATTAATGCTGGAAACTATCCTGAGTACGAACTTGGCATTCAAATTTTAGAAGAAGAGGACGAATTTAAATACGACTTCGATATATTAGATGCAACGAAAATTTGGCCTGAAGAAGATTTTCCCGTTAAAATCATTGGGAAAATGACCTTAAATCGCAATGTAGATAATGTATTTGCTGAAACTGAACAAGTGGCACTACACCCTGGAAGTATCGTCCGTGGTATTGACTTTACCAATGACCCTCTCTTACAAGGTAGACTCTTTTCTTATACAGACACACAATTAGCACGCGTTGGTACAAATTATCAAGAACTACCGATTAACCGTCCAATATGCCCATTTCATAACAACCAAAGAGATGGTGCGTCTAAATATATAATCGACAAAGGAAAAGTTGCCTACCATAACAATTCCTTAGCAAATAATTCTCCTTATACTGTACCTGGAACAAAGGGGGGATTCGTTACATATCCTTCTACTGTATCTGGTCATAAAACAAGGGAAACTGCTGCTAGCTTCAAAGACCACTTCTCTCAAGCTCGTTTATTTTGGAATAGTATGAGTCACGTCGAAAAAATCCATATTATGCAGGCTTTCTCCTTTGAATTAGGAAAAGTCAAAAGTAAATCTGTCCGCCAACAAGTCGTGGATATGATTGGACATATTAGTACAGAATTGGCTACTTTAGTTGCAGAAGCTCTCGGAGCAAAAGTCCCAAATGTGCAAGAATCCAACGTTACAAAATCATCTCCAGCACTAAGTATGGCAAATACAACCTTTAGTCCTAATACATTACGAGTAGGTGTCATTGTTGCAAATGGATATGATGGACCAAGCGCACAATATATAATAAATCAGTTCAAACAAGTAGGTCTTCAACCAGTGATCGTTTCCGAACGATTAGGCATAGTGCAGGGAACGCCAAATGGACAGTGGGAAGTAAATGATACTTTCTTAACAGGCTCACCACTCCTTTATGATGGATTACTTCTTATTGGCGGAAAGATGGATGATCATTTTCTTAACAAAGCAAGTTCATTTGTCGTAGAATCATATAATCACTTTAAGCCGATTGGCTCCTTCCAAAACAGCTCTTCTATTATTCAATCTTTAAATATCGAAGGAAAGCCTGGTGTTTTAATAGAACAAGACCCTACGCGACTAGCAAATGAATTTATTAAAGCTATGACAAAACAACGCTTTTGGGATAGAGCATATTCATAAAATAGGGGGAAATTTATGTTTGTTACTGTCGAGAAAGATGTGCATATTTTTGTGCAAGACGTTAATCCTGGTCCAGGTAGTAAGACTGTTTTCTTCGTTCACGGATGGCCTTTAAATCATCAAATGTATCAATATCAACTCAATGTTTTACCAGAGCATGGCTTTCGCTGTATCGCCATGGATATACGAGGGAATGGACAATCTGATAAGCCATGGACTGGTTACACGTATGATCGATTAGCCGATGATATCGCAATTGTTCTAGAAGCACTCCAAGTAGAGAACGCTACATTAGTCGGTTTCTCAGTTGGTGGTGCTCTTTCTATTCGATATATGTCTCGCTATAATGGGCGCCGCATTTCTAAGCTCGCATTAATTGACGCTGTCTCTCCCTCTTTCGTTAAAAATCAAGAGTCCCCTTACGGTGTACCGAAAGAACAAGCAGATGCTCTCATTAATCAAATGTATGCTAATTTACCAAAATTTTTAAATGATGTATCTTTATCCTTTTTCAATAGAAACTTAGGAGCTGCAACCCTTGAATGGTTTTCTTATCTCGGTATGCAGTCCGCTTCTTATGCCCTTATCAAAATTTTACAAGCAGCTGCAAATGAAGATGTAACGAAAGATTTAAATAAAATTAACGTCCCAACAAAAATCTTCCACGGCGTTCACGACCAACTAATTCCTTACAAAAGTGCTGAACTTACGCAACAACGAATTAAAAATTCTCAGTTACATGCTCTTACAAATAGTGGTCATGGTTCACCAATCGATCAAGCGGATGAATTAAATAAAGAACTGATAAAATTTTTACAGACATAACAACTGCAATACAAGAACGAAAGTTAATATAATCGTTTTTATAAAACATAAAATTCACACATTTCTCACAAATACACAAATAAAACGATTATATTTTCATATATACTAAATGTACAAGTAATACTCCCTAAACCCAGCTTGTCTGGTTACCCCGTTAAATACTATGAAAAAAGAACTTGTATCGTTATACAAGTTCTTTTTGTTTCTTTTATTTAAAGAGAATATCTTTACTATATTGATTTCCAACGAGTAAATCATATTGAAGCATTTTATATTGCTCTAACATTTCTTTTTGTTTCTTTGTTAAATCATTGATTACTTCTCCATTTTTATCAACTTTTAATTCATCTCTAAGCACTGGTATTTCCTTGTAAAGTTCCGATAAAAATTGATAAAATAAGGATTTATTTAATCCTGCATAATCAAAAATAAGATTAGAAAAATGAATTGGGCTTACTAAACCTAAATTATCATTTGGCATATCAAAGTTTGCATACATTAATAACGGAGTTTGCGCCATCGCTAAACGTTCGCTCGGTGTTTTTTCATTCGTTATATACCCATTTTCTTTATAAAAAGATTTATTTGTTCCTAATGATGGAAGATGATCTCCAAAGAATACTAATAATGTAGGTCTATCTAAATTATCTAGTTGCTCTATTAAATATTGAAGAGCCTCATCTGAACGTCTTAATCCCTCTGTATACGTCTCTAATTCTCCCTTTGATTCTTCATTTTCTAGACCGGTAATTTCTATTAGGTTTTCACCAAATCGGCCCTCTGTAAATGGAAAATGATTTTGCATCGTAACTGCATGAATAAATGTTGGCTGTTTTTGTTCCTCTAACTCAGCAATTATCTCTTTACTCATCGCTAAATCACTAATATAATCTCCATCAATATCCACATTTTTCATCGTGTCATCTGCATTAAACTTATCAAACCCTAACACCTTATATACATCGTCACGTTTAAAGAATGTGCGACCAAATGAATGAATTGCACTTGTGTAATAACCTTCTTTCTTCAACGCCGTAGGGATTGATGGAATTTCTTTCTTATTTGTAATGACCTGCTGATATGGTATAGAACCTGGCTTTAACAAACTCATCGAATAACTCGTTAATGCCTCAAATTCAACGTTCGCCGTATTTCCCCCAAATGTAGGAGAAATAGTTTGTCCACCAGGAAAGTTTTCTATATAATGATGTAAATTTGGTACAGGATCTTCACTAAAAGAAAGGTTAGTTACTTTCGTCGGATCCCAAAACGATTCACTCATTACAAAAATAATATTCGGTTTCTCTTTTTTCTTTTCATTCCCTATATTTCCACTATATTGTTTTTTTATATCGTTTGCTATTTGAAGCATATTTTCTTTAGAATAATTTTTTGGTTTTTCCATAACTGTTGTATCTAAATTGCTAATAAACCCTAGTACAAAACCATTTGAAGCATAGTTCTCATTTTGATTCCACAAAACAAAATCTACACCTGATTTTTGAAATACTTTATTCATAAATGTATTCGCAAAATTACCGTACGCATATAGAACAAAAATAGATCCTACTACTAATAAGGTTCTTATTCCTAGATGAATCTTTACATTTTGAATATATCTTCTCATATATATCCCTGCTACAATACAAGCTACGATACTTAAGATAATGACAAAAATATAGCTCCAGCTAAAATAGTCCATCACCATCGGTATAACAGATTGCATATGCGTAATTTGTGTGAAATCAGAAGGATATAACGGATCGCCTCTGAAAATAAGCTTTAAATAATTCACAATACCTAAAATGACTAACGTACAGCTCGTTAAAACCATACTTAGAAAAACCTTACCTATTAAATTATATACAAGAATATATATTGCATAAATTACTACAAAACTTAATATAAACTGCATATTATAAAAGTAAATCCAATTCATTGCCTCTATGAAAATCATATTAACTTGCATGACAATATAAAATAACGCTACTGTATGAGCTAGTAAAAGTAATATAAAATGCACTCGCAGGGATGCTCTAAGTATAGACATCTCTTTTTTATTGAAATGCGTAATATAAAACGTTATGCCCCATATGAAAATCATCATAACACTTAAAACAAGCTTTTGATTTAAATGATCTTTCATCATATCTAAATTAAAAACCTTTAAAATCATAAACAGCATAGTTATTACTAATAAAGTCACCATACTACTTATAATGCTAGAAATTAATATATTTCTTTTTGGAAGATGAAAAAGTGTAGAACCATACTTCAATTCATTCCCTCGTTTCTATGTCTTAATTTCCCTCGCATCGAAAGAACTATTTCTATTAAAATAACATATATTACATATTTCGTCTGCATACTTGTTTCTATCATAAATGTATTGTCTTAATATTCCCTTAATCAACAGTTAAATTGTGGCATACAAATTACTCATTCTTGAAAAACTTAATTTCAGTATTCCACTTTATGATACAATAACTATTTTTTAGAAGTCCTGCTATTAAAGATTTAACATGAAAATACGAAAGAATTAATAAAAAGGCGTTGCACGTTTTTAACAACTATTACTATAACGAAAAGAACCTGCCACAAGACAGGTTCTTTTCGTTATTTTATGATAAAAGAGAAAATGATTAGTATGTGTATTATATAAAGGGAAGCAGCCATATTTTCCATACGATACATACGAGTACTATAATTACAAAATCAAAAAAATCTAATCTCGGACCTTTTTTCATATTCATATGTAGCCACATATGAAACCACTTTATTTTTGTATATTTATGGATGTTTTTCTTTGCAAATCGGTAAATAAGCATTTGCATGATTAAAAATCCGGCCACAAAAATAAATAATAAGATGAGAAATCCAATCACAAAATTCCTCCTATTTTTGTAGCGTTTTTTCTACTATCCGATTTTTCAACACCCACTCTTCAAACTGGGCACTTCCAAATTCCCAGCTAAGATCGCGAGCATGTACAGAAAAAACGTAATGACCAGCATATTCGTCCATAAATCTCCCTAACTCTACATCGTCTTTCTGAATACCGTATACTCCAAAATTAAAATACACATCCCATACGTCTTCATTCTTTCTCTTATAAGCAATCGATTCCATATCACATTCTGTCCCGAAATAATCAAGATGTAAATGTACGCTATCATCGTATTCGTACTCCATTTTATCACCCCTTATATTTGTACTTCTTTACCACCAAAAAAATTCCTGCTATCTACACTCACATATGGGCGATTACCTACATACCATGCTTGTAGAGTGACTTCTAGGAGGTGTTATATAGTGAAAAAATTAATCGCGATTTTTTGCATCATGTTACTAGCTGTTTTTACTTTTGCTGCTTGTAGTAGTAAAAAAGAAGGTACGAAAGAACAAACTCAAAACATTCGCGTCGGCGAAGTTACCCATTCTCTCTTCTATGCCCCATTATATGTTGGGATTGAAAAAGGATTTTTTAAAGATGAAGGACTAAATATTGACCTACAAACAACAGCTGGTGGCGATAAAACGATGACCGCCCTATTATCTGGCGGAATTGATATTGCTCTCGTCGGTTCTGAAACGTCTATTTACGTTCATCAACAAGGAGCGAAAGACCCTGTCATTAACTTTGCACAGCTTACACAAACAGATGGGACATTTTTAGTTTCACGTAAAAAACTAGACTCTTTTAATTGGAATGACGTAAAAGGTGTTACATTTTTAGGACAGCGTAAAGGCGGCATGCCGCAAATGGTTGGAGAATACGTTTTAAAGAAAAATGGCATTGACCCTCATAAAGATACAAACTTAATTCAAAATATCGAGTTTGCTAATATTGCAAATGCCTTCGCATCTGGTACTGGAGAGTTTGTACAGCTCTTTGAACCGACTGCAAGTATACTTGAGAAAGAAGGTAAAGGTTATATCGTCGCTTCATTCGGAAATGAATCTGGTACTGTTCCTTATACAACGTTCATGGCAAAAGAAAGTTTCTTAAAGAAAGATAAAGCTGCAGCTGAAAAGTTCACACGTGCTCTCTATAAAGCACAGCAATGGGTTGATACACATAGTCCAGAAGAGATTGCTGATACTGTTTCCCCGCTATTTAAAGACACTTCAAAAGACATAACAGTAAAAGTAATTGAACGGTACAAAAAGCAACATTCTTATGCGACAAATCCACTATTAGATGCGGAAGAATGGAAACAGCTCCAAACTATTATGAAAGACGCTGGCGAATTACAAAAAGAAGTCCCACATGAAGCGCTCGTCAATACAAAAATTGCCGAAAGCGTTATTAAGAAATAGAGGCGAAGTGTATGAGTTTTTTGCAAATACGTAACGTTTCTCACTGTTTTTTTGCAAAAGAGAATGCCAAACTTATTCTCGAAGATATGAGCTTACAAGTGGAAGAAGGCGAATTTATTTCTATACTCGGTCCAAGTGGTTGCGGTAAAACAACGCTCCTCTCAATCATTGCTGGATTACTTGATCCAATTGACGGTATCGTCTTTTTAGATGGTGAACCGATTACAACGAAAACATCATCTATGGGATATATGTTGCAACAAGATTACTTATTCCCTTGGAAAACGATTGAAGAAAATATTATGCTTGGACTTCATATTCGAAAGATTTATGATGAGCAGATGAAAGAACATACTTTAAATCTTTTAAAACAAGTCGGTCTTCATGGTGTAGAAGAACAATATCCTCGTGAACTATCCGGCGGTATGCGTCAACGTGCCGCTCTCGTTCGAACATTAGCGACTGATCCGAAAATTTTATTACTAGATGAACCATTCTCCGCACTCGATTATCAAACGAAATTAAAACTAGAAGAACTCGTTTTCAACTTACTAAATAAATATAAGAAAACATCACTACTTGTTACTCATGATATTGAAGAAGCGATCGCGATGAGTGATCGTATTTATTTACTGCAAGCGAATCCCGGAAAAATCGCAAAAACCTTTATCGTCCCGGAAAGTATCCGTTCTTTATCACCGTTAGAAGCACGCCATCACTACGATTTCCCAGCCCTCTTTCAAGATATATGGAAGGAGCTGGAACGACTTGGATAATATAAAACAACTACATGAACAATTTCGAAAGAACGAACGCAGACGCGCTTGGATTGCTCGCTCGCTACAAGTTTTACTACTTATTCTTTTCTTTGCACTATGGGAAATAGCTAGTAAAAAAGAATGGATTGATCCTTTACTCTTTAGCTCTCCTTCGAGTATTTGGGATCTCTTCTTAACGAAATGGATCGACGGTTCACTTTGGGTCCACATATGGACGACATTACTGGAAACAGGAGTAGGCTTCATTCTCGGAACAGTACTTGGTGCTATTATTGCCACGTTCCTTTGGTGGATGCCACTTCTAGCCCGCGTACTTGATCCTTATCTCGTCGTCCTAAATGCAATGCCAAAAGTTGCACTCGGTCCAATCATCATCGTTATTTTCGGTCCAAACATTTCATCTTCTATCGCAATGGGAGTAATCATTTCCATCATCATTACCATTCTCGTTATTTACAGTGCATTTCAAGAAGTCGATTCTAACTATATAAAAGTGATGGACACATTTGGTGCAAATAAATGGCAATGTTATAAGCAAGTCGTTCTCCCTGCATCCTTTCCAGCAATTATCTCAACGTTAAAAGTAAACGTTGGTTTATCATGGGTCGGTGTTATTTTCGGAGAACTTCTCGTTTCCAAACAAGGACTTGGCTACTTAATTAGCTACGGATTCCAAGTCTTTAACTTCACACTCGTCTTACTTAGCGTACTACTCACATGTGTTCTTGCAACTCTTATGTATGTATTTGTTGAGGCATTTGAAAAAATTCTAATTGGAAAAAGAAAAAGAAGCTGACTCAAAACAGTACGCTATAGTCAGCTTCTTTCTTTTACCTTTTATCACACATTTTCGTTTCATTTGTAATGTTTCCATCCGCAACCGTAACTGTATGGAAACAGTCTTTCACACGTACTGTAACGACATTATCTTTTCGATCTATCACATGATAATCATTAAACTTTTCATTCAAAGCACTACGAATTTGCTCCCCTTCAAAAATCGGAAAACCGTGAGACATTACCCAAATGAGACCAGCAACAGCAAGAATCGTTTTCATACGTTTCATTACCTCCTCGAGAGTAAACTTATAGTCCCTACAACACGCGCATTATAATTGTGTCTAAATTGTGACATTTTTATACTAATTCTATTTTATACCTCCAGTTCCTTCTTCTTTTAAAGAAAAATACAGAATTTTCAATTTTATCAACATAAAAAAACGCAAAGAATTAAAAATTCTTCACGCTTTACTTTAACGAAACTATATCGAACACATAACTTACATTAGTCTCCACTTTGTTGTTCTATCGTTTTCGAAACATCATATAATCCTGACAGCACTTCCGCTCTCATTTTTACAAGCTCAGGGAACTGATAGAAGAAAGCAATTTTCTTATATTTTAACTCTGTTCCTTCTTTCACTTTTTTTGAATCTTGTAAAATGAACGCTGTAAATGTATCTGCGATATCTTCTGCTACATTTGTCGTTCCATACTGTGAGACAAACTCATCTTGCTTTTCTTTAAAAAACTCAATTTGAGTTTCTTCACTTTCTTCTACTTTCTTTTCTGTCCACTCTTGCTCAATAGGCTTCCAGAAAGAGTTATAAAATTGATTAATATAAGATTTTCCCTTCGCACATCCCTCTTGTAAGAAAAGATTTCCACATTTATTTCGGTACGTTGAAATATCTTTATCTTCTTCAAAAGCCTTTACATAGTTTTCATCTACTGGTATTTGCTTATGCCCGAGCGTCAACACGTGAGCCGTCTCATGAATTAATGTTTTCATCACTTCATCGATATTTACCGCAGAATCAAGCGTATCTAGGCTAAGAGTCCAGTCTTTCGGATTCTCCATACTCGGCATAACATGGGCAACAACACCGTCATAACCATCTGTTATTAAATCAAATTCTGTTATATTCCCACGATATTTAGCTGGAATGAGTGTACGATACATATCCCATAAGTCTTCATGATACCCTCTATCTTGACGTTGTTGTAGCACCTCTTCTTTCGCTTCTTTATCTTCAGCGAATACTTTATTTAAACGTTTCCGTTCTATTTTTTCAAAATAAGGATCTACAATTTCATCACCATCGATATAATAAGAAGCTAAAAAGAAATAACTTTCATCATCATCCTCATCATCTTTTTTCTGCTCTGCCTCTTTCATATCCGCACTTTCATGCTCTTCTATTTCATAATCTTCTACTGCTTCAAGCTCAGATAATCCATCTATTTTTTCATATACTTTTTGAAGTTTCTTATCTCCTATTTCCACACATTCTTCGTCTGTTTTACACACTTCTTTTTCTTTCACACTCTTCATAGAACTTTCGCATCCTGCTAGTAAGCCGATTGCAACGATAACCCCTACTAACTTGCCATACAGTCTCTTCATACAGTCCTCCATCAATACATTCTACAAAAATATAATAATCATTTTTTAACGAATATGCGATAATTAATTATAAAAACTGCAAGGAGGCTTCTCATGATTCGTGCAATCTTATTCGACTTAGATGGAACACTATTAGATCGGCGCCAATCTTTAGAACAATTTATTTGTGAGCAATATAATCGCTTCTCCTCACATTTGATGAGTATAGAGAAATCAGAGTATTGTTCTCGATTTCTTGAACTCGATAATAATGGTTATACGTGGAAGGATAAAGTATATGCTACTCTCCTTTCCGAATACAACATTACTACTTTAACGCAAGAGCAACTGCTACACGACTATATTACAAACTTCCAACATCATTGTATTCCTTTCAAAAACACGCATGAACTACTTCAACAGTTAAAACAGCGAAACATTAAAATTGGTATTATCACAAATGGTTTTACTGAATTTCAGATGAGCAACCTTCGAGCACTACATATACATACGTATACAAACACCATTCTCGTTTCAGAAGCTGAAGGAATTAAAAAACCTCACCCTGAAATTTTCGAACGTGCTTTGCAAAGACTAGATGTTAAGGCAGAAGAATGTCTTTATGTTGGAGATCATCCAGAAAACGATGTGCTTGGTTCTGAACAAGTAGGAATTCTTGGTGTTTGGAAAAAAGATTCGTTTTGGGGTGATTTTAAGCATTCACGTATCGTAGATGATTTGTTGGAGGTGCTTTTGTTTTTAGAGGTGGAGATAAAAACACAATAATAGTAATTAAATTATATCAACAATTTTCACGATATCTTGATTCACCGACAAAAAATAATAAGAGGAGGCAGTTGTTCAAAAACGCCTCCTCTTCCTTTATTATTCATATACTGTAAACTGCGGTTTACTCGGATGATCTATCACTTGCGCATCATCTGGAAATTTTGAAACTTTTTGATATAAGGCAATGTCGCCGATACAACCTGCTGTTAGTAGAATTCCTAAAAATGAGAGTGGCTCCAGATTCATAGCTAATCCCAATACAATTGGCAAAATTCCAGTTGGTAAAAACGGAAGCATTAACACTTTCTTCATTTGCTTTACTGTAACCGCCTGTTTAGAATGAGCATATGCAACACCTAATTTCCAATTAACGCCCCATTTTAGTTCACTCCACGGAACACCTCCGATATAGTGAAAGCCAATTAAATGTATCGCTTCATGAATACAAACGAGAACAATCATTGCGATAATAAAAAGAAACACAGTTGGTAACGTAATTTCAACTTGAACCCCGCCTGAAAGAAGTGCATGTAAAAAACTAATTCCAAATGCCAAAACAAATATTATAAGAAATGCATAGACATTTAATTTAACCATAGACACAGCAACAGTCGTTCCTTTTCTTTTATCCATCTTCCCCCTCCTAAAACGTAAATATATCTTTACAA
Organism: Bacillus sp. LQ16; assembly: GCF_057784645.1. NCBI lineage: Bacteria > Bacillati > Bacillota > Bacilli > Caryophanales > Bacillaceae > Bacillus > Bacillus sp. LQ16. The sequence goes on from NZ_CM173491.1 coordinate 4,662,183, forward strand.
AATTGTATAATATACCCAAAATAATGTAAAGATATATTTACATTTATTCTTACATACAAAAAAAAGAAACCGGCCACTTTACTTCGTAAAACAGCCGATTTCTTCTATATGTTTCATCGTACGCGCTAATACGTCATCGCGCATTATAAAGCTAAATTTTCTATTCGTTTTAATGTTGTCAGGAATGTCTTTTAATAAAACAGACCCTTTCGTTTCTTCGTAATGCGTATGTTCTTCTACCGCACTAATTGTTGCAAAATAAATGTTTTTAATGATTATTTTGTCTTTTCCAGATACTTTGTATTGTCCTAAGTAAGTTAAATCAGAAACTATGCCGCCGGTTTCTTCATGAACCTCTCGAACTGCCGCTTCTTCCGGTGTTTCCCCTATTTCTACTTTACCACCTGGAAATTCAAGACCGCGACGTAAATGATGTGTTAATAACCATTGATCCCCGTACCGGCATACAACCCAAACATGCTTTGGCTCAGGAGAAAATGGATAACGTTCAAACGATAATTGTACAGTGTTGTGGTAATAATCTTTAAATTTGTACATGCCATTACTCCCCTATTGATGGTTACAAGTTTTTCCTACCACAAATTGTAGCATATTCTCGCTTTTCTGCATAATATTATCCAATTACAATCCATTGATTATTCCCATTTGCGCGACTAATTCTTTCGTCTCATGATTTCCTAAATCGTAAATCATTTTATATGCTTTTTGTAGTTGTTCATCATATCGGTCATTATTTGAATCGTGATGATACTCAACAAATGGAACGTGGGAGCGTACAAATGACCCTAAATCTTCTACATATGCTTGATCAAAGTGCTCTCTTAATTCCGTAATTTCCTCATCATTTGCGGAAATCTCAAAATTATACGTATCCGCCGTCTTCACTTGTGAAATTTGACCATTTCCTATTGATATATAATATGTTTTTTTCGTCTCCATGTAACACCCTTCTTTCATCCTTTTATTTTCTATTGTTTTCATCAATTACAAAATTATGTAAAATAAAGAACAGGAGGGATTTTATGTTCAAAATATTAATTATCGGTATTATCATCGTCCTAATCATCCTCGTACTCTCCATCATGACAATTAATAAAGGCTATGCTTATAAACATTCCGTCGATAAACTAGAAGACAATCCTTATACAAAAAAGAATAAGGAGAATTCCTAATATGCTTCGTATACTTCGCATCATAGTAGCACTCACTGTGATCGTTATGTCGGCAATTGGATTATATACAGGTCAAAATAATTTTTTACCTCTTTCACAATTTCTATTAGGGGCTTTAATGTTTCTCATCGCATTTGAACAAATAAAGAAAAAGGAATCAGCAACTGGATTTATTTGTATTATTGCCGGTGCTTTCATTTGGATTGTTCTCATCATTAGTTATATCAAATAAAAGGAGGTACATGCATGCTAAAAGGAGTACGGATTACTTTATCACTTATTGCTTTATCTATAGCAATCTATGGATTTTTTACTAGTAATAGAGAAATAATACCGTATATGTTTATCTCTTTAGGAGTTATGGCCCTCACCATAAGTTTAGAGGAAATATTAAAACAGCAAACAGGAGGTAGTGTGCTCGCTCTACTAGCAGGAGCCGCTGCTTTATTTATTGGTTTCACAGAAATATTCCGATAAATGGTCTAAAGGAGGCTATACAATGCTAACTCTAACTATATTACGGAGTTTTTTAGCATTTCTCATGCTTCTCTTACTCATTCTAAGCACTTATATCCATGTTACCGATAATTTTTCACTTCTCCCATACGTACAATTTATTCTCATTTGTTTCTTTATTCTTCTAGGAATTAATGAATTGAAATCCGGACGAAAATCAATGAGTATCCCGTATTTTTTCGTTTCCAGTCTCATATTCTTCTTTTTAATATCAAACTACTTTCGTTATATGTAGAATGAAATTTTGACCAATTTAGCATTTATAATTATTTTCTCTCAGTAACTATTTCTTTCTACTTAAGGGGGATTCCATGTTAAAAAACATTCAAATTATAATCGCCACTATCGCTCTTTCTCTCGCCCTATTTAGCTTCTTTGCAAACTTCACTATTCTTTTACCTTACGTGTTTATCCTTTTAAGTATTATGTGTATCCTTTTTGGAATCGATGAAATAAAGAAGCAGCAAAAAACGAAAGCATTTGTTTATTTTCTCTGTTCTGCCTTTGTTTTATATGTTGGAGTGTCTAGTATACTTTCATAAAAAAAGAACATGTTCGCTCTTAATAAAATAAAAAACTGCCCTTTCACAGGCAGTTTTTCTTCTTATCCAAACACTTTCTCAAGTTCATCTTTATCTTGGCTTAACCAGAAGTTCATTAAGCGTTGTGCTCCTTCTAAGTCGTGAAGCTTCGCTTGACCACATTGTGTTTCATTTGCAGCTGGAATTTCTGTAATTTGAACCGCATCTTTTAATGTTAATTCTAATAAATCAATGATTTCTCGTACTGTCGGTGTTCCGCTTACTACAAGATAATATCCTGTTTGGCAGCCCATCGGTGAAATATCGATAATATCAAAATGCGGATAACGATCAATATATTTACGTAAATTAAATGCTAATAAATGTTCTAACGTATGAATAACATCTGGTTTCATTGCTTGTTTATTCGGTTGGCAAAAACGAATATCAAATTTATTTACAATACCGTCACTACCTACATTGTGAACTCCGCAATGTCTTACATAAGGTGCCTTTACAATCGTATGATCTAATTCAAAGCTTTCTACTGATGGCATACAACATCTCTCCCGCTTTCAATTTAATTCCGTTATATCCAATATGATATAACGGAAATGCGCATTAGTAAAGTATTATGTACCGTCGTGCTATAATACTTTAAGACTATGCTGAAAAGGAGACCATTATGAAACAGATTTTTATTGGGATTATACGCTTTTATCAAAAGTTCATTTCTCCGATGACACCACCAACTTGCCGCTTTTATCCGACTTGTTCTCATTACGGATTAGAGGCGTTTCAAAAACATGGTGCACTCAAAGGTTTTTGGCTTACTTGTAAGCGTATATTAAAATGTCACCCTTTCCACCCGGGAGGATTTGATCCTGTCCCAGATAAAAAGGATGACAAAGTAAATTCTTAATTGTCGTAACCATTCACAACTAAATCTAATTTTCCTGTATCAGGATCTATAACAAGACCGTGAACAGGCACTTCTTCTGGAAGTAATGGATGGTTGCGAAGTATCGATACGCTATGTTCTACACTTTCTTCTACACTAGAGAACCCTTGTAGGAATCTTTCTAAATCGATTCCAGAATAACGGAGTGTATCTAATTTCTCATTTGTTATACCCCGCTCTTTCATCTTCTCAATTGTACTGCTTGCTTGAATTTTTGCCATACCGCAATCGTGGTGACCAACTACACAAACTTCATCAGCACCAAGTTCATATACAGCAACTAAAATACTACGCATAATACTTCCGAATGGATGTGAGATAACAGCTCCTGCTACTTTAATAATTTTCACATCACCGTTACGCATATTCATTGCTTTTGGTAATAATTCAACAAGACGAGTATCCATACAAGAGATAATTACCATTTTTTTATTCGGGAATTTTCCCGTTTCATACTCTTCGTATCTTTTCTCTTCAACAAATTTTTCATTGTATTGTAAAATCTCTTCTAATGACTTCATAGTAAAAAACCCTCTTTTCTCTCATTTACATTACTTATATAGTGTACCAAAATATGAAAAACTCAAAAAGGATATCGCTTTATAGTAAAAATAAGATATTTTCAGATAATCGACATAATTCTTTCAAAATATACACACAGCTTTGTAACAAGTCTCACATACTTTAAACGTATTTTCACTATAAACTGATTGTAGATAATGTAAAAAAGGAGTGAATATTTATTATGTCCGACGTTCTGTTACTGAGTCGTTTTCAATTTGCAATTACTATTTTTTATCACTTTTTATTTGTACCTTTGACAATCGGACTTGTCATTTTAGTAGCATGTATGGAAACTCAATACGCCCGCACATTGAATCCAACATACCGTAAAATGGCAAATTTCTGGGGTAAATTATTTACAATTAACTTCGTAATGGGGATTATAACTGGGATTACGATGGAATTCCAATTTGGAACGAACTGGTCTGAGTACTCCAAATATATGGGAGACATTTTCGGATCCCCTCTCGCAATCGAAGCACTCGTTGCCTTCTTCTTAGAATCTACTTTCATGGGAATATGGTTATTCGGTAAAGACAAAATTTCACCAAAGTTCCGTGCCTTCTGTATGTGGATGGTTGCACTTGGAACAAACATTTCCGCACTTTGGATTATTACAGCAAACGGGTTTATGCAAAACCCTGTTGGCTACGTAGTACGTAATGGCCGCGCTGAATTAAATGATTTCTGGGCACTCGTTACGAATCCATACGCTTGGAATATGTTCTTCCATACTGTCATTGGTTGTTATATCGTAGGTGCTTTCTTCGTTATGGCAATTAGTGCCTATCACTTATTACGTAAAAATGAAGTGGAATTCTTCAAAAAATCATTTAAGTTTGGTTTAATGTTAGGCTTATTCTCCGCAACAATTACACCGTTTATGGGACATCAATCTGGTGTATCAGCAGCTAAATATCAACCAGCAAAAGGAGCTGCGATGGAAGCAGTTTGGGAAACTGGAAAAGGACAAGGCTTCTCAATTGTTCAAATTCCTGATGTAAAAAATGAGAAAAACTTTGAATTCCTTACGATTCCAAAACTAGGAAGCTTCTTCTATACAAACTCATTTGATGGCGAAATCGTTGGCTTAAAAGACATTCCAAAAGATGAACGTCCAAATGTTAACCTCGTGTATTATAGCTTCCGCTTAATGGTTGCACTTGGTATGTTCTTTATGGCATTAACTTGGTATGGCTTCTATTTAAACCGAAAAGGAAAACTAGAAAACTCAAAACGTTATTTAAAAATTACAATATGGTCTGTCTTACTTCCTTATATCGCGATTAACGCAGGATGGATTGTCGCTGAAGTAGGTCGCCAACCTTGGACAGTATATAAACTAATGCGTACAGCAGAATCTGTATCACCTATATCTGTCCCGCAAATTTGGTTCTCATTAATTAGTTTAATTTTGTTCTACACTTTACTTTTAATCGCAGACGTATACTTAATGCTGAAGTTCGCGAAAAAAGGACCTGCAGCATTAGAAGAACCTGCTACTGAGGGAGGTGTGGCCCATGTCTCATGATATGCTTGCAATCATCTGGTTCGGTTTATGGGGCGTGATTTGGACAGTTTACTTCATCCTTGACGGGTATGCACTTGGTAACGGAATGATCTTTCCTTTCGTTACGAAAGATCGACAAGAACGAAATCAATTACAAGAAGCAATTGGCCCATTCTGGGGCGGTAATGAAGTGTGGTTAATTACAGCTGGTGGCGCAACATTTGCTGCCTTCCCAGTCACATATGCAAATATGTTTAGTTATCTATATACACCGTTATTCTTAGTATTACTTGCACTGTTTGCGCGTGCCGCTGGACTGGAATTCATGCATAAAGATGATTCACCGATTTGGCAAAAAACTTGTAAATGGGCATTTGCAATTGGCAGTTTTTTAATTGCTTTCCTATTCGGTGTTACGTTCGCTAATCTTTATTACGGACTACAAATCGGAAAAAATGGTTATGAAGGAAATTTACTTAGCTTACTAAACCATTACGGTATTTTAGGAGGGTTGTTCTTCACTGCTATATTTGTCGTATCCGGTGCCCTTTGGGTCATGATTAAAACGACTGGTGAAGTATCCGACCGTGCTTATAAAATCGCAAGACCATTTTCAATGGCAGCAGCTATTATTTTAGCTATCTTCTATGTAGCAACTGCTAATCGGACAAACTTATTCCAAAACTTTACGGAATATCCGGTACTATTCATTCTTCCAGTACTTGCAATGCTAATGAGTGTACTCGCACTTATTATGGTGTACAAACATAAAATTGGCCTTGCATTCACATTCGTTTGCCTAACAATCGCAATGTTTATGACAACTGGCTTTGCAGGTATGTTCCCAAGAATGTTACCATCCCGTATTAACGATGCATACAGTACAACGTTATACAACGCAGCTGGTAGTCAATTAAACTTAAAAATTATGTTCTTCGTAGCAATGGTCATGGTACCAATCGTTATTGGATATCAGCTTTGGAGCTACAGTATTTTTAAAAATAAAATTCATAAAGACTCTGCTAAAGGATATCACTAAAATAAAAAAGACACTTCGTTTGAAGTGTCTTTTTTTGTACGTATGATTTTCGATAAGATGTTATATTTCTAATCTAACAACTACACTATAGAAGAATCATTAACAGCTCACAGCTAGATTGTATCATATGGCAACTTCATCATTTTATGCAATTTTACATACTGTACTATAAAGTAAACTGTATCCCCTGATCATTCGCATCATTATCCCATACATCAGCTGTACTAATCCCGCTAAACGTTTGTACTTTCATTCCTGTATTTGATGATCCCGATCCATTATAAGCCTTCGTCTTTTCAATCGGCTGTACGTTATATTTGTCACCTACATTAATTGTTCCATTGCAGTTTTCAATAATAACACCTTCCACAACTGCCGGCATTTTGTCACCCACTTTCATTTCTTTACTTTTATTTTATGAAAATCGCCTAGAAAAATAGCATGTTTCAATAAGAAAAAGCACTCAAATTGAGTGCTTTTTCTTTAAGCATAAAGACAAGTTTGGAGACAGTTGACTTCTTCAAAATTTTATTAGGGGTAATATTTTGAAAAAGAAAGCCTTTCATATGTAGGTTAACACCACTGGAATATATAGTAAATTGATAATATTTATACGGAAGATTGCTAATGTTTAGTATAGATAGTTTACACTATGCTAACAGTGAAAACTATCTATACTAATAAAAAAAAGGTGCCTTCAAAGAAGCCACTTTTCAAAAACAGACACTATAAAACAGAATTATTTATTGTTATACGATTGTTAGATACAAAAAGTAGAGGGAAATGTTTGTATTAAATTCTGCTTTATAAAGTCTGTCTACAACTTATATTGTAATCCTCTTCATTTGAAAAAAAATATAATATGCACAATTGCATACAAAAAGAAAAAGCACTCTACTGAATGCCTTTTCAACCATTTTACTTTTAATATATCGCTTTGAATATATTGTAACATACGTATCTATATATTTTATTGAGAAAATTCAAAATCATTTTTTCTTTCATTTTTACTTATAAAATCATGTAATATAAAAGGTATGTCAAATTCTTATACAAATTGAGGTGTACTATATTTATGATGTATTTCGGAATTATTCCTCTTATACTATTTATTATTTTTCTTATTTCCTATTTAAAAGATCCGCGAAAAATAATAAACGGCTTTTTATTTAATGCCTTTATCTGTTTTTTCCTTCTTTTTTGTGTGATTGTATCATTGAACTCAGATAGTGATGTCCTACGCTACATTATATTTTTACCTTTTTTAGCACTTCTCATTATGCTTCCTTTCGGTATCGTTGCTTTAATGTTTGGGCTATTTCTTAATGCTAGAATTTTAATGAAGCGAGAAGGACGACGGTTCACTAACTGTTTAACACTCCTTGCTGCTTTAGGGATGTTATTCTTTATGTTACTCCCTATTATAAATCCAGCAAGTTTGATTTCATCGCATTTAGAGCCTATTTTTGCAGCTATTTCTCTTATAAGCATATATTTCTTTATACACTTATCTAACTTCTTAAGTGCATATTTTTTATACCAATTCAACAGACCAAGACGTAATCAAGATTTCATCATCGTTCTTGGTAGCGGCTTAATTAATGATAAAGTACCACCTTTACTTGCAAGCCGCATTAATAAAGCGATTGACTTCTATTGGAAACAAGCCGCTGTTAATACACCACCAACAATTATTTTTTCTGGTGGACAAGGTCCAGATGAAGGTCTTCCAGAAGCGGAAGCGATGCAAAGTTACGCTGTTGAAAAAGGAATTCCTCTTGAACATACAGTCCAGGAAAATCGCTCTGTAAACACATATCAAAATATGCTGTTCTCTAAAGAAATTATGGATTCTTTAAAACCAGAAGGTAAATATAAAAGTATTTTTACAACGAATAATTTCCACCTTTTCCGTGCTGGTATATATGCAAGACAAGCCGGTCTTAATAGCCAAGGTATTGGATCAAAAACTGCATTTTATTACTGGCCTAACGCAATGATCCGTGAATATGTTGCGATTGTCGTAATGGGACGTAAGCGCCATATGAAAATATGTGGAACTATTTTAGGTTTCGCTTTATTCGTATCAGTACTTAGTTTTATATTTTCTTAATAGCATCCCATCCTTTGAAAGGATGGGATTTCTTATACTGATTTCAAAAATATTTTAAAGATAATATGGTGATAATATTTCCTGCATACATCCATTAAAGGAGAATTTTTTCAAATTAAATGTTAAAATAAAATTTAGGTGTGAATTACGTAACAAATAAGAAACTAGTTTGAAACGAGGAAATTACATGGAGAAAATTATCAAAAACAAGCCCAATAAGCTAAGAATTGCTTCAAAAGCTTTGATGATTATTATTGGGGCATTTATCACAGCGTACGGATTAGAAGCAGTATTAATTCCAAATAACGTATCAGACGGTGGTGTAACTGGTTTAAGTATCGTTAGTTCAAGATTATTTGGATTGCCATTAGGAGCTCTAATCGCAGTTATTAACATTCCTTTCGTTTGGTTAGGGTATAAGCAAATCGGTAAAAGCTTTGCGATTTATTCTATTATCGGAATTGCTTCATTAGCAGTAGGTACCGTTGTCATGCACGGAATACCAGCTATTATTGAAGGCGATACATTATTAGTTACAGTTGTTGGTGGTATTATCATCGGTTTTGGTATGGGACTAGCATTGCGTAACGGTGGAGCATTAGATGGAATCGATATGCTTGCTGTATTGCTTTCTCGTAAGTTACCATTTGGAACGAGTGACCTTATTTTATTCTTAAACATGTTCGTATTTATTTTCGTATCAACCGTATTCGGTCTTCAAGGAGCTATCCTTTCGGCAATTGCTTACTTTATTGCTTCGAAAGTGATTCATATCGTTGAAGTTGGTTTAAGTGGTTCGAAAGCATTTAAAATCATTACAAAAGAGCCTGAATTGATGGTAGAAACAATTCGTGATCGTTTAGGCCGAAGTGCAACATATAACGAAGTATACGGTGGTTATTCAAGAGAGAAATTCAAAGAAATTTCTTGCGTAATTAACCGTTTAGAAGAAAGTAAAATGAAAGAACTTATTAATGAAATCGATCCTAATGCCTTTATTACCGTTTATGATGTAGCAGAAGTAAAAGGCGGTAATTTCAAGAAACGTGATATTCATTAATCATTATGAAAAAAGAGGGTGTGCTAACATTTTGGCACACCCTCTTCTTATTATTAAGTTGCTATCGTTGTCAGTTTTTGTCGGTAAGTCGATATATTTCAATAATCGCTGATATATTTTGAGTTGTGGTCGATATATTCTAATAATCGCTGATATATTTTTACTCTCCCCTCTTACGCCTAAATTGCACCACCCGAAAGGAATTAGTTCCTATAACAAGAAAAAAGACCAAAAAGCAACTTACACTTTTCGGTCTCTCTACTATCTTCTCTTCGTAATTTTCCCTGAACCACCGACCCTCGTTTTCGGAGGAGATGTATTTCTTGGCGGCGTTTTAATAGATGATTTCGGCTTCACATCTGATCCACTTGAACCACCTGGTGTTTTTGTAATTTTACCCTTGCTTCCAGTAGAAGGTGGGGGCGTCGTATTACTTCCTTTTTCAGTAATACTTCCCTTATCACCTACTGATGGTTTCGAATCTACATTATCGCCTCGCTTAATGATAGACCCTTTCCCTTCCTTCGTAATTGGAGGTGGGGTTTTCTTTTCTTCTTTCGTAGGTGGTCTCTCTGGAATAACTGGTTTATGATTTTGTCTGTCATTATATCCTCGATAATCACCATATGATGATTTTCGTGAACCGAATATATCGTTTAATATGCTCCCCATAATATATCCTTGCAAGAAGGACGGTTGGTAGTTTTGACGGACAAATTCTTCATTACTTACTTCAATTAACGTATCAGATGGTTTCTCTTTATCCTTTTGAAGGTTATACATTTTATCCGAATAAACGAGAAACATTTGATTTTCGTCTTCTTTAGATGCTTGTTTCGGTTTCCTTTCGGCTATAAGTTCCTTCGCGACTTCAGGAACTGACCGATTGGCGGCCCTATACACGTAAGATTCTTGTTTACCTTCCTTTGCGACAGACTCAAGCGGATAACGGTCTTGAATCGACTTTGTCTGCCCGCCTTGACAACCTGATAAGGCATAACCAGCAACAACAAGTAATGTAACGATAGCAAGTATAGGGATCACAAACGATTTAATCATGGTAAACAATCGGTTTGACATGATTACGCCCCCTTACGTTGCTCTTATAATTTGTACATCAGCAGGAATGATTGCTTCTCCCTCATACATCATTGTACGACCATTTTGCCATTCAATACGCAATAATTTTCGATTATCTGATTGGAATTCCCAGACGTACTGTTCCTCTGAAGCTGAGAATGGTGTTTTCCCCATCACAACAACACGTCCGTTATATTGTTCTTCCATATGGTACTCTGTATCATCCATTTCAATTGTCGTCGGAATTTCCTCAATTGAATCTAAGCGACCATCAATTGGTGTATATAATTTGTAATACGTATTTTCACGATCTTCAATTTTTAAATAACGAATGTCTTTCCCGTCTTGCAGTGTTAAAACAATTTCCTTGCGAGAATGCATACTCGTTTTCCCAGTTAATTCGTACATGACTAATGAAACTTCAATCATATCACCAGGAGCTAACGTTAAAAGACTCTTTTCCGGCTTCGGTGGCTCTGGGCTTTTCATTATATTTTTAATTCGTTTAAATAAACTCATGATCTACCCCTCCTTTTCTCTTTATAAACAAGCACCTAAAATAAGTGCACCAACAATATGTAATGATCCGGCTAACATCGCATGTGCAACGCTACCTTCTTTCGTACCTTCTTCTAAATCAAGACCAGACATTTTCTTTAATACGAATTCGATAAACATTTCTACCACTAATAAAATAACGAAAGAAACTGCTGATGCAAGAAGTGCTTGCCATAAATCATTTGCTTTCGTTATCGATTGAGATAAAATGTACCCTTGTGCAAATAATTTCATAATAAAACGAGTTGTTACAGCTGTATTTCCATTTTTGATTTCTTTTAAATCATTGTATTTTGTAAAAATCGAATCAACCCACATAATTGCAAATAAAAGTACTGCACTCGCTCCAGTCCATACAAGCATGGCAACTACATTCATCCATGTCATTGCAAAACCTCCTCAAAAATATAATAGAAAACCGACATGAATTTGTTTAGACATGTCGGTTCATTTGTCTCTATTCTATATTATTTCTCATACTGCTTCATAATACGAGCTAATTCATCGTCAACAGCAGAATTTTTGTTTAAGCTTGCGAATTCATCATCTAATGACTTTTCTTTCTTATAAACTTCACCGCTTGCTTCCGCTTCAGCCTCTAATTGAAGAGCTTTCTCCTCCATACGGCTTAAACCAGCCTTTGCTGAATTTGAATCAAATCCAGACATCGCCTGATTAATATTCTTCTGTGCTTTCGCTGCATTTACACGTGCTACAAGTGTTTCACGTTTATTTTTCAGCTCTGTTAATTGCTTGCGCATTTCTTCTAACTTAAGACGAAGATTATCAGCAGCAGCTTTATTTTGCTCGTAGCTTGCTTTATACTCATTCATCTTTTGCTCTGCATTTTGTTTTTCTTCTAATGCACGACGCGCAAGATCTAAGTTATTAGCTTGAACAGCCATATGAGCTTGCTCTTCACGTTTTTTCACAAGTGCTTCTTGCTCTTCAAATAATATTTTGAATTTCTTCTCAAGTGCGATTTGAGCTGCTACACTTTTCTCAGCTTCTTGTACATCCGCTTGCATATCGCGTAAATATTGATCCGTCATCTTAACTGGATCTTCCGCTTTTTCAATTAACGAGTACACATTCGACATTGTTAAATCTCTTAATCGTTTAAATACAGACATCTAAATTCCTCCTATGATATACCTCATATTTCAAATTCACTACTTGGAAAACTGAAAAATCTCCCTTTACAGTAAAGAATATTCATTTTTACAGCCTATGTGTTTATTATAACAAAACTAATATGTCCTTACATGTTATTTCCAAAATACATCCATTATAATATGACATTCTATATACAATATTGCATTTCTAATATATTCTCATTATCCCTCTTTGAAATTAACTTACTTTTGTGCAATTTCACTAAATTACATAAGTGTAATGTTACTGTAAGCTAACTCGATAGTTGCATTCCGATATTTCTTATACACTAATACCAGAAGCAACAAACAAGCTTCTTCACATGTAAGCACTAATACAAAAATTGTATTTACTATAAAACATATAAAAGGAGAAATCATCATGAAAAAATTAGTAGGAATCGGATTAGCAGCAGCAATTTCATTTGGAGCATTATCAGGTTGTTCTTTATTAGGAGAGAAAGCGAACGGTTTTGTACTGTACGGCTCAGAAGAACAAGTTCAACAAATTACAGATAAAAACAAAAAAGAAGTGAAAGAAAAAGACTTCTATAAAATGAAAATGACAACATTAGATGGTAAAAAAGTTCTTGTAATGGATAAGAAAACTGGTGAAGAACTAGTGAAAAAAGAGTTACTTAGCAAAGTTGATGAAAAAGACAACACGAAACCACTTGATAAATTACCAGCTGTAACAACAGAACAAGGTGTATTATTCGCAAAAGAGAAAGTAGAAAATGCTACACTTGATGGAGCGAAATTAAAATATGAAGGCAACACAATTATCGGAAGTGGCCGTGCATATACAGATATGTATGCGATTGTTGATGACGCAACTTACAGCAATGTAAAAGGTGATGAAAAATCTGTAGGTGTATTAAAATTTGATAAAGACCCGAGTAAAGAATTCCCTGGTTACAAAGGCGTAGAAGCTTCTCAACTTGTAAAAATTAAAAAGTAAAACAAAAAAGCTTTGCGAAATTGAAGTGCACCCCAATTGTTAGACACATAATTAACAATTGGAGGTGCATTTTTTATGGCTAAATTTTCTTCAAAAGATAAAATACAAGCAGTAAAACGATATCTAGAAGGTACTGAAGGTGGTTTTTTACTTACTAACTATATGACTGTCGTTGACATTGATCCGCTGAATAAATCTATAATTTGTACGGATGCATTTTATAATAATATGACTTTGAAGTTTATTGATATTATTGATGCAAAATAAAAAAACGCTCACAATCGTGGCTCTAATTGTTACTTTACATACACATAAGCTTTATTTACAATTAAGCAGGTTTCATTTCACATCAATATTATTATACTAATCTAAAGTTTCTGTATTTGCATTTTTTTCTTTTTATCTCATAATTTTAATTGGGGAAAGGGAGGAAAGAAATGGTTCAAATCAAAGTAACACCTGAAATGCTAGAAGAAGTTGCTAATCGTGCAAATAATACCAGAATCGTATTAGAATCTATACATAATAATCTATGTAATGAAATAGATCATTTATGTTTTCAATGGATTGGTGCCTCTAACCAACAGTTCATTCAAATGTTCAATGATGCAAGACCAAAAGCTTTTACATCTATCAATTCGATTATAAAAGTGGAAGAGGATTTGAAACGAATTGCCGAAAAATTCCGTACCGCAGATGCTTCATATGATGGAAATCTTGAAGAAGGAGCAATGTGTGGTAAGTTAAATAGTGAGAAAAATGATGGATCTTTACGTGACAAGGTTTTGCATGGTCTCAAGGAAACTTATGAGGATTTTAGTAAAGTAAAAAATTCCGATGAGTCTTTATATGATAAATTTAAACATGGTATCGATGCAGCGTATAAAGATGTGAATAAAATAAAAGACACTATAGATGATGAAATCGCATCTGCTTTTGAAAAATCTGGATTAGGTGTCCCTATCACTTAAAAAAGGAATGAGCGACGCTATAGGTGATGAATTATTAGGAATTGCAGATGCAGTTATCCATCCAATTGACACATTTAATAACACGATTGAAGCCGTTTCTCATCCAGTCGAGACGTTCAATACGATAAAACAAACAATTTCTGATTCTTGGAATCGTGATGTTACCAATGGTGACTCGTATAGTGGTGCAGAATGGTATGGAAGCGCGGCTGGTCATACTATATTGGCTGTTGGACAACTATTCGTAGGAACAAAAGGCGTGGATAAAATTGCAATGTTGAATCCTGGCACAAAATTAGCTGAGATTTCACGAACTGCTAATCAAAACTTGCAAGACGCTGCATCCTTATTCAATCGTAATCGCAATGAGTTTGCTTTAGCTGGTGGAAATAATATACGCTCTGTATTTGATACACCTGATTTTAGAGCAACTGAGGAAAAGCTATCGACCCATCAGTTTACTAGGGGGGAAGGAGCTTCCAGTGGGAACACGCCATATAAATTTGACTCATCACTTATGGAGCATGTTTTTCATGGTGAAGTAAGACAAAAATGGTGGGGATTAAAAGCTGTTGGTTATCATCACGAGAATATGATGGGGGGAGAGATAATTCGCGTTACTAGGCCACCAAATCCTGCAGGAGTATATGTTGCAGAGGTAAAGATTGATGGTATTGTAAAACAAGCTAAATCTTCATTTTTCCCTAAGGATTGGAATAGAGTCCAGGTAGTTGATTCTATTAAAGAAGCATATATCAATCGTGTTCAAATCGCTCCAAATAAATACGTAGGGCAAACTTCTTCTGGATTTAAGGTTGAGATGATTATTGAAAATGGAGAAATTACCACTGCTTATCCAAAATATACGAGAAGATAGTGAGGTTGTATTAATGAATTATTCACATGAATTTTGGCGTGACCCCTTTGGTGGACTAAGAATTCGTTTACCAAAAGAAATTGCTATTGTATCTGACTTTATAGAAAACCTAGATGAAGATGAAGCGGATGAATACATAGAAGTTTTAGACCATGTCGTAGAGGGAAAGTACCCTAGTTATGAACTAGAATACAATGCTGCTGCTGTATTTATTGAACCTAAATATACAAGCGCGATTAATTATTACATTAGCCCACCAAATAATCAATGTAAATTAGAAACTTCAGAATTTAGGAGATTACTTTTGCTTTGGAGAAATAAAGTGATGACAGAAGGCCGAGATATTGAAGTAG
This sequence comes from Bacillus sp. LQ16, assembly GCF_057784645.1. Lineage (NCBI taxonomy): Bacteria > Bacillati > Bacillota > Bacilli > Caryophanales > Bacillaceae > Bacillus > Bacillus sp. LQ16. Next base: position 4,677,614 of record NZ_CM173491.1, read on the forward strand.
ATTAAAAAGACTGCCTGTAATGAAGTGCACTCCAATTGTTAGACACATAATTAACAATTGGAGGTGCATTTTTTAGGGCTAAATTTTCTTCAAAAGATAAAATACAAGCCGTAAATGGAACAATTTAAGGAAGAACTAGAAATTTATATTGATTACTACAATCACAAAAGAATTAAAACAAAACTAAAAGGATTGCCCCCTGTGCAATACAGAGTTCAATCCTTATTAGCTGCTTAATATATTTGTCTAACTTTTTGGATTCAATTCAAATTCGAAAAGCTTTTTTCTATTTATGAGCAATTTGCTCCATATCCGGGCTACAAGTTTGCGACTGACATGACTTATTTAAAGAACATGCCGCGCATTTTCCTTTTTTACTTCTCTTTACAAAATTAACTAACGTATATGCTGCATAACCAAAAATGATAGCTCCAATTATAATATTGACCATCATCACAATACATCTCCTTCTAGAATCCGAGTAAGGATCCAACTTGGTATATAATGAGCGTTAATACATAAGCAACTACGAGTGGATAAACGACTGAAAAAATCGTCCATTTCGCTGATCCTGTTTCACGTTTAATAACAGCTACGGTCGCTAAACACGGAACATATAATAAAATAAAGAACATAAATGCATAAGCTGATAATGCTGTATAATGTGCTCCCATTACATTTCCAAGCACATCTTCTTTAACCGCATAAATAATTGCCATTGTAGAAACGACAACTTCTTTCGCTAAAAATCCTGTTAAAAGGGATGCCGCAGCTTGCCACGTTCCGAAGCCGAGCGGTGCAAATAATGGTGCGATAAATCCACCAATCATCGCTAAGTAGCTATCTCCCATATCAACGCCAAATCCTGATGGACCTGCATAGTTTAATAACCAAATAACAACCGAACCACCAAAGATGAATGTACCAGCTTTACGAACAAATCCCTTTCCTTTCTCCCACGTGCTCAGCCATAACGTTTTCGCTTGTGGCACACGATAAGGCGGTAATTCAATTACGAAAATAGATTTTTCTGCTTTCAAAATCGTAAGAGACATAATTTTTGTAACTAATAACGCAAGAACAATCCCTGCAACATATAAAGAAAATACAACAGTCGCCTGACTATTCGGGAAAAATACGCCCGCAAATAATGCATATACAGGTAATCGTGCTGAACAAGACATAAATGGTGTTACTAAAATGGTAAGTAAACGTTCTTTTTCCTGTTCAATCGTTCTCGCAGCCATAATACCTGGAACGTTACATCCAAAACCGATAATCATCGGAATAAAAGCTTTTCCGTTTAAGCCGAAAAACTCCATAATTCTATCCATAACAACTGCAATTCGCGCCATATATCCTGAGTCTTCTAATAATGAAATGAAAAAGAATAGTGCAAAGATTTGTGGTACGAATACTAATACAGCACCAACACCGGCAATAATACCTTCTGTAACGAGTGCTTGAATAAAATCAGAAGCTCCAATACTTGTAAGTCCAGCCGTCACCCAATCCGTAAGCTGACCACCAAAAAACTCATCTAACATATCCGATAAAGGTGTACCAATCCACGTAAACGTAACCTGAAAAATAAAAAACATAACTGCTAAAAAGATTGGAAGTCCTAAAATTTTATGTGTAATTAATCTATCAATTTTTTCTGAAAAAGGAATTTTTCCTTCTTTCTCATGCTTCATAACATTTGTTTTTAACTTTTCAATATACGCTTCACGAGTTTTGTAAATGTGCTCTTCTAACGTACAATCAAGTTTTCCTTCTAAGCGAGATCGAATGGCTATGAGTTCCTTATAAATTGGTAATGCTTTCATTTCTTTTTCTACTACTTCGTTATTGCTTAAAAATTGAAGTGCTAACCATCTCGGATGCTCATAATTCGCTGTCTCTAAAAGAGCAATTACTTCTCCAATTCCTTCATCCATTTGTACACCATATGAAATAAGGAATGGCTTTTTCTCCTTTTTGTCATTTTCTTTAAGAGTCGCAAGTAGTTCTTCACAACCTTTTCCACTTCTTGCAACGACAGGAACGACTGTTACACCTAATAGTTCTGATAATCGTTTTACATCAATGACAATTCCTCTTTGCTTCGCCACATCAACCATATTTAAACCAATTGAGACCGGCTTACCAAATTCAAGTAATTGCAACGTTAAATGCATATTTCTCTCAAATTGCGAAGAATCTACGATATTTAACATATGATTAAATTCTTCTGTTAATAGAAAGTTTGTTACAACACCTTCATCACGTGAAACTGGATTTAAATCATACACACCTGGTAAATCAATTAATGTTCCTTGTCTATCTTTTAATTTACCAACCTTTTTTTCTACTGTTACACCGCTCCAGTTTCCTACGTATTCATAAGAACCAGTAAGTGCATTAAATAATGATGTCTTCCCTGTATTCGGATTCCCTAGCAAAGCTACCTTATTCACGCTAATTCCACCTTTATCATTTTCGCGTCACAATGACGAATACTAATTAACTGTCCACGACACTCCAATGTACAAGGACCTTTGAACATCGCTTTCTGTTTCAAGCGAAGTTCGCTTCCTTCCGCAAGACCGAAAGCAGCTAGTCTACGCTTTAATAGCTGATCTAAAGACTGAATACTTTTTACTAACACTTTCTCTCCAATTTTAATATCTACTAAGCTCATAACCTTCCCCCTCAGAAGAGAATGATAATTATTTTCAAAAAAATTATACCACACCCAATTTCTCTTGTACTATACCCTTTTGCTTCATATTTATTAACATTTCGCTACAATTCTATTTCAATTATTGTCATACAGCATTTGTTTGCCATTCTCATCCATTTCGCTTACAATAAACAATAGCAAATAAAGAATCTCGTTATCACTGGGGGAGCCATGCCGCTGAGAGGGAACACTTCGTTCCGACCCTTCGAACCTGTTAGTTAATGCTAACGCAGGGATTGTGCAAACGTCCGAAATACATACCTCATTTTTATTTACGTATTTCGTATCCTCCTATGATATCTATTCTTTTTTGTACAACTTGGATTTAGGGGGAGACAACATGCGTAACACCAATTTACAAGCGATGATCGAATCTGCTATTCTTGCAGCCTTCGCCTTGGTCATCGACATTTTACCACTTTCAATCAAAATATCAGCAACAGGCGGTTCCATTTCATTTGCTATGATTCCTATTTTTATTATCGCATACCGCTGGGGCTTCAAAATGGCTTTCTTAGGAGGCTTAATTTGGGGATTATTACAAATTGTCGTAGGCGATGCCATTATCGTCACACCAATTCAAGTATTAATTGAATACTTTGTTGCTTTCGCATTCATTGGATTTGCTGGTTTATTCTATCGTCCAATTCAAAAGGCGCTTTTAGCGTCAAATGAAAATAGCGAAGAACAATCAAATTTAGGTAGCCGTAAAGACAAACCTTCATCAAAACCAAACCAAGGAAAGAAAGTAATTGGATACATTATCGTCGCTACTTTTATCGGTAGTCTAGCTCGTTACTTCTGTCACTTTATCGCTGGTATCATTTTCTGGGGACAATATGCACCAAAAGGCCAATCGGCTTTCCTATATTCTTTAATATTTAACGGTAGTACAATGATTGGTTCCTATATTCTATGTACCGTTTTACTTATATTTTTATTTATCACTTCACCACGCTTATTCAAAAGCATCAGTGCTTATCAAATGAATACACAAAAAAAGGGCGCTTAATGAGCGCTCTTTTTTCATATCGTAATATTAATTAAAAATACAATAAATGCGCAAAAGAAAATAAATACCATTATACTTAGCCAATTGCTATGCACGGTTCATCGACTCCTTACATAACCTCATATTCTAAACAAATTATACTGATTAAAAATAAAGATTAGGTAAAGATAATATGAAAATAATTTAAAAAAACGCAGATCATATTTTCTACGCTTTTTTCGGTAAATAGAAATAAAATAACACACCATCTTCTGTATTTCCTGCCCCATATTCAGTATCATGTAGTTCTAAAATATTCTTTGAAATGGCAAGCCCAAGCCCCGTCCCACCTTGTGAACGCTGACGAGCTGTATCCACTCGATAAAAACGATCCCAAATTTTATCTAATTGTTCTTCTTCAATATGAGTACCTTTATTTTCAATGCACACTTTTATACGATCCTTCTCATCTATTGTAGAAATAATAATATCTTCTTTATTTGGTGTATAACGTATGGCATTCGTAATGAAATTCACGATGACTTGTTCAATCCGGCCTTGATTTGCAATCACTTCAAATGAACATATATTTTTATGAACACGAAGCTCTTTTTTCTCTATTTCCACAGATAGATGTTCACATATTTCTTCAATTACTGTATCAATATAAAACGAATCCTTTTTCATTTTATATGTACCAGATTCAAATTTAGCTAACTCAAGCATATCCAAAATTAACGTATCCATTTTGTCTACTTCTCTCTCCATCGCCTGAAAATAATAATCCTTTTTATGCTCAGCTACCCCGTCTTTTAAAATAGAAATACAGCTTTTCATAATACTTAGCGGTGTTTTTAATTCATGTGAAACACCAGAAATGAATTCTTTTCGCGTCTTTTCTAACTTTCTTTCCTTTTCAATATCTTCTTCTAACTGCCCAATATGCGAATGGAGTTTATTTGATAACACATTAATATTTTTCGATAAATCTCCAATTTCATCTTTTGAAGTAATCGGTATTTTTTCTGTAAAATCTAATTGTGCTATTTTCTTCGTCGTATCATTTATTTTTAATAATGGTTTTGCAATTTGTTTTGAATAATAAAACGAAGCTAAAAAAATAAGAACGACTACAAATGCAATGATATAGATGTAATAATCTTGCACCATTTGTACAGCTTCATCTACGGGCTGTAAAGAAGCCATCGCATAAATATATGTTACTGATCCATCTTTTTCTTTTATTGGTTTCATTAATAATTTATATTTTATATCATTCTTTTCATAGTCCATTGTCTTTGTTGAATACTCTATTTGATTACTCTCTTTTAGTAATACATCCGTTTGAAATTCTTTTATACTATCCAAAAATAAAGTATTTTTATAAATTGGATTTACGGGGCCTTTTACATCTGGAAACTGTACTTTCGTAACACGCCCTCCTATGTAAACATCTGGTTCTGGGGCAGCTTGCTCCTGAACGGCTGGCCTCTTCTCCTTAACAACTTGTTCCCCGGTTGCTTTCTTTTTCTCCTCATATAATTTTCTCATTTTCTCATTAAATGCTTTTTCTAGCGGTTTATTAGATCCGCTTAAATTCTGTTTAGATAAAGAAAAAGAGAATGGAATAAAACTATCTTCTTTTCTCACTCCAGAAAAATAAATTTCTTGCCCTAAAAAATGCTCTGATAATTTATTATCAATCTCCTCTATATTGACGAGATTACCTAAGGGAATTTTGAATATTTGTTGTCCAAAGCTCTTTTGTTGCCTACGATCTATCGTTACTTCAAAATAAAAATCATCTGCATGTTTTAAATTCCCGTTCTTATCTAATGTCGTAATCCACGTATTATTTTCTCTTAAAAAGTCTTGCTCTAGTTTCTGAATTTCTTCTGCATTTCCTGCATGATTTAAATAGTTCTTCCCAAAGGAATTTAAATTCACTTTAATATCTTCCACTTTTCGATTCGCATAATATTGTTTGAAAAATATCGTTTGTCCAATAAATATCGTCGCTAAAATCAACATGCACAATGCTGTTGTAAGAGTAAATAATTTTAGTACAATTCCATTCCTCATACATTGCCCTCAAATTTATAACCTGTGCGTACTACAGTTGTAATGTACTTTGCTTTCTCTCCTAATTTATTTCTTAAATTACGAATATGACTATTAACCGTTCGATCATCACCAGCAAATTCATATCCCCAAATTCTTGAAATGAGTTGCTCTCGCGTTAAAACGATTCCTTGATTTTTCATGAAATACGCTAATATTTCAAATTCTGTATGCGTTAAATTAATATCAGTTCGATTTACCGTAACAGTGCGTGACGGAAAATGAACGTGAATATCGTGGATTGATAATGTATCATCTTCATTCTCTAAAAGTTGCTTTGTCACTTTTCTGCTTTCTAACAACCTTTTCGCTCTTGCTAATAAAATTGGCGGACTATACGGCTTCGTCACATAGTCATTTGCCCCAAGTTCAAAACCAAGTAGCGTATCGTCTTCATCTACGCGCGCCGTTAGCATAATAATAGGCACCTCGGACGTCTTTCGAATCCTTCGGCAAACAGACCATCCATCGAGTTCTGGCAACATAATATCTAAAATAACTAAATCAACCTCTTCTTCTTCAAATACAACTAAAGCCTCTTTCCCGTCCCTCGCTTCAAACACTACATATTGCTCACTTAAAAAATAATCTTTTAATATTTCACGTAATATGTCTTCATCTTCAACAATTAAAATGTTTTTTGACATAACTGATATATCCCCCTCCCGTTTTCAGAAACTATAATTTCACTTTGAATAACTGCCAGTTAACGTCGCCTCGATAATATATCTATCTGGTGCATCCCCTATATAATCAAATGGGTAACAAGTTGTCAGTGTTAATATCGGTTCTTCTTTTTTTATAATAACAGTACGATCATCCGCATGAGTAATCCATGTCTTTTGAATTTCATATGTGTACGTTTTATTATCATACTCTAAAACAAGAGTATCCTTTTCTTTCAACTCTCCTAAATCTGTAAATACAGTATCTCGGTGTCCACTCAGTACAGTATGTCCTCCTCCAGATGGGGTTGTCGTTAAATCACTAACAAACATACCAACTCCTTTTTTCAAAGTCGTATCATCCGCTCCCCAATATATAGAAAACTTCTTCTTTATTTTCGGTATGTTTAACATCGCTACCTTTTCACCTTCTTTATGTTCTGTTTGAGAAGAAGGCACTTGAGAAGTTACAGGTGTTTCATGAGAAAGTTGAGTATCTTGTATATTTTTAAGGCTCTTTATTTCTTCTTTCGTTAATTCTTGAGCAGAGCTTTTTCCTTTATACCATTCCACAGCGTAATAGGATCCCATGAATAGCCCAATAGCCATCAATATGATACCGATATAATTGAGTAACTTCATTCTTCATCCCTCCATGCAAAAAATGGTAGGAGTAACCTACCATTTTTAATATATGAAATTATTCCATTCTTTATAGGAAAATATTTTATTTACACTTTAATCTTATTGCGACGATTCAAACCAAATAATGTACCTATCGCTACAAGACATGCACTTAATCCCATCATTGCTACATTATTTGATGCTGTATTTGGTAATTTTTCACCTTGTACAACTGGCTTTACTACTTCTTTTTTAGCTACTTCATTCTTTTGCTCGACTTTTATCGCTGCTTCTTTTTTTGCCATATCATTTTTTAACTGTTCTTGCGCTATTCTCTTTTTCTCTTCTTCACTCTTTTTCTCAGCTTTTATTGCTTCCTCTTTTTTAGCCATATCATTTTTTTCTTGTACTTGGGCCGCTTGTTTTTTCTCTACTTCATTTTTTTGCTGTTCCTTAATTGCTTCTTCTTTTTTAGCTTTATCTTGTTGCACTTGCGCTTCTTCTTCCTTTGTTACTGTTCCAGTATCCGCACTCGCTACTGAAGAATATCCTACTGTTAAAAGTGCCATTGCACAAATTGGTAATAGTCTCTTTTTCATCTTCATTCTCTCCTTATATTTTATTCACATCAACTCGCACCGGATGTATTACTAGAATAAGCAAGAGATATAAATATAAGATGCAGATGAAATATATTTCATTTAAAGATTTCATTGTAGAAAAAGAAAAAAACATCGTAATATGTACGATGTTTTTTCGGGTGTGTGTCTCAATATTTACATGTTACTTTCGCGTGATTTGGAAGTAGAACGGGCCGGAGCGATAACTAATTGTCTCGGCTCAGTTTTCTTGAAGTGATTTTTGACGTTACACTTACGACGTTGAACAACCCACGCTTTAATAGGGTTTGTTAAAATAATCTTTTGCTCTTCGTTAGGGGCCTCTTCTTCAAACCTACAACTTTCGCTCCATTTATTCCATTTCATTGTAAATTTAGAAGAAGAATGATCATCTTCACGATCAAACAAGTGCAAAAAATCCATTTTTCCATCTAGCATTACGGTGTTACTAGTCGCTAAAAAAGAAAAGGTCGTCCAACGTTTCTCCATGCCCTCCTACTCCTTTTTCACATATAGAGTGCCTAAAACTTAATTTACCTAAAATATGCTTGCCTTTTACCTTACACCCATAGTTTATCCAAAATGCTATTATGCAACTATCGATTTGCCTTACAACTACCTTACATTTTTGTAAGAAACAAAAAAACCTTCACTCTATATAATGAAGGTTTCTTACTTGTTATCTATATGATCTCTCATATCATCAAGTCCAGCTTCTTTTAGCTGCGACATCATACCGTGCGAAATTGCTCCTAACACTAAAGTCATTCCAATTAATGAAATACGAATCGCAGGTACATCAATTACGTAAGCCAACAGGCCAAGAACAATTGTTAAAAGTAATGCTTTTATAAATGTTACACTTGTGTACTGTTTCTTCTTCATCATATTCACCCTTTATGGAAGCGTTTTCTTAATATACTTAGTATATCATATCATCAGATGATTTTGTCGTTATCTTTGTAAAAAATTACTATCTCCTTTGACTTTTTCTATTCTATCCTTTACAGTCGAAATGTTCGTAAGTTTTACACTGTAGGAGGATTACAATGAATATTGAAATAAAAGACACTTTAATTTCTGAAGAACAATTACAAGCAAAAGTTAAAGAATTAGCACTTCAAATCGAACGTGACTTTGAAGGAGAAGAAATCGTAGTTATCGCAGTATTAAAAGGTTCATTCGTATTTGCTGCTGATTTAATTCGTCACATCAAAAACGATGTAACAATTGACTTCATTTCTGCATCTAGTTACGGAAATCAAACAGAAACGACAGGAAAAGTGAAACTACTAAAAGATATCGACGTAAACATTACTGGAAAAAACGTAATTGTTGTAGAAGATATTATCGATTCTGGTTTAACACTTCATTTCTTAAAAGACCACTTCTTTATGCATAAACCAAAGGCACTTAAGTTCTGTACGCTACTTGATAAACCAGAACGCCGTAAAGTGGACTTAACAGCTGAATATGTTGGCTTCCAAATTCCAGACGAATTCATCGTTGGATACGGTATCGACTGTGCTGAGAAATATCGTAACTTACCATTTATCGCTTCAGTTGTAACGGAGTAATATAATAAAATAAGCTTCCATTAATTACTGATGGAAGTTTATTTTCTATCACGATTCGTAAAAGACAAAGGGAGAGAATAAAAATGACAAAGACAAAATTTGAAAAAGTACTCCTCATCGTAAATCCGAAAGCTGGTCAAGGTGACTTACATACAAATTTAACAAAAATCGTACCACCTCTTGCCGCAGCTTTTCCTGATCTACATATCCTTCATACGAAAAAACAAGGTGATGCAACAAAATATTGCCAAGAGTTTGCTAGTAAAGTAGATTTAATTATCGTCTTTGGTGGTGATGGAACAGTATTTGAATGCACAAATGGCTTAGCACCTCTCGAAACTAGACCTACACTTGCAATTATTCCAGGTGGAACTTGCAACGACTTCTCTCGCACACTTGGTGTTCCGCAAAACATTGCAGAAGCGGCAAAACTTATTACAAAAGAACATATAAAACCAGTTGACGTTGCAAAAGCAAATGGACAACATTTCTTAAACTTCTGGGGGATTGGTCTCGTATCTGAAGTATCAAACAATATCGATGCAGAAGAAAAAGCAAAGCTTGGTAAAATCGGTTACTATTTAAGCACAATTCGAACTGTAAAAAATGCTGAAACATTCCCAGTAAAAATTACTTATGACGGACAAGTATATGAAGACGAAGCTGTCCTTGTCATGGTTGGAAATGGTGAATATCTTGGTGGTATTCCATCCTTTATTCCGAACGTAAAATGTGATGACGGAACACTTGATATTTTCGTAGTCAAATCAACAGGTATTCAAGCATTTAAAGATTACATCGGAAAGAAACTATTCGAGGATTCAAATGAAAATGACATCTTCCACGTAAAAGCAAAATCCATTCATATTGAAACGAAAGAAGAAAAAGAAGTAGATACAGATGGAGAAAGTTCGCTTCATACACCTTGTCACATTGAATTATTACCAGGACACTTTACGATGATTTATAATCCTGCGGTTGTGTAAAGAAAAAAACGAGTGCTAGCACTCGTTTTTTCTCTTCTAATCTAGCTATGTCGTTGAATCATTTCTTGTATTTCTTTAACTCTCTCTAAAGTAATTCCATTTCTTTGTTCGATTGCTAAAGGATGCTCGGTTGGCTCTAATTCAACATACGGTGCCGTTCCAACTTCTCTTATATGTACATTTGTTTTTAAATTTAATGTTTCTGGATAAACTGGTATTTCTACAGATAACCACCCAAAATAAGGATCACTATTTTCTCGGCCTCTCTCATCCCACTTTTCTAATACTTCATCATAACTTTCTTTACTAAGTGATACCCAAACAGTCCATATGAAGTTTTCGTGGTAGTCAATGATAGGAATCTCTAAACATCCTCTAATAAAGTAATGTTCATCGTCCATTACGCAAAGTTCTGATGTTAAATGGAAGCGTCCCTCTCTTTCATGGGGCGCTACCTCGTAATAATAATATGGTGCTTCACTTCCGTAGCATAGAGGTAGTGCAAAACGATGCATTTGTACTTTTTCTCCGGATTTTCTTCTTCTTTTCATTTGTTATTCTTTCTCCTATCCTTTTCAGTCACAATCAAACTCTACCCAATTTCTCCAATGCGTATTAGCATTTTCATTCACAATAACACTTGGATCTTTCTTCTCTATTGCAGAGGCTACTGATTGGAAGAATTCATTTTCACTTACTTTTTCGTCTTCAACATGTTTCCATTCTTCCGTTTCATACGCTACTTCCCAGTCGCCTTCTAAACCGAACTCTTCTAAAATTTCTCCTTTATCCCACCACAATAATTTTTGAGCTTCCTCATTAGTAGCAAGCATACGCATAAAGTATGTTGGATAATGCTCTGTCGTTTGTACTTCTATTCCATTATTTATATAATCCTCTTCTGTAAATTCATATTCAAAATGATGCTCACGAATTTTTAGACTGCCGTTATAAATATTCGGCATAAATTCACCTTCATCATCAAACAACTCATAATTGCCATCATTTAATTGTAAAATGCAATCATCACCCATTGAATGAGTAATTCTATCTCCATATACTTGAATATCATTACATACACCTAATGAACCTACACCAACAAGTTGAAACACCATTAACCAATCCTTAGTATCGTTAAAGAAAAGAGAGAATTTCACTTGCGAAATATCCATATATTCATTATCAAATGCAGGAAATTCATAGTTACTTTGCTTTTTATCTAATAGTTTTAAAATATCTTTTTGCATATGTAGCATTTTCACCTCGATATAAACAAAAATATTTTTTTAATTTCACTAGAGTATAACATAACCATACTTAACTGTGACATTCTAATAACACTACTAAAAAATAGAAGAATGGCTTGTTTGCATACTCTAGTTCTTTTTATGTACAATGAAGGAAAGAAGCACCTTCATATAAGGGAGAGGACAAACTTTGTTCAACCAACAGTTAGTTAATTTACGCATTGATTTTGCATTTAAACAATTGTTTGGTACGAATGGTAGCGAAGATATTCTAATTGCATTTTTAAATGCTATGTTACAAGAGTCTTTAGAGTCGCCCATTGCTTCTCTACAACTAGAAGATCCACATTTACACAGGGAATATGAAGAGGATAAGTTATCTATTTTAGACATTTCAGCGACATTAGACACAGGAACAAAAGTTAATGTAGAAATACAACTCAATAATAATCACGATATGGTTAAACGCAGTTTATATTATTGGGGAAGACTATACACATCTCAACTACAAAAAGGGATGCCCTACAGTGCACTTCACAAAACCATCACCATAAACTTACTAAACTTCGTAATGTTTTCGGAACACCCAACCTTCCATACAACGAGCATATTATGGAATACACAACAACAAAAACTCCTGAGTGAAGACATAGAAATCCACATTATAGAAATTCCAAAGTTAACTGAACAATGGCATGAAGCAAAAGTAAATCCGTGGAAAGATCCATTTGTTCGTTGGCTTTTATTGCTTTCAGCAAATGAGGATGAGCACTTAACTAAACTATTGGAGGATATTGCTATGAACGAAGATCCTATTTTACAAAAAGCGATAAATAAATGGGAACGTATGAGTCAAGATTCTTCTTTCCGGCAAGCCTATGACGCAAGGGAGAAAGTTTTAATGGATGAAGCAGCAAAATTCGCCCATGCAGAGACAGAAGGAATAAAAAGAGGAATGGAACAAGGGATGAAACAAGGAATTAAAAAAGGCATTGAAAAAGGCATTGAACAAGGTCGAAAAGAAGGAGTTCAGCAGGGAAAAATTCAAATGATTAAAAATATGTATGATCTTGGTATACCACTTGAAACGATTGCTAAGGCAAGTAAATTAAGTTTGCATGAGATTGAGCATATTTTAGGACATAAATAGTGATAAAAAAAGAGCTTGAATAGTTTCAAGCTCTTTTTTATCAACTCTCCTCAATATCATCCAATTGAGTCTTATAACATTCATCACACTCTGGCCTCGTAGGAAGAATCCCTCTTTCATCAGGTAATAAAACCCTCAAAACTTCTCGATCCATCTCTACGAAAGACTTCATAATAATGGGATATCCTTCAATAATATTCGTATACTCAATCCCTTGTTCAAACTTTTTTCCGCTCTTTATTTCTTCTATCTGATAAATATGGAAAATCCTTCACACTCTCATACTCCACAAAAACATTCATATATTCAGGGAAAATTCTATATTTCTTCTCCCACTCATCGAGTAATGAAATATCATCCACACAATGAATCAAAATCCCTTTCTCATAATCCATTCTTAACTTTGGCATATGTCGACAATATAAAGAAGTAATACTGCTCGTCTCTTTACCAAAAGAGATGTCTTCATCGTAGTTGCTTGTAGATGTTAACTGTAATGCCTCTATGTTTCTGGTATGCTCTTTTACTTTTAGAAAACTCAATTGTATATCTCTTATAACCGGCATTTGCTCTCTCCTCTTCGCAATACAACTATGAAATATCTTTGTTAATACGCCTTAATCAATTTCAAGCCAACCCATTCCCATAGAAAGAAATAACAACAGTCCGATTACAAAAAAGAGACCCCCAGTTAAAAAATAGAACGGCACTCCATGCAATGGATCACTAAATAACTCTATCAAATTTCCAGCTACTACTTTCCATTTCTCTTTCTTTGAATTTTTTTCTTTTAATTCTTTTATAAATCGATAATTACTTATACTAATCAAAATAATTCCTATTAATAGGCATCCTACTATGATTAAAATCTCCAAATATAACACTCCATATGTACATCTATATTTATTTTCGTTTACATACTATTGTTATTCATATTCCATTTTAGCTAATAAACAAACGAAAAAGAACTAGGTGGATTAATGTTTACTTAAAAAGAAAAAGTCCGAAACCATATAAAGTGATTTCGGACTTTTTCTTTTTAAAATATTAAATTACATTTCGAACAAAAAGGAGTCGAATTCCCTTTTCTAATTTTCGCATCACATTTTGGGCAATATACATATCGTTCCTCTACCTTTTGTCGTTCTATCATGTGTAAGGATACTATTTTCATACTGCACATAATTCCAATTAAGATAAGGCTAAAAATAAGTAGCACAACGCTCTTCCTTAACTACTTACCTATATTTTACCATTAAATAAAGATAATTTTATACTTATAATCCTATCTTGTCCTTCATACTGGAAGAAACTTTCTTTACTTCTATTTACTCATCAGTGTGATTCTTTTTTGTCTATATAAATAAAGAATACCTGTAACTATAAAAACAATCACACCAAAATACACGCCATATTCTATCGCGATCGCTACAATACTTTCAATATGTTGTCCAAATAAAGCACCGAGCACAAAGTAAACGAGTGTCCAAACAAATCCTGTCGTATAAGAATAAAATCCATACGTCTTAAATGACATGTTATTCATTCCAACTAAATACGGCACGATATGTCTTACAACTGGTATGAAATAGCTTGTAACTAACGCGTACTGTCCGTATTTATCAACCATTTCTTGTGATTTTATTAAATACTTTGCTTTTTTCTTTTTCATCAATTTATGGAGTACCTTCGTGCCAAATACCTTCCCTAATATATATCCTAAAGAAAGCCCTGATACAACACCTAAATATGTTAATACAAATGAAGGAACAACACTTAATATACCTACTGAAGATACGAAACCACCACTCATAACAATCATTTCATCTGGAATTGGCATACCGATAATACCTAACCATAAACAGAAAAATAATGCCCAATAACCGTATTGCTCGATATAGGATAATAATTCATGTAATTCCATTATGCATACGCTCTCCTTAGTTCTTTTTTGCAACTAAAGACGTAGGCTGGCGGGAAATTGAGCCATACTTTTTCTAGTGTAATTTCAGGGAAGAAATGCTGTATAAACCCTTTTTTCACAAGTGAATATTGAAATGTAATGAACTCACCATTCTCATGTATCGCTTCCATCGCATTATTTAAAATGCGCTTTGAAACTTCTTCTGGTAAAGAAGTGAAAGGCAACCCTGATAAAACGTAATCAATGCATTCTATATTGAGCTCCTCCATATACTTCTTTATATTTTCAGCTGAACCGTGTACAACAATGACATTCTGCTCATCTTTAAACTTTCTTTTTAATTCTTTGAAAAATACTTCATTAATTTCAATAAGAAGAAATATTGTTTCCTTCTTTTTTCTCTTCATAATCTCTTTCGTAAAAACCCCTGTGCCAGGCCCTAACTCTACAATACATTTCGCTTTATTAAAATCAATTACATCGACCATTTTCTTTGCTAATATTTTTGAACTTGGCGCAATTGCACCAGTATGTTTTGGATGCTTTATAAATTCATGTAAAAATGTAATGAGCTGCATGTAAACCTCTCCTCATTCGTTCGATAGTTTTTAACTTGTGTCTAAGTATAACTATCGTTTCTTAATAAAAATTGAGGAAGTTTCTTAAGATTTTATGAAGAATAAAAAAACAGCTATCGCGTGTAGCGATAGCTGCCCCTTATTACTTCGCACTCACGATCTTATAATAAGAACGAACCGTTAAGAAGTAATATCCAATATAGATGACACCGTATACTCCAATACTAATGAGAAGCGGAATCATAATTTCAAATGGTAATATATTTGATAAACCTTTTAGTGCAAATAAGCTGTGTAAAATACCGATTACTAACGGAATAGCGAAGATAAAGCTTACTTGTTTTGCGATAGCTTTCTTCATTTCCTGCTTCGTTACACCAACTTTATGAAGGACAATGTAACGATCACGGTCAGCACTTGCTTCTGTTAATTGTTTAAAGTAAATGATTGAGCCTGTTGCTAATAGGAATACTAATCCTAAGAATAACCCAATAAACATCATTAAGCCTGTCGTTTCAAGCCCCATTTGGAATCCTGTATAGAAATCGTTAAATGGTTTTAAAACTTCTGATTCTCCAGCTGGCATAATGCTTGCTAATTTTGCTGTTAACTCTTTACTATTTCGCTCACCTTTTACATCAATATTTTTTACAGTACGCGTTTCGTTTACTTGTTTCACTTGCTCATATGTTTTATCAGGAACGATTACAAATAGTTCATTTAAATTTGTAAGGCTTCTATTATTTACACCTTTAATTTTTAATTCTTTTGACTCATTTCCAACAGGGAATACAGCTGTATTTCCTGTATAAAGAGGACCAAAATCAAGTTTCTCAATATATAAGCTATCATATACGAAAGCTTCATTCGCACTTAAATTTACAGGTTCTACATCTAAATGTTTCACATGTTTATTAAAGCTTGATTGAGAAATAAGCTGGTACTGATTCGTAACATTATAGTGTGTGTTCAGAACTTGATCAGCTCTTTCACTTTTAAATGTTCCTTTCACAGGAATCATTTCAACTTCTGATTCATATGTGACTGGGTGATTATTCTTCTCTCCAGCAAGTATTTCATTTACTTTTTTATCTAATGCTGCATCTTTTTTCTCATAGGAATAACTATACGGCGCAGCAACTTTTGATTGCGTAAATGTGTTGTAATACATCGTAACTGACGTACCAACCGCTGTTAATGTAACTGCACTTAAAATAGCGATTGTCGCCAATGATTTCGCATTTCCTTTAATACGATATAGTAACTGCGATGTCGTTACCATATTCATACCATTATAAAATGCTGACTTATTATTTCTTGCACGTTTCAATACAAATACTGTGAAGAACATGAACAGTAAATAAGTCCCTGCTACTGTCGCTAATAAAATATATAATGCAACGACCATAAAGTCTGCATACATAACTGCTTTCATGTACATTAGCGCTAAAAAATAACCTGAACCGATTAAGAAAACTGAAATTAATGCCATGATGACAGATCCTTTTGGCATTGCTTCTCCTTCACGTTCTGCACGGAAAAGTTCAATTAACTTAAAGCGATAAATTAAACGATATCCTTGAAGTGATGTATATAAAATAATCACAAAGAAAATAATTGCTGTATCAATAATGGCAGCCATCGGTACTTCAAAATGAACGTTTAAATTTAATCCCATCATATTTACTAATAACTCAAGGAATAATTTCGAAAGGACACTACCGATCGCAATCCCAATTACTAATGACATTAATCCCATTAACATATTTTCATAAAAGAGCATTTTACCAATTTGTCTTTTACGGATACCTAATAACGAATATAAGCCAACTTCTTTTTTACGTTTACGTGTAAAGAATCCGTTCGAATATATAATAAACACTGCTACGAAAATGATAAGCATCACACTGGAAACTTGGAACGCTCCGCTAATTTTTTTTGAAGCTTCTGCTGCTTTTTCCATTTGTGAATTATATTGCAGTGCTTTAAATGTAAAATAAATAACAATACTAAAAATCATAGATGCGAAATATACAAAGTAGTCTTTAAAGTTCCGCTGTATGTTGCGGAGGGCAATGCTAGATAAGGTCATCAGCCATACCTCCAGAAATAGAAGACATTACGTCAACAATTTTTTGGAAGAACTGTTTACGCGTTGATTCACCACGGTGCAATTCTTTATATAGTTCACCATCTTTAATGAAAATAACTCGTTTACAATAACTTGCTGCAAATGCATCATGCGTTACCATTAAAATTGTTGAGTTATCATATTCATTTAATGACTTCATACTTTCAAGTAAATCTGTTGCAGATTTAGAATCAAGCGCTCCAGTTGGCTCGTCCCCGAAAATCATACTTGGATTCGTAACGATTGCACGTGATGCTGCGCAGCGCTGCTTCTGTCCACCAGATACTTGATATGGGAACTGACTTAAAATATGATCAATGCCAAATTTCTTTGAGATTTCAAGAACGCGGCGATCAATCTCACTCGCTTTCACCTTTGATAACGCAAGTGGTAAAGCGATATTCTCTTTCACTGTTAACGTATCTAATAAGTTATAATCTTGGAAAATGAAGCCTAAATGATCGCGGCGGAATAATGCTAACTTATCATCATTCATTTTCACAATATCTTTTCCATCAATTAAAATTTCACCGTTCGTCGCATTATCAATTGTAGAAAGAACATTTAGTAAAGTCGTCTTACCAGAACCAGAAGGTCCCATAATTCCAACGAACTCACCTTCTTTTACTTGTAAGTTAATACCTTTTAACGCTGCAAATTTATTACCACCCGTGTCATATACTTTTTCAATATTTTTTGCTTCTAATACTGTTTTCATCTCGACATCCCTCATTTCTTCTATTCTCTATTTTCAACTATATACACTCTCTACTCTTGCCACTATCGATGTTTCTTACACAAACATGACAGTTATGTAAGGCACATAAGTAAAGAAATCAAAAAGTTAACGTAATGAATTAAAGTACTTTGTTACTATAACATTGGGATATCATACCATCCATTCATTCTCCTTACAGGAACATTACAATTTTGTAAGGTAAAAAATGCACCTACAAAGTTGTGCACGAAATGTCGGATGGAGCTATTTCGTTCCTGCTATTCTATGTACAGAGGAGGTCATAATATGGATTCACTTAAAAATATGAATGCTGCAATGCAGTATATCGAAAACAACCTTACACATGAAATTGATTTTAAAGAAGTCGCAAAAATAGCTTACTGCTCCGAATATCATTTCAAGAGAATGTTTTCTTTTTTAGCTGGCATATCACTATCAGAATATATTCGCTGTAGACGTCTTACTCTCGCTGCCTTTGAACTAAAAAACAACAATGTAAAAGTCATTGATATCGCTATAAAATATGGATACAACTCACCAGATTCATTCGCTCGTGCATTTCAAAACTTGCACGGTATAACACCTTCAGAGGCCCGAAATAGTAGCCATTCTTTGAAGGCTTATTCACCAATGACCTTCCAATTATCCATTCAAGGAGGAAATGAAATGAACTATCGAATTGAAGAAAAAGAGCCCTTTCGAATTATAGGTATTACAAAACGAGTCCCAATCGTTTTTAACGGTGTAAATGAAGAAATTGCTTCTATGTGGAAAAGTTTAAACCCAGAGTCTATTCAAACATTAAAGTCCCTTTCAAACATTGCACCTACTGGAATTATTAGTGCCTCTACTAATTTTTCTGAAGGAAGAATGGAAGAAAAAGGAGAACTTGATCACTATATTGGAGTAGCCACAACAAAGGATTGTCCAGAGCAGTTTAAACAACTCGAAGTCGCAGCTTCAACATGGGCTATATTCGAAGCTGTCGGTCCATTTCCTGATGCACTACAAAATGTATGGGGGCGTATTTATTCTGAATGGTTCCCTTCTTCGAACTATGAACTAGCGGAAGGACCGGAAGTATTGTGGAATGAACAGAAAGACATATCTTCTCCAAACTTTAAAAGTGAAATTTGGATACCGGTTTTGAAGAAGTGATAAAAAAAACAAAGCTGCTCTTCCCTAAAAGGAAAAGCAGCTTTATTTACATTTTCAACTCTTCTTTATAAATACTATATGACTTTATTGTTGATACGATAATACATATTAATATGATTCCAATCCCCATAAAAATATTAAATGGATCTGGAAGCAAAGCCCCGGCATATATACAAAGTGAACCTATTACAAATACCCTCGAAGCAAATCTATGTGTTTTTCTCCAAACTACAGGATTTTCTAATGTCCAGTCCATTCGAATGCCTACTAACCCGTTCGGCTTCGTTTGTTGCATGTAATTACCTAGTACAAGAAACAATGTTCCAAGTCCAAAATTAAATGCAATTGAGCCCGATGCAATATAATTAGACGCTGCTAATAGTGCAAATATGTTACATCCAAATCCGATAAAGAGAATGGCATAATTAATCGCTGAAAGAACTTTGGATTGCTGTGTAGACTTATCTTTTATGAATCCAAAAACTAGCCATATCATATAGAGCACTACCATACTACCTATCGAGAATGAACTTGCTTCTATTTTAGAAAAATATCCATCTACTACTCCTGCTGCATTATAATGGCGTGGAATTTGTTCTGGTAAATATGGCCATACAATATACCATCCAATTGCAATGCCAATAATTAAACTCCATGGTAATACGCGTCTTTTCATCCTCTCTCCCCCATAATTTTTTATTAGGCCCCTATTTCTTTTTTATAAGCAATATATGAATATCCCATCGTTAATCCTACTGCACCAATAATAATTCCAACCATTACGAAAGATTTCCACGTTACTGGTGCAAAAACACTTAAAATCATAATGATCCCCAATGCAACAAACACCTTTCCGCTAAAACGGTGTGTCTTTCTCCATACTTCTTCGCTACTTAACGTCCACGGCGTTTTTATACCTACAAAATAATTTGGTTTACATTGTGGTAAATAGTTTCCGATGACTATAAATAAAATACCCACTAATAATTCCGGCACGCGATTAATGAATAAATTGTATCCTAATCCACTTGTAATAATATCTATATTCCCTACAAATAGTAGCAGTAATATCCCGTTATTCATCATCATAAAAGCTTTAGAAAACTTCTCGTAGTTCGCTTTCTTTGGATCAATCTTTGGTAACACGTTTAGAAAAATATATAAAACAATCATAATTCCAACCATAGAAAGCATTCCATACAATTTAGAAGAATATCCATCTACTTTACCGCCGCTCCAATGCGTTGCAATTGTATCCGGTAAATGTGGCCAAGCAAACGCCCAAGCTAAACAAGTTATAACAATTAATAAGATTGCAAAAAGATGCTTTTTCATTTCCCCTCTTCCCCCTTATTCGTAAATGTAAACACCCAAGTCAACAAATCTTGAAAGACCGTTGTGTTTAAAGAGTACACAACGAATTGCCCTTTCTTTTCATCTTGAATAAGTTCAGCATTTTTAAGTGCGCTTAAGTGGTGTGAAATACTTGGTTTTGTCATATTGAAATGTTCAGCAATCTCACCAGCGGTTAGATCACCTTCTTTTAATAAGTCTAAAATTTTTCGCCTTGTTGGATCTGCTAATGCTTTGAATGCTTGATTCAATGTCTTTCTTCCTTTCGATAATTAGACATTTAGATATTTATCTAAATGTTAAACCTATTACTATTATTTGTCAATTTCATCCAGCGCCCTTTTTACTTTTCTCACTTTTAACCTATACTGTTTACTAGCTTATCTTTCAACATAATGAAAAGACTTGAAACACATGATACACTATAGCTACAATTGTTTTTTTTGAGGAGGAATATACATATGTATAAAATTTTAATCGTTGAAGACGATCCAAATATTTCATCATTACTGCAATCTCACATTCAGAAGTACGGTTATGAGGCTGTGGTAGCGGAGAATTTCGATGATATTATGGAATCGTTTAACGCTGTGAAACCACATCTTGTTTTACTTGATGTAAACTTACCGAAATTCGATGGTTTCTACTGGTGCCGTCAAATTCGTCATGAATCTACTTGTCCAATTATTTTCATTTCAGCTCGTGCTGGTGAGATGGAACAAATTATGGCAATTGAAAGCGGTGCGGATGATTACATTACAAAACCGTTCCACTACGATGTTGTAATGGCGAAAATTAAAGGACAATTACGTCGTATTTACGGTGATTATGCACCAAATATTTCTGAACGTATCGTTGAAGTAGAAGGTTTAAAACTATTCCCAGAACGTCCTGAAATTCACTTCGGATCTGAACAAGTTCTTTTAACGAAGAAAGAAGCTATTTTAGCTGAAATGTTATTATCTAAATTCCCTCGTACAGCGAGCCGTGAAGATTTATTAGCTGCGCTTTGGGATGACGAGAGCTTCGTTGAAGAAAATACATTAAACGTAAACATTACGCGTCTTCGTAAAAAGTTTAATGAGCTTGGCATTGAGAACTCTATTGAAACAGTACGTGGACTTGGATATCGCTTTAACGCAACTTGGAGTGAATAAGCATGAAGCTATTTTTACGTGATCATTTTGCATTTTTCCTACTGTACGTTTTAAACTTCGGTATCATTTTCGTTCTTTATGATGCAGTAGATGGATTTCAAAACAATAAATTTTACTTCGTCGTTTTAAGTTTATATTTATTTATTTGTTTCCTCGCTTACCGTTACGTTCGCAATCGTAGAATGTACCATAGATTAAGTGAGCAACCAGAAAAAATGGAAGATGCGTTTATTGAAAGAGCGACTGCTCCGATGCCTCACGGTGTCAATGAACTCGTGCGTACGCAGTACCGCCTCTTCCAAAAAGAACTACAATCGTATGAAGTAAAACAACAAGAACATCAACTATTCATTAACCATTGGGTACATCAAATGAAGACACCTGTTTCTGTTATGCAGCTTATGGTGCTAGAAATGGAAGACGAGCATTTAATTCCAAAGTTTAAAAAAGAATTAGAGCGTCTAAACCAAGGGCTTGATATGGCTTTATACATGGCTAGGTTAAATAACTTCCATGAAGATTTCCATGTCGAGACGATTTCATTAAAAGATACGGTAACAAAAAATATTAATGGATTAAAAGAACTATTCATTCGTAATGGTGTCTTCCCTGTTTTAGAAGTCCATTCTGATTTAAAAGTTGCTTCTGATGCGAAATGGCTAAAATTTATCATCTATCAATTAATGACAAACGCTGTTCGTTACTCCGGTGAGCGCGGAAAGAAAGTTTTCTTATCTGCTTACCGAAACGGAAAAGATATTATTTTAGAAGTTCGTGATGAAGGTGTTGGTATTCCACAAGAAGATATTCGAAGAGTATTTGAACCGTTTTACACTGGGAAAAACGGTCGCGCCTTCGGAGAATCTACTGGTATGGGACTTTATATTGTAAGTAAAATTTGTGATTATTTAGGTCACTCTGTCAAACTAGATTCTGAAGTTGGTAAAGGAACGACCATTAAAATCATCTTCCACAATGCTGCAAATAATCAAGCAGAACATACGGAGAAGGTGACCGAAGTATGATCGTAACATATGCAAGCAAAATGTATGAGAACTCACTCTCATACATTTTTTGCAATACAACTACTTCTATATCTTCTAGCCGGAGGTATAATCTATGACATTTTGGCAATTTGCATTTAAAAACGTCACGCGCAACTCGAGAGCTTATTTTGCTTACTTTGTAAGTAGTTCCTTTTCCATTGCTGTGTTCTTTTCGTTTGCTGTTTACTTATTCCATCCAAAATTACAAAACTTTGACATGACCTCTGAAATTTCAGCATTAATGATATTTTCAGAAGTAGTAATTGTATTTTTCTCTTTCTTCTTTTTACTATATTCCATTGGTACTTTTTTAAAAGTTAGAAAAAAACAATTTGGTATTTTGACCATTTTAGGAATATCGAGAAAACAATTACATCGTCTTATTTTTATGGAGAATATGTTAATCGGGATTTTATCTATCTTTTTCGGCATGCAGTTTGGGGTTGTTTTTTCTCAATTTTTCTTATTAGTAACAGCCAAACTTACCCATGTTCCAGGAATATATTTATACGGGCCTACTAACGCGTTTATTTTAACAACCATTGTTTTCCTTAGTCTTTTTATCATTGTATCTGCATTCACACCAATGCTTATTCGTACAAAAAAAGCAGTACACCTTTTAAAAACAAATGGTGGAAAACAAAAAGAAAGAAAACCATCCATACTTGTTTCATTATTTGGTGCGATTTGTTTATTTGGTGGTTATGCGTTAGCTGGAAATCCTAAATATTTCGTATCAGTAAGCCCGCAAATCGGTGTTATATATATGGTTTCAAGTATTTTCGTTATCCCAACGCTTGTTACAATTGGAACATATTTCTTCTTTTCACAAATTAGTTTCTTACTTATTTATATTTTAAAGAAAAGAAGGAAGTTTTATATGAAACGGATTAATATGCTTTGGATTTCGGATTTAGTAAGCCGTATTCGAACGAATATTAATATGCTGTTTATTGTAGCGATGCTATCTACAATTGCTTTCACAATGATTACGTTTCTATATGGATTCGGGAAATTTATTAAGCTAGAGGTGAATAGAGCTTCTCCTTTTCCAATTTCTTATTTTTCTTATGATGCGAACCCTTTTGTTACAGAGCATTTAAATTGGCTTGAGCAACAATTACAAAAAGAGCATTTCCCTTATCAAAAAATAAAAGCTGATATATATGAAACACCACTAAAAGAAGATAAAGATATAGCTATTTATAATGACGTATACGCAATTAAGCAAAGTGACTATAACAAACTTGCAGATTCTTTACGAATGAAACAACTATTTATGGATGATAACGAAGCATATGTGCTAACAGGGACATCTTATATCACCATATTCAACGAATTTGAGCAAAGCTACAAAAGAGATTACATTACACTCTCTAGTACAAATACGAAATTACGAGTAAAAGGCTATGAGCATGTAAACGCAATCCCATCTGACTTTTCATATCAAACGATAGTGTTGCCTGATATTATCGTAAATAACTTACCTAACACCGTAAAGCATATATCAGCATACAATTACAAAATTCAAAACTGGGAACAGACATATGAAATTGCTGATAATTTTATAGAAAAAGTGCAAAAAGATCGAAATAAATTCCAGTATGAAGGACCTCTTATTCGTTCCTTTGAATCAGCAGGATCGTTATACAAAATAACATCAGGCAGTGCTGCATTTTTCCTAATTGGGACATTTTTAGGAGTTATTTTCTTCATTGGAGCTGGTAGCGTTCTTTACTTTAGAATGTATACGGATTTGACGAACGAACAAGAGAAATATATAACGATTTCTAAAATCGGTGTAACAGATACAGAGATGAAACGATCTGCAACCATTCAACTTAGTATTTTATTTTTCATTCCGTACATTATGGCATCCATTCATACAATGTTCGCAACAAAAATGCTACAAGATGTAATTGGTTTATCTCTGTTCAAAGAGGTTTCAGCCGTTCTTATTATTTTTGGATTCGTTGAAATCGTATTTTTCGTATTCATTCGTTCACTTTATATGCAAAAATTATCACAATACACGAGTGGACAAAATATTTAAAACAAACTTGATGAAAAGAGTATTTCCTATGCTATGCTCTTCTCATCTTCACCCTATCAGGAGGTTCAGGTGAATGACATTTTGGCAGTTTGCATTTAAAAACGTGACGCGGAACGCCAGAGCTTATTTCGCCTATTTTGTAAGCAGTGCGTTCTCCATTGCAATCTTTTTCTCATTTGCAGTTTATTTATTTCATCCTAAATTGCATATGACAGACGTGAATTATTCTCTGAACATATTAATGACAATTTCAGAAGTTGTCATTGTGTTCTTTTCATTTTTCTTTTTACTGTATTCAATCGGGACGTTTTTAAAAGTACGAAAAAAACAGTTCGGGATTTTAACAGTACTTGGCATATCTCAAAAACAATTAAAGCGACTCATATTTATAGAAAATATGTTAATTGGTGCTCTTTCTATATTTTTTGGCATTCAACTTGGAGTTGTCTTTTCACAGTTCTTTTTATTAGTTACCGCCAAAATTACACACGTACCTGGTTTATATTTATATCCGCCTACAAGTGCTATCGTTTTAACTATCATCATCTTTCTCGGGCTCTTCATTCTCGTATCATCTTTTACACCGATGCTCATTCGTACGAGAAAAGCCGTACGTCTTTTAAAAGAAGGAACACAACAAAAAGAAAGAAAAGCATCCGTGCTCATCTCTCTATTTGGTGCGGCATGTTTAATAACTGGATATGTATTAGAATCCAATCCATTATATTTTATGTCGTTAGGCGATATCATTGGGCTTTTATATGCCGTCTCTAGTATATTTGTTATTCCATCGCTTATTGCAGCTGGAACATACTTTTTCTTTTCACAAATTAGTTTTTTACTTATTCGTATTTTAAAAATGCGAAGAACGTTTTATATGAAACGAATTAATATGCTTTGGATTTCTGATTTAGCAGCGCGCATTCGGACAAACATTAACATGCTTTTTATTGTAGCGATGCTATCGACACTCGCTTTTACAATGATTACATTCTTATATGGTTTTGGAAAATTTACAAAGTTTGATGCAATTAGACAAAACCCTTTCCCGTTTACGTATTTATCACATACTGAAAATACATTAGCTGATGAACATTTAAACTGGTTAGAGCAGAAATTTAATGAAGAGCATTTTACTTATACGAAATTTAAAACGGATATATATGAAGTATCTTCGGCTGAAGATAACACGCAGCTCTATTACGCAATTAAACAAAGTGACTATAATGTACTTGCTAGGGCGTTAAATTGGGAAAAACTCACGGTGAATAAGAATGAATCTTATATTCTTATGAAAGACTTAGATGATCAAGTTATTGGAACACTTCACAATGAAGACAAGAAAAATACTCTTACACTTACTCAAAACAATTTACAACTACAAGTGAAAGAATATAAAAGTTATAGCCCATTCCCAAACAGCTTAATATACCAATTACTCATACTATCTGATGAAAATGTAGAAGCCTTATCCACCGTTTCCAAACAAATGAGTGTATATAACTTCAAAGTTACAGATTGGGAAAAAGCACATAATATCGGTTCATCGTTTATCACAAAAATCAATAACGACAATGCAGCAATTCAAGCAGAACACCCACCTTTCCATGCAAGTGAAGCAAGCGATTCTCTATACACAACAAAACTAAATGTCGCTTCATTCTTCTTAATTGGTACTTTCTTAGGTGTTATTTTCTTTATCGGTGCTGGTAGTGTTCTTTACTTCCGAATGTATACAGATTTAACAAATGAGCAAGAAAAATATATAACGATTACGAAAATTGGCTTAACTGAAACTGAAATGAAACGTTCAGCGACAATTCAGCTTGCGATTCTTTTCTTCGTGCCTTACATTATGGCATCAATCCATACGATGTTTGCGACAAAGATGCTACAAGAAGTTTTACATCTCTCGTTCTTCGCTGAGATTACAGTCGTACTGTTGATTTTTGGAACAGTTGAAATTTTATTTTTCCTTTTAATTCGTTCCTTTTATATGCAAAAATTATCACAACATATTAAGTTTTAAAAGTAGAAAGGTGATTATTATGGAAGAAGTATTACACATAAAAAACGTCTCAAAAGTATATGAGGGAAAAGTCCCTCATACTGCTTTAAAAAATATAAATTTACACGTAGATAAAGGGGAATTCGTTGCCATTATGGGTCCATCTGGTAGCGGGAAATCTACATTTTTAAACGTTATTTCTACAATTGATTCTCCTACTTCTGGTGACGTCGTTATTAACGGAAAAAAACCACACACATTTCGTAGAGAGAAGTTAGCTATTTTCCGCCGCCAAGAGTTAGGATTTGTTTTCCAAAACTTTAACCTACTAGATACACTAACAATCGGTGAAAATATCGTACTACCTTTAACATTAGATAATGTTCCATTAAAAGAAATGGATGAAAAGCTTGATAACATTTCAAAAAAGCTTGGAATTGATCATATTTTGGACAAACGTATTTTTGAAGTTTCTGGAGGACAAGCACAGCGTACTGCAGTAGCACGCGCTGTTATTCATCACCCTTCTCTCTTACTAGCCGATGAACCGACAGGGAACCTGGATTCAAAAGCCGCTATTGATGTAATGGAGTTATTTACGAAATTAAACAAAGAAGAAGATGCAACGATTTTAATGGTTACGCACGATCCGTTTGCGGCAAGTTATTGTAACCGTGTTATTTTCATTAAAGATGGAGAGCTTTACAATGAACTGCACCGCGGATTATATCGCGAGAAGTTTTATCAAGAAATATTAGATGTTCTAGCCTTATTAGGAGGCAGACGTGGATGACGTTTTGGCAATTCGCATTTAAAAATGTCTCACGTAATTCAAAAGCATATTTCGCCTACTTTGTAAGTAGTGCGTTTTCTATCATGGTTTTCTTTTCATTTACTGTATACGCGTATCATCCACGCTTACAGAGTGTACAAAGCTTTCAAGAACGTGATCCTCTAATGAACTTAGCTAGTACAGCACAGCTTGTGATCGTTATGTTCTCGTTCTTCTTTCTCTTATATTCAATTGGAACATTTTTAAATGTTCGGAAGCAGCAATTCGGGATACTCACTATTCTTGGTATCTCACAGAGACAATTAAAAAGATTGTTATTTACCGAAAACATGATAATTGGGATATTATCTATCTTTATCGGCATTCAAGGTGGACTTGTATTTTCTAACTTTTTCTTATTAGTCACTTCGAAATTAACAAGTGCGAAAGGTCTCTATTTATATTGGCCAACAGAAGCGATTATCGTTACAACCGTAACGTTTATCATTTTATTTTTAATCGTTTCTACATTTACACCAATGTTTATTCGTACTCGAAAAACAACGAAGCTTATTAAGGGCGTTAACAAAGAGAAGAGCGAAAAAAAAACATCTATACTCATTTCACTATTTGCTTTAACTTGTTTAGGACTATGTTATTATATTGCCGGTTATCCGCAAGGCTACATAACGGAAAAAAATGCACAAAATGGATCTGTATTCTTAATTATGCTATCTATTTTACCGCTTGTAGTGATTGGGACGTATTTATTTTTTTCACAAACATTTCTTCTCTTTATCTATATTTTAAAGAAACGAAGAAAGTTTTACTTAAAACAAATAAATATGTTATGGATTTCAGATTTAGTTTCTCGTACACGCAGTAATATTAATGTACTCTTTATTGTTTCTATGCTATCTGCACTTGCATTTACAATTATTATCGGGTTATTTGCTGCAAACAATAATACGAAAGCACCCATACTAGAACGATATCCAATACCATTCACCTATACATCAGAAGGTGTTAATGCATTTGAACAAAAGCATATTACTACGATTGAAACTGAACTTACAAATGCCAATTTTCAATATGACAAATATAAGTTTACCGTTTTAAAAGATACAGCTTTAAAAGAATCAATTGCCATTATGAAAATGAGTGATTATAACGCAATAGCACAGCAATTAAACAGACCAAAAATCACTCTCGATTCTTCACAAGTTTATAATATTTCTCGCTATTCACCAGCGTTATTAAATCTCGTGTCTAACCCATTTGCGAAGCAGAACACAATTACACTTGGCTCTAATAAAAAGGAATTTCAAATTAAAGGTTTTATTAATAGAGGAATTGAGCCTCCCTTTGCATTACCTCACTTAATTGTGATGCAAGATGAAGTAATTGAAAATATGATTCCTCATATTGAAACAATTACAGTCTATAACTACTTCGTGGAAAATTGGGAAAATGCAATTGTCCCAACAAAAAATATATTAAAAAGCTTAGATCACGATGCAGAAACCTTGTATGAAGCACATAAAAATGAAGAAGATTTCATTAAACCATTTTATATTTATACAGCTACGGATGAACTCGTTCATAGTAAAGGAAATGCAGTCGCTCAATTCTTTATTTGGGCATTTCTCGGCTTTATTTTCTTTATCGGAGCAGCTAGTGTTTTATATTTCCGTATGTATAATGACTTAACAACTGAAAGACAAAAGTATATTACGATTACAAAGCTTGGCTTAACTGAATCAGAAATGTTTCGCTCTGCAACGATTCAATTAGGAATTTTATTTTTCGTTCCTTACATCGTTGCTGGTGTTCACACATTATTTGCGGTTAAGTTTTTACAAAGTATGTTTTCTTTCTCCTTACTAAAAGAGACATGTATCGTACTCACCTTTTTCGGGATTATCGAGATTATTTTCTTCTTCTTAATCCGTTCTCTGTACATTAATAAATTATCACAGCATATAAAAATATGAATAAAATGGCCTTGTGCAATACGCACAAGGCCATTTTCAATAGTTTTTAATAATTAGCAGCAATATCCACCATAGCCGCCTGCGTAACCGCCGTAACCACCATAGCCACAACCGCCGCCTCCGCCGAAGCAGCTAGCACCGATGATAATTAATAAAATAAACAATACGATTAGAAGCGCAAAACCGCCTCCGCATCCACGTCTACGATCGCAATCATCATGTCTGTGTTCACACTTTTCGCTCATTACCCTATTCCTCCTTTAGTATCATTCATAACAAGTTCCTCTTGTTCTAAATGAGGGGATTCCATTTATATTATGTTTTCAGGGCGAATAGGAAGCTTGGCTTACCTAAAAACGGGCTTGTTTTAGGAATTGGGCTTTATTAAAAAGCGAATGAGCCTTATCCAGATGTAAGCATAAAACATTTGACATGCTCTTAATTTCTTACTAATATTTAATTGAACGACCAATCAATTTTTTGATTATACATTTAAATCATATAAATTAGGAGTTGAATAGCGTGACTGATTCTTTTATTGCAGAGGCTAGGCGTGAACAAATTATTCTTGCATGTATTGATACATTAGAAGAGGTTGGATATAACAACTTAAGCTTAACGAAGGTAGCAAAAAAAGCTAAGATTAGCACCGGACTTATTTCTTATCATTTTAACGATAAGCTTTACCTTATGAATCGCACATTACAATTTTTAGTTACCAAACAACATGAATTTATTAGTAATCGAGTACTATTAGCTCAATCTGAAATAAATAAACTAGAGGCTTTTATTGAAGCACACTTGGCTTATCAAGAAACTCATTACAAAAATAATATTGCCTTAATTGAGATTATCTTTAATGCAAGAAATGAAGAGAACGTTCCTTATTACAGAATCGAAGACGACGAAGAGGAGGATGCTCTTAGAACGATGTTATTAGATATTTTGAAGACTGGTCAACAAAATGGCTTGTTTTCCGATTCTTTCCAAACCGACACATTAGCTTCATTTATTTTAGGAGCAATCGAAGAAAGAATGCTGAAGGCAAATTCATCTATATCCATAGAAAATTACTCAGATGAGCTCATAAAAATGGTGAAGAAACTCACTGTTTAAATATGCCTTGATTAAAAAAATATATATGAAAGGATGAACTACACATGAAAAAGGCATCTGTCATTGGATTAGGTTTTTTAGAAAAATTACTTGCTATAGTAAGCCCAATCCTTTTAGGCATTATTGGATATTTTTCACCTAAATTAATAGAGATTATAAAAAGGATTCCTCTCTTTTCTGATTCAAAAATTATAGAACTTTTAAATTTTATTAACCCCTTCTGGCTTCCTATTATCCTCATGCTAATTGGTGTTTTTGCAGGAATTTTATTTTCTTTAATTATTTATAGTGACGCTTTAAAGATGAACATTACTTCGGAAAGCATTCACGTGAATAAGGACGATCAAAAGAAACAAATCACCAGATCAAATGTAAAAGCCGTTTTTGTAGATAAGCGTCAAGTGGTTATCATTGATCAAGAAGACCGAGAATGGTTACGTGAAACATCTGACATTAACCCAAGCAAAATTAAAGATACTTTCTTAATGCAAGGCTTCCCCTGGGTGGAACAAGATCCTTATAAACATGAGTATAGCTTATGGAAATTAGAGGATGAGCGATTTAATAAAAGCATAAATACTATTTTGTATGAAAGACGAAATGCCCTTCGAGAAGGAAACTCGAAAAAAAAGAAGCATTTACGCAAAGATTTGAATGAGCTAGGAGTCTTTGTCAAAGACGATGGAGAAGATCAATATATCCGTTCCATTAAGTAATAGAAAGCACAAAAAACGAATAAAACCTACAGAGAAATTACATTTCCTCTGTAGGTTTTATTCGTTTAAATCTGATCTCCTCTCCTAAAGAAACATATTCAACAAAAGCGCAAAACCAAATGCAATAAATGATAACAATGTCTCCAGCACCGTCCACGTTTTAAACGTTTCCTTCACCGTCAAACCTAAATACTCTTTTACAAGCCAGAACCCTGCATCATTTACGTGAGAAAACATTAATGAACCTGCACCGGTTGCAATAACGAGAAGCTCTAAATTCACACCAGACATGTGCTGAATAACTGGTGAAACAATCCCTGCTGCTGTCGTTAATGCTACTGTAGCTGAACCTGTTGCAATTCGAATTAAACCAGCTACCATGAAAGCTAATACGATTGGTGATAACGAAATATGTTCTGCCATTTGTGCAATAGCTGTTCCAACGCCGCTTTCAATTAATATTTGTTTAAATCCACCGCCTGCACCAATTATTAAAATAATAGAACCGACAGGCAATAAACTTTCATCTGTTAATTTTTTAATCATCTTTTTATTAATACCTTGTTTGATACCAAGTAAATAAAATGCTGCGAAACATGAAATAAGTAAGGCGATTACTGGACTTCCTATAAACACGAAAAATTCAGTTAATTCTTTCGGTAATGAAATATATGGTGCAACTACTGATAAAATCATCAATACAACTGGTAATAAAATAATAAAGAATGAAACTTTACGACTTGGCAAATCAGTTGATACTGTCGTAACTCGAACAAGCTCCGGTTCATTTTCAGGTATCACCCTTTTATGTACCCACTTTGCAAATATCGGTCCTGCGATAATGGCTGTTGGTAACGCGATAATTAATGAATATAAAAGTACCTTTCCTAAGTTCGCGTTATAAATACCGATTGCTGTCATCGCCCCTGGATGCGGAGGCACGAGCCCGTGAACAATAGATAATCCTGCAATGACAGGTAACGCAATTAATAATATATTTTGCTTCGTCGTTTTTCGAATGGAAATAACAAGTGGTAATAAAATGACGATCCCCACTTCAAAAAACACTGGAATCCCTATAACAAATCCTGCAAATAACATAGCCCAAGGTAGTTTCTTTACACCGAAAAATCGAATAAAGAAATCTGCCACTTGCATGCCGGCCCCTGAATCGGACATCATTTTCCCTAAAATTGTTCCGAGAGCTAAAATACCAACTAAATGACCTAGTACACTACCAACACCAGTTTCATAGGCTGCCACTATTTTCGTTAAGTTCAGTCCAGACATAATAGCTAAAAACAAACTCGCAACTGTTAAACTAATAAATGCATGCCATTTCCACCATGATACCCCTAAAATAACAATTGTGATCGCAAGTAACGTGACGATTAATAAGTATATATCCATCTCTCATTCTCCTTACTTTTATCCCGATTGGTGTGGGCTAATAATTAGTGGGTGATGCCCTCCTCCACTAATTAAAGTTTTACTTTATAAAAAAAGAGGGAACATCCCCTCTTTTTTATACGTCATAATTCACTACATAATGCTGCATTTCTGTATTGTAGTAGCCTTCGCTATATTCAATTACTTCGCCAACTTCATCATAAGAATAGCGCATACGTTTTAATAACGCTGTTTCCTCTTTTTCACCTAGCGCTTCTGCAACGAAATTAGGTGCAAGCCCAACCGCGAATTCATCTCTGAAGTTTTCTAAATGTATACCTCGGTCTTCAACTAAATCATAAAGCGATTGTAAATCAAAGTCCGATAAATCTGTACTTGCCATTCGAGCTGAGAAATAGTGCGTATAATGAATGTACGGCGTATCATTTAACATATATAGGCGCTCGATACGAAAACTCTCTTTACCGAATAATCGAAACGGCACTGTTCCTTCCTCATTATGAACGATTTCTGCTTTTAATAATTTCTTTTGTACTTTATATCCTTCTTCCACTAACACTTCTGTAAATTTCTTACCCTTTGACAGTTTTGTCGCAGAAGTATTACGAATCACTTTCGTTCCTTTGCCGCTCTTCTTTTCCAAATATCCTTCTTGAGCGAGTTCTTTAATCGCATTACGCACTGTAATCTTACTAACTTTGAACTCTTCTTCTAATTGCGGTTCTGAAGGAATATTCGTATGAATCGCATATACGCCATGCAATATTCGATCACGAATAATATTTTTTATTTGTAAATATAATGGTCCTTTTTTCCTCGTTACGTTCACTGTTACACCCACTACCTTTCTACATCACCTACTGATGCCGTCATCGCCCGAAGTATATCTTTCTCTGATGACATTGGCGTATCACCGACGATTGTATGTGCTAGCATTCCAGCTGCTGACGCAAATGAAACAGCTTTCTCTGGTGCAAACTCTTTTATCTCGCCATGAATAATTCCGCTCGTATAAGCATCTCCAGCACCTATTCTATCATATACAGAAAACGTAAGTGTTTTTGCAAAAGTGAACGATCCATCTTTACATATAAACCCGCGAAGCGAATGTGTATTATCACTGTTGATGGAGCGATGAGTACCAGCGATTGTAGCGATATGATACGTTTCAGCTACCTTTGGAATAAGATCCAGCAGCTGCGCCTCACGCTCCGTCTCTTCTGTTTTCATCCCAAGAACGAACATCGCATCTTTTTCATTCATCATAACGATATTAGCAAGTCCTAGCATTTCTTCATAATGCGGTTTTGCCTGTTCATATCCGTCTTCTCCCCAAAGTGAGGGACGATAATTACAATCAAAAACGACGGTTCCTCCGTTTTCTTTAACTGCTCTCGCTAAAGATTTCATATGATGACGTACAGTATCATTCATCGCAAGTGTAATACCGCAAAAATGAAAGATATCAATTTCCTTTGCGATTTCTTCAAATTGATACATTTCTTCACATGCCGTATTGAAGCTACTTTCTAATCGATTCGAATATGTAACGCGGCTTGCACGTGCACCGAATCCATTTTCTAAAAAATACATACCTACATATTTACCGCCTCTTGAAACAAGAGAAGTTTGAATCCCTAACTTTTGAATGTAAGATACAGCTGCATCTCCAACCGAATTTTCCGGTAAAGTTGAAATAAGAAGCCCTTCATGCCCTAAGTGAGAAAGTGCCGCTACAACATTCACACCTGTACCTGAAAATGAGTAATTTAACGTGTTAGCTTGCGACAACAATTCATATCCAGGTACTTGCAGGCGCATCATTACTTCGCCGAACGCTGCAATTTTCTTACGCATATTGATCAACTAGCTTTTTCACGACTGCTAATAATTCACGAACATCTTCTACTTTCGTATTACCAGTTTCTTTATCAATAATAGAAGAGTATACGTGCGGGATAACTTGCTCTACATTTGCCTCAAGCGCAATACGTACAATTGTTTCAAAGTTTTCTTTATCAATTCCACCTGTTGGCTCTAATGCGAATCCTTCTTCTGCACAAGCTTTCGCAACTGCGCGATATTCTTCTTCGTGAGCTAGCCCTTTCATTGGGAAGTATTTCAATGAATTTCCGCCCATATCACGTACAAGTGCGATCGCTGTTTTAATTGGAACGATTGCTTTTTCTTCTCCAGCCGCACTAATTGGGCCAGTAGAAATATTTACGTAACCTACTTTTCCTGTTGGTGATACTAAACTATTAATCCAGCTATCTTTTTCGCCGAGATTTGCACGCGTTGCTCCAACTGAAGTGAACACTTGGTTAATATGGCTACCAGGATAATGCTTCGCAATTTCAGCTACAACTGCTGCTTGACGATTATCTCCTGCTCCTAGCCCGATTGATACAGCGTCATCAATTTCTTTTCCGCATGCTTTCATCGCTGTAACAGCTTCTTCTACTGTTGGGTAGTCTTTTGATAACACTCCCACTACTACATAACCTTCTGCTACTTCAAAAATATCTTTCGCATTTTGGATATTGTTCGCTAATACATTTAATGCTACGCGTCCTTTATAAAAACGTTTTTGAATGTTTGTCATTTTAGTTTCCCCCTACAATTTCTCTCATTTTTTCTTCAATCACATGTATATCATCACCTTGAAGTGGACGTGGATCGATATCAAAGAATCCTTGTCTTACTCCATAATCACGTGTATAAATTGCGATTTCCCCTTCGCGTAATGCAGTCACAACGTCTTTTGCTGATTTGTTTAACTCTTTCTCGTTAATATGAATACGAGCTCTAAAGATTGCTCTTCCAGCTTCATCTTGAACGATCGTTATATTTACACCATTTAATTCTTTTAGCGGCATAAGTACTTGTAGCAATTCTTTTTCTTGCTCGCTCTTATCTTCTTTTACTCCATACTCATCAAGCGCTTGAAGTAAGCCAAAAGTCGTCTCTTTCCCGACTTTCATACTTCTTCCGATGCAATGTAATTGCACTTTCAGCCATTCGATATATTTTCGTTTCCCGCCAACAATACCAGAAGTAGGTCCTTCAATTGCCTTTGAACCGCTATAAATGGCAAGGTCTGAATACTTCACATATTTTTGAATGTCTTCTTCAGCTGCCGCATCAACGATAAGTGGTACGTTATTTCGCTGCGCTACTTCCCATGCTTCTTCAACAGAAATCATATTTTTTTGCACTGCATGATGTGATTTCACATAAAGAATTGCTGCTGTATTTTCGCCAATCGCATCTTCAATATGTTCTGCTTTCCCTTCATTTGCGTAGCCAACTTCAACGAGTTTTCCTCCACCTAAGTAAATCATCGTTTCAACAGGAGCACCGTATTGAACGTTATGGCCTTTTAACATAATCACTTCGTTTTTCGCGATTACTTCTTGATGAAGTCTTTCACTTTTACGGCGATTTCCTTCTGTAACGATACCAGCGATAGAAAGCGCAATTCCGCTCGATGCTGAATTCACAACGACCGCTGCCTCTGAATCTAGAATTCTCGCAATATGGTCTCCTGCTTTATCTACTAAATCAGCAATTTCTACATAATTTTGTCCACCATGTTTCATCGCATCCATTACCGTATCTGTAGGAGCAGATACACCTAAAATACTCATTCTACCGCTCGCATTAATTACTCTTTTTAATCCGTACTTAGCATTCAATGAATGACCCATTAATTACAACCCCTTTCGTATCAATTCTTTTTTCAGCAATGCGCTGATCCCCTTCTGAATCAATTAACGTAACCTTCTCATCTTTAACCGTAAATAAAGTTAAGTTTGCAATATCTCCTTCTTGAATACGGCCAAGCTCTGGTTTCTTAAGCCACTCTGCCGCATTTTTCGTAACCGCATCAATCACTTCTTCTAGCGGATAACCTAAGTAAAGGAATTTCGAAAGAACGTGAGCCATACTATACACTGGACCATGTATACGATTCTTCCGGTAAATATCCGTACTAATTGTATTAAAGGCAATATCGTGACGCTTCGCCGCTTCTGCTACTTTAAAAGAAAAGCTAGCATTACCGTGACCAACATCTAAATGCACGCCGCGATTCACCGCATCTAACAACACAGGTAGCGGTTTCCCTTCTTCATCAAATAAATTATTTTCTTTCCCGTTTAAATAATGTGTAATGACATCATCTTTTTCTAAAAGAGGTACAACTTCCTCTATACGAGGAGGCGCTGAACCGATATGTACCATAATCGGTAATGATGTTTCATGGGATAAAGCGCGCGCTACATGCAGCGGTTCAATTCCACTATCACAAACGACACTTTTACTCATTCTCGCCTTTAACCCAACGATTACATCTTTATACTTTTCTACTGCTTCTATCGCTTCCTCTTTATCTATCCATTCCATATTGGATAATTCATCAATTCGTTTCAAACCGATGCGAGAAATATTTAAAAAGGCAAATAAATTTGTCTTTGCCTGCTCTCTACTTTTTACTAAATCTGCAATGCGATCAGCACCGCAACTACCCGCATCAACAATTGTCGTTACCCCTTGCTTAACGCCAATTTCATCCACCTCATCGCCATACGGATCAAACTCTGGAAAAGCATGAACGTGTAAATCAATCCAACCACTCGATACGTAAGTACCAGAGTAATCAAGAACCTTTCCACCCTCGCCAGCACCAGCTTTCGTCACCTGTGCGATTTTGTTATTTTCAATTACAATGTCAATCTCTTCCCCGTTCACACGTTTCACATTACGTAGTACGAATCGTTCTGTCATTGTATTTCCACCCTTTTCTATAAGAAGCCATAAGAATACGCTTACATTAAAGTTTCATTTTATATCTCTTTCACACGTTTAGCGTAACACAAAAAAAGGGAGAAGTAAATATAACGTTATAATGTTTAAAAATACATAAAAAGATGTTCCTCCAAAATGCTAATAGTATAGGAAATTATATCAACGATTTTTTGAATATATCTATCATAACTTACAATATATCAACGATTTTTCAATTATATCTATCATAACTTATAATATATTAACGATTCGACAAAGAATATCGATTTACCGACAAAAAACGTCACTTCCTTTCTTATATAAGAAAAGGCTGTCCCAAATGGCACAGCCTTTTTCTCTATTCCTGAACCGTCACAATAACCCCATCCATATTGTTCCCGGAAATTTCATACTGCTTGTTTGCTGGAACGTTCACTTTCGTATTCTCAGAAACTTTATAATAAGAAACAGTATATTTCTTACCTTCTACTTCAGTTGAAACCTCTTTTTCCTCTTTTAAAAACTCTAAATATTCCTCTAGTGTAAAATTCTTTTTTTGCATAATTGCGCTATGAGGTAGGCCGACATAACGGATATGCCATGGCTCATATTGAATTCCAGTAATGTTACTTTTATTTTTCGGATAACGTAATACAAAGCCATGCTTCCATACGTTCTCTTCAATCCATTTTCCTTCAGGCGCTTTCTCCATTTTCTTTTGAGTAGACCCAATGTCCAGTGATAATCCTAAATTATGTTCACTGTATCCTGCTGGAAGTGCATAATCAGATCCCATTTTTTCATATAGCTGTTTTTGCTCTTGGAAATCTCTATAACCACTACTAATCAAAAAATGGTTAACACTTTCTTTGCCAGCCGCATCGACAACGTTCAAAAACTTTTTCACAACATCCTTTGATAAACGAAGATTTCTATCAAATATTACATAGCCTCTCACTAATTCACTATTATGATTTACATTTATAATATCAGACCTAATACTATCTTTTTTTACTGGATAATCCCTATTAACTAATAATAAATCACCCTTATAAATTTGTTCCTTCGTAATCTCTTTCCTCTCGGTGTTTGCCGCCTTTACTAGCTCATCTTTCCCGACAATTTTAACATCGATTTCCTTTTGAAATAACGGTGATATATAAACGCCTACACATACTGTGCATGCTATAAAAAAAGAAATAAATACCCACTTTTTCATTTCTAGTTCCTCCTTAACGTAACTTACGTATAGAATAGAAAAAACTATTAAAATAAAAAGTGGGGTAAAGTTTAAATTTTTATTAAATTATTACGTTCTCGGCTTTTGGCAATCGCACTTCAAACATTGTTCTAACTACATTACTCTCAGCAGAAATCGTACCGTTATGTTGCTCGACAATATTTTTCGCAATAAATAGTCCAAGGCCTGTCCCGCCACGGTTCTCTGTTCTCGCTTTATCACCTGTATAAAACATATCAAAAAGATAAGGTAAATCTTCTTCTGGAATGCTATCTCCGTAATTCATAATTTGTACGACAACTTCTCCATTATCAACATACCCATTCATATCAACAAATTGCCCATCATACCCGTAACGAACGGTATTTGTTAACAAGTTTTCAAATACTCTAGCTAACAATTTTCCATCACCGTACATCGGTAAATGAGGATCGACATTCAATCTAGCTTCTAAATGATGTTTTTCTAATAACGGATACAATTCCTCCTCTAACTGTATAAGCAACTCACTTATATCAATCGGCTTTTTATCCAGCTTTAGCATGCCATAATTCATACGTGTAATTTCAAATAGCTCATCAATTAAACTTTCCAGTCTTTGCGATTTTGTATATGCAATTGTGGAGAAATGTTTAATTTGTTCTTTTGTTAAATTTTCATCTTTAAGAATTAAATCTAAATATCCTAACACGGATGTTAACGGTGTTCTTAAATCATGAGCTAAATTCACAACAAGCTGATCTTTACTACTTTCAGCAAAATCTCCTCTTTCAACAGCTTCTTTTAACTTTTCACTTGCAACATTTATTTCACGCGCGATATTTCCAAACTCATCATTTGATGAAACTTGAACTTTATTCGTAAAGTTACCGTTCGCAAGATGATGAATCCCATTAGAAATTTCATCAAAGTATTTTAAATACGGTTTTGTCAAAAAGAAGAAAAAGATTATAGATAACGGAATAAAGAAAATTAAAAAGAAGTTAATGTCTCCAAATTCCCTTACGATTGACCTAAATTGTGCTAAAGGCTCTTCGTAGCGAACCATTGTTTTATAATACAGCTGCAATCCTTTATAAATTATATAAGTTACAGTTGCTGCAAGCACCATACTTAACGCAAATAAGGCAATCATTTTAAATCGAAAGCTTTTCATCATATTAGCCATTGAAAGTATAACCTACTCCCCACACTGTTTTTATTAATTTATCCTTTCTTTTATCTTCTCCAAGTTTCTTCCGCAAAGTACGAATATGTACCATTACTGTATTTCCACCTTCATAATAATCATCTGCCCATACGTGCTGAAAAATATTTTCCACATTGTATACTTTCTTCGGATGACTTGCTAATAAATATAGAATATCGAACTCTTTCGGCGTTAATTCAATTTGCTCACCATACACATCAACCGTCCTGCGCTCAGGATTAATTACGACTCCGCCTATTTCTAAAGCAGATTTACTCTCCGCTACTTTCGGGTGATTTAACGTAAAAAACCTACGCAGTTGTGCATTTACACGTGCAACTAATTCTATTGGTGTGAAAGGCTTCGTCATATAATCATCCGCACCTAGTACAAGACCTGTCACCTTATCAAAGTCCGAAGTTTTCGCGCTTAAAAAAATAATCGGCATATGATGTTTCGCGCGAATTTGACGCGTCACCTCATAACCATCCATTTTCGGCATCATAATATCTAAAACTACCAAGTCGATTGGCTGCGTTTCAATAACATGAACCGCCTCTTCCCCATCCGCTGCTTTCACAACATGGTACCCTTCTTTTTCTAAATGTATCTCAATTAAGTCAGCAATTTCCGCCTCATCATCAGCTATTAAAATTGAAATGCGCTTCATTTTACTCCCCCTTTTTCATTCCATTTTTATACGCTAGATTGTAAACTAGTCTATCCAATTTGTACAATACGAAAAGGCTACTCGTTAAAGTAACCTTGGTAAATAAAATTATATCAGCGATTTTCCAATTATATCGACCGTAACTCAAATTATATCAGCGATTATTGAAATATATCGACTTACCGACAATGAACGATAAAATCCTCTCGCTATTTGCGGGCATCCTAATGCAACTTCCATTTACCGTTCAAAAACAATCCGCTGCTTCGTGATTTCCGCCAGCCTTCCGCGGTCTACTTCATACTCAGTATCAACGCTTTGTGGTACAATCACTTTCCCGCTCTCAAGCATCACTTCCGGCGAAATAATATCCTTCTCCCAATGTCTGCTAGAAGCGGATATATCGCCTGGAATCGTAAAGTTCGGCAATGAAGCAAGAGCAACATTTTGCGCTCGTGAAATCCCCATCTCCACCATACCACCGCACCAAACGGGTATGTTATGTTCCATACAATAATTATGAATTTGAACCGACTCTGTTAATCCGCCCACTCGCCCTGGCTTAATGTTAACGATGCGGCAACTACCAAGCGTAATCGCAATGCGTGCGTCTTCTAAACCATGAATACTTTCATCTAAACAAATCGGCGTTTCAATTTTCTTTTGCAACTCCGCGTGATCAAGAAAATCGTAATCCGCTAACGGTTGTTCAATCATCATTAATTGGAATTCATCTAGTCGTTTCAGCCTCTCCGTATCCGCTAATGTATATGCTGAATTTGCATCAGCCATTAACGGGATATGCGGAAACTCTTTTCGAATTTCTTTTAATAACTCATAATCATGTTCTGGCTTTATTTTCACTTTAAAACGCTCGTATCCTTCTTCGGCGTACTTCTCGATTTGTTTTAACATAACTGGAATTGTATTGATCCCAATTACAACGCCGACTTCAATTTCATGACTAGTTCCGCCAAGTACTGTCGCTAGCGATTTTTTTTGACGCTTCGCATATAAATCCCAAACAGCCCCCTCTATTCCGGCTTTTGCCATTCGGTTTCTTTTTATATGTTGAAATAGACCCGGTACCTCATTCGGATGAGAAATTTCAGCCTTTAATAAATCAGGTATTAAAAAGTCTTGCAGTACATGCAGCGCTGTCTTCACCGTTTCTTCCGTATACCACGGTTCAGAGAATGCAACGACTTCCCCAAATCCGATGTACCCGTCCGTATCCTCTAATTCAATAACGATACTCTCACGCTTTTCGTAAGTCCCGTAGCTTGCAGCAAACGGGATGACGAGTGGCATTTCCGTTATATGAAGTGTCGCTTTTTTTATCTCCACCTACATCTCCTCCACTAATTGTCTTAACTCTCGTCTTAACA
Source organism: Bacillus sp. LQ16 (assembly GCF_057784645.1). NCBI lineage: Bacteria > Bacillati > Bacillota > Bacilli > Caryophanales > Bacillaceae > Bacillus > Bacillus sp. LQ16. The sequence goes on from NZ_CM173491.1 coordinate 4,719,750, forward strand.
ATTTTTTCGAAGCGTTACGTGGTAATTCCTCTAAGAAACATGCTTTCTTCGGCACTTTATATTTCGCTAATTTCTCCTCGCAAAAATGAAGAATTTCTTCTTCTGTTACCGCCCCACTTTTCACAACAAAAGCAGCTGGTACTTGTCCCCATTTATCGTCAGCCATGCCGACAACACCAGCTTCCGCTACTGCCGGATGAGAAAGCAACACTTCTTCAATTTGAGCTGGATATATATTCTCTCCGCCAGAAATAATTAAATCACTGCGGCGATCTAATACGTATAAAAACCCTTCTTCGTCTAAATAACCGAGGTCGCCAGTATGAAGCCATCCGTTTTGAATAGTCTCTCGCGTCGCATCTTCACGGTTAAAGTAACCACCTGTTACGTTCGGTCCTTTTACTACAATCTCACCTTCCGCAAATGGTGGCACTACTACGCCCTCTTTTTCAATACGAAGTTGGCACTGAAATAGTGGTTTTCCAGCTGATCCTACTTTCGTTAACATGTAATCTGCGGATAACGTACAAATTTGCGAAGATGTTTCTGTCATACCGTACGTTTGATACACTGGGATTCCTTTTTCCACACATGTTTCTAATAACGGTTTCGGCGCTGGTCCTCCGCCAAGTAACATGCATCGTAAAGAAGATGGATATGTCTCTGCCCCAAGTCGCTCTAATAAATCAGTTAACATTTTAGAAACGACAGAAATAATTGTTACTCCTCTTTTTTGAAGTGCTTTATGAATAAAATCAGCATCATATTTCGGAACAAGTAAAATACGCATGCCGTACATAATGTTTTTCATTAAAAGAGATAGCCCGCCAACATGGAACATCGGCATGCAGGCTAACCAACAATCATCATCACGAAGTCCTAAATTAAGCGACGAACCGACTGCGCTTGCCCAATGATTGCCGTACGTTAAAATAACGCCTTTCGGTTTGCCTGTCGTCCCAGACGTATAAATAATTGTCATCGCTTCTTCTAAAGAAAATTCCTCTTGTATAAATGCTTCCGCCCTCGGTCCATTCATCACTTCAGCAAATGAATAGACAGGAACATTATTCGCATCAAACTGTTGATCCGTCACTAAACAAATAACTTCAGCATCATCCATTTGCCAAAGTAGCTCTTCTCTTGAAAGACGCGTATTTAAAAGCACAGCTACTGCACCTACATAAGATAGGGCGTGAATAACTGTAATCATCTCCATACCATTTTTCATCAGAACAGCCACCTTTTGCCCTCGCTCCACTCCAACATGCGTAAAGTGTTCACAAACAGATACTACTTTTTCATGCAGCTCCATAAAAGTAACTTTCTCTTCCTCTATTTCAATTGCAGTGCGATCTGGTGTTAAAAATGCACGTTGCATTAACCAATTTGGCATCGTCTCCATCATTCATTCTCCTTTCATGAAAGAAAGAGACTTGATATGATATCAAGTCTCTTAGTTGTTTTGTTTCCGGTTTAATCTCATCTAGCTACGCCTCCTAGCCCCTTCCGTCTAAGAACCTTCCGCACGAGAACGTAAAAAACACTTTCTGTGCGAAAGAACCTTAGCCAACGGGGCTAAACAGTCGGCTCCGCTTTTGGTTTCATCCAGCTACAGCGGCTAGAACAGTCGGTCGTTTCACGCCTTCCTACGAGGCAAAAAGCGCCTCTACGTCAGGAGTTCCAACGCCCTCTTGTTCTAAGCGAGCCGCTTCCGCTTTTGATCAAGGGAAACGAGGGAATTGACCGAAGTCCGGACTGCGTTTTTCTTTGAATGCGTCGCGACCTTCTTTTGCTTCGTCAGTTGTGTAGTACAATAACGTTGCATCTCCAGCTAGTTGTTGAATACCAGCTAGACCGTCCGTGTCTGCGTTGAATGCAGCTTTTAGGAAACGAAGTGCCATTGGGCTGTTTGCTAAAATTTCTTGTGCCCATTGTACTGTTTCTGCTTCAAGCTCTTCTAATGGTACTACTGTGTTTACTAAGCCCATATCAAGCGCTTCTTGTGCATTGTATTGACGGCATAGGTACCAAATTTCACGAGCTTTCTTGTGGCCTACCATACGAGCTAAGTAACCAGCTCCGTATCCACCGTCAAAGCTTCCTACTTTAGGACCTGTTTGTCCGAATACAGCGTTGTCTGCAGCGATTGTTAAGTCACATACGATATGAAGTACGTGTCCACCACCGATTGCATAACCTGCTACCATTGCGATAACTGGTTTAGGAATTGCGCGAATTAGACGTTGTAAGTCTAATACGTTTAAACGAGGGATTTGGTCGTCACCTACATATCCACCATGACCGCGAACTTTTTGGTCGCCGCCAGAACAGAATGCACGTCCACCTTCACCTGTTAAAATGATAACGCCAACATTTGCATCATCACGAGCTTGTGCAAAAGCATCGATTAACTCCATTACCGTTTTTGGACGGAATGCGTTATGTACTTCAGGACGGTTAATCGAAATCTTTGCGATACCATTGTATGTTGAATAAATAATATCTTCATAATTGCCTTCTTTTACCCATTCAATAGCCATTACAACTACCTCCTTGTATATTTCTGATTTCACCTATAAGTGTGGCTTCCTTCTTGCTGAAAAAAGTATCACTGCATAGTTTTTAGAAATCCCTTTACTATTGTATCAAACTTTTCCGGTTGTTCCACATGAATTGCATGGCCAGCGCCATGAATTTTGACAAATTTCGCATCAGACACGCATTTTTCGATGTTTTTTAATATGCGGAAGAACTTTTCATCATATTCTCCGTTCATTAAAAGAACAGGTATTTTTAAGTTTTTCAGCTCATCCCACCATGAAGGCTGAGCCCCAGTTCCCATGCCGCGCAAGCTATTTGCGAGCCCTTTTGGGTTGTTAGCAAGCCTCTCTTTTTGTACCGCTTCTTGTACGTTTTTTGCTAAACGTTTTTGCGTTTCAAAAAGTGGAATATCTTCCCATATGGATACAAAACTTTCTATGCCTTCTCGCTCAATTTTATCGGCAAGTCGATCATCTTTTTCACGACGTTCTTTTCTATCCTCTTCTTTTTCGAGCCCAGCTGTACAGTTTTCTAATAAAAGAGAGTGTACATAATCTGGATATAGACATGCCATCGTAATCGCTAATCTACCGCCCATTGAATAGCCAAGTATATGTACTTTTTCAATATGAAGGTAATCTAATAGTTCTTTCATTTGCAATGCCACATTTCGGATGTCATAATGCGTCACATCTTCAGGGTTTTCCGTTTTTCCGTGCCCAACAATATCTACTAAAATGACTTGAAACTGCTCGCTCCAAGAAGGAACGAAGGAACGCCACGTTTCCATGCTTCCCGTAAAACCATGAAGAAGTAGAAGTGGTTCCCCGCTTCCAACTACTTCATATTCATACGATACACCTTGCAGTGTTACGTTCATTTTGATTCACCTTGCAACGATGTAGTAATTACGTCTTGTGTTTTTGCCCATAACGTACGGTGCAATGTTAAGTTTTCATCACGGTTCGTACAAATTTCCACAACGTGTAAACCTTTTGTCGTTGCTCCCTTTTGTACTTCTTCACGGAATTGCTCCCAACCATTTACACGGCTAAATGAACCACCGTACATTTTGACAACGTGCTCATAATCAAGTCCAATTGGTGTTCCAAATAATGATTCAAAATGTTCCTTTTTCTCATATTGTGGTAAGAATGAGAAAATACCCCCGCCATCATTATTTACAACGACAATTGTTATGTTTAATTCATGTAATTTCGCTGCTAATAGCCCATTTAAATCGTGATAAAATGATAAATCACCAATCACTAATACAAGTGGATCGCAAATAATGCTCGCTCCTAAAGCTGTCGAAATGATTCCATCAATACCATTTACGCCACGGTTTGCCATCACATGGATGTTTTTATCCGATGTGAAGAAGAATGAGTCTGTATCACGAATTGGCATACTATTGCTCGCAAATAACGTTGCGTCTTCTGGTAATACGCGCACAATATCTGTAATAACCTTTCCTTCAAATGCAGTTTCATATGTTTCCATTTCACGAAGCGTTTCCTTCGTTTTTTCGTTTATATGTTGCCACATTACGAACCAATCATTCTTCTTCATAACTGGCATTTTTTCTATTACTGCCTTGCAGAATTCAATGTCACTTGCTTGCACAACTTCTGTCGCAACAAGAGCTGGATCTCTCCATTGTCCTGATTCATCGACAACGATATGAACTGCTTTCGTTTGTTTTTTTATGAACTGCGTTAATGATTTAGAAACAGGCATACCACCAAAGCGAATTAACACGTCCGGTTTCCATTTTTCTTTTAACTGCTCATTTCGTAAAAATGTATCATAACAGTCAATTACCATCGTTTTATCGTGGTGTCCGCTACGAATATTAGAAAGTGGGTCTGCTAATATAGGATAGCCAGTTTTTTCAGCTAGTTGCGTTGCAAACATTGCAATTTCTGAATGACTATCATCTCCACAAATAATAAGCCCCTTTTCCATATGTGAAAGGCGCCCTACAAGAGAATCTACATATTCACTCGGCATCGTCACGTTTCCTTGCTGAACTACTCTTGTATATTCACTACGTCCTTTATCCCATAAGCTTTCTAGTGAGAAATCAGGGATAAGTGGCTCGCGAACTGGAAAATTAAGATGAACAGGACCCTGCGGCGCTAAACAAGCATTTGCTACTATGCGCTGCGTCGTCATACGAGCGTAATGATACATCGCTTCACTCGCTTCTGGCAGTGCCATCTCTGTAAATTGTTTCACAAAAGTACCGTATAAATTAAATTGATTCATTGCTTGTGGTGCACCCACATCTCTTAATTCATGCGGTCTATCCGCTGTTAAGACGATAAGCGGGACCCTTGAATGAAAAGCTTCACATACAGCTGGATAGTAATTAGCTGCTGCTGTTCCTGACGTACATAATAATGCTACTGGGCGTTTTTTCGCTTTCGCAATACCGAGCGCGAAAAATCCAGCTGATCTTTCATCTACATGTAAATATGTGTTCATTCCTTCGTGTTGTTCCATTAGTAAAGCAATCGGCGTTGACCGTGAGCCTGGACTAATGACAACATCACATACATCTAGACGCGTCAGTTCATCCACGAACGCGCCTAAATAATATGATAATGCTTCTATATGATTGTTCATTTCATTAATTCCTCCAAAGCACCAAGCATCGGTCTAAACTTCAAACTTGTTTCTTCATATTCAAGCTGTGGGATTGAATCAATTACAATACCACAACCGGCAAATAAGGATGCTTTCTCGCCGTTTAATAATCCGCAGCGCAGCGCAACCGCAAATTCACCATTTCCTTCATCATCTATCCAGCCAATCGGTGCACCATACAACCCTCTGTCTAACAATTCAACATCACGGATCAGTTTCATCGCTTCCAAACGAGGTGTCCCGCCAAGAGCTGGTGTTGGATGTAATTCTTCTGCCATTGTTAAAAGACTCGCATCGCCTTTTGCTTCTACAGGCGTATATAAGTGAATTAAGTTTTTCGTTGTTAATAAACCTGGGCTTTCCGGAATATTAACGTATTCGCAATGTTCATTTAGTACCGAGCGGATCATGTTAACGACATAACCATGTTCAGCTAAATTCTTTTCATCATGAAGAAGCGCATTACTATTTCGTTCACTTTCTTCTATAGAATGACCATGACCGATTGAACCAGCAAGACACATCGATGTAAATTTCTCATCTTCTTTGCGAATTAATCTCTCAGGCGTCGCTCCTAAGAAGCATGCTCCTTTATAATCAAAAGAAAATACGTAACAATCCGGTTGACCAATGCGAAGTGCTTCTAAAACAAGAGCAGAATCAATCGAATGGTTCATCTCTACTTTTAGTTCCCTCGCCAATACAACCTTCTGCACGTTACCCTGCTTCATCTCATCTTGTACTTTTTCAATTGCTTTCATCCAGCCTTTCGGATCCACTTCTACTTTAGAAATAACAGTTAATTTCGATCCGTTTAGCGCACATTTACTCTCCTCAAAAATTTTCTCTTCTAAAGAAATCATTTCATTATAAAGAGTTTCTGCACAATCTGTTGCTGCAACAAATGTATTCATCGTTAACCATGCTTTTTCATTTTTTACAGTTAATAAAAATGCTGGTAGTGAAAATGTCGTATCTTTAAATTCTTTCCATAGGTCCGTTTTCTCTTTTTCTGGATCAAATGAAAAACCACCAAATAAAAGCGGACCCGTTCCAAATTCATATTCATCTCTTTGGACAAATGCATTCTCTTTTACTTTCTCCCACTCGTCACGAGCGGTTTGAAAGCGCTTATGAGAAGAATTTGCTATAGTGAAAACAGAGCCAATTCCTGCAAATATTACATGCTGAGCCGGGTCTGCAAAATAACATCTATTTTCGAATGAAATCCTTTTTCCTGCTGCATAGAACAGAAGCGGATCCACCCAGTCTATTTGTTTTACAAAACTAACCAATGTTTTTTCGTTAGTTGCACGCTTGATAGCTGCAATAAGAACTTCTTGCAAGCCTTTTTGTTTCGTTTGAATCACAATTGTCTCCCCCCTATGGGCGAAAAATAGTCATAATTACGCTTGATTTTAAGATACACCTCAAACGAAAGGCCTGTCAACGTTTAGCATTTCTGAGAAATTCACCTTCTCTTCCTAGAAAATAAACGTTGACACTAAATGATGCTTTTTCTACACTTAGTTGTGTACAATATGTGACCAAAGGAGGATTCAACATGGAAATGAACGTCAAAACGAATTCCTCTCCTACGGCGCCAAAGCCAAGTAAGCAAACAGGCTGGCGCATCTGGTGGAGTTTACTACGTCCCCATACATTAACAGCCGCTTTCGTACCTGTTTTCATCGGAACAGCATATTCGATGCAGGTCGGAGGTATAAATCAAATACATCTTCCTCTTTTCCTTATGATGCTTCTTGCTTGTCTTCTCATTCAAGCAGCAACAAACATGTTTAATGAATACTTTGATTATAAAAGAGGACTTGATCACGAAGGTTCAGTTGGTATCGGCGGCGCTATCGTTCGCGATGGCATTCAGCCAAAAACAGTGCTTAACTTAGCATTTGGATTTTTCGGCATCGCAATACTATTAGGTGTTTATATTTGTATGAATTCTAGCTGGTGGCTTGCTGCAATCGGTCTTGTTTGTATGGCCGTTGCTTACCTTTATACAGGTGGCCCACTTCCAATTGCATATACACCATTTGGAGAGTTGACAGCCGGATTATTTATGGGTGTCATTATTATTGGGATTTCATTCTTTATTCAAACTGGCACTGTAACATCAGAAGTCATTTTACTATCTATTCCAAGTTCCATTTTAATTGGTGCCATTTTACTAGCTAATAATATTCGTGACTTGGATGGCGATAAAGAAAACGGTCGTAAAACGTTAGCAATTCTCGTTGGACGTGAAAGAGCTGTTGGTGTACTTGCTTCGATGTTCATCGTTTCCTACATTTGGACAATTGCTTTAATTATCGTGGGCATCGTATCACCATGGATGCTTATCGTATTTTTAAGTGCACCGAAAGCATTTAAAGCGACGAAAGGCTTTATCGGCAAAAGCATTCCAATGGAAATGGTACCTGCGATGATTGCAACAGCAAAAACAAATACAATCTTCGGTTTCCTAATGGGAATCGGATTATTACTTGGATACTTTCTATAAAAGGAGCTGCTTATGCGGCTCCTTTTTCATATCTGAAATTCATCTCATAATTCCTACTCTCAACGCTCATACTATGTAAAGAAACTGAATTGTAGGAAGGTGGACGACTATGTTAACTCCACAACAAGTAGGTCAATTTAAATCCATTTTAGAAAAACAAAAACAAGAACTGGAACAAACGATACAAACTCATGAAAATACAGATCGTGCTTCTGAACGCGATTCAGTAGGAGAACTGTCTAGCTATGACAACCATCCAGGTGATATGGCTACAGAGCTATATGAACGGGAAAAAGACTTCGGGCTTATTGAACTTTGGCATAAACAGCTTGAGGAGACGAAACATGCCCTACAAAAAATAGAAGCAGGTACGTACGGCATTTGCGAAGTGTCTGGCGAAGAAATTCCATTTGAAAGATTGGAAGCAATGCCGACTGCTACAACATGCATACAGCACGCGACAAATAAGTTAAATATGAATACACGACCAGTTGAAGAAGAAGTGCTGTCTCCTTCTTTCCACAAGCATGATGAGGACCATTCTGTTGAGTACGATGCGGAAGATGCGTGGCAAGATGTCGCAAATTACGGAACATCTGAAACGCCGTCTGATTTAGAAAGACAAGATTCAAAAAACTATAATGGCATGTATGTAAATAGTGAAGAAAACGTAGGCTACGTGGAGGATTTTGAAAACTTTATCGGTACGGATATGTACGGGAAAAACCCACAAGTTTTCGCTACAGAAGAGCATGAAGAATATGAACAAATGCTTGATGACTTTGAAGAGCGTACCTTTAAGGGCGAATTATCTTCAAATGAATCTAGTTCCAAAGAATAAAAAAAAGCATTCCGAAAATCGGAATGCTTTTTATCGCTAGCTAATTAGTTTTTTGTAACGTTAGCTGCTTGTGGTCCGCGGTTTCCTTCAACGATTTCGAAAGAAACTTCTTGACCTTCTTCTAAAGTTTTGAAGCCGTCGCCTTGGATAGCTGAGAAATGTACGAATACGTCTTCTCCGCCTTCAACTTCGATGAAGCCAAAACCTTTTTCGCCGTTAAACCATTTAACTTTACCTGTTTGCATGTCATGTACCTCCTAAATAAAAATGAAACTATGAATCCACATGAAAAGGTGGATATAAAGGACATGAATGTATAACAAGCTTACAGCCTTTAATACAACGTGCTTTATTTCCGTACCACATTATGTAGCTCAATAGTGCTTTCACTATATCATGCTATATCGAAAACGTCAAATGAGAACACTTTCATTCCATCATTTTTTATAATCCTAGTATAACCTTAAATTTTTATTCTATTTTTATTCAAAAATTAACAAAAATACAGTACTCTAATTCTTTTAACTTCTGTACAATATAATTACTACATATTTATGAGGTGAAAAAATGCAAGCACATGAAATCGAGTATAAGTTATATGGCGATGATATGCAGTTTGTTGAAATTGAATTAGATCCAAAAGAAAGCGTTATCGCAGAAGCTGGCGCAATGATGATGATGGAAGATTACATTGAAATGGAAACAATCTTTGGTGACGGTTCTGGCCCATCTAACGGTTTATTCGGCAAATTAATGGGCGCTGGTAAACGTCTCGTTACAGGCGAAAGTATGTTTATGACTGTATTTACAAATACAGGTCACGGCAAACGCCACGTCTCATTTGCTGCTCCTTATCCTGGTAAAATTATTCCTGTAGATTTAACAGAATATCAAGGAAAAGTAGTTTGTCAAAAAGATGCCTTTCTTTGTGCCGCAAAAGGTGTTTCTATCGGAATTGAATTTACGAAAAAAATAGGAACTGGTTTCTTCGGTGGTGAAGGGTTTATCATGCAGAAACTTGAAGGTGACGGCCTTGCTTTCATGCACGCAGGTGGAACTGTATATAAACGTGAATTAAAACCTGGTGAGAAACTTCGCATTGATACAGGTTGTCTCGTTGCCATGACAAAAGATATTAACTATGATATCGAATTCGTTGGTAAAGTAAAAACAGCTCTATTTGGCGGCGAGGGTTTATTCTTCGCAACATTAGAAGGTCCTGGAACAGTTTGGATTCAGTCCTTAACACTTAGCCGATTAGCAGCACGCCTTACAAGCCCAGCAGCGCAAAGTACTGGCGAAGGTAGTGTATTAGGTGGCCTTGGTCGTTTATTGGATGGGAAAGAGTAAAAAGGGCCCTTATGCAGGCTTGTCCATCGACTAATATAATACTAAAATTAAACACCCTTGCTTGCAGTAATGCAGTGAAAGGGTGTTTTAATTTACGTCTACAAACGAGAAAAAGCAGATGAAATAAAGTAATAAGGTTTACTTCAGTAAAATAAGGTATATTATATTTGTTGAATAGATTCTCTTTCAAGACAAGAAAAGTAGGTGAACAAAGTGGGAAAATATCAATTGGATTCCAAAAGTCAGGTAGCTGTGGCAAAGTTTCATGAAAAACAGAAGCCTGCCAAATTTGATAAAAAGCAGAAACTTGAACAATTACGTGCGGAGTATTTGAAAAAAAAGCAAAAACAAACAGATAAATAATATGTTTCGTTTCCCGAAATTTTCGGTATATAGTGCGAACAAACACAAGTAAATAGGTAATCATCGTTCAAATATATACAGGCTATTTTTTCAAACCTCTTACAAGACCAGCATTATAAAGTACTGGTGAAAGTAGTATATTAGGTGGCCTTGTTCACCTTTTAGATGGAAAAGAGTAAAAAATGCCTCCAATGTAAAAAAACATCGGAGGCATTTCTCTAAAGTTTATGACTATGGCACTTTATTTTTACTGCGGAGGGCTATACATACCATTTCGAATCATATAATACTCCATCGCTTCATTAAGCCATGCCTCTTCTTCTTCTTTGTAAGGAGATGGCATCATATTATTATATTGTTCTTCTACATTCTCTAATTTACCTAAAGAATACATTGTCTCTTCACCAACATACTTAAGAGTCGCCTTCATATGTTCATCAACCAATTTTTGCACTTCTGAATCCTCAATTTGTCTTCCAAATAACCTTTTCACTTCTTTTGCTAAACGCACAAACTCTTTATCAAGTGCTATGTCCTCTTCTTCCGACTTATTATATAATCCATCAGCCAAGTCTTTTGATACATATCCTTCAAGCCATAAACGTTGTTCGTTTTCTTTTTGAATGCTGTTAATTAGACTCATTAATATGTCACTATCCAACTCTTCATCTTCCTCAAGACATACCATTGTTCGTTCAAGCGCCTTTATCGAAACTTCAATGTGTCTTCTCTTTTCTTCAAAGGCTTTTCTTTGTTGTTCCAACGTTTCTTTTAAATTTACATTCAAACTTGGCATTTTCAGCATAACGCGTATTTCTTCTAAACTATATCCTAATACTTTAAGACTCACTATTTTCTGTAGTTCTAATATATCTTTTCCTTTGTACACACGGTGACCAGAGCTAACATTCTTTCCAGGTTTAAGTAGTCCAATTTCATCGTAATATTGTAGTGTCCGTATTGATGTGCCTGTCCTCTTTGCAAACTCACCAATTGAACAGCCTTCCCTTTTGCTCATCTTACACTCCTCCTAACAATATGTTTACAAAAATCATACTCCCTCACGTAACTGTAGGTTCAAGTCTTTTTTCCAAAAGCATGAATCAAGTTCCTCACCGCATATATTAAACTATACCTTTTCTTAAGGAGGGCTTCCTTAATGCGTACTCCTTTATCCTTTGATAAAGACACTGCCATACTGTTAGCTTCTTGTTGTGAGTTAACGTATGAACAATATAAACAAAATGGTATTTTCGAAATACCAGATGGTTTTCAATATGTACAAGGGTTTCAAGGAAAAGCCATTCAAACAACAGAATGGTTCGGGTTTATATTAGAATCTGAGGATACAATTATCGTTGCCTTCAGGGGCACTCAAACAGACCCTGATTGGATTATTGACTCTCTCGTCAATCAAAAACCTTATCCTTATGCTTTAAATAGCGGAAATGTCCATAACGGCTTTCTCTCTATTTATGAGTCTTGTCGTGATTCTATTATGGATATGCTCGTATCATTGCCAGCACATAAAAAACTGCTAGCTACTGGGCATAGTCTAGGTGGTGCGCTTGCCACATTACACATATTAGATGCACGTATAAATACTGCCTTCGCACAGTATGGACTTTATACATTCGCTTCTCCAAAAGTAGGAGATATCGCTTTTCGAAATTATTATAAACTACAAGTAGCTAGTAGCTTTCGTTTCGTCAACTTGTTCGATGTCGTTCCACTTCTCCCTCCCCGAAACATAAATTTTAATGATTATGATTGGGAGTATGCACACGTCCATCACAATATGACATTTACAAAAAATACAAAATCCATTACAAATAATCATTCCATTACAACATACAAAACATGTCTGACTTCTCATTTTTAACCAGTAAACAATTGGAAATAAAATATTCGTATACTATAATACTCTATGAAGTTATTTTTGGATGAGGGGACCTTACATGTTAAAATTTATCTTCACACTTTTTCTTATTGTAATTTTTACGGTCACAGGTTTCTTTACATTTTCATACTTTGCGACAGGAGAGTATGATGGGGTAGGTATCATATATACCACTGTTCCATTTCTTTCTTAAGCAAAATAAATAAAACGAGCTTAATTTTATTAAGCCCGTTTTATTTATTAATATCCATTTTTATTGGTAAATCGATAATATATCTCCCAATATAGCAACTTCTTTAAAACTGTTTAACTGCATTACCAATACCCCAAATTTCATTGCTGTACTGCAAAATCGTTCGATCACTCGCAAAATGACCAGACTGTGCAATATTTAAAATCGACATTTCTAGCCACTTTGTTCGGTTCTCATAAGCTCTACCGACAGCTTCTTGTTTTTCAGCATATGGGCCAAAATCTCGCAGAACGAAATATTCATCATTTTGAATAACGAGAGAATCATAAATCGCTTCAAATTCTGCTCCCGATTGTGCAAAGAAACCATTTGTTAATTGATCAACTACTTTTTTAATGTGCCTATTGTGGTGATAATAATCACTTGCACGATATCCACCATTTTGATAGTAATGAAGAACCTCTTCCGCTGTTAAGCCGAAAATGAAACAGTTATCATCACCAACCCGGTCTTTTATTTCAATGTTAGCTCCGTCTAGCGTTCCGAGTGTAATCGCACCATTCATCATAAATTTCATATTACCTGTTCCCGATGCTTCTTTACTCGCCGTTGAAATTTGTTCACTTACATCCGCTGCCGGGAATATATCTTCCGCTAAAGAAACTCGATAGTTTTCTAGAAAGATAACTTTCATATATTGACTGACATACGGGTCATTATTTACTTTTCTTGCGAGTTCATTTATTAATTTAATAATTTTTTTCGCGTAATAATATCCAGGTGATGCTTTCGCTCCAAAAATAAAAGTACGCGGATAAAATGTAAAACTAGCATCCTCTTTCAAACGATTATACAAATATAAAATATGAAGAACATTTAATAATTGTCGTTTGTAAGCATGTAATCTTTTCACTTGCACATCAAAAATAGAATTTGGATCAATCGTAATCCCCATTGTATTATGAATGCGCTCCGCTAAAATCTCTTTACGTTCTTGTTTTACTTCTGCAAATTTCTCTTGGAAACTCGCATCGTATTGAACTGTTTGCAACGATTGAAGCTTAATCGGTTCTTTCTTCCACTCTGTTCCAATCGCCTCTGAAATGAGATTTGTTAACTGTGGATTTGCTTTCATAAGCCAGCGCCTATGAGCAATTCCATTCGTCTTATTATTAAACTTATCTGGATAAAATTCATAAAACAATCGCATTTCCCGCTGCTTTAATATTTCCGTATGAATTTTTGCTACACCGTTTACGCTATGGCTACCGACAATTGCTAAATGAGCCATTTTCACAAGATCATGCGCAATAATTGCCATGTCTTCAATGCGATGCCATTCATAAGGATAACGTTCCCAAAGTTCATGACAGAAACGTTCATTAATCTCTTCAATAATCATATAAATTCTCGGTAATAATGGTTTAAAAATGTGAATTGGCCACTTTTCGAGTGCTTCTGATAACGTCGTATGATTCGTATAAGAAATCGTCTGCGTCGTTATGTGCCAAGCTTCTTCCCATGTTAACTTTTCTTCATCTAGTAAAATACGCATCAGTTCTGGAATTGCTAAAACCGGATGTGTATCGTTAATGTGAATCGCAATTTTTTCATGTAGTTGACGAAGGTCACCATATCTTTCTCTATGCATTCGAACGATATTTTGTAAACTTGCTGATACGAGGAAATACTGTTGTTTTAAACGAAGTATTTTCCCCTCATCATGCGTATCATCTGGATATAAAAACTCCGATACAGCCTCTGTTTCGCGCTTATATTTCAAAATATCTTTGCAGTTTTGCGGGAAAGGAACTGGTTCAGCATTCCAAAGTCTAAGTGTGTTTACAGTACTCGTCTCATAGCCTACTACCGGCACATCATATGGGACTGCCATAATGACTTCTGCATTTGTATGCCTAAACTCTAAACGCCCGTCAATTTCTAGCGGTTCAACACTGCCGAAATAACTTACTTCTACAGCTTGATCATGCCTTCTTACTTCCCATACATTTTCATGAAGAAGCCATTGTTCTGGAAACTCAACTTGATAACCATCAACAATTTTCTGATCAAACAAGCCATGTTTGTAACGAATCCCACAGCCGTGTCCTGGTAAGTTTAAAGATGCGAGTGAATCGAGAAAACAGGCTGCTAGACGTCCAAGTCCACCATTTCCAAGACCTGCATCTGCTTCCACCTCTTCTAACTCTTGCAAAGAAATCCCTAGTTCAGATAACCCCTGCTCGCATACATCTCTAATACCTAAATTCAAGATGTTACTTCCAAGCAAACGTCCAAGCAAAAATTCAATAGACAAGTAATACATTTGCTTTTGCTCTCCGGATCGATAACTCTCATTCGTTGCAATCCATTGACTATTCATATACTCACGTACCATATGACCGAGCGTATTATATTGATCACGAGTTGTAGAATCTTTGAAACTTTTCCCATACATCGTCTCTAACTTTTCTAGAAAAGTTGATTTAAAACTTTCAACATGAGTAAACATTTTTTCACCACCTACATGTTATTCCATGAGACTTTTATACAATTCCTTATAAGCAAGAGCCGATTGCTCCCAGCTATAATCTTCAGTCATCGCTTGTTTTACAAGCTGCTCCCACACTGGTTTATCGTGATAAAATTCAATTGCACGGTGAACCGTATGCAGCATGTCATGTGCATTAAAGTTCGTGAAACTGAAACCATTTCCTTCGCCTGTTTCTTCATCATAAGAATGTACCGTATCGTTTAATCCACCTGTTTCTCTTACAATTGGAATCGTACCGTACGCTAATGCGATAAGTTGTCCAAGTCCACACGGTTCAAACAGCGATGGCATTAAAAACAAATCGCTTCCCGCATACACTTGGTGCGCTAATTCTTCATTAAATCCGATATAAACTTTTACCTTCTCCGGATACTCATATGCCATCCACTCAAAGAATTGCTCATATTCCGAATCTCCTGAACCTAAAATAATACATTGTACATCTTCTTCCATTATTTCGCGGAATACAGTGCGTACTAAATCAAGACCTTTTTGCTTCGTTAATCTCGTTACCATTGAAATAATTGGTGTATCCTCTTTTTCTGGCAAACCAAAATAACGCTGCAAAGCGCGTTTATTTTCACTCTTTTCATATAATGACTCTGCATCATACTGAGCCTTAATATACGAATCCGTTTCTGGATTATATACGCTCGTATCAATACCATTTACAATGCCGCTAAGCTTATCATTATATTTTCGCAGTAATCCATCTAACTTCTCACCAAAAAATTCATATTGAATTTCTTCTTTATACGTCGGGCTCACCGCTGTAATTTGATCCGAAGCGATAATACCGCCTTTCATAAAGTTTATGTTTCCATAAAACTCTAGCTGCTCACTATGAAAATATTCATCACCAAGCTCTAACAAGTCGTACATCACTTCAGGAGGAAATACTCCTTGGAACTGCAAGTTATGAATCGTATATACCGTTTTAATACGCTCATATAACGGGTTATCTTGATACTTTTCACGAAGTAAGAAATTAACCATAGCCGTATGCCAATCGTGGCTATGAAGAACATCCACTTCAAAATCAAGGTGCGGAATACACTCTAACACTGCTTTTGAGAAATAAGAAAAACGCTCCCCGTCATCATAATGACCATACAGAGAATCTCTCTTAAAATAATATTCATTATCTATTAAGTAATACGTAATTCCGTCTTGCTCACCTTTTAAAATTCCACAATATTGATTTCTCCACCCGAGCGGGACGTTAATTACTTTATGTAACGTACACCCATCTCTTAACTTTTTCGGAATGAGGCTATAATTTGGAAGTATAATACGAACGTCCACTCCTAATTTTTTCAGCTCTTTTGGGAGCGCACCCGCTACATCAGCTAATCCTCCCGATTTCACAAACGGTACACATTCTGATACTGCAAATAAAATATTCACTTGTTGTCCCACTGCGCGAAAAGTTTTTATTACTCCTCTTGCAGCTTCCTCCCTTCGAGTTTTCATTTAAATTAAAACTTTAATCAGTGGGGGAAAAAGCCCCCACTGATTCTTTAGGAATAACTATTAATCGTACTGTTTTGTACGCTTCCTTTTTCTACAACATACGGCTCATCGATGTTTCCTTTTAATACGACACCGTCGCCAATTTTCACGTCTTTATCAATAATAACACCGTCTATTATACAGTTATCTCCAATTTGGCTCTTTTGCATAATAATACTGTTACGAATAATTGATCCTTTTCCAATTTTAACTGAACGGGAAATAACACTGTTTTCTACCTCCCCCTCAATAATACTGCCATTTGCAATCATTGTATTTTTCACGACTGCACCCTTTAGATAACGAGTTGGTGGCTCATCTTTTACTTTCGTAAAGATCGGCGCTTCTTTCTTAAATAATTGCTTCCAAATAGCAGGTTGCAAAATTTCTAGGCTATGCTTATAGTAACTTTCGATCGAGTCAATAATTGCTACATATCCAGTATGCTCATATGTAGCAATGTGTAATGATTTCCCGCGTTTTTCTCTCACTACATCAAATAAACTGTATTGCTCCACATCTTTATATGACTCAAATAAGTCTAACAATAATTGTTTCTTTAACACGTATGTTTGAAGCGAAACCCCTTCATGGCAAACTTCTGTAATATCAGCTGCCGTATGTATATGTCGCTCTAACACCGCTTGAAAATTTAATGCTGTTACGAGATGGCTATTCGTAATAACAACGTACTCTTCTCTGCTTCTTAGAAAATAATCAATATGTCTTCTAAAGTGTGCAAAAGACCCAAATTCATCTTGGTCACATTGGCAGTTTGGCGGGAATAAAAATAGTCCGTCTCGTTTTCTATCTAAATCCCACTGTTTTCCTGAACCAACATGGTCCATTAACGAACGATTTTTATGGCTTGTAAAAACTGCTACACTATGAATACTAGAATTCACCATATTTGAAAGCATGAAATCAATGAGTCGATAACGGCCCCCAAACGGTAACGCCGCTAGTGAACGATGCCCTGTTACTTTCTTTAAGGAAGGAAAACTTCCCGTTGCATTAATAATTCCTAACATTTTTTCTCCCATTCATTTCATCCCCCTTTTCTATTTCCCTTCAGCAATTAATACTACATCGTCAACATTCTTTTCTGGACGAATGATTGTTCCATCTTCGATAACCATTTCTGATCCAACAATCGCTCTTTCAATCACAACATTTTTACCAATCTTAGCCCCTGGCATAACGACAGAATCAATCACCATACTTCCTTCTTCCACCGTCACTCCTTGGAATAACACAGAATGCTTCACGTCCCCTTCAATGACGCACCCTTCGTTAATAAGCGATTCTTCTACTTTCGCCTTTTCAGCAATATATTGAGGCGGTTCGTTTGGATTGACAGAGTAAATACGCCAATTACGATCGTTTAAATTCAGTGATGTTTCATCGCGAAGCAAATCCATATTCGCTTCCCATAAGCTCTTCACCGTTCCAACATCTTTCCAATATCCTTCAAACGGATACGCCATTAACTTCTTCCCTTCATCCAACAAAAGCGGAAGTACATCTTTTCCAAAATCGTTACTAGATTCAGGGTTTCTCGCATCCATCTCTAAATACTCTTTCAAAATTGACCAATTAAAAATATAGATTCCCATCGATGCAAGATTACTTCTTGGAAATTGTGGTTTCTCCTCAAACTCAACAATCTCCATCTCTTCATTTGTATTCATAATGCCAAAGCGACTCGCTTCATCCCAAGGTACTTCAATAACAGAAATGGATACGTCCGATTCTTTCTCAATATGGTAATCTAGCATCTTACTGTAATCCATTTTATAAATATGGTCACCTGATAAAATAAGAACATACTCCGGTTCATACTGACTTAAATAGTTTAAATTTTGATAAATGGCACTTGCCGTACCTGTATACCACTTAACCCCTGAAGACTCCGCATAAGGAGGTAATACTGTGACCCCACCGTTTACTCGGTCTAAATCCCACGCATTTCCGATTCCGATATAATTATGAAGTTCAAGTGGTTGATATTGTGTTAAAATCCCAACCGTTTCAATACCAGAATTCGCACAGTTACTTAGCGTAAAATCAATAATGCGATATTTACCACCAAATGGAACAGCTGGCTTGGCTAAATTTTTTGTTAATGCACTTAAACGACTACCTTTTCCCCCTGCTAGTAACATTGCTACGCACTTTTGTTTTTGAGCCATCTTGTTTTTTGCTCCCCTTTCTCGTCTTCACTGGTCGTAATATGGATACGCCGAATGGTGGAATTGTAATCTCTACATGTGCCGCTTGATTATGGTACGGTTCTAGAATTGTCTTAAGACGTTTCTTATTCACTTGCCCCGAACCGCCATATTGCTGTGCATCACTGTTTAAAATCTCGTTATAATACTCGAAATCTGGTACACCTACTTTATAGTTTTCATATGTAGCTTTCGTAAAATTACATACGACAACTAACGCATCTTCTTGTTTATCCCCTTGGCGGATAAAAGAGAAAATACTTTGCTCATTATTATTAGCATCAATCCACTGAAAACCTTCAGGTGAATGGTCAAGCTGCCAAAGTGGTTTTGAGCGCTTATACAATGCTATGAGCTCATTAAAGTAATCATGCATATAACGATGCATTTCAAAATCATGTAAATTCCAATCTAAATCTTCAAGGTCTTTCCACTCATCAAACTGTCCGAATTCTCCTCCCATGAAAAGTAACTTCTTTCCTGGGTGAGTAAAGAAATATCCATATAATAAACGAAGTTGAGCAAACTTATCCCAGTAATCACCTGGCATTTTATTTAATAACGACTTTTTCCCATGAACGACTTCATCATGAGAAAGCGGTAATATGAAGTTTTCAGAGTACGCATATAGTAAAGAAAACGTCATTTTCTCATGAATGTGTTTCCTATATTCAGGCGCACACTCCATATATTTCAGCACGTCATTCATCCAGCCCATGTTCCATTTGTAATTGAATCCAAGCCCACCTTCATACGTTGGAGTTGTTACAAGTGGCCAAGCTGTTGAATCTTCTGCCGTCATAAGAAAATCTTCATCCTCTGCAAACACTGCTTCATTTAACTCTCTTAAAAATGAAACAGCATGCTCATTACTTTGCTCTTGTCCTTCTTTATTCCAGTACAACATGTTCGCAACTGCATCAACTCTGAAACCATCAATATGGAAATATCTCATCCAAAATAACGCATTTGAAATTAAGAAATTACGTACCTCTCTCTTTCCTAAATCAAAATTGACAGTTCCCCATACTGGATTTTCTTGTACATCTTTATCTTTATATTCATAGGTCGGTGTACCATCAAACAAATATAAACCGTGAGCATCTTTACAAAAATGCCCCGGCACCCAATCTAAAATGACACCGATTCCATATTTATGACATTCGTCGACAAAATGCATTAAATCATGCGGCGTACCAAATCTACTCGTCGCTGCATAATATCCCGTTCCTTGGTATCCCCAAGAACGATCATATGGATGCTCAACAAGCGGCATAATTTCAATATGTGTAAATTGATGTTCCACCACATACGGGATGAGCTCTTCAACCATTTCCCTGTAAGAGTACAGCGTTCCATCTTCTTTCTTTTTCCAAGAACCAAAATGTAATTCATAAACTGTCATCGCTTCTTTATAAATCGATTTTTTCTTTTTCTTACGATTCCAGTTTTTATCATTCCATTCATATCCTTTTATATCAAAAACTACAGATGCCGTATTCGGTCTTACTTCTGCATATACAGCATACGGATCTGCCTTTAAAATGACGTCACCAGCCAACGTTTCGATCGCATATTTATATATTTCTCCTTCTTCAATATGCGGTATAAATAAGGACCAAATGCCTTCTTCTGTCACTTGTAGCATCTTATGTTGCTCATAATCCCACTCATTAAAATCCCCAACAACACTCATTGCTTTCGCATGAGGAGCCCACACTGTAAATCGTACCCCTTGAATCTCATCTTCCGTCACAACATGCGCGCCAAAGATGTTATAACTTTCATAGTACTTTTCTGTATGAAACTCATCTCGTTTCACTTCTTCACAATTTATTACACTCAATATGCTCACCTCACTTAGATGACAGAATTTTTTATACTTTAACTATTTCTGCGAAAAACTGCAATATCCTTGTTAATTTATAAAAAACATTCGTTTTTTTCTTAAAAATGTTAGTTTTTCTTCACATTTCTGTGTAAAATATCGAATTTTGACGAATATTCATTGTAAACGCTTCATTCTACTTCTATATTTACGCCTATTATTTTTTTCTCAACCTTTATTTTATTAGGTTTATTCTATTTTTCATGCTATTTTCCACTAAAAATAACCATAAAATAATCTGTCATAAAAAATGTTTCTCAACATTTTTTGTCATATTTTTATTGAAACGCGAAATTCATAAGCATATACTTGTTCTCAATAAAGAACTACGATCTTTCGTAACTATAATTCATAGCGGACTACTATGTTTACTTATTTATCCTTGTTGCGAACGATTGCTATAAAAATTTAACTAGGGGGCTTTCTTATGTCTTTAAAACGAAAAGTAGGAATGGGAGTTGTCACCGCTTCACTTGGTTTATCCCTTACATTCGGAGGTGTATTCGCCTATTTCAGTGA
This sequence comes from Bacillus sp. LQ16, assembly GCF_057784645.1. NCBI lineage: Bacteria > Bacillati > Bacillota > Bacilli > Caryophanales > Bacillaceae > Bacillus > Bacillus sp. LQ16. Next base: position 4,740,815 of record NZ_CM173491.1, read on the forward strand.
TTCAGAAACATCGAGTAATTCATTTCAAGCTGGAACACTAGATCTGTCTATTAATCCAAGTGTAATCGTTAATGTGAAAGATTTAAAACCAGGTGATTTTATTGAAAGGAACTTCAAGCTTGAAAATAAAGGTACATTGGATATCGCAAAAGTAGCACTTGAAACATCATATGAAGTTACAGATGCAACGCAAAATAATGTCGGTGAAGATTTAGGTGATCACATTATCGTCAAGTTTCTAGTGAATGATGGACAGCCATCTAATCCAAACGATGATCATGAGATTTTGTGGGAAACAAAACTATCACAATTAAAAACTATGAAACCTGAAGATGTCGCTACGTCTTTAGAACGTCATAACTTAATAGATGGTATTAAATCTGGTGAAACAGATTACTTACATGTCCTCTTCTCATTTGAAGATAACGACCAAGATCAAAATAAATTTCAAGGTGATTCCCTGCAGCTAAACTGGACATTCCATGCTGAGCAAACAGCAGGTGTGGAGAAATAATTTTTAAAAATATATATTACCGGAGGCCTATAAATGAAAAAGAAAAACCGTTTTGTTACTGGAATTGTAACGGCTGGCGTTCTGTTTTCAACTGCCATTCCGTTCAATGTACTTGCTGAAAGTCCTATTAACCAAATTGAATCTTCAAATGCTCATTCTATATTATCGAAGCTTTCTAAAGAACAACGCCTAGCATTACAAACGGTAGATGCCAACCCTGGTTTTACAATTTCACCAGATATTAATACGAGTAGTTCTGAGCCTGTAAATATCATTGTAGAATTTCAAACTGCTCCAGTAAAGATTAATGAATTAAAACAAAAAGAAAAAGGATTACAAGCTGCTCCAGAAAATATAAAAGCACGTATTGATCAAGAACATGAAGAATTCGAAAAAGGACTAAAACGTCTTTATCAATTCAGCCCATCAGTAAAATCAGGAAACTTCCAGTCTGTACAAATTAAACGTTCTTATAAGCATGCGATAAATGGTGTTGCGATGACATTACCAGCAAATACAGTTGAAGAGTTGTTACGAATTGGTGTTGTAAAACGCATTTGGAAAGATTACGAAGTGAAATTAAATTTACCAAAACAAGCTGAGCAAAAAGCACCTCAAAAACTAACAGATAGCATCCCGCAAATTGGAGTAGATAAGTTACATAGTGAGGGCATTACTGGAAAAGGAATTAAAGTTGGCGTATTAGATACAGGTATTGATTACAATCATCCTGACTTAAAAGACGTATATAAAGGCTATCGCGCAAAACCTGGCGAGGACTCTAGCAAAGTAGATCCAAATTCAGTAAAGGGTTGGGACTTTATTAATAATGATGCAGATCCAATGGAAACTACTTATTCAGAATGGCAACAATCTGGTGCTCCTGAATTTGATAACCGTGGTTCTGCCTTCTACACAGCCCACGGCACTCACGTAGCAGGTATCGTTTCTGCTCAAAAGAAGAACCAATCTGATTCAGCAGTAAAAGGTGTTGCACCTGACATTGAACTGTATAACTATCGTGTACTCGGTCCATACGGAAGTGGAGATAGTTCAGGTATTATCGCTGCAATTGATAAATCTATTTCTGACGGTATGAACGTTATTAACTTATCGTTAGGTGATGATAGCAACAATCCTCTTGATCCAACATCTATCGCTGTTAATAACGCGATGCTTTCAGGCGTTGTTACAGTCGTTGCTGCTGGTAACTCTGGACCGAATCCATCAACACTCGGATCACCAGGTGCTTCGCCATTTGCTATTACGGTTGGAGCCAGTGATAGCTCTATTTCCTTACCGAAACTATCAGGTCATGCTGGACAATTACAATTCCCTAACCTAATTTTGTTCGGCAAAAACTTCACTGATAAAATAGAAGATTTCAAGGGACAAACTTTACCTATTGAATCTGTAGGAATCGGTACGCCTGACGAGTTTAGTAAAAAAGATGTGAAAGGAAAAATCGCTCTCGTTGCACGTGGTACAACCTCATTTGATGAAAAAATTGCTAACGCAAAACAAGCAGGTGCAAAGGCCGTTATTATTTATAACAACGTGGATGGAGAAATTCCTTTCTACGTTGGTGAAAGCACAAAATACATTCCAACATTCCGCCTAACGAAAGAAGACGGTGAAAAACTAAAAACTCAAATTGAACAAGGTAGCACATCCTTAACTTTCGATGAAATTAATTACATTCAAACAGAAGGCGATCATCTTGCAGACTTTAGCTCACGCGGTCCTGTTACAGCAAATGATGATATTAAGCCTGATATTACAGCGCCTGGTGTCGCTGTCCTTTCAACAGTTCCTGAATATATTAACGACCCGCAAGAGGGTGAAAACTACGCTGTTTCCTATGAGCGTATGCAAGGAACATCTATGGCTTCCCCTCATATTGCTGGCGTTGCTGCTCTAATTTTACAAGAACACCCAGACTACTCTCCGTTCGATGTAAAAGCGTCTCTTATGAACACAGCTGATGATTTAAAAGAAAAATATTCGGTGTATGAAGTTGGAGCTGGGCGAGTAGATGCTTACAACGCCGTTCGTACAGAAACAAGCTTTAAAGTATTAGATACGACACAAACTGTTGTAAATGATGAAGTAATTGAAGTGCCCGAAGAAACTGGATCTATTGCATTCGGTAAGTTTTATCAAAAAGACGGTGAAGCTCTTGAACAAAAACGAAATATAAAAGTAACTAATCATAATAAACAAGAGAAAAAAGAATTTAAAACAGAAATTTCTTATACACCAGCTTCGTCTACTATTAACGATGCTGTCGCAAACGGTGTAAAAATCTCTGCTCCAGAAACAATTACTCTTGATGCTGGCAAAGCAGGTGAAATTGAAGCAAAAATTAATGTTCCAGCCGGTGTAAAACAAGGCCGATATGAAGGATATATTCATATTACGAACACGAAAAATAAAGAAGAAACATATCAAATCCCATTCTCTATTCGTGTATCAGAGCCTGGTATTGAAAATGCAATACTATCAAGAAAAGCAATTTCAACTGATACATCTAAATTTAATCCATACGGTGAATCGTATGTTCACGGGGCATTCCAATTAAACAGCGAACTTGAAACGTTAGATCTTATCGTAAAAGATTCCAAAACAGATAAAGCTCTGGGCTTCATTGGGACATTAAACACAAGTGGACTAAAAACTGATGTGTATTACTACTTAGACTCATTCTTTAATGGAAAAGTGTATCCTTTTACAAATGATCCTGCAAAACCAATTGGTGATGAGAAAATCAACTTACCAGAAGGAGACTACACAATTGAGTTTGTCGGTTATGATAAGGCTGGGAAAGCACGTGTAAAAGGTGATTATGTTGTAATTGATAATACCCCACCAGAAGTGAAACTAACTGGATTAAAACCTGGTATTTACGAGTTAAATGAAGAAAATTATACAGTAGAAGATGGCAAAAAAGCACTATGGATTAAAGGAAATGTATACGATTCAAACGTTGACTACTTAAAAGGAAAAGGATTAAACATTACGCAAGAAGCGAATGGCGTTATGTACTATGACTATTCTCCATACTTGCATAAGTTTTTACCGATTAATGCAAATGGCGACTTTAAAGTTGGCATTACACCTGACTCCTTCAGAACGGAAGGTCCAATGAACACAGGCGTATATATTTTCGATTATGCAACTGCAGGAGCTGACTATCCAAGCGGTGTAAATAACTACTGGTTTATCCCACAAGGTGCTCAATATGCGAAAGCTAGTTACGATAAAAAAGAATTATATAAAAATGACGAGTTCACAGTAACACTAAACGCAAAACACGTAAAACAATTTGTTGCTGGGCAATTTAATGTAAACTTCCTAGAGAAGAACTTCAAATTTGCAAATGCAAAATTTAATCCTGCTTTTGAAAAGCTACTTTCCGAAAAAGGAGTAACCGCAAAAGTAAATGAACCGAAACTAGAGGCAGGTTCGGTTACAGTTGGCGGCACTATCGATGACAAAAACTTTGCTGGATTAGATGGTGATTTCCCGTTCATTGATGTAACTTTCAAAGTAGAAAATGATGAATTTTATGAAGCAAACGCTCAATTAGAGTCACCAATTTTTGTTTACTGGAAACAAGGTGAATCAGAACCAAATAGAATGCGTGTACTTCAAGATCAAACATTCTCAGTTATGTCCTTAAATTCACTAGTAGAAGGAAATATTAAACCTGGTGCATTCTTAAATGAACGTGGATATTTAGATGAAAAGTTTGATTATGCAAAGCTTGGCGTAAAAGTATACGCAACTGATTCTTACCGTCATAAGTTTGAAGGTTCACTAGATAAATATGGGTACTTCAAACTAAATGGACTTCCAGTTAATAAACGCGACTATAACCTATATGTAGAAGTGCCAGGACATTTAACAAGCCGCCTAACAACGAAACTTGGTACTGAAAAAGACGGTAAGCTGCTTGGCCAATATTATTATGCAAGACCTGACGAAAACCTTGCCGGCGATGTAAATGCTGATAAAGTAATCGATATTAAAGATGCTGAAATTATCGCTAGCAACTATGGTAAAAAAGGACTAACTGTAAAAGACGGAGACCTTAATAAAGATGGGATTGTCGACGAAAAAGATATTCGCTTCGTTGAAAAGAACTTCTTGAAAAAAGGGCCAGATGCATCTAAATCACAAACACCTGTAGAAAAATCAAAAAGCGGTACACTGACAGATATTTTAAAGAAATTGGGATTAACGCCTAAAAAATGATAAAGTGAAACTTTAATCAGTGGGGGGTGTTCATCCCTCACTGATTATCAGCCCTCACCAATCGGGCTTTTACGGGCAGTTGATCACCAAACTAACTTCTTTGCTTTCGCTGCATTTTGAGGTGGGGATCTTACTGCCCGTTAATGCGGGATAATAAAGAGCACTCTACGTAAAGTAGAGTGCTCTTTTCTATAAACGACCCTTATCCAGCAAAAGGGGTATATTGGGGATATACAAGGGAAACCGGAAAAGGAATTTATATTAAATTATATAAGTTCAGAGGTAAGAAGCAGTTTCCCACCTCTGAATTATTTAGCAATTATTATAGTACTGGTTCCATTGTTTCTTTTAATACTTTTACAGAATGAGCGAATTTCGCTTTTTCATCTTCATTTAGCTCAAGTTCTACGATTTCACGTACACCTTCGCGGTTAATTACAGCTGGAACACCTACGTAAGCATCTTTCTCTCCGTATTGACCTTCAAGGTATGCAGATACAGTTAATACGCTGTTCTCGTTGTTTAAGATTGCTTTAGTTACACGAAGTAGTGACATACCGATTCCGTAGTAAGTTGCACCTTTACGCTCGATAATATGGTAAGCTGCATCACGTACGTTTTCGAAGATTTTATCTAAGTCTTCTTGATTGTACTGTTCGTTGTTAGCTAAGATTGTTTCTAGTTTTTGTACACCGATAGTAGCGTGGCTCCATACTGGAAGTTCAGTGTCACCGTGTTCACCAACGATGTAAGCATGAACGTTACGTGGATCTACATCTAAGTAGTCACCTAACATGTAACGGAAACGAGCAGAGTCTAAAGTAGTACCAGAACCGATTACGCGCTCTTTTGGTAAACCAGATTCTTTCCAAGTTACGTAAGTTAAAATGTCAACTGGGTTAGTTGCGATTAAGAAGATTCCATCGAATCCACTATCCATAATACCGCGAACGATTTGTTTAAAGATCTTTGTATTTTTCTCAACTAAGTCTAAACGAGTTTCACCTGGCTTTTGTGGTAATCCAGCAGTGATAACTACTAAATCTGCATCTTTACAATCTGCATAGCTACCGCTCCAAACTTTTGTTGGTGATGGAGAGAATGGTACCGCATGGCTTAAGTCCATTGCTTCCCCTTCTGCTTTTGCTTCATTAACATCTACTAATACGAACTCTTCAGCTACACCTTGGTTGATCATTGAGTAAGCGTAACTACAACCTACAGCTCCTGTTCCTACTAATACTACACGATTGATACCTTTTTTCATGGTAATTTCCCCTCTCTATTGTTCACATCTATTTTTTATGATTGTTTAAGTAATTAATTAAAATACTAATTTAATGTTGTTTAACTTCTTTACATTCATATTGTAGCACGTATTATTGTGAATTACTTCACAAATTATGACCTATTTGTGAACTTTTTCACATAGAGTGTAAAGTTATTAGAATAGGTGTGGAATCAATTTCAATGGAGGCGTTTTCTTTAGATTGTGAATAAAAAGAATGTGATTTGATTATTCCCTATAGCTAAATTCAATTTCTATAATCAAACTAACACATTATCTCCTTATACGCTGGACATCAGTTGGCCTATATAGACTACGGTGACATAAATGAATTAGCATATACTTTACCACCTCCCTTTTAACTATTACCGTATATTAATAAAAAGATATTATTCAAAATCATGCATTCTTTTCTAATAATAAACCATTCAATATAAGTGATAGGCTATGCAAAGCTTTAGACAAATGTGCTTCTGCATCTTCAGAATTCGCAATCCAACAAGCAAGGTCCACTAGTCCACCATTTATGAATCTTGCTAAAGCTTCGCAGTCCGTCTTTTCAATAATACAGTCTTTCATTAATTGCTGAAGCATCTCCGCCATCGTCGTTAAACATTGCGAATGCGATGATTGATAATAACTATTTCCTAATACTGCTGGTGCATCACGAAGTACAATTCGCTGAATTTCTGGATTAAGTGCCATCGTTAAATACGCACGACAACGTCCAACAAACCCTTCCCATTTTCCTTCCGCTTCATCTGATACTTTCCCTAATTTATTATCCATTTCGATATCAATTTCTTTTACAACTGCTTCTAACAATCCTTTTTTATCACCAAAATGATGATAAATTGCACCACGTGTTAAACCGACAGATGCTGTAAAATCATCCATAGACGTATTTACATATCCAACTGTACCAAAGGCCTCTCTTGCTGCACTCAGCAATTTAGCACGTGTTTCAGTAATCATTTCTGCTCTCGTTTTTTTAATCATCTTTTCCTCCTACTTCTATTCATTCTCTTTATTCAAAATGAATTGCACTATAGTATCGTTCTCTATATAAAAGAATAACTCCTTTAAACATCGGCTCTCTATCCAGAGATAAAACATTTCAATTGACATACGCACCGTATGTCAATATGATATTTACATACGGTGCGTATGTAAATTATTTCTAGCTTACAAGATAATATAACTTCTTACCTATATCCTACATTGACTCACTGTCCCTTTTTATAGAAGGTATTAATGAAACAAAGGAGGATTTAAAAGAATGAAGAATGTATATGCAAACGTCAAATACTTTGGTGATTATTATGTTTAATTCCTACCGTGAGATTTTCAGTGCTCCTGGTACAAAAGGATTCTCTTTAGCAGGGTTTATAGCTCGGATGCCCATATCAATGATGGGCATTGGTATTGTTACAATGTTATCTCAGTTACGTGGTGACTATTGGCTTGCTGGAGCTGTTGCAGCCACCTTTACATTATCATCTGCTTTACTAGCTCCTCATATTTCTCGGATGGCCGATCAATTAGGGCAATCTCGCATACTTCTTCCGACTACAGGTATCAGTGTTTTCTTTACGATCCTCTTACTTCTATGTACGAAATATGAAGCTCCTTATTGGACGCTATTTCTATCCGCCTTATGTGCAGGTTGTATGCCAAATATGTCAGCTATGGTACGTGCACGTTGGACTAAACTATACCGTGGATCCCATAAATTGCATACAGCATTTTCCTTTGAATCGGTCGTCGACGAAATTTGCTTCATAATTGGTCCTGTATTATCTGTCAGTTTAAGTGTTATGTTCTTCCCAGAAGCAGGGCCACTTTTATCATCTGTTTTTCTTACAATTGGGGTATGCCTATTCATCCTACAAAAAAGCACAGAACCACCTGTACACCCTGGCGACATTACAAACAAAGGAACAGTATTTAAAATTGGTTCTTTGCGAGTACTAGTATTCACACTCATTGCTATAGGTACTATCTTTGGCACAATAGATGTCGTTAGTGTAGCTTTTGCTGAACATCAAGGAAACGCAGTAACTGCTAGCTTTGTACTTTCTGTCTATGCAATCGGTTCATGCCTGGCAGGCCTTATTTTCGGTACTCTTAAACTCAATGCTCCACCCTATAATCAATTTTTAATAGCAGTCACACTTTCCATGATAACAATGCTGCCACTATTTTTCGTAAATACTATTGCTTGGCTAATAGTTATTGTCTTCTTTGCAGGACTATCTGTCGCTCCTACTATGATTATTACTATGGGGCTTGTGGAAAGAATCGTACCTGAATCAAAAATAACAGAAGGAATGACTTGGGCAATTACAGGACTTGGAATTGGAGTCTCCCTAGGATCAGCGATAGCTGGTTTAGTTATTGATAATTTTGGAGCTCGAGCAGGATTTAGTGTGGCTATTATAGCAGGAGGCCTTGCCTTCACTATTGCACTTTTAGGATACAAAACTCTTCACTTCGCATATAATCATGCTGTTATTAAACAAGATGGACATTCAATAGAGAGTTAAAACATGTTCAAAAAATAGGATTATCTCTTCTTATGCATGAGAAAAGGTAATCCTATTTTAAACTTATTATTTATAATCTGTCATAGCTTCTTCTATATCTATACACAACAAAAAAGAGATAGCAGTTTATGCTATCTCTTTTAGTATGACCCGTACGGGATTCGAACCCGTGTTACCGCCGTGAAAGGGCGGTGTCTTAACCACTTGACCAACGGGCCAATTACTGGCAGAGAAGAAGGGATTCGAACCCTCGCACCGCGTTCGCGATCTACTCCCTTAGCAGGGGAGCCCCTTGAGCCACTTGGGTACTTCTCTATAAATATGGCTCCGCAGGTAGGACTCGAACCTACGACCGATCGGTTAACAGCCGATAGCTCTACCACTGAGCTACTGCGGAACAATTATGGTGGGCCTAAATGGACTCGAACCATCGACCTCACGCTTATCAGGCGTGCGCTCTAACCAGCTGAGCTATAGGCCCATAATTGAAAAGCGGGTGAAGAGAATCGAACTCTCGACCAGAGCTTGGAAGGCTCTTGTTTTACCACTAAACTACACCCGCATTAAATTGAAAATGGTGAGCCATGAAGGATTCGAACCTTCGACCCTCTGATTAAAAGTCAGATGCTCTACCAACTGAGCTAATGGCTCATTTTGAAAGTGGTGCCGGCTAGAGGACTTGAACCCCCAACCTACTGATTACAAGTCAGTTGCTCTACCAATTGAGCTAAGCCGGCTTGCGACTTCAAAATGGTGGCTCGGGACGGAATCGAACCGCCGACACGAGGATTTTCAGTCCTCTGCTCTACCGACTGAGCTACCGAGCCTTATTAAAATGGCGGTCCCGACCGGGGTCGAACCGGCGATCTCCTGCGTGACAGGCAGGCATGTTAACCACTACACCACGGGACCATTTGGTTGCGGGGACAGGATTTGAACCTGCGACCTTCGGGTTATGAGCCCGACGAGCTACCGTACTGCTCCACCCCGCGATGATATAATATGTAATTTAAGAAAAAATGGAGGAGGTAGAGGGATTCGAACCCCCGCGCGACTCTCGCCGCCTGTCGGTTTTCAAGACCGATCCCTTCAGCCGAACTTGGGTATACCTCCGAGATATAAACCTTTAGTGGTGGACCTTGTAGGACTCGAACCTACGACCGGACGGTTATGAGCCGTCTGCTCTAACCAGCTGAGCTAAAGGTCCTTTATGGTAGCGGCGGAGGGGATCGAACCCCCGACCTCACGGGTATGAACCGTACGCTCTAGCCAGCTGAGCTACACCGCCATAAATGATATTAAAATAAGTGGAGCCTAGCGGGATCGAACCGCTGACCTCCTGCGTGCAAGGCAGGCGCTCTCCCAGCTGAGCTAAGGCCCCATGTTTTTGGGAATATCGGGAAGACAGGATTTGAACCTGCGACCCCCTGGTCCCAAACCAGGTGCTCTACCAAGCTGAGCCACTTCCCGTTAATAAAAGCGCGCCCGAGAGGAGTCGAACCCCTAACCTCTTGATCCGTAGTCAAACGCTCTATCCAATTGAGCTACGGGCGCATATGGTGCCGAGGGCGGGGGTCGAACCCGCACGGTGGTCACCCACCGCAGGATTTTAAGTCCTGTGCGTCTGCCTGTTCCGCCACCCCGGCATGTCATATTGAAAATTGGAGCGGAAGACGGGATTCGAACCCGCGACCCCAACCTTGGCAAGGTTGTATTCTACCACTGAACTACTTCCGCAAGACATGTTTGAGATATTTTATTAAAAGTGCGGGTGAAGGGAGTCGAACCCCCACGCCAAAGGCGCTAGATCCTAAGTCTAGTGCGTCTGCCAATTCCGCCACACCCGCATATTAATATTTTAAGAAAAAATGGGGCGACTGATGGGAATCGAACCCACGAATGCCGGAGCCACAATCCGGTGCGTTAACCACTTCGCCACAACCGCCATGATTTTCTGGTGCCGACTAGAGGACTTGAACCCCCAACCTACTGATTACAAGTCAGTTGCTCTACCAATTGAGCTAAGTCGGCTAAATGGTGGAGGATGACGGGATCGAACCGCCGACCCCCTGCTTGTAAGGCAGGTGCTCTCCCAGCTGAGCTAATCCTCCATTTGCCTGGCAACGTCCTACTCTCACAGGGACAAGGTCCCAAATACCATCGGCGCTAGAGAGCTTAACTTCCGTGTTCGGTATGGGAACGGGTGTGACCTCTCTGCCATCATTACCAGACTGTATTCATTTAAGACAAGAATTATTGTAACTCATTTAACTTCTAAAGTCAACAAGTTTTTTATATTCTTTCAAAACTAGATAACATTGCTTCATATTATATGGTTAAGTCCTCGATCTATTAGTATTCGTCAGCTCCACATGTCACCATGCTTCCACCTCGAACCTATCAACCTGATCATCTTTCAGGGATCTTACTAGCTTACGCTATGGGAAATCTCATCTTGAGGGGGGCTTCATGCTTAGATGCTTTCAGCACTTATCCCTTCCGCACATAGCTACCCAGCTATGCCCTTGGCAGAACAACTGGTACACCAGCGGTGCGTCCATCCCGGTCCTCTCGTACTAAGGACAGCTCCTCTCAAATTTCCTACGCCCACGACGGATAGGGACCGAACTGTCTCACGACGTTCTGAACCCAGCTCGCGTACCGCTTTAATGGGCGAACAGCCCAACCCTTGGGACCGACTACAGCCCCAGGATGCGATGAGCCGACATCGAGGTGCCAAACCTCCCCGTCGATGTGGACTCTTGGGGGAGATAAGCCTGTTATCCCCGGGGTAGCTTTTATCCGTTGAGCGATGGCCCTTCCATGCGGAACCACCGGATCACTAAGCCCGACTTTCGTCCCTGCTCGACTTGTAGGTCTCGCAGTCAAGCTCCCTTATGCCTTTGCACTCTACGAATGATTTCCAACCATTCTGAGGGAACCTTTGGGCGCCTCCGTTACACTTTAGGAGGCGACCGCCCCAGTCAAACTGCCCACCTGACACTGTCTCCCGGGTCGATAAGACCCGTAGGTTAGAATTTCAATACAGTCAGGGCGGTATCCCACCAGCGCCTCCACCGAAGCTAGCGCTCCGGTTTCAATGGCTCCCGCCTATCCTGTACAAACTGTACCAAAATTCAATATCAGGCTACAGTAAAGCTCCACGGGGTCTTTCCGTCCTGTCGCGGGTAACCTGCATCTTCACAGGTACTATAATTTCACCGAGTCTCTGGTTGAGACAGTGCCCAAATCGTTACACCTTTCGTGCGGGTCGGAACTTACCCGACAAGGAATTTCGCTACCTTAGGACCGTTATAGTTACGGCCGCCGTTTACTGGGGCTTCAGTTCAGAGCTTCGCTTACGCTAACCCCTCTCCTTAACCTTCCAGCACCGGGCAGGTGTCACCCCCTATACTTCGCCTTACGGCTTCGCAGAGAGCTGTGTTTTTGCTAAACAGTCGCTTGGGCCTATTCACTGCGGCTTTCCGTTAAGAAAGCACCCCTTCTCCCGAAGTTACGGGGTCATTTTGCCGAGTTCCTTAACCAGAGTTCTCTCGCACACCTTAGGATTCTCTCCTCGCCTACCTGTGTCGGTTTGCGGTACAGGCACCTTTTATCTCGCTAGAAGCTTTTCTTGGCAGCGGGGAATCAAAGACTTCGCTCCATAAGGAGCTTCCCCATCACAGCTCAGCCTTCACGATAAGCGGATTTGCCTACTTATCAGCCTAACTGCTTGGACGTGCACAACCAATCGCACGCTTCTTCTATCCTTCTGCGTCCCTCCATTGCTCAAACGATAAAGAGGTGGTACAGGAATATCAACCTGTTGTCCATCGCCTACGCCTGTCGGCCTCGGCTTAGGTCCTGACTAACCCTGAGCGGACGAGCCTTCCTCAGGAAACCTTAGGCATTCGGTGGACGGGATTCTCACCCGTCTTTCGCTACTCATACCGGCATTCTCACTTCTAAGCGCTCCACCAGTCCTTCCGGTCTGACTTCACTGCACTTAGAACGCTCCCCTACCACTGATACCATTGGTATCAATTCGCAGCTTCGGTGGTGTATTTAGCCCCGGTACATTTTCGGCGCAGAGTCACTCGACTAGTGAGCTATTACGCACTCTTTAAATGGTGGCTGCTTCTAAGCCAACATCCTAGTTGTCTAAGCAACTCCACATCCTTTTCCACTTAATACACACTTTGGGACCTTAGCTGGCGATCTGGGCTGTTTCCCTCTTGACTACGGATCTTATCACTCGCAGTCTGACTCCTAAGGATAAGTCATTGGCATTCGGAGTTTGACTGAATTCGGTAATCCGATGAGGACCCCTAGTTCAATCAGTGCTCTACCTCCAAGACTCTTACACTTAAGGCTAGCCCTAAAGCTATTTCGGGGAGAACCAGCTATCTCCAGGTTCGATTGGAATTTCTCCGCTACCCACACCTCATCCCCGCACTTTTCAACGTGCGTGGGTTCGGGCCTCCATTCAGTGTTACCTGAACTTCACCCTGGACATGGGTAGATCACCTGGTTTCGGGTCTACGACCACGTACTAAACGCCCTATTCAGACTCGCTTTCGCTGCGGCTCCGCCTCTTCAGCTTAACCTTGCACGGGATCGTAACTCGCCGGTTCATTCTACAAAAGGCACGCCATCACCCATTAACGGGCTCTGACTATTTGTAGGCACACGGTTTCAGGATCTCTTTCACTCCCCTTCCGGGGTGCTTTTCACCTTTCCCTCACGGTACTGGTTCACTATCGATCACTAGGGAGTATTTAGCCTTGGGAGATGGTCCTCCCAGATTCCGACGGAATTTCACGTGTTCCGCCGTACTCAGGATACATTCAAGAGAGAACGAAGTTTCGACTACGGGGTTGTTACCCTCTACGACGGACCTTTCCAGGTCGCTTCGTCTACCTCGTTCCTTTGTAACTCCGTATAGAATGTCCTACAACCCCAAGAGGCAAGCCTCTTGGTTTGGGCTATGTTCCGTTTCGCTCGCCGCTACTCAGGAAATCGCATTTGCTTTCTCTTCCTCCAGGTACTTAGATGTTTCAGTTCCCTGGGTCTGTCTTCCATACCCTATGTATTCAGGTAAGGATACCATACCATTACGTATAGTGGGTTTCCCCATTCGGAAATCTTCGGATCAAAGCTTACTTACAGCTCCCCGAAGCATATCGGCGTTAGTCCCGTCCTTCATCGACTCCTAGTGTCAAGGCATCCACCGTGCGCCCTTTCTAACTTAACCAAACTAAAAATTAAAAAATATGAGCTACACTGTTATCTAGTTTTCAAAGAACATACATTTATATATGAGAGATAGTTCTCTCAAAACTGAACAAAACGAAACACGGAAACTTATATTGATGAACAGCGTTCATCAATTCTCCATAGAAAGGAGGTGATCCAGCCGCACCTTCCGATACGGCTACCTTGTTACGACTTCACCCCAATCATCTGTCCCACCTTAGGCGGCTGGCTCCAAAAAGGTTACCCCACCGACTTCGGGTGTTACAAACTCTCGTGGTGTGACGGGCGGTGTGTACAAGGCCCGGGAACGTATTCACCGCGGCATGCTGATCCGCGATTACTAGCGATTCCAGCTTCATGTAGGCGAGTTGCAGCCTACAATCCGAACTGAGAACGGTTTTATGAGATTAGCTCCACCTCGCGGTCTTGCAGCTCTTTGTACCGTCCATTGTAGCACGTGTGTAGCCCAGGTCATAAGGGGCATGATGATTTGACGTCATCCCCACCTTCCTCCGGTTTGTCACCGGCAGTCACCTTAGAGTGCCCAACTTAATGATGGCAACTAAGATCAAGGGTTGCGCTCGTTGCGGGACTTAACCCAACATCTCACGACACGAGCTGACGACAACCATGCACCACCTGTCACTCTGCTCCCGAAGGAGAAGCCCTATCTCTAGGGTTTTCAGAGGATGTCAAGACCTGGTAAGGTTCTTCGCGTTGCTTCGAATTAAACCACATGCTCCACCGCTTGTGCGGGCCCCCGTCAATTCCTTTGAGTTTCAGCCTTGCGGCCGTACTCCCCAGGCGGAGTGCTTAATGCGTTAACTTCAGCACTAAAGGGCGGAAACCCTCTAACACTTAGCACTCATCGTTTACGGCGTGGACTACCAGGGTATCTAATCCTGTTTGCTCCCCACGCTTTCGCGCCTCAGTGTCAGTTACAGACCAGAAAGTCGCCTTCGCCACTGGTGTTCCTCCATATCTCTACGCATTTCACCGCTACACATGGAATTCCACTTTCCTCTTCTGCACTCAAGTCTCCCAGTTTCCAATGACCCTCCACGGTTGAGCCGTGGGCTTTCACATCAGACTTAAGAAACCACCTGCGCGCGCTTTACGCCCAATAATTCCGGATAACGCTTGCCACCTACGTATTACCGCGGCTGCTGGCACGTAGTTAGCCGTGGCTTTCTGGTTAGGTACCGTCAAGGTGCCAGCTTATTCAACTAGCACTTGTTCTTCCCTAACAACAGAGTTTTACGACCCGAAAGCCTTCATCACTCACGCGGCGTTGCTCCGTCAGACTTTCGTCCATTGCGGAAGATTCCCTACTGCTGCCTCCCGTAGGAGTCTGGGCCGTGTCTCAGTCCCAGTGTGGCCGATCACCCTCTCAGGTCGGCTACGCATCGTTGCCTTGGTGAGCCGTTACCTCACCAACTAGCTAATGCGACGCGGGTCCATCCATAAGTGACAGCCGAAGCCGCCTTTCAATTTCGAACCATGCAGTTCAAAATGTTATCCGGTATTAGCCCCGGTTTCCCGGAGTTATCCCAGTCTTATGGGCAGGTTACCCACGTGTTACTCACCCGTCCGCCGCTAACTTCTTGAGAGCAAGCTCTCAATCCATTCGCTCGACTTGCATGTATTAGGCACGCCGCCAGCGTTCATCCTGAGCCAGGATCAAACTCTCCAATAAAGTTAGTTTGTCTAGCATCTAAAAATAAAAATTGACGTTTCACGTTGTTTGTTTCGTTCAGTTTTCAAAGAACTACTTGGTCGCTCATTTGCGACTTCCTTATGTTAACATCTTCGTTTTTCGATGTCAACTAAGTTTTTCAATTTCTTTTTTGTCGTTTTCTGCGTTTCTGCATCAGCGACGGTTATTAATATATCATGGTGAAAAATGAAATGCAACACCTTTTATAAACTTTTTTTAAAACTGCCCACATTTCTTTTTTAATATCATATACTTAAACGAAATATCTCTTTCATGTATGAGTAATTCCTACATATATTTTATATAAAGTTACTCTATCAAAAAACGTTTCTTTCTATACTAAGCGTTTTATTCATATACCATATCATACAAGGAGGAATATATATGGACTATACCGATTTATTAATCAAACTAGGTCTCTCGGCGATTTTAGGGTTTGCCATTGGTTTAGAACGCGAATTAAAACGGAAACCACTTGGTTTAAAAACGTGTTTAGTTATTTCTATTATTAGTTGCCTCCTAACGATTGTTTCTATTAAAGCAGCTTATAACTTACCACATACCGATCATATGAATATGGATCCACTTCGACTTGCCGCTCAAATTGTATCAGGAATTGGTTTTTTAGGTGCTGGCGTAATTTTAAGAAGAGGCAACGATAGCATTGCAGGGCTCACGACCGCCGCTATGATCTGGGGTGCTTCTGGTATTGGTATTGCCGTTGGAGCTGGTTTCTATATCGAGGCGATTTTCGGAATGTGTTTCCTTATGATTAGTGTCGAACTTATACCACTCGCGATGAAATATGTAGGCCCTAGGTCATTTCGTCAACGTGATATCGCTGTGAAACTTGTTGTACGAAATATGGACAATATCCCAATCGTAATTGAAGAAATAAAGGAAATGGATATAAAAGTTAAGAATATGAAGCTTAAAACATTAGAAAACGGTTCTCACTATTTACATCTTAAACTGTCCATTGATCAAAAAAGACCTACTGCTGATGTTTACTATGCTCTTCAACATCTTGAAAGTGTCCAACAAACTGAAGTGGAAAGTATGTAGCATAAAACAAACTCTCTTTAATTAGAGAGTTTTTCTTTTTTCTATAATGGTAACAATGAATGTAGTCCTGCAAAACAAGGAGGAATTTACTATTGAAATCCCGTCCGAATTTAGTAGATACATTTCGTGATTCCATTATTTTTCGTTTAATTTGTTTTATTATTGTATTCACTGCTTTTTCTGGTTTTCTTATACATAGATTAGAACCCTCTCATTTCACTACATGGTTTGACGGAATTTGGTGGTCAATCGTTACCATTTTTACAGTTGGATATGGCGACTTTGCTCCCCATACAACGATAGGAAAACTAATAGGTATAAGTATTATTTTATTAGGAACTGGCTTTTGTTCTTATTATATGGTTCTATTCGCTACTGAGATGATCAGTAAACAATATATGAAAATTAAAGGTGAAGAAGCCGCTACCTCTAACGGTCATATGATTATCGTTGGCTGGAATGAGCGTGCAAAACATGTTGTAAAGCAAATGCATGTATTACAACCAAACCTTGATATCGTTTTAATTGATGAAACACTTTCTTTACTCCCAAAACCATTTCATCATTTAGAATTTATAAAAGGTTGTCCGCACCACGATCAAACTTTATTAAAAGCTAATATTAAAACGGCACACACCATATTAATAACAGCGGATAAAGAAAAGAACGAAAGCTTAGCAGATACACAATCCATTTTAAATATTTTAACTGCAAAAGGACTCAATCCAAACATTCACTGCATCGCAGAACTACTTACTACTGAACAAATTCAAAATGCAACGAGAGCTGGCGCGTCAGAAATTATAGAAGGAAATAAATTAACGAGTTATGTATTTACCGCTTCTCTTTTATTCCCTTCTATTTCAGGTGTACTATTCTCACTTTACGATGAAATCTCTGATAATAAATTACAACTGATGGAGCTTTCTCCGTCCTGCACCGGACAAACCTTTGCAAATTGTAGCTATACCCTTTTAAAACAAAACATTCTCTTACTAGGTATAAAGCGCGACGATCAATATATGATTAACCCAGTCCATACCTTCATTCTTATCGAAAGCGACGTACTCATTGTTATTCACCATTAAGAAAATGTTTTTCTAGTTCCCGCATGAGCACTTTTCCAATATTGATATATTTTCTTTTCACTTCTGCATCTGGATCTTTCGGTTCAGCAAATTGATCCATCCCACTCGTTCCCGCGGTTAAAGTATTCACATTATCATCTAGTTCGTCTTGATATACGTGCGAAAGAATATACGGCGTTTCAAGACGGACTACTACACCAGGTACATCTAGTTCACCATCTACTGCTGTAAACGGCACTCGTAAAAATTGATACCCATCTTCTTCATCGATTTTGTAATCGAAGCATCCTTTATCATAATCCCAATTACCACCAATACTATATCCAAGTGGTTTCATAACCTCTTCTAATTTATATAACGCATATGTACGTCCTTCTAAATTTGATTGAATCGGAATCAAGCCCATCCCTCCAAGACTTTTCCTTTAGCATACCCACTCTAGTTTGAATATACTGATGGACTTTTCGATAAAATAATAAAAAGCGACCGGAATCCGGTCGCTTTTTATTATTTTAAACGCTCTTCTAATTCTGCTTTTAATTCTTCAAATCCTGGTTTACCAAGTAAAGCAAACATGTTTTTCTTGTATGCTTCTACGCCAGGTTGGTCAAATGGATTTACGCCTAATAAGTAGCCGCTCATCGCACATGCTTTTTCGAAGAAGTATACAAGGTAACCGAATGTGTACTCATTTAATTCAGGAATATTTACGATTAAATTTGGTACTCCCCCGTCGCTATGTGCAAGTAATGTACCTTCGTATGCTTTTGTGTTTACGAAGTCTACAGTTTCACCAGCAAGGTAGTTTAATCCGTCTAAATCGTTGTCTTCTAATTCGATTGTTAGTTCATGTGTAGATTTACCTACTTTAAGAACTGTTTCAAATAAGTCACGACGACCTTCTTGAACGTATTGACCTAATGAGTGTAAGTCAGTTGAGAAGTTTGCTGAAGATGGGAAAATACCTTTTTGATCTTTTCCTTCACTTTCACCAAATAACTGTTTCCACCACTCAGCGAAGTATTGAAGTGCTGGCTCATAGTTAACAAGCATTTCAATTGTTTTTCCTTTATTGTATAAAGCGTTACGAACTACTGCGTATTGGTAAGCTGGGTTTTCTTCTAGTTCTGATGTTCCGAAGTCATCATGACCAGCAGCTGCACCTTTCATCATCTCTTCAATATTTAAGCCACTTACTGCGATTGGTAATAAACCAACTGGCGTTAATACAGAGAAACGTCCTCCAACATCATCTGGAATAACGAATGTTTCGTAACCTTCGTTATCAGCTAATGTTTTTAATGCACCACGTGCTTTATCTGTAGTTGCATAAATACGTTTGCGAGCTTCTTCTTTTCCATACTTCTCTTCTAATAACTTACGGAAAATACGGAATGCTAGTGCTGGCTCTGTTGTTGTACCTGATTTGGAAATAACGTTAATAGAGAAGTCTTTACCTTCTAATACGTCCATTAAATCTTTCATGTAAGTGGAGCTAATGTTTTGTCCAACAAATAGCACTTGTGGAGTTTTACGTTGTTCTTTAGATAGCGTGTTGTAGAAAGAATGGCTTAACATTTCGATTGCTGCGCGTGCTCCTAGGTAAGAACCACCAATACCTACAACAAGTAAAATGTCAGAGTCGTTTTTAATTTTTTCTGCGCATTTTTGAATGCGAGCGAATTCTTCTTTGTCATATTGAAGCGGAAGGTCTACCCACCCAAGGAAATCGTTCCCAGCTCCAGTTTTTTCGTGGATTGCATGATGTGTTACTTTCACTGCATCACGTAAATAAGTGATTTCATGTTCACCGATGAAGGATAACGCTTTAGAATAGTCGAACGTTACATGTGTACTCATCTTTTTCCCTCCAATTATGGATATGTATTTCTGTATTCACTTTAGCGAAACTGAAGTTGTAAATCAAGCGATTCAACCATTGTAAACGTAACCAATATATATTTTTTAGAAAAAGTTCATTTTTTGCATAAAAATTCGCATTTTTCGGTATAGATGTATATACATCATCTTTCGAACATTTTTTATGTATAAAAACAACATAACTACCCCATTCTATAAAAGAGTTAATTAACTCATCGCTTGCTCATGCTTCACAATTAAGGGGGGCTTTTTCATGAGTACTTTGCAACGTATCGCATTAGTCTTTACTGTAATTGGCGCTGTGAACTGGGGACTAATCGGATTTTTCCAGTTTGACTTAGTAGCAGCCATTTTCGGCGGACAAAATTCAGCTCTTGCACGTATTATTTACGGCATCGTTGGTATATCTGGGCTTATCAACCTTGGTTTACTGTTTAAACCATCTGAAAATCTTGGTACGCACCCAGAAACAAACGAAATTCGATAATCAGTATGTCCTTTCACCTCCGACATACGAATATGATTGCATGCAATCATATTTGCAAATATATATCATAAGATAAAGTAAAAGAGGAACGCTCATATGCGTTCCTCTTTTACTTTGTTAACTCGGACTCTTCAATCCATTCTGCCAACTTTTCTCGCAGCGTATTAAATCCGTTTTCAGATGGGTTCGGTATAAGAATCCTTCCTTGTTTTCTTTTCGCCGCTTTTAACGATAAACTCATTTTTCTGTGCTCTTCATCAATTGAAAGTACCTTTACTTCTACTGTATCGCCGACTTTTAAAAAGTCATGAATATCCTTTACATATCCATTTGTAATTTCAGATATATGCACAAGTCCTTGTGTTTCTGCATCTAACGCTACAAATGCACCGTAATCTTGAATTCCAGTCACTTTCCCTGTTACAACCACTCCTGTTGTATATTGTTCTGACATATGAAACACTCCCATACGTTTACCATTCTCTCTACAATTATAGAGAGCAAAGCAGATATATTTATTTTAAATATCCGATTGGTTAGTACGCATTCTAGATAATGATATCTAGAATGCGTATACCTTATATTAGTAAATTATACCACTATGACAGAACTCATTCAAAATTCATGAAAAATTTCCCTTAAAGAAGTATAATTCTCCAATATTGGGATAGACTACTAACACATGGCTTTCTAGTATTCCCCCCCTTTTATGGACAAAACGTATTACGTTTTGTCCTTTTTTTATTTTCTACAAATCGTTCCATTCTCTTCATCGCTTCCATAAGTTGTTCAAGCGACGTCGCATATGAACAACGAATAAATCCTTCACCACTTTCGCCAAATACGCTACCAGGGACAACGGCCACTTTTTCTTCCAACAATAACTGTTCTGCAAATTCCGCTGAAGATAATCCGGTTGAAGATATAGAAGGAAAAACATAAAATGCTCCGCCCGGCACATGACACGTTAAGCCCATTTCATTGAAAGATGTCGTCATGAAGTTACGACGCTTCTTATAGCTATCTCTCATTCGAATTACTTCATCGTTCCCTGCGCGTAACGCCTCAAGTGCTGCAAACTGAGACATCGTCGGTGCACACATCATTGAATACTGATGGATTTTGAGCATTAATTCTGAAAATTGAACAGGAGCTGCAATCATACCGAGGCGCCATCCTGTCATCGCAAATCCTTTTGAAAATCCTGAAATTAAAATCGTATGCTCACGCATATTTTTAATACTGGCGAAACTTGTATATACTTCGTCGTATACAAGTTCTGCATAAATTTCATCAGATAATACGATTAAATTGTACTTCTCAACAATCACTGCTATTTCATCAAGCTCGGATTTATTTAGCATTGCACCTGTCGGGTTATTTGGTGAACAAAGCAAAATTGCCTTTGTTTTCGCTGTAATAGCTGCTTCAATTTGTTCTGGTTGTACTTTAAACTCGTTTTCTAACGTAGTCGCCACAGGAACCGGAACTCCTCCAGCTAATGTCACAAGTGGTGCATAAGAAACGAAGCTCGGTTCAATAATGAGCACTTCATCATCAGGATTTATAATGGCGCGCATCGCTACATCTAACGCCTGGCTCGCTCCAACTGTAACAATGATTTCATCACTTGGATCATAAGATACTGCAAATTGTTTTTTTAGATACTTTGCTATTTCTTGACGGAGCTCCAATAATCCTGCATTTGCTGTATATGACGTATACCCTTGTTCCAAAGAACGAATACATGCTTGCCTTACATTCCAAGGTGTAACAAAATCCGGCTCTCCTACCCCGAGGGAAATAACACCTTTCATATTTGCTGCTAAATCAAAAAATTTTCGAATACCAGATGGTTTTAAAGATTCTGCTGATCTAGATAGTTCAAATTGCTTCATGGTGTCACCACAATTCGCTTATCATCATCGTCTTTTTCATAAATAACGCCCTCATGTTTATACTTCTTCAAAATGAAATGAGTAGTTGTAGAAACAACAGATTCAATTGTTGCTAATTTCTCAGAAACAAACATCGCTACTTCTCCCATCGTTTTCCCTTCTAATGTAATAGAAAGATCATATGTCCCTGACATTAAATAAACGGATTTCACTTCTGAATAACGATAAATTTGTTCAGCAACCGCATCAAACCCAACGCCATGCTTTGGCGTAACTTTCACATCGATCATTGCCGTTAAACCTGTATGTTCTTTCACCTTCGTCCAATCAATATGTGTTACATAATCCACAATAATCTTTTCATTTTCTAACCTCGCAACCATCTTCTTTACTTCTTCTACCTCTATATTTAACAGCTTCGCTAATGTATCTACAGATAATCGACTACTCTTTTCAAGACAAGCTAATAATTCTAATTCTTTTTCTGTCACCATATAAATCATCCTTCCTTTTCGTTTGTGTTTAAATTATACAAATACCCTTTCCAGTTTGAAAAGAAGATTTTTCTATTGAATTATGTCAAAATAAAGTGAAAGGGGATGGAACCGTGAAACCAAAAGTTTATATTGCTGAACCAGTTCCAACATTTGTAGAAAACTATTTATCAGAACACTGTGATTATGAAAAATGGGATCAAAATGAGAAAGTACCTCGTGATGTTCTATTAGAGAAAATACAAGATAAAGATGGGTTATTAAATTTCGGATCTGCTATTAATGAAGAATTACTGACAGTGGCTCCTAACTTAAAAGTAGTGAGCAACATTTCTGTCGGTTACGATAATTTTGATTTACAAGCGATGAAAAGCCGAAATGTTATCGGAACGAATACACCATACGTATTAGATGATACAGTAGCTGATCTCGTTTTCGCCCTTATGCTATCAGCTGGGCGCCGCGTTTGCGAACTCGATTCTTACGTGAAAAATGGTGAATGGAACGCTGAAATCGGAAAAGAACACTTCGGACTAGATGTACACCATAGCACAATTGGTATTATCGGTATGGGCCGAATTGGAGAAGCCGTTGCAAAACGAGCAAAATTCGGATTTGATATGAATGTTCTTTACTATAACCGCCGTCGTAAAGAAGAAGCTGAACAAAAATTCGATGCTACATATTGTGATTTACAGACGCTACTGAAGCAGTCTGACTTTATTGTTCTTCTTACTCCATTAACAGATGAAACATATCACCTTATCGGAGAAAAGGAATTTTCATTAATGAAAGAAACAGCAATCTTCATTAATGCTTCTCGCGGGAAAACAGTAGATGAAGAAGCGTTAATCCATGCTTTAACAGAAAAGAAAATCTTTGCAGCAGGTATTGATACATTTACACAAGAGCCGATTCAAAAAGATAATCCACTCTTATCATTACAAAATGTTGTGACTTTACCACACATCGGATCTGCAACATTAAAAACTAGGCAGCAAATGGCTATGACCGCCGCTGAAAATTTAGTTGCAGGATTACAAGGAAAAACACCGCCTAATATTGTTCGCGGGTAATACTGAATAAACGAAAGGCAAGATGACGTCGTCATCTTGCCTTTTTTTGTTAACATATTTTCTTCTTCCTTGGAGATGATATGAACAAAAATCAATGGAGTGACAAAAAATGAATCACGAATATACTTGTCCTTATTTCACTTTTTCCACTCGCGGCACTACTATTCATTACGAATTGTATGAACACGATAACAAAACAGAACGTCCTACTTTCGTACTCGTTCACGGCTTTTTATCTTCCTCATTCAGTTACCGTCGTCTCATTCCCTTACTATCGAAAGCAGGAACAGTGATTGCTCTTGATTTACCACCGTTCGGAAAAAGTGATAAGTCTCATCTGTTTAAGTATTCTTATCACAATTTAGCAACGATTATTATTGATTTAATTGAACATTTATCTCTCTCAAACATTGTATTAGTTGGGCACTCTATGGGTGGGCAAATTTCTCTCTATGTAAACCGTATACGTCCTGAACTCATTTCAAAAACGATTTTACTATGCAGCTCTAGCTATTTAGCACGCGCAACCTTACCTTTACTATACTCTTCTTATTTACCGTTCTTTCATTTATACGTAAAGAACTGGATTATTAGACGCGGTATTGTTCATAACTTAATGAATGTCGTTCATGATCACTCATTAATTGACGATGAAATGAAAAAAGGTTACTCCGCTCCTTTTTATGACGACCGTATATTTCCCGCTTTAACTCGCATGATACGAGACCGTGAAGGTGACTTATCTTCAACTGAATTACAAAAAATCGAAACACCTACACTACTCATTTGGGGTGAAAAAGACCGCGTCGTCCCTGTACATGTAGGTCATCGTCTACACAAAGATTTACCGAATTCAAAATTTATTTCTTACGAAAATACAGGACATTTACTACCTGAAGAAAAGCCTGAACATGTTTATGAAGAAATTATCGCTTTTTCTGCGCAATAAAGTGAAACTTTAATTAGCCCCCACCTAACTTCTTTGCTTCTGCTGAATTTTGAGGTGGGGGTCTTACTGCCCGGCAAATAGCGGGATAATATAAAAAAGGCCGTCGGAAATTCCGACAGCCTATAATGAACAGCTTCCGCCTTCTTTTATTACAAGTAATTCCACAGCTAATTTCTCACATTTTTCAAGCGCAGGTACTTCCTCAAAAGACATAAAGTATATATGTTGAATCTTCTTTGCGATGTATTTTGGATCATCAAACACACTTATGACGTTCACAACATCGCTCGCTTCTGTTTCATAAAACTCCGGTCCCATTTGAAACGGATCCCAATTCTTCACAACCTCTATCATCTTTTCATATGTACCCATTCGCTTCCCGCCTTTTCACTTTTTAATACTTTTCTTTATCCTATCACATCAGCTATTCTATAAGAAGAGAGAGAACTTTCATAACTTATTGGTTTTACAGAAGAAGGGGGCAAACGTATGCAACTATTTCATAAAGCAATCAATCGACGTGGAACGCATAGTATAAAATGGGATACATATAAAAACGAAGAACTTATCCATGCTTGGATTGCTGATATGGATTTTGAAGTACCAACACAAATTCAAACTGCTTTAAAGAAACGTATTGAGCATCCTATTTTCGGCTATACACTTCCTCCCGAAAATATTGGAGATATTATTTGTAACTGGACAAAAAAACAATATAACTGGGATATTCAAAAAGAATGGATTGTTTTTAGCGCGGGGATCGTTCCAGCTCTTAGTACGAGCATACAGGCTTTCACAAAAGAAAACGAATCCGTTCTCGTACAACCACCTATTTATCCTCCATTTTTCGAAATGGTCACAACAAACAACAGGCAGTTATGCGTGAGTCCATTACAGAAACAAAATGATACATATGTGATAGACTTCGAGCATTTAGAAAAGCAGTTTCAGCAAGGTGTCAAACTCATGCTTCTTTGTAGCCCTCATAACCCAATCGGACGCGTTTGGACGAAAGAGGAACTTGTGCAGCTCGGATTGTTATGTACTAAATATGACGTTATCGTTGTCGCGGATGAAATTCATTCCGATATCATTTATGCAGACCATACACATACGCCGTTCGCTTCCTTATCTGAAGAATTAGCAGAGCGCACTATCACTTGTATGGCTCCAAGTAAAACATTTAATATCGCTGGATTACAAGCTTCGATTATTATCATTCCAAACGAAAAACTCCGTCACGCCTTTACAGCTATCCAATATAGACAAGGCTTCCACGGGTTAAATATCTTTGCCTACACAGCGATGCAAAGTGCCTATACAGAATGTAATGATTGGTTAAACGAAATTCGATTATATATAGAAGATAATGCTCAATTTGCTTGTGAATATATTAAAACTCACATACCTGCTCTTTCCGTAACGAAGCCAGAAGGTAGCTTTTTATTATGGATTGATTGTTCTCGTCTAAAGCTTTCTCAAAACGAGCGTACTGCATTACTTGAGGAAAAAGGAAAAATCATCGTTGAACCTGGTGAGAAATACGGGTTAGGTGGCGAAGAACATATTCGAATTAACATCGGCTGTCCACGATCTGTTTTAGAAGAAATTTTGAACAGACTGCGTCATACGTTTTCATAATAATAGAGGAGTCTGTCCCCTAATCATTCTTGGACAGACTCCTTTGTCATATTTTGTCGGTAAGTTGATATATTTCAAGTTACGGTCAATATATTCCAATAATCGCTGATATATTTTCACTTATACTACACAAAAAAAAGCTACCAGCACGGTAGCTTTTACTTTTTCTTCATATCCGCTGCTTTTTTTACAATTACACCACAAGCAATTCGATCGCCTGATTTACCTGTCGGTTGTGTCATACCATCATCAGGGTTTTCTGTAATAATAATAGACGCTCCATCTTTTCTATGAATCGTCGTTTTTCCTTCTTCAAGTGTGATGTGAGGTGCATCGATTTCCGCTTTAATCTTCCCAGAACCATCTGCAACTACGTTCGGTAAATCACCGTTTTCTGCACCCTTCGGATTAAGAAGACCATGTTTTTTATCATCAGGATTAAAATGATTCCCGGATGATTCAAAACGAGGTGCCTTACACTCTCCTATTTCATGTACATGTAGTCCGTGTGGTCCTGGCGTAAAACCTTCTCCTTTAATCGTAATTTTCACGCCACTTGTTTGCTGCACTACTTTCGCAGTCCCTACTTCATCTCCTGAAGCATTATGTAATTTCACTTCAATTTCTTTCGGCTTTCCTTGGTCACAACCTGCCATCAGAAATAATAAACAACAACTGAAAAAAAGCCGTTTCTTCATTCCATTCCCTCCAAAATATATTCTGCCCTTAGATTGTCCGAGCATAGAGGGAAACATACAAAAATGCGTTACTGTTTCTTTTCAGCTAATAGTTTTTCTTCAACTTTCTGTAATCGCTCTGCTTCGCGTTTTGATACACGAATGAACATACGCCACGTAGCAACGGCACCAATGATAAATAGCACGCAAACAATCCCTGGAATAATATATTCTGTTTTATCTTCCGGAAAATATAAAGGCATCATATAGAACACTCCTTATTATAGGATTTGTAAAACACCAGAATTTTCTGTTATATAACTTTAAATTATAGTGGAACCTATCCATATTCTCAAGGGGGCGTTCCGAAAGCGAATGATTTCTTTGACTCCTTCTCCTACTTTCCTTACTATAAACTTGAGGTGAAAAATATGAGAGAAACATTTGAAATTGGTGAAATCGTTACTGGGATTTATAAAACTGGCAAATACATCGGCGAAGTTACAAATAGCCGCCCTGGCAGTTACGTCGTAAAAGTATTAGCTGTTTTAAAACATCCGGTGCAAGGTGACTTACATAACGTAAAACAAGCTGACGTACCATTTTTCCATGAAAGACGCGCTTTAGCTTTCCGTGAACAGACGAACATTCCAGAGCAAATGGTGAAAAAATATGAAGGAGAAATTCCGGATTATACCGAGTCACTAAAATTAGCATTAGAAACCCAAATGAATTCATTTTCTGAAGATGATTCACCTTTTGCAGAGCGTAGTCTAGAAACATTAGAACAGTTAAAGAAAGACTACAAACTTTAAAAAACAAAACGACCAAATTACATAATGTGCAATTTGGTCGTTACTGTGTGCTCACTTTCTTTAACACTTTTGAAAAATCAACGAGTTCTCCTAATGTTGGAGGTGCTGGTTTTACTAAATACTCTTTATCTTTTTCTACTAGTTTAAAAATATTGTACGTCGTCATCGCATCATCAAGCGCACAATGATGCTTCCCTGTCCCTACTTTTCCGTACGCCTCAATTGCTTTCCATAATCCTGTTTGATTTCTTTCTCCAAAAAACTTCTTATACTCAAGCGATAAATCACGACACTGTCCGAAGAATGGAAAAGCTATCCCTGCCATTTCACAATTATGCTTCAGCACTTTCATATCCATATTTCCCCACGTTACAATTGTCGGTTTACATTTCGTTTCGTATTCCGCAAGCTTCTTAACGAGTTCAGGAAATGAAATCCCTTTATCCACGACTTCTTGTTTTATTCCTAAAAACTTCTTACATCGATCCGTTAAAGAGGGAAATGTTTTCGGCCTGACATGTGATGAATACGTATCTTCCACCTTACAGCCAGCAACTGAAACGAGTCCTACCTCAATAATTTCCGGAAAAAACCCTTTCGGTTTCTTTCTATGCTGGGGCATCGTAAACTCAAAGTCTAAAAATAAAAATCGTTGTTCATCCATACGATCCCTTCCTTATCATTTTTATCATTCCTTTCTATTTGACACTCCTACACGAACAAGCTCGAATGCTAATTCCATTTTAAATATTCAGATTGGATGTATCTTATATATATGTCAAATGCCCACAAATATTTTAAAAAATAAGAAAAAATGACCTATGCAGAAAATATGACAAAATCCCTCCTTGCATTTACATCCGCAGTTTTTCTACTTTATAATGACGTTATGTGTGTTTCATCTAGTTAATATTTGACACACTAAGAAAAATGAATGAAAGGAGTTGAGATTTTTGCACGAAACAACGCAAGAACTCGCTAACTGGCAGTATTATTTTGCTATCGCAGTCTTTTTAATTACATATGCCATTATTATTTCTGAAAAAATTAATCGCGCTGTCATCGCACTTCTTGGTGCAGCATTCATGGTAATTGTGGGGGTCGTCGATTTACATAACGCCTTTACGAAACATATTGAATGGGGAACGATTACGCTACTCATCGGTATGATGATTTTGGTGAACATTACGAGTAAATCAGGTGTTTTCCAATACGTTGCCATTAAAGCAGCAAAAGGGGCACAAGGAAATCCAATTAAAATTTTAGTTTCCCTTTCCCTACTTACCGCGCTTGGCTCCGCATTTTTAGATAACGTTACAACTGTACTTCTTGTTGTTCCAGTTACTTTATCTATTACGCGCATACTGCAAGTAAATCCTGTTCCATATTTACTTTCTGAAATTATTTTTTCAAACATTGGGGGAACGGCAACATTAATTGGTGATCCACCTAACATTATGATTGGTTCTGCCAATAAGCATTTAGACTTCAATGCTTTCCTATTGAATCTAGCACCAATCGTAATTATTATTATTGGAGTTACAGCAACAATACTTTACTTCATGTACCGTAAACAATTAATTGCCGATCCTGTACAGGTTAAAAAATTAATGAGCTTAGATGAAAAACAATACATTAAAGATCCAGTATTAATGAAAAAATCTTTAACGGTGCTTGGACTTACGATTGTAGGTTTCATGACTCATTCTATTTTCCATATTGATGCGGCTATCATTGCCTTAACTGGTGCTACTGTACTTATGTTAATTGGTGTGAAAGAGCATGAAATTGAAGAAGTATTTGCAAGCGTAGAGTGGGTAACAATCTTCTTCTTCGCAGGGCTATTCGTACTTGTTGGAGGACTTATCGATATCGGTCTTATCAAAATGTTAGCTCAAAAAGTAATTGGTATAACAGGCGGAGATATTTCTTACGCATCCATCCTTATTTTATGGGTATCTGGTATCGCCTCTGCAACAATTGATAACATCCCATTCGTCGCAACAATGATTCCACTTATTAACGATATGGCAGTTGGGCTAGGCTTATCACCATCTGACGCACAAATCGATGTATTATGGTGGGCATTAGCACTAGGTGCTTGTCTCGGTGGAAACGGAACATTAATCGGAGCTTCTGCTAACGTAATCGTTGCAGGTATTGCGAGCCGCGAAGGACATAAATTTAGTTACATGGAATTCCTAAAAGTCGGTTTCCCAATTATGATCGTTTCATTAATCATTTCTCACATTTATATTTATTTACGCTACCTTATGTAGTAAAAAGAGCGCTCTGATAATCAGGGCGCTTTTTTACTTATATCTAAAATATATCGACTTATCAACAAAAACGAAAAATCTACTCTTTATATCTCACCGGTTCATTTCGAATAATAAATAAATGAATCGGTAAGAACACCGAAAATGTGATTACATGAATAATCGTAAATAATATAGAGTTCGTTCCATATCTGTCTAAAATAGCGTAGATAAGATAAATAGACAATACAATCGATACAGCTGTTGCTAGTAAACTTATAATTGGTACGAAATTAAAAATGAAACATGCAACATATATACCGAATACTTTCCACCCTGCTTCTTCTTTCAAAAAATCTGGTAATTTATCTTTCGCTAAGTCACCCCACGTCTTACTATTCAAAAACGGAATAAACGCAAGCACCCCGTCCGTTGCACCATCATTTTTCGCCATCGAATAAAGTGCAAAAGCCGTTAACAAATATGAAATAATTGCCCAAATCAATATAACAAGAATAAACGCAAAACTAAGAGCAAAGAAACCTGCTAGTACGCCTTGATCCTCCATCTTATCCTCTCCTCTCTACTTTCAACATATTTCATTACATTGCAAGTTATGTTTTAAAATTTATCCAAACTCTTTGTATAATAAGAGAAGATAGAGAATAAGAGAGGAGAAACACTTATGCATCCATTTGTAAAAGCATTACAAGAGCATTTCACAGCTCATAAAAATCCTGAAAAAGCAGAACCTATGGCTCGTTATATGAAAAATCACTTCCCATTTCTAGGTATTCAAACACCGGAAAGACGCCAATTATTAAAAGACGTCATTCAAATACATACTCTCCCAGATAAAAAAGACTTCCAAATTATCGTACGTGAGCTTTGGGACTTACCAGAACGTGAATTCCAAGCGGCCGCACTTGATATTATGCAAAAATATAAAAAGCATATAAACGAAACTCATATCCCCTTCTTAGAAGAACTTATTGTCACAAAATCTTGGTGGGACTCTGTCGATAGCATCGTCCCTACATTCTTAGGTACTATCTTTTTAAAACACCCAGAATTGATTTCTGCTTATATTCCAAAATGGATTGCATCAGATAACATATGGTTACAACGCGCCGCTATTTTATTCCAACTGAAATATAAACAAAAGATGGATGAGGAACTTCTTTTCTGGATTATTGGACAACTACATTCTTCAAAAGAATTTTTCATTCAAAAAGCGATTGGCTGGGTCCTTCGTGAATATGCAAAAACAAATCCGGATGTAGTTTGGGAATACGTGCAAAACAACGAGCTCGCTCCATTAAGTAAGCGTGAAGCAATTAAGCATATTAAAGAAAATTACGGAATAAATAATGAAAAAATAGGCGAGACTCTATCATAGATAGACGCGTTCCTCTATTGAGATTTAAAAAAGAACGTGTTAGAATATGTTCATTATTACTAATATAAGTAGCGATGACGGACTTATAAGTACTTGCATAAAAAGCGATTCAGGGATAGTGAAAGCCTGAAGCCGCAAGGAAACGGCAGTCCCGAGCAATACATGATAAAGTGGATGCACCTTTGTGTATCAACTAGGGTGGAACCGCGGGCAAACGCTCGTCCCTAGGCAAATAAGCCTTGGGATGAGCGTTTTTTTATGTTCTTTTTAGCTATACTGCTCGTTTCCAAAGTATCAGAGTATGTCATCGCCAATACGTTAACTTTCAAAAGGAGGATTTTCTTATGTATTCAATGGAACAAGTTGTAAACTTAGCGAAACATCGCGGTTTTGTTTTCCCTGGTTCTGAAATTTACGGTGGTCTTGCAAACACTTGGGATTACGGTCCACTTGGAATCGAATTAAAAAATAACGTTAAAAAAGCTTGGTGGAAAAAATTCATTCAAGAATCTCCATACAACGTTGGTTTAGACGCAGCTATTTTAATGAACCCTAAAACTTGGATCGCTTCTGGTCACGTTGGTAACTTCAACGATCCAATGATCGACTGTAAAAAATGTAAAGCTCGTCACCGTGCTGACAAATTAATTGAGGATGCTTTAGATGCAAAAGGCATCGAAATGGTTGTTGATGGTCTTACTTTCGACCAAATGGCTGACTTAATGAAAGAACATGAAGTAAAATGTCCTGATTGCGGTAGTGAAGAATTCACTGAAATCCGTCAGTTCAACTTAATGTTCAAAACATTCCAAGGTGTTACAGAGTCTAGCACAAACGAAATCTTCCTTCGTCCTGAAACAGCACAAGGTATTTTCGTAAACTTCAAAAACGTTCAACGCTCTATGCGTAAAAAGCTTCCATTTGGTATTGGCCAAATCGGTAAGAGTTTCCGTAACGAAATCACGCCTGGTAACTTCACATTCCGTACACGTGAATTCGAACAAATGGAACTTGAATTCTTCTGTAAGCCTGGTGAAGATTTAGAGTGGTTCGCATTCTGGCGTGAAACTTGTAAAAACTGGTTACTTTCACTTGGTATGACTGAAGAGAGCATGCGTCTTCGTGACCACGGTGAAGAAGAGTTATCTCACTATAGTAATGCAACAACTGACATTGAATTCAAATTCCCATTCGGTTGGGGCGAACTTTGGGGCGTTGCATCTCGTACAGACTTCGACTTAAAACGTCACATGGAACACTCAAACGAAGACTTTAATTATATCGATCCACAAACGAATGAGCGTTACGTACCATACTGCATCGAGCCATCTTTAGGCGCAGACCGTGTAACATTAGCATTCTTATGTGATGCATATGAAGAAGAGCAATTAGAAAACGATTCTCGTACAGTTCTTCGTTTCCACCCTGCTTTAGCACCATACAAAGCAGCTATCTTACCATTATCTAAAAAGCTATCTGAAGGTGCTACTGAAGTATTCGCAGAATTAGCTAAAGACTTCATGGTAGACTTTGATGAAACTGGTTCTATCGGTAAACGTTACCGTCGTCAAGACGAAATCGGTACACCATTCTGTATCACATACGACTTCGACTCAGTTGAAGACAAAGCTGTTACAGTACGTGACCGTGATACAATGGAACAAGTTCGTATGCCAATTAGCGAACTAAAAGGTTTCTTAGAGAAGAAAATCCAGTTCTAATTATAAGAAAAAGAGGCTGCTCATAAGAGCGCCTCTTTTTTACTTTTCACGTTTTTCTTTAATTGCTACTGTACATCTTGATATACATAGTAAATCATCATTTTCATCAATAATACGAACATCCCAAACCATTGTCGATTGTCCTCTATGTATCGGTGTTCCGATCGCTGTTACAATTCCATCTTTCTTTGAGCGAATGTGGTTTGCATTAATTTCTAATCCGAAACAAATACATTTTTCTTGATCAATTAAATTGTATGAACCAACACTTGCCACTGTTTCTGCCAATGCAACCGATGCACCGCCATGTAAAAATCCAAATGGCTGATGCGTACGCTCATCAACAGGCATCGTAGCAACCACCTTATCTTCTGTCATCTCTAACAACTCAATTCCAAGTGAATCCATTAAAGTTTTTGCCATATCGCTTCCTCCTTCTCTTGCTTTAATTAAATGTATAATTTTACCTATTTATTTTCAAACTACTTATAACACTTATATAAGGAGGCTTCACCTAAATGAAACAGAAATTTTGTATATTACTGCTTATGTTCTCCTTGCTGACTATTGTACCAAATTGTGCAATAACAGCCAAAGCATCTAACCTGACAATCGATGTTAATACTGTAACGCAAAAAGGTAAGAAACCTTATATAGAATATCAAATAAATAGGCCTTCTTTTCACAACTTTTCTGACTCTACATTTCAAAATAAGCTCAATTTATACTACAAAAAGTCCACTGACAAATTTAAAAACAAATTAGAAAAAGAAGCAAAAAAATACTATAAAGAGACAGAAGGATCTAGTACACCATTTCATCCGTACGTAGCAAATGTTGATTATAAAGTCTCTTTAAACAAACCACCTTTTCTTAGCCTATATGTGAATTACTATCAATATACTGGCGGAGCACACGGTCTTTATACGTGGAAGGCAAATACATTTGATTTAAAAGAAAAAAAGCTACTGCACTTAGACGATTTATTTCAACAAAAAGATAAATATAAAGATGTAATCCGTGCAGAGATTGTAAGACAAATTAAACAAAATGAAAGTATTTATTTTCCTGATGCAACTGAAAAGGTAATGAGTATGAAAAAGTTTCACTTCTTTTTAGAGCCAGACAATCTCGTCATTTATTTCCCTTTATATGAGATTGCTCCGTATTCAAGTGGAATTCCGCAATTTCGTATTCCATATACGTTGCTAAGAGACTATTTAAAGCCTTCTTATCAAAATATTTTGATTGACAACAAGTAAATATTTTAGCTACGATAATGTTAACCTAAAAACAAAAGGAGGTTAACATTATGAGAAGATTACATGTTTTAGATTTAGCATTAGCTGCCATGTTCGTTGCTCTTATGGCCATCGGTGCAAATATTGTATCTTGGGCACCATTCCTTCAAGTAGCAGGTATCCCATTATCTATGCAACCATTTTTCGCAATTTTAGCAGGTCTTCTTCTTGGAAGTAGACTTGGTGCTTTATCCATGACTGTTTATATGCTCGTTGGCGTAGCCGGCGCACCAATTTTCGCTAACTTCAAGGCTGGATTTGGAGCACTTTTAGATCCTACTGGTGGTTTTATTATCGCATTTATTATCGTTGCTTACGTATCGGGGAAACTAGTAGAACAAAAAGAAAGACCAACATTCATTACATTCGCGATTGCCTCTTTCACAGGAATTATTTTAACTTATATAATCGGTACTACTTACATGTACGGGGCAGTCAATCTCTTTATGGGCGGTAATATGAGCTATAAAGCTGCTTGGATGATTATGATGTGGTTTGCAGTAAAAGATATTGTATTTACAATTATCGGTGCTATTATCGCCCCTCGCATATACTATGCTGTGCGTCGTTCTGCTTATCAGCATTCTCATTCGACGATTTCATAATAAAAAAGAGTTATTGCAGCTTGCTGCAATAACTCTTTTTTTATATTAAGACTCTTGATTCACTTGTTCTTCTAAAATTTTCTTCATCATTACAACCATGTCATCACGTAATTCTGGGTGTTGCAGGGCCATTTCGATTGTCGTTTGAACAAATCCTAGCTTTTCACCTACGTCGTAGCGCTTTCCTTCGAAATCGTAAGCAAATACACGTTGGATTTCATTTAAGCTTTGGATTGCATCTGTTAACTGAATTTCACCACCAGCACCGACATGTTGCTGCTCTAAGAACATAAAGATTTCAGGCGTTAAAATGTAACGGCCCATAATCGCTAAGTTTGAAGGTGCTGTACCTTGTGCTGGTTTCTCAACGAAATTGCGAACTTGGTAACGACGACCTTCTTGTTCTAATGGATCAATAATTCCGTAGCGGTGTGTTTCATTTTCTGGAACCGTTTGTACACCAATAACAGAAGAAAGCGTTTTATCATATTCTTCGATTAATTGACGTAAGCATGGTTTTTCAGCTTGAACGATATCATCGCCTAATAAAACAGCAAATGGCTCATCACCGATGAATTTACGTGCACACCAAACAGCGTGTCCTAATCCTCTTGGTTCTTTTTGACGAATATAATGAATATCTACCATTTTTGAAGAAGCCTGTACTTTTTCAAGTAACTCATACTTTTTCTTTTCTAATAAGTTTTGCTCTAACTCAAATGCATTATCAAAATGATCTTCAATAGAGCGCTTTGTTTTACCAGTAACGATAATAATGTCTTCGATTCCTGATTGTATTGCTTCTTCTACGATGTATTGGATAGTTGGTTTATCTACTATCGGCAACATTTCTTTCGGCATTGCTTTTGTTGCTGGTAAAAAACGTGTTCCCAATCCAGCTGCTGGGATTATGGCTTTTCTTACTTTTTTCATCACAAAATACCCTCTCTTCTGTCAGAATCAATAACGATCATTTCCTTACATAAAACAAAAGGGAGATTTCGCTCCCTTTTGTTCCCTACTACTTAAAATTACTTTATATTATAAACGATTCATAATATCTTCTTTAATAGTAAGTAACTTTTGTTCACTATTTTGTAAAGAACTATCTTTTACACCAAAGTAGAACTTAATCTTCGGTTCAGTTCCAGATGGACGTAGGCAGAACCATGAACCATCCTCTAATTGATATTTTAACACATTTGATTTCGGTAAGTGAATCTCTTCTTTATGTCCATCTTGTAAAGATGTAACAATGCTTGCTTTATAGTCTTCAACTGCTACGACTGTTAAGCCCGCTACTTCTTTCGGAGGATTCTCACGGAACGTCGCCATCATCTCTTGGATTTGTTCCGCTCCATCTTTTCCTTTTAACGTTAACGATACAAGGTCTTCACGGAAGAATCCGTATTTCTCAAATACTTCTAATAGACCATCATATAACGTTTTCCCTTGTGATTTGTAATATGCAGCTACTTCACATGCAAATAGGACAGATTGTACTGCATCTTTATCACGGCAGAATGGACGGATTAAATAACCATAGCTTTCCTCATAACCGAATTGGAATTCGTATTGTCCGCTTTCTTCATACTGTCTAATTTTCTCACCGATAAATTTAAATCCAGTTAACGTATCAATTGTATCTAAACCGTATGCTTTTGCAATTGTACGACCAATTTCAGACGTTACGATTGTTTTTAATACGACACCGTTCTCTGGAAGCGTTCCGTTTTCTTTCTTTTGAGATAGTAAGTAATCAAGCATTAATGCACCTGTTTGGTTACCTGTTAATACTTGGAACTCACCATTATGATTACGAACTGCTACACCAAGGCGATCTGCGTCAGGATCAGTTGCGATTAATACATCTGCGCCTACCTTTTCACCGTCACGAATTGCATACTCAAACGCTGCGTGCTCTTCTGGGTTCGGTGATTTTACTGTAGAGAAGTTTGGATCTGGTAACTCTTGCTCTTTTACAACTGTTACATCTGTAAATCCAACTTCTTTTAAACCACGGCGTACAGAAATATTTGATGTTCCGTGTAATGGTGTAAAGACGATTTTTAAGTCTTTACCAACCTTTTGTACCATTTCTTTATTAATGATGACATTGTTCAATTCTGCAGCATATGCATCATCTACTTCTTGTCCAATAATATGTAATAAACCGTCAGCTTTTAATTGCTCTACATCAGCGACTTCAACTGTTAATTCATCTTCTACTGCGTTTACGTAGCTAATTAACTCATCTGCCTCTTTTGGAGGCAACTGTCCACCATCTTCACCGTATACTTTATATCCGTTATATTCAGGCGGATTATGGCTTGCCGTAAGGACGATTCCACTTACTGTATGTAAATGACGAACTGCGAAAGAAAGCACTGGCGTTGGACGTAAGCTTTCAAACACATATGTTGTGATACC
The DNA here is from genome assembly GCF_057784645.1 of Bacillus sp. LQ16. Lineage (NCBI taxonomy): Bacteria > Bacillati > Bacillota > Bacilli > Caryophanales > Bacillaceae > Bacillus > Bacillus sp. LQ16. Next base: position 4,778,178 of record NZ_CM173491.1, read on the forward strand.
GCGTGCGCCAAGTGTTGCAGCGACCTCCATTGCGAATTCAGGTGATTTATGTCGAGAATCATAGGCTACAACAACACCTCGTTTTTTCGCTTCCTCACCTAACTTTTCAATAAAGCTTGCTAATCCTTTTGTTGCTTTACGAACTGTATATACGTTTAAACGGTTCGTACCAGCACCAAGTTCACCACGCATACCACCTGTGCCAAACTCTAGATTTTTATAAAAGCTATCCTCGATTTTCTTCTCATCTTGCTTCATATTTTCTAGCTGTTCTTTTAATTCTGCATCTAATTGTGCGTAAGAAAGCCAGCGACTAAATTCTTGTTTCCAATTCATTCTTCTCTCTCCTCCCGCTTGTCATATCTTTATTATATGAAAAAAATATGCTGTATCTCAATATTTTATAAAATCTAGCAGGATTTTACTAGGAATATTTGTATACACTATTGTTAAATACTCCACTAAAGGGAATGAGGATTATGCAAGAATGGGGCTTGTCAGAAGAGCTCAAAATACAAACAAAGCAAATGATTGAAATTGCTGAAAGAGAACTATCGATTATGAGAAACGCAATCGATAAAGAAGATGAATGTATTTTATGCAAGATGGAAGATATTCATCATATGTTGGCAAATGTACAAACATTGGCAGCTACATACTATATTCAGGCATATTTATCACCTTATACGGAAAGTTCATCTTTTATTACGACAGCTATCCAACATTTAAGCGCTAGAAAACATGGTGCTCTTATCGTTGTGGAACGAAATGAAACGCTTGAAGCTTTCATTCAAACTGGAACGACATTAAACGCTCATTTAACTGCGCCATTACTCGAATCAATATTTTACCCAGGTAACCCTCTTCATGACGGTGCCGTTCTCGTAAAAAATAATCATATAGTCTCAGCTGCTAATATTCTTCCTTTAACGAAAAGTACAGAAGTTGATTCTGAGCTAGGAACGCGTCACAGAGCTGCAATAGGCTTATCAGAAAAGAGTGATGCACTTATATTAGTTGTCTCTGAAGAAACGGGCCGTACTTCTTTTGCTTTAAATGGGATTTTGTATACAATTTCTTTATAAAGTGAAACTTTAATCAGCCCTCACCAATTGAGCGTTTACGGGCAACCCCACCTCACTTCTTTGCTTCCACTGAATTTTGAGGTTAGGTTCTTACTGTCCGGCAAATAGCGGGATAAACAAACCTATAAAAAAGAAGACTGTTCCAAAATATTGGAACAGTCTTCACTTATACTCTTATTCTTCTCCGAAACGCTCCACAAGTGTTGCAAGTGTACGTACCATTGCACCAGTTGCTCCAGCTGGACCTAAGTCGTGCGCGCCTTTTGTTTCTGATGTTCCAGCGATATCTAAGTGTACCCACGGTGTATCTTCAGCGAATTCGCCTAGGAATGTACCTGCCATAACCGCATGTCCTTCACGGCCTGGTGAGTTATTTAAATCAGCAAACTTACTGTTTCTCACACGTTCTTTATCACGATCAAAAATCGGTAGTTGCCAAATTGGTTCATCTGTTTCCATAGAAGCCTCTAGTACTTGCTCAAACAACTCTTCATTATTTGTCATTGCGCCTGTCGTATGGTTTCCAAGTGCAACAATTACACCGCCTGTTAATGTTGCAACATCAACAAGGTAGTTTGCGCCAAGTTTTTTCGCATACGTAATACCATCAGCTAAAGCTAGACGACCTTCTGCATCCGTATTTAATACTTCAATTGTTTTTCCACTCATAGATGTGATTACATCGTCTGGCTTAAATGCCGTACCACTTACAACGTTATCTGTTGAAGGAATAACAGCGATCACATTTTGTTCTGGGCGCAGTTCTCCGATAATTTCCATCGCACCTAATACAGCAGCTGCACCGCCCATATCACCTTTCATACCAACCATGCCTTCACGTGGTTTTAAAGAATAACCACCTGTATCGTATGTAATACCTTTTCCAACGAATCCAATGACATCTGTCCACTCTTCTTTTCCTTTATAAATAAGAGCAATCATTTTGGGTGGCTCTGTACTACCTTGGTTTACTGCAAGTAACGCACCCATACCAAGATCTTCCATCTCTTCTTTTTCAAGAACTTTATAGTCCATATCATACTTCTCCGCTAACTCAACAGCATACTCAGCAAGCTTTGTCGCTGTTAATACGTTTGGCGGCATATTTACAAGTGTACGAGCTGAATTTGTTGCACGTCCATGTACGTAGCCAACTGTTAATGCGGCTTCAATTTCTTGTGCATCTTCCGCTGTAATAGCCGTGAACTTCTCTAACTCTACACGATCCTTTTTATCTGATTTATACGTTTGTAATTCATATGTACCAAGGCCTTGTACCTCTGCTGCAATATGAGCGACATCAATCGCGTCTAATTTCTCTGTTACGAAAGAATCAAGTAAGATTGCTGCATCTTGTACTTTTGCTGCTTGTAGTGTTTTAAACGTTTTTCCAAGAGCCACACGTAACGTTTCTGTCGTATAAGACTCTTTCTTGCCTAAACCAACAAAGTAATAACGTTTCACATTTGTTTTTCCTAAGCTATGTACTTTCGAAATGGCCTTTTTCTTCGTAGATAATTCTTTCTCTTCTAGTAAAACTTGTAATTGTCCTTCAAACGCTTTGTCCAGTTCTTGTACAAAACTACTCATTTTCTCTTCTTCAAATAAAGCGACAATTACTGCTTCGTGACCTGCTAATTCTTTTTGTACTTGAAACATGTTCAGACCCCCTAAATTTCTCTACCACCATTATAACTTTATTTTCGATAAAATGCGACAATTCTAACTACAGTTATATGACGTGTAAAATCTCCTCTATTATGAAATAAGCCAAGAAAAAAAGTCTAGCGTAATTACGACTAGACTATCTTTGCTTTAAATATTGACCACGAAACACTTGCATCGTTTCGTCTTGATTTAACATCGTTAACTCTTCTTCTGTAAACTTACCTTTTCCTACTTTTACTACATACACATTTACTTTTTTCTTACCCCATTGGCTATAAACATCTTTCACCGTATCATAATATAAATCAAGACGGTTTCCTTTTATTGCTCCGCCCTTATCAGCTACTACACCATACCCGTAACCTGGCACGAAGAGAATCGTTCCAATCGGGAATACGCGTAAGTCCGCAGCAATTGTGGAATATAAATCCCTTTTCACTTTAACACCTGAATATGTAATACCATACTCTGGATGCCCTGGCCTCTTACCTGTTGACTCAATCCCCGATGTATAACCTGTTGCAGTCATTTCAATTGAACGATATTTAGACCAGTCGTTTGCCTGCTCTAAAGCATTTATCACTTCTTTACTCGGAGCAACATTTCTCTTAACTTCTGCTGCATGTACTTCTTTTGCACTCATTCCTTCATATGTCTTTACAATCTCTAATAAAGAAACTCCAGTGAAAGCCTTCCATGTTACGCATAATGCAAATGCAAGTAAACAAGTCATCATAATGCGAATACAATATCGTTTTAACATTTTTATATTCCACACTCCTTCATCGTTAATCATTCCCTATACGATGAAGGAATATGCAAAAAATAATCTCCAACTTAGTTGGAGATTAAAACATTTGATATCCGCTTTTCCGAAGTTTCTTGATCACGACTCCTGCTAAAGCAGCCCCTACTAATCCAGTAGATAGAATAAACACGTCTGCTTGTCCTAAGTGCGATACACTTGTCCCAAATGAAGAAAATGTTTCTTTCGGTTTTGAAAAATAATCCCACATACTCGCTTTATTAATAATAAGCATACAAACAATCGGATACACAATAACCATTACCCAAGTAGCTCGCAAAATCATGTTGAGTAAAAATCCAATTCCAAAGAACAAAATAAAAAATAACATCATTGAAATAAGTAGTACCGGTATACTCACTCTTTCTCCCTCTCCTTCGCACGTGCCGTAAATACGTGATAGGCTGTATAACCAAATGGTTCTCCTGGATTTAATGTTTTGTCCACTTCAAGATGTAGTTCTGATCTTCCTTCTAACAAATATTTAATAAGTACAGACGTATTCGGATCGTCCGCAATCTTATCTGGATGTAAGAACGCCACTTCAGACAATTCTTTCTCCTGTACAATAATATTTTCTCCTTCAGGCTCCAAAAGGAAAATAATCATATTATCACTAATTTCATCACGAATAACACCCGATCGAACACCAATGATCCCCTTCACATGAGCGACAATGCCTGTCTCTTCTAACACTTCGCGTTTCACAGCTTCATCAACTGTCTCACCTTCATTTACAAAACCAGCCGGTAAAGACCATTTCCCTTTTAATCCACTGTATTTCTTCTTAACGAATAGCCACCTGCCATCTTTTGTAGCTACTAAGCCACTAACAGCTAACCATACTTTCCCGCGCTTCCCCATGATGCATCCTCCTCCATCCGAACGGACAGAATATTCTTTCTTTTCTATATATTATACTATACTTTTTAATTCGCTGTGAAATTTCCTTTTTTCAAAAAGTGAAAAAACCCATTTTGTCGATATACTGTTAACAAAAAAATATCAAGATGCAGAAATGTAATTATGAAGAAAATAAAACATTGGATTCATCCATTTCATGATAAGGCAATGTTCAAATAAAACATTTCTCCCATCTTTCTATTGTTATATCGAAAACATGTATTATATGAAAAAAAAAGCAGAAACGGCGCTTAGCCGTTTCTGCTTTTTCTACTATATATTAAAAGAACTTTAATTTACCTTTTTTAAGAACTAATAAAGGTCCACCTAATAAGAATAAGTAGCGGTTATCGATTACTTTCTTCATGAAGGAAGCTTTCCAACCTGTTAACTTTTTACCCATAACAACGCCCATTGCATCGTCATGACCTAAAGAACATACAGATCCTTTATTATCGAATGCGAATTTTTTCATTTCGCCCTTGCCACGAACTAATACAGTTAAGTTGTGTGCAATATTGTAACCTTGTTGAATTGCAATTTGTGCTGTTGGTGGGTAAGGACGGTTAATTTCTTCGTTAATGATTAACGCTGCATCACCAACCATGAATACCTCTTCGTATCCTGGAGCGTGCATGTACTCATCAACTTTTACACGTCCGCGCATTGCTTCAAAGCCAGACTCTTCCACAATACCATTACCACGAACACCTGCAGCCCAAACTACTGTTTCAGACTTAATTAATTCAGTATCATCACCATTTGCAACAATAATACCTTCTTCAGTTGCTTCTTTAATTGCTGTACCGATGCGGAATTCTACGCCTTTTTTCTCAAGTTGTTTTACAGCATATTCTACTAATGCTGGATCGAAACCTGGAAGTGCTGTTGGAGCAGCTTCTACACAGATGATACGTGCTTTTTCACGTGGTACATTGTACTGTTTGCAAAGTTCAGGAACACGGTTTGCAAGCTCACCTACGTACTCGATACCAGTAAATCCAGCACCACCAACAACGATTGTTACTAACTCATCGCGCTTTTCAGCTGCATATTTAGCGAAACTAGCTTCCATATGCTCACGAATTTCACGAGTTGCATTAATGTTAGCGATTGAGAATGCATGCTCTTTTAATCCTGTAATTCCGAATGTTTCTGATTCGAAACCAAGACCGATTACTAAGTAGTCATACTCTAACTCGCCGTCTTTTAAGATAATACGTTTTTCAGCAGCTTTAATTTCTACTACTGTGTCTTGTACAAAGTTCACTTTATTTGTATCAATAACGTCTTGAATATCTAGACAGATTTTTTCATCTTGTAATGTACCAGCTGCGCTCTCGTGTAACCAAGTCGCTTGGTAGTGATAGCTGTTGTTGTTTACTAACGTAATTTCAGCTTCATTTACAGATAATGCTTTTTGCAGACGAACAGTCGTAATCATCCCGCCATAACCTGCACCTAAAACTACGATTTTTGGAGTCTTCACCAAATCACAACCCTTTTCTTTATATAATAGTAATGAGAAATAATACCAAGTACTAAAAACTCTATTTGTCAAGAATGTGGAATTTATCACATTCTATATCATAACAAAACGCAGTCAAAAAATCGTACGAATTTTGTCATAGAAATTTAACATAATACTTCCCTATATTAGTCGGTTTTATTCCAGAATTCAAGCTTCTGGAGAATTATCAATATTTTAAAATAACATAGCGTTTTCAAGGGTTTTTCAGCCTTTTTTTCATGTATTTTCCTTTCTGTATATTTTATACAATACAAAAAGCATCTATGCGAAAACTTACACACAATTCAGTCGTTTTCAGAAGTATTATGAACTCAAATATGCTATCATTTATTTGAAAGTGTCATCATTTGCAGGATTTTCGTGTACATATGAACAATATATGAAATCAATATCAAAATTCCATCTATAGGGGGAATGAAAGTGGCAGAAAATCAAAAAGTTTACGACATAACAATTATTGGTGGTGGTCCAACAGGACTATTCACAGCATTTTATGGCGGGATGAGACAAGCAAGTGTAAAAATCATTGAAAGCTTACCTCAACTTGGAGGACAATTATCCGCACTCTACCCTGAAAAATACATTTATGATGTAGCTGGATTTCCAAAAGTGCGCGCACAAGAATTAGTTGATAACTTAAGAGAGCAAATGAAGAAATTTGATCCAACCATTTGCTTAGAAGAAGCTGTTGATACGCTTGAAAAACAAGCTGATGGTATATTTAAACTTGTTACGAATAAACAAACTCACTATTCTAAATCAGTCATTATTACTGCCGGCAATGGTGCTTTCCAACCACGCCGCTTAGAATTAGAAGGTACAGCAAAATACGAAAAGAAAAACTTACATTATTTCGTTGATGATATGAATAAATTTGCTGGCAAGCGCGTCGTAGTATTTGGCGGTGGCGACTCAGCAGTAGACTGGACGATGATGTTAGAACCGATTGCTGACAAAGTTACAATCGTTCATCGCCGTGATAAATTCCGCGCACATGAACATAGCGTCGAAAACTTAATGAATTCTCGTGCAGAAGTAAGTACACCGTATGTTCCAGTTGAACTCATTGGTGATGACAAAATTGAACAAGTCGTTCTTCAGCACGTAAAAACTGAAGAAAAAGTTATCATCGATGTTGATGATGTAATTGTAAACTACGGCTTCGTTTCCTCTCTTGGCCCAATTAAAAACTGGGGCTTAGATATACAAAAAAATAGCATCCTTGTGAATTCAAAAATGGAAACAAATATTCCTGGCATTTACGCTGCTGGTGACATTTGTACATATGAAGGAAAAGTAAAACTTATCGCTTGTGGATTTGGCGAAGCACCGACAGCAGTAAACAATGCAAAAGCTTACTTCGATCCAAATGCAAAACTTCAACCAATGCATAGCTCAAGCATGTTTTAATATGTAAAAATAAAAGCTCCTTCCATACGCGGAAGGAGCTTTTATTTTATATACCACGAAAGCACACTGAATTCTATAAACTATCGAACTCAGTGTGCTTTTCGTCTACAAAAATTATTGTTTTCTTCTTCTACCTAATACGAATAATACTCCGCCAACTAAGAATGAAATTCCCGCACCAACTGACATCATCCATGGATGTGCTGCCCCTGTTTTCGGTAATTCTTTTTCTACTTTTACTTGCGAGTCTTTATTTAACTTTTCCAGTCTTACTTCCGGTTTCTTCAGATCTTTCGGGTCTTCCGGTTTCACTTCTGGCTCCTTCGGTTCTTTCGGATCTTCCGGTTTCACTTCTGGCTCCTTCGGCTCTTTCGGCTCTTCCGGTTTCACTTCTGGCTCCTTCGGTTCTTTCGGATCCTCCGGTTTCACTTCTGGCTCCTTCGGTTCTTTCGGATCCTCCGGTTTCACTTCTGGCTCCTTCGGCTCTTTCGGGTCTTCCGGTTTCACTTCTGGCTCCTTCGGTTCTTTCGGATCTTCCGGTTTCACTTCTGGTTCTTTCGGATCCTCCGGTTTCACTTCTGGCTCCTTCGGTTCTTTCGGATCCTCCGGTTTCACTTCTGGCTCCTTCGGCTCTTTCGGCTCTTCCGGTTTCACTTCTGGCTCCTTCGGTTCTTTCGGATCTTCCGGTTTCACTTCTGGCTCCTTCGGCTCTTTCGGGTCTTCCGGTTTCACTTCTGGCTCCTTCGGCTCTTTCGGCTCTTCCGGTTTCACTTCTGGTTCTTTCGGATCTTTCGGGTCTTCCGGTTTCACTTCTGGCTCCTTCGGCTCTTTCGGCTCTTCCGGTTTCACTTCTGGTTCTTTCGGATCTTCCGGTATCTTAAAATCTTCTTTTGTTTTCGGTAAAATTGTAACTGTAGGCTCAAGTGGTGTATTTATTCTATCGTCCACTATCGCTCTATTTGTTATCCCTTTACTTGGTGCTGCTTTTACCTTCGCTTTAAAAATAATACTACGTTCTTTCGTATCTGTAATTTCTAGATACTTCGCTATTACTTTTCCAAACTCCATTTTTAACTCTACTGGATTTGGTTCAGCCCCTTCAAATCGAATACTATCTTGCACGTACTCTAAACCGGCTGGAATTTCATCTTCTATCTTTACCTCAGCTAATTTTCCGTTTTCTACCGTATTTTCAAAGCTAATTCGGTATTCGATTTCTTCTCCTAGCTTCGGTTCTTTATTACTTACTGTCTTCGTTGCTTTTACCTTACCATCTTTATATTCTGGCTTTATTGTCGCTGTCGGTTCCATAACTGGATGATTTGGATCATCTACGTGAATAATCGCTTTATTTGTTATTTCCTCTCCAACTTTTACTGATTCTTTTACCTTTACTTTAAAGATGATACTTCTTTCTTTCGTATCCGTAATTTCTGGATACTTTACTGTTACTTTTCCATTCTCAACTTTAAGTTCTGTTGGTACAGGCTTATCACCTACAGCCTTCAGACTATCTTTCACATACTCTAAACCAGACGGAATTTCATCTTCAATCTTTACATCAACTAACTTCCCGCCATCTACTATGCCGTTAAAAGTAATTCGATATTCGATTTCTTCCCCTAGCTTTGGTTCATGATTACTTACTTCTTTCCTTGCCTCTAGTTTCCCATCTTTATATTGCGGTGTAATTGGTACAAGTGACTCAACCGGTGGATTTGTCGGATTATTATCATCCACAGCCGCCTTGTTTATAATTTCTTTTCCTACTTGTACCGTTTCTTGTACTTTCGCTTTAAAGATGATACTTCTTTTTTTCGTATCCGTAATTTCTGGATACTTTGCTGTTACTTTTCCATTCTCAACTTTAAGTTCTACTGGATTTGGTTCCGGCCCATCAGACTTTATACTATCCTGTACGTATTCTAAACCGGCTGGAATTTCATCTTCTACCTTTACCTCAGTTAGTTTTCCGTTCTCTACCGTATTTTCAAAGCTAATTCGATATTCTACTTCTTCTCCTAACTTCGGTTCATGATTACTTACTGTTTTTTCTGCTTGTAATGCACCATCTTTATGTTGAAGCTGTATAGCGACATTCGGTTTCTCTGGTGGGTTTATTGTATCTTCCACAACCGCCGTATTCACAATCGCTTCGCCAATTTTAGCTTTATCTTTCACTTTTACTTTAAAGACGATGCTTCTTTCTTTCATGTCCGTAATTTCTGGATATTCTGCGAGTACTGTGCCGTTTTTCACTTTCACATACAACGGTTTCGGATTCTCTCCCTCGGCTCTTTCACTACCTTCTACAAACTCTAAGCCAGTTGGTAATTCATCCTTAATCTTCACCTTCGCTACTTTTCCATGCTCTACTACGTTACGGAAAGTAATTCGATACTCTACTTCTTCTCCTAATTTTGGAGCTGGATTATTTACTGTTTTCTCAGCTTTTAGTTTTCCGTCCTTATACTCCGGCGTAATAATCGCTTCTGGTTTTTGCGGCGGATTCTTCGGATTATCATCATCCACAATTGCCGTATTCACGATTTTCTTACCGACTTTTACTGCTTCCGTTACTTTTACCTTAAAGCGAATACTACGCTCAGCTGTATCAGTAATATTTTCATACTTCGCACTAACCTTACCAGCTTCTTCTTTTAACTCTACTGGCGCTGGCTCATTACCTTCTGATTTTAAACTATCCTTCACATACTCTAAGCCAGTTGGTAATTGATCCTCAATTTTCACTTCTGCTAGTTTTCCGTTTTCTACCGTATTTTTAAAACTAATTCGGTACTCTACTTCTTCTCCTAGCTTTGGATCTTTTTTGCTTACCTTTTTATCAGCTTTAAATTTACCAGCTTTATGCTGCGGTGTAATATCTACTTCCGGTCGCTCTGGTGGATTTTTTGTATCATCAACAATTGCTTTATTTACAATTGCTTTGTCCACTTCAACAGAATCTTTCACCTTCACTTTAAAGATAATACTTCTTTCTTTCATGTCAGTGATATTTTCATACTTCGCACTAACCTTACCAGCTTCTTCTTTCAACTCTACTGGGGCTGGCTTATCACCTTCTGCTTTTAGACTATTTTTCACATACTCTAAACCAGACGGAATTTCATCCTCAATTTTCACTTCTGCCAGCTGTCCATCTTTCACCGTATTATTAAATGAAATTCGGTATTCGATTTCCTCACCTAGCTTCGGTTTATGATTATTCACCTTTTTATGAGCAGCAATTTTACCGTCTTTATATTGCGGTGTAATTTTCGCTGTCGGTTCAGTTATAGGGTGGTTCGGATCATCAACGTGGATAATCGCTTTATTTGTAATGTCCTTACCTATTGTAACCGAATCTTTCACCTTCACTTTAAAGACGATACTTCTTTCTTTCGTATCCATAATCTCTGAATACTTTGCCATTACCTTACCATTTTCTACTTTCAACTCCACTGGTTTTGGCTCTTCACCTTCAGCCTTTTCGCTTCCTTCTACAAACTCTAATCCAGCTGGAATTTTATCTTCTATCTTTACCTCTACTAGTTTTCCATCTTTCACCGTATTATTAAAAATAATTCGATATTCGATTTCCTCACCTAACTTCGGTTCACGATTACTTACTTCTTTTCTTGCCTCAATTTTTCCATCTTTATATTGTGGTGTAATCGGTACATAAGGCTCTTCTGGTAGATTCTTTGTATCATCTACAATTGCCTCATTTACGATTTCTTCTCCCACTTTTGCGCTTTCTTTTACCTTCGCTTTAAAGACAATACTTCTTTCCTCTGTATCTGTAATTTCTGGATACTTTGCCATTACTTTATTATTTTTCACCTGTAGCTCTACTGGTTTCGGTTTAGAACCTTCTGCTGTGATGCTGCCTTCTACATACTCTAAACCATTTGGTAAGGCATCCTTTATATTTACCTCTGCTAGTTTCCCGTTTTCTATCGTATTTTTAAAACTAATTCGATATTCTACTTCTTCTCCTAGTTTCGGTTTATGATTATTTGCCACTTTCTGCGCAGCAATTTTACCATCTTTATATTGCGGAGTAATTTCCACATGAGGCTCTTCTGGCTTATTTTTTGTATCTACTACGATTGCTTTATTAACAATCTCCTTACCTATTTCTACCTCTTCTTTTACTTTCACTTTAAAGATAATACTTCTTTCTTTTGTATCGGTAATTTCTAGATACTTTGCCATTACCTTACCGTTTTCAAATTTCAATTCTACTGGACTAGGCTTAGATCCTTCTGCTTGTAAACTGTTCTCTACATACTCTAATCCAGCTGGAATTTCATCTTCTACTGTAACCTCTACTAGTTTTCCGTTTTCTACCGTGTTTTTAAAACTAATTCGGTATTCTACTTCTTCTCCTAATTTCGGTTTTTTATTGTTTACAAATTTCTCCGCTTTAAGCTTACCGTCTTTATATTCTGGCGTAATTGTTACTTCTGAAGTTGTTGGATCTTTTGTATCATCAACAACTACTTTATTGACAATGCCTTCACCAACCTTAAATTCTTCTTTTACTTTCGCTTTAAAGACGATACTTCTTTCTTCTAGATCCGTAATTTCTGGATATTTTGCGATTACTTTTCCATCTTTCACTTTCAGTTCTACCGGATTTGGCTTAGAACCTTCTGCTCGTAAACTATCTTTCACATACTCTAATCCATTTGGTAAATCGTCTTCTATTTTTAACTCTGCTAGCTTTCCGTTTTCTACCGTATTTTTAAAGCTAATTCGGTATTCCACTTCTTCTCCTAACTTCGGCGTTTCATTATTTACCGTCTTCTTCGCTTCCACTTTTCCGTCTTTATGCTGTGGAGTAATTTCTGCCGTCGGTGTTTCTGGCTCATTTTTCGTATCATCAATAATTGCTTTATTGACGATTTTTTTACCGACTTTCACTTCATCTTTTACTTTCACTTTAAAAGTGATACTTCTTTCTTCTGTATCCGTAATCTCTGGATACTTCGCCATTACCTTACCATTTTCCACTTTCAATTCTACTGGATCCGGCTTATCACCTTCTGCTTTCACACTGTTTTCTACGTACTCTAAACCTTCGGGTAAAGTATCTTCTATTTTCACCTCTGCTAGTTTTCCGTCTTCTACCGTGTTTTTAAAACTAATTCGGTATTCTACTTCTTCTCCTAACTTCGGCGTTTCATTATTTACCGTCTTCTTCGCTTTCACTTTTCCGTCTTTATGTTGCGAAATAATTTCTGCTGTCGGTGTTTCTGGCGGATGTTTCGTATCGCTCACAATCGCTTCATTAACAATTGAATCGCTCACTTTACCTTTTACTTTCACTTTAAAGGTAATACTTCTCTCTTTTGTATCTGTAATCTCAGGATACTTTGCCATTACCTTACCGTTTTCAAATTTCAATTCCACTGGATCTGGCTTAGAACCTTCTGCTTTTACACTATCTTTCACATACTCTAATCCATTTGGTAAATCATCTTCTATTTTTACCTCTGTTAGCTTTCCATGTTCTACCGTATTTTTAAAGCTGATTCGGTATTCCACTTCTTCTCCTAACTTCGGCGTTTCATTATTTACCATCTTTTTCGCTTCAATTTTTCCATCTTTATACTGAGGAATAATTTCCGCTGTCGGATTAACTGGCTTGTTTTGTGAATCATCAATAGTTGCTTTATTAATGATTTTTTTACCAACTGTTACTTCTTCTTTTACTTTCACTTTAAAAACGATACTTCTTTCTTCTGTATCCATAATTTCTGGATATTTTGCCATTACCTTACCGTTTTCAAATTTCAGCTCTACTGAATCTGTTCCGGCACCTTCTGCTTTCAAACTATTTTCTACATACTCTAAACCTTCTGGTAGAGTATCCTCTATTATCACGTCTGTTAGCTTTCCGTACTTAACCGTATTTTTCATACTAATTCGGTATTCTACTTCTTCTCCTAACTTCGGTGTTTCATTATTTACGATTTTCTTCGCTTTAATTTTCCCATCTTTGTGTAATGGTGTGATTTTTGCTTCTGGTTCTTTCGGATGCTTCATATCATCAACAATTGCCTTATTAATGATTTCCTTACCTACTTCCGCTTCTTCCTTCACCTTTACCTTAAAGACAATACTTCTTTCTTTCATATCCGTAATATTTTCGTATTCAGCAATGACTTTTCCATCTTTCACACTTAACTTTAATGGAGCTGGTTTATCACCTTCAGCCTTTTCACTGCCTTTTACATACTCTAAACCGTTAGGAATTGTATCCTCTATCGTTACCTTTTCTAGTTTTCCGTTTTCTACCGTATTTTTAAAGCTAATTCGGTATTCTACTTCTTCTCCTAGTTTTGGTGATGGATTATCTACTGTCTTCTTCGAATCAATTATTCCATCCTTATATTGCGGAGTAATTCTTTCTTCCGGCTCAATCGGTGGATTTTTCGTATCATCAACAATTGCTTTATTGACAATCTCTTTATCTACTTTTGCTTCTTCCTTCACCTTTACTTTAAAGACGATACTTCTTTCTTTCATATCCATAATATCGATATACTTAGCTTTGACTATTCCATTTTCAACAGCTAATTCTACTGGTCCAGGTGCTTCTCCTTCGGCCTTGATACTATTTTCTACATATTCAAGACCTTTTGGAATTGTATCTTCCACTCGCACCTCTTCAAGTTTTCCGTTCTCAACCGTATTATGAAAACTAATGCGGTACTCGATTTCTTCGCCTAACTTTGGCTTCTTATTATTAACTACCTTTGTAGCAGCAATTTCACCTTTTTTACTTTGCGGTGTAATAACAACCTTTGATTCAACAGGCTCATTTTTCGGATCTTTTGCAATTGCTTTATTTACGATTGCCTCCCCTACTTTTGCCGAATCTTTTACTTTCACTTTAAAAACAATACTTCTTTTTTCTGTATCCGTAATTTCTGGATACTTTGCCATTACTTTGCCGTCTTCCACTTTTAGTTCTACTGGCTCTGGTTTTATACCTTCAGCTTTCAAACTATCTTTCACGTATTCAACACCTTTAGGTAGTGTATCTTCTACTAGCACCTTTTCTAGTTTTCCGTTTTCTACCGTATTATAAAATGTAATTCGGTATTCCACTTCTTCTCCTAGTTTTGGTGTTTGATTCGTTACGCTTTTTTCAACATCCACTTTACCGTATTTATAATCCGGCGTAATCTTTTCTTCTGGATGCTCAGTTTGTCCATTCGGCTCACTCACAACCGCTTTATTAACAATCGTTTCTCCGGCTTTTGCCTCTTCTTTTACTTTCACTTTAAAGGCAATGCTTCGCTCTTTTGTATCCGTAATCTCTGGATATTTTGCGATTACCTTACCATTTTCTACTTTTAACTCTACTGGATTTGGTTCAGCACCTTCAGCTCTCTCACTGCCTTGAACAAATTCTAAGTTAGCTGGAATTTCATCTTCTATTGTAACTGCATCTAGTTTTCCGTTTTCCACCGTATTTTGGAAGCTAATTTGATATTCAAATTCTTCTCCTAGCTTTGGCTTCTTATTTGTTGCTTTTTTCTTTGCAGCAATTTTACCGGCCTTATGCTGTGGTGTAATCTTCTCTTCTAGATTCTTTGGTGGATTTGTTTTATCACTAACGGTTGCTTTATTAACAATTTCTTCACCAATTTTTGCAGTTTCTTTTACTTTTGTTTTAAAGACGATACTTCTTTCTTCCATATCCATAATTTCTGGATACTTTGCAATTACTTTTCCATTTTCAAACTTCAGCTCTACTGGCTCTGGTTTTGCACCTTCTGCTTTCAAACTATCTTTCACGTATTCAAGATTGCTTGGTAATTCATCTTCAATCGTCAATACATCTAGACGTCCATCTTTTGTCTTATTTTTAAATGTAATACGATACTCTACCTCGTCACCTAGCTTCGGTGTTTTATTAGATGCTATTTTTTTAGCTTCTATTTCTCCAGGGATCTCTTTTGGAGTCGTAACCGTAATATCTGCATCATCTGCAGTTTCATAATTTACCTCGCTACTATCTTGTCCCTTTACAACAACGATATTTTTTACTGTTGTATCTGATTGTACAGAAGCTTTCACTTTTACTTTGAATGTAATAACAGCACTTTCACCAGGCTTTAAAACACCGCCGTCTTTAGCATTTGCACCTTCACCAATACGGAAATCAATTTGATTATTTACAAACTCTGCTTCATCATCGCTTGCATTATCTGTTTTATTTCCTTTATTACTTCCAGACACATATTGAATAGATCCCGGAACATACTCTAAACGATCATCTAATTTATCAAAACCTTTTACATTAGATACAGGGGCTTGGTTATTTTTCGTATCATTTTTCACTTCAATTTGATACGTAAACTCTTCACCAGCTTTAACGTCCTTAATTTCTTTCCCAGCACTATCTAACGCCTTTTTATCAACTTGTAAATTTGGCGCATTATGTTCTGTAATAAATGTAGCGTTATTTAATACGTAAATATCACCATAGCCACTATTTGCTCTAAAACGCATTTTTGCTTCTTTTAAATCATTTTTTACTTGATTCGGTCCTTCAAGATGATACGTATGAATGTCAGTACTGAATGAATTCGTCCAATCCGGATTATATCCTGGATATTTTTTCGTAACAAACTCGTTAGTACCGTCTACTTGTACTTCTGTCATAGACGAATCATTCGCATCATTATCTTTACCGTTAATATTTTTTATCTTTATATATCCAGCACCAAAATCATATTCTCCATAATCATATGCATATCCATCTTTCTCAGCTGGATCACCTTGCGATGAAAAATAACTAAATTTCGCCTTAAAAGCACCTTCTTTTGGTGTATTTATTTTATTAACACTAATATCTGTCCAGGCTGTACTTTTTTGAGAGACTAGCCCTTCCCAAATCTTCATGTCTTTTACTGTTTCTTTATAGTTTTCATAAACTAATATAAGATTCCAGTTGCCCCAGTAATAGCCGCCACCTGTTACATCTTTAATTTGTGGCACATTTGCAACTGTCAACGTTTGAGAAATCCCTTGCTGCGCAATTACATTTGTTACATCCGCATATGCAACATAACCAGCACCAGCACCTGAGTAATTAGAAATAAAAGGTAAGCTATCCGCTTTTCGTATGCTATCAGCAGTTACATCTGCATATTCTTTATTTCCCATTTTCATTTTGACTGGTTGCCTTACTTGATCCTCGGTAACCTTTCTATCAGCAATATTTCCTGGTAACCCCATTGCTGCTGTCCAGAATAAGTATGCCTTTTTCACTTTACTTCCGGCAGGAATATTAGGAAATGCACCTGTTGACGAATTAAAAGTACTATCATCGTTATCAACGTCCACAGTCATTTTATTCGTTTTATAACCCATACTTTGTCTGTCATAATGATCAGTTGTCAAACCAAGCGTCACATTACCAGTCTGTACTAAATTACCAGGAGCAATTGTAGAATACAGTGGATCTCCAAACCCTTGTTTATCTCCTGTTTGGATTTGAACCTTCGAAGCATTCTCTGATGCAGCTTGTACTTTTGCATCGCTCTGCTTTTCCGCTTCTTTTTCTAGTTTCTTCTCATCTTTATCTACTGGCTGCTTCACTAGTTCCGTGTTCGCTGTAGGTTTATTTTTATCTCCTGCAGATACTTTTAATTTTCCATCCACTTCTTTTGATTTAGCATCAGCTGGTGATCCGATTTCTTTCTTACTACTGTCAGCCTCATCATCGGTATTAGCTTCAACCTTGTCTTCAGAAGGAATCCCTTCAACATCTACAGACATGTTTCCTATTTGTAGTTGATCCTTTTGCACACTAATTTTTTGCTTATACTCTTTATTAAAATGTTGTGCACGACGAGCTTTTATTAACACAGTCATTTTTTCATGTGATTTTAAATCTTTAATTTTAAGATTAGAAGAAAGAACCTTTCCTCCCTTATCTTTTTCCTCTACATAGAAATCCGCTACCTTATTTTCGGGTAACTTCTCTCCGTTTACTTTCACAGATTGCGAAGGGAACGTAATTTCATTTTCATTATTTTGTTTAAGCACCAATTCTTGAATTGGTGTAGCTCCCGTATTTTCAATCGTATATTGAAATACGTGCTCCCTCTCCGCTACTTCTCCCTTATATATTTCAGCATTTACTTGCTCTGCCTTAATTTTCACATCATTTCCTTGTAACTCATCCCAGCTTTTTTTATTTATCTCTGTAGCAAAAGCACTGGGTGAAGGCAATATGATGGATAGGAGAAGTGTGATCATCGTTACGACATTAAAACACTTCAATACTTGTTTCATATTTTCTACCTTTCTCCTTTCTATATACTTGCTATCCGTCTACTTAATTTCGTAGCCTTACATAGCAATATATATCCACTCGCAACAATCCGACCTATGAAAATATATCGTTGAAATCCCAATATCAACAATATAAATCTCATAGAATATTACTATTTTAATTTATCAAAAATAGAAGATATATCGGACACTTATACAAACCTTTACCATTTTTAATATAGTAAAAACGTTCTACTGTATAGGCTTATATAACAGTTAAAGGATACATAAAAATCTTAACATACTCCCTAACCTATTCATACATACAATAGAATTTTTACCATTTTTTAGTTATTTCAGTTTGTTGTTTATGATTAAAATTTTCAAAAAACAATAACCGTTACATGTAAAAATATGTTACATTATTAAAGAACGTATGTTCTTATTTTAAAGGAGGAATTTGTAATGATAAACGAACCCATTATCGTAAAAAAAGAAGCTTTCCAAGCAATCGGCGTTTCGGTTACGACAACTAATGAAATAGAGGCATCTCCTGAAGGAAAAATCCCCGGGCTTTGGAACAAATACTTTCAAGAACAAATGATGCATCACATCCCAAATCAACAAACGAAAGAAACATTCGCTTTCTACTCCAACTACGAATCAGATGAAACTGGTACATATACATTTACAATCGGTATGCCCGTTTCTTCATTAGAAGACGTTCCTGAAAATATGACAACTTTAACAATACCTGCTGCTACATATGCTGTATTTACAACGAGAAAGGGACCAGTTGCTGAAGTCGTTTGCGAAGCTTGGGAATATATTTGGCAATGGTCGAAAGAAAATAAACGTGCCTTCACAACAGACTTTGAGCTTTATGACGAAAGAGCATTAGACCCAAATCATGCACAATTGGATATTTATATTGCGTTAGCCTAAAAAAAGATGCCCATTCGGCATCTTTTTTTGTCGTTAAATAGCTACTGGGCAAATCCATTATTATTGTCTACAATGAGAAAGTGCAGTATAGAAATATTAGAAACTGTATAAAGTGAAACTATACTCAGCGGAGGGCATCTCCCATTGAGTATTAGCCCTCACCAATCGGGCGTTTACTGGTTTTTTAGTTTAAATTTGTCACATAGAAAGGAAGTAATATGGAGGAACTACAACAAAATAAAACTGCTTTAGAAGGAAGCGGAAAACCGTTATTAAAAAATACGAATTTCCTTTTTCTTTGGGCAGCTACTCTTTTTTCAAGCTTTGCTTTAGCCTTTTTTACTTTTTCACAAACGTGGTACATAGCAAAAACATTAAACCTTGAAGCTTCACTCGGTGTTGTTTTCGTAGCTCTTAGTGTTCCAAGGCTTATTTTTATGATTATCGGCGGCGCTGTAGCTGATAAATTCCCGAAAAAAAACATTATGTTTTACTCCAATATTATTCGAGCGATTCTTGTCGCAACCATTCTCACATGGTTTATCGTTGGTGATGTAACACTATATACATTTGCTTTATTCGCTTTATTCTTTGGACTTGCTGATGCTTTCTTCTGGTCAGCAGATGGATCTATCTTACCGGAATTGGTAGAAAAAAGCCGGTTAACACAAGCGAATTCACTTACACAAATGACGAACCAAGCATCGGTCATCTTAGGCCCTGTACTTGGCGGAATTCTGATCAAATTTACAAACTACGAGACAATATTTTCTATTACAATTTTATTACTGATTGTCGCAGCCATACTCGTTCAAAAAATACAATTTACGATGCCAGAACTAAAAGATACAGATAAAGGTATGTTCACTTCCATTAAAGAAGGAATCTTATATGTAAAGGAATCGCCATTCCTTTCAACTTTCCTTCTTTGTAGCGCCTTTTTAAATTTATTTTTAATTGGTCCGATGCAAGTCGGTTTCCCGCTTTTCGTTAAAAATGTTCTGCACGGTGACTCGCTCCATTTCAGTTACTTAGAAGCATCTGTAGGCGGCGGAATGGCAATAGGCGCTGTCATTGTCGGTTTAAAAAATATTAATCGTAGACGCGGACTATTTTGCATTATCATGATGCTACTGTCTGGTGTATTCTTCTTATCCATCAACTTTAGCACCGTACTTTGGCAAGCATTATTAGCCGGCATGTTTTATGGTATTACAATTGCAATGGCTATCGTTCCGCTTATGGCGATGATTCAATCGACAGTAAAAGAGGAAATGATGGGACGCGTAATGAGCTTACTTATGCTATCATCAATGGGCTTTATCCCGCTCTCTTATGCATTCACATCAATCGCACTTGCAATGGGAATTCCAATCGTAACCGTTATGAAAAGCGGTGCAATTGCTGTTATCGTCTTCGTACTATTTGTAGCGATTCGTGTTCCAGTTGTAAGAAAGTTCGACTAGCTACTTGGAGTCATGTATTATACGCATGGCTCCTTTTTAAATGGATCAAATAACGCTATCCCCTTACTTCTTCTCACAGCTGCTCCCCATTCTAATCCAACCTCTAAAAATAAATCTCGCACTGTACTATATAAAAGTGCCTTCACATTTTTACGGATTTCCCCATATTTATAAGCTCTCACAACACTCTTCACTCGCCAAATGAAATTTCCATACACTTCTTCATCAGCTAATATCTGCTCTAGTAAAACACCTTGCTCTAGTAACCCGCTCTTTTTATACGCAAGCTCGACCTTACTCCAAAATATATTAATTTTCTTCGGATTACTCGTCATCGGTACCAGTGCGTATATAAAAGGCTTCGGTATATCATGACGGCAATACGTCTCATCAAGCTCGTACGTTATTTTTCTTTTCTCTTTTATTTGTGGAATGTTTTTAGAAAGAGTTGTTTCCCTTTCGCTTTTTTGCTCCTTTCCGCTACAGCCAGCTGTATAATCCTCACTTTCACATGCGGACATTTTCATACGGTCATCCATGCGGTCAATTGCAGATATAAGAAAAATATATAAGTTCGCACTATACCCACCGCGCTTATGCCTTTCTTTTGTTGCAACACGCTTTATAATTCCTAGTTCCTCTAACTTTGCAATTGAACGGCGTACTGTACGAATACTCTTTCCAACATTCTTCGCAATCGTCTCCATTAACGGACAGGCGACTCCTACTGTTTTTTGTTTCTCATTCACCGCATACTTTCCTAAAAAATGAATAATGGTAGCATCCGTTTTATTCAATTGAAATCGATAGCACTTCAAAACTTTTTTTTGATATGTATTAAACTCTTCTTTACTTCGAAATTCACTGTATGGTTTCATTAAATTATATAAGCTTCCCATTTATATCACCTCATTTATAAGTAAGAGGCAGGAAGAGAATTTGGCGTGGAATTTAATATTTTTTTAATGGAGATGAAAATATGATCGTAATTAGCGCTTGTTTAGGTGGTATAGCTTGTCGATATGACGGAAATGACAATCTCGTTTCAAAAATAGAGGAGCTACTACAAAAAGAAGATACAGTCCTCATTTGTCCTGAAGTATTAGGAGGACTGCCAACACCTCGTCCTTCTGCTGAAATTATTTGCGGGAATGGCGACGACGTTTTGGACGGAAAAGCGAAAGTGATGACAAAAGATGGTGAAGATGTCACAGAAGCTTTCGTAAATGGTGCTTATAAAGCATTAGAACAAATTAAAAATTTACACCCAGAATATATTATTTTAAAGGAACGTAGTCCATCTTGTGGCAGTTCTACGATTTACACTGGAGAATTTAACGGCAATAAGCAAACTGGTTACGGGGTAACTACTGCTTTATTTAAAAGACACGGATTTAAAGTCATTTCAGAAGAAGAATTTGAAAACAAAAAAAGGAATTGACCCTGTTCGTCAATTCCTTTTTATCTGTCTTATTTCACATTTAATTTTTCTTTCACTTTCGCAGGAAGCTCGTCTTTCTTTACTTCTTCCCAAGCTGATACACCTTTTTTATCTGAGTGATATACGCGTAGGAATGCTTCTTTACGAAGATTTTTCACAGCTGTAAATTCTAATTCTTTTTCTTTACCTTCTTTATCAAATCCAGTTAGTTTATATTGATAATCTTTATATGGTTCACCATTACTAGACTTACCATTATACTCTTTTCCATCTACTGTAATTTGAACGTAGTACTCATCTTTACCCATACGGTTTAAATCACAACCAACTAACAAGCTTGCAAATACAACTAAAATACTAAACAGTGCAATGTATCTTTTCATTTCCTTCACCTCATATGTTTTTTCTTATATTCTTATCTTAAAGCCGAGAGCTTAAAGAAGAAATTCAAAAACATGACATGAACATTACACTTTTGTAAGATAATAATTATTTCTTCACTTTAGAAATCGTCATTCTATCACCAATTGGAACCAGTACAGATTGTAAATGCGGGTCGTTTGCTATCATTTCATTAAACTTCTTCATAACTTCTGTATAACGTTTTTGTTTCGCACGCTCATCAGCTACACTACCGCCAATAACGTCTTTCACGCCAATTTCGCCACTTATCACGTAATTTCCTTATACCGTTTATTACGCCTTCTATTATGCCCTCAATTATAATCTCTATTACAAGATATCTTACTAAATTAATAATAGGTTTAATTACGTATCTCCCTATGAATTCAAAAATATCCTCCATCATATTCTCCTCCTTCTTTCAAAAGGAAGCTGCTACTCCTCCGCGTCCTTTTACGTCCAGTTACAATTGCTGCCCTACTGCGGTATATATCAACAAAAATAATACGACAACAACATCCACAATAACGCTATTGAATTTGGAAGAAACTTCGGTAAATACTAATACTATAGTTAACATGGCTAAGAGAATTATTTTTTCACCTATATTCGGAGATGCTCCCAAAAACTTTATAAAATCAAAGACAACTTTACTACAACTCTTCCCGTAACTAATTTATTATCGTGGTAAACCGTCTTCCACTACATCCGTAACAGTTCCATTCGGTTCAAAGATTACACGTAATGATCCTTCTCCACCATAACCAGTATAGTCATATACTGAATAAGATTTATATTTCTCAATCACATGTGGCTGTCCAATTGCAGCTTTTACCTGATTCGCGGGCATACCTTTTTTTATTTTCAAATATTGATTGTAACTTACTGCTGCCGAATTGTTATTTACATCTTTATACCACGGTACACGATCGTTTTTTTCTTCATATTCCTTTACAGGCTCTTCAATACGTTTCGTAGATACCCGATTCTCCTTACCTTTATCTTTATCTTTATCTTTATCTGTATCTGTATCCTTTATAGCAGTACGTTCAATATTCACAACGTAACCATATGTATTTAATTCAACCATAATTTCATATGTACCATCCGTATCTTTTTCAGTATAAAATACGCGTTTTTCATTGTTATTATAATATTTTATGTTCTCACCACCGTAGTCAATCGTATTAAGAATATCCGTATACGTCATACCTTCCTCAATTTTTTGAGATTCATCATGAGAAATATAACGCTTCTGTGATGATGAAGCGTCCTCATTTTTAATACTTTCACGTTTACTCGTAGTCATAGGTGTTTTCTTCTGATCTTTTAGTACGTCACCTTCCGCCTTCGCTGGTTGCTTTGCTCCTACTTTTGTTAATACGTCTGTATCGCTAGAACAAGCTCCCAAAATCGATACTGTAGTCAACGCCATCCCTACTATAAGTACTCTCTTAAATGACTTCACTCTAATCCCCCCGGTATTTTTTAATATCTAGTAATCAACGTATTTTAATTAATACGGAACTATTCAGTTCTATACAATTTGCTATAGCCTTCTCTCTCATGCACCTTTTTTATATAAAGTGAAACTTTAATCAGCCCTCACCAATCATCTTCGTTACAAATATTAACATTAAATATAACTAATAAATAGTATATTTCTTCTATTCATTTACATTTCTGTTGCATAATATTTTCCGAAACGAACAATATGAAACTCGAATTAACAATTTCCATCATATATTCCATATATAATAACATTAAATTTAATTTAAAAATCACTTTGCATGCATTTTCTGTTTTAACGCCAAAAGAAAAGACCTTTCTAACGATTTTATTCTATCGCTAAAAACTTAGCTTTCTTCTGGCTTACCAGCATTCGTCGCTGTACGGAAAAGTGATCCAAATCTGCATGATGCGATTGCGTTTAGATAATCAATCGTGAATTATGCGTTCAATTTAAAGCAGGTTAAAAAATAATAATTTCTTATTCAATTAACATATGCATTAGTTTAACAGCCTAATGCTGCTGTACCGAATGATAGTTTAGTTTTCAATATGTGAAAAAGGATTTCTAAATAATGAATTGAATATATATTTATTGTTTACGCGTTTTTGAGAGGTTCCTTTATGGGAGATAAGCCTTACTATATTCCTGTACTTCGCACAGTTCTATAATAACTAATAGTGATGCTGTGACGTGATTTTCTATTAGTGAGATAAAGTATTTTTCAATTCATTTATTATAAATTGCAACTCTCGTCCCCCAGAATTATTTCTTTTGGGTGAAAGTTTTTTATGATATAAGTTTCATTCTGTCCTAATTTAAAGTTTTCGAGAGGAGAAATGATATGAACCCTATTTTATTAGATGTTCCGTTACAAATAGAAACAGACAGACTCATTCTTCGAGCACCACTTCAAGCTGGTGAAGGGGATATAGTACAACAAGCTATTAAAGATTCCATTAATGAATTAAAGCAATGGTTGTCTTTATTTCAGTCCATTCCTACTGTTGAAGAAACGGAAATTCTTCTGAGAAATGCACATATAGATTTTTTGAAAAGAGAAAGCTTTCGCTATCTTATCTATCATAAAGAGACGAATGATTTTGTTGGAACAGCTAGCCTTCATCGAATTGATTGGAAGGTTTCTAAATGTGAAATTGGATACTGGATTAACACGCAATTTAGTGGCAGTGGATATATGACAGAAACAGTAAGTGCGTTAGCAAACCTTGGATTTCAGTTATTCAAATTTAGAAGGATTGAAATACGATGTGAATGTAATAACACGAAAAGTCGTGCACTCCCTGAAAAACTAGGCTTTGAACTTGAAGGGATATTACGTAATGAAGATTTTTCAGCTGACGGCAAACAACTAACTGATACTTGCATCTATGCAAAGATAAAGTGAAATATTGATTAGCCTTGGTAATCGGGCTTTTACGGCAAAAGAAAAGACCTCCTTAACGATTTTATTCCATCGCTAAAAAGGTCTTTTTCTATTTCGGCTAAAAACTTAGCACTCTTCTGGCTTACCGGCATTCGTCGCTGTACGGAAAGATGATCCGCATCCGCATGATGCGATTGCGTTTGGATTGTCGATTGTGAATCCGCCACCAAGCATAGATTGTTTATAATCAATTTTTACTCCTTTAACAATTGGAGCACTTTCTGTATCGATAACAAATTCAACACCGAAAAACTCAAGAACTGTGTCGTCTTCTTTTGGTTCTACTTCAAATCCTAAGCCGTAAGAAAGGCCAGTACATCCGCCGCCATGTACAGCAAGGCGCACGTACTTCTCTCCATCTTCAGCATCTTTTAACATATCTTTAATTTGAAAAGCTGCTTGTTCTGTTACTTCAATCATGAAATACACCATCCTTTCTGTTCTCATTCTATTATACATCTTTACGCTTCTATCTTGTACTCATACACTCCGCGGCAAATTACTTCCGCAGGTCCTTTCATTAACACGTTTCCTTCTTCTGTCCACGCAATCATTAAATCGCCGCCAGCTAAATGGACTGTAATTTCTTTACCACGTTCCATCTTCCCATTCAAAATAGCAGCTACAACGGCAGCGCATGCCCCTGTTCCGCAAGCTTGCGTTACACC
This sequence comes from Bacillus sp. LQ16, assembly GCF_057784645.1. Classification (NCBI taxonomy): domain Bacteria; kingdom Bacillati; phylum Bacillota; class Bacilli; order Caryophanales; family Bacillaceae; genus Bacillus; species Bacillus sp. LQ16. The sequence continues at coordinate 4,803,761 of NZ_CM173491.1, forward strand.
TGAACCACGTTCCCAAACGCGGAAATTCATTTCTTCATCGTTTAAAATCTCGATAAATTCAACATTCACTCGCTCTGGGAACATTTCATGTGTCTCAAGAACTGGACCAAGTGTTGTAAGAGGTGCCTTCTCTACATCCTCAACAAAAATAACCGCGTGCGGGTTCCCCATTGAAACAGCCGTAAATGCATAACGATGATTATTATATAAGAAGTTTTCACGAATAAATGGTGTTTCACCTTCACCGAGCATCGGTATTTCTGCACGTGTTAGACGCGGTGCTCCCATATCGATTTTCGCTAATGTCACGAAACCATCTTCTACTGTTACTTCAGCCGTTACAATGCCAGCTAACGTTTCAATTGTGAAAACTGTTTCCTCTACTAGTTTATGCTCATACGCATATTTCGCTACGCAGCGCAAACCATTACCACAGCTCTTTCCTTCTGATCCATCATTATTAAACATACGCATTTTCACCGGAGCTACATCAGACGGACAAATTAAAATCATTCCGTCTGCTCCAATACCAGTATTAATATTTGAAACCTTTTCCGCCACAAGAGCTAAATCTTCTTCAGGAATTTGCTCTTCAAACATATTTACATATATATAACTATTGCCAAGACCATGCATTTTTGTAAAAGAAAATTGGCTCATTTGTATTCACTCCAAAAATAATTTGTTATTTTAAGTATAGAATGCATGCTTTTAGAACACAATATGAATGTCCCCCGTTTCTCATATTTGACAACGTTTGGCGATGAGCCACTCTTACACACATTGTGTAAGAAAAAAGCCCTTCTAAAAAGGGCCTTTTTTTATTTATCTATAGTATTAAACTACCCTCCAAAATAACGTTTTATCTAAAATAAAATGAAAAAGGCGTTGCTCATTCGCAACACCTTAAAACATTGGATTTTCATCCAAATACTCATATACATTATTAACAAGCTCTTCTACTGTTGCACCTTGTACAACTTCACCATTTACAAGTGCAAACGGTCCTTCAAAACAAATACCACAATACCCTAGGCAACCATACTCCATTACATCTAAATTCGGATCTTTTTCTAATTTTTCTAGAGCTGCTTGTGAACCACTTGCAAGGTTACCTACACAAAATTCAATTAATGGTTTAATCAAAATTCTCCCCCCTGTACTACAAAACAAATTACCTTCTGACTTCATCTATAAGAAGAAAACTAAGCTGTCTCTTGTTGTTTTCGTTATACATCCTAAACTATTTAGTTACTTCACTATTTCACTTCAAAGTAGATGATTTTATTTTATATAACATGCTACTTGCAATGAAATAGTAACTAAAAAGGCAAAACAGTTTACTTTACTTTTCTTCTTATTGTACAACAGAGTATTCATTCATGCATTGTTATTTGTTCACAAATTCGATATAATTTGATTGAGTAAAGTCAAAATATTTTATTAATATAAAATTTTATGATTAGGGGATATTTCAACAGAAAAGGGGTAATCCATCATGAAACACCTCGTAATACTAGGTGGCGGCTACGGTGGAATGAGAATTCTACAAAGGCTACTTCCAAGCAACCAACTTCCAGATGATGTACAAGTGACATTAATCGACAAAGTACCATATCATTGCTTCAAAACTGAATATTATGCATTAGTTGCGGGTACTATTTCAGAAACGCATATTCGTATACCGTTTCCTGAACACCCACGCCTCAATATTCAATACGGCACAATAACAAATATTGATCTCGAAGAAAAAGCGGTTCATCTCGATGGCGGCGAAGCAATCCAATATGATGATTTAATTATCGGACTTGGCTGTGAAGATAAATATCATAACGTTCCTGGGGCGAAGGAATATACACATAGTCTACAATCAATTGAACAAACACGTAAAACATATGAACAATTAAATAGTCTAGAACCAAATGCAACAGTAGCTGTCGTTGGTGCTGGCTTAAGTGGTGTGGAAGTTGCAAGTGAACTTCGCGAAAGCCGTTCTGATTTAAAAATCTATTTATTTGATCGAAAAGATAGAATTTTATTCCCGTATCCAGAGAAATTAAGTAGATACGTAGAAGAATGGTTCGTAAAACATAAAGTTAATATTATAAGAAACTCTAACATTACAAAAGTGGAACCAAATATTGTGTATAATCACGATGAACCACTTGAATGTGATGCAATTGTCTGGACAGCTGGTATTCAAGCAAATGAAGTTGTTCGAAACCTTCCAGTTGAACAAGATGGTAGCGGACGGGTTGTCTTAACAAAATATCACAATATTCCAAACAACGAACACGTTTACGTTGTAGGAGATTGCGCAGCACTTCCACATGCACCATCTGCCCAACTTGCTGAAGGTCAAGGAGAACAAATTGTCCAAATATTATTAAAACGTTGGAATAATGAACCACTCCCTGATGAACTACCTGTTATTAAATTAAAAGGTGTTCTAGGATCTCTTGGTAAGAAGCATGGATTCGGTTTACTCGCAAATCAACCGTTAATGGGACGTGTACCAAGATTATTAAAATCCGGCCTTCTTTGGATGTACAAATATCATAAAGGTTAATACTTTACAGGCTGTCTACTATGTAGGCAGCTTCTTTGCATCAGTTTTTAAAAATTATCAGACACATCTTTCTCAATATGTATAATGATTTATTTTTCATTTTTATATTAAAAACTATTGATAAACAGTGTATGCTATTTGTAAGTTGTTTTATTATTTCCTTGAAGACCGAATTCATTCGGTCTTATTTTTTATGTTATAAATACTTTTGTAGGAGGCATTACATTCCACTTATGAACTTATCGAAACTAAACAATCGAATAGAAGCGAAAAAGAAAGAGTTAATCTATCTCGTTGAACGATACGGATTCACTCATGATAAAGTGATTTCTTTCAGCCAAGAATTAGATCGTTTACTTAACTTACTAATAAAACTCAAAACGAAGAAAAAACGTTGTTCGTTATAACCATTTCCCCCTCTTTTTTTGATACGATATAACTAGAATCAGAAAGGAGCGATTTATGTTTATATTAAAAGACGTTATATATAAAGATATACTACACATTCCTTATTTACAGATTCAAAAAGAAAAGATCACTTGCATTATCGGTGAAAGCGGAAGCGGAAAAAGCACATTGCTTCGCATGTTAAACGATTTACAATCTCCAACATCCGGCACAATTGAATATAACGGAAAGTTAATTTCTGATTATCCGCCTATTCAATTACGTCGTGACGTAGTTATGCTTGGGCAAACTCCACCTCTTTTTGATGGAACCGTTAAAGAAAATCTATTAATGGGACTTCGTCTTTCTGAAAAACCATTTCCAAATGATGATGCCCTGCGAAGCGCACTACAAACCGTTAGCTTAGACAAGCAATTAGAAGATAGCGCCTCCTCATTATCCGGCGGTGAAAAACAAAGACTTGCCTTTGCACGTATCGTACTTATGGATCCGCCTGTCTATTTATTAGATGAACCAACTTCAGCATTAGACAGTGATACAGAACGCCGCGTTATGAAACAATTTACTGAACTAGCACGAAAAAAGAAAAAAACAATTATCTTCATCACACACTCACAACAACTTCCAGAAGAAATTGCAGACGACATTATTGAGATTAGTAAAGCAAACGGTGCAACTAGAAAGGAAGTGCTCTCTGTTGAAGGGCGTTATTGAACTCCAAATTTGGCAACTTGCAGCTGCCTATATTTTTATTCTTATTTTAATTGGACTTGTAAAATTAAAAGGAATACCTCGCGAAAAACAAATCGCGCTCGCAACATTCCGTATGACCATTCAGCTCGTACTTGTTGCATATGTCCTTACATACGTATTTGAAAACAGTAATCCATTTTATACAATTGCTCTCATTACTTCTATTACTACCTTTGCAATTTTTAATATTTATAAACGAGTTAACATCCCGATGTCTAAAGAATTAAAACGAGTAGCCGCCCTTTCCATGGTCGCCGGATCAATTGGGCCACTTCTACTATTTATCTTCGTTATTATCGGTCATGACCCTTGGTATGCTCCGCAATATATCGTCCCTATTACAGGAATGTTAGTTGGGAATGCCATGACTGGTGTTTCTCTCGGCGCAAATACGTTCTTAAACAATATGAAGTCGCAAAGAGGTCAAATTGAAGGTGCACTTATGCTCGGAGCAACACCGAAAGAAGCTGCTGCTCCGCTCATTCGAGACGCTTTTGATTCTGCTATTTTACCAACAATTAATTCTATGGTCGGAATGGGGATTATAAGCTTACCAGGCATGATGACTGGTCAAATATTATCCGGTGTATCACCATTCACAGCCATTCAATATCAAATCGCTATCATACTCGGTATTTCAGGAAGTACTGCCTTTGCTGTCATTATCTTTTTACAGCTTGGATATAAAACGTTCTTTAATAAGCGATGTCAGTTGAAAGAAATTGAATATGGTGCACGGTAAATCGTGCGTAGTTCACGATGAATGAAATTATATTAACGATTTTTTCAATATATCTATCATAACTTGCAATATATCAACGATTTTTCAAATATATCTATCATAACTCAGAATATATCAACGATTTTGTACGAAATATCGATTTACCGACAAAAGTGACATAATAAAAAGAGGAGGCTATTCGCCTCCTCTTTTTATTTGTACTACGCCTTCTTAACGAACTGTGATTTTAACTTCATAGCTCCGAAACCGTCGATTTTGCAATCGATATCGTGATCGCCATCAACTAGACGGATACTTTTTACTTTCGTACCGATCTTCACAACTGAAGAAGTTCCTTTTACTTTTAAGTCTTTAATAACAGTAACTGCATCGCCATCTTGAAGAACGTTTCCGTTCGCATCTTTTACAACTTTTGCACCATCATTATTTTCAGCTTCTGCTTCTTGGCCCCACTCATGAGCACATTCTGGACATACGAAAAGAACGCCATCCTCATACGTATATTCTGAATTACATTTTGGACAATTTGGTAAAGTAGCCATAAATTCATTTCCTCCGTTCATTATTTATACGTAAAAATCAAAATTGATGTTTACATCTCGATAAATAAAATTTGTATAGCATTTCTTTATAGTGCCATAGTCTCACGTTATTGACAAGCCTACCTCAAATTCTCATTTTTTATTGTATTTTACAAAATTTCAATTCGTATGCCTTTTTTCTATTTGTTCTTCTACTAATTTTAAAAATCTTCGTTGTGCATTTTTATTTTTTACGAGCAATCGAACTCTTAACTTACTTTGTAAATATGAGCGAACTTTGTAGTTCGTAATAAATAACTTTCGATACTTTTCGTCTTCATATATCATTCGAAACCATTCATACTGCTGCAAGTAAAGTATGTTAGCATCAATCTTTTTCGTGTGTAAACCCGTACTTAAACTAATAGATCCTATTAGAGCTTCTATTAATGCTGAAATTATTTCTCTCCCCCTAATAAATAAAAGAAGAACCTTCACAAGATTCTTCTTTTCAAAATGAACGAGTTCCCTCTAGAAACCCCAATTATTTTCTTCAATATAAATTTGATATTCTTCTACTTCTTCTTCACTTAACTTCTTATTATTTTCATATACCTCTTGCCACTCGAAATAATCTTCATCGAAATAAACAGCAAATTTAATTTTCACGTTTTTCTTCTCTGTATAATCATAACCAGTAAACTCTACTACATCATAATCTTTTTCTTTCTTCACAAACTTCCAGGTTGGATTATCAGTCATAATCTCTAAAGTAACCCCTTCACCAGTTGAACGAACAACGTTTTTAATATTCGGCTCAGTTGGTAAAAGAGAAAGTCCGAGCATAGCTCCGCCAAACACAATCCCGACTATAACTTGTAAACCAATCATACCAGCTACACTAGCGCCACCCTTAGATTGTAAGAAATACGCCTTCTCATGATCAGACGCATCTTCTCCCTTACGAAAAACACGAACAGCCTGCTTATAATATAAACGGTTTCCTTGCCATCCAGTAAATATCATCATTCCTAATTGAAGAGCTAAACTAAATGTTACATAAATCCCCTCTGGAATATCTATAAAAGGGGTTATAACTATACTAGGTATAGCCAATAACGCAAATATAATAAATAACTTATACATTTTGCGATAAGCTAACCAAAAGGTTGGGAAGAAAAAGGCTACCCAATTCCATGTATTCCCTTGCGCAGGGTTTTCTACTTTACCCCACTTAAAATCATAATAAGCTGTATTCTTTTGAACAACTTTATGTAATTCTTGTGGAGAAATCGTTTCTTGTAAAACAGTGTCCTTCACGTACATCATCCTTTTCTTATTTCTATATACATTTATTGTATATGGACAAAATGAAGGAATCTAACAAAAAGTACACATATTTCATAAAAATGAACGGAAATCGAATATATTCCGACAATTATCCGTTTCTTATTTCATTTTACTTTTAATTATATTAAAATAATCATGTATCATATCTTTAATACACTAAGTTAATTATTTTATATATTCACTAAAAAGGATGCATCAAAATCATTTTTATACATCTTTTTTAGTGAATATATACTACTACTTTAAAACAAACATCTCGACTTAAGAAAACTCACAAATTAGCCTTCTACTATTTCAAACATATTTCCACTTACACAACTAATGAATAGTCCATTATTAACTTCCTCAATTGATACAATAAAATCTATTACAACAACATTTTTAGGAAGTTTAATTATATTTTTTACTTCGCCACATTCAGCATCAAGTATTATCAATTCTAAATTTGAAGTTGCAATGTAAATTTCTCCATCTTTATATAACAGAACCTCTGTAATATCATGTAGAGTAGTATTATTCCAAAGCACTTTACCTGTTTGAATATTAATACCACAAATTCTGCCTTCTCCTAAGGACAATACCATCATCTCTCCGATAAGAAATGGAGGCAATTCAATTCCAAAAGACATATTTACTTCATATAACTTTTGACCGCTCTTATGGTCATAACATTGTATTTGTCTACTTACCCCTTCATATCCATACTCAGTTCTTGTTAATAGTATTTTCGCTTCCTTTGATTCAATGCAAGAGTACCATACCTCATCAAAAGCTTTTTCAAAAATTAAGTTACAGCCTTCTTTTCCATATTCCCACTTTTGTAATGAATCTATTGCTACACATATAAAATGTTCATTAGTTAAAGTAACTGGTTCATTTGGATTACAATCTTCCATCATTTGTTTCCATCGTGTAGAAGCATCTAATAATTGAATGTAAATTGCAACATTACTATATGCATCAACTTCCCCATCTTCATCAAAAGGATTCCCTGCTAATACATAGTAATCTGGGCCAAGATGGCACTGCAATTTTTCTCCTCCGACTCGAACATTCTTTTCCCATACTTTTACTCCACTTTCAAGCTCTAATAAAACATTGTAGCCTTCTTGTGTAATAACTAGTAAACGTGGTAACTCTTCTCCCGTAGTTTTTACATCTTGTATAATATGCCCTTCTATTTCTAAATCCCACAGAAGCTGTCCACAACTTGATGAAATAGCATACAATTTCGCAATACTTTCTCCAAATCTATTTGCATGCCAAATAATTACGACACCATTCACAGTAACGCAATTACAATCTTCTACTATTGGAATACGGCACTGCCAAATCTCTTCTTTCGTTTCACTATCGAGTTTACGAATTCTATGGTTATTTTCCTCTACATAAAAGATACTCTTCTTATCATGAGATAGTACCGGAGTAAATATCGGTTCAACCTCTCTCCCTTTTAAATACTTCCATTTTAATTCATACTTGTCACTTGTAGAATGATAAGTTCGATACATAATTTCGTCATTTCCATTTACAAGTTTAGGAACAAATGGATCAATTTCTAACATTCTATGGTAAGCATCTTTGATTCGAAAAGAATCAACTCCACTCATGTAAATCTGCCCTATCTCCTTTTTAAGAAACGAAAAGAGTACTCGTAAAAATTGCTCGCTATCAACACTAGCTAACTTCTTGCCTCTCTGATTAATAATGAGAAACTCCCCATCTTTCTTCTTAAATTCCATCTTTTTTTCATATTCATTTAAGAAAATTGTAGCGTCATCATATTTAAAAACCTCGATACAAGCATCAAACAACTGACAAATCGGTCCTATTATGTCTGTTTTTTCTTCAAACACAATTCTCTCATCTATACTAAGTACTATTTCTCCAGCATTTTCTGTCGGCAGTTTATTTAGTTCGATTTGAAACTTTTTCATTATTTCCTCCCTCTTAATCACATTGAAATACTATTTTATTTCCCTCACATTCCCCTTCACTTTCTCAATAATATCTTCTATACGTTCCGCTATACATTCCAGCTCCCATTCTCCCTCACCGTGCATAGCTGTATAAACTGGACAGTTCTCATCATTACTATCTACAAAAATCGGGTCTCCAAGATATGAATCTATCCCTATTACAATCCATCCTTCTTTCCAATCTCCTTCTTCATTCCCGACTAAGCTTTGTCCTTCTTCATCAAAACTATAACCAAGTTGCCCTTCTTCTATTTCTTCACTATTAAACAATTCTATCGTCATAGGTTCAGATTCATACTCTAGCTCAATTTCATTATCCTCAGCACGATCTATATGTGTTAAAAGTTGTTTAATTTTATTATGGTTAATCATGATATCCTCTCCATTCTATCTTTTAAAAATCTAATTTTATTCATAATGAGCTGCCGCAAGTAACATTTGAGCAATAAACTTCCATGAAATTTTTTCTGGAAACTTCTCTCCTTGATTTATATAAACCGATTCACAAGAACCTAACCAACTATTTAATGCCTCTAAATAAGTCTCTACCTCTACATTCTCCCATTCATCTTTATTCACTTTAAAATCCTTTTGGAGGTATACAAGAAATTTTAATAAATCTTCTTTAGAATTTACGTGATCGAGGTATTCATACACATCCATACTCCGTCCCTCCCTCTATTGCGTGTTATCTAAACTAACTATAATATATGACATAAGATTCTTAAAACTATTATTTGAGGTGACCGAATATGAAGAGTACAATTTGGGCAGACGATGACTATTTAAAACTAGCACCCATTAACGATGAACTAATCAAAAAAGCAGAAGAAGTACTGAACGTAAAGCTTCCAGAATCATATATAACCCTTCTAAAAGAACAAAATGGGGGAACTCTTCGTCTCGATGTTCACCCTACTTCAAAGCCCAATTCTTGGGCAGACGATCACGTTAATGTATCTGGTTTATATGGTATTTCTTTTGATGAAAATGAATCTAGTATTTTAGAGAGCTGCTATTTAATTCGAGAATGGGAAATGCCTGAGAATATCGTACTTTTATCTGGTGATGGACATACATGGATTGCATTAGACTATCGAAATGTAGCTGAAAATCCTCCAGTTATATTTATCGATAATGAGTTTGAGGAAATTATTGAATTAGCACCTAACTTTGAAAGTTTCTTACAAAACTTAACTACGTATGAATATGACGAAGAGTAAGCCTGGCTCTAAAAAGGAGCAAGATTTTATTACAAATTTACACGCCACTTTAAAACCACTCGGCTTTAAGAAAAAAAGACATACATTTTTCAAAGCTGAAAACGGATTTTATAAGCTCATTAACATACAAAAAAGCCAGTTTGGAGATGACTTTTATATAAATATAGGAGTCCACCCTATCGGTCTCCCGCAGCTTATTACGAACCAATTACAAATAAAAGAAAACATTTCAATATTCGATTGCATTCTACAAACGAGAATAGAGCCTATACATATCAAACAGAACCAGCTATTGCATAATGTTTCACATGAAACTATCGCTATTCCGGGTTACCTTTCTACTGTTTTCGACTGGTTTCAAACGTGGGCATCTTATGAAAATTTAGTGGAAACAAATATGCATTCCATTACTCCCGTACTAGCTGTCGTTCCAACATTAGAAGAAAAAGCGTTTCTACTTCTTACTTGTTTTTCTTTCTACAAATTAAAACAGTACGAACAAGCTACTCGCTACTTACAGCAATATTTACATTGCGCCGTGCATCTGAATACCGAGGAAAAAGAGCCCCTATTCTTTCATGAGGTTGATATGTATATGAAAAAACTAGTAAAAAGTGCACTGTAATTTCACATTGTGCTTTCTACTAGTGCTTTATATTCCTTTTGTGACTTTTTAAATCAGAAATATTTTATCCTCCCCCTACAACTCCCAAGTAATATTCATTTCTTCAAATGAGTCCTTACTAACTTCCAATCCTTCGCTATCTTCCGTTCCAATCATTGCTATTTCTTCTTTAGACAACTTAATTTCCTCATTTGGACTTTGGATTTTTTTCTTATACACGAGTTGTAAAAGCTCTATTTGTTCCTCTGTCAGTTCATACTCTTCTTCCAGTCTTTCTATTGCTGATTCTGTATCAAGTAATGGAATTTCTAATAAGAATCCGCCGTGCTCTTCCATCTCTTCAAATGAATCAATTGAATACGCACCACTATCCTCAATCCAAAATGCAGTTGTAATAAAAGGAACTGTTTCGCCTTCTACTTCTTCTAATACGTATTGAAGTGCTTCTTCTTTCGCAATATCTATTACTTCCGAAGGTGCCCCTTCAAAATAATTTTTCGCATCAATCCACTCATCAATTCTCTCGCTATTCACATCTTGAAGACATACAATCGTGTAATTCGGATGAAACGTAATTGTCCCTTGTCCGCCTTGGCTATCTTGCATACTATAGTTAAATCCATCCCATGAACTTTCATGTGAGAAATCTGGACAATGCGCTACATTAATTGCATGGGCAATCGAATTTAAAACGCAGCCTTTCCATAGTTGTTCTTTATCTATATGTAATTTATATTTACTCATCATCTTCCCCCATGCGCATATTTTTTTCTATTATCTTTCCTCTACACAATACTTGTAAATACTTTTCTATCTACTACAAAATAAAAAAGACTTCCTTTTTAAAAGGCGTCTTTTTATAGTTGAAAATTTACTAATAAATAAAACGAATTATTTAATAAATGAATCCCAATTGGAACGAGTAAATTCTTCGTTTTCTTATATGTGTATGCTAAACATATACCCATACCAAAAATATATAAAATACTACCTACTGTAAGGGGATGGCCAAAAGTAAATATGAAAGCACTTATAACGGCACTAGTAAGTGCAGAAAAGCGCTGGGATAATTTCGTAAAAAACATCCCCCGAAATAAAAGTTCTTCCCAAATCGGTGCAAAAATGGTGAGCACAACTACATATAAAATGATTTCACTTTTAGTAGGCTTTATTACTATACTAGACTCGTCCACACCAATCCCATGTGGTAAAACTAAATTTAATATTGCAAGATATATAAGCATTACAATCGCTGTCATTACTATCGTTACATAGTGTTTAAAATTATTGAATTGTAATGATTTTATTAAATGTAAGCAGCAATTTCTTGCCGGTGCATACATTACGATAATCATACAAAACGTGAAAGGTGGAATAAGATGATCTACATACCATGGATATAAGGAAGAATCATATAAAAGGTTCAAAAAACCAATTCCATGCATGACCCCAAAAATAATTAATAGAATGCTAATTACTTGGCGCATACTCATTTGTTCATTCTTTTCTTCATATGTAGCTAATTCTATATTCATCCTATCCCCTCCAGTATAATCAAACCTTTTAAACCATTATATACCAAATTCAACATAAAAAAAGACAATACCCCCCACTGTATTGTCCATTTTCGTCCCTACCATTTCTCTCTACACGTCTCAATTAAATGCAGTAAGTACCTCTTCGTCATATCTGCTCTTCTCCACCTTGAGAGCATTCGCTTTTCTTTTGGATTGTGCCGTATTCTCGCTACTTCTTTTAATAAGAGCTCCCATTCTTCCGCTGAACGTTCTGACAAGTATTGCAATCCTCTATCTTTTGAAACGATTGTTTTATAATCTAGTGTATATAAAATGCGTCCCATCGTAACGACAGCAGATTCTACCCACTCTTCTATAAAAAATAAATATGGCTTCTTCACCTTTTCACTCCAGTACTGTTCTACGTTGTATTTCATCGTATTTACTACATCATTCCATTGTATTTGCAGCGGAAGATCTTCTGCTTCTTTTCCTGTAACTGTAATGCCTTGATTTTTCAACGTCCACCATGTGACCGCATTAATGTCCCAATGACCAACATTAGCTTTACCATCTGCACAATACACGTACTCGTTCATTTCATCATTGTATTTCCCTAAGTCAGCAAGCGGAATATACATACCGTCCATTCTTTTACCTAGCGTATTATCACTAAGTTTCTTATGTAGTTCCACAAGCTGCTGTTTTTCAGCTTCATTCACGGAATCATTTATCACTGTAACAAAATCAACATCGCTCGTTTCTGCATAAAATGCACCAAGTGCGATGGAGCCGTAAATATATACCCCTACTATTTTTTCATCTAAAAAAATTTCTTTTAATTCTACTGTGTACCGCTCCATTAACTGTTGTACTTCCGTTGGTAACGCATGCTTCACTCCATTTTTCATATCTATCCCTCCAATAAAAAAAGCCTTTGCAAATTCGCAAAGACTTCTTGTTTTATAAATATTTCTCGATTTCTTCATAAACATCCTTCAAACGAGGATTTCCTTCTCCAACAATTTCTCCATTTACAAGAACGACCGGATAAAATAAATCTTCTTCCACTACGCGCTCTGCGAATGCTTTTTTATCTGCATCTTCTTGTTCTTCTTGGAAATCAATATACTCGAAATTAAATTTATTTTCTTGTCCTTCATATTTACGACCAATTGCCGCTTGTAACCATTCAAACGTTTCTGTTGAAGATGGCATTCCGACGCAGCTCGCACAAATTACTTTCGTCCCATACACTTGAACATTAACCATTTCTTCTCCCCCACTTCTTGTCCCAACAGTATATTCAGATGTCTTATTACATAAGCACATCATTTTACAAACTTATTCCATACCCCTATACTGAAAAAACACGATACAATATTTCGACAATAAAACAAGAAGAGAAAAAATAGATTTTCCCCTCTATCTTGATTATAATAAAACTGATGAAAGGAGTCGATAAAAATGGAAAACCCACATATGCAAGAACAAGTATTAGAAGTATTAGATAAATTACGTCCATTCTTACTTCGCGATGGCGGAGACGTTGAATTAGTAGACATTGAAGAAGGTATCGTAAAACTACGCCTTATGGGTGCATGCGGAAGCTGCCCAAGTTCTACAATCACACTAAAAGCTGGTATCGAGCGCGCGTTACTTGAAGAAGTACCAGGCGTTATCGAAGTAGAACAAGTATTTTAATTAAAAGCGGAAGCGGCTCGTTCAGAACAGGAGGTCATTGGAGCTCCTGACGAAGAGGCGCTTTTTGCCTCACAGGAAGGCGCGAAATGGCCGACTGTTCTAGCCGCTGGAGCTAGATATTAATCTAAAAGCGGAAGCGGCTCGCTCAGAATCGCCTTCTAAAAGGAGACCAAATTTGGTCTCCTTTTTTTATTCAAATCACATTTATCCGTTAACATCATAAAACAAAATTGGAAATCCCTCTCAAAAAATGCGATAATTAATATTATATAGTGAATCGTTCACACATATACAGTAAAAAAACATAGGGGGACGACAAATGCCAAAAATGGGGAACACTTTTGTAACAATTCAAGAACTAGAAAAGAAAAAAGAGTATTTATTAGGCCTTTCATCCGTTATACCAACATGGAATACAAGCTATCAATTTTTATTTAAAGAAATCCAGCAAGAATTATTAGGTAAAGTAAATGAAAAGCTCGAAAGGCATCAATTCGTTTTAAATATATGTACAGATCAGCAGGTAGGGGCATAATGTATTACATAAAATTGTGGTATATAAAAAAGAGACCTCACTCGGTCTCTTTTTTATATTTTTAAGATAGCCAATCTAATTTTCTAATCCCGAGCTTATCTACTGGTAAACGAAGTGAGCCATAAAAATGCTTTATAAATTGCTCTGAGCGGTTCACATCGTGTAAAATGGCTTCTAAGCGATCTCTATATATGCTTTTTTGTTCTTCGTTTCCAGTTTGGTAATATCGTTCGACCGTTTCAAAATAGTGAAGCGGGAACAGGAGCCTTGCAAATAATAAGCGCCAACCAAATGAGGACAGCGAGTAATTTCGTTCATAATCTGTAACAAATTGAACGATTGTTTGATCCCAGTCTTTCTTTTTTTCAATCATCATATAGCGAATCCATTCTGCTATATCTCGAGTTGGGTGATCATACACCCAATCAAAAGGGAGTTTGAGACGCTTCGTTTGATGCCATAATAAAGGTGTGAATCGTTCTTGGCAAATTGTTGCTGCATCCGTTAGTTGCGGCGTATCATCCATTTCTGTATCAACAACATATTGAATTGCATTTTCTGCAACTCCTAAGTAATACGGGAAGGATTCAATAAACAATTGATCGAATACATCTGAAGGGTGGTTCATCACTTGTGATTGCCAAAACTTTTCTAATTGATCGAGCCTTTTTTCCCATAACGCTTTCCATTCACCAATACGGCTTAATTGCTCAATTTCTTCTGGAAAGAATGCACCTCGTTTATGGAATATAGAAAGCTCATTTCCTAATGACATAGCATGTCGTTCTAACGTGCGCATACCTTTTAATAAGCAGTAATTTTGTTCTTCTATCTCACTTACATAGTAGCCGTGTATAGTCGGAACGAAAGTCGCTACAGTTATATCCCCTTGCTGGTTCATATAATCACTGAGCTTTTTCATCTCTACAAGTACTTCTTCCTCCATTTCTCCAATTGGAACAAGTACATAAATTTTGTTGCGAATCCAAAAGCTTTTATAGGGGCCAAGGGGGATTAATTCTTTAACATGCATGTGATAATGCTCATAAATATGCTGAATCATCGCAGTCGCCACCTATGGTTTTTCTTTATATATATGAGCTTGTGCTCGCCTTTCATTCCTATGCACATGATAAAGCAACGAAACGTATACAAATACTAAAAAGAAAAAAAGGTGATAAACATGAAAGAATCAAATCAACTACAAGAAAGAGCATTACAACTATTACAAGAACGCGGTGTAACAATTGACGATATTGCTGAACTTGTTCATTTTCTTCAAAAAAAATATCATCCAAATTTAGAGATGTCAGAATGCCGTTACAATGTAGAACGTGTACTATCAAAACGTGAAGTACAAAACGCACTGATTACTGGTATCGAGCTTGATGTCCTTGCTGAAAAGGGAATGCTAAGTGAGCCGTTACAAGATATTGTAAAACGTGATGAAGGCTTATACGGAATTGATGAAGTTATCGCACTTTCTATCGTGAATGTATACGGATCTATCGGTTTCACGAACTTTGGATATATCGATAAATTAAAACCTGGTATTTTAGAATACTTAAATGATAAATCAACTGGAAAAGTGCACACGTTCCTTGACGATATCGTTGGCGGAATTGCTGCCGCTGCCTCAAGCCGTTTAGCGCACCGAGCTGATCACTCGGAATAATAATGTTTTCTAGACCGTCAGTTTCATGCTGACGGTCTTTCGTATTCCATAAGCATAAATTCTCTTCCGCGACTCAAAAAAATAGGCCCTTGCTTAAATCCGATATTTTTATATAGCGTAATCGCTCTTGTATTAAATGTTGCTACACTTAATCGAAACATTTTTGCGTTAAACTCTTTCGTGGCAAACGCTATTCCAGCTTGGAAAAATTCTTTCCCCATTCCTTTCCCAGTTAACGCCGGCTTCATACCAAGTCCGATATCAATCACATCTTCTCCACCATATAAATTAGCATCTCTTCCACCTGGTACTTGTGCATTTTCTCCAAAACAAAAATAGCCGATGAACTCTCCTTGATCGACACAACAGCCATAATACGTTCCATCTAATAGCTCTTCTATTACTTCTTTCTCGCCTGAAAAACTATATAAACTATATGGTTCCTCGTACGTCCACGTATTTATCTCATTTGCTTCTTCCTCTGTTAACTTATGTATATCCACTTTCTCTTTCCCCCTATTATATTTCTATTAACAATATTCGATATTCATCTTATAATTCATCTTTCTCAATATATTTTTTTAATTTCTCGCTTCATTTTTATGGAAGATTTTTCTTATTATGTTACGATTAAACAGAATCATTACAAATAAGGTGGTGACAATTTGAATTACTTTTCTTACCTCTCCTTAGAAGAACGGCAAAATTTTTTCTATAAAGAACCTCTTAGTTTTTCAAAAAATATAGGGAAAGAACAACTAGCTTACGCACTAGGCGCCACACTATATACTCCTGGCACGAAAGAAACGATTGCGGAAGATATAATTAGAAAGAAACATGTGGATGCTACCTCAATTATTCTTTGTCTAGAGGACGCTATCAGCGATGAAGAAGTAAAACTTGCAGAGCAAAACATCGTCGTTCAAATACAGCAAATCGCCAACTTAGTCAGTGCCAACATACTAAATCAAGCAGACATCCCACTTCTTTTTATTAGAGTTCGACAGCCAAGTCAAATGAAGACAATTGTTACTGAATTAGGTAGTGCTGTTCATTGTTTATGTGGTTTTGTCTTTCCAAAATTCACACCGATTAATGGAAAGGCTTATATCAATCAGCTTGCATATATAAACGAGTTATACTCATTATCACTTTATGGAATGCCGATTTTAGAATCACCAGAAATTATGTATAAAGAAACACGGATAGAATCATTATTACAAATAAAGGATTTACTAGACTCCTATCGTGATCACATCTTAAATGTACGTATTGGTGCTACTGACTTTTCAAGTATATTTAGTATTCGGCGTAATAAATACACACCTATCTATCATATTACTGTTGTTCGTGATTGTATTTCGGACATTATTAACGTTTTCTCAAGGGCAACAAATGAATATATTATTTCAGGATGTGTATGGGAATATTTTTCTAATGATTATGAAGAAGGGCTCATCCAAGAGGTATCACTCGACCATGCAAATGGATTAATCGGTAAGACAGTTATTCACCCATCTCATATTAAAGTTGTACAGGCAATGCATATTGTCACAATGGAAGATTATTTAGATGCGAGATCCATTTTACAAAATGCAGATACGTATAATGGAGTGCTAAAAAGCAGCTTTTCTAACAAAATGAATGAAGTAAAACCTCATTATGGCTGGGCTCGCAAAACCATTTTAAAATCTAATATTTACGGGGTGCTACATGAAAACAAACAATTCACCGATCTCCTTATTACAAACGCAAAGCAACACGTATAACGTTTTAAATAATATACAAGTTCATGTAGAAGTACGTGATAATCCATATAATTTAGCGCTAGACAATCTGTTTCAAATGGCTGCGAGAATAAATAAGAAACGTAGTTTTTTATTTGTGAGTACAATCCTTGGAAAGCATCTTCCTATTAAACCTGCAGTCTCTCTATCAAGTGGATTTGCTCTCGCTGCAAGATATATGGAAATGCTACATAATACTTCTCATCCATTTCAAAAAGAAATTTTAAATCTCATTTCATTAGAAATTCATGAAATCCCAGAGGAAGTATTTCGTTATCAATATCCTCTGCAAGAAGAAGTTTTGTTCATCGGATTCGCTGAAACAGCGACAGCACTTGGTCATTCTATGTTTCAATGCTTTCAAAATGCAAAGTATGTGCATACAACTAGGGAATCGATACCCCACCTAGAATCTGTCATTACATTTGAGGAAGAACATTCTCATGCAACATCGCACCGTTGTTATGTAGATGAAAGTTTTTTTCAAAACAACAATCCAATTGTTCTCGTAGATGATGAGATGACAACAGGAAAAACAGCATTAAATATTATTAGATCTATTCAAAATAAATTCCCAAGAGAAGAATATATAATTGCTTCTTTATTAGACTGGCGTTCTCATACTAATAGAAAACAATTTAAACAATTAGAAGAAGAACTTCAAATTAAGATTCATGTTATTTCTTTATTAGAAGGCAGTATTCATACAACTGGCCAACCATTAAATATTGCAAAAACAGATATTCAAATTAAAGAAACAAAACCTGATTTCAAAAAGCATACCCTTACCTGCCCAAAATCACCCTATACATCAAATTATATAAAATATACTGGGCGATTTGGCATTTCAGCATATGAACAAAAGCCCATTCTTTCTTTCGCTAAAGAAGCGGGAAAAACTTTAAAAAGAGAAAGAATTGGAAAACGAACACTCTGTCTCGGAACGGGTGAATTTATGTATATCCCAATGAAAATTGCTGCTGAAATGGGTGAAAATATTTTATATCAATCTACAACAAGAAGCCCTATCCATCCTGTTTCAAATGATGTGAACTATGCCATTCATAATCATTTCTCATATCCAAGTCCTGAAGATTCTACTATTACAAATTACTTTTATAATATTTCACCTCATGATTACGATGAAGTATTTGTTTTTATTGAGCGTGATTTAGGAGAAGAAGCCCTGTTTCCTCTTCTACAGCAGTTACAAACAGTTATTCCCTTTATTCATATCGTCTCATTTTCAAATAGCATAGAAAAGGAAGGTTGATAATTATGGTAAAAGTAAATTCTCATATTAGTAGTTACAATCCAAATGATGCTATTTTTCTATTAAAAGATATTAGTGATTTAATGAAAGAAAGTTCCACGGAAACTAGAGAACAAGCAATTCAAGCTGGCACACATTATTCCGAAATGTTACCAATGGAATATAAACCATCTAAAGCGTATATGGATTTATTCTTTTCTTCCCTGCAACAATACAAACACAAACTAGCCATTGCTGTTGGAGTTGTCGCCGAACAGATTATACAAACTAAAGGAACTAACCTTGTCCTCATTTCATTAGCTCGTGCTGGTACACCTATTGGCATTCTTATCAAACGCTACATACGCTATCAATACAACCTTGATGTACCTCACTATTGTATTTCTATTGTTCGCGGACGCGGTATTGATGAAAATGCACTCCATTATATTTTGGAACATCACCCTAAAGAAACAATTCAATTCATTGATGGGTGGACTGGAAAAGGTGCAATAAAAAAAGAATTAGAATATGCAGTACACACATTTAACGAACGAAATAATACACACATTTCTCATTGTATGGCTGTGCTTGCTGATCCCGGTTACTGTACTTCAATTTACGGTACACGTGAAGATTTTCTTATTCCTAGCGCTTGCTTAAATGCAACAGTCTCTGGACTAATTAGCCGCACTGTACTAAATGACACCTATATCGGTCCAAAAGATTTTCATGGTGTTAAATATTATAAAGAGCTAGAGCAAGAAGATTTATCAAATTTCTTCGTTGATGAGGTAACAGATTTATTCCCTTCTGTTCATTCTCATATAGATAATCAATTACGTTATATTACTTCAACTTACACTGATCCATCTTGGCAAGGATTAAAAGATATACAGTCTATCCAAAATCACTTTAAAATTGACGATATTAACTTAATTAAGCCAGGAGTCGGTGAAACAACTCGCGTATTACTCCGGAGAATACCGTGGAAAATTTTAATACGCCAGCAAAACAATCCCGATTTAAAGCATATTTTACTTCTCGCTAAAGAAAAGAATGTCCCTATTGAAATCTATGAGAATATGGCTTATTCATGTTGTGGGCTCATTAAGCCTCTTAGGAGGGAAACAATATGATTTTCGCCAGTGATCTTGATCAAACGCTTATTTATTCCCGGAAATCGTTTCGTGCCCCTATAGAAGATGAATCAATTCAACTCATTGAAACTTTAGATGGAAAAGAAATTTCTTTCATATCACATAAAACCATTTCACTACTAAAAAAATTACAACTGCACTCACATTTCATCCCAGTTACAACAAGAACTATTGAGCAGTTTCAGCGTATTGCTTTATTCCAAAACGAAATCATTCCCGAATACGCCATTACAAGTAACGGCGGCAATATCCTTCATAACGGGAAACAAGATGGTACTTGGAACAGGACAGTAAAAGAAAGACTATCGGTTGAATGTATAGAGAGAAACGACATACTAAAGGAATTTGGACAAATAGCTCATAAAGATTGGGTTATATCACAAAAAACAGCTGATGATCTATTCCATTATTGCATTATTAAACGGGAGAACATTCCTTATGATGAATTATCATCCTTCACTTCCTGGTTAGACAAACAAGGCTGGAATCATTCACTTCAAGGTAGAAAGCTATACTTTGTACCAAAACCAATTAATAAATGGGACGCCGTGCAATATATAAAAGAAATTTTGCAAATAGATACGATTATTACAGCTGGGGATTCTTTACTTGATTTATGCATGCTTGAAAAGGCGAACCATGCCTTCGCACCACTTCATGGTGAGTTAGGGGCAATGCATGATAACTTACAACCCCATATTTTAAAAACAGACGCAATCGGCATATATGCCGCAGAAGAAATCGTAAATAAATCACTTCAAATTATTCACAGTTCATTACCTACCTCATGATCATAATATGCACAATTGCATACGCACCGCGATTAAACAGATGGTACAATTTATTTGAATCGCTGTTGCTACACTTCTTGATTAAAGAAAAGGCGTTAACACGGAAATTAGCGTCTTATCAACCTCAAGCAATTGGCACATTTTGTCATCTTAAAAGACACTCGAACGAGTGTCTTTTTTTCTATATCCAACAAGGACTTACTCATTTCAAAGTATAAATACATAAAATAATGTAAATCATTACACGCATGAATCACTTTCTAAAAGTTATAAAGTAGATTCAAAATAAAAAAGCACTCTTAACTAGAGTGCTTTTTACTTTCAAACAAGGAGGCTACATATATGGATAGTACTCTCGTATTTAACTTTGGCATTGGTATTGTTATCATTTTATTCGTCTTCTTTGTACTTTGTATGAGCGGGGTATAAAAAGGCGATTTTCGAGCGTCTTTTTATACATACATATGTATTACTTGACTTCTATAAAAGTAGTAACCATAATAGTTACAGATATATAAATAGCTATTCACATATCCACAAATAGGAGGAAGAACAATGAAACATGTAATCGTTTATGCACACCCAAATACAGAAAGCTTCAACCATGCGATTTTAGAAACGGTAAAACGTGAATTAGAAGAAAAAGGTCATGAATTACGCGTTCGCGATCTATACGAATTAAACTTCAATCCAGTATTAGGCGCTTCCGATTTCATCTCATTTTCTCAAGGAAATACACCAGAAGATATTAAAGAAGAGCAAGAGCATATCTCTTGGGCGGATAGCATTACATTTATTTATCCAGTGTGGTGGGCGGGACTTCCTGCTATTTTAAAAGGATACGTTGACCGTGTATTTAGCCACGGATTCGCTTATGCTTACGGTGAAAACGGTATTGAAAAGTTATTACGCGGTAAAAAAGGATTGTTATTATCTACAATGGGAAATACGAAAGAAGCATACACAGCAGGCGGCATGTTTGACGCAATGAAGAAAACAGCGGATGTTGGTATTTTTGAATTCACAGGTATTGAAACACTTGAGCATACATTCTATACAAGTGTCCCTTCTGTGGATAATGATGTGCGTAAACAATATCTTGAAGAAGTAAAAGACGTTGTGAATCGTGCATTCTAATAAAATTATATCAGCGATTTTTTTAATATATCAGCGCAACTCAGATTATATCAGCGATTTTCTAAATATATCGGCGTAACTCAGATTATATCGGCGATTTTTCAAATATATCGACTTACCGACAAAAATCGACACTAGTCACAACGAAATAAAAAAAGCTGTTCCAAAGTTTGGAACAGCTTTTTTCATTACATCTTCTCAATCCACTCCGTCAAGTTATGCACAACTTGCGTCGGTTGAACTTCGTATTCTGTTAACTTCTCCACAGTTGTGACTCCAGTGTGGACAAGAAGCGTATGCATACCAGCATTTACTCCTGCTAAAATGTCTGTATCATAGTTATCCCCAACCATTAATGCTTCATCTTTTCCTATACCAAGAACTTTTAAAGCTTGTTCCATAATGATTGATTCTGGTTTTCCGATAAAGATTGGATCCACACCTGTCGATACTGCTACAACCGATGTTAATGAACCGTTACCTGGTAATAACCCGCGCTCAGTTGGGATGGCAATGTCCCCATTTGTGGAAATAAACGTTGCGCCGTTACGCACAGCAAGACACGCTTTTGCTAACTTTTCATATGTGATGTCACGATCTAAACCAACAACAACGAAATCAGGATTTTCATCCACAAGTTCAAATCCTTTTTCCACAAGTGCATCGTGTAAGCCTTCTTCACCAATCATATATACAGTTGCATCTTGTTTACGTTCATAAATGAAGTTCGCAGTCGCCATACTCGTTGTGAATACTTGCTCTGCTTTCGCTGGAATATCGAAACGAACAAGTTTTTCTGCCACTTGTTCTGGTTTACGCGTTGAGTTATTCGTAACGAATAAATAAGGAATGCCGCGCTCTCCTAAAGCTTTTACGAAGTCGCTCGCTTCTTCAATTTGTTCTTCTCCGCGATACATCGTACCGTCTAAGTCAATTAAGTAACCTTTATACATCATTATGTCTCTCCTTCTATGCTAACGTTCTCACCTATCATACCACTCTTATATTACCCGCTTTTTCCAAAGAAAAAAACGCTTTACCTTAAAGCGCCCCATAACGTTCATTTTTTCTCTTTTATTTGGTAAGAACAACTACAATCGCCCTCGCACATGTTTGCTAGCGTTTTCACTTCTGCGTTCGTAAATAAACGATTATACATCTCTTTTTCATCTTCACATACTTGCGGGAATCTCTCTGCAATTTCTTTTAATGGACAGTTTTGTTTTTCAATTACGAAAGAGTTCTCTCCATCTCTCTTTATTTGAACCATATAACCATTTTTCTCTTGCATAGCTGCTATCTCTTGCACTTTATATGCTAAATTCTTTTGATTACTTACTCTCTTTTGCAACTGTTCTTCCATTCGCTTCGTTCTCTCTTTTAAAACGTAACGAAGTATTTTTTCATCGCCCATTCGAGCTAAATCTTCTAACATATCAATCGCAAATTGCTTATATTCTTTCGGGAATGTATCTTCTCCCTTTTCACTTAATCCATACAAATAAGTTGGTCTTCCGACATGTTGCCTTACCATCTTAGAATAAATGAGTCCGTCTTTCTCAAGATTACTTAAATGTCTTCTGATTGCCATTTCTGTAATCTCTAAAACATCAGCTAGTTCAGCTACTGTGTGCTCTCCCTTTACTTTCAACAATTGTACAATCTCGTCTTTCGTAGTACGTGCTTCCCCCATACTTCACCCTTCTCCCTTTTCTTTCTCACATACAATATAAGATCCCCAAAAGGCATTCTCTGGGGATCTTATAAGCATAATTATTCTGGTACAAATGCAGATACAGGTCCTAATTCCTTTTCTAAATAACTGCGAATATTTGCTGGGTATTTTTCTACCACTGCAATATGTTTTTGAATCGTCTTATATAATTCGTCATGATTCATTTGAATATAATCTTGCGTAAGCATCTTTCGAAGAAGGATAATTTCTTTCATCCCTTGTCCATCTTCTTCACTTATCACTCGCTCGTCCATTAAAATATCAATAATATCTTCATAGCTTCCTGGATCGCGCATAATAAATCCATCAATCATCGCATTTCCTACATCTAATACAGTATCAATAGTCAGATGGGCTATGCGCTCTAATGCGTAAAATTCAAACTCGGTTTCATATATCTTTTTCTCTTGAAATGTACTTGTTGCTCGTTCTAAACATACTAGCATTTGTTCTATTTTCTTTCTGTCTACAAAATACATGAATGTCACCTACCTGGAAATTAAAGCATTTACATTTTAATTGTAACGCTTTCTTCTGAAAAAATCGACAATTTTTCGAATTCACCTTTTCTCCGTTATTTGTTATAGTTATATTTGTATGATTTTTGAAATTGGAGGAATGGAATCTTGGAACGTGAACTCGCACTAGAAATTGTCCGTGTAACAGAAGCAGCAGCCTTAGCATCCGCACAGTGGATGGGCCGCGGAAAGAAAAATGAAGCAGATGATGCAGCAACTACAGCAATGCGTGATATGTTCGATTCAGTAAACATGGCAGGTACAGTTGTAATTGGTGAGGGAGAACTTGATGAAGCACCGATGTTGTATATTGGTGAAGAACTAGGAACAGGTAACGGTCCGGAAGTAGACATCGCCGTTGATCCATTAGAAGGTACAAACATCGTTGCAAAAGGTCTTGCAAATGCAATGGCAGTTATTGCAATCGCAGACAAAGGGAACCTTCTTCATGCTCCTGATATGTACATGGAAAAAATCGCGGTTGGTCCAAAAGCAGCTGGTAAAATTAGCTTAGATGATCCAATTGAAAAAACAATTGAAATTGTAGCAGAAGCTAACAATAAAAAGATTCGTGACCTAACGGTTATCGTTCAAGAACGTGAGCGTCATCAAGATATTATTGACCGTGTTCGTGCAAAAGGTGCACGCGTAAAATTATTTGGTGACGGTGATGTTGGTGCGTCAATCGCAACAGCACTACCTGGAACGGGTATCGACTTATTCGTAGGTATTGGCGGAGCTCCAGAAGGTGTTATTTCTGCAGCAGCATTAAAGTGCCTTGAAGGTGAAATGCAAGCTCGCTTAGTTCCAATGAACGAAGAAGAAGAAGCTCGTTGTCGTGAAATGGGATTAGAAGACCCTCGTCAACTTCTTATGTTAGATGACTTAGTATCTGGGGATGATGCAATCTTCTCAGCAACTGGTGTATCTGCTGGTGAGTTATTAGACGGTGTTAAATTCCTTGGCGGAGATTTAGCTGAAACATACTCTATCGTAATGCGTTACAAAACAAGAACAGTACGATTCATTAAAACACATCACCATTTAGATCATAAACCACACTTAAACTTAGATATTTAATAAAGGAGCCATGTGTATGGAAGAACGTTTCTTTCTGTACGACGACACTGTCGCTACAAAAACTCGTTTCGTTAGCTTTATGGGAGAAAATGAGCGTCACGATTTAGCGCTTTTATACTCCGATCGTCATTACGGTAAAACAATTGTACTTGATATGCAAAGTAATAAATTTGCAATTATCGGTGCTGACGATTTAAACGAACCAGGCTACTTAGAGCACGCATTTTCTATGACTGAAGAAATTGCAGAAGAATTACGCTCATTTTTATTTGAACTTATATAATTTATCGTATGCACCAGCTATTTTAGCTGGTGTTTTTTCGCCTTTATTATTCCGAATTTTCAGTATTATATGTTATAATGAAGAATAAATCTATTTGGATAGAAAGGACGTTATCTACGTATGCCAACATTTACTTTGTAATGGACCAGCAATTGGATAGCATTACTCTCAAAAAAGCACCACGCTTTTTCAAGGGAGTAGTCTGCCCATTCCCATTACAAAGGAACGTATTGCATCTGTAGTATGATGTTTACGGAGGTTCCTCTTTGGGGAACCTCCTTTTATTTTTGTCTTTTTCTCATGTCTTCATACTACAAGACATCCAAATAGCTGTATTACGTTTCTTTGCCACTACTATAAGAGGTGAAGGAAAATGCAGAAAGTACAACTTTCTTGGAGTTTATATGAAAATCAGCAACACACAATCGAAAAATATTGTAAAAATTGCGGACGTACTACCCTATTTACTGATACGAATATTCGTAGGCATAACGCCAATGGAAAAAACATATACCGCTTTGCCATTTATAAATGTTCGAAAGATCATACGTGGAATCAAAAACTGCGTATTTATAAATCATTTACTGATCACGTTGAAACGATCGATATGACTCAGCAAGATCAAACAGAAACAAGTACTACGATTTCTATTACGCAACATAAAGAAAGTGGCGTAGCTGAAATCACGATTGTATTAGATATCGTTTTCGGTTCCCACCGCATTGATAAAGCCTTATCCACATATATTTCCGACTGGAGCCGTACACGCATTGTGGATAAAATTAAAAATGGGGATATTCAATTAAATGGACAACAAATGAAACCAAATGCAATACTTTCTGAAGGCGATCATATCTCGATTTGTTTATAAGCGAGAATATGTAAAAAATCCTCTTACAATTGTAAGAGGATTTTTTTATTTCTTCACTTTTCGTAATACGAAGTGTGCACAACCGAAGTTACAGTACTCGTATAAATACTCCGTTAACGTACTAATTTTCGTATCATATGTCGCACGTTGGTTACTATCATCAAAGAATCCTCGCAGTCTAAGTTGCTCATATCCCCAGTCTCCAACGATATAATCATATTTATTTAAAATTTCTGCATAGCGCTCTTTAAATGCTTCTTCACTAAAACCGTCACGAAAGTTTTTAATTACTTCGTACTGAACATTATTAATGCTCACCGTAGCATGAATCTCTTGCTCTTGCTTTTGCTCCATCATTAACTTCCTCTCTAAGCATTCTTCTTTTTATCGTATCACAAAGCATAACAACCAACAATTTCAAATACAAAAAATTGCAAATTAGTACATGCTATGGAGAAGGAGGTGATACATCGTGAAAAAACAAATTTTACTTTCCCTTCTCACTCTTTCCTTATTTGCAGGCTGCCAAACAAATAATAAAGCCGAAATGGAGCGCGAAGAAGGAAGCCGTGTTCTTGTTTCCAATAAAAACGACATGTATCATACAGAAAATACAAATACAAGGCTCACAAGAGTCGGTTATTCATCTAAACAAAAACATGAAGTATCTAACAAACAAGTAGGGGCCATTAATCGCGAGAAGGTCGCTGAAATGATTACAAGCATGACAGTCAAACTTCCTGACGTTACAAACGCTGCTACACTCGTTACTGATGATGAAGTGTTCGTTGTATACCGTGCAAACACAACGGATCCGAAACTTGTAGCAGATCAAGTATATAAAACTGCTTTGTCCATCGTCCCTCGCTATTATAAAGCATATGTATCAACAGACCAAAAGTTGATTTCTCAAATTCAAGGGCTTCAATCTGGCGCATTAAATGATACAGAATATACACAAAGCCTCGATATGTTAAAACGAGAAATGAGTAAAAATCCTCATTTGAACAATACGGGAGATCAGACTTTGAATGATATGATTAAAAAGTAAAACAGGTGGAGAAAATCTCCACCTGTTTTACTTTTTATTTTTTATTACGATCCGCATAAACCTCCATCGCATCACACATAAACTGCGCTAACCCCTCACCAAACTTATCGATATTTTTCGTGAAGCGCTCATCAGCGACGTACATTTGACCGAGTCCTTTAAAAGCATCTAACGAATATTCACCGAAGTTTTGCAAGTAATCGTACCATACTTTAATAGCTGCCTGCGCCTCTTTAGAATCTGGTGCATCGTGTCTAAGCGTTGCTAAATTTCTATAAATAGCATTAAACTCCTCTTGGTTCTCTTTTGACATACCTTTTGCATATTCATTCGCTTTATCTACAGCTGCATCTCCCCATTTTTCACGTGCTTCTTCTTCATATGGGTTATGGCTGAAATCGAATCCTTCAAATTTCTCTTTATTCGTCATTTCAATCTCTCCTTTTGTATGCTGAATTGTTTTATCAATCGTCGCAATCACCTTATCTAATCTGGCACGCTTTTCAAGAAGCATCTTCTTATGAAGCTGTAGTGCCTCTTCGCGATCAAATGATGGACTCATGATAATCTCTTTAATTTTCTTCAAAGGGAAGCCAAGCTCTTTAAAAAACAAAATTTGCTGCAATGTCTCTAAATTTTCATTGGAATACAGACGATATCCAGACTCTGTCGTCTCATCTGGGGTTAACAACCCAATTTCATCGTAATGATGCAGTGTGCGCACACTAATTCCAACTAAATCAGCTACTTCTTTTACTCTCATTGTCATTTGTATCTCCCCCTTAGTACATACGATAAAGTATGACGCAACGTTAGAGTCAATAAGTAAATTCATTTTCTTTCTAAAAGTTTCATCTCTCCCCTATTTCATGCATAATAGATATGTACATATATTAGAAAGCGGTGAAAGTATGGTTTCAAATACTGTAATTGCCAGCATCATTTTTCAACTCATTGTCTCGATTCTGGTCCCAATTATCGTACTCGTTTATTTCCGTAAAAAATATAATATTAATTGGAAAGTGGTCGGCGTTGGTGTTCTTATCTTTATCGGATTCACCCAAATTCTTGAAACACCATTCCACCTATTTATGCGCGGTAATCCAACAATCGCTCCATTTTTAGAAAATCCGTTTGTCTTCGCAATTTATGGCGGATTGACTGCTGGTATTTTTGAAGAATTAGGACGCTTCGTTGCCTTCTTCTTCTTACTAAAAAAATATCTAGAATATAAAGATGGCTTCGCTTATGGAATTGGTCACGGCGGAATTGAATCTATTTTAATTGGCGGTTTTTCTGCATTACAAGCATTAATTTTTGCTAATTCTATTAACGATGGTAGCTTCGCTCGACTGATTGAACAAAAACCCGAGCTCAGCATTTTACAGGACATGCTAATTCAGCAACCTGCCTACTTATACTTCCTTGGTAGCTTAGAAAGAATTATGGCACTCGTGCTTCAAATCGCCTTTACAATGCTTGTTTTATACGCAGTAAAACAGAAGAAATACATCTTCCTAGTATACGCTATACTATTCCACGCATTTGTAGACTTTTTCGCGGCACTTTACCAAACAAAAACAATCAACATCTTCGTTGCCGAAGGAATTACACTTCTGTGTACAATTGGCGCTGTCGTTCTTATTCGCAAAATGAAAGAGAAATTAATGAGTGTACCGGAGTAAAAAATAAACCACCAAAATTGGTGGTTTATTTTTTATATGGATGATAACTTTTGCCCTCTTGCAGCTCCCTCTTTGTTTCTGCATCTATAACGATGTACTTATGAAACGCTTCTACTTCATTTTGAGTAAAAGAAGCGAAAAAATAAACTTGGCGATCAGGGTGAACAAAAAAATCTTGAAGCACCACTCTACTTCGACAACCGACAGCTGTTTTTTGTAGGAAAGAAAATTCTTCATCAGGCACTTCTTTAAATAAGATTTTTTTCCGAACACTATATGCTGCATTTTTGTATTCTTTATAGATCTTCTTATCTAACTGTTTATAAAAAGCATCCTCACTCACAAATGACTTATTTTGATTGCTTGGATAATTTAGTTTTCGGTTGGATTCTGCATATGTTGTGGACAATTGCGCAAGAAAACAAATAATGAATACGATACATATCATTTTTTTCATCATTGCACCTCAATTTTTTATTATCCACATTACTTTTCCACATATTTAAATCCATATGCTGTTTCCAATAAAAAGGAATTATTTCCACATTTGTCGAAGTATATAGCGTCAACTTGAAAGATGGGGATGAATTATGAAGAAAATTATTTTAATACGACATTGTTCAGCAACTGGGCAAGAATGTGATGCTGAATTAACGACCGATGGAAAAGACCAAGCAAATACCCTTGCTACATTCCTCTTAGAAAATACTCTACAAATCGATCATATTATTTCAAGCCCATTTGTCCGAGCTATCGATTCCATTCGGCCCTATGCGCTCCAAGCTAACTTATCTATCCAAGAAGATGAACGATTAACTGAACGCATATTGAGCAACGTTCCAATGGATGATTGGATGCAAAAACTAGAATCCACTTTTACGAACATAGATATTGCCTTCTTAGGCGGAGAGTCCACAAAACAAGCAACAGACCGTGCCATATCGCTTATTCAAGACGTTTTACAATTAAACCATACGACAACACTACTTGTTACACATGGCAATTTACTTACACTCATTTTAAAGCATTTTGATCATACGATTGGTTTTAATGAATGGAGAAATTTAACGAATCCTGATATTTACGAAATTACAATCGACGAACAATGTATCATAACACGCTTATGGGAAGCATCGTCCAAGTAATATCCCTTTCCAAAACATTCAGTTGACGCCACGAGAAGAGACTGTTCTAACAATAGAAAGGGGTATTATTTCATATGTACGAAGACGTACTTGCTCTACTACATAAAACAAATGTTTCTTATGAAAAGTTCGAACACGAACCGGTACTCGATTATGAGACAGATCGGATTGTACGTGAAAGACTTGGCTTACAAGGTACTCCAAGTAAAAGCTTATTTTTAAAATCAACATCTGGAAATTTTTATGTGTTTTTTACGTTAGAAGGAAATCGGCTTAATCGCGGAGAGATGAAAGAAATAACGGGAGAACGCTTATCGCTCTGTTCTCCTGATGAACTAAGAATGGAAACTGGCTGTACTCCAGGATGTGTAGCTCCTTTTGGTTATTCACAAGAAGTAACAATTATTGTGGACAGTTCCGTTTATACGTACGATAAAATTTTAATTACACCTGGTGTACCTGAATTTACAATTGAATTATCCACAGAAGAATTAAAAAAGATTTTATTAACATGTACAAATACCGTTTTAGAGTACAAACAAAAAGAGAGCTGATCGTTAGCTCTCTTTTTTCATTATTTAGCTTCTGCTGTTTTTTCTTTTGCAGAACGTACTTGCTCGTCCGCATGGTAAGAAGAACGCACAAGTGGGCCAGCTTCACAGTGGCTAAATCCTTTGCTAAGTGCAATTTCTTTAAGCTCTGCAAATTCTGCTGGTGGATAATATTTAATAACTGGTAAATGCTTCTTAGATGGTTGTAGATATTGTCCAAGAGTTAAAATATCCACATTGTTTGCACGTAAGTCATCCATTGCTTCAATTAAATCTTCTCTTGTTTCACCTAAGCCGACCATAATGCTCGATTTAGTTGGAATATCAGGCTGCATTTCTTTTGCTCGACGTAAAAACTCTAATGAACGGTCATACTTTGCTCTAGCGCGAACTCGGTTAGATAATCGACGTACTGTTTCAATGTTATGGTTTAAAATATCTGGTTTTGCATCCATTAACATTTTTAAGTTTTCTTCTACCCCAGCCATATCAGATGGTAATACTTCGATAGACGTGAATGGGTTTTTACGACGTACTGCTCGTACTGTTTCAGCAAAAACAGCTGCTCCGCCGTCCTTTAAATCATCACGTGCAACCGCTGTTATAACAACGTGCTTTAAGCCCATTTGTACTACTGAATCTGCTACGCGTTCTGGTTCTTGTAAATCAAGCTCAGTTGGTAAGCCTGTTTTAACCGCACAAAAACGACAAGCACGTGTACAAACCGCACCTAAAATCATAAATGTTGCTGTTTTTCTTACAGCCCAGCATTCATGAATATTCGGACATTTTGCCTCTTCACAAACGGTATGAAGATTCTTAGAACGCATCATTTTCTTTAAGCCTGTATAGTTTTCATTCGTGTTTAACTTAATTTTCAACCATTCGGGCTTGCGCTTATATTCTGTTTGTTTTGTCATGGTTATCAACTCCGCACAATATGAAATAGTTTACCGTGTTCGCTTCTTTCAATGTAACATATCTATTCTAACGTATGAAAGCGATTTGCTCAAATGAAGATTCTAAGATTTTTTCCAATCGTTCCCTATAATGAAATACTCCGTATATCCCACACTAAAAAGAGTGATGTTGTGAAAGGAGTCTATTTCATGCTTCGAAAAATTTCTCTTTTGCTTTCTATTTGTTTTCTTCTCCACCAAAACATCGCTTACGGTGAAGATAATCAGCAAAGCATATACGAAAAGCGCATGGCACTATATAAAGAAACCGAGCAGTCTTCAGGCATTCCATGGTATTACTTAGCTGCAATGGATCAATATGAAAGAAATATACGGAGCGTAAGAAAAGATATTCCAAAAAAACCAGATGCCATCATTTCCCTTTATTTCAAACCAGAAATATGGGCTGGACCTGTTAATAGTAACGATACTCTCCCCCATACAATTTCTCTATTTGGCGGAATAGGTTTAGATGGTGACAAAGATGGATTTGCAAATGCAAATAGCGACCGTGATCTTCTGCATACCGCAGCGACTATTTTAAGGAAACAAGGAACGTCAGAAGACCGTATTAAAATTATGCTTTGGGAATATTATAGACGTGCAAAAACAGTTGATTTAATTAGCGAGTACGCCCAAATTTATAAACATTATGGACGTATTAATTTAGAAGGAAATGCTTTTCCTCTTCCGATTCGTAGTGACCATAGCTACCGTAGTACTTTCGGCGCTGGAAGAAGTTTTGGCGGAAGACGAATTCATGAAGGAACCGATATTTTCGCCGGATATGGCGTGCCAGTAAGATCGACTTGCTATGGCATTATTGAAACAAAAGGCTGGAACCGCCTTGGTGGATGGCGCATTGGTATTCGTGACCTTCATAACAATTACCATTATTACGCTCATTTAGGCGGGTTCTCAAAAGAAATACAGCTTGGACAAATTGTTGAGCCAGGAAAAGTAATTGGATTTGTTGGTAGCACTGGTTATGGACCTCCTGGTACAGCCGGAAAATTCCCACCCCACTTACATTTTGGCATATATAAAGACAATGGCTATACAGAATGGGCCTTCGATCCATACATGCATTTAAGCCTTTGGGAACGCAAAGAACGAGCAAATACAAAAAGATAACCGTAGCTGCATTGCTACGGTTATTTTTTATCCAGTAACAGCCCGGCTCAGCCGAGTTTCACTTTATATGCAACTAACTATCTGTTTTCTTTTTATCAGGTACAGCAACACTTCCGCTTCCATAATACGTAGGCACTTCCCCTTGAACGATACGCGTCGCAAT
Source organism: Bacillus sp. LQ16 (assembly GCF_057784645.1). Classification (NCBI taxonomy): domain Bacteria; kingdom Bacillati; phylum Bacillota; class Bacilli; order Caryophanales; family Bacillaceae; genus Bacillus; species Bacillus sp. LQ16. Next base: position 4,836,664 of record NZ_CM173491.1, read on the forward strand.
CGGAACATTTTGTTTCACAGTTATCTCTTTCGTATGAAATGGAATAATTACTTGCAATGTTACTTCCATTTCCATAACAATTTGAATCGCTGTAGTATTAATTCCATGCGGCTCAATTTTTTGTTTAATATCTGTATTCACATGCCCAATTGGCGTGAACTGAATCGGAATATCTGGTCCTATATTACCAAGAAGTGCATTATCAGTTACACGTCCAAAAGGAACTGCCATAGTCGCCCCGTTTTTTTCAGAAATACCTAGCTCCTTCAACTTTCCTTGTTCTACTTGTTGCAAATATTTTTCTATGTACGTGGTCGTTGACGTTACGATTTCATTTACTTGCTTCGTATTTAAATTAATTGTGGATACTTTTCCGTTTTTATCATTCTGTACTTTCATTAATGAATCGACATCGAACCCTTCATTAATTCTATCCTTTACCGCCTTCGTCATAATTGCTGTCGCCATTTTATGTGTCTCTACTTCCCCATATTTAATTAAGGTCGGCTGAATACTATTATTCACAATCCACAACCCTTGCGTAAGTAATATAACAAAAAGAATAAACGACATAAGCAGTATATACCGAAAGGCAATAGGTCCCCTTCGAAACCGCGAGTTTTTCGAGCGAAATATACTCATAAAAAAACCTCCTTCTTATATCATTTCTATGCAAGAAGGAGGGACGATATATGCTTATCTCATTTTTAATAATGCTTCTTTTCCAATCGTTCCTACTGGAATGCCTAACGCTTCAGCTCCAGTCGTTACCGATTCTAGTGGCGCTTCAAGAAGTTGTTCAATCGTTCTTACACCAACCGCACGGCCAGCAATAATTCCTCGATCACCTAATTTCTCATTTAAAAGACCTACATCTAATGCACCACACATAATATATCCTTTATCGCTCATTACAGCTAGCAAATTCGTCTTTGGAAGTTTCACGCTAACCGCAATAAACGTATAATTATCAATTATAATTGGCTCCACATTAACCATAGTTCACACTCCTCTCTTTCTTATCTGTATGACAAGAGAAAAATGAGTGTTACAAGTTAACTAGCCTATAGTTTAACGGAAGTTGTATGAGTTATTAACATATCCGTTAACACATCTCTAAGTAGTTCTGGCATATAATATTGTTTGCCAGAAAGTGTGGATAGCTCTGGGTATAAGTATCCAAACGTAAACATATCGATTGTTCCTACCGTATATATACGGTCTAACTCCAGCGATTCGCCGTTAATCAATACATCTTCTAATAAAATTTTATTGCCAGGAATCGTATCTGGAATGACTTCTACACCAGCGTAAATCATTTTCCCCATCACTTTCCCCCGAAATCCGAATCCTTTCACCTCAAGATTCTCCATGTTCGGTTTACGTGCTTTCAAAATAACTTCTCTTAATATCTTTCCTGGAACTTTCAAAGCACACGGATTAATTGGATGTGGACAAATTCTGTGAATATCTCCGCGCGTTACAACACCCTCTTCTAGCCCTTCAAGAAGTACACCGGCGTTCACCATGCCAATCTCTGCATCGCACCATGTTTTCAGCGCACTTGCTAACATATGAGAAAACGGCGTCTCCTGAAACCAATCAACCGGTAATGACTCTTTTAAATGAACGACAGGCTCTGCCATTATATGATTACTTTCTTCCTGCAGTATTTCAATTGTGGATAACGGCTCGCTATAAGCACCTAACCGTTCCGTCTTAATCGCTCTACCGTCTTTTTTCAACAGCTTCTTCGTCTCTTTATCCACAGTAAGCTGAACGTGGCCAACGTAACGTCCCCACTTTTCACAACAGCAAAGTAAAGTATTGTTCAGTAGAACACCACGCTCAAATAAATGATGCGTATGTGCACCTAAAATAACATCTATATCATAATGCTCTGCCATATACTCATCCATACTTTTTCCAAGGTGAGATAGGACAACGGTAATATGTGCCTCATCTTTCACTTCTTCTAAAATAGACTCTAAATGGATAAGCGGATCTTCAATATGCCAATCAAGCATATGATAAAACTCTGGATAAGCTACCGTTAATCCGATAAAAGCAATGATAATCCCATCTGTCGTCGTATGTAATTTATAAGGTTTCGCCCACGCTGGACGTACCCCTTCTTTTTCAAATAAATTTGCGACAAGCACCTCAAATCCAGCATCATCATATAGACGATTCAAATGCTCCTTCGCTAACGTAATGCCTTCATTATTTCCGATCGTTACATAATCATATAACGCCTCATTTAAAAGCTTCGTATTCCCAAGGCCATTTGTCGCTTCCGAAATACTATGAAAACGATCCACATGATCACCGATATCAACCGTCAAAACAGTCTCTCCCGCTTCCTGTCTTCGCTTTTTCTCCCCTAGAACAAACCGAGAAATTTGCGGCCAATTTTCAAAATGACTATGTATATCGTTTGTATGATAAAGGTGGATGATTGTTTCTTTATTTGTATTCAGAGAAAAAACCTCCTCTCAGTTCCTTACTGCCATTTACGCTATGCGCACACAATAATCCTGTAAATACTTTTCGTCTTTTCTTGCTATTTTACATTGTACTCGCATTGTGAGAAAAAGCAAAAGATTGTCCTTTTCATATGAGAAACTTTTGCTAATGCAGGAAAGAATTCCAGATAGTGGAGGGAGGGGTGGATTTGTCAAAAAGTTTAATAGAGAATTCAGTGGGTGGTTGTTCAAGTGGATTTGTCAGTATCTTTGTCTTAAACCTAGTCGTTCTCTGTTCTTATAAAATGTTTGGGGTATGTGAGGATTTTCTTTTGTCTTATCTTGTCGACAAATCGATATTCCTTGTCGAAACGTTGATATATTGAAATAATCGTTGATATATTCCCGTTTATGATCGATATATTTGAAAAATCGTTGATATATTTAGCTGAACACCCACTCGGGTATCCTCTCCCAAGCCACGACAAATCCGCAAAACAAAAAAGCGCCCTGCACAGCAGGGCGCTTCTACTTTATCTATTAACCAATAGAACCTTCCATCTCAAACTTGATTAGGCGGTTCATTTCAACTGCGTATTCCATTGGAAGTTCGCGAGTGAATGGCTCGATGAAGCCCATTACGATCATTTCTGTAGCTTCTTGCTCAGAAATACCGCGGCTCATTAGGTAGAATAATTGTTCTTCTGATACTTTCGATACTTTCGCTTCGTGCTCAAGTGAAACGTAATCGTTTTTGATTTCGTTGTAAGGAATTGTATCAGATGTAGATTGGTTATCCATGATTAACGTGTCACACTCGATGTTAGAGCGAGAGTTTTTCGCTTTTGGTCCGAAGTGTACGATACCACGGTAAGTTACTTTACCACCATGCTTCGCAATCGATTTAGAAACGATTGTTGAAGACGTGTTTGGTGCTAAGTGAATCATTTTCGCACCAGCATCTTGGTGTTGGCCTTTACCAGCAATCGCGATTGATAATGTTAAACCACGAGCGCCTTCGCCTTTTAAGATAACTGCTGGGTATTTCATCGTTAATTTAGAACCGATGTTACCGTCAATCCATTCCATCGTTGCGTTTTCTTCACAAACCGCACGTTTTGTAACTAGGTTGTATACGTTGTTCGCCCAGTTTTGGATTGTTGTATAACGGCAATACGCATCTTTTTTAATGATGATTTCTACTACCGCACTGTGAAGTGAGTTAGTAGTGTAAACAGGTGCTGTACAACCTTCTACGTAGTGTACGTGTGCGCCTTCGTCTACGATGATAAGCGTACGCTCGAATTGTCCCATATTTTCAGAGTTAATACGGAAATACGCTTGAAGTGGTGTATCAACTTTAATACCTTTTGGAACGTAGATGAATGATCCACCAGACCAAACTGCAGAGTTTAATGCAGAGAATTTGTTGTCTGTTGGTGGAATTACTTTTCCGAAATGCTCACGGAAAATATCTTCGTTCTCTTTTAATGCGCTATCTGTATCTTTGAAGACGATTCCTAGAGCTTCTAGGTCTTCTTTCATGTTGTGGTATACAACTTCAGATTCGTACTGTGCAGATACACCAGCTAAATATTTTTGCTCAGCTTCTGGAATACCTAATTTATCAAATGTTGCTTTAATTTCATCAGGTACTTCATCCCAAGACTTCTCAGATTTCTCAGATGGTTTTACGTAGTACGTAATTTCATCGAAATCTAAGTCGTTTAAGTCGCCGCCCCATTGTGGCATTGGCATTTCATAGAACTTATCCAGTGATTTTAAACGGAAGTCTAACATCCACTGTGGTTCTTCTTTCATACGTGAAATCTCTTCAACGATCTCTTTTGTTAAACCGCGTCCAGCACGGAAAATCGAAACGTCTTTGTCTTTGAAACCATATTTGTAATCGCCGATATCTGGCAGTTGCTTCGCCATGTTGGTGTGTCCCTCCTTAGATAACCTCATTTTTAGGAACCTTTAACATTACTTATCTTCGTTTAAGCCCTTTTCTAACGCTTTCCACGCTAATGTTGCACATTTAATACGTGCAGGGAACTTGCATACGCCTTGTAATGCTTCAATATCTCCTAAATCGATGCTGTCATCGTACTCTTTTCCTAGCATCATGTCAGAGAAAATTTTCGAAAGCTGAAGTGCTTCTTCAATTTTCTTACCTTTTACTGCTTGTGTCATCATTGAAGCTGAAGACATTGAGATTGAACATCCTTCGCCTTCAAACTTCGCCTCTTGCACAATACCTTCTTCTACTTTCATCGTAAGTTGAATACGATCGCCGCAAGTTGGATTGTTCAAGTTAACGGTAACACTATCTTCTAACACGCCATGGTTACGAGGATTTTTGTAATGATCCATAATAACTTGACGATATAACGTATCTAAATTATTAAATGACATTTGTGAAATACTCCTTTGTCTTGATTAGCGATTCAACAAATGTATCAATTTCTTCTTTTGTATTATATAAATAGAAGCTCGCACGTGCTGTTGAAGAAGCTTTTAGCCACTTCATAAGCGGTTGTGCACAGTGATGTCCTGCGCGAACTGCAATGCCTTCTACATCTAATACAGTCGCTACATCGTGAGGATGTACGTCTTCAATATTAAATGTAACAAGACCAGCGCGATGCTTTGGACCATAAATTGTAACGCCATCTACTTCTGATAGTCTTTCTAAAGCGTATTGCGCTAATTCATGCTCATGCTTTTCAATATTATCAAGACCGATTTCTTCTAGGAAATCAATTGCCGCACCAAGTCCGATTGCATTACCGATAATCGGTGTACCTGCTTCAAACTTCCACGGAAGCTCTTTCCAAGTAGATTCTTGTAAATCTACGAAATCAATCATTTCACCACCAAATTCAATTGGCTCCATATTGTTTAGCAATTCTTTCTTACCATATAATACGCCGATACCTGTAGGTCCGCACATCTTATGAGCAGATAATGCGTAGAAATCACAGTTTAAATCTTGTACATCCACTTTCATGTGAGGTGTACTTTGTGCACCATCAACGACCATAATTGCTCCGTTTTCGTGTGCGATTGCTCCGATTTCTTTTACAGGGTTAATCGTTCCAAGTACGTTTGATACTTGCATAATAGAAACGATTTTTGTATTCGGTGTAACAGTTTGACGAACATCTTCTAAAGAAATTGTACCGTCTGGTTGAAGCGGAAGGTATTTCAAAGTTGCACCAGTTTTCTTCGCAACTTGTTGCCACGGAATGATGTTACTATGGTGCTCCATGTAAGAAATAACGATTTCATCGCCCTCTTTTACATTTTCAAGACCATAGCTAGCTGCTACTGTATTTAATGCAGTTGTCGTTCCGCGCGTGAAAATAATCTCTTCCATTGATTTCGCGTTAATAAACTTGCGAACTTTCTCACGTGCACCTTCATACGCGTCGGTAGCTTTCGTACCGAGCGTATGAACACCGCGATGCACGTTAGAATTATATTCTTTATAGTAACGTTCTAACGTTTCAATGACTTGAATTGGTTTTTGAGAAGTTGCTGCACTATCGAAATAAACAAGTTGTTTGCCGTTCACTTTTTGATCAAGAATTGGAAACTGTTTGCGTATTTCATGAATATTCATTAGCGAACTTTCCTTTCAATTACCTCAACAAGCTGTGCTTTTACTCCTTCAATTGGAAGCTCATTAACTACAGGTGCTAAGAATCCATGGATGACTAAACGTTCTGCTTCGCGTTTTGGAATACCACGGCTCATCAAGTAGTATAATTGGTACGGATCTACGCGGCCTACTGAAGCTGCGTGACCTGCCATAACATCATCTTCATCAATTAAAAGAATTGGGTTCGCATCACCGCGAGCTTTTTCGTCTAGCATAAGAACGCGAGAAGATTGTTGTGCATTTGATTTAGATGCACCGTGTTCAATCTTACCAATTCCATTAAAGATAGATGTTGCACTATCTTTTTGTACACCGTGTTTTAAAATCCAACCTTCAGAGTGTTTACCGAAGTGAACAACTTTAGTTGTAAAGTTTTGTGTTTGGTTACCACGGCCAATTGTTACTGTTTTCGTATCAGCATATGAACCGTCGCCCATTAAGTTCGTAACGTTCTCTGAAATTGTGTTTCCATCATTCATAAGGCCTAGAGCCCAATCAATGCGGCCGTCGCGTCCAACAACACCGCGGCGGTTAACGTAAGTTGTTACGTCTTTTGCTAATAGATCAACCGCACCGAATTTCACTTGTGCGCCTTGTTCCACAATTACTTCTGCTACGATATTTGCAATACCTTTAGCATTTTCATTTGCAACATAGTTTTCTACATAAGTTGCAGTACTGTTCGCATCAGCTACGAATAATACATGGTTATATACGTTAGCTTCTTCGCCGTCTACTAAGAATACAGCTTGAAGTGGAGTTTCAAGAACAACGTTTTTCGGAACATATACGAATGCACCGCCGTTGATTAATGCAGCATGAAGTGCAGTTAGACGATGCTCGTCTACTTTCACGCCGTCTTTCATTAAATACTTTTGTAGTAGTTCAGCATGCTCTGTTGCAGCTGTTACGATATCTGTGAAAATAACACCTTTGTCTTTTGCTTCGTCTGCTAAAGAAACGAACGCAGTTGTACCAGTACGTTGCACTAATACGCTGTTATTTTCATCGATTAAGTTTTTCACTGCTTCTGGAAGCTCTGTTAAAGAACTTACAGGCTCTTGCTTAGCAGCGTCGCCTTTTCCGATAAAGTCCCATTTTTCAATTTTCGTTTTATCAGGCGTTGGCATTGGAAGTTCTGTTGCTTTTGCAAGAGCTTGTAAGCGGAACTCAGTCAACCAAGCAGCTTCGTTTACTTCGCTTGCGCGTTGACGGATTGTTTCTTGATCGAAAGGTAATGTACCGATTGTCATGTTTATGCTCCTCTCTTACGCTTCTTGCTCTGTTGTTTCGTCTTCAATACCTAATTCTTTTTTAATCCAGTCGTAACCTTCAGCTTCTAGACGTTGTGCAAGCTCAGGGCCACCAGATTTAACGATACGACCGTTCATCATAACGTGAACGAAGTCTGGAGTGATGTAGTTTAATAAGCGTTGGTAATGCGTAATCATTAGGCAACCGAACTCTTCGCCGCGCATTTGGTTAATACCTTTAGATACAACTTTTAATGCATCGATATCAAGACCTGAGTCGATTTCATCTAAGATTGCGATTTTTGGCTCAATCATCATTAATTGAAGAATTTCGTTACGCTTTTTCTCTCCACCAGAGAAACCTTCGTTTAAGTAACGTTGTGCCATTTCTGGATCCATTTCTAGGAATTCCATGTTTTTATCTAATGTACGGATAAATTTCATAAGAGAAATTTCATCGCCTTCTTCACGACGTGCATTAATTGCAGAACGTAAGAAGTCAGCGTTTGTTACTCCGCTAATTTCACTTGGATATTGCATTGCTAGGAATAGACCCGCTTGTGCGCGCTCGTCTACTTCCATTTCTAATACATCTTCACCGTCAATGATGATGCTACCTTCTGTTACTTCATACTTTGGGTGACCCATAATTGCAGAAGATAAAGTTGATTTACCTGTTCCGTTAGGTCCCATAATTGCGTGGATTTCTCCACCTTTTACTTCAAGGTTTACACCCTTTAAAATTTCTTTGCCGTCAATTGATACGTGTAAGTCTTTAACCGTTAATGTAGAACCAGCCATCTCAATACCTCCATTAATCCTATATATACATTTTAAAAATTCCTAAAACGTTCATATTCTCATTTTATTCTCATTCTAATTTTATATCAAATAAAATGATATCGCAAACGACGAAAAAAAGTAACCGTTTTTTCACAAATGTATATAAGTATTTCCTTTACATCTTTCTATGATACACCTTTCTTCTTATTTATATAAAGAAAAAAGGACTGGTAATTTCCCAGTCCTTTCCTTATATTTATTCACTTACCGGAAGTACAGCACCTTTATATTCTTTATTAATAAAATCTTGAATTTCTTTTGAATGTAACACTTCTACTAGCTCTTTAATTTCTTTTTTCTTCTCATCACCTTTACGAACTGCAATGATGTTTGCATACGGAGAGTCTGCTCCTTCAATCGCAATTGCATCCTTCGTTGGATTTAATTTTGCATCAATTGCATAGTTCGAATTAATGAATAAAGCATCTCCCTCATTATTTTCATACAACTTCGGTGAAAGTCCGGGTTCAACATCTGTTTTAAATTTTAAGTTTTTCGGATTTTCGACTACATCTTTTACTGTCGCCTTAACCACATCTACACCATCTTTAAGCTTAATCACGCCGCCTTTTTGTAACAATGCTAACATACGGCCACGCTCCGCTACGTTATTACTCATAATCACTGTCCCGCCATCTGGTAAGTCTTTTAAGCTTTTATATTTCTTAGAATAAATGCCCATTGGCTCTAAATGGATTTTTCCTGCGTTTACAATTTTATATCCTTTTTCTTGGATTTCTTTATCTAAGTAAGGAATGTGTTGGAAGTAGTTCGCATCAATTTCCTTATCCGCTAACGCTTTATTCGGCAACACATAATCTTGGAATTTTTTAATTTCTAATTTAATACCCTTTTTCTCTAATATCGGCTGTGCCTTTTCTAAAATAACAGCGTGTGGCACGTTAGAAGCTCCAACAACAAGCTTATTCTCATCTTTCCCTCCGCAAGCAGCTAATGTAAATACAGACAGCGCTGTAACAACTGACAATAGAATCTTTTTCATATGATGTCCCCTTCTCCCCAATAGTTATGTAGTTATGAAAAAGAGCTGGCATCAGACCAGCCCTTTTCAGCAATTATTCTTTTACAGGAACAACTGCCCCTTTATATTCTTTATTAATGAAGTCTTCAATTTCTTTAGAATGTAATACTTCTACAAGAGCTTTAATCTCTTTCTTATCTTTATCGCCTTTACGAACAGCTACTATGTTTGCGTACGGTGAATCATTTCCTTCAATTGCAATGGCATCTTTTTCCGGATTTAACTTTGCATCAATTGCATAGTTAGAGTTAATTAAAACAGCATCGCCTTCTTTATTGTTATACACTTGTGGCAATAAACCAGGCTCGATATCCGTTTTGAATTTTAGATTTTTCGGATTATCTGCAATATCTTTTGGAGTTGCTTTAACTGGATCTATTCCGTCTTTAATCTTTAAAATGCCTTCTTTTTGTAAAATCGCTAAACCACGTCCATGATCAGCAACTGAATTACTCATAATGATTGTTGCACCGTCCGGAAGTTCTTTTAAGCTCTTATATTTTTGAGAATATACACCAATTGGCTCTAAATGAATTTTTCCTGCTACTTCAAAGTCATATTTTTTATCTTTAATTTCTTTTTCTAAATACGGAATGTGTTGGAAGTAGTTTGCATCTAAATCCTTATCCGCTAACGATTTATTTGGTAATACGTAGTCTTGGAATTTTTTAATTTCTAACTCAATTCCTTTTTTCTCAAGTAACGGTTTTGCCTTTTCTAAAATTTCAGCGTGCGGTACGTTAGAAGCACCAACAACAAGTTTCTTTTCATCTTTATCTTTCCCGCCACAAGCAGCTAAACCAAAAATTGAAGTTGAAATAAGTGCCGTAAGTAATAATTTTTTCATTTGAAACATCCTCCCGTTTTTTATTATCGTTTATCTATTCGAGTCGTTAAACTATCACCAATCCACTGAATTAAAAATACAACTAGTAATACACAAATTGTCGCAACGATTGTTACATCGTTATTCCCTCTCTGGAATCCTTCTAAGTAAGCAAGTGTTCCAAGACCACCAGCACCAACAACTCCCGCCATTGCTGTATAGCCTACTAAAGCAATTGTCGTAACTGTAATACCAGATACTAATGCTGGTAACGATTCTGGAATCAATACTTTTAAAATAATTGTGCTTGTTTTTGCTCCCATTGCTTTTGAAGCTTCAATTACACCTTTATCAATTTCGCGAAGTGCGATTTCAACCATTCTCGCGTAGAATGGTGCCGCTCCAATAATTAAAGCTGGCAGCGCTGCACTTGCTCCAAGAATTGTTCCAAGAAGAATCTTTGTGAATGGGATTAATAAAATAATTAAAATGATGAACGGTATAGAACGGAATATGTTTACGAATGCTCCAATCACCGTATTAATTGATTTGTTTTCCCATAAATTATCTTTCGCTGTCATGAAGAGTAACAATCCTAAAATTAGTCCTAAAACAAATGTCGCAAGAGCTGCGATTGCCGTCATATATAACGTTTCACCAGTTGCTTCTAACATTTGATTCCAATCAACATTTGCGAGTAACTTATCCATGTGCAATCACCTCCAGCTCTACTTGATCTTGATGAATTCCTTCTATTGCTTGCTGGATCGCTGTTTCCTCACCATTTAAATGAACAACTAAACTACCGTAAGAACCGTTATTCGTTTGTGCGATATTTCCTTGCAAAATGCTAACTTCTATATCACTGCGTTGCATCAATCGTTGAAGCACTGGTCTTTCTACAGCCTCACCGATAAACTGCAAACGAATCACTTTTCCATCTGGATATTTTTCAATTAAACTTTCAATCGTTTCATTTGTATCTTCAGAATCTGTTAACTGCTGTACAAATCGTTTCGTAATATCTTGCTTCGGATTACGGAATACATCAAGTACTGGACCCGTTTCTACAATCTTTCCTCTCTCCATTACCGCCACTCGATTACAAATCTTTCGAATTACGTGCATCTCATGTGTAATGAGTACAATTGTTAAACCAAGGCGCTTATTAATGTCTAATAGTAAATCCAAAATTTGATCTGTCGTTTCTGGATCAAGAGCTGACGTTGCCTCATCACATAAAAGTACTTGTGGGTTGTTAGCTAATGCTCTTGCAATCCCAACGCGTTGTTTTTGTCCCCCGCTCAGCTGAGATGGGTACGCGTCTCCTCTTCCTTCTAATCCAACAAGATGAATTAATTCATCAACACGTTTTCTTCTCTTCGTTTTATCAACACCTGCAATTTCAAGTGGAAACTCTATATTTTCACGTACAGTTCGTGACCAAAGTAAGTTGAAGTGCTGAAAAATCATTCCGATTTCTTGCCTTGCCTTACGAAGTTCACTTCCTGTAATTGCTGATATAACACGATTCGCAATTGTAATTTGGCCAGAAGTCGGTTTCTCTAACTGATTAAACAATCTGATTAAAGAACTTTTCCCAGCGCCGCTATATCCGATAACACCAAATATTTCGCCTTTTTCTATTTTTAAATTGGCGTTATCTACAGCAGTGACATCACCGCTTTTCGCCTTATATATTTTCCTTACATTCTCTAATAGAATCATGATGTTCACCCCTTTTTTGTTTAGGTCGACTCCGCAATTTTTTATTTTTAATGCGTGTAGTCCACTGTTATCATTACTTTTATTATTTGAATGTCCTCCACATTCAAACAATAAAAAAACCTTTCTGCTTTAGAGAAGCAGAAAGGTTTATATGCGTATATAACAACATTATCCCTCTCTCTCATCTCTCAAAGCATTCGCTTTGCAGGAATTGGCACCATTTCAACATAAGTTGACGGTTGCCGGGCTTCACAGGGCACAGTCCCTCCACCTCTCTTGATAAGAGAAATCAGATTCAATTTTCGTCTGATTTGAAATTTATGAAATTGTCTATATTTTATGACTTGAATTGTATCAATATACACTCACCATGTCAACAGAAATTTTCGTAAAAAATGAAACTTCAGAATTTTAAGCACCTACTGACATCGGTTTACATATATGAAACATCGATTCCACTAATAACATCGTTCGGTACGTTCCTGAATATTGTACACGTCCATCATTCATTAACATTTGCAATCGTACATTTCCATTCACCAATTGTTCTATATCCTTTTCGTCTAAGCAAATGATTTGTTCCGTTCCTCTTTCCTCATGTACCAGCTCTATATAATCTCTTGAAATTTGTAACGAACAACTTTCATCTCTAAAGCGGAAATTAACAGTTTTTTCTTCTTGTCTTAAAAGTGGCTCTAAATGATATTGACCATTAGCGTAATTTACAAATGATTGAAGCAAAGAATATAATCTCACCCTAAATCACATCCTTCATATCACTTTCTATTACATACCATTCCCTCTCACTAAAGAGCAATCCTGTTATTTTCGCTCGACAAATACTGTATCCATCCTGCATCTCGACATATTTCCCAAGAAATATGTCGAGGCGGCAAAAATTTTGCCGCCTACTTTAATTCCGTATATAAATATTCAACCGAATGAAATGCATATATCTTCTTCATCAGTGTCCCATTTTCAAAAACAAGTAAACAAGGTACACTTTCAATCCCATACTCTTTCGCTAAATGCGGAGCATAATTTAAATCTAACATCCCAATTTTGAGGCCTTCAATTGTCATCTCAACGACTGTTAACATCTTTTTTGCTAATTGGCATGTTCCACACATTGGAGTATATACATATAACACTGTTTTTTCTTCATTCTCTATTAGGGCTGTAGCTTCGGCTCCTGTCCAATCGATCACTTCTATCATTCCTTACCGTAAATATTCTGTATAAACGTCAATGTCGGCTCCCCATAATACATTTGCTAAGTGTGTAGATGGCGCAGTTGCCACTTCTCGGTACGAGCGATCAATATAGATATGCTCGGCTTGCGGAAATTCTTTTCGAAATTGTTTCCTTAACTTTTCTCCAGCATCATCAGCATCCACTAGCACATACACTTCCTTATCAAAAAACTGATCAACGAGCTCATCCATTTTCGACAAACCAATTGTACCATTTGTACAAACAATTTCCACTGGTTCACGAATAATAGATTCAATCTTTCTTCTATCTGATGTACCTTCTACAATAATGACTTTTTCCACATAAATCATATGTCATCACCCGATCACCATATACTATACAACCTTGAACTTAGTATATAGTATATTCGTTATTTTCATGTTGTTTCCTGTTTATTTTTGCAAAAGAAAAGCGAAACCGACTGTTTAGCCCTGTTGGCTAAGGTTCTTCCGTACAGAAGACGCTTTTTGTCTTCTCGTGCGGAAGGTTCTTAGACATGAAGGGCTAGGAGTTGGAGCTAGACAATGAAAAGCGCAAGCGGCTCATTTAGATTGTGAGGGGGATGGAGCTTCTGACGTAGAGGCGCTTTTTGCCTTGTAGGAAGAAGCGAAGCCACCGAACAATCTAGTCGCTGGAGCTAGACAACGAAAAACAAAAACGGCTAGACCTGCATAAAGATTAAACGAAAAAGTTTTTTCAAAAAACGTTCTCCTACACGATAATTAGTATATGATTCTACATTCATTATTTTACACAAAATAAAAAAGGACAGCACAAAGGCTGTCCTTTAGTCGACTATAATTAGTCTTGGTTTGTCATTTCTGCATATTTTTCTGCAGTTAATAACTTCTCAACTTGGCTTGCATCAGAAAGTTCAACTTTAACCATCCATGCACCCTCGTATGGAGATTCGTTAACAAGTTCTGGTTGGTCACTTAATTCTTCGTTTACTGCTACAACTTTACCGCTTACAGGTGCGTATAACTCAGAAACTGTTTTAACAGATTCTACGCTTCCGAATGGCTCGTCAGCTTCGATTGTTGCACCTACTTCAGGAAGTTCAACGAATACGATATCACCTAGCTCACCTTGTGCAAAGTGAGTGATACCGATAACAACTTCATTACCTTCAGTTTTTACCCATTCGTGTTCTTCAGAGTAACGTAAATTATTTGGAATGCTCATGACTGTACCTCCAGTGAATGTATTAATTATGTAAAAATACCTTATTGGTACTTTTTCCACACACTTTCAAACTGCTCTTCGTTAAAACCAAGTGTTACATTCGTTCCATCTGTTACAATTGGACGTTTGATCAACATGCCATCAGATGCTAAAAGCTCATACATTTCGTCTTCGCTTGCATCTTTCAACTTATCTTTCAGACCAAGTTCACGGTAACGCATTCCACTTGTATTAAAGAATTTTTTTAATGGTAATTCACTTTTTTCATGTAAATTACGTAAATCTTCTTTTGATGGTGGATTTTCAACAATATGAATCATCTCATATGCTACATCGTTTGCCTCAAACCATTTCTTTGCCTTTTGACATGTGCCACACTTTGGATATGAATAAAATGTTACTGTCATAAATTCACCTACTTTTTTACTAACCTTTACCTTTATCATATAGAAAACGTTTTATTATTTCAAACCATTATTCGCTAAACTTTTACTTATTTCGTGATAATTTTTAATAATCCTGCGAATTTTTCTTATTTTTCCGCCATTTGTTAAGAAAAAAATAAATATATAAAATTTTTTAAATTCTGCACCAAACATATATCTTAAACAAGCGTTTGATTAATTCTTCATTTTTCTTTGTTGACCTTTGAACTACATGAGTTTCTTTCTACCGAACATACAGCTTAAACAAACGTTTGATTAATTCTCCATTTTTCTTTGTTAACCTTTGAGCTGCATCGGTTTCTTCCTATAGTCACAAAACCTGGAAACAATTCACATGACAAAGGCGTACAGATAAAAGGAACTAACGATTTTGGCCGTAATAGTGAGAGAATTCCATGATGATTAAGAAATTACTACAAAGAAAAGCCATGAATAAACATGACTTTCATAGCATAATCACTTCTATATTCAATACAAATTAAAGTGAATTATATTTCTTTACTTTTAAAGGAATAGATATTACATATAAATCTATTGCATAAGTAATAATCAAAATCCCTTTTCCTTCATCAGCAAATTTTGCTTGCAGAAACTTTTCTGAAACTTTCCTTTTTCCCCATCTCTTTGGAAGGTATTCGAATCCTAAGAACATAATAATAGCCCAATACTCATTAACTTAACTACTTTTCTTTTTTCCATGATATTTCAAATTCTCCACCATGTTCTTCTGTTATAATTTTAACTTTATATGTATCATCTTTAGACACTTTAATATTATTTTTACTGTTTCCACTATTAACTTCCAGTATTGTATTATCCTTTGAATCCAAAACATAAGCCTTTATGGTTCCTTGCTTAGTTTTATCATCAAAGGTAAATGTCCAGCTTTCACCTTTTTTTACATCCATATCTTGAGTTGCAAAACCTGTGAAACTTTTATACTTTCCATCTATACTATTTGAACCTCCATGAACCTTACCACCAACAATCGTTCCCTCTCTTGTAAAACAACCACTAAGAACCACCAAACATAGAACAAATAATAATATATTTTTAATAGTTTTCAACATCATTCCCCCTTATCCTCACAATAAATATCCCCCTATTTACATTCAAAAAACTATAATAACTATAATATACCCTAGTGAATATATTATAATTATTATAGTTTTAAAATCAATAATGCTATTTCAAATCTTCACGCAACTTCATTTCATCTTCATTTACATATCCAGTAAAAATAACTTCTGATATATGTTCATGATTAAAAAACATATTATATTCGGTGGAAATATTTCCGATAGGATAATAACAAGCTACATAATCCCAAGTTTTCTTAGTTTTTGAATCTTCTTGTTTTCTACCATATATCATCAATGGTTGTTCCCATGTTTTAAATTTCACAACTGAACCAATCGGAAGTAATGTATCTTTCTCTATCTTCTCCATTTTAATTCACCTCTTTACTTAATGAAAAATTTACCTATTTTATATAAAATTAAAAAACTAATAGGAACTGTAATTAAATATATCAATGAAAAAATTATTTTTTCTTTTAAATTATATGTAGCATCAAACATTGTAAAAATAATAGTACCCAAAAAACAAATAACAAAAAGAATTGTTAAAAATTTCTTCAAACTTTCTAAAGTCATACAAGATACTCCTTTTTACTTTATCTCTACTTCAACACCTGTACCCACAGGACTAGCTCCAGGCCCCCAAGGGAAATTCACTTTAAATCCACTTGAACTTACCTTTAGTGAACCACCGGCTTGTCCAAGTGAGGCTGAACCACCAAGATGTAAATCATGATCTGTAAATGGTATAGGTATATCTATACCCGCTTCATATTTTGCTAAAGAGGCCTCCGCCCCAAGTTCAAATCCATTTTTATCTATTTTAGCAGCAACTTCCGCGTTTGCCATGCTTAAACTTGCTTCTCCTTTTAAATCTCTTCCATCAATATTTACTGAACCTTCAATACCTACTTTTACAGTGTTATATGAGGCACTGCCTCCAATAATTGCTCCAGCTTTCAATTCACCACCTATAGCTTTAGCATATAACGGGCCACTTCTTTCATTATATAAATAGCCTTCTTTAGACTTGGTACTTAACAAATCAGTTATTGATTGTAAATTAACTTTATTATTAATTCCTAATCCAGCACCTAATCCAGCAGCACTTAACCCGGCAGCACTTAACCCTGTACCACTTAATCCGGTAGCACCACTAGTCATATTAACTCCATTATTATCTGTTGTTTCAAATTTAAGGGCAATACGCACTAATTCTTCTTCAATATTTTTTAAATGACTATTAAAAGATTCATAAGCTTTGGTTAAAGTAGGCAAATCATTATAAAAAGATAAACTTGAAGCTCCTATCCATCTCATTTGAAGATTCAACAATTCTGAAAGAATCCTATTATGACGATCAGTTGCTTCAGCACTGGCGTATTTAAAATTTTTTGCCCTATTTCTTAATTCTTCTGGAGTAACCTTGATCTCTCCCATTTATACCCCCCTTATTTCTATGGCTTCTGATTTAACATTAGAATTACACATTCATATAATTACTGTTTTTCCCAAAAAAATCAAGATAAAAATTATATTATTTAGAATTTTTAATGATTGTATTCCATGATAGTTAGGGAATTCCAGCACATAAAAAAGCAATCTACATATCTTTAGCAATTTTATAAACAACGGAATCATTTGAACCACTATATAACCGATTCCCGCATGCGAAATAAAGGAGAATCCTCGTTCCTGTCTCTACCTATCATAATAAAGCTAAAGCTGCTTTTATACTCGCTCACAAACCAATACCAATCGTAAGGGAGAGTGATGTAGAACTAACATTATCATCCCTTGATAAAACGAGCTAATACTTGATGCACTTCATTAAATTTTATAATCAAATCTGCAATTGCTGATATAAAATTATAAATCAGCCTCATTACAGCCGCGAATGCATCTCGCATACGTTGTACAGCTTTCGTGAGCTTATCAATCATATTGTTATATTTGCTTCTGTATAAAAAATAAGAAGCCTTTTTTACAGGCTCCTTCATCATCGACTTAAGTAATCCGAAATGGTTTGAAATACGACTATATACATATTATGAATATTTCGATCGGAAACAGTATCATTATATAATCCCATACCCCAATATTGACCTTCAGGGTTCCCCATATTTACAAACCCTTGCGTATACGTCATCGTTTTATCCTTCGGGGTATTATCATAATCTAAATCCTTGTTAGTAAAAATTAAATACGGTCTATCTTGCAAACCAATAAAAAATACCGGCTTCTTTAACGATAAAAATAAGTCCGTATACTGCTCCTTTGATGCCTCTTTAAAGTATTCTTTCATAACGAAAAAACCATCAACTTTTGCTGATTTCTCCTGCATTTCTTCTAACTTTATACTTTCAAACTTTACATTCCTAAACGTATCTTTCGGCTTTTCTCCAACAACTCCAATTACGAGTGCTCTTCCGTTATATTCTAATTTTTCTCCTTCGTTATTCTTTGCACACCCAGCACCTACTAGGCATAACAATATAAAAACTAAAAAATATGATAAACGCTTCATTTAGCACCCTCACCCTTCTTTTTAGTCAAGTGACAAAAACGTAAGGTTAATTCAAGAAAATGTAAGTAAAATCGATAGCCCAATTCACGTTTCTATATTATAATCAATTGAATTTACTTACATTACTAAACATAGGAGATCAACATGAAGAAATTTAAACTTTCATCTTTTCTTCCGTTAAGTTATATACTTCTACTCGTACTCGTAAGTCCCCTTTACGACGTATTAAATAAATCGACTGTTCACGCAGTAGACGTTACAACTGTAGTAGATGATTGGATTCCATTTGTAAAAGCATTTATTATTCCTTATTTACTTTGGTTTCCATACTTATACGGCGCACTTATTTATTACTGCTTCGCTGACCGAAAGCAATATTATGTCACTTTAAGTAGTGTTATTTTTGGAAAGCTTGCTTGTTTTTCTATTTATTATTTTTGGCAAACAACTGTACCGCGTCCGACTGTCGTTGGAACAGATGTATTTTCTGAACTAGTTCGCTATATTTATAGTATCGATCAACCGGTAAACTGTTTCCCTAGCATTCACGTTCTTACTACATTTGTAATTATGTTAGCTGCCTTTAAGCGTAGAGAGCAACATGCTTTTGAATATTACATCCTTACTTTCTTCGGTACACTTATTATTTTATCAACGCTATTTACGAAGCAACATGCCTTTGTAGATGCCGTTTCTGGAATGACACTCGCAAGCATACTATACTTCGGCGTTCAACTCTTATTGGCCAAAGAATCAATAAGAGTTCCAGTAAAACAAAATCATAGAATGTAACATGAAAAAAAAGCAGACTGTGGCTTCTCAGTCTGCTTTTATCTATTATTAAGGAGATGTTCAATTTAAGATTGCGGTACAGTCATATCACCAGAATGAATACGACCTGCTTTTTTAAGAGCAATGTAAAGTATATAAGAAACAGCTACTGGAATGACGATATAAGTAATTACCATCGCCGGGAGAACTTCCCATCCTTCGCTGGAAATTAAATTAATTGGTGCGATAAGAGAACTTAATCCAAGACCTGCAATTTCTTTTCCTGCTTCCAGTTGGAAAATTAATGCGGATACCGGACCGACTATAGCACTGGCGACGACAGTTGGGACGAGAATCATTGGATTTTTAGTGATATTTGGCAACTGTACTTTCGGAGTACAAAGAGCTTGAGCTAATATGCCACCTAAATTGTTTTCTTTTGCTGAGATGACAGAGAATCCGATAAACTGAGCAACGCATCCGGCAAGAGCTGCACCACCTGCAACACCGTCTAAGCTAAGTGCGATCGCTAACGCAGCTGATGAAGCTGGAGAGATAAGTAATAGTCCCCAAACTACTGCAATGACGATAGAAGCGATAAACGGGCTACCAGCTGAGCTATCTTTAATGAACGCTCCAACTGCATTTAAAACAGGAGTAATATTATGAGATAACCAAATACCAACTAAACCAGAACCTAATATGGCCGCAAATGGAACGAGCATCATATCTAAAGCAGTTTTTCCGCTTAAACGTTTACCAATATATACAGCTAAAGTTGCTGTTAATAATGCACCGATTGGCTCACCTGTTTTAATAATTAGACCAGCTTCAGTAATTGAAATGGATCCGGCACCAATCGCTCCGGCTACCATCGCCGAGAAGATTACAAGACCGTTTGCACCGAGCATAAAAGCAATGCCGGCACCAATCGCTGGTGCCATTAGTGATTTTGCAACAACTCCGATTGTAATAAGTAATGGTATATCAACAATTCTTCCTATATTTTCGATTAGTAAACCAATTCCGAGGGATACGAAAATACCTTGTGCGATACCAGCAGATGCTTTAAATACACGAGACATTATATATTCCTTCATTTGTTTCACCTTCTCCTATAAGTTAGTAACCAATTGTTTTCATATAATCACGTAAAATATCGTTTGATTTTGCGAATCGAGATTCTTCATCCTCTGTTAAATTGAGTTCTACAACTTCTCTTATACCGTCTCTAGTAATAATAGCGGGTACTCCTGTACAAATATCATATTCACCGTACTCACCATCTAAAATGGCTGATACAGCAATGACACGGTGATCATCATTAAAGATTGAGCTTGCAATATATGCTAGAGAATTTCCGATTCCGTAATAAGTAGTTCCTTTACGTTTATAAATTTCCCAGCCGGCTTTTGCAGTCTTCTCAACGATTTCATCTAAATCTATTTCACCAAATCGTTCTTTTTGTTCTTCTAAAATTTGCAGAATTGGCTTTCCACCAACAGTTACATGAGACCAAGCAACCATTTGAGAATCACCATGTTCTCCTAATGAATACCCATGAATACTACGAGGGTCTACATGTAGCATTTCAGATAAAATTGTTCTTAAGCGAGAAGAATCTAGTGATGTACCAGTACCGATTACGCGATTTCTAGGTAATCCAGATAATTTCCACACTTGATATGTAATAATATCAACTGGGTTCGATGCAAGTAAGAAAATACCATCAAATCCACTTGCCATTACACCACCAACAACACTTTCCATAATCTTCGCACTCGCTCCTAAAGTATCTAAGCGACTTTGTCCAGGTTTTGGTGCTGGCCCTGCTGTAATAATAACAATGTCCATATCTTTGCAGTCTTCATAGCTTCCTGCATATACTTTTGTTCTTGTATTTGTAAAGTTAATGCAATGTGATAAATCCATTGCTTCCCCAACTGCACGTTCATGATTTATATCAATTAATAATAGCTCTTCGCAAATACCTTGATTCACAATAGAATACGCACAACTTGATCCAACTAATCCAGTACCGATAATTGCAATTTTTCTTGTATGTCTTTTCATAGCAATCTCTCCTAAGTGATCATATAATCTATTTCTTTTGTTCTTTACACTCCTAATTATAGAGGTTCTCACGATAGAAACCATGGATACTTTGTGAAATATTGAGCAAAGTTTTTGTCCTTTTTGTGAATTGTTATATTCCATTTTCGTCATATTTGTTACAACTGGAAAAATATTTATTATGTATTTATTGACATATACAAAAAGAAAACGAACGAATAGATTCGCTCGTTTTCTTTTCCCTATTGTTCCGCACTTAATTGACTTTTTAATTGCTGTACAATCATCGGATTAGCAGGTGCTGCCGGTTTGTAATAACTCTTTTGCTTTGCGTACTCATACATATTACGTTGGCGCGCCTCGTCTTGATTACGAATTTGAATTAACGTTTGATGTAACTGTTCATTATCAGACTGAGCAATATAATTTGCATAGCTTGTTAAACTTGCATTTAATCCTGCTAAATAATCATTTACCATATCTTTTTCATTCATCTTTCTCTTCCTCCTATCCTAGGAAAGTCATTAATTGCTGTTTCGTATTTCGTGCATCTTGCGCATCTTTTTGTAGCATTTGTTTCAGTTGTGGATCTGTACACGTCTGTGCATACTGCTCCAACTTGTTAATAATCGTTGCATGTCCACCAATTAAATGACGTAAGTTTTCTACTTCAAGCTCTGTTAAGTTTTGCATATAACATACCCGCCTTTCTTTGTTCATTCATCATTAGTATTTGGTTCTTTTTGGATTGTATTCATCAACTTTTCCCACATATAAACAAAATAAAAGATGAATAGCTAGGCCATTCATCTTTTATGCTAAATATTCATTCAATTTTATAAAGAAACAATCATACTTATACTCACAAGTAGGTTCCATACAATATGTAAAATGATGCTAGGTAAAATAGATTGTGTTTTCTTATATAACATAGCAAATACAATCCCCATAATCATTGCCGTAACCGGAAAACCACCATGAAGAATCCCAAAGATAAAGGAAGAAATAATAATACCAACTAGAAAACTATATTTCTTTTCAAAAAATCGATACAAAATACCTCTATATAAAATTTCTTCTTTAATTGGTGTAATTATAGCAACACTTAACACATATATAATACTTTGTAGACTATTTTGAAGTCCTAAGCTCCCTAATTGATCTCTTTGCTGCTCTGCACTTTCAAAGCTAAACAACTCTAACATTACATACTGAGTTAATGCAATGATGATAAAACCTATTAATAAATACAAGTAGGTTTTCCCATTTTTTAAAATAGATACATCCCATATGTTCTTAATAAAATGAAGCACTGGTTTATACGCAAATAAAACAATAGTAACAACAGCTGCATCAAATAGAAGTAAATAATATCCCTCTAAATTAGCACGTAATACCTCTTCTCCAAAAATTCCAAGGGCTAAAGCAAGGAATAATCCCCCTAAGAGTGAGAACCCTAGAATGCTTGCAATCGTTACAACTAGATTTTTATATGTTATGTTATCTACTTCTCTTTCTGCATTATACGCGTCTAATACTGTTTTTCTCATACTATTCCTCCATTTGTTTTCATTACCTTAACAAAAAACCTTTAATAAAAATATATAGATAATATAACAATTTTTTCAAAAAGAATAATATGCAATTTTACATATCACGAAAGCTTTGTATTATATAGTTTTTGGAATTAGATTACTATAGAATAATTATTAGATGAAATTCCAAAAATTTCTTATCTATCCACCATAACCCTCGCATCATATAAAATTTATTAGTTAAAGGAGCAATGAACATGAAAACACATGACTTCCTTACAGAAATCCAGAAGGGCTCTGAGCCTAGTCCATATCAAGATCCTATTGCTTTTATTTTCGTTTGCCTTTCCGTAGCTATATACACATTTTTCAAACCTGCTAAATAATATCATGTAATGAGAAAAAGCCTACCGCTCTTTTCGAATCATATGCACTAAAAAACCTTAGAATCACTTCTAAGGTTTTTGTTTGCCTCGTTTCTTATTCACGTAATCCTTTAATAAACGTTTCCAATAATACATGTAAACTTGTATCTAAATCTAACGGCAAACCAAATCCACCTTGCTGTTCAATTGACGCAAACCCATGACAAATACTTCTAAATCCACGTGTCGCATGAAGTGCATTCTCTCCTTCTAAGCCATACTGTTGTAAAACCTGAAGACAAAGCTTTACAATTCCGTCACCTGCTTTTCTTACTTCTTCATCTCGTAAAAAAGTTGCTTCATATAGTCCAGGATGTTTTCGGACAAATGCTACATATGCTTCTCCTAATGCATGAATTGCTTCATCCATCTGTTTATCCTCGGCCGCTTCTTCCAGTTTGTTATGCAACTGTTGTATTCCGTAAATACCAAGATGTTTCCGTACATCTTGTAACCCTTTTACATGATTATATAGTGAGGGCGAACGTATCCCTAACCTTTGCGCTAATGAAGCTAACGTTACTTCTTGTATTCCATTTGTATCTGCAATTTCTGCAGCTGTTTCTACAATTTTCTGTAATGTAAGTCCGATTCTCGGTGACATAAATTACCCCTCTCTCTTACTTTCTATATTCCGCTTCGCTTCCTTAATAGAAAGCTCTATGACGGCCCCTGGATTTTTTATCATTTTTCCGTGCCCTGCCGCAAGCAAGGAAGGTTCATATTCACTTAGCTTCTGTGCACTTTGTAATGATATTTCTTTGCTCCACGTTGCCATCGCTGGAAACGGAAACCAAAATTTCATTTGTCCCGAAACAGCCATACCTCCTCTTGTTTGAAATGCATCCCCAACAATAAGAGCTTTATTTCGTATATCAAGAAACGACATGGATCCTGGTGTATGTCCCGGTGTCATAATCGCAAGAAGCGATCCAACTCGGTCGCCATCTTCTAATAAAACATCAGGTACCGTTTTTACTTTTTTAGGTACACCGCCTTTTATCGGTATATTCGGTTCATCCTTTTGTAACGTCGTATCTCCTTCTAACAGCTTTGCGTCCCGCTTAGAAATATGGACTGGAACATGAGGAAGTACTTCCTTTAATGCATCTAATGCACCGATGTGATCATCATGCGCATGTGTTAATACAATCTTAGTAATTGGTTTTCCTATTTTCTCAGCCGCCTGTAAAATACCTTTTGCGCTATATGGCAAAGCCGCGTCAATTAAAGTTAAACCATCATCTTCCTCTACAAAGTAACAATTTACAGGAAACGCTCTTGGCAAAAATGACAATTGATATAACGTTTTTTCATGTATCACCCTCATAGTCCCATCTCCCTTTTCACGAAAACTAATACCATTAGTTTTATTATACTAATGGTATTAGTTTTATGTCACTAAAAATTTCTTTTTTTCAAAAAAAAAGAACAGTAGCCGTATAAACGACTACTGTTCTTTAAAGATATTAAACTGTGTAACGCTCATCTTCTAAAATTTTCGCAGCGATTTCACGTTTCTTCGGAATTACGTTAAGTGGTGTGTGGCGAGTTAATTTACGTAATGATGATAACATCATGCGCAGCATGTCGCCGTTTTCAACTGCGATAAGTGTTTCTTTCGCGTCTGCTTCGATTTCGTTAAATGCTTCTTGGCAGAATACTTCAGTGTATAACACTTTTTGTTTATTCTTTTCAAGACCAGTTGTTTTGATTGCTTTTTCTGTACGAAGAACAGCTGATTCCATTGCGTATAGGTTGCTTACGATGTCAGCGATATTCACAAGAATTTCTTGCTCTTTATCTAATGCTTTACCGTATTTTTGAGCAGCTAATCCAGCTACCATTAAGCCTATTTTCTTCGCATTAGTTACTAAATACTTTTGAAGTGCTAATGGCTCATCGCCTACTTCTTCTGGCATCATCATCATTAACTCTTCTTGTAATTTTTGTGCTTTTTGAAGAAGTGGTAATTCACCTTTCATCGCTTTACGTAAGAACGTACCTGGTACGATTAGGCGGTTAATTTCGTTCGTTCCTTCGAAAATACGGTTAATACGAGAATCGCGGTACATTCTTTCAATCTCGTATTCTGCCATAAATCCGTAACCACCGTGAATTTGAACACCTTCATCTACTGTATAGTCTAATACTTCAGAACCGAATACTTTGTTTAAAGAGCACTCGATTGCATATTCAGCGATAGAAGCTGCTACTGCTTTACCGTCTTTTACTTCTTCTTCAGATAATGTGCTCATGCGGCTTTCGAATAAACCTACTGTACGATATACAGAACTTTCAGCTGCATATGTTTTTGCTGCCATATTCGCAAGTTTCTCTTGAATTAATGGGAAGCGAGCGATTGGTTGCTTGAACTGTTGACGTTGGTTTGCATATTGTGCTGAAATTTCTACTGCACGTTTTGCAGATCCAACTGTACCAACACCTAATTTATAACGACCGATATTTAAAATGTTGAATGCGATAATATGACCTTTACCGATTTCACCAAGTAGGTTTTCTTTCGGTACTAACGCATCTTCTAAAATTAACGTACGAGTTGAAGAACATTTAATACCCATTTTCTTCTCTTCAGGGCTTGTAGATACACCAGCGTATTCTTTCTCTACGATAAATGCTGAGAAATGCTCTCCATCAATTTTTGCATATACAACGAATACGTCAGCGAATGCAGAGTTTGTAATCCACTGTTTTTCACCGTTTAATACATAATGTGTACCTTCTGCATTTAAACGTGCAGTTGTTTTTGCGCCTAATGCGTCAGATCCTGAACCTGGCTCAGTTAATGCGTATGCAGCTAATTTTTCACCAGTTGCAAGTAATGGTAAATACTTTTTCTTTTGCTCTTCGTTACCGAATAATACGATTGGTAAAGATCCGATACCTACGTGAGCACCGTGAGTGATTGCAAAGCCGCCAGCGCGAGAGAATTTCTCTGCGATTAACGCTGAGCTTACTTTATCAAGACCAATCCCACCGTACTCTTCTGGTACGTCAGCGCCTAATAAACCAAGCTCCCCAGCTTCTTTTAAAAGACGAACTGAACGATCAAATTCATGTTGCTCTAAATATTCAAGCTCTGGAAGAACTTCATTTACGATAAAGTCCTCTGTCGTTTTTGCAATCATTTTATGCTCAGATGAAAAATCTTCTGGCGTAAACACTTGATCAATCGTAATCTCATCAACTAAAAAGCTACCGCCTTTAACCGCATTTCCTACTGTTTTTTCCATGAAAATTTCCTCCTTCATATTTTCATGAGCAGCTTCTCTCTTTTTGAAAGAAGCTGGCTCTCCCGTTTATTTTTTATAAACCTTTGTTGCTTCCATTCTTTGCTTTAGCGTCGTCTCGTTCTGAACGAGCCGCTTCCACTTTTTTTTATAATCCAGTTCCAGCGGCTAGAACAGTCGGTGGCTTCGCTTCTTCCTACGAGGCAAAGAGCGCCTCTACGTCTGAAGCTCCATCCTCCTCACATTCTGAACGAGCCGCTTCCACTTTTTATAGTAATTCAAATACTCCCGCTGCTCCCATTCCGCCGCCAATACACATTGTTACGATACCGAATTGTTCGTTGCGGCGTTTCATTTCGTGAATAAGAGATAGTGTTAGTTTTGCTCCTGTACAGCCAAGTGGATGTCCAAGTGCGATTGCACCACCGTTTACGTTTACTTTTTCTTCATCTAAACCAAGTTCACGAATAACTTGGATCGATTGAGAAGCGAATGCTTCATTTAGTTCGAATAAGCCAATATCAGATAGCTCTAAGCCAGCTAGTTTTAACGCTTTTGGAATTGCAGCGATTGGGCCGATTCCCATTACTTCTGGTGGTACGCCAGCTACTGCAAATGAACGGAATTTCGCAAGTGGCTTCATGCCATCGCTCACTGCTTTTTCACGATCCATTAATAGTACAGATGCTGCACCGTCACTCATTTGTGAAGAGTTACCAGCTGTTACAGAACCGCGAACGTTAAATGCTGGACGTAATTTACCTAAAATGTCTAGCGTCGTCTCTGCTCTTACACCTTCATCTTGTGCGAAAATGATTGTTTCTTCTTGCAGTTTATTGTTTGAGCCAACCGAGCGTAACGTCACATCTACAGATACTGTTTCATCAGCAAAGTTTCCTGCCGCTAATGCTTTGGCAGCACGTTGATGACTTCTTACTGCAAATGCATCTTGCTCTTCACGAGAAATTCCATATTTCACAGCAACTTGCTCTGCTGTATGTCCCATACCCATATAATATTCCGGAGCCGCTTCTACAAGGCGACTATTCGGACGAACAACGTGTCCCATCATTGGAACTAAACTCATTGATTCCGCTCCGCCTGATAATACAGCTTCAGAGTGACCAAGCATAATGCGCTCTGCTCCGTAAGCGATACTTTGTAAACCAGAAGAACAGTAACGGTTAATTGTAATAGCTGGAACATCGTAAGAAAGTCCTGCTAGTCCGCCGATATTACGAGCCATATTTAAACCTTGTTCTGCTTCTGGCATCGCACAACCGAAAATTAAATCATCGATTGGTCCTTCATAATTTGCACGCTTTAACGTTTCCTTTACTACTAACGCCCCTAGATCGTCAGGACGAACTGTTTTTAATGAACCCCTCTTTGCTTTTCCAATTGGTGTTCTTGCTCCCGCAACAATGACAGCTTCTCTCATGAACGATATCTCCCCTCGTTATTAGTTACGTAATGGCTTTCCTTTTACAAGCATGTGCTGCATTCTTGCTTGTGATTTCATCTCACTTACTAAGCTAATAAATGCTTCACGTTCTACATCTAATAAATACTGCTCATCAACTTCTGTTCCGTACGGCACTTTTCCGCCCGCAATGACATATGCAAGTTTCTTCGCAATGTGAAGATCATGTTCAGAAATGTAACCTGATAAATGCATTGCTTCTGCACCAAGTACAAGAGTTGCATATCCTGTTTCACCAACAACTGGTATCTTTTTACGAATCGGTGCTTTATAGCCAGCTTCATATAAAGCAAGTGCTTTCTGTTTCGCATCATATAGTAAGTGATCACCATTCACACTAATACCGTCTTTATCGCCTAAGAAGTTGTTCGATACAGCTTCTTGTGCTGATGTAGAAACTTTCGCCATCGCTACAGATTCGAACACTTTATTCGCAACTTTTTGCAGATCAAACTCTACACCGTTTGGCATTTTATTTAAGTGTTTAATGTATAGCTCTTTATTACCGCCTCCGCCAGGGATTAAGCCAACACCAACTTCTACTAAGCCCATATACGTTTCACTAGAAGCTTGAATGCTAGCTGCTGGTAAGCAAACTTCTGTACCTCCGCCAAGCGTCATACCGTATGGTGCTGCTACAACTGGCTTAGAAGAGTACTTAATTTTCGTCATTGCATCTTGGAAGTTTTTCACAACCAACTCAATTTCAAAGTAATTGTCGTCTTGTGCTTCCATTAAGATCATTGCTAGGTTCGCACCAACACAGAAGTTCTTCGATTGGTTACCGATAACAAGACCTTTATAATTCTTTTCTACTTCATCAACAGCGTAGTTAATCATTTGCGTAATATCCATACCGATTGCATTGCTCTTCGAATGGAACTCTAAGCAAAGGATGCCGTCGCCTAAATCAATTAAGCTCGCTCCGCTATTTTTCTTTAATACACCATTTTTCGCTTTTAATTGCTTAAGAGAAATTGCTTTTTTATTACGCTCGATTAGCTTATATTCGCCATTATCGTAATAGTAGCTATCGCCGTTATCATGTTTATAGAAAGTAGTGAAACCTTTCTCTAACATTTCTTTCACCCAAGTAGGAACGACTACGCCGTTTTCTTCCATCTTTTGAACAGATTTTTCAACGCCGATTGCATCCCAAACTTCAAACGGTCCTTGCTCCCAGCCGAAGCCCCACTTCATCGCTTGGTCAATTGCAACGATATCGTCAGCAATTTCTTTATGAAGTTTTGCAGAGTATAAAAGAGTTGGTGTAATGATGTTCCATAATAACTCTCCTGCGCGGTCTTTTGCGTATACAAGCGCTTTCAATTTATTCGCTAATCCTTTTTCTTGTTTACTTAACTCTACGGATGCAGCTTTTAATTTTTTACGCGCTTCATATTCCATCGTTTCAGGATTTAGTTCTAAAATTTCTTTTCCTTGTTTTAAGAAGAAGCCTTGACCTGTTTTGCTTCCAAGCCATTTTTTATCAAGCATGTCATGCATGAAAGCTGGTACTTTAAATACATCACGCTCTTCTTCTTGTACGTTTTCATATACGTTATTTGCAACGTGTACGAATGTATCTAAACCGACAACATCTAATGTACGGAACGTTGCACTCTTCGGACGACCAATTAATGGACCTGTTACAGAATCAACTTCCCCAATGCTGTAGCCGCGTTTTATCATCTCTTGAAGAGTTACTAATAAACCGTACGTACCGATGCGGTTTCCAATAAAGTTTGGTGTGTCTTTTGCGATAACAACGCCTTTTCCAAGAACGTCTTCTCCAAATAGTTTCATGAAGCTTAATACTTGTGGATCTGTTTCTTTCGTCGGTATTACCTCTAGAAGTTTTAAATATCGTGGTGGGTTAAAAAAGTGTGTGCCTAAGAAGTGTTTCTGGAAGTCGTCTGAACGACCTTCTGCCATTTTTTCAACTGAAATACCTGACGTATTCGAGCTTACAATAGAACCTGGTTTACGAACAGCGTCTACTTTTTCAAATAATTTCTTTTTAATATCTAAGTTTTCAACTACTACTTCAATAATCCAATCTACATCAGCAAGAAGCTCAAGATCATCTTCTAAGTTACCTGCTTCAATCAGTGCTAGATTTCCTTTCACTGTCAGAGGAGCTGGTTTTTGCTTCAATAGTTTCTGTACAGCCGTATTACTAAAACG
Source organism: Bacillus sp. LQ16 (assembly GCF_057784645.1). NCBI lineage: Bacteria > Bacillati > Bacillota > Bacilli > Caryophanales > Bacillaceae > Bacillus > Bacillus sp. LQ16. The sequence goes on from NZ_CM173491.1 coordinate 4,866,704, forward strand.
ATTTCTCACACTTTTATGTTCTAATGTAAGTCCCTTCGCTTCCTCTTCTTTCGTAAGCGCAGGTGGTACAATATCAAGCAATAATGTCGGAATACCAATATTAGCTAAGTGTGCCGCAATTCCCGAACCCATTACGCCTGAACCTAGAACAGCAGCCTTTTTAATTTGGAACATCCAATTCTCCCCCTATTCTTGAATGAATGCTCATTCAATTTTTCGACATAAGTCGCAATCAATGAGTGAGCCTCTACTAATAAATATATGATACTGTTTAAATTTTCGCAATATATTTATTGATAAAATTTTCTGAAATAAATATTTTTCTTTCATTTGGCTATGCTATACATGTGTATTTTCTTTGTTTAAATGCACTTTTCCTTTTTATAATCTGACGAAACTGGAGGAATATATATGGCAAAACTTAAGAAGAACCCTTCAAAGGCTGGAATTAGTGCAGCTAGTGTAACTGGAAACGCAGGTCCACATAATCACGGTGTTGAAAAAGGACGCCAAGGTAATAACCAACAATATAAGAAGCATAATATGGGCGAAAAATAACGCTATATTTTTGGGCAGAGAACGTGGCATAATGATTAATGGCTGCTTTTTCTGCCCAATTTATTTGTACATATGGAAAACAAAAGAGGGAACGATGATGAAACGAACAATAGTTATGATTGTAATGATTGCTACACTATTTACAGGGATGATTTTCTTCTCTTATGCACAAAGGCAACAAGCTGTAAGAGCTGATCAACCTAACATTACTGGGCAATATGGGGTTACAATCGATGCAAACACAGGTGAAATTTTATATGGGAAACGCGAAGACGAACGTTCTTATCCGGCTAGTATAGCCAAAATGATGACAACCCTTCTTTTACTAGAGAATGTAAAAGAAGATGAAGAAATTACGGTTACAGAAAATGCAATTAAAACAGAAAGTCAAAGCAAGAAAATTAAACTTCGTGCTGGAGAAAAATTAAAGCGTGATGAGGCATTAAAACTTATGCTTATCATTAGTGCAGATCCAATAGCTGAATCAATTGCAGAACATATCGCAGGATCAAAAAATGAATTTGTGAAAATGATGAATGCTAGAGCAAAGGAACTTGGTACAAAGCATGCAACTTTCAAGAACGCAAGTGGTGCTGATGCAATTGGGAATAAAGTATCACCATATGACATTGCTATTATTACGAAAGAAGCATTAAAGTATCCAGTTGTTTTAGAATATATGAATTCAACACGTACAACTCTACATACTTCAGAACGCTCTCCAAACATCGCAAACTATGGACGAGAAGAACTATATGACGATCCATATGCGATTGGAAGTAAAAGCGGTCTATCAGCACTCGGCAAATATACAGTCGTAACAGTGGATGAAAAAGACGGTAAACGCGTCATTAACGTCGTATTATCTTCTACTCGCGCGCAACTATATCCTGATACGAAAAAAATGGCGCATTACGCATTTCAGCAATTAAAATAACCAAGGAGTATTTTCTCCTTGGTTATTTTTTAACCATACCTTTTAATACGAACGCAACGTTTGCTGGACGCTCTGCTAGACGACGCATGAAGTAGCCGTACCAGTCGTTTCCATAAGGTACGTAAACACGCATTTTGTAACCTTCTTTTACTAGCTCAAGTTGACGCTCATTACGAATACCATATAACATTTGGAATTCAAATTGATCCCTTGGAATGTTGTGTTCTTCGGCAAGTTTTTTTGTATATTCAATAATCGCTTCGTCATGTGAAGCAATTGCAGTATAATTCCCATTTAATAAGTGCATTTTAATAATTTTTTTATAATTGTCATCTACATCTTTCTTGTCCGGGAACGCCACTTCTTCAGGTTCTTTATAAGCACCTTTTACAAGACGTAAATTAGGATTATAAGCATTTAAATCTTCAATATCTTTTTCTGTACGATATAGGTAAGCTTGAATAACAGTACCAATATTATCGTATTCAGATTTTAATTGTTTAAAGATATCAATTGTTTTCCCGCAGCGTGTATAGTCTTCCATATCAATGGTAACGAACACACCATTTTCTTTTGCCGCTTCTAAAATACGGCGCATATTGTTCATTACGATTTCATCAGAGATATCTAATCCCATAGAAGTCATCTTTAAAGAAAGCTGCGAATCAAGACCTTCTCTTCCAATTGCACGGATCGCTTCAATCGATTGGTTAGCCATTTCATTTGCTTCCGCTTCATTATCAACGAATTCACCTAAATAATCGATTGTTACACAAAGTCCTTGCTTATTTAATGCCTGAATGGCAGCTGTCGCTAATTCAATCGTCTCCCCTGCGACGAAGCGACCTGCACCAAAGCGTAAACCGTACTTTTTAGCCAGTTTTGTTAGCGCTTTATTTTTAGATAAGAAAAGAAACGAATTTCGCATTAATTGTTCCATGTAATTCACCCCTATGACTGTAATTTATCTGTTTTTTACCCCTCTTCAAAATTATATCATTGTTTAAAATTATTGGATACAAATAATTATTTAGATAATTTATAAAATACTATAAAAACATTTAAAAACCTATATTCTCGCATGTAAATATGAAGGGAATATTTTTCGACATTTAGAAAAAACGGGTTTACTAGGGCAAAAATAGGCATACCGAAAATATTCGACATGCCTATAAAACCCTTAATATTCCATGTAAATTATATAAGGATATTAATGTGAAAAACAATATACACTTCAAATTCACCAATCATCGTGAATTTGAATATCTCCTTAAAAATAGTTTAATGACTAGCTCTTACAATTAAATATACCCTTTACATTAAAACCAAACTTCTATGTAGATTAAGATTAAGATTCATTTTATATTTTGCATATAGAGGATATTGGTTAGTATTTTGGCCCCATCATCATAAACTGATTGGCAAAACTGTCTACACTTCTTCTATACCTTTCTAAATCCCCTTCTATATTTTGAAATTGATTAAGTACATATATTAATTTGTCTTCAGTTTCATTTAATCTTCTTTCAATTTCATTTGCTGTATTCCCTTTCCAATTATGAGCTAATAATGTTTTGATAGAGTATAGTTTAACTTTATGATTTTCTAAATCTGATAAACACCTAGCTAATTGATTAGTTGCCCCTTGTACATCTAAAGAATGTTGAATAACATCATAGTTTTTCATATTACTTCCCCCTATTTACCTTTCATTATCCACTCGTTCAAATTCATTTGCCTTTTGATAAATAAAATCTGATGTGGAACGTAGCGATTCCATATAGTTTCTTTGAAATTGATTTACAGCATACGTAATTGTAGGAATTAAATTTCCATCTACACTAGCTGGTGATTGCTGTAATACTTGTATAATCTTTGAACTGGCTTCTACAATTTGTTCGTTAATATGATCTATTTCACGTTTTAAATCCGTTGTAATTGCTTGAATATCCTCAACTTTCAGATGAATTTCTGTATTTTTCGCTTGACGAATAACGCCATGAGGTTCGGATACTAACATCGGGCTTCCATCGGAATGGAACATCCCTTGAAACGTATCCATAGGATGTTCTGCCATAAGTAAAAGACCTAATACACCATGAGAAGTTCCATTACTTTTTACGATATATTGTTTACCAATCGGATTTGCACCAAATTGTTCAAAATTCCCTACAGCATCTTTTTCATGTGTATAATCAACAGCCTTATGATCCATTACACCTTCATCTACACGTTTTTTTGCTTCATCACTTAACAAGCGGTAAATATTAGGGGCAGCATACGTTGTCGCATAAAAGTTTCGTTCAGCAGCAACAAAATCAGCTTCTGCAGCTCCTTTGCTATGTCCAGTCGTGTGAACAGAGATTGGTTTATAGGTTTTGTTAACCCTGTCTACAAATTCTAACGAACTATCAAAAGAAGTCGGGAGTTTTTGAATATCTCCGCCAACAGCTCCCCAGTTATCTTTCATTCCCATTGTGATTTGGAAAGTATCCGTAGATAAATCGCCATCAAACTTTCCAAATTCCGTTCCACGAAAAGAATAAATAATATTATCATATTGCGTTTTATCTGGGTCATAATCCTTGGCAGGTACAACAGCAATAGCTTGCAGGCCATTTTTTGCTTCGGATTGATTGGTATCGATGGATTCAATTACTACCCATTTTTTCCCTTCACTACCTTTTATTTCAGTACCCTTTTGCAAAACGTCACCATAAACTTGATCTGCTAATTCAAAATAATCTTGATCTGTCGCAATAGGATTTTTTTGAAATTCAGTCATCTTTCACCACTCGTTCCATGATATATTTTAATTATATTTTAATGCAAGGAGATTCCAAATGAAAAAGAAATTGGTAATCACATTAACCATTATTTGTATTATAGCAGGAGGATATATTGCGATGAAATATGTAGAGAAGAAAAAACAAGAAGAGCTGTTTTGGAAGAAACAAGAAGCACGAGTGGAAAAGTACATTCGTTATAATGTAAAGGATGTGAAATCTATTACATTTACAAAAAGGGAAATAACCCCTATGGGCATTCCGCATATAAATGGATATATAAACCAAGATGACAAATTATGGTTTATAGCTAGCGTCAGTACTACAAAAGATTTTGAGGAACAGCTTACACGTTCTGGAGAATTGGGAAAACTTATAAAAGATCCTGAAAAATCTGTATCTGAAATAGAAAAAGAAGAAAAAAGATAGAGCATGAATTCAAATCAGCAATCTTCCAAGAACATACGAAATAGCTGATTAAACAATTGAAGAATGCATTTCATTTTATAATGAGGAATCGATCAAAAAATGCACAACTTTTTCTCAATATTGTATTGAGAAAAAGTTGTGCATTTTATTCTTTTTATCCTTCATTTCGCTTCTCTTCATTCAGCCTTTTAATATCCGTAATTAACTGCACCATCTCTTCTTTCGCATCTGGATATGTCTCATTCCAATGCTTCACTAAAGCTGGCATCGTCTTCGCTATGTAAGAATAAAGTGCCCACTTCTGCACCTGCTCTTTTCTCTCTTCATTGCTCTCTCCAAGTAATAATTCCGTGTATTTCTCTAACAACCCGTCAAATTGTTCATTAAACTTTTCACTCATCTTATTTACCTCCTATATGAAAAAAGCAGCGAAGATCGCTGCTTTTTCTTATAATTTTGATCGAACAGAGTTTAATTTCTTCTCCATTGTGCTTACTTTATCACGACGATCATCAATACGAATTGTTGTTGCAACACGCTGTGCACCTTTCGTATAAGGCACTTCATGCATTTGTTGAATTACTTCTAGAATGACAGGAAGATCTCCTTCAATAATTGTATTCATCGGTGTTAATTGATACTTCACGCGATCCGTATTTTTCTCTAGCACCTTTTGTACTTCTGCTACATATTCACTAACACTTGGATTACCTGTTCCTACTGGAATAATCGATACATCAACAATTGCCATAGTAGTCTTCCTCCTATAATCGTTTCTTATATATCCATTGTCTATTTTACCGAAATCCTCATCATTTTACTAATATGTTACTCTTCCACTTTAAACTGCTCGACTAATCTTTCTAAATCTCTCATATGTTCTGTCAAACTTTCCATCGTGTGAGCTACCTTTTCTAAATGATTCACCTGTGATTCCGTTGCAGCATGTACCTCTTCGGAAACAGCTGCACTTTCTTGACTCGTACCAGCAATTGTGTGCATTACCGCTGTAATTTCTCCTTGCTCGTAACCTATGTTATGTACCTCTTCTACAATTTTTTCAACTGAAGTACTAATCGTATTTACAACTGACATAATTGTGCGGAACTCCATTTCTGCCTCTGTCGTCACTTTATTTTGCACATCTGCAATGTCTTTCAATTTACTTACAACTTCTACAACTCTTTTTACTTCTACTTGCACATCACCAATCATCGTTGTGATTTCTCCAGTTGCCTCTTTTGATTGTTCCGCTAATTTCCGAACCTCTTCAGCAACAACCGCAAATCCCTTACCTTGCTCACCTGCACGGGCAGCTTCAATCGAAGCATTTAAAGCAAGTAAATTTGTTTGATCCGAAATGCCTTTTATAAGCTCAACAACATTTTGAATCGATCCAACTCTTTGTTCTAACTTATCCGATGCTTCTTCTGTATGAACAACAATCGAAGATGATTGTCCCCTCGTACGGATTAAATTCCTCATTGTATTTAATCCTTGCTTAGATGCCTCTTCCGCTTTGCCAGCCACTCCTTTTATTTCACCAACGGAGCTATTCATTTGTTCCACTGACTCCGCCATATTCTCGAGCTGAGCTGAAACTTCATCCACACTATTCGCAAGAGTAGAAGCTCCTCCGCTCACATCATCCATCGCTCCTGAAACTTCTCTACTAGCCGCTACTGTTTCGTTCGTTAAATAATGTAAACTATTCGTTGATTGTTGCACCGTTGATACGCTGTTTTTAATTTTACTTACCATTTCATTCATTTGTTCAACCATATCATTAAAGTGCTTCGTCAACTCTCCAACTTCATCTTTACTTGTCACTTTCATTCGCAGCGTTAAATCGCCTTCTGCTACTTTTTGCACGTGATTCTTTAATAGTTGCAGTGGTCTTGCTAATCTTCTTGAGAACAAGTAGGAAGCTACGATTCCAACTAATAAACTAATACATGCCATTATAATAACTGTATTTCTCGTACTATTTAATAGCCCATCGATCGTTTCTTTCGGATAAAAGATTCCTATCGTCCATTTCATCGTATCAAATGATTGACTATAAACAACTACATCTTCACCTTTTATTGTAGTGACCGCATATTTGGTTACCTCTTTATTTAAACTCTTTATAAGTGGCTCTTTAGAAACATCTTTCCCTATCTTTTCTGGATAAACAAGAGCCATATTTTTATCATTTATAATAAACATTTCTCCGTCATTATTGTATTGAATATTGTGAAGCAACTTCTGAATCGTCCCAAGCGATACATCCATCGCAACAACGCCTAATACAGACCCATCTTGAGCTGTAATTGCTTTAGAAACACCTACACTTAACTTGCCTGTTGCAATTTCATAAGAAGGTTGTCCCCAATGGACCTTTTTTACATCAGCCTCTGAATCTTTATACCATGGTCTTGTCGTTGGATCGTATCCTTCTGGCACTTGCCCACCTTCAGCAAGATTGGCACTTAATGTTTTTTTATCTTTCGTACCAATATATAAATCTAAAATACCAGGATGATTCTTTTTATACTCCGCAAACTCTTTCGTTAAAAACGCTTCCTCTTCCGGAGTAACCCCACCTTGAAGCATATTACGAATCATCTCACTGTTCGCGTAATACCCCATATCTTCATCCGTTCTTTGAACAAATGTCGTAAGTTGCTCTGTCACAAGATCCATCGCATTTTGAGAATACTCGTCTAAGGAACGCACTTCCTTTTCTTTCTGTAATTGATACACAGCTGTACCCAATATTACGAACATCATAGAAATAAGTACTGAAAACACTACCGCAATTTTTAAACGTAAACTTCTTAACATTTTCCCCCAAGCATCCCCTTCGTATTAAATTAAAATCTTATTAATCATTATATTAAGTATAATAGATAAAATTAAAAAATTGAAATTAATTCTCACCTTAATACAATTAGAAAACGGACTACCACTTGTGCAAAAACAAATAGTTCATTATCCTTAAAATATAATCTCATTCGTTCGGAGGGAACTATGTTACAAAAATTCGGTTTCTCACAATATGAAAGCCAAGCTTATGAAGTTGTCGTATCAAGCAATGAACCATTAGATGCTACAACAATTGTGAAGCATTCAGGTGTTCCAAAAGCAAAAATATATGAAGTACTAGCACGCCTAATCGATAAAGGAATGGTAATGGATTCTGTTTCAGAAAAGAAAAAATTGTATACAGCATTACCACTAAAACTAGCAATTGAAAAATTAACGACAGAATTCCAATCAAATATTAAAGAGCTGGAAACAAACATATCAAAAAAATCATTTACAGATGACCGTGTGTGGAGCTTAAAAATGCAATCTTCTATTCGAGTTCAAAGTAAAGAACTCATTGAAAGTGCAAAAGAATCAATCCGTATTTCAGCTTGGAATGATACTCTTTTAGAATATCTCCCTTTACTAGAACAAAAAGCAAAACAAGGTGTTCAAATTGAATCCCTTATTGTTGGAGAAGTAGAAACAGACTTAGAAAACATGCATTTTCTAATCCCAGCTGAAGAGCCTAATGCATTAGAGCGCTACTTACTACTCATCGTTGACGATCGTGAAATTTTATTTGCTGGCGTAGAACAAGAGTCATGGCAAGCGATGAAAACAATGTCACAACCTTTCGTAAAGTTCTTTACAGAATTTTTCTATCACGACGTTGCACTTGCAAAGATTACCCAGAAGCACCACGATCTCTTTATGAAAGATGAGGAAATTAAGAGTTTGTTAATGAAATTAAGATACTAATTAAATAATAAAAAGGAGTCTAGTTTTTCACTTAGACTCCTTTTTATTATGTTCCTTTATCTCCATCAACAGCTCAATGATTTTCTCATTTTGCTCTACCTGTTTCTCTGAATTTTGATAGATGAAACGAATCCATCTAAGTGCAAGAATAATAAGAAACAAAGGGAGCATTGAAATTAGAAGACCAATAATTGAAAAATTCGAATACATATACCTCACCTCGCTATATACCCTTTTCTCCATTTACCTACTAAAACCTGCAATTTTTTACAAATAAAAAAGAACCTATCAAACGATAGATTCTTCTTTCACGAACTGAGTAGAGCGTCCTCTCGTAATCGAGAAAATAGCGCAAAGCAGTGCTAATATAATAAAGCCACCGCCTACCCAAGCATTATATATAACAGATGATTTTTCAATAACAACTCCACCTACTGTTGAACCAAGTGCAATTCCTAAATGAAGCGCAGAGTTATTTAAACCTTGCTGAATACCAGCTGATTCCGGTGCAATTTCAATTAAATAATTTTGCTGTGCTGGTGAAATCGCCCAGCTCAGCATACTCCAAAGTCCCATCATAATGATGAAGAGCGGGAATGAGAATGTCATTAATGGCAACATGAAGATTGCACATGCAAATACGATAATAATCGAGATAATACTTTTCTTCGATCCCCATTTATCAGCAAGCCATCCACCGAATCCGCCGCCAATTACTGCTGCGATTCCAAAAATAAAGTAAAACACACTAATCCAGTTTGCTTCAACATGCATAACATCTTTTAAAAACGGTGTTAAATATGCATACAATGTTAAATGACCCGTTAAAAACAAAAATGATGTTAACTGTGCACTTACAATTTTTTTATCTTTTAAAGTAGCAAGTTGTTCTTTTATTGATAATACCGATGTCGGTGGTACTTTCGTTAAGAACAATGAAATACAAGCAATTGCCATAACTGTTAATACAGAAATTAATACAAATGGTGCACGCCATCCGTATGCATTTCCGAGTACAAGACCAAGCGGTACTCCAAGTACAAGTGATCCACTAATTCCCATAAAAATGATTCCAATTGCACGCGCACGAAAATGCGGTTCTACTACACTAGACGCAAGTGTTACAGATAGTGCAATAATTAATGAACCACTCGCCGCACAAATAACCCTTGAGAACATTAGCATTCCGTAATTCACACTAAATGCGGAAATAATATTTCCGATTAAGAAAATCGATAATGCTCCAACATACAATGTTTTTCTTTCAAACTCCCCTGTCACAGCTAATAAAACTGGACCTGACAAAGCAAATACTACCGAAAATATTGTGATAAGCTGACCAGCTGCGCTAATAGATACTCCTAAATCATTGGCAACTAAATCGAGCGTTCCTCCTATAATTAACTCAACCGTTCCGACTACGAAAGCCGCGATAGCTAAAATATAAACACGAAAATTCAAGTCTTTCCCCACGCTTTCTATTTTGGTTACTACGACTATAGTAACCAAAATAGAAAGTGGACGCAAGTATAATTTTTTTACAGTAAAAAAGGTAGGCGTATTATACGCCTACCCTTCCATCATTCTGTTTCTTTCTTCTTATTTAAGTACCAATACACCGGCAGTCCAGTAAAGACAATTCCAATTGATAAGAAACAACTTACCGGATCGTTAATAATCGCACTACCGATTACAAAGAACGAACCTAAAATCGCTACGATTGGTACGATTGGGAATAACGGTACACTATATGCACGCTCTTTATTCTTATTACGTTTTCTTAAAATGAAGACACCAATAAACGTCATTACGTAGAAAATATAAATAATGAATACGGAAATCTCAGATAGCTTATTTGGATCACTAATAATCATTAAAATAATTCCTAAAATGATTTCAACAGTAATCGCATTTGCTGGTGTTTTAAATCTCGGACTTTCCTTTGCAATAAACTTAGAAAATGGAAGTTGTCCACGTTCCGCCATAGACATTGGAATACGTGGGAATGTTAAAATCTTTCCATTTAAACAGCCGAAAATAGAAACGATAATACCGATACTAATAATTTTCCCGCCATATTCTCCAAGTAACATACCCGCAGCTGTCGCTGTCGCATTTTCTCCAAGGTCTACAATTTTCGCTGCTGGTAATACATTTAATAACGCCAAGTTAATTAATACGTAAGCAGCAGTTACGATTAAAATCCCCACTGTCATTGCTTTCGGTAATAACTTTGTTGGATTCTTCATTTCTCCGCCAATCGAAGCAAGTAAAATCCAGCCGTCATAAGCAAATAACGTTGCTAAAATTGCCATACCGATACTTTGATTTTCCGATATCGGCACAACTACGTTAAAGATATCGCTATTCCCTTTCCAAAAACCTAGCACGACAATTAATATGATCGGAATCATCTTCCCGATTGTCGTGATTGTTTGGACGATACCTCCGTATTTTGTTCCCATACTATTTACAACGCCAAGGAACACAACTGTTCCAATTGCAATTGGTAAATTCCATACTTTATCTAAATAGAAAAAATTAATCATTAAAGAACTAAAGTATAAACCTAATGTTCCGATAATAGCAGGTCCATAAACAATTGTTTGCATCCAACCTGATAAATATCCCCAAAAACTTCCGTAAATCTCCTCTAAATACGTATACAACCCACCATTTTTCGGGATTTGCGCTCCAATTTCAGCTACTGTTAAACCACTCGCTAACGTCAACAGACCACCAATTACCCAAGCAAGAATGGCCATATTAGAACTCCCCGAGTAATCTAATACGCTCCCTGGTTTCATAAACACACCAGATCCAATAATCGTTCCTACTACGATAGAAAGTGCTACTGTTAAACCAATTTTGTTCTTCTCATCATGATGCATGCTGCGTATCCTCCTTCCAATCCTAGTGTGATGCAAAAATGAAATAAAAAAACACTCCTCCCTAAAAAAGGGACGAGTGTTGTATTCGTGGTTCCACCCTTGTTTCAATTCGCAAAGTAACACACTTCACCAATTTCTCAAGTCTAAATAACGGTTTTTGCCGGCAAGCAATTACTAGATGCTCGTTCACTGCTGCAGTTCAGAGGTGGTAATCCATTTTTCCGTATTAGGAAGCTCACAGCCAAAGGCTTCCCTCTCTGAGAATCGTAAAAAATTGATCATGTCCTCATCATCACTTCTTGATGTCGAATTTTGTAGTTATTGTTCATTATATTGAATTGTTAGAAAAAATCAATATATTTTTTTATATAACATAGGAAATATTTCTCTTCTTATATTATAACAGAACATACAAAACTTCTCTAATTCCCTAAAAATGGTATAATTCTTTTAGGAGGTGTACTAATAATGATTGCTGTCTTTTGTATCATCGCTACATTTCTCTCTGTTCTATTCGCTATCATGTATCGAAACAAGTATCCTGGTTATAGCATTTTAGCTGTAGCTATTATACCAGCTGTTTCCTTCTACTTATTGGGTAAATATCAATATACGGAAGTGTTTATCGGTTTTGCAATCTTCTACTGCGTCTTCGGATACATACTAACAATAAAAAGAATTTCAATGCCTCATTAAAAGGGACCGATTTCTACTTATAGAAATCGGCCCTTGCACGTACCTTCCTGTTGCCCACACGAAAGATACGACTTCATTCAATTATTTATCTTCTTTTTTCATAAAAAACTTATGGTGCGGTAAATCAACATTCAATGCCTCTAATTGTTTCTTTTCATTGTCTAAAATCGCTTTTGCTTTTTCTTTTGTTGCTTCATCTAATCCTGCAAAGATGTCTTCATGCTTCTTTTTCTCTGGGAGTTTCACGCCTAACTTCGTTAATTCTTCTTTTGCTTGCTCATGCGTTAATTTTCCGGATTTTTCTTGCTCAAAAATTGACTTCACTTTTTCTTTCGTCTGTTCATCTAAATTAGCAAGCATATCTTTACGCTTACCTTTCTCTGGCATTTTCACACCTAACTTTGATAATTCCTCTTGCGCTTGTTCACGTGTTAATTTTCCAGATTTCTCTTGCTCTAAAATGGACTTCGCTTTTTCTTTCGCCTGTTCATCTAATCCTGCAAACATGTCTCCATGCTTACCTTTCTCCGGCATTTTCACGCCTAGCTTTGTTAATTCCTCTTTTGCTTGTTCACGTGTTAGTTTTCCGGATTTCTCTTGCTCTAAAATGGACTTCGCTTTTTCTTTCGCCTGTTCATCTAATCCTGCAAACATGTCTTTACGCTTCTCTTTCTCTGGAAGCTTTACACCTAGTTCCTCTAACTGTTTCTTTGTATCGTCCATAATTGTTTTTACTTTTTGTTTTGTAGCGTCATCCAAATCCTTTTTCGCCGTTTTTGCAGGCTGATCCACTGCTGGAGTATTCGTTGCCGCGAATGCCGGAATACCGACTCCTCCAATGATTCCGAATGATAAAGCACCTGCAATCGCTAAATACCCAACTGTTTTCTTCTTCATAGGAAATTTCCTCCTTCATATTTCTAATGCATGTACACTTTCGTATACAATGCCTATAGTAATGTCGGTTTCTTAACATTTCCTTAACGACTTAACAAAAAAACACCGCTCGTAATGAGCGGTGTTTCTCTATGCTTTTTGTAATTGTAACTCTTCACGTTCCATTATTTTTCTTAATACAATTGTTTGTGTCATTGTAAATAAGTTACCTGTTATCCAGTACAACACAAGTCCTGATGGCGCCGCAAACCCCATAAATAGAATCATTGCCGGCATCATAATTTGCTGCATCTTTAGCATCTGTACTTGTTCTCCAGGTGTAATATTCGATTGGAAAACTTTCATCTGAATAAATGTCGTTAACGCTGCAATAATTGGTAATATATGATATGGATCTGCATGTCCTAGGTTCACCCATAAAAACGAAGATGTGCGAATCTCTTCTGTTCTGCTAATCGCATAATACAAAGCAGAGAAAATCGGCATTTGTATTAATAATGGCCAGCAACCAGCAAGTGGATTCCAACCGCCTGATTTCATTAGTTCTGACATTTCTTTTTGATACTGCTTTTGTTTTTCAAGGTCTTTGCTTACATCACCGTACTTTTTCTTTAGCTTCTGCAATTCAGGTTGCATTTTCTTCATTTTCGCTTGGCTGCGATATTGCGAAACAGCTAATGGAATCATTGCTGAACGAATAACGAGCGTCATAATAATGATAGCAATCCCAAAGCTAGCTCCAGGTATATGATGAGCAACAAATTGAATCATAAACGAGATTGGATATACAAAATAATGATCCCAAATCCCAGTACTATGTGCATCAATTGGGGCTGCATTACTGCAACCAGATAAAACAAAAACAAATAATAATGATAAACTAACGAGCACAGCTCGGTATGATTTTAACATGTTCATTCCTCCAATGTTTCGTAATTATTTAGCGAAACATTGGTGTATACGGACCGACCTCGTCATTCTCTTCACTTGATTCTTGTCTGCGTACAGAACGAATCATTCCATATTTATAAAAAATAGAAAATAGCGGTACATTTCCCGCACTATCTTCACATGTATCAACTAACGCAAAAGCTCTTTGTCTACCGCTTGATGCTTGTTGACGCACAAAGCGAGAAACATTAGCAAGGAAGAAAACTTCTAATAAACAAAGTGCCGTCGTTACAAACGATATATATAGAATTGCATCCTGCAATAAAAATTCCATCGCTTCACATCCTTAATAAGGTCATTTTAGCACATTAGGCAAACATTCTCTATTTCCTTTTATTTTCAAAAAAAGTATTTTGCATATTTTCTCAAGAAAATAATAATTTAGAAACGTTGTATTCGCTTTCTTTAGTATATTCACACACATCAATGAATAGGCTTGATTTATTAGAAATTTATAAAATTTTTGCATTATAATAAAACTATTGCCAGTTTTTGAAAAAACCTTTATTCTCTTCTTGTAATCAAAAATGAATATGGAGATGAAACATACTATGGGTCAACTAGGAGACGCCGATTACGTTCCCGACACCGCCTTTTTATCCTTCCCAGCAGCTAAAACATTTCACTTAGAATTTATGATACAGTTGGTTGTTATTTTTATAGCTTCTATTTTGTATGCAATTTCTATGAATATGTTTTTTATCCCGCATAACATGATTAGCGGTGGATTCGCTGGTGTAGGGATGATTATCGGTTATTTAATGCACTACAATATCGGTGCACTTATCTTTTTACTAAACATTCCTCTTCTTATTTTAAGTCACTTTTACTTAGGCAAGAAGACAACCTTTTTAACAGCTTACTTTGTAGCTGTATCATCGTTAGCGATGAACATTATCCCTGTACACCAGGTTTCAGACGATATTTTACTATCTTCTGTATTCGGTGGTGTAATCTGCGGAGCAGCTTCCGGAATCATATTCCGATTTGCTTCTTCAACAGGTGGCTTTGATGTTGTTGGATTGATTGTAGCGAAACATCGAGATATTTCAATTGGAGCAATCATCTTTGTATTCAACTTAGTCTTACTTGTTGCAGCAGGTTTTATTTTCGGATGGGATATTACACTTTATACGTTAATTAGCCGGTTTGTAGTCAGCAAAGTTATCGATGCTGTGCATACGAAACATATTAAATTAACGATAATGACAGTTACAGAAAAAGGTGAGGAAATAAAAAGCGCACTACTACATCACGGCATACGCGGGGTGACAATGGTAGACGCTGTCGGCGGCTATACAAACCATAAGAAAAAAATGATTTACACTGTCGTGACTCGCTATGAGTTAGGCGAAATGAAACGTATTATCCGTCAAGTGGATAACAAAGCATTTATGAACATTACTGAAACAGTTGAAATTGTCGGCCGTTTCAAACGCATATAAAAAAGGTTAATAAATTAAAGGGCATAACATATTAGTCATATATAATATGTTATGCCCTTTGTTATTCAACTCACGTACCTTTTAGCATAATAAAATCACTAAGTTTATTACTACAAATCGGAGGATAGCATCCCATATACAATACTATCTGTCCATTCATCTTTATTCCAAAAATCTTGTATGAAATGGGCTTCCTTTCTCATGCCTATTCGTTCACACAATTTTTGTGAAGCTGTATTACGTGCATCAAGATTAGCCTGTATACGATGTACATTAAATTCATTAAATAATTTCAATACCAAACTACTTACTGCTTCTGTCGCCAAACCTCTCCCAGCTACTTCATTTGAAAAACTATAACCAATCTCAACAGTGTCTTTCATATTTGTGTACCATACGGATAAATCACCAACTACTTTAGTTTTGTATATAACTGCCAAACTTAATATTGATTCTTTAGTAAGTACATTATTTGCTAACTTCTTATTAAATCTTTTCTGCATGTCTTCATGAGTCCACTTATTATGTAATAGGAACTTACATGTATCATCACTACTATAAATAACAAATACATCCTGTAAATCAGTACTCTTAAAAGGTCTAATTATTAATCTTTCTGTTGTGAACTCCAAGTTAGCTCTCCTCCCTTACATTCATACTATAAAACATTTTTTATAGTATTTAAGCCTCCTTCTTAGATCTCACCTTGATTACATATTTCATCATAATAAATTAAAATCCTTCTTCCACTAAACTGCACTGTTAATGGTATTTCCTTGCGCTTTTTATTTTTTACACTTATTACAAAATCAGATAATTCTATTATTATGTCTCTAAATGTGTTATAATGAAAGCAGACTCACAAAAAAAGAGTATATAGACTTGGAAGTTTCTCTTATTTTACAAGCAAAAAGAAACGAGCAGTCGGGTATATTTCAGACACCATACACGTAACGGTTTAAACAACCGATCATCTTAGTTACTCTTCAATGATCTTTTTATAAAAAGATACGTACAATTAAAACTCACTTCAATATACTATACCTACCTTTTTGACTTCCAAATCATCTTATTACATAAGGAGATGAACATATGAATCAATATATACGATATACAATAGCTGTCCTGTTTGCTATTATCGGCGGAACAATCTGCTTCTGGACAAACACACAGCTTGGAGAGAATATCATTTTTAATGGAATCGAAACACTTGTAAGCGCTTCAATTTTAGGCGGATACATTTACTTCCTCTTCAATCCAGAAGAAAATGCTCAAAAAACAATGTTATTAACAATGATCGGAATCGTTGGTGGATGTATTTCCTACTCAATGACAAACTATACATTACCACTTCAATTAAGCTCAGCTTTCTTCCACGGTCTATGGACTTGGTTCATTGCATTCTGCTTAGCAGACGTATTCAACCTATTACAAGACAATGAAGAAGATAGCGGTCGCCAAATCGAAAGTAACTCTTAAGCTGGAAGATACTCTTCCAGCTTTTTTATGTTGGTTTGCATACCCCGCATCACGATAAAAAGAAGTTACCCTCACGGCAACTTCTTTTCCATATACCCCACTTCGTATTCACTAAAATATATCAACGATTTTTCAAATATATCGATCGTTTCTCCACTTATATCAACGATTTTTTCATTATATCGACGCTTCGACACAAGATATCGATTTACCGACATTCTTCGACACTCAAAACGCACAACATACCCTATCCCCCAAGCAACTTACTGCCGAACTCTACGATTAAAAAGATAATTAATAGGATCGCGAGTATCTTTAATGCTACATATGCCAC
Source organism: Bacillus sp. LQ16 (assembly GCF_057784645.1). NCBI lineage: Bacteria > Bacillati > Bacillota > Bacilli > Caryophanales > Bacillaceae > Bacillus > Bacillus sp. LQ16. The sequence goes on from NZ_CM173491.1 coordinate 4,883,881, forward strand.
TTTAAAAACAACATAAATGAGCAAGACTATCAAAATAATTGATAAGATTTCCATATTTACTTCCTCCAAGCTTTGCTCTTCTTATCTCATTTTACTCGCCCTAGGCTGTTTATGGAACGGCATAAGACGACATATAAAAAAGAGGATACCTCACCCATCGTAAGATACCCTCTCTTTTAGCTGCTTAAACCATTCTCTTTCTAATTGTAAATATCCCATTTCACTCTTCTCGGCGCTCTTTAATTCTTGATCAGCTTTCTTCATATAAGTACGGGACGCTTCCATATTGCCCTCTACATATTTAATAATTCCTTGTGTACGGTAATATCCACTTAGGTCCATTTTTGTAATAGCCTTTGCATGTTCCTTTGCTTCTTGCAACGAAAGACTATCCATCTGATAAAGAGCTTTATATAAAAGGTACCAACTATGAAAACTACTAACGAAAAACTTATTTTCTTTCGTTACAGGTAGTTGAACAATTCGTTCTATATACGGTATCGCTCTTTCCATTCCCTCTTGATCTGCACGAGCAAAAAAGACGAGCATAAGTCTACTCATTATCTCTCTTATCCCTTTATTCTCTTTTATTTTCTCCTCACTCAATTCTACTAATCTTTCATCCCAATCTTTCGGTCTTTTATAACTAAATAACTCACTCGATATTTGAATCTCATATAAGTGATTTCTAGCTCTTTCATCATCTTTAATTAAAATAAGAAATTGCATCCCATCACTCATAAGCATTCCTTTTATTGGCACAATTGTAACCGCAAAGATTGCAAAATGGAAAAAGGAAAAATATAAAAGATATTGATAATAACTCACCATGTATATGTAACCGGAAGTAATACCAAATAGTAAACTCGTAATCGGTCCACCTAAAGTGAGCCACGCCCACTTTTTCGAAAGATTCGGTGTCTCTATAGAAGGTGGTACTAGTGTTGCAACGCCTCCAAAGTACGCCCATAATTTATTTTCTCGAATACGTAATTTTCCCTTTTCTTTTTGAATAGTAATGGGTCCTACTGTCATAAATTTAAATGTTAAACCACCTATTACACCAAATACTACATGTCCTAGCTCATGAATGGCTAACACTAACAATGAAATTCCAACTATTGCCCATAGGTTCAAAATTACTTCTAATTTCCCAGTTCGGATTACTCCGTATAAAATGGACAGAATTAGCGCCACTGTCATTGAGCCAGCTGGCCTTCTTAAAATATCCACCTTTTTCTCCCCTTAATAAATCATTTTTCTCTGCATTTCGTACATGAACTTCCCGAGATGCAATATCCAAATAAATGAGATTAAGCCAATTAATACAAAATCGATATCACTAGCAGCTGTATATATAACGGCAGCCCACCATACATATGCCAATATTGTATTCGTAAATTCATATGCTTTATATCCAGCCTCATGCACAATGTGCTTTAATCCTTCATCTGCGTTTTTCGTCCACATTTTCATAGATTCCATATACGTTACACCTTGTTCAGGATATAGCTTATTATAACGATTTTTTGTTATGAGTCCGATAGTTACTACAGTAGTTAAACAAACAATAGAAGCTACTAAATTCCACACCGCAAATGAAACATTTGTATCCTGCAACAGTGCACGTCTACATGTAATAACTGCATATACAAACCATGCCTGCGTAACTATATCACCTACACGTAAATATATACTTATAATGCCTAATTTTCTGCCTTGTACGCTCTCTTCTTCATCGCGTGCCTCTGCTAACATACGTGTATTCTTCCAAGTATAGTACATCATTAAAATTCCAAAAATAGTACATATACCTATAAATGTATTGGATGATAATTTTCTCGGTTCATCCGAGAGTAAATTTAAAGCTATATAAGACGTTAAAAAGCCTCCTATCATACTTAATGCTATTTTCCCCACAGAATCAAATTGTTTTTTTCGCTTACTCTTACTCTTCATCGTCCTCTTCCCCCTCTACTAACGTAAATATTTCCTCCACCGGTACATTGAAAATTTGTGCGATTTTTAACGACAATACGATAGATGGTGCATAATCCCCGCGCTCAATTAAACTAATCGTTTGCCGTGATGATCCAATCACTTTTCCTAAATCCCCTTGTGATAAACGATGCTTTGCTCGCAATTCCCTCACTCGATTTTGAAGCTTCATGTCTTCCCTCTTTTTCATTTATTTAATTAAAATTGTAAATAATATCCTTATACTTGTCAATTATAATTGTCATTACGACTATAATAATTGACAAGATACTTATTTCTTATCCTGTATCAAATTCCTATAAAGAATGTAAAATGTGCATTAAACATAGTCTTAAAAATAAAAAAGTCAGTGCTTTTGCACTGACTTCCTAAATTCTGACATAGAATGGATTTCATATTAACTTGCGTTTTGTAGTAATACTCGTTTTAACTGCTTACGGAAACGAATACCTAACGTAACTGCTACAATCACAATAACTCCAAAAATGATTTTACCGATATGACCTTCTAGCACTCCAAAGATATCATGTAAGTTTCCACCTAACCAGTAACCACCGATTAAGAAGAATGATACCCAAAATAGAGCGCCTGAATAAATTGTAATGGCAAAACGACGGAATGGTAAATTAATAATTCCTGCAAAGTATCCTGTGAAATGACGTACACCAGGAATAAAGAAACCAATAAAAATCAGGAAGTACCCATACTTATCAAACCACATTCTCGTTAAGTCAATTTTTCTTTGTGTTAAAAATACGTATTTCCCATACTTTTGAATGAAAGGCATACCTAATTTATTTCCTAAAAAGTATTGAATCGTCATTCCTACACTTGTCCCAATAAAGGATAGAATAATTAAAATCGGTAAACTTAAATCACCCTTATGTGCTAAAAATCCCGCATATGCTAACGTTGGCTCTCCCGGAAACGGAAGTGCAATATATTCTAACAGCAAACCTACAAGTACAACATAGTACCCGTATTGCTGAAATAATTCATGAATCCATTCCATGTCATCTCTCCTTTCAATCACGTACAACTTCTTACTATTATTGTATAAAAAAATTGTCGAAATAACTATCACAATAGCTTACATTTTTATTACATTTTTGTAAGGGTCACACTAATGATTTCCGTTCTTTATTAAGTAGCTAAAAGCATTTTTTAAGTCGAAATAACAAAAAGACGCATTAATAATATGCAAATTTTATCCATTTTTTAACACTGGAAAACCTTTCTTATTTTGTTCTCAATAAAAAACCACCACAAACTCATGCTAACTTCATATTAGCTTCATATACGTATTGTAAGATTATATCGGAATTTGTTGAAAAATTTAACTAATATATGACTAAGCATTAATTTGAATAAATATAAGTCGTTTTTCGAAATTGAAAAAAGGGTGAATACGAAATGGAAGCATATAAAATGCACGATTTTATTAATACAAATGTTGAATCTCATCAAAATGAAACCGTTTTTAATTTACACATATGTGAAACAAGTGAATTTGACGTAAGTTTAACAAAATCTACAACACTATCTTTTATCGTTTCAAAAAAGAATATTAAAATTGTCACGAAAAAATGGACTAACTCAAACCAAGAAAGCATGATTGGCAAAAGCTACATCATTCCAACGAAAGCTTTTCACTATTTCTTACCAATTATTTCTGAAAATGAAGATGAGCTAAATATTCAAGTTCAAAGTTTTGGACTACGTGGTGAGCTTTTATTAAACGAAAGATTACTTATTGATAAAAACAACAAACACAACAGCAAAATCACTACATTCTTTGAAACATTAGATGAAAATGTAAATAAAGCATTACGAGGATTACAACTTCATTGTATGTAAGACTATTACGATAGTAAAAGGAGAATAACAATGAAAAAATTATTATTAAGCGCACTATTATCATTAGGATTTTTAACTCTTCCATTCGCTAGCGCAGAGGCCGCTACAACGAAAGATCAATTAATTGTAGACACTCAGTTAAATAAAATGGATTATTATCAGGATGGAAAATTTATAAAAAGTTTTACTGTCGCTACTGGAAAAGCTGCAACGCCTACACCTAAAGGCACTTTTCAAATCGTAAATAAAATTAAAAACCGCCCTTATTATACAGGCAAAATTAAAGGCGGGGATCCACGTAATCCACTTGGTGACCGTTGGCTTGGATTAAATATGGCAGGAACTTACGGAACAACTTATGCGATTCACGGAACTAACAATAATCAAGCAATCGGCAAATGGACAACACTTGGTTGTATTCGTATGTATAATAATGATATACACTGGTTATTTGAGCGCGTTCAGCAGCAAGCTACTGTCACTGTCAAATAGCCTAAAAACAAGATTTATGTGTAGCCAAGAATTTTATGTCTTGGCTTATTTTATTTATTCATTTACAGTAGCAAAACAACTGTATTTACATATATAATAGGAATAGATTTGATTAGCCAATATCTAAACATTGATAAACGTAGATATTAAAATTATACAGTTATAATGTTTTATAAATTTTATAATACATACTATAATAGAACTACTGTAATTCTGAACTATTCAGTAACACTAAACTATTCCCCTTGCTACCTTCATGATTATTTTATAGCGGGGGCTTATTATATGTATAAACAATCTGAGTCACTCGAAAAATGATGAATTCGAATATTGCAGTAAAAAGCGTTATTTAGGAGGTGTTACTATGACGCATATACTGGTGATTGAAGACAACCCAGATATACAAGAACTTATTCGTGAATTTCTAATGGCACAAAACTTTACCGTTGATGTAGTTGGTGCTGGAACAGAAGGTATTCTTCTTTTCCAAAAAAATTCATATGATCTTGTCCTCCTCGATGTAATGTTACCAGATATAGATGGCTATAGTATTTGTAAAATTATGCGAGGACAATCTGATGTACCAATCATTATGTTAACAGGCTTACATAATGAAGAAAGTGAAATTAAAGGATTTGAGTTAGGTATTGATGACTATATTACGAAACCGTTCCATTACACTGTATTTATTAAGCGTGTAGAGGCTGTATTAAGAAGGGCAGCAACGAAGGAAGCAGAAGCTGCTACTATACTACAATTCCATGAATTGATGTTAAACTCTACAGCATATGCAGCTTATGTTCATGGTAATCAAATTGAATTGACAACAAAAGAATTTGAAATTATTTATACTTTACTGCAAAATCGAGGAAAAGTATTATCAAGAAGTGATTTGTTGAATAAGGTATGGGGCTATGAACATTATGGTGATGTAAGAGTTATAGATACACATATTAAAAACTTAAGAAAAAAATTAGGAATTACTTATATTAAAACGGTGAAAGGTATTGGCTACAAAATCGAATCGTAGTAAAGACAACATCACCAAAAATATTTTCATCAAAACCTTATTATTTTGTATTCTTTTATCACTTTGTCTTTATCAAATTATTTACTTTCTAGCTTCAAACTACGATAAAGAACGTTTTGCGAAAGAAAATGGAACGCCGACTACAGAACAGGCGGATTCAGATAAGCAAAACGATCAAAGTAAAACGAATCAAAATAAAGCTGTGTCAGAAGGGAACATTTCTAATTTCCAATCTTCTATTGTAGATTATAAATCTCTTTCTGCAGCTATCAATCACCTTTTGCAGCCTAGCCAAACTGCAAAAGCAAAAGAACATACACAAAACCTTTCGGGGAAAAATAGCACTTCTAATCAGCTTACAGAAGCAGAAAAGAAAGCCGCTAATAATGATGCCTTACATACACAAAATGCAGCAAGTAAAACAAATGATACAAATGATAATCCAAAGTTAGCAGATGCGTTGCAGCAGTTAGCTCCACAGGTTGGCGCGACAATGCTTGCATTATCTCTACTCGGATCTTTAATGTACGCAAAACTAATTGCTAAACCTTTTCAATATATGAGCGATGCTTTAAAAGATATTATGAATCTTGATTTCTCAGATAAAAAGCTACTTAGCAAAAATACAGATCAAACAGATTTTAATTTGTCAGTAGCCGCTTCACAAGTACCAAATATTGTGAAGAATTTACATGAAAGCAATCAAGATTTAAGAAATGAGCTCAAGAAGGAACAACAATTAGAACAATCTCGTAAAGAATTTATGTCTATGGTATCCCATGAACTAAAAACACCCATCGCAGCCGTTATGGGACAACTAGATGGCATGATTCACGGAATTGGAGCTTATAAAGATAGAGATAAGTATTTGAAACGTTCCTACGAGATGATGCAAGACATTAACATATTAACGGAAAAAATGTCGGAATTATCCAAAATACAAAACCCTCAATTTAAACCGAATTTAGAAGTCATTTCTTTATCTAATATTATTGAGGATGTTATAAAGAAAGTAGATTACTTTGTATCTGTAAAACAATTAAATGTACAATCTAATATTAAACACGACGTACAAATTTTAGCTGATCCTAAATTTATTCAAACTGCTATTTTTAACATTATTTCAAATGCAATTCATTATACAATTGACCATCAGCACGTATATATAAAGCTTTATGAAAAACCAAACGGTTACGCATTAGAAGTATTGAATACAGGTTCACAAATTGATGAAGATAAACTTGCTCATTTATTTGAGCCTTTCTATCGCGCAAACCCTGATAAACACGGTTTAGTACAAGGTAGTGGTCTTGGATTATATATCGTGAAACAAATATTAGATAAACATCAGTTTCCTTACGGGATACAAAACACAGCTCAAGGTGTAAAATGCTCCATTGTATTCCCAAAAGCAATGTAACATTCACTATAATTACATACCCCAAACTCATACTTCATGTGTGAGTGGCGGAATTTTGTAGAGTGTCTTACTCTGTTTCGTTCGCCCGTTATCCTTATTTGGATAGCGGGCGTTTTTTATTACTTAAAAGGAGGATTTTTCATGGATAAGTTTAAATATTCATTGCTCGTTTTATTCGGTGCTTGCAGCTACGGCATACTTTCAACTATTTTCAAACTCGGATTCATAAATGGATTTTCAGCACATCAACTATTAGGGGGACAATATGTCTTCGGATGGATTGGACTATTTCTACTCGTTCTTTTCTTTTCACGTCATAAAGTAACAAAAAAACAATTCTTTTCATTACTAACCGTCGGAACAACAATGAGTATGACTGGAATTTTCTACGCTATTTCTGTAGAAGAACTACCCGCATCTATCGCTGTCGTCCTACTCTTTCAGTTCACTTGGATTGGTGTCATTATCGAAGCAATTGCAAATCGAACATTTCCAAGCCGCGATAAGATCATATCTATCCTTATTTTATTTGCTGGTACATTGTTTGCAGGTGGTGTATTTGAAGGCCTCGGACAAAGTTTTTCTACGAAAGGGATTATCTTTGGACTATTAGCTGCAGTCTCTTTTTCATTCTATGTTTTTGCAAGCGGACGCGTTGCTACAGATGTTCCGCCTTATACGAAAAGCTTTCTCATGACAACAAGTGCGACTCTTATCGTATGTCTATTCTTCCCACCAACCTTTTTAACAGATGGTGCCCTGCAAGCCGGTCTATGGAAATATGCTTTCTTCCTCGGATTATTCGGCGTTGTTGTACCTGTCATTTGTTTTTCAATCGGTGTACCAAAGGTTGGAACAGGACTCGGTACAATATTAGGTGCAGCTGAATTACCAACTGCTATTATCGCTTCTATTACACTTGTACATGAAGTCGTAACATTCATGCAGTGGATTGGTATTATTTTTATATTGGTTGGGATTTTCACTCCTCAGCTGCTTACGGCTAGAAAAGAAAGGAAACACAATCGCGTGCATAGCGCTTGAAAAAATACAGAATTTATATAAAAGATATAACTGCAATTAAAATAAGTAAATTTATCTGGAGGTATAAATGACTATTTTAAGCATCATATTTTTTGCTATTATGTGTATCTTCTTCCTAATAAGATATATGAAAGAAAAGAAATTTTACGATTTACTTCTCATTCCCGTTTGTATATATGCAGGAGCAGTGAAAACTCCTTTCGTAGAGTACTTAAACTTTAATACTACATTTAAAATAACGTATGATATTGCAGCTATTATTCTTGTAATCCTTGCCGTACTTTTCTTTTTGAAAGATAAGAAAGAGAATCATACTGCATAACAAAAGACCTTTCATTTACTTGAAAGGTCTTTTTCTATATTTCACTTTACCGCTCCATATAGCTTCCCTACCTCATGCTCAATTTGTTTTACATCGATTCGCTCAAATAGTGGCTGCACGCTATCAATTCTACTTGGCAACGTATTTTGCGGTTCCCAATTTCGTTTAATAATCGACAATGTGCTTCTAACTCTTTCACTTGAAAATGGTAAAAACGGTTCAAGGAGATTTGCAAAATTAGCGATAAGATACACACAGTTATAAATCGTTTCTTCACACGAAACTGGATCATCTTCTCTTTGTTTCCAAGGCTGCTTTTCATCAAAATATTTATTTGCAAAACGTATTGCATCAAATATTGTCTCTAACGCCACCTTAAATTTAGTTTGCTCAATCGCCTCTCCTACATTTTTATATAATCCTTCTACTTTATCTTTCAGCTCTATATCAATAGTCCCCTTTGGTACAGTGCCATCATAATATTTTTCAATAAACTTTAATGTGCGGTTCACAAAGTTTCCATATGCTCCTAACAATTCACTATTATGACTGTAAATAAATTCACGCCATGAAAAATCAGTGTCACGATTTTCTGGTGCATTTACTGTTAAGAAGTAACGGATAGAATCTGGATCATAGCGTTCTAATATGTCAGGCACCCATACTGCCCAGTTTTTACTTGTAGATAATTTTCTTTTTTCAACTGTTAAATATTCATTCGAAACGATATGACGTGGGATTGCTTCTTCCCCTATTCCAAGTAATACCGCTGGCCAAATGACGGAGTGAAATGGAATATTATCCTTGCCGTGTACATAATATGTTTGCGCATCGCTATTCCAAAACTCTTGATCATCTTTTCCTGTTTCTTCAGCCCAATGTTTACTCGCTGAATAATATCCTGCCACTGCTTCAATCCATACGTAAATTTTTTTATCTTCATACCCTTTCACTGGAATTGATACCCCGATTGGTAAATCTCTTGATACAGCCCTATCTTGTAACCCTTCCTTTACATATCTTTCCGTTAATTGAATTGCATTATCACGCCATGTTCCTTTTTCTTTTGCGATTTCTACAACTTTTTTAATTTGCTCCTGAAATGTATGCAATGCAAAATAGAAATGCTCTGTTTCCTCTACAGATGGCGTACTACCACATAACTTACATTTCTTTTCTAACAAATCAAGAGGATCTAAAATAGCAGAACAAGCATCGCATTGATCTCCTCTTGCTGCTTCATGGCAATATGGACATATTCCTTCTACATAACGATCCGGTAAAAACTGCGTACACGTTTCACAATATGCTTGTTCCACTGTTTTTTTATAAATATAGCCTTCTTCTAATAAACGTAAAAAAACTTTTTGAACAGTTTCATGATGATGCTCGCTATCGGTACGTGTATAGCAATCATACGTAAAACCGAGATCACGAAAACATCGCTGAAATTCTTCATGATACTTATTAGCAATTTCTTTTGCTGTCACACCTTCTTGTTTTGCTCTAATTGCAATCGGTGTTCCATTGCAGTCACTCCCTGAAACATACAGCACATTCTCACCTTTTGCCCTGTAATAACGCGCTAAAATGTCTCCAGGTAATAAACTCGCAATATGTCCAAGATGTAATGAGCCATTCGCATATGGCCAAGCGCCCCCAATAAAAATACTCATCTTACATTCCTCCTTTAAAATATAAAAAGCCCCGCCCTTATCTTAAAAAAGATAAGGGCGGGGCTGTATAAACAGTCGCGGTACCACCTTATTTCGCCAATTACTCACATAATTAGCCTTAACAAGTACGGAGCTATATGCTCTTATACTGTGGTTTTGATAACGAGTACCAACTCTCGTCGCCGCCTACTATTATCATTTGATAAGTTCAGGACGAAGCTCAAAGGCCATTGTTCAAATGAATATTCTTGCTTCTTCTCAGCTACCGAAGCTCTCTGGAAAGAATATTTTCATTCTACTTTTCCTTTTCAACGCTTTTACGTATAACACGTATTGTACGACTTAATCACAGAAAAATCAAACTTTTATTCAGAACGAAAAGGAAATCCCATCCTCCCGCCGAATACCTATACGTTCACAAAAGGAGTGATAACATTGAACCAAAAACAACTAAGCACTATAAATGAAAAAAGCTGGAATACAGCTGCTTATGAAGCTTGGACGAATCGCCATGGGGCACCGGAGGATTATGCGAAAAAAATCATGGAAGATCCCACACGCGAAGTAGCACATTATTTACCTTACATACAATCTCCAAAAGGAAAATGTATTATTAATTTACTCGGCTCAAAAGGAAATAAAGCTGTTGCTCTCGCCCTTTTAGGCTCTGACGTAACAGTTGTTGATATTTCAGCAAGTAATGCAAAATATGCAAATGAACTTGCGGACGCCGCAGACGTCTCTATTCATTACATCGTTTCTGATGTACTAGATGTAAATCTCTCCAAATCATTTGATATCGTATTACTGGAGCTTGGTGTACTTCATTACTTTCTAGATTTAAAACCACTTTTCAAAAAAATTTCTCAACTACTAAAGCCAGGTGGGATACTTATCCTTCGCGATTACCATCCAATATACACAAAGCTATTAGGAGTAGACCATCCATCATTTCGAGCAAGTGGAAATTATTTCGATGAAGAATTAATTGAAGATGATGTTGCTTATAGCATCCTTCTTACAGAAGCACAGAAAGAATCGCTACCTAAAACAACCATCCGTCGCTGGACGCTAGGAGAAATCATTACAACACTTGCGGAAGAACGTTTTAAAATTGAAAAACTAGTTGAAGAACATGGATCTCATCAAAGATGGGTCTTCCCTTCTACTGCACCAGAAGGAATCGAAGAACGTATCCCTGGTCTATATACAATAATTGCGACAGTATGCAAAAAAGGATCCCTTCACGGATAGGATCCTTTTTGCATGCTCACGCATATAAGTTGAGGTTGGAGATTACCATAATTCTGTAGAATAGGACACAAGATATTTCAACATTTCGTCTCTGACTTACGTCGTCAAAAAGGGGTATGACCAACATAACGAAGAGTAATGTTTTTAGTTGATACTGATAATCGTTATCAACTAATTAGAAGTATACATGATGTCATTTCAAATTTCAATAGCATTTCTAATATTTATTTATGAATTTTATGATATGCAAATGTATACATTTTAAGAACTTTTTCTAATACCAATCTGACTCCTTCCATTATCTGCTATAATTTTCATTGAACAGATTAATAACTTCATAATAATGTTTTTATTAATTTCGTTTTAAATATCTATAAATCATAATAAACAGTTTAAATGAGGGTAGGGGTAACGATGAAATATGTTAGTATTCGAAAAAAACTACTGTTCACACTCTTAAGCATTTCTTCTTTATTTAGCATTGCTCTTATTGTTATTCTTTCATTCGCCATGAATCAAGCAAGTGAAATCGAAACGTTAAAAAATGATGTATCAAAAAGAGCGACGATTTTAAAAGAACGTGGCGATTGGTTCCAAGGACAAGTTGCTGGTTTACAAGAATATTTGCTATCACATGATCAAAAAGGATTAGATAAGTTCAACCGAGAAGGGAAAAAATTAGCTGATACTAGAGAGAAAGTAACAAGTGACAAAAAGCTCCCAGAAGGAATGAAAGAAGCCATTTTAATGGGAGGAAAATGGCGTAGCGTCATAGATAATGAGGTACTCCCTCTTGCGCGTGAAGGAAAATGGGACGAAGCATCTAGAATTGCTTTAGCACAAACAGATTATGTAAATGATCTTTTAGGTCGTTTTAATAAATATACAAATGAAGAAAATGAGAAACGTGACGCATTAATTGCTGATGTCGAGTCTTCTTCATCACTTATTCAATATATTATTTTCTTCTCACTCATTACATGTACATTAACGTCTATTTTATTAGCATGGTGGTTCTCTGGTAAACTCGTTAAACCAATTCGACAAATTGATGAGAAGTTAAAAGAATTAGCTTCTCAAGATGGAGATTTAACGGCTAGATTACACGTAACGAGTAAAGATGAAATTGGTGACATTGCAAATTCCTTTAATCAAATGCTCACTAACTTACAGCATATAATAAAACAAGTTCAACAAACATCAACAAGTGTAAAAGAAGCTTCCGAAAATGTATTTATTGAAACAACCGCTTCTATGGAAAATACGGCAAGGACCCAAGAAACTATGAATGCTCTTGAACACAATATTCGTTCACAAGTTTCTAGCATTGAAGAAAGTTCAACCGCAATGGATGACATGGCAACGAGTGTTCAGCGTATCGCTGAGTCCGCCTCTTCTGTTACTAGTTTAGCTGTCACAACGTCAGAAAAAGCAGATGATGGGAATAAAGTCATTGAGAAATCTATTACACAAATGCATACAATTAACGAAGCTGTTAATGCTACATCACAAGTAGTTGAACGACTCATTACACATACAAATCATATAGATACTGCACTTCAATCTATTTCGAATATCGCCGAGCAAACAAATTTACTCGCTTTAAATGCTTCTATTGAAGCAGCTCGTGCTGGTGAACACGGCAAAGGATTCGCTGTTGTTGCCGATGAAGTTAGAAAACTTGCTGAACAATCTCAACTAGCCGCAACTGACATTAACCATTTACTGCATCAAATTCAAGCCGATACAAAAATAGCAAATGACATGATGACACAAGGCCAAGCAGAAGCTTCTGAAGGAATTACGGTTATTCGTACCGCCGGATCTTCATTCTCAGAAATTGTTAACCACATTAACAAAGTCTCTACGCAAATGCAAGAAATGTCTGCAACTGCTGAAGAGATGGCTGCAAGCTCTGAAGAAATGAATGCAGCTTTAAATAATATCGCTTCCATTTCAAACGAAGTTGCTGCAGAAACATCACAAACAGCACATTCGGCTGGTGATCAAGTAAACAAAATGAGTATCGTGGCTAACAAATCATCTGAAATGAAAACAATCGTACAAGAACTTGAATTTCTCGTTTCTCATTTCAAAACAAACGCTTAAAGTGAAAATGACACGAACTCAAAGGTATAGGAAAGCAAGTTTTACAGTCTCTCTTTTTTCACTTTAAAATATCTCTTTCTATCTCTCATTCCGTCTGCTATAATTCCTAAAGGAAATAAGAAAGCTTTATTCCAACTGGAGTAAAGCTTTCTTTCAATTTTTTACATTTATTAATTCTAATACTAAGATTTCACAAAGGAGGCTTTTTATCATATGAATTTTGTAAGTATCAGAAAAAAACTTATGTTCATGATGGGAACGATTTGCGCTTTATTCGGTATCGCCTTAGCATTTATTTTATTTTTTGCTATTGACCAATCTCGTAAAGCTGAAACATTACAAAAAGAAATTTCTCCACTGGCAACAGAATTAAAAGAGCGTGGAGACGCTTATCAAGTACAGCTCTCTGCTCTAAGAGGTTATTTACTACAACATGATCAAGTCGAATTAGACAAGTTTAATGAAATGAGTAAACGTCTTGAGGATTCAAAAGATAAACTTCTTTCTAATCCAAATGCTTCTTCGTCCGTAAAAAGCACAATGGAATTAGGGTCTACTTGGAGAAAGTTCGTTGAGGAAAAAGTATTCACTCTTGCAAAAGAACAAAAATGGGAAGAAGCTTTACAAGTAGCTTCTTCAGAGAACGGAACTGTCTATAAAGTAATTGGTGACTTCACCAATTACAGTAATGAACAAGCTAAATTACGTGAACAATCTATTGAAAAAATTGACCAATCTGCACTCTTAATCGAATATGTTATTTTCTTATCACTTGTTATTTGTATTGTCGCTGCAATTATTCTTGCATGGTGGTTCTCTGGTAAACTTGTGAAACCAATTCAACAAATTGACACGAAGCTAAAAGAATTAGCCTCTCAAGAAGGTGACTTAACGGCACGTCTACAAGTAAATAGCAACGATGAAATCGGTGCTATCGCAACATCATTTAATAAAATGTTAGAAAACCTACAACATATCATTAATCGTGTTCAAAAAACATCAGTGGAAGTACAAACTGCTTCTGAAAATATGCTAGAAAAAACGAATACATCACGTGAGGCGACAGTAAGAGTCCAAAGCTCGATGTCTAACTTAAATGCAAGTATTCAATCACAAACTTCTAGTATGGAAGAAAGTTCAACTGCAATGGACGATATGGCAGTAAGTGTTCAGCGTATTGCTGAATCTGCTTCATCTGTAGCGGAACTTGCTGTTGCCACATCTGAACATGCTAGCGATGGAAGTACCGTTATCCAAAAATCTGTTTCACAAATGACAACGATACACGAAGCTGTAAATGCTACGTCAGAAGTGGTTGAACGTCTAATCACTCATACGAAATATATTGATACTGCTGTACAATCTATTTCTAATATTGCTGAGCAAACAAACTTACTTGCTTTAAATGCTTCTATTGAGGCAGCTCGTGCTGGCGAGCAAGGAAAAGGATTTGCTGTCGTAGCTGACGAAGTTCGAAAACTTGCTGAACAATCTAAAACAGCTGCAACAGACATTAATCAATTACTACATCAAATTCAAAATGATACAGAAACTGCTAGCTCTATGATGTCTCAAGGCCGTTCTGAAGCATTTGAAGGCATTAATGTTATTCGTGAAGCTGGTACTTCTTTCTCAACAATTGTAGAACAAGTAAATAAAGTATCTACTCAAATGCAAGATATATCAGCAACTGCTGAAGAGATGGCTGCAAGTGCTGAAGAAATGAACGCTTCACTTAATAACATCGCTTCTATCTCGACTGAAGTATCCAGCGAAACTGCCGCAACGGCACAATCTGCTGAAAAAAAGGTTATCGTTATGAATGAAATGGCAGTAACTGCTGGAAAAATGAAACAAACAGTTGAAGAGTTAGATCAACTCGTATCTCATTTTAAAACAGAATAGATTTTCAAAAAAATATCCCCCTTTCAAAGAGGGATATTTTTTTGAGCTCATTTCCTGCACATTATACTCATTTCCGTTATAATGAGAATCGATATCATTAAATTGTAGGAGGGGCTGCTTATGTCACAAGAAGCATTTGAAAATAAATTATTTGCCAATTTAGAAGCTGTTATTGACCCTGAACTAGGTGTTGATATCGTTAATCTTGGATTAGTGTATGATGTTACAGCAGATGAAAATAATAATGCTGTCATTACGATGACTATGACTTCTATCGGTTGTCCAATGGCTGGGCAAATCGTATCAGACGTTAAAAAAGTATTATCAACGAACGTACCTGAAGTTAATGAAATAGAAGTAAATGTCGTTTGGAATCCACCGTGGTCGAAAGAACGTATGTCACGTATGGCGAAAATCGCATTAGGCATTCGCGACTAGCGGGATAAAGAAAAAAAACCTGACACTCTAGTCAGGTTTTTTTCTCTTATTATTTTACGCCTACTGCATCATAAGCTTTCGTTACAGCTTGTACAGCTTTAGAGTTTTTACCATATAAATCTTCAGCTGACTGAAGTGCAGCTTGACGCATCATTTTGAAGTCAGAGTTTGCAGTTAAATATTTCGTAAGCGCACGGTAGTAAATTTTTTCTGTCGCTTCACGGCCCACTCCAGTTACTTTCACGCCGTAATGATCTCCGCCTTCAGATACTAAATAAGCAGCTTTATTATTAATACTACTGTTAATATGAACGCCGCCATTATCAGCTGTTCCAGTATAACGTTTACTATAGTGATCTGGGTAACCTTCACTTGGTTTTAATGGGTTTGGAATAGATGCTGGATCTTTTAGTGAACGAAGTGCATCGCCTGGTTTATCAGGTGTATAAATGTCAGCACCTAAATCCCAGCTCTTCTTCTCAACCATAACACCCATAATGTCAGATAACGATTCATTTAACGCCCCTGACTCATTTTTGTAAACAAGGTTTGCTGTATGTTCAGTTACAGCATGCGTTAATTCGTGACCGATAACATCAAGTCCAGCAGATAATGGAATGAATGTTTTTCCATCGCCATCACCATACATCATTTGCACACCATTCCAAGCTGCGTTATTCCAGCTCTCCCCTACGTGAACAGTAGAAATAAGCTTCGCACCTTTATCATCGAAAGAGTTACGATTAAATGTCTTTTTGTAGTAATCATATACTTTTCCTGCATTTACATGCGCATCAACTGCAGCTTTATCTTCGAAGAACTTAGATTTACTTTCAACTTCTTCTCCTGTATATCCAAGCCATTGTGAGAATAAATTAAACCAGTTCTCGTCCATATTTTCTGCATCAAATGTATGAACACCTTGTCCTCGTTTACCATCAAACAAGTTGAATTGTCCTGTTTTCGTATCTTGAGCAATTTCAAATGATTGTCTAGCACCTAATACTCCGTAACCAAATCCAGTAATGTTATCTACAGCGTTATATTTCTCAATAACATTTCCATTCGTTGCATCAACAAAATAATGCCAATATCCTGGAGCTGGTTTTGAAATCGATGCCTTAACTAAGTATGCAAGGTAGTAATTACCGTCCTTTTCATATACAAATAAATCTTTTTTCACACCGTCATAACTCTTTACTTTACCAATTTCTTTCTCAATATCTGCCTTAGCAATTGTTTCTGCTTGTTCCACAGTAATGCTCGCAGCTGCAGGAATATTTTTATCATCTAAATTCGGAATAACTTGTCCGAAGAATGCTTTTACATTATTCTCTTTATCAAGTGTAACAGTTTGATCAGAACCGTACACAGGAATGTTATTATGTTTCTCAACTAGCTTTACATGTGTCGTATCAGATTCAGCGTCTTTTTCTTCCCCAACGATATTAAAATGCTTTTCAATATTTCCTGCTAATTTAAACATATCTTTCTTACTCTCTAAGTATTGAAAGACCGTCTCTTTTTTATCTAGCCCTTCCGGTGCTTTCCATTCTTCACCTATGTATGCAGGTGTTTTAAATTCTTGATGATATTGAATTTTTTGTTCTTCCGCTTTCGTTGTCGTTGCCCCAAACGCTCCAAATCCCCCGGCGATAACAGTTAACGCTAATGCTGATGAAATGACTTGCTTTTTCACTATAACATTCCCCATTCCCATAAAGATTTTTGACACTTTTATACAATTCTGATTTTTACAGCTGATACCTCTACCCAAAATTTGAGAAACATTTTTCAGACAATTCCAATCAAAAAAAGAGGACATCCTATCGGATGTCCTCTTTTTTTTACGCATTTTATTGTTTTTTCAATTCAATTGCTAAATAGTGTGATTGCTCTTTCGCTTGAATGTGAATATCTTCTTCTACCGCTTCTGCTGCATCACGCATAACAAGATTTTCACCATTGATTACACTGCTTCCTTCAATTTGTACAAGGTACAATTGACGGCCTTCTTTCACTGGAAAATGAATTTCTTTTCCAGCCTCTAATGATAAGGAGTATAAATTCGCATCTTGGTGAATTTGAATTGGTGCATTTCCTTCTACTGAAGATACCATATGGAACCATTCATTTTCGCGCTTGCTCCAATCAAATTTAAACTCACCATAGTTTGGTTTATGATCCGCACGGTCTGGTAAAATCCAAATTTGTAATAAACGCAGCGTTTCATCGCCTAAATTATGCTCGCTATGAAATACACCCGTGCCAGCACTCATATATTGAACATGTCCACGCTCAATCGTTCCGCGATTTCCCATGCTGTCTTCATGTGTTAAAGCACCATCTACAACGTAAGAAATAATCTCCATATCACGGTGCGGATGCATATCAAAACCAGTTTGTGCCGCTACTAGATCATCATTAATAACACGTAACGCTCCGAAGTTCATGTTATTTGGGTTATAGTAATTAGCAAAAGAAAAATGAAAATGTGTATTTAACCAGCCATGATTTGCTCTGCCCATATTTTTATGATCAACTTTTCTAAACATAGCCTTCACCTCATACTATCTCGAATTCAAGATTTATTTTAAAATTTTTTCTTACTGTAACTTTTTTAGTAGTGTTAATAATTGCTTTTGTTCCTCTATATTTAAATTATGAAACTTCTCTGCTTGGAACGTTTCTTGAGGTGGAACGATTTCCTCATATAAAGCTCTTCCCTTTTCTGTTAAAGAAATATATTTCGTAGTACCCTCTTGTTCACGCGAAATCCACTCAAGCTGCTCCATTTTATTTAAAAGCTGCGTTACATTTCCTTTCGTAACAAATAGCTTATTTCCAAGTTCTTGCTGCGTTAAACGATCATGTCCTCCAACTTGAGCTAACACATCAAACTGGGCGGCAGATACATTCCAGTTCTTCAAATGCTGATTCGTCTCACGAATACTCTTATTATAAAAACGTGATAAACGAAACCATAATAGTAGCCCTAGTCTATCTTCTGTTTTCATTTCATCACCTCGCTTGTTTCATACCATTAGTTTAGAACTAAACTTTATAAAAGTCAAATACTTATCTTTAATAAGTTCAAAGAAAGCACAGCGCTATTTCTCCACTATGCTTTACATTAACTTTCTACTCTTATATTCATCCAATTTCCTCTCCGCGAACTTCCTCGCATCTTTTTCAATCCACCGCTCTTCGTACCGTTCACTTCCCACATACAATATATCTCTCTTATGCTGCATCGCATGGCGGAATTCATGCAGTAGCGTTTTGAGAACTTGCTCATACTCTTCCCATATACAAACGAAAATTAATTGCTTTTCTTTATGATAAAAACCACCTACTGGGAAGAGGAACTCTTCTTCTTCTTCTCCTAATGATAGAAGCACATCGTTTGCATCACACGTATCACAAAAAATAACGGGCGTTTTACATACTTCAATAAGAGAAAACAAATCCTCTCTCAACTTTTTGACATCCCAAGGAAGCTCCGAATCCAACACATACCAATTCTCTACCTGTTGATATACATTTTGAAACTGGAGTTCCATTTCTCTTTATTCCCCTTTCCAAGCACCCTTTTTCTATATGTATGCCACAATATGGTAAATATTAAACGTATTCTTTCATCCTTGAAAAAATGCCAATAAAAAAGAATCTACGTCGACATAGATTCCTTTTCTGTAATCACTTTTTTTTCATCATTTTTTTTAATACAAAATAACCAATTGCACAAACAATAGCAGCAAGTGCAAAGTATTTCACATATGGCCCCGCAACTTTATTAATACTTTCCCACTCTGTTCCTAATTTAAAACCTAAATATACAAACACAATGGACCACGGAATAACAGCTAATGTAGTTAGCGTAATAAACTTAGCATGTGACATTTTCGCAATACCCGCTGGTATCGAAATAGCATGACGCACAACCGGAATAAAACGTGCGGTAAAGATAACGCCAGTTCCATAACGATTAAACCAATCTTCAGCATAATCAATATGTTTCTTCTGAATTAAAATATATTTTCCATATCGCTCAAGAACAGGTCTTCCTCCATATCGACCAATCCAATAAATGAATAGTTGTGCAATTACACCACCAATTGTACCGAACGCGACAGCGCCCCAAAATGTAATGCTTCCTGTTGATACTAAATAACCTGCATAAGACAATACGATTTCACTTGGAATAACCTCTAGCATTAATCCAAGCATAATTCCCCAATAACCAAGTCCTTCTAAAAAAACTAAAACCGAATGAATCAACTCTCCTAACATCATTTACCTCTCTTTACTGTTTTCATTACAAAAATAAAAGTACAAGCAGGAAATATCTTGTACTTTTATTTTTTTTAATTTAGTTAGTCTTCGTATCCCACTTAAAGATTTTATTTAAGAATTTATATACATTCTTCGACTCTTTTGTCAAAAGTGGGCCTAAAATGGATAGTATAAGCACGTATAGTGCTGAGAATGGTTTCAGTACTGACATTAAACCACCAGCGATACCGATATTAGCCATAATGATGGAGAACTCTCCTCTTGAAACGATTGTTAATCCGATATTTGTTGATGCTTTATGAGATAATCCAGCTTGTCTTCCTGCGATCATTCCTGCTACAAAGTTACCGATTATCGTAAGAAGGACAGCGCCTAACGTTAACCATATCGCTCCGCCTAATGAGAACGGATCAATACTTAACCCGAAGCTGAAGAAGAAAATAGCTCCGAAAAAGTCTCTAAATGGAACAACAAGATGTTCAATTCGGTCACTATGCTCTGTCTCAGAGAAAACTAATCCTAGAAGAAGTGCTCCAATTGCTTCTGCAACGTGAATTGTTTCTGAAAAACCAGCAATGAAGAATAACGAAGCAAATACTACAATAATAAAGATTTCATCTGAGCTAATGTTGAGCAATTTATTTAATAACGGCGTAGCCTTTCTAGCTACTATAAAGAATAGAAGCATATATCCTAAAGCAATTCCAATTGAAGTAAGGGCACCTAAGAAGGAAGCGTGATCCCCAAGTACTAAACCAGAAACAACTGATAAATATACAGCAAGGAATATATCTTCAAACATAATAATTCCTAAAATTAATTCGGTTTCATTATTACCAGTTCTTCTTAAGTCCACTAACACTTTAGCAACGATAGCGCTAGAAGAAATCGTAATAATACCCGCAATAATTAAGATTTCTAGTAATGGGAATCCCATTATAAATCCATATAACAAACCAAGTGAAAAGTTAATTAAAATATAAATCGTTCCGCCAATCGCAATAGAGCGTCCAGATTTAATAAGTTTTTTCATTGAAAATTCTAATCCTAGATAGAATAGAAGGAATAGAACCCCAATCCGTCCAAGGAAGGAAATTACACTTGCACTTTCAATAAATTTGAGATCGATAACACCTATCGTCGGTGCATGCGGTCCTACTAACATTCCAAGAACGATTAGAAAAGGAATTACTGAGAATTTAAATTTTCCAGCAATTACTGCTGCAATTGCCACTAAAACTAAAGCTGTACCAACTTCAAAAATTAACGTATCCATCTAATCAGTCCCCCCTATTTGAAAGTAATTCATTAATGATTTTTTTAATTTCTTCTCTCTCACCTGAAACTACAAGCATATCTCCTTCTTCAATTACTGTTTCTGGTCCTGGATTAAATAGCTTCTTCATGTTCTTCTTCATAACTGCGATTATCGTTACGCTATATGTTTTTCTTATTTCAAGATCCCCAATTGTTTTTCCGATTGCTGGAGCTGTATTCTCCACTTTGAACCACTCAATCGCTAAACCTTCAAAAACCATCTCAACATTTTCTAACGCCCTAGGCTTATATACCATTCCACCTAATATTGCTGCAATTTGTCTTGCCTCTGAGTCACGTAGTGAAATACTTGAGATGCTTTCTTCATGGTCTGAATCAAAATGATACATTTCTCTACGTCCATCATCATGAATAACAATTACCATCTTTTCGTTACCTTTCGTAACGATTTGAAACTTATAACCAATACCCGGAAGTTCACTTTCTCTAATATTCATTTTTAGCTCCTCCATAACTTATTTATTTTAATTTTCTGTTTTTCTGTCTTTTATTCATCCAATCAGCTTTAGAAATTCTAACCACTCAGGATATTTGTGATTTGGAAATCTTTTATTGTAATAATAAGTGGACCCTAAAAAGATACTTAAAGATGTAATGATAAAAAATATATTACTTCTCATTTTCAAACTCTCAAGGCTTACTTTCAATAAAGAATCTTCTTTCAAATTATCCCCACCTTCTCGCTTTAAATTTAGTTTTTTAAAATGTAAATAATTCTAAAAATATTACGATGTAACATAATCATAACACAAAAATGACTTAAGTAACATAATTTTTTAGAAAAATTGATTCTCGTATATTTTTTGCATATAATTTTCTTATTACGAAAAAAAGGAAGTGTATTATATGGTTGATATCTTTAGCAGATTCCTTGAGGTAACGAATAATATTTTATGGTCATATATTCTTATTGCAATGCTAATCGGCTTCGGTCTTTACTTCTCTTTTAAATTAAAATTTGTCCAAATTACTCATTTCAGTGAGATGGTCAGCTTAATTAGTAAAGGGTTTAATCGAAAAGAAAAAAAGAAAGATAGCATCTCCCCATTCCAAGCATTTTGCTTAAGTGCAGCAGCACGTATCGGTATTGGGAACTTAGCTGGCGTAGCATTAGCAATTTCAATGGGTGGACCTGGCGCAATATTTTGGATGTGGTTTATCGCGATTATCGGAGCAGCTACTAGTTTCGTAGAATGTACACTTGCGCAAATTTATAAAGTAAAAGATGGAAGTAGGTTCCGTGGTGGACCAGCATATTACATGGAAAAAGGGTTAAACAAACGCTGGATGGGCGTCTGGTTTTCACTTCTTATTACAGTTGCGTACGGATTAATTTTCAATTCAGTTCAAGCGAATACAGTAACAATAGCGTTTGAAAATGCTTTTGGACTAGAGCGAACGATCGTAGGAGCTCTATTAGCCTTATTAGTTGCAGTTATTATTTTTGGTGGTATTAAGAGCATTTCACGTATTACAGAAATGATTGTTCCGCCAATGGCAATCGTTTATATCGGCGTGGCTATTTTTGTCGTTATTAACAACTTCAGTATGTTACCAAGCATTTTCATGGAAATCTTTAACGGTGCATTCGGTTTAGACCAAGCCATCGCTGGTGGTATTGGAGCAGCAATCAAGTTCGGTATTCAGCGCGGCTTATTCGCTACAGAAGCAGGAATGGGTAGTTCTCCTAATGCAGCCGCAACATCTGATGTATCTCACCCTGTAAAACAAGGGCTTGTTCAAGCATTAGGCGTTTTCGTAGATACATTCTTAGTATGTACATCAACAGCATTTATCGTATTATGTTCTGGACTTTACAAAGGATCAAATTTAGAAGGCATCGAATTAACACAAAACGCATTAAGTTCACAAATTGGACCGTGGGCAAGCACTTTCTTAGCGATTATTATTTTCCTATTCGCTTTCAGTTCACTTCTAGGAAACTACTATTATGGTGAAACAAATATCGCATTCATTAAAGAAAGCAAAACATGGTTAATGATTTATCGTGTTGCAGTTGTCGGAATGGTATTCTTCGGATCAATCGCTGCTCTTAAAACAGTTTGGAGTTTAGCTGATTTATTCATGGGACTAATGGTATTCACAAACTTAATTGCCATCTCATTCCTTAGCAAATTTGCTTACGCTGCATTAGTAGACTATTTGAAGCAAAAGAAACAAGGCAAAGATCCTGTCTTCGTTGCAAACTCTATCCCTGGCTTAAAGAATACAGAGTGCTGGGATGGACAGGATGTAGAAGAAAAACAAAAGGCTGTTTAACAAATAAAAGCGGAAGCGGCTCGTTTAGAACAAGAGCCATATCTCAAACAAAGGCCCTATTACTTCACCGTAATAGGGCCTTTTATTTACAACAGTTCATAATTTGTTCAAATTAATTCCAGCAAAAGGGTTGATTTATAGAGATTACTAGATTACAATAATTATAAATTAGTAATTGATATCACATAACAACTCAAAAGGAGATTGATCATAATGAACAAACAAGTAATCGAAGTATTAAACAAACAAGTAGCAGACTGGAGCGTTTTATTCACAAAACTTCACAACTTCCATTGGTATGTAAAAGGACCTCAATTCTTCACATTACACGAGAAATTCGAAGAACTTTACACAGAATCAGCTACTCACATCGATGAAATTGCAGAACGTATTTTAGCAATTGGCGGCAAACCAGTAGCAACAATGAAAGAATACTTAGAACTATCTTCTATTCAAGAAGCAGCATACGGAGAAACTGCAGAAGGGATGGTCGAAGCAATCATGAAAGACTACGAAATGATGCTAGTCGAACTGAAAAAAGGCATGGAAATCGCTCAAGACTCTGACGATGAAATGACATCTGACCTACTACTAGGTATCTACACAGAACTAGAAAAACACGCTTGGATGCTACGTGCGTTCTTGAATCAATAATAGACTTTAAAGCGGAAGCGGCTCGTTTAGAGTCGCTTTTTTATGTAATGGTCGCACTTAACGGTACACGAAATTATATCAACGATTTTTCAAATATATCGATCATAACTCGCAATATATCAACGATTTTTTCATTATATCGATCATTACCCGCAATATATCAACGATTTGACAAAGGATATCAATTTGCCGACAAATCACGACAATATCAGCGCCCCTCTCCCCTACTTTTATCAATATATTACAATCTCATCTATGTTAAAATATAGGAAACACCCTTTAGTATCATAGATCCAAAAAGCTTTTCCAAATTCATCATTTACTACTTAAATGACGGGAGTGGTTCAGTTGAAAGACTACTTAATTAGAGCATTTTTTGCGTTGATAACAGTTGGGATTCTCTTACTTATAGCTAATATTTTCAATATACGTGTCGAGGTTAAAGACTATGCTTTCCTCGTTGTCGTAGCAATTGGTGGCGGATGGGGTGGCTGGTACCTGTATAAAAAACAAAATAAAAATAACAATAAAGGCATTCCGAAATAATATGGAATGCCTTTATTCTATATTACATAATTAAACTTAAACCAATAATAAAAGCAGTCCCCAAAAAATATCATAAAAACCCATATTCTATGGTAAATAAAAAGAATTCATTTTGAATATAGAAACAGTCCAAAATCTTGCATAACAGAGGTATAACCCATTTGCCGCAACATTGTGGCTATATTCCCACGGTGGTATGCTCCGTGGGTGACGACGTGTAGTATTGTTTCAGAAACCGTCGTATCTAGGTGCCCAGCATATGGATTATCAACCTCAACCACTTTTTCATAATCTTGTTGACTACTTAAAAGTACTTTATATCGTTTAGATAATTCATAAAAACTAGTTTTCATTTCCTCAATATTTTTTGTTTCCAGCTGCTCTCTCAATTGGTCTGTGTGTACCATTGCATCACTCATGCTTTTACCAGAAATAATCTCAAACCAGGCTAAATCTGTGAGGTATATGTGAGACATTACTTTTGCAACCGAAGAAAAACCACTCTTAACTTCCTTATGGAAAATGTCTTGCGGTAGTTCTTTTAAGCGATTTAAAATAACTTCATTTGCCCATAAGTGGTAGTTATACATTTTTAATACAGAACGCCCCATGCTCATCTCTCCTCCAATTTTCATTTTAATGATTAGATTATGATACATAGCTGATTAAAAATTTCCAAAGGATTACATCTATAAAATTTATTCTCATTTCGATTAAAAAAACCTCTACTAACTACATAAAAACATTCGGTATCTTCCACAATCTGACCCTTTAACGGAACAATTATATATCACTCAATAATTCCTTACTCACCCTTTATTCAGATGTTCTTTTTTAATTCATCAAAACATCCCTCCATCTACTTCCCCTCTTCAAACGCTTCCACATCTCACTATCAATATATTGAACCAAATTAAAAACACATGCTTTTTTAAAATAAACTTTCATGTGTTTCCAAAGACATCTATAAAAAACAAAGCAATCAAAATGATAAAGGCATTCCAAAGTAATATGGAATGCCTCTTTTATTGCCTTCTGTAATAAATAATGAAATTCAGGCCACTAATACAACCAATCGCAATAAACATACAAAGCGATTGTGGATCTCCAGCCAAATTATACTCATCAACAATAAAGCCAATCATAAAGAGTGTTATCGCCGAAACACCGATACACAATATCGAAATAAACCAAAGCGAAAATTCATTAATTAGCTCTTTCTTCTGTGTTGAAACGATTAGCATAACAAGAATAGACGCTGCTAAAATACTTTTAAAAACAGGACGTAAATACACAAACTCCTCCATCAATTTCTCCTTTTCCAAAAAACATCATATCTCAACATTAACATATTTAACCAAATTAAAAACACATGCCATCTTAAATTAAAACGACATGTGTTTCCGTATTTGCTATGATAGTTGCTTCCACTTCGTTCCCAAAACAGGACGCTCATAATTTTGGATTGCATGAATTAGTTTATCTGCCGTCTCAGCTGAAACGATCAATTCTTTATTTGATGGATTCATAAATCCTTCTTCTGCTGCACGTTCAACCATTTGCAGAATTGGTCCGTAAAAACCTTTTATGTTTAATAAACCCACCGGCTTATTGTGTATACCAATTTGTGACCAACATACAACTTCAAATAGTTCTTCAAACGTTCCGTATCCGCCTGGAAGCGCAATAAAAGCATCTGCAAGCTCTGCCATTTTCGCTTTACGTTCATGCATCGTCTCTACTTCAATTAATTCTGTTAATCCTGTATGCACAATTTCTCCTCGGAATAGACCGCGTGGCATAACACCTGTTACACGTCCACCTAAACGAAGAACTTCGTTTGCTACTTCTCCCATTAATCCAACGCATGAACCACCGTATACGAGCTCATACTCGTTCTCAACAAACATTTTACCTAACTGAATTGCCTGCTCTTTAAACTCTGGTCTCTCCCCTAAATTAGAACCTGCAAACACACAAATCTTTCTCATCCCTACACCCCGAAACTATATATTGTTATGATACAATGAACATTGTACAACATATTGAGGAGATGAGGAAGAAATGGATATCGTTGCATTTCAAAGATGGGTTGAGGAATTTTACGAAAAACGAAGCTGGTCACAGTATAATGCCTTTATTCGCTTAAATTTCTTAACCGAGGAAGTTGGGGAAGTTTCACGAGTCGTTCGTGCTATTGAAATCGGCCGCGATCGCCCTGATGAAGATGCGAAAACAGAAGAAGAGCTAAAACAAGAACTAAAAGAAGAACTTGGCGATGTACTATCTAACCTTATTATTCTTTCGCAAAAATATGATTTAGACTTACAAGACATTATGGACGCACACGTCACAAAGCTTTCGAAAAGGTTCGAAGTATCTAAATGAGAATATTATCAATTGTGGTATAATATTCTTGTCACAATACTAAGGGGGATTTTATGTTATCAAAAAAATTGCACGACGCATTAAATGAACAAATGAACTTTGAATTTTACTCTGCCCATGCTTATATGGCAATGGCTGCTTACTGTACAGCTGAGAGCTATGATGGATTCGCTAACTTTTTCCTTGTACAAGCTGAAGAAGAACGTTTCCACGCAATGAAGCTTTACAACTATATTAATGACCGCGGAGAGCGCGCTATTATTACTGGATTTGATAATCCGAATAACGAATACGAATCTGTATTAAACGCTTTTGAAGTCGCACTTGAGCACGAGCGTGAAGTAACGAAACGTATTTACAACTTATCTGATATCGCTTGGGATGAGCGTGAACATGCAACAATTACATTCTTAAAATGGTTCGTTGACGAACAAGTTGAAGAAGAAGCTTCATTCGATAGCATCATCCAAAAACTAAAACGTATTACAAGCGATTCAAACGCACTGTTTATGCTAGATGCTGAATTAGAGAAACGTACATTTACGCCTCCAGCTGAGTAATATTTCAATCACCTTAATACATGTATTAAGGTGATTTTTTTGTTTGCTCTCTATCTTAAAATCACCTTAAATTTCCTCATATTTGACATAGTGCCAGATATAAAATGGTATTATTTTCAATATAAAAACGAATATACGAGGAGAGGAAAAATGAATCAACGTGTAGAAGCTGTTGATGCAATTCGTGGTTTCGCTTTGTTTGGCATTTTACTAGTCAATATGACATTAATTCAATTTGGGTTCTTCACCAGTGAAAAACCAACTTATCTATTTGGCGATCTTGATAAAGGTGCTAATTGGTTTATTCAATTTTTCGGCACACATAACTTTATATCCCTATTTTCTTTTCTATTTGGGCTTAGCATTATTTTGTTACAAAAAAGTATTATCGCAAAAGGAAAAAAATTCTTCCCCACATACATAAGACGTATTATCATTCTTTTACTACTCGGCTACATTCATGGCACTTTTGTTTGGGAGGGAGATATTTTATTTGCATACGGAATAATCGGGATTTTTTTAATGATATTCATCAATCGAAAACCGAAAACTTTGCTTATTTGGGCGATTATTCTACTCGCACTTATTACACTTATGTCTTATCAAACTGATCCATCTACAAATATAAATGATTTCGCACCTTATACTGAAAAAGAACATAAAGTCCATCAAACTGGAAGCTATATGGATCACGTCAACTTTAGATTGACTGAAAATCCTTTTGATTACATGGGAATTGACGGTGCATTCGGATTATTTTTCATATCAGTTTTCGCAATAATTTTTATGTCTCCACTGTTCCTACTCGGAATGTATGTAGGGAAAAAAGGCTGGCTATTTGAGGTCAGTAAACATATACCTGCTGTCAAAAAAATATGGTTTGCCACCGGTCTCTTCTCTTTTACAATTAAAATCTTAGCTATGTTCATAAAACACCCGGTTTTAATTATGTTACAAGATGGCCTTACACCAGTAACTATGACCTTCTTTTACGGAAGCACAATCATTTTATTATTCCATTACAAAAAAGCAACCCGTCTACTAACATACATGGCGAACATGGGGAAAATGTCCGTTAGTAATTACTTAGCGCAATCTATTATCGCAACAACCATTTTTTACGCATATGGATTTGGCTTATACGGGAAAATCGGCTATTTCTTCGGTATTCTTTTAACCATCGGAATTTATACGATTCAATTATTCGTTAGCACCTATTGGCTCCAGAAATACCGAATGGGGCCAGTGGAATATGTCTGGAGACTGGGAACTTATTTAGAGAAACCACGTTTTAAAAGAGACTTGGATAAAGCAAGTTAAACAAAAAAGCAATGAGCCTAGGCTCATTGCTTTTCTTAATTTATTAAAGCATAACCCCAACGATAATCGCTGATAATATACTTACTAACGTTGCACCGTATACAAGTTTTAAACCGAATGATGATACAACGTTTGCTTGTTTGCCATCGATACTCTTCGTTGCACCTGCGATAATTCCGATAGATGAGAAGTTCGCAAATGATACAAGGAAGATAGATAAAATACCTACTGTACGAGCTGATAAATCGCCAGCTACTTTTCCAAGGTCAAGCATTGCAACGAATTCGTTCGTTACTAATTTTGTTGCCATAATTTGTCCTGCTTGTAACATCTCTGATGTTGGAATACCCATCACGAATGCTAATGGTGAGAAGATATATCCTAAAATGCTTTGGAATGTGATTCCGAAAATTGAATCGAATACACCATTAATTGCTGTAATTAATGCCACGAAACCGATTAACATCGCCGCTACTGTTACAGCGATTGAGAAACCAAGCATAATATATTCGCCTAACATTTCAAAGAATGTTTGTTTCTTGTCTTCTTGTAATTCTAAAATATCGTCTTCTTCTTTTACTTCATATGGATTAATGATATGAACGATAATGAATCCACTGAATAAGTTTAATACAAGTGCTGTTACTACATATTTTGGATCAATCATTTTCATATAAGAACCGACAATTGACATCGATACTGTAGACATTGAAGATGCACAAAGTGTGTATAAACGATTTTTCGGTAATTTGCTTAGTTGATCTTTTACTGTAATGAATACTTCCCCTTGACCAACGATTGCAGCTGCTACCGCATTATATGATTCTAGTTTTCCTAAACCGTTAACTTTACTTAATAGGAAACCGACTGCACGAATGATAATCGGTAAAACTTTAATATGTTGCAGAATCCCGATTAATACTGCTAAGAAAATAATCGGTAATAATACTGTTAAGAAGAATGGTGCTTGTCCATCGTTTGCTAGACCACCAAATACGAAATTAACCCCAGCTTCCGCAAATTTTAAAATAGAACCAAATCCATCTGCGATCCCTTTTACTAATACAAATCCGACCTTTGTATTTAGTAAGAAATACGCAAGTACCAATTGAATGACGAGCATAAGTGCAATTGGTTTATATTTAATCTTCTTACGATCTGAACTGATAAGGAAACCTAGTACAAACACTACAAGTAAACCGACTAGAAACATTACGAACTTCATATGTGAATCCTCCACTTCTCCCACGAGTTATTGGTCGTATAACGTATAACGAATGACGTCTGACCATTGTTGTTAAAAAAATTTAAAACCCCTAAAACTATTCAACTGTCATCTAAAATCAGTAAGCGTTTACATAAATTGCAATTTATAAAAGGTAGCTTCTTCTCTCCTACCATACTTGAAAGTCTGAAATTGATACCACCTACAAATCAAATTGTAAGCGTTATCTAGGTGAAATGCAATATAAATTTTAAAAGATTTTTATATGTTAATATATTCCTAATTAATTGGTTTTTTCATGCAAATTTACCATAAAAAAAGTAGCCCTAGCTATGAGCTAGAGCCATCCTTTTTTTATAACATAACACCAACGATAATCGCTGATAGAATACTTACTAACGTCGCACCGTACACAAGGCGTAAACCGAATGATGATACAACATTTGATTGATTTTCATCGATACCTTTCGTTGCACCTGCGATAATTCCGATAGATGAGAAGTTCGCAAATGATACAAGGAATACAGAAAGAATACCAACCGTACGAGCCGATAAATCACCAGCTACTTTTCCAAGGTCAAGCATCGCAACAAACTCGTTTGATACTAATTTTGTTGCCATAATTTGTCCCGCTGTTACCATCTCTGCTTGCGGGATGCCCATTACGAATGCTAATGGTGAGAAAATATATCCTAAAATAGCTTGGAATGTAATACCGAACATTGTATCAAACAAGCTATTGATTGCTGTAATTAATGCTACGAAACCGAGTAACATAGCTGCTACTGTAATCGCAATCGTGAAACCAAGCATAATGTACTCGCTCAGCATTTCAAAGAATGATTGTTTTTTCTTATTTTCTAATTTCAGTGTATCTTCTTCTTCTGTAATATCGTACGGGTTAATAATATGAATGATAATGAAACCACTAAATAAATTTAATACAAGTGCTGTTACTACATATTTCGGTTCGATCATTTTCATATAAGAACCAACGATTGACATCGACACTGTCGACATAGAAGATGCACATAATGTATATAAACGATGTTTTGGGATTTTACTTAATTGATCTTTTACTGTAATAAATACTTCTGCTTGTCCAACAATGGCAGCTGCTACTGCGTTATATGATTCTAGTTTTCCTAGACCATTTACTTTACTTAACAACGTACCAATAGCACGAATAAATATCGGTAAAATTTTAAAGTGTTGCAGAATTCCGATTAAAACCGCAAAGAATACGATTGGTAATAACGCTGTTAAGAAGAATGAAACCTCTCCTTTATTAACAAGACCACCAAATACGAAAACGATTCCAGCTTCCGCATATCCAAGAAGTGCGCCAAATCCATCTGAAATTCCTTTTACTAAAATATAACCAACTTGCGTATTTAATAAGAAATAAGATAATGCTAGCTGAATAATAAGCATAATTGCGATTGGTTTATACTTAATCTTCTTTCGATCGGCACTTATAAGAAAACCGAGTACAAATACAACGAGTAATCCTACAAGGAACATAACAAACTTCATTAATAAAATCCTCCATTTAACTCTTCATTAACGTTGAACGTCTGACCATTCAAAACAAGAAATAATCCGAACTTTCCATTTCCCCTCCAAAATCTTCAATCGGATAGGAAAGATCATAAAACCTCTTATTTCAAAGGCATTTTCCATTCTAACATAAATCACAACTCATATCCGCACTTTTCTTAAAAAAATACATTTTATTACGAAACATTCATGAATGTTCGTCTTTTTCATTATAAAGCGAAACTTTAATGAGCAGGAGTTTCACTTCACACAAATAGCTGAACCAATAAAAATGAGCATCAAGTTTCACTTGATGCTCACCTCATTATACTGCTTTTTCTTTATCAGCTACTACTGGCTCATCCCAACACTCTGTATTGTTCAAACCTGGAATAGACTCCGCATAAAAGACTGGATCTTTCCCTTGTTTCTTTTGCTTAATATAATCTGATAACGCTGCGAAAGCATACTTAGAAAGGAATACAATTGCTACTAAGTTAATAACAGCCATAATTCCCATAAATAAATCTGCTAAATCCCAAACGATTTGAATTGTCGCTACAGATCCTAGCATAACCATACCAAGTACAGCAATGCGGTATGCATTTAATAACACTTTACTTCCATTTAAGAACTCAATATTTGTTTCACCATAGTAGTAGTTACCTACTAATGAACTAAATGCAAACAAGAAGATCGCAACTGCTACAAATATAGAAGCCCATGGACCGATATGTTGACTTAACGCCTGCTGCGTTAATTGAATTCCATTTAAATCAGCTGCATTATGCACGTCTGATAAAAGAATGATAAATGCTGTACAACTACAAATTAATAATGTATCTGTAAATACCCCTAAAGTTTGAATGAAACCTTGTTTAACTGGGTGCGTTACGTTTGCAGTCGCTGCTGCGTTTGGCGCACTACCCATACCTGCTTCATTTGAGAATAATCCACGTTTTACCCCTAATAAAATCGCAGCTCCTAATCCTCCGCCTACTACTTCTTTAATTCCGAAAGCATGTAAGAAAATTTCTTTAAATACATATGGAATTGCCGTAATGTTTGTTACAACAACGAATAATGCCACTGCTACATAAATAATTGCCATTACTGGAACTATCATTTCAACCGCGCGAGCAATTCGTTTTACTCCGCCGAAAATAATAACTGCAAGTAAACCAGCCATAACAAGACCTACTAATCTGCTATCTGTTTTAAATGCACCATCAAAGGCAGCCGCTACAGTATTAGACTGTACAGCGTTAAAAATCAATCCGAAACTTACTGTTATTAGAACAGAGAACACAACACCTAACCAGCGTTTCTTTAAACCCTTTTCCATATAATACGCTGGGCCCCCACGGAATGCATTCCCATCTTTTACTTTATAAATTTGCGCTAATGTGCTCTCTACAAATGCAGAAGCACCCCCAATTACCGCGATTAACCACATCCAAAATACTGCTCCTGGTCCACCTGCTGAGATTGCAATAGCTACACCAGCTAAGTTACCAGTACCTACACGAGAAGCTGTACTCATACAAAATGCTTGGAATGACGATACACCGCTCTTCTCTTTTTGCGCTTTCCTCGTTTTCGAGCTTGCTCCATCCCCAAGCAAACGAATCATTTCACCGAAGTAACGAACTTGGACAAATTTCACACGAAATGAAAAATAGAGCCCTAACCCAATTAACATCGCAATAATGACATATGACCAAAGGATATTATTTACATCCCCAATTACCCTAGCTAAAAAATCCATATTTGTATTGCCCCCTCTTCCTAACAATAAGAAAATTATATTCTAAAAACTTTAAGTAATCAAGAACTTTATGTAAGGTTTTATGACATGAGTATGTTAATTCTCTTAACATACGTGTTTTTTTCATAAAAATATAGCTATTACATGCATTTATCCCGCATTAACGGGCAGTAAGACCCCCACCTCAAAATTCAACGAAAACGAAGAAATTAGGTGGGGGATCAACTGCCCGTAAAAGCCCGATTGGTTCAACTAATAATCAGTGGGGGATGAACACCCCCCACTGATTAAAGTTTCACTTTATCCAATACTCAATCACTTATCCTCTTCGACCAGTCATACTTTTAAAATAGTACGTTCCCCATAAATAACGAGAGAAACAAACAAAAAAGTTATATTGATAATTACCTCTCACCCTTTTCATCATTTACTACAACAAAAAAGGCGAGCATCGAATTTGCCTCGATGCTCGCCTTTTCATTTACACTGCTTTTTCTTTATCTGTTACCGCTGACTTATCCCAGCACTCTGTATTCGTTAAACCAGGAATAGAATCTGCACTGAAGACTGGATCTTTTCCTTGTTTCTTTTGCCTTACATAGTCTGCTAATGCTGCATACGCAAATCGGCCAAGAAGTGTAATCGCAATTAAGTTCGTGATTACCATTAGACCCATAAATAAGTCTGCCATATTCCATACAACTTGAAGCGTCGCAACAGAACCGAATAATACCATTCCAACTACCGCAATACGGTAAATTGTTAACCACGTTTTGCTTTGCTTAATGAATTCAATATTTGTTTCACCATAATAGTAGTTTCCTAGAAGTGAACTAAATGCAAATAAGAAAATAATAATCGCTAAGAAACTGCTCGCCCATGGGCCAATTTGTGAACTTAATGCATTTTGTGTTAATTCAATACCTTCTAAATTCGTTGCTTTATATGCACCAGAACATAGTACGATAAACGCTGTTGATGTACATACTAAGAATGTATCTACTAATACTCCAATTGTTTGAATAAAACCTTGTTTCGCTGGATGCGTTACATCAGCTGTTGCTGCCGCGTTCGGCGCACTACCCATACCTGCTTCGTTCGCAAATAACCCGCGCTGAATACCATATTTCATCGCAGCACCGATACCGCCACCTACAGCTGAATCTAAACCGAATGCACCTTTAAAGATTTCCGTAAACACATCTGGTATTAAATAGAAGTTTTTAATGACAACAAAAATAGCTACTGCAATATAAATAAGCGCCATTGGCGGAACAATCATTTCCGACATACGTGCAATACTTTTTACACCACCAAAAATAATAACCCCAACTAATGCAGCTAATACAATACCAACAATATAACGCTCTAAGCCAAATGCATTTTCAAACGCTAACGTTACTGTATTTGCTTGTACTGAGTTGAAAATTAAACCGTAACTAATTGTAATCAGAATAGAGAACCAAATCCCCATCCAACGTTTATTTAAACCTTTTTCCATATAATAAGCAGGACCACCGCGGAAGCCACTGCCATCTTTTATTTTATAAATTTGCGCAAGCGTACTTTCTACGAAACTTGAAGACGCACCGATAATCGCAATAACCCACATCCAAAATACAGCTCCAGGTCCTCCCATAGAAATAGCTAACGCTACACCAGCTAAGTTCCCGATACCAATACGAGCTGCAGAACTCATACAAAATGCTTGGAACGATGATACGCTGCCCTTTTTACGTGTCTTGCCAGTTAGTCCATCACTCATTAAACGAATCATTTCCCCTAAATGAGTAAGTTGTACGAATTTTAATTTAATAGAAAAATAAAGCCCTAAACCAATTAACATTGCAATAAGAATATATGACCAAAGAATTGTATTCGTTGATGAAATAAATTGCTCTAAAATATTCATACAATTAACCCCCTCCTTTTCTCCATAAAACGAATTATATTTAAAAAACATTCAAAAATCAACATTTTTCGACAATTTGCAATTTCCAAATATTAGCCAGGTTCACAGTAACAATATCTTTATGACTGACTACCCTCCCTCTAACTGTGCATACTAAAACAAAAAATAAATTCACAAACAACCCTATTGACAAAAATACCGACCTGTAACTATAATGATTACAACAGGTTGTAACAAACCTAATTACAACAAATTCATTTACTTTCAGATATACACTTTAACAAAACACTTTGGAGGGATTTATTATGAAAATCGGAATTATCGGAGCAACTGGTAAAGCAGGAAGTCGTATTTTAAAAGAAGCATTGGATCGCGGACATGAAGTAACTGCAATCGTAAGAAACGCTGCAAAAATTACAGAAGACAATGTAAAAGTTTTAGAGAAAGATGTATTCTCTCTTACATCTAACGACCTGCAGGCATTTGACGTAGTTGTAAATGCATTCGGTGCTCCAGCAGGCGAAGAACACCTTCACGTAGATGCAGGAAACGTACTTATTGAAGCTGTGAAAGGTGCACCAAATACAAAATTACTTGTAGTTGGCGGAGCAGGAAGCTTATTTGTAGACGAAGAAAAAACAACACGTGTATTTGATACACCAGGTTTCCCGGACGAATACCTTGCAACAGCTCAAAACCAAGGTAAAAACTTAGAAATCTTGCAACAAACAAATGATATCACTTGGACATTCATCAGCCCTTCTGCACTATTCGCATTAGGAAAACGCACTGGTTCTTACAAATCTGGCAAAGACAATCTTCTTGTTAACTCAAAAGGTGATAGCTACGTAAGTTACGAAGACTTCGCAGTTGCAGCACTTGATGAAATCGAAAACCCAAAACACGTAAACGAACGCTTCACAGTAGTTTCTGAAGCTGAATAATAAAAAAAGCTCGTAAAACATTATGTTTTACGAGCTTTTTCTTATTATTGCACTTGCTCTAATCCATTTTGAGTAATCTTAAAGGATATTTCTTGCCCCTTCATCGCATCCTCTTTTTTAACGAACTCATTCTTTTTGTACCAATTCAAACGACTCGGTTCCGCATGATATACTTTCAACACGTCTCCATACTCAAATGCCGTTCCATTTACTTGCCCAGCAAAATTCTTTGAAGTCTCTTGTCCTTCTGCCGTTACATGCTTTTTCTCATTTCCATTTTGATCATAAATCGTAAGGCCTATATACTGCTCATTTACAAAGCGATAATGAATCTCCTCATTTGTAAATGTTGCATGTAATTTCTTTTCAGCGTGGTTTAACGCAACAATTGAACGTGTTACATTCGACACACCTTGATATACTATGCTATCTCCATATGTAACTTCCACAAATACTTCTGTCACTTTCTTATTCCCAAAGCGATCTTTCGTTTCTACTTTTGCTTTTTGTTCACCAATTTTTGTTGTATCCGGTTTCTCTACAAATCCGAGTACTTCTCCATCTTTCACTTGAACAAAGTCTTTCGCATCTAATTTTTCAGCGTCCGTTCCGATTACTACTTTTTGTGGGACTGCTGTTACTTCTTGTTGCGCTTCCATTCTCTCGAAACCTTTTTCCGTTAATTTAAAGTACAACTCTTGTTTTCCTTTACCGTTACTTACAAACTCATTTTTTTGATACCACTTCAATCGATCTGATTCTGCATGATATACCTTAATAACATCACCATATGCGAAGTCTACACCATTTAACTGTTCTGCAAAGTTTTTCGAACTCTCTTGCCCCTCTGCCGAAATAACTTTCTTTTCATTTCCATTTTGATCGTATAGCGTGATTCCCATATATTTTTCATTCTCAAAACGATAATGAACTTTAGCATCCGTAAATGTTGCCTGTAGCTTTTTCGTATTATGATCCGCAGTTACGATAGAACGCGTATTATTACCATCACCTTGGAAGACTAAGCTATCGCCATAGATTACTTCCAATGGCACTTCCGTCACTTTCTTATTTCCAAAACGATCTTTCGTTTCTACTTTCACTTTTTGTTCACCGATTTTTGTTGTATCCGGTTTTTCTACAAATCCAACTACTTCTCCATCCTTCACTTGAACAAAGTTTTTTACATCTAATTTTTCAACGTCTGTTCCGATTACTACTTTTTGTGGGACTGCTGTTACTTCTTGTTGAGCTTCCATTCTCTCAAAGCCCTTTTCTGTTACTTTAAATAATAATTCTTTCTCTACCTTCGCCTTACCTTGTCCGATAAAGTCATTATTTTGATACCAATTAAAGCGATCTGATTCAGCGTGATACACTTTTACTACATCACCATACTCGAACTCTAACTCATTAATTGATTTCGCGAATTCTTCCGCATTTTCAACACCTTTTACTGTTGCTTTCTTTTTCTCATTTCCATTTTGGTCTAGTAATGAGAATTCAAAATACGTGTCTTCTTTAAAATAATAGTGCACTGGATTTGAATCAGCTATCGCACTAAACTTTTTCTGATCATGTTGCAGTGTTACGATTGATTTAATATTAGTATCATAATTGAGCCCTTTGAATACTAAGCTATCACCATAACTAACATTTGCTACAACCGGAATTAAATTCTTATTACCTTTTTCATCTATAATTTCTACTTTTACAGTTTTTTCTCCAACTTCAGGCTTGCCTTGTTTAATCACACCTGTTGTTTTTACACCTTCCCCTAAATTCTGTACAAGTTCTTTTGCTTTTTTCTCATTATATGTAGTACCGATTACTACACTTTGGATTTTTTCATTATTTGGCTCGCCATATGGAACTTCATATAACTCAATTTGTTTCTCACGAATTGGATTGCTATCTGTAGATAACCAAATTTCTTTTTCTAATTTTGGTAAATTTAATTTTTCAATCTTTTCTCTCGTAGCATCATTTGCAATTAATCCCCATTTATCAAAGAAAGGAATTAAATTTTGTCCTGCCACTTTTGACGTCATATAAATAAACATCTGCTTTTTCTCTTCATCAGATTTAGGCAATTCTGTATCATGTAACAAACGATACATTTGATGTAAATTTGGATAGAACTGATCCCCATAAGCTAAATGCAACTGCCAAAACATAACTAATTTCTCAAATACATCCATCTTCTCTTGTGCATCCGGTTTACCTAAATAAGCAAATGCAGCTTCATAGCGCCCCTCTTGCTCTAACCTTGTTTTATGCCCGAATGTAGTTTGAACTGCCAAAGAATAAATATTAACGGTTACTTCTCCAAGTCCATCCCATAACCAAGTGTCCTGTTGATGTTGATGTCCCACTTCATGCCAAGGCCCCCATCCATCATTAGTTAACTCTTCTAGATTTAGTACTGATTCTAAATTCCCTTTACTATAAGCTGTTCGATAATAAGTCGCATACATATAATTATCCGTATACCAGTCTTCAACAAAATGAATGGAATGTTTACCTTGATTCGCAACACCCGCACCATCTTTTGATAAACCTGATATCTTATGTTCTATATTAATTATTTCATCATGTTTCTTTAATAACGCAGCTGGATCTTCTTGCTTCAAATGTTCCGCCACAGTTTCAGGATGCATAGTTAATAAACTATTTTCCCCCTTCATTTCTATTGCATATGGATCAGGATTCTCTGCCAACATACGCTTCCAATCTTTTGTCGTATGCTTACCTAAAATAAATAAAGGATTTGGTGTACCGCCTTTTTTCACTTTAGCGACTACTTCTCCTGTGTTGTGATAATTATAAAAATATAATAGCCCCCCATTTGAAGAAGAAATTTTATTCTCACCGGGATTTAAATTGAATTGTTTAGGTTCTTCTTTTTCATAAGAATATGTACCAATATAAGCTTTAATCTGTTGAGTCCCTTCTACTTGAATAACTACTTCTTCACCTGGCTTTACATAAATGCCCGTTGGTTCATAAGGAGAAAAACTCATTCGACGCTGATGCAACTCACGCATCCCTTCTACATCACCTTTTGGCAGTAATTGATACACTCGCT
This sequence comes from Bacillus sp. LQ16, assembly GCF_057784645.1. Taxonomy (NCBI): domain Bacteria; kingdom Bacillati; phylum Bacillota; class Bacilli; order Caryophanales; family Bacillaceae; genus Bacillus; species Bacillus sp. LQ16. The sequence continues at coordinate 4,923,284 of NZ_CM173491.1, forward strand.
CTTCTTGCTGTTTCTCTTTATTTTCAATTGTCATCTCTGCATACACCTTAGGTAATTCAAGTCCATATGGCGTTAATAACGTAGCTAAACAAACACCAGCTACTAATACCCTACTCTTTTTCTGCTTTGACATAATCTGTGTCCCCTGTCCTTTTTTTAGACAAACCACCCTATATATTCATTTAATAAGAAATCCTATTATTTTTATAAAAACATTTAATGAATAGACTAATACCTCTCGCACCTATATCAATTACTACCGCATTTCTCTAAATGTATTCGCTTTCTTATATTGTAAAATTTTTATGTAATATGTCCTCCTCACTTCTCTCTATTTGTGATGAGTTCTCTTCGTACATAAAAAGAGAATAGTAAAAGATATCATTTAGTATTGTCATCTATACATCTAAAAATAAAAATAGCAATAGAATATTACATTTTCTTCATATATGACCATCTATAGGTAGTTTTTCCAACTGAATTTTACACGCTTTCTAATTCGTTTGATAGACTTCATAATTAGAATAATGTTACAATTTTGTGAATAACATCCGTTGATTGTAATGTTTAGATTTTGTTATATTTTATTATTTTTAAATACTTTTTCAAACGTTAAAATAGTGTTTCACTCGATTAATTATTATCTTGATATATTTTTAAAGAATTCATATGAAAAAGCATTGGCATAAGCCAATGCTTTCTCATTATCTCTTTTGATTCGGTTTATGCGGTTCATTTGGAGTATATGGCTTATTTGGTTTATTTGGAGCCTCAGCCTTTTTCCAACTTACCGCTAACTCTGGACTTGTTTTTTCTTCACTACGCTCAAGTAATACTACTGCATTTTGAATAGTCGGTGTACCTTTATGCGCAATTCCTTGTAGTTTCGTTAAATTTCCTGATACTTTAAAGCTAAATCCACCAGCTGGTGTTTGTTTCGGAATTAAAATGCGGAACTTCTCTCCTACATTAAATTCTGTTTTTGTTTCGCCTTTTTCATTTGCAAATTTCACGCCCGCTGGTGCACCTGTTGCTTGCACTTTATACGTTCCGCTTTTTGCATTTGTTTCTACTGTATATAAACCTGTTTCAAAGAAATCATTTTTTAATACTGCTTCTTGTTCTTCTGTAGGAGTTACACTCATCGTAATTTCTTGTAACTCTTCACTAGCGTTTGCTTTTGCAACGATGTCTTTCGTTACTTTCTCTACATTTTTATTGCGGAAATCTAAATCATTAACATCAATTTGTTTTAACGCATTCCACACTGCCAGCTGCGTTGCGTAATGCGCCTCTCTCCAATCAGATACTCCTAATTCTTGTGGGCTCTTTTGTGGATATCCATTCAACAGTACACGGTACACATTAATATCCACTTTCCCCATTTCTGGTAAATCTTGACCGCTCGGAGATTTTAAATCTACATTTAAGCAAAATGCAATTTTTCCATCTGCCGTTTTAATAAGTTCTGTTCGAATTGGTTTCTTCTTTGACTTACTATAACTCCAATTCATTTCATACTTTGTATGATCCATAACTTCTGCGAATGCTTTTTGAAGTGGGAATAATACAAATAAGACACTTAAAAACATAGCTAAAAGTTTGAACGATTGCTTTATATTCATGTTTACAGCCCCTTAATAACAAACTTAATACTAAGTAGTATTTAATTAGAAAATATTTTTATGCAAAAAAAGAGCGCATAAAAGCACTCTTTTTTCTTTCTTACTTTAATCTTAGAAATCGAAGTTATCAGGATCTGGACCAACGCGGTGATTTTGGTTTAACGCATCGATTTTTTCCATGTCTTCTTTTGTTAATTCAAAGTTAAATACATCAGCATTTGCAATAATGCGGTGTTCTTTCGTTGATTTTGGAATTGTAATTACTCCGTTTTGAAGATCCCAACGTAAAATCACTTGTGCTGTTGTTTTACCGTGTTTCTCAGCAATTTCTTGTAATGTTTCATTATCTAATAATTGACCTTGCATTAGTGGTGACCATGCTTCCATTTGAATACCTTGTTCTTTACAGAAAGCTTGTAGTTCTTTTTGTGTTAAACGAGGGTGGTATTCTACTTGGTTAATCATTGGTTTAATTTCTGCATCTTTCATTACATCTTGTAAGTGATGGATTTGGAAGTTACTTACACCAATTGCACGTACGCGCTTTTCTTTATAAAGTGTTTCTAGCGCTCTCCATGTATCTTTATATTTTCCTTCTGAAGGCCAGTGAACAAGATATAAATCTAAATAATCTAGTCCTAATTTTTTTAGACTCTCTTCGTATGCAGCGATTGTTGTTTCATACCCTTGATCTGCGTTCCATACTTTTGAAGTGATAAATAATTCTTCTCTTGAAATACCAGTCGCTTCAATACCTGCACGGATTCCTTCACCTACAGCTTTTTCATTTCCGTAAATTGCAGCTGTATCGATGCTGCGGTATCCTGCTTTAATTGCTGATTTAATTGCTTCTACAAGTTCTGGTCCTTCTTCTACTTTAAATACACCTAAACCGAACCAAGGCATTTCTACACCGTTATTTAATACTGCTTTACTTTGTAAGTTTTTCATTTTATTTTCTCTCCTTTTATTTTACTTGATCTCTTTTTTCTAATGTCATGCTCCATGCTGTTAAAATCACGGCACCTACTACCATAAGACCGCCTACCCAAGCAGTATGGATTAATCCTAACGAATTCGTTACAAGGCCACCTATATAAGAACCTAAAGCGATTCCTCCGTTAAATGCGGCAATATTAATTGCTGAAGCAACATCAACCGCACTTGGAACAAAGCGCTCTGCCAATATAACTACATATACTTGTAGCCCTGGAACATTCATAAATGCGAATAGTCCCATGAAAATAATTGTGATTAATCCAGCTACTTTAAATGGCGCTGTAAATGTTAAAACAAATAATATGATCGCTTGAATAAAGAACATGTAAAATAGCGCTCGAATCGGATTATGATTCGATAATTTCCCGCCAACCATATTCCCTATCGCAATTGCGATTCCGTACACTAATAAAATGATAGTAACGGTACTTGCTTCAAATCCTGTTACTTCTTGTAATAGGGGTGATAAATACGTAAATGTTACGAATGTACCACCGTATCCAAGTGCAGTAATAATGAAAACAAGTAATAGTCTTCCATTTTTAATTAATTTAAATTGATCACGAAACGATACAGGTACACCATTTTTTAAATTAGATGGGACGAGTATACTGTTTGCGATGAAAGCAATAATTCCAATTACGACAATCGCCATAAATGACGCTCTCCAGCCAAACTCTTGACCGATAAATGTTCCAATTGGCACACCAGTAATAGTCGCAACTGTTAATCCAGTAAACATAATCGCAATTGCGCTAGCACGTTTATTCTCTGGTACGATTGCAGCTGCAATTGTAGATCCAATTGACATAAACACACCATGTGCAAACGCGGATACAATTCTTGCGATAATTAATACAGTGAAGCTTGTTGCTACCGCCGCAATGCCATTACCAATAATGAAAATAACCATAATCCACATTAATAATGTCTTTCGCGACATACTAGCCGTTAACGCTGTTAAAACAGGAGCTCCTACCGCTGCTCCTAACGCATATAAGGAAACCGTTAAACCGGCTGTTGTAACCGAAACATTTAAATCTTTTGAAATAGATGGTAGTAAACCGACACTAATAAACTCGGTCGTACCAATCCCAAACGCACTAATTGCTAGCGCTAATAAAGCAAACATACTTCTTCGGCTCGTCTGAGCTTCCGAAGATGGTACTGTATATGAACTCAATTGAATTCCTCCTTATTACAAGAAATCCAATCATAATAGTATGATAAAAAGGCCCTTTTATCTTCTAAAAAATATATTTCATACTTACAAATGCTATTATGAATGGTTTCATTCCTTTTTTGAAGAACGCACTTTAAAGTACGATAGGCACTAAAAAGTAACATAGTCACTTTTTGGTACCGTACTACTCATTTGCCTCTTACATGTGCTATTATGAAACATATTTAACATAATAAAAAGTACGTACTTTAAAGTGCTATAGGTACTAAAAAGTAACATTTGTATTATTAAACTTACTTTACTCAAAAAGGGAGGGGTTCATATGAAGAAATACAATATTCCTGTAGAGGCGACTTTAGAAGTTATCGGCGGCAAATGGAAAGTTGTTATTCTTTGTCACTTAACGAAAGGTACAAAGAGAACGAGTGAATTAAAACGCTCAATGCCTGGTATTACACAAAAAATGTTAACGCAGCAATTACGTGAATTAGAAGACGACGGGGTCATTCAAAGAAAAGTATACAACCAAGTCCCACCGAAAGTAGAATATTCTCTTACCGACTACGGTTGGTCTTTAGAATCCATTCTTGACTCTCTTTGTTCTTGGGGCGAATGCCATCTTGAAAAAGAAGGTAACACATCGATGCTAATTGCAGAAGGTGAATAATAGGAAAAAGGAAAAAACGAACATGAATTTGTTCGTTTTTTCCTTTTTTTCTCTATATATATGTACATTTCTAACTGAAACAAAATATTTTATACGCTTTCATACCTTGTCAGCACTACGTTATACACTCAATATCAAATAATTAGGAATCATTTTTATGTTAACATAGGTGTATATAGTATATAATATAGGATATATATTATATACACTTTCCGGTAACGGAGCTTTTCCATTATGCGGACAAGCCATATATCGGACAGTTCATAAATAATAAGTAAGACGTTATGGTTTTAGATTTATGTTTGCAGCTTACTTGCTGTCATAAATTTAAAGGCATTTTATTGTGTTTTGTGAAACTTTGCATAAAGTTTCGTAAACGTTTACTATCTTACTTATAAAAAATAAGAGTATTGCTATCGTAAAGGAGAATTGGAGATGCCAGAAACTATGACTCAAACAAAGCCAGAACAAGAAACTGTACAAATTTCTGCTAGCCAAGGACAACTTGATGTACTTGATCAGTTGTTAAAACCTGAGGTACAAGAATCATTAACAACACTAGTAGAACAGCTTCCAAAATTAACTGAGCTTGTTAACATTTTAACTAAGTCTTATGACTTCGCTCAAACTGTTGCTACTGATGAAGTATTAAAAAGCGACACTGTTGGTGCAATTACAGAGCTTGTAGAACCTGTAAAAGATACAGTGAAAAGCATGGCTGCAACTGCAATCGAAGCGAAAGATCGTGCTGACGAAAGTACTGAAGTTATCGGCCTATTCGGTCTATTAAAATTACTAAAAGATCCACAAGCACAAAAAATGTTCCGCTTTGTGAACGCATATCTTCAAATTAGTGCAGAACGTAACAATAAATAATTTAACTTATAACAACAATTAGTAAAGACGGGGGATATCATACTATGTCAAAACAAATTGTCATCTTAGGCGCTGGTTATGGCGGTCTTCTTGCCGCTTTAAACGTACGTAAATATTACAGCAAATCAGAAGCACAAGTTACAGTGATTAACCAATACCCAACACACCAAATCATCACTGAATTACACCGCCTTGCAGCTGGTAACGTGTCTGAGCAAGCAATTGCAATGCCACTTACAAAGCTTTTCAAAGGTAAAGATATCGATCTTAAAATTGCAACAGTTGAGTCATTCTCAGTTGATAGCAAAGAAATCAAACTAGCTGGCGGCACTACTTTATCTTACGATGCACTTGTAGTTGCTTTAGGAAGTAAAACTGCTTACTTCGGTATTCCAGGACTAGAAGAAAACAGCATGGTATTAAAATCTGCTGCTGATGCAAACAAAATCTACAAACACGTTGAAGACCGTATTCGTGAATACGCGAAAACGAAAAACGAAGCTGATGCTACAATCGTAATCGGTGGTGGCGGATTAACTGGCGTTGAGCTAGTTGGTGAGCTTGCTGACATTATGCCTAAACTTGCAAAAAGCCACGGCGTAAATCCAAAAGAAGTTAAACTTCTTCTTGTTGAAGCAGGTCCAAAAATCCTTCCAGTATTACCAGACCACTTAATCGAACGTGCAACTACTAGCCTAGAAGCACGCGGCGTTACATTCTTAACTGGTCTTCCTGTAACAAACGTTGCTGGCAATGAAATCGACTTAAAAGACGGTCAAAAACTTGTTGCTAACACATTCGTTTGGACAGGTGGCGTTCAAGGTAACCCATTAATCGGTGAATCAGGTCTTGAAGTTAACCGTGGACGTGCAACAGTTGATGCATACCTACAATCTACTTCTCACAAAGACGTATTTGTTGCTGGAGACAGCGCTGTTGTCTTCTCTCCAGACGGTCGTCCATACCCACCAACTGCACAAATCGCTTGGCAAATGGGTGAGTTAATTGGATACAACTTATACGCAGCACTAGAAGGCAAAGCATTCGAAGAGTTCGCACCTGTAAACTCTGGAACACTTGCTAGTCTAGGACGTAAAGATGCGGTTGCTACAATTGGAGCAAGCAATACTCCACTTAAAGGCTTACCAGCATCATTAATGAAAGAAGCAAGTAACGTTCGTTACTTATCACACATTAAAGGTCTATTCAGCTTAGCTTACTAATCTGAATATAAGCCCGAATCATGCCCAGCATGGTTCGGGCTATTTTTATCCGTAATTTTCTCTAACTTATTTATTCGGCAAAAGAATAATATAACCCTTTTAATTATCTAAATTTACTGATTATTTTATGTCCAAATTGTGTATACGAAAAGATGGAAGTATTCTTCCTACTCCCATCCTTTCACACAAACTATTCGCCTAACTTCACAAGGCTGTAGTTCTTCTTCCCTTTACGAATAATAATAAATCTGCCATCAAATGAATTTTCTACAGTAACATCCGTACCCACATCTGTTACTTTCTCACCATTCATAGAAATCGCACCATTATTAATGTCTTCGCGTGCTTGGCGTCTAGATGGTTCAATTCCTAAATCGACTAGCCACTCTACGATGTTTTTCGTCTCTTTTGAAGACTGGAACGTTGGCATTTCTTTAAAGCCTTGTTCAATTTCATCAGCTGTTAACGATTTAATATCCCCGCTAAATAACGCTGCTGTAATCTTCTCAGCTTGTAATAATGCCTCTTCTCCATGAACGAATTTCGTCATTTCTTCCGCTAACACTTTTTGCGCTTCACGTTTATGAGGTTCCGCTTCTACCTTCGCTGCTAATTCATCAATACGCTCTTTCGTTAAGAACGTAAAGTATTTCAAGTATTTAATTACGTCACGGTCATCTGTATTTACCCAGAACTGGTAAAATTCAAACGGTGTCGTTTTTTCAGGATCAAGCCAAACCGCACCACCTGCTGATTTACCAAACTTCGTACCGTCCGATTTTAATAATAACGGAATCGTTAATCCGAATACTTTCGCCTCATGACCTTCTAACTTACGAATTAAATCTAAACCACTCGTAATATTTCCCCACTGGTCACTACCACCAATTTGAAGTTGAACATCCTCTTTCGTGTATAAATGATGGAAATCCAGCGCTTGCAAAATTTGGTATGTGAATTCTGTGAAAGAAATACCTGTATCTAAACGGCTTGCTACAATATCCTTCGCTAACATGCTATTGATGCTAAAGTTTTTCCCGTAATCACGTAAAAACTCAATAATATTTATTTCATGTGTCCAATCATAATTATTTACCATCTTCACTTCGCTATTTCCGCCAAAATCAAATAGCTTTTTCATTTGTGCTGTTAACGCATCTACATTATGCTGAACCACTTCTAACGTTTGAAGTTGACGCTCCGATTGTCGTCCACTCGGATCACCAATTGTTCCTGTTGCCCCGCCAATTAAAATAACAGGATGATGGCCAGCTAATTGGAATCTCTTCATCATCATAAACGGAATCAAATGTCCGATATGCATACTATCACCAGTCGGATCAACTCCGCAGTATAGTGAAATCTTTTTCTCTTCTACTAGCTTACGTAAGCCTTCTTCGTCAGTCTGCTGATTAACGGCGCCACGCCATTCTAATTCATCAATAATATTCATCTTTTGTCATCCCCTTTATTTTTTAAAAACAAAAAAGCCCCTATGTCTACGATAGACATAGGGACGATTATTCACCGTGTTACCACCCAGTTTGCATAAATAGCATAGCTACTCATACCACTCTTAGCAATAATATCGATTGCTAGTCCGCTTAGCATTACCTAAGATACTCCAGAGTGTAATTCGCAAGTTTGTTTGTGCTAGGTTCCAGCAACCCCTAGCTCTCTCGTTAACAGTGACAAACTGCTACTGGGCTCTTTCAACGTATGTTATTTGTTAAATTATTAGCCATTATATTGAATTGAAAACAAATTGTCAACAATACCCAAATATTATTTTAAAATAATTCATATCTTCATACGTATTTCGTTATTCTTTATCTTCTCCAATAATCCTTACTTCTCGCTCCAACTTCACGCCAAATTTCTCTTCAACTGTCTTTTGTACGAAGTGAATTAAATCGATGTAATCTTGTGCTGTTCCGTTATCAACATTCACCATAAATCCAGCGTGTTTTAAAGAAACTTCCACTCCACCAATTCGCTTACCTTGTAGTCCTGAGTCTTGAATTAACTTACCAGCAAAGTTATTTGGTGGACGCTTAAATACGCTACCACATGAAGGATATTCTAGAGGCTGTTTTGACTCACGCTTAAACGTTAAATCATCCATTTTTGCTTTAATTTCTTCACGTACACCTTCTTCAAGTTCAAATCTCGCTTCAAGAATAATGTAATGGTTGTTAGCAAATACACTCTTACGATATCCAAATTCAAATGCTTCTTTCGTCAAAGTACGTAGCTCTCCATCACCTGTCATTACGACAGCTTCTGTTAACACAAACGATACTTCACCACCGTAAGCACCAGCATTCATATATAACGCTCCACCAACTGAACCTGGAATACCACAAGCAAACTCAAGACCCGTTAAGTTATGGTCTAAGGCAATACGTGATACGTCAATAATTGCTGCACCACACTGTGCTACAATCGTCGTTCCTGTTACAGTAACACCTGTAATATGAATTAAACTTACTGTAATCCCGCGAATTCCACCATCTTTAATAATGACATTCGATCCATTTCCTAAAAACGTAACTGGAATATTATATTCGTTCGCATATTTGATAACTTCTTGAATTTCATCATAATTTGTAGGCGCAACAAAAACATCTGCTTTTCCGCCAACTTTAATATGCGTATGATTCTTTAACATTTCATCTTGTTTAACATGTCCTTCAGGCAATACCGTACTTAAATATTTATAAACCTCTTGCATATTCATTTTACGATTCCTCTATTTCTATATTCATTTTATCCCGTTATACGGGCCCATAATATCCCCACGTACATGAAAGAACCTAAAGTGGTGGATACAGTGTACCCAAAATCAATTCGAGACACCTATAAACCTCTTAATTTATAAGAGGTGCCACTCATATTAAAATATATATTGCATAATAAAGCAACCCAAATGGACTACTAAACTTGACATGTCATCAGAAAGACAACAATTTGTAAAATATGTGACTTTTTCAAAACACTATCCCTCAGTATCTTACTATACCATACAAAAAGAAAGTGGTATTTTTTTGTACTTTTTACTTTATTTACATCAACGAAAAAAGAGCACATCCGACAGAATGTGCTCTTTCTATACTCTTTATATTACTTTTCGTTCTCTTCTTTTTCTTTATCAAACCATAACAGCTCATCGTTATCAACTTCACCATTATAATTGATTAAAATTTCTTCTCCTGCTTTTATATCCTTATAAGCAAAGAAGTTAAACGTATGGTTCTCGAAGACAATATCATACGTTGCATTCGGTTTATATGAATGATTAAATAACATACCGTATCCTAAAAGGATTGCCGTATGATTGATCCCATACTCAAATGCGTAGTCAGCAAGTAACGTTTTCTCAATATGTTCATGCTGTTCATTCGGATAAGAGATAACTGGTGCTGCGTGTATCAACTCACCCTTTTTAATATCACGAGTTGCAAATACACCTCTATTAAATTCTCCATCACTAAGTTCAGAAGTCTTAACTTCGATCATATGCGTCACCTATATAATTCTTTCTTTGAAGTATTTTATTCCACTATTTGCGGATAGCTTGATTGGTGAGGGCTAATAATCAGTATGTACTAGTCTCACTTTATCTCCTTAAGCTTGGCAGAAAACGCGCAGAAAAGCAATTAAATTCCTATCAAGTATTCATTTCAATGAAAAAAGAGCACATCATTTGTGCTCTTTCCAAGCAATATTACTTTTCTAAAATATCTTCTAACAACTTCACTTGCTCGCTAACAGTTTGTAACGTCTTCACTGACGTATCATTTCGATGTTTTTCTTCTTCCACACTCGCTAGCACTTCTTCTGTAGCTGTAGAAGTTTGCTGAATTACGTTAGAAGCATGCGTAACATCCTTTACGATATTCGTCGTTTTAACTTGGAAACTTTCTTGATGAACAACAACCTCTCGCATTACTTCATTAATCGCATCAATAAACTTCCCTAAATCAGTTACGTTTGTTAAAACGCTTGCTAACATTTCGTTACACTCTTCTTGTACTCTTTCTGACTTCTCTACCTGCACTTCTACCTTACTTGCTTGATTACTAAACTCCTTCAAAATCCCTTGAATTCTTCCCGCAGAACGATTTGATTCTTCAGCAAGCTTTAACACTTCACTCGCTACAATAGCAAAACCTTTTCCATGCTCGCCTGCCCTGGCAGCTTCAATATTTGCATTTAAAGCTAGCAAACTCGTCTGACTTGAAATATTCGTTATTACATCTACAATTTCATTAATTTGTTTCGATTGCATCATTAAATCTCTAAATATAATTCCAGACTGTGAAACAACATCATTTAAACTTCTCATGTTAGTTTCAAAATTTCTTAGAGTATGTACACTACCTTTTGAAATTTCTAAGCTTTCATCCACACGAGCCGATGCAGTTCTTACTTGAGAGATGATTTGTTCAATATTTCCCTCCATATCATTCAATACTTCTACCGAACGATACATCATCTCTGATTGTGATTGCGTACCAACTGCCACCTCTTCAAAGGCAAAATTAATTTCACTCATCGATTCCATCGACGTGTTCATATTTTGTCTTAAATGATTGAAATTACTATCTAGTTTCACAACTGTTTCTTCAATAAGTCTTTGCGTCTCTTCTAACTCCTGAGCTTTTCTCATTACTTCTTGCTTCTCATCACTTAAACGAAGGAGCAGATTAGAACCGATTTTCGTGACGCCCCACATAGCGATTGTTACAATCGCTAACAAACTTGCGAAATTAGCAGCTTCAGATGAGGCTGTATAAGCAAAAAATTGCTCCGGCCAATAGCTACAAAGGATAAATGTGATCACAACAGCTACCCCGCCAAGAATTAAAATGAGGCGCTCACTTAAGTAAATAAGTGAAACAGCTAATGTAAAATAGACCATTTGAAATACAGCCGGGCTTTCATTAAAAGCTTGTACCATAATGTAAGACATTGTAAGCAACATAAATGTCATGATATATTTATACGCTGATTCCATACTTTTTATAAAAGTAAAAAGCGTTCCAAATACAACGACAGAAATACCACAAATCCAAAACGCTATTGCTCTCTCTGTAAAAATATATCCATAATACCCAATCGCGATTATCCCAAGGAAGAAACTACAAATCGTTATAAACAGTAATAAATGATTTTTCTGTGATTCTTTCTCAAGGTTAGAAAAACAAGTCCTCTTTAACCACTCCATATGAAGCCCCACCTTCTACTTATACATATCAATTACTTCAGTTTAAATACCGCACTTACTGGGTTATGATCGCTATTTTCAAACTTTAAATCTTTCCCTTGTACATTTACAATCTCTACATTCGGTGAAACGATAAAGCCATCAATAATAGTGACGAAATTTTCACCTTCTACATATTTCTTTACATCATCTCTCACAGTCATAACAGACGGATCTACAGCCCACTTAAAGCCACCGTCCGTAAAGTCCTTCGGTAACTCTACTAACCACTCAGGACGCTCTTTCACGAACTTCGGATCACTTAATTGAGCGTTTGAAACTAATTGATTCCAATCTCCGCCCATTATTACGTAATCACCATTTTCATAATGCTTGTTCATATATTCTTTTAAATACTCTACTTGCTGTTTTCTAATTTTCCCGCCTTCATCATAAGCAGACAAATGTAAATTTACGAGTCTAACATGTTTCCCATTATTAACAGGAATTTTATATTCCACAATTGCTCGATCTAAATCAAACAAACGCTTTGGCCAAGGCTCCATTCCAGGAAGCTGGAACCTCTTCGCTTCTTGAACAGTGTATTTAGAAAACGTACTTAATCCAGCCTCCGCATAGCCCATTGGATTTGTTATTGGCACTGGAACCCATTTCGTATCGTAGTTCTTACCAAATGATGAAACATAATCAGGTAATCCTTTTTTCAAAAATTCATGTTCATTTACATCAAATGAACGAAGTGACTTTATATCAACTTCTTGTAATAGTGCAAAATCACTATTCTCATTTTGTAAAAACGAAAGCATATTCTTTAAATTAGTTTCCGTTTGCTCTTTACTACTTGAACCAGATCCCTTTCCACCATCCATAAAGAAATCTTGGTCCTTATCTAACCCAGCATATCCAATATTAAATGTTGTAACTTTAAACTCATTTCCAGTCGCTAATACGCGCTCCTTATTATTCTCCACCTTCAAGCTTATAACATCAGCAGGCTGTTCTTTAGTAAGTGTCATATAAGCTAGAAATCCTCCTACAATGCCCGCTACTACTAAAACACATGTAAATACGATTTTAAAAAATTTCTTCAAATAAATGACTCCTTTTCACGCGAATTTATTTTTCTTTATTTTCAGTCAAATAAAACAAAACGACACACATAAGAAACATTTTATCATAATTAAAACCGTATATCACTATATTTAGTTGATAAGTAATCGATCCCGTTTTAATTACTTAAAAAGCCTTCAGACATCAAAAAAAGAAAAGTTACACCCTCCTCCTCACTGGAAATTAAACGGTATATTTAGTACACTATATGTAATAATCATAGGCGATGGAGTTCGCCATAAACGCTGCTTAGCTAATGACTCCTACCAGTATACATACTGGTAGGAGTCTATTTTTTTGAGCAAGCTATTTAAAGAGGTGAGAAAATTGATTTATATTATCGTCGGCATTGCCGGTATATTAGGAGCTCTTTCTCGTTATTATTTAGGTCTTAATATCTCCACATTTTGGCATCATTCATTTCCATTAGCAACATTACTCATTAACTTAATCGGTTGCTTCTTCTTAGCGTGGCTAACTACTTATATCGCTCGGCTAAACATCTTACCTTCAGAGGTTATCACAGGCATCGGGACTGGATTCATCGGTTCCTTTACGACTTTTTCAACATTTAGTGTAGAAACTGTGCAATTGATCAATCATTCTGAGTGGAGCATAGCCTTCTTATATGTATCATGTAGCATACTTGGTGGCCTCATTATGTCTGGCCTTGGCTATACACTTGGAGATTTCTTAATTAAGAAATCTCTTACGGAAGGTGATTACTCATGATAGAAGCCTTATTAGTCGCAACAGGAGGATTTTTCGGTGCGATTACACGATTTGCAATTAGCAATTGGTTTAAGAAAAGAAATAAAACACAATTTCCAATTGCTACATTCCTTATTAATATAACAGGAGCATTTTTACTCGGATATATAATTGGCAACGGAGTTACTACAGGCTGGCAATTATTATTAGGTACTGGATTTATGGGCGCATTCACTACATTTTCTACGTTTAAATTAGAAGCTGTTCAGCTTCTCAATCGAAAAAATATTAGTACTTTATTTTTATACTTAAGCGCTACTTACATAATTGGTATCCTCTTCGCATTCCTTGGAATGAAGCTAGGTGGAATATAAAAAAAGCGACTCTATTGAGTCGCTTTCTTTCATAAGAAATATGTCCCGCCATATGGAATGGAAAATAAACCAGCTGGATGTACATCGTAATGTACAATTTGCATCGGAAGCTGTGAATACGGCATATACTGACTTTGCATCATTTGTGCTGCTTGTGCTTGCTGCTGCATGTGAATAGCCTGATACACAGCATGAATTGTTCCCTGTGCCCCTGCCCAAGTAATAGCCGATCCTACTTGTCTTCCATTATAAAAATGATGGTTCATCATGATTCATCTCACTTATTCTTTTTTTCCATATGGTATGTTTCTATTTCATAGTGAGTGTTTTGTCCCTATTGGTAGCCCCTATCTATTGCCCTTTTTCAGCTTTGAAGTAATAAATCCAAATAATAATACACCAATGCCACTAAGGAACAATACATAACTTATCGGTACTAGGAAAAAGAAAGGTTCTTCAAGGAATCCATCCGCTCCTACTTTACTGTTTGAAGCATGTATAGTTAAAGAAATAATCGCTAAAATCATGAAAGAAATAGCTACTACGTATTTATTTTTCATTTCACATTCTCCTCTACTTATGTAATTCTCCTTAAATCGTTAACATCATATTATCTAAAATGAAATTAACAGTCAATAATTATTTATTGTTAAACAATAAATAATTATTGACTAAACTAATAACAAAAAGGTTTGCGAAGCATATTAAATTCCTTCACAAACCTTCTAAATTATAAATATTTACACTTCAAACCTCTTGCTTAATACAATATACATTGCGCAAAATAACACGAATATCCCAGCATAAATTAACAAAATCTCTACACTAAGCATATCCGACAACGGACCAAATATTATCATTCCTAAAGGAAGCGCGCATGAATTCGCAATTTGTACAAGGCTGAACATCCGTCCGTGCATCGATGGTTCTACTTTCTCCTGCAATAACACAGTAACTGGTGTATTGAAGCATGGCATTGTTATACCAATTAAAAAATTAAATACTAAATACATAATAAATATCGGTGCTATTCCGAGTCCAATCATAAGCAGCCCATATAATGCACAAGCTAGCGCTGTTGTATACATACGATTACGAAAGCCACCCCACGCCGCAATCAATACGCCACCAGCTGCCGCACCCGCACTAAAGGTCATCTCACTAGCAGTAAGTCTCCACATTTCGGCCCCGAAAGAACGAGTTACCATTAAAGGTGTTAAAAAAGCAGCTGGACTTATTAAAATCATGACGATAATTAATAAAACGATTAGCCTTTTAATAAATACATTTTCTTTTAAATAAGAGAACCCTTCTTTAATTCCTTGTAGATTAGATTTTTGCTTACTCTCTACATTCACATGTCCTTCCACCTGAATGATAAACATAATACTAATTCCAATCATAGCCGTAATAACATCAATAAAAAATGTTGTTTCAATGCTGGCAATAGAAAGAATCGTCGCACTTGCTGCTGGAGAAAGAAACATAATTAAAGATGTAATACTGCTATTTATTCCATTTACTTTCATAAGATACTCTTTCGGAACGATTTGCGGAATTAATGCATTCACAGCTGGCGTTTGTACTCCTGTTCCAGCTGAACGAATGAGTAACACAATAAAAAGTAACCAAATACTTTTATATCCTGTTAAAAATAAAATTGCTAAAACTAACGTCGCAATCGCTATAATCCCATCCGATAACATAATCATCTTTTTACGGTCATAACGATCAATCCAAACACCTGCAAACAAAGATATCGCAATTTGTGGTAGGAAACCGCAAACAGTTGAAATGGTCAACATCACTCCTGATGATGTTGTAAGGGTGATATACCATATAATCGCGTATTGCACGAGAGAGGAACCGAACAACGAAATAGTTTGAGCGGTCAAAAATAATATAATTTTCGTTTTCCAATTGTTTTCACTCATATGTTTCACACCCCCTTAACTAATCCTGTCTCTATATCAAAGATGCTATCTGCCCAATCAAGATAAAAACTCGCTTCGTGAGATACGAGTATAATGCTGCCCTTAAACTGAATTAGCGCCTTTTGCAAAGCTTCCTTCGCTTCTGCATCTAAATGATTTGTCGGCTCATCTAAAATTAAGAAGTTACAAGGTGATAGTAATAATCCGCACAGTTTCACCTTCGATTGTTCACCACCACTTAACATACGAATTTCTTGCGAAACGTGCGTATCCTTCACTCCACACGCAGCTAACTGATGGCGTATTTCCTTCATATTCAGTTTAGGAAACTGTTCTGAAATAATTTGAAGCGGCGTTAAAGAATCGTTGCTCCAATTTAAATCTTGCTCATAATATCCAATCTTTATTTGCTCTGAAAAGTGAAACTCTCCAGAAATACTAGCAATATTTCCAACGATTGTTTTTAATAAAGTAGATTTCCCTACTCCATTGAAACCTGTAATAACAAGTTTTTGCCCACCCATTACTGAAAAATTCAACTTTGGTAAGAGAGCGAAGTCGTAACCAACTTCAAGGTTATTTACTTCAAGAACTGTCTGAACTGAAATGGGAAGTTCCTGAAAATGAATAGACGGTTTATGAGTAAAACTTGGTGGGGCAATTCTTTCCATACGCTCCAATTGTTTTCGACGACCTTGCGCTATTTTTGAATTCACCCCAGCAATATTTCTACGAATATACTCTTCCGTTTTTTCAATTTTCTTTTGCTGTGCATAATATTGGCGAATGTAATCTTTTCGCAAATGCTCCTTCTGCCTTACAAAATCTGAGTATTTACCGTAATACTTCTTAACTGTTCCGAACTCTACATCACATATGCAAGAAGTTACTTTTTCCAGAAAATCAAAATCATGTGACACTACAATAAACGCTCCTTCAAAATTCATTAAATAATTAGCAAGCCACTCCACATGCTCCTTATCAAGAAAATTCGTCGGTTCATCTAGTAATAAAATATTAGGCTCTTCTAATAAGAGCTTCGCTAAAATTACCTTTGCACGCTGCCCTCCGCTTAATTCACCAATAACACGATCCATCCCAATTGCATCAATACCTAAACCGGCTGCCACCTTATTCGTAATACTGTCTACTGAATAAAAATCACGAGCCTCAAGCTGCTCTTGCATTTCAGCCGCTTTTAGTAGTTGATTCTCATCTCCAGTCATTGCACTTTCTTCATATAACTTGTTCATTCTCTTTTCCATTTCATACAAATCATAAAAAGCTCTCTTTAAATATTGTGAAATGGTATAACCCTCATCAATGTCAGCGTATTGATCAAGATGCCCAATTTGAATATTAGGTTGCCACTTTATGTCTCCCTTATCAGAAATAATTTCCCCCACCAATATTTTCATTAATGTGCTTTTTCCTGCACCATTCTGTCCAACAATCCCCATATGCTCCCCTTTATGCAAATCAAAAGAAGCATTCTCGTATAATACTTTATCTATAAAACTATGTGATAAACTTTCAACTTTAAGTAAACTCATTTTTATTCCTCTTTTCCTGAAATTAAAAAAAGCAGAGAGATAGCGTCATTCGACACTAGCCCTCTGCTTCGTGGTTTTTCCTATACTACTCCAATTTACGGTAAAGACTCATCGGAATAATATACACAAAGGGCCATAGACAAAGCATTGTCTATGGCCCCTTAATCTATTTTATACACCAGCTGAAAAACCATAACGAAATAAGCATAGATAAACTATACTTTTTTAGAAAAGTTATTCAGCCGATGAATATAGGGGATTTATACCCCTTGATTAAGCTCCGTACAACGCTTCACCGTATACATTTGTGCGGAGCAAAGTTTTCTAATGAGTTTTACAAATTTTATATAAAGCATATTCTGCACCTTCCTTAATACTTAAAAGGGATTTTAGCATACGGTTTTACGAAGCGTCAACATTACTTCCGAATCTTTCAACTACTTGTTTTCAAAATATTGCTTCTGAAACATACACATTCTTATCGCATTATGATAGTTACCATCAACGAAAAACTCATCGATAAGCTCACCTTCTACAATAAATCCAACCTTTTTATAAACATGTACTGCTTTTTCATTTTCCTTATCCACAACTAAATATATCTTATGCATATTTAATACAGCGAAAGCATAATCCATTGCTAAACGCGTCGCCTCTACTGCATAACCATACCCTTGATAATTCGGATCAATAATAATTTGGAATTCTGTTCTACGATGAATATAATCGATTTCTACTAACTCAACTAATCCAACCATTTCATTGTCTTTCTCAACGATAAATCGGCGTTCGCTTTGATCATGTATATGTTTATCGTATAAGTCTTGCAGCTCCACAAATGCCTCATACGGCTCTTCAAACCAATACGACATAATATGCGCATTATTATTCAGTTCGTGTACGAACTTTAAATCTTCTCGTTCCAATGGACGTAACTTCAATTCCTGATTCATTCCTATAACCTCCAAGTAAAAGAAACCTCTTCACTTAATTTCTCAATTTTTTTCGATTTCAAACGCCCTAATTTCATTGTAAACTTTCAAGCAACTTGAAGGTCAAGACGTAAAAAAGTAGTGCAAACTTACGTCTGCACTACTACTCTTTTCTCAAATCTCTCATATTCGATATGTATAAAGCAATAACTAAAACAAGAATTGCTCCTGCGTATAATAACGTCTCCATCGGTTCCTCATGAGACACAATAATTAATCGAATTAAAGCCGTAATTCCGATATAAATAAAATAACGTAACGGGAAATGATAATTCGATTTAAAATACTTAATAATTAATGCAATGAACTCGAAGTATAAGAAATAGACGATGATACTTTCAACCAATTTATAAGACGTATACTCTTTTGACGAAAAAATATACTGCACAAACGTGATCGTCTCATTCACTAAGAAAATTGATAACACAATGGATAATATAATTAAAGCTATATTTAATATCCATTGCAAAACACTAGCTATAACATGATCGATATTAAATGACTTCATTTTCTCTTTAGACTCCCCTTCGTATAAGTACTTATTTATTATAGCAAAATTACGATTGGAAAGAAGTTAAATCATATATTCGTCCTTTGTTGTTTCCAGTGTAGGGAAGATTTAGTGTGTGGAGAATTCTGTTTACAACCATACCCGACGAAACATTGAGAAACTCTTTCAAATTACCATTCGTACATGTCTTACTAATGAGCAATGCATAATCTCGTATTGCATCCACATGTGCCACTTTTGAAAA
Source organism: Bacillus sp. LQ16 (assembly GCF_057784645.1). Classification (NCBI taxonomy): domain Bacteria; kingdom Bacillati; phylum Bacillota; class Bacilli; order Caryophanales; family Bacillaceae; genus Bacillus; species Bacillus sp. LQ16. The sequence goes on from NZ_CM173491.1 coordinate 4,942,516, forward strand.
ATCTTTACAACTTGTACAACGCCAACCCTTCTTAACTTTAACCATTGGAATAACTAAGCATTTCTCACATTGTACTCCATTTAGCAACTCCTCTTTTTCTATTTTATATTGCTCAAGTATATTTTGTTGAAGTGGAGAATGCTCCGCTATTATTTGATGAATGAGCCTATCTACATTATCTATAACTTTTCTCTTATATTTACTTTCAAACCACTTTATTTTATGAGGTAAATTGGCACTATGAATAATTGTATGAAGAAGATTGTCATCTGAAGATTTTATAATGGTACGAGGCGAGCTAATAACAACGAGGGACTCAATTGGAAGACTAGAGGAAAATCCATGTGAGTTTAACCATTTCTTTAGTTGTATTTCTTGCCTTTTTATTTGTAAAACCGGATCTGGAAATCCCTCTGAATTTCCTTCTGTTATTCGGATAAGTTGATTAAACTTTGCATCAAACATTAATGTACCTGCTATATTTTTTATCTCAAGAAAAAGAAGAAACTTTGTGGAAAGGATAATAGTATCAATTTGAAAGTATTTATCATAATTACATAAGCGAACATCATGTAAAACACTATACTCTTTCTCAGAAATAAAACTAAGCGGATAATCAATCGCTTGCTCTCCTTTATACCCCGCCATGTGTTTTGCCAAGTTTTCTCCAATTAAATTTCGTTTCGGATGATGTACAGGTAACCTTCTAAGAAGTGCTTCTAACTGTCTTATATAAATCGGCATTTTTCTCTCTTTCACAATCACCTCAAACACCCCTTTACAAATATATCAACGATTTTTCCAATATATCTATCACAACTCACAATATATCAACGATTTTTCTAATATATCTATCACAACTCACAATATATCAACGATTTTTCCAATATATCGATTGGTCGACAATATCTGACACTACCTCACTCCAATCACTCACAGCATATCCTAGAAAAACATCTTCAGCAAAAACTTAAAATCGCATTTCCTCATAAAAAAACATAACCCGCTCCTCCAGCAAAGGTATGGTTTTTAACCCTGCGATGCCACTCTATCTATAACCTTGCTGTGAATTCCACAAAATCCATTTGTACTTATACCAACTTTCACTTTTTTCACACTGAAACTATATCCGTTAAAATCGTTTCATAACGTTATTACTTCCGCATAGCTACAATTTATATAATAACGGTACAGTACAAATAACGTGCTGAATCACTAAGTATGGGGGAATAACGATGAACGAAGCGTTACTATTAGTAGACATACAAAATGATTACTTTGAAGGCGGCAATATGGAATTACATCAACCTGAAAAAGCCGCACAGAAAGCGAAAGAAGTTTTGAAAGCATTTCGTGAAAAACATAAAACAGTTATTCACGTACAACATATTGCGAACAATGAAGGGGCTACTTTCTTCTTACCCGATACAATAGGTGTTCAAATTTATGATGATGTACAACCAATTGCTAACGAAAGAGTCATTCAAAAACATCACCCTAACAGTTTTTTCAGAACAAATTTATTAGAAACATTACAGACAGAGAAAATAGACCGACTAGTCATTTGCGGTATGATGACTCATGTATGTATTGATGCAACAGTGCGCGCTGCCAGTGACTTCGGATTTCAATGTATTGTAATTGAAGATGCTTGTACAACAAAAGATTTAGAATTCCAAGGAAATCTAATCCCCGCAGTACACGCTCATCAATCGTTCATGAATGCATTAGAGTTTGGTGATATTTATGCAACAGTCATGTCAGCAAACTGTTTTATAAACAAAAGCAAATAAAGAATTACAGTTCCATATGAAAAAAAAGAAAGGATAAGTATCTTATTCTTTCTTTTTTTCCATCGTCTTAATGACAGTATTTATACGATAATCACCATAATGTAAAACATCTGCAAGAGTCTCTTCTAATTGCTGATGCGAAGATGTGTGAAGAGTCATGACATAGCACCCATCGCCGCTTATACGATACATTTCAGTAATTACCTCCGTTTTTTCAAAAAAGTTTTGAATCTGATTATGATAGTGCGGTGCATGCAAAAATAGTGTAACAAAGGTCATAATAGAACCTTCTAGCTTAGCTCTGTCAATATTTATCGTATATTTTTGAATGACACCTGCCTCTTCTAATTTATTGATTCGTTTCCCAACAGCCTGGCCAGTCAAATGTACTATCTCCCCAATTTCCTTCCAGTTCATTCTAGCGTTTTCTTGTAGTAATTGTATAATCTTAAAATCTGTTGAATCAAACATGGACATCCCCTTCCTATACGAAACGAATTCTATAAAATCTTCATTTCCCCTACAGTTTTTCTCAAAAGTTTTGTACTACAATCGATTAGCTCTATTAGCAATTACATTATTGTTAGCGGCTTTCCTTCTTCTTTACAATGTATTTTTTGGATTACTCGTAGGCACTACAGCAATCTAGCGATTTTTTATAAATATGAACATTTTTTAGGAATTAGTTTATCTTTTTTTAATGTTTTATTTAGAGGCAGTTTATAGTCGGGTATTAACATAGGAAACGTAGCAACTAAGTTCATCTATGACGCACTGCTACTATAATCGCTAACCGTACTACTTGAAATCATAAAATAAGGAGACGATAAAACATGAACAAAAAAGCAAAAGCACTATCATCCGTACTGCTCGGATTCACATTAGCATTAACAGGGTGTGCTGGTACTAAAGCTGAAGAAAATCATGGGAAACAAAAACAAGAACAAGTTGCCAAAGAAACAAAAAAGGAAAATAAATTAACTAAAGGGCAAAAAATGGCTAATATTCTTAGCGAGACAAATTGGCAAGGTACACGAGTGTATGACAAAGATAAGAATGACTTAACAAAAGAGAATGCAAACTTCATTGGTCTTGCAAAATATGATGCGAAGTCAGGCAGATATGAATTTTTTGATGCTAAAACAGGTGCAAGTCGTGGCGATAAAGGAACTTTCTTTGTCACAAATGATGGGAAGAAGAGAATATTGATTTCAGAATCAATGAAGTATCAAGCTGTCGTTGACATGACAAAACTAAATAAAAATGTATTTACTTATAAACGAATGGGGAAAGACGCTAACGGTAACGATGTAGAAGTTTTCGTTGAACATGTTCCATATAAAGAAAAAGAACTTTCTTTCACTGATCCGGACAAGCAGCTGAACACGACTACAGGAGATATTGTTAAAAACGTTGATGGAGATAAAATTTTGGGCGGTACCCTTTGGCACGGAACAAAGGTATTAGACGAAGCTGGTAACGATGTAACACAGTTTAATTCGAATTTTATAAGTTTAGCAAAATTTGATGACAAATCTAATAAATATGAGTTTTTCAATAGCGAAACAGGTCAAAGCCGCGGTGATTATGGCTACTTCGATGTTGTACACGAAAATAAAATAAGAGCCCATGTTTCAATTGGAAATAATAAATACGGTGCTGCTCTTGAGCTTACTGAACTAAATAAGAATAAATTTACGTATAAAAGAACTGGTAAAGACCAAGCTGGTAAGGATATAACTATATTCGTTGAACATGAACCTTATAAAGGTGATATAAAACCACAATTTAGTTTTTAAATACGTTTGATTAAAGATCCTGTACTGAGTTGCAGGATCTTTCTTATTAAGCAAGAGAACGAAAAGACGAAAAACATGTAGCTTTTCGTCTTCACAATATTCCCACCTTATAGTTGATGATTTACAAAACCTAAAAACATACCGATACAAAATAAAATAAATCCAATTAGAATTAAGGGAAGAGTGAAGCCACCCCAAGCTGGTTTATTAGCAAACGCCCTTATTTTAAAATTAATCCTCGCTAAAGACATGATAACGATACCCGCTATTGATAAAATTGTAGTTACATAAGTCATCTATAATAATACTCCTCTTCTATATTGATTTTATATCTCTGCAAACCATCTACATAAGTGTTACAGTCCACTATTCATAAATGTCATCCCAATTGTAGCAATCCAGCTTTGTGCCACATCATTTGTAAAATTCATTCTTCACTCCTAAAAAAAAGACAGAACCAGACGGTTCGGTCCTTTTTGTTTTATAATAATCTCTTTTATTTTTGCTACAATACCTTTTTCTTATAAATCTTACGCTAACACAGCTTTTGATTAACTTATCCTGAAATATTATGAATTTGCGTTCAACTTATCTAAAATACCTTTATCTATTTTTGCTTGATTCACTTTAGCTATTTTAGAAACAATCCCACGGCGATCTTCCCAATCAATCAAATAATATTGATTTTTTTCCAATTCATTTTGCAAGGAAATTTTCAGTTCTCTTTCTTCCCCTTTTTTATCGTACACCTTCTCATCATAAACATGATACGTAAGAACTTCTCCATTACTCAATTTTTCATTTTCTACTGTAGAATCCGTCGTTACTTTTACATAATATTGTTTAGTCGAATAGTACCCATTCCCTGACTTCATATAGTAGAAAGCACCTCCTACTATAGTTAATAACACAAAAATTCTCATGATCCATTTCATATGATAATACCTAACCTTTCTATTATACTTGTAAGATTTATACCCGTTAAAATATAAATCTTCCTTACCTTAAGTATGCTTTAACCATAAAGATGGTACAATCCAGTTTCCTTACACCCACATTACATTTTTGTAATCCTATCATTTTACAAAAGTTTCTTAAGTTGGCCGCAAACAAAAGAACATAAACTTTTTAAAGTTTTATTCCTCCAATTGCCACACTTTTAGCAACACTTGTCCAAGTAATAGGAATTTCATTTCAATCCATTTTACATGAAGAAGTAAATCAACGCCGATTAACTATATTAGGAATTACATTATTAATCAGCCCTCATCAATCGGGCCGCCCGGCAAATAAAGGAATAAAATTTGTGACTAAGTAAAAAAGCGCCCTACTTATAGGGCGCTTTTTTTATACTTAATGACTAATACTAGCTGTTGGGTATAATGTTGTTCCTCCAATTGAAACTTTTATTTCATTTGTTAATGGAACGTTTTGTTCATTAATAATTGTTCTCCACCATTCCCATGCAAGACCTGTACATTCTCTTGCTACAATTTTTATATTTTTTGAATTCGGTGGAAGAGGGATAACTGTAGAGTAATGAGCCGTTTTGTCTTTTCCACTACCATCCCACGTTTTATGTGTTAGTACTTCGTTACCCTTTTGATCAAATGTGAATTCATCCCAAGATACATCAAATTGAGCAACGTAAGCACCGTAATGATCAAGTGTCATTTTAGCACTTGAATATTCTGTAGTTGTCGTCTCAATATAATCTGTATTGTTATGAACAGCAGCAGTTGCATTATCTTTTAAGAAAGTACTTGTATATGAAATTGGGTATGCTGGATTTTTAAGACTTAATTCAGCATTATCTTTAATAATATTTCGGATTTCATTGAAATCTTTAGTAACAACCTTGTTATGCTCTTTCGCATCTCCGCCTAATACTACAGCAGTAAAGGTACTTTCTTCAAAAATATCTTTATACTGTCCACTTGTTTCAACGCTGTTATTCTTAAGTAAGGCTTTAAAAGCAGCTTGTACATCTTTGCTCTTAGATGTTGTTTCTAATTTTACATAAATCGTTCTACCATAAGCTACATTTGAAACCATAACAGGTGGAGCCGAATTACTTACGCCTTTTCGAGTTAACTCGTCAAAAGTAACGCTATTATCAAAAAGGTCGGATGGATTGTTAGGTAGTTCAGCACTTACCGTATAAAATATTTGCTTATACGCCGCTACCATCACTTTTTTCTCTCCATTTGCAACCGCATTAAAATCAATATTTAGACTGTTATCAAGATATTTAGCGTTAACATTAAGAGCACTTGCAATTTGTGATTTACTATAAACCATAGATTCCGTATACTGCATTCTTGCAGGTAACGTATGTGTTGTAGAATACTTTTCATTCCAAGTAGATACTAAATCGTCTACTGCTCCAGCTACATTACCATATGTCGGATTTTGGACAGTGATTGTATTTTCTTTTCTCATGCCCGGTAAGTCTATACTAATATTCAAAGGCTTTCTCTTAGCCACTAATAAACTTGGTTGATTGTCTGCAAAAGCTTTATTTGCAAGTTGTACAGCTCCTGGATACGTGCGATTCACTACAGAATCAATAATTGAAATATCGACTGGTGACGTTGTAAGTGATTTTTTCTCGCGTTCCACTACTACAAATTTACCATTTGAATTAATACTTTCTTTCGGAACAAAACTTTCTACTTTATCACCATTTACAGCTAAAACCTCTTGATTATTATATTTAAGATTTGCTATACCAGTATTAATGCCACTAGCATTTTTGGTTACATCAGTTACATTACTTGCTTGTGTTTCTGCGAAGGAAATAGATGAATAATTAATAGTGCATAGACTAACTAATAAACATGTAAGGAACTTTCTTCTTTTAGTGTTTTTCTTAATATTCAGAAAAATCACCCCGTTCTTTTTTTAGTAAAATATGATAATGATTGATAAATGATAGCTAACTAATAAACTTACATAAATGCTTTTAAAAGTTCTTGAATTAACGGGATTACGCCACCTACAAATTTTAAAACTGCCATTGCGATTTCCATATTATTTCCTCCTTTTTATTGCTACGAAAATGTGATTTATCTTTATGCCCTCATTATAGTGACCCCTTACACTTTTATCAATACACTCTGATATGCAATATTACATATACAAAAAACAAGCTGAATTCTTTTGAAAAATTATACAGAGATATTTTTTCCACTTGGTACATACTTGAAAAGGTGAAGCATTCTTTTGCATTTTATGAGTAATCACATAAAAAAAGCTGCTTGCCTATAAAATATAGACAGCAACTTCAACTAGAGTGTCTTGCATAATCTACGCAAGACATTTTATAACTAATAAACTGCGATCGGCCCATAAGGACCATTAATAATTTCTATTTTTGTTTCAAAAATATCTGTCAAAAGTGTTGGGTCCATAACCTCTTCTACTGTTCCGAAAGCAGCAATTTGTCCATCTTTCATAGCACAAATTTTATCCGAGTATTTAGCTGCAAAATTTATGTCATGCATAACAGTCAAAATTGTTCTTCCAAATTCATTAGCTGCACGTCTTAAATGCTCCATCATTTGAACAGAACGAGCAACATCAAGGTTGTTCAAAGGTTCGTCCAAAAGTACATATTCAGTCTCTTGGCACAATACCATCGCTACATATGCCCTTTGTCTTTGACCACCAGAAAGCTCATCTAAATATCTATTCTCTAAACTAGTTAAATCTAAGAAATCGATATATTTAGAGATGATAGCCTCATCTTCTTTAGTCAATCTTCCCTTTGAATAAGGAAAGCGCCCAAATCCAACTAGTTGTCTCACAGTAAGCCTAGTTACAAAATGATTTTCTTGTCGCAATATAGTCAAAACTTTTGCTAAGTCTTTTGATTTGGATTCAGAAACATCCATATTTGCTACCTGAATTTGGCCTTCATCCATATCTAAAAGTCTGCCAATCATCAAAAGTGTCGTTGACTTTCCAGCACCATTTGGTCCAATTAAAGAAGTAAAGCCCGCTTTTGGTATTTCAATATCCAAAGGTCCTATTTTCACCTTATCAGTATAGAACTTTTTAACATTATCAATTTTTATCATAAAGCCCTCTTCCTTAAAACTATAGTTAAGAATATGATTCCACCGAATAATTCAATAATAACTGAAACTACACCTTGAGCATGGAATACATGATACATTAAAAAGTATGCGCTCGTCATTATTAAAAATCCTATAGCAAAAGCCATCGGAAAAATATATCTATGATCATAAGTTGACGCTGCCTGATAACTCAAAGTTGCCACTAAAAAGCCGTAGAAAGTAAGTGGCCCAATTAGAGCTGTTGAAATGGACATTAAAATAGCTACTAATACAAGCGTATAAATTACACTAGGTTGGTATTTAACTCCAAAAGAAGTAGCAACATCTTTTCCTAGTGACAAAACATTCAAATTCTTAGAATGAGCAAAAATTAATACCGCTACAATTATGATCATAGGAATTACAATAGGAAAATATGCAGGATCTGCATGATTAACAGAACCAAATAATCTTGCTTGTAAAATATCAAATTCTGAAGGCGCAAGTAGTTTTCTCATGAAAGTTGACACAGAATTTAGCCCGGTACCAATAATAATTCCAACTAAAAGCATAAGTTGTAAATTCCCGTATTTACCGGAAAGTAACCATCCATAAAGTATCAAACTCATGAAGACCATAACAACAACTTGGAATAAAAATGATCCAATTCCATTAAAATTTATTAACGCACTTGCACCAAAGAAGAATACTGTACTCGTTTGAATTGCTGAATAAAGTGATTCGAAACCTAAAAGTGAAGGAGTAATAATTTTATTATTCGTAATAGATTGGAAAGCAACTGTCGACAAGCTATGGCAAACCGCAGCAATAATCATTGCAACAATAGCTACTATCCTTCTCTTAACGACTGGGATAAAAGAAGGTGAATCTATCGGAACTGGATTGTTATAAACTAAAAGTCCATATGAAGAAAGAAGACCTAAAGCAATCAATGTTATCAGTAAAATCCAATAACGTCTTGCTTCCTTCTTAGACCGAAAAGCGCTAGCTGATCTACTTTCATTATGAAGGCTAGAATCGATTTCGACATTTTCTTTTTTTCTATATTCTAATGTGATCATCGTAGCCTCCTTGGTTTTCTTTGTCTCAATAAAATAGTAATAAACACGACTGCTCCCACTGTTGCAAGTATTAAAGAAACAGGTAATTCAAAAGGCTGTATAATTGTTCGAGAAATGATGTCACAGGCAGTTATTGATCCCATTCCGATCACACAAACCCAAGGTAAATTACTCCTAAGATCATCACCTCTAAACATTGAAACGATATTTGGCACAATTAATCCTAAGAAAGGTAAGTGTCCAATAACAGCTGCAACAATTCCAACTGCAACAGAGATAAGAGCAGTCCCAAAAAGAACAATTCTATTGTAATTAACTCCAAGACTTGTTGCGACATCTTCTCCTAGTCCAGCTAAAGTCAATCTATTAGCATACATAAAAATAAGAAAAGTAATGATAACAATCAGCCATAAATATTCATATCTTCCCACCTGAATGTTAGCAAATGAACCTACAAACCAAGTTTCAATACTTTGCGTCTTTTGAAAAAGGAGTCCTAAAAAAGTAGACACTGCAGAAATTACTGCTCCAAGCATCAATCCAATAATCGGAACAATTAAAGACGAACGAAGCTTAACTCTTCTTAAAAATAGAAAGAAAATCATAGTTCCTATAAAAGAAAAAATGATTGCACCAGTCATTCTTTGAACTAAAGTCGGGGCAGGAAATAATAAATACACAAAAAGCAGGCCTAAGCCTGACCATTCAATAGTCCCCGTTGTAGTAGGTTCAACAAAGCGATTCTGTGTAATGAGTTGCATTACGAGCCCTGCCATCGCCATCGCAGCTCCAGTAAGCATTAATGCAGCTGTTCTCGGAACACGAGTTATGAAAAACATCTCTGTCCCGTCCTCTTGTCCACGTATATCATAAACTCCAGTAAACAGTGATATAATCCCTAAAATTATAACAACTATAACTGCTATTATAAAAGGTTTTGTCCATAATTTATTGTGATTATAAAACTGGGGTTGAGAAATATTCTCAACCCTAGAAATTATATTTTTTGACACTGTTTCGTACTCCTTTACACTACTTAGCTAAAGTTTTTGCCATATTTCCAAATAACTCTATATAAGTTTGAATTGATTCATTTGTGTAAGTATCTTCTGGTGCATAAATAACTTGTTTTTTAGAAACAGCAGTTGTGTTTTGAAGAGCAGGTGATTTAGAAATAACATCCTTAGCAGGTGTTGACTTAGCTGCATCAGATGTTGCAGCATCACGATCTAATACGAAAATCCAATCAGGATTTGTTTGTGCAATAGCTTCAACAGAAACGTCATCACCTTTATGACCTGCAGTAGAATTTGAAACTTCTAACGCTGGAGTCCAACCGAAAATTTCATACATTGGTCCCCAAACACGACCAGAATGTGGAGCAGCAAAACCAATATTACCACCAGTAACGATAACACTCATAACTTTATCTTTTCCGTTATAAGCAGATTTTGCTTTTTCAATAGATTTATCAAAATCAGCTACTAATTGTTTAGCTTCTTTATCTTTATTAAAGATTTTCCCTAAAGTAACTGTAGAATCTTTAAGTCCTTTTACTAAGTTTTCGCCAGGCTTAGTAGCTTTCTCAGAAACATCAAAATTAAGATCAATAACTGCTGCATTTGGTACTAATTTTTTGATTTCTTCGTAATGGTCAGCAAATCTTTGACCAACAATTACAAGTTCAGGGTTTGCCGCTGCAATAATTTCTAGATTTGGTTCACGGTGATTCCCAATATTTTGAACTTTTTCATCCTTTTTATATGCTGAATCAGCAGGCATGATATCCTTTGGAGCAGCCGCTAATTTAATTCCCCAATCAGATAAAGTTTCAAAAGTTCTGTTATCCAAAGCAACTACATTCTTTGGGTTTACAGGGACTTTAACAGTTCCATGAGCATCAGTGATTTCAACCGTTTTTGGCTTATCACTACCATTATCTTTATTATTAGCCTTCGAAGTTTCTTTACTTGAATCTGAGCAAGCTACTAACATTAAAGTGAAAATTGCTAGAATACTCACTAATTTTAAAAGCATAGATTTTTTCATATGTATACTCCTTATAGTGTGATTTATTTCGAAAATGATGACATCCATAGATTGAATTAGAAAGTAATTTTCATTCAATTGAATCGCTATTGATAATCATTTTCATTTGAACATCCTGTTAATTAGTATAGTCATTAATTCTGTGAAAATCTTGTGAATGGTGTGAATTCATAAAATCAGACATAAAAAGTAATATGTGATGTCAGGCGTGTTGATTAACCATGATTTCCTCTACAAAACACGCTCATTAATAGCTAATACTTTCATAATCCATTTTTTTACGTCTTTTAATACTTCTAAGAAACTATTTGATTATCATATTTAATAAAAAAATGAGTAAAACCGAATGAAATAGTTTTACTCATTTTTTTATTATCTTATTTTTATCAGTCAATCATTGAATAGCCTCTGCCATGTATCGTTTGAATATATCTGTCTTTCTTCTCGCACTTTAACTTTTTTCTTACATACCCAATATATAAGTCTACTACATTTGGATTTACTACTACGTTATATCCCCAAACTTGATTCAAAAGCATTTCACGGCTCAATATTGTGTTTTTGTTTTTGATTAAAAATACAAGCAAATCATACTCGCGCTTAGTAAGGGAGAGGTTCTCGCCACCTTTTTTCACAATATTGCTAGATGCATCAACAAAGAGATCTTTAAACTGAAAAAAGTTTATCTCATTTTGCTGGTTACAATTACTTCTCCTTAAAATAGCTTGAACCCTTGCTACCAATTCTTCTTTCGCAAATGGTTTTCTTATATAATCATCTGCTCCTGCTTGTAATCCTGCTACGCAATCCTTACTAGAAATATTGTCGGTCACAATAATGATCGGTGTCTTTTTAACAAGCCGTATTTGTCTGCAAATTTCTGGTCCCGATATACTTAATGAATCCCAATCTAATATGATAATATCCCAGTCTTGTTCATATATTATATTTAAACCTTCGTTTTCATTGTGAAGTTTTAAAATGAAATAGCCTTCTTGCGTTAGACCGCTTACGATTTTCTTTGCTGAAGACCGTTCATTTTTAATCACCAACACTTGCTTCACCGATGGTTCACCTCTACTTCAATATAACTTAGTTAGATAAAAAATTATCCCCAAAAAACAATTTAAGATTTATAAATTTAAAACCCCTAAATAATCCATTAAAACAGTTTATTAGGAGAACTCTATATAATCTTACAATAGGTATGGATAAAAACACAAAACGTATTAAAATTCGAATAAATTGAAATTTAAATTAACACTCATCAATTGTGCGTTTACGGACATCCTTACTCTCACCTAACTTCTTTGCTTCAGCCGAATTTTGAGGTGGAAGTTTTACTGCCCGGCAAATAGCGGGATAAATATTATTGAATCATTTATTACTTTCATCACTTAAATGCAGCATTATAAGTAAATTTCAGCACAACTATTTCACAAAACAGAAAAAACATTATTACCTATATATAACCAATCTAGCATATCTAATAAGCTTGCACCTTAATTATTCTCTCCTATTAAATTTCTCACCATTAACAAATCCAAATTATATAAATAAAACATATCAAACTTTGTATTTAATCTTTTCTGTGACAAGCTTCATACAAATTATCGCTAAGTATACATTTGAATAACATTCTAACGAGATTTACAAGTTAACATCCATTTTTGTAATTCGATATACAAACATAACAAAAAATGTTAAAATTATTTTATATATATATATATATATATATATATATATATATATATATAGACTTATATACACATAAAATAATAAAAACATTCTTCACACAAAAAAAGAATAGTGCTTCCCTTTTATCATCAAATAAATTGAAAGCGCTATCGAAATATATTAATAACTCCTAATAAAAAGAAAATTTTTTCCAGTAAACTATTAACATATAATAAATAATATGTTAATATATCCAAGAAGTTACAAAAAATAAAAAGATTGGGGTTTTTATATTGAAAAAAGTTGTAATTGCTAGCGTAGTTGGGATTGCTTTATTAGGAAACTCAGTTATGGCATCAGCTTCGACTGTTGATTATTCTAAAGGTAAAGAAATGACTACAAATATCACAAATAACGAAGAAGCACTATACAGTACAGCAAGCGTGGGACGAGCGGCTGTCGGTTATGTTGTTAGTAAAGCGGTTGATGCAGCCGGGAACTGGCTAGGTAAACAAGCCAAAAAAGCTAATGCTCAATCAATTTATTCAGCTGCCGGAAAAGGTAAGTATGCTTGCTATAGCTCGTTAAATAAGCAAGATACAGAGGTAGTTTCCTTCGGAAGATAATTAACACTTGCATTTAATACAGGTACAATAAAAGAAGGTTAATCCTTACTTTGTTTGCAAGGATTAACCTTCTTGAATTTGCATAGAAATGGTGATAATTATGATAAAAAAATATAGTTCATCTTTATTAATTATATTAGTAATGTTTATTTTTATAGCTCATTTTACGATTACACTCCTTTATAACTTTCCTGTTAATCCTGTTAGTAATCAATATAATGCCTGGATTCAAAACTACATGAATCCTTTCTTCACTCAAAATTGGAAATTATTCGCCCCTAATCCTGTTAGTGCCAATAACATGTTTTACATTCGTGGTGAATATAAAAATGAAAATGGAGAATTAAAACAAACAGATTGGATAGATGCTACAACACCGTTTAATACAGTGGTACATAACAATAGACTTACCCCATTGAGGTTAGTTAATAGTACAAGGTCATCTATAGTAACAGAAATTTTAAATCAAATAGATAGTGAAAAAGATTTCTTTGAAAAAGTAAAACCAGATGAATCACCAGAGTTAATAATATTAAATCGCTTCTCATCTAATACTTTAAATGAAATCCATCCCAACTATCAATTTACACGTGTTGAAAAAAAGATTGTAGTGAATGTATTCCCAGAATACGGAAAAGGTAAAGAAACAGAAAAAAATTATGAATATAACTTACCAACTCAACCATTCGATCTACCAAGAACGTAACAATCTGTCCATTTAGAGGAGAATTAAGGTATGATTAAAAATTCATGGATTAAAATTAAAAATTATTTGGAAGTAGAACATTACCTGATTGGAGCTAGTATACTAAGAATAGGATTTGGATTTCACATAGTATATTCTTACTTGGTTCATTTATTTCAACGGAATTATCTTTGGGGACCTGAAGGTTTACTCCCACTAAATATGTTAAATTCCGGAACTAAAGAAGTGTGGAGCTTATATAGATTTTCAGATACTATGGCATATTTTAATTTAATTTATTTTTTAGGTTTATTTATAGCTATTTTATACTTAATAGGTTTTCAAACCCGAATCACAGGATTACTGAATTTCATATTTGTTTGGTCATTATATGATAGAAATCCATTTACATTAGATGGAGGTAATAATGTTTTATCAATTTGTTTAATCTTTCTAATATTCGCGAATGTAGGTGAATATTTCTCTGTAAAATCTAAGTATAATAAAATAAGAAAAAATAAGTATTTTAATATACTTCACAATTTTGCTATTTATGCATGTATTGCTCAATTATGTATATTATATTTCTTTTCGGGTTTCTTTAAAGCCCAAGGACATATGTGGACTAATGGGACTGCCCTTTACTATATCTTACAAGTTGAGGAATATACTCTTCCAAACTTAGCACATTTTATTTATAACAATCCTTATTTAATAGTTTTGGGTGCATATAGTGCCATTATATCTCAAATTGCATTTCCATTTTTAATATGGAATAAATATTTAAAATGGCCATTATTGATAGGGTCAATTGGATTCCATATTTCAATTGCATTGGTAATGGGACTTGTACAATTCGGTATAGCAATGATTTCTTTGGACTTATTATTAATAAAAGATAAAGAATATACTAAAATGCATCAATTCTATTTAAAATTCAAAAGTAAAAGAAAAGAAAAAAAAAAACTTATTTTCAACAACTTAAAATTATAAAAAACAATCACATCACAGTATATTATGATGGATTTTGTCCGATGTGTACGTCAATAACTCAAAAATGGGGTAACATTGATACTTTACAAATGATTGATTTCAAATCATTTAGACAGCAAGAAAACATCAAAGACATTAATATCCCTCTCAATAAGTTAGAACTTGAAATGTATTGTAAAAATGAAAATAAACAAAAATTCTACAAAGGAATAGATGCCGTTTTTCAAATTTGTCTAAGAATCCCTTTATTATGGATTTTTGTTCCCATTTTATACCTTTCAATAATTATTGGTATAGGGGATTGGATATATAAACATATTGCTAAGAAAAGAAAGATCGTACCCATTGGACATTGTACTGAAAATACTTGTTCTATATTTAAAAATGAGCAAAATAATAAAAACTAAAGGATGGATAAATAATGGTAGAGACTTTACAAATAATAGATAATCTATTGAATATCGTGTTAGCAATTTTTTTCTCTTTTCAACTAATTAGCGAGGCTAAAAATAAAAAAAGAGGCTCATTTTTATTTCTCTTTTCAATAGCAAGTTTATATTTTGTGATTAAAGCATTTTTTGTCATTTGTATAATGTTTAATCTTTAGCAAAAATTCTAACACATTTACATATATGTAGTATTTAGAAGAGGTAGAGAATAATGTTTCTCTACCTTTTTAATTTTTCTATATTGAATTTAGGTAGTAATATTTATAGCTTTGAATATACATTAACCATTTCAAAGCTATAAAACCGAAGATTATAAATGGCATCCCCAGTATTAAGTTGTTCTTCATAGCATACTGAACACCATGAGAAATATTTCTTTAATAAATAACGTAAGAGATTAATAATGAGGTATAAAATTGATGTACTTGTGATTGGTATGCCATTTAAACTCCTCAATAATTCACATATCCACTTTTATATATTAAAAATATTTTTACCTATCTATTAATCATACTATCAAAGAAGAGCCCTGCATTAATATTCCATAAAGCCCCTTTCTAAATTTTTCTATGGATGAATTTAGAAAGGGGCTTTCGTATACTTACAATGACATGGTGATGTGAGATCTAGATATAGCTGCAGCGCTAAAATAAATTTTGATTAAAAATGCCTCGCAAATCGCCTATTGTATGCTAAATAAGAAGAAGCTATTTTGAAGAAAGATTGATCAAAATGAATTCTTCTTCAGCCGATTTAAGTTTGATATAAGAGAAAGTACAAGTTGACCATAAACTAAAAGAAGCATAAGATGGCCGTTTTGGCCATCTTATGCTTCTGGTTATAAATACAAATGTAACTTAAACTATATAATGGCCAATAATTAAATCATAAATTGGCCAATTATCAGCTTGTATTTAATAAATTTCATAACATATCTTAATTCTTATTAACCATATAATGTTCAAAAACCAATTATTTAACCATATAATGACCAAAATAAACAAAAATTAGCCTTTTCAAGATTCTATACCATAATAAAATAAATCATTTAATTTTAATTTTGTCCGATAACTTAATAATAGAAGAGAGTTTAATGATAATCTATATTTTCCGCGTTCAATTTGCTGAAGCCTATTATTATCAATGTTTATTTCATAACAAAAACGCCTTCTATCTCCTTGAAAAAAATCCTGTATCCATTTATCTATAATGCCATATACTTGATTATTTTTAGGTATTTTTAGATTAGAAATTTTAATTACCATTTCTCCTAAGTTATCAGCAACCCATACATTCCATTCTTCTATATCCTTGTTAACAAATTTTAATTCTAAATTTTTATTGATACCAAGCCATTGATTACAAATTTGACAATATTCTATTGGTAGTTTTTCATGACGTGATGACTGAGAGGCCCTACATTCTACATTTGAACAAAACTGATGTAACTTTACATTATGCTGAGAACAAATATTTAATAAATTTATCCCCCATACTAATGGCTCATAACACTTTATTCCATTATTTTTCCATTCTTCTAAACAAATTGGACACCATTTTTTTTCACTTGTAAATAACTTTGAATAACTCATTACATTTTCCCATGGTAACATTGTCATGTTTTTTGGATTAGAAATTAATCCTAGTTCCTCCAGCGATTCTACAACGAGCCCCATCGTTTTACTCATACCATTCCTCAGTATCGGATAATACATAGGAGTTGGATGTATCAATTGATTAGGATGTAATTTAATTATATAAGAAACTAAAGCATGTAATGTTACATTATGAGCATTCGCTAACCTTCTTAAATAACTTACTAGCCCTTCTACCCTATCTGTTCCAATTCCTATAGGTTCCAAAGCATAAAACTCACTCCTTTTCGAAAATGAATAAGTAGCTTGTTTTTCTTCAAATATTTTAATATTATTCATCCTTCATTCCGCCTACTTTATCTCTTTTAGGATTTCTAATACCAACATTCTTTTTCTTCGAATTACCCTTTTGATTTACATTTTCATTATCAAGACCTAACTTTATCCTTACATCCAATATCTTATCTGAATTCTCTATGAAACACGCCTCTCCCTGTGAAAGTTCATCAACAAGTTTAGATACCTTATTTATAGAAAGAGCCGTATTTCTGAGATGTTGAATTTTTAATGACTTCTCATTATTTTCTAAAGCTAACCTCAACGCTCTTGTTAACCAATCCTTTAATATCCCTACACATCCTACTGTTCTTTCGTATAAATAATCCCAATTTTCCAATAATGAAGATGATGTTTCTATAGGAAGATATTCAAAAAGACCTTTAATAACACCCAAATAATTGATGAAATCTTGTTCATTAGATATGTCATACCTAGGGAAATGTATGTCAAAGGTTCTTCTCGCTAGTTGCCCATTTAAATTTACAAAGTTCTTAAGTTCGTATGTACCAACTAGTAATTGTGGAACTTTTGTTAGATTAGATAATGATTTAAGTGAGTCTAGCTGGTCCAAATATTTTCTTGCTGATGGCACTTTAGTAAAATGCTGAGCCTCATCAACAATAAACACTTTTGGTTTCCGATAATAAAAAGCTTTTTCTAATGACCTTCTTAGCGCCGGAGAAGTTAAATAATGTCCCTGTCCCACTCTTACTTTATCCCTCTTGTTTGATTCGCTATTATTTTCATATATAATTTTCTTTTCAATTAATGGCTCTTCCATAGCCCGCAGTACCCTTACATAAAAATCCTTCCAATTAAAAATACCACTATCAGGAGATAT
The DNA here is from genome assembly GCF_057784645.1 of Bacillus sp. LQ16. Taxonomy (NCBI): domain Bacteria; kingdom Bacillati; phylum Bacillota; class Bacilli; order Caryophanales; family Bacillaceae; genus Bacillus; species Bacillus sp. LQ16. The sequence continues at coordinate 4,960,505 of NZ_CM173491.1, forward strand.
AAGTTCTATAGATACAAAAGGAAGAATAGACCTCTCCTTCTCTAATTCATCAAATAGGTTATTTATAATTTCTTTTTTTATTTCCTCTATAAGCGTTGATTTCCCAACACCTGATGGCCCCAAAACCATAATAATTTCATTACCAGAAGGGTTCTCTATCAATGATTTAAGTTCCAACATTACTTGATTCATTTTAGAATGGATTATCTTTACTCTTTTAAACTTATTTACTTTCTCTTCTAAAGTTTGTTTCCCTGTAGGTAACATATTTTCAACCAAATTCCCCACCCCTCTTCAGCAATATTATTAGTCTTCAATGACTTTAAAGTTTGGAATATTATTCACATCAATTTTTCTTGAATCAAAATTGGATTTTTGAGAAGCTATATTCTCTTCCAATCCAATTTCTTCAAAAGTAATACGAGATTTCCGGTTTTCTTTCTCTATTAAAGCTTGATTCATTACTTTCTCATGATTTTCAATTGTTGTTATAAAACTTGCTATGTGTTTCAAATTTACTCTTCCTTTAATATTTAATTTATATCTAATTTCTTCCGTAATACATTGCAGTTGTTTATGCGTTTTTCCATCAAGAAGATAATGATATTCTGATATGCACTTAATCCACCTCTTATTTACATACGCATATAAGATTCCGACATTAAAAGGATCATACTTTAAATTAACCTTTGTTTTTTCCGTTTTTGGATTTTTAAACTCTTCATTCCAATACCAAACATTATTAAAAACAACTCCTTTTCCTCTAGGCGTAGATGGCAAAGTTGATAAAATTAAGGCTTGATCATATGAAATAAAATTCATTTCTCTCTTCCCTCCTAATGCAATTCCTAGCTCAAATTGTTTTTTAGGTGTTGTCCCTAATCCAGCATGTAACGTATTTTCATAGTGCTCAATCCACTCATAAAACAAAGTATTTAACTTTTCTAATGTCCAGATTGCAGAGTTTTTCGGATTTGTACTCTTCGTAACAACTCTTACCTCTTTTGTCAGCTGAGTATTTCCTTGCAAATTGTGTATAAAAGAAGAGTTAGTTGTTCCAAATAAACGTTCTATAACACTTCCAAACCTAGCTTTAGCTGGTGGTCTTTTCTTTTTTATCATCCTATTTTGAGCACATAATACATCAAAATATAAGCTATGAAATTCTTTTCCACCATCAACTACAATGTGATGGGGTAATCGAAAATTTCTTCTTACACATTCTCGTAAAACCATCATAATTGAACGATGACTCGGTGGATCAAAAGTTATATAATGCGCTAAAATCCTCCTGCAATATGCGTCCATTAATAACGTAAGATATGGTCTACGAGTGATCCTTTCTTTTCCATCCATCAATACAAGCTCAATATCTAATTCTGTATGATCAATATGTGTAATTCCAAAAGGTCTATCACCATGTTTAGGAGTATGTATCTCTAAATACCAATGCTCTATTGGATACGCGGCTCTTTTACCTTTCCTACTTTTTACTGTTTCATAGCTTGAGTAACTATTAACGTATTTCGTGAATGTTACATAACTAGGAATACTAAGACCTTTCCTCTTACATTTCTCTTCAAATAAACTATATATAGCTTTTACATTCAGCTGCTTAATGTTATGGTAGTGTGTTTCTATAACCTCTTTTATTAATTCCTGAACAACCTTCTCAATTTTTGAAACCCTATTTCCTCTATGCTTCTTTTGTGATAACAAACCTAAAAAACCATTACCATATAACCTTTCAGCTTCTTCAAACGATTTTCTCCATCTTCTTACTGTTCTATTACTGTATTCAGTGGTTTCAGCCCCTTGATTGTAAATCTTCAACAACTCATATCGCTCATAAGCTTCTTCAATATCTTTTGGGGAAGCACCTTCTAATAAAATTTGCTTATATTCCTGGTGTTCGTCTACGCTATTACCCTGGTCTAGAAATTGAATGGCACCTCTCTCATTAAGAGTCTTAAAATTTTTTTGAGAAACGTTAACTAAAACATCTTCTTCATCTACCAACGATATATTATTACTTCCGAAATTTATAACGCAGTATATTTTCCCGTCCCATATTAACCTAGTACCTTGTTTAAGACGAGTAGATGTTAACTTATATGCTTCTTCACTAATAGTATTTTCAGCAAAAGTCATTTCATATATCTTTGATAAATCTTTATTTAAAAACAAAGGAACCTCTTGATGTTCAATTAAAATATATTTGTATAAATCAACATAAATATGATTTTGAGCAATCATATTATAAATGTCATCTACAGTTAAGGTACTATAAGATTTCAAAATATCCTCAATTGTAATACCATATTTTGAGGATAGAATATCTTGAATTAATTTTATTTTCTGTTCATCTATTTCTAGGCATTCTGATACATTTATGTAGTCCTCAAGTATTTGAATATTTCTAGAAAAATTCCAATTAATTTCTTTAGAACTCCTTAAATAAAACTTCAAACCAAATCTATTTGCAAATTTTTCTCCTGGTGGGCATCTCCAATTCCCTTCTAAATCTTTAACATATCTATTAGGGGATTGTTGACTTAATTTTAAAAGCTCTTCTTCTGTTTTCCACTCTTCCCATCCGGCCTCATTTTCCCTTATAACGAAAAAATCTGGAGTAGAATTAACCGAAACCTTACGATTATTCTTAGACATGTATTCCAAAAAAACTGTATTAGGTTGATCATAGTATTCTAAAACTGAAGAATCATACTCCATTTTATATATTGCATTTAGCTCAACCTTATGGCTTTCAAATTGAATAGTCACCCCCATTTTTCTGCTGGGATAAACACCTGATACGTTCCCTCGTCCGCTTTGTACCTTTCTACTAGGCTGGGATGTTCTGATCTTATTAATTAAATCTTGGGCTGGGACAGACAATTCATTTTCCTTACACCACTTAATAAATTCAGCCTCTTGTAACATGTATTCTCCCCTTCGAAATAATGAATTGTTTTTCTATTTCTAAACGCACTTGATAGAAATATTCTTTCATTGGACGATTTTTAAAAAGGAATGGTAAGTTTAATTCTTCCTCTAATAATTTTCTAGTAGGAAAAACACCTTGTGAAAAATAGTTATAACAGACTTCTTGTATCTGCTCTTTTAAAGTAGACAGATACAGAGATTTTGCTTCAGTTTTTATTTGATAATTACGATTTGAAATTTCCTTACACTCTTCAGAAAAGTTAGTATAAAGAAATTTCGTACTACATTTTAAGTCTTTAGCAATATCAATTATTGCCTTCACGTCAAATTGTTCCTTTTCTGTTTCACTCAGATAAGTGCTAACTTCTTCATTACTTAATATAAATTTTTTTCTTTTTTCTGTTGCTTGATTCATATCACTAACTAATACATTGGGTGTTATCTGTATCTTTTTATGCTCTGTATACAATACTTGAGCTGGAATCTTTAAAGTGTAAGCAATGTCTAAGATCTTATTTAGCGGTGGAGTAACTTCTTTATTTAGCCATCCCCATGCTGTTGTTTTAGGTACACCTATATAATTAGCTAACTTTTGAATGTTTCCGTCAAAATTGCCGTGAAGAATGGACAAAAGATTTTCATGTAACATGTTAATGCTAAACTCTCTCTCTAGATTTCCTTCTTCAAAAAAACTTTCTACATTTTGAGAAATATAATAACTTTTGAGATCTATACAATGAGGATTATTAAATGACTGAAACAATTGTGTTTGACAATAGGGGCATATTCCAGATCTACTCTTTCGATGTAAGAATGGAATTAACTTGTTACAGGTAGGACATTTTTCATCTAAATAAATTTCATGATTCGTACATACATTGTAAGCTGTAAAACTCCAAATTAGTGGATAATACAAAGAGTCTTTTCTCCTTAGTTCACCTAAGCATTTAGGGCACCAGGCTAAGCTCTTCCTTAATAATTTTCGAACTGAGAAAATCCCTTTAAATTTCAAAAGAGTCAACTTCTCTAGATTTCCTACTCCTGTAAGTTTCTCTAGAGTAGCTAACATATCTTTAGCATTCTTTTCGGTACCATTAATCGTTCTAGCACCGTCATAAAAACGATTTCCACCTCTATCTATACTGTTTAACAAATACTGTTTTCCTAACACAGGAGCTATCTCGTAAGCTAATAAATCCCCTAGACACACAGCATGTGCTTCCGCTAGTCTAATGAGATAACTCGATAATGATTCTACAAAAGGAGTCCCTATTCTTTTGGGACACAGGCCATATAATCGACTTCTTATTAGTTCATCAAACAACGAACTACCTCCTTAGATTATATATATTAATAATATGGACAATTTTCAAAATCTTTAACCGTATAATGTCCCAAAATAAAATATCCCCAAAACAAAAAAATATAATTTTCTTTGTTTTGAGGATATAAAATTAACTTAGTCAAACTGAGAATATTTCTACTCCAAATTTAACCTTTTGAAGTTCTCAAGTGCTTCCCACAATGACCTATATAAACTTTTCTTTCACTTATATCTATATAATAATGAATTCGTGTAAACCGTCCTATTTTTATGTGCCATTCAAAAACCTTTGCTCCTTTATCAGGGATTCTAAATTCTCTTTCACGTACACATGAGGACATTTGCATCGTTTTTGTGGACTCTTCGGATATTTCATATCCAACTTCTTGATAAAAGATTTGTTTTCTTTCCTCTGAATGATACCCGTCCAGTAATTGAGACAATTCAATACGATCTAATGCAATAATTGATTCATAAGCAGCTTGAAATTGGTTTTGAAAATTATGCTTTCGAGCACTCTTTTTTGCACTGTCTAGTATTATGATATTTGGAAAATCCGATTCTATCATTTCAAATACTTCTAATATACTAGAAAAATGTTTATTTTCTTCAAAATGACCCGTAAGAGGTTCTAATCCAAGAAAGTTTTGAATATTCATTTCAACCGTTGAATCGGTCACTGTATATTTTGTTCCTAACAGAATTTTTTCACCATTTAATGAAATAATGTTTTCTTGTCTTTGATGAAAACAACTCTGTAATAAATAATTCACATGCGAATCTTGTATGTCTAAAGAAGGTGAAGTAGAGATTGAAGTATCGAGTGCTTCAACCTCTACATAATGAGGTCCATTATCCATTGTAGTACTAACAATTATTCTAGTTTCATCACGATCAGACAGACTATATACAAATTGATTTAAAGATAATGTATCATTTTCTAAAGGAACTGACCAAAAATTAGGCGCAACCCATAATTGACTACCTGATTCTTTCAAAAAGTGAACAATTTTTACTAATTCAATTAGAGAAGTATGAACTTCTTCCCTTGATTGATTTACAAAAACACTATGATTTAAATAAATCTCATTCATCTTTTATCAACCCGATTAGATCGTAGTAGCTTTGATCAAAGAATCCTTTTGGCCAATATGAAATTTTACCTTCTTTAGTCATTTCAATATCCGTATAATTAATAATTCCATTATCATTCTCAAAAAAGAGAATATTAATCTTATCGAGTAGTTCTGGTGCCTCTTTTATTTTTAAACGAATACGATTAATAATATGCTCACTATGAGTTTCAACTACCACTTTTCGATTCGATTTTAAAGCAAAAATACATAAATCCACAAACAAAGCCTGTAAACGAGGATGTAAATGGACTTCAGGATTTTCAATTAATAATAGATCATGTTGTTTACTGGACAAAATGACAGTTAAAACAGGTAAAAGTTGAGATATCCCAAAACCAACTTGATTTAGTTCCAACTCGAAATCAGCTACTTGGTCTCTAACAATAATTTTATATTTTCCTTTGTCCAATAAATTAATGCGTATCTGATAATTTTCACCAAGCATGTATTTTATCCACTCATTAAATACAGTTCCAAAGATTAATTCCTTACCATTTGAATCTAAAAAATCTATTTTTTGGGACCACTTCTTATATAAAATTTCCGCAGTGTATTCTCCAGAAACACCCACATCATGATAACCAGAGTAACTTCTAGCATTAAAATCATTAACGCGGAAGGCTCTAATATAATGAATATTATTGGTGTCTAACAATGATAAATAAAAGCGAATTTTATCAAATAATGCAGAAGGTAAGATTTTTGTTTCTCTTGATAACTCTTTATAAATAAGCGGATCAGGAACAACACCTGAAAAGTTACAAAAACCTTGATCCAAATCCCCTGAGATACCATAAATATAATCAGATGCTTGATCTATCAACTTGAACTCATATTCTTGCATTTCATTTTCTAACTCCAATTCAATCTGTACCTCCGAAAGAATAGGAGTATCTTCTAAATTATATGTAGATAAAAATTCAAATGAATATGGATTCTTAAAAACAAGATTAATCCGTAAAAAAGAAAAGTCTTGATGATGCATTAAAAACGCTTGATCAAACTCCACAGATAATTCAATAGTGTCATTATTTGAAGCCTTCATATGAATAACATCAGAAAAGCTACCTAATCCAAGCATTTCATCTACGGATAAAATCGGACAAAAATTATATTTGGTTTGCGAAAGTAAATACATTCCTTGTAGAAGTGATGATTTTCCGGAATTATTAGAGCCAGATACAACCGTTATCCCAGGTAGGTCAAAATGATTTATTCCTTCGTGACATTTAAAATCTTTTAAAGTAAACCGTTCAAACAACTAAAGTCCTCCATTCATACAATTAGTTAAAATCATTAACCATTTTTCAAAACGACTAGTTACACTTTGTTTTACTAATTTATTTTGAATAAAGTCTTGATCTGTTGTAATTAATTCATTGAAACATTGCGCAATTTGTTCCTTATGTTCTAGTATCTGATGATGTGGAAATTGAGCAAATGAATACGTAATAATATCAAATAATGACATGTTTATCATTCGGGAATTTCCCTTTGTAAAAGCCTTATCACCAAACACTTCTAATATTGTTTGCATTGTTCCTGAAAATATATTACTAATCTCCTCTAATTGCTCTTTGTTTTTTGGAAAATTGTCTAACGTGAAATTTAAAAATGAAGTAAGGTTACCATTGTACTTATCATAACCATTAATATAAAATGCTAAAAATCGTAGAACCGCTTCCTGATCTTTTAACCTTACAACTTGGAGCTTTCCTTTGATAAGACTTACAAAATATTTATTTTTAGCTAATTTTTTCAGGAATTCAATCTCTCCATTACGGTACATGCTATTTCGTAGTTCTTGAGCATTTAATTGAGTTGCCCCTTCATTAATACGTTCAAAAATATCAAATCGAATATCTGGATGTGAGTCTTTGTTAATAATAAAAATATGCAGTTGATAGTCCTCAAGCTTTCTTTGATAAATTTGAGGTAATTTATCAAAACTCATGCCTTTTAACTGTGTAAGAACAGGAAGTTTAGTTAATTTAAATTCTGTATCTAAGTAATCAAAAAAAGCGCTTAATCGCTGTTGACCATCTACCACTTCCAATTTATTGTCTTCTGTTTCTGCAAAATAAAGAGAAGGAATTGGAATTTTCCTCAACACGGATTCTACTAATTTTGACTTCTTAGGATTTTTCCAAACATTTTCTCTTTGATAAAATGGAGTAAGTACTAAATCACCACGCTTGTATTTACGGTGCAACTCAAAAATTGAAAAATAAGATGGTTCAATAAATACTTCCCTCTCTGCCTCTGGAAGATGGTTTAAAGAATTTTCTTCATCTTCTTCACTATCTTCTTCCTGCTCTTCTTGACTAGATTCCCCATCACCATTTCTGCTAAACTGCTTTCCATCAAAACGAAAACCATCATGTTCCAAAAACTCGAGTAATTCTTGGTATCGTAGATCCGCCTCTATAGAATTTTTCCTGTTTATGGTAATGAACGTCTCGATTACAAGTAAAAGTTTAGAGATATCTGCCTGTTTATCAAACTCGAGAGAATCAAAATAATCATCTATTATTTGTTCAGAACTTTGTCTATCCACACTTATTTTTCGTTTAATATCTTCATCTTCAAAGTAATCCTGAATATTTTTTATATTTTTTTCGTATTCACACAATAATTGTTTAAATACTCGAACTGTCCTCTTTTTTAAAATACCATTTGACGTTTGCAAGCTCAAACCACCTCGCTTCTATTAGATTTATCTTTAATTATATAAGGAAAATTCGTCGCTAACAAATTAAAACTTGCTCTTCCTACCACTTGATGTATATTAAAGTAAAGAATAAATTTAAATCACTCAAAAAATAGCTAAAATATCCCTCCACAATCAACAAAACAATCCTTATTTTATTAAGAAAGCTATAAAAAATGAAATCCCCATTATATACAAAATTTTTTGAAAATATCTTTCAATTCCAATTAAAAGGCGTTTAGTTGAAAAACCTAGAAAAATCCTCATTAGCTTATAAAACCATATATCCATAGCCACAATATTTACACAAACTTATGTATTTTAAACTCAAAAGCTAAAATTCCTATATCTTTAGAAATCTTACATGATAAAAACAATACTTATTGATTTTCATAAAATAGAAATATCCAGCAGAAATTGATAATAGGAATCGTAGATAAATCAGTATTCATTAAAGGATACAATTCAAAAGATTTCCCTGTATTTTTCATATGATATTATAAAAAAAACAAATATAGAGGGGAATAACTTTGAGTATGACACTAACATTAAAAAAACTCGCTATTTACATGTTGAATTGCAGCATTGAATTAAATAAAACACCATCTTCTAATGAATTTAGAAAATATTTAAAAAAACATAATATCGTAGGTAATCCTTATAAAGAATACAAACAAAATGAAATTTTAAAAGAAGCTAAGTTAAAACCTCAAAAAACATGGAGAATAACTAGAAAAGAAATTAATGATAACCTCTTACTTTGTGAAAAAAAATTATTGGAATTAGCTAAGATACTTGGGAGAACACCTAAGCAAAATGAATACACTGACTTTTTAAATACAAATGATATCAAATTTGCCTGGATTCATCATATTACTTATAACAATATGCTTAAGCAAGTATCTCTTGAAATTAATCGAAATAACTATACAGAAAGCCAATTAAAAGAAATGCTTCTACTTAAAATTAAAAAACAGAATGGAATAGTACCAACACAATTATCATTAGAAAAAGATTCTTCTATTCCCAATGTCAATGTCTACATTAGAGCTTTTAAAAAACCCTATAATGAAATTTTAAAGGATTGGGGTTTTAAACCTAATTATGAAATAAACAAATATAACAAAGAGGATATACTTCAATATCTTAAAGATTTTTATACTAAGTACAATCGCGCTCCCTATTATGAGGAGTTAGAAGATCCTTCATGGGCCATATTCAAAAAATTTTTCGGTGGTTTAGAAAAAGCATTACATAAAGCAGAAATACCTTTCAATACTCGAACATTTGGTTCAGCATATATGTCCAATCATGGTGATATTCGCCCATCTCTTATTGATGGAAAAATTGATGATTGGCTATTTAACCATGGCATATTGCATGAACATGAGGTCCCCTATCAAGCATTTTTAGCAACAGATAGATTATATATTATCGATTATGTAATATCAGGTACAAAATATTATCTTGAAGTTGCTGGAATGATATCTGAGGAAGAATATAGAAATGTAACAATTTTAAACTCTAAAATAAAAGAAAACTATATTGAAAAATTAAAACACAAAGAGTACTTATTTAGACAACATAATAATATAGAGTTAATTATAATTTTTAAAAATGATTTACAATTTGAAGACAAATTATCCGTTTTACTGCCCTATTCCAACAACCAACACAAAGAATTAACTCAAGGAAAAATAATTACATTAGCTAATGAACAGAAAAGAAAAACACCAAAAAAATATTCAGATGATTACTTAAAACAAAATATACGTATAAGATATAAACAACTAAATGAAAGAATCCCCGAAATTAAAGACATGTTTGTTAAAGGCTGGCCCAATCCTCAAGGGACTTATCAAAAAAGAGGTGGATGGAAAAAATGGTTAGAGAATTCCGGTGTTGTTAAAATGTATGAGGAAAAATTAAAGAAAGAAATGCTCGATCACCTTATTTATATAGAAAATAAAGTGAAACGCCGACCCTATTGTACAGATTTAATAACATATAAAAAAGATAAATTTAATCGAGATAAATATCGTGCAGTGTTTGGTAATTGGAACAAAACACTTACTGCTTATTTAGAATATAAAAATTCTATTTCAAAAGATAACTACTCTAAAGAATAAAAATACCTTCATACAGCTATAGTTTAAATTAAAAAACTTAGTTTTTAATAAAGAATATTAAAGGATTAATTGGCCATACACAAAATAAAGCATAAACTGTCCAAACCGGACAATTTATGCTTTAACTTACAACAAAATAAAAAAACCACCAAATATGTATTGGTGGAGACGGTGGGAGTCGAACCCACGTCCAAAAATATCGGCACTTAAGCTTCTACGAGTGTAGTCGATATATTAGCATTTCGCGAACTCTTCGGCCTATCGACAGGCTTCCAAGTTGCTAGTCTGATTGTTCTCTTCCTTCGCCCTCAGACGGCGAACTCCGGCGTAGTCCACTTAGTTTGAGTCCCTTACCCTACCACATGGACGATGGAGGGAGGAACCTTTAGTGCAATTAAGCAGCTAAAGAAAGATTGTTTTGTTTGCCAATTATAGGCTTTGACGTTTTAACGAGGCCGATCCCCTCGACTCGCAACCTAAGCTCGAACTATCCCTGTCGAATCCGTAACGTCCCCATGATAAAAATGGAGCATACGAAGAAAATATCGTGATAGCTACTAAGAGCTGTTTTTCAATGTGCAACAACCTTACATAAGTTATTATATCATACGCGCGCCGTTTTACAAATGTAAATATCTGTATTACATCTTTTGGCGATCACGGAACACGCGTGCAATTTCACGTTTTGCTTCTTTCTCTTTTAAATCGTGACGTTTATCGTATTGTTTCTTACCTTTTGCTAAACCAAGTGCCATTTTTGCAAATCCATTTTTCAAATAGATTCTAAGTGGAACTAATGCGTAACCTGTTTCTTTTGCAGCGCCCGCTAGCTTATCAATTTCTTTTTTATGAAGAAGTAATTTTCTCGTACGAAGTGGATCATGGTTGAAACGATTCCCTTGTTCGTATGTATTAATGTGCATATTATGAACCCATACTTCACCATTATGTACACGTGCAAACGCATCTTTCAAGTTCACGCGACCAGCGCGAATCGACTTAATTTCCGTTCCTTGAAGGACAAGCCCTGCTTCGTATGTTTCTTCGATGAAATAATCATGAAACGCTTTTTTATTTTGTGCAATAACCTTACCTGTACCTTTTGGCATATAACGTCCCTCCTCTATTTTTACTATTGTAACAAATGTTAATAAAAAGCGAAAGTGGCTCGCTCAGAATCTTTGGACATTGGAACTCCCGACAGAGAAGCGCTTTTTGCTTCGTCCGAGGGAGTGAAATGGCCCATAGATTCTAGCCACTGTAGCTGGATTCCATTAAAAGCGAAAGTGGCTCGCTCTCAAGCCACCAATAAAAAAAGAAAAAGCCCCGCTTTTCATCAAAGCGAAGCCACTCTTTTCTTACTTACGCTTTTTCTTTTTCTTCTTGAATCCTGGTACGTTTTCGAAAAATCCTTTTTTCTTCTTGCCGTTACCATCTTTTTTCCCTGGCTGACTTGCGGATGCGGATGTGGATGCAGATGCGGATGCGGATCCTCTTCCTTTTCCTTTGCCACCACGGTCAAATTTTCTACCTGTGCCACGTTCACCGCCGCGCTCATTACTGCGCTCGCTACGTCCACCGCGTTTCTTTCTGCCCGTTCTTGGCTGCTCGATAACGACTGGACGATCTTTGAACTTACGGCGAGGTGTGCCTTTCATACCAACGATTTCAAAGTCGATTGCACGCTCGTCTTTATTTACGTTAATAACGCGAATTGTAATTTCATCACCGATGCGGAATACGTTTCCTGTACGTTCTCCGATCATAGCGAAATGTTGCTCGTCATAACGGTAGTAATCATCCGTTAAATAACTAACGTGTACAAGACCTTCAATTGTATTTGGAAGCTCTACGAATAAACCGAAGTTTGTTACAGAGCTAATCATACCGTCATACTCTTCACCGATCTTATCAACCATATACTCTGCTTTTTTCATCTCATCTGTTTCACGCTCTGCTTCAACAGCACGGCGTTCCATATTAGAAGAGTGCTCTGCAATCTCAGGTAATTTTTCACGCCATTTTGCTTGCGTTTCATTGTCGACTTTACCATTAATAATGTATTCACGAATTAATCTATGAACAATTGTATCTGGGTAACGACGAATTGGTGATGTGAAATGTGTGTAGAACTCAGTTGATAAACCGAAATGTCCTAAACTATCCGCATCGTAACGAGCTTGCTTCATAGAACGAAGCATAACTGTTGAAATAACTACTTCTTCTGGCTGTCCTTGAACCATTTCAAGAATTTGTTGCAGCGCACGAGGGTGCACTTCATTCGCACGTCCTTTTACCGCATATCCGAAGTTCGTTACAAACTCGAAGAAACGCTCAAGCTTATCTTCTTTCGGATCTTCATGGACACGGTACATAAACGGTACGTTCATCCAGTGGAAGTGCTCTGCTACTGTTTCATTCGCAACAAGCATAAATTCTTCAATTAACTTCTCTGATACAGAGCGATCGCGCATAACAACATCAGTCGGTTTTCCTTCTTCATCTACTAATACTTTCGCTTCTTTAAAGTCAAAGTCAATTGCACCACGGCGCATACGTTTTTCACGTAGAATTTGTGCCAATTGCCCCATCTCTTTAAACATCGGTACTAATGGCTCATAACGCTTAATTAACTCTTCGTCCTCATCTTCTAAAATGCTTCTTACGTCAGCATACGTCATACGCTCTGTCGTTTTAATCACACTTTGGAAAATCTCGTGTTTAACAACATCACCTAAGTTGTTGATTTCCATTTCACAAGATAATGTCAGACGGTCTACTTTCGGATTTAATGAGCAAATACCGTTAGATAGACGATGTGGAATCATTGGAATTACACGGTCAACAAGATACACACTTGTCGCTCTTTCCGCTGCTTCTACATCAATTGGAGAACCTTCTTGAACGTAATGACTTACATCCGCAATGTGAACGCCTAGCTTGTAATTGCCGTTCTCAAGCTTCGTTACTGTAACAGCGTCATCTAAATCTTTCGCATCTGCACCATCAATCGTTACGATCATTTGATCACGTAAATCACGGCGATCTTTTAAATCTTCTTCTGAAATTGTTTCTGGTACACTGTTTGCATGCTCCATCACTTCTTCAGGGAATGCTAAAGGTAAATGATGTTTATGAATGACAGATAAAATATCTACTCCTGGATCATTTTTATGACCTAGAATTTGAATAACTTCACCTTCTGCACTTAAACGGTTTTCTGGGTAGCTCGTAATTTTCACAACTACCTTATGACCTTCTACAGCACCCATTGATGCACTTTTCAAGATAAAGATATCACTCGTCCAGCGCTTATTGTCAGGTATAACAAAGCCAAAGTTTTTCGATTCTGTATATGTACCAACAAGTTCTTTCGTTCCACGCTCTAAAATGCGTACAATTGAACCTTCTTGACGTGAACCGCTCGATTGAGAACTAAGTCGTGCTAATACTGTATCGCCATGAAGTGCACCGTTTAATTCTGTAGGAGGGATGAAAAGATCATCGTCTCCCGTTTTCTTCTCGTCTGGTACAACGAATGCAAAGCCACGTGCATGTCCAATTAACTTACCTCTTACTAAATTCATCTTTTCAGGAAGACCGTAACGGTTGCTACGTGTACGAATAACAAGTCCCTTCTCTTCCATCATTACAAGTGCCTTTACAAAGTCTTTAAAGCCCTCAGAACCTTCAATTCCAAATGCCTCTTCTAACTCTTGTATCGTTAGCGGTTTATACGCTTCTTCTCTCATAAATAATAACAACTTATCAATATGTTCTTGTATGATTTCTTCCAAGCAAAAATACCTCCTTTAAAACCTTATATTATTTAGTGTATCCGAAAGATAGGGGATGTATAAAGTGAAACTTTAATCAGTGGGGGTTTGTTCATCCCCCCACTGATTATTAGTTGAACCAATCGGGCCTTTACGGGCAGTTGATCCCTACCTAACTTCTTTGCTTTTGCTGAATTTTAAGGTGGGAGGCTTACTGCCCGTTAATGCGGGATAAAGCGAAACTTCAATACTCCCCTTATGATTTTTACAGTTTTCACAAAAAATTCCTTATGAAAAAAAGAGGCAACTAGATCTTACCAATCTAGTTGCTCCAAGAAGTTATATACATCCTCATGTAGCTCGTCACGTTGTTTATCAAGTGTAATGACATGCGTAGAGTCTTCATACCATTTAATGTCTTTTAACGTAGATTCTACACCGTTATAAATAATGTTAGCACTATCTGTATTAATCATTTCGTCATGACGTGCTTGTACAACAAATGTTGGTGCATAAATCATATCCACATTGTTACGTACGTCAGCAATTAATTGTTGTAATGCTTTTAATGTATTCATCGGTGTCTTTTGGAATTCCAACATTTCTTGTTCAATTTGTTCTGGTGATTTTTGCTCACGTTTTTTATATTCGCGGGCATATGCCAATATACCTTGGTACATCGTTTCTTCGCTCTTAATATACATCGGTGCACACATTGGTACTACACCTAAAACCGGTACTGTATAACCTAATTTTAAAGAAAATACGCCGCCAAGTGACAATCCAACAACAGCAATTTTCTCAAAACCTTTATCTTTTAAAAGCTGATATGCCTCCGTTACATCTTGCCACCAATCTGTAGGGCCTGTATGAACAAGCTCTTCTGGTGGTACACCGTGCCCTTTATAAATTGGCGCATGACAAGTATAGCCTTTCTTTTCTAAGAAACGCCCTAACATACGTACATCAGCTGAGTTCCCTGTGAATCCATGTAGTAATAAAACAGCGCGGTCTCCACCCTCAAATGTAAATGGTTTCGGAGATGCTAATTTCATCATGTACTTCTCCTCTTTCTCTTCTGTAATCTAGTCGTATTCTTTCTATATCTAGTGTACCATATTTGTATTTCTATAATCTAATTAGAAACATCTTTCAAATGGCAAAACAAAAAAGAAGAACCATTAGTACATCTTACTAACGCTTCTTCTTTCAATTCTATAAGTTTAAGTACGTAACAGCAATTGTTAATACAAAGAACAATACAGCTAAAACAATTGTAATACGGTTTAATACTGCTTCAATTCCACGTGCTTTTTGCTTACCAAATAATTGCTCTGCACCGCCTGAAATTGCACCTGAAAGGCCTGAGCTATTACTAGACTGCATAAGTACCATAACAATCATTAAAATCGATACAGTAATAAGTAAAACGGATAATAACGTATGCACTTGGCGTACCTCCTACAAAGATTCAGTTATTGTAACTGTAGCATAAATCCTATAGAAAAGCGAGAGCTATAGAGTTGCCCTCGCTTTTCTTCTATTACATAAACATCATTGCAAATAACGGTCCAAGTAAACATGTCAAAATTGCTGTTAATGTCATTGTTACCGATCCAATAACACCTTCATGTTCGTTATTTTTCATCGCTCTCATAACACCCATAATATGAGAAGCACATCCAAATCCGATACCTTTACCAACTGAGTTTGTAACACGGCTCCATTTCAATAAGAGAGGTCCTGTAATTGTTCCTGTAATACCTGCGATAACAACGAAAGCTGCTGTTAAGGAAGGTACACCACCAACTTGTTCAGAAACGCTCATCGCAACTGGCATTGTCACCGATTTTGGTAAAGACGATAAGATTAAGCTTTTATCTGTTCCCATAAGTGAAGCAATAGCAAAATCACTAGCGATTGCGACTGTTGTACCTACTAATACCCCGCCAGCAATCGGTACAACATATTTTTGCAGAACATGACGTTGTTTATAAAGAGGAATTGCAAATGCTACAACACCGGGTCCAAGTAGCTTTGCAATCCAGCCACCACCACTTTCCATATAATGTTGATATGGTATATCAAGCACGATAAATAGGAAAGCCATTAATCCTGTTGCTACAAGCATTGGAATGGTGAATGGTGTTGGAAATAATGTATAGATTTTTTTAGATAATTGATATAATAGCACCGTAAAAAGAACCCAACCGATTCCGATTAATATTTGGCTCATCGCGACTCTCTTTCCTTCCTATTCGCAAGATATTGTCCTGTATGTCCTGCGACAATAATAATTAAAAATGTACTCGCTACAACTGTAATGAAAAGAGAAATTCCTTTACTCATAAAAAAAGCACCGTAATTCATTAGGCCAAGCGTTGGCGGAATTAATAAAAACGGCATAATAGCAACGAGTGTTTCTGCTCCTAAATCGAACCATTTCACTGGAAGAACTTTTAGGCTAAGTAAAACAAGTAAGAGGAACATCCCTATCAAACTTCCTGGAATTGGAATGTTTAACATTTCTTGCACCCAAGTTCCAACCATATAAAACACGTAAAGAGCAGCAATTTGGACAAGAATCTTTGTAAATTTCATGTTCATCATCCCTCATGTTTATACGATCTTCTGTTAATATCTTTATCATAGTATAAATTGTAAAAAGCTGCAATTTATCAACTTGACAGCAAAAAAAGCCGATGTTATACGCTTACAACCTTGATATGACTGCATTTCCAAATGAAAATTATGTCAAAAACCTTGACCTAATATAAAAAGTTTTTATTTTCTGAATTTATAAGACTGTTATTTCAATAAAATAATCTTTTTATCCTTAAACTTACATATATATAAAGTGAAACTTTAATCATTGAGGGTTTCCTCATCCCCATTGATCATTCCTCACCAAGCGGGTTTGTACGGGATAAACAAGATAGGTGGTGAACATATGCCCAAAAAAGTTCTCATTTTTTGTGATCCTGGGATTGATGATACGATGGCTCTCCTCTTAGCATTCTTTATCAATGAAATAGAAATCGTCGGTATCGTTGCTGATTACGGCAATGTTCCAAAAAAAATGGCCGTAGAAAATGCTCACTTTCTTACAAGCGAAGTAAAGGGTAGAAATATCAAAATCTTTGGTGGATCAGAACGTCCAATTACTGGTGCTCCTCCTGCTTTTTTTACAGATGTACACGGGAAACAAGGGCTCGGGCCAATTATTCCAAAGGTGAATGTAACTAACGAAGAAATGGAGAATTTTTTTGAAGTTATTCCTCTTATTGAACAGTATAAAGATGAATTAATTATTGTGAGCTTAGGAAGACTTACCTCCCCAGCAATTTTATTTATCGTATGTAAACAATTAATGGAGCAAGTTAAATCTTACTACGTAATGGGCGGTGCCTTTTTACATCCTGGTAATGTTACCCCTATTTCCGAAGCAAACTTTTATGGCGACCCTACTGCAGCTAATATAGTCCTTCAATCCGCAGCTAACATGTACATATACCCATTAAACGTCACCCAATATTCCATCATTACACCAGAAATGGCCGAATACATTGAGGCAAAAGGAAAAGCCCCACTTGTCAAACCGTTATTCGATCATTATTACTACGGATATTATAAAGACACCCTACCACATTTAAAGGGCAGCCCCTTCCATGACACAATGCCAATACTCGCTTTACTTGATAACTCTATGTTTACCTATCACAAATCACCTATCGTTGTCATGACAGAATCTTATGCACAGGGGGCAAGCATTGGAGAATTTCGCTCTTTAGGAGAACCTAAACCATTTATTGATTGGCCGAGTCATCAAATAGCAATTGATTTTGATTATAACCGCTTCTTCAAACATTTCATGTCACTTATGACAGGTGAACAATTTTAACATAAAAAAACAGACCGTGATTTCTCACGGTCTGTCGTTTATTTTCTACAATTATCGTTTGATGTTATAGAAAGATTTGATACCATCGTAAACAGCGATTTCGCCTAGTTCGTCTTCGATGCGTAATAATTGGTTGTACTTAGCAATACGGTCAGTACGGCTCATAGAACCAGTTTTGATTTGGCCAGCGTTAGTTGCAACTGCGATGTCAGCGATTGTAGCATCTTCAGTTTCACCAGAACGGTGAGATACAACTGCTGTGTAACCAGCACGTTTAGCCATTTCGATAGCTTCGAAAGTCTCAGTTAAAGTACCGATTTGGTTAACTTTAATTAAGATTGAGTTAGAGATACCTTTTTCGATACCTTCAGCAAGTTTTTGAGTGTTAGTTACGAATAAATCGTCACCAACTAATTGTACTTTATCACCGATACGCTCAGTTAATAATTTGTGACCATCCCAGTCGTTTTCGTCTAAACCATCTTCGATAGAGATGATTGGGAAGTCTTTGCAAAGCTCTTCGTAGAAATCAACCATTTCTGCAGAAGTTAAGCCAGTACGGCCTTCGCCTGCAAGGTCATATTTACCAGTTTCTTTGTTGTAGAACTCAGAAGAAGCAACGTCCATTCCTAAGAATACGTTCTCGCCAGCTTTGTAACCAGCTTTTTCGATAGCTTCGATGATTACTTCTAGAGCTTCACGGTTAGAACCAAGGTTTGGAGCGAATCCACCTTCGTCACCTACTGCAGTGTTAAGACCTTTGTCATGTAATACAGCTTTAAGTGCATGGAATACTTCAGCACCCATACGGATTGATTCTTTGAATGTTGGAGCACCAACTGGTAAGATCATGAACTCTTGGAAGTCAACGTTGTTATCAGCGTGAGAACCACCGTTGATGATGTTCATCATTGGAGTTGGTAATTGTTTTGCATTGAATCCACCAAGGTAACGGTATAATGGAAGACCTACGAAGTCAGCTGCTGCGTGAGCTACTGCCATAGATACACCAAGGATAGCGTTAGCGCCTAGTTTACCTTTGTTTGGAGTGCCATCTAATTCGATCATAGCACGGTCGATACCAGCTTGGTCAGTTACATCGAAACCAGCGATTTCTGGAGCGATAATTTCATTAACGTTGTTTACTGCGTTAACAACACCTTTACCAAGGTAACGAGATTTGTCACCGTCACGTAATTCTACTGCTTCGTGCTCACCAGTAGATGCACCACTTGGTACGATAGCGCGTCCGAAAGCGCCGCTTTCTGTGTAAACTTCTACTTCTACAGTTGGGTTACCACGAGAGTCAAGGACTTCGCGAGCATAAACATCAATAATTGTTGACATAATAAATTCTCTCCTTTTTATATAAGCAAATTATTTAATAATTGTTTTACCTGTCATTTCTTTCGGTTGTTCCACATTTAAAAGTGTAAGCATTGTTGGAGCGATATCTCCTAAAATACCACCTTCACGAAGCTCTACATCATTTTTTGTAACGATGAAAGGAACCGGGTTAGTTGTATGAGCTGTCATAGGACCGCCATCAGCAGTTAACTCCTGATCAGCATTACCATGGTCAGCAGTAATAAGTGCTACACCATCTTTTGCAAGAATCGCTTCTACAACTTTTCCTAAACATTCGTCAGTTGCTTCTACTGCTTTAATTGTTGGTTCCATCATCCCAGAATGGCCAACCATATCACAGTTCGCAAAGTTAAGAATGATAACATCATGTTTATCATTTTCGATTTCATTTACTAAAGCGTCCGTTACTTCGTAAATGCTCATTTCAGGTTTCAAGTCATACGTTGCAACCTTTGGTGAGTTAATTAAGATACGCTCTTCTCCTGGGAATTCAGCCTCACGACCACCGCTAAAGAAGAATGTAACGTGCGGATACTTTTCAGTTTCCGCGATGCGAAGTTGCTTTAATCCCGCTTGCGCAACAACTTCACCTAAAGTGTTATCAAGGTTCATTGGCTTGAATGCCACGTAACCATCTACAGTTTCACTGAAGTGTGTCATACATACGAATTCTGGAATGTGAGGTACTTTTTCACCACGATCGAACTCACGGAAGTCTTCGTTTGTAAATACACGAGCAATTTGAATTGCACGGTCTGGACGGAAGTTATAGAAGATAACTGCATCATCATCATTGATTGTTGCAACTGGCGTGTTATCTTCGTTAACAATTACAGACGGCAATACGAATTCATCATAGATACCGTTCGCATAAGAGTCTTCTACACACTCTTCTGCTGATTTATAAGTAGGGCCTTCACCATTCACCATAGCACTGTAACATTTTTCTACGCGATCCCAACGCTTGTCACGGTCCATAGAGTAATAACGACCAGAGATAGTCGCGAATTGTCCTACTCCTGTTTCTTTAATTACTTCATTCGTTGCATCGATATAACCTTTTGCTGTTTGTGGTCCAACATCGCGGCCGTCTAAGAATGCATGGATATAAACTTTCTCCACGCCTTCTTTTGCTGCTAAGCGAAGAAGAGCAAACATATGGTTCATGTGACTGTGCACACCACCGTCAGAAAGTAAACCGAATAAATGAAGTGCAGTACCTTTTTCTTTTACGCTTTTAATTGCATTTTGGAAAGTTTCGTTCTTATCGAACTCACCTTCACGAATTGCAACGTTAACGCGTGTTAAGCTTTGATATACTACGCGGCCAGCACCGATATTTAAGTGACCAACCTCAGAGTTACCCATTTGACCTTCTGGAAGACCTACCGCCTCACCACAAGCTGTAAGCGTTGTATGAGGGAATTTGTTCCAGTAACCATCAAAATTAGGTTTCTTAGCTTGTGCTACAGCATTCCCGTAAGTTTCTTCACGAAGTCCGAAACCGTCAAGAATGATTAAAGCTGTTGGCTTTCTCATTTTACCGCCCCCAGAAGACCTAAGAACGAAGCAGGCTCTAAGCTAGCACCGCCAACTAAAGCGCCGTCGATGTCAGATTGTGCCATATACTCTTTAATGTTTTCTGGTTTTACGCTACCGCCGTATTGGATACGAACAGCTTCTGCAGCGTCTGGAGAAACAGCTTCTGCAACAACTTTACGGATGTGCGCACATACTTCGTTTGCATCTGCAGAAGAAGAAGATTTACCTGTACCGATAGCCCAGATTGGCTCATAAGCGATAACAGTTGCTTTAACTTGCTCTTCTGTTAAACCTGCAAGTGCTTTTGTCACTTGACCTGCTACTAGATCAAATGTTTTTCCGCTTTCGCGCTCTTCTAAAGTCTCACCACAACATACGATTGGTGTTAAACCATGTTCAAATGCTGCGATAGTCTTTTTGTTTACTGATTCGTCTGTTTCAGCAAACATTTCACGACGCTCAGAGTGGCCAAGTACTACGTAGCCTACTTTTAAGTCGCTAAGTGCTACTGGGCTAATTTCGCCAGTGAATGCACCATTTTTTTCGAAGTGCATGTTTTGTGCACCTACTTGTAAGTCAGTTCCTTCAGTTGCTGCTACAAGGCGCTCTAAGAATAGAGCTGGAGAGCAAACTACTGCATCAACAGCTGAAGCTGCTGGGATTTGACCTTTAACTTCCTCTACGAAGCTAACTGCTTCAGATAGAGTTTTATTCATTTTCCAGTTACCTGCGATAATTGGTTTACGCATGCTTTGCACCGTCCTTTTTCTTTGGCTGCTACTTATTTGTCGTTAAGACAAACTACACCTGGAAGCTCTTTACCTTCCATGAATTCTAATGACGCACCGCCGCCAGTAGAAATGTGGCTCATTTTATCAGCCATACCGAATTTTTCAACAGCTGCTGCAGAGTCACCACCGCCGATAACAGAGTATGTATCTTCTGCATCTGCTAATGCTTGTCCTACTGCTTTTGTACCTTCTGCGAATGGAGTCATTTCGAATACACCCATTGGTCCATTCCATACAACAAGCTTAGAATTTTTAATTACATCTGCATAAATTTCACGTGTTTTAGGACCGATGTCCACGCCTTCCCAGTTAGAAGGGATAGAGTCGATACCAACAATTTTAGTTGTTGCAGTTTCAGAGAATTCCTCAGTGATTACAACATCAACTGGCATATAGAAGTTTACGCCTTTTTCTTTTGCAAGTTGCATAAATTCTTTAGCTAGTTCAATCTTGTCGTCTTCACATAGAGATAGACCAATTTCATGACCTAAAGCTTTAACGAATGTGTAAGCAAGTCCGCCACCGATGATTAAGTTATCTACTTTGTCTAATAGATGACGAATTACACCGATTTTATCTTTTACTTTCGCACCACCGATGATAGCTGTAAATGGACGTTCTGGGTTAGAAAGTGCTTTACCAAGTACATCTAACTCTTTTTCCATTAATAGACCAGATACTGCTGGTAGGTAGTCTGCGATACCTGCTGTAGAAGCATGAGCACGGTGAGCTGCACCGAATGCATCGTTTACGAAGATGTCAGCAAGTGCTGCAAATTCTTTCGCAAGTTCTGCATCGTTCTTTTCTTCGCCCGCATAGAAACGTACGTTTTCAAGAACTAATACGTCGCCTTCGTTCATTGCTGCAACCATTTCTTGTGCAACTGGTCCGAATGCTTCGTCCGCTTTTTTAACATCTTTACCAAGAAGCTCGCCTAAACGTGCTGCTACTGGAGTAAGACGTAATTCTTCTACTGCTTGACCTTTTGGACGGCCTAAGTGGCTTGCTAAAATAACTTTCGCACCTTGCTCTACTAAATATTGAATTGTAGGAAGAGCTGCACGGATACGAGTTTCATCTGTAATTTTGCCTTCTTTCATAGGTACGTTGAAATCAACGCGGCAAAATACACGCTTACCTTTTAAATCTACGTCACGAATTGATTTTTTGTTCATTGGATTTCCCTCCGACTACTAGTTAGGATTGACAAAACCCATTCAAAAGCTTAACACATTTGCTTTTAAAACGAAAGAAGAGAGAGAGGGAACAAACCCTCTCCCTCGTTTTGTCATTGATAACTTATATAATTAAGAATTAAAGACCTTTTGAAGTCATGTAAGCTGCTAAGTCTACTACGCGGTTAGAGTAACCAGTTTCGTTATCGTACCAAGAAAGTACTTTAACCATGTTACCTTCCATTACCATTGTAGATAATGCATCGATTGTAGAAGAAGCTGTACATCCGTTATAGTCGATAGATACTAATGGCTCTTCGCTGTATCCAAGGATACCTTTTAATTCGCCTTCAGCTGCTGCTTTGAATGCTGCGTTTACATCTTCAACTGTTACTTCTTTGTCAAGTTCAACAACTAAGTCAACAAGAGAAACGTTAGCAGTTGGAACACGTACAGCGCCACCGTTTAATTTACCTTTAAGTTCTGGTAATACTAATGCTACAGCTTTAGCTGCACCAGTAGATGTTGGGATCATGTTTTCAGCTGCTGCACGAGCACGACGTAAATCTTTGTGTGGTAAGTCTAAGATTTGTTGGTCGTTAGTGTAAGAGTGAATTGTTGTCATCATTCCGCGTTTTACGCCGAATTTTTCGTTTAATACTTTAGCGAATGGAGCTAGACAGTTTGTAGTACAAGAAGCGTTAGATACTACGTTGTGGTTAGCTGCATCGTATTGTTCGTGGTTAACACCCATAACTACAGTGATATCTTCGTCAGAAGCTGGAGCTGAGATGATAACTTTCTTAACTGATCCACCTAAGTGTTTTTCAGCGTCTGATTTTTTAGTGAAACGGCCAGTAGATTCTACTACTACTTCTACTCCGTAGTCGCTCCATGGTAATTGAGCTGGGTCACGCTCAGCGATAACTTTAATTTCTTTACCGTTAACAACGATGCTGTTTTCGTTAGCAGATACTTCTGCATTTAAAGTTCCGTGAACTGTGTCATATTTTAAAAGGTGAGCTAATGTTTTAGCATCTGTTAAGTCGTTGATTGCTACTACTTCTACCTCAGAGTTGTTAAGAGCTGCGCGGAATACGTTACGTCCGATACGTCCAAATCCATTAATACCAATTTTAGTCATTTGAATTTCCTCCTTGGGGGATTATATTAAAGGGTAAAACCCTTTGTTAATTGTTTTGCTGCACCTTCATCTGTAATTAGAATTGAAGTGTGCCCTTGCTTTATTACAGCCTGTATTGCTTTTGCCTTTGAAGAACCTCCAGCGACTGCAACAACGTGAGATACATTTTGTAAATCCTCAAGTTGCATACCAACTGTTCTTACTTTATGAACAACATTTCCTTCTTCATTAAAGTAGTAACCGAAAGCTTCACCAACTGCTTCGCTTGCCTGAATCTTTAACCAATCTGCTTCTGAAGTACTTCTGCGACGTGCCATTGTTAACGCATCACCTATTCCATGAATGACGATATTGGAAGATCGAATCAACTCAAGAACTTCTTTCACGGAAGGCTCTGTCACAATAGACGCATATGCTTCGCTACTAACATGGTCTGGAACATACAATAAGCGATAATTACTCATCGTATTTTGCGCCATCTTGGCACAAATGGTATTGGCTTCTAATTCAACACCTTCTCCAATTCCACCACGTGCTGGGACAAATAGCATATGTAAATCTTTGCAATCAAGTTGCATCATGTCCGCAGCAGCAGCTAGCGTAGTTCCTCCAGCCACAGCAACGATATTATTCGCTGTCAGACGGTCTTTTATACAAGTCACACAAGCACGGCCCATCTCCAGTTTGACCCAAGGTGATTCATCACTATCACCAGGGACAACGAAAACTTCATCCAAGTCTAATGTTTCCTTAAGTTGCTTTTCTAAAACCTTTAACCCGGAAATTTCTTTCATAAAGTCTTCCAAAGCAAGAACTAAAGCTGTTCCTTCTTCTGTCAAAGTCATTCCAGAAGAAGCGACGTGAACTAAGTTTTGTTCTTTCAAAACTTGAACTTCACTTCGCAATACTCGTTCTGTCATACCGAGGCTTGCTGATAAGTTTCTTCTTCCAATCGGCTGCATGAGCCTAATGTATTGAAGAATTTGCATTCTCGTTTGCATAACAGGTAGCAGATCAGGTAATAATTTTTTTGTGTTCTGAATCCATGAGCGCATATCTTTTCTCCTCACTACATTGGTTCATTTTTCCTTAATGGTCACTTTACGTCCCGTAGTGACATTTTGTGTCCCACATAGGTTAAAAAAATAATCCCTGCTACGTGTATTATTGTAACAGGAGATAGAAACTTATTCAACTCTTAACTGCATTCTTTATATAGTTTATTATGACACCTTTGTGAATGTTACCATATTCTACTTGTTTTCCGTCCATTTCTACAACCGGAATCATTAAGTGATATTTTTCTAAAAGGTCATTATCTTCATATATATCTATTTCCTCGATTTGAAAAGAATATTCACATTGTACTTCCTGTAAAACTTGTTTCGCCTTCACGCAAAGGCCACAATCTTTTTTAGTATACAGTACAACTTTCATCTTCTTCACCTATCCGATCGTTTTTCGTAATGACGAAGCTGGGATATGCATTTGTTCTCTATACTTCGCCACTGTTCTTCGAGAAATAACAATTTCATGCTCTTCTTCTAATAATTTTGAAATCTTTTGATCTGAAAGTGGCTTTTTCTTATCCTCTGCCCCAATTAGCGTTTGAATAAATTGTTTTACACGTTTTGTAGAAACTGCTTCATCTTCAGTCGTCGAAACGGCATTGCTAAAGAACGATTTCATCTCAAATAAACCGTGTGGTGTTTGCACATATTTATTTCGCGTCGCACGACTAATTGTTGATTCATGCACACTTAACTCTTCCGCTACCTCTTTTAAAGCGAGAGGTCTTAAATACTCTGGACCTTTCCAGAAGAAATCACGTTGTTTTTCCATAATAATATTCATCACTTGCAGCAGCGTCTGTTTTCTCTGCTTCAAACTGCGCATAATCCACTGCACATGCTGATACTTTTCTGATACGTAAGATGCTACTTCACTTTCACTATTATTAAGAAGCGCACTATATTCAGAATGAATTTCAATTCTCGGCATATTTCTCTCATTCATTTGTAAAACGAGGCGATCGCCATCTTTTTTCACCGCCATATCAGGCACAATATAAAGTGGTTTATCTGAAGAAAACGCAAGACCTGGTTTTGGTTGTAATGACGTTATACAATTTACCGCACTCTGTAATTCCTCATTACTACATTTCAACACTTGAACGAGCTTTCGCCAATCTTTCTTCACAAAATAAGCGAAATGATCTTCTACAACCTCTTCTGCTAATCCATTCCGTCTTTGTAAGCGCTTCAATTGCAAGGTTAAACATTCCTGAATATTACGCGCCCCTACCCCTGCTGGTTCCAGTGATTGGACAAGCTCTACAGAGCGGTCGACTACATGAATATGCGCAGAAAGGAGCTCTGCTAACTCTTCATTCGTTTCTTGTAAATATCCATTTCCATCCATGTTCATAATAATGAAAGAAGCTACTTTTCGCTCTTCTTCATCTATTTTATAATACTGTATTTGATTTAATAAATGTTGCTGAATCGTTGTAGAATCCACACTGTAGATCTCCATCTGATTCTCGACTTGTTTGCTGGTACTTTTACTGTTGTTAGAGCTCTTTTTCTTCTCCCTCTCAAAACCACCTAACTCAATAAGGGGATTCTCTAACGATTGCTCATACAAAAACTCCGATAATTCTTGTACATTATACTGGAGCATTGTAATCGCTTGCCTTAACTCTTGTGTCATTGCCAAACGTAAGCTTTGTTCTTGTAAAAGACTTGCCTTCAAACTAATCTCCCCCTTGTTTCTATTGTACAATAAGTTTGGTAAAAGGAGAATGCTATCACAGACACCCATTCCAAAATATTATTAATTTATATGTATTAATGAGATTTACAACTTACAACCTAAATTTGAATAATATTGAAAGAAAATAATAAACTCAATTATTTGTTACTACATACTAATAGTAACTCTTAATTTTATATATAACAACATTAAATTTATCTCTGTTCAATTCCAAAATAAAAAGAGCAGTTTAGGTATAGTGACACTTCACTATGCCTAACTACTCTTTTACGATTCTTATTTAAGAAAGAAACCTCTTATTTAAAGCTAAGGAACTTTGATTCCTAATTACATAGGAATCATAGAGATAATCGTTCGATTCACTAGACGCTCCTTGAATTCCTCTCATCTCTTCCACAGACAACTCAACTATTTTTTTCACGCTTCTCTCGTTATTACTATCCATCATTTTTTGTTTTCTTTTCGAAAAAAATCCCATAATTTATTCCCCCCTGCAATTAATTATTTTTTAACAATTGAATGAATTTAAGGCTCTTACCACTTCTTAATACACCTTTCGGATAGACCTTCGCTGCAAACATAGCAATTAAGCTAATGCTAGCCAGTAATACAACCATAGATGTAATAATTTCTAAACTCCCAACGGATCCATTAATAATCCTAACTACCATACTAATTGGAGCTGTAAACGGAACATATGATGTCACCCTTGATACTAGCCCTTCAGGGTTATCAAGTACTACTAATAACTCCACCACTAAGCTTCCCATCAATATAAGAGTAATCGGCATCGTTGTTCCGGATAATTCTTCTGGCCTGCTTACCATAGAACCAAACACTGCGAAAAGTGCCGCATAAACGAAGTAACCGAGAACAAAATATAACAAGAAATATGCAGCATGCTCACCTGTAATCATATTTACATCAATATTCACTCCAAAAAACGAATCCGATACCTTGAAAATTCCAGATTTAATATATAGCGCCATACTAAGGAAGAAAATAAATAACTGTGTCAAACTAGCAAGACCGACTCCTAATATCTTCCCAAAGACCATGTGAACAGGCGACACCTTCGTTACCATCACTTCCATAACACGCGACGCCTTCTCTGACGCTACCGCTGTAGCAATCGCATTTCCATACGAAGTAATTGCTAAGTACATAATCGCTACTAATAAATACACCAGTAAGAATGAGCTTGTTTCTTCGTTATTTAAGTTTTGCTTTTTCGCTTGCACGTTCATCGTCAGTGATTTCACAGCCTCTTCTGATAACTGTTGTTTAACTACCGCACTTTGAAAATACTGATTTTGTACAAATACCTGCGCACTTTGAATCAACTTAGGATTATCCACCTTCATAAAGTAATCTAATACTGGTTCAGCACCCGCACCCTCTTTTAATATAAAGAGCGCTTCGACTTTCTTATCTAACAAATCTTGCTTATATTGATTTAATTTTGTTTTATCACCTAAAGACCAATCCCATTCTGGAAGAGCTTTACTAAGATTAGATTGATCCAAAGTAACATTAGGTGCTTCGGAAATAAATACAACTTTTGCTTTTTCTTTCTCTCCAGAAAACTTTTGTACTAAAGTTGGAAAGGAGAATAAGAATATCCCTCCCCCTATTAATAACAATGTCATTCCAATAAATATTTTCGTCCTCACACGATCCCAATACGTTTGCCCTAAAACAATCCAGAAATTCCTCATTACTTATGCACCCGCCTTTTCAACAAAGATTTGATGTAAAGAAGGTTCTTTAATAGAAACATCTCGGATATATTGTTTAGTTTTAATGTCTTCAAGCAGCGAAAATGCATCCTCTCCATCATTAACTTTAATCATGAACGTACGATTAACTTTTTCAAAATTGAAATTTTTCTTCTTAAGAATAGGTTCAATATCCCCTTCCGTTTGCAACGTCATATATTTGTATTGATAACTTTTCTTAATATCTGACAAGGCACCCGATAATACAAGTTGACCATTTTTCATAATACAAATTTCCTCACAGAACGTTTCTACACTGTCCATTTGATGACTACAGAAGATAATCGTTTTTCTTTGCGCGATTAACTCGAGCACAACATTTTTTAACATCTCTGCATTTACAGGATCCAATCCACTAAATGGTTCATCTAGTATGATGAATTCCGGATTATGCAATATCGCTGAAATCAATTGAATTTTTTGTTGATTTCCCTTTGACAATTCCTCTGTTTTCTTCTTTAAATGTGGTGTCATTTCTAATTTTTCTAGCCACTGTAACGCATGCCTTTTTGCAAGATTAGCTGGCATTCCTTCTAACTTGCCGAAATACACCAATTGCTCCACTACATTCATTTTCGGGTATAATCCACGCTCTTCTGGTAAATAGCCAATAGATAGGTCTTTCTTTGAAAAAGGGCGATTATTCCATAGAATTTGGCCGCTATCCGGTTTGATTAAATCTAAGATCATACGAATCGTCGTCGTCTTACCAGCACCATTTCGGCCCAGCATCCCTAAAATTCCACCTTCTTCTACACGTATATTTAAATCATTAACGGCCTTATATTCACCAAATGTTTTATTTAATCCTTGAATTTCAAATGCCATATATAACATCCCCTTTACTGTTTAATAAAGTAAATAACTGCCATTCCTAAAGCAATTCCGCCAATCATAAGTAAAAACTTTTTAAAATTCATCTTTATCTCTCCCATTTTTTGAAATTTGTATTTCGAAAATCAAGTGCACCCTTCGCATTTACAATACCTTTTCCAAAATATTTTTTTCCGTCATCTAATGCCGGTTTGGCCCCCTGATATAATCTTGTTTTAACAAATCCATTACTAGGCTTCAGCCTAAATTTTTCTTTATATTCCGCAATTACAAGTGCGGCTGTAGCAGAAACTTTAGGAACTGCTAGACTCGTTCCAATCATCAGCTCATACCCTCTATCAAACCCTAACCATTCACTTAGCTGGGATTGCGGAAGGTTTGTAGGATACGTGGTTAATACCATAGCTGTTTCATCTCCCACTTTTTCACTTTCCCACAAAGATCCATAATCTCCTGATGGAGCTGCAATATCAACATTGGTTCCATAATTAGAGTAATAAGCTAATCGATCATCTTTATTTGTTCCCGCAACAGTTACTACCCCCGGTAAACCTCCTGGCATATGAAGTTGTAAGTCGTTTTCATATCCTCTTTGCTTAGCTAATTGAAAAGGATTTGAAATATCGAATCCTTCTGTTCCAGAGGAAGCCACTAGCAAACTCCCTTTACTATTCGCATACTCTATTGCTCTTTTATAAGCTAAGTACACAGCTCCTTCTTCTGGATCTTTAATGGACTTGTATGTTCCTAAACTTAAATTAATAACATCCATACCATCATTTGCAGCCTCTACAATAGCTTTAATAATCCAGCTTGAATCCGCAGAACTACCTTGAAATACTTTGTATGGTACAATCCCAATTTTGGGCGCTACCCCCTTTATTTTCCCATCAGCAGCTATTAACCCAGCAATCATTGTTCCATGACCAATATTATCTTCAATTGATTCTACATTCGGAACTAAAATTTTCCCCTGACTAACTATATTTCCCTTTAGCGCAGGATGATTTACATCAATCCCACTATCAATAACACCAATCTTTACACTATGATTTCCTTGTTCAATTTTATAGCTCTCTCCATTTTCTGTTACCTTATCGACATCCCATTTCCATTTGCTATAATCGACCTCTTCTTGTTCTAATTGTGAAGGTGCGTATTTTGTTATATTCGAAGGTTTCTTTACTATAGCGGGCGGCTTTAATTCCACTACATCCTCTCTACCTGCTTTTTCAATTATCCCTTTATAATTTTTTAATAAATGCTGCTTCGCTTCTTGTACTCTTTCTAAATTATCACCTTCGATATTCAGCATCTTAATTTCTTTTATTACTTCTAGCTTTAAATCGGGATATTTATCTCTAATTTCCTTTATCATCTCATCCGTATTTTCACCTTGCCTCAATGTAAACACATACGAATTTTCTTTAATTTGATTATGTTTCATTTCTTCAGCGCTTATCGTACTAACTCCAACTATAGGAAGGTTTAATAATAATCCTACTGTAATTCCAGCACCTATTTTCGCTATAGTGTTTCGATATTTAGGCCAATCTTTCACTTTTAATCCCTCCTTTTACTTCCTGAGCTTTTGACAATTGATAATAATACCCTTGCTTCTCAAGTAATTCTGTATGTGATCCTATCTCTACAATTGCTCCCTTATCCATAACAATAATCTTATCTGCATTCTTAACCGTACTTAACCTATGTGCAATGACAATCCTTGTACATAACATATCAGTTAAATTCTCATCAATAACTCTTTCAGACAATGTATCAAGTGCACTTGTCGCCTCATCTAATATTAGAATAGATGGGTTTGTTACCAATGCTCTAGCTAATATTAATCTTTGCCTTTGCCCACCAGAGAAGTTAACTCCAAATTCAGATACCATCGTTTGAAAATTTAATGGTAGCATCATAATATCTTCTAATATATTCGCTTGCTTCGATGCCTCAATTACTCCATTCGGAGGCACCCCTTTCCTTTGCGCAATGATATTTTCTCCTACCGTTTTGTTAAACAATCTCGCTTCTTGGAAAACAACGCCTATTGATTTCCTTAAAAATTTCAAATTTAACTTTTCGCTTTCAATCCCATCAAATCGGATTTTCCCATTCGTTGGTGTATATAGTCCGAGAAGCATTTTTACAATTGTACTTTTTCCAGACCCAGACGCCCCAACAATTGCGACCTTCTCACCAGCTTTGATTTTAAACGAAACATTCTGAATTGCATCTTCACTGAAATAATTGTGACGATAAGAAACATTGTCAAACTCAATATCACCATTCAGTTTCTTAATTCCTGAAAATTGATTGACCTCTCTCTCCGATCTCGCATGCATTACATCGTAAATCCGCTGAATATAGGAGCTAATATAAATCAATTCACCATAGCCACTCCCAATGGAGATAATCGGAGTTATAAACGAAATCGCTAACGCATTAAAGCCGAGTACACTTCCTAATGTCATATTTCCAGCTAGCACCTGTTGTCCACTGAACCAAAGCAGAAACAACGGTAAGATAAATTGAATAGAACCCGCTAATGTATTCATCAATGCCGTCCATATAGATCTCTTCTCTGCATGAATAAGCTGAGAACCAAAGCGTTCTTGCCATTCTTTATACACTTGCTTTTCCAATCCCATAACCTTCACGTCACTAATCCCATTAATACTCTCAGACAAAATCCTTTGAACTTGAGCTTGAGCCGAAACCTCTTTATCAGCTAACTTCTTAGAAACAGTCGTGCTCATGACAAGTAGGGCGAATATAACACTCCCAACTGCTAACACAACGAATCCTAATAAGGTCGAATAACGAAACATGAAGAATAAGTAAGTGAAAAGCAGAATTCCATCTATAAGAAAGGAAATTACCTTAGTAGATAATATTTGTCTAATATATACATTGGAATTTGCTCTAAATAACAGTTCTCCCATAGAGCGATTCTCAAAAAAGTTATAAGAAAGACTTAATAGTTTTTCTATAAAACTTTGCATTAAAGACATATCAATTGCCGTTTGCAACTTCGCTATTAGGAAACCTCTTAATGAAGCAAATACTTGATAACTTATTAGTAATACTAAAATACTGTAACCTATCATATTCATATAGCTCGGATCTCTCGGAATAATTACATGGTCAGTCATCCAACTTGTGACAAATGGAATCACCAGCGCAAAAGCCTGAATTATCAAAGAGGCTAATACAATTAAAGCTATTAATTTCTTTTTCCCTAACACAAACGATAAAAAGAATTGCAAATGAGAGACACCTTTTTGTTTTTGAAATGACTCATCTGGTTCTAGTGTTAATACAAATCCAGAATACTTTTCCTCCATTTCTTTTTTAGAGATTTTATTTCTTCCGTAAGCAGGGTCTATAACTATAGCCCCCTTTTTTGTCACTTTCTCTAGGACTACATAATGTTTATGTTCCCAATGGATAACTGCTGGTAATTTAACTTCACTTAAAGCTTCATATTCAGCTTTATATCCTTTTACTTGAAAACCATTTTTCCTAGCAATATGCATAAGCTGGTATAAAGATGTACCACCTTTTGGAACACCAAACTCTTCTCTTAATTCAGCTAACGAAACATGCTTTTCATAAAAACTAAAGACCATCGCCAATGAGGCTAATCCACATTCGCTATGTTCCATCTGTTCTATAAAGGGCACCTTTGCCATTTTATTCCCCCCTATCTCTTTAACTATTAATCATAGCAACACCCTCATGGTTACCATGATTAAAATTAAATTCAAATGTAATTAATCCTAAAAAATATGCAGCTATTCCAATTTGGACCCTTGAATGTATTTCTAACTTTCTTTTAATTGAGGCTACTAATTCACCCACTCTCCTTCTACTAATAAATAACTCCCTTGCTATTTCAACATCCTTCAAACCTCGTGCAATCAACACAGCTACTTCTTTTTCTCGACCACTTAAAACTTTCTTCATCATTCTCCTCCTTTATTCTCAATCCATATTAGATTATTTTTTCTCGTTTATTAAACTGTGTTGTCTTAATCTGTACTCATATCATATCCTTCTTTTAAACGTTATTGTCCGCAATGCACGTTGTAGTTACCGCAAACAAATTAGCGGGATTCTCCGCAACATCTTCATTAAAAAAACATATCGCATTTGCGATATGCTTAATTGTGAAGATGTCCCTCTTATGTTACAATTGGAATATTCCGAATTTTTACAAAAGGGGAGCTGCGAGTGATTTATTCATTACAAAATGAATTAATTTTGCGTGCAAAAAAACTGGTTTATGGACATTTTTTCGAATCTACATTACGTCAATGTTCTTCAGAATATATTGAATACAAATTCAATGATTCTACTCGTTTTGCTAACATCACTCTCGTACATTATGAAATATTTCAAGATAACCAAAATGAAGAGGAAAAACAATTACTGCTAACAATTATAGAATTACTTATGCTCGCTCTAGATATTATGGATGATATTCAAGACGAAGATTTCTTAGAAGGACCTTGGACAAAACATCCAATTGCCACAAATCTCAATATAATTATGGGATTTTTACTTATTTGTTTGCAAGAAGTTGACAAGGCTTCCCTTTCAATTCAAATGAAAAACTGGCTCAAAAATGAAATACACTCTTCTATTTTAAACTCTATTAATGGACAACAACTAGATCTTAAAAATGAAATCCATTCCGAGAAAGATTATATTGATATGGTAACCCACAAATCTGGATATCTAATTAAACTTGCATGCTTATTAGGAACAGGGAATATCAACCCTATCCAACGTTCTTTAATTGAAAACTACGCACTATGTATAGGCGTTATTAATCAAATAAAAAACGACATGCGTGATATTATGCAATGGGATAAGAAAAATGATTTTCTTAATTTAAAGAAAACTTTACCAATACTATATTATTTAAATAGTAAAAATGATAACTTTATACTTATAAAAAAGTTCTTTAATCAAGAGATACAATATGATGAATTAAATAATCAAACATTAGATTCTTTAAAACACATATTACTGTACGGTGGATCAATGGAGTACTGCTCCGTTATGCAGAACCTATATGTATACAAATCAAAAGGATACATCGAACAACTTTCACTCAGTCAAGCAAATAAGGATAGGTTAATTGATACTCTAATTTAGTTTACTTCCATGTCTCAGCAGCTTTACTAAGTAAAGACGATTTATTTAAAGTACCTAAAATAATTTCTAATTCTTGTTTTGATATACCATCAATGGCTATTGTTCCTTGACTACACACATTTTTAAATTGAATATCTTCTAATATACGTTCAACTAATTCTCTAATCATATATCGTTCACCCCACCAATTTTTATAGTTTTATATTATTACATATTCTTTTGCTATTATCCGCAATCCTATTGCGGGATTCCGAAATTATATATGATAGTGAGGTAATTCTAGCAATGATTAAACAACGTCCAATTTATTTCGTAATTTCATTAATAATTTTTTACTTAATCATACAAAGTTACATCCTCTACAAGTTTTATCAGCCTTACAGTGGCATTATCGCTTCTAAAGAAAAACATAATACATATACAATCAGTCAAATTGATACGTCGGGTTGGGCTGCAAAAACAGCCTTAAAAGCAGGTGATGAAATTTACAAAGTGGATGGGGCGAATCCTTATTTAGGGGTTTTCAAGCGATACCAAAATCAATTTTTAAATGCAACTGAAATTCAAACTATACAGAATGATAGGATTTCTACTTATAGCACAACAGCTACTTCAGACAACGAAGAGCTAATTATTACATTATATCTACCAATGATTTTTTCTCTGACCATTTTAAGCTTATGCTTTATTGTCTATAGAAATAAAGCTATAAGGCGAGAAGAGCGTTATTTTATGCTTTTTTTATTAGCAACCTCTATTAGCCTTTCCGCCTCTTCTATATCTAGTAAATCTGATTTTGGCGGACTCTTAATTATAAGTATCTCTTTTCAAAGTGTATCTTTATTTCTTACTTTATTTTTATATCAGCTGTTTAAGCGGAAGGAAATTATTATTATACATAAAAATGTGATTAGATTTCACATTTTTCTATACATGACCGTTATTACTACCGGCTTATTATCCGTTACCTTTCTTCCAAATTTGCAACAAGTCTCTGCTTACACAGATTTAGCTTATTTATGTTTTAGTATTCTTTTAAGTGTATATTTCCTTTTAAAAGGATACATAAAATATAGAAATACTTTACACAGGCCTTTTTTTAAATTTATGTTAGTTATCCAATGTATTTCTTTCGGGCCATTTATAATGCTATATGCTCTTCCAAGGATATTATTTCATGCAGCCATTATTAGGGCTGATATTGCAGCATTATTCCTATTTTGCATTCCAATTGGCTACTTTTATTTAATATTAACAAAGCAAATCTTTGATATTGATTTTATGTTTGATCGTGTTCGGTACTACTCTTTGCTTTCATTACTTCCAACTATCATTATTACATTAATTATAAGCTGGGGTATTAATCCTGATGAGCGATTCTTTATTAGACTCATGCAAAATTTCATTATCATTTTCCCTTTAAACATACTGTTTCTTGTAATAAAAGAACGATTAGATTTCACATTTCGCAATCAATTATTCAGAAGCAAAACCAATTTACATGTAAGTATTGATCAATTCGCACAACAACTTTCTTCCATTATGAAAGTAAAAGATTTAGAGAAAAAATTTATGAATGAAATTATCTCCCTACTAAAACCGTGTTTTATACAATTTATTGAGTTTGATACAAAACAAAATACATACAATGGTTATAAAAGTTACGGAGAAACAGAAAAATTTAATCTTTCGAAAAAGAAACAATGGGGAATGGAATCAGGGTATATAAATGATTTATTAGAAGATGACGGATGCATCGGTATTTATTTATATTCTACCCAAAACACAAAGCATTACATTTGGGTTGGAAATAAAACCAACAATATTAAATTTAATATCAATGAAAAAACTTGGTTTATTGCTATCGTAAAATATGTACGTCTAGTTTATGAAAACCTAAATTCAGTTAATCAAATCATTCAATCTTTAGAAAAAGAAAGCATAGCAAATAAAACACACTCAGCAACTCTTTCGCGCCTACTATTTCAAATCTCAGAAACTGAAAGGCGTCGGCTTGCTGCGGATCTTCATGACGCTGCCCTGCAAGACCAAATTGTCTGGTATCGTAAACTAGAAACCGTATTAAAAGAACATACTGTACCAGGTGCATTGCAGGGACAATTAGAAAAAATAAAATTCGGTATGTTTGATGTTATTCAACAAATTCGTGACACTTGTAATGAATTAAAACCGGCTCTTCTATCTGAAATTGGTCTTATAGGTGCACTTAAAGAGCTATTAGCACAAATGCAACTACGTACTAATTTCCGAATTCAATTTGAATATGACTCAATACAGGAGAATCATTACGAATTTGATAAAATTTTATCTATTTATCGTATTATCCAGGAATTATTAAACAATGCTGATAAGCACTCTAATGCAACCTTAATTAATATATTTTTATGGGAAGAAAATAATTGTATTTATCTAGATTATCGTGATAACGGCATCGGTTTTAATACCCAAGCCCCCTATTCTTCAAATAAACATATGGGTTTATCTGGAATCAAAGGGCGCGTTCAAGGAATAGGAGGCGAAATTCAGCTTATTTCAGAAATAGGAAATGGACTACAAGTAAATATTACTATACCGAGGTGAATAAAATGATACACGTTTTGATTGTAGACGATCACCAAATAGTGGGTGAAGGTACGAAAAATATGATCGAATTAGAAGAAGATATTCAAGCAACATACATTTTAAACGAACAGGAAGCAATTTCTCAAAGTTCAAAAACACCTTTTGATATATATCTTTTAGACATGAACATGCCTAATTATAGTGGACTTGATGTGGCTCAAAAACTTTTACACATACAACCAGATGCAAAAATTATTCTCTACACAGGCTTCGAATATTTATCACAATTTAATTTATTAATAGATTCTGGTATTAGCGGTATTGTTAGCAAATCAGCATCACAGCAAGAGTTATTAATGGCTATTCGGGCCGTCTTAAATGGGTATACTTTAATTCCAATTTCTTTATTGCGACAACTTCGAGTTGAAGATATGACTGTTGATAACTTAGATACGAAAAGACCATCAAGCCATGTTACAATTACACAAAAAGAATTAGAAATTCTTGAATCCATTGCGAAAGGAAAAAGTAATAAACAAATTGCAGATGAATTATATATGAGTTCTAGGGCTGTTGAATATAATTTAACGAAACTGTTTAAAAAGTTCAAGGTGAGTTCTCGTTCTGAAGCATTAGCTGAAGCTGTTCGAAAAGGTATAATAAATGTAAATGTATAATAAAGACATTCTACCAAAAGGTAGAATGTCTTTTCATTTATCCTTTTACATTTTCTAATGTCATAACGGATGGAATTTCATTCGGCTGTAATAGTCTTAACAACTGCATACCAACTCCTGCTATCCCTACAAACATACCAAATGATTGAATATCATCTGGTGCATCACATTGATAACTACCAGTTTCTCTATAATTATTAATAACTTGTATGCCAATTTGTAACGCCTGTTCATACAATTCTTTATTACCATACAACTGTGAAACAGCCAATAGTAATTCCGTGTCCCCCATATTCCCATGACATAATGTATCATTATTTTTAAATCCATACTTTCGTACATTATCTACAGCCACTCGAATTTCTTCGTCCATTTCTACATCTTCTTCATAGCTTCTTACTAAAACTCTACTCAATCCTATTCCAGTGGAACCGTGGCACCATTGATGTAAGCACTTCTTCTCACTCTCTCTTGTGTCTTTCCACGCACTTTCTTCTTTTTCAAACAATGATCGATCATAAGCAAATGCTTTTTTAGCTAAATCAATATATTCTTGATTCCTATTCATAATCCCTGAACGCCATAAGCTCCAAGCGATACCACTCGTCCCATGAGAAAAACCGCCTAAATAACTGTTAGTATGTTTATTCTTCCACGCTACTCCACTTTCTAATATTGATACATTTTCCACCAAATGCTTACTGTACATATCAGCAAGATCTAAATAATCTTGATCCTTTGTCATTTCAAATAAATTAAGAGCCACTTGAATAACTCCTGCTGAGCCACTTAACAAATCAAACTCTTCTTCTTCTTTGAGCCTTTCTTTTAATTCTACTTTTATTTCTTCTAAAAAATCCTGATATTCTTTTCTAGGACTTATAGATTGAAAATGTGCTAATGGATATAACAATGAATATTTACCCAAGAAGGTCGATAGAAGCCCCTTCGCTTTCGATAAAGGGTTCATCGCTGACTTCAACGCCTTATGAGCAACCTCTAAATATTTTTCGTTTCCCGTAACCTTATTTAGATACAATAAGAATAGTGCTACGCCACCTAAACCGTCATATAAATTTTGCTTCATCGGGGCAACATACCACTTGTCGTGAATAACATTTGCTTGTAACCATGATGCTGTTGTTTTATCATCTGATAATACTACATTCTCTACTAAAGACTCTCCGATATTTATAGCTTCCTGCAAGATTGTCTCCTGATGATTTTCTAATAATTCACTTCTGTAATCCTCTTTTCTTCTCACTTTAATATCAACATCTCTATTTCCCTGTATTGCCAACTTCAGCCACCCTCGTTGCTTTTCCAATTCCTTATCATCAAAATGATAAATTCTATTATATACTTGCTCATAACCGCTCTCCTTAAAAAAGTCTTCCATCCTTTCACCTGTACTACTATATAGATCTCGTGAATCTGTAAAAGTCGTAAATATAGGAACATCCGCACGTAATAAGTCTTGAATCTCATGAATGACTAGCCCCTTATTTTCATATGGGTAATACCATACTCTTTCAAATAATTGTTCCAATAAAATTGAATCTCTCATATAGTCTGGGTGTGTAGACTCTTGTAAGAAATTACAATATTGTTGAGTCGCCCTAGCAACAATGCGAATTTTATTTTCTCTAAATGTAATTAAAGGTCCTCTTTCTGATAAAATCTCTTCCTTATACTCAATAAAAAATTTACACATTTCCTGAAAACCATCAATAATAAAGGTTAAATAATCCTCTACATAAATTTCTTCTACTCCAAGTTTCGGTAGATTTTTAGCACTTTGACTTTTGGCTTCTTTCATAGTAAATTCCATTTCATCCTTACTATTTTGACTTAAGGCCAGCACCTTAAACGGCAAATCTTGCTCTTTTCCATTTAAAGCACTTAAATCTATACCTTTTCCATCGATGTTTTGAAACATAGCTTGCGGTAACAATCCAGATCCTATCACTGAGTCGCTTTGTTCATATTTCAATTTTACTTCCGCACTATCCGGAAAATTCAGTTTTGGATATTGATGAAAAATCGTCTCCGAATCAATAATGTATGGATACTCTCCATGAGCAATTATATTTTCAAAATGCAAATCAGCACCTTTTAACATATACATTAAACCAATCAACTTACCAAAACGTAAATAGTAGCGCTCCACCTCTTCTTTAGAAGAGCACGGTTTATACAATATTTTTTCTTCCCATCCATATTCACCAAAGTCTAAAACTTTATATGATGGAAGTTGTATACTTCCACTTACCTCATTCATCCATTCTAAAAATGCATGGTACGATTTCGTAATTTCCATAGACTTTGGCTTGTATAAAATTTCTTTACCTGAAGAGAATACAAGCTGGACAACTGTTTTCCCTTCTTGATGTGTATCTCCTAATCCAACCTTAATTTTGCTTAATGATACATCCTGCAATTGAAATTCTTTTTGTAACTGTAGCCAATTTTCATTCAAACGAAATAGTAACATTTGAACATTTTGTATAAAATACTCTGTTCTCAAAATTAACCTTCGTGTTAATGTTGCGTATTCCTCATAGAACGCAATTAAATT
Source organism: Bacillus sp. LQ16 (assembly GCF_057784645.1). Lineage (NCBI taxonomy): Bacteria > Bacillati > Bacillota > Bacilli > Caryophanales > Bacillaceae > Bacillus > Bacillus sp. LQ16. The sequence goes on from NZ_CM173491.1 coordinate 5,000,844, forward strand.
CTCCTTATTTCTAGCTTTCTCTCTGACAAAGGAAAGAAATCGCTCTTCTGGAGTCTCTCCTACTAGTTCTTCCCTTAGTTTTGCAATATTAAATTCTAAGACTAGTGATCGCACCGCATTATTTAATAACTCTTCTACTAAAGATCGCACTAGCATTTCTTTAATCTCTTCATGCTCATAACGTATCTTATTTAATCTATATTTCAACGAACTATCTATCATTTCGGCTGCATAAAGTGCAAACGGCCTAACAAATTCTATAAACCCTAAATCTTCCTCTGCACTTAATGGCTTACTTTCACACAACTCTATTCCTATTTCTAACATGCGCAAATTCACATGTTCATTTAATTCATCTATATATAAATGCTCTTTTGATTCAGGGATTTTCTCAATTAAACTCGCAAAATCTTCTTTTGTCATTTCATTCATTTTTAATTTAAAATCAAAATCAGCTTTATTACTTCTAAACATTTTATCTATCCATTTATTTAATTGGGCTAAATTTAAATCCTCCGATAATAATAAATCTCTTCTACTCTTTAGCGTTTTATAACGCTCTTTCAAATTAAGACTCTTCGCAAATGCCTTTTCATTTATATATGAGTGAATTAACATAATAATTTAATCCCCTTCCTTATTTTAAAATCCATATTCCAATAAATTGGTCCCCTTCAGGGGAAACAGATTCCAACATTCGATTTTTCGCATTCGAATATTGGAATCTGTTTCATTCAAAAGGAGATGAATACCCCTTTCGAATGAAACCTATCTACTTACAAATTTTAATTGATGCCGTTATTCCTATAATTACTCCCACACAAAGTGGTGTTGTTTCTGGTTGTACATCCGATGCCCCTTGGATTTCCGCTAATTCTTCCTCACTTAATTCATTTAGCGCTTTTCCAGATGGGTGTTTCGGTAAGTCTTTTAACTTTTCTCTTACTTGGGGATCTTTCCAAGCCTCTACTAACTCTTCTTTTGTGAACTTGTATTCTTTTGACATTTCATTCATCCTCTCGTTTTGGTTTTTATTTTATTTACAAATCTTAATTGACGTTGTTAATCCTATAATTACTCCCACACAAAGCGGCGTTGTTTCTGGTTGTACATCTGATGCCCCTTGAATTTCCGCTAATTCTTCCTCACTTAATTCGTTTAGTGCTTTTCCTGATGGGTGTTTCGGTAAGTCTTTTAACTTTTCTCTTACTTGGGGATCTTTCCAAGCCTCTACTAACTCTTCTTTTGTGAACTTGTATCCTTTTGACATTTCATTCATCCTCTCGTTTTGTTTTTTATTTTTATTTACAAATCTTAATTGACGTTGTTAATCCTATAATTACTCCCACACAAAGTGGTGTTGTTTCTGGTTGTACATCTGATGCCCCTTGAATTTCCGCTAGTTCTTCTTCGCTTAATTCATTTAACGCTTTTCCTGATGGATGTTTCGGTAAATCTTTTAATTTTTCTCTTACTTGTGGATCTTTCCATGCCTCTACTAACTCTTCTTTTGTAAACTTGTAGCCTTTTGTCATTTCATTCATCCTCTCGTTTTGTTTTTTATTTTTATTTACAAATCTTAATTGACGTTGTTAATCCTATAATTACTCCCACACAAAGTGGTGTTGTTTCTGGTTGTACATCCGATGCCCCTTGAATTTCCGCTAATTCTTCTTCGCTTAATTCATTTAACGCTTTTCCTGATGGATGTTTCGGTAAATCTTTTAATTTTTCTCTTACTTGTGGATCTTTCCATGCCTCTACTAACTCTTCTTTTGTGAACTTGTAGCCTTTTGTCATTTCATTCATCCTCTCATTTTGTTTTTTATTTTTATTTACAAATCTTAATTGACGTTGTTAATCCTATAATTACTCCCACACAAAGTGGTGTTGTTTCTGGTTGTACATCTGATGCCCCTTGAATTTCCGCTAGTTCTTCTTCGCTTAATTCATTTAACGCTTTACCCGATGGATGTTTCGGTAAATCTTTTAACTTTTCTCTTACTTGTGGATCTTTCCAAGCCTCTACTAACTCTTCTTTTGTGAACTTGTATCCTTTTGACATTTCATTCATCCTCTCATTTTGTTTTTTATTTTTATTTACAAATCTTAATTGACGTTGTTAATCCTATAATTACTCCCACACAAAGTGGTGTTGTTTCTGGTTGTACATCTGATGCCCCTTGAATTTCCGCTAGTTCTTCTTCGCTTAATTCATTTAACGCTTTACCCGATGGATGTTTCGGTAAATCTTTTAACTTTTCTCTTACTTGTGGATCTTTCCAAGCCTCTACTAACTCTTCTTTTGTGAACTTGTATCCTTTTGACATTTCATTCATCCTCTCATTTTGTTTTTTATTTTTATTTACAAATCTTAATTGACGTTGTTAATCCTATAATTACTCCCACACAAAGCGGCGTTGTTTCTGGTTGTACATCCGATGCCCCTTGGATTTCCGCTAATTCTTCCTCACTTAATTCATTTAGCGCTTTTCCAGATGGGTGTTTCGGTAAGTCTTTTAATTTTTCTCTTACTTGTGGATCTTTCCATGCTTCTACTAATTCCTCTTTTGTAAATTTAAATTTCTTAACCATTTCATTCCTCCTTTTGTTTTTCTATTCATTTGTTTATTTATTTGTTTGTTGTTCTCTACAGTTATAAATTTACAAGATTCAAAGTTTTTAGGTAACTTCGCAAAATTGCATATTTTTAACATTTTTAAAATAAAAAATTCCTAACCTACAAAATGTAAGTTAGGAATTTCAGCTCCGGATTCAACAGTAAATAAACAATAATAGGCTAACAATAACATCAAAAAAGCCCTTTGCACGTGGTATTTTTACTTACCACACAAAGGGCTTCTGCACAAAATAATATTAAAGTTTATATAACGCGCCCAGAGGGATTCGAACCCCCGGCAGACGTGGTACCGGAAACCACCGCTCTATCCGACTGAGCTATGGGCGCATGATTATAGAAAACACTTCATTTTCTTCTCATAATAATAGCAATAAAATCCATCTAAATCAATAAAAATATCCCCGTAATACCTTATGCATCTTAGCTAAAAGCATATAAAATCTATTCCACCCCTAAATTTTCCAATCATAAATTCACCCCAACTCACAAATTATAATCTTTGAATTGATATTCCAAAGGGGGCTTCATTCAATGACTGTAATTACGAAACTAAAGCAAACTGTTTCTGGATTAAAAAGTGCACAAGCTAGCTTAGAGGGATTCGCTCTTGATACGGATAACCAACAAGCGAAGCAACTTTTCCAAACAGCTGCGCAGCAAACACAAACGATTATCGATTCTTTAAACCCACGCGTTGAAGAAGTCCAACAAGAAGAACCACAATACTCACAGCAATAACAAATCAGTCTTGCTGTGAAATAGAAAAAGGATGATATGCAGTCATCCTTTTTCTATCACATTACATATTGCAATAGAAATGGAATGATAATTATGCGAAAACTCGGCCTCATAACCGCATTATTTGCACTTCTATTTAGCTCTTTTACCGGATGTGATAATAGTCCTTTAGATAAAAAAGTGAAAGAAGAAGCAAAACGAACGGAGAAAGAAAAAGGTCCAAAGTTAACAAAGACGAGTACGGAATCCTTTAATCAATCTATATCACAAGGAGCGAAGAAAAGAGCTCTCGCTATGGATGAAATTATAAAAAGCACAGCAGTGAATTCAAATTTAGATCTCTACATAGCAGTTACACCTGAGCATCACGAAAGGTTTGGATTAAAACCTCTTCGTAAAAAGCTTCAAAAGCAGCTAAGTGATGAGCATCCTACTTTCGATGTTCGTGTCAGTACAGATAAAAAAATCTTTATGTTACTCGAAAAACTCGAAAGAAAAATTAAGGAAAAAGAAGTATCTAAAGATGAAATTAATAAACAATTAAAATTCATTGGTAAAAAAATGGAGTCTAACACTTAACGCTTTTTAAAAGAAAAGGAAGGATTGCAATGTCTAGTAAAGATAAAAACTTAACCCCTGTACAACAGGAGTATAAAAAATTCGAACAAGAACGCGAACCGAAACGACCTGTCTTAAAAAATTGTATAAAAGCCTTTTTCGTCGGTGGTTTTATTTGCTTCATCGGACAACTTATTTCTACTTTTTACATCACATATTTTGATTTCACTGAACGCTCAGCAGGAAATCCAACAGTCGCAACTCTTATTTTCATTTCTATGTTACTAACTGGATTTGGTATATACGATCGTTTTGGACAGTTTGCTGGTGCTGGTACAGCTGTACCTGTTACTGGATTTGGTAACTCTGTTATTGCAGCATGCATCGAACACCGAACGGAAGGATTCGTCCTTGGTGTTGGCGGCAATATGTTTAAACTAGCGGGTTCTGTTATTTTATTTGGTGTATTTTCAGCTTTCGTCATCGCACTTATTAAAACGATTCTCGTTCAATGGGGAGGTCTATAAATGTTACAAGGACACCGAACGTGGGTATTTGAAAATAAACCCGTTATTATTTCGACAGGAGTCGTTGGTGGACCGTTTGAAGCAAAGGGGAACATCCCAGAAGACTTCGATATCCTTCATGAAGATTTATGGCTCGGACAAGATTCCTATGAAAAAGCACATAAAATTTTATTCGAAGAAGCTTGTAGTCGCGCTACTGAAAAAGCAGAGCTTCGTAAAGATGATATTCAATTTGTACTTGCAGGAGATTTAATCAATCAAATTACTCCAACAAGCTTTGCTTGCCGGACACTTGGCACTCCTTATCTCGGATTATTCGGGGCTTGTTCTACTTCTATGGAAGGTTTAGCACTTGGGGCAAGTATCGTAAATGCAAAAGGCGCAAAATATTTATTAACTGGTGCATCCAGTCATAATACAGCTGTAGAAAAACAATTCCGCTATCCTACCGAATACGGCGGACAAAAGCCACCTACTGCACAGTGGACAGTAACCGGAGCAGGAGCCGCCATTTTAAGCGATACTGGACATGGTCCAAGAGTAACCTCTGCAACGATTGGGCGAGTGGTTGATATGGGATTAACGGATCCGTTTAATATGGGAGGCGCAATGGCTCCAGCTGCAGTTGATACAATTGAAGCCCATTTACGTGAACGCCAAATTGATGCCTCTTACTACGATTTAATCGTAACAGGCGATCTCGGACATGTAGGACGCGAAATTGCTTATGACTTACTACATAAACACGGAACGAAAGTAACGAGCGAACAATTTCAAGATTGCGGAATTATCATTTATAGAGAAGGACAACCTGTCATAGCTGGTGCTAGCGGGCCTGGATGTTCCGCAACAGTCGTGTACGGTCATTTATTAAACCGAATGAAAAGAGGAGAGTTCAAAAAAATACTTGTCGTTGCGACAGGCGCTTTACTATCTCCACTTACATTCCAACAAGAAGAAACGATTCCGTGTATCGCTCACGCCGTTTCGATTGAATTTGGAGGTGCAACGCAATGATTTTTTTCTGGGCTTTCGTCATCGGCGGACTCATATGCGTAATCGGACAACTTATGTTTGATGTCGGCAAGTTAACACCAGCTCATACAATGGCAACACTCGTTGTTGCCGGAGCTATATTAGATGGATTTAATTTGTATGAGCCATTAATTGATTTCGCTGGAGCCGGGGCAACTGTACCTATTACAAGCTTTGGTAATGCCCTCGTTCATGGCGCAATGGAAGAAGCTGCAAAACATGGCATCGTTGGCGTTATTACTGGCATGTTTAAAGTAACGAGCGCCGGTGTATCAGCAGCTATTATTTTCGGCTTCATAGGTGCATTGTTATTTAAACCGAAAGGATAAGGAGTGTTTGTATGACTGTTATCGCTAGCGTAAAAACTTGCCTTGCTAGTGTAAGGGGAGCTCAAGCAAGCTTAAGCTCTCTTTCATTAAATTCACAAGACGAAGAATCAAAACGCGTATTTCATGAATGTATGTTAGAAATGGACAGCGTCATCGCTGATTTAAAGGATAGAATTTCAGTATTAGAACGTGAAGAACCTCAATATAAAGGGTTTTAAGTAGACTGGAGGAAACGACTATGTCTCACCTGCCGGAATGGACACTTGTCATTCTTCGCTCTGTATTCATATTAATTATTTTATTCGCTATTACGAAATGGTTAGGGAAAAGACAAATCTCTCAGCTTTCTTTTTTTGAATACATAGCCGGAATGACGATTGGTGACATCGCTGCCCAAGTATCTACAGGGCTCGATTCAAAATTTTTTCACGGCGTCTTTGCGATACTCATTTTCGCTGTGGTACCTTTTTTAACAGGAATCCTCTCTTTAAAGAACAAAACAGCTCGGGACTTCTTTGAAGGAAAATCTACCGTATTAATAAAAGACGGAAAGATACTCGAAGATAATTTAAAGAAAGAAAAATATACGAGTGACGAATTACTGGAACTTCTCCGTGGAAAAAGTGCGTTCAGCGTAGCTGAAGTCGAATTTGCTGTCTTAGAACCGAGCGGAGAATTAAATGTATTATTAAAGAAAGATTCTCAGCCACTTACAGCAAAAGACATCGGTTTAAAAGTACCAAACGAGAAAGAACCACAAACTGTTATTATGGATGGAAATGTACTAGATGAACCTCTTTCAGCAAGCGGACATAACCGCGCTTGGCTACATTCAGAATTAGAAAAACTCGGTGTTGTTATTGAAAATGTCTTCCTCGGTCAAGTGGATTCATACGGACAACTTACTATCGACATTTACAATGACAAACTCCAAATGCCTTCTCCTCAAAATAAACCTTTATTATTAGCATCTTTAAAAAAATGTCATGCTGATCTTGAACTATTTTCCCTAGAAACAAAGTCGAAATCAGCAAGCGAAATGTATAGTAAAAACGCCAAACAAATCGAAAAGATTTTAAATAAAGTAACCTATCTTTTAAAAGACTAATTATCGAAAGAACGCTTCAGTTAAAAGGCGTTCTTTTCTTTTTTCTCCAGTTTTCATAACGTTTAAATTTATATAATTCGGTTATGATGTTGAAGATACATAAGCAGGGAATTTCGAAAACATAGCGAATATTTCATGGTACAACTACATATTTTTTTGATTTAAAGTGGTTTCGTTTGACCTTTATTGACCATAATTGTATTATAAGACTAAGAAAGCTTTATAAGGAGGAAATAACAGATGAATTTAATTCCTACAGTAATTGAACAAACAAATCGTGGAGAACGCGCTTACGATATTTACTCTCGACTATTAAAAGACCGCATCATTATGCTTGGTAGTGCAATTGATGACAACGTAGCTAACTCAATCGTTTCCCAGCTTTTATTCTTGGAATCTCAAGATCCAGAAAAAGATATTCACATCTACATCAACAGCCCTGGTGGTTCTATCACAGCGGGTATGGCAATCTATGATACAATGCAGTTTATTAAACCACAAGTATCAACAATCTGTATCGGTATGGCTGCATCTATGGGTGCATTCTTACTTGCAGCCGGTGAAAAAGGAAAACGTTATGCACTTCCAAACAGTGAAGTAATGATTCACCAACCACTTGGTGGAGCACAAGGTCAAGCGACTGAAATCGAAATCGCTGCAAAACGTATCCTATTCTTACGTGAAAAACTAAACCAAATTCTTGCTGACCGCACTGGTCAACCACTTGAAGTACTACAACGCGACACAGACCGCGACAACTTCATGACAGCGGAAAAAGCTTTAGAATACGGTTTAATCGATAAGATCTTTACAAATCGTTAATACTTAAAAGCGAAAGCGGCTCGTTTAGAATCGCAGGGCGATGGAGCCCCTGATTCCGAGGCGCTTTTTGCCTCGAATGAAGGGGCGAAACAACCGGAGATTCTAAACGCTAGAGCTAGATATAACTAAAAGTGGAAGCGCCCTATAATTGGGCGCTTCTTTTATATATTGTTCCCCGCTCACATACCCCATCCAGTATCCCTCTAAATATATCAACGATTTTGCAATTATATCGAACAAAACTCAAATTATATCAACGATTTTTTTAATATATCAACGGTTCGACACAACATATCGATTTACCGACAATCTCCGACAAGGACAAACCAGCTAAATACCCCTATCCGCTAATCCGCACAAACAACAAAACAAAAAAACTATCGCATATACGCGATAGCTCTTTATTGTACATATGCAGCTAATGCTTCTAAAGCCTCTTCTGCATCTGAACCTTCTGTTGTAATTGTTATCATGCTTCCAGTTCCAATTGCTAAGCTCATAATCCCCATTATGCTCTTTGCATTTACTGTCTTTCCATCTTTCTCAATAAAGATATCTGCATGAAAGCGATTTGCCTCTTGTACAAACAACGCAGCCGGACGTGCTTGTAAACCGTTTTTTAATGAAACCTGAACTCGTTTTTGAACCACAGCTCCATTTCCCCTTTAACCTCTTATTTTTTTGCTACCGTTTCCCCCGCGCGTAATTTCTCTGCAATTTCATCGATTTTACGCAAACGATGATTAATACCCGATTTACTAATTTTCCCCCCGGATACCATCTCACCTAACTCTTTCAATGTTACATCTTGATAATCTCTTCGTAGTTGCGCAATCTCTTGTAGTTTATCTGGCAATATATCAAGACCAACCGTCTCATCAATATAGCGGATATTTTCAATCTGCCTTAGCGCTGCACCAATTGTTTTATTTAAATTAGCTGTTTCGCAGTTCACTAAACGATTTACGGAATTACGCATATCACGTACGATTCGAATATCTTCAAACCTTAAAAGTGCATTATGAGCACCAATAATATTTAAAAATTCCGTAATTTTCTCCGCTTCTTTCAAATACGTAATGTACCCTTTTCTTCTTTCCAACGTCTTACTATTTAAATCAAATCCGTTCATCAGTTCACATATAGCATCATTATGTTCCTTATATAACGAAAAGATCTCTAAATGATAAGATGATGTTTCTGGGTTATTTACTGAACCACCTGCTAAAAATGCACCGCGTAAATACGATCGTTTACAACACTTCTTCTCAATCAATTCTTGTGATATATTTCGAATAAATGAAAAGTCATCTCGAACGATATGAAGATCGGCTAATATTTCGCGAGACTTTTCAACAAGCCTTACGATATATACATTATTTTTCTTCAATCGCATTTTTTTACGAACAAGTAATTCTACCGTCACATCATATCCTTTTTTCAAAAGCGTATAAATCCTTCTTGCAATTGCCGCATTTTCTGTTTGAATATCGATAGATAGACGACGGTTTGAAAAAGAAAGCGATCCGTTCATTCGAAGTAACGCCGATAATTCTGCTTTCTCACAGCATTCTTTCACTTCAAGATTCGTCAACTCTTTCTTTGTTTCTGATGCAAATGACACAGTCAACACCTCCTTATACGATTATTATGGAACAAAATTCTTGTCCTATATGAATGAGGAGCGCCACCTCAAACGAGGCAACGCACATTTATAACAATGAATATAAAATCGAAGCTAACTTTAACGTATCATGCCTTACAACACGATCATCATACTTCGCTAATCCCTCTTGAATAACATCAATATTATTTTCAGCAAAACGTTCTTCATCCACTACAACTGGTGTAGACATTTCTTCCTCATATAACTTACGTAATTCACAAGGAATCTCACGGTTATTTACAATTGCAGTATTAATAAATGGTTGCCCTAAATGATCGTGTAACGCCTGCACATGATCAAAAGCAGTATATCCCATCGTTTCACCCGCTTGTGTCATAACGTTACATACATATACCTTCTTCGCCTTTGCAGCAAGAACAGCGTCCCCAATTTTGTTAACAACTAAGTTGGGTAATATACTCGTATACAAACTTCCTGGCCCGAAAACAAGTAAATCAGCTCGTTTAATCTCAGCCAACGTTTCATGCAATGGCTCTACATCTTCTGGAGTTAAAAAGACACGATTAATCTTCTTTCCGTAATAGGGAATCTTTGATTCACCTGTGACAATTTCCCCATCTTCAAGTTCCGCATGAAGTACCGCACTTTGATTCGCTGCTGGTAATACACGTCCTCTGACATTTAATACTTTACTTGTTTCCGTAATTGCATGGAAAAAGTCTCCTGTAATCGAGGTCATACCTGCCAACAATAGATTTCCTAACGCATGACCTTTCAGTCCGTCTCCTGTTGTGAAACGGTGCTGAAATAAAGCTTCCACCAGTGGCTCTACATCCGATAACGCAACCAGTACGTTACGGATGTCACCTGGAGGTGGAATTTCTAGCTCATCACGTAATCGACCCGAACTGCCACCATCATCAGCGATTGTAACAACTGCTGTAATATCAACAGGATATTGCTTTAATCCTCTTAATAAAACAGAAAGTCCAGTCCCGCCTCCCATAATGACAATTTTAGGCTTTCTCTCTTTTTTCATCCCTTAATGGCCCTTTCTCTTCTCCACATCACGATGAGATACATGAACACTATACTCTGGTTTCAAATGTTTCCCAAGGTATTCTGTAAGCGTAACAGAACGATGCTGTCCACCTGTACATCCAATTGCAATTACAAGTTGACTTTTGCCTTCTCTTTTATAATGAGGCAGCATGAAAGTAATCAGATCCGTCAACTTCTCTAAAAACTTATGTGTCTCATTAAATTTCAGTACATAGGAAGAAACTTCTTCATCTAGTCCTGTTAATGGCTTCATATGTGGAATGTAATATGGATTTGGTAAAAAACGAACATCAAATACTAAATCTGCATCAATTGGAATACCGTACTTAAATCCAAATGACATAACATTTACACGAAATGCTTGCTCAGTTTCTGTTGAGAACAAGTGAACAATTTTTTCACGTAATTCTTTCGGTTTTAAATCCGATGTATCAAGCACAATATTTGCTCGTGCCTTCATATCTGTTAATAAATTGCGCTCTGCTTCGATTCCCTTTAACGGCAAACCAGTTGGTGCAAGTGGATGCGAACGTCTCGTTTCTTTATAACGAGTTACAAGCGTACTATCTTTCGCATCTAAAAATAAAATATGAGGAATAATCCATGTACGTTCTGATAAATCATCAAGTGCTCCCCATAAATGCTCGAAAAACTCGCGGCCACGTAAATCAATACCAAGTGCCACTTTATTCATTTTCCCTTTTGAATCCGCCATAAGCTCAATAAACTTTGGCAATAACATCGGTGGTAAATTATCTACACAAAAATATCCTAAATCTTCAAAACTTTGTAAAGCTACTGTTTTTCCAGCTCCAGACATCCCTGTAATAATTACCATTTTTATATCATTATTCTCTGTCATCGTATCCTCTCCTTGACGGTTTAACTCGGATCTAATCGATATGAAAGCAACTCAAAATCTGGGGTATATACAAATGTACCGTAGATTATGCCATTTCCTTTAATTAAATAATCAATAATGTGATAATCTCCTGGCGCCATTGCTAAATCATCAATTTTATCAAATGTATGCCAACCAATGATGCCTTCTTCGCTCTCTAGTTTGTTTTCTCCTGCAAAATCTGTCGCTAAAAAGGAGAACATCATCCATTCAGAAACAACTTTATCACCTTCTTGGATGACAAAGGTGAAGACCCCCTTTAACGCTGGGTTTTTCAAATAAATACCTGTTTCTTCGCGATATTCGCGAACAACGGAATCTCTTACAGTCTCACCACGCTCCATTTTCCCGCCTGGTGCAACCCACCAATTTCGGCGAGGTTTTTGGAGTAAGAGTACTTCATTATCTCTAATTAACACACAGTTTGTCACTCTTTGCATGTTTCTTCACCTCAGCTACTTGCAGTAAAATTTCTCACTGCATACTTCTTTCATTATACTATCAAAAACAGTTTGCTACAACGAAGGAGCCAGTCCTCTTTCGCTAAGCATATGCTACTCAACAATTTTAAAAAAGCTTTCCATAACAAGCAATGTAAATGCTTAGACTTTTAATGAATAGCATGAAAAATCCCCTTAACGATTTTTATCGCCAAGGGGATTAAAGCCCTTATTTCTTACCGAAATAAGTAACAATCGCAAATCCTAAAATAAAGGTAATAATTGAACTTATAATTGAAAATCCGCCGGTTGGAATACCAGGGAACACAATTACAATCGAACCGATAACTAGTCCAATAATTGCCGCAAATGTCATACTTTTATAACGATCTAATAAAAAACTAATGCCTTTACTACTTACAACAAATCCAACCATAACACCAGCACCGATAACCACGATTAAAGGTAAGTTAAGTGTAGTTAAAGCGTTAATTGCTGTTGGATACACACCAATAATTAATAAAATAAACGATCCACTAATCCCAGGAAGTAGCATAGCCATACTAGCCATCCATCCTGCGAAAAATAAACCAATTGCATTTAAAATTGTTAACGTCGTAATTGGATCTGCTGCCTTATCTGGTTTAAAGAAAGCTGTGATCGCAACAAGAATTGCTGCAACTATTAATAAAACAATGTGCTTACCTTTAAACGACGACTTTGCATCAGCTTCTCTCATTAACATCGGTAATATACTAATAATTAAACCGAGGAAGAAAAATTGAGTCGGTTCATAATGATTTGCAAGTAAATATTTAATAACATGACTTAACGTTAAAAACGCTGCTGCCACACCAGCTGCAAGTGGAATTAAAAACCCTAAATGTTTTTTCCATTCACGACTAAAGAATCCACTAATTGCCGCAAGCAATTGTTCATAAATCCCTAACACAACAGCGATTGTACCGCCGCTCACACCAGGAATTAAATCACTAACGCCCATACAAAATCCACGATATATATTACGCCATTCCATACTGAATAAATTCCTCATTTCTTATAGTGATTTTTTCCGTAAAGTCCAGTATATCAATAAGAAAGCTTATAATCCTTATATTTTTTGACAATACTTTGACATTTTCACACAAAAAAAGAAGAAAGCTCCTGTCGGTAGCTTTCTTCTCACAAGGTATATTATCCCTTATTTTTCTGATACAGTTTTTAATTCCTCTAATAATTCTTCTACGTAATGTTGTGCACTTTGTGCTGCAATACTACCGTCACCTGTTGCAGTTACAATTTGACGAAGCATTTTTTCACGAACATCACCAGCTGCGAAAATACCAGGGATTTTAGTTTCCATACGTTCGTTCGTTTCAAGGTAACCATTTTCATTTGTAATACCTAGTTCAACAAATGGTTTTGATAATGGTAACATACCGATGTATACGAATACGCCGTCAGTTTTGACTTCTTTCTCTTCTCCACTGTTTACGTCTACAAGTGTTACACTTCCTACTTTACCGCTTGCTTCGTTAATTTCTTTTATAGTGTGGTTCCAAATGAAATCTACTTTTTCGTTTTGGAAAGCACGGTCTTGTAAAATTTTCTGTGCACGAAGCGTGTCACGACGGTGAACGATCGTTACTTTTGATGCGAAGCGTGTTAAGAACACACCCTCTTCAACAGCAGAATCTCCACCGCCAATTACGATAAGTTCTTTTCCTTTAAAGAATGCCCCATCACATACTGCACAATATGATACACCACGGCCGCCAAGTTCTGTTTCACCCGGTACACCAATTTTTTTATACTCTGCACCGCTTGCAACGATAATTGCACGTGCTTTATATTCTTTTTTACCAGCAATAATTGTTTTGTATTCTTTACCATCGATGACTTCTTTCACATCACCGTATGCATATTCAGCACCAAATTTCTTCGCATGCTCGAACATTTTATTTGATAAGTCTGGTCCTAAAATAGACTCATAACCTGGGTAGTTTTCTACATCTTCCGTGTTTGCCATTTGGCCACCTGGAATACCACGCTCAAGCATTAATGTGCTTAAATTTGCACGAGATGTATATACTGCAGCTGTCATACCAGCTGGTCCTGCACCAATAATAACGACATCATAAATTTTTTCTTCTGACACACTATTCACTCCTATCCATTCCTACACAATTAAGTTACCCTCATTATACTGTTAGCATCATTTTTTTCCCAATGATTTGCTTATCTTATGTGTGCGTACGCTTAACAGCTTGCACATACTTTCGGACAGTCGCTACAGATACATTATATACATCCCCAAGCTCCGACTGTGTCATTTTATTTCCTTGTTCGCCGCGTACAATGTATTCAATCGCAGCTGACCAGCCGTACACATTTGTAAATATGTCTCCAGATGTATATAAACGTATGAACGTACAAAACCAAAAGTGTAAACACTCTTCAATTAATTCATCATCTTTTTTCGTATAATTGTATAAGGCATCCGCGATTCTCGCGCACTGCTCAAATTGTTGTAAATCAGCTGGAATACTCTTATGACTATTAAGTAAAAAGAAGTACTTTGCAAGTTGCGATACGATGGGAACACCGTTCTTCGCTTGCGTTATATCAAAGAAGAATCCAACCTTCTCCGGCGTTGACAATTCATTCATTAAATATAAAGCTAGCATTTGTTCTTCTAGCGTCGCACTTTGCTGAAATGATTTTCGTAATTCTTCAAATAACACGTTTTGTCCTTCATCTGCTAAATTCAGCGCATTCCACGGTTCTTTTCCCTTTTTATCAGGATGCAATTCCACGACATGTTGCCACATTTTTTCAGCTAGTTGCTGATCTTTCACCATATACGCAGAATATGCAAACCAATAATAAAAACTAACGTCTCCTTCGTACCCTTGACGCTTTAATAGTTTGAACCATTTATATGCATGCTCGAAATAACCAATTGTTGCAAGTGTAGTTCCCAGTTTCAAACGATGTTCAAATGAAATCGGATATACCGAAACTAGCTGTCCCGCTAACGCTTCTACTTGTTTATGCTCTCCAATTGAATATAGAAAAATAAGCGTATTACAAAGCGCATGTATATTACCAGGATTTTTCTCTAAAATCATTTCTGTTAACTTCAGTGCTTTGTCTACATTACCCGATTGAAAATGTGCAATGGCTAAATTATTATGACCTGACCAAAATTCCGGATAATCTTTCGTAACAATTTCTAATGTAGCAATTGCTTCTTCCAATTGTCCATTACGAATATAACGATTCGCTTCTTCCTGCATAACAATTAAATCATCTTCATCTTCAATCTCTTCCGCACCCATTGCTTCTTCTTCCATAATCTCAAGAAGTTCTAATGTATCTTCTACGAATTCCTTCTCTTTTGCAACTTCTAAATAACGATCCGCATATTTCTTCGCCTGTTGAAATAACCCCATATATGCATAATTATTTGCAATAAAATAATAGCACTGTTCAAGTTCTGGATTAGATCTAACTAACTTTAAGAATATTTGGTTCGACTCTTGATATTCACCAGCCTCAGATAATACTGTTGCTAATTGACATAAAATAAACGGCTCCTTCTCACTTTGTGCCGCTCTTCGAAAATATTTAATTGCATCTTGCAATTTTTGCCCTTTGTAAGCTCTCATCCCTTTTTTATAAAAGAAGTCCGCTAATTGATTAAAAGAGATAACTTGTCCGTTCTCCTTATATATCCTTTGATTTTTCCCCATATATCCTCCAGTTTTTTGTTTTCTTCGCTCACACATTCTTCTATCTATAAGTATAAACGATTCCGTAAAAAACAAAACAGTATATTATACTCAATTATTTCCTTTTTATTCATAAAAAAAGAGGAGAAATGTTACATTTTCACCATGAACCTTCTCTTGCGGTCATTTGCTCTTTCGTATAAATAATACGCATTGGATTTCCACCTACGAAAGCACCGCTCGGTACATCTCTATGAACAAGTGTGCCAGCTGAGACAGTCGCACCGTCTCCAATTTTCACACCTGGTAATATTGTTACATTCGCTCCAATCATCACTTCATTTCCAATGACGATTTCCCCAAGTCGATATTCACGAATTAAATATTCATGCGCTAAAAGCGTTGTATTATAGCCAATAATCGAATTCTCTCCCACAGTTATCTTTTCCGGGAACATAATATCCGGCATTACCATAAGCGCAAATGATGTTTTCTTTCCTACTTTCATCCGTAAAAAAGTACGGTACAACCAATTCTTCACAGATAAAAATGGCGTGTAACGCGCAATTTGGATAATAATAAAGTTTTTCATTACCTTCCAAAAAGACACTGTTTTATACACATTCCATAATGAATTTTCTCCTGAAACAGGATAGCGCGTTGTCCGTCGCACTTAGCTCGCTCCTCTACTAACTTACTTGGACCTTTATGAACGGTTCATATTAGACAAAATTGGTAGCAAATCACTCATTTTATCTAGCATAAAGTCCGGCTTGTAAGCCTCTAAATACGCTCTACCTTTCAGCGTCCATGAAACCGCAGCTGTTTTCGTCCCCGCATTTTGACCACCGACAATATCATGATGATTATCTCCAACCATCAATGCCTCTTCTGGTTTTGCATCTAATAATTCAAGCGCTTTTTGAAGTGGCTCTGGATGTGGTTTCACATGCTCTACATCATCAATTGTCACGACAACATCAAAAAATTCATCAAGCTTTGACAACTGTAATCCCATCTCAACGGTTTGTCTCGCTTTCGTTGTAACAATACCAACTTTATAACCTTGCTTCTTCAACTCTCGAACTGTTTCATATACAGTTTCATATTCTTCTACTAATTCATCATGATGATCATGGTTAAATTCGCGATAACTTGTAATCATCTCTTCAACCTTACTTTCATCAATCTTACTGAAAGTATCATGCAAAGATGGACCGATAAATGGCAACACATCTTCACGCTTATATTGATTTGGATAATACGTATTTAAAGTATGTAAAAAAGAAGAAATAATAAGTTCGTTTGTATTAATTAAAGTTCCATCTAAATCAAATAACACTGTATTTATTCTCATTGCCTTAGTCCTTTCGCCTTCCTGAATATGAAAGAAGCAGCATCTTATAATAAGATGCTACTTTTCTCTAATTTTCCGAATATCTTTTATCAGCTTGCCCCATTTTTCGTCTCACAATAATGAAAATAATAGAAATAACAACAAGTCCAATTGACATTACTTGTGCAATACGAAGTGGTCCTAGCATTAAACTATCAGTACGTAAGCCTTCTACGAAGAAGCGTCCTACTGAATACCAAATTAAATATGTGAAGAATAATTCCCCGCGGCGTAAATTCACTTTTCTTAATGCAAGTAGTAAAATTACACCTGCAAAATTCCATAATGATTCATATAAAAACGTCGGATGATAGTACACACCCTCAATATACATTTGATTAATAATGAAATCTGGTAAATGAAGACCTTCTAAAAACTGTCTCGTTACTTCATCACCATGCGCCTCTTGGTTCATAAAGTTTCCCCATCGGCCAATTGCTTGTCCTAATAAAATACTTGGTGCAGCAATATCCGCCAACTTCCAGAATGAAACCCCGCGTCGCTTTGCAAAAAGAATCCCTGTAATAACCGCTCCGATTAAACCACCATGGATCGCCAAGCCACCTTGACGAATATTAATAATTTGACTCGGGTTTTGCGCGTAATATTCCCATTCAAAAATAACATAGTACATTCTCGCAAATAGAATAGCGATCGGTACTGCAATTAATACAAGGTCAACAAATGTATCTTTTGGAATACCTAGCCTTTCTCCCTCGCGAGTTGCTAGCCAAAGACCTAATAGCACACCTGTACCGATAATAATCCCGTACCAATAAACAGGAAACGGCCCAAGTTGGACAGCTACGCGGTCAAGCTGCGGTACAGAACCTAACAGCATATGTATGACCTCCCTCTCCAATGTTTACTCCTGATTCCCTAACTCAATCGCACTCATTAATCGTTCTGAGAACTGCTGTGCTGCATTGACTCCCATACGCTTTAAACGGAAGTTCATCGCTGCTACTTCAATAATAACAGCCAAGTTTCGACCAGGACGAACTGGAAGTGTAATCTTCGTAAGTTCTGTATCAATAATTTTCATCTTCTCTTCATCAAGACCTAAGCGATCATAGTTTTTCTTTTGATCCCAAATTTCAAGATTAATAACAAGTGTAATACGCTTATAATTTCGCACTGCCCCTGCACCGAATAACGTCATAACGTTAATGATACCTAGACCACGAATTTCTAATAAATGCTCAATTAAATCTGGTGAGCTTCCTACTAATGTGTCTTCATCTTCTTGGCGAATTTCTACACTATCATCCGCAACAAGGCGGTGACCACGCTTCACAAGTTCAAGAGCTGTCTCACTTTTACCAACACCACTTTGACCTGTAATTAAAACACCAACACCGTAAATATCTACTAATACACCATGAACAGCAGTTGTTGGTGCTAGCTTACCTTCTAAATAATTAGTTAAACGACTTGATAATCTCGTTGTCGTTTGAGAAGAACGTAATAAAGGCATGCCTGATTCACGTGATGCTTGTAATAACTCATCTGGTACATCTTGATTACGAGTTATAATAATACATGGCGTCTCCTCGGTACAAAGCGCTTTCATTCTCTCTTGTTTTTGCTCTGTTGTTAACGTATCAAAGAACGTAAGCTCCGTTTTTCCAAGAAGCTGCACGCGATCAGCTGGATAATATGTAAAGAATCCTGCCATTTCAATTCCAGGTCGTGATAAATCACTTGTATCAATCGGACGATGAATTCCTTCCTCACCACTTATTAACTCCAATTGAAATTGTTCAATTAAATCTTTTGTCCTTACTTTTGGCATATGTATAAACCTCCACTCCGCTGCGGGTTCAGTCTCGTTTGATGTAAAATTCCATTCTACCGGATATTGTACCATTTTTTTCTGGAAACAAGAAATACGGTTTCTAATAAATAGAAAAAAACATTTCATACGAATAATGAAATGTTTTTCTTTTTGTCATTTTCTCTTTTTTTCATATAGAGGTTCCACAATTGCCTTCTCAATAATCATATTAAAAATTGAAATACAAATTGCCGCAACAATCGCTACACCAAATCCTGATATATTAAAAGCATCTCCTAATAATGAATCTGCTATTTTTAACGTAATCGCATTAATAACAATTAAGAAGAAGCCGAAAGTTACAACAGTAATTGGTAGCGTAATTAAAATTAAAAACGGCTTTACGAACACATTTAAAACCGCCAATATAATACTCGCAATAATTGCAGTTTGTATATTTGCTACGTAAAATGCATCTGGTGCAATCCCTTTTAAAAGCCCCGATACAGCGATTAACACAACGCTATTTACAAGAAGTGATACAATCCATCTCATTTCGTTACACATCCTTTTAAACATATATATTTCATCATACGCTAATAGATAATAAACGCAAGTATGATACAAACACTTATATCAACTTATTCTATCTTTCATGCTTGTATACCTACTAACATACTTACTAGTTTTTCCTCGTAAAATAAAAACCGAGCGTCATTTCCACTCGGTTTTCATCAATAAACTTATTGCGATAACTCTACTTCTTTTATTTTCTCTTTCATTCTTGCTTTATCACGATTTAAAATCTCTTTTAAATACTTACCAGTGTACGAGCGCTCTTCTTTTACTACTTGCTCTGGCGTTCCCGAAGCGACGATTTGTCCACCTTTGTCCCCGCCTTCTGGTCCAAGATCAACAATATAATCAGCTGTTTTAATCACATCTAAATTATGTTCAATTACAAGTACCGTCTCACCACTCTCAACAAGACGTTGCAGCACTTCTAGAAGACGTGCAATATCATGCGCATGCAACCCAGTCGTTGGCTCATCTAAAATATATAACGTACGACCTGTAGAACGACGGTGTAATTCAGAAGCTAATTTCACACGCTGTGCTTCCCCACCAGATAATGTTGTTGCTGGTTGACCTAATTTCATATAACCAAGCCCAACATCTACAAGCGTTTGAAGTTTACGCTTAATTTTAGGAATATTGGCGAAGAATTCTACTCCATCTTCAATTGTCATCCCTAACACTTCAGAAATATTCTTATCTTTATATTTCACTTCTAACGTTTCACGATTATATCGTTTACCGTGACAAACTTCACACGGAACATACACATCTGGTAGGAAATGCATTTCAATTTTAATAATTCCATCACCACGGCACGCTTCACAACGGCCACCTTTTACGTTAAAGCTGAAACGTCCTTTTTGATATCCGCGCACTTTCGCTTCATTCGTTTGTGCAAACACATCACGAATATCATCGAATACACCTGTGTACGTCGCTGGATTAGAACGTGGTGTACGCCCAATTGGTGATTGATCAATATCAATTACTTTATCTAAATGTTCAAGACCTTTAATCTCTTTATGAGTACCTGGCTTCGCTTTCGCTTTATATAACTTTTGAGCTAACGATTTATATAGTACTTCATTAATCATCGTACTTTTACCTGATCCAGATACACCTGTTACCGCTACAAACGTACCGAGTGGGAATGACATTTTTGCATTCTTTAAGTTATTCTCTTTTGCGCCGACAATCTCCACTTTACGTCCGTCACCTTTACGTCTTTCAAGTGGAACTGGAATAAACTCTTTACCGCTTAAATATTTTCCTGTTAACGAATTATCATCTTGCATCACTTCAGCTGGTGTCCCTGCCGATACAACTTGCCCACCGTGAATACCTGCACCTGGTCCGATATCAAGTAAATAATCAGCAGCCATCATCGTATCTTCATCATGCTCAACAACGATTAAGGTATTACCTAAATCGCGCATTTCTTGCAATGTACGAATAAGACGATCGTTATCGCGCTGGTGTAAACCAATTGAAGGCTCATCAAGAATATAAAGTACGCCAGTTAGACGAGAACCAATTTGCGTTGCTAAGCGAATACGCTGCGCCTCACCACCTGATAACGTACCAGCCGCACGACTTAGCGTTAAATAATCTAAACCAACGTTCACTAAGAATCCAACGCGCTCCTGAATTTCTCTTAAAATTAAATGAGCTATTTTTTGTTGCTTCTCCGTTAGCTCTACATTCGAGAAAAATTCTTGTACTTCTTGAACTGAATACTTCGTTACGTCAGCAATCGTTTTATCACCAACAAAAACAGCTAAGCTTTCAGGTTTTAAGCGGCCGCCTTTACACTTCGGACACGCTTGTTCTGCCATATACTTTTCCATTTGCTCACGAATGTAATCAGAACTCGTTTCACGATAACGACGTTCAATGTTTGGAATAACACCTTCAAATAAAATCTCATTTTCCTTTACTTGACCGAATTCATTTACATAGCGGAAATAAACCTTCTCTTCCCCGCTTCCGTACAACACTTTATCAAATAAATCTTTCGGTATATCTTTCACAGGCATATCCATATCAACGCCGTAGTGATTACATACAGATTGTAAAAGTTGTGGATAGTATTGTGAACTTGTCGGTTCCCAAGGTGCAATCGCATGTTCATTTAATGATAAATCCCAGTTCGGGATAACAAGCTCTAAATCTACCTCTAGCTTTGAACCAAGTCCATCACAAGAAGGACACGCTCCAAACGGACTGTTGAATGAGAACATACGCGGCTCTAATTCTCCGATTGAAAAACCACAATGTGGACAAGCATGATGTTCACTAAATAGAAGTTCCTCTTCTCCCATTACATCGATTAACACTCGGCCTCCGCCAAGCTTTAATGCACTTTCAAGTGAATCAGCAAGACGGCTTGCGATTCCTTCTTTTACAACAATACGGTCAATTACAACTTCAATAGAATGCTTCTTATTTTTATCTAACGTAATCTCTTCAGACACATCAAGCATTTCACCATCAACACGTACACGAACATATCCTTGCTTCTTAATATCTTCAAGTACTTTCACATGTGCACCTTTACGCCCAGAAACGATAGGAGCTAACACTTGTAATTTCGTACGTTCAGGATATTCAAGAACACGGTCTACCATCTGCTCTACTGTTTGTGATGTAATTTCAATCCCATGATTTGGACAAATTGGCGTACCAATTCGCGCAAATAATAAACGTAAATAATCATAAATCTCCGTTACCGTTCCGACAGTTGAACGTGGATTACGACTCGTCGTTTTTTGATCAATTGAAATCGCTGGTGACAATCCTTCAATCGTATCTACATCCGGCTTATCCATTTGTCCTAAAAACTGGCGCGCATACGCAGATAACGATTCTACGTATCTGCGCTGCCCTTCTGCATAAATCGTATCAAATGCTAATGATGATTTCCCCGAACCAGACAATCCCGTTACAACGACAAGCTGATTTCTCGGAATGGTTACATCAATATTTTTTAAGTTATGTGCTCTAGCACCTTTTACAACGATAAAATCCTTGCTCTTACTCACTCTTTTCACCCTTCCGCTTTTAATTCTAATAGTAAATCTCTTAGTTCAGCTGCACGCTCGAAGTCTAATGCTTTTGCTGCTTCTTTCATCTCTGCTTCCATCTTCGCAATTGTCTTTTCACGCTCTTTTTTCGTCATTTTCTTAGCAGGAGTTGCTTCGTATGTTTCTGTCTCTTCAGCAGTTGTCGTTGCACGGATTACATCACGTACGCCTTTTTGAATCGTTTTCGGCGTAATACCATGCTCTTTATTGTAGGCTTCTTGTATAGTACGACGACGCTGCGTTTCTTCAATTGCAATTCCCATTGATCTTGTTATACGATCTGCGTACATAATAACGCGGCCGTTTTCATTACGCGCGGCACGACCAATTGTTTGAATTAATGAGCGCTCTGAACGTAAGAACCCTTCCTTATCAGCATCTAAAATCGCTACAAGTGATACTTCTGGAATATCTAATCCTTCTCGTAATAAGTTAATACCGACCAGTACATCAAACTTACCGAGGCGAAGGTCACGAATAATTTCAATACGTTCTAACGTTTTAATTTCAGAGTGAAGATAGTTCACTTTAATTCCTACATCTTTTAAGTAGTCCGTTAAATCCTCTGACATTTTCTTCGTTAAAGTCGTAATTAATACACGTTCATTTTTTGCAATACGATCTTGAATCTCTCCTAATAAATCGTCAATTTGCCCTTCAATAGGTCGTATATCGATTGGTGGATCTAAAAGCCCTGTTGGACGAATAATTTGTTCTATTACTTCTGGTGACTGCTCTAACTCGTACGGTCCTGGCGTCGCCGAAACGTAAATAACTTGATTCGTTTTCTCCTCAAACTCATCAAACATGAGCGGTCTATTATCTAAAGCTGATGGCAGACGGAATCCATGATCCACAAGCACTTGCTTACGTGCTTGGTCCCCGTTATACATCGCTCTTACTTGTGGCACTGATACGTGCGACTCATCCATAACAATTAAGAAATCTTCCGGGAAATAGTCCAATAACGTATACGGTGTTGCACCCGCTGGACGAAGTGTTAAATGACGGGAATAGTTTTCAATACCTGAACAAAAGCCCATCTCGCGCATCATTTCTAAATCATAACGTGTACGTTGCTCTATACGCTGTGCTTCTAGCAACTTACCGTTATCATTTAATTCCTTTAAACGCTCTTCTAATTCTTTTTCGATATTTTCAATAGCGACCTTCATTTTCTCTTCACGTGTAACGAAGTGAGATGCTGGGAAGATTGCTACATGATCACGTTCTGCTAATACTTCACCTGTTAACGCATTTACTTCACGAATACGATCAATTTCATCGCCGAAAAATTCAATCCGAATACAATGCTCATCAAGTGATGCTGGGAAGATTTCAACTACATCTCCGCGCACACGGAATGTACCACGCTTGAAATCAATATCATTACGTCCATACTGTACATCAACAAGTTCACGAAGCAATTGATTGCGGTCCTTCTCCATACCAACTCGAAGTGACACAACTAACTCGCGATATTCTTCAGGAGAACCTAAACCATATATACACGATACACTCGCAACGATAATTACATCGTCCCGTTCAAATAATGCAGACGTTGCCGAGTGACGCAATTTATCAATTTCATCATTAATCTGCGCGTCCTTTTCAATAAACGTATCTGTTTGTGGTACATACGCTTCCGGCTGATAATAATCGTAATAACTAACAAAATACTCAACTGCATTATTCGGAAAAAAGTCTTTCAACTCACTATATAACTGCCCTGCTAACGTTTTATTGTGAGCCATAACAAGTGTTGGCTTTTGCACTTCTTTAATGACATTTGAAATCGTAAATGTCTTACCCGTTCCTGTCGCTCCAAGCAACACTTGCTTTTTCTTTCCACTATTAATTCCCTCTACAAGCTTCTCTATAGCTACCGGCTGATCACCTTGCGGGGAATACGCTGATATAATTTCAAATTGATGTTCCAAGTAAAATCCGACCTCCTCATAAAAATCTGTATTATTATTTTACCACGAATGCCTATAAAAAACCTAAAAAAACGAACAGATATTCGGTAAAGTTTTCGACAATATACACATAGAAAAAGGAAGGAGTAAATACTTCCTTCCTCTACTAATTCTATTTTTTAGGTACATATACTAAGTCATATCCATTGCGCCCAGCTTCATTCATACAATCTATTAACCGATAAGTACTTTCTGATTCGCGCTGCTCTTTAACAATACTTTTACAACTATCTTTATGTAACCCTTTATCCTTCCCAGCAAATTTGTCTTTTCTATTATCTGACACATAAAATATATCGTTCCCACTATACTCTAACGTTTGAAAAATCGGGTCCCCTTCAAGGGTATACTGTACAATTCTTATTTTATCAACTTCCCTTTGTTCGACATTCAAAACGAAATTTTCAAATTTATCTAGATTGGAAATCCTGGTTCCCTTTACAATGACATCGTTCTTCTTATCAATTGTAGTGTTAGATGGTGAGCATGCTACTAAGCTAAAGAGAAATATCCATATAAAACTGGTTCTTTTTCCTATTGTCATCCTCTCCTATAAAAATTATTTGTATACCGCAAAAGCTACTTTCCCCTAAGAAAGTAGCTTCTTGTTCCCTTTCTCCTTCTTCGGAAAAAGAACATATGAAAATGAAATAGCTGCATCCACTAAAAGTATAATCACCCAAACTTGGCTCACGCGACTTGCAGCTTTATTTAAAACGATTCCCGATTCTAACCAATTACCCCATTGTTCAAATGGAATAAATCCATACGCGAAGAAAAAGAATATGTGCACACCAACGAATAAAACAAGATGTAATACCCAATTTTTTATTTCCTGCTTTGCATAGGCCATACCTGTTAATTCTACCTGTTCTTCAATAATAGGCGCCGGTTCATTACGCCATTTCGCAACTAGCTTTTGCGCAAATATATCAAGCTTCTTCAAATCCTTTTTCCCGTAGAAAACTGCATACAGTAAAATAATTACAGTAATGATTTGAAAATTAGAGAACTTTCCTGTTTGATAATAGTCCACTGCCCCTAATGTTAAAATAAACACTTCATTTACGAGGAGTACAATCCCCATAATAAAGCTCGCCTTCTTCAAACGGAATCCGTAACGGAGTAAAAAGAAACCGATAGCCGATAACCAAAATACAATCTCTGCTCCAATTAAAAAATACCAACGATATTCTGCGAGTATGCTCATTTATCCTTCTCCCTTTCATCATAAATACGAAAAGCTTCATCCATATATAATAAAAACTCTTCTTCAATTGGATACATGCTCATTTTCTGTGAATCTTCCTTTGATTTTCTAACTTCCCATAACTTATCTAAAAACGCTTCGTCACCATTAGCCATTTCTAAACACTTCTGCATTAATCTCTTCATTGCCCTTTGTACTTCATCACTAGTGGCTTCTTTACCCTCTTTCATAAAAATACGTAATTGCTTTAATAAATCTACCCATTCTAAAACATTCGGATCTTCCTCACTCATATTCGGCAAATTATGAAGCAACTTTTGTTCTTCCTTTGAAAATACTTCATTTTGAAATATTTCACGTATACGAGGAGACTGTTTTGAAAGCTGAATAAGTTCAAACATAACTTTCCAATCAAGTTCTCCCTCTACATCTACCGAATAAACAACTGCTTGTAAAACACGCTCCATTCGATTGAACTTCTTTTGTTCTTCTTGTACAAATCGAAGTTGGTTTTCAAGTGATTTTTTCAAATCCAGCTCACCTTTTACTAACATATTCGCAACTTCTTTTAATGAAAATCCCATTTCTTTTAAAAATAAAATTTGTTGCAAACGAATAACGTCAGCTTCACTATATAACCGATGCCCACCCTCTGTTTTTCCGCTCGGCTTTAATAAATCTATTTGATCATAATAACGTAGTGTACGTACTGTAACCCCTGTTTCTCTCGTCAGTTCTTGTATTGAAATCACTACCATCACCTCTTCCCCCTCATTATAGAAGATGACGTTACGTAACTTTCAAGTGTTTTGTAAAAAAAATACAAAAAGCTGTTTATACAAAGTGTATAAACAGCTTTTATGGAAATAACCCCTTTTGTATGGCGCGCCCACAAAATAAAATAAGTGCTCCAACAACAACACTCGTTGCCGTTTTATGATAATGGGCTAATACTAATAAATAATACGATAAACCTACAGTACCAATCATAATACAAATACTTGGCACTGGATTACGAGAAAAGTTTTGCATTCCCCAAAGAAGCGCAAATATAGCTGTAGCGACACATAACACCGGTAATTCCATCCCAGTTCCCCTTTTTCTATCTATTATTCTTTGTTGCTAACACGCTCGTTGATGCCGTACTAATTAATAAACCAAAACCAATCCTTATATATTTAAACGTTTAATCTAATTGAAATCTCTCAAGCTTATCCTTTTTTTTCTCTCCCCTTACTCCAGCGTAAAGATTTCCTCCACCTTCACTCCAAAATACTTGGCGATTTTTAAGGATAACTCTAGACTCGGATTGTAATGATGATTTTCAATCGCCACTATCGTCTGCCGCGTCACCTGCATCGCCTTTGCCATTTCAACTTGTGTTATATGATTTTGCTTTCTTAACTCTTTTATTTTATTTTTCACACCCATAGGATCCACCTTCAAAAGTAAAGATATCTTTACTTAAATTATAAATATTTTCCAGTTATAAGTAAAGATATCTTTACAAATTTTAGAAAAATGTTTCATTGAACATCTACTCTAACAAAGTACAAGAGTAATTCAATTTATATCAGCGCAACTTAAAATATATCGGCGATTTTGCAAATATATCAGCGCAACTCCATTTATATCGGCGATTTCCCAAATATATCGACATCAGTAGCACCATAAGCATAAGAAAGAAGCTGCCCCAAAATATCTTTTGGAACAGCTTCTTCGTCCTACTTATATAAATCCTAATCCCCATACAAGAACGTATCCAAGAACCGATAAGCAAACCGAGCCAATCAGCCCTGCCACGAATGCTTTACTTCCTAATTTACGGAAAGTTTTAAACTCTACATTTAAACCGAGCCCTGCCATCGCCATTGCGATTAGCATATAAGCAATGACAACAATGTATCCCGCAACAACTTCTGGAATAATCCCAAGCGAATGCACTGCACTCATTGCTAAAAACCCGAAGATGAACCATGGAATTGGAAGGTCGCGCCATGATCTTTTTTCCTCGCTACCTTCACTCTTACCAAACCATAATCCGATTAAAATCGCTACTGGTACAAGCATTGCAACGCGCGTTAGTTTCACGATAACTGCGATATCTACAGCCGTGCTTCCTCCTGGCGCCGCAGCCGCAATTACGTGAGCAATTTCATGCAGTGTCGCCCCTGAGAACACTCCATATCCGTATGGAGATAGGCCAAGCACTGGATATAATAACGTATAAATAAGCGTAAATATTGTACCTAAAATTGCAATGATCGCCGCTCCAACTGCTGTTTCGTCATCTTTTGCTTTCACTTGCGGTGCAATTGCCACGACCGCGGCCGCGCCGCAAATTGCCGTACCGCATGCTGTTAAAATCCCAAGTTTCTTTTCTACTTTAAATACTTTCGTTAGTCCGTATACAACAAAAATAGTAAATGTAATAACAACCGCCGCGATGACCAATACTTTCGGCCCCGCCTTCGCAATATCAACAAGATTTAATCGCATTCCAAGTAAGATGATCCCAAAGCGCAGTAACTTCTTACTCGCAAAGTTCGTTCCTGCAATCGCATCATGAGGAACTCCAATTGCAGCGCGCCAAACCATCCCAATTAGAATAGCAATTACTAATTGTCCCATAATATTTAAAAATGGAAGCTCTGCTAAATATTTCGCGGCAATTGCGATTAATAATGTAATCCCAATTCCTTGCGAAAATCCAAAGCCCTTCTTCTTTTGTATAACAAGTGTTTGTTCCACCTTGTACCACCCCAATAATCGTATTGGAACATGCATGTTCTTTCTACTTACATTATAAGAGAGTTTCTATAATAAGTTTAATACCAATACCAAATCTCTATCATCAGAAATACTTATGATAAGATGATAGAAAAAGAAAGGAGCCCATTATATGAACGTAGATATTTTAAAAATTTTTGTTACTGTCGTTGAACAGAAACACTTCTCCCGTGCAGCAGAATTATTAAACCTTTCACAGCCTGGCGTAAGTATGCATATACGCAACTTAGAAAACGAATTTGGCACTACTCTTATTCAGCGCTCCCCAAAACACGTCCAAGTGACAGAGGCTGGAAACATATTATATATACATGCAAAGCAAATGCTCTCTCTTTACGAAGAAGCCAAACAAGAAATTAACGAACTACATAACGTTGTAACAGGAACTCTTCGCATCGGTGCTAGTTTCACAATTGGCGAATACTTACTTCCAAAAATACTGGCTAACTATGCGAATGAAAATCCACACGTCGAAGTTCATACTTTCATCTCAAATACAGAAGACGTTTTGCAAAGCCTTCGCTCTAATCAAATTGATATCGGCCTAGTAGAAGGGCAAGTCATATACGCTGATGTTGACGTTGAAACGTTTATGCAAGATGAAATGAAGCTTGTCGTTCCGCCAAATCATCCATTGCTCCGCACAAATGAAATAAATGAAAGCACACTCCAAGATCAAGTATGGGTATTAAGGGAAAGTGGTTCTGGTACACGCGCTTATAGCGATCGTTTTATTCATCAACACCATTTGAAAATGAAACGATTCTTTACATTTAGTAGTATCCAAAGCGTAAAGGAAGCAGTTAGTGCCGGGCTTGGCATCGCTATCCTTTCTGATTGGACTGTACGAAAAGAGCTACTGGCAAAAGAGCTATTCCACGTCGAAGTTCCAAATGAACAACTCATCCGCCCGTTCTCCATCGTGCGCGGCAAATATTTCATCCCGTCTAAAGCTATTCAGGTGTTTTTAAATCATGTAGACTCTTTTGCGAAAAAACAGCATTGACCTTCACATTAGTGTGAAGGTTTACAATACATTTAAAGGGAGTGAAACGCATTGCGAATTGGAGAATTATCAAAAGAAACCGGGGTTAGCGAAAGATCACTAAGACATTATGAAGAAAAAGGATTACTCCCTTCTAAGCGCCTTGCAAATGGCTATCGTGATTTCGACGAAAGTGCCGTTGAAAAAGTAGAGCTTATCCAAATGTACTTACAGCTCGGCCTAAATTTAGACGAGACAGCAAGGATGCTACGCTGCCTCGAAATCGAGCCGCACCTGTACGACAATCCGTGCAGCAGCATCCTTACGCTTTACGAAGATAAACTCAATGAAGTAACAAAGCAAATCTCATTACTTTCCAGCATTCAAACGAATTTGCAAAAACACGTTTCACTCCTAAAGCAAACAAAAGAAAAGGGATGATTACATGTTTGTTATACAAGGCAGTTCAAGACAAAACGGAAATACAGAAGCTTTAACACATATGGTGATTGATGGAATTGAAACAGAACAAATTTACTTGCGTGATCATATCGTCCACCCAATCATAGATCAGCGTCATGATGCAGAAGGATTCCAACCTGTAAATGATGACTATGAGCAGTTAATCGAGCGTATGTTAGAGCACGACACAATTATCTTTGCTACACCGCTATACTGGTATGGAATGAGCGGTCATATGAAAAACTTCATCGATCGCTGGTCACAAAGCTTGCGTGATACATCCCTTCATTTCAAAGAAAAAATGAAAGGCAAAAAAATGTACGTTGTCATCGCTGGTGGAGATAATCCGAAACTAAAAGCATTACCGCTTATCTCCCAGTTCCAATACATCTTTGATTTTGTTGGTTCATCATTTGAAGGGTATATTGTTGGAGATGCGAATGGACTAGATGAAATCCAAAATGATGCTGAGGCACTGACAAAAGCACAATTGTATAATAATAAACTCAAAAATAATAAATAGAAATTAGTTTGACAAACCGTTTTGTATGCGCATACAATAAAAGTAATATTATGAAAGGAAGGTACTTTGACCAATGAAGTTCTAATTCTCTTATTTATTTCATCCATCACAAATAGTGAACAAAAATGATGAAAACTAGCAGAGGATTAGTCTGTCCATTTGTCGATACTTTCTTTCGAAGCGATTATGTAAAAAATCGTTTATTTATGTACGATTTTTACATACAAGGGCGACATTTATCCTCTCTAGTGAAACTAGGGAGGTTTTTTTATGACTATTTTATTCGCACGTAATATTGAAAAGAGCTTTGGTGATCGTACCCTATTTACGTTGTCATCACTGGAAATTCAAGTGCAGGATCGTATAGGAATTGTCGGAGTCAACGGAGCTGGAAAATCTACGTTACTACAAATATTAAGTAAGGAAATAGAAGCTGACGAAGGCACAGTAACTCATCATAGTTCTATCAGCATCATTCCTCAGCTTAGCGAAGAACTACCAGAAACCGCTTCTTCTCTCGCAAAAGGAAAATGGAGCATTTCAAACGTTACAGATTCAATGAGCGGCGGTGAACGAATGCGCCTAAAAATTGCCCACGCTCTTGAACAGAATGCAGGCATTTTATTCGCTGATGAACCAACAAGCCACTTAGATATGGTCGGTACAGAGCAATTAGAAAAGGCCCTTTTATCTTATAAAGGGGCACTTGTTTTAATATCACATGATCGTGACTTTTTAGATGCGATATGTACAAAAATCATCGAAATCGAAGACGGTACTATTCAAGAGTATAAAGGTAATTATTCAAACTATCGCAAGCAAAAAGAACGTGAGCGAATACAAAAACAAGCAGAATATGAGCAATATGTACAAGAAAAAAATCGTTTAGAGCAGTCCATTTTACAAAAAAAACAACGTGCTTCTAGCATGACAAAAATCCCAACACGGTTCAGTTCATCTGAATCTAAACTTTATAAATTAAGTGGGGCTCATGGCCAAGAACAGGTTAGTAAAGCAGCGAAAGCATTAGAGACACGTCTCGAAAAACTAGAAAAGAAGGAGAAGCCAAAGGATCTTTCTCAAGCTCAGTTTGACGTACAATACCATGCACCCATTCATAGTAAATTAGTAGTACAGTTCAATAAAGCAACAAAGAAAATAGGTGACCGCACACTATTTAAAAATATGAATGGAACTATTGCTCCTGGTGCAAAACTTGCTATTTTAGGGGCAAACGGAAGTGGAAAAACGACTCTGTTCAACATGCTTCTCACAAACGAGCGTGGCATTCAGCTTTCCAAAAGTTGTAAAATTGGATACTTCGAACAAACACTATCCATTTTAAAAACAGATAAAACCATTTTAGAAAATGTTCTAGAAGAAACAAACTATACAGAATCGTTCGTTCGCACAATACTTGCACGGCTTCTATTCCGCCGTGAAGATGTTCATAAACCTGTGCACGTTCTAAGCGGGGGTGAGCGAATGAAGGTTGCACTCGCAAAAGTATTTTTAGGAAACTATAATATGCTTCTGCTCGATGAACCGACAAACTATTTAGACTTAGCGACGCAAGAAGAATTAGAAACCATGTTACAAGAATATCCTGGCACAATACTTTTCATTAGCCATGATCGTGCCTTTATTCGCTCTGTTGCAGACCATATTCTACAAGTAGATGAGAGTGAACCAAGAGTATTCCACGGTAATTACGAGCAATACACAAAAAGAACCACCGGAGATTCTGTAAACGTTACTGAGCAAGAATTGTTACGATTACAAACAAAATTAACAGAAGTCATCGGCCGGATTTCCATTCCAAATCATCACGATGACATCACATCTCTCGAACAAGAATACGCAAAATTATTAACTCAAATTCAAAAATGTAAAGAAGCACTCTAATGTCTTCCCTATATATATCGACGGGGCATTCCACATTTCCCAAGAAATATTGAATCTTCGACATAGAATACAAAAAGCCGTGCATCAGCACGGCTTTTCATTTTAGATACGGACAGCAGTCCCGCTCACTGCAACCATTAGCATTCCTTCACGAACTACTTCGTAATCCACGTCGATACCAACAATTGCATTTGCATTTTTTTGTCTTGCGAAAGTTTTCATTTCTTCCATTGCGATGTCGCACGCTTCTTTTAATTTACTTTCATAAGCACCTGCACGACCGCCGACAACGTCACGGACAGAAGCGAAAAGGTCACGAACGATGTTCGCACCCATAATCGCCTCTCCATTCACGATATCAATATACTCAATAATTTCTTTTCCTTGAATTGTAGAAGTTGTTGTTACAATCATGCTTCATAGCCTCCCATATAAGATTCTCACTTACTTATGGTGCACTAATTCAGCAGAAATTATATTTACAAACTGAACTGAGCTTCGTATAAACGGCTGTATCCTCCACCTTGCTCAATTAGTTCCTCATGCGAACCTTGTTCTGCAATACCATCTTTATTTACAACGACGATACGATCTGCATTTTTAATCGTTGCAAGTCTATGAGCAATAACTAATGTTGTACGACCGACAGATAGTTCAGCCAGTGATTTTTGAATCGCTAGTTCCGTCTCTGTATCTAATGCGGAAGTCGCTTCATCTAATATTAAAATTGGCGGGTTTTTCAAGAACATACGAGCAATCGCTAGACGCTGCTTCTGTCCACCAGAAAGTTTCACACCACGCTCACCGATAACGGTATCTAAACCGTCTGGTTGTGAGTAAATTAAGTCTTCTAACTGCGCACGTTTTACTGCCTGCCAAATTTCAGCTTCTGACGCCTTTAAATTTCCGTAAGCAATATTTTCACGAATTGTTCCTGAGAATAAGAACACATCTTGCTGCACAATTCCAATTTGCTTACGAAGTGAAGATAATGTCATATCTTTCGTATCAATACCATCAATTTGAATTGATCCAGATGATTGCTCATAAAAACGTGGTAATAGGCTACATAACGTCGTTTTCCCTGCTCCTGATGGTCCAACGAACGCAACAGTTTCACCTGCATGTATGTTCAAACTAATGTCATTTAAAATCGGTTCTTTATTTTCATATCCGAACGTAATGTTGTTATATTGAATATCACCATGTACCTGTTTAACTTCCATTGCATCTTTAGAGTCTACAATGTCAGGCTCTGTTTCAAGAAGCTCTACATACCTTTTAAAACCAGCGATTCCTTTCGGATAGCTTTCGATTACCGCGTTAATTTTTTCAATTGGACGGAAGAAAATATTCGTTAATAGAACGAATCCGATAAATCCACCGTATGTTAATTCTCCTTGCAGAACAAACCATGTACCGCATATTAATACGAAGAGCGTTACAAGACGCATGAGCATATAACTAATCGATGAATTTAAAGCCATAATTTTATACGCCATTAATTTCGTTGTACGGAAACGAGCGTTGTTAACAGCAAATTGCTCTTTCTCAAACTTTTCATTTCCGAATGCTTGTACAACGCGAATGCCCCCTACATTGTTCTCAATGCATGCATTAAAATCAGCAACATCTGAGAATAAACGTCTAAACGTACCTGTCATTTTTTTATTGAAGTAAAGCGCCAACCATAATAAGAATGGAATGACGAAGAACGTTAATAGCGCTAACTTCCAGTTAATCATCATCATAAATGAGAATGCCCCAACTAAAGTCATAATAGCGATAAACAAATCTTCTGGTCCATGATGAGCAATTTCCCCAATTTCCATTAAATCGTTTGTAAGGCGTGAAATTAGATGACCTGTTTTATTATTGTCAAAAAATCTGAATGATAGCTTTTGAATGTGATCAAATAATTTCTGCCTCATATCCGTTTCAATGTTAACACCAAGCATATGTCCCCAATATGTAACGACATATTGTAAGCCTGCATTTAATATATACACTGCAAGTAAACCGAAACAAGCCCATAAAATAAGCGTCCAGTTTTGTCCTGGCAATAACTTATCAATAAATTGATTTACGATAAGCGGGAAGCCAAGTTCTAGTAACCCTGCGACAACTGCGCAAGAAAAGTCGAGTATAAATAAACCTTTATACGGTTTATAGTAAGAAAAAAATTTACGTAGCATATCTTACCTCCATTTTCCAAAATTAAAAAGACTCCCTAAATGATAACCATTATCAAATAATTATTCAAGTTATCCGTCTATGAAACTGAAAATAAGCTTTACGCTAGTTGTTGTTTTTTGCCGAAAAGTCGATATAAATTTCATTTGCTACTGCCATCACCACTCACACACAAAAAAGGGGTGTCACCTATAGGTGACACCCTCACTTCTATTACATCGCTTCTGAATCCCACTCATGCTCCTGTTCAACGAATACAATACCTAATTCGTGATGTCCACCAGCATATAATGCTGTTTGTGCAAGACGAAGCTCACCATTTGTATCTAATACTTCTAATTTACAAAATGCTCCTGTCGTCTTCGTTTGAAGCGCATCATAAAATTCCTCGGCGCTTTTTGGAATGACTCCATTTACTTTCGTAATAATTTCTCCAGGCAGTAATTTCAGCTCTGCTCCAATTGTATTTGGAATTGTATCTAGTACAATGAGCCCATCATTGCGTGCAGCAAAATACGCTGGTCTTGTTTCATCGGCAATTTTCTCTTGCATCGAAATTGTGAAACGCCCAAGCATCGCGACTCCCATCGCGATAATTGCAAGTACGTGCCACCAGTAACTTGCGATTCCTAAAACGAGCACAAGTCCTGCTAATCCATAAACACGTCTTCCTGTAAATAATAAAGCTTCCGTCGGCTCATAACTTTTAATCTTTCTCATAAACCCAATTAAAAATGGAACGAGGAATAGAGAATATGTATTTGAACCTATTGAAACGACAGGCCACCATGAAATAAACTGCGTTACCGCATCACCCGGTACAAGAATAAAAATAGGAACGATCCATAAACGCTTTGATTCGTGTAAACCAATCTTTAATCCACGCTTCCCCTTCCTAATCTTCGGTGTAGAGTATCCTACCGCGTTTTTAGAAATCAATAAGCCTTCTACAATAAGCATAACGCCTAGTAAAATAGCAAGGGATACAATGGTACTCTCTTCACCTTCTCGAAGCTGTAAGAAGGAAACTGGTAGCTTAGAAGATAATAGAACACATACAATCGCAATGCTAAATGTATAAGCTGCCGATAAATATCGATACATAGCCGTTAATCCAAATAGTAATGTCCAAATTAAAATGGCCCATAAGCTTGCTTTAGAAACAACAAGTCCAAGCCCAATCGTAATAATAGATACTACTAATCCGTATCCAATCCCTGCAAATAGAGAGGTTCGCAGTTCAAACCAAATATCATAAACTTTAAAAGAAAAATCTTTTCGTTCTCTTAACATACGTAAGTATCCAACGAAGATACTACTTATTACAAATATATAGACAGCAGGGTGTAAGAAAAAACGTCCAACTGCCCGCATTATTTCAAAAATCCACGCCTCCACGAACTCATTCACCACCATTTATATCATTCTTTCTTTTTATATTATCACAACTAAACAAACGTTTGTTTAACACAAAAAAATACAGGCAGCAAACTGCCTGTATTTCTTCTTATTTTGCCATTAACTTTAATGCTGACTGTAATTGTAAATCATTTTCTCCAGAACGGATTTTTTCGATAATTTTAGTTTGAATCGCTTCAGCTGTCTTTTTATCAAGCTGTCCTGTCGCTTCCATCTCATTCGCATTTTGGAATGCTTTCAGCGCCGATTCTGTCTCTTTACTAAAGTATCCATCTTCACGACCTGGTACATACCCTAAGCTCTTAAGCATTTCTTGAGCATGTTTTACTTGTACATCATTTGAATTGTATGAAAGTGTTTTTTCAATTTGAATTGGTGTCGCATGATAATAATTTGGTTGCTTCACTTCTACTGTTGGTGCGATTCCTTTTTTATGAATCCAGTTCCCATCCGGTGTTAACCATTTAAACATTGTTAATTTAATGTTGCTGCCGTCTTTAAATGGAACAGCTTGCTGGACAGTACCTTTACCAAATGTCTTTTCACCAATTAAATCGTATCCTTCTCCTTCTTTTAGCGCACCCGCTAAAATCTCTGAAGCAGAAGCACTTCCATTATCAATTAATACTGAAATTGGATATGGTTTTCTCTCTTTCAGTTCCGTAGAGAATTTCTTCTTCTCACCATTTCGCTGCTCTACTTGTAGCATCGGCTTTTTATTCGTCATAATTTCCCCTAGTATATCTTCTACACTATTTAAATAGCCACCAGGATTACCACGTACGTCAATAACTAAGCCTTTTATATTTTTCTTCTCTAACTCTTTTAACTGATCCTTAAATTCTTTCGCTGTATTTTCAGCAAAAGAAGTGATTTGCATATAACCGATATCTTTTCCACTCTCTTGCTTCACAGAACTAAATACTGTAAAGATTGGAATCTTTTCACGCTTAATTTTAAATACGATCGGATCAGTTACTCCCGCACGTTTAATTTCAATTGCGACAGTCGTTCCCTTTTTACCACGAATTTTTAATACTGCTTCTTCACGTGATAAGTCTTTCACACTGTTTCCATCTACAGATAAAATTTGGTCATTCGGTTTAATTCCTATCTTTTCTGCTGGTGAACCTTTAATTGGCGATACGATAATAAGCTTACCGTCCGTCTTGTTCACCTCAGCCCCAATCCCCTCTAATTCGGGATCAAGCGATTCACTAAACTGTTTGGCTGTTTCTTTATCCATATACGTGGAATAAGGGTCCTTCAGCGTAGACAACATACCTTGTATTGCACCTTCAACTAACTTTTCATCTTTCACGTCTTCCACATAACGTGAATCAATTAGTGCATACGCCTCATTAATTTTTGCCAAATTCCCTTGCGCAGTGCTAGCATTCCCACTCGAAATTGTTTGCGTTACTTCTGATGGGTTAACCCCAAATACAGACATGCCTGCAAACATTCCGCCAGCACCAATTAAAAATGCAACAACCATTCCAATAATTGCAACTCTACGTTTCAATGCGGAATTCCCCTTTCCAAAACACACAGGTGGTGTAGCAAAAGGCATCACACAGTGTGTGATGCCTTTACCTATTTCTACTATATGATAAGCTTGTACGAATTATGTTTGCAACTTTTTATACTTTTAAGAAGCGACGAATTGACATTACACTTCCCCACATACCGATTAAAGCACCGATTAACACTAGTAAACCAGCTAATTGGAATACGAAAGGACTGTATGGTAGAAGCTCGAAAATTGTTCCGCCAAGTTTTTCGTTAAACACACCTTGCAACGAATTATACGTAACTAGAATTAGGCCAATTGGAATAATTGATCCTAATACTCCTAAGAATAATCCCTCTAGCAAGAATGGCCAACGAATAAACCAGTTTGTTGCACCAACAAGTTTCATAATTTCAATTTCTGTACTACGAGCATAAATTGTAATTTTAATTGTATTAGAGATTAAGAACATCGCTGTGAATAAAAGACCAGCAATTAACGCAATCCCAATGTTACGACCAGTTTTTACAGTATCAAATAATCGTTCAACTTGCCCTTTTCCGTACTGAACATTACTGACAAACTGCATTTTTTCAACTTTCTTCGCGATTGTCGCTGTATCTGTTGGTTCTTTTGCTTTTACAACGAATACGTTTTTAAGTGGGTTATCTTGTTCAAATAACTCAAACGTTTTTCCACTATCACCTAAGCTTTTAATTAAACGTTTTAACTCTTCTTCTTTAGAAGAATATTTAATAGAATCTACTTTTGCAATCTTACTCATATCTTCTTCTAATTTCTTTTGATCCGCTTCTTTTGCAGCTGGATCAATGTGTACACGAATCTCTACATCTTGCTCTACTTTCGTCGCAAAATGGTTCATATTCATAATCGCTGTTAAAAAGACACCTACAAGTAATAATGTAACTGTTACTGCACTAACAGAAGCAAATGTCATCCATCCGTTACGTGATAGATTCTTTACACCTTCTCGCAAATGTCGACTAAGGGTCTTAGCCTTCATATCCGTATCCTCCCTCAATCTCATCTCGAACAATTTTTCCGCCTTCAATCGCGATTACACGATGACGGATTGTATTTACGATATCTGCATTATGCGTCGCCATAACGATCGTTGTGCCGCGCTCATTAATGCGAGTAAAAATATTCATAATATCAAGAGCTGTTTCAATATCTAAGTTACCTGTTGGCTCATCGGCAATTACAACCTTTGGTCTATTTACAATTGCTCTTGCAATAGCCACACGTTGTTGCTCCCCGCCCGAAAGCTCACTTGGAAGCGCGTCTGCACGATCTTCAAGGCCTACAAGACCTAGAACTTCTGTTACACGCTCACGAATTGCATCCGGTTCTTCTTCAATTACTTCTAAAGCAAACGCAACATTCTCATATACCGTTAATTTAGGTAGCAATTTAAAATCTTGGAAAATTACGCCTAATTGACGACGAAAATACGGAACGTCTCTTTCTGCCAATGTTTCGATAGTAAGTCCATTTACATTAATAGATCCTGTAGATGGTTTCTCTTCACGATACATCATTTTAATAAATGTAGATTTTCCGGCTCCACTCGGTCCAACTACGTATACGAATTCACCTTGTTTAATGTTAACTGTAAGACCAGCAATGGCTTTCATACCATTCGGGTACTCCTTATAAACATTCGTCATTTTTATCATTATTTATCACCCAATACTTAATGATTTTTTTCGAAATACTTTTCTGTACATCTGAAAATAAAAGACATCCTTCATTTTCACTTATTCATCCTTGTTGAAGGTAGTTTACTTATGCTTTCTCATAAGCAATACCACTCTATGTAATATATTTCAGCAAAATTCTACAAACCCCATTGTAACATCAAACGGTTTCCAATTTGGATACATTTTTGTTACAGTTATGTTACATTCCAGAAAAAGGAAAACGAGTTGAATATATTATCAACTCGCCCATTTCACCTTTTTTATTTATGTTCTGCTAACCATTCAGATACTTTTTTCGCATCTTCACCTTGAATAAGTCCTGGTGACATTGAACCGCGGCCTTTTTTAATAATCTCTTCGATATCTGCGGCGTCGTACTTACCGCCCACTTTTCTTAAATCAGGTCCAGTTGCCCCTGATAAATCTGTTGCGTGACATCCAGCACAACTTCTTTGGAAAATTTGTTCTGCGCTGTCTGTGCTTGCAGACTGTTTCGAAGACTTACTCTCTTCTTTATTTCCGCATGCTCCTAAAGTAAAAACAACCGATGTCCCTAGCGCAATAGCCAACAATTTCTTTTTCACTTCTATCGCTCCCCATTGTTGATATTCTTTTTATTCCTAACACACTCATTTTCATTATAAGCATTATCTTTATATAGAAAAACTAAGGTGTATTTCATATTCCTCAAAAATACAGTGAGAACCTTGATAAAATAAAGCTTTCATAAGTTGTTTCAATTCTGTGAACAACTTAAAAAACTTCTATAAAGAATCCTTTTTAAAAGGAAAATTAGAAAAGTTCTATATAAATCTTCACCCTATTACCGCTCTATTTTACTATTCTCTACTTTTTACAAAACAATATACAGCATTGTAATCTACATATAATCCCATCAAAAAGAGAAGTTGTCGTTTCCAACTTCTCTTCCTCTTTACTTCATCTATAAAAATAAAATCAAATGCCTTATATCCTCTATATCCTCAGCATGCGCCAACAATTTTGTTGGCTTTTTTTCGCTTATTAGATGCGAGAACGTAAGTAAGCATCAATAAATGGATCAATCTCTCCATCCATAACTGCTTGTACGTTACCAACCTCCGTATTTGTACGGTGGTCTTTTACAAGAGAATACGGGTGGAATACGTAAGAACGGATTTGGCTACCCCATCCGATTTCTTTTTGTTCCCCACGGATTTCATCTAATTGTGCCTGTTGCTCTTCTAGTTTCTTTTGATATAATTTCGCTTTTAACATCTTCATCGCATGCTCACGGTTTTTAATTTGTGAACGCTCTGACTGACACGTTACAACTGTATTTGTCGGTGTATGTGTAATACGAACTGCTGAATCTGTCGTATTTACGTGCTGCCCACCCGCTCCACTTGCGCGGTACGTATCAATTTTTAAATCTTCTGTACGTACTTCGATTTCAACTTCATCATTGAACTCTGGTACAACTTCACAAGATACAAACGATGTATGACGACGACCTGAAGAATCGAATGGTGAAATACGTACAAGACGATGTACACCTTTCTCTGCTTTTAAGTAACCGTAAGCGTTATGACCTTTAATTAATAAAGTTACACTCTTAATACCAGCTTCATCACCTGGTAAATAGTCAACCGTTTCTACTTTAAAACCACGTTTTTCAGCCCAACGTGTATACATACGTAACAACATAGAACCCCAGTCTTGTGACTCAGTCCCACCTGCACCTGGATGTAATTCTAAAATCGCATTATTTTTATCATAAGGATCACTTAATAGTAACTGAAGCTCATACTCATTCATTTCTTGAATTAAGCCTTTTACTTCTGATTCTAATTCCTCATGTAAATCTTCATCATATTCTTCTTTTAAAAGCTCATGCGTTACTTCTAAATTTTCGAACGTCTCATCTAACTGACGGAAACTTCCAACCATGTCTTTTAACGCATTCGCTTCATTAATTACAACTTGTGCGCCTTGTTGGTCATCCCAAAATCCTGCGCCCATCATTTTTTCTTCTAATTCTGCAATTTGGTTCTCCTTAGTAGGGAGGTCAAAGAGACCCCCTAAAAGCCGCTAATCGCTTAGCCATTTTCTCTAATTCCTGTCTAATTTCTACTAATTCCATTTCCTTCACCTCTATGTAATTGCTGTTACTTTCGTATGAAAACAAGGGAAACTCTCTCCACTTATTACGGAGAGAGTTTAATTCTTCTTAATTATACATTTTTGATATAAAAGTTTGCAAAGCAGCCAAAGCTACCGCCCTATATTACTGAACAATACCACAGCAGTTTTTATATTTTTTACCGCTACCACATTTACATAAATCGTTGCGGCCCACTTGGTCACCTTTTACAACTGGCTTTTTCTTCGCTTCTTCGCCATCGCTAGATGGATGAACAGCTTCACCTTGAACAACTTCTTGACGTTCTAAGTTTTGTTCAATTTCAGCTTTCATAATGTAACGAGAAATTTCCTCTTCAATAGAAGCAACCATTGACTCGAACATCGCGAATCCTTCCATTTGGTACTCACGAAGTGGATCAATTTGACCGTAAGCACGTAAATGAATACCTTCACGAAGGTGATCCATCGCATCAATATGCTCTGTCCATTTCGTATCTACAACGCGGAATACAACAACCTTCTCAAACTCACGCATTTGCTCTTCTGGCATAAGCTTTTCTTTGTCATTATAACGCTCTATTAATTTCGCGATGATCGGTTCGCTCATTTCCTCAGGAGCAAGGCGACGTAATTCTTCTTCTTTTATGTCTCCTTCTTGAAGAAGGTTTGTATTTAAGTAGTCAACAAGACCTTTAATGTTCCAATCCTCTTCAATTTCCTCTTGTGTATGAAGCGCAACAGCACGTTCTACTGTAGATTTCATCATACCTTCAATAATGCCACGTAAGTTTTCCGATTCCATTACTTCTTGACGTTGCTTATAAATAACTTCACGTTGCTGACGAAGTACATCATCGTATTGTAATAACTGCTTACGTGCATCATAGTTATTTCCTTCAACACGTTTTTGTGCAGACTCTACCGCACGAGAAACCATTTTACTTTCAATTGGCTGAGAATCATCCATACCAAGACGATCCATCATTGCTTTCATATTATCTGAACCAAATCGGCGCATTAATTCATCTTCCATTGATAAGTAGAACTGCGTCACACCAGGGTCCCCTTGACGACCAGCACGACCACGTAACTGATTATCAATACGACGGCTTTCATGACGTTCTGTACCGATAACTGCTAGACCGAAGATTTTCACATCATCTCCAAGCTTAATATCTGTACCACGACCAGCCATATTCGTTGCAATCGTTACAGCACCTTTCATACCGGCTTCTGCAATGATATCTGCTTCACGCGCATGGTTTTTCGCATTTAAAATGTTATGACGTACACCTTTACGTGTTAACATTTTTGAAATAAGCTCTGAAGTTTCAATTGCAACTGTACCTACAAGAACAGGTTGCCCTTGTTTATGACGATTTACAATATCCTCAACAACAGCATTGAACTTACCTTCCATTGATTTAAAGATTAAATCAGCACGATCATCACGAATAATCGGTTTGTTTGTTGGAATTACAATAACGTTCATATTGTAAATGTTACGGAATTCCTCTTCCTCTGTTTTCGCTGTACCAGTCATACCAGATAATTTTTCATACATACGGAAGTAGTTCTGGAATGTAATTGTCGCAAGCGTCATACTCTCATTTTGAATTTCTACACCTTCTTTTGCTTCAATCGCTTGGTGTAATCCTTCGCTATAACGACGACCTTTCATAAGACGACCAGTAAATTGGTCTACAATTACGATTTCGCCTTCTTGTACAACATAATCTGTATCACGGTGCATAACAACGTGTGCACGAAGCGCCTGATTAATATGGTGAAGAAGTGCTACATGTTTTAAATCGAATAAGTTTTCAATATGGAAAGCTTTCTCTGCTTTCGTAATACCATCTTCTGTTAACATTACATTTTTCGTTTTCACATCAAATGAATACTCTTTTTCATTTTCTAACGTACGAACGAATGCATTTGCAAACATGTATAGCTCTGTTGATTTTTGAGCTTGTCCCGAAATAATAAGCGGCGTACGCGCTTCATCGACTAAAATAGAATCGACTTCATCGATAATAGCAAAGTGAAGTGGACGTTGAACGCACTGCTCTTTATATAAAACCATGTTGTCACGTAAGTAATCGAATCCAAGCTCATTATTTGTGCTATACGTAATATCAGCAGCATAAGCCTCTTGTTTCTCTTCGCGTGACATATGGTTTAAGTTAATTCCTACCGTTAAGCCAAGGAACTCATGAAGTTGTCCCATTTCGTTCGCATCACGTTGTGCTAAGTATTCATTGACTGTAACAACGTGAACACCTTTTCCTGTTAAAGCATTTAAATATACAGGTAATGTAGATGTTAACGTTTTACCTTCACCCGTTTTCATCTCAGAAATATTCCCTTCATGTAAGGCAATACCACCCATTAACTGTACGCCATATGGACGCATTCCAAGAACACGAGTTGCCGCTTCGCGAACAACTGCAAAAGCTTCAGGTAGTAGATCATCTACTGTTTCACCTTTTGTTAGACGTTCTTTAAATTCAAGCGTCTTTCCTTTTAATTGTTCATCAGTTAGTGGCTTAATAGATGACTCTAATGCATCAATTTGCTCAACTGTCTTTTGCATACGTTTAATTTGGCGTTGGTTTACATCAAACACCTTTTTTAAAATACCGATCATAGGAAATACGCTCCTCTTTTATTAAAATAAAACTTCCGATTGTTTTTCTTTTTCTCTATTACAATCAGTCGTTGTAAAAATCAAATGTATGT
Source organism: Bacillus sp. LQ16 (assembly GCF_057784645.1). Taxonomy (NCBI): domain Bacteria; kingdom Bacillati; phylum Bacillota; class Bacilli; order Caryophanales; family Bacillaceae; genus Bacillus; species Bacillus sp. LQ16. The sequence continues at coordinate 5,044,770 of NZ_CM173491.1, forward strand.
TATGCCAATTTTTCTCCTAATTAAAAAAACTAAAATGTATATACCTAATGATAATTGTAACACTTGTCTTATAACTATGACAACAATCGGCCGAATGTCAGGCCTTATATTCAAAAAAGTTTTCATTTCATTTGTTCCAACAAACTAATATGTCTTTTCTCTATCCCTCTATTGCAAATTCCGTATTAAATATCCCACTTTAAAAGAGGATAATCGAAGGAAATCTATTAGTTTTAAATGAACAATTACAAAAAGTCGGAAATTCCGCAGGTGCAGCATCCATAGATACTTACACCTGCGAAACAACTCCGACTTTAAACGATACTGTTATGTTGCAAGATCTACTCAACCACAGCAAAAAACACCCTTAAAATATATCTGGATCAATCACGAATTTTATTAATTTATTGGTATTTCTAATTCATGATATTTCCCTTTCTTATCCTTCATAAAAGAAATAAATTTCACCTTAGTTGATTCATTTGAAAAGTTTTTATAATTTTTATAAGGGTCATCTCCTATAAAATAATTTGTCCCTATATATCCTCGTACTGTTTTACCAGCAGGTATTACAGGATCAAACTGATATTGTTTAGGTAACTCCATTGCATACGGAATTACATTATAAAACTCGCCTATTTTAGAATAAAACAATGTATCGGAAATAGACTCATTACTAAGCAAGTTAATATCCCGATTTGTTGTATTTGTAATATTTAAAGGTAAAACATACGTCACTACTTCACGGTCTTCATAAGGATCATAAACTTTTGTAGGATCAAGAGGATCAAGAGCATGAAACGTAACTCCTTGTCCATCTTCAAAAGTTCTATTAGATAAAAATTCATCTTTTACCACTTTATAAGATTCATTATTTAGATTTAATGTTTTAAATCTAAATAAACTAGCAAATATACATAGCAACAGACACAATCCAATGATTATTAAGACATGATTTCTTGTCACTCTTAATCTACCAACTTTCCATTATTAACATGTACAATGCGATCTACTATACCATTATCCAGGACATGCACATCATGACTAGCTACTATAATAGTCGTTCCTTTAGATTTTTCTACTTCCAAAATATCTAAAACATCTTTTATCCCATCACTATCTAAAGCATTAGTTGGCTCGTCTAATAACAATAATTTTGGTTGTTCCATTAAAGCTTGCGCTATCCCTAAACGTTGTTTCATACCTAAAGAGTATCTTTTATACTTTCTCTTATCTGTTTTATCAAGTCCAACCCTCTGAATAATATTATAAATTTCCTCATCAGAAATTTTATTATTAATCGATGATAAAAATTTCAAGTTCTGAAAACCAGTATACGCTGGAATAAAACTTGGATATTCAATCAATATCCCCATAGAATCAGGGAATTGCCTTTGTTTTCCAATTATTTCATTGTCTACATAAACAACTCCAGAATTCAAACGCATTAACCCTGATATAGCGCGTAAAATCATCGTTTTACCAGAGCCATTATGCCCCTTCAAAACTAAAAATTCGCCTTTTTTTACTGACAAATTAATATTATCTAACACAATATTTCCTTTTAATCTTTTCGTCATACATTCACATTTAATATAATTGTCCATAAATTATTCACCTATCACATCTAGTTTTTTAAAACAAAAACTACCTAATAAAATCATTACAACAACAATTACTACCCCTATTAGGAGTAAATCATTCCATTGAATAGATTGATTATTACCTAAAGTCAATTGAATTGAACTGTGATCAACAAAATACCAACGATTTGGCATAACAAAAGAGCCTAAAAAATAAATACTATGAAAGAAAATAGACAAAAACAGGTACAACAACATTAGTACAAAAACAATAGTTATTGGTATATAAAACGTTAAAAACTCAAAAATCAAAGCTAATAAAAAGCTTATAATTATTTGAATTAGCATAGTACCTAATATTTTATAAGAAAATTGACTATATAAAGAACTCTCGCCAAAAGTAAGCAAATAGTACACCGTAAACCAAATAAAATACATAACAACCCAAATACAAACTATGTAAAAAAACAAAGATAGCATTTTCGTTAACCACAGAAAATGCTTCTTCTTAACACGAGGAAATAAATAAACACCATTCTGTTGAATATCTGAAAAAGCAAAATTCCCTACAAGCAACAAAGGAGTGATTTGAAAGAATATCCAATAAAAAGGAATAGAAAATCGCCCCTCCTTATAAAAATAAGATAAATCCACAAAGTCTACTCCATGAAAAAATCGATAAAAGGTAACATCTACTAATACAGATTCTTTACCATTACTAAGAGGCTGATTGTATAAAAAAGCAATTGCAATAATAGCGTAAATTAAGAATAAAAAAGCCATTATCTTGCTGGAATCTCGAAACCTTACATGTAAATCTCTTTTTAACAAATTATATAAGATCATAATGTAAACTAGATCACCTCTGTCTCATCATTCATAGAAATATAACTTTTTTTAGATAAAATCCATACACTTATAAAAAAGATAAAAAAACAGCCAAATAAGCGTATAAATAAACCAGTAGCATCTTCAAACACATTTATATAAAAAGCATTTGTAAATAAAAATCCATGTAATATAAATCTATCTAATAAAACAGCAGTAATCATACATATTATTACAAGTAAACTAGGTAAAAATAATTGCAATAAAGCACTTATCATACATATAAAAACACTCGCAAATAATTGGATGCAAAATAATAATGGATAATTTACATCAACACTAGTTACAGCCATCCTATTTGACATCAAAAACAACTGTAAAATCATACTCCCAGCAAAAAAGGAAACAAAAACGAATAACTTTATATAATATATGGAAACTAATTTCAATACATTATTCACTCTGTAAACAACATAAATACTAAAAAAATTCGACATAGAATATACAGAAAAAACAATTATTAAAGGAATAAATATAGTCGACAAATTATAAAACGACATAACCTTATACAAAGTTTCCAATTCGTTCATTTTCTCTTTTACAATGCCCTGTTCAAAATAATTGAACAAGCAACCAATGATACTAAGATTAAGTAAAAAGAGAATACTTACCCCAACATATTTCATCCTTATAGTTTCTTTCATTACATTATAAAAGAACATGCTTCCTACTCCCCCGTAAATAAAGAACTACAGAACAAAACCAAATACATAACAGGACACTAAGAAAAATTTGCAATTCAAAAAAGCCGAAATCTTTAATTAAATAATCTTTAGGATTGAGAATCCCTTTTCCAATACCAAGCCAAAAAATATGTAAAACAAATGGAACTAAATAAATAAAATAAACTCGTTTTATAAAAAACGAAATTGATAAAGCCAAACTCGAAAAAACCGCACCGTATAAACTATTTAAAAATACATACATTAGAAAATATAAAGTAGGATACTCATAATAAACCGTATTAAATTGAGCTGTTGGTGAAACAGTAGCCGCCATATAATTTAATATCGGATGCGGAGCAACTGTCGGATAAGTCATCGCATATAAATAAAAATGAAATAGTAAAGGGACACTTATAATAAAAAAAGATACTATAAAATTAATACAATAAAGTAATCTAAAATAATGACGCGTTCCCATCTTAGAAATGACAGGATAAATAAATCCATAATTTTTATCAATTCTATAAATCCCAGCTACAGCCATTGCAGAAATCATAGGAAATATAAGTAGATAAAATTCACTATAAAATGGTAATCTATTAAAATGTAAAATGTTAGATAAATATGGAGATACCTTTATAATCCCAGCATCATTAAATCCTTTCGTTGTTACACACATAGCAATATATTGAGCAATGACAATTACTAACATAATAAATACAGACAACCAAAACATCCTACCTTTTAAAATCCTTCCTAAAAAGTAACTCATCTACAACTCCTCCATAAAGCATTAATGAAATTTAAATCTTTTTTAATATGAACAGTTGATCCGCAACACCATAACATTTATTTTCTTTATTTAACCAAATGTAACGAAAAGAAACATTTGCTCTCTCTCCTTCAAATTTAGGAAACTCAACTTCATACTGATAAACATCATTTGTACCTTTTCTTTTTACACTCTTAACTTCTTGTTTCCACTGAATTATTTTTCCATCAATTTGTTCAATCCGTCCCAAAAGATACGTTGGTTTTTTCTTATTCGTCACACCCGTTAAAAAAACATAATAATTTTCTGGTATAACTCCTGACTTTAATTTTTTATTTGAAAGCTTATCCTCTATTAAGCTATCATTTCTTTCTATTTGACCTTGAAAGAAATCATGACCATTTTCACTTTTTAAAAACACTTGTTCAACAATAGTATTTTTCTTAATTTCTTGTAACTGAATACTTTTCAAATTATCTTTTTCCGTTAAAGTATCTTCAATATTTACAATCGGTTCATCTACTTTCTTTTGACAAGAAACTAAGAAACTAATACTCAATATAAAAAAACAAACTAAAATATATCTTGAGATAAACCTCATTACAACTCCTCCTATTTTAAAAATGAAATAGCAGGAAAAGCCGTATAATCAAGACTCGGAACTATACGACTTTTTCTAGTACTACACAATAAATAATTTCAATTTATAATTTCTAAATCAATATTCAGTGTAAGGTCCACTCGGTCTTACACTATCAGGACTCCAAGCAGTAGGATAAGCATTATTTTCTCTAGAATAACCACCAAATCTCACAGGTACATTTTTTCCATAGTTTTCATATGCGTAATTTTGGAAAAGATACGTTTTACCTGGTTTCACCGTTCCTTCATGCTTACCCGACTCACCTGAAACATTTACCCAATCTCTATTACCTTTACCTTTATTTTTATCAGCTTCTGTCCAAACGTTAAAAGAACCACCGCCCTTCTCACTACTCTTTACACGCATATACATAGAAGTAGGTGTCTCTTTAGGACGTGCATTAGTAAAATCATATGCATTCCAAAGTCTAAAGGTAAATTCTACATGATCATCCTTTGTATCAGCCTTAGCAGGTTCGGTTAAAGCAAAAGTACTAGCTAAAATACCTAACGATAAAACAGATCCAAACATAAAACGACTTTTTTTCTTAATGCTCACTAAAAGCACCTCCGATAATTTGTAGCATTATATCGATTTTATTTTTTTACTAAAGAAACAAATTAAATCTATATAATGCGATTTAAAGATAACAAAAGCAAAATACACTATCAATTGATTCCAGAAAACTTAATATTTTATTTACAATTATAAAATATTGTTAAATTAAACAAAATTAGTATACTCCTAACAAGTACATACTTATGGAGATAATCACATTCAAAATCTCAGTACAAAAAAGCGCAGCCATTTCGGCTGCGCTTTTGAATTATTATTTAGTTTCGATTAAACCGTATTTCCCATCTTTACGGCCATATACAACATTAGTTTCATTTGTATCAGCATTTGTGAAGACGAAGAAATTATGTCCTAGCATATCCATTTGTAGGATCGCTTCTTCAACGTCCATCGGTTTTAAATCGAATCGTTTTGTACGTACAAGTTCTAATTCATCCTCTTCTACCGCATCCAGAACAGCTACTGCTTCTGGAAGGATAAAGTTCGTTTTCACAGAACCTTTCTCACGTAACTTACGATTTACCTTTGTTTTATGTTTACGAATTTGTCGCTCAAGTTTATCAACTACTAAATCGATAGCAGCGTACATATCGCTATTAGTTTCTTCTGCACGAAGTAATAAATCAGTAAATGGTATTGTTACCTCGACACGTTGCTTGTCAGAGTATACTTTTAAATTAACTTTAATCTCTGGGAATGTATCAAAATAACGCTCTAACTTACTTAGTTTTTTCTCTACATATTCCTTTAATGCTGGAGTTACTTCAATATTTTCACCACGAATGTTGAATTTCATAGATGAATTCCTCCTTTCAAGCCTATGTACTATAATTTCGACACTGGCTTAAAAACTCCTTCTAACTTTTTTTAAAAAATTAGTGGAATTGCGATTTTTTTATCGTTTTTTGTTGAAATGAAAAGATGCATCGTTTCTATCTTTATTTTATCCTATTAACATCGTGAATAACGAATGTAACTGTGGACAATTCGTTACAGAAAAGAAACAACTTTTTGACAACTTACCCTATAACAAAAAACCCCTTGCGAAAAACAAGAGGTTCTACTACATATATATAACGTTGCCACAAACGCAGCTTTCTCTTCCCAAAACAATATCCCCTACAGTTTCACAACATTAGCTGCTTGTGGTCCACGTGCTCCATCTACAATGTCAAACTCTACTTGTTGCCCTTCTTCTAATGACTTATACCCATCTTGTTGAATAGCAGAAAAATGGACAAATACATCGTCACCATCTTCACGCTCAATAAACCCAAATCCCTTTTCTGCATTGAACCATTTCACTCTTCCTTGCATGTTCATTCCATTCCCTTCACTCTAAAAATCAGGGCATTCGCCCCATATTTTGACTATAACGAATGACAACATATGAAGTCAAAGAAGACTTATCGCCTTTTTATTATCCCTTTCGACACTGCCATATTAACTTCTACAAAGTGTCAAACTAGATACTTCCCTTGCCCCTCTTTCATATAACAAACTTCCGATTTGCCTAACTGTAATTCCAGTCGTATACACATCATCAACGAGTAAAATATGTTGCCCAGAAAACATCTCTTCTCCCTGAAAATAAAAAGGATTGCTTCCTGACACCCTTTCTTTACGTGTCTTCTTACTTTGCTTTTCTGTTTCCCTTCTTCTTAATGATGGATAAGAAATTTTGACAGGTAAACAAGTTGCTAATAACTCAGCTTGATTAAAACCACGTTCAACTGCCCTTTCCTTACTAAGCGGAACAGCGATAACGGTTGAAACATTAGCAAAATACTTTTGAAATAAACTTCGAAAAGGACGATAAAAAATGCGCACTAACTCTGCATCCCCCCGAAACTTAAACTGCGCTACTATTTCTTTCATCTCATCATCATACATATATAACGAACGGTTTTTAAAAGAACGATACTTCGCCTCTTTCATCCACCTTAGACAATCTATACAAATACCGTCTTCTTGAAATGAGGCAGGAACATATTCTAAAGGCCGCCCACACTCCATGCAAATTTCTCCTATAATATAGGAAAGTTTCTGCTCACATCTATCACATATATATTTTCTATGACACTTTACAAAAAAATTGTACCAACTAACCGTTTCTACAAAACACTCATCACAAAGTAAACAATGCATTAATCGATCAATCCTTGTTCTTTCGCATTTTTATTCATACCTTGAATATGTTTTTTCGCGCGCACCATCGCCTCTGTCTTACCATAGTGAAAATAAACGACCTCTCCATACGGTGCTTCAAAGCTCCGCCCTGCTCGGCCCGCAATTTGTACGAGTGCACTTTCTGAGAATATTTCTTCTTCCGCCCCTAAAACCGCTACTTGCAAATTTTTTACTGTTACGCCTCGCTCTAAAATTGTCGTTGTAACTAATAATGGGATTTCTCCTTTTCTGAAAGCCGCTACTTTTTCTTTTCTACCCGGATCTTCTGCATGTACACCTTCAATTCGCTTGTTTAATGACTTTAACAACAGGCTTATCTCTTCTATATATCGCACATGGGGAACAAATAAAAAAATAGGATATTTTTTATTTAAGTACGTTTGTAACCACTGTAGTAAAACTCGAGGAATTCTTTTATGAATGAGGCTTTTTTTCCAATTCCCGCACCAACAAAATAAAGGAACTGGCAAAGGATGACGGTGATATCGTCCAGAAACAATAACACCTTTTTGTTCACCTCTTCTAAATTTTCGCTTCCACGTTTCATCTGGAGTCGCAGTTAAATAAATACGCGCCGCTCTTTCTTTCATCGCTTGTTTTACCGCGTACTGTAACATTTGATCTGCACAATATGGAAAAGCATCTATCTCATCTACAACCATGACATGAAACGCCCTATAATAACGCAATAATTGATGCGTAGTTGCAACGACTAGTACTGCATCTTTTTCTTTATCCACACTCCCTCCATATAAAGCCGCTACCTTTATATATGGAAATACTTCCTGTAATCTCGGTGCTAATTCCAGAACAACATCCGTTCTCGGCGTTGCGATACAAACTCTTTCTCCTTTTTGAAGCGCTTCGTTAATACCGTAAAACAACATCTCTGTTTTCCCAGCCCCGCATACAGCCCAAATAAAAAATGATTCTTTTCGCTTAATAGCCTCTATAACTCCTTGCGCCGCCAAATTCTGACCAGTAGACAACGTTCCGCTCCACCGTAGCAAGTTTAAATTCTTTTCTCTCTTTCTTTCAGCAATCCCGCGAACAAGTAAAGCACATTCACTTACCCTCCCCATCGTTATACACTTCCGGCAATATGTGCACACTTTACTGCATCTTTTACATAAAAACGACGCAAATAGCCGCTGTTCTATATTTCCACAGCGCTGACATACATATTTAGAAGCCTTCTTTTTTACACCCTGTACACAGACGACCTCTCCCTTCTTTTTCAAATCATTTAATTCCCTCTGTAAATCTGAAGAAAGTTCGTCTAATAGCAACTGTTTCCCCGCTAGCATCGACAATCACCTCCAGCACTACTATAAACCCTTCTTCAAATCCCGTAAAAACTCAAAAAAGTCGATAACCTACTTATAAAATAGTAAGCTATCGACTTTATACACGTTTTTTATTCTTTTATAAATCCTAGAATCGACCGTAACCTAAGAAATGTTTTTGGTTATATGAGCTGTTAATATCACCGTACGCAATTCCTTTATCACTAGCATGAATCATTTGGCCATTACCAACGTAAATACCGATGTGAGATGGACCTGCTTTATAAGTACCTTGGAAGAATACTAAGTCTCCTGGTTGTGGGCTACCTACTTTAGAAACTGAGTTCCAGTAACCTGCAACGTCTTGACGACCTACACCAAAAATGTAAGAAATGAATCCACTACAATCAAAACCACCGTTTGATGGAGATGCACTTCCCCAAACATATGGTAAACCTAAGTAGCTTTGCGCTTTACCAATTACGCCACCCACATTTGGAGCTGGCTTTTTCTCTTCTTGTTTAGGTGCTTCTTTCTTAGGCTCTTCTTTTTTTGGTTCCTCTTTTTTAGGTTCTTCTTTTTTAGGCTCTTCTTTTTGAGCTTGTCCACCATTGTTTGCTGGTGCAGCTTGCTCTGCAGGTGCTTGTGCTGACTGAGCTTGCGCAGCTTTAGCAGCTTGCTCTGCTTGTTTTTGAGCAGCAGCTTCTTGTGCAGCTTTTGCTTGTGCTTCTTCTTCTGCAATGCGTTGTAATTGTAACGCTTGTTTCTCAAGCTCTTTCAATTGACCTTCCGTACTTGTCATTGAAGTTACAACTGTATCCATTTTACCGCTTAAATCGTTTACCGCTGTTGCTTTTTTCTCTTTTTCAGCGTCAAGTTCTTTCTTAGCAGTTTCAATTTGAGCTTGTGCTTCTTTTAATTCTTTTTGTTTCTCTTTTACCGTTGCAACATCTTTTTTCACACTAGCTTGGTCTTCTTGTTGTGTTTTCATGATATCTTCATCAGACTCAAGAATTTTAGAAACAGAAGTTAAACGATCAACTAAATCTGCAACGTTTTTAGAGTTTACAAGAACTTCTGTTACAACGTTCGTATTTGGCTGTTCTTGAAGTGCAACTAAACGCTTTCTTAATAACTCTTCACGTTTTGCAATCTTCGTTTGTAATTCTGCAATATCTTTATTTTTCTTTTCAATTAATTGCTCAGTATCAGAAACTTTTTTCGTTGTTTCATCAAGCTTTGCAGCATTCTCTTGAACAGACTTATCTAAACCTTGAATTGTTTTGTTTAAGTCATTCATTTGTTTTTGTAATTCATCACGTTCTTGTTGTTGTTTATGTAAAGTGTCATTTTGTGTATTAATTTGTGATTTCACGTCAGAAATTTTATCTTCTGCAAATACATTTGGTGTTAGCCCTGAAAACATTAACCCTGCAACTAATGCGCAAGATGCCATTTTTAGCTTTTTCATTTTATTTTTTACACCGCTTTCTTTTTTCTTTTTCCGTATATAACCTATAAAATTTATACCATAATTCGGGATTTTTTTTGCTAATGTTACGTTTTTGTAAAACAAATGTAATATTATATGTAGCTCTAGCGCAAAATTCGTATATTTTTGTATGTGTGTGTAGAAATTTGCATACTTTTCTTACTTCTATAAACAAAGAAAAAACGTAAGGAATCCCTTACGTTTTATTAAATATACGAATACAAATGAAATGCTACTTCATCCATTTCTCAGCCCAATTTTGGACCTCATCCATAACACTTTCTAACGCTTTTCCCTTGTCAGTTAAGCCATACTCGATTCGAACTGGTACTTCTGGATAGACATTACGAACTACAATGCCCTCGCTTTCCAATTCCTTCAAACGCTCTGACAACATACGATCGCTCATATTTGGGATAATATCTGCGATTTCTCTAAAACGTTTCGACTCTTCAAGCAAAGATTTAATAATTAAGCCAGTCCACTTCTTACTAAGCAGAGTAAAAGCTGACTCAAACTTTGGACATAAACAAGAATTATGCTCCATATGTTTCACCTCTCTTCTATTATAATATAGTTTCTTGTAAAAAGTAAGTTATAAAACTTTCCTCATTATTTTATTTTACGTACATTTTACCATTTCCAAATATTAACTTGTCAACTAAACGTAACATACCCGTAAAAAAACCCTCTTAAAAAGAGAGCTTTTTATATCTTTATTACTTCGTATACCATCCAAGACCTAATGCACCTTCACCTAAGTGCGTACCAATTACAGCTCCAAAATAACCTGTACGAATTGTGACGTGAGGATATTTTGCTTCTAATTCTTTCTTCCATTCATTCGCTTCCTCTTCACGTTGCGCATGAATGATAACTGCTTCCATAGGTACACCTTTACTTGCTTGCTCATCAAAAATTTCAATGATACGTTTTAATGCTTTTTTACGTGTACGAATCTTTTCAAACGGAATAATGATTTTATCTCTAAAATATAAAACTGGTTTCACTTGTAACAGACTGCCGATGAAAGCTTGCGCGCTATTTAATCGACCACCACGTTGTAAATGATGTAAATCATCAACTACAAAATAGGCGTCCATCGTTTTCTTCATTTCATCAAAACGAGCAATAATCTCTTTTGGACTCTTTCCTTCACTTGCTAACCTTGCACCTTCACGCACATAAAATCCTTGTACTTCACAACTAATTTCAGAGTCATACGTGTATACATCAATACCCTCTACCATCTGTCCAGCTGTCGTTGATGTTTGATATGTACCACTAATTCCACTTGATAGGTGAATACTAATAACTGCATCATAATCTTTAGCTAGTTCTTCATATAGCTCAACAAACTTTCCGATTGCTGGTTGAGAAGTTTTTGGAAGTTCCTCTTGTTCACGTACTTTCACATAAAAATCATCTGCTGAAATTTCAGCTTCTTCTTGATAAGATTCTGTTCCAAACACAACGTTTAATGGAATCATATATATATTGAGTTCATCACGGATTTGCTTCGGTATATATGCTGTACTATCAGTAACAATAGCTATTTTCATTTTCGTACCTACCTTATAAAAAGTTTTATTTCCTAATTTTACACGAAAACTACAAATGGTGCATCCATACAGGGAAATGCCGGTTGAAATTATACTCACCATCTCGACAAATTACAACAAAAAGATAAAATACTCACCAAAAACTTCAGCCTATTTAGAAAAAATGTTTGAATATAAAAAGGCTCGCTTTTAAAATGGAAAGTACTAGTCATTTTGATAGATAGGGGCGTATACAAGTGCTATTACAATATTTAACAATCAAAGACTACGGCGAACACGAAATCGTCATTCAAAAATCAAGATTTATTTGTTATATTAGCCGAGCAACGACTGAGGAAGAGGCTCAAGAATTTATACAAAAAATAAAAAAACAGCATTGGAATGCAACACATAATTGTTCCGCTTATTTAATTGGCGAACAAGATCATATTCAAAAAGCAAATGATGACGGCGAGCCTAGCGGTACAGCTGGCGTACCAATGCTAGAAGTACTAAAAAAACGTGGGCTAAAAGATACCGTCGTTGTCGTAACACGCTATTTTGGTGGCATTAAACTTGGCGCAGGTGGATTAATTCGTGCATATGGAAAGTGTACAAGCGAAGGCATTAATCATGTCGGTGTTGTCCAGCGAAAACTAATGCGTGTGATGCAAACCGAGATTGATTACACATTACTTGGCAAAGTGGAAAATGAATTACGCAATTCAAAATATGCCATTAAAGATATACATTATCTAGAAAATGTCACATTTGATACGTATGTAGAAGAAGACGGCAAACAAGCATTTACAGATTGGATGATTGAATTAACAAACGGGAAATGTACAATTACAGAAGGAGATATGTTGTACTTAGAACAAGATGTTATCTAAGCATAACTCTTTTATCACCTTCAAAGATTAATGTAGTGAATTACTTCCCTACAAATGAACTAACGAACTAAGGAGATTATATATGGAAGAACGTTATTATCATCTCCAAAATAGCAGAATAAAAAAGAAGCGAAGAAGGAAACTTTTCTTCTTCCTTATTTTCGCATTTTTATTTGGCAGTATAGGAGTTTATGTGTTAAATTCTTACTCTTCTCTTATGGGGATGTATAGTGGTTTTACTCGTGAAAAATCGGATTTAAGAAACAAAGATGTAGAAATTACAAAGGAACCTTTTACAATTCTCATTATGGGTATAGAAGATTATGCGACAGACGGTCAAAATGGTCGTACAGACTCATTAATGTTTGCAACAGTCAATCCGAAAACTCAAAAGATTTCACTTATGAGTATTCCTCGTGATTCTCGAGTTAAAATTGTTGGTAAAAATAAGGAAGACAAAATTAACGCTGCCCATGCTTACGGCGGAGAAGAAATGGCAATCAAAACTGTCGAAGGCTTTCTAAAAGTTCCTGTAGACCATTATCTTAAAATTGATTTCCAAGGCTTTAAAGGTATCGTTGATGCTGTCGGCGGCGTTACGGTTGACGTACCCTTCGATTTCTGGGAACGCTCTGACGTAGATTACTACAAAAAAATTCAATTTAAGCAAGGACAGCAAAACTTAAACGGTGAAGAAGCACTTGCTTACGTCCGTATGCGAAAGCAAGATCCAAATGGCGATTATGGTCGAGCTGCTAGACAAAGACAATTACTAGCCGCTGTTGCTCATAAACTAAACTCCACCTCTACTGTATTTAAAATTAAAGATTTAACAGCTGTCGTTGGAAAATATATAAAAACCGACATTCCTATTTCAGACGGACTTGCTCTTTACAATAAACTTTCTGGATTTGATCCTTCTACAATGCAAACGTTAAAGCTTGAAGGCGAAGACAAAAAGATAGGCGGTATTTATTACTTCCTTCCAGATCCAATCAGTGTAGAAACGGTGCGTAACGAAATTGAAAAAGAATTAGGGGAAAAAGCAAAAAATCCAACTACAAAAAACAACTCAAATCCTGATTCAAATTCAAGTTCTAATTCTAACGAACAAGCAAAAAAAGAAACAAACCAAAATAAAACACCAACTGATCCGCCACCTTCTACAAATGCTCATGCAGAGTGGATTATGCGCAATCAGCCGTAACAAAAAGGCCCAATCTATCCGATTGGGCCTTTTTTATTTACTTATTAAAGTGTTGTAAAATCGCTTCTACAATGCGCTCTGATGCACGACCATCACCGTAAGGGTTAGATGCTTTCGCCATCTTATCATGAGCTTCTTTATCTGATAACAACTCATCTGCAAGACCAAAGATTGTCTCTTCGTCTGTTCCTGCTAATTTCAGCGTACCTGCTTCAATACCTTCAGGGCGCTCTGTTGTATCACGAAGAACAAGAACTGGTACCCCAAGTGATGGAGCTTCTTCTTGTACACCACCAGAATCCGTTAACATTAAGTATGAACGAGCTGCAACATTGTGGAAATCAATTACATCTAGCGGCTCAATTAAATGAATACGATTATGTTCACCTAAAATTTCATTTGCTATTTCACGAACAACAGGGTTCATATGAACAGGGTACACAACTTGTACATCTTCATGCTTATCAACAAGACGCTTAATTGCACGGAACATATTACGCATAGGTTCACCTAAGTTTTCACGACGGTGAGCTGTCATAAGTACAAGACGATCATTTCCAAGTTTCTCTAGTACAGGATGACTATATGTTTCTTTTACAGTCGTTTGCAGCGCGTCAATCGCTGTATTTCCTGTGATGAAAATACGTGACTCATCTTTATTTTCCTTCTGTAAGTTCGTTGCTGATTTTGCTGTTGGTGAGAAATGAAGATCCGCCATTACACCTGTTAATTGACGATTCATCTCTTCTGGGTATGGAGAATACTTATCCCACGTACGAAGGCCCGCCTCAACATGACCTACTGGAATTTGATTATAAAAAGCAGCTAAGCTTGCAATAAATGTTGTTGTTGTATCACCATGTACAAGTACAATATCCGGCTTCGCTTCTTTCATTACTTTATCCAAACCTTCTAAACCGCGTGTTGTAACATCAATTAAAGTTTGGCGGTCTTTCATGATATTTAAATCGAAATCTGGCGTAATTCCAAAGATATTTAATACTTGATCTAACATTTGGCGATGCTGTGCTGTTACAGTCACAATCGATTCAATTTTTTCTGGGTGTTTTTGCAACTCTAATACAAGAGGTGCCATTTTAATTGCTTCTGGACGTGTCCCGAAAATTGTCATTACTTTTAAACGTTCAGTCATGTGATTGCCTCTTTTCTTTCACTAATTACAGCTTCTATTATGACATATAAAAATATGCATGAGTACATCCCTTTTTAACGCATAACAGAAACTTTTCTATTACAAATACTTTTTCTGCCCACCGAGTAATAATCTATCTTTTGTTTCTTAACATCTTCATCAGTATAACAATTTCTCCCATCGAATAAAATAGGCTCTCTCATAAGTTGTACGTACTTTTCTAATGGGTACACTCGAATAGCTTCCCATTCTGTTACGATAAAAACCGCACTCGCATCTCTAATCGATTCATCTATACATCTACTATATTGTATAGCATCTCCAAATATATTTTTCACATATTGAATTGCTTTTGGGTCGTACAGAACAATTTCTGCACCTATATTAAGTAATGCTTCTATTATAATAAGAGATGATGCCTCTCTAATATCATCCGTATTCGGTTTAAATGACGCGCCAAGAACTGCAATCCGCTTTTTATTCATGTTCATAACTTTTTTCGCTTTTTCAATCAATAGCAGCTGTTGCTTATTATTTACTTCAATGACCGCTTTTAACAAACGAAAATCATGAGCAACATTTCCCGCAATTTGCACCAGTGCTTTCGTATCTTTCGGGAAACACGATCCCCCGTATCCAATGCCCGCATTTAAAAAAGATGCACCAATTCTCTTATCCATTCCCATCCCTTTGGCAACATCCAATACATTTGCGCCTACCTTCTCACATATATTTGAAATTTCATTAATGAAACTAATCTTTGTAGCTAAAAAGGCATTCGATGCGTATTTAATCATCTCTGCACTTTTAATATCTGTAACATACGTTTCTAAGCATAATTGGCTATACAAACTCTCTACTCTTCTTGCTACTTCCTCACTATCCGCTCCAATTACAATACGATCTCCATGAAAGAAATCATAAATACCTGAACCTTCACGCAAAAACTCTGGATTCGATACGATATGTACTGTATGCCTCCCTTTTAAATTCCCCTCAATCCATCCCTTCATTACATCATTTGTACCTACTGGAACTGTACTTTTCGTAACAACAATAATATCGTTCTTCGCATATAATCCAATATCTTTACAAGCACTCTGAATATACGTTAAATCCGCCGTCCCATCTAATAAAGATGGTGTTCCAACTGCAATAAATATAAACTCTACATCATCAAATGCCTCTTCTTTATTTGATGTAAAAATTAAAGCATTATTCTTATATGCATGATTTATTAATTCATGTAATCTAACCTCATAAATAGGTAAATCCCCTTGTTTTATTCGTTTAATTTTTTCATCATCTATATCAAAACATGTAACTGAATGCCCCAACTTTGCCAATCCTACTCCTGTAATCAATCCAACATATCCAGTACCTATTATCGTAATTTTCATTTCCTTTTCGCACAGGAATTTACAATAGAAAAGATATGAAATACAGAATTCTCCCTGTGCTCCCCCCTCTCACATTAAAAATGAGAAAACCCTTTTCCTTCTTCATTATATGAATTACTCCCCTTATTTTTTTTAAAGTTTTTGTAAAATTAAATGCACTATAATATAAAGTGAAACTTTAATCAGTGGGGCTTTTACGGGCAGTTGATCCCCACCTAACTTCTTTGCTTCGCTGAATTTTGAGATGGGGGTCTTACTGCCCGTTAATGCGGGATAAAGTGAAACTTTAATTAGTAGGAATGGGGCTACTAGTTGACGCGAGATAAATTCCCACATTTTAACATGAAACTTACTCATTTCTACGTGTAACACTTATAATACTGAACTAAAAGTATTCACTATCGAAGAAAAAAAGGAAATGTCATATTCCAAAGTCCAGTACGATTAACCTTCTCATATGATGCAACATTCTATATACAATTGTCATATATTCTATCCGCTTCCATTAACCGTAAAGAGAAAAAAAGATTGAATTCTAATCTTTTTGTGATACCATATGTTATGAGCCTGTAAATAAACATCATAATTTTCAGATAAATATATTTTCAAAAAAAAAAAATTACGTTAGAATATAAAGGGTGGGGTATTAATGGACTCACAAGTGATTTATGCCATTTTGGCATCTTTCATCACTGTACTCGTCGTTACTCCTTTAGTTATTAAATTAGCTTTTAAAATAGGAGCGACAGATAAGCCAAACGCACGTAAAGTGCACCAAAAGATTATGCCACGTCTTGGCGGGTTAGCAATATTTATTGGTGTAGCTGTAGGATTTGTTGTCGGCGGCTTATATGAGCAAAGAATGTTATCGATAACACTAGGTGCGATTATCATTGTAATCATCGGAATTTTAGATGATATGTACGAGTTATCTGCGAAAGTAAAATTCGGTGGACAACTGTTAGTTGCCATTATGATTGTAAAAAGTGGATTATTAGTGCAAGTATTATATATCCCATTCCTTGGGGATACTGAACTTGGATGGCTTGCTTATCCAATTACAGTATTTTGGCTTGTAGGTATTACGAATGCAATCAACTTAATTGACGGCTTAGATGGATTATCTGCTGGTATTTCATCTATCGTACTTGCAACGCTAGCATATATGGCCTTCACTAGCCCATGGGGTACTGGAACAGCTATTATCTTGCCACTCGCATTAATTATATTAGCAAGTACAATTGGATTTTTATTCTTCAACTTCCATCCAGCAAAAATTTTCATGGGAGATACAGGAGCACTATTTTTAGGATACTGTATTTCTGTTATATCGTTACTTGGATTATACAAAAGTGTAACGTTATTCAGTTTTATCGTTCCAATTATCATTTTAGGTGTACCTATATTTGATACGATATTTGCAATCATCCGTCGTATCGTAAATAAAAAACCTATTTCAGCACCAGATAAATCGCATTTACATCACCGCTTACTTGCAATGGGATTCTCTCATCGTAAAACGGTACTAATTATATACGCATTCGGTATTTTCTTTAGTGTAAATGCCATTATTTTCACTAGTGCAACGTTATGGTTATCCATTATTCTTCTTTTCGCTTTGATTTTCTTCACAGAAATCATTGCTGAAATAATCGGGCTTGTACATGAACGTTACAAACCACTTATTTCCTTTTATAAAAAAGTGAAAAAACGCGAAGACTAATTGTAGTATAGCCTTTACCATTATGAAATATTCAAATAGCATCCTTTAGGATGCTATTTTTTATTCCTTATTTTATATTTCCAAAATATAGATTGTTTGAGAGTTCCTCTATTGGAGAAAGATATACATAATAAGAAAAGTATCAAGTTTTTTTACATCTTGATTGTCAAACTGAGGGTGAATGTTATGATTAAGCGAGTATTTCAATGTATTATTTTATTCTTAACAATTACTACGTACGCATCATCTAATACTGAAGCAACAACCGTTATTCCTGCTGAACATCATCCAAATACTGAAACAACTTCTCCTACACAAAAAATTGCGTACTTAACATTTGATGACGGACCAAACAAATATACGACGCAAATTTTAAACATCTTAAAAGAAAAGAATGGAAAAGCAACTTTCTTTGTTATTGGCGGAAAAGTGCCGCATTACAGAAAAACGATGCAACGATTAATTAAAGAAGGACATTATATCGGGCTCCATAGCATGTCACATGATGTAAAACGCCTTTACACTGGTGACCCTTCCACTTTAATTGCAGAAATGGAACAAACACAAAGTATTGTCCAGCAAGTTACGAAATTAAATACACATCTCGTTCGCGTTCCATATGGTAGTATGCCTTACTTAAAAAAGAATTACCGTGACGCACTTGTATCAGCCCAGTATAAAATGTGGGATTGGACGATTGATACTTATGACTGGAAAAGCTATGATAATCCTTCTGCCATACTCGAAAGAGTGCGTAATCAAAGTGATGAACAAGTCGAAGTTATTTTAATGCATGATTCGAGTGTGACCGTACAAATACTGCCAAAAGTAATTGATTATTTACAGTCACAAGGATACAAACTTCTTCCCTATAATCCATCTTCTCATCTCGAGGTAAATTTTTGGAAAGACACAAGATTGTAACAGCTTTAGTACTTCTAGACTAAAGCTGTTTTATTTTTCTCTTCCCACCCTTCCCATTTTTGTGTAAAATTTTAAATAGTGATGAAGTTTCGAGGTGAATGGAAATGAAACGAATAGATCTCATTTTTAATGCAATACAAGAAGGAAATTATACAGAAGGTGTAACCGCATCAGAACTCGCTACATTTCTACAACTAGATCGCGCCAATGTAAGTAGCGACTTAAACAAACTTGTAAAAGATAAACGGTTATTAAAAACAAATACGCGACCTGTTCGTTTTTACATAGAAACGAACACTTCGTTGGAAACGCATTCAAAAGACATAACTTCATTAGATACATTTGCAATTGAAAATACGAGCCTTAAAATCGCAATTGAAAAAGCGAAAGCTTCTATTCTCTACCCTCCAAACGGTATGCATACTTTACTACTGGGAGAAACAGGGGTCGGAAAGTCTATGTTTGCTTCTTTAATGCACGAATATGCAATTGAAGTTGAACAGCTTCCCAAAAATGCACCATTTATCGTCTTTAACTGTGCTGATTACGCAAACAATCCACAACTACTACTTGGACAGTTATTTGGGATTAAAAAAGGAGCTTACACAGGAGCAAGTGATCAAAAAGGGTTAATTGAAAAAGCACATGAAGGAATTCTTTTCTTAGATGAAGTACATCGCCTACCTCCAGAGGGACAAGAAATGCTTTTCACCTTTATTGACCGCGGAGTGTACCGCCGCCTTGGAGAAACAGAGAACGAACGTAAAGCACAAGTATTAATCATTACTGCAACAACAGAAGAACCAAATTCCTTTTTATTAAAAACATTTACAAGACGTATACCGATGACTGTTACGCTGCCACCACTTCGTGAGCGTACACATAAAGAGCGCTTTGCTTTACTACAGCTATTTTTCACAAATGAAGCAATTCGTCTGCGAAAAGACATTCACGTTAGCCCAAATGCAATGCGTGCTTTCGTCTTTTACAATTGTCCCAATAACATTGGTCAATTAAAAACAGATGTTCAAATTGCCTGTGCGAAAGCCTATTCTGATTTGGTCACAAAGAAACGTGATTCTGTCTATGTTTCAAGTACAGATTTACCTTGGTATATGAAAGAAGGGTTGTTCATTGAAAGGAAGAGCCGTCACTTATACCAAATACCAAATGAAACATTTGTATTTACAGGTGAGGAAGGTTGGAGTAATCATAAAACAGAAGATGAAAAACGCTCTTCTATTTACGATTATATTGACTATAAATACGAAGAACTTCAAGCACGTGGTATTGAAGAGGAAGAATTAGAATTACTAATAGAAAATGATGTTCAAAGCTTTTTCGTACAATATTTTAACCAAATATCAAAAAAAACAAGCCATGAAAATGTTTTTAAAATTGTGGATCGTAATATCGTTTCCGTATGTGAAAAAATAGCGGAACTTGCTGAAAAGCATTTATCTAAGACGTTTGATGAAAAAGTATTTCTCGCTTTAAGTTTACATGTACAGACAACTCTACAACGTTTACAAAGCGGAAAACAAATACATCACCCACAATTAAATCAAATTCGTACGAAATATAAAGAAGCTTTTTCCGTAGCTATGCAATGCATTCAACTACTGGAGGAAGAATTACAAATAACAATGCCTATTGATGAAGCTGGCTTTTTAACAATGTTCTTCGTTGTTGATCCAATTCCTGCCTCACAAACAGAAGTAAAAGTATTAATATTAGCACACGGTAATGGCATCGCAACTGAAATGGCAAACGTTGCAAACGAACTTCTCGGCATTGAGGAAGTAACCGGTATTGATATGCCGTTACACGAATCACCGAAAGATTTCTTGGAACGTGTGAAAGTGTATATGAAAACACTACAAAATGTAAATGGGCTTCTCTTACTTGTCGATATGGGGTCACTTGCTTATATCGGTGACATATTAGAAACGGAGTTCAAAATCCCTGTACGTGTTCTCTCGATGACGAGCACACCACATGCACTAGAAGCAGCTCGAAAAGCTCAGCTCGGTTATTCATTAGATGCGCTGTATGAAACAGTAAAAAATTTAACACCATTTTACTTAAACGTACAAGAAGAAAAGAAAAAACCTCTCTCTCCAATGAAATCTGTTATTTTAACA
Source organism: Bacillus sp. LQ16 (assembly GCF_057784645.1). Taxonomy (NCBI): domain Bacteria; kingdom Bacillati; phylum Bacillota; class Bacilli; order Caryophanales; family Bacillaceae; genus Bacillus; species Bacillus sp. LQ16. Next base: position 5,065,850 of record NZ_CM173491.1, read on the forward strand.
GCTTGTTTAACTGGTGAAGGAAGTGCTTTAGCTATTCAAAAAATGTTAGAGAACTATTTACGATTTGATAAAGACTTAATTGAAATTATTCCGATTAGTATCGTCCATGAAAAAGATTTAACGAAAATGATCGAGAACATAAAAAAAGAGCGTAACATCATTTGTATCGTCACGAATTTCGATGTGCAAGTGCCGTGCTTAACATATCATTTCCAAGACATCGTAAACTACACAGCGATTCAGCCCATTCAAGAATTAATTACGTATGAAGAAACATATGCAAAAATGGCGGATATTCTTGAACAACAAATGCAACGTAACGATGGGGCATTACTGATCAAAACAATTCGTTACGCATTAAATACAATCCAAGAATTAATTTCCTTACAGCTAACTCCTGATAGCTTAATGGGTGTTATTCTGCATATGAGCTGTATGGTTGACCGTCTCCAAAAAGGAGAAAGCCTTCTCCCTCATCCTGATAAGGAGAAAAGGAGACAAGATGAATACTGGATGTATATGAAAGTAAAAAAAGCATTGCAACCAATTGAAAATACATTTGAAATACAAATACCAGATGACGAAGTATTTTACGTTATGGACTTCTTTATTAAAAATCAACCTGTGAAAAATTAATCGAGGCAGTTTTTAAAAATATCGACCGTAACGTGAGTTATATCAGCGATTATTGAAATATATCGGCGCAACTCAGATTATATCAGCGATTTTCAAAATATATCGATTTACCGACAATAATCGCTAAAACTAGCACCTTATATAATGAGAAAAGGCTGTTCCAACATATGGACAGCCTTTTCCTCTACTTCTTTACTTTTCTAACTCGCCCTCTTATTTCTCCTCTTTTTTGTGATTTCGTATGAACATTAACATATACATTTGCTTGAATAATTTCTTGAAGTAAATGTACAAATGATTTCCCTTGTAAAGGTCCCTCAAAATCCTCCACATTCACTACACCAGTAATACTTCCATCGTTCAAGCTAATCCCTTGCTCCAGTGGACCATACAAATATAAAACAACAGGACCAATTTGAGTAGACTTCCCTAAATGAATTTGACACGATGTAACCTTTTCTATATTTTTTAGTATTACTCTGTAATGCAATTTCGTTAAATCATCACTAAAAATAAACTCTGCTACCCCAAAAGCTTCTGTATTTACAGGAGGCACTTCCCTCTTACCTGTTAACCTGGCAAAGAAATGTGTTGTCATAAGGCATTCTCCTTATATAAATTTCCCAGCACTACTTCTACTACTTTATGGTTTAGACATAATCATTTATGACTTTTTCAATTTTAATTACAAAGAAAAGATTCACAAAATCTTTACATTAGATTTGTTCCTTTTGCTTTACCACTTCTTGTATAATGCACATAGCAAAAACATTCTAGGAGGTTATTTTGAAAAAAAACAAACACACCTTTCACACATTATTAGAGATTTTTCTCGTCTCATTTAAATTAGGACTTACTTCATTCGGCGGTCCTGTCGCTCATCTCGGCTATTTTCACCACGAATACGTGCAAAAAAGAAAATGGATGGATGAACGAAGCTATGGAGATTTAGTAGCGCTATGTCAATTCCTTCCTGGTCCTGCCAGCAGTCAAGTCGGTATGGGGGTTGGATTATTACGGGGCGGGCTTTTAGGAGCTATTATTTCATGGATTGGATTCACTTTACCGTCTGTCCTTGTTTTAGTTTTCTTCGCCTCATTCCTTAATCAGTTCGATCTTGGGAGTGCTGGCTGGATTCATGGACTAAAACTTGTAGCAGTCGCTATTGTCGCTCATGCCATATGGGGAATGGCGCAAAAGTTAACTCCAGATCGCAACCGTGCGACGATTGCGATTGTAACTGCCGCAATCGCCTTATTATGGCCAAATAGTTGGACGCAAGTCATCCTCATTATAATATGTGGCTTTATCGGCTGGTTTTTATATCGCAACCAACCAATTAGCCAATCTCAACATATAAAAGTACCTATTTCAAAAAAGATAGCAGTTTCTTGTCTCGTCTTATTCTTTGGACTATTACTACTGCTACCGATATTAAGACCGTTCTCTTATTACATCGCTTTATTTGATAGTTTCTATCGCTCTGGCGCACTTGTATTTGGAGGAGGACACGTCGTGCTGCCTCTTCTTGAAGGCGAGTTCGTACAAAACGGCATGATGACGAAAGAACAGTTCCTAGCTGGATACGGATTAACACAAGCAGTACCAGGACCACTATTTACATTCGCCTCGTATATAGGAGCAGTGTTAAACGGGACGCTTGGGGCAATACTCGCAACAATTGCGATTTTCCTCCCTGCTTTCTTACTCGTTATTGGTGTTTTACCATTTTGGAACAGTGTGAGAAAAATATCATTCATACAAGGCGCACTACTTGGAGTCAATGCAGCTGTTGTCGGTATTTTACTAGCAGCTTTTTATGATCCTATTTGGACAAGCACAATTATGAACTCTGTAGATTTTGTTTTTGCATCTCTTCTATTTTGCTTGCTCGCTTTTTGGAAAACACCACCTTGGGTTATCGTTATAATCGGGGCCTTTGGCGGATATATTCTGTCCATTTTATAAATAGAAAAAACGACGGCATGATGTAGCCGTCGTTTTTTCTATTAGAACCTCACAAGCTCTATTCCTTCTGGCAACTCACTCTCTGTTAAAATACGCAATTCCTTCACACGATTCATTACGTAAGAAGAACGCTTCACAAGCTCTGGATCAATATAAGCTGGATGAACCATAATTTCTACCGTTTGTTCACCTTGTACTCTTTCTTTTAACTTCACAAAGTAATCTTCCGTCACACCATCCGCATAAAAGTCACTGTAAAACACATCAGAAAATGGATGCACCGCTCTATCTTCCTCACAACGACGAATCGGAACATTATATTTAGCCGCTAATCTCTCTAGAACATCATGTAAAATCGGTAAACCATGCACATGATGATGACTATCTAAATGAGTTGGTGTTAATCCGTAAGATAAAAACTTCTCAATTTGAGCAATCCATTCTCTCTCAACTTCTTCTGGATTTATATTCCCTTCCCTTACAACACTTTGTTTATGAAACGATCCGTCGCTACCTACAAGTGATGGTACGTCTCCAAGAAGTGGTTCCCCTGCTGTTAATACGAGATGTACGCCTACTCCGAGTAGGTTGTACTCTTTCGCTAAGCGTACCGCATGCTCTGTTCCTGGCATATTCATCATCATTGTCGTTGAATTTACAAGTCCATTTATATGTCCATCAATAATGCCATAATTTGTACCCTCTGTAAGACCGAAATCATCTGCATTTACAATTAACTTAATCATCCTAATACCTCCTAATAGAATAAAAAAAGCGGGCTAAATAGCGCCGCTTTTACTTCTCTACCTTTTTAAAGAACTGTGGAAGATATTCTTTATGTGCTTCCAACATTTCATCTAAAATTTGTTTTGCAACTTTATCTGATGGTACAAGTGGATTGATTGTCATAGCAAGCAGCGCCTTATGATAATCCCCTGTAACAGCAGCTTCAATTGTTGTGCGCTCGAATGATTTAATTTGTTGTACTAAACCGCGAACTGGTACTGGAAGATCTCCAACTGCAATTGGTTTTGGACCTTCTTTCGTAATAATACAGTTCACTTCAACAGCTGAATCATGTGGTAAGCTTGCAATTGTTCCGTTGTTTCGTGTATTAACAGGCTGGATATCACCTTTATTATTGTAAATAGACGTAATTAAACTACATGCTGCGTCACTATAATAAGCGCCGCCACGTTTTTCTAATTGTGGTGGTTTAATATCTAAGTTCGGGTCTTTATATAACTCGAATAAATCATTTTCTAATTGTTTTACTACTTCTGCACGTGTACCTTTTTCAACAGAAGCTTCTTTTTCTTCTTCTAACATTTCACGTGTTTTGTAGTAATAACGATGGTATGGACATGGAATCGCACGAAGTCCTCGAATAAAGTCTGGCTCCCAGTTAAGCGCTGCGATATTTTCCATCGTAATTTGCTTTTCTGGATCTGTTACAAGCTCTAACACACGGTCCATTACACTTACGCCATCTAAATATACATCTAGTCCGTATACCATATGATTTAAACCTGCGAAATCAACATGAACACGACTCGCATCTACTTCAAGTAATCTTGCAAGACCCATACGAATTCCGATTGGAACGTTACATAGACCAACTACTCTTTGAATATTTGTATAACGAAGGACAGCTTCTGTTACCATACCAGCTGGATTTGCAAAGTTAATTAACCATGCATTTGGACAGAGCTCTTCCATGTCTTTACAAATATCTAGAATAACAGGAATCGTTCTCAACGCTTTGAATAAACCACCAGGACCATTTGTTTCCTGACCGATTACATCATATTTTAACGGGATTGCTTCATCTTTTGCACGTGCTTCTAATAAACCAACACGAAGTTGTGTTGTTACGAAGTCAGCATCTTTTAATGCCTCACGGCGATCAAGTGTTAAATGTATCTCAATTGGTAAACCTGATTTTTTCACCATACGTTTCGCTAAGTTCCCAACGATTTCTAACTTTTCTTTTCCTGCCTCAATATCTACTAACCAAATTTCACGAACAGGAAGCTCATCATAACGTTTAATAAATCCTTCAATTAACTCTGGTGTATAACTAGATCCACCGCCGATTGTAGCAATTTTAATTCCAGTCATGCTTTATTCCCCTTTCGCTTCAAGCTTTTTATAAAGATCAATAAACTCTGCTGCTAATTCTTTCACTGTAATCGCATTCATTAAATGATCTTGTGCGTGAATTAAAAGAACACTAATCTCTGTTTTTTCTCCTCTTGCTTCTGATTGTATGAGCTCTGTTTGGAAATGATGCGCTTCATTAATCGCTTCTTTCGCCTTTACCATCGCTTCATCTGCTTCTGCCATTTTCCCCTGTTTGGCAAATTGAAGTGCCTCCATTGCAAAGCTTCGTGCATTGCCACTATTTAAAATCAATTGGAATGGAATTTGTTCTGCTGTAGTCATCATAATTACCGCCCTCTCTATTATGGTTCAACCGATTTAAATACCCCTTCAGTTTGAACATCTCTATTAAAGTTTTAATTTATTAATGATAGTTTGGTGTTCTTGCAGATGTGTTTCATCTTTTTGAACATGATATAAAGGTAATTGTTCTCACAGATCATGTTGTCTCTGAGAACAATTATTATGTTACATAGGTACAGAGTTGTTATTTCCTTGTGCAGCTTTTTCTGTACGGATAACTGAGCGATCGCATGCGACAACGAATGGGAAGTAAATCGCCATTGCAATAACAAAGTTGAACAATTGTAAAATCGCACCAGAAGGATGTAAACCTGTTACAAGATATCCACTAATAATTGGTGGAACGTTCCATGGAACCATCGCTACTGTTTTTGGTACCCATCCTAAGTAAATTGCTGTATAAGATGTAATAACTAACACAACAGGTGTTAATACGAATGGGATGAATAAAATTGGATTTAAAACAATTGGTGTACCAAAGATTACTGGTTCATTAATGTTGAATGCGCCAGGCCCAATCGATAGACGAGATACACCGCGTAATTGTGCACTTTTCGCTACAATTAATACAACAACTAAGAATGCTAATGTTGCACCAGAACCACCAAGATATACGAAAGTATCAAAAAATGGTTTTGTAATAATATTTGGAACATCAAATGCAGATGTACCATCTTGGAATAACTTAATATTTTTCTCTAATGCCGGTAAGTAAAGTGGCTCAATAATACCCCCAACAATATTTGGACCATGTAAACCAAAGAACCAAAGTACATGTACTAATAATGCAATAACAATTGCACTTGGTAACGTACCCGCTAAACCTTGTAATGGGACTTGTAACGTATTAAAGATATACTCATGAACACTTGTACCTGCTAGTTTCACTGCTAATTGAATACTTGCAATACCCGTTAAAATCACAAATGCTGGAACTAATGCAGCGAAAGATTTCATTACTGCCGGTGGTACACCATCTGGCATTTTAATTGTAATGTTTCTTTGAACAAAGAAGCGGAATATCTCCGTTACGAGTATGGAAACAATAAGTGAAACGAACAAACCCTGTGCGCCTGTCCAAAGCATATTTATTCCAGCTTCTTTGGGTGTTGTTGGTGTAAGAATAATTAATGCACCAAACGAAATAATACCTGCTGACAATCCATCAACGCCATAAGATTTTGCTAAGTTATAACTTGTAGTAACTGCAACCATCAGAGCTAATACCCCGAAAGATCCTGTCCACATGCCACCACCAATTTGTTTCCAAGTTTCACCGAATAAATCTTTCATAAAATCTTGGAATGCCGGAATTGGTAAACCATTAACCAATACTGCCATCGAACCAACTAAAATAAGTGGCATAACTGCAATAAATCCATCTCGGATCGCAGCCAAATGACGTTGCGATCCGATTTTACCAGCAATCGGAACCATGTACTTCTCCATAAATGCAATAAAACGTTGCATTTTACTTCCCCCCTAATTATTTTTTAAGTGTTAACGCGTGATCTAAAACTGCTTCTCCGTTCATCATGCCGTAGTGCATTGGATTAATAACATCAACTCCGACATTCTTTTCATCAGCAAGCGCTTTCATTGAAGAAAGCATATAACGAACTTGTGGTCCTAGTAATAATACATCTGCTTGATCGATATTCGTTTTTACTGCATCCCCAGATACAGCCCAAATCTTTCCTTCTAGACCGCGAGCTTTTGCAGCCGCTTCCATTTTTGTAACTAGTAAACTTGTAGACATCCCTGCTGAACAACATAATAAAATATTCATTCGAAAATCCCCCTTGTGTAGTATAAAAAATTTATGTTTATTTATTTTTCTTTACGCTAATTATTAATGCAAGTAGCGTGCCAACTTTTAATCTCCGCTTTAAATCAAGCTTTTTATAATATATCTTATACTGTGTTTTATATCCTATATATGTGTGTTGCATATTATATGTATGTGTTTTATAGTAATCTATCCAGTGTGTTATTAATCCAATAAATTCGAGCACACTGTGTTGTTAATAAATAAAATAAAACACGTTTACCTATTAAAATTACTAGGAAAACATGTCTTATTTTATTTATTAATTATTTTTTATAGAATTCTTATTTCAACATTAGCATTTGCGAAAATACATCATTTTCTATATCATTTTCATATGACAGTTTCGACATTAATATAGACATCGTTCCTTCCAATATTGAAAGTGAATTTATTTCTTGTACGTCTCCTAATTCTTCAACAAAATCATATTTCTTATATAAATAAATGCTATCTTGATTTCTATAGGACTCTATCTTGCTCATAATTTTTTTTGAATACTCATCAAAAATTATAATCCCTGTATCTTTATAAAATAAATTTAAAATATGAAAAGCTCCGGCATAACCATGACAAAGTGTCGGGCAATTAAATCCCAATTTTTCTATTTTCTTTTCAGTTAAACCTAATACCAATCGCTTCGAAAATTCTTCTGTTGCTTTATCTTCAATAGCCTTCGAAGCAATATAAAGTGAACGAGCAATCCCTAATTCTCCATAGCACCAACTCGGTCTTATATTATAACCGGAAGATTTTATTAACTCTCCATCTTCATTAAATGTGATTATTTTAGGCCATCTCACCAATCCATCCTCTTCAATTTGAAAAGTTTTATATATGCTCATAAGGCTCTTAATGGCTTCTTTTTGTCCTTGAACTACAACTTCCTCTAATATAGAAATTGACAAAAAACATAAAGGAGCTGCAATTCCGTGTGCCAAACCAAGATCTAAATAACCATGTGGTAATTCGTTCTTATCATCAAGGTTTATAATATTTTCTCCTGAAATATAATAATGATTTAAATTTACATTTTTTATTTCTAACCCCTGGCAAAGTCGGACTAAATATTTAATTAATCTTCTCAGTACGCACTGAACAGCTTTATCTTCTTTATATTTTATTAAATATCTCCCTATACCACTCAATCCATGGAATAAATCATAATGCCTAACTGTAACGCTATTCTCTTTCTCATAATGATCTAACATTATAGTTGTTTGTTGTAAAACCACTTCATTAACTTGTCCGATAAATTTACCGAAATTTTCTCCTTTATTAGATAATAAATTAGCTAAATAACCAATTCTAGCAAAACCATACCATGCCGATGGCCCCAGATTAATGTCCTTAATTAATAAATTAATGTCTTTTAAAAGCTCTTCCGATCTTGTCATATACTTTTCTTGTAAAGATTTTTCTTCCATAGTAATGCCTAAATAACCACTAAATAATGCATAATCTAATATAAACTGCACTTTATTGAATACCCCTTCTTTTGGTATATTCGTATGCTTATTCTTTATATAATCGTGATTTAATTTCTTTTCAAAATCTATATATTGCTTTATATCAACAGAAACCCTCATAACTACCCTCTTTCAAGTTAAGTACTTTTAATTATGGACATATAAACTGCTTACTCATATATTCCTTAACATATCAACAACTTTGTTTAACATCTGCTCGGAATTTGTCTCGCATAATTTATTTTTATATAAATTCATATTTTTTTTATACTTATCATTATTCAATAAATCTAGTAGCATTTCACCTGTAGTAATATAGTTTTCACGCCTTTTATAAATGGTCCATCCTAGGCCTAATTCTTCTATTAATAATCCATTTAAAGTTTGTTCAGCTGAAATGGGAACTACCAATATAGGAACCTGATGGTATATTGATTCCAAGATACTATTAAATCCTCCGGTAGATATAAATACATCTGAATGTTTTAACACATATTTTTGTGGTACATATCTCCGAATCATTAAATTTTTCATGAAATATTCTTTTCCTAAAAACCCCTTAATCTCATCCTCATTTTTATTCCAGGAAATCAAAAGTTTATATTCTGTATTTTTAAATGCTTCTATAATCCCTAAATAATATTCATCTGGTGCCGTAAGAAAGGAACCCGTAGCAACATATACTACCTTTTGATCTCCTTTTAAAAATTGTATTAATTCTTTTTCTTCTTCACCTATTACCTCTTCACGAAGGTTATTTAAACTAGGTGGAACAATAATATATTTATTATTAACATTCAACTCTTTAGGCTGAAGAAAATCTGTTGAAAAAATGACATTATATCTTTCATCTGGATCAAACTGATTATATGCTGGAATCTGGAATGTATTGAATTCTTTTGCTACATCTGCATATATCTGAGTTGCATTAGAATAAACATTTTTATATTCATTCTCAAGGATTCCTTCTTCCCATTCTATAGTTTTTAAAAAGTGTGAATAATAATAATTAGGATTTTTATCGAATAACCTTTTTGAATAAAGATTATTTGTAATATAACCAACGCACGGAATATTCAACAATCTAGCTATTTCTTTACCAACTATATCAACTGCATCTCTAAAAATAACGTCTGGTTTAAGTTCCTTTAAAATATCTAAAATATTCATGTTATCATTAATATCATAATTATATACGCTCATTATATCCTTGACTAAGAGGTATCTAAATAACGTCAAGTCCTTTTTTCCAGTCAAATCTACTGCATTCTTCTCATCTAAAATCATTTTTTCTCGTTCATATCTAGTTTCATAAAAGTCCTTTGGATATTCAATAAATTCCGCCCCTGCATTTACAATTTTCTCCTTATGCTCTAAAACAGATATACAGTATAATTCATATCCTTCTCGCTTTAATCTCCTTATAACAGGAAGAATTGGATTTATGTGGCTTACATGCTTATGTGTAAAAAAAAGTATCTTTTTCAATTTAATCCCCTCTTTTCCCATTTAAATACTCAAATAATATTGTTCATAGCTCTCCTATACTTACTAAAAATCTAAGTATTAACTACCTTTCCAAGTTGTAAATTATATAACATTGCATACTGACCATTCTGTTCCATTAAAGATTCATGTGTACCATTTTCAATAACCTCTCCATTTTCTAAAACAATTATTTTGCTAGTAAATTTTGCGTTAATAAATCGATGTGTAATAAATATACCTATCTTATCTCTTGTTAAATCTGAAAAATTTTTGAATAAATTAAATTCTGATATTGGATCTAATGCCGCTGTTGGTTCATCTAGGATAAAAAAGTCTGCTTCTCTCATGAAAGCTCTTGAAATAGCTAATTTTTGCCATTGACCACCAGATAACTGCATGCCATCTTCAAACCATTGTCCCACTTGTTGCTCGTACTTATGTGGAAGTTTCTCTATAAAAGCATGTGCATCAGCGTTTTTACTTGCCTTCAATATCAACTCTTTGTTCCCAATTTGATTCAAATTACCAAATCCTATATTATCTTTAATTTGGAACTGGTATTCATTAAAGTCCTGAAAAACCACTGACATCTTTTCTTTTAATTTTTCTACATTAATTTCTTTAATATTAATATCATTAATATATATACTTCCTGTGTAATCGGTATATAAATTCATAAGTATTTTGATTAACGTTGTTTTACCCGAACCATTTTGACCCACTAAAGCAACTTTATCCCCTTTGTGAATAATCAAGTTTATATCCTTTAAAGCATAAAAATTCGCTCCTGCATATTTGTATGACACATCTACTAACTCAATTTTCTTAATCTCATCTATAATTATTTTATTTTCACACTTTTTCTCATCATCATTTTTGTATTTCAAAAAGCTTATCAATTGCGATGCATATAAGCTATCTTGATGAAGTGAATAAAATTGATTAATAATTAATTTCATATTTTCTTCTACCATAGATGTTGTTCTAATGTAAGTCATTAAATTACCTATTAAAATCTTCCCGAGAAAAGATTCAAATATGGCAAGTAAAACAACAAAATTCGTGAATAGTATATTCAATATTTGGAAAATAAACGTGAATATTCCTCTTCTTTTTGCTAATAATTTATTTTCTAACAAGAATTTATATCTAATCTCCTTGAACTTTGATATCAAAAAGTTAGATAACCCTAAAGATTTTACCTCTTTAATAAATACATCTTTAGTTAACAAATGCGCTATATACCATGTTTTTCTTTCGTATTTTGTACGATTATAATGTACTAAAAATTCTTCCTTACCAATTTTAAAGAAATATATACTTGATATAATTGGAAGAACTAACACGATTAACAAAATCCACCAATGCCATATTGCAAGAATAGATATTGACATAAATAACTTAATAAAAGCTGAAAATAATGATAAAAGGGAGGTTAATATCTTAAATGGCCTCAATCCCGCCTCTTGTTCTGCTCTTTGCATCAGATCGTATATTCTAGGATTTTCGAATTCCTTTAAATTAAGTTGTTTTGTTTTATTTAAGACCTCTAAATTCAATTCGTAAGCTAAATAATCACTATACACAGTTGAATAGTAACTGTTTAAGGAAGTTATAATCTCACTGATTACTTCTACTAATACGAATACTGCCATACTAATAATAATGATTTTAAATGAGCCACCAGATTGAATAGTATTCATTATTGTTTGTGTATTTATCAAACTAATGAAAGGTAAAAAGCCCATTACAATTACTAAAAAAATATTAATAATCAAATATTTTTTTTTAAACTTTAAAACTAAATTTATAACATCGATAATATTCTTTAATGAATTAAATATCTCTTTGGCCTTAAATTTTGTTCGCAAGATTTTTCCCCTGCGCTTTCCTATAATTTAGAATAGAACTTAAAGAATGCCTAACTAGAGCAGTCCCTTTATTCTCCTCTTCCCTATTAATTCCGAAGAATCTATTAAAGTGCATATGAATTAAACTTAACATAATCCTTCTTTTGGTATTAGCTAGTTGTTCTTTTGCTTCATCACGTTCAATTTGATCCCATAATCTTTTTATTGCTGCCCTTCTTTGTTCTAGAATATTTAATAATTGGCAACCTTCTTCGCTTTCCTTTAAACTTTTCCATTCTTCGCTTGAATTTAGTAAATTCATGTACTCTTTTCTTACAGGTCTAAATTCATCCTTATAAGCATTTTTATCCACTACTGAATCTAATATCTCGAATTGTTTTTCGAGTGGAATTCCAGCATCATGCATCAACTTACAGATTGATATAACTATAATTTTAAACTTATCAAAAGCTATATCTTTTAATTCCATCTTCTTTAGAATATCCATTACAACCATACTGTCATAATAGAAAAACTCTTCAGCTAATTCGATACAATTCTCTCCACCATAACGCTCTATTTCTCTTTCATAACTATCAAAACTAAAATTCTCCATTACGCCTAAACTTTTAAGTTCTTTAGCAAATAAAGACACCTTTTTTAGCAGGTTATTCATATCAACGCCTTCATTTAATTCAAAACGTATTCTCAAATGTTTTCGAGAATCTTTATATCGAATAAAGAAAAACTTTTGCGCTAGATTTGAAGCCAGCATGTCATTAGTAAACTTAGAAATATACTTAGAAATAATTTCATCTTCCAAATCGGGATGAACATAGAGTTTTAAATACAACCATTTCGAGAAGGGGAAAAAGTTTCTTTCCACAATATCTTGATCCTTTGTTAAACAGACAGCTTCTTCAATAATCTCTGAATCTATTGAAGTGTTTCTTTCCAAAAAGAATACAAATTCACTTAAATAACTATTTCCTCTATTATCTTCAATTAATAAATTTTCAGCTTTAAAATTATTCTCAACTAATCTTATTTTTTCATTTTTTTTATATAAAGAGTACAATAAATCACAATGGGCTTTATCTTCTAAATTAAGCAATAATCTTTGATCCCCCTCTTGTGCAAATACAATACAAGGTATCGAATGTTTCTCCCTATATTCTTTTAACTTATTATAGAATTCACTTCTATTAATCAATTTATTATTTTTCTTAAATACTACAGAATCAAGAAGCCATTCAGCTGGACTTAATATAAAATTTTTATATGAGATTCTAGGGAATCTTATATATTGACTCGAAATTTTGTCTAAAGCATTAAAAAAGGTAAACATATTTTTATTTCTTGTCTTACTTACATCAATAAGAAATCTTAGCAGTGGTGGGCTTAAATATCTATTAACCTTATTATTTATATTAAACGTTACTTTTTTATTTAATTTTAATGACCTGAAATAGAATTGATCTTCATAAATACTTACATATATATCATCTAAATCAAAGGTTTCTTTCCCTAAGGGTACACCACTAGTACCGAACTCCAAAATATAATCTCGGAAAGTTTCACAAATTAAAACATTACCTAATCGACCTTTTTGAGGAATATATGTTACTTCTACTTCTATTTCACCATCAGGAACATCGGCTTTTTTTAATTGATTAAGCATACTTTTTTTATCTGCAAATAAATTTATAAATCTCCCTAGAGATTCTCCAGCTACCGTACTCCCAAATAGAGGGCTCACTATATATTTGTCTTCCACATCCTTCACAGGGAAAAGGGCAATTTCTGTAGATCTTGGCAAATTTTTTCCGTTTACATCATTATTTTTTTTATAGCGCTCTATAAATTTTTCCGAAATTCGAATTTCATTTCCTTTATTCTCTATGCAATCAACAAATTCATTGAGCATATATTCTTTAAGCTCTTTTTCATTACTCATGAATTCTATATATGGTTCATAGTAATTATTATCAATTTCTGGCATACCAATTCCAGATACTTCATCAATTACCTCAAGTAATCGTACCTCTCTATATCCATACTTCTCCAAAAATTTCAATTTGTATTTTTCTATATAATTATATAAACTAAAGTCAGCAAACGTGGATAAAAAACCTACTAAATCTTCAACCTGGTCCTTCATTTTATAATTCAGAGAAATTTGATTCTCATTGTTATACATATCGACTTGTAAATAATTTTTGCATTCCTCCATACATTCCATCTTTTTTAATATTTTTTGATAACAATCAATTCCGTCCCCAATATCCAATTGATTATATTCTTCTATTTGATTTTTCACTTCAATTAATTGAGTAAAATAATTTTCACTAACTTTATATTCATTTAATTTCTTAACAAAAATATCAAATTGTTCACTATGTACCAAACTAGTCCTTAAATTACTTATAAGAAATTCTTTATCTATTAAACTGTTTATAAAACCTGTGAAAATTTCCTTAGGAACATCTTCATAACATGCTTCTAATTTTTGTATTAATTCTCTTACCGAAATAAATTCCATTGCATTATCAAATACCATTTGAACAGCCTTAGTCTTATCTATACTAACCTCCCTATTTATTTTTTTCGTTTCCTCAGTGGATTTCTGAAAATACGTAGTCCACGTATTTAATTTTTTATAACCTTGATTTAGTATTGTATTATTAATCTTTACTTTTAAGTCTAACCCTATAACATCTTCAGATTTTTTTATGACCTTAAATAACCATTCCATATCCGGTCGAGCTATTTTTTTAACGCTAGAGTTTTCTCCAACATTTAACATTTCTCTCTTGGAAAATGTCCCTTTACTAATACCTGCTGATAATCCATAGGGTGTTGTCCGAGTTGCGTCTCTTATATAATATTTCAGCAATGAGCTAAGCTGCTTATCATTATATTTAAACTTACTTTCCACTAAAGATTGATATAAAGATTTAGATGATATTAAAATACTCTCCTGAAATCTTTTATCATTTAAAAATACATCATTCAGAAAATATTCGGTCTTATCTTTGTTAGTTTCTATTAAATCAAAATAATCATTGAATGGATTTAACGGCGTACGAAAAGCAAAAAACGGATGACATTTATATTTTTTTTCCTTACTAGACATATGATACACCTCATTTAAATTAATAAAATTGTTTTACTATTTTTCATTTGAGCCACCAATGAAAAAGTCAGAATAGAAAAGTTAAAATAAGTGTTTTATTTTTCTAATCCTCACTTTAACACTGATAGTAAAGGGCCCATTCTGATGAGCCCTTTATTAACTAACACATAAACAATTCTTATTTTAATTTAATTAAAATCACCTTACGATATTATATGAATTCCAATTGTTAGCATCTTCTCATACTGCATTTTCCATCTTCTGTTCCATTTGAACCTACACTTGTTAGACCCGCTGCAATTCCTGTAACGATCGCTGGTGTCGCTGGCGTAATATACAAATTCCCGCCTGCTTGTGCACTTTCTTTACTTACTTTTACATTTAAATCAAAATCTTTTAAATTTGATGACATAATTTTCTCCCCCTTTGTTTTGTAAGCACTTTCATTTTTATCTAAATATTTTTCCTTCTAACTATACGAGTAATAAGATTTTATTCCACTTCTAAATCCACTATTTACTCTTAATAACTAGCATCTTCTCATACTGCATTTTCCATCTTCTGTTCCATTTGAACCTACACTTGTTAGACCCGCTGCAATTCCTGTAACGATCGCTGGTGTCGCTGGCGTAATATACAAATTCCCGCCTGCTTGTGCACTTTCTTTACTTACTTTTACATTTAAATCAAAATCTTTTAAATTTGATGACATAATTTTCTCCCCCTTTGTTTTGTAAGCACTTTCATTTTTATCTAAATATTTTTCCTTCTAACTATACGAGTAATAAGATTTTATTCCACTTCTAAATCCACTATTTACTCTTAATAACTAGCATCTTCTCATACTACATTTCCCATCTTCTGTTCCATTTGAACCTACACTTGTTAGACCCGCTGCAATTCCTGTAACGATCGCTGGTGTCGCTGGCGTAATATACAAATTCCCGCCTGCTTGTGCACTTTCTTTACTTACTTTTACATTTAAATCAAAATCTTTTAAATTTGATGACATGATTTTCTCCTCCTTTCCGCTTTTTATTTTACTTACATTTACAATTTTAGCACATAATTACATTTTTTCAATATATTTTTTTATTTTTTTACATTTAACACCAATTCAGAATTTCTAATATTTACATAAGCAATTAGTATGCCAATTTTACCTCCTCCTCATCCTAATAGGCTTATTTAAGCTTTATTAACTAGTGTTTTAATACTTATACGCTTCTGTGTTGTAAAAAAATAGCAGTGTGTTTAATAATGACACACTACTACGGCTAAATTAATTAAAGACTACACAAAAAATAATACATACACATCCAATCATCCTTTGTCCAATCAAACTCTATTAAATTACATAGAGTAGAATAAAATAACACAATTCTAAAGGGGATTCCTATGCCAAAACATAGAAAACAAAGCAAAATAAAGATTTATAGAATTGCAAGCTATAAAAAAGAAAAGCGTTCTGAATTAGACTCTGACAAATTTGAACTTGAACAGCAGGAGGTAGAAGATAAGCAGGACAAGCAAGACAATCCAGTACAATCGGAAAATGTAGTCATAGTACCCACAGATTCACACAACTTAGATATATGGGATGAAATTTCTCTAAAGGAAATACAAGCTGGCGAACATACAAATTTATTTGTGGAACAAAGTAGTTATCAAAATATTAATTTGTTACAAGTTAGCGATATCCGTTTATATTTGGACAAGCAACTACAATTCAGTTCCGTCGATGAGCAAATTTATCATGAAGCACTGGTACATCCAATTATGTCAAAAGTAATTGATCCAAAACGTGTTCTCATATTAGGCGGTGGCGATGGCCTTGCCCTGCGAGAAGTTTTAAAATATGAAACTGTACTACATGTAGACCTTGTTGATTTAGACGAGGCGATGATTAATATGGCACGTAATGTTCCAGAAATAGTATCTTTAAACAAAAATGCTTTTTTTGATAATCGCGTGAACGTGCACGTATGCGATGCAAAAGAATTTCTAAATTCACCTTCATCTTTATACGATGTAATCATTATTGATTTTCCAGACCCAGCGACAGAGTTGTTAAGTACTTTATATACAAGCGAACTATTTGCTCGTATAGCTACATTCTTAACAGAAGATGGTGCTTTCGTCTGTCAATCTAATTCACCTGCTGATGCACCTCTAGTATATTGGAGTATCGGTAATACAATTGAACACGCTGGATTAACTGTAAAAAGCTATCATACAATCGTTCCTTCTTTCGGAACTGACTGGGGATTTCATATTGCTGCTAATTCTGCACATGTACTCAATCAAATTGAGCAATTATATGTAGTACCAACTCCTCGAACATTGCCTGCTATTCTTTTTCCTTTATTTCAATTTAAAGAAGAACATCTAGAACAACGTAACCATGCTCTTATAAATTCAGAATCGAACCTTATCCTACATCAATGTTACAAAACAGAAATGGAGTTTTGACGATATTATAGTAAGGAGTGCTGCCTTATGGAATATTCTACTTTTGGCAAGCATATAATAGTAGATTTGTGGGGAGTGGATTTTTCCCTATTAGATGATATTCACTTTTTAGAATACCATTTAGTTAACGCTGCAGATTACTCTGGTGCCCATGTTTTAAACGTAAGTAAAAAAGAGTTCCAGCCATATGGTGTTACTGTATTAGTGCTATTATCAGAAAGCCATCTTTCCATTCACACTTACCCGGAACAAAATTTTGCAGCTATTGACTGTTATACTTGCGGTACAACCGTTGAACCACAAATAGCGATTGATTATATCGTAAATATATTAAAACCGGAACGGATGCATATAAAAAGATTAATTCGTGGTATAGGAGAAATTGTTACTGCCGATTAATTATAACTCTTACTCATCCGAAAAAAGGAGGATTGTAAATACCATCAGTGGGATGAACATTCCACTGATGGTACAGGCACATACATAAAATGAAATTTTAATTAGTGAGAGTTTTACTGCCCGTTAATTCGAGATAAAAAAACCTTGCATAAGCAAGGTTCATTCATCCACCGACATCTTCCTATATAACTCTACAAACTCACTTGCTAATTCTTTCACCGTAATTGCATTCATTAAATGATCTTGCGCGTGTACCATTAAAAGAGTAACTTCGGTCTTTTCGCCACCAGCTTCTTTCTGGATAAGCTCCGTTTGTACACGGTGCGCCTCTTTTAATTCCTCTAGTGCTTCTTGTAATTTAGCTTCAGCTTCTGTAAACTCCCCACGCTTCGCACAATCAATTGCTTCCATTGAACAACTTCTCGCGTTTCCCCCATGCAAGATTAAATGAAAAGCTTTCGTCTCTATCGTATCCATTTTAGTTCTTTACTCCCCCTTTTCTTCCGCCAGTTTTTGTTTATCCCATATTTTTAAGAACGGTAAATAAATGAAGAATGCTAGCGCAAAGTTAACAAGTTGCAAAATAACACCTGAAATTTTCCCGCCCGATCCTAAATATCCACTAAAAAGAATAGGTGTCGTCCAAGGTACAGCGGCCCCACTCGGACGTGCGACCCATCCCCATTCCATTGCAAAGTAAGAAACAATTGTTAACACAACTGGAACTAATATAAATGGAATTAGTAAAAGTGGGTTCATTACAATCGGCATACCAAAAGTTACCATCTCATTAATATTAAATATACCAGGTGCAATTGACAATCTCCCTAAACTTTTTAATTGTTGACTTCGTGCAAATAGTAACATTCCGACAACTAGAGCAAGCGTTGCACCAGAACCGCCCATATAAATCCATAAGTCAAAAAACTGTGCCGTAATTGTATTTGGTACATCTTGCCCAGCTTGAAAAGCAACTCGGTTTTGATCCATTAAAGACAACCAAACGGGGCTCATTACACCACCAACAATAGTAGCACCATGAATTCCACACGACCAAAGAACATGAACAAGAATAACTGCTATTATTGCGCCCCAAAGACTAGCACCAAGTACACTAAGTGGTTCCTGTAAAATTTGTCCTACGATATTATGGATACTGCCAAAAGAAGTATTTTCTATAATTAAGCGTAAAATCCAAATAACTGTTACAACAATAAATCCTGGAACAAGTGCGGCAAATGAACGCGTGACAGCTGGTGGAACTGTCTCTGGCATCTTTATAATTATCTTTTTTTGTACAATAAACCGATAAAGTTCAGTAGATATAATTGCGATAATCATTGCTACAAATAACCCTTGGCTTCCCATTAATGCTGCTGGGATAGCGCCTTCTACAAGTACACTCTCTTTTGTACTTGGTATAATATATGCAACTTGAAATGGAGTCGCAAGTAAAAACGTCACAAGCGACAATGCCCCGGATGCTAAAGCATCCACTTTATAATACTCTCCAAGCCTGTAAGCGATTCCAAAAACAGCTATTAAAGCCATTATATTAAAAGTTGCACTAACTGGATACCCTAAAGCTCTCTGCCAATTCTCACCAAACAAACCTGCCATAAACTCGTTATATCCAGGTATCGGCAGTGCACTAATAATGAGGAAAAACGATCCAATAATTAAGAAAGGCATCGTTAAAATAATTCCATCTCGAATTGCTTGCAAATGCCTCTGCTCTGCAACCTTCCCTGCTACCGGCATCACGTACTTCTCTAAAAACCGTATCATCTATCCCACTCTCCTCATGGTTTCATTGACAAAGCTGCTTGCAAGATAGCTTCCCCATTACAAAGTCCGTAATGGACGGATTGAATAACATCAACAGGTATCCCTTTATCCTTACATAATTCTTTCATTTTCGGTAATAAATAACGTACTTGCGGTCCAAGTAAAAGGACATCAGCTTTATCAATATGACTATTCACTTCAGAACCTGATACTGCCCAGATTTTTACTTCTATCCCTCTTGCCTCTGCTGCTTTCTCCATCTTTGTAACAATCAAACTGGAAGACATTCCCGCTGCACAGCAAAGCAAAATATTCATTCTGCTTCCCTCCCCCTTTTTCTAAACCTAAGTTATGGTGCATCCCTTGCCACCAATAGGTTACAAATATATATGTCTAGATTTCCTGCTGTATGCCGAGCTTAAAAACAAAAATTTCTTGGTTTTCACGCTATTCCATTTATCCGTATTCTCCTAGTAAAGAGGACTCTAACTCGCTATAATGATTCAGTATGATTTTTTTAATTGATAGGAGGATATATTTATGAAGGCATATCGCTTTCCACTTATTTTATTATCTTCTATCCTAATTGGTGGTTTCATTGGTTATTTCATGGGTGCCGATGCAGTTGCTTTAAAGCCGCTTGGTGACATTTTCTTAAACTTAATGTTTACGATTGTTGTACCTCTAGTGTTCTTTAGCATCGCATCGTCTATTGCCAATATGGATGGATTAAAACGTTTTGGTAAAATTATGTCTAGTATGGCTGGGACTTTCTTATTTACAAGTATTTTAGCTGCTATTTTTATGATTATTGTCGTGAAAGTATTCCCGCCAGCACAAGGTGTTGTACTAGAACTAACACAACCTGACAAAGCCGGAAAAGCTGTTAGTGTTGCTGATCAAATCGTCGGTATTTTAACAGTATCTGACTTCTCGAAGTTACTATCTCGTGAAAATATGTTAGCTCTTATTTTCTTCTCTATCTTAATGGGGATTGCAACTTCAGCAGTTGGCGAAAAAGGAAAGCCATTCGCTACATTCCTACAAGCTGGTGCAGAGATTTCAATGAAGGTTGTATCTTTCATTATGTACTACGCTCCAATCGGACTTGCTGCTTACTTCGCAGCATTAGTTGGTGAATTCGGACCACAACTTCTTGGAACTTACTTCCGAGCGGCAATGGTATACTATCCAGCTTCTCTAATTTATTTCTTTGTATTCTTCACATTCTATGCATACCTTGCAGGTCGCAAGCAAGGTGTACAAGTATTTTGGAAGAACATGGTATCTCCTACAGTTACATCACTTGCAACTTGTAGTAGTGCCGCAAGTATTCCAGCGAACTTAGAAGCAACGAAGAAAATGGGTATTTCTTCAGACGTTCGTGAAACAGTTGTCCTTCTTGGTTCTACACTTCATAAAGACGGCTCTGTTTTAGGTGGCGTATTAAAAATTGCTTTCTTATTCGGTATTTTCAACATGGAATTCGAAGGACCGAAAACATTAGCAATCGCACTTGTTGTTTCTTTATTAGTAGGAACAGTAATGGGTGCTATTCCAGGCGGTGGTATGATTGGTGAAATGTTAATCGTATCTCTATACGGTTTCCCGCCAGAAGCACTGCCAATTATCGCAGCAATTAGTACAATCATTGATCCACCTGCAACGATGTTAAACGTAACAGCAGATAACGCTTGTGCGGTAATGACAGCTCGCCTTGTAGAAGGTAAGAATTGGATCAAAAACAAATTTGCTTAATAGCTAGAAAGAGGATGCTCATTTAAAGCATCCTCTTTTTGTCTTTATTTATTGATTAGTCGATACCACTCATTCTCTATCGCCACAAATTTGTTACAATCTTCACAAATATTCCACATCCATTATCCATTCTCCGTACTATAATCATGTATGGAAAAGGAGATGGAAATAATGACACAAAGCGCACCTGAATTTAAAGTTTTGCAAAGCATTGCATTTCTCGCTGTCGTTTTGCAAAGTTCCTTATTATATACAATGAATCAAGGAAATGTCTTACTTGAGCAATCCCTCATTATGGGCATGCTATTTAATCTTGCAAAATTCTCAGCACCAGCATTCATATTTATCGTTGGATTTCACTTAATTCGTCACTATACGAAGCAATTAGTATATAAAGAATATATTTCTGAAAAAGCGACACACTTACTCATTCCTTATTTCTTTTGGTCTATTCTTTACTTATTAACAACAAATGATCTTATTACATTACAAGGCGGAATAAAAAGTTTATTACTCGGAACAGCCGCGCCCCATCTTTGGTACGTTATTATGATGTTCCAAATTCACTTATTGTTCCCTTTACTATGCACACTTTTTTATTGGTTTCAAAAACGAACAGAAAATAAAAAAGACATATATAAATATATGACCTTTTTCGCTTGCCTATATTTTCTATTAATGTGGTTCTCTTCTCACTATATTTTTAATGGAGAAAAATTAACAAGTTCAACAATTTTACATTATACAGATCGATCATTTCTATTCTACTCATTCTATTTCGTTATGGGCGGCATTGCCGCTGTAGCACTAAAAACTTGGCGTCTATTCGTCATGAAACATATCCCGCTTATAACAATATTATTTTTCATCTTATTTTTATTCATCAATTATGAGTTGTTTAGTTTTTACGGAGCAAACTCTATTCATTTAACTGTTTCTACCTATTTAAAACCATCTATGTTTTTATATATCGTATGCGAAATTATCATACTGTATGTGTTATCTATTATGATAGTACAGCGTCGTGGTTTCTTATATAAAACATTACGTTTCATTGGAAATTACACGTATGGTGCTTATTTAGCTCACTTATTCTTCTTGCAACTATGCACAAAGTTTCTTTCTTTATTCACACTGCAAGAAAATACTATATTATATAGCCTATTACTATTTGTGTTAACGGCTATTATCTCTATTTCAACAATGTTCATTTGTAGCACAATACCATTTCATACTTGGATTACAGGTCCTTCTCCTACAACAAAGATGAAATGGACAAAGGTTGTATTCCGAAAAAATCATAAAAAACTATTCAAGCCATATATTTGATATAATGATACGCATATAAAAAGAAAGCGAGAGACACCTATGATTAATCAAGTTGGACAAATTATGCTATATGTAAATAACCAAGACGAAACAGTACAATTTTGGACAGAAAAAGTAGGGTTCCAAATTATTGCGGAAGAGAATAACGGAAACGGATTCCGCTGGATTGAAATTGCACCGGCGAAAGAAGCAGGAACAAGCATCGTCCTTCACGATAAAGCGTTAATCGCGAAGATGCAACCTGAACTAAACCTTAATACACCTTCACTTATGTTCTTCTCAAATGACTTAGACCGTCTATATAAAGATCTTTCTGAGAAAAATGTCACAGTTGGACAGGTTGTAGATTTACCTACTGGTAGAGCATTCAACTTTGCTGATAATGAAAATAATTACTTTGCAGTAATGGAACGCAAATAAAAAATAAGCTATCCGAAAAAATCGGATAGCTTATTTCATTTTAAGAAACTTGTTCTACATTCGTTTCTCTATGCTGTATATGACTCGTGATCCAAGCAATTCCACCGGCAACAACGAGATAACATAACAATATTAAAATTTGCATTTGTAATTGCGACCAATCTCCTAAAGAAATAACATCTTGTAATCCTCTAAGAGAATGAGACATTGGGAGAAACTGTCCAATTTTGCTAAGAACAGCTATGTTTAATTCTCCTGGGAAAGTACCTCCGCTCGTCGCTAATTGCAGGACAAGAAGCGTTACCGCTAAGAACTTTCCAACAAGACCAAATACTGTTACTAGCATAAGAATAAATGTCATAAACGTAAAGGAAATAACAATACTTGATAAAACAAAGAGTGGCACACTTGCGACTTCTAATTTCATAACACCTAGCACAACTACATCTACGAGTAGCGCTTGAATGAGTCCAATTAAATATACCAATCCTAGTTTATTAATAAAATGTACCGTTCCGCTTACCTTCATGTTTTGTCTGCGGCCAAGAGGTAAAATATTCGATGCCATAATTCCGCCAACATAAAATGCAAGTGATAAGAAATATGGTGCAATGCCTGAACCGTAGTTAGGAACGTCAGAAACTGTTGACTTCACTAACTGAACTGGCTCTGAGAACATCGTATTGCGTGCATCATCATTACGAACATCCGCTATCTTCTCTGCGCCCTCTCCTAATTTCGTAGAAAGTTCTTTCGCACCATCATCAAGTTTAACAAGTCCATTTGTTAATTTACTAGCACCGTTATTCAGCTCCGTTCCACCACTCGCAAGCTGATTTACACCTTCTTGCAGGGATGTAAATCCATTTCCCCACTTCATAAATCCATCAGCCAAATTCGATGCACCATCTGCTATCTTTTTCGTTCCAGCAGTAGCTTCATTTAACTTAAATCCGAATGCATTCATGCCTTCTTCAATCTTATGTTGACCATCAGTTAGCTTCTTCGCACCTTGTGTCAATTGTTGTTGGCTATTATTTAAAGTACTTGTTGCTTTAGCTAGTCCATTAGACGTAGCAACAATTTTTTGAAAAGCGGGATCTTGCTGCACTTCTGGATGATTTTTCACGTACTCTTCTAATTGTTGTTTCACACTATTGGCCGCCCCATCCGCTTTTACTTGCCCTTCAGCAAGCTTCTCACTTCCGCTCACCCATTCATTTGTACCAGCACTTAATTCACTAACTCCTGATTGTAACGTTTTTTCACCTTGTGCTAATAACTCCATACCACTATGAAGTGATGTCGCTCCTTGACTCAGCTCATTTGCTCCCCCCGTTAAGGCAGATTGGCTAGACGCAAGCTTGTCACTTCCTTCTTTCAATTTCGATGTCCCGTCACTTAAACGATCAATACCATTCGCAAGCTGATTCGCTCCATTTTTTGCATCGGTCGTTCCTTCATGTAACTTCTCAGCACCATTACTTGCATCACTCAACCCTTGTGCCAAATCTTGAAACTTTGAAAAAACACCTTCTGTATATGATTTCGTAATACTGTTTGAGATTTTTGTTTTCATATTTTCAACAGCTGTCGTTCCAATTTGAGCCGCTACAAAGTTTTTACCTGGATTTACTTTGTACTGCAACTTTGCTGGCTCTGGTTTCTCATCCATAAGTGTACTTACCTTTTTAGAGAAATCTTCCGGAATCGTAACAACCATATAATATTTATCTTCTTTTAACCCTTCATCCGCACTTTTTTCTGATACGAAATGAAAAGCCAATTCCTTATTCTCTTTTAAATTTTTAACAAAATCGTCTCCTGCATGAATTGTTTTTTCATCCATCGCAGCACCCTTATCTAAATTCACAACCGCAACAGGTAATTTATCTAATTTTCCGTACGGATCCCAATATCCAGCTAAAAAGAATCCTGAATAAATTAACGGAACGATTAATAAAAAAATTAAAGCGATACGTCCATGTTTATGGTGCCACATCGCTTTCCAATCTTTAAATATAAGTTTAATTCCCTTCATGAAACATACTCCTCTTCTAATTTAACACCCTTCGAATGGTTTAACAGATTTACTATACACGTCACTTTACATACTGTATAATACATCTTTAATTATTAATTCATTCCTTTTGGTCTATAGAAAGGAGACTCGAAATGGAACTGCTCCAGTTAAAATACTTTCAGACAGTTGCACGACTAGAACACATGACAAAGGCAGCTGAAGAATTGCATATCGCGCAACCTTCACTCAGCAAAACAATTGCTAGACTCGAAAAGGATTTAGGAGTCCCTTTATTTGATCGCCAAGGCCGACAGATTACTTTAAATTCTTTCGGAAAAGTATTTTTAAAACGAGTAGAACGTATTTTTCATGAATTAAGTGAAGGAGAACGAGAAATTAAAGATTTAGCCGAATTACAACAAAGCTCTATTACACTGGCCGTTTCTATTCCAAGAATATTACCAGAACTACTTGGCTCTTTTTTACTAGAACATCCTAACGTTCGATTCCAACAATTTCTTGCATCCACTCCTTCTATGAAACGACAACTAGATAATATAGAAATTGACTTTTGTATCTCCTCTGTGCCAATTGAAGGTGAGGAGATTGTTTGGGAACCACTTATTACAGAAGAAATTTTCTTAGTCGTCCCTTCAGGCCATCGTTTATCAGGCCGAAAAAATATCCACCTGCATGAAGTAAAAAACGAACCGTTTATTAGTATGAACACTGGCTATGGATTTCGACACTTAACGGATGAATTTTGCAAAGAAGCTGGTTTCACTCCGCATATTGCTTTTGAAGTAGATGAACCGACCGTGATTAGCGACCTCATTAAGCAAGGTCTCGGCATCGCTTTTGTTCCAAGTTTAACTTTATTAAAAAACTCTACTTTAGCATCAAGCAAGTTGCGTATTATTGAACCCACTTGTCAGCGAACCATCGGATTAAGTTGGTCAAAAAAACGTTACTTATCAAAAACAGCTCAGCAATTCCGTGAATTTGTGATTGACTACTTCTCTAATATTAGAACGTAAAATTATATGAACAAATAAAAGGTGCCACCCTCATATGGTGGCACCTTTTATTGTTCACTCTTTTTTAATTCCATTTCAGCTAAAAGTGGTAGTACATTATCAAAAATATGCGTATTATTATTTTCACCTGTTACATATCCACCGTAATATCTACTAAATACGTTGTCATTTCGGAATGTGGACATATGATCATACAATTCCTTCGCAAACTTTGTATCACCTGTTTGTAGTACGTACAAAATCGTTAATCCGTACGCGGCCGGCGATTCATAATTCACAGTTTGTTTTCCCGTTTCTAAATTGTAACGACCGTATAGCTTTCCATCCTCTTGGAACTTCTTCTTTATAAATTCCAAATAAGCATCTGATGAAAGATCTCCTAAACTTCGATGATATGCAACGTATGATTGGTCAATAAGATTCACTTCTTTATCGTACGTAAATGTACCATCTTCTTTATACTCTTTTGGGAATGCCCATCCATGCCTTGGATAATCCGCTAAAAATTGAACGACTTCCTGATATTGCTGAGCAGAAACTTTGCCGTACTTCTTCATATAGGAGAATGCACGCGGATTTATGTATGATGTTGTTACAAAATTATTTTGTTTCCCGGCATCTGCATCATAATAATCAACATAATAATTATCTTTTTTATTATAACGAAGTACAGCATCACTTAATTGATCGGCAAGGTTTTTATAACGCTCTTCCTTATACATTTCATAAGCACGATATAATTGTTCTATAATACGAAGATCATCTATAAGTGCATTTGTAGCTGACTGCCTCTCTCCCTTTTCAGAGAGTTTCCATAAAACGATATGATTCTTATATATGAAATTATCTTGAATAACCTTTACTTGCTCATCAAATAACGCCTGATCATCTTTATCAAGTGTATACTGTAACCATAATCCCGCCGATTCTGATAATGCTTCACGTCCCTTAGCTTCACCCGTACCTGCCTTAGTATCTACTAAACGATACGTGGCAAGTGTTCCATTGTCATTCACCATATGTCTTAAAATAAAATTTTCTGTACGGTTTCCTTGTAAAGCTGACCAAAATACAATTCCACCTAAAGCGATTAAGAAGATAACTCCAATCCCTATATATAAACGTTTCCGCAATCTTTTCACCTCCCTAGTAAGGCTAACCTTAATTTTATCAGAACATACATAAATTTAAAAAAGACAATCTATTAGATTGTCTCCCCCATTTCTATCCCTCACAAACCTCTTTAGAAGGTTTATATAGCGATTGTACAAGTCGATCATATTCACGACGCGTAATTTCTTTATTATATAGCTTCAATAATAAATCTCTATGCTCTTTTGAAAATGCCATCTTTTTAATGACTTCAGGATACATAAAACACCCTCTCCATTTCACATAAACTTCTTGATTCCGAAAAACAGAACTTATGTTCGCATAAAAGATTATAAAAGATTCCTGAGCAAAAAACAAACAAAACATGACCAACCATTTATTTCTTTCTATTCAAAATATTACAACATTATATTATCATATTCACTTTTTAAATACATATATATTTTTGGTAGTTTTTTTGAATAAATCTTCCAATTCAATCAGAAAATAATGGCAAAAAAGAAGAGGAGTTTACATATGGATACGGTAACATTAGCAAGAGCATTTTTTGGTTCTTCATTAGCATTCCACATTATCTTTGCAACACTTGGCGTCGGACTTTCATTGATGATTTTTATAAGCGAAATACTCTATCACTGGAAGAAAGACTCCGACTATGCCATTATGGCGAAAAGATGGACAAAGGCGTTTGCTATTCTTCTCGGTGTAGCAATTCCAACTGGAACAATTGTTGGTGTGCAAATCTCACTTCTTTGGCCTGGTTTCGCCAAAATTGTTGGGCAAGTTATTTCTGTTCCCTTCCAAATTGAGATTTTCGCCTTCTTTTTGGAGGCTTTATTCATGTCGATTTACGTATATGCAGCTGATAAACTTCCTCCATTTATGAGATTAATCTCGCTATTTTTCGTCATGCTTGGTGCCACGGCATCCGCCGTACTCATTACATCAGCAAATACATGGATGAATACACCAGCAGGCTTTTCAATGAATCCAGATGGATCTGTTTTTAACGTTGATCCGTGGAAAGCTTTCTTTAATCCGAGTTTTGGCACAAGTGCATTCCATGTTGTTATTACGGCTTATGCAACTGGTGCGGCTGTCATTGCTTCTATCGCTGGATTTAAATTATTGAAGAAAAATTTAAGTACACGTGAAATTGCTTATCATAAAAAAGGGCTACTATTAGGGCTTGTCGTTACATTTATTACAGGCGCTACGATGTGGCTTTCAGGACATGAATCAGCGATTGCCTTACATAAACACTCACCTGAAAAACTTGCATCTGCTGAAGCTTTATTTGAAACGACATCACACGCACCGCTATCCATTGGCGGAGTTGTGGATCCTAATACACTTGAACTAAACTACGCACTTGAAATTCCAAACATGCTTAGCTTATTAGTGGGACTAGACCCTAGCACTGTCGTAAAAGGTTTAAAGGAATTCCCACAAGAAACATGGCCACCATTTTATACACATACACTATTCAACTTAATGGTCGGCACTGCTGCGTTTACCTTTGCAGTTGCAGCAATTGCGCTCTTATATTGGTACTTCGTTTACCGAAAAAAGGGAACAGAACTACCGAAGTGGCTACTTTGGGGGGCTGCTGCATGCGGACCAATTATGATGCTCGGTATTGAATTCGGCTGGATTTTCAGTTGTAGCGGTCGTCAACCATGGACAATTTATGGTATGCAACGTACCGTCGATGCATCTACACGCGCTGATTTCGTCGGTCCTTTATTTGTTTTGTTCATCATTTTATATATTGGACTCGCTATTTTAACAGTCTTTGTTCTACGTACATTCTTTAGAAGACATCCATTAAAGAATGATTTACAACACCAAGGAGGCGATTCTCATGCATGAGGAAAGTATTGCAATCATCATCTTATGGGCCCTTATTTTCGTATACAGTATACTAGGGTCCATCGATTTTGGTGCTGGTTTTTGGGGCATGGTATACGCAAAACATCCAACGCTCGCTGCCAAACTTGCGAATCGGTACTTATCACCAACTTGGGAAGTAACAAATACGTTTCTCGTCTTCGTCGTTGTCGCATTTCTCGGCTTCTTTCCGAAAGCGGCCTTTACCCTTGCGACAGTAATGTTCGTACCAGTTATGTTAATTTTAGTGCTCGTTGCAGTACGTAGTACATTTATGGTGTTTGCTTACTCCTTGCCGAAATATCAGTACCTTCTTCGGGTTATTTCAGGTATTACTGGTCTCTTAATTCCAGCACTATTAATTACCGTTTTACCCGTTACAGAGGGAGCCTATATTACAATGTCTGAAGGAAAAGAAGTACTCTTGTATGGAAAACTTCTTTCTAGCCCGGTTATCTATTGCTATATGCTCTTCGGAATAACGTCTGAACTATTTCTCTCCTCTCTCTTTCTTGCTGATTTTGCGAGAGAACAAAGTTCAGAAGATACGTATAGAATTTATAGAAGAAATGCCATCATCCTTGGTCCTGCAACGCTCGTTACGGCGATCATCGCCCTCGTTGTAATGGATCCTGAAACACATTGGCTTATGCAAGGATTAATAAAGCAATTCCCGTGGTTTACAGTTTCTATTGTTTTATTCGTTATCGGATACTCGTCCCTTTGGTGGACAAACAAAAAGTACAATACACTAGGATATCCTCGCATTGCCGTTTTAGCTGTCGTCGCTCAATATGCATTTGCAAGCTACGCTTACGGCGTCGCGCATTTACCTTATATTATTTATCCTGACGTAACTGTATTTACAAGCTTTACAACGACAGAAACGTTCTATGCACTGCTCATTCTATACGCAATTGGGATTGCAATTTTATTACCAGGATTTATTTTCTTCTGGAATTTATTCTTGAAGGATCGTACTTTTTTGAAGGAAAAATAATATAGTCTTGGGGTCTGTTCCAAAAGGCATTTTGGGATGGGCTCCTTTTGTCATGTTTTGTCGATAAGTCGATATATTTTAAAAATCGCTGATATATTTTGAGTTGCGCCGATATATTTCAATGATCGCTGATATATTTTGAGTTACGCCGATATATTTCAATAATCGCTGATATATTTTCAGTTACACCTATATAAATCTCATTTACTACCTTACTGCCCAATCAATTTATAGACTCCTATCACAATAGTTATTTCACTACTAATGACACTTGTCCTTTAGCATGAAAAACACATATTCGCTTCATCTCGTTATACGTCTAGTTCTTCTTATTTTTTGCTGAATATACTACCAATATAACCTTGAGACAAGCTACATCTATTCAAGGGAAAATAGAAAGGTAGGCAAAATATGAGCATTGAAATATGGATTACTATTATTGTATTCTTCTTAACGATGATTGTTATCTTTTGGCGGCCTCGAGGTTTAAATGAAGCGTGGCCAGCAGCAATCGGAGCTGGTATCATCATAATTACTGGACTTGTATCAAAACCAGACGTCATGGATATTATAAGTAAAATTGGCGGTGCTTCCATAACAATATTAGCGACCATCGTCATGGCAGTTATATTAGAAAGCTTCGGTTTTTTCCATTGGTCCGCAGCGAAACTAGCAAATTTAGCAAAGGGTTCTGGACGCCGCTTATACTGGTATATTCAATTATTATGTTTTCTTATGACTCTTTTATTTAATAACGACGGTAGTATTTTAATTACAACTCCCATTTTAATTCTTCTTCTAAAAAATCTTCAATTAAAACCTCATCAGCAAATTCCTTATTTATTAAGTGGTGCTTTAATCGCTACGGCATCTAGTGCACCAATTGGTGTAAGTAATATCGTAAATTTAATCGCATTAAATATCGTTAATATGACTCTTTATATGCATACTGCTATGATGTTTGTACCTGCAACATTAGGCTTATTATTTATGTCATGGCTCATGTATACAGTTTTGAAGAAAAAACTTCCGAAAAAATTACCTGTTTCTTCATATGATATTGAAGAAATTTTCTTCACGAAAAACTTCCATCCACTAAAAGGAAATAATTCTGTTGATACGAAACAAAAACGGACAAGATTCATGTTAAAAGTATTAGGTTTCGTCTTCCTTATGCGCTGTCTTCTATTCGTTGCATCCTTCTTATCCATCCCAATTGAAATCGTTGCAGTACTTGGTTCACTCGTTCTTCTCATTTGGAGATGGTACTACTTACGAACAAATCCTGTCGACATTTTGAAAAAGACACCGTGGCACATTTTAATTTTCGCCTTCTCTATGTACGTCATTATTTACGGACTCCACAACGCAGGATTAACAGCTGCACTTGTACAATGGCTCGAGCCAATTGTGAATCAGCATCTACTCTATGCTAGCTTTGCAATGGGCGGACTTGTATCCATCCTCTCTAACGTCTTCAATAACCATCCTGCCCTTATGATTGGTACAATTACATTAACAGAAATGGGACTAGATCCAGTCACATTAAAAACAATCTATCTTGCAAACATCATTGGTAGTGACATCGGTTCACTATTACTACCAATTGGTACACTAGCTTCACTCATTTGG
The DNA here is from genome assembly GCF_057784645.1 of Bacillus sp. LQ16. Taxonomy (NCBI): domain Bacteria; kingdom Bacillati; phylum Bacillota; class Bacilli; order Caryophanales; family Bacillaceae; genus Bacillus; species Bacillus sp. LQ16. The sequence continues at coordinate 5,097,552 of NZ_CM173491.1, forward strand.
ATGTATATTCTGAAACAAAACAAAATTAAAGTAAAATGGAAAGACTATTTAAGTGTATCCCTTATCGTTATCCCGCTCACAACAGTCGTCACACTATTCCTCTTATTCTACTGGGTACATCTCTTCTTTGCCTTATAAACAACAGAAGCCCCATTTGCTACCGTCTTAGCAAATGGGGCTTCTTCTATAATAAAGTTAGGTACTACAGTGTGATCAATCAAGTAAAGAGGTGTAATGTGTTATTGATATAAATGACTACCAGCTTCTTTAAATTCTTCTGCTTTCTCTTTCATTCCTTTTTCAATTGCTTCTGTCGTTTCTAAATCATTTTCTTTTGCATACTCACGGATATCATGTGAAATTCTCATACTACAAAACTTCGGTCCACACATTGAACAGAAGTGAGCTGTCTTTGCCCCTTCTGCAGGCAACGTTTCATCGTGATATTCCATCGCACGTTCAGGATCTAAAGATAAATTAAATTGATCGCGCCAACGAAATTCGAAACGTGCTTTTGAAAGTGCATCATCACGCTGATGAGCCGTTTTATGTCCTTTTGCAAGATCAGCCGCATGCGCTGCAATTTTGTACGTAATAACACCCGTGCGTACATCATCTTTATTCGGTAAACCTAAATGTTCTTTCGGCGTTACATAACAAAGCATCGCCGTTCCAAACCAACCGATCATCGCAGCTCCAATTGCCGATGTAATATGGTCATAACCTGGTGCAATATCTGTCGTTAGTGGCCCAAGTGTATAAAACGGCGCGCCCTGACAAATATCAAGCTCTTTCTCCATATTCTCTTTAATTAAGTGCATCGGTACGTGTCCAGGTCCTTCGATCATAACTTGCACATCATGTTTCCAAGCAATTTTCGTTAATTCACCAAGTGTTTCAAGCTCAGAGAATTGTGCTTCGTCATTTGCATCTGCAATCGATCCTGGACGTAATCCATCTCCAAGAGAGAACGAAACATCGTACTGCTTCATAATTTCACAAATCTCTTCAAAATGAGTATATAGGAAGTTTTCTTTATGATGGAATAAACACCACTGCGCCATAATCGAACCACCGCGCGAAACGATACCTGTCGTACGCTTTGCAGTAATTGGAATGTAACGAAGTAATACACCAGCATGAATCGTAAAGTAATCCACGCCTTGCTCCGCTTGCTCAATTAACGTATCACGGTACACTTCCCACGTTAAATCTTCTGCAATTCCATTTACCTTTTCAAGCGCTTGATAAATCGGCACAGTTCCAACTGGTACAGGCGCATTACGAATAATCCACTCACGCGTCGTATGAATGTTTTTACCTGTAGATAAATCCATAATCGTATCTGCACCCCAGCGAGTAGCCCACGTCATCTTTTCTACTTCTTCTGCAATAGAAGAAGATACAGCAGAGTTTCCGATATTCGCGTTTACCTTCACATGAAAGTTCCGCCCGATAATCATCGGTTCAGCTTCTGGATGATTAATATTCGCTGGTAAAATAGCGCGGCCTTCTGCGATTTCCTTACGAACAAACTCCGGCTCTACCCCTTCACGAATCGCAACATACTCCATCTCAGACGTAATAATGCCATTACGTGCATAGTGCATTTGCGTAACGTTTGCACCTTGCTTTGCTCTAAGTGGCTTGCGATCCATCTGCGGGAAAACAGGTGTATGTTTCGAAGCCACTTTCACACCGTCATCCTCTGGTTTCACTTCACGCCCTTCGTATGCTTCTACATCACCACGCCCCAGAATCCAAGAATGGCGCGGCGTTGGAATCCCCTTTTCTAACTCCACTTTATACTCAGGATCCGTATAAGGTCCGCTCGTATCATACACACGGACTGGAGGATTTGGGATGCCGTTCGTTTCGCTTTGTTCAATCTCACGCATCGGCACTTTCATGCCTGCGCGTGGTCCATCCACATATACTTTCTTACTCCCTGGTAAACTCGATTTCAATTCAATTTGCTCAGCTGAAACAGACTGTTTCATAACCTTTGTTGCCTCCCCTGTTCGTGACAAGGACGAGATATGGCCAGCGCATGCCAAAATAAAAAGAGCCAGGTCCATAAAAAAATAAGGACCTGGCTCATAAAAGACATCATTATGTAAAGCCGTTAACTTCCCTACGCTGGTACGAGCCAGATCAGGTCCAAAGGGTTAAGAAGTTCACGCGCTTCTCTCTCAGCCTACGCATACGTTAGGCACCCCTAGTTTATCACTGATTTAATTTTCAATACTTTCCCATCATACACGATAATCTGAAAAATGCAAAGGTTATTTCTTTTTCTCTTTATGGAATCATCCACGTTAAATAATATGCTTGAACATACGTCATAATACCAGCAATAATTACGAAGAACACCCTATTGTAAAAATAGTTTATGACTTAACATGGGAGTTTAAAAACATCTTCACCACAAAGAGTGTTGAGAATTTCGACCATTGTATTGAGAAAATGAAGAATACTAATATACAAGAGTTTAAGAGCTTTACGAATGGATTAGCCGGGGATATTGAAGCTGTCAGAAATGCGGTAACTTATGAGAATAATAATGGTCTTGCCGAAGGGAGCATAAACAAGTTAAAGCTTATTAAAAGAATCATGTATGGTCGATGCAAATTCTCCACATTGCGGACAAAGATTCTACTTTTGGAGAGAATGAGACTTTTCAACTAACTCCGGAAAGAACCATTTTTTACTTGCCAAATACATTCATCAGTCCCGTTTGACAAAGAGCCTTTGTCTCTGCTGCATTTCGCTACAACTGCTACCTGCCATACAACCTGCAATAGAGATAGGTAACAATTTACTATACAAGGAACAAAATTGACCTGCTCCTCCATTTAGTGATTTAACTATCTTTATTATTCAGAGCTAAAACTCAAAGAGAAAGCTCTTACATTTATTGTAACATTATTTCCTTAATATGTTAATTTTTTTATTGTCTTGTTAGTTAAAGGGGTACTTAATACAAAAAATAACCGTAGATAGTAGCACGAACACTGTTCTTGTTATAATTAATTTTTTTCAGAACGTCTATAATCCTCTTTTAAAAAATATATGTAAATATAATAAAAAACGAATGATTAATAGAAATATTCTACACCACTCGTTTTTTATCGGACTTCTTTTTACTGTACTTTTATTTTCTTTATGAGTTATTAGAAAAATAATTGTCTATATAAGTCTTTATTTTTTCAAAATTCTTTTCCATAAATAAGATTGCTGGTACTTCAATTATTGGAAGATTATTTTCATTATCAAAAGCTGGACACGGTTTGGGAACTACCAAATAGTCAACTGAGTTTTTATCCCTGATATAATTAATTGAAACATCATAATACTTAGAAAAATATTCCTTCAAATCATTCTGATTCCTTAAAAATGGTAGAGAAAATATTGAACCATAATTTATACCAGCGTCGACAATTAATACAAAGCATATTTTTTTCATGATACACCCTCCTCGTATAATAAGTTTTAAGTTAATAACTGTTCCTTGAAAATTAAATAGTTTTTATCTTCAAGAGCTACATCAAAAAAATGATGTATGGGTAAAATTTAGTCTTGGATACTGGGGGATTTCCCCAGATAATGGAAGTGTGGAAATGGATCCATCGGGAATATGCTTACTCCTCCTGTAGTTCGACCACGTTAAAAGACTGTGACCCAGACCAAAATGCACTGCATACGCACAAGCTGTATCGGTTTCCTTCACTTACCTCTCATATTGGTGGGAGGGCAGCTTAGATGAAGGCAATCATTGAATACTCATACGCGAGGTTGTGGCTATGTTTTGGACTCTAGGGAGATCCCACAGTATCCAAGCTCATTCCAAATACTATTCAAAGAAAGGAGGTCCTTTCTTTGAGATTATTCGTAGCTATTGATGTAAGCTCTGAAAAACTTGATGTATGTTTTCTTGACAGTCATGACACTGTTTTGAAAGAAATTTGTCTTTCAAACGATGTGAATGGTGCCAACGCCATTAAGGAGGATGTTCTCCATTTTCATCAGTTGTACAACTATAAAAAAATTGTCATTGGTATGGAATCTACTTCCGTCTATAGTTTCCATCCTTCCATGTTCCTAACGGAAGATAAGGATTTGAGGGCTTTAGACGTGGAAGTGGTCGTACAAAATCCAAAAGCCATCCATCGGTATAAAAAACTCTTTGAAGAAGATAAGACCGATAAAATAGATGCTTTCCGTATTGCCGATTTTTTACGAATCGGACGGTATAATAAGTTTCTTATCAAGGAGGAAAAATACGTTGCCCTTCAGCGTTTAACACGATCTAGATATCAACTCGTTCACCAGCAAACAGAATGTAAGCAACACTTTCTGAAGAACCTTTACTACAAATGTAATACGTTATCGAAAGAGTTAAATACCTCTGTTTTTGGTGCGACGATGATGGAAATACTCTCAGATTCCCTTTCGTTGGATGAAATCGCAGAAATGGATCTAGAAGCACTCGCTACTCTTCTTCAGAAAAAGGGGAAAGGACGCTTTAGCGACCCGGAAGATTTAGCGAAAACCATCAAGAAAGCCATACGTGACTCCTACCGACTAGGTAAGGTCGTTCAAGACTCTGTGGACGTTGTATTAGCCACTTATGCACGATTGATTCAAACATTGAAAAAACAAATCAAAGAGATAGAAAAAAGCATTACTGCTTTATTCTAAGCCATTCCAGAAGCGAGATATTTAACAAGTGTTCCAGGCATTGGAGTCGTATACGCCGCGGGAATCATTGCGGAAGTTGGACAAATTGAACGCTTTGAGAACGAAGCACAATTGGCCAAATACACCGGTCTTTACTAGAAAAAATCGCAATCTGGAAACTTTGAATCGGAACGAACACCCATGACACGAACGGGAAACCAGTATCTTCGTTATTACATGGTTGAAGCTGCCAACTCTGTACAACTTCGTGAAGCTACTTACCGTGCTTATTATTTAAAGAAATATGATGAAGTTCCGAAATACAAACATAAAAGAGCCCTTGTCTAAAGCCGTAACTAGATTCGCTAAATTGTTTTTCAAATATTGAACCAAGCACTTGACTGATTGCTTGTTGAACAACCCTATCCACTACTGTCGGTATTCCCAATTTGCGCATCTTCCATAAAAAGAGCCAGGTCCATAAAAAAATAAGGACCTGGCTCATAAAGACATCATTATGTAAAGCCGTTAACTTCCCTACGCTGGTACGAGCCAGATTAGGTCCAAAGGGTTAAGAAGTTCACGCGCTTCTCTCTCAGCCTACGCATACGTTAGGCACCCCCTAGTTTATCACTGATTTAATTTTCAATACTTTTCCATCATACACCATAATTTGGAAAATTCAAAGTTTATTTCTTTTGTTGTTTATGGAATCATCCACGTTAAATAATAAGCCTGAACATAAGTCATAATACCAACAATAATTACGAAGAACAAACTATGCTTCACTGTAAAACGGAACAAATCCGATTCTTTTCCAGCAAGACCAACTGCTGCACAAGCAATCGCAATCGACTGCGGAGAAATCATTTTACCTGTTACACCGCCTGTTGTATTTGCTGCAACAAGAAGCACTTCAGATACGCCGACTTGCTGTGCTGTAATGGCTTGTAAATTCGAGAACAGTGCATTCGCAGACGTATCAGACCCTGTTAAGAATACACCAATCCAGCCTAAGAAAGGCGAGAAGAACGGGAATAGTCCGCCAGTTCCTGCTAGTGCTAACGCTAACGTAGAAGATAGACCAGAATAGTTTGCGATAAATGCAAACCCTAGTACGAATCCGATTGATAGAATTGGCATTTTTAATTCACTTAACGTTTCTTTAAATGTCACTACTGCATCTTTTACATTCATTTTCAAAATAAACATGGAAATGATACAAGCAATTAAAATCGCCGTTCCGGTTGCTGATAATACATCAAACTTCAGAATTGCCTCGTAAGGCGTTGGTTTATTTACAATCGGCTCTGCTTTCATTACTAGATTATGCAGACCTGGAATTTCAAACTTAAATACAAGACTTGCTAAAGCCCCTCCTGGAGCGAATAATGCCTTAAAGAAACTTTGGCTCCAAATGACTACCATAACCGTTAATACGATAAATGGAGACCATGCTTTTACTACTTTTCCAAACGTTAATTTCGGCATCGATGCTGCTGTCGTTGTTGCTGCTACTTCACTATTTGCTTGCTCGGATTGATAGATTTCTTTCGGCTGCCAAACTTTTAAGAACAGCGCTAAACTAATTAAACTTACAAGTGCCGATGTAATATCCGGAAGTTCCGGCCCTAAAAATGTCGCTGTAATGAACTGCGTAATTGCAAATGAACTACCCGCTACAAGTAACGCAGGCCACGTTTGTCTTATCCCTTTAAATCCATCCATTAAAAATACGATAAAGAATGGAACAAATAATGATAGGAACGGTAATTGATGTCCAGCCATTTGTCCAATTTTATGTGGATCAATACCTGTTACTTGTCCAGCAACTGTAATCGGAATTCCCATCGCTCCGAACGCCACTGGTGCAGTATTTGCAATCAAACAAAGACCTGCTGCGTATAAAGGATTTAACCCAAGACCCGCAAGAAGCGCTGCTGTAATCGCTACTGGTGCTCCAAATCCTGCCGCTCCTTCTAAAAATGCTCCAAATGAAAATCCAATTAAAATAACGAGTAGACGATGATCGTTCGTAATCGATAATACCGATGCACGAATCACATCGAATTGACCTGTTTTCACAGAAATTTTATATAAAAATACCGACATAATGATAATCCAAGCAATCGGCCATAACCCGTACAAAAAACCGTATCCGGTTGCTGCCATTGCCATCGTGAACGGCATTTTATAAGCGAATAACGCTACTAAAACTGTAAGTACAACTGTAATAAATCCTGCCACATACCCCTTCATGCGAAAAATCGCTAAAGCTAAGAAAAAAAAGATAATCGGAATAAGTGCGACTGCTGCTGAAATCCAAATATTACCGAACGGATCATAAACTTGTGTCCATGTGTTCATTGTCCTCTCCCCCTAAAGAATCCCCTTTTAAATAAATACAACCTTATCAATAGACTATCAGGTCATCATACCTTTAAGTCTAAAAATAAAAAAACGTTTAAGAAAACGTTTTCAACAACTTTCATTTATACTGTACCATAACAATTTCCATTAAAAAAGATTTTTTTGAAAATTTTATCATTTAACAAAAAAATCTTACAAAATCGTCATGTTCCTGTAATGTTCATCGATAGAAAGCTTGCAAAAATTATTGCATAATAATAGTATAACAACGGACATTATTTATGAGGTGATATATATGAATGGAAACAAAATATTAGCTGCGTTATCATACTTTAGTGTACTATTTGCCCCTATCTTATTCCCAATTATCGTTTGGATTGTGGGGGACGCTGAAACAAAGCCACATGCAAAACGTGCTCTATGGACACACATCATTCCAAGTATTGCTACATTTATCGGCGTAGCCATTTTAGGAATTATGGGCATGGGATCTGAACAAGCAGATATAACACTTGGAATTGGATCAATGATTGTCTTAGCTATTTGCGGAATCATCAGCTTATACTACTTCATCTGGAACATTGTAAAAGGAATTAAAGTACTGAAAGCTTAATTTGAAACAAACGTTTGTTTAAAAAAGGACCCTTGCAAATTGCAAGGGTCCTTTTCCGTTCACTTTATCTTCTGCGTTTCTTCTTTTTTCTCATCATTTTCTTTCGGCGCGTATTCACTTTATCCGCTATAATGTGGAGCGTACTTGCCACAACAATTCCCATTAAGAACGTTACAATTTCAACCTCATGTTTCTTCGCAATTTCTATTAAATTACCATCCAGTGCGATTATATTTAATAGAAATAAAAATGGAGAAAAGACGATTAACATGTACGCAATACGAATCACATCACCAAGTATAATCGTATGCGTAAAGAAAGATCGATGCGGCATTACTTTTTTATAAGGATACCAAAATATACGTAAGAAACCCCATTTGTTATAAGCATTACTGTACGTATCTAAATCCGGTGTTAAAAATGAAGTACCTACTAAAAAACCAATTGCAAAAGTTAATAAAAAATCAAAATTTGTTAATCCATACGAAAAAAGCAAAAACAAAACAACCGGAAGGGATATTAAGTTTATTTTCGTATGCGTTCTTCCTGATGGCATAATGCACTTCCTCGCTTACGTTCGTCCTGTCACCTTATGACAGGTTTCACCTATTGACCTAATTTCTGATCGATAAATGTTGTGTCTATATCCGAACCAAACCATTCTGCCAACTTCACTCGTGCCTTATCTTTCACATCTTCATTGACGTATAACGACACCTGTATTAGTGCGGCCGTTAACGCCCCTAAATCATCCGTATAGCCAATTCCAGCAATGAAATCTGGAATCGCATCAATCGGTGCAATAAAATAAGCAAGTGCTCCAATTACAATAATTTTCACTCGCTTTGGAACATCGGGTCTTTGCAAAACGTAAAACAGTAATAAACTTGTATAAATGACCGACTGCCCTGCTTGCTTTGCAACATGTTTTACTTTCTTCCAAAACGCTTCAACTGAAAATTTTTGTTTCATGTAAAAGCCTCCCTATTTTTAAAAAGAAATAAGCTACAATATGTTATCAGTAAAAGTTCATGGAAATTACACAAAACCTATCAATGAACTTTCATTGTAACAAACAAACTAAAAAAGAACAAGTGTTCGTTAATTTTTACACGATTTCCTTCATATAATAGATTTCTAGATAACCCTTGCCCATCTTCGTTTCTTATTTCTCAACAAAGAAAATTTTCACTTCCACTTAACATTCTGCTCTATCTTTGTTATATTTTCTAGTTGACGGACATATAAACGAATGTTAAAGTTTTCTCTGGTAGTGACAAATCTTATACAAAAAATGTAAAATGTTATAGTGTTTCTCAGAAATGAATTTTGTTGTATAATACAGAAATGACGTTATGCTTATGAGCAACAAAAGAAACCAAAAGGGTATGCATAGTTATAGTCGTATATGGGTGAATATAGAACCTTTAATTATGGCCAAGAAAACTATGTATTTTTTTATTTTAGCATTTTTCGCTCCAAAATCGACCAAGCCTGATAGAGAAAGGGTGGAAATGAATGAAAGAAACCTTGAAATCACAATTTCAAAATGTGCGTTTCACTGTATTCGTAGCTTTAGCCTTATGGCTGAAAACTTACATTATTACACGCACAAGCTTTGATTTAAAACTTGAATCTTTCATGCAAGAATTCATTTTATTCCTTAGCCCATTAGCAGCATCATTACTGCTTGTTGGTCTTGCATTATTTGCAAAAGGGAAAAAACGTAACTATATAGCACTAGGAATTAATTTTATCTTAACAATCGTTCTTGTTGGTAACGTAATGTTCTACGGATTCTACAATGACTTCGTTACTTTACCAGTACTCGGACAAACATCTAACTTCGGAAGTTTAGGTTCTAGTGTGAAAGAATTATTTAACTACAAAATTATTCTTGCATTTGCAGACATTATCATATTCTTCGTTCTGTTGAAGAAAATGAAAAACTTTGCACCTACAGAGCGTGTAGCACGCCCGATGCGTTCTCTATACTTCGTATCAACAGTTGCTATTTTCTTCGCAAACTTAGGACTTGCAGAAGCTGAACGCCCAGAACTATTAACACGTTCATTCGACCGCGTTATGCTTGTTAAAAACTTAGGATTATATGTACACCAAGTATACGATCTTGGCTTACAAGCAAAATCAAGTTCACAAAAAGCATTCGCTGACGGTAGTAAATTACAAGAAACAGAAAACTACGTAAAAACAACACAAAGTAAACCAGATCCAAATATGTTCGGTACTGCAAAAGGGAAAAACGTAATTGTTGTCTCTCTTGAATCATTACAAACATTCTTAATTGGTGCCACAGTTAACGGACAAGAAGTTACACCATTCTTAAACCAATTTACGAAAGAAAGTTATTACTTTGATAACTTCTTCCATCAAACTGGTCAAGGTAAAACATCTGATGCTGAATTCCTAGTAGATACTTCGTTATATCCACTAGACCGCGGTGCTGTATTCTTCACACACGGTAACAATGAATATACAGCAACTCCAGAAATTTTACGTCAGCAAGGGTATCACACGTCGGTATTCCACGCAAACAACGCAACATTCTGGAACCGTAACATTATGTATCCAGCACTTGGTTATGATCGTTACTACAACGAGCTTGATTACAAGATTACGCCGGAAACAAAATTAAACTGGGGATTAAAAGATATCGAATACTTCGATCAATCTATTGATATGTTGAAAGAAGTGAAGCAACCATTCTATACTCGCTTCCTTACTTTAACGAATCATTACCCATTCACTTACGATGACAGTACAAAATTAATCGACGAATATAATTCTGGTGATGGAGTATTTGACCGTTACATGGTAACTGCTCGTTACTTAGACGAAGCAATGAAACACTTTATTGAGCGTCTAAAAGCAGAAGGTATTTACGACAACTCAGTAATCGTATTCTACGGTGACCACTACGGTATTTCTGAAAACCATAACCGTGCAATGGCACAGTTCTTAGGAAAAGAAGAAATCACTGCATTTGACCATATGAACTTACAAAAAACACCGATGTTTATTCACGTTCCAGGTCAAAAAGAAGGTAAAACAATTTCGAAACCAACTGGTGAAATTGACATTAAACCAACTATTCTAAACTTACTTGGTGTAGATTCTACAAATGACGTTCGATTCGGTCATGATGTATTCTCACCTGATAATAAAGGATTTGTTGTTCTTCGTGACGGTAGCTTCGTTACAGATAAATACATGTACACAAACAGTACATTCTACGACCGTGCTACTGGCGAAGTTGTACAATTACCGAAAGAAGAATCTCAACCACTAATTGATCGTGCCCAAAATGAATTGAACATGTCTGATAAAATCATTGAAGGTGACTTACTTCGCTTCTCTGAAAGTAATAAGATCAAAACTGGTGAAGTAAAAACAGCTATTAAAGAAGAAAAGAAGGGCGCTGAGTAATCTCAGCCTCTTTTTTTATTTTCTTCCATACAACTACTTATATTCATTAACTTTAAAATTACATAACCTTTACCAAATATTCACATAGTTTTAATGAAGAATCTCTATAATAAAATATGTAAACAAGGTTCTACATATTTCTTATCTCTCATCTTTCGTAAGATCCCTTAAAGAAATGTGTAAATCTTTTGTTTCTACTTTCTTATAATTGTCTTTCAACATGTTTTGTTTCCATACACAAAGCATTCAACGAGACAATGTCCCTATGAAAGATAGCTACCCTCCTTGTGCAGCATTCCATAAGAATGTTGCTTTTTTTTATTTAAAAGCAGGATTCTCATTCTTATTTTCGAATTTGTATATACAAAATGCTGTAAAGTGAAACTTTAATCAGCCCTCACCAATCGGGCATTTACGGGCATATGTAGAGAATTACTTACATAAAAATTACTATAGTGATTCTTATCTCGCATGAATGAAAGTTTCACGTTACTTACGTACTTACGAAAGGATGGGACGGAAATTGGCATACGAAAAATTTGTACTTTGGAATGATGAAGTTATTGATACAACAAAACAACAAACGTACATAGAACTTGAAGAAAGAGGTTTGCAGTTCGGAGATGGTGTCTACGAGGTTATTCGCCTATATAAAGGGAACTTTCACTTATTAGATCCGCACATAACGAGATTATATCGATCCATGGAAGAAATAGAATTATCGCTCCCTTTCTCAAAAGCTGAACTCATCACTTTACTTTACAAATTAATTGAAAGAAACCATTTCCACGAAGATGGCACAATTTATTTGCAAGTATCTCGCGGTGTACAAGCTCGCACACATATATTTTCATATGACAACCCTCCGACAATTTATGCCTATATTACAAAAAAAGAAAGACCAGCGTTATGGATCGAATATGGTATACGCGCTATATCAGAACCGGATACTCGATGGTTACGCTGTGACATTAAATCATTAAATTTATTACCAAACGTACTAGCTGCTACGAAAGCTGAACGGAAAGGCTGTAAAGAGGCACTTCTCGTAAGGAATGGTATTGTAACGGAAGGAAGTCATTCCAACTTCTTTTTAATTAAAAACGGAACCCTTTACACACATCCAGCCAATCACCTTATTTTAAATGGCATTATTCGTCAATATGTCCTTTCTTTAGCGAATACTCTTCACATACCTGTACAGGAAGAACTTTTCAGCGTTCGTGACGTTTATCAAGCAGATGAATGCTTTTTCACCGGCACAACGATTGAAATTTTACCAATGACCCACCTTGATGGAACCGCGATTCAAGATGGGCAAGTTGGACCTATCACCAAAAAACTGCAAAAATCTTTTAATAAAATCTTGTTACAATCCAATATGTCATCTTCTTAAACACGAATAATTTCTGTCCTTTCATATTCAATATATGCATTTAAATGGAAATCAAGGTGTAAATTTATGCCTTGATTTTTTCTTGTAATCTTTTTGTCATATTCAGATTCCCACATAAGCCTTGACAGTAATCGACATGCTCTTTAGAATTTTTAACAGTTGGTAAATATTTCTTCACTACATTACAGACAGAAAGGAATCGACAAATTATGAAAAAGTATCTTGCCGGTCTTGCGGCAGTGTCTGTAGCAGGAGGAGCAGCACCTACACTTGATAGTGTTCAAGCTGCACCTGAACAAAATACACAAAAAGCTGCTACAACTGTCCAAGCTTCTGCGTCAAACAACTCATCTTATACGGTAAACGCGAGCGTCTTACATGTTCGTGCGGGATCAAGCACTTCTCACGACATCATCTCACGCGTTTATAACGGTCAATCATTAAACGTGATTGGCGAAGAAAATGGTTGGTTCAAAATTAACATTAACGGAAAAACAGGCTTTGTTAGTGGCGAATTTGTATCAAAAAGTGGAGCAGCAAACAACAATGTAAGCACAGGTGGAAACAATAAAGTTACTGCTGATGTATTACGTGTACGTACAGCTCCTAACACATCTAGTTCTGTTTCTGGACGTGTATATGAAGGACAAACATTAAACGTAATTGGACAAGAAAATGGTTGGGTGAAAATTAACCATAATGGACAAGTAGGTTATGTAAGTGGCGAATTCGTATCTGGCGTTTCTTCTAATGGGGGTTCTTCAAACAACAATACGAATAATAACAACCAAGAAGTAAAACCAGCAAGCGGAAACTATACAGTAAATGTATCTTCCCTTCGCGTTCGTACAGGTCCTAGCACTTCTCACACAACTGTAGGTTCTGTCAAAAAAGGACAAGTAGTACAAGTTGTCGGCGAAGTTCAAGATTGGTTCAAAATCAATTACGCAGGACAAACTGCTTATATAAGCAAAGACTACGTAACAAAAGGCGGTTCTAACGAAAACGTTACAGAAGGCAACAAACAAGAGCAGAACAATAATAATGGAACTATTCAAACTGGTGGTTCTTACGTAGTTAACGCTACATCTTTACGTGTTCGTACAGGCCCTGCCGCTTACCATAGTGTAATTGGTGGCGTTTTAAACGGTACAACATTAAACGTAGTTGGATCTGAAAACGGTTGGTTTAAAGTAAATTACCAAGGAAAAACAGGCTTTGTTAGTAGCGAATTTGTAAAATTCGTTAAAGGTGGCACTACTACTCCTGAGCAACCAAAACAACCTGAAAAACCTAACCAAGGTGCAATTGGCGACTATTACATTAATGCTTCTGCACTAAATGTACGTAGCGGCGAAGGTACAAATTATAGAATCATAGGCGCACTTCCACAAGGTCAGAAGGTTCAAGTAATCTCTGAAAACTCTGGATGGAGCAAAATTAACTACAACGGTCAAAATGGTTATATCGGAACACGTTACCTATCTAAAACACCAGTTGGAGGCGCAGTAGATAATAAGCCTAACAATAACCAAAATAACAATCAAAACAATAACAACAATAATAATACAGGCAATAATAATACAGGCAATAATAGTGGCGACAGTTCTTCCGTACTTGCATATGCAAAATCAATGCAAGGTGTACCATACGTTTGGGGCGGAACTTCTGCTAACGGCGTAGACTGCAGTGGCTACATCTACCACGTATTTAAGAAATTTGGTCATAACATTAGCCGTCAAAGTGTTGCGGGATATTGGAGTAGCCTACCACAAACTTCAAATCCACAACCAGGTGACTTAATTTATTTCCAAAACACTTATAAATCAGGTCCTTCTCACATGGGTATTTACCTTGGGGGCGGATCATTTATCCAAGCTGGAGATAAAGGTGTAGCAATCGCTTCATTAAATAACTCTTATTGGAAGAGCCACTTCTTAGGATACACGAAAGCACCTTAATTAATAGTTTCCAAGCCTTCTAGTTTACTAGAAGGCTTTTTGCTATGAGTTCAACATATTACTCCCTTTCTCCTACCTTCTCTCTATAAAAATAATGTATCCATTCTTCCATTTCATACACTTTATTCTGCAAAAATAATCCATAACGTTATCATAATGTATATATTCTCATAAAAAACATAACCTATTTCATGTCCATTCATTTCATATGTGTTTTTTTGAAGAATTTTCTTTTTATTTAAACTTTTCGTTAGACGTTTGACCTCCGATGTCCATTATGATAAGTTACTTAAGATGTATATTCGCAAAAGTATAGACAACTGGTTTATACACTTTTTTACTATGAGGAAGGAGCATACACTGCATGAATCTTTTATGGGGAATTGGCGGCGTGATTGGAGTATTAGCAATTGCTTTCTTACTATCTTCCAACCGCAAAGCTATTAATTGGCGCACAATTTTAATTGCGCTAGCATTACAAATGTCATTTTCATTTATCGTATTACGATGGGATGCTGGTAAAGCAGGTTTAAAACACGCTGCTGACGGTGTTCAAGGATTAATTAATTTTTCTTACGAGGGAATTAAGTTCGTTGCTGGGGATTTAGTCAACGCAAAAGGACCTTGGGGATTTGTATTCTTTATTCAAGCACTACTTCCAATCGTATTTATTAGTTCATTAGTAGCAATCTTATATCATTTCGGTATTATGCAGAAATTTGTTAGCGTCGTTGGTGGTGCATTAAGTAAACTTCTTGGCACTTCTAAAGCAGAAAGCTTAAACTCAGTAACGACTGTATTTTTAGGACAAACTGAAGCTCCAATTTTAATTAAACCTTACTTAGCACGCTTAACAAATAGTGAATTCTTCACTATTATGGTAAGCGGTATGACAGCTGTTGCTGGATCCGTTCTTGTCGGCTATGCAGCAATGGGTATTCCGTTAGAGCACTTATTAGCAGCTGCAATTATGGCAGCTCCATCAAGCTTATTAATTGCAAAACTAATCATGCCAGAGACAGAAAAAGTAGATAATAACGTTGAACTTTCTACAGAACGTGAAGATGCAAACGTTATCGATGCAGCTGCACGCGGTGCATCTGAAGGTATGCAACTTGTTATTAACGTAGCAGCAATGTTAATGGCTTTCATCGCATTAATCGCTTTATTAAATGGATTATTAGGATGGGTTGGTTCTTGGTTCGATATTAAACTTAGCCTTGATTTAATCTTCGGTTACTTATTATCACCATTTGCAATCTTAATCGGTGTTTCTCCAGGTGAAGCTGTACAAGCAGCAAGCTTTATCGGTCAAAAACTTGCAATCAACGAATTCGTTGCATACGCAAACTTAGGGCCACACATGGCAGAGTTCTCTGACAAAACAAATCTAATTTTAACATTTGCAATCTGTGGATTCGCAAACTTCTCTTCTATCGCAATTCAATTAGGTGTAACAGGAACTTTAGCTCCTACTCGCCGTAAACAAATTGCACAATTAGGGATTAAAGCAGTTATCGCTGGTACATTAGCGAACTTCTTAAACGCAGCAGTTGCAGGTATGATGTTCCTATAAACTTATATAGAGTCTTCTCTTTCTCCAAGAGAAGACTTTTTTCATGCAATTCAAACGTATTATATATATCTATCAACCACCTTATCCCAAATATAAGAACATTATGATACAATAATGTTTAGATCTTTTTATTTTTCTGATGAAAATAGAAATACTACTTGTTGTTGCCCTTCAAAAGAATTTAAAGACATAGTCAATTTCTTAATAATTGCGCATACTACAAGTATCTATGGATGAAATAGCTTTAAGGAGGAAAGTTTTGTGAAAGATAAGTTCTATAAAATCCTCTCTATGTGGATTCTACAAATTGTATTTTATTTTACTACTGTACATGTGACGAATTATGAGCATGCGCTCATTTTTACAATAATATACGTAATCGTAAATGTACTATTCTTATTTTTAGCTGACAAAACAGCATTTATTTTCTTCATACTAGGAACCATTATTTCCGTATTTTATTTATTTTATGAAGCATGGCTTCATTTATGGAGTACATCAGATCAATGGCAATATATCATTACCCACTTCCTGATGGCAGCTAACTTCTTCATTGTATACATAACAACTCACCTATTGAAAAAAGTGATTCATGAAAATAAAACTTTGACTGAGCGTGTGAGAACGTTGGAACAATATATTGGAGAATCAAAATTACTAACGAGACAAGAATTCGAGAGACGCCAAGCGTTATTAACGACTGCAATGAATCGTCGTAATGAAACAGGCTTTATTGTTTACTTTGATTTCACTTCCTTTAGTAAATATACGAAGGAAAGTGTTATGGACCGTGTAGCTTCCTTATTAGTTGAAACGGTAAGGAATGATTTTGACCTTGCTGCTGAATATGATAATAATACGCTAGTTATTTTATTACAAAACACAAATGAAGCTGGTGCTGATATTGTAATGAACCGCCTAAAGCCAAAAATGGAGCAATGGCTTGCAGCTGAAGCAATCCGAGATATAAAAATTTCACGTGAGCAAATTGGAAACAAAGGACAGACATTGTTATGATGACTCTCGTTATACTTCTTTTATTTCTTCTGTTTTGCGTACTCGTTTTTTGGATCAGTATCACATTTTCAATTAAATATGTTCTTATTTTTACGGCCTTTCTATTCTCTGGCTTACTCGTTTACTACTCTTTCTTAACAATTGCGGGCTTAATTCACCGAAATAGTAAACGAAAAGATCGTACATTAGAACATTATCCGAGCGTCGATATTTTCATCCCTGCTCATAATGAAGGGGTCGTTATTAAAGATACTTTAGAGGCAATGGCGAAGATTGAATATCCAGGAAAGCTAACCATTTATTTATTAAATGATAACTCTCAAGATGAAACACCTGAAATCGGCGATGATTTCGACAAAGCTTATGCCCACATTCGTCACATTCGTGTTCCACCCGGTGAACCGAAGGGTAAATCACGTGTACTAAACTATGGCCTTAGTATTTCAGATGGTGAATACTTCTGTGTTTACGATGCAGATAACCAGCCTGAACCACACGCACTGCGAATGCTTGTAGAGCACGCTGAAACAACTGAAGATGCTGTTGGGGCTGTTGGACATGTTCGTACAGTAAATGAAAAAAGAAACTGGCTGACGCGAATGATTTCGCTAGAATTTCAAATCTTCCAGCTCCTTATGCAATCTGGACGCTGGTTACTATTCCAAACAGGCTCACTGACAGGAACAAACATGCTTCTTCGTCGCTCTGCACTAGAAGAGCTTGGTGGCTATGACCCTTATGCAATTGCAGAAGATGCCGAATTAACATTACGAATTACACAAAAAGGTTATCTCTTACCAATCGTCCCAGAATCAGTTACTTGGGAACAAGAACCAGAGCATTTAAAAATCCTTATTAAACAACGTACACGTTGGCTCCAAGGGAATTTATACATTTTAGAAAAAATGTTCTCGTCATTAAGCTTCTTTAAAGGAAAACTGCTCGTTCATTCCTTACAACAAGTTCTAGTGTATGTTGTATTTTGGCTATTCCTAATCATTTCGAACGTTTGGTTTGTAATTGGGCTACTCGGGATATTCCAAATTCAATATAGCATTCCGCTACTATTTATGTGGTATGTCGCATATATTACATATGTTTCTCAATTATTTAGTGCCCAGAGTGTCGAACGAACCTTTACACCGACTAATATTTTTATTAGCGTTATTATGTACTTTACGTACGCACAGCTCTTTACGTACTTATTTATTCGTAGCTTAATCTTATACTTACGTGCAAAGAGCAAGAAACAAGTCATTGGCTGGGATAAGACAGTTCGATTCAAAAAAGATAAATAAAAATAAGCACAGAGCGCCGTATGCTCTGTGCTTATTTATTGCCGTATAAATTATATATCAGACAATACCCCTTAGCTGAAAGTAATTTCACGTCCATCCCCCAACGAACGATCGACCTTCATTTATATACGAAAAAGTGATTGCTATTTTTGTAGAACCAATTGCTTCTCTTGCTGTTCTTTGCGCGTTTCAGTCTTAGGTTCCGTGCTTTCTTGGACACTACGATGTGCCACACGTTTCAAACAAATATGCTTCCACTTTCTTTCGTAACGTTTCATTATTCTAGATGTCCCCCTTGAATGCGCTTTAAAACTATTTGAAATCGCTTACAGGAAATAATATAGCACATATATATAAACGTGACAACACATTTCCGACATATTTTTGACAAAAATACGAATAGAATTCGTAAGGTATCGAATATTGTCGAAACCTATCGTTTTTTCTTCGTATAAAAGGCATACTACTTATATGGTAAAGTATTTTATTTCCCCTACCCGCATTTCAAATTCCTTCTATATAAAGTGAAACTTTCATTAGCCATCACCAATCGGGCTTTTACAAGCAGCTCGATTTATTTGCTTTTGCTGAATTTTGAGGTGGGGTTCTTACTGCTCAGCAAATAGAGGGATAAAAAAAGAGCTGATATAAAATCAGCTCTTTTCCTTCTATTATTAATGCCGCTTCATACGTCCTTCTTTTTGTAACTCTTTAAATAATGCTGCCATCATAAAGAAAATAACAAAGACGAACGGGAATGCTGCAATGATAGCTGCTGTTTGTAATGCTTCTAATCCGCCAATATATAATAAGGTTGAAGCTATCGCGGCTAGAACGATACCCCAAATCATTTTAATACGATTTGGTGGGTTTAAACTACCATGTGTCGTTAACATCCCTAAAACGAATGTTGCAGAGTCTGCAGATGTAATAAAGAATGTAGAAATAAGAAGAATCGCTAAAACAGATAAAGCTGATCCAAAGCTTCCCATTTGATCAAACATAGCGAATAACCCTACTTCTGTTCCCATCTCTTTAATTTTTTCAAAGACATGTGCATCACTAAACAGCTCCATGTGAATACCAGTCCCGCCGAAAACTGAGAACCAAAGTGCACCTATTACGGTCGGTACAAGTAACACACCGATAACAAACTCACGAATCGTACGACCTCGTGAAACACGAGCAATAAACGTACCTACGAACGGTGACCATGCAATCCACCATGCCCAATAGAAAATTGTCCATGACTGAATCCATTGATTTCCGCCTTCATCCAATGGACTTAAACGGAAACTCATACTTGGCAATTCTTGAATATAAGAACCTATTGTTGAAGTGAAGTAATTCATAATAAAGTTTGTTGGACCTGCAAATAATACAATGATCATAAGTGCAAATGCAAAAATAATGTTCGTATTACTTAAATATTTAATTCCTTTATCAAGACCTGTTTGTGCAGACAACATGAAAAGAACTGTTACGATTGCAATAATAACTAACTGAGTCGTTAATGAGTTCGGGATAGATGTTAAATAACTAACACCACCTGCAATTTGTTTTGCACCGAGACCTAATGATGTTGCAACACCAAACACAGTTGCGAAAACAGCTAACACATCAAATGAATGAGCAATACGCCCGTGTTCCCCGCCCTTAAATAACGGACCTACTGTCGCACTAATCGTACTTGCTTTTCCTTTTCTAAAGGTAAAGTAAGCAATACATAACGCTACAAACGCATATAGTCCCCAAGGATGTAATCCCCAATGGAAAAATGAAAAACGCAGTGCAAGGCGCGCACTTTCCTCAGTTGCACTATCTCCAAACGGAGGTGCGTATAAATGGTTTAATGGTTCGGCAACGCCCCAGAAAACTAAGCCAATACCCATACCAGCACTAAATAACATAGCAAACCATGTCATATAACTATAATCAGGTTCGTCATCATCTTTACCTAAACGAATAGAACCGTATTTCGAAACAATTAAAAAGATAGATACACCTAAAATAATAGAAACGGAAATAATATAAAACCAGCCAAACTTACTAACTAATGCAGTTTGAATTGCGGTTGTTACATTTCCTAAGCTACCTTTTCCAATAATAGATTCGGGAATAATCCCCCAAATTGTAAATGCAATACATAATGTTAATGAAACGATGAATGTTTTTGTCAGTTTCCTCATCAAATCCCCCTTCGTAGGTTTCGTTTTTGTAAATAACATAAATTCCGATATGTAAAATCGGATAGAAAACTATAATTTTGCGGTGATTTTCTTACTTTCACCTTCACCAATTCGAATTCTTATGGACAGCCTTACCTTTCGTATAACCTTTTCACTCTGCAAGAGCTACAAGTTAGAAATACTGCTGTCAAATTGTGTGAGAAAAACGCGGATAGGAATGTATTTTCCTAAAAAAGGATGTGTTACATATGTAAAAAAGGGCAAAGTTCTTCCTTGCAACCCTTTCATTTTGTAACAATTATGCGGTTTTTTTGCTAGTATATAGCACGTGTTTATAGCTTCACAAACAAAATGTTTATGTTTATATAACTATATTACCCATAAAACGGTAAAATACTCAAGGAATGTAATCGTTTAGTAAACATCATGTAACATCCCTGTAATATTCTTATTTACGTCGAAAAAAACATGTTGTATTAAATATTTTGAATATAACTAGAAACCTATGAGTCATATAGAATGAAAAACGCTTTCCTATATTTTTTGTTATATTACAGGATGTTAACGACTTATTACGAATGGTTTGTAATTGTGTGTTTTCCCCAAATCCGAAAAAATCTGTTGCTATAATGAGGACACGAAAACAAACGCAATGGAGGCTATCATGAAAAAATTAATTGGTATAGCAACAGCAGCAGTTTTTGGTCTTGGGATTTTCACATCATCTGCTAATGCAGAAACTGTTGTAACAACAGACGTACTAAACGTACGCGAAAACCCTACTACGGAATCAAAAGTTGTCGGTAAATTACTAAACGGTAATAAGATAGATGTTCAAAATACAGAGAACGGATGGTCAAAAGTTACTTTAGACGGTAAAGACGCATTCGTAAGTGCAGAGTTCACAAAAAGCATCTACTACGTAACAGCTAACGTATTAAACGTACGTGCTGAAGCGAACACAAACTCAGAAATTCTTGGAAAGTTGAAGAAAGACGATGTAATCGAAACAACGAACCAAGTACAAAATGAGTGGTTACAATTTGAATATAACGGTAAAACAGCTTATGTTCATGTTCCTTTCTTAACAGGTACAGCACCTGTAATTGAGAAACAAGAAACGACTGTTCCTGCTAAAGCTGAAGCACCAGCTAAGGCTCAAGCACCAGCTAAGGCTCAAGCACCTGCAGCACAAGCAAAACCAGCTGCTAAGCCTGCTGTGAAAGCTGCTGAAACTAGCACACCATCTGGTGGTCGTGAGTTAACAGTTGTAGCTACAGCATATACAGCTCACCCGAGCGAAAACGGTGGCACATATGGCGGCCGTGTATTAACTGCAATGGGTCATGATTTAACTGCGAATCCAAACATGAAAATGATCGCTGTTGACCCGAAAGTAATCCCATTAGGATCTAAAGTATGGGTAGAAGGTTACGGAGAAGCTATCGCTGGAGATACTGGTGGTGCAATTAAAGGTAACCGTATCGACATCTTACTTGGATCAGATAGCGCTGCTCAAAAATGGGGACGCAAAACTGTTAAAGTGAAAATTTTAAAATAACCAATGACTGCTAAATTACAAGCCGGTTCTCTTTATTGAGAGCTGGCTTTTATTTATTTATAATACATATAAGGAGGCTATGCCCATGAATGTACAAGCAAAAGTAGACTGGATTGGTACGCCAAAGCCGTACATATATAAAGATGAAGTAACATATAACGCTACTTCTATTGATTTCTCACTCGCTGGCGATGATAATCGCTATAAGTTAATTGTGCTCAAGTCTGAAAACAATACACATTACAAAATTGTGCAATATGGAATAAAACCAGGCTCTCAAAAACCATTTCCTATCGACATTCCATTTGAACAAAATATGTTGCCAATTATAGAGCAAATACTACATGATTCGTATGTACAAGCGATATTAAAGGAAACGCACTCATAATCGTAAAAAAAGATATCCCCTCGCCGGATTTTTCGGCTAAGTGATATCTTTTTTATTTTCCCTTCATGAACAAAATTTAAGAAAAATATATCAACGATTTTTCAATTATATCTATCATAACTTACGATATATCAACGGTTACACGAAATATCGATTTAGCTACAAAAAAGAAGCTGTTCAAATATTGAACAGCTTCTCTCATATTAACGAGTTGGACCAGATACATCTTCTGATTTCAACGTATTATTTGCACCAAGAGAATGATACAGCATCTTTCCATTTCCATTCACAATTACAATATGTTCGTTATTAAAACTTTTGAACTTCACAGATCCATCACCGTAACGAATGTGATACTCTTCATATGTCGTTACTTTATATTTCGTATCACTTTGACGCTCTACATTACGAACTTCCATCGTTAATAAGTCTTCTGTAATTCCTTTTTTGTGTAAATACTGTATATAATCACGGTCTTCCTTATACGATTTCCCGCTCTTATCATAATTATTTTCAATTAAACTAAAATCATTTAATGAAATTGCACGTACGTTATCATAAATATGATTTTTTACAAATTCGCCCACTGCTGAATTTGATGTTTCTTTCGGGAATTTTAAGTAATACGTGCTTTGGTCTCCAATTTTAATACTTTCAGATTTCATCACACCAAAATCAGTAGTTTTCTCTAAATGTACTTCTACTGTTTCATCTGTGGATACAGGACCAAGCTTATAACTTCCATAACTTAATTTTCCACGTTTTTTCCCATTCACAAATACAGTTGCATCACTTTCATCAGAAGAAATGCTTACATACTTGCCTTCAAGCGATAAATCAATTTTCACTTTCTCGCTCTGCTCATCCGCTAAATCTACTTCTTTCTCTGTTTCTAATTCAGTAAGTTCTGTCTTCGCCGTTGCCTTTACAACATATGTACCTGGGAAGTATGGCCCCAACTCTTTCGAATTTTTGTCACTAGAAAGCTCTGTTTCTTTTTTGTCATTCACATATATTTCTGCATTCTTTGCAGTTGTACTTACATTCATATAATAAGATTTCATGCTGAATTTATACTTTGGATATAAGAACCACTCTTTTCCCTCTTCTACTATTTCCCCGTCTTTAAATGCAGGTTTATCTTTTGTTAACTTTTGATCTACTGTCTCTTTCTGTAAATAAGACAACAATTGTTTGTTGTAAGAAGGATTCTCTTTTAAATAACGCATGTACGCTTTAATATCCTCTGTCTTAATCTTTAAGCTTGAATCATTTGCTTTCACAAACTCATCAATTGCGTTAATATCTTTCTTTTGGAATGCTTCAATCATTACATTTACTTGCTTTTCTTTTGAAAACTTATATGCTCCAAATTTATATGCCCCAAATAATAAAATAACAATAATAGCTAAACCAATGATTAAAAATAAATTTTTCTTACTTTTCACTGGTTTTGTCTCGCTTTGTAATTCTGTATATGAAGCAGCAGTGTTATCAACGATTACTTCTACTTTACTCCCACACTCAGGACAAAAGTTCAAATGGTCTGCAACGTTCTTTTTACATGTTCCACAAAACTTCAACGTGCTCTCCTCCTATTTTTTAGCTAATTTCATTCCAGCAAATGCTGCTACATATGTCACAATCAAGCTAAACAAAGTTAAATATATAAATGAATTTTGCATAGATAATACCGTTCCACTTGTTCCAAATAAACCTGTTACAGTTCCTGAAACATTAATTTGGAACTTAGAAATCATATTCATTACAATCATCATAATTGTGTAAGAACCACTACATACCGCTAATGTAATATATATATTGGCAGTCGGTAATTTAGCTAACTTTCTTCCCGCTCTAAACATAAAGAACAATGGAATAATAAGCAGTAATAAACCATAATGGAATACGTTATTCACTTTATCAAATTCTGCAAGGCTTTCCTCATTTGCTCCTTTTGAAATCAATATCTCTCTAAGCTCTACGCCATTTACAGAGACGCCTGATATAAATGAAAATGATAGTGTGCTCTCATATGCTTTTGATTTCTTACCAATTCCAGTAAATTCTTTACTAAGTGCTGGACTTGATACTTCTAACGGCGCAAAATGAGCCATACTCCATAATTGAGGTGTTAACTCTAATGCTAATAATGTACTTTCAGATTTTAAAGTTGTTATTTCTTTTAATGGTTCAATACCATCTTCCTTACTTACTAACGCCATAATACAAACCGCTACTGCTGTTACTAAAAGTCCTTTTATCATAGCTGAAACACCGTAATAAACAGACGCTCCATATGGCATTAACTCTTGAAATGCTGCTGCCATATTGTTTTTGCTTGTATGAGCAATAAATCCTAATAAAGTAAATAATGTCCCACATACAAAACCACTCAATAAACTCTTAATCGCTGAATAGCCAACCGTAATCTTACCTGCTTCTGAGAATGGAATTGCAAAAGATTGTGATGCTATAAAACTTATAATGAATAAAAAGACGCCATAAATAATACCAACTGTTGATGCCATAAAAATTTGATCTTTAATCGTTTTCGCAACATGCTGTTTCCCTAACCAAATTCCTGTACCAACGAAAATAATAAATGGAATGATTAGTAGTAATGTAAATGGAGTATGCCAAGATAAAGAAAATATCAATCCACTATCGTCGTTAGCTGTAAAACCAAGTAAATGATAACTTAACATCGTAGAAGTTGCACTCGAATAAAAATTCGGCAACATATCTAATTCTTTCGCAAATTTGCTAAACATCTCACTTATTATAGAAGCAAATAATAAACTACCAATCCAGCCAGCAATTAACATGAGAATACTTGCAACAGCCCCACCAATAAAACCTTTTTGTAAAACGGCTTTATCTGCTTTAAATTCAACTTTAGGAGCACCATCCATTGTAGGCAATTTTACAGATTGTTCTTTTTTCTTCGCAACAAATAAAGAATACCCACACCTTTGACAATATAAATTTTTTTGAGCATTTTCATTGCCACAACCTTTGCAGTATTTTGCAGTATCTTTTTCTAATGTTATTGCATCTATAGCTCCTGCAATCTCCATACTACCTTCATTTGGACAATAATTTACTTCTTCACCATGTTGTTTTCCACATGTGCGACAATACATCTAATTCACTCCCCACTTTGCTTAATTCCACAAACTGGACAGTAAGTAGAGTTTTTATCGATATGCTCATTACATGAAATACAATTTACCGTTTCACCTTCATTTTCTACTGCTAACATTGGGTTAGGCTTTCCACACGAACCACAAAACTTATCATTTATTGATAAAGGTCCACCACATTCACATGTAGCTTTTTCACCTTGTTGTTTTTGCAATTCAACAATGCGTTTTCTTGCTTGATAAATAGCTACATCAAATTCTTGAACTGGAGCAATCATTTCTTTTAAGCTCGCTTCATTTACTCCATTTCCTCTTAATTGAACGTACACTTGCTGTCCAACCTCTAATAGAACCTCTGCTTTTTTCTGCATTTGCACTTGCATTCCCTTTTTCAATTGAGCAATTTCTTGTGCAACTTGCAACTTCATTTTCCCTTGTTCTATTCCTTCTTGTAACTTATTCATTCCACTACCTAACTTCGTCTGTAAATCTGACAAATCATTTCTCCTCCTATACGTATATATTCATATATGAAATTAACATTTTATATATTACCATGATTTTCAAGTTATGTAATCCAAATTTCATTTTTTCTGTTTTGAGCATTTTTTGTTTATAATGGTAAAGGAAAGAAATATGTGTACGGAGGAATATTATGCTGCAACACTCAATTACGAAAGATGAAATTATGATGATTGCGAATGAGTTCGTTCAAGGACTAGATCCACAGCAAACAGCTGATCAGGAACATGTCGCTACAGCTCGGCACCTATATCGTAGTGGTGTTGTCTACAATGTTGACTTTGATGGTTATACACTATCAGGAACTGTAGATGCGGAAGGCAACGTATATAGCGTTCATATTCCGATTCGTAACGTCGCTGAAAGTTATTGTGATTGCTTCGCACCAACACAATGTGAGCATATGCTTGCTGTATTACTATCTGCAGCGTCTAGTTTCGGGCAAGTAGGAGATGTATTAACTTTATTTAAAAATAATACGAAACCTTCCCTTCCTCCTATTCGAACTGCAAGACAAGTATTGCAATCATCAGCTTTTGAAGAAACCGATTATAAAAGTTGGCAATCGTATTTTGAAAAAGAATATGAATCATTTAAAAAAGAACAAGCTCGGCTTACTTATAAACAAATGTATTTTCTTATGAGTATCTTTACAGATTTCTATACGAAACTTGAGCGGAAAGCTCCGCGTGTCATTGCGATACATGAATTATTCAGGTTACACGCAGCACTTTACTGCTTTCAAAAGTTATTAGAAGAAATTCAGGCATTCGACGCAAACAAAACGTATTCTTATCACCAACCTGTTAATGTCATTCGCCTATTTGTAGACAAAGTGGAATCCATCGTTCGGGACTTACAATCAGAAGCGATTCCTTCAGAGTCTGAAATAATTTTACAAGAAACAGCTCGTCTCGTTCATGAAGTATTCTTCTCTACCGACACTTATACGCAAGAGCGATTTTTCATTTATCGTCACATATGGAGTGAACTTTTAAACAATAAAGAGAAAATACAAGAAGAAGAAAAACGAATCGATACGAAAATCAATCCACTATCCAAAGCGTTAGCGTCTTCCCATCTTCTCTTTTTGAATGACGAAGATCTACTAGCGATGGACTTACTAAAAAAACAGCCTGCTTCTGTTGTGAGTCTATACTTCTATTGGTTAGAAGAACTATTAAGTGCCATGCAGTGGGATCGTGCGAAAAATTGGCTTTCCTTTACGTATAAACAAGTAAAGAAAACAATCCAAGATCACGAAAATACGATTTTTATAAAAGATGTCGTTCGCCTATTTGTAATCATGTATGAAACATATGCAACACATACAAATGAACAAGCTGGTTTCGAAATGATCTTACAAGAACTATTACCGTATAGTTTCACAAACTATGAACAGTACGTACTCGCGAAAAAACAGTATCGCACATGGGCAGAGCTTCATCTCCTATATGGATTTGAAGCAATTGAACTGTTAAAAGAGCCACTGAAAGATATTGAAAAAGAAGCGCCAGAAGCGGCACTTCCTCTTTACCATCTTGCTGCTGTAGAGGCGATTGAAGAACGAAATCGTAAATCATATAAACGCGCAGTTCGTTACTTAAAGAAATTACGCACATTATATAAACGATTAAAACGCACCGATGAATGGGATGCTTTCATTATTCACATCGCCAATCTCCATTCACGTCTGCGTGCACTACAAGAGGAATTACGGAAAGGAAAATTAATCGATGATCAATCAAACTGAAGTAACAATTAGGCTCCAGCATGTTAGTCAAGGTTGGTTCCTTTGGGGAGAAGATGACAGCGGTACTCCATTATCCGTAACAAGTTGGAAACGAAATGCATTCACATGGCACTCCACTTCTTTCTACGGTACGTTTCTAAAAGAAGCAACCTTCGAAGGAAAACAAGGTGTTATGCTAACAAACGCACAAGCATTTGAATACATTGCAAACAAACCGATGAATTCATTTGCACATATGCAAATAAACGGACCTATTACAGCCCTTACGAAAGATGCAAATGAATTATGGGATGCCTTTACGAGTGGTAGCTTCGTACCAGATATGAATCATTGGTCCAAACAACCATCTTGGAAAGTTCAAAATACAGCAATTGAAGATGACACATTAGCATCTCTTTTCTCAGCAGCAGTTAATGAAAGCATATTACAAGATAATCGCTCAAATGACGGCTGGGAAGATGCCAAAAGACTATATGAACATTACGACTTTACGAAAAGACAATTGGAAACAGCACTACATGAAGAAGATTGGCTTCGAAAAATTGGTTATATTGAAGATGATCTTCCGTTTACAATCGGACTAAGATTGCAAGAGCCACAAGAAGAATTTGAAATGTGGAAGCTTGAAACAATTGTGACACCAAAGCGCGGGGCGCATCGCATATATGTATATGAAAACATCGATTCCTTACCGAAAAGATGGCACGATTACGAAGAACGGATTACAGAGACACAAGAAGGTTTTAGTAAGCTCATACCGTGGTTAAAAGAAGGAGATACGTTCCGAAATGAGCTCTTTGAAACCGAAGCGTGGAACTTCTTAACAGAAGCAAGCAATGAATTACTTGCAGCTGGCATTACAATTTTACTACCATCATGGTGGCAAAATTTAAAAGCAACAAAACCGAAATTACGTGTCCAGTTGAAGCAAAATACAGCACAAACACAATCGTTCTTCGGTATGAATACGCTCGTTAATTTTGACTGGCGCATTTCGACAAACGGCATTGATTTATCAGAAAGCGAATTTTTCGAACTCGTTGAACAAAACAAACGTCTATTTAATATAAACGGTCAATGGATGCGACTAGATCCAGCCTTTATCGAAGAAGTAAGGAAACTCATGAACCGTGCCGATAAATACGGACTAGAGATGAAAGATGTCCTGCAGCAACATTTATCAAATACGGCTGAAACGGAAATTGTAGAAGATAATAGCCCGTTTACTGATATTGAAATCGAACTAGATGGATATTATGAAGAACTCTTCCAGAAGCTGCTTCATATTGGAGATATTCCAAAAGTAGATGTCCCTACTTCACTAAACGCAACACTTCGTCCGTATCAACAACACGGTATTGAATGGTTATTATATTTACGAAAGCTTGGATTTGGAGCATTGCTAGCTGACGATATGGGACTCGGTAAAAGTATTCAAACAATCTCTTACTTACTATATATAAAAGAAAACAATCTCAAAACAGGCCCTGCATTAATCGTAGCGCCGACATCTGTTCTTGGAAATTGGCAAAAAGAATTTGAGCGTTTCGCACCGAATTTACGTGTTCAATTACATTACGGAAGTAATAGAGATAAGGGCAATTTATTTGAAGATTTCCTTCAATCGGCAGATGTTGTATTAACATCTTATGCATTGGCTCAGCTCGATGAGGAAGAACTGACTTCATTATGCTGGGATGCTGTTATTTTGGATGAAGCACAAAATATTAAGAACCCACATACGAAACAGTCGAAAGCAGTACGAAACTTGCAAGCAAATCACAAAATCGCTTTAACTGGTACGCCGATGGAAAATCGCCTCGCTGAACTTTGGTCCATTTTCGACTTTATTAATCATGGATATCTCGGAAGCTTAGGGCAATTCCAGCGCCGCTTCGTCACACCGATTGAAAAAGATCGTGATGAAGGAAAAATCCAACAAGTTCAACGGTTTATCTCACCATTTTTACTGCGCCGAACGAAGAAAGATCAAACAGTCGCATTAAATTTACCAGATAAACAAGAACAAAAAGCTTACTGTCCTCTTACTGGTGAACAAGCTTCCTTATATGAACAACTTGTTCAAGATACACTGCAAAATGTCGAAGGATTAAGCGGAATTGAAAGACGTGGCTTTATATTACTTATGCTGAACAAGCTAAAACAAATTTGTAATCATCCTGCTCTTTATTTAAAAGAAGAAGAGCCACAAAATGTCGTTGAACGCTCCATGAAAACAAAAATATTAATGGAGCTCATCGAAAATATAAAAAATCAAAATGAAAGTTGCCTCATCTTCACTCAATACATCGGCATGGGGAACATGCTAAAACGTGTGCTAGAAGAAAAATTCGGCCAGCGTGTCCTCTTCTTAAACGGTAGTGTACCGAAAAAAGATCGTGACAAGATGATTGAGGAATTCCAAAATGGAACGTATGACATTTTTATCTTATCCTTAAAAGCTGGCGGAACAGGATTAAACTTAACCGCTGCCAACCATGTCATTCACTACGATCGTTGGTGGAATCCAGCTGTGGAAAATCAAGCAACAGACCGCGCATATCGCATTGGTCAAAAACGATTTGTTCATGTTCACAAACTCATTACAACAGGAACATTAGAAGAAAAAATTGATGAAATGCTAGAAAGAAAACAATCTCTAAACAATGCGGTCATCACAAGCGATAGTTGGATGACTGAACTATCAACAGACGAACTAAAAGAATTACTCGGTGTATAAAGTGAAACTTTAATCAGGCCAGTTACGGGAAATTTTACTACCCGCAAAAAAGAGCTAATCTCGAAATGAGATTAGCTCTTTTTTCTATTCCAAAACCAATTACTTATTATAATCCCGGTTAATCCGCCGCACGTATCAAGCAATGAATCTTGCCACATTGGTGTACGGTCCCCCGTATACCATTGATGGATTTCATCAAATGTTGCATAACCTGCCACGAAAAGAAGGGCATATATAAAACATCTTTTCCTCGAATGACCTGATCGATGAAAAGCGTAATAAATCAATGAACCTAGCATAAAGAACACCATAAAATGAGCACCTTTACGAAGGAAAAACTCAATAAATCCGCCTACACCTTTATTGGCAATACTAACAGGGGTTCCTCCACCATAATCGATAGATACCCATGAAAAATGCTCTTTCACAAATTCAACATTCACATATTGTTCAATATCTGAACGCATATCCTGCTTTTTATATGGTTGTGCCGAAGAATAGAAAATCAGCCCCATCCATAGTAATACAGGAATCCAAAATAACCATTTACGATTCATTATCCAGAATTCTCCTCTCTTAATCTTTTAAGGGTACCAAAAAAAAGAAAAAATTTCACGCCAAAACATGACATTTGTACCCTATTTATAAAGTGAAAGGAGGTGATACACATGGCAATTGAAACAATCGTAATGGATTTAACTTTACGTCTTGTCTTAAACAACGGATTAGATAAGAACGGCAAAACAGTTTTCAAGAGCAAACAATTTAAACGTGTTAAAACAAATGCGAGCTTAGATCAAGTACACAACGTAGCTCATGCTCTCGCTTCCTTACAAGCATCACCACTTCACGCTGTACAACTTGTTAGCACATCAGATCTTTCTAAACTATAAAGTAAAACTCGGATCAGTGGGGATTTTATTCATCCCCGCTGATTATTAGCCGCAATTTAACCAGCAGACCCGAGTCCCGTAAATAGCGGGATAAATACAAAGGAGGGAATAACACATGCAAGTACTAGAGTTAATTTTCGCGAAAGAAGATGGAAAAACAGTCGTTTTTTCTATCGATACGCCCATCACACCAATCGATGCACAAGTCGTAAATCAAGTAATGGATACAATCCTTGCCTCATCTGTATTTTCATCCATTGATGAAAATACAAGAAAAAAGGGAGCTCGCCTTGTAGAAAAAAATGTATCTGAAGTTCCAATTACTCTATAAAATGAAAAAGACGAATCTGCATCATTTTGCAGATTCGTCTTTTTTCTTCGGCATTTCAATCGGAATAAAAATCTTTGAAAAACCGACGCATACGTACTTATAATGTTCTTCACCTATATCAAACTCAGTCGTATATGTTGAGAAGAATATATAATCATTTCGCTTCGTATAATGATCAATTAATAACCCAACTTGTGGCTCAACATACTTTTTCGCTAACTTTTTACCGGCCGATGCCAAGTCGCCAAGGAGACCCTCTTCATTCTCTTTTTGAACTTCATCTAGCTTCTTACTCACATCATTACGCTTCATAAACTGCTTCGCTGCCCATTCTGTATATTCTCCTTTACTCGGATTGCTGTTTGCTAAATATACTAGGAGAACGACAACTAAAGCCATAATAATATACTTTTTCTTCATACTATATCACCGCCTACTCTTTTCTATTTTCATATATATGTACAAGCGATGCAAATTAGAAAGACTATCACCTATTGATTGTAAACGAATAGCCAAAATTTACAATACAAAACAAAATATTAACACTTAATTTACTTATTCCATATATAATTATATTCGAAATATTAATTTCATAAGGGAGGACTTAAAATCATGAATGATGAAAATAACATTATTATTTCTAGTTCTACTATGATGCTTGTTCCATACAATCACCCTTATTATCGTACAAAACTTATCGACAGTAGCGGAGATGATCTTCGTTCCTGCCAAACCTCATTACAACTCATCAAACAATCTTGCTTAACCCATATTCACTCTACTTATCAAGGCAGGCGTAATGCAGTCCAAACAAATTTTAGATTTAAACAAAACGTTCCAATTCCAATTAATCATCGGGAATACATTTGTACTTTTCCAACAGAATCTCCTTCATCTCCAAACTGTATATGGCTATTTTATAACCACATACACGATATAGAATTTTGCCAAAAGATTAAAAAGACTAAAATACACTTTTCAAATGGCACCACTACAACAATATCTATCAGTCCCCATAAATTGCAGCAACAATTATTAAAAGCTGGATACATACTATCTCGTATGAACATGCAAGATTCACTACAATTTAAAAACCCCTTGTTACATTTACTACATTAAACTAACAAGTAGAATGGAAAGCAACATCTCTTGCCTTCCATTCTTATATTAATATTTATCCTCTTACACTATCTCGCATTTTCTCGAGTGCTTGCCGATACATCCATCTTACTTGATAATATGTCATTTCCATCTCTAACGCGATTTCTCCCATCGTCTTCCCTACAAAAAAACGTTCAAAAACAATATACTTCTCCTTCTCATCTAATACACTCATAAATTCCTTCACTCTCATTTCAACGTCTTCATAATGAAAGATATCCTCATACTCTCCTACACATACACATCTCTCCTGCACTGTGAACTCTTTCTTCAATCTCTCTAATATATAACCTCGCACCGTTACAACTGCATATGCAGGGAAACACCCCTTCTCCGCATCAAATCTTTCATATGCATGCCAAAGACCAATTAAACCACATTGATAATACTCTTCATAATCTTTACGAATACCTAATTTCTTTATTTGATTTACAATCATCCCTTCATACAAAACAACTGCCTCTGTAAAAGTCGCTGGCTTCACACAGTACCCGTTTCTAAAAGGTATACCTTTCTAGTATTCCGCGGTACCTTCACAATATAAAAATAAAGAAAAGATTTCACTGTGAGTAATTTCAAATACTACCGACGGAATTTGAAATTACACTATGTAGTATTTGAAATTTTGTTGGCGGTATTTGAAGTAAGGGTAAAAATAAAAAAGGTGACTCTCTTGAAGAGTCACCTTTTTTATTTTATTTCCTTATTGGAACATACCTTGTAAAGCTCCCATTCCAAGAGTTAAAACAAAGAAAACAATAGTAATAATTGTTGCCTGCTTTTTAGTTAAACCTGCTGTAATTTGAAGACCTAGCCATGTAACTGCATATCCCCAGATTGTAAACACTTCAAATTTACTTACAATGCCTTTTACAACACCACTACTTGAAGTAAAGATTGGCTCTAGGCCAGTGTACATTTCTTGACCTGATCCACCTAAAATATATGCTAAAATCGTATTTATTAATAAACCTAGTAATGAAATAACACTTGAATATACAGTAATCGCTAATAACTTTTTAAAAGAAGTATCATTGCTTATAAACACCATTAACACTTTATACACCACAGCACTAAGTAGAAAGACAAATGCCATACTAATAGCAATTACCCCAAATCCCATACCGTATGTCATTGCAGCTGAAACAGTAACACCTAATTCCTTATTAAGTTTAATTGCCTCAGGTGTTAGAGAATATACATAAGCAGCAAATCCCCCAACAAGCCCAGCTATTAAAACAAGTAGCCAAAATGCACCCCAAACTGCATTACTCGTCTTCATTCTCTCAAACTGCTCACCTGGAGAAGTAATCATTCCAAATAATGATGGCTTTTTTGAAACTACATCTTGCGTATTAATATTTGCTTCCATTATAACGCCTCCTTCTATTTATATAACCCGTTCTAACGGGCGGTTCACTTCCTCACAAGAGGCTACGAACCGCCCACTAGAACGGTAATGTGTAGTTCTACTACACTATTAATTACTCATAACGCAATGCTTCAATTGGATCTAATTTCGCAGCTTTATTTGCTGGAATTAATCCGAAAATAATACCGAGTGTCATCGAGAATAGTACGCCTCCAACGACAACTTCCCATGAAACAAGTGGTGGCCATTTTGCGAATGTAGAAACGATATATGCTCCGCCATACCCAAGACCAATTCCGATCAAACCACCTAGAAGTGTTAACATAACTGCTTCAATTAAAAATTGTAATAAAATTTTACTACGCGTTGCTCCAAGTGCTTTACGTACACCAATTTCACGCGTACGCTCCGTTACAGATACAAGCATGATGTTCATAACACCAATACCACCAACGACTAATGAAATACCAGCGATACCACCGATGATCATCGTCATAATACCGGTCATCTTCGAAATACCTTCTTGAATTTCTTTTAAATTCATAACTTCATATTTACCAGTTGCATCAGTCGGTTTACGACTATTTAAAACATCTGCAGCTTTTTTACCTGCTTTTTCTAGATTATCTACATTTTTTGCTTGAACAGAGATATTTTGAATTTCATCTTTCCCATACAGTGTCGGCCATAATGAAATTGGAACTAGTGCTTCTGATGGTCCCATTCCCATAAACTCATTATCTGATTTGTAGACACCGATAATTTGCATCGGTTGACCTTTCATTTCAATAATTTTACCGACTGGATTGGCATCCTTAAACACCTTTTCTTCCATTTGTTTACTAATCATGACAACGTTATTACCTTGATCCACATCTGATTCTTGTAAAGAACGTCCCTTTAACAACTTTACTTTATTTACTGCAAAGTACTCACTATCTAATCCAGTAATACTCACCATTTCTTTTTTATCTTCAATATCAAGTGGTTCCATGGTTGAATTTGTTGTTACCACATGTGCGATTTCTGGAATTTTTTTAATTTCAAAAATGTCTTCTTCAGTTATCTTCGGTGCTTCTACCATTCCCATACCGAAAGGATCGTTTATATCTGCACTATAATGAATCGGAACCGTTTGATTACCTGCCCCAACAAACTGCGATTTCAATGCAGCTTCCCCGCCTTGCCCAATTGCAACGACTGTAATAATCGAACCTACCCCGATAATAATACCGAGCATCGTAAGAGCTGAACGTAATTTATGAGCTAAAATAGAAGATAGGGCAATTTTTATACTATCTAGTAAACTCATACCGCACACCTTCTATCTTCTGTAACTTTCCCGTCTCGCAGTACAATGCGGCGGGAAGAATACTCTGCTACTTCCTCTTCATGCGTAACCATAACAATCGTCGTACCTTCTGCATTAAGCTTCGTGAAAATATCCATAACTTGCTCACCAGACTTCGTATCAAGTGCACCAGTCGGTTCATCGGCCATAATGAACGTTGGGTTATTCGCAATCGCTCTTGCAATCGCTACACGCTGCTTCTGTCCACCGGATAACTCATTTGGTAAATGATGCACGCGGTCTGCTAATCCAACTTTACCTAACGCCTCCAAAGCACGCTTGCGACGCTCCGCTTTCTTCACGCCACCGTATACGAGCGGAAGCTCAACATTTTCCACTGCGGAAAGACGAGGCAGTAAATTAAAATGCTGGAATACAAAGCCAATATATTCATTACGAATTAAAGCAAGCTTTGACTCGTCTGCTGTTAAGATATTCACGTCATTCAGCATATATTCGCCTTCTGTTGGACGATCTAAGCAACCAATAATATTCATAAGCGTCGACTTACCAGAACCAGACGGTCCCATAATCGAAACGAACTCACCACTCTGAATCGTTAAACTAATGCCATGCAAAATCGGCACCGCCAATTTTCCTTGATAATACGTTTTAGCAATATTATTTAACGTAATCATTTCTCTTTCACTTCCATTCCGTCATACACATCGTCGGAAGGATTTTTAACCACCTTTTGCCCCACTGTTACGCCTTCTACAACCTCTGTCCAGTCTCCATCAGTAGAACCTTTTTTCACATTTTGTTTACGAATCTTCCCTTTATCCTCAACATAAACAAATGCATCATCGCCTTTTTCTACAATGCTTTTACTTGGAACAGCAATCATCGTCTTATTCTCTAAGTTTACTTGCAGGGAAACATGATAACCTGGAGATAAACCATCTTGACTATCAAGGCTAGCTTTATATGTATATTGGGACATATTTTGAGTTGCTTCACCCATGCCGCCAGCTTGCGCCATCTCTGCACTTGTTGGGAATTCGCTTACCTCTGTAATCTTACCAGTCCACTTCTTCTTATTATTTGCTTTCGCTGTTACAGTGAATGTTTGATCCTTTTGAATTTGTGACTTCTGAAGCTCAGTTAACGTACCTTGAACTTGGAATGGATCTTTAGAAGCTACTTGTAAAAACGCTTTTCCTTGACCACCTAACGCTTGAGATGAACTTTGTGCCGCATCTTTATCTAACTTTTGAACAACACCAGCGAAATTACTATAAATCGTAAGCTCTTTCTGCTTCTTACTTAACTCTTCTTTCTGCAACTTTCCTTTTTCTTTCTCAAGATCAGTTGTCTTTTGAGCTATCTCTAACTCGTTTACTTGCTCGTCCATCGGATCTGTTACTTCTTTCCCAGCTCCGCTATCTTTCGCCTTCTTAATTTCTTTCTTTAACGAATCAATCTTCTTTTTCCCTTGATCATAACGCATATCCGCCATCTTCTGATCAAGCTCAGCTTGCTTCATTTGAAGGTTAATCTCTTCATTGTCATAAGAGAATAACTTCGTACCTTTTTCTACCTCTTGCCCTTCTTTTACCTCAATATCTTTCACTTTTCCTTTGGCCGGATCTGCATAGAAGCTTTCAATATTACCAGGCTTCACCTGACCAGAAATTAACTTTGTATTATTCAGCTTACGCTCTGTCACTTTCTCAAAACTTACAGCATCAGCATTTGTTGATGCACCCTTCTTCTTACCTTGCATAACAAAAATATTAATTGCCGCTACAATAACAATTAGTGCAATAACCCCAATAATAATCCATTTCTTCTTCTTGTTTGGAGTACGAACCGTATTTGGTAACATATTCTCTCTCCCTTTATAAATTAATAGTTTAATAAATAACATAATTGTATAAAACTTTCTGAAAATAAACTGTATATTATTACAATCTTTTTACAAAGTTTTACACATCCATTTATATTGTAACAAAAATTCCAATGATTAGAAATATGACATTATATCTTTTAAGATAGATTTAAGGAAAGATTATATTATATAGAAAAAGCCATCCAAAATAATAATTGGATAGCTTTTTCAAACAAAATATTACGCTACTTTAGGATCTTTTCTCTCATGTCCACGTTGAACAATAAATAAGAAGATTGTTGATAAAACCGCTCCTGTTAATAGTAAGATGAAACAACCATCCCAGCCAGAACGATCAACAATAACACCAATTGCTGCGTTAGCTACAAGACTTCCGCCTACATAACCGAATAGACCACACATACCAACTGTCGTACCTACTGCAAATTTCGGTACTAATTCCATCGCACTTAAACCGATTAAGAACTGTGGTACATAAATTAAACAACCGATAATAGAAACTGCAATACTTACAACAAGTACGCTAGTTGCTTGCCAATATATAAACGTACCAATAACAACTCCAACCATACTAATAATACATAATGGCATACGTTTTCCTTTAAATAATTTATCACTTAAAAAACCAACGATTAATGAACTTGGAATTGCCATACCTTCAAAGATTGCATATGCCGCATGCGCTTCTGCTTTTGAAAATCCTTTAACTGTCGTTAAATAAAGTGGAACCCAGTTAATAACACCGAAACGAATTAAATAAACAAAAGCATTCGCAATACATAAGAACCATACAAATTTATTTTTCACTACATACTTCATTAAAATTTCTTTTGGTGACATCTTGTTAGCATTATCTGCTTTTTCAAGATTTTCATAGTCATTACGATACTCATCAATTGGAGGAAGACCTTCAGATTCTGGTGTATCCTTCGCATTAATCCAAACAAGAACCGAAATTACCATTGCGATAATTGCAGGGAAAATAAACACGCCGCCTTGCCAATGGTTTTCACCAAAAATACCTACACCAATTCCGACAAGTGGTGGCACAAGCATTCCACCAACGTTATGTGAAATATTCCAAAGACCTGTTTTCGTACCGCGTTCTTTCTTCGAGAACCATTTCGTCATAACAATACTACAAGGTGGTGCTCCCATACCTTGTACAATACCGTTAACAACAAGTAATGTAACAATCATCCCAAATGATGATGCAAAGCCGAAGCAAATATTTACAAGCCCTGATAAGAATAAACCGACTGCGATAAAGCGCTGGGCGAAAGCTTTATCTGATAAATTACCCATAAAGAACTTACTAAATCCATAAACAATTGCCATTACTGAACCTAGTAGACCAATTTCAGCTGTACTAAAACCATATTCTTGTACTAAATACGTACTTGATAACGTAAAGTTACTACGAACTAAATAATAAGCAGCATATCCAACTGAAATCCCGATTAACACACGAATACGTAGTAATCGATATACACGGTCGATCATATCCGCTGGCAATCTTTCAATTGCAGGTGCTGGCTTGAGCCATTTAAACATATATTTTCGTCTCCTTTTCTCACTTCAGAGAGAGACGCTGTCTATTCCATATCTCGATTATTCCGCTATTTGATATATTTTGATTCGTCCTTCTAACCGGCTGTCCTTCTATTTCTTTCTCATTCTTCGCAAACATCGTTGGTACGCCAAACGACACTTTTTCTAAAATGTGACCCGCTTCTTCTGATAAACAATAATCAATAAATAAATCCGCAATAATACCACTCGGTGCACGTTTTAGTTTCGAAATCGCATTAACGGATAACCCTGTTTGCTCAGGTTCGTTACTTAAAATCGGAAAGCCTTGTTTTTGAAGCATTCTCTGATCTCCCATAAAGTTGATGCCTATCATATATTCACCACTCGCAACAAGTTCTGCTGGGATGTAACCATTCACTGTTACTTCTCCAACTTGTTCTGCCAGATTCTTCACATATTCCTTCGCTTCCTCTTCACCTAACGTATCAATAAGTGATTGAAAAAACGTATATGCTGTACCTGAAACATTTGGATCGGGCATGACAATCTTTCCCTTATATACTGGATCCAATAAATCTTTCCATCTTAACGGATACGAGAGACCAAGCGGCGCTATTTCCTCGTTCCATCGCTCTTTATTAATCGCAATTGCCAGCTTCTCCACTTCATAACCGTACCAATAACCATCTTTATCTTTAACAGTTTTTGAAATACGATTTGCATGTTGGCTTATCACAGGAATAGAAAGATTTTTTTGCTTCATCATTTGATGCGCATCTACTGTACCGCCAATAATAATATCCGCCTTCGGATTTCCAGCTTCTTCTTCCACTCTACGAAGAAGTTCTTCTGTTGAAAGACGAATAAATTCATACGTACATCCGCGCGGCTTACAAAATGATGAAAGTAACGCTTCACCAACTTCCTCACGAGCCGCTACATACGCAACAATATGACGATCATCCAAAATAGGGAGACCATTTTTACTATATTTAATAGAGGTTGTATCTCGAGAGCAACTAGACATCGCTCCTCCAATTACTAGCAAAAAGAAGAAAAAGGCTATCTTTCTCATGACGCATTCTCCTTTACGAATAACTCTGCTAGAGAGCCTTTCATATACATGACATTTCCGTTATTATCACCGAGATATTGCACAACAAAGTACGATGGATACACAGAAATCGTAAGAATATCTTCACGATCATTCTTTACACGCTTACCTGTTTTATAAGCTGTAATATAAGCAATCGGTTCATTCTGCGATTGTAATAACTTCTGAATTTCTCCGTAATCTGTAATTTGCTTTGCGTATCGAATAGAATCAAGTATGTGCGTAAGATTGATAGTACGTACCACATCGCCTTGACGTACTACGACGTCCTTTGCTGAAGCAAAGAAATCACTAATACGCTCTGGCGTGTAATACAGGCTTAATAAATACGTTTGAAGT
Source organism: Bacillus sp. LQ16 (assembly GCF_057784645.1). NCBI lineage: Bacteria > Bacillati > Bacillota > Bacilli > Caryophanales > Bacillaceae > Bacillus > Bacillus sp. LQ16. The sequence goes on from NZ_CM173491.1 coordinate 5,138,155, forward strand.
GCTGAAATCATCGGATCCATGCCATTCTTTCCGTATACATTTTCCCCATACTGGAACAAGTCACCTACTGCAAAAGTACGCTTATGTCCATTCAAGTACGTTACTTCTCCAGTAAATACTTGTTCTTGGCTCTTAACGCCCTCAGGCTCTATTCGAATTCGGTCAAAGAATGAAACAATCGTATGCAAACGAACTTCATCCGTTACAACAATTTCTCCCCACTTTTCATGTCTTACTTTCACTTCAATTGGAAGAGATTCATTCACCCTTTGTAAAACGGCTTGTTTATCATTTACAATGTTAATTCGATTATAGATTTGCTTCTCCATAACATAAAACAAAACAAGAGAAACAATCATACAAATGACAAACATAAGAATTTGAAATGATAGCCTTTTCATTTCTGCCTACCTCCAAGATAAAAAAACGTTGTTTCGAAAATACCGCATAATTGTTTCATAAATGTATCATTTAACCGCTTTCAAGTTTTTTATGTCTTCCATCCTTCTCGGAAGCAAAAATGTAATGAATATTGTAGTACCTATTTCTTCACTACTCTCAATCCGCATGCTTCCGCCCTGCTTACTCATAATCTCCTGACAAATATACAAACCATAACCATTCCCGTAACTAGAAGGAAGTGCCTTTCCTTTCGGAGACTCATTCCACTCTGCAAGCACCACTTCATCTATACCGATCCCATCATCATGAACAAAAACCTTCGCCTCATGCTCATTTACAATTACATTCATACGAATGTGTGAAGCATCACTATACTTAATTGCATTATCAAGCACATTTAAGAAAATTTGCTTCGTCTTATCAAAATCTGCAACAACATGTACATCCGTTAACTCATTTATCACTTCAATTTCAAACTGATTTAGACGAGGTTTCACAATTGAAACTGCTTCTTCTGCCAATTCCTTTATGTTCACAACTGTAGGAGACACCTCAAACGTACTCGTCCCATATTTCGAAGACTTAAGCAGTTCCTCTACAAGTGATAATAAACGCTCACTTTCCACAGCCACATAACGAAGACTTTCCTGTACATCTTCTTTCGATTGTAACTTCGGAATTAAATCAACATAACCAATAATCGCCGTTAGCGGTGTTTTTAGCTCATGCGTAATACGGTCTAGGAAATCTTTCTGCTTCTCTTTCTCCTCCTGCAATTGCTTAATATGCAGTTCAATTCCATCGGCCATCGCGTTAAAAGATGCTGAAAGCTGAGCGATTTCCACGTACTCATTTAACTCAATCTTACTCTTATAATCACCATTCGCGAGCCGCTGTGCCATTTGTCTCAACTGATCAATTGGTTTATGAAGAGACTTCGCCAAACGAATCGCAAAGAAAATACCGGTAGCTACTAGGCAAAGAGACGTCATTAAGAACGTCCAGCTCACATTTGTTAAAACTTCCTTCTCACCCGTTAACTCATTTATAAAACGAATACTTCCAATGACATCGTTTCCATAATATACTGGGCTTGAAAACAAAAGAATGGGAGCGGGATCCGCCTCCTCAAAAACATAAGACTTCTTTCCCTTCAAGGAACTCTCAATGTCGATGTTACGGTGAAGCAATGCTCCTTTTTGTGTATCTGCAACAACATCGCCATTCTTCCCGATCATCTGTACACGGACATCCATACGCTTCGCTAAATACGACGCAATTAAAAGTGAATTAGGCCCAAGCGTATCCACTTCTGCTTCCTTCTCTAAATAATTCATCGTGTAAATTTGTGCTTCTACACTTAACTTTTCTAAAGAATCTGCTGCGTTATGATACATATTCTTTTCTAACGTAATATAAACAACTGCATATAAAAGAACAAAAATCGGAATTAACAGCCCAACTATTCCAAACACCATATTTCGCTTTAAAGACATACCATCACCACTTAACAATCCAGTTTATAGCCAACGCCATAAATTGTCTTAATATATTCTCCGCTCGTCCCAAGCTTCTTTCGAAGTCTCTGCACCATAATATCAACTGCTCTCGTATTTCCGATATACTCAAATCCCCATACTTTCTCAAGCAACTCATCCCTCATAAACACACGCTGCGGATTTGAAACAAACAACTGACATAAATTAAACTCTCGGTACGTTAACTGAATCTCTTTTCCACTCACATGTACCTTTCTTTCCTTGGGACAAATCACTATCTCTCCAGCCTCAATTACTTCATGACTTACAGCCGCCTCCGTCTTCTTTACACGCCGCGCCATATTCTTAACCCGAAGAATAAGCTCCGCATAATTAAACGGCTTCGTCACATAATCATCAGCACCAAGCTGCAAGCCAAGCAACTTATCATTCATCTGACTCTTTGCCGTTAACATAAGCACCGGAATATCCCTATCCCTCTCACGGAACAAACGAAGCAACTCATACCCATCCGTATCCGGAAGCATAACATCCAAAATCAATACATCCGGCCCTTCATTCCATCGCTCTAAAGCTTCTCGCCCATCAGCCGCTGCCAATACTTCATAACCTTCCATCTCCAACTGCATCCGAATCAAATTACGAATACTCGATTCATCATCAACCACAAGTATTTTCATTATTTTCCTCCTTCCATCATGTATTATAGTACAGTTTAGTATAGCAAAAATCGTACAAAAAAAGAGAGGGTATTGTCGAACATATTTTGTCGACGATACCCTCTCTTTCACTTATTATATTTATTTAGCATATCCATTCGGTTGCTTTTGATGCCAATTCCAAGCATGTTCAATGATTGTCTTAACATTTACATACTTAGGATCCCATCCTAGCTTCTCTTTCGCTTTCTTAGAAGAAGCAACTAAACGTGCTGGATCGCCCGCACGGCGCGGTGCTACCTCAGCAGGAATTTCATGATTTGTAACTTCTCGAACTGCATCAACGATTTCTTTTACACTGAAACCATTGCCATTTCCTAAGTTATAGAAATCACTCTCTCCGCCGTTCTGCAAGTCTTTAAGCCCTAAGAAATGAGCCGCTACTAAATCTTCAACATGAATATAATCACGGATACAAGTACCGTCTGGTGTATTATAATCATCACCAAACATCATAATCTTCTCACGTTGACCTAAAGCCACTTGCAGCACAAGAGGAATTAAATGTGTTTCTGGACGGTGATCTTCCCCAATAATACCATTTGGAGTTGCACCAGCCACGTTAAAGTATCTGAAAATCTTATAACGTAAATTAGAAGCTTGGCTATACCAATGAAGCATCTTCTCGATTGCTAACTTCGTCTCTCCGTACGTATTCGTAGGATTTGTCATCGTTTCCTCAGTAATAAGATCCACATCTACCTCACCATACGTTGCCGCAGTAGAAGAGAAAATGAACTTATCTACCTTAAACTCATCCATTACCTCTAATAAACAAAGTGCACCATACACATTGTTATTATAATATTGAAGGGGCTTTTCCATACTAACTCCAACTAAAGAATCAGCTGCAAAGTGCATAACCGCCTCAATATTTTCTTGTTTAAAAACATCCCTTAAAAATGATTTATCACGAAGGTCGCCATTATAAAACTTCGCGCCTTCCGTAATTGCATCTTCATGACCAGTTTGTAAGTTATCTACTACTACTACAGATAAACCTTCGTCTACTAATTTTTTCACAGCGTGAGAACCGATGTACCCGGCTCCGCCGCAGATTAGGATTGAGTTCATTGTTTTCCTCCTACTATTTTCAAATCTCTTAATTATAAAAAGACAAGGTATACGAGAACTCGTACACCTTTTATCTCTCCTTCATTACTTAGCTACAAAATAATCAGTTACATATTTCGCCCAAACGTCATGTCCTTTTGCACTTGGGAAACCAAATTCTTCTTGTAGGTATGGTAGGATAGCCTTTGTTGTCGCATCAGGCCATGCTCCCCAATGATCAATATATGTATAATTATTTTGCGTTGCAAATTGTTTTAATGCTTCAATCGATTTCGGATAATTTTTCGCACCATACACTGGATTTGATGGTTGAATCATAATCGTAGCGCCTTTTGCACTAGTAGAAAGTGCTTGAACAAACTTCTGTGTATTCACAACAGAGTTCCCATTACCAGTTTTACCGTTATCAGTAATGAATGGTGGTTCAAATAAAATCACATCTGGATTGTCTTTCGCAATCTCTTTATCACGCTTATTCGCGATTAACTCTTCTGTGCTTTCACCCTTATATTCCTTTACCGTCACATTCCATAAACCTTTACCGTAAGCTGTTTCTAAATTAGTTGTTAACTTAGCTGCCCAAGCATCTTTTGCAGATGAAGAAGCTTCATCACCAACAATAACAAGGTTTACTGGCTTTTTATCCTCAGCAGCTTTCTTTAACTTCTCTTTCACTGCATCTGGCAAGTTCTTCGCATATGCTTCATTAAAAGATGACTTTGTATCTTGTTTTTTCTCTTCCTTTTTCTCTTCTTTCTTTGCTCCGCTATCTTTCACTTCAGCCTTTGTTTTCGTTACTTCACTCGTTTGTCCTGTTGCATTCGCAATCTTCTTATTCCAGTACAGTTTACCACTCACAACCGAAGCAACAAACAATACAAAAATAACAAGGACAAGTACTGCTTTCTTATTCATCGATTCACCTCATCTATTAATCTCACAATATATAATACTAATATAAATCCATGCAAAAATAAACCCAACTCCTTCCAAAGGAGTTGGGTTATTACATATTATTTAGTCACTTCAAGATGCGCTCTTAACTTATTCGTTATATCTTGTTTTGCTGCCTCTGGAACATAGTAGTACCAAATACCATCAGCTGCTATGTGCCCGTCACCTGAGATTTGGATATCTTCACTATTCTGCAGACAATCTTTATAATTCTTCTGCATATCAAACATTTGATCTTGCGTTAAGTTTGTCTTTACGTTTTTTTGAATTGCTGTAAGTACATCTCCATAGTTTGCTAAAGAAGAGAATGTTGCACCCTTTTTAATAACAGCTTGCATAACTTGGCGTTGACGCATTTGACGACCAAAATCACCTCTTGGGTCAACTTTACGCATTCGCGTATACGTTAAAGCTTCTTTCCCCGTTAAATGGATATTTCCTTTTTTGAAGTTTGTTCCTTCCCAAGTAAAATCCAGGTCATTATTTACATCCACTCCACCAACTGCATCAACAATATCTTTAAATCCATTCATATTTACTTCAACATAATAATTTATTGGAATATTCAAGAATTTTTCCACTGTCGAAACAGACATATCTACTCCACCAAATGCATAGGCATGATTAATTTTATCACTTTTGCCTTTCCCAACAATCTCTGTGTAAGTATCACGAGGGATGCTTACTGTTTTCATTGAATTATTTTTAGGATTTAATGTGATAACCATTAAAGAATCTGAACGTCCTTTATCATCACCTTGTTCATCTGCTCCAAGCAATAAGATAGAAACTGGATTTGATTTACTAATCTTTTCTTCTTGTTTATTATCTTCATCACGTTTTAATGGTTTATGAACTTCATCTAATGTTTTTGAAACAGACGAATACATATTATAGGCATAAACCCCACCACCTATAATCATTATTAGTATAATTCCAACTATTGATAACAGGATCTTTTTTTTCACTATATTAACCTTCTTCCTTAGACATATTTCATTAGATACTACTAATTCTCACGCCGCGTTGTATAATCACCCAAACAATTTTGCATTTATCCAAAATTGATTTCCTTCTATCCAAGTTAAAATTGTTTTTTCTACTAATCTTAGATAAAGGTTCCAATTACATAATGAGAAAAAATACATTAATAAAAAATGTTATGCTTTTACAAGTAATTAAAATAACGGTACAATAAAAAATTTAGAGCATATATTGAATTAGATGCTATTTATTCTAAATATACTTAAAAAGAAGATGGACATATTTTTTGAACTTTAATCTCTACTAAATAGATCTCTTGTATAAACTTTATCTCTAACTTCCTCTAAATCTCTTGTTAGTCTATTTGCAATAATTACATCACTTATTTTTTTAAACTCTTTAAAGTCATTAATTACTTCTGAGTTATAAAATGATTCTTTATGAAGAGTTGGTTCATATACAACCACCTCAATACCTTTGGCTTTAATACGTTTCATAATTCCTTGGACAGCAGATTGTCTAAAATTATCTGAATCCATTTTCATAGTAAGTCTGTAAATACCTACAACCTTAGGATTCTTCCTTATAATCATTTCAGCAATATGATCTTTTCGAGTTCTATTTGCCTCGACAACTGCAGTCATTATATTATTTGGAATATCAGTATAATTAGCTAATAATTGTTTTGTATCCTTAGGTAAACAGTAGCCTCCATAACCAAATGAAGGATTATTATAATGATTACCTATTCTTGGATCCAACCCAACCCCCTCAATGATTTGCTTTGCATCTAGTCCTCTTATTTCTGCATAGGAATCTAGTTCATTAAAGTAAGCCACCCTCATCGCTAAATATGTATTAGCAAACAATTTAATTGCCTCTGCCTCAGTAGAATTAGTAAATAATATAGGAATATCCTCTTTAATAGCTCCTTGGGCTAATAAATCAGCAAATATTTTTGCTCTATCCGATTGTTCACCAACAATTATACGCGAAGGGTGTAAATTATCATATAAAGCTCTACCCTCTCTTAAAAATTCTGGTGAAAAAATAATATTATCCGTTTCAAACTTTTCTTTTACTTTTTCAGTATAACCAACTGGAACTGTTGATTTAATTACCATTATTGCTTCTGGGTTCACAGATAGAACAGTTGCAATAACAGCTTCAACTGTTCTAGTATTAAAATAATTCTTTTCAGGATCATAGTTAGTTGGTGTAGCAATAATTACATACTCAGCATCCTTAAACGCCTTATAACTATCCGTTGTTGCCGTTAAATTTAAGTTTTTTTCAACTAAAAACTCTTCTAATTCATTATCAATAATTGGAGATTTTCTATTGTTAAGCATGTCTACCTTTTCTTGAATAATATCAAGGGCTATTACTTCATTATGTTGCGCCATTAAAATTGCATTCGATAACCCAACATATCCGGTTCCCGCTACTGCTATTTTCCGCATATTTATACCTACCTTTACTTTTCCACTTACAAATTAAAATCTATGAAATTCTGTTATTTATCTTTAGATTTTATAACCCTCAAACTCAGTAACTTTCAAGAAATATTTTTACAGCAATTAAGATGAGATTAAAATTATTCTCACAATAAATATTCATGCTCCTATCCAATCACTCAATTATTGAATTATAATGTAAATCTAATTCCTTCTTTGTTTTAATAACAAATATATATCTGTTTTTCTAACAACATGATACAAAATACATAAAGAACAATATACTATACTACCTAAACATATCAAAATTATCAAATTTAAAAACGAATACTCTAACTTTTCACCTAACCAATTTATAGATATATACATGAATAAACCTGCTAGTAAATATATTATATTGGCCTTAAAATATTTTGCTATATTTAAATCTTCTTTTGCAATCCATGTCTGATAAATTGCAACTATCCCCTCTGCTAACAGGGTTCCTGCTACAGCCCCTATTCCCCCAAACTTTGGTATTGTAATTAAATTAACCACAAGGTTTATTATAGCACCAATAATTGTTGAAATTACGTAAGGCTTATCTTTTGCATTTGGTATAAGATATTGCGTTCTTATAATACTAGCCCATGCAGTAAATATAACTGTAGGAAATAGTGCCTGCATTATCAGCGCAGATTGCGAGAAACCACTTCCAAAAAATACTGGAACAAAAAATTCCGCAACTGCCCCCATTCCAAAACCCATAGCACATGATAGGAACATCGCTATTTGCAAGGAATAATCAATATATTTCTCTCCCATTCCTTTATTTCCATTGGCAAGTAAATTGGCTATTCTAGGTAATGTTACTGCACCAAGAGCGGTTGTAACTACCGCTGGGATAGCAATAATATTTTCACTATATGAAAAATAAGCTACTTCTGCATAATTACTTAGTAATCCAATCATTATTTTATCCATTGTTTTATACATACTAATAGCTATAACTGGGATAAAAAGTACCAATAATGGCTTGAAATGTACCATACATTCTTTATACTTTGGTAACCTAAAACTCACATAATCTTTAAGGTATATCCATGTAATTGTTTGTCCTATAAGCGCTCCTAGTGCCATTATTAATGTATATATATATATATCCTCTTCAGTTTTTACAAATAAAAAAATACATACCACAGTCATTAACTTAACTATTATATTTCTAGTGATAGTAATTTTAAATTTTTCAATCCCCCAGAAAAACCAATTAACATCAAGTAACCCAGAAATTACATATATAATCAGTATTAATGCAACTAGTTGGTGCTCATTATCTAGAAACGCAATATATATCATATATATAATTATTGAAGTTATGGCTGTAGTTAATTGAGCATAATATATACTCCAAAATGTTTTTTCTATTTCTCCTTCTTTATCTCTTACTTTTGCAATACACCTACTCCCATAATTATTTACCCCCAACATAGCAAATAACATAAAATAACTTGCAATAGAGAAAGAAAATGTATAAATACCAACATTATCAGCATGCAAGACATTAGAAATATAAGGAAGTGTAACTAACGGCAAGATAATCTGTAACACTTGATAAATCAGGTTATACAAAAAATTCCTTTTAACACTACTCATGTTTAATTCCCAATGAGGATTTTCTGTCTTTTATACATTGAGCAATAAACATGTCGTATGAATCATAATATGGACTAGATTTCATAAAACATTCGATAATATCTTTATGATCATCACCTTTTAGATTAAAGAATGCACTATACTTCTCTAAACTTTCGGGTTCTCTAGGTAGATACTGCCAAGAAAAGGCATTTCCCATTTCTTCAATAGTTGGATATCTATTATTTAATTCATAAAATCCATTTGCATATTGTTTCGCTTCTTCAATACTCTTAACTTTCCGTTTTTCATAATAATCCTCTAAATTACAAATAACTCTTGCAGGATTACCCGCAATAATAACATCGTCTGGAAATGTTCCTGATACAATGGCCCCGGCTCCAACAATTGTATTATTTCCAAGACGTGTCCCCATTAAAATTACACTGTTCACACCTATAAAAACATTATTTCCAATTATCGTTTTTCTTGCTTCACCAATATTTTCTCCAAATCTTAATCTCATTACCGATCTGCTATAATCATGACATAATATAGTGACACCCTGGGTTATTTTCACATTATTCCCAATTTCTAATAAACCTGGTCTAGTAGCATCAATAGTAGTATTATTCGGGCTCCAAATAATACAATTATCCCCAATTTTACAACCCGATTCCCTTAAATATTCGACATATGCCTCTGAAGAATACGTTTTAGGAAATATTATTTTTTTTAGCATGTTAATTAACACTATGTTATCACCTCAAAAAATAGTTTATCTTCAAAATCTCCTATACTCTAATTACTTCTTAACAAAGCTAAATTTATTTTCCTCTTAATAATCTGAATAAAAAAACCACCAATGATAAAAATACCAATAATACCGCCATTTAACTCTTTATATCGTTGGAAAAACTCTTTAAATTTCCTATCTTTTAATAATTTCATAGCAATGTCCAATTGATTATTAAGTAAAATTCCCCTCTGCTTTCGTTTACTAAAAGTACGAATTATACTATCCATTTTTAGCAAATAATGATCCCTAATCTCCTGTATATTGGAAGAGATCGTTAACCTTGTCCAATATTTTTTTATTCCAAAATAAGGGTTTGCAGCTATTTTATATTCATTGGCCATTCTTGCTATGAATTCATAATCTTGATGTCTTTTAAAACTCTCATCAAATCCATTTAAACTTTCAAATGCAGATCGCCTTACCATCCACGTACTAGTTGCCGCATGAATTTTATGGACAAGTACTGTATATAATATCTCGCCACTTTTTTTCGCTTTATATTTCGCATATAATTTATCTTTATAATATTCTTCAGAAGAGCAATAGACCATTCCCCATGAATTATCTAACGCCTTTAACATATCAACTTGTGATTGTAGGGTACCATTATTCATCACATCATCATCATCTAAAAAAACTAAATATTCCGCATTAGTTTTTTTCACCCCAGTATTTCTTGCTGCGGAACCATTTTTATTTACCTTATGCACTAAGTAACTAAATTGAGGATGATCCAAATATTTTGCAATGATATTTTGTGTTAATAATTGATTTTCTGATCCCTCTCCATTATCATCAACGACTATTACCTCAAAATTTTCATAATCTTGACTAAGAACACTTATTACAGTCCTTTCCAATAGTTCACCTCCACCGTAAGATGGAATAATAACTGCTACTTTATCCAACTTCTAAGCCTCCTAATCAAAGTATTTTTTTATAACCTTCTAAATTAATAAAATATCTAACTTGTAATTATTAACTCGCTCGATTAACTATATCTTCCTCTGTAACTTATCAAATACAGCAAATAGCATCCAAAATGCTGGAACCATCCAAATATTACTAGAAAAACTAACTTGGGGAATAGACGCACAAACCATAAATGCAACTAAACAAAAATCATCCTTTTCTTTTATACGCCCTACAATAATTGCAAATGTTATCCTAATTCCTTTTAAAATGAAAGGTAAGCCTAATAAAATACCGCCATCGTATAATAATTGTAATATAAAGTTATGAGGATAAAAACTTGTATTAGTAGATTCATCATAATGAAAGACGCCAATACCATGGCCCAAAAGTGGACTTTTTATGATTCCAGCTATTGTCTCCTCATAAATATCCGTACGCCCATTGGTTACATCTCCTAGTTCTACATATATTTTAAATTTCTCTAAGAAGTAAGCCTCTATATTTAAACTTTTTGATATTTGTAATAAAATATCAAGTATTTGTTTAAAATTTAATATAGCTACTAAAATTAAAATACCTATAATAAAATACGCTGTAATTTTCATTGCGCTAACTTTAAGTTTTTTTCCATTATTATCAAAAGAGTTTAATAAAATGACAATTAAAGTAAAGCAAATCGCAATAATTACTCCACGGTTTGCAGTCATTATCAATTTAAACATACTCACCAAATTAATTACAATGCAGACAAATAATGGAATATTTAACTTTTCCCTATAAAATTTCAAAAAAATTAAAACCGCAACTACTCCTGGTACCATACTATATGCTCTACCTAAATCCATATCCTCAAAAATAGCCCCCATGGCAATAATAGATAATGAAGAAATGTATATCATATATTTCAGCAACATGACAGTATTATTTTTAAGGCTCATTGCATAATATGCTAGGATACAATAATAAAACATATAAATTAAATTAATACTTGTAGCACTTCGATTTACTAAATAGGTAAGAAGGCAAAATATTATTATATGTACCATAAACCAAATAAATTTCTTTGGCATATAAACTTTTTGAGTAATTAGCACTTCTAATAAAAGGATAGCTAACACGCATATAGCACTGAAAAATATAAACCCACTTTCAAGATGGAATTTCAAAGATAAAATAGCCGCTAAAAATCCAGTTGATATAATTAACGCCTGTATAAAACTATTTATATTTTCAATTGTATTTTCACTAATTCTTATTTTCATTCTTTATGCTCCCTTATATAGCAAGGCCAAATTAATTATTAATTAAGTTACTCTAGCATCCCTCTTCTTCAAATTTTTTATTTTTTCTTGTGGTATAATACTCCAATAACTTAGAAAGTCAAAAAACTAACTTATCGTCTTTTTTTTAAATACACCAATTATTTAAGACACTTCAATGATAATATCATTACTTATGCGATTACTTACCACGTAATTTAACATGGATTTTTCATGTAGTAAAATGCTAATATCTATTGTTTTATTACACAATTATCAATAGATATTAGCCATTAGTACTAAAAAACTTATTTTCCAAACACTTTTCTATTCCCCAGTCTACATGTCATTATTGTGTCTATTAATGTAAAAGTCCTCTAAAAATACCGCCGTTTCTTTAATATCATATCCACTAATAGCTAAATCATTACTACGGTCAACACGTGAGTAAGAATTAGAAGCAGCACTTATCTTTTGTAGCCAACTGTCAATAGGCTCACTTAACCCTACAAATTCAACTAGATTTGTCACTTTGACTTCCTCAGTAACAGTATCTGAAACAATACATTTTAATCCGGTAGCCTGCGCTTCAATAAGGGTAACTGGTAATCCCTCGTATATTGAAGGGAAAACAAATACATCCCCCATTTTTAATAAGTCGGGGACATCATTTCTGATCCCTGTAAAAATCACACTTTCTTGTAAATTAAGTGCTTTCACTTTTTCCTCCAGCACCTTCTTTAATGGTCCCTCTCCAACTAATACTAATATAGAACTTTCGTCTACCTTATGATATTCCTTAAAAATATCAATCAAATAAGTTTGATTTTTTGGAACATCGAATCTACCTACGTGAATAATTACAAACTGATCCTTCAAATTAAATTCATTTCTATATTTAATACGTATATCCTCGTTGAATATATAATCTTGAGTCCTCACAGCATTATTAATAACTTCAAACCGATCCGAAGCTACTATTTTATCTCCGTAGCGATACTTTCCTGCAAGCTTTGAGCACCCAAAAAAATAATCCGCTATAAACCTTGTCGGATAAGAAAAAACAGGAAATAGTATTTCCTGTGGAGTTTTTATTTTTTTAGTTGTTTTTTTTGTACTATGGCTATGTGCAATTGTATACAATCCATATTCCTTTGCTATTTGCAAATAAATTGCAGCACAGCTACCGATATGTCCATGAATAACCTTATATTCTTTATGAATATTAAAAAATTTAATCCATTCCTTTCTATAACTTAGATAGTTATAGCCTTTAAAACGCGGAATATAATATATATTACCACCCAATTGTTTAATTTCATCATCAAATGCACAACTATTCGAGGTATGGACAACAAAATCAAACTGAACCTTAGTTTTATCAACTTGACGATACAGATTCATAATCATAGATTCTGCACCACCTCTGTTCATTGAGTTAAAAACTTGTAATATTCTAATTGGAGCCCCCATACTATTTCACCTTTCCATAATTGACTTACATAATACATTTATTACCTTTTTCAAATATTCTTTTAACTACAGTATCTACAACTATTTTCTTATCAAAAGTATCTGAAATGTGCTGGTAAGAAAACTTCCCCATATCTTTCTTCTCATTAAAATCTAATTCAATAAATCGGAGAATTTTCTCATATAAATCTAATGGGTCACTCACTTTAACTAAAAAACCACTCTGTTCATCGATAACAGCTTCCTTGCAACCTGATATATTTGTAGTAATAAGCGGTCTTCCCATGGCTCCAGCCTCTAATAATGTATTTGCCATGCCTTCATGATATGATGGGAGAATTAGACAACCAGATTTTTCAATAAATGGTCTCACATCTTCTTGAAACCCATGATATTCAATAGCCCCGTCTTGTTCCAATTTATCTATTAAGTTACTATAATCATCTTCAAAAGGTCCAACTATATCAAAAATAACATTATTATACTTACTTTTAATACGCTTTACAGCCTCAAATAATTCGTCCACACCTTTTTCTTTCATAACCCTACCAATGAATAAAAAATGAATTTTTTCACTAACTGGATATTCCTTAAACTGAAACTCGTCTAAATTTACACCAGCACCGTTTAACTTACAAGCAATTTCATCTTTCACAATATTATTATCTATAAAGATTTTCTTATTCTCTTCATTTTCAAAAAAAACTACCTTAGCCTTTTTACAAGCTATTTTATACAAACGAACTATAATTTTTTTTAAGAAGCCATCTTTTTGAAAGGCTGTTCCTACACCAGTAATATTTACGATATATGGAATCCTCATAATTCGAGATGCTATCCCACCATAGACATTTGGTTTAACTGTATATGTAATCACCTTATTTGGTTTAAGGCTCATTAATAATTTTATGTAATGCATTACGAGCTTTAAATCTGTAAAGGGATTTATTCCTCGTCTATCTACCTTGGTTTCAATAAATGTACATCCCATATCAATTAAGGGTTGTACGAAGGATCCGTTTGGTAGTGAAATGAATATTTTATTTCCTTGATCTATTAATTCTTGAATAAACTCTTTTCTAAATTTATATAAGCCAACATCATTATTGGCCAATATTAATATTTTTTCCATCCTCTACTCTCCTAGCCGGAATTCCTATGTAAGTTCCAGTTTCAGTTATGTTTTTGATTACTACAGCCCCTGCACCAACCTTACATTCGTTAATAATATTAATATTATTGATTACTACGCTCCCAATACCTAACCAAGTACCCGATCCAACCCTTACCGTACCAGCTAAATGCGCACCTGGCGATATATGAACATAGTCATCAATTTTATTGTCATGATCTATTGTAGAAGCAGTATTAATAATGCATCCTTTTCCAATTTTGGTACAACAGTTAATAACAGCACCTGCCATAACTACAGTTCCTGCTCCTAAATAAACTTGTTCTCCAATAATTGCACTTGGATGAATTAAGACTGGTATAATTGCTCCTAAATCCTCAAGTTCTTCCTGGACCTTTTTGCGTACAACATTATTCCCAATGCCAACAAAGATGTCATAATCCTCTATGTATTTCGAAACACTTGTGGATTTATCAATTATTTCTATCCCCATTGAAATTTTTACATTCTCACTATCATCAAGAAAAGCTATATATTCCCATTTTTTCATCCTTAATGCAATGTCAGCTATAACCTTTCCATGACCACCAGCACCTATTATAAGAAGTTTTGTGTTCATAACTCTACGCTTCCTTTACTATTCCCTTTAAATGGCTCCATAGTAGCTGCCGTTTGAGAATTAATCCCTTCTCTAATGAAGACCTTCTTAATAGTTAAGAGAATAATTTTCCAGTCCATAATAAAATCCATATTATCCACATACTCAATATCATAATTAAATTTCTCTTCCCAACTAATAGCATTACGGCCATTAACTTGTGCCAACCCTGATAATCCCGGTCTAACTTCATGACGTCTTTTTTGGTGCTCATTATATAAAGGTAAATATTGAACCAATAAAGGTCTAGGTCCTATAATTGACATATCACCTTTAAAAATATTAAACAGCCCCGGTAATTCATCAAGTGATGTCGAACGTAAAAATTTACCGAACTTAGTAAGCCTTACGCTATCAGGTAGTAGCTCACCATTTTCATTTTTTTCATCTGTCATTGTTCTAAATTTATACATTTTAAAAATAGTTCCATTTAATCCCGGTCTCTCTTGTTTAAATAATACTGGACTACCCAATCTTGTTTTTACAAGAAAAGCCACTATAAGGAATACTGGACTAAGCATTATAATAGCAATTAAAGACAGTATAAAATCCATCGGCCTTTTTATAAACCTACCATAGATGCCAACTTTAGAACTCCTCATTATGCTATCCACAACCCTTTAATAATTTTCACAACTTTTTCTAGATCTGCTTCTGTCATCTTCGTATCGCTTGGTAAACATATACCATTCTCAAAAAGTTTTTCTGATACATCTGTACCAACAAAATCATATTTCTCAAAGAACGGTTGCATATGCATTGGCTTCCAAACCGGTCTAGATTCAATATTTTCTTTTTCAAGGGCTTCCATCACATCTATTGGACGGATCTTACCGTTTAGTGTCATAGAACTTAGCCAATAGTTTGGTTCATTCCAATCATTACTAGGCATAAATTCAATTCCTTCAAGATTTCCTAGTTCTCTCTTATAAAAATCAAATATGTATCTTTTCTTTTGAACCCTTTGATCTAATACTTTAAGTTGCCCTCTACCAATTCCAGCAACTACATTACTCATACGATAGTTAAATCCTAATTCACTGTGTTGATAATGTCTTGCCTGGTCTCTACTTTGAGTAGCCCAAAACCTTACCTTTGAAACTCTTTCTTCATCATTAGAAACAAGCATACCGCCACCAGAAGTAGTAATGATTTTATTACCATTAAAAGAAAAAATACCATACTCTCCAAAACTACCTGTATGTTTACCTTTATAATAAGTTCCCAAAGATTCAGCAGCATCTTCAATTAAAGTAACATCGTATTTTTTACAAAGTTCAACAATCTTATCCATATCCGCAGACAGACCATAAAGGTGAACTACGATAACCGCCTTTACATTTGGATACTTTTTAAAAGCCTCTTCTAATGCTTTAGGACACATATTCCAAGTTTCATAATCGCTATCTATGAAAACAGGAATAGCATTTTGATAAATGATTGGATTTGCTGTAGCTGAGAATGTAAGTGTTTGACAAAAAACAACATCACCTTCTCCTACTCCAGCCGCTTTTAATGCCATATGAATTGCAGCTGTTCCAGAAGATAGTGCCGCCGCTGCATTAGATCCTACTTTCATAGCTAATTCTCTTTCAAATCCATTTACATTTTCCCCAAGTGGTGCAATCCAATTTGTATCGAAAGCTTCCTTCACATAATGCATTTCATAACCTTCATCACTCATATGTGGTGATGAAAGAAATATTCTGTCTCCCATTTTTAAAACTTCCTTCCCTTGAATTAATTTTTAAGATTTACTTTATTATTTGCAATATCTAATAGTCGTTCTCTTATTTCTTCTTTACTAATTCCTTCAAAGTCATTCATAAACTGCCTTAAAATCCCTTGATCAATTAAAACAGCCTTTCCTATATGAATTTTAGGGAAAATTTGTTCTGGATGAATTTCACCTTCATTTAATAACTCTTCATACATTTTTTCACCTGGTCTTAATCCCGTAAATTCAATTCCGATTTCTTCAATAGAAAAACCTGAAAGGGTAATTAAATTTTTAGCTAAATCTACAATCTTTACTGGAGCTCCCATATCTAGCACGAACAATTCTCCGCCCCTAGCCAGTGTGCCTGCCTGAATAACTAATCTTGAAGCTTCTGGTATTGTCATAAAGTAACGAATCATATCAGGGTGAGTAACAGTTACAGGTCCACCTTTTTGAATTTGTTTCTTAAATAGAGGAATTACACTTCCCCTACTTCCAAGAACATTACCAAATCTAACCGCAACAAAACGTGTACCAGTACTAACCGATGCCATATGTTGCACAATCATTTCTGCAAATCGTTTTGTAGCCCCCATTACATTTGTCGGATTTACAGCTTTATCTGTAGAAACCATTACAAACGTATTCACTTTAAACGTATCTGCCGCTTCAGCTACATTTTTCGTACCAAAAATATTATTTTTAACAGCTTCTTCTGGATTACGCTCCATTAAAGGAACATGCTTATGTGCAGCTGCATGATACACAATATACGGTTGATGCTTTTTCATTATTTCAAAGATTTTATGACGATCTTGAATATCAGCGATTTCTGTTGTAATTTCAACTGTATCTTTATATGTAACTCTCATTTCCATTTCGATATTATAAATGCTGTTTTCACCATGTCCTAAAAGAACAATTTTAGCTGGTTTATATTTCATCACTTGACGACATATTTCTGATCCAATTGATCCACCAGCACCTGTTACTAAAATTGTTTTACCTGTAATCTTCTCTCCAATTCCTGCATCATCTAACTTTATTGGTTCTCTACCTAATAAATCTTCTACTTGTACATCACGGAATTCATTAACAGAGAGTTTTCCATCTAAAAGATCTTCAAGCATCGGTACAATTTGTGTTTTCGCCTTCGTTTTTCTACACTTCTCAAAAATCTCATTTATTTGACCTCTATTTAATGAAGGAATTGCGATAATAATATGTTCTATATCATTATCTTCTACAATTTCTTGAATGTGATTTGTTGTACCAACAACCGGCACATTATAAATTTCTAATTTTTGTTTGTTCCTATCATCATCGACAAACGCAATTGGATATAAATCTGCTTCTTTATTATGTTGTAATTGACGCACTACCATTGTTCCTGCTGAACCAGCACCAATAATTAATGTTCGTTTTTTATCAGTAGCTTTAGTAATATACGTATCACGAAACATACGCCATACGAAGCGAGATCCACCAATTAATAATAAGTGTAGCATCCATGCAATTGCTAAAATCCGAACATAAATATCATGATTTATAATTTGTTGAACAATTGCCGTTACTAAAATTGAGAGCGTGATCGCCTTAAATATTTGTTTTAATTCACCAATACTTGCATATTCCCATGCCTTATTATAAAGCTTATACATAGCAGCAAAAACATGATGACTACACAATAATGTAATAGAACTAATAACTACTGTCATAGGAATTTTGTTTAATACATTTGGATGTATGAACCAATAACTTAAATACACAGCAGTTAATACGATAAATGAATCTAATAAAATTAATAATGAGAGCCGTTTTCGATAACTCAATATACCTGTTCCCTTCTTTATATAATTCTTATCTTATGCATAATAAAAAAGGTACATTCTCTTATGAATGTACCTCTTCCTTTTTTACAAGTTCTTTCATATATTTCATTAACTCTACATTTAATTCTTCATTTTGTAGCGCCATCTCAATCGTCGTCTTAATAAACCCAAACTTCTCCCCAACATCGTAACGTGTACCCTCAAAGTCATAAGCAAATACACGTTGAACTTCATTTAATCGTTGAATTGCATCTGTCAATTGGATTTCCCCACCAGCACCTGTTTGTTGATCTTCAAGGAGCATAAAGATTTCTGGTGTTAATACGTAACGCCCCATAATTGCTAAATTTGATGGTGCCGTACCTTCTGCTGGTTTTTCAACAAATTGACGCACTTGATAACGACGATCGCTTTGTTCAATCGGATCGATAATACCGTAACGATGTGTTTCATTTTCTGGTACTGTTTGTACGCCAATAACAGATGATTGCGTTCCTTCATATTGATCCATTAATTGACGTAGACATGGTGTTTCAGCTTGTACAATATCATCACCAAGTAATACTGCAAATGGTTCATTTCCAATAAACTTACGTGCACACCATACTGCGTGTCCTAAACCTTTTGGTTCTTTTTGTCTTATGTAATGAATATTAATTTTCGAAGAAGCTTGTACTTTTTCAAGCATCTCATACTTCCCTTTTTCTAAAAGGCTTTGTTCTAATTCGAAAGAGTGATCAAAATGATCTTCAATAGCACGTTTACCTTTTCCAGTAACAATAATAATATCTTCAATTCCTGATTCTATCGCTTCTTCTACTATGTATTGAATTGTTGGTTTATCAACAATTGGTAACATTTCTTTCGGCATTGCCTTTGTTACCGGTAAAAACCTTGTCCCCAGTCCCGCAGCTGGAATAATTGCTTTTCTTACTTTTTTCAAATCTAGTCCCCCAAACATATTATTATATCCATATGTAACAATAACAAAAACCCTATCTATGGAGTCATAGTTATAACTCCATAGGTAGAGTTTCTACCATAAATAATTTATGGGCATCTAACCCATCCTCACGTCATACTCCCGACGACAAGCGTCTAAGGTAGGTTCGAAATAAAAATTTCTACCCACAGCACGACCGAGTGCCCCCGTTGATAACGGTTAGGAGACATCACCAATCCTTATTTAAAAAATACCAAACAATTTTTTACGACGAATTTGTTCTGGATCTTCTTTATAAATTGCTTTACCGCTAATTAATAAGTACGGATTCTCTTTTAAATCACTCATAACACTCGTTCCAAATTCTTTCTCAATTAGTTCATAGCTTTCCGCTAAATGAAATCCTCTTGATGTCGTGTTATGTGCATCTGATGCGATCATATGTGTTAAATTATGTTCCACAAGCTGTAATGAGAATTTTTTAATCTTTTTACCAAATTTCCCAAGCAAACTACCTGCTGTTACTTGTGTTAATGCACCTTTATTTACAATGTTATATAACTTATCTGGCCGCTCGATTAACTCGGCATTACGTTCTGGGTGAACAATAATTGGAATCATTCCCTTTACACGTAATTCGTATAATAATTGTTCGGCATAACGTGGTACGTGATTCGATGGAAATTCAATGAATATATATTTATTTGTTTCATTTAAAGTAACGATTTTACCAGCTTCATAGTCTTCTAATAAATCACCATATAATCTGACTTCTTGCCCAGGTAAAATGGTAAGTGGAATATTATGTTGTTGTAGTTCATTATTTAGTTGTTTTACATGATGAATAATTGAGGTACGTTCATTTACATATTTTCCATTTTGATGGTGCGGCGTTGCGACAATTGTATGTATTCCTTCTGACACTGCTTGCTGTGCCATCGCTAAACTATCGGTGACTGTCTGTGCACCATCATCGATACCAGGTAAAATGTGACAATGTAAATCTATCATTTGTTTCATCCTCCCTCTCTCCTATAAAGATCTTTTTTCCCTTGAATATGAGATATCGCTCATATTCAAGGGAAAAAAGGAGATATGTTTCTACCATATCTCACTCTTTTAATTAGTTTGCACCGTAATAATAATATAAGCCTTCTTCACGTTCACGATCGTTCAGAACAACGCCCAACAATTTACCTTTAGCCGATTCTAACAATCCTTTTGCTTTTACTGCTGTTTCTTTTTCTGTTGATTCACTACGAACAACAAGAATAGAAGCATCACATACATTTGCCATAATTTGCGCGTCGGTAACAGCTAAAATTGGTGGCATATCAAAAATAACTAGATCGTACATGCTGTATGCTTGTCCAAGAAGTTCTTTCATTGATTTTGAACCTAACAATTCAGCTGGGTTTGGGGGGATTGGACCACAAGCTAAAAAGTGTAGATTATCAACTAGTGTTGTTTGCACACATTTCTCTAAACGTTCACTATTTGTTAATACATTCGTTAGTCCAAAAATATTGTCTACTTGGAACATTTGATGCATTGCTGGTTTACGCATATCTGCATCAATTAATAATACTTTTTTTCCTTGTTGAGCAAACACAACAGCCATATTCGCTGTCGTTGTCGTTTTCCCTTCACTTGGGTTTGCAGACGTGACCATTAATGAATGTAAATTCGTATCAATAGCTGCAAATTCAATATTCGTTCGAATATTACGATATTGTTCTGAAATTGGTGATTTCGGCTGTTGATGAGCAATTAATTGACGACGTTGACGATGATTCTTTTTCTTTTTAAATAAATTAAGAGCCAATTGTTTGTCCCCTCACTTTTCTTGATGATGGAGCGTGTGATTTCACGTTCATTGTTTCTTCATCCATACGAGCTACAATTCCTAATACTGGTAAGCCAAGTAAGTTTTCCACATCTTCTTCTTTTTTCACTGTGTTATCTAAGTACTCTAGTAAGAATGCAAGACCAACTGAAGCCATTAAACCAACAAAGAAAGCAATTGCCACATTTAACATTGGACGTGGTTTAATTGGAGATTGATTTTCTGCAACTTCTGCTTTAGATAGCACTGTTACGTTATCAACGTTCATAATTTTTGCAACTTCACCTTTAAATACATCTGCAGTTGCATTCGCAATATCACGAGCTAGTTTTGGATCTTTATCCTCAGCTGTTACAGAGATTACTTGTGAATCCTTTTCATTCGCAACATTAATCTTTCCTGTTAGCGCTTGAGATGTCATATTTAAATTTAATTTTTCATTCACTTGTTCTAAGATTACTGGACTTTTAATAATAACCTTATATGTATTCGTTAATTGAATATTCGTTTGAATTTCACCAGCTTGGAACATTGCACCCTCTTGTTTCTTCTGGTTAACAAGAATTTGCGTCGAAGATTGATAGATTGGTGTCATGAAGAAAAAGCTAATGATAGCACTTACAATAGCTGCACCAAAGGCGATTACGAGGATCATTGCTAAACGTTTTTTTAAGATATGAAATAACTCTTTTAAACTAATTGTTTCTTCCATAGGTTCCTCCAACTTTCTAAAATTTACACATAGGAAAAATTATAACATATAAATCTTACATTTTTTATTTTTAATAATTCAGTTCTGTATTTGTTCACAAGAAACAAGTTTAATCTTACAAAATAATCTTAAATATGACAACACATTCCAATCATTTTCCAAAATTTTTATCTTATCACGTTTTTCATACTGTGTAACTTGATAAAGAATTTTCAGAAAACAATAAAAAGCTAACAAAATTTTTGTTAGCTTTTTATATTTTAGTAATAACCATATTGTTCTTTTTCTTCTCTTTTATCATTTAAAACGACACCTAGTATTTTGCCTGATGCTTTATCTAATATTTGTTTCGCTTTTACGATTTTATCTTTTTCCGTCTTTTCACTTCGTACAACGAGTACGATTCCATCACATTTATTCGCAAGTATTTGTGCATCTGTAACCGCAAGGACAGGTGGTGTGTCAATTAATATAATATCAAACATGCTATATGCTTCTATTAATGCCTCGTCCATTGCCTGGCTCCCTAATAGTTCTGCTGGGTTTGGCGGGATTGGACCTGCTGCCATTAAATATACGTTCTCTATATCTGTTTTTTGAATGCATTGCATAAGTTTTGCTTGTCCTGATAATAAGTTCGTTAACCCATTTGAACTATGAATGGCAAATAAGTTTTGTATCGTCGGCTTACGCAAGTCAGCTCCAATTAATAAGACTTTCTTTCCTTGTTGTCCGAAAACAACTGCTAAGTTTGCGATTGTTGTTGTTTTCCCATCACCTGGATCGGCTGAAGTAACAATAATAGAACGAACATGATTATCTACAGATGTAAACTCAATGTTTGTACGAATGTTACGGTATTGTTCTGTAATACGCGATTTAGGCTCTTTATGTGTAATTAATTGTCGTAATGGTTTTCTTTTCTTTCTCCCGAACATATTCATAATCTCCTTTTGTGAAATGCGACATTTCCCTTTTCTCTCTCTTATGCTCGATTTCATACGTCTAATTAATATTCTTGCTGATTTCCCCACATTTCATCATAATCAATAACATTCTACTTTGTCTTATTTAAGTACCTTAACAATATGACAATGCCCTTATTTCTTTATTACCTTTATCACTTATCCTGTTTTCTAGATAAATAATAAAGTAAGTATATGGTAATTGCCATCTATTTACAAGTTATTTTCTGATTAGTTTGTATATTATCGTTTCATCGTTATATAGCAGAAATTAAAAAAATCTCCTTGTCTTTTTACAAGGAGATTTTTTAGTACTATCTATTCTTTTTTATCACCAATCGCAAATGTAATTTCTGCCTCACATGCAACTTCACCATCTACTGTTGCGATTGCTTTTCCTTTTCCAATCGGGCCGCGTACGCGTGTCATTTCTACTTCTAGACGAAGCTGATCACCTGGGCGTACTTGTTTTTTGAAACGGCAATTGTCGATACCTGCAAAGAAAGCAAGTCTTCCGCGGTTTTCTTCTTTCTTTAATACTGCAACTGCTCCGACTTGTGCTAATGCTTCTACAATAAGTACACCAGGCATAACTGCATAGTCAGGGAAGTGTCCGTTAAAGAATTCTTCGTTTGCGGATACATTTTTAATCCCAACCGCTCTTTTACCTTCATCTACTTCTAATATTTTATCAACAAGTAAAAATGGATAGCGGTGAGGAATGATTTCTTTAATTTGTTCTATATTTAGCATGTAACAATCGCCCCTTTTGTAATATTGGTCTTACCACTTGGACATATTGCTATTATCCCATTTTGTTTATTGTTTGTCATTACAAAGTAACATTTTATATTTAGCACGACTTCCTAAAAAAAATGCACACACTCTATTCCATTAAAATAGTTGCACATTTTTGCAACTGACACGGAGGTGGAAAAGAGTGTATGCCCAAATTAGGGAAAGGCAATATGTATTGAAACATTATTTGCCTTAATGTCGTATTCGACTCATTATATTATAAACGTTTTCAATTAAGGAAATATTAAATTTAACCATATATATGAATATTTTACCTGTTTCCTTCATATTTCTCTATTTTCCTTCCATTTTCGCAAAAAAACAAAATAAAAAAATATAAAAACGAAAAAAAGAACTAAGGCATTAGCCTTAGTTCTTTCAAATTATCTCAAAGCACGCTTTGGTAATCTGTCGATATTCTCTAACATAATACCTGTACCAACCGCAACGCAGTGCATTGGGTTTTCAGCAATTAATACTGGTACTTTTAGTTCTTCTGCTAGAAGCATGTCGATACCGTGTAGTAAAGCTCCACCGCCTGTTAGAATAACACCGCGGTCGATGATATCTGCAGATAATTCTGGTGGTGTGCGCTCTAATACGCCTTTTGCAGCTTGTACAATAACAGCTGCATTTTCTTTTAATGCTTCTGTAATTTCTTCAGAGCATACTGTAATTGTACGTGGTAAGCCTGTTACCATGTCACGTCCGCGAATTTCAAGCTCTTCGCTACGTGCACCTGGGAATACTGTACCAACTTTAATTTTAATATCTTCTGAAGTACGTTCTCCGATTAATAGCTTATACTTACGTTTAATATAGTTTAAGATCTCCATATCAAACTTATCGCCAGCCATTTTGATAGAGGAAGAGGTAACAATATCACCCATAGATAGTACAGCGATATCTGTTGTACCTCCACCAATATCAACAACCATGTTACCGCTTGGTTGGAAGATTTCCATACCAGCACCAACTGCGGCTACTTTTGGTTCTTCTTCTAAAAATACTGTTTTACCACCTGAACGTTCAGCAGCTTCACGAATTGCTTTTTGTTCTACTGATGTAATATTTGTTGGACAACAAATTAAAATACGAGGTTTTGAAAAGAAGCTCTTTACGTCCAATTTGTTAATGAAATACTTTAACATTGCTTCTGTAATTTCGAAATCTGCGATTACACCATCTTTAAGTGGACGAATTGCTACAATATTACCAGGCGTACGTCCCACCATACTTCTCGCTTCTTCACCGACTGCTAATACTTTACCACTATTACGATCAATGGCCACAACAGATGGCTCATTTAATACAATACCCTTACCTTTAACATGAATTAATACGTTAGCCGTACCTAGGTCAATTCCGATATCTCGCGCAAACATTCCCGTTTTTTCCTCCTCGATATTCAAAATCAGGTTACACCCGAATTCTTTTCACCTAATTTCTGATTTTATCATAAATTTAACAGAAACGTAATATTCGCAAAAAGAATTCTTCTGAAAAATATTACCGAATGTGAACGGAATGTTTGCTACTGTAACATTATTGACGTACAGGCTTCTCTACATCTTCTTTTCTATACTTTTGTTTTGTTGCTTCTCCACCTCTTAAATGACGAATAGACTTATGATAATCAAGAATTTCTTTTACTTCATTTGCGAGCTCTGGATTAATCTCTGGTAGACGTTCTGTTAAATCTTTATGGACTGTACTCTTTGATACCCCAAATTCCTTTGCAATGACACGCACTGTCTTTCTTGTCTCCACGATATACTTACCAATCTTGATAGTTCTCTCTTTGATGTAATCGTGCACACCACTCGCCTCCCTAATTTGGATGTGAGAAGGGTGAAATGAGCCTCGCTGCATACGACTAAGAAGTAAGTGTGAGTGCTGTTTGTAAGCGTTAAACATTCTTGGATTTATAATGAAATGATTCACGATTTCTCACCTCAAACACTCTCTTTGCTTTGGTTTATACCATTGTATTGCCCGCACTACTGATATATGCTACATGTTCACTATTTTTGCGGACTAAGTTAAGAAAAATTACGTTTTTTTGTGAGAAATACGTTAAAACTGACTATTATGGCCAAAAAAAAATGACACCTTGTATAAAAGGCGTCATTCTTCTCGTTCCAATTCTTCTTCTAACAACTGATGGTGGGGAACCTCTTTCTTACCGGCAATATAATAATATAAAGTGAATAAAACAAACAATAAAATAATAGCAGTCGACAGAACGAACAAAAATGACACAGTATCCCCTCCCTTTTGTAATATATATTCGAGAATCTCGTCATTTTTCCTTGTTTTTACAACTTTTTTCTCGAAATTGAGTATTTTTATATAAAGTGAAACTTTAATCAGTGGGTGCCATTTCCCACTGATTATTAGTTGAACCAATCGGGCTTTTACGGGCAGTTGATCCCCGACCTAACTTCTTAGCTTTCACTGAATTTTGAAGTAGGGGTCTTACTGCCCGTTAATGCGGGATAAAAATAAAAAAATCAATTCTCTTGATGAGAACTGATTTTTTCACTTTCTTATTCTTGTGAAGAAGAATCGTTAGATGATTCTGTAGAACCGTTTGTTGATTTTTCTTCTTTCTTCGGTTCTTCTTTTTTGTCACTAGTTGAACCGCTTGTTGATTTCTCTTCTTTTTGAGACTTGTCTTCTGTTTTATTTTCTGGTTTCGTGCTCGTTGACTTCTCTTCTTTTTGAGATTTGTCATCAGCTTTTTTACCAGAAGCATTCGTAGCCTTTGCAGCACCTGCATCAGCTTTAATTTCTGTTACTGATTTATTTAAGTAACGTTCAGGGTTCACAGCCACATTGTCTTTACGTACTTCAAAGTGAACGTGAGAGCCTGCCTCTTTATTCATTGCACTTAGACCGGATGTTCCTAATACTTCACCTTGTGCAACTCTTGCACCTTTTTCTACTTTCACACTGCCTAAGCTTTGATAAGATACCGCTACACCATTTCCACTATCAACTGTTACAACATAACCAAGAAGTGAATCTTTTTCAGCTTTCGTTACTGTACCACTTAAAGCAGCGGCAACATTGAATTCTTTTCCATTCTTCGCAGCAATGTCAATTCCTTTGTTTGGGGAATATGTGTTGTTATAAAAGACAAGTGCTTTTTCTTGTTCCGCCTCAGTTGCTGCATCTTCATAGAATTTCTTTTGTACGACTACTTCCGCATTCGCGGCAGCTGGCATTTTCACTACTTCTGAAGATTTCGTTACTGGTACTGCTGGATCTTCCGATTGTGTATACGGTGTTGCTTGATCGTGGTTTGGAGTCTTCTTCGGATTAGCTCCTTGGAACCATAGCGCAACCATTAAGATTACCGCTGCACAAGCAATGTATAGTGCCGGAAACACCCATCTTTTTTGAAATAAATGTACTACCTTTTGCGACTTTTTATTATTTCTTCCTCGCATTCCATCATCACCTCAGCAATCATTTTGAACAATATTCACGTATCCTATACAACGTATAACTAATTACTTTTCGACAAAATTTGTAAAAATATGTATAAGAACTGTAAAATTTCCGAGGAAATGATAGAAAAAAGAAAAAACTGAGCGTTTCGGCTCAGTTTTTAGTCCATTTGTTTCTTCTTATATACGATTAAACACGCAATAAGCGCAATAATAAGCCACACTCCAACATTTAATACATGCCCACTAATACTACTAAACCCAGCTCCATCTACTAAGCTTTTGATTGCTTTTACAATATGAGATGTTGGAAGATACTCAATTAGTGTCTTAATTACTTTATTTTCAACCATCGGCTCAAATTGTACAGCTAAATACATCGTCATTAAAATAGGCATACCAATTAAAGATGTTTGTGGTACAGAAGATGCAAGTAATCCAATCATTGTTCCAAGCACGATAAACAAAATAGTTCCACATAAGAATACCAATCCTACCAATGGAAGATTAATATTTAACTGATCTAAAATGAATAAATTTGCAATACAAATGACCATCGTCAGACCCGATGTTAATAAACTCTTTCCAAGAAGAACTTCAACAGAAGATGCTGGGGATAACATCAACACACGCAGTGTATGTTTTTCTTTTTCTTCTGCAATTACCATAGATTGAACAAATCCTGCGACAAATAGGAAGGCCGTTATAGTAGTAATGCCTAACATTTCCTTTCCCACTCCAAATCTGCTAAACAAAAATGAAAGTATAATTGGTAAAAATGCCATTAACAACACTTGTGAATTTGTCTTAAAATCTTGTACTTCTTTTCTAAAAATAGCTGATACACGTCTCATTGAAAAAGTCATTATAATCCCCTCCCAGTAACTTCAATAAAGATATCACCTAGCGTTGGTTCGTGTGAATGAATGGATAGTAATTCTCCTTTGTTCATCCATTCTGAAATACGTTTTGCACCTAATTCATCTTTTTGCACTACTGCTTTTTGTTTATCTTTTAATACGACCTGTATTTGATCCTTAGCGTATTGTAAGCGTAGGTTCTCTGGCGTATCCAGCGCTACAATTTCTCCGCCACAAAGGAAGGCAATACGGTTACAAAGCGTTTCTGCTTCATCCATGTTGTGAGTCGTTAAGAAAATCGTCGTTCCTTCTTCATTTAAGTCTTTTAAGATTTTATGAATGTTTTGTACGTTTACTGGATCGAGTGCAGATGTTGGTTCGTCTAAGAAGAGGATATCTGGTTTATGAAGGATTGCTCTTGCTAGTGTGACGCGTTGCTTCATTCCCTTTGATAGTTTCTTTACTGGTGTTTTTTTATCATCTAATAAATTTACTTGTGTTAGTACTTCATCGATTCTTTCTTTTTTGCAATCGTATAAGTCACAAAATAATAGTAAGTTATCATAAATGCTAAGTCTTTCATATAAGCCGCTGTTATCTGTTAAAATACCAATTCGTTTGTAATCGATGCTACTTGGTCCTGTAATATCTTTCCCTAATACTCTTACCGTTCCAACACTATGAAGCAATTGAGAAGTTAAAATTTTTACTGTTGTCGTCTTACCAGATCCACTCGGTCCGAGGAATCCGAATATCTCTCCTTGCTTCACCTCAATATTTACATTTCGAAGTGCCGTTTTTCCACTGAAACTTTTCATTACATCTTTCATTTCAATTGCCAATGTCATTTCTTCATCCCCTTTGTTTTTCTTCTTTATAGATGAAAGTCACTTTAGCGCTTTTCGTTCGTTTGTTTCGCTTTTCTTGACTCAATCATATGAAAAACAAAGGGTTTACGCAGTAAAATACCGGTAAAAGGAGTATTTTTACCGGTGAATGAATCGCATGTTGAGCTTATTGGAGCACTTTTTATAGCCCAATCACGCCTTTTAATTCATCCATGCGTCCTTTTGAAAGCGGAATTGAACTTTTTCTTTCGTCATCCAAAATTAAACTGAAACTGTTACGAGTCCAAGTAATCACTTCTCGCACTCTTTGTAAATTCACAAGATACGAGCGATGACATCTAAAGAAACCAAAACCTGTTAATCTCGCTTCTAGTTCACTTAATGTTAATGCACATACAAAATCCCCTTCACGAACGTGAATATGTGTCACTCCGTTTTGTGTTTCAATGAAATGGATTTCCATCGGATCAAGTAAAATGATTTTATCGTTCACTTTCGCAGGTATTCTTTCTAACTTCATTTGCGGAATTATTTGAACGACCTTCTCTTCATCGACTTTTTCTGCTTCCTCTTGTTCAATTTCTACTTTTTTCACACCATCATTGTTTAGTATATATACATCTTCCGTTAACGAAAGGGCATCCGATAGGAAAGATGACGTAATAAAAATCGCCTTTCCTTGTTCTTTCATTTTCATGATTGCTTTTCGAATAATAACCGTACTCTCTATATCTACATTTTGCTCCGGTTCTTCCAAAATGACTAAATCCGGATTATGAATCATAATTCGTCCAATATGAAGACGGCGTTTCTCTGAAAATGATAATTTTTCTATTTTAACGTTTAGTTTATCTAGGAGACCAACAGACTGCACAACTTCTTCTATACTTATCTTTGATTCATAAAGCCCTAATAAAAATTTGAAGTATTCTTTCACCTTCAAACGATCATATGCCTCATCTTTCAAAAAACAAAAACCGATGCGGGAATAATTTTTCTTTCCAATTGCTTCCCCTTCAAACAGTACATTGCCAGTCGACGCCTCTTCTTCACCAATAATGATGCGGTGTAACACTTTAGCTGTATGATTATTGCATTGCAAAACAATACATTGTCCCTTCTCCACCTCTAGCTCAATTGCCGGTAACTGGTTCGCCTTCCCTAATTGTTTCAACTCTAGTAACGCCATTTCATTTCCCCCAAATGCCTTTTTATCCTATTATATCAAACAGTTAATGGAAAATTATGATATTTTAAACAGAAAAAAATAGGTGCCAGAGTTCTGACACCTATTTCTTCACCATCAATTTTCCTTCATAATCATTCATCGTCTTTATTTCAACGCCTTTATAGTAATGAGCGACGATATCTGTATATTTCTTTCCTTCCGCTGCCATGCCGTTCGCCCCGTATTGACTCATACCAACGCCGTGACCGAAGCCTTTCGTCGTAACGATGATTTTATCTCCTTGTTGTTTCCACGTGAAATCAGAAGAACGTAAATCTAACTTTTCACGAACTTCTTTTCCTGTTAATGTTTTTCCTTGAAAAGCTACATCCTTTACGCGCTTTCCTTCCGTAAGGTCTTTAATGTTTCCAACCTTCCCGTCTGCTAGCACTTTCACACCGAGACGTTTTTGAAAATCAGCTACTGTAAATGTTTGCTCGCTCGTAAACTTTGGAGAGGCTTGATCCCACGGACTATCTACACTTTTCAAGTACGGATAATCATTTCCCCAATAGTCAGCTGCATTTTCTGTTCGACCATTACTCGTTGAAAAGAAGGATGCTGAAATTGGTTTTCCATCATACGTTAAAACTTGTCCTGCTGTTTTCGAAACAGCTTCTTCGATTTTCTTCAAATTATTTTCGTAGTTATTGCCCCATTGCTTCTTCAATTCATCTTTGCTTTTGTACACTTGATCTTTCACCGTATCTGTCACGTCTGCATTATTTTTCTTTCCTCCGCTTAGCATACGTTGTACTACAAATGTTCTTGCTGCTAATGCCTGTGCCTTTAGTGCCTCTATTTCAAAACTGGCATTCATCTCAGAAGCTACTACACCGGTCACATACTCCTCCATAGGTAATGATTCTACCTTCTTTTGTTTCTCACGATATACAGCAACTTGAACCGCTGTATCTACTTTTCCTGGAGCTGGTATACTTTCTATGGCTGGAGGAGTTTTAGAGGCCGTTTCTTCCCCTACTTTTGCTTTCGCAAATGGGATAACAAGGGCTGCAGGTACAATGATAACGAGCGCTATTAAGAGCGCTACTGTAATAAAAAGTGGCTTTGAAAATTTCATCCTATTTTTCCCCCAATATAAAAGCTTTACTCCATTCATTCTTATGGAACAACTCTTTCTTTTAGAACACACTTAAGGGGAAGAGCATAAAACGGAAATTTTCTAAATATTTTTACTGGTACGTGCATAAGTATAGAATTTATTGACTATAACAGTAATAACCCAAAAAAAATAGCCCCTATGTCAAAAGACATAGAGACTATTTCAATTAAGCGTGAAGATCAGAAACTTCTTGTTCTTTCACTTCTTCTACTTTTTCGTTTACACGTTCAATAGTTGCACCTAATGCAGCTAATTTCTTATGGAAATCTACATAACCACGGTCAAGATGTTTTAACTCAGTTACACGAGTATAACCTTCTGATACTAAACCAGCTAAGATTAATGCAGCTGCAGCACGTAAATCAGTTGCACCTACTTCAGCACCTTGTAAGCTGTTTGGACCGTTCATAATAACAGAACGACCTTCAATTTTAATATCAGCATTCATACGACGGAATTCTTCAACGTGCATAAAGCGGTTTTCGAATACCGTTTCTGTAATCATGCTTGTTCCATCAGCTTGTAGTAATAATGCCATCATTTGTGATTGCATGTCTGTTGGGAAACCTGGGTGAGGCATAGTTTTAATATCAACCGCTTTTAACTTATCTGGGCCGATAACACGTACACCTTCGTTTTCCTCAATAATTTTAACACCCATTTCTTCCATTTTCGCTGTAATTGAGCGTAAATGTTCAGGTACAGCATTTTCAATTAAGATGTCTCCACCAGTAATTGCTGCTGCAACCATGAATGTTCCCGCTTCAATACGGTCAGGAATAATAGAGTGGTTTGCACCATATAATTTATCAACGCCTTCGATACGAATCGTTCCAGTTCCAGCTCCGCGTACTTTCGCTCCCATCGCATTTAAGAAGTTAGCTAAGTCAACGATTTCTGGTTCTTTCGCTGCGTTTTCAAGAATTGTTGTCCCTTTTGCTAATGTAGCTGCAGACATAATGTTTTCTGTCGCGCCTACGCTTGGGAAGTCTAAGTAGATTTTAGCTCCTTTTAGTTCTCCCTCAACATATGCCTCAACAAAACCGTTACCAACCTGTACTTTTGCTCCCATTGCTTCGAAGCCTTTTAAATGTTGGTCAATTGGACGTGAACCGATTGCACATCCACCAGGAAGTGCAATACGAGCACGACCGTTACGTGCTAATAATGGTCCCATTACTTGAACAGATGCACGCATTTTACGTACATATTCAAATGGTGCTTCAATGTTTAGTTCTTTAGAAGAATCGATTGTTACTTGATTATTTTCAAATACGACTTCAGCATTTAAATGACGTAATACCTCATTAATTGTGTATACATCAGACAAAACTGGTACTTCAGATAGTACATTCTTTCCATCACTCGCTAATAGGGCTGCAGCGATTATAGGTAATACAGCATTTTTTGCGCCCTCAACACGCACTGTGCCGTTTAACCGCTTTCCGCCACGGACGATGATCTTTTCCAAATTATTCCCCTCCGTGTCCTTTTTTCAGTATCTATTCACTCAATACTCAGAAGTTATGATCGGTGTGCCAACCACAATTGTATCTTTGTTGTCTGTAGAACGTATTGCTATTTGCACATTTATTTTCTCTCTATTTGTTGAAAGAGCGTCATCCCACTTTTTATTGTATGCGGAGACTGACACAAATGCTCTTTCTTCTACTTGTTCGATCGCTCTTGCTGAAAGATCTTTCAAAACCTGATTGGTTTTATTTTGCAAAACACCTTCAATCTTATCATTCAGTACACCTTGAACACAAGTGTAAATTATAGGTTTTTCACTAAAAATTTTATTTACTTTTTGAACATACTTCGGGTCCCATTTCGCCCCACTTACTTCAAAGATAATGAAAGTGTTTTCTTTAGTATTTTCTTTACTCCAAGTTACTACTACTCGTTCTTCATGAGAAGCAAACTTTTTATAGGATGTAGCTTTATATCCATCTGGAGATTGCTCTACTTCCCACTTTTGAATATTTGCCTTGTCCTTCACATCGTTTAACAACTTTTGAAACGTATGTATATTAGAAATTGTTTTTGTTTCTCTAGCTAACCATGACCATTTTTCTACTTTAGCATCATTTTTCTCTAAAGCCTTAATCATGCTCTCCATTTTCTGTTCATCGCTTATCGGTTTCATCTCTCTATATCCAACCAAAAATAAAACAACACTAAGTGCAACAATAAGAATGGCTTTAAGCTTCAATTTCATCCCCTCCTATCCCCATTGTTAACGGAGATTTGAGGTTCTATACACTTACTTTACTAAATACGTTAAACTCTTCGAATAGCCTAAATAATCAAGGAAAAAGTTACTTACAGATGTCCCAATTGCAATTGTAATTAAGATGAGTAATACTCGCGTCTGCAGCACTTTTCCGGACTTCATTAAACGCTCAATGTGAATGCCTTGCAAAGCCCACCACGTAATGGTAATAAACAATAAATGCGAAACAATGGCAATCAGTGCTTGTTGCCCTAAAAGTTGTGCCAAAAAATCGACCCCTTTTTACTCAGCTACTACTTATGAAAGAATATAAAAACGATACCATAATAAGTAGGAGCCACACTTTTTCAAATGCACATAGACATCTTACATTTTACATCGTGATTTTCTTTCAAAAAACGTATATCTACATTACAAGTTAACACAAAATAAAAAGCGCAGAGTACTGACTCCACACCTTTTATTTTCACTATTGTACCACGTTCCCTAAGAAGAAGAAATCTTTCATTAATGGAAAATATTCATAAAAGAAATTGTACCCAATCATCGGCATAATCCCTAGTATTACAATCGAAATTGCACAAAGACTCATAACAACCTTTACATTTAACGGTAACCGTATCCTCTCTTCTGTCTCTCCGGTGCGGAAAAACATTTGTTGTAAAATACGGAAATAATATACGAATGAAACAACTGTCGTACCCATCATAATCGAAGCTAGTACGTAATGTGCTGGCTCTACATGAAGCGCGCCTAAAAAGATGTTAATCTTTCCAATGAAGCCAGCCGTCCCTGGTATCCCGGCCAGCGATAAAATAAAGATTGTCATCATGATCGCTGCAAATGGTGATCTCTTATATAATCCGGTGAAAATCGTTATGTTTTCCTTATCGTTTTGTAAGATTAAGCCGTGGATAATGGCAAACGCGCCTATATTCATAAGCATGTATGCCAGCATATAAAACCACATGCTATCCAGCGTAAATGGTGATAATGCCACAAGTGGAACGAGCAAATACCCAGCATGCGCAATGCCTGAATAAGCAAATAAACGTTTTACGTTGTATTGTTTTAACGCGACTACATTCCCAACAATCATCGTAATACTTGCTAGCACCGCAATATATATACTCATATGCCCATATAAAGATTGCATATCTCCTTGTATTAATACACTTGCAAAAACCATAAGGAACAAACGAATAATGAGTAGGAACCCAGCAATTTTAGAAATCGTTCCAAGAAAAGCGGTAACAGGTGTAGTCGCTCCTTCATACACATCAGGTGCCCACATATGAAACGGCACTGTGGCAATTTTAAATGAGAGACCGACTAGCAATAAAAGAAATGCCAGAGCTAGCAATAACTGAATACCACTAGCGAGCTCCCCAGTGAGTACCTTTTGCATATCTACAATGTTAGTTGAACCTGTAATACCGTATAAATAACTCATTCCGAAGAGCGTGATCGCCGTTCCAATTCCTCCGCTAATGACATATTTCATTGCCGCTTCATTTGATGCACGGTTCTTTTTTCGTATTCCTACTAAAATATAAGAAGAAAGTGAAAGTAACTCTAAACCAACGAAAAGGGTGATAAAGTCAACACTAGAAGCCATGAACATCGCACCAAGAAGTGCCATTAAAAATAAGTAATAATATTCGCCCTTATCTTCAATCGGATTCTTCTTATCATCGCTCATTGCGATGCATAAAATGAGAGCTGAGGCGCCTAATAACAACGTTTTAAACCCTTTTGAAAATCCATCTAACACAAACGATCCATTTAAAATATCTCCAGCTGGTTCGCTATATAGCGTAATTAATGACACAATTGCTAATACGATGGCAGCGATCGCACCAAGAGCTACATATCTATGGTTCAGCTTAAAAAACAAATCACATATGGACAGAAGGATGGCGGCCCCGAGAATAATAAATTCTGGCACCATTAGATGCCACGATAAGCTAAGTAACGTATTCATATCCATCCTACTTCACCCCCAATGTTTTCAATGTATTTTGAAGCGGATCCCCTAGTATCTCTGGCATAACTCCAATTGCAATAATACAAAAGATAAGTAGTAAAACAGGGACATACTCCCATCCATGTATATCAGATTTTGCTTCCCACTCTTTCTTTCCGAATGTCACTTGAAGTGTCGCCCTTAATACGTATACAGCGGTTAAAATGATGCCAATCACACCGACTGCAGCAATGACGGGCTCTCCTTGAAATAAACCGAGAAAGGCAAGAAATTCACTAACAAACCCAGACATCCCTGGTAATCCAAGCGATGCCATTCCTCCTGCTAAGAAGAAGCCGCTAAGTACTGGGACACTTTTTGCGAGTCCACCAAGCGCTGTAATTTCTGATGTTCCGAAACGTTGTTCTATAACACCGAGTAAGAAAAACAGTAAGGCTGCAATTAAACCGTGCGATACAACCTGGAATAACGCCCCTTGTGTACCCGGTGCATTAAGTGACGCAAGTCCCATTAACACAATTCCCATATGCGAAATACTAGAGTAAGCCAGTACTTTCCTAAAGTCCGTTTGGATGA
Source organism: Bacillus sp. LQ16 (assembly GCF_057784645.1). Taxonomy (NCBI): domain Bacteria; kingdom Bacillati; phylum Bacillota; class Bacilli; order Caryophanales; family Bacillaceae; genus Bacillus; species Bacillus sp. LQ16. Next base: position 5,174,223 of record NZ_CM173491.1, read on the forward strand.
GCGCTAAAAAGGCACCGTACAATAAATTAATTACACCTAATATCGCAATTAGCGTTGCAACATCGTGAAAATATTCCGGGAATAGCCCTTTTCCGAAGCGAATAATACCGTACGCTCCAATCTTTAGCAAAACACCAGCATGAAGCATAACTACAGCTGGATGCGCTTCTATGTGCACATTGACCATCCAACGGTGCAACGGAAAAACAGGTAGTTTAATTGCAAAGGCAATCATTATGGAAATAAATACACCAAGCTGCAAGCTACTTGGGATGATGAGTTCTCCTTCTGCACTTACGCTTCTTAATATCTCTTTCAGCTCCATAATATTTGTTGTACCTGTTTTCGCGAACAAAATTGAGAAAACAATGAGCAAAATAGCTGAGCCAATACCGTTATATATTAAATAACTATACGCAGCCTTTTCGCTCGACAATTTCCCCCACTTCCCAATCAATAAGAACATTGGTGGCAACGTAATTTCAAAGAAGATAAAAAACAACATTAGATTTTGAGCAGCAAAGACGCCGAGCATCCCTATTTCTAGCATGAGTAACAGCATATAAAATGCTTTTAAATTTCTTTTAATAGAAAAGGCTGCAATTGCTGCGAGCATCGCTAGAAAAGCCGTCAGCACCATCATAACAAGCGACAAACCATCAATACCGAGCTCGTAATAAATAGAAAACCACCTTTTATCTACCGCTGTAAAATCTCCGAACTTAATCCATTTCACCTTTTCATCAAATAGTGACAAACTCTTTCCAGAAGCATATGTACAAGCGAGGACGATAGCGATTCCAAATGGAAGTGCCGTCCCAAATAAGCCAAGCGCCCGCACTGTACGCAATTCCTTTTTCGGTGTTAATACAAGCAATAAAATTCCTAAAAGCGGGGAAAAAATGAAGAACGTTAACAACAAATCATTCATCGTAAATCCCCTCCTGTATAGAGCAAAATAATGACGAGTACAGCGAGCGAAACCGCCGTTACAGTACCGTACACTTGTACATTCCCGTTTTGAAGTTTCGATCCAAGATTACTTGTACCTTTAACTACGCTTCCAATTAAAACTGCAATTCCCTCGACTACATACACTTCAAATAAGCGAAGCACATGAGCGATTCCTTTTGTAATAGGGATCACCGTCATGTTGTATAGTTCATCCACATAATATTTTTCTTTCAAAAGATTATAAAGCGAGGTTTCCGTACCCCCAGCCCAATCTCTAGAAATTGATTTCTTGCCATATATGAAATATGCAAGAGCGATTCCCGCAAATGAAACGAGCGTCGCAACAATCATAATCCAAACTGGCCCATGCGCTTCTTCAACCTTGAACCCTACATCTTTCGTCAACCAATCTCCGAGAAACGTACCGAACCATGGTGTATTTATATATCCTGCCACTACTGCGAGAACGCCGAGAACAATCATTGGATACGTCATAACGCGGGGCGACTCATGCACATCTTCCTTCGTCTTCGTTTCTCCGGTAAAGACAAGAAAGTATAGGCGGAACATATAAAACGCTGTCAAAAACGCCGCAATTACTGCTAAAGTAAATAAAACGTAATTGCCATTCATCCAAGTCGCCGCTAAAATTTCATCTTTGCTGAAAAAACCGGAAAGGAGCGGAACACCGCTAATGGCAAGGGTACCTATTAGAAATAGCGTACCAGTTACTTTCATCTTCTTCTGTAAACCGCCCATTTTATTAATGTTTTGCGTATGCACTGCATGAATTACACTTCCTGCTGCTAAAAATAGTAGTGCTTTAAAAAAAGCATGTGTCGTTAAATGGAAGACACCGGCTACATAACCTGCAGAACCTAACGCAAGCATCATATATCCAAGCTGGCTAACTGTAGAATAAGCAAGTACTCTCTTTATATCTGTTTGTACGAGACCGATAGAGGCCGCAAAGATTGCAGTGAAAGCTCCAACGATTGCCACGGTCTGCATCGCCACTGTACTTGCTGAAAATAGAGGGAACATCGTCGCTACTAAATATACGCCTGCTGCAACCATCGTCGCGGCGTGAATAAGTGCCGAAACAGGCGTCGGCCCCTCCATTGCATCTGGCAACCACGTATGAAGCGGGAACTGACCTGATTTCCCCATCGCCCCGATAAAAATTAATATCGCTGTTATCGTAATCATGTAAGGAGGTAAATCCCCTGTATAAATCGCCCTAAATATTGCGTCATATTCAAAACTACCTGCGTACCAAAAAATTAAAATCATCCCGATAAATAAACCAACATCCCCAATACGGGTCATAATAAAAGCCTTTTTTGCAGCAGCCTTCGCTTCTTCTTTAAAGAAATAAAAACCGATAAGTAAAAATGAGCCAAGGCCAACTAATTCCCAAAATATATAAAGCTGTAATAAATTCGTTGATATAACAAGCCCTAACATCGCAAATGTAAAGAGTCCTAAATATGCGTAAAAGGTTGGTAATCGTTCATCACCTTTCATATAACCTTTCGAATACACATGTACAAGCAGACTCACAAGCGTAACGATAAATAACATTAAAGCTCCTAATGCAGTCACCTCAAAGCCGAATGATATATCCACATCTCCAGCTCTAAGCCACACCCACTTATGCTTCACGCTTGCTTCTGAAAACCTTTCTATTAACACAAGTACCGCAAGTATAAAGGAGAGAAAGACGAAAAAAATACTAAGTACGCTGCTTCCTTCTCTAATTTTCTTCCCGAATATAATAAGTAACAAAAACGAAACGAGTGGGAAAAGCGGTATGAGCCATGCATAATCGATCATTGTTTCCTTCCCCCTTTTTCGGTCACAATGCTATCCTTTGAGCGTATCCATTTCATCTACCTGAACTGTCGTACGATTACGATACAAAGCAATTAAAATAGCGAGTCCTACCGCCGCTTCTGCTGCCGCTACAGCCATCGTGAACAGTGAGAAAATTTGACCTGTTAAATTCGGAAATAGGCCTAATTTACTAAACGCCACTAAGTTTAAATTGGCAGCATTCAGCATTAATTCGATACAAACTAATACGATTACTGTATTCCGCTTTGTTAAAGCTCCAAATAGACCGATGCAAAACAAAATAATCGCAAGCGTTAAATATGCAGAAGCTGGAACGCTACTCATTGGAATCCTCCTCTTTCTCGTCCTTTTTCGCAAGTATAATCGCGCCAACGAGTGCTACAAGTAAAATAACTGAAGTTAGTTCAAATGGAATAATATATTTTGAATAGAGAAGCGTACCGATTTGAAGTGTGTTGTTTTCATGGAGAGGTAAACTTCCTTGTGTGCTTTCATTTGCAAAATCAACATTATTAACAGCGAAATACATAACCGCTCCAAATGCTACAACTGCAAAGAAGATAATCCATTTTCGAAGAGTAAGACGCGATTCATTTTCCGCGTTATGTTTCGTTAACATAATGCCGAAAATCATAATAATTGTGATTGCACCAGAGTAAAGTAAAATTTGTGCAACGCCTATAAATTCAGCTGATAAAAGAAAATACAAACCTGCAATGCTGAGAAATGTCAGAACGAGAGCTAGCATCATGTGCATAACTTTCGTTAAGTTCAACATAAGAACACCGCCGATAATTGCAGACAAGGATAGTATAAAGAATGCTACAAACTCGCCATTCATGCCTTATTCTCCTTCCTGACGTTTTCGTCGTTTTCGTCAAGCCACTGCAAATTTTTAAATAAGTCATCACGTGAATATTCCGCGAGTTCAAAGTTATTTGTCATGACAATTGCCTCTGTCGGGCAAACTTCTGTACATAAATCACAAAGAATACAAATTTCAAAATTAATATCATACGTGTCGATAATTTTTCCTTTTTTCGTAGGATCTGGATGTTTCTTTCCTGTTAACTGAATACAGTCTGTCGGACAAATGTTAGAGCATTGATTACAAACAATACATTTCTCCGGATAAAATTTTTGAATCCCCCGAAAACGGTCTGGCAACGGCAACGGCTGATTTGGATAATCATACGTTACCTTCTTCTTGCTCAAATTACTTAATGTATATTTTAATCCTTTAAATAGTCCTTTCATCTCTTACTGGCACCCCCCTCATAGATTAGAAGAATAACTCCTTAATCAATGCCGTTAAGAAAATATTTGCAAGTGCAATCGGCAATAATACTTTCCATCCAAACTCCATTAACTGGTCACCTCTTATACGTGGGAACGTAACGCGGAACCAAATTAATAGAAAGACTACACTGCTAAATTTCAAAGCAAACCATACGGCACCTGGGATAAATCCAAGAAACATGACTGGATTCCATCCTCCTAAAAAGAGCACTGTAATTAACGATGCCATCCCGAAGAAATATACGTACTCTGAAAGCATGAAAAACGCCCAGCGAAAACCTGAGTATTCCGTATGGTATCCAGAAACAAGTTCTGACTCCGCTTCTGGCAAATCGAATGGCGTCCTATTTAACTCTGCAACTGCTGCGATTAAGAAAACGACGAAGCCAATTGGCTGTACGAAAATGTACCAAACCTTCTCCTGCGCCGCTACAATCTCATTTAAATTCAGGCTACCAGCTAACAAAACGATACCAATTACACTCATTACGAGCGGAATCTCATAAGAAATCATTTGCGCCGCCGCACGCATCCCTCCTAAAAGGGAATATTTATTATTCGATGCCCATCCCCCAGTTACAACACCTATCGTCGTAATACCGGAAACAGCAATATAATAAAGTAGCCCGACTCCAATATCTGCAAATTGAAATTTATCAGTGAACGGGATAACTGCAAGCACCATAAATGCTGGTGCAAATGCAATGACAGGCGCTAATATAAACAGCGGTTTATCTGCTGCTTTCGGAATACTATCTTCTTTCAATAATAGTTTTAAAACATCAGCTACCGTTTGCAGTAAACCGAATCGGCCTCCAACCTGGTTTGGTCCAATCCGCCCTTGCATAAACCCCATCACTTTCCGTTCTGCCAAGATTCCATATGTAACGAAGCCAAGGACTGCAAATAGTAGAAGCACCGCTAATCCGAAAAAAATGAAGAAATTCGTCCAGCTTGAAGGTGATTGTAAGAGCGTCTCAATCATTAGCCATCAACCTCCCCAAGTACAATATCAACTCCACCTAAAATCGTAATTAAATTAGCGATGTTTTCACCTTTTAATAACTTCGGTAAAATTTGCAAGTTATAAAAAGATGGTCTACGAAACTTCAAACGGTACGGCTCTTTCTTTCCATCACTTGCGATATAACAACCAATCTCTCCGCGCGGCGATTCTATACGTACGAACGCTTCTCCCTTAGGTGCCTTAATAATTTTCGGTACTTTTGCCAGCACAGCTCCATCTTTCGGGAACTGTTGAACCGCTTGCTCAACAATCTTTAAAGACTCCTCGATTTCTTGCATTCGGCAAACGTAGCGATCCCAAGCATCTCCCACACTTCCAACAGGAATATCAAAATCAAAACGATCATAAATCGAATATGGCTCATCTTTGCGAAGATCCCAGTTTACTCCAGTGCACCGCAAATTTGCTCCGCTTAAAGAATACGAGATCGCTTCTTCCGCGCTATATATACCAACGCCTTTCACACGATTTAAGAAAATCTCATTACCGCTAACAAGATCATGATAACCTGCCAATTGCTCTCTCATATACGGAACAAACTCTTCCACCTTTTCAATCCAACCATCTGGCGCATCCCACTTCACACCACCAACTCTCATATAGTTAAAAGTAAGCCGTGCCCCGCATAATTCATTTAATAAATTTATAATCATCTCTCGTTCACGAAACGCGTACAGAAACGGGCTGACCGCTCCTATATCAAGAAGATTCGTCCCCCACCAAACGAGATGACTTGCAATTCTTCCTAGCTCCATCGCAAGTACTCGCAAATATTCGGCACGCTCTGGAATTTCAAGCCCCATCATCGTCTCTACAGCATGGCAAATGACGTAATTATTCGTCATGGCTGATAAATAGTCCATTCGATCTGTATAAGGAATAATTTGCGTATACTGTAAGCTCTCAGCAATCTTTTCCGTCCCGCGATGCAAATACCCAATAACCGGTGTAGCTTCTTTAATAATTTCCCCGTCAATCTTAATTACGAGCCTGAACACACCATGTGTACTCGGATGCTGAGGTCCTACATTCAAAAGCATCTCTTCCGTGCGGATCATAGCTACACCTCCACATCATACGGTTCATAGTCTTTTCTAAGCGGATATCCTACCCAATCCTCTGGCATTAAAATACGCGTTAAATTCGGATGCCCTTTAAATACAATGCCGAGCAAATCGTACGCTTCTCTCTCCGGCCAGTCAGCCCCTTTCCAAAGCGCTGTCACAGACTCGACTTGCGGCGCTTCCCGGTCTAGTTTTACCTTCACCGCTACCGATTGTTTCTTGCCATATGAAAACAAATGAACATACACTTCCATATGTGTCACAAAATCCGTCGCATGTAGCTCTGACATATAATCAAAAGCAAGTCCCTCATGGAATCGCAGTGACTCCATCACTTCATAATATTTTGCGGGATCCACCACAAGAGTTGGCACATCCTTTGACAATTTATTAATATAGGAATCTACTAATGCACCCTCTCCTAACTTCTCCCTAATAGCCTCAACATACTGATTTAAATGCGGTTGATTTACAGACGGTTCTTCCTGCTTTGGCTCATCCTCTTTCTTACCTTCAGCTCCCTTTGTCTTCGCTCTTGCAGCCGCTGCTGCTTTCGCTTTTGCCGCTGCAATTGCCTTGGCCTTTTCATCTCCCGAATCCCCATCACCTTGCGAGGCTTTCTGCTTCGCTAATGCTGCCGCTTTTGCCTTGGCCGCCGCCACCGCCTTCGCCTTGGCTTTCTCTTTTTCTTCTTCCGTTACTTCTTCTGCCCCTTCTCTTTTCTGTTTCGCTAACGCCGCCGCTTTTGCTTTTGCAGCTGCTGCTGCCTTCGCCTTCGCTTTCGCTTTTTCTTCTTCCGTTACTTCTTCTGTTCCTTTTCTTTTTTGCTTCGCTAACGCCGCCGCTTTTGCTTTTGCTGCCGCTGCTGCCTTTGCCTTCACTTTCGCTTTTTCTTCTTCCGTTACTTCTTCTGTTCCTTCTCTTTTCTGCTTCGCTAACGCTGCCGCTTTTGCTTTTGCTGCCGCTGCTGCCTTCGCCTTCACTTTCGCTTTTTCTTCTTCCGTTACTTCTTCTGTTCCTTCTCTTTTCTGCTTCGCTAACGCTGCCGCTTTTGCTTTTGCAGCTGCTGCCGCCTTCGCTTTCGCTTTTTCTTCTTCCGTTACTTCTTCTGTTCCTTCTCTTTTCTGCTTCGCTAACGCTGCCGCTTTTGCTTTTGCTGCTGCTGCCTTCGCCTTGGCTTTCGCTTTTTCTTCTTCCGTTACTTCTTCTGTTCCTTCTCTTTTCTGCTTCGCTAACGCTGCTGCACGTCGTTTTGCTTCTTCTATAGTAATATCATCATTTTTTGGTAGCGCTTTCTCTTTTTCTTGATCTTCTGCCTCAAGCTCACTTATTTCCGCCCCGTGTTTCTTTACAAGGCGTTTTCTCGCTTCTTCTTTTGCACGCCTAGCTGCTTCTTTTTTCAGATCCTCTAAATCTTTGTTTGGATTACTCATTTATTCGTCACCTGCTTCCCGGTCTTTGCTTCGTAACGAATTTTTTCTTTTAATTTATTAATTCCATAAATTAAAGCAGCCGGATTTGGGGGACAACCAGGAATATACACATCAACTGGTACGATTTGGTCTACACCTTTCACAACAGCATATGAATTTACATACGGACCACCTGCTGTCGCACAAGATCCCATCGCAATAACCCATTTCGGTTCAGGCATTTGATCATATAAACGCCGAACAATAGGAGCCATCTTCTTCGTTACTGTTCCCGATACAATCATGACGTCCGATTGCCTTGGTGAAGTTCGAAAAAATGACCCAAATCGATCTAAATCATAATGTGATGAGCCTACTCCCATCATTTCAATTGCACAGCACGCCAGTCCGAATGTCATCGGCCATAAAGAATTGCTCCTCGCCCATCCTTTCAACTGTTCCAATGTAGAAAAAAAGATATTTCGTTCTAATTCTGCTCGCTCATTTGGATGTAATTCCTCAAAATTTATAACCATTGTAACACCTTCTTTTTCCAAGCATACGCTAATCCAACTAGCAACATTACAACAAAGATGAGCATTTCAATTAATGCAAATAAACCTAGCTTGTCATACGCAACAGCCCAAGGATATAAAAATAAAGTTTCTACATCAAAGATCACAAACAATAAAGCAAAAATATAATAACGAGCATGAAACCGAATATTTGCATCATGAAAAGGCTCAATTCCACTCTCATACGTCGTCGCCTTTGCTGCACTTGGTTTATTTGGGCGCAGCATCCTTCCTAATGTAAGAGCCACTACCGGCAGCAATATACCTAATAGCAAGAAAATCAAAACGATCATATAACTATTTTCATATACACTTGCCATTGTGAAACCCTCCCCCCTAAATTAAGAACAAGTTCACATAGTAAACAATATGTCCTAGTTGCAGCAATTATTATTTTTAAATTTTTCTAAATAATGCAACTATTCTAATCATTATAGCAAACTTCAAATTCCTATGTCGATATGTTGGGAGACAGAAACAAGAATTATTAAAATCTATCTTTACAACTTGCTATAATTGTGCAAAATAAATATAAAACTTATATATGCTTTTCAAGGAACCGTAGGTGATATAAATGAAAAAACAAACACATGTAAGTATTCTTATAAGCATTGTATTGCTGTCCATAACGCTTCACTACGTAGCGATGCCTTTTCTATATGAATACTCATTTCCTTTTCAGCTATTAATCGGAACGAGTACCCTATTAATTGATATTATCGCTTGTAGTTATATTCTTTACTTTTCAAACATGAAAGAAGGGCTACCTCGTTTATTTTGGATCATATTATCTGTTGGAGCTCTCTCTTATTTTATCGGTGATATAGTCGTTGCCTATCAGCGTTTAATTGTAAAGGACTTCTATACGTTCGTTGATCCGTCTGATTTTTTTTACTTACTTTTTTTAGTTAGTTTTGCATTTGCCTTTCTATACGAAATCATTTATAACCGAGATTTATTAGAAAAACTTTTTATGCTATGTGATATTTGTATTATCGTTACAGCCCAATTTACTTTAAGTTACTACTTACTTATTGAACGAACCATTCACATCTTTACAACATCCTATATCGACATATTTGTTCAACTTACCTATCCAATGGCTGATTTACTCTTTCTCTTAATAGGAATCAATCTTTTATTCAAATCACTATCCTTATTACCTAAAAAGGTTGGTGCGCTTCTTGGCAGTGCTTTAATTTTATATGCTACTACCGATGCGATTTATGCTTATATAAAATACTTCATACCAGAGTATTCTATGTTTACAGTTACTCCTTTCTATCAAGTAACCTTAGTACTAGTAGCAATTGCCTGTATTCTCCATACAAAAGAACCTGAAAAACAAGAACAAGTACTACTAACACTTAAAATTGGTGAAGCAATCCGATTATCATTACCTTATATTTCGGTAGTAATGCTTATTGTTTTTATATTAGTCGAATACGTTTTTGCGCCTATTATAGTAATCGGACTGATAATAACTTTCTCTTTCGTTCTCATACGTCATAGTTTAGTTCGAAAACAAAATAAAATATTATTACTAGCTCAAATGCAATTCAACTCAGAACTCGAGAAACAAATTGAACTACGTACAGAAGATTTAGTAGAACAGAAAAATGAACTCTATCATAATCAACAAATGTTTAAATCTTTATACGAGCATCATCCAGATCCAATCTTCACATTAGATTTGTACGGTAATTTTCTCAAAGTAAATAACGCTGGTACTACTTTACTCGGTTATCAAACGAATGAATTATTAAACCAGCCTTACTATTCACTCATATACGAAGAAGATTTAGAAGAAATGATTAACGCCTTTCATCGTGTAAAAAAGGGATATTCTATCTCTTTAGAAATACGGGCGTACCATAAAAACAGAGATATTTACTACTTGCACGTTACCGCCGTACCGATCTTTTTAAAGGAAAAAATTTCTGGGGTTTATTTAATGATTAAAGATATTACAGAAAGCAAACAACAACAAGAACAGATTAATTTCCTAGCATACCATGATACTTTAACAGAGCTTGCAAATCGTCGTGCATTTCATAAACATTTAGAACAGGCAATTGCACGAGCAAAAGTATCGAAAAAGTCTTTTGCTGTTATGTTTCTCGACCTAGACCGTTTTAAAGTTATTAATGATACCCTCGGTCATCGAGTAGGAGACCTATTGCTTATCGCAGTAGCAAAAAGGCTCGAAAGAATATCAACATCAAATATGAAACTCGCGCGGCTAGCTGGAGATGAGTTCACAATCCTTATCGAGAATTACAAAAAAAAGCCAGATATCCAAAAAATAGCTGATATGATTGTAGCGGCCATGAATGAGCCATTTGAAATCGAAAATCAACATTTACAAATCTCACCGAGTATCGGAATTGCAATATATCCTGAAGCAGGTGAAGATCCACTATCCATTTTGCAGCATGCTGATATGGCCATGTACGAAGCAAAGAATAAAGGAAAAAACGGTAGCTCTCTTTACACGAAAGAACTATATAAAAAAATGGAGCGAAAAGCTCGAATTGAAAAAGATTTGCCAATCGCTTTAGTAAACAAAGAATTTTATCTCGTTTATCAACCACAAATTGATACGACAACAAATAAAATTATCGGCGCTGAAGCTTTAATACGGTGGAAACACCCGCTATTAGGTGACATTTCACCATGTGAGTTTATTCCAATTGTAGAAGAGACGCCACAAGTAGTCCCACTTGGACATTGGGTATTACAAGAAGCTTGTCTCCAATTAAAAATATGGCATACCTTTGGCTACCAAAATTTAAAAATAAGTGTTAATTTATCTGCAAAAGAGTTCCGGCAAGATCAATTAATCGAAAACATTTCACAAATATTAAACGACGTGCAAGTCGATCCAAAATATGTAACCCTTGAGTTAACAGAAAGAATTGCAATGATTGACGAGAAAGAAACGTTATTAAGACTGAAGCAATTAAAAGAATACGGTATCCAAACTTCCATTGATGACTTCGGTACTGGGTATTCTTCTCTTGCTTATTTATCAATTTTTCCAATCGATACATTAAAAGTACCGAGAGAATTTACACAATTAGCTGATCATCGTCCTGAAGAACGAGCCATCGTTTCTACAATCCTTTCCCTCGCAAATACTTTAAATCTTTCAGTCGTTGCCGAAGGAATTGAAACCGAAAAACAGCTTAAGTTTCTGCAAAAACATAAATGTAAATATATGCAAGGTTACTATTTCAGTAAACCACTTACTAGCAATCAATTTATAAAGTTTCTACAAAAAACCCCCAGTATGAACAAATAATTCATACTGGGGGTTTTATAGTGCTAAATATTTTTCTCATAATATTCTTCTGCGATCTCTTCGTAAAAAGCCGCAGATGTTGTGTAGAAATATGGAATTAACCATAAGAATCCAATCCCTAACGTAATACAACTTAATATAAACCAACCGATAAAACTTAAACATAAAATGAAATACTCCATCTTATGTCCATCCATCATACGACGACTTTCTGTAATAGCTTGGTTCAGTGAATACTCAGGATGATCATTTATAATAAAGTATGTCATCGCATAAGAAAATGATTTAATAATACCTGGAATAATGAACAATAACGTCCATAAGAAAAGATAAAGATTTACTAATAAATATAATAAAAATGATTTTAGAAATCTCTTTCCCTCTGAAAACCAAATGAATACATTACCGATACTAGCTTGATTTTCACGAAGGATATTTAAACCAAGGTAATATCCACCTAAAGTTAACGGTCCAGTAACAAAAAATGTAAGAATATTCGTTGAAAGTGAACCATTTGTTTTTTGCCAACCGAAAATTAAAGAAAATCCCCAATCAACACTAAAACTAAAAGCCGTGATAAGAATTGAAATGAGCAGTGTAGCTCCAACAGCTAATCCCCATTTCCCTTCTAATGAATCTAGTGCTTCTCCTTTTAGATCACTAATCATGCGTAGCCTCGCCTCCTATACACAATAATTCTATTAGTATAGCATGTTCCTATTGAAATTCACCTTTTGAAATGTAGCGATAAAAGTGTGCTGTCGTTGTACTCATATACGGACTAAGCCAAAGAAATCCTATTCCAAAAGTAAGAAGCGCTAAAACAACCCAGCCTATGAAGCTCAGCCATAAAAGAAACAAATCTAACTTATGACCCTTCATAAGATTCTTACTTTCCTTCATCGCCTGCGAAACACTATATTCTGGATTTTCAATCATCACATAGTACGTCAGTGCATAAGAAAAATACATCACAATCATACCAACAATTGAAATTGCTAATAGTACGAAGAAAGCTATTGTAAACGACAGATTTCCTTCTTCACCTAAGAATATGAATAAACCTGTTAACAACATCGGAATCCATGTACCTGTATATAACAAAATCGCAAGCATTGCCCACATTGTTTTCATCATTCTTTTAAAACCACGGAATCCTTCGAATAAGTAATCTACTTTAGCATCTTCTCGTTTACTAATCTGTAAAAATACATTTGTATAACCATATGACGTAATCCCATACGATGCGTTACTCAAAATTATCATAATGCAATAAAAAATTCCAAAGGTAATACCCGCTCCAATTGACATCGTTTCCGCTTCAAATGATCCAGTCACACTTACAACTGAAAGAAATATAATAATTCCTGGAATTAATAATATAAGCATTGCAGCCATCGAAACGACATAACTTAAAATAAAATATAAAATCGTTGATCCAACACCTAGTCCCCATTTCCCCTTTAAAGAGTACAATGCTTCTCGTTTCATTTCACCGATCATTGATTCATCCCCTTCATAAAATATAAATTGTTGTACACTTCTACTTATACAAGCATCAATATAATTATACCAGTTTTGTAAAATTATCCATAAAATACACAAAAAAAATCCGTAAAGGCAAGGCCCTTACGGATTTTTTTACTTCATATCAGAAACATTTAAACGGTTCACAGCACGTTGTAATGCCATTTCTGCACGTCTAAAGTCAACATGTGCTTGTTTGTCTTGCATACGTTGCTCAGCGCGACGCTTCGCTTCATTTGCACGATGGATATCGATATGGTTTGCTTCTTCAGCAGATGATGATAATACAGTTACTTTATCTGGACGAACTTCGATAAAGCCACCGCTTACTGCTACATAATCAGTGTGTCCACCATTTTTCAGACGAACTGCACTAATTTTTAATGGTGCAACAGTTGGAATGTGACCTGGTAAGATCCCCATTTCCCCACTCTCTGCTTTTACACTTACCATTTCTACTTCTTTTTCGTAAACCGGTCCATCAGGAGTTACAATACTGACTGGAAATGTCTTCATACTTCGTCCCTCCTAAGGCCTTACGCCATCATTTTCTTCGCGTTCTCAATAACTTCTTCAATGCTACCAACTAAGCGGAATGCATCTTCTGGAAGGTCATCATATTTTCCTTCTAGAATTTCTTTGAAGCCACTAACTGTATTTTTTACAGGTACGTAAGAACCTTTTTGACCTGTAAACTGCTCAGCTACGTGGAAGTTTTGAGATAAGAAGAATTGAATACGACGAGCACGATGTACAACTAACTTATCTTCTTCAGATAACTCATCCATACCTAAGATAGCGATGATATCTTGAAGTTCTTTGTAACGTTGTAAAGTTTGCTGCACTTGACGTGCTACTTCATAATGCTCTTCTCCTACGATTTCTGGAGAAAGTGCACGAGATGTAGATGCTAATGGATCTACGGCTGGGTAAATACCCATTTGTGTTAAACGACGCTCTAAGTTTGTTGTTGCATCTAAGTGAGCGAATGTTGTAGCTGGTGCTGGGTCAGTATAGTCATCGGCTGGTACATATACCGCTTGGATAGACGTGATAGACCCTTTATTTGTAGATGTAATACGCTCTTGTAATTGACCCATTTCTGTTGCAAGTGTTGGTTGGTAACCTACCGCAGATGGCATACGACCAAGAAGGGCAGATACTTCAGAACCAGCTTGCGTGAAACGGAAGATGTTATCGATGAACAGAAGTACGTCTTGTCCTTGCTCATCACGGAAATGCTCAGCCATTGTTAAACCTGTTAATGCAACACGTTGACGTGCTCCAGGTGGCTCATTCATTTGTCCGAATACCATCGCAGTTTTCTTGATTACGCCAGAATCGCTCATTTCATGGTATAAGTCATTACCCTCACGAGTACGCTCACCTACACCAGCGAATACAGAGATACCACCGTGCTCTTGTGCGATGTTGTTAATTAATTCCTGAATTAATACTGTTTTACCTACGCCGGCACCACCGAATAGGCCGATCTTACCACCCTTAATGTAAGGAGCAAGTAAGTCTACTACTTTAATACCAGTTTCAAGAATTTCTACTTTAGTAGATAATTCTTCGAATGCAGGTGCTTGACGGTGAATTGGATCACGGTGTACATCCGCAGGAAGTTCACCATCTAAGTCAATTGCATCACCTAATACGTTGAATACACGACCAAGTGTTGCATCACCAACTGGTACAGAGATTGCTTTACCAGTATCTTCTACTTCTGTGCCACGAACAAGTCCATCTGTGGAAGACATCGCAACTGTACGAACTGTATCATCACCTAAATGAAGTGCAACTTCAAATGTTAAGTTCATGCTTCCGTTTTCGTTGCTTTGTTTTACCGTAAGGGCGTTGTAGATTTCTGGTAGCTTTCCGCCATCAAACTTAACGTCTACAACCGGACCCATGATTTGCGTAACGCGCCCTTTATTCATCGGGTTCCCTCCTAGCTTTCTTTTAATTAGCCAGCTTTCTAAGCGAAGTCGGCTTTTAATTTTTTATTAGTTTAGCTTACGCGACTCTTTTGAAAGAGCCACTTCCACTTTTTATTGAATCTAGTTCCAGCGGCTAGAACAGTCGGTCATTTCGCGCCTTCCTGTGAGGCAAACTACGCCTCTTCGTCAGGAGCTCCAATGCCCTCCTGTTCTGGACGAGCCGCTTCCACTTTTTATTACTATTCTAACGCTGCTGCTCCACCAACGATTTCCGTAATTTCTTGCGTAATCGCTGCCTGACGCGCACGGTTGAATGAAAGTGTAAGTGAATCGATAACTTCCATTGCGTTGTCTGTAGCACTCTTCATTGCTGTCATACGCGCTGCGTGCTCACTTGCTTTACCATCTAGTAATGCACCGTACACTAAGCTTTCTGCGTATTGTGGCAATAATACTTTTAAAATTTCTTCTTCAGAAGGTTCAAATTCATAAGCTGTCGTCGGTTTGTCAGACGCCACATCAGTAAGCGGTAAAATTTTATTTTCCGTTACTTCTTGTGAAATTTTACTTACGTAATGGTTGTAGTAAATATACAGCTCATCATAAGCACCATCTGCGAACATCGCAATTGCTCGAGAAGCAAGATCTTTAATATCAGTAAATGATGGGTGGTCAGATAATCCAACTACTTCATCAATGATGTTAAAGCCGCGACGTTTTAAATAATCACGTCCTAGTCGTCCAAGTACAATAATTGAATATTGATTTGAATCCATATTATGACGTTCACGAATTACGTTACTTACTGTACGTAATACGTTACTGTTATAACCACCTGCTAGTCCGCGATCAGATGTAATAACGATGTATCCTGTACGCTTTACAGGACGCGCATTTAGCATTGGATGATTAATTCCTTTACTTCCTTGCGCAATGCTCGCTACTACTTCTTGAATCTTTTCCATATACGGAACGAAAGATTTAGCATTTTGCTCTGCACGGTTTAACTTAGATGCAGATACCATCTCCATCGCCTTCGTAATTTGACTCGTTTTCTTTGTCGAGGTAATCTTCGCTTTTATATCGCGTAAAGATGCCACAGGTTTTCACCACCTTTTTTCCGGAAGTTGGCACGATTAGTAAGAATCCTCTTCCTAATCTACGTTGCAAGATATTCTTGCTCATGATTGAAGGAAAAGAATAGGTGCACCTACTCTTTTCCTTTACATAACCGTCAGCAATCTCAGAGGCTGAGATGCCTTATATATTATCTAGCGTCGGCGGCTTGTACGAGCCGCTTCCGCTTTTATTAATCTAGTTCCGCCTCTTAGCCGATGGGGCTGAACAGTCGGCTTCACTTTTATTATTATTCAGAAGCTACGAATACTTTTTTAAATCCGTTAATTGCTGCTGCAAATTTGTCGTCATCCGCAAGTTTCTTAGTTGTGCGGATTTCTTCTAATAAGTCAGTCGCATTAGAATCTAACCAAGCATGGAATTCTTCTTCGAAACGAGTGATATCTACTACTGGGATATCATCTAGGAATCCACGTGTTAAAGCGTAAAGAATGATAACTTGTTTCTCTACACGTAACGGTTTGTGTAATCCTTGTTTTAATACCTCAACAGTACGAGCACCACGGTTTAATTTCGCTTGAGTTGCTTTATCAAGGTCAGAACCGAACTGAGCGAACGCTTCTAACTCACGGTAAGATGCAAGGTCAAGACGAAGTGTACCTGATACTTTACTCATTGCTTTAATCTGAGCAGATCCACCTACACGAGATACAGAAGTACCCGCATCGATCGCTGGACGTACGCCAGAGAAGAATAGGTCAGATTGTAAGAAGATTTGTCCATCCGTAATAGAAATTACGTTTGTTGGGATGTATGCTGATACGTCCCCTGCTTGTGTTTCGATGAAAGGTAGTGCAGTTAAAGAACCGCCGCCTCTTGCATCACTTAATTTTGCTGCACGCTCTAATAAGCGAGAATGTAAGTAGAATACATCCCCTGGATAAGCTTCACGACCTGGAGGACGACGTAATAGTAATGACAGCTCACGGTAAGCCGCTGCTTGTTTTGATAAGTCATCATATACTACTAATACGTGTTTTCCATTGTACATGAACTCTTCACCCATTGTTACACCAGCATAAGGAGCTAAGTATAATAATGGAGCTGGTTGAGAAGCAGATGCAGTTACAACGATTGTGTACTCTAATGCACCGTGCTTACGTAGTGTTTCTACTACGTTACGTACAGTTGATTCTTTTTGTCCGATAGCTACATAGATACAAATCATATCTTCATCTTTTTGGTTAATGATTGTATCAAGTGCAACTGCTGTTTTACCAGTTTGACGGTCACCGATGATTAACTCACGTTGACCACGGCCAATTGGTACAAGAGCGTCGATCGCTTTAATACCTGTTTGAAGTGGCTCATGAACAGATTTACGATCCATTACACCTGGTGCTGGACTTTCGATTGGACGAGTGTTTGTTGTATTGATTGGGCCTAAACCATCAACTGGTTGACCTAATGGGTTTACAACACGACCAATTAGTTCTTTTCCTACTGGTACTTGCATGATGCGACCAGTACGACGAACTTCGTCACCTTCACGGATTTCTGTGTAAGGTCCTAAAATGATAATACCTACGTTGTTTTCCTCTAAGTTTTGTGCTAGTCCCATAACGCCGTTAGAGAACTCTACAAGCTCACCAGCCATAACGTTATCAAGACCATGAGCACGCGCAATACCGTCACCAACTTGGATAACTGTACCAACATCACTAACTTCGATTTCAGACTGATAGTTCTCGATTTGTTGCTTTATCAGTGCGCTAATTTCTTCAGCTCTGATGCTCATGTGCTTCACCCCTATCTATTCTTCATTAATTCACGCTGAATACGTGCTAATTTTCCTTGTAAACTTCCGTCATAAATTCGATTTCCAATGCGTACTTTAATTCCGCCTAGTAAATCTTCATCTACAACATTTTTCACGCGAATTGCATCTTTTCCCGTTCTCTTTGCAAATGCTTCTGCAATGTTAAGCTTCTCTTCTTCAGATAGAAGACGAATAGAATATACAGTTGCATCCGCTACGTTACGTTCTTCATTAGCAAGAACAACATATTCATCTGCAATTTCAGGTAAGATATCAATACGCTTGTTATCAATTAAAATATATAACGTATTTAAAATTGATTCAGAAACAGATCCGAATACGTTTGCAAGAAACGTTTTCTTCTGCTCTTTTGAAATGTTCGGTTGCGTTAAAAAGCTATGTAGTTCTCCGTTCTTTACATAAACGTTTTGTACAAGGCGTAATTCTTCTTCAAACATTTCTAATACGTGTTTTTCTTTTGCAATTTTAAAAAGAGCGACAGCATAACGTTTTGCTACAATCCCATTGCTCATCGCGCTTCTCCTACTTCTTTAATATAATCGCGAATTAACTTAACTTGATCTTCTTCTTTTAATTCTTTTTCAATTACTTTAGAAGCAATTTGAACAGATAAAGAAGCGACTTGTTCTTGTAAAGCAGCAATCGCTTGCTCTTTTTCGCGTTGAATTTCTTGTACAGCAGATGCTTTAATTGATTCTGCTTCTTCTTTCGCAGCAGCAACAATAACATCCTTTTGATCTACAGCTTGTTTTTTCGCTCTTTCGATTAACTCTTGTGCTTCAACACGTGATTGTTTTAACATTTCACGTTGTTCTTCTACTAACTTCTTCGCTTCAGCGTTACTTCTTTCTGCAGCGTCGATTTCATTAGTAACATGCTCTTCACGTTCTTTCATAATTCCCATTAAAGGACCCCACGCAAATTTGCGTAGCATTACTAATAGAATTAAGAAAATGAACAATGTATAAGCAATCGTTCCAAATGGAATGGCAGCTCCTAATAATAAAGTTGGCACAAGGATTCACTCCCTTCAAAATATCTAAATTGATCATATGAAAAAAAAAGACATACGTTTCGTTCATAAAGCAATGGCGAAGAAAGTTCGGAAAAACACTCTTCGCCATCTATGTAAGGGGAGTCTCCCTTATTTGTTCATTACGATGAATGCAATAACTACACCGATGATTGGAAGTGCCTCAACTAAAGCAACCCCGATGAACATAATTGTTTGAAGTGCGCCTTTTAATTCTGGTTGACGAGCAACACCTTCGATTGTACGTGATACGATAAGACCGTTACCAATACCTGCACCTAATGCTGATAAACCAATTGCAATTGCAGCTGCGATTACACCTAAACTCATTTAATTTGTCCTCCTTTGTATTATAAAAAAATAAATTTTTTCTTACTTAAATTATATTAATGGTCATGACTTACTTTATGAGCCATATAAACCATCGTTAACATAACGAAAATAAATGCTTGGATTGATCCAACGAATACACTGAATCCCATCCATGCTAACATTGGTACAAGCGCACCTAATGCTCCAAGGAATGATGCCCCGCCTAACTTAGCAAGTAATCCTAATAAGATCTCACCTGCATAAATGTTACCGAATAAACGAAGACCTAACGTTAATGTGTTAGCAAACTCCTCAATAACCTTTAATGGGAATAAGAATTTCATAGGTTGGAAATAACCTTTAACATACTCTTTCGTACCCTTCATCTTAATTCCATAATAATGGGTGAGGGTAACTACCATCACGGCTAATGTTAATGTAACTGCTGGATCAGACGTTGGTGACCTCCACCATGCAATATGTTCGCCAGCTTCAGTTGCTGAATACATGAATGGTAAACCAAGGAAGTTCGATACGATGATAAACATGATAAGCGTAACGCCAAGCGTTAAGAAACGTCCACCTGTTTTCCAGTCCATCGTACTATTGATAATCCCTTTCACGAAGTCAAACACCCATTCCATGAAGTTTTGCATCCCGGTTGGGCGAAGGGCTAAGCTGCGAGTTCCGATAACAGCGATTAAGAAAACAATAACTGCTGCTACAGTAACCATCATAACTGATGACAAATCGAACGTTAAACCTAGAAATTCAACTAATTTACCGTGTTCCACTAGTAATTCACCTCTCTTCCCTGCTCTTATACTCTAAATAAAGAAAATCTATGATCATGACAAGGTATCCTGTCAGCAATCCTACACCTAAGCCCCACATCGCAATTAACTCTTGATATTTGGCTGCAAATAAAATTAATAACCCAATCGTGGCGAATCTTGAATATGTACTTACAGCTGTCGCCTTAAACTTCACGTTTTCTCCATTTGTTACGCGATCTAACAGCTTGTCTGTTCTACGTGCAATGATGCGCAAACTAAGAAAACTGAAAATCGTTCCGATAATCAGCCCAAGAAATACATCCTTGTAAGAGGTAAATCCCCATCCTAGCACTAGAAGCGCAAGCAAGTAGTACATATATTTCTTTTGTCTTTGGACAAGTCCATGTACGTCTATCATCATTGCTCTCCCGAATAGTAATGTCGAATGAGTCGAATCATTGCGTATACCCCTGTTCCTAACCCGAGTAATAACCCTATAATAAGAAACAATGGAAACGTTCCAACCTTATTATCAATCCACTGCCCACCAAAGATTCCAACAAGTATAGAACCGACTAACTGAGCAAGAATTCCTGACATTAAAGCATATGCTTTTATATGGCTGCGATCGTTTTTTTGCAAGGATTCATCCCTCCAATATGTAACCCTCATTCACGATGTGTTAATAATAACTCATTTTTTTGCATAAATCCTATACAAAACAAAAAGTTTACATTTTCGTCACGGAATAGATGTAATTTTGTCACTGAAAGCCCTACCATCTATCCCCGTTGTTAGCATACAATAGGGTATTAACAGTGTCAACGAGAAATCGTAAAAAATCTAAAAATTTGAGTATTAGGCATTTCCTCCCAAAAATGAAAACGTTCCCCTTCTAAATACTGGTTACATATATGCAATTTCTAACAGTTTTCTCTTTATAATAGAAGGAAATGTTCACAAGTTTGTCACTATTATATTTTCGAGATATAACGCTTTCCTTCCATAATATAGTGTTCCTCAGACGTAAGACTTCTATATTATATGTGATGTGTATGCAACTTATGTTGTATATACGATGTATATTTATCCTCCCCCTCCCCTACTTGCTTGCAGCAAAAAAAAACGAGCAGGGGAATCTCCCCTGCTCGTCAGTTGTCTTACTTCGTTCCGAATAAACGGTCACCAGCATCACCAAGACCTGGTACTACATATCCGTGGTCATTTAATTTCTCATCTAATGCTGCTACATAAATATCAACATCAGGATGTTCTTCTTGTACTACTTTTACCCCTTCTGGAGCTGCAACGATACACATTAATTTAATTTGTTTCGCACCGCGCTTTTTCAGAGAGTTAATCGCTTCAGCCGCAGAACCACCTGTTGCTAGCATCGGATCTAGTACGATAAAGTCGCGCTCTTCTACATCCGTTGGAAGTTTCACATAGTATTCTACCGGTTGCAATGTTTTAGGGTCACGGTATAAACCAACGTGTCCTACTTTTGCTGCTGGAATTAATTTCAGAATTCCATCAACCATTCCTAAACCTGCACGTAAAATCGGAATTAAACCAAGTTTTTTACCAGCGATCACTTTTGTTGTCGCTTTGCTTACAGGCGTTTCAATTTCGATGTCCTTAAGCGGAAGGTCGCGAGTAATTTCGAAAGCCATTAAGCTTGCTACTTCGTCCACTAATTCACGAAAATCTTTCGTACCTGTATTCTTATCGCGAATATATGTAATCTTATGTTGAATTAACGGGTGATCAAATACATACAGTTTTCCCATGTGAATCTCTCCTTTAGATGATATTCATGCGTTTGCACGCTTTTTTACACTATTTACGATTGTAAAGAAAACGCTACTAATATTCAAGGGCAAATTTGGCAAAATCATGATTTTACGATGAATCTATCTAGTATCTTTACCAATTATGGGAGCTGTATCCTTCATTATATCGCCAAAATTTATTCATCATTTGTATACATACTTTAAAAATAATATATGTCCACAAAAAAGACCGCCAAAACAATTAAGTCTCGGCAGTCTTCTTCAATCTATTATAGATTTGGATACATTGGGAATTTGCTAGTTAACGCTTCTACACGCTTACGTACTTCTTCTAATGCAGCTTCATTTTCATGATTTTTTAATGTATAAGCAATAAGTGACGCAATTTCATCCATTTCTTCTAAACCGAAACCACGAGATGTTACAGCTGCTGTACCGATACGTACACCACTTGTTACAAATGGGCTTGCTGTTTCAAATGGAATTGTATTTTTGTTCACTGTAATACCAACTTCATCTAATACGTGCTCTGCTACTTTACCTGTGATTTCTAAGTTACGAACATCAATCAAGATTAAGTGATTGTCTGTTCCGCCAGAAACAAGTGTAAGTCCTTCTTTTTGAAGACCTTCAGCTAAGCGGTTCGCATTGTTAATGATATTTTGTGCATATGTTTTGAAATCATCTTGAAGTGCTTCACCAAACGCAACAGCTTTTGCAGCGATTACGTGCATAAGTGGACCACCTTGAATACCAGGGAAGATTGATTTATCAATTTGTTTTGCAAATTGCTCTTCACATAAAATCATACCACCACGCGGGCCACGTAACGTTTTATGTGTTGTCGTTGTAACGAAATGTGCATGTGGTACTGGATTTGGATGTAAACCAGCAGCTACTAAACCAGCGATATGTGCCATATCAACCATTAAATAAGCGCCCACTTCATCTGCAATCTCACGGAATCGCTTGAAATCGATAACACGAGGGTATGCACTTGCACCTGCAACGATTAATTTTGGTTTATGTTCTTTCGCTTTTGCTAATACATCATCGTAATTAATACGGTGAGAGTCAGCATCCACGCCATATTCTACGAAATTATATTGTACTCCACTGAAGTTAACAGGGCTTCCGTGTGTTAAGTGACCACCATGAGATAAATTCATACCAAGTACTGTATCGCCTTGCTTTAAAATCGTGAAGTATACTGCCATGTTCGCTTGTGCACCAGAGTGTGGTTGAACATTTACGTGCTCTGCGCCGAAAATTTCTTTCACGCGATCACGTGCGATATCTTCTACTACGTCTACGTGTTCACAGCCACCATAATAACGTTTTCCAGGATATCCTTCAGCATACTTATTCGTTAAAACAGAACCTTGCGCCTCCATTACTGCTTCACTTACGAAGTTTTCCGAAGCAATTAACTCAATCTTCGAACGCTGTCTTCCTAGTTCTGCCTCAATTGCAGCAAATACCTTTTCATCTTGACGTTTTAAATGATCCACCAAAATCCCCCTTTTCTGAACGAATTACATCAATTCCCAACAGTTTTTTCTTATTTATTCAGAAAAAACGAAAATTCAGGTTGTAATTCTTTCGAACCTTCATGTTTTCAACTACATTCTAACATGACTTTCTATATCATAAAAGAAAAAAAAGACCGAAAATTGGTCTTTTCTTTCTTCTACTATAAAGTCAGACAACATACCTTTTATCTTATGATAAACAGCTACTATATGACTTCCTAATTTCTCATATTTAACTGCAAGTGGTAGTCTCTTCCACCACCGCGTAAACAGCACGTGCTCCACCTATTAGTTTTCCACGTGTTTTAGCCATCGTTACATGTGCACTTCCAATTGCCTTCACACTTGTACGAACCGGAACAGCTACATGTTTTAAATGCATACCAATAAACGTATCACCAATATCCATTCCTGCATCTGCTTTAATAAACTCAACTACTACCGGATTTTTCAAATTGTGATACGCATATGTCCCCAATGCACCACCTGCTGATCTAACAGGCGTAACTGTTACAATTTCAAATTGATATTTTATCGCTACTTCTCTCTCAACCACTAAAGCACGGTTTAAATGCTCACAACATTGAAACGCTAATTCAATACCTGTTTGCTCTTGAAATTGTTTTAACTCAGAAAAAATCGCCTCTGCTACTTCCATCGTTCCTGATGTTCCAATTCTTTCGCCTAGCACTTCGCTCGTGCTACAACCCACTACAAAAATTTGACCGCTTTGTAATGAAGCTTGTTCTTGGAAATCAGAAAGCGACATTTGTAGCTGTTCTCTTACCTTTACGATTTCTGTCATTACGCCTCTTCCTTTCACAGGTTGGTTCACCAAATTATATTTCACACTACTGATAGTTAGAATGTATTACTTTGTTTCGTATGTTTTAATTTTTCCTACGCGGTTTTCGTGACGACCACCTTCATAGTCAGTTGTTAACCAGATTTTCGCGATATCACGCGCTAGACCAGCACCAATTACACGCTCGCCCATTGCTAGCATGTTAGTGTCATTATGCTCTCTCGTTGCTTTCGCGCTGAAAGTATCATGAACTAACGCACAACGGATACCATTTACTTTGTTTGCTGCGATTGACATACCAATGCCTGTCCCACAAACTAAAATACCACGATCCACTTCACCATTCGCTACCATTTCAGCTGCTGGAAACGCAAAGTCAGGGTAATCAACAGAACCAGCCTCACATTCACAACCTAAATCAACATATTCAATATTTAACTCTTCTAATAAATTTACAAGTTCTTTGCGGATATTCATACCGCCGTGATCAGATGCTATTACTACTTTCATTTTTACCCCTCCAAAGTTTCAATCAATTATCTTCATTTCACACTCGCTACCTCAATAGGACGAAGTGATCTCCAATATCGTATTATACACGAAACATCAACCTACCGAATGTTTTTTCAGTAAAGTTTGTACAAGTTTTTCCATCTCATCTAACGTTTCTTTATAAATAGAAAGCGAGCCTCCAAATGGATCTGAAATGTCCTTGCCTATACCTTCAGTTAATCCATATAACGTATTCAATTTCTTTTCAACACTCGGATAATGCCCAAGTACAATTTGTTTATGATTTTCTGTCATCGTTACGACAATATCAGCCCAATCAAGCAAAGTTTCGTTTACTTGCTGCGCGGTATGGTCAATTGAAATCCCTTTTTCAGCTAAAGCTTCCTTCGCATGTACCGATGCATCGCTCCCAGGATAGGCGAAAACACCGGCAGATTGTACTTCAAACCTATCTCCTCCGTGATGACGAAGCAACGCCTCAGCCATTGGACTACGACATGTATTGCCAGTACAAACAAATAATACTCGTTTCATCCAAACCCACCCCTATATTCGATTTCTTACCACTCATCATAACTTACATTAGAATAGAACAAAAGAAATGTGAATATACAAAAGGCGCATTTCTCTTATATTTTTTCTAAGAAAAATGCGCCTTATCCACATATATGTGAAACCCTATTTCTAAATGCCCAGAGTATTTTAACATACCTACTGAATATGCAACAAAAATAAGGAATCCATTTCATACGAAACGGATTCCTCTTATACAGCAATTATTTCATTGTAACTTTCATTACTTCTGTTGAACCTTTTGTAGCTGTTACGCCTACAGTTGTCTTAATAGACTCAGCTGCATCTGTGTTTGTAATAACGATTGGAGTAATTGTGCTTTTCGCTTTTTCACGTATTAATTCTAAGTCGAATGAGATTAATTTATCTCCAGCTTTTACAGCTTGGCCTTCAGAAACGTGAGCTTCGAAACCTTCGCCTTCCATTTTTACAGTTTCTAATCCAACGTGGATTAAAATTTCTGTGCCATTTTTCGCTTTAATTCCGATAGCATGTTTTGTGTGGAATAATTGTACGATTTCACCATCAACTGGAGATACAACTACACCTTCAGTAGGATCGATTGCAACACCGTCACCCATCATACGACCAGCGAATACTGGATCTGGTACTTCTTCAATATTTTTCACTGCTCCAGTTAATGGAGCTACGATTGTTTCTTCATTTGTTTTTGAACCAAGACCGAATAATTTTTTAAACATAGGATAGTCCTCCTTATAATTTACCTAAAAGTTTATAGGGCAATCCCTAGTAAAGCTCGGGATACATGTAAGACTTCATACTTCGAATATTATACTGTAAAAACGCTTTCGAAATAAATTACGTCATTACTAATAGACTCTTATTGTAGCGCTTCACAAAATTCCAGTCAATTCTGATTGTCTGAATAACAATAAGAAGTTAACTTCTATTTATATTTTCTCTTTTTTTGCCCAACTTGTCTAGAGGTCTTTACCACATTTTATTTTTTGTTGTTAATTTGTAAAATTTAATTCAAACTTTTTTCAAAATCCACTTGACTAAAGTAAGTAACTATTTTATTATTACTTACGTAAGGTAAGTTAATAACTTTTAGGAGGTTTTTAAAAATGATGGATTTCGGTCTACTTATTATTCGTCTTATTATAGGAATTACATTCATGGGTCATGGCGCTCAAAAATTATTTGGTTGGTTCGGCGGTTACGGTTTAAAAGGAACAGGTGGCTGGATGGAGTCAATCGGTTTACGCCCTGGTGTATTTATGGCATTTATGGCTGGCGCAACTGAATTACTAGGTGGTTTCTTATTCGCATCAGGTATTTTCATTGTAGTTGGTTCATTATTTATCGTTGGAACAATGTTAATGGCTATCTTCACTGTTCACGGAAAAAATGGTTACTGGGTAACACAAAATGGATATGAATATAACTTAATGTTAATCGCTGTTGCTGTTGGTGTAGCTTTAATCGGACCTGGCGCATACGTTTTACTTTAATTTTTATCTCAGATTTGAGATTCTTGAAAAAGAACTTACTTCATTACAATTGAAGTAAGTTCTTTTTATGAAACAAAATATTATTTCCAGCAGGATTTTCTCATCGTTATCTTGTAAACAAACAATAAGTATTCATATTTAGAAAGGGGATTACAAGCATGTTATCCATTAATCCAAATGAACAAACTGAAAAAGATAATTACAAATTACTTACTGGAAGTATCATCCCTCGCCCTGTCGCATTCGTTACTTCTTTAACAAAAGACGGTGTATTAAACGGCGCACCATATAGTTATTTTAATATTGTCGCTGCTAATCCACCACTTATCTCAGTATCTGTACAACGAAAAGCCGGAGAAAGAAAGGACACTTCCCGAAACGCAATTGAAAAAGGTGAATTTGTCGTACATATTTCTGACGAATCATATGTAGCAGCAATTAATGAAACAGCAGCTAATCTCCCGCCAAATGAAAGTGAAATTGAACTAGCAAAACTAACACCAATTGAAAGTGAAGTCATCTCCGTTCCAGGTGTAAAAGAAGCAAATATTCGAATGGAATGCGTATTAGAACGTGCAATTCCACTTGGTGGAACAGAAGACTCACCAGCTTGTGATCTACTAATTGGACGCGTCGTTCGTTTCCACGTTGCCGAACATCTATATGAAAAAGGGCGCATTCACGCAGAAGGACTCAAACCAATAAGCCGCCTAGCAGGACACAACTATGCAAAATTAGGAGAACAATTTGAATTGGTTAGGCCAGTTTAAAAGTGGAAGTGGCCCGTTTAGCTCTGACCAGCTAAGGTTCTCTCGCACAAAAGGTGCTTTTTACCTTTCGTGCGGGAGGTTCTTAGATGCGAAGAGCTGGCCACTGGAACTGGATAATATCTAAAAGCGAAAGCGGCTCGCTCAGAATCGATTCCTGCCATCACTTAAACATAAAAATCCCCTGCTTTTTAGCAGGGGATTTTTATCATTGTAATTCTTCCTTCTTTTCCTCTAAAGTAGGCAGTTTTTCTTTTTTCGGTTTCCCTAGCTTAATTACGAAGAAGTATAGGGAAAGCAGTGTAATAAGAAAAACAATTAAAAACGGGTACGGAGAGTAAAAGGCACGCGCCGCCTCAGTCTTTCCCGCAACAAATTTCAATGACTCAATATCTAAAAACTCAGCAAACATTTGTACACCGAGCATACTAAACCAAAAAACAAAAAAACTTATAATAACACCAAAAACTTGCTTTAATCTCGTCATTCATCTCATCCTTTCTATATCTGTAATTTTTAGTGCAATAAATATAGTACAAACAAAATATTCACAGAAAGGAACCATCTCACCATTCACGAATTAACTTAATCCAACCTAACATCGAAATTTGCAAAATAATACCCCAAATTATAAGTATTCTTAGCCATCAAGGAAAGAAGGTTAAAAACTTAACATACCATTCCAATAGCTTGTTCATAATTCCCTCCTACATAAAATTATATAGGAAAAAGGATATATAATCCAAATCCAACCAAAATGATACCACCTACTATCTCACCATATGTACCGAGCATATCTTTCGCATGTCTCCCAATTAATAAACCAATCCACGCTAATAACATGCTAACAAATCCAAAAAGTAATATTGTAATGATTGTTTGTGCCCCATAAATACCAAGACTAAGCCCTACTGAGAAACTATCTATACTAACGCCAAATGCAAATACGAATAGGCTAATTCCAATAGGGGCAGTTCTAGTCTCTTCATTTTGTAAAATGGTCGAATATACGATATAAAAACCTAGTCCGATTAATAAAATAGCACCCGCAAAATGTGCAATATCTCCATATTTCTCTGATAAAAAACGACCTAGTACCATTCCTATAAACGGCATAATAATATGAAATATCCCTATCGTCATACCAATATACAGGATTTGTCTTAACTTTAGGGGCATCATCCCCATACCAAGACTCACCGAGAACGCATCCATCCCTAAGGCGAATGCCATAATTATTAAAGGTATTAGCTGTTCAAACGTCATTCATGCCCCTCCTTGGACGTGCTACTTCACAATATGCTTATCCAAGGAGAAATATTCTGTTTGCTAATCGTACCTTATCATTCAATAATAATATGATGTCCTGCCGCTTTTGTTAAACGATTCATAATAGCATTTCCTATTCCTTCATTAGGGAACGACTCACTAAAAATAACATCCACTTCACTTGCATCAAATGTTCTAAGTACATCATATAATTTAGTCGCAACGCTAGCTAAATCACTTCGAACACCACAAGATAATATAACATCTGCGCTATATACATGCTGATACTCTTCTGTCGTTAATACGCCTACTTTAAATCCTTCTTCCTTTTTCTCATCTACAAGATGCTGAATAAACTCACGTGAGCCCTCAACAATACTAAGTGGTGCTTTCGGCGCATAATGTGTGTATTTCATTCCAGGTGATTTCGGTTTTTCCTTCTCATCCTTTAAAGCTGGATCTAAAGAAACGGTACCTATCACTGCTTCTAATTGTTCTTTCGTAATCCCACCTGGACGTAATATTGTTGGAACCGTGCTTGTACAATCAATTACAGTTGATTCAACGCCTACTCCAGTTGCACCACCATCAACAATACCTGCGATCTTCCCGTTCAAATCTTCATATACGTGAGAAGCTAGTGTTGGACTTGGACGCCCTGAACGATTCGCACTTGGTGCCGCAACAGGTACATTCGCCTCTTCAATAAGAGCAAGTGCAACTGGATGATCAGGCATTCTTACCCCAACCGTATTAAGTCCTGCTGTCACCCTCTCTGAAATCCCTTCTTTTCTCGGCAAAATAATTGTTAATGGTCCTGGCCAAAAATGCGCCATTAACTTCTCTGCAACTGGTGGAATTTCTTTCACAATCCCATCTAACTGAGATTTTGTACCTATGTGGACAATGAGTGGATTATCACTCGGTCTTCCTTTCGCTTCGAAAATTTTCGCGATTGCTTCATCATCCATCGCGTTTGCACCTAACCCATATACTGTTTCCGTAGGGAAAGCAACCGCCTCATTTTCTCTTAATAATTTTGCTGCTTCTTGTAACTGTGGATAATATTTTTTTCTTTCCACAACATTATCCACAACCCACATATTTGTATGCATTTTTTTCCACGTCCTTTTCTACCCTTAAATACTTGTCTATTTTTAGTTTACTATGAGATTTATCCAAAAGACAAACAAGGTTTATCCACAAAATGTGGATAAACCTAATTAATCCGTGGATAACTTTGTGAATAGCTGACAATTTAGTATTATTGCATTCTGCTCTTTTATATTTTTACAAAAATGTTCTAACTGTTGAATTCCCTCTGGAACCTCATCCTTTTCTATAGTAAAAAAGTCAAAGAACTGAAAGATTGGTACAGATTGTGGATGGTTTGTTAATAAGTACAATTGTTGAACACTTTTTTCTTTCATATACTGCAAAAACATTTCAAAAAAATATAAGAAAGTCTGTTTATCCACATGAGGTGTGAATAAACAAGAACGAATAAGTACATCTTCCCCACTTTGTTCATAACCAATTACAGCTCGTATTTCTTCCGCCTCTTCCAAAATCATAAATTGTGCGTACAACTCATTTATTTTATCATCTTTTTTATTAGCTTGTCCGAAAAAAGAATGTAATCTTTCCACATCTGCTTTCGTAGCAAAATACACTTTCTTCATAATAAATCCCTCCTCATTTTTATATATGAGGAGGGATTTATTAATAGTACTATTTAGAGAATAAAGATGTAAAAGCTTCTACAATAAACAATTTAACTTCTGGCTTTTCTTCTTCCTCTTCTACTTTTACATACTCATTTTGCTTTTCTTGTTTTTTCTCCACAGGTTTCTCCACTTTTTCCACAGTTTTTGTTTCTTCTTTACTTACAGGCTGCTCTTCGACTTTTGTTTCATTTTTTACTACTTTCTTTTCAGAAGCTGTTACTTTTTTTACTACTTCCTGTTTTACAACTTTCGTTTCTTTTACCTTATCCACTTTCTTCTCTTCTGTATTTACTACTTCCTCATCTAGTTGTTTCACCTGCTCCTCTTCAGGAGATTCCGCCTTCACAACGTGCTCTTCTTTTCTTACAGCTGTCCCACTCGAAAAATCTAAGAAACACATTGGTGGAAATAATACACACCACCAGTTCGCCCCTTCACCTTCTCCAATTGTAATCAATACCGCTTCATATTCTCCTGCTGGATAAATAAAATTCCCATATACCTTTGTAGGAAACTTTACATTCTTACTAAATTTCACTTGAAATGATTCTTTACTTCCTTCTCTTTTTAACGTATTTTCCACCGTTTTCTCGATTTCTGGAATATGACTTTGAATTACTTTACGCGCCTCTTCAAATGAAGTTAAATCCGCTACCCATCCATCAATTTGTGCTTTTACTTCATCACGCACTTTACGCTTTAATGCCTGGTCTTTATCTGAATCACTATTTGCTAAAATTCGTAATCGAACGGCCTCTTTCGGAATAACTGAAGGCCCTTTTGCATCAGCTTTCATATATCCAAACTGCACAAGTAACTGTGCACCAATTAATAATATAAGAAGATAAGCAATAACTTGTTTTTTCATTTCCTCCACCGTCCCCTCTACAAACAGTGTGGACAAACTTTCATATTTCTAAACTATTAAATTCAAAATCTATATGAATTTTCCCACAAAAAAATGGAGTAAGGTGTGAACCTTACTCCATCTCTGCAAATACCATACGATCTTTTCCGTTAATATCGAAAACAACCTCAACATGGGCATGTGGAAAAGCTTGTTGTAACAATCTTTTTACATCCTCACCTTGTCCTACTCCAATTTCAAACGCTACAATTGCTTTCTCCTGCAACACATTCGGCAATTCTTCCATAAAACGGCGATAAAAATCTAATCCGTCTTCTCCACCAACAAGCGCTCTCTTCGGCTCATGCTCTTTCACAACAGGAGAAAGACCACGCCAATCCTCTTCCGGTATATATGGAGGATTTGAAACAACAACATCTAGCTTTTGACCCGTTTTATGAAATGGTGACAATAAATCACCGTGATAGAACGTTACTTCTGCACCTAAAGCTTTTGCATTTTCTTTTGCAACTTCAATCGACTCTTGTGCAATATCTACTGTATACACGTGGAGATTTTTATTTTCTAAAGCAAGCGTAATAGAAATCGCTCCACTACCTGTGCCTATGTCTGCTACATGTAGTTCCTTGTCGCCAAAATGGCGCTCAATTCTTTCTAATACTCCTACTATAAGCTCTTCTGTTTCCGGTCTTGGTATTAATACTTCTTCATTCACAAAGAACGACCGGCCATAAAACATTTCATAACCAATCATATATTGAATAGGAATACCTTCTACATGCTTGTGGATAAACTCCGTAAAGCTTGCCTCTTGTTCCTCATTTATTTCTTCACGCATATTCATAAGTAATCCTGTTCTGTTCATCTTTAATACATGACAAAGGACAATTTCTCCCGCATTTTCATCTCGTCCATTTTCCTGTAAAAAAGAAGAAGCCCATTTCAGGGCTTCATAGACACGCATTACTCAGCTGCCTCCATCCTTTGAGCCTGATCTTCCATCACTAAGGCATTGATGAAATCATCTAACTTACCTTGTAAGATTTGATCTAGCTTTTGAATCGTTAAACCGATTCGATGGTCTGTAACACGGTTTTGCGGGAAGTTATACGTACGAATACGCTCTGAACGATCACCCGTACCAACAGCTTGTTTACGGTTTTGATCATATTCAGCTTGTGCTTCTTGTCTAAACTTATCATAAACACGTGCGCGTAATACTTTCATCGCTTTTTCTTTATTCTTAATTTGTGATTTCTCATCCTGACAAGATACAACTACACCAGTCGGTAAATGCGTTAAACGTACCGCTGACATCGTTGTATTAACACTTTGTCCACCAGGACCACTAGAAGCGAATGTATCAACACGAACATCTTTCTCGTGAATGTCGATTTCTACTTCTTCTGCCTCTGGTAATACAGCTACAGTTGCTGTAGATGTATGAATACGTCCACCAGATTCCGTTTCAGGAACACGTTGTACACGGTGAGCACCATTCTCGAATTTCAGCTTCGCGAAAGCACCTTTACCGTTAATCATAAAGATAATCTCTTTATATCCACCTAACTCTGTATAGCTAGCCTCGATAATTTCTGTTTTCCAACCTTGAACCTCAGCATAACGGCTATACATGCGGTATAAGTCACCAGCAAATAAAGCGGCCTCGTCGCCACCAGCAGCCCCACGAACCTCAACGATAACGTTCTTATCATCATTAGGGTCCTTTGGAACTAGTAAAATTTTCAGACGTTCTGATAACGTTTTTTCTTGTGATTCTAACTCAGAAACCTCTTCTTTTACCATGTCACGCATTTCTGCGTCTAACTTCTCTTCTAACATTGCTTTCGCATCTTTTAATTGCTCACGAACATCCTTATACTCACGATACACCTCTACCGTTTCCTGTATATCAGACTGTTCCTTTGAATATTCACGAAGTTTATTTGTATCGCTAATAACCTCTGGGTCACTTAACAATTCATTTAACTTCTCATAACGATTTTCTACAGCTTGCAAACGATCTAACACATCATTCACCTCTACATCCTAGTATCTAATACAAATAGTATATGGTACTTACTCAAAAAAACGCAAATTATATTTAAAAGCGTAAGCGGCTCACACCAACCACACTCTCTATTCTGAAAAAAACCCGCCTTGCGCAGCGAGTTTTACTTATCTTTGTTTGTAGGAACTGCATGACAATGACGACAGCGTGGCTCATACGATTCTGAAGCCCCAACTAAAATAATCGGATCATCAAATGCCGCTGGTTCTCCATCAATTAATCGTTGTGTACGACTTGCCGGAGATCCACATGCAGAACATACTGCTTGTAGCTTTGTTACATGTTCAGCAATCGCCATCAGCTGAGGAACTTGTCCAAATGGTAGACCACGGAAATCTTGGTCTAAACCAGCTACAATGACACGATAGCCACGATTTGCCAATACTTGCACCACTTCCACAATGTCCCCATCAAAGAATTGTACCTCATCGATTGCAATTACATCCATATCTTCAGTGATATGTTCAAATATATCTTTTGAAGCTGAAACAGGAACTGCTTTTACCTTTAATCCGTTATGTGATACAACGTCTTCTTCACTATAGCGATTATCAATACATGGTTTAAATACAATTGCATGTTGTTTCGCAAATTGCGTACGGCGCACACGGCGGATTAACTCTTCTGATTTACCAGAAAACATACTACCGCAAATCACTTCAATCCAGCCATTTTGATTTATTAAGTACATGAAGCTCTCCTTTCATCTACTTTTTAGTTAAAAGTAGGGTAAAGGTATAATATTTTCACAAAAAAAACAGACAAGCGAATACATACACTTGCCTGTTTTATGTTTTTATTACTTGATACCGTATTTCTTATTGAAGCGATCAACGCGTCCGTCTGCAGTAGCAAACTTCTGACGTCCAGTGTAGAATGGGTGAGAATCAGAACTGATCTCAACTTTTAGTAATGGATAAGTGTTACCATCTTCCCACTCAACAGTTTCGCTAGAGCCTTTAGTAGACCCGCTTAAGAATTTGAAGCCTGTGTTTGTGTCCATGAATACAACTTTCTTGTAATCTGGGTGAATTCCTGCTTTCATTCTTTTCATCTCCTTCCGCCCTGAATCATTTTCGAAACAGAGTTTTTCATCTTCAGCTGCATACACAACTATATTGATGAAACACATATGATGAAATTATAACAAGGCTAACTTCATTTTGCAACTACCTGTTTTTGTCTTTTGAAATTTAAAGTGTAGACGGCTCGTTTAGCTCTGACTGGCTAAGGTTCTCTCGCACAAAAGGTGCTTTTTACCTTTAGTGCGGGAGGTTCTTAGACACGAAGAGCTAGCCGTCGGAACTAGATACAATTTAAAAGCAGAAGCGGCTCGTTCAGAATGGGAGGGGGATGGAGCTTCTGACGTAGAGGTGCTTTTTACCTCGTAGGAAGACGCGAAGCCACCGACCATTCTAGCCGCTGGAGCTGGATATCACCTTAAAAGTGGCGGGGGCTCGCTCAGCTCTGACCAGCTAAGGTTCTCCCACTTATTTCTCTCTTTAATATCACCTAAAAGGCATAAAAAACTCGCTTACTATAAAATAAGCGAGTCCCAATCTTTTCCCTTTACTTAGTTGTTACATATCTTTTCGAGTCTGCAACAATATTTTGTAAAAATTCTTCGTTTGTCTTCGTTTGACGAAGCTTACGTAAGAAACTTTCAACAAAGTCTGGTGTATCACGCATTGTTTTACGAATGCCCCATAACTTGTCTAAATGCTCTTTTGGAATTAATAGATCTTCTTTACGTGTACCAGAACGACGAATATCAATCGCTGGGAAGATACGACGTTCAGCTAACGAACGATCTAAGTGAAGTTCCATATTTCCAGTTCCTTTAAATTCCTCGTAAATAACATCGTCCATACGAGATCCTGTATCAACAAGGGCTGTTGCTAAAATCGTTAAGCTACCGCCTTCTTCAATATTACGTGCCGCTCCAAAGAAACGCTTCGGTCTATGGAAAGCCGCTGGGTCGATACCACCCGATAATGTTCTACCACTTGGCGGAATAACGAGGTTGTAAGCTCGCGCTAAACGGGTAATACTATCCATTAAAATGATAACATCTTTTTTGTGCTCTACAAGACGCATTGCACGTTCTAACACAAGTTCAGCTACTTTAATATGATTTTCTGGTACTTCATCAAAAGTAGAACTTACAACGTCGCCCTTAACAGAACGTTCAATGTCTGTTACTTCCTCTGGACGCTCATCAATTAAAAGCACAATTAATTCTGCTTCTGGATGATTTGTTGTAACACTGTGTGCAATTTCTTTTAATAGACTTGTTTTACCAGCCTTTGGAGGCGCAACAATTAAACCACGTTGTCCAAATCCAACTGGTGCGATTAAATCCATGATACGTGTCGGTAACTTTTTCGGTTCCGTTTCCAATTTCATTTGGCGATCTGGGTATAATGGTGTTAATGCAGGGAAATGCACACGCTCTTTTGCTGAATCTGGATCATCACCGTTTACAGCTTCAACTTGTAATAACCCAAAATAGCGTTCATTTTCTTTCGGAGGTCGTACTTTACCAGAAACTTTGTCTCCATTACGTAAATCGAAACGACGAATTTGCGAAGCTGAGATATAAATATCTTCTGAGCTTGGAGAATAGTTGATAGGACGTAGGAATCCAAATCCTTCTGATTGAATAATTTCTAATACGCCTTCCATGAAAAAGAAACCTTCTTTTTCTGCTCGAGCTTTCAAAATAGAAAAGATTAACTCTTTTTTCGTTAACTTGCTATAATACGAAATCTTAAATTCTTTCGCAAGCTCGTATAACTCTTTTAATTTCATGTTTTCTAATGCTGCAATTGACAAATTCATTCAGACACCACACTTTAACGTTATTCTCTTTTTTCATGGGTAAAGGGAAAAAATACGGAAGGCAAATAATTAATAATGAAAGGCAATAAGTTCAAGTAGGGTAATATTCACTATTGTAACCCTTTTATCTAGTTTTAATCAATACGTTGGAACACAAATACAAGAAGCGAAGACAAGAAAATTTGTCTTCGCTTCTTATTTAATTTAGTTCCGGCTCCGATAGTTAAAAAGATCGACCATTTTAACCTTTCTGAATGAGCCGCTTCCACCTTTTACTTAATAACCAAGTTCGGTTTTTTATTTAAGCTATGACGACCATCTACGAAGCGAACTGTGCCTGATTTTGCACGCATAACAAGAGATTGTGTTGTTCCTACGCTACCTTTAAATTGAACACCACGTAATAGTTCACCATCTGTTACACCTGTTGCTGCAAAGATTGCATCGTCACCTTTTACTAAGTCCTCCATACGAAGGATACGATTAATGTCTTCTATGCCCATTTTTTTACAACGTGCTAATTCAGCTTCGTTTTGTGGCAATAGTTTTCCGTGAATTTCTCCACCTAAACATTTTAAAGCAACTGCTGCTAATACACCTTCAGGTGCTCCACCAGATCCAAATAGAATATCTACACCTGTACGGTCAAACGCTGTATTAATTGCTCCAGCTACATCTCCATCGTTAATTAATTTAATACGAGCACCAGCCTTACGAATTTCTTCGATAATTGCTTGGTGACGTGGACGGTTTAAAACTGTTGCTACAACATCTTCAATGTCTTTATTTTTCGCTTTCGCAACTGCACGTAAGTTATCAATAATAGGCGCATCAATGTCGACTGCCCCAACTGCTTCTGGGCCAACCGCGATTTTATCCATGTACATGTCAGGAGCATGTAACAAATTACCGTGGTCTGCAATTGCAATAACAGCAAGAGCATTCCAGCCACCAGCTGCTACGATGTTTGTCCCTTCTAAAGGATCAACCGCAACGTCTACACGTGGTCCATATCCTGTACCTAATTTCTCTCCGATATATAGCATTGGTGCTTCATCCATCTCACCTTCACCAATTACGACTGTACCTTTCATCGGAATTGTATCAAATACATCACGCATAGCTGATGTTGCTGCACCGTCTGCTTCATCTTTTTTCCCGCGCCCCATCCAACGCGCTGATGATAATGCTGCAGCCTCTGTTACACGTACTAACTCCATAGATAAACTTCTTTCCACAATAATCCCTCTCCTTTAAGTCTTTATATTTCTGCCGTATTTTGTGAACCGTGTTTTTCTATAAAGTGTACTTCCGCAAGTAGTGATGCTTCGCTTCCCCCTTACGGAAGTATCACTTATGCGTTCTTCATCTCTTCAATTTCTTGTTTTGTCATTTGTTCTCGCCAGATGTTTGCTCCAAGCCCTTTAAGCTTGTCCACTATATTCTCATAACCTCGATCAATATGCTCAAGTCCTGTTACTTCTGTAATTCCATCTGCCATTAACCCTGCAATAACAAGTGCCGCTCCCGCTCGTAAATCACTCGCCTTCACTTTTGCACCTTGCAGTAACACAGGACCAGTTACAATTGCCGAACGACCTTCTACTTTAATTTGAGCATTCATACGACGTAATTCATCAATGTGTTTGAAACGGGCACCGTAAATTGTATCTGTTACAACTCCCGTCCCGTGTGCTTTTGTTAAAAGCGTCGTAAACGGCTGTTGTAAATCTGTTGGAAAACCTGGATATACAAGCGTTTTGATATCAACTACTTTTAACTTTCTATTACCGTTCACTGTAATTTGATCATCATTCGTTTCAACTTGAACACCAGCTTCTCTTAGCTTTGCAGTAACTGATTCTAAATGCTGAGGAATAACGTTATCAACCGTTACTTCTCCTCCTGATGCAGCTCCTAGAATCATATACGTACCAGCTTCAATACGATCTGGGATGATAGTATGGTGACAACCATGTAAAGAGTCCACACCATCTATTCGGATTACATCTGTACCGGCACCTTTAATACGTGCTCCCATGCTTGTTAACAATGTAGCTACATCAATAATCTCGGGCTCTTTCGCTGCATTTTCAATAACAGTTCTACCTTTTGCTCGTACAGCTGCTAGCATAATATTAATCGTAGCCCCCACACTAACAACATCTAAATAAATACGTGCTCCATGTAGTTCATCTGCTCTTAAATAGATAGCACCTTGTTCATTTGTAACATGTGCACCTAGCGCTTCAAACCCTTTAATATGCTGATCAATCGGCCTCGGTCCTAAGTGACATCCACCCGGAAGCCCAATAACAGCTTTTTTAAAACGGCCAAGCATCGCACCCATTAAATAATAAGAAGCGCGCAATTTTTTCACTTTTCCATTTGGCAAAGGCATTGCAACCATGTTAGAAGGATCGACTACCATCTCTTCCTCCTGTCCATAAGTTACTTTCCCTCCAATTTCCTCTAGTAAGTCGCCTAACATTTTCACGTCCGAAATATTAGGGACACCACCAATAGTTACTGGAGTATCTGCTAAAATTGTCGCTGGAATTAATGCAACGGCACTGTTCTTTGCACCGCTTACTCGAATTGTTCCATTTAAAGCTCTTCCGCCTTCAATTAGCAATTTTTCCATATTGAGCTCCCTTCTTGTGAATGTATTTACTTTCTATCTTTTCATAGAAAGCTCCCCTTAAGAATCTCAATTACTCTTTCCATCCCAAAACTCAATAAATAGGAAACCATTATCTCCATTTCTCCTGTAGCACGAATAGATAAAGATCAACTATTCATCGAATTCACTTTATCAATTTAGATACGTTATCACATTTATTAATAGGACTATGCACATTATTTTCTATTTAAAAACCAAAAATGATAAAATCTTTCGACTTGTTCACGCTTTCATTATACAACGAAAGGAAACCGTCTAAAAGACTAGACGGTTTCCAAAACGGAATTTTATTCTTACGCTTTACCGTTAGAACCGAACTCACGCATTTTACCAGCAACAGTTGCTTTAATAGCGTCGCGGCCAGGTCCAATAAATTTACGAGGATCGTAAACTTCTTGGTCTTTGTTTAATACTTCACGAACAGCTTTTGTAAACTCGATTTGGTTCTCAGTGTTTACGTTGATTTTTGAAGTACCTAAAGAGATAGCTTTTACGATATCAGCAGTTGGGATACCAGTACCACCGTGTAATACTAAAGGTACGCCAGTGAAGTCACGAACTTGTTCCATTTCAGCGAATCCTAAGTTAGGCTCACCTTTGTAAGGACCGTGTACAGAACCTAAAGCTGGAGCTAGGCAATCGATACCTGTTGCTTCAACAAGGTGCTTACACTCTGCTGGGTCAGCGTAAATTACGCCTTCAGCGATTACGTCGTCTTCTTGTCCGCCAACTGTTCCAAGCTCAGCTTCAACAGATACGTTACGAGCGTGTGCGTATTCTACTACTTGTTTAGTAGTTTCAACGTTTTCTTCGAATGGGTGGTGAGAAGCGTCGATCATTACAGATGTGAAACCTGCATCGATTGCTTCTTTACATTTTTCGAAGCTTGAACCATGGTCAAGGTGAATCGCTACAGGAACAGTGATGTTCATTTCTTCGATTAAAGCTTTAACCATAGCTACAACTGTTTTGAAACCAGTCATATGACGAGCTGCACCCTCAGATACACCTAGGATTACAGGAGATTTTTCTTCTTCCGCAGCAGCTAAGATAGCTTGAGTCCACTCTAAGTTGTTCATGTTGAATTGACCAACTGCGTATTTTCCTTCTAGTGCTTTGTTTAGCATTTCTTTCATAGAAACTAAAGGCATGGTGAATCCTCCTAAAAAACGTTTTTTGTATCCGATAAGTTCTTATCGCTGGTAGTATGACCAGAATAAGGTAAAATATGTATATCTACATACCGGACTTTTTTCTACACTCAATAGGATAACAACTTGTACTCAAAAACTCAACCGTATTCACCTGCACAATAGTCCATGTAAACGCTTTTTTCCATATTTTTTATAAAAAATTCATTTTTACGCCTCTACAGCGAGCTCATTTCTCACAGCTTGACGAATTTCATCAATATCAAATGGTTTAGCAAAATGCATTAAAGCTCCTAAATCTTTTGCTTCTTGGATCATATCAAGCTCTCCATAAGCAGTCATTAAAATGACTTTAATACTCTCATCAATTTCTTTTACATGCTTTAAAATCTCTATACCATCCATGCCTGGAATTTTCATATCTAACACTACTAAATCTGGATTATCTTTTTTCACGATATCTAAAGCTTGAAATCCATTCGCTGCTTGGAATGTCTGATAACCTTCTTTTTGGAACACTTCATGTAATAACACACGAATCCCATATTGATCATCAACAATTAAAATTTTACCTTCCATAATTCCCAACCTTTCTGTGTAAGTACAAGATTTAAAGCTTCTTATATCTTAACGATTTATTTTCGCTATTCTTTGGCAAATTCCTTCCTATTCTTTCTTATTTTACCGTTTCCTATTTTGTTATGCTACCCTACGATTTCACCTTTCTAAAAAAATAAACTATAATGAAAGCCGGCAAGCACGTACGAAGGGAGTAATATTATGTTAAAAATTTTTTCAACTCAATTAAGTGGTTATTTCTCCAAAATTTCTCAAAAAGAAGAAATGAATATAGAAGATAGCGCTCGTTTACTTGCTCAAGCACTAGTTGGCGATGGTTTCATTTATTTATATGGTACAAATGAAATGGAGGGCGTTGTTGCCGAAGCACTATTCGGTGCTGAACCAATGAAGCAAGCAAAACGCTTATTTGAAAATGGTAAAGAAGCAGAAGTAACCTCTGCGGATCGTGTACTTCTTATTAGCCGTTTTTCAACAGATGAAGCGGTTGTAGAAATTGCAAAAAAACTACAAGAAGAGGGACACTCTATTGTCGGCATTTCTGCTCTTCAAGAAGGTACGGAATCACTGGAACAATATACAGACGTACATATTGATACAAAACTGTTAAAAGGTCTTATTCCAGACGATGAAGGTAATCGCTACGGGTTCCCAAGCTTAATAGTAGCTTTATTTGCTTATCACGGAATCAAATTTACAATTGATGAAATGTTAAATGAATATTAAAAAAAGCGCCTTGTTTCAGGCGCTTTTTTTATTACTTGCTCTCTTTATTCGTAATAGAAGCTCTTACGAAGTCATGGAACAATGGTTGTGGACGGTTTGGACGAGAAACAAGTTCTGGGTGGAACTGTGCTGCCACGAACCAAGGGTGGTCTTTTAATTCAATGATTTCAACTAGACGGCCGTCTGGGCTTGTACCAGAGAATACAAATCCTTCTTTTTCCATATCCGGACGGAACTGATTGTTGAACTCATAACGATGACGATGACGCTCATATACAACCGGCTCATTATAAGCATTGTAAGCATTTGTTTCTTCAGCAAGCTTACATGGGTATAGACCAAGACGAAGTGTACCACCTAAGTCCTCTACATCTTTTTGTTCTGGTAATAAGTCAATGATTGCATATGGCGTATCAGGATTGATCTCAGAAGAGTTAGCACCTTCTAAACCTAATACATTACGTGCGAATTCGATTGATGCAAGTTGCATACCTAAGCAAATTCCTAAGAATGGAACTTTGTTTTCACGAGCATATTGAATCGCAACGATTTTACCTTCTACACCACGATCGCCAAAGCCACCTGGTACAAGGATACCATCTGTGTCTCCTACTAATTCTTGTACATTTTCTGCTGTTACGTGCTCAGCATTTACCCATTTTACTTCTACATCTGTGTCGAATGAGTAACCAGCATGACGAAGTGCTTCTACAACAGAAATATATGCATCTTGAAGTTCTACATATTTACCAACAAGAGCGATTTTTGTTTTCTTAGAAAGATTACGTACTTTGTTAACTAGCGCAGTCCACTCTGTCAT
The DNA here is from genome assembly GCF_057784645.1 of Bacillus sp. LQ16. Taxonomy (NCBI): domain Bacteria; kingdom Bacillati; phylum Bacillota; class Bacilli; order Caryophanales; family Bacillaceae; genus Bacillus; species Bacillus sp. LQ16. Next base: position 5,216,416 of record NZ_CM173491.1, read on the forward strand.
ATCTGCAGCTGGATTGTCTAATTTTAAGTGATCACAAACGATTTGGTCCATGTTTTGTTCTTGAAGAGATAATGGAACCGCATATAAAGTATCTGCATCGCGAGCTTCGATAACTGCTTTTGTATCGATATCACAGAATAATGCAAGCTTGTCTTTCATATCTTGAGAAACAGGCATTTCTGTACGAACAACGATGATGTTTGGTTGAATACCTAAGCTACGAAGTTCTTTAACGCTATGTTGCGTTGGTTTTGTTTTCATTTCACCCGCTGCTTTTAAGTACGGGATTAACGTACAGTGAATGTACATTACATTGTCACGACCGATGTCGCTCTTAATTTGACGGATTGCTTCTAAGAATGGTAGAGACTCGATGTCACCAACAGTTCCACCGATTTCTGTAATAACAACATCCGCATTTGTTTCACGACCAGAACGATATACGCGTTCTTTAATTTCGTTAGTGATGTGAGGAATAACTTGAACCGTTCCTCCTAAATATTCACCGCGACGCTCTTTTTGAAGAACTGAAGAGTAAATTTTACCTGTTGTTACGTTGCTGTATTTGTTTAAGTTAATGTCGATGAAACGCTCATAGTGACCAAGGTCTAAGTCAGTTTCTGCGCCATCATCTGTTACGAATACCTCACCGTGTTGATATGGGCTCATAGTCCCTGGGTCTACGTTAATGTATGGATCAAACTTTTGAATCGTTACGTTTAAACCACGATTTTTTAAAAGTCTTCCAAGAGATGCTGCTGTAATACCTTTTCCTAAAGACGATACTACACCGCCTGTTACAAAAATATACTTAGTCATGAAAAAGCTCCCTTCTATTTTGCTGTTATATAATCACCGTTGCAAAGCGCAACGTATGTAGATAACACTGTATCCATCTTATTGTTAGACTCTTTTTATTTTCTAAACAAAAAACAAAAAAGAAAATTGCTCCCCTCATCACATAAAGTAATAAGTAGGGAGCAATTTTCTTTTATATTTACACTTTAAAAGTATTATCGTCCTTTTTTAAAGAGCCCAAAAATGATTCTACATGGACGATAATGAAAAGTCAAGAACTACAGTTCTTCCTCTTCTTCTTCTTCAGTTTCATCATACTCAAGTTCTTCTTCAGCGAAGTCGTCGTCTTCATCTTCTTCTAAATCATCAAGATCGTCGTCATCTCCGTCTTCATCTTCAAGAACCTTGTCCAAATCTTCTACATCATCTTCGTCGTCGTCTGCATTTCCGTCTGCATCGTCAAAGTCATCTTCATCTTCTTCAATGTAGTCGTCAAAACCGTCTTCCTCAACTTTACGTTTCTTCTTCGGTTTTGGCTGCGGTAAGATTTCTTCATCAATTTGCTCATATGGGTACCAGCTGCGTAGTCCCCAACGATTTTCTCCTAAATTAATGAAACGTCCATCGATGTTTAAGTCTGTATAAAATTGTGCGAGTTTCGCATTAACTTGCTCTTGAGATAGTCCCAGCACTTGAGCGATTTCTTGAACCAACTCGTTGAATGTCGTTGCTTGTTTTTTATCCCCTAAAACGCTATGTACAACTTCAATCATTGAACATTCTTTTAGCTCTTCTGGTGAATATTGCTTAAAATCCACTTATGCGGCACTTCCTTTCATCAAATATAACCTTATATATAACGGCCTGCTTAAAAAAATCCATACTATTCATTATAAACAAAAGTCGCACAAATATGCTACAAAAAAAACGGGAAACTTTTATATGGTAATAAAATTAATAATTTGTCTGTCCCTTATTTCGGAAGCATATGGGCCCCTTGCAATACATACCTAATTTGCATTTCTGTATATTCTTCGAGCGTATACAGTTTTTGCAGCGCCCAGCGTCTAAATCCCCACATCTGTCCTTGTATAAAAATATTATGGGCAAGAAGCTGTATTTCTTTTTTATTTAATGTAAATGTTCCATTTTCCGTACACTGTTCTAAAATATTCTCGAACATTCCTACCATTTGAAACTCCTTTTCTAATACATACGGAAGTGATTCTTTTGGTAAAAAGCGTACCTCTTGATACATTATCAATACTTCTTCCTGCAATTCGTCCATCACTTTAAAGTAATTCGTTATTGCTATCTTTAAACTTTCTATACTCCCTTTTTCTGTACACACTACTTCCTCTAATCGTTCTTTTACATGTTCATATATACTATCACAAACTAAATACAACACATCATCTTTTGTACGAATGTACTCATAAAGTGTCCCTATACTAAATCCAGCCGCTTTTGCAATTTCTCTCGTTGTTGTACGCGGAAATCCTTTTTGTTTAAACAGTTGCACCGCACCTTTAATCATTTGTTCACGTCTTAACGCAACTAATTTTTCATCTTTCACCGATGCATGTACATTATGTTTAACCATTCCCTTCACCTCTCTCTATTATTTTTTGGAAGGAAAAAGCGTAGGAAAATACCTACGCTTTCGTCCCTACTTCGTTAACATACGAGAAATTACAAGCCTCTGAATCTCTTGTGTTCCTTCGTATATTTGTGTAATCTTTGCATCTCGCATATAACGCTCTACTGGATAATCTTTCGTATAACCGTAACCACCAAATACTTGCACCGCTTCAGTCGTCACCTTCATCGCTGTATCCCCTGCAAATACTTTTGACATCGCTGATTCTTTTCCATACGGAAGCCCTTCTGATTCAAGCCAAGCCGCTTGATATGTTAAAAGGCGTGCCGCTTCTACATCTGTTGCCATATCCGCAAGTTTAAAGCCAATCCCTTGCTGCGCCGCAATTGGTTTTCCAAATTGATGGCGCTCCCTTGCATATTCTACAGAAGCATCTAAAGCCCCTTGTGCAATACCAACAGCTTGCGCCGCAATACCGTTACGACCTCCATCTAATGTTTGCATCGCAACTTTAAATCCTTGCCCCTCTTCTCCAAGTAGATTCTCTACCGGAATACGGCAATCTTCAAACATAATTTCAGTCGTTGGTGAAGAGCGAATCCCTAGCTTGCTCTCCTTCTTCCCAACTGAAAATCCCGGTGTATCACTTTCTACAATAAATGCACTCGTACCGCGCTGCTTCGATTCAGGATCAGTTAGCGCAAAAACAACATAAATATCAGCAATACCGCCATTTGTAATGAAAATTTTTGATCCATTTAAAATATAATGGTCGCCATCTCTTTTTGCGATTGTCTTCATTCCACCAGCATCCGATCCAGATCCTGGCTCCGTTAAGCCGTATGCACCAATTTTCTTCCCTTCAGCCATCGGTCGTAAAAACTTTTGCTTTTGTTCTTCTGTCCCAAATTTAAAAATTGGCCATCCCGCAAGTGAAGTATGCGCAGATAGTGTTACACCTGTTGAAGCACAAACTCGAGATAATTCTTCAATCGCAATTACATACGCTAAGTAATCGCTTCCAATTCCGCCGTACTCTTCGGGCCATGGAATACCGGTTAAACCAAGCTCTGCCATTTGATCAAATAACTCTCGATCAAATCGCTCTTCCTCATCACGCTCAGCTGCTGTTGGTGCTACTTCATTTTTAGCAAAATCTCGAACCATTTTTCTTATCATTTCATGTTCTTCTGATAGTTTAAAATGCATCTCCGTCTCCCCCTCGCCCTTTTATAAAGCACGGCTAATAACAAGTTTCTGTATTTCACTTGTTCCTTCATATATTTGCGTGATCTTCGCATCACGGAAAAATCGTTCTACTGGATATTCTTTCGTATAACCGTAACCACCAAATACTTGCACCGCCTCAATCGCGACTTCAACCGCTGTCTTAGAAGCAAATAATTTCGCAATAGATGCTTCTTTACCGCATGGTAATCCTTGTGCCCTAAGAGACGCCGCTCTATATACGAGTAACCTTGCTGCTTCGACACTTGTTGCCATATCTGCAAGCTTGAAGCCAATCCCTTGCTGCGCCGCAATTGGTTTCCCAAATTGTTCTCGTTCTTTTGCATAATCAATCGCACATGCAAGCGCCGCTTCAGCAATTCCTAACGCCTGTGCACCGATTCCAATTCGCCCAACATCTAAATTCGCCATCGCCACCTTGAATCCTTGTCCTTCTTCCCCAAGTAAATTCTCCGCTGGCACTTTCATATCTTCAAAAGTAAGTTGTACTGTACGAGAACCGAGGAGCCCCATCTTATGTTCATCTTTTCCGATGATTAAACCAGGTGTATCTTTCTCTACTATAAATGCAGAAATACCACTTTTCCCTGCCTCTGGATTTGTAGAAGCGAATACAATGTATGTACTTGCTTCACCACCATTTGTAATAAACACTTTCGATCCATTAATAATATAATGATCGCCTTTTTTGACAGCTCTTGATTTCAAACTCCCTGCATCTGATCCTGCATTTGGCTCTGTTAAAGCAAATGCGCCTAAATATTCCCCGGTTGCAAGTTTAGAAACATATTTTTTCTTCTGTTCTTCTGTTCCGAAATATAAAATCGGATTCATTCCAACTGACGTATGTACAGCTAAAATTACACCAACTGTTGCACTTACCTTTGAGATTTCCTCAATGGCTAGAATATAAGAAATAAAATCCATTTCTGCCCCGCCGTATTTTGCAGGCGCTGGAATACCCATTAATCCAAGCTCACCCATCTTTTGCAAAATCTCTTTCGGGAACACCCCTTGTTCCATACTAGGAACAAAGGGAGCAATTTCCTTCTGTGCAAAATCCCGAACCATTTTCCTCATCATTTGCTGCTCTTCATTAAAACGAAAGTTCATATATTCCGCCTCCATTTGCTATATATCCTTTAAATAATTTGGTAAGACCACTATTTTGTAACAAAAGGGGCATTTATTCGTAAACGTAGAATCCACGACCTGTTTTACGCCCTAACCATCCTGCATTTACATACTTACGTAATAACGGACATGGGCGATATTTACTATCTCCTAATCCTTCATGCAACACTTCCATAATGTATAAACACGTATCTAAACCGATAAAATCAGCGAGTGTCAAAGGCCCCATCGGATGGTTCATACCAAGCTTCATGACCTCATCAATTGCTTCTTTCGTCGCTACACCTTCGTATAACGTATAAATTGCTTCGTTAATCATCGGTAGCAAAATGCGGTTTGATACAAAACCTGGGAAATCATTTACTTCAACTGGCACTTTCCCAATTTTTTTCGTAATATCTTCAATTGCTTCATATACCGCATCATCTGTAGCCAAACCACGAATAATCTCAACAAGCTTCATAACTGGAACTGGATTCATAAAGTGCATGCCGATTACTTTTTCCGGACGCTTCGTTACCGCTGCAATTTCTGTAATTGGCAGAGATGACGTATTTGTCGCTAAAATTGCGTGTTCTGGAGCAATTTCATCTAGATTCGCAAAGATTTTCTTTTTAATATCCATTTTCTCAACAGCTGCTTCAATAATAAGATCCGCTTCTTTCACACAATCTAAATCAAGCGTTACTGTAAGACGATTTAATGTCGCTTCCTTCTCTTCTTCCTTCATGCGTCCTTTTTCTACTTGGCGCGCTAAGTTTTTCGTAATGATAGCCAATCCTCTATCTAATTGCTCTTGTTTTAAATCTTGTACCTTCACGTCATATCCTGCCATTGCACATACTTGTGCAATTCCTGATCCCATTTGCCCTGCACCAATTACAACAATGTTTTGTACACCCATTTTTTCTTCCCCCTTAATTGTTAATAAATTTTATACCCTCGAACTTTAATTAGTGAACTTCAATCATCACTGCGTCCCCTTGACCGCCACCGCTACAAATCGATGCAATTCCAATTCCGCCGCCGCGCTGCTTAAGTGCATGGATTAGCGTAACGATAATGCGCGCTCCGCTTGCTCCAATTGGATGGCCCATCGCTACCGCGCCGCCATTTACATTCAATTTTTCTGGATCAATTCCTGCGATTTCTGTACTTGCAATTGCTACCGCTGCAAATGCTTCATTAATCTCGAATAAATCGATGTCTTCAATTGTCTTGCCTGTTTTTTCAAGCAATGCGTTAATTGCATAACCTGGCGTTCTTGGGAAATCTTTAGATTCCACTGCAATTGCTGTATGCGCCAAAATTGTCGCTAATGGCTTTCTTCCTTCTTGCTTCGCTCTGTCTTCGCTCATTAACACAAGTGCGGCACCACCATCGTTTAGTCCTGGCGCATTACCAGCTGTCACTGCCGCTTCCTTATCAAATACAGGTTTTAACTTTGCTAACTTTTCAATCGTTGTATCTTCACGTGGCGCCTCATCCTTTGCAACGACAATAGGATCGCCTTTTCTTTGCGGGATCGTTACTGGCACGATCTCCTCTTCAAAACGTCCTTCTTTATGCGCTGAAACCGCACGCTGATGGCTACGATATGCCCATTCATCTTGTGCTTCGCGAGAAATTCCATCTTCCTTCGCAACTTCTCCTCCATAAACACCCATGTGTGTACCTGAAAATGCGCATGTTAAACCGTCAGCAACGTTTAAATCAATAACTTCGTTGTTGCCCATTCTGTATCCCCATCTTGCTCCGCGTAAAATGTAAGGACTGTTACTCATCGACTCCATACCGCCAGCTACAATCAGTGATTGATCGCCAGTACGAATAATTTGATCCGCTAACGTAACCGCACGAAGTCCTGATGCACAAACTTTATTCACTGTTTCCGTCTGCACTTCCCAAGGGATTCCAGCAGCCCTTGCAGCTTGACGCGATGGAATTTGCCCCTGTCCCCCCTGAATAACCGTTCCAAATATAACTTCTTCAACATCACTAGCCGCAACATTTGCTCTTTCAAGCGCTGCTTTAATTGCAATTCCTCCAAGTTCCGTCGCTTTTACATCTTTTAAAGATCCTCCAAATTTTCCAACTGGTGTTCTTGCAGCACTTAAAATAACTGTTTTACTCATGTTTCTTTCCCCCATTTCTTTTTTTAACACTGAGCGCTCGCTCGGTATCCCTACGTTGAGAAGAGGTGCAATCATTGCACCTCTTTCTAAAGTTGTATACATTCTTATAAACTACATCGCTTCTTTTTTCTGTCCGATAACAGATCGTTCTAAAATCTCTGTCACATCAAGAGTTTGAACTTTCTCTTCTACCTCTTTCGCTTTCGTTCCATCACTGATCATCGTTAAGCAATATGGACAACCTGTACCGATAATGGATGGCTGTACAGCTAATGCTTGTTCTGTACGAGCAACGTTAATACGAGAACCTGTTGTTTCTTCCATCCACATTAAGCCACCACCTGCGCCACAGCACATTCCAGTTTCACGGTTACGTGCCATTTCTACAAGATTCACTCCAGGAATCGCTTTCAAAATATCACGTGGCGCTTCGTACACTTCGTTGTATCTTCCTAAATAACAGGAATCATGGTACGTAACTGTTTCTTCAATAGCGTGAACAGGCTTTAAGCGTCCTTCTTTCACCCACTGAGCTAACAATTCTGTATGATGATAGACTTCTGCTTGCAAGCCAAAGTCCGGATACTCATTTTTAAATGTGTTATAAGCATGAGGATCAATCGTAACGATTTTCTTCACTCCTGCCTTTTCAAATTCTTCGATATTCTTTGTCGCCATCTCTTGGAATACAAATTCATTTCCAAGGCGGCGTGGTGTATCTCCAGAATTCTTTTCTTTATTACCGAGAATTGCGAATGAAATGCCTGCTTCGTTCATTAACTTCGCGAACGATATCGCAATCTTCTGACTACGATTGTCGTATGATCCCATTGAACCAACCCAGAATAAATACTCGAATTCCTCCCCAGCTTTTGATTTTTCTTTTACAGTTGGAACTGTTACTTCGTCATCACCTTGGCGCCATGTTTCACGCTCTTTACGGTTCAGACCCCACGGATTCCCTTGACGCTCGATATTTGTCATCGCGCGTTGTGCTTCCGCGTCCATTTTTCCTTCTGTTAAAACGAGATATCGACGTAAATCAATAATTTTGTCAACATGCTCATTCATAACTGGACATTGATCTTCACAGTTACGACACGTTGTACATGCCCAAATCTCTTCTTCTGTAATAACATCTCCGATTAAACTCGGATCGTAAGCGAGAGTTGTAGCCGCTGATTCTTGTTGTCCTTTTCCAGCCGCCATCATCGCTAACTGATTTCCTTGTGTATTATTGAAGGCAACTACTGGAACCCACGGTGCTTTTGATGTTACCGCAGCTCCTTTATCAGTTAAATGATCACGAAGTTTTAAAATTAAGTCCATCGGCGATAACATTTTTCCTGTTCCTGTTGCCGGACACATATTTGTACAACGACCACACTCTACACAAGCGTATAAGTCAATAAGTTGATTTTGTCTAAAGTCTTCAATTTTACCAACACCAAATGTTTCTTGCGTTTCATCTTCAAAATCAATCTTTTCAAGCTTCCCTGGGTTTGAAAGACGACCGAAGAATACATTAGCTGGTCCCGCAATTAAATGCGCATGTTTTGATTGTGGAACATAGACTAAAAACGTTAACAAAATTAGTAAATGCACCCACCAAGAAAAATAGAACACTGAAATGGCTACGGTTTCATTTATCCCGCTAAAAACGTAAGCGATTGCAGAAGCGATTGGTTCACTCCATGAAAGCTCCTCGCCATGCCATATAAGTCCCATACCGTTACCAAGTAGCACAGAAATCATTAAGCCACCGATAAAGATAAGAACAAGACCTGATTTGAAGTTACGTTTTAAACGAACAAGCTTTTCTACATAACGTCTATGAAAAGCCCAAAATACTGCAATTAAAATAACAAGTGTGACAATTTCCTGGAAGAATGTAAATGCAGGGTATAGTGGTCCAAGTGGAAGATGTGATCCTGGTGCGAGTCCTTTCCAAACGAAGTCAATTGCTCCAAATTGGACAAGAATAAATCCGTAAAAGAACATAACGTGAATGATGCCGCTTTTCTTATCTTTCAGCAGCTTTTTCTGACCGAAAACATTGACCTTAAGGAGATCCCAACGCTCTTTAAAACGACGGTCAAATTCAATTTTTTTTCCTAATTGTATGTAGGCCATTCTCGTCCGTATAAGATATACAAACAAATATCCTGCATAAGCAATAACAGCAATGGCAGCCAGCCAATTAATGATCAGTAAGCTATTCATTTTTATGCTACCCCTCTCTTTGTAAGCCCTCTTTCTTTTTTTTGAATCTTCAAAAATATATAATTTTCTGAATTATATCCCCTATCCCCATTATATAATGAGTGAGCATTCAGTCAACAGTTTTTTGTTATAGAACAACACATTTTTTCATAAAGCTGTTTATTTCGGTGAAACTATAAAGTGAAACTTTAATCAGTAGGGGTGGTTCATCCCCCACTGATTATTAGTTGAACCAATCGGGCTTTTACGGGCAGTTGATTTCCAAACTAACTTCTGCTTATTCATCAATTTTTGAAGTAGGAAGCTTACTGTCCGTTAAAGCGGGATAAAGTGAAACTTTAATCAGTGCAACATACTATCATCTGATGAAATTTATAATAACAGCCGTGCTACCCGTATCATTTGTAACACACTGAAGGTGAAAAGAATGCGAAGGAGGGAATTCACTGATGCTCTACTTATCTCTTTTGTTAATATCCGTTGCTCTTTGGATTACAATTGATCTTTCATACGGGAGATTTCTTCATTTAAAACGGGTAAGCTCTCGCACTTTCCCTTTACGTCAAAGTGATTTTCACCTTTATACATACGGGAAAGATTTGTATGACGCTTTATTTACTGATATAAAACAAGCACAGCACCACATTCATATTTTATTCTTCATTGTAAAAAACGATAAAATCAGTCGTGAATTTTTAAATTTGCTGATTGATAAGGCTCAGGAAGGAATTGAAGTACGACTTTTACTTGATCGATTTGGCAGCCATTCTTTATCAAACGAAGCTATTCACTCCCTCCGAAAACATGGTGTATCTTTTTCATTTTGTCATAAGGTAAAATTTCCTCTGCTTTTCTTTTCTGCCAATCAAAGAAACCATAGAAAAATTACAGTAATTGATGGGAAAACTGGCTATATCGGGGGATTTAATATCGGCGAAGAGTATCTGGGGCATAATGAATATTTAGGATTATGGCGAGACTATCATTTACGTCTTACAGGAGAAGGGGTTCAAGATTTACAAAAGCAATTTTTGCATGACTGGTTTGATGATACGAAACAGGATTTATTGGATGCTTCTCTTTATTTTCCAAAACAAAACCCAGGTACCATACTGCATCAATTTATTCCGACTGATGGTGCTTATTTACAGCATACTTTTTTACATTTAATTAACGGAGCAAAAAAAGAAATCTGTATCGGTACACCATATTTCATTCCTGGAAAAAAAATTATGAATGCCTTATTAAAAGCAAGAGAAAGAGGGGTTCAAATCACAATTCTTGTTCCAGAAAAAGCTGATCACCCTCTCGTTCGAGAAGCAAAATTCCCGTACTGCCGAAAATTAATACAGGCTGGTTGCAATATTTATGCATTTCAACAAGGGTTTTTTCACGCCAAAATTATTATAGTGGATGATGATATTTGTGATATCGGAACAGCAAATTTTGATATGAGAAGTTTATATATTAACCATGAAATAAACTGCCTGTTATATAGTAAACATTTCGTTCAAACAGTAAAAAATAAATTCCATGAAGACCTAAAGAATGCATCCATACTTTCCTATAGCGATGTAAACCCAACTTCTCTTATCGATAGAGGAAAGGAATGGATTGGAACAATGCTTGCTTTCCTTTTATAGGAAAGACAATGAATAAAAGAGGTGTATCTTATATGATTATGCGGTTTGGATATGTCTCACATGCAATGGCACTCTGGGACTGTTCTCCTGCCAAAACAATGACGTTTACAAGCTTTAAGAAACTCAGCAAGCAAGAGCGAGAAGACAAACTGTACCATGTTATAAAGCAAAATTTAGAGCACACAATACGTATCCTACATTACAATATAGCGCATGAAATCCCACTATATCGCCTATCGTCTTCAATCGTCCCACTTGCAACACATCCCGAAGTCGAGTTTGACTATATTGGGGTATTCACACCACTTTGGCGTAAAATAGGAGCTTTAATTAAAGAACACAATTTACGAATAAGTTTTCATCCAAATCAATTTACGCTATTTACAAGCGACAAGCCACATATTACTACTAACGCTATTACGGATATGACTTATCATTATAAAGTATTAGATGCTATAGGCATTGCAGATTCCTCTTACATTAATATTCATGTAGGTGGAGCCTATGGAAATAAAGAAAAGGCAATTGAGCGCTTCCATGAAAACATAAAAAAACTTCCTGCACATATAAAAAAACAAATGACTCTTGAAAACGATGATAAAACATATACAACTTCTGAAACTTTATCAATTTGCCAAAAAGAAAATATCCCATTTGTATTTGATTATCATCATCATATGGCCAATCTTTGCGAGGAACCACTAGAAGAGTTGCTTCCTGCAATTTTTGAAACTTGGTCACATACAAATATCTCTCCCAAAGTTCACATTTCCTCTCCGAGATCGGAAAAAGAATTTAGGGCTCATGCTGAATATATCGATTTAGATTTTATCAAGCCCTTCTTACACGTTGCAAAAAAAAACAATCATAATTTCGATATTATGATTGAAAGTAAACAAAAAGACTTAGCACTATTCCAATTAATAAATGAACTTTCTGCTATAAGAGGAATTAAAAGAATAAGTGGTGCAAAGTTACAGTGGTAAATTGTAACTTTGCACCATTTTTTCAAAAAAGTAATTTTTATAGTAAAAAACATCCTATTTTATATGCTATTATTTAAATTAGCATTCCCCCGAGATTCAACTTTATTGAAACGGAGTCATAATATGATTAGTCAAAAAAAGTATGTACAATTTGTCATAATATACATATCTATATTCGCTCTTTGGATACTCTTTATTCCAAATGAGTCACATATAAAGGAAATTGGGATTCTTTTCTTATTCTGTTTCGCTGCACTTTTTTCTTGCCACTGTTTATATAAAGCTATTAAGAAAATGAAACGCAGTGATAAACTATTTTGGATTTTATTACTATGTACTTGCCTATGTGGATTAATTATGGAGATAACCCTATTTCTTAGTTCACTTTCCATACATGATCAATCTATATTTTCATATAAAGCATTGCCTTTTTTTATCATACAATATATTTTGCTCTTTGTTGGATTTGCTATAAAGTTTATAAAGAATTACTCTATTAAGGGGCTTTCGCAATTTTCATTCGATAGCATCTTTATTATTATTATGAACATTTATTTCACCTTAACTTTTATCTTAGATCTTTCAAGTTTCCGCATGTTAACAAAGGATACTTGGATTTTAATTGGGTATTTCATTGCACAATCATTAGTAATTTACGCCGTTATTAGCCTATATAGAAGAGAACAATATTCTTCTAGTAGAATCGCATTAATTATCGGCTTCACTATTATACTCATATACGGTTATATTCATCTGTTTCAATTGAACTTTGGGATGAAAACTTCTGCTGAAATTAATTATTTAATACACACTGCTTCTATTTTATTAATTGGACTTTCTTCCATACTATATATTTTAGATAAACCAATGCAGCATGAAACGAAAACAAAATATTATCGATTCGATTATGTACGTTTTATACTACCTTATTTTAGTATAATTATTACTTTTTCTTTTATTATCATTCAACCTTGGGATGATAAGTTCATGTTAATCGGTCTCGTATTATCACTTATTTTGTTATTCTTGCGGCAACTTTACATGTGGAAAGATAATCAAGCACTAATCCATACATATGAACAGTTGACTACACAACTAGAGGATGAAGTTGAAGAAGGTGCATTTGCATTATCAAAAAGTGAACAACGTTATAAATCTTTATTCGAAGATCATCCCGATGCCGTTTTCTCTTTAAATATGAATGGCATTTTTCAACACTCTAATAAGGCATGCGAAAGCTTATTTACTGCCTATTATTGCGAAGTGGCAAGCTATTCTCTGGTACACTTCATTGATTCAAAAGACCACGAACTACTAAAGAAGGCTTTACAAATTACAAAGGAAGGTAGGCCACAAACGTTAGAAGTTCGTACAAAAGAACAAGAAGGCTATTATTATTATCTCCATATTACACTTATCCCTACTTTTATAAACAAAGAAGTGGTCGGAATGTTTGGGATAGCGCGTGATATTACCACTTTATATGAAAAACAAAAACAAGTAGAACATTTAGCCTTTCACGATGCACTTACTGGATTACCAAATCGCCGAAAGTTCGAAAAAGATTTAAAAGCCATTTTAAATACAGCCCAAACTAACGCAAATGATGTCGCCGTCATATTCCTTGATTTAGATCGATTTAAAAAAATTAACGATAGACTTGGTCATGACGTCGGAGATTTATTATTAATTGAAGTAGCAAAAAGATTACGCGGTTGCTTGCGTTCAAAAGATGTCGTCGCTCGCCAAGGTGGAGATGAGTTTACAATTCTATTACCAGAAATGTACTCAGAAAAAAGTGCAATTTTTATAGCTGAACAGATTTTAACTATTTTAAACAAACCATTCTTCATTCAAGGCGAAGAACTCTCTATTACACCAAGTATCGGAATTGCGATGTACCCTGATTATGGAACTGATGTAAATGAGTTAATGAAAAATGCTGATATGGCTATGTACCGTGCGAAAGCAAATGGAAAAAACAGATTTGTTTTCTTCTCAAAAGAAATGAGTATCGCTCAAAATGAAATTCAATTCTTAGAAGGTGAACTTTCAAAAGCATTACAACAAAATGAATTTTTCCTTGAATACCAGCCACAAGTAAGCACAAAAACAAAACAAATTATCGGTTTTGAAGCATTAATACGTTGGAAGCATCCAAAACTCGGTATCGTATCTCCGGCCCAATTTATCCCCCTAGCAGAGGAAACTGGTTTTATTATTGAACTTGGTAATTGGATTTTACGTACTGCCTGTTTAGAGGCAAAAAGATGGCATAATCAAGGTTTTTCTTACTTAAAAGTTGGTGTGAATTTATCTGTTGTTCAATTTAACCATGCAGATTTAATCCCAACTATTTCAAAGGTGTTGGAAGAAACAGAACTGAAACCAGAAGCACTAGATATTGAAATTACGGAAAGCATCGCAATTAATCAAAATCAATCTGTAGTTGCAAAACTAGAACAACTTCAAAATCTCGGTATTCAAATTTCAATCGATGACTTTGGAACTGGTTATAGTTCTTTAGCTTATTTAACAAAATATCCAATCAACACATTAAAAATTGCTCGAGAGTTTATTTGTGGAATTACAACTAGTCCTTTAGAAGAAGCAATTGTCTCTTCCATTATTACACTATCAAAAGAATTAAATTTAGAAGTGATTGCAGAAGGTGTAGAAACAGAAGAAGAATGGGAATTTTTACATAAACAAAATTGTGATCACATTCAAGGATTCTTTATTAGCAAACCTGTTTCTAGTAAAGACGTTTGGATGTTACTCCATAAAAAAACAACCGTCTAAATAAGACGGTTGTTTTTTTAAAACTCAAAAGGCATATCTGAAGCTAATTGTACCTCTTGATCATCATGAGAAATTACTTGGCTTTTCTCTAAAGCTGTATCCGCTAATGAAATACCCCATGTCATTGCTAACGTTAATAGACTACCGATAAGTAGTTTCTTCATATTCCATCACCCACATTTTTTCTTTTAATATATCATGAAAATTTATCCATACATTATGCAATTATGCATATTTAGTTTTTGCGTTATTTTATTTCGTCATTTTTTTCATAAATTTTTCTTTATACGTATGCATTTCTAATATATCAAAAAAGAAATAAGCCTTTTCATAAGCTTCTTCACTCTCTGTCTCATCATAGCCTAGCTTTTCTAAACATTCACCTTTTTGATAGTATAGCTGCCCAATCAATGCCATACTATTAATTCGACACGATATTTCAATAGCTTTATTTATTTGATAAAGAGCCCCTTCATATTGATTATCTAAGTATAATGTTTTCGCATAATTATGTCTTACCTTCACATCAAACTCTTTATTTTCAGGTAATGCTTCTAATTGCTTTAATATACCTTCAAATAACTCCATGCCCTTCTTAAAGTAACCATTTTCAGCATAAATATTTGCAATTGCATTCTCTATATAAAGATTTTGGTACACATCAATCCCAGTTAATTGTTGATTTAACAATTTTTTTAATTCTAAAATACAATATTCATAATCACTTTTCTTCAATACATACGCTGCTACATGATATTGCCATTGAAGAAATTGCTGAAACTCAGGATGATATTCTTCCTTTTTCAACTCATTCCATACTTTATTATAAATTTCTTTATATTTCTTTTGCTTACAAAGCATAATGATTTGATCTTTTAACTGCTTTTTCCTCTCAATATCGGAATAAATGAGTACCTCATAAAAATGAATAATGGGAACTTGTAATTTTGCTGCAATACCTTGCAATATATCCATACTTGGGTATACTGCACCCGATTCAATTCTGCTCACTTCCGATTGATGACATATGTTCTCGGATAACTGTTTTTGTGTTAATCCTCTCAACACTCTAATTTTCTTAATTTCACTTCCTAATTTCTCTGCGTGCATACTTACTCACCATCCCATTATAACAATCTAATTTGTTAAGTTGTCATACCACTACAATAATGTGAATTCGACAATTTTTGATATGAAATAATGCATAATATATATAAAATTCGGCAAATTTTTCATACAATTCATCTCACATACAATAATAGATTAGGAGTGTTATAGATGAATTATAGAAAACTTGCTAGTGCTTTCGTTACATTCGGTCTTCTTTGTCCTTTATCAACAGAAGCTATTCATGCTCAAGAATTAGACAAAAGTGCAGTCAAAGTTGAAATTGCTCAGCCTGGTTTAACAATCGGGAAATTAACACAACCTCAAAATGATACGAAAGAAAATATTGCTAAAAAGTATTTAAAGGGTGAGGTAAATGGGGCGAAAGCTCAACAAGAACAAGTCACTACTGAAAAAAATGTAGATTTCCAACCTACAAATAAAGAAACCAAAGAAAATCAAACCGAAGTTCGCCTTGCACAAACATATAAAAACTATAAAGTATATGGCCAAGATCTCATTGTAAAAGTAGATAAAAATGGAGTGATCACAACTGTTAGTGGTAAAGTTGTTCAAAATTTAAATCAACAACCTAATCTTACTATAACAAATTTTTTGTCGAAAAATGAAGTAAAATCTAAATTACGCGATATAGTTCAAATTCCAAGTGATGCAGTTGAGACAGAATTCTCTAGCGAAACCGTTGTTTATAAGAAAAAAGATGGCTATTATACATTCGCAACTGTTATTACATTTACTTATGAAAACAATGAACAGATTATAAATGGCAATGCTATCGTTGATCTAAAAACTGGCGAAGTACTTTTCCAAGAAAAATTCATTAAAAACAAAGAGAATAAGACTATAAATCAAGTAACATCACCTAGATTATCCCCTGCAAGTGAGCAAGGAACTGGGAAAAATGCACTTCAAGAAAACATCTCTTTCAATATTGCCAAAGGAACCGATGGAAAATTTTATTTAGCGGATTTATCACGCGGAAATGGTATTTATATTTATAATGCAAACTACGCCGATTCCCTCGGGGGATATAGTCAAGCTGGTTATCCAGGGACACT
This sequence comes from Bacillus sp. LQ16, assembly GCF_057784645.1. Taxonomy (NCBI): domain Bacteria; kingdom Bacillati; phylum Bacillota; class Bacilli; order Caryophanales; family Bacillaceae; genus Bacillus; species Bacillus sp. LQ16. Next base: position 5,233,171 of record NZ_CM173491.1, read on the forward strand.
AATTTCAAGTAGCACTCCTAATTTTGCAGATAAAGAAGCCGCGGGCGCTATGAAGAACATGAGTGATATTTATGATTACTTTAAGAAAGAACATAATCTAAAAAGTTACGACAATAAAGATTCAAAAGTTGTTGCTAGTGTACACGGTTTTGATTCTACTGAAGTTAGTGATGGTGTAAAAGAAGACTATGTAAATGCGTTTTGGCATCCTGCTTGGAACCAAATGGTATTTGGTGATGGTTTAGACGGAAAACTAACATCAGCTCTTGATGTAACAGCTCATGAATTTGGACATGCTGTATTCAGTGGCACGACGAAAAATAAAGTCGTGAGATATCCAAGTGCTGAAACATCTGCACTAAACGAGGGATTAGCAGATTTCTGGGGTACACAAATCGAATATTACGTAAAGAAAGATAAGGGAAACTGGATTATGGGCGATACATTAGGCGGCCTAACAATTCGTGATATCCCAGGGGAAATTGGTGACGGCGGCCATAAACTATATACAAATTTACAAGATTTCTATAACGATGGTAATAATCAAGAATCACACGTGAATTCTGGTATTATTAGTCACGTATTATATCAATTAGCTGAAGGTAAAACATATAACGGTGTTGCTGTTCAAAAACAAGGTAATGAAAAAGTAAGTAAAGTTGTTATGCGTGCATTGCAAAATTACGCAACTTCCGCTGAAGACTTTGAATCACTTCAATCTCATATCGTACAAGCTGCAAAAGATTTATATGGCACTGCCGTATCAAATGAATTTGCAAAGGCATTTGAAGCACATGGTTACAAGTCGTTACAAAAAGTAAATCAAGTAATAGAAATACAATAATTATAAAAAGAAGGTTACCTCTCATAGGTAACCTTCTTTTTATATCCAACCCTTTTCTTCCGCAATTGTAATTGCCTCAATTCTATTTTTCGCATCGAGCTTCGCTAATACTTCAGAAATATAATTACGTACTGTACCCGGCGAAAGATAAAGTGCCTTCGCAATTTCGTTTGCCGTCTTTCCTTCTTTCGCAAGCAACAATACTTCCTTTTCGCGATCTGACAACGGATTTTGCTCCTGCCATAAGCCAAACATTAAATCTTGGGAGACCTCTCGTTTCCCCTTCATTACATTACGAATTGCTGCCGCTAAATCTTCACTTGGGCTATCCTTTAATAAATAGCCGTGCACACCAGCTTTCATTGCTCTTTCAAAATATCCCGGACGTGCAAATGTTGTTAAAATCATTACTTTACATAATGATTTTTCTTTTTTTAACGCTTCAGCAACATCTAATCCACTTTGAATCGGCATTTCAATATCCATAATACTTATATCCGGTTTTAACGATTCAATTAATTTTAGCGCCTCTTCCCCGTTTGCCGCTTGCCCAATTACTTCGATATCATCTTCTAGATCAAGTAGGGCCCCTAATGCACCACGAAGCATCCGTTGATCTTCTGCAATAATAATTCGAATCATGCCCTCACCTCATCTTTTCCTGTTCTAATTACAACTGGAACTTTTACTGTTAACAACGTCCCTGGATTGATTGTACCTAGTTCAACAAATCCATCAATAAGAGCAATTCGTTCTTTCATGCCGCGGATACCATTTCCATCATGATTTTGATCTGTTAAACCGATTCCGTTATCTTTTACTTTCAAAATCAGCTCACCTTGCGATTCTAATACAGAAACTGTGCACCGCGTTGCCTTGCTATGTTTTACAACATTCGTAACAGCCTCACGTAAACACATCCCGACAATATTTTGTTCAATTGGTGATAACGAACTCGAGCTGGCTTCTTGCCTCACTTCTAATTCAATATTAGCTGCTTGTAAGATCGCTTTTATTTGCTCTAGCTCTTCTTCTACCGTAATCATACGCATATCAGAAATTAATTCTCTCAGCTGTTTTAAGGCTGTACGAGACGTTTGTGTAATTTCCTTCGCTTCCGCACTTGCACGCTCTGGATTTTTCACAATTAACTTCTCAACGAGCTGGCTTTTCAAAGTAATAAGAGATAACGTATGCCCTAATGTGTCATGAAGATCTCTTGCAATCCGCTGCCGTTCTTCACGTTTTACTAAGTCTTTAATTTGCTCGTTTGCTTCATCTAATTGATTTCTTAACATCTTTTTCTGATTAAAATTGCGCATACCAAATGGCGTAAGAAGCATTAAAATAAACATCGGAACGATATTTACTAAACTTGTAGTTGTTAGTTGACTCATATTTACAAATAAAAATGCTCCAAGCATTATAACTAACGAACATAACAGCACTCGAAATACTTTCTTATTTGGCGCAAATCCCATCGCACTTGCTGTGAAAAAGCCAAAAAATATCATAAAAGGATTATAAAATAAAGCAAATAAAAAGATGAGTACCATTTGAATACACGCCCAAAAAACAAACGTCCTCTGAACAAAATAAAGCTGACGGTATGTGACGATAAAAATTATCAACATACCGCTTCCTATTACAAGCTTCCATCCTGATGCCTGCGCTAAGTGATAAATTGGAAATAATAGATAAACAAACCACATATACGGGAAGAATCCCATATGTTTCGGAAAAATCTCAATCCTCTTCTTCTCTATCATTTATACCGCTTCCTGTCTTTTTCTTATATATATTGATACTACAACAAATATAAGGAAATAACCTCCTAATACCGCGATATTTTCCCATCCAATTGATTTTCCAGCTACAATATCCCACGCACCACTTCCGAAATGGTATGTCGGTGTCCATTCACCAATCGTTCTTAATATTTTGGGGAATACTTCAATCGGCATCCATAACCCGCCAACTATAGCTAAACTCATATTTAAGATATTTGCTAAGCCAGCAGCTGCGTCCGCCTTCTTAATGGAACCTATTACTGTTCCTAATGCTAAAAATGGTGTTACCCCTAACAATAACCATAACCCCGCACCAATCCATTGCCCTACTGTTAACTCAACATGATTAATCAATATCCCTGCTATAAAAATAACTAAGATTGAAAAAGCATTCACCACTGTTTGGGCAATAATTTTAGCAGTTATATACGCACCCTCTGGAAGTGGTGTGATTTTCAAAAGATGTGTCCATCCTTGCCCTCTTTCCTGAGAAAGTCTCACACCGAAACTAAAGAGTGCAGTCCCTACAATACTGAAAGTTGCCATCGAAATTAAATAGTGTGCTTTCCACGCATCTCCGTTTTGTGGTACTTGAACAACATTTGTGAAAATGTAGTAAAACATAACAGGCATTAATAATGAGAAAAAGATAAATAATTTATTGCGAAATGTACGTAAAATTTCTATTTTACACTGCATCCATAACGCTCTCATGCGATTTCCCCCTTCTGATTTGCGACGAACTGTTCAAATGCTTCATCAAGGCTTCCACGTTCAACTGAAACATCTGTTACAGGTAAACTCCTTTGATAAATGGCTTTTAAAGTTGCATCCGTATCCTCTGTTGTTAAAATGAAGCGTCCTTCGTTTGACTTAACTTCTGTTACATTTGGTAATCCCTTTAGTAATTTTGTAGGAATGCTTTCCTTCGAGTAAAATGTGATTGTTTTTCGCGAAATCGTCGCTTTCATTTCGTCTGGTGTACCATCTGCGATAATCTTTCCGTTCGCAAATAATAAGATACGATTTGCTAAAGCATCTGCTTCTTCTAAATAATGCGTCGTTAAAATAATTGTTTTCCCTTCACTTGCTAACTTTCGAATCGTTTCCCAAAACATTCTTCGAGACGTAATATCCATTCCGACTGTCGGCTCATCTAAAAATAACAAATCTGGATTTCCCGCAAGTGCAAGCGCAAAATTCAACCTTCTTTTTTGCCCACCTGATAACTTCTCACATCTTTGCTTTCGCTCTGATTCTAAATTTGATAACTGCAGTAACGTTTCTTTCGCTATAGGATTCGTATAATAACTACGGAATAACTCGATTGCCTCTTCCACCGTAATACTATCAATGACACTTACTTCTTGCAGCATCGCACCGAGGCTATTACGAACATCTCTATGCTTTGGACTCTTTCCAAATATAGAGACCTTACCTTCTGTCGGGTCCTTTAATCCAAGCATCATCGACATCGTCGTTGTTTTCCCCGCACCATTCGGACCAAGTAACGCTACTATTTCCCCTTTATTTACATGAAATGAAACATTATTTACTGCGTTTTTATGTTTAAATGTTTTAGAAACACCATTTACTTCAATAATCTTTTCCATCTCTCCACCCCCGCTGTTTCTTATATTTACATTGTATTACTTGGAAAACTTAGGAAACAGTATGATGCGTCATGACATCGATATGACAATTGTCATGTATTCTTTATGAGAGGAATCAAGCTGCATACCGCAAGCGAGTAGCAGGACGAAAATAAACATGATACAATCGGTTAAGATATATATTCGAGGAAGGACAGTGGTTTTCATGATTATTCGTAATGAACAAGATTTAGAAGGCTTACGAAAAATCGGCCGCATCGTTGCGCTTGCACGTGAAGAAATGAAAAAAGAAGCGAAGCCAGGTATGACAACGAAAGAGCTTGATTTGATCGGTAAAAAAGTATTAGATGAGCATGGTGCTATTTCTGCACCTGAAAAAGAATATGATTTCCCAGGTGTAACTTGCATTAGTGTAAATGAGGAAGTTGCTCATGGTATTCCAGGAGATCGCGTATTAAAAGAAGGCGACTTAGTAAACGTCGATGTATCTGCTGCACTTGATGGCTATTATGCAGATACAGGTATCTCATTTGTTCTTGGAGAAGACGAAGCAAAAGAAAAGCTTTGCCAAGCAGCGGTTGATGCATTTTGGGCAGCAATGAAAAAGGTTAGAGCTGGCTCAAAACAAAATCAAATTGGTCGTGCTGTTTCAAACTTTGCACATAAAAGTGGATACAATGTTATTCAAAACTTAACTGGTCACGGCATTGGTCTTAGCTTACATGAAGCACCAAATCACATTTTAAGTTACTATGATCCAATGGATAATGCGCTTCTAAAAGACGGTCTTGTTATCGCTGTAGAACCGTTCATCTCTATGAAAGCTGATCATATTATTGAACGTGGTGACGACGGCTGGACATTCGTTACACCTGATAAAAGTCTTGTTGCACAATGTGAACATACCGTTGTCGTAACGCGCGGCGAACCAATAATTTTAACAGAAATCTAATACCAAAAACGGCTGTTTTGTAGATTTATTCCACATAAAACAGCCGTTTTTATTTTTGGGAAAATATGTGAACTACTGTTGAACTCTTTATCATTTAAGTATATAATCTTTAGCGGAGGTTACTTAAGCTTATCTTTACTAAAAAGATATTGTAACTAAGGAGTAAAACACCTTCTTTCTTATTGTTTAAACAGTCTCAAAAATGACCGTAGTAACGTGTTAGTCGAATATTCTGTAATTCTTATATTCCTCTAACAATGTAAGAAACTATCATCTTTCAACTTCGGTCCACTAATCGCACAACTCTCTTTAGACAAAATAAATGACTATTTTCAAAGTACATATTGTCTTCATTCTGACCAAAACCAACCCTATCTAGCTTTTTATCTCCACATAACTTTAAGGCAAAAATAAGCCTTCACAAAGGGATACACTACATTGGTTAGTATGTATCGTAAAACTTACCTTTATAACCATTCTTTTTTACTAGATATACATGAAAACTATCTCACATATAAAGGTCTGATATCATTCTTTAATATCAGTATTTTTTTCGACATTTTTTGTCGAATTGTGTATATTTCCACAGAACTGTGTAAATATACATTTTGTTTTACGTTAAATAATATTACTTTGAACATAATCCTACTTGTCTGAGAACGCGTATAGAAACGGAGGGATAGCAAAAAGTAAATAGCTTATAAAAAATACTTTTTATATTCCATTTGTTCATGTGGAATAAGTCCCCAATGGACAAATGAATGTTCAGAGGAGGAAAAATGAAAAAACTTTTCAATGTATGTTTAATTGTATTCGTACTATTTTCGCAACTTGCTAGTTTTCCATACAATCAAGTAAAAGCGGAAACCTTAACAGGAGATTCCTTATTTGACACTGTTGAAATGAAAGATGCAACGAATCATATTATTGACGAAGCATTAAATCCTAAAAACTTAATAAATGCAGGATCAATCATTCACCTAGAATATGCTTGGTCAATAAAAGATCATCAAATTGCACAAGAAAAAGATGCAACAGTTCTTCAAATACCTAACGCATTAAAAGTAAAAAATGACCAACAAGGAAACTTGATGGCAGATCAACAAATTATTGGTCAATATTTTGTTACGGCAAACGATAACAAAATGAAAATAGTCTTTAACGATTCAGTAAAAGATTCAAAAGGTGTTAAGGGAAAAATTAAATTTGACACTGTATTCAATCCAGATTTAAAACCTGGCATAAAAGCCGTCCCACTCACTTTCCCTCTAGGTACAGTAGCTAAGACTATCTCAGTTCCTGTTCAAGTAGATAACCCTACTTCACCTACTATTAATAGTGATGATGCTAAGCAGACTACCGAAGAGCAAAAGAACGGTGACGCACAGCAACCTACTGAACAGCCAAAAGATGGTGAAACACAGCAGAAACCTGCGGAACAACCAAAAGACGGGAATCCTCAGCAGCCTGCGAAACAGTCAAAAGATGGTGAGACACAGCAGAAACCTGCGGAACAACCAAAAGACGGGAACACTCAGCAACCTGTGGAACAGCCGAAAGACGGGAATCCTCAGCAGCCTACGGAACAGCCAAAAGATGGCGGGACACAGCAACCTACTGAGAACCCTGGTGATAACACAACAGGGCAACCTGTTGAAAATCCAGACCCATCACCTAAGCAAATTAAAGAAAATATTTTAACAAGCGTAAAATTAACAGATAAAGACGGAAAACCATTTAATGATACAGATAATCGTCCAAATCCTGATTCTGCTGCCAATATCGATTTTACATGGGAAGTTTTAGAATCATTAAAAGTAAAAAAGGGAGATTACTATATTTTCCAACTTCCGGAATATTTTATCGTCCACAACACCATTACACAGCCTTTAGTTGATGGAACAGGACATGAAATTGGGACGTTCGTTGTTGACTTAAACGGAAAAGTAACTATGACTTTTAACGAGTACGTTGAAGACAATCCTAATATAGATGGTCATTTAAAAGTTGGTACGGAATTCAATAAAACAAAAATTAAAGGGACTACGGAACAAAAAATTCCTTTCCCAATTAAAGAACAAGACGTTATTATCGAGCTTGATTTCAAACCTAATGTAAAGAAATCTATGAATAAAAAAGGTATACCTGATAGACCGATTAATACGAATCAAATCAATTGGACAGTCGAAATGAACAAAACAAAAGACATTCTTACAAACGCTGTCTTCCAAGACAATATTCCAAATGGAGCCAGTCTCAATGAAGATTCTATTAAGGTTTATGAGTTAGAAGTAGATATTAACGGGAAAACGACTCGTGGAGCCGAAGTTAGTAAAGAAGAATATACACTCACTTCATCCTCCGATAAATTAAATATCGCTTTTAAAAATGAAACGAAAAAAGCATATCAAATTGAATATGCGACAAAAATTACTGACGAAAGTGTTACTAGTTTCAAAAATGAAGCAAAAGTATCCAGCAAGAATCAAGGAGATGTATCCGCAAATGCAACTGTAACTGTTTCACGCGGTACACATCTAGAGAAAACTAGTAAATATAATCCAAAAACACAAACAATTGAATGGACAATTACTTTCAACGGTGATCAAAGAGATATTAAACAATCTGATGCGCTTTTAAAAGACATCTTGGACAAATCTCATAAAGTTGATGCAAGTTCTATCGTGGTTAAAAATGCTTCTTATGATAATAACGGAAAACTTGTTACAGGTGACAACGCCACAAACTTTACTGTAAAAGAAACCGATGAGGGATTTGATTTACAATTTAATGAAGATATTAATAGTGCCTATGTTATTACTTATACATCGAAAGCCAAGAATGATGTTATACAAGATGGCGAAATCGAAAATACAATTATTGCAGATGGAAAATGGAGTAAAACAAACAAAGTTACATTACAACAACAAAACATCATAAAGAAACATAATAAAAATGCAAACGATACAGATTACAATAAGAAAACAACGAAATGGACAATTATTGTAAATGATAACAATTACGTGTTAAATGATGCTGTTATCACTGATACGTTTGACTATAGTGGACTTACATTACAAAAAGATAGTTTCAAAATTACTGATGGATCAACTGAACTGAAATTAGACTCTGATTACACACTTGATGTAACAGCTGACGGATTCAAAGTAACACTAGCTGGTAGTTATAAGTCTAATATGGATAAAACTTTAACCATCACGTACACAACAGACTTTAATTACGAGACTCTATCTAAAAAGGATGATAATAAATCATTCAAAAATACAGCTGAGTTATCATGGAAAGATATAAATGGGAACGATAAAAATAGTAAATCTCATGATAGATTCAATCCTGACGGCTATACAAAAGGAAACGGATTTAAATACGGTTCTTACAATGCCCAAACGAAAGAAATCAAATGGGACATAGGGTTTAACTATAATAACAGGACTATTAAAGACCCTTCTATCGTTGACGTACTAGAAAACAATCAAAAACTTATACCAGACTCCATTGAGATTCATCATATGGAATTAACTGGTGGTGCAGACGGTTATAAATTAGGGGCACTTGTTTCCCCTGACGAATATACGGTAGAAAATGCAACGAAAGATAATAAAAATACATTAACGATTCATTTTAAAAATGAAATTAAAACAGCGTACCATATCAGCTTTAAAACTTCACTTGCAGGTGAAGAAATTAATAAGCGCTATGATAATTACGCCAAATTAAAAGATGGATCGGAAACTATCGCCAATATTCATGGTGCATTCGAGATCAAAAATGGTGGTAGCGGCGTTACGAAAAAAGCAAAACAAAATGACAAGTACATTGATTGGAGCGTTTCTATTAATGCAAGTCAATCAACGATTGAAAATGCTGTCGTAACAGACGATCCGACAGACAATCAAATTCTCGATGAAAAGTCATTCCACCTATATGGGACAACAGTAGCCGTGGATGGCACTTTAACGAAAGATACAACAAACGAATTAAAAGAAGGAAAAGACTATAAACTCAAAATAACAACAGACAACAATACGGGGAAACAACAATTTACAATTGAATTTCTTCATACTATTGATCGAGCTTATATTTTAGAATACCGTTCACTCATTAATGCAGACAATAATGAAAAGGTAAGCAATAAAGCGAAGATTACTGGTAATAGTTTAAAATTAACAGAAACTGAAAAAATTGAAGAAATAGTAGTTAAAGTATCTTCTGGATCTGGAGGCGGTTCTGCTACTAAGGGACGCGGAAACCTTCAAATTAAAAAAGTAGATAATGCAGATCCAAATAAAATTTTATCTGGCGTAGTATTTACTTTATTCGATCGCACAGGTACAACTGCTATTCGAACAATTACAACAGACGACAATGGTATCGCTCAGTTTAACAACTTAAAACGCGATGAATATCTGCTTAGAGAAATGAAAACTCTTGATGGCTATGTCATTAGTAAAGAATTAAAAGCAGGTAAACTTGTTAAGCTTGGTGCAGAAGAAACTACAACATATACTCTTAAAAACGAGAAATTTGTTGGAAAAGTAGTACTTACAAAGACTGATGCTCATAACAAAGAAAAGCTTAAAAATGCAGTTTTCTCTCTGCTTGATCAAAACCATAATGTCATTCCTGAACATAAAGAATTAATAACAAATGATAAAGGACAAATTACTGTAGATAATTTAAAACCAGGAACTTACTACTTAAAAGAAATAAAGGCTCCTGAACATTATCAATTAGATGATCGACTTATTGAATTTACAATCGAGGAAGATCAAACAACAGTAATTAATAAAGAGGCCCAAAACAACTTGATTAGAGGCTCAGTTATCCTAACAAAAGTTGATAAAGAGGGTAATACTTTAGAAGGTGCAGTATTTAGTGTACGGGACCGAAATAACAAAAGAATTCCTGGTTATACCAAATTAACGACAAATGGTAACGGACAAATCGAAGCGAAAAATTTACTTCCTGGAGAGTACCAATTTGTTGAAGAGAAAGCTCCTGAACATTATGAAATAGATAAAAAACCACTTAAATTTACAATTGAAAAGAGCCAACAGAAAGCACTTACTGTTAAAGCGACAAATCATCTCATTAAAGGTGGTGTCACTTTAACGAAAGTCGATGATGTCGATGGCACTGCCCTTGAAGGTGCTGTATTTAAAATTGTCGATGCGAATGACGAGAAACAAGTAATTCGTGAAAATATAAAAACAGGTTCAGATGGAAAAGTTACCGTTAAAGATTTAGAGCCTGGTGCTTATAAATTTATCGAAACAGAAGCTCCTAAGGATTATACATTAAGTACAAACCCTATCGAGTTTACAATTGATAAAAGCCAACAAGCTCTTGCTACTGTTACGGCAAATAATAGCTTAAAAACGGGCGAGGTTGAATTATTAAAAGTTGATGAGTTTGGTGAGAAAAAACCACTAGAAGGTGCAGTATTCAAACTTGTCGATACAAATAATAATGACGTTTCCCCTCACACTAACTTAACTACTGATAAACACGGTAAAGTTAAAGTTAGTAACCTACGTCCTGGTACGTATAAATTTATTGAAATAGCTGCTCCTGAACATTACGTTTTACGAGCAGAACCTATTGAATTTACAATCGATAGAAGTCAGAAAGAAACTCTACTTGTGAAAGCTGAAAATGCTTTAAAACCAGGAGATGTTGAATTAACAAAAGTTGATGATATCGATGGTACAGCTCTTGAAGGCGCTGTATTTAAAATTGTTGATGCAAATGATGAAAAGAAAGTTATTCGCGAAAATGTAAAAACTGGTGCGGATGGTAAAGCTATCGCTACTGGCTTACGCCCTGGCGATTATAAATTTATCGAAGTAACAGCACCGAAGTATTACGACAAAAATACAAAACCAATTAAATTTACGATTACAGAAAGTCAAACAACTCAGGCTACTGTTACCGCTAAAAACAGCTTAACAAAAGGCGGTATTGAGTTAACAAAAGTGAATGCTGCAGATGAAAAGGAAACACTTGAAGGTGCAGTATTTAAAATCGTTAATAGAGATACTAATGAAGATGTTCGTACGGACCTTGTTACGAATAGTAAAGGAATGCTAGTTGTAGATGACTTACGTCCTGGTAACTATAAGCTTATCGAAACAAAGGCTCCAACTTATTACGATGTAAATGTAGAACCAATTGAATTTACAATCGAAAAAGGACAACAAAAACTCCTTCCACTTACATTTAAAAATAGTTTAACGAAAGGAAAAGTTAAACTTATTAAAGAAGATGATGTGGAAAGTAGTAAAGCTCTTGCCGGCGCTGTATTCACATTGCAAGATGCAACTGGCAAAGAAATTATGAAAGATTTAACAACAGATGATTACGGAGTATTAGTTATTCCTGATTTAGCACCAGGGGATTATCAATTTATCGAAACAAAAGCCCCTGAACATTATAAATTAGACAAAACACCTATTAAGTTCACAATTAAAAAAGGTAGTAAGGAAGATCTTCCTATCCCTGTTACTGTAAAAAATAGTTTACTTACAGGTGGCGTCACTTTAACAAAAGTTGATGATGTTGATGGCACTACTCTTGAAGGTGCAGAATTTATAATCGTTGACGCTCATGATACTAAAAAGGTAATTCGCAAAGGTTTAACAACTGATAAAAACGGTAAAATTTCTGCTTCTGATTTACGTCCTGGAGACTATCAATTTATTGAAGTAAAAGCTCCAAAAGACTATACCTTAAGCAAAGACCCTATTCCGTTCACTATCGAAAAAAGTCAAAAAGAGAATATTACTGTTACTGCTACTAATAGTTTAAAGAAAGGTGCAGTAACATTAACAAAAATTGATGACATCGATCGTACGATGCTCGAAGGTGCAATCTTTAAGATTGTTGATATGAATGGTAAGGAAGTTCATACGAATCTTGTTACAGATAAACACGGTAAAATTTCTGTTTCTGATTTACGCCCTGGAGACTATCAGTTCATTGAAACAAAAGCTCCTGAGCACTATGTATTAGATGAAACAACGATTCCATTTACAATTGAAAGAAGTCAAACGAAAGAGATCAATGTTACAGGCAAAAATGCTTTGAAAAACGGTAGCGTTGAACTAACAAAGATTGACGATATTGATATAACTACAAAACTTGCTAACGCCGTATTTAATTTATTAGATGCAGACGGAGAGCTAGTTAAAGAAGGCCTAAAAACAAATGCTGAAGGTAAAATTGTTGTTGAAAATCTACGTCCTGGTACGTATCAATTCGTTGAAACAATTGCTCCTGAACATTACGATTTATATAAAAAACCTATCGTATTTACAATTAAAAAGAGCCAAACTGAAACTCTTCATATCACTGCTACAAATGCTTTAACAAAGGGTGCAGTTAAACTTTCTAAAGTAGACGATGTTGATGGCACTGTTCTTAAAGATGCAGTATTTAAAATTGTTAATATGAACGGTGATGTAGTTCATAAAGACCTTGTTACAAATGAACAAGGAATAATCGAAATTAACGACCTACGTCCTGGTGATTACCAATTTATCGAAACGAAAGCTCCTAAGCATTACGTTTTAGATGAAACACCAATCAAATTTACTATTGAAAAAGGACAGAAGAAAGCTATTTCTTTAACTGCTACAAATAGCTTAAAACAAGGTAGTATCGAATTACTTAAAGTTGATGATTTAAACACTCAAACAAAACTTGCTGATGCGGTATTTAATTTACTGGATCAAGATGGCAAAGTACTTAAAACAGATTTAAAAACAAACAGCGAAGGTAAAATCGTTATCGAAAACTTACGTCCTGGTACGTATCAATTCGTTGAAATAACGGCTCCTGAACACTATGATTTAGACAAAAAACCAATTATATTTACAATTGAAAAAAGCCAAAAAGATATTGCTACCGTTACTATGAAAAATAGTTTAACAAAAGGCGGCGTGGAACTTTCTAAAGTGGATGACGTCGATGGCACTACTCTTGAAGGCGCAGTATTTAAAATTGTGGATATGAATGGTACTGTAATTCGCAAAAATCTTGTTACGAATCAACAAGGTAAAATTAGCGTTTCTGACCTACGTCCTGGTGATTATCAATTCATCGAGACAACGGCTCCGAAACACTACGATTTAAACAAAGAGCCGATTCCATTCACAATTACAAAGAGCCAAGCTGATCCTATCTCCGTTACAGCTACAAATAGCTTAACGCAAGGCGCTGCGGAACTTTCTAAAGTGGATGATGTAGATGGTACTGCTCTTAAAGATGCGGTATTTAAAATTACTGATCTGAATGGTAACGACATTCGTACTGAGCTTACAACAGATGTACACGGAAAAATTTCTGTTTCTGATTTACGTCCTGGGGACTATCAGTTTGTTGAAACGAAAGCTCCTGAACACTATAAATTAGATAGTACACCTATTAAGTTTACAATTAAGAAAAGCCAAAAAGAAAAGCTCCAAGTTACTGCTACAAATAGCTTAACTGAGGGTGCTGTAGAATTAGTAAAAGTGGATGATATAAATCCAGATACAAAACTTTCTGATGCAGTGTTTAACATCATCGATGCGAAAGGTAAAATTGTTCGCACTGATTTAACTACTGATAAAGATGGTAAGATTACTGCTACGAACTTACGCCCAGGAGACTATCAATTCATTGAAACGAAAGCTCCGAAAGATTACGATTTAAATAAAACACCTATTAGCTTCACTATCGAAAGAAGTCAACTAACTCACGCTTCTGTTACTGCTAAGAATGGCCTAACAAAAGGTGGCGTGGAATTAACGAAAGTTGACTCTATAGATAAGAAAGAAATGCTAGAAGGTGCGGCATTTAAAATTACTGATCTGAACGGTAACGACATTCGTACGAATTTAGTTACCAATAAAGACGGAAAAATCATCGCTAAAGACTTACAACCAGGAGACTATCAATTTATTGAAACAAAAGCTCCTAAACATTACGACTTAAATGAAGAACCAATTAAGTTCACAATCGAAAGAAGTCAAACAAAGCATGTCTTCGTTACAGCTATTAATAGCTTAACGAAAGGTAGTGTTGAGTTAATTAAAGTTGATGATGCCAAGCAAAACACAACACTTGAAGGTGCAGTATTTAAAATTGTTAATAAGGATGGACACGATGTTCGTACCGATTTAACTACTGATAAAAACGGCCGTTTAGTTGTGGATGAATTACCGCCAGGAGACTATGAGTTTATCGAAACAAAAGCTCCTGAACACTATGACTTAAACAAAACACCTATTAAGTTCACAGTTAAAAAAGGCCAAGAAAAAATCGCCTCTGTTACTGCTACGAATAGCTTAACTAAAGGCGCAGTTGAATTAACTAAAGTTGATGACATCGATGGTACTACTCTTGAAGGAGCAATCTTTAAAATTGTAGATATGGACGGCAAGGATGTCCGTTCTGATTTAACTACCGATAAAGATGGGAAGATTTCTGTTTCTGATTTACGTCCGGGAGATTATCAGTTCATTGAAACGAAAGCTCCTAAGCATTATGACTTAAATCAAAATCCTATCAAGTTTACTATTGAAAAGAGTCAAACTGCTAAAGCTTCTGTTACTGCTACTAACAGCTTAACTAAAGGCGCAGTTGAATTAACTAAAGTTGATGACATCGATGGTACTACTCTTGCAGGGGCTATCTTTAAAATTGTAGATATGAACGGTAAAGATGTTCATTCTGATTTAACTACTGATAAAGATGGGAAGATTTCTGTTTCTGATTTACGCCCAGGAGATTATCAGTTCATTGAAACGAAAGCTCCAACTGGCTATGATTTAAACATTAAACCAATTCCTTTCACAATTACGAAAGGACAATCTCAGATTACCTCTGTTACAGCTTTAAATAGTTTAACAACAGGTTCAATTGAGTTAACTAAAGTTGATATTGATCACCATGGAACACTTGAAGGTGCCATTTTCAATATTTTAGACCAAGATGGAAAAATCATCCGAGAAGGTTTAAAAACAGACCAACACGGAAAAGTAATCGTAAATGATTTGAAACCTGGTAATTATCAATTAGTAGAAACACAGGCTCCTAAAGGCTATCAATTAGATGCATCACCAATAAACTTTACAATTGATAAAGCCCAAGCTACACCACTACAAATTACAGTTTCAAATAAAAAGATTGAATCTTCGTCAGGTGGAGATGACAAGCCAGTTACTCCTCCAAATAAAGAAGAAAACAAAGGCAATGAAACATCTGAGAAACACAAAAACGGAACTTCCGAAGAAACATCAAATGAAACGGATAACAAACAGCAAGATGATCGAAATACGGATAAACACCTTCCAAATACAGGTCATAAAGAAGACCCTACACAAACAGTAGGTATCGTCCTTCTACTAGCTGGATTATTAAGTATTTTAGCTACAAAACGCAAAAAACATTATTAATAATGTTTTTACATCCAATCAATCTCTCAATTGATTGGATGTTTTTTTATACAAAAAGGACGATACATAAAGTATCGTCCTTTTAACGGGGTGAGGCTGCCCAAAAGTACGGAAAACCTTTGAACAGCCTCTTATTTTCATATGGATGCCTTACATATATCACTGATAATAATTATGAAATGCGGAAACATAATTACCATCAACTGATTCAAACATGAGAAATGAAACCCTACAGTGGTTCCATTTCTCTACATAATCTAAAGTTTGGGTACACTAGATTCATGCAATGTAGGAGCTTTCAGAGTAGAAAGCGAACCTTCGTTTAAAATGATAGCATACATATCTTCCTCAAAAATATGCAAATATGCATATATTGTTTTTATTTCTCAATGTCAGAATATTGAAAAACAAAAGACGCGAAGGTAAAATAAAGTCATTATCCGTCTTCTTTTGTCAGTCACAGAGAATAGAAGAATAGGAGAGGAAAAAATGAGAAAATCATTGAAACAAAAAATAGTAAGCTCTTTGCTTGCTGTATCACTCGCTGTTAGCTTAGCTCCAATTGGGCAAGCAAAAGCGGATTCCACGTCAGAGGTTACACAAACTCCATCTATTACAAAACAGATTGATCCAAACCGCGCAATTGAACATGTTCGTTTCTTATCTGAAACAATTGGTCCTCGACCCGGTGGAACAAAATCCGAAGAATGGGCTTCTCGTTACATTGGTATGCAGCTTAAATCGATGGGCTATGAAGTAGAATATCAGCCATTTCAGGTGCCCGATCAGTACGTTGGATTCATTGAATCACCACTATCAATAAAACGTAATTGGCAAGCTGGTGCTGCTCCTAATTCACTAATTTCTACAGAAGCTGTTACAGCTCCCCTTATCTTTGTTCAAGGTGGGACAAAATTAGAAGATATTCCAAACGAAGTAAACGGTAAAATTGTTTTATTTGAAAGAGGAACGACAATTACAGACTATAATAAACAAGTTGAAAATGCTGTTAGCAAAGGTGCAAAAGGTGTTCTTTTATACAGTTTAATTGGCGGACGCGGAAATTATGGACAAACCTTCAATCCCCGCCTAACGAAAAAGCAATCTATCCCTGTCTTTGGTCTTGCTTATGCGCAAGGAAATGCATTTAAAGAAGACATCGCTAAAAAAGGGACAACAATTCTTTCCCTAAAAGCGAGACATGAATCTAAATTAACATCTCTAAATGTTATCGCCAAAAAGAAACCAAAAAAGAGTACCGGTAATGAAAAAGCAGTCGTTGTAAGTTCGCACTATGATAGTGTTGTCGGAGCACCTGGCGCAAATGATAATGCTTCTGGAACTGGATTAGTATTAGAACTAGCTCGTGCTTTTCAAAATGTAGAAACTGATAAGGAAATTCGGTTTATTACCTTTGGTTCTGAAGAGACTGGCTTACTTGGCTCCGATTATTACGTTAATAGTCTATCCCAAAAAGAACGCAATCGAATTTTAGGTGTCTTTAACGCAGACATGGTTGCAACAAATTATGATAAAGCAAAGAATTTATACGCTATGACACCTGATGGCTCTACAAACTTTGTAACAGATGCTGCCTTGCAAGCAGGTAAACAACTAAATAATGACCTCGTCCTACAAGGTAAATTCGGTTCTAGTGATCATGTTCCATTTGCTGAAGCTGGTATTCCTGCTGCTCTATTTATTTGGATGGGTGTCGATAGTTGGAATCCATTAATCTATCATATTGAGAAGGTATACCATACACCTCAAGATAACGTATTAGAAAATATTTCACCTGAACGAATGAAAATGGCATTAGACGTTATCGGAACAGGGGTTTATAACTCGCTTCAAAAACCTGTTACTCAAACTGAACAGAAAGCTGCTTAATCAATAAAAGACCACTGATTTTTATCAGTGGTCTTTTATTGAGAAAAAATATATATGCATAAAAGCATATTTTATCCTACTCATTATCGTATACAATATTAACTGTAACAATATCGATTACAACTTATAAGGAGGCTTTTTCTATTATGAAAAAAATGATTTTAGCAGGTGCGTTAACTTTAGCAGGAATTACCGGCGCTACCGCGTTTATTCCTGAAACAAAAGTCGCTGCTGCCGCTCAAGAACAAAGCTTTACAAAATTTTATTCTTTGCAAACTGGAGGTAGTTCTGAACAAGAACCTGTTTTCCTTCAAAAGGGACAAGAGTTAACAATTCAACCTAACAGCAAAACTCCTAGTTACAGTGTTTATGACTCAAATCATAACCTTATTGGACGTTATTCTGATGGTTACGGCCGAATTTTCACTGCAAAAACAGATGGAAATATGTACGTTCAATTTCATGCACCTTACGTTTACTATAGTCCTGTTAGTTTTTCTGTTACTTATACAATCCAATAAAATAAAGGGCCTTTCTCAAGGGCCCTTTATTTTGCTTCCCAATTCACTTTTACAAAACCATCTTTCACCATTAAACCACTTATATTAAATACATACTTTTCATTTGCTTTTAATGTAGCTTTAAAAGTACCTTTTTTCGATTCACAGATTTCTTTTAACTCTCTTATACCTTCTCCTTCTCCTTTCCTTTCATATAAGCTAAAGCATAAGTTACCACGTTTTGCATCTGTTTCATAAGAAAATGTTACTTCTGTATCTTTTGCATACTCAAGTTCAATACCTTTCTCAGCAATATCCCATGATGAGAATTTTGCCTCGTAACTTGTCTCCCCTCGCTTCTCATTTTCTAAATATATATCACCAGCTCTCCACATATCATCTAGCGTTTGAACAAAAGCAAAGCCGCTAAGTAATACAAACATCGCACTTGCAAATATGACAACTAATGTTATCTTTTGTTTTTTCATAACCTTCATCGTATGTTCGCCTTCTATTTTCTTGTTACTTCTTCGTATCATATATAACAAAACTCCAATAAAAAATGGCAATACAATCGCTATAACACTCCACCACTTACTTATTCCACACGTTTTCGCATCTGTATACACCCATGATGCTACACATACTAAAAGTGCTATAAAAGCCAAAAACATTGTAATCCCAGCTATCTCAAATACTACAAATGGATTAGCGAACTCTATCATGTAATTTATACTCCTTCTTTAAAAATGACTGTATGACAACGTATATAGGAATGTATAGGTGCATCATAATAACTATCGTTATAATGACAGATATTTTATGATCCAAATGACTAACAAACTGCTCTAGGGTGACTGTTAATACAATCATCCAAATAGCATGAATGAAAACAACCCATCTCTTTTCTAATTTCCGAGCATTTCGCACGCTCTGTTTCGTATGATTTATCAGCTCTTCGCTAGGAATCATCTCTCCCGCTAAACTGCTCTTTATTTTCTGTTCAAATTTATCTTCCTTCATGCACGAAACCCTCCAAATGTTCTCGCATTTTCTTTTTCGCATAATTGAGACGATACTTCACCGTACCAATCGGTATATTTAATATTTCACTCATTTCCTTGTAAGAATATTGTTCATAGTAATAGAGTACGAGTACCGTTTTATATTTTTCATTTAATAACTGTATTACTTCCCGTATCATTTCCGATTCCACTTTTTGAATAAATTCTTCTGATATATTCACTTCATCTGCGAAATCTATTTCTCCACCATCTTCTTTATGAAACAAATCCAATATTCGATCTTTCCACCTTTTTTTCTTACGATAAAAATCATAAAACGTACGAACACAAATTGTAGTAATCCACTTTTTATAATTATCCACATAAGAAAGTTGGTGCCTTGATGAAAAAACCTTTATCCACGTCTCTTGAAAAATATCTTCCGCATCTTCTTTCGTTTTCGCTAACTTATAGCATAAGGAATATATTTGCTGCTTATATATATCAATTAATTCTTCTACCTTTTCTTCCATCATAAGCCTCCTGTCATTTATATAAGACGACGCAAATTATCCTTTTGTTTGATAAAATTTTATTTTTTTATTATCTCCATACAAAAAGGCAATCACAACATCGTGTGATTGCCTTTTACTGAAAGCGAAAAATCGGCTCCGCTTTGCTAGAATACTCGGTGGCTTCGCGCCTTCCTCCGAGGCAAAGTACGCCTCTCTGTCAGGAGCTCCATCCCCCTCCTATTCTAAACGAGCCGCTTTCGCTTTTCTTAATTACATTTTTTCTGGTGCAGATACTCCTACGATTGCTAATGCATTTTGAAGTGTAGTGCGTACTGCTTTCATTAACTCGTAACGAGCTTTACTTAATTCTAAGTTATCTTGGTTCAATACTTTTTCTGCATTGTAGAAGCTGTGTAATGCTGCTGCTAATTCAAATGCATAGCTTGTAATGCGGTGTGGCAGACGTTTTTGTGCTGCATCCGCAACTACAGCTGGGAATTCACCAAGTTTTTTCAGTAACTCTACTTCTTTCTCAGAAGTAACAAGTTTGTAATTCACGTCTCCATCTGCAGCTAATCCTAACTCTTCACCTTGACGAAGGATACTGCATACACGAGCATGAGCATATTGTGCATAGTATACTGGGTTTTCATTAGATTTTGATACAGCTAAGTCCATATCGAAGTCTAAATGAGAATCACCGCTACGCATCGCGAAGAAGTATCTCATTGCGTCCACGCCTACTTCTTCCATAAGCTCACGAAGTGTAACTGCTTTACCTGTACGCTTACTCATTTTCATTTTTTCACCATTTTGGTACAGTTGTACCATTTGGATGATTTCTACTTCAAGTGTTTCTTTATCGTAACCTAGCGCTTGAATAGCAGCTTTCATACGAGGAATGTAACCGTGGTGGTCAGCACCCCAAATGTTGATTAACTTATCGAAACCACGCTCTAATTTATCACGGTGATAAGCGATATCTGGCGTTAAGTATGTGTAAGAACCGTCATTTTTAATTAATACACGGTTTTTGTCGTCACCGTAAGTCATTGAACGGAACCAAGTTGCTCCGCCTTCTTCAAAGATTTCATCACGCTCTTTTAATACAGCAAGTGCAGCATCAATTTTTCCGTTTTTGTATAATGATGTTTCTGAGAACCATACATCAAATTTAACCCGGAAGCTCTCTAAGTCTTTTTGAAGTTTTGCTAACTCATATTTCAAACCATATTCACGGTAGAATTCATAGCTTTCTTTTTCATCAGCTTTTGCGTAACGATCACCAAACTCTTCAGCTAAACGTTTACCGATTCCAATGATATCCGCACCATGGTAACCGTCTTCTGGCATTTCTTTCTCTAAACCTAATGCTTGCATGTAACGAGCTTCAACAGAAAGAGCTAAGTTATGAATTTGGTTACCAGCATCATTAATATAGTACTCACGAGATACATCGTATCCTGCTTTTGCTAATACGTTACATAAAGTGTCACCTACTGCCGCACCACGTGCATGTCCTAAGTGAAGGTCACCTGTTGGATTCGCAGATACGAACTCAACTTGTACTTTTTCACCTTTACCAGTGTTCGTTTCACCGTAAGCTTCACCAGCGTTTACGATTGTTGGAATTAAATCTGTTAAGTAGCTATTATCCATATAGAAGTTAATAAAACCAGGACCAGCGATTTCGATTTTTTCAATAGAAGCTTTTGCTTTATCGAAGTTTGCAACTAGTTCTTCTGCAATCATACGAGGTGCTTTTTTCGCAACGCGTGCAAGTTGCATTGCCATATTTGTAGAGAAGTCACCATTTGTTTTATCTTTTGGAGATTCTAATACAACGTTTGGAATCTGTTCTTCTGTCGCTAATTCTGCCTTTAATACAGCAGCTTGAATTTCTTCTTTAATCAATCCTTTTACCTGTTCTAAGGAATTCATTATTTTGCCTCCTTCAAATTAATTGTAATTGTATATCTGCCAGCTTCTTGTTCACTTAGAAGCAATGCGTACGTTAAGAAGAGTTGTCCTTTTTTCTTTTCATCCGACCATTTAAAAAGAACGTTATCAGTTTTCGTTTGCAGTGCAAACGTACCAAGTTCACTCGTATACGTACCCGTTGTCCATTCACCTTTCACATGCGTCTGACGCATAGAAATAGCACCTGAACGCATAATGAGAACTTGTTCATCTTGAATTTTAATAATTGTTTTCACTTCGCCTTGTTCGTTCGGCTCCTGGAATGTTACATATGTACCTTGACCTTTTACATAGTATTGACCATTTGCTTCAAAAGCAACGGTTTCCTTCCTCGCCCCTTCACGGATTTCTGTTACGAAATGAACGTGTACCGGCAAGCCTGCAAGTTGTTTCTTCACGTCTTGCACACCTTTCAAATGTTATAGATATTAAATACTACTTATAATAAATCACTTTTCCTATCATATCAAAAAAAGACGCTGTCTGTCTGCTGAAAAATCAGGAAAACTCCATTTCAAAAAATAATTCACTTCTACTTTATTTCATGTGATAAAATATTTTTTAAATCTAAATATTCTTTTAATTATAGAGGTGAATTCAGTGATACCAACAAAGTTAAAAAAGGGTGATGAAATACGCGTGATTTCACCATCCTGTAGTTTAAGTATTGTTTCAAATGAAAATAGAAAACTTGCTATAAAAAGATTAACTGACATGGGCTTTCAAGTTACATTCTCAAAATATGCCGATGAGATAGATCAATTTGCTTCCTCTTCTATTTCTTCCCGCATTCAAGACCTCCATGAAGCATTTGGAGACCCTAATGTAAAAGCTATTTTGACGACACTTGGCGGATACAACTCCAATGGTTTATTGAAACATCTCGATTATGATCTAATTCGTAAAAACCCGAAATTTTTCTGTGGTTATTCTGATATTACTGCCTTAAATAATGCAATTTACACAAAAACAGGGCTTGTTACATATTCGGGTCCCCACTTCTCTTCATTTGGAATGGAGAAAGGGCTCGAGTATACAAACGATTACTTTTTACAATGCTTAACCACTAATGAGCCTATTGAAATCATTCCGGCGGAAACGTGGAGCGATGATTCTTGGTATATGGATCAGGAAAATCGAGAATTTATAAAAAATGAAGGGTATGTTCCAATTCAAGAGGGAGAAGCGACAGGAGAAATTATCGGTGGCAATATGAGCACACTTAATTTACTACAAGGCACACCATATATGCCAAACTTAAAGGGCAAAATTTTATTCCTTGAAGAAGACAGTTTAACAGGAAAATCAACGCTTAAAACTTTTGATCGCTATCTACATTCCCTTATGCAGCAACCTGATTTTGAACATATAACAGGTATTGTAATAGGAAGAATGCAAAAAGAAGCAGAATGTACGATAGCGGACATTCAAGAAATGATTTCTTCAAAACCTGAACTTGCACATATTCCTATCATTGCAAATGCAAATTTTGGACATACAACTCCAATTTTTACTTTTCCAATTGGTGGACATGCCAAAATCATTTCTAACAAAGAAAATACATCTATCACTATTTTAACGCACTAAAAAAGGAGCGAACGATTCGCTCCTTTTATGATTTTTCTATTTTTTGCAACGCTTTTTGCGGGATTGACTCTTTCGTTATTTCAGCCCATCCTTTTCCTTGCATACCTTTTGCATAAATTTTTATAAAAGCACCTGCATGCAATTCACGATTTACCATTCTTTTAATAATTTGTTGCTTTCCGTCCTCTGTATACCCTTTAAATGTATACAAATATTCACCGTCTTTTTTCTCACCTTTATCTACAACCGCATAATAATCTTGTATTTCTTTATTTGAAAAGAAGTTGTCTACAAAAGCATGTACACCTTCTGTTTTTGTGTTTAAATAATATGCTGTTCCCCCTAAAATGATGGCGAATACAGCTAAAACTTTAATTACCAATTTCATACATGCGCCTCCTGTTTGCACTTCTTTCTCACTAGTATTATATCTATACTTGTATTATACGGAAAAGAGCATACTATACTCTATCTAAAAGTCTTACACTTTCCTTACATTATTGTAAGGGATTTTTTCTTACAGCAAGTTCCCAAGAAAAAATTTTTCCGTTTCATACACTTTTATATTATTATTGAATGATACGAATTTTTATTACAAAAATCAAAGGAGACAGTTTTCAAATGGCTATCTTGCAAGGTTTAGCACTATTACTTGTTGTACTTTGTCTATTTACACTTTTCAGTTACCGTGCGCCTTACGGAATGAAGGCGATGGGCGCTTTAGCTAATGCAGCAATCGCAAGTTTTCTTATTGAAGCATTTCACCGTTATATAGGTGGAGAAATGTTTCATAATGACTTTTTACAATCAGTAGGAGAAGCTTCTGGTAGTATGAGCGGTGTCGCAGCAGCGATTTTAGTCGCATTAGCAATCGGTGTTTCCCCCGTATACGCTGTTTTAATTGGTATCGCTACTAGTGGATTCGGTATTTTACCAGGATTTTTCGCCGGATACGTTTGTGCCTTCGTCGTGAAATTTCTCGAAAAGAAATTACCAGCTGGTGTGGAATTTTTAGCAATCCTATTTATCGCTGCACCAATCTCACGTGGAATGGCAATGCTTATGGATCCGCTCGTTAACGCAACACTTGGTAAAATCGGTTCTATGATATCAGTTGCAACTACAGAAAGTCCTATCATTATGGGTATTATGCTTGGTGGATTAATAACAGTTATTTCTACCTCTCCACTGAGTTCTATGGCACTAACTGCAATGCTTGGATTAACAGGTTTACCAATGGCAATTGGTAGTCTTGCCGTAGCAGCCTCAGCCCCGATGAACTTTATTTTCTTTAAGCGACTAAAAATTTGCTCAAAGAAAGACACAATCGCTGTAGCAATCGAGCCTTTAACACAAGCAGATGTTGTTTCAGCAAATCCAATTCCAATTTATGCAACAAACTTCGTTGGCGGTGCACTTGCCGGTATTATTACATCGCTATTCCAGCTTGTTAATAATGCACCAGGAACAGCATCACCAATTCCAGGTCTTCTTGTCCTATTCGGATTTAATGACGTTATAAAAGTAACGATTGCTGCTGTACTATGTGGAATCGTTACCACTATTGTCGGATACATCGGGTCTATTGTGTTCCGTAAATATCCGATCCGCTCTGCTGATGAAATTCGTGGAGTTACTTCGGAAGAGAAGGTTGCATAAGAAAAAGAGCTATTCCCATCGTTTGAGAATAGCTTTTTTTGTGTTACATAACGGTAAATGAAATTATATCGGCGATTTTTTAAATATATCGACTTACCGACACATAAAGACAAAATAAGAGCCCTCTAATCATATAGAGGGCTCTTATTTTATCTAGCTGCAGCGGCTAGAATGATCGGTGGCTTCGCTTCTTCCTTCGAGGCAAAAAGAGCCTCTACGTCTGAAGCTCCATCCCCCTCACATTCTGAGCGAGCCGCTTCCGCTTTTATTTTACCCAACCGAGCAGCATTTCCCGCACGAATTTGCTTGCTGCGACTGGTGTTTGATCACTATGGTCGTAGACTGGGGCTACTTCTACTAAGTCTGCTCCAACTACATTTATATTTGAATTTGCAATTGCTACGATGGAATCTAATAATTCTTTAGATGTGATACCGCCAGCTTCTAACGTTCCTGTTCCTGGAGCGTGAGCTGGGTCTAATACATCAATGTCGATTGTGACATAGACTGGGCGTCCAGCAAGTTTCGGTAATACTTCTTTTAAAGGTTCTAATACGTCAAATTTATATAAGTTCATACCTACTTCTTTCGCCCATTCAAATTCTTCCTTCATTCCAGAACGAATTCCGAAAGAATATACGTTTTCCGGACCAATTAAATCACACACTTTACGAATTGGTGTAGAGTGGGATAAAGGCTCCCCTTCATACGATTCACGTAAATCAGTATGAGCATCCATGTGGATGATTGCTAAATCCGGATATTTTTTTGCCATTGCCTTAAAAATTGGCCAAGACACTAGGTGCTCACCGCCGAGACCTAGTGGAAACTTATCGGCATCTAAAAGTTTTGATACATACTCTTCAATCATGTCTAAGCTGCGTTGTGCGTTTCCGAATGGTAATGGGATATCACCCGCATCAAAATATTTTACCTCTTCTAATTCACGATCTAAATACGGACTATATTCTTCAAGACCGATTGATACTTCACGAATACGTGCAGGGCCAAAACGAGATCCTGGACGGTAACTTACTGTCCAATCCATAGGCATCCCATAAATAACTACCTTTGACTCTTCAAAACTTGGATGACTTTTAATAAATACTTTACCTGAATAAGCTTCATCAAAACGCATATTCTTTTCCTCCTTATGTGGAACTTAAGGTATCCCAACCTTTCACTATTTCTCAAATTTGGAGCGAATTGCTCCTCTTTCTCGATTTACCGGGTCTTCTTTTTAACAACAAGAAGACGATTTTCTCTACAGAAGTGTAAGTAGCTAGCATGTTCAAGTCTTCTGGACAAACACCTTAAATGAGCTACTCACACTTTATTTGTTCAAGCTCGATTTTCTTACTTAATTAAATCGCCAACAAATTTCGGTAATGCGAATGCTGCGTTGTGTAATTCTTTTGTGTAGTATTTCGTTTCGATTTCGTGGAAACGCTCTTCACTTACTTCTAATGGATCATGTTTTTTAGATCCAATTGTGAACGTCCAAAGACCACTTGGGTATGTTGGAATATTAGCTGTGTATAAACGAGTAATTGGGAAAATTTCTTTTACATCTTTAAACACAGTCGTAATTAACTCTGGTGTGAACCAAGGGTTGTCCGTTTGTGCAACGAAAATACCATCTTCTTTTAACGCTTTTGAAATTCCAGCGTAAAAGCCTTTTGTAAATAGGTTTACTGCTGGTCCTACTGGCTCAGTAGAATCTACCATAATTACATCGTATTCATTTTCGCTTTCTGCGATATGTAGGAAACCGTCTCCTACTTTTACTTCTACACGCTCATTATCTAATGCGCCTGCAATTGATGGTAAGTATTGTTTAGAGTACTCAATTACTTTTCCATCGATTTCAACAAGAGTTGCTTTCTTTACACTTGGGTGTTTTAACACTTCACGAATAACACCACCATCACCGCCACCAACAACTAATACGTTTTCAGGGTTTGGATGTGTAAATAAAGGTACGTGCGCTACCATTTCATGATAAACGAACTCATCTTTTTCTGTTGTCATAACCATGCCATCTAAAATAAGCATGTTTCCGAACTCTTCTGTTTCAACCATATCAAGTTTTTGGAATTCTGTTTGCTCCGTATGTAATGTGCGGTTAATACGCGCCGTAATCCCAAAATGTTTTGTTTGTTTTTCAGTGAACCATAGTTCCATCGTACAATCACGCCTTTCAATGCAAATTTATAATAGGGACATCATTAATGTCCCCTAACAAAAATAAAACAAAACATCCAAAATGTATAGTTAAAAGTACAAAAATACCGAAAATATATTTTAGTCAGAGGGTTCTAACATATATGTATAAAGAAAACCCTTTCTTAAGAAAGGGCTTTTGTCTCTATTTCTACTGGTTTACGAATTGGAATTAGGATCATAATACAACCAACTAACACCACAATTCCACCTACTAAAAACGGACTTTGTGGTGAAACAGTATGACCGATAATTCCTGATAAAATCGGAGCAATTGCGCCCCCTAACCAACGAACAAAGTTATAAACACCCGACGTAACAGATCTTTCATAAGGTGAAATATCCATTACATAACTTGTATATAATGCATTGTTTAAGCCAGATGCTAATCCTGATAAAACGATAAGAGTAATTTGTAACCACATAATTTTCACAAAGAATAGTGCAATTAAGAAAATCGCAAATACAAGTAAACTACCCTTCAATAATGTTTTTGGTTCATATTTCCCTTCTAGCTTATGGGCTAAAATTGCAGAACCATAAGCTAACGCTAAGCCCCATCCGCAAAATACAAAGCCTAATTGAATAGCTGATAAATGCATAATAAGTGGTGAATATGCTAACACAACGAAAAATCCGTAGTAGTATAACATTCCTGAAATCGCACCTTGCATAAACGGTTTATATTTCACCAGGTTAAGTAATTCTCCTACGCCAGCAGCCTTACGTTTCACTTTTCGCTCCGGTTCTTTTACAAAAAAGAATACTAAAATAAATGCTAAGAAGATTAAAATACTCGTCGCGAAAAACGGATAACGCCAAGAATGTCCACCTAGTATTCCACCCAATAACGGCCCCCCAGCCATACCTAAGCCGATCGCTGCTTCGTATAATCCTACTGCTTCATGAACTTCTTTACTTAATGCTATTAACAGCGTCATTGCTGTAGCAAAAAACATCGCATTTCCTAATCCCCATCCAGCACGGAAAAGAGATAATTGAGCAATCGTTTGCGATATACCACATATAAACGCAAATACAGTCACAATCGCAAGACCGATTGTCATCATCCGTTTATCACCAAATCTTGATGCAAATATACCAGCTGGTAACATCATGATTGCCATCGTTAAAATATAAGCAGTAAATAACATTTCAACTTGCCAATGCGTTGCACCAATTTTCTCTGCAATAATCGGCAAAATTGGGTCGACTACTCCTATACCCGAAAAGGCAAGAAAGGTAGCCACCACTGTAATCAATCTCCCTAGTTTTTGTTTGCTCTCCATTTTGATTACTCTCCTTTTGTGCTCTCTAAAAATGTTACTGCACGATGTAAACTATCTTCAAGTTCTGCCTTTACACGTTGCATTTGCTCCATTTTTTCGTCTAACGTTTGCACTTGTTTTTCAAGCATATCTTTAATTTCTTGAATCACTTCACGATCACGAGGGTTCTCGCTATTTCTTCTTTTCTCCATTCTTTCTTTTAGTGATAAGAAATGCTGCATTTCTTGAAGTGTGATTCCTAGCACTTCTTTCGCTTCTACAATTCTTTTAATTCTGGCAATATCCTCATCCGTATACAGACGAATATTCCCCTCACTACGTTCTGGGGGATGAATTAAACCAATTTCCTCATAATAACGAAGTGTACGTTTTGTTAAACCGACTTGCTTTGTTACTTCATCAATTTTATACATGTTTATTCCTCCCTTCACTTGATTATTACATTTTACGTTAACGTTAACTTTTCTGCAACTGTTAGACTTTTGTAAATGTTTGTCATATTCAATTGTATTTTCCCTAAAGCAGTTTCATAATGAAAGAAAAGAGATAATAAGGAGAATTTCACATGAGTAAACCACTTATTTTCGCTCACCGCGGAGTAAAAGGTACACATCCCGAAAATACGATGATTGCCTTCCAAGAAGCAGAACGCATTGGCGCTCACGGAATTGAACTCGATGTCCACTTATCAAAAGATGGTGAACTTGTCGTAATTCACGATGAAACCGTCGATCGTACAACAAATGGCGTTGGACTTATTTCGGAAAAAACGGTAGAGGAATTACAATCATTGGACGCTGGTAGCTATAAAGACCCTTCTTTCCATGAAGCAAAAATCCCAACGTTGCGTGAGGTTTTCATTTGGCTTTCCACAACGAACTTACAACTAAATATTGAATTAAAGACAGATGTTATTCATTACCCAAATATTGAGGAAAAAGCTGTTGCACTTGTGCGCGAATATCATCTTTCTAATCAAATTGTATTTTCATCATTTAACCATGACTCTGTTTCATTATTAGCAGAAATTGCTCCTGAAATCCCAAGAGCAATTTTATATGATACACCGATTGCTGATCCAATTGCCGAAGCAAAACAGAGAAAAGCAAGTGGATTACATCCAAACTTCCAGCTATTAACGAAAGAATTTGTGCAATTAGCACAAGAGCAAGGATATGTTTTCCGTCCATATACAATTAACGAATACAAAGATTTACAAACTATGATTGATTATGGTGTAGATGTCATCATTACCGATTGGCCAGCACGTGCCTTTGAGCTCCTTTCTTAATGGAAGGAGCTTTTTATTTTCGAAATTTCATTGTTTAAAATAAATGAAAACCCTCAATACTAATACAATAACGCTTGTATTAATGAGGGGCTGAAAAAAGATGGATCAGACTATGAATCCAAAACTTAAAAAATATAAACGTCTTTTCTTCACCGCAATGTTTTCTTGCGTCCTTTTCTTCGTTTTTTCTTTTTTTGTTATTATTATAGTCGCAAAAATTATGGGACCTCCTCCTGTTGCGGTCCCACAAACAAGCGTCTTTTACGCAAACGATGATACTGTTATTGGACAAAGTAATGAAATTCAAAAACGTTACAATGTATCTCTCAATGAAATTTCTCCTTATGTAAAAGAGGCGACACTATCTATCGAAGACCAACGATTCTACAAACATCACGGCTTCGATGTGAAACGGATTGCAGGTGCAATTGTTGCTGATTTAAAAGCGATGGCAAAGGTACAAGGAGCTAGTACAATTACACAACAATACGCGCGTAATCTGTATTTAGATCATGATAAAACGTGGAAACGGAAATTATTAGAGGCAATGTACACTGTCCGCCTTGAAGTAAACTATAATAAAAATCATATTTTAGAAGGATATTTAAATACAATTTATTACGGACATGGCGCTTATGGAATCGAAGCTGCGTCCCGTCTATATTTCGATAAAACAGCAAAAGATTTAACATTAGCAGAAGCTAGTATGCTCGCAGGTATCCCGAAAGGGCCAAGTGTCTATTCTCCCTTTTTGAAAGAGGATCGTGCTAAAGGACGACAAGCTCTCATATTAGATGAAATGGTCGAACAAGGATATATTACGAAGCAACAAGCAGCCTTAGCGAAGAAAGAGCCACTAACTTTTGCCTCATTAGATACGAAAAAAGTAGCAGAGGTCGCACCATATTTCCAAGATGCTGTACAAGCTTCGCTTCTTCGTGATGTTGGATTAGACGAACAAGCTTTACAACGGGGTGGCTTGCGAATTTATACAACGCTAGACCCTAAACTACAAGCTGTAGCAGAGCAAGCTGTAAAAGATCATATACCTGACACAACAAACATACAAACTGCTCTCGTCTCTATGAATCCAACGACAGGTGAAGTGGCTGCTCTTGTTGGCGGAACTGATTATACTACGAGTCAATTTAACAGGGCTACACAAGCCGTTCGTCAGCCTGGTTCTACATTTAAGCCATTTCTATATTATGCAGCATTAGAACGAGGATTCACGCCTGCTACGCGCTTAAAAAGCGAATATACTGTATTTACTTTAGGTGACGGCGTTTCAAAGTATAAACCAAAAAACTATAAAGATTATTATGCAGATGATTTTGTAACGATGGCACAAGCTCTCGCAGTCTCTGATAACATATATGCTGTAAAAACGAATTTATTTTTAGGAGATGACGCACTCGCAAAAACAGCAAAACAATTTGGAATTACAAGTGCATTAAAAGATGTGCCTTCTCTGGCTCTCGGCACATCACCCGTAAAACCAATTGAAATGGTTAACGCTTATAGCATGTTCGCAAACGGTGGAAAAGAAGTAAAACCTACTTTCATTCGCCGCATTATGGATCATGAAGGAAATATATTATACGATGCTCATTTAGAGAGTAAACAAGTTCTCGACAAGAGCAAAGCGTTTGTAATGGAAGAAATGATGACCGGTATGTTTAATAAGAAACTAAGCAGTTATGCTGCTGTAACTGGCCAATCGATGTTATCAAAATTATCAAGAACATATGCCGGAAAATCTGGTTCTACTGAAACGGATAGTTGGATGATCGGATTTACTCCGCAAATCGTAACAGGTGTATGGGTCGGATATGATCAACCTAAATCTATTTCAAACGTAGCAGAACAAGGATATGCGAAGAAAATATGGACTGATACGATGGAGAAAGGCTTAGATGGACAACCCAAAAAAGAATTTAAACAACCAGGTGACGTCGTAGCGGTTAATATCAACCCAGAGAACGGTAAAATTGCTACAAAAAATTGTCCTATTTCTGTGAAAATGTATTTCGCTAAAGGTACCGAACCGACTGAATATTGTATGGATCACGTCGATGATAAAGAAGAATTTGAAAAAACGACTGAAGAAAAGAAAAAAACAAGTTGGTGGAAAAAATATCTTCCTTGGTAAAAAAAATAGCTGACGGGCATCCGTCAGCTATTTTTTATTCACTTAATAATGCACGACGCAATTCTTCACTAGATTCGTTCCAAATCGCTTCATTATGTTCTTTCAAGAACGTACCAAGTACTTTTTTAGATGATTCATCCATATGGTCAACCATAATGTGACGCTTCATTGATTTATCCATTTTGTTTACGTGTTCTGGAAGTGATTTATATCCGCGACGAATTTCACGGTCTACTGTCATTTCACAAGCTGTTACACCTGCGTAATAAGCACCAGTTGCAGTTCTTTCAATCGTTACCCAAACAAGCCAAAATGGTTTTCCGTTTGGAACTTCATCTTTATTTGTTAAAAACTTAATACCTTTTTCTACTGTACTACGCGCATGCATCGCACCGATATCAACGAATGCGGTTTTCTCTAGTACATCCACAAATACAG
Source organism: Bacillus sp. LQ16 (assembly GCF_057784645.1). Lineage (NCBI taxonomy): Bacteria > Bacillati > Bacillota > Bacilli > Caryophanales > Bacillaceae > Bacillus > Bacillus sp. LQ16. Next base: position 5,265,358 of record NZ_CM173491.1, read on the forward strand.
GTGAAATGTTTTCTAGGCTTAATGCCCCAACACCAAATCCACCATGTCCATCTGTTGAATCATTTTTCACGATATTAAAACCGATTTTTTTCTTTTTCTCTGTCATATGTAAAATCCTCCTCACTTAAAAATTATAAAAGGCCAAAAATAGGCGCAATGATACTTTGTAAAAACATTAACACATGCGGAATAACTACCTGGAAAATAGGTTGAATTGTGTAATTACTAAGCGGTGTAATAACGAGAATTAATAACGCAATCGCTCCATATTTTTCATACTGTGTCATTTTCGCGCGAATATTTGCTGGTGCTAAATCTTCCACTACACGATACCCATCAAGTGGCGGGATCGGTAATAAATTAAATACAAGTAAAACAATATTTAACATAATAAAGAGCTCAAAAAACTTTCCTAATGTTTCAGCTACTGCAACTGGAACTGCATCTAACACTCCAAATACTGCTAAGCTATACAAAATAATTAAACCAATTGCACTTAAAATTAAGTTACTAATCGGCCCTGCAATTGAAACTAATATGCCTGCAAGACGCGGCCTTTTAAAGTTATATGGGTTAACAGGAACCGGTCTTGCCCAACCGAATCCAAGAATTAATACTGCAATCAAACCGATAGGGTCTAAATGAGCCATCGGTGATAACGTTAAACGCCCTTGTCTCTTTGCTGTATCGTCCCCAAATTTATATGCAACATATGCATGTGCAAATTCATGAACGGATAATGCAATAATAATCGCCATTGCTACCAACGGAATTTCGTGCAATGGATATCTAAATAACTGATCCATACTTCATCTCCTCTTCCATATGTCAAAAAAAGAAATTATTTGTTTTTTCGATTGTTCTTCCCCATAATCCGCTATAATAAGAGTGTAACTTACATAAAAGGAGCGATTGTACATGCCATACGTAACCGTGAAAATGCTAGAAGGACGCACAGAAGAACAAAAGAAAGCTCTTGCTGAGAAAGTAACAGCAGCAGTAAGCGAAACAACTGGTGCTCCTGAAGAAAACATCGTTGTTTTCATCGAAGAAATGTCTAAGAATCATTATGCAGTTGGCGGAAAACGCTTAAGCGACAAATAATTTCAAGTTTTTCATAAGAAGCAGCCACTAGCTGCTTCTTATTTCTTTCCTTCTAACAACTCAATAATTCTTTCTTTATATTTTCCTTTTCTTCCATCTTCATAGATTAAATCATGTGGATAGAATAGCTTTTGGTCCGTTCTTTTCTTACCTGTAATCGCCTCAACAATATCCGATTCACGTGAAAGCTCTCTAAGCTCTCCGTTTGGCATAAGAAGTAGGATTGGCAAACGCTCTTCTTCTTCTCCTGCACGATAAAAGTCATACGGTAAGTCTGATGTTGAATCAACTACTAAATAATACTCCGGATCAAGTCCAATCTTTTTAAATAAACTACTTAATTCCATCCAATTATCTAAACCGTGTTTATCTGTAAACTCTACATATTTAAATAGATTTCGATTCATAAAACGGCGGCATAAATCGCTTAAAATTGGATCTTCTTCTTCCTGCCATACTTGGAAGTAGTAATACATAACGTTCTCGTCTAACTTTAAATAATCCTCTACTGTTACTTCTTCTTCAAATAAAGAATAGAAATGAACAGGATGATTTTTAAATGTATAATACTTCTCGTGCAATGATTTAGCACGGTGTAAAATCTTCGTTAAAATAACTTCTGCACTTCGCGTTACCGGGTGGAAATATACTTGCCAATACATTTGATAACGACTCATAATGTAATGCTCAACAGCATGCATACCACTATTTTTAATGACTACTTGATCCCCATACGGGCGCATTACACGCAGTATACGTTCCATATCGAAGTTTCCATACTTTACGCCTGTAAAATAAGCATCTCTTAATAAATAATCCATACGATCCGCATCAATTTGGCTCGAAATCATACTAATTGCTAATTTATTAGTAGACGTTTTTGCAATTACATCTGCTACCTTTTGTGGAAACTCCTTATCAACACGACTTAATACATCATTAATCTCCGTATTGCCAACAATAATCTTTTGCGTAAATTTCTCATGATCTAATGAAAATACTTTTTCAAACGAGTGAGAAAATGGGCCGTGACCGACATCATGAAGTAATGCCGCACATAAACATAACAATCTATCTTCAGCATTCCAATTTGGTCTGCCATCAAACACATCATCAATCATACGACGAATAATTTCGTATACACCTAACGAATGAGTAAAGCGACTATGCTCTGCACCGTGAAATGTAAAAAATGTCGTTCCAAGCTGCTTAATACGGCGCAAGCGTTGAAATTCTTTCGTTCCGATTAAATCCCAAATAACACGATCACGCACGTGCACATATTTATGTACTGGGTCTTTAAACACTTTTGTTTCGCTGAGTTTGTCGTTTAAATATACCACTTTCCGACATCCCCCTTTCTTTACTACATTCTTACTTTATATTATAAACGAAATGAGAAACAGAAAGAAATGAAAGACTGTATTAATTACCTTTATAAAAAGAAAAAATCACCTTTACCGAAGTAAAAGTGATTTCCTTTATACATTATTTACCTAAAACGAATTCAGCAACTTCGTCTAAGATCATATCTTTCCCTAGTGGGAAGTAACCTTTGTTTAAGTCTTCATTTTTAATTGTAAATACGTGGTTGTTTTTAACAGCGTTCATGTTTTTCCAAATTGATTCTTCTTGGAATTCTTTTAAGCGCTGAGAACCGTCACCAGTTGTAAATACGAATAAGTAATCTGGGTTGTAATCGATTAAAGCTTCTTTTTGTACTTGTACTAGTGGTTTATCAGTTGGTGTACCTTTAACTGCTGGTAGTTTTAAATCATTAAAGATTACGCTACCGTAACCGTAGTCACCGTATACGCGGAAAGCATTTGGATACGCAGCCATTTTCATGAATGTTGCTTCACCAGTTTTAGCGACGATTTTGTCATGTAATTTGCTTGCTTTTTCATCATACTTTTTGAACCATTCTTTTGTTTCTTTTTCTTTACCGAAGATTTGACCTACTTCTTCGAATTTTGGACGCCATTGATCTAATGGAGTGTTTAACATAACTGTTGGTGCAATTTTAGATAATTGATCATAAATCTTTTCTTGACGATTATTTACAAGAATTAAATCTGGTTTTGCAGCAGCTACTGCTTCGATGTTAATTTTATCGCCCCAAGCAGAACCAACTGGTTTAACGTCTTTTAGTTTCTTTTCAATATGTGCATCAATTTTTTCTTGAGATGTATTAGCAGTAATAACCGGTTTCATACCGAAAATTAATAATTCTTCTGTTGAACCACTAAGGTCAGCAATTTTCTTTGGGTTTGCAGGAATTTTAATTTCCCCTTTTGCATGTTTTACAGTGCGCTCTTCAGTCTTTGCATCTGCTTTCTTTTCTTCTTCTTTGTTAGAACAAGCAGCAAATAGTACAGAAGTCACAACTAATACCATTGCTAATAGTGCCATTTTAAAATTCTTCATGTTCCCACTCCTTCTAGCTGTATTTATCTTATAAGTTGCAATGAACTATAAGAAACGAAGATAACAATTAATCAATATATTTTTATTAATTGTTGTTAATACCCCATTCTAACGGGCGTTCAACTTCCCATTCTTATATAAGAAGCTCAACGTCCATTAGAAGTCCCCCCTCTTCACGAGGGGGTTCTACTTATGCTTTTTTACGCAATTGATTACTAATCATCGCTAAATCATATGTTAAGCAAATTGGCTTACAGTTTACTGGACATGGAACGATTTGAGCTTCAATCTCAAATACGTTACGAAGTGTTTCACTTGTCATAACTTCATCTGGCGTTCCTTGTTTCATTAACTTACCTGCTTTTAATGCAATCATATGATCTGAGAAACGAGAAGCGTGGTTTAAGTCATGGATAACCATAACAATCGTTCTACCTTCTTCTTCATTTAACTTTTTCAATAAGTTTAATACTTCTAATTGATGAGCCATATCTAAGTACGTTGTTGGTTCATCCAATACAAGTAATTCTGTTCCTTGTGCAAGAGCCATTGCAATCCAAACACGTTGACGTTGACCACCAGATAGCGCTTCTGCTGGACGATTCGCAAATTCTTTCATTCCTGTCACTTCAAGTGCCCAGTTAATGTAGCGATAATCCTCTTCTTTCAACGTGCCAAACCCTTTTTGATGAGGGAATCTTCCGTATGACACAAGCTCAAATACAGTAAGACCCGTTGGTACTTCTGCAGTTTGTGGTAAAATCGCCATTTTCTTTGCAATTTCTTTCGTTGGCTGTTTCTCAATTGCTTTTCCGTCAAGATAAACAGTACCTTGTTTTGCCTTCAAAATACGAGACGCCGTTTTTAATAATGTGGACTTCCCACAACCATTTGGCCCAATAATTGTTGTAATTTTCCCTTCCGGAATTTCAACTGTTAATCCATCAATAATTAAACCTTCATTATAGCCAACAGATACCGCATCAACCGCTAAAGTTGCCATACGAAAAGCCTCCCTTTATTTTGTCCTCATAAGTAAATAAATGAAATACGGTGCACCAATTACAGAAATAACAAGACCGACTGGTATTTCTGAAGTTGTTAGTACACTTCTTGAAATTACGTCCGCGAATAAAAGTAAAAACGTTCCTATTAGCGCAGCTGTGGGCAACATGATTTGATGTTTGCCACCAACAAGGCGCCTTGCTAAATGCGGGGCCATTAAACCGATAAAGCCAATTCCACCGGCAACAGCAACAGATGCACCCGCTAAACAAACTGCAATAAATAATAATTTACGTCTTTCTTTTTCTACATTTACACCAAGGCCAACTGCTGTAGAATCGCCTAGGTTCATTACATTTAATATGTGTGCTTTACTTATAGCAAGCGGTAAGAAAATAACCATCCATGGAAGTACACTTAATACGAATTTCCAATCTGTACCCCATAGACTTCCCGCCAGCCAAATCGTAGCAAAACGAAAATCGTTAGATGTCATCTTCATAGAGAAAATTAAACTAACAGCTCCAAATCCAGCTGCAACGGCAATACCGACTAGTATTAATCGAGTCGATGAAACGCCGTCTTTCCATGCTAATAAATAAATAATTACCGCTGCTAATATCGCTCCAACTAGTGCGAAAAATGGAAGAATGAATACAGATAAAAATGTACCAGTCCCTACTTTCCCGAAGAAGAAGTAGACGAATATAACAACTGTTAATCCCGCTCCAGCATTAATCCCTATAATACCTGGATCAGCAAGTGGATTTCGTGATAAACCTTGCAAAATCGCACCTGACATAGCTAAAGCAGATCCGACTAGTATAGCAATTACCATACGCGGCATACGGAATTCAAATAAAATAACAGACTGATCTTCAGCCCCTAGTCCAACCAATGACTTTAATACGTCCATTGGGGGTATTTTAAAAGTTCCTGTATTTAAACTAATAAGAAATATAGAAACGATTAGTCCTACTAAAATCGTTAATATAGAAATGTTCTTTTTTGTTAAGACACTCGTCCTCACATCTTTCCTCTCCCTTCATTACGTGCTAAGTAGAGGAAGAATGGAACCCCAATTAGCGCTGTAATTGCTCCAATTGGCGTTTCAAATGGCGGGTTAATAACGCGAGATAACATATCTGCACATTCAATTAACAGCCCGCCTAAGACCGCAGAACATGGAATAACCCATCTATAGTCCGAGCCTACAAGGAAACGAGTCATATGCGGGATTACAAGACCAACAAACCCTACTGATCCTGCCATGGAAACTGCGGAACCCGTTAAAACAAGAACAAGTACTGTTCCGATAAATTTAATTAATGTCGTATTTTGACCAAGTCCAATTGCAATTTCTTCACCGAAGCTCAAAATTGTAATATATCTCGACATCATAATTGCGATAAAAAGACAAACAAGGCCAATTGGCACTAACATATTAATACTTTGCCATTTCACTCCAGCAACTCCGCCTGCATTCCACATGCTCACCTCTTGGGCAAGATTAAAATACAATGCGATTCCAGATGAAATTGCCCCTAATAAAGCACTAATAGCTGCACCTGCTAAAGCTAATTTCACAGGTGTTAATCCACCTGGTGAAGAAGACCCAATTCCATATACAATGCTTGCACCAAACGCAGCTCCAATAAAAGATGCGATAACAAACATTAAATAAGGTGAATTAGGGAAAAATGCATACATAATTGCAATTCCAAATACAGCCCCATCTGTAATTCCCATTAACGATGGTGAAGCAAGTGGATTTCGCGTCATGCCTTGCATAATTGCTCCTGATACCGCTAAAAAGGCACCTGCAACTACGCCCCCTATTGCTCTAGGCATGCGAAGCTCTTGAATTACGTTATGATGTGTAATAGATCCATCAAACTGAAATACAGCTTGCCATACAGTCTTTAAACTAATATCTGCAGCCCCAAAAGAAATAGAAACTGCCATGCTTAAAGCTAACAAAACTGTACCCGCTACTAAAATAATAGAAGCGATGAGCGGTCTGCTCTTAATCTCTTTAACATTCTCTTCTTGCTGTTCTATACTGCTTGCGCTCGCTTCCATCCCTCAACCATCCTAACCAACAACATATATTTATTAAAATGAAATTTATTCTCAAATAGTAATAAAAAAATTAGGTGAATTGTTATTTTCCTGATAATGATTCTCAGAATCAGACACTTCTATTCTACCTATCGCTTTAAAAGACTGTCAACCATTATTTTGAAATATAAATTTATATAAATTGGAACTTTAATACAAAAGTTATATCCATCCTTTAGAAAACGTTCGTCCACACAAGAGTACTTTCGCAGAATAAATCTTTCCTCTTATGGGCATAAAAAAAGAAGAGTAATCTTTTCACTCTTCTTTTTCTTACTTATTTAACTTTGCTTCAATTTTTACGATTAACTCATCTTCTGTTGGAGCCGCAACTGGACGGTTATTTACAAATGCGAATGATTTTTTACGACCAGGACCACAGTAAGACTGACATCCAACTTCAATCGTTGCACATGAATCTACTTTTTTTAACTTCGGAACTAACGTTTTAACGTTCGTTGCCTGACAGTCATCGCACACGCGAAATTCGTTTCCCATTATATAACACTTCCTCTATTTTAAACTTTTCTCAAGTTCGTTTAAAAATAAACACTAAATGGTATTTTACCGCTCTTTGAAGCTCGTTGCAAGTTTCCCTAGAAAGCCTATTCTCTACATAATGCTACATATTTATATGCTCTCCTACAGAAGCGCTCACCATTCATGGGAAAATTTTTACCTTTCATCGAAATCTACCATATTTTTAAAAGCTTTGTATAAAAGTTTATTTTTTTGCCCATTATAAAAATAGGAAGTTCATAAAAAGAAAGGGAGTTGAATCTATGAAAGTAAGACAAGATGCTTGGACAGATGAGGATGATTTATTACTTGCTGAAACGGTACTTCGTCATGTTCGAGAAGGAAGTACGCAATTAAATGCATTTGAGGAAGTAGGAGATCAGTTAAATCGTACATCTGCTGCTTGTGGTTTCCGCTGGAATGCTGTCGTTCGCTATAGCTATGAACAAGCTCTTCAACTAGCAAAAAAACATCGTAAAGATAAAATGCGTGCTGCAAGCGGTGAACAAGCGAAAAAACGTTTACTTTATACACCACCAGCTTCAGATTCGATAACTGATTATGAAGAATTAGCACAAGAGGAATCAATCGTACAATATAAAGAAGCTATTCCATATCAAGAATCTACTGCTCCTGCTGCAAGAAGCTCTATGACAATGCAAGATGTTATTTATTTTTTACAAACAGTCGGATCTTCAAATATAAAAGTGACAGCTCTTGAAAACGAGAATACGAGATTGAAACAAGAAATTAAAGCACAAATCCTTCGGAGTGAGGAACTAGAAAAGAAACTAGAAAAGTTAGAAAAGCAATCTCATACTGTACAAGAAGATTACGAAACACTTATGAACATTATGAACCGAGCTCGTAAATTGGCAGTCATGGATGACGAAGAACGTTCTCAAACATCTTTCCGAATGGATCGAAACGGTAATTTAGAAAAAATTGCAGAATAAAAAGGATGCATGTAATGCATCCTTTTTATTATTTCACCTTTAAGCTCCCCCTTTATATGTGAGAAAACTCCATTCTTCATTTTTTGCTATAATAGAGATTGTCATTTTAAAGATAAGGGGTTAGTTATATGAGCAATTCCCGTTCCATTTTATCTCAGCCAGAGTGGCGCATTGTAGATCAGTCTAGTTTGGGACCAACATTCCATGCACTTCAGTCATTCGCAATGGATGACACATTATGCACAAGCATTGGAAATGGCAAGTCAGCCGCAACAATGCGTTCTTGGGTTCATCACAATACAATTGTCCTTGGCATTCAAGATTCACGCCTTCCGCATTTAGAAGAAGGTATTTCTTTTTTAAAACAACACAACTTCAATGTTATTGTTCGTAATTCTGGCGGGCTTGCAGTCGTGCTTGATGAAGGTGTTTTAAACGTATCACTTTTATTCCAAGAAACAGAAAAAGGTATCGATATTGATCTTGGATACGATACGATGTGGCATTTAATTAAGGAGATGTTAAAGGATTACAACGTTACTATCGAGGCAAAAGAAATTGTTGGCTCTTACTGTCCTGGTAGTTATGACTTAAGTATTCGCAATCAAAAATTCGCTGGTATTTCACAACGTCGTATTCGCGGCGGTGTCGCTGTCCAAATTTATCTCTGTGCTACCGGAAGTGGCTCTGAGCGTGCCGCACTCGTTCGTGATTTCTACAACCTAGCAATTCAAGGAAAAGAAACACGCTTTACGTACCCTGAAATTGTACCAAGTACGATGGCCTCACTCTCAGAATTACTTGGCGAAACCATTACAGTACAAGATTTAATGATGCGTCTTTTAAAAACATTGCAGCAATTCGCTCCAAAGTTAACACCATCTCAATTAACAATAGATGAGATTCCTTTATATGAGACGAATTTACAACGTATTATTGATCGTAATAATAAAGCACTTGGCTTAGAAAAATAAAAATGACCACCCTAAGGGTGGTCATTTTCCATACTAATTCATTTTAGAATTAAAGTGCTTGAGCTGCTGTAATTAAAGCTAACTTGTACACTTCTTCTTCGTTACATCCACGAGACAGGTCATTTACAGGCATGTTTAAACCTTGTAAGATTGGTCCTACTGCTTCGAAGTTACCTAAACGTTGAGCGATTTTGTAGCCGATATTACCAGCTTCTAAGCTTGGGAATACGAATACGTTAGCATCACCTTTAATTGTAGAACCTGGAGCTTTTTTCTCAGCTACAGATGGTACGAATGCAGCATCGAATTGGAATTCTCCATCTAAAGTTAACTCAGGAGCCATTTCTTTTGCAATGCGAGTTGCTTCTACAACTTTTTCTGTTTCTGGAGATTTCGCAGAACCTTTTGTAGAGAAGCTTAACATAGCAACGCGTGGATCAATGCCGAATAACTCAGCAGTTTTCGCACTTTCGATACCGATTTCAGCTAAATCTTGGCTGTTTGGTGCAATGTTAATTGCGCAATCAGCGAATACATATTTCTCTTCTTCACGTACCATGATGAATACGCCAGAAGTTTTTGTAACGCCTGGTTTTGTTTTAATAATTTGAAGTGCCGGACGAACTGTATCAGCTGTAGAGTGAGCTGCACCACTTACTAAACCGTGTGCTTTGCCCATGTATACAAGCATTGTACCGAAGTAGTTTTCGTCTTTAAGGATTTTGCGAGCGTCTTCTTCAGTTGCTTTACCTTTACGGCGTTCAACGAAAGATGCTACCATTGCATCCATTTCTTCGTATGTAGCTGGGTCGTAAATATCAACGCCTGCTAATGTTAAATTCATGCTAGCAGCTTTTGCGCTAATTTCTTCCTTATTACCAACTAAGATTGGTTTTACTAACTCTTCTTTTGCTAAACGCTCTGCAGCGCCTAAAATTCTTTCATCAGTTCCTTCAGGAAGTACGATAGAAATGCCTTTTCCTTGAACTTTTTCTTTTACTGTTGTAAATAAGTTGCTCACGAATAAACCCTCCTACATATGTTAAAAAACTCTATCTTTAAGAATACTGCTTTTCTTCTATATTTTAAACTTATAGCTCCCAAAAAATAGATAAAATAAAAATGATTATATTTTCATAAAATTCAGCCGTTAAATTCACCTCGCTTAAACACTTAAATGTGACAATTTTATGCGCCAAGGTTTTATATAGATGATTTTAAAACTATATATGCTATAGTTAACGTGTAAAACTATCATTAACTGAGGTGAATAGAATGAGTGAAGCAACAACAACGTTAGATGGCTGGTATTGTTTACATGATTTACGTTCTATTGATTGGGCTGCATGGAAAACATTATCTAGCGACGAACGCGGACAAGCAGTGTCTGAATTTTTAAATGTCGTTGAAAAATGGAACGAAGTAGCTACTGCGAAAAAAGGTAGTCACGCAATGTATACAGTTGTTGGTCAAAAAGCTGATATTATGCTTATGATTTTACGTCCAACAATGGAAGAGTTAAATGAAATTGAGACAGAATTGAATAAAACAACATTAGCTGAATATATGGTTCCTGCATATTCTTACGTATCTGTTGTTGAACTAAGCAACTACCTTCCAGCTGATGAGGATCCATATCAAAATCCACAAATTTTAGCTCGCTTATATCCTGAATTACCGAAAGCAAATCATATTTGCTTCTATCCAATGGATAAGCGTCGCCAAGGTGATGACAACTGGTACATGCTTCCTATGGAAGAGCGTAAAAAAATGATGTACAGTCATAGTAAGATTGGTCGCCAATACGCAGGGAAAGTACGCCAAGTTATTTCAGGATCTGTTGGATTCGATGATTTCGAGTGGGGCGTAACATTATTCGCTGACGATGTTCTTCAATTTAAGAAACTTATATATGAAATGCGATTTGATGAAGTAAGTGCTCGTTATGGTGAATTCGGAACATTCTTCGTTGGAAACATCTTACCAGACGAAAAAGTAGAGAAATTTTTACACATATAATATTGAAAAAGGGACGAAATTCGTTCCTTTTTTTATTTCCCTCTATATTTCTCCTCAAAAAACTCCTTTTTCCCGCAAATTCGAACAAAAATCGACAAATTCCTTACAAAATTGTAACTTTTCTATATCCAAATTCATGCTAAAATGGTACGAGCTATATGCTAATAACGATGCGAAGGTGATAATTTATATGAAGAAAATCTTGTCTATTTTACTAGCGCTTCTATTGTCAATTTCTTCCTTAGGAGTAACAACATCCCATGCGGAAGAAAAAATACAAATAGAAGCTGCTGCTGCACTTCTATTTGATGCAGATACAGGGAAAATACTGCATGAACAAAACCCAGACGAACTGCTAGCTATTGCTAGTATGTCAAAATTAATTGTTGTTTACGCTGTTTTAGAAGCAATTAAAGAAGGGAAAATTACTTGGGATACGAAAGTAAATATTTCCGATTACGCTTATGAAGTCTCACGTAATAATGAATTCTCTAACGTACCATTTGAGAAAGGACGTCAATATACTGTAAAAGAATTATATCATTCTATTGTTATCTTCTCTGCAAACGGGTCTAGTATTGCTTTAGCAGAGCTACTTGCAGGAAGTGAGAAAAACTTCTTAAATCTTGCAAATGAACATGCAAAAAAACTAGGGTTAAAGAAATATAAATTTGTAAACGCTACTGGTTTAAATAACGCTGACTTAAAAGGGAAACATCCCGAGGGTACTGATCCAAATGCAGAAAACTCTATGTCAGCTCGCGATATGGGTATACTTTCAAAAGTAATGATTACAAAGTATCCAGAAATGCTAGAGGATACAAAACAAAGATTTAGAAACTTCCCAGACAATCATCCAAAACCAATTCGTATGGAAAACTGGAACTGGATGTTACCAGGAGCTGCCTTCGCTTATGAAGGTACTGATGGTTTAAAAACAGGAAGTTCTGATACAGCTGGATATGGATTTACTATTACTGCGAAACGCGGTGATTTACGTCTTATCTCGGTTATTATTAAAACGAAATCAATGGACGAGCGCTTCACAGAATCTCGTGAATTAATCGAATATGGATTTAATAACTTTGAAAAACAAAAGCTCAAGGTTGATAAAAATAACACAATCTCTGTAGTAAAAGGGAAAGAAGATCAAGTAACGGTTGCACCTGAAAAAGAAATAACAGTAATTGCGAAAAAAGGTAGCAAAGATCCTTATAAAATTGGGACTGAATTAGATAAATCTCTTGCTGAAGATGGACATTTAGTTGCTCCTGTTAAGAAAGATGCTAAAGTAGGCTCAATTACTTTAGCATCAACTGATAAATATGGTTTCTTAGACGGTAGTAAAAGTATGAAAGTTACTGCAAAAACAACAGAGGAAGTTGAAAAAGCAAATTGGTTTGTGCTAACAATGCGCTCTATTGGAGATTTCTTCTCAAACTTATGGTCTAAAGTATTTTAATGATGAAAAGCTAGCTCACGCTAGCTTTTTTTATTTTCCTCTCTCAATGTAAAACTTCGTTTGGTTGTCATATCTGAGTCCTTTTTCTCATACGTATGAACTAGTAATTGTTCCACACTTCATCTAGAAATAAACCTCTTTCCAAAAGGTATTACAAAAAGAGAGGTGACACATAATGGGTGTTATTGCTTATAACGAAGCAGATGTAAAGTTGTTAGCTAGACTGATGCGTGCTGAAGCCGAAGGAGAAGGGCAACAAGGAATGTTAATGGTCGGAAACGTTGGGGTAAATCGTGTCCGCGGAAATTGTTTAGACTTTAAAAGTATTCGTAATTTACGTCAAATGGTGTATCAAAATCCTGGTGGTTTTGAGGCAACACAAAAAGGATATTTTTATCAAAGAGCCCGTGAACAAGATATCGCCTTAGCAAGGCGAACTATTCAAGGACAACGTTTTTGGCCCGCTAACTTTGCCTTATGGTTCTTTAGACCTGAAGGTCCTTGTCCACCAACTTGGTATAACCAACAAAACTCTGGTCGCTTCAAAAAGCACTGCTTCTTCCAACCATCTGGTGAAGACTGTCCTAGCGTATATTAAGAGATGAAAATGAGGAGGGATTTTTGAATGGCACAGCAACAAAATCCGTACTATGGAACAGGTTTTTATCAACCATCTGGAACTTATGTCCAACCACAACAAATGACTCAACAACAACAGCAAGCAATGCAACAACAAACAGCTCAAGCTGCGCAAGCTCAATATGCAATTTCTCAAGGCATGTTACCTCTAGAGCAATCCTATATTGAAAATATCCTTCGTTTAAACAAAGGTAAGCAAGCTACAGTTGTAATGACTTATGAACGTGGCAGTTCCCTTGGTACACAATCTTATACAGGTATTATTGAAGCAGCTGGCCGTGACCATATCGTTATTAGTGAACCGCAATCAGGAAAACGCTATTTACTATTAATGATCTACTTAGATTACGTAGAATTTCCAGAAGAAATTACGTATTTACCTAGTCAACAAGCAACTTATACTCCAAGACCATAAAAAAAGCTGGCAAATGCCAGCTTTTGTTTTTTATAATCCTTTTACAACTGCAGTCCCTACTAGAATCCACGCCACAATAAACGCTACACCACCAAGAGGTGTAATTGGACCAAAGAACTTAATGCCTGTCGTACTTAATGCATACAAACTACCTGAGAACATAATAATCCCAGCTACCATTAGCCAACCAGCAGTAGTTAAAAGTGATGATTGAACCTTATCCATCAATAAAGCAACTACGAATAATCCACCTGCATGAAACATCTGATATGTAACGCCTGTTTTCCAAACTTCTAACATTTTCGCAGAAATTTTATTTTCTAAACCGTGTGCTCCAAAGGCCCCTAACGCAACAGATAGCCCCGCTGCAATACAACCTAGTAAAAAGAAAATTTTCATCTTAATTCCCCTTTTTTACCTTTATCATAAGCAATTTTTTCATATAAGCCAAACGATTTAATTCTTAAAAATCAAATAAAGAATTACCATTTGCACCTTCTTCTTTTATATACACAGGTTCTCCAGAAACTGGTATAACTGGTTGAACTGTTGTTATAGGCTGTGATCCAATTACTTGCGATTGAATTTGCGGCTCCCTATACGTAGAAGATTCAACCTGTTCATCTAATAGTAAATCGCATAAAGCACGCACAACTAATAAATGTTCTTTTGACTTTTGTCCTTCGCTACTTTTTGCCTTCGCAATTTCATTCGCCATTTTATTTAAAATCTTGTCACTAGATATTTGCATTCCTTATCACCTCGTACTTTGTAATTCTTTCTCAAATTGTCCCATTTTCTCTACTGAACCAAATACTATTATCATATCATGTTCTTGTAGTTTTTCCTGCCCTGTTGGATTATGTATAATATTCCCATTTCTTGAAATCGCTAATATCGTTACATCAAACTGATTCCTTACATTACTCTCTAGTAACGATTTACCGACTAGTATTGAATCTTTGCCAACTAGAATTTCTTCAATGACAAATGACTGTTCTACTCCATACAACACTGTATCAATATAATGAACGGTTAATGGATTTGCAATACCTTTTGCTATATGAATACCTGCCATACTAGATGGATTAATAACCTTATTTGCACCAGCACGCCTTAATTTCTCTTCAGTTTCTGGCTTTTCAGATCTCGCCACAATTTTAATCGTATCGTTTAATCCTCTTGCTGTTAATGTAATAAATACATTTTCGGCATCATTTGCAACAATAGCAACTAAACCAGCTGCTTTTAAAATTCCGGCATTATGTAATACTTGATCTTCCGTTGCATCTCCATGTACAAATAAAAGCTTTTCCTGCTCCAATATGCTTTCATCTTTATCAACAACGACAAATGGAATATTCTTTTCTTGCAATTCATGTACAACTTGAAGCCCCACTCTACCGCAACCACATACTATAATATGATTTTTCAACTGCGCTATTTGTTTATCCATCTTCTTCCTCCGTACTGCATGAAATAAATTCCCTTCAATAATCATAGCTGCCACTACCCCAATTGCATATGTAACAATACCTACACCAACAGGAATAATAAGGAGCGCAAATACTTTCCCTGCTTGCGTTACAGGAACGGCATCTCCGTATCCAACAGTCAATACAGTAATCATCGTCATCCAAAATGCTTGAAACAAACTAATCTCTTCAATTGTCATAAATCCTATCGTTCCTAGAATTACAACAAAAGTCATACATATAACTGCTATCCATAATTGCTTACGTGCATTCATACCGTGTTTCAACTCTTTTCTCTATCTACAATCTTTGCCAGTGGAAATAAAATACGTATATACTAGATACGGAATCTATGAAAGAGGTTGATATAATGAAGACATTTCTTTCCGCCTTACAATGGGCACTATTTATTTTAGCTGGAAGCCTTATTGTACCAATTAGTGTCGCAACTAGTTATGGTCTTGATGGCGCTGAAGCCATTGCATTCGTACAAAGAACATTATTTGTTCTAGGCTTTGCTGGTCTCTTGCAAGCTATATTTGGGCATAAACTTCCTATTCAAGAAGGTCCTGCTGGCCTTTGGTGGGGAATTTTCTCCCTTTACGCAAGTTTAGGCGTCGTATTATTTGGATCAAGCAATGAGACACTTAAAGTTCTTCAATATGCTTTCTTATTAAGCGGTATTATTTGTATTATTCTTAGCGTTTTTGGACTTATTGATAAACTCGTTCGCTATTTTACACCGACAGTCATTGGAACGTATTTATTTCTTCTTGTCGCGCAACTCAGTGGCTCCTTCTTAAAGGGAATGTTTGGCCTTGATGGAAAACATACAGAAGTACAACCTAACGTATTTATTCTTTCACTCATTGTTATTTTACTATCCTTTTTCATCATGAAGCTACCTATTATTGGACAATATTCCGTTCTTTTCAGTATCATATGCGGCTGGATATTATTCGCATGCTTCGGATTATCTAATCCAATAACACCAGTGACAGACATAATTCGTTTTCCGTCCTTATTTGTTTTCGGCATGCCTCGTGTTGAATGGAACATGGTAATTACGGTCATATTTGTTACACTCTTACTTCTAACAAATATGTTAGCAAGTATTCGCGTTGTACAAAAGGTTGTCTCTAAATATGAAGAAAATGCTGCATCAGATCGTTTTAAACAAGCCGGCATTATAACAGGAATCAACCAATTGCTAGGCGGCCTGTTTTCAGCTATTGGACCTGTCGCTATTTCTGGATCAGCAGGTTTTATTGCAACGACTAATATTTATAAACGTCTCCCTTTTATATTAGGGTCAAGCTTTATTATTGTCGTTAGTATATTCCCAAAGATTACTTCATTCTTTGCAGCAATCCCTGTTGCAGTTGGTTATGCCGCTATTTATCCTGTATTCGCAAGCATGATTGGCCTCGCCTTTCGAGAATACGAAACTGTCCAGGATAAGGAACAATTATTTAAAGTAGCCGGTCTTTCAATCTTCACAGGAGTCGGAGTTATGTTTGTTCCAGCAGGAGCATATTCCACACTTCCACCATTTCTAGCATCGTTTTTAAGTAACGGTCTCGTTCTTGGATCAGTAATGGCCATTTTGCTAGAAATACTATTTTCTCGTTCCACAGCAAAACAAATATCGTAAATTGGAAAACTTCCATTATTGCACTCTACCTTTAGAGTTGTTACGATAAAATCAAACTTGAATCATTGGGGTTTTATCCATCCCCAATGATTATTAACCGATATTATGAGCAACACACTCATAATGATTTATCTACTTCTTTTCAAAGAGGTTTGATGTCTTACTATTATTCCTCAACATCTTCATGAACATGTATTTTGATTTCAATTAAAGAAAGGAATTTTCTATATGACTTATAAAATGATTGTTTTAGATTTAGATGATACTTTATTACGTGATGACCATACTATTTCACCTCGTACGAAAGAAGCGTTAATGACTGCACAAGAGCAAGGGGTAAAGGTTGTACTTGCTTCTGGACGTCCAACGTTTGGTATGCGCAATGTAGCCAAAGAACTTCGCTTAGAAGAATACGGCAGTTTCATTCTATCTTTTAATGGCGCAAAAATTATTAACTGTAAAACAAACGAAGAAATCTTTAGTAGTACACTATCTCCTGAAATCGTTCACAACCTATTTGAAATTAGTAAAACTGAAGATGTATGGATTCATACTTATATGGGCGATGATATCGTAACGGAAGAAAATAATCCTTATACTGAAATTGAGGGCGATATTACTGGTATGCCAATTGTTGTAGTAGATGACTTTAAAGCCGCAGTTAAAGAGCCTGTAGTAAAAGTATTAATGAATAAAGAAGCTGAACGCCTTGTTGAAGTTGAAAAGAAACTTCAACAACAACTAGAAGGCCAATTAAGCGTGATGCGTTCGAAACCATTCTTCTTAGAATTTACTGAAGCCGGTGTTACAAAAGGAACGAGCTTAAACAAACTGATTCAAAAGCTTGGCATTAAGCGTGAAGAAGTTATCGCAATGGGCGATAGCTATAACGACCAAGCAATGATTGAATTTGCTGGTCTTGGTGTTGCAATGGGCAATGCACCTGATGATATTAAAGAAATTGCAAACTACGTAACAGATACAAATATGAATGATGGTGTGGCAAAAGTTGTAGAGAAATTCGTTTTAAAAACGGATGTACTTGTTTAATATTTTCATTCACAAAACCTATTTGAAGTCAAATACTTCAAATAGGTTTTTATTTAAATTCTCATGCTTTTGTGACTATATTTTGAACTTTGCACTATTCTCGTAGTGTAAACTTTCTTTTTGTATATAATGAAACAAAATAGACTATTTTATTTTGAAAAAGAATACAAATTTACTATATACAAGCATACGTTAAAGGAGGCTACTTTATGTTATCTACACCAATCGGACGATTAAGAGCAATTGGACTAGTTGAGGGTATTTCTTTCCTATTACTATTATTTGTAGCAATGCCATTGAAATATTTCGCAGGATTTGCAACAGCTGTTAAAATTACAGGCATGGCTCATGGTGTTCTGTTTATTCTATTCATCTTTGCAGTAATTCAAGTAACAATCGTACACCGTAAATCAATTTTATGGGCACTTGGAGCATTTGTTTCATCAGTTATCCCATTTGGTACTTTTGTACTAGATGCAAAATTAAAGAACGAACAACAATAATAAAAAGGTAGTTAACGACTGTTAACTACCTTTTCTATTTATAAATTTGGAATTTCCCAATCAATTTCTCTTTCTTCCATATTAGCTAAAATCGTATTTACTTTAGAGTATGGCTTACTACCAAAGAAACCACGTCTTGCCGATAATGGGCTTGGATGTACAGATTCGATAATATGATGATTGGGATTAGTAATTAACTTCTTCTTCGCCTGCGCATGGCGCCCCCACAATATGAAAACAACTGGCTTTGCACGTTCGTTCAACAGTTCAATCACACGATCTGTGAAGTGCTCCCATCCTTTTCCCTTATGAGAATTTGCTTCGCCTTGACGAACTGTTAATACGGTATTTAGTAGTAATACTCCTTGTTCCGCCCATTTTACTAAATAACCGTTATTCGGGATTTCATAACCATATTCATCTCGAAGTTCTTTATACATATTTAACAATGATGGTGGTGTTTTAACATCAGGTTGTACAGAAAAACTTAAACCATGCGCTTGATTCGGTCCATGATATGGATCTTGTCCTAAAATAACAACCTTTGTATTTTCATAACTTGTATACTGAAGAGCGTTAAAAATATCTTCTACCTTCGGATAAACAACATGCGTGCTGTACTCTTCTGTCAAAAAACTGGATAGAGTACGATAATACTCTTTCTCAAATTCTGGTGCCAATAATGGTCCCCAATCATTCTTTAAAACATTTTCCATACTGTCACTTCCTGTCTAATTAATTCAACATATCCTGTTTTGTAAATACTAAGAACGAAATAATAAGGGAAACAACTGCCCAAACAGTTAAATTCATCAAAGAAAATCCCATTGATAAGCCTTGTAATGCAGGTAATTTTCCTGATAAATAATCCGTTAATGATAAATTCACGCTAAAAATATATTTCGCACCTTCCCAAGATGTTGCGAACGAGCTTAAGATACCGCCTGCAATTAATGCAGCTAGCATAACGCCCATACCAGCTGGTGTATTACGAATTAAAACAGAGACCATAAATGATATAGTTCCGACAACGATAGCAACAAACCAGGCTAGTCCATACGCCATTAAGATGTATTGCCACTGCGGAATCAGATGCACAAAGTTCGTATTTAACGTTTCCTTATCAATGACGAATCCTGTTAAAACAGGTAAATTCCATCCCGAGTATCCAAATACAAGCCCTGATAATATGTAAGCAAACAAACCTACAAGAAACAGTATGAGCGAAATGAAAAATAACATCGTCACGTATTTACTAAGGAGTATTTTCCAGCGCCGAATCGGCCGCGTAAGTAACATCTTCATTGTCCCATCACTTCGTTCTCCTGAAACGATATCAATAGCGACAATCATTACGAGAAGCGGAATAAACAATGTAATTCCTTGTTCAATAAATGCTCTGACAAAAGTCGGTGCACCCGGTGCCATCGGGTTAATATCATGATCTAAATAATATTGTTGTTGCTCAACTCTTACCTTTAACCAATCACGCCATTCTTCTGGCAACCTAGAATTGTTCAACCGGTTCTGAGAATCAACAATTTGCTGTTGCAATGAAACCTTCCAATCAGTTGTACCGAGTCTTTTTTGTGTCGTTTCTATTTCACGATACTGCGCGTACACAAAAAGCGGGATCAAGATTGCTAAAATAAGCATGACAACAAAAATACGTTTCTTACGGTAAATCTTTTCTGATTCATTTAAAACTAGATTCGCAAATTCACGCATGCTGCTCACCCCTTGTGAGTTCAATAAATAAATCTTCTAGCGTAAATACAAGCTCCTTAACGCTATGTACATCTATTTCATTTTCTACAAATTTTTTATTCCAACTACTTATAGATGCAATATCCATGCGGCATAGTAATCGCTCGCCTTTTACACTCACTTCTCTTATTTCCTCGGCCGCTTCTAGCATATCTTTCGCCTTAGAAATTGGTGTAACAATCCATTCTACACGATCACTTGCTGTTTTAATTAATTCTTCAACCTTGGCAACTGTTATCATCTTTCCTTTATGAATAATAGCAACGCGATCGCATATCATTTGCACTTCACTTAGCAAGTGACTTGAAATAAACACGCTCATATTTTCTTCTTTCACAAGCTTATGTATAAATTCCCTAAGTTCTCTAATCCCTGCTGGATCTAAACCATTCGTTGGCTCATCTAATATAAGCAATTTAGGATTCCCAAGGAGCGCCTGTGCAATTCCAAGGCGTTGTTTCATACCAAGTGAGTACGTTTTTACCTTGTCATGAATTCTTTCATCTAAATGAACCATTTCAGCAATTTCAATAATACGTTCATCTGATATATCACCTAACATACGAGCAAATTGCTTTAAATTTTCCCATCCTGTTAAATATGTATACAACTCTGGGTTTTCAACGATACTCCCAATTTGACGCATCGCTTCTCTGAAATTTTCCTTAATCGAATAACCACCGATAGAAATCTTACCTTCTGTCGCCTTAATCAATCCGACTAACATTCGAATGGTAGTCGTCTTTCCAGCACCGTTTGGTCCTAGGAACCCGAACACTTCTCCTTGCTTTACATCAAAGGAAATATTCTCTACAAGAGTCTTGTTTCCAATTACCTTCTTCAAGTCTCGTACGGAAAGTATCGTCGTCATTTTACCCCTCCTTGTTCTAGTTTTAATTTACTTACAACATTTTGAACTAAACGTTCTGCCATATACGTATAACCTACTTCATTCGGATGAAAATGATCAGAGTATAATAAATCTTTCCCGCGGTTTTGGAATAAATCAAATGTCGGTGTAATATACACATTTTTATCGTTTAGCGCTAACTTCTCTAAAGATGCATTCCAGTCCACAACAATGTTTGAAGACCCTTTTAAATCTTCTACATCTTCAAAAGGATTGTATAAACCAAGCCAAAAAATCGGACTATTTGCATTTAATTTACGAATTTCTTCTATAATTTTCTTTGCTTCATTTTGAAACGTTTCTGTATCAGGACGATACGTCTCTAAATCTATTTTCCCGAGCGATTCCCAGCCTGGGAACAAATCATTCCCGCCGATCGTTAACACGATTACATCTGCTTGCTTAATTGAATATTGAGCGCCACTACTTTCAATTTGTTTTAATAAATCGGGCATTTTTGCACCACTAACTGCTAAATTTGTTAATGCAATTTTTTGCTTATAATCTTTTTGTAAATCCTCTTTCATTCGCCCAACATAGCCAATTCCTTCTTTATCACCAACGCCACGCGTTAATGAATCACCTAAACTAACGATTTGTAACGTTCCCGTTTTCTTTTTCTCTTTTGCCACTACATCGGTCTTTTTAATTAAATTTGAAGCTTTCGGATTTAATACATCATTTACACCTGAAACAAAGCCATATGCAAATAAACAGAAAGATGCAATTGTAATGAGTAGAATTACTTTTACTACTTTTGATCTCATATCAAAACCCCTTTTAGCCCTCATAGATTGTCCATAATTATACCAAACGAAATTTTGAAAAGCGATTTTCACACCTTCTCAATTATGTCGTTTCTCTATCTACTAACTCTGGTAATAACTCTATATGCTTCACATCTAATTTCTCTTCATTAATCTTTTCATATAATAATTCAAACGCTTTCACTCCAACGTTTTTACTAGAATGCGAAATCGTCGTTATACCCAATATATCTGCCACCTCTTGATCATCACACCCGATAATCGTAATATCCTCTGGAATACGAACTCCTTGTTTTTTTGCTTCTGTAACCATCCCCGCTGCAATATGGTTACAAGATACAAGGAACGCCGTCGGTTTTACTGACATATGAGCCCATTCTCTAATTACATTGCGTCCATCTTCCACTGTAAAACATCCCTCAAATTTCCAGGTCTCTAACGGTGTTACGATACTCTGTTGAAGCGAATCTTCGTACGCCTTCTTTCGTCTTTGGCTATTAACGCTATTACTTCTTCCAATACAATATCCAATACGTGTATGACCGGCATCTATCAAGCTTTTCATCCCACGTGAAAATACTTTGTAGTAATCGATATGGACACTTGAAATATACTTCGAATCTATTTCTTCACACATAACAATCGGGCCGAATTTCGTATATTCTTCAAGCTTCTCTTTACTATTTGTCCGAGAACAAATAATAACCCCATCAAGCTTTTTCATTTTTAACATATTTAAAATTTCTAGTTCTCTTTCTTCGCTATAATTTGTCTGGCAAAGCATCATATTATAATTATTCTTTGCTGTTTCTTTTGATATCCCCTCGATAATAGCACTATAATATTGATCATTTACGTGTGGCAATAAAACGCCAATTACATTCGTTTTTCCTTTCACTAAATGAATTGCATTCACGTTTTGCGTGTAATTTAATTCTTCTATAATTGCTAAAATTTCTTTTCGTTTCTGTTCATTTACGTACGGATGATTATTTAGTACACGTGAAACAGTTGAAACAGATACTCCAGCAAGTTCAGCAATCTTTCTTATATTTGTCATCTCATTTTCCCCTTCTCACAAAAATTCTCCCTTGACCTGGTAAGCTTTCCACAATATATCCTTTCCTAGCAAATACATTTAGAAAGGATATACAACTATGCTTCGATTCAAATTAGAATATATATTTTTCATTGGCGGTTTACTCATTCTTGCCATCGGTATTAATATGATGACAACAATTACTTCCTTTGGACTTAGTCCTTATGATTCCTTCTTTATTGCACTATATCAAAATTTGGGGATAAGCATTGGTTTTTGGATTTTCATGATTAACTTTGCCTTTACACTTATCGTACTCTTTTGGAATAAAAAACAAATTACAATCGGTACAATTGTAACGATGGTTCTTATTTCTCTTTTTGTTGATTGGATTGGTTCCATTACAACTATTATGGACGCTATCCGCTCTCTTCCAAAATATATAACACTTATTTGCGGAAATCTATTCGTTGGAGCTGGAATTGGTCTTTACGTCTCTACAAACCTTTGCGCAGCGCCTCAAGAAGCTTTCGTTTTAACGGTTGCTGAAAAGAAAAAATGGACGTTTAGAAGAACAGAGATTTCATTAGCCTTTTTATTTTTAACGTTAAGCTTTTTATTAGATGGACCTATCTATTTTGGAACAATCATCTTATCCTTTACAACAGGCTGGATTATCCAAGCATTTATTCAAGTTGGTACGCAGATTTTAAATAGAAAAGAGCCTATTAAGCAAGCTGCTTAATAGGCTCTTTCTGTTTTATGGTAAGAGATACTACTTAGCATCCCCTTCAATTCGATAGTTCGCTTTCAAACAATCGATTTCTTCATACCCTTGCAACGTATGTAGAATATAATCATAATCAGCAAGAGACGCACGATGCGTTACAATTACAATTTCAGCCTTTCCTTTCTCTTCAAGCGGCATTTGAATAATCTTTTCAAAGCTAACGCCACGCTCAGAGAACAATGAAGTAATTTTTGCAAATACACCAATTTCGTCTTTTACATGAAGTCTTAAAAACTTTTTCACGACAATTTCGTCTGGCTCTTTTAATACTTTTTGATATTGTGGGACTACAGCACTATTTCCTGTTACCCCTAATCTAATATTTTGCATTACAGCAACTAAATCCGAAACAACAGCTGTCGCTGTCGGTAAACTTCCTGCGCCTGGTCCATAAAACATCGTTTCTCCAACTGCTTCACCGTACACATACACAGCGTTATATTCATTTTGTACTGCCGCAAGAGGATGTGTATTTGGAAGTAAAGTTGGTTCAACTGTAACCTCCAATTTTTCACCATCTCGTTTTGCAAGACCGATTAATTTAATTGTATAACCTAAGCTCTTACTGTATTCAATATCTTCCTCTGTAATAGAGGTAATCCCTTTTACTTTCACATCTCCAAGCTCTACATTTGTAGAGAAACCGAGAGTAGCTAAAATCGTCATTTTTCTTGCTGCATCTAAACCTTCTACGTCTGATGTTGGATCTGCTTCTGCAAATCCAAGTTGTTGGGCTTCTTTTAACACGTCGTTATATGCTCTCCCTTCGTCTGACATTTTCGTCAAAATAAAATTTGTCGTTCCATTTACAATTCCCATTACTTTCGTAATAAGATCTGAAGAAAGTCCTTCTACGATACTGCGTAAAATTGGAATTCCTCCTGCCACACTCGCCTCATAGAATAAATCAGCCTTATTATCTTTTGCTGTCGCTAATAATTCAGCTCCATGTAATGCCATTAAGTCTTTATTTGCAGTTACAACATGCTTTCCGCTTTTTAAAGCTTGTAAAATATATGATTTTGCATCATCAATGCCACCCATCACTTCGATGACAACATCAATATTTGGATTATCTAAAATTTCATTTGCATCTTGTGTTAATAGAGTAGAAGGTACCTCTACCTCTCTCTCTTTCTCAATGTTTTGCACTAATACTTTCGTTACCTTCACTGGACAACCTACTTGGTGTATAAGTCGTTCTTGATGATCCGTAATAATACGAACCACACCACTGCCAACTGTCCCAAGACCTAATAACCCAACTTGAATTTCTTTCATAGTACTGTCCACCCCTCAAAAATTGTGTTTAGATGAAATTATATGAGTAAAAAATCTGAAAAACAATGTATTTTGAACATTCGGAAAAATATAAGTTAATCTTTACAAGGAAAACGTTGCCACGTGTTACACAATCTTTCTTTACAATATATAAGGGGTTTCTTGATACACGTAATAATTCAACCAATTAGAAAACAATAAATTACCATGACTCCTCCACCTAACAAGCGGCTTTTCATCTGGATTATTATGTTTAAAATAGTTTTTTGGCACATCAATATTTAATCCCTTGTCACGATCTCGTTCGTATTCTTGTTTTAACGTCTCACAACTATATTCGCTATGTCCAAGGGCAAAAACTTGCCTTCCTTCTGGCCCAATAACAAGGTGAACACCTGCTTCTTCAGAGTTTGCTAACAATGTTAATTCTTTCACTTCTCTAATATCATTCTCTCGTACTTCTGTATGACGAGAATGCGGAGCAAAAAACAATTCATCAAATCCTTGTAACAATTTCACATGTTGCTCGCAAACCTCATGTTCAAATACACCGAACATTTTTTTCTTAAGGGGATACTTTGGAACACCATAATGATAGTACAAACCAGCCTGTGCCCCCCAGCAAATATGGAGCGTAGATGTTACATTCGTTTTTGAATACTCCATAATACGTTTAAGCTCTTCCCAATAATCTACTTCTTCAAAAGAAAGAGTTTCAACTGGTGCTCCTGTAATAATGAGCCCATCAAATTTTTCATTTTCAATATCACGAAACGTTTTATAAAAGCTCGTTAAATGGTCCTGCGCTACATTACGAGACAGATGTGATTCCATATGAAGTAAATGAACATCTAATTGCAACGGTGTGTTTCCAATTAAGCGAAGTAATTGTGCCTCTGTATCTTGCTTCGTTGGCATTAAATTTAATATAGCAATTTTCAAAGCGCGTATATCTTGTGTTTCTGCCCGCTCCTTCGTCATTACAAAAATATTTTCTTTTTGCAACACTTTGCGAGCCGGTAAATCTTTATCAATTATGATCGGCATGTGTTTTGCCTCCAACTAGAGCTGCTTCCAAATCTGCAATAATATCAGAAACATCTTCTATACCAACCGATAAACGAATTAAATCAGATGTAACACCAGCTAAACGCTGATCTTCAGCATTTAATTGTCTATGCGTCGTACTAGCGGGATGTATAACGCAAGTTCGTGCATCAGCTACGTGCGTTACAAGAGTTGCTAGTTTTACATTTGCGATAAATTCTTTTGCTGCTTCTAATCCCCCTTTAATACCAAATGTTAAAACCCCACTAGCACCTTTTTTCAAATACTTTTGTGCTAACGAGTAATTTTCATTACTATCTAATCCCGGATAATTCACCCATTCAATACGTTCATGATTAGCAAGCCACTTAGCTACTGCCAGAGCATTTTCGCTATGACGCTCCATTCGTAAATGCAAAGTCTCTAAGCCAATATTGCTAATATATGCATTGAATGGGCTCATACAATTTCCATAATCTCTTAATAGTTGAACACGTGCTTTCACAATATATGCTGCTGCACCAAAGTTTTGAACGTAACTTACACCGTGATAACTTGGATCTGGTTCAACAAGCTCAGGATATTTTCCATTTGTCCAATCAAAATTTCCACCGTCAATTACAATACCGCCTAAAGAGCTCGCATGCCCATCGATATATTTAGTCGTAGAATGAACAATAATATTTGCCCCATATTCAAACGCTTGGCATAAATAAGGAGTTGCTAATGTATTATCAACGATAAAAGGTACCTCTAATTCTTTAGCGGCAGCTGAAAATTCTTTGAAATTTAAAACATTCATCGCTGGATTTCCTAATGATTCTGCATAGATAAGTTTCGTCTTATCGTTAGCAAGTGCCGTAATTTCATCTGCCGTTAAATTTGGATTAAAGAACGTAACATCAATGCCAAGCTTACGTAAACTCACCCCAAATAAATTAAACGTTCCCCCGTAAACAGTTGAAGAGCAAAGTAAATGATCCCCACTACTACAAATATTTAAAACTGCGAGCATAATAGCTGCTTGCCCAGAAGCCGTTGCAACAGCTCCTACACCGCCTTCTAAATCTGATAACTTCTGCTCAAATGCGGCTAGAGTAGGGTTTCCAATACGCGTATAAATATATCCTTCTGCCTCTAAGTTAAATAGAGCTGCTAAATCATCCGAAGTATCGTATTTATACGTTGTGCTTTGATAAAGTGGTAAAACACGTGGTTCACCATTCTTTGGCGTATAGCCACCTTGCACACAAATCGTTCCTTTTCCCCATGATTCTCCCATCTCTCATTCTCCTTTCTTTTATACAAAATAAAAAACTGCCCCTTTCCTGAAAACAAGAAAGGAGCAGTTTGAAAACACGCTCTAAAGGCTCTTTCTTATCTCTCAGGATTACTACCTGCAGGATTTGGCACAATTCCGTTATACGGCTGTTGCCAAGGTTTCATCGGGCCTGTCCCTCCACCTTTTCTTGATAAGACTATGCAATTACCGTTGATTTTATAGCAATAATTTCCTAATGTCAAACAGTTTTTCTGAATGTTCTAAAATAAATGTTAACAGTTTCATATAAAGCAACAAAAGAAATATATTCTAGTCTATTTCAAAAAAGACCTTTAAAAAACTCAAATCAGTCTATAAAATTAAATAAGTAATTTAACCTATAAATTCAAATTCTCTAAAATTCAGCCTATATGTTGAATAGGCGGTCCTCTCAAAAAGATACTATATATATTCAATCCATTTTCCACTAGTATATTTCACTTTTTCCCTACTGAGATTTACATAACGGAGGTATAACATGACAAATAAAAAAGATATGCAGTACATACTTGCTCTATATGGCATTCTTCTAGGATCTATAGTAGGAGCTACAGTCTGGTTATTTTTAGTCACAATAAATATTGGAATCCACTTTATTTGGGGATACTTGCCTGAAGTTCTCTCTTATCCCTCTTATTACACCCTTTGCGTAACAATAATTGGCGGGGTCCTCGTTGGTCTATCACAAAAATATTTCGGTATATATCCACGCCTTATGCCTGAAGTGATGACTGAATATAAAAAAACTGGTCGAATCGAATATCGCTTTGTCCATCAGGCTACTTTAACAGCGATTATTGTTTTAATTTTCGGAGCTAGTCTTGGTCCAGAAGCCGCACTAGTTGGAATTATAGGCGGACTGTGCACATGGGTAGGGGATCGCTTTAAATTTGCCTTAAAGGGTATGAATGAGCTAACCGAGATTGGAATTGGCGCTACTTTAAGTGTCATTTTTAACGCACCATTATTCGGTTATTTAGCACCGAATGAAAATGAGGGGGAACAAATTGCTGCTTTTTCTAAAGGAAAAAAGGCAATTGTATACTTAGCTACTACTTTCGCAGGTTTTTCTGTTTATTTACTACTGAGTAAACTCGATAATCGTGGATCCTTTATTGTTGATTTCGGGGAAGGTGCACTTTCTTTCAATGAATGGATCGCATTTCTTCCACTTGCTAGTATCGGTGCTATAGTTGGTTTCTTTTATTTCAAGTTAGAATTCACTTTAGAGAAGTTAATTCACCCTTTTAGGGAATACAAGCTGACACTCGGAATTATCGGTGGCATTTTATTAGGAATTGCAGGAACTTTTCTTCCGTACACATTATTTTCAGGGGAACATCAATTAAAAGAGTTAGTTGTTGAATGGAGCCATTTATCTTTTTGGATACTACTTCTTTCAGGGATTTTAAAGTTGTGTATTACTGCCGTTTGTTTGAACACAGGGTGGCGGGGTGGACATATATTCCCAATTATATTTTCCGGATCAAGTATTGGATACGCTATAGCATCTATTCTTCCTATAGATCCAGTAGCATCCGTTGCTATCGTAACGACAGCAATTTCAAGCTATGCGTTACGATAGCCAATAGCTATAACATTACTATTACTTATGTTTTTCCCGCTTAATTTACTATTGCCCATGCTTGGTGCAGCTGCTATCGGGAATGCCTTTCCACTCCCAAAACATAACGAAAATAAAAATTAATAAAAATAGGCAGTGGGGACGAAAGCTCCACTGCCTATTTTTTTATTACACATGCTGCTTTAATAACGCTTCTAACTCCTCAAAATTATGCACTTCATATGTCGGTATAATCCCACTATCATTTAATTTCCTTTCTGGATTAAACCAACAAGTATCAATTCCCGCTACATATCCACCTTTAATATCAGCGCTTAATGAATCACCAATAATCAGCCCTTCTTCAGGTGCAAAGTTAGGAATCCGTTCAAAAACATAATCAAAATACTCTTTCATCGGCTTTTGAAAACCTGTATCTTCTGAAACAAAAACATCTTTAAACAATGAATGTAACCCTGCATTACGCAAACGTTTATCTTGCGTCTTAGAAACACCATTTGTCACTATATACAACTCATACTCCCCTTGAATTTGATTTATAAATTCAAACGCACCTTGCATGAGTTGATTTCCTTCTTCTAAGTAGTTACGGTAATTATTTTCGAATAATATTCCGTCTACTTCTTCTCCATACTCTTGAAACAACAGAGAGAATCGTGTATTTATAACTTCATTGCGTGATAGTTCACCTTTTTCAAAAGCATCCCAAAGACCTTTATTTATTTTTTTATAACGAGCCTCTATCTCGTCTGTTAAAGAGATTCCCTTCTCTTCAAAAAGCACCCGTAAAGCCATTTTTTCAGCCTTTTGGAAATCTAATAATGTATCATCTACATCAAATAGCAATGTTTTATATTTTTTCATAAATTCATCACACTCTCTTTTCTACAAAAACAAATTTACATAAATCGTATCATTCCTTCTTGTAAAGATAATAGGAGATATCTCATACTATACATAGGGGTGAAAATATGAAAATCAGCAAAAATGAGGAAGAAATTTATCAATACATGCAAATCCATCAATTCCATACCCTATTTTCATTTCATGTCTTGCCATATGTAGAGCTGCATTCTTTTCAAACGAAAGAGATGATATGTAGCGAAGGAAATGCTCTCCCTTATCTCTATTACTTAATTTCTGGGAAGGCAAAAATATATATGAGTCATAAAAACGGGAAGGTTTCATTAATTAATTTTATTCAAGCACCATCATTTATCGGGGAATTAGGATTAATAGGAGTAGAAAATATTACTAAGTCCGTTGAAGTACTAGAAGATTGTGTTTGTTTGGCACTTCCTCTTAAAGATTGTCAGCAACTTTTATTACAAGATGCAACGTTTTTACAGCACTTATGCAAATTTATTGGAGAAAAGACAATTACTCGCACTGAAAATTACGCAAAAAACTATAGTTATCCTTTTGAAAATCGATTAGCTGCTTTTATTTTATTAACAGAACAAAATAATTGTTATATAGAAAAGCATACTGAGGCCTCGGAATATTTAAATGTCAGCTACCGTCATCTTTTATATGTATTAAATCAGTTTTGCCAACAAAATTACTTAAAAAAAGACGGAAGAACCTATTACATACGAGATCGAATTCAATTAAAAAAACTTGCTGATGAACTAAAAATATAAAAAAAGCAGCATTAACGTTTACATGTTAATGCTGCTTTTTCGAGTGACGATTATAATTTTAATTAAAATTTACTTGCTACTTTAGCTGCTTCTTCAAGACCTGTAGCAATGATTTCTTCCGCTTTATCTGGGAATTGGTTATGTCCTTCAATAATTACTGTTTCCATGTTTGTTGCGCCGAAGAAGCCCATCATACTTGCTACATATTTAACAGCCATTTCTACCTCAGCTGCTGGACCTTCTGAATATACGCCGCCTCGTGCATTTAATAATGCAATCTTCTTATCACCGATTAGGCCAACTGGACCCTCTGGCGTGTATTTGAACGTTTTACCAGCACGGTTTAAATAATCAATATATGTGTGTAGCACTGCTGGAATCGTTAAGTTCCATAATGGGAAGCCGAAAACAACTTTATCAGCTTCTAGGAATTGATTTAAATACTTATCAGCAACTGCTACTGCTTTTGCCTCTTCTTCTGTTAAATCAAATCCTTTACCTGCCTTGAATGTACCATTGATCATGTCTACACCTACATATGGTAATTCTTCTTTATATAAATCCAGTTCTACTACTGTATCATTTGGGTGTGCTTCTTTATAGTTTGCTAAAAATGCCTCATATAATTTTACACTAACTGCTTGTTCCGCTGGACGGTTGTTTGCTTTAACGAATAAAACTGTTGCCATTATTTCTTCCTCCTAGTACTCACTCTTATGTTGTTATATGCTTTCAAAAAAGGTATCCCTTGTAATTGTTGTTTTGTTGCTTACAAACATATTTTATCTTTATATCAAGACAATTTCGTCCTCACATAGACGTATTTTTCCATAAAAAAAGTCCACCTTCTAAAGGCGAACTAGGTCTTACGACTTTTGTCTTATACAATTCCATTTTTCACTGCATATAACGCCGCTTGCGTACGATCGGATAAATTTAATTTACTCAAAATGCTACTTACATGCGCCTTAACCGTCTTTTCTGTAATAACTAAAACAGATGCAATTTCCTTATTGCTCATCCCTTTTGCTAATAGTTGCAACACCTCATTTTCTCTCGCTGTTAGCACATCCACTTGAATAGAATGTTCTTCTTCCTTTTCTTCTACAGGTAATGTTTGAGAGAGAAGAGCATTTGCTATATCCGGATGTAATTGAATATTACCTTTATATGCACTTCGAATAGCCTCAACAAGCTGATCCGGTTCTACATCTTTTAAAATATACCCACTTGCTCCAGCCCTTAATGCAGGTAACACATGCGCCTGATCAGAAAAGCTAGTTAATACAATTACTTTCACATTTGGATACTCTTTTTTAATATATGCCGTCGCCTCAACACCATCCATTTCAGGCATATATAAATCCATTAATATAACATCAGGATTTGTTTCTCCTACTTTCACTAACGCTTCTTTCCCATTATTCGCTTCTCCAACTAACTCTAAATCTTCCTGTGTACTTAAGAAAAATGCTAATCCTTTTAAAACGACTGTATGATCATCAACTAACAATACTTTTATTTTCACAAACTTCCCTCATTTTCACATCATAATGGTACATTTACTTTTACGCTCGTTCGTTTATTACTACTTACAATTTTAATTGTTCCACCAACTAATTCTACTCTTTCACGCATCGTAGTCATACCTAGTGATTTCTTTTCTTTTATATTCTTTTCCACAAAGCCCTTTCCTTGATCAACTATTTCTAATGATACATTTTTCTCATTCACTGTAAAATAAATCGTCGCTTCTTTTACACCTGCATGCTTACTTACATTGTTCAGTGCTTCTTGGCCAATGCGCCATAAAGCTTCTTCTACTACACGAGGTAAATCACGAACACCCGTAACTTGCTCCCTAATTTTCAGTCCCAAATTTTCACCGTACTGCTTTAGAGCTGGCAATAATCCTTTTTCTAATCCTGCTGGACGAAGCTGCCAAATTAATGTCCTCATTTCTTTCAAAGCTCCTTGTGCAAGTTCACGCATCTCATGCAAAGATTGATCTACCTTTTCATTTTTACCTTTTAAAACTGCCTCGGCGCCTTTTGTCATGAAGGTTAATGAAAATAATTTTTGCGAAACAGAATCATGTAAATCTCTTGCTAATCGGTTTCTTTCTTCCATTCGTACAAGTTCACGGCGCTGCTCGTTTAACCTCAAATTCTCTATTATTAACGAAACATGGTTTGATAGCGCTTGAATTACATCTATTGTATTAGCATCAAACTCTCCATTATTCAAGCTAACACATAAAACACCAAATATATGGTTTTGAATATGTATTGGCGTAGCAATAACAGTTTGATTTAGATGCACATTATGCCCTATTTGATGTTTTATTAGAACTGGTTCATCTTGCTCTAACGCCTTGTTGGCCGCCTCTTTTACATCCTCTTGTAACTCTTCCTGAACGTAAGACGCTCGCAGAGATAATTCTTTTTCCTCCCTAATAAAAAGCGCTACTTGATTCCATTGAAATACTTCACCTACGTGATTTACCACCTTTTCAGGTAATACATTAAACTTATGAATCGTTTTTAAATCTTGAATGAAACGCTCTAATTTCACATAATAATGTGCTCTTCTTTTTTCATTTTCATATAATTTTGTTCGCTTTAAAGCCGTACCAATTTGGAAAGCAACCGATTGGAGTAATACTAATTCTTCTTCCGAAAAATGTGTTTTACCCGGACTTGCAACATTTAACAACCCAAATTTTTCTCCTCCAGCTTTTAAAGGAACCGTAGCATGATGAAGAATGCCCTCCGTATCTCCCCAATTATATTCAATTGCATTATTAATTCTTTTACATTCAATAATATTAACGGCTCTCTCTAATTTCCCATCTACAAAACCTCGTAAACACCAACACTCACCTTCGCACATCGGGCGTTTATTTTCATATGTAAGTGCCTCTGGTAATTGGTAATCAATCAACTTCGTATACTTCCCATTTTCATCTGCAAGAAAAATCCATCCTGTCGTTAAGCCTGTCACACTTAGTAATTTCTCTAGGACAGCTTGCAATACATGATACGTATCATTTGATGTATTTAATGTTTCTGCAATTTCCTTTAATATAACTAATTCATTTGTACGATTATCTCGAAACATACTCAGTCTCCTGCATACAAGATTTTAAATAGCTCTTAAAATAAATCATCTACTTTTCACTTTGTACTTATTCGTAACATTGATATAATGGTGAAAACATAGTTTTCATTATATCACTTGAGGGGGCTTTCATAATGACATTAAATAAAGCACTTACTATCGCTGGTTCTGACACAAGTGGCGGTGCTGGTATACAAGCAGATTTAAAAACATTCCAAGAACTTGGCGTATACGGAATGACATCTCTTACAACAATCGTAACGATGGATCCACATAACGGTTGGGCACATAACGTATTTCCAATCCCAGCTTCTACATTAAAACCACAATTAGAAACAACAATTGAAGGTGTTGGCGTAGATGCTTTAAAAACAGGTATGCTTGGATCAGTAGAAATTATTGAAATGGTTGCAGAAACAATCGAAAAGCACAATTTCAAAAATGTAGTAGTTGACCCTGTTATGGTATGTAAAGGTGCAGATGAAGCATTACATCCTGAAACGAACGATTGCTTACGTGACGTTCTTGTGCCAAAGGCATTAGTTGTAACGCCAAACTTATTTGAAGCTTACCAATTAAGCGGTGTGAAAATTAATTCTCTTGAGGACATGAAAGAAGCAGCGAAGAAAATCCACGCTTTAGGTGCCAAATACGTACTAATTAAAGGCGGAAGCAAACTTGGTACGGAAACTGCAATCGACGTCCTATATGATGGAGAAACATTCGAACTTCTAGAATCAGAAAAAATCGATACAACCAATACACACGGTGCAGGTTGTACATATTCTGCTGCAATTACAGCAGAACTTGCAAAAGGAAAACCTGTGAAAGAAGCAGTAAAAACTGCTAAAGAATTCATCACAGCTGCTATTCGTTACTCATTCAAAATTAACGAATACGTAGGTCCAACTCACCATGGTGCATATCGTAAATTCGTTGTATCAAAAGAACTTGTCTAATATATAAATAAAAACACTCACAAGGTTCATACATTGACTCTGTGAGTGTTTTTTATAAGCTTTATGTCTTCTGGTCATCTTATCTTTAAGATGCAGAGCTGACCTTATTTCTACCATTTCGTTTCGAGTAGTATAACGCATCATCCGCCGCTTGAATAAATTGCTCTGATGACCCTTCATACTCTGAAACCCCTACCGAAACCGTAATTTTTATTTTTGTTCCATCTAACAATTGAAATGGGTGACTTTCAACAGCTGTACGAATTTGCTCGCCCATACAAATTCCGTAAGCTAATCCCTTATTCGGTATCAAAAGTGCAAACTCCTCTCCACCCTTTCGAAAAGCCAAATCTGGAAATTGTGAAGTTTCTCGTAAAATACATCCTACTTGTTTTAACACTTCGTCCCCTGCAGGATGCCCGTACGTATCATT
The DNA here is from genome assembly GCF_057784645.1 of Bacillus sp. LQ16. Classification (NCBI taxonomy): domain Bacteria; kingdom Bacillati; phylum Bacillota; class Bacilli; order Caryophanales; family Bacillaceae; genus Bacillus; species Bacillus sp. LQ16. Next base: position 5,300,343 of record NZ_CM173491.1, read on the forward strand.
TACATACTTAAAGTGATCAATATCTATAAGGAGTAAACAAAGCGAATCATTTTTCATGTTCTTATTACTAATATGATGATTCATCTCTAAATCAAACTGTCTTACGTTTCCTAAACCCGTCAATGCATCTATCGTTGCGTATTGTTTCATCTTTTGAAATAACTCATTGGATTGTAAAACATAGTTTGTACTTACGAATGTTATGTAACCTGTAGTAATACTTGAAATTAAATATAGTACAACTACAGATATATCATTAAATAATATATACATCGGTACTATCAAAATAGAAAGGCAGTATACGTGTAACCATACTAACTTTAACGTAATCGAAGTTTGTATTCTTGCAATAAAGATAACACCAATTCCACTTAGTAAAATTGTATAGCAAGCCAATTCGGAAGCTAAAGAGTACTCAGTAAAAATTAGCCGAGTAATTAAAATTATAGTAACTGTTATACTACTAGCTACCGGACCTCCAACTATAATTGCCAAAATAACGGCTAAATAACGTAAATCCAACATAATATCTTCAATGTGTACACCAAAATGCATTAACAGTACACCTAATATTCCAGTAAAAATACCGATTACACACTTCTGCAAAAAAGAGAATTCTTCTTTTAACGGTTTATCCCTTAAAAGCTGACCCCCAACAAAAATAAAGGAAATAATAATTGTTGTATTTACAAATAAGTCCCTTAACATAAAATAATCTCCCTACTTTTCCATCTATCCCCTTCCTCACTTTATTGTATACGAAATCCCTATAATTCCCAAAGTTTTTTGTTTATTTTTTTGCTGTTCCACGTGAAACAGCAAAAAAAATAAAAAGGGCGAAAACTCGCCCTTTTTCATTAACAACAGCGTGATATTTTTCCACCCTTTGCGTTAAATCTTGCTTCTTGTGCCTCAGCAAAAAATTGCTTTTGACATACAACCTCTTCTTCAGGATGATGCTTTTTCATATGCTCTACGTATACTTCATAACTTGGTACCCCAACGAGCAAACTAATAAAGCGCTTCCTTTTCCCCCATACTTGCCACAGCTTTTTAAGCATAGTTCCTCGACTCACTTTCATCTCTAGGAATATATGGTGCCTCTTTTAACGGCATTGGCTTATTTCTCAATACTTGTATCCAAATTCGAAGTGCTGAAATTAACACAGCGATTACAACTATCATAAAAATCCCACAAAGCGCTGCATCGATATAATCATTAAAAATAATTTGCTTCATTTGAGCAACATTTTTAGCTGGTGCTAACACTTTCCCTTCATCTAGCGCTCCCTGAAACACCTTTGCGTGAGATAGAAATCCGATTTTAGGATTTTCATGAAATAGCTTTTGATAACCAGCTGTCATTGTTACAATAAGCAATCCCACAGTTGGAATAAGTGTTACCCAAACGTACGCCTTTTTCCCCATTTTGAACAAAATTGTCGTTCCAAGTAATAATGCGATACCCGCTAACATTTGATTTGCAATACCGAAAAGCGGCCATAATGTATTAATTCCACCGAGCGGATCTATTACCCCTTGGTATAGGAAATATCCCCACCCTAATACACATAACGTTGTAGCTATTACATTCGCTAATGTAGAATCTGTTTTCGCAAAAGGCTTATATACATGCCCTAAAATATCTTGAATCATAAATCGTCCTACACGAGTTCCTGCGTCAATCGTTGTTAAAATAAATAGGGCTTCAAAAAGAATGGCAAAATGATACCAGAATGCCATCATCGCCGTTCCACCTATTACTTGTGAGAAAATATATGCCATACCTATTGCTAACGTCGGTGCGCCACCTGTACGTGATAAAATTGTTTGCTCTCCAACATTTACAGCAAGTTCTTTTAGTTCATTTGGTGTAATAGCAAATCCCCATGAAGAAATAACTTGAGCTGCCTGTGATACATCCGTACCAATAAGTGCCGCAGGACTATTAATCGCAAAATAAGTTCCTGGCGTTAATACACAAGCTGCAATCATTGCCATCGCCGCTACAAACGACTCCATTAACATTGCTCCGTAACCGATTGGCTGTGCGTGTCCCTCTTGCTCAATCATTTTTGGAGTTGTACCAGATGAAACGAGAGCATGGAATCCAGAGACCGCACCACAGGCAATCGTAATAAATAAGAACGGGAATAAATTACCAGAGAAAACAGGACCAGTTCCATCAATAAATTGCGAAACTGCTGGCATTTGTAAATTGGGTGCTACAATTAAAATACCAATCGCCAATCCAACGATTGTTCCAACTTTTAAAAATGTACTTAAATAATCACGTGGTGCTAATAGCATCCAAACTGGTAATGCAGATGCAATAAATCCATATACAATAAGCATAATAGCAATTGTTTCACCACTAAATGTGAACATACTTGCAAGTGTTGGATTTTCTGCTACATACTGTCCTCCAACAAGAGATAAAATAAGTAGGATAATACCAATTACTGACCCTTCTCCAACACGACCAGGCCTAATATAGCGCATATAAACTCCCATTAAAATAGCGATAGGAATCGTTGCTGCTATCGTAAACATTCCCCAAGGACTTCCGATCAGTGCCTTTACTACGACTAACGCTAATACTGCTAATAAAATAATCATAATTCCTAAAATACCTATCATTGCAATTAGTCCTGTAACAGGTCCAATCTCATCCTTAATCATTTCTCCTAACGATTTACCATTACGTCTCATCGAAGCAAATAAAATGACAAAATCTTGGACAGCCCCCGCAACAACTACCCCAACAATAATCCAAATGGTCCCTGGTAAATATCCCATTTGTGCTGCTAAAATCGGTCCTACTAAAGGTCCCGCCCCAGCAATCGCTGCAAAGTGATGTCCAAATAATACCCACTTATTTGTCGGAACATAGTCTTTCCCATCGTTTAATGTATGGGCTGGTGTTTGCCGATTATCATCTAAATTAAAAACCTTTCTCGCTATAAATCTACTATAAAAACGATAAGCAACTGCATACACACATACGGCAGCTACTAAGAGCCATACAGCATTAATGGTTTCACCTTGTGATAAAGCTATTACCCCAAAAGCACCTGCTCCTACTGCTGTAATAACGCCCCAAAGTAAGATCGATTTCAATGTCTTCACATACAATTCCCCCAATACTATTTCTTAGTGGAGATTGTACTAAATTTTCTGAATATTTAACTTGAATCCTCCTTATCATGAAGGATTTTCAGTTTATCATGTTAAAATACTCTCATTACCTACTATAATTCAATGTTATTTCGAAGGCGTTTTACATAATTACGACTGACTGGAATCGGTTGCTCATCATACCTATCTAAATACAAATTATACGTGCCATTATAATAAGGTTTCAGTTCTTTTACATATGACATATTAATTAAATAGCTTTTATGCACACGTAAAAAATCATATGCATTTAGCTTATTTTCTAATTCCTGAAGTGTATATGTTGAAATATACTGATTATTCGTTGTGTAAATTGAAACAGTTTTATTTTCTTTATTTTTACTTACATATACGATATCTTCTGGAAGCATATATCGTATACCTTCTTGACTTTCTATCGGTAGTTTCCGCAAATAACTCTTTGCTTTCTCACCTTGTTCTTTACCTATTTTATATAAAAGAAATTGTAAATCTTCTTCACGAAATGGTCGTAATAAATAATAAAATGCTTGGAAACGAAAAGCTGTAATAGATTCCTCTATGTTTTCACCTACAAAAATAAATTTTGTATAGCAATTTATTTCTCGTAATAAACTTGCATATTCAAAACCAGTACCATCTAGTAATTTGGAACTTAAAAAAACAAAGTCTGGTATATGTTTTTTCATCATAAATAAAGATTCTGTTCCTGTCTTTGCTTCAAAACATTCTACATTTCTCATATTTTCAGTGAAATTTTCAGCTAACTCTCTTCTCTCTTCTGCCTCTTCCATGATCAGTAAAATTTTCATTTCTTCAACCACCTAATTCTTTGTCCATATGTCCTGCTGTATACATTCGCTTTTATAAGAAATAATCCCTTTTTCTTACTATACCATTATTTATCTAAAAAAACAGAAAAAAGGAAACCCCTTCGGTTTCCTCTCCCCCTTTATCCTACATTAACTGCCTAGAAAGAACCAAGTAGTGTAGGGTAATAAACGATCAGGCATACATTTAAAATTTCACTTTATACTAATTCTCGTTGCTTCGTTTCTTGTCCAAGTATTACTACAGCGAATACACCAATTAAAATTGATCCGCAGAAAATCGTAAATATTAATGATAGTGAAGCTTCTGAGGCAACTAAATACCCCACTAATAGTGGTCCAAGAATACCACCAATACGCCCAAACGCTGCTGCCATTCCTGCACCTGTACCACGAATAACGGTTGGATACTGCTCAGGTGTATAGGCGTATAATGCTCCCCAAGCACCTAAGTTAAAGAAGGATAGTAACATTCCTGCCACGATTAATACTGTTAATGAATCCGCAACCCCAAACAAATAGGCACTGCAAGCTGTCCCGATTAAATACGTAACCAAAACAAATTTACGACCGAGACGTTCAATAAACCAAGCAGCGGTGAAATACCCTGGAAGTTGAGCTAACGTCATAATAAGTACGTATTGGAAACTTTTTATTAAACTAAACCCTTTTAGCACCATTACACTCGGTAACCAAAGGAACATTCCATAATAGGAAAAGACAACACAAAACCATAGAATCCATAGCATAATTGTTGCTTTACGATATTCCCCAGACCAAACTGATTTTATATTTTCAATAACAGATGGTCTTTTTTCAACTTTTTGGAACCTTGGGGAATCCGGTAAATTCCATCTTAAATATAAAGCATATAGTGCTGGAACTGCACTCAATACCATCGCAATTTCCCAACCATATTTCGGAATAACAAAATACGAGATAAGAGCTGCAATTAACCATCCACCTGCCCAAAAACTTTCTAATAACACAACAATTTTCCCACGCTCATGTGCTTCAACACTCTCTGATACTAGTGTAGAGGCAACCGGAAGCTCTCCGCCAAGCCCCATACCAATTACAAAGCGTAAAACGAGAAACATCGCGAGTGTCGTCGTTAACGCAGTTAAACCACTACCGATAGAAAATAATAATAATGTAATAATAAAGACTGATTTTCGCCCTATTTTATCTGATAGTATCCCAAAAATAAGCGCTCCTACTGCCATACCGATTGAGTTAATACTACCTATCCAGCCCATTTCCTGGCTCGTTAATCCCCAATCCTTTTGCAAGGCTACCATTACAAATGAAAGCATTCCAACATCCATTGCATCAAATAGCCATCCAAGCCCAGCTATACCAAGTAGTTTACGCTTCGAAATTTCTTTTACCTTGCCCACTAGAAGTCCTCCTCACACAGGTGTCTTTACACATCATTTTACATGTGTGAATTGTATAAGTAAAATACTTTTGTGTAAAAAATTTCTCCTTCATCATTCCCAAAAAGCAAAACGTCTATCCCGATTGGTGAGGGCTAATAATCAGTAGGGATGCCTCACTGATTAAATTTTCAATTTATTAAAAATGAACAAATAAAAAAAGCAGCGATATTTCGCTACTTTTTCGAACGCATTACTTCTTTTAAAAATTCCGCTAATACTAACTGACGACGCCAGCGTGTTGGATTACTGCATAATCTATAAAACCACTCTAAATGAATCGCTTGAATCCATTTTGGTGCACGTTTTACTTCTCCAGCCCATACGTCTAAACTTCCACCCACTCCAACAGCCATTTTCGTTTCTAAACGATGCTTATTGTTTTGGATAAAGTTCTCTTGTCTCGGGAAACCGAGTGCAACAAGTAATAAATCTGGTTTTGCTTCTTGAATGCGAGAAATAATATTCTCTTCGTCTTCTTGTTTAAAATAACCATCTTGTGTACCGGCGATGGATACAGCTGAATATGTCTTTGTTAAATGATCTGCTGCAGCTTGTACAACATGCGGCTTTGCACCTAATAAGAAAACAGATACTGGTTTACTATCTTCTGATAACTTCGCAAGTAAATTACACATTAAATCAAAACCTGCTACACGCTCTTTTAAAGGTGTACCAAGCATACCACTTGCCTTTACAACCCCAATACCATCAGGTGTAATTAAATCTGTATTCAATAATGTTTGATAGAACTTTTCATCCTTTTTTGCGCACATAACAATTTCAGGATTTGCTGTTACTACCTGAAACGTATGAGTTCGTTCCGCTTCTAGTTGTTCTTTTAAATATTGGACCGTTTCATCCATTGTCATTGTAGAAAAAGGAACGCCTAGAATATCAACTGTTTGTACTGCCATAGTTAACTATCCTCTCTATCATTACAAGTTTTTCGCTATTAATTGCTTATATGTTTCTTTTGTATCTTCATATAGTTTTTGAAGTGAGAAGTTCATAGTAGCATGCTCATAAATATGTTTACCCATTGCTGCTAATTCTCCCGTTTTCCACTTATCATACGCTTCTTCTAAAGCTAATGCTAATGCCTTTCCATCACCTGTTGGCACAATCCATCCGTAAGTTTCATCTACGATTAATGGCTCAATTTCTCCAGCCCTAGTCACAATTGATGGTACACGTTGGTTTGCCGCTTCTAATAAAACTAGTGGGAACCCTTCACTATGGGAAGTTAATAAATTTACATGTGACGACGCAAATAATTGTTTTACATCTTGACGATGTCCTAAAAACTCTACTTTATCGTTAATCCCTTTTTCAGTAGCTAATGACTTTAGATTTTCTTCTAATGGGCCATCGCCAACTAATAATACTTTAATTTTCTCTAATTTTGTTTGTTGTAACGCATCGAATAAAACTTCATGTCCTTTGACGGGATGTAATCGTGCTACTTGGATTGCCGTAAATACATCTTCATCAATATTGAACATTTCTTTTTTATTATAGCCTTCTGCTTTTTCCTGATCGTATTCAATTCCATTATAAATAACATGCATCTTGTCATTTGAAATGCCTAATGCTGCCAAGCTTTTTTTCAATCTATTTGTTACAACGAAAAATAAGTCTATATTTTTTAAGGCTTTCAAATTTAATTTCGTAAAAATCCAACCTTTTAAGCCCTGTTTAGTAAAGTCTTGAAATGGATCACTATGAATAGTCGTTACCCATTTTGCCTTTATTCTCTTTTTCATTAAAGAAACATAGAAATTAGCCCTAGGACCATGTGTATGAACTACATCAAATTTTTCTTTATTAATAAATTCACTTATATTCTTTAAAATGGATAAATCATAGCGCGATTTTTGTGAAAACACATGGACTTTTATCCCTAACTCCCTTGCTTCCTTCGCAACAATTCCATCTTCAAATACTGCTAATTCTACTTCACCAGTTGGAAACTGATCGAGAAGTGAAATAATATGTGTTTTCCCTCCCCCATCTTCTGCTCCTGCATTCATATGCAATATTCTCATATTTTTTCCTCCTTTAAATCCTCGCTACGTTTCCATCTATTTTTATTTTACTGTACTAAAAAATAAAAGCTAACAAAAGTTAGCTTTTATTTTTATCATTCAATTTCTAGGTCTACTATTAGATAAGCTAACACCACTACAAAGTAAATTCCAACTCCTGGTGCTGTTAAAATATGTCCTGCAATATAAGCAATACCTAACGCTAACAATAAGCTTGCTGAAATCATTCCATATTTTATATTAAATATGTCCTTAAATCTCGTAGCAAATGCTAGTAGAATTCTTAGCCCGTAATAAATAAATGGAATCATTAGTAATACAAAGCCAATAATCCCGAAATCGTAAAACCAATCATGGAAGTCCATTTCAATTAGTTTTGGATCTGGCTGCTTTTGTTCATTGTATTTAAAGTTACCTGCATAACCCATTCCTAATAACTTTTGTGACATTGGCGCTTCTTTAAAGAACTGCTTATGTCTTTCTTCATATACTTGACGTCCACTGAAAATAAGGTTTTCTTGATTTTCTTTCTTTTGCTCTTTCTCAAGTTCTTTCTTAACTTCCTCTTCTATCTTCGCCTTTTCTTCTGGCTTTTCAACTTTATGATGATTTTCTTCTTTTGCTTTAAGTTCTTGTTCTTTTTTCAACTTATCTTTAATTTCTTGTTCTTTTTGGCCTTGCTGAGCCACATTTTGCTCTGATAAATAATTATTATGAATGCCCATATTTTGTGCTAATGGTGTTTGTTTAAACGTCCCAACTACACCAGCTAATAGGACAATAGCAATTACTGCGTTAAGTGCAAGAGATTTTTTGTTCGGATTTTTTCTATTAAATAATAATTGTAGTACAATGATCCCGATTGCTGCTGCCAACGTAGCACCAATTGAGCCCATTCCTACTTTTGTACCAACTTGAATTAATGAGTAAATCATTAAAAGTGATGGAATCCAATATAAAATATGTTTCCAGCTCTTTGTTTTTTGAATAGAATATAGTACCACAATAGGGAAAATAATAGCTAAGATTGAACCTAGTTCATTCCCTGCATAGAACCAACCTCGAGAACCAACCTTCATCCATTCATAACTACCAAAGTCAGTAGATGTTGAAATAGAAATAACCATAATTGCGTTAATGATTAATGTAGAATATACAATACTATTTCGAACCTTATCACTAATATTAACTTTCGTTTTCAATGATTTTAAAGCTAAAATGTATGATCCCAGCATAATATATATATATAATGCTTTCGCAACGAATTTAACTTCTTCACCAAGTACAATAGGATCCTTAACTAGTTTGTTATTAATAAATCCTATCCCTAAAACGCCGGCTAATAATATAAGATAAATTAAAAACTTTCTATTTTCCTTCTCTTTTGCCTGAATTAAAATGTAAATACCACCAACAGCCATAATAAGGAATCTTACTAAAATTCCAACGGTAGCATTTGACTTTAATAAAGTGATGCTAAGAGACGTTAATAAATCTAAAACAGGCTGTAAAATAATAAAAAAGAGCAAAAAATGCTCAAATCTAACCCTAGCTTGATTTGCTAACATTCCAAGACCTCCATACAAAATCTTAACATTATCTTTTAATCATAATTTATTATCGTTAAAACACACCTAGCAATTATAACATAACTCATATTTAAATTGAGAACTTATTTTTATGCCGAAACTAACCAAATCCAGCTTAAGTAGTGCTAGAAAACATTATCCTTTAGCTATTCTTCCCTATCTCTATAAAAACTATCTAACACTCTTCCACTTATTATCAGCATTATAGTAACATTTGTTAATTTATTTATAAGTATATAAAATTCAATAATTACATACAAACACCCACTCGGCTATCCTACAACTAAAGATTAACCTTGCTTCGTTTTCTCCTAAGCATTTTCAAACGCTTTCTTTATGTATTTTATCCGTTTTTATACATGTAACGAAAAGTAATTGTTATTTCCAATACTTTAGTGTATATTTTTTCTCTGGAACATCTTTAAGAGAAAGGGATTAAGGCCATGTTATTAATCGATATATTTACGTTTCTTGGCATTATCGCCGCTGCCATTTCTGGTACATTAGTTGGTTTAAAAAAAGATTTAGATTTATTTGGTGTCCTTTGTTTAGCTGTAGCTACTGCGCTCGGCGGCGGTATTATTCGTGATATCATGATTGGTAACCTGCCCCCTGTCGCATTTGTAAAACCCATTTACTTTTTCGTAAGTGTATTATCAGCATTATTTACTTGTATGTTTTTTGAGCGTATCAATAAACTTCAAGTCGTTATTATGCTTTCTGATGCTGTTGGATTAGGCGTTTTTACAGCTATTGGTGCAAATGCGGCAATGTCACATCATGTTGACGCCTCATTTCTAGTTGTTTCAATGGGAGTCATTACAGGTATTGGAGGCGGTATTTTGCGTGACATTTGTGCTCAAGATATCCCTTACGTATTCCGAAAAGAGATTTACGCAATCGCTTCTATCTTAGGAGCAATTAGCTTCCTAATCACATACGCTATGGGGGCGCACGTATTAGCTTTCTATGTTTGTTTATTAGTAACATTCGTTATTCGTGTCGTCACTGTAATATATAATGTGCATTTCCCTGTTTTCTTTAAAACACATGCTAAAATTAATAAAGGCCATTAAGAGAATTCTATCTAGAATTCTCTTAATTTATATACTATTCAACGAACTAATATAGAGTAATTATATATAAGCATATATAATTACTCTATATTAGTTTTAAAATTGAAAACGTTTTATATACAGGGGGAAGAATGATGCTTGGGGCTTTCAGAAAAAATATTAATAAAACAAATGCCAGTATAATCGAATTAAGTAAGGACCAACAAATAACTTTTAATGTACCTACTAATTCTGAATTGAAAATTCAAATGGATATGCTACATATTTCAAAAGAAGATTTACAAGTTGTAAAAGTACTACAGCCTTTTATTTATGCAGAAATTGATTGGATTACTGAAAAATTCTATGCCAACATTACAAAACAACCTAATTTAATTACTATTATTGAACGTTACAGCTCTATTCCAAAACTAAAACAAACTTTAAAAACACATATTAAAGAATTATTCAGCGGCAATATGCATGAAGATTTCATTGAACAGCGTGTTAGAATTGCCAAAAGACATGTGCAAATTGGTTTACATCGAAAATGGTATACTGCTGCTTATCAAGAATTATTCCGCTCTATCATGAAGATTTTGCAAACAAAAATAACAACAATCGATGATTTTTCCTATTCTATAAATGTCATAAATAAATTATTCACTCTTGAACAAGAACTTGTTCTTGCAGCTTATGAATCTGAATATGAAAGAATGCAAAAAGAGCATGAGAAAGAAAAAGAACTAACTGCTATGACAATTACGCATATTGCAACAGAACTAGCTGCTGTATCTGAAAAGACAAGCTCTTCTATTCAAAAACTAACCGCTAAGTCTGAAACTATTGTAGAGATTGCTAAAACAGGTACATCATTAGCTACAACATCTGAAGAAAAAGCGAATAAAGGGAAAGAACAATTAAACCAGCAAAACAAACGAATGGGATCTATTCAAATGAATATGGAAACGATTATTACAGATACTCATGAACTTCTTGATATTTCTAACAAAATTAACGAAATCATAGATATCGTTAAATCAATCGCGGAGCAAACAAATTTACTCGCACTAAATGCTGCTATCGAGTCTGCACGTGCTGGAGAATTTGGGAAGGGGTTTTCTGTTGTTGCTGGTGAAATCCGAAAATTATCAGAGCAAACGAAAGAATCTATCTTTAACGTTACAAAGCTCGTCGAAAAAACAAATGAACAAATTATCCGTGTCTCGTCTTCCGTGAAACAAATTAGCTCTCTCGTATCAGAAGGAACGGATAGTATGTCGGCAACAGATCGATACTTCCAAGAAATTGTAAAAGATATGTCTAACTCAAAAGAACAGAATAAGAAAATTGAACATGAGCTACAAGCTATTTCACAAGTAATGAAAGGAATTCAAGATGATTCCTCACAAATGGCTCTAACAGCCGATAATTTACAACTAGAACTAAATCGATAAGATAAAGTGAAACTTTAATCAGCCCTCAACAATCGGGCTTTTACAGGCAGTCCGCCCCCACCTAACTTCTTTGCTTTCGCTGATTTTGAGGTGGGGGCTGACTGTCCGGAAAATAGCGGAATAAAATTCAGGTCCGGCATACTTTCCATTTTGCACTGACTACTAAATTTCATCTTCCATCAAAAAAAGAATCCAGAATGGATTCTTTTTATTTTCTGAAAAATATTTTTTGACAATACACATAACTCATATAAACACCAAAGCTCTGCAAAATAAACAATGCCGGCATAATTACATTGTAATATGCCATATCTACTTGGAAAAGCCTTAACAATACGTAGCCACTAATTAAAAATAAGAACAACATATATCCTTCATTTTGTTGTTTCTTAATAAGGAAGTGCAATAGAGCTATAGTCATAAACAATGTTACGGCTATATATATCAGTTTTTCACATTTGAAAAGAATAGAATTTATCCCCTCATCTGAAAACTGATTTATCATCGGTTCTAAAAGTTTAAATCTTTCTCCCTCAATCTCTTTTAACTTTTGATCAATATGCTCTGTTACACTTTGATTTTTCGATATTTTTTCCTCATGTTTCGTTTTTCCAATTAAGACAGATTGAACATACGTCTCATTCGAAATCGTATATTGTGACAATCCCATTGCCTTAATTCCATAATTCACACCAAAATGAGTACTATAAAATAGAATAAGTATCCCTACCATCTTTAGTAACACTTTTTGTTTCGTTGCTGATTGAGACACTTCAATTAATAATACATATACAGTGATAAAAATAGGAAGAAATAATCCTATCGGGAAAATCATATTACTAAATGCAAATAAAACCGCTGAAAACACCCACATATAAGGATGATCTAACCCTTTATATAAAAGTATGTAACAAGCAAAATAAAATAAAAATATTGCAAGTGACTCAGGAGTTAATACGGAACTCAGCAATATATTTGGAATATACAGAGCATAAAATATAGAAGCAATACGACCGCATTCTTCTCCAAAAACCATTGCCGCAATATGATAAATAAAAAATGCGGTTCCTGCGCAAAATAACACATTAAATAGTTGTAAAGCGAATAATGTATCACCGAATATACGAATGATTACTGACTCATATATAATAAAAGGCAAATGAGTTACAGTCCCTATATTATTACCAATTGCAATCTGCTTTGCAGACTCATACATCACTTTCATATCACCAATTATTGGAGCATCTACAAATAACAGCATACTAAGCCTCACAACTATAGATATACTTATAAGAAAAATAAGAAATTGTTTATCTGTAAAACGATATTGTAGAATTGATGCCACTAACAAAATAAGTATGACGAAAATTGCCAATATGATTGTTACACTTGTTGTACTTCCTCCAAAGAATTGCTTACTTGTCTCAAATGCTACCCAACAACTATAAACGAAAAATGCGAGCATCGCACCGATCGTAATTTTATTGAAGAAAGATGAAAAATTTGTTTGTATATGATTCATATGTCCATTGCACCTCTATTTCCATTCATAACAAAATGATTCTATCATGAATGGGTACACGGCTGATAGGGAATTTCTATGACGAATACATAGTCATTACTTTTTACTTGCAATGTAAGCGAATCCTCTTTTACACTACATTTTAGATAAAATAAATTTTCTTTCAGTTACATGAATACAAATACAGAAGTTTAAATAATCCTCTTTTGGAATACACTTTACTTCATTAAATATCTAATATGAGTACTCCACTTACACATATTATTCTGATTGAAAACAGACTATAGGGGCTGAATATATGGAAAAGAAATTCATGCGAGAATCTAAAGCAATTAAGACAACACGTGTTTTTCCTAACGATTTAAATAATCACCAAACACTTTTTGGAGGGAAATTATTAGCAGAAATTGATAGTATTGCTTCAATTGCGGCTGCAAGACATAGTCGTAAACATTGCGTAACAGCATCTATTGATTCAGTTGATTTTTTAACTCCAATTCACCAAGCTGATTCTGTTTGTTATGAAGCATTTGTGTGTTATACAGGGAAATCTTCAATGGAAGTTTTCGTAAAAGTAATCGCAGAAAATTTATTAGCAGGCGAGCGTAGAATTGCTGCTACTTGCTTCATTACATTTGTGGCTATAAAAGATGGAAAACCTTCGTCCGTACCACAAGTACTACCTGAAACTCAGGAAGAACATTGGTTACACACAACCGGTTTAGAACGCGCGGAAAACCGAAAAAAGGGACGTTTAAAAAGTAAAGAGATGGCTGAAGTTTTAACTTTAAGTAAGCCTTGGAATATTTAACATAATCTTCTCATCATACATGCACAGGTCCTTCCTTGCATGTATTTTTTATTATAAAAAATACTATCGCTTGCTTCATCATAATGCGGAATGGATAGCGCTTCATTAAAAGATATATAAATAATAGTATTGGATATAAAGCAACTTGTAGGCGTAAGTACAATGCTAAAAAGTAGAAAATGTTTCGTTTTATGAGTATCAGCTAATTTTAAGCTCCAATATAATAATCCCAATGAAAAGAATAGAAACTGTCCTTCTGTTAAATTTTCCACAACAATCTCTGGAGGATACACCGCTAATAAGAAAGCACCTATTAATCCTGCAGCGGGATTCAATAAATAAGTACCAATCTTATAAGTTAGTAAAATAATAAGTACTCCTAATAGGATAATAATTAATTTAGCTACAAAAAGGCCTTTATTACCATTTCCAAAAAAGTAAAATACAGTAACTAAAAACACTGGAAAACCTGGCATAATATGAATAGGTGGTTTATCAAGCTCATGATATATTAACATTCCTGTTTCCAATAAAATAGTTTCCATTTTTTGATAACCTATATCATCGTTAGCTAGAGTCAAATCTGCACCATGTGTTTGTAAAGTTGCAAAACGAAGCGCAAATCGCCTTAACATTTCATATTTCCCCTTAAAATACATAATTTTCAAATTTTATTTATATATTTTCACAAGAAAATATATTCTATTATTGTACTTTGTATACAAAGTACAATAATAGAAAGTTGATTTACAAAGTTTATATGCGTTAAACTGATACAGATGTTCTTGTAATCTTCTTCCTTTCAAAAGGCTTGTATATATGGTGCAAGACATAAAAAATTTGAGGAGATAAAAATTCTATGATGGAACAAAAACAACTTGTTTCTGTTGTCATACCTCTGTATAACACAGAAAAATATATTGAAGACACAATGCAGTCAATACTGGATCAAACATATAAAAACATTGAAATTGTAATTGTAGATGATGGAAGTAAAGATCAATCACCTTCTATCGTAAAAAATCTTGCAGAAAAATATCCGGGGCAAGTAAAATACGTTCACCAAAAAAACCAAGGCGTTTCAGTAGCTCGTAATACAGGGATTGAAAATGCTAGCGGGGAATACGTCGCTTTCCTTGATAGTGATGACTTATGGCATCCAACTAAAATTGAGAAACAAATCGGGAGTATGCATAAAAACAACATGGATGCGTGCTATTGTGGTTATATGAATTTCTACGAAGAAACAGGCGAAAAGGTTGAGCATACAACAAACTTTATTAAAGGTGATATGGCAAAAGCATTCTTAACACACCAAGTTGTTGCTCAAACAAGTACTTGGATTTTCAAACGCTCTATCGCAATGAATCATAATATCCGTTTTACACCAGGATGTAGCTGGGGAGAAGACTTGGAGTTTTTATTTAAACTAATGAGTGTGACAAATGTATGCTATGTCGATGAATATTTAACATATTATAGAATCTTATCCGAAGGAAATCTTTCTTCTAAATATAAAGATTACGAATTAAAAACAACTAAAGAACTGGAAGTATTCAATCGTATGAAAGACTGGGTACATAATAAATCTCAAGACTTCATTACGAAAGACCCTCAGTCACTTATTGAGATCCTTGAGACTTATTTATTCCCTTATACGGTTATCAATAATGCTTGTATATACATTAAAGAAAACTCTCAATTAAATAATGCCCAAGTTCAATTAATCAAAAAAGATATAAAGAACTATTGCCGTAAAATCTATTCAAAAAACGGAAAGCGTAGTAAAAAACTATATGCAATGCTTTGGTTTGTACGAATTAAATTTCTGTTTTCTTAAACTGAAAATATAGTACTCATCTCTCTTTCCGTAAACAAATCAAATTTACAAATAGGACAAACGAAAAAGGTCCTAAAGAATAGAAAGGTTTTTTCTCATGAAAACAAATAAGATTCTTAAAAATGCCTCCTACCTATTTGTAGGAAATATTACTGTTCGATTTGTACTTGCTATCGCGACGATTCTCTTCGCAAGATACGTTTCTCCTGGTGAGTATGGGATGTTTACAACTGCATTAGCAGTTTCCGCTGTTATTTGTTATTTCACAGATGCAGGTTTGACACATACGTTTATGCGTGAAGGAACGAGAAAGGATGCAAATATTAGCGTACTAATCAGTAGTTATTTACGCATTCGTTTCGTATTAGCTGTCGTAATTTCTGTACTCTTCGCTATTTTTGCTCAGTTCTTCTATACAGATGCCTACTTACGCGCCATGGTATATTGGGTTGTACTACCAACAATGTTTGGAGCAACTTTACAAGGTGTCGGGATGGCTTACTTCCAAGTAACAGAACGTATGCAATTTACAGCCATTATTTCTGTAATACAAGGTGTAACAGCCGCAGCTGCTCTTCTACTAGGAATGTCATTTAAATGGTCACTTATGATGGTCGCTGCCATGTACGGAATATCCAGTCTTGTAACAGGTGTCATCGCCTTTATAATGGTAATTCGCCATACGACAGTTCATAAGGGCTGGGACAAAGGGATTTTAGATCAACTGCTGATTTTCACAATCAATGGCATTATCATTATGCTCTTGCCACAGTTAGGGCCTATTATATTAGAAAAAGTTTCAACGTACGAGCAAGTTGGATTCTTTGGAGCTGCTTCTAAAATACCCGCTGTACTTTATCAAATACCCGGTGTAATTGCAGCAGCCTTTTATCCAAAGTTATTTGCTTTTGGAAATGAAAAAAATATTGATGAACATAGAAAACTATCTCTGTTTGAATTAAAGCTTATGTCTTTCTTAGGAATGGGGATTTCTATTCCATTCATCGCTAATCCAAGATTTTGGATTGTTACTTTATTAGGTGAAGAGTATGCCCCAGCTGGTGACGCTCTTGCAATTTTAGCCTTTATGGTCATTTTACAATCTATCAACTACCCACTTGCTGATAATTTAACGACAATTGGTCAACAGTGGAAGCGTGCGACAACGATGGGGATTGGGTTAGCTGTTGCTGTCATAAGTTACATCGTATTAGGTAGCCAATTTGGAATGATGGGAGCAGCTGTAGCTGCTATCCTTACCGAGATTGCATTATTAATCGGCTTTACTTTATTCGCTCGTAAAGGCTTTACATTACTATTCAAAGGAACAATATTCAATGCACTAGCTTTTATAATCAGTTACGCTCTATATCGTACTGTGTTAATTAACTTACCACCACTAGTAGCTTTAACACTTACTGGTATATTGTACGGCATTATCGGTCTTGCAATTGACCCACAAATACGCAGGTTACTTTTAGGGTTTGCGAATAAAAAGCTAGGCAGATAAACAACAACGAAGCAAGTTTCTCTTCCAAATTATGAGGAGAAACTTGCTTTGTTTACTTATATACATTTTTTGAAATGATAGCATTATATCGAAGAATTTAGTATCATGATTCAAGACACTATTTAGAATTGAACGGAGGACATTATGAGCTTATTAACTGTTGAAAAATTAGGCCATACATTTGGTGATCGTACATTATTTAAAGATGTATCCATGCGCTTACTCGCAGGAGAACATGTTGGATTAGTTGGAGCAAACGGTGTTGGTAAATCAACATTTATGAATATAATTACTGGTGAACTTATCCATGATGAAGGCCGCGTCGAATGGACACCTGGCACAAATTATGGTTACTTAGACCAACATACAATTTTAACACCTGGCCGTACAATTCGTGACGTATTAGCAGATGCATTTTTACCTTTATTTAAAAAAGAAAAAGCTTTAAATGAAGTTACAGAAAAAATGGGAACTGCTACACCTGAAGAATTAGAAGAACTTCTTGAGCAAATGGCGGAAATACAAGATGCTCTTGAAGCAGGCGGTTTCTATTTATTAGATATGAAAATTGAGGAAGCAGCGCGCGGCCTTGGAATTGACGCAATTGGTTTAGATCGTGATGTTGCTGCATTAAGTGGTGGACAACGTACAAAAGTATTACTTGCAAAGTTACTACTTGAGCAACCAGAAGTATTACTATTAGATGAGCCTACCAACTATTTAGACGTTGAACATATTCATTGGTTAACAAATTATTTAAAAGAATATCCACACGCATTCCTATTAATTTCCCATGATACGGAATTTATGAATAAATGTGTCGATGTTATTTTCCATCTAGAATTCACAAAGATGACGCGTTATACAGCGACATATGAAAAATTCCTAGAGCTAGCGGAAATTAATAAAAACCAACATATTAATGCTTATGAAAAACAAAAAGAATTTATAAAAAAACAAGAAGATTTTATTGCGAAGAATAAAGCGCGCTACTCAACGACAGGTCGTGCAAAAAGTCGTCAAAAACAACTCGATCGTATGGAACGTATCGATCGTCCTGAGACGGCGATTAAACCTGAATTCTCGTTTAAAGAAAGTCGCGCAAGTAGCCGATTCGTCTTTGAAGGAGAAAATGTAGAAATTGGATATACACACCCGTTATTACCAAAACTAACAATGACAATTGAACGCGGTGAAAAAATTGCAATCGTCGGATGTAATGGCGTAGGTAAGTCTACACTATTAAAGACGATTTTAGGTAAAATCAAACCATTAAGCGGAAAAACAAGCCTTGGTGATTTCTTAAACCCATCATACTTCGAACAAGAAGTGAAAGCTGATAATATAACACCGATTGATGATGTTTGGAACACGTTCCCTAGCCTAGACCAACATCAAATACGTGCAATGTTGGCAAAGTGCGGTTTAAAAAACGAACATATTTCTCGTCCTCTAAGCCAATTAAGTGGTGGCGAACAAGCGAAAGTCCGTTTATGTAAGCTAATGGGGGAAGAGAGCAACTGGTTACTATTTGACGAGCCAACAAATCACCTTGATGTTACAGCAAAAGAAGAATTGAAGAAAGCGATGAGAGCTTACAAAGGAACAATTCTTTTAGTGTGTCATGAACCAGACTTTTATGAAGATTGGATAACAAAAGTTTGGAATGTTGAAGAATGGTCGCAACACAATTCATAACTTTCCACTACATTTTTCTTACATATTAATTTCTATGTAAGAAAAATGTATTTTTATATTCCGTCCTAATAAAAATATAAAATACATCTCCTATATAGCCCCGGGCGTATTTTGATAAGTAAACTAATCATGGTATTCTTTTAGGTGATACTCTACATACCAAGAATAGAATATTCTCAACTACTAAAATATAATTGATTTGAAGGAGTGTATAAATTTAATGCCGATTACAGCATTTAATAGAATCAATTCTTTTTTGACTAAATCTTTATTAATACTATGTCTCATTATCTTGTCATGGATTACGTGGGAATCATATCTCACAATTAGCGATAAACTAGACATTCCAAATTCAGTAAGTCTTCCTATTATGATTGGAATCGGGCTCGTTTTTCTTATAGTAGCGTGCTTAATAAATAAATATATGTCATCGCTAACATTCGTGATTTCACTTACTTTATTAGCTTTTATCGTTCGCTTAATTTGGATTCTACAAATACCAAGCGTACCTTTATCAGATTTTGCAATAATGTATAATAGCGCTATTCAAGCTGCCCACGGTGATTTTAGTTTTACAAATACTACATATTTCACTTCGTGGGTGTATCAACTTGGATTTACGATGTATGAAGCGCTCATTATAAAGATTTTTGGAGAAGGAATATTCGCTTTACAATTTTTAAATGTCCTATTTTGTACGGGAACTACAATATTTGTTTATAAAATCACTGCGAAAACATTTAATGAATGGTCCGGACGTATCGCTGGATTGATGTATGCATTATATATTCCAAGTATTATGCTAAGTTCTGTGTTAACAAATCAACATCTAGCTACTTTCTTCTTTTACTTTGGATTTTATTTATTAGTAACTAAAGGATTGCAAAGTGAATACATGTGGATTTTTATTGGTATCTTATTATCTTTAGGGGACATTATGCGACCACTTGGTATGTTAATTTTAATTGCTGTCGCTATTTACATCTTCCTACATGGAATGCTGGGGAAACCTAAAAAAATCATTTTCAATTCTTTTAAGAAATTATGTGGGATTTTTATTGTTTTCTACTTAGTTCACTACATGATAAGCTTTGCATTTATCTCTTCTGGAATTACACAATATCCATTATCGAATCGCGATCCTCTTTGGAAATTTGTTGTCGGTCTTAACCATGAAACAAAGGGTGGGTATTCCCATGAAGACGCAGGCCATATTATGTCTCTAGAGGTTGGCGAAGAACGCACTTTAGAAGAAAAGAAAATTATTAAAGAACGATTAGCTGACAAGGACAAGGTTATATCATTATTTGAAGAGAAGTTTGCACTTATGTGGGGTGATACCGATTCTTCACCATCATGGAGCTTATATACACCTAACTTTGAAATTCTGGATGGGATGCAAGATTTAAAAGAGAATGCTATTCTATATGAGCGCTATATGTATACAGCTGCGATGTTCTTCGGAATAATAGCGATTCTTTACCTTATAGTAACAAAACAAGACAATCTTCATTACACATTATTCTTACTACTAATTGTTGGATATGTATTAATTCATCTATTAATTGAATACCAAACTAGATACAGGTATTTCATAATACCAAGTTTCAGCATAATACAAAGTTATGGGATATACGTATGTTTTCAATACGTTCGAAGATTCAAAAGAAATTAAGTGCAAAGTACCTCCTTTTCAACCTTGGAGATACTTTCTTATAAATAAATAATATGAAGTTCAAAAATATGTTATACTATCTACTGGTATCTTTTTTCCTATACCACCTAAATTTATATATTTTATAAAAATGAGGATAATATTATGGAGAAACTCTTAAAGTTTGGTTTAGTAGGAATCTTTAATACGCTCATTACAATTATTAGCTTTTGGATATTATTAAAATTTGGGATGAACTACCTTATTGCGAATACCATTGCCTATTTAATTGGTGTTGCCAATAGCTACTATTGGAATAAAAATTGGGTGTTTAAACCTAATAATAAAAGCACGTCAATGTTCTTTAAATTTCTAACTGTAAATTTAATTGTATTGGCTTTTAATACATTATGTTTATTTATATTAGTAGATAAACTTGCCTTTAATGCGCTAATTGCACAGATTTTCGCAATTGGTGTCGGAATGGTTATCAATTTTGTCCTTAATAAAATTTGGACATTCAACCAAACTGAAAAGGCTACTAATTAAACTTAAACAACTTATTAAAACTACGGAGGATATAACATGCAAAAATTAATTTCGGTTGTAGTTCCTATGTACTTCGAGGAAGAAGTAGCGCAGGAATGTTATAACCGTTTAAAGTCCGTTATGCTTCAAAATGATATTAATTACGAGTTTGTCTTTGTAAACGACGGTAGCACAGACCGTACAATGGAAATCTTATCTGAGATTGCATCAAATGATTACCGTACAAAAATCGTTAATTTCGCGCGTAACTTTGGACATCAAGTAGCCGTTACAGCTGGTATTGCTGCTGCAAAAGGTGATGCTATTGTAATTATAGATGCAGACTTACAAGATCCACCTGAAGTTATTCCTGAACTTATTGCAAAATGGGAAGAAGGATATGAAGTTGTTTATGCAAAACGTAAACAACGTAAAGGTGAAACTTGGTTTAAACTTTTAACAGCTAAGTATTTCTATAAATTCTTAAATTACATGTCCGATATCGATATCCCAAAAGATACTGGTGATTTCCGAATCATCGATCGTAAAGTAGCTGATGTTTTCAATCAAATGACTGAGCGCAATCGTTTCATTCGTGGGATGATGTCTTGGGTTGGCTTCCGCCAAACGTATGTTGAATATGAACGTGACGAGCGCTTTGCTGGTGAAACAAAATACCCATTGAAGAAAATGATTAAATTTGCATCTGATGGCATTATTGCGTTTTCAACAAAACCGTTACGTATAGTTATGACTTTAGGCTTATTATCAGTTCTCATTTCAATAATTGTCTTAGTATATACAATTACTGTGAAAATTATTGGCTCTGGTACGCAAACAGGTTGGGCATCTATTATGGTCGCTATTACATTCTTTAGCGGTATTCAGTTACTTGGCCTTGGAATCGTCGGTCAATATATTGCTCGTATTTATGACGAAAGTAAAAACCGTCCAATTTATATCGTGAAAGAAACAATTAACCTTGAAAAAGAAGAGACTGTACAGAAAAAAGAAATAGTGAATATATAATAAAAAGGTAACAATGAAAGCCATCATTGTTACCTTTTTATATTGTAATACTCCATAATCCGCAAGCGAAATTCCTTTAAATTTGGATATACCTCTAAGTTAGATAACATCCCTTGAATGACTGGAATTCTAGGGTTTGACCTCATTTCTGACTCTAAAACATCTAATGTAACAAGCAATTCATCATCTTCTAATTGATCAGCTAATGTTCGCTTAAACACAATGATTTCTTTTAAAAAACGTTCTTTAACTTGCTCCTTAATAAGCTCTGATTTACAAACAAACTCCCCAAGCCCTTCTTCGTGTAGAACAGGTTCTTCCAAAGATTCTATGAGCCCATCTACTAAATGATCTATCCTTTTTAAAATAAATATCGATACATAGGACAAATCAATTTCTAGTGCTTGTAAAATAATTAATTCTAAATACCCACGGCATATACCTTCTACCATAATTACTAAATCCAATAAATATGGCATAACCTTTTCACCATAAATGGACAATAAACTATTCCGATAAAATGCATGAGACTCTAACTTCATCCGCATCATAAATTCTTCCACTTCTTTATTAAACGGAATGGCATTTTCTCTTGCATGCATAATAATAAACTCTTTATGTTTTTGCACATCAGTAAACTGAAAGTATAATTGCTTTTTAAATTTTTCACGTGGTAGTAAAGACTCTTTTTCAATATCCAGCATTTTCTTTTGGATTTTTTCATAATAATATCGAAGCGTCGCTAATAAAAGCTCATCTTTCGATTTAAAGTACAAATAAAAAGCTCCCTTTGAAATACCACAAGTGGTGACGATTTCTTGTACCGACGTTGCATTTACACCCTTAGTCGCAAATAACTTCATAGCCGCTTCTATAATTAAACGCTCTTTTTCTTTCATATCTTCTCTCCTAAATTTAATCTCGCATCTTATTATAAATGTATTATACCATCTCTTTTTATTGACGATTGACCAACTGGTCAGTTATATTATGTATTAGACTGACCAGTTGGTCAATACAATAAAAAGGGAGCGCAAACATGAACAAAATCATCAATTTCTCGTTAAAAAATAAGTTCGCAGTTTGGCTACTAACCATTATTGTTACTATTGCAGGGATCTACTCTGGACTCAATATGAAGCTGGAAACAATTCCTGATATTACAACACCGATTGTAACAGTAACTACGGTCTATCCTGGTGCTACACCAGAAGAAGTAGCTGATAAAGTTTCAAAGCCGATGGAAGAACAACTACAAAATTTAAGCGGTGTTAACGTTGTAAGCTCATCATCTTTTCAAAACGCATCTTCTATTCAAGTAGAATACGATTTTGATAAAAATATGGAAAAAGCAGAAACAGAAATTAAAGAAGCTCTCACAAATGTAAAACTCCCAGAAGGTGTTAAAGATCCTAAAGTTTCACGAGTAAACTTCAATGCTTTCCCAGTTATTTCGTTAAGCGTAGCAAGCAAGAATGAATCTTTAGCTACCTTAACTGAAAATGTAGAAAAAAATGTTGTACCAGGATTAAAAGGACTTGATGGTGTTGCATCTGTCCAAATTGCTGGCCAACAAGTAGATGAAGTACAGCTTGTCTTCAAGAAAGATAAAATGAAAGAACTAGGACTAAGTGAAGATACTGTAAAAAATGTGATTAAGGGATCGGATGTATCTTTACCACTTGGCTTATACACATTTAAAGACACGGAAAAATCAGTTGTTGTAGATGGCAATATTACAACGATTAAAGCATTAAAAGAACTTAAAATTCCAGCTATACCTTCCTCACCTAACGGTCAAGGTAGTCAAAATGCTGGCGCTGGTGCACAAACGCCGCAAATGAATCCAGCTGCTATGAACGGGATTCCAACAGTTACATTAGACGAAATTGCTGACATTAAAGAAGTTGGGAAAGCAGAATCCATTTCTCGGACAAACGGAAAAGAAGCAATTGGAATTCAAATTGTGAAGGCCTCTGATGCAAATACAGTTGATGTTGTAAATGCAGTAAAAGATAAAGTAAAAGATCTTGAGAAAAAATATAAAGATTTAGAGATCATTTCAACATTCGACCAAGGTGCACCTATTGAAAAATCAGTTGAAACAATGCTAAGCAAAGCAATTTTCGGTGCTATCTTTGCGATTGTTATTATTATGCTGTTCCTACGAAATATTCGAACAACGTTAATCTCTGTCGTTTCAATACCACTTTCTTTATTAATTGCTGTTTTAGTCATAAAGCAAATGGATATTACGCTTAACATTATGACACTTGGAGCAATGACCGTTGCTATAGGCCGCGTTGTCGATGACTCAATTGTTGTTATTGAAAATATTTACCGACGTATGTCGTTATCAGAAGAGAAATTGCGCGGAAAAGATTTAATTCGTGAAGCTACGAAAGAAATGTTTATCCCAATTATGTCTTCTACCATTGTAACAATTGCTGTATTTTTACCACTTGGACTAGTAAAAGGTATGATTGGTGAAATGTTCTTACCATTTGCCTTAACTATCGTCTTCGCTTTATTAGCATCATTACTAGTAGCTGTTACAATCGTACCGATGCTAGCTCACTCTTTATTTAAGAAAGAGAGTATGAGGGAAAAAGAAGTACATCATGAAGAAAAACCAAGTAAATTAGCAAATGGTTATAAACGCATACTTGCATGGGCTTTAAATCACAAAATTATTACATCAAGTATCGCTGTCCTTCTATTGGTTGGTAGTCTTGCACTTGTACCAGTTATCGGTGTAAGTTTCTTACCTTCTGAAGAAGAAAAAATGATTATTGCAACATATAATCCTGAACCAGGTCAAACGTTAGAAGACGTTGAAAAAATTGCAACAAAAGCTGAGAAGCACTTCCAAGATAATAAAGACGTCAAAACAATTCAGTTCTCATTAGGTGGAGAGAATCCAATGAGTCCTGGTCAATCAAACCAAGCAATGTTCTTCGTGCAATATGATAACGACACGAAAAACTTCGAAAAAGAGAAAGAACAAGTCGTTAAAGATTTACAGAAGATGTCTGGCAAAGGCGAATGGAAAAACCAAGACTTCGGAGCAAGTGGCGGTAGTAATGAAATTAAACTATACGTTTACGGAGATAGCTCAGAAGACATTAAGCCTGTCGTAAAAGATATTCAAAATATCATGAAGAAAAATAAAGACTTAAAAGATATAGATTCTAGTATTGCAAAAACATATGCAGAGTACACTTTAGTCGCAGATCAAGAAAAGCTAAGTAAAATGGGCTTAACGGCTGCTCAAATTGGAATGGGACTTTCTAATCAACATGATCGCCCTGTTCTGACAACAATTAAAAAAGACGGTAAAGATATCAATGTATATGTAGAAGCTGAAAAACAAAATTATGAAACAATCGATGACTTAACAAATCGCAAAATTACAACACCACTTGGTAATGAAGTAGCTGTGAAAGATGTTATGACTGTAAAAGAAGGTGAAACATCGAATACAGTAACACACCGAGATGGACGTGTTTATGCAGAGGTTAGTGCAAAACTAACATCTGATGACGTTTCAAAAGCATCTGCTGCAGTCCAAAAAGAAGTAGATAAAATGGATCTTCCTTCCGGTGTAGATGTTTCTATGGGCGGTGTTACTAAAGATATTGAAGAATCATTCAAACAACTGGGCTTAGCGATGTTAGCTGCGATTGCCATTGTATACTTCGTTCTTGTCGTTACATTTGGCGGTGCTCTTGCACCATTCGCAATTTTATTCTCGCTACCATTCACAATTATTGGGGCTCTTGTTGCCTTATTAATCTCTGGTGAAACATTAAGTGTATCTGCAATGATTGGTGCGCTTATGTTAATCGGTATCGTTGTAACAAACGCAATCGTGCTTATCGACCGCGTTATTCATAAAGAAAATGAAGGTCTATCAACACGTGAAGCTTTATTAGAAGCTGGTGCAACACGCCTTCGTCCAATTTTAATGACTGCAATTGCAACAATCGGTGCTCTTATCCCGCTTGCATTAGGATTTGAAGGTAGTGGCTTAATTTCTAAAGGACTTGGCGTAACGGTAATTGGTGGATTAACAAGTTCAACGTTATTAACACTTCTTATTGTTCCAATCGTTTATGAAGTATTAAGCAAATTTAAAAATAAAAAATAACCTCGCTAACTGCGAGGTTATTTTTTATTTCCAAACAAGATTAAGAAATCGCCATAGCCTTCTTTCTCTAATTCCTCTTTTGGAATAAATCGAAGAGCTGCGGAATTAATACAGTAACGAAGGCCATTTGGTCCTGGACCGTCTGGAAATACGTGCCCAAGATGTGAGTCTCCTTCTTTACTTCTCACTTCTGTACGTGTCATATTATGACTCACATCCATCTTTTCTTTCACACTTGCTGACATAACTGGTTTTGTAAAACTAGGCCATCCACATCCACTATCAAATTTGTCTAGAGAAGTAAACAGCGGCTCACCTGAAACGATGTCTACATAAAGACCTTCCTCTTTATGGTTCCAATACTCATTTCGAAATGGTGGTTCTGTACCATTTTCCTGTGTTACATAAAACTGCATCTCATTGAGTTTTTCTTTTAAATGAGCATTATCCTTTGGCCAATGTTGCTTAATAAAAGCATCTCGTCCTGAACCTTTACGATATAACTCATAGCGGAATGTGTTTTTCTTATGATATCCTTGGTGATATTCTTCAGCTGGATAAAATGTAGCTGCTGGTAGTATTTTTGTCGCAATTGGTTTTGAAAAGCGTCCACTCTGCTCAAGCTCTTCTTTTGAGGCCTCAGCTTTTTTATGTTGTTCTTCATTATGATAAAAAATCACCGTTTCATAAGACTGCCCGCGGTCGTGGAATTGTCCCCCAATATCAGTCGGATCAATTTGTCTCCAATATATATTTAACAATTCCTCATACGGCATTTTATTTGCATCAAATGTAATTTGTACTGCTTCATAATGTCCTGTTGTTTCTGAGCACACTTCTTTATAGGTTGGGTCCTCTTTATGACCGCCTGTATAACCTGAAACAACCTGTATAATTCCCTCCATCTCTTCAAATGGAGAAACCATACACCAGAAACACCCTCCAGCAAATGTAGCCAATTCTACCTTTTCATTTACAGCCATTACTTCACCCCTATTCTATATTCTCCTTACAGTATGGCATAAGAAACATAATGTTATAAAAGAAAAAGCATCGAACATCGATGCTTTTTCTCTACTTCACTTTATTTTGTTCCAACATCCTTCTCAATTTCATCACTTGTCACGTCTAAAACATCTAGTAAGAAAATGAAGATTGGAATACCGATAATCAGTCCCCATACACCTAAGAAGTGCTCTGAGAAAATTAATACCATAAAAGTATAGAAAATCGGTAAATTTGTTTTTTGCGACATAAACTTCGGATTTAATACGTAACTTTCAAGCGCATGAATCACTGTTACGATAACTAAAATATAAACAACGTACATAATACCGCCAATATTGTAAGCAATCATACAAAGTGGGAATAACGAAATGATAACCCCCGCTACTGGAATTAATCCAAGCAAGAAAATCATTAATGCTAAACCTAATAATTGCGGGAATCCTAATATCCATAGTGCAATCACGGATAAAACACAGTTAACAACTGCAATTAAAAATTGTGCTTCGATTACTTTTCCGAATGAACGTGCAAATTTCTTACCGAAGTACTCAATTTCAGTATAGAAAATTGCAAGCCTGCTTTCTTTAAACTTTGCAGTAAAACCAACAATACGAGATTTTTCTAGTAAGAAAAACAAACTCAAAATTAAAGAAAGTAAAACTTGAAGACCAAATTTACCAACATTCGTAATTGATTTATACAAAATGTCTACGCCTTGTCCTACATATTTAGAAAGCTCCATATGATTGACAGCATTAACTGCATACTTAATTAGTTCACTATCTGGTGGGTTTCTTAAAAATACATTGAATTGGTAAATCAATTGTGAAATTTGTATCGTTAATACTGGTAAATATTTAAATAGCGTAATAGCAATTCCACCAATTAACATTACATATAGAAACGCTATAATAATTTTTCGATTAATAGGCATGAAATGATCTAATTTGCGGGAAATAAACTTTTGGAATCGATCCATTAAATACGTGAGAATAAACGTAATTAATATTAAATTCAACATACTTTGCAGCCCGTATAACACGAGAGCAAGTATTACTAATACGAGTAACCTCTGAAATCCTTTGCTTTGAAACAGGTTTTTTATTTGCATAATCGACGAATACTCTCTCCTGTCCTATAAACTAAAACGTTAATAAGTAGATTTCTCTCTCTTTTCTACTTTTAATTATTCATTCATATTAAGATTTTTATAAACTCATTATATGCCTACCTTAACAGGTATATAGTAGCTTACTTCTTATTTTACAATACAATGACCTATTTCAAAACGTATTCTACATAGTATTAATGAAGATTTAAGGAAACTTACATTTTTTTAAATAGGTCTTACCACTACTGTAACATAAAAAGCAAGCTATCAGTAGAAATCTGTCCTACAAATAGCTTGCTTTTCTTATTTTTTAAGTAAGTTTTACTATCCAATGAATGGCATGAACATCGGGATGACAACTACTGTTACAACCCCAACTACCGTTACAGCAATACTTGCCATCGCTGCCTCTACCTCACCCATTTCAATTCCTACTGCAACTCCTAATGCATGGCCCGCTGTTCCAAGTGCTAAACCTTTTGCAATCGGATGCTTCACTCTAAATGTTTTTAAGAATAATGCTCCTAATGCGTATACGATAACTGCGTTGAAAATAACCGCAAACGATGTAATCGCAGGAATACCACCAATACTTTCTGAAATTGGTAACGCAATTGCTGTTGTTGCTGCTTGTGGTAGCATTGAATTCATTACTGCTGTATCTAAACCGATTGCTTTTGCAACAATGAACACGACAATTACTGAACAAATAGATCCAACCACGATAGCTGATAAAATTTGCCACCAATATTTTTTCAACTTATCAACTTGTTTATATAGTGGGATAGCGAATGCAATTGTTGCTGGCTCTAAGAAGAAACTAATCATTTTTCCACCAGTATTATATTCTTCAAAAGTAAAGTTACCTACCTTTAGAAAGACAATCCCTAATACCATCGCTACGAATAATGGTGTAAATAGGAAGAACCCTTTTGAATGCTTGAATAATAATGTTCCGATTCCGTATGCGATTAATGAAACGACGATTCCGAAATATGGAGTCATTGTGCTTGCCATGTTCATTACCTCCTAACAATATATAAATTCAATGGTTACGCAACCTTTCCGTGCTTGCGTCCTTTATTTACTATTTTCAATTCTTTTGTATCTTCTGTTTCTTTTTCATCTTTTCCTAAAATGAATTGTGCAAATAATCCTGTTACAGCGAGTAAAATAACTGTTGCTACAACAATTACAGTTAAAATTTGTACAAAGTATTGCCCCATTACACCAAGAGAATTAATAACTGAAATACCTGATGGGACGAAAAGGAATCCGATAATGCCGGTTAAAGCTGTTCCAAGTGATTCAACTTGCTCCAATTTAATTACTTTTAAACATAATAGACTAAATA
Organism: Bacillus sp. LQ16; assembly: GCF_057784645.1. Lineage (NCBI taxonomy): Bacteria > Bacillati > Bacillota > Bacilli > Caryophanales > Bacillaceae > Bacillus > Bacillus sp. LQ16. Next base: position 5,330,132 of record NZ_CM173491.1, read on the forward strand.
AAATAACTAACCCGATTACCGATGAAGGCATTGGAATTGGTAAATGCGTTGCAATAATATTTGAAATTAACATAATAGCTGAGAATATAAATGCTTGTGATAAGAAACTATATACTTTTTTCGTACTCATTTTGGCCACCTCTTTCGATTTGGTACCTTTATTGTATAGGATATAAACACTAAAGTAAGCGTTTACATAACAGAACGTCAAATATACAGAATCAGTTACAAATATAAAAGGATGAAATACAAAAGCTGCTTCTTAAATACGAAGCAGCTTCTTGAGTTCTTTTGCATATGTACGGCTAACAGGTACTTTCGATCCTTCTTTCATGATTAAATTATAAGTAGAATTGAACCATGGCTGAATTTCAGTAATATGATTAATATTCGCAATAAAGCTACGATGGATGCGCATGAAGCTTGCTTGTGGTAACTTCTTCTCTAAAATTACAAGTGTATCATGTGTTACATACGTTTCCCTCATTGTTTTTACTGTTACTTTCCCATCTACAAGCCCTACATATATAATGTCTTCAATATTCACAAGTACGATTGATTCTTCAATTGGTAATGCTAATTTATGCATCTCTGCTGCTACATCTGTCCCCTTTATTTCGTGCTTCGTTTCTATTTGCGCTTGTTTTTGTTTTTTATACTTCTTTAATGTTTGCACAATACGTTCTTCATCAAATGGTTTTAAAATGTAGTCTAACGCATCTACTTCAAATGCTTGCAGCGCATATTGATCATAGGCAGTAGCAAATACAATTGCAGGTGGATTTTTCATCTTCTTTAATATATTCGCGATTTCAAATCCGTTATCATCGGATAATTGAATATCTAAAAACACAATATCTGGTCTACTTTGCATTAGTTCTTCTAATGCGTCTTCCACACAATCAGCCTCACCAACTATCTCAACTTCTTTCGTTCTCTCTAATAAATACTTTAGTTCATCACGTGCTAACATTTCATCGTCAACTACTAATACTTTTAACACCCGGCTCTTCCTCCCCTACTTTTTTTGGAATAATAAAGGTAATCTCCGTCCCTTTATTTAATTCACTTTCGATATGAAGCATCGTTTCTTTCCCAAATAACCCAATAAGACGTTCATTAATATTATATAAAGCTGTTCCAGTCCCTTTCTTTGATGAAACTACCATCTTTCCTAATTGTTCTAAACGTTCTTCCTCAATTCCCTGTCCATTATCTTTTACTTCAAAGTGAACCATACCCTCTTTTTCAAAAACATGCACTTCCACTTCGCATATTGGTTGCTTCTTCGGAAAAGCATGTCGCAGTGCATTTTCAACCAATAGTTGAAGAACAAATGGTGGTACTAAAGTTGTCTTTAGCTCATCCTCAATATACATCTTTACCTCATACTTATTTGGGAACCTTGCTTGTTCTAATGATAAGTATGCCTGTACGTGGTTTAATTCTTGCTCTAGTGGAATCAATAACTGACGTGCCCCTTGCAAATTACAACGAAAATACACGCTCAGCTGTAATAATAACTTCCTTGCTTTTTCTACATCTGTTCGGCATAAAGCTGATACTGTATTAATCGCATTAAATAAAAAGTGCGGGTTAATTTGTGCTTGTAATGCTTTTATCTCCGCATCTTGAAGTAATTTACTTTGCAACTCAGCTTCTCCTAACTCTAACTGCGTGGAGAATATCTTTGCTAACCCCTCTGCTAATTCTTCTTCAACGCGACTTAACTGGTTAGAATTTTTGAAATACAGTTTTAATGTACCTATCGTATTTCCATGTGAAGTTAGTGGAATAACAATAGCGGCTTGTAAGGGACAGCTTTCATGTTGGCAATTAATAACCTCACGTGATTTCGCCTTCATTATTTGCCCTGTATGTAAAACCTCTTTTGATAAACCAGTTATTAAACTATGTGAAGGAATATGGTGATCTGATGCTAATCCAACGTGCGCTAATATTTTCTCTGTATCTGTTAAAGATACCGCATCCGTTCCTGTAAAGCGGTGAATAATTTGTGCCACATGCTTACACGATTCTTCTGTTAAACCTTGACGAAAATACGGTAACGTTTTATCAGCAATACGCAATACTTTATGAGTCTGAAGTGCTTTTGCATTCTCCTCCTGACGCAAAATAGCTTGTATCATAGAAAGTAAAATAAAACTTCCAAAACTATTTACAAGAATCATCGGTATCGCTATTGTTTTCACAACGCTAATTCCATCCTCTATAATTAATAAAATCATAACCATTTCTAAAGATACGATAAAAACACTTAAAACTGCTGAAAACTTAGGAGTAATTGTACGATTATATTTTTTGAAAATATATCCGATATAACCCGTTATAATCCCCGCTAAAATAGAAGAGATTGCGCAGCTTAGCGCTGTCGTACCACCAAGCATATAACGATGAATACCAGCAATAAACCCTACTCCAACCCCTACGATAGGGCCACCAAGTAAGCCACTAATACCAACACCCATAATACGCGTATTCGCAATTGTACTTGACGAAGAAACACCTTGTAACCAATTTTCATTCATAATCGTATTTCCTGCTATTTCAATCCCAGTGTAATTGCTTACAATTGTAAATACCGAAAAAATACAAATAAGCTTAAGCTTATCTACATAGCCATCCTGTTTATGAAGGAGACGTCTGAAAGTTTTAATATGAGAGAGTAAAAATCCTAAAATAACTATAAGTCCGACTCGTTCAATCATCATGAGTACTAAATTTAGCATCTTTGATTCATTCCTTTTTATTTAGTTAGTTTTATTATGGGAAAATAATGAAGTCGGCGTCAAGAAGAACGAAATGTTTTTTGAAATATTTTACACATAATAACTTCCTCTTTATTTGACAATACAATAGAAGAGTGCTAAAAATAAAGTAATATAATACAGTCCTTTAACCCAACCCCGTGAGGTTGAGAAGGAAGTCGGAATACAATATACGTATGTTCTTTTCTTAGGGATACGTATGCTTTTTTGGCCTTCTCATCATATCAGGTGAGAAGGCCTTTTGTTATTCTTCCATAGCGACTGTAGAAAATAAGGAGGAGTAATAATGAACGTCACTACTGATGTACAACAAATAACAGAGGAGACGAAAGCGAAAAGATATAAAACATTATTTGGTTCTGCGCTAGGATATGCAGCAGAAGGTTTAGATATGTTGCTATTATCTTTCGTACTTGTCTATATTTTAAAAGAGTTTCACTTAAGTCCTGTTGAAGGTGGAAACTTAACATTAGCTACCACAATAGGGATGTTAATTGGTTCTTATTTATTTGGATTTATTGCTGATTTATTTGGACGTATTCGTACAATGGCCTTCACAATCTTACTGTTTTCACTAGCAACCGCACTCATTTATTTCGCAACAGACTACTGGCAATTATTAATTCTTCGCTTTTTAGTTGGAATGGGAGTTGGTGGTGAATTCGGAATCGGAATGGCCATTGTAACAGAAACATGGTCTAAAGAAATGCGCGCTAAAGCGACATCTGTTGTTGCACTTGGATGGCAATTTGGTGTACTGGTTGCTTCACTCCTTCCAGCATTTATTGTCCCGCATTTTGGATGGAGAGCCGTTTTCTTATTTGGATTAATTCCAGCTTTACTAGCCGTCTATGTCCGTAAAAGTTTAAGTGAACCGAAAATATGGGAGCAAAAACAACGCTACAAAAAAGAACTATTGCAAAAAGAAGCTGCAGGTAAATTAACACCTACTGAAGCAGAACAACTAAAACATATAAAAAAATTCCCACTTCGAAAGTTATTTGCCAATAAAAAAGTAACAATCACAACAATCGGTCTTATTATTATGTCATTTATCCAGAACTTCGGATATTACGGAATCTTCACATGGATGCCAACTATTTTAGCAAATAAATATAACTATACATTAGCAAAAGCAAGTGGCTGGATGTTCATTTCTACCATCGGTATGCTAATTGGAATTGCAACCTTTGGTATTCTAGCTGATAAAATTGGTCGTCGTAAAACTTTTGCAATTTATTATATTGGCGGTACAGTATACTGCCTCATTTACTTCTTCTTATTCACAGATTCAACATTATTATTATGGGGAAGTGCATTGCTTGGATTCTTTGCAAATGGAATGATGGGAGGATTTGGGGCAATTTTAGCTGAAAACTATCCTGCTGAAGCTCGCTCTACCGCAGAAAACTTTATTTTCGGTACAGGGCGTGGATTAGCTGGATTTGGGCCTGTTATTATCGGCTTACTCGCTACAGGTGGCAACCTACTTGGAGCATTGTCCCTGATTTTTATCATCTACCCAATCGGGTTAATTACAATGCTACTATGTGTACCAGAAACAAAGGGAAAAGTATTAGATTAAACGTAAAAGGGGAAGCATCTCATTTAAGATGCTTCCCCTTTTACGTTTTTATTTATTTTGATTTACTAGCCTTCTGAAATAAGAATGCAGTTTTATCTTCTTCTTTTACAATACCTTGTTTTAATGCTAATTCTCCCGCAACTTTAGGCGCTAACCATAGCATCGGGAATAACAAAATTGATACCGGAACTGCCGTCACTACGATAAACGATTGTAGCGCATTAATACTTCCTTCACCCATATATAAAAGAATTGCTGCAACTGCTCCCATAATAAGCGACCAAAAAATTCGCAAACTAATTCTAGGATCTCCGTCTCCAGTCACTGCCATTGAAATGGAATACGCCATTGAATCTCCTGTTGTCACTACAAATAAAATTGTTAATAAAAGAAATGCTGGTCCAATAATATTAGAAAGTGGCAATTGTCCTGTAATTGCAATCATAGCTGCCGGCATACCAGATTCACTTAATGCGTCCGAGATAGAACCAGGATTCATTAACTCATAAAACACACCTGATCCACCTAATATAGTAAACCAAAACGTTGTAATAATAGGTGCGATAATTCCAATTGCAACGATGATTTCTCGAATCGTTCTCCCTCTTGAAATTCGACTCACTAAAATTGCCATCATTGGTCCGTATCCAATAAACCATCCCCAGAAAAAGATTGTCCAAGATCCTAACCAACTTGTATCACCACGGTATGTGCTCATCGGTATAAACTCACTTACATAAAATCCAAACGAAGAAACAAACGAATCAATAATAAATCCACCTGGCCCAAATAGTAATATGAATGCCATTAACAAAATTGCTAATCTAACATTTAAATTACTTATAATTTGAATCCCTTTATCAATACCTGTTACTGCCGATATGGTAGACACGGCCACTACACAAACAATAATTGCTAATTGAGTAGTAAATACATCAGAAATTCCAAATAATTCTTGTAACCCATAACTTGCTTGTAAACCTAAAAATCCAATTGGGCCAATTGTACCTGCAGCTACTGCAATAATTGCAGCTGCATCAATTATCGTTCCAAGCAGGCTCTTTCTTAATTTTTCCCCAAAAATAGGATATAAAAGCGTTCGAGGTTTTAGCGGCATACCTTTATGATAATGTCCATACATCATAACTACCGCACTAATTGTACCTAAAATCGTCCATGCTAAAAATCCCCAATGCATATAACTTTGTGCTAAAGCAGGCATAACTGCTTCTTTCGTTCCAGCAGATATACCATCATGTATTGGTGGCACCGTCATCAAATGGTACATTGGCTCTGCTGCTGCCCAAAAAACGCCACCTCCGGCAAGTAATGTAGACATAATAATAGCAAGCCATTTTGCCGTACTAATCTCAGGTTTTTCTAATCCCCCAAGTTTAACTCTCCCATATTTGGAGAACGCCATACACATCGCAATAATAAATGTACCTAATAATAAAACTTGCCAGAAGGCACCAAAATATTTAATTGAAAAAGCGAAACTGTTATTAATCGCACTCTCTACATAATCCTTGTTCAAAAAAACTGCAATTACAAATAATAAAAGTGAACCACCGCTAATAATAAACACAGGCCAATCAGTTTTTCGACTCTTCATCCTCATTTACACTTCCTCCTTCCTCAGCAATCTAAAAAAACAACTTTATTATGTTTTATTGTTTAAACCCAAAACACAATAATTATATATGCATAACATTTTATCGACTTCCCACATACTTATGTTGTCCCTAAAAATATGCCAAATCCCTTATTAAAAAGAAAAAATCTCTTTCTCTTACATAAAAAAGCAAAACAAAAGACCTTATATTTCTATAAGGTCTTCGAAACAGAAATTTGATTATAACATAAGGAACTCCTTGGTTCAAAAATCCTCTTCCAAAAATAACCGAGAGTAAAGGCTTCCATTTGCTACATAACAGTAATTAAAAAAAATATATTTTGCAGAAAAAAACTGCACTAAATATTATTTATGAAAGAAATTTGGCTTCAAAATTTCATTCGGATACGGTTTATGATAAATATGAGTGGTAGCTGGAGATAATGGTGGAATAAGCCACACCCAATTACCTGTTACAACACGACCACAAGCAGCTTCTTGCTTCTCAAATTGCTGAAATTGTTGTGCAGCAGTATGATGATCAACAATACTAACTCCTTGTTTTTTAAAAGAGTGTAGTACGGCAATATTCAACTCAATTAGCGCCTTATCCTTCCATAACGTACCGTTTCTCGATGTATCTAAATCCATCATCTCCGCAACAGCCGGAAGTAAATTATAACGATCATGATCCGCTAAGTTGCGCGCCCCAATTTCTGTTCCCATATACCATCCATTGAACGGAGCGGCTGTATAAGAAATACCGCCAATTTCTAAGCGCATATCTGAAATCATTGGAACCCCATACCATTTTGCTCCAAGTGATGAAATAGGGTATTCTGGGTGTTCAATTGGCACTTCTTTTACTTCTTTCCTCGGAATTTCTTTATATGTAGGCGCCTTCCCGTTTATAGAAAATACAAGTGGCAATACATCGAAATTCGTACCTTCTCCTTGCCAGCCAAGCTCCTGACAAAAGTCCGTAAATGTAGCGGAATGCGAGTCACCGATCACTCCCATTTCTGTTTTATATCCTGCATATCGAATCAATTGGTGATTATAAATTCGTATATTATTTTCCTCACCTTGATATTGCTTAAAAATCGTAATGGTTGGTTTAACTTTTCCATCGTTCGTTGCATATTTAATATGATGAATTAATGCATTATATACACCCTCTTCATCATTTACTTCGCGCGCATCTAATATGTGCATCTTACTCCAAAATAGTCTTCCAATACATCTATTACTGTTACGCCATGCCATTCGTGAACCATGAACAAGTTCTTCAAATGTATGCTCATATGTCCCTGTCTTCTCTATCTCAATTTGAATTTCTTTTATACGTTCTTCTATCAATTGTTCTTTATGAAGCTCCTTATAACAAATCGTAATAAAATTACTTGCTTCCTCTATTAATTGTTTCGTTTTACTCATAAACAATCTCCTTCTATTTCAACAAAACCTTGCTACTTTACAGTATAAGCAAAAAGGATAGGAGTCACAAATGAAATTGAGAGTGTTACTTTTATTGTAATATTTTTCAGAAAATTAACAGACTTACTATTGACTTATATGGAAAATGGGTGTATTTTTGACTAAGGTAAAGTATTTTTACCTAGACCAACTTTTTTAAATAGAAAGGAGGTAATGTTATGTCTTCATTTCAATTGCCAAAGCTTTCATATGACTATGATGAACTAGAGCCACATATCGATAGCAATACACTTTCCATTCATCATGGAAAGCACCATGCGACATACGTAAACAATTTAAATGCTACTTTAGAAAATTATACTGAATTACATAATAAATCTTTAGAAGAATTGCTATGTAATTTAGATGCTTTACCGAAGGAAATCGTTACAGCTGTAAGAAATAACGGTGGTGGTCACTATTGTCATAGTCTTTTTTGGGAAGTGATGAGCCCACGAGGTGGCGGTGAGCCTAATGGAGACGTTGCAAAAGTAATTGATTATTATTTCAATACCTTTGACAACTTAAAAGATCAACTTTCCAAAGCAGCTATTAGTCGTTTTGGAAGTGGCTATGGATGGCTTGTTCTTGACGGTGAGGAACTCTCTGTTATGAGTACACCAAATCAAGATACGCCTTTGCAAGAAGGGAAAATCCCCTTACTCGTAATTGATGTATGGGAACATGCTTATTATTTAAAGTATCAAAATCGGCGCCCAGAGTTTGTTACCAATTGGTGGCATACAGTAAACTGGGACCAAGTAAACGAGAAGTATTTACAAGCAATTCAATCACAAAAACATTAGTCGTATGTATAAGGTAAATTTGGTAATGTAAAATCAGTATTGTCGAAATCCTCCAGAATCCCCCGGATTGCCACCGGGGGATTTATGATTACTTCATTGTATTTATATAATGTTTTAAAACATTTTTTATTTCTAGTTTCAGCTCTCGGAACAAAAATCCAAATTTACGAGCCTTTCCATTATGTAACGTACAGTTAGTTACCTCATTATAAGGAGCTATATTTTCTCCAGCTTCCTGGATGAGTGCTTTTATTCCCGTCTTCTCTTCTATGAAATGAATAATTTCTTCCGTAGAAACTACCCCGTTACTACAGGCGTTAATTGGTCCTTTCACATTTTCCATTCCGCACCAAGCTAGAAACTCTCCTGCCTCTTTTTCATGTATAAATGACAAAGTTCCATCTACATGATCCACAACGATAGGTTTTTGGTTCACAACACATTCAACGTAAAATTGTAACCTTTTCGTATAGTCATTTTCTCCAATAACAACTGGAAAACGCACTGCAACGACTGGGAATGTTGCATATTGAAATAAAACCGCTTCGGCTAATCGCTTTCCTTCACTATAATTAAAATCATTTCTATTTCCATATGTAATTGCATATTCGTATGGATTAAAGTCCTCTTCTAACAAACTTAATGCAGGTTCATAGACAGCCATTGAAGATGTCATAATATACTTCTTCGTTTTTCCTTTCAAAAATTCACATACCATTTTCGCTGCATTTGAACTATAGCATAAATTATCGTATACAATATCATAACTTTTTCCTTCTAGACGCTCTTCTAGTAGCTTTCTATCTTCTCTATCGACAATTATTCTTTTTACTGCGCTACCAAAAGAATCTTCAGTAACTCCCCTTGTGGCAATTGTTACATCGTGTCCAGCTTGCAAAAGGTACTCTACTAAATGTTTACCAAAAAACCTTGTTCCTCCTAACACCAACACTTTCTTCAATTTCATCATCCCCATTTTCATGATTTATGAGATACCACCTCTTTTATTATAAAACGCTAATATATATATAAGCATGAAATCAGTTTAACGATTCCATGCTTTTATGCAGATCATATATTAACGTACTCGATATTTATAAATACAATAACAGAAGTACAAAATAGAAATTACTGATACATAAACCCATAGTTCATATACGAATCCCTCTCCCCATACTCCCATAAAATAAAATAGTGAAGGTAAAGTCAATGTTACCCATGATTGTACGAAGGCAATCCTTCCAAGATATTGATTGATGTTCTTCTTTTGTGTATTTAATACAAAGAATAAATACCAAAGTAATGCCCACATAAACCACGTTAATGCATTAACAACATCATGGAATTGAACAAATGAAACAACCATATAGAATAAAGCAATAATTGCTACCCAAATACAAAACCATCCTAGACCACTACTATCCATTCCTTTTATAAAAGTAACACCTACATATAAATAAGTTAATCCAAATAAGAAAGTAGCCGCATATGAATACACTGTCCAATTGCTTTGGTCAGAAATCATGATCAAATAAAACGGAATAATAATTTGTAGTGCACCCACAAATAAATTAAAAACACCCGCACTTTTCATCTCTGCTTTCCCTAATATAACAAGACTATTTAAAAATAAAGCTGCCCCTGAAAGTAATAATCCTATATAACCCATATATATTCGTGTGAAAATCTTTACCTTTCACACTTTTAACCTCCCCACACTATAAAGTGATACTGATATTATTTTTCTTCCCATTTAAAACTACATACATAATTTTTCATCTGAATAAGTCAGACCTCTTACCTCAAAAAAAAGGAAACTTAAAACGCTTTCAATAATAAATAATCCTATCAAAATATGAAATAGGATTCCTTGATTATAAACGGACTCTAGCAATGATACAAGTGTTGGAATACTTTTCAATAATACGCTTTCAATTTCTATAAAAAATTAATAAAATAATACATTCCTCTATCTCATTCTACTATCTTCTAGCATAAGATATTGTAAAATCATATCATTTAAAACAGCAAACGTTCTTTTCTAGATTCGCTAATAAACTTAATAAAAAATGACCTCTTGCTTTTATGCAAAGGTCATTTTTTTATTCATCATTAAACTTCTAAATAGCCATTTTTATTATTTGATTGCCATTTCCAAGAATCTGCACACATCTCTTCTAATCCGCGTGTTGCCTCCCAGCCTAATTCACGCTTCGCTTTAGATGCATCAGCAAAACACACTGCCACGTCACCTGGGCGACGCTCTGTAATTTTATAAGGAACTTTCTTGCCCGAAACTTTTTCAAACGCTTTAACCATCTCTAGTACACTATAGCCCATGCCTGTGCCTAGGTTATAAGCATCTACTCCTGTTGTATTCAGTACTTTCTCAAGCGCCTTTACGTGACCATTTGCTAAGTCCACAACATGAATGTAATCACGGACTCCCGTTCCATCTTTCGTTGGATAGTCATTTCCGAATACACTTAATTCTTTTAACTTACCTACTGCTACTTGTGTTACATATGGCATTAAGTTATTTGGAATTCCATTTGGATCTTCTCCAATACGCCCACTCTCGTGTGCACCAAATGGATTGAAATAACGAAGTAACGCGATACTCCATTCTGCATCTGCAAATGCTACATCACGCATAATTTGCTCAATCATTAATTTCGTTTGACCATATGGATTTGTTGCACTTAATGGAAACTCCTCCGTAATCGGTGACGTTTCCGGGATACCATATACAGTTGCAGATGAACTAAAGATCATCTTCTTAACATTATGTTTCTGCATTACTTCACATAGCACTAACGTGCTTGTAATGTTGTTATGATAATATGTTAATGGAATCGCTACTGACTCCCCTACAGCTTTAAATCCTGCAAAGTGAATAACTGCGTCAATTGCATTTTCTTCAAAAATTGCGTCAAGCACTTCATGATTTAAAACATCTTCTTTATAAAACTTAAATTGTTTTCCTGTTATTTCTTTCACTCGATTTATAGATTCTACCGAGCTATTCGAAAGGTTATCCACTACTATAACTTCGTAACCGCTATTTAGTAATTCTACGCATGTATGACTACCAATATATCCTGCTCCACCTGTTACAAGTATTGCCATAATTATAGTCCTCCATATTTCATTCATTATAAACTTCTCAAAGTATATCACATATTTCTTATCCTATGTTTAACATGCGAACACAGAAACTTACATTTTATCCCATAATGATTTTATAACATATACGATTCTAATCAGGTAATAAAAAAACGCCACATAATTTTTATTATGTGGCGTTTTTTTATTAAATTACGTAACAATATACACTTAGAAAATGCGCAAGACTACCTAATAATACAAAAACATGAAAAATTTCATGATGCCCCATATGTTTAAACTCTAACCATTTTGGCTTTGTTCCATAAATAAATCCACCAATTGTATAAAGAATGCCTCCAAGTACTAGAAGCACGATACCTCCTGCACTTAAGTTAGCAGCTAACGGTGCAAAGAACAGAACAATTAACCAGCCCATTGTAATATAAATTACTGTTGATAACCATCTCGGGCAACTAAACCAAAACATTTTAAAAACAATACCACAAATGGCCGTTGCATAAACTAAACAAAATAATAATAAACCGTTTGCGGAATGTAATGTAATTAAACAAAATGGTGCATATGTACCTGCAATTAATATAAAAATCATAGAGTGATCAAGCTTTCGAAAGAAATAAATAACTCGTTCACTGGCTACCACACTATGATATACAGCTGATGCTGTATACAGAACCATCATTCCGATGCCAAACAAAATAACAGCTGTAATTGCCGCAAAAGATGGCATCTTAATAGAAACTTTTACAAGCATAGCTAATAATGCAATAAATGATAATACAGCTCCCCCCAAGTGGGTAAAAGCATTAACCGGTTCCCTTATATAAGCATTCATATAAACACCCCTCATATAATTACATGTAGTTTCGATAACTACATGTAATTATATACGCATTATTATTAGAGGTCAACATTTACAATTCATTTGTTTCGTAATACCATATTTAGAGATAAATTTAACTTTATGCTCCACTAAGTTATAAAAGTGAGGGGTTCTACGTGAAAAATATAAATAAATTGCTTGAAACATTACATTTAGAAAAAAATATTACGCTTGAGGATATTCCAAATGTCGACTTGTATGTAGACCAGGTTGTCCAACTATTTGAAAATACTTATGCGGATACAACAAGAAACGATGATGAAAAAGTATTAACAAAAACAATGATTAACAATTATGCAAAAGGGAAACTGTTTATTCCAATCAAAAATAAAAAATACTCAAAAGAGCATATGATTTTAATTAGCCTAATTTATCAATTAAAAGGGGCCCTTTCCATTAATGACATAAAAAGCTCCTTAGAAAATATAAATGAATCCTTATTAGGCGATGATTCCTTCGAATTAAATACGCTATATAAAGATTATCTTACCCTTACCGAAAACAACGTTGAAAACTTTACACAAGACGTAAATAACCGTGTTTCAGAAGTAAGTGAGATTTCTTCCTTAGAAAATCCGAACCTAGAGAAATTTTTATTACTAACATCATTTGTGTCGATGAGTAATATGTACAGACGCTTAGCTGAGAAGTTGATTGATGATTTAAAAGAGTCCTAATAACTATCCGAATGATTGTAGTATTTTAGAAATTATATTTTCTAAGTATCCTCTCATGTTTATTTTTCTATTGGAATTTTACTCTTTCAAACTAAAAAAGTACATTTTGCATACTGGCAAAATGTACTTCTCTCTAAAATTATAATTTTTACTGTTTCTTTATTAGTAATTCAAAGCGATCACAATACTCTTTTACTAATAATTTACACATAGCATAGAAAATAAAAACATTAATAGTAACGATAAACATTCCCATATTCGTATTAGAGCCTGCATACAGAACCATTACTAGATTTAAAAAGATTGTTAACGTTAATCCTAAAGCTATTCCTGTCCACTTCATTTCATATAGCAATAAAAAGATGACAAATACTAATGCTGGGAAAGCATATCTCTCATGCATTTGCGTAGGTAACATAAAGAATGCAAAACTTATAAAAGTCGCTGCTTTTAATAGAACTGCCGTATTCATATGGCGATGGAAAAAGACATATAAACAAGTTAATGCCGCTGCAATAGACAAGAGTATTAATCCAACTGTTTTCAATGTAATATGTGGTAAAACTTGAATAGTATCTACCGTATTAGGATCCGTACCAATCGCGTAATACCAAATATTCATAGCAAATACAGTTACCGTTGGGAAAGTACCCACCGCATTTAAATATGCTTGTGTCAACATAGTAATAAATGTTCCATGTGCTGCGAAATAAAGGCCGAATATTAATAACGGGATACAGAACCCTATTATAAATTTAATTAATTGCTTACCTTCTCTTTTTTCAAAAATGATTTTTAGGAAATACATAGCAAATACAGGCGCAATTACGATTGATTGAAATTTAGCTAGTAACGCTATAGCGTAAATAGCACCAGACCAAGTTGGCTTATACATTAGCAATAAAATAGAACTAACCATCAATATACTATGTAACATGTCTACTTGACCCCAAATAGTCCCATCCACTATAACTGCTGGACTAAATGCAAAAAATGTCACTAATGCTGCTCTCACAATCGAATTTTCTATCCTTTTAGAAGCTATAGCAAAAATAATTATAGCCACTACTTCAAATGCAATTGATGGGACTCGAATTAAAACACCAGCAGCATCCACGGATATATTAAAAAATGACAATATCACTCCATAAATACCTAAAAGAGCTAAGAAAAAAGGAGGGTAGTTTACTAAATCCCCATGTGCATACACATCACCTAATCCATATTTACCTACCGTGTTCATCCAATCCACGAAAAATAGTTGATCTCGTTCATATCCTTCTAAATGAAATGCTAAATATATTCGTAATAAAAGAGATGCAACAACTACTACCATCAAATAAAAATGAAGCCATTTAAAACTCCACCTATCTTGAGTAAAATTCATTTCATAAACACCGTCCTTATTTTTTATAGCTTACAACAATTAAAATAAAATTGATTTACTTATATAAAAATATACTCCTAAATGAATTACCAATTTTCCTATTAAACGGTAGAAAAAACCAATTAAAAATACTAACATACAAAAAAACAATCGTCAATCACGTATTGGTTAAAGTCCATTCACATTATCCACTCTATAAGTAAGCCCCAAAAAAATATCCACCTTTAAAGTGGATATTTTCATTTATTTAATTGCCTCATGAACTTTTAATTGTTTACCTTTTATCGTTGTATTTCTCATAACCTTTAAAACCAGTGGTCCTTTTCCATTTAATATTTCAACGTAAGAAACGTTATCTTGTATCGTAATAATGCCTATATCTTCTGCTGTAACACCTTTAATTTTAGCAATTGTCCCGACGAAATCTACCGCTCTAATTTTCTTTTTCTTCCCGCCATTAAAGTACAGCTTCATAATGCCTTTGTTTATGTCCGCATTTTTATCTTTCTTTATAATTGGTTTAGCATATATCTTTTCTTCAAATGCAGCTTTCTCTTTCATAACTTCTTCTTTTGAAGGTCCAATTGCCTTTGGAATTTCAAAACCAATATACTCCTCAATCTCTTCTAAAAATCTATTTTCATATGGTGTTATAAATGTAATAGCTTTTCCACTATTTCCAGCTCGTCCCGTTCTTCCAGTACGATGTACATAGCTTTCTTTTTCAAGTGGAATATCATAATTAATAACATGTGTAATATTATCAATATCAATTCCTCTCGCAGCCACGTCTGTTGCTACTAAATAACGGAATTTCCCTTTTCTAAAATCATCCATGACTTCAAAACGATCTTCTTGTACCATACCACCATGTATTTTGTCGCAAGGATAGTTAGCTCGTTTTAACTGTCTATATACATGATCTACATTTTCTTGTGTACGGCAGAAAATAATACAACTATCAGGATTCTCAATCGTTGTTACATCTTTAAGTAGTGAAAGCTTCTCGTCTTCTATCACCTCAAAAAGAGTATGTTCAATTTTATCCGTTGTAATCCCAGCTGCTTTAATTTCGATATGAGTTGGTGAATTCATATATGTACGAGACAATTTTTCAACATCTTCTGGAAGTGTTGCTGAGAATAGCATTGTCATTCTTTTTATAGGTAATTCATCAATAATTGCCTCTACTTGATCGATAAAGCCCATATTTAGCATCTCATCTGCTTCATCAATAACTAAATACTTCAAACACTCTAAAGAAAGGGTACCCTTTTCAATATGATCCAACACACGACCAGGGGTCCCAACTACAATATGTGTCTTTTGCTTTAATTCTAATTTTTGACGTGCAAATGGAGATTTCCCATAAACTGCCGCAGCCTTAATCCTTTTGAATCGACCTATATTTGTAATATCTTCTTTTACCTGTACCGCAAGCTCTCTCGTTGGTGTTAAAACTAATGCTTGTGGTTTATTCTCTTCCCACTCCACCATTTCGCAAAGCGGAATACCAAATGAAGCTGTTTTTCCACTTCCAGTCTGGGACTTCACAACAAGATCCTTCTTTTGTAATGCGACTGGAATAACCTCACCTTGTACTTCTGTTGGATGATCATATCCTAACCCAGTAAGCGCCCTTACAATTTCCTTACTTAATTTATAATCAGAAAAACTTTTTTTACTCATATATTAACCTCATTTTATTCTGTATTATTTTCTTTTTTATCTTTTGTATACGTTACTATCACCCTACTTATTATACTTGAAACCTCACATAAAAAGGTGGATCATATCAGATTCATCTTTTTATATAGAAATAAACCTTATCATTTCATATATTGTTCAACTAATTGATAACATCTTTTGCTCGTATTGTTAGCATTAACCCTTTCATAGTACCCTCACCCTACCAAAAAATAAAAAGAATACATACAACCTTGTATAATTATCTCAATTTTCAACTTTTTTAATAAACGAACAATACAATTGAAAAAACGTTTTAAATTCGTTTTTAACGTTTTTTTTCAGATATAAAATCTACTTTTTAAAAAAATGTTAAGAAATCCTTTGACTTCTTAATAAAAATAATGTAAATTATCCTATGGACGAACATTTTTGATTAATAAAAATAAAATATTCGTATTTTAGGGGTGTAAATGATGGAAAACGTATTCGACTATGAAGATATTCAATTAATTCCTGCAAAATGTATTGTAAATAGCCGCTCTGAATGTGATACAACTGTCACTTTAGGAAAACATAAATTTAAATTACCTGTCGTGCCTGCAAATATGCAAACGATTATTGATGAAAGAATCGCAACTTATTTAGCTGAAAACAATTACTTCTATATCATGCATCGTTTCCAACCAGAGAAACGAATCTCATTCATTAGAGATATGCAATCACGTGGATTAATCGCTTCTATCAGCGTTGGTGTAAAAGAGGACGAATATGAATTCGTACAACAATTAGCTGCTGAGCAACTTACACCTGAATATATCACGATTGATATCGCACACGGTCATTCTAATGCTGTGATTAACATGATTCAACATATTAAAAAACATTTACCAGAGAGCTTCGTTATCGCTGGAAACGTTGGAACTCCCGAAGCGGTAAGAGAATTAGAAAATGCTGGTGCCGATGCAACAAAAGTTGGTATTGGACCTGGTAAAGTTTGTATTACTAAAATTAAAACAGGCTTCGGAACTGGTGGTTGGCAGCTAGCTGCACTTCGTTGGTGTGCAAAAGCTGCAAGTAAGCCAATTATCGCTGATGGTGGTATTCGTACACACGGCGACGTAGCTAAATCTATTCGATTTGGGGCAACTATGGTCATGATCGGTTCTCTATTCGCTGGTCACGAAGAGTCTCCAGGGGAAACAATTGAAAGAGATGGCAAACTTTATAAAGAATACTTCGGTTCTGCTTCTGAATTCCAAAAGGGTGAGAAGAAAAACGTTGAAGGTAAGAAAATGTTCGTTGAGCATAAAGGTTCTTTAGAAGATACGTTAATCGAAATGGAACAAGATCTTCAATCTTCAATCTCTTACGCTGGTGGAACAAAACTAGATGCTATTCGTACTGTAGATTATGTTGTCGTGAAAAACTCAATTTTTAATGGTGACAAAGTATATTAATTCTTAAAATTAAAAAGAAGGAGAAGCATAGAATTGCTTCTCCTTCTTTTTCATATATAAAAATGTTAAATATTTTTATTTTACTGAATTTTCTAGTATCATATTTTTAGATGCTTTTAATAAGGAGGATATAAGACATGAAAACTATAATTGAGAATCGTCTTGTTCGTGCGGAAGTACCTAACGAACTAAAATGGGATTTGTCTGATTTGTATAAGTCCAATGATGAGTGGCATACCGCATTAAACATATTAGAAAATGATATACAGAAACTTGATGCATTTAAAGGACGTTTACATACTAACTCCACAACTTTATTAAATTGCCTACTTTTAGAAGAAGAGCTTTTAATGAAGTTAACAAAACTGTACTCATATGCAAATTTAAAAGAATCTACTGATCGTACAAATCCAGTTATTCAAGCGAACTCTTCCAAAATTTCTGCTTTATGGACGAAAGTACATACTGCACTATCCTTTATTCATAATGAAATCCTCTCATTCGACGAAGGAACAATTGAAAAATATTTAACTGAAGAAACAAAACTCGAACCTTTCCGTAAGTCGTTACTAGAAATACTCAAAAAAAGGCAGCACACACTCTCTCCTGAAACAGAAGAAGCACTTGCTGCACTTGGCGAAGTTCATAGTTCTCCATACAAAATTTACGGCATGACTAAATTGGCAGATATGGATTTCACTTCTATACAAGACGAACAAGGAAACGAACTCCCTGTTTCTTTCGCATTATTTGAAAGCAAATATGAATTTTCTCCAAGCGCATACATACGTAGAAAAGCATACTCATCATTTGTTTCCACCTTGAAACGATATAAAAATACAGTTGCGACAACATATGCTACCGAAGTAAAAAAACAAGTAACACTTTCTCGTTTACGTAAATATGAATCCGTTACCCATATGCTATTAGAACCACAAAAGGTTCCACTTGAAATGTATAACAATCAACTTGATATTATTTATAAAGAATTAGCACCTCATATGCGCCGTTTTGCAGATTTAAAA
Source organism: Bacillus sp. LQ16 (assembly GCF_057784645.1). Lineage (NCBI taxonomy): Bacteria > Bacillati > Bacillota > Bacilli > Caryophanales > Bacillaceae > Bacillus > Bacillus sp. LQ16. Next base: position 5,348,647 of record NZ_CM173491.1, read on the forward strand.
AAGAAAGCATTAGGACTCGATCAAATGCTTTTCTGCGACTTACATGCACCTTTAGATCCCGAATTTAATCCGACGATTACTTATGAAGAAGCAGCCACGCTCATTCAAGATTCTTTAAAAGTATTAGGCGATGAATATAGTTCCATAATCGAAAAAGGATTCAAAGAAAGATGGGTAGATCTTGCAGATAACGTAGGCAAATCAACAGGGGCATTTTGCTCAAGTCCATACGGCTCTCATCCCTATATTTTAATTACATGGCAAAATACGATGCGTGGATGCTTCACATTAGCACATGAATTTGGACATGCTGGTCATTTCTATTTAGCAAATAAAAACCAACGTATCATGAACGTACGCCCATCTATGTACTTTGTTGAAGCACCATCAACTATGAATGAATTACTATTAGCTCAGCATTTACTAGCGACTACTGACGATAAGAGGATGCGCAGATGGGTCATTCTACAACTACTCGGCACATATTATCACAACTTTGTTACTCATTTACTTGAGGGTGAATACCAACGTAGAGTATATGCTCTAGCAGAAGAAGGACAGCCCCTTACAGCTACAACTTTAACTGAAATTAAAACAAATGTCCTTTCGACATTCTGGGGAGATTCTGTAGAAATCGATGAAGGTGCGGGCTTAACTTGGATGCGTCAGCCTCATTATTATATGGGTCTATATTCTTACACATATTCCGCAGGCCTCACTGCATCTACTGCAGTAGCTCAAATGATTAAAGATGAAGGACAACCTGCTATTGATCGCTGGTTAGATGTGCTTCGCGCTGGTGGTACAATGAGACCACTTGAACTAATGAAACATGCCGGAGTAGATATGTCAAAACCAGATGCAATCCGTCAAGCTGTTTCTTACGTTGGTTCATTAATTGATGAATTAGAGCATTCTTATCAAGAATAAAAAATAAGCCCTCGCTTTATGAGGGCTTATTTCATATTTACTTCCCAAACCTTTTACGATATCCACATTTCCTACAAAGCTCTTCAACCGCAACTCTTTTGGAAAATCCATCGACAATGTTTGTTGCTCTTTCACCTTCTATAATGTTAGAAAATGAATCGTTATTAATATTTCCAAGGTTAATAATCCCTTCACCATCTAAACAACAAGGAATAACCGTCCCATTCGCTAAAATCCCTGCTTGATTACGAAGTCCATGACAGAATCCTTTCCCATCATCCTCTTCTTCATGTAATGCTGGCCACTGGAATTCATAGTCTTGATTAATAAAGACACGTTCTGCAATTTTTATACCTTTTCCTGGTGTAAGCTTCTCTTCAATCTGATAAGATAGATCAAATTCATTTTCAATTATAGATAATAACTCCCTATTTTTCTGAATTTCAGCATTTGTTTTATTATCCTGAGTTAAATTCCATAACCTTAACGATACAATTAAATCTGATTGACTTGTCGCTTCCCTAATGAAGGAAAGTATACTCCTTACATAGCCCTCTTTATCTTGCGAACCTGGGTGTCCATCAAAACTATGCAGTGAAAAATTCATTTGTCTTAACGCGGGCTTATTTAACAGCCTATGCCTTCTCTTATTAATTAACGTTCCGTTCGTTGTAATATTAACTTTAAACCCTTTTTCATGACTTAAGTCTAATAGTTGATCTATTTTCGGATGGAGCAACGGCTCCCCCTTCACGTGCAAATAAATGTAGTCTGTGTGAGGTTTAATTTGGTCTAATCTTTTAGCAAAATCCTCTACAGAAATGAATTGCTTCTGCCTTTCCGTCGGCGGACAAAAGCTACACGCAAGATTACATACACTCGTAATCTCCAAGTAAAACTTCTTAAACTTCTTCACCTTTAATTCCTCACTTCTCTAACTACTTATACTTTTTTCCTCTTCATATTACAGCATATTTTTATGGAAATAGAAACATACTTATTTTAGGAAATCTACATACCATCTAATAATATTTAAAAGACCATCGGTAATTTTTGTCCAATGGTCTCTTTATCCTTTTTATATGCAAAGAATAAATTTATTTATGATACGGTTCATCATAACTATTCTAAATAAGCTTATTTTTTATTATTTTCATAATTAAATTTAACAAAAAAGGTAGTGCCTTCTGATCCTGTTTTAATTTCTATTTTTGCGTTATGGCGGGCAGCAATGGCATAACATACACCTAACCCCAATCCAGTTCCATTATCTTTGGTCGTGTAAAATGGCGTACCCAGTTTCTCTAATACTTCAGGCCTAATACCTTTTCCTTGATCCTGCACTGCAAGCACCACACAATTTTGACCTTCCTTGTAGGTGCTAATGGTTAGAACTTTCCCTGTATCCATCGCTTCTAAGCCATTACGATATAGATTCATTAATAATTGCCGTATCTCATTACGATTTAAAAGTAATTCCGGAATGTCATTTGTATCGACTTGAATATACTTATTTTGATTGTGCGTATCAACCTTTATTAAAGGAATAATATCGCGGATAATTGAATTTAAATCTAACATCTGTAAATCCAATTTCCTTGTATTCCCCATTGAGAGAAATTCAGTAATAATAGAATTGGCACGGTTAAGTTCTTCAATCATTAAATGAAAGTACTTATTATGTTTCTCATAGGTATCCTCTTCTTTTAATAACTGCAAAAATCCTAGTACCGTTGTCATTGGATTTCTAATTTCATGGCTGATACCTGCTGCCATTTGCCCTATTAAATCAATGTTAGATAATCTTTTCAATTCCTGTTCATATTTCTTTTTTTCCGTTATGTTTTTAAAAATACAGCAAATACCATCATCATACGGGTATGCAATAACTTCGTGCCAATATTCATCTGCAGTAGAAAGAAATTCGAAATGAACTGTAGTTCGCTCTGACATTGCACGATGAAATTCCTTATACATAACTGTGTCGATGTCACTCGGGAAAACATCCCATATATTCTTTCCTAATACATCTTTTGCTGTTTTTCTTTGCGGAAAATATTGGTGCTTATTTACGTACGTAAATTCCCATTTATTATTTAAAGTAAAGAATCCATCCGTAATACATTCAATCACACTTGTAACTTTTTCATTAGCAGCAGCTAGCTCTCCCGTTCGCTCTTCCACTATACTTTCTAGTTTATCCATATATAACAAATTTGAAAACGTAGGGGCTGTGGCATCAACAATAGATTTTGCTAGTTGAATTTGAGAATTATCGTAATTGTGAGCTTTTCCTTCTTTACCAACGACGATTACCCCTAATACTTCTCCCATTGAAACCAATGGAATCATCAATAAATCCTTACTATCTATATTTTTTGTTTGAATAACCTCTTGGATCTTGGCTTCATAGCTTTTCTCTGTCCAATCCGCTTCTGTCCAATCACAGCCCTTACTTAATTTCGTTGTTTTAATCGTTGTTTTGTCTAGCGGATCTAGAAGATGGGCAGTCATATTTTTACTTTCTAAAATCTGATCTAAGTAAAAAAAGCATTTATCAAAACTCTCCTGTATTGAGGCACACATTGATAAATCACGGGTAACATTTAGTAACAGCTGCTTCTCAGCAATAAGGTTTTCCTTTTGTGTTAAATTATTTGCGTTTTGAATTGCGACCGCGGCCATATTTACATAAGCTTCAACACTTTGAATTTCTGAATCTGTTAAGTTCATCGGAATCCCATAATCAAATAAAAAAACCAGACCAAATAATTCTTGCCTAAATGAGATAGGCAGAGCTAATAAGGACTTAATTTTAAACGCATCAACGGGTCTCGGATCTGGTCGATGATCCTTTGAGGTATCAGGAATATAGATGGTTTTTTTCGTTTCAATAACTTCTTTTGCCAGTAAATCTACTTCAGGATCAATTACCTGAGTATCGAGCGTTACGCCATTTATGGTCTCTGGTTTTCCTGCAAACCCTCTAAATGTTCCATCTTCCTGGGGTAAATAAATTCCAACAGCATCGCACCTAACAATCTCCTCTGATATCGCCATTGTCACACGCCGTAATACTTCACGTAGTTCTAATTTTGTATTTATTATTTTTGTTATATTCGCGAGCCTAGAATATCTCGTCTGATCACTTACCATTCACATAGCCTCCAGTTATAGGCATAATAAAATAAATATGATAATATCAGCGTCTTACCTTTGTTTTACATAGAATACCTTACTTATGGTAAGGTTCCCCACGATTAATCCGAAACGCTCTATACACTTGCTCAAGCAACACTAATCGCATTAATTGGTGTGGTAACGTCATCTTTGAAAAAGAAAGTGATTCGTTTGAACGCTTCATTACTTCTGAACTTAGTCCGAGTGATCCACCAATTACAAATGCGACTTTACTCTTTCCGTATGTAGCAAGGCGATCTAGACTGACCGCAAATTCTTCTGATGACTTTTGCTTTCCTTCTATAGCTAATGCAATCACATGCATGTCATCAGAAATTTTATCCAGTATACGTATACCTTCTTTTTCCTTTACAATTAACATTTCTGCTTCACTTAAATTTTCTGGTGCCTTTTCATCTGGCAATTCAATTACTTCTACTTTTGCGTATGCTGATAATCGTTTTAAGTATTCTGCTATACCTTGTTTCAAATATTTTTCTTTTAATTTCCCAATTGAAATAATCGAGATATTCACACGTATCCTCCACCTTACAAACATGTTATCCACAAAACTTATCCACATATCCACAAACACTACCCACATATTGTGTGAGAATCTGTGTTCGATACAACATATGTCGCCTCATTTTGACAAAATTCACATGTTTTTTTCTCTTTTTCTGAGTTATCCACACTGTTGATAACCGGCGCAACTTCACACTCATCCACAATAATATCTAACGCTAATTCAACATGTTCTAAACAACAAGGTAAATTCATTTTCTTCACCTCACTTTTCTACAATAGAAAACAGGAGGTAGGCCCTCCTGTTTTTAATACTTTTGAATGCCTAATTTCACTGTTGTTGTTACTCTTTTTGTACCACGATAAAACGTAAGAGTCATTTTATCATTAATTTCCTTATCATATAAGGCCGTGCGGAATCCAATAATATCGCGAATCGGTTTTCCATCTACTGCCACAATAACATCATGTTCTCTTAAACCAGCATCCGCACCTGGCGAAGGACTTTTCACATCCAAAATACAAACTCCTTCTGTTACAGTACCTGGTAAATGTAATGTTTTTGACCAATAATAGTTTGGAATTTCATTTAATGACCTAAGTTCAATCCCAACATACGGTCTTCTTACTTTTCCATACTTCTCAAGTTCATTCATAATCGGAACAGCCCTAGTCACTGGAATAGCCAGTCCGATTCCTTCTACTTCTTTTGCAGCAATTTTCATTGAATTAATACCAATTAATTGTCCTGCTGCATTTACAAGCGCACCGCCACTATTCCCTGGGTTAATCGCCGCATCTGTTTGTAACACTTCTACTTGCCAATCATAATGTCCATCTTGATCTAAATCTACAGGGACAATACGTTCATTAGCTGAAATAATACCTTGCGTAACAGTTCCAGAGAATTGCAGTCCAAGTGGATTTCCAATCGCAATAACTGGCTCTCCTCTGCGAACAGTATTAGAATCGCCAATTTCAATTATTTTTTTCACATGCTTTGCATCTATTTCTAATACAGCTAAATCTGTGACTACATCGGTTCCTAATACTTTTCCAGGAACCTTTTTACCGTCACTTAGACTTACTTCAATACGATTCGCTCCAGCTACAACATGATTATTCGTTACAATATAAGCTTGACCATCTGTCTTTTTATAAATTACTCCTGATCCTGTACCAGCCTCTGAATCTGCCTCTGAAAAGTTATCTCGTTGAATGTTAATAACACCCACAACAGCTTCAGATGCACGATCAACAGCATCTACAAAGCTAATCTGTTTAATTCCTTGAGCTTCGGCCATATTACTTCCGCTTGCTTCAGCTTGCGGAAGCGTATCAGCAGAATTTGAAAATAAAGGAGCTCCAAACGCAAATAAAGAAGCTCCTACAATTGTTCCCGCTATACTAGAAAGAACTATACCTTTATGCTTCTTTTTCCCTGCACGTTTCATACGATAATTTTCTTCATCAATAAAGGACATATTTGTTCACCCATCTTCCTGAAAACAACTATATTCACCTTTATTGTTTACTAAAATGAAGAATTATACGTATTGAATTTTTGTAGGCATTTTTGGATCTGTATCGTGAATTTCAAAGGATTCACCCACTCCAAATCCTTTTTCCTCTAGTACTTGTGATACTGACATACGAGCTAGTTCTTTCATGTTATTATCTAAGCTTAAATGGGCTAAATAAATATGCTTTGTCTCATCTGTAATTACATCTGCCATCGCTAATGCAGCATCCTCATTACAAACATGCCCAACGTCGCTTAAAATGCGTCGTTTAATGCTCCATGGGTAACGTCCCATACGAAGCATTTCCACATCATGATTACTTTCAAATACGAAAGCATTAGCTCCCTTAATAACGCCCTTCATACGGTCGCTTACGTATCCCGTATCTGTAATAAGCGCTAATTTCCTATTATTATTATGGAAAGCATAAAACATCGGTTCAGCCGCATCATGAGAAACTCCAAATGATTCGACTTCAATATCACCAAATGTCTTCACATCCCCAACTGAGAAAATGAATTTTTGCTCAGTTGGGATATTTCCTATTAAATGTTCCATTGCATTCCATGTTTTCTCATTCGCATAAACGGGTAAATCATATTTTCGCGCCAATACACCTAACCCTTTAATATGATCACTATGCTCATGTGTTACAAGAATACCTGATACATCATTTATATTCAGTTCTGCTTGTTTAAATAAAGCCTCTGTCGCTTTACCACTTAAACCTGCATCGACTAGTAATTTTTTTTCATCGGTTCCTACGTATAGCATATTTCCTGTACTTCCACTTGCAAGTACGCTAAAATGCAACCCCATTATTTCTCACTCCAGTATGTTCATCAACCACTTGATTTTCCTTTTCCCCTAATTCCATAACTTGTCCTTCAATTGCATTCACAAAGAAGTCCTGCTTTTGCTCCGTTTTTAAATTCCACGTTGGAGCAAGTACTTGGTTATTAGAAGTAGATGCGGTAAGAGTGGCATAACCAATTTGCGCTTCTTTAACATGTGTATTTCCATGAATTTTATTTTTTAAATACAAATTTTCTAAAGCTGTTTGAGCCGTAATAATTTCTTGCTCTTTCGTTTTTTCACCTTCGCCCATTTCTTTTAAATCAGTTAGCATTGTCTGCGTATATGAAACAAGTTCATTTTTTTCATTTAATTCCACAACAATCATCGCCTGATTATTATAGAAAATAGGCTTATCTTTATATTTTTGGAAGAAATAAATTTTAGAGTCTTTCACCGCTCCAAATTCATACTTTTGTCCATCCAATACATAGTTCTTCAAAAATTCATTATACTTATCTTTTGATAATGATTTCGTATTTAAAAAAGGCTCTTTTAGCTTACTTTCTATCGTGTACATATTTTGTATATGCGCCGTTTGATTTTTCAAAGACTGTATATCATCTTCTTTAAAGGCTTTATTTTCCGCTCTAATAAATGACTCTTTCTTCGGTTCCTTAGGGATATTCCCTATAGTAATTTTATTTGCTTTTAATTCTTGATCTATCTTTGTTTCTGCAATAAGCTCCAATTGATTACTATCTTGCTTTTGAATGAATTGAAAAATGAGAAAGAGGTCCAAAACAAAAAAGGTCACAATAAATATGGTTTTAATTCGATCCCAATCCATTTAGTCCTCCCTCACTCCACTCATAGATTTGCTGTTTACCCGTTTCACCTTCAACAAGCTTTACATACCAAATTGGTTGTAGTCGAACTACTTGCCCATCTAGTGATAACTTGTATCCAATACCAATATCCTTAATTACTTGTTTCTTTATCTCTGGATTATTTTCTAGGGATGCTATTACAACATGCCCTGACGGAAGAGTAACTTTCTGTTCTATGCCTTTAGTATTTAAAGACAGCAACGGTCTTTCATATTCCATTACTTCTTCTGATCCCCATTTTTGTCTCAATTCAGCTAATCCATCTGTATTGAATACGGAATATCCATCTTCATGTAAGCGAAATACTGTCTCTCCTTTATTCATATAGTCCAAACGATATGAATCCAAACTTCCACTGTGACCACTTACAAATTCAAAGCTTTTTTGTAACAGCATTAAATTATCTATCGTTTTCTCAGTTAAGACAGAAGAGTTTTTATACTTTAGCATGTGACGATCGTTTTCAATTTCCATGGATCTAATACCATCTGTAAATGTTTCTTTCGATATCTCAGTAATCGGACTTAAATAACGAGGATCACTAAACAGAGCATTCTTAAACGTATCAACTGCTAAATTAGATGAAATATATGTTATATTGTTTAGCTCTGTCGTGCCATCTGGTAAAAATAACTTTTTCATATCATTGATTTGATAATCAAAATAGGGCTTTGCTGATACTATAAATTGATTTTGAGCATTTACAATATCTTTTAAATACACACCACTTAATTTTGCCTCATATATTTTAAAGTTATCACCATCAGAAACAAAGTTAATTTTAATTTCTTGATCCTTACTCCTAGAAGGATCAAGGAGAATACGATTAAAATGTTTAGGCTTATCTGTACTTTTCTCTTTCATGTTAAACATAGATTTAACTGCATCAAATGGGATATCAGTAGGGAAAACAAGTTCAATTTTCCCTTCACCATGCACATAGGATAGGAAATCACCCTTAGTGATTGATATCTCTCTAAACTCATGTAGTTCCCCTACTTCCAAAGGCTTATAGATTGATTCTATATCTGCCTCTCTTCTGCTCCCATAATGATTTTTATCTTTATGCACGATGATAGAAGTAGGACGGACAACATCGGAAATTTTAGTTTGATTCGTTCCTTCATTGCCCTGTACAAATTTTGCATTTTGCATGGATGTAGAATCTGGCACATACGTCCATAGGTTAAAAGTAAGAAACAGGCTAATTACAACTAGGTTAATTAAAACTATTGTTTTAAAGTTTTCCATACTCATTCCCAATCGTCCTCTTCATCTGCTGCCATTGGTAACGTGAAATAAATAGTTGTCCCTTTTCCTTCTTCACTCTTCGCCCAAATAGAGCCACCATGTGCCTCGATCATTTCTTTTGCAATTGCTAATCCAAGTCCCGTACCACCCATTTGTCTTGAACGAGCTTTATCTACGCGATAAAAACGTTCAAAGATTTTATCAACGTTTTCTTTTGGAATACCCATTCCTTGGTCACTTACGCTAATTTCTAATAAATCACCGCGATCACGTAAGCGATATGTTACTGTTCCACCTTCTGGTGAATACTTTAATGCGTTAGAAATAATGTTATACAGCACTTGAGTAATTTTGTCAGTATCCATATCAATAAACCTAGACTTCTTAGAGAAAGATCGTTTGAAACTTACATTTTGTTCTTTAGACATTTCAAATCGATCAATAATATTATTAAAGAAATCAGTAAAGTCGACCCATTCTTTCATTAAACGGTGCTCTGTACTATCAAGTTTAGATAGCTGTAACAACGCATTTACAAGTCTAATCATTCTTTCTGTTTCTTCTTGTGTAACCGTTAAAAATTGTGGTGCAATATTCGGATCCTGCCATGCTCCATCTGTAAGTGCCTCTAAATAACTGCGCATCGTCGTTAATGGCGTCCTTAATTCATGAGAGACATTCGCTACAAACTCACGGCGTTCCCTTTCTATACGCTCCTGCTCTGTTACATCATATAATACGGCAATTAAACCATTTGCCTTCCCTGTTTCTTTTTGAATAACAGAGAAACTAGCACGTAAAATATATGGTTCATTTCTCGTACTAAAATCTAATAAAACAGAATCTGGCTCTTCATATAAATGATCGAGCGTAAATTCTTCCTGTATCCCTAATACCTCTAAAACAGATTGATCAAGCGCTGTTTCACGAGAAACATTTAACATCTTTTCCGCAGGGTCATTTAGTAAAATAATATCCCCTTTTCGGTCAGTAGCAATTACTCCATCTGTCATATGAGATAAAACAGATGATAGTTTACGCCTTTCACTTTCTGTAGAAGAACGAGCTTGTTGTAATTTTTTTGATAAATTATTGAAGGATAATGCCAGTTGTCCAATTTCATCATGGCTATGCACCTTTACTTTTCTCGAATAATTTCCTTTTGCCATTTCGATTGCTTGTCTCCGCATATCTGAAATTGGTCTTGTAATTGTTTGAGCCAATAAAATCCCAAGTACGGCCGTTACTAATAAGGCAATTACTGTTCCCGTAGCAAAAATTTGATTTATATCCTTCATTTGTTTATATACATCTTCCATAGATGCAACGATGTATATAACACCAAGCGCATCCTTGCCGTTATCATCGAGAATCGGAGTAAGCATAACTTGAACACGATGGCCTGTACTACCATCCTTCTCAATTTTCACTTCTGGCTTTTTTTGCACCAACACTCGCTGAACAGCTATATCAGTTGATGTTCTATTCACCTTATTCTGCTTTGATTCATCTGAAATAGCCAGTAACTTTCTATGCGAATCAAATACACTTACCTCTTGTATAACTTTTTTTTGATCAGAGGCAAACTTTCGAATAGAAGTTTTAATCGTTTCATCTGTTGACTCTGTTTCTGCTTTTGTATAACTTTTTTTAAATTCTTGTTTCAAGTTATATGATAATAAGTTTGTTTGCTGCGTTAAAGAATCCCTAAAACCTTGTACTAGGCTCTTCTCTAATTCCCTTACAAAATATACCCCAATAACTTGCATCGCTATTAATATTAATAGCATATATATAAGCACAAATTTTAAATGAATAGATTGAAAAAAACCAACTTTCTTCATATACTATTCCTGCTCTGGGTCACGCAAGTAATACCCTACTCCACGTCTAGTTACAATTAAAGTAGGATGGCTTGGATTATCTTCAATTTTTTCACGCAAACGACGTACTGTTACGTCTACTGTGCGCACATCTCCAAAATAGTCATAACCCCAAACTGTTTGTAATAAATGTTCGCGTGTCATAACTTGTCCTAAGTGTTTCGCTAAATAATGTAGCAACTCAAATTCACGATGTGTAAGCTCGATATTTTCCTCGCGCTTCGTTACACTATATGCATTTGGATTAATAACAATTGGTCCAATAACCATTTCTGTATTTTCTTCTTTTTCTGCAGCACCACCTTGTTGGTGACGGCGTAAATTCGCCTTCACACGAGCAAGTAATTCTCTCGTGCTAAATGGCTTCGTTACATAATCATCTGCCCCAAGCTCAAGCCCTAATACTTTATCAATCTCAGAGTCCTTTGCTGTAAGCATAATAATCGGCATTTCTGAACTTTTACGTATTTCACGACAAACCTCTAAGCCATCTTTACCTGGTAGCATAATATCTAATAAAACCATATCTGGTTGTTCTTCATTAGCTTTTTCAATTGCTTCATCACCATCATGCGCCATTACTATTTCAAAACCTTCTTTTTCTAGGTTAAACTTCAAAATATCTGCAATCGGCTTTTCATCATCAACTACTAAAATTTTCTTTCCCATCATCGTCTATTTCCTCCTTATAAAAATATGGTCAATAATCCCTAAACATATTGATGTTTACATAGTATGTCCTATATGACCGCATCCTTTGTTTAAGTATTTTCTCCTCTATTCTCATAGACTCATGTATGATCCACTTTTACACGGAATCCTATACGATCTATAGAAAAACCTCTAGCTTCAACTGCTAGAGGCTCCTCGTTCTATTTTAAAATAACTACTCAGTTTTGTAAAATTACATAAATAAAAAGGATATTAAGTGGGCCCACTTAATATCCTGAGAGTGGCTCGGGACGGAATCGAACCGCCGACACGAGGATTTTCAGTCCTCTGCTCTACCGACTGAGCTACCGAGCCAAAACTATATATAAAACCACTAATGGTGGTATAAACAAAAGTGGCGGTCCCGACCGGGGTCGAACCGGCGATCTCCTGCGTGACAGGCAGGCATGTTAACCACTACACCACGGGACCAAAAATAAGCATAAAAAAAACATGACCCGTACGGGATTCGAACCCGTGTTACCGCCGTGAAAGGGCGGTGTCTTAACCACTTGACCAACGGGCCACGAAAAATAAAATGGTGAGCCATGAAGGATTCGAACCTTCGACCCTCTGATTAAAAGTCAGATGCTCTACCAACTGAGCTAATGGCTCATACTCACCAACGTCATATTTTCGTGACGACAAGATGTATCATAACATGTATTCTATATTCTTCGCAATACTTTTTTTCATTTTTTTATAAAAGATAAGAAAAAACTCATGCGGACATGAGTTTTTTCTAAAAATATCAATTAAGCTTCGTATACATTACGAACAATATTCGTTTGGTTACGATCTGGTCCAACTGAGAACATAGATAATTGAATTCCTGTTAACTCACAAACACGTTCTACGTATTTTCGTGCATTTTCAGGAAGCTCGTCTAATGATTTTACACCAGTAATATCTTCTGTCCAACCTGGAAGCTCTTCATATACAGGCTCACATTTCGCTAAAATGTTTAAGTTTGCTGGAACTTCATCGATAACTTCGCCATTGTATTTGTAAGCAACACAAATTTTAAGAGTTGGAATATCTGTTAAAACGTCGATAGAATTTAATGATAGATCCGTTAAACCACTAACACGACGCGCATGTCTTACAACAACGCTATCGAACCAACCTACGCGGCGCGGACGACCAGTTGTTGTTCCGTACTCACGACCAACTTCACGAATTTGATGACCAATTTCATCATTAAGTTCAGTAGGGAATGGACCGTCACCAACACGGCTTGTATATGCTTTACATACACCTACAACGCGAGTAACTTTCGCAGGACCAACTCCAGTTCCAACTGTCACACCACCCGCAATCGGGTTAGAAGATGTAACGAATGGGTACGTACCGTGGTCAATATCAAGCATAACACCTTGTGCACCTTCAAATAATACACGGTGATTGTTATCTAGTGCATCATTTAATACAACAGATGTGTCGCATACATATTGTGCGATTTGTTGTCCATATTCGAAGTACTCTTCAAAGATTTCTTCTACACTGAAACCTTCTGTATCGTACATTTTTTCAAACAAACGATTTTTCTCTACTAAATTGCGCTCAAGCTTCTCTTTAAATGCTTCACGATCTAAAAGATCAGCCATACGGATACCAATACGAGCAGCTTTATCCATATATGCAGGACCGATACCTTTTTTCGTTGTACCGATTTTGTTATCACCTTTACTAGCCTCTTCTAACTCATCTTGTTTTAAGTGATAAGGTAAAATAACGTGTGCACGGTTACTTACACGTAAATTATCAGTACTTACACCACGGTCGTGTAAGTATTTTAACTCTTCAAGTAATGCTTTCGGATCTACTACTAAGCCATTTCCGATTACACAAATTTTCTCTTTATAGAAAATACCAGATGGAATTAAGTGTAACTTATATTTAACTCCGCCGAAAACAATTGTATGTCCCGCGTTATTTCCACCTTGATATCTTGCAACTACTTCCGCATGCTCAGAAAGAAAATCAGTGATTTTACCTTTTCCTTCGTCGCCCCATTGTGTTCCTACAACTACTACTGAAGACATTATTAAAGCACCTCCGCAATTTTCAAACGATCTATTCAAACAATATAATTGTACCAAAACCGAAAAAGAAGTCAACCAAAAAGCGAACATTTTTTTATTAAAAATCATTTTCGTTCGTAAGAATTATGTTTTCACCTTATGAAAGCCTTATCTTTACACCATAAAAAAAGAAACACATCTTATTATAAGAAATGTGTTTCTTTTTTATACTGCCTTTATGCCCCATCCTCAAAGCGTCGTTCTAAGTTAACGAACTTATTGAACTCTTTGACGAATGCAAGTTCCACTGAACCTACTGGACCGTTACGTTGCTTTGCAATGATAATTTCAATCGTATTTTTATTTTCCGTTTCACGGTCATAGTAATCTTCACGATATAGGAAAGCTACAATATCAGCATCCTGCTCAATACTTCCAGATTCACGAATATCAGACATCATCGGGCGTTTATCCTGACGAGATTCTACACCACGAGATAACTGTGATAAGGCAATAACAGGCACTTGCAATTCACGTGCAATCCCTTTTAAAGTACGAGAAATCTCAGATACTTCCTGCTGACGGTTCTCACCTGATTTCCCACTTCCTTGAATAAGCTGTAAGTAGTCAATTAAAACCATTCCAAGACCTTGTTCTTGCTTTAGTCTACGACATTTTGCTCGAATCTCATTTACCTTAATTCCCGGTGTATCATCAATATATATACCGGCATTTGAAAGACTCCCCATCGCCATTGTTAATTTCGCCCAATCATCAGAAGTTAGTGACCCGGTACGAAGTCTTTGCGCATCGATATTTCCTTCTGCACAAAGCATACGCATAACAAGCTGATCGGAGCCCATCTCCAAACTAAAAATCGCTACATTTTCATCCGTTTTCGTCGCTACGTTTTGTGCGATATTTAATGAAAATGCAGTTTTCCCTACTGACGGACGTGCTGCTACAATGATTAAATCATTTCGCTGGAAACCTGCCGTCATCTTATCTAATTCAGTAAATCCAGTTGGTATCCCAGTAACTTCACCTTTTTGATTATGCAAAAGTTCAATTTTATCATAAGCATCCACAAGAACATCTTTAATATTTTGAAATGCTTTTGCATTCGTTTGATGGGATACTTCTAATATTTTTTTCTCGGCCTCATTTAAAAGGCCGTCCACGTCATCTTCTCTCTCGTATCCATCCGACACTATATGAGTCGCTGTTCGAATTAAACGTCGTAAAAGTGCCTTTTCAGCAATGATACGTGCATAATATTCAACGTTAGCAGCTGTTGGAACAACTTCTGCTAACTCTGCTAGATAAGACAATCCACCAACTTCTTCTAGTAATCCTTGATCAGCCATCGCTGATGTCATTATTACTAAGTCGATCGGTTCTCCTTTATCAGATAATCCAAGCATGACCTCAAAAATCTTTTGATGTTTCGTTCGATAGAATGAATCAGGTACCAATAACTCCGATGCTGACGTTAACGCATCTTGATCAATTAATATGGCACCTAAAACCGCCTGCTCGGCCTCTATATTATGCGGAGGGGTACGATCAGCAAGTACATCACTCATACGCAATCCTCCTTGCTTAATTTATTTTTATTGTTCACTAACATGAACTTTTACTGTCGCTGTTACTTGCGGATGCAATTTCACTGTTACATTTGTGTAGCCTAATGCACGAATTGCATCATCCATTTCAAATTTACGTTTATCAAGTTTAATTTTATGTGATTTTTGCATCGCATCTACGATTTGTTTGCTCGTAATAGAACCGAATAAACGGCCACCTTCTCCAGATTTCGCCTTTAATTCTACAGTTAATTTCTCTAAAGTCTCTTTTAACTCTTTTGCATTTTCAAGCTCTGCTGCTGCATCTTTTTCTTCTTTACGCTTTTGAGCTTCTAAAGTTTTCATACTGCTATTTGTTGCTTCAGCAGCTAATCCTTGTTTTAGTAAGAAGTTATTTGCATAGCCATCCGGTACGTTTTTTATTTCTCCTTTTTTACCTTTACCTTTTACGTCTTTTAGAAAAATTACTTTCATGATTGTGTGCCTCCCTGTAAATAGTCATCAATAACAAATCGAAGCTTCTCCTCAGCTTCATCTACTGTAACATTTTTCATTTGTGTGGCTGCATTAGTCAAATGCCCGCCACCGCCTAAGTTTTCCATAATTAGCTGCACATTCACTTCACCTAAAGACCTGCTGCTAATTCCAATGAGATTCTCACCACGTTTCGCAACAACAAATGATGCAATAATCCCTGTCATCGTTAATAACGTGTCTGCCGATTGCGCAATAAGCACTTGATCGTAGTAATCATCACTATCAACTTTAGCAATCGCAATTCCATTTTTATAAATGTACGCATTTTTTATAGCTTTTGCAACCCGTAAATACTGATCCATATCTTCCTTTAAAAGTTCTTGTACAAGTACAGTATCTGCACCATGTGAGCGTAAATAAGAAGCAGCATCAAATGTACGAGCCCCTGTCCGGAATGTGAAACTTTTCGTGTCGACAATAATACCTGCTAACAATGCCGTCGCTTCTAGCATTGTCATCTTTAAATTTTTAGGTTGATACTCAAGTAATTCTGTAACCAATTCTGCCGTTGAAGAAGCATATGGTTCCATATAAACTAGCAATGGGTCTTCAATAAAATCTTCCCCACGACGATGATGATCAATAACTACTACATTTTCAATTTTATGTAACAGTTTTTGCTCCATCACCATAGAAGGTTTATGCGTATCAACAACAACAAGTAACGACTCATCATTTGCAAATTCCATCGCTTGCTCTGGAGTAATAAAATGAGACCATAACTCCTCATTTTGTTTCACTTTGTCCATCAAGCGTTTAATTCCCTTATCAGAATCATTTTCATCTAATACAATATATCCTTTACGCTCGTTTAATTGAGCCACTTTTAAAATACCAATCGCAGCACCAATTGCGTCCATATCAGGAGCCCTATGCCCCATGATAATGACATTACTACTTTCTAATACTAAATCCTTTAACGCATGCGAAATGACCCTAGCACGTACACGGGTACGCTTTTCAACCGGATTTGTCTTACCTCCATAGAACTTAACTTTACCTGTCGCTTGTTTAATAGCTACTTGGTCTCCCCCGCGCCCAAGCGCAAGGTCTAAACCAGATTGAGCCATTGCCCCAAGCTCTGACAAAGGTAAATCACCTGATCCGACACCTACACTTAATGTAAGTGGTATATTCCTTTTAGATGTTTCTTCACGCACCTGATCTAAAATACTAAATTTCCCTTTCTCCATCTGCGTCAGAATACTTTCATTTAGCACAACGAAGAATCTTTCTGAAGATGCACGTTTTAAATACGCACCATACTTAAGTGCCCATTCATTTAGTCGCGATGTCACAAGACTTGTTATATTCGTACGTAATTGATCATCTAATCCTTGTGTAACTTCATCATAATTATCCAAATAAATTACAGCTAAAACAGTGCGTTGATCCTCATACATCTTTTCGATTTCCGTTTGTTCCGTTACATCAAAGAAATAAATTAACTTTTCTTCTTTCCTTACAAAAACACGAAACTTTCGATTATTTAAAGAGACTATATCATCAGAAGTTTCTCCTTTAATGAAAAGAAGTAATGTTTCTGATACATCGTAAAGGTGCCATCCAGCTAACGCATGCTGTCCCAGGCATGAAGATAAATAAGGATTTGCCCAATCAATCCCGTAATCCTTATTGTATAACAAAATACCAATCGGCATTTGGTTAAATGCTTCATTACTGACTTTCTTTACCCTCGTAATCATATCTGTCGTATGCTTTTCGAAATTCCTTTGAAAATTAAGTTCAAATCGTATAACGATAAAGAACACGATACAAAAAATGATAAAAGCAGCTATCCCCATAATTAAATGAAAATAACAGAGAATTGAAATGAGCACAAACACAAAAAATGCCAATACATAAACAGGATATAAAAACCACTGTTTCTTATCAAATTCAGGCATGTATACAACTCCTATAAAGTAAAACTAACTCACCTTCCAGTTAGTTAAACAGATTAAAATAGTATAAGGAATATTATTTTATTCCCCTATTTTAGAACGCAACGAAATCCCTAAGTCAATTATACCTAAGATTGTCACAAGAGGAAACAGCATCGGAATAAACATGCATACAATAAAACTAATAATAGGAACCCCTTTTGTAAAACCTTTTCTATACGCTAAAAAGGAAATGAATGTCAGCCCTTGTAGTACAAGCAATAGTGCAAATATGACATATAGGTTAGAAAATACCATATGTAAATATGATGTTGGATCTACTTTTATAAAAGTTGCTAACAAAATAAATATAACGTAATACCAAACAATACTCTTTGGTAATTGTAGATCTTTAAATTTAGGCCAAGGTATAATGTCGTGTTTTAACTTTTTCAAAACACTACCTGATATTATCACTGTAATCCAAGAAAAACATACTGAAACTAGAACAAGTATACTTGGAAATAACAATTGTAATATATCATTCATTTGTGTAAGCAACTCTTTTTGTTCCTTACTAATCGGCATACCTATAGCACTTACTATCTTTTCACTTTGTACCATACTTTCACTAAACACACTTTGCATTTGCTTCATTATATCTATGTTGAAAAACTTTATACTCGCAACATAAATAAGTACAAAACCAATTAAGTATGCAAGCGTCCCCGCTATTAAGATTTCCACTGGCTTTTTTCTTGTTTTATACGTATACCCTAAAACAATCCCTATCAATCCAAACATAGTTGTCTTCACTAAATTCATAGGTTGACTCACAATAATAGTAACAAAAAGTGCTGCTACAAAAATCACAAGCACATTAGATAGTTTATGTCTTATCGTTAATAGTATAAATGGTAACGGCAACGCAAAAGTTACAACAGTACCTAAAATCGGAACATACATAGATATAAGCAATAAAATTGCATATATAGCTAATAACGCTGCGCCTTCTGTAATAAACTTTGTTTGTTTCACATTTTAACCTCTCTTTCAAAAAAGAAAAGCATAGCAAAATGCACAGTAGAGTCCGACTCTACTGTGCATTTCATACGCTATTATTCACCAACATATGGTAAAAGTGCCATTTGACGAGCACGTTTAATTGCAACTGTAAGTTTGCGTTGGTATTTTGCGCTTGTCCCTGTTACACGACGAGGTAAAATTTTACCACGCTCAGAAACGAAACGTTTTAATAAATCAACATCTTTATAGTCAATGCGAGTGATGCCGTTAGCTGTGAAGAAACACACCTTACGACGTTTCGCACGTCCACCTTTGCGTCCTGCCATGTCTATTTCCCTCCATTCTTTGTTAAAACTAACAAATTTACTGTATTAGAACGGTAAATCGTCGTCGGAAATGTCGATCGGTTGACCTACATTTGAAAATGGATCGTCATTCTTCGTAAATCCAGAGTTCCCTTGATTACCTTGGTTACCTGAATTACTAGATTGACCAAATGGGTTAGAGCCTTGGTTACCGAAACCAGCTCCTGATGGTTGCTGATTGAATGAACCACGTTGCTCCCCACCGCCATTACGCGGCTCTAAAAATTGTACGCTTTCCGCAAGAACTTCTGTTACATATACACGTTTACCGTCTTGTCCATCGTAATTACGAGTTTGAAGACGTCCATCTACGCCTGCTAAGCTTCCTTTTTTCAAATAATTTGCTACGTTTTCTGCTTGTTTACGCCATATTACACAATTAATAAAGTCAGCTTCACGCTCACCTTGTTGATTCGCAAATGCGCGATTCACAGCTAACGTAAAAGTAGCTACTGCAACACCATTGGGCGTGTAACGTAAGTCAGGGTCCTTAGTTAAACGACCAACGAGGATAACACGATTCATCAATCGAACCACTCTCCCTTATATATCAATTATTTTTCTTCTTCTTTAACAACGATATGACGAAGGATGTCTTCGTTGATCTTAGCTAAACGGTCGAATTCGTTAATCGCTTCTGCGTTAGAGTTCACGTTTAAGATCATGTAGAAACCTTCACGTAAGTCGTTGATTTCGTAAGCTAAACGACGCTTACCCCACTCTTTCGTGTTAATGATTTCTGCACCATTGTTTGTTAAAACACCTGCAAAACGTTCAACTAAAGCTTTTTGAGCTTCTTCTTCAACGCCAGGACGAATGATGTACATAATTTCGTACTTTCTCATTACACTTTCACCTCCTTTTGGTCTAAACGGCCCATAATGGGCAAGGAGCAATTAATTTATAGTAATTACTCACGAGTTTAGATTATATCATAGTAAGTTATATGAATCAACTCACCAATACATAAAAAACTTGGCAAACATATAATATATTCGCCAAGCTCATATCTTTATTTTTCCTAGGAAATATTAGATTAAACGTTAAAACGGAAGTGCATAACATCTCCGTCTTTTACGATATACTCTTTTCCTTCTAAACGTACTTTTCCAGCTTCTTTTGCAGCTGTCATAGAACCGTTTGTCATTAAGTCATCGTAAGAAACTGTTTCTGCACGAATAAACCCACGCTCAAAGTCTGTATGAATAACACCAGCACATTGTGGTGCCTTCATACCTTGTTTAAATGTCCAAGCACGTACTTCTTGAACGCCAGCTGTAAAGTAAGTAGCAAGTCCTAATAAGTCATATGCTGCACGAATTAATTGATCTAAACCAGACTCTTCAATACCTAGTTCTTCAAGGAATACTTTTTTCTCTTCCTCGTCTAATTCAGCGATTTCTGATTCGATTTTTGCACATACAACGATTACTTGAGAATTTTCATTTTCTGCAAATTCTTTTACCATTTGTACGTATTTATTTTCCGAAGGATCGATAACATCGTCTTCACTTACGTTCGCTACGTATAACATTTCTTTTGTTGTAAGTAAATGAAGGCCTTTAACAATCTTCATCTGCTCTTCTGTAAATTCAACAGTACGAGCCGGTTTCCCCTCTTCAAAAGCCTCTTTTAAACGAACTAAAATTTCATGCTCATATACAGCTTCTTTATCTTTTTGTCTTGCTAATTTCGCAACACGCTCGATACGCTTATCAACAGACTCTAAGTCCGCTAAAATTAGCTCTAAGTTGATTGTTTCGATATCATCAATTGGATCTACTTTCCCTGAAACATGCGTAATATTTTCGTCTTCAAAACAACGAACAACTTGGCAAATTGCATCTACTTGACGAATGTGAGATAAGAATTTATTTCCTAAACCTTCACCTTTACTAGCACCTTTTACGATACCTGCAATATCAGTAAACTCAAATACAGTCGGAACAGTCTTTTTCGGTTCTACTAATTCCGTTAATTTATTTAAACGCTCATCTGGTACTTCTACAATCCCTACGTTTGGATCAATTGTACAGAATGGATAGTTTGCAGATTCTGCTCCTGCTTGTGTAATTGCATTAAATAAAGTGGACTTACCTACGTTAGGTAATCCAACAATCCCAGCCGTTAATCCCATATTTTTCACTCCTATGTCTCAATCTTTCATCATTATAGATAGTAACGAAAAAAATGACAAGTTTCCGCCAAACGAAAAAAAGTAACAGTTACCTACTGTAACTGTTACTCTCCCTCTATTCTTCGTGCTTCACAAGTATTTTTTTCACCTTACGATCAAACTCTCTTCGAGTAATCATTACTGAATGGTCACATCCCTCGCACTTAATGCGGATATCCATTCCCATACGAATAATTTTCCAACGATTCTCGCCACATGGATGTGCTTTCTTCATTTCCACAACATCGTACAAGTTATATTCCTTTTGCTCCACTCTTCAAACTCCTCTCCATACTAAATTGCTTTTCCACTAACCAATTCTTCACGATTGTATAAAACCATACGTGGATATGGAATTTCAATTCCATGTAAATCAAGACGATTTTTAATCTCTTTACGAAGTGCCCTTGCAATAACTGCATGTTGCATCGGCTCTACTTCAGCGATAACGCGTAATATAACTTCTGATGCAGCTAACGTTTGCACACCTAATAATTGAGGTGTTGTTACCATTTTTTCATACTTTGAAGGTAACTCTACTAATAAATCTTCAATAACCTGTTCTGCTTTCGCAATATCAGCCTCATATGAAATAGATACATCAACAAACGCTACACTATTACTAACTGAGTAGTTAGTAACTTGAATAATACTTCCATTTGGTAAAGTATGAATTTCACCTGTCCAACTCTTTACTTTCGTTGTACGAAGTCCAATTTCTAAAACGACTCCTTCAAATTGACCGATTTTAACATAATCGCCAACTGAAAACTGATCTTCTAGCAAAATAAATAAACCTGTAATAACATCTTTCACTAAACTTTGAGCACCAAATCCGACTGCTAAACCAATTACCCCAGCACCCGCTAATAAACCTGATGCATTAATATCAAACACACCTAAAATCGCAATTAGCATAATGAACATAACAACATACGCTACAATATTTTCAAGTAATTTCGCCACTGTAACTGTACGACGTTCTGAAATTTGAATTGGAGAACGGCTCCCCATACGAAACGCATTTCGTACAACCGCTCTTGCAATTCGCACAACAACTGCACCAATTATTAAAATAATACATATTTTTAATGTCGCAACTCCAATATGAGCCCAACGATCAGCATCTAATAAATACTGTTTCGTAGAATTAAACCACTTCGTTAATAAATCCATGTACCTCTACCTCTCTAGCTAAAATTTCTTTTTAGTTATCCTTATTATTGTATCAGAAGTCCTCTAATTGCTGAAAAAATTTTATGATTTTAATCCTATTTTATCCCCGCCATTCAGGTATAAAATGGAACGAATATATATATACTAGTACTATTATTTCCGTTTTCATTCACATTTTGCAAAAATTACGCACTTATAGCTTTCCATTTTTCTCACCATATAACATATATTGAAAATTTATTAAAAGGATGGGTGCTTCATGAACATTGGAAGTTTTCGCTTACCATTTTTTGAGAAAGAAACTCAAAACGTTATGCACCAAGATCTAGAAGCCTCTGAGATAATCAGTAATTTCTTACTTACCCATATTCCTATTAAAACTAATATACCACTCATTCTCGTTTGTATCGGAACAGATCGTTCTACAGGTGACGCACTCGGCCCGTTAGTTGGTACAAAACTTGAACAAATAGACATAAAAAACCTCCAAATATTCGGTACACTAGATGAGCCAGTACATGCACTAAATTTAGAAGAAAAAATTCAGAATATACAGAAAGAACATCCTACTGCATTTATAATTGCTGTTGATGCATGTTTAGGAAAGTCCCAAAATATTGGGTCAATCACTACTGGAAAGGGACCTAGTAAACCGGGTGCTGCTATGAATAAGAAATTACCTGCAGTTGGTGATCTGCATATACACGGTATCGTCAATCTAAATGGGTTTATGGAGTTTTTCGTTCTTCAAAATACAAGATTAAGTTTAGTCATGAAAATGGCTGATGTAATCGCACAAAGTATAAAAGAGACGGATCAAAAATTATCCGCATTAAAAAAAGCAAACCATCTATAAATAATAAGATGGTTTGCTTTTTAATTTTTCTGTGCTAATAGTTCTAAAATACGATTTAAATCTTCTTTATTAAAAAATTCAATTTCGATTTTACCTTTTTCTTTTTTCGTCTCTTTAATTTTCACATCTGTGCCAAACTTTTCTCTTAAGAACGTTTCACGTTCTACGAAAAATATATTTCGCTCTTTTTTCACTTTTTTTGTTTCACGTGAAACGTGTTGATTAATCTCTTGGACGATTTTCTCTAATTGACGAACATTTAATCCTTCTTTTTCAATGCGTTTCAATAAGGACTTCAATTGTTCTTCGTCTTTTATCGTAAGTAAAGTTCTCCCATGAGCCATTGAAAGTTGACCATTTGCAATCATATCTTGGACGAACGAAGGGAGGCTTAATAACCGAGTATAATTTGCAATGTAAGGTCTGCTTTTGCCAAGACGTTTCGCTAATTGTTCTTGCGTTACATTTAGCTCATTTATTAACATCTGGTATGCCATTGCCTCTTCCATAGGATTTAAATCTTCTCGTTGTAAGTTTTCTAACAAAGCAAATTCCATCATTTGCTGTTCAGTTAATTGTCTTACAACCGCAGGTACCTTTTCTAAACCAGCCTCCTTTGCAGCACGAAATCGTCTTTCACCTGCAACGATTTCATATCCTTTAATACTCTTTCTAGCAATTAATGGTTGTAGAATACCGTGTTCCTTAATCGAAATTGCTAATTCCTGAATAGCCTCTTTATTAAAGTGTTTACGCGGTTGATATGGATTTGGCCTTAATTCAGTTACAATAATCTCCTGAATTGTTTCCTCTTCTTTCACATCTAAATCAGGAAAAAACACATTAATTCCTCTTCCTAATCCTTTAGCCACCTGCAATCACTTCCTCTGCTAAATCTATATATACTTCTGCTCCTCTTGATTTAGCGTCATACTGCATAATAGGTTTCCCATGACTTGGAGCCTCGCTCAAGCGTACATTACGCGGAATAATCGAGCGATATACTTTATCCCTAAAATACTTTTTCACTTCATCTATAACTTGGATCCCTAAATTTGTACGAGCATCCAACATTGTTAACAATACGCCTTGAATTGCTAAATTTTTATTTAAATGTTTTTGTACAAGTCGAACTGTATTTAATAGCTGACTTAATCCTTCTAGTGCATAATATTCACACTGTACAGGAATAATAACAGAATCTGCTGCTGTTAATGCATTAATCGTTAATAACCCTAAAGACGGGGGACAGTCGATAATAATATAATCATATTCATCACGAACTGGCTGTAATGCTCTTTGCAAACGTACTTCCCGGGAAATAGTCGGTACCAATTCAATTTCAGCACCAGCCAATTGAATTGTAGCGGGTAGAACATCTAAGTTTTCAGTTGCGGTTTTCTGTATAACCCCTTGAACATCTGCATCTTCCACAAGAACGTTGTAAATACATTGATCTAATTCAGATTTTTCAATTCCCACACCAGTCGTTGCATTTCCTTGAGCATCAATATCTACAAGAAGGACTTTTTTACCTACTTGCGCCAATCCAGCCCCTAAATTAACAGATGTTGTGGTTTTTCCAACACCGCCTTTTTGATTAGCAATAGCAATGATTTTTCCCATGATGTCACCTACTTTCAACCTTTCTATCTTATTCTAGTAACAATTACGTTTATTGTAACATGAAATAAAACTTTTTCTTTTACGTCCTTTATTAAACTTCAAAATTTATTTCTAAACTCCTTCTTCATTTAACAAGAAAATATAGTAAAAGAGACCTCTCCAATAGGATAAGGTCTCTAACACGTCATTATTATTTTTTCTTTGGAATTTTAATTGTAATTTGATAGTACTCATCAAATTCTTCTTCCTCAGAATTAACATTTAAACCACTTTCAGTAACCATTTGTAAAGATTGCCTAATTGTATTCATAGCAATCCTCGTATCTCGACTTACTGCTTTTTGCTTTGCCTTACGCTTCGGTTTTGCTTCCTCTAGTAACTTCGCAATTCGTTCTTCTGTTTGCTTTACATTCAGTTGTTTCTCCACAATTTCCTGTAAAACCTTCAGTTGTAATTCCTCATTTTTTAAAGGAATGAGAGCGCGGGCATGACGTTCTGTAATGCTTTTTTCTAATAATGCACTTTTTATTTCTTCAGGCAACTTTAACAATCGCAACTTATTTGCGATTGTAGATTGTCCTTTTCCAAGTCGTTGTGCCAATGCTTCTTGTGTTAAATTATGTAACTCAATCAGCTTTTGATATGCCACAGCTTCCTCGATTGCCGTTAGTTCCTCACGTTGCAAGTTTTCAATTAAAGCTACAGAAGCTGTCTCTGTATCATTTAAGTTCTTTATAATTGCAGGAACCTTTTCCCAACCTAACTTTGTTGCCGCGCGAAAACGTCTTTCTCCAGCAATAATCTCATACTTATCGTCCTCATATTGCCTTACAACAATCGGCTGAATAAGTCCATGTGTACGAATCGTTAATGCTAGCTCATCAATACGCGCATCATCAAAAACTGTTCTTGGTTGATAACGGTTAGGGGTAATATTTACTATCGGAATTTCTTGTATTTCCTCATATACCTTTTTATCTATCTCTTCATGGCTTTCGTCTTGTAATTCGAATTCGCTCTCTTTATCTCCAAAGCCAAATAAACGAGAAAACGTATTTTTCATACATATTCCACCACCTTTTAGGCCTATTGACTATTCTCCATAAAATGTTTCCTATGAAACATTTACGTTTTCATTTATATAATTTAATCTTACGTCTAATAAGATTTATTTTTCAATAGGTAATTTATTGGGTGTTCCCGGTTTGCGTGGATATTTCTTTGGTGTCTTGCGCTTTTTCTCGATTAATAAAATATTACGTTCACTCTCTTCAAACGGTAATTGGAACGTAGACATCTCTTTTAACTCTCCGCCTAGAACCTCTAAAGCATACTTGCCATTTTCGATTTCTTCGTTTGCTGCTGCACCTTTCATTGCAATGAATGTTCCTCCAACTTTTACAAGTGGTAAACATAGCTCACTTAATACAGAAAGACGCGCAACTGCACGTGCCATTACAATATCGTATGATTCACGTACACCTTCTTTTTTCCCAAATGTTTCAGCACGATCATGACAAAATGCAACATCACTTAATTCTAACTTTTGTGCTAAGTGATTTAAGAAATTAATACGTTTTTGCAATGAATCTACAATTGTTACTTTTAAGTGCGGGAAACAGATTTTTAAAGGAATACTTGGGAATCCAGCCCCTGCACCAACATCACAAATTGAGAATGGTTTTGAAAAATCATAATAAAAAGCAGCTGTAATGGAATCAAAAAAGTGTTTTAAGTATACTTCTTCTTTTTCTGTAATAGCCGTTAAGTTCATTTTTTCATTCCACTCTACTAATGTTTCAAAGTAGATTTTGAACTGCTCTAATTGTCTAGAAGAGAGGGTGATTCCCTTCTCTTCTAGCATAGATTGAAATTGTTCTATGTTCATCTAGCAATATCTCCTTACTATGTTATTGGTTCGATACGCGCGCAATTTTTCCTTGTTCTATATACACAAGTAAAATGGAAATATCCGCTGGATTTACGCCAGAAATACGTGAAGCCTGCCCCATTGAAAGTGGACGAACATCTTTCAATTTCTGTCTAGCTTCTGAAGCAAGGCTAGAAATCGCGTCATAATCAATATCTACAGGGATTTTTTTACTCTCCATTTTCTTCATTCGCTCTACTTGCTGTAAAGATTTTTCAATATATCCTTCGTACTTAATCTGAATTTCAACTTGTTCTGTAACTTCATCACTTAATTCTACTTCACTTGGTACTAAAAGATGAATATGCTCATATGTCATCTCTGGACGACGTAATAAGTCACTTGCACGTATTCCATCTTTCAATTCACTTCCGCCAATATTGCGAATTAATTCTTGAACTTCAGGACGTGGTTTAATAATAATGCTGCTTAAACGTTCCTTTTCCTGTTCAATTTGTAATTTTTTATTTGTAAATCGCTCATATCGCTCTTCTTTAATTAATCCAATTTCACGACCAACTTCAGTTAAACGAAGATCAGCATTATCGTGGCGTAATAATAGACGGTATTCTGCACGAGACGTTAATAAACGATATGGTTCATTTGTACCTTTCGTTACAAGATCATCAATTAAGACACCAATATAAGCATCCTCGCGGCCTAAAACAACTTCTTTTTTACCTAAAGAACGGCATGCTGCATTAATCCCAGCCATAAGCCCTTGTCCTGCCGCCTCTTCGTAACCAGAAGTTCCATTAATTTGTCCTGCTGTATATAAATTTTTAATCTTTTTCGTTTCCAGTGTTGGCCATAATTGTGTTGGCACAATTGCATCATATTCAATCGCATAACCTGTGCGCATCATTTCAACATTTTCTAGGCCTGGAATTGTTCTAAGCATGTCACGTTGTACATCTTCTGGTAGGCTTGTGGATAAACCTTGTACATATACTTCTTGTGTATTACGCCCTTCTGGCTCTAAGAAAATTTGATGACGTGGTTTGTCATTAAATCTTACTACTTTGTCTTCAATAGAAGGACAGTACCTAGGGCCTGTTCCTTTAATCATACCAGAATACATAGCTGAACGATGTAAATTTTCATCTATTAAACGGTGTGTTTCTGTACTTGTATATGTCAACCAACATGGAATTTGATCCATAATAAATTTCGTTGTTTCAAAAGAGAACGAACGCGGCTTATCATCACCTGGTTGAATTTCTGTTTTACTGTAGTCAATTGTATTACTGTTTACACGCGGAGGTGTCCCTGTTTTAAATCTAACAAGATCAAATCCGAGCTCCTCTAAATGCTCAGATAATGTAATAGACGGTTGTTGATTATTTGGACCGCTTGAATATTTTAAATCGCCCATGATAATCTCGCCACGTAAAAATGTTCCAGTCGTAATTACAACGGTTTTCGCTGTATATTCTGCACCAGCTTGTGTAACTACCCCTTTACATATACCTTCTTCAACGATTAAACGCTCTACCATTCCTTGGAACAACGTTAAGTTTGGTGTTTCTTCAATTGTTTTCTTCAATTCATGTTGGTAAGAGAATTTATCAGCTTGCGCTCGAAGTGCACGTACAGCTGGACCCTTACCTGTATTTAGCATACGCATTTGAATATGAGTTTTATCAATATTACGTCCCATTTCTCCGCCTAATGCATCAATTTCACGAACAACAATCCCTTTTGCTGGTCCACCAACAGAAGGGTTACATGGCATGAATGCTACCATATCTAAGTTAATTGTTAACATTAATGTTTTTGAGCCCATTCGTGCTGCCGCAAGACCAGCTTCACATCCTGCATGACCTGCACCGATTACTATGACATCGTATGAACCGGCATTGTATCCCATTGTTTATTCCTCCTAATAATCTCTATCTTTCTAAAACATCACTATATTATTTTCCTAAACAAAATTGAGAGAACAACTGGTCAATTAGGCTTTCATGGACTGTGTCACCAGTAATTTCACCAAGTATTTCCCACGTTCTTGTTAAATCAATTTGCACCATATCAATTGGTACACCATTTTCTATTGCCTCAATTGCATCACCGATTGTTTGTCCCGCTTGTGTTAATAATCCAATATGTCTCGCATTAGAAACATATGTCATATCTGTAGAATCGATTGTTCCTTCAAAGAATAAATCAGCTATTGCCTTCTCGAGTTCATCTATTCCTTGTTCCTCAATTAAGGATGTTGTAATAACGCGATTTCCCTCGGCTAACTCTGTAACACGTTCCATATCAATCGCTTGCGGTAAATCAGTCTTATTCACAATAACAATAAAGTCTTTTCCTTGTACCGCATGGAATAGATCTTCATCCTCATTTGTTAAAGCCTCGCTATAGTTGACAACAACTAATACTAAATCTGCTTGGCTCATCATTTCTTTTGAACGCTCCACACCAATTCGTTCAACAACATCTTCTGTCTCACGAATACCGGCTGTATCTATAAGTTTAAGAGGTACGCCACGCACATTAACGTACTCTTCAATAACATCACGAGTTGTTCCTGCAATATCAGTTACAATTGCTTTTTTCTCCTGAACAAGGCTATTTAATAACGATGATTTTCCAACATTAGGCCTACCGATAATTGCTGTAGCAATACCTTCACGTAAGATTTTACCTTGTTTTGATGTTTCTAATATTTTTTCGATTTCCGAACGAACATGCGTTGCTTTCTCAATTAAAATATTATGTGTCATCTCTTCTACATCATCGTATTCTGGATAATCTATATTTACCTCAACATGAGCTAATGTTTCTAATATTTCTTGACGTAAGCGACCAATTAATTTAGATAATCGCCCTTCCATTTGATTAATTGCTACATTCATCGCACGATCTGTTTTTGCTCGAATCAAATCCATAACAGCTTCTGCTTGTGATAAATCGATACGTCCATTTAAAAAAGCACGTTTTGTAAATTCGCCCGGTTCTGCCAATCGTACTCCTTGCGCTAGAATAAGTTGCAATACTTTATTTACTGAAACAAGTCCGCCATGACAGTTAATTTCCACTATATTTTCACGTGTAAAAGTCCTCGGTGCGCGCATAATAGACACCATAACTTCTTCAATAACTTGATTTGTATCTAAATCAACGATATGACCATAATGAATAGTATGAGAAGAAACCTCTGTTAAATCCTTCCCTTTAAAAATACGGTCAACTTTCTCAACCGCATCATCCCCACTTACTCGAACAATGGCAATTGCACCCTCTCCAAGCGCTGTGGAAATCGCAGCAATTGTATCAAATTCCATGTCCTTTCACCTCACTTGCTTATTTATCTCTATTTCAACATGATTATTTCTTTCACTAAATTATTAGGATACCATAACGAACCTATCTACAAAAGAAGAATAACTCATTTTATTATATCCCCATGTAAAAAACACTAAACTTATTCACAGTGGATAAGTTTAGTGTTTTTTAGTTATCCACATCTGTTTTTCGCTCAAAAAAACCGGCACTCATTTGAGCAACCGGTCATTTAGGAGATATTACAACATGCCGATGTGGTTCATTTCCTTCAGAAGTTGTTTTGATACCTTGATGATTTGATAATGCCTGATGAATAATTTTTCGTTCAAAAGATGGCATCGGTTCTAAAATAACTCTTTTTTTCGTATTAGATACTTGTTTCGCTAATCGATAAGAAAGTGATTCTAACGTACTTTTTCTTTTACTACGATAATTTTCAGCATCTAGTGTAATACCGATATACTGCTTCGTGTTACGATTTGCGACAAGTTTTGTTAAATACTGTAAAGAGTTCAATGTATTACCTCTTTTTCCAATTAAAACTCCTACATCATCACCAGAAATTGTAAATTCAATCTCGCGTCCTTTTACAATTTTACTAATTTCAACTTCCACACCCATATTGTGAATAACATTTCTTAAATATTCTTCACATTCCTGAATTGGATCTTTCTTCAATACAACTTCTACTACTGCAGGACGATTCCCAAATAAACCTAAGAACCCTCTTTTACCCTCATCGACAATATTTATATCTACTCGATCTTTTGATGTGTTTAATTGCCTTAAAGCATCCTCTACTGCCAGCTCGACTGTTTGTCCTTTAGCAGTAATTATACTCACTTGCTTGAGCCTCCAGCTTTGTTAGCCTTAATCTCTGGCCCTTTGATAAAGTACATTTGAGCAATACCAAAGATATTACCAACAACCCAGTAAAGTGATAATGCAGCTGGGAAGTTAATTGCAAAGATTAAAATCATAATCGGCATAAGCCAAAGCATCATTGCCATTTGCGGATTTTGACCAGCTGTTCCTGCCATTGCAAGCTTTTGCTGAATAAATGTCGTAATTGCCGCAACAACTGGTAAGATATAGAACGGATCTGCCTGTCCTAAATCAAACCATAAAAATGTATGTTCACTAATTGCTGTTGTTCTCATAATCGCATGATAAAACGCGAATAAAATAGGCATCTGAACAAATATCGGTAAACATCCTGCCAATGGATTTACACCATTCTTTTGATATAACTGCATCATTTCTTGTTGTAGTTTTTGCTGCGTTGCTTGATCTTTAGAACTATATTTCTCTTTTAACTTCACCATTTCTGGTTGTAACGCTTGCATTGCCTTTGTACTCTTCGTTTGTTTAATCATTAATGGTAATAATGCAAAACGAATGATAAGAGTTGTAATAACAATTGCTAAACCGTAATTACTGTTAAATAAGTCGGCAAAATACGTGATTAACTGAGAAAGTGGATATACGAAATATTCATTCCAAATCCCAGTACTTTTCGATGTAATCGGCTGACCCGTTTCACTACAACCGGTGGCAATCGCCATTAATGCAACGACCATGGCTAGTAAACCTAATTTCTTTTTCAAAGCCTACTCCTCCTTGTTTCGGTATGTATATAGTGTAATTCATTTCCTTACGCTACTTTTTTATTCTTTTCATACCAGAGCGTTTAAAGACATGAATTAAGCTTTTCTTTACTTCTTCATATGTCATCTCTGCACAAGGCTTCCTTGCTATTATAACAAAATCTTTTCCAGAATCTATCTCATCTTTTAACTCTGTAATAGCCTGACGGACCATGCGCTTAATTCGATTACGAACTACTGCATTTCCTATTTTTTTGCTAACAGAAAGGCCGATGCGAAAGTTTGGCTGTTCTTCTTTATCTAATTGGTATACAACAAACTGACGATTCGCATTTGATTTTCCTTTTTGAAAAACCGCCTGGAATTCATCATTCTTCTTTATACGATGTTTTTTCTTCATATCAATTGACACTCCTGTATTTCATCAGCGGAAATTCACTATTATTAGAAAAAAAGACCACTGAACGATCAGTGGTCTACGCAGATAATACTTTTCTTCCTTTACGACGACGAGCTGCTAGCACTTTACGTCCGTTCGCTGTGCTCATACGGCTGCGGAAACCATGTACTTTGCTGCGCTTACGTTTATTTGGTTGGTAAGTTCTTTTCATTATATGACACCTCCCTGAGGAATATCTGTTAAAGACAGTCCTATAAATTATAGTTAATTAACTAGGAAAATGTCAATGGTTCTAGAAATTTTCATCAAATATTCATTTTGAACCTATTCACATACTTTTTCACAGCATCTATATTTCCTTGTGGATAAATGTTTTTTCACGTTTTTTATATCCACAAACTTTTTTCCCACTTTTACACAGTATATCGTGTTGTGGACAAGTTTATTCCACAAGGTATTGATTTTGTGGATAACTTTCTTAAATTCATTGCTATAGCCACTTTTTTTTGATATTATAGTTGTGTTTTCACTTTGAATAAGTTTTCCACACCTTTATCTTATCCACAATTTGTGTATAACATGTGGACAGTTTTAATCACATGTGGGTAAATAGTTGTCCACATTTGCTTTTTTTGTCGAAAACCCTATCTCATATACAAACGACGTTTTTAGGTT
>NZ_JBYNWB010000002.1:0-52765 GCF_057784645.1 Bacillus sp. LQ16
AGAAATAAAGGGGTGAATAAACGTGTCGGAATCAATAGGAAATGTGATGACTCGGATAGTGAATACATCGGCTTGTAGTGAAGAAACAGAAGGTTATACATGCGAGCATTGTAATAAGTACATTGCAGCAATAACTGTTGAAGTTCCGCAATTACGTATTAAAAACAAAATATTGCCTACTTGTGAATGTGTTGTAGAACGAGAAGAAGCAAAAATACGTGAAGCTCAAAACTTTGCTAAGAAACGCGAAATAGAAAAGTTGTTCAGTATCAGTAATTTAGGTGAAAGGTTTTCTAAGAGTACATTTGAAGCGTTTTTAGATAGAAATGGATCTGAGACAGCTCACAAAATAGCAATGAAATATGTGAAGACATTTAAAGAATGGAACGGTGAATCGCTAATGATCTGGGGAGAACCTGGAAACGGCAAAACTCACCTAGCTGCCGCAATTGTTAATGAGCTTTCTAAGAAAGGATATATTGTAGTGTTTCAAAGTGTTCCGGAATTATTGCAGCGCATTCGCAGCACATTTAATAGCGAAAATAAAGAAAACGAAACGCAAATCATGAGAGCACTTTTAGAATGTGACTTACTTATATTAGATGATATTGGAGCAGAAAAGACCACGGAATGGGTAGAAGAGAAATTGTTCAATATCATAGATGGCCGGTATAGAAAAGAACTTCCAACCCTGTATACGAGTAATTTAGAACCTAAAGAGCTGAAACATCAAGTTGGGAAACGTTCGTATGACCGAATGGTTGAAACGAGTCTAACTGTAAAAAACGAAGCTGCAAGTTATAGAAGAGAAATAGCGAAGCAACGCTTACAAAGATTTATAGAAGCGTAAGGAGGGTAAGAAAATGCTATTCGATGATGTACAAGCTCCGTCTAAACCATATTGCGATATATGCGGTGCAGCAATTGATAACATCGACATTCATGAAGTGTACATTGAAGAAAAAAAGATTACAGCATGTTCAATTTGTTACGGCGATCCAACTGTTAGAAGAATTGAAACGAAAACACTGTTCGACTTAATCAAAGCGGTAGGAAAACGTTATGGGTACCGTAAGAGCATAAGGGAAGTACACCAGTTAATTGAGGAAGAAAAAATCAGTATTGAAATTGATGTGTTAGAAAAAATGGAAGGGCAGTTATTGCGACAGCCAACAGATAAAAAGATTGAATTTTCAGACGAAGAATTACTATACATCTTCAACAAAATTCGTTTAAACATTGCTGGTCATAACAATATGGCTTTTGCGGTAGCTCAGATATCAGATCAAAGAATCGAAGTGGTAATCAGAAAGGATGACGATTATGTGCGCGTGTAACGGAACTGGAGTGATTCAAAACGGTATTGGAATGGGAATGTATCAATTTGGACCATGCGTTTGCAAGGCAGCTAATCAAACGCATGAGGAAGTGGATAGAAATCGTCATGCCGTTATAGCGAGACTAATGGAAATCCATCGTATACAGCAGGAAGAGAAAAAAGGCGTTGTGGCATGAGGAGCGGTCAACTTTCGTTTGAAGATGTCATAGGAACTTTTGACTATGCAGCGACTAGTACTTCAGAGAAATTCCTACATAGCAATAGTCATAACGCTATAACGCCTACGTTTGAAGTTCACTTCTATGATCAGGATGAGAAGCAAAAAATAGATTGGTTTGAAGTAAAAAGCGAAGAAGATGCAAAGAGCGATGCCGTAGTAAAGCATGGAAGGATTCAAATTATAAAAACGGCAGTAAGCAAAAGGACCTTAGCGGAGATTATGGATTTGGATTAGGGGGATTGAAATGAAAACAGGAATTTTAAGTCAATCTGATTACAAACGAGCCGAAGCAAATGGAATAAACAAAAATACATTAAGAAATCGCGTTTATAACTGCGCATGGGATGTTGAAGAGGCCGTTACAACGCCGCCAGGAAAAAAACGCGAATCGAAAAAAAGCCAATCTGAAATATGGTTAGAAATCGCAGTGAAAAATGGAATGAATCCTAATACATTTTATAGTCGTCGTAATTTAGGGTTTACTCCGGAAGAAGCGGCTACAAAACCAGTTAAAAAGACATCTGAATTTATTAAGAAAATGGCTAAATTAGCTGAAATGAATGGAATTAACTATCAAACATTTCACTCACGGATACGTAATTATAAGTGGGATATAGAATTGGCAGCCACAGTCCCTCCAATGGAAACAGGGAGACGTTGTTGTAACTAATTTAAAGTGAGGAAGGTGAAACTTTATGGAATACAATCTTGTTCCTACTTGGGAAGAATACGAAATCGCAAAACAAAACGGAATCGAGAAGAGTACGGTAAACCAGCGAATTAACGTTAATGGTTGGAGTGTAGAAGACGCGATTAGCAAACCTCTATTCGTTAGTTTAAAAGAGAAGTATGCAAAACAATGGGAATTGGCACAACAGAATGGTATCTCATATGACACGTTTTTCTCTAGAATTAAGCGTTATAACTGGACTCCTGACGATGCAGCGAAGACACCAGTTTTATCACCAATAGAATGCACGAAAAGGGCTCATTCAAAAATAGATATTATAACGCCGTCGCAGTACCACACAGCACTGAATAACGGCATAGGGAAACGAACGTTAAGAACTAGAGTCTTTGTACTTAAATGGGATATAGAACGCGCAATAACGACACCGCCTAACATTAAACATCGAGCTAAGAAGGAGGCAATCTAAAAATGGCTTTAGATCGTTGGCTAACCGATGAGGAACGAGCAAAGGCAAAAGCTAATGGAATAGGTACAAAAACATTATATTACCGCCTATATATATCTGATAAATGGGAACTAGAGGAAGCCTTAACAGCGCCACCTGGAACGATTAGGCATGAATACGAAGGAGAAAATCATAAATGGCTTAAACTAGCGAAGGCTAACGGAATAAAAGTGAAGCTTTTTCATCAAAGGAGAAAACTCGGTTGGGGACATCATAAAGCGGCGACAAAACCAGTAAGAAAAAAGAAGGTGTCAGGTAAATGAAATACAAAGCAGTTCCAACAGAAGAAGATTACGAGATTGCAGCGCGTAACGGTATTAGCAAAATGAATGTGTATTTACGAGTAAATAAGCGTGGATGGGAGATAGACCGCGCTATAACGGTACCAGTTAGAAAGAAGAAATACGGGATAGGATTAAATGCCGGATTAAAAAAGTTAGCGGAACAAAATGGGATTAGCCATACAACATTATATAAAAGGCTTAAAAGTGGTATGGACCCTTTTGAAGCAGTAACAACACCAAAAAAACACAAACAGTGGGAGTCTTTAAGAGAAATAGCTAAAGAAAATGGGATTAGCACATCTTCATTTTACGCAAGGATGGATAAAGGTATGGATCCATACGAAGCAGCTACCAAACCGCCACGTAAGTATAAAAAGAAACAAATCAGCTAGGAGGCAACATGGACAGGCAAGACGTTTTAATCAACAAATTAATCGATAATCACATATACAAGCTACCAGATGGGCGCGACTTATTTGAAGGAAGTTGCGAGGAACTAGCGGGGCTGTTGGAAAGGGATGGGGAACATGAACAAAACGTTTGAATACGGATTCGGAGCGATTGCTGTAACAAAATCTAATATGATATCACGTGGAGAAAACATGGAGTCTCTGTGCTTGGTTGATATCACTGAATGTGTAAGTGACGATGAAATATCTACAATGGATCAGAAAGAACTTGGACAGTATATAGATTTTCTGCAAGAGGTACGTAATGAAATGATTGAGATCGATAAGAGAGAAGGTGAAAAGTAATGAAAGCAAAGGAGAATGGGGTTTATGAAATCACTAAGTTAATTAGTGAAGCAAAGGGAGGTAAGTGATGAAAAAAGAAACCGCAGTGCAGGTGCAAAGCGAACTTGAGGTAGTAGAGAGTGAGATTCGTAAGATGGAATATCACTTGGTTGGATTGGATAACGAGAAGCGGAAGACGAAGCTTTCATTGGAAGTGTTG
Source organism: Bacillus sp. LQ16 (assembly GCF_057784645.1). Lineage (NCBI taxonomy): Bacteria > Bacillati > Bacillota > Bacilli > Caryophanales > Bacillaceae > Bacillus > Bacillus sp. LQ16. The sequence continues at coordinate 3,994 of NZ_JBYNWB010000002.1, forward strand.
AAGAAGCAGAAAGAGAAATTGAAAAGTTACTTATAAGGAGCGAAACGGAATGTTAAGCATACAAAAGATTTTCGAAGCGCAGGACAAGCTAGATCGTAAAGTTGTTGAGGTTCATGGGTTAGAAGGCAAAAACCTAACTGGTGATGTGACACACGCATTATTTACGGAGTTAGGTGAGTTAAGTAATGAGATTGGATTCTTCAAGTATTGGAAGAAGAACAAAAAGAATGATAAGGCGCGTCAGTATGATGAATGGGCGGATTGCATGCACTTTATGGCTAGTTTGGGTAATAAGTACGGGCATTTAGAAATTCTGCTGAACGAAGATTTACAGGCAGCTATTGCTGATGATATAAACAACACTCAATCACTCTCATATCATAGGTTGTTTGAAATAGTCTATACGGCAGATTTTAGTGTTCCGAGAGAGTACACAATTTCATTAGCTTCAATAGTAGTAATTGGATTGAAATTAGGCATGACATTTGAAGACATGGAAAAGTCGTACTTTGATAAGAACCAAGTTAACTATGATCGACTAGCGAGCGGATATTAAGACAAAATTTGAATTTTGTTTGAAAGTGAGGTTAAAGCAAATGAAGTTAATGATAAAAAAGAACGGTAAGTATAAATCGGTAAATTTAGAAAGAAGATTTTTTAAACATAAACCCAAAACAAAACGTTTGCGTAAAAAGAAATTTTGGTTCTTGTGTGCGGATTGCGGGAAATGGTTTAACAAGTGGGAAGGCACTTGTGCAGTTAGGGTTGATGGTGGAAGAGTTTGCCCTACGTGTTTTCGAGTGAGAATGGAAAGAATTCTTGCTGAAAGAGAAAAATCTAAAACTCAATAAAAGCGTTATTTTAATCGAAAAGGGGAATGAAAGATGGAAAATAGAGATCTGAATATTTTAATTGCAGAACAAGTTATGGGTTGGAAAGTTGCAGTTGCTATGGATGGTGTAACTGAGTATTACGATAACGGAACGCTTTGTGATGGTAAGTGGGTTGATGATGTTGGGATTCTTGAAAAAGATAACTTAAACGTATTTAAACCATCAGATAGGATACAAGATGCATGGCTTGTAGTAGAAAAGATGAGAAAGGATTATGATTTTTGGTTTGAATTAACTACACATGAATCATTTTCTTTAAAAACTAAATGTTATTTCCAATTAGATGATATTGATGTAAGTGCTGTCTGCGAAACTGCGCCAATGGCTATCTGTAAGGCTGCATTGCTAGCGATTGAAGCCAAAAATAAAAACTTAACAAAATAGTTATTTGAGAGAAAGGGCGAAAAATAAATGGAAATTAATGTTAATGTCGAGGTCAAAGACAGAAAATATTCAGTAGGAGATATTATTGTTCCTATACGTACAGGAACGCCACACTTCATATACAGAGACCCATCAACAAACAAGTACTCACTTGTGAGCGATTGTATGAGTACATGGGCTTCAGGGTGTTTTGAGGATGTAGATAATCTTATAGAGGATCTAAAAAGATGGACAGAATTTAAACATTATCCAAAAAGCGAGTATCAACTTGATTTAGTACCTAAAGATAAAAAATAAACAAAATTCTTATTTGGCAGGTGAATGGAATGAAAATAGTACAATGGCTAGCTTTTATATATTGGTCCATAACTGGAATTGCGATGCTTTTTGGTTATGATCCATTACGTGGGTTACTTATAGCAGCATGTTTCACCTCGGCATTATTCTTTTTGGAAAACGCCACAAAATAGGCAAATAAAATCGTTATTTGGGAGGAGGACGGAAATGAAAGAAAATAAGTTTCGTGCATGGGATGAGGAACTTAAAAAGATGTATTCAGGTGATGATATCGAAAGTGAAGATAATTTAGATGCATGGTTGTCCTATGGTGAATTAGCGATTTATCGAATTCATAACGGTGAATACAATCAGTTAAAACCACTACAATACACTGGGCTAAATGACAAAAAGGGGAATCCGATTTATGAAGGAGACATCGTACGAGTTAGCTGTCATCCGTTTGATATAGATAGTAATTATGAGGTTGGATATAACGAGTACATGGAACTCAGTTGTGGTTCATATTATCTGTCCAAAATGAGAAATTGGGCGGAAGTGATTGGGAATATTTATGAAAGCCCAGAGCTAATTAAAAATTAAACAAAAACGCTATTTTGTGCAAAAAATGTTTTTGGCCACAATGTGAAAGTTTGGAACAAATTAAAAAAAGGACGGATATAACATGAATGAAGATTGTTTAAACTGCGGCAATTCATTATCAGACGATGATAATAATCTGTATTGTTCGGTACATCAAAAGATAGTAGATGAAGATGAAAAGTGTGATGAATACAATTAAAACTCTTAATTATAAATAGCTCAAAAGAGTAGTGGAAAGCGAGGTGGTGATATGAGTCTTACTTTTATAGATCTCTTCAGTGGTGTTGGCATGATGAGAATAGGATTAGAACAAGCTGGTCATACCTGCATTGGTTTTTGCGAATGGAACGAACCTGCAAGGAAAACATACGAAGCGATGCACGATACAGAAGGGGAGTGGACGGAACATGATATCAGAAACGCAAAAGGAATTACTATTCCGTCAGTGGATATTTGGACAGCCGGATTCCCCTGTACGGACATTTCTAAAAATGGAAAACAAAAAGGACTTGCAGGAGAACGATCCGGACTATTTACAGAAGTTATCCGGCTCATCAAAGAAGTACCTGAATATAAGAAACCTGCCTACTTGCTCTTTGAAAACGTTGATAACACATTATCAGTCAATAAAGGATGGGACTTCGCCCGTATTCTCGCTGAAATGGATGGAGTCGGGTATGATGCGGAATGGGATGTTATCACCTCAACAGAGGTTGGAATCCCTCAAAGAAGGAAAAGAATATTCATTGCAGGATATCTTAGAGGATCAGGTGTCCGACGAATATTTAGTTGATACAGAAAAGAACAGTTGCATTTTAGAAGTAACGAAAGAATATGTGAAAGTAAGACAAGCCACTAGACAAGGATATGATATCGGTGTTGTCGGTGACGCTATTAATATAGCAGTACCAACATCCAAGACGCGAAGAGGTCGCATAGGGCACGGTGTGGCACAAACATTACTTAGATCCAGGGAACAAACTACTTTACGTAACGGGAAGTTATATTGGCTCACAGAAAGAGAATCATGGAGATTACAGGGCATACCGGATGAGTACTTTGATCGAGCAAAAGAAGTAACATCACCGAATCAATTATATGCACAGGCTGGTAATGGATTGACTGTTAATATAGCGAAGTTTATCGGCGAACGAATGGGTTATATAGAAGATTAGTATAAAAATTTCATTTTGTCGAACTCTTTTTGAATAAAGTTACCTAAATCAATTGATAATATCTAACGCAAGGAATACAATTGAATAAAGTTACTTTATTCAAAGGAGAGATATATAATGACTGAACAAAACAATCGTGGTGGAAAAAGAGAAGGTGCTGGTCGTAAAGCAATTGGTGAGACGAGAAAGGTATCGCTAACATTACCAAACGAGTTATGGAGCGAGATAGAATTTCTGTGTGAATACGATGGAGAGAGCCAATCTAAGGTGATTCGAAAAATGTTAGAGAAGCAGATGCCGAATACAAAAATGATACAGGATATAAAAGAGTTCCAGAATGCTAAAATTGGTGCTGATATTACAAGTAATGAGGATGTCGTAGATTTTTGCGTGAAATTGGTTCACGAGATATTTATACAGAAGAAGCATAAATATGAACCGGAAACTATTTTGAAGAAAAAGGGGATATAAAGATGTTTGAAGATATACAAGTGAAGTTCCCACCAATTGGTGAAGAACACATTGAATTTCAGTTCTTTTTAGAGGTAGAGGGAAACGAGTTTTACAAGTTTTATAAAAAGGAATACAAAAAATACTTATCTGAGTATTTTCCTGAATACCAGGATACATACGAAGATTATCTAAAAAAGTTTTTATTACCACATTTAAAAGAATTTAAAGAGATACGTTTAGGACATGACTTATTTAATGGTGAAGGTGTATGGATCGGTGTGGATTATAAGAACAATCATCGTGGAGTGGTGTTGCCAAAAGTTGATTTTGACTTTTATAAAGGAGCTTTATCTTATCGATACTGGAATGAGAAACAGAATAAGAGCAGCTAGCAAAAGCTAACTGCTCATCTCCAAGGGGGAACAAGGAGAAAGGCTAGGGACTTCATTAAATAGGTTTTGGCTATCGCCTATCTATATTATTGACGGAATATTGAGTTTTATTCAAGTGAGGATGATGGGATTGAATTTCTTTTTCGGATTATTTGGAGGTCTTCTAATAGCGTTTATTGTTAGGAAGATTGATGTGAACTACCTGATTAAAAATATAGATTCGGATACGCCTATAAGAATTGGAAATCGGTTCTGTTTTATAAAAAGCGAAGAGAAAAACTCAATAAAATAATCCTTTTAATAGAAAGTGAGGTGAATATATGGATAAGATATATGCATTTCAAATTGCAACAACAATAGGGTTATTAACCATGATTACGCTCAACATTATAACTGGTCAGGAAGTAAGATCATCTTCAATAGTTGTAGCTGCATTTTGTTGCGTAGGAATGCTCAAATTTAATCCATTGTATAGAGAAATAGTTGAAAGGTATAGAAAGCGAGGTTAGGAGAATGCAAGAGTTAAAAATGAGAATGGAAGCAGCAATAAATGAACCTGACAAGAAGAAGCAAAGGGAAATGGTTCAAGAGATTATGGGAAGCGAAGTAATGGCCCAATTTAAGGAGTTATTCCTAAGAGTATGGAATCAGATTAAAGAGTTTGTAATTAAATGTGAAAGGACGATAAGGAAGTATAAGCGTACCGTTTCATTTAAAAGACAACATATTAAATATAAAAGATGGTGTTAGGAGGAATAACAATGGGACTAGGAAATCGTGGGATGGTATTTGAGAAGCTTATCAATCTAGCGAACGAAATGTATCAAAGAGGTGGAGTGGCGCTTATAAACAAGCGTCCGACTCCAGTGAAGGTGATTAAGAGTAAGGGTAGCCAAGTGTTAAATGGATTCTATGAAGCTAAAAGTACAGTAGACTATGATAGCGTGTATAAGGGACGAGCAATAGCGTTTGAAGCGAAATCTACAGAGAATCCTGGACGCTTTGATTTAAAGAACATTGCACAGCACCAATTGGATTACCTGGAGAAAGCAGAGAAGATGGGAGCGATATGTTTCTTCCTAATTGAGTTTAGCAAGGACAAGTCAATATTCGTTGTACCACTATCGGTCATTCAATCTTATGTAAGGATGTCTCATCAACCGAAGGGCAAGAAGTCTATACCAAGAGCAGACTTTGATGTTTATGGTTACTTAGTAGAACAGACGGAACGAGCGTCAGTTGATTACTTGCAATACGTAGATGAAGCAGTAGCGCCGGTTATATTTGATGGAATGATTCAATTTGATCAGGACCATAAGAAAGTAGCGAATAACATTGAAGCAGCAAAAGAGAAGATGGCCAACAAGAAACGTAAATTATTAAAGGCTTAATGGATAACGGAACCATGCAGAGTGGATGGTGGGGGCTGCTCGCTATGCATGTTTCCCTTATTCAACAAAGAGTTAGTAAAATTTCACGTACCTTACGTGATGTTAAAAAGACAAATTCAGAAATAGGGGGATTCCTTCATGGAGAGACAATTAACATTATTACCGGCTGTAGATGATAAGAAAGTACAAAAGGAAGTAGTAAGCGTATTAAAGGAGTACAGAGCACTCAAGATGCGATTTAGTAATGATGTGGAGCAGGAAGGAATTAGTTTATTCCCTGAGTTACGTGATTCAAGGAATACGAGTAAATGGAAGGTGCAGCAGGTTGAGAAGGCACTTCACAATTTATTAGATGAAGACGAGCGGAATATTGTTGAACGCAAGTTCCTGACTAATGAGAGAGTAAAAGATTCCGATGTTTATCATGATCTACTACTCAAGAAGACATATTTCTATGAGAAGAAGCAGAGTGCAGTTAAATTGATTGCTACAGCACTAGGAATCATCTAAAAACAGCGAACAAAACGCGAACTTTTTGGGGGACTAAATAAAATGCTAAAAATTATAAATTATATGTACAAGCCCTTTGACAACCGCATATCGAAGAGGATTAGTACACCTATAAGTGAAACGTTCTTATGCGAGAATGTCACGGTAACGTATACCGCATAGTAGGGCGGGCAAGGCGGTAAGAACCCGCGTTAAGACGAAAAGACCAATGAATGTATGACAATGACATATTCCAGTGTGGCGGGTGTGAGATAACTCGCATTCGTCATACTGTTTCTATTGTATTTTATCAATCAGCTCGGAATGCGTCCTCTGGGTTGATAATAAATATAAGTCTATTTCCCTCTAATATGTCGGTTCTTGAAAATGGAATGGGGGTGGTTGCTCATGATTGAGTGACGCTTGCATTCTAAAAAGCTAAAAAGTATACGTATCTCGTACATTAGTAATTACTCACGATTCTTATTAATGACCAAAACGAGGGCAAAGAGTTCCACTCTTTGTTTGAGCCAATACAGCGGAAACATTCCCCTTCCGTCCCTCTAGTGTATTGGTTCAAACAAGGCGTCGGAAGAAACATATACGTCTTGGATATAATAATTCCAGCTATATAAAAGATTTGGTCAGCTAAGGCCTTGCGACAGCCGAAGTATTGACCGACTCTACGGAGTATAAACAAGAGAGTTCCTATCTCTCTTTGAACCGATGACAGCTCTTACGCATGGAGCAAACTACTGAACGTCGTCGGTTGGAAGAGGTTATGAGGAACGATTTCGACTGTTTCCCTAGCTAAATCAACGATGGTGTAAGGTGCATATTCGCGAAGGTGAGGGTTCAATTCCCTCTGAGTTGATTTAGTGAGGAAACTGTTGATTCTTAGTCTTCTCCCAGTCACCGAACGTAAAGCGCGTAGCTAATAAGAGCTAAAAAATTACATGATGCGGTGGCTTGGAGAAGGTTGAGAGTGCTCAACCTTAATCTAAGAGAAACTTTTGCCATTTGTTTTCTCTTTTTTCTCCCATCCCCTTGAAAGCTGTCACTTCGGTGATGGCTTTTTGTTATAATTAATGTAAAAGGGATGGTGATTATAGTGAAGTTAATTGAAGAGAAATTTACACATTCGTATAACGCCGGAGCGAATGCGATAGCTATTGATGCGGATGATAAGAAGATTAAACAATATATATTAGAACATGCTAATTTGCATTATCTTGGAACTGGATTAGGTGATCCAGGTTGTGATTGTGAAGATGGTGATTTTGAACAATACGAAATGTTGAGTATTCGAAATGAAGTCACGCCGGATGATATATTAAATGACGAATGGATTACAGTAACTGTAGATGAAGAATTATATGCAGTACATAAACCATTTTTAGATATTATATACGATAGTAATATTGAATTACTTAAAGAAGAAATAGAAGAAAACTATGATGATTTTGTGGGGTTCACTGTTGTTCGTTGTCCTAAGTGTAAAACATGGGCAGTATGCGATTGAATGTATATATTTAAGTCTAAGCATCCATAATGGGTGCTTTTTTCTTTGTTATATAGAAATTACACATTAAACGTAGATTTGAACAAAATGGACATTTGGTTAGGAGGATTGTTATAAATGATGGGGCTTAATCCACTTGATGAATGGTGGAAGATGAGTAGCTACACAAAATGGTATCACTACCTTTGGGCAATGCCACTAATAGCAATAACAATCGGAATAGCATGGGTAGTCATTACTGTTGGTTATGCGGTTTATGGATTGGTGGATTTATTTAAGAAATAGGAATGATGTAAATGATTAAACCAATAGCAATTATCGTAGGCGCTGCCGTGATCTGGGTGGCGTCTTGTTTGTTGTTAAGAAAAGATAAGGGTTAACAAAACAAACGAACACAACGAATGAGAAAAGCAAGAATCAAATGATTCCTGCTAGGTGCAGAGCTGTGATTAATTGAGCGATAGCAATAATAAACTCTGGTGAAATATTTAAATTGAGTTTGATGTTCATGCAACTACTCCTTTCTTCATTAGTCCTTACATGGGTATATACAGACTAAAAGGAAGTTCGTAACAGAAAACAGAAAAAATATAGATAGTTAACAAAGTGAAGTTTATGCAGGGAATAACGGTGTTTAGGTGCTGAAAATGGCGTTTTTAAGCCGATGTATAAAATTATGAATACCTCTTATTCATAGGAAATCACAAAAACACTGATATCAAGGTATTTCCCGTTTACCTTATTAACATAATGCAAGTTATCGGCAGTCATTATGTGTATATTATTCATTTCCCTGCATAAATTAGTTTTCGTTATGTATTTTTCAAAATAAGATTCTTTTGAGGTGATTTCGTGGCTATTCCAACGAAAATAATAACTTGTCCACATTGCGAAGGTACAGGAAGGGAATTGAATTACTTCGATCCACCTGTTACTGAGTATAGAAGACCAATGACTATTTTAAAAATGGAGCGTTCACCTAATGGCCGAGAGATATTGAATGATCCATGTCCTGCTTGTAACGGGACAAAAAGAATTATGGTACCGACTAGATGAGTGTTTTAACTACTACCTTTTTATTTTTGTGTGAGGTGATTTCGTGCTAATCTATACAGTTATGATGTGGGACAACGCTGATACGGATATTATGTTAGCGACTGCAGATAGAGAAGAAGCATTAATAGAATTCGAATCATGTGTAGCATTCTCTTTGCAGGTTTGGGAGAAGGGTGAAGTACTAATTGAAATGATAAACAGTGAAGGTGAGTACTTTGCTGATGGTGGATTAGAAAGATACCCAGAAAAAGGACATCAGTTATTTAAAGAGATAGTTGAACAATTACAGTAGCGAATCTGCTGCTTTTTTAGTTTATAAAGAAAAAAGCCCTACCTGGGCTAGATACTTTTCTTCATGCCGCATTTACGGCACTCTCTTAAATAGATGAAATTTTTAACGGAACTTTTGAATGCGGTATTTCCGCAATTGTCACAGCGCCCGCTGACCTTGTCAGGATGTTCTGTGTATGTGTATATCTTACTTAGATCGTACTTTTGTTCAGGTTGTTTATTCTCCATTAGTTTCACCTACATATCAATCTGAATTAATACAGCTTTATCATAATAACATGAAGCATTCATATAATGGATGTTTTTTTATTTTGCAAAAAGAACCCGCTGGAGTTCGGGTCCTTTTCAGAAGTGATGATGTATTCTCGGTTTAGGAACTGAGAAAAACACAAAAATATAATACATCGAGTTTTTGAGAATTTCAAGACTAAATTAGGGATTACCGCGAGGTGGGTGAATGGCAAAGGAATACGCAAAGAAGTTTTATAAATCAACAGCATGGGAGAAGTGCAGAGAGTCATACATTGCTACAACATTAGATGGAATGTGTGAGCATTGCAAAGAAGTACCAGGATATATCGTTGACCATATTGTTGAGATAACACCAGATACTATAGAGAATCCAGATATCACATTGAATCATGAGAACCTACAGTACTTATGCTTACCTTGTCATAACACTAAGACGTTTGGTAAATCTGTATTGATTAGAGAAGACGTAATGTTTGATGAGAATGGCGATTTGATTAGGAGGGATTAAGTTTAATGATTAGACATTACTTAATCAATACATTAGTTAATTGGCGTGAGAGTTTACGAAAGAGTGAATTGTAGAGAGCTTATAACTATTTGAGAAGCATGTACGGCATGTCAAAAGCAGAGGCGCGTAAGATGGTTGAAGTGTTGAAGTTAGAAGATAGTGGGTACTTCCAATATGAATGGAGGCATCCGGAGTTACGTAAGTTGTTAGGAGAATGGAAAGGAGTGGTATTAGATGGAACTAAGTAAACTTGAGATAGCAATTGTTCTTGGTGTTTTCATTCAAGGTCTAGGTAATGAAATACCTAATAACAATAATGCTAATGATTTGTTTAGACAATTAGCAGAAGAAATGGATAAGGTATTTAGTAATTCAACACTAAATCAAATAAAAGAAGCTAATGAAAGTGTAATAGATAAATTCATTCATGGTTTATTAGAAGAGAACAATCAAGAACAAAAAGAACCAATCCCCCCCTATAAAAAATAAACCAAAGGTCTATAGGGGGACCGAGAGGGGAGCTTCGTGTAATACACAGGTTATTTCGCGTGACCCCCCTACCCCAATACAAATGAAGTGAGGTGTTATTGATGGCGATAAAGAAAGAATTAACAAAAGAAGAACGAGTTAAGAAGGAAGTAAACAGACTTAAACGGATTTATAAAGAGATGCCAAAAGATACCCTCATGGTTGTAGAGGGGTTAATTGTTGAAGCTGCAGACTTACGAGTTCGGTTAGAAGATATTAGGAAAGATCTAGATGAGAATGGTTATGATGAAATGTTCTCGCAATCAGAGAATCAAGAACCATATGAAAGAGAGCGCCCGCAAGCCCGTCGTTATATATCGATGAATAAAAACTACCAATCTATCATGAAACAACTTGGCGATTATGTTCCTAAAATACCACCAAAACCCAAGGAGAATAGTGATGGGTTCGATGATTTTGTAAATGGCCGTGATTAAGTACCCTCTTTCTTACAACCCAATTCTAGAATACTGGTACAAAATAAAAACTAAACAAGTAATTGTATCAGACAAGGTAAGGCGGGTGTATAAAAAGCTCGTTACAGATCTTAGTAGTACAAAAGGTGAATGGGAATATAACGCCAAACGTGCAAATCATGCAATTGAATTCGTTGAGAATTTTTGCAAACACAGTAAAGGTAAGATGGGTGGTAAACCATTCTTATTAGAATTGTGGCAGAAAGCTATGACTGCTGCTTTATTTGGGTTTATTCATAAAATAGATGGTACAAGAAAATATCGCGAGTTTATGTTAATTGTTGCCCGTAAAAACGGAAAATCGGCTTGGGGTTCAGCAATCGCTCTTTATTTAATGGTTGCTGATAATGAACCAGGACCAGAAATTGTATCGGCAGCGACTAAAAAAGACCAAGCTAAAATTATTTGGTCTGAAGCAAAGCGAATGGTGAAGAAGTCACCAATCCTTTCTAAAAGAATTCGTACGTTAGTAGCTGAAATGATTTCAGATTTTAACGACGGTTCTTTCAAACCCCTTTCAAGTGATTCAAATACACTTGATGGACTTAACGTGCATTGTTCATTAATAGATGAATTACATGCTATTGAAGATAAGAATCTTTATGACGTTATTGTTGATGGTATGACGGCTCGTGAACAACCAATATCAATTATTACAACAACTGCTGGTACGGTTCGAGAAGGAATTTTTGATATTAAATATGAAGAAGCTGAGCGTATTATCAACGGTTATGATGATCCAGATGGTTATAAGGATGAACGAGTTCTTCCTATTATTTATGAATTGGATAAACGTGAAGAGTGGACAGAAGAGTCTTGCTGGAAAAAAGCAAATCCTGGTCTTGGTACAATCAAAAACTTAGACCAATTAAGAAGTAAAGTCGAAAAAGCAAAAGCGAATCCTATGCTTGTTAAGAATCTACTTACAAAAGATTTCAATATAAGAGAAACATCAACCGAAGCGTGGTTAACCTTTGAACAATTGAATAATGTCGCTAAATTTGATATTAGCGAACTAAAACCTTCGTATGGAATTGGTGGTTGTGATTTATCTTCTACTACCGATTTAACAGCAGCGAAGGTTATTTTTATGCTTCCGGATAATCCGAACATATATGTTAAGCAAATGTACTGGTTACCTGAAGATTTATTAGAACAACGTAGTAAAGAAGACCAAATACCTTACGATTTGTGGTATGAACAAGAACTTTTAAGAACAACTCCAGGTAATTCGGTTCATTATAAGTATGTTACTGAATGGTTTTTAGAAATTAGAGATGAATACGGCATTTATCTTCCTTGGATTGGTTACGATAGATGGTCAGCGAAGTATTGGGTTGAAGAAATGGAAGGTTATTTTGGTAAAGAAGCTATGGTTCCTGTTGCGCAAGGTAAACAAACCCTTTCAAGTCCAATGAAATTATTGGGGGCTGATTTGGAATCGAAATTGGTGAATTACAACAACAATCCAATTGATAAATGGTGTCTTTCAAATACAGCAATTGATATTGATAAGAACTTAAATATACAACCGAATAAAACGAAGAATCAACGCCGTCGTATTGATGGCACAGCAGCACTTTTAAACGCTTATGTAATCCTTCAAGAGAAGAGAAATGATTATCTCAACATGATTTAAGAAGGAGGTGAGATATTGGGATTATTCGATAAGATATTCGGGAAGAAACAAGCCCCTACTACAACGCGTTTTGAAATGATAAACGACAATGGAGGAGGCTTTTTTTCATGGCATGGAGATATTTATCAAAGTGATATCATACGAGCCTGTATTCGTCCTAAAGCAAAAGCTGTTGGTAAATTAATTGCCAAACATATTCGTGATAATGGCTCTGAATTTAAGGTTAATCCAGAGCCATACATGAGATTCCTATTGGAAGAGCCTAACCCTTTAATGACAGGACAGATGTTTCAAGAAAAAATGGCTGTTCAATTAGAATTGAATCACAATGCATTCGCTTATATTAAGCGTGATGATTCTGGTTATGCTACCGAGATATATCCTATCCCTTGTACAACAGTTGAAGTTGTTGAAGGAACATATGGAGATATCTTTTTGAAGTTCTACTTTAAGAATGGTAAACAAATGACTATACCGTATTCAGATGTAATTCATTTGCGTAAGGATTTTAATGATAATGATTTTTTCGGAGAACATCCAGGCAATGCATTGTCGCAATTAATGGAGATTGTGACAACTACAGATCAAGGTATTGTAAAGGCTGTCCAAAATAGTGCCGTTATCAAATGGATTCTTAAATTTAAATCAGTTTTAAAGCAAGACGATATAGATATGCAAGTTGGTAATTTTGTGAAAAATTATTTGAATATCGACAATCGTAGTGGAGGGGCGGCAGCTACTGACCCGCGTTATGATTTAGAACAAGTGAAAAATGACGCGTTTGTTCCGGATTCAAAACAAATGCAAGAAACCGTACAGCGTATTTATAATTTCTTCAATACTAACGATAAGATTATACAAAGTAAATACAACGAGGACGAGTGGAACGCTTATTATGAATCAGAAATAGAGCCATTTGCAATGCAGCTTGCTGGAGAATACACTAGGAAGCTTTTTTCACGTAAAGAAAGAGGATTTGGGAACAAAATTATCTTTGAATCTTCTTCCCTTCAATATGCATCAATGAAAACAAAGATGGATCTTGTTCAAATGGTGGACAGAGGAGCGCTAGTACCGAATGAATGGAGAGCGATTCTTTCACTTGGTCCAATTGAAGGTGGAGATAAGCCAATTAGAAGATTGGATACAGCTTTAGTTACAGAAGGAAAAGTAACTGATGAAGGAGGTGATAATAATGAACAAGACGGAACAAAGGGAACTAATAACACAAACGATGGAAATTAGAGAAGATGAACAAGGTAACAAGATACTATCTGGATACGCTGTGAAGTGGGGAATGAATTCGGTAGTTATGGGTTATTATCGAAAATTCCGCGAACAATTCCGACAAGGTGCGTTCTTGGAGTCTTTGCAAAAAGACGACCAACGGTTTTTGTGGGCACATGACACTTCTAAAGTGCTAGGAAGAACAAAAAACAATACTTTGCAATTAGCCGAAGATTCTATTGGATTGAGGTTCGAATTGACATTACCAAAAACGACGCTTGGAAATGACACATATGAAACGATTAAGCGTGGCGATGTCGATGGTGTTAGCTTTGGTTTTAGTATGATCACTGAAGAGATAGATGAACCTGATGATGACTTAATGTTACGAACGGTAACTAAAGCGAAGTTATTTGAGGTAAGTGCAGTCGCTTTTCCTGCTTATCCTGATTCAGAAGTTAGCGCGAGGGGTTATGATCCATATAAACATCATGAAGAAAGAAAACAGAAAGAAGAATTACGTAAAAAATTAATCTTAAAAACTTACTTATAAAGGAGAATGATATATGAATCGTTTACAAGAAATTTTACAACGTAAAGCGGAAATCCGCACAGCATTAGAAGGTACTGGAGAAGTGGATTTAGTAGCATTAGAGACTGAATTACGCGAACTAAGCGAAGAACAAACGAGAATCGAAACTCGTCAACGTTTACTAAAAGAAGCTGAGGTTATTAATAACAACAATGAGCCAGAAGTGCGTACAGTGGTTGAAACGTTTAACAATGAGCCGCCACAACAAGATGTAGAGTTAGAAGCATCAGAAAAACGCGGACAAGCATTGATGGAAAATCGTGCTGTTACTGTAGGAAGCGGAAATGTAGTATTACCAAAACATAGCGCTTCAGATATTCGACCTACTTTCAATGAAGTTTCTACACTAATTGATCGCGTATTAACAAAAACACTAAAAGGCGGAGAGAGCTACCAACAACCATACATTAAGAGCTATGGTGAAGGGGATTATTCAACTGAAAGTGGCGATTACACTACGGCTGACACTCAGTTTGGATATGCTGACATTACAAAAGCTAAAATCACTGCGTATTCTGAAGACACTGAAGAACTTCAAAAGTTACCGGCAGCTGATTATGATTCGGAAGTAATGAAAGGTATTACTGTTGCAACTCGTAAGAAAATCACTCGTGAAATTTTAATTGGTACAGGTGCTACTAATCGTCTGGTGGGTATCTTCTCGGCAGCAGCAACAGCAATCGATGCAGCGACAGACTTAGAAATTTCAAAAATTGATGCTTCTACATTAGACGATATCATCTATAGCTACGGTGGCGATGAAGATGTTGAAGATGCAGCTGTATTAATCTTAAATAAAAAGGATCTAAAAGCATTCGCAAAACTTCGTACTTCTGATGGTAAAAAGGTATATAACGTTGTATCAAATGGTAATTCAGGAACAATTGATGGTGTACCTTTCATCATTAATAGTGCTTGTAAGGCAGTTTCTGATGCAGCAACAACAGCTGGTCAATTCAATATGGCTTACGGTCCATTATCAAACTATCAACTTACAATCTTCTCTGATATGGATGTACAACGTTCAACTGACTTCAAATTCAAGCAAGGTATGATTGCTCATAGAGGTTCAGTGTTTGCTGGTGGTAACGTAATCTCTAAAAATGGATTCTTACGTGTTAAGAAAGCGGCTACTGTTTAATAGCCGCTTTTTCATTTGAAATAAGGAGGTATTTTTATGTCTGAAAAGAAAATGCAAGAATTTAAAGTAATTACAGCATTCCGTGATAAGTTCTCCTATGTGCATTATAGTGTTGGAGAGTCATATAAAACAGATGACCAAGAAAGAGTAGAATTCTTACAAAAAGAAGGATTCTTAGAAACCGAACCAATTGTTGATTATAAACCGGTTGTTCCTGAAATTGTCCATGTTGGCGGAGGGTATTATGAACTTCCTAATGGAGAAAAAGTTAAAGGAAAAGAAGCAGCACTTAAAGCGTTAGAAGAACTCGAACCAGTTGGTGAATAAATATGATGCTTGAAGTGGTAAAAAAGGCATTGCGTATTTCTCATAATGCTTTAGATGATGAAATTGATGATTTGATTGAAGCGGCCCGAACTGATTTAAAGTTATCGGGCGTTTCTGGTTTCAAATCAAATGATGATACAGATCCATTAATCAAAAGAGCGATAATCATGTATGCAAAAGCTAATTTTATTGCTGATGCTAAGGAATCAGAACGATTTCAATTATCGTATAACATGCTTAAGAATCATCTTACTTTAGCGGGTGATTATAAATGAACGATATTCTACACTTCCCAATAGTTACAGTCATTGAAGATGATTTGGGACAAAAAGAGGGAGTAAGAACGTTTAATAGACAAGTATTTTGTAAAAAGAAATCTGTCCCTCAATCAGAATTCTTTCAAGCTGGTCAAAATGACATTAAAGCAAGTTGCGTTTTAATCGTCCATGTTCTGGATTATCAAGATGAACGTGAAGTGAAGTACCGCGAAAAAGAATATAACATATACCGCACATATGAACGCGAAGATGAAAAAATCGAATTGTATTGTGAGGTGGTAGCTGGTGGCTAGTATTGATAGTCTAGCAAATGATATTGCTAGAGAACTGCAAAGGTATGGAAAAGAAGTAGAAGAAAAATTAGAAGTTGAAAAAGAAGAAGTTGCTAACAATCTTGTAGATGAATTGAAACAAACGAGTCCTAAAAGTGACAGTAAAGGCGGACGTAAATATGCAAAAGGATGGCGTAAGAAAAAGGAAGGTAATGCATTTATTGTTCATAACGCATTAAAACCTCAGCTTACACACTTATTAGAGAAGGGACACGCAAAAGTGAATGGTGGACGTGTTCCAGCTATAGTTCATATCGCTCCCGCTGAAGAAAAAGCAGTAAATGATTTTTCAGAGCGAGTTGAAAGGGCGATCCAACAATGAATTTAATTGAATTAAAGAAAATCCTTGATGCTACAGGTTATCCTGTGGCTTATTCGCATTTCACAGCACTCCAGGATAATCCAGTACCGAAGCTTCCCTATATTTGTTTCATTGGGGACGGTTCAGACAATTTAATGGCTGACAATATGGTGTATCACAAGATAAACGATTTAAATATAGAGCTTTACACAACTAAAAAGGATTTAGTTGCTGAAGCCAAGCTTGAAAAAGTCCTAGATGATTGTGAAATACCTTACGATTCACAAGTTGAAGGATTTATTGAATCCGAAAAAGTGTATCAAAAAATATATGAAACGAGGTTGATATAAATGGCAGAAAATAAAGTTACTTTTGGTCTAAAGAAAGTTCATTATAGTGTAATTACTGAGGATGAGACAGGAAAGATCACGTATGGAACTCCAGGTAAATTACCAGGGGCAGTTGAAATGAAATTAGAGCCAAAGGGTGAACAATCTGATTTTTATGCAGATGACAGCAACTACTATACTGAATCAAGTAACCAGGGGTATGAAGGTACATTAAATATCGCTAAAGTTACTGAAGCGTTCCGTACTGAAGTATTAGGGGAAATTTTAGATGAAACGGATAAAGTTATCACTGAAGTTTCGAATGCAAAGATTAAGAAAATTGCTCTAATGTTTGAATTTGATGGTGATGTGAAAGCGACTAGACACGTACTTTACAACGTATCTGTATCACGACCTGGTGCGGGTTCTTCCACAAAGAGTGATAAAACAGAGCCAAATACAACTGAATTAAAATTTGTTGCAGCGCAACATCCAGTAAATCAAAAAGTGAAAGTATCAACAACAGTTGGTACACCAGCAGGAATTTACGATGCTTGGTATACAAAAGTGTACGAGAAAGTTGTGGGGGCGTAACTAGATGGAAAAAACAATTGTAATTGATGATAAGGCAGTGCTTTTGAAAAGTACTGCCGGTACGGCTATTCGTTATAAATCTCAATTTAGACGTGATATGTTTGCAGACATCCTTAGTTTAGGAGTACTTTCTTCATACATTTCAACAGATGGCGACCAAAATAATATCGACCTTTCGCAGGTTGATTTAAGTAAATTAGATTTCGAAGTTATTTATAACTTGGTATGGGCATTTGCTAAAACAGCAAATAAAGATGTTCCGGATCCATTAACTTGGTTAGATACATTTGGAGAATTTCCGATTGCTGAAATTATCACAGAAATTCAGGACCTAATTAAAAGCACGGTTCAGTCAAAAAAAAAATAACAGAAGATGAACAAGGGCAAGGACGTAACGATGGAAAAGGTGGATTTTCCGTTGATACATTCCTTGCTCTTTGTTATTCATGCAAATTATCCAAAGAAGATTTAGAAGATATGACAATAGGTGATTGCTTGGATTATATCGATGAATATGTTGAATTACGAAATCCGAAGAAAGAGCAAGAAAATACAAGAAAAGCTACACAAGATGACTTTAATAATTTCTAAGCAAGTGAGGTGATAACATGGCAGGAAGAATTAAGGGAATAACGATAGAAATTGGTGGAGAAACAACTGGTCTTCAAAATGCCTTGAAAGATGTCAATAAAAGAAGTGGTGAACTATCTAAAGAGCTAAAAGATATTGAACGGCTCTTAAAATTCAACCCAGGCAATGTCGAAGCTTTAGCCCAAAAACAGCAATTACTCACTCAACAAATTGAGAATACAACGAAAAAATTAGATAGCTTAAAGTCAGCTCAACAGCAAGTTCAAGCACAATTTGAAAGTGGCGCAATTAATGAAGAACAATATCGGGCGTTTAGGCGTGAAATTGAATTTACAGAAGGGCAACTTAATGGATTCAAAAACAGTCTTGCAGGATTAAAGGCTGAGCAAGAAAAAGCGGCAAGTTCAACAAGACAATTAGAGACTTTATTTAGCGCCACAGGACAGAGTGTTGATGATTTTGCGGATGCATTAGGGAATCGTCTTGTAAATGCAATTAAAAACGGCACGGCATCAAGTAGGCAGTTAGAACAAGCTATTGAAATTATCGGAAGAGAAGCGCTAGGAGCCGAAGCAGATATTGGGAAGTTACAACAGGCGCTTCGTTCTGTTGATGATGGGAATTCCATTCAAAACATTAGAAATGAATTGAATCAACTCTCTCAAGAAGCAGATCAGACAGGCGAAAGCGTCAAAGAATTAGGCGTTGAGCTAGAAAACGTATTAGGTGGAATAGTTGCTGGTGGTGGTATTCAGGAAGTCATCGGACAGGCCCTAGACATGTCAGAGCTAAAGACGAAAATAGATATTACTTTTGACGTTCCAGAATCATCAAAGAGATCTGTGGAGGATGCAGTTAGAACAGTTACAGCCTATGGTGGTGATGCAGAGGAAGCATTGGAGGGTGTACGTAGACAATGGGCATTAAATAAAGATGCTTCTGACGCAGCGAATACGGAGATAATAAGAGGAGCAGCAAACATTGCTAGTTCCTATTCGCAGATTGATTTTACAGAATTAATTCAAGAAACCAATGAAATCGGTAGTGAATTAAATATATCGAATAAAGAAGCACTAGGATTAGTTAATGCGCTCTTGAAAATAGGGTTTCCACCCGAACAACTTGATATTATTGCTGAATACGGTCAACAACTAAGACGAGTTGGCTATACAGCACAAGAAGTACAAAGTATCATGCAAAGTGCAGCTTCTCAAAAATCTTGGAATATCGATAACTTATTGGACGGATTAAAAGAAGGGCGTATTCGTTCTGTTGAAATGGCGCGTGGATTAAGCAATGGTATGAAAGATTCTATTCGTGCAGTTGTTGATGATACTGAGAAAATGTCTGATGAACAAGTTTCAGCGATGCAAAAGGGGTTCGCGAAACAAGAATCCGCACTTGCGAACTCGTTTAGTAATCAAGAGAAAGCACTTTCTAAAAGCCATAGTCAAAGACAGAATGCATTAGCTAAAAGTCTTGATGCTGAATACAATGCGGTTTCTAAAAGTTACGAAAACCAACAAAAGAATTTAGAGAAAAAACTTAGTGCTCAATATGATGCGGCATCAAAAAATTACGATAACCAACAAAAAGCGCTTGAAAAGTCCCTTGAAGCGGAAGTTAAGGCGTTTGAGAAGTCATCTGAACAGAAAATAAAGCTCATCGATAAAGAATACATGGAACGTATGAAATTAATCGATGAGGAAAAATACAATCGTCTTAAAGCGATTGACGATCAAATTGGTTATCTAGATTCCAAAACAGCAGCGGAAGATAAATATATTAAAGATCGTGAAAACGCTGAAAAGCGTGCTGATTTAAAGATAAAGATAAGCAAAGCCAAAAATGAAGAAGAGCGTCAGGCGGCAATAAAAGCATTACAAGATCTCGAAGAGAAAATGCGCTTGGATAAAATACGTGAAGAGCGTAAGAGTCAAATTGATAGATTAAAAGAGGAAAAAGACGGTATCAAAGAATCGTCTGATGCCAAGAAAGAAGCACTAAAATCGGAAATCGATAGCCGAAAAGAACAAGTCAAAGAACAAATAAACAATGAAAAGGAAGCTTTGAAAGAACGACAGCAGGAACAAAAAGAAGCTTTCCAGCAAAGTAAGCAAGAGAATTTAAAGGTTATCAGTGAATCAAATAAAGCACAACTTGATTCATTAAGAGAAGTAAATCAAGCTAATTTATCCGCTTTAAAAGAAAATCATAATGATCGAAAACAAGCGCTAAGCGAGCGTTTGAGTGATGAAATGGACGCTGTTCGCGAATCACATAGAGCTGAGCTAGAATCATTTAAAGAAATGAATGCAGAAAAACTCGAACTTGCGAAAAATCCACCTGATAGTGCAGCTGTAAAAGAAATTTTTTCTCAACTAGAAGGTTGGGGGAAAGCAATTGCTAAAGGCGGAGAAGAAGGCAAGCAAGCATTTGTGGATATGGTTAAATGGCTAAATGACATCGATGATGCTGCTTTACGCGAAGCGATTGGCGTGCAAATTTTCGGTACAATGTTTGAAGATCAAGGTCAAAACATTATTAATACAATTTTACAAACCGAAGAAAAACAAGCTGACTTAAAAAAAGGAATAGATGATTTACAAGAATCCGCAAGCAAAATGGACGCATCACCAATGGTTAAGTGGAAAGAAGCAATGAACGATTTAAAAGAAGCGCTTGAACCAGTGTTACTTACAGTAGCTGATGTTGTATCTGCATTTGCCGGATTTATTTCAGCTCATCCAGTGTTAGCGGCAGCACTTACAGCTATAACGGTTGCAATTGGGATACTTGTTGGTATTTGTGCAGCTCTAGCCCCGGTAATATTTTTAGCCACATCAGGCGCTATAACATTTGCAGGAGTTATGGCTGTTCTAACAAGCCCAATTACTTTAGTAGTTGCGGCAATTGCAGGATTAATTGCTATATGGGTATTATTCGGCGATAAAATCATGGCCATATACAATGAATATTTCAAGCCAACAATAGATCAAATAGTATCCATAATTGTTGGGACGTTACAGCCAGTATTTGATAAAGGATTTACACTCATAAAAGATATTGTTCAAGATGCATTTGCGATTATCCAGCGAGTTTGGAATGAAATACTATCGCCTGTTTTCTCGAAAATTTCATCGATTATAGAAAATGTTCTTTTGCCAGCTTTTAAATTTGTATTTAGTGCTATTGGTAGCGTTGTATCAGATGCATTCGATGGTATCAGAGTTGTATGGGATACAGTTTTAAAACCTATTTTAAATGGGATTATCGACTTCATTTCCGGTGTATTCTCAGGAGACTGGGATAAAGCTTGGAAAGGAATTGTGAAAATTTTCGATGGAGTTTTCAATGGAATAGAACTTGCAGCAAAAGCACCAATAAATGCCGTTATTTCAATGATTAATTCATTGATCGAGGGTATTAACAGTATAGATATGCCTGACTGGGTTCCGTTTGTTGGTGGTGGGAAAACTCATATCCCTACAATCCCAATGTTAGCAACAGGTGGACATGTTCTTGGTGACGGTTCATTTATTGCCGGAGAAGCTGGACCAGAGTTATTTACTAAAAGAGGGAATCGTGTATCTGTTACGCCTTTATCTTCAAATGAAAAATCACTTGGTATTACAGGCACTATGAGCCGATTAATTGGCGATATGAGTTATTCAATGGCTAATTCTATGAAAGAGTTATCTGGGTTAAAAAGTGTCATGAGCAATGTATATGGCAGTCTAGCTAACAGTTCAGAAGCGATGAGTAGAAATGCTAGTCAAAGAACTGCGGATGGCAATTCCTCTTCAAATACTAATAAATCAGATTCATATAATTTTGCCGATATGTTTAGAGGTTCTACTTTTGTAATTAGAGAAGAAGCCGATGTGCAAAAATTAGCGGTCGAATTAGGAAAATATATTAAAACGTCAGGAAGAAAGGTGGGGCAGTTATGAGTTTAACAATAGACGGTAAATCGTTAAATCAATTAGGTTTAGCACTTTTACCAGGATTCCAACACCCAGCTGCTCCACCAATTCGCGACTATACTGTTTCTATTCCTGGTCGTCCTGGTGCTTATTATTTTGGATCGGACATAGACCCTATGGAGTTTAATTTACCACTAATTATTAAACCACAGGAAAATAGATTTGAATTAGCGAAAGCGATAAGGAATGTAGTTTCAATTTTTACAGACGCTTACGGTAAACCAAAAGAAGTTAAGCTGACATTTGACTATGAACCCGATAAATATTATCTAGTTAGATATAGTGGTTCAATGTCAATTGAACGTTATGTTAGAATGGGGAAATTCGAGTTACCATTGGTAGCCTATGATCCTCATGCTTATGCAAAGCCTGATGCATACGATGCAAAAACAAAACAAGAATACGATAAAGGATTAGTTTATAATTCAGGAATCGTATACCCGAATACACAAGGTTTTCAATGGGTATATCCCATTCATTATTCTGGTGTGCAAAATCATAGTCATTATGATACTCCATTTAAATTGATAATAAAAGGTCGTTGTAAAAATCCTAAAATCACAAACTTAAATTCAGGAGTTTGGATACAAATAACTGAAACATTTAATGATAATGATCAGCTTATTATAGATGCAAAAACGTGGACTGTTGTTAAAAATGGAAATATAAATTTATTAACGAAATTCAAAGGTGATTTCATTCAATTAACTGAGGGCGAAAATGGTTTTATGTTCGAAAGTGAGACGACACCATCTGCTCAAGTTACATTTGATTGGAATCATCTTTTCTTGTGAGGTGAAGCAGCATGACAATTAAACCGATTATAGGAGAAGTAAAAGCACAGCCTATTAATGATAACTTTAGTTTTTTAGCATCTCAATTCGCAGGTTTTAACGGATCACCAAAGGGTGCATATCAAACTTTACAAGACTTAAAGAACGCCTTTCCTAATGGAACTAACGGCGTTTACGTTGTTAATGAAGATGGGAAATGGTATTACTGGAATAGTTCCGCATGGGTAGCTGGTGGCGTTTACCAAAGTACAGGTATTGCAAATGAAAGTATAAACTTTGAAAAAGTAGAAGGAGTAACAATTAAAGGGAAAAATCTCTATTCTCCTAACCAATTTGTAAAAGGATATATCGATAATGCAGGAGCGGTAGTTAGTTCTCCGACGTACGGGCGTGCAAAAATACCAGTGAAACCTAACGAAAAATACAGTGTTTACAGACCAGGTGATGACACTTATAAAACTAGTTCTGGATGGATGTTATTTACTACTAGCACAGGTGCTAATATCGGGAAATTGGACGGGAGTTTATATATAACAGGAACTTATAACAATAAAAAGTACGTCACGATAACTACCCCTGCGACTTGTGCTTATATTGAAATAAATGCTTATCTTCTTGGTTTCAATGACATAAATAATATTATTTGTGTCAATGGGGAAGTTATTTCGGATGAATCGTTAAATAACGCTGAGGTTTCGAAAATTTTCGATTCGCAATTAAGCGATGCAAAAGCAAGAGCAGATTTTAAGGATTTTAAGAATACGATAAAGTCTATGTATGGGAATATATATAAATATCCTGACAGTTATATAAATAACAAGTATATTACAGCAACCGGATTAATAGGCGATGCGACAGGATGGGGATACGGGAAAATTTCGGTTCGTGAAAATAAAAGATATTCAATTTGGATGCCTAACGGGAATTATGGTGGAGTAATTGGTGCTATTGCATTTTATCGTGACGATACCTTGCTATCCTATATTAATAATCCAATGCCAAACGGAATATACAACGGAAAAAATTTCATCACAGTTTTAGCTCCAGCGACGTGTAACAATATACGCATAACGAATAAACGGCCGACAGACCCCGCATTTGATAATAGTATGACAATGATTTGCATAGAAGGCGAAACGATTAATGATAGCTTACTAGTCCCTGTTTTAGCTGAAATTAATGGGATTAAAGTACCGCAAACTGATAATTCAAAACCGTATAGTGATATTAAATGGGGGGCGCTAGGGGACAGCTTAACAGAGCGTAACATACGTACAACTAAAAATTACCATGATTATATAGCAGAGGAAATTGGTATAAACGTATCAAATTTAGGGGTAGGTGGTACGGGATACAAAAAAACAGAGGAAAGCAATACAGCTTTTTATCAAAGGATCTTGAACGTTCCAACTGACATTGATGTTCTAACTATATTTGGTAGTGGTAACGACATGTCATTGACGTTAGGAAATCCAACCGATACAACAACAGATACTATTTGTGGTTGTATTAATAAGACAATTGATAACTTTTATACAATTCTTCCTACTGTACCAATTGGAATTATAACACCTACACCTTGGGTTAACTATCCAAATAGTGTTGCAGGTAATAAGATGGAGCTATATGCAAATGCACTAATCTCCATTTGTAAGATGCGTAGTATCCCGTATTTAGATTTATACCGTTGTAGTAATCTAAGGCCTTGGGATGCAACGTTTAGAAGTCTTATGTATACGCGTGATGATGGAAACGGTGTACATCCAGATGAAAATGGTCATAAAGTAATCGCTTCAAAAATAAGAGAATTCATCAAAACACTTTGCTAGGCATTTTTAAGAAGGTGATAAATTGCTGAAACTATATGATAAACAAATGCAACTCAAGGCGTTTCTTGAGAATGCATATAATATAAAGTACAACCCGCCACTAAACGAACTTTGGACGGCGGGTTTTTCATTGCCGTTTAACGATCCGAAGCGAGAAGAAATTGAAACGTTTGATTACGTGGAGATATTCGATAATGGTAAACGCATCGGCATGTTCCGTATTATGGATAGTGATGAAGAAAGAGAAGTGCATGAAAAAATAATTACTTATGACTGTGAGCACGTTTTATCTACACTGATGGACAGCGTGCTTTTTGGTTACCACGAAAGAATTAATTTAACCACAAGAGAGAATATCGAGTATCTCCTTAGCAAACAAAGAATAAAGCATTGGAAACTCGGTCGATGTGATTTCACAAAATATTTTTCATATAGTTGGGAAAATGAAGATACGTTATTAGGACCTATATATAGCATACCGAAGCCATTTGATGAGAAATTCCAGTGGACTTGGGATGATTCGTCTTATCCTTGGACTTTAAACATAATTCGTTATTCTGAAGAAATTACAGGTGAGCTCCGATACCGGAAGAATATGAAGGGCATTAAGCGAAAGGTAGAAGCTAAAGATGTTATGACAAGGATTTATCCACTGGGTTATGGCGAAGGTGTAAACCAACTTACAATTAAAAGCGTTAATAATGGTCTTCCTTATATAGATGCTCCTGAATTTGTCAGAGAATTACACGATGGATTTGATTATATATGGGTAGATAGAAGGTTTGAAGATGCTCAATCACTTTACGCTTCAGCAAATTCGATGTTGCTAAAAGCATGTATGCCGAAAGTTACTTATGAAATTGATGCAATTGATTACGAATTGATTGACCCATACAAAATAGAAAAGTATGAGACTGGTAAGCTAGTACGTCTGTATGATGAGGATTTCAATATATCAGTAGATTTACGTGTAATGGATCGTTCAAAAGATGATGTCACAGGGAATCCGCTAGATGTAAAACTTGTATTAGAAAATAAGGTAACTGATTTAGGAACAATACAAGCTGATATTGAGAAACGACAGAGAGTCAACGAAGTGTATTCTCAAGGGACGACGAATATTGATAGTCGAGATTTCCAAGATAATTGCGACCCTGAACATCCAGCTATCATTAGGTTTCAAATACCTAACGATGTAAAAAATGTGAATGAATTGTTACTGACATTTGAGATATTAAGATTTAGGGCATACGAACGTGCTATTAAAGGTGGCGGTGCTGTTGTAGGTTCGACTTCAGCTGGTGGAGCTACTGTAGGTTCAACCCAAGCTGGAGGCGCTAATGTAAGTTCCACAACTTCAGGAGGTGCGACTGTTGGTTCAACAAGTGCTGGTGGCGGTACAGTGAGGGCATCAAGTGGCGGAGGCGACCATGTTCATAAGATGTTTCATGGTGGCGGAATTGTTCCTGCTGAACCTGCAACAATAGGATTGTATACAGCTTTTTCTGATCCTGGAAGATTTACAGCGGCTTCATTTTACGCAAAAGGGACTGGGGCAAGCTTATACACTCATGGTTCTAGCGGAGATCATACACATGATATTACATTGCCAGATCATAGTCACAGTATAAGCATACCGAATCACAACCATAGCATTAGCATTCCTAACCATACGCACGACATCAGCATTCCAAATCATACGCACAGCATAACTTTGCCGGATCATACACACGAAATTGAGTTCGGCATTTTCGAATTATATCAAACCCCTTCAAAAGTAACGATTGAAGTGGATGGGAATACATTACCTTTTGATTCAATAAGAGGACAAGATATTAATTTGATTCCTTATTTAGCAAAGGATTCTGATGGTAAACTTCAACGTGGCCGTTATGTTGAGATTAAAATTACACCAGATAGTTTAGCTAGAATTAATGCTACTGTTACAGGACGGTTGTTTATTCAGTCCAGAAGTGGCGGTACGTATTAAGATAAATGATAAAAAATAATGAAGGAGATGGATAACATATGCAAACAATTGAAATTCACACACAAGGCGGATTAAAACACACAGTACAAACAGAAAAATACGATGCACAGGTGCTAAACGAACAATTGAATAGTAACGACCTAATCACCGTACTTATCGGTGATTTTATTATCCAACGAATTGATGTAAAACGTATTTTACCAATCAATTTGCCTACTGCAGAAGGCACTAAAAAATTAAAGGTTCATACAAACGGTGGGAAAGAGATTGAGATTGTAACAAATGATTATGATCCAATCTACTTAAATGAACAATTGAACAACAGCAATACCATTACGGTTGTAATTGGTGATTATATTTTCTCCCGAATCGACGTGAAGCAGGTGGTCCCAGTGAAAGAAGAACCGAAAGAACCAGAACAACCACCCGTAACTGAACCTGAGCAACCAACAGACCCTGTTACACCGCCAACAACTGAAGAACCATCAAAAGAAACTGGTGAAGAAACGGAACCTACAGAGCAGAAATAATTTATTCTTTTTATTTTATCAGGAGGTGTTAATTATATTGAAACGAATTATAGATCCTGTAATTTATGATAAACACGTTAGTTCAGATAATAAGAACCTAGTTAGGGACTTCCTGATTGAAAAGAAATCACAAGGAAAAGCGAAGAGTACATTAAAGCAATATCGTTGGGACTTAAGAATCATAATGTATTTAATTTATCAGCATTTTGATAATAAAAGAATCACAGAACTAACAAGAAAAGACATTCGTAATCTCTGTATTGTATTTCAAGAAATGGACATGTCTAATGCTCGTGTAAATGGATTAATGAGTGCATTACGGTCCACACTAGAGTTTTGTGCAGATGACGACGATTATGATTATGAGTTTAATATTGGTTCCAGGGTAAAAGGTTTACCGAAAAATCCAGTTAGAGAAATCACATTTTTAAAAGAATCACAGATTGAATGGTTACTAGATGAACTGGATAAACAGAACCAGATACTTATCGCTGTATATCTCGCTATATCATATTACAGTGCAGCAAGAAAGAACGAAGTGCATCAGGTATTAAAAGACGGATTGGATGAACGATATTATACAAATACAGTTATTGGAAAAAGAAGTAAGAAATTTAGGTTGTATTATAACGAACGTACTAGATTATTAATTTCGAAGTACCTTGGGGATAGAGGAGAAGATAATATTAGTCAGCTATTTGTAAAGAAGTATAGCAATGGCCAGAAAAGAGTAGTCAATAAAAGCGCTTTTAATTACTGGTGTGAAATTTTATCCGGTATGTTGAGTAATAAGGAAGGTAAAACAATTTCGATTAATCCCCATGCTTTCCGTCATTCAAGGCTTGATAATCTACGTGAGCAAGGTATACCACTTGAAAAATTAAAGTCACTTGCTAATCACAGTGACGTATCAACAACAGAATCTTATTTATCTGATCGTAGTGAGAATGATATTGCAGATATATTTGGTATGGATGTTAGTTGTTTTAAGTAGGGACACAAAGGTGTCTTTTTTTATTACGTAAAAAGGAGTGAAGTTATGACAATTGAAATTGGAGTACTTATCGCAATCGCATCAGCATTAATTGGGTATTTTTCTTACTCACTTAATCGCTCAAAAGAAATTAAATCAGATGGTCAGCAAGGGGCAGAAATGAAAGCGAAATTAGAATATATCAGCAAAGGTGTTGATGATATTCGCATAGATCAAAAGGCCAGTGAACGACAGATGGTTTCATTTGGTGAACGTATTACTAGGGTTGAAGAAAGTGCTAAACAAGCACATAAGCGTTTAGATAATCTAGAAAAGGAGGCGAATTAACAATGCCACTAACAAAAGAAAATATTTTAAAACGTTTGCGCAACTGGAAAACATGGGTTGCGCTTTTTTCATGCTTTGGACTGATCTTATCAGTATTCGGAGTAACTGGATTTGAAGGTAATTTAGAAAAGGTACAGCAAGCTGTTTATTTATTCGGTATTGCGCTAGGTATTTGGACAAGTCATGGAGATGCTACCGACCAAAACGAAAAAGGAGATGTTGAATAATGGAAATCAGAAAAAAACTAGTTGACCTAAGTAAATATGGTACAAAATGTCCTTACACAATGATTCCAGAATTTATCACAGTTCACAATACGTACAACGACGCTACAGCAGAAAACGAAGTATCTTATATGATTCGCAATGATAACCAAGTCTCGTTTCATATTGCGGTAGATGATAAAGAAGCCGTACAAGGAATTCCTTTAGAACGTAACGCTTGGCATTGTGGCGATGGTGGCGGAAATGGTAATCGGAAGTCTATT
The DNA here is from genome assembly GCF_057784645.1 of Bacillus sp. LQ16. Classification (NCBI taxonomy): domain Bacteria; kingdom Bacillati; phylum Bacillota; class Bacilli; order Caryophanales; family Bacillaceae; genus Bacillus; species Bacillus sp. LQ16. The sequence goes on from NZ_JBYNWB010000002.1 coordinate 32,971, forward strand.
GGGGTTGAAATTTGCTACTCTTTAAATGGTGGAGAACGATATTATAAAGCAGAAGATAATGCAGCTGTTGTTGTAGCTCAACTAATGAAACAGTACAATATTCCAATTAGCAAAGTTCGCACACACCAATCATGGAGCGGAAAGTATTGTCCTCATCGTATGCTAGCGGAAGGACGTTGGGATAGCTTTATCGAAAGAGTCCAAAATGCATATAGCGGTGGTAGTAATAACGTAGCTCCAACACCTACTCCACCATCATCCAGTGGGACAGGCATTGCATATATTGAAGGGAATAATGTTAACCTTCGTAAAGGACCTGGTACTGGATACGGAGTTATTCGCCAATTAGGAAAAGGGGAACCGTATCAAGTGTTTGGGGAATCGAACGGATGGTTAAACCTCGGCGGTGAGCAATGGGTTTATAACGACCCATCATATATTAATTATACTGGAGGGTGTGCACCAGAACCTTCGAAGCCTTCAAATGATGGCGTTGGTGTCGTGACTATTACGGCTGATGTGTTACGCGTTCGCACTGGTCCAGGAACTAATTATGGAATCGTGAAAAATGTGTATCAAGGAGAAAAATATCAAACTTGGGGATGTAGAGATGGTTGGTATAATGTCGGTAGTGACCAATGGGTTTCAGGTGGATATGTAAAATTTGAAAAGTAAACAACGAAAGCCGTCCTATTGGGCGGCTTATTTTACATTTTTATGATAATAGTCATGATCATCCTTATCTCCACCAATTCCATCCCCATCAAAGTCTTCAGTGTAAGGATTGTTGTTGTACTCCTCAGTGTCGCTCCCTTCTATAAGAGCGCCTATAATTCCGAATATCCCAAACCCAATTAATAAAAGTATTACAATAAAGCAACCTGCTCCCAAAAACATACTTAAATCATCCGATTTGTCCCCTTCCTTATTATCCAAAACTATGCCCCCTTTAGTGCATCCCCGTAACTTATGTATACTAAACCAATCATAATCTATTCACATGAAAAAACTGACTATATTTAATCAGTTTATATTCACCAATTCATCAAACTTAAACTCAGTATTCAAACCGAAAGCATCTGTACAGTATACAGTTCTTGTCATCGGTTCGATATGTAATACATTTATGTACATGTCTTGCACCATTCCGTCACGATAGTATGAGATATGTATTTCTTCTTTGTTTTGTAGCGATTGCATAAGACCGATTTGCAGTTGCTCCTTCATATCTTCAGTAACAATTGGTTTCGGAACTTTATTTAAATTACTAAGTATTCCTCTAATTTCTTCGTATTGTTCTGGAATTGAAGCGAACGGCATCCATTTGACCATGCCCCTCCCGCGTAATTTAGGTGTTCCCCATCTTTGATTTTCCATGATGCTCCCCCGATTCGTGTAATTTATGTTTATTATACACGAACGTACGTTCTTTTAAAAGTATAAAAATAGCCTCACTCGTTTAAGTGAAGCTACATCCAAAATTCATCTTCTTTTATGTTTTTCCCTAACTTTTTTAATCCTTTTGTGATTTGAACTACAGTTGAAAATTTCGGTCTATATGTATGGTCATTACATAATTTTGAAATCGTTGCTCTGCTTAATTTTGATTTTTCACCTAATTCCGCTTGAGAAATCCCCTGACGATCTAACCACTTACCAAATTTACTCCTATTTATTTTCCCTAACTTTAGCCAATCAAACATTACTGTCACCTCAATAAACAGCATGTACAAGAGTTAACTTTTTTATACGAGCGCAAAAAAAGATGCATATCAAACAAACCGTATGAAATACCTTTTACCATACTAAACAAATTGCGATTCTCAGTTCCAAATTGCTAGCCTTTTATAACTTCGTTTCACCTATTCTGAATAGAATTCGCTCACGGAATACTACTTAAGACATTGAAAGATTAGTATTTTCAATGATTCATAGCTATTATTCTCTCTTCTAATTAACAAGGACTGTTTTTGCTAAAACATACATGAGGGGTGGTGTGAGTTTGTGATATTTGAGTTAGTAAGTTCAGCGGCAGTTGGTGGTGTAGTCTTTCTATCAAAAATGCATCAAAAAGGAGCAACAAATGATGCCTCTAAAATTCAAAGGATATGTGCGAACTGCGGATTAAAAGTAAAAGAAGGAAAAGAGACCAGGACTATACAGCTACTCCGTAAGACGAGGAATGAATGGGGAGTTGAATATGCGTATAGGATTCCGCTCGGTCTTAGCTTCTCCGATTTTGAACAAAAGATACAACATTTAGAAGATGGATTAAATCACAAGAGCAAAGTTTATGATTTCAAACTACAAGACTTCAAATCTCTTCGACTGCGAAAAGATATCTTAAAACAAATACAAAACATCATAAACAAGAAAAAACTCGTTAGAAAGGAAATTGAGCTGTCTTACGATGGGTTACTTAAAATACGAGTTTACGAGAAAGGGATTCCTGATTTCGTGAAATTTGAAGAAGAGATGATGAAGCAATGTAGAGGTTGGGAAGTACCTATTGGTTATACAAGGGATGGATTAGTAAAACACGACTTCGACCAGTTATCACATATGATCTCTGCCGGCATGACGGATATGGGGAAATCAAATGTACTAAAGCTTATCATTACATCCCTGGTACGCAACCAATCAGAAAATATAAAGCTATTCCTTATAGATTTGAAGGGTGGTCTCTCTTTCAACCGATACCGATTCTTAAATCAGGTCGAATCAATTGCGAAGAACCCACAGGAAGCCCTAGAGACTCTAAGAGAATTGCAAGATAAACTGAATGCTAGAAACGAATACTTACTAGAAAAAGGATACGAAGATATAAAAGAAGCTGGTGATCCAATTAGGTACTTTGTCATTGTAGATGAAGCAGCCGATATAGCGCCATACCAGGAGTGCCAGGACATTATTGTTGATATTGGTCGTCGTGGCAGGGCGGCTGGATTCCGTTTAATATATGCAACCCAATATCCGACGAATAGCGCCATGCCGTCACAACTGCGTCAAAACATTGGTGCTCGTGTTTGCTTTAGATTGCAGACAGAAGCAGGGAGCCGTGCTGTATTAGACGAGGGCGGCGCAGAGAGTCTCCCTAACATAAAAGGAAGGGCAATATACCAAACAAATGAGAAGAAGGTCTTACAGACGGTTTATATCGATAATAAGCAGATTGATAACATCATAAAGCCACACATCAATATCAGAGCGAGAAAGGAGCATGAAAATGCAAAAGTTAGCAATGAAGGAAGCGCGAACGGAAAGTATACTCTTGAGCTTGAAGAAACTCGGCTTTCTTAGCAGGAAGCAAATCCAGGTACTTCATGATCTTGGCGGTGACAGAAACGCTTCTCGTGTTATGAAGGGGATTGAAGAATATGTGTCTAGCTTTAGGGATGGGGAGAAAGTTTATTACCTTAACAAAGAAGGGCGCGAACGGATTGGGAGTAAGAAAATACTCAAACGCTCGAATCAATTCCGCCACTACATTATGCGAAATGACATCTATATCGCTTATGAATGCCCGAAGACGTGGAAGCAGGAAGTGAAGATGAATGTGAAAGGTATTGTTTCTATAATTGCGGATGCACTATTCACAGATAATGGCCGTTATCACATTGTAGAGGTGGATCATGAACAAAAGATGAGCGCGAACCGTATCAAGATGCAGAAGTATCGCAAATTGATGGAATGCAATGTATTTGAAAAGACACCTAAGTTTATTTGGTACACCACGACGGAATATCGCAGAAAACAACTACAGAAACTTTGCGAAGGATTGGATTGCAACATATTCACAGTTACTGATTTCCATTAAAAACAGGGAGATGGTCCATATGGCAGCGGAGACAATGAGCATCAAGGATTTTATGGATGGTAACTATGGGGCAAAGAAAAAGTGGAGCTTGTTCAAAAAGAAAGCAAAAAAATACGCACCCGTGGCGGCGCGAATAAGTATTGTGATCGGTAGTGCTATTATATTCAGCAATATTATAGATATTCCCCATGTATTTGCTGATGGAAATAGTCCAGATGTGAATGAAGTATTTAAAGATGTGCAGTCTAATGACGGGACAATAAAGAATTATATAGATGGCCAACTGTACAATCGTATTGTAAATGCATTTGAACCAGTTATTTTCTTGATTAAAGCAGTGTCCTATCCGATAGCATCCGTTGTAGCGTTATGCGGCGGTCTGTTCATTATGGTTGGTAGTCAGGAACGGGGATTCTCCCTTATTTCAAGGGCAGGTATCGGTTATATTGTAGTTCAAATGATTCCGTTATTTATGAGATTACTTGTTGAGATTGCTAAAGCGATATAAATAAAGGGGGGTATCTTATGTTACCAACTAATTCTTCGAAAAATGGTTTAAAAAAGAAAACAGAATGTGAATGGTGCAAAAACAAAATTCGTAAAGGGGAATGGGTAATAAATAGTTCGGAATTCGGCATCCATCACGATGAGTGTTATAAGGAATTTTTGGCGAATGAGTTCTCGTATGATTATGGAGTATGGGGGAAGGATATTTCAGAAAAAGATTTGTTTTAGTAGTCCTATATTATAGGGCTTTTTTCTTTGCAGGAATTTTTAAACCATCATGGAATACTGTCACTAGGAGGTGTTGTGACGTTATGACGGACGAAATTGTTTATTCCGCTAGTGAAGTATACAAACGACTAGGAATATCTGATAGCACCCTTAGAAAGTACATGGAAGTATTACAGCGAGAAGGATTCGCTGTAAAGAAAGATAATCGTGGCAGACGCCAATACACAAACAATGACATTATGGTGATTGAAAAATTAATTGAACTCAGCAAGCATGACGGTATGACGCTAGAGAAGGCAGCGAAGATGATTGTGCAGCAAATAGAGAAGGTTAATCCGGATCTGATTCAAGAAGAGGCTGAGGAAACGGATTTAGTGCCATTCCACATTAAACAGCAATTACAGGAACAGTACAGCGTTATGGCGCAGGAAATGAATCAGAGTATGTTAGCGATGGAGAAGCGATTAAGTGAGCAGGCGAAGCAGAGCAACGAGGAAATCAAAGCGAGTGTAGAAGCGCATAATGAGCGAGTGGAAAAACGATTGGAAGCGCGGGATGAGACGCTTATGAAGACACTTCGTGAGATGCAGGAAACGAAGAGGTTGATGCAGGAATTTCGGGATGAGGTTGCTGCTACGAAAGAGAAGAAGAAGCCGTGGTGGAAGTTTTGGTGAGCATAAGAAGAGGAACGTATAAAAATAGAATTGTAGAAAAAGAACGAGTGGATTCCTTTTGAGAATAGGGATCCACTTTTTTTTTGATACTGATAATTAGAGTTTATGTTGACTAGAGGTGTATATGGAGTATGCGTTAAAAAATCTTGAATAATTTATCATTTGGGGTTTATATTGTAAATCACAAATGAAACTATAAAGATATGTACGTCAGGAAATTAGTGAACTTATTACAAATGGAGGAGGATTGAAATACATGGATAGCGCATTGCCTATTGGACATAGACACGGATGTATTACTATAATCGGTGGTTTTGAAATATTTCAAGAAGAAGTTGCAAAAAAGAAAATTGCAGGACTAGAACAAAAAAAACAAAAGTTTATAAATGGAGAAAAAGTTGATAATAATTTTGATTCTGTAGATGTTTATGATAGACATATACAAACTTGGAAATCTTACAAGAACTACCAATGTCGGTGTAAATGTGGAAAAGTAGACTTTCTTCCTGAGAGGTATTTTTTAGGAAAAAAACATAGATATTGCGGGGATAATTGTGGGGTAAAACAAGAACACGCGAGAAAAAGGAGAGCTTCATATCCTAGAGTAAAAGATGAAAGCTATGATATTAATTATTTATACACCACACATGAATCATTAGAGATATTAGAATGTATCGATGAGAATTATGAGGGAGCAGTTAGTGTACATAACAAACGAACAAAGGATGGTGGTGAAGTTAAAGTATATAAGTTATATAGATGTCGTTGTTATCTGTGTGGTAAAGAACATAAATTTAAATCATCAGATTTTGAGATAAAGATACGGAAAAACGGACCTAGAGCGAAAGAGGGATATTATTGTGATGCTTATTGTAATTGTCATGAAATTTCATCATTTCAATGGCGAACTATAAAAATACTGAGAGAACATAATGTTGCACATAGAGTTGAAGTTGAGTTTCCGGACTTATATGGTGTAGGGAAAAAGAACTTGTTACGTTATGATTTTGCTGTTTTCGGTTCTGATAATAGCATTCAATGCCTTATTGAGTGTCAAGGTGAACAGCATTATAAACCTGTAGATGAGTTCGGGGGTGTTTCACAATATGAGTCTCAAGTAGAGAATGACAAATTAAAACGTGTTTATGCCGAGTCACATAATATACCTTTATTCGAAATTAAATATACTTGTAATACATACGAAAAGGAAATGAAATTTCTTAAAACTGCTGGAATCATTTAATTACTTAAGTGCCTCTATTTTAAATTTATAAATGCCTTATAACGATGAGTTAGTGTTAGTTCTGGAAAGAGTTTGTGCCATATATAAGCAGGAATATTTGTTTTTCCTGCTTATAATAAAAAGATAGATTTATCTAAAGATACAAAGATAAAAGGATAAAAAGATACATTTATCTTAAGATACATAACAACAAATAAAAAAGAAGCATCCTAAAAGCAAGGACACTTCTGTCTTTTATTTATTTTCTAACGTCTCGTACAGACGCTTGTACATATCTTTATATGCTTTAGAATGTCGATTTACCAGTTGAGTATCTACATAACTTTCAACAAGAATATCTATGATGTTGTTTATGGATGTTTTATCCATACTCTCTTGTTCCTGAATAAATGGTTTAAGAGTATTTAGCTTTAGCAAAACGGCTGGTGAAATTTTAGCAGTTTTAGAAGGAACTAAACGTTGATCTGGTTTCCTTGGTGTCTGTATTTCTTTTTTCGTGTTAGTCTGATCACTTTGAATATTTAAAGATGAACTTTCCTCAATAGGTGTCACAGTTACTACAAAAGATTTACTTTTATTTTCCAAAGGTACCACTCCTATTTAGTAATCACTTAAGCTATTTATTATTGGACGTTATGTTTTTTAAAATACGTTGCTCACGCTCAGTTAAATTATTAGCAATGTAGAACTCTAAAATTTCATCAATGAATTCATAATTCTTCATACTCTTCATTGTGCAAATGGTTTTAATTTTGCTAAATGATTCCGGAGTTACTTTTATGTTCTTTCTATCTTGTGCTGTTAAAACTTTCTTTTGGGGCGTGATGTTATTATTGGTACTCTGAACATTTCTCTCTGTATTAGCAGATTGCGTTATCTTCGGTTCTTGCGGTGTTTCCCTTTTGATTAAAGCCACTTATGTCAATCCCCTTCCCTAACTTAGTAAGTTTATTTTCTACGAAATACTTTTGTGTATATCTATATCCCGGTTCAATATCTCCCTCGGTTTCGAAAAGGTGAATTCTTTCTTCTAATTCACAGAAAATATCACAGAATAAAGCTAGCATTCTCTTATCATGATGATCTTCAAATTGTAACCCGATTCGTGGATACCATTCTAAACGCGCGTGATTGTTAATAATTGTAGTAAATACATTCTCTTCACCAAAAGTAGCGATTGTACTTTTTACGATTTCTTTGTGTAAGGCGCGCTTTTGTTGCAGTAATACAGGAAGTACTCCAGCAACTTGCATTTTTACGAGTGAACCAAAGTCATCAACCAATGTTTGGATGTATTCAAAGATTAAACGTTGGCTTCCTTCATATGAAAATTGTTGAGTTTCTTGAACAACAATAATGTAGTCGCTTGCTACCATCGCATTATCCACTTTTAAATCTGTTGAAGGTGGAATATCGATGAATATGTAATCGTAGTTATATTTGATTTTTTCTAGCAATCTAGAAAGGTAAAAGGTTCTGTCTTCAACTGTATTGAATGTTTCGATTAGGAAGTCAGCGTATTTCCTCATGTCATATCCACATGGAATCATGTCTAGGTTTTCGTGAAGCTGCACAATACCTTCTGATAAGTCTCCATCTTCAAGACACTTCATTAAAGTCTTTTGCATTTCGGTAATATTAAATGATTTCGCTAAGAATGTTGTACCATTCCCTTGAAGGTCAGTATCAATAAATAAAACTTTCTTATTAAAGATTAAAGAAGCCACAAGAGATTCCATACACGAATCAGTTGTTTTTCCAACTCCACCTTTTTGTTGGGCGTTGATTATTACGTATCCTTTTTTCACAGGAATCGCTCCTTTTAAATTTGTAATATAATTGTAACAAAGGATAAATGTATCTTTTTATCTTTTTATTCTCGAATTGATAATAACACGAGCTCGTACAAAAAGTAAAAGGGTAAATGTATCTTTTTTATGTTTAATAGATTAACCCTATTTTTCTTGTACAGCGTATTTAACAAAAAAGTTGTTAAATCAACGTTAATTGATGTATCTTTGTATCTTTCTATCTTTTTATCTTTGTATCTAAAGATACATAAAGGGAAACTATGTATCTTTGTATCTAAGGATAAATGTATCTTTTTATCTTTGTATCTTTTTATCCTTTGATTGAATAGATTAAAGGATAAACACACGCTTATAGAGGTATTTACAAACAAAAAAGCCTGTTGTAACGTAGTACACAACAAGCATCATTCTACAAAACAAAACATATTTTGATAAATCAAATCTACATAAATAGATTGAGCAAAACAATTGAATATGAACACAAAACAAAAAGCCACTCCCATATGCTATTGGCGCCAACCGATAGCGGGAATGACTTACTCTAGCAAGTGTACCACCACTTGACTAGAAAAACTGTATTCAACGACAGTGTTAACGTTTAAGTAGTGCACCAACACTTACCTTAAACGGCTATGCCTTTTCACGAGGCTTCTTTGATATACCCATTTTATCTATTGTTTGACTAAAATTCAACTAGTAAATGCTAGAATTGTATTTTTTGTAGTCAAAAGATATATAGCGGGCATCTCTAAACCTAGAAGTCTTGTGGATCTGCAGGCCATTTAGGAATTGAAGATGCCTTTTTGTTTTTTGTTCGCGTGGAATTGCCTGATACCACGTAAATAAAAACTGATAAGCCGTAATTCCGTGCTGCCATACATATAGCGGGAACGTGTTACGTGCGTGGCTAGCTGTTGGTCGTGCAGGGGGTACAGAGTATGCGCCTACAAAAACAGCAACCCTCATTGGAATCCTGTTCTTCTGGTGAGGGAGGGCGAGAACGTGCCCAGGGACGAATCCCTAAAAGGTTCGGGTGGTTATCGTTAGCATTACGGTGCTAGGGAGTACATTCAGTTTGTCGTGTAGGGACGATATTACAAGGACAAGCCATAGCAAAAGGATGTATGCGGTGAAAATCGCTGAGTGAACAGGGTCTATACATACGGATACCTTATAAGTGACCGCATGGCGAAAACAAGACGCTTATCCATCTATTTTGATCGATTACTTTTTTGTAGTCTTTCAAAGTAGGGGATAAATCTGCCTTCCAGCCGTGTTCCATAATCGTTCCCACATGATAAAAACCCTCAAGACCTTCAGTCAATATTAAATTCGAAGAAATGATGAAAAACATGAGATTGTTTAAGACCCGGGGGAATGACTTACTAAGATAGAAGAATAAATAAGAGATTTACTACTTACTTGGTTAGAGGATAAGGGAACGACTGGTAGAATAGGCCTTATTGCGGATTTAGGTTTTATCAATCAGATATAGTACGTGAAATTTATATTCGATGTGTAAATGTTTTGTAGAAGTAACAATATTGTTTTTTATTGAAATCTATTATTATTAAAATTATAATTCTAAATTTAATAGGTGGGAGATGTTTTAATAAGTGGGGAAAATATTTGGTGCAATTATGACTTTTATGACTGTAATAATCGGGATTGAAGCTAATGTGAAATTAAATCCTGAATGGCATCGATTAGATAAATTAATGTCTTTCTGGACTACAGTAGCGATTTGTTTAGTATTTATACTATTGCACTTTGGAAAAAAACAAATTTTACAATATGTTGATGATCAACGTGAACAAATCAAAAATACTTTGTTATTAGAACTTGAAAATGGTTTGATGGATCGAAAGATTGAAGAAACAGTTACAAATAATTTTGAAATAAACAAAGATCGATATACTCAAAATATAAAACATGAAGTTAACCTTTTTATTAGAGAATCTTTAGATGCGATGTTTGATAGACAATTTCAAATACATTCTAATGCAGTAAATGATAAAATAACTAATTTAGAAAGGTTATATGCAATTAATTTAATCAATCAATCATCTAATGAACAAAGTGATATTGGCGTTGATGCATTGATGGATATAGTAGGTTTAAATAGTAGACAGAATTCAGTATCTGAGGAGGTACGTTAATGAATAAAGATATATTTCTTACTCAAGATTTTATTGAAAAGATAAAGGACTTGGATTTAACAACAAGCGAAACAAATAGATTACAGAGATTTATAAAGAATATGAACAATCCTGAAAGTAAAAGTTTTTATAAAAAATCTCCATTAATTACGATGGAAAATCAAGAAGATAATTTTTACTTATTAAGACTTTCGCCTAGAATGCGTATGATTGTTAAAGAGAATGAAGGCTCCATTGTTTTAATCAATATTTATACAACAAGTGAAATGAAAAAATCAATGAAATCCTCAATAAAAAATTCAGTCGTGGATTTTTTCAATGAAGCTAACGAGATAAATAAAACAAATTAATTTTAGAATGTTTTTGTTCTGAAAAAAATTATAGATCTTTCTAAATAATATTTTAGAAAGATCTATAATTTAATCATATTACACCCTATATAAAGAAAAGACACCTTAAGGTGCCTTCCTCCGACTTGAACCATCTTAATTTTAATAATTTGTATCTCGCAAATATAATTTTACCATATCCACGTATACTGTTTCTTGAGAAATAATAACAGCACTCTTTTGAGTGCCTTTTACTTATCACAAGCGATCCCATCGCCATCTTTGTCTAATTTACTACTATATCCAGGTTCTCCTTGTTTAATTGGAGCCTTACCAGCTTTTTTCACTTGTGTACAATTTTCATACACCACATTATTTTGTTCTGGTTGTTCTTCTGGCTTACTTTCAGGAGTAGTTTTTGGTTTTGGTTCTTCCTTATAATCCCTTACATCATCAATTACCACTTGATTATTAGATGAATCTACAATTTTAACCACAATGTCATCTTTGCTAGCGATATTGGCTTCTTTTCCATAAGCTCTGAATGCTGTACCTCTATACCTTTCGTATGGTCCAGCAGATGTTTTGAAAGTGGACACAGACAATTCTTTATCGACCTTATCGTATTTTGCGTATGCATCTAGATCGAAAGCAAGAGTGATTAGTTTTCCATCTTCACTAATAGATACTGTAGGATTAACACCATCAATCTTCTTATAGGTTTCCGTTAATTTTTTTTGAGTATCATCTTTAAATTTATTAATTTTATCTTGTTTCTTATCAACTGGTTGTTCTATTGGCTTCGGTTCAACTTTCTTTTCTTCCTTTACAGGAGCTGTTTTTGTAGTGACAGCAGGTTTTACTTCTTGTTTCGGTTCTTCTTTCTTTCCAGTAACCGTATTAAAGATGGAAACAACAATGACCAGGTAAATTAAAGAAGCTATAACCATTTTGATCTTGTTTCCAGATCGGAATCCGAGTATTTTTTGGTACCATTTACGCTCAGTTTTATGTATCTCAATATCTGTATAGCTTTTAATCAAGCTTTCTATTTCTTTTCCGGAACCATTCGGAATAAAGACGAATGTATCTTTTATCCCCTTGAACTCGAAGTTAGATTTAATAGCATAATGATCAATAAATACGTCTGTATAGTCACTAAAATGATGTGTAGAGATACTAACTACATCCTTTGCATCTCTATCGTAAGTAAATGTTTGAATGTGTTCTTTTGAAACCGCAGCGTATCCTGTTTTAATTCCCCCAAGAGCAACAGTTACGATAATAGGAGTGAGGCCATTTTCTTTTTGATACTTAGCAGCTATAGCTTGTTTAGCAAGTTCTAATTCACTTGGCTGTTTTTCTTTTTTCTTTTTCCCCATGAATTTACTCCCCTTCAAAATGTAAGATTTACAGCAAGCATAACAAAAACAGTTACAACAATTTTGTTATATTCTGTCGAAGGAAAATAAAAAAACAGGACTAAAATGTATCGTAAAGGTTAACCAAATCTATATTTTATTGGAATTTTCTTTTTATGTAAGATGCTACATTATCGTAATCGCCATAGATGAATTTCTCGTTAATTCCCATAAAATTAAGTTCATTAAGAATCTTTTCTTTATCTTTAATGACAATTATTTTATCTGGCCAAACCCTTTGGCATGATAGAACATTATAGTTGTAAACTGATTCTGTATAATTCAAGTAAGTTTGATATATAAATAATCCTTGTTGATTACGACCGCGTTCAAAAGTTAATATTGGTTCATATTTGAAATTAGGCATTATATCTAACCAGAAAACAGGTTCAGTACTTTCTAATATATTTCGTAAAAAATTTTGAAGATATGCTGTATATACAAATGTTTCACTAGAAACAATATTAATTTGTTCGTATATTCTTTCTAGTTTTTTGTCGTCTTTTTTGAAATCATAAGCGCATGTGTGCATGCTAATACCATAATCCGAATCCTCGTAAGAGAAGATATTATTAGGAATAGGGTTTTCAGTAAAACTTATTTCGAAATACGAGAGATATTCTTTATGTAGGTTTTCGAAATGTTGACGGAATAATTCAGGGTATTTTAGTTGGAATTTTAAAAATAAATAATACAGATCAAGGAAAGTATCACCTTCGTTATAAGCAAACAATGTTAATAGGTTATCGTCTTCGAACTTTTGAAGAACATCTGTTATATCAACAAGTGCATTCTTAAATAAATAGACAAATCCTGTTTCATTATCATTGTTTGTTATGTGTGAATTTGAATGCTGACAGGCGAAGTATAATGCAACTAATGGTGAAGTAGTTACATCGATGAGATTTGTTGGTATCCCGTGATGTTGGGAAAAAGCTGTAAAATGTGTACGTTCATCCGAAGATAACTTATGCCAAACTTCTTTTTTAAATTGTTTTTTCATCTGAATAAATGAAGATGAAATAGTATCTTCTCTTAACGCAGATGATACAGTTTCAGGATAATTAGTCGGTTCTCCCCTAAATAAGTAATCTTTAAAATTTTGATTAGAAAACAGTTCTATGTATTTAGATAAACTTTCTACAACTATTTCTTCTGGCGTTGGAAGACCGTCTAATTTACGTTGGGAGTATCTTTTTTCTTGTGTCATAATAACCTCCAAAATTAAAATAATAAAAGCACTCTGCTGAGTGCCTATTTGCGTTTAACACCTAATTTTGATTCTACTTCAGTTAAGTTTGCAACTGCACTAAGTAATTTCTCATCGGAAAGTTGAACTGATTTTTTTGATTCTTCCATTCTGCTTTCCATAGGAGCTAGTCCTTTTATCCATTGAGTTACGACACTAGCTGCATTACTTCTATAATTGATTGCTAAACCCAATTCAATTTTGAATTTATCCAATTTCTCTTTTAATATAGGATCATTTATTTTTTGAGTCTCTTTTAAATTTGTATTTTTCTTTGATAAATCATCATATCTACTAGAAACGATGTCCATTTTTTCTTTTAAAGCACTTGGACTAACCGATTTAGGATCTTTACTAGCTTGTGCCCATATAGGTCGCCATTCTTGATTCCATATCTCATCATATTCTTTTATCATGGCATCAATTTTAGGTTTGATTTCATTTTCATATGTAGTCTTATCGGAATTCAAGTCTGCCTTAGGTTGTTCTTTGCTTTGAGTCTCTTTTGGTTCCTGCTGCACTTTTGAAGTATCTTCTTTCTTAACTTCTACAGTAGCTGTTTTAGTTTCTTTGTCTTTAACTTCTTCTTTGGGAGAAAGGTAATAAAAAACTATGGTCAACATAAAACACACTATACCTGAAATAAGATACTTCCCTTTACTTTGATAGTTCTTGGTAGCTTTACTCATAAGTACAAAGGAAGCAATAGTGGCTACAAAGAATATGGCTAATAATACTCGCATGTAATTACCTCTTTCAGTTTATAAAATGTAAGATTTCTGAAACAAGCATAACAAATTCGGTTACAACTATTTTGTCATATTTTGTCGAAAGAAAATAAAAAACAGGACCGAATAGTCCTGTTGGTAGGATTGGTAAAATTATGTAAAATTTTACCTCTTTCCTTTGGAAAAGATTTCTTTTATGATGAAATCAAATCACAATATTTCATTATTCTCACCTAAGAACCTTACATAATGATCAAGTTGCTTACAGAAGTTCTCTCTTTGGCTTTCAGATAACGCCCCATACGTTTTTTGAACACCAATTAGAGTATTATGTAGCCTTTCATCATCAGTAGCGTCAGTGCGACCAGTAAGCGCATCTAACGATACATTAAAGAAGGAGGCGAGACGAAACAAAGTTGTAAGATCTGGTTCAGAAAAACCATTTTCATAGTTGTTAATTTGGCTACGGCTAAGGTTTAGTTCATGAGCCAAGTCAGCTTGTCTAAGCGAACGACTTTTCCTAAGATTTTTTAAAGTTTTACCTAAAGTTTTCATACTATCAGTATAATTATAGACATATCGATATACTATAAATGATAGATATATTGTCTAATGTAGTATAATGATAGAAAATTAATCATAATACTGAAATAAAATAGAACAAAAGTTCGATTTTGTGGTAAAATATGCATGTGAGTTCTTTATTACATCACATGCATAATTGCATATTTAATTTTCATGTCAATTGAGAAACGTTGATATATAACGGTTTTTAAACTTTCTCAACAAAAATCAGATAACTACACGACTGAATTTTGGAAAAAATGTGATATTATGAAAATAATAAA
Organism: Bacillus sp. LQ16; assembly: GCF_057784645.1. NCBI lineage: Bacteria > Bacillati > Bacillota > Bacilli > Caryophanales > Bacillaceae > Bacillus > Bacillus sp. LQ16. Next base: position 47,985 of record NZ_JBYNWB010000002.1, read on the forward strand.
ATAAACGGACGTAAAAAAAGACTCACAGCGCGTACTAAGGTGCAGCGAACACCATAGTACCGCTTTCCCTAATCTGGTAGGGAAAACACTTACTGCAAGTCTTACATAAATTATAACACATCTTTTGAATGTAGTGACGCGTTTTCCTCTAAATGTAACAAAATGGGTATAACGTGTCTTTTGTTCCGAAAAAAGGGGAGCAAAGTTATGCAAACAGTTTTAGGAAAAATACAAGATGATTTGTTTGCTAAAGGGATCACAAATAAAACATTAGCAAAGTATCTGTCTGTTAGTCCAAGTGGTGTATCTGACTTTTTCAAAGGTAAAAGAGAAATGAGTTTTTCTTATTTTTCTAAGACTCTAATCCTTTTATATGACGAAGAACATGAAAAGAGAAGAGGTTTTATCCATCACTATCTTAGCGTCGCTAGGAAGCACGAAAGTTTGCGGGAGGCTTTAGAATACGCGGCTATACGTGGCGAATTTGAAATGTTGAAGCATATCTTTCTTAAAGAGTTAGAATCAACGAATGCAACAAATAGAGAATGGGCAGCAATGTACGAATTGTTTTATAAACGAAATGCAGAAAGAATAGATGGAAAACAATTTCTTGAACTGGTAGAAGAAAAGAGAAAAAAAGTTAAGTCATTAGAGATGCAAGTGATGAGTGATATTTTATTGTGCTATGCACTACACGATATCGGAAATTATCGATTATTAAAAAATTATATAAGTGCAGCAGATCTTAAAATAGAAAAGATAAAGAATAAGTTTATCCAAAATTGTTTTAGAATTAGGGTGAAAGAATGGCTGTGTGTTATAAACCTACTTTCAGGAAATTTAATTGAAACGAGAAATAAGTGTGAAGACTTATTGTTCATTTGTAGAGAAGATCCGCAATACGCTTTACAAAGAGCGAACGCTTATTGTAATTTGGGTGAATCATATATTTTTGAAGACTATAATTTATCAAAGAAATATTTAGAAAAATCATTAATGTGTTTAGGTGACACCTTTAATCCTGGATTAAAAGTAAAAAGACAATTAATAGAGTACACATTAATGTTCCTCAAGATCCATCACAACAAAGATGTTGAAAATATAGATGTTGAAATACATCCAGCAGAGAAAGCTTACTTATGCATTAAACAAGGGGATAAAAAATCTGCAATCGAGATTTTGGAAGGATTAGAGAAAAGTAAAGGACTATCAGCCTTTCAACTTTGTTACATGGGCCTTGCTAAAGGTGATCTAAATTTAATTAAAAAGTCATTAGAATTATTTGAGGAAATAGGTAACGTTTTTTATGCCAAATTACCCAAATTATACTTGGGTCTTATTTGAAAAAATGGTATAATTAACTTATGAGAAGAGGTGAAATAATTGAAGAAAATTATAGCTCTTTTACCTATTTTACTATTAGCAGGACTTTTCACTTTCTCTGCTGATAATCAAAATAACGAATCTAAAGCTCAAGATACGAAACCTGAGGTTCAACGTATGATGGTTGATCCGGGCGGTGGCGGAATTTAACAGCTGAATATAAATATAGAATGCGATTGCCTATAAAATGGGCAATCGCATTCGTGCTTTCTGGGGAAGTTCTGTATTTTTGAAAATAAAGTTTTATAGAATCATTGTGAATTATTCACAAACTAATATAAAGATATTGGGGGATGTTGGGGATGACGAAAGAGCAATTAGTGAGAATGGCTGCAAAATTAGGGTTAAAACAGGGGAATCCTAAAGCGGAGGATATTTTAAAGATTGTCCTTGATGAATCATATAAGGAAAAACCAAATACATAAAAAAGAAGACTGCCGCGTAAGGTAGTCTTCTTTGATTAGTCATTCTTTTTATTTTGCATATAAGTCACATACATTTCTAATTGTTCCCAAGCTTTCTTTCGTTCATCCTCTGGAAGGCTCTCTATTATTGCCAGTATGTTCTTTCCTTCTTCAGATACAACTTTATCTTCTTCTTCATTTAGTTCAGGGTCTTCTGATCTCCCTAATAAATAATCCGTAGTTACTCCAAAATAATCTGCTATTTTTTCTAATGATTCTCGCCCAGGTGATTTTTTACCCTTTTCAAAATAAGAAATAGCCATCTTAGATACGCCAATAGCATTACCTAATTGCTCTTGCGTTATCTTACTATTCTTCCTGAGTTCTTTAATCTTTTCCCCGATCAATATTAACGTCCCCTTTTTCTAAAGTGTTTATGATACCTAAAGTATAAAGTAAACATAGTGTTTACCACAAGATAAAATTTATTCGAGTTTTTTTGAAAAAAGTACTTGAAATAAACTTAAGGTTTACTTATAATGAAATCACAGGCAACGAAGGGAGGAAATAACTTGCATCAGTTAAAACTTAAACGACTAGAAAAAGGGATGTCTTGCCAAGACGTTGCCGATAAAGTCGGAATCACTAAAATGCACTACTGGTATATCGAAAACAACAAAAGAACATTAAAAATAGACTTAGCATATAAAATTGCAGTAGCTCTTGAGGAAGATCCGAAAGAACTTTTTTTTAACAATTAGAGTAAACCTGTGATTTACAAAAAGGAGAGGAGTAAACCAAATGAATGAATTGAAAATAATTAATAAAGACGGACAATTGTTAGCGGAAAGTAGAGAAGTAGCTGAAATGGTTGATAAACGTCATTCGGATTTAATAAGAAGTATTGATAATTTTTATAACGTTTTACTAAACGCAAAAATGCGTCCAGCTGATTTCTTTATTCCGGATAGCTACAAAGACGGAAGTGGTAAAGAAAACAGATGCTACCTATTAACGAAAAAAGGATGCGATATGGTAGCTAACAAGTTAACTGGTGAAAAAGGAATACTTTTCACTGCAGCGTATGTAACTCGATTTGAAGAAATGGAAAATTCATTACGAAAACAAGATCCATTTAGCCAAATTGAACTTATTGCAACAGGAACAACACAACTTAATAAACGTGTAGAAAAACTAGAAACGTTCTTCGATGAAAGATTGACAGTAGATTATGGGCAACAGTTAACAATTAAAAATGCAGTTGGACGTAGAGTGTACAAGCTTTGGGATGATGGAACAGTTAACACGACAGTCCATGATAACAAAAAGAAATTATTCTCAGCGATATGGAAAGACGTAAAAGCAGCATTTGCTGTAAATAGTTACTGTAACATTCGCCAAAAAGACTTCGAAGAAGCTTTATCTTACATAAACGCTTGGCGCCCAAGATTAGTATAAGGAGGCGGCTTAAATGATGGAAGAAAGCACATTATCACATTTAATGATTCTGGTTATATTTATCTTGGTCGCGGGATTCATTCGCTTAATGGATTGGATAGATAGACGGTATATAAGGGATGAAAATTGATGGATAAACAGCAGAAGGATAAGGAAGACAAAGCGAACATCATCAAAATGATACGCGATTTAAGAGCTAGAGGAATACATAACAGCGCAAATAAGGTTGAGGAAATGCATAAGGAGTTTATAACTCTAGCTAAATAGGACAAGCGTTTGCTTGTCGGAATATTCAGGGATTTAACGGTATCCCCCACCTAGTAAATGAGTTCCTGAATATTCCGATGCGCGAAAGCATCAAAACAAAAGAAAACCAGTCGATTACCCCTAATCGACTGGTTCATGAAACGACGCAATATTTGTAGCTTTATTATATCACAGTCGTTTCTTTCAAGTAAATAAGGAGTGAAAGCCTATGTTAGATAAAAATCAATCAAAAGTCGTCCTTCCTTCATGGGTATGGGAGGACGTGAAAAACGAAAGAGAAGTGAAAATGAAGGCGATTGAGTACATCACTCCTGATCGCTATCCAGGATACAAAATCATTGAAATTCAAGGCGATATAGTGTTATGCGAAAGGGAGAATGCGTGATGTTCCAAGTGCCAGTAAGACGTGGATCAATGAAAGAAATGTTAATAGCAGTTCGTGATTTGGAAAAACGAGGTTATGACTACGTAACACAAATCAAAACAGTATATAAAAGCGGTAAGTTTTATGAACAAAGTGGTAGAAGTTTTCAAGGGAAACATGAATTTAGAACAATCGGCTACGTGGATAATGTCAGCTACGAGTGTTGGATGAAGAAGGTGAACTAAATGAATTTTATTGATAAACGAAAAGGTTTTTTCATGATAGAGAATGACGCAATAGACAATTGTGATTTGGATGTTTACGAATTTAAAGCCTACGCAGTAATCGTAAGACATGCAAATCGAGATACGCAATCAGCATTCCCTTCCTTAACAACTTTAGCTGAGAAAGTCGGATGTGGAAGAAAAAAAATAGTGCAATGTATCAAATCTTTAGAGGAAAAAGGCTACATTCAAAAAGTTAATAGGAAAGATGGGCAAGGTAATAACTTATCCAATATTTATTATGTCCTTCCTACACCTAGTGTCTCAGAGAAACTAGTAGTGTCTGAGGGAAACCAGGGTAGTGTCCCAGAGAAACTAGGGGTAGTGTCTGAGGGAAACACTAACAATACTAATCTTAACAATACTAATTTAACAAAAAGTAGTAGTAGTAAGAATCCCTACTCTTTTTATGAAAATAACATTGGAATGCTAAACCCATTCATGGCAGACAGCATAGAACAATGGGTTAAAGATACTAGTGAAGAACTTGTTATAGCTGCTATGGAACGCACATTAAAGCAGCAAAAGAAATGGAAATATGCTGAGGGAATCTTAAAGCAATGGGCTAACAATAATGTAAAGACATTGCAAGATGTAGAAGCGCTGGAATCAGAGTATCAA